>CAWIKC010000001.1:0-2796118 GCA_963836595.1 Bryobacterales bacterium
ATGCCAACTAGAGATACCGTCCACATCCAATGATTCATCGTCCCTCCTCCTTCTACCATCGCGGCTTAAATGGCATGGATCAACAAAAGGCTGGCGAAGAGCATCACCGCGCAGGTCACGCCATGAACGGAGAACGCCGTGGTCTTTCGCCCTCCAGACACCAAAATGGTGGACATGTCGCCAAAAGGAATGATGGCGAAAACGAGAAGAACTATGCCGACCGTCCGGCTGTCCGTGGTCAGCATCATGGTCAGCAGGGCCAGTCCCGATGCCAGGTCCCGGATTCCTTTCAGACGGAGCCAGGCACGAGTGTCAGCATCGGGTGCCGGCGGCTTAAGACCGAATGATCCTGAGACTCGTTCAGGAGATACAAGGTAGAAACAACCGATCGCCATGATCCCAACAGCGACCAGAACGGCCAGGAAGCGGAATAGCGTTGTGCATAGAATATCTCCTTGTTAGAGAATCGTGGAATCCGATGGAACTCGTTATGCAGGTGGAAGAAGCTCCAGTCCGTACGCTGGGGGCCGCCGCGCGCGCCCGGTCCATCATCTCTTTAGTGGCAGACGGCGGCACCGCGGAACGATCCGTCGCAGGCTCGAATACTTCCGCGAAAAAGCCCTCAAGGCCCGCGGGAGTGATTAGGACCAGCGCCTTCGCGTCGCAGTCGCCTGCGTTCTTGAATGAATGAGCGATTCCACGGTGAAGAAAAGCAAAATCTCCAGCGGACGCGGTGATAGTATCCCCGCCCACTTGGATCGTCAGCGTGCCTTCGAGCAGACGGAACGCCTCGTCCTCGTGTTGATGGATGTGGGGTGAGGTGCCTCCGCCGGGAGCGACAGAGATCTCTGACATGAAGATCGCGCCGCCGCTCTCCTCGCTGGTGATGAGAAACGTCATCAACTCACCGGGGCCCCAGTATGCTGTGCCAGCTCCTGCGGGAACAAACGTTGCCTGGTTTGACTGGGGCAAGTCCACGGTTGCCTTGGCTCGTGGTGTCATTTCCATATCTCCTTGTTAGAAAATCTAGCAACGCTACATATGATGCCACGCATCTGAGAAAGTTTCAACCGTCCAGGAATTCTAGCGGCGCTATAATTTCTATCAATGGCAACGAAAGCGGCAGCAAACCGAATTGCGGAACGAAAACTGCGTGACATGCAGGCCCGCCGGGCACAAATTATCAGTGCCGCACGACGAATCGCGGAGCTTGAAGGGTGGTCCAACGTAACCGTTCGGCGGCTATCCGACGAAATTTCATACAGCCAACCCGTCTTGTACGCTCATTTTGGAAGCCGCGAAGGGGTTCTCGCCGCGGTTGCTATCGAGGGTTTCCAGGAGATAGGCCTGGCTTTGGAGAAGGCACGGAAACGGGTTAAGCGTGGAAATACGGTCGAATCGGTCGCGGCCGCATATCTGGAGTTCGCCGTCGTCTTCACCCGCACTGTATGAAGTGATGTTTTCGCTCAGCCTGAGCGTACCCTTCGGTGACTGCGGCTACTCCTCCGGAGTTGCGATTCGCGTTTTCCCAAGTCCTGGAGTTGTTTCAGGGGCAGAGCTCGAAGCCAGAGGTTCTATCGGAACTGTTTTGGGCGAGCCTCCATGGTATCGCCGAGCTGACAAGAACCAAGCGATTTCCGCGCAGCCGTCAGAAAGAGCGCGTGAGGGCGCTCGTCGAGCTCTTCACTTTCCCAAGAGATGAAACGGCACAGGTGGTGAAAGCGCGATGACTGTAATAGGCGCGCTCTCGTCTTTTCGCGAGCAGGCGAGATGAGTCCTCACAATCGGACAAGAAGTCGTATTGGATCCACACCCGTGTGCCCGCCGTCACTAGACCCGTGTGCCTGCCGTCACTCGCCGCCCGCGCGCGCGCGTCACTCCGCACCCGTGTGCCCGCCGTCACTCGCCGCCCGCGTGCGCGCGTCACTCCACACCCGTGTGCCTGCCGTCACTCGACCCCAGGTGCGTGCCCCCACTTGACCCGCGTGCGCGATGTCACTCGATCCGCATGCGCGCCGTCAATTCGCCCGCGAGCACGTGCCGTCACTTAACGCCCGGCGCGCTTCAACCGATACCGAGCCGCGACCGTGAGGGAGCGGACGCGAGCGATGCCTAAAATCTTCGCACGCTATCCTGTTAAGCAAATGAGATTGCCGCTTGCGTTCCTCCTAGCCCTGCCGCTCGGCGCATTGGACCTCGATTCCACGCTCGCTCAATGGAAACCCCTGCCCATGCACTTTGACACGCAAGGCCTGGACGCGAAAGAAAAGCAGATCGTCCTAAAACTGGTGGAGGCGTGCCGTTGGCTGGAAGGAATCTATTGGGAACAAGGCGACCCGGACGCCCTCAAGCTGTATCAAACCACCAAGGATTCCCGCATTCAGCGCCTGATCATGATCAACGGCAGCCGCTACAGCCTGCTGGACAACAACCAGCCTTTTGTGGACGCGCCTCCCATGCCGCCAGGCCGGAATCTCTATCCGCCCGACCTCACCAAGGCGCAGATGGAAGCCTACGTCAAGGCGCATCCGGACCAGAAACAAGCCATCTACGATCCGTTCACCGTCGTCCGGCGCAAGGGCAACCAACTGGTAACGATCCCATACCACGTCGCCTACGCGCGTTATCTGGAACCTGCTTCCCGCTTGCTGCGCGAAGCGTCTGTTCTCACTTCCGACGCCAAATTCGCCAAATATCTGCGCCTCCGCGCGGACGCGTTATTGAACGATAACTACTATCAAAGCGACTTGGCGTGGCTCGAAATGGCCAAGCCGAAAATCGATTTGATTTTCGCGCCCATGGAAACCTACCTGGACGATCTGCTGGGTGTAAAGACATCCTACGGCGCTTCTGTTTTGATTCGAAATCAACCCGAGAGCGCCAAGCTGGACCTGTACGAGAAATACGTCGCCGATATTCAAGACGCGCTTCCCCTCGCGCCGGAAGACCGGCCTTCCAAGCGTGGTCATCTTTCGCCCATGGAAGTGATGGACGCTCCCTTCCGCACGGGCGACCTGCTGCATGGCTACCAGGCGGTGGCTGATAATCTCCCCAACGATCCACGCATCCATGAAAAAGCCGGATCGAAAAAGATATTCTTCAAGAATTTTATGGATGCGCGGGTGAACGTGATCATTCTTCCGCTCGCCCGCCAGGTCATGGACTCGAAACAAGCGGCCCAAGCCTCCGCCGAAGGTTATCTGGCGGCCGTCGTGCTGCATGAGATCTGCCACGGCCTCGGTCCCGTGTACGCGCGCCAAAATGGTAAGCAGCGGGACATCCGCGAAGCCATTGGCCCGATTTTCGCGGGGTTGGAAGAATCGAAGGCCGACGTAGTAGGCATGTACGGTCTGAAGTGGCTGGTGGACCACAAGGCCCTTCCGGCGGCGCGTCTGGAGGAATATTACGCCTCTTACGTCGCTGGTATTTTCCGCACCGTCCGTTTCGGCGTGGCCGAAGCGCATGGTCGCGGCGAGATGATGGAGTTCAATTTCCTGTCGGAGAAAGGAGCGATTGAGCGCGCCGGCGGCCGGTACCGGGTTCGTTTTGAAAAAATGCCGGCCGCGATTTCGGAATTAGCCAAGGAGCTTTTGGAAATTGAAGCTACCGGCGATGCCGCGCGTGCCGAGCGCTGGTTCGCGCGCTATGACAAAATGCCCGCGGAACTGCATGCCGCGCTGAACGCCGTTAAGAATGTGCCGGTCGATATTCAACCGCAGTATGATTGGCCGGTGCTGCCGCCGGCTGCGAAGTAGTGGCCGCGGATCAAGGAAAAGACGCTGCGAATTCCCGCGGGCTCGCCGTAGCCGTGAGTCAATCAATGTCTTTATGGTTGCCATCGGAATGAACATCCGTTCTCCTTCCGGCAGTCGCACGAATCCTGGAAATAACGGTCCAGCGCCTCGTTACCACAACTGAAATTCGGCCGGTCGTGCTGAGGACCGAAGGGTTCGATGGGAAAGTTAACCGATGCCGTGGCTACTGGCTAGTCGATGCCTGGTATTTCTGATACCGCTTATATGCGGATCTCAATCTCGCATTGGGAGCCGGCGGGCTCATTAGTGCTTCGAAGAAAACTTTCTGTTGCTCTTCGCTGAGTTTCCAAGCTGTGTGTTTCGCTATGGCTTCCTTCGCCGCTTCCTGCAACGAACTGACCACGAATTCGCCTACGCTCCGGCCTTGGACATGAGCGGCCCGCTCGATCAGTTTTTTTTGAGCTGGCGTTAAGCGTGCCTCAAGGCCCTTGTCGCCCTGACGTGAAGCGAGCGTTCGCGAAGACATCTGATACTATTCTAGGGCAAAGGGCTGGGTCGTGTGCCGGTGCACTACGAATGCGCCGGCCGAAACTCCTCGGCCGCTTCAGTCGCCTCCATCGCGCCTTTCATTACCCCATCCTGATCCTTATACTGCAACTGGAACAGCTTCCAATAAATTCCCCGCTGCGCCAGCAATTCCTGGTGCGTTCCGCTTTCCCGCAACTGGCCGCGGTGCATAACTAGAATCCTATCGGCCCGCTGAATGGTCGAAAGGCGATGGGCGATGACGATCGAGGTGCGGCCCTTCACCAGCTTGGCCAGCGCGTCGCGAATGCGAAACTCGGTCTCCGTGTCGACGCTCGAAGTGGCTTCGTCCAGGATAAGATACCGCGGGTTGTGCGCCAGCGCGCGGGCGAAACTGATGAGCTGCTTTTGCCCCGTCGAAAGCCCGCTGCCGCGCTCGCGAACGGTGTAGGCGAAGCGCTCCGGAAGGCGCTCTACAAAGTCGAGCAGATTTACCCGGCCAGCCGCGGCAGCCACTTGTTCGTCGGAGATGTCCGGCGTGCCCAGGCGGATGTTGGCCGCCAGCGTGCCGGTAAACAGATGCGGATCCTGCAAGACTACTCCAAACCGCTGCCGCAATTCTCTCAGATCGAAGTCGCGAATATCCACGCCGCCAATTCGGATCGCCCCTTTTTGAATATCGTAAAACCGCAGCAACAAGCTGGTCAGCGTGGTCTTACCCGCGCCGGTGTGGCCAACCACCGCCACGGTCTCGCCGGGCTCGATCCGGAAGCTCACGTCGCGCAGCACCCAGTCTTCATTCTTGTAAGCGAACCACACATGATCGAATTCAATGGCCGAGGGCGTTTCGGGAAATGGTGTCGGGTGCGCCGGCGACTGAATCGACGACGGCGTGTCCAGCAACTTGAATACCCGGTCGCCGGCGGCCATTGCCGATTGCATAATGTTGTATTTTTCGCTCAAATCCTGAATTGGGCGGAAAAATCGCAATCCATATTGAAAAAATGCTACCAGAACTCCCAGAGAAAGAGCGCCGGCGCGAATCCGGAAACCGCCATAGGCCAGGAGCGAAGCCAGCGCCAGCATGCTGAGAAACTCCACGATCGGATAAAACCAGCCATACGCGATGATGGTGTCTTTAAAAGCCTCCATGTGATCGCGATTGATGCGTTCAAACTCGGCCCGGCTGCGGTCTTCGCGATTAAACAGTTGCAGCACCGCGATTCCGTTGATATGCTCCTGCAAATAAGCGTTGATGCGGGCAATGGCCAGGCGAATCCGGCGGTAGCTCTGCTGCACCGTATTGCGGAATCGCACCGTGACCCAAATCACGAACGGCATGACAGCCAGCAGCAGCCCGGTCATGCCGGGGCTGAGCTGAAGCATGGTCAGGATCACCAGGCTCAGCATCAGCACGTCGCCCAAAATCATGAGCAGACCCGAAGAAAAGAGTTCATTGAGAGCGTCGACATCGGTGGTCACTCGCGTGACCAACCGGCCCACGGGATTTTTGTCGTAATACGCCGGATCCAACCGCTGGAGCTGCGCCATCAACTGCCGGCGCAGGTCGAACATCGCCTTCTGCCCCGTCCACTGCATCATGTAGCTTTCCGCGAAATCGCACAGCAGCGCGGCGCAAATCGTGAACAGATAGATCAGCGCAATCTGGCCCAGCCCGGTGTACGGGTCAAGCGAAAGATAATGGTCCAGCGGTGTGTGCAGTCGGGACGGGCTCGGCTCCAAATAACGGTCGATCGCGATTTTGGTCAACAACGGTCCCGCAATCTGAAATCCTGCATTCAGGAACAGGAAAACCAGCGCGACCAGAACCACCTTGGTGTACGGACGCAAATATCCCAGCAGCCGGCGCATCAGCCGGCTGTCATATGCTTTGCCGAGGACCTCTTCTTCCACTTACCTTCAGTGTACGGGACTGCGGCGGAGCATAAGAAGACCCAGCAGAGCGCCCCCACAAAGGAGAGCCGTC
The DNA here is from genome assembly GCA_963836595.1 of Bryobacterales bacterium. GTDB lineage: Bacteria > Acidobacteriota > Terriglobia > Bryobacterales > Bryobacteraceae > DATFZA01. The sequence goes on from CAWIKC010000001.1 coordinate 6,268, forward strand.
ACCGGTTCTGGCGTCGCGCTCACGGGCCCATTTAAGCTCACATCGGTAATGCCGTAAGTGTCGCCGTTAACCGGTCCGGCGCCGAAGAACCAGTCACCCAGAATGTAGATTCCCGTCAAATTCGATAGAGCAGTCGAGAGCTGCGCTTCCGTCGCTGCCGCGCCAATCGCACCGGTACCGGGGTCGGAGATCATCCAGGATCCATTGGCCTCGAGAGGGATGGTATCGGTGGTAAAAACGCTGGTCGGCACGGGAACGCTTCCGGTGTACACCAAAACCAAACTCCCGCTCGCGATGGCGACCGGCGGCGGCTCCGGATCGTTTATCGCATCGTCAAACTGGTCCAGCCGGGCGATGTCAAACACAAATGTGCCACCCAAGGCCGCCAACTGGTCGCCGAGAAACGCCGGACCTGCGCGGAAATACTGCCATCCCTCGTCGGGATCTTGAGCCGAGATGTAAGCGTCGGCGCCGTCAACCGCCGGATTGTAGGTGACGGGGCTTGACCCGCCGTAGGCCCGGTTGAACTCGGGCTCGCCGTTATCGACGAAACTAAAAGAGTCCCAGCCCTCCGTGCCGGACGCGAATGTCGTGGATACCAAAGTCCCCGCGCTGGCGAACGACGCCAGGCAGATGGACGCAAAAATTGCGAGTCTATTGTGATTGCGATGCGATTGCAACTGTATCTCCCTCAGCGGGGCTTCGTCTTTTGTTTATGAACGTGGTTACCAGACGGAAGCCTCTATCCGGGGGAAGTGCAGTCCCCAACTATAGCGGGACGACGGGCGGGAAGCAATCGGGAAAGTGGCGTTTTAGTACCGTTAGTTCTATACGCGTATCACGTCTTCCATCCAAACGTCCCCCCTTCTAATGTGCGATCCAGATCGACCGCGGCGCTGATCAACGACAGATGGGTGAGAGCGAGCGGAAAATTTCCCAGCGCGTTTCCACCCGGTCCGGTCTCCTCGGCGTACAGCCCGAGGTGATTGGCATAGCCGAGCATCTGTTCGAACAGTAGATTGGCTTCTTCCAGCTTCTTCGGATCGCGCGCGCTGGCGCGGGTCAGCGCCTCCACCAGCCAAAAGCTGCAAATATTGAATGTCCCTTCCCTGCCCTTGATTCCGTCCGGCGTCTTCTCGACGTCGTAGCGATACACCAGGCCATCGCTTGTCAGTCCTCCTTCGCGCGGTGGCTTGGCGATCGCCTCCAGCGTGCTGAGCATGCGCGGATCGGTCGGCGCCAAAAAAAACACCAGCGGCAGGATCAGCAGGGACGCGTCGAGAGCGTCTGAGTCATACGATTGAACGAAGGCTTTGCGTTTATCGCTCCAGCCTTTCTGCATCACGGTTTCGTAGATCTCATCGCGCGTCGTGTACCAGCGATTCCAGTCCGCCGGAAAGGAGCGCTTGTTTGCGATGCGGATAGCGCGATCCACCGCCACCCAGCACATGACCTTTGAATAGACGAAGTCTCGCGGACCGCCCCGCACCTCCCAAATCGCGACATCTTTGTCGCGCCAATGATCGCAGACCCAGTTGATCAAGCCGCGCACGTAACACCACAGCTCATAAGAGATGGGAGTCCCATACTTATTGAACAAGTAAATTGCGTCGGTCATTTCGCCATAGATATCCAGTTGACGCTGTTGGTAGGCCGCGTTGCCGATGCGCACCGGTTTCGACCCTTTGAAGCCGTCGAGATGAGAAAGCTCTTCTTCGTCCAGCCGATGGCGGCCGTCGATGCCATACATCACCTGTAGCGAACCGTCCTTCTCGATTTCGTGGCAACGCTGATCCAGCCAATTCATAAATGCCGCCGCCTCGTCCGTAAATCCGATGCGGATGAAAGCGTACAGGGTGAAGGAGGCGTCGCGAATCCAGGTGTAGCGGTAATCCCAATTTCTCGGGCCGCCAATTGTCTCCGGCAGGCTGCACGTCGGCGCCGCAACAATGGCGCCGGTGGGCTCGAAGACCAGCAGTTTCAAGACCAGCGCGGACCGCTCCACCATTTCGCGCCAGCGGCCTTTGTGCACGCACCGTGACAACCAGTTCCGCCAATACTTCACGGTCGCTTCGAAAAGCGCCTGTGTCTCCGCCGCTGAGATGCTGACACGGCCCTCTTTGTCCAGATCATGCAGTTCGAAGCTGGCCGTCTCACCCTCCCTCAACCGGAATTCCGCAACCACGCCCGAGCCCTGCCGCTGCAACTCGACATCGGAAGCCAGCGCGATTGAGATCGCCGGTCCGTGAAACTTCACCCCGCCATCGACCATCTTGATGCTCGGAGAATCGCGGGCGTAGTTGAAGGCCGGGAAACACTCCATCTTGAAGCCGACCTCGCCCCGCACCGCCTTTACCCGGCGGATCAGACCGTTGAACTGGCGATCGAGTCCCGTGGAACCGAGCGGCATGTAGTCGGTGATCTCGCCGATGCCATCGGCGGACAGGAAACGTGTGACCAGCACGTTTGTGCCCGGCCAATAAAATTGTTTGTGAGTGACTTCAGCTTGATCGGGATAGATGTGAAAGTGTCCGCCTTTCTTGTCGTCGAGGATGGCCGCGAAAATACTCGGCGAGTCGAAGTGCGGAAAACAGAACCAGTCGATGTTGCCGTTATTACCGACCAGTGCGACGGTCCGTAGGTTCCCGATGACGCCGTGATCCTGAATTGGCAAATAAGACATGAACCCGCCCGGTTTCTTAGACTCCGTAGATGAGAAGTCGTGACAATATTGCGGCTTGAACTATCGTCCATGCCGCGGGTCCGGAGCGCCGGACAGGCTACGGGATTTCGGTTCTATTGCCGATTGATCCCATGGGGCGAAACCATGACAAAACGCCGTCGCGCTTACCTGGTCGCCATCGGCATCCTTTCGATCGCGATTGGGTGGGCTGCGGCTCGCCTGGTTCCGAAGCCGTTGCCCGAGTTTTCCCGGCAGGAATTTCTCGCGGAAGCGCGCGCGGGTCACATTCGAAGCGTCGTCATCGCGGACCAGGAAGTTATCACTGGCGAAAGTGCCACCCGCGGTCCTTTCAGAACCAGGATGCAACCGCGGGACACGGCGCTGTTGGAGGAACTGCGCTCGCTCGGGGTAGAAATTTTGTATGAGCGCCCAGACCCAGGCGTACCCTAAGCCGAGCTCGTTAGCTTGCTTGTACCGATCGCGAAGCTGTTCGCCGCCGCTTTAACCGATTCGATTCCCGTCTCTCATCCAGCCTTCATCCAATCTTCATTCCGTTTTTACGTTACATATCTAGACTTGGGTGTTCGACCTCTAAGCCACTCGAAGGCTAACCGAGGGCGATCTTGCAGCACCGAGACTAGAAAGGCGAACATGAAAAGAAACTTATCAATCCTGCTTGGCGGAGCTTTGATTACTGCCGTTTTGATCGCTGGATCAGGCGTGGCCCAAGCTCAGACGCCCGCGCCGGCCACTGGCGCGGCGTCGCCAATTCAACATCTAGTAGTGATTTTCCAGGAGAACATATCCTTTGATCACTACTTCGGCACCTATCCGTTTGCTATGAATCCCGAAGGCCAACCAGCGTTCTACGCCTTCCCCAATACACCGAGCGTCAACGGCTTCGGTCCCGCGCTACTGACCTACAACGCCAATGTGTTGAATTCGGCCAATGCATCCGGAAGCACGGCGCCGTTCCGCCTGGATCGCTCGCAGGCCGCCACCGCCGACCAGGATCACGACTACACCGCGGAACAGATAGCTTTTCACAGCGGACTGATGGATTTGTTCCCCATGGCAACGGGCACAGCCGGTCCCCCGCCCGGCTCCGGGGTCGGCGCGACCACGGGTCTCGTTATGGGCTACTACGACGGCAATACCGTGACTGCTTTGTGGAATTACGCTCAGCATTACGCCATGAGCGACAACTCCTATGGCACCACCTTCGGTCCGTCCACGGTAGGGGCGATCAATCTGATTTCCGGCCAGACCAATGGCGCCATCAACAATACCAATGGAACCGGCGCCATGATCGGTGACGGGTCAGGCGGAATGACGGATATCAGCGACGCCGATCCGGCGGGCGACATGTGTTCTACCACCACCGGCGAAACTTTTAGCATGAGTGGAAAGAACGTCGGCGATCTGTTAAACGCCGCTGGCGTGAGTTGGGGTTTCTTCGAAGGAGGCTTCGATCTGACCGTAACCAATCCCAATGGAACAACCGGCTGCTCGCGGAGCACCACCTCCCTCGTCACTAATTCGAAGAAGGCCGACTATATTCCCCATCACCAGCCCTTCCAATACTACAAATCGACCGCCAACCTTACTCACGTGCGCCCCACTTCGGTTGCCATGATCGGAAAGGCCGGCGATGCCGCCAACCATCAGTATGACCTCAACGACTTCTATGCGGCCGTAAGCGCGGGTAACTTTCCGGCAGTCAGTTTTCTGAAGGCGCCTGGATTCCAGGACGGACACGCGGGATACTCCGATCCTATCGACGAACAACAGTTCGTCGTGCACGTGATCAATTACCTCCAGGGCCTGCCCAACTGGTCGTCCACGGCTGTCGTCATCGCCTACGACGATTCCGACGGCTGGTACGATCACCAGATGCCGCCGCTGGTGAATCAATCGGTAACCAGCGCCGATATGGTGACCGGAAATGGTCAATGCGGCGCCGGAACCGCAGCGCTCGCTGGCGTCGCCTCCGGCGCCACGCACGCCCAGGGACGTTGCGGATATGGTCCGCGGCTTCCGCTGATGGTGATCTCTCCGTACGCCAAGAGCAATTTCGTCGATCACACCATCACCGACCAAAGCTCGATTACCCGCTTTATCGAAGACAACTGGCTGTATGGCCAGCGAATCGGACAGGGCTCCTTTGACGCGGTCGCCGGCCCCTTGGACAATATGTTTGACTTTGAAGGAACTCCCAACACAGCGGCATTCCTGCTCTCGGAGACCAGCGGACTTCCGCTGAATCCTACCCAGTCGGCTTCGCCCAGGAACGCTTTGCACCCGCACCCGCTGCTGCGGCCGGCGGCTGTCAACTCCGCTACGCGCTAGAACCACAACTTTCGCTTAGTCTTAATAGCCGCGCGCCAGATCGACTACTACTACTGGCGCGCGGCTCACCCCTTAACCTGAATTGATGACACGCCGCACCTTCTTTGGCCACTCCATCTGTCTGACTACGTTTGCCTCACGTTTGGCATCCGCCGCTCCGGCTCTGAACGCAAGCTCGCTCGCTAAGTTTGTCGATCCTTTACCCATCCCGGAGACAGCCCGTTCCGTCGGCTTGCGCGTCGCGCCGGATCGTTCCGCGCTCAAAGTTCCCTGCTTTCGCGTTCCCATGCGGGAGGTTCAGTACAAATTGCACCGCGATCTTCCGCCGGCCCGCCTATGGTGTTATGGCGCCGCCTCGCCCGGTCCGACCATCGAGACCCGCAGCGGCCATGGTCTGTTCATTGAATGGCCCAATCAACTGCCGGACAAGCATTTTCTTCCGATCGATCACAGCCTGCATGGCGCTGAGAAAGGCACGCCCGAAGTTCGCGGCGTAGTCCATGTCCATGGCGCGAAAGCGCCCCCCGAAAGCGACGGGTATCCCGAGGACTGGTATGTGCCCGGAAAGTCGCGTACCTACTTCTATCCCAACCAGCAGGAACCCGCGGCGCTGTGGTATCACGACCACAGCATGGGCATCAACCGTTTGAACATCTATGCCGGAATGTTCGGTCTGTTTCTCATCCGCGACGATTTCGAGGACGCTCTGAATCTTCCCAAGGGCCCTTTCGAACTCCCCCTCGTGATCTGCGACCGCCTGCTCAGGCAGGATGGCCAGTTAGATTACCCCGTCTCCGGCGACCCTGCCAAGCCCTGGGTTCCCGAGGTGTTCGGCGACGTCATGATGGTCAACGGAAAGGCCTTCCCTTTTTGCAACGTCGAGGCCCGCAAATATCGTTTCCGCGTATTGAATGCGTCGAACGGACGCTTCTTCCATTTGTCGCTCTCAAACGGACAGCCTATGCATCAGATCGGCTCCGACCAAGGGCTGCTCGAAGCGCCGGTCCCGCTAGAGCGCTCGCTTCTCGCGCCCGCTGAGCGCGCCGATCTGATCGTCGATTTCAGCAGCCAGGAAGGCCAGGAGATCGTTCTCCGGAACGATTCGTTCCTCGTGATGCAATTCCGCGTCGGGCCCCGCAAATCCTCCGACAACAGTTCCCTGCCTGCCACGCTTCGTCCCGTAAAAAGAACTCAGGAGAAAGCCGCGATCAAGACTAGGCAGCTCGCATTGCTCGAGAACAAGACCATGGCCGGCGAGTCCATGTCGATGCTGCTGAACAACACGCCTTGGCACATGCCGGTAACGGAAAATCCCGCGCTCGATTCGGTCGAAATCTGGAGCTTTATCAATACCACCGATGATTCCCATCCCATCCACCTCCACATGGTCCGTTTTCAGATTCTCGATCGCCGCCGCTTCGAGCCATTCTTCTACACAACCACGGGAGAAATCCGTTACACCGGGCCCGTTGTCCCGCCGGATCCGGAGGAAGCCGGCTGGAAGGACACCGTGCGCGCCGATCCAAGGATGATCACCCGCATCATTGTTCGCTTTGAGGGCTACGTCGGCAGGTATGTTTGGCACTGCCACGTTCTGGAGCACGAAGATAACGAAATGATGCGCCCTTACGACGTGATCGCCGCCGTAAAGTAGCCTTGAATGTGGGGCAGATTATCAATCTGCCGCGGGTTATTAACCCGCGCGAGGAGTTTTGTACATTAACCTCAATTAGCAGTTCCCCTGGCGCGGCCGACGCCCTCGTCGGCCCTGCGCTTCGGTTGTCGATGGGCGAGTCCCCAGCCCGTGCAACCGCGGGTTGTTTAACCCGCGCAAGCGGCAGCTTGGCCCGCTGATCAGCCGCGTCCTACCGCGCGATCTCAAACTCCGTCCACTGATGCGAATCCAGATCCCGCAGCACATCTTTCTCCCAAGCGAATTCCGGATGTTCTTCCATGTGCTGCTTCGCCTTAAAATTCAGCCCGCAGGAATGCCCCATCGCCGCGCTCAGTTCCATGCGCTCGATCATGGCGGAATCGGCGGCTTTGTTCTGCACCGCCCCCGCCGGCCCGTACGCCGGTTCCCAGGGCTTCGATCCGCGCGGCGACAGATCGATGTGACCGCACAACGTCCGCTCTCCCGGCTGCTCTTTGTTGTCGAAAGTATCGTAGTGATCGGCCAGGAACTTTTGCGCCAGAGCCAGGTCGATGTTGCCCTTGTTCTCCGCCATCAGCGTCTCCCAGCGCTTGTGGCGCGCATTAGCGCTCACGCTCATGTCGGCCACCGGGAAATCGGTCTCCTCGCGGATCAGTTTGGGATCGGCGGGGAAATTGGAGCCCACAAAATAACCGTCTTTGGAGCGCTTGAGAATGACATTTTTCAAACCCAGCTCGAGGCTGGCGATTTCGCCGCGCCGGTTGTCTACCAGCAGCCAGTTATTGGCATATCCGCCGTTGTTGCCTTTCTTCATAATGCGCGCGAAATCGTCAATCGACTCCGAATATTGCATCGCTTTGCGCGCCCGCACAAACTCCGGAATCCCATTGGGATCGAAGTGCGAGAAATAGCCGATGGTCGTCTCCGTGATGGCGATACCCGCATCGTTGATGCCGAAATCGTCGCCGCTGTGGATCAGGCCGGCCATGCCGTCCATCAGCATGCGATGTCCTTTCACGGGCACGATATCAAAGATAATGTTCCAGCGCGAGCCTTCCTTATATTCGGTCCAGTTATTGTGCGCGATCACCGGCTTGCCATCCTTCGTGTATTTCCCCGTCGCCACAAAAGCGCTGCAGTGCTCGGCCGTGGCTACTTTGTGATCCTTGTCATGGTAATTGACATAGTACGGTGAAAGTTCAAGCCATGCATTGAGAACCACTACGTCCCAAAGATCGAGATTGACGTTCTTGGCGTTGAGACCAGCGACAATGCCCTTCAGTTCCTCGCGATACTGTTCTTCGACGTGCGGCCAGAGTACGGTTTCCGCGGCAGTGCGGAAAAACGCGTAGTCCTTTTTCGAATCGTGAACCAGACCCGCCTTGACCACTTTCTGCGTATCTTCGATCTCCTCCGCCAGCAGATAACCGTGTTGATAGCCAATCTCGGCCGGCGAGCCCTCCAGATGAACGAAGATCCAGCCTTTCTGATCGGGCCGGCGAAACGCTTTTTTCAGGCTCGATTCCGGTTGCGGTTCCCGTGCTGGTGCGGCGCTCAATAGCACGCCGAAGATCGGCAAAAGCGCTAGGCAGGCAAGTTTCATTTAAGTCTCCTCGGTTCTGTGAACCCGTGAGATCGCGCGCACGAGTTTTTTGTATGGTACCTCGGTTAATGAGGGAAAGCGAATCCACTCGCCGTCGCTCCAACTCGAATAGCGCCACCGGGCCAGGATCGCCAGATGCTCCTGGCGGTCCAGCGTGGAGACGGACGCGGGCTCCAACCCGTTGACCAGCTCTCGCAGGCGCTGGTCGAGAGAAATGTGAGATTGCAGCGGAAATTCCCGGACCGGCTGCCAGGCCCCTTTCGCAACAAACCATAGCCGTACCGCGCCGGGAGAAAGAGAAGGCGTCACCGCCACGCCGTACAGCCGCTCGATATCGCAAACCAGTTCATCGCGCAACGACAAGACTTGTTGAATCTGTTCCCAGCGCTTGTGCTCGCGGGCGGCGGCTTCAAACTGCATTTCTTCGCTGAGACGATCCCGCGCCGCTCTGACGCCTTGCAGCAAGACGCTGCCGTCGGATGACAGGAACTCGGCCACGCGTTTCGCTTCGCTCGCATACTCCTCGACGCCCACTACCTGCTGGCAAGGCTTCAGGCACATATTCATTTCGCCGTAGATGCAGCCGGGGTGATCGGGCCGGGGTTCCAGATTCTCCTGGCAGCGCCGGAGTTGAAAAAAATCCAGAAAACCGCTTTCGAAGGCTTCCGCGCTACCACGGGTCAGGAATGGCCCATAACAGATTCCCCGGCCACCGTCCAGCCGCGTGGTCACTTTCGTCCTCGGGAATTCGTTCGCCAGCAGGAGCTTCACGTACGCGGGAAAGCGTAATCGCACCATGCGCGGATAGTCGCCGGGAAAATTCTGCTTGGCGAGCGCGTAATGGATCAGCGTCGACTCAAATTTTGAGCCCGTGAGCCAATATTCCACCCGAGTAACCACGTTCCGCAAATTCAGAGAGCGCCGGCCTGCGGCATCGGCCGGAAGAATGCGCATCAACCGGCGCCGCAGAGCGGTGGTCTTGGCTAGATATTCCGATTTCTCGCCCGCCCGCACCAGAAAGACGGCCCCGGTGTTGGGCAATTCCGGAATGTTCTTGTCGAGGTCGTCACGCTCAACGACCGACGGATCGGGGACCAGCATTACCGGCTCAGGCCCACACGCGCGGGCACAGCTTTACTGTATCGTAGGAAGTCAGCCTGATAAGCTACGGTTCAAAAAATCCGCGTTGATCGGTGTTCATCGGCGGCCTACTCAAGTTGTTGCTAGCCGCGGATCAACGCAGACTAACCACTCACGGCCCAGTCGAACGGCCCTGAGAAGCTAAAGTTCAAAGAATCCGAATTGATCGGTGTCCATCGGCGGCCTACTCAGAGTTGTTGCTAGCCGCGGATCAACGCAGACTAACCACTCACGGCCCAGTCGAACGGCCCACCTGACGCGTATTTTCGAAGCAACCAGCAGTAGGAAGTTAAGGCGATTCAGTTAGAGTTCAAAAAATCTGCTCATCAGCGGTCGACCACACCACAAGAACGCTTACCGGGCTCGCCGTCTGCTGCGAAGAACAGCGAGCCCTAGTAGTGCGCCTCCCAACAGGAGAGCCGGTGCGGGTGCGTGCGTTGTGCAATGCTGAAAGCATCGGCGGCCTGCTCGGCCGGCAAACGCCCGTGGACCCAAGATGAAGAAAGCTGCGCCGTGGAGGTTCCTTTTACCAGAGGAATAGGTTCTAAAAGCGTTCCATGCGAGGCCAGCCGCACGACCGGCGCAACACCGTGGCTAGCAAAATCATGGTACCGCTGCGTCAAGTCTCTCTCTCCTCCCCTAGGCTTCGCCCTTTCTTTGCTACTTTCGTACTAGGACGTAAACCCCTCAATTGCGGGATGCTTAGCTCCCCAAGTTTAGGGGTAACCTACCTCAGAATGCAACAAAAAAATGACAGGCTGATAAAGAAATGTTCTGGTATCGTTCGACCGCCTAAATCCATGTCCCGTGAGTAGTTAAGTTTCGGAACCAGTCTCGCCTGTTTCTGCTTCAACCACCGTACTAAATGTAGTAACTTCTGATGTGGTGTGTCCCAACCAGTTGGTGTTTTCCGTAGTACTCAAGTGCGTCGAGATTAAGAAGTTCACGCTTCCGGCTTGATTAGTACTAAAACCCCAAGAGGTACTAGGGAGCAGTAGGGCGGCGACGGCAACCCGGCTCTTCCAGCTCAAAAATCCAACACACGCCGCCAACCTGCGCAATAATCTACCCATGCGACTGTTTGCGCTGTGGCTCCTGATGGGGGCCACTCTTTGGGGTGAGTGCGCCCCGGCCTCGCTCCTGTGGATTCCGCGCGACCCTGCGGTCGACCCGCTGTACCGGTTTGAGCAGGACGGAAAGGCGGGTTATATCGACCAGTCCGGGAACGTGGTGATTCCGCTTCGCTCCGACCTTGCCCTTGGCGCCGAATTCCGGCAGGGCGTCGCGCCACTGAGAGGCCAGTCCGGCCGGTTCCTCGATCGCAAAGGCAACATCGTGGCAATGCCTCCGCCGCCTCCGGCCGCTGAGTCCGCTCCGTCCGTGCGGTTTAACGAGCAAGGCGCATGCCGGGCACTGGGTGAGTGTGGACTCAAGCTGGGCTGCGACTTTACCTTGGTTAGTGCCGGCGGCCGGACGCTATCGAATGAGGTCTATCAGAACGCGCTGCCATTTCATGAAGGCCTGGCCGCGGTGGAAAAGCGTGGGCAATGGGGCTTTATTGACGAGACCGGCAAGGTGGTTGTGCCGCCGCGCTTCGCCGATGCGCGCTCCTTTTCCGGCGGATTGGCCCGCGTGCGTTTGACCGACGAAGGCTCCTGGGCCTACCTCGATCATTCCGGCAAGATCGCCATCGCACCCTGGTTTGAGTTTGCCGACGACTTCGTCGAGGGCTTGGCGCTGGTGGGCAACTCCGACGACGGCTTCTGGTATATCCGTCCCGACGGAAGCGAGGCCTTTTCCAATCGTTTCCTGCTCGCCACGCGATTCTTTAAAGGTCTGGCCCATGTACAGTTGCTTGACCCGGATGGCGACGAAGAAGACTTGTTCGCTTACATCGACAAGGCCGGGCACAGCGTGTTCACCTACCGGATGCGATCCAGCCCGGCCTCGGCCTCGCCCGCGGGGATTTTTTGAGTCCCTTCTTTCGCGGATTCAGCCTTCCGTGATGCTCGTTGTTATCCCCCGTTGTTATTCTATGTGTTGCGGCCAAGGACCGGGTTCGCAAACGTACCAGGAATGTCAAAGCCCCCGAACGAGCCCGACGAATCGCAATCCGCCACGCCTCCAACCAACCCCGCCTGGGAGCGCGTTAAGCTGGCGCGCCATCCCAAGCGGCCGCACGCGCTCGACTATTTTGAGCGCGTCTTCACGGATTTCCGCGAACTTCACGGCGACCGTTTCTTCGCCGACGATCCAGCCATGGTGGGCGGCATGGCGGCCTTCGAGGGTTGGCCCGTAATGGTCATCGGCACGCAAAAGGGCAGCGACACCAAACAAAATCTTCACCGCAACTTCGGTATGTCTAAGCCGGAGGGTTACCGCAAGGCTTTGCGCCTGATGAATCTGGCCGCCAAATTCAACCGGCCCATCATTACGTTTCTGGATACACCGGGCGCATATCCGGGCATCGATGCCGAAGAGCGTGGACAAGCGGAGGCAATCGCGTTCAACCTGCGCGAGATGGCTCGCCTGGGTGTACCCATGATTACGATCGTCATCGGTGAAGGCGCCAGCGGCGGCGCGCTAGGCATCGGTGTCGCTAACCGCGTCTACATGCTCGAGAACTCCTGGTACAGCGTCATCACGCCGGAGAGTTGCGCGGCCATCATCTACCGCGATTCCGGGCAGGCCGCCCGCGCGGCGGAGTCCCTGAAGCTGACTGCCGAAGATCTCCTGAAACTCGGTATGATTGATGAAATTATTCCGGAACCGGAGGGTGGCGCGCACAACGACGCCGACAAGTCCGCCGAGTTCGTGAAAACCACGATCCGCAAGGCGCTGGCCGAACTGGCGCCGCGCTCTCCCCGCGAATTGATCGACGAACGCTATGATAAATTCCGTCACATGGGCATTTTCTTTACCGGAGCTAGTGAATGAGCCGGGCACATGAGTAAGGGCTGGATCATCGGAGTCGCGTTCATGCTCGCGGCCATCGGCTTGATTGTTTACTCCTCCTTCAACGTGGCGCAATACCGGGTGGAAGTATGTATGTCCGCCGCCGGCATGAGCGCCTGCCGCACCGCCTCCGCCGACACCCGCGAACACGCCATGCGCAGCGCCATATCGAATGCCTGCGCTCAAATGGTCTCCGGCGTCACCGCCAGCATGGCGTGCGAACGCTCCGACCCCACCAGCGTGAAATGGCTGTCGAAGAAGTAGCTGGGTTAATCGGCCCACCTGGAGTTTGTACATTACCTCCGTTAATTAGTGGGGCGATCTCCCTGGATCGCGGCCGACGCCCTCGTCGGCCTGCGCTTCGGTTATTGCGATGGGCGCGGCCTGACCAGGAGCCCAGTCATAGGCTGTAGCCTGTGCGGAGGTTGACCCTACCGATACGTCAGCAAAAACGCATAATCAAACGCCACTTCCCGAATATGCGCATACCGTCCCGACGGCCCAAAATGCCCGCTCCCCATATCGGTCTTCAGCAGCAGGATTTGATCGTTGGTCTTCATCGCCCTTAATTTCGCTACCCACTTGGCCGGCTCCCAGTAAGAAACGCGCGGATCGTTCAGCCCGCTCGAAACCAGCATCGCCGGATACGCCTTGCGCTCGACATTCTCATACGGTGAGTAAGACTTGATATACGCGTACGCCGCCGGATCTTCCACCGGATTGCCCCATTCCTCATATTCGGCGATAGTCAGTGGCAGCGTCGGATCTAGCCCCGTATTCAGATTGTCCACAAACGGAACCTTCGCCAGCGCCAGCCGGAACAGGTCCGGCCGCAGGTTCACCACCGCGCCCATCAATAACCCGCCGGCGCTTCCGCCAATAATCGCCAGGCGTTCTTTTGCCGTGTAACGTTCGGCAATCAAGTGTTCGGCGCACGCGATGAAGTCGGTAAATGTGTTCTTCTTCTTCATCAGTTTGCCGTCGTCATGCCATGCCTTGCCCAGGTCTTCTCCGCCGCGGATATGGGCGATGGCGTACACAAACCCGCGATCGATCAGGCTGAAGCGATCCGCGTTGAAACCGGGGTCGATGCTCGCTCCATACGCTCCATAGCCGTAAAGCAGCAGCGGATGGGAACCGTCGCGTTGCATATCCGCGCCATATACCAGCGAAATCGGAACCTCCACGCCATCGGGCGCTTTCGCGAAAATGCGCTCCGACCGGTATTTTGCCGGATCGTAACCGCCGCGCACCTCATACTGCTTCTTTAGCTCGCGCTCGCGCGTCTCCATGTTGAAGTCAAACACGGAGTGCGATGTAATCAGCGACGTATAGGCGAAACGCAGAATCTTAGTGTTAAATTCGGCGTTGCCGGCCGGGCCCGCGGAGTAAACCGGCTCGGGAAAGTCGATGTAATAAGAAGAGCCGTCGCTCACGCGCCGCACGCAGATCTGCGTCAGCCCGCGCTGCCGTTCCGAGATTGCGATGTAATCCGCGAACGGTTCCAGCCCCTCGATCAGCGTGTCCGCGCGCCCGCCAATCACTTCTTCCCAATTGTCTTTCGACGGCGCCATCACCGGCGTGCGCATCAGGCGGAAGTTTGTCGCGCCTTCATTGGTTCGTATATAGAAGTGTTCTCCGTGATGATACGCGTCATACTCCACGCCTTGCTTCCGCGGAAGCAACACAATAAATGCATCCCGCGCCTGGTCGGCGTCCAGATACAGCGTTTCCCCCGTTACGGGACTCGAGCTATCGATAAACAGGTACTTATCGCTGTGCGACCGCTCCAGGGAAACCGAAAAGCGTCCGTCGTCTTCCTGGTAAACCAGCGTGTCCTCACTGGCGATCGTGCCCAGCTCGTGACGCCATACCTGGAAGGGCCGCATCGCTTCATCCAGCTTGGTATAGAAAAACGTGCGGTTATCGTTCGCCCATTCGAGCGAATAGTAACTCCGCTCCACTCGATCCGGCAGCAGCGCGCCCGTTTCCAGGTCCTTCACGTAAGTGGTGAAGTTCTCATCGCCTTCCACGTCGATGGAATAAGCTAACAGGCGATGATCCTGGCTGGGCGCATAGTTACCGATGCGCAAATATTTCTGACCCTCGGCGAGTAAGTTGCCATCCAGCAGGATTTCTTCCGGTCCTTCTACGCTGCCTTTCTTCCGGCAATAAATCGCATACGCTTTGCCCTGTTCGGTGCGCGCATAGTAATAGAAATTGTCGCGCTTCACCGGTACCGAGAGATCGTCTTCTACAATGCGGCCGAGGATCTCCTGGTATAACTGCTCCTGCAGCTTCTCGGTGGGCTGCATCAGGGCTTCTGTGTACTTGTTTTCCGCCTCCAGATAGGCGATCGCGTCGGGATCCGAACGGTCTCGCAACCAGAAATACGGATCGCTGGTCGTGTCTTCGTGAACGGTCCTAATGTGGGGAACTACCTTCGCAATGGGCGGGCGCAAATTTTATTGGCTTTCTTCCTTGCCGACGTATAACTCGCCGATCAGATCGCGATGATTCTCCAGCACCCGGTTACGCCGCACCTTCATAGTCGGTGTAACCTCGCCCGCTTCGATAGTAAATTCGCGCTCTAAGATCCGGAATCGCCGAATCTGCTCGAAACCAGCCAACTGCTTGTTCACCTTACTCACGACATTCTGAATATACTCTGTAACTGGGGCGGCAAGCGCGATCTCTCCTCCCGCCTTGCCCTTCATCCCTTCCATTCCCTTCAGTTGCTCGGCCTGGCTGGTATTGATAGTAAACAGAGCGGTAACATAAGGCAGTCGATCCCCAATAAGCACCATTTGGTTGATCAGCGGTTCGGTTTTGAACAACCCTTCAATGCGCGACGGATAAATTTTCTTGCCATTGGAAGAAACGATCAACTCTTTTTTGCGGCCGGTAATATAAACGTAGCCTTCAGGATCGATTTCCGCGATATCGCCGGTGTACAGCCAGCCGTCCTTCAACACCGAAGCCGTGGAAGCCGGATCGTTAAAATAGCCGCGGAACAGAGTGGGACTGCTTGCCAGCAGTTCGCCATCCTCGGCCAGCTTCACCTTCACCAGCGGCAGCGGCTTCCCGATGCTGCCGGCTTTCGGGCGGTCAATGGGGTTTAGGCAAAGGACGCCGCCCTCGGTCAGACCGTACCCTTCAATCAGCGGCATGCCAATCGCCGCGAAAAAGCCGGCCAGTTCTTTACCCAGTGGCGCGGCGCCCGAAGCGGCAATGCGAATCCGGCCGCCCAGCCGCTCCCGGATTTTCGAAAACACCAACCGGTTGGCCACTTTCAGCGAGGTCTGCATCCAGCCCGGAACCGGCTTGCCTGCCTCTCGTAACCGGGCCGCTTCCGCGCCCAGCCCCAGCGCCCCGTGAAACATCCGTTGGGCGAACCCGCTCTTTTTGCGGATTTCCGTGTTGATGCTGGCGAAGATCCGCTCCCATACCCTGGGCGGCGCCAGCAAAAACGAGGGCTTGATGGTCTTCAACTCATTCGGCAGCCGCGCCAGACTTTCCGAGAAGTACACCGCCACCGCCTGCCGGATCGGCAGAAGCTCCAGCACCACTCGCTGCGCGATGTGCGCTGACGGCAGAAAAGCGATCGTGGTGTCGTACGGCTGTAGAGGCAGTACCGCCGGACCCTGGTCGATGTTCGAAACCACCGCGTCATGCGTGACCAGGCCCATTTTCGGTTCGCCGGTTGCCCCGGATGTAAGATACAGAATCGCGTCGTCCGTCGAATCGTACTCCGACCGGATCCGTTCGAAGACTTTCGCATCTTCGGCCATCGCTGTGCGGCCCATCTCACGCAACTGATCTAGCGTGAGCGCACCGGGCGCCTCGCCTGTCAGCACAATAAAATGTTCCGCCAGCGCCGGTTCCCCGCCGGCCGCCACGAGAGCCTGCATCCCTTTGGCGTTTTCGCAGAAAATGGCGCGCGGCCGGCTGTTGCGCAGGTTCGCGATCAACTCGTGAACCGGGTAGCTGGTGTACAGAGCCGCGGCGATTGCGCCGCGCGAAATGATTCCCATGTCCGCCAGATAGAATTCGGCCCTGGTCTCGCAATACAAAGCGACGATCTCGCCCTTGCGGATCCCCAGTCGGTCCAGCCCGCACGCGACTTCGCGCACGGCGTCCCGATATTCGGTCCAGTTGTAGGTCCGATACTTTCCCTTGCCAAGGGGTTGGTGCAACGCTGGCGCGGCGGCATGGTCGCGCGCGGCCTCTTCTAGTACCGCATACATGGTTCGTGCGCTCATTTGAACAATCCTAGGATCGCATGGACGACCCCGACAATTTGCGCCTCAATCCGGGCTTTGGCAACATTGAATTAATGGTGTTCCGGCGCGCAGTTTTCGTGGGAGTCGTTTGGATCGCGGCGCTGAGCAAGTTGACGACCCCGGCCGTACTTCCTGCGTCGCCCCCAAAGTCCCCGCTCGGACTGCCGCCCGTAACTTGGCCAGCCGACAATCCGTATTCGCCAGCGCGCGTGGAATTGGGCCGCTACCTGTTCTTCGATCCGCGTCTTTCAGCGAACGGAAAAGTTTCCTGCGCAACTTGCCATCCCCCAGATCACGCGTTTGCGGGAGGCGATCCGCCTCCGCGCGGCGTCTCTCGAAAACCGCTGCGAAGACGCGCGCCAACACTCATTAATCGAGCCTACGGGCGAAGCCAGTTCTACGATGGACGCGCGGCGACGTTGGAAGCTCAGATCGCTGGTCCGGTCACAGACCTGGACGAGATGGCTACCACGCCACAAGCCGCTTCCGATGCCATATCGAAGATAGCGGGCTACCGGCCGCTGTTCGAGCAGGCGTTCGGCGACCCGCAGTGCAGTTTCGACCGGATTACAAAGGCGATCGCGTCCTTTGAACGGACGATCCTTTCCGGCAATTCGCCCTACGACCGTTTTCTGAACGGCGACAAAAAGGCGCTGAGTCCAAGCGCGAAGCGCGGCCTCCAGATCTTCGAACGCTCCGGAGAGTGCTCGGAATGCCACAACGGCTTTAACTTCACGAATGAAAAGTTTGCCGGCTTGGGCATCGGTCCGGATGAGAAACCACCCGACCTCGGCCTGGCGGGGATCACGCAAAAGCATCGCGACATAGGAAAGTTCAAGGTGCCGACGCTTCGGGAGGTGGCGCATACCGGTCCTTATATGCACGACCGCCGGTTCAAAACGATCAGTGACGTATTAGAGTTTTATAGAAAAGGCGGCCAGCCCAGTCCGCACCTCGATTCGCGCATTGCGCCCTTCTTTCTCGACGCGCCAGCCAAGGCGGACTTGACGGCCTTTCTCGAGTCGCTGAGTGGCGAAGGCTGGCAGCAGATCAAGGCGCCGGAACGGCTCCCCTGAGCTTGTGGGGCCGACCCCTGGACCCGCTCTTCCCCGATCCGAAGGCTATCTCTTTCCGAACTTGAAGCGCCGGCCGAGAATCATCTTCACAAGCAAATGATCGGTCCCACCGGTCAGGCCAAAGCCGGTGGCGAAATTGAATTCCCAGTTCGGTCCAAGATTGAGATCAAGAGCCGGAAATATCGCCTGCACCTGATCATGTAGCGGATCGAAACCCGTGATCGAACCCAGGTCGCCGTAGTATTCCAGGCCCACGGTGACCTTTTTCGTGACGTCGTAGCTCACCTTGACGTTAGGCGCGAAGGTCACTCCTTTGCTCACACTGAGCCCGTGAAAAGAACGGTCCACAGAAGGATTAAACGCCAGGTACCAGCGATCCAATTGCTTGTCGATGATGGGCCGGATCTCCCAGGTCCAGGTATCCGGAGAGTAGGAGCGGCGTTGGTAGCCGATCTCTGTCGACAGGCTCACATTGACCGGCCAATGCCATGCATCCGGGATGCGGACGCGCGGGCGAATATGGTCCCCCACCCACTGGTAACCCTCGCCGGCGCGGTAGCTCATGAAAATATAGAATCCGG
Organism: Bryobacterales bacterium; assembly: GCA_963836595.1. Classification (GTDB taxonomy): domain Bacteria; phylum Acidobacteriota; class Terriglobia; order Bryobacterales; family Bryobacteraceae; genus DATFZA01. The sequence goes on from CAWIKC010000001.1 coordinate 24,592, forward strand.
TTTCGAACCAACTGCTGAAGCCTTGCGTGATCTCGATGGTTTCATGCAGTGCGTGGTTGTCGGGACGAACTCCGTCTACTTCGGTCTTCGACCCCTCGAAGGTAAAGTTCGAGTGCAACTCGACCATGGTGCGTGTCGGAGGCACCGTCTCGCTGCCATAAACCTGCACCTCATAGTTTCCTTGCGCCCGGAGCGATGTAGCGGGTATCAGAAACAGCAGCAACGTCAGTGGAATATTCGCCCGCTGGATGCTAAGAGCCACGTATCTCTCGCAAGAGTCCCATCTTCACGACTAACCAGTAGCGCAACAGTCTCAGGATCGCATGGTCCCCAGTACCGCCCCTGTAGTACCATTAAATCCGTCATGTTAGTGGAGTTCCAATCCGACGGCGAGTTGTGTATTCTTCGCTTATCGGGCCGGTTCGCTACTGGCCTGGACGCGGCCTATCTTGGCGAACGAGCCGAAGAGGTGAAGCGCAGTTGCTGCCCTCGGGTGCTGGTCGATTTTCGCGATGTCGCCTACCTCGATTCCACCGGCATCGGCTTCCTGATCGGTCTTTACACCAGCGTCATCACACGGCCCGGCGGGGCGTTTGGCATCTTTTCGCCCAATGCGAAAGTTCGGGAAGTGCTGGATATTTGCCGGCTGGACACGATTTTCCCCATCTACGAAGATGAAGCGGCGGCGCGGGCTGCCCTCAAGGCGGGTGACAGTGCGTTCTCTGGCCGCTGAGGCGCTCAATTTCGCTCTCCGCTCCGGAGTGACTTACGCCGACGTCCGCGTCATGGAAGGCCGTGAGCGTCTGCTCACCACCAAAAACGGCCGTCCCGGACACCTTTCCATGAGCGAGTCCATCGGCCTCGGCATTCGCGTCATCGCCGGCGGCGCTTGGGGCTTTGCCGCTACCGACAATCTGACCAAGTCCGCCATTGAGGCGGCGGCGGCCAGGGCCATCGCCATCGCTCGCGCCAGCGCGCTCGCCAAAAAAACCGACGTCCTCCTGGCCCCAGTGGAAAAACACGAAGCCACCTGGGTGGCGCCCTGCGCCATCGACCCGTTCTCCATTAGCGTGGAAGAGCAACTCGGCCGCCTGTTGGTGATCGACCAAGAACTTCGGCACAATCCAGGCGTCACTCTGGCCCAAACTTCCGCCACCTTCAACCAGTTTCGGGAGGTGTTTGCGTCTTCCATCGGCAGCGTGATCGACCAGACCCGCACCGTCTCCGGCGTCGGTTACGAAGTTCACACCTTCAAAGACGGCGACATCCAGAAGCGCTCGTTCCCCTGTTCTTACGGCCAATACCAGCAGAAAGGCTACGAGTTGCTGGACGAGTTGCACTTACTCGAAAACGCCCTGCGCATCGCCGAAGAAGCGGTCGCGCTCCACTCGGCCGATCAATGTCCGGAAGGCGAGTTCGACCTGATTCTCGAAGGCAGCCAGTTGGCGCTGCAGATTCATGAGTCCGTCGGGCATCCCATCGAACTCGACCGCGTGCTCGGTACTGAAGCCAACTACGCGGGCATGAGCTTTCTCACGCTGGATCAGCTCAACAAATTGCGCTATGGCTCCGACATCGTGAACGTTGTCTGTGACGCCCGCGAACAGCATGGCCCGGGGCTGGGGACGTTCGCCTTTGACGACGAGGGCGTGATGGCCCAGGGCGTCGACATCATTCGCGACGGCATCTTTCGCGGCTATATGACCTCTCGCGAAACCGCGGCCGCGGTAGGAGACGCGCATTCCAACGGCACCATGCGCGCCGATAGCTGGGCGCACCTTCCGCTCATTCGCATGACCAATGTAAGCTTGCTGCCGGGCGAGAAAACGCTGGAAGATCTCTTCGGCGAGACCAGCCACGCCATTTACATGGACACCAACAAGAGTTGGTCCATCGACGACAAGCGCTACAACTTTCAGTTCGGCACGGAGATCGCCTGGGAAATACGCGACGGCAGGCGCGTCCGCATGCTCAAAAACCCCACCTACAGCGGCATCAGCACGGAGTTCTGGAACGCCTGCGCGGCTATTTCCAATCGCGATAACTGGGTACTCTGGGGCGTTCCCAATTGCGGCAAAGGTCAGCCCGAGCAAATCATGGGTACCGGCCACGGAGCTAGTCCCGCGCGTTTTCGCAACGTCAAAATCGGAGCCGGTTATGGCGGATGAAGATCGCATATTTGACCACATCCAAGCCGCCGCGCGCTCCCTTGGGGCTGTCGTGAAACAACCTATGCCGCCCCGTGACGGTCGCGGCTCCGAAGGGGTAACCGAGCCGCGACCGTTAGGGAGCGGTTGCATAGGCGTAACCGAGCCGCTAGAGCCCAGGCAAATCATGGCCACCGGCCACGGAGCCGCTCCTGCCCGTTTGCGCAACGTCAAAATCGGAGCCGGTTATGGCGGATGAAGATCGCATATTTGACCACATCCAAGCCGCCGCCCGGTCTTTGGGAGCTCCGGACGTAGAAGCCATCATCGGCCATGGCGCGGAGGCGCTGACCCGCTTCGCCAACAACACCATCCATCAAAACGTGGCCATGGAAACGACTTTTGTTTCCGTGCGCGTAGTTCTCGAAGGCCGCACCGCTCGCGCCACTACCAATCATACGGACGACCACGCTTTGCACCGCATGGTGGCGGATGCAGTAGCGCTCACCAAAGCCCTGCCGCCAGAAGATGAGGAACCCCTTCCGCTAGCCAGCCCATCGAACATAACGCCAGTGAAGCGCTTCGACGAAGCAACCGCGGAAGCCACTCCGGCCGACCGAGCCCAAGCCGTTTGCGAGGCAATCCGCGTCGCTGACGCCGCCGGCCAAACCGCCGCGGGAATCTTTTCGACGGAGCGAACCTTTCAATCCATCTTCAACTCCGCCGGAGTTCGCGCCCGCCACGCCGAAACGATGGCGCATTTTTCCATCACCACCATGCTGGGCGATAGTTCCGGCTGGGCCAAGGCGTCGGCCACGCATCGCCGTTCGCTCGATCCGCTCGCCATGGCGTTGCGCGCGGTCGAGAAAGCGCGCCTCTCGCGCGATCCCTTGGAACTTCCGCCGGGAGACTATACCGTCATCCTGGAACCCGCCGCTGCGCTCGATCTCATCGGCCAGATGTTCGGCGATTTCGGAGGCACCGCGCTCGCCGATCAGCGCAGTTTCCTCACCGGCCGCATGGACGAAAAGTTATTCGGCGAAAACATCCATATCTTCGATGACGTCTATCACCCGCTGCAAGCCGGCGCGCCGTTCGACGGCGAAGGCATGCCGCGCCAGAAACTCACTCTGGTAGAAGCCGGCGTTCCCAAGCAAGTGGCTTACTCCCGCTTGAGCGCCGAGCGCGAAGGCGCCGAGCCCACCGGGCACGGCTTCCCGCTGCCCAACGAAGCCGGCGAAGCGCCGGTTAACATCGTCATCGCCGGCGGCGAGACTTCGCTGGAACAAATGATCGCCAACACGGAGCGCGGCATTCTCGTCACGCGCTTCTGGTACATCCGCGAAGTCGACCCCTACGAAAAACTCATGACCGGAATGACCCGCGACGGGACGTTCCTCATCGAGAACGGCAAGCTCACCCGCGGCGTCCGCAACTTCCGCTTCAACCAAAGCCTGATCGAGATGCTGAATAACGTGGAAGCCATGTCGCCGCCCGTCCGCTCCTCCGGCGAAGAAGCCTTCGACCTGGTGGCGCCGGCGATGAAGGTGAATAATTTCCATTTTTCGGAAGTGACCAAGTTCTAGGTGACTACCCATTCTTCTCTCCTGTGGCCCGTGTCCTGGTTAATTCAGTTGTGATTATGAAGCGATTCACAGCCGCTCTTAGCTCAACCCCCTTCTTTGTGGCTGGAAGATGTGCGGCGTCTAGTGCAGGGCTAAGTCGAGTACTACAACGATGCCGCCTGAATGAACAGCGCGGTTCAGCCTGCATATGTGCGGGCACTGAGTATATGGAGACGTCGCGGTGTCCTTGGTAAAGTCGTGAATTGATGGAATATCTTATCAATCCTGGCGGGGCAGATGACAAAAAGAGCATCGACCTGGCCACGTCGAAGGGAACTCGCATCCGCAACTGGCAACGCCGCGAGCAGCCGACGGAGGCGCTGCGGGACGCGGCGCGGTTCGCGACAGAAGGGCATGAGGGGGGAGTACTGCGGTCCCTTACGTCGCGATACAACTGCATTGGCATGGCGTTCGCCAACCGTCGGACCTGCATCGAACCTACCGAAGTGCCGATGATTCTGAAGGATGACGATTATGTCGAGGTCGCGAAGGCGGCAGACGTGATGCCGGGAGATTTGGTGCTGTACGAAGACGGCGACGGCATATCTCACGTTGCGGTGGTGGCTTCGAACGAACCTCGGCTTCAGGACGGCGATTCGACCATCCGGGTCATCAGCCAATGGGGATCGGACGGCGAGTACCTGCATGAGTACAGGGACGTGCCTTTGCTCTTGGGCAAGCCGGTTCGGTTCTATAGTGAAAGAAGGACGTTGTGACGATGCCTCTGGCCGAAATCATGATCGGGATCGAGCAATATCGCTTCTCGTCAGAGCTGAACCTTGCCGGCCGGAACGAGGGCGTTCCGTCGCGGCCTGCGCAACCACAGCCTGTTTCTGCGCCTAGCCGAAGAAGCGAAGGACCCGGCTGCGCGGGCGGCAGTTGCGAAGCGAATCGAGGATTTGGCCGCAACGCCGATCGACACCCGCTATGAGAACAGATATGACGCTGCTCTAAGCGCGTACCTCACGGTTTTGGCCGACACGGCCGAACCTGAGACAGTGGCTAAAGCCGCGTCCGCTGCCGCGCGGGCCGTAAACACTTGGTGGACCGCCGGCATTTCGCGGGAACTAATCGCCCGTGCAGTCGCGACAGGGTGGGCGGAAACGCCCGCCGTCTGGCACGTTGTGCCAACGAGGCTTGTCGCCGGCGTAGACTGGCACAAGGCGCTTCGCGTCAATCTGCAGAAAATATGGTCGGCGGAGATTCCAGTCACCATGAAAACGGTCGTAGGTAATCAAATCCTTAAAGCACTGCGAGAGGCAGAGGTCAAAGCACAGGCGCAAGTCGCGGCGGCGAACAAAGTCATCGTTATGCCGCAATCCTCCGAAGAGGGCGAGCGCGTCGTTTGGAAAGCCCGAGGCCGCAGCAGGCACAAGGCCGGTCCCGTATGGCGCATACCTCGCCGTCGCACAGCCGGGTGAAGCAACTAGCACGCGCAAAACCGAGGAGAAAACATGGACGAACCACAGAATCCGCAGGACATGTCCGCGACTGGCAGTAAACAATTGGACGATGTCGTTCCGGTTTATGCGAACAACGTCCGCTTTGAGATGACCGCTTGGGACCTGCGCATCCTGTTCGGGCAATTGATGCCAAGCAGCGAAGGGAAGGGCCTCGTTGACTGGCATACTGACGTCACCTTGCCGTGGGCGCAGGCGAAGCTCATGCATTTGTACCTCGGTATGAACCTCATGCTTTACGAGCGTGAGAATGGCAGGATCAACGTACCCGCCGCGGTGCTGCCCTCCCCGATCGACACACCGCCCGACGGCGTAGATACATCAAATCCGGATGCGATCGAAACGTTCAAGACGGTGCAGGGACTGATCAAAGATTTCCGCGAGGCGCAACTGTCGGGGAAGTGACTTGCAAGCAAGCACAGCCGATTAGCGGAATCGAGAGTCCGGACTCCCGACTATTCGAGGACCTCTCGGTGACGACAGATTCTAGCGACCGCAACGCCCGATAATTTCCCGGTTGCCGACGACCCAATAATCAGGCACTACGGTGCGACGGGCGTTATTCGCCCGTGTGAAGTGCCTTTTGGCCGTGCCTTATCATTGAACCAGAGCCCGCGAGTCTCCAGCGCGGGTTTCAGCTCCTACCCTAAGGGCAAGTAAACTGTAAGCTCAGATGGTGGTGTTCGATTTCACGAGTTTTGCTGAGGAGATCTACTCCGACAGCCCTAAGATTTACCCTATACCGATGTCGTTGCGTTCCCAAGCGAACGCCGGTAAAGACACGACATTGAATCCGGACGACGTGCCGATTGCTGTTCAGGAGAGGTTTCTTCTACCTGCTCTCTATGGCGGCAAGGAGGGCAAAACCTTCGAGGCTTTGGTCGTCCTGGAAGCGCCATCAGTGCCATTCACTAGGGAGGAATGGAGGACATGGACGGCACCATGTGCAAGCTGTGCAGAAGCGATTGAGAGGCACCGGAGGATTTTTTATAAGTGGGCGTTCGCGGAGAAGCGGCCGGCCAAGCTATTTAGCGGTCTCCTCAAGGGCAAACCAGAGACGGTGGAACAGTTTTTTCAACGTTTATACATTACCGATATGTGGAAGGACGCAGCTTGGATAAATGAACCACAGTATGTACAGTACTGGCAATCAAAGCTTGAAAAAGAGATTAGAGGCGTCGCAACAAAGGATGTCATATTCGTCGGCAAGTCAGCGCATCAATATGGGGAAAGGTGCGTCCCGAAGGATAAGCGTTGTCATCACGTCCCATTCCCAACGCGGCGCAACAAGAATTTCGACACCGAACTTCAGAGACTGCTGGAAGACTTCCATAATGCGCGCTCTAGAGACGCAAAAATCGCGGAACTGAAAGCGGAGATCGCTGAGTTGGAGGCGGAAATCAAAGCGAGGGCTGGAATGACGGAGAATCTCGGGTTGGATCCTTTGTGAAACATGCACTTGGGTGCGCAACGCCAACTGTGGACCGACTTCGGTTCAGATGTCCGTAGAGACCCCATGTCGTGGATTTGACCGCCACGTGGACTCGATCCGAGTTGAGCCGGGTCCGCTCTGGGGGGATTAGCGCTATCCGGGAATTACACAAAATTCTTGACACCACCTCCGGGAAGTTGTCCGAAGGCGAAGTAAACGAACAAAAGCTCCGACACCAAGAGACCACTCGTCCCCGCCCATTTCACCCAGCCCGCCTAAAGCAACCTTTGAGCGATCACGCAACTCAAAAATAAATCCGCCCCAACCCCTTCAACCATTTACCACCCACCACCCCCCAAAAACACCAGAATTCCTTGCACCCCCAAGCTAAATTGCAATTAAGGAGACCTTATCTCCCCGCAAGCAAGAAAGGAAATTCCATGAACCACTCCACCGGCCCCCGTACGCCTGAAGGCAAACAGCGCACCCGCCTCAACGCTCTGCGCCACGGCCTCACTGGCCAAACCGTTCTCCTCCCGACCGACGACGCCCAGGCCTATCAATCCTTCTGCGATGAGTTCACGGTTCACTACCAGCCTGTCGGCCCGGTCGAGCGCCAGCTCGTTCAAACCATCGCCGACACTGGATGGCGTCTCAATCGCATCAGCGCCATGGAACACAGCTCGCTCTCGCTCGCTGCCGCTCAAAAGCTGGACCAAATGCAAACAACGGACAACCCCAGCGCCCAAGCCATCGCCCAAGCCCTCGCCTTTCAAGAGCAAAGCGACCGCCTGGCCAAGCTCTCGCTATACGAGCAGCGCCTCTCGCGTCAATTGGATCGCTCCTTCAAGCTGATCAAAGAAATACAAGCCGACCGCAGGCAGCAGGCAAAGCAAGAGCCGGCCCAGACCGCGGCCACCGCTAAACCTCAACCCGCTCAAAAGCCACACCTTGCCAAGCAACCCCCAGCCCGGGAGTTCGTTTTTTCCACTCCCACGAACACCAGCATTCCACCGCAGCTCGTCACCGAAAAGGAGCCGGAAATCGCCATGGCCGCATGAAAGTCCCCACCCTCTCGCGGCATGTCTTCAGCAAGGAGACCTCATGCAACCCATCCGCACCGTCCTCGCCCTTCTGGCCTGCGCCCAATTACCCGCCCAAGATGCGTCTCACTACCGCATCTCCGGTCCCAACACTTACGAGAACCTTTCGATTTTTCTCATCCACGGTCCCGGCCACGCCGGCCGCAAGCTGATCACTCTGCAAGAAGCGCTCGCCGCGCACAAAGTAATCGTCTACGAGACCCAAAGCGTCAATGAACTCGCCGTCGCCAATGTCTCTTCTGACGACGATGTATTTATTAGCTCGGGCGACATCGTCAAAGGTGGTCAGCAGGACCGCACTTTGAAAGACGACTTCATCCTGCCTGCCAACTCCGGCAAAGTGAGCATCAGTGCCTTCTGCGTCGAGCACGGACGCTGGACGCGCCGCGGTCAGGAGCCGGTGGCGGTCTTCAACGGCTCCAACGACATGGTCGCTACCAAAGAACTGAAGATGGCCGTGCGCGCCGCGGGCAGCCAGTCTGAGGTCTGGAGCCAGGTGGCGCAAGCGCAGGACAAGCTAAGCTTCGCGACCAACGCCAGGGCTCAGTCGGCGGCCTCTCCCACCAGCTTTCAAATGACGCTGGAGACGCCCGCCGTGCAACGCTCCACTGAATCGTATATCCACGCGCTGTCGCGCCTCATCGACGGCCAGCCGGACGTCGTCGGTTACGCCTTCGCCATCAACGGCCGCATGAACAGCGCCGAAGTCTATGCTTCGCACGACTTGTTTGTCCGCCTTTGGCCCAAGCTTCTAAAAGCCACCGCTGTTGAAGCGCTCAGCGAAAATCAACCTGGCGCGCATTTCGCAGCAGCCACCAAAGAGGACGTCCAGAAACTTCTCAAAGACGCGCCTGGCAATGGCGCCGCCCGCCAACTCAACGCCCGCACCAAAGTAGAAAGCAAGGACACACCGAACAGCCTGATTTTCCAGACGCGAGACCAGGCGGCCGGATCCTGGGTGCACATGACTTACCTTGCTAAGTAAGTTCACCTTAGTGAAGAGTTTATAATTATGTAAGTCGAAACGCCCCACGCTCGCGCAGCCTCTACCTAGGTGGAGGAATCAAATGTTTCGTTCTGCGCTTTTACTTTCCGCGCTCGCCTGCATGTTGGGCGTTGGCGCTCAGGCCGCGGAAGTTTACGTCAATATTCGGCCACCCCACGCCATCGTGGAACATCGCGACCACCGGCCAGGTGCGAACTATGTCTGGACCGCGGGCTATCATCGCTGGGATGGCCACGCCTACGCTTGGGCGCCCGGCGCCTGGGTCGTTCCGCCGCGGCCGCATGCCCGTTGGGTCGCCCATCGTTGGGAGCATCGCCGCCAGGGTTGGGTTCTCGTCGAGGGCCATTGGAGCTAGAATCGAAGCTTGAAGCTTCGCCTGCTCGCGTTCCTCCAGACTGATTGCCCAACCTGCCGGCTAGTCGCGCCGTATCTCAACCGGCTGGCCGAAAAGGGCGCCCGGTCACGGGCGTCTCGCAGGACGATGAGCCGCTCACGGCGCAGTTCGCCAGCAGTCTCGAAATCCGCTTCCCGTTAACGCGGGACGCGGATTTCGAGCTTTCGCGCCACTACGATTTAGTTACCGTCCCTACTCTGCTGGTCTTGGATGAGCACGACGCCGTGGTTCGTAGCGAACCGGGCTTCGATAAACAAGCGCTCAACGAAATTGCCGCGCTCTTCGGCCAACCCGGCGTCGCTAGTCCATTCGATGGCAACCCCGCTAGCAAGCCCGGCTGCTCATCTCGCCATCTGGAAACCATTACTCCGGACCAAGCGGCGCCCGCGCTCGATCTTCACTCTTCCCGCGGCCAAGCCGCCTCCCGAGTAACTCCGGCGGCCGGCGAGGATGTCCACGAATATTGTTTCCGCGTGTTCGGCGATGCGCTTCCCGTAATTCCGCCCACCGCCGAGCGCGTGCTGTGTATGCTGCAAGGCCGCGACGCCACCGAAATTGTGGCCCGGATTCCGCCGAATTACGCGGAAGCAACTATGGAGAAGATCGCCGCCAATGCCGTGATGGCGGGCTGCGGTCCTGAGATGATGCGCGTTCTCATCCCTCTGACACGCGCCGTCTGTGACGAGCGATTCAACATTCACGGCGTGCAGGCCACGACTCATTTCGCCGCGCCCCTCGTCGTCGTCAACGGGCCGGTCCGCCAGGAACTCGGTTTCCACTTCCGTCAAAATGTTTTCAGCAATGTCCGCCGCGCCAACAGCACGCTGGGCCGCGCGCTCCAGTTGATCCTGTTGAACCTCGGCGGCGCGCGCCCCGACGCCATCGATATGTCCGCCCTCGGCAACCCGGGCAAGTTCTCTTATTGCATCGCGGAGAACGAAGAGGAGAATCCCTGGGAACCGCTGCATGTCGAATACGGCTTTCAACCGGCTGACAGCACCGTCACGCTTTTTGCGGGCGAGGCTCCGCACGGCGTCAGCGAGCATACGGCGCGCACCGCGCGCGGCGTCTTGAAAACCATTACCTACGCGCTCGCGACCGTATGGAGCTACCGTACCTGTTCGATGGCCGAGGCGATCGTGGTCCTCTGTCCCGAGCATGTCAAGACCATTCATCGCGACGGCTGGACCAAACAAAATGTCCGCGACTTTCTTTTCGAAAACACCGGCGTCCCGCTGCGCTGCTGCACGGATGAAGAATCCGAAGGAGTCCGCATGCGCGCCAACTACACCGAAACCACGATCGATGGCGAACCTTGTTATCGAAAGTTTCGCTCACCCGATCAGATCAAATTAGTCGTCGCCGGTGGAACCGCCGGCAAATTTTCCGCGGTAATCGGAAGCTGGTCTTCCGGTCCGCGCGGCAGTCAAATGGTCACTTACCCGATTGGAGAGTCCCATGCCCGTCACTCTTATTGACCCGCGCGGCGAGCGCCAGTCTGAAAACGCGAAGCCCGCTCCGCGCCTATCGAGCCTCGCTGGCAGTCAACTGGTCACTTACCCGATTGGAGAGTCCCATGCCCGTCACTCTTATTGACCCGCGCGGTGAGCGCCAGTCTGAAACCGCGAAACCCGCTCCGCGCCTATCGAGTCTCGCCGGCAGTCAAATCGTCACGTACCCGATCGGAGAATCCCGTGCCCGTCGCTCTTATTGACCCGCGCGGTGAGCGCCAGTCTGAAACCGCCAAACCCGCCCCGCGGCTATTGAGCCTCGCCGGCAGCCAAATGGTCACTTACCCGATTGGAGAATCCCATGCCCGTCACTCTTATTGACCCGCGCGGCGAGCGCCAGTCTCAAACCGCGAAACCCGCCCCGCGCCTATTGAGCCTCGCCGGCAATCAAATGGTCACGTCCTCGATTGGAGAATCCCATGCCCGTCACTCTTATTGACCCGCGCGGTGAGCGCCAGTCTGAAACCGTGAAGCCCGCACCGCGCCTATTGAGCCTCGCGGGTAGTCAAATGCTCACTTACCCGATCGGAGAATCCCATGCCCATCACATTAGTTGACCCGCGCGGCGAGCGCCAGCCTGAAAACGCCAAACCCGCACCGCGCCTATCGAGCCTCAGCGGCGGTCAAACGGTCACTTACCCGATCGGAGAATCCCATGCCCATCACTCTGATTGACCCGCGCGGTGAGCGCCGGCCTGAAAACGCCAAACCCGCACCGCGCCTATCGAGCCTTGCTGGCAAGAGCGTCGCCCTGCTCGATATCAGTAAACCCGGCGGCAGTTTTTTTCTCGACCGCCTGGAGCAGTTACTCAAAGAGCGCTATCACGTGGCTTCCGTGCTGCGCGTCATGAAACCAACTTTCGCCAAACCGGCGCCCGCCGGTGTGCTGGAGCAGATTCGCGCGGTGGACGCCGTCGTCGAAGGTCTCGCCGATTGAGGTTCCTGCACCACGTGCAGTTTGCACGATACGCTGAAGCTGGAAAGCCAAGGTACGCCTTCCGTGCCCGTAGCCACAACGGAGTTTATGACAGCCGCCCGAGCGCAGGCAGCCGCGTTGGGCAGACCGGAGTTTGACGCCGTCTATGTCCCTCATCCCATCCAGGATCAAACCCGCTCCGAAATCGCGGCGCGCGCCGATCGCGCCATTGACGAGATTGTTAGCCGTCTGCTGGGCGGTTAGCACGGTTGCGGTGAACACCCCAGCGGTTCCCAAAATGTCCGCCGCCGATCTGACCATCGATCACGTCACTGTCGCCGGCCAAAACCTGGAAGCTATGCGCGCCGCGCTCAAAGCAGTGGGCATTCGTACCGAATACGGCGGGCCGCATAACAACCACGCTACCGAAATGGCGCTGGCCAGCTTCCACGATGGTTCCTACCTCGAATTGATCGCCATCCAGCCGAATGCGGATCCAGCCGCCGTGAACGCGCATCCGTGGAGCAAAGCTCTAAAAAACAACGGCGGTCCTTGCGCCTTCGCCGTGCGCGCGTCCGACATTGGCAGAGAAGCCGCGCGCCTCAAAGCCGCTGGATTTGATTTGAGCCAGCCCGAACGCGCCGGGCGCACCCGTCCCGATGGCGTGAAAATCGAGTGGGAGACCGCCGATATCCGCTCCGGCCCGCGTGGGTCTTTTTTTCCGTTCCTGATTCAGGACATCACGCCGCGCGTAAGTCGCGCCTATCCGACGGGCAAACTGACTACCGAGAAATATCGCGGCGTCAGCAAAGTCATCCTCGGCGTCAAGGATCTCGACGCTGCCATCGCCAAGTATCGCCGCGCCTACAGCCTGCCGGAGCCGCGCCGTCAGGAGGACTCAGAATGGAAAGCAAACCTGGCCTACTTTGAAGGCACGCCCATCATACTGGCGCAGCCGCTAACCTCCGATTCCTGGCTTTCCCGCCGCTTGAGCGAATATGGCGATGGGCCCTGCGCCTTCGTGCTGCTGGCAAAAGGCGGGATTAGCGCCGAAAACGTTTCGCGCTGGTTCGGCGGCTACATCTCCTGGTTTGACTCCGCCAGATTGGTCTGGCGTCTCGGCATGGAGCCATCGAAATGAAACTGCTTCTCCTCTGCTCGCTCGCTCTCGCTGCCTTTTCCCAAGAAAAAGTCGATCCCGAACTCGCCGCCGAGATCGCCAAGATCCGCGCCATCGACAACCACGCGCACCCGGTGAGAAATGATCCCAAGGACATCGACTTCGACGCACTGCCCGTCGAAAACATCGAACCCTCGTCCGATCCGGTTCGGTCGCGTCCCGACAATCCCGATATCGCCGATGCCTGGCAAGCCCTCTTCGGCACCGCCAACCCCGACCTCATCGCCACCCGCAAGGCGCAAGTGAAAGCCGAGCAAGGCGTCAACTACCCGGTCTGGGTGCTGGATAAAGTGGGCACCCAGATCATGCTGGCCAACCGCGTTGCCCTCGGCCCCGGAATCGGACCGCCGCGTTTTCGCTGGGTGCCGTTCGCCGATGCGCTGATGTACCCATTGAACAACTCGAAGCTGGCCGCTGCCACGCCGGATCGCAAACAGTTATTTCCGCTGGAAGATCGTCTGCTGCGCCGTTATCTTAGCGCCGTTGGGCTGACGCGCCCGCCCGCCACGCTCGACGATTACTTGCGCCGCGTCGTCACCCCCACTCTTCAGTCGCAGAAACAAGCTGGCGCAGTCGCCGAGAAATTTGAAGCCGCGTATCTTCGCCCGCTCAGTTTCAGCAACCCAACCAAGGGCGACGCAGCCCGCATCTACGCGGCGCGCACACCCCCGTCCAACACCGACTACAAGACGCTGCAGGATTTCATCTTCCACTACATCGTCAACGAATGCGGACGCCTGGGATTGGCGGTGCACATTCACGTGTATGGTGGCGAGGGCAGCTATTTTGACGTCACCGGAGCGCAGCCCCTGCTGCTCGAACCGCTGTTCAACGATCCCGCTCTGCGCAAGGTGAAATTCGTGATGGTCCACGGCGGCTGGCCGTTCACCCGGGAAGTGACGCCGCTACTGGAAAAGCCCAACGTCTACGTCGATTTCTCCGCCCAGAGTTTCAGCGAATACCCTCGCCGCCTTTCCGCAACCCTCCGCGAATGGCTGGAGCACGTCCCGGAAAAAGTCCTCTACGGCACCGACGCGTATCCCTACAACGACGCCATGAACTGGGCCGAAATGGCCTGGATCACCAACCGCACCGGCCGCGAAGCCCTCGGCCTGGCGCTCACCGGCATGTTACAAGACGGAGAAATCACCCGCCCACGGGCAATTGAACTCGCCAAGATGGTGCTGCACGACAACGCGGCAAAGCTGTACGGCTTTGGCGAGGCGATCGGCAAATAGCCACTAGGCACGCACAACGCGGACTTCTCCAATGGGACTGGATGCTCATGTTTGCTGCAATTGCATCAAGGAAGGACTTGCTCCACCGCACCCTTTTCCCGAGCGTCTGGTCTTTGACGAAACCGCCGAAGCGACGATGAAGAGTGATGGTCAGATCAGCCTTGAAGAATGGCTCAAGCATGATGCGTGGTATCGGACGTCATGCGCTCATTCCGGCCGGCTAATCAAGAAGCGCCTGGGCAACATTTGGTTCATCGGCCACGTCCGAGAATTTCTCGAAGCAGGTCACGGAGCGAGCTTTCCGCTTATTCGAGAGAAAGTTGTCTATAACGGTGCGCACAGCGGTGACTGGATACCTCATAGCCAATCGGCGCAACTTCTAGAGGAAGCCGGAAAATTAGGTAGCGCGACCAGCGATCAGAGGATCATCGACTTCGCCGGAAACCTAATTCAATTAGCGGAGGCCAGCATCGCGACGGGCAATCCGGTCGTGTTCTAATTCACTTCCCCAGCAGCCGCCGCACCATCTCCGCCAGCTCTCCGTACTTCGCGTCATCCGACTTTCCGTGGCCCACCCAGCGCATCGTCCCTTCTTGCCCGATCAGAATCAGATAGGCGTCCTTCTCTTCCTTAAACCGCAGCCGCTCCTTCCAGAATCCGGCGCCCCCAAAGACGGGGATCAAGTGTTCGTAATCCTCTTTCGCCGTGTCCTTGCGCATGCCGCCGAGGATAAACGGTTTGGCCATCACGCCGGCCCCGCCGATCATCGGAATCGCGTAATACGTCACTTGCGGATCCTTCCCAAAATCGGCACGGAAGCGCTTCGTCCAGCCATCCACCGCCGCTTTGGCATCATGCGTGAACCCGAACGCCAGCAGCGCGACTTTCCCGTGGGCCGCCGACGGCAGCTCCACTTGTTTCCCATCTAAGAATTCACCCTTGAGGACCGGCAGCGTATCGCCCGGACTGAACGCGGGCGCCAGAAAAGCCAAGAACAAAGCAACAGGCAGTAACATAGTTTTCGCTACCAGCATCGCATGCTATCCTGAGATTTCACGCCACTTCCGCAGGAAAAAACAAAACTTTGAAAATTGGTTTCGTCAGTCTCGGTTGTCCGAAGAACCTCGTCGACACTGAGGTCATGATGGGCCAGTTGGTCGCGCGCGGGCATGAACTCACGCCGCATCCGGAAGACGCCGAAGTCATCGTAGTCAACACCTGCAGCTTCATCGATCCTGCCAAGCAGGAATCCATTGACACCATTCTCGAGATGGCCGAGTTCAAGAAAACCGGCAAGGCCAAGCGCCTGGTCGTCGCGGGCTGCATGGTCGAGCGCTATCGTGGCGACATAAAGAAGGACTTGCCTGAAGTCGATGCCATGCTCGGCACTAATGAGATCGACAACATCGTCGCGCTCTGTGAAGGCGATTCCGCCGCGCCCAACAACCAGCCTTATCTCTATCATGACCTTTCGCCGCGCGTGCTCTCCACCGGCAGCCACACCGCATACATCAAGATCGCCGAAGGCTGCGATCATCCTTGCACGTTCTGCGTGATTCCGCAATTTCGCGGGATGTTTAGAAGCCGCCGTTTTGAATCGGTCGTCCTCGAAGCCTCGCGCCTGTTCGCTCAAGGCGTCCGCGAGATCAACCTTATCGGGCAGGACACCACCTGCTACGGTGAAGACCTCGGCATCAAAGATGGCCTCGCCACTCTGCTGGCGCGCCTCGCTCAGATTGAGACGAAACAGGAGAAGTGGATCCGTTTTCTCTACTGCTACCCCAATCGCGTGACGCAGAAATTGCTCGATACCATCGCCGCGCACGGCGCTTTGGTCAAGTACATCGACATGCCGCTGCAGCACGCCAGCTCCAACGTTTTAAAACGGATGAAGCGCGGCTCGCACGGTGATTTTTTCCTCACGCTTCTCGATCGCATCCGCAAAACCATCCCCGGCGTTGCGATCAGAACCAGCATGATTGTCGGCTTTCCGGGCGAAACCGAGGCCGACTTCGACACGCTCTGCCAGTTTGTCGAAGCCGCGCGGTTCGACCGCCTGGGCGTCTTCTCTTACTCCGACGAAGACACCAGCGAGAGCGTTCACTTGGATGGCAAAGTTGACGCGCGCACTATTTATAATCGCAAACGCAAGCTGATGGCGTTGCAACGTAAAATCTCTCAGAAGCGCAATCGCAAGCTGATCGGCCAGTCCATGAGCGTGCTGGTCGAAGGCCCCTCGGCCGAAACCGATCTTCTTTGGCAGGCGCGCCTTTCCACGCAAGCCCCGGAAATTGACGGCTTCTGCTACATCAACGATTTTGGCGCGACGCCTCCCCGCCTTGGCGAGATTCGCCAGTTGCGCGTTACGGAAGCGCATGACTACGATCTAGTCGGCGAACTCACCGACGGCCCGGAACTCTGCGCTTTTCTCCCGTCGCCGCAAATGTTCCCAATTTTGAATGTCAGATGAAGTGCCCCATCTGCAAGAAAGAAGTTTCTCCCGATAACGAATTCATGCCCTTCTGCAGCGATCGCTGCCGCATCATCGACCTGGGCAATTGGGCTAGCGAAAAGTACGTCATCCCCGTGCCCCTCGACCCGAATGTCGAAAGAGCAGACGAGGATGAGGATGACTGAGCTGGTGCTTGTGGGGCAGGTTGTCAACCTGCGGCGGGTTGTCAACCCGCCCCACTTGGCCTCCGCCCGATGACTAAGCTGGCCTTCGTCCTGGCCACCTGGTTCGGTTGCGGCCTCGCACCTATCGCCCCCGGCACCGCGGGTTCGCTGGCCGCCATCGTCATCGCCTACTTTCTCCCTTGGCCACCGCCCGCTTTCGCGTTGTGCGCGCTCGCCATCACACCCCTGGGCATCTGGGCCGCCGGCGTCACAGCAAAACAAGTCGGCCGCGAGGATCCCGGCCTCGTGGTGATTGACGAAGTCGCCGGTCAATGGCTCACGCTATCGGCCGCGGCTACCCTCAACTGGAAAAGTCTGCTGCTCGCTTTCGCTCTGTTCCGCCTCTTCGACATCTGGAAGCCATTTCCCGTAAATCGTCTCGAGCGCCTTCCCGGCGGCCTCGGAATCATGGCCGACGACCTCGCGGCGGGGCTATACGGCGCGCTTGTTATATTCGTACTAGGTCGGGTTCATCTCTATTAACATGGCTTCCAAGAAGGAAACGAACGGACGTCCGCAGATTGTCGATGTCAGCCCGCCGGCCGCAATTCCCGGAGGCGAGTTTCAGATTCGCGGTTCCGGCCTGGCCAGATCCGACCGTCCGCGTGTCACCATCGGCGACGTCGCCGCGCCCATCGTCATCGGCTCCGACAACTATCTCATCGTTCGCGTACCCGACGGCGCTACCGCGGGAGAGCTAATTGTGGAATCCGGAAATCAATCCAGCACCGGCTGGACGTGCGATGTCGGAATTCAGATCGCCGATAGCATGCACCCCGTCGGCAATCCGGCCGTCGATCTGTTCGGCAACGCCTACACCACGTTCAGCGGCTCGCGCGGGCAAAAGACTCCCGTGTCGGTCTACAAAATCGACCTCAACTACACCGTGCGCCCGTTTGTCAGCGACATCATGAACTCGACCGGTCTCGCTTTCGACCGCGAAGGCATGCTGTACGTCACCAGCCGCTTTGAGGGCATCGTGTACCAGGTGACGCCGTCCGGCAACAAGTCGGTATACGTGGAAGGCATGGGCGTGGCCACCGGCCTGGCATTTGACGCCGAGGAGAATCTCTACGTCGGTGACCGCAGCGGGACTATCTTCAAGATCAGCCGCTCGCGTCAGATCTACGTCTTCGCGACGCTCGAACCCTCCATCGCCGCCTATCATCTGGCCTTTGGCGGCGACGGTTATCTTTACGCCACCGGCCCCACCACTTCCAGCTACGATTGCGTTTACCGCATCTCCACGCACGGCGAAGTCGAGCCTTACTACCGCGGCCTGGGCCGCCCACAAGGCCTCGCTCTCGATGCCGAAGGCCGCTTGTACGTGGCCGGATCGCTCGGTGGCCGGCGCGGCGTGGTGCGCTTCGACGAAAATCGAAACCCGGAGTTGTTCCTGTCCGGTCAAGGAATTGTCGGCCTGGCGTTCACTCCGGCCCGGGGTCTCTTGGTCACCACCAACAACTCTCTCTTCCGCGTCGACGTGGGAATCGCCGGTCGTCCGCTCTTCTAAATGGACGCCGAGATTATCGCCATCGGTTCCGAACTCCTCACTCCACAGAAACTGGATACCAACTCTCTTTACTTAACAGATCAGCTAAATGCGCTGGGCGTCGAGGTCGTCCGCAAAGCCGTGGTCGGCGACGACCGCCAGCGCTTGACCGAAACCATTCACGGCGCCATGGAACGCTCTCAAGTGGTGGTTCTTACGGGCGGCCTCGGCCCCACCGAAGACGATCTCACGCGGGACTCGGTTGCATCCGCCCTGGGGCGCCAACTGATTTTCAATCAGGAAATTTGCGATCAAATTGCCGAGCGCTTTCGCCGCTTCGGCCGCGTCATGGCCGAAATCAATAAGCGCCAGGCCTACCTGGTCAGCGGCGCGGAGGTCCTCACGAATCCCCGCGGCACCGCGCCTGGACAATGGATTTCCAACAACGGCCTCACCGTGGTCCTGCTTCCGGGCCCGCCGAGTGAGCTGAAGGCCATGTTCGAACGCGAGTGCCTTCCGCGGTTTGAAAGGCTGTTGCCGGCGCAAGCGATTCGCACCCGCTTCTACCGCACCATTGGAATGACGGAGTCCGATCTCGATCAGTTGATCGCCCCGGTCTACACGCGTTACACCAACCCCGCGACCACGATTCTGGCGGCATCCGGCGAAATTCACATTCACCTGCGGGCCCGCTGCGCCGATGCCGCACAAGCCGAAGCGTTATTAGAGGAAGTGGCCCGGCAAATCGAACCGCTACTCGGCGACCGCATTTACTCGACCAACGGAGACTCATTGGAAGCAGTAGTGGGCGCTCTGCTACGCCGACGCAAGGCGAGTCTGAGCGTGGCCGAAAGCGCTACCGGAGGCCTGCTCGGCGGCCGCATCACCAACGTCCCCGGCAGCTCCGATTATTTCCTCGGCGGCTTTCTCACCTACACCGACCGGATGAAAACCGAACTGTTAGGCGTCCCCGCCGATCTCATCAAAGAGCACACAGCAGTCTGCGAACCGGTCGCCCAAGCCATGGCCCAAGGCGCGCAAGCGCGCACCCACAGCGATTACGCGGTTTCCATCACCGGCTACGCCGGCCCGGACGGCCCTCAACCCGGCCTGGTTTTCATCGGCCTGGCCACGCCGACTACGGTCGAGGCCCGCCGCGTGCAATTGCCGGGCGACCGCGAGCGCATCCGTATGTTCTCCACCAACACCGCGCTAGATCTGCTCCGCCGCAAGCTGCTCGGCGTAGCCTGATTTATCTGAGGCTCATCACTCGCCCAACAAACTCGGCGCGGTCCCGCGCGCTACCCCACAACGACAGGCCGAAAACGAAATCCCAGTAGTCGTCCGGCGAGGGCTTCGCTACCAAGTTAGCGGTTTCCGCGGCGCTAAATCCGATCTGCTGAAGGGCGTCTTCAAAATACGCTGGGTCCGGGAAGGGTACGGATCCGGCCGGCAGCCCCCCCTTTTTAAAATCCCTACTGATATAGATCGCGACATTTTTCTGACAGCCCTCTCGTGAGTGGTAGGTATCGTTGGCATACGGCGAGGCGCCAGCTTGGGGCAACTGGTCGCACAACCCGGCGTCCAGGTCGTCGTACGCAAAACCCGCATAGCAGTTCGATTGCAGCAGCCGTGGTTGCCCGTGCGCGCGCGTGAACGTCGCATTGGGAGAAATCTTCCCGCAAAGACCGGGGGCACGCGTGTCGACGGCCACCATCTGATCTAGATACTCGACGGCGTTCGCGGGCCGGACCTTGTTAGAAGCCCGCGCTTCCTCATAGCCGGGCGCATGGCGAACGCGATCCACAAACTTCGGATCTGCTAGCAGCGCTTTGTAGGCCACATAGGTTGGATTGTGGAAGCTATCCCCGTAGCGAAACGCCGCTATCTGCCGGTCGTCATAACCTAACTGCCGCACGAATTCGACGAATTGGTCCATGCGATGCGGATCGGGACTCGCAATAGAAGGGATTCCGTGGAGTTGTGTCAGACAATATTCCTTATCGAATTTGCTTCCGTCTAACTCTTGGGTCCTTACTGGCTTCACGTAATCGCAAAGTTGCGCATCGTGAAGGTCCGTGGCCAGTTCGCCGTAACATTCCGATTGCAGGTCCTGAACCTGTAGGCCGTGTGGCGAGAATCCACCGCCCGACCCCATTACTAAGGGCCGGATCTTCGGGCAGATCTCCGGCGTTTTGAAGTTAACCGCGATCACGTAGAAAAAGAAATCCAGATCGGTTGGTATTTTCAGTTCAACCACCGGCAATCTGGGCGGAGCCACAGGCCGGGTGATTTGCGCAAGTGTCGGCTGGGTTGGGCGCTTATCGGGCAGCGAGAAATTCACCGTTACCCACGCTCCTCCCTTTACTGGCTTGCCATCCTCTGTGGAAGGATTGAAGCGCCACTGCCGCACACACTCGATCGCTTTCTCATCGAGACCGTAGCCCAGCGACTGTTGAATTTTGATGTCGCCAATCGCCCCGTCCGCATCGATATCCGGGACCAGAATTACCTCGCCCTGAATTCCCTCGTCCCAGGCCTCCTGAGTGTACTCCGGTTCGGTCTTGGAAACGGGCTCCGCAGGCCAATGGACGTGCATCGCGCGCGGTATCTCAACGGTCGCCTGTGGAGGTTTGATCTCAGGAATCTCCACCGCGGTTGCGCCGAGAGGCGGTTGAAATTCGAATAAGGCAGGGTCCAAGTCGGGGTTACGCTCGATTCGATCGTAAGTGATCGTTGAGAGGACGTGCGGGTGATCGGGTTCGGCGGACAGATCCGCGTCCACGCTGTCACGGAGAATCAGTTTGCGCTCGCGATCGATGCACATCGTTCGATCTACGCGCCCAACCTTCCTGACGATTCCTGGACTGACCATCAGATCGTTAATAACCCGATAGTGAGCTTTCACCACCAGACAGGAATGAGCCCGGCCCTCGAATTGCACCCGATCGCTTCCAGTGATTACCGCCGAGCGCACTTCATCCGCGACATGTTCAAAGCTTGTGAGCGAACTCGGCGCGCAGTACCCTGGTCTTGCCTCGCGCGCGCCGATCTCCTCGAAGCCCTTGATTTTTTCGTAGTACACCCAGCCGGTCTGCCCTTTGCAGACCGCCAGATATGGGTAACCCGTCGCGTAGTCCGGACCACCAGACACTTCTATACGCATTTGGTTGGGTCCCCGAGTAAACACCCGGAAAGCAAATTCATCCTTCATCTGTCCACCGAGGTCGAGTTCCTCTGCAATGTGACCTTCGGCCCGATATGAAGTAAGGTTGCCGGACGCCTCGGCTACCTCCCGCAACAGAGGGAGGGCGTCCGTAGTTCCCTGGGCGAAGCCAATAGCAGTGAGCAAGACAAATAAAATAATAGCCATGCGGGCAGTTTTTTATCGGCTGAAAGCGGCGCAGCCTATATGTTTCCGGGCTATCATGAGCTTGATGGAGCGGCGGTTTCTCCAGCTACAGATCGGTCTTGCTTTGCTCGCCGGGATTTGCTCTGCTCAGCGGCCCACGCGCCATCTCGAAATCCAACTCCCGCCCAACGTAAGCTCCGAGACATTTTTTGCTCGCTATGTACTGACCGGAGAGGACTTCGGAGGCTGGATTGAGCCCCTTTCCCACGTTTCGTCCTATCGAATCGACACCGCGCACACTACCGGCATCCAAGCGATCCTCTACGCGCCAGGATGCGCCATCCAAACGCTTGCCCTTCAATTTTCCGGCTCCCGCGATGAACAATATCAATTCGTCTGTCAACCGGTTGGAAGCCTCCGCATCGCCGGCGCAATCGTCCACCCGAGCCGTCTCTACGAAAAAGACGCCAAGCTCCAGGCCAAGTACGTAGCGCGCTGGGCAGCGCGATTCCTGGGGATGGACGACGTTGTCCTTACCGGCATTCCGGTGGGCGCCCCAGCGTTTGTCAGCCGCGACGGGCGCTTCCAATTGACGATCCCGGATCTTTCCCAAGACCCACTGGCTAGCGCACCCGGCCATCCTGGCGAACTCCAAATCTGGGCCGAGGACAATTCCACGGGAGCGCCTCTGGCGCGACTGCTGCCAATCGAGCCGGCAGCCATCAAGGCCCGCATGGGCGGCCTGAAGGTACAAAACCATTACCCTTTAGAAATGGTCTTTGCTCAGTGTGAAGCGCATTCCACCTCGGTGTCCGCGCACGACAAATTCGGATTTGCCTTCCGCGACGATGTCAGCGGCAGATGCGATTGGTAGTAGTTGACTAAAACCCATGTTCATCTATCGTGGCCGTGGAATCCTGATCGCGGGCGTCACTTTCGGATGTCTTTTGGCAACCGAATTCGCAACCAGGCTGCGCTTCCACGACGATAGGTATTATCAAGAGCACGGATGGCCAAAGCTGGTTGGCTTCTTCATCGCGGCTGGCGTTGTAGCAAGTCTTTCGGGATTTACACTCGGGTCTCTCTCCGAGATGAATCCTCCCCCCAAGACCTCCATGTTCAGAAAGGACGATGAGCTGTTTTTCATTCCCGCCCAATATTGGCCGCCAATACTATGCCTTCTAGGGATTGGGTTCTACTTTGTTCGCGGGTGATGCCGCAAAGGCTGTCTACAATACCCTTATGCCGCATCGCCTCACTCTCTGCGAGATGGTGGAACACATTCACACCCGCAAGCTCTCTCCGCGCGAACTTGTTGAGGCTCATTTAAAGCACATCGCGGCGCTCAATCCTCAGGTCAATGCCTTCGTTCGCATCTTCGAAGATCCGGATTTCCGCCACGGCCCGCTCGCTGGCATTCCTGTGTCCATTAAAGACAGTTTCGACGTCGCGGGCGTTCCCACCACCTGCGGTAGCACGTTCTACCGCGACAAGAACGCCGCAAACGACGCAACCACCGTTGCTCGTTTAAAACAAGCCGGGGCGGTTGTGATTGGAAAAACCAACTGCCCCGAGTTTCTCTCCAACTACGAATCCGACAACTATGTCGCCGGCCGGACGAACAATCCCTGGAATCTCGACCGCACTCCCGGCGGATCGAGCGGTGGGGAAGCGGCCGCCATCGCGGCCCGTTTTTCGGCTGGAGGAATCGGCAGCGACGGAGGCGGATCCATTCGTGTCCCCGCTCACTTCACCGGCATCGTCGGTCTCAAGCCAACTCCCGGCCGCGTCTCCGCGGCAGGTCACGTCCCGCCCATGCTTCATCCCGCGGGCATGGTGGGCGTGGCCGGTCCCATGGCGCGCAGCGCCGCCGATGTGCGCCTGCTTTTCCAGGTGCTGGCCGGGTATGACGGACAAGATCCATTTTCCGCACCGGTGCCTCTGCGTGATGCCAGTCTCCAAAATCTGCGCGCCGGCTTGATCGAGAACTTCAACCAAGTGCCGGTGCAGACCGCCGTAACGCAAGCTCTTCAGAAAGCCGCATCCTGTCTCACGGAGTTGAAAGTGGAAGTTGAGCCGTTCTCGACGCAAGGTCTGGAGCGCGCTCCCAACCTATGGTGGTTATTATTCGGCGTGCTTCCTGCCCGCATTACCCGCGACGCGATCGCCGGGCGCGAAGAGCAACTCCATTGGACTGGAATGGAGTTTCTTCGCGGGGCGCTCGCCGAGCCTGAGCCAACCGTCAAAGAATTGATGGAAGCTTTCGCCGCGCGTGACAGGATGCGGGCAGCTCTGTTGCGCCAGATGGAGCACTATCCGGTTCTCCTGGCCCCGGTCAGCAGCGTCACCGCATTCCCCCATCGCCAGCGCCGCTACCAGACGCCAACCAAGGAGATCGGCCAGTTTCAAGCCATGATGTCCGCTACCTGGGTCAACCTGCTGGGCCTACCTGCGATCACCGTCCCATTTGGCATGGATGCCGATGGCCTGCCGGTTGGTGTACAACTGATCGCACGCCCGTTTGAAGAAGAACTGCTGCTTGATTTAGCGGTGGAAATGGAGAAAATCCGCGGCCCATTTCCGGCTCCGCCATTGCTGACCGCCGGTGGTGTTTGAGGCGGCACTTGACCCTATTGAACAGGCGCGCTCAGCAGGGGGCTGATAACGCTCTACGCGCGGGTTAGTAACCGGCCCCACAAGGGAGCCATGCTCATCTTTTGGCCCGCAAGAAGTGGAAGCTGGAATGGGCCGACATCATACCGCGATCTGGACAACTTACTGGAGATGGAAGTCGCGATCGGTGGCAAGGGTTACGTATTTCGCGGCCAGACACTCGGAGTGGCGGGCAAGGTTATTCAAGCCTGCGGCGTCGCCCTGCCACCCGCGCTACGTTCATGCTGAACTTATCTCGAATTCGGTCCAGATGGAGAGAAAGCGTGTCACCAGGCAGTTTTCAAAATTGCAACTCCTTGAAAACGGATAATTTCCGCAGACATGGTGTAGAAGTTGAGCCATGGCATGTGCTATTCAAAACAGCATGAAGAGCTACCGGAAAGAGCTGTGGTTTGAAGTCGCCACCCGGCGCGGGTTCGTGAACATCACCGGCCGGGTGGAGGAGTGCCTGGCGGAGAGCGAGGTTCGTGAGGGGCTGGCGCTGGTGAATGCCATGCACATAACGGCGTCGGTGTTCATCAATGACAACGAAAGCGGACTCCATCAGGATTACGAGAAGTGGCTGGAGCAACTGGCGCCGCATGAGCCGGTCTCGCAATATCGCCACAACCGGACGGGTGAAGATAACGCCGATGCGCACATGAAACGCCAGATCATGGGCCGGGAGGTGGTGGTGGCCATTACGCAGGGGCGGCTCGATTTCGGCCCCTGGGAGCAGATTTTCTACGGCGAGTTTGACGGGCGCCGCAAGAAGCGGGT
This sequence comes from Bryobacterales bacterium, assembly GCA_963836595.1. Classification (GTDB taxonomy): domain Bacteria; phylum Acidobacteriota; class Terriglobia; order Bryobacterales; family Bryobacteraceae; genus DATFZA01. The sequence goes on from CAWIKC010000001.1 coordinate 49,556, forward strand.
GCTGGTAAAGATCATTGGCGAGTAGCCGAGTCGGCCTAGTGGCCAAGCGCCAACACTGTCAGCTAAACTTCAGTCGCTCCGTGGTCGATAAGACAAATGGGACTTCGAGCCCTGAAGTACTGTTGAACGAGAACCCTGGATGGACTGGCTGAGAGGATCGATTCGCCGCGTGCAGCAGCAAGCTGAATCGGTGGTTAGGTTTGCGGTTTCAGCGGCCGCGAGCGTCGAGACGCCGCAAGACTTGGCGGGCGCCCGCCCCAGCGTGTTGCCTTTGCGGGCACGGCTCTACATCGCCGCGCAAAGTCTGGCAGCTTGCTATTTCCTGGTGCGAGCCTTTGAAGTCTGGCGTCCGGAAGTGAAACTGCCGTTTCTGCTGTACCTGGTGATAGCGATCGCCGGTTCGGGCATGAAAGTCCGTCCACCCGGCGTGAAGGGGAATATCTCGGTCAACTACGTCTTTACCCTCTTGTGCCTGCTGGAGTTTCAACTGGCGGAAACTATCACGTTGGCGCTGTTAGGGATAACGGCGCAAACTTTGTGGCAGTCCCGCGGCAACAAAGCACGCCATCTGATTTTCAACGCCTCCTGCATTGTGGTGACCGTCGAAGCAGCGGCCTTCGTCTATAACTTGCCGCTGTTTGAGACCTGGAGAAACGGCCCGCTCCTGCGGCTGACCATGGCGGGCGTTGTGTACTTCCTGGTGAACACGCTATCGGTTGTATTCATCATCGCGCTGGCGGAGAATCGCAGCGTTCGCGAGTTGTGCCGCGAGTTTTACAATTGGCTATTTGCCTACTATCTGCTGGGTGTTTCGTTGGCCGAGATGGTGCATTTGTCCATACTGCAACTGGGCTGGACATTCGCCGTGGCGCTGCTTCCGATCCTGTATATGATCTTCCGGTCTTACCGTCTCTATTTTTCCAAGCTGCAACAGGAAAAGTCACATGCCGAGAGCGTCGCGGCGTTGCATGTCCGCACCATTGAAGCGCTGGCGATGGCGATTGAAGCCAAGGACGAATGCACCCACGAACATCTCCGGCGGGTGCAGATTTACTCGCTTTCGGTGGCGAGCCACTTGGGGCTAAACGAGGAACAAACGCAGGCGCTGCAAGCCGCTTCCATTCTTCACGATATTGGCAAACTCGCGGTACCGGACTATATCATCTCGAAGCCCGGCAAACTCACACCCGAAGAATTCGAGAAGATGAAGGTACATACTGTAGTCGGCGCGGCTATCCTCGAACAGGTTGGATTTCCGTATGCGGTTCCGCCCATCGTGCGCTCGCATCACGAACGCTGGGACGGCATGGGGTATCCGGATGGATTGCGCGGCGAGGAGATTCCGATCGGCGCCCGAATTCTGACGGCGGTGGACTGCCTGGACGCATTGGCGACGGACCGGCAGTACCGGCGCGCGCTGCCTCTCGATGAAGCCATGGGTTATATCGCCGGACTATCGGGTAAGCAGTTTGACCCGCAAGTGGTGGAGGTTCTGAAGGAACACTATTTGGAGTTTGAAGCCGTGACGCGCCTGGCGCCGCTGCGTCAAGCCAAAATCGACAAGCGACTGGTGGTGACACGAGGAGACGCTCCCGCCGCCGGATTCGAGAAAGACGCCGAAACCAAGGCCGCGCCGGCTGCCGCCGAGACGTTTATGGACTCCATCGCTTCCGCCCGGCAGGAAGTCCAGACCATCCTCGAAATCACGCACGACTTAAGCGCCTCGTTGCGTTTGGAAGAAACGCTTTCGGTGGTGGCGGAACGCCTCCGCCAATTGGTCCCGTTCGACTGTATTGCCGTTTACATTCGCGAAGGAGACGCACTCACGCCGAAATATGTTAATGGCGACAACAGCCGCATGTTTGCGTCTCTGTCGATTCCCCTCGGCCAAGGTTTGTCGGGTTGGGTGGTGGAAAACCGGAAGCCGATTATCAATGGCAACCCCTCCGTCGAGCCGGGCTATCTGAACGATCCCAGCAAGTTCAGTCTGCTCGGCGCCGCCATCTCGGTTCCGCTGGGCGAAGGCGCGGAAGAGCCCAGCGGGGCGTTGACTCTGTACCGGGCGGAGCGCGATTCCTATACGCGGGATCATTTGCGGGTTCTGCTGGCGGTTACGCCGAAAATATCCCGTGCCATCGAGAGCGCCGTGCGCTTGCAGAACGCGCAGCAACAGGCCAATACCGATGAACTCACCGCGCTGCCCAACGCCCGTGGACTGTTTCTGCACCTGCAGAAGGAGGTCGCGGAGGCGAAAGCAAAGACCGAACGCTTTGCGCTGCTGGTCTGCGATCTCGACGGATTCAAGTTCATCAACGACCGCTTTGGGCATCTCACGGGAAACGAATTGCTCAAGCGCGTGGCGCTCATTCTGCGGAACAATTGCCGCGAGACCGACTATGTCGCCAGGATGGGCGGAGATGAGTTCGTGTTGATACTCTCAGGCGCCCGCCAAGACGACCTGGAGTCCCGCATCGATAATCTGGATCGCTTGATCCGGTGGGCGAGCCGCGATCTGTGCCAAGAAGAACTGGTCGGCCTAAGCGTGGGCATCGCCTGCTATCCCGATAATGGCGCCAGTCCGGAGGCCTTGCTCACCTTTGCCGACAGCGAAATGTATCGCGTGAAACGAGCCCGGAAGAAAGCCGATCCGGCATTGAAACTGGTCGCGGCAGGCTAATCGCCCAAAACGGTAGTGGGTCGGAATCGGCTGAACCGGCGGGTTGAGCAGACGGAGCACTCCGAAAATCTGCTATCAAGCCGGGCGCTCAGGCGACACAGCTACGCCAGCTTAGTACATCGCTTCGCAATTACGGCCTCGTATTGCCGCTTGGTCCCCCGGCTCACGGTCGCGCCGCATAGCCTAGCCCCGAACGTTAGTGAGGGGACCTGCGATACGTCGGCTTACTTGCGAAGCGGTGTACTTAGCCGTTGAGACTCGCTAAACAAAGTGCGCGCCGTCAGCCGGTTGATGACGTTCCACGCGCGGGTTAATAAACTGCGGCACTCTCGAAAGCTACCTCCAGACAAAGCGCCAGGGGACACAGCTCCGATAGCTCTAAAGCGAAGGAGTTCGGACTCGAGCCCGCAATGTCCCCGTTTGCTTGTTTCGCCGACTCGCCGGTTTTCCTTCTTCCTTCTGTGCGCCCCGGCGCCATACGAAACAGGTTGATAACAGTTAATAACCTGCCCACAAGCGGAGATGTGCTTGCGCGCTGGATAATGGAAACGATGCGATGGTTCGCCGGGTTCCTGTTGTGTTGCTTCGCAATGGCGCAAACCGGGCCTGAGCGAGAGCTAGCACGCAGAATGCACCCGTTCCGGTTCCCGTTGCAGCGTATTTCCGCCGCTACCCCGTTTTCCAGCAGTTGCAGCACGGCCCCGCTCAGCGGCACGGTGTATCTAAACGCGGAAGTCGAGCCCTGGATCGCCGTGAACCCAAGCAATCCGCGCAATTTCATCGGAGTCTGGCAGCAGGACCGGTGGTCCAGCGGAGGCGCGAACGGGCTGCTGACGGCGGTCTCACTGGATGCGGGTCTTTCGTGGAGCATCGTTTCCGTGCCCTTTTCGCAGTGCGGCGGAGGCAGCTACGAGCGCGCGACGGACCCTTGGGTGAGTTTCGCGCCGGATGGCAGCGTTTACCAGATCAGTTACTCCTTCAATCAATCCAATGCGGCGCAAGCCATGCTGGCCAGCCGTTCCGTGGACCAGGGATTCACCTGGAGCCAACCGGTGACCCTGTTAGCCGACACCGCCGGGGGCATCGAGGACGACAAAGAGTCGATCACCGCGGACCCAACGGATGCACACTACGCCTATGCGGTCTGGGATCGCCTGACTGGTTTAGATTCGTCTAACAGCGCGAATTTCCGGGGCCCGGTGTGGTTTGCGCGCACCAGCGACGGCGGCGCCAGTTGGGAACCGGCCAGAACTATTTACGATCCTGGCCCGAACGCGCAGACCATCGCCAATCAAATTGTGGTTTTGGCGGACGGCACGTTGGTGAACGAGTTTGAGCTGATCCGCAACGCAGGGGCCCCACTGCTGCGGAACAACTTAATTTATCCGGCGGTGATCCGGTCAACCGATCACGGAACGACATGGTCCGATGCGATTCTCATTGCGCAAGCCCATCCCGTGGGTGTCTCCGACGTAAAAACGAGCGTGGGGGTACGGACCGCGGCGGTATTGCCGTCCGTGGCCGCCGACACAAAGCGCGGCACGCTCTATGCGGTGTGGGAAGACGCGCAGTTCAGTAATCTGGCGCGGGAGGGGATCGCTTTCTCCTCTTCCACCGACGGCGGACTCACCTGGTCGGCGCCAGTCCAGGTGAATCAAGCGACGAATGTGCAAGCGTTCAATCCGGCCATCGCTGTGCGGGCGGACGGTACGATCGCGGTAACGTATTTCGATTTCCGCACCGACTCCACCGATCCGGCGACGCTACTCACGAGTTTCTGGAGAATCACTTCGCAAGATCAAGGCAACACCTGGACCGAGGTTGGGCTGTACCCGGCGTTCAACCTCCTGACGGCGCCGCTGGCCATTGGCCAGGGATATTTTATCGGCGACTACACCGGACTTGCGGCGAGCGGAGAAGATTTCTACGCTCTCTTTGCCGCGGCGAATTCCGGCAATACGGCGAATCCCACCGATGTCTTTATTACCTCGCAACCGGTTGAGGGAACCGTCACCCGCGGCAACGGCCACGTGGAAGTAAATCGATTGGCGATCCGCCGGCGGGAAGACAATACACCGCATCCTGAAAAAAAGCGCCGTAGATGACGCATTATCCGCCGTGCTTGCTTTGATCTTCGAAACAATATGGCGTCCAGGGCACGGCTTCCAGGCGCGCCGGCTCAATCGGCCGTCCGCAGTCGACGCACGTTCCGTAGCTGCCTGCCTGCATGCGGCGCAGCGCTTCCCGCACCTGCGTCAGCGTTTGGAATTCTAACGCGCCTTCCTGGAAGAGAATCTCTTTTTGATCGGACTCGACGGCCCGGTCGGCGGGATCGCCAGGTCCGCCGCTGCTGGCGTTGCGCGCTTCTCCGTCGAGTTGGGAAACCGCCGCGTTGAGTTCACGCTGTTTTTCCAAGAGCCGGTGCTTGAGACGTTCGATATGCATTCCGTCATCAGTATAGGTCCAATTGGTGCTGCTTGCTGGACGATCGAGTCAGCACGACGCTGGCAGCCACCTTTTCCCAAAGCGTGGCGGGGGGTTCCGCATTCGATACTTGCTGGTAGTAACAAACGAAGCGGCTAACGGAACAGGAGGTTGCGACGCGGCGCGCGCCCGCGGACACTCAGACTGCGAACAAAAAGACAGTGACGAAAGTGAATCTGCGTCTCATTCGTTTTGTTGGACGGCTCTACCGGGATTTGGTTGGGAGAAATTCGGGGACGGAGGTGTCCGTCCCCGCTTAGGATTTCTCCCCTTGCATCGCGCCGACGAAGTTTCCTTCCGTATCGTGGAAGTAGACACCGGTGCCGACGGTGGGAATGTGGAATTTGGCCATCACTATTTTGCCGCCGCCCGCTTCAATGGCGCGGATAGCTTGATCGATGTCGTCAACGCCGATCGTACACTCGAAGCCGGTCATACCCGATCCGGTCACCGGTTCGCGGCGCTTGTGGAGCAGGCCCTGGACTCCCGGGTTGCCGTCGTCGCCGGTCCGGATCAAGTAGAAATCCGGCGGGCCCCAAGGTTCAAAGCGCCAGCCGAATACCTGCTCATAGAAGCGGCGGGCGCGGGAGACGTCATCGGCCGTGATTCCAAAACTCTGAAGGTTGTTTGGCACAGGACAAGTATAAGAGAGATCGGCTGGAAGGATCTTGCGGTAGATTGACAATAAATGTCGCGGAACCGCCAAACGCTCACGATCGAACAAGAGCCTTTTCTGGCGGTACGTTCGGTGGCCGTCAACATGGGCCACGGTTACGTTATCGATAACCATAGCCATCCCTGGCACCAGATTCTCTGCGCGTGGTCGGGCGCGATGACGGTCTTCGGCGGCCGTTTGTCGTGGATCGTTCCGCCCGGAAAGGCGGTGCTGATTCCCGCGCAAACCAGGCATTCCATCCGCATGTGGGGTGAGGTTGCCGGCCGGTCGCTGTATTTTGTTCCGTCGCTGAAAGCGCCCGCGCTCGAATTTGCGGAATGCCGGGTGATTTCGGTGACGCCGCTGCTGCGTGAGCTGGTGAGCCGCGTCATCGAATGGCGAGCGCTCGATACCCGCGTTCCCATTCACCAAGCCATGCTGAGTCTGTTGCTCGAGGAGATGAACGCGAGCCCGGAGACGCAATTGAGTCTTCTGTTGCCACTGGATGGACGCGCAGCCGCCGTAGCGCGGCAGATCCTGGCGTGCCCGTCATCGATTGAGACCGTTGACTGTTTAGCTCGCCGTCACGGATTGAGCAAGCGGACGCTGGAACGCGTGTTCCGGCGGGAAACCGGTCTCAGCTTCGGACTCTGGCGGCAGAAGGCTCGCATGCTGGATTCGGTTCGAAATCTCGCGGAAGGCAGATCCGTTACCACCGCGGCGCTGGACGCCGGATATGCCAGCGTGAGCGCCTTCATTGCGGCGTTTCGGAAGACTTTCGGATATACGCCGGGGCGGGTGGACGCCAAGTGGCCCGCCCGCTAACGATCGAGGCTCGTGTCGCAGGCAAGTTCAGTGTGGCGTTTTGGCTGTCAGGCAGCACAGGCCCTTGAAGACTGTGCCTGGAGCTTCCACATTTTGTCAGCCCCGAACGTCAGTGAGGGAAGGAAATGGTCCCCTCGCTAACGCTCGAGGCTCGTGCCGCAGGCAAGTTCAGTGTTGCGTTTTGGCTGTCAGGTAGCACAGGCCCTTGAAGACTGTGCCTGGAGCTTCCACATTTTGTCAGCCCCGAACGTCAGTGAGGGGAAGGAAATGGTCCCCTCGCTAACGCTCGGGGCTTGTGTCGCGGGCAAGTTCAGTGTGGCGTTTTGGCTGTCAGGCAGCACAGGCCCTTGAAGACTGTGCCTGGAGCTTCCACATTTTGTCAGCCCCGAACGTCAGTGAGGGGAAGGAAATGGTCCCCTCGCTAACGCTCGGGGCTTGTGTCGCGGGGACGGAGGTGTCGTCCCCGTCCCTGGTTTACATCTTGTAAGGGCCGAGGTCCTCGTCGTTCAGGCTCTCGAGCCAACGGCGCGTCTCTTCCGTAGTGACCTTGTCGGTAGCGGCGGTAGTGGCTTTGGAACTCTTCAGCACAGTCTCTTCGACGTAGATGGGGCAATCCAAGCGCAACGCCAGAGCCAGCGCGTCGCTCGGCCGGGAATCCACCGAGATCAGATCGCCGTCCTTGTCGAGCCAGATCACGGCGTAGAAGGTGTCGTCTTTCAATTCGCTCACCACCACCTTACGAATGCCGGTGCCCAGGCCGTGCAGCAGAATCTTGATCAGGTCGTGAGTCATGGGCCGGGGCGTAGAGACTTTTTCGATCTCCAGCGCGATGGCATTGGCTTCGTAGATACCCACCCAGATGGGCAGGATGGTATTGCCGCTGAGATCCTTCAGAACCACAATCGGCATGTTCGTGACCGGATCCATCATCAAGCCGCGGATTTTCATTTCTACTTCCATGTGGTTCCCCCTAATCTATTGAATGCCGGCCAGCGCTTCGCCGGCCAGAGAATTCGGCCCCGACCGCGTGACCCGCACCTCGAGGTAGCTGCCGGTCAGCGTTTCGGCAGCTTGCGGCCGCGGTAATAGCGCATGCACAAAGTTGAGCGTCCGGTTCTGTGAAGTGCGTCCGATCCATTGGCCTGTGGCTTGATTATAGCCCTCAACCAAGGTCTCTTCCACCGTGCCGACCAACTCGGAGTGGCGGCGAATCTGGATGGCGCGCTGCCTCTCCTGGACGATGGACAAGCGGCGGCTTTTTTCCTCTTCCGGAATGTGATCCTCCAACGCCAGCGCCGCTGTGTTCGGGCGCTTGGAATACTTGAAACCGAAAATGGAATCGTACTCCACCGCGTCCAGCAGCGAAAGCGTCTGCTGAAAGTCTTCTTCCGTCTCGCCCGGAAAGCCCACGATGATATCGGTGGAGATGGCGATCGGGCGGCGGGCCTTTTTCATCCACTCGATGCGGCCCAGGTATTCCGCGCGCGTGTAGAGACGCTGCATCCGCGACAGAACCTGGTCGGAGCCGGACTGCACGGGCAGGTGAACATGGTTGCAAAGATAAGGATTCGCGTCGATCGCATCCACGATGTCTTTGACGAAATCGCGCGGATGAGAGGTGGTAAAGCGCACCCGCCGGATGCCATCGACTTCGCCCACGGCTCGCAACAAGCGCGCAAAATCCAGCCCCGCCGCCGACGGATCGCGATAGCTGTTGACGTTCTGGCCGAGCAATTGGATCTCGCTGTAGCCCATGCGAGCCAGTTCGCCGGCTTCGTCGAGAATGCTCCGGCTGGTACGGCTGCGCTCGGGGCCGCGGGTGAACGGCACCACGCAATAAGCGCAGGCTTTGTCGCAACCTTCAATAATGGTGATGTAGGCGCGATGCGGATTGTCCCGTTTGGTGTAGGGTGTTTCAAACGCGTCGCTCGCATCGAATTCCAAACCCGTCACGCGCCGGTTTCCGGTCTCCAACTGCACCAGCATCTGCGGCAACTTGGCGTAGCTGGCCGAGCCCGCGACCAGGCTGACATGCGGAGCCCGCTCGAAGATTTTGGCGCCTTCCTGTTGCGCTACGCAACCGAGCACGCCAAAAACCTTGCCCTGGGTGTTTTTTTTAAATTGATCCAGACGGTGGAAAACTTTCTGCTCGGCTTTGTCGCGAATGCTGCAGGTGTTGTAGAGGATGAGGTCCGCCGTCTCCCACTGATCGACTCGTGCGTAGCCTTGAGAGAGCAGACTGCCAACCACTTTCTCGGAGTCGTGAGCGTTCATCTGGCAACCGAACGTCTCAATGTAAAACGTCTTCATGGGAGAATCGGGTCTGTTTTCATTGTAGCGAGACTTAAAATGCAGCGGAAGTAGCATTGCCGTAAGGTCTTCGCCGTATTGAGCGCCTGCAGCAACAGGCGTAGTGTATAGGTGTGAGAGTACTTTCGATCCTGGCTATCTTTGCCCTTTTGACTGATGCGCAAGAAGTTCTTAAGCGAACCGACTTGGATATCAACGGAAATCGGGTGGCCGATGGACCGGCGGAGGTCGTGACCAAGGGCGGAACGACGCAGCTTTCGCGCTCCATCAACGGCCAAATCGTCCCGCTCGAAAAAACCCAGGAGCGGGTGATCCAAGAGGACGCCAACGGTAAAACGGTAGAGCGGCTCATCCAGCGTTACGATCCGACGGGCACGTCCATGACGCCGGTAAAAGAAATTATCCAGGAACAGAACAAGCCGGGCGGCGGTTCCGTAACCACGCGCACCGTGTACGCGGGCGACGTCAACGGGAACCTGCAACTGCAACAGCGCAGCGTTACGCAGACACAAAAAGCCGGCGACAGTGTGAGTTCTGAAACTACGGTGGAACGCCCCAACATCAATGGCGGATTCGAACCCATGTCGCGCCAGGTCGGGGAGACAATCAAAAACGGCGACAACTATCAGGAATCCTCCACAACCTATCGTCCCGATGGAAACGGCGGGTTTGTGCCGGCGGTGAAGATCTCGAAGAGCGTCACCAAGACCAACGGTCGAACCACGGAAAACGCCGCCGAATATGAGATCGGCCCCACCGGCGAGTTGACTCTGCATAGCCAGAAGGTGCAGAGTACCGTCAAGGGTCCGGATGGGTCCGAAGACGTTCAGGTTCAGATTTATGGACAGAGCGTGCCGGGAGTCGCGGGCTCTTTCGACCCGTCGAAGTTGAAGCTCACCGAGGAGCAACATATCGAGCGGAAAAGGACGTCTGGGGATACGGTCGTCGAGACGGTGGAGGTACAACGTCCCACGCTGGCCGATCCCAGCCAGTTAGGGCCTCCTAAACAAATCTCCGAGACAATTTGCAAAGGCAAGTGCGGAGAGCCGGACAAGCCCTAGCGCGATTTAAACGGAAAACGGCCTTGTGGGGCAGGTTATTAACCTGCAGCGGATTATGAACCCGCGCGTGGAGCGTTATCAGCGCTTGCTGAGCGCGCCTGTCACTGTATTTTAGCGAGTTCTGCAGGGCAATTCCGTTTGATCGCCCGGTGGACGTGCCTCATATTCGTTTTTCCAGTGCCCTCGACAGGCGCCACCGCGCGGCTTCGCTGCTATCCAAGCGCAACACTTCGCTCGCCAGCGCCTCGGCTTCAGGCAGGCTCCAACGGGCGATGGCTTGTTTGAGCTCCGGGATCAGCGCGCTACTCACGCTGAATTCCTCCAACCCCAGGCCGAGGAGCAAAGGCGTGGCGAGCGGGTCGGCGGCCAGTTCGCCGCAAAGCGTCACGCCGATTGACGCTTTCCGGCCCTCCTGAATGGTCTGGCGGATCATCCGCATCACCGCCGGTTGAAAAGGATCGGCCAGCGGCGCTACGCGCGCGTTGGTCCGGTCCGCCGCCATGACGTACTGAATCAGATCGTTGCTCCCAATACTGAAGAAATCCGACTCGCGCGCTAATTGATCGGCGCATACCACGGCCGCCGGCACTTCGATCATGATCCCGGCCTTGCGTTGTTTGTTGAAGGGAGTTCCTTCGCGCTCCAGTTCATCCTCCGTTTCGGCGAGCGCCGCCTTCGCCGCCCGCAACTCGGCCAGCGACGAAATCATCGGAAACATGATCGATACCGGGTACGAGAACCCGGCACGCAGGATCGCGCGCAGTTGCGTCCGCAGCAGATCGCGCCGCTCCAACATCACGCGGATGCCGCGCAGACCGAGAACTGGATTCGCCTCTTCGCCAAATTCGACGAACGGAACGCCCTTATCGCCGCCGATGTCCATGGTGCGAATGACCAGCGGCCGCTGCCCGAGCGCCTCGGCCACCGCGCGATAGGCGGTGAACTGGTCCTCCTCGGACGGCGCAACTGTACGGCCGAGAAATAAGAACTCACTACGCAGCAAACCCACGCCTTCGGCCCCGTAATCCAGTGCCGCTGAAACTTCGCCCACACTTTTCAGATTGGCGAGGACGCGGATGCGAACGCCGTCTCGCGTAGACGCCGGCTTGTGCCGCTCGGCTTGAGCTGTTTGCCGCGCAGCCAACCAGGCCAGACGGCGCTGCTCGAAATCCTTCGCCTCATCCGGTCCGGGTGAGACCCGAACTATTCCGCGCCCTCCATCCACGGCAAGAATCGTGCCGTCAGGCAGCGCCGCGACGCCCGGTCCCAGGCCCACAACCGCCGGAATGGCCATGGCTCGAACCAGTATCACGCTATGCGCGCTCGCGCTGCCGGTCTCGAGGCACACGGCCAGAACCATGGCCGGATCGAGATTTTTGACGTCGGAAGGAGTTAAATCGTGCGCGCTGACGATCGACGGTTGCCGCAGAACGGGCGCCACGTTGGCTTGTCCCGTCAGTCTTTTGAGGACGCGCGCCGTGACGTCCGCCACATCGGCGGCGCGGGCTCGTAAATAGGAATCCTCCAGCGATCCCAGCCGCTCGGTTAATTTAGCCGTGGCGGCTTGCCAGGCCCATGCGGCGTTCGAGCGCTCCGCGAGGATGCTGTGGGAGGCGTTAGAGGTGATCTCAGGATCGTCCAGGAACAACAACTGCGCGTCGAAAATGCCAGCCTCGTCGTCACCGGCATGTGCTTTGGCCCATTCATACAAAACGCGGGTTTCGTCCTGCGCGGCGCCAATTGCCGCTTGCAGACGTTTCCATTCGGCTTCGGGATCGTCCACTACTCCCGGCGCAGCGCGGATTGTTGCCGGTTGCAGCTTCGCCAATGGACCGATCGCGATACCCGCTGACGCAGGAATACCGGCGAGTTCGCCGGCTGCCGGCTGCGCTGGGACGGCCGGAGTCACAGGCGCAGCCGTGGACTCAAGTCGTTCTCCGCAGCCCGATTCGATAAACGCCGCGATTTCGACCAACGCTGGATTTGCTTCCGGCCCCTGTGCCCGGATGCGAAGTTGGTTTCCTTGGCGCGCGCCCAGACTCAGGACGCCGTTCATGCTGGCCGCGTCGAACGGACCAGCCGGATCAGTGAGATTCTCGATGGTCATGCGCGCGTGGGAACGGCGCGCCAGCCGGATCAGTTGCGCCGCTGGGCGAGCGTGCAGGCCGAGCCGGTTGGGTAGCGTGACCAGAGTCTCTTGCCAGGGCTCGCTGCTTTCAAACGCGGTCGAAGACGCAGGTTCCGGCTGTCCCCCGCCGAGTTGCGCGACTTTTGCGGCCAGGGCGACTTGCGCTTCGCGAACGATCTCCTCTAAGCCGGCGCCCGCGGCCGCCTGGCTCACCGCCGCGACCATTCCTTCCACCAGCGGAGCGGAGCAGAGGTGGACCCGCGCGCGTTTGCTCTTTTCCAATAGCTCGAGCGCTGTCTCGGCGCTCAATACGGCACTCCCCAGGTCCATGAAGACCAGCACTCCGTCTTCGCTATAAACCGACTCAATTGCCTCAACCACTTTGCCTGCGTCGGTGCCAATCGGGTTGGCCGGGTCGGCCGATCCTCCTGCCGCGGCCAGACGCACTTTCCCTTGCGCGGCTTGTCCCGCCAGCTCGCACACACCTTGGGCGAGCTGGGCGCTATGCGAGACGGCCACGAAACCGATCATGCAGCCTTCATGCGAGAGAATGCCAGGCGTTCGCAGCGGCCTGAATCAGGAGATAGGAAGAAGTCGCGCCTGGATCCTGATGGCCAATGCTCCGCGGACCCAGATAACTGGCACGCCCTTTGCGAGCCTGCATCGGAATCGTTCCGCGCAGGCCCGCCTCGGCCGCCTCGACGCCGTAGTTGAGAATCTTCGGGAGAGTGTCTCCCTTTTTGAGGCTCGCCTGCATGGCGGCTAACGAAGGAAGCAAAACGTCAAGCATGGTCTTGTCGCCTGCTAACGCTTTGCCGCGTTGTTGGACGCCTTCAATACCGGCTTGGAACATCGCCACCACATCCGCTGGGCCAAGCTCGTTCTTGCCCTCGCAGGCCGTGGCGGCACGCAGGAAAAACGTGCCATAGAGCGGTCCGGCGGCGCCCCCAACGCTGCGGATCAGCACCATGGCGGTCTGCTTTAGGATCGACGGGATGTCCGCCGGGTTATTTGCCTTCAATTCGCTTTGCACGGCGGTAAAGCCTCGCTCCATGTTGGTTCCATGGTCGGCGTCGCCAATGGCGGAATCGAGTTCAGTCAGCCATTGCCTGTTGTCGGCATAAACACGCTGCAGAGCCTCCAGCCAGGACAAGATATCTTGCTTGTGGACGGCCATGCATTCAAGCTTTCCACCGCAGGGCCGGGGTCAGGACGGGATCGTCCCACAACTCGAGGAATTCGTCCTCGACCCGCAGCAGCGTAATCGAACAACCCGCCATATCGAGACTGGTGATGTAATTACCCACCAGGCGGCGCGCCACTCCAATTCCCCGATCCCGCAGCACCCGCTCTAATTCCTGGTACACCAGGTAGAGTTCCAGTAAAGGCGTGCCGCCCATGCCGTTCACCATGGCGATGACAGAGTCGCCCGTCCGAAACGGCAGGTCCGCCAGAATCGTTTCCGTCATGCGGGTGGTGATTTCGCGCGCACTCAACAGGTGCATCCGCTCGCGGCCTGGTTCGCCGTGGATGCCTATGCCCATCTCCATTTCGTTGTCACCCAGCTCAAAGGTGGGTTTGCCGGCGGCCGGCGCGGTACAAGACGTCAAGGCCATACCCATCGAACGCCCGTTCTCATTCACTCTGCGGCAGAGCGCGCCAATCCGCTCCAGATCGTAGCCGCGTTCGGCCGCCGCGCCGCAGATCTTCTCCGCAAAGATCGTGGTTCCGACACCCCGCCGGCCGGCGGTATAGAGGCTGTCCTCCACCGCCACGTCGTCGTTGATGACCACTGCCAATATCTTCATGCCCTGCGTCTGGCACAGTTCGGCTGCCATTTCGAAGTTCATGACGTCGCCCGTGTAGTTCTTGACAATGTGCAAAACGCCGGCCCCGCCGTCCGCCGCTCGAGTCGCGGCCTCGATTTGGTCCGGAGTCGGAGAAGTGAAGACTTGGCCGGGACAGGCGGCAGTCAGCATGCCACGCCCCACAAATCCGGCGTGCATGGGCTCATGCCCGCTGCCGCCTCCCGAGACGATACCGACTTTGCCCGCCACGGGAGCGTCTTTCCGAATCACGTAAACCGGGTCAAAGCAAACCTTGAGAATCTCCGGATGCGCCAGAGCCAAGCCATGCAACGACTCGTGGACGACATTGTTCGGATCGTTGATGAGTTTCTTCATGCGCTCCTTTGCGACGGCGGAGATCCTTGCCTGAACAACGATACAATCCAGAACGAAGCACAGTCAAACAAACACGGGAGGAACGAGATGAGCCAGGCAATTCTGGAAACCGGGAACCCGCTCGACCCGGCGGTATTTCGCGCGGAGGAGATTTCCGAAGAAACGCGGCAATTCAACGAACAGGTCGTGCAGCTTCTTACGCCAGTGCCCAACTGGTGGGAAGTGGGTGCTCAGGCGACCCGGGACGCACGCGCGCGCGGCGAAGGCCCCTTTCCCCTGGCGCCGAAGTCCGCCCGAGCGCGCACCATTACGATCGAAGGAAAGGGAGGCGGTAAGATTCCGCTGCGGATCGTCGCGCCACAGAATCCCAAAGGCGTCTATCTTCACATCCACGGTGGAGGGATGGTGCTCGGCGCGGCGGATATGCAGGATCCGATCCTCGAGCGGGTGAACGAGAAGGCGAGCCTCGCGTGCGTGAGTGTCGAATACCGCCTGGCGCCCGAGAATCCCTACCCGGCGCCGCCGGACGACTGTGAATCGGCCGCTTTGTGGCTGGCGAAAAACGCTCAGGCCGAGTTCGGCTCCGAAGTACTCGCGATCGGCGGTGAGTCGGCCGGCGCTACTCTCTCCGCTGTCACGCTGTTGCGCATGCGCGACCGCCATGGCTTCACCGGTTTCCGCGCCGCGAACCTGGTCTATGGCGCCTACGACGTTTCCATGACGCCCAGCCAGAAACAGTTTGGAAATGAGCGGCTGGTGCTGCGCACCTTGGATATCGAAAAATTCATGGGCGCGTATCTGCCCGGCGTGACGGACCTGCGCCATCCCGATATCTCGCCGCTGTACGCCGACCTGAAAGGCCTCCCTCCGGCGCTGTTCACCGTTGGCACGCGCGACGCCCTGCTCGACGACTCGCTGTTCATGTATGCGCGCTATATCGCCGCGGGCAACCGGGCGGAACTGGCGATCTATCCGGGCGGCGCCCACGGCTTCAACCTTTTCCCGATTGGAATTGCCGCGCAGGCCAACGCGCGTATGGACGCTTTTCTCGCGCGCGAAACCGCCTGAGCAGAGAGTCCCCGACCGCCCGCGAACCAGCGCCGCGAATTTGCGGTTTTAACGCTTCCTGCTGTCTGCGTCGCGAAACAGTGTTCTGGCTGGCGTTTGGCATAGTTTGGAGGCGCTCCTCGGTGATGACGCCAGCGTGTCCCGACGCGCGCCATCAAGCCGCGAAAGGGCACTTACCCGAAGCGCTTGGCAAAGGCCCACTTCGGTGTAGGCGCAAGATCTCCGAAGTTCCAGCGCGAGCGCGACCTGCCTCTGTCATCAGAGATAAACATGTCATAGGACCTCGGACAAAATGGGCTCAGCCAGCGTACGACGCAAGACGCTTGCCAAACCAGAGTCAATGGAAGGCGTTTTTTGCAGAGCTTATCCACAATCGGGCGGCGGCAAACTACTGATCCTGCGAAAGAAGAAAGGCTTGGAAAAGACTCCCTCGATGCAAATGATCGTGGTCTGCCATCCAAGGGTCTGGTACAAACAAAGAATGAAGGTGAAGCCACCCGGGGCCGGAGTGTGTGGGCTGTCGAGCGCGAAGAAATGCTATGGTCGATCTAAGTATCCGCGACAGGCGGACCTTGGTGAAGTTGAATCGAGCCGCGCGGCTCGCATAGGGCGATAAGCCGTGTCAGAGAACTTCCCCAGGGTCGGTTCCGCGTTAATTGTTCGCGACGAAGCGAATCGGATCCTGCTCGGCAAAAGGAACAAGGACCCTCAACGGGGGAGTTGGGTCCTTCCCGGAGGAAAAATACATGCTTTTGAGAGTATTGCATCTGCGGCCGCCCGCGAACTCGAAGAGGAGACTGGGCTCAAGGTCGAAGTGCAACATCACTTTGGAGTATACGAGATCATCAGTGCTCCAAGTGAGCATAGAATTGTGATCTACAGTTGGGGGCGCGTGGTAGGTGGCATCCCGAAGGCGTCTGACGACCTCGCAGAATTGAGATTCGCGTCTCTGGACGAACTTGGAGACTTACCGACTACTCCGCTTGTTCGAAGAGTTCTCGAGGATGCAGGCCTCCTAACACGGGAAAAGGAGCTAGGCGCTCCAATGGCCGGGATTCAGTTGCCCCTTTGCTTTCCGATTCCGGTTGCAGGGGCACAGAAGGGAACCCAACGGTCCCGCGATTACGTCAAGCGGAAACCGAAAATCCACGTCCCCCCTCACCTATCATTGTTGCTCTTCGATCCGGCCTTGCTCCAGTAAGGGTCTGGTCGAAGATGTAAGACGGGAGCCTAGCAACGCCTTGAAGAACCTCTCATTCTATCTCCAACAACACGGCCAGGTTCTAGTTGTCTTCCTGTTTGGTTTGGTGCTCGTCATCGGTGGAAGCTTCCTTGCCGTTATGTCCCACCCAAACTGGGCCACCGCGTTGGTAAGTGTTGGCGGGTCGCTGGTCGCAGCTTCCGTTGTTACGTACTTGAGTCCAGTGAGCGAGGAAGTTTATCAGAAGTTTATCGCTCTCGGCATAACTGATGTTTATCCGTCAAGGCGGATTATTCCGAACCCACAGTGGGTAGCATGGATTCGGTTGGCGAGACGCAATTGCACGCTACTCGGAATTGCACACGAAAACTGGTGCAGGGACCCCGAGTTTCCGGACGCCCTCCAGGACCGGCTTAGAAACCGAGTTGAGGTGAAGATCCTTTTCCTCGATCCGACGAGTCCTGCGGGCGAAACCCGTGCCGGCGAAGACAAGGGCCGAGATCTGATAAAGACAATTCGGGAATCAATCAAATTTATGTGGGATCTTAGAAACAGCTTAGAATCCGGTACCAAGGAACGACTCAAGCTGTACGTCTATCGGTCGACACCGAGTTCGGGCACAACGTTGGTTGACAGCTTTATGGTCGTCACACACTACTTGGCGGGATTCGCGAATCTCACCTCACCCGCGTTGATTGTGAAGCCAATAAGTCCCGCCACTTCTAGTCCCGATCTTTACGGTGTTTATGATCAGAATGTCCGAGCGATTGAGGAGCATGCCACTGAGATTACCGATAGTAACATCGCGACATATCGTTGATTCCGTCGCGCCGCCGAATGAGGGTCGCTGTGAATTTTGTAATGAATTCGCGGGCGGCATTTCCAACTCATTTTCCTCCTTATACGGAAGCAACGAGGGCGGGCGCATTGTCTTTAGCTCTGCGAACTTCAATGTCATACCAACTATAGGGCAGATCGTTGAGGGGTATCTCTTGATCGTGCCCAAAGCGCACTACCTGGCCCTCGCGGATTTGCCCGCGGTACTACGGAAAGAGTTGAAGTTCCTGATCGATGTACTCCATGCGGCTTCCGGCGCCGGCTATGGAACTCATGTGATGTTCGAACACGGAACTCGAACTGGCTCGTCGGGGGGATGTGGGGTCGTTCACGCGCACATGCACGTCGTCCCCCTTGCCCATCCGAACGACCCGGTTGAAATCATTAAGGAACGCTATCCGTTCAAGATAATTGAGACGTTCGATCAGGTGGCGGAAGAGGCCCTCGGTTCTTCATATCTGTATTACGAAGACACTTCATCAAGGAGGCATGTTTTTCAAACGGACGACGACCTTCCCTCTCAGTATGTGCGACAGCTAGTCGCCTGTGCCGTCGGCTCCGAAGCCTGGGACTGGCGCGTTGTCAAGCGAGAGGCAAGACTCGTCAATACCCTAGCCCGATTCTCCACGCTCCTCGGGGGCCTCTCTGTCGATGTAGTGAACCACGGTGCCTGAGCAGGACCTAGCGCTCACGGACGCATTCGATCTTGCGAGTGTTACTAGCCGCAATCTGGCCCCAGCGATACGTTCGTTAAGCGGCCACATCAAAGCGGTGAGCATCATATGGCTGAAGACGCTCGGCCTCCCGTTGCTCGACGGCGTGATCGTACGGCGCTGGTCTCGCAGCACCTCTGCGGCTGTCGCCCGATTTTGTCGCCCGCGTGGATTCTCAGAGGTTCTATTGAGGATCGACAAGAAAGACCAACGTTGGGCACAACGTCGGGGAGGCCTTGTCGTCTCTCTCGCGGCTTTGCCGAGAATCGTGCGCGAGTTAGCTGAGGAAGACTTCATTTCAATGCTTCTTGAGCCTGCGAGCCCCTACGCGGACCTTTACAGTTTAGGGGCGATCCTGGACCCGGGCCTCAGCACCCTGACGATCGAGGTCGTAGGTCCGGGATTTGATGCAAGCGATATTTTGCGAAGCGATATTCAGCCACATGAACGGTTTGAAGTCGGATGGCCTTCCGTTCTGCTCAGTGCCTCGGGCTCGGCGATCAAATTCAATCGCCTCCACCTGGCAGACCCTGGAACCTACGCTGGAAGTGTCACAAAACGACTGATGAAAATCTCTGAGCGGGTCCATGATCCGTACTTATCACAGAAGCCCTCATCGCTCGCGTCGGTTGCGCTAAGGGGTGATCGGGCTGCGGCTATAGCTTTTCTTGAGAAGCTTGGACAGCCGCTCCTCTTGGAGCATTTGACTCGCTACGAACCCATCCCCGCCAGGTATCTTCAGGTGTTTGCGAACGGCGTGGCAAAACTGGTAAGGGGACTCGAACGGTATGGCATTAGTCTCGGTCCGACTAGTATAGCTGCAAGCTTTATTTCCGAGGACAGGATCGTCTATTGGGATTTCTTTCCCGCCAATCCCCAAGAGTTCAGACTGCTGTGTCAAGTTTGACCACGGTGGCGAATCTTCCAAAATGCGAAGGGCGTTTGGGCACCTGGACACTGGAGGTGCTCGCCGGGGCAAGGATGGCTGCAAAAATTGCGATCGCCCACTGGCGAATGTTCGGCAAGGGTACGCTAGGCGCAAAGGGCCAAAGTGTAGTATTCCTTACACAGATTGCTGGCGACAAGCCGCCGATTCTTACCAACCGGCTCCAACCTATTGACACTTGCCCTTCTGGCGAGTCCTACTATATAGTTGGCCCTGATGTTTAGCGTCAACCCACAAAATGCGAATGGCTTCCCTGAATAGTCGATTCTTAGATGCGTGCCGCCGGCGGCCGACGGATGTTCGGCCGGTTTGGTTTATGCGGCAGGCGGGACGATATATGAAGCAGTATCGGGAGATCCGGGCCAAAACCGGGATTCTCGAGATTTGCAAACGGCCCGATCTGGCGGCTGCCGTTACGCTGCAACCCATTGAAGTGCTGGACGTGGATGCCGCGATCATCTTCGCCGACCTGCTGCTGCCCATTGAGCCGATGGGGCTCAAGCTGAGGTTCGTTTCCGGGGAGGGCCCCGTGATCGACAATCCGATCCGCAACACCAACGACGTGGATACCCTGTCGATCGCCAATACCGACGATCTGGGCTATGTGAGCGAGGCTATCCAACTGGTTGTAAAGCAGTTAGCGGGAAAGGTACCGCTGATTGGTTTTGTCGGGGCTCCGTTCACCATCGCCAGTTACATGATCGAAGGCGGGCCGTCCAAGACCTTTCTGCGAACCAAGCAGATGATGTACCGCGAGGAAACGCTGTGGAGGCGGCTGATGGGCAAGCTGGTCGACGTCCTGGGCCCCTTTGCTATCAGTCAGGTAGCGTCCGGCGCGCGGGCCATCCAGGTCTTTGACAGTTGGGTGGGTTGTTTGAGCCCGGACGATTACGTGCGCTACGTAGCCCCCTATTCCCGGGCCCTGATTGAGCGAATTCGTTCAGCCAGTGTCCCGGTGATCCACTTCGGCACCGGGGCGGCTGGGTTTTTTCGCGAACTCCATGCCGCCGGCGGAGATGTGATGGGGGTGGATTGGCGCATCAACATCGATCAGGCCTGGATGGATATCAGCTACCGCTCGGCGGTTCAGGGCAATCTGGACCCGGCTGTGCTGTTTGCGCCTTTGCCGGAGCTGAAACTGCGCGTGCATGAGCTGTTGAAGCGCACCGGATCGCGCCCGGGCCATATCTTCAACCTGGGCCACGGGATCCTGCCGGAAACGAATGTGGACCACGTCCGAGCGGTGGTCGATTACGTGCGAGAGTTCCGTATGTAATCCATATGACCAAAGTAATCATCATCGGCGGTGGAATCTCCGGCTTGTCGGCCGCTTATTACCTATCCAAAGGTGGCGTCCGGCCGACCATTATTGAACGAGACACGCGCTTGGGCGGGGTAATTAAGACGGAGTACGCTCACGGCTGCGTTCTCGAGGGCGGGCCGGACAGTTTCATGGCGGCGAAACCGCAAGCGATGGAGTTGATCAGGGAGGTGGGGCTGGCCGGCGAGGTCATCAACTCCAATGACCATCTGCGCAAAACTTACATTCTCAAAAAGAGCAAACTGATTCCTATGCCCGACGGCTTGATGATGATGGTCCCGACCAAAATCATGCCGCTCATTGCGACGCCGTTGCTGAGTTGGGGCTGCAAGATTCGCATGGGGCTGGAGATGCTGCGCCGGCCCACCGGGAAGCGCGAAGACCGCTCCGTGGCCGATTTTCTGATCGACCATTATGGCGAAGAAGCGTTGGATTATCTGGCGGAGCCTTTGCTGGCTGGGGTGTATGGGGGCGATCCGCGGCAGATGAGCGTGAACAGCGTTCTGGCTCGGTTTGTAGAGATGGAAGCGAAATACGGCAGTCTGAGCCGGGGCACGCTGGCCGCGCCCAAGCCTCCGGGATCGGGATCGGGTGGGTCGCTTTTTCGCACGTTGAAGAACGGATTGGGGACGCTGACGGAGAAGCTGATCCCCTCGGCCGATCACATTCAGGGCGGCGCGGATGCGCTGGAGCAGATGGAAGGCGGCTTGCGCGTGCGCGTGAACGGGAACTGGGTGGAAGCCGATCAAGTGATTATGGCGACGCCAGCTTATGCGGCGGCCACGCTGTTAGAGCCGATGGCGCGCTCATTGGCCTCTTTGTTGAACCAGATACCATATAACGATTCGACGACGCTTTCGCTCGGTTACAAGAAGGACACGTTCGATCATCCGTTGCGGGGTTTTGGATTTCTGGTGCCCAAGAAAGAGCGCGGCTATATGGCGGCTTGTACCTGGGTGAACAATAAATTCAGCGGGCGGGCGGCGGAAGACACGGTGTTGCTTCGCTGCTTTTTGGGGCAGGAAGGCATGAAACAAGGCGATGAAGCGCTGGTTTCGATTGCGCGGCAGGAATTGGGCCGAATCATGGGGCTGAAGGCCGAACCATATTTTTATTCGGTATCGCGCTGGCCGCGATCGATGGCGCAGTTTACCGTGGGCCATGAGAAGCGGCTAGCGGAGATCGAGGCAATGACGGCGCGCATCCCGGGACTGTCTCTGATCGGCAACGGGTATCGAGGGATTGGCATTCCGGATTGCATTAAGGGTGGCAAGGAAGCGGCGGGGCGGATTCTGGGAAGTCCGGTGGCGGCGGTAGCGGGACGGCGGTAATATAAGGGCGTGAGCCGAGTTGAGGAAATCACTGCGCAATTAAGTTCGTTCTCACCCGCCGAGCTTCGTGAATTGCAGGCTTGGTTGGACGCCCACGACGAGCAGATTTGGGATCGACAATTCGAGGCTGATGCCGCAGCCGGCAGGTGGGATCGACTGGCCGAGAAAGCTCTGCGCGACCACCACGAAGGCAAATCCACGCGTCGTTGAAGCACTAAGCGAAACGCTACGCCGCGCCTTCGTGTCAGCCCGCGGCCGACCAGATTGTGGCTCCGTAAGCGCCCAGGGCTCGCCGATTGCCGGGGTCATTCTGCCGCTGGAGCTTATACATTTTGTCAGCCCCGAACGTCCCCTCACTGACGTTCGGGGCTGGAAATGGCTCCGCAAACATCGTCAGGGCCACGATGCCAAGCGATCCTCAGTGACGCTTGGCACTTGACGCAGCTAGCCCCATGCCAGCGAGCATACTCAGCGGGGCTACGACCTGATAAGTCAGCAGACCACTCGCCCGGTGTTTTGCAAATCTCAAACGCCCAACTATTACATTTCCCATACGCAGGCGCCGTTTACGTAAAATGCGATTTGGCCGTCTTCGCTGACTTTCAGGACCTTTCCAAAGCGCGAGGCGTTCAAGGCAGCCGTGGTCCGTCCGCCTTCTGAAGGCGTAAGCGCGTAGGCCGGCGTAGAGGGCGGGTGCAGAATGGCGCCGAACGCCAGCAGATCGGAATTGCCGCTCAACAAAATGGCGCCGTCGATGCGAGCCACGCTTTCAAGCACAGCGGCAGGCATATCCAACACCCGTTTGCCCCGGAGCAGGTAGTGCAATTGCTGCTTGGAGGTCGGATGCTCGGGAGACGCGGAGGCGGATAGCAGATCGCCGCTGGCAAGCAGAGTTTGGGGGCCGACCTCGTCGTCCAGAATGACAAACAAGCAGCCGCGGCGGGCATCGGCCAGGTTTAACGCCACGGTAAACACGATTTCGGCGAAGCGGCGGTCGCCGACGGCGTCCTCCCAGCGGCGGTACTTTACTTCGGCGTCGGTTAAGTGCCAACGCCCGTCGAGAAAATTGAACACCTGCATTCCACCGGCAATGATTTTGATCTCGCCGTTGGGAGTGAGGATGACGAAGATGTGTCCGCCGCACAGGGTAGCCCGGCTGTGGGCGTCATAGCGGGCCGCGCTGGGTACGGGCAGAGGCAGATCGGCAAAGGGCTTAGCCCATTCCTGCACCTCGATTAATTCGACCAGAAGCCCGGCGCGATCCACCAGCGCCACGGTTTGCAAACCGTCGGAGAGACGGTGAAAACTGCGGATGGTGGTGAGGGCGTCTCCATAGGCAACCGCGCCGGGAGGCGTTTCGGGTATGGCGTGACACGGATCCGGATGCACGCCGAACAGCAGGACGCCGGTGGAAATGCGGCGGTTTTCGTAAGTCATGGACGAGGTTAGGCGAAGCACGGCGATGGCTTCGGCAATACGGTCGGCGGAAGCCAGCGCGCTGGAAGCCATAGCGGCGGTATTCGTCCGGTAGGTCTCCTGGTCGAGAAATGCGGAGATATAACGATCCTCGGGCAGTCCGCGATAGAGATCGAGAGCGGGTGAATCTATATTGGCGTCAAACAGGAAGCGATAACGGGCCGTGAGCACGGCTCCGATGCTGCGAATCAGGCGAATTTGCTGTTCGGTAAAACCGCGGGTGGGGTGCGATAGCAGATAGCTCGTGTCGAGCCAATGTAACTGCAGAGCCGTGGGCGAGGGCGTTTCCGCTATTTCCAACTGCGTCGCTAGCCGAAGCGCGCCGATTCGCGGCGCCGGGCCGGTGGGCGTCAGGCTATAGCCGGGCAGGAAATAAGCGATACCGCGAGCCAGCAACTCGTAGTAGAGATCGTCAACGAAGCGGCGGCGTACCTCGACTTCCGGCGTCAAGAGAAAATGGTAGCGCGATTTGCGCCCTGAGCCCGGCCGCCGTAACCTCGTAGTAGTATGCCCGCCACGGAGTGGGGTTGGCTGATCACCCCCGACGAATTAAAACAGTGGATTTTCTTGGAAACGCAGGATATTTTTGCGGTCAACAAGCCACCATTTGTGGTGTGCCACCCTTCGAAACGGGGTCCCTGGTCGAGCCTGGTTGGCGCATGCCGGGAGTATTATCAGTTGCCTCGGTTGCATATGCCATCCCGGTTGGATCGGGAAACCAGCGGAGTAGTAGTATTCGCAACGAATGCGGAGACTGCATCCCGCTTGCAACGCGCAGTTACCGGACGGCGGGTTGCAAAGGTCTATCGCGCCGTTTTGCATGGTGAGCTGTGCGAACCCGCCACCGTGACACTGCCAATCGGGAGAGACGTGGATTCGGAATATCATACGCGGCAATGCGTGGTAGCGGCAGGGGGCCAGGCCGCCCATACCGAGTTTGTTCCGATTGCGGTTGGGGGAGGCTACACACTCGCCGAAGTGCGGCCTTTGACTGGGCGTTTGCACCAGATACGGGTCCACGCCGCCTGGCTGGGGCACCCGGTTGTGGGAGACAAGCTGTATCCGGATGCGAGCTTCATGCTGGAGTTTGTGAGAGAAGGGTTCACCGCGAGGCTGTTGGCAGCGCTGCCATTGCGCCGCCATGCCCTACACGCCGCGAGTATCGTATTCGAGACAGAGGCCGGAAGCGAGCGCTTTGAAGCGCCCCTGGCCGAAGACTTATATGAATTTTGCCGCAACCGTATCCGCTAGGGATAAACCGGTGTATAAAGAGACATCCTACTGTTTTGCGGGTTGTTAGCTAAGAAGCCAATAGGTAAGAAGCCAATGAGTTCGTCTTTGCGTAGCCGGTTCCGGAGCCTGGGGCTCGGGTTGGCGGGCGCTTTTGCCGGCGCAGTCTTTCGGCGAGCGCTGTACCCGGTGCTGGGTCCATTGGCGCCGGGCGTCGCGTTCGTGCCTTTTATACTTGCCGCGGCCTGGTTTGGCGGCACGAGCGCGGGAATTATTGCCACGGTTGCGGGGTATGCAGCCGCCCGGTTTTTCTTCAACTTCACACCGCTGAACGGGCCGTTAGCCAATTCGGTGCAGGCGATTTTGTTCCTGGCCGCCGGTTGGGCGATCAGTTGGCTGACCGATTCGTTGCGCCAGACAAAGGAGCGAGCCGAGGAGAACCAGCGCCGTGCCGTCACGATTCTAGCGAGCGTTACCGACGGGCTGATCGGGCTGAATCGAGAGTTCCAGGTGGGTTACTTGAATGCCGCGGCGGAGCGCCTGTTGGGCCGCTTGGGCGGGAACGCCTTGGGAGAACCATTGCAGAGCAAACTTCAGCCGGCGATGGAACAACGCGCGCAACTTTCCTTTGAATATCGCGATTCGAAATCGAGCGTTTGGCTGGAGGTGCATGCCTATCCGGACGAAACCGGCGGATTGTCGGTCCTGCTGCGCGATATCAGCGAACGCAAAAAAATTGAACAATCCATGGCGGAGGCAAATCGGGCCCTCGAGCAGAGCAACGCTCAATTGCAGCAGTTCGCTTACGTGGCCGCACATGACCTGAGCGAGCCATTGCGGAACCTGATGGGCCACAGCGAAATTATCGCCAACCGATACGGCGACTTTTTGGGGGAAGAGGGACGCGAAATGCTGGGCGTTACCGTAAATGCGGCGCGGCGGATGCAGGCGCTGGTCGACGACCTGTTGATCTATTGCCAGGTTGTCGGACAAGACGAAGACCGCTATGCAGTAGTGGACTGTGACGCCGTGCTGAGTTTCCTGCGGGGGAATTTTTCCCAACAGTTGTCCGCCTGCGGCGGCCAGATAAGCTGGGACCATCTGCCTGCCCTGCGGGCGCCGGAATCGCGAGTGATGCAGCTATTTCAGAATTTACTCGGCAACGCGCTCAAGTATCGCAGCGAGAAGGCGCCGGTGGTGCACATTTCGGCGTTTCATGAAAACGAGGAATGGATATTTTCCATTCAGGACAATGGACTGGGCGTGGCGCCGCGCTATCAGGAAGAGATTTTCGGACTCTTTCGGCGTCTGCATGGTCGCGATATTCCGGGGACAGGTCTCGGATTGGCAATTTGTAAACGGATTGTGGAACATTACGGGGGCAGGATTTGGGTGAAATCGGAAGAGGGTCATGGATCGAACTTTTGCTTCAGTTTTCCCGATTCCCGGGTGGAAAGCTCCACGAAAACAGAGGACCCCTTGGTAAGCCCACCACCTGCGGCGGCGCCGGCGCCGAAAGGTCCGGCGCTGGACGCCTCAACCTGTAAACATCTCACTTGAAGAACTGGCGCGGAACGGGGCGCGGCGCGATTGGGTTGGGGAACGCGGCCGGACCGGGGTCCGGCGCCGGCAAGTTAATAGCCGGTGAATAACCTGCCCGACAAGCGTTTTAAGAGCCTCAAAAGCTACTTTTTCGCGGGGACCGCTGCTGGCTTGGCCCCGGCGGGCGCGGCCGCCGCAACCGGCACGATCTTTGCGGTTTTGATGATGTCGAGTTGCGGGAAATTCTTCTCGTAGTACGCCTTGCCTTTTTCGAGCAACTCCTGCTGATCTGGCGCCTCGCCATAGCCGGTATAGAACTTCTCCACAACATCCATGCCAGAGATCACTTTGCCGATGGGTGCGAAACCCATGGAATCCAGCCGGGCGTTATCGCCGAAATTGATGAACAGTTGCGTGGAACGGCTGTTGGGCGCCTGGGTCTGGGCAAATGTAAGAAAGCCGGGCTTATTGGACTCGACTACTTTGTCGTCCTTGATGTTGGCGTTGGCCCACACCTTGTTCACGGCCGGGTTAGGGTTTAGCCCCCACTGCACGACAAAGCCGGGAACCAGGCGGAAGAAGGGAGCACCATTGAAGAAACCGACTCGGACCAGGTTATAAAAGCGGTCCGCGCCGTTGGGGGCCCAGTTGCGTTGGACTTCAAACGTCACGTCGCCTTTGCTGGTTTCAAACACGACATCGTAAACCGGCGGCGCGATGGCTTTGGCCAAGGCAGGATTCAGCAATCCGGGAGACGGACGGGCGGCGGGCGCGGTCACGGTCCTTCTCACAGGCGGCTTTGCCGCGGGGGACTGGGCGAACGCACACAAGCCGATGGATGCAAACAAGGCAACAAATTTCATTTAGTTTGATTATAAAATGCCGCTTCCGCCAGAACGAAGCCACCGAGCACTCCCGAGCGGCTGCCTAGCTCCGGCGCCACGATCTCGGGCGGCTCGATATAGCCATTGAGCAAACGGCAAAGTTCCTTCTGCACCCGCGCCCGCAGATGCGTTTGCGACATCACGCCGCCGCCGACGATCACTCGCTGGGGAGACAGCGTCAGAATCCAGTTGAGAAAACCGGCGGCGAGATACTGCGCTTCCGCTTCCCAAGCCGGATGGTCCGGGGCCAGATCGGCGGCTTTGCGCCCCCAGCGCTTCTGTATAGCGGGTCCGGAGGCGAGCCCTTCCAGGCAGGCGCCATGAAACTGGCACGTGCCTTCGAATGCGCCATCATGCGGAATCAGCACATGTCCCATCTCGGGATGACTGCGGCCATGCAGCACCCGATGGTTGACAATTGCGCCGCCGCCGATGCCAGTGCCGACCGTGACGTAGAGAAAGGTATGCAAACCGCGGGCCGCGCCCCACTTCAATTCGCCCAGCGCGGCGCTGTTGACGTCGGTATCGAAACCGATGGGCACACCGAGAGCGTGGCGCAAAACGCCTGCTATGTCGAAGTCCTGCCAGCCCGGCTTGGGTGTATTCGTGATATGGCCGTAGAATGGCGAATCGGGATGGGGATCGATGGGCCCAAAGCTGCCGACGCCGCAGGCGGAGATTTCGCGGCCCGCGAAGAACCCGACAACGCGGCCGAGAGTCTCCCGCGGCTGGGTGGTAGGAAACTCGGCGCAATCGATATCGCCGGGGCCGGCGCCGACGCCGCATACGAACTTGGTACCGCCTGCTTCCACCGAGCCGTAAAGTGGCATTTTGAATTCGGTATGCTAAAAGTTTACATGAAAAGCATTACCCCCCTCCCGTTTTTCCTCTTGGCCTCCACGGCAATTCTCTGCCTCGCCCAAGAGCCTCCTAAACCGACACCCGGAACACCCAGTCCCAAGGCCGAAGCCGAGGCCCTGGCCGAGACGGCCGCCAAGGTCCCAGCCGACGCAGTGGTCCTCTCCGTGGGAGACGAAAAACTCACACGCACGCAATACGAAAATCTGATTAAAGAATTACCCGAACAGGCGCAGAAGGCGGCGGCGGGCCCCAATCGGCGAAAAGTGGCCGAACAACTCGCGGATTTAAAGGCCATGGCGCAGGAAGCTCGCAAACTCAAAATCGATCAGGAGCCGGGAGTGCAGCAGTTGATCCGCTTGCAGGTAGACCAGGCGCTGGCCAGCCTGTTGTTCAAGGACTTGCAAAAGAACGCCAAAACCGACGAGGCCAGTGTCAGAGCTTTCTACGATTCGCACAAAGCGCTGTATGAAGAGGCCAAAGCGAGTCACATTCTGATCCGTTTTCAGGGGTCGTCCGTTCCGGTGCGGCAGGGCCAGAAGGACTTGACGGACGCAGAAGCGCTGGCCAAGGCCACGGAAATCCGCAAGAAATTGGTGGCCGGCGGCAGTTTTTCAGACATGGCGAAGGCGGAGTCCGATGACACGGGTTCGGGCGCCAACGGCGGATCGCTGGGCACGTTTGGGCATGGCCAGATGGTGCCGGAGTTTGAGAAGGCAGCCTTCAGTGCGCCGGTCGGCCAGATCAGCGAACCGATCAAGACCAAGTTCGGCTATCACCTCATAAAAGTGGACGAGCGCAAGAGCAAGACTTTTGATGAAGTGAAAGACGAGATCGCCAAAGAGATGAAGCCGCAGGAAGCCCAAAAGGAAGTGGAAAACATCCGCAAGACGGGCGGTATCGTCATCAACGACGATTATTTCGGCAAGTAGGGCGCTGGCCGCGCAAGCCTCGATGTAAGTAGCCCGCACCTGACGAAACGCCGGCTGGATCAAGCAATTCTTGCTGTAGGCCCACATCACAATGAGATTGGCGCGCTGGGCGCCTCGGTGTCAGCGTGAAGAGCCGAGCCTATTGAGGCTCGCAAAATAGCGTGACGGATCTGGACTTTACCTCGGTTAGTTAGTGGGGCGATCCCCGGGCGATCCCCCCTGGATCGCGGCCGACGCCCTCGGCGGCCCCGTGCTTAAGCGTCGAATCATTTCCGCCCGTCGTCATGCCCGACACGCCGCTCGCCCCCATCCACCGCGACAGGTTCCACCAGTTCCGAGAACAACCCAAAGATCTGAACGCGGCCGGCCATCCTGGCATCGGATGAATCACCCATTTTGGTGGCCGATTCTACTAACGTTTGAGCTTTTCCGTTGACACTGACCCCCGGCCAAACTAGAACTAGAGTGTGCGTGAGCGAGGGCTGTAGTGATAAGCATATCTTCCGCCAGAAGAAACGCGGTCAAACGCTCCCTGATCCCATTGATGAGCTTGCTGCAAGCTGTTGCACAAAATCCTCTCACCGCGGTGGCTGTGGATGCGAGCGCCAACCGCCATGCGATCAATCCCAACGTCTACGGCATTGCCTACGGCGATGCGCACGATATCTCGACGTTGAATGTTCCGCTCAACCGCTGGGGCGGAAACTCTACCACCCGTTACAACTGGCAGATTGACGCTCACTCGGCTGCCGCCGACTGGTATTTCGAGACCTATCCCGACAGCAGCGGCACGCCTGGCGCATCGGCCGACGCCTACGTAGCCACTACCCGCTCCGCCGGCAATGGCGCCGAGCCTCTGTTCACGATTCCCATGATCGACTATCTCGCCAATCTGGGGTCGAACCGCAGCACGCTGGAAGGCTTCTCGGTGAAAAAGTACGGCTCGCAAACCGGCACGGATCCTTATAATTCCGACGCCGGCAACGGGGTTAGCTCGGCAACCGGCGACAACATCACCGGCAACAATCCTACGGACACGGGCGTATCCAACAGCACCACCATCCAGCAGGCCTGGATACAGCACTTCATGAGCAAGTTCGGTCCAGCCTCGAGCGCCACGGGCATCAAATATTACATCCTCGACAACGAACCGTCGCTGTGGTACTCGACCCATCGCGACGTCCACCCGAGCCCCGCCGCGTACCAGGAAATGTACAACAAGATCGTGGCTTACGCGACCGCCATCCGCGCCACCGATCCAAATGCGAAGATCGCCGGTTTTGAGGAGTGGAGCTGGTGGGCCATGTACTTCAGCGGATTCGATCAAGCCAACGGAAGCAGCGCGACGAACTCCGACTACAACACGCACGGCCAAACCTACTACTATCCCTGGCTGCTCCAGAAACTGTATGCCTATAAGCAGAGCACCGGGACGCAGCTCATCGATATCCTGACCGTTCATTGCTACAACGGCACTCCCGGAGACGACGACGATTCTCTTAGCGGGCAACAAACCCGCAACAAAGAGACGCGAATCCTCTGGGATCCCAACTTTCAGGACCCCTCATGGTACGGGGACATCGGTATCAACGGCCGCGTCATCAATTGGATTCCCACGCTGAAAGCGATGGTCAACACGTACCACCCGGGCCTCCAGGTCGGCTGTACGGAATACAACTGGGGCGACGAACCGCAACTGAACGGCGCCACTACGCAAGCTGACGTGTTGGGTATTTATGGGCGCGAAGGTTTGGACCTCGCAACCCGTTGGACAGTTGCGAATAACACGAGCACCACTCCCATCACTTACTACGTTACCTACCTCGCTAGCCAGATCTACCGCAACTACGACGGCAAAAACTCCACCTTCGGCGACACCAGCATTTCAGCGGCGACGGCGAATCCAGACCTTCTGTCGGCGTTTGCGGGCGTGCGCAGTTCCGACGGCGCGTTGACTGTGATGGTGATCAACAAGCAACAGGGCAGCACCCCGGTTCAGGTGAGCCTGGCGAACTTCGCAGCAACCAGTCCGGCACAGGCCTGGCAGATCAATTCGGTATCGCAAACGTCCATTACGCGTCTGACCGATGTGCCGGTTGCGAACAACGCTCTATCGGTCACGGTCCCGTCGCAGAGCATCACTCTATTCGTGATAGCAGCGAGTTCGGTCTCGGTGCCCCCGGCGCCGCCCACGGGATTGACTGTCAAGGCGAAGTAGCACAAACCGGGCTTGTGGGGCAGGTTATCAACCTGCGGCCGATTATTAATCGGCCCCGCACAGGCTTTGATCAAGTAGCGCCTTCCGTCTAGCCCCGAACGTCAGTGAGGGGATCGCGCGCTCGATCCCCTCACTGACGTTCGGGGCTAGACATGGTGTCAATATGGTTCAGATATGTAGAAAGTCCAGCGGCATCACCGTGCCGCTAGCGGCGTCATTCCTTGCTGGTCCATCCACTTATTGAACTCCGGCACATCTTTATCCATGAGAGTCCGGTATTCGGCCCGCGCCGCGGCCAAGTCTTTTTCGATGCTTTCCAGCATGGCGACCTCCGAATCCGTCGGCCCGTAGGCTGCCCCGCCCGACACATCGCCGGCGCCGCTCCCGATCTCGCCGCCCAGCCAAATCAAGTCGAAGTAGATCTTATACGCCGAAATGAAATACTTGTCGTCACTGGTGGTGAGCGCTTTGGAAACCAGTTTGTACTCGACGGCTTGCAGTTTCTCGTTCATCTCGTCGACTATCTTTATTTGCGGAGGCGTTCCTTGGGATGTGCGCAGCATGCGCGCGGCGTCCCCGAGTTGTTTGCGCATCCACTCAATGCGATTCACCATTTCCGAGACGCTGGTTATGTCGTCGCGCACACGCAATTGCAGGTGCACCGAAGATTGAATCTCCTGCTCGGAGGCCGGCGAGTTGGGATCCTTGAGAATCTCCACCGGCTGCTGGTAGGTCTCGCCATTGACGGTCAGCTTAGCCGTGTACTTGCCCGGCGCTGCGATGGGGCCCACTTGCGCATCCTCGGCGCCCCAGTGAGTGATGGGCCGGAAATCCTGGCCCCGGAAGCGCGGCTCCTCCCAAATGTGCGGATTGTCGTCGGGCGTGGTGCGCAACGCGATGTAATCCGGCTTGTCATAGCGCAAATCCCAGCCTTTGCGATTCAACCCTGAGTGCGCGTCGCTCTCCATCTCATGGACCAGTTTGCCCTCGGCATCGACGATCGATAGCTTCACTTTTCCTTTGGGCGCGTCTTTCAAGTCGAAATCGAGATCGGCGTTCTGGCTCGCGATAAAACGGTAGGCCGGCCGGGGCGTGAAAAAACGAACCGATGTTTTGGTCGGCTGCATGGCCATCTGTTCGAGCGGCGTGATGTCATCGAGAATGTAAAAACCGCGCCCATAGGTCGAGACCACCAGATCATGAAACTGCTTTTGCACCGTCACCCAACTGACCGGCGAGTGGGGCAGGCCGGTGCTGAGTTCTGTCCAGTCGCCGCCGTCGTTCAGCGAGTAATAAAGGCCGTTGCCGGTTCCCGCAAACAGCAGACCCTTGGCGTGCGGGTCTTCGGTGACGCAACGGACGTAGGAAAGCTCGGACTTGGGTAGCGTGCCGCTGATCTTTTTCCAGGTCTGGCCGAAATCGGAGGTTTTGTAGATGAACGGTTCGCGGTTGTCGTTGAGATGGAAATCGACGGAGATGTACGCCGTCCCGGCATCGAAGGTCGAGGGCCAGATGCTGGTGACGCTTCCCCAAACCGGCAGGCCGGCGATGTTCTTGGTGACATTGTTCCAATGCGATCCGTCTTTGGTGTACCAGACCAGCCCGTCGTTGGTGCCCGCCCAAATCAAGCCCTTCTCGACCGGCGACGGAGCGATGGCGAAGATCACTTCGCCATAGAACTGACCGAGGTTATCGCCGACAACTCCACCGGAGGAAACGTTGCGCGCCGGGTCTTGCGTCGACAGATCGGGGCTGATGACAGACCAGCTCTGTCCCGCGTTCGATGTCTTGAACATCACCTGGCAGCCATAGTAGACGGTGTTGTGATCGAACGGATCGATGGCCAGCGGCGCCGTCCAATGGCAGCGGTATTTGGTGTCGTTCGGCGGCGAATCGAGCGTGTGCAGCCACGGGCTCACCGACCGCGCAAAGTGATTGCGGGCATCCCAGCGCGAGACCTCAGCGCCGTAACAAGTGGCCCAAACAATGTTCGGGTCCTGCGGATCGGGAAGCGTGAAGCCCGATTCACAACCGCCCATGCGATGGTCCCATCCATACTCCTGAGACCGGCCATAACCGGAGCCCGGAAGCGGATAGCTGGGCCCGCGCATGGTGCTGTTATCTTGCATGTTGCCGTAAACGTAGTAGGGGATCTGATCGTCGGTGGCGACGTGGTACATCTGGCCCACGGGGAGTTGCACCCGATTGAAGCCGCGGCCATGAACAGTGGTGATGTCGAGACCGCCATCATGCGTGATCACAAAGCGGTCGGCATTGGTGGGGTCGATCCAGATATCGTGATTGTCGCCTCCCCAGGGCACGGGGCGGAACGTCTCGCCGCCATCGAGCGATTGATGGAAAGAGCTGTTCGAGACAAAAACCTCGTTCTCATTGGCGGGCGAAACCGCAAGATGAATGTAATAGCCGGCGCGCCCGATGAGCGCGCGATCCCAGTTGACCACGCGCCAGTTGGCGCCGCCGTCGTCGGAGCGCCACATCGAACCCTGATCTTTGGTTTGAATGAGAGCATACACGCGGTTGGAATCGGTGGGCGCTACCGCCGCATCCACTTTGCCCCAGGGCGATTTCGGCAGACCGTGGCCTTCAATCCGGGTCCAGGTTGTGCCCGCGTCGCGCGAAACGTACAGCCCGCTGGACGGGCCGCCGGATACCTCCGCCCAGGTGTGCATTTCGAGTTGCCAGGCGCCGGCGAAGAGCACGCGCGAATTCTGCGCATCCATGGTGAGACCCGAGCAGCCGGTGTCGGGGTTCACAAACAGAACGCGATCCCAATGATTTCCGCCGTCGGTGGTGCGGAACACGCCGCGTTCCTGCTGCGGGCCGGTTCCGCGGCCCACCGCGCAGGCGTACACGATGTCGGCGTTGGTGGGATGCACCAGAATGCGGCCGACGCGGCCGGTTTGCCCGAGACCCATGTTCTTCCAGGTTTTGCCGGCGTCGGTCGATTTATAAATTCCGTTACCCATGACGTCGGAGTCGCGGATCACCCAGGCTTCGCCGGTCCCGGCCCAGACCACGTTGTGATCGGACGGCGCGACGGCGAGCGCGCCGATGGCTTGTACGGGCTGGTCGTCAAAGATGGGATTCCAGTTGTTGCCGCCGTCGGTGGATTTCCAGACGCCGCCGGACGCGGCGCCGGCATAATAGGTCGACGCGTCGCCCGGAATGCCCGCGATGGCCGACATCCGGTTGCCCACCTGCGGCCCTACGAAACGAAAGCTGAACTCGGCGCGAGGGCGGCGGTTGCGGCGTTGCGCGGGAAGGATGCAGACAGTCAGGATCAGGAGAGCGAAAAGTTTGCGCATGGCTGAAATCAAAGTGTAGCGGATCGGAGCGGGGCGGACGGGCAGCAATCGGTCGAACAGCGCCTTCGATCACCGGCAATGAGGAAGGGGAGCCGCGGATATGCGGGAAGGGTACGCTAAATGCGACTCGCCTGGAACGAGGACGTCAAATTGACGCAAGAATAATGGAGGTATCTTGGTGAGCCGGGCGGGCTCGGCCCCGTCTGCGCCGTTGAGTCTACGTAACGTATCGATTATTGTGGGAGCACGATGCGCACAGATCGCACCTTTGAAGGTTTCTTGGTACAAAATCCGTGTACAGCCTGAGCCGGGTTCTTGCGGGGCACCGAGGGGTCAGCGACTTGAGTTCGGGCCGAGCTACGTGACGATCAGCGGCACTCCACCCAATATCTAGCAACAGCGGGCAGACGGCCTTTTGCTTCTTCTCCTTCTCCTGCTGTTACGACCGTAAGCCTACCGCCTGACCCACGATAGTTGAAGTTACAAAAGCCAAAGCCAGTCCCAGAGCAACCTTCAACTTCGACGATTCCCCGTTTGACGAAGTCGATCTCTCTTCCCCATTGAGCCCTCTCGGGCTCAAGCCTGCCGGGCACGAGACTCCAGCCTTTGTCGGTCAAGATCTTGCGGGCCTTGTCGATCGGCATGCCATAGATATTAGGCACGATTGCCTTTCCGTGGCACAGGGATTCTTCGGCGCCGACCTTTCCTAAGCGCAACGAGCCATCTTGTGTCAGCTGGATATCGCCGGACGGCACTGACAGCGGGTCGCCATCCCAAACACGTATACCACCACCTTCTAAGGGCTTGATCGCTCCGATTGTCTTTTTGGAAAGCTTAGGTGCATAGATCAAAGCGACTAAGGTAGCGCCATCAAAGAACCCTATATTCCCTTGCTCAACCGAACAGGCCCCACTACCCGCGAATTCTAATTTCCCGGCAAAGCTTACCGCCTGATAGCTGCCTATCTTTGCTTCACCGGTTACAACCCAGCCATGCGACGCGACCACTTTCCCGGCTTGCGAGGTCGATTTGATAACATAGCCTTCGCAGAGCTCTCCCATTTTGTCGGAGCCCGGCCTATTGGGTAAATTGTTCAACCACGTGAACGTCAGGCCCTCAACGTCGGAGACAACGCGCGCTCTAGTCCGTGCGGTTTCGCCGGCTTGCGCCGCCGCGCGGAAAGGGACGGCCACCGCGGCTATTCCAAGTGTTACAAGCAGAAGGACCGGCTTGTCCATTGCATTCGATTCATCTTAGCGCGTCTAACTCACACGAGAATTTCTCCTCGCTCCCCCCGACATCCATTGCCAAACGGCGTCCGCACGGACCCGTCTCTCGTTCTCACTCGACAGATACGCGGTCCGTGCTAGAGTGGCGCCATGGGCATTGGCGCTGACGCTGTAAGGAGTTATCTCGAATCGGAGTTCGAGGTCGCCATCCGTGGCTCCACGAACCCGGAGAGTTTTGCCCCGGTTCTGTCTTTCGAGGCCGAAGGCCGCACTTTCTCGGTCACCGTCTCGACCGAATTCGATCAGGACTGTGACCATGGCGCTATCGATGCCATGGTGTTCGTGACGAGGCACGATCTCGCGGGAAAGCTGAGAGCGTCCCCTACGGGGAAGGCGGCCGTGCGGACCGGCGGTGTGTCTGCAGCGTCCTAGCAAGTAGTGCCATCAAAGAACCCTATGTTCCCTTGCTCAACCGTACATCTCCCACTGCCCGCGAATTCTAATTTCCCGGCAAAGCTTACCGCCTTGTAGCTTCCTATCTTTGCCTCACCGGTTAAGGACCCAGCCATGCGCCGCGACCACTTTGCAGGCTTGCGAGGTCGATTCGATCACATAGCCCTCGCAGAGTTCCGTGCCACTGTTGCTGGCGAAGGCCGCGTACCGGCGGTCCTCGAACACCGGCCCAAAACGCCATTTACCCGCTAATACTTATAAGGCGTTTTGCCGATCACGACCAGTTCGCGGAGTGCCGATCAGCAACCATGGGCGCTTCGCAACGCATGCATTTCCGCAACCTTGTTTTCTTGAGCGTTCCATTGGGCCTCGTTGCCGCAAGCGCTTTCGCGCAGAGCTGCCGGCCGGGGTCCGTCGAGTTGGACTTCAATATCCAGTGCGCTTGTGTTAAGAACCCCGACAGCGAGCAGTGCGAGCTGTACAAGCGCAACAAATCGATGTACGACGGCAAGGGAATCCAGGTGTGGCAGGGGACTGGAGGCGCGCAGAAGACGGATTCCGCGCCGTACAGGTCTCCGCAGCCGGCCGTGCCGCAACCAAGTGTTCCTCAACAAAGGACGCCGGTAAGCGCAACGCTCCTTCCAGCCGACACGCCATTCTGGCAAATGCTGCCGGCGGGGACCCGGATCGCGGTCGGGATGCGGCCGCAGTGGCTGACCGCTTCACCGCTACTGGAGCAGTTGCTGAGCTTCGGCGGACAGATGGCCGGACAAAACATGGATGCTGTGCGTCGTGAGCTGGCGGGAGTGGATATGGTGATTATGGCCAGCACGCGATCGGGCGGAACTCCCTTGATTCTGGCGCGGGCGGCGGATGTAGTGCGTGCAACCAAGGCCGAGCGCGATCCGTACCGCTATGTGGATCCGGACACGATTCTGGTTGGGGATTGGAATGAAACCGATGCCGCGATGCGGAGATTGTTTTCGCAGGGTCCGGTGAGCGCCGAGGCAAGAATGGCGGGCCGGGTGGCAGCCTGGAGCGACGTCTGGCTGGTAATAGACCCGCGGCTGATAGCGAGTATGGCGGCACAGGTTCCGGGAGTGACGAAGATGACGGTGGGCATGGCGATGCGCGACGGCCTGACCGTGGAAGCGTGGCTGGACACACCGAGCGCGCTAGCGGCGAAGAATCTGGCGGCGCGTCTGCAGAAGAATCCGCAAGGGGCTCCGCTCTTCGGCCAAATGAGCGGCGCAGCGTCTACCATTGAACAGCGCGACAACACGGTACGGCTGTACGCGCGCGTGAGCGGGAGTCAGCTCACGGGATCGGCTGCCCCGCAGGGAACGCCGGTTCGACTGCCTGCACTCGATGTTGTGACGCGCAATAAGATTGCCGAGGTACGGGCGGGAATGGATCGGGCGGCGGTTGAGGCGCTGCTGGGTAAACCGCATTCGGTGATGTCGATTCAGGGGGCGGACGAGCCAGTGGAGACGCTGATCTACAATCTCGACGACAAGGGCACAGCGCGGGTTCGGGTGGTCAACGGCAAGGTCGCCTCCGTCCAGTTGTTCGACTGAGGGGCGGCGGGGGGGAGCATGGTGCTCCCGATCAGGCGACTACGCTGAAGTCCGGTTCGAGAAAGCCCGATGACGCCGTGAATACGGTTTCTGAAGAGGCCGGTGCGGTTTTGACAGCCTCTTTCGGTCGAAACCCGCTATTCCTGAAGCCGGTCATAATTCGTAGAACCGCCAGGGCGGTCCCACACCGGGAATTTCGATTGGTGGCGAGGGCGTGCTGAGAACGGCGCGCTGTCAAACTGCAGGCGAGTGCAGGGGCACGCGACCGACCAAATTGTCGCAACTGCCCGGGCATCTTGTCAGAAGCCTCCCCTAGCGCTTGCCTATTCCGTACCTTCGTTCTATTCCGCCTGCATCAGGTTCATTCTTTGGCAATTCAAGCCCCAATTCGCCCCTGCTTCCTGAAGCCAGTGGTTCTGGTTTCCAAAATATCCCATTTCGGGAGAACGGATTAGTTCTTCACCCGGCCGAGTCCCGCGACAAACTGTCCTCGGCCCGGAAGCGCCTTCTCTTGTATTATCAGCGACTTGCGAATGGCCCCGCAAGTGCCGTTAGGAGGGCGTGGTTTTATTCTCTAATCCAACCAGAACGAAGCTGTCGCAGCAGCGTCAGCGCAGTATCCCGGGGGGCCTTTGCCAGATCGTCCTTTCGGCTCTGGTGGCTGTTTCCCAGCTCGCTGGTGCAACCAAGTTATCTCATGAATTCGACAACATAGACTCCAAATCCCGCGTCGACGTGATCGTGCAGTTCCAAGCCGCGCCCACCACAGAAAATCACGCCAGGGTCGGGCGTCTGGGTGGCCAGCTTCGCCACTCCTTTGAAATCATCAACGCCGCCCACTATACCGTACCAGCTTCCTCTCTCGCCGCCTTAGCGGGAGATTCGGAGGTGGTCGCTATCAGTCCGGATCGCAAACTGTCCGCGACAGGGTCGGCCGTCACCACCCCGGACTATGGCTGGATGGGGCTGCTTGCCCTGACCTCCCCGACGGCGTATGCGTCCGACGATGGAAGCGGCGTCGGCGTCGCTATCCTCGACTCCGGCATCGGATCGAGCGCCGACTTCTACAAATTGAACTCAACCAGCAGCAGGGTCCTTTACTCCCAAAGCTTTGTGTCAGGCGATTCCAGCACCGGCGATAAGTATGGACACGGCACGCATGTCGCGGGCCTAGTGGCCGGCAGCGGGTACAATTCCGACGGCTTCGAATCAACCTATGTGATTAAAGGCGCGGCCCCCAACGCGAACCTGATCAATCTCCGCGTCCTCGATCAGAACGGGAACAGTACGGACAGCGTCGTGATCGCCGCCATCCAGCGGGCTATCGCGCTGAAATCGAAATATAACATCCTGGTCATGAACCTCTCGCTGGGACGGCCGGTCGCGTCATCCTATAAGACCGATCCTCTGTGCCAAGCCGTGGAAGCGGCCTGGAGAGCGGGCATCGTTGTGGTGGTAGCGGCAGGCAACGAAGGCCGCAACAACTCCGCCGGCACCAACGGCTATGGCACTATTACCGCGCCCGGGAACGACCCTTACGTGATTACTGTGGGCGCAATGAATACGGTCGGCACGCTGTCGCGCGCGGACGACAAAATGACTACTTATAGCTCCAAGGGCCCCACGCTCTTCGATCACGTGGTGAAGCCAGACCTGGTGGCCCCGGGCAACCGGATCTTCTCGGTGCTGGCCGCCGGTAGCACGCTCAATCAGGAGTACCCGACGAACGTCATTTCGCCGAGCCTGAACACCATCTTGCCGGGGTACCGCGCCGCCTACTTCGAACTCAGTGGCACCAGCATGGCGACTCCCGCGGTCAGCGCCACCGCGGCATTGCTGCTGCAACGGAATCCGACCCTGACACCGGACCAGGTGAAAGCCGCTCTGATGCTGACCGCCGACAAGACTTTCGCGGCCGCCACCTGTCCGGCCGGCCAAACTTGCAGGGCTCAGGCTCAAAAGATGACGACTGCCACCGACCCGACCACCAACACCACCTACACGAGCTACTATGACATCTTCACGGTCGGAGCGGGCTATCTGGATGCCAACGCGGCGCTGAATAACTACAGCGTAGCTCCTGCTTCGGAAACCGCAATGTCCCCGACGGTTACGTTCAATCCGTCGACCAACGCGGTGACCCTGGTCAACGGTTCGAGCGTTATCTGGGGCAGCAGCCTGGTTTGGGGCACCAGTCTGATTTGGGGAACCAGTACACTTTCGGGCAGCAGCGTGATTTGGGGCACCAGCCTCATTTGGGGAACGGACACCACGTCGGCGTGCAACTTGATTTGGGGCACCAGCCTGGTATGGGGTACCGGTACGGAAGCTGCGGAAAGCAGCACGCTGGCATTCAACGGCGAGAATTGAGATGCGCGCGTGGCGGACCGTAGCCGACTTTTTCGTCCCCATCCGGCGGAAAGGTAGCTTCCTCCGAGTTGCCGATGATCCACTCACGATGTCCTCATATCAGTGAACCGGCGTTTCGCTCGTCTGGTTTTCGCCGAACTGTGTAGCGGCGCTGCGGATTTGATGGCGAGCACTCTCTGGGGTGGGCTCATTCAACGCTACGTAAAATAGATCATGGAACCGAACGTTTTTGCACGCTTAGCTCTATGACCCGTTCCGAGCTCGAACTGCTTCTGAAGAACGAATCGAACACGGTCGACTGGAAGGCTACCGGCGACCCTGAGAAGATCGCCAAGACCCTAGCAGCCTATGCGAACGACTACGAACAGGCCGGTAGCGGCTCGGTCGTCTGTGGTGTGGAGGAATCGAAGAACCCTCAAGACGGAACACGAGCGGTCGTTGCCGGACTCTCGCGAGGGACCCTGGAGACGCTTCAAAACAGAATCTTCGAGCTCGCTCGGTTACTCGTCTCTCCGCCTATCGCTCCGCACTTCGATAGAGTTGTCCTTGACGATGGGAAGGAAGTTCTCCTGGTTTGGTCTGCGGCCAGCAGCGACATCCATTCCTTCAGAAGTGAGATCTTCATCCGCCTCGGGGATAAGGTGACCAAAGCTACGGTGAGCCAAATCGCCGAGCTCTCGCTCAGAAAACAGCACCTCGACTGGCTTGCACAGCCATGCCCAGGAGCAACGACGGACGATTTGGACTTGTTCGCCTTAGAAGATCTGGCGAGGCGTCTGCGGGTCTCAGGAACACCGTCCACATTTCTAGATCCCGGGGCTCGTATTGTCGGTAGTGCACTACCCCTCACCAGCCACGTG
Source organism: Bryobacterales bacterium (assembly GCA_963836595.1). Classification (GTDB taxonomy): domain Bacteria; phylum Acidobacteriota; class Terriglobia; order Bryobacterales; family Bryobacteraceae; genus DATFZA01. The sequence goes on from CAWIKC010000001.1 coordinate 90,251, forward strand.
GAGACGCCTGCTGGCCAGCTGGTGGTGCCGAATAGATTCGCCATTCTGCTCGTCGGGAGCCAACCACATAGATTTCTGCCCGGCGCCTTCATTTCGTTGACGCGGTTTCGAGGGATTACTCGTGCCGACGAGACCTTCGTTCCGGGCGATGTTTTCGGGCCGATTCCGTACCTGGTGGAAAAGGTCATGGGCGTTCTTGAGACGGAGGCCGCTTTCGTTACCGACAAGTCCCAGGATCTTCAAAGTGGCCGACAAAACAAACGACGATATTCGATGCAGCCGTTGCAAGAGATCTTAGTGAACTCCCTGGCGCACCGAGATTATCGAAGTGATTTATCAACGAAGGTCAGTGTCTTTTTCCGATCGAATCGAATTCGAAAACCCAGGCGGGGCTCCAATGGGCGTGACCCTGGATGAACTTAAGAAAGGTACAACTCGCTGGCGTAACCCATCGCTGGCGCGTTATCTATTTGAACTTGGCCTGGCACAAGAGCGCGGTACAGGGATTCCAAGAGCCGTTCAGGAGACGATAGCGCTTTCAGGCAGCGAGCCCACGTTTGAGGTAGGCGACTGGTTCAAAGTGACGGTCCCCGCCCATAACCCTCCAGCTCTCCGCTCGGAGGGCGAGCCGGTGAATCCCAGCTCTGGCGTGCTGGTCATTTCGATCGGCTACGGTACCATCGAACTCGACATCATCCGTCGCTCTCACGCCGCGTTTAGGGATCTTCGAGAGGACAGGCTACGCACATACAACTATTCTGGAGTCGTCGCCGGCGAACAGTGGCAAGTTGTTCTACGGGATCTCAGAGCCTGGCTCCGTGAGTGCGTTGAGCTTCCATCCTTCAAAGAGCTTCATCTGTTCTATCGGGGTCCGGTGGCATTCGGTCCGCTGATCGGCGCCATCGCTTCGGGTCGAAAGCCCCTTGTTGTGTACTACTTTGATGAGGACGAAGGAGTGTATCGATCGGCGTACCGCATCGATCGCAAGCTTCTGCAGGCCAAATAGCGCTAGACTATTGACTGGAGCATCGAGGTGGCTTTCAAAGGCCCCTTGCGTCGCGAGAAGCAAGTGAGAACCGGGTGAATTGCCGGAACGTCCGGAGACGGATCATCGGCAGCCAAGGCTAGCACGGCGGTAACACCAAGGGGCTGGCAAGGTTCAGAGACTAGGATCCGAGCGAAAGCAGTAAAGATCCCACGAGCGCCCGGCATCTCGAATTTCGAGATGGTGAGATAGTCCGTTCTGCCGCATGATCGGATACCGCAAACGGCAGAGGCTGAGGATAAAGAGCCTCAGCGATAACATAAACCGCTAAGATCTCGATGCTCCACTTTCGACATACGGGAAGCACCACGCCTGGCACGGCTTGTTCACGGTAGTTTCCGTATGACGTGCCACCCGTACGGTGGGTGCCAAAACGCCTTGCCCACTTCATACGTGTCCCCGACGATCCACCCAGAGCTAAGGCGAGCTGCGCGGAGTCGGAGAGCAACAGAATCGTTATCGAAGAAACCACTGCGGACCACCCGAGGAGCCGTTCAGGTGGAACAGCACGACGCTCGGAGAGTTGGTTAAATTCGGGGACCTACAGTGCATGATTCTTTGGAAGGCCATGCCAGCGATCTGACAGTCATGTCGAGAAGGTCATAGTGATGTCCGCTCCGGATCGGTCTCCATAGCGCAGTTGTGAGCTGGCGACAGAGCACCACGTCGTATGTGATGTAGTTGAAGATGCTAACCTGGCATGTCAGCACCTGAAGTGTGTCGTCCCAACTGAGCACGATAAGATGGCCGTCTGTTTGGCGGCTTGTCTGCTCGTCATCAGCCAGGATTGGGTTGAAATGCGACCTCACTAGCTGGTAGTCCGGCAGCCGACCATTGCGGGCAAATTCCCTGACAGCGTCAAACTCTCGTGCGAGGGTAAAGCGGCTATTGCAAACGCAGGCAGGGTAGTTGAGGGCATATTTGGCGATGCACCGTCGAATATTCGTATTCAGCGTAAAGGACACTTCCACCTCTGACCCGCCACTTCCCAGAACTTCGTCGGCGTGAGGTAAGCTACCGGCCTGCGTGTAATTGATACCATGCTCGGCCAGCTTGGCGACCACCATAGCGTGTTCTTCCTGCGTGGCCGCGAAAAGTCGTAGCCGTACACCCTTCTTTTTGAAATGTGCCTGTTGCTCAAGCAGCCCGGATTCTATTTCCGTAGTCGTTAGATAGACCCATCTGCCAGCGACTTCGTCGAGGGCTCCAACCTGCGTGCTCGGACGAAACACCACATTACCGGCGCTGCCGGCCAACTGAACACTTGCCGACCGGCCAGAGTGCGGCAGTAGATGCATTGGTAAACAAAATCGTTGCCTTCGACGGGGTCGGCACCCGGACACGGCATGGTGCCATTTTAGCTTCGCCCAATCCGATCAAAAGTGGAAGGTGTGGACGGGGACGTTGCCCTGACGCCTCGCAATCTCGTGCAGTTGATTCGCGTCGGTGCAGTTCCGAGTGGAATACGCGCTACTCGGAGAAAGCCGACCTTTCCGAGCGGATTGGGACCGAGAAACGCGCCTGGCTGCGCGAATACGGTTTCTGAAAGGGGCCGATGCGGTTTGACAGCCTAGATCAGTGACCGCGCTACTCAGGAAGCCGCTAACAATAACGCCTACCGTTTTCCTTGCCAGTGGTTGTGAGATTTTGGCAGAATCGCGATGGCCAACGCACCCGCTAGCGCGATCGCTAAAACTACTCCCATCGCGATTGAGTAGCTCCCGAAGCGGTCGCGCAGGATCGAGACTAAGTACGGAAGCCAGGTCTGGCCGATCGTGTTCACCGGGAGAATGATTGCCATCGCGCGGCTGAGACTGTTGATGCCGAACTGTTCCGCAGCCATCAGCGGAATCAACATGTAATCCGCGCCGAGGCCGAATCCAAACACCACAGCAAAGAGATAAAGCAGCGCCTCATGGCTGGGCCTGACCATGAGAAGACTCGGAATGCTGGAAGCTACCAGAGCAAACGTCGCGGTCATGACCCACTTTTTCGGGAACCGATCCGCGAGACCTCCAACCAACAGCCGGCCGGCAACGCTCGACCAGAGGATCAACACAGAAGCAGTGCGCCACGCGCTGTCGGCCGCCGGTCCTTTTTCGAAACCTTCATCGAGAAAGACGAACTTCATATGGAAGTTGATGGCGCCGACAGCGCCGATCGCGCAGAAACTGCCGATCAGCAGCAGCCAGAAGGAATAACTCTTGAGCAGGTCACCGAATGAGCGCGAACTCACGGCCGCTTCCGCGGGCGGCGAACTGTCGCCATCCGGGAATTGGCCTACATCGGCTGGTTTGTCGCGTAGCACCAGAATGGCAATGGGCCAGCAAGCCAGCACGATCACTCCCAGGATCACCAGCGCGGCTTGGAACCCGAATCGCTCGGTAAGCGGCTTGACCAGGAGCGACCCGACCGATCCCATTAAGCCGTTGCCGACATAGACGACCGCCATCGCCTTGCCGCGGTTTCTCCGGAACCAATGGGAAACGATGAGCTGGTGCGGGATCGGTCCGGAAAGCATGTAGCCGGCCGTGAAAACCATCCACAGCGCGTAATACATCCATAGGCCCGGCCCCATGCGGGCGAATCCCGCGAGCGAAATCGCCGTGAGGGTGCTGCCTGCAATGATCAATTTTCGCGGGCTGAAGCGATAAATCAACAGCGGCCCAAGCCAGATGGTCAGCAACGCCGCCAGCGGGAATCCCAACGTGATTTCCGCGCGCGACCAGCCGTACGCGCGCTGAAAATAGTCGTAGAAAAACGGAATGTTGTAATACGGGACGCCGACCGTGAGCCCGGATGTGACGAATGCCGCGGAGACCACCCACCATCCGAAGAATCCCGCTGTGGTCTTCGAGTTTGTTTCAGTTTTCAACATGGTCGCGATAACGCTGAATGGTCTGCTCGAACGTCACATCGATCGGCTGATTCCAGATTTTCTCGTTCATGATCTCGACTTCAATTGGGCCATCGTAGCCGGTCTCGTCGACCGCCGTCCGGATGCGGCGCAGTTCGATTACGCCCTCACCCATCATGCTGCGTCCCGTTACGATGCCCGGCAGAGGCACGGCCCAATCGGAGACGTGGAAGCCGAGAATTCGCCCGCTGGCGCGGCGAAGCTGCGTGTAAAGCGAGGGATCCCACCAGATATGGAACACATCGGCAACGATCCCCACGGTTTCCGGATCGAACTGGCCGGCGAGATCCAGCGCCTCGGCCAGCGTGACGATGACGCTACGATCGGCGGCGAACATTGGATGCAGCGGCTCGATACCGAGCCGAACGCCGCGGCTTTGAGCGTGCGGAACGATGGCCGCGATTCCTTCGGCCACCATTTTGCGCGCGCCGTCGATATCCCGGTCTGGCGCTGGTCCGCAAACCAGCACCACGCACGGAGCGCCCAATTCAGCGGCCTCGTCGATGGCACGGCGATTGTCGTCGATGCGTTGCAGACATTCCGCCTGCGATGCCGCCGGAAAAAATCCGCCTCGGCACAGGCTAGAGACGCGCAGACCGGAATCGCGTAGCATACGGGCGCATTGGGAAAGACCAGCTTCCTCGACCCGATCCCGCCAGGGCGCGATCCAACCGACGCCGTGACGGACGCAGGCTTCCACGCATTCCTGAAGCGTCGCGTGTTTTGAAGTGATTTGATTGAAGCTGAGCCGCCCGATCATCGCGCGCCCGCTCCGATTCCGGCATGGTCCAACAAACCTTGCATGCGGCTGCATGCGAGATCGGGATCCTGCAAAATACCGGCCTGTTCGGCAAGCACCAGCAACTTTGACAGGTGCGCAATACTGCGCGCGGTTTCGAGCCCGCCAATCATCCGGAAGCTATCCTGATGGCCGTTCAGCCAGGCCAGAAACACGATTCCGGTCTTATAAAGATACGTGGGCGCTTCGAAGATGTGCCGGGACAGTGGAACTGTGGGCGCGAGGATGCGGTCAAATTCGTCCGGGCAGCCGGCGTCCAATGCTTGAATGGCGGCCGATGCGGCAGGAGCGATGGCGTCGAAGATCCCAAGCAGAGCATCACTATGATGCCGGTCATCGCCACGGATCAGGGCGTCATAGTTGAAATCGTCGCCGGTGTACATGCGAACGCCCGCGGGCAGCTTTCGCCGCATGTCGATCTCCCGCTGGGCATCCAGCAAAGAAATTTTAATGCCATCCAACTGCCGCGCCTGATCGTGAATCAAGCCGAGGCAAATCTCCATGGCGCGATCGGTGTCCGGCGATCCCCAGTAGCCGGCAAGGTGCGGATCGAACATTTCTCCCAGCCAGTGCAGAATGGCCGGTTGGCGCAACTGAGAGAGGATGCGCGAATACACGGCGAGGTAGTCGTCCGGCGAAACGGCGCTACGCGCAAGCGCGCGGCTGGCCATCAGAATCACACGGCCTCCGTGACGCTCGACCCATTCACACTGCTCTTCGTACGCAGCGACAATCGCAGCCAGGGGCACTCGCAAACCTTCGGGAAGCTGGTCTGTGCCGGCGCCGCACGCGATCGTTCCGCCAATGGTTTGAGCCTCGGCAAGCGACCGGGCAATCAATTCCCGCGCCGCTTCCCAGGGCAATCCCATGCCGCGCTGGGCCGTGTCCATCGCTTCCGCCACGCCTAAGCCGTACGACCAAAGATGACGGCGAAAGGCGAGGGTTTTGTCCCAGTCGATGCCATCGTCCTTGGGCACGACATGCGCGGCGGCGTAAGCGATGCGCGCGGTGAGCGGTTTTGCGGGCGACCGATAGGAGCACGCCCGTTCAATCCGGCAAAGGCTCAGGCCGCCTTCCAGCGGCAGAGTCAGCTCGGGCATCTAGGCCTCCAGCTCCGGAACATCCATCCAACGCCGCTCACGCGCTGAGGCGAGAGCCAACTCGGCGAGTTGCACGCCTTTCGCGCCTTCCAGCAAATCGTGCGGAAACGGCGTTCCCAATTCCACGTGCCGCAGAAACATCTCCCACTGCACTTTGAACGCGTTCTCGAAAATCTGATTGTCGGGAACCTCCTGCCAGCCCGCGAAAAAATCGACTGCATTGGGGATGTCGGGATTCCATACGGGCTTGGGCGTATTGGCGCGATGCTGTGTTCGACACTCGCGCAGACCGGCCACGGCGCTGCCGTGTGTTCCATCCACCTGAATCGCGAGCAACTCGTCGCGATAAACCCGCACGGCCCAGGATGAATTCATCTGCGCGACAATTCCACCCTCGATCTCGAAACATGCGTAGGCGGCGTCTTCCGCGGTGCAGTTGTAAGCGTTGCCCTGCTCGTCCCAGCGCCGCGGAATGTGCGTCGCGCTGAGGCAGCTCACTCGCTTCACCGGACCAAACGTGTGGTCCAGCACGTAGCGCCAGTGTGAGAGCATATCCATCACGATTCCGCCGCCCTCTTCGCTGCGGTAGTTCCAAGACGGCCGCTGCGCGTCCTGCCAGTCTCCTTCAAAGACCCAGTAACCAAACTCGCCGCGAACGGAGAAAATCCGCCCGAAGAATCCACTGTCGATCAGGCGCTTCAGCTTGCGGATGCCCGGCAGGAAAAGTTTATCCTGCACCACGCCGTGCCGGATGCCGCGCTCGCGCGCGAGCTTGGCCAACGCAAGCGCGTCCTGCAAGCAGTCCGCGACCGGTTTTTCGCAGTAGACATGTTTGCCTGCGAGAATCGCGGCGCGTACCGCCGGGGCGCGTTGCGCCGTGGTTTGCGCATCGAAATAAATCGAGTTAGCCGGATCGGCCAGGCAAGCGGCTACGTCCGTGCTGTAGCGCGCAATTCCGTGGGCGGCCGCCAGCTCGCGCAACTTGGTTTCGTTGCGTCCCACCAGAACCGGATCGGGCCAGAGCCGCGTGCCGTCAGGTAAAGCAAGCCCGCCTTGCTCGCGGATCGCCAGAATGGAGCGGATCAGGTGTTGGTTTGCGCCCATGCGGCCGGTGACGCCGTTCATGATGATGCCCACGTTTTTGTTGGCCATGGTGTTGAGGTTTTCGATTCTCAATCTTATCGAGGTTTTGCCGCTCAGGGCCAGTTTCACGGCCGGAAACACCTGCACCCCTTACCTAAATTACGCCCCTACAAAGGATTAAGAGCCGTGGCACAATAGATAGTTCATGCAACTTCGTGTCCTGGCGTTTGTCCTTGCGGGCGGTAAGGGAACACGGCTCTATCCGTTGACGAAAGAGCGAGCCAAGCCGGCGGTCCCGTTCGGCGGCCGCTATCGGATTGTCGATTTCGTCCTCAGCAATCTGGTGAACTCCGGAATCTATTCGGTATACGTTCTGGTGCAGTTCCGCAGCCAGTCGCTGCTGCAGCACCTGCGGGAAGGCTGGGAAGCCACCAGCCTGTTGCGCAATCACTTCATCATTCCCGTGCCGGCGCAGATGCGCTCTCAAGGCGAGGACTGGTATCGCGGCACCGCCGACGCCATTCATCAAAACATTAATCTCATTGAGCAAGCCGAACCGCACCTGGTCGTCATCTTCGGCGCCGATCACATCTACCGCATGAACATCCGCGAGATGATCGAGTTTCACGTCGACAAAGGCGCGCAAGTCACCATTTCGGCCATTCCCGTGGAAAAAGAACAGGCTTCCGAGTTTGGCGTGATCGAGACCAACGAGGACGGCGCCATTCTCGGGTTTCACGAGAAGAACCCGAATGCGCCGACCATGCCCGGGGATCCCAACCGCGTGTATGCGTCCATGGGCAACTATATCTTCTCGACCAAACTGCTGTTGGACGAGCTGCGCGCCGATGGCCTGAATGAGCACAGCACGCACGATTTCGGCCGCGACATTCTGCCCAACCTGATTGGCCGCGCGGACATGTTCGCTTATGATTTTCAGACCAATCGTATCCCCGGCGATGTTGTCGGCGCTCCGGTCTATTGGCGCGACGTCGGTACGCTCGATGCGTACTTCGAAGCCAGCATGGATCTGCGGTCCGTCAGCCCGGAGCTGAACCTATATAATCGCCAATGGCCTTTACGGACGTCGGGTTACTCCGACCCGCCGGCGAAATTCATTTTCGATTATGAAGGCCGGCGCGGATACGCGCTCAATTCGATCGTCGCCGGCGGCGCCATCCTTTCCGGCGGCATGGTCCGCGGCTCCGTGATTGGGCGCGGCGTGCGCATACATTCCAATGCCTATATCGAAGATTCGATCATATTCGATAACTGCGACATCGGCCGGCGCTCCAAAATCCGCCGGGCGATTCTCGACAAAAACGTGCGCATCCTCGAGGATACGACCATCGGCTACAACCTGGAACGGGACCGCGAGCTTTATCATGTTACCGATAGCGGCATCGTGGTGGTCGAGGGCCACCACTCCACCGTCGATATCGCCAGCGTAATCCTATAATTGCCAGCCCGGAAAACGCGGCCCCCAATCCTCCAAGTCCAGTGGCATGGTCCGCGGCTCCGCGATTGGGCGCGGCGTGCATATACATTCCAATGCCTATATCGATTCCCGACAACACGTCCATATTCCAAAAGCTACGACCATCGGCTACAACCTCGAACGGGACCGCGAACTCGAGGGCCACCACTCGACCGTCGATATGGCCAGCGTAATCCTATAATTGCCTAACCGGAAAACGCGGCGCCCAATCTTCCAAAGGAACACGCGCGGCGTTCGCCACAAAAGAGATGACGTGGTAGCAGCCAACCAAGGCAACCAGCTCCAGCAATTGATTTTGGCTCCAATGCGCGTTCAGGCCGGCCCACAATTCATCCGGCACGTCCGCCGTCTGATGCAAGGCATCTGTCAGCGAGATCAGCAACTGCTCGCGATCGCTCGAGACGGCCGCGCCAGTGACGGTCGCGTCTATCTCTGCCGCCGAAAATCCAACCCTTTCCGCAAAGCTGGCCACATGCACGCCCCACTCGTATTCGCAATGACATAAAGCGCAGGTGCGATGGATGACGATCTCGCGGTCGCGCGGCGCAATCGACGAATCCCGCAAGTTGAAGCGGCCAATGGGGTGCATGGCGGCGGAGAGTTTGGGATTGCGGTGCAATGTCCGGAAAAGCGCCAGTGGGGGCACGGGTGAATTCCGAGGCATCCATTGTTTGAGAGATTCGGCGATTTCCGGATCAAAAGGAGGGTCCAGGGGCACGATTCGGGGTGAGATCATGATGGAATAATACTACAATAAATGTAGCATGAGGAGAGGTACGGCGGCGCTCCCCGGCGGGCCGGTTCGCGGCTCGGCTACCGGGCGTCCGGTGATGGCCGCGCTCGACTTGGCTGGCCGGCGCTGGGCGCTACGGATCTTGTGGGAGCTAAAGACCGGACCGCGCAAGTTTGTCGAGCTGCAGAACCGCTGTGGCGGCTTGTCGCCTACGCTGTTGAGTTCCCGTCTGCGCGAACTCTCCGCCGCGTTACTGGTCAACAAGGAAGAAGACGGCTACCAGCTCACGGCCATCGGACAAGACCTGTTGGATTGCCTGGCCCCGCTCAATACCTGGGCCAAAGCCTGGGCATCTCTTATTTCACTACAAAAAAAGTAGTGATGAGGCCTATTGCTTCCCGCCGCTCAAAATCGCTTTCCGCGCTCCCGCCAGCCTGGCGTGGTCGTCATATACGACCTGCCGCCCGTTCAACGACACTCCCAGATCGCGCCACAGCGCGTTCAGATCCACCGTGACGGGCTTGTCTTTCCAGGCCGCGTACAGATCGCGCAGCACCGTGCATCCGGTCGCCTCATCCCCAATGGCCCAAACCTTTTCAATCGGCCACGAGTTGGTAATAGTCCCGCCGTGCTGGAGAATGGCTTTCAGCGCGTCCTGCAGGCCCTTGCGGTCGTGCGTGCACTCGCGGATCTTCACGTCCGCTACCAGCGCAAACAGCGCGCCGCCCCAATAGGTGCGGCCCCAGGTGTGAGTATGATCGAGGCCCCGATCGCCATCCTGAGGTTCTCCCTGATGCATGGACGTGATCATCTCCGCCCAAACCCGGTCCGGCGAAAGCTGCTTGGCTTGCGCCCGGGCGATCGGCTCGACATAAGTTGCCAGGCCTTCTTCGATCCAATGATGCTGCTCGGCGACGTCCGGAAAAGCCAGATGAATCATCTCATGCGTCATCATCCAGTCATGGTCGAGTTCGTCCTGGGTGGTCTGTTCACCCACGGAAATACGCGTGAATCCGCCGCGCATGCCCCAGGTGGTGCCATTAAAAACACCGCTCTCGCCGGCCACCGGATGCACCCGGACATGGGACGTTTGCAAGGGAAAGTGGCCATAATAAGCGGTCACGGCTTCGGCCGCGCGCGTCATCCACCGCAATAGCGCGGGCTGGCCCACATCCACCGCCCCGGCCGTGATCTCCACGCCGATGGGCGCGCCGCCCACGTGCAACACCTCCGCGGGCAGGGTCGCTAGAGTGAGCAGTGGCGGCAACAACCAGGAGCTTCGCACATTTCTTATGACGTTCCTGCTAGAATGAGGTTATCAATGATCGCTGACATCCAGCAGATCACTCGCTTGCAATCGTTGGATTTGCGCATTGCGGAATTGCAGCGGGAGATCGCCACCCTTCCGAAACACATTGCTCATATTGAAAAAACATTGGATTCCCACCTGCGCCGTGTGGAAGCCGATCGGGCCGCGCTCGCGGCGAACCAGAAAGAACGCAAGGGCCTGGAAGAGGACATCAAGGTCCAGGACCAGAAGGTCTCCAAGCTCAAGAACCAGATGCTGGAGGCGAAGAACAACGAGCAGTACCGCGCCTTTCAGCATGAAATCGATTACTGCGAGAAGGAGATTCGCCGTTGCGAAGACCGCATTCTCCAGTTGATGACCGAATCGGAGCCGTTGGAAGCCAACCTGAAGAAGGCCGAAGGCGCACTCAAAGAAGAAAAGCGGCAAGTGGACGCTGAGAAGGCCAAGGTGGTGGAACGTACCGCGGCCGACCAAAAGCAACTCGCCGAGAGTGAGGCCGAGCGGAAAGGCATCACCGCGAAAGTGCCGGCCGATTTGCTGAAAAGCTATGAGCGAATCCGCAAAAAATGGCGCGGGATTGTGGTCGCCGAAGCGAGCGATGGCCGTTGCGGCGGGTGCATGATCACCCTGCGGGCCCAATTTGCCCAGGACCTGCGCAAAGGCGACCAGCTCATGTTCTGCGAAAGCTGTGGCCGCATCCTGTTTTACAATCCTCCCGTCAACCTCGAAGCCGACTTGGCCGCACAGGGCCGCTAGAGCTCGCCCATTTTCTATCTAGGAACCCGGCCCTAGACAATCTGTCCACTTCTTCGTCGCAAGTCTTCCGAGCCGCGACCCTCCGCGCACTGTTTACAAGCGCCACGCCGGGGCCCCTGACAGCAATTTTGACGAATTCTACCGAGCCGCGACCGTGAGGGAGCGGTGGCTTGGCCCCTCCGAGAACGAATTCGTTGTTTCACGCCGGGCTTTAAGAACCAACCGCACTTCCTTTCCTAGCCGAGTACAGGTAGAATAAGACTTCTTCTGGCCGAAAAAGGAGTCTTGTGTTCCGTTATTTCTTGGTGTGTGTCATAACTGCAGCAGCGGCGCACGGCGCAATTGTCAAGACCTACGGCAATTTGCCGCTGGTATTTGAGCCAAATCGCGGGCAAACGGGCGCGCAAGCGCGTTTCCTGGCCCGCGCCGGCGGATATGACGTCTTCATTACAGCCGACAAAGCGGTTCTGAAAATGGGCTCGGCGTCGGTGGGAATGCGACTAGCGGGCGCCCGTGCAACCGCCAGGCCGGATGCGATCGGTCCTTTAGCGAGCTACAGCAACTATATTCTCGGCAACGACCCATCGCGCTGGCTCGAAGGCGTGCCGCATTTTGCAAAAGTGCGAGTAGCAGGCGTACTCCCCGGCATCGATTTGACCTATTATGGCGAAGGCCGGAAACTCGAATACGACCTGGATGTCGCGCCTGGCGCCGACACGCGCTCGTTGGCCTTGAAGTTTGACGGAGCGCAGGGGTTCAGTCTGGACGCGCACGGCAATCTGCTGATCCATACCCAAGTTGGCGATATCGTGCAGCACAAACCACTCGCTTGGCAGGGGCCGAAAAGCATCAGAGCGGAGTACGCGCTCCTGCCGAATAGCGCAGTGGCGATCCGATTGGGCGCGTACGATCATAAACGAGCGCTCAAGATCGATCCCGTGGTGAGTTACTCGACGTACTTGAGCGGATCAAGCACCGACGCCGCCGCCGCGATCGCGGTCGATTCGTCAGGCTACGCTTACGTGACCGGGTCTACCTCTTCGGTGGATTTTCCGGTGACGAGCGGCGCGCTTCACGGGTCGACCTACACTGACATTTTTGTCACCAAACTTACACCGGGTGGGAGCTCATTAGTTTACTCGACCTATATTGGGGGAACTTACGCAGACCAAGGCAACGCCATCGCGATCGACCCTTCCGGAAACGCATATATCACCGGATTTACCAACTCCAGTGACTTCCCGGTGCTTCCCGCCGGCGCTAGCACCTTCTCTGAGTACGAGAGCGTGATTGCCTTCAAACTCGGTCCGGCCGGGACCCTCGCGTATTCTGGTTTTCTGAGCGGTGGAAATAGCTCCTCTAATTCGGGCAGTGGGATCGCCGTGGATGGCAACGGCAACGCTTATATCGTGGGAATGGTCTATGGCACCATCCCAACTACCGTTGGCGCGTTCCAGACCGCGCGGTCAAGTCAGGACAGCTATAATTCACTTGGCTTCGTCGTCAAACTGAATGGTTCCGGCGTCGTCAGCTATGGGACGTACTTGGGAGGAGCAACCACCAACAACACCTCCGCATCTGCGGTGGCAGTGGACGGAAACGGCAACGCGTACGTAGTCGGAACCACTTTGCAATCGGATTTTCCAGTAACGGCGGGAGCCTTGAGCACGACATTCGGTGGCGGCGGCGACGCCTTCGCTGCCAAACTCAACTCCGCCGGGAGTGCGCTCGCGTATGGCACGTACCTGGGTGGAACAAGTCAGGACGCAGCCACCGCTGTAGCCATCGATTCCAGCGGCAACGCGTATATAACAGGAACCACTTCGTCAACGAATTTCCCGACGACTGCGGGAGCCTTCTCCACCACGCGAACGAGCATTTATTATTACGGAACCGGATTCGTTTCCAAGCTGAATGCCGCTGGCAGCACCCTGCTTTACTCCACCTATCTGGGCGGGTCAAGCAGCGATGCGCCGTCGGGCCTGGTTGTAAATGGCAGCGGAGACGCCATCATCGCCGGAACTACCTCATCCGCCGATTTTCCAACAACGCCAGGCGCTTTGAAACAGAAGACTTCGTCAATTTATAATTACTCCTCTGACCCGGATGGGTTTGTGTCTGAACTGAATCCCACTGGCGAAAGCCTCGTTTACTCCACCCTCTTTGGTAGTTCCAGTTCTGATTCGATTGCGGGTGTTGCCGCTGACGGTACCGGTGTGGTCTATGTTGCACGTCAAACGATGAGTCTCATATTTCCTGCTACTCCAAACGCTTACCAGATATCTTCCAAGAAAACCGCGGGGACCTCAAACGCCGGCAGCGCATTTGTTAGCAAGATAGACCTGACGTCACCGGTAACTTGCAATATAGTGCTCTCCAGCAATGCGGTCAGCGTCCCTGGCCATGGCGCTACCGGATCTTTCACCTTTACTGTTGCCAGTGGCTGCCCTTGGGAAGTCACCAACGATTCCTTTATCACTGTTGGCAGTCCCACCCATGGATTCGGGAACGGCACGGTGAACTACACGGTCGCATATAACCAATCCACATATTCGACGCAAACCGGCACAATTGTAGTAAACGGCGGCACGCTTGTCGCGGGCACCAATGTTTTTACCGTAAACCAGGCGCTCGGGTCGTGCAGTGATCCAGTGTTCGACAGCAGTCAAATCACCTTCGACCCGGCGGGCGGTTTGCATAATGTTGCAGTTTCGCTGCCGACCAACTGCGCATGGAACGTCATGAATGCGTCTCCTTGGGTGACCATCACCAGCGGAGCGGCGGGGACCGGCACAGGTACACTCTCGTTGTACGCCGCGCCCAACAGCTTCCCTCAGAGGCAAGGGACGGTAACTGTCGCCACCAAGCCCATCAGCGTGACGCAAGGCGGAGGTACGTGCACGGTAACTTTAGGTGCGAGCTCGATTTCAGTCGGTGCACAGGGTGGCACCGGCGCGATGCCGTTCACCGCCAGCAGCGCTGCCTGCACCTGGACCGCCTACTCCCTGGCGCCCTGGATTCAGATAAATTCTACGGCAAGTTCGGGTCAAGGCAGCGGAAGCGCACCCTTTGTTGTGGCGGCCAATCCGGGAACGCTAGCCCGCACCGGCCAGCTAAACATTGGCAATCAGTTCTACACCGTAACGCAGGCGGCGGGACCGGCATTTAATGCCACCGCTTACACCCAGTCCACGGTCGCAGGGAACGGTTCCTATGGCTTTTCCGGCGACGGAGGACCTGCGCTCTCGGCGAGCTTTTACAGCCCGGGAGCTTTAGCCTTTGACACCGCGGGGAATCTCTACGTTGCAGACACTGGAAACGCCCGGATTCGCGTGATCGATCCTACCGGCAACATCAACACTTTCGCTGGCGGCGGCAGCGCCAACCCTGGAGATGGCGGGTCTGCAACGGCTGCAACTCTTGCCGGGCCGAGAGGAGTGGCGGCAGACGCGGCTGGAAACGTTTACTTCTCTGATGGCCAAAGAATTCGAATAGTCCAAAATGGCCTTATCTCGACTTATGCGGGAACAGGAACGGCCGGATTCAGCGGCGACATGGGACCTCCTACGGCGGCGATGCTGAATGGCCCGGCTGGCATAGCGTTGGACTCAACGGGGAATCTCTACATCGCGGATCAGAGCAATTCGCGAGTTCGCGAAATCTCTGGCGGCTTGATTAATACCATCGCCGGCACAGGCACGCAAGGATACAACGGCGATAATATCGCAGCCACTACTGCAGAGCTAATAACTCCGTACAGCGTTGCGGTCGACTCCTCCACGAACATCTATATCGGCGACGGTAGCTGCCGAATTCGGAAGGTCGCAACATCTGGGTTGATCACAACCGCTGCCGGAACGGGTACCTGTGGCGAAGGTCCGGACGGTGTTTCCGCATCGTCGTCTCAAGTCTATGATCCGAATGCTATTGCGACCGACGCCGCCGGATCACTTTATATTGGCGAACTGTACCGCATTCGGAAGGTTACGCCTGACGGTATCATTCGCACGATTTTTACCCTCAACAGCATCACTGTCAGCGGCTTTGCGCTGGATCCTTCTGGGGATCTTTTCTTCTCAATGAACGGCTTCATTGAGCGCCTCACGCCCACTCCCTCCTTCTGCTCCTACACCGTCACGCCGCCAACCAAGACACCTTTAACTGGAGGCTCCGTTACCATTCAAGTGACCACCACCGCCGGCTGCACCTGGTCTGCCGCTTCCACCCTTCCGTGGGCAACGCTGACTGGCCCTAGCACCGTGACCGGGAGCGGGTCCGTAACATTCACCGTCGCCGCCGGCGCCGGCCGCACGGGAACCGTCACTGTCGCCGGACAAAATGTCACTCTCACGCAGCTTACCTCGTCAAACGCCGGCATTTTCCGCCAGGGCTTCCTCTGGGTTCTGGACGCGGATGGCAATGAACGTGAAAATCATCCTGGTGACTACGTGTACGCCTTCGGCGGCATCCCGGGAGACATCCCCATCACCGGCGACTGGAACGGAGACGGGCGTACCAAGATTGGCATTTACCGTTCCAGTAATGGACTATGGATTCTGGATACCAATGGGAACGGGGTGATCGACGCTGGAGATGCGGTATTCAACCTGCATATCGGAACATCACCGGGAGATATACCCGTGGTCGGAGATTGGAATGGCGATGGCCGCTCCAAAGTAGGCTATTTCCGGCAAGGATTCTTGTGGATTCTGGATACCAACGGGAATCACACTTATGACCAGTCCGATCAAGTTTATGCTTTCGGCGGCATAGCGGGTGATGTCCCGGTAGTTGGCGACTGGACGGGAACGGGGACCAGTAAGGTCGGGATATTCCGCCAGGGGTTCTTGTGGATTCTGGACGCCAACGGCAATGGCACGCTTGACGGCACAGATCCTGTTTTTCCCTATGGAGGCATTCCCGGCGATGTTCCGGTAGTGGGCGACTGGACCGGAACGGGGATCAGCCAAGTCGGGATCTTCCGCCAAGGGTTCCTATGGGCTCTCGACGCCAACGGAAATCATCTGATTGATGGACCCAATACCGACTTCATCTTCGGCTATGGCGGGATCCCGGGCGACATACCCGTGGTCGGAAAATGGTAGCGGAGCCAGCTATCTCCAGAACTCATACCATCGTTTCCGGGGCCTCGGCCGCGCTTCCGGCAGAACGGCAGCCGTCCCCGAGATCATCGCTTCCGGATTGCGCAGCAGAAGCAAAGCCGCGGTCTCCGGCCCGAATTCCCGCGTAAGCGTATCGCGGGCAATATCCAGGCGCGGAGGGCGATGAACCGTGTCATGGGCATCGCTCGCAATCACGTGGACCAGATTGTTTCGCAGCAGCCGCCAGGCCGCGGATTGTGCGGCTTTGCCGAACCGGTCCGTCAGCGACTGCGCCGTTACTTGCGCCAGACACCCCATCGCAACCCAATGACCCACGCGCGCCAGGTTTTGCTGCAGAATCGGATTGCGCTCCGGATGCGTTAAGACGGGAACGATGCCGCACTCCAAAAACTGGTGAAACACTTCGTCCGTCGTGGGCGGGATGAAGATGTCCGCAAATTCCACCAATAAATATGGTCCGCGATTGATAGTGTACTTGGATGGATCGCGCAGCGCGTCCTGAATATTCTCAAGTGTCAAATGAAAATCGCAGCCCCGGTATAGTTTCGGGATCCCATCCGTGGCTTCGGTCAGATCGGCGACGCGTTCGTCGACCAGCGCCGCGTCATACTTGAACTGAAGGTCGGCATGGGGCGAAGCAACCATCGCAACCGTTCCGCTCTCCGCTGCGATCCGCAGCATGGCGAGGCTATCGTCGCGGGTTTGGGGGCCATCGTCCAGGCCCCACAGGATATGCGAGTGAATGTCGATCAAGACTGATTATAGAAGCCAATTATAGAAGCCAAGCCGGATGATTCTGTCGATCGTAAAAAAAATCGCGTTTGGTCTGGCGCTGCTGGCCGCGCTCGTCTACGCCGTAGACTATGTATCGATACACGTCCCCATTCCTCCCGGCCGCCCCCGGTTCGGAAGCATGATCGTGAAGCCCTACTATGCCGTGCCGCTGAAAGACGGCAAAACAGAATTCATGTATGAGGACCCGCAAACCGAGACCTGTTCCCATTCCTTGTTTCCGCAGTACGGCTACTCGCCCTGCTGGCGGGAAACCGGCAAACCGGACAAGCAACTGAAGCTACCCTGATGGCGCCTGCTATACTCACGTCGGACTCTCTTATGCGGAGCCGGCGCGTGTTCTCGGCGTGTTTTGTAGGCTTTGCCTTAGTGGCCATTCTGTGCGCGTTTCAAACGCAGGGTTTCCGCGTTTACCCCAGCATGGAGCCGTACGACGACATCCCCTTGCCGCCCGATTACCGGGAGAAAACCGAGTGGATCTTCGCCCGTTTGATGTATCCGCAGCATCCCAACGCCCGCTTTGGCCGCTACTTCCGTTTTAGCGAGGGGCCCGGCGATTGGCGCGACGGGGGCACCAGTTGGACCCAGGATTATCCGCGCGCCGACCGTCATTTTGCCCAAGCCTTGCGGCGCCTCACACGCGTCCATGCGCGCTCCGTCGAGCAACCCGTGAATCTGGACGACGGCGACGACGTCTACGGTTATCCCTGGTTGTGCGCCGGCGAAATGGGCGATTGGAAGCTCACGCCCGCGCAGGCCCACAAGCTGCGCGACTATCTGCTCCGCGGCGGATTTCTCGTCCTCGACGACTTCTGGGGAACACCCGAATGGGAGCGCTTTGAAGAGAGCATGCGCCTGGTCTTCCCCGACCGGCCCATCCTTGAAATTCCGGATGCGAATGCGATTTTCCACGCCGCCTACGATCTGGACGACCGGTATCAGATCGCCGGCCAGTGGGCGCTGCGCATGGGCACGACTTATCGTAACGATGGCGAAGTTCCGCACTGGCGCGGCATCTTTGACGACAAAGGCCGGGTGATGGTGGTGATGTCGTTTAATTCCGATATCGGCGACTCCTGGGAGTGGGCCGACGACCCGCGCTATCCGGAAAAGTACTCCGCCTTGGGAATCCGCCTGGGTGTGAACTACGTGCTGTACTCCATGACGCATTAGCTTCGTGTAAACGCGACCTTGGGGGTCGGGCGCACAGGCTGAAGCCTGTGCCACGAGATGCTACAGATCTGAACCAGATTGACACCATGTCTAGCCCCGAACGTCAGTGAGGGGATCGAGCGCCAATCCCCTCACTGACGTTCGGGGCTAGACGGAAGGCGCTACTTTATCAGAGCTCGATGCTACGAGGCAGCCAAAGGTGGCACGGACTTTAGTCTGTGCTGAAATATGGAAACCCGAGAGCCCGACCTGGGGAGGACTGGATCGCTGCCGACGCCCTTGTCGGCCTCCCGCTCTAAACCAATGCCACACTAAGAAAGATGAGAGAGCACACTCTTACCCGGCCGGTTGCGATTGGGCTCCTGGCTCTTGGCTTATTGAATGGCGATCCCGCCCGGCATCCTCCCGCTGCCGACGCCATGCCTGTCGACGTGGATCGCGGCGCCGCGGGCCTTTCGCGCTGGCTGAAAGCGCTGCACACGCGCGCCAGCATCCTGATGGTGACCGCGCATCCCGATGACGAAGACGGCGGCATGCTGGCGTATGAAACGCGAGGCATAGGCGCGCGCGGAATTCTGCTCACCTTGAATCGCGGCGAAGGCGGCCAGAACGCCATGTCGCCCGAACTCTACGACGCGCTGGGCCTGGTCCGCACCGAGGAACTGCTGGCCGCGGATCGCTACTATGGCGTCGAGCAGTACTGGACGCGAGCCATCGATTACGGTTTCTCCAAAACGCGCGAAGAGGCGCTGGAGCAGTGGGGGCACGACCGCGTGCTGGCCGATGTGGTCCGCGTGATCCGCATGACGCATCCGTTGGTGATCACGTCGGTGTTCGTAGGCGCGGCGAGCGACGGTCACGGAAATCATCAGGTAGCCGGACAAATGGCGCAGGAAGCCTTTGAAGCCGCGGGCGATCCCAACCGATTCCCGGAGCAAATCAAAGAAGGACTGCAGCCTTGGACGCCGCTGAAAGTATATGCGCGCGTGCCGTTTTTTGCGACGACGCCGCAAGGCATGTATGACTACGCGATCGATAAATATGTGCCGGTGCGCTTCTACGACTATGTGTCCAAAAGATGGTCCAGCGAAAAGCCGGCTCCCACGCTCGAGATTCAGGAAGGCTCGTATGCGGCCGCCCCTGGTCTCACGTTTCTGCAGATCGGACGCGAGGGGTGGGGTTATCAAAAGAGCCAGAACGGCGGCGCCACCATTCCTCCGCCCGGCCCCTTCGCCAGCGGCTATCATCGCTACGGTTCGCGAATTCCAGCGGCCGAGCACGAAGAATCCTTTTTTGACGGCATCGATGTTTCGGTAAAAGGCATGGCCGATCTGGTCTCCCCTGCGCCGGAATTTTTGAAAGCCGGCCTGGAAGAAATATCTCGCGACGTCGACGACGCTTCCGCGCACGCTAAGCTCGATCAGCCTCAAGACGCCGCGCCAGCTTTGGCGGAAGGACTCAAAGCCACGCTCGCGTTGATCTCCCGCGTCCAGGCCGGCAATCTGCCGGAAGCCGGCAAGCAGAACGTGCTGTTTGAACTGGCCACCAAACAAGACCAGTTTGAGCATGCGCTGGCGGAGGCGTTGAGCTTGTCCCTGCAAGCGAACGTAATGCCGGAACATGAACCAACTGGAATGTTGCGGGGCTTCGCCGGACCCACTCCGACCTTCACCATGGCGATTCCGGGTCAGAAATTCGGCGTCAAAGTGACTCTGCTCAATTCGAGTCCCGCGGCGGTGCAACTGGACTCGATTTCGCTACACCCCTCCGATGGCAAAGCGTGGCAGATCAGCGCGGTCAAGGAGGCGCCCAAATCTCTCGCGTCCCAAGCGCAAGCGGAGGCGCAGTTCTCGGTCATCGCGCCGGAAAATGCCACGATCACCCGGCCGTATTTCACGCGCGCCGACGAGGAGCAAGCCTTTTACAACCTGACCGACGAAAAGTATCGCAATTTATCGCTGCCGCCGTATCCTCTTGCAGCCTCCGTCGAGTTCTCCTACCACGGTGTGCCCATCCACCTGGATGAAGTTGTCCAAACACTCAACCGGGTTCCGGGGCGAGGAATCGATTCTCAGCCGTTGCTCATGGCGCCCGCCATCTCGGTTACTTTGTCGCCGGGCGCGGGCGCGGTTCCGCTAGGAACCAAATCGTTCGCGTTTTCCTGCACCGTGCATAGCAATGTGAAAGGCGCCGCCAAAGTGCTTCTGAAGTTGCGCCTGCCGGATGGCTGGCAGTCGTCTCCGGAATCGGTTCCGCTTTCCATGACGCGCGACGGCGAGGAGCACACCGTCACTTTCTCCGTGCTCCCGAACGCGATGCAGGCAGGCGAATATCCGGTGACCGCAGTTGCCGAATATCAGGGAAAACAGTATGAAGAAGGCTACCGGTTGACCGGCTACCCTGGCCTGCGTCCGTATCCATACTACCGGCCGGCCGTGTATCGCGCGGTGAATGTCGACGTGAAAACGGCGCCGGGCCTGCTGGTCGGATATCTGCCCGGCACGGGAGACGATGTTCCGACCGCGTTGGAGAATTTGGGCGTCAAGGTGCGCACCCTCTCGCACGCGGACCTGACGCAAGGCGATCTGTCGCAATATACATCCATTATTCTCGGTACGCGCGCTTACGCGGTGCGGCCGGAGTTGAAAGCGGTGAATCAGCGTTTGCTTGAATACGTGCACTCGGGCGGCGTGCTGATCGTGCAATACAATTTGCAGGACTTCGACCACAATTACGGCCCTTATCCGTTTACGCTGGGAACCAATCCGCAAAAAGTGGTGGATGAACACTCCCAAGTGAAGCTGCTGAAATCGGATAGTCCGGTGTTCAACTGGCCCAATCGCATCACCGAAGACGATTTTTCACATTGGGTGGAAGAGCGCGGGCATGGCTTTCTGCAATCCTGGGACGCGCAATATCAACCGCTCCTCGAGACGGCCGATCCAGAGCAGGATCCGCAACGCGGCGGCCTGCTGCTGGCGCGCTACGGCAAGGGCGCATATATTTACGATGCGTTCGCGCTCTACCGCCAACTGCCTTCCGGCGTGCCGGGCGCCTATCGCATTTTGGCGAACCTGGTCAGCCTCGGAAAGAATCCCGCTTGGTAGAGAAACCGGACGCTTTTCCCGCGCCGATCTACGCCGAAACTGTATTGGCGCCGAACTTTGAAGACGCCAAGGCATATTTTCTGGAGGCGTTGATCGAGATCCACTACGCACACACGCGCATGCTCGCGCGGCAAGGCATTCTCACCAGCGGCGAAGAGCAGGTTCTGCTAGCGGCTCTCAACGGCCTTGATCTCCGGACGATTCGCGACGCCCGCTTTGACGGCTCGCAGGAAGATCTGTTTTTCTTTATCGAACACCTGCTGGAGCAGGCTTGCGGCATAGCCGCGGCGGGCAAAATGCACACCGCCCGCAGCCGCAACGACATCGCCATTACGCTGTACCGCATGACGCTGCGCCGTGAACTGCTCCACCTGGCCAACGCCGTTCTCCGGCTGCGTAAAATTCTGCTGGATCTGGCAGCCGCTCATCGGGAAACAGTAATGCCCGCACACACGCACACGCAGCCCGCGCAGCCAACCACGCTGGCGCATTACTTACTCGCGGCGATCGAGTTTCAGGGCCGCGATCTGGAGCGTCTCAAAGCCGCGTTTGCGAACGTAAATCGCAGTCCCATGGGCGCATGCGCCATCACCACCACCGGGTTTCCCATCGACCGCGGATTCACTGCGCGATTGCTCGGTTTTGAGGGGCTGGCCGAGAATTCCTACGGCGCCATCGCGTCCATCGATTACCTCACGCAATCGGCCGCCGCAGTCGCCGTGGCCATGGTGAACCAGGGAAAATTTCTGCAGGATTTGCTGCTCTGGTCGACGCGCGAGTTTGGTTTTCTGCGGCTGCCCGATGCGTTCGTGCAATCGTCCAGCATCATGCCGCAAAAGCGCAATCCCGTGGCGCTGGAGCACGCCCGCATTCTCGCCAGCCGCGCTCTTGGCCAGGCGCAGGCGCTGCTGACCTGCGCGCATAACACGCCTTTCGGAGACATTAACGATAGCGAGGACGATCTGCAGCCGCTGGTGTTCCAAATGTTCGAATCGGCGCTGCGGTCAACGCGTTTGCTGGGCGGAGTGATGCAAGCAGTCGAGATCGACACGGCCAAGCTCGAAGAACGCGCCGGCGCGGATTTCTTGACGGTCACGGAATTGGCGGACACGCTGGTACGGTTGACCGGGATGAGTTTCCGGCAAGCGCATTCGTTGGTCGCGCGGGCTGTGAAGCTGTGCGGTCCCGACGATACTCCCGCCGCGATCGCGCGCACTACAATTTCGCTGGATCCAAACTTGGCGCATTACCAGGCTGAAATAGAAAGAGCGCTCGATCCACAAAATTTCGTTCGCATCCGTCGAGTAATTGGCGGCCCCGCGCCCGAAGTGACGGCAGAGGCCTTGGAGCGTGCGCAAACCGAACAGCGAGAAGTGGAGCAATGGTTCGCCGCAAAAGAGGATCTGCTCAGCGCCGCGCACCGGGAGAACCACGAGGGCTCTCCGGTGACGCGGCGCTAGCGATTACGCAGCCAGCGGCGGAGCCTCGGCGGCAAATGCAGTGGCGTCGTCAAAGCTAGACCAATCGGAAATCTGGTTGTCGCTCAGACGCATCAGTTTGGTCTGGACCGCTTGCGGGGCAAAGGCCCAAGCGGTGAAATAGCTGACCAGCGCTCGCCGGCTGTCTTCGACATTTCCGGTAGCCCCAGCATCGGGGCCGTCGCTGTCGTCGATCTCCCCGGCGCTGTCGAGCACCGGAATCTGATAGTCGATCACCTCGCCGGAATCGGCAAAGCTTGTTTCAAACGTATCTAATTGGTTCACCAAATCTTCGGCATTCGAAGCGGTGACCATGGTATAAGCCATGCGGTAAGTTCCTTTCGTGCGCGCAGGAAACGCCCCACACGGCACAAATGTAGCAGTGAGGGTGGGGCGGGGAGGCGCTTTGGCATCTTGGCGCTAAGGACGAACGGCGTGTATTTCCTTGAAAATGTTCGGTTTGATGGCCGAGTTTGAGAAATTTGCGAATTCCGTGACCGTGTTGAGCCCGGGCGCGCCATTCGCCGAAGAAAAAACGAACTGTCTCCGCGGATAGGGCGGCTCGACCGCGAGGGCCCTGGGACTTTGTGGCCCACCAAACGGCCAACCCCGAAAAAACGAACTGGTCTTCGCGTATGCGGGCCGACCGCCACTCACCCGCAGTCTCGAACACCACCTGGCACGGCTCGAAAAAACGAACTGGTTCCCGATGCGCAGATTGGGCTGATGGATAGTAACGCACTGCACCTGGCAGGGCTCGAAAAAACGAACTGTCCTTCGCGTCTGCTGGGCGACTACGACGGGCCCCTACTTGGGACGGCGCCGGGCAGAGTTCAGCTTTCGCTTCGCAGAGCGTGAAATGGACGCCATTCCGGCGCGCCCACCGCCATGAAACGCTCGGTGGGCACACCTTTGCGGTCGCGGGCGAGCGGTCGCGGGCGAGCGCTCGCGGTGGCTACGAACTTCTGGCGTACTCTAATAGAAGGAGCCAACCAATGGAACTGCACCTGACCGGGGAGCTTGAAGCGAAGCTGACTCACTCTGCCTCCAAGCAAGGGCGGAATCCCGACGAGTTGGTGCAAGACCTGTTGACGCGCTACTTCGAAGAAGAGACTCGTTTTGTTGAGGCCGTCAGGCTCGGCGACGAAGCTCTGCAACGGGGCGAGCACCTCACCCACGAGCAGGTGGGCCATCGGCTTCAGCGGTTTCTTCAGCCCTAGACTAGATGGATATTCGGTGGTCGGTACCCGCCGTCTAAGATTTGGAGCGCATTTGCGAACGAATCGAGCGTGACAACCCAGAAGCCGCGCGCCGGGTTGCTACAACCATCTATTATCGCTGCGCTCGCTTGGAAGCAAACCCAAACCTCGGGCGTCCCAGCAACCGCGTCGCCGGGTACCGTGAATTGGTGTTTCCCCGCTCCCATATTTAGCGGTTTATAGGGTGGGAGAACATGCAGTCGAAATTTCACGCATCTTCCATGGAGCTCAAGACTGGCCATAAGCCGAAGTGAGGCGGCGGCCAAGGCCCAGCGCAATCCGCTACACTTTGATTTCCGGCCATGCGCAAACTAATCGGGGCGATCCTTCGACCTATTATGCCGGCGGCGCGTCAGGCGGCGTTTGGAAGTCCACGGACGGCGAGACCAGACTGAGGCCCTACCTGTCGATCGCCGGCGGCCCGAGCTACGTCTTCCTCTTTCGAGACCCAAGTCGATTGCATAATGGGGCATCGAGAGCAACTACAAAGTATTCTAGTCGCTGACGGCGTACGGCGTCGGGTTCCGGGCGCCATCGAAGCTGCAATTCACGGATAGCTGCTAACGTATCTGCGTCTGAAGCTGGAACACCGTGGGTTCCGAGGATGCTTTGATAGGCAGCTCCAAATCCCTTTCCCAATCGTTTCAGATGTGCCTTGACTCGACCGCCGTCGTCCCGATCGCATTCTCCGACATAAACGTGCTGTCCATCGGCGGTGCTGAAGAGATACGTGATCGCCGCCGGTAGCAGCTTGAAATCTAATTGTACTGGGCCTTAACGGGCTTGGCATTCATCAGCGCTTTGTATGCCGTGCAGAGCCAAGCGTGACTGGGATTCAGAACATCCTCACACGCCATATCAGGTCAACAGAATAGCAGTTCTAAAAAGGTTTCGCCACTTTTCTATCCACCCTAAGGCCGCGCGAGCATCCCCAGGGACCTGCGCATTTCGCTTCACGGGCTTTTCAGTGTAACGGGCAGCCCGCCGCCTCAAGGAGCTCCACACCGTTGTCGCCGTCGCTACGCTCCGAGCGACCACGCCACGGACGTTCCTCCTTGACCCGCCGGGCACCCAGCCCGTTCCCTTTGGGTTGGCCGTGCATCGAAAGGACACAAAGGTCGAGGACGAACCCAACCCGCTCCTTTCATGGGACACCTACAAGAGGCTGACCGCTGGCTCGGCGTGATCATTTCCGACCTGGCGGACGGGAAGGTGAGCTCTGCCAAGATGATTGCTGCGCCCCGACTAGGACGTTGCAGACACGCCGCCGATCCGCACGGCCGCCTTCCCCGTCGAGGACGCTCTCAGCTTTCCCGCGAGGTCGTGCTTCGTCACAAACGCCATGGCATCGATAGCCCCATGGTCGCAGTTCTGATCGAATTCGGTCGAGACGACGACCGAGAAGGTGCGGCCTTCGGCCTGGAAAGACAGGACCGGGGCAAAGCTCTCTGGGTTCGAGGAGCCATGGATGGCGACCCCGAACTCTGATTCGAGATACCCCTTACCGCGTCAAC
Organism: Bryobacterales bacterium; assembly: GCA_963836595.1. Classification (GTDB taxonomy): domain Bacteria; phylum Acidobacteriota; class Terriglobia; order Bryobacterales; family Bryobacteraceae; genus DATFZA01. The sequence goes on from CAWIKC010000001.1 coordinate 115,937, forward strand.
GCCAATGCCCATGGCGCCACTCTAGCACGGACCGCCTGCCTGTCGAGTCGGAACGGGAAACGGGTCCGCATGGAAGCCGTCGGCAATGGATGTCGGGATCGGAGAGGAGAAAACTCCCGCGTGAGCGAGACGCGCTAAGATGAGTCGAATGCAATGGGACAAGCTAGTCCTTGTGCTTGTAACAGTTGGAATAGCCGCAGTGGCAGTCCCTTTCCGGGCGGCGGCGCAGGTCGGCGGAGCGGCACGGACGAGAGCGCGCGTGGTCTCCGACGTTGAGGGCCTGACGTTCACGTTGTTGAACAATTTACCCATTAGGCCGGGCTCCGGCAAGTTGGAGGGCCGGTTAAAATGTAGAAAGAGGGAGTTCGGATGAGCAATCTGCATGATCGCGGCCATTTCGAAAACGCCTATGCCGGCAAGGCGCCCTGGGACATCGGCAAGCCGCAAGGAGCCCTCGCCGAATCGGTCGATCTGGTCACCAGCCCGGTGCTCGATGCCGGCTGCGGCACGGGCGAGAACGCGCTCTTCCTGGCGGCCCGTGGACACCACGTCACCGGCATCGATTTCGTCGACGAAGCGATCCGCATGGCTCGCAGCAAGGCGGTCGAGCGAGGCTTGACCGTGGAATTCCAGGTGAAAGACGCGCTGACGCTTGGAGATTGGGACAAGCGATTTGCCACCGTAATCGACAGCGGTCTGTTCCACGTTTTCTCCGACCAGGACCGCGTACGGTACGTCGCCGGCCTTACCCATGTCACCCAGCCAGGCGGACGAATGTTGCTACTATGTTTCAGCGACGAGGAGCCCGGCACGCAAGGCCCCCGGCGGGTCTCGCAGCGGGAGATTCGGGCCGCTTTTGAGGATGCTTGGACGGTTGAAGAGATCCGGGCACGGCGCGCGGATGTCCGCCCCGATATGGAGGGTCCTTCATTCTCCGAGGGCGGTCCGAAGGTCTGGTTCGCGATCATTCGCCGGAACAGTTGAAGTATACGCAGGCGGCAGAACAGCAGCGAGTGCTCGTGTCACACGAACCGTAGGCGTCATCATATTATGAGCGGCTTCCGGAATAGCGGGGTCACTCAAAGAGGCTGTCAAACTGGACCGGCTTCTTCCAGAAACTGTATCCGCGGAGCCAAGCGCGTTTGTCGTTCCTAATTCGGCCCGACCTGGGCAACCACCCCAATTTCTATGACTTCGCGCCCCAGCGCTCTGCCCTACTCGGTAAGGCATCCAGTGGATCAGAGGCAGACGGGCGTAGGCGCGGACGCGTCTGCGTCCAGCAACTTGCCAGGCCACCGCAATTCGCACGCTCGGCTAAGCTAAGAGGTTCCTAACTGAACTAATGCGCCGTTCTCGATGTCCGACACGTGCTGGAGGCGCGGGCCCGTCGGCAACGTGGGGTGTTGGACCCGGTTTGGGAATTCGTCATGTGTGCGCCCCCGCAGCATTCTTCCTGTGGCCTTCTTCCGCACACCTCCCCACTGCTTGAAGAAGAATGGAACCCCCATGGCTTCGCACTGCTGGCGAATCGAAAGAACCCACTCCTCTTTCATCGGCCGGGCGCCAGGCCCGCTTTCACCGCCAACGATCACCCACGATATACCTTCCAAAGGCAACCTCCCAAGTTCCTCCAGAAGAGGCTCGACCGATAGGAAGCGAACGTCTGCAGGAGTTGCCTGCAGGTCGGCGATCCTCGGCAGGCCGTGCTTGCGGTCTTCAACTGAAACGCCCCACCAGATATGGGCTTCCGTCGAGTAATCACGGAGAGGCCCGCATAGGACATCCCGCAGACGCGCAGACCGCTTGGTCAGGACCTGGTATGTGTGCCAGCGCGCTAGACGCATGGTTGTGGCAACACGCGAAATGTACGACAGCGGAACGGATTCGTGGAACATATCGCTCATTGAATTGACGAAGACCATTCTGGGCTCACTCCACCGCAAGGGCTCCGCCAGTTTCTCCGGGATGAGCCTTAGATCGAAGCCCTGCTCAAAGGGATGACCTTTCACTCCCCGAAAACGTTCAGCAAACCGCTCTGCGTAGCAATGTTTGCAGCCCGGGCTAATCTTCGTGCAACCGCGAACTGGGTTCCAGGTTGCGTCTGTCCATTCGATTTTCGAAAGTAGAGACATCGGAGTCACTCCCAGTTGAAACTGCTCTGGTCAGTGCCATACTTCAGGACCTGATCCCAAAAATTGTGCGCCGTCTGATGTCGCGAGAATAGCGCTAAGTAATAGAGCGGCAAGTTTTTTTCGTCCGATCTCACCAGCTTCATGCGATGCAGAGGTGTCGGAAGATAACGGAGGGATTCCATGCTCTTCGAGAACTCCAATGCCAGGAATTGCCTAAAATTCTTCCTAACGCCGCCAGCCTTCCAGCGCTCACGCCACTCCATATTGCCGAGCGCCTCATCAATCTTCGGTGAATTACCTTCAACGTAATGGTCATAGTTCCGGTTCGCGTCCATGCCGATGGCAAGGAGCACCACGAAGTCTATATAGACTTCCGAGAGCCTTCGTAACGTATCGAATTTGATTCCGAAATCGAACGGATCCACCATGCATAGGGTTAACACCTTGTTCTCGCTTGATGCCCGCGGGATGGCAGCGCGGATTTCATCAATCCTGTCATCACAGCTACCGAGTACATACTGCACATTTGCCTGCGGCGCGATCCGATCAGCACGAGCATTCAGGGCATCCAGCAAATCCTGCTTCTCCTCGCAGAAGATGTATTTGTCGAACGGGCACGCAACGGTCAACGCAATGATCGGAGAACCCTTCAGAAACGTGCCGGTTCCCTGAATGTGGCTGTATCCGGCCCCAGCGTAAACGTCGATATATGCTCGCTGGTCCCATTTGTTCTTCATGCCATTCGAGAACAGCTCGTCGTAGAGGGCCAAAAGGCGGTACTTCTCCTCCGCCCAGCGATGCACCTCGGGGCATGGCAGCCCGTCGCCGTCGACCTTGAGATTGTCCATAGCCGAAGCCATCCAATATTGTATAAAACATTCATGCCTAGAAATGGTCGGACCCTGGGCCGGCCTCCAGGCCATGGATCAATCCATGCTCTCCCTCAGCACCGACGATCTCGAAGATCAAGTCAACACCCAAGACGACCGCGCCGCTACTACCGCGCCGGCGCGCTCGCTTTCGATAAGAACATCAAGACGCTAAGCAACCTCAGCCGATACGAGCAGCGCATCCCGCGCCTGCGACCGCGCGCCCTTGCTCAGCACAGGATTGAGCTAGCCGAACGCAAGGCCCGCGAAGAACGTGACCCGGCCCGCGCCGCCACACAACTCCCGGCATGACGGGCAACAAGCCCAATCTCCACAACCACTTGGGTACGATCCAAGGCAAGACGGGTTCGTTTTTTCGAAAAGGCTACGAGACGTCGGCCAGGCAACAAAACGGCGGCCCCGAGCGGTCGCCACCTGAAAAAGCCGGCCCGAGGGCTCAGGCGTAGGCAGTTTGCTCCTCGAATCGCGCCGTCAGTTCACAGTAGCGCCGACCACCATCCGGATCATGCCATCGCTCTTACTCAGAATATAGAGCTGTCCTTCCGGATCGGCCCAAAGATGAATATCGGAGCGCCCTTCTTGCGCCACGATTGCGACGCCCGGCAGCCCAGGCGCCTTGCCTCCGCGGGCATGGTACGCCACCTCCGTGATGGGACTCATGGAACCGTACAGTTCGCTGCTTCCGCCCGGCTTGGTCCAGCGGATCTTGACCGGATGCATCGGAGCCAGTGTTTTGGGATCGCCGTCGTCCGCGGCCAGCATCTCTTTGTAATCGGCCCACCAAACATTACCGGTCGAAATGTCCCCGAAAATATATTTTCCGCGCAGCGCCGGGATCGCTTTGCCGCGATAAACATAACCGCTCGACACGGCGTCGCCGCCGCCGATTACGTGGCCGTATTGGATCACGGGATACGTGGGAGTGACCTTGCCATCCGTCTGCGTCGCGTTGATTTGCACGGGGATGGTGTCGTCCTGCGGCAACTCGGCGGTCTGATTGGTCCGGTTCAATTTCTGGTTGCCTTCCCGCAGCGAGTAGCCGTAGTTCGCTCCTTTATGGATGATGACGACGGTTTCCCAGGTATACAGACCGATGACGCTGGCGATCAGATGGTTATCCTGCGGATTCGCGGGATCGACATCCCAGGTGAGGCGGGCGGGATTGCGCAAACCATAGGCCCAGATCTCCCCGCGCGCGCCGGCCTTCCCGACAAACGGATTGTCGTTGGGAATGCGATACCGCCCGTTCTCACTGACGGCGCTGGTATCTTTTTTCTCGTCCAAGTCCGGAATGATGCGGAGGATTTTTCCAACCAGCGTGTCGAGCCGTTGCGGGTTCGCGCGCATATCGGTCCTCGACTCTCCCGAACCGCTATCGCCCGAAGCAATATAAAGCACCCTCCAATCCGCGTCGCCGGGATGCGCCGTTGGATTGAACATCAAATCCGCCATCGGATGAATGCGAGTGTTCTGCTGGAGCCGCATCACCTCGCGCGCCTTGCCTTCGAAGGTCGCATTCGAGGTGTTGGTGTCCGTCCATTCGATGAGCACCGCTTCGCGCACCAGCGGGCCAGGCGTCCGAATGGCCGCCATTAGCGTGTAGCCGGAAATGTTCAGACCCGGAAAATTCGTATTATCGGGCAGCGCGGAAACGGGCAAGGCCGGATCTTCCAGATGAATGGTGTAGAACTTGCCATTGTGCGCGTAGTCGGGGTCGAAGGCAAAGCTGATGAAGCCGTTTGCAAAACCGTTGTCGGTCCGAAGGCGGTGAAACAATCCCGGCTGGCCTGGGCCGCCATTGAAATTCAGGTAGATGCTGAACTTTCCCGTCTCGCGGTCGAAAATATACAGCGGACCGTTCAAGTCGTTTACGAAGAACCGCTTCTTTCCGCCGCCTGGCTCGGCGCGCATGAAATTCACGCGCGCGAGGAGGCTCATAATCTGCCCCTTGCCATCCACCGCGCCGGTCATTGGCAGGGTCGCGTAGTCGCGAATTTGGAGCGTAATCTCGGGCGCGGGCCCAGCTTGAGAAAGGGCGCCGGCCAGGAGGATCGCAACCGCCATCCGAGCCCTACGAGTCATACTCTAGGAATTCGCGCCCAGTGCCACGACGAAGTATTCGGCCCGCTCCGGCCCGGGGTTGTACACTCCATGTTCATCGTTGGAGGCTACGTAACACACCGATCCCGGAGTGAGGCGCGTCTTCTTTCCGTTCACCGTCGCATCGAGAATTCCCGTCTGGATCAAAAACATTTCTTCGTGGACATGTCTGTGCGGCGGATGCGGCGACTGCCCGGCGGGCAGTTCCGTCACATGCACCTCGATCGGGAACCCACTGTGGGTCTCACCGTCGAGCACCGGGTGACTTTTGTTCGTCGCATTCACCTTTACCGGCAGCGTCTCGAAGGGGTAAGCTTTCGAGGCCAGCCGTTTCGACGACTCCTGCGCGGGCAACCGGGCCGCGGCCATGGCCGGCAAGAGGGAAGCGAAGATTCGGCGGGAGGGTTTGATATCCACGGCTGGATTATACCTCCCGAAGACCTGTATACAACAGCGCAGGGATCGATCTCCGTTATCGATAAAACCGGGTCATTAACGGCGCCCGCTAACTGGCATTCTGGGATATACTGGTTCCGCTACGATAGTTATAGCGACGGCAATCGAGCGGCAAGGAGTTGAACGTGACTCGGAGAGAAATTCTGGCAGGGGCGGTGGCAGCCGCCGCGATGGGACGTTTGCAGGCGGCTAAATTGGCTGGTACGGACGGCTTCAAGCTCGGCATCATCACGGACGAGCTGACCAATCAGCTAGACCAGGCTTTGGCGTTCATTTCGGAATACGGACTGCGCTGGTGCGAGCTGCGCGAAATCTGGGCCAACAACATCATGAACGCTCCGCAAGAAGATCTGGACCGGGCCAAGAAGATAATTGAGAAATACAAGGTTCAGGTGAGCGACATCGCTTCGCCGATATTTAAATGGAATCTGCCGCAAATGCCGGCCAAAGCCGGTGAAAAGCGCGACGAATTTAAGGCCAGTTTTACGGAGCAGGACGCCGATCCGCTGCTGGAGAAATCGTTCCGGGTAGCGCGCCATTTCGGCACTCACAAAGTGCGGATCTTCAGCTATTGGAGGGTCCAAAACCCGGATAAAGCTTATCCATTTGTCCGGGACCGGCTGGCGAAAGCGGCGCAACTGGCGGCCAAGAACGATATCGTCCTGATGGTGGAAAATGAGCACTCCTGCAATGTCGGAACGGGCAAGGAATTGGGCCGTCTGCTGAAGGAGGTTAATTCTCCGAACCTGCGCGGCGTATGGGATCCAGGAAATGCGGTCATGCTGAAAGAAGTGCCCTTCCCCGACGGCTACAACGCGGTCCGCGGGTTGTTTCCGCACATGCACGTCAAGGACGCGCGCAAGAACGCTCAAACTGGCAAGCTGGAATGGGCGCCGGTGGGCGGAGGCGTGATCGATTTCAAAGGGCAGTTTCAGGCGCTGCATCAGGATCAGTATGAAGGAACGATGTCGCTGGAGACGCATTACCGGCGCGCCGACGGGAACAAAGTAGAGAGCACGCGCGAGTCGCTCGAAGGATTGTTGAAAGTTATTTAAATGGTGTGGGGCAGGTTGTTAACCTGCCGCGGGTTGGTTAACCCGCGTGAGTCCAAAAGGAGCTTATTTCATGCAATACGATCGGCGAGATTTTCTGAAGGCCGGAGTGGCCGCGGCGGCGATACTGCAGCCGTCCAGAGTCCTGGGTGCGAACGACCGCGTTCGCGTAGCGGTGATTGGCCTGCGCGGACGCGGCCTCGATCACCTCAAGACATATCGGCAGCTTGCCAACGTCGAGGTAGCGGCGGTTTGCGACGTCGACGAGAACGTGACCACGGCGCGGCTGGCGGATATCGAGCGGCTCGGAATGCCGAAGCCCCGGACATACGTCGACATCCGCAAAGTGCTGGAAGACAAATCCATCGACGCGGTGTCTGTCGCCACGCCCAATCATTGGCATTCGCTGATGGGGATCTGGGCCGTGCAGGCCGGCAAGGACGCGTATATCGAGAAGCCTTGCTCGCATAGCTGGTGGGAAGGCAAGCAACTGGTGGCGGCCACCAAGAAATACAACCGCATCGTACAGCACGGGACCCAAAGCCGGTCGAGCATTGGGGCGCGAGAAGCGGTCCAGCATCTGCGCGACGGCCTGATCGGCGACGTTTATCTTTCACGCGGCCTGTGTTTCAAGTGGCGCGATACCATCGGCCACAAGCGGCTGGAAGCGGTGCCCGCGGGCGTTCATTACGATCTGTGGCTCGGCCCGGCGCCCGACCGCGGGTTCACGATGAATCGTTTTCATTACAATTGGCACTGGTTCTGGGACACCGGCAACGGCGACCTGGGCAACCAGGGCATCCATGAAGTGGACACCGCGCGCTGGGGGCTGGGCGTAAAGTTTCCGAATAAGGTTTCGGCGATCGGCGGCCACGTGATGTTCGACGACGATCAGGAAACGCCGAATTTGCTGAACTGCGCCTATGAATTTAACGGTGCGGATGGCAAGCGCCGCATCATGGAGTTCGAGGTCCGCCACTGGATGACGAACAACGAAGCGACCATCAATAAATTCGGCAAGAGCAGTCTCCCGCCCGCCGGTTTGCAAACTGACGCGAAGGTTGCACCCAGCAAGAAGGACTTGGGCCCGGCCACAGGCAAGCCAAACACCATCGGCAATATCTTCTACGGCTCCAAAGGCTATCTCGCGATTCAGGAGTACACGGCGTACAAGTCGTGGCTCGGCGAGCAGCAGGAGCCTGGTCCCAGCGGCTCCGGCAAAGAGAACAATTTCGAGAATTTCATCGATTGCGTGCGCAGCCGCAAAGCGGAGGACTTGAACGCGCCGATTGAAGAGGGTCACATTTCCGCCACGCTGGTCCATCTGGCGAATGTCTCTTACCGGCTTGGACGCACGCTCAGCTTCGATCCGGAAACCGAGCAGGTGATCGGCGATAACGAAGCTAACCGTCTGTTGCGCGAGGCCGATCGCGGATACCGTCCCGGGTTCCAGATTCCGGACAAGGTCTAGCAGGTTGCCAAATTAGCCTTGGTCAAGCAGCACCTCCCGTCTAGCCCCGAACGTCAGTGAGGGGATGAGCGTTCATCCCCTCACTAACGTTCGGGGCTTAGCCGGCCAGACCCGCCATCACTCCTTTCAAATATCCGATCGAGTGCTGAGCCCCGGGCAGCGGATTCTCGCTGTTGATTTCGTACTCGAGATTCACGTTTCCGCGGTAGCCGGTCTTGCGTAGCTGCTTGAGGATCGCGACCACCGGCATCACGCCTTCGCCGACGTCGCACTGGCTGTCTTTCTCTTTTCCGTTCTTGAGATCCTTCATGTGAACATCGAGCAGGCGCGGACCGGCATTCACGATCTCCTGTACCACGTCTGCGCCGCCGCGCATGGAATGGCCGACGTCCATGCACATCCCCATGCGCGGGTCCATGCCCTTGATCGCGTCCAGCACCACTTTTGGAACGGGAAAATTTTTGTCCTCCGGACCATGGGTATGGATAGCGACCTTGATGTTGAACTCCTTGGCGAGCCGCTCAATCGCGGGCAACGTTTGATGCGTCGGCGCCACCACCAGCATCGGAATTCCGCAATTCCGCGCGTATTGGAAATAGCGCCGCAGAACGGCCGGATCGTCGTCCTTCAAATCGGTGTTACCGGCGCTCACAGGCGTCAGACCGGCCTGCTTGAATTCGTCCACTGCTTTCGCCAGCTCCTCGGGCGTCAGCGAATACGGCAGATGGACGTCCTTCACGCTGACCGTGCCGACGCCCAACTGTTTCATGAGATCGATCGCCATCTTGCGCTGGAATTCGCGGAATGTGTAAGAGCAAATTCCGATTCTGAAACCCATGCCTGGATGGTCCACCGGCGCCCCACCCGCGCGCATCGCAAGAGCGGCCGGAATCGCGAGCATTTTTCTTCTAGTCATAGCATCACCTCGTAAAAAACATTTGCCTCATATTTGGCTCCGAAGCACCATCGGTTTGCCGTTGATTTTCACATTTTCCACGTCCAGCCCTTCGACGTGCTCGATCACGCAAGGCTTGGTGGCGCGATCGAAGGTGCAATTTGTAACGCGAACATTTCGAATCGGCGACGAAGCGTAGCCGCGCAGCGAAAGCGCGTCGCCGCAATTCCCGCAAGTCACATCGCCGATGAAGACGCCGCGAACCACCGGCTGGAAAGGCCCGCCCTCGCCTTCTTCGTAAGAAAAATCGATCTGCACGGCGTCGTCGGCAACCTGGCCGATCGTGACTTTGCGGAACCGGATGTTTTCGATCACGCCGCCGCGATAGGAATTCGTTTTGATGCGCAAAGCGCGCTCGAGATGCGGGCTGCTCATGCGGCAGTTGCCGACAAAGACGTTGCGCACGCCGCCCGAAATCTCGCTGCCGATGCTGACGCCGCCGTGGCCGTCCTTCATGGTGCATCCCGTGACGATAATGTTTTCGCACGGTGTAGCGATCCGGCGGCCGTCGCCGTTGCGCCCGGATTTAATGGCGATGCAATCGTCGCCGGTATCGAAAGTGCAGTTTTGAATCAGCACGCCGGTACACGACTCGGGATCGCATCCATCGTTATTCGGGCCGTGGCTATCGATGCTGACGTTCCGCACAATGACGTTACGGCACAGGACCGGATGAATTTCCCACATGGGCGAGTTGCGGATGGTCACGCCTTCGATCAAAACATTCTTCGATCGATATGGCTGGATGAATTGCGGGCGTAAGTAATGCCCTTCGCCGAAGACCCGATCTTTCACCGGGGCCGGCGATCCACCCAAGGCCTGCAGCGCCGCGCGAGCTTTCGCCTGATTGGGCTGCCCCTTTTCCCAGCCGCAGCCGGCTTTGCCCTTCCATCCCCACCAATGCTCGCAATCCGCCTGCCCGTCCAGCGTGCCGCCGCCGGTGATCGCGATGTTGGTTTGTTCAAAAGCGTAAACAAACGGCGAGTAGTTCATGCACTCGGTGCCTTCCCAGCGTGAAAAGACGACCGGCAAATAGTCTTTGGGGTCGCGGCTGAAGCGCAGCGTCGCGCCATCCGATACGTGCAGGTTGACACCGGATTTGAGGTGAATCGCGCCGGTGAGAAACACGCCGGACGGAACGATCACGCGTCCGCCGCCGGCTTCCGAACAGGCGGCGATCGCTTTACGAATCGAGCTGGTGCAGTTCATCGATCCATCGCCGCGGGCGCCGAATTTGGTCACATCGAAGTCGCGATCGGGAAACTCCGGCGGACGGAGGCTGGCGAGGATCGCGGCCTCGGGATCGGCGTCCGCCCCCTGTGCGATTAAGGCCGCCGCGGCGCTGGCAAAGAACATTCGACGATTCATGTGTTTTTCTCAGCCGAATAAATGTTTCGCCAGCCAGCGGATGTATGCGGAGTTGCGCCGGCGCGCTTCCGCGACAATCCGCTCAGAGAGACAATCGAGCGATTGTTTGAAAAATCTTCCATCTTCGTCCCGGCTGCCCACCATGTTGCCGAGCCAGAACACCAGAAACAGGTTGCCATCAACACGGCCGCGATCGCTATCGCCCAGGTAAGTTCCGTGCGAGGCGCGATATTGCGCGGCGAGCGAACTTTCTTCGCCGAACGCGCCAGCCGCGGCAAATCGCTCGCACGCGGCGGCCATTCGTTCGAACAACGCGCGCTCTTCGGATCCCGGCGCCTGTTCGGAGAGCACGTCGAACAACTGCAATTGCAACTCGCCGGAGATTTTGTAATTCAAACGGCTGCGGGTGGCCGCACCGATGCTGCGCAACACTTCAGGCTGCTTGCCGCTGCCGGAATGGATGCTCAGCGTGCCGTCGAAAAATCGAGCGACACCCGCGAGTTCGGCGACGCGGTCCTTCAACTCCGCGATGGAATCCCCGCCGAAACCGCTGTCCACGCGATCGAGCAACTCCGGCCACATCTTGTGGCTCGCGTATTTGGCCAATGCAGCGCGCGAATCGGGATAAGCCTGGCGCTTTTTGAATCCGAGATTCGGAGGAACTAACTGAGCGGGACGGCCCCGCTCCTTCAGCCAGTGCATATAGAAAATGAGTTCTTGCGGCGTGGTCAGCGTTTCGGCTTCGTCGAGCGACGGTTCGAAATCGAACGGCGCGGCGTGTTTGGCGCGCGAGATCGCATCGTAAAGTTCTTCGTTCAGTTTCAAGCTCGGGCCGAATTTCACCGCCAGCCGCTTGATCTCGCTCTCGGAGAACCGATACGCGCGCTGCTCGCACACAAACGGCGTTGCGAATGCGTTCAACACCCAGCCCCGCTCATCGGGAGTGAGCCTCGCGGCGAACAGATCGCCGATCTGCGCTTCCGTCCACGGCTGGGGATGGCGCCCGTCCGCGCGCAGATCGAAAACCCGCGAAGTGTCGGTAGTGAATTTCGTGTACCCCGCCGCATGGAGGATGGCTTCTTTCACCCATTCCACCGATCGCGCGATGGCGGCGTCATCGCTGCCGCTCACGATAAAATGATCGGCTTCGGCGTTGTAACCGTCGCGATAGCCGGACCGAATCGCGGCCCACAGACCGGCATGATACAGGTGACGGATACTGACGCGAGTGTGGCCGGGCGCGGTAGGATTCGAGCCATCGCGCCTTTCGATCTCGTCATCGGTAGTCATTTCCCTGGTGGCGGAAAGCTGCACGGTTGACGCCAGATTTTTCCCGGTCTCGCGCAAGATCGTTTCGAAAGCATTGAAGACGGCCGGCAGGCTGATCTCAGGATGACGGTTCCCCGCGGCGATTGCCGGCCCAGCGCGCTGCGGCCGGGGAAGAAACGAGCGGTCGACGCGCTCGACAAAGGCTCGCAGGTTCGCGTCATCCGGCGGCGAAAACGCGTATAAGTATTGCCGCGATGCGGGATCGCGCCACAGCGGTTCGCCGATTTGCGGCTCGCCGCCGATCTGGAGCAGGCGCGATTGCTGGTCCACATCGACCACCACGTAGGAAGCGCTCTGGGTTCGTGTGAGGGATTGCGGGAGGACACGAATACCATCGCGCTGGGCGAAGCGCGCCAGCGACTCATTGTCCACCAGCGCGCCCGCTAATTCGTGCATTAAAGGAGATGTCATATTTCGATTTGCCTGAGTTGCGGGACCAGCAGTTGAATGATGGCCAGCGCGACAAGATACATCGAGCCCGCGATGAAGAATAGCGGGCCGTAGGATTCATGCGAAAAATCCAGCCAATAGCCGATGGCCGGCGCGACCAACAGTCCGCCGATCGCGCCTCCGCAACCTCCCAGGCCGATGACTGAGCCGACGGCCGAGCGCGGGAAGGAATCCGGCACGAGCGTGTACAAGTTGGCGGACCATCCCTGATGCGCGGCCGCGGCCAGTCCGATGAGCGCGACCGTGAGCCATAGGCTTTTTCCAGTGAACATGATGGTGGTCACGGGCAACACGGCCAGCGCGCACACCAGCATCGCGGTCTTGCGCGCGCGATTGACGGACCAGCCGATCGATAGCAGCTTCGACGAGAGCCAGCCCCCGCCGATGGAGCCGACGTCGGCGGCGACGTACACCGCGATCAGCGGGGGTCCCAGTTGCGTGAGATCGAGACCGTATTTGCGGTTCAAGAATCCCGGCAGCCAGAACAAATAGAACCACCAGACAGGATCGGTGAGAAATTTTCCGGTCAGAAATGCCCAGGCGGGCCGCTCGGCCAGCAACCGCAAATAGGGAATCCTGCGTGCGGGCTCGGCTGCGGCGCCGGATTCGATCAACTGGCGTTCCGGCAGGGAGAGGCGCTTGTGCTCGGAAGGCCGGCGGAATAACCATAGCCATGCGGCCAGCCAGACGAAATCGAGCGAGCCGGTGACCAGAAACGTCGAGCGCCACCCGAAATGCGCGGCGACAAAGGGGACCATCAGCGGCGCGACGATGGCGCCAATGTTCGATCCGCTGTTGAAGATGCCGGTGGCTAAGGCGCGTTCTTTCGAGGGGAACCAATCGGCAACGGTCTTGATCGCAGCGGGAAAATTTGCGGCTTCGCCAATACCGAGCGCGAATCGCGCCGCGGCAAATTGCCAGGCGTTGCGCGCCAGCGCGTGCGACATCGAGGCGAGGCTCCAGACCACCACCGCGAGCGCATAGCCGATGCGCGTGCCCAGCCAGTCGATCACGCGGCCCGCAATGGGCATCATCACGGCGTAGGCTAATTGGAACGCGAACACGACCCAGCCGAAATCCGCTTCGTTCCAGCCGAGTTCGCGTTCGAAGACCGGCTTCAGAATCCCGATGACTTGGCGGTCGATGTAATTTACCGTGGTCGCAAAGAACAACAGGCCGCAAATGTACCACCGCAGATTGCGGATCGGCCGCGCTTGCGGAACCGAATCAGAGGCTGGGGCCGCGGTTTGTGCCGGCATCGGGCAGATTCACCCATCGCTCGAAATTGGAGCGGAACAGCCGCGTGATATCGCGGCGGATTTCGGGGCGCGTCGGCGCGCGCCCATCGTCGGTCAGAAGTTTATATGCGTTGGCCAGGATCGGCGCCATGGTGCGGCGCGTGTTGCGCCACTTGTAAACCACCTGGTCCAGCACGCGCGCATCGGAATGCTGCGGAATAAAACTCGTGCCCAGCATCTCCAGGCGCTCGCGCGTGATCTCTTCGACAATGGACGGGTTGTTCAGAAACCACCAGCATCCGAACGGCAGAAGGTTGTTGAATTTTCGCGCGTAGACGCATAGCTCGTGCTGGTTTTCGCGGCTCAGCACGCTGATCAAATAACGATTGCCGGGATAACCGGCGCACAGTCGCTCCACGGCGCGCAGGTCTGCTTTTCCCGCCGCGTCGCCGGCGAGCTTCAACGCCGGATTTACCAGGTAGCGCACGCCGATCATCAGGGACAGCGGTAAATCGAACTCGCGGCAAGCCGGGAGCACGGCGTGCTCGAGCAGGCGGCCGCGCAGCGAATCCTCGGGAAACTGAAACGTATCGGGCAGCGAAACTGCCATGTAGACCGGCTTCATTCGCTTCACCCAATCCGCCAGAAAGCGCCGCGTGCCGGACAGCGCTGTTTCAGACGCGCGCTCATCGGCCTCGTAGCCCTTCGATTGGAGGACGCGCCAATGATCGGGCCACTTGTTCAATATGCGATCGAGCCGCAGCACGGCGTGAAAACGCGGATCGGGCGCGGCGCCGTTTTCCCACTGGGGAGCTTCCGCCGGATCGAGCGGATCGTTGGTCATCACGGCTTCGCTGATACCGCCCAACTCGAACACGCGATCGATGTGCCGATCCAGCGTCTGCGACGCGAAAAAATCGCGAGCTTCCCTCAGATCGGAGCTGCCGGTCGGCAGGCCGAACGCCTTCAGCACGGCGACCACTCCGCGCGTCGCCTCCGACACGGGTGCATTTTCAACAAACAGGGCTTGCCAGATTGCATCCGCCTTTTGGCGCTTCTCCAGGGCGAAATATTCGGCGGGCCGGATCTTCGACGACCGGAACAACTCGGCTTCCAGATAGTGATAGGTGATCAGTTCATCAATGCCCCACAAACCCAGATCGCCCAGCGAAGGCTGAAACAGGTGGGTATGAACGTCGATGAAGGGGGTGGATTGAAGCTCCTGCTCGACGACGGAAAGAATATCGGCGGCGGCCACGGACGGCTCTGGCAAAGTGCTGGTCATGATTTCAGGTCCCGATCCTCGCGTTAACTCCGGATGCTAAGAATCCACCGTCGACGGCGATGCATTGTCCGGTGATGAAGCTGGCCGCATCCGAGGCCAGCAGCACCGCGGCGCCGACCAATTCCTCCGGCCGGCCAAAGCGTTGCATGGGCGTCCGGGTGAGCAACTCCTTGCCGCGATCGGTTTTGTCCAGCAGATCCTTATTGAGATCCGTCCGAAATACGCCGGGCGCGATGGCGTTCACGTTGATGGCGCTGGCGGCCCACTCGACAGCGAGGCTGCGCGTCAGGCCGAGCAGAGCGGCCTTCGAAGTCGCGTAGGCGGCAACGCCGTTCAGACTGACAAAAGAGTTGAGCGATGTGATATTGATGATGCGCCCGCGTCCACTGTCCTTGAGCGGCGAGTAGAACGCCTGACAGGCGCGCAGCACTCCGGTGACGTTGCTGTTCTGCACCTCGTCCCATTCGCTTTCGGCGATGTCTTTGAGCCCGGTTTTCGACATGCGGCCCGCGGCATTCACCAGAATATCAACGCCACCCAGCTCTTTCACCGCGGCTGCCTTTAAGCGGTCCACGGATGGGCGCGAGAGCACATCCACGACCAGCCTCAGCGTCCGCCGGCCGAGGCTCTCGATCTCATCGGCGGTTTGAAAAACAAGATCCTCGCGGCGCCCCGCCGCCACGACGTCGGCGCCCGCTTCGGCCAGTCCGATCGCCATGGCGCGTCCCAGACCGGAGGTCCCTCCAATCACGACAGCAACCCGGCCGTGCAGATCGAAATTAGGCGTCACTGGCGAACCTAGAGGTGTTCCGGAAAAAATAGCAAACGGCTCCCGTCAATGTTTTCAAATTCTCGCTACTCGCTGCCGCAGCCATCACGCCGACGAGAACCGCTGCCGCACTTTTAGTCTACGGCTAAAAGAAAACCTTCATAGCAAACTGCAGAATGCGCGGATCGTACGCGCCGGTGACCTGTCCGAACGTAGAGGAATTCAAAGCGGTGGACAGAGTGCCATAGCTCACCCCCGCCGCCTGTCCGGCGGGCGCATAACCGCCCACGAAGTCGGTGTGATTCAGGATGTTGAACGCGTCGGCCCGGACTTGCAAACTATACCGCTCCCTGAATTTAAAGTTTCTGCTCAGCGAAAGGTCGAACCCGACGTAACTGGGTCCGCGCAAGGCGTTGCGTCCGACGGTGCCGTAGGAGCCAATGGCATTGGGAGTGAAAGCCGCGGGATTGATCCACTGGACGCATATTGAGGTTGTGGAACAGATTGGGTTGGTCGCGGCGTAGTTCGACAGCACCTGGACAGGGCGGTCGTTGTTGAGGTCCGTCCGCGAGTTGTCCGTGCCCGTCGTGACTGTCAGTGGCTGGCCGCTGCGGGCTGAAATCAGCGGAGAAAGTTGCCAATCTTTCAACAGCCCGTTCATCAGCCTGTTGTTGCTGTGCCAGTAGCTCGTGGCGACAAAGCTAGCGTTAAAAATGTGGCGCGCGTCAGAAATACAGGGTCCCCAGTCGGCGTGGCGATTGAAGATCTGGGAGTTGGTCGAACCAGCCAGCGCCGCGCCAAAATCGTAATCCGACAGACAGTAGGAGTCGGTGTAGTTGGTGAGGAAAGTGTAGTGCTCGCCACGATGCTGGGCTGACAATAGCAGGCCCTGGTAGCGCGCGACCGCGCCGTCGTCCATTCTGTCGATGCTGGAATAATATTTGCCCGTAGCCGGGTCCATGAGAGTCAACAACCGCCGTGCCTGATAGTTGGCCCCGGAGGTATTCGAACACGGACCGGCCGCCGTCAGGCCGTATTGACCGGCGGTGCAGTTACCCGGGATATAGATGTCGGGGTCATTTTCCAGGGCAATCCACAAGTGCGTGGTCTTGTTGCCCAGATAGCTTATAGAAGCCAGCCAGCCGCCCTTGAACTGCCGCTGATAGGTGGCGTTCCAATTCACGACGTAAGTAGCCTTGGGATGGAGCGGCATGTCGATGTAAGTCCCGGACGTCGGGAAGTAAAGATTGCCGTTCTGCGGAAATGGGTTTCCGCCCGGGAAGGCGGCCCATGGACTGGAAAGCTGTGCGGCCCCGACGTCGATATCGTTGCCGTACGGCGGATTGGTGGTTTCGCGTTCATTGAACCACGTTTCGGTCGAGTCGTAGAGGATCCCGGCGCCGACGCGCAACGTGTCTTTTCCTTCTCCGCTCGGATTCCACACCATGCCGACACGAGGGGCGAAATTGGTCTTTTGCCCGCTCCAATTGGCGGAGGGAATGCCCGGATCGCCTGGGAAGAACAATCCCGGAGGAGCGCTGGGATGCAAAGTACTCACCTGGCCCGCCAGGAAAGCCGATTCGATAAAGGCATCGCCGCGCTTGAATTTATCGGGGTCCGAGAAGGTCGGTTCCCAACGGAGGCCGAAGTTCACGGTGAAGTGCTGATTGATGCGGAAACTGTCCTGGGCATAAAAACTCATCACCCACGTTCGAAGGTCGTCTGGGGTTGCGTTGGTCTGCTGGAAATCGCTGATCTTTCCCAGCAGGAAATCCGCCATCCCGAGGCCCGTAACCGACCCATTAAATGTAGGCGCGCCATTTTCGTCAAAGCCCGAGATGGTGTTGTTTTGAACCCGGACGATGTTGAACCCGAAGCCGATTTGATGCCTGCCTTTGACCCAGTTCAGGTCGTCCGCGAACTGGAAATCGTTCAAGTTGAAATGTCCCGGGGCGCAGGTGCCGCAGTAAGTGGTGAAGCCGCCCGTCATGCTCGAAATCAACAGGAAGTTCGGAACCGCGCTGTATATATTGGAGCCCAGGTCGGTCCAATTAATTGGGAAATTCGTGGGCCCGCGATTGTCACGCCGGCGGTTGAACCCGACGTGGAACGAATTGACCAAAGTCGGACTGAACGTATACGTGTCGCCGATGGTCGCCTCCTGCGCCAACTCGAGGTTTCCCGGCGAAGTGCTGGTCAGCAGATTATCGCCGACCAATACCGGCGGATTGGTCCAGTGATCCCAGAAGTATCTTCCATAAATGAAGTGCTGGGGACTCAGCACCCAGTCCGTGCGTTCAATCCACTGTTGTTCGTCGCCGGTTTGGGGAATGCCATAGGTCACCGTGCCACACTGGTCGGCCTGGGCGACCGGCAGATACTTCGACGCCAGCGCCACCGCCACCGGATCCAGTTGGCTCACCGGAATCTGGTTATTGGGAAACGTCCCGCCCAGCGGGTTTTTCAGCGTGACCGCTTTGCCGCTCGACTGGCACGTGGCTGACGCGATAGTGCTGAAGTCGCCCGCCAACATCGCGGCGGTGGGAATATGCGTGGTTATCTGCGGAGGATTCTGGCGGTTTTCCGTGCCCTGAAATCCTCCGAAATAGAACAATTTGTCCTTGATGATTCTGCCGCCGGCGGTGCCGCCATAGGTGTTCCGTTTGAGCGTATCTGCGCCCGTTTTCGAAAAGAAGTTACGGGCGTCCAGATCGCCGTTTCGGATGTACTCGAACAGATCGCCATGAAATCCGTTCGAGCCGGACTTGGTCACTACGTTGACCGTAGCGCCGGGATGCGTGCCGAACTGTGACGACACCGTGCTGGTCTCGATGCTGAACTCCTGCAGAGCGTCCGGGAACGGGAATGGCAGGTTGACGTTCGACATCGCGTCGGTGGCGTCGGCGCCATCCAGTAGATAAGCCGTGCCATTGCCTTGCCCGCCCGCGATGGAAATCCGCGTGGCGTTCCAGAACGTCTTGCTTCCGGTGTCGCCGCTGTCCGCCGGTACCGCCGCGCCCACGGTATAGATCAACTGGGTGACTTGGCGTCCGTTCAGCGGCAGCTCGTTGATGCGCTTCTGGTCGACCAAATTGGAAATGGAGTTTTCCTTGGTCTCCACCTGGCTCGCGGTGGCGCTTACTTCGACGCGCTCAGTGGTTGCGCCCACCTGCATCACCGCATTGATCTGAATGTTGTTGTTGACCACCAGCTCAATGCCCGTCTGCAGGTAGTCTTTGAATCCTGGAACCTTCACTTCCAGGCGGTAAGGCCCAACCGGAAGGTTCGGCAACGTGTAACTGCCGCTCTTATCTGTCTTGATCGAATGGGGCGTTTGTTTGTCGACCTCCGTCATGGTCACTTCGGCGCCGGCGATGGCTGCGCCGCTAGGATCGGTAACGGTGCCGCTCACTTGCGCCACGGCCGTAACCTGGGCATTCGCGGTAGAGTGGAAAGCGAGGAAAAGAAAGGCCAAGCCGAACGCGAAACTAATCGACGTCAGGCCGGAAAACGTCAACCGGGACGTATCAGACATAAACTAACCCCCTGATAGCAGACTGTGCTAAGGCTCTAAGATAAGATACTGAAACCGTTGAGCCCTGTCCAATAGATTCATTCGCTAATGTAGATCGTTTTCACCGATCATGTTTTCACCGATCGTGGTTTCATCGATCGTGGTTTCATCGATCGATGGGCCGGGGCGTCAGCGCCGAAGTCAGTGCGGCAGCCAGTTCCTCAATCGCCTTAGGAAACACCACCGCGGCTGCCGACGCCAACTGGAGGTGCCGCACCAGGGGTTTCCCTTTCACCCGCAAGATTCGGAGCGCGCCATCCGGGGGCTCATTGGCAACCGCGCACAGCGGCAGAATCGACGAACCCAGTCCGGCGCGAACCAAGCTCTTAATTGCTTCATTATTTTCCACTTCCATGGCGATGTTGGGCGTAATGCTGAGCGACTCGAAGTAGCCGTCGACCAGATTCTGCATGGCGGTATTCTTCTCATACAGGATCAGGCGCAGAGTGGTCAATTCCGAGGGCTCGATCGAACGCCGCTTGGCAAACGGGTGGTCGCGGTTGACCACGATGACCAGCTCCTCGCGCCCCAGCGGCTTCACGGTCACTCCGGGCTGGGGGCCGGTCGGCATGACGATCGCCAAATCCACCCGCTGCGAACGAAGCTCCTGCAGCAGGAACTCCGTGGTTCCGGCGAGCACGAAGATCTCGATTTCCGGAAAGCGCCGCTGGTATTCGCTCAGCACCGGCGGAAGCCGGTAAATCAACGTGGTCGGACCGACGCCGAGACGAACCGTGCCGCGTCTCAGCTCGCTCATTTCCCGGAGCGCCATTTCCGCATTCTTGAGATCGCAGAAGATCCGTTCCGCGTAGGGGAGCAGCACTTTTCCCGCTTCCGTCACCTGCACGCGCTTTCCGACGCGCAGAAAGAGCTGGCAGCCCACCTCGCTCTCCAGGAGCTTGATATGCTGGCTGACGGTCGATTGCGAAAGATGAAGTTGATCTCCGGCGCGGCTGAACCCGCCGCTGGTCACGGCCGCATGAAACACGCGAAGCTGATGCAGGTCCATCGATCTCACCGATCAGAAGGATTGAACGATTCCATTTTGCACATACTTCGCTCTGTTGTAAAGTCATAGGTGCATGAAACAAACAATTCGGCCGCTCCGTGACAGTCGCGGCTCCGAAGGCGTGCATGGACTAACGTCACCTTTGTTTCATGACGGGCCACGGACTCGTTGCCTCGGGATGTCGCGATGAAACATCCGTCCCGGCGCGCAGTGTTGTTATCGGCCGGCGGCGCGGCTCTCGCCGCTTTCGCCAAAATCCGCGGAGTCGAACTCGGCGTGTGCGGAAAAGCCGAATCCTTCGCCGAGGCTGGCCAATATGGCTTCGACTATTTCGAGCCGGGCGCCGCGGCGATCGCCGCGATGAGTGAACCGGCGTTCGCGAGCTTCAAGGATCAGGTGCTGGCGTCGCGTATGCGGTGCCGGAGTTTCAATAGTTTGATCCGGACGCTGCGGGTGGTCGGCGACGACGCAAACTTAGAAGCCGTGTCCGCGTATCTCGATTCGACCCTCGAGCGCTGCCGGGTTCTCGGCGCCCGCGTGGCGGTTTGGGGCAGCGGAAGTTCGCGGCAGGTTGCCCCCGGCTATTCGCGCGAAGTGGCCTGGAGCCAGATCAAGACCTTTCTGTCCCGCGCCGGAGACATCGCGAAATCGAAGCAGATGGTGATCGGCATCGAGCCGCTACGAAAACAGGAATGCAACATCATCAACACGGGAGCGGAAGCCCTGCGGCTGGTTTCCGAGGTCAACCATCCGCACGTGAAAATGATCATCGACTATTACCATTTGCGATGCGAGAACGAAGATCCGGAAATTGTGCGCAAGGCGAGGAACGAGATCGTCCATCTGCACTTCGCCAACCCCAACGGACGCCGCTGGCCGAAACTGCCGGATGAAGACCCCGAATACCATCGCTTCTTCAGTATCCTGAAACAGATCAACTATGCGGGTGGACTTTCCATTGAAGGAAACGGTACATTCGAGAACGACGCTGCGGCGAGTCTGGCGTTTTTTCACACTGAGCTGGACTAGGATCGATTCGCCGCTGCCCGGAGCGGGATGGCGAATGCCATCTGCGACCGGTTTAGCTGAAAGTGGGGCCATGACCGCACAACTTCTCGCGCTGCTCGCGATTTTCTCGACTTTATTGTCGCCAGGACTGCACGCGCAATCCGCCAAGATCTACAACACCGCCAAACAGAAGCTGCTGGAGGGTAAGCCCCTGATCGGCGCCACCGTCTCTTCGCCCGATCCGAACGTCTACTGCGCTATGGCCAACGCGGGGTTCGATTACACCTGGATCGAAATGCAGCACAGCCCGCTCACTTATTCCGACGTCGCCAAGATGATCTACGCTTGCCGCGGTTCGTCGGCGACGCCCTTCATCCGCGTGCCCGATGCGACCGAAAGCGACATCCAGAAAGCCACGGATATCGGCGCGCTGGGAATCATCGTGCCCACGGTGGACACCGTGGAAAAGGCCGCGGCCGCCGTGAAGTGGTCGAAGTATCCGCCGCTCGGGCGCCGCAGCATGGGCGCGGGCCAGTACCGCGAGCTATACGGAAACGACTACCGGCAGACCGCCAACGACAACATGGTGGTGGTGATCATGATCGAGACGCCCTTGGGGGTGGCCAACGCCAAAGAGATCGCCGCGGTCCCCGGAATCGATGTGATTTTCGCCGCCAGCACGGACCTCGGCAACTTCTCCGGCTACAAAATCGGCCAGCCGAAATATGAGGAACTGGTCACCACCATCCACGACGTTACGTTGAAAGCCGGCATTCGGCTGGGCGGCCCGCAGATGTGGAAAGACCGTCCCGGATTCACTTTCTTCCAGGGCCCGGGCGAGGCGGCGCTGATCAAACTGGGAGCGGCACAATCCCTGAAGCCAACGCCAAGCCGCTGAAGCCAAGCACGGTGAGTTGCTTCATATGGCGCGCCCTCGAGGCCAAACGTGCGGATGCCGGTTCTTCACTCGGGTCCGGCAGTTTGACCGCGGCGTTGAAGTACGTGGCCGCCCTCAGGATGGCGCGAGCGCGGGCTTACTTGGACGGACCGGTCTTCACGTCATCGCCGGTCAGGCGGAGCGCCCACTTGATCGCTTCCAGGTACATCTTCTGCACCGCCGGGTTGTCCCAGGTTTCCGCCGCATGTCCGAATGTCGAATAAAAGACACGGCCTTTCCCGTACATCTTGGCCCAGGCAACCGGAAAATCGCGATCGGTGCGATGAATGCCGGGCCGCGTATAGTCGAGCTTTGTCGAGTCCAGCCGGGCGAGCACATGGACCTTTTCCCGCGAAAAGTTCTTGTGCTCATAAATCTCGTCGTGCAACGTGAAGCGCAAGGGAAATCCCTGCATGGCGGGGAAGCTCGGATCTTCCACAATAATCGGCGCGTCAAACTGGCCCCAGGGGTGATTATCAAACCAGCCACCGATCATTTCGGCGAATTCCGGCCAATCGAAGAACGCGTCGTCCCCGGTGTGCGCGCCTACAAATCCTTTGCCATCGTCCTTGATGAACGACATCAGATCCTGCTTCTGAAGATCGCTCAAATTGTCGCCCGTACCCATGAAAACAATGGCATCGAAGAAATTGAGATCTTTTGCGTTGCGCACGCCTTTGGCAAACGGGTGTTTGGTAATCAACTGCGAATCCGTCCGGATATAAGTATCGAAGGCGCCCGATTCCCGGCCCAATCGCTCGATCGTGGCCAGGGCATGCGAAACCGAGTCGTGCTGGTAGGCCGTCATCGTATCGCCCCAAGCCAATACCTTTCTTTTTTGAGCCCGGCTGGATGCAGCCGCCGGCTGAGACTGCAGCGGAGCATTCGCCGCGAAAATCAAACCCGTCAGGAGCAGTACCAACCGTCGACGCGTCATTAAACGTAACTCCACCACCAACTACTTTGTCTCGATTTATACTTGGCGTACCATCGGCACAACGGATAAAGCATAGCGACGACTATGACCCACACAGCGTAGGCGACCCATAAACTATAGCCGAAGTTGGCGGGGAAGAGTTGCCGGGGACCTCCCATGGATGGCAGCGGATGGAACATAAATGACCACGCCGGGTTGCCGTAACGGAGCAATGCCATGAAAACCGCCACGCCATGAATGATATAAAAATGCAGCACGAAGTAAAACAACGGCGTCCGGCCGAAAACGACCAGCGGATTCACAACTGCCGGCGGATGCCGGTCGAGATAGGCCAGAGCCAGAAGCGCCGGCCCCAGTGTCATTAGCAGAAAATCGAGGGAAGCCGGATACTTGGTGCAGTTAAGAAAGGACAGCACAGTTAAAATGGCTGTTTTCTGAACGGACCAGGGCGCCGGGTCTCCATACAGGTTGAGCGCGCGAAGCGCGATGAACCCGGCCACCGCCGCTAGCCCGAGCCTTCGCATGAATCGCTGGCGAACCGGCGGCGCCCATTCGAAGATTCGCCCAAAGCAGAAGCCGGCCGCCATTACGGCGATCCAGGGGAGCAGCGTATAGCTGATTAATACCGGCTGGCCCGCCACCGGAAACACCCCGGGCTGATGGACTATCCTCCACACCCAGGCGCGAGAACCGAAACGAGCCGCATCGACGCCATCCAGGCAATTGTGCAATGCAATCGTCACCAGGCTCAAGCCGAGCAACCACGACATCGGCAAATAGACCAGTGCAGCCAGGACGATCATGCAGATTCCAAAAATCCACAGAATCAGGAGAAGAATCGTATTGTCGGGCGAAATATTAAAGTTATACGCCAGTTGCATCATGGTCAGCTCGAGTACGACGAACCACACGCCGCGCGTCCAGAGAAAATGCGCTAGATGTCCACGGGTGTGTCCGCGTTGCCGCCACCAAAGAAAGGCGCCGGAACCGGCGGTGAACATGAAGACTGGCAGACAAAAGTGCGTCACCCAGCGAGTGAGAAAGAGAATCGTCGTAGTTTTATCGAGATCGGTCGGGGAGAAGCGCATGGCGCCCGAGTGGAAGAAGTCGCGGACATGATCGAGCGCCATGAGGATCATGACCGCCCCGCGAAGCGCGTCGATGCTATTGAGGCGCGAACCGGGTTTGCTGGGCGGCTGCATTGGAGATGCTCCATTATTACCCAGGCCACTATCTATCACCCTAACAGCGGCGCAGGTCGAGGCAATTGGTTGGCCTGGCTAAAAGGCAATCACCAAACGGCAAAATAAATTTATCTCCCACCTTTTCAGGCTTTTCCGGCGATTCCGCGGTTTAAAAACTCCGTTTTTCTTGTATCCGGCAGCTAAACTGAAATTTAAGAGGCTCAGCTGATTCGTCGCAGCGGAGTCGACTAAAGCGCAGAAGTCCCCGGGCAACCCAGCGCAATGTCGGTGTCGGCGAACGTAGCCGCTTTCGAGAAACGGCCCCCTACCGTTGAGGGTTTCAACGGACCACGGAGGCCTCCCTCGGATTTTTCTCCACCGGCAAACGGAGCGAGACAACTGTGTCCGCTCATTTGTGGGAACAGTGTCTCTATTTTAGCGGGGCAACTCGAATGCCCCGCATTTATCAAGCGGAAAAGATCAACAAGCAAGGATTATCTCGCGTTATGGCCGATTTTGACCAGATTTACTGGGCGCACCAGCCGCCCGAGACTCGCGCTTTGCCCACCATCGACGATGAAACGCAGCGCAGCGCCCAAGCCATCCAACTCGCGGGCCAGGGCTTTATCGTGGACGTCCCGATCATGATTTGGCTTTGGGATCCGCTCAAGTGCATGCAGTTGCGCCAAAGCTACGGCTACACCTGGGTGCCGTCCGCGTTGCAGCCGCCCATCGCGGTGGCCCCCGGACTGGTGGTTCCGGGCCAGCCGGTTTACGATCCCAATAATCCGCCGCCGGGTTCGATCAAAGTGTCGGTCGATCCCGACGACTATCCGCCATTCGATCCGACGCCGGTGCCGACGCCCGCGCCCGTCAACACGGATGTGGTTGGCTCGGCGATTCTCGGTGTGCCAAACACGTTTTACGCCCTCGGAGTCGCGACCACCTGGCCCGACGGCTCCATCGCCACCGACTCCCGCGGCAAATTCCTGCTTCATCGCGTCCTCGGCCCCATGGGCGCATCGGTGTGGTTTGAGCAGGTTGGATAGAACAATCAATTCAACCGCTCGCTCGGAAGGCGGGAATTGTGCAAAACCATTCTTACCATATACTGTCTTAAACGTCTTAAGATGATTTTCCAACACCTTCGCACGGTCGCGACGCGGAAGGCGTAACCGAGCCGCGACCGTCAGGGAGCGGTCACAGGCAATGACAAGATTGTTTCATGCCGGGTCCTAAGGTCTCGTATTTCGCGTGTTCCGCTCCCTCACGGTTGGGGCTGGTAACGGGCGGACTCGGGCGGACGGGTCACCTCCAAGACGATGGCCTTAGCTGTTGCTGCCATGGAGGCGCATGCATCGGGTGTTATTCGATCGGCTAAGCTATCGAGTGACTAGGAGAAATTTGGATGCTCGCCGTCAAATTGTTTGCGCTGGCTGTAATCCTGATCCCGGCTCTGCAGGCGCAGACTTATCCCATCTTCGAAAAAAGGTTCAAGGCCGTGATGAGCCGGCCGGAGTACCGTCATTCGCGGTTTGGAGTGGAATTTTATTCCCTGGAGAACGGGAAAGTTTTGTATGCGTGGAATCCCCAAGAGCTGTTCATTCCTGGATCGACAACCAAGATTCTATCGGTAGGCACGGCGCTAGAGTTATTGGGACCGGAGTTTCGCTTTCACACCAAAGTTTACAGAACGGGGTCCGTGGCCGGCGGGACGTTGGATGGAGACCTGATCCTGGTTGCCAGCGGAGATCCCGATTTGTCTAATCGCATCCAGTCCGATGGAAGCATGGTCTTTGAGAACGAGGATCACTCCTACGACGGCTTCGCGGAAGCCCGGGCGGTGCCCGGTGATCCTCTGTTAGTAATTCGCGAACTGGCCTCCAAAGTTAAAGCTAGCGGCATTCGCCGGATCAACGGCCGGGTAATGGTGGACGCATCGCTGTTTCCCGAGGGCGCTAAGGAATTGGGTACGCGCATCGTCATTTCGCCGATGGTGGTGAACGACAACGTGATTGACGTGATGGTCAGCCCCGGAACCCGCGAGGGTGAACTGTCGACGCTCGCTATCTCACCGCAGACAAGTTATGTCACGATTACGAATCAAGTGAAAACGGTGGCCCCCGGCGGCGAATTGCGGCTCGAATGGACCAATGACTCCGCTGGCCCTGATGGAAAGCATACGGTCACGCTGACCGGAACGATACCGGCCGGAGCGCCCGCCAAGCTGCGAGTCTACAAAGTGCCGGCGCCTTCGCGTTTTGCCGAAGTGGTGTTCGCCGAAGCGCTGGAGAGCGCCGGCGTTCACATAAGCGGAAACTCCATCGTCCCGGCCAAAGGGCCCAGGAAAGAAATTGCGGAGCACGTGTCGCCGCCCCTCAAAGAGGAAGCGAAGATAACGCTGAAGGTAAGCCAGAATCTGCACGCCACTATGATGCCGTATATCGTGGGCGCGTACCTGCAGAAAAACAGCTCTAACCCTCTGCAAGCTGGCTTCGATTCAGAGCGGGAGATGCTGAAGAAAGCCGATCTCGATTTGTCGGGCGCGGTGCAGAATGACGGGGCGGGTGGCGCGGCGCTATTTGCGCCGGACTTCATGGTTCAGTTTCTCCTGCACCTCACGAAACAGCCGTTCTTCACCGGCTTTAAGAAAGCCTTACCCATTCTCGGGAAAGATGGAACGCTTTATAACATTCAGACCGATTCCCCCGCGGCAGGTCACGTATTTGCCAAGACGGGAACTATGGCGGAGGGGAATGCTCTCACGCCGGATGGAGGAGTGATCGATGGCAAGGGACTCGCTGGTTTTATTGAGACCAAGGACGGCCAGCACCTGATTTTCGCCGCCTACATCAACTTTGTGCCGTTACCGGTAATGGAGGAATCCGCCACGGCCATGGTAGGTCAGGCGGTGGGTGAGATCGCGGCCGCGGCGTACGACGGCTTCTCCACTACGAATTCTCCACGGCCCGTCTCAGAGACTCGAGATCGGTGAGAATGGCTCGTTTTTTCGCGTAAAGTATCGGGGCCATGAACGCGTAACGGCGGCGCAGGGTGAAGTCGACGGAGGAGAACACGCGCGATCCTTCCGGCACAGGGTCCACGCGGAGGAGCCAGGCCGCCTTCCTGAAATAGCGGGCGTTGCCGGCCGTGCTGATCAACTGAATTACATGGAAGCGGGCGGCCCTGTCCAATTCCACAACCCGGTACGACATCCGCCCCCATTCCGGACTGTCGCGCGGGCGTCTTGGATAAGCCAACGTATCGAACTCGCTTCCGATTCCGGGAGGATCAGGCGAGGTCCACCGAACTCCGGCAACGCCCCGGTCCCACTTCGGCACGTTGGAGATATCCTCCAGGAACCTCCACACTTCGTCCGGAGCCTTGCGGATCACGACACTCGATTCGAGACGCATTTCGCCCGATGCTACCGCTCTCCTGGCCGCCCGCGCCAAAAATGGACCTAAGCTCTCGCCCCGGTAAGAATCAGATCGAAACGGCGGCTCACTTCGCCGAGATAAGCGGCATCGCCCGCTTCTAATTCCACCGTCGCCGTTCCGTGATAACCAATATCCGCCAGGGCTTGATAAACTTCGATCCAGTCGATATCGCCCTCGCGCAAACCGACCCACTCCGTTTGCCCCTTGCGAAACCGAAAATCCTTGATATGCAGCTTGGCGATTCGCTTGCCCAGGATGCGAATCCAATCCTGGGGATAACCATAAAAGACCATGTTGCCGACATCCAGGTAGGCCCGCACCCAAGGCGTTTGAAAGTCGTCTACGTAGCGCGCAAACTCCACCGGACTCAGCAGAAATTTGTTCCACACCTCTTCGATCGCAATCGCCACCTTCAATTCCTCAGCCAGCGGCAAAAGCTGGCGGATCTGCCGCTGCGAGCGCGTCCAGGCGTCCTGGTAGTAACTGAATTTCGGATTGACCACCGCCGGCACTAACAGCACCGTATCCGCGCCCCAAAAATGCGCGTTTCGCAAGCTGGTCTCCATTCCTTCCATTCCCTTTTTCACGACGTCCGGATCGGACGCGTTCAGCGGAAACGACCAATGCGCCATGTTCATCACGGAGTGGATCCGGAGACCGGCATTTTGAGCGGCTAGCTTGATCGCCTCCGCCTGCTTCGGGTCGCCCACCGTCTGACACTCGATTTCGTCGAAGCCGACCTCTTTGGCCAGCTTCATGCCGTCCGCGACCGGCATATCCTTGGGCAGCATTTCAATTAAAATCGCCTTGCGGATGGGCAGGCGAGTGGTAGCGCCCGGCAGCGCCATGCTGGAACTCGCGGCAGCTACAGCCGCCAGAAAGTCTCGCCGGTTCATAGCTTATTTCCACCCAGCTTGCTTATATCCAGCTTCGCGTCCCAGGATTCTTTCGAATGCATTAGTTGATCCCAAGTCACCTCGTGCCCCGCATACACCGCCTCGCGGGCGAGCATCGCGCTCAGTGACGCTTCCACTCCCAGAGCCGCCTGGTTGTGAAAGTTGCCCGAAGCGATACTCTGCAGAAACGCCTTGTGCTTTTCACCGTCCGCCTGCGCCAGGTTATCCGTAAACGCGCCGGAAGCGCTGAACTCCGCTCCCTGCTGATTCTCGCTCCCCTTCCATGTCCAGGCTTCCTCGCCCTTGATACCCAAAGCGCCCGAGTAGGGCGACTGCGAACTGCCGCGCGTTCCAAAAAAACTCTCGCTGACGTCAAACCCGCCGCCCTTACCGAATTGCTTGGAATTGAAGCTGACGTGGACGTTGTCCGGATACCAGAACGTGATTGCGGCATGCCCCAGACTGTCGCCGAACTCGGTTCGTCCCTTGCGTCCGCCCAGGCCGGCCGCTTTCACCGGATGACCTTGCAGCACCCAATTGCAGATATCGATGGCGTGTATATTCTGCTCCACCAGGATGTCTCCGGATAGCACACGGTCATACAACCAGTTGCGCAGGCGCTCTTCCGGCGTTGGTGGCGTTGCCTGTCCCTTACCCAAAAACGGACAATAATAATGCGCCTCGGCAAACGCGATTTCTCCGAGCGCGCCTGCATGAATCCGCTTGACCAGTTCGACGAAGGGCGGAGCATGGCGAATTTGCAATCCGACATCGAGGCTAAGACGGCCTTCCGCTTTCTTGCCGATATCGAGCACGCGTTTGGCGCCGGCCACATCCACTGCCACCGGCTTTTCACAGTACACGTGTTTCCCGGCATCCACCACCGCCGCCAGATGTTGTGGATGAAAGTAAGGCGGTGTCGCGATCACTATGGCGTCCACTTCTTTTGAAGCGGCAATCTGCTCGAAGGCATGCGGGCCAAGAAATCGCTGCGACGGATCAATCGCCGGGTGCCCGTGCTTGGCGGCGAGTTCGTTGAAATGTGCCGTGGCCTTGTCCAGTTGGTCGCTGAAAAGATCCGCCAGCGCGGCCATGCGGCCGCCCGCGTTCTCCACCATGCTGGTCGCGTCTTCGGTGCCGCGCCCTCCACAGCCCAGCAACCCAATCCGGATGGCTGAGTTCGCTTCCGCCGCGCGCACCAGCCGCGGCTGGACGATCATCAGCCCGGCCGCGCCCAAGAAAATCCGCCTGCTCTGTTCGGCCTTACTTAGTTCGGCTTTGCTCAGTTCCACATCCCCCTCCTCAACCGATGAGTTTTTCCAGGTACGCTTTCGACGCGCGAATGTCTTCGTCTTGCCGCGGACCGGAGATCTCGCGTTCAATGGTAATGGGTCCACGATACCCTACTTCCTTAAGCCGCTGAATGAATCGCGGAAAATCGACTTTGCCTTCGCCAATAGGCACTTCTTCGCCCAGTTGATTCGGATCGGTTGGATACCGGCCGTCCTTGGCGTGAACGCCCAGAACGTACGGACCCAAAATCTCCAGCGCGTCCACTGGATTGGCTTTCCCGTATAGGATCAGATTCGCGGCGTCAAAATTCACGCCAATATTGTTGAGCCCGGCAGCCCGTATGGCTCGCAGCAAAGTAATCGGGGTTTCCTGTCCCGTCTCGCACCGAAACGTTTGGCCATTCTGTTTGCAGTAGCCAGCCACTTGCTTGAGGGCTTGCACAAGCTCGCCGAACAGCGGATCGTTGGGGTTCTCCGGAATGAAGCCGCAGTGTCCTTGAATACCCGGAATTCCCACGCTCTTGGCAAAGTCGGAGCCTTGTATCATGCGGGCCAGCCGTGCCTCGCGATACTCGCGTGGCACTAAGCCGATGGAGCCCGGCCCGCTGATAAAGTCATATACCTCGGGTCCCGGACCAGTGACGATCAGCGATGTGGCCTCGATCTGGTACCTGTCGAGCGCTTGCCGCAGACTGGCCGCCGCCGCTGCGCCGGTGCGATCCAGATACACCTGGCAGTTGGAGAAGCCCAAATGACGCACCCGGGCGATGGCCGCGTCCGCATCGTGGCCATGAGCAATTACACCGAGCCGCAACGCTTTGCCGGAGGGCTGCTGGCCCCACGCCACCGCTGCCGCGGCACATTGTACAAAAGATCTTCGAGTCAACATTCGCTGCTTACACCTCTTACCGCACCGGTGAAGCTTAGTTTATAACCCCGCGGCAAGCTCGGCGCCGGCCATATTCGGAGATGTGGCGGGCCATGCGGAAGATATCCACGGGCGTTGGAGAATCGGTCGTCGATTTGTCTGAGGTTTATCACTGCGGCGCGCGCAGATGCCACGACGGTGATTTGGTAGGAGAGTGAGGCGGGAAAGCCTTACTAGACGGGGCTCGTGCCGGCCAATCCGGCGCACTTGCGTGATTTCGTGGCGGCAAGTTTGCGGGCAATCGGCTTCGGAGTTCCGTCGAATTGAACCTTCATCAGCCGAACGTAGGCGCCTTCGCAAGGCTCTCGCTGGCGAAGCGTAGAACGGTCTTTACTTCCTCAGGGGTCACATCGAACACTTCGGTGATCTTACTGCGACCAATCGAGAGTTGCCATGTTCTTTGCCCTCCCTTTATCGTATCTTTTGGCGCAAGAAAGCGTCATGAGCAGGCACGATCTTCATTAGTGCGGGTGTGTGTTTCAAGTAGAACAGCCGCTTGCTAACGGACGTCGTAAGTATGAATATCCTGGCCGTCCACCCATTTATCCATCCAGGCCACGATATGTTCTAAGCGTTCCACCCGATGCGTCGGCTTCCCGGAGCGCGACAATTCATGCGACTCGCCGGGAAAGCGCACCATCACCACCGGGCGTTTGAGATACTTGAGTGCCCGGAACATCTGTTCCCCGCCCGCGCCGGGAGGAGTGCGAAAGTCCGACTCGCCTTCCACCAGCATCAGCGGCGTGTGGATATTTTGTATATACGTTATGGGTGATCGTTCCTTGAAATCGGCTTCGCTCTCCCAGGGCGCGCCACGGAACCAGTTGGAACTGAATTGCGTGAAATCGGCGGTATACCAGAAGTCGCGCCAGTCGGCGATCGAGCGTTGCGAAACCGCCGCCTTGAAGCGGTCCGTGTGGCCGATCACCCAGTTGGTCAGCACGCCGCCGCCGCTGCCTCCGGTCACGCCCATTTTGTTGGAGTCCACCCAGCCGCGCCGGATCAACTCGTCTACGCCCGCCATCAGGTCTTTGTAGTCGTCTCCCGGATAGTGATACTGAATGATGTTGCCGAAATCTTGTCCGTACGTCGTGCTGCCGCGCGGATTCGGATACAGCACAACATAGCCTTTCGCGGCCATCCATTGAAACTCATGATCGAAAGTGTATCCGTAAGCCGAGTGCGGACCGCCATGAATATCCAGAATCATGGGATACTTCTTGCCTTCCTGGAAATCCGGCGGACGCTGCACCCAAGTCTCGACGCGCTTTCCGTCGAAGCTCTTGTACCAGATCGCCACCGGCTCAGTCAGGTTGAGTTGCGAAAAGAGGTTTTCGTTGATGTGCGTGAGCCGCTCCATCTTGCCGCTGCGGCCGTCGGCCACGTACAGATCGCCAATGTTGGTGGGCGTTGAAACCAGCACCGCAACCTTCGATCCATCGGGAGTCGCGTCATAAGAGAACACGTCGTGGTCGCCCGAAGTGAAGGCTTCCACTTTGCCGGTTTCCACTTCCACGCGTTTCAGGTTGGCCCGGCCCTCTTCCGCCGCAACCACAAAAATGAAGCGCCCGTCTTTACTCCAAAACGGTTTGGAAGGACCGCCTCCGCGCGGCGGGCTCTGGTCTCCACCCACGCCGCTCCCGATATCGAAATCGTATTTTTCGGTCAGGTTTTTAGCGGTCGAGCCAGCTTCGACCGAGGTCACGAACAAATCCGGTTCGCTGTAAGAGCGCTCGATCACACCCTCGCCCTTGTTGATGGCGCCGGTAAATGTCAGGTATCGCCCATTAGCGCTGAGAGCCAATCCGCGCGCGCCGCCGTCGATGCCCGTGATCTTGGTTCCATCGCCGCCGTTGGCGCTCACGGCATAAATCGCATTGCGCGGGGGATCGTAGTAAGTTTCCAGAACGCGTTCCGATGTGTAGTACAGGGTCGCTCCATCGCGCGACCACACCGGATCGGACTCCGCGAATTCGCCGGCGGTGATTTGCTTTGCCTTTTGCGGAGCATTCACGATCTCCGGCACTTCGACCTTCCAGATGTGCGAAGGCCGCGCGGGCTCGTTGTAGCCGGCGCCGTTTTGGCGATACGCCGCGCGGGTGATCACGCGTACGTCGCTCTCTTCGTCCTTATCTTTCTTTTTCTCAAAGTCCTTGGGCTCCGTCGTGGAGGTGAAAGCGATCCAGTGCCCGTCCGGCGACCACAACGCCGCGCCCGCGCCCTTGGGCAGGTCAGTCAACTGGCGGGCTTCGCCGCCATCGAGCGGCAGCAGGTAGATCTGGGACGGTCCTGGTCTGCCCTCCCGCTCGCTGCCGCCACGCACGAACGCGATCGTCTTGCCGTCCGGCGACCAGCGCGCGGCGGAATCGCGCGGTCCGGCCGTCAGTTGACGAGGCGCACCGCCGCTGGCCGATATGATCCACAGTTCGGTCTCGTAGCCGTCGTGTTTGGGGTTTACGGAAACATGCGTATACGCGATTCGCGAACCATCCGGCGAGATCTTCGCGTCGGCGATCCATTGAAACGAATAGAGGTCTGTATCGGTTATCGAGCGTTTGCCGTCCGCGGCCTGCAGGACAGCAATGGAAAGAAGAGCACACCAGGTACGCCAGAGCATATGTAGCATTCTCGTTGTTCCGAAGACGATATGCAAGGCGGCAGGGTTACCGATGCCGTAACCTGATCCACCGTGGCGCGACAGCTTGGCATTACTTCCTGACCGCTCCGCCTCACGACTGGGGCTCGGTGTTTACGGGCATCAGGATGTGGTTGCCGACAATGTCCAACTTTGACGAATTCTACCGAGCCGCGACCGTGAGGGAGCGGTGGCACACCATCGCAGGAGCGGTTGGATTGGTTGTTTCATAACAGCCGCCCCTAATCTTCCGGCGCCGTATAGGCGCTGGGATGCGCGGTGGCGATCAGCCCGTCTTCAAACTCGTAGTCGGGCTTCGGAAATCCGTTGTGGCGTAGATACCAGCGGTAGGTCTCCTTCAACCCATCCAAAAAATCTATGGGCTTGAATTTCAACATGCGCTGCGCTTTATTCGCCACCATGGTGATGGCCGGCATATCGAAATACATGCCGAAATACAGTTTGGGGCCCATCGGGGTCCCACCCGCGCGGACGATCCGCTCGCGGGGAATGCGGACAAACTTGCATTCTTTTCCCGCAGCCTGCGCCATCACTTCCACCAGTTCAAACTGCGTCAGCGGGCGGGGGTTGGCAATGTTGAAGGCGTGCCCGGCGGCGTCGGGCAACTCCATCGCTTTCATACCTGCGCCCACCAGGTCCCGCACATGTACAAACTGCATCAGGCGGCGCCCGTCGCCGGGCAGAATCACGGCGCGTCCTTCCCGTATGCGGTCCCAGAAGTACGCTTCGCGGTAAAACGGGTTGCCTGGCCCGTAAATATAGGGAGGGCGCAACGTGACCACCGGGAAACCGTTGCGCTGGTGCATCCGGAAGAGGTTTCGCTCGCTCATGGCTTTGTTGCGCACATAGGCGTCGGCATGATCGTCGGGCGCGAGCGCGTCGCCTTCGTGATGATTGAGACCGTCGCCGTAGGCGGCTACGCTCGACATGAAAATGTAGCGCTGCAGGCGGTTACCAAACACGCGCGCCGTGGCTTCGACCTGCGCCCCCGTCGTGCCACGCTCCCAGTCGTAGGCGATGTCATAGACCACGTCGAACGTCCGGCCCGCCAGCGCCGCCCGCACAGTCGAGGCGTCGTTGCGGTCCGCCACCAGATTGCCCACCCTTTTGCCGAAATCGTGCTTGGGCTGGCGGTGAAGAATCGTCACCTCGTGGCCGGCCTTGAGCAGTTCTTTCACCAGCAGGCGTCCGATGAACAGCGTTCCGCCGATGACCAGTACACGCTGCCCGGCCGGCTCCTGGCGCTTTGACCCGTTAGTCGTAATACTCGAGGCCAAGGTGCGTGATCAGATCCTCTCCTCGCATCCAGCGCAACGTATTCTTCAGCTTCATGAGCTGGATGAAAATGTCGTGCTCGGGATACAGGCCGGGCGCCGTCATCGGACCTTTGAAATAGAAGGAGAGCCACTCCTGAATGCCTTTCATTCCGGAGCGCTGCGCCAAATCGAGAAAGAGCACCAGATCGAGGACCAGCGGGGCCGCCAGAATCGAGTCCCGGCAGAGAAAATCGATCTTGATCTGCATCGGATAACCGAGCCAGCCAAAGATGTCGATATTGTCCCAGCCTTCTTTGGAATCGCCGCGCGGCGGGTAGTAATTGATGCGTACCGCGTGATACAGGTCCTTGTACAGCATGGGATACAATTCCGGCTGCAGGATGTGGTCTAGCACCGATAGCTTGGTTTCTTCCTTGGTCTTGAAGGAGCCTGGATCTTCCAGCACCTCGCCATCCCGGTTGCCCAGAATGTTGGTGGAGAACCAGCCGGAAATACCTAGCATGCGCGCCTTCAGGCCGGGTGCGATCAGGGTCTTCATAAACGTCTGCCCGGTTTTGAAATCCTTGCCGCAAATCGGGATCTGGCGGTCGCGCGCCAAGTCCAGCAAGGCCGGCACGTCGGTCGTCAGGTTCGGCGCGCCATTGGCAAACGGCACCCCGCTCTTGAGCGCGGCGTAAGCGTAGACTTGGCTAGGCGCGATATCGGGATCGTTCTTCAACAGCGCGCATTCAAAATCGTTCAGCGTCTGGTGGGCCGCGGCGGATTTGTGAAAAACTTCGGTGGAGGCGCACCACACCATTACCAGGCGATCCGCCCCGCTGTGTTCCTTGAACTGGCGGATGTCGTCCATCAACATTTCCGCCTTATCCATGTTGTTGCCCGCCTGCTTGACGTTCGGGCCAGTGATCCGCTTGACGTAATTCTGGTCGAATACCGCCTTCATTGGCCGGATGGCGGAAAGCGGTTCCTTTACTTTTTCGAGCAAAGACGGCTCCAGCACTTTGGCGTGCGCGGCCGCTTCATATGCGGTGTCTTCAAAGATGTCCCAGCCGCCAAAAACCAGATCGTTGAGTCCAGCCAGCGGAACAAAATCCCGGATCAGCGGCGTGCGGCCTTCGGTGCGTTTTCCTAGCCGGATGGTCGCTAGCTGCGTAAGCGATCCGATCGGCTGGCCCAAGCCTTGTTTGACGGCTTCCACACCCGCCATAAACGTAGTGCCCACCGCGCCGATGCCAGGCACCAAGACACCCAGCTTGCCGGCTGCGGGCGCAATGCGGACGTTATCTTTCGTCGGCAACTTCAAATCTCCTTGTGATGGCGCGGGTTATCGTCGCATTGCTGCTTCAACTGGTAGAATTCCGGCACCTTTTCATCGCTATCCTAACATGTCCGGTTTTGCAGTGCGGCTTTGACATAGGGCCCTTTCGCGAGCGTTAGCGCACAAAGGCCCCAGCGGGTCGAAGCGGCCGGCGACCGGTGCAAGCCGCGCGAAACCTGCCAGGCTCCCAACGAACTATTACAACCGGGCGCGCTGACGCCACTCTGCTCTGTCCAAATCCGATTGCTCGTTAACACTGCGCCTCCCCGCACCGTCTTTAGAGCGGAGAACCTAAAAATGTCCAAAGATGGGTCTAAAGATAGCCGGCGTCGCTTTCTGCTGCAAGCGGCCACGCTCGGCCCACTGGCCGGCGCCGCCAGCCTAATCGCCACTCGTGCTAACGCCGACGAGCCCTTCGACTCCCTGCCGGCGCATCTCTGGAAAAACGCCAGGCAAAACGGGCTGATCATGATTCACCGCCCCACGCCCACTGGCCTCACATGGCGCACGCAGATCGTCACCAACCGCGAACCGGGTGAACCGCTAATCGTTTCCGGCCAAGTGGTCGCGCCCGACGCCAGCACGCCGGCCGCGGGTGTGACGGTCTATGCCTACAACACCGACGCTCAAGGCTACTACGGCGAGAACCGCACCGAGTACCCTCCCCGTCTCTATGGCTGGATGAAAACCGACCCCGCCGGCCGCTTTGAGCTTCGCACCATCCACCCCGGCCACTATCCGGACATGCAAGTGCCTTCGCACGTCCATCTCGAAATGTGGGGAGGCGGCTACCCGCTGCAATGGGCCGAGGGACTGCAGTTCGCGGGAGACCGCTACCTGACGGCGGACATGCTGGCGCAAGACGCCCAATTAGGCGAGTTCCGCACCATTCAGCCTCTTACCAAAGGAGACGACGGAACGCTCCGCTGCCAGCTCAAGATCCGGATGAAAACCGAGACCACATTCCGGTAAGGGCCGGTCATGAAACAGCCAGCTCAACCGCTCGGAACCAAACAGGTTCGGCAATGCCCGCGCCATTCGCTGCGTCACCGCTCCCTCACGGTCGCGGCTCAGAAGGCGTGACTGAGCCGCGAGCGTCTGTACCTGCATAGTTCGGCGCAAGCGTTTCACCCAGTGTTCACGGGCATCAGGATGTCGTTGCCGACAATCTCGAACTTTGACAAATTCTACCGAGCCGCGACCGTGAGGGAGCGGTGGCGCACCATCGCAGAGCCTGTTTTGGTTCCGGCTATGCCGGATTAAGCGAGCGGTCAGGAAGGACTGGCAAGCGGTCTCATGACGGACGGCTGCTCTCGCAACCCGCGCGCTCCAATCGTTCGCTCGTCGGATGGCCCATGCTTTCTGGTCGTGTGCGGCGTTGCACGCGGAACGCTTGTCGTCTACCCTCGCCGCTGAGGAGTCCTCTTCAGTCTGGCAACGTGTCTGAAAACCGGGGAACGTGACGTCCGTCCCTGGTTTCGGTACAATCCAATCGCATGGCGGATATTGTTTTGCGGCCCAGTACGAAGTTCATTCTGGCCGGCCTTCTCTCGGTGTTGCTCGTCATTCTAGCGGCGCTGATTGTGTACACAGCCTGGATGCGGCCGCTCGAACAGCCGCCTTGGCTACCGCTGGCGGCATTGCTGTTGCTGTATTTTCCCTTACGAAGTTGGATCGCCCAGCGCACCATTCGAGCGACCATCTCGGGAGACAAGTTGAGGGTGGAAAGAGGCTTCTTCGCGAAATCGACGCGGATTATTCAACTGGCGAAAATTCAAGACGTGCGCGTCAATCAGAGCATCACCCAGCGCCTCTTCAACGTCGGGGATGTTGCCATCGAAACGGCCGGTGAGGCCAGCCGGCTGATTCTGCCGCATTTCGATAATCCGAACACGATTGCGGAAGAAATACTGGAGGCTTCATCGCATCACGCCGGTCTGTGATGTACGATGGAGTTCATTATGAACCGGCGAACGGTGTTGCAAATGGGCGTTGCCGCGGCGGCGCTGCCGGCGGTTGTTCCCGCGCAGGAGCGGCCGCACGCCGAGCCCGTTTCACAACGATCGGACGCTCCGGGATGGAAGCCCCAGGTTTTTGACGACCACCAGAATCAGACGGTGATTGCGCTAACCGATTTGATTATTCCCGCCACGGACACGCCGGGCGCCAAGGCCGCGAATGTGAATCGCTACCTCGATCTGTTTTTGGCGGACGGACCGGATTCCGAGCGCGGCCGGTTTCTGGAGGGGCTCTCGTGGCTCGATGCATTGGCGATTCAACAGCACGAGCGGACGTTCGTGAACTGCATTCCAGACCAGCAAGCGGCGCTGCTGACCGCGCTCGAAAGCGGACCCGGCCCGGGTCATGAATTTTTTCGCATGGCGAAAAGCATGACTGCGATGGTATATTACAACACGCAAATCGGCTTTCAGGAATTGAACAAAGGCGGACGCGTTCCCGGATCTTACGGCTGCAAACACCCCGAGCATGACTGAGGCGCCGGAAGCGCTCCGGCGGGAGCTGCGCTTCTGGGATCTCGTATTCATCAACATTTCCGCGGTCGCGGGAGTCCGCTGGCTGGCTACCGCGGCACATGCCGGACCGGGCTCGATATCGCTGTGGCTGCTGGCGACCGTGTCGTTCTTCATCCCCTCCGCCCTGGTGGTGTCCGCGCTTTCTGAGCGCTTTCCGCAAGAAGGCGGATTCTATGTTTGGATCAAGCACGCGTTCGGAGACTGGAGCGCATTCTTAAGCGCCTGGTTTTACTTTGCCAGCAACATTATCTACTTTCCAGCGATGCTGCTGGCGGGCGTGACGATCGCCGGAACGGTGGTTGGAACGGAAAATCCGGTATTCGCCGTGCCGATCACCTGCGCCATTCTGTGGCTGCTGTTGTTTTTCAACCTGCTGGGCCTGCAAGTTGGGAAATGGCCGGGAGTGGTGGGCGGCGCGTCCACTTATATTACGGCGCTGGTGCTGGTGGGGTTCGCGGTGTTCGCGGCAAGCCGGTTTGGCAGCGCCACTCGGTTTCATCTCGTGCCCCAAGCGAGTTGGGACAATCTAGGTTTCTGGTCGCAGATTGCCTTCGCCATGACCGGGCTGGAGTTGGGTGCGATTCTGGGAGGCGAGATCAAGAATCCGAAGCGCAACATTCCGCGCGCGGCCTGGATCAGCGGGGCCGGCGTCAGCTCGTTTTATATTGCCGGAACGGCGGCGATTCTGGTGCTGCTTTCGCCGGAGCAAGTGAGTCCCGTTATCGGACTGGCGCAGGCGGGCCAAATGGCGGCGAGCCGTTTGTCCATGCCTTGGATCGCTCCGGCGTTTGCGCTGTTGGTGGTCATCGGGCTGGCCGGGCAGTTGGGGTCGTTTATCGCCGGAAACACGCGCCTGCCTTATGTGATTGGATTAGACAGTTACCTGCCGCCCGTGTTCGCGCGCCTGCATCCGCGCTGGAAAACACCGTATGTTTCTATCCTGGCGCAAGGCGTGCTGGCGACGGTGTTTTTGCTGGCGACGCAACTCGGCGAGAGTCTTCGGTCGGCATATCTGATTCTGGTGGACATGGACGTTATCGTTCTGCTGATCCCGTTTGTGTTTATTTTTTCCGCGGGATTCAAGTTCGGACAGAAGATCGCGGGCGCACTTGGCGCGGTGATTTCCGCCGTCGCGGTTGGTTTTTCCTTGATTCCGCCTCCCGACGTGCGGTCGGTATGGATCTTTGAGCTGAAAGTGGGCGGCGGTTGTATTTTGTTTGGGCTGCTCGGCTGGCTGATTTTTTGGCAAAGTCAGAAGCGCGGTCTCAAGGCCGGTCTCAAAGAATGACTTATAGCGAGTCGGTGCAGTATCTCTATTCGCTGGGCAATGAGATCCAGACCGCCAAGTTCGATCTCACGCGGATTACCAAAGTGCTGGAGGCGCTGGGAAATCCGCAGGACGCGTGCCGGTTTGTTCACGTGGCAGGCACCAATGGCAAGGGTTCCACCAGCGCGATGATCGAAGCCGGATTGCGCGCCGCGGGCGTCGCGACGGGATTGTATACATCGCCTCACCTGATTGAACCTACCGAGCGCATTCAGATCGCAGGCAAGCCGGTAGCGCCCGAGCAATTTGCATCGGCCTTTGACGAGGTGCATGGAGCGGCGGAAAGGCTTCGGCTCGATTTTCATCCAACCTATTTTGAATGCGTCACTGCGATGGCATTTCTGCTGTTCCGGGCGGCGGCGGTGGAAATGGCGGTGCTGGAAGTCGGGATGGGAGGGACGCTCGATGCGACCAACGTGGTTCATCCGCGGCTGTGCGTGATTACGCCGATCGATTTCGATCACCAGGCGTTTTTGGGAGACACGATTGAACAGATTGCGGGAGAGAAAGCCGGCATTTTGAAACCGGGAGTGGCGGCTATCTTCGCCGAGCAACGGCCGGAAGCAGAGGCGGTTTTGATTTCCCGGGCGCAAGGCGCATACCTGAGAACGCGCGATTGGCCGATCGCCAATTTGCAGATAAACGCGCTCTGCAGCCGGTTTGAAGTTGGCGGGATGGAGGTGGAATGTCCACTGGCGGGCGAGCATCAGGTGGAAAATGCCCGCGCGGCCGCGCTTGCGTTGCGCGAACTTGGCTACTCGCCCGCGGGCATCGCGCAGACTCGCTGGCCAGGGCGTTTGGAGCACGTTGGCGGTGATCCGGAAGTTCTGTTGGACGGAGCGCATAATATCGCGGGAGCGCGCGCGCTGGCAAAATATTTGCAGCGCTTTTATGCCGGGCGCCGCTTGTGGATGGTGTTTGGGGTGATGCGCGACAAAGCGATAACGGAGATCGGGTCCTTGCTGTTTCCGCTGGCGCACCGCGTCATTCTTACGCGCCCGGCCAACTCGCGCGCCTTGCCGCCGGAGTCGATTTCCGCGCCGGGAGCCATTCTTACTAACAGCGTGGGGGAAGCTTTACTGGCCGCGCGACAGGCGGCAGACGAAAGATGTGGTGCTGATCACGGGCTCGCTCTATGTGGTCGGCGAGGCGCGATCGGTCCTCGTAAAATAGGAACGAATGTCGAAGCTGCGGTCACTCGCGATTACGGCGCCGTTGATTTTTCTCGCCACGGCGCTGTACGGTTTGGTGGGACTGGTGGTGTCGTTGTTCGATGACACGGGCGACAAGCAAATGGTGGTGGCGCGCGCCTGGTCGCGGGCGCTGCTTTTGATCTGCCGGGTCAAGGTGAAGGTGGAGGGGCTCGATAACATTTCGCCGGGCGGCAGCTACGTGCTGGTGTCCAATCATCTGAGCTATATGGATACGCCCGCGATTCTGCCAAACGTTCCAGTGCAGTTCCGTTTTTTGGCGAAGCAGGGGCTGTTCCGGATTCCGCTGCTGGGGACG
Source organism: Bryobacterales bacterium (assembly GCA_963836595.1). Taxonomy (GTDB): domain Bacteria; phylum Acidobacteriota; class Terriglobia; order Bryobacterales; family Bryobacteraceae; genus DATFZA01. The sequence goes on from CAWIKC010000001.1 coordinate 157,258, forward strand.
CATTTGGCTCGCGCCGGGCATATCCCGGTTCCACTGGAAGACCCGCGGGCCGCGGTGCGCGTGATGACCAAGGCCGCACAGGCGATCAAAGACCGCGGGATATCCTTGCTGATTTTTCCCGAGGGCGGCCGCGCTCCGGATGGTGTGTTGCAGCCGTTCAAGGAAGGAGCGGCGTACATCGCGATCAAGGCGGGCGTGCCGCTGGTTCCGCTCACGCTGATTGGGACGCGCGAAGTGCTGCCGTTCGGGTCGGCGCACATGCGGGGAGGAACGGTGACTCTGCGGATTGGCGAGCCGGTGCCGACGAAGGCCTGCAAGCTTTCCGATCGCGACCGGCTGACGGAGCTGCTGCGCCAGCGGATCGTGGAATCGCTCGAAACAATGCCTGAACCCGCACGACGTTGAGGAGAAAACTGGGGAAACCGGGGAACGTCTCGTCCGTCCCTGGTTTTCACCTGGTTTTCACTGGTTTTCAGCGGATCGCGGAATCGCTGGAAACAGTGCCTGAACCCGCACGACGTTGAGGGGAAAACTGGGGAACGTCTCGTCCGTCCCTGGTTTTAGGCGCTGGTTTTAGGCGTCGGCGCGCTCTACGTTGACGCGAACATGTTTGTGCCAGGGCGTTCCGGCGATGGGATCGCGGTCCTCGGCCGCGGTGAGCAAGTTGACCGCGGGACCGTTTTGAACCAACTTTCCGCCGGCTGTCGTATAGAGCATTCCGAAGCCATGCGGCAGAGAAACGACGCCCGTTTGCGTTCCGCTGTCCACCAGGACCTCTACTTCCACCGCCGCACGCTTGGAGCGGCAAATGGCGCGATCGCCGGTTTTGAGACCAATGCGTTCGGCGTCGGAGGGGTGAATGCGCATGGCGCCGTTGCGGTCCTGCTTGCGCCACTCGGGATGCCGATAAACCTGGTTGGCGTTATAGGCGCGGCGCTCTCCGGCTGCCAGTACAAACGGATACTCGTCCACGCGGCCTACCGGCGTCTGTTCCGCCAGCCCGCGCAGCTCCGCCAGCAATTCCGGAATCGCCAACTGAATTTTTCCGTCCGGATGGCGGATCATGTCGCGCCAGATCTCGCCGAACTCGCTGCGCGTGAAGACCACGCCGGAGCGCGCGTTGGCCACCGCTTCAAACAGCGCTTCGCCCAGCGCGAACGCGTCCTCACCCCAATGACCGGCGCGGCGGACGGCATCCGGATACTTTCTGGCCACGCCATGACTGCACAGCCAAGCGAAAGCGAGCGCGCCGGAAGCCACATCAAGTGTGCGGTACACAATGGGGACGGTGAACGCAGCTTGCCTGGGGTGGGCGCTCAAATAGGCGAGCAAGGCCTGGTAGTAAGCGCGCCGTCCTTGCGCGGCGGCGGCCTTCAATTCGGGAAACTCGCGCGGGATGGCGCCCAGTTCTTCGAGCAGACGCGTGTAGATTTCCGGCTCCGGCAGAGTATCGCCCTGCGGCTCGAGAATTGGAGCGCGAAAATGCACGGCATTATCGGGAAATTCGAAACTGAACATGGTGGCTTCCCATTTCTCATACTGCGACGGCGCTGGCAGCACCCAGTGCGCTTGCCGGGCGGTTTCGGTCATCGCCACATCGATTACGACGAGCAGGTCCAGTTTCGAAAACGCTTCCTGGTAGAGAAGCGTGTCGGCGCCCGAAAGCGCGGGATTAGCGGAATCGACGAACAGGGCACGTATACGCTTGGGATGGTTCGCGAGAATTTCCAGCGGGAGGATGTTCGGCGGCAGCAGATTCTGAATCACGCGATGTCCCAGCACCGGCGAAGTGTAGGTGGATGCGCGCTCGGCGTTGCGCTTGCCGTCGCCGGCAAACGCCTTGGCGGCCAAAAAGAATGACGTGTGCAGATTGTCGGCGCCCGGTTTGGCGAAATTGCCGGTCAGCAGAAAAATCAATTTGTCCAGATAAGAATTCAGCGTGGAATGGAGCGTCTGCTGCAGGCCCAGGTCTTCGCGGATGGCGCAGGACTTGGCTTCGCCAATCCATTTCGCGGCGGTGCGGACGTCATTCGGGTCAACGCCGGCGCGCCGGGCGAATTCATCGACATCGATTTGAGCGAACTCTTTGAGTACATCTTCCGAGCCATGTGTGTGCCCGGCGAGCCAATCCGTTCTTACATTGCCATCGCGCACAATCTGGGCGCCGATGGCTGCGAGCAGCCAGGCGTCGCCACCCGGTTTGATTTGCAGGTGGAGGTCGGCCATGGCGGCGGTCTCGGTACGGCGGGGATCGACGACAATCAGCTTACGAGCGGGGTCGGCTTGAATCTCTTTCAGGATGACACGCGCGCGGGGCAGGCCATGCGCTTGCCAGGGATTTGCGCCCAGGAACACCGCGACCTGGGCATGCTCGAAATCTTCGCTGACATGCGCGTTCTCCGATCCGAACAATTTACCATTTACCCAGAATTCGCCGGTCTTTTCCTGCGAAAGAGCGTTGTAATAATTACGAATGCCAAGCGCCGCACGCAGTCCCGTGCCAAACACGCCGCAAATGTGGTTGCCTTGTCCGCCGCCGCCATAATAAGCCAAGGCTTCGCTGCCATGCCCGGCTTGGATTTTCGTCAAAGCCGAGGAGATCTCACGGATGGCCGTGTCCCAATCCACCTTCTCGAAGCTGCCATCGGGGCGGCGGCGCAAGGGACTATCGAGGCGATCGGCATGGTTCTGGTAGTGATCCAGTTGCTGAGCTTTCTGGCACAAATATCCGGCGGAAACCGGATGTTGCTTGTCGCCCCGGACATGGACGATGTGTTCGCCGTTCAGTTTCACTTCCAGGCCGCAGTTGACGCTGCACAGAATGCAGGCGGTTTTTACGTACGTTTCGCTCATAGTGACTCCTCGACATATTGCTTCAGATGAACGAGCGCGCGATCGATATGCGCGTTGTCGCGATACAGTTTCGACATCATGATTGCGCCTTCGATGGTGGCGATGAAAATGGTGGCGGCCTGCTCGGGATCGGCCGTCGAGCGCAACTCATTTCGTTCCACGCCGCGCTTGACGGTGCGGAGGATGAACTGGCGCCAGTTTTCCATGGCCGCGCGAGCCCGCTTGCGCAATTCCGGATTACCGTCGTCATTCTCGATTGCGGTGTTCATGATGGGACAGCCACCGGGGATGGGCGGGTTGCGGCTGTAGTCGTCAAAAAATGCCAGCAGGGCGAGCAGACGCTCGCGCGCGTGGGTTTTTCCAGCGAGCGCCTCGCGCATGCGTGCGCTGGTCAACTCGAGCGCAAAGTCGAAGGCCTCGAGCGCCAGCTTTTCTTTGCTCTCGAAATGGTTGTAGATCCCGCCCTTTTGGAGGCCGGTGGCTTGCATGATGTCGCTGAGAGCGGCTCCGGAGTAGCCTTTGGTGTTGAACACACAGGCGGCGCGCCAGAGGATTTCTTCGCGGGTTTCGGCGCCTTTGGGCATGGCTCGAAAACAGACCGCTTGGTCTGTTTCTATGAGGGTAGCACAAAAAGGGGTGACGGGAATGTTCATCCCGACCCGATCACGCCGTTGGGCGCTGTCCCCTCACTTACGTTCGGGGCTAGGATGCGGCGCAGAGGGCTGTGGACGATACGACGGCGTATCCAGGAAATGACGCACTTATTGAGGGGACGGAGGTGTCCGTCGCTGGCTTTCGATCCAGTGGAGGGCGGCGTCGAAGGCGGGATCGCGGCCCGCCAGCAGGGCTTCGCGCGTGAGCGGGACTTCTACGTCCGGGATGACGCCATTGCCCTCCAGCGCCTTGCCGCCTTGAGAGATGTAGTTGGCAACGGCGTATTGGAAGGCATCGCCGTTCGGCAGGATCTCGAAGTATGAAGGCAAGGCCGCGGCCGCGGTTGGAGTGCCGAAGATGCGCGCGCGGCCGAGGTCCTTTAACCCGCCCGCAAGAATCTCCGCGGTCGATCCCGACGTGCTATCCACCAGGATCGCAAGCGGACCGGTAAAGGCATTCTGCCGGGGATAGATGACGAAGTTAATCGTCGTATCGCGCATGTACAGAGTCCCCAGGCGCAGATCGGGTTTATCGAGAAACCAGCCGGCGAAGCCCATCGCCATAACGCCGAGCCCGCCGGGGTTGCCGCGCAGATCGAGCACGTAGCCGTCGCATTTGGAACACGCTTCGACGGATTCGGCGAACTTGGTGAGCAGCCGCGTGGGATCGAGAAACATGTTGAAGCGCGCGAAACCCACGTTGCCAACGCGGCCGGTGTCGATCCAAACATGCATCGGATACAGGTATCCAAAACGAGCCAGGACGCCTTTGGGCTGGCCTTGTTCGATGGCTTTGGAGACAAGTTCATCGTGGCCATCGCGGAACTGAACATTGATTGTTTGGCCAGGGATGGTTTGGCCGGCGTCGCCTTCGAGCAGTCTTAAGACGAGGCGCGTCAACAGCAGGTCCTTGAGCGATGAGCCGTCGTGCGCCTTTTCCGCTTTCTCCAGGAGCGGGGAAATCTCGGTCTGTTCTACCTTGACGATCTCCCAACCGCGCTGGACTTCCGCTTTGGCTGCGCCGGAGCCGGACTCTACAGCCGTTACCAACGCGCGGCCGGCGACGATGCGAACATCCATGCCGGCGGTGATTTCACCGGTCTTCCGCGAATCGTTGCCGGGCGTGTCGTACAGATCGCCGGGAATGATTCCGAAATGCGATTGATGCAGGCGTTCCAGCATCTGCCGCACGATTCCGCGAGCCGTCTCGCGATCCGGCGCTTTTTCGATAGCGGGAAGAAACTCCGAATGCACTTTCTGCCAATCGAGCCCACCTGGATCCTTCTGCCAATGTTTGTCGCGGATGGTCTGCCAGACGTACTCGAAAGACTCGATATCTTTCTGATGAGCGAGTTCCTTGTAGAACGCCTGCTCGGCATCGCTGACGAAGTGCTGGTAGCCTTCCGGATCGATGAAGGGGTTCTGGTCGGGGTGCTCCCGCAGCTTGACGAGCTTCTCGTCCATCCCGTAATAAGAACCGTGCGCGCCGAGAAAGATATCGGCTTTCAAACCGCGCAGAATAGAGAAGGTGCTTTCATAGTCGTCTGCAATTTGCGGGTATTTTTCGTTCTTGACGAGTTTATAGCCTGGATTGACGCTGACCCCGCCAACGATAACGACCAGCAGTTTGCGGCCGTTCTCTTCGACGGTGGTGGTCCAAGTAGTGCAACCGCGGGTGTGGCCGGGCGTCCTGTGAGCGGTCAACGTGACGCCGCCTAAAGCGATCGTGTCTCCATCGTGCAATTCGCGATCGACCTTGCTTGGCTTGAAGATTGGCTTGCCGCCGTACTGAAAGTCGGTCGCGCCGCCGCTCGAGATCACGCCGGAGTCGCCTTCCATCACGGCGGATTTCGCGCCGGTGAGTTCTTGCACGAGAAAATTGCCGGCTGAATGATCGCTGTGGGCCTGGCTGGAGAGCAGCCATTTGATATCGGTGAAGTGGTAGCCCAGCTTCTCCACGCTGGCGCGGATCAACGGGACGCTCTCTTCGTAGCTGCTGTTGATGAGAATGTTCCCTTGCGGGGTAGCGATGAGGAACGAAGCCAGAGCGTTGGTGCCAACGTAATAAATATTCGCTACGATGTGGTGCGGTTCAAGAGGTTGGTTCCAGGCTGCTTCGATCTGAGCGATGGCGGGGAGGAGCGATAGGCAGGCGGCGAGAAAAAGCCGCTTCATCGCGTCCTGGTCAATAGCTTTGCGCCCAGAGCGCCGCCCAGCGTGGGCAGCAACGTGACAAAGACGAACGTGAAGACCAGCGTGCCCAGAAGGAAAGCAGCCAAACCCGCCGGTTGATCGATCAACCGCAGCAGCATGTCGGCATCCGCGCCTTGCGCCGTCATCTGAACTTTGATCTGGTCGAGCATCTTGGACATGCCGCCGTTGTAAGACACTACCAGAACATTGCACGTGGTCAGCAAGATGAAAATGGTGAACGAAAAAAGTCCGGTGATCCAGCCGATTTTGGCGCCATTGCCGGCGGTCACGTTCTGGCCGGTAGCGCGGCGATATAGGTAGACAGCCAAAAAACCGGCCGGCAGAAACGAACCAAAGATGGCGAGCACGGGCACCGGCGAGAGCAGGAAGAAGAACAATAGCGAGTTGAGCGCGCCAATAAAAGCGATGCGGACCGCGATGCGATTGTGAAAGCCGATCTCGGCCGGAACTTCCGGCGCCGCGGGCGGCGGCTCGTCCACCGCGACCGGCGCCGTGCGAGTCTCCGCCATCATGGCTTCGTAATCGAACTGCGGCTTCCCGCACTTGTGGCAGAACCGAGCGTCCGGAGGAAGTTGCGCGCCGCAAGAACAAAACTCAGCCACGATACTAGTTTCCCACGCTTCTGAGGCCGCCATGCGAGGGGTGGGGGCTAAAGGCGCCTAAGTACACGTCATGAAATACCGTGCCGGCTTTTGGACCGCTCCCTCACGGTCGCGGCTCGGTCACGCCTTTCGAGCGGCGACGTAAGCGGCCCACGAGGGCTCGCCACCGCAGCGGGTTGACAACCCGCAGCAGGTTGACAACCTGCCCCACAATATTTTGCGAGTTACTTCACTATCAATTGGAAACTCCGGCTGGCGCTGTGGCCTTGCGCATCGCGCGCGGTTAGCTGGTATTCCGTGGTTTTCTTTGGATGGACTTCGAGGCACCGGCTCAATGATGGAGGGATGGATCCGATCTCGGGCTCGATCGTCACTTCTTTCGCGAATGCCACGCTGAAGCAGATCAACGCTTTTTCGCCGGGACGAACACGGCCCGAGGTTGGGTAGAAGTTCAGAATTTTCAGATCGCCTCCGCCGAGCTGGTCGAGAGCCTTGCGGTTGGCTTCAGCCTTACGTTGTTCGGCTGAGCGCTCTATATCCGCATTGGCGCTTCGGCGCGAAAGGATCACCCAGGCCGCGTAGCAGATCGACAACAGCATGACGACCGTAACATAAGGGAGAACGCGCCGCATCGAGATCGCTCAATCCAGTTTTTGCTCGGCGTAGCAGCGCAGAAAATAACCGTCGGTCATGCCCGCGATGTAATCGCACACCACCCGATGCAGCGGCGCCTTAGCGGCCGATTTGCGGAAAGAGTCCGGCAAGCGGTCGGGGAATACGACAAAATGCTCGAACAGCCGCGCGATTTTTTCGGTTGAGCGCTTACGCTCCCGGTGCAGCCGCGTGGAGTTGTAGACGCGACCGCCGAGAAAGGCTTTCAGCTTACGCGCCAGCACGGTTGTCTCGGGAGTAAAACACGCCAGCCGCTTGGGAAAAGCGCGCACGTCTTCTACTGTTTCGACGCCGGCTTCATTGGCCGCCGCGGCGGTCCCATTGATCAGGCCCGACACCAGGCTGTCCATCAAAGCCCGCTGGATCTCGTGAAACTGAACCTTCTGCTCGGCACCCGGAAACTGGTTGGCCACTTCGAGTTCGACTTGGGCAAACTCGGGAACTTCGTCCGCCACTTCGTCGATGGAAAAAAAACCGGCCCCAAAAGTATCGTCCAGATCGGCCGTGTTGTAGGCGATCTCGTCTGCCAAGTCGATCAGTTGCGCCTCCAGCGGGGGACGCAGTCCCGGTAAATAATCGTCCAATGCGGGTTCTTCGCCGGGCTTAAAGTCGCGCGAGTGTTTGACAATGCCCTCCCGCACTTCAAAGGTCAAGTTCAATCCGGGAAACCGTGCGTAGCGGTCCTCAAAGAACTCCACAATTCGCAACGCGTGCAGGTTGTGATCGAACCGGTCTCCAAAACGCCGCATCTGGCGATTGAGTTCCTCTTCGCCCGCGTGGGCAAAGGGCGGGTGGCCGATGTCGTGCGCCAGCGCCAGCGCCTCGGTCAGGTCTTCGTCCAGTTGGAGCACGGACGAAACCGTGCGGGCGAATTGCGCCACTTCGATGGTGTGGGTCAGACGGTTGCGGAAATGGTCGGAATCGCCGGCGGGAAAGACTTGGGTTTTGTCTTCCAGACGCCGAAACGCGCGCGCCAGCACGATGCGGTCGCGGTCGAGTTGGAAATCGTTCCGGTAGGGGTGGGGAAGCTCCGGATATCGCCGGCCCCGGCTCAGCGCGACATCCTGGCGTAACCGGCGCAGGCTCACTTCTTGGTGTTCATGATGCCGAGCGCGTTAATGGCCGCACGACTCAGATTCGGGCGGTCGCTGCTCCGGAAAGGCTCCAACAGTTTGCGGGCTTCAGCCGGCTTGGTGTTTTCAATGATGTGAGCGAGGGTGAAAGTCGCCTGCTCTTTCGAAACCACCGCGGTGGGATGATCCACGAGATCGCGGGCCACCCGTTCGGCGTCCGCTTGTTTCCCCTCGGCGGCATAAACCTGGGCCAAAGCGAGTTTCGCGAACGAGGCGGCGTTGCCATTCCCTGAATCGGCTACGGGCTTCAACTTTTTTTCCGCCTCGGCCAGATTGCCATCGTTGGCGGCCATGGTTCCGAGCATGTACTCGGCGAGGTCCCCTTCTTCAGAACCGCTATATTTCGTAGCGACGTCCGTGAAGGCTTTTGTGGACGCTTTCTTGCGGGCGTCTTCGGTCGGAAACGCAAGCGTATATTCGCTTTGCTGCGGCCCAACCTGGGCGTTCAAAATCTGGAGCGCGTTAGAAAGCGCGTCCTGCCGTTGCGCGGCGGTATGCTGGCGGTAAAAGTACACGCCGACCACCAGGGCAATCACGACGGCGGCGATCGCGCCGTACAGACCCATCTGCTTACGATGGCCGGTGACGAACTCGACACCATGCTGCACTTCGAGCGCGAAGTGGTCACTCTTCAATTCTTTTCGGGTAAGCCTATCCACTAGAGGAACCTCTTGACGGGAAAACTATAGAGTAGCATGTTCGGTTGCGGAATCCGGCATGAGAGAAATCCGCCAAAGCGCCGACTAGGTGGTTAATGAGACTCTCGACAGGTTTGCAGTGCCCAAAGTGCGGATCGGGAAACCTCCGCAGGTCACATCCCCGCTTAAAGGATTATTTCCTGCGGCTGTTATTCCTGTATCCCTTCCGCTGCCGCAGTTGCCACCGGCGGAGTTATTTGCCGCCTCGGGCTAACGCCGCGACGTCAGATCGCGTTGGATAGCGAACTTCACCAGGCGGGCAAGATCGTGGATATCGAGCTTGCGCATCAGGTTGGAGCGGTAGGTGTCCACCGTCTTCGGGCTAAGTTGAAGGCGCGCGGCGATTTCTTTAGCGCGCACTCCCTCTACCATGAGACTGAAAACCTGAAACTCCCGGGGGCTCAAGGTCTCAAAAGCGTCCTGCGGTTCCGCTCCATCTGCTTCCGGTTCCACCGCCATCGCCGCGGGCACATACGGACGATTGGTGCTAAGAACCTGCTCCAGCGCGCCTAAAATTTCTTCCGGCGATACGGTTTTTGGGAGAAACGCGCTGGCGCCTGCCCGCAGTGCATCGAGAGCGGACTTGCGATCGCAACGGGTTGAAAGGATGACTACTTTGGCTCTCAGATCCTGCTCTTGCACTTGCCTGGCAAGGTCCAGACAAAACAGCTTGGGCAATTGGAAATCCAAAATCGCTACCGCGGGGCGGAACTCCGCGATCGCTTGCATCGCTTGTTCCCCGTCACCACACAGCGCCACCACCGAATAATTTCCGGTAGCGTGAAGAATCGCGGACAAGCCTTCTCGCAGGAGGGCAAGTTCGTCCGCGATCACCACGCTTGCCCTGCTGTTGCCGTTTTGGTGCAAAACCTCTGTCCCTCGACTTTTAAGAACCCCACTACCTCGCCGGGAGTTTCAAAAACGGTTCAAATTTTATTACGTGCCGGGGTTCAGTGGTACCGGTTACCTCCGGTCATTTGAAGCTGCGCACCGCGGCAGCCTCGTCGTCGAACACCTCAAATACCGTATAAAGCTTGGTGATTTGGAGCAGATCCTTCACCCGCTTGCTCAGTCCCAGCAGCTTTAGCTGGCCGCCATGATTGGTTATGGTGGTGAAGCCGGATACCAGTTCCCCGATCCCCGAGCTGTCGATGTAAGATACCTCACTGAGATTCATGAGGATCTTCTTGTCCCCCTTGGTGGCCAGATCCCGGATCTCGTCGCGAAGCGTACTCGCTCCGTCGCCCAGCGTGATCCTGCCCGAAGCGTCAATCACAGTTACTTCCCCGACTTGCCTGATAGTTAGTTTTACGCTCACTTTGTTTTACGTCTCCTAATCGTTTCCGGCTGTCTTAGCCGCGTTCTGTTTTGATTTCGGCCTGGCCTGGCTTTCAGACATCCTTGACCAGGTACTTCACCATGCGCACTTCCGTGCCGGAGGGTTGCCCCGGGCGAACTTCAACATCGTCCATAAAAGCCTGAATCAACAATAGGCCTCGCCCGGACTGGTTCAGCAGGTTCTCATCCGCCAATGGATCGGGCAGAGACTTGAGATCGAAACCGTCGCCTTCGTCGCCCACCAGGATGGTGATGCTGTCGTGACCTTTCCGCACGCCGAGATGAACCTTCTTGCGGTGATTGTAGCGGTTGCCATGAACCACCGCGTTGACAATGCATTCCCGCACGGCCATGCCGATCGGGTGCAAATCGTCCTCGGAGAACCCGATCTCTTGCGCTACGCGGAGTACGGCTTCTTCGGCCACGTCCACGCTCTCCAAAGTGGAATCCATTAGTGTGTCTACACTCTGAATGCCTTCACCTTGGTGTTCGGTCATAGTGATCAGTTGTTAAGCCAGCCTTCAACGCCGAGTCGTTTGCTTACCCTAGAATACCAAGGCTATCAAAGTCAAGCCGGGCCTGCGACATTGTTGCCGGCCTAAGCCGGGCGCGGCAGTTCGTGGCATGCTGAGTCCATGACTCTTTCAGCGCGCAATCAACTGGTTGGCAAAGTAGCCGAGGTGATTCTCGGCGACGTTATGGCGCACGTAAGTGTGCGGGTCGGCAAGAACGTGGTGGAAAGCGTGATCACCCGCAAGAGCGCCGAAGAACTCGGCCTGAAGAAAGGCGACACGGTAACGGTGGTGATCAAGTCAACGGAGGTCATGCTTCAGAAAAGTTGAGAAAATTCGAGAATCGGGCGGGCGAGATTTGGCCTCCCGATGGCCAGCCAATTTGGCCCTCCAATTTGGTATGCTATAGGCAATTGGCATGCACCCAATTGGTCACTTAGATCCGGATTCCGAAGCACCGCTGTATCGGCAAGTCTATGAGCAGATTCGGGAACGGATTGCATCCGGGCAATTCGAAGACGGGTTCCGCTTGCCAGCCACTCGCGAATTGGCTGGCCAGCTTGGACTGAACCGGACCACCATATCCGCCGCTTATGAGCTACTGGAACACGACGGACTGATCACCGGACACGTGGGCCGAGGCAGCTTTGTTTTGGCCTCGCCAAAGGCAAGCCGGAGCGGGATCAATTGGCGCCAGTTGCTCGATCCCGCCGAAGCGGCCATGGCGCCCAGCGCCGGCGCGATCAGTTTTTCCGCCTCGCGGCCGTCGGAACATTTGTTCCCGATTGCGGAGTTTCGCGTTACTTGCGCTGAAGTAATTGCGGGGCCCGAAGTACAGACAATTTTGCAGCTTGGTTCACCCGCGGGCTATCCTCCGCTGCGCCGCTATTTGCTCGAAGAAGCTCGCGCTCAGGGTGAAGCGCGCGAGTCCGACGACATCCTGATTACCAGCGGCTGCCAGCAGGCATTCGATTTGCTGCAAAGAACGCTCGCCGCAAATGGGGAGACCGTGCTGGTGGAGGAGCCGGTTTATCCGGGCGCGCGGCATGCCTTTCAACGGGCGCGGGCGCGGGTGATCGGCGTGCCGGTGGGCGCAGACGGTATCGATCTCGACGCGCTGGAACACGCTTTGAAAACGGAGCGTCCGCGGCTGGTTATCTTAACGCCGACCTTCCAGAATCCGACCGGCGCCACCATGCCGCAAGCGGCGCGGGAGCAACTGCTGCGGCTGGCGAACCGGGCGGGCGCGGTGGTCATCGAAAACGATATTTACGGAGCGCTGGCGTATCGAGGAGAAACTCCGCCGACGCTAAAGCGGCTGGATCAAGCCGGCGATACCGTTCTGCTGCGAAGCTTTTCGAAACTCGCATTTCCCGGTCTGCGCATCGGCTGGGTCATTGGACCGCGCCCCTTGATTCAGAAGCTGACCGAAGCCAAACAGTGGAGCGACCTGCATAGCGACCAACTCTCGCAGGCCGTGCTGCTGCGCTTCGCCGAATCCGGCAGGCTGGAACATCATCGCCAACATGTGTTGCAAACGGGAGGCGAGCGTTTGCAAGCGGCGCTGAATGCGTGCCGTCAATATTTACCCGCCGGAACTGCCTGGACGGAGCCACGCGGCGGGATGAATCTCTGGGTAAGCTTGCCGCAGCCCCTGGATGCAGGCGAGTTGCTGCCGCGCGCCGAGCGCGAAGGCGTGTCGTACTTACCCGGCAAGTATTTTGCGGTGGGAAGCGTAATCCCGGGCGCGCTTCGATTGAGCTTTGCCGGTCTCACTCCGGCCGAGATTGAGACCGGGATTCGCACGCTTGGCCGCATCTTCACCCTGGAATTAGAACGTGTGCGCGCCGCATCTCCGCTGGAGTCGCCGGCGCTGGTTTGATTTTTGGAAATGCTAGTTTGATTTTTGAAAAATTAGAGAAAAGGAGCCCCCATGTATCTCGACGATAGTTTCCGCCTGAAAACGGGCCTGGCTGAAATGCTGAAAGGCGGCGTCATCATGGACGTCACCAACGCCGAACAGGCGGTGATCGCCGAAAAAGCCGGCGCCACGGCGGTGATGGCGCTGGAGCGCGTGCCTTCGGACATCCGCCGCGATGGCGGTGTCGCCCGCATGGCGCCAATCGGCAAGATCCGCGAAATCATGAAGACGGTCAGTATTCCCGTCATGGCCAAGGCGCGGATCGGCCATTTCATGGAAGCGCGCATTTTGGAAGCGCTGGGAGTGGACTACATCGACGAGAGCGAGGTGCTGACGCCGGCCGACGAAGAGCATCACATTGACAAACGCGACTTTAAGGTGCCGTTTGTGTGCGGCGCGCGCAACTTGGGCGAAGCGCTGCGCCGCATCGCCGAGGGCGCGGCGATGATCCGCACCAAGGGCGAAGCTGGTTCCGGCAATATCGTGGAAGCGGTGCGCCACATCCGGACAATCGTGAAAGAAATGAAGCAGCTCACCGTGCTTGGCAAAGAAGAGCTGGTGCACGAATCGAAGAATCTGGGCGCTCCTTTGGAATTGGTCCAGTGGGTTGCCGAACACGGTAAATTGCCGGTGCCGAATTTTTCCGCGGGCGGAATCGCCACGCCGGCAGATGCGGCGCTGGTGATGCAGCTCGGCGCCGAAGCGGTGTTTGTGGGCTCCGGTATTTTCAAATCGGACGACCCCGAAGCCCGCGCTCGCGCCATTGTGAAAGCGGCCACGTACTTCAACGATCCGATGAAGCTGCTGGAAGCGAGTGAGGAGCTGGGCATCGGCATGTTTGGCCTGGAGATCGGCAAGATTCCCGAGGGCGAACTCCTGCAAACTCGTGGCTGGTAAGAAAACTATTGGCGTGCTGGCGCTGCAGGGCGACTTTGAAGCCCATCAAAAAGCCCTGGAGCGCGCCGGCGCGGCGGCGCTGCCCGTGCGCACGGCCGGCGATCTGAACTTGGTCGACGCGCTGATCATTCCGGGCGGCGAAAGCACCACTATGCTCAAACTGCTGGATCGTGAAAATCTGCTCGAGCCACTGGCGGCCTTCGGCCAGCACAAACCGATCTTCGGCACCTGCGCCGGGGCGATCCTGATCGCGAACCAGGTGCAAAATCCGGCGCAGCGATCGTTGGGATTGATGGATATGACGGTCGAACGCAACGCCTACGGGAGGCAGTTAGACAGTCACATCGCGAAAATTCATCCGGCAGGATGGCCGGACGATCTGGAGGCGGTCTTTATTCGCGCGCCGATCATTCGCGAGGTGGGTCCCCAGGCGCGCGTGCTCGCTTATCACCGGAACGATCCCGTTCTGGTAGAGCAAGGCCGCCACATGGCGGCGACGTTTCACCCCGAATTGACGGCAGACCCGCGCATTCACCAGATGTTTCTGGAAAAGGTGAAATGAAGCCCCAGCGCGTGCTGTTTCTGTGCATTGGAAACTCCTGCCGGAGCCAGATGGCGGAAGGGTTCGCCCGCGCCTACGGTAAGGACGTAATCGAGCCCCACAGCGCCGGCTTTTACCCGGCCAATATCATTTCTCCGCTGACCATCAAAACGATGGCGGAGAAGAACATCGCCCTGCACTCGGCTTTTCCCAAGCCACTGGAGGCGGCGATCGCGAGCGGTCCGTTTGACGCGATCGTCAATATGGCGGGCGAGAAGCTTCCGCCGGGCGTGACGGCCCCGCGAACCGAAGATTGGAACGTCCGCGACCCGATTCGCGAAAGCGAAGAAGTCTTCCGCGCCGTGGCCAACCAGATTGAGCACTTGGTGATGCGGCTGATTCTGCAACTGCGTGCGGAGCCCGGCCCCGCATCTGCGCCAAAATTTGACACGCCGCGCCTGCGTCGAAGACAATAATAGTGTCCCCTCACCGACTGTGCGGATGTGGCGGAATTGGCAGACGCGCTAGATTCAGGTTCTAGTTCTCGCAAGGGAGTGGAGGTTCAAGTCCTCTCATCCGCACCAATAAATCGTCAGCTTTCAATCAGGTACAGCCGAATTCCTGGTAGCATCGTTTTCACTAGACCTAGCAGATGACTGTGCGCAACTGTGCCTGTGGACCACATTCGGCTACACTCACGAGTGGACTCGGTTGCGCGGTTGTCGGAGCCGTATTGCCCTTGCGCCCGTTTTTCTTCACTAAACCCACCGACCCGGCTACCGAGACAGTTGGCCTGATTGTGACCCCGGCTTACATCTTGGGACGTGCGTTGCCTCCAATGGGTGATTTCGGGTCTTCAGTCTTCTTTGCCGCTGCGATAGTAGCCAATGCCATTTTGTACGGACTTCTTGCCCGCTACATCTGTAGCAAGATTTCCACCACACCCACTCGGTCCTAAAGTGGACCAATTCGCAGTGTGAAGCGTGCCGCTTCACGGTCTTGATGGAGTTTGTTCTCTTGTTCATCTGCGGTTGGTGGACGGCTTGAGACACGGACCCCCTAAGGAAAAGGGATTCGCATCAAAATCCTGCGTGTTGGAGCCGCACGGACTCGGCACACTTCGTTTTGGCGTGTGCAGCATAACCAAGTTCTGATTCGCATGGGGTCGAACCATCGCACGGTGCGTTCAGGTCCGGGTCCAACATTTACGTGCTCGAATCAACGCCTCTGGAGAATGATTCCTTCTAGTGGAACTTCTGCTCCCGATGTGAACGCCCCGAACGCACAACTAACTTGTATCCAGAACCGGAATCCGTATATATCAACGGGCGACGTATATCAGCCGCTCGATTCCGTCCCGCAAGGTAATCCTTGCAGGCAGCACTCATGCCATGTGCCGGAGATGCCCTCAAGCGTGTACAGTTCGTCCCCGCCATGATAAAAGGCAACGTGCCTTACTGTCGCTTGAACGTCCGCATACGCCAGTTGGTCTTCAGCGAGCGGGTGATGATAGCGCCAGTTACGTTTGAACTCTTCAAGGCGATCACGGCCAACGATTCGCACGACGCCGCCAGCGGCAAATTCCGCATTGTACACACCTTTGATTTTTCCCATCCGAACTTGGATGATACCAGCACACCCGACTAGGAACTTGACATTTAGATACATCAACTTCACCTATCTGTCCAGTAAGTTGACGAAACCGGGAACCGCCCCCTGCACAATTGTTTGTTTGGCTTATTTGATGTTGCCGTCCTTGTCTATGTGGACTGGTTGCACAGAGCGCAAACCAATCGCGGCATCGTAACGAGCATGCCGCCGTTGGCCGGTCCGCACCAGGGCTTTCTTCTCGACCAGATCGGCAAGGTCGCGTGTCGCTGTGGCGGGGGATGCTCCGGTGATCGTCGCATAGTTGCCGGCACTCAGACCGCCCTTGAAACCTTCCGGTCCCTCGCGCAACATACGAATAATCGCCTTCTCCTGACGTTCGTTCAGCTCGCCACGAAGCCGGTCGAGCAGTCTCGTCTTGTCCAGCAGGAACTGGACCTGCGCCTCGGTGCGCCGTTGCGCCTCGATTGCAATCCCCGCAAACCAGCAAAGCCAGGGGGTCAGGTGGTTGTCCTTGTTCGCGGCTTCGAGCGCTAAATAATAGGATTTGCGCCAAATGAGAATCGTGGCCGCATGGGCAGTGAGCGTAGGGCGCCCTACAGATTGAGCCAATGCTTTCTCCGAAATTGCACGGCCAAGACGACCGTTACCGTCCTCGAATGGATGGATAGACTCGAAGTAGAGATGTGCGATTCCGGCCCGCGTGAGAATAGGCAACGGGTCGCTGCCGTTGGGAGCGGTGCGGTTGAACCACTTCACAAACCGCGCCATTTCCTTTGGCGCCTTGACCGACGGTGGCGCTTCAAAGTGCACCTTTGGCGCATGCAGACTGCCGGAGACCACCTGCATGGGTTCATCGCCGGTTCGATACCGTCCGATGTTCTTTAGGTCGCGGCGTCCATTGGTAAGCATCTTGTGCCATCCAAACAGCAACTCATCTGAGAGCGGGCCGGAGAACGAGCGGTACAGACTAACCATCATCTCTGCGATTCCTTGTTCCGCTGGCTTCACGCGGCGATGATCGGCGGAAAGACCAAGCTGCCTACGGATGGAGGACTGCACGCTTGCGCGGTCCAAAATCTCCCCTTCGATTTCTGACGTGCTGAGTGCTTCCGTACTAATCGCCTCAATGGTTAACTGCTCCCGATCTTGCTCATTCAGGTGCTTGATGGCGCCTGCAAACATACCGCTGCCAAACAGGAAATGTTCCTCGGCCTTACGAAGGCGAGGAGCATCCCAGGTGAAGTTGGGCCAATCGGTTTTTTGCCAGTTCCAGGTCATGAGCGATAGAGGGTGTTTCTATCGCTCACAATATAGCACTTTAATGATTGATAGCAGGTGCTGATCGCTCACGCTCCCGCTTCCCGATGCGCCCAGTCCCTCCTTCGTCTGGGGGAATCGTCTTGAAGGCTTCGAATGTGCCAGTTCGTACTTGGACACACGCCCGAAGTTCGATCACGAAGTTGCGGCGCGTGGGCCGAATGGCGTGCTGCCTGTTGACCCAATCCGTGAGGCGTCCAATTCCTTGGAGAAAACCCCGACACAGACCACACTAAGTAGTTGAGTTTTTTGTGAAGTTAGGATCAGGCGCGTTCCGGACGAAGCACGCGAGCTTCAAAAGGAAAAGCCCGGCTGGGGCCGGGCGGTCCTAAACGAAGCAGAAAGGAGGATCTGCCATGATTCTCTTCATGAGATTCGTGATGAAATACATCACGATCGAGGTGATGATCAGTCCTCGTAAGAGGCGATAATCTCACCATGGGATTAGGGCGGTAGCCGCCGCCCTAATCCTCTTATGATCATAGAAGGTTTTGGGCGCCGCGCGCAATACTACCTGTCCTCGACGAGGGCTAGGACCCGTCTAGACCAGCTTTCCGATCTTTTCCAGAGCCGGTTCCATCCGCTGCAGATTCTCCAACACCGGCGCGAACAAATCACCCACCTTCTCAAACCGGTGGGGCGCGTTGCGGAGTGTGAATTCAGAGGGCAGCAGGCCCTTCTTCACCTCTTTCCAATCGAGCGGCGTTGCCACCGGCGCGCCCGCATAGGCTCGCACTACATACGGCGCCGAAATTGTTTTGGACGACGCGATCTGCAAATAGTCGAAATAGACCCGCTCCTTCTTGCGTTTCGATACCGCGCGAGGCGTTGTAAACAGGTCCGGTTCTTCCTGAATCACCAGCACCGAGAGTAACTCCGCGAACGTGCGCACTTGCTCGTAGGTGTAGATCGGTTGCAGCGGAACATAGATATGCATTCCGTCGCCGCCGGTCGTCTTCGGGTAACCCTCCAGGCCCACCGTCTGCAGTTTGCCGCGGACAATCTGCGCGGCCTGCACAATACGATCGTAAGGGCAGCCTTCGGTCGGATCGAGATCGATCAACGCAAAGTCGGGATGCTCCAGCGAACCGACGCGGCTCATCCAGGGATTCTGGTCGATACAAGCCAGGTTGGTCAGATACAGGAGCGTGGAGCGATCGTTACAGATTACCCATTCGATGTCCGCCTTGCGCTCTTCTGAATAAATCGGCTGGATGCGGACCCAATCGGCGAATTTGTTTTCCGCATGTTTCTGAAAGAAAAACGGCTCGTCGATGCCGTTCGGATAGCGCTTCAGCGACAACGGGCGATCGCGCAGATGGGGCAGAATCAGGTGGGAGACCGAATCATAATAGTCGATCAGATCGCCCTTGGTGATCTTCTCCGCGGGATAGAAAATCTTGTGAAGATTGGTGAACTTCAGGCTGCGGCCGTCGATCTCCAGCACCAGTTCATTGGGAGAATTCTTGGCGATCAACGGACCTTTCGTTTTGGGTGTGGATTCGCGCACCGCTTGCGTTACCTCCTCCGCTTGTTCCCTAACACATTCGCGCGGGTCCTTATCCGTCCGCAGTCCCAGAAACACGGGCGCCCGCAGCAAACCGTCCGGCGTAAATTCCAGAAACTTGACCTGCGCTACGAGTTCTGGCTTGACCCAGGTGACTGCGCGCGGCACTTTCGCTTTTCCGTGCAACGGACTCTCGACCGTGACCAACGGCTCCAGCCGGGCGAAGATGTCTTTCAGAGACTTGTCATTGAAGCCGGCGCCAACCTGGCCCGCGTGCACCAGTTTGCCATTCTCATATAAACCCAGCACCAGCGCGCCGAAATAACTTCGCTCGCCCGCGGTGAATCCAGCGATCACGAACTCCTGCTGCGACGTGACTTTCAGCTTGAGCCAACTGTGGCTGCGCCGGCCTTCATACTTGCTGCCGCGCCGTTTGGCGAGAATGCCTTCGAGGCCGCGTTCGCGGGCAGCTTCGAGCATCACTTTTCCGTCGGTCTCGAATTGGCCGGAAATGCGGATATGATCGGCTGGACGTACGATCTCTTCTAACAGCCGCCGGCGTTCTTCCAAGGGAACTCCGCGCAAATCGAATCCGTCGAGATACAAGAGGTCGAACAGGAACAACGTCACGGGGGTCGACCGCGCCAGATGCGCGACACTGTTGGGGTCGCCTACGCCGATGCGCGGCTGAATCAGACTGAAGCTCGACCGTCCGTTCTCGTCCAGCACCGCGATCTCGCCATCGAGCACCGCTGTGCCGGCTTGCACATAGTGCGGCAGTACGCTGAGTTCCGGGTATTGCGCGTCACACCGTTTGCCAGTACGGGAAAAAATACGGAGCTTGCCGTCTTCGATGAAACAGAGCGCTCGCACGCCATCCCACTTGACTTCGTAGAGCCAATCGCCGCCGGTCGGGGGTTGATCCACCAGGGACGCGAGCATGGGTTCGACGCTCTTGGGGACGGGAGCGGACACCGCGCCCGGAAGATTTACTTTGGCGGCCGCCTGCTTACTTTTTTTTTTCGTGGGAAGATCGTCGGCGATTTCCTGCTGCGTGCGGCCGGTCAGGACGCTGTAAGCGTAGTCCTCAATGTTCCAATCCGGTTCCGCGTACTCGTCCTTCTTCTTGATGATCAGCCACTCGTTGCCCTTGCCGCGGCCTTTCATCAACACCAGCGCAAACTCGCCCTTGAGCTTCTCGCCATGCAGCCGGAACTTCAGATCGCCGCGCTTGATCTGCTCCTCGCCAGGCGCGTCGCCCACTAACTCAAATGTGCCGCGATCCCACAGCATCACGCTGCCGCCGCCATACTCGCCTTTGGGAATATTGCCTTCGAAATTGCCGTAGTCGAGGGGATGATCTTCTACATGCATGGCCAGTTGTTTGGAAAGCGGTTGAAGATTCGGGCCCTTCGGAACGGCCCAGGACTTCAGAGTGCCATCGATCTCCAGCCGGAAGTCGTAATGCAAACGCGTAGCATCGTGCCTTTGGACGCAAAAGAAGTTGCCGCTCGCGGCCTCTGCCGCCGGTTGCGGAGCCGGCTCGGGAGTTTTGTCGAAGGAGCGCTTGCGAGAGTACTCGTCGAGAGGTCCGGCGCGCTTCGCCACGTTTACAGCTTACACTGCCCCACAGGTGACTCAATTGATAACCTGCCGCTTCGCAGGCTAACTCACAGCTTACGCCTGTGCAATTCGCCCTTCCCCTCACTCACGTTCGGGGCTGACAAAATGTGTAAACCGCAGCGGGCAGGCTAAGAATCGGCCCCACAAAAATTAGACGGTCCACTTACGGCGAATCGGAACGCCATAGCGCACCAGTACGGATTCCACATCCTTCTCGCTGAGGCGGGACGCGTCATACTCGACATCGAGCTTGTCCAGCGACGAAGTCGGCTGCACGCGAAAGAAGCCGTAATAACCGTGAACGTCGGAGATGCCTTTGCTATCGGCGTCGGTCAGCGGGCGCACAAAGTCGTACTGAAGCTGTATTTTGGTCATGGAATGAGCAAACTGCTATTGTAGCGATTACGCCGCTGCTTGCTGCACCTGGTGCAGATGATTGAGGTCGTGCCCGCCCATGGTCTCGACGATCGTTTGCAGCGTCATGGTTCCGCGCTCCGGGTGGGTGACGCTTTTCGCGAACGCCTCTTTTGGCAGAGTACGCAGCAGCGCCAGGTTCCAAGCACGCACGGTTCTGAACACGTTCAGAGCGCTGGCCGCGTCATAGGCGGCGTACTGGTGCGACCAGGCGGTTTGGTCAAACGGCTGAATCACGTGATCTGGTTCGGCTAGGGTTTGACGGATGCGGAACGCAAATACCATTTCCGTGTCCGCCAGATGAGTGAGCACTTCCCGCGTGTTCCATTTGCCCGGGGCCCAGGGCCGCTCCCAGCCGTCCTTGCCCAGCTTTTCCAATAGAACCTGCAACTGATCTCCGGTGGCCGCAATCACCGTCAGAGGATCGCGGCCACCCAGGTTGGATGCGTATGGATTCGTCATTTAATACACCTCGCCCGCAGTCGCAGCGCGCGCGCCCAGCGTGTTCCAGAGTGCGGCCCCGGCGTCGGAGAGCGCCTCTTTGCCCGTATCGAGCAGGCCCGCCATGTTGAAGAAGCCATGGATCGCGCCGTGGTAGCGTTTGAGCCGAACCGGCACGCCCGCGTCTTCCAGGCGCTGCGCGTACGCTTCTCCCTGGTCGCGCAACACGTCGCATTCGGCGGTGATCACAAAGGCCGGAGGCAGACTACTCAGGTCCGCGGCGTTGATCGGCGAAACGAAGTGATTCAGCCCGTTCTCGGCATGCGAGGCGTATTGCAGCCAGAACCACTGCAGTCCGGCGCGGGTCAAAAAATGGCCTTCCGCGAATTCTTCGATGGAGCCGGTGTCGGCGGAGTAGTCGGTGGCCGGATAAATCAATAGCTGAAAGTGAAGGCCAGGACCGCCTTGTTCGCGCGCTAGCAAGGTCACTGCCGCAGCGAGATTACCGCCCGCGCTGTCGCCGCCCACGGCGAGACGCCCCGCGTCGGCGCCAAACTCGTGCGCATTTTCGGCGATGTATTTGGTAACTGCGTAACAATCTTCCAGCGCCGCCGGATAGGGATGTTCGGGCGCCAGGCGATAATCGACCGAGGCGACTATGCAACCCGAAGCAAGCGTGAGGGCGCGGCAGACGGCATCATAGGTCTCGACATCGCCCAGCACCCACCCGCCGCCGTGAAAGTAAACCAGAATCGGCAGCGGGTTTACCGCTTGCGGCCAGTACACTCTTACCGGAACGCCGCCAACCGTGCGGTCCTCCACGTGGGCGACTTCGGGAACGTTGCCGGCTAAGGCGGAGAAGCTGGAGCGAAGCGTGGCGCGAAGTTCACGCGCCGTCTCGGGAGTGGTATTCTCAATCGGCGGAAAACCTGCCGCCGCCATCATATCCAAAACTGCTTGGGACTGCGCATCGAGGGGCATAGGGACATGATATGCCCTGTTTCAGAAAACGACCCTACTTGGTCGCTAGTGTGGCGTCGAGCGGTGCGCCCGTAATGCGGTGCTCGACGTGGCGGAAACCGGCGCCCTGCAACAGCGCCGCGTACTCCTCGGCGGTCCGCTCCCGGCCTTCAGTGACCACGAGCATATTTAGATTTTGCATCTGGGCTGCGAGATTGGTGTCGCTGAGTAGTTTCTCGGCGATCAGCAGACCGCCGCCCGCTGGCAGCGCGGTGTAGATCCTGCCTAACAATTCACGGCATTTTTCATCTGACCAATCATGCAGGATGCGGCCGAGGGCATAGAGGTCGGCCGGCGGCAGCGGATCGGTGAAAAAATCACCCGGCCTGACGTGAGGAAACAGCGCCGCTACTTTGGGAAGATCGAAAACCGTGGTCTTCAAATGCGGATAGCGCGCTTGCGCGGCTGCGGCGAGGTGACCGGTCGCGCCGCCTAAGTCGACCAGATGCTCGAAGCGGCTGAGGTCAAAGGCGGCAACCACAGCCGGAGAACTGATCTGGCCAAATCCGTGCATGCCGAGCAGAAACTGCCGCATGGCGTCGTCGGTTTGATAGAAGTGATCGAACATCGCGCCGTCACTGCCAAACACTTGCTTCCAGCGGCTGGAGCCTTCGCGGAGCGCGTCTTCGAGATGACCCCACATCGGATACAACGCGCGGTTGGAGTAGCGGATGTATCCGGCCAGCGTGTCCGGGCTGTCGGAACGCAAATATCGGTCGGCGGCTTCGGTGTTGACGTAACCGTCGCCCTGCCTCTTCAATAGACCTAGCGAAATGCAGGCGTCGAGAAGCCTGGTGAGTTGCTTGTACCCGGTGGGGCGGACGCCGTCGAAGATGCCCATCTCGACCGCGGCGAACATGGTTTTCGAGTGGCGAAACGCGTCGATTAAATCAAGAACGATGTTGGAAGTGGTCATAGCCTCGCGCTAACAAGGGACTGCCTTGATACAGTACCTTGCCGGGCTCGCCTTTGACAATCGAGCCAATCCACATGCCAGGGTTGGTGCGCATCCGGGATGTGAAAACCAGCTCGTAATCCTCGCCATCGAACAAGGCTTCGTCAAGCGTGGCGTGCTCGAGTAATGGTATGTTTTCGATTTCAGCCGAGACGCGGGACGCCAGACACAGCCGGTGCAGATCGAGCGCCAGACCGTCGGTGATGTCTATGCAGGCGGTGGCCCGGTTTAACAGTTTGCGGCCAGCGGCAAGCCGCGGCTCGGGATGAAGTTGGTGATGCCAGCCACCCAGCGCGCCCGTGACCCAAATCTGATCGCCCGGCCGCGCTCCGGATCGCGTGAGGGCCTTACCGGTCGGCACCACTCCGTAGACCACGATGTCCGCAACCACCTGCGAGGCGTGGGACAGGTCGCCGCCCGCGAGCTTCATTTTGTGCTGGCCGGCCAATGCCAGCAGACCCCGATAGAAGTCGTCAATCCACCGGTCTCCGGCCCAGGGAGCGACCGCGAGCGAAACCAGGCAGTACTTCGGGGCGCCCCCCATGGCGGCGATGTCGCTCAACCCGCGCAGCAGCGCGCGATGACCCACCTGCTCGGCGGGCAGGTCGCGCGTGAAGTGAACACCCTCAATGGTGAAGTCGGTCGTGAAGAGCAGATCTCTGCCGGCCGGCGCTTTGATGACGGCGCAATCGTCGCCGATCAAGGGCGCGTGCCGCCGCAGCCGGGCGGTGATTTGGTCTTCAGTCACGAGGCATTTTTCACAAGCGGAGTTCACGAGGCGTTGTTCACGAGGCGGACGCCGCCACCAGACCCGACGGCAGCTCTTCGCCAAAAACCTTGCCGAGGTCCTCCTGCTCTTCACCCTCGAGCGCGGCAACCAGCGTTTCGGGAATTGCGCGGCGGACCATCTCCAACGTAGCTGGAGCGACGTCCCGCGATACGTCGCCCACCCGGCGAGCCAGCGCCACCAGCGCGTCGGCGGCGTGCGGCACTTTGAGTAAAACTTCCAGCCAGCGCGTCGCCGTGGCCGGAGGCAACACCTGATTGATGGGCCCGTAAAACAAGCGGCGCGCGCCGATGCGCGAAAGACACCAGAGACCGGTTTCGCGAAACTCGCCTGCTTTGATGCGCGCAGCCAGCGCGTCACCAAGCTGGGTCTTGGTTTGCAGCGGCAGCAATTCCAGGCTGGCGGCGGTGCGCCACATCTCGCGCAGCAAGCTATTGTTCACGCGCGGGGCTTTCTTAGAGCCGCGGGGAAGCAGGAATGGAGACAGGCGCTGGAACACATCCACCTGCTGGTTCTTGTTGAAACCGCCGGCGACGCGGCCCCAGAAAATCCACCAGTCGATTTCGTTTTGCACCTGGTTTCCAAACGCCAGCCCGGAAGCGTAGATGCGGCGCGTCTGCTCCAAACGATAATCGTCGCCCGGATAACCGAATCCCGGGCGCAGACAAAAGCCGCACAAATTGAGCCAGCGCATTTCATGCCCGGCCGACTTCTTGCGGCCGTCCGCGAGTTCCAACATTTTGTCGGAGAAGCGCCGGATCGCCGTCAACGGCCAGGAGTTCCTGCCGAGCCCGAGCGCCTGCTCCAGCTTGGCGGGCAATTCTTCTTGCGCCAATCCGGCCTGAAAAGCTCCGGCTTGAAACGCCGCGGCGATCAGCGCTTCACATTGCAATACGCCCTCATCGCTGACTACGGCCGCGGGCTTGGAAGGACGGGCTGCCGCGGTTTTGCGCAGTTCAAATTGCAGGCGCCAGTTGTGCTCGCTCACTTTCGAATCTGCCCATAGTTCGAGCGTGCCCACTTGCGTCAGGTCGGCGCGCAGTTTCACCGGCACCAGACGTTCGCCCGCTTTTCCGAAACGAATCACGGCATTGAGAGGCGCATGCAAATGCAAATCGGGATCGGCGCTGGTCTTAATCAAGTCGCCCAGTTTATCGTCCACCCGGCTCAGCGAACTGAACAGGCGGAACGATACCGGTTTGTTGGCGACCAGTTGGATGTCCTGCGTGTCGAGTTCGAGCCGTTGACCTTCTTCGGTACCGCGCGGCATGATGCAGACCGCGTCCGTTTCTCCAACGCCGACATAATACGATCGCGGCAAGCCGCCACGAACGATGACGCCCGCGCCGGTGGAGCGCGCGTAGGAATAATAGGCCGCGCCGACGGCTACCGCCAGATCGAGGTCGCGATTCTCCAACACCAGCGGCTTGCGCCCATACCAGCGCTCCATCACATCCGCCACGCGCTGACGGCAGATGTCGGGAATGAAAAAGCCGCCGTTGAAGAGAATTGCGTCCGGCTTGGCGTCTTCATTGGCGCTCAGGAATGCGGCGAGGTGGCGCGTAACCGCGGGATCGGAGACATACGGCAACCCAAGTTCGCGGAATAAGCTGCGTTTTTCTTCCTTGGGTTTGTCGTGGAGGTCGCAGAAAGGAAGAAAGCCATCGAGAGTCAATTCGAGTGTCTCTTCGCGCGTGATCTCGGTCTTGAGCGTGCCGCCGATCAGCGAAGAGCCCGCGCCCAGAACAGTAATATCGACGCTCTTCAGATGGGGATCGGCCAACATGCGCTCTTTGGCCGCGGCGCACTGGCGGCGCAGAGCGCTACGCTGGCGGATGGACAACTGTGCGCCGATTTTGGCTTCTACCAGCCACGCCAGCGTGAGATCGAGGTTGTCGCCGCCCAGGAGCAGATGCTTGCCCACCGCGGTGCGGGTGAACTCCACGCGGTCGCCTTGCCGGTTGACACGGATCAGCGTGAAGTCGCTGGTTCCGCCGCCCACATCGCAGACCAGCACCAGTTGCCCGTCAAACAAACTCTTCTGGGATTGAGCGAGATGATTGGCGATCCAGGAATAAAACGCCGCCGCCGGCTCCTCAACGAGAGTCAGCTTTTCGAGGCCCGCTTCATGCGCCGCGGCGACCGTTAGTTCGCGCGCTTCTTCATCGAAAGACGCGGGCACGGTGAGCACGATGTCCTGCTGGGCCAGCGGCGCATCCGGGTGCGCTGTGTCCCAGGCCTCGCGCATGTGAGCGAGATATTTGCCCGCCACATCGACCGGCGAAAACTCGCGGCCGCCCTCCTGCGCGTCCCACGGCAGCACCTTCGCGGTGCGGTCCACTTCCGGATTGGAAAGCCAGGATTTGGCGGAGTGCACCGATTTGGTCGGGACCAGCGCGCCCTGTTCGCGGGCATAGGCGCCGATGTAGATCTGGTCGCCAACAAACAGAAATGAGGGGAGTGTCCGGCGGTCTTCCTTCTGCCCCGGCGCGACGTACTGCGGCATCGAGAGAACGTGTATTTCCGGGTAGTCGTCGAGTTCGGCCGCGCGCGAATCGACAAACGCGAGGGCGGAATTGGTGGTGCCCAAATCGATGCCGATGTTCATGGGCTGGCCGTGCGCTCCATGATGGTCTCCAGCGTCCAGCGGTGGCTATCGCGAATGGAGGGCGCGGGTTCCGACGGGACCAGCGCGGCGGGTTCGCCGATTTCGGCGGCCGGATCGGTCCCCTCCCTCACGGTCGGGGCTAGTAATGGGCGCCGGGGAGGTGTCCGATAGGACGGCGTATTTGTGCCGGCGTTCATGAACTGGCTACTCGCTCTCTAACATTAAACTCCAGCTTCCAGCGGCGGCCGTCGCGAGCGGCGCACCACAGTTGCAACATGCCTGTCTCGGTGACCACGGTTTCTAATGTCACTGGTACATGATCGCCGGATTGCCCGTCGGCGGTGAGCGTCACTTCTACCGGAGAAAGCTCCAGAAACTCGTCGGTAACCGCGTCAATCATCACACCGGGCGCATCGTTCTTTCGCGTGGCTGAATTGAAAAAGCGGAACTCCGCGGGTTCGCCGACGACCAGGCCGAACTCGCGGCCTTCGATCTTCACGCCGGTTCCTTCTTCCATGCCGAACGGCGCAACGGTCAGCGCCTTGAGTGGCGCAGCCATGCCGGGCACCGCAGGCATGGCGGTTTCAATCCCGACGTAATAGGTTCGCGGAACGCCGCCGCGGATACGCACGCCTTTGCCTTGGCGAGACAGACCGTAGTACGCGGCCCCGCGCGACACGGCATGCATCAGATCTTCACCCAGCAGCGGCTTTACCGGCTGCATGCCCTCTTGCTGAAGCCAGCTATCCAGCGTTTCAAGAATGCGCTTGCGGACGATCTCGGAGCGGAGGACACCGCCGTTGAAGAGAATGTGCGTGGGACAAGCGAGGCCGCTCGCGCCGCGGCGCACGCTGCCGTGCTCGGAGGCGGCGGCCTGTTGGCGCAGAAATCTTGCCAAGTGCCGCGTGATGGCCGCGTCGACAGCGTAGGGCAGGCCGATCTCCTGCAAAGCCGCGCGGCGCGCGCGTTGCGGCATGTCCTGACTATTGGTCAGCGGCAAAAATCCATCCAGCAAAATAGTGTTGACGTCGTCGCGCTTGAGCTTGGCTTTGATGGCGCCGCCCACCAGGCCCGTGCCTTTGCCCAGGATCGTTACCGCCTGCTCGGCTGGTCCGCCTTCGAGCAGTTTCTCCTTAGCCACGCGGCACTGCTGCCAAAGGGCGTAGAGTTGTAACGAATCGAGCTTGGTCCCTTTGGCGGTCAACTGCTGTTCGACAAAACGCGCCAACGCCAGATCGATGTTGTCGCCGCCCAGCAGCAGATGCTCGCCCACCGCGACGCGTTCCAATTGCAGTTCGCCCTGGCTCTCGGTCACGGCGATCAGCGTGAAGTCGGTGGTGCCGCCGCCGATGTCGACAACGAGGATGAGATCGCCCACGGTGACGCGCTCGCGCCAGTCGGGGTGACGCTGAATCCAGGCGTAGAAGGCCGCCTGCGGTTCCTCCAGCAACAATACGTTAGGGCCGTAACCGGCTTCTTCGGCGGCCTTGAGAGTCAACTCGCGCGCCACGGCATCGAAAGACGCGGGCACGGTCACGAGAATCTGCTGCTGGCCGAAAGGCGACTCGGCATGACTAGAATCCCAGGCATTGCGCATGTGCGCTAAATACTCGCGCGAAACATCGACCGGCGACAACTTGGCCGTGCCTTCGGGAGCATTCAAAGGCAAAATGGGAGCGCCGCGATCGACGCCAGCATACGAGAGCCAGCTCTTGGCGGAGGAGATCAGGCGGCCGGGACTCTCCGTGCCGCGCTTCTGCGCGAGGACGCCCACGAGCGGCCCGACGCCAGTGCGCCACGGCAGATCCAGCGACCCCTCGGGAAATTCATTCGCGCCGGCGAGGTAGAGAAACGAAGGCAGCAGCGTTTCTTCGCGGACCTCGCCGGGATTGACCAACTGAGCAATGGTGCTGGTTTCGATGGCCGGAGTGTCGGAGGACGCCTCACCTTCCGCATGCGACAGGCTGCAATTGGTGGTGCCGAGGTCGATTCCAACGATGTGATGAAAGGTGCTCTGGGACAAAACGAATTCTACTCGATTTCGATTTCGGCGGGCGCAAGAATCGTCATGTTCTGGCTCGCAATCAGCGGCGGCAGGTCGATTTTGTCGGCCCTCCAGCCGCGGTGACGGAGCAAACCGCCCGGAGCTTTGCCCTTGGCCGGGACGTTGCCCAGCAGCTTGATGGCGGCCGGGTCGTTGGTTTCGAGTTTGGTGAAGACGCCCTCCACACCGTCAACCACGGGGATCAGGTGCAGGTAACGCTGCAGCGTCTCGCGGCTCTGGTCATGCAGGTTGCGCGCCGCGGCGCCGATCTGGTCGTCGGAATAGGGCGAGATGTCCTCCATCAGAAAATCGATCAGCCGGGCGTCGCGTTGCAGGATGCCCAGGATCTGCAGCGCGCCGTCGGACGGCTTTACGACCGGCACCGGCTTGGGCGGAGGCGGCGGCGTCACGAAACCAAACGCCTGCGCGATGTCCGCCGGGAGCTGGCCGCTGAACAGAATAGCGAAGAAACTGCGAAATGCAAAAGCGATCCGTTGCAAAATGTCCTCTAAGGTTTAGGATAGCGTTACGCGGTTGGCAAAACGGCTCAATGCCGGGTCGCGCTCCGGAGGCTCAGTCGTCGTAAAGGCGCAGATCGCCACCTCTGTACTCGTGCGTTTTCCGGCAAGCGGGATTGGCGCAGATCAATGTTTTTTGCCACGCACTATTCGAAAAATCTACCGTCCTCAGGGCTGGCTGGTAGAAGCTGGCGGCCAGTTTCGCGCCTTGGATGCCTGGAATATACTCATCCTCGATCTCGATTCCTTCTCCGCAAGTCTTGCAAATTACCCCAGCTTTCTGAGCCACGACGACACTATACAGCGTAACTGGGGAACGTCTCGTCCGTCCCCGGTTTTACGCGGCGGATGCTTTCGCTCGATAGGCCGGCAAGAAAATTTCGGCCACGAAAGTTTCTAAAGTTGTCGGTGTCGTGGTCGCGGGAGAGCGCGGTTCCAGCATCTTCATGTGGCCCGAATTGAGCGCACCAGCCATCTCGAGCAACAGGTCTGCCATGTTGGACGACATCCCCATCTGCATCAGCACCGGCTTCAACTGCGCCGGTGGCACGAGCGCATAAGTAAGGTCGGCCCTGCCAATCGCCGCGCCCACGATCTTCGCAACTTCTGCGTAAGTGACGTCGCGAGGTCCTTGCAATTCCCTCGTGCTTTTTCGAACGAAATCCAATTTCAATAGGGCTTCGGCTGCAAAGGCGCCGATATCGCGCGTGGCGATCATTGGCAAGGGCAAGTCCTCTTTGACCGGGCCGGCCATACTGCCAATGGACTTAATCACGCCAGCCTGGGGCAGAAGGTTTTCCATGAAGTAGCCCGCTCGCAGAAAGAGGGCATTTAACCCGGAAATTCCTTCCAGTTTCTTCTCGAGACTGTATAGCCCGGCCACGGGACCCGTACCATCCGGCTTGTCCGCGCCGACGCTGCTCAGAACCACGGCATACTTTATCCCGTTATTCTCGATCGCGAAGCGCAAGGCGTCGCTTACGCTCTCCTCATAGCCGCGAACGTCCGGGGATGCAATATTCGGAGGGATCATGGCGTACACGGCTTTCGCGCCGGCAAACGCGTTCGTGAGAGCGCCGGCATCGGTCGCATCGGCGATGAACGGATCCGCACCCTTCTGCGTGAATCGTTCCAGCCGCTTCGAGTCGCGCCCCACCACACGCACTTTCTCTCCTTGTGCGAGCAATCTCTCTGCGACCACGCTTCCGGTGTTCCCCGCGGCTCCTGTAATCACATACATGGCAAACTCCTATCACCAGTGTAAGCTCTGTTTTATGGAGACAATTCTGGGGAACGTCTCGTCCGTCCCCGGTTTTTAATCCAGCCGGTTGTTGCGAACGATGGTTAGGTCGCGCAGGCGCTCCAGCTCGCGGCGCGCAATCGCCGCCCAGTTGCTGTTGGGGTCGAGCTTTAGATAGTGCTTCCAATGGCGCACCGCCTTCATCGGTTGATTAGTGGATTGGTACAGCAGCGCAATATTGTAGTGGGCGTCGGCGTAGTTGGGATGGATGCGCAACGCCGCCTGGTAATGAAACAGGGCCTTGGCGCGATCGTTGCGCTCGTCAAAGAGATTGCCCAGGTTGAAGTGCGCCAGCGCGTAGTTGGCGTCCACCTCCAGCGCTTTGCGATATTGTTGTTCGGCTTGGCGATAGGCGCGAAGGTTAAAGTAGACGGTTCCCAAATTGACCAGCGCTCCGGCGGATGACGGGTCCAACTCCGAGGCCTTTTCATAGGCGTGAATGATTTCTTCCACCTGGGCGCCCTGCTGCTCGAGGAGCAATCCTTCTTCAAACCAGTGCTCGGCCTCGATCCGCTTCTTGTTCCGTTCCGCGGGCTTCTCCGTCTCCGGGCCCCGTTCCGGAAACGAGACCAGCTTGTTGAGTTCCTCTTCGCTGAAGTCCAGAATCAACTGGCCTGAGACTTCCATGGTCTGTTTACCGAACTGCACGCGAACGCGTTTGCCCTGTGAATAGACCCTCAGTTCCGTGAGCGGATTTTCGATTTCCTTCATCTGCGAGCGCACGGCGTTTACCGCTCTGCGAATCTGCGCGGCAGGGATGCGGTTCTTGCGCAACGCGGCCAAAGTTCGCATGGCTAGCAAGTCGGAAAACGAAAACGAGGACGCGGCGGGAATGAAGTTCTGCTTTTGCCAGCTTCGGAGTTGTTGATCGGAAACGCCGAGCAACCGCCGGACTTCCGCGCGAGAATAGGCCTGCTCTGTTAGGACGGCGGGCACGCAGTGAGTTTAGCAAATGAGCGGCGTGTCACACTACGTTCTGGAGGTGTATTTGTGAAACGGCAGGCTTCGGCAGTATGGCAGGGTGGAATCAAGGATGGTAAGGGTTCGATCTCGACCCAGAGCACGACCTTGAAAGACGCTCAATACTCGTACAGCACGCGTTTTGAAAACGGCGTGGGCACTAACCCGGAAGAACTTCTCGCCGCGGCGCATGCGGGCTGCTTTTCCATGGCGCTGTCGGCGGTCTTGAATCAGGCTGGATTGACGGCCGAGCGGATTCAAACCGCGTGCAGCATTTCACTGGAAAAGAGCGGAGAGGGTTTCGGCATCACGGAGAGCCACCTGGAAGTGGAAGCGAAAGTCCCGGGCGCGACGCCGGAGGGGTTTGAGAAGGCCGCGGAAGGGGCCAAAGCCAACTGTCCGGTCTCAAAGTTGTACAACACCAAGATCACCTTGAACGCGAAGCTGGTGTAGCCAATCCAACCGCTCCCTCACGGTCGCGGCTCGGAAAGGCGTAACCGGGCCGCCGCCCGCCAAGGCGTAAATCGGGCCGCCGCTCGCGAAAGCGTAAATCGAGCCGCCGCTCGGGAAGGCGTAAATCGGGCCGCCGCCCGCGAAGGCGTAACCGAGCCGCGACCGTCAGGGAGCGGAAGCAATGGCCACGTTGCATCATCGCCGCGGATTCTGCGATCCAGTTTCGAGGCCCATCGCCAATTTAGCCGACCAAAGCCGCAGCTTGCTGGCGGCGTCACGATTTTCGATGGTTGCCGCCTCGTTGTAGGTAGCGAGCAACGAGTCCTGCCGGCACATGGCCTGGATCAGGCGATTGCGTCCCAAAGCGTGTTCGATCGTCACCGCCATCTTCCAGCCGACGGCGTACCACAGGCCCTGATTTCCGAAATAAGACGCCATTTTATCGTCAATAACGGCGCTGTCCGCGATTTGTCCATCAAGTATTTGCAGAAAGAACTGATCTTGGCTGGAAAGCTCCTGGTTGAAGTTTTCCTGTTCCTGGTTCCATTCGGAGCGGTCCGCCGGCTGTGGGTCGGCATCGGGTCCGCCGGCCGCGGCGAGCATGGCGAATCCTTCGCCGTAGGCGCCGATCCAGCGGTGCAACGCCCGAATCGGGGTTGGCAGCGCATTCCATTTTTCTTGCACGCCGGCGGGCGGACAGGAAGTGGCAAAACCAATGTGGTGCAGTTCATGAGCAACCGTGTTCGTGAACTGCGCCTGAGAGCGGTGCGGATCCAAATAAAGAAAGATGGCAGGGTTGGTTTCGGTTTCAAACACGAACGAGTTCTTGAGTGGCTTGATGACCGGGTAAATGGTGGCGTGGATGGTGGAATCCGGCGGGAGGTAAGCAAATGCCAGCGCTGCCGCTTGCTCGAGCGAGGCTTGTTTCCAGGCTTCGAGAGTGGCTCGGAGTTGACGAGCCTGCCGGCGCGTTTCCGCGGACGAGAGAAACGTCTGAAAGCTGGAATCGGTGAACGGGCGGTGCATCGACGCTTCCCGCTTCTGGAGCCGGATGTAGCCTTCGGAGCGAAACAGTTGCTGCCAGTCGGAGTCCGCGATCGGGCCCTCTTTTTCGAGAATGGCGAGAGCGGCCTCGGCTTCCGCGCTATTCATGGTGATCCGGAGGCGGGCGGTTTGCGCCGGCAGCATGGCTGGCAGGACCAGCCACAATATCAAGCGGAGCCAGCGTGATCGGACCATTCGGGGCTTTGGACGAGAGAAACTGCGCGCGGTTAGCCTCGGCGGCGGGATTCTGAATCTGCTAAGTTGAAATTTAGTTTAGGAGACCTGATGAAGTCAATCACGACTCTTTTCGCAGCGATTCGCCGCTGGCTGAAACGCGAACCGGAGTTGGAGGAGCCGGGGCCCGGGGTCCGGGCGCCCCTCCGCAAAGGTCCCGGCGGACGGAGCGCGGCGGCTGTCGTCGAACTGCCTGAGTGATTTGCCGCGGTTGAATGCACGCTACATTCGCGGGTGCATCTTGTGCCATTGCGTAGCCTGCTCATAAGCCCGCGCGACACGCATGGGAGCGCCTTCCCGATAGAGTTTGCCGGTAAAAACGATGCTGGCGGGCAGGCCGCCGTTGAATCCGCAAGGGACCACTTGCTGCGGATGACCGGTGAGATTGGTCACCAGCAACAGACTCGTGAATGACGGCGAAACCAGCACATCCCAATCGGCCATAAAGCGGTCGACATGCCGCGCCAGAAGCGTGCGGGCGCGTTGGGCGCGGATGTACTCGACCGCGGGAATGACGCGCGAGCTGCGAAAGCTGTTGGGCCAATCGCCCGGAGATTGGCCTTTGAGCAGATCGATACCGCCCTCCCGCGTGAGATCGTCGAAGGCAGCCGCCCCTTCGGCGCTAAGGATTACGCGGAGTGGATTGGCATTGAAATCCGGCAGCGCGACGGGGATCAGTTTTGCGCCGGCCCGCGTCAGGTCGGCGATCGCCTGGTCGTACAAAGGCTTCGTGTCTTTGGGAAGGCGGTCGAACTCGGCTTTGAGCAAGCCAATGCGCAAGGCTCTGAGACCAAGCCTGGGCTGCCAATCGAAAGGCGCGTCGACCACCGAAAGGTCTTTGCCGTCGGATCCATGAATGGCGCGCAGAACCAACGCACAGTCTTCCACCGAACGGCAGATGGGGCCGACCTTATCCATGGTCCAACTCAAGCTCATGGCGCCGAAGCGGCTGACGCGTCCGTAGGTCGGCCGCAAGCCGGCACAGCCGCAGCGGGTGGAAGGAGAAATAATGGAGCCCAGCGTTTCCGTGCCGAGAGAAAACCCAACCAGGCCCGCGGCGGTAGACGACGCGGAACCGGCGGAAGAGCCGCTGGAGGTCTGTTCGAGATTCCACGGCGTTTTGGTCATGCCTCCGAACCACAGGCCCCCCTGCGCCAGCGCGCCCATCGATAGCTTGGCCAGCAGGACGGCGCCGGCTTGTTCGAGGCGATCGACCACGGTCGCGTTGTAATCGAACACCTGGTTTTGGTAGGGTTCGGCGCCCCAAGTGGTGCGGATTCCCTTGACCGAGAACAAATCTTTGGCGCCCCAGGGGATGCCGTGCAAGGGTCCGCGGTATTTACCGCGGCGGATCTCGTGGTCGGCGCGTGCGGCTTGCTCGAGCGCGAGGTCGTCCGTGTACGTGATGACGCAGAGCAATTTGGGAGCGTATTGTTTCAAACGCGCCAGGTACATTTTGGTCAACTCGGTGGATGTGACCCGGCGTGCTTTGATGAGCGGCGCAAGATTCGTGACGGGTTCAAAGGCGAGTTGATCGAGATCCTCAAAGCGGCGCGGTTTTACAGGTGTCGGCGTGAAACGCGCGGACTTGATTGGTTGGGGGCGAGTGGGATAGAAGCGCGTGGCCGGTTCGGTATCCAAGGGGATGACGAGCTTGCGCAGCTCCTCATAATTGCTGAGCGCGCGATTCACGTTGGGCAGCATCATGTCGAGTTTGGCGTCCTCGAATTCGAGGCCGATCAGGCGCAGGGCGGTTTGTATCTGCTCTTTCGAGACGCGCGGCGGTGGGGCGGGTGGGGCGGGCGGCGCCGGCGGCGCCGGTGGGGTTTGCGGGGTTTGGGCCGGAGAGGTCGTGGCAGCGGCCAGTACGCCGAGCAGTTTTATCCAATCGCGGCGATCGAGATTGTGCATAGAAAAGCTATGGTAGCGGACGCGCCGAACGGTTCAGACGGCCGCGCCTTTGGCTACTTGTCCCCGGCGCAAAAAGGTCTTCGGTAAAGGCCCGTGACCGCAAAGCTTGAACGAGCCGAAATCCTCTACCAATCCCCGTGCGGGACTTCGGGCGCCGATTCTGGGCGTCAGCCGCCAAAAACCAGGCGTCCCAATTGATCGCCGAGCCGTTTCGCCTCATCCGAATCCTTTGCGGCGCGGAAGCGCTCGGCTAACTGAAAGAACTCCTGCTGTTTTCTCTTTTCCGCCTCAATTCCGTTTTCGATCAGTTCCACGAGCATGCGGTTTGAACTCAATCGCCGGCTCTTTGCCAAAGTCCGAACCTGTGCCGCAACGGCCGCCGGCAAGCTAACGCTCTGTCTAACGGTCTTACTGGCCGTCCTCATGGCGCCATTATGCATCATTTTGGTGAGAAATGATTCTATCCGAGTCAGCGAATCGCGCGGATCGATCCGGCTGCGACACTGAGGCCGGCTGCGACGCTGAGGGATGAGTAGGAATTCGCTGATTTCACATCGATTCAAAGAAGAGCGCATCCAGAACCCGCAGCGGCTCGCCCCAGACACCCGCGAGGACCTCTTCATCGGCTCGCAGCCCTGAAACCGTTTTCTGGCACTCCTCCTCCGGAATAACGCCGATTCCATGCCTGCTCAGTATGTCGCGAATCCGTTCGCGCAGTCTCACGAGGATCGCAAATGCCTTCTCACCCTTGCCTATCCGGAACTCAGCTTCGGGATCGATCCGCTCAAACTTTTCCGTGAACCCAGTGGGTTCGATGGGCGGCTCCGAAAATGAGCCGTCCTCAAAGGTCAGCATGTCGCTCAGGGCGATCACCGCGAAGGGAGCAAGCAGAGACACCGCAATCGACCAGCCGGTTCTGCCATCCCCGGCCACCACTTCCTTGGGCCAATTATCCTCGTCCTCGTCTAGGTCTTCACCATCGGGTTCGCCGACGCTTTCTATTTCGGTTTCGTAACTGAACGCCTTTCCTTCCGGGCAGACGAAAAACAAATGGTACGAGCGCGAGGGTTCCTGGTCGTCCGGAGGATCGTCTTCGGAATGGAAGGGTTCAAACCAGATGGGACCGCCGTCCGGTTCGCGTTCATGCGCCAGTTGTGCTCCCTTGATGCGCCGGAGCGCCGCCTCCAGTTTCGGATAGACGTCCGCAAAGTACGATTCATCGGAATCAAATGACAGCTCCACCAAGCCATTTGGAAAAATGCGGTCGATGGCTTCGCGGACATCTTCGCTAGGACCCGCGTTCGAATTGCGCTTTTTCTCCATCGGGGACCTCCCGGCAATGCCCAGGTTGGCCGGGCGCCTTAGGCGCTCTTATGAAACACCCTTGCCTACTTCCGTTGAATTGGTTGTTTCATGACAGGCGCTTAGCTGGTGAGACGAACGGCCGGGAGCATCTTTCCGGTCGCATCCGGCGCAACCATCTCCCCATTGTCCACGAATTTACTGCGGGAGGGCGGGACGCTGCGGGCAACCATGGGCACGAAGGTCAGCCTCGCCTTAGCGCCGCAAGCCTCGCTCTCTAAAATCGCCTCCGCGAGATTGGACAGAACAATCGGTTCGCGGTCCCGGAACTTATAAAGTCGTTTACGTTTCGCTGGTGAACACGACATTGCGGATCCCAAAGCTTCCCAGCAGCGCCCGAATCGTGCCCTCGGCGTTATGCCGCGCGTCTCTCAAAATTCCCATGTCCCGCGCGCTCGACTCGATCTCCTCAATAGCTTTCAAGCGAGCCTGGCGCTCCAAATCCGGATCGGGCGCGACCCAGGGAGTCCACCACGTGATCCTGCGGTCCCACACCTTCGTCTCTTTATCGTCGATATTGACGTGCAGAATGCGCGCCGGCGGAAGCCTCACCAGCCATTGGCCGTCCGGCCGGCGCCGCACGTCATCCGGTTGAATCTGACTGAGGTCGATGCCGCCCAGCACGCTCGCCTGCACAATGATCAAAAGTTTCTCCGCTCCCACGGGCGATTTCTTCTCTTCCAGGCCGACCACCTTCTGGACCAAATAACGCACGCTCACCAGTTCGCTCAACTGGCGAATTTCGTAGACTACCGCGGGCTGGTCCGCCCCGCGAAAAGCGCCACCGGGCCGCAGCGCGATAAACAGTAGCAGGCCAACCAGAAGGACCGAAAGCACGGCGGTACTCGCCACGAATGGCCACTTGGGAAGATTCATGGCAGACTCCGTTCTCGCAGCAGGCGGCGCGCGGTTGCTCCGTCAATCAACTCAAACCGAATCTCGTCCCGCGGCCGGAGTTGACCCACGCTGGGCAGGTCGGCGGTGATCACGTTCGCTATTTTCGGATACCCGCCGGTGGTTTGCTGATCCACAAAAAGAATGATGGGCTGCCCGCCGGATGGAATCTGAATGGCGCCCAGGGAAACGCCTTCGCTGACCATCTGCCCGCCGTGCGGGGCCTCAATCGGCGGACCTTGCAAACGCAAGCCCATGCGATTGGAGTCTTCCGTGACCAGATAGGCGGAAGAGCACAAAGTTCTCACCGCTAGCTCACCAAAATCCTGCGGACCGCGAGTGACACGCAACACTTTTCGCAGATAATCGGGACACGGAAGCGTTACCGGATCTGAAATGGCATTGGCTCCGATTTCGAATTTATCTCCGCGCCGGACGTAGCGCCCTCCCAAGCCCGTCAAAATGTGGGTAGACGCGCTGCCCAGAAACAGCGGCGCCTGAACGCCGCCCCGTACGCAAAGGTAACATCGCGCTCCGGTTTGAGAACCGCCAATCTTCAATGTCGAGCCGGGCTCCAGCCGCACCGGCGTCCACGGCGGGATCTTCGATTCAAAGCCGGCGCCAGTAAGAGCGACGACCGCGCCTTCCGGAAAAACAAACGTGCCGCCCAGCAAAGTCATCTCGAGAGCGGCGGCATTGTCCGGGTTGCCCACCATGCGGTTGCCGCAGCGCAACGCGACCGGATCGGCCGCTCCGGCGGGAGAAACGCCCAGCGGCCCGTATCCATAGCGCCCCAGGTCCTGGACCGTTGTCAACATGCCGGGAGAGAGCACTTCAATCGTCATGACGCGATGATCGTGCCGCGGGGATAAAACGAACGCGATCGCCGATACTAAGCAGGTTCATCTCTCGACGATCCGGCCGAAACATTTCTATGGTTGTCTGTCCGATCAGTTGCCAACCGCCCGGCGTGACAAACGGATACACCCCGGTTTGTGTCCCGGCGATCCCCACGCTTCCCGCCGGCACCTGTTTGCGCGGCGATTCGCGCCGCGGCGTGGCGATCTCTTCCGGCAGACCACCCAGGTAAGCGAAGCCGGGAACAAAACCAAGAAAATACACCGTGTACAGAGCCGAAGAATGCAGTTCCACAACGCGCCGCGCAGTGATGCCATGATAAGCGGCGACTTCTTCCAAATCCGGGCCATCATAGTGCACCGGAATTTCCACCAGCCTGGACGGCGGCAGCGGAATGTGAGCCATGTCGATCCCGCGAATCTCCGCTTCCAGCCATTCGGGCTCCGTCGTCAGCGGATCGAAGACTACCAGCAGCGAGCAGTAAGCCGGGTGCAGGTTGCGGACTCCAGCGAGCTTGCGTTCTTCCATCGCATGGAGCAGGCGAACCACCTGATGATGCGTCTCGATTCCGATGCCGCCTTCAAACTCGACGAGCAGGGATTGATCGCTGGCCTCGATAAAGCGCATGGCTTTTCGGTCTCATCAGTTGGCCGCGGCTGCGGCCGCTTTCTTGAAATCGCCGGCTTTGACGATGGTGATTTGCCCCGGGTCCAGATGGCGCCGCATGGCGTCGGTGATCTGCGCGGCCGTCAACGATTTCACCTTGGCCTCCAACTCGCGGTCCCACGCGAGCGTGCGATCGTCGTAATCCCTCCCCGCCAGCATCCCGCATAAGGATTGATCTTCCGCCCGGTTTACCTGGCGCGACTGCAGCCAGCCCGCCTTATCGGCTTCCACTTCCTTTTCGTTAAAGCCTTCCTTGAGCATTCGGGCGATCTCTTCCCGGAATGCGGTCTCGACCTTCGCGATATTTTGCGGCGCCGCAATGGCCATCGCCTGGAACCGGCCGTCCTCTTCATTGGACTTGGCCGACAAACTGGAGCTGATGCCGTAGCTCAGCCCGTCTTTGACGCGAATCCGTTGCGCCAGCCGGGAGTTGAGAAATCCGCCGCCCAGCATGTAATTCCCGAACACCAATGCCGGATAATCCGGATCGGTGTCGCGGAGCCGCAAACGTTCACTGGCAATGAAAACCGCGTTGGCTTTGTCGGGAGTCTCGATCGATTGATTGGCGGGCGCGATTTGCTCGAAACCCAGCTTGATGCGCGCAAATTCCGCTTTGCTCTTCCAGCCGCCAAACAGCTCGCCGGCAATCTTTCGCGCCTCGGCCGCATCGAAATCGCCGACGATGGCCAGCTCAGCGTGAGAAGCGCCGTAGAAATTCTGGTAGAACGCTTTGGCGTCCTCGTATCTCGCATTCTTAAATTCATCAATCGATTCGTCGGTCGTCATGGTCGCGCGAATGTCGCCTTTGGGAAACGGATATAACGTACGGTTCAGCGTCGTAAACGCCTGCGTATGAGGTTCCGATTTGCCGGCTTCCAGTTGCGTGATGGCTCGCTTCCGCGCTTGTTCGAATTCGCTTTCCGGCAGCGTAGCCTGCTCCAGAATCTCCGCGGTCAAGCGCAAAACAGCGGGTAGGTTCTCGCGCGTGGTTTCTATGCGGGCCCCGGCGCCGGTCGCGCTCCCGAACACGTGCAATTGCGCCTGCAATCGGTCGATATCATCCTGAATCTGTTGGCGGTTGTGGGTTTCGGTTCCCTTCATCAGAATCTGGCCCGCCAATGCCGCCGCTCCTTCTTTGCCCTTGAGGTTCTCCACATCGCCAAAATGCAAGCTGATGGCGGCGTGAACCGATTCGCCGCGGGTCTTCTTCGGCAGCAGCGCCACCTTCATTCCCGACGGCAGAGTAAAGCGGGACGTACGCGCGTCAATGTTGTCGGGCGACGGATCGAACGCTTCGCCCGCGCTCATGACCGCGTCGCCTTTATAGCCCTTCACCAGCGCGGCGACATCCGTTTTGGCCGCAATCTCGACGCGGTCGGGCCTGGCTTCCGGTATGAATTCCCCGACGGTTCGATTGGATAGTTTCAAATAAGTTGCCGCAACTCTTTGCACGTCGGCCGGGGTCACTTTCCGGATGTCGTCGCGCTCGAGGAACATGGTGCGCCAGTCGCCGAGAGCGGCATATTCGCTCATGAACAGGCCGATTCGCTCGGAATCGCGCATGCTGAGATCGATATCCTTGAGCATCCGCGTGCGGGCGCGATCCACCTCTTCTTTACTGGGTGGTTCCTTGATTACGCCGTCGATGGTTGCCAGCATCTGAGTGCGCGCGTCGGCCAGGGAATCGGCTTTGTTGACCATCGCTCCAAAATAAATCATGCCCGGCTCATTTAGTTGCAGCGTGCTTCCGAAAACACGGCTGGCTTTTTTGCTATCGACCAGCGCTTTGTATAATCTGCCGGAAATATCCTCGCCCAAAATACTGGCGAGAACTTCCAGCGCGGGAAAGTCGGCGCTGGCGCCATCCGGAATGTGATAGAACGCGATAAGCGCCTGGATATCGCCCACGCGCCGGACGGTGGTGGTACGTTCGCCATCCTGCGCCGGCTCGACCGTATAGGTGGGAGTGAGCACGCGCGTAGGCCGGGGAATCTTGCCGAAATAGTCCTCTACCAGTTTGACGACTTGGGCTTCATCCACCTTTCCGGCCACCGTGAGAACCGCGTTGTCGGGCTGATAGAATTTGTGGTAAAAAGCCTGCAATTTATCAATCGGCACCCTCTCAATATCCGATTTATTTCCAATCACCGTCCGTCCGTAGGGGTGCCACAGATAAGCGGCTGACATGGTGTGCTCGAACAGTACATTCATGGGACTGTTTTCGCCGCTCTCGAATTCGTTGCGGACCACCGAGAACTCTTTGTCGAGATCCGCCTTGCGGATGAAGGAATTCACCATCCGGTCGGATTCCAGATCGAGCGCCCAGCGCAGGTTTTCGTCCGAAGCCTGAAACGTCTCGAAGTAGTTGGTGCGATCCCACGAGGTGCTGCCGTTGGGGCGCGCGCCATGCTCGGTCAGCTCCTGCGGGATATTGGTGTGCTTCGGGCTGCCCTTGAAAACCATGTGCTCCAGCAGGTGGGCCATGCCGGCTTCACCCGCGCCTTCATGCCGCGAGCCGACCAGATAGGTCATGTTCACCGTGATATTCGGTTTGGATGGATCCGGAAAGACCAATAGTTGCAGGCCGTTGTCGAGCCGGTATTCGGTGATACCTTCGACGGAAGTGACCTTGGTAACCGCCCCGAACGACACAGCGCAAGCGAGGCAAAGGATCAGCGTGGTTTTCATAGAATTGAACTGCTTTTAACCGAATGATAGCAGTGCCGCGCCGGCATCCTGACTCGCCGGCGTTATTGGTTCGGCGTGGCCGCGCCGCTTCCGCCACTTCGAATGAAGCCGCGGGTGCTCGAGACGTGCTGCAAATTCCCTGGAGGACAAAGTATTCGCCGATACTTGAGTGACCCACTAAGACGACTAAATTCTTCGGCGGGCCAACAGAATCGTCTCGTCGATCGTTTATCAAGATATGAGCGGACAGTCCGTGACAGGTGCCCTTCCGGTCGTCTTAGCCGCCAATCCAGCCGAGCGGCTGGCATCGTTGTTCGACGTTCATCACGACCGTCTCTACCGGTTGGCGAGGCGGCTTGCGCCCAGCACCGATGACGCTCTCGACCTGGTGCAAGAGACGTTTCTCAAGGCGGCCCGATGCCCCAGGACGATACCAACCGGGTCCACGAACGAAGAGGCTTGGCTGGTCCGAGTGCTGATCAACATCCGCCGCGACCAGTGGCGGAAAAAATCGATTCGGGAGCACCACGATAAAGCAAGGCTCGGAGGCAGTCAGATGACCAGTGGCAGCCGGGATCCGGAAGCTGTGCTGATTGCCAAAAGCTCTATATGGCAGGCGCTCGACGTGCTGCCTCCCCGCCGGCGGGCCATCGTCGTCATGTTCGAACTTGAGGGGTTGGCCATTCCGGCGATTGCAGCTCTGCTTGGGATCACCTCAATCACGGTCCGGTGGCACCTGTCGATGGGCAGGCGCGATCTGGCCGGTGCACTCAAGGCTTACATGGGAGGCACGCAATGAAGAGTTTTGGAGAACTTTTGCAAGACGCAGACCCGCTTCAGCACGAACCAGCCTTGTCCCCAGGCGAGCGTAACTTCCGCCGTAAAGCGGTGCTTGCGGCAGCTTCCGGAGGCGCGCCTCCTGGCGTGCGGCCGAAGCCGCGAACGGCCGTCTTCGCGATCCTCGCCTTGACGGCGATCGCCGCATCATTGTTCGGCTCTCGGGTGTGGTCGCTATTCGTCGGCGATCTGCAGGCAGCGGTTCGCTTTGAAGTGAGGCTGGCCGAGGACAAACCGGCTCCTGGCCTGCATGAAGCCAAGCTATCCGGCTCCGGTCGGTTGGTCTACCTTCACCCTGAAATCATCGTGACCAATAGCGATATTGTGGCCGCCCGAGCGGTTCCGGATGGTGGCCCGGAGCAATACAGCATCAACGTCGAGTTCAATGCATCCGGGGCGGAGAAAATGCGCGCGGCTACCGGGAACCACATCGGAAAGCCCGTAGCAATACTGTTGGACGGGCAAGTCGTCATGGCGCCTGTGCTTCGGTCACCGATTAGCGCATCGGCCAGAATTACCGGCAAGTTCACCAGGGCCCAGGCCGAAAAGATCGTCCACGGAATTGAACTTCAGTAGCTATCCATTGGCCGGCGGCCCGGCGAGCCAGTGGCCCGATTGGCTTTGAATTCGCGGGTACGCAAAAATGGTTGATAGGTGAACCGGCATGAATCTCGCGATGGTTTTATTCTTGGTCGCGCTCGATGCTGGGACGTTCGGTCCCGCCCACCGTTTTCGCCTGGAACAAAGCCAAGGCGACGGTTTCGGAATACGCTCGCATGGCGTGGTCGAGGTGCTCGGCGCGAACCGGACGAAGTTCTACCCGCTTCCACAAAGCAGCCTCGCGGACTACAAACGGCTGAGGCCCGAAGACCTTCGGTTGAATCCGATTCCGCCCCACCTCTACGACCGGCAGGAAGTCATTGGACCGTATCAAATCGAAGACGGCAAACTATGGTTCGGCAAAAGCTTCTACGATAGCAGGTACGAAACCAGCGCCATCCTGGTGGAACCGGATCGGGTCTGGATAGCGCTCGATCAATTCGTCGAGGATATATCCACCAAGCCCGGCGGTCTGGTTCGGTTTGATCGAATGACGCATGAAATCCGTAAATTTCCGCTCGAATTCGTCGGTACCGGCATCCGGGTCCAGGGCGATCTACTCCGCTTGAAAACGATCTACGGCTACGCACTCTTTCGGGATGGTCACATCCGCCGGTTCCTGGCGAATGGGCAGCCGGTAGCCAAGTTCCCACCGCCGCCCAGCCATTACTAACGATCCAGATCGGAGGCGGATGCAATGAAACCCAGAATAACCATCGTCACTTTGGGCGTGGATAATTTGGAAACGTCGCTGGCCTTCTATCGGGATGGTCTCGGCTTAAAAACAGATGGCATTATAGGAACGGAGTTCGAATACGGCGCGGTGGTTTTCTTCGACCTCGAGTCGGGCTTGAAACTCGCGCTTTATCCGCGCAACAGTCTCTCCCACGATTGCGGCCTTCCCGCCGGGCAGCCCAGCGCCGTGGAATTGTCAATCGGCCACAACGTCATTTCCAAAGCAGAGGTCGACGCGGTAATGGAACAGGCCAGGCGTGCCGGCGCGGTGATTGTGAAGGAGGCGCAAGACACGTTCTGGGGTGGTTATGCGGGTTACTTCCTGGACCCCGACCAGCATCTGTGGGAAGTCGCGTGGAATCCACAGATGTTGCCGAACGATTGAGGATTGGCGGTGGCGATTCGCCTTTTTACCCAGCCAGGCTCAACGCCTGGCTTGTCGGGGAACGACGCCAGATCGCTTCCGCCCACGCAGAGTTAGCCGTCGCCGGGAACTTGCTTCAGGCGCGCCACCTCTTCGGCGATGGAACCCGTAGCCAGACGCGAGTTCTGCCACCCCACCCGCTTCAGCGTTTTCGAAAACACCAGCTTCGGCCTACCGTTCATTTGCTCTTTGACAGTGGGGTCGTTGTCGGGGCGCGGTAGGCCAGAAGCGGCCATCATGAGTACATGTGCCGCCTTTAGTGTTTCAACAGCCTTGGCATTAAATTCATCGTCCACCATATGCCAGTCGATTTAGCGGTTAGACTCCTTGATAAAACCTTACATGTTGACAATTGGTCTTCTTGATGCGATGGATTATAGCAGTTTTTGCCTGCGGACCTATTGAGGCTCGCAAAATACGTGACAGGCTTGTGGGGCAGGCCATTAACCTGCCGGGACCTGCCGCGGGGTTATTAACCCGCACGTGGAGCGCTATCAGCCCGCCTGCCGATCGTGCCTGTCACCTTATTTAGCGAGTCTCAATACTAGGTCTATTGAGCAGCCCTGGGCCGTCTTCAATCCTTCTCTCCGGTGTTATACTGAAGTATAACTAAGAGAGATGCCATGCACACCACGAATTTGCGCAAGGTCGGCGGCTCGGTCATGCTGGCCGTCCCGCGAGCGCTGCTCGATACCCTGCATTTGCAAGCCGGCGCCAGAGTCGGAATCGCGGTCGAGAAGGGCCGTCTTGTCGTGGAGCCGCGGCAGCGGCGGCGATATAGGCTCGACGAACTGCTCGCTCAATGCGATGCCAAAGCGCCGCATAGCAAAGAAGATCGAGAATGGCTGCGAAGCAATCCCGCCGGCCGTGAGCTAATCTGATGAAGCGCGGCGAAATCTGGCTCGTCAGTCTTGATCCTGCAGGGGGACACGAGCAAAAGGGACGCTGTCCCGTGCTGATCGTGTCGCCGGAGGCCTTTAACCGGATGACAAAGGTACCCATAACTCTGCCAGTCACCAGCGGAGGTAATTTTGCGCGGACGGCAGGCTTCGCCGTGCCGCTGGCGGGAGCCGGAACCAAAACGGCAGGAGTAGTCCGGTGCGACCAGCCACGCGCACTCGATC
Organism: Bryobacterales bacterium; assembly: GCA_963836595.1. GTDB lineage: Bacteria > Acidobacteriota > Terriglobia > Bryobacterales > Bryobacteraceae > DATFZA01. The sequence goes on from CAWIKC010000001.1 coordinate 202,227, forward strand.
TCGCCGCGCGTGGCGGCAAGAAACTGGAAACCATTCCAGACCCGATCATGGACGAGGTGCTGGCGAGGATTGCGCCGATCTTTGAGTGAGTGGCCAGCGAGTGAGCGGCCAGCAAGATTTCGGAGGCGCGAGGATGGCCGATTGATAATCGGCCGCCGGTAAATAATCGGCCCCACCACTGAGGTCCGTTATAATTGACCTTCCCTTTCGCTGTGCCTAAGATTGCCAAAGAGCGTACTCAGGAGAATCGGCGGCGGATTGAAACCGCGGCGCTCGAACTCTTCACCAGCCAGGGCTTTCACGGCACCAATAACCGCGAAATTGCCGAAAAGATCGGGGTCTCGACCGGCGCCATCTATACTTACTTCCCGAGCAAAGAAGCCATTTTTTCGAGCCTGGCGAGCGGATACCTCTCTCATCTGCGGACGTGGATCAAACGGACTATCGGCCAGATCGAAGATCCGCTTTCCCAATCCGGCCTGCGGGCTTTGGCCTCCGCCATCCGGAGCGAAATGTATGAGGGCCGCGAAAACTTCCTCATGCTGCTGAGCGACGTGATCGAATTCAAGAACCAGCATTTCCTCGAATTGTTCCACGACGTTCCTCAGCAACTTCGCGATGCAATGGGGCCGGCGATACAAGCCGCTAGCCGGCGCCCGAACTGGCGCGGCGAAGATCCGGCGTTCGTCCTGGCGTCGGCTTACCTATACTTCTTTACGTATTTCCTGATGGAAAAACACATGCAGGGGTCGCACCATCTGGGTCTTTCCGACGACGAGGCTACCGCGCGGTTTGTCGACCTGCTCTCGCATGGACTGTGGAGGTCGCCGGAAGCGGCGCAATCGAAGAATGGATCTGGCCTGGCGAGTCAGCGGGACCGGATTGACTACGTCCGCTTTCTCTCCGGCCGCTTGTGGAGCCGGCCGCCGGACGCGGCTCTCGCGGCCGGCGATGAGCCTGCCAAACGTTCGATTCTGTTTCTCCCGGAGATCCCCAAAAACCGCATCGACGAAAACCAGCTCCGCATTGAAGCGGCCGCGCTCGAGTTGTTCACCAAACAAGGATTTCACGGAACCAACATCCGCGATATCGCCCGCCAGGCGGAGGTCTCGCAGGGCGCCATCTATACCTATTACCCCAGCAAAGAAGCCATTTTTGAAGGCTTGGCGCGCAGCTACCGTCACGCCATGCGCAAGTTCCTGGAGCGCGTGTTCCGCATTCTCGACGATCCGTTTTCGAAGAACGGTCTGATGCTGTTTGCCGCAGCCATGCGCTCCATGGTGTACGACGACGCCGAGTATTGGTTGCTAATGTACCTGGACGTGGTCGAGTTCCGAAACCGCCACTTTCTTACCGCCTTCCACGACGTGCCCGGTCAGTTCCGGCGATTGCTCGGACCGGCGGCGGAAAAAGTCAAGAATCGCCAGGACTGGTGCGGCCAAGACCCCGCGCTCGTCATGGCTATGATTTATTTTTACTTCCACACGTATTTTGTGGTGGAACGCCTGATGCATGGCGACCAGCATCTGGGGGTCACGGACGAAGAAGCCATCGAGCGTATGGTCGATATCCTGTCTAACGGCCTGTGGCGCGGCTGCTTGGATTAGGTTGTTTTCCGCTCGCTTGCGTCCGGGGCGAATACCATCGATACGGGCTGGAATGAAAGGCCGGCGCTCTCGATAATCCATAAACTGATCGCTCGTTCACGATCTTGACCAAGCGAGATTTTTATGTTAGAGTCGTTCCCAGTCCGGCGTCAATACGTCGACCGGCTGATTTTAAGCAAGGGAGCTTCTCGATGCACCGTGTTGTGATCGGAATCAGTGGACTCACATTGTTTGTCCTCGGCGCGCTTGGTAGCGCTTTCGCCGCCCCACCTTCCTTCGTCGAGTTTGAAAGCGGACCCGTCCGCCCCATCGCCATGTCACCCGATGGCACAAAATTATTTGCGGCCAATACACCCAATGGCACGCTGGAGATTTTCAACATCACTGCTCAGGGCCTGTCGTTCCAGGGCCGGGTTCCGGTCGGATTGGAACCGGTGGCTGTGGCGGCGCGAACCAACAGCGAAGTCTGGGTCGTGAACCATCTTTCCGACAGCGTGAGCGTGGTCACTCTCACCGGGACGCCGCATGTAATTCGCACGCTTTTGGTTGGCGATGAGCCGCGCGATCTGGTGTTTGCCGGGTCTCCCCCACGCGCTTTTGTGACGACTGCGCATCGGGGCCAGCAACGCACCGATCCGTCCATCGCCAGCGTGCCCGGAGCGGGTGATCCCCAACTCACCACTCCGGGCGTTTCTCGCGCGGACGTTTGGGTCTTCGATCCCGCCAATCTGGGAACAGCTTTCGGCGGCGCTCCACTCAAGATCATGAGCTTTTTCACCGACACTCCGCGCGCGCTAGCGGTCAGTCCGGACAAGAATACGGTTTATGTTGCGGGCTTCAAGACTGGCAATCAGACCACGGTCGTCATGGTCCCTATGGTGTGCCAGGGCTTCAAGCCCTACCAGCCGTGCCTCGCGCCCGACGGCTCCGTCTCTCCCGGTGGCAATCCGGGGCCGGCGACGGATTCCATCGGCGAGCAGGCGCCCGAAGTCGCGCTCATCGTGAAATTCAACAACGGCACCGGCCACTGGCAGGACGAGTTGGGCCGCGTTTGGGACAACGCGGTGCGCTTCACCCTGCCCGACCTGGACGTCTTCGCGGTGGACGCCAACGGGCTTACACAGACCGCCGGATTCGCGCACGTCGGAACCACTTTGTTCAATATGGCGGTCAATCCGGTCTCGGGACACGTGTACGTCTCGAACACAGACTCACAGAATCAGAATCGATTCGAAGGCAACGGGATTTTCGCCGGACACAGCGTGCAAGGCCATCTGGCCGAAGTGCGCATAACCGTGATCGCAGGCTCGACCGTCACGCCCATCCATTTGAACAAGCACATCGATTACACCAAGCTCGCTACAAGCCCCGGGTTCGATCCGACCGCCAAAAACTACAGCCTCTCGATGCCGCTGGATATGGCTGTTTCGAGTGACGGCAAGACGCTGTACGTCGCCGCTTTCGGTTCCAGCAAAATCGGCGTGTTCGATACGGCGTCTCTCGAAAACAACACGTTCGACCCCAAGACCGCCAGCGCCAACTACATCAACGTCAGCGGCGGCGGGCCCAGCGGCGTGGTCCTCGATCAGGCCAACAACCGGATGTACGTGATGACGCGCTTCGATGACGCGGTGAAAGTGATCGATCTCGGCGCCAGCCAGGAAATCGCGCAATTCCCGCTACCCAATCCCGAGCCGGCCTCGGTCACCCAAGGGCGGCCCATGCTTTATAGCGCGTTGCAATTCTCCGGCAACGGCGAAGCTACTTGCGCCAGTTGCCATATCTTCGGCGACATGGACGATCTCGCTTGGGATCTCGGCAATCCGGATAATGCCGTCACCGCGAATCCGATTCCCATAAATTTTGGGGACGCGACGTCTATTAACTTGGGCAAAGTACTGTTCGGCTTCCCGGGTCAAATTAACGGGACCGGCCAAATCAACGTGTTCCATCCGATGAAGGGACCCATGACTACACAAACCCTGCGTGGGCTGGTGAACTCGGGCGCGATGCATTGGCGCGGCGATCGATCCAATGGCTTCTTCGGCATAAATGCGACCGACTCCAACCTGTCGTTCAACAACTTCATCGTCGCCTTCCAGGGGTTGGTGGGCAGCGTGGATCAACCGTCCGCCGCGCAGATGCAGAGCTTCACTGATTTCCAGTTGCAGGTTGTGCCACCGCCCAATCCTGTGCGCAACCTGGACAACTCATTAACTGCATCGCAGCAGCGAGGCCACGATTTCTATTTTGGTTCGCGAGCGTCCGACGGGTTGAACGTGCCCATCCTGAACGGGCTGAGCAGTACCTTCAAAGGATTCAACTGCAACGGCTGCCACGAACTGGATCCGGCCGAGGGTCAGTTCGGAACCAGTACGAACGCGAGCTTTGAAGGCGTGATTTCGCAAAACTTCAAAATCCCGCATCTGCGGAATGCGTACGCCAAGGTCGGCATGTTCGGCGATCCCAAAGTGAACACGTTTGACGCACCGGATAGCGGGGCCACGGGAAATCAGATCCGGGGCTTTGGTTTCACCAACGACGGATCGCTCGACACCATGTTCCGCTTCTTCACCGCCGCCGTTTTCCGGCCCAGCGCTTTCGCGGGTTTCCCGTTGATTAATCCCGACGGGACGCGGCGCGATGTCGAGCAGTTTGTGCTGGCTTATGACAGCGATCTCGCCCCGATTGTCGGCCAGCAGATCACGCTGACCTCGGCCAACTCCAGCGCCGTTAGCCCGCGCATCGCGCTGCTAGAGCAGCGCGCCGGGACGCAGTTCGTCTCTAAGTTCTTGGGCGGCACGGTTACCGAGTGCGACCTGGTGGCGAAGGTCGTACAAAATGGCGGCGTCCAAGGTTTTCTATACAATCCGGCCGCCGGTAATTTTGTCGCCAGCGGCGGAGCCACGTTGTCCGACAGCGCCCTGCGGGCTCTCGCGGCAACCGCCGGCCAGGAGGTAACGTACACCTGCGTTCCGCCCGGCTCCGGTTCTCGCATCGCGTACCAGCAGTAGAAACTAGGAACGCCACTTAGGCCCGCGGTGGAACCTAGGTTCTACCGCGGGCGTTTTCTTGCACTCGGTGATCGCGCGCTCATCGTTTCGACTGTTCATTCTCCATCTCCAGCTTCTCGCTGCCTTGCCGCAACAGCCGCCTGGCTCTCCCGCGAATGCGCCGCCGGTTGGCATACACCGCTTGTTTTTCCAGATATTGCTGTGGCCAACGCCACAACTTCCGGCTCGCCCATGCCTTCCGAGCCGCGACAGTCAGTGCCTACGTAGTCGGATTCGTGCAGTTTCTGGCAGAAATATTTCGTGCCATGCGTCTCAGCCAACATTTACGGGCCTCAGGACGTGTTTTTTGACAATCCGAACTTCCGCGAATCTTACTGAGCCGCGAACGTGAGGGAGCGGTGGCGCAGCCAATGGCGCGGGCCTTGCCAACCATGTTTGGTTCCGGCGATGCCGGGTTAGTTAATTAGGGAGCGGTTCAATTTCCGCGCCAATCCGGACGAGCGCTGCCGCCGGCGCGGTCATGTCTGTCGAGGAACTGATTCAGTCGTGTACAAAACGGATGCGGCGCACCGACGCCTGCTTAGCGCGCCGCCGTCGTTTGCTCACAAGCCCCACGACGTCCGCCAACTGAGTGGCGTGTCGAACCCGGCCAGCGAGGCATAGACGCTCCATTAAGGGTGATGGATCGCCTCGTGTTGCAAAGCTCCCAGGTAAATAGCGCGAAAGTAAAAGGAGTTCCATCCCAATCGATCGGCGCGTCGATGTCGACGGTTTCCAGTGTGGCGAGCAAGGGTCGCTGCTTGTCATCCAGCGCGGCGAGCAGCGCCTCCCCGGGTCAGCGGACCGGCATAATGCTCGTGCTTTCGCGCCCAATCCACTTTTCTCGTCGCCAGCGCGGCAGTGTAGACACCGCGCACACAGACGACGTGCCGCAGTTGCTTGCAAAACGGCGCGAAGCCGTCGCCGATCGGATGCGGCGCCGGCGCCCGCCCAGACTTTCCGGGCGGGTCAGGCGTAAAGTCCCACTTATCATCGGGGACTGCGCGCAGGGGACCGCGCGCACAAAATCGATGGTCAAAGCATGGAGCACCTGACTGTACTGCACAAAGTCATCGGTCGACATCGCATGATTTTAGCAGCCCGTTTCACCGGCGGGCTGCGAGAGTGATTGCTTTCGCCGTTGAATCGTCTCGCCCGCTCAACTATACTGGACACAAAATCCAAATGCAGAGTTGCGCAGGAATGGCTTGGAGACATTGGTTAACGCTCGGGCTCCTTCTTCTTTTTCCCTCCCGCCTGGCCGCCCAGCTACCGGCCCTTTACGACGACCCGCGGATGCTGAGTTGGAATCAAATGGCTCTCCGCGCGGACTGGAGCGCTCTTGCAAAGTCCATCGAGCAGGATCTACAAACGCCCGCCCCGCATCCGTTTGCGGCCTATATATGGTCCGTGGCGGAAAGCCGGCTCGGCCTTCTGAAGAAGTTTGTCGAGAATCCGGCGGATCCGGAGCTGGCGAAACGTCTCGGCCCAACGCCGCGGCTGTTCGCTTTGAATGATGCCGGCGAATACCGGCGCATGCTCGATCTGTTTCCGCCGTTGGGCGCCGGCCAACTGCGGGATATCTGGGCGCTGGGTATGCTCGGTATCGCAGCCCGGGATGAAGAACGGTACGCTGATGCCGCCGAATATGCAATAGCCGCTTTGCGCCTGAGGGGCGATCTTTTTCAGAATGTCTGGGAACTCGCGGACGTGATCGGGGACACGCGCGTCCGGACTCGCGTTGAGGCCTTGTTGAAGCAAGATGCAGGCTTTCGCGACAGCCTCGCCGGCCGTTGGATGACCATTCGGCTGCAGCGCCCTCCCGCCGACGACCGAGACGATCAAGTGATTTTGAACGCCATGGAGATGTGGCTGCGGGATCGGCCGCAAGATGCGTCAGCTATCCGGAAACGTGGATTAACTTTTATCGCTCTGGGCCGGCGGGAAGAAGGGCTCCGGGACTTGCTGGCTGCGGTTTCCTGCGCGCCGTGGCGCCACCATTGGGCGGAAGCGGCCCAAGCCCAGATAGTCGCCAACCAGTTGGAGAACGCGCAGGCTACCTTGCGGCAATCCGCCCTGTTGAGCTATGACGGCTCCCGGGACCGCGAAGCCATGTTCGCCGAGAGGTACGCTAAGGTGCTCATAGCCGCGGATCGCCGGAGCGATGCGCGAGCCTGGCTGGAGGATTCGACTCAGAAGTTCCCCAAGGATGCCCGGCTTCTGCAGACCAGGGCGGATTTCGAACTCACCTCGTCCCGTCCTCAGGCGGGATTGAAATTCGCGCGAGCTGCGCTCGAGCTGGATCCAGGCAAGCTGTCTTATCTCGAGACCGTGATGTCGGCGCTCAACGCGACCCACGACGATGCCGGAGTATTCGCCCGGTTTGAGAGCGAGAAGACCCGTCCGCAACTGGATACGAGTTTTTTCTGGCAGGCAAGCCGGGCCGCCGGCGCGGCGAGCAATGGCCGCGCGGTTGCGATTTGGCGGGCGGCGGTGGAGCATTTTCCCGATTCCGCTTATTCCATTTGGCAACTCGGCGACGCGCTGGCCGCCACCGAGCCGCAAGAAGCGCTCAAACTGTTTGAGGGAAACTACCAGCGCCAACCGCCACCCGGCTGGACTCGGACGCAGATCATGACGGCAGCGTCAGCCGCCGGCGGACTGGCGCGGGCGCGCGCCGAAGCCCGCAAAATTTCGGCGCTGTATCCCTGGATGAATGCCTTGGCCGCGGTGGCCGCTCCCCCAGCGGTTCCACATGAGGTGGCGCGAGCGGAATCCTCCGCGCCGGCGCGAGCGCGGTTGATCACGCAAATCGGCCACCAGGCCGGGGTGATGCAGGCGGCATTCTCGCCCGACGAATCGCAGGTGGTTACCGCGGGCGCCGATGGTGTGACGATTCTCTGGGAGGCTGTTAGCGGCAAAGAAATCCGGCGCTTCGAAGGCCATCGCGGAGCGGTGAACACCGTGGCGTTCGACCCGACGGGACGATTGATCGCGACAGGCGGCGCCGACGGAAACATTCTCGTCTTCGATAGCGGCAACGGGTCGGTACATAGCCGCATCGCCGCCGGCGTAAACATTGTGACGCTCGCCTTCTCGCCCGCCGGAGACATCGTCGCGGCCGGCGGGAGTAGCGCGAAGGTGGGTTTATGGAGGGTCGCAAGCGGTGAGCACTTGCGGGACCTGGACCACAAAAGCAGTATCGAGTCTGTGGCGTATTCCGGGGATGGCCGGCTGATCTGCTCGGCGGGCGGCGACTCGAAAGTACAACTCTGGGAAGCGGCGACGGGCCGGTGGCTGGAAACGCTGAGCGGGCATGGAGATCGAATCACTTCGGTTCGCTGCCCCGACTTGAACACTGTGATCACGGCGAGCTATGACGGTACGGCGCGGCTCTGGGACGCCGCCACTGGATTCCAATTGCGTTCTTTTGCCGGTGACGCTACGTTATGGTCCGCCGCCCTGTCTACCGATGGAACGCGGGTCGCAACGGCCAGCCGGTCCGGCGTCGTGCAAATCTGGGACGCCGAAACCGGCGCTAAATTGAGAACGCTCGCCGGGCACACGTCCGACGTTCGTTCGGTCGCGTTCTCCCACGATGCGGGCCGCCTTCTGACCGCCGGTTCAGACCGGACGGCGCGTCTCTGGGACGGGGAATCGGGGCGTTGCCTGCAAGTGTTTGAAGGTCGCTCCGGCAATATGACAGTGGCGGCTTTCGCGCGCGACGGCTCGCTCTTTGCGATCGGCAGCGACAATACCGTCCACCTTTGGAGCACCGCCATTGGGCGCGAGATCCGGCAGTTGGAGGGTCACAAAGGGCGCATCTCCGCGATCGCGTTCTCCGCCGACGGCGCGCAGTTGGTCACGGGCAGCGCCGATCGCACGGTGCGGTTGTGGGAGACCGCTACCGGCAAAGCCGTTAAAGTCTTTCCGGACCAATCGTCGGAAGTGATGCATGTGGAACTTTCCTCCGACGGTCTCCGGCTGCTGACCATCGCGCGCGATAACGTGGCGGTGCTCTGGGACGTGCAGAGCGGCAAGTCCCTGCGCCAGTTCATCGGTCTGTCCGATTGGCAACAGAGTGCGGCATTCTCGCCGGTCGCGCCGCTAGCCGCCACCGCGCATGACGACGGCATCGTACGCCTGTGGGATGCGTCCACCGGGAACCCGATCGGCAAGCTGGCCGGACATGAAGGCGACGTCTGGTCGCTGGCCTTCTCCGCGGACGGAAAACAATTACTGACGGGAAGCGTGGATCGATCGAGCCGGATTTGGGACCTGGCGTCACACCAGGAAATCGGGAAGCTTTCTCAGACCGCTGGCACGGTCACATCGGTGGCGCTCTCGCGCGATGGGAAACTGGCGGTGGCGGCGATCGCCGGGTCGCCCCGTCGTTTGGGATCCGGCCACAGGGCGGGCTATGGGAATGTTGGGCAGCGAGCATCAGCCCAACGTGGATTCGGTGGCCTTTGCGCCGAATGGCAAAACCATCGTTACCGCCAGCAGCGCCGGCGCTGTGAGTCTGTGGCGAGCGGCGACTCTCGAGGCCATCCAGAGCTTCGACGATACGCGCCCGGACGACGTGGCTTCCACCGCGGCTTTCTCCTCCGATAGCCGGTTTCTTCTGCAGGGAGGACGAGATGGTTCGGCGCGGGTGGTGGCGGCCTCCACCGGGAACGTGTTGTGCCGCGTGGTCTCATTCGCCGGCAAGCAATGGGGCGTGGTTGACCCCTTGGGCCGCTATGACGCGTCCGATCCCTCTGAATTGGCCGGGCTGCATTGGGCCGTTAACGCGGAGACCATCGACCTGAAGCAACTCAAGGATCATTACTACGAACCCAACCTGCTGCGGAAGTTTCTGCATGACGAAGAGGTTCGCAATGTGGAGGCGCTTCCCGCGGTGAACCTCTTCCCCCTGGTGGATTTGGGAGGTGGAGTAGGCAGCGACCTGCGCCTCCGGGTAAGACTGGCCAATCGCGGCGGCGGATTGGGACCGGTGCGAGTGCTGGTGAACGGCAAGGAACTTTCGCTGAATACGCGCGGCGAAACCTACGCGCCCGATCAGGCGGTTGCTTCTTTTCCCGTGGACCTCACGGGAGCCCCAATTGTTCCAGGGGAAGATAACGTGGTGGAAGTGTATGCCTGGGACGCCAAGAAGCAGTTGTCCAGCCGCGGGACGCGCAGCGTGTTCAAGGCGAGCGGGGAAAAGCCGCAGCCCAAAGACGTACAAATCTGGGGAATCGTCGGTGGAATCTCCGATTACGCAACCGACAGTTTGCACCTGACCTTCTCGGCGAAAGACGCGGTGGACATGCACGCCTCGTTACAGCTTGCGGCCCTGGGCCTGTTGGGCTCGGCGGACAAAGTCCATCTAACCCTGCTCAGCTCGGCCGGAGGACTGCCTCCGACCAAGGAGAATTTCCGCAAAGCTTTCGAGGCTGTGCGCAAGGCCAAACCATGGGACATTTTTATTCTCTATCTGGCGGGCCACGGCGTCAGCTATAGCGGTTCCGCGGAGGGTTATGCCTACTTGACCAAGGAGGCGCAGAGCACCGATGTATCGTCCGAAGATGTGCGCAAGCTGAACGCGATCACCAGCGACGAGCTGGCCGAATGGATTCGCGCCATTCCCGCGCTCAAGCAGGTGATGATCCTCGATACCTGCGCCGCCGGGGCCGCACGCTCCAAACTGGTGGAAACCCGCGTGGTCACTTCCGACCAGATCCGCGCCATCGAAACTTTAAAGGACCGGACGGGATTTCACATTCTCATGGGCAGCGCGGCCGATGCAGTGAGCTACGAAGCCAGCCTGTACGGACAGGGGCTGCTGACCTGGGCACTGCTCGAAGGGATGCGCGGCGCGGCGCTCCAGCAGGATCAGGTAGACGTCAGCCGGCTCTTCCAGCATGCCGCGACAGAAGTGCCGGCGCTAGCCCAGAACATAGGCGGCGTGCAAACGCCGATCGTCTCCCAACCCAAAGGCACAACCTTCAGTATTGGCTTACTGAACGAAGTCGACCGCGGCAACATCCGCCTGGAACTGCCCAAAACCCCGCTCCTGCCGCCCCGGCTTTTCAACCGGGTCGAGAATTTCGATTCGCTGGAACTGGAGCGCGCGGTGCAATTGGAACTCCGCGCTTACTCGCCCGGAAGCGCCCGCGGTCCGGCGGGAGTCCTGTACTTTGGCGGTGTTGACGATTTTCCCGGAGGAATCCGGCCGAGCGGCGCCTATACGGTGAACGGTACCCAGGTCAAGGTGGATCTAGTGTTGGTCAAAGATCATAAGCCGTGGGCGGAGTTGCCTCCCATCTCCGGAACCACCGTGGATACGGCGGAGCTGGCGAAAAGGATCGCTGCCGCCGTGATCGCCGCCGCCGGAAAGGAGAAGAAGTGATGCCAACGTGCAAGCTGGCCGCGGCTGTTCTTTGCCTGATCCCGCCGCTGGGATGGGCCAACGTCTCGATTCGCAACGGAAACTTTTTCATTGGATACACCGATGTGATTTATTCGGGGGGGTTCGAACCGAAAATCGAGCGGGTATATAATTCGAAGTCGCCCTTCAAAGGGCCCTTTGGATGGGGCTGGGGCACCGAACTCGACAAGTACATGGAAGTGCTGGGCGATGGAACGATTCTGGTGCACGAATACGGGGGCGGAGCGGAATCCCTGTTCCTGGCTGCGCACCCCTCGGCCGAGGTGTTCGAAAGATCCCTTCGCGACTTGATTCAGGCGAAGAAATCGGCAACGCCATTTAAGAACTCATCCGAAGAGGAGGCCTACCAAAAGCGGCTGCACGACGACTCGGATTTCCGCGCCGACGAATGGCGGGAACTGGTGAGGATGAAGCTGCTGCCCACCCATACGCCGGAGGTCGGCACGGTTCTGGTGAGCTATCACTTCGGTCATCAAACCATGCGGCGGATACGGGACGGCTACACGCTGGTATACGACGACGGCCGGTATCAATACTTCGACCTGAGTGGCCGGCTGACCCGCATTTTCGACAAAAATAACAATTACGAGGACCTGGGTTACGACGATACTGGCAAACTCCGCACTATTCGCGATAATTACGGCCGGACTCTGACGATCGCATTTAACGGGCAGGGCGCCATCGAGTCGGTGACGGACAACCGCCAGCGCAAGTCTGATTACCGATACGACGACAAGGCGAATCTCATCTATGCGAAGGACGTGGACGGGAATATTTACGAGTATCGCTACGACGACAGACACAATATGACCGCTATCGTCTACTCTGACGGCACTACTCAGGAGATCGACTATTTCGCCAGGGATAAACACGAAAACGTCCACCGCGTCAAAGATCGCGATGGCACTCTGACCGAATACACTTACGACCAAACCAAGGGCGAAACTTCACAGTTTTCGGTGGAAGTGAGCGTGAAAGATGCTAAGGGGCAGGTACTTTCGATCAAGAAGTATGAATATGTGATCGCCAAGACTCCGCAAGGCGAAGAGTGGACCCAGAAACTCGCGACCACTGTTGACGGCGAGCGCACGGAGACGACGTACAGCGATCTTGGTTTGCCGATCGTGATCCGCCGGGGCCAAACGGAAACCCGATTCGCCTACGACAGAGAGGGCAAACTCATCCGCAAGGAGACATCCGACGAAGTCACCGAGATGGAATACCATCCCCAAGTCCACAAGATTACCTTGGTGCGGAAGTATCCGCCGGGGCATCCTGAGAACGCTGCCTGGTCGCGCTTTCGTTACGACGATGCCGGGAACCTTATATTCGCCGAGGATTCGGAGAAGACCCAGGTGGAACTGCTGTATGACATCACTGGCCGGATCAATGAAATGCGCTCCGGCACGACCAAAATCAGGTTCAAATATAACAGTAACTCGAAACCGGTTGCCATCGAAGCCGTTGGTGTAGGAACAATCCAGGTGACCTATGCCGCAAACGGCGAAATCGAAAAGGTGGATAGCCCGACCGGAAAAGCGGTCGCGCTTCAGGTGACTTCGGCTTTCCAGAAGCTGCTGGATGTGATCCGCCCCGCAGGCGTGAACCTCTCGTTCTAAGTGGAATTGAACCGGCGGCCCGATCAAAGTCCGATAACGGCCAATCTTCGCAAAAACCGGTTTCCGCATCTTCCACCCCTCAAGTGCATCTACAACGATGAAAGCATCCCGAAAGGGGTCCCCATGATCAAGCCACCCGCTTCACAAACTCCGGCCATTTAGGCCGGTTTTTGTTTTTCTCCCTTTCAACTGAAGAAGGTCCCTTATGCCGATGGTATTTGGTGCGGGCATTTTGCTCGCCATTGTTTTCTGCCTGATTACGGCCGCCTTGCATCTGCTCAATCAACCGAGCGACGCCGCGGTGGCTGCCGGGTATTTGATTTTGCTGTTGCTGGTTTCGCTCGCGGCCGGCGCCGTTCGCCTCCGCCGCCGGAACTACGGCGTTTAAAGGAGGGCTTATGAAACGCACTATGATCGTTTGTGCTGCTTTGTCTTTGACCGGCTGCTACCGGGTGGTAGCGCCGGGCCATGTCGGGATTGTCGTGAAACAAGCGGGAAGCGACCGCGGCGTTCAGGACTTTCCCATTCAATCCGGTCGAGTCTGGTACAACCCGGTGAACGAAGTCGTGCTGACCTATCCGACCTACGTACAGCGCGCGATTTGGACGTCGTCCACCCAGGAGGGCCGCCCGATGAACGACGAACTCAGTTTTCAATCGTTGGAAGGCCTGCATTTTAACGCCGACGTCAACGTGTCGTACCAGTTGAGCCGCGACCAGGTGCCTCACTTTTATGTGAAGTTCCGGAACGACGATTTGGAGACCTTTACCCATGGCTTTTTCCGCGACGCGGTGCGAAATGCCTTCAAGATTTCGACGCAATATCGCGCGGAAGATATCAACGGCGTCAAGCAGGGCGAGTTGATCGACAAGGTGCTGGAGCAAGTGCGCGCGACCATGCAACCGTTTGGCGTGGAAGTGATCCAACTCGGTTTCGCCGCGCCGCCGCGGCCGCCCGAGTCCGTCAAGCAGGCCATCGAATCGAAGATTGCCGCGACCCAACATGCCGAGCGCGCGGAAAACGAGAAGCGCGAAGCAATCGCCGAAGCCGCCAAATCGGTCGAGATCGCCCGCGGCCAGGCCATGGCCAACGATTTGCTTACCAAGTCGCTGACGCCCACGTTGGTGCAATGGAAGCAGCTCGAAATTCTGGAGCAGAAATGGAACGGGCAGTTTCCGCAGGTGGTGGGTAGCAGCGGCGTTCCGCTACTGCAGTTGCCGGCCAGGTAGGTTGCAGCCGGCCCCGGAAGTTGCTGGCGTGCCGGCTACCAAATCACCGGCACGCCGTAACGGGCCAGCACGGCGTCTTTGCTCACCAACGTCAGCCCTTCGGCGATCGCCTGTGCAACCAGGATTCGGTCGAACAGGTCCCTGTGAGTTGAGGCAACGTGGAGTTCGGGCAACGCCGCAAGGGCTTGAATGTGGGTGGTACGAATCGCGAGCGCTGGAATCCCCGCCTGCGTGACATATTTCGTCCACCACGGGAGCGGATCGGCCACCAGCGCTCCGGGCTTGGACGACTTGAGGACCAACTCCCACAGGTTCGCTACGCTCGCCACAACGGATGAGGTGGCCAGCACTTCGCGGGCTCTGACTCCGAGAGCGTCCGGATTGGATATGGCCCAAACCAGCGTGTGGGTGTCCGTAAGGACCTTCATCCGCCGTCGGACCACTCCTCAGCTTCCGAGTCGCTCATCGGCTGCCACCATGCGTCTCCCGGCGGGACCAGCGGTTCGTCGCGCCCAATCCCGAAGGGAAAACCGCCCTGGCGACTTGCCGGCACTAGCTCAGCCACAGGCCGGCCGTGGCGGGCAATCACGACAGTTTCACCCTGCTCAACCAATTCCAGCAAACGCGAGAGCTGCGACTTGGCTTCTTGGACGTTGACCTGCATGTTGCTAGCTTAGTCCGTTTACTTAAGTCAAGCAGTATTCGGCGCGCCAAGCCCACGCTATTGAACGTCGCTGACCTTCCCGTCCCGGAACGTAATCTTCATGTCTTTATACACATAAATCTTCTTCGGTCCCAGGTCGACCACCCGAACGGGTTGGCCGAGAGCCCCGGACACTTCATCGATGGTCTGCCCGATGGAGATGGTGGTTGGCGGCGCGGCGGCGGCCGGTGGCGGAGGCGCCGGCGCAGCGGTTGCGCTGGCCGCTGGCGCTTGTGCCGTTTCAGCAACCACCTCTTTTTCCGCCCGGTCCGCTTCATTCAGTTGCTCGTTGATTTGCGTAGCGGCGGTGGGGTCCGGCGGAGGCGCCGCGGCCGCAAAAGCCGCTTTGGTCCCAGGAGCGGCCGCCGACGGGGGCAGGGCGGGCAAACCACCCTGGCCTTGCTTCGTCTGCAGTTCTCCTAAGCCCTGATCGATGGATTCCCGCAGGTGGTTCTGCATGTCCTGCAGATCCGCGACTCCCACGGCAACCGAAACTCCCTTGCGGCACTCCTTGCCGCCCTTGCTCGAGAGAACCACCAGATAGGCCGAAGTTGCGTCCGGCGGTGTAGGTGGAGCGAGTTGCAGTGCATCGCCTTCGCTAACCGCACACTCGGTTCCCGTGGCGTCCACCACATCGAGATCGCGGCCCGCGACAAAGACGTGCGAAATGTTGTCGCCCAGCATGGCCTGAACCCCGCTCAATGCGGGATTGGGATCGGCGTTTTGCGGGGCCGTCTGCGCCTCGGCATTGGAGATGGCAATCTGGCGCTGAACCTCGGCCGAGACCAGGCCCTTCACCTCCGGCGTCAGCGGCGCGGCGCCCGGATCGGCAAACGCATTACCGGCGACCACCTGCTGAGCGTCCACGCGTGCCTGGTAGTCCGCGGCCAGACTCTGTGAAATCACATAGTCCGTCAGCCAGAACGCAGCGCTCGGGTACACCGGATAAGGCGCGAAATAGGATCCGTAATATCCGTACCAGGGATTTCCCCCGAAGCCCCACGCATACGGCACCGGCGTGACCCACGGGTTATACGCCCAGCCGTAAAATGCCGGCGCGTAATAGTAGGCCGGAGTGTACATCTCGACATATCCGCCGCGATAATCATATCCGTGGTAGAAGTGATCGTAAGCCCGGCCATGGTAGTAATACGAGCGATGGCCGTATTCCCGGCCGCCGTATCTGTAGCGGCTTTCCACATAGCCGCGGCCGCCACGCTCGGCTACGATGCGGCGATCACCGCGGGTCACCTCCACGCGGCGGCTTCCGTTCAGCCCGTGATGAATATCCATGCCGCGATTGGCGACATGCACATCGCCGGGGCGTCCGTCGGCGCGCATCCGTACCTCATTGCCGTTCTTGCCTGGCGCCACGCGGCTACCGTTCGGCGGGCGGCCGGCCGCCGTATGAGGACCGGATGCGGCGACGCCTCCCGTATGGCTGCCTGCCGTACTGGCGCCCGGCCGTCCAGCGGTCGTAGCGGCGCCGGGCCGGCCAGGCGGTAGTTGTGGTAGGACCGTGTCCTGCCGTGGTGGTAGTCGGGCCATGCCCGGCTGTGGTCGTAGACGGGCCGTGTCCGGCTGTGGTCGTAGTCGGACCATGCCCAGCGGTGGTCGTAGTCGGACCATGCCCCGCCGCGCTGGGACCATGGGCAGCCGCACCTGCCGCGCCGCCTGCCCTTGGAGCTGAGGCGGGCTTGGAGACCGCGGCTTTCGGTGCGGAAGCCTTTTTCTCGTCAGCGGCTGCCAGTGGCAATCCGAGGATCAACATCCCGGTAAGGCATCGAAAAGAAACGGTCTTGCAGGTTTCGACGGCGTTCATGAAATTTCTCCTGGAACTGCAACTTGTCTAAATTCAAATGAATGAAAGTCACTGGACATCGGTGACTTTGCCACCCACAAAGATCACTTTCAGATCCTTGTAGGAATAAATTTCTTTGCCGCCGGCTAGCCGCACGATCCTCGCCGGCTGCCCGAAACTGGCTACGACCTGAGTTTTGGTCTGCCCAATGGCAATGCTCTCGGGAGGCGCTGCGGGCGCGTCGGCCGGAGGTGGTGGCGGCGGCGCGATGATCACCTGCGGCGCGGCAGCGGCAGGCGCCCCGTTCACGCCTGGGGTGCCTCCGGGCGGACCTGGAGTGCCCCCGGGCGGACCCGGAGGCTCAACGGCCTGGGTCTGCCGCGCCTCTCTGACCCATGTCGATCCGTTGGGATCGAGCAGAGTGTCGCCCTGTAGTGTGCTTTTTGAAACTGCTCTTCCGATCCGCAACGTCAAGTCGTTGCCAGCGATCGTGAAAGTTCCCTTGTGGGCCCGCCCGTCCTGAATGAGTGCCAATGTTCCATCGGCGTTCAGCCGAAGCCGGTTGCCCGTGGCTTTCTCCATGACATACAAACCTGCGGCACCCTCCAACTGGGCGTTTATGTCGGCGGGCTGTATGGTTAGAACCTCAGCGATGGTAGTTAGCGCCTCGCCGGGGGTCGAAATCGAGCCCTTATCGAATGTGAACTTCAGGTCACCATAGTAGCGGACGTCGTCGAATGGATCGCTGAGGAGCTGAAAGACTATGGCACTCTTTTGAACGGCTATACTCGTTACCCAGAACTTTTCTCCGGCGACAAACCTCCGCTGCGGATAATCACTAGTGGTTCCATTTCCCGGGGTCAGCATGGTACCTTTAAGATCGCGCCCAAAGCCCCCCCATCCCTGTGATATCTTCCCGTTCTTGTAGGTATTTAGGGGCGGCACTGGAGAGGCCGTGGAATACATCATCATTCCGCCCTTTTGCAGTACAAGCACTGCTCCCGCTTCCACAATGTCGCTTCGGTCCGCATTGACCTTCGTCAGGCTGAATTGGTCTTTCAACTTCTGCTGTAGCTCGCGGTCCTGGCCGTATGAAGGCGAAGCAGCGCCCATGGTGGCTACAAACGTCAAAAGAGCTATCTTTCTCATTGTGGCTTCCCCTTCTCGCTTTCATCCAGACAGGCTGTACCAAAAGTGCCGCCTCATCTCACCAAAGGTCTTGCAAGTTTCGACGGCGTTCATGAAATTCTCCTGGAACTGCAACTTGTCTAAATTCAAATGAATGAAAGTCACTGGACATCGGTGACTTTGCCGCCCACAAAGATCACTTTCAGATCCTTGTAGGAATAGATTTCTTTTCCGCCGGCTAGCTTCACGATCCTCACCGGCTGCCCGAAACTGGCTACGACCTGAGCTTTGGTCTGCCCAATGGCAATGCTCTCGGGAGGCGCCGCGGGCGCGTCGGCCGGAGGTGGTGGCGGCGGCGCGATGATCACCTGCGGCGCGGCAGCGGCGGCGGGTGCTGCGGCTGGAGCTGCCGCTGGGGCGGCGCCCGGCTGTGGCGTTTGGGCGTTCGTATTGTCCGGAGCCTGGAACGTAAATACCTGGCCGATCACTGCGTCGACCTGATCGAAGGATTTCATCGACCCCTTCGATATGTTGATCTTGAGAGTCGCTTTGTAGCGGACATCCGAGATCGCGTCGGTAAACAAAGTAAACACCACGCCATCATCCTTGACCTCGATTTTAGTCAGCCACATCTTCTCGCCGGCCACGAAGGTCCGGCTGGCAGGATTGGCGGCGCCGGGAATGCTGGAGACACCGGGGATGGCGCCAGGCATGTGGCGCAAGAATCCCAGCGCGTTTTGGGTGATCAATCCGTTCTTATATGTATTCTGGTAAGGATTCGCGCTCGCAACCGACACCATCACCAGATTGTCTTTTTGAAGCGTAAGGATCGAGCCGGCGGTGACGATATCGGTGTTGTCGGCCGTTGGCTTGGTCAGGGGATACTTCGAGATCAAGCTCTGCTCGATGGCTGCCCGCGACGCGCCCTCGTCACCGTAAGCCACAAAACACATCGCAACGACCGCGGAACTCAGAATTTTCCTAGTCTTGATTCTGCGCATGGAACGATCATCCTTTTTCTTGTTTCCGCCGCAAAGTAACGGGTTCGCCTCGCCAGTATACCACCGAACTATCGACCCTACTTGGAGAGAATGTTATACCCGCCTCGCTCTCAATTAACTATGCGGGATTCGCGAACAAACGTGATCATGAAATGGCGGATTGCCGGTCACGCCGATACGGTTGCTGCTGTATACTGAACCAAATGTCAGGGGAAGCGCACCCAGGCCTCACCTCTTTGCTCAAGAAAATGCAAGGCGGAGATCGTCAGGCTGGCGACCAGGCGGTGGAACTGGTATATGGCGAACTCCATCGGATCGCCGCCCGGGAACTGCGCGGTGAACGGCCGGATGGGCTACTCCAGACCACCGCCTTGATCCATGAAGCGTACCTGCGGCTGATCGGATCGGAAAAGCTTGAAATACAAAACCGCGCCCATTTTTTCGCGGTCGCCAGCCGGCAAATGAGGCGTATTTTAGTAGATTACGCCCGCTCCCGGGATGCGGCCAGACGCGGTGGAGGCGCCGTAGCCGTCGGCCTGGAAGGAATCCATCTGGGCCAGAACCCGCGCGGCGTGGATCTGCTGTTGCTGGATGATGCGCTGGTGGAGTTGGAGCAGTTAGATCCCCGCGCCGCGAGGGTCGTCGAATTAAGGTATTTTGGAGGATATAAGGACAACGAAGCTGCCGAATCGTTGGGAATCTCCGTGCCGACCGTCCGCCGGGATTGGGATTTTGCGCGCTCCTGGCTGTTTGAGCGGATGAATGGCCGTCGAGACCCGGCATAGGCATCCAAATCATCGTGTGAGGGAGGTGGGCCACTTTCGGCATGGCAGTGGAATTCTATCAGCGGGTGCGTCAGCTTTTTGAGCAGGCACTCGAGCATCCGGAAGCGGAAAGAGGGCCGTTTCTCCAAGCGGCCTGTACCGGCGACCCGACTCTACTGCGCGCCGTGGAGCAGTTGCTGCGCGCCCGAAATTCCTCGTCCTCATCCTTATTCCTCGAGACCGCGCCGGCCGCGCCGGAAACGCGCATTGGCCGCTTCGTCATCCGGGGCGAACTGGGCCGCGGCGCCATGGGCGTGGTGTACGATGCCATCGACCCGCTGATTGGCCGGAGCGTCGCGGTAAAAGTGATCCGTCTGGAGCCGTCAACCGAACCCCAGCGCGCCGAATTTCTCAAAGAGCGGCTGTTTCGGGAGGCGCGCTCGGCGGGCCAACTGTTTCATCCGGGGATCGTGGTCATTCTGGACGTGGGGCACGAAGGCGACACCGCCTTTATCGCCATGGAACGGGTGGAGGGGAAAACTCTGCTGCAAACCCTGTCCCAGGGGCCGCCGCTCGAGATCGTCCCCGCCCTCGACATTTTGCGCCAGACGGCTAGCGCCCTGGATTACGCGCACGGGCGCGGCGTGGTGCATCGCGATATTAAACCTGCGAACATCATTATTCAGGATGGCGGGAAAGTCAAGATCGCCGATTTCGGTATCGCGAAAGTTATCTCCGGACAGCAAGCCACGGTCACGGGCGTCGTCATGGGTACTCCCAGTTACATGTCGCCCGAGCAAATTGAGTCACAGCCGGTGGATGGAAGGACCGATCAGTTCTCGCTGGCAGTGGTTGCCTTCGAAATGCTCACGGGAATCCGGCCGTTTCAGAGCGATTCTATTGCCACGCTCACCTACATGATCGTGCATGGAAACCGGCCGTCCGCCCGAGCGGCGAATCCCCGTGTGCCGGAGAGTGCGGATGAAGTTTTCCGCGCCGGTCTCGCCCGGCTGCCGGAAGAGCGTTACCAGACGTGCTCCCAATTTGTTACGGCGCTGACGGCGGCGTTCCAGTCCGCGCCGCCGGTAACGGAGCCGGTCAAGCCCGTCGGGGAGCAGGTAGAAAACAAGGGCAGGCCGGGCTCGAGGTGGAAGCAATACTTGATCGCCGCCGCTGCCGGGTTGATATTGGCGGCAGCGGTTTGGTTTCTATTCTCCAAATACGCCGGCCGCGCTTATGCAGGCGCCGCCGCGCCGGCGGCTGGTGCACCGCCGGTCACTGTTCAACCGGCCGCCGCGCCGCCCGTCGTCGTGGCCAATCCCGCTCAAACGCCCCCCGTCGAAGTGCCCCCTCCAGTTAAAACGCCCCCTCCCAAGCAAGAAGCAGCCCTTCCGGTGATTGAACGCTTCGAAGCGGACCCTCCGTCCATCGAGCTGGGGATGTCGACGAAACTGAGCTGGAGTGTGACCGGCGCCACGGAGATAAGGCTCGATCATGGCATCGGAACCGTGGCCGATACCGGTACCCTGGTCCTGTCGCCACGGGCGTCGACCAACTATAAAATGATCGCGAAGGGTGCGTCGACGGATGTGCATTCCGTGGTTTCCGTTGAGGTGAAGCCGTCAGCCGCTGAACGCGCAAAACGCCTGTACCAACAAGCTGCGGAGATGCGCCGCAACGGACTTCAGGTGGAAGCTCTGATACCGTTACGTCAGGCAGCCGCCTTGGGCGCCACTGGCGCCATGGTGGATCTGGGGGAATGCTACCGGAGCGGCGATGGCGTGACTAAAGATGACACCCAGGCCGTACATTGGTTTCGCCGTGCCGCGGAAGCGGGCAACGCCCTGGGCATGCTCTACCTCGGCTACATGTATCAGGAAGGAGATGGCGTCCCCAAAAGCGATCCGGAGGCCGTCAAGTGGTTCCAGGATGCTGCCAACCATGGCAACTCGTCCGGGTTCTATAATCTCGCGACCAAGTATGAGAGAGGCGAAGGCGTCAAGCTGAGTCTCGATACCGCCTTGGAACTGTATCGGAAGTCCGCCGATCTGGGTAACACGGAAGCCCGCAAGCGCTTGGCCCAACTCAAATCGCGAAAATAAATCACGCCCTATTGTCAACTAATTCCAGCCGAAGCGACGTCGGCTTGTGGGGCAGGTTATCAACCTGCCGCGGGTTATTAACCCGCGCGCGGAACGTTATCAGCCCACCTGCTGAGCGCGCCTGTCACTTTATTTTCCGAGTCTCAATAGCTGAATCAACCGCCTTGTGTCCAGCTAAAAGCCGCTCAGCCCAATGGCCTCGTTCTCCGGCGGGGAACCGATCCAGTAGCCATATTTGGCGGCCAGCGCCAGTAAACGCTGCATATCCTCCGGCGTCGGCGGCTCCGGGTACTGTCCAGGCTGGAAAGGCTTCCCGAGTTCACGGAAACATTCGTAAATAGCCGGCGTAGTAGTCAGAATTACCGTGACTGGAGCGGCTGATTTATTGCGAATTGCGGATCAGGTCGCCGGAACTCGCGGTCAGCCAACTGCCGGAATCGCCGTCGGGCGCCAAACTTGCAGCAGGCCTTCCAGAACCAGGAACACTTCCGGATCGGCAGGACTATGTAACGGAATCGCGATACCAGGCCCGACGATGGCCCGCGCGCCAGGAATCGATGCAGGGGTCCGAAGACGCACGCGCGGAGTGATAATAACAGCAATGCGCAAAGTCCTCCTGCTACTCGCCGCCACTGCCGCCTGGGCGGACAATCTCCCGCCCGAACCCGACCGGCAGTTGGCGCTTGAGATCTACAAGCAAATCATCGAGATTCCTTCCGGTTTCACCACCGGCGCAACCACTCCCGTCGCGGAAGCCATGGCGGCGCGGCTGCGAGCGGCCGGCTTCCCGGACTCCGACATCTTTCTGGGCGGAGCGATTCCGAAGAAATTCAACCTGGTGGTTCGCTATCACGGCACTGGCTCGCGCAAACCGATTCTGCTGCTGGCCCACACCGACGTCGTCGAAGCCAAGCGCGAAGACTGGACCGTCGATCCGTTTGTGTTCCTCGAAAAAGACGGCTACTTCTACGGCCGCGGCACCTCCGACGACAAGGCGCAGGCGGCGGTGTGGATCGCGAATCTGATCCGCTACAAACGCGAAGGCTTCAAGCCTGACCGCGACATCATCGTCGCTCTCACGGCGGATGAAGAAGGCGGCGGTCCCTACAATGGCGCCGACTGGCTGATCAAACACCACCGCCAACTGGTGGACGCTGAATTTTGTTTGAACGAGGGCGGCTGGGGCGAAATGGTAGATGGAAAGCGCATCGCCAACGACATCCAGGTGAGCGAAAAATCGTACGTCGACTTCCGGATCGAGGTGCACAACAAGGGCGGACACAGCTCCATGCCGGTGCCGGACAATGCCATCTATCATCTGGCCGGCGCTCTGCACCGGCTTTCCGAATTCAACTTTCCGCTGAAGACCAACGAAGTGACGCACGCCTATTTTGAGGAACTGGCCAAGACCGAGCATGGCCAGTTGAAGGCCGACCTCGAACAAGTAGCCGCCGGTTCCGAGCCCGCCATGCAGCGCGTGGCAAAACTCTCTCCGTCGTGGAACTCGATGCTGCGCACCACCTGCGTCGCCACCATGCTGGAGGGCGGCCATGCCCACAACGCGCTGCCGCAATTGGCCGCGGCGAATATCAATTGCCGCATTTTGCCGGAGGATGAGATCTCCTACGTGCAGTCCACGCTCACCAAAGTGTTCGCCGACGACCAGGTCAGCATCAAGCTAGCGGGCGAGTTCGAGAAAGGCCCGGCTTCGCCGCTAAGCCAGGACATTCTGAAGGCCGTGAGCCGCGTGACAGATACCATGTGGCCCGGCGTCGTCACCGTTCCGATGATGGTGACCGGTGGCACAGACGGGAAGTACTTCCGGCTGGCCGGCATTCCTACTTATGGCGTTCAGGGCTTTTTCATGGATCGCAACGACGTGCGCGCGCATGGCCGGGATGAGCGCATGGGAGTGCAGTCATTTTATGAAGGCCAAACATTTTTGTATCGCCTGGTGAAGGAACTCAGTAAATAGAGTTTGGTACGACGTGCCACACCACCCGCTGCTGCGCGGTAGACGCACCTGAACAGGCGGCCTTCGCTAACGCAGTTTTGCCGTTGATCGTCCTCGGCGCTAGCTGCCGTGCTCTGTTGATGATAGCGGGTTATGGAGCAGTACCAGGCGGCAATCGCAACCTCCTTAAATGGCAAGTGCCGCGCGGACTCGCGCCTGAACGGACTCCCAATCGCGACCGCTGAGATGGCCGATCACCGTCAATTCCGGGCGCTGCGTTGTCAGGCGTATGCTCGGAAGAAGGACTCCGCACGAAGTCCTGCTGATCGCCAGTCCAGGAGGATGTGATCTATTGAGCCAAGCGCCTTGGGCAATTTCGTGGTGAGGATCCCAACCAGTACATCTGGGCGCTCGGCCAGATATATGGCGCTTGCGATCACGACAGCCGGCCGAACTTTGGTTTCTTGGGCGCCTACCAGGACGCCGACCACCACATCGCCGGGCCTCAACCCCGGTCCTTTGACTCCTCAGCATCAAGGCGCCGCAACGATGCGGCCCTGAATTCATTCAGGTCTTCGTCGGACCAGGAATCGGACCAGTCGATCCTTCGGTTCGGCGCGAGTTCCGCTAATCGCTCTGCAAGCGCGGATAACTCTGTCGCCGTTTCGGGAGGCAGGCGGCGGAAGGCGTCCACCAAGGACGCCTCTCGCTCGTTGAGCTGCATTTCCATATCCTGTATTCAGTATAATGGCCAGACCACGCCAGACTGGACCCGATCCGCCGCCGAAATATTTTCCCTCTTCGGCCTCGCCGTAAACTAAATACAGCATGCGCTCCGCTCTGCCGCTCCTGCTCTCCTTAGCGGCTACCGCCGCCACCATCTCGCCGCCAGGCGTCCAGATTCCCATCCAACAATACAAGCTGCCTAACGGCCTGCGCGTCGTAATTTCGGAGGATCATTCCGCGCCCACTTACTCCATCTGTGTTACCTACAACGTCGGTTCGCACAATGAGCGCCCGGGCCGCACGGGCTTTGCGCACTTGTTCGAACACATGATGTTTCAGGGCTCGGAGCATGTCGGCAAGGGCGAGCACTCGCTGCTGGTCGAGAATAACGGCGGCAGCCTCAACGGAACGACCAACGAAAATCGCACCAACTATTTTGAGTCGTTTCCGGCCAACCAACTCGATCTGGGCCTGTATCTGGAAGCGGATCGCATGCGCTCGCTAGCCGTGAATCAAGCCAATCTCGACAATCAGCGCAACGCGGTCCAAGAAGAGCGCCGCTTGAGCATCGACAATCAGCCCTATGGCGAGACTTCGGAAGTGTTGCAGGCGACCGCTTACGATAATTTCGCCAATAAGCATTCGGTAATGGGATCGATGGAAGACCTCAACGCGGCCAAAGTGGAGGACGTCAAGGAATTCTTCCGCGTCTACTACGCGCCCAACAATGCGGTGCTGGTGCTGGTGGGCGATGTGAAAGCGGCCGACGCCTTCGCCAAGGTGAAGAAGTACTTCGGTGACATCCCGGCGCAGCCGACGCCTCCGCCGACCGGCCTCACGGAGCCGGAACAGACCGCCGAACGGCGGAAAACGCTGGAAGACAAGTTCGCTCACGCGCCGCGTATTAGCGTCGCTTTCAAAGTCGCGCCTGGCAACACTCCGGATTGGGATGCCGCTTCGCTACTGAGCAGCGTTCTCGCCGGCGGTCAATCTTCGCGCCTGTACCAAACGTTGGTGAAAGACAAAGAAGCGGCGATCAGCGTCTTTTCTTACGTTGAGGAATCGCGCGGGCCGTCGCTATTTATTCTCGAAATCACCGCCCGGCCGGGTAAAGACCTGGGCGAGATCGAGAAACTGGTCTACGCGGAAATCAGCCGCCTGCAAAACGAACCAATCGCGGATTGGGAACTGGAAAAGGTGCGCATGTTGTCGAAGCGAAGAAATGCGCAGCACCTGGAAGGTACGCAGTTTCGGGCCGAATTGATCGGCCAGCTTGCGGTTTATTATGGCGACCCGAACCTGATCAACATGCGCTTCGCCAAGCTCGAAAGCGTCACCAAGGACGACCTGCAGCGAGTCGCCAGGAAATATTTGAATTCGAGCCAGCGCACGGTGATCGTGACTCTGCCCGCGGCCCAAGGCGCGAAATGAGGCTCGAAATGAGGATCGGCCTGGTTCTGATCGCCGCCGCGGCATCGCTCTGCGCGCAGAGTAAAATCGAGCGCAAAGGACTCGCGCCCGTTTCCCGCGAAGTTCTGCGCGTCCAGCTTCCGAAGGCCGCCGAATTCAAGCTGGACAACGGCCTCACGGTGCTGGTGCTTGAGGATCATAAGCTGCCGCTGGTTACCATGCGCCTGATTATTCCGGGCGCAGGCGCATTGGACGATCCGCCTGACGTTCCCGGGCTGGCTTGGTTTACGGCCACGATGCTGCGCGAAGGAACGGTGACCCGCACCAGTAAACAGATCGCGGAAGAGAGTGACCGCATGGGCGCTACGGTGGCCGCGTCGGCGCCGTGGGCATACGATAGCGTAACCGTAACCATGTCCGGCCTCAGCGACAACCTGGCGGAATGGCTCGCGCTGGGCGCGGACGTTCTGCTGCATCCGGTCTTTCCCGAGAGCGAATTCAACAAGCTCAAGCAGCGTCAAAAAGCCCAGCTCCAACAGAACCGCTCTTCGTCGAATTTCCTTCTCGGCGAGCGCTGGAACAAAGCGATCTATGGCGATCATCCCGCTTCGGTGACCGCGCCCACTCCGCAATCTATCGACGCGATCACTATCGAAATGCTCAAGCAATGGCACGCCACGCGCTATGCGCCTCAGAATGCGATTCTGGGCGTCGCGGGGGATGTGCATACGGCGGAATTGCGCGCTCTGCTCAGCAAGGTTCTTGACTGGAAGTCGAATTCTTTCGCGGCGCCGGAGACTCCCCAGACGCAGCCAGTCAAAGGCCGGAAGATCTATCTGGTAGACCGGCCGGGCGCGGTGCAAACCGACGTCTACCTCGGCAACATCGCCGTCCGGCGCACCGATCCGGATTATGTCCCGCTCATCGTGATGAACCAGGTGCTGGGCGGCGCCTCGTCGTCCCGGCTGTTCGTCAATCTGCGCGAAGAGCACGGCTATACATATGGCGCTTACAGCTTTGTGGTGGGGCGCAAATACGCCGGGCCCTGGATTGGTCTGGCCAACATGCGAACCGGCGCGACCGAAGGCGCCATGACGGAATTTTTAAAAGAGATCGGCCGCATTCGCAACCAGCCGGTGCCGGAGAGCGAATTGGAAGAGCACAAACGTGCCCTGGTGGCGGGTTTCGCGCTATCGCTGGAAGATCCCGGCGAACTGCTGGATTTTGCCATTACCCGAAAGCTCTATGGATTCCCGGCCGATTACTGGGATACCTATCCGGCCAAGATTTCGGCTGTGACGGCCGAGCAGGTGGCCCGCGTCGCAAACAAGTATCTGCAGCCGGAGAACCTGCAGATTGTCGCGGTGGGCGATGCCGCCAAAGTGAAACCGGTACTCGAGAAACTGGGTCGGGTGACGCTGTATGATACGGCCGGAAATAGGAAGTAGCCGTGTCCTATCGCATCGAGCGCGACAGCATGGGCGAGATGTGGGTTCCCGAAAACGCGCTCTACGGCCCACAAACGCAACGCGCGGTTGAGAATTTTCCCATCAGCGGATTGCGAGAAGGCCGCCGCCATCGCCAAAGAAGCTCATGCGAGCGGCCGGACGGTCCGCGAAGTGGCCAGAGAAAAGAGCGGCCTTTCCGAGGATAAGTTAAACGCCTTACTCGATCCCCGCAAGCAAGCGGGTTGACAGCCGCCCAAATTCCTAGTAGTCCTTGGACGTGCCCGAACATAACGACGACCGCCTGGAGGCGCTGTCTGAGGCGCTTGCCAGACTGGTGCGCAATCAACGGCAGATTGACGCACGGCTGCTTCGTATCGAAGCGGCGCTTCAATTGCCGCCCGTAGCGGAACCGGCCCCGCCGCTTCCCCGCCCTTCCCCGCCGCCAATCCCGGTAAGCCCACCACTGCAAATGCAGGTTCCCACTGTCCC
Source organism: Bryobacterales bacterium (assembly GCA_963836595.1). GTDB lineage: Bacteria > Acidobacteriota > Terriglobia > Bryobacterales > Bryobacteraceae > DATFZA01. The sequence goes on from CAWIKC010000001.1 coordinate 229,694, forward strand.
ACTACCAGTGCCGCCTCTGGCCGAACCGGCCCGGCCTGCGCCTGCGCCCGTAGCCGCGCGGCAGGGCTCCGGGTTCGAGACTCAGTTCGGTCTCACCATTCTCAACCGCTTGGGTGTGCTGACGCTGGTGCTCGCCGCCAGCTTTGGCTTCAAGTGGGCGGTGGATAACGATTGGATCGGACCATCCGGACGCGTCGCCATCGGAGTGCTGGCCGGCTTGGCGGCCCTGGCTGCCGCGGACTATCTGTGGCGCAAGGGGCAGCGGACGTTCGCGCAGGGCGTGACGGCGCTCGGTGTCGCCGTACTGTACCTGAGCATCTATGCGGCGGCCGCGTATTACAAGCTGATCCCGTTTCAGATTGCCTACATTTGTATGCTGATGGTGACGGTGCTGGCCTGCGCGCTGGCGCTGCGCTATGAGTCGGTCGCGATCGCCGCAATTGGCTTGGCGGGCGGCTATCTTACGCCGATTCTCTTGAACACGGGTGAAAACCGCCCGCTGGCGCTGTTTGCTTTTTTGACGTTGCTGAACCTGGGTTCGCTGGCTTTGGTGCGCTCACGGCATTGGCGCTCTCTCGAAGTGCTCTCTTTGACCGCCAGCCTGTTTTACTACTGGGCGTGGTTCCTGGATAAGTTTGCGTCGTCCGACCACGTGGCGGCAACCATTGGCGCGCTGTTGTTCTGGGCAACCTTCGCGGCTTTCGAGTGGACGCCTCTATTGCTGGTCTCGCAGGCGTCGGTGATGGTGGCGATAGGCGCAGTCTGGACCAAGAGCGTTCCGAACTTCGCGTTGCTCGAGTTCATTGCCGCAGCCGGTGGGCTGGCCCTGGCTTATATGCGGCGTTACGCGCTCCTGGTGACCGTAACGTTCGCGTCATTCTGGGCAGGTTATGGCATCTGGTTATCGGACCAGCCATTGAAGTTCGATCGCGTTGAGACGTTCCTGGGGCTGACCGCCATTTTTCTCTTGTTCTTCGGCTGGAATTTCTGGTGGTGTCTGATCCGGCGGGAAACGACGCGCGCGCAGGATCTGCTCCTTTTAGCCCTCAACGGGGCCGCGTATTTTGGCGCTTCGTATCATCTCTTGCATGCCGGATACAACGCCTGGATGGGCCTGCTGGCGGTTGCGGTGGCCGGAACCTATCTCGGCTTCGGCGCACAGTTGTGGCGACAGCGACCCGCCGACAATCGGCCGGTGCTGCTGTCGGCCGTGGCTGCACTGGCGTTCCTTACACTGGCGATCCCTATTCAGTTGTCCGGCTTTGCCATCACCATGGCCTGGTCGGCGGAGATCGCCGCGCTGACCTGGATTGGCCTCAAGCTAAGCGATAACCGGCTGGTGTGGACGGGCCTGCTGGCAACCATGCTGGTATTAGTGCGGTTGCTGCTCTTTGACAGTGTTGTGAGCGCGCAGGCGTCGCCGTGGAACCAGCGTTTCCTGACATTCGCGATCGCCGGCGCGGCGGCATTGCTCGCGGCTTACTGGAGCAGGATCAAAGAAGTCTCGCTCTCGCAATATATCGCGGGCAATGTGTTTCTGCTGTGGGGAATGTGCCTCGAGGTGATCGATTGGGCCGGCCGTACCACCGCTCCCGAGAACCAGCTCAGCGTGGAGACAGTCGCGATTTCGGTGCTGCTGGCCGGGTATGCGGTGGTGCTGGTGTCGCTGGGCGTGGCGACGCGTACCGCCGTCAACCGGCTGGCTGGATTGGTGCTGATGGGAATCGTTGTGCTGAAGTTGTATCTGTTCGATGTTTGGCAACTGGAGCGTATTTATAAAATCGCTGCGTTTGCGGCTCTAGGTGTCTTATTGTTCGCCACTTCATTTTTGTATTCCCGGTTTCGCGGCATGATTGAAAATTGGACGAGAAATGATGCGACGCCGGAATAGGTCCTTGTGGGGCAGGTTGTCAACCTGCGGCCGATTGTTAATCGGCCCCGCGCGGGTTACCAACCCGCCGCAGGTTCACAACCTGCCCCACAAAGTCGCGTATTTATTTCTTCTTTTTGCCACTTTGGCGCAAGCCGATTTTGCGCCGGATAAATGGCCGCTGCGCCGGCCCATTGAACCCGCGCCTGGGGCTGCCGTCTCGGCCGTCATCGTCGACCAGACGATCTATTCCGGCTCGAAGGAACGCCTGCTCGATCTGCGGTTGGTCCGCAACGGACGCGAAGCGCCATACGTTCTGGAGGTGCTCGCGCCGGCTCAGGAAACCAAGGAATTTCAGCCCAAAGTGCTGAACCAGGCAGCCGTTCCTGGCGTGGGGGTGGAAGCTACGCTCGACTTAGGAAGCCATCCCCGTCACAACCAACTGCGCATCGCGTCGGGCGCCACCAACTTTCAGCAGAAGATCCGTATCGACACGAGCGATGACGCCAAGCGCTGGGCCACGGTGCTGCAGGACGCCTTCGTCTTTGACTTCACGCAGGACGACCGGCATGCGTCTTTGCTGAGCGCGGATTATCCGGTTTCGACGCGGCGTTATGTGCGCCTCACCGTGTTTGGATGGACCGATCCCCAACGCCTGACCGGCGCGTGGGTGAGTTATCAGTCCGAACAGAGCGGTGTGCGGGACGTTCTCGCTACCGCTACTCCGGTCGTGACCAAAGACGGCTGGGTGGCCGATCTCGGCGCGCCCGGCATCGCGCATGACGCTCTGGACATCGAGATCGGGCCGGGCTTGTTCTATCGTGGCGTGGATCTCGAAACCAGCGCCGACGCGAAAACCTGGTATCAGTGCGGCAGCGGAATCCTGGCGCGGACCGCGGACCAGGAGCGCCTGACGCTGCATTTCCCGGAACAGTGGGACCGCTATATGCGCTTGCGCGTCCACAACGGTGACAACCCGCCGCTCACGCCGGGCAAGGTTCGATTCAGCAATTGGCGGCGCGTGGTGAAGTTTCGCTCGGAAACTCCCGGCGATTGGTTCCTCTATTACGGCAATGCGGACGCGAAGACTGTCTCCTACGACCTGTCTTGGAGCGCGAATCTGGAGGGCGCGCGGCCGGCGAAATTCGGCGCGCAGCAGCGGAATCCGGCTTATCGTGAGCCTGTCCCGCCCGAGAAGCCCTGGAGCGAACGGCACATTTCGTTGCTCTACGTGGTTCTGATTCTGGCGGTTCTGGCCATGGGCACGGTGTCGGTACGTTTCTTGCTTAAAGTGGGAAACGCCGGCAGCAAAGTGTGAGCGCTTGCACCCAAAGCTGCGCCCGTTCGCGCAGACCGCACTCCGCAGGCGCCTAACTCATTGCCTTTTCAGCGGACCGAAAACGGCCTGTGGAGTGCTTCGTATCCAGCGAACATGGACCGGGCCGCCACATGCAGCACCACAACACCCGTGCACAAGCCGTGTGTAGCGGCCCCTCCCTCATGCCGCGCATCTCACAGAACGACCATCCATCGAATCGACACATGAGAATTACAATCAAGAATATCTTTGCAATCTTGCTGACCGCCAGCATCATGATCGGGACCGCGGGACTGGCGGCTGAATCGCTACGTGTGCTAAGCAGGTAGGCGGCGCAACCGCAAACGTGGCCAACAATGAGAGCGGGCTGCTGATCGGCACCGCCGCGGCGCTGATGGCGGGTGGTTGAAGCTCTTGTCGAGCAGTATCCGAGCGATTTTGAAGGGTGATCGCTCGGTCAACCCCAATTGACTGAGGTCCATTCCGTGTGCAGGCGGTAGAAGTCCGAGACGTTCGGGAACGTAGAGCCGCGACTAGCGGGAGTTTACTGAGAATACTCAGGTAGCGCGCCCAATCGTTTATCGAAGTTCTTTCCGGCCAAGCGGATAGCCTGTCCGCGAACGATCAATTTGTGTATTACCCCATATAAGACATTTCTATAGCAAAATGTTCTAAATGCCCTTGCGCCTTCCATCGCTTCGCTCTATACTTGTATTACCCTGTATGGCCTCTCTCGTTGCGAAGAAAAAGGGCAACAAGCTGTACTACTACGTCGTCGAAAGCGCCCGCGTCGATGGCCAACCCCGCATCGTCCACCAAACCTATCTGGGCACCGCCGAAAAGGTGGCCGATCTAGTCAAGGACCGCGCTGCCCCGGTACCGCTGTCGGCCACCATGCGTGCTTTCGGATTGCCGGGCGCTCTCTGGCTCGCCGCCCAGCAGACGGGTGTCTTTTCTCTACTGGAGTCGCTCTGGCCCCAGCCCCGCTCCGGCCCGTCGCCGGCTCACTATCTCTTAGTGGCAGCCATCCACCGCATTTGTCAGCCCGGTCCCAAGACCGAGGTCTCCGATTGGTATGACCGTACCGTCCTGCCCTCGCTATGGAAAATACCGTCCGAACGCTTCACCTCACAAGCCTTCTGGGATGCCTTCGAGCAGATTCTGCCAGAGGAATCTTTCGGGGACGATCCGCTGGAGGATGCCCAGTTGCGTCTGCTGGCTTTGTGGAAGGAAAAGCAAGCGATCAGCCGCCGCTTGCTGGCCTATGACACCACCAACTTCTACACCTACATTGCCAGCACCAACACCCGCAACGAACTGGCGCAGCGCGGCCACAACAAGCAGGGCCGTCACAATCTGCGGCAAGTGGGGCTCAGCTATGTTTTGGACGGGGAAAGCGGATTGAGTCTCTGTCACCACGTTTATCCCGGCGACGTGGCCGCCGAGGAATTCTCCACCGCGCTGTCCCGAATTACGCGCATGCTGGATCACAATCAGATCGCGCGCAATACGGTCACGCTGGTGTTCGATAAAGGGACCGCCGCGCTGGCGAACACCTTGGAATTGGAGCAAGCCCGCGTGGGATGGATTTCCGCGTTGCCGTGGAACCAAGCTCCGGCGGAGTTGCGGGAGCGAGCGGTAGAACAACTTGCGCCCTGCAGCAGCCAACAACCGGGCGTGCGCGCGGCCGGTGAAAAACTTCTGGTGCATGGCCAAGAGCACTTCTGCGTGGTGAAGTACTCGGCTTCCTTTGCCGGCGAACAACTGCATAGTTTGACCACCAGCGTGAGCAAGGTGTTGCAGTATCTGCGCCGATTCTCCATGGAGTTGAATAAGCCGAAAGCCCGCTGGGATGAGAAGAAAATTCGCAGCAAGATTCAGCGTTGGCTAGCGGGTCAATTCCTGGCCGAGGTAATCCACTATGACATCCAACAACGCGACGGCCATTGGCATCTTCAGTTTGACTTCAACACCGCTGCCTGGCAGCGCTTGCTGACACATCGCCTCGGCCGTACCGTTCTACTCACGAATCGCATGGACTGGACGGCGGAACAGGTAGCGGCGGGATATTCCGGCCAGCAATCTATCGAGAGAGTCTTCCGCGGACTCAAGGATGGAGAGTGGCTGGGTTGGGGACCTATGCACCACTGGACGGATCGTAAAATCCGCATCCATGCTTTCTATTGCATGCTCGGAATCTCGCTGCTGCAGTATGTGCACAAGCAGGCGCAAACCGCGTGGGAGGGGATCTCGGTGGAGCAACTGCTCGAAGAGTTGCAGCACATCCAGCAGTTCGTCTTGCTCTATCCACCCCAGGGGGAAAAAGGACCGAATCGGGTTTCCACCGTCATCTCCAAACAGACCCTGGCCCAACAGTCTCTCGCTCAAACCCTGGGCTTGGATCAGCTCTGTAGTACCCAAACTTAGGTAATACGGAACACCGTCCGCAAGTTGCTGCAAAAACAGCCTGCTAAATCCCAGCACGCTTCATTCTCAGTAAACTCCCGCTAGGCCGCTAAAGATCGCATCTTCATCAATTTATATTTGGATTTGGCCCACCGGCGACGGTCAGCGCCGATGCTGTTCTTCGAGGGCCTCGGCTTCTACCGCCTCGGCTTCCAAGTCAGAGTCGATCTCCGCCTGGTTAGCGTGGTAATAAGCGAGAGCCGCATGAACCTGCGCCAGCGACAGGTGGCCAAAGTTCCGCACGATCTCCTCCGGAATCAGACCCATGTTGTACCATTGAGCAATTCGGCGGACGGAGACGCCGGTTCCGGCAATGCATGGGCGCCCGCCGCGAATATCGGGACGTCGAGAGATCAGGCTGCCTATCTCGGTCACCTCGCAGTCTATTTCCCGAGCACGCTGGAGCTGCGCACGAAATCGAGCAGCACGGACGGTCGAATGCCTAGCAGCAAAGTCCCCAGGGCGGTGGCCCAGAGAGTGGTCCGCAAGGCCGCGCCCGGCGGCGCCACACTGGATGCAGCCTCGCTCGGTTCATGCATGTACATCACGACCAATACGCGCAAGTAGTAATACGCTCCGACGGTGCTGTTCAGCAGGCCGAGTACCGCCAGCCAAACCATGTGGGCATCGATAGCCGCTTGAAAGATGTAGAACTTGCCAAAGAAACCGCCGGTGAGCGGAACGCCGATCAAAGAAAGCAGGAAGATGGAAAATAAACCGGCGGTCATGGGCTGCTTCCAACCCAGGCCCGAAAAGTCCTCGATGTTGACGTAGCGCTCGCCCTGCCGGGAGAAATAAGTGACCACGGCGAATGCGCCAATGTTCATCAATGCGTAGGCCGCCAGATAGAACATCACGGCGGCTACGCCAATCTGGTTGTGCGCCGTAATGGCCACCATAATGTAGCCGGCGTGCGCGATGGAACTATAGGCCAGCATGCGCTTGATGTTGGTCTGCGCGAGCGCGGCGAAATTGCCGACGACCATGCTCAGCAGCGCCGACGCCCAGATGAACGGATCCCAGCGCGCTGAGATGGAATCGAACGCGGTAAAGAAGACGCGAACGAACACCGCAAAAGCAACCGCTTTGGGGCCGACGGACATGAACAGCGTTACCGGCGCGGCGGCGCCCTGGTATACGTCGGGCGCCCAAACTTGGAAGGGCGCGGCCGCTACCTTGAAGGCAAACCCGACAAACATCAGCGCCGCGGCGGTGCCGATCAGCAGCCCGCTCTCATTGTTGGCCGCGAGGAAATGGTTGATCCGGGTCAGATTGGTGGAACCGGTCGCCCCGTAAATCCAGGCGATGCCATACAAAAGGAATGCGGTGGCAAACGATCCCAGCAGAAAATACTTCAGCGCCGCTTCGTTGTTGCGCGGGTCGTCTCTGAGATATCCGGCCAGAACATAGGTCGCGATGGACGAAATCTCCAGGCCGATGAAGATCATGATCAGCTCATTGGCGCCGGCCATGACGCATTGTCCGGTGACGGAAAACAGGACCAGCGCGTGATAGTCTCCCGCGGCCGCGTGCTCGCGCTTCAAATATTGAAAAGACGATAGCACCGTGAGAATGCCGACGCAGATCACCAGCACGCGGAAGAAGGTGGCGAAGCCATCGATATTCAGCATCCCGGAGAACGCCGGACCCATATGACTGTAGCCGCCCACCGCCGCGCCGAGGGCGCCGCAGAGAGCCACCAGCGCTACGTAGCCGAACACGGGTTTCTGATTTTGCTTGTCGCCCAGAATGGCGTCTAGCAGCATGATCAGCGTGCCGGCCACGGCCAAAATCATTTCGGGCAGAAAGCGAAGGTAGTCTTCGCTCGACGGCAGGTAGCTAGCGGTCGGCATGGAAGAACTCCCTTAAGCTGGCGATCAAAGTGAGCCGGTCGTGACCGTTTTCAACATGCAGTTCCTTCTTGGCTTGAATTCCGGCCAGCGCCGCTGTGTTGGCCGCCGAAATCGAGGGCATAAAGGTTTGCGAGTAAATTCCCATCCAGACCATCATCACGATCAGTGGAACGATCGCGCAATAGTCGCGCCGCACTAAGTCCGGCATGTGATGCGTGAGGTCCTCCGAAGCGCGGCCATAAAACACCCGCTGGTAGAGCCAGAGCATGTAGCAGGCGGACAGAATGACGCCAATAGACGCAAACACGGCCAGCCGGAACTCGGCGATCGCGGCGCCCTGCAACACCAGAAACTCACCGATGAAATTGTTCAAGGTGGGAAGGCCGATGCTGGCCAGCATGGCGATCATGAAAATTGTAGCCAGGCGCGGCGCCGGCGTAGCCACGCCGCCGAAGTCCTTGATTTCGAGCGAGTGACGGCGCTCATACAGAAAGCCGACCAGGATGAACAGCGCGCCGGTCGAGACGCCGTGATTCAGCATCTGATACACCGCGCCATCCATGCCTTGCTGAGTAAAGGTGAACAGTCCCAGGACCACAAAGCCCAAATGGCTGACCGAAGAATACGCCACCAGCTTTTTCAAGTTGGGCTGCACCATCGCCACCAAGGCGCCGTAAATGATCCCGATGATGGCCAGCACATTAATCCAGCCCGCGTTGTTGTGCGCGGCCGTCGGAAATAACGGCAGGCAGAAGCGCAGCAGACCATACGTGCCCATTTTCAGCATGACGGAAGCCAGCATCACCGAACCGGCCGCGGGCGCTTCCACGTGCGCGTCGGGCAGCCAGGTGTGGAGCGGAAACAATGGGACTTTGATGGCGAAGGCGATGAAGAATCCCAGAAAGAGCAACCATTCTTCGTTGTAAGTGAGCGCGCCGCGCTGAGCGGCCTGGAGAACGCCAGTGTAATCGAACGTGCCGGTCTTGTTGTATAGGTAGAGAATACCGATCAGCAACAGCGCCGAGCCCGCCATGGTGTAGATGAAGAATTTCAGCGCGGCATAGATGCGGCGTTCGTGACCCCAGATGCCGATGATGAAGTACATCGGCACCAGGCAGACTTCCCAAAACACAAAAAACAGAAACAGATCGAGCGAGCAGAAGACGCCAATCAGGCCGAACTCCAGCAGCAGCAGGAAAACATGGAAGGCTTTCTCATGCTTGTGGACGTGAGTCCAGGAGATGAGCACGCAGATCGGCGTGAGCAGCGTGGTCAGGATTACCAGCCACAAGCTGATTCCGTCGATACCGATGTGATACCGGATGGGCGGAACGTTGATCCAGGCGGTATTGACTTCAAAGGCGAAGCCGGCGGTGGCGTGACTGGCGCCATACGAGACTGCGGGAATCAGAAGAAGCGAAACTACAAAGGTGCCGATCGACGACGCCAACGTCCAAAACCGTTGGAGTTTCTCGTCTTCTCCCGGGAGCAGCAGAGCCAGCACAAAGCCAATCAGTGGCAGGAAGATGACAGCCGTGAGAAGATTCATCGCAGGCCTCCGGCAAAGCCGATGGCGAGAATCACCAGCACCGAACCGAAGACCACCCAGGCCGCATAGGCCCGGATGCTTCCCGATTGCATTAGCTTGAGAATGTTGCCGAATCCACGCGACTCCCGGCCCACGCCATTCACCGCGCCATCGATCAGGCCCACATCCACGCCCTTCCACAGCACGGTCCGCGAGCCTTGGATCACCGGCTGCACAACCGTTGCATCGTAAAGTTCGTCGATCTTGTATTTGTCGAGAACCAGCCGGTAAAGGCCACCAAACGCCGCCGTAACCGAATCCGCGAGGCCAGGCTTCAGGTAGTAGAACAGGAACGCCAGCCCAATGCCGCCAAAGGCCATCACGGCCGGCATCCATTCAATCAGGAACGGAACGGGTTCCTCATGTAGCGGGAGCATCGGTTCCAGCCATTTGGGAACGTTCAAAAATCCTCCGGCCAATGAAAGCAACGCCAGCACGATCAACGGCCCGGTCATCGCCCAAGGAGATTCGTGCGGTTGCCCATGACCATTGCCATGGCCGCCATGCCCGTGTCCGGCATCTGCGTGCTCGTCCGGCTGCTTCCCGCGATACTCGCCCCAAAATGCCATGAACCAGGCGCGAAATACATAGAATGCGGTCAATCCGGCCGTGAACACTCCCACCCAGTACATCCACGGGGCATGCCGATAGGAAGCTTCCAAAATCAAATCCTTGCTGGCAGCGCCGGATAAAAACGGCACGCCGGCGATCGCCAAACTGGCGCAAAACAGCGTCCAGCAAGTGATGGGAGCATATTTCCGCAGCCCACCCATATTGCGGAGATCCAGCTCGCCCGAAAGGGCGTGCATCACGCTGCCAGCGCCCAGAAAGAGCAGCCCCTTGAAGAAGGCGTGCGTCATGACATGAAAAATACCGGCCGAGAAAGCGCCCACGCCACAGCCGAGAAACATATAGCCGAGCTGCGAGACCGTGGAATACGCATAGACCTTTTTGATATCGAACTGCGTCATGCCGATGGTGGCTGCAAAAAACGCCGTCGCCAGTCCGATCACCGCCACTGTCTCCATGGCGATGGGCGCATGCAGAAAGAGAACCGAAGAGCGCGCGACCATGTAAACGCCGGCCGTGACCATGGTCGCGGCATGGATCAGCGCCGAAACCGGGGTGGGGCCGGCCATGGCGTCCGGCAGCCAGACAAATAAAGGGATCTGCGCCGACTTGCCGGTGGCGCCGACCAACAGCAGCAGACAGATGCCCGTCAGCAGGCCGAAGGAGGTCTCAACCGGCAGGGCGCTGGCGCCGTCGAAGACCTTAGTGAAATCGAACGAGCCGAATTGCCGGAAGATCAGAAATACGCCCAGCGAAAACCCGAAGTCGCCGATGCGGTTGACGATGAATGCCTTGTTGCCGGCGTCCGTCGCGAATTTCTCCAGAAAATAAAATCCGATCAGCAGATAACTGCACAAGCCCACGCCCTCCCAGCCCACAAACAGCAACAGGTAGTTGTGAGCCAGCACCAGCGTCAGCATGAAGAACATGAACAGGTTCATATAGGCGAAGAACCGGTAATAGCCGCCTTCATGCGCCATGTACCCGAGGGAGTAAATGTGAATCAGCGAACCGACGCCCGTAACGATGAGCAGAAATACCGCTGTCAGCCGGTCCACGGCAAAATCGACGCCGATATTCAGAGTCCCGCTTTGAATCCAGGTGAAGTAATGTTCCAGGTACGGATGCTCGAGCGGGTACAAGCCTTTCAGCGAGATCAGCACCCAAGCGAACGACAACACCACGGAGCCGACGGCGATCGCATTGATCGCACTTTTTGGAAAGCGGCGGCCAAACAGGCCATTCAGCAAAAAGCCGAAGAGTGGGAGGACCGGGATGAGCCAAAGATTCATTCAGCTACCACTTCAGAGAATTCACGTCGTCAATCAAAAGAGTATGGCGGTTCTTGAATACCGTGAGAATGATGGCCAGACCCACGGCCGCCTCCGCGGCAGCCACTACCATGACAAAAAACGCGAAGATGTGCCCGTCAACCTGTTTTAGCTTGTAGGAGAAAGTAATGAACGTCAGGTTGACGGCGTTCAGCATCAGCTCGATGGACATGAAAACGGTAATCACGTTGCGCCGGTAAACGAACCCAGCCACGCCCAGGCAAAACAACACCGCGCTCAGAATGAGGTACCAGCTAAGAGGTACGGTATCGGCAAAAGGCATGGTTAAATCTCCCTCCGCGCCAGCACAATGGCGCCCACAATCGCAATCAGGATGAGCACGGACACAACTTCAAACGGCAACAGATAGGTCGTGAACAGCAGCATGCCGACCTCCTGCGCCGTTCCGCCGACCCAGGCGCCAAAAGTCACGCTCCCCATCTTGGGGAACTGAGCTTCGATGACAAAACTGATGACGCCTAGCAACGCGGCCATCATGAACATACCTGTAAATCGCGCGAGCCGGGAAATGCGGCGCGCTTCGTGCTCGGCGCCGGCATTGAGCAACATGATGACGAACACAAAGAGCACCATGATAGCGCCCGCGTAAACGATCATCTGAGCGGCTGCCAGGAACTCCGCGCCCAACTGCAGGTACAGCACCGCAAGCGCCCCCATCACGCCGACCAGCGACAGGGCGCTCGCGATCGGGTGTGTCTGCGCAACCAGGCTGATCGCGCAAAAAACCGCGAATCCGGCCAGAATGAAGAAGAAAACAGGAGTCATTGTCTTATTTCGAAGTCCAGGCCATTTATTTTGACGTCCAAGCTACCACCAGCGCGGTCACCAGCAGATTGAGCATGGCGACGGGGAACAGAATCGTCCAGGCAAAGCCCATCAGTTGGTCGTATCGGAAGCGCGGCAGCGTTCCGCGAATCCAGATAAACACGAAGAGGATGGCCAGCAGCTTGGCCAAAAACCAGAACAGGGCGATGAGAATCGTCTGCACCACCGGCACCAGGAACGAGACGGCGAAAATCAAAGCCAACCCCAGTGAGATGACGCCGACCGCCGGGAACGTGTACTTGTCCATTTTGCGCGCCGGCGCGGTGCCCGCGATCAGCAGCACCAGGCCAGTTAGTCCCAACAGCAGGACCGGCACGGCGTTGGAATAAGGCGCGGGAAACAAGGGCGTCCAGCCGCCCAGGAACAGCAGCGTCGCCACGCAAGCGACGGTGATCATGTTGGCGTATTCCGCCATGAAAAACGAAGCGAACTTCATGCTGCCGTACTCGACGTGAAAACCAGCCACCAGTTCGTTTTCAGCTTCCGGCAGATCGAAGGGCACACGATTGGTCTCGGCAAAGGAGGCTACCAGGAACACCAGAAAGCCGACGCACTCCGGGATCGCATTCCAGCGCGGGATGAAGCCCAGCCAGTAGCCGTTTTGGGCATTGACGATCTCGCGGAAGCTCAGCGTGTTGACCAGCAGTAGCGGAGCGGCAATGGCCAAAGCCAACGGTAACTCATAGCTGATCATTTGCGCGGAACTACGCAGGCCGCCCAGCAGCGAATACTTGTTATTGGAAGCCCAACCCGCCAGCGCCACGCCATAGACGCCGACGGAGGACACAGCCAGCACAAACAAGACACCGATGCGCAGGTCGGTCAGCTCCATGAAAGTCTTGTGGCCGAACACCTCAATCTCCGGGCCGAAGGGCAGCACGGCGATGGGGATCAGAGCCAGCGTGACGGCCAGCCAGGGCGCCATAAAATAAAACAGTTTGTTGACGTGCGAAGGGACGAAGCCTTCTTTGGTGATGAGCTTGATCACGTCCGCCAGCGGCTGCAACAGGCCATGCGGCCCGACGCGATAAGGGCCCACGCGGATTTGGATGTGGGCCAGCACCTTGCGCTCAATCCACTGCAAATAGGCCAAGCCGGTCAGGAGCACAAACGCGACGATGGCCGTCTTTATGAGGCTAATGATTATAAAATCCATCGGATTCGCTCTGGGGGTCTCACCCTTTGAACAAAGCGCCGGGCGACTCCATTACCGCGCTGAGCGTTTTCGAATAGCGGCCCAGCGAGCCGGAAGTAAACAAGGTGTCGCGCGCCGATTCGATCAGCTCCGGCCGGGCGGTTACTGGAACCCGGCCGTTCACAGCCGCCGTTTGCGATGCTCCCCCGGTGGCAATCACTGGCAAAGGGACATTATACCCACGTACCGATGAGCGAATTTCCGTGAACACATTGTCCGGCTTCCAGATGCCGGCGTTGACGCCCATTTCCTTCGCCAGCAAACCCATGATCTCCAGATCCGGTTTGGCTCCCATGACCTCGAGAGCGCCCTTGAGTCTCTGCACCTGCCCGCAAACATTGGTAACCGTGCCATTCTTTTCGTACGCCGACGCGGCTGGAAAAATCACGTCCGCGCGCTGCGCGGTTTCACTCAGAAACAGATCCTGCACCACGACAAAGGCATGCTCGGAAGCCAGTTGATGGCGCTTCAAAGGATTCGCGCCCACGACCCATAGCACGTCCAGATCGGCCGCGGCCAGCATCTGGTCCAACGCCAATCCCTTGTGGGCGGCGGCATGATAGCCGGGTTCCAGATCCGGCAGCAAACCCATGTCGGATGCGCCGCGCGAGTTGGAGTAGTCCACCAGGCAAACATATTTCACCGGAATGCCGAGCGAAGCGCCGAACGCGACCAACTGGCGCACCTTTTCGCCTTTGATGGAGTCGCCGAAGACGATCACCAGCTCCGGCTCTTTACGCAACGCTTCTTGCAAGCTCTCGATAGAAGCGAGTTCTTCACCGGGCGCGGCGATCAGACTGTGAATCGCCGTCTTTTGCTCACGCACCGGCCCGGGCGTCACGGTGTAAACGTGCGCCCCATGATGGCGAACATTGGCTCGAATCTGGAAAGCAAGAAACGGATGCTGCTGCGCCAGGTCCGCGCCCACGATGAGCACTGCTTTGCGCTCGGAGAGATCGGCGGCGGTGGCCAGCGCGCCTGCATTCCCGCTGAGCGCATCGAGCAAGGAGGGGAGATCGCCCGTGCGGTGGTGGTCGATGTTGGCGGTTCCCAGGCCTTGCCGGGCGAACTTCTGCAAGAAGTAATTTTCTTCGTTGGTGGTGTGATTGGACCCGACGACGCCGAACTTGCCGCCGCGGTTTTTCACTTCGGTGAATTTGCGCCCTACCGCTTCCAACGCGTCCGACCAGGATACGGGCTGCAAGCTCCCGTCTTTGCGCAGCATGGGCGATTGTAGCCGCTCGCTGCTGTTGGCGAAATCGAATGCATAGCGCCCCTTGACGCAGAGAAACTCGTGGTTGATGCCGGATTTGTCGCGATTGTTGCCGCGAATGATTTCATTGTTACGAATGCCCAACGTCGTCTTGCAACCGTCGGAGCAGTGCGCGCAAATGGTGCCCACATGGTGCATTTCCCACGGCCGCGTCTTATAGCGGTATGCGCCGCTGGTCAACGCGCCCACCGGGCAGATGTCGATGCAGGCGCCGCACTCGTCGCATTCAAGATGATCGGAGTGGTTGGGGATGATCTCCGCGATCACGCCGCGATTGCCCACGCCCAGCGCGCCCACGCCCATGCCTTCGTCGCAAATGCGCACGCAGCGATAGCACAGGATGCAGCGTGGGGCGTCAAAGAAGACCACCGGCGACCACTGCTGCTCATCGACGTGCACCTTCTGCTCGACAAAGCGGCTCTCGCCCGCGCCATAGCGGAACACCATGTCCTGCAGCTCGCACTCGCCGCCCTTGTCGCACACCGGACAATCGAGCGGATGGTTGGTCAGCAGGAATTCGAGCGTTCCCTTGCGGGCCGTTCGCACCAGCGCCGAATCCGTGTGCACCACCATGCCTTCGGCCACCGGCTGCGTGCAGCCGACCTGTAGTTTGGGAGTCTTCTCCACTTCCACCAGGCACATGCGGCACGCCGCGACGGACATCAGTCCTTCGTAGTAACAGAAAGAGGGGATCTCGATCCCTACCTGCTTGGCCGCATTGATGATCATCGTGCCCTGCGCCGCTTGCACCGGCTTGCCGTCGATCGTCAGATTTACCAGGTCAGCCATGTTTTGTTATGCCATCGCCATTTCGCGCGTTTTTTCGTAGGGACAAGGCTTGCCACCGAGATGCGCTTCAAACTCGTCGCGCCACTTTTCCACGATCGAGATGGTGGGCATGGCGGCCGCGTCTCCCAAGGCGCAAAACGTCCGGCCCAACATGTTCTGGGACAATTCGCCCAGCAGTGCGATGTCGCTCTTCTGCCCCCCGCCGTCATGGAAACGCGTGAGAATCTTTTTCAACCAGGTTGTGCCTTCCCGGCACGGAATGCACCAGCCGCAACTTTCGTGCGCATAAAAGCGCATGATGCGCAGCGCGAACTTTACCATGCAGGTATCCTCATCCAGGATCACCGTGCCGCCGGAACCGAGCATGCTGCCGGCTTTTACCAGCGTGTCGTAGTCCATCGCCAGATCGCACTCGTCCGCCTTCAGCAGCGGACAGGACGATCCGCCCGGAACCACCGCCTTCAGTTTTTTGCCGTTGCGCATGCCGCCGCCCACCTCATTGATCATGCGGAGCAGGTTGAAGCCCAGCGGTAGTTCGTACACACCCGGTTTGTTGATATGTCCGGAAAGGCAAACCAGGTGCGTGCCGCCATTTTTGGGTGTTCCTAAGGCCAGAAACGCTGCGCCTCCATCGCGGATAATGGGCGGAACCGAGCAGTAGGTTTCGACATTATTCAACAGCGTGGGAGATTGCCAGGCGCCCGACACGGCTGGAAACGGCGGCTTCATGCGGGGTATGCCGCGCTTGCCTTCAATCGAGTCGAGCAAGGCGGTTTCTTCGCCGCATTCATACGCGCCCGCGCCGGTATGCGTGTATGCATCGAAATCGAGCCCAGTGCCCTGGATGTTCTTGCCGAGCCAATTATTTTTGTACGCCTCCGCGATCGCGATATCCATCAGGTCGATGATGTAGCGGTACTCGCCGCGGATGTAGATATAGCCTTTTTTCGCGCCGAGGGTGCGGGCGGCAATCAGCATGCCTTCCAGCAGCGAAAACGGGTCGTATTCCATCAGCAGCCGGTCTTTGCAAGTGCCCGGCTCGCTCTCGTCGGCGTTGACGATGATGTAGCGCGGCTTGTCGGTATTGCGCGGGACAAAGCTCCACTTCAAGCCGGTGGGAAAGCCCGCGCCGCCGCGCCCGCGCAGGGCGGAGATCTTGACTTCTTCAATGATCTGCTCGGGCGTCATCTCCAGAGCTTTGCGGAAGGCCTTGAAGCCGTCGGTGGCCAGATAAGTGTCGAGCGAAGCCGAATTCGGGAGGCCAAAGCGTTTGGAGAGTATCCTGGTTTCGAGCGGGCTCGGTTCGTTATAGAGCATGGAGTCTAGCGGTTTCCCGTCAACAGCTTCTTTTCAACCTCGAACATGCGTGCCTCGAGAATTTCCAATCTTTGCGATGTGGATGCATCAATGTTGGAAAGGTCCGCTTCCATTTTGCGCATCCGGGGAGCGTTGGAATTCTGAAACGCTATGAAGCCCCGTAGGATCTCGGTCTGAGCGTCGCGAACTTTTTCTTCTATGACTTCTATCAAGTGGGTTTCGAGCCCGTCGACTCGGGTTTCGAGCGCGTCGAGCCGGGTCCCGAGCGCGTCGATTTTGGCGCCAATCCTTGCCTCAATTCCGGCGCCCAGATCGAATAAATCCTTTTTGGTTATGGGATCGTTAGCAGCCATGTTCAGTGCCCCTTCTTCAACGCATCCACCAATTGATCTAACCGCTCCGGCGTTACGTTGTGATGAAAGTCGTAGTTGATCTGGATGGCCGGCGCCCAACTGCACGCCCCCATGCACTCCACTTCTTCTAGCGAAAATTGCCCGTCGGCGGTTACACCTTTATTCCCGACTCCGAGCTTGCGCTTGGCCTGTTCAAAGAGTTCTTCCCCTCCTGTAATCAGACAACTGATGTTGGTGCAGACCTGCACATGATACTTGCCCAACGGCTTGCGGTGGAGCATCGAATAATAGCCGATCACCTCGTCCACCTGCAGCGGCGGTACCTGGCAGCGCCGGGCCACTTCTTCAATCAGTTCGCTTGAAATACAGCCGACTTCATCCTGCGCGTACATCAGCATGGGGACTATCGCCGAGCGCGTGCGGCCCGGCGGATAGATTTCCAGCATCTTGGCGAAGCGTGCTTCCAACTCCGGAGAAAACGTCATCAGCGGTCTACGTCTCCCAAAACGAAATCCATACTGCCCAGCGCCGCGATGGAATCCGCCAACAACCGGCCTTCGAGCAGAGCGGGCAAAGCCTGCAGGTTTCCAAAACTCGGTGTTCGCATGAAAACGCGATACGGCTTCGATGTGCCGTTGCTCACGATATAGTAGCCGATTTCGCCGCGCGGGGATTCAACGCACACATACGCCTCGCCCGCCGGAACGCGGAAGCCTTCCGTCACGATCTTGAAGTGATAGATCAGAGCTTCCATCTCCGTTTTCATTTTCTCGCGCTCCGGCAGCACGATCTTCGGCGCGTTAGCTTGAAAACCGCCTTCCGGCATTCCTTCCAGCGCTTGTTTCACGATGCGCGCGCTCTGGCGCAACTCTTCCATGCGCACCCGGTAACGCCCCCAGACGTCGTTGCTGGTATGCACCGGAACCGTAAAATCGAACTTTTCGTAACTGGAGTACGGTTCGCTCTTGCGCACGTCCCAGTTGATACCGGCGGCGCGCGCCATCGGTCCGGTTACTCCCAGGTCGATGAGTTCGTCCACTGGCGCCTGGCCGACGCCTTGCGTGCGCTGGGTCCAGATCGGGTTGGCGTTGAGCAGGTTTTCATACTCATCCACTTTGCTGGGAAAACCATTGATGAACGTGCCGATCGCCTTCTGCCAGCCGCGCGGCGCTTCCAGCGCGACGCCGCCGATGCGAATGTAACTCGTCATCATGCGCTGGCCCGAGAACATTTCCAGAATCTTCAGAATCTCTTCGCGTTCGCGGAAGCAGTAAAAGAAAATGCTCATGGCGCCGATGTCCAGCGCGTGCGTGCCCAGCCAGACCAGGTGGCTTTGGATACGCGAAAGCTCGCACATCATTACCCGCAGCCACTGCGCCTTGGCGGGAATTTCGATATCGCCGACCAGCTTCTCCGCCGTCAGCGCGTACACCAGGTTGTTCGCCAGGTTGGAAAGGTAATCCACGCGATCGGTCAGCGTAACCACCTGCTGCCAGGTCTTGACTTCGCACTCTTTTTCAATCCCGGTGTGCAAAAAGCCGACGTCCGGAACCGCGCTTAAAATGATCTCGCCGTCCAGTTCCAAAACCACGCGCAACACACCGTGTGTCGACGGGTGTTGCGGACCCATGTTCAGGGTCATGCGCCGCGTACTGGATTCGGGGCCTTCCGGCGCCAGCGTTTCGCCAACGCCTGCACCCATCGTGTCGGTATGGTCTTTGAGTTCCTGCATCCGATGTCCTATTGATTCTCGTAACTGTATTTGTGCCCGTGGACGGGATAATCTTTGCGCAACGGGTGGCCTTCCCAGTCGGTCGGCATCATCAGGCGGCGGAGATCGGGATGGTTGCGGAAACCGATCCCAAACAGGTCGAACACTTCGCGCTCATACCAGTTGGCGCCGCGCCAGACGCTGGTGACCGAGTCGATTTCGCATTCCGCTTCGGAAACCCGGCACTTGAGCCGCAATCGCGAATTTTTCTCGAGCGAGTGCAGCAGGTATACCACTTCAAAACGCGGATCGGCGGGATGCCAATCGACCGCCGTGAGGCCGCTCAGGCGAAGGTACCCTTCCTCAGTTTTCAGCAGACGGCAAACCTCCACGACCCGGGCAGGCCGGACGATCAGCGTCGCTTCGTCACGGTCAAAATGTCCGTCTTCAAGGGCATCCGGCAAACGGACCATGATCGCCTGGACGGACGCGTGCTTTTGCAAGGTCTCAGGAAGCATTTTCTCTAACGTCTTCTTTAACGTTCTACCGGTTCCAGTATCTCTTGGCGACGGGGCAGGAGTTCCTGGCGGCTGGCGACTGGCAGTTCCTTTGTGGGTACTTCCAGGCTCCAGTCTAGCGCTCCCTTTTTCCAGATGTAGAAGAAGCCGGATAGTACCAAAACCACGAACACGAGCATCTCCACAAATCCGAAAAACTTCAATTGGCGGTACACCACCGCCCAGGGGTACAGAAAGACGGCCTCAATGTCGAACAGGATGAAAACGATGCCGACCAGGTAAAACTTGACGCTGAAGCGCTCGCGGGCGCTGCCGGTCGGGGCGATTCCGCATTCGTAAGGTGAATCCTTCACCACATCTCTGACATTTTTGCCCAGCAAATAGGATAGAGTTACCAGAGCGCCGGCAATGATGGCTGCCAGTGCGATCTGGACCAGCACGGGAAAGTAAGTTTCCGGATAGGAAGTTGGCATATCGAATCTTTGAGGCTACCATTGACTATATGAGGCACGAAACGGAGTGTCAAACCCAGCCCGGACCGGAGGCCGCGGCAGCCGGAACAGAAGTGGTTCAAATTGTTGTAAATGGGGAACTTCGCAACGTCCTTAAGGGCTTGGATGTGCGCCAGCTTCTAGCCGTCCTGGCACTCGATCCGGAGCGGGTCGCGGTGGAAATGAACCGGACGATTCTGCGGCGGCCGGCCTGGTCCGCCACGCCGGTGGTTGACGGCGCCAGCTTCGAAATCGTACAGTTTGTAGGCGGCGGCTAGCCGAGCCGATTACGGGGTGGATCGCCGGGTGCAATTTGCCTATTGACTCTGCCCACAGTTCAAGTAGAATTTGAGTGCAGGTCTGTGCGTCAACAAACGTGCCCAGGGGAACATGTTCAAAACAAAGAAAAGCCGTCCTGATGCGGAAACGGACGATAAAGCATTCTCAAGCAGCGATGTAGCCCGGATTGCACAGGTGAGTTTGAGGCAGTTGCAGTGGTGGGACGAGCGCAAGGTTGTGTCGCCCCGGCACGAGGGCCACAAACGGATCTACGCGTCCGAAGAAGTAATCGAGATTACAGTCATCGCGGAACTGCGGCGCAAGGGCTTTTCGTTGCAAAAAATCCGCCGGGTTCTGCGCTTTCTGCAGCGCGAGATGGGCAAGCGGTTGGCGGAGGTTCTCGAAGGAGCGTCCGATCTGCATCTGGTGACGGACGGCAAGACCATCTACCTCGAAGAGCACCAGGACAAGATCATCGACATTCTCAAGAACGCCAAGCAACCCATGTTCCTGGTGTGCGTTACGGACCAGGTGCGCCGCTTGGGGCAGACCCCTAAGAAGCCGGCTCGCGTAGAGAGCGCGCCAGTGAAGCGCGCGACGCGGATGGCTTAGCCATCGCTCCGGTAATGGTCTAATCGTTCCGGTAACGGCGGCAGGCGAATTCCGTTCCGATCCCGCTGGTCAGCAACCTTTCCTTGCGATTTTGCAGCAAGCGCGCCGTCCAATTCGTGAAACCACCGTCGACGATGGCGTGGCGTTCTCCATCTGGAGTGGTCGGAGAAATCCTTAGCGTGAGGCCACTGTAATAATTCAAACCCTCCAGACGCTCCAGGTTGACGCGGAATTCCGCCTCGGGGAACTCAGTCTTCAGCGGATCGAAAATGTCCTTTTCCAGGTACGCCAGTTCCGGCGCGCTCTTGGGAAGCGTGACGCCATGCTTTTCGAGAAAACGTTCCGATCCGCCGTGGATATGGGCCCGCACGCTACGATCCTCATTGGCTGGGATGAAGCGCCGAATCCAATTGGTATCCGACAGCTCCACCAGCGGGTTGTGCAAAACGAAGCCAACTTCGTCCAGGTCGTGAAACAACCGCAGATAAAAGCGGAGGTGTTCCCGCAGCGCGGCGATCTCAAACTGGCGTGAACCAGTGTCGCGCCCCGCGGTAACGATGGAAAACAGGCGGAAATGAGGACGGAAGTTTGGATTATCGAAGGGCTGCAGCCGGATCAGCCGATGGCTATTGCACAAGCGCACGATATCCGGACTCGCGCGGCGGCGGCGCGCGCACTCCAGCGCCATCATGACGGTTGGATCGCCGCTGACATCGGCATTACGAATGGTAGAAAGCACGTTGTTCTGGTCGATTTCGCCCAGCGCCCGGTTCAAGCCGAAGGGACCCACCGGCGAAAGTTCAATCGCTTCGAATTCGTGGGCGGTCGCGAACGCCACGTGGTCGAAGAGATGGATCAGCCGGGCATCGATATCGGCGGCCATAACCAGGGGCCGGGAACTCGAGCGCAGCAGGCCAGCTTCGGTCACGGCTGCCGCTCTTTGCTGAAATACGTGCAGCAGCAGCGATTGCAGATCGCTGGTAGACAAACCCTTGGCCAGAAAATCCAGCAGCGCCGGAAAGCCGCTTTCTTTGACGATGCGGTCGATGATTTTGGAACTCATGACCGCCATGCAACCAACATGCGACCACTTTACTATGCGGCTGCTGCACATGCATTGAGCCTCGCACGGCTTGTGGGGCAGGTTATTAACCTGCCGCGGCACAGGCTTTAGCCTGTGCTGCGCGGGCGCCTGCACTTAATAAGTACGCGGTTTCATGATTACGCCGGGCGTCGCGGGTCCCTCACTTACGTTCGGGGCTAGTAGCTGCGCTGGCGAATGCAATCCGCCGCCGCGTCAGCTTACGGAGCCCCGACCGTGAGGGAGGGGACCCAACGGCAGTATGTGGCCGTAATTGGGGAGCATTGACTTACTGGGAGCATTCGACCCGGGCGGCTTCCGGTTCCATCGCCGCGAATACCCGGCTCCGCAACAGCCGCTCGCGCTCTTCTGGCTGAAACCGCGCATACGGAAAATGATAACAACCCAGGTAGCTCATAGAACTACACTCCGGTTCACCGTCGAGCTTGCGGTGCGATTCGCAGTCCGGTGGGTGAGGTAGGCCAAAAGCGTGGCCAAGCTCGTGGGCGATGGCGCCCATGGTGAGGCAACTGGGCTGCATTCCGACCTGAGGGACGATGTCCTGACGCAGGAGCAGCGCCACTCCGCCCCCTCCTTGCGGCATCTTCGGCAAGTCGGCGTCCAGAAAGTACACCCAGACATAGCGCGAATCGTTGTAGGATCCGCCAGTCAGGGCGAAGGCCTCCGCCATGACCATGCTCCACAGGGCTTCCCGATCCGTTCCGCGGCCGGCCAGGCTATACCAGCGTTCGGGGTGATGGGTGCGAACCGTCTCCACCACGGGATCAGCCAACGCGAACGTAACTCCGGTGTTGAGTTCCTCAAAATACCAGCGTTGTGCGGCAAGCATGGAGCGGCGAGCGCCTTCTGAGAACTCCGCCCGCGGGGTCACATCTGACGGCACCAGATAGACCACCTTCAACTGGGGATGGGAGCTGTAATGGACGGACGCCAAAACGATCCAGCACATCAATGAGCCCGCTATCCAGGTAAATCCCTGGAGGCGCCTAAACCGCATGACTATCTGTTCGACAGAAAGCGGTTCGGCGTTAGGACCGCAATGCTATTCGAACGTCATCTCCATGTAAGTATCCGCTCGAGCATAGGCCGAAGGCACGATGCGTTCCGCAGGGAGATGCTGGAAGCCTACCGATTCATACAGGCGGATGGCCGGCGCAAGCTTGTGGTTGGTTTCCAAATAGAGACGCTTGGCGCCGGATGCGCGCGCGTTATCAATCACCGACTCGAGCAAACAGCGTCCGATCCCGCGCCCTTGGGCCGATTCCGTCACCGCCATCTTCGCCACCTCAAACTCGCCCGCACCCAGCGCGAGCAGAGCGCAGCAGCCCACCGCTTCGTTCTCCTGAAAGGCCAGGAAGATCCGCCCCCCGCCATCCAGAATGGCGCATTGCGGATCGCGGAGCGCCTCGTTATCCTTGTGTTCCAGCACGAAATACCGGCTGATCCATTCTTCGTTGAGCCGCTGGAAGGCGGCCTCATCGCCCGGTGCAAATTCGCGGATCGCGACCTCGGCCGCCGAACTGTTCCTGATCATTGTCACCTCACATCAAAGTTACGGCGATCGCGCCTCAGATGTCCAATAGCTAAAAAGTGCCTGTCTATATGATGGAGATATGAGCGCAGAGATTGAGCTTCGGCATCTCCGGTACTTTCTCACCGTGGCGGAGACGCTGCATTTCAGCAAGGCTGCGCAGCGACTGGGCATGGCGCAGCCGCCGCTCAGCCAGCAGATCAAGCAGCTCGAAAAGTTAGTGGGGCACCGTCTCTTTGATCGGACCACGCGCGGGGTGAGGCTCACTCTGGCCGGCCAGCTTCTCGCCGAACGCGCGCGCGGCACCCTCGAAAAAGTTGAGGACGATCTCGCCCAGGTGCGGCGTCTGGGACGTGGCGAAGAAGGGACTCTCACAGTCGGCTTCAGCGGTTCCGCCATGTTCACCAACCTTCCCGCCGCCATCGAAGCCTACTGCAGCCGCTATCCCAAGGTGGAACTTCGCCTGCGCGAGTTGGCCACGTCCGCCCAGATCGCGGCCTTGGTCTCGGGCACCCTGGATTTGGCCTTCTTGCGGGACGGAGATCCTACCGAGGGAGTTCATACCAGCACGCTGCTCGAAGAGCGTTATGTCGCGGTATTGCCCCAGGCGCACGCGCTGGCGCGAAAGCGCTCGCTACGCGTTCAGAATCTGAGTCGAGAGCCTTTCGTGCTGTTCGCCCGCCGAATGGGGCCGCTCGCTTTCGACAGAACCGTTGCTTGCTGCGAAAAGAACGGATTTCGTCCGAATATTGTCCAGGAAGCGACGCAATGGCCGACCATCGTCCGCCTGGTTGCCGCCGGATTGGGAGTGACGCTGGCGCCCGCGTGTGTGGCGACCATCGCCATTCCGGGCGCGGCGTACCGCGACGTGCATGCGGCGTGTAGAACGACGGTGGATCTGGGAATCAAGGCGGGATCGGAGAAGATCCTGGCCAGGAATTTTATCGAAATCGTGCGCGGCTATCTTGCAAAATAATTAGTTTGGTGGGGAGAACCAAGGCGTTGTTAGTTTTGAGCCAGAGACTTCGAATGAGGCACGGAGAGAGTAGCCTTGACTCATCAGCGCTGCCAGCGGAACGTCTTTCCGGTCAACGACGGAGATCAGCCGCTTTATGGGAAACGAAAGGACCCGCGTCTCGCCCGGCTTGAGACGCAAGTCTACAGGTGTCGGAAAACCGCCTGGATTTTCTTTCAGCGCATTCAAATCGAAAACAGGTCGCTCCGGCTCTTGCTTACCGGCCCGTACGGCGGTGATGGTCACGTCATATATAGGGCCCGCCGAACCTTCGAAGCCTATCCGCAAGACTCGTCCTTCCGATCCGGCATTTTTCAATAAAACTCGCACGGCTGGTTCTGTTGCCGCGACATCGATGCCCAGTTGGAGACCGTCTTGAACGGAACCCCACTCAGTTGAGCGAACCTGACCGGCCGCCGATGCGGTCAAGAGCAGACAAACCGCAGCGAATCTCATCCAGCCAAAAGGTATCATATCGGTCATGACTTGTCCTCGTCTGACCGTTGCGCTGGTTATACTCGCCGTTCCCTTATTTGCCGCTATCACTGTCGAGCAGGGCCAACTGGAAGGAGCCGCCGGCAGCCACCCCGGGGTGCGGGTCTACAAAGGCATTCCCTACGCCGCGCCGCCCGTCGGCGATTTGCGCTGGAAAGCTCCCAAAGCGCCCGCCTCCTGGACCGGCGTTCGCCAGGCCATTGCATTCTCGCCGGTTTGCTACCAGACGCCGTACGCGGCCACTTCGTTCTACCATCAGGCCCCGGAGGAGATGAGCGAGGATTGCCTGACTCTCAACGTGTGGACAACGGCCAAAAGCGCCAGCGACAAGCGTCCCGTGATGGTGTGGATTCATGGGGGAGCGTTGACGCACGGCTCCGGTTCTACTCCCGTTTACGATGGCGAGAACCTGGCCGGCAAGGGGGTGGTGCTGGTGACCATCAACTATCGCCTGGGCCTGCTCGGTTTCTACGCTCATCCGGAGCTGACCAAGGAATCTGACCGCAATGCCTCGGGGAATTATGGGCTGCTCGATCAATTGGCCGCGATTGAGTGGGTCAAGCATAACATCGCGGCATTTGGTGGCGATCCTAACAACATCACGATTTTTGGCGAGTCTGCCGGCTCCTGGAGCGTCAACTATCTGGTCGCGACTCCGCTCGCCAAGGGCCTGTTCGAGCAAGCGATCGGAGAGAGCGGCGGCGATTTCCAGTTGCTGAAACCGCTCTCTGAAGTGGAGCGTGACGGACTAAAACTCGCAAAAGCGTTGGGCGCCGATTCCATTGCGGCCATGCGGTCTAAATCCGCCAAAGAGCTGACCGCGCTGGCCGAGAACAATGCTTTCAGCCCCAATGTCGATGGCTATTTGTTGCCGCATGATGTGCACACGATATTTGCGCACGGCAAACAGAACGACGTGGCGACCCTGATCGGCTACAACTCCGATGAGGGAACATCGCTTTCGCCATGGCCGCGCACCGCCACGGCCAAGTGGTTTGTGGAGCAGCAAACCAAGCGCTACGACGGCCTGACGCCGGAATTCTTTAAGGTCTATCCGGCAGACAACGACGAGCAGGCGCAGGCGTCGCACTACCACAGCTTTCGGGATTTTGTGTTTGGCTGGCAAATGCGGACCTGGGCCCGGTTGCAATCGAAAACCGGTAAATCGAAAGTCTGGATGTATTACTTCACGCACCATCCGCCCGGGCCCGATAGCGCGCGCTACGGCGCATTTCATGCTTCTGAGATTGCTTACGTGTTTGACAATCTGCTTCCGCCGCGCCCATGGGAGGATGCCGACCGGAAGCTCGCGGACGAGATGTCTTCTTACTGGGTGAACTTCGCCACCAAAGGCGATCCCAACGGCGGCAGCCTCCCCAAGTGGCCGGTCTATCACGCGAAGACAGACGATGTGTTGCAATTCGGGGACCAGCCGGAAGTGGAGAATGGCGTGAACAAGGCCGGTCTGGATTTCTGGGATACGTACTACGCTCTTTCGCGCGCGGCGAAGTAATGCAGATGATTAGCCGGTCGTTCTCGGCCGGTAAATGGCGGTATGCTTCACGCGCAGCAGGCGCTCTCCGGTGCTTTTCGTCATAGCCAGATCCAGCACGGCGAACTCATGCCCTTTGCGCTCAAAGCGATTCTCCACGCGGCCGCGCACGCAAACTTCATCGCCGTGAACGGCAATGCCGAAATTGGTTAGCTCGCTGGACGCGTGGATCCATGGCCCCAGCCGGTAATTGGACGCCAGAATCAGGTTCGCCATCGCTAGCAATACGGCGGGATGCGCGGTGGTCCGATACAGCGGCGAGGGCTCGGCGATGGCGTCGAAGCAGTGGCGTTCCAGATACTCGGTGTCATTGAGATCTATGCGGTCGTGAAGCGTGCCCAGCGGCTTGCCCGGCTCGAACAAATCCCAGGCGGCATCGGGGCGCGAGTCGAACGGCGGCAGAGGCGCTTCCGCGAAATCCGCCCATTCGAGGATCGGCTCGGGAATGCGCGCCAATCCCGTGGCGCAGACCGCGCCTGCGTCGCGCTCAGCCAGCAGGCGCAAGTCGTCGCCGATTTTTTGGGTCTCTATGCGAACCGGGTCGCCGTCGTAGAACGGCGCTTGTAAGCGAACAGACATCGATCCCGTCCGCATCCATTCCGGCGACAGTTCCCGCACCACTACGCTTGCCAAATAGCCGTAAACCGTGACGCCCGGCACTAGCCCGCCTTGAAATCCATAGCTGGCGGCGACCACGTCATCGTGAATTTTGTTCTCCGATTGCGGAGCGGTGTTGCGGGCGCGAACGCAAGTCATTTCACGGCGATCATAGCATTGACCGCGGCGCGGCTAAACTACTAGCAGTGAACCCGCCCTTTAGCGATACGGTGCTGGTGCAGCACATTGTGCGGCTGCCGCATGCCCGCGCCACTTTCAAACAGCTTGTCAAGGAGCTTGGCTCCAAGGGCGTGCCGCGCGATGTCCTCGAAGACGCCCTCGACAGATTGGCCGATAAGGGCGATCTGCTGGAGTTGCGCTCCGGCCATTTCATCTCGACCAGCGCGTCGCGCGAATACGCCGCGGGGCGCTTGAACATGCATCGCGACGGCTATGGTTTTGTGATCCCCGATCATCCGATCGCCGGGCTGCGCGGAGATATTTTCATCTCCCGCGAAGCCGCGGAGAGCGCCATGCACGGCGACCGCGTGATCGCGCACATTGCGCGGATTGAGCCGGACGGAAGAGCCGATGGCGAGATCGTCAAGATTCTGCGGCGGGCGCAGGCGACGGTCGTCGGCGAATTCCGCGTTCGCGCGCGCGACAACTTCGTCGTGCCCCACGATACGCGCGTTCAACAGTGGATCCAGATTCCGGAAGGTATGGAAAAGCCTCCGGAAGATGCGAGCCGTCACCGCGTCGGCGCTTCGCCCGTAAAGATTCAAAACATCCAGGATCTGGATGGGCAGATTGTGAACGTCGAGATTCTGGAATTTCCCGAGGAGGGCGATCGCGCCGTGGGACGGGTGATCGAAATTCTGGGCCATCCGGACGACTTTGGCGTGGACGTGGAAATCGTCATCCGCAAGCATCACATCCCGCATCGCTTTCCTTCGGAAGTGCTGCAACAGGCCGAAAGTTTCTCGCCGGCCATTCGCGAAGAGGAGTTGGCCGGCCGGGAAGACTTCCGCGCGTTCGACATTGTGACCATCGACGGCGAGACCGCGCGTGACTTTGACGATGCGGTTTGGGTGGAGCGGCTGGGGAACGGCAACTACGCGCTGCAGGTGCATATCGCCGATGTCAGCCACTATGTGCGGCCGGGCTCACCCATCGACGACGAAGCCATCTTGCGTGGCACTAGCGTATACTTTCCCGATCGCGCCGTGCCCATGCTCCCACTGGAGCTTTCGACCGAGATCTGTTCGCTGAAGCCGCATGTGGACCGGTTGGTCATGTCCGCGCTGCTCGAAATCGACCATCGCGGCGATGTCGTCGGGCAGCGCTTCACTCGCGGCGTGATTCGCAGCGCGGAGCGCATGACCTATACCAACGTGCACTTAGTGCTTGAAGGCGATGCCGCGCAGCGCCAGCGCTACCAAACGCTGATCCCGCGCTTTGAGCTGATGCGCGAACTGGCGCTGATCCTCAACAAAAAGCGCGTGGCGCGCGGCTCCATCGATTTCGATCTGCCGGAAGCCGTCATCGAGTTTGACGAGTTCGGCGAGATGACCGGTGTCGCGCGCAGCGCGCGCAATATCGCTCACCGCATCATTGAAGAATTCATGCTGGCGGCCAATGAGGCGGTAGCCAGTCATCTGGAGCAGTTCGATCTGCCCTGCCTCTATCGCATCCATGAAAAACCCGATCCCAAGCGCGTGATGGACTTTGAAGAAGTGGCGGCGCACTTCGGATATTCGCTCGGCGTGGGAGCGATTCCGGTGAAGAAGTTCAAGGTGACCGACAAGCGCCGCGACGGCGGCAAGGTGCGAAAAGACATCGTGCTGGCCGACGACGTGATGGTCATCTCGTCGCGCAATTATCAAAAGCTGGTGGCGCGCATCGAAGGCAAACCGGAAGAGCGGATTCTGAGCTATTTAATGTTGCGCTCGTTAAAACAGGCGCGTTATAGCGACGAAAATCGCGGCCATTTCGCGCTCGCTGCACCCAGTTATACGCATTTCACTTCGCCTATTCGGCGTTATCCGGATTTAGTGGTGCATCGGGTGCTCGGCGCATTGCTCGATAACCAGCATCCTGCACTCGCGCAGGCGCAACTCCACGCGATCGGCGACGACTGCTCCGAAACCGAGCGGCGGGCCGCGGATGCCGAGCGCGAACTCGTGGAATGGAAGAAAGCCAAGTTCATGGAGCAGCGCGTGGGCGAAGACTTTGACGCGCTGATCATCAGCACGGCGAAGTTCGGCTTCTTTGTGGAACTGGAGCAGTTCTTTGTCGAGGGCCTGGTGCCGATCGACACGCTGCCCGGCGACCGCTACATGTATAACGAGAACTCACGCAAAATCGTGGGACAGCGTTCGCGGCGGATGTTTGCGATCGGAGACCGCGTGCATGTGGTGCTCGATCGCGTGGAGGCGCTGGAGCGCAAGCTGCAGTTCTCGCTAGTCGAACTCGAGCGCAAGCGCAAGGCGAAGAAGGGCCGGGAGTGAGATTACATCGCTCTCCACGTGACCGCTGGCGTAACGGACCGCGTGTGGGAAGTAGCAGACATCGTGGCGCTGCTGGAAGCCTCTCCCGGGGGTACAGAGAGCGGCGTAGTATGTAGGTATGCACTTGACCGATTCTGACCTGGATGAAATCAAAAAACGCAACGAACACCGCAAGAAATTAAAAGGAGCTGCCTCTTTAGGTCCCTGGGAGTATGACTCCTGGGCTTTCGTGCACCAATCAGAGCGTATTCCACGTAATCTACGGTTCGGCATTTTGGTTCGGCCAGTGACTTGGCTTGATGCCTTGGGCAAGCGTATTGACGAGGGACTCCCGAATGGGCCGTTGGTCCAGCAGGGATACTACGATGCCGACTATATCGCGCAGAGCCGGGAGGATGGCGCGGAGCGCGACATTGACAATCTTCTGGCGGAAATCCGATTCTCTCGAAAGAACTCAAAGTAGACCACTAGCGCGCCATCCAACTTCGAGACACAGTTCAATGGCTTCGCGAATGCGCACCGTGACCTCGTCCAGTGAACGCGCCTGCGTAAGACACCCCGGAAGCTGCGGGACTGAGGCACATAATAACCGTCTTCGTCGCGCTCTATGACCACATCAAATTGGCGCCTCAAATAGAATCCACTCGTTCTCGATTCTAGACGCACTGAATAGGGAAAGGCCCGGCTTTGGTCGTCCGCTCAAAATTCCCACGGATTGATCACGCTGAGACCCACGACCGCAAAATCGTCCACATTGCGCGTGACAGCAGTTAGATTGTGGTAGAGCGCGGTAGCGGCGAGGAGGCCGTCCACAATGGGCAGGGGCGTACCTTTCGTTTGCGCTTGCGCCATGATCCAGCCCCAACGATCGGCCACCGCTCCATCGACGGTCAGAACGCGGCCGGCGAAGCGAGTTTGAAGATCAATTTCCAACCACGTTTCCAGGCGAGTGCGTTTCTTGCTCTGGGGAAGCGACGCCACGCCCTGACGAATTTCGCCAAGGGTCATCACGCTGAGGTAGAGCAGATTCTCATCAGTGGCTTCCATCCAGTCCAAGACGCGCTGCTCGGGCTTAATGGCGACGAGTTCGGAAATGGTGTTCGTGTCGAGCAGAAAACCATTCATACCTCGATTTTTCGCCCGGTATCCTTACTTCGTTCGAACTTCATTTCCATTCCCACGAACGGCGATTCGCGAAAGAATTGAACCAGACTTTTTGGCTGACGGCCTTTCTCGGTTAGCGCAGCTAGCGCGAAATCGAGAACTTCCTCGGGGTTACGGAAGTGACCGCTTTCTATCTCTTGGCGGATAATCCGTTCCTGTTCTGGCTTCAGTTGGATGGTCATGGTTGCAGCGTCTCCGATGTTTTCAGTCTAACGCTCGAAGCTGGCATTGATTGGCCCCCGCGGCGCTATGCTAGTCCCTAATGGGTTTGCGCTCCGCTCTCCTTCTGCTTTTGGCCCTCACCACGGGTTTGTTCATCGTCGGGTGGGTCGTGCTGGTGCGGCGGCGGGCTTCCAACGATCACTCCGGCCCGCTGGCTTGGCCTTCGCCCTTCCAACTGGCTTTGGGTTGCGTCACAAATTTTTTCGACACCTTGGGCATCGGCTCTTTTGCGCCCACTGCTTCGGTATTCAAATTCCGCAAGATGGTCCCCGATCAACAGATTCCGGGCACGTTAAATGTCGGCCACACGCTGCCCTCCATCGCCGAGGCGCTCATTTTCATCGCGGTCGTTGAAGTCGATCCTGTCACCTTGAGTGCGATGATCGCGGCCGCGGTCGCCGGAGCCTGGCTGGGAGCGGGCATCGTAGCTCGCTGGCCGCGGCGCACCGTGCAAATCGGCATGGGGCTGGCGCTCCTGGTCGCCGCGAGCCTGTTTCTCATGACCAATCTCAATTTGTTTCCCGCGGGCGGCGATGCGTTCGATCTTCGCGGCAATTTGCTGCTGGTCGGCGTCCTCGGAAACTTCATGTTGGGCGCTTTCATGACCCTGGGTATCGGCCTGTTTGGACCTTGCATGATTCTGGTGGCGCTGCTTGGGATGAATCCGAAAGCGGCCTTTCCCATCATGATGGGAAGCTGCGCTTTTCTCATGCCGGTGGCGAGTCTTCGTTTCGTGCGAGCCGGCGGATACCGTTTGCAGCCCGCCTTGGGTTTGGCGATTGGCGGCATCCCCGGCGTGCTCGTGGCCGCCTATATTGTGAAGTCTCTCGACGTCGTGTATGTCCGTTGGCTGGTCGTCGTCGTGGTATTTTACGCCGCCTTTACTATGTTGCGTTCCGCCTATACTGAAGCCCTTCAGAAACGCGCCCTCGAGACCGTCAAAGCCTGATGCTGCTCTCCGATCTCGACCGCGCTTTGCTCGGCGGAGAACGCGGTCCCGCCGCTCAGATGGCCATGCGCATTCTGGTCCGGATGGCCGAGTTGCAAGGCGCGCGCGAAATGCTTTCGATTTCGCAGGCCCATATCGACAGCACCATTTATATGGGTCAAGCGAGTCTCGATTTTGCCGAAAGGCTGGCGCAACTCGGGGCCAAGGTCGCGGTACCCACCAGCCTGAATGTCAGCGGATTGGACGAGTGTCATTGGCAGGAGTGGCCCGTACCCGCCGGCTACGCGGCCAAGGCCCGGCGTCAGATGGCCGCCTACCAGAGCATGGGAACCGTGCCGATGTGGACTTGCGCGCCCTACCAGACGGACATGGCGCCCAAGTTCGGACAGCAGATCGCGTGGGGAGAATCGAACGCCATTGTCTTCGCCAACTCAGTGATTGGCGCGCGAACGGAGCGCTATCCGGATCTGCTCGACGCCTGTTGCGCGATCGCCGGGCGCGTCCCGGCCTTGGGACTGCACCTGACAGAGAATCGCGCGGGACAGATTCTGATTCAACTGCGCGGCGTGCCTCGAAAGCTCCAGGAGGATGATACTTTTTATCCGGTTCTGGGCATGCTGGTGGGCCGGCTCGCGGGCGATCGCATTCCCGTGATCGCAGGCATGGAAGTGGTTCCGGCCGAGGATCAGTTGAAGAATTTTGGCGCAACCGCCGCATCTTCGGGCG
This sequence comes from Bryobacterales bacterium, assembly GCA_963836595.1. GTDB lineage: Bacteria > Acidobacteriota > Terriglobia > Bryobacterales > Bryobacteraceae > DATFZA01. Next base: position 261,937 of record CAWIKC010000001.1, read on the forward strand.
CCGTGGCGCTGTTTCACATGGTCGGTGTCACTCCCGAGGCGCCAACGCTCGACATTGCGTTCCAGCGCTCAAAGCCGCAAGAGATTTTCGACATCGATCTGCCTGCCTTGCGGACCGCGCGCGCGGAATTGACCACCGCCCATGGCCAGCCGTTGGATATGGTGGTGCTGGGCAGCCCTCATTTCTCGCTGGCTGAGTTTCAGCAACTGGCGCCGTTGGTGCAAGGAAGGCGCGCGTTGCCCAACGTTCAGTTTCTGGTGACCACCAGCCGGATCATGGCGGAGAAGGCGCGGGAAACCGGCGCACTGCAGCCCCTGCTCGCGTTCGGAGCGCGGATTACCGTAGACACGTGCCTGCTCGCGACCCCCATGCTGCCGAAGAACGTGAAGACGCTGATGACCAACTCCGGCAAATACGCCTACTATGCGCCGGGCTTGCTGTCCACGCAGATGGTGTTCGGCAGCCTGGCGGATTGCGTGGAATCGGCCGTAATGGGTAGCGTGATCCGGGACGAATCGCTATGGGCGTAACGGGCGAGCTGCTGGTGAGCGATCAGCCGCTGAGTTTTTGGGGTGGCTACGATCACGAAAGTGGAGAGATTATCGACCGGCGGCATCCTTTGTCGGGCCAGATCGCCGCGGGCAAGGTGCTGGCGATTCCGTACACCATCGGGAGCAGCACGACAGCGCAGGTTTTGCTGGAAGCAATTCGCGCCGGCAAAGCCCCGGCCGCGATCGTCACCCGCCGGCTCGATCCGTATTTGGTCCTGGCCGCGCTGGTGGCGGAGGAACTCTATGGCAAGACCATTCCGGTGATCGCGCTAAGCGAAGAACAATTCGAGCAACTCAGGCCGGGCGCCCTGCTCTCTGTTCCGTAGCAAGCCCTTTCGCGGTCACGGGACTCGAAAATATCGCTAACCCCAGTCCCCACATATTCTTCCCGCCAACCCATCCCCCCAAACCACCCCCATTTTCTTCACCTCGCCTGCTATCGTCAAACCGAAAGGACTCAATTTATGCAAACCGGTCCCACAACCGCCGAAGGCAAAGCCGCTTCTTCCATGAACGCGACCAAGCACGGCCTCAGCTCCAACAAAGTCGTCCTCCCCGGCGAAAGCCGCGCCGCTTACGACCGTCTCCTCGACACCCTCATGGAGGAACATGACCCCGGCACGCCAACCGAAGCTCTCCTGGTCGAAGAAATGGCGCAAGCCCACTGGCGCTTGAATCGTGTCCGTTACCGTCAGGACACGGCGTTCGAGTCCGAAACCCTCGATGCCAAGCTCCTCGCCCTGCTCCATCGTTACGCGACAAGCTTCGAGCGTTCCTTCTTCAAAGCCTTGCAAACACTCAAGCAACTTCAAAAGGAGCGCCTCGCCCAACCCAAGCAAACTTTCGTTTCGCAAAAGGCCGAGCAAGAGGCTTTCTTCAAAATGATGGACGCCCTCACCGCCCCTCCCAGAGAGCATGCCCAGCCGCCCGTTCCGCGCCCGAACGGCGCAGCACTCCCGAACAGCGCTCCAGCCCCGAACGGAACTCCAGCCCCGAACGTAAGTGAGGGGACGCACTCTGCGACGCACCGAAAAGCGAGCTGATCTCCGCTAACCGAAACCCCTCGCCATCCGTCTGACTCCCATGGCTGCTCTCGCAGATCTCCGGCAGGACATTGTCTATGGCGCGCGCATGCTCGCCAAGAGCCCCGGCTTTACAACCGTAGCGATTCTTTCGCTCGCCCTCGGCATCGGCGCAAACACCGCCATCTTCAGCCTGATCGATTCCGTGTTGCTGAAAATGTTGCCGGTAAAAGATCCGCAACAACTGGTGGCCTTGACAGATCCAGCGTCCAGCGGCGTCAGCATCGGCACCAGCGATGGCGAACGCAACCTGCTCTCCACGCGTGAGTTTGAAGCGCTCGCCGCTGGAACCCAATCGTTCTCCGGAATCTTCGCGGTCGAAAGCCAGCGCAGCCGGCGCAACGTGCGCATCAACGGCCACGCGCCGGAAGAAGCCACGTCGCGGTTAGTGAGCGGCCCGTACTTCACCGTATTAGGCGCCACCGCAGCCATTGGCCGAACCTTCACCGCGGACGACGAGCACGGCCGCGGCACTGCGCCCTACGCCGTGCTCAGTTACGCCTATTGGCAGCGCCGTTTCGGTGTCTCCCCAACGGTCCTTGGCTCTCGAATCCAAATGGGCAATGCCGATCTCACCGTCATCGGTGTCACGCAGCCGCACTTCTTCGGTGAGAGCGTGGGCGACGCGCCCGACATGTGGATTCCGCTCGACATGCAACCACAGGTGATGCCCGGCCGCATGTGGCTCGAGGACGATCCCAAACAGATCGCCGAAAAGGTCGCGTGGCTGCAAGTCATCGGACGCCTCAAACCCGGAATCTCCCGTCAGCAGGCGCAAGCCAACGTGGACATCGTGTTTCAGCAGGTAGTCAAAGAGGAGTTCGCCAAGATCTTTGCCGCCGAGCCCTCGCTCCTCAAGCAGTACCTCAAGCTGCATGATGCGGGCAACGGGCTCTCCACACTGCGCGCCCAGTTCGCCGATCCTCTGTACGTCCTCATGGCCGTCGTCGCCTTGGTTCTGTTGATCGCCTGCGCCAACGTTGCTAATCTGTTGCTCGCTCGCGCGACTTCCCGGCAGAAGGAAATGAGCGTGCGCCTGGCTCTGGGCGCAGGCCGAGCCCGCATCGTCCGCCAATTCCTCACTGAAAGCCTGATGCTTTCCATCGCTGGTGGCGTCGTCGGAAGCCTGCTCGCCATCTATGGAGTCCGCGTGCTGGTCCGGATGGTGCAGAGCAATCCCGGCGCCGTGACGCTGGATGTTCGACCCGATCTGCGAGTGCTCTTCTTCACGCTGGCCATTTGTTTGTTAACTGGCCTGATCTTCGGTCTCGCGCCCGCCTGGCGCTCGTCGCGCATCAACGTCAGCGGTTCCTTAAAGGAAGCCTGCCGCGGCCTCACAGGCAGCAGCTCCCGCATTGGCCTGGGCAAAATTCTCGTCATCGGCCAAATTGCCCTTTCCGTGATGTTGCTCATCGGCGCTGGCTGGTTCCTCAGGACTCTCCGCAATCTCGAGAACGTCAACCTGGGCTATCCGCGCGAGAACTTGGTGATGGTGCGTCTCGACTTTCTGTCCGCCGGCTATGCTCAGCAGCGCCTGCCAATCGTCTACCAAGAAGTGCAAGACCGCCTGGCGCGCCTTCCCGGCGTTCGCGGCGTCACCTATTCGGGCAATGGTCTCTTCAGCGGCAGCGAATCGAACGACGATGTCTCGGTGGAAGGCTATAAAACGCCCAAAGAAGGCTATGCAGACGCCCGTTTTGATCGGGTCGGTCCGAATTACTTCTCGGTCGTCGGCATTCCCATGCTGCTCGGCCGCGACATCTCAGAGCGCGACGTCGCCTCCGCGGAGCCGGTCTGCGTGGTCAATGAAGCCTTCGCGAAATTTTTCTTCGGCAGCGCCAATCCCATCGGCAAGCATGTCACCGACGAATTTCCCGACACGCGCAAGACATTCGTCATCGTCGGCGTAGCCCGCGATGCCCGCGATCACACCCTGCGCGACAAAATTGCCCGGCGGTTTTATCTCGCAGCCCAGCAACCCCTGGGCGCGTTCTCTCCGGCCCTCAACTATGAGATTCGAACCTCGGCGGATCCATCGGCGGTAGTGCAAGCCGTGCGTCGCGCAATCACGGCGTACGATCCGTTGATACCCATTGGCGATATCAGACCGTTGATCGCGCTGGTCGATAACAACATGCGCCAGGAGCGCCTTATCGCGCAATTCTCCACCGCCTTCGGAGCGCTGGCTCTGCTGTTGGCCTGCATTGGACTCTACGGTGTCCTGTCGTACGCTGTAACACAACGCACCAACGAAATCGGAATCCGCATGGCCCTCGGAGCAGAGCGCAGCCGCGTCATCGGAATGATTCTGCGCGAAACTTCAATCCTAATTCTGATCGGCCTGGCCGTCGGCGTCCCGGCCAGCCTCGCTTCCGCCCGCTTGATCGAAAGCAAACTCTACGGCTTGAAACCGGCCGACCCGCTCACCCTCGCCGCCGCCTTAGGCATCATGATCGCGGTCGCCGCAGCTTCCGGCTATCTCCCAGCCCGCCGGGCTTCCAACGTCGACCCCCTAATCGCCTTACGCTACGAATAAATCTTCCTTGTGGGGCAGGTTGTCAACCTGCGGCGGGTTATTAACCCGCCCAACCTTCGCGAGTCCGAAATCCCCGTTAAAATCCCCTCAATATAATCCTTAGTACTCATAAAACACGCGGCGACTTAGCATTATTGACTAGTTCGTTCTTTCTTCGGCCTTGTCCCGATGGCTGCGGCCGAGTTCATTGGATTGATTGAACTCCGCCGGTCATTCCGCCGCGGCGGCCAACCGGAAAAACAAGCGCATCCATCCGCCCCGCACTCTCATCGATACAATTGCGGCTCACGGGCTTGTGAATCGCTCCTGCCGCGGGTCATTAGCCCGCGCGTGGAGTTTCATACATTTTGTCAGCCCCGAACGTTAGTGAGGGGAAGGGCGAAGTTCTCCTCACTAGCGTTCGGGGCTGGAAGGACGAATTGCACAGGTGTTATTGGTGGCAGCCTCTGCTGCGCGGGTTATTAAGCTCCGCGAGCACGGCCAGAAACCAATGGCCCATGCGCCTGAGTCGGCGCGTTAGCCTGAGCTGGCGCTATAGAAACACTATTCAAATGGAGATTGCAGAATCATGAGTAAACTTGCAGGCAAAGTAGCCGTCGTGACTGGCGCTTCAAAAGGAATCGGAGCTTCCATCGCCGAGTATCTCGCCGCTGAGGGCGCATCGGTTGTCGTCAACTATGCCAACAGCAAATCCGGCGCCGACGCCGTGGTGAAACGCATTACCGGCAAAGGCGGAAAAGCGGTCGCCGTCCAGGGCGATGTTTCGAAGCAGGAAGACATCCGGCGGCTGTTCGCCGATACCAAGGCTGCCTACGGAAAGGTGGATATCCTGGTGAACAACGCGGGCATCTACGAGTTTCAGCCGCTTGCCGATATCACGCCGGAGCATTTCCACAAACACTTTGACCTCAACGTGCTTGGCCTCCTTCTGACCACGCAAGAGGCGGTAAAGCTCATTCCTCCGGAAGGCGGATCGATCATTAATATGAGTTCCATTGTGGGCCCGATGCCCGCGGCGATGGCCTCCGTATATAGCGCCACCAAAGCCGCCGTGGATGCGATCACGGTGTCTTTATCGCTAGAACTCGGCGCCAAAAAAATACGGGTGAATTCGGTGAATCCCGGCATGGTGGAGACAGAAGGGCTGCATTCGGGCGGAATTGCGGCCAGCGATTTCCGCAAGATGGTCGAGGCCAACACGCCCCTGGGGCGCATCGCACAACCGGAGGATATCGCGCGAACAGTGCTGTTTTTCGCTTCCGATGACTCCGGTTGGGTGACCGGGCAAACCCTGCTAGTAACGGGCGGCATTCGCCAGTAATCAGCCCAAATCTAACTCGAAGCAATCCGAGGCGCGGCTCAAATTGGGATTGTAAAACGGGTCGTTCTGAATCCAGAGCGACCAGCGTTTTTGCATGTGCGCCAGTTCCCTATGACCCGTGATTACGCGCTTTGAGGCGCTCTCGTAGTGATACAAACGGGCAAAAGGCGTGTAGACAATGCGCAGGCCACTCTCGGCTAACTTCAGACAGAAATCGGTGTCCTGAAAACAGGTCGGAAGACTGACTTCGTCGAAGCCGCCAAAACGCTCGAAGACTTCCCGCCGCACCAGCATGCAGGCGCCGGTCACCGCGGAGCAGTTGCGGACCACGTGCGAGAAGCCGTAGTAATAGGGCCCGCTGCTTTCCGGCATCGCGCGGAAAGCGTGGCCGGCGGTGCCGTACGTTCCCATGATCACGCCGGCATGCTGAATGGAGTCGTCCGGGAACAGCAATAGCGCGCCCACCGCGCCCACTTTGGTTTGCTGGCCGTGCTCGAGCATGGTCTCGATCCAGTCCGGAGTGATGATCGAGGTGTCGTCGTTCAGAAAGATCAGATACGGCGAATGGGTTGCCGCGACGCCCGCATTACAGAGCTTGGAAAAATTGAACGGCGCATTCCTGTGATCGAGCAACGTGATCTTGACATCGCCGTCGCGGAACCGGTTTACTCGCTCAAGCACTTCGTCGCCCTGCGAATTGTCCACCACCACAATCTGGAAGTTGCGGTAAGTGGTCTTGCCTAACAAGCTGTCCATGGCGTGGACAAACTTCTCGCTGCCACCGGTCGGAATGACGATCGCGACCTCGCCCAGTTCCGCCAGATCGTAGTGGATGCGGTAGCGGCAAACGCTGGTCTCCTGCACTCGCCCGCTGATGCCGCGCCGCTGCAAGTGCTCGGCCAGCGCGCGCCGCCCGGCGTCGCTGGCGGCCGGCTTTTGCGCCTTCTCCATGGCGGTCGACTGCGGGTGCTTGCGCCAGTGATACAGCACGCGAGGGATGCGTCCGATCCGGTCGGTTTGTTCGGATAAACGCAGAATCAAGTCATAATCCTGGCTGCCGTCAAACTCGGGCCGCATGCCGGACACGCGCTCGAGCAAAGACCGGCGGGCCACCAGGAAATGGCAGACGTAGTTCATCGATCCCAACAGATCCGGAGACCACTCGGGCTTGAAAAATCCTTCCTGCCGCCGTCCCGCGGCGTCTATCTTGTCTTCGTCGGAGTAGACCACATCCAGCCCGCGGTCCTCCCGCAAGGTGCGCGCTACCTGGTAGAGCGCATCCGCGGAGAGTTCGTCGTCATGATCCAGAAAGCCCACGAAATCGCCGGTGGCTAATGCCAGACCGCCATTGGTCGCCATCGAGATGCCGCCGTTCCCCGGCATTTGCCGCAGACGGATACGGGGATCGGATCCGGCATAGTATTCGAGCAGCGCCGTGAGGCCCAGTTGGCGCGAACCGTCATCTACCAGAATCAGTTCCCAGTTGGGATACGCCTGTCGTTTGACGGATTCAACACACTGTTTGAGAAATGTTTCCGGAGTCCGGTAAACCGGCGTGATGATGCTAATGCGCGGAGCGTCGTTCCAATACAGGCTCTGGCGGCGCATTTCCGCCAATTCATCCGGAGTTGGCGTGGTGCGGTCGGCCCAGACTTCGTAGGCGGTGTGCCGGTCGACCTGGAATTCGACGCACGCTTCCGCGGTTCTGCCCCCGGCCGATACGGCCTGCACCAGCAGACTGTGCGGGCCGGGCGCCAGGTCGATGGTCGATGCGTGCCAATGGAACCCGCCATGGGCCGCGCCGGGAAAACCGGCGTAGTGGCTGCCAATGTCCTCCCGCATCCGGCCGTAGGTGGTTTCTACCGCAGCGCCGTCATCGAGAGAAACCAGCACGCGCGCCACTTGACGCTGGGCGACGGCCCAACCCGCCAACGACAGCGCTGAACCGCGAAACAGCAGGTCCCCTTCGCGCGGCGTCTCGATGCGGAGCCGAACCGCATCCCCCGGCGCCGAACTGCCACCTTCACACCTGGCCGGATGCTCGCTGGCTTCCGCGATCCGGATCGAGCGCCGGATTTCCTCGATTTCGCCATTTTCGGCGATCAATCGAACACGTACCGTGTGCTGTCCCGGCGCCACTGAATCGAGTTCGTAGCGCATCACAAAGCCGCTGCGCTCCCCGCCGGGGTGCTTGGGATGCTGGCTCACTACGTCGGGCCGGGCAAAGCCCTGAGCTACCTCGAACCAGTTGCGGTCGTCGATGGCTGCCTCGATTTTGCCGCCGATCTCGTCGCCATCGTGCGGGAACAACGCCCAACCGCGAACGATCATTTCCTGGAAGTAGAGGACCTGGCCTTCGATCGGCTCATCCAGGCAGTAAGGAAATCCGGCCGGCGCTTCCGGAAGGACTCTTGCGTGGATCGCGCCCGCGTCGCGGCCAGGCATTTGGTTGCGCGATCGATTCCGCTTCCCACGTAGCCGGTCGATCGTCCCACCAGCCATTACCAGAGTGCGCCAGATGCGGCTGTCATAGAGCCCGCTCAGCCGCTGTTCCGTATGCGTCACTCTTTGGTGAATGTGCGACAAAGACGCTTGCAACTGGCCGTGACCGGCCGACACCCGCTGCAGTTGCGGCGCCTGTTGTTCCAAGCGGTCGAGCATCTGTTGGTGTTTGGCGCGTAGGTCCCGGACCTGTATTTGGAGAGCTTCGTTTTCGAGTGCGAGAGTGCGCAGGCTCTCCCGCAGCAATACCAGCTCGCGATCCTGTTCGTCGTTCTGGTAATTGGAGACACGATTATCGGAGACGCGATGATCGGCCGGCCCCGAAAAGGGAGGGTCGCGGCGATCCAAGAGGCTTAGTTTCTTCTCCATCAGTCGCAGCGTGACAGCTCGCTGACTATTGCGTAGTACCGAATTGTAGCACTCCTCTCTTCCGATTCACTATGCGATCTAGCGCGGGCGTTTGGGATGCTTTGGAACTTCTTGCTAGAGCGGCACAAACCGCGACTCGTCCCAATTCCCAGGCTGCGCCAACAACCCATGCGTCCGCGGAATAAACCAGGTGAGATAGCGCATCGCGCTCCTCAGTTTTTCCTGGTCGCCGTGATAATCTTCCGCCTTCAGGTTGAGCATGATGTTGCGCGACGGTCGCAATTGCGGATCGACCACCATGCACACTTTGGGCTGCGGCACGCGATAAACGGCGTGCATGAACCGGGCCAGGACGCGCCGGGCCCGCGCGGGCAAGAACGACTCGCTGGGAGACGCAATCAGCACTTGACGGGGCCCGGAACTGGCAGGCGCCGGCTCTGGCGAATCTCCATCGAAACTGCCATAGAGACTGTAAGCTAGCAGGTCGCCGTAGGTGAACACCCACTGCGGACCGGACGAGGGCGCGGCGTCGAAGATGGCCATTCCAAAACCTTGGTCAAGCGCCGGATCGAGCAGACCGGCCACGGTAACGTCCGGAGCGGGCCGCCGGGCGCTAGCGAGTTCGAGTTGCAAATAAGGAAATGTGTCCGGCCCCTTTTGGACGGGTGGATCTCGCTGCGCCAGCGCCGCGTTCGGAATCGCGCCGTAAAACCGCTGCCGCCACGACTCGTCGCGAACTGATGGATCGATCTGGAACAGTTGCTCGAGCATGGGGAAAGAATAGCGCAACGCGCCGTTGCGAGAGCAAGCCTGAGCACGCAGCGTGGACCGCCCCTGATAACGGTCTCGGTTCGGTTACGTCTTCCGAGCCGCGCCGTGACGGAGCGGTTGCGCCGTTGCGAGGGCAAGCTTGAGCCGCCGCTAAGGACCGCCGAAGCAACCTTGCCATCACTTTGGACCGCCCCTGATGACGGTCGCGGCTCGGGCACGTCTACCGAGCCGCGACCGTGAGGGAGCGGTGGCGCAGCCAAGGGCGCGGGCATTGCCGGCCCGTTTTGTTCCGGCTACGCCGGGTCAGGGAGCGGTCGGATCGTTTCATTTGCATCGCACTCTTATGTGGGTTAGAGTAAGTCCGTCATGCCGGACTCCGCTTTCCCGACCGGACAAAAGATCGGTTCTCAGCGCGGCGAGGGGCAGGGCGGCGACTGGGACGAATGGTACCAACGCGCCCAAAAAATCTTCGACGACCTTCATGCGTCCGGCAAATCCAGCGAGGAGATCTTTGTTACCCTGTACGGCGACCTGAAACTGCTGGCAAGCATGCGGGCGGAGCGGCATCCGCCCGCGGCCAGCATGCAGGCCACGCGCCTGCTCGGCGATTTGTACGTGCGCCTGTTCGTGAGCCGATCCGCGGATGAACTCTCCTGGGAGTCGGCCGGGCAATTCGTCACCTACGTCGCGAGGGCGATGAAGGGTGTACTCATCGATCATGCGCGCCAGCTCGCAAGCTCCGGGCAGCTAGCCCCTGCGGAAGGGCTGGGAACGCAGGGAACCAACTTGACCCTCGAACGGGTCGAACGGGCTCTCTGGATTGATGACCTTCTGGACCGCCTCGAGAATGACAACGCGGAGCCGGAGAGAGCGGCCATCGCCCGGCGGCAAGCAAATATGGTACGGCTCCGCTTGTTTCTCGGGTACACTGAAGAGGAAACCGCCCAGATGCTGGGCTGCAGTTCCGAAACGGTTACGAAAGAGTTGCGGAAAGCGAAAGCGAAACTCGCAACCTATCCGCGCCGCGACGCGCCCGCGGCCACTTCGGATTCTTTTTCCGATGCGGTGACCCGAGTCGATCCCCGTTCGCGCGATAGAAGTCGGGAAGAGGGATGACTTGGCTTCCGCCCGGTTGTTCGCGACGGGAGCTTGGTCGAAAGGAAGCAGCTAGCATGCAAAAGCTATACGGAATCGGTATTTTCTGGTTAATTGCCAACGCCATAGCCAGCCAGCTTTCGCCCGCCGCCGCGCGAGTGGTGAGTTCGATCGTCGCAGTTGTCGTGTTTGCGGGCCTCGGGTCGATTGCCCTTTCGGCAGTTCGCGGCGGGGATGGCTTCGATCACCTGGTGGAGGGGTTCAGCCTGGCGATATCGGGATGGGCCCTGACAACAAAAGTCTTCAACTGGAGCCTCGTGAATCCGGACCGGTTTTGCGATGCAATTCGCCCGTGCGGCGCAGGTGCGATAGCCGAAGCGATGGTCCTGAATCTCGCCATCGTGGGCGCCGGCATGGCAATTGTGTCGGTTCCGGGCGTTCCTCTGATCTCGGCCATCTGGAATCTGCGGCACGAAAAATTGATCCGGCCCCCCTCTACTCATGACCACTCTTGAGCGGAGCCAGCGCGCGGAAGAGATCGGCGATCACGCCTTCGATTTCGAACCCGGAATCGAGCGTGAGACCTATATCGTGCGAGCCTGCGACGGCGATCAGGCGCTGAGTTCGCTGGTGTTGGAGTACGTGAACGGGGGCGAGTCCTTCCGCCTCGAGCCAGTCATCCCGGAGTTCGCTCCAGTCTCGCTCGAGAACAAGCAGATCGGGCCGTGGAGGATTCTGCGGCGTTTGGGTGAGGGCGGTTCCGGTGTGGTTTGCCTGGCTGAGCGCAACGATGGCCAGGTCCGCCAACTGGGCGCCATCAAGTTCCTCAAGGGAACGGTGCACAGCCGCGACATGGAACTCAGGTTTCTGGACGAGCGCCAGATCCTGGCCAACCTGAATCATCCCTGGATCGTCCGTTTGATTGACGCCGGCCTGAGCGCCGACGGTCAAGCCTATCTGGTGATGGAGTACGTCGAAGATGCGTCGCCGATCGACGTCTATTGCGAGAGACACCGGTTTACGGTACGCGACCGGCTGCTGCTGTTCCGCAAGGTCTGCGACGCGGTCGCGTATGCGCACCGCAAACTGGTGGTGCATCGCGATCTCAAACCGGCCAATATCCTGGTCACCGCGGACGGGACGCCGCGGCTGCTGGATTTCGGGGTCGCCAAAATACTGGATCCGGCTCACCGGGGCGCGGTGCAAGCGGCTTCCAGCACCAATGTTCTGGTGGGTACGGCGCGTTACTTCAGCCCGGAACAAGCCCGGTGCGAGCCCGTGCATACGGCCTCGGACATTTATTCGCTCGGTGTCATTCTGTATCAACTGCTGACCGGCGCCGACCCATACGATCTCGATCCGAGGTCCGGCATGAGCCTGGAGCAGATCATCTGTGATGTCGAACCGGAGCCGCCGAGCAGCGTGGCTGCGAAACAATCCAATGCTCTCAGGCGGCAACTCAAAGGCGATCTCGACAATATCGTTCTCATGTCGCTGAGAAAAGAACCGCAGCGGCGGTATCTCACCGTGGATTATTTCGCGGAGGACATCCGCCGTTACCTGGAGGGGCTGCCAATTGCCGCGCGCCGTGACACGGTTGGCTACCGCGCGGCCAAATTTGTTCAACGCCACAAAGCGAGCGCCGCGGCCGGAGTGCTGATTTTTCTATCGCTGATCGCCGGTCTGACCGCGACGGCGTGGGAGGCGCGGCGGGCGCACCTGGCTCAGGCCACAGCGGAGAGGCGCTTCAATGACGTGCGAACCCTGGCGAGTTCGTATCTATTTGAAGTTCACGACGCGATTGCGAAGGTTCCGGGAACAACCGCGGCCCGCGCGCTGGTGGTGCGGCGCGCATTACAGTATCTGAACAGCCTGGCCAAGGAGGCCAGCACCGACCGCGGCTTGCAATTGGAACTGGCTACGGCCTACCAAAAGGTCGGCGACGCGCAGGGGCGGCCGGGGTTTGCCAACCTCGGTGACCGGACCGGCGCTCTCGACAGCTATAGGCAGGCGCTCGCGATCCGCAAGGCGCTGGTCTCGAGCGGGCCATCGGACCCGAAACTGCGGCTCGACCTGGCTACCAACTACGATCGAATCGGGGACACCTTGCTGACCATCGGTCAATCGGGCAACGCACTGGCGAGTTACCAGGAAGGGTACGCTTTGCGGGATGCCTTGCTATCCGCCGATCCGAACGACCCCGAAATTCGCCGCCAGTTTGCCACCAGTTGCATGCGCATTGCGCAAGCGCTGGCGCAGACCGGAAAGCTGGCCGGCGCCCAACGAATAGCCAACCGGGGCTTGAAAATCGCGAAGGATTTGGCGGCAAGCCGGCCCAAAGACTCAATCGCACAGCGCGATCTGTTCATCGATTACATCAAGACTGGCGACCTGTTGTCCGCGGGCGGCGATAAGGCCACCGCATTGAGTCACTATCGTGAGGCTCTGCCCATTGCCGTAGCAGTGGAATCGATGGCGGAAGATAAAACGAGAGCCAGGCGGGAGACCGCCAACGTTCACGACAAGATTGGAAATCTGCTGACGGCGTTGAAGCAAAGAGAGGACGCTCTCGCAAACTATCAGTCCGCGCTGCGCCTTCGCACGGCCATCGCGGCCGCCGATCCGAACAATGCGGAAATCCAGCGTGACTTGTCCATTAGTCATGAAAAGATCGGCAACATACTGGCGCAGTCCGGCGATGAAGCCGGCGCGTTGGGGCAATACAAGGAATCGTTGAAAATCGACACGCGGCTGCTTGAGGACGACCCGGACAACGCTCAGGCGCGGCTGGATTGCGCCAGCGATTATGAGAAGATCGGCGGGTCTTTGATGAAAGCGGGCGATCTTCCGGGCGCTCTCTCGAGCGACGACCGGGCGCGCGAGCTGCGGGAGCGGGTAGCATCTAAGGATCAAAAGAACACCGACGTCCGCGGCGATCTGGTCGAGAACTATAAGGAGCTAGGCGACGTGAACGCGGCGCTTGCAAAGAAAACCGGCGATCGGCGGTACCTGAGCACAGCCCGCCGCTGGTATCAGCGCGGCCTGGATACTCTCGGTGAGCTTCAACGGCTTGGCCCGCTCGATCCCGATGACGCCGCCGAAATGAAGAGTCTTGCGGAAGAAGTCTCGCGAACTTCTCCGGAGCCATCCAAGCAGTAGAGTCAGGCCGCTCACTCGCCCCGTGCGGCGTTGGAGCGCAATCAGCGCGTGACCTGCGCGCGGCTCAATCCCGTGATCCGCCAGAGGTATCGCCGCACACCACCTCGCGCCGCTGGCCGGCAAACTGCAATCCCTGGCATCCCGAACTTCCCCTTCAGGCTCATCTTGCGTGAGAATCCGGTCCCCCAGTTCAGGCTAATCTTGCATGAGACAAGAGTCACGGCGCAGCGGCCAAGTTCCAGGTATAATGCAAACGGAGTTGCCGATGTCGATAATGCCTTCGTCGCACTTCCCGCCGACCCCGGAAACACCACCACCGCCGCCCCGCGCCGGTACCGGCCAGCGCCTCGTATAACCAGGTCGTCACTCGCTACCTTGACGCTTATCGAGTGGCCAAGTTGCAGGAAGGCCTGGGGCGCTGGATAAAAATCGGAGCGTTAATCGCAGGAGCCGTGATTATAATTTTGGGCCTGTTCTATGGAGGAAGCGCGGCAGACGCTCAAAACACCGGCTTCTTCGGGCCGGACAAAACGGCGGAGCATATCATGCGAGGCTTTGCCGTCGCGGTGGGATTAGTGCTGGGCGCGATTGGTTTTCTGTTGGGACTGCTCATCTCTTCCGGAGGGCAAATCGCGAAAGCCGCTTTGGATGCGGCCGTGAACACCAGCCCTTTTCTCGACAACGATGAACGCGCCCGCGCGATGTCGCTGTGAGGTCCTTCAACCACCCGCTACGCATCCACTAGCGCGCGCGCCAATTCCGTAACTCCATGGCGGATCTCCCGTTCGCTAAACGCGGCAAAACCCAAAATCAAGCCGCGTAGATCCTTGCGCGCAATCGCGTACATATCCAGCGGCCAAGTCTCCAGATTCCGGCGGGCAGCCCGGTCGGCGGCTTCGCGGGAACTCATGCCATTCAAAAGAAACGCCGGCGTATTCAATCCGGCTGCGATTTCGGGTAGCGTCAGCACGCCTGCCAGATAGCGTTCCACATCGCGCCGTAGCGCTGCCAAGCGTGCCCCATAGAGTTCCCGCATGCGGCGCAGATGTCTGGCAAAGTGTCCTTCCGACAGGAACGCTGCCAGAACTACCTGCGACAGCGACGGCGGGTAGCGCTCCACCAGACGCCGCATGTGCAACAGGCCGTCCAGCCAGGCGTACGGCGCCACCACGTACCCTAGACGCAGCGCGGGAAACAAACTCTTGTTGAAGGTGCCAAGCAAGAAAACATGCTCAGAGCCTTGCAATCCTTTCATGGCGGGCACCGGCCGGCCGGAGAAGCGGAACTCGCTATCATAGTCGTCTTCAACGATGAGCGTGCCGTTCTGCCGGGTCCAGCGCAGCAAATCGAGCTTGCGATCCAGGCGCAGCGTAGCTCCCAGCGGGAACTGGTGCGCGGGCGTGAGGTAAATGAGCGCCGGCCGCGGGCATCTCGCGCGCCCGCGCTCGATCTGAATGCCATGCTCATCCACCGGGACGGGAACGATCTTCGCCCCAGCCGAACGGAACACATCGGCTGCGCCCGAATAGCCGGGATCCTCCATCCACACCTCGTCTTCGCGCCGCAAGAGAACGCGCGCCAGCAGATCGAGCGATTGTTGCGTTCCGGAAGTGATGACGATCTGCTCGGCCGAGCAGGACACGCCGCGCGCCGCGCCCAGGTAATCGGCGATCGCCTCCCGCAAGGGCAGGTATCCAGCCGCGTCGCCACCGGCCAGCACAGCCGTGCTAACGCCGCGCACGCAGCGTCCCGCGAGCCGCGCCCACAAGTCTACGGGAAATTCGTTCAAGGCCGGCTCGATGGCCCGAAACGGCCGGCACCGGCCGGCGATAAAATTCACCTTCAGTGGCCAGTTTCGCGGCTCTCCGCCTGCGCGCCGGCGACGCGGCCAAAAAATCCTCCGGAACACTTTCGCTCACCCGTGTTCCCGCGCCGATCTTCGCCGTCAGGTAGCCTTCATCGCGAAGCTGATCGAATACATTGACGACGATGCGCCGTGAAACGCCGTATTCCGTGGCAATGCCGCGCGTGGCCGGTATCCTGGTTCCCCGGCGCAACCGCCCGTCTAAAATCGCCCGGCGGAGTTCTTCATACAGCCATTGCGTCAGCGTCACGCCCGGATCGCGCTTGAACAACGCCAGGTCGTTTTTGAGTGGACCACTCATCTTTCTCGAATTGGACACATCGAGTGTGCCGATTCAAGACTAGCATGAGGTATGCAAAGCCGAAGACAATTACTGGGAACGCTTACCGCGGCGGCAGCCGCAGCCGCGCAGACCGCGCCTGCCAATCATGCCGAAACCTTGCACCGCCAGCCGTTGCCCGCTCCGTTTGAAGGCTGGGAAGCCGAGTTCGCGTTGGTCACCATGGGGCCGGGACGGGGCTTTGCTCCGCACAAGCACGACGGCTTTGTGCTCGGTTATGTCCTCGACGGCGCGTTTCGCTTTGCCCTCGACGATCAAGCCGCCCGCGTTTTGCATCCAGGCGAAGTGTTCTATGAGCCGCCTGGCGCAACGCACACCGTTTCCGCGAGCGCGGATGCCAACCGGAGCACTCATGTTCTGGCGATCGTGATCGCGCCGAAGACAAAAGAGAATGACTGACGATCATATCGCCACAATTGCGCGGACAGGCTTGCGCTTATCCCTCGGCACGGCCTTTCTCTCGGCTGTCGCCGGCCGCCTTGGCCTGTGGGGCGCGGCGGATGGCAATTGGCAGGGCTTTCTGCATTACGTAGCGGAACTGAATTGGTTCTTACCGCCCAGCCTGATTCCGGCCGCGGGCATCGCGTCCACCATTCTCGAGACCACCTTCGCCGGCATGCTGATCGCGGGCTGGCGAGTGCGCTGGGCGGCCTTCGGCAGCGCTACGTTGCTCATCATCTTTGCGCTTTGCATGGCCACCGGCACCGGTCTCAAGTCGCCATTCGATTATTCCGTGTTCACCGCCGCCTTCGCGGCGCTTTTGCTCGCCACTAAAAATCCGAAGGAGAAAATCATATGAAAGAACGATTGAGTTTCAAAAGGAGCGCGCCGGCGGCATATCAGGCGATGCTCGATCTGGACACCTATGTCTCCGGCTGCGGGCTGGAAGAGGCCCTGCTCCATCTGGTGTACTTGCGGACTTCGCAGATCAACGGCTGCGCCTTCTGCAACGACATGCACTGGAAAGATGCGCGGCACGCGGGGGCGACGGAGCAAAAGTTGTCGCTGGTCCTTTGTTGGCGCGAATCGCCTTGTTTTAGCGAGCGGGAGCGCGCCGCTTTGGCTTGGACGGAAGCCGTCACCACGCTGTCTGATGGCCATGTGTCCGACGCGGTCTTTGAAAGCGCCCGAAGTTTGTTCACGGATGCCGAGTTGAGCAATCTGACGCTCGCCATCGCCTCAATGAACGCGTGGAATCGTCTGGGGATCGCGTTTCGCATGACGCCAGGCGCCTACCAACCATGAGGAAAAACCAGGGACGGACGAGACGTTCCCCAGTTTTTGATGAAAGGATTCGATATGGTTATTCCAGAGCAACTGCTTGACACGGAGAGTGCATTGACTGAGCTGTCAAAGAACCTTGAACTCACGCCTGACGAGATGCGGAGCTTCGGATACCGCGTGATCGACATGCTGGTCGAACGCCACGCCAACATGCGGCAAAGTCCGGTGGGCGCAAAGGCGGAGCCGCGGCACATCCGGCCGTTACTCGCGTCGCCGCCCCCTGACCATCCTCGCGATCCCAACCAACTGCTCGACATCCTGCAGCGCGACGTCTTCCCGAATACACTCAATGTCTCGCATCCCCGCTTCTTTGCGTTTGTGCCCGGACCCAGTAATTTCGTCAGCGCGATGGGCGACGCGCTCGCTTCCGGGTTCAACGTGTTCAATGGATCCTGGATGGGCGGCTCGGCGGCGGCCGCGCTCGAGCTGGAAGTCATCGATTGGCTGCGCGGCTTTTGCGGATTGCCCGAGACAGCAGGCGGCCTTTTTGTTTCCGGCGGCTCGGTCGCCAACCTGACGGCGCTGGTGGCGGCGCGGCGCGCGATCCTCGACGACCGCATGCCGGGCGCCACCATCTATTATTCGGACCAGACGCATTCTTCCGTCGAGCGCGCGCTGCGCGTGATCGGCTTCCAGCCGGAACAAATCCGGCAGATTCCGAGCGACCGGCAATATCGTCTTCCCATGGATGCGCTGGGTGCTTCAATCGCGGCCGACCGCGCCGCCGGATTACGTCCCTTCTGCGTCATCGCCAATGCCGGCACCACGAATACCGGCGCCGTCGACCCGCTGGTTGAATTGAGCGAGCTTTGCCGCGCCGAAGGAATGTGGTTGCACGCCGATGGCGCATACGGCGCGGCGGCCATTTTGAGCGAGCGCGGACGCCAAGCCCTGCGCGGTTTGGATCGGGTGGATTCGCTCTCGCTCGATCCGCATAAATGGCTATTTCAGTCCTTCGAGTGCGGCTGTGTCCTGTTGCGCGACGTAGCACTGCTCAAAAGGACGTTCCAGATCATGCCCGAATACCTGAGGGATGTTCACCGCGGCGTGGATGAAGTGCATCCCGCCGATTACGGCATCCAACTGACGCGCAGCTTTCGCGCCCTCAAAGTATGGTTTGTCTCTGCAGACCTTCGGTCTCGACGCCTTCCGCGCCGCCATCGCGCATGGGTTCGAACTGGCCGAGTTTGCCGAGCGCGAGCTGCGTTCCCGGCCCGGTTGGGAGATCCTTTCGCCTGCGCAGATGGGAATCGTGTGTTTTCAATACACCGGCCGGGAGGTCTCGCATTCCGCGATCGTCGATGCAATGTTGCACGACGCGTACGCGTTTGTCAGCTCGACCAAATTGCACGGCGTCACGGCTTTGCGATTCTGCACCATCAATCCGCGGACCACTTTCGAAGAAATTCGAGAGACCGTCGATCGCCTGGATAGATTTGCGAAAGAGTGTTATTGAGACTCGCTAAATACAGTGACCGGCAGATAACGCTCCACGCGCGGGTTGACAACCTCTAGGTTAATTAACAACCCGCGGCACCCTCGAAAACGTACCTCCTGGCAAAGCGCCAGGGACCCAGGCTGCGATAGCTCTAAAGCGAAGGAGATTCGGACTCGAGCCCGCAATGTCCCCGTCTGCTTGCTTCGGTAGCCGAGATAACTACGGATGCGAAGACTGTCTCGCCCTGGCCTACCCGGAGGCTGCTGCCCCAGTGCGCACCAGCCACTCCAACCGCCTGGGTGCAAAACCGAGTTCACGTTTCGCCTTCGCATTCGAAGCGCCGCGCAATCGCATCGCGTAGTAGATCAAATCCGGCCCGGCCTTCTCCAGAGCCTCCTGCTCGGTGAGACGCGGTGGCGCTGGTGCCCCCACCGCGGCCGCAAAGGCCGGCAGCCAAACCAAAATGGGCGATGGGTCGTCATCGACGGCGTTATAAACGCCGGGCGCACACTCGAGCGCCGCAACCGTAGCCGCCGGGGCGTCCTCGATGTGCACCCAAGACCAGACACCCAGCCCGGACCCGACAAGCGGGTATTTTCGTTCGCGTACTTGGCTGGCGATGTCTCCATCGGCATGGAACCAAGTGCCGGGACCATAAAAGAACCCGTCGCGTAGCGAGACGCCTTCCAGATCCCCGGCGCCCAACACCCGTTCTTCTATTTGCGTATAGGTCCGGGCGCTGCCCGAGACTCCTGGCGACGCATTCAGCGCCAGCGCGTCTGCTTCCGACGCGAGCCCTGGACCGGGCGCATAGAAGAACCCGGTAGACTGCACAATGTACCTACGCGCACCGGCGGCCTTCGCGCATTCTGAACGTTGCGGCCACCCTCCAGTCTCACTCGCCGGTCGCGATCCGCGGCTGCCCGCATTTCGTCCGGCGTATAGCGTTTGGGGAGAGAAGTGAGTTCGTCGATGACAGCGCCGGGGCGCACTTTCTTGACGGCCGCGTCAACGGCCTGGGCATCGAGCGCATCGGCGACAACTCCATCCGCGCCGTTTTTCTTGAGAGTCTCCAGACCATGCGCCGAGCTGGTCATTCCAACGGCGTCATGCCCGGCGGCGATCAAGGCAGAAATCAATGGACGTCCAATGGCGCCGGTTGCTCCGGCGATCAATACTTTCATTTCGCACCTCTTTTCGAGTGGGACCGAGAATTAACTTTAGCTTGAGCGGGGCGGGCTACCAGCCCGCCGCAGGTTAACAACCTGCCCAACAAGCTACGTGTGCGCCAGCGCTTCAGCCGGCGCGTAGGTCCGGTCGACGTACTGATCGAGGATCTGAATGAACTCGGCGACGATGTGTTCGCCGCGCAGCGTCACCTTGAGCTTGCCGTCCACGTACACCGGCGCGACTGGCTCCTCAAATGTGCCAGGCAACGAGATACCGATGTTGGAGTGCTTGGATTCGCCGGGACCATTGACCACGCATCCCATCACGGCCACTTTCATCTCTTCGACACCCGCGTAGCGGCCTTTCCAAACCGGCATTTGCTCGCGCAAATAAGTTTGGATCTGGTCCGCCATGTCCTGGAAAAAGGTGCTGGTGGTCCGGCCGCAACCGGGACAAGCGGTGACCTGTGGAGTGAAACTACGTAACTCGAGCGATTGCAGAATCTGCTGGCTGACGATCACTTCCTCCGTCCGGTCGCCGTTCGGCAGCGGCGTCAGGGATGCGCGAATGGTGTCGCCGACGCCTTCCTGCAGCAAAACCGACAAAGCCGCAGTGGTGGCGACGATTCCCTTTGCGCCCAAACCGGCTTCGGTCAGTCCGAGATGCAGCGCATAGTTGCATTGCGAGGCTAGCTTGCGGTACACGTCGATGAGATCCTGCACGCCGCTCACCTTGGCGCTGAGGATGATCTTGTCCCGGCCGAGTCCGTAGCTCTCGGCGGCTTGTCCGGAAAGCAACGCGCTGGCGACGATGGCGTTTTGAGTAACCTGTTTGGCATCGAGCGGCTCGGCGAGCTTGGAATTTTCATCCATCATCCGCGTGAGCAGGGATTGATCGAGCGACCCCCAGTTGACGCCAATGCGCACCGGGCGATCGTATTGAATGGCCGCCTCAATCATGATGCGGAAATTGTCGTCATGTTTCTTGCCGATATTGACGTTGCCCGGGTTGATGCGGTATTTCGCCAGCGCCCGCGCACAATCGGGGTATTTCTTCAACAGCAGATGGCCGTTGTAGTGGAAATCGCCGATGATCGGCACGCGTACGCCGAACTGCTCCAGCGTGCCGACGATCTTGGGCACGGCCTGCGCGGCCGCATCGGTATTGACTGTGACGCGGACCAGTTCCGAGCCGGCTTGCGCGAGCGCCATCACCTGGTTGACCGTCGAGACTACGTCCGCGGTGTCGGTGTTGGTCATCGACTGGACGACAATGGGATGATTGCCGCCGACCCATACTCCGCCAATACACACCGCGACTGACCTGCGCCTTGGGATGAACGCCATTGCCTCATTGTAACCTTGACTTAAACTTGGGACTTACACGATGGAAATAGGCGCGCTCATCTTTCCAAATATCGATCAGATGGACTTTACCGGCCCGTTTGAGGTGTTGTCGCGGCTGCCGGGCGCGCGAATCCATGTGATCGGGAAGAGCCTGACGCCGGTCCGCGATATCGCCGGCCTGATTCTCACGCCCACCGTCACTCTGGCCGAAGCGCCGCCGTTGGACGTCCTGATTATCCCAGGCGGCCGCGGCCAACTGGCCTTGATGGACGATGGCGAGGTACTCGGGTTTCTTGCCAAGCCTGTCTCCTGGAGATTTTCAGTTTGCACCGGCGCGCTGACTTGCGGCGCGGCTGGACTGCTCCAAGAGAAGCGAGCCACTACGCATTGGAACTCGTTCCACCTGCTGCCTTATTTTGGCGCGATTCCAGTGGATGAGCGGGTAGTATTCGACGGGAACTTGATCACCACGGCCGGCGTGAGCGCGGGGATCGATGGAGCGCTCCGGCTGGCGGCGATTCTCCATGGAGAAACCGTTGCGCGGCGGATTCAACTGGACATTCAATACGTTCCCGAGCCGCCGTTTGCACTCGCACCCAATGAATTTCCGGACGCGAGGCGGCAAGACACCGGCAAATTGGCGAGCGCACGTTTGGAATCAGCCAAGCTGACAGCGGCGCGGTTAGGAATCGACGTTTAGATGACCAGAGAAGAGATGTACGGGCGGCTTCGGGCGCATAGCGGCCCCTGGGACATGATCGTGATTGGCGGAGGCGCCACCGGAGTTGGCGTAGCCGTGGATGCAGCCTCCCGCGGGTACCAAACTCTGCTGCTCGAGCAATCGGATTTTGGTAAAGGTACGTCCAGCCGCAGCACCAAGCTGGTACATGGCGGAGTGCGGTATCTCGAGCAAGGCAACATTTCGCTGGTGATGGAAGCCCTTAAAGAACGTGGCCTGTTGTTGCAAAATGCGCCGCACCTGGTCCGCGATCTGGGTTTCGTGGTTCCGAATTATGAATGGTGGGAAGCGCCGTTTTACGGATTGGGACTCAAACTTTACAATTTGCTGGCAGGAAAATACGGATTCGGCACGTCACGGATTCTGTCGCGGCAGGAAACGCTAGATCGCTTGCCGTCGCTCAAACCGGAAGGACTGCGGGGCGGAGTGATTTACTTCGACGGCCAGTTCGACGACTCGAGGCTGCTGATCCATCTGGTCTTCACCGCGTGGGAGCAGGGCGCGACGTTGCTGAACTACGCCGCGGTCACTGGACTGCAGAGGGATGCGCAGGGCTTCGTCAACGGTGTGACCGCGCGCGATATGGAGAGTGGCGAGGAGTTTGGGGCCGAAGCGCGCGTGGTGATTAACGCGACGGGAGCTTTCAGCGACGGCGTGCGCCAGATGGCGGGCGCCGATGTGAAGCCGATGATCGCTCCCAGCCAGGGAATCCACCTGGTTTTCGATCGCTCCTTCCTGCCCGGAGACAACGCCATCATGGTTCCGCATACCAGCGACGGGCGGGTGATGTTCGCGATTCCCTGGCACGGACACACTTTGGTCGGCACCACCGACACGCCCGTCCCGGAGGCCGCGCTGGAACCGGTTGCCACCGAAAATGAGATCGATTTCATTCTCGGCACGGCGTCTCTGTATCTGGCGAAAAAGCCCACGCGCGCGGATGTGCTGAGCGTTTTTGCCGGCATCCGTCCGCTGGTGCGCTCGCAAGACATCGGCAACACGGCCGCGCTATCGCGGGATCACACCATCCACATCGACCAGAGCGGGCTGATGACCATTTGCGGAGGCAAATGGACCACCTACCGGCGGATGGCAGAGGACTGCGTCAACCAGGCGGCGACGCTGGGGCAGTTGCCGGACCGGGCCTGCGTCACGCAAGAGCTTCGGATTCACGGAGGCTTGGCGGGCGTGGAAAAAACGGACCCTCTGCGGGTCTACGGATCGGACGCGGCCGGCATTCGCGATCTCGATCGGCATGACCGGTTGCACGCCGATCTGCCCTATACGGAGGCCGAAGTGATCTGGGGCGTGCGTCACGAACTGGCGCAGACGGTGGAAGATATTCTGGCGCGCCGCACGCGGGCGCTGTTTCTGAACGCCTGCGCAGCGCGGGATATGGCGCCTCGGGTGGCCGCGCTGATGGCGGCCGAGTTGGGGCGCGACCAGCGCTGGATCGACGATCAAGTCGCGGCTTTTCGGCAAACGTCCGGGGCGTACCTGCCGGGTTAGTCTCGCACCGGCTGACGCTTGTGCCACGAGTTTCTACATTTCCTGTCGCGACGAATCCTTGCATCGTGTGTAGTGTGGAACTTCGCCCTTCCCCTCACTAACGTTCGGGCTGGAGGGGAATGTGCATATTTTAAACAAATAGTGGCGCTTCGTGGCACAGGCTTTAGCCTGTGCCCGCGCGGCGAAGCCGCGCTACTGGAGTCCGTACATTTTTCCAGTAAATGCCGGCATGGCGACACGGTTATGATCCGTGTCTTCCTGCATGCCGGCGCGATTGGGCGTTAACGGGAAGGAGATAATAAGGAATCTCATGCATTCGAAGCTTCTTCTAATTGCGACTGGCTTACTCCCCGCCTTTTTGTCCGTCAACGCCGCGGCCCAGAACAGCTTGCTGATTGGACCGACTTCTCTGGAATTTGCGGCGCCGGACGGCGGCGGTCAACCCCTGCCGCAATCTGTTTTGGTGGCGTCTAGCGGGGTGGGCCTGCATTTTGAAGCGCACGCAGCATCGAAATGGCTCTTCGTCAGCCAGGTTTGGGGCGCAACGCCCGCGACGCTCAGCGTGAGTGTGGACGCGACCGGTCTGCCGGCCGGCGTCTATCGGGACTACATTGTCATGGCTGCGGGCGCAACTTCATCAACTCTGGTGCCCGTGACCCTGCGGGTAGGCGGCGCGGCAACCCCAGCCATCCATCGTTCCAGCAGTCCCACGCCAGCTAACACGCTTCGGGCTTCTCCCAAGGGATTCACTTTTGTCGCGAAAACCTCAACTGAGCCGCCGCTACCGCAGTCGCTGTTTGTGCCACGGTCGGCTCAGGAAGACGGTGTGGTCGCCACAAGTACTGCCGCGTGGCTCACGGTCTCCGCGGCCAAGTCTGCTAAATCGCCACAGTTTCAGAAGCTACAGCTCTCGGTCAATCCCGATGGCTTGACGCCCGGCCAATATTCTGCCTCGGTCGCTTTGAGAAGCGAGGCGGGCGAGGAGCGAACCATTCCGGTGACCTTCAACGTGGGCGCGGACGCTCATCTGGTCGCCGAGCCGAATGTTGTGGAATTCAGGGCACAGCCAAACGGGACCATGCCGGCAGTTCAGACCGTCAGCATCGGCACTACGGGCATGAATCTCAAATACGCCGCCACCACCGCGTCGGGCGCCTGGTTGGCCGTAGGACCGCAGACCGGCTCGACGGATGGGTCGAACGACTTAGTCATTGCAGTGAGTCCGGCAAACCTGCCGATAGGCGCTCACACCGGATCGATTTCCGTTACCGCGCCGGGAGCGATGGAGCCCCTGATTATTCCGGTTACCCTGTCGATAACCAGTGACGACGGCATTTCGATCGGTGGCCAAAACAACGTCACCGTAAAGTTCAACGGAGCGTTAGGCGGGTCGCCACAAACCATGTCTTATCCGCTCACGTCCAGCATCAGCGGCGAGAGTTTCATGGTGCAGGCGGGAAACGTCAACTGGCTTACCGTGGCCCCTCTCAGCGGCACGGTTCCGGCTACCCTGACTCTTACAGCCGACCCGAACGCCGCCGGCATCGGAGTACACTCGGCACAGCCTTATGTAGTGGGAGGCGGCGGAACCGATGAGGTGAACTTCTTCGTAACTTTCACCGTCGCCGCTGGCACGGGCAGCACGATCAGCGCCAGCCCGGCCTCGCTGACGTTCAACTACACCACCGGGGGAACCGCACCACCGGCGCAGATGGTCCAACTGACCAGTTCTACAACCGACACCTTCACTGCACAAACCGACGCAAGCTACGTGACCGTCAGTCCGACATCAGGCTCTACCGGAACCTCGCCCACTGCTTTGACGATTTCCGCGCTTCCGAAAGGATTAACTGCCGGAATACACACGGCAAATGTGTTTGTGTCGGGTGGCCTCAGCACCGGCTCCAACATTCTGACGATCCCGATCCTCATCAATGTGACGAGCAACACGCCCACCTGCTCCACTTCCATTTTGCGCGTGGCTTTTGTTTCCTACTTGGGCCAAGGCTCGCCACCCTCGCAATCGGTGCAGTTGACTTGCTCGGCCACGACGAACTTTACGACCAGCACCGGCCAGAGTTTTGATACCGTCAGCCCGGCCACGGGCACGGTGACGCCGGGGGCGGGCACGGCTTTAGTCATCTCGGTCGTCCCACCGGCTGCCGGCGTCGGCACCTATAGCGACACGATCACGATTACGCCAACTGGCACGATTACGCCAACGGGAGTTCCGGCCCTCGCGGTTTCCGTACTGTACACGGTCTTGAGCCCGACGGCTATATCGGCCGCTCCTTCTGCGCTGTCATTCACGCAGGTGGCCGGCGGCGCCGCGCCGCCCGCACAAACGGTCATGCTCACCAGCGGGACTCCAGTTGCGTTTACCCTGAGTACCAATGCGAGTTTCCTGACCGCATCATCCAACCTCGCCACCACACCGGCGACGCTTACCGTGACGGCGAATGCAAACGGTCTGGCGGCTGGCACCTACCAGGGTCAGGTAACGATCACTCCCACCGCGCAATCCGCCACGGTTGTCATTACCGTGATCTTGACGGTCACCGCGCCATCGACCGGCGGAAAGCTGGCCGCAACGCCCTCCACGCTCACGTTTAAGGCGGAAGAGGGGCAAACTATCCGCACTGGCCGCATAGTAAAACTGGCCAGCACTCCTTCCACCACCTTCACCGCGGCTGCCAATCAAAGCTGGTTGCAGGTCAGTCCGGTATCCGGCACGACGGGCGCCAACCTTACGGTATCGATTGTTACAGCGGGGCTTTCGGTGGGATCGTTCACCGGAACCATCACAGTAACTCCCACCGGAACCGGAGTGAGCGGAACACTGTCGATTCCGGTGACTCTCACGATCAGTCCCGCGCATAGCCGGCATGCAACCCGGCGGTAGGGAATGAAATACGCAGTCCACAATCGCCGCTCCAACGCGTCTATTTCCTCTTGAGAACGATGGCCGTGCCGAGCTGGTTGGGGACCGCCTCGCTCACTTTCCCCTGCGCATCGCGCTTGAACTCCAGCGTGACGCCGGCGAGATCGCCTACCTGGAAGGTGGTCCCGCGTTTTGGATTGAGCTGGTAATCGGGCGGAAAACGGCGCAAAGAGCTAAACTATAAAATGTGAAGACGATTCCGCTTCCAAAGGCCAAGAATCGGAAACCAATGAAGGACGCGCATCATGCCGCGGCTGTCGAGCGCGGCAAGGCGGCTGTGGGCAAGCTTCAGGAGCAGGGTATCATCGACAGCCGGGGCCGCCGGATTCGGACGGACCTTCCCGTCGACATGCAAGAAGGTAAGGATCGCGACTTCGGCGGTTGATGGCCCCCAGAATGATAGTGGTCGCCGGTCCTCCGGGCAGCGGCAAATCAACTCTATATCCCGTTTCCAGCTTTGGTGTCTCCTACTTTAACGCGGATGAACGAGCCGCCGAACTAAACGGCGGCTCCTATGTCGGCATCTCGAACGAGATTCGCAAGATTGTCAACCGCGAGTTCGAGGCATTCGTCTTAAGCTCGATTGAGAAGCGCACCAGCTTCGCGATCGAGACTACTCTCCGCAGCGACGTAACATTCCAGCAAGCGCGCATCGCCAGGCAGGCTCAATTCCTGGTTGAGATGCGATACCTGGCACTTCGGGATTTCGCCAGCCACCTTGAGCGTGTGAAGGCCCGGGCCGACGCTGGCGGCCACAGTGCTTCAGCGACCACGCTGAGGCGAATCTATGAGGCGAGTCTACGAAACCTCCGGCGAGCTATTCTGGAGATGGACATCCTCTGGGTCTATGACAACACCTCCATTGACGCGAGCCATCCCGTTGTCCTGGAGGCACGTAACGGCGAGATCCGCTACCTGGCCGACGACGCACCCGCTTGGCTAACTGCGACTCTTCACTTGTCCTGACCTGACTAGGCACTGGCATCGACCAATACTGCCAGCCAGGAACTCAGGACATGATCGATGCCGCGGTTATGACGCGTTCGACTCGGGCCTTGACGCCTCTGCACGGCTCAATCGCGGCGGTGATCGCTGCTCTATCCCAACTATTTCTTCTTCAGAACGACGACCGTGCCGAGCTGGTTGAGGACCGCCTCGCTCACTTTTCCCTGCGCATCGCGCTTGAACTCCAGCGTGACGCCGGCGAGATCGCCTACCTGGAATGTGGTCCCGCGTTTTGGATTGAGCTGATAATCGGGCTGGCCCGGGAAGCTGAGGATCAGGGAGTTTTCGCCGCGCAGCGAAATCTTCAGCGGCCGCGGAGATCCCGCAATCTGATATTCGCCCGCGAAGCTCTCGATGAAACTCCGCTGGGTCAGTTGCCGGTCGGGCAGGCGGGTAAAGACGATGTCCTTGACGTCGGGTTGCAGCGGCATGGAGAGACTCGAAATGTCGCCGTCCGTGCCGGTGACGAACACGACTCTCATTTTCTGGAATGGATCCAGCGGGTCGGCCGGCACTTGGAACTGATCGTAATGATAGTGCTCCAGCGGCCTCGTGATCTTGTTGAGAGTCAGCTTGAAACTTTCGCCGCTGGGTTCGATGGTTACCGTTCCATATCCTGGATTTGAATATTCGCCAACATACTCCTTCAACTCGTGCGATGGATGGGTTCCCAGCTTGCGTGTCGTGTAGCCTTTGTTTTTCGCTTCCTGCTCGGCGTTCTTCGCGCCTGCTTCCGACGCCAGCATCCGCTTATTCCACGGAACCTGGTCCAGGCCTAGCAGCCGGTCGAAGACGTTCATGGTGACGATATCCGGCACGGGGTTGCCATCGAGGTTGGTCAGCACGACGACGCCGATCCGCTCGCCCGGCAGGAATGCCAGGTTGGCGCTAAATCCGTCGATATTTCCGCCATGCTCCACTTCTTTGTGCCCGCGGTAGGAAGACAGAAAGAATCCCATTCCATAGCTGCTTTCGCCGGTTTCCTTGTAGGGTGGAGTGCCCTGAATCACCATTTGCGGAGTCTGCATCTGGACCGAGTTGTTTTCGGAGAGTAACTGCTGGCCCGCAACCTTGCCGTGATTCATGTGGAAGAGCAGGTATTTGCTCATATCGGCGACGTTCGAGTTGATTTCGCCGGCGGGACCCATGGCGCAACGGTTCGGACATTGCGCGTCGAAGGGAATGCGTTTCAGCTCGGCTTTCAGGTCCCTTCCCTTGCGATAGGGTTGGCCAAAGTCGGCGCTATTCTGCGTTTCGAGCTCCGAGAAATTCGTCCCCGTCATCTCCAGCGGCTTGAAGATGCGCTGGGTAACGGCGTCTTCCCACCCCGAGCCGTTCAACTTTCCGGCGATGTAACCCGCTGCCATGAACATCAGGTTGTTGTATTGGAAGGTAGTGCGCAGCGGCTTGCTGGGTTCAAGAAACTGCAGGCGGCGCAGGATGTCTTCGCGCGGAAAGTCCGACGAGTACCAGACCAGATCGTGCCGCGGAAGGCCCGAGCGGTGGGTGATCAAGTCGCGGATTGTCATCTGCTCGGTCAAGGTTGGCTCATAGAGTTTGAAGCTGGGCAGATAGTCGCGCACCGGCTTGTCCCAATCCACTTTGCCTTCGTCCATCTCCATGCCGAGGGTGGTCACCGTGAAGGATTTGGTGATGGAGCCGATGGCAAACAGAGTGTTGGGGGTCACCGGCAACCGCTTCTCCAGGTCGCGATAGCCATACCCCTTGAGGAGCGTCACTTTGTCGCCCTGGACCACGGCGATGGCGAGGCCGGGCACCTTCCAGTCCTTCATGGTCTGGGTGACGAACTCATCGAGACCGTCCAGACTTGGCTTGGCGGCCGGTGGCGTTAGGCTGGCGGCGGCTTGCGCGGGGCTCCGTTTGAAATCGAGCGGGAACGGCTGTCCTTGCGACCAAGTGCCGGTGATCTTGCTGGCATCCTGGTTGACGACGCCATCATAAGTGCCGTGAACAGCGTCGATGGTCAGGCTCAGCTTGGAATCTTTCAGCGTAACAGCGCTAACGGGAATGCCGTTGGCGCCTTGATCGAGGCTGTCCAAGGTAGCCGTGAGGTTGCCGTCCTGGGCGGCGGCGATATGCAGGACCAGGCGAAACTCCGCGCCTGCGGCGCTCAGCGTTCCCTGCCAATCTCCGGCAACCGGCGACTCTGCCCGGCACAGGGCCGAAAGAGATGCCGCGACGAGCACCAGCAAGGAGAGTCTGCGTGTCTTCAGTCTTGGTAACGTCGCGCTACTCATCGAACTCCGACCTCCTTGGAGAGCAGCCGCTAGTCAGAGTATAGGTCGCGGCTCGGTCGCTCCTTGGGAGCCGCGACCGTAAGAGGCGTCTGCTATCCGCGCGGTCCCGGCGTGGGCGGCATTTGCGCCCAGAACTTCCGAATCTCGGCCCGCGGATCGTCTTCCACCCGGGGGTCGTTATCGAAAACCATCGTCGCCCGCGCTTCGGTGTTATACGGCGCCCAATGCGGCAACTCGGGACAATTCGGATTGGCCGTCTTCGCCAGCGCCACCCAGCCGGACGCGAACTTCTTCCACAGCGCCAATTGTTGCGCGGATCCAGTGCCGCCAATGCCGTCGCGATAGTTGTAGAACGACGCCGAAACGTCGGTCCCATGCACCGCGCCGAATTTTTTGTCGAAGCCAGGGCTCTCAAAACTCCACAGGTACATGTACGCCGGCGCCTTGCCCAGAGCCGCTTTGCGCTCCGCCTGGGTAATCGCGCTGCCACGGAAGCCGCTGTCGGTGAATGCCTGCGCCTGCAACAGGAACGGCGTCTTCTTCGGATTGTGCTTGCGGTACAGAGCGTAGATTTCGTCGCCCTTGCCCGCCCAACGCTTGTTGAATATCGCTTTCACGCCGGCTTCATCGACGTTGAAGTTCGTCAGGCCCAGCGCGGCGTCTTCGAGGGTCGTCGAGATCACCACCGGTATGTCCTCCGACTCGATTGGCGCCACCGGATCGAACGGATGATGCGGCAGAGCGGTTGCTTCCATCACCACTGGCGAGAAGCCGGCTTTTCCGGTGAGAGCGGTTTGCGCTTCCAGAATCTGCTGCCAGGAGACTTTCTGTAGGTCTCCCATGTTGTGCTTCGAGATGCCGAGCTGGCCCAGCAACAACTCCGCGGATTTCGCGCCTTGCTCGCGGGTCATCAGACGTAGCGCCGATCCGCTCTGCACGCCCGCGCTATGGAATAATCCTTTCGCCGACGGCATCGCCAGCAGCGTGGTGGTCTTGGCGCCTCCGCCGGACTGCCCGAAAATCATCACCTTGCTGGGATCGCCGCCGAAATTCGCGATGTTGTCGCGCACCCATTCGAGCGACGCAACCATATCCATGGCGCCCGCGCTGCCGGCGCTGGAAAACTCAGACGGCGCACCCGCGTCCACGAGATTCAGATAGCCGAAGCTCGCCAGCCTGTGGTTGACCGTGACCACTACCACATCGCCGAAACGCGCCAGTTGCGCTCCGTCGTAACCGGGACCGTTGCCGGAACCTGTGGCGAAGCCGCCTCCGTGAAAGGACACCATCACGGCGCGCTTCTGCCCATCGTTGACGCCGGGCGTCCACACGTTGAGCGTGAGCACGTCTTCGCCCATGCCCGCTATGTCATGCCGGTCCCACTGGATCATCATCGCGTAATCGCTGCGCAAGTCGGCCAAGGTTTGCGGGCTGATTTGTCCGTAGCCGAGACACTCCCGCACGCCCGACCAGGAGGCTGGTTTGCGCGGAGGCATAAAGCGGTTTCTGCCTCCGGTCGGCGCTCCGTAGGGAATACCCTTGAATTCCTTGATGCCCGTGTTGGCAATGCCCTGTACCTTTCCCGCCGTTGTGTCTACGGTCCAGAAAAGCGTTCCTGCGCCGCTGTTTCCGGAAAGGCCGCCAACCGCCCGGGCCGGTGGCGCGCTTTGAGCGGTGGCCTTTACCGCGGCTCCCAGGGCAGCGGCCGCCAGAGTAGATGTTTGCAAAAAACCTCGCCGGCTGGAAGCGGATGGAGCAGCCTCACTCGGCTGAGCAGAATTCTTCGGGGTCATATCATTCTCCTTCGGATTGAGCCTATACCTTACGCGCTTTCAAAGTCAAATCATCGCGATCTCGATGCAGCATGAAACCTGTTACAAACAAAGCGCATCCAACTTACACTGATGAAGCGGTCATTTTTGTTTGCGCTGCTTTTTGCCTTTTCCGCTTGGGCTCAGATCGGTAGCGGCTCGGCGGATATCGGTAAAGGCGCGGCCAAAGGCACCGGCCATCTCGCCAAAGGTACAGCCGCCGGCGTAGGTCATCTGGCCACCTTGCATCCCATCGCCGCAGGCGCATCGTTCGGCAAAGGTGCGGCATCGGCCGGCAAGGATGTGACTGTCGGAACGGTAAAAGGCACCGGCAAAATCGCCAAGGGAATCGGCCACGGCATCAAGAAGATCCTTTAAGCCCGCGGCTGCCACCAATAACGCTACCATCAACTCAGTGTCCAGAATTGTTTGGTTCCTGGCCGGCCTGCTGGCAGCGATCGCCATCGGCGCCGCGATCCTGATCCGAGGCGCATCTGGGTTTAGCGCGCGTACGCCGCCCGGCAAGCTGGAGGGTTGGCTTATGCATCGCCTGCGTTCCCAAGCTATACCCGCGGCCGATAGAAATCGAACCAATCCAGCCCCCGATACCGCCGAAGTCTTGGAGCAAGCGCGAGCGCACTGGGCCGACCATTGCGCGGTGTGCCACGGCAACGATGGCAGCGGCAATACCGAGATGGGCAAGCATATGTATCCGCCCGCGCCCAACATGCGCCTGGCGGATACCCAACATCTGACCGACGGCGAGTTATTTTTCATCATCGAAAATGGCATTCGCTTCACCGGCATGCCTGGCTGGGGCGGACCCGGCCGGGACGAGCTGGACTCCTGGAAGCTGGTCCGCTTCATTCGCCATCTCCCGCTGGTGACGCCTGAGGAAGAGCGCACAATGGAGAAGATGAATCCGGTCAGTCCGGATGAACTCAAAGAAGAGCAGGAAGAACAGGAATTTTTAAACGGAGGACAAATCCATGAATCGACATCGCACAACCATCATTAGACGCGCGGCCATTAGCCTCGCGGCACTCTTGCTCGCGGCGGCCTTCGCATTCGCCCATGGGGGTCTTGAACACGTTATCGGCACGGTAGCCAAAGTCTCGCCTGACTCGGTCACCGTAACCACCACCGCCGGCAAGACCGTGGAAGTGGTTCTCGCCGCCAAAACCACCTATAGCAAAGCGGACCAGACGATCCAGCAAACCGATATTCAAGTGGGTGACCGCGTGGTTATTCACGCCGAAAAAGAAGGCGGCAGACTAATCGCTCATACCGTGGCCGTCGGCGTCGCGAAAAAGGTGCATTAAAGCCGCTCAGGGCCGCTCCCCGAGCGCGCCTCTGCGGAAACTCGATCGCGGGCCGGTGACGTCCAACACACCGTTGACGACGCCGCAGGCTATATGCGCGTCGGCGCACACCGATTTGTCCGCGCTTCTTCGCTCGCCGGCGGCGAAAACCAGGGACGGACGTCACGTTCCCCGGTTTTTTCTCGGTCGCCCGACACCGCGCGCCGCGAGTCGCCGTCCGAGCGCTTCTTCCAGCCCTTGGATGAACTCCACGCTTCCAAACGGCCTCCCCGCCGACGTTGCCCGCCGAATCTCGTCCGTACCTCCCGCCGTCTCCACCAGGGCCTCCGCCCAATTCCCCTGGTCCCATTGCTTGCCCCACCACGCCAAGTCCAATAATCCGCTCGCATCGACTCCGATGATGTGCGCCGCGGCACTCGACCATCGATAGTCGGCAGCTTTCCTCACCATCCCGGCGCGCACCGGATTCATCTCGACATAGCGGGCGACGGCCCACACCCGCGGAGGTTCCAGCGGACACGAATAATATCGGTTCTGCCACATGTGGCCGGAGCCGCTCAGCTCGGTGTTCCAGTACTGCGCGAATCTTCCGTGCGTATAGCGCAGCGTCTGCGCCATGGATTGTTCAGCCTGGGGATCGCCACCAGATGTATGTGATTGCTCATCAGGCAATACGCCAGGATACTCAGATGATTGCGCGAGGCGTGCTCACGAAGCAGTTCCAGGTAGATGCGCTTCAACGAATCGGTGAGAAATATATCGCGCCGATTGTTGCCGCGCTGCGTAATGTGGTGCGGTAGGCCTACTGCAACCACGCGTTTCATGCGTGCCATATGCTGAACTAGTGACCGCTTGCCGCAATCTCTCTCAAGAAAACTGGGGAACGTCTCGTCCGTCCCCGAGTTTTTGCACCACCGCGTCTGTGAACTCGCCGGTGCTGCCTGTGCCGCCCACGTCCGGAGTCAGGCATTTCCTCTCTACGTACACGTCCTCGATCGCCTTGCGAAGCCGCTTGGATTCCTCCAGTTCTCCAAGATGGGCCAGCATCATGACCGCGGAAAACATCAGCGCCGTGGGATTCGCAACTCCCTTGCCGGCGATATCCGGAGCGCTGCCGTGCACCGCTTCAAAAACCGCCGCGTGGTCGCCCATATTCGCGCCGGGAACCACACCCAGCCCGCCCACCAGGCCGGCGGCGAGGTCGGACACGATATCGCCGTAGAGGTTCGGCAGCAGCAGAATGTCAAACTGCTCGGGCCGCATCACCAACTGCATGGAGGCGTTGTCGACGATCAGTTCGGTGTACTCGATGTCCGGAAATTTCTGCGCTACCTCGCGGCAGCAGCGCAAGAACAGGCCGTCCGTCAGCTTCATGATATTGGCCTTATGAATGGCCGTCACTTTGTGGCGATGCATGCGCTTGGTCCACTGAAAAGCGTATTCAGCGATCCGGATAGATGCCGTTCGGGTGATCACTTTCAGGCTGGTCACCACGTCTTTCACCACTTCATGCTCGAGTCCCGAGTACAAATCCTCGGTATTCTCGCGGAAAATGACCATATCCAGCTTGAGATCCTCAAAGCGCGTCTTCAAGCCCGGAATAAAGTGTACCGGACGGACGTTGGCGTACAAATCGAAATGTTTGCGCAGCGCAACGTTTACGCTCGTGTAGCCGCCGCCAATCGGCGTGGAGACCGGTCCTTTCAGGCCGGTGTGCGTTGCTTCGAGCGCTTCCACCACATATGCCGGCAACGTTTGGCCGTATTTCTTAATGATGTCGGAACTGAGTTCGACGCGCTGCCAATCGATCGCGACGCCGGTTGCATCCACCGCGCGCATGGTCGCTTCAGCCACTTCGGGGCCGATGCCGTCCCCGGGAATAAGAGTTACTGGATAGGACACGATTACCATTGTAGGGAATGGCGATCATTGAACGGGCTCTGATCAGTGTTACCGACAAAACCGGCGTTGTCGATTTGGCTCAAGGACTGCGAGCGCGGGGTATTGAGATTATCTCCACCGGCGGCACCGCTCGCGCGATTCATCAGGCTGGCGTGCCTGTCAAGGAAGTGTCCGACGTCACCGGCTTTCCCGAGATGTTGGATGGCCGGTTGAAGACCATCCATCCTAGAGTCGCCGGCGGCGTTCTGGCCATGCGGAGCAAGCCGGACCATATGCAAGCGTTAACCGAGCATGGAATCCCTCGCATCGACATGGTGGTGGTGAACCTCTACGCTTTTGAGAAGGTCGCCGCGAACGCCGCCGCGCCGTTGCACGAGTTGATTGAGAACATCGATATCGGCGGACCGACCATGATCCGCGCCGCCGCCAAGAATTACCAGGACGTGGCGGTGGTGACTTCACCGGACGACTACGCGGCAATCTTGCAAGAACTGCACGAGCACGAAAATCAGCTATCCGAGGCCACACTATGGGGACTGGCGAAGAAGGCGTTCGCGCTTACGGCTGCTTACGACCGGGCCATCAGCGCGCGCCTGGCGCTGGTCGGCAGCGGCGGGGATTCCCGTCTGCCGGCGATTTTGGATATTAGCGCTCCGCGCGTGCTCGATCTGCGCTACGGCGAGAACCCGCATCAGGCGGCATCGCTGTATTCGCTGCGAAAGGGCGGCATCGCCTCGGCGGAACAACTACAGGGGAAAGAACTCTCTTACAACAATCTGGTCGATTTAGACGCCGCCTGGCAACTGATCCAGGAATTCGACCAGCCCGCATCGGCCGTGATCAAACATACCAACCCGTGCGGTTGCGCGGAAGCCGCGGCGCTGGATGAGAGTTACCGCAAAGCATTTGAAGCCGATCCTGTTTCAGCGTACGGCGGCGTCCTGGCGTTCAATCGCGTGGTGGATGAGGCTACGGCGCGCGAGATTTCGAAGACCTTTATTGAGGCGATTGCCGCGCCCGATTACGCCGCGCCCGCGCTCTCGCTTCTGTCGGCCAAGAAAAACCTGCGCCTCTTGAAAGTCGCCCCGGTCGAAGTAGAGCTAGTGGTCAAGTCCATCAGCGGCGGATATCTGGTGCAGACCCCCGACCTGCACCGTCTCGACCGTTCGCAGGCGCAAGTGAAAACCGAGCGTGCGCCCAGCGAAGAAGAATGGGCCGCGCTTGAATTCGGCTGGAAAGTCTGCAAGCACGTCAAGTCCAACGCTATCGTCTATGCGCGTCCCGGCCAAATTGTGAGCACCGGCGCGGGGCAGATGAGCCGCGTCGATGCCGTGAAAGTCGGCGCCATGAAAGCGATCCTGCCGTTAGAAGGCACGGTACTTGCCTCCGATGCGTTCTTCCCGTTCCCGGACGGCATCGAGGAAGCGGCCAAGCGCGGCATTACCGCGGTAATTCAACCGGGCGGATCCGTGCGTGACGATTTGGTGATCGCCGCCGCAAACAAGTTAGGGCTGGCGATGGTCTTCACGGGCGTGCGCCACTTCCGCCACTAGCGACAAGACGTTCAACCGACTCCGAGCCGCGAACCGTCAGGGAGCGGATGCGCCAGTATTTGCGACGCGTTGCCTTCCCCTCACTCACGTTCGGGGCTGATTCTCTGCCTCGGGCATCTATTTCGCCGATTCCAATAATTTCTTAGTCGGCGACCGCCGGGACCATGGTTAACCCAAATACTTCGCCAAAGGGCCCCAATAATGTGCGTTCCATCCTTCCAACAGACTTTGCGCTTGGCCTACCGGAAAGCCCGTGTGATCAAAAACAAGTTTAGTGGCCGCACCCTCTTCCATCAACTCAAACCTCGCAATCGAGTAGACGCCCGGATGCCAATCGGCCGTCCGCCACGCTTGCACAATCCGCTCGTTGGGAACCAATTCAACTTGCCGGCCCAGGATGTGGCCGCCGAAAAGCGAGAACGTCCCGCCGGCTTGGGGGTTTATCTGCGAGGGTTTGTTTTTGAGAGCCATGGACTTCATCGCCTCCCGCAGAGCCGCATCGAAAAGCTTGGTGTCCAGCAGCGCTTCATAGACGCGCTTCCGGCTTGCCTGAAACGTCCGCTCTTGATGGATAGACTCGGCCTTATGCGAGATCTCTTCCTCGCCGCTAGCCCAGGCGCTGCACGCGATGGCCGCGCCCGTCAGAAGTTGGCGGCGCGTTGCATCGCCTATTTGATGGTTCATCCTGCCCTCAGACTTGATTGAAGCATGCGCTTAAGATATGATCAAGATCATATTTTAGGAGGCGTTCCTGTGCCTTATCCCGCCGGACATCGCGAGCGCGTTCGCAAACAAATCGTCGATAGCGCGCGGCAGCTCTTTAATCGAAACGGATTCACCGGCGTTTCCGTGGACGCCATCATGGCTCACGCCGGGCTGACTCGAGGCGGATTCTACACCTACTTCCAAAGCAAGAGCGATCTTTTCGCCGAGGTGATGGGGTGCTTCTTCACCGATCCGAACTGGGCACAGCGCTGGGATGGCGTTCATGTCGACCTCGCTGCGCCGGGCGCCGGTCCGCAGATTGTTCGCGCCTACTTGTCCCGCCAGCATTTCGACGATGTGGAGAATTCCTGCCCGATGGTCGCGCTGCCCAGCGACGTCGCCCGAGGGGACGAGAGAGTGAAGGAGGCGTTCGAGACCGTATTCAAGGCGATGGTGGCGCTTTTCGCCCGCGAAGTGAAAGGCGGCTCCCAACGCACTGGACACGACGACGACGCAGCGCTGGCGATCGCGGCGCTATGCATCGGCGGCATGGTCGTGGCGAGGTCGATGAACGACGATGGCTTCGCGGACCGGCTGCGCGAGGCGGCGGCCAATGCCGCGTTGAAACTCGGCGGCTGGAAAGAACGCAAGGTTGCGGTGTAGTTACTTCTTGACTTCACTGACCTGGATCACCGGCCGCGAGTTGGTGTAGTTCGGGATGTCAGCCATCATCGCCGGTCCATGCGTACTCATCGCAGACTGGAAGGCCTCCAGTGAATCGAACATCAAATGCCCCATAGCCAGATAGACCAGCGGCGCTCCAGGAATTTCGATGCCTTGGTCAATCGCCAGGCCGCGCAACGCGCCGCCCAATTTCTGCTCCACCATCGGCATGTGAGAGTTGGTGTAGTAAGCCATATCGAAGGTGGCGCCGTCTTCTTTGGGGTACATCACGCTAACTTTGATCATGTTTGCTCCTTGATTCACTCAAGCGAATCACTCAAGCGTAACGCGCCAAGTCGCGTGAATGCACTCGCCAGGAGTTTAGCAGAACCAACGCGATCCCAGTCAGCGCCACCGTCAATCCCCACCACAGCCCTTGCAGTCCATAACCGGAATGAAAGCACCACACATAACCCAGCGGCAGTCCGAAGAGCCAATAGCCGGCGAAGTTCACGAGCATCGGCATGCGCGCGTTGCCTGCCCCGCGTAGCGCGCCCGTGGCCACGGTTTGAATTCCATCGAACAACTGGAATACGGCGGCGATGGCGAGAAGAGAGACGCCCGTACGCAGGACGCCCGGGTCGCTTGTATAGCAAGCGAGAATGTGCATCGGAATGGACAGGAACGCCACCGCGGCGCATATCATAAAAGCACATCCCAGCCCAATTGCTATGAAGCCATCGCGGCGCGCGACTTCGAACTCCTTCCGTCCGATGGCTTGTCCTACGGCAACAGCGGCAGCGGAAGAGATTCCCAGGGGAACCATGTAAGTGAGAGAAGCGCAGTTCAATGCGATCTGATGCGCCGCCATCGCCACCGGCGCCAGGCGCCCCGCCATCATCGCCGCGGCCCCGAATGCGCCAACCTCGAGCAGGATCTGTCCCGCGGCCGGCAGCCCGATTGCCATCAAGCGCAGCAGCCGCTTCGGGTCCGGTGGCCGTATCAAACTTCGCAGGCCCGCTTCACTGCCGCGCTCGAACCACCAGATGAAACCCAACAGCAGCGCGGCCATATACACGCGGGCCAAGCACGTAGAAAGGGCCGAACCAACCACGCCCAGCGCGGGAAAGCCCCAGTGCCCCTGAATCAGCAGCCAGTTGAACCACCAGTTGATCAGGTTCGCGCTGATCAGCACAAACATTACCGGTTGCACATGGCCAATGGCCTGCAGATAGCGCCGGAAAGCCCCATACAGCAACAAAGGCAAGGTGCTCAGGCTGAGGGTGCGAACAAACAGCGCCGCCGGCTGGCTTACTTCCGGATTGATGCCGAGCAGCGCAAACACCGGAGGCATGTACTCAAAAATCACCATCAACGGAGCCGCTATGAAGAAAGCCGAGTAGACCCCTTGCGCCAACGAATGATGCGTGTCGGCCTTGTCTCCCGCCCCATGCGACTGGGCAACCAGAGTGTCCAGACCCAGCAGCAGTCCCATGCCAAAAATCGCGAGCGTGTAGAAAGCGCTGTTGCCCACGCCAATGGCTCCGATGGCGGCCAGGACCGAGCGGAGCGATCATGATCGTGTCCACGGTGGTCATGGCCATCCAACCCAGTTCGGCCAGAGCCACGGGAGCCGCGAGTGACGCAACACGGCGCACTTCAGACAGGGGAATATTGCGCAATTTCCAGATTACGACGCGAGAAGAAACCAGGGACGGACGAGACGTTCCCCGGTTTTTTGTCGGCCAGCCGTGGACCGGGATCCCCCGTGAAAATCGAGTTGGAAGACAACATCGATTTGCGTGACCACGCGGACCGGGTTGCCGTCCAGCAGACTCGGGCGGTAGATCCGCTGGCGGGCGGCTTCTTTGGCAGCGCGAACCAACAATGGATGCCCGCTGACCAACCTCAAAGATGCAACATGCCCATCTTTCCCGACGATGGCATTGAGCCGGACCGTGCCTTGGATGCGATGTCGAAGCGCGGCAGCGGGATAGTCGGGCTCAACTTTGTAGAGGAGTTGTGACTCCAGGGAGGGCGTCCGCAGCACCGGCTCGTCTTGCGCAAAGACCAAGCCGGCCAGAACCAGCATGGCAACCAACCTCACAACGGCCATGTTTTTCTAGTTTAGTACGCGAAGTTCGTTGGCCGCCTGCGCCGCAAAGTGTTCGCGCAGCTTGCGGGCCGCCGCCGGTCCGGCGATCTTCGATAGTTCTTCCAATGTCGCCTTCCGTACCAGTTCAGCGCTGCCGAAATGACGCAACAGCTTGGTAACGGTCTTATCGCCGATGCCTTCAATCTGCTCAAACTCAGATACCAGGCGGGCCGCGTTGCGCCGCGTGCGATGGAACGTCACCGCGAACCGGTGAGCTTCATCGCGCACCGTCTGAATCAGGTGCAGCACAGGCGAAAAGCGATCGAGTTTGACCGGCTCGTCTTCCTGGCCGTATACATACACGATTTCTTCCCGCTTGGCGATGGATGCCAGCGGCTGATCCACCACGCCGATGGCCGCCAGCGCGTCCGCCGCGGCGTGCAGTTGTCCCAATCCGCCATCGATCAGAATCAAACCGGGGAAGGGCTGATTCTCTTCCTTCAAGCGCGAATAGCGGCGCGTGACCACTTCTGCGATGGAAGCAAAATCGTCGTTGCCCACCACCGTTTTGATGATGAACTTGCGATAGTCCGCCTTCTTCATCTTGCCGTCTTCCCACACCACCATGCTGGCAACTTTGTCGGTGCCTTGAATGTGCGAAATATCGAAACATTCAATTCGCTTGGGAGCGTCGGGCAGATTGAGAGCGTCCTGCAGCGCTTCCTGAATCGCCTTGGAAGACGGCTTCATCACGCGAAAACGCTGCTGAAAGCTGTGCTTGGCGTTGGTTTCGACCAGACTCAGAACCGCTTTCTTCTGCCCGCGCTGCGGCGTGTGAATCTCCACTTTGCGGCCACGCCGTTCCGTAAGAATGTCCTCCAGCAGTTCGCGATCTTCAAAGTCGACGGGCACATGGATCAGGCCCGGAATGTATTGCTGGTCGAGATAAAGCTGCTTCAGCAACGAAGAAACAAACTCCGCTGGCTCAAAATCCATCTGGTCTTCCCAGAAAAACTCGCGCCGGTCGACGATATGGCCGCTGCGCATGTGAAACAGGTTGACCGCCAACAACGGCGGCTCGCCGTAATAAGCAAAGATGTCGGTGTTTTCACCTTCGGCCGCGGCGATTCTCTGCTTCTGATCCATCTCCTCGACCGTCGTGACGAGGTCGCGAAGTCCGGCGGCTTCTTCAAAGCGCATTGCGCCGGAGGCGGTTTCCATCCGTTCGCGCAGTTCGTCACTGAGGTCGCGCAGCCGCCCTTCGAGGAACATGCGCACGTTGCGAACAGCGGCCGCGTAGTGTTCCGGCGTCGTCAGACCCTCCACGCACGGACCCCAACAACGGTGAATGTGGTACTGCAAACACGGGTGCGTATGATGCCGGCTGAAATCGATCTTGCAGGAGGGAATCAAAAAATGCCGGTGGATGAAATGCACCAGCCTATGCGCCAGGTTGCCCGGAAAATATGGCCCGAAATAGCTGGCCCCGTCCTTTAGAAGCCGCCGCGTCACATACACGCGCGGCCATTTCTCGTTGGTGAGCTTGATGTACGGATACGTCTTGTCGTCGCGCAGCAGGATGTTGAAGCGCGGCTGCCACTGCTTGATGAGGTTGTTTTCGAGCGCCAGGGCTTCTTTGTCGTTGGCGACGGCGATGTAGTCTACGTCACGCGCCTCTGAGATCAGTGTGCCGGTCTTCACGTCGGTCAGCCGGTCTTCATTGAAGTAGCTGCGTACTCGCGCGCGCAGGTTCTTGGCCTTGCCGACGTAAATGACCGTCCCGAATTGGTCTTTGTAGAGGTAAACGCCCGGCAGCAGCGGCAACGCTGCCACCTTCTCGCGGAGTTCCATGCTGCCTTACTGCTTCTATTGTCGCGCGGCGAGTTTGGTCCAGTTGCGGCCGTGCCCCTAGCCAGGGTTAAAGGCTTAAGATAGTGAGACGGAATAAATTGCACGGACGCGCGGATTCAGTATTTGCCGACTTCGTCCCGTCGAGTTGACGCGCGCGAGATCGAAGTCTCTTCTATACGATGACGTTGCCCAACTTTTTCCGAGAGGGCGTGCGTTTCTACAAACGGAATCGCCTGCTGGCCGCGTGCGGGATACTCATCCTCGCAGTGGGCATGGGCGCGTCATCGGTCACTCTGAACGTACTAAGGGCGCTATCGCACCCGAGGACGCCCGGACTTCGGCCCGGCGCTTATGCCACGGTCGGTGAATACTCGCCTGGGGCGCCTCTCCAGCCCCTCTCCTGGAAAAATGTCCAGCAGATAAAAGCAGCAATGCCGGGGATTGCCATAGGCGCTTACGACAGTCCCATTCCACTTACCGCCCATAGCGGCGAACGTACTGTCGAAATCCTGCTGGCTGGGGTTTCCAGCAATGTGTTCGAAAAATTCGCCGACCGGCCGGCAGCCGGGACCGGCTTCTCGGAGGCGGATGAGGAGTCGGCTGCGGGGAAAATCGTGCTCGGCTTCGACGCCGCGCGAGACCTTTTCGGCTCGCCTTCCGAGGCGTTGGGTAAATATGTTTCCGCGAACGGCGTCTCACTGCAGGTGACTGGCGTGGCATCGAAGGCATTCAGAGGGATATTCCAGCAAGATGCCGGCGCGTGGGTTCCACCGCGGGTCGCGGTTCGACTCGACTTCTCGAATGACATCGATTCCGGTAATGGATGGCAGACTCCCGCATTGTTCTACGTATTGGCGGCGAGTACGAATGGCGCTGACGGACAGGCTGTTGTGGACATCGGCCGCTGGCTACGGGCCATGCACAATACGGGGCCGGCGCTGACCGCCGTGGCCGGTCTCACCACCGATCCCGGGCGCATCGCGCTGCTGAAGTCATGGAGCGGTCTCGCTTCGTTTATCGCCGTGCTTCTGGAGTTGGCCAGCGGACTCAGCTTCGGCGGGTTACTGCTGGCTCGCGCACCCCGGCAACTGGACGAAGTCCGGCTGAAAAGAACACTCGGAGCCGGAACCACAAGATTGCTCCTGGATCTCATCAGCGGCCCGGTTTGGGTGGTGGCCGGCGGGTTCTTCGGCGCCCTGGTGCTGGCCGCGGTTTCGATGGAGGCGATCCGTCACCGGCTGGGCGAATTCATGCCATCCGTGTCGTTCTCGTTGCCGGACATGCTGCTGGCGATTCTGGCGCAATTGCCGTTCGCGCTGGGAGTGATGATCGTGATGGGGTTGATCCCCGCCTTGCGTCTCTTGCGCGATAGCGGAACGCCCCGGCTCGGCTACTCCGGGACGGGAACCAAGCGATCCGGTCTGCTGCTGCAGGCGATCGTGGCGGCCCAGGTGGTGTGCTGCATCTGCGCCTGCGTGGTCGCCGCCGAGGTGGGACGCTCCGTGCTCGAACTCGCGCGCCGGCCTCTGGGCTACGAGCCGGCGAATTGCAGCGTTCTGGCCGTTGGCTTCAAAGCGGCGGGTTCGTTCACCACAAGTTCCGCGGGAGGCTTTCCGCTGGCCCGGGCATTTGACCGGACGGTACGGCGTGTGGCAAGCATTCCTGGCGTGACGGGAGTGGCCGTTGCGTCGGTCGCTCCCTTGGATCCGGCGGCTAACTCGATCCTCTTGAAGCCCGTCCTCGGCGCGGATCGAGGGCGTAGCGTCAGCTTCAATGGCGTCACGTCCAATTATTTTCCAGTGCTCGGAACGCCTTTGACTGCCGGGCATGTGTTCGCGAGCCGGTTCGACGCAGGCGATCCAAACGAAGTGGTGATCAACGAGACGCTTCGCAAACAGGTTTGGCCAAATAGTAGTCCGCTCGGAAAAGTCGTGCATTTGGAGCACGCATTTGGCTGGGGTTTTGACGCAACCGTGGTGGGAGTGTCAGCCGATCAACGCATGGCCGGACCCAAGGAATCGGTCGCCCCCACTGTGTTTCTACCACTCAGCGGCAATGTCTTTGCGAGCAATCTAGGACGCCAGTACTTGATCGTCAACGGCCGCGAGCCTTTGTCCCGGCTGGAAGCCACGGCGGACGACGAGTTATCCGCCGCGCTTCCCTGGCTGGGAGTGACCCGGCGTTACCGCATTGACGACCGTCTGCGGGAGCTGCAAACCGACGAACAGCGGCGGGTGCTCTTTGCGTTGGCGGGCGCCATCGCTGTGGCCGTTGTCGCCTACATCGGGCTTTACAGCTCGCTACTCTATTTCATCGCGAGTAAACGGCGCGAGTTGGCTATCCGCATGTGCTGCGGCGCAACGAGCGGCGCGATTTTCGGCATAGTGGTGGGGCGGGCAATCCGGGGTGGCATGGCCGCCGCACTGATTTCCGTTTTGCTCTGGACTCCGTTGCGCGCCCTTGTGTCCGGGGGGTGGATTGGCGCGGCATCCTGGTCTCTCAGTGCCTCGGCCGTTGCTACGCTACTTTGCCTGGCGGCCGTCATCGCGATCGCCGCTTTCCCCGCACTTCGTGCCAGCCGTATGGCCCTCGCGGAAGCGATTCGGGATTAAGGGCAAAAGCTACCGAGGTTTCCGCGCCGCGAACTCGATCCAGTTGCCGTCGGGATCGGCGAGCATCATAATGCGCGCAATGTTGCCCAGATCCCTGGGCGGCATCGCCACCGTTGCGCCACTCGCTTTGGCGGCCGCTTAAACCGCGTCCACATCCTTCACGAGGAACCGGAATATTTCCTCGGGCCGGGCCGGGATGTGCGTGAAGCGATCATCGTGATACATCGCGCGCACTAGAAAGGGCTCCTCCCCGTTTCAAAGCGGTAGGCAAAGCGGACGTTCGACACGAATTGGTGGATACCGCGATCAATCGTCGCCTGCTGGGTCTGCTTGATCTGCTTCGTTTCCTCTGTGGCAGCGTCCAATTACCGTTTGATTGCGTCGAGATCTTGACCACCGTA
The DNA here is from genome assembly GCA_963836595.1 of Bryobacterales bacterium. Taxonomy (GTDB): domain Bacteria; phylum Acidobacteriota; class Terriglobia; order Bryobacterales; family Bryobacteraceae; genus DATFZA01. Next base: position 306,132 of record CAWIKC010000001.1, read on the forward strand.
GGGATCTGATAGGCTTCCCGAAATACGTCCGCCGTGATTTCGCCGTCCAGATATCGAGGTCTGTATCCGAGTCCGATTTCACCGACACGACGACGTTGCCGCTCTTTGGTTGCGCGGCCATGTCGTCGACGCCCTGCTGATGGCGCGCGATCCAAGCTGTCGGCGATGCGATTGGCGCGGAATCCTGCCGCACAGCCCTACTCCCGTCTTTTCTTTTAACCTTTCCACTTAGCGACCACCATCGGGATCTGATAGGCCTCGCGAAATACGTCCGCCGTGTTTTCCGCCGCCCAGATATCGAGATCGGTATCCGCGTCCGATTTCACCGACACGACGACGTTGCCGCTCTTTAGTTGCACGGCCATGTCGTCGACCCCCTGCTGATGGCCGCGATCCAGACTGTCGGCGATCCGGAGCAGAGGCGCGAGCAAAGTGATGGCGCGGCGGGAATCCGGGTCGATGGATTGAAACGGCGTGTGACGCGGCACGGGCATGGTCTTGCGATGGTAGCGGCAAAGCAGGGCGATCAGTTGACGCTCCAGGTCGGTAAAGCCCGGCATATCGGAATTCGCGACCAAATAATAGGAGTGCTTGTGATGGCTGGTATCGCTGACAAAATGTCCGATGTCATGCAAATACGCCGACGCTTCCAGCAATTTGCCAAACGCCGCCGGCAGCTTATGTAACGGCTGCAGACTCTCGAACAGACGGAGCGCCAAGTCGGCCACTTTACGCGCATGCGGCAACTGCACGCCAAAGCGGCGCGCCATCTGCTCCACCGTCCGCCGCTGGTCGCGGCTCAAGACGGCGCGTTCACGGCCCACTCCGCGCGCCGCCAGATCGGCTACTATGCCGTCGCGCACGCCGGCGGCCGAGTAATAGAGCGAACGCTGCTTGAACATCTCCAGGGAGCGCAGAAACACGGCGGCGCCGGCGATGATCAACTCGGCGCGACGCGGTCCGATTCCCAGAACTTTCCGCCGGCCCGCCAGATCGCGAGCCCGCAGGTCGTTATAGAAGCGGCGCAGCGGTCCCAGGCCCACGCGCAGCCGGTCTGCCGCATCCCTTTTAGGGCGGGGGATGCGATTGATCGCGCAGACGATCGCCGCCGCGGTCGCCGAGGTCGCAATCACCCGGTCAAACGCCGCCTGACCGATCTTGCGGACCGGAGCGGTCAGTTTCTCCTCGATATATTTGTCGAGACGATGCAGTTCCGGTTCCGTGGGAGGATCGGATGTCAGAAACACCTCGGTCAGCCGCACCGCGCCTAAAGGCTTGGAGAAGGCGTCGGTGAGGCGGCCCTCGTGACTGGCGATCACCTCCGCGCTGCCGCCGCCGACGTCAATGATGAGAATGTTCCGGCCCGATTGAGGCCAGCGCAATTGCACGCCGAGGTGGATCAAGCGGGCCTCTTCCTGTCCGGAAATGATCTCGACCGGCGAGCCGAGCGCGCGCGAGGCGCGATTGAGAAACTCCGCCTGATTGGCTGCGTCCCGCACCGCGCTGGTGGCCACCGCCCGCACGCCCGCCACATCCAGCTTGCGGTAGATCTGGGCCATCCGGACCAGATTTTCGCAGACGAAATCGATGGCTTCCGTTCCGATCCGCCCGCTCTGAAAAACGCTGGCGCCCAGGCGCGTGACCTGGCGGTCCGCCGCGAGGATCTGGAATTCGCCCTGAGAGCCGACGTCCGCGGCGAGCATGCGGACGGAGTTGCTGCCGATGTCGACAGCGGCGTAGCGCGGCATAAGGATTATGGTAGCCGCTTACCATCCCCTGGTCGACAGGCGCGGGAAAAGATGCCTTCGGCTCCAGGTCGGCTGCCAGATCCGGATAGACCGAAAGACCATGGTTGGATTCCGTGGTGGTCAGCGCGGCGGCCGACGTTCCTGCTTCCATCTGCTGGGCCGCAGCTGATTTCATTTCACATGTATGCGCCCGTCTGGGTGAAAAACGCCGGAACCCGGGCGCGTGACCGCGATGCCGACAGCGGCGTCGCACGGCATGGGGGGTATGGCGCCGCTTACCATCCCATGCTCGACATGCGCGCGAGAATTTCCGCGCTATATCCGCCCATCTGCGCGGGCCTCCAATGGAGCGGCGCCGGAATCACCGCAGCCAGGCGCGCCGCCTCCTCGCGGCCCACGCGGGACGCGTCCTTCTGGTAGTAATGCTCGCTGGCCGCCTGTACCCCGTAAATTCCCGGACCCCACTCGATCACGTTCAGATAGAGGTTCAGAATACGGTTCTTGGAAAGCACGGCTTCCATCACCGGCACCAAAGAGGCCTCGATGCCTTTGCGTATAAATGAGCGCTCGGTCGTCAAAAACAGATTCTTCACTAATTGTTGCGTTATGGTGGAAGCGCCGCGCGAGATGTGTCCGCTCTCGGAGCTCTGCTCCACGACCTTCTGGACTTCGACCCAATCGAAACCGTGGTGCTGATAGAAGCGCGCGTCTTCCGCCGCGACCACGGCGTGCTGCAAGGAGAGCGAGATGCGGGACAGGGGAACCGGTGAATACTGCTTATGATACGGCTTGCCGGAAAACATCGCCTGCAGCCGCCGTTGGATCTGCACGCTGGTGGTGGGAGGCGTTACCCAGCGGAATAGCACGATGGAGAGAATGCAGAAGGCATAGAAACACGCGGCGATCAAGACGGGCGCCAGGATCAGACGCCGGGCCCAGGCGCGGACCGGGCTCAAGCCGCGGCGGGAACCGCTTCTGGTTTGTGGACGAGGTCTCTTAGAATGGTTCGCGATCCTGCCCATAAAACCAAAGCCAGGCCCACCGACAGAACAGGGATGATGAGCATGGCCTGCTGCAAACCCACCGCCTTGAACGCTTCAGTAACGGCGCCCGATCCCGCCGCCTGCGCGGCCCGGCGCGCCATTGCGTCGCTAAGAGCACCTGTCAGCAACGGCCCCATGGAGGCGCCGCACAGGTACATCAACATAAAGTACAGCGCCATGGCTGTACCGCGCGCGGCCGGCGGCACGATGTCCTGAATCGAAGAGTACACCAGCCCGTAGTACCCGTTGAGCGCCGCATACGCCAGCGCCAAGCTACCCATGGCCAGCCACTCGGAGCCTGGCCGCAGCACAACTCCAATATAAAAGAACGGCGCGGCCAGAAACGTGATTGCGGCGGCGGAGAGCATGCGGCCATCTTTACGCCGGTGAACGATCCGGTCTCCCCAGATTCCGGCCAGCACGCCACCGGTCACTCCACCGAGCAAATAAATGAGACCCGTCTGTATTCCGGAGAGGGCTAGCGAAGACCCGTGAATCCGGCTGAAAAACGCCGGCAGAAAGGTTCCGATGGCGTACATGTTGAAATTGAACAGCGCGCCTGACGCAATGATCCACCACAGCGTCGGAATTCGTAAAACGGACCAAAAAGAACCCGCGCTGTATTCTTGTGTGCCGGGTTCCGCCGCCCCGCGGCGCGGCTCAGGCAGGGTGAGGAGCGCCGGAACGAGCAGCAGCGCCGGAAGCGCGGCGGTCACCATTGCGGCGCGCCATCCAAAGGCCTGCGCAATCGGCCCGCTGAAGAAAAAGCTGAACGCGCCGCCGACCGGCACTCCCAGCATGAATAACGCCAGGACCCGCGACCTCTGATCCGCCGGGAAGAGGTCTCCAATCCAACTGGTCGCTGTGGGCGCGGCGACGGCTTCTCCCACACCCACGCCTAGGCGCGAAACGATCAACATCCCGAAACTGATTGCCAGCGCGGCATAGGCGGTCAGGAGGGCCCAGACAGTCATCCCGGCGGCCAGCAGCTTCTTACGGCTCCAACGGTCAGCCAGGTGGCCGAGCGGCAACCCGACCAGGGCATAGAGCCAGATGAAGACGCTACCGAGGAGTCCCAATTGCGAATCGGTCAAGTGGAACTCCTTGCGCACCGGTTCGGCCAGCGCGCCTGGCACTTGGCGATCATAGAAATTCAGAATGTTGACCGCCACCAGGATCAGAACAGGGTAAAAAAAGCCACGCCGCCGCATGGCGGACCATGCTATCACAAGGACTCATTATGATTGTGGCAGCTTTCCGGCTCAGTGCCCGAGCCGGTTTATGGCAAGCCAGCTTACGCCCGAAGCAGCTTATGCCCGGGTCAGCGTTACCCGATCCGGTTTAGGCCGGAGCTAAATCAGTTCATGCCGAGCGATTATGCCGGGCCAGTCTACGCCCGAACCAGCTTATGCCCGAACGTGCCCGACTCAGTTCATGGCGAGCGGTTCTGCCGGGCCAGTTCATGGTATTTTTGGGCGCGCGATCCGACGATTTCTGGACGGACGCCGAACAGCGAAAGTAGTTCTCGCGCCCCCAGTGACCCACGAGAAGACGGTGTCTATTGGTATCGTCCGGGCGACAGCCGGCGGGGCGCGTCTTGCGCCTCAAAAGTGAGGCTCAAGGCCAGGCCCGAACAAGCTTGCAGCGCCGGTTCATGCTTCAAGCCAATTCAATGCGGGTTTATCATTGGTGGATGCCCCACCATCTTGCTCAGATTAATATCGGGCGTCTGGTTGCTCCCGTCGACGATCCCAAAATTGCCGGTTTCATGGCTCAGCTCGATTCCGTGAATGCCCTGGCCGATCAAGCCAAAGGGTTTGTCTGGCGGTTGCAATCGGAATCCGGAAATGCCACAGACATTTCTTATAGCGACGATCCATTTGTCATAGTAAATATGTCCGCCTGGGAATCGATTGAGGCTTTGCGCGATTACGTTTACCAGTCAAAACATATAGAAGTTTTCCGCGACCGCGCGAAATGGTTCGAAAAGGCGGCCAAACCGCATTATTGCTTATGGTGGGTGCCGGCCGGGCACGTTCCCACGGTAGCGGAAGGGCGCGAACGACTAGAACACTATCAGCGGTACGGCGCCACTGAATTTTCGTTTTGGTTTGCGCGGCAATTTCCGGCGCCGGTGGAGCAGGAGACCTTTGCGTAGCCGCTCCGCTGGCCTCGTGAGCGGGAAAAACCCGTGGAAGACGATCGAGTCGCGGATCGCATACGAAAACCAATGGATCCGGCTTCGAGAGGATCGGGTGTTACGGCCTGACGGAAATCCCGGCATCTACGGAGTGGTTGAAATTCCGCCTTCGGTAGGGATAGTAGCGTTGAACGAGCGGGATGAGATTGCGCTGGTCGGCCAGTGGCGCTACACCGTAAATCGCTATAGCTGGGAGATCCCGCGAGGAGGGTCGGAAGGGTATCCCGATCCACTCGAGGTCGCCAGGCGGGAGCTAGCGGAAGAAGCCGGCGTTCAGGCGGAACAATGGCAGGCATTGCGTGTGGTGGACGTTTGCAACGGCGTAACTGACGATGTGCAGCATTTGTATCTGGCAACCGGCATCAGCGGGGCGGCGCTGGCTCACCCAGACCCATCTGAAGAGATTACCGTGGTATGGAAGCCCTTTGACCAGGCAGTGAAGATGGCCGTTGCCGGTGAGATTTCGGAGGTCTGCAGCGTGGCGGCGATTCTGCTGGTGGAACATCTCCGGCGGCCTTAGGCGGCCGCTCGAATCGCGAACAAAACGCTGGGCGGCGCAATAAAAAAAAAGCGCGGGGTTTGCACCCCGCGCCTTGTGCTCAAGAGAGCGTCAGTTGACTATCTCGGGCAGCCGAGTTTGCTCACGCCGAGCGAACTGGCATCCTTGGCGTTACCAGCCGATGGCGGCATGATCCCGTTGGTGGGAACGAACCAGACTTCCACGCGCCGGTACTGAGCGCGGCTGTCGGCGGAGGACACCCGGCTTCCGCCGCGTTCCTGTACCGAAGCCTCGCAGAAATATGGCTTGAAGTCCGCTCCACCCTGGTCTTCACCCGACGCCTGGACCATAATTTGCGACGGGTTGAAGTTCAGGCAAATGCCCGACCCGGCGCTGATGACGGCCGCGGCATTGAGTGCGCGGTGTTCATCCAGCAGGAGCTTCCTCAACTCACCCTTATCGATGTGGCCGACCAGAACAACCTTGCCGGTCGGGTCTCTATCGAGGTAGGTCTTCAGTTGTTCGAGCAACACGCGCTTGCCGCAATTGTTGACGCGGGCGTTATTGCGGGCGAATACAATGTCGGGCAACCGTTCCGCCTGCAGATTGGCTCGTTTCTTAACCACAATCGAGGTCGTGGCAGTACCGGAGCTGCGATCGTCCTTGGCGGTACAAGTAATGGTGACATTCTTCTGTTGCTCACCGGAGATGGACGCATCAAACTGAACGCCAGTTGAGTTGTAGGTCGTGCCGGAAACCGATCCTTCAGCAGCGGTACAGATCGCCGGCTGAACCGGCCCATCACACTGATTGGTGAAGCTAGTCGAGATCGTGGCGGTGTCACCGACATACACTTCGCCTGGCGATACCGACGCGGTACCGTGCGGCGCCACGTAGGGCTCAACGGTAACGGAGGTGCTGCCGGTCCCGGTATTGAAGCCCGGCGCAGACAGTGTCAGACCGACATTGTAAGAGCCCGCCGGCCGGCCATTTGTGCCAAAGCTGAGAGTCTTGGCTGTACTGGTGTTCTCGCCGTTAATCGTCCACTGGTAACTGGCGCTGTCCGGCGCATTGGTGCTGGCCGTCACTTGGATGGTGTCGCCCGGGCACACACTGGTTGGCCTGGCGCTGAGAGACACATTGATGGAGCCCGGCGGAGGCGGCGGAGGGGGTGGCGGTGTCGGCGGTACTTCCACTACATTCTTGTGCCACTTCCAATCGATTCCTACCGACGCTTGCAAACCAAGTTGCGAACCCTTCATCGGGATGTATAGGGAACCGGCCCCGCCTGGTTGCGCGGTCACGTCGAAATGCGGATTGGTGGTCCAGGTGCCCCGTGCGTCGGTGCGGATGTCGATCCGCTCACTCAGATGAAACTTAATGCCGCCGCCAAATGCCAGCGCGACGCCATTGCGGGATTGGAGGTTTATCCCGGTGCCAGTACCGGCAGACTGAAGACCCGATCCGCTGTAAATGACACTAGAGATGCCCTGAGTCCGGGCATTCTCGGTGGGCCAAAAATACTGGAAAGCCGGCCCGATGGTGAAAAACGGCCGCACCCGCGAACTGCGCGGCGTCAAGTAAAAAAGCGGCCCGACATATACCTGACCGTTGCGAGCGCCAAGACCGACGGTCTGCGTAGGATATGGTTGCACCGGTTGCAGGCGCAAATTATTGACTGCATAAAACGTCCAGGCTTCTTCCACCCCGATGTGTTCGAGAAAATCCTGATTGGCCCGAATGCCGACGGCGCCGCCAGGCGCAAAGCTGTCGGGGGTTGCCACGGAAAAGAGTGGCGCCACCAGCGCGGATTCGGACGAGTTGGAGCGTGACTCATTCTTCCAAAACTGAACGCCCCCAAAAACGCCAACGGAATACTTATACCAGTCGCGGTCGTCAGACGATTTCGCCTTCGCCCCCGAGGTAGTTTGGGCCATTCCGGAGAAACTGCAACTGCACAACAGGGCTCCGGCTAGTGCTAAGACGCCAGAGCTCCTCATTTTATTTTTCATTGATTCCCCTCTCTACGCCTGTGGAAAGCCCCTTTGAAGTGGAAGCGCCAGACGCGAGGGCTTCCAGGGGGAGAGCAAAAACGCCTTGACGTTGCGTCAGGACGAACAAGCGATCCGCCCGGTCGGGCAAGATCGCTAATTCCTTAATGGAAATTCTTGGTTCTGCTGGAGAGATGCGCGTCCAGCTCTTGCCGTTGTCGCGGCTTTCGAAAACATCGCTATATTGGGCCGCAAACAGGACTCCCGGTTCATGGGGATGCCGGCAAATGGCTCTCACGGTGCTAGGAGCCAGACCGTTGGTAACGAGTTGCCAATGGCCGCCGCCGTCCTCGGAACGCATCAAACCTTTGGATGAAGCTGCGATGAGCACCTCCCCGGACGAAATCGCGCCCAGCATCTGCGCCTGATCCGGCAACGGTCCAGCAGCTTCCCATTGCTCGCCATTTAAGGATAACAAAAGACCCGCGGTAGTGATGGCCGCGATGCGATTGCCTTCCATTCGGGAGAAATTCAAAACTCGCTGTGGGCCGCCGGCCAAAAGAATGCGTTTCCAGTTTTTACCGGAATCGGCGCTGCGATACACGCCGCCCTCGGTTGCCACCAGTAAGAACGGCGAATCTTGCTCCGGTCCGAGCATCGCAGTCACCCGGGATTTCGCAAAAGAACCGGGCAACGCGGTCCAGGACTTGCCTTCATCGTTGGACTCCAGCAGCGAGTTATAACCGGCGGCATACAATCGCGACCGGTTGGCGCCATCGAAAGCCAGCGCCAGCAGTTGCGTTCCTTTCAAATGGGAGGGGGAAGCCACTTGCTCCCACTGCGCGTTCTTTCCGGTGAACCGGTAGACGCCTCCTTGAATGTCTTCATAGGCTTCGGTGTACAGCGAGTCACCCGTGGCCGCCAGCGTGGGGAGATGGCGGTTACAAAATCCTTCGTTCATCGCCTGTAACGTCGCGCCTTCGTCGTCGCTGCGTTCGATACCATCGTCGTCGGTGGCGACATAAATCCGGTTCGCGTGGTGCGGATCGAAGGCGACAAAGCGAGTCAGATGGGTGGAAAGTTGGCGCCAAGTGTGCCCGCCGTCAGTCGACTTCACCAGGCCGTGCGTCGTGCCGGCAAAGATCGTTTGTGGTTCGCGGGGATCGAGCGCGATGAAATAGGTACGATAGGAGGCCCCGGGAGCGCCCGTCAGCTTGGTCCATGAGTTACCACCGTTGGGGCTGCTGTAGATTCCACTGCAGGCGCTGGCGAAAACCCGTTGTGGGCGCACGCGGTCGACATTTATCGAAAAAACGTCCGAATCGTCGATCATTCCGGTATGCACCGGAAACCAAGTGACCCCGCCGTCGGTTGTTTTCCACGGCAAGTGGGGCGTTCCGGCTAATAAGGTGCGGCTTTCTACCGGGTCGAAAGCAAGCGACACGACCACTTCCATTTCTCGATTGGTCGAATCCGAAATCGCTTTCCAACTCATGCCGCCGTCGCGAGAGAGAAGTACGCCGCCATGCGTCCCGGCGGCGATGGTGCGCGAATCGTCGGGAGAGAACGCAATCGACCAGACTTCCTTTCCGGCCAATCCGGGAAGCAAGGTCCATGAGGCGCCTGCGTCGCTCGTTTTAAACAGACCGGAAATATCTGATGTTTCTCCGGAAACTGCTGCGAAATAAGTGTTTGCGTGCTGCGGGTCAATCAAGAATGCGTGTAAGACGCAGTGGAGTTGAGCCGGAAAACGGACAGAACTCCAGGAGGCTCCAGCATCGCTCGAGCGGAAGAGGAGTCCATTGTTGGTAGCTGCCAGGACTACATCGGGGTGGTGCGGATCGACCTGCACCACTGCGGCAGCCCCTCCGAACGGACCAACGGCATGCCAGCCACCAAGGAGCGGCAGGCTAACCACTAAACCAGCAGCGATTCGTCCAATCATAATCGGGGCGGACTAAGTGTAACTCCTCGATTGTATCTTATCCTTTAACGAGATAGCGAGCCAGCTTCCAATGGATTCGCGGCAAGGCAGGAAAGTTACATAATTCTGAGAACTGCGGCGCTGCGCTTGGATTACTCTGAAAGTGCATCATTGACGATGGCTTTGGCAACGCTATCGCCGGAAACCTGGTACCGGCCGCTCTGGACATCGAGACGCAACCGCTCCAACCGCTGCGGGTCGGACGTTTGCAGAGCCCGTGCTAGAGGCGAGATTTCGGCATTGTCCGCTCCATTCCCGGCTCTGTCGTTTTCACCGCGAACTGCCGATCCCGAATTCGCTTTTTCAGCCGCCTGCGGTAGCGGTGAGCGGTTTACATCATCGATTCGCATGACTCTCCAATCCGGCAACTACCATCTTAGCCATACCTAGGCCACCCTGGTTGGCTAAAGTTTGGGCGAACTGCTCGACGCCCATGTCGAGCAGCGCTGAACTTGTTTCATCCTCGGTTCCCATGAGACCATCTCCATCCACGCCCCGAGCGGACTTCAGCATCTGGCCGATCAGCAAGGCTTCAAATTGCTTGGCGGCCGCCGCAATTCGCTTGGTCTCGTTCGGCGGATCCGGACTAGTTTGCGAGCCCGGACTAGTTTGCAAGCCCGGACGGGTTTGCAAGCCCGGACTGGTTTGCAAGCCCGGACTGGTTTGCAAGCTAAGACGCGCCCCGGTGATCGTCATATGACCTCCACTTCGGCTTCGATCGCTCCGGCCGCCTTCAGGCTCTGCAGAATGGCGATGATGTCACGCGCCGTCGAGCCCACCGCGCTCAGAGCGCGCACCAACTCCTCCACGCTCGCCCCCGGTGGCAATACTACCCCTTTGAGCTTCTCTTCTTTCGCCGAGATCGTGGTTTGCTGGACAACCGTGGTTTGACCGCTCGACAAGGGGGCCGGTTGAGAGACCTCGGGAGTGGTGCGAATCTCTACTGTTAGCGGACCATGCAGGATCGCTACCGGAGCAATGCGTACTTCCTTGCCCATCACAATGGTACCGGTACGCTCGTCGATAACGATCTTGGCAGGCCGGTCGGTTTCGACAGTCAAGTTTTCTACAATGGAAAGAAACTCGACTGGCCTGGAGGCGAATTCCTGCGGCGCCTCGACCACGACGGTGCCGGAGTTTTCGGCCCGCGCTTTCCCATCGCCAAATTTCCGGTTAATGGCGCTAACGACTCTGGCCGCCGTCGTGAAGTCCGCTTCCTTCAGTTGCAGCCGGACGTGACTGGTTGGCGAGACGCTCGGTGGCGCCCGTTCCACAATCGCTCCGTTTGGGATTCGCCCCGCGGTCGGATGGTTCACGGTCTTGCTGGAACCGGTCTGGCCCGCCGAAAAGCCGCCCGTAATCACGGAGCCCTGTGCCGACGCATAGACCTCGCCATCCGGGCCCTTCAGCGCCGTGATCACCAGCACTCCTCCCTGAAGATTCGGCGCATCGCCGATGGCGGAAACGGTCACGTCGATCCTGGTGCCCGGCTGTGCAAAAGGGTGTAAGTCCGTAGTCACAATTACCGCTGCCGTGTTTCGGACTTGAATCAAGGTCGGGTTAACGGACACTCCCATTCGAAGCAGGAGGTTAGTCAAGCTCTGAGCCGAAAATACGGTTTGGCGTGAGTCCCCGGTACCCTTGAGGCCGACCACCAGTCCGTAGCCCAGGAGTTGGTTGTCGCGCACGCCTTCGAGCGACACCAGGTCTTTGAGCCGCGTGAGGCTCTCGGCTCCGCCGGCCAAGCCGAACGAGAACGCGAGTATCATTATAAATCGGCACATTATAAATCGGCACATTATCATGAGCACATCGCCATTAGTACGTTGTCGCCAGCACATAGTCATTAGAATGGAAGCAGCCCAAGCAAGAGCCGATAGAGAATGAATGGCCGCTTAATGGAATCCCCAACCACTCCCTTGCCGTCAACGCGAACCTCGAGTTGGGCCACTTGGGCGGAGCTGATCGAGTTTAGAGGAGTCAGGTCGGCCGGGCGGACCACGCCCTGAATCGTGATCGTCTGGTGCTCCGAGTTGACCAGGATCTCTCTGTGACCGCGTACAACCAGGTTTCCATTGGGAAGTACCGCAATCACCTCCGCGGTAACCGTGGTCGACAACGTGTTGGTTCGCGAGGTCGTCCCTTGTCCCTGTAGTTGCTGATTATTCGAAGTGTTGGCAAGATTCGCTAGCGGGCCGGCCGCGTTCGTGTTGCCCAGGAACGACGTAACCGCTGCGTTCACGCTCGACTTCCGCGACGTATTCGTAACGCCTGTCGACACTGCCGAAGTATTTTCCGACACCACGATCGTCACCAGATCGTAGAGTTGCCCGGCCCGCACGTCCCGAACGGGATCCCCCAGACGCGATGGCGTGGAATACATAGAACCCGCCGAAGCTGTCGACGTTTGCTGGCTGCGAAGTTTAACCTCCTTCACATAATTGTCCAGCTTCGCGGCCGAGGCGTCTTCAGTTTTGGCAGCTTTTTTGAGCGGCCAGCCAAACACTTCGCCAGCGACGAGAATACTGATCAGTAAGGGTTTCATTGGATGTCTTTTTGAAGCAAGATCGCGATCCCCTTGCCATCCACAACTGCCCGGAAGGTTCGTCCGTTCCCGGGGTTTCGCAAAGCAATCTCATCGCCGATGTGCCCGCTGCTGAGCGCCACTGCCTCCAGGCTGATGTGCGTCGAACCCGCCAGGACGCTCACCGCGATCTTGTCTCCCTTGAGAACGATCCACGGCATTTCGAGGTGCGTAAGGATAATGGGGCTTCCTTTCCGGATCAAACTGACGGATTTGAGTCCAACCACTTGGTCGATACTCTTCGCCGCTCGATTGCCAAGAGGAAATTCGCGCGCCTGTTCCAGTCCAATGCTACCGAGTTCTATGGGTTTGCCTGGCGGGAGATCTTCCTCTGCTACTACAACTTTGTGCTCTACCCAAACCACTGCCTTCACCCAAATCGACAGGCTATGCCGGTCGTCGTACACCAACCTGCCCGGCCAAAAGATCGGCAGATCGGCTCGGGCCGGGGAACGCGAAATTACCGCGCCCGGCTTAAATCGGATAACACCGGGAGGCATGGGTTGGCGGGGATAATCCAGAATCTCGATGTGCACATCCTCCATGAGATTCAGCGCTGCCCGGATCGCCGCGGCCAGGTCCAATTCTTTCAACGGCGCAGTTTCCCGCTCGATACAGATCGCAGGCAACGGACCCGCTGGTTCGACGCCATTGCCACGCAGCAAAGAGGCCAATTCTTTCCGCGACAAGACCCGTTGGGTTCCTGGCAGCGGCGCGAAAGTCAGGCGCAAGTCGGACGGCAACGCCCCAAATTCAGGCACCCGCTTGGCCAAGTCCTCGGCGAGCACCACATCCCGAGGCACTCCCAGGCACGCGTGAGAAGGAGCCATCGAGATCAACTGTAGGAACCAAAGAGTGATCATGGCACCAGATTGTTCACCGACTGGTACATTTCGTCCGCGGCTTTGACAACTTTTGTATCCGCTTCATAAGCTCTTTGACTGACGATCATATTGATAAACTCCTGTACGACGCTGACATTCGAATTTTCGATATATCCCTGCAATAGAGTCCCTAGACCCTCCTGGCCACCGGGGTTAGCCACGGTCGGATCACCGGAGGCGTCCGTGGGCTCGAAAAGATTATTCCCGATGCTGTTCAACCCGGCCGGGTTCGTGAAGTTCGCCAATTGGATCTGCCCGGCGGTTTGCGAGGTGGTTTGACCCGCCTGCGAGTAAGTCACCGTGCCGTCCGAGCCGATTGTGACAGACAGCGCTTGAGCGGGAACGTTGATGTTGGGGATCAGTTGGTTACCGCTGGCATCGACGACATTGCCATCTTTATCCAGTTGGAAGCTTCCGTCGCGGGTGTAGGCGGTTTGCCCGGAGGGTTCCCGTACCTGGAAGAACCCCTTACCTTGAATTACTAAATCCAGCGGATTGTCTGTTTCCTGAAAACTTCCCTGGGTAAATATGACCTCGTTGGAGGCCGCGCGCGTTCCCATGCCAATCTGCAAACCGCTTGGCACCAGGGTCTGGGAACCCGCCGACGATCCGGGCTGGATAAGATTCTGGTAAAGAAGATCTTGAAACTGCATGCGGCGCGTCTTGAATCCGGTCGTGTTCGAATTGGCGAGGTTGTTGGCGATCGTGTCAACATTCATCTGCTGCGCGGTCATACCGCTGCCTGCGCTATATAATGCTCGAATCATTTTTTGTATCTTTCCGCTGTATTCCCCGCACTCCGTCTAAGAGTATCCGTGCTAGCTGACTTTCGCCACGTCCTCAATCGCGCGGCGATTCATGTCCAGTCCTACCGATAACGCCTTCTTTAGCGATTCAAATTGCCGCATGACACTGACCAGGCGGACCGCACTTTCGGCCGGTTCGCCGTTGGCGCCTTCGAGTTGCCCTTGCCGGACCACCGCGTCGGAGGACTCAGGCATGACATTTGCTTGACTGGAGAAATAGGTGGAGCCCCGTTTCGATAAAATACCCGGTTGCTTAAACGAAACGACGGCCACTTGTCCCAAGTCCGTACCGCCTTGGCGCACCACGCCCTGGGCGGAAATCTCGACCGGTTGCAGGGGATCGAGCTTGATCGGCTTGCCGTCTTGCCCTTGGATCGGATACCCTTCCCGAGTGACGAGTTCACCTTCTTTAGATATCTTGAGCGCGCCAGTGCGCGTGTAGAGCGGGCCGGACGGGGATTGCGCGACAAAAAAACCTGCCCCTTCCAATGCCAAATCTAGCGGGCTGCCTGTCGCCGCGAGAATGCCTTGAGCGAAATCGGTCCAGTTCTTCTGCATCTCGGGCTGATCGATGTCCTCTAAAGCCTCGGGTGATTGGTATACATTATAGAGTTCGCGGTCGATTTTGAAACCGGCGACAGACGTATTGGCGATGTTATTGGCCAACACGTCGAGCGCTTCCATCCGGGTTCTCATACCGCTAGCTGCCGCAGTCGTCAGTGGATCCATACCGCGGTCGTTATTGCAATCTTAGTGCCTCAGCGAAAATCGACAACTATCCTAATTCTTGCCGATATGTGTGCTTATGGAACGGGGAGTGCGACGAACTGTTGCCAAAACGGAACTAGCGTCACTTTTTTGGCACAGAACGCGTTCGTAAAAGAATGAAACTCTAACGTTGCTTGGTTGGCAATCAGAATGCTCCCGAACGTCCCGTGCAATCGGCGAGCTTCCCCACCGCATCCCTTGGCCCTGGTATTCGCCCAGGTACTCTTCCCGCCCTTCCTTCGGGTGTTCCTTCTGGTGTTCCCTCCGGCCGTACGGTCCCGTCGAGCGGGTTCGGGGCGGACTTGGGCAACTTCCTGGCGGTACTGCGGCGCGAAGCCGGCACTCTTGAGCCCGACGCCGCTTTGAGCAGTCGGACTGATCCCATCCAACCGCCGCGCGGCGGGGACGCGAGTCGCCAGGCACCGAAACCCGCGAACGCCAACGCGGCCAACCAATCATCTGTCAGTAGCAGCACTTCGAGCCCGCCGACGCCCCGACGGCTTGAAGCCGGCGCTCGCCGAGACGACTTAGCGGAAGGTAATTCAGCTCCGAATAACTCAGCCCAAGACAAATCCGTCCCTAGCCCTGCTACGCACATGCCCCAAGGCGATCCGGGGCTAATCGATCCGGGCCTAATCGTTTCGGGAATAGCACAACAAAGTCAGACCCTGCCTGGCAACGGTCGGAGTTTGACATTCGTTAGCACTGGGACTTTAATTTCCGTCAGCGTGCAGAATTTAACACCCCTGAGCAGCGGGAGCTTAATACCCGCCAGCAGCGGGACCTCAATAAACGATGCGTCCACTAGCGCTCTCGCCTTGTCGCGTCCCCCGGTGCAACCGCGCGCGAATTCTAAGGAAAATTCCCCCAAAGCGGACCTCAAAACCGGGCCGGACGGGCCTCTGACTCCGCTACCCGTGGGGGCGCCTGCCGAATCCATTCCTCTGTTTCTTTCCTTTAGCTTTGGCCTGAGTGTAAGTAATCTGGCTGCAAATAGTCTCAGTGTGAAAACGCCCTCCACCGGTGCCGCACTTCAAGGCCAATCAGATTCTGTCCAACCGAGCGTGCAATCACACCCGGGCGACGGTCGTTCCTCTCCTCAGTCAACTCCGCCAGCGGAAAGGCGATCCGCAGTCGAGACAGAGCCTCATTTGGCCGGAAAGCTTTCTTTCAGAGCCACCCTGGTACCTCTCGATGGGTTCGAGGATTCAGATGCGCCAAGCAATTCAACCACCGATGTCGGCACCGGCGGCGTACTTCGACCCGGGCAAACGCCAGTCGCAGGTCTAAGCCCCTGGCCGGTGGCGGGAGACGTGGACGAAAGGCCGTCTGAGTTGCAGTCTACGAACTCGAGCAACCCGGGGACGAATTCTGAGCAATTAGCAGCTCAGCCAGGGTACGGGAATGTGGGCGCCCGCGAGCCCAGCAATTCCTCCGAAAGTCAGCCGGCCGACCCAGACTTAAAGGCTAGCGACTTTTCGGATACCAACCTGTCTGATATAAATAGGCAGCCAGTCACCGTCCAGAATATCAATCCGCTTCCGGAGCAAGTTGCCAGCGTTCCTCTAATTGCTACTCCCGGCGGGAGTATCTCACCAGCTAGGGTCCAGCCTACTGAAGATCCGCGGGGAACTGCGAAGCTCGAACCAAAATCTGAAACAAATCTCCCGAACCAGGTACAACCGGCGAGAGAGATATCGGTCAAATTGAGTCGGGCCGAAATGCCGAATGTCGATATTCGGTTATCCGATAGGGGCGGCAGGATCCTGGTTTCCGTGCGATCGGAGAGTCCCGAGCTGGCCGCGTCGCTCCGTTCGGACTTGGGAGACTTAGTAGGGCGGTTGGAAAGCCGCGGTTATCAGGCCGAGATGGCGGTTCCTTTAGAGCGAATCGCTTCCGGCCATTTCGCTGGCTTGGGCCAACCGGGCCACTCGGGACAGAGCGATGCCGGACAGAGCGATGCCGGGCAGAGCGATGCCGGACAGAGCGACGCCGGACACCGCCAAGCTGGACCGGAGGACGATACTCCGGGCAACCCTTCCCAGCAACAGAATCAACAGGAACCGCGGCGTGGGTCTCAACCTTTTCCCGATCCGCCAATTTTTTCGCTAGACGAGGTTCAATTCAATGATCGTCAATCCAACCAGCAATATAGTTAACAGCGCGAGTTCGCCGGCGGCGTCTACCAGTAGTGCCGCGGCAGCCGCGGCGTCGGCCACTAGTGGGCTTGCGAACGAGCAAGTCTTTCTTCAATTGCTCGTCACGCAATTACAGAATCAAGACCCAACCCAGCCCACTGACCCGATGGAATTCGTTTCGGAACTGGCCCAGTTCAGTTCGCTCGAACAAGAAGTGCAGATTCGCCAGGACCTCGACCAGATCAACACTGACACCACGCCGTCCAGCGGGACTTCTTCGACCCCCACGACCCAAACTACTTAGGGAGCAAACATGTTTACTTCTTTAACCACCGCGTTATCCGCTTTGAGCGCAACCTCAACCGCGATTGATGTTGTCGGCAACAATCTCGCCAATCTCAACACACTTGGCTTCAAAGCCAGTGAAGTCTCCTTTCATGACCTGCTCACGCAGTCCATGGGCGGCTCGGCCTCCGGGCAAACGGAGGTCGGTTTTGGCGTCGGGAGTCCCACCACCCAGTTTGACTTCTCCCAGGGCGCGCTACAGACCACCTCCGGCGCTTTGGATGCGGCCATTCAGGGAAATGGATTCTTCGTGGTGCAGACCTCCGCCGGCGCGACGCAATACTCCCGCGCCGGAAACTTCCAAATTAACAGTCAGGGCCTGCTGACTACCGCGACCGGAGATAATGTGCAGGGCTGGACCGTGACCAACGGCGTGCTCAACACCAACGCCCCCCTCGGCGATATTTCAGTGCCTACAAATTCGTCGGCGGCGCCGGTTCCGACCACATCGTTTTCGCTGAATTTAAACCTCAATGCGGCGGCTGCGTTGGGATCGACCGATGCGACTTTTTCCACTTCTCTCCAGGTTTTCGATTCGCTCGGCAACGCGCACACAGTCACCGCCACGTTCACCAAGGACCCGACCACTACAGGTCAGTGGGACTACTCCCTCTCCGTGCCCGACGCTGACGTGAGCAACCCGCCGGCCTCGCCGTTGACCGGCAGCATCACCTTCGACTCCAACGGGAACCTGGTTTCTCCCGCGGCAACCGATCCGCCGCCGGTGTTTCAGGTTCAGGGCCTGGCCGATGGAGCGTCGGACTTGGACCTGTCTTGGAATCTGTACAACGGAACCACGCCCGACCTTACGCAATTTGCTCAGGCTTCGTCGGTTTCCGCGGTCAGCCAGAATGGTTCCGACGGCCGCGCAATTGGTGAGCGTCGGACTAACCGACGGGGGCACGATCGAGGCGCAGTATTCCGACGGGCAGACGGCCGTTGTCGGGCAACTGGCGATGGCCACCATCCGGAATCCGCAATCGCTGATTGCCGAAGGCAACAACGAGTATGGTGTCAGCGCCCTCACGTCGCTTCCCGCGGTGGGAACACCCGGAACCGGGGGGCGCGGTTCGGTGACGGCAGGCGCTGTCGAGTCCTCGAACGTCGATATTGCGACGGAATTGACCAATTTGATTGTGTTTCAGAGCTCCTATCAGGCGAACGCCAAAGTGGTGACCACGGTGGACACGCTCAGCCAAGCCACCATCAACCTCATACAGTAAGTAGCGGCGGGAGAAGCGTTGGTTCCACTGGATGAAATTGGCCATCTCGCCGACGTGCCCATCGACGTCGAAGTCGAATTGGATCGCAAGGTGATGACAATCGCCCAGATTTTGCAATTGGAAGAGGACAGCGTGATTAGGATGACCCGCTCCGCTGGCGACAATATCGACATCCTGGTCGGTGGAACGTTGGTTGGTTATGGCGAGATCGTGATCATCGAAGACGCCGTCGGAGTCCGGATCACGGACTTTGTAGCGGAGGAATGACGTGGAGAGGAATGACGTGGAGAGGAATGATGTGGAGAGGAATGATGTGGAGAGGAATGATGTGGATTGGATACGCGACCTGTTGGCGGTGATGTTTGTTTTGGGGCTGCTCGTAGCGCTGGTGGGGCTATCGCGATCACGAACTGGAGCCGCGCGTGTGAAGACCCGGCTGCCTTTCCAGCTCAAATCGTTTCAATTCAAACCGGGAACGAAGACCGGGAGAAGCCTCATTCTGCTGGATCGCTTGGCGCTAACGCCGGCGAATTCACTGCACTTAGTGCGCGCCGATTCGCGCACTTTTCTGCTTGCCGTGCACAGTGCCGGAGTGGTCCTCCTGTCCGAATTGATCAGCGCCGGAAACGCTGAAGGAGAAAGCAAATGACGAAATGGATCCCGCTTGCTTGGATTTCGTGCGGCGCTCTACTGGCGCAGCCGAGCAGTCTGTCGGGCGTGACCCTCATGAATGTCAAAGGAACGGAAACTCTCAGCCTTCCCTTGCAGATCGTCGCTCTTCTGACCCTCTTGACCGTGCTCCCCGCGATCATTATGGCAGTGACGCCGTTGCTTCGAATAACCGTGGTCCTGCATTTTCTGCGGCAGGCATTAGGCACCCAGAGTACTCCCTCAAACCAGGTTCTCGTCGGGTTGGCTTTGTTCCTGACGATCCTGATCATGCAGCCCGTCGCGGAACAGATATACGCCCAGGGCTGGAAACCTATGGAGCAGGGAGAACTAACGACGCAACAGGCTTTCGAACAAGGCTCCCGTCCACTCAAGGCGTTTCTCGTCCGCTTTGTTCGCGAACCAGATGCCCAGTTGTTTCTCAAACTGACACACGGGCCGCAACCAGCGCGGCCCACCGATCTTTCGTTGAATGTCCTGATCCCGGCCTATGTCTTATCGGAGCTGAAAACGGGCTTTCAGATTGGAGCGATCCTGTATTTGCCGTTCCTGATCATCGATCTGGTGGTGGCTTCGGTGGTCCTATCGGTCGGTATGGTTCAATTGCCGCCGGTGCTGCTCTCGGCGCCAATCAAGATCCTGCTCTTCGTGCTGGTGGACGGGTGGAACCTGGTGGTCGGCTCCCTAATGAAGAGTTTCTACTGATGGCGAAGAGTTTCTACTGATGGCCCCGGAGATGGCGGTTCACTTGTTTCGCCAGGCCTTGTTGCAAGCCTTCTGGCTCGCGATGCCGCTGCTACTGCTCGGCCTGATTGCCGGGGTAGTTGTCAGTATTTTGCAGGTCCTAACGTCCATCCAAGACACCAGCTTCGGAGCCGTGCCGCGATTGGCGGCGTTCTTGTTGGGATTGCTGCTTTTGCTGCCCTGGATGGCCGGCCAGTTGATTGCGTACACCGCCTCTCTGTGGGGGGAGCTAGGCCGTTATGCACACTGAATTGAGCATTGATCTGTCCACCCTGTATGCATTTTTGATGGTGTTGGCGCGGGTGAGTGGAGTACTCGTATTCACGCCTCTTCCGGGCGCCCAAGCCGCCTCGGATGCCAGCCGGGTGCTGCTCGCGCTGGCGCTGACGGTCATGCTCCTGCCGCTGGCGCCGCCGGAATACAGTCCATCGCTTGCGACCCTCGTCTTCTGGGCCGCGTCGGAAGCCGTCACCGGCCTGCTGATCGGACTAACGGTGTCGCTGCTCCTCGAAGCGCTACAGATGGCGGCGCATCTGATCGAGCTGCCGGCCGGGTTCTCGTATGCTTCGATTGTAGATCCAGGCAGCCAGGCGGACTCGACGTTGCTGCAGGTTTTGACGGAACTCTTGGGAGGTCTGCTCTTTTGCGTGCTGGGCTTTGACCGCCAGGTAATCCGGATCCTGGCGCGGAGCCTCGAGATTCTGCCGCCCGGCGAGGCGCCGGCTAGGGCGCCCGCAGCCACTGCCTTGATCCGCGCCGGAGCGGCAATCTTTGTCACCGGCCTGCGTTTGGCGTTGCCCGTAATAGCGCTCCTGTTGCTGGTCGACTTGGCAATGGGCGTGTTGGGACGCATTCAGGCCCAGCTTCATTTGTTGCCGCTCTCCTTTTCGATCAAGCTGCTAGCCGGTCTCCTGATGCTGGCCGGGTCATTGAGCTTTTATCCGGCGATGCTCGAAAAGACCGGGACTCGCATGTTCGCGGCCCTGGAAGGGCTTCTGGCGCCGTAGTGGCAGATGACCGGACCGAGCAACCGACCAAGCGGCGCCTGGAGAAGGCCCGGCGCGAGGGTCAGTTTCCGGCCAGCCGGGAATTGACAACCGCCGCCCAGTTTCTCGGGTTCGTCGCGCTGCTCCGCTTTTGGACTCCTCAATTGTTGGATCATCTGCGGAGCCTGACTCACGAGGTGCTGGAGGCCGCGTTCCGTCCGGCGATCACCGTGCAGTTTCTCACCGGGTTTTACCGCGCGGCGCTGATTCACGTGCTCTACCCCGTCTTGCTCGCCGGAGCCGGAATGGCGTTGATTGGACTCGCGGCCCAACTGGGCGTGACGCGTTTCGGATTCTCTCCGCAGAAGCTGGCGCCGGACTTTAGCCGGCTCAATCCGGCGAATAAATTGAGAGACCTGCCGGCCCAGAATTTTGCGGCTGCTCTCCAGTCCTCGGTTCTGTTCCCGGTGATTGGCCTGGCGCTGTACGCAATTGCGCGCGACAACCTCGAGGCCTACCTCCGCTTACCCTCGCTCAGTTTCGCCGCGGGCCTGGCCGTGGTATCGCACTCGCTGATGACGTTCTTCTGGCGCGCCGCCTTCGCGTTCGTCGTCCTGGGAGTGCTCGATATGCTCCGGCAGCAACGCCGGTTTACGAAATCTCTGCGCATGAGCAAGCAGGAAATCCGGGATGAGCACAAGGAAAGCGAAGGTAGTCCGGAAATCAAGGCGCGGATCCGGCGCCTGCAGCGCGATGCCGCGCGGCGCAACATGATGAAAGCGGTACCGACCGCCACGGCAGTGGTCGTGAATCCCACTCATTACGCGGTGGCCATCCGATACGAGTTAGAGAAAATGGCGGCGCCGCTAGTGGTGGCAAAAGGGAAGAACTATCTGGCTCGGCGTATTCGCGAGATTGCAGTGCGCAATCAGGTGCCGATTGTCGAAAATCAACCACTGGCACAGGCCTTATACAAGTCCGCCGACGTGGGACAGGAGATTCCGCCTCACCTATACCGCGCCGTAGCCGAGATTCTGGCTTACATCTTTAAATTAATGAATCGCGGGAGAGCCTAATGGCGGCCCCCGCGCGCATTGCTCCCAGCACGGCTGCTCCAAAACGCCCCCCGCTCTCCCTCGCCAACGTGGGCGAACTGGTCGTGCCCCTCGCGGTTTTGGCCATCGTTCTGGCGATGATTCTGCCGCTGCCCACGTTTCTCCTCGACATTCTCATCAGCACCAACATCACTTTGTCCGTGATTGTACTGCTGGTATCGATGTACATCGTGAGACCGGTGGAATTTAGCTCCTTCCCCACCATGTTGCTGCTGATGACGTTGTTCCGCCTGGCGTTAAACGTTTCATCGGCGCGCCTGATCCTGCTCAACGGCAACACGGGCACAGCGGCGGCGGGGGAGGTCATTGAGGCTTTCGGCGCCTTTGTCGTCGGGGGCAACTATATCATTGGCGTGGTGATTTTCCTGGTGCTGATCGCCATTCAATACGTAGTCATCAACCATGGCGCGGTCCGTATCTCGGAGGTGACCGCGCGCTTCACCCTGGACGCCATGCCGGGCAAGCAAATGTCGATCGATTCCGACCTCAATGCCGGACTCATCGACGAAACCGAAGCCCGCTCCCGCCGCCGCGGTCTGGCGAGCGAAGCGGAGTTCTACGGCGCGATGGACGGAGCTTCGCGGTTCACCCAAAGAGATGCCGTGGCCAGCATCCTGATTACCGCCATCAATATCATCGCCGGCTTTCTTATCGGCGTGCTGCAGCATGGTTTGGATTTGAAACGGGCCATCCAGACGTACACCATTCTTACCATCGGCGACGGCTTGGTTACGGTAATCCCGGCCCTGATGATTTCCGTCTCGGGCGGCTTGATCGTCACTCGTACCAGTTCGGATGCCACCTTGGGATTAGATTTCCAAAGGCAAGTGTTCAGCCGGCCTCAGCCGCTGTTTCTGGCGTCGGGCGTGCTCGTGGCAATGTCGGCATTGCCTGGTCTTCCCAAGCTCCCGTTTTTCATTCTCGGGACGGCCGTCGGAATCGCCGGGTGGCGGGTTCGCCAAAAAACCGCCACCGTCGAGAAAGCGGCATCGCCGCAACCAGCAGCGGCCCGTGAGAACCTGGAAGCCCTGCTGACGGTCGAGCCCATTGCCGTGGAGGTGGGACTGGGCTTGATCAATTTGGTGGAGGGCGGACAGAATTCGCAGCTCATCCGGCGGATTGGCAGCATCCGCCGGCAGTTGGCGACCGAATTTGGCTATATCCTCCCGCCCGTTCGCGTTACGGACAACCTGAGTCTAAAATCAAGGGAATACCTGATCTCTCTCAAAGGCGTGGGGCTGGCTAGATTTGAACTCGCCAGCGGTTGCCAGTTGGCGATCCAGGCGGGCGACCACGCCCAGCCGCTCGACGGACTGCCAACCCACGAGCCCGCCTTCGGGTTGCCGGCCTACTGGGTAGCTTCCGAGAACGCCGACGCAGCCCGCCGGGCGGGCTATACCCTGGTCGATCCGATCAGCATACTGGGAACGCACCTGGGTGAACTGGTTCGCCGTTGCGCACACGAGCTATTCTCGCGCCAGGATGCAAAAAAAGTCCTGGATCGCGTCGCTGAACACAACCCCAAGCTGATTGAAGATTTGGTCCCCAAACTGCTTCCATTGGCAGCGGTGCAGAAAGTCTTACAAAACCTGTTACGAGAGCGCGTGTCCATTCGCGACGCCGGCAGTATTCTCGAAGCGCTGGGAGAGGCAGCTCTGGTCACGAAGAATACCGTTCTGCTGACGGAATACGCCCGCCAGGCGATCCGCCGGCAAATCGTCAAGCCGTATCTGAACGATCGCGGTGAACTGGCCGTCTACCTCCTTGAGGCAGGGACGGAACAGGCCTTGGAGTCCGGTGTCGAACACACCGAGAACTCCAGTCACCTGAACCTCGCGCCTCAGCGCATCCGCGAAATCCTGGACCGGATCACAGCGCGGATCGGCGTAGGCAATGCTCCGGTCGTGCTGGTGGCCAGTTCGGGTTGCCGGTTCTTTCTTCGCCAGCTGGTCGAGAACTCCCTTCCCAATTTGTCGGTGATCTCGCACAACGAAGTGCCGCCCGGCGTCAAGATGTTGTCGTTAGGCGCCGTCGGATGACGAGCTACACGATGACGAGCTTATCTGAAACATGAGAATAAAATCGTTTTTCGCCGAAAGCATAGAAGCAGCGATGGCCCAAGCCGGCAAGGAATTAGGCGCCGAAGCCATGCTACTGAACTCGCGCCGTACCGAACCGGAGTTGCGGAATCTCGGCTCGTATGAAGTGGTCTGCGCGCTGGCGCCCACAATGAAGCCTGCGGGCGTTCCTCCAATTCAGACTCCCGGCCAAATTCCAGCCCAGATTCCAGACCAAATTCCAGCAAAAACTCCGCCGGCCTTAACGCTCGCCTCTTTGCCCGGTAGGGCCGGTTCAACAGGTAACGCCGGTCCGAGTGGCAGCGTTGCTTCGACGGGTAGAGGCGGTTTGCCAGGTAGGGCCGGTTTGCCTGACCGCGGCTCGAACGGCATTGCCGGCTCATTTAGCAACGTTGGTTCACCTGGCAGCCCCGCTTCGGCCGCTAGCGCCGTTTCGGCCGCTCACCCCGTTTCGGCCGCTCACCCCGTTTCGGCCGCTCACCCCGTTTCAAGTGCTAGCTCCATTTCAAGTGCTAGCTCCATTTCAAGTGCTAGCTGCGGTTTGACAGTGGCTAGCAGCTCGACATCCCGTACTTTGGCGCGCGAAATTAGCCGTCTGCGCGATCAAATGGAGAGTCTGGCAAGATTGATCGGAAGTTCTGGCGGGCGCTTTTCCGGAGGCCTCTGTTCCCAGATGGCATCGCGCCTCGAACTATTGAAGATTCACGACGCCTTGTGCGATGCCGGGCTCTCCACAGACCTGGCGCAGGATATCGTGCTGCGGCTTTCGCTCCAACTGGCGCCGACAGATTCGCCCGGCGATGCCGTCCGGCTTGCCCGGTCGGAACTCGCATCGTTCATTTTGACGAACCCCACGCTTGGGTCGGGTAGCCCGCGCTCGATCGCGTTGATTGGGCCGCCCGGGTCCGGTAAGACGACTTCACTAGTGAAACTGGCCATTCGCGAGTGCCTAGCCCAACGCCGCCCCTGTTCGCTCTTCACCATCGATACTCTGCGCATTGCCGCAGCCGACCAACTTCGTTCCTATGCCGCCATCCTCGGGGTACCCTTTCAGGTGATCGAGACTCCACCCGCGCTGACTCAAGCCTTCGAAAATCTTCGTCCCAGCGACACTGCCTTCCTGGATACGCCTGGCTTCGCGTCACGAGATATGGACGATGCAGCTGGTTGGGCCGAGGTATTTGCGGCTCACGCGGAACTGGATGTCCATCTGGTATTGCCCGCATCGATGCGAGCCACAGATCAAGAGCGCATCGCCGATCAATACGAAATTTTTTCACCGCGCAAGTTGCTCTTTACCAAAGTCGATGAAACGGAGGTACTGGGCGGCATCGTCAATCTAAGCCTAGCTCTCCGAAAACCCATTTCTTTCTTGTCTTGCGGCCAAGAGATTCCGGAAGATCTCAACTCCGCCGTGCCAGGTCAAATCGCGGACCAGGTGCTCCACACACTGGTCGCGTCGGAGACAATCACCGCGCAGGAGCCGATGGCTCGGCCAGCAACTCACACTACCGAGCGGACGACCAAGGTAGCGGGGGCGGCGGCCTGATGAAAGAATTTCGGCTTAGCCGCCCCGGCTGCCGCCACCGCCGCCACTGCCGCCACCGCTGCCACTGCCGCCACCGCTGCCACTGCCGCCACAAATGAGACGAGACACCGCATGAAGACCTACGCCAGCCAGGAAACCTCCGAAGCCGAGCGAGAACAGCTGATTCTCGAACACCTGCCGCAAGTCCGCTTAATCGCGCGGAGAATCCATGAACGGCTTCCGGAAAGCGTCAATCTGGAGGACCTCATTTCCACCGGAACTCTGGGTTTAATTGCGGCTATCGACCGCTTCGATCCCAGCCATAACGTAAAACTGAAGACCTATGCCGAGTACAAGATTCGCGGCGCCATTCTCGACAGTCTGCGCGGTTTGGACTGGGCGCCCCGCCAGCAGCGGCGCCGGGTGAAACAGATCGAAAGCGCGATCGCCGCCATTGAGCAACGCGAACAACGGGCGGCTTCGGAAGACGAGATTGCCAAAGAACTGGACCTCCCCTTGGACGAGTATCATAGCTGGCTGGTGGATGTGCGGGGGGTCAATCTGGGGAGCCTGGAGTCCGCCCGCCCCGACGAAGAAGGCCGCGATCTCCTCAAATTCATCTCCGACGATCAGGAGAACTGGCCCTCCCGGGTACTCGAACGCAGTGAGCTGCAGCGCATACTGGCGGACTCGATCGAAAAAATGCCCTACACGGAAAAACTGGTGCTCAGCCTGTATTACTACGAGGAGCTGACGTTACGGGAAATCGCCAAAATCATCAACCTGCACGAATCGCGGGTCTCTCAGCTCAAATCGCAAGCAATCTTGCGGTTACGGGCATACCTCGATAAGCGTTGGCCCATTGAAAAGGGTTCTTATCGCCATGGCGGCTAGTTCGGCTGAAATATTTTCAACCATCGTTGAGGTCTGGATCGGCCAGTTCGGCGAAGCTTGGGAAGCAATGGCCGGTTCACGGCCTGAGATGACGGTGCTCGAAGCCGAGCAGGCGCCCGAATTACTCGCCGAGCCGCGGCCCGTTTGGCACCGATTCGACCTGGGGCAGGACCCCGGCGCAGGCTTCTTCGTTGGCTCGCATCAGTGGGGGAAGATTGGCGCCTTCGTTCTCGCTGCGGCAGGCGTCGACGCACCCTCGCCGGAAGACATCCAGGGAACCTGCGCGGAGATACTGAATCAGGCCGCCTCCGGCCTGGCGCGCGTGTTGTCCAAACAAGCGGGACGCGAGATTTTGGCTACCTCGGGAGTGGAAGTCCCGGCTCCGCCTCAGGACACCGCTTGGGCTTCCATTCGCTTCCGCCTGGAGGACAGCGATCAGGAACTGTTGCTGGCAGGTTCGGAAGATCTCGCCAACCTGTTGCTCTCCGTCGACGCTAACGACCAACCGGCGCCCCCGCCGCCACCCGCCCCGGACACCGAGCGCGGACGCAACATGGATTTGTTGCTCGATGTCGAGCTGCCGGTCAGCGTTTCGTTTGGCCGCGCCCAACTGCCGCTCAAAGACGTGCTGAAGCTGACCACCGGTTCCATTGTGGAATTGAACCGCAGCGTTTCCGAACCCGTCGAGGTGATCGTCAACAACTGTGTCATCGCCCGCGGAGAAGTGGTCGTGGTGGAGGGCAATTTCGGCGTCCGCATTCGCCAGGTCGTCAGCCGTCAGGAGCGGCTGCAAAGTCTCAAATAGGTCCATCAAACCTGGAAATTACCTTATGTCCAGCCAGACTCTTTTTTCACTTGCGCCCCTAATGCTCACAGCAGCGGGGCTGAGCGCCACGCTGTGGCTCTTTATTCAATTCAAGACGGAGATCGCGCGCCTTGCGCGTTCCTTGCCTCCGGAACACAGGAAATCGGCATCGGAAACCGAATCAGGAAAAGACCTGACGCTGCTGAATCAGCGCCTCGATCAGTTGGCCGCCCGGATTGAAGAACGCGGCCCGCTCGGGCCAACAACGCTGGAACCAACGGGAATACTGCAAACGGGACTGAACCTCAATAAGAGGACTCACGTATTGCGTCTCTCTCGTCGCGGAGACGCTCCGGACCACATTGCCGCGACCTTGCATCTGCCCCGTCGAGAAGTGGAGTTGCTGCTCAAGATACACGAACTGTCGCTCAAACTGGGACCGGGCCCGAGGCCTGCGGCGATTCGCAGGGCGTGAAGCCCCAGACCGGTTCACTGACGGCGTTGTTCTAAATGGAACGCTGTTCTCGCCGCTGGAAGCCTGCTCCATCGAAACCGTAACCGACAGCTCTCTGGGCTTGAGGCCCCCGACGATTCGCCGGGCGTATGCCCCAGACCGGTTCACTGACGGCGCTGGTCTAAACTAAATGGGACGCGCTTGAACAATCGCGTGGTCTCGCCGCTCGCCGTTCGAAGCCGGCTCTATAGAAACCGTAACGGACAGATCGCTGGGCTTGAGGCCCCCGACGATTCGCCGGGCGTATGCCCCAGACCGGTTCACCGACGGCGCTGGTCTGAATGGGACGCGCTTGAACAATCGCGTGGTCTCGCCGCTCGCCGTTCGAAGCCGGCTCCATAGAAACCGTAACCGACAGATCGCTGGGCTTGAGGCCCCCGACGATTCGCCGGGCGTGAAGCCCCAGACCGTTCACTGACGGCGCAGTCTAGATGGGACGCGGTTGAACAATTGCGTGGTCTCGCCGATCGCCATTCGAAGCCTGCTCCATCGAAACCGTCACCGTCACGTCCTTGCGATCCCGCTT
Organism: Bryobacterales bacterium; assembly: GCA_963836595.1. GTDB lineage: Bacteria > Acidobacteriota > Terriglobia > Bryobacterales > Bryobacteraceae > DATFZA01. The sequence continues at coordinate 334,204 of CAWIKC010000001.1, forward strand.
CAGGTCGACCGGAAAGGACGGAGAAGACCGGGCTGCCCGCAGTGCACCGGAGATTTCTCCAGCCGTGGCCACTTGCGTCTTGTCCACTCTCAAGATCACGTCTCCCGCCTTGATGCCGGCCTTCTCGGCCGCCGATCCCTTGACAACGGACCGCACCAAAACACCTTCTTTCACGCCGAAATATTCCGCCAGTTGCGATCCCAACGATTCGCCGTCAATGCCCAGCCGCGCACCGTGGGTCATGCCCAGTATGCCCGGCATGTCCGGTATATGGATCTCCGGCAGGTCCAGGACGTCCGGCCCAAAAAATTCCCTGGCTCGCGACCGGCGCGATCCCACCGTAGCGGTAAGCGTCTGCATGCCGCCGTTCCGGCTGACCGCCAGCTTAACGTTTCGCCCCGCCGGCGTTTCCCGAATCAGCCGCTGGAGTTGTTCAATCCCGTTCACCCGCTGGCCGTTATATTCGAGGATCACATCTCCCCGCTGGAGCCCCGCCTTGGCCGCGGGACTGCCCTCGTCCACCTGGGTCACTTCCACGCCATATACTTCCTTCAAGTTCAGCGCTTTCGCACGCTCGCTGGTGATTTCCGCAACGCCGATCCCGAGGAAACTACCGCCGCTCGTCCAGACCTGAATATTGGGCATACCCGGCATCGGCGCCACAGGCGGCGTAGGTGGAGTAGGCGGCGTGGGCTGGGCCGCCAGCGATAAAATCAACCCCACGCTCACAAGCAAACCTTTCATAGGAAACCTCCCAAAATTATTTTTCGCGGCGCAGATAGATCGTGCCGCCGGTTGCCATGATCCGCAGCAGCGGGCCGCCGCCATTGAGGCTGCCTTGCGCGATGGCCGGGACAGTACCTGGCAGCGCGGGCTGCAGGCGAATTTCCGGAAAATCGGAAATGATCCGGCCGCCGCCACCCGTTATGTTTTGCGCGAATACCGTTACCGATATCTTGGACGACAGGACTACCGTTATGTCACCGGCGCTGGCGGTTAAAGTCGAATCTTGGAGGCGGTTCCCGGCCAGCAATTCCGCCAGGATACTTCCGGCTGCCGTGCTGGCGTTGAGCGCCCCGGCGACGTTGCGCAAACGGATCATTCCAGCAGCCGCTTCACAGCGCACACCCTGGGCGGAATTCACTTGAATGGCGCCGCCCGAACTCAGTGCGTTGACCAGGCCCGCGGCGTGTTGTACTTCAATCAGACCGCCCTCCGTCCGGGCCTCCACGGCGCCGCCCGATTTTTCGACCCGGATATTTCCCCCGCCCGTGGCCGCATGCACACGGCCACGCGCATCGTGCACCAAGATGTCGCCGCCCGCGGTTTCAAACCACGAATCGCCGCCAACGCTATCCACGGTAATCGATCCCCCACCGGAGGAGCAACGCACCGGCCCGTTCACCCGGCCTACTCGAATATCGCCACCGGCTGTCTTCACCGAGGCCGCCGCATTCAGCCGGTCGATGTCGATCCGCCCTCCGGCGGAGAATCCGGTGAACTCGCCGTCAAAGTCCGTCACCTGCACATTGCCGCCCCGGGTTTCGAGCAGCAACCGCTCCAAACCGCGAGGCACGGTCAGCGTCACATCCGGACCATCCCCCGTCATGCGCCGCGCGCCGAGTTCCAAAACCATGCGCGGCCCCGCCGTCTGCACGCGCATGGCAAACGCTCGCAGTAGCGCTTCCGCCTGTTCCTTGTCGCGCGCTTTCACCGGCACCTTCACCGAATATGTGATTACTTTGGCCGGCTCTCCATGCACCTTCACATTTCCTTCCGTGATTACGCGCACCCGCGACACCGCATCCGCCGGAACCGAACCCGAAAATGTGCGCACCCAGTAATTCCCTTCGCGCACCACCGGGCTCTCTGTCTGACCGGATGCCAGCAGCGCAAAACCCGCAATCATCAGCAATCGAATCGTCATCGCTCCTACTTAAAAGGTCTCCTTGCTTACCGCGCGTGCCCACCCCCCTTGCCACTCCACCCAAGGCCGGGGACTCAGACGTCACTCTGTCCCTAAAAAGTGTCCCTAAAAAGTCTCCAGTGACGCGTTCATATCGTGCAGCGCCCGCTCACAGCGCATCCTCACATACCCGTTGCTCTCGGTGTGCATCAACTCCTGCAGCACGCCCACCATGTTTTCATTCTTCTGTTGTACAAGTAAATCGATCACCTGCGTGCGAACACCCGGATTACTGTCGGTCAGCAAGACCTGCGTCAACACCTTGCGCGTCTCCGGATCGCCGGCGAACGACTTCAACCCATCGAGCGCCTTCAACCGGACGCCGGAGTTGGAATCGTGTTGCACCGCGTACAGCAGCGCGGAGCGTACTTCCGCCGAATCCGATTGCCCCTTCAGCAGATTTACCGACTCCACGCGGAGTCCGGGATCGGACGGGTCCTTGGCCGCCGTCAGCAACAGCTTTTGAATTTGCTGATCCGCCAAGTCTCCCGAAAGCACGCGCTGCCGGGTCTCATCCAACACAATTTGGACTCGCTCATTCGCCATCGGCTCTACGTAGCGCACCCGGGAAACCGCGGGCTCGGTCAGGCTGGCCCCCGTGGTCTTAGTCCCGAGTTCCAGCGGAGCGATCCGCGCGCCAAAAAAGCCCAGCGCCAGCAGCGCCACCGCGCCCGCGGTCTGCCACACCGCCGGCACGGGATGAAAGCGGATCGTCAACAGCGCCGGCAGGTGATCCCACCAGCGTCGTTTGGCGGGCTCGGCGTTGGCTAAGTTCCTCCGGAGCAGTTGGCGCGACTGCTCCAACGACGCCGCCGTGGGAGTCCATTCCAGCTCCGTCAAGGCCCGGTGCAGTCTCTTCTCGCGCGCCAGCTCCTGGCGGCATGACTCGCACTCGTCCAGATGCACTTCGCACATTTCTTCCTGGTCGAAGGTCAGTTCTCCGTAAAGCATCAGCGGAAGCCATTTCCTCGCGTCTTCACACTTCATGTGAAATCTCCCAAGGCTGCACGCATTTTCTGCGTGGCTCGAAATAAACAGTTCTTGGCGGCTTCTTCGGAGGTGCCCAAAACCTCCCCAATGGCCCGCAACCGCAGACCTTCATAGTGCCGCAGCTCGAACACGGTCCGCTCCCGCGGCGTCAACTCTTCCAAAATTTTCTCGATCCGCTGCCGCAGTTGCCGGCTCAGCAGATGGCGCTGCGGGTTGCCTTCGGCCCTCGATTCTTCTATCGTGTCCATGCGGTCGAGCACGCCGTCTTTGGTTTCCACCACCATGTCTTCCTCTTTCCGCACACGCCGCTTACGCAGCGCGTCCAGGCACAAATTTGTCGCGATCCGATACAGCCAAGTAGAGAAGCTGCAATCGAACCGGAAGCTCTGGAGGTTCTTGTACACCCGGAGAAACGTCTCCTGGTAAATGTCGTTGGCGTCTTCCGGAGATCGCAACAAGTTCAGCGCCAGCCGCAGGACGTTCTGATCGTACAGGCGCACCAATTCCTCGAACGCGCGCTCGTCTCCTTGCTGCGCCGAACGGATCAGTACGGTTTCGTCCATTCGTACGGCCGGATGGGCCACTGTTGCCTGCAACAGTTAAATAGACGATTGGTTGTGGAAAAGGTCACGCGTCCTCGCTGCATCGCCTCAGCCTGCGACGCATGTTCACCGTTCAGCCCGTCCGGGCGCTCCGGCGCGCGGCCTCCGCTCGTCGTCTCAGATGCAATACCTTTATTATCAATCGTTTGTTGGATGTTACCCAGGGAAGGCATCGCAACGAAGCCTGCGGCCAAAACGCTGCCCCTGTTCCGGGGAGCAGGCGTTACCGGCGCCTAGGTGACGAGAAACTTCTTACCTGAAAGTTCGTCCAACGAGCGATGCCCAGAACGGTTCTCAATGGAAGACCCTATCCGCAAGGCTCCACTTGGGATGGCGCCGGTGTAAACTTTGCCCTGTACTCGGAGCGCGCGGAGCGGGTCGAGCTCTGTCTGTTTGATAATGCCGATTCAGCGGAAGCTGAAAAGGTCGAGGTCCGCGAGCACACCAACTATGTTTGGCATTGCTACTTGCCCGGCATCCAGCCCGGTCAGCTTTACGGGTATCGAGTGCATGGCCCTTACGACCCCGATCAGGGACTGCGTTTTAACCCAGCCAAGCTGCTGGTCGATCCGTACGCTCACGCCATCACTCGGGGGCTGGATTGGAGCGCGCCCATTTTTCCGTATCAGCTCGGCCATGCGGATCAAGACCATGCCCGCGACGACAACGACGATGCGGCAGGGATGCAGAAGTCGATCGTGGGGACATCGTTCTTTGACTGGGAGCAGGACCGCCAGCCGCGCACTCCGCTGAGCGACTCGATTATCTACGAGATTCACGTCAAAGGCTTCACTCATTGCAACCCGGAAGTTCCCAAGGAACTGCGTGGAACCTATGCCGGGCTGGTGTCGAAAGCGCCGCTGGCCTATCTCAAGAAATTGGGTGTCACCGCCATCGAACTGATGCCTGTGCACGCCTTTCTGGATGACAAATCGCTGGTCGATCGCGGGCTCCGTAACTACTGGGGATACAATACGACCTGCTTCTTCGCGCCCACCGCGCGCTATTCCAGTTGCGGAGATGACGGCTGCCAGGTTTCGGAATTCAAGTCCATGGTCAAGGCCCTGCACCGCGAGGGCATTGAAGTGATCCTCGATGTCGTCTACAATCACACCTCAGAAGGCAACCACATGGGACCGATGCTCAGCTTTCGCGGCATCGACAACACCACGTACTATCGCCTGATGCCCGACAATCCGCGCTACTACATGGATTACACCGGCACCGGCAACAGTCTCAACGTGCGCCATCCGCAAGTACTGAAACTGATTATGGACAGCCTGCGTTACTGGGTGCAAGAGATGCACGTGGACGGTTTCCGCTTTGACCTGGCTTCCACTCTTGCCCGCGAGTTGCACGACGTCGATCGCCTTTCCGCGTTTTTCGACGTCATTTATCAGGACCCCGTCATCTCGCAGGTGAAACTGATCGCCGAACCCTGGGATGTCGGCGAAGGCGGCTACCAGGTGGGCAAGTTCCCGGTCTTGTGGGCGGAGTGGAACGGCAAATATCGCGACACGGTGCGCCGCTACTGGAAAAGCGACGACGGCCAGCTTTCCGACCTGGCCTATCGCCTGACCGGATCCAGCGACTTGTACCAGTTGGATGGCCGGCGGCCGTCCGCCAGCATCAACTTTGTCGTCGCACACGATGGCTTCACCCTGCACGACCTGGTCAGCTACAACGAAAAACATAACGACGCCAACGGCGAGAACAATAACGACGGCGCCAACGACAATCATTCCTGGAATATGGGCGTGGAAGGTCCCACCGATAAACCCGAAATCCTCGAGCTGCGCGAGCGCCAGAAGCGAAACTTCCTGGCGACGCTCCTGCTCTCCCAAGGCGTGCCCATGCTGTGTGGCGGAGACGAGATCGACCGCGACCAGCACGGCAACAACAATGCCTATTGCCAGGATAATGCGCTCACTTGGCTCAACTGGGACCTCGACGAGCGCCGCCAGGCGTTACTCGATTTCACCGGCAAGCTCATTGCCCTGCGCCGCGCCCATCCGAATCTCCGCCGCCGCAAGTTTTACCAGGACCGCAGCATCCGCCATAGCGACGTCAAAGACATCCAATGGGTCCGCCCGGACGGCGAGGAAATGACCGACGAAGAATGGACCGCCGGTTGGGTCCGCTGTCTTGGCGTCATCTTCAACGGCCAAACCATCGACCACGTCGACGAGCATGGAGACAAAGTTCTCGACGATACGTTTCTCATCATGCTGAATTGCCATCATGAGCCCATCCAGTTCTACCTGCCCAAGTCCCCTCACGACCTGTCTTGGACGGTGGTGCTCGACACCAATCGTCCCGATCTGGACGGCAATGACGCGGGCAATGAGGCGGGCAATGACTCGATGGAATGCGGCCAGCCCCTGGAGCTGGCGCGCAACTCCTTAGTCGTCTGCTGCGAGCAGGTAACCCCTCAGTAGGGCGACATCCGCTCTTCCACCTTACTTCGGCTCCGGCACGGCCGGAATCCGATAAGCCCGATTCAATGCTTCCTGATATTCGCCATATAACGAGCGAATTGTGCCGAACTCCCGTTCCACCAGCGCCCGATAATCCGCATACGCCGCAAAATCGTAAAGAATGGACGCCATGGTCTGAGCGTCGATGACAAATCCACGATGGCCGGTTTCGTTCAGCGCATCCGCTTCCATCTCGTAGGTGTGATACGACCCGGTCGAGGTAAACGCGCTGACGCCCACACCCGGCACCGCGCTTGAAACACTGCCGGTCTCGTCGTAACCCTGCGGTGAGCCGGACACGGTCTCCAAGTGCGTTGCGCCGAACTTCTTCAGATACCCGAAGCTCACTTCTCCCAGCGAGGCGATGGAGATGCCGTCCCTCATTTCTCCGTAGGCGTCAATTTTCAATTTGGTTCCCGTGGCCAGCGCCGCCCCGCGCGCGGCGTTGTCCACCATCTCGCGCACTTGCTTCAAATACGCCGCGTCGGGATAGCGAATATAAAAATCCGCCACCGCGCGATCGGGAACCACATTCGGAGCAGTGCCGCCCTCGGTAATCACGCCTTGAATGCGGGTTTCCGGCCTGAGATTGCTGCGAATCGCATCGATGTGATTGAACAGCTCGATCACCGCCGTCAGCGCGTTGCGCCCGTTCCAGGCCATCAACTGGTGCGCCGGCGCGCCCGAGAACGCGTATTTCACGCCATCGATATTCATGCAGCAGGTTCCGAACCCCGCCGCCGCGCGCGTGCTCGCGATCGAAGAATGACTGCGCACGATGACGTCGGCGTCAAACACTTTGGCTTTGAACATCACCGTCTTCACCGGCGGCGGCATCATTTCTTCCGCCGGCGTGCCATAGACGACAACCGATCCCGGCGTCTTGGTGCGTTCCAGGTACTCGGCCACCGCCACCGCGGCGGCGATGCCCACCGGTCCTTGCGCACTGTGCTGGTCGCCGTGAAACGCGCCCTTGGTTCCGCGCAGCGCGTCGTATTCGACGATTACGCCCAGCATGGGCCTCGCGCTGCCGCCATGAAACCGCGCTACAAACGCCGTCTCAAACCCGGCCGCATCAGTCTTGACTTCGAAACCGTGCTGGCGCAAAACCTCGATCAGTTTTCCGACCGAGCGGTGCTCCTGAAACCCAATTTCCGGATGGCGCGTGATGTCGTCGGCGAGGGCCAGGAAACCGGTTTCCATCAACTCCTTGGCTCGCCCGGCCACCCGGTCCCGCTCGGCGTCCGGACCGGTGAGCTTCGAGACCAGAGCCGGAATCTCGAGCGACTGCTCCAAGGTATTCAGCTTTCCGATAACCTCCCGGGCCGCGTCCCGCTCGGTAGGCGTTTCCTGCGCCAGGCACGCCAGGGACAGAGTCAAAATCAAAAGCAGGCTCTTGTGGGTCACAGTTTCAAGGTTAACCTGAATAGAGAGCGAACCATGAAACCAACTCTGCTCCCCTCGCTCCTGCTACTGGGCTCGGCCAGTCTCGCCGCTCAGGATGTCAGTGGCCGTTATGTTTTGCAGAACGCCATGGAGATCTCCTCCGAGTTGCTTCTCCTGCCGAATCACTCGTTCCAATATGTGCTTTCCGCCGGCCCGGCGGATTATTACGCCCGCGGGTCCTGGACGTTGGACGGCGACTCAGTAGTTCTCAATGCTTCCGGCGCCGCGGCGCCCCCATTTAAGTTGGTGCGTAGCGAAGCCAACAAGGATCCCGGAGTCCATGTCTGGGTCAAGAGCCCGAACGGCGAACCGGCCGGCGACATCGACGTGATTCTCCAGCAGAGCCGGGCACCGGCCCAGGTCCAAACCCCGGCCCAGGTCCAAACCCCGGTGCAAGTCAAAACCCCGGTGCAAGTCAAAACTAACGACCAGGGTGAGGCGGTTTTCCCGGGAGCATCCGCGCCGTCGTCCATACTGCTGGCCGTGAGAGCGTATGGCACACAAGGCGGCCCCTTTCCCGTCAATCCCGCTCACAATACGTTCTTCTTCGAGATCAATGGGGAAGCCATTACCAGAGTGCCGTTCCGCAACGAGCACCTCAAGATCAACGGCAGCACGCTCGAACTACGCTTCTGGAATTGGAACAAAAACGAGGCGATGAACTACCAGCGCATGTAGCGTTCTGTGGTTGCGGTGACCGGACAGTAAGCGCAAACGCGGAGCCGGGTCGAGCCGGCCGAGAGGTTCAGACGTGTTTTCCCCGAGGCCCGATCCGATCCACTGGGTCCGCCACTACTATGCGGCGGTGTGCAGAGGGCCGGACGGAGATTTCGACTTCGTTTCCAAGTAGAGATGCAAATCGCATCAGCTTTTCAAGGGAGAAAACGGAGAGCCGCCCCCTGGAAAGGGCGGAAATTCGCGGCTGATCGATTCCCAGGATTCTAGCAGCCTCCAACTGGGTCAGGTTGCGTTCAGAAATCATGCCGTTCACCTGGCTGGCCAGCTTAGCTTTGGCTAATGCCTTATCGGGGTCGGTGGCGCCGATATCGGCAAACACATTGCCGGACCCGCGTTCAAATTGAATGCTCCTCTTCATGCCTCTTAGATACCTCGTAGTGATCCCTTGCGTCCCTCAATCGCTGTCTGATCAATTCCAGATCGCGACGTGGCGTTTTAACGCCCCTCTTGGACTTCTTCTTGAAACAGTGAAGAACGTAGATGACGTCGTCAAATTTTGTCGTCTACACTCCGCGAAAAGTATCGGTGTCGCAATCGGAAACGATTTCAACTGCATTCAATCCCTGCATAGGATGGGCCGATGGATGCGGTTGGTCAATCTCAGCTTGATAAAGTGCGAAACCGATTTCATCTCGCACGTCGCCGGGGAATTCCCGTAGGCGCTTGCGGGAGTCGCCGATCCAGATCACCGCTCTGCTAGATTCTACAGCCATGATATGGCAGTTTTGACATGGTGTCAATGAACACCAATAGTAGCTGACTTTTGGAATGGCTCAATTCACTATTTTCGGGACGCGTCAGAACGCGTTTCAGGACTAGGCGCCGGCAAAGTAATACCGCAAAGCCGCACGCAGGATCTCGCCCGCTTTAAAATTGATGAGGTGGCGCGGCCAGAACAATTCCCGCTTGTCGCACACGGTGGATTCACTGAATTCCACAATTTCGCCTTCCAGTAAACTGCCTGGCGCCACTGCGCCGTTGCCGTTCTGGTTCGCCGCGAGCCGCTTTCGGAGATCGCGCGCCGCCTGGATGCGGGCAGCGACGGCCCGGCCGCGGCGAGGCGTGATCCGTTTGTATTTCAGCTTGGCCTGGTTCAGGCGATCGGCGGCATCGTAAGTCGCATCCACCAGTTCGGCCCGGGTCATCCATTCCGTTTCATAGCTGAGGATGTGTTCCCAACTCGGTTGCACCAGCAGCTTGCGATGCTCTTCGAGCGTGCGGGCGAACTGCCGGTAGCCGAACCGTTCCGGCTCTTCAAACACGCGGCTGCCCGGGTCGAGAAACGGACCCATAGGAGAAATAAAGCAGGACAGCCGGCGGTCGCTGATCTCGAACAGGTGCTCGCAGTAGGCAATCGTGTCTTGAACGGACTGGTAGGTCTGGCGAGGCAGGCCGATCATGAAAAAGACATCGATGCGCGAACAGCGCAGCTTCATCGCCTCGCTCAGGGCTTGTTCGAATTGCGCGTTATCATACGACGGCTCGCCCTCCTGCGCGCGGCGCACATCGTGGTCATGGCTTTCGGGGCTGACTTCCAGGCTCCAGTTGCGCACCGATGCATCGATTTTGCGTAAAAACCCGACATCCGGGACGTCGAAGAATTCGAATACCAACTGATTGTCGACGGAAGTCTTCCGCAACCGTTCGAGCACGTCTTCGGCATGGCCCAGCCCGGCCTGCAGCAGGTCGCCGACCAGGAAGATGGGACCGCGCGTGAAGCGCGCCAGGGCCTCCACGTTCGCCACCAGGTTCTCGGGACTGCGAAAAACCGGCTGCATTCGCTGGGTCAAGCGCTCGCAGGTCGTGTGTGAGCTGCCGCAGGTCGCGCATTCGTACGCGCATCCTTTTACCGTGAAGACCGCCGTGATCGGGTTGCGCAGCCATCCGCGAAAGGGGACGACGCTCGCAAGATCGCGATGGCGCAGCACCATCTGGATCATCAGGTCCGCATGCAGATCGGCATAGTCCAACAACTGCGGCAAAAATGTCAACGGGTTGACGCGGGGCAGGCCGTGCTGCTTCCAGGTGAGGTTGGGAATGGCATCGAGCGGCTCGCCCTTCTCCAGCGCCAGCAGAAGCTCATGCAAAGGCGCTTCGGTGCTGTCGCCGCGGAGCACGTAGTCCACCTGCGGGTAATTAATCAGTTCCTGGTGAAAATAAGTGGAAGACAGCCCTCCCATGATGACCGGAACGCCGGGATGAAGCTCCTTGACGATCCTGGCGACTTCCAGCGCCCCGTGCGCATGCGGCAGCCAGTGAAGATCGATGCCGACGGCCTTCATCCGCTGTTTCGACAAAAACTCCGGCACCGAGAAGTTGCGGTCTTTCATCATGCGGACGGCGAGATTGACGATGCGCACCCGCATCCCGAGTTTTTGCAGGTAGCTGGCCATCGTTAAAAAGCCGGCCGGATACATCTCGAACACGGTCGAGGACGGAATCAGATCGCTGATGGGCCCGTAGAAAATAGACTTCTTGCGGAAATCGTAGACGCTCGGAGCGTGCAACAGTAACAGGTCAAGCGGCTGGTCCCGTGCCATAGAGACCAGTCTCGCCCAACTCACTGGGCGGCGCCGGTCATACCTAGCTCGGTGAGAATCTTGGGAGCGGCTTCGTCCACCGCTAGCAAGTTGTGACAAGCGCCACAGTCCTGAGTGACGGTGGCGCCCTGAGCGCTGGTGTGCGAGCCGTCATGGCAGCGGAAGCATCCTGGAAAATCCGTATGGCCGATATTGTTGGGGTGGGTGCCCCAGGTCACTTTCATCGCCGGAAATACGTTGCGCGAATAAATCTCCACCAAGGCCTTGCCTGCGTTGGCTATTTGCGCCCCGTCGCGCTGAGAAACGTCCGGGTAGGAATTTTTGTAGTAAGCCGTCAGTGCGGCCGGAATTTCCCGCTCAGCCTCCTCCTGGCTTGCATAGGTTTTCTTGAGCAGGGACAAGCCTTGTTTCTTGACGAAAGGAAGCGAGGGCGAAATCAATCCCGCCGCTAAAGCCTCGTTCAACGCACGGCCGGGCAATCGGAAGGCATGAGCGGGACGGTTGTGACAATCGATGCAATCCATGTCGCGAATCGGCAAATTGCCCGGGCCGGCGGACTTTGGATCCGACGAATAGGTGGTCTTGTGGCCATCGGCGGAGGTGTATTCGACCCAAGGAATCGTTTGCCGCGATTCATCGGACGGAGCGTAGCGTATGCGGACTCCCGTGCCGACGTGCATGCCGTGAATGCTGGTTACCAAGTCGCCGCCGCCGACCTTGAGCAGAAGAACGGTCCTGGTGGCTGTATTGGCCGCATCTTCGGCATACTGCGGAACCACGCGCAAAAGGTCTGACGAAAACCGCTGCGGCCAGTGGCAGGCTTCGCAAGTTTCGCGCGCCGGCCGCAGGTTTTCGACCGGCGAGGGAACCGGACGCGGATACGTATTGAACAGGACAGCAAACAACTGGCCGGTTCCGGATAGCTTACTCTTTACGAACCAGGAAGCGCCGGGCCCAATATGGCACGCGGCGCATTCGACCCGGGAGTGTGGCGAGTTTTCATAAGCCGCGTACTCAGGTTGCATCACAGTATGGCACGTGGCGCCGCAGAATTGCACGGAGTCCATATAGTTGACGGCGCCGTAGGCGAACTGGCTGCCAATGATGAAATTTGCCAGCGTTGTGAGCGCAACGAAGATCGCCAGCCGGCGAAAATCCGGGTTGGACCAAGTCAATGGCGGAAAGGATTGCGGATACAAGGCTTTTCGATGCTCGCGCCGGCGCTGCCAGAGTATGCCCAGCGGAATCAGAATCAGACCGGCCGCGAATACTCCCGGCAGCAAGAGGAACACCAGGATTCCGACATAGGGATGACTAATCTCGCCCCGCAGTGTGGTCGGCAGCAGGAAGAGCCAGAGCACGGTTGCGGTGGTCACGATGACCACGCCAATGAGACTCAACCAGTTGTTAGACAGATGGACGTACGGCGCAAGAAAGCTGCGCGAAGTGTTAGACGGAACAGTCATAGGTAGCTAGCTCTTCAGAAATGCACCGATCGTATACGCCAGTATGACAAAGCCTATGACCACAACCGTAACTCCGATTAGTCGCCCCATGTTGACGAGCCAACGCTCGGGTGCGGGTCGACGGAGGCTCTCGAGTTTGCCGAGTTCGGTTACGCGCTTGTATTCTTCCGGATGTCTGCTTTCGAACTCCTCTTCAGTCTGCCTGCCGGTGAAGATAGTGAGATCCATGGGGAAATTGTCCGGCCGTAAGTGTTCGTTAAAAAAATGGATGGTGAAGATGAACCCGACGGCGAGCAAAGCTTCTTCGCCATGAATCAGTAACGCAATACTCATCCAGGAGCCGGGGATCAGCTTGGCAAAGAAGGGAGCAAACCACAACGCGTAGCCCGACAGCCCGATGATTCCCATCCCCCAGAACACCGCCCAATAGTCAACTTTCTCCCAGTAAGCATAGCGATCGATTTTGGGCTTCGGGCCCAGCCATAGAAACCAGCGCAGATTTCCGAAGAAATCCTGAAAGTCCTTGAGATTGGGAACCAGCGAATTCGGTCCCCAGATCAAACCATATTCGCGCTTGGCCGCCACGCGATAGAGCACATTGACCACATGCATCACGAAGACTACGGTGAGCCCGAGGGCGGAGAGTTTATGAAAAAACAGAATGGCTGAGTATCCGCCAATCGCCCGGGCGAACGCTATGCTCCACGGCGAGTCGCTGAAGCGCAGAGTGAGACCGGTCGCGCCCAATCCGAGAAAGGTCACCATCACCACGCCGTGCAGGTAGCGTTGGGCGAGCGTGAAGCGGCTGTAATAGCGGGCATTGGTATCCGGAGTTTCCGGGACGGCGGCAGGCGTCGTCATGATTTCTTACCTCCCTGCGAGCGAATGAGCCAGAGGATGGTGTGCAGAATAAAAAATCCCAGCACGCTGGCTAGCAGCAGATTCATGAACACGGCGGAAGCGTGCAGCGCCGGGTACGCTTTTCCGTTATTTGGATCGGCATGCGGCTGATAGGAGACAAAGCTCGCTCCAATGCCCGGGTGGCATTTTCCGCAGGTTTCCACCAAATGCGCCGGCGCGATGGAGGATGCCGGATCGGACTTGGGAAGAATATCGTGGGCCCGGTGGCAATCCCAACAATGAGCGGTCTCGACGTAGCCTAAGCTCGATACCTGCGCGTGCAGCGTATCGCGGTAGGTTTGGAACTTCTCCTTGTGACAACCGCCGCAAGTGGCCGCCGTTTTGACCTTCCAGGCAGCGTCGCGGACATCGGCGATCTGGTGCGCCGTGTGGCAATTCTGGCAGGCCGGCACGGCTGGATTTCCAGCCTTCAGGCCCTTGCCATGAACGCCGGCGAAATAGGCGGTTTCAATTCCCTCATGGCAGGCGCCGCAAGTCGCCGGGACGTTGGCGCGATTGGTGCGGCTCTTGGGATTTTTTTTACTCAGGATGTCGTGGGCGCCGTGACAGCTCGAGCAGGTGGCGGCGACCAGCAGACCGTCTTTGGTCAGCGCAAAGCCGTGAATGGAGTCCATGTACTCGGAGTACACGTCGGGCAGTCCGTGTTTCTTGACGAAATCCTTGTTGCCGTGGCAGGTTCCGCAAGTGCGCGGCAAATTGAGCGCATAGACCGGCGATTTCGGATCCTTAACCGCGACAATCGCATGCGCATCCCCGTGGCAGCTCAAACAAGGCTGCTGACTCGAGTGGGCATGGACGCTCGATGCGACGCTCGACGCTTCCGCCGCGTGGCAGCTCGAGCAGTTTACCGGGGCGACCGTCTCCGGGTGAGGAAAGGCTCGAATCGCGGTATGGCAATCGCTGCAACCGAGCGAGCCATGAACGCTGGCATGCAGCGTTTCCTTCTCGCTATGACATCCCAAACAAGTGGCGTCCCCGGCGGCCGCGCCAAATGCCGCGGCCGGACCCCAGAGCCAGCACACGGCCTGCAGGAGGAAAAGGGGAAGCCTGTTGTTCCCGCGCATGTCACTTGCCTCCACTCCGCTCGTTCAAAAAAGCGATCAGGTTCGACATGTCCGCGCCGTCTAACCGCGGCCAGGCGATACCTTTGTTCTTCATTTGATCGAGCATGTGCGGTCCGTGGCGCCACAGGACCGAGACCATGGTTGCGGCGTTAAAGGAGCGCCCCGTGCCGCTGAGTTTGGGCGCGCCGCTGGAGGCGTCATCGTGGCACACCGTGCAGTGTTTTGCCGTGAAGACTCGCGCTCCGCGGGCGGCGCTGCCTTGGTCCTCAAAGAACTGTTGGGCCCATAAATAGCTCGTGATTTCGCGCATTTCTCTGACATCGAGCGGGGCCGGCGCGGCGGCCATTCTAGGCTCGTGATTCCACATGGCGACCGCGATTCCGGTCAGCGTTTGCCCCTTGATTCGCCGGGCCAAGACGGCTTCGTCTTTGTGGCACGCCGCGCACCCCTTGGATTGGAACAGAGCCTGCCCGTTTGGTCCGGCGGCGATTTCAACCCGGGAAACGGAACTACGCCCGGCCGGAACGTTGCGCAGATAGACCAGAATGTCGTCGAGGTCTTGGGCCGTCAGTTCGGGCCAGCTAATCTTCCTTTTGGCGAATTCCTGGCGCATGGTGGCGGCGTGATTCCACATCGTAGTTACCAAGGCGATCGGTTGGCGGATGGCCGCCCACTGTCCGACGGGCGGCGCCTCCGGGATGATTGCGTTGGTCAACCCATGACAAGCGGCGCAATGCTTAGTCGAAAACAAGCGCTTGCCGCGCGCCGCATCTCCCGGCTGCTCGAAGAAACGCGCCGCATAGAAATAAGCAAACAGGTCGGCCGCGGCCTGTTCGGTCAGGTCGCCCACTTGCACACTTCGCTCGCTCATCGTGGACCACATGGTGGGCGCGTGATTCCACATGGTCGCCGCGAGCGAAGCCGGCGTGAAGTTGCGGTCAATGCGCTGCCCGAGATCCGGGCCAACGGTTCCCCCTTTTCCGTTGATGCTGTGGCACTGTACGCAGGAAAGCGTTGTGAACAACTCCGCGCCGCGCGCCGAGTCCGCCGCGGTGGCGGCGGCATCGAGCGCCATGGCCGAGCCGGAAACAATCACCAGCAGTCGCGTCATCATCGCGTGAACCTCAATCCCGTGGTCACCACATGAGTATGGAAGCCCTCGAAGAGATAGAAGGCTTCTCCGTACCCGTAATAGCGCCACTCGGTAAACCAACTGACATGCTTGTTTATCGGCGCCCAGAGTGTCGCGATCGGCTGGTAATAGCTGGTGGGCCGGCTGCCGGAGGACGTGAAGAACGATCCGCCCGCCGTCAGTTTCGGCGCCAAACCCGGGGTGAAGCCTCGCGGCAGCTTGATATTGAACAGCGCCGTAGCCGTGTGGGCATTGTCGCGGTACAGGGAGGTTAGCGGCGTCAGCGTGCCCGGGTCCAGATAGCCGATATCGGAATTGAGCGCCGATCGCGTATAGGAACCTTGGATGTCGAACACTTTGCCGCCCGCCGGCGCCCAGAACAAGGAGAGCGATTCCTGTTCCGCCCGATAATTGTAGTTCACGCCCGGCGTCGGATTTTGATTGTTCAGGAACGTGAAATCCGCCGACAGGTCGAGCGAGCTGAGCAAATGATAGCGGGCCTGCGCCCGGACCTTTTGATAGTTGTACAGGCTGGTGCGGAAATACGAGTGTCCGCTGGACGCGCCTTCCACGTCTCCGGTTAAGGAAAGCTTTTGAGTGGGACGAAACGTCACGCCACCCAGGCCGACATTACGCCGCAGCGTCGCCTGATCCGAACTCACCAGGCCTTCCGCCGGAAGCACCGCATCGGCGGCGTCGCCCCAGACATAACGGTAGCCGCCATGCACCACCAATTTGGACGTGACATCGTAAAACGCCTCGATTTGCTCCTGATTGTAATTCGTCACTAGCGACGAAGCCAGCAGGGCCGCGGTTTGTTCCGAAACGCCCAAACTGGTCAGAGTCTGATTCGAAAACGCCGAACCGGCATTATGCAGCCGGTCGGTCATCCAGCTCTCGACAATGCGCAGGCGATGGAACGGGCGGATTTCCGCCCCGAAGCTGGCGCTGGTGTGCGGCAGCTTGGCGGTCGCGGCAAGCAAATACTGCTGGCCCGTGAAGAACAGCAGTTGACTCTGCAGCAACAGATTGCCCGTATCGGCTTGGCTATAAGTGACGTTGGTATTGGGCTCGCTGTAAAGAAATTGGCCGTAGACATCAAGCCAAGGCGTAACGTTGGCCGTGAGCAGCCCCTTGCTGTAGGTGCTGGTGCCGCGCACGCCCGTGGCCGCCAACAGCGCCGTGACGTCGGTGGTCTGGCCGAATATTGGCGTGGCCACGTTGCCGGTATTCGCCGATCCGGGCTCTTGGAAAAGACTCTGGTCGTCTTTGAAAGTTGTCCCGCCTTCTTCGAGAGTCACGTGAAAACGGCGCAGCTCGAAGTGGACGCCGCCGCGATAGAGGTTGGTCGAATCGCGCAAGGTGCTGGGAACCGGAAATTGGTTGGCGTCGGTTACGAAGACCGACGCGCCCGAGCCGGAGCTGGAGTCGCGGTCGTAGGCGAAATAAGGAACGAACCAGTTACCCGGCAGCAGATCCAATTGAAAGCTGGCAAAATGGCGGTGCGTGTCGAAGGATTGCTCGTTGAGAACGATGCCGCGCGAAAGCAACGGGTCGGCATAGGAGGGCAGGAAGTTGAAATAGGCGATGTCGCGGTAGTCGGCGCTGAAATTGTAAAGCTTCGATTTTTTCGCGTCCAGATGCAGCGTCTCGTACGGATCGCCGCCGAAGTTATACGCCCGCACGTTGATCCGATCGAAGAGGCGGTGTTTGGGATCCACGATCGTGAATTCGGTTCCCAGTAGTTTTGGGCCTTCGCCCAGATTGACAATGCTCCGATAGCTGTCGAAGCTGCCATCGACGTTGGTCAGCCAGCGGTATCCGAGATCGATGGAACCGGTGAACCAAGTCTCGGCCGCAGGTACCGGCGACGCCGCTGGGGACGCTGCGGGCGCGGGCGCTGCCGCCGCCGCGGGTTGGGCGACGTCCTTGGCTTTCTGATCGGCTTGCGCCGGACCTGGCTGTGCTTGGGCTGGCTGCGGTTGGGCTGGCTGTGCTTGAACTGGCAGGTTTTGCGCCTGCGCGAACATCAGGCCGGTCATAAGCAGGACCGAATGAATAGTCGAGTGCCGGGTCATTTCAGCAGATTCCTGTCCACGTAACTGCCATGAATTTTCTGATGGCACACCGTACAGTTCTGGAACTGCGGCAAACGCAGGTTGTGAAAGGACGGCGGCACAACGCCGATGGTGCCGGTGGTATTGATGGTCGGCAAACTCGCGTGGCATTCCAGGCAAACCAGGCGAACTTCCTGCCGGACTAGCATCCGCGGATTCGCCGAACCATGCGGCTCATGACAGGTCGCGCAGCCCTCGAATCGCACCGGGCCGTGTTCAAAGGTGAATGGCCCACGCTTATCGCCGTGGCACTTCAGGCATCCAGGTTCATTCGCGCCAAACGTCTGCGCCATCGCGTGACGAATGCTCCCATGCGGGTTGTGACAATCCACGCAGGTCATTGCGCCCTCGGGCAGCTTGTGATGATTGGGTCTCTGAAATTGAGACCAGACGTTGCGATGACAGCCCACGCAAAGTTCGTTAACCGCCACCGGCTTGCGGACAACCAGTCCGTTTGGACCGTTGGCATGCACTTTATGACACGTCGTACACGGGACTTGGTTATTCGCGTGACTGCTTTGCAGCCTACCCACCTGAGTCGGCGTGTTGAGATGACAGTTCATACAGATTTTGTCCGCTGCCGCCGCCGTAAGGTTGGCTGGATTGCGAATATCCGCGGCCGAAACCGTTTCGGTGTGCTTCAGCGCCGGCCCATGGCAGGATTCGCAGGCTTCGCCTTTGAACCCTCGCTTGCTGTCCGAGTCGATAATGTGATGCGGACTCTTTGCAAACGCGTTGTAGATGTCTTCGTGACACGCTTGGCAGGCTTCCGACCCGGCATACGGAGCGGCCGGTTGCTGCGCGGCGCAAGGAATGGCTGCCAGGACGAGCAGCGCGCCTAAAAATTTCGCGCGCTGCTCGGAGGCTCTCAATCTGTAGTAGGACACGCGGAACCCTTCTATGGTTGCGTCTAATGTTGCGTCTAGTATTGAGCGTGCACCATGTCGACAGCATACGCGGCGCCGGTGGCATGACAGACCGCGCAGGCCTCACCGAGCGTCGTGGTGTTCGACTGTACGTGAACCGCTGTCGGAATATCCACGTGGCACCCTGTGCAGGCCGAACCAACCGGCTGAATGGGGTTGATCGGCCCTTGCGGATCGACCACGGCATTGAGACCCTCCGGCAGATTCGCCTCGCTCGAGTTGACATGGCACATGGCGCAATTTCTCGTGTCCGTCGCCTCGCCCGTGGGGCTCAGGGCCGGGAATAGCGTTCCGCTGAAGTCGTTGTGGCTTCCACCGAAGCCGACCACGATATAAGTGCGGTTGAACGCCTGCAGGTTGATGCCGTAGTGAATGCGATGCACCAGCAGGTTGAGGTTGATGCCTTGGGGCGGAAGCGCTTTATCCGCCGCCACTGTGGCCGCGGCCCGCGTGGAAGCATCCGTGTTTGACGGGTTGTGGCACAAAACGCAATATTCGGTGTTGTTGCGCAACGTGCCGTGCACCGACAATGCCACGTGGCATTGGTTGCAGTTGGCCAGAGCCACTACCGTTCGGCGCGGCGCGACCGTCGAGCCGTCCACCGAAAAATACACCACTTTATTGGGCGCCCCATATTCAATGCTTTGCTGTATGGTTGTCCCACCCAGCACCACTTCCGTGCGCCGCGCTTCCACGCCAATAGCGTAGGTGCCGGTCGCTTTCGCCGGAACAGTATGGGTAAAGGTGTAAGTACAATTCCCGCTGCTATCGCAAGTGGCCTTCGTGGCGCTCTCGGTCACATATCCCGGCGTGGTTACGTCGCTACCGAAGCTGGTGTATCCATAATCGCCGGTCGGCCCCGCCATGGTGAATGAGATCGAACCCAGCTTGGAGAGCGCGAGCCCGTTGCCGCTCCCATCCTGAACGGTGAACGATACCACCGGTGCATTCCCCGCCGTCCCATTGGCCACATTCGTAATGTTCACCGCCAGGCCGGTAAGCAACGTGGACGCGGTCGGAGCCACGTGAGCTCCCATGATAGATGCGTCAAAATCCATCTCGCCTTGCGGGATGTGGCAGGTCGAGCAAAGGTTATCGTCGAACTGCGGTCCGCCGGCATGATTGACGCCAGTCGCGAAATTCACGTCGTCGTGACAAGCGCCGCAAGCCGCGCGTGTCGGATACATCAAATACGCCTTAGCTTGCGCCGCCCCGGTCGCCTGCGAATGGCAGGTCGTGCAGCGGCGAGGATCTTCCGGGTCGGCCGGAAATACGACCGTCGAATAATTGAAGGTTCCAAAAGAATTCTTCGCGGGAATATAGGGAGTTCCCGCCTTCACGCTGGGCAGGTTCGCTCCCATGTGGATCTTGTGGAAGAAAACTTTCGCGTCCAAGGTGTCGCCAGTGTTGGGATCGGTATTCTGCGGCGTATGGCAAAGGACGCACATGTTCATACCTCGCCGCGATCCGCCGTGCGCCGACAACTGATCGTGGCAGGCATTGCAGCTTGCCGTCTCAATGATGTCGTGAACGTTGGTCACGGCTGAGCCGTTGGGAACGAAATTGTAGGTCGCGCTGGCGTAATCGGTGCCCAGGTTGAACGCCGTCAGGTTTCTCGATCCGTAAATACCGATCGTGTGAGTGGCGGTCGCGTCAAATCCGGTGGGCGCCTTCGTTTTAAACGTGTATTGATACTGCCCGGACCCGAGTGACGTGGACGTGCCTCCCGAATCGGCGCCCGGCTGTTGGGTGGACGCGATCATGGTGCCCGTCGCCGTGCGCGTGGTGTAGGTCATGTAATCTTGTTGATTGTTGGGAATCACCGCGGCGACAAAGCTCAAGCTGATTGTGCCGGGCGTCGTGACGCCCGCCGAGTCGAGCGGTAGTCCCGCCGGATCGGCGACCGTATAGACTGCGGTGATGGTTCCATCGGCGGCAATCTTCGCTGAGTTGATCGTCAGCGCGAGCCCCGGCCGGACGAATTGGACCGTAGCGTCATCCAAATAAAATGCCCGGTCGTGTTTCGAATACGGACTTCTGGGCGCGCTGCCCAGGGTCGCGGCTACCAAGCCGATAATCGCCACCACCCGCCCCGCCACACGTCGTTGTCCTGCTGCTAGTTTCATGAGGTTTTCTCCACCCATCACTGCTTAAGTTACCGCTCAGTGCACTTCTTGGGCCTTTCCTCAAGAAAATCCTATGACGGCTAAACGGCCCTTAGAGCCAATGAATTCATCCCGCTAGGCGTGTCCATTCCTTTGCCAGAATCGGCGGGAGCGAAGAATTGAGGACTATGACCCAACCTGGGTCATAAGACCCAACCGGAGCAACTGTGCTTTAATTGACGCGGTGGAAAGCCTGTTCCAATGAATCCAACCCGTAAACGGATCCAAGTCAATGGCGTGGTTCAAGGCGTGGGGTTTCGACCGTTCGTCTATCGTATCGCACAAAGTTTGAGTGTTTGCGGGTACGTTCTCAACTCGTCTGAAGGGGTCGTCATCGAAGCCGAGGCGTCAGAAAACGCTCTCGGGCAATTCCTTGCCACGCTCGAAACGGATTTGCCACCGCTGGCGCGAATTGATTCTCTGACGGTTTCGACGATGGAGCCGCTGGGCGAAACCGGCTTCACCATCCGCCAGAGTACCGCCGTCGCCGGTCAATTCGCCCTGGTTCCACCGGACGTCGGTACTTGTGAAGAGTGCCGGCAGGATTTCAGCCGCCGCGGCGGCCGGCGCTACGGATATCCCTTCACCAACTGCACCAACTGCGGGCCACGCTATACCATCATCCGCGATGTCCCCTATGACCGGCCGAAGACCACCATGGAAGAGTTCGCGATGTGCCCCACCTGCCAGGCCGAGTATGACGATCCCGCCAATCGCCGCTTTCACGCCGAGCCCAACGCGTGTCCGGAGTGCGGACCGGGCCTGGCTCTGCTCAATTCTGAGCAAATGGCGTCGGGCGACCCTCCGAGGTTTTCCGTCGGCCCCGCGATCCTCGATCGCACGCGAAAATTGCTTCAGCAAGGCGAGATTTTAGCCATAAAGGGACTGGGCGGTTTCCATCTGGCCTGCGACGCATCGAACGACCGGGCAGTGGGCCTGCTCCGGGAGCGCAAACGCCGTAGCGGAAAAGCGTTCGCCCTGATGGCGCGCGATCTCGAGACTATAGAACGGCTGGGTCGGGTCACCCCCAGCGATCGGGCGCTGCTCCTCAGTCCGCGCCGCCCCATCGTTCTGCTCGCGCGACGCGACAATACCGGGATTTCAGCTAACGTCGCGCCCGGAAACACCCGTCTCGGCGTCATGCTGCCCTACACGCCGCTGCACCATCTCTTGTTTGAAAACTCCCCAGGGTATGACGCGCTCGTGATGACCAGCGGAAACTTGAGTGAAGAACCGATTGTCAGCCGCAACCCGGAAGCCTGGCCTCGCCTGAAAGGCCTGGCGGATCATTTTCTGCTGCACAACCGGGAGATCCAGACGCGCGTGGACGATTCCGTCGTCGAGAGCTTTGAGGACCGCGAGTATCCGGTCCGCCGGTCCCGCGGCTTCGCTCCGCAACCGGTCGATCTCGGCATGCCGGCCCAGGAAATTCTGGCCTGCGGCGGCCAGTTGAAAAACACGCTGTGCTTGACCAAAGATCGCTACGCGATTCTGAGCCAGCACATCGGCGATCTCGAAAACGTGGAAACCATGGAGTTCTTCCGCGAGACGCTCGATCATCTGAAACGCTTCTTCCGCGTTTCCCCCGTGGCGGTGGCGCACGATCTGCACCCCAACTATTTAAGCACCCGTTTTGCCTTGGAAGAATCGAATTTGCGCCCGATCGGCGTGCAGCATCATCACGCCCACATCGCCAGTTGCATGGCCGACAACGGTCTCGATGGCCGCGTGATCGGCGTGGCCCTGGATGGCACCGGATATGGAACCGACGGCAAAATCTGGGGCGGCGAATTCCTGGTCTGCGACTTCAACGATTTCGTCCGGAGCGGGCATTTCAGCTATGTTCCGCTGGCCGGCGGAGACAGCGCGGTCCGCCAGCCCTGGCGCAGTGCGCTCGCCTATCTGGGCGCGGCTTTCGGCCCCGAGGCCATGGGACTGCCCCTCGCCCTATTCGCGGCGATTCCCGCCAGGCAGGTGACCTTCGTGAACAAAATGATCTCGCAGCACATCCAAGTAATCGAGACCTCGTCCTGCGGTCGCTTGTTCGATGCGATTTCGTCCATCCTGGGCATTCGGCACGAGACCACATACGAAGGGCAGGCTGCGATTGAGTTGGAGGCCGTGGCAGGGGACGACGAGGCAATCTATCCGGTCGAATTCACCGGCGATGCACCGTTTCAAATCGATTTCCGCCAGACCATCCGCTCAATTGTCGAAGATGTATTACGCGGAACGCCTGTTCCCCACATCTCCGCCCGTTTTCATAGAACCATGGGCCAGGTAGTGGTGGATGCGTGCCACCGCATCCGCGAGTCCGCGGATCTGAATCGTGTCTGCCTGAGCGGCGGCGCCTTCCAGAATCTCCGCCTCCTCAAGCACTCGGTTGACGGACTGCGCCGGCGTAGCTTCGAAGTATTTATCCACCGCCGCGTGCCACCCAACGACGGAGGCCTGTCCTTAGGGCAAGCCGTAATCGCGAACCGGCGCGTCAGCGCTCCCGAAGCACAAATCTAGCCTGAATCCCGAAGTTGAAAGCCACAACCTACGGCGCATCGACCGTATTATCAATATCTTGCATTGTGGAAATCAAAGCAAGCCGAAGCTAGTCCTAAGACCGGAAAACCTCTCGATTCAATGTGGGGCGATCCCCCCGGGATCGCGGCCGACGCCCTCGTCGGCCCTGCCTATCGAGGTCCTCTACCGGTCCACCGGCCCGCCGGCGTGCGACTGCTTAGCCAGCGTCTCTCGGGTCTTATCGAGCAACGCCTTGGCGGACGGAAGAGCTTCCACGCCCTTCCGTATTTCCGGATCGTTCTCCAGAACTAACTTATCGGATTGCTCCTTACTGAAAGCCGTGACGAACAACTCTTCGCGCAAACGATCCGCAATCCAGGCCCGGTCTTTGTTCCATTCCTCCGCCGTGAAGTCCGTCTTGTGCGCCGTGGCGTAGTTCTTGAAATCGTCAAGCACCGCGTTATCCGGCGTCCAGGATTTCTCCATTTTTACCGGATGCTTGGCAAAGTATTCCGGACCGTAAAAGAAAAAGATAGACCGCCCCAGCAGTTGCCGTTGTAATTGATCCAGCTTGGGGTCGTAAAAATGCTGGTCGGGAGAAATTCCGTCGCCGCCAAACACCGTCCGGCCGCCATCCGTCTTCTTCATGTCCTTTTCGTTGCTGTGCCCTTCGGTGCGGCTGTAGTACTCATAAAAAGACTGATGCTCGTAATCGCGCTGGATCAACCGTCCGCTCGGCGTATAGTATTTGGCGATGGTGAGCATCAACGCCCCGTTGCCCGTAACCGGAAATGGCGCCTGCACCAGGCCCTTGCCAAACGTGTTCTCTCCCAAAATCACAGCCCGGTCGTGATCTTGAAGCGCGCCCGAAACGATCTCGGCGGCGCTGGCGGTTCCCCGGTTGACCAAAACGACCATCGGATATTCCGGTCCCCGTTCGCCCTTGGGCGCCGTAAACTTCTGCTCGCTGGAAGCACGCCCATGATGCGACACAATCACTTGCCCTTTGTGCAGAAACCGGTCCGCCACATTCACGGCTTCATGCACCAGTCCACCCGGGTTGTTCCGCAAATCCAGAACCAAGCCCTGAATCTGGCTTTCATCGAGTTTGGCCAGCGCCCGCTCCACTTCATGACTGGTGGTCTCGTTGAAAGCCTCGATCTTGATGTAGGCGATGCCGGGTTGAATCCAGAACGCGTAATTCACGCTGTCCCTGGGCACGATGTCGCGCACCACGGTAAAGGCCAGCGGATCGGGCGTACCCACCCGGCGCACCTTGATCACCGCCGTCGTCCCCCGGGGGCCCTTCAGCAGACCGGAAACAATAGAAGTATCCGGCTTGGTGATTTTCTGATCGTTCACCTCAACGATCTGATCGCCGGGACGAATGCCCGCCCGATAAGCCGGAGAACCCTCAAACGGATACATGACCACCACTTCATTGCGCGGCGCCCCGATGAGCATGCCTACGCCGTAGTAATGCCCCGACTGCCCTTCGCGCATCAACTGCCACGACTTCGGATCGTAAAATGCCGAATGCGGGTCCAGCGTGCGCAGCATGCCCGGAATGGCCCCGTGATAAACCGCGGTGTCCGGGTCCACTTTGTCGGCAAAGTTCGCCTCGATCGCGCCGTAAACCTGGGAGAACTTATGAATGCTCGAGTTGATTTCGTCCTCGCCGTTCGATTGGGCAAAGCTGGGGACCGGGGAATGGCTGCCGGCCGCAACCAAGAAAACAAGCGGCAGAAACCTGCCAGGGTTGGTCATTCTTGAAAAC
The DNA here is from genome assembly GCA_963836595.1 of Bryobacterales bacterium. GTDB lineage: Bacteria > Acidobacteriota > Terriglobia > Bryobacterales > Bryobacteraceae > DATFZA01. The sequence continues at coordinate 359,045 of CAWIKC010000001.1, forward strand.
CTCAAGTTCTTTCATGGTAGCAGCAATATGCGGCGTTCCAATGTAAGGAGATGCAAAAAGGTCCGCGCCGCGGTCAAAGATGTGCGCGGCGAGGACCTGGAATCTGCTAAACCTGTCGGGAGTTCAGAATTCTCTCAGCTTCCGCGGCGGAAGAATGCGCCGGCGCAGGTCAGCAAGCCGCCCAGCATTAGCGCCCATGTTCCGGGCTCAGGGATGCTGGCCGGAATGCTGACTGTGAACGAGCCCGAATTGCTGCTCATGATGTCGCCGTCCTGGTTAGCGGCGAAGTAAGCGGCGATATTCACCGGCGTTGCGTTCCCGGTGATGGTTGGGTTGTTGGTGTAATTGTCAAGATCGCCGGTGAGCGTCGTCTGCAACGTGCCCGTCCAATTTGAAACGATGCCGCTGCTGTCGGTGACGGTACCAAATATATTCAAAGACGCAACTGTTTGGTCACCCGAGATATAGGTCAATACCACTGGCGAAACGAAGCCGGGAGCCAGCAGAATGGAGCAGGAGTCTCCCACCGCCGTCGCGGCCGAACAATCGTTCGGATCCACAGTGTCACCGGGCCCCAAGCCCGTCAGGGTGAAATCCAAATCGGTACCCGCAAACGTGATAAAGTCATCCAGCGGAATCGAGCTGGCGGCACTGATGGTGCCATCCGTACCGGCAGTCAGCGTGCCGCCATCGTAGGTGAGCGTAGAATTCACGACCACGATGTTCGGCGACGGACCGAAACTGATGCTGGTCAATGTGATGGTGGTATCCGTTCCATTGCCGTCAGAGGTAAAAGTACCTGTGACCGAAGCGGAAAGAGCGGCGGAAAACAGCGCTGCGAGCGCAAGCGTGTTGAAAACATGTTTAATCAACTGTTGTTGCATAGACCTCCAAGAACGCGTTCCCCGGTGAGAGGTCTTAGGAGGCGCTAAGGTATCAGAGTTTTTTCCAATTTTGGGTACTATTCGTACTTGTAACAGTTAGTAAAATGACTGAGCCGCTCACCCTTTGGGCATACGAAAGCCCGCACACTGGAGCTATGCGGGCTTAACCGGGAACACCGATAATATAACTTGTTACGACTTCGCGGCTACTTTGCGGCGCAGCAGCGCCACGCCAAGCAGTAGGCCGCCGAACATCAAAGCCCAGGATTCGGGCTCGGGAGTAAGCGTGACCGTGAACGAGCCAGAATTGCTGCTCATGATATCGCCGCCCGGGTTATCCGCGAAGTAAGCGGCGATGTTCTGCGGCGTCGCGTTTCCGGTGATGGTTGGGTCGTTGGTGTAATTGTCAAGATCGCCGGTGAGCGTCGTTTGCAAGGTACCCGACCAGGTGGAAATGATGCCGCTGCTGTCAGTGACCGTACCGAACAGGTTCAGGGACGCAACTGTTTGGTTACCCGAGATATAGGTCAAGACGACCGGGGAAACGACCCCGGGAGCAAGGAGAATCGAGCAGGATTTCCCGACCGACGTCGCGGCTGAGCAATTGTTCGGATCCACAGTGTCGCCCGGCCCCAGCCCGGTCAGTGTGAAATCCAAATCGGTACCCATGAAGGTGATAAAGTCATCCAGCGGAATCGAGCTGGCCGCGCTAATGGTGCCATCCGTGCCGGTCGCCAGCGTGCCGCCGTCGTAAGTGAGGGTAGAATTCACTACCACGATGTTCGGCGATGGACCGAAACTGATGCTGGTCAGAGTGATAGTAGTATCCGTTCCGTTTCCATCGGAAGTAAAACTTCCCGTGACCGAAGCGAAAACGGTTGAAGCAGAAAGCAGTGCTGTAATTGTTATTGTTTTTAGTATAGGGTTCATTCGATGCAAGGTCCTCCTGGGGAAGGTGCTCTCAGTAACGTAACCTAGAAGGCCCCTAAGCAGCAAGGGTAATTGGTACTTTTTGACTAAATTTGAACCGGTTCTAGAACCGAGAAACGAACAAAGCGCGAAGAAAAACATTTTCGCTAGAAAATGTTTTTAAATAATCGAAGCTTTACTGGAAGTTTGTCTTTTAAGCTGTGGGTGTTTAAGCGGATGCAGCCACCGCTGCATACGCTGCCGCCGTTTGCGGATACGTCATCGGCTCATGCGCCAACGAAGGTTCAAACGAGTCGATCGCGTTGAGGTACCGATAGTTAGGGCGGGATGAGTCAAAACGCAGGACCCTCATGACCGAACGGTAACGGGGATCGTAATAGGCCGGCAAATCGAGCGGTTCTCCACCCAAGCGGTGCAGTATCAGCGCCGAGTTGTGGCGGGTGGTTGCGGTGGCGATACCCAATGCTCCACCCATGGCGCGGGCTAATGCATAAACGGCCATCACTATACGAACCGCTTCGCCCGAGTGACGAAGGCTTTCGGAAACGACCCAGGTTCCCACCTCTACATAGGCCAGCTTCCTTCGCCGCGCCGTAGCCAACTCCTGGTTTACATCCGCCCTCAGCTTGGTTTGCCACCTAGGGGATCGGCCTAGTGGAGAATGCGCCACGCCCAGGTCCGCGAATTTTACGTTTCCGGCGTGCATCTGATAGCGGACGCAGCCATGCACTTGACTGTGGTCATCGGTGCATAGGATGTGCCAACTGGTGTAGTCGGCGGGCTGCACATGTCTGCCATCGGAGGTCAGCTCAGACGGCAGCACGACACCTTCGCGCACGCAAATCCGGCCTCGTAGTCTCTGGAGCGACGACAGCAGTGGATGGTCCGTACCCTTCAAATCTTTGCTGGGTAGTGTCACCACTCCCCTCAATGAGGTGTGTGGCTGGTTGGGTGGCGCCAAAAGAACCAGGCGTCTGTTTACACTGCCGCCGAAGCCGCTAGCCAAGTGCATTGTTCCTATCACCTTAGTAAGAAAGGTAGATCATCCGCGGAAAAATTCTCCGTCTATCGGAGAAAATCCACCGTAACGCGCAACCCGACCGGTAAGTTTTCAGCAGCCGCCGCGTCCAGGTCGGCCAGTACCTCTAAAATGTCCCGGTCGCTCTTGTCGGTCGGTTGCCCGGTGAATACGCTCTTACGCCCCATCATGGAAGCGATCTTGACCACTGTGCCCGTGGCGCGATCGCGCGGGTCGGCATCCGACGAGATCTGAATCCGCTGCCCCACTCGAACCGATCGAATGTCCTTTTCGTCCACTTCGGCCCGCACCCGCCGGATCGACAGATCGGCCATGCTGAAGAGCGGCTTGGGAGAAAGCAGCGCGAAGGACTCCCCGGCGCGCATATGCACCCGCAGGATGGTGCCGTCCTGCGGCGCGCGCACGATGCACTTGCCGAGTTTCTCCTCGGCCAATTGGATGCGCTCTTCCGCGGCCCGGATGTCGTCGTCGGCCTTGGCTAATTCTTCCGCCAGCGGAGGCGCATTGGCAAGTTCTTCATTGCGGATGCATTCTTTCAACTCCGCGTCGGCAACGTCGTAGTCCCGCTTAGCCTGCTCCAGAGACGCCCGTGAGGTTGCCGCGGCGTCCCACAACTTCGATGTCCGTTCCAGTTGCGTTTTGGATTGCGCGAACACGGCGCGGGCGGCAATCGTCTTCTGCGCCGCGGATTGCCGCACTTCGTCCCGGCTCCCATGCATCAGCCGCACTCGTGTCTGCCGCAGGCTGTCCGCCTCGGCCTTCGCTACTTCTCGCGCGGATTGCAAGTCGCTGCACCCAATTTCAGCTAGGGCCTGGCCCTGCTTCACCTCGTCCCCTTCATGCACGCGAATGGCTTGAATCACACCGTCGGTGGCCGCGCCGACCAAGATCGTTTCCGACTTCCCTTCGATTCGCCCGGGACAAGCCAGCGCGATCGGCTCCTGCCGGGTTTGGGAGGATGGGGAACCTACCCGGTTCGCCTCAGCTACCATCTGGACAGGCGTCATCCTCACCAGGAACATGGCAAGCGCCAGTCCTGCAAGACAAGCCATCAGTCGTATCAAGTTTTTCTTCATTGCATCCGGCTCCTGTCATCTACTACGCGGCCATCTTCCAACACCACGGTGCGATGAGCAAACGGCTCCCACCGGGGGTCATGCGAAACCACAACTATCGTATGCCCATCTTGTTCCGCCAAGCCATACAAAATTTCACAAATTTGGCGGCCCGACTGCGAATCCAGCGATGCGGTGGGTTCATCCGCTAGCAAAATTCTGGGTTTGCACAATAGTGCCCGCGCAATGGCAATCCTCTGCTTTTCTCCTCCACTTAATGCTTTCGGCTTAACAGTTAGTTTTTGACCCATCCCCAAGCGATGGAGAAGTTGCTTGGCCCGTTCGCTCATGGCTCCGTCATCGGTACCCGCTATCTCCGCTGCCAGCATCACATTCTGCAGGGAATTCAACGAACGGAAAAGCCGGAACGCTTGAAAAACAAAGCCGATATTCCGCCGCCGCAGCAAGGTTCGCCCGGCTTCGCTCAGCTTACCGGCTTCTTGTCCCGCCACCAGCACCCGCCCGGTGTCCGGCCGTAACAGGCAGCCCAGGACGCTGAGCAAGGTGGTCTTGCCGCTGCCCGACGGCCCCATGATCAACGTGACGGCGGAGCCTGCGAACACCATAGAAACGTCCGCTAACGCTTGCACTCGCGCGCCGGCGGCGCCGTAAGCCAGCGACGCTTGTTGAACCGCCAAAACCGGTTCAGGCACGGAACACCCGGGCCGGCTCGATCGACAGCGCCGTGCGAATCGAGAGTACGGAAGCCAGCACGCACATCAGCAGTGCTGGAAGGAACACCACCGCCGGCAGCCACAGCGGCAGGCTCACCCAGGAGATACTGGCCGCGGCTATGTGAACTACCGGCGCCGTGACCAACACGCCGAGCGCATACCCCACGATCCCGCACAGCAACGCTTGCAGAACGATGATGCGGATAATAAAGCCGTGCGAAGCGCCAATGGCTTTGAGAGTGGCGAACTCCTCGATGTTCTCCATGGTGGTGGCGTAGATCGATTGCGACACAATCGCCAGCCCGACCAGAAAGCCCAAGAAGGCGGCCATCAGAATTGCCCCTCCAGCGCCGGTCTGCGTAATCCAGTACAGGCGCGCTTTGCGCGAAAAATCTTCCCGAGTCCACACATCGACATTAACCAGGCGTTTCTGTAGGGCCTCCCGCACCGTCTCGACCGGCGTTCCGGGGCTCACGCGGACCAAAATGAACATGGTCATATCCGGGCTCAAGCGAATGTAGCGCGCTCCGTCGCCATACGACGTAAACACATAAGGACTGCCCAGAAACGACCCGAATCCGGAGGTCTGGCCCAGAATCGTCGCCCGCTGGTCGTTCAACTCCACTTGTTGCGGATAGTGCGTCAGATCGAGCAGAGCCGCATTGCTTTCGTCGACCAGAATGGACTCCGGCTCAACCGCCCCCTGTCCCGCTATGCGTGGCATCGGAAAACGATTTCCCACTTCTGCATCCGCGCCAATCAGCACCACTAATTGCTGGTTTCCATCCGGTTTCCGCAGTTCCACTTGACTGGTGCAGATGCGGCTTGTCTCAGCTACGCCGGGTACGCTGTGCGCCAGCTCCATAATGCGCCTCTCGATAGTCACCGGAAATTCGAAGCAAGAAACGCCGCGGCCGGTAATCCAAAGATCCGCTCCCGTGGTGTCGATAATTTTCGAAGCGGCCTGCAAAAAGCCCAGCAGAATGCTGCCCTGAAACACCATCAGAAAAACCGCTCCGGTAATCCCCAGGACGGCGACGAAGAAGCGGGTTTTGTCGTGCGCAATGTTAGTCCAGGCGAGGCGCATCTTTTACCCCGCATTTCTCTACGATCGATGGCGCCACCGTCGGCGGGCGATTGCCGACGCCCGCAAGTTTCCACAGATTCGGCAGGAACCTTCCCGTCTTCGCCCGGTACGCCTCGTATGCCGCGGCCAGGTTGCCGCGCGCAAATTTGCCTTCTTCGGCCTGCGATGCCTGCCAATAGATTGCCAACATCACCAGCAGCGTGGGCGTCAGCCACAGACGTCCCACCGCAACCACACCGGCTAGCCAGGCGAGCAAATAGGAGGTGTAGAAGGGATGGCGGACATATCGGTAGGGCCCGCGCTCCACCAAGTGAACCGGTAGGTCGTCCAGAAATGCCGCTGATAAGGGGTGCGGCCGGTTGGTCCGAATGGCCCACCAGAACAGCGCCAGCGAGCAGAGATAGAGACCTGCCGCAATACCAACCGCGCCCAGACTCCCTAACAAAATGGCGCCCAAATGCAGCACCGCAAAAACGGTGCCGCACATTTGCGTGATCTTCATTCCCGTCGACCAATTCTCCGTATGCTGGAAGAAATACCGCATGCCCCAGGCGAAGCTGAGAAAGCACGCGGCCAGCAGGGCTGTCAAACAGAGACGGTCATAAACAACCACCATTTTTCTCCCAGGACCTGCTGTTCGAAACGGCACCGGTCCCTTATCAACTTATCGGCTCAACACCTGAAATCCTATCAGGCAACTTACCGCCACTCACGCAAAACGCTCTTACAGTACTCGATTGTGTAAAGCCCGCTTGCGGCGGTGTCGATAACAAGCCATCAGTTGAGTCATCAGTTCTTCAAGTGTGCCATGCAGTTCGCATCCATTTCGGCCCGTTCGACCTCCTCGGGTCAGTCCCTGAGAACTCTTTCGCTGCTGTTTCCCGGCCGGGCCGGCGCCTCGCTGGCGCCCTGTGAGCAGTTCGCTCGGCTGGTCGTGGACGATGACGAGCACCAGCGCCTGCTGGCCGAAGTGCAACGCTTTCGCGGCCGGGTGGCGCTCGAAGAGAATGCCATCAACCCCTGGCAATTGACTCTGGACGGGCGCCATGTCCAACCCGCCGACGACCGCGGAATTCACCTCGTCGGGACCGACTGCACCGGCAAGGTGGTCTCCTGCATGCGCTACCTGCCGCATGCCAACACCACGCATTGGACCGACTTGCGCGTCTTTTACACGCCGCTAGCCTCCGATCCCCAGTGGCGTCCGGTCTTGGAAGAAGCCATCGGCGCGGAAATGGCGCGCGCCCGGCAACTCAATTACTCTTACGTCGAGATGGGCGGCTGGGTGATTATCGAGGAGTTGCGCCACAGTTTAGAAGCGGCCCGCATGGTGGCTACCGCCTACGCTCTGGCGCGTTTTTTCGGCGGCGCGCTCGGCATCACCACCGCCACCACGAAACACGGATCGTCCTCCATCCTGCGCCGGCTCGGCGGCAGCTCCTTATGCGCGTTCGGACGGGAACTCCCGCCCTATTTCGATCCCCAGTACCAATGTGAGATGGAGATTCTGCGCTTCGACTCCTCCCAACCCGGCAAACGTTGCGCCCAGGTAGTGCAACATTGCGAGGAGTTGCTCACCCAGCTACCCGTAATCCTCCCGGAGCCCGTCCGGCCGCACCTGCCCTGTCTGGCGGACCTGGGCCTCCACGCCGCAACCGCATAAAATGTGGGGCAGGTTGTCAACCTGCCGCGGGTTGTTAACCCGCGCGGTGGCTAATAGCAAGCCGTTAAGCATTCACCTTCCTATTTTCATAATTCTGCGCGTAATAAGACTGATATTCCCCGGATTTAACGCGCCGCACCCAGCCCGCATTGGCTTTATACCACTCCACCGTCAAAGCCAGCCCGCGTTCAAAATCCATTTCCGGACGCCAGCCCGTCTCTTTCTCCAGTTTCGCGCTCGACAACGCATACCGCCGGTCGTGCCCGGGCCGGTCGGGAACACTCCGCATCAGGCTGGCCGGCTTTCCGGTAATGGCCAAAATCCGCTCGACCACTTCTTTGTTTGTCAGCGACCGGTTGCCCCCAATGTTATAAATTTCGCCGGCGCGCCCCTTCCGCAGCACGCTCCAGATCGCCCGGCAATGATCCTCGACATATAACCAATCGCGCACCTGCATGCCGTCCCCGTAAATCGGCAGCGCCTGGTCCTCGAGCGCGTTCGAAATCATCAGCGGAATCAACTTTTCCGGGAAATGGTACGGCCCATAGTTATTAGAGGCGCGCGTAACCATCACCGGCAGCTTGTAGGTCTTGTAATACGCCAGCGCCATCAAATCGGACCCGGCTTTGGCGGCCGAGTACGGACTGCTCGCCTGCAGCGGATAACTTTCGTCGGCTTCGAGCGGCTCAACCAAACTTCCATACACCTCGTCCGTCGACACATGTACATAGCGTTCCACGCGCTGCCCGCGCATGCTCTCGAGCAGCGAGAAAGTCCCGCCCAGATTGGTGTCAAAGACCGGTTGCGGCGCATAAATACTCCGGTCCACGTGCGACTCGGCCGCGAAATGCACCAGGGCGTCCGGTTTCGTTTCTTCGAGAAGATTGCGCACCAACTCGCGGTCGCAGATATCGCCTTTCACAAACCGGTAGCGCGGATTGGCGGCGACCGGCTCGAGATTCTCGAGATTGCCCGCGTAAGTCAGCTTGTCCAAAACGGCAATCTCGACGTCCCGTTCCGAATTCAGAATCAACCGGACAAACGCCGAACCAATAAACCCCGCTCCCCCGGTCACGATGATTTTCATTTTGCTTTCATTGTACCGGCCGGGATCGCCTTGTCGGCCTCGGCGCGAGGCCAAGCAGAGGAGACGCGGGTAGCGCCGCCTCGTCACCTGCATCAACGTCCCAGGCTGGCGGAGCTACACTGCTCTACTAATTTGGTGGCGCCGGTGACATCCGCGGTAGCTCGTTGCCGTCTGCGTTCATGGAGAAGATGGCAAGCGCCACCGCATGCACCGCGACCAGCCTTTGATCGTTCAGATCTATGCCAGTTATACAATGGAACGTGGGGAACGGATGCAGGTAAGTCACGATTCACCGCTCGATCGGATCACCATCGATTCCGCCGTGCGATTCGGTAAACCTTGCATCCGCGGCCACCGGATCACCGTGCAGGAGATTCTCGAATGGCTCTCGAGTGGAGCGACCCAGCAGCAAATCCTGCCAGATTATCCACAACTCGAACCAGATGACTTCCTCGCTGTTTACGCGTATGCTCCCGAATTAGCGGCCGGGAACAAAGTCCTCAGAGGGTGAAGCTGCTCTTCGACGAAAGCCTTTCTCCGAGGCTGGTTCAACTACTACACGACCTCTTCCCGGACTCGGAAAGCGCCCTTCAGGAATGGGCTTGAGCGCTCGGCGACCGCAAGATTTTGGAATATGCCATAGGTCACGACTTCATCCTCGTTTCGACCGACAGCGATTTCGAATCTCCAGTCGGACAGTCGCCGCGCTCGAAGATCGTCATTCTCGGCCGACGTGCTTCGGCGCAATGCGATCCGCATCGCTGAGTTGCTCAATTCGCGGGATCGTTTGATCGTTCTCGAACCGTAGTCAAGTCGCTGACATTTCTGGGGCTGATCGGTTTCGCGCTGGGGATTTCCACCGACTCAACGCGGCGTGCAACTTCCTACCCCCACTGCCCGCCCCCGCGCCTCTCCGTCCCAAAATCGCGCACTCTTCACCCCCATGCCCTTGACAATCCGAAGCCGCAGACGGCTCTCAACGTGCCTGAAAACCGGCATGTTGCGCCACGACCTGACCTGCGCCTTCCGGCGCCTCCGCTCCAGCCCCGGCTTCACCGCCGCCGCAATCGTGACGCTGGCCCTCGGCATCGGCGCCAACACCACCATCTTCTCGCTGGTCAACGCCGTCGTCTTCCGGCCGTTCGGGGTCGAACACCAGAGCCAGCTCGTGTCCTTCAACATGCGCACCTCCAAGGCGCAATTCCCCACGATTTCCTATCCCGATTACAAGGATTATCGCGACCGCAACACCGTCCTCAGCGGCCTCGCCACGTACCGCTTCATCGCCGTGAACATCAGCCGCGGCGAGGCTCAGAACATCCGTCTCTGGGGCTATGAGGTCAGCGGAAATTACTTCGACATGCTGGGCGTCCAACCCCTCCTGGGCCGCGTGTTGCATCCCGCCGATGACGTCAACCGCGGCGGCCATCCCATAGCGGTCATCAGCTACAATTGCTGGCGGACTCGCTTTGGTGGCGACCCCGATATCGCCGGCAGGAAAGTGAAGATCGGTGGCCTCGAATACACCATCGCCGGCGTGACTCCGCGGGCATTTATTGGAACCGAACTCATTTACACTCCAGAAATCTTCGTTCCCATGGCCATGGCGGAGCAGATTGAGCAAGACAAATGGCTGGACAACCGAGGCGACGGCAATGCCCTGGCGATCGGCCGCCTGAAACCGGGCGTTTCTTTAAAAAGCGCGGAGGCGGCCATCGACTCCATCGCCACCGAGCTGGCCCGTGAATATCCGAAAGACAACGCAGGCGTTTCCATCGTGCTCTCGCCGCCCGGCATGGCGGGCAATTTTCTGCGCGGAGCTATCACCGGATTCTCGGCCGTATTGATGGTCGTCGCGGGCCTGGTCCTGCTCATCGCCTGCGTCAATCTCGCCAGCCTGTTGCTCGCGCGCGCGGCTGACCGTCGCAAGGAAACCGCCATCCGTCTCGCTTTGGGCGCCAGCCGCGGCCAGCTTCTCCGCCAACTGCTCACTGAGAGCCTGCTGCTCTCCATCGCGGGCGGTACGGCGGGAATCCTGCTCGCTTACTGGCTCAACGATCTGGTCAACGTATGGCGTCCCCCGGTGGACATCCCGGTGATTCCTCACGTGGTCATGGACACGCGCGTTCTGCTGTTTACCGCCGTGGTTGCGCTCCTCACCGCGATCCTGTTCGGCTTGGCGCCTGCCCTGCAAGCCACGCGCTCGAGTCTGGTGGGGGCCATCAAGAACCAAGCGCCCTCGGAAAAACTTCGCCGTCTGAACCTGCGCGACATTCTGGTCACCACGCAGGTCGCTCTGTCCATTGTCTTGCTGGTCGGCAGCATTCTGGTAGTGCGCAGCTTGCAGCACGCGCTCAGCCTGAAGCTCGGACTCGAGCCGCAACACGCCGCCGTCTTGTCCTACGATTTCGCCGCCCAAGGCTACGATGAGGCGCGCGGCCGCCAGTTCCAGCGCCGCCTGCTCGATAAAGTCCGCTCCCTGCCGGGAATTCAGGCTGCCGGAGCCATCGACGGCCTGCCGCTGACTCTGAATATTTCCAACAGCGGCGTCTATGTGGAAGGCAAGCCGGAGCCATAGACGGCCTGCCGCTGACTCTGAATATTTCCAACAGCGGCGTCTATGTGGAAGGCAAGCCGGAGCCGCGCGCCGGCGACGTCCCTCTGGCCAACATGTACTTCATCACGCCCGGCTATATCGAAGCCGCGGGAACGCGCCTGGTCGCAGGCCGCGACCTGGACCAGCGCGATAATCGGGACGCGCCGCTAGTGGCTCTGGTAAATGAGGCGTTCGTCCGCCAACTCCTGCCCGGCGAGGATCCCGTCGGTAAGCGATTCCGCCACAACACAACCGGGAAATGGATCCAAATCGCCGGCGTGGTGGAGGACGGGAAATACCGTTCTCTCGGGGAAACACCGTCACCCACTATTTTTGAATCGATGGACCAGAGTTGGACACCCGGGCAAACGCTAGTGGTGCGCTCGCCTCTGGCGGAAGCCGAGACTGTCCGTCTCATGCGCCGCGCCGTCACGGAACTGGACCCGTCGCTCACCGTTTTTGACGATGAAAGTTTGACCAACGCGCTTGCGCTCGCGTTGTTCCCCGCCAAGCTGGTAGCCGTGGTGCTCGCCTCGTTTGGGTTGCTCGCCGTGGTGCTCGCGGCAACCGGTGTCTACGGAATCATGGCTTACGCCGTGTCCAGAAGAACACGCGAGATCGGCATCCGCATGGCTCTGGGCGCCACCCCATCGCAAGTCGCGCGCGTGGTGCTGACGCGGACGGCCATGCTGCTGGCGGTGGGAACAACGCTTGGTTTCGCGCTGGCGTTCGCGGGAGGAAAATTCTTCGGCCAGATTCTCTATGGCATCGGCGCGCACGATCCTTTTACCTACTTCTGCGCCATCGCGCTGGTGGCGGCGGTGGCCTTCGTCGCCTGCTGGGCGCCGGCGCGCCGCGCCATCAAAATAGACCCGCTGACGGCGCTACGCACGGAGTGAGACTGCTCCCCCAAGGCGGCTTGGCAGTTTGATTGTCTGATCCGTAACGGCATGGTGTCGTGCCGGCGGTGTTTCGCCCCTCATCTCCCGCCGTCGAGTTGTGGGGGCTAATCTCTCACCACGCCCGGACCGCGAGGCCGGTCCCAGAGACAGCTCACTATACTGAATCTGTGGACGAAATAAACGATCTCAACGGGGCGCCCGATACGAGGCTCGCCGTTTACGGAACGTTGGCCCCGGGCCGAGTAAACCATCACCAGATCTCGGCTTTATCGGGGAACTGGCGGCGCGGGACAGTGAAGGGCAAATTGTTCTCTTCGGGATGGGGAGCTGCACTGGGCTTTCCTGGGTTGATTTTGGATCCGCTTGGCGCCTTAGTAGGAGTAGACCTTTTCGAGTCGACGGCTCTCCCAGAGCATTGGGCTCGTCTTGACGAGTTTGAAGGAAGTGGCTACCGGCGCGTGGTTACAACGGTGAGCACAGAAGAAGGCGAACGGAGCGCCTGGATTTACATCCTTGCTGAAGAGCACCCATAGACGGTCTCCAAGATCGCCAAGCCTAAATACCTTCTCCTGCTCGAACCTTTTGAGGGCCAACTTCCGGGTTACCGGCATCTGGATGCTGTTTTGAGCCTATTGCTGTCGCAATGTCTGGATTGGGTCGAGACGAGCTGCGCGGTATGCGGGCAAACCGCTTGCGGCAAGGCCGGCGATAAGCAGTAGGGCAGCGGTCAGAGCGAAGGTGAGCGGGTCCGTCGGCTGAATATGAAACAACATCTCCGAAATGAATCGAGTAATGACGGCCGAAGCTGCCAAGCCTGTCGCGATACCAATGAGAGTCAGCAGCAGACCGCGCCCGACGATCATGCCGAGAACATCGGATCGCTGCGCGCCCAGGGCCATCCGCAAACCAATCTCGGACGTGCGCTGGACCACGATGTACGAAAGCAATCCGTACAACCCGATTGCCGAAAGAATAAGTCCTATCCCCCCAAAGCAGGCCAGCAGGAATGCCTGAAACCTGGGCTGTGCCACCGAGTTAGAAATGTACTGTTCCATGGTGGAAACTTCATAGACTGGCGCGCTCTTATCGAACTCGTGAATTGCCGCGCCGATCGCGTGTTGCATGGCCGCGGGTTCAGTGCTCGTACGAACGACCAGGAAAGGGTTCGTGATCACCGCTTGTGCATAGGGTAAGTAAAATTGAGGATCTGCGTCCGCGGTCAATCCTTTGCGCTTAATGTTCCCAACCACTCCGACGATTTCGCGGACGGGGTGGTTGAAGGCCCCATCCCCCAGACGAACTTGCATGCGCTGGCCAACCGGATTTTGGTGCGGGAAATATTTCGTGGCGAATGCCTGATTGATCGCGATCGTAGGCCGGCCCACAAAGCCGTCCCGATCGTCAAACGTACGTCCGGCGATCAGCGGGATCCCCATCGTTTCAAAATATCGGGGCATGGCGATGCCCAGCGACTCGCTGGGTTCGTCTCCTTTGGCGACCGGCCGCCCCGCGATGTTGAAGGAGATGGAGGCGGAGCTGTTACTCATCGGCAGCGGCCATCCCGCCGATGCCGACCGCACGCCTGGCAAGGCCGAGATACGCTCCAGGAGGCGCTGATAAAAGAGGAAATGTTGATCGTGTTTCAACAAGTCAAACGATACTGCGACACGGCTTGTCGAAAGATGAGTTGGATCAAAACCCGGGTCGACATTGATAATGCGAACGAAGCTGCGCATCAGCAGTCCTGAGCCAATCAGCAGCACCACTCCGATCGCCGTTTGCGCAATCACTAATCCAGCGTGCAGCCGATGTTGTTGACGGCCTCCGGACACAGCCCGGGAACCTTCACGGAGACCGCCCTGCGGCGCCGATTGCGAAACCCGCCAGGCGGGAAATGCCCCGAAAACCAGCCCGGTGATCAGCGAGACCAGCAGGACAAACAGGAGCACAGGAGCATCCACTGTCGCCATTTCGAGACGCGGAATGTCAACTGGCATAAGCTTCTGTGCCGCATGCACCAAACCGGCGGCGAGCGCCAGTCCTGCCGCGCCACCACAGAGAAAAAGAGTAACGGACTCTACCAACACTTGCCGAATGATGACGGCTTTGCCCGCGCCAATCGCTATACGGACGGCGAACTCACTGCCGCGCGAGTAGCCGCGCGCAAGCAAAAGCCCCGCGACGTTGGCGCAAACCAGCAGCAACACTAACGTCACTGCCCCGAGCAGCAAGCGCATGGCCGGTCTGACACTGCCAGTTATGGATTCGAGTTGCGGCTTTACCAACGCCGAATAGTATTGTTTGTTGTTGTCTGGATATTGCTGGGCAAGATTCCCCGCAATCACACTGAGGTCGGCCTTGGCCTGTTCTTGCGTTGCCTTCGGCTTGAGCCGCCCAATCACGCCCAAAACATCGAAACCGCGCTGCCCTGTTGCGGGTTCTTTCCCCTCGCCTTCTTCGGCAAGCGATTTCCAGAGGGCCGGCGCCGGATTTCCCAGCGGAAACTGGAACCCCTTCGGCATCACTCCCGCCACTCGATAGTTGTGACCATCGACGTCGATCGAGGAGCCGGCGATCTCCCGCGCCGAACCGAACTCCGACTGCCACAGCTCATAACTCAACATCACAGTGCGGTTACCGGGCTTCTCATCGTCCCACCCGAAATTCCTGCCCAGTATCGGAGCAACACCGAGTACGTCGAAGAAATTCGACGAAACAGTTTGCGAATCCAATCGGCGCGCCTCACCTTTGGTCTGCAGAATCACTCCACTTCCTACGTAAGATGCCAGTCCGCTGAAAGTATGGTTCTGCGCACGCCAGTCAAAATAATCCGGATAGCTGAGAGACTCCGCTGCCGAGCCGGCAAGCGAGTGGTCCTGCTGACTAAGCCACATCAAGCGGTCCGATTCGGGAAACGGCAATGGCCGCAATAGCACCGCATTCACCAGGCTGAACACCGCCGTAGTCGCGCCGATGCCTAACCCAAGGGTCAGGATTGCTGTGAATGCATAACCGGGATTCTTTCTGAGCTGGCGCAAGGCATAGATCAGATCTCCCCAGAGGCCTTCAATGAAAGGGTACATCCAGGTTTCCCGCCCGCGCTCCTCCATCCGAGTGACATTCCCGAAATGACGCCTGGCTGTGCCGTCCGCCTCTTCACGGCTCATTCCTTCCGCCATCAGTTCTTCCCTCTTCTCGTCCAGATGTTGCCGGATCTCTTCGGCCAAATCACTATAGATCCTTCGGCGCATCCAGAGCTGCCTGAACCACATAACATTGCTCCTTCGACTGGGCTCCTATGACTCCGCCGGCGAAATCACCCGCGTGATCCCTTCGAGCATTCGTTCAAAACTGGACACCTCCCGCTCGAGCCGCTTCTTTCCTGCCGGCGTTATGCGATAAGTGCGAACTCTTCGCTTCGATGGTGAAATCTCCCAATCGGCCCTCAGCAGCCCGTCTTTGAGCAATCTCTGCAGGGCTGGGTAAAGCGAACCTTCCTCCACCTGCAGAAGCTCGTTCGACCTCTGCTTGATATGTTGCACGAGGGCATAGCCGTGCATGGGTTGGCGCAGAACCGACCGAAGAATCATCATTTCCAAAGCGCCAGGAAACAAATCGCGCTGCGCTGTGTTTTTTGACGACGCCATAGGCATAGTTGCAACATACCTAGAGTAAACAAGGATGCAAGAAATGTCAACAGATTAGCCACATGGCCGCTCGATGGAGCCGACAATCGTCCCGGCGGCGATGCAGTGGCCGTCCTTAGCCAACCGGGCGATCCAGCGTTAATTAAGCGGCGTCGATCGCCCCGGCCTTGCCCTCTCGCAGGGCTTTGATATCGCGCACGGGTGGCTGGCCGAAGAAACGCCCGTACTCCCGGCTGAACTGGCTTAGGCTCTCGTAGCCTACTTCGTACGCTGCGCTCGTGGCATCCAACCCGTCCATAAGCATGCGCTGCCGTGCTGTCTGCAACCGGAGCTGCTTCTGGTATTGCAGCGGGCTTATGGTTGTCAATGCACGGAACTGATGGTGGAGCGTTGACACTCCCATTCGCGCAATCGCTGCCAGTTCCTCCATGTGCAACGGCTTGGCGTAGTTGGCCCGGAGCCAGGCGATCGCCCTGGCCGTTCTGTGACTGAGGTCGCCTCTCGTCGCGATGGCGCGCAGGCGTTCTCCTTGGGGAGTTCGGAGGATGCGGTAGACGATTTCACGTTGTATCAAGTGGCTGAGAAACGGTATGTCCTCAGGAGTATCGAGAAGGTCGATCAGCCGGGCGCACGCGCCCAGCAACCCGGCGGTCGTCTCACCGACAGCGAGCCCGCGCGATTGAATAGCGGTCTCGGGTTCCGGAAGATCTTCCTGGCTCAGGACCTCCCGCACTGTCGGCATATCGAGCCAGAGATACATCGAGAGCAGCGGCGCCTGTTCCGAGGCTTCGACGATTTGGCTTTGAGCGGGAACGTCGATCGACGAAAGGAGAAAAGACGACTCATCGCAGAGATACTCCGTTCCTCCCAGATTGATGCGCTTGCGCCCCTGCGCAAAAACGGTCAGGCTGGGCTCGTAGGTGGCTCGATAACACGCCGTTGGCGTCGTTCGACGGTACAGTACCAGACCGGGTACGGCGGTAGAATGCTCTCCTGGCGATGGTGCATGCACCGCAATTTTGCGGGCCAGCGCCTTCCGCCTTTCGATTGCCGCTACTTTCTGTTTCGCCACTTTGTTTTGACTTCTCCCTTTCCAGCCTACCGCTGAATAGCCGCCCCTGTGCACGAAAGTCGATATCAAAGCAGGAATAGGCAAAGAATCGGCAGGATTGGGAAAGCGCTGCGGCGCTGCTTCCCGGTACTTTGGAATGGTGCAAATACAGAGGAGCCGAACATGAAGAGCCTGCTTCCGATTGGCCTTGTGTTTTTGTTTGTCGGTATCGCCGCATTCAGTGCCACGGCCCAGCCTGGCCGCCAGGGTCGCCGCGGCGATAACGGCGTGCGGGACCGGTTCGTCGGAGCATGGCGGCTGACCTCGCTCGAACAGGCAGGCGCGGACGGGAAAGTTCACAAAATCGACTGCTCCGGTTTGCTGGCTTACACGCGCGACGGTCACATGTCCGTCCAGGTCATGCAACGCGAACCGCAAGCGGAAGCCCCTGCCGGGTCTGAGCAATATTCGCAAGGCGGCTACGAAGCCTCCTACGGCACATATGAGATCGACGAACGCGCTCAAACTTTCACTTTTCATGTTGAGGGCGCGCTGGTGCGGACACTGATTGGCCAAGACCTGCCGCGTGCGTACCAGTTTTCGGGCCAACGGCTCATCGTGAAGTCGGCTCGCCCCGATGAGCACTGGAGAGTTGTCTGGGAACGCTACTAAGGACCTGTGACAGCCCAGGGAGCGGTCCGAAAGTCCAGCCGATATCGGCGGTGCGCTGGTCGGCGGCGCCAGCTCGGATAGTGCGGCGCGGAAATTAAAATAGAGGACGGAAAACAATGCAAACACGCAAACTTGGAAAGAGTAACTTGGAAGTTTCGGCGATCGGCCTCGGCTGCATGGGCATGAGCAGCGGTTACGGTCCGGCCGGAGACAAGCGGGAGATGATCTCCGTGATCCGCGCAGCGGTCGAACGCGGCGTCACATTCTTCGATACCGCTCAAGTCTATGGCCCGTTCGCGAACGAGGAACTCGTGGGCGAAGCCCTCGCGCCCTTCCGTGGGCAGGTCACGATAGCGACCAAATTCGGCTTCAAATTCGAGCTCGATGGCGCTCCGCGTTCCGTAGGTCTGGACAGCCGGCCGCAGTACATCCAGCAGGGCGTGGAGGGCTCGCTGAAGAGACTCGGGGTGGACGCAATCGATCTCTTTTATCAACACCGCGTTGACCCGGAAGTGCCAATCGAAGACGTGGCGGGAGCGGTAAAGGACCTGATTCAGCAAGGCAAGGTAAAGCACTTCGGCATGTCTGAAGCGGCGGCACAGACGATCCGCCGCGCGCACGCCGTTCAGCCGGTCGCTGCCGTTCAAAGCGAATACTCTCTGTGGTGGAAACGTCCGGAAGCCGAAGTATTACCAATGCTCGAGGAACTCGGGATCGGCTTTGTTCCGTACAGTCCTCTAGGCAAGGGCTTCCTTACAGGAAAGATTACCGGGGACACTTCGTTCTCGACCACCGACCTCCGCAGCCGTATCCCTCGCTTTACACCGGACGCGCGGAAAACCAACCAGGCCCTGATTGATCTGCTTGGCGCCATCGCTGAACGGAAGAAGGCGACAACCGCTCAGATTGCGCTCGCCTGGCTGCTTGCGCAGAAGCCATGGATCGTGCCAATTCCAGGCACCACCAAGCTGGCGCGCGTCGAGGAGAATATCGGAGCAGCTGCCTTAGAACTTACTCCCGATGATCTGCGCGAGATCGATCTCGCCTCCGCAAAGATCGCCGTGCAAGGCGCTCGGTACCCCGAGGAGTTAGAGCGAATGACGTATCGCTAGTCTAGAGTGAGTTCAATGACCACCTGGCAGAAAGAAGAAGTGCGCAAGATCGCAGAGGCCGATGACCTGCACATCGCACCGTTCCGTGAAGACGGGATGACGTACGGCACCCCGACCTGGATCTGGTCTGTGGCAGTGGATGACGCTTTGTACGTGCGCGGCTACAACGGGCCGGACTCTCGTTGGTACCAGGCCGCGTTACGGCAGCGGGCGGGACGGATCGTCGCCGCTGGCATGACGAAGGAGGTCTCCTTTGCGCCGGTGGACGGACCGATCAACAACCGGGTTGACGACGCCTACCGGGCGAAGTACCGTGGCAGTCCTTACCTGAAACCGATGATAGGCGCACGCGCGCGCTCCGCTACAGTCAAATCACGCCGCGCGACAAATAGCTCTTGAGAGGATGGAGCATATGGAAATCAAAAGAGCGGGCACACAACCTTCGGCAAAAGGGCCCTCCGAGTGGTTCACCGGGACCGTGCGAATCGATCCGCTGTTTCAGGCGCCGGATCCGGCATTTGTGCAGGGCGCGAGCGTCACCTTTGAGCCTGGCGCCCGGACGGCTTGGCATACGCACCCGCTTGGTCAGACGCTGATTGTCACGGCCGGCTGCGGCTGGGCTCAGCGCGAGAGTGGACCAATCGAGGAGATCCGGCCCGGCGATGTGGTTTGGTTCTCACCGGGCGAGAAGCACTGGCATGGCGCTACACAGACCACGGCGATGACGCACATCGCAATCCAGGAAAAGCTCGACGGCAAGGTCGTCAACTGGATGGAGCACGTTAGCGATCAGCAATACCGGAAGGGACAGCGTCCAAGCTGGGAACCGGAGACCAGCAGCCGCCCGATTGATTTACGCTGACAAGATCCGCTCCATCTGCAGCAGATGGTTGATATCGTGTCCGGCATACATGCGGACAATCTGCTCAATCGTCTCCCGCCCGCGCTCGGAATGCATCCCATGATGCTTCCACTGCTGCGGCGTCAGCGATTTGAACAAGGCGAGATTGGCTTCGCGGACTACGCGAAACAGCTCGACCGATTTGCGGGGATCGCGCTTCTCATAATGCCCGCTCGTCACCCAGGAATCCTGATCCACCGCTGCCACGGGAGACCCCGGCGCGGCCAGAATCACTCGCATACGAAAAGCGACGATGACTTCCGTATCGGCCAGATGTGCGACGATCTCACTGACCGACCACTTGCCGGCCGCGGGCCGCTTGCGCAGTTTAGCCGTAGGCACGCCCTCGATCATCCGCTCGAGTTTCTTGGCTGTGGCAGCCTGAACTGCCAGAGGGCGCTTCCCTTCGACGTAGCCGGTTACCCGCCAAATGTATTGCTGCGCTGTTTCCTTCATTGCGTTTGCCTCAACCTAATTTTCCGATAATCTGTCTCCTCGGATGAAACTGTAATCATACAAATCGTCAGATTTCTTTTTGCGCCTGTATCTACAATCCTGCGCCCACCCCGAAACGCGCTATCCTACGAAACCCAGTCACCGCACTCAAAAATTCTCCCAAGCCCAGCCAGATCAGCCGCTTCCGTCCCATTGTTCCATCCGCGCAGACCTGTTTTTAGCCCCTCGCCTGCTATCGTCATAGCGAAAGGATTAATCTATGCAAACCGGTCCCCGCACACCTGAAGGCAAATCCGCTTCATCCATGAATGCGATGTCCCACGGCCTCACTTCGAGAATGGTCGTTCTCGCAGGCGAAGACCCCGCCCAATTTCAATTTCTCCGGCGAGGCCTACTCAAAGAACATCAGCCCGCTACGCCCACCGAAAAACTGCTCGTCGAAGAAATGGCCCAAGCCCACTGGCGCCTGGAGCGCGTACGCCGCCGTCAGGACCAGGCCTTTGACACCGAAGCCCTCGACACCAAACTCCTCGCCCTGCTGCAACGCTATGCCACAGGCTTCGAGCGCACCTTCTTCAAATCGCTGGAAACACTCAAGAAGCTCCAGCGCGAGCGGCTCGCTGCACCCAAGCAAACTTTCGTTTCGCAAAAAGCCGAGCAAGAGGCTTTCTTCAAAATGATGGACGCCATCACTGCCCCTCCCAGCCCGCCTCTGGACTTCGAAAACGTCGAGGATATCGCCGCGCCAAGCGCCGCCTGACCACCATCGGTGGGTGGAAACTCGTGTCAACTTTCTTGACGACCGGCGCTGGATGGCAAAAAATCTGCAATTCACGGTTTCCGGCCGCCGCGAATGTCCTTAAAGCAGGCGGAAAAGATGATAGGGGTCGCTCGGGAACGGACTCAAGCCGAAGTGTTCGTAAAACGCCCGGGCCAACGCTCCGTTGTACGGCGATCAACGCGTCGGCGCACAGCGGAATCGACGGGGTCTCGCCTTCAGATTCGCCGTGCGCCGGCAGATCCGGAGCGATCACGCGATAACCGGCGCTCAACAAGCCAGGCACAAATGCGGCCAAATCGCTAGCCTGCCTTCCCAGCCATGCACCTGCATCACAGCCGGGCCGTGACCTAGCTGCTTCACGGCGATTCGCCCAACCGGTCCGTCCACCCAAACTGTTCCGCCACTCGCGCCGCTTCAGAAAGATTTGGTGTCGAGCTAAGCATCTTTTTTCCCCGTTCCAAAAGGTTTAATGAACAGCGCCACCGGCAAAGCCAGAATCGCCACTGCCGCTAACATTCGAAAGCAATCCAGAAACGCCAGCATCGCCGCCTGCTGTTTGACCAGCGCGTACAGTCTGCCTTGCGCCTGGAGCACTGCGTCATTCGAGTTCAGTCCGGCGTTAATCAGGACGGCCTTCAACCGGGTCACCGCTTCCGTGGAAGCCGCTCCAAACGAATTCTGAGCGATCAGAACGCTTTGGTGATATTGTTGCCGCCGCGCCAGCAGCGTAGTCATCAAAGCGATGCCAAAACTGCCGCCCTGGTTCCGGAACAGATTCGTCAAACTCGATCCTTTGTTGTTCTTCTCGCGCGGCAGAAATGAGTAGGCCACCTGGCTCACCGGCACAAAGAAGAACGCCAGTCCCAACCCCTGATAGGCCCGCGTCCAGGCCTCATGCGAATAGTCGGCCGACAGATCGAAACTCGAAAATCTCCACATCGCCAGCGACAAGATGATCGACGCGAAGGCGATCAATCGCGAGGCGCCCACGCGCGGCACCAGCCTCACCACCAAAGGCGCCAGCACCACAATCACGGCCGCGCCCGGGCCCAGCACCAGGCCCGCATCCGTCGCCGTGTACCCGTACAAGGATTCAAGCATCTGCGGAATCAGCACCGTGCTTCCGAACAGCACAAAGGAGAACAGAAAGTACAGGAAATTCGCCAGAGCGAAGTTCCGCTCGCGCAGTAGCTGGATCTCGACCACAGGGTCGGGATGCCGCCATTCCCACGCCACCGCGGTAGCCAACGCCGCCACGCCAATGGTCAGGAACCAGGTGATGAAGTGGCTCTCAAACCAGTCTTCCTGCTGGCCGCGATCGAGCACCGCTTCGAGAAAAGCGAATCCCAAGGCGATCAGTGAAATGCCTACGTAGTCGATCCGCAACTTTCCGCCGCGCCGCGCTTCCGCCACCTGTTTGGTAAACTCCGGCGGATCGGACACCAGACGGCTGCTCAGCATCAGAGACAACAGCCCGATCGGCACATTGATGAAGAAGACCCAGCGCCAGTTCAGTGTGTCGGTGATCCAGCCGCCCAAGGGCGGACCCAACGCCGGCGCAGTCACGATGGCCATGCTGTACAGCCCGAACGCCGCCGCTCGTTTCGATGCCGGAAACGTGTCGACCAAAATGGCCTGTTCCACCGGCGCCAGACCGCCGCCGCAAATTCCCTGCAACACTCGAAAGCAAATCAGCGCGCTAAGATTCGGCGCCAGCCCGCATAGTAGCGAGGAGACCGTGAAGCCCGCCACGCAGGCCATGTAATAATTTTTCCTGCCGAAAACCCGGCTCAACCAGGCGCTCAGCGGCAGTACCGTGGCATTGGCAACCAGGTAACTGGTCAAAACCCAGGTGCTCTCGTCGTAGCTGGTGGCCAATCCGCCGGCGATATGAGGTAGCGCGACATTGGCGATCGCCGTGTCCAGCAGCTCCATGAACGTGGCGATTGTGACGGTAATTGCGATCCACCACGGATTGATTGTCCGGCTGGCCAAATCGCCCCCTTCAGGTCAGTCTGATGCCGGAAAAGACCATTCGGTCGCATGTTATTGTTAAATGAGACCAAATGGTCCCATCGCTAAATGCCCCATCGTATGACCAAAGGTGATTTGACCAAAGCGCGCATTGTTGCGCGCGCCGCCCCTATTTTCAACCAGCGCGGTTTTGAAGGAACGTCCCTGTCCGATCTCATGACCGCCACCGGCCTCAAAAAAGGCGGCATCTACCGGCACTTCAAAAACAAAGAGGAACTGGCTGTCGCGGCCTTTGAACATGCGTGGAGAAGCGCCCGGCACGAGCGCTGGCGCGGTATCGACAAGACCGCTGGCGCCATCGATCAACTGCAGCGGTTCGTCGCCAACTTCATCGAAAAACGTTCCGGTCTGGTAAGTGGTGGGTGCCCTATTTTGAACACCGCCGTGGATTGCGACGATGGCAACCCGGCGTTACGTGATCGGGTTCGCAAGGCGCTAGCGCTCTGGACCAAACGCCTGCGCGCCATCGCAAACTCCGGGCTGGCCAAAGGCGAGATTCGGAAGGACGCCGATGCGGACCAAATCGCCACCGTCATCGTTTCCACCTTGGAAGGCGCCTTGATGATGGCCCGTCTGCAGCGCTCGGAACGCCCGCTCCAGCATGCGAAAGAACACCTTGACAGGTTCCTGCAGGGCCTGACGCCTCAGAGTTTCTGAGGTCACCGCTTATCGGGCAAACTCCCAGACCGACTACACCAAAGCGATCGAGCGTTTGGTGGGCCGCAGCATTCAAGGTGCCACTGCCAGCGGGTCTTCTCGATGAGGCGCAAGGCTTCGCCATGCTGCAGCAAGCCCGCTTTGAAGATCATCATGGCGGGTTGTGGCGCCTGCACGAAAGGGGGAGACGCGAATTGGCGCTTCAGCACGAACTCGTGGTGTCGCAATGCGCGGGTGCTACGACGACGGCCCCACCTTCTCCAGTCCTTTGCTCTTGAGCTGCTCGTTTAGCGGCGGGAGATTATTGCGTAACGCCTCATCCAGCTTTTCCTTCTGGGCGTCCAGGCGGTCGCTCAATACCTTGAATACGACGTAGCTCTGGTCGGTGGGCCGGGCATCGCCGGTCTCGATGCTGCGGGCGAGCGCGCCCAGCATGTTATTCAGCTTGATGGGAAAATTCAGCGGGTCCTGATTGCTGCGGTTGCGGACCTGATAGACCTCTTCTTCTACCGCCGACAGTTTCGTCTCCAGGCGCTCCGCGGCGGCGTTCAGATCGGGATCCTTGGCCTTCTCCACGCGCTCTTTGAGTTGCTTCTTGATCGAGCGGATATCGATCACCATCTGATCGGCTTCACTCAAGCGGTCGCGCACTTCAGAGGCGAGCTGGAACTGTTTTTGCAGATCTTCATCGCTGACGGAGGGCAGGCGCGGATCGCGAAAGACATGAAACTTGGCGGTCTGCGTCACTCCGGCGGCCGTAAGACGGACCGCGTAGTCGCCAGGAGGCGCCACCGGTCCCACTTCGGCGCGGGCGCTCCACAAAATCATGCCTTCAAACGTCTTCGATCCGGGATAACGCAAGTCCCAGGTGAAGCGGTTCACACCCGCTTTTCTAGCCGGCGGCTTGGGCGGGCCCGGTCCGAAGAATTCCGCTTCCTCGTCGTTATCGTCTTTTTTCTTGTCGGCCTCGGGTGTACCCACAAACGAACGGACCAACGCTCCGCGTGCGTCCAGAATGTCGATGGTCACCTTCTCGGCGGGTTGTTTTAAGAAATAATCGATGGTCGCCTGGTTTACCGACCGCCAAACATCGCGCGGCTGAAACAGGTGCGCGGTCTCCGAATCGATGCCCGGCTTCAGTTGCCGCAAAACGCCGATGTCGTTCAACACGTAAAACGACCGCCCGTGGGTGGCGATCACCAAATCGTGGGCTTCCACCACCAAATCCGGCACTTCGGTGTCCTCGAGACCCAGAGACAGAGATTGCCAGTGGGCGCCATCGTCGAAAGAAACGTAGACGCCGTGTTCTGTTCCGGCGTACAGCAGCCCGGCGCGCTTCGGATCCTCGCGCACCGCATGCACGTAGTCGTTGCCGGGAATTCCGTTGACTATTTTGGTCCACGTGTGGCCGTAATCGTCCGTGCGGAAAATATAGGGCGCGCGGTCGTCCACTTGATAGCGCTTGGCCGCCAGATACGCCGTGCCCGCTTGGTGCGGCGACGCTTCAATCAGACTGATGCGGGCAAACTCCGGCAGGTCTTTGGGCGTGATGTTCTGCCAGTTCTTACCTCCATCGCGCGTGATATAAGCCACGCCGTCATCGGAACCGGTCCAGATCGTGTCTTTCTCCTGGAGCGAGGGCGCGACGGTGAAAATAGTCCCGTAGATCTCAGGCCCGTTCTGGTCTTTGGTAATCGGGCCGCCCGAATCGCCCAGCGTCTTGGGATCCGCTCTGGTCAAATCGGGACTGATCCGCTCCCAACTCTGGCCGTCGTTGGTGGTCTTCCACAGGTGTTGCGAAGACGTGTAAAGCACATTGGGATCCTGCGGAGAAAACACGATCGGAAACGTCCACTGCCACCGTTCCTTCAAGCTTCCGGCGGATTGGCCCGAGAAGAACAACGGATACACTTGAATGTCGCGCGTCTGACCGGTGCTCCGGTCATACTTGGTCAGCAGCGCCCCCTGGCTGCCGGCGTAAAAAATATTCGGGTCCTTGGGAGACGGCGCGATGTAGCCGCTTTCGCCGCCCCCAACCGCGTACATCCAACTGCCCTGCGGCGAGCGTGGATCGCGCAGCCAGTTCTCGTTCTCGCTCGGCACGCACACCGTGCTGTTGTCTTGTTGAGCGCCGCAAACGTGATAGGGAATATCTTTCGTGGTGGCGACGTGATACAACTGCGCGGTGGGGAAATGCTGTTCCGACCAGGTCTCGCCTGCGTTAAACGTCACGTTGGCGCCGCCGTCATTGCTGTTGATCATGCGCCGGTCGTCGTTGGAGGCGATCCACAAGTCGTGATTGTCGCCATGCGGCTCATGCAGATTTTTGAAGGTCTTGCCGCCGTCTACCGAGCGGAAAAGACTCGTGTTCATGATGTAAAGCGTGTCGCGCTTCTGCGGGTCGGCATAAATGCGCGTGTAATAAAACGCGCGCTGACGAATCTTGCGTTCATCGTTAATCTTCTTAAAGGTTTTACCGGCATCGTCGGAAACGAACAGTCCACCGTCTTCAGCCTCGATTAAGGCATAGATACGCTTGCTGTCGGCGCCGGAGACGCTGACGCCGATTTTGCCGATGATGCCCGTAGGCAGGCCGGGATTGCGCGTAATTTCGGTCCAATGATCGCCGGCATCGACAGACTTGTACAAGCCGCTGAGCGGTCCGCCGCTCGACAGCGACCAGGGAGTGCGGTAGGCGTCCCAAATGGCTGCGAAAAGAACGTTCGGATTCTTGGGATCGAGGCAAATGTCCACCGCGCCCGCGCGGTCGCTTTTGAATAGAATCTTCTGCCACGTCTTGCCTCCGTCGCGGGTACGAAACACGCCGCGCTCGGCGTTGGGACCATAGGGATGGCCGAGGGCCGCGACATAAACAATGTCCGGATTCTTCGGATTTACGCGTACACGCGCGATCGCCTCCGTGTCGTCGAGCCCCATATGCACCCATTTTTTGCCCGCATCGGTGGACTTGTAAACGCCGTCGCCCTGCATGATGTTGCCGCGCAACTCGGTCTCGCCCATACCCAGGTAAACGATTTCGGGATTCGACGGGGCCACCGCCACCGCGCCCACCGAACTGCTCTTGATCTGGCCGTCGGTGACGGGCTTCCAGGTTTCGCCGGCATCCGTGGTCTTCCACAAACCGCCGCCCACCGCGCCGAAATAATATTCGAGCGGGCGCGCATCGCTGCCCGCCGCGGCGATGGAGCGGCCACCGCGATTGGGACCGATATTCTTCCACTTCAGCGAAGAAAAAAGCGCAGGGTCGTAAGTTTGTCCAAACAGCGAACTAGCCGTCAGGACGACCGCGAGCCGGAGTAACGTCGTCATAGGTATCTAGTGTAGAGTCGCCGAAAGCGCGGGGTTGGGTTACAGCTCGATGAGAATTGGTTGGGTGGGCGCCCGTTTTGGCCACTGTGCTAGCTTGGCTTTTGCGAATGCCAGAGTTCGTTTAGGTCGCGGCCGCAAAATGGACAAAAGCAGATCCGAACCCCAAAGCCGACTTCTTCGTGAGGCCGGCATGAGAGCACGAAATAACGCTGTGGATCATAATGGGGAGGTTCCTTCACGCTTCGCCAAATGTGCCATCCGGGTTCCTTGTGATCGCTGTCGCTCAACCTTCCGAAATCCGCGCAGCTTGGCTGCATAACTGTGATGGTATCGCTTCGCTGCCTCACAAGTGCTATCACGCGAGTCCGGTTTGGTGAAAGGCCTTTTGAAGGACCGCTAGAGCTAAAATAAACTTCGTTGGTTGACGGCGCGCTCCGGCACTTGGCCTCGCAGAGCCTGCAGCAGGCTCTCGGCGGCCAGTCGCTCGATCTCGAGGCGGGCTTCGCGAACGGCGGAGCCGAGGTGCGGGGTGAAGACCGTTCGATCGGAGGCGAGCAATCCACCGGCAATTTCAGGGGGCCGATCCGGCCGCGCCCAGTCCTCCATCTCGAAAGTATCGGCCGCATAGCCGCCCAGGTGTCCGGAAGCGAGCGCCGCGGCCAACGCCTGCTCATCGACTACAGAGCCGCGGCCGGCGTTGACCAGCAAGCTTCCGGGCTTCATCGCGTGCAGCCGGTCTGCGTTCAAAAAGTGCAATGTCCTGGGCGTGAGCGGCAGCAGCGGAACCACGAAATCGCTTTCATGCAGTAGGCGATCGAGCGTCGCCGGCTCATCGTTCGTGTCATAAGTCAGCACCTGCGCTTGGAACGGCTCCAGCAGGCGGGCCAGCGCTTTTCCGACGGCCCCGTATCCAACGATTCCGACTGTGGCGCCATATAGAGTGCGGCCATACAGCGTAGGACGCCAGCCGCGAAACTGGCCGGAACGGATCACACGGTCACCGGGCAGCACATTGCGAGCCAGAGCCAGCATCAGCGTGAGCGCCAGTTCCGCTGTGGGTTCGGTGAGGCGGTCCAGCACGATCGTGAACCAGACGCCGCGCCGTGTGCAAGCCTCGACGTCGAAATTGTCATAGCCTTTGAGCGCGGCGGCAATCACCTTCAGGCGCGGGCATCCCGCGAGGAACGCTTCGTCAATATGGTCCGGCATGAAGACCATAAGTGCGTCGGCCTGCGCCGCGTTCGCGCGCAGCTCCGCTTCGGGCCAAGGCTCCGGAGTGGCATTTACAATCAATTCGCCTTCGGCCGCAAGCAGCTTAGCAATCTCGGGGTGGATGCGCTGGGTGACGACAATGCGGGGCCGGATCGTCATACCGCTCCAACCTCCAGCAGTTTCCAACGGCGGCGGAGCATCGCGCTGAGCTGATCGACCACGAGCACGAGCACCGCAATGATGCCCAGGTAAGCGGTCATGCGCGGATAAAACTGCAACTGCTGCGCATTGTAGAGCGCTTCACCGATTCCGCCCGCCCCGATAATGCCGACGACGGTCGCGGCGCGCATGTTCCACTCCAAACGGAACAGCGTGTGGGCGGCAACCGGAGGCAGGGCGAGCGGGATGAAGGCGAAGGCGGCGGTCGAGATTGTGGGCGCGCCCGTGGCGGCGACGGCGTCGACCGCGGGCAGCGGAATGTTTTCAAATGACTCGGCATAGAGCCGTCCCAGCGAGCCGGACCCATGGAGCGCGAGCGCGGCAAGGCCGATCCGCGGACCAACACCGAGTGCGCCCACCAAAATCAGTCCCCAGACCACTTCCGGAATGGCGCGGAGAAACTCGAGCAAGCGCCGAATGGGAACGGCGAGCAGGGCCGGCGCGAGGTTGCGCGCCGCGCACAAGCCCAAGGGGACCGCCGCGAGCGATGCGAAAAACGTCCCGCCGAAAGCCACCAGCAATGTTTCAAACAGAAGACGCGGAAGCTGGGGCCAGGCTTCCGGCGGCAAGCTCGGCGGGAACATCCCGGCGTAGGTGGTGAGAGCGTGCGAGAGCGTGAAGTGATCGGGAAAATTCAGCCAGATGGAGATCGCGCCCAACGGCAGCAGGCCCCAGATCAGCGCGGGCTTGCGCTTCACCCAATGCGAGGCTCGATCGACCATCGCCACCAGACAGACCAGCAGGATGATGAGCGTGGTGGTGCGGCGAAAGTCGGTTGCGTTGATGGTGCCGACGATTTCCGTGCCGAGGCCTCCGCCTCCCACCGCCCCCACGATCACGGACGCGCGCATGGCGCTCTCAAACTCGTATGCGCCGTAACTGAGCAGGTCTTTCATACGTAGCTGTAGATGGCCGAACAGGACCACCGGAAGCCGTCCCGCGCCCGTGGAGCGCAGGGCTTCAATGGGTTCGGGGTCGGCGGAGCGAAAGAGGTCGGCGTAGACTTTCCCGATCGCGGCGCTGTAGAACAGGCCGAGCGCGAGCATACCGGCGCCCGGGCCGATGCCGACGCCGATCACGCAGAGGATGGCCAGCGTGAGATCCGGAATGGAGCGCAGCAGCGTGATGACAGCATAGACGGCCCGTCCGCCGGGTAATCGCGCGGCGATCCAGAGGCTGGCCAGGAGGCCGGCGGCGATGGCGATCAAGCCGCCGCCCAAGGCCATGCCGAGTGTTTGCTGAACCGGTTCCCCGAGCAGCGCCTTCAAGTAAGACCACTTCAGATAAGGCGGGAAAAAGGCCGGCAGAAGAGCGGCCAGTTGCTGCAGGGCGTGCATTCAGATCGCGGTTCCCTGGTAGACGTCGGGAGGAGTTGAGGATGAGCTGAGTGAAGGGCGGTCCAGCGCGACTCGTCCGCCGCTCATTTCTACAATGCGCTCGAAATATGTTTCGGCGAGCTGTGGCTGATGCAAAGAGCAGAGCAGCGTGACGTGTGTTTCGCGAGCCAGGCCGCAGAGCAGTTCGAGAATTTGTCCGGCGAGGCGGGGGTCGAGCGATGCGACGGGCTCATCGGCGAGCAGCAGCACTGGTTGCTGGATGAGCGCGCGGGCGATGGCGACGCGCTGGTGTTCGCCGCCGGACAGAGCCGAAGTCGGCTGGCGCAGTTTGTGTTCCAGGCCGACACGACGGAGCGCGGCGGCGGCCTGGTCGAGTTCATCCGGCGTGGGCTTCGCCAGAAAACGCAACGCGCGCGGCCACGACCAACGGCCCAGCGCGCCGGCCATGACATTCTGATAAACGGCCAGGCGGTCTACCAGATCGTGGCGCTGCGAGACTACGGCGCTGCGGCTACGCAAGCGGCGAAGTTCAGCGCCGCGGGCGCGCGTCACTTCAACTCCATCGAGCTGGATCGAGCCCGACGTTGCGGGCACAAACCCGTTGATGGACCGAAAAAGAGTAGTTTTGCCCGCCCCGCTGGGCCCGAGAATGGCCACGCGCTCAGCCGGCTCGGCTGCGAGGTTTACTTGATCGAGAACGTTGTGGCGTTTGTCATAGCGCACCACCAAATCCCGGATAGCGAGTAACGGCATGGGCTTCAGAGCATTTTCAGTTCGCGCGCAACGTTCCTAACGGAATCGTACTCGGAATCGTTCACACGCACGAAGTCTTTCCCGCGCAGGATTTCGAGAATGGCGTCGTTTTGGCCGGGCTTCAGCGCCAGGAACGCGCCGGCAAACTTCTCGCGTTGAGCCGGGTTGACTTCTTTCCGGCACACCCAGACGTAATCCACGAAAGGCTCGGAGGTGTGGAAGACGCGCACTTTGGAGGCGTTCGCGGCGCCATCGCCGATCATCGTCTGATAGACCGTCTCATCGAGTGCGCCCGCATCCGAAGCGCCCGTCTCGACCGCCTTGAGCGTCGCCGGATGGCTGCCGGTGTAGCGGAACTTCAAGTCTTTGTCGGGAACCACGCCGGCCTTCTTCAACTCGCGATAGGGGATCAGGTGACCGCTGGTCGAGTTGATATCGCCAAAAGCGAAGCTCTTGCCCCGGGTGTCGGACAGAGACCGGATGCTGGAACCGGTCTGGGTGACGAAGACCGAATGGAATTGCTTGTCGATGCTGCGCTGAACCAGGGGAACGACGCCATAGCGCTCATGCGCCTTAAGATACGTGAGCGCGCCGAGGTAGGCGAAATCGAGCGAACCGTTGCCCAGCGCCTCGACAGTCGCGTTGTAGTTGGTCGGGATGATGAGCTTCACGGGCTGGCCCAGTGTCTTGGCCAAATAATCTCGCAGTGGGGCTTTCTGTTCGATGGAAACCTGCGTAGCGCCGGCATCCGGAATCATTCCGACGGAGATGCCGGCGGCGGCCCGGATAGAAGGGCTCAGGGCGGCGGAAGTAGCAAGCGCGGCCAGCATTTCACGCCGGGAGAAGGAGGCTGTCATCGTGATCATCAACAGTATACCGATGCAGAATAGGGTGATGAAGTCGCAGCCCGCCACGCGATGGTTTTCTTCGTCATCCGGGGTCCACCCTACAGGTTCACGCTAAATTCAGAGTGTGCCGATAGCTCCGGTTAAACTCAAAATCGTCCAGACTGGCGAACCTGTCCTACGCGAAAGGGCGAAGCCGCTCACGCTCGAACAACTGCACGGCAGCGAAGTTCAGAATCTGATCGACTGGATGCGCGAGACCATGCGCGACGCCCCTGGCGTGGGCTTGGCGGCGCCGCAGATCGGTGCCGGATTGCAGTTGGCGGTCATTGAGGACCGCGCCGATCTACTCGAAAAAATAGATCCCGAGCAGCTCGCGCGGCAGGATCGCCATCCGGTGCCGTTCCACGTCGTCGTCAACCCGAAAATCGAGTTGATGGGTGAGCCAATTGAATTCTTCGAGGGATGTCTCAGCGTTCGTGGCTTTATGGCCGTAGTGCCGCGGG
Source organism: Bryobacterales bacterium (assembly GCA_963836595.1). GTDB lineage: Bacteria > Acidobacteriota > Terriglobia > Bryobacterales > Bryobacteraceae > DATFZA01. The sequence goes on from CAWIKC010000001.1 coordinate 390,535, forward strand.
CGCAACGCGTCCGCGTGGAATGCTGGAACGAGCGCGGCGAGCCGCAAGTGATCGAGGCCGCCGGCTGGTACGCCCGCATCCTGCAGCACGAGATCGATCATCTGGACGGAACGCTGTACCTGGACCGTATGTACACGCGCTCGTTCATGACTGAGGAATACTACCGCCACGCATATAGCCGTTGACACTATATCCACAGTGGCTATAATAGAAACATGCCGCTACCCGAGGCGAGTTTTCACATTTTGATGGCCCTGTCCGACGAAGACCGGCACGGCTACGCCGTAATTCAGGAAGTCGCCGCGCGCACCAATGGCGAGTTGAAGCTGGGCGCCGGCACGCTCTATCGCTCCATTCAGCGCATGCTGGAGGAGGGCTGGATCAAGGAAGTGAATGAGCGTCCGGCCCCCGCTTTGGACGACGAGCGGCGCCGCTATTACCGCATCACGCCGCAAGGCAGAGCGGTGGCGCGCGCCGAAGCCAAGCGCCTGACGCAACTCGTCAAGCTTGCCAGAGAGAGCGGCTTCGCTCCCGGGAGGGCGTGATGAATCTCTATCGCTGGCTACTGCACGTCTATCCGGCTTCTTTCCGGACTGAGTATGGCGAGGAGTTGTGCGCCGTTTTCGCAACCGAACGGCGTGAGGCGTCCGGCTTTGGAATACCGGTTTTTTGGATCGGAGCCATACTCGACGTCTTGTTCAACGCGCTCCGGGTGCACCTGGACATTTTTTTACAGGATTTTCGTTATACCCTCCGCACGCTCGGCCGTTCACCGGGATTCGCCGTCACGGCGGTGGTTGTCGCGGCCCTGGGAATCGGCGCCACCACGGCGGCGTTCACCATGGTCGACCATGTGCTCATCCGGCCGCTGCCTTTTCCCGATCAGGACCGGCTGGTGAATCTCTACGAGGACAAGGGGGCGCTGGGCCAGCACGATTGGGATATCGCGCCCGCCAATTTTCGCGATTGGAAGCAGGGGAGCAGTTCGTTCGAGAACCTGGCTGCGTACTTTAACGGGCGAAGCAATCTGGTGGGCGAAGGCGAGCCGCAAACGGTCGCCGCGCCTGAACTGACGGTGGACATGTTCGCCACGCTGGGAGTGCAACCGTTGCTCGGGCGCTTTTTTACCGCCGCCGACAATCGCGACAGCGCGCCAGGCGCCGTAGTTCTAAGCTACGGATTGTGGCAGACGGTCTTTGGGGGCAATGCAGACGTTCTGGGGCGTAAGGTGATTCTGGACGATGGCGCCTATACGGTGATCGGAGTGATGCCGAGAACCTTCGCATTCCCCACCCGCGAAGCCCAGCTCTGGAAACTGCTGCGCTTCAGTCCGGATGCGTTTGCAGACCGCAACGACAACTATCTCTACGGTGTGGGGCGGCTCAAGCGCGGAGTCTCCATCCAGCAGGCCCGCGCCGATTTGGGCGCCATCGCCGGCCGCCTGGCGCAAGCGTATCCCAAAGAACTCGCGCAAACCGGCGCCACGGTCCGGCTGATGCATGACGACGTCAGCGGCCAGTCTCTTATGATGCTCAAAGTGCTGCTGGGCGCGGCGCTCTGCGTTCTGCTGATTGCGTGTACCAATCTCGCGAATCTGCTGCTGGCCCGCGCGATGGTGCGGCGCAAGGAACTGGCCATCCGCGCCGCGATGGGCGCGGGGCGGGAGCGCCTGGTCCGCCAGATGCTCACCGAAAGCCTGTTTCTGGCCCTGATGGGCGGTGCGGTGGGTGTCATGATTGCCAAGCTGTCGCTGCCGCTGCTGGCGCAACTGGCGCCTGTGTACCTGCCGATCGTGGCTACGCCTTCCATGGATCTGCGCGTCCTCTTATTTGCCGGATTGATCACTTGCGCAACCGGGATCGTTTTCGGAGTGATTCCTGCGATGCGCGTTTTTCGCAGCGATGCCATGCGTGAAGGTTCGCGTTCCGGCGTCGGCGGACGCAAAGAACGGATCCGGTCCATCCTGGTCGTCGCGGAAGTCACCGGCTCGCTCGTATTATTGGTCTGCTGCGGCCTGCTGATTCGCGCGCTGTGGAAAATCCAGGCCGTCGACCCAGGCTTCCGGAGCGAGCATGTTCTCACGCTGCGAACCGTGCTGCCGATGCCCAAGTACGAAAAGCGTGCAACCCGCGAAGCCTTCTATCGCCGGGTTTTAACCGAGACACTGCAGCTCCCCGGCGTTACCGGCGCAGCCTATACTAGCTTTTTGCCGATGGTCATGGGCGGAGGCATCTGGCCGGTGGAGGTTCAAGGCCACCCGGAAGACATCGCCAAACGCCGCACCGCCAGCTTGCGCTTTATCACGCCGGGCTACTTCTCCGTGATGAGCATCCCGCTGGTGGCGGGCCGGGATGTAAGCGATTCCGATACGTTTGAAGCGCCTTTTGTCGCGGTCGTCAGCCAATCCTTTGTAAAGCGCTATTGGCCGGATGAAAACTCGCTGGGCCGCCACTTTAATTTCGGCAATTATGACCGCGTGGTAGTGGGCGTGGTGCGCGACGTCAAGGTCCGCGGCCTGGAGCGAACTAATGAGCCGCAGGTGTATCTCTCCTACAAACAACATGAGCAAGTGGGTTTGTTTTACGCACCGAAAGACCTGGCGGTCCGTTCATCGGGCGATCCTTTGGCGCTGGCTCCGGCCATCCGCCGCATTATTCACCAGACGGATCCCACGCAGCCGGTAGCGAACGTACGGACGCTGGACGATATTGTCGAATTGCAGACGGCCTCCCGCGTGGTGCAGGTGCGCGTGCTGGGCGCCTTCGCGCTGATCGCGTTTCTGCTCGCGGCCACCGGCATCCACGGGCTGCTGGCTTTTGCGGTATCCAGCCGGACTCAGGAAATCGGCGTCCGCATGGCGCTGGGCGCCCGCTCCGGCGGCATACTCGCGATGATTCTTCGCGACGGCATGGTGCTGGCGGGCGCGGGAATCGTTTTGGGCGTGGGTCTGGCCTATGTTGCTGGACGCCTGCTACAGTCCTTGCTCGCGGGCGTTAAGCCGGACGACTTGGAGACTTTTTCCGCGGCGATTCTGCTTTCCGCTCTGATGACGTTGGCCGGCAGCTTACTGCCCGCGCTGCGTGCGATGCGGGTGGATCCGGTCACGGCGATTCGGATGGAGTAGCTTTGGCCAGCTCCGAAAACCGGGGAACGTCTCGTCCGTCCCCGGTTTGCTGGTTATGAAGTGATGGCGGCTAGCTCTTCGCGATCGTAGTTGTTGTCCACCCGGCAATGGTTGTCGAAGACCATGGTCGCGCCTGACGTGCTGCTGTAGGCTGGCCACTTGGGAAGGCCGTGGTGGTTGGGATCGCCGTTATGGGCGAAGCTGATCCATGCCTCGCTCACTTTCGCCGCCAGTTCGTGCGCCTCGGGAACCCCGCCAGTCATGTTCTCGCAGCGGTCCACATTGTCGAAGACAAATGCGAGATCGCTCGCATGGAAGGCGCGCGGCCTTCCATCCAGAACCGGGGTCTTCCAGGCGAACAGATACATGTAGACCGGCGCCGCGTGCAGAGCCGCCTTGCGTTCGGCTTGCAGCACGGCGTTGCGCCGCAGCGGCGCGGTGGAAATCAGAGACAGCAGGTCGGCCGGCTTCGCCTGCGGGTTCTCCCGGCGATAGGCCGCGACCACCCGTTCCGCGTCTCCGAACTTAGCCGCGAACCGCATCAGTATCCCCTCCGTCACCGTCTCCAGTTTCGGATTGATGATGCCGGTGACAAACTCATTGAGCGTGGTGCCCACCAGCAGGGGGACTTGCGCGGACAATTGCGGCGCCACTGGATCGAAGGGATGGCCGGGCAGAATCGTTCCATCCACCGCCGGCTGCCATCCGATGCGATCCCAGATATGCGCCGGATTCATGGCGGGCCTGAGCGTCTCCATGGCGCGGCTGGCGCCGGCGACGAGAGTGGCGGCCGGCAGCTCCTGAAGGCGATCGAGTTGTTTACCGCTCAGTTCAAGTTCCTGGAGTGTGGCGGCGGCCAACTTTTCCGATTCCTCCTGCGTTGCGGCGCGCAGGAGCGAGCCGCTTTGAATGGCCGCGCGATGGAACAGTCCTTTAGCCTCCGGCATGGCCAGCAAGGCGCCCACCTTCCCGCCCCCGCCGGACTGCCCGAAGATCATTACATTGTCTGGGTCTCCGCCGAAGTTGGCGATATTGGCGCGAATCCATTGGAGCGCGGCGACCAAATCCAGCATGCCGGCGTTGGCCGACGGGCCGTACCGCTCGCCGTCATAGGTAGCCAGATTGAGAAATCCCAGGACTCCCAGGCGATGATTCACGCTGGCGACAACCACATCGCCGCGCCGGCTCAATCTCTCGCCATCGTAGGACCTGAGTTCCTGGCTGGAGCCCGTGGTGAACCCACCGCCATGCAGCCACAACATGACCGGACGCTTCCGGTTGTCGCCGAGGCCCGGCGTCCATATATTGATGCGCAGACAATCTTCGCCCGGCACTCCATCGTCCCAGCAAAACAGCCAAGCCTCTTCATCGTCGTCCCAACCAGTCCGGGGTGGCTGCGGGCAAACTGGTCCGTACATCATGGAACTGCGAACGCCGGTCCACGGCTGCGGTTTCGCGGGAGGAAGAAAGCGCGCCTGCCCGCCGGTCGGAGCCCCATACGGAATTCCTTTGAAGGTGTAAATGCCGTCGCGCGTATAGCCGCGAACCTTGCCGGCTTCCGTTTCAACGACCGCATTGGAATCGGAAGCGACGATCAGTCCGCGGGAACTCTTCTCGCCCGTGGCATTTGCGGCGCCCGGCGCCAAGCCTGCGGCGGCGCCGAGTCCGGCCGCACTACGCAGCCAGGCGCGACGTCCCATCAGCCCGTTGTCGTCGTTCATGCGCTTCACGTGTTGGTTTCGGCTGACGATCGGGGGATCGCGAGTTCCTTGTTTTAACACGCCTAGAGAGACTATGTTGCGGAAAATCGCAAGGTGGCATATGACGTTTGGCGTAGCCCGCCGACTAGTCACAACGAGTAGCCCGGCGATGCTAATCCGCCAGCGGATCCCAAACGTAGGTCAGATCGAGAACGAAGCCAGCTACCGGGCCGTCGCCCTCCAACTTGTTCACCCCGGATCGGAGTTCAGCGTTCCCAGCGGGGCGGTAAATCTCGACCGCCTGGTTTTCGGGGTCGATCAGCCAACCCAATTGAGCCCCCTGCTCCAGGTATTCCACCATTTTTTTCTGAAGCGGCTTTAGCCGGTCGCTATCGGATTTGACTTCAATCACGAAGTCCGGGCAAAGATGCCAGAAGGTTCTCCGTTTCCCCGCGCCGAGTTGCTGCACGCGGCTCTTCAGTGTCCAGGATGCATCGGGAGAGCGGCGAGCGCCATTAGGCAGCACGAATCCGGTGGATGAATCGCAAACGATCCCGCGGCGGTTTCTTTTCGCCCAGTGGAATAGTTGTGCGCCAATACCGGAGTTCCGGGCGCCGGTATCGGAATGAGTAGGGGCCATGACGATTAGCTCCCCTTCAGCGGACATTTCAAAATTGAGGTCGGGATGCTCGGCGCAAAAAGCGGTGAACTCTTGGTCGGTCATCGGTTGAGCCGTCAAAATCGCAGGCAGGTTGGCGTCATCGATCACGAACGGCATGACTTGAGTTTAACGCGTTCAGCGATGCGGATAGAGTGACGGCTCAAGGTTCGCTCTGCGAGTTGCTCGTCAGTGTCGGCTCGTCCAATTATGCGAGCATCCGCATGCAAAACCCCAGGTTTAGCCGTCTTCCAGAAGTACCTGCACGATGGGTCCTTCCCGTCGAACCGAAGTGTACTCGCGATCCCAGGAAGGCAAGCTTTAGCCGCTCACAAGCATATTCTCATTGAAGGATGAGCCTGAAAACGGGCTGGGAAGTGAGCGGGAGTAGAGTCCCCTTTCTGATGATTTTTTGATGGTTCGGGACCGACCAACGGGAGGCGCACTAAGGCCCCAGTCTGGTCTTGGTTTTCCCTTCTTAGGAAGGTTTTGTTTTTTGCCTTTACACGCCCCATACGGGCGTGCACCGGATTGCCGACCAACGGGAGGCGCGGACGTCGACGGATCATGCGGTGTTCTTCTGCTGGAAGCTTTGAAAGAGCTTGCGCTTGGCGCGCTGCATCACCAGAGCGGCTTCGGTATCGGATTGGCTCTGGGCGAAGCGATCCAGTTCCGCCAGCGTGACCTGGGGCCGCAGGTATTTCTTGCACTGAGGTAGTTCCCGAAACATCTCGAACGGTGTAGCCCACCGCAAGTAGATGCGCCGCCGCTTGCCGTTGGCCGCAGTGATGATTTTGGGTATGGCGCACGGCCGGTGGAAGTTCACGTAAGGGTTCAGGTGCTCCCGGTGGAATTGATCGATCGCCTCTGCGTGTTTGGCATCGATGTAACCAAATCCGATGTGCTTGCGGATCACCGCGCCGTTCTTGGTCTCCACCAGACCGTTGTCGCCGCAGTGATGCGCGCGCGACTTGGTCTGCTCGATGCGCAGCTTGTCCAGCAACCGGACGACGTTGTAGTTGATGAACTCGCTGCCGTTGTCGGAATGAAATCCGCGGATCACGAACGGGAACTGTTCCAGGATCGACTCCAGCACCGGTAGCAGCCACAACTCGGAGATCTGCGGCGTTGCGGCCACAATCTCCCACTGCGTCACTTCGTCGACGGCATTGATGTGATACACACCTTTGCGTCCCGCTTGATCGCCCTGATGCACGGTGTCGATGCGCAGGAATCCCGGTTCGCCGCGCGGTTGCGGTTTGCGCCGCTCGCCAATCGGAATCGGCGTCGGCCGTGTGGGCTGATAACTGGTGTTGCGTTTCCGATAAGCCGCACTGTTGCGCAACCGGTAAAGGTGCGCCACCGAGATCGAGGCCAGCCGCACATACGCTACTTGCCCGTAGTCGCGGTGCTCTCGTTCGAGGATTCGGCACGTCGCCGGTCCGCTTAGGTTCCCGTGCGCCTTGTCGACATAGGCGAGCAGATTGACGTCGGCACCTGTGTAGCGCGTGGCGAACTTGGTCCGCTGATAGACGGCCGCTTTCACCCGCCCCGTGCGGCGTTGCAGCGCAATCAAACGCGTGACCTGCGCTCGACCCAACCCCGTCATCCGCGAGAGGTAGCGCCGGACCAATCCCTTGCCGGGCTTGTCCAAGCCCGCGTACTGGTGCCGCACGAGCGTCTTCTCGATCCAACCATACACCTCCTCGCGCCGCTGGCCGGCAAACCGCACCTCTTCGCTGCCGGCCAGGAACGCCTGAATCTGCTCCAGGCTCGTGGCCTCTGTGTCGTCCATGCTGATGATCAATCCCCAGCATCCCGTCTTTTCCCTTCAGGCTCATCTTGCGTGAGAATCCAAGCGCCAGTTCAGGCTCATCTTGCATGAGACAAGAGTCACAGACCCCCTGGCCGGGCCAGTGCGGTACAATCTCCCTATACAGCTTGGCCTGGAAAGGCGACCCATGCCCGTTACGTCGCCGTAATCCGGGCAGCCCACTTGAAATATTCCCGGGCTGCCAACTAACATGACTGCCACGCGTGAGATGACGTCCACACCGGCCCCTTTGACAAAAACCAGGACGCGGGAATTCCGCGATCAGTTTTTCAAGCGCGTCTGGATTGCCGATGGCGCCATGGGCACGGTGCTCTACTCCAAGGGCGTGTTCATCAACCGGTGTTTTGACGAACTGAATCTTTCCGCGCCCGCGATGGTGAAAGAAACGCACGCCGAGTACGTTCGCGCCGGTGCGGAAATTTTGGAAACCAACACCTTCGGCGCCAATCGAGTCCGGCTGGCCGCTTTTGGCCTAGCGGAGAAGACGCGCGCTATTAACGAAGCGGGCGTGCGTCTGGCGCGGGAAGCAGCGGCCGATGGGCCTTTTGTCGCCGGCGCCATGGGGCCTCTGGGCATACGGATTGAGCCGCTAGGGCCAACTTCGTTTGCCGAAGCCCGTTCGGTTTTCCGGGAGCAAGCCCAGGCGCTGGTGGATGCCGGCGTCGACCTGATCGTGCTGGAAACGTTTTACGACTTGAACGAGATTCGGGAAGCGATTTTCGCGGTTCGCGAAGCGGCCGGCGACGAGATCGTGATCGTGGCGCACGTCACCATCGACGATTTTGGCAATCTGCGCGACGGAACCACGCCCGAAACCTACACGCGCAAGCTCGACGAATGGCCCTGCGACGTGATCGGCCTCAACTGCTCAGTGGGTCCGAAGGCCACGCTCGAAGCGATTGAGCAGATGATGCGCTTCACCAAGAAACCGGTGAGCGCGATGCCCAACGCGGGCCTGCCGGCCGTCGTCGAAGGCCGCAAGATCTATCTCTGCTCTCCCGAGTATATGGCGCAATACGCGCGCCGCTTCTTGTGGGCGGGCGTAAGAATTGTCGGCGGATGCTGCGGCACCACCGCCGACCACATCAAGCTGATCCGTGCCGAAGCGCGCTCTCTGCAGCCGCAGCAGGGCAAGAGAAGTTCTGTAAACATTGAAGAACCGGCGCAGAAGCCACAGTCTCTGGCGCCCGTGCGTATCGCGGATAAGAGCGGCCTCGGCGCCAAGCTCGCCGCAGGCAAGTTTGTCTCCTTTGTCGAGATTCTGCCGCCGCGCGGCGTGGATGCAACCAAGGAGATCGAAGGAGCGCGTTCGTGCGCTCAGCACGGCATCGATTGTATTAACGTGCCGGATGGTCCACGCGCCAGCGCCCGGATGAGCGCGCAGGTGACCTGCCAGCTTTTTCAGCAGCAGGCCGGGATTGAAGCGGTGCTGCATTTTTGCTGCCGCGATCGCAATATTCTCGGCATCCAGTCGGAGCTGCTGGGCGCGCATGGCGCGGGGGTGCGCAATCTGATCTGCATCACGGGCGATCCGCCGCGGATGGGCACGTACCCCGATGCCACGGCCGTCTTCGATGTCGATGCCATCGGGCTCACCAACCTGGTCAACAATCTGAACCACGGTTTGGATTTGGGCGGTAACCCGATGGGTTCGCAAACCGCGCTGCTGATCGGTGTCGGCGCCAATCCCGGCGCGGTGAACCTGGACGAAGAGCTGCGGCGGTTGGACTGGAAAATGGAGGCCGGCGCCGAATACATCGTGACGCAGCCGGTTTTCGATCTCGGCCTGCTGGAACAATTCCTGCGCCGCATCGAACACATCCGCATTCCTGTAATCTGCGGAGTGTGGCCGTTGACCAGTTACCGCAACGCCGAGTTCATGGTGAACGAACTGCGCGTGCCGGTGCCGGACGCGTCTCTCGAACGGATGCGGCGCGTCGAGAACGCCGACCAAGCCCGCGCCGAAGGCGTGGCCATCGCGCGGGAAATGGTGGGGCAGATCCGGGACCTGGTGCAAGGAGTACAATTGAGCGCACCGTTTGGCCGCTACTCGATGGCTCTGGAAGTAGCTGAGGCCATCCGAAAGGACGAGCGCCCGCTTGGCAACTGACCTCATCGAGATCGACCAACATTTACCGGCTGGGGAAGCGATTGAGCGCGCTGCCGCGCATATCCGGCGCGGCGAAGTAGTGGCGATTCCCAGCGAGGCGCTCTATCTGCTGGTGGCCGATCCGTTCAATCTGCATGCGGTGGGCCGGGTGTTCGCGGCCAAGGGCCGGGAAACTCAGCGGTCGCTCCCGCTGCTGGTAGGCGGACCGTTCATGGCCGAGGATCTGGCCAAAGAACTGAACAGCCGCTTTCATATATTGTCCCGCCGCTTCTGGCCCGGGCCGTTGACCATTATCGTGCCGGCTTCGGCGAAGGTACCGCTCAAAGTAACCGGCAACACGGGTAGGCTGGCGATGCGCATGTCGCGCTCGCGCGTGGCGCAGGCCCTGCTCGATTGGCTGGATCAACCGCTGATCGCCACCAGCGCCAACATCTCCGGCCATCCGACGTGCCGCAGCGGCATCGAGGTGTTTGGCGTGATGGATGGCCGCGTCGATCTGGTTTTGGATTCCGGAAACTGCGAGGGCGCCGGCGCAACTACGGTCGATATCACGGAGCCTTATTGGAAAGTGATCAAAGAAGGCGCCATCAGCGAAAAAGAGATCGCGAACGCGCTGAAAGCGTGAGTTCGAGTCAGGCTACAATTGTTAGAGATGAGTAGCGTCGCCCTGGTTTCGGTTGACGAATATCTCCGCCGGTCCGAAAAGCCGTATTGCGAGTATATCGACGGCGTGCTGCATACGAAACCCATGCCTACCGGATTCCACGGCCTAATTCAAGCCGCCATGATCACGCTGCTACGTCGCCAGCACATCAAGGCCGCTACCGAAGTCACCGTCCGTATTAGTCCAACGAAATATTTGATTCCGGATGTCATCGCGGCGCCCGCCATTCCGAACGACTATCCAACCGAACCTGTGCTTCTTTGCGTCGAGATTCTCTCACCAAGTGACCGGTTAGGGGCAATCCTCGCCAAGTGCGAGCTGTATCACGAGTGGGGCGTACCGTTCTGCTGGGTGATCGATCCGGACAAACAGACTGCCTGGCAATATCACGCCGGAGGCGAACCGCTACATCTGGAGCGTAGTGGCGAACTGGTGGCTGGCGCACTGAAAGTCTCGCTGGAAGAGTTGTTTTCAGAGGCCGCTCACAACTAAACTGAGTTGAATAAAGTGGGGCGGACGCCCCCGTCCGCGCGCGACCCCCTGGTCGCGCCTAAGGTCCCTTATCCCGCCGAGGTTCTCTGCGCCGCCGCGCGCCGGCCACTCGGCAGCAGCGGTCGCCCGAGGCTCGATTCCATCCACCCGAGGAATGGGACGACCGGATCCGTCAGTGGGGCGGACGCCCTCGTCCGCGCGCGACCCCCTGGTCGCGCCGTCGTCCATTCTATCCCGCCGTCGTACCCTGCGCAGCCGCGCGCCGGCGCCGGCCACTCAGCAGATAAACGGCGGCCCGAACTTCGAGCAGCGGGTCGGCCGATGCCTCGATTCCGTCCACGCGAGGAATAGGATCGAAGATGATCTGGCGTTCCTCGGCTGGGCCGTTGGCGACCAGATCCGTCAATGTGATGGTGCCGAACTCTAGTTGCACGCGCTCTTCCGGCCAATGGATCGACGCATCGTCCACCACGTCCCCATCCGCCGCTAACTGAACCACGACGTGCAGCTTGACGGGGCCCTTGGCGATTCGCCCGTTCAGTTCATCGAACAGGTAATTCGGGCTCTTCGCGGCCGCCGCGGCAGCATCCAGGTACTCACTTCCGCCGTCCGGCCGGATACGGAATCGTCCATATTGGCCGTGGCCTTCTTGGTTGACGAACTTGAACGCATTGACCGTGAAGAAGGACTCCTTGGCGAAGCTGGTAGGAAAAGGCTTGGGCGCCGTGACAAACGCCAAAGCGCTGGGATGCCCACCCAGAAACCGTTCGATCGGCGTCGGCTTGGTCGAATCCGGGCCGGTCGCCTTGACGGCGCGCAGGAATTCTAGAAATTCTTCCGGAGTCCGGACGGGAAACGCGTCGACGGAATGGCCGATGATGTCGGTGTGAACGTGTTCGGCTAAATGGAAGCGTACCGCGAAACCTCGCGGACTGGCGTTCGGGTCGTTGTCGGGGATCATCGGGAGGCCCGGCGAATCCGAGAAGCGAGCCGTTACCGGAGTGGACTTCCGCTGTGCATGGGGCGCTCGGGTGAGCGAGGCCGCGTCGGGTGAAGGAGTAAATTCACCCTTTAGCAAAATGCCTTTCGCGTGGGCGGGCCGAAAGCCCGGGTGAACGCCGAAGAGGTCGTCTAACGCTTGCACCAGATCGTTACTGAGAGCCATGGTTTAAATCCTTTCGCTGCAACTTCGATGTCAGGGTACCGCAATCGGTCGCACAGATTTTCTAATGTGCCGGTGCTAGGCTGGTGCTGATGAAGAAGAGCAGCCCCGCCGGGCCGGAAGCCAGGCAGATGCTTCTTGACGCTATCGCGGTGGCGGAGGCGCCGATCCCGGTGGCCGATCTGGGGAAAATCGCAAAAATAACGGCCACGCGGGTGCGAACTTTGCTCGCCGAGGACCTGACTGCGGGGCGTGTGTTTCTGTGGGGAGATGCGAAGAGGAAAGCATATTGGAATCGGGATCCGAGCCCAGCAGCGCGCGACCGGTTGTTGGCGATTGCCGGGCGCGAATTGCTAAAAACCACACAGCTTGAACAGCGGGCGGCGGCCGAAATGCCGGCGATTCCGTCTAAGGTCGTCAAGTCCGCCCGGGCGCAATTGGTGAAAGAGAAACGTTTTGTGACGAAGCCGGGTGTGATCTTCGATAAGGAGCACCCACATCCGTACCTGGAACGGGAGATAAGAAGCTTGCTCGCCAAGCATGGAATCGAGCGTGGGCCGGAGCGCATTCGTGAGCTGCTCGACGGCGGCGAACGTCCGCGGCAATCCTCATCGGTGGAAGAAGTGGCCGATAAAATGTTCGCGGCGCTCAACCGGATTGCCTTCGCACCTGGCACCACCGTGACTTTCTACCGCTTGCGCCAGCAGCCGGAATTGGCGGAAATTCCGAAAGAGATTTTCGACAAGGCAGCACTATTATTGCAACGAGATCGACGGGCGCTGTTGAGCGTTCACGACCATGCCGCGGCTCTTCCCGCCGAGGAACAGCAGCGCTTTGTCACCGATGGTTTGGGAACCTACTATGTCTCCATCTACGCCCGCTAGCGGCGGGCCTCGCATCCCGTTTCAGTTGAATCCTTTTGCCAGCGCGGCAGTGGGCTCGGCGTGGAGTGAGGTTGCTACCGACGTGCCCGCCATCAACGACCTTCCGTTCCGTAAGATTTTGGGAGCCCTGCTGCAAATGCAAGCCGGCTCACGAGGGACTTCGATCGTTGTTACCGGCGAACCCGGGAGCGGCAAGACGCACCTTCTGGGACGCCTGCGCAGTGCGCTGGATCGCGATCCCGGCCACAACACGATTTACGTTTATGTGCGCTGCAATGCCAGCGCCACAACCCTATGGCGGCACGTACGTGAGTACCTGGCATCCGATCTCCTCAAGCCAGCAGCAAATGGTTCTTCGCGCCTGGATCTCGTGCTCCGAGAGCACGCTAGCAAACTGGATAAGATCCAGAACCTGGGACTGCGTAGGGCGTTGGAGTCCCTCCGGGATGGCCGTCATTTTCACGTCGCGTCGGCATGGCTGCGCGGCGAGGCGCTCCCTAGCACCGATCTTGAAGCCCTTGGGATCGGCGCCGATCCGGACGACGAAGACCGCGGCCGCGAAGTGGAAGCGAGAAAGGTGGTGGAAGCGCTCCTACGCTTTATCGCGCCGATTCCAACCGTGTTGTGTTTCGATCAAGTAGAAGGATTACAGACTTATCGGGACGATGAAGCTGGGTTTCATACCATGGGACAGCTCATCGGGATTCTCAACGACGGCCACGACAACCTACTGTTGATTTCCTGCCTCGTCTCCGCCTTCGAAGACATGTTCGATCGGCTGCCAAACGGGGCGGACCGGGAACGATGGCTGCAGGAAAAAGTCACGCTCAGCCGCATTGGGTGGGAACAGGCGGTCCAGTTAGTGCAGTCCCGGCTGGATAGTGCGCCCGCGTTGACGAATCTGCGGCGCGCCCACCCAAACGATCCGCTATGGCCCTTAGCCGAGGCTGGCATCAGACCGCTCTTTGCCGACACCGACGTTTGTCTGCCCAGGAAACTGATTCAAACGTGTAAGCAGCAGTTTGAGCAGCTATTGGATGACGGCGTCCCTCGACCCAAGCAGAGCCGCGAAGATTTTCTGCAGGAAGAGTACGCGAGGAATCTCGCCGAAGCCCGGGTAATCGTCCAGCGCCAGGGCGCCGACAAGACACTGAGCGAATGCCTGCCGTGGCTGCTCGAGAATAGCGGACTCAAGCAACTCCCGCAAAGCGCGGAACGGTCCGGCTACGTGCACCTGGCGTTTCACGGCACGCAAGGCGACACTGGCCTGGTCTTTTGTATCCGCGGCGGCAACGAGCTGACCAATCGCGTGAGGAAAGCGGACACCCAATGGAGGCGCCCGGATTCCCTCCGGCTCAAGATATTGCGCGATGCCTCCGTCAAGCCCGGCGCAGTCGGCGCGGACTTGCTGGTTAAACTAAAAGAGCGAGGCGCTCAAGAAGTCTTCGTGTTGCCGGAGGCCCTGGCTGCCCTCCAGGCCATCCGCAATATGACGGCTGCGGCAAGCGCCGGAGATCTGGCTCAGGAAGGCGAAGCGATCCACCCTGAGGAAGTGACAGCTTGGGCTCTCGCCAACCTGCCGCCACAAGTGGAAAACCTGCGGGACGATTTGGCCGGCAAGCAGGCGCAGGCCGGTCAAGAGACGGATGCGACGCTCGCCAAGTTATCGGCTCTGGTCGGCGAGCGCAAGGTGATTGAAGCGGAAGCGGCCGCACGTGAGCTATCCTTGCCCACGGAGGAGGTTAGCGCTTGTGCGCGTCATCATCCGCTTGAGTTCGGCGTCTTGGAAGGCCCTCCGCTGGTTCTTTTCGAAGCGGTGGAAGGACCAGCCGCCGCCGAAACTTCTCATGCCTGAACCGGTCCGCGTCGGCGTGTCCCCGGTTCGTGTCAGCGTGTCCGAGATACGCCGGGAAATCTATCGGGCCTCGGGCTTCGCCGCCGGAGATGGCGCTCCCAGCACCGAAATGCTGGGAACGTTATTCCACAAGATATTCCAGAGCTTGATGGCGCCGGACTCGAACGTTGGTTGGATGGCTGCGCTGGACGCGGAAAACCTGGGCGATCATGAACGGCTGCGCGAACATGTTTATGCGAATATCGTGGGTCCGCGGCTGCGCGAGAGTCAGGCCGCTCTCCAGAGTTCCGCGTGTGAAGTGCTCGCTTTGTGGGAGGCAACGGGGCAGCTCTGCCACTATGTTTGCCAACTCCTGAAGAATAGCGTGGAGCAAAAACTGCTGCGCTACGATGCGCACGGCCATCGTTGGATGGGAACGGAGCAGTTCTCGGTGGAAGAGGAACTCACGTGGCTGGTGGAAGACAAGGCCTGGAGCGCGCCGGTGCTGGTGAGCGGCGCCGCCGATGGCGTCTGGCGCAATCGGGCATCCAGGCGGTGGTGTGTCATCGAAGTCAAGCTAGGCGCGGGCTCCAAAGAAGCGGACCTGGCGCAGTTGTGCCTCTATCACGAAATGGTGCGGGCGCAATCTCCCGGCAGCCAGGGCGACGTCGCTCTCCTGCACTTCCATCCGGAGTTGAAGCACGAGACCTTGTCGGAAGACCGGATTGAACCGGTGAAGGCGAAATTGCGGGCGCTGATCGGACGCATCGCGGGTGTCACGGGCGATCGGGATGCCGTGAAAGCGGCGGGCGCCAGCGCCAAGCCGGCTGCCGAGTACCGGGAGTTAGGAGCGCGGCTGGTGCAGGTGCTGGAGCAATTCGGGCCCATGGTGACTCTCGAATCCGATCCGGTGGTCGGGCCGGCGTTTCTACGCTTTCATGTCATGCCCAAGGCGGGCGTGAAGCTCGCGAAGATTCTGCCGCTCGGCGAGGATTTAGCCGTACAACTGCGCCTGTCAAAACCCGCGCTCATCCGGCTGGAAGACTCCATGCTCGTGATCGACTTGCAACGCCCCGATCGCGAGACCCTCTGGTTCCGCGAATTCCGGGAGCGGCTGCCACGCAGCGAGCAGGGAAACGCCAGGGTCCTGGTAGGCGTCGACCTCAAGCGGCAACCACGCTTCGCGGACCTGCGGTCCGACTGTCCGCATATGCTGGCCGCCGGGACAGCCGGCAGCGGCAAGAGTGAATGGTTGCGAATGGCCTTGGCGAGTTTGCTCGCCACGAATACTCCGGAAACCTTGCGCGTCATGCTGATCGATCCGAAGACCGTCACGTTCGGCGAAGCTGCGCAATCGCCATTCCTGCTGGATGGGCAAGCCTTTCTGTGTACGCCGGAAGAGGCCATCGAAGGCCTGAACCACCTGATCGAATTGATGGAGCAACGCTATGTGTTGTTTGGCGAACATCAGTGTACCGACCTTGCCGGGCTTCAAATGAAGTTGAGCGCCACCGAGCCCCAAATGAAGCTGGGAGCGCACGCCCCGCCTCGCATCGTTTGCTTCTGCGATGAATACGGAAATCTGGTGGCAGGCAAAAAGAACCGCGATCTGATCGAAGGCGCCATCAACCAACTGGGCGCCAAAGCGCGCGCCGCGGGAATCCACCTGATTATCGCCACGCAGGATCCGCGCGCGCAGATTCTTTCTCCCATCTTAAAAACAAATTTGGGTGGCCGCGTGTGTTTGCGCACCACATCCAGCACGCAGTCCCGCATGATGCTGGAGGAAAATGGCGCCGAGTTTCTGCTCGGCCAGGGCGACCTGCTTTTCAAAACCGTGGGCGAGCCGGTACGCCTGCAAGCGCCGCTGCTCGAAGATGAGGAACGACTGGAATTGTTCGGAATGCGGGCATTGCGCGCGGGCGGCTAAAGGCGAATCTCAAACACCGCCCCGCCTCCCTCGCGATTCGAAGCCGTCACCGTTGCCCCGTTTTGCTCTAGGATGGATTGCACTATGTACAGCCCCAAGCCGGAGACGATCGACTTGGTCGACACATGCGCCTGGAAAATGCGGGGCAGGAGTTCTTCGTTGATGCCGGGCCCGTTATCGCTGACGACGATTTTTCCCTGCCCGCCCTGAATCCGTACCAGGCTGGCGCCGGCTTCAGCGGAATTCACAAACAAATTCACCAGCACGCGCTCCCAGGAGGCCGGATCTCCCTTCACGCGAAACGCCGTCTCAATCTCGTGGGCGAATTCGAGTTGCGGACCGTGGACGTATTCCAGATAATCTTTGGTGAACTGAATGGAGCCTTCGACAATGGGGACGAGTTCGCTACCCGACCGGTTGGATTCCACGATGCTGCGGACAATCCGCTGGCCGCGCGCCACGCTGCGTTGCATGGCCAGGGCCAGCTTTGCCCAGCGCGGGTCCGACTCTAATAATTCCGCCCCCTCACCCAATGTCTGGAAAATATTGTTCAGGTCGTGAACCAATCCTTCCAGCGACAGCTTAGGATCTGTCATGAAACAACCTTGCCACTACTTCCGGCCCGCTCCCTGACGGTCGCGGCTCAGTCACACCTTCCGAGCCGCGACCGTCAGTACCTACATGGTTGGATTCTTGCCGCCAGTGTTTGCGGGCATCAGAACATGGCTGCCGACAATGTCCAACTTTGAGGAATTCTACCGAGCCGCGACCGTGAGGGAGCGGTGGCGCACCATCGCTAAGCCTGTTTGGTTCCGGCTTTGCCGGGTTAGGGAGCGGTTGAATTGGTTGTTTCATGACAGGCCCTAGTATCGACCAAATCAATCCGACACTCGTTCCAGGGTGTCATAAAACTCAGGAAACGAGACGGAAGCGGCGCCGGCATTCTGGATCGTGGACGGACCATCGGCTGCCAGAGCCGCGACGGCAAAGGCCATGGCGATGCGATGATCGCCGAAAGAATCGAGTTCAGCCGCGTGAAATTTCTGTTTGCCCGGCACGCTGAAGCCATCCGGGTGCACCTCAATTTCGAGCCCCATGCGCTGGAAGTTATCGGCGATGGTAGAGATGCGGTCGGTCTCTTTCACGCGCAGTTCGGAAGCGTCACGGACCTCCAACCCGTTTTCAGAGGCTGCCCCGAGCACCGCGAGCACGGGAATTTCATCGATCAACGCCGCGGTCCGGGCGCCGGCAAGCGTGCCGCCGCGGATTTTGCTCTGGGAATTGGACCGGGACTTTCGGATCAGAACATCTCCGGCCAACTCGCCGGCGGTTTCGGCGATTTCCAGAATCTTCAACTCGGCGCCCATTTCCGCCAGAAAATCGAGCAGCGCGGAACGAGTTGGGTTCATGCCAACGCCGCGAATGACCAAATTCGACGTTTCGACTATCAGCGCGGCGACCAGAAAAAACGCTGCCGACGACAGATCGCCCGGAACCACGAGTTCCCTGCCCTCTAACCGCGCGCGGCCCGTGAGCGTTATGCTGCGCCTTTGAACTTCAATCTCGGCGCCCAACTCGCGGAGCGCGATTTCGCTATGGTCGCGAGTGGCGATCTCCTCGTGCACCACCGTTCGGCCCTCGCAGAAGAGACCGGCAAAGAGTATACAGCTTTTCACTTGGGCGCTGGCGACTGGAAGCGTGTAATCGATCGGATGCAGGGGACGGCCGTGAATGGTGAGCGGCGGGAAGCGCCCCTCGCGAGCTTCTATGGCCGCTCCCATTTCGGCCAGCGGCGTCATAACGCGCTGCATCGGCCGGCGGGACAGAGACTCATCTCCGCCGATTTGCGACGTAAAAGATTGAGCCGCCAGAATTCCCGAGAGCAAACGAATAGTCGAGCCTGAATTGCCGGCATCGAGCGGACCCGCGGGAGGCCGCAGACCGTTGAGGCCCCGGCCATGAATCAGCAAAACGCCGTCGCGCCGTTCTACCGGAACGCCGAGAGATTCCATCGCGCGCAAGGTGCTTTGGCAATCGGCGCCGGTGGAATAGTTGGCGATTTTGCTGGCGCCTTCAGCAATGCCGGCCAGCATCCCATAGCGATGCGAGATGGATTTGTCGCCAGGAAGAATCACCGCTCCGCTTATGTTCCGCGCGGGACGGATTTGCTTTTTTGTCAAACAGAGATAGTGTAACCGATCGACGAAACCGGCTACCGCTTCAACCATCAACTTCCGCGTTCACCTTGACCAGAATGAACGTAAGGTCGTCGTACTGTGCGGCGCTGGCGATCCAGTTCTTCAGCGCGGCAGCTATCTTGGCCGCAATCTCATCCACCGGCAGGTTCGCCAGTTGGACTAACAGATTTCGCAGTCTCTCCTCACCGAACTCTTCATCGCTCGGGTTGAGCGCCTCCGGAACTCCATCGGTGAAGGCCATCAGCACGTCGCCCGGCAGCAAGTCGATAGAGGCTTCTTCATAGCTGCTTTTCGCAAACAGCCCAATCACTGTTCCTCCGGCGGGCAACTCTTCTACCACCGAATAGCGCAACAGAAACGGCGGATTGTGACCGGCGTTGACGTAACGAAGCTGGCGGGTGCGTTCGTCGATCTGCGCATAGAAGAACGTGGCGTAGGCGTTCGACCCGGTGGCGCGGTGCAGAAAGTGATTCATCCTGGCCGCGAGGGTGGAAAGCGATGCCCCGTCTTCCGTCGCCAAAATTCGTAGCGACGCCTGGACCACAGACATGATCAATGCCGCCGCCACGCCCTTGCCCGCCACGTCGGCGAGCGCAATTCCGATGCGCTGGTTGCCCAGATCCAGAAAATCGTAGTAATCGCCGCCCACGCTCCGGGCGGGCAGAGACATGCCTGCCAGCGTCACCGCAGTGGTGGCCGGAGGCTTCTCGGGCAACAGCCGCTTTTGCACTTCCACGGCGAGTTGCACATCGCGCCGCAGCTTTTCCTGCTCGACAATCCGATCCGTGAGATGAGCATTCTCGATCATCAACGCAAATTGCGGAGCACAACCGCGGAGCACCAGTTTATCCACCGCGCCGAACTCCGTGCGGCCGATCGGGGCTCCCATCAAAAGGATGCCGGCGATTTCCTGGTTTGCCCGCAGGGCGACCGCCAACCTCGCTCCACTGGCGCGCAGCCCGGCAATTTCGGCCACATGCTCAGGTTTCTCGGCGGCGGCCCAGCGGAGTGAACTTGCGAGATCACCCTCCGTCAACGGTAGCGGCAAAGAATAATTTCTCAGGCGTCCGATTAGCAGCCCGTTGCGAGGCACAGAGCCGCCGCTGCCGCCAGCGTCTTTGTATACCGAACCGGAACCTTCCAGCAGCCAGGCAGACTCGCAACCGAGAGTCTCGCGCAGCGTGGCCAGCGAGGATTGAATCGCCTGCCGGAAAGACTCCGCATTCCGGCTGGCGTCCACAAACTTCGAGAGCAAGGCGCCTTCATCCACGGCGTCAACTCGATCGCCAGAGGCAAAGCTGGCCAGGCGCGCGGCCACTTCGCGCCAGATCGAAACTGTGTCGCCGCGGATGGCAACCAAAGGAGAGACCAGCGTCGCTCGCCACGCGGGAAAGAAACAAGCCAAAGCGGTAATGCTCGCGATGATGGCGGCGGAAAACAAGAACGGCAGAGCGCTATCCACGTGGACTCCGAAGAAACTCAAACTGAGTAGCCACGCGGCGCACGACACGGCGATTACGCCGATTCCAATGCCCCACGCGGCCATCCGCAAGCCGTCGCTAATCACCAAACCGAGCACATCGCGGCTGGCCGCTCCCAACGCCATGCGGGTACCGATCTCGACCGTTCTGTGCCGCACCGAATAAGACACGACTCCGTAAACTCCTAACGCGGCGAGCAGCAGCGCGGCCGACGCGAAGAACGCCGTGAGAAACGACTCCAGCCTTTGAGTTCCGACCGAATCGTCGACAATCTTTCGCATGGTCTCGGAAGCGTATAGAGGTTGGGCCGGATTCACTTGACCAACCGCGCGACGTATTTCCGGAATCAAAACCGCGGGAGTCGCGGTGGACCGCACGACAAACCGCATGGGGTTGACTTGCACTTGGCTCGCGGGGAAATATATCTCTGGGATGGCCGCCTGGTCCAGGCCGTTGTTGCGGACATCCCCAACGATCCCGATTACCCGGAGACGGTCTCCGCCGTCGCTACGGACGAAAGCCCCGATAGCATCGCGATCGGGCCAGTATCGCCTGGCGGCCGCGCGGTCCACCAAAACGTGCACGACGCCTCCCTCCGCGTCGTGGCTTCCGTCGAACCCTTGCCCTGCAAGCAGCGGGATTCCCATCGTCCGGAAATACCCCGGACTGATCACCACGAAACTGATCTGCGGCGACTTCGGATCGGGCGAGCGTCCTTCGGGAAAAACTCTGGTTACGTAGCAGCAACCTTCGACGGGTAGCTGATTTACTAAAGCCACGCCGCTCACCCCCGGAATCTGCTCGATCGTTTGCAGCAGGCGCTTCTGATACGGAACCAGCCGGGCCGCATCGGGATAGTCGGACTCGCTGGCGTTCAAACTAAACGTCAGTACATGATCCGGATCGAACCCCGGCTCGACTCGCAGCAACCGGTTCAGATGGGTCAACAGCAAAGCGCTGGCGGCCAGCAGCGCAAAGGCGAGCGCGATCTCGGCCACGACCAACGATCGCGAAAGTCCGCGGGTGCGTCTGGCCGCTGAAGCGCGCGTGCCTTCGCTCAACGCCTCATTCGGCGGCGTGCGCGCCGCTTGCCACAAGGGCGCAAACGTGAGCAGCACGCCGGCGACGATCGCGCAGCCGAGCGCAAACGAAAGCGCCAGCCAGTTGACGCGGATACCGTCCGCCAACGGCAGGTAGCCGGCAGCCACGGAGAGAACAAAGCGCACCAGGGCGAGGCTCAACAGCACTCCGCCGGCCGTGCCGGCCAGCGCGACCAGCAATGCTTCGGCCAGATACTGCACCGCCAATTGCCAACGCGCCGCACCCAGCGCCACACGGATTGCCGTCTCGCGGGCGCGCAGCACCGACCGCGCCAGCAGCAATCCCGCGACATTGGCGCAGGTGATCAACAGCAGCACTCCGGCGGCGCCGAATAGCCGCAGCAGGCTCGGCCGAAATTCCTTAACCACCGATTCGCGCAGATTGATGACAAACGCGGTGTGGCCAGGCGGGTGTTCCTTGGGGTAATCCTTGCCAAGTTCCAGCGCCACGCGCTTTACGTCCGCGTCTGCCTGCGCAATCGTGACGCCGGGTTTGAGCCGGGCGTAACCAAAAAAGGAGAACGTACCGCGGTCACGGTCGCCGCCTTCGGGATCGAGCGGCACCCAGACATCGCCGCGGTATTCGCTTCCATCCTGCGTAGCAACCGGAAGGCGAAACCAGGCTGGCGCCACGCCCGTGACCGTATACTGGCGGCCATCGAGCGTGATGCTTTTTCCTGCGATGTTCGGATCGCTGCCCAGACGGCTCCAGAGCCGGCTCGATATAACAGCGCGGTTGGTCTCATTGGCCGCATCGGCAAACCATCGCCCCAGGATCGGATTCACTCCCAGGCTGTTGATCAGCGCAGGCGTGACTTCCACCGCTTTGAGATGCTGGGGCTCTCCGGGCGCCGTCAGGTTGAATTCGCGCTGCTGATAGACGCCGAAGACGTCAAAGCTGTGGGTCCTTTTCTGGTAGTCGAGCAGGTCCAGCCAGGAGAGTGAGGAACGCCGGCCGGGAGCGCTCTCTTCGGCGCCAAAAAGCGCCACGAAGCGGTCGGCATGCAACCAGGGCAGTGGCCGGAGCAAGACCGCGTCGACGACGGTGTAGATCGCCGTAGCAGAGCCGATGCCGATGGCTAGCGCCGCCGCCGCGAGCAGCGCTACCGATTTGGCGCTCTTCCAGGATCGCCAGCCCTGTCGTAGGAAGGAGAGCATGGTGAAGCGTCATGTTAGCGCAGTTGAGTGGGGGGTGTGGAGTCTGTGTCCGCCACCTGCGCGGTACGCGCTCGCTGTGGTGGCGCGGAAGCCGAGGGCAGCCCGCACAGGCGGCATGTACTGGTTTCTGCCGCTCTCGGGCTCATCGGGCCGGCGTTACTTCAATCTCCTTGCCGACGCCGGTGGGTTCCGGAACCGGTTCACCAAACTCGCGCAGCGTCCGGAAATGTCCCGAAATCGCCTCGCGGACATTCAGCTCCGTTTCTTCCAAGGTCCGGCCGGTGCTTACGCAGCCTGGCAGATCGGTAACGTAGGCCGCCCAATTCGTTTCGGCTTGCTCGAACACCACGGCGTATTTTCGGTTCATGTTGTGGGCGGCGAGCTTCCCGGAGCAAGTTTACCATCTTTTTCATATGGATAAGCGGTAAAATAGTGATCGAAATGGATCGAGAGCCACAACAGCCCGCTAAAGCACCGGCGAACCTCATCCGGACTGCCCCATTCTCCCTTGACCGTCTTTTGAGCCACACCGACCCTGGAACGGCTGAGGAATGCGAAGACTTCGTGCGTCGAATCTATGAGCAGCGCCACGCTGACAGATCCTCCAGCGTCAACTCCAAGACTGGTAGTTAATACGGATGTTGCCAGCTTTGTTTTCAAGTGGCATCATGTCTTCGCCCAACCCTACATTGCTTTGATACGCGGTCATGAGTTGATCATCTCATTCATGACTTTGGCTGAGATGCGCCAGGGCGCACTGGAAGCGAAATGGGGTCTTCGCAAGTGTGACGTTTTGGAAGCCTACCTCGCGGATTTCTCGGTGCTCCATTCCGATGGCATTCTGTGTGCCACTTGGGCCTCTGTTCGGAATGAGAGTTTACGGAAGGGGCGGCAAATCAGCTCCGCAGACGCCTGGATCGCTGCCACGGCTTTGGTGTTGTCGGCGCCTCTCGCAACGAACAATCCCAAGGACTATCGCCACCTCGACAAACTGCAACTTCTCTCAGTAGCACCCGGATAGTCGTATCCGGGCGCCATCACCTTCCATTCGCTCGCCGGTCCACCACAACCTTGCCGCCCTTCATGACCCAGCGGACATTCCTGATAACCACTCCGATATCCTGCAATGGATCGCCCTCCACCGCGACGATGTCGGCGAAATAGCCGGGCGCGACGGCGCCCAGGCTCTTCTCCATACCGAGGAGCGCGGCTCCATTGGTGGTCGCCGTGGCGAGCGCCTGCTCCGGTGTCATGCCGGCCTTTACAAACCATTCCAACTCACGGGTGTTTTGGCCGAACATCGTGAACACAGCGTCCGATCCCATGGCAAAACGCACGCCGGCCTTGTGAGCGCGGCGCGCGGTTTCGAGATTGCGTTCGATATAGGCGTTCAGGCGCGCGGCGACTTCTTCGCTGTAACCGAATTGTTTACGATTCTCGACGTAGTAGCGGTTGTGGTCGATGGTCGGGACATAGAATGTCCCGCGCCGCGCCATCTCGGCGATGGTCTGGCCATCCATGTCCGTCGCATGCTCGATCGAGTCCGCTCCGGCTCGCACCGCGTCTCGTGCGCCATCCGGACCGTAGGTGTGGACCGCCAGTTTGCGGCCGAACCCGTGCGCGGCGTCGACCGCCGCCTTCATCTCGTCGAACGTGAACGTCTGAAAACCCGTCACATCCTGATCGCTTCCGGTCGATCCATACATCTTGATCACGTCGGCGCCGGCCGCTACCTGCTGGCGCACCACGCGCAGCACTTCGGCCACGCCATCGGCCGTACCCCCGGGTGGAAACGCAAAGCCCGGCCGCGCGGGGCGCCGCGTCACGCTCAAGCCGTAACCGGCTACGAACATCCTCGGCCCAGTCATCGCGCCGCGATTGATGAGATCGCGCATGGCGATGTCGGCGTACTCATTCGAGCCTAGATCGCGCACCGTGGTCACGCCTGCTTCCAGCGTTCTGCGCGCGTTCTCCTGGGCCAGAAAGACGGTGACCTGCGATTGTCTTGTCCCAGATTGCGCCCACGGTGTTGTGCCCGGAGACTGATCCCAGTAATACGTCATGTGCGTGTGCGCGTCGATCATGCCTGGGATGGCGGTGTAGCGGCGCAGATCGACGACCTCGGCTCCGGCAGGCGGCTGAGCGTCGGCCTCGACTGCGCGGACTCGGCCATCCTCTACGACCACCGCGACGTTGGTCCACACTTTACCTTGGCCGTCGATCAGCTTTCCGAATCTGAGGTATTGTGCCGCCGCGATTCCTCCTTGAGAGGCGAGGGAGGCGAGCGCGATCAACGGCACGCAAACGAGCGTCTTGCTCATGGATGGGAATATTCAGATATTGTAGCGATGTATTCCGTGAGAAGTTGTGGGGCCGACCCCTGGTCGGCGGCCGACGCCCCTCCGGCCTGCGCCGGGCCGGACCAGGGGGTCCGGGGCGAACGAGGGCGTTCGCCCCACCACGGCATGAATAGGTTCAGACTTGCTGTTGTGGCTGCCGGTGCCACATGGAGCGGGATAATAGAACCAGCGCCCCCATGGATTTTGCCGAGCAAGTGAAGTCGTCCGTGGACATTGTGAGGACGATCGAGGAATACGTCAAGCTGAAGCAGCAGCGGGGCTCGGCGCGGTATCTCGGGCTGTGCCCTTTTCATGTCGAGAAAACGCCTTCTTTCAATGTTGACGGCGCCAAGCAGTTCTATTATTGCCACGGCTGCCACGTGGGAGGCGATGTCTTCAAATTCGTAATGGAGATGGACAACATCAGCTTCTATGAAGCCTTGAAGACGCTCGCCGAGCGTAACGGCATTCCGGTTCCCAAGCGCGACATCTCCGACCCGGACGCCAAACTGCGGGCGGCGCTGTTCGACATGCACTCGATCGCCACCGAGACGTTCCATGCGAACCTGCTGGGACCGGCTGGGCAAGAGGCCCGAAAATATCTGGAGAGCCGCGGCGTCACAACCGCGCAAATGGAGGATTTCGTTCTCGGCCTGTCCGACCCCGGCGGCCGCCAACTGGTGCAGAAATTCGAATCCCGGTTTTCCGCCGAACAACTGGATCAATCCGGGCTCGTGCTAAAGCGCCAGGAGGGCGGCGGGTATTTCGACCGCTTTCGCGGCCGGTTGATGTTTCCCATCCATAACGAGTCCGGCAAGGTAATCGGCTTCGGCGGCCGCGCGCTGCGGGCGGGCGAGGAACCGAAGTATCTCAACTCCGCCGAGACACCGCTTTACCGCAAGAAGCATGTCTTGTATAATCTTCACCGCGCCAAAGATGCGGTGCGAAAACAGGACTACACTGTGTTGGTGGAAGGCTACATGGACGTGATTGGCGTGTTCTCAGCGGGCGTGCATAACGTCGTCGCGTGCTGTGGCACGGCGCTGACCGACACTCAAGTGCGGGCGATGAAGCGGCACTCCAGCCGCATCGTAGTGAACTTCGATCCGGATGCCGCCGGCGCCAAAGCCGCGGAGGACAAGATCCAGATGTTGCTGGACCAGGCCATGCAGGTGAAGGTGCTGGCGCTCGATGGGGGCCTCGATCCGGACGAGTATGTGAAGCAGTTCGGCGCCGAACAATACCGCCAGAAGCTTGAAAAAGCGGGCGCTTATTTCCACTGGCTGGCGGACCGGGCGCGCCAGAAGTTCGATATGAAGACGGTGGAAGGCCGGCTGGAAAGCTTCAAATTTGTTTCGCCCGCGATCGCGAGAATTCCCGACCGGTTGGAGCGCTTTGCGGTGGCCAACGATGTCGCCTCCTACCTGGGAGTAGAGCCAAGACTGGTGCGGGAGCAATTTCGCGGTGGCTCTCAGAAGAAGGAGCGCACCGCGGCCGCGCAAGCGCTGGCCGTGCCGGCCAACGAGCGGCTGCTGTTGAACGCCTTGCTGACCAGCGACCGGGTACGGGAGCAAGTAATCCCCCAAATGCGGGAAATCAGCGGCGTAGAACGCTTCGTGACAAGGAACATATTTGAAGCTTTGTTCGCGCTCTGGGATAGTGGTAAGGTCTTTCGCTATGCTGAGTTGGAGGGTCGGCTGACGGAAACGGACCGCCATCTACTGTCGCAAGTGGTTTTTGCCGATGAGTTGATGGAAGAGACGATAGCTTTGGAGCAGGCCACTGCCTGTCTGCAGGCTCTGAAAGAACGGGATCCTAAAGAAGAGATCGCCGATTTGCGGACGCAGATTCAGGCGGCCGAACGCGGCGGAGATTGGGATCAGGCGATGGGCTTGATGCAGTTGCTGGATGAGAGAACCAAGCCGAAACGGTAGCTCGGGGGAAAGCACTAATCGGAGAAAGCGCTAATCCGGGGATAGCGCTAATCCGGAGAGCTGCCCCCGGATAAAGTTCCGGGCAAAGCGCTCGCCCCGGGGCAGGTATTAATCCGGAGAAAGTATTGATGTTGTACACTGAATCAGACCGGTCTCGAAACGCTCGGAACAAGAGTAAGATTGTCCAATGAAGAACAGTTCGGTCGGGTGACGCAACTCATGGAAGTCGGCAAAGAAAAAGCGTTCGGCCGCTACGATGACATGGGCGATTTGCTCGCCGAGGATTTTCCTACCGGGCGCGAGTTCGAAGACCTGCTGACGGACCTCGACCCCGCCAGTGTCGAGATTCTCGACGAACCCAAAAGCGGCGAATTCGACAAGAAGCTGGACGAAGCCGACGACTTTGCCGATCTCGACCTGGCGGCCGATTTCGGCGACAAAACGAACGACCCGGTTCGCATGTACCTGCGCGAAATGGGTACTGTTCCG
The DNA here is from genome assembly GCA_963836595.1 of Bryobacterales bacterium. GTDB lineage: Bacteria > Acidobacteriota > Terriglobia > Bryobacterales > Bryobacteraceae > DATFZA01. The sequence continues at coordinate 417,626 of CAWIKC010000001.1, forward strand.
CTGCTTACGCGGGAAGGTGAAATAGAGCTCGCCAAACGCAATGAGCGTGGCCAGTGGGCGGTGCGAAAAGCGCTATCCCGCTCGGCCATCGTCATCCGGGAAATTCTTCAGGTGGGCGAGGCGGTGGAGCGCGGCCGGATGTCCGTCAAGGACCTGCTGGTGCTGCCGGAGTTTGTCATCACCGACGAGGACTTCTCCGCCAGCCATGAAGATTTACTGCGCAAGGTCGCCGAAATCGAAAAGCATTATAAGAAGACCCAGCAGTTCCGCCAGAAACTGCAATCCATTTCGCGCTCGCTCAAACCTAAGCAGCACCGTTCTCTGCGCTTCGCATTGGCGCGGGCGATGGTCCAAATTTCGCGAATCATTCGCGAGATACCCTTCAATACGATCGTCCGCCGCACTCTGGCTAGCCGTCTGCGAGCCGCGGTCGATGAACTGCGTCCGCTAGAGCGCGAGATCGCGAAAATCCAGCGCAAGACTGAAGAGCCGCCCAATTCCAACGGACACCCCAGCCGCGATCTGAAGAAAGAACTGCGGCAATTTACCCAGCGCATCCAGCAAATTGAAGAAGATTGCGGCGCCAGTTCCACTGAGTTGCGCCGGACGCTGCACATCGTCGAGCGCGGCGAACAGGACGCCGACGTCGCCAAAAAGCAATTAATTGAGGCGAATCTCCGGCTGGTGGTCTCCATCGCCAAGCGCTATACCAATCGTGGCCTGCATTTCCTCGACCTGATTCAAGAGGGCAATATCGGTTTGATGAAGGCGGTGGACAAATTCGACTATCGCCGCGGCTACAAGTTCTCCACCTACGCTACCTGGTGGGTGCGGCAGGCCATTACGCGGGCCATTGCCGATCAGGCGCGCACCATTCGCATTCCAGTGCACATGATTGAGACGATCAACAAACTGGTGCGCACCCAGCGTCTGCTGCAGCAGGAACTCGGCCGCGAGCCTACCACCGAAGAACTCTCCGTGCGCATGGAATTGCCGGTGGGCAAAGTGCGCAAGGTCCTGCGCATCGCGCAAGAACCGATTTCGCTCGAAACGCCCGTGGGTGAAGAAGAAGAGTCGCACCTGGGCGATTTCATCATCGATCGCCGGGTGGTTTCTCCGTCTGAAGCGGTGATCAATCTCAACCTGCGTGAACAGACCGCGGAAGTGCTCAAGACATTGAGTCCGCGGGAAGAAAAGATCATCAAGATGCGGTTTGGCTTGCAGGACGGCAGCGAGCATACGCTCGAAGAGGTGGGCCAGCATTTTGCCGTGACCCGGGAACGCATCCGCCAGATTGAAGCCAAGGCGCTACGCAAGCTGCGTCATCCCAGCCGCAGTCATCGGCTGCGGGCGTTTCTCGACGCCACGGTTCACGAATAGATTTTCCGCACCCGCTCCGCAATCTCCTCCGGCACCAGATGCTCCCACGCTTCGCCGCGGGCGATCCGCTCGCGCAACTCGGTGGAAGAAATCTCGTTCATTGAAATCCGATTCAGGTGAGACGGAACTTCCAGCTTTCGAATACGATGGGCCCATTTAGTAGGACAGGAAAGCGCCCCGCCCCGCGGCGCGACCAGCATTTCGAAGTCGGCCAGGATTTCGTCCACCACCCCTTCCCGGCCATAGTCCCAGGTGAGGATGCGTTCGGCCGCATCCCTTCCGCACAGCAGGAATATATGGGCCGCGGGACCAAAATGCGCGCGAAAGTCCTGTGCGATTTCGATATACAGTCCGCCCTCCGTAGTGGCGATAGATGACTGGTGGTCCGCTGCTTTCAGCAGTTCCACCCGTTCGGCCAGAGTGGCGCCGAAATATTCCTTGTGTGGAAAGGATTGCGGCAGAACGAACACCACTTCGTCAACCAGCGATTTGGCGGCTCGGGCAAGTTCGATGTGAGCTATGGTCGGAGGATTGAAGCTACCTGGAAGCACAGCCAGGCGTGTTGGCGGCCCGTGGCGGGTTCGATGATGGAACTCCACGTTACTCACCAGTATACGGGCGTAGACTCCGGCTACCACTCCGGCGACCTAAACTCCTACGAACGTTTGGCGTTCATCTTATGTAGGGCTAAGGCATTGTCCCTACATAAGGAAACGAAAGTTCTGCCGACCATATGGATATGCTGAACTGGATTTGCCCTGACTGTGGGCGCGAATGCCTGCCAGCGACGCGAGAATGCCCGGCCTGCGCCGAAGATCTGGCCGCCGAAGATCAGGCTAGGATTAGCCGGTCTGGAATCAGTCAGTCCGGAGTCGGTCTGTCTAGGACGGCTAGCCCGGCTCGGTCAGAAAGTCCGGCTAAGTTAGAAAGTCCAGTTCAGTCGGAAAGCCCGGCGACGCAAGAAAGCGAAGCCGCAGCGGTTCTAGAACTCCATCGTGGCGCTTCCGTAGCAGCGTTGTCAGCGGCGGTCTCAGGCGCCTCGCCGGGATCCTCGGGCGGTACGCTGACTGCGGTAATGGAGCCGCCGCCCGCGGCTGAACCCGAGCCGCGGCCTTGCGTAGAGCGGGATTTGAAACAAGTCCGGGACCTGCTGGGCGACCGGATTTTGGGGGTCCAACAGCAATATGCGCGGAGTTTTCTGAAAACCCAAATGCCGTCGGCGGGCAAGCGGGAGCCGGAACCGGAGTCCTGGCCCGCCGTCATGAACGGTTTGCTGCTGGCTCAGCAGAAAGTTGCCGAAGCGGTGCTGCGCGCCGAGGCCGAAGAGCAATGGGACGCGCGGCTGGCGGAGTCCGCGGCAGCTCAATTGACTCCCGTCATCGACATTTGGGAAGCCGCCCAGCGCGTTCACGCGGAGGAGATGTGGCGGGCCCGGATTGAAGAGGAAGGCCGCCGGCAACGGGAACGCCGCCTGCGCGAATTAGAGGGCGCCCTATCGAGCGCCACACCGGAATTAGTGAACGAGCCGGTGAGACAACCAGCGCAGCATATCCAACCCCGGGAGTCGGCCTGGGAGCGGGAAGTGGCGCGGCAGCGGGAAGCCTCCGCGGCCGCCGTAGCGGAGGACGCCGCCCTCGCCATGCGCGTCTACGCGCGCGAAATGTTGGAAGTCCAGGCCGAGGCCGCCGTACAACAGGCTTACGAAAGAGCCATTGGCGCCATCGCCGAGACGTTCCGGCAGCAGCCGGCGTCGTCCCTGCTTCCGCCTCCGCAAGAAGTTCTCCTGGTCCCGGTGCGGATCGCGGGACACCGGAAGATGGGGCTAGCTCAATTTGAGCCCTACGCGCCGAAGGAGGCGAGCAAGCCGGCGGCTATCTGCGATTTTCCCGCGGCAACACCGCTATCGGTCAAGGCGCAAAGCCGCCTGCAGAGCGAGAAGCCGCAACTGATCGTTGAGCCCAAGCGCCTTTTCCCGTCATGGGTGCTGAGCGCGGTTGCGGTGGTGGCCACGATTCTGGTAGTCGTGAATTTCTTCCGGACCAACGCGCCGACGGAAGCCAAGGCGCCGGCGGAAACTTCAACCGTGTCGGACGTCAAGCCGTCGCCGGCGGCGGGTAGTTCCACAGCCGGAACATCCAACACAACTACCGCCGCGACTCCGTTCGCCCGGGACGTGGAGGTCAGCGGATTGCGTATTGGCGCGGATTTGCTCCACCGGTCTCAATTACAGTATCTGGTCATCAATCATTCCGGAGCGCAACTCAACGGCGTGGTCCTGCACATTAAAGTCACCTCCACTGCTCCGGGAAACAAAGGAGTCTTGTTCCAGGTGTCGGCAGTCGTTCCGGTGTTGGGGCCAAATGAATCCAAGGAAATCCGGACCGATATTCAGGGCCAGTTAGAATCGAAGCCGATCCCCGATTGGCAGTACCTCAAGACCGAAGTCCAGATCAGCGGACAGTAGGGTTGGCGGAAAGAGATTTGGCCGGCTGCGGTTGAATCTCAGTCTCCTTGAGCTTCCCATCGCACGCGCCGAGGATCTGCGCCAGTGCAGCCAATGCTCCCGCCAAACCAGAGATTTCTGTCGATGCTGGCGGTAGTTCCCTCGCCGGGGCCAAAAGACCCCCAGGAAATCCGGACCGCGATTGAGGACCGTTACCTCGAGAAGCGAAGTCCAGATCAGCGGACAGTAGGTTTGGCGGAAAGAGAAGTGGCCGGCTGGGGTTGAATCTCAGTCTCCTTGAGCTTCCCATCGCACGCGCCGAGGATCTGCGCCAGTGCAGCCTGCCTGTATCGGAAGATAGCCTTCAACTGACGGCCGACCACCAAGGCATGCGCCGCCTGTCCCAGCCAGCCCAAAGGTAGCGCGTAATCAACGTGATCGGCCACCCAGACGCCTTGCGCGCGGGCGCGGCCGAGGGCGAGAAGGTATGGCGGTGCCTCCACAGCCGGTACGGTCCTTCGACCTGCTCATCCACAAAGAAGTGCGGCGGTTCATACTCCGTGATCAAAGTTTTCCAATGCAAGCGAAGCCCGGCCCAGCGAATCCGGTAGATGATTTCCGCCCCCTGGCGCATCCGCACCGGCTCCGCATTCGTCACTTTCAGGTTGAGCCATTCCGGGGTGACGCGGGTCAGGTTATTCGGATCCTCAAACACGGAGAACACTTCGGCGATCGGCCGCCGGGCCAGCATTTCGCAATCCAAGGTATAGGTTTTCAACTTCAGCGCCCTTCGAATACTTTCCACTGCTCGCTCGTCCAGTGGCAATCCGGCGGAAGCGGCGCGGAAATACCCAAGCGCCGCAAGTTCCAGCGGGCATCAAACAGGCACGGATCCTTGCCGATGGCCCGCTCCAGGTCCTGTTGGGCCGCGGTGTTCTGCCGCATCTGAAAGAACAACGGCACGGTTATTCAACGCCCTTCGAATACTTTCCACTGCTCGCTCGTCCAGTGGCAATCCGGCGGAAGCGGCGCGGAAATACCCAAGCGCCGCAAGTTCCAGCGGGCATCAAACAGGCACGGATCCTTGCCGATGGCCCGCTCCAGGTCCTGTTGGGCCGCGGCGTTCTGCCCCATCTGCAGGAACGCAGCGGCGCGATTATTCAGCGCCGCGGCGCTGTTGGGTTCCAAGGCCAACGCGCGGCCGAACGCCACCAGCGCCTGCCCGGATTGACCCATCGCCAGCAACACTCTCCCTTCTTCCGATGGCACGGCGGGATCGTTGGGCGCAATATTTTCGGTCTGCTGAAGCAGGCGGAGCGCGCGAACCGGATCGAGCGCGCGGGCAAGCTGGATGCGGGGCCGCACTTTGCGCGGCGCCTTCGCCACGGCGTCCGCCCACAGCGATTCTTCCGTTCGCCAAGTTAACGTCCGTTCCAGGCTGAGCGCCGCTAAAACCAGCACGAGGGCCACCAGCAACGCGGGGCGGACTTTCCTCAGCAACAGCGCCGCGCAGGGCGCCCACGCGATCAGCGGCAGGTACAAGCGCCGGTCCACCGCCAGATCCGCGGCTGGAAAGATAGAGGACGTAGGCGCTAACAGGAGCAAGCCGCCCAGAAACCAGAACGCGGGCTTCGTTTCGCGAAATCTTGCGGCCGCCAGCGCGGCTAAGCCGAGCACCAGCGTCCACGCGAGCAAACCGAGCGGCAGACTCGCGAGCGCTATATCGGGATCCACGGTGAACCTCCAAGGCAACACCAGCATGCGCAAATATCGCAGGATCACCGTGCCCTGCGTCAGCAGATATTCGGCCGGCGTGATGCCCGCGTACCACCCCGCGCCGGAGTTCGCATGGGACGTAGCCATCGCTACGCGCAGCACTGCGGCCGCCGCCAGCGCCAACATAACTCCAATGGCCCGGATGCTGCGCAGCCTCCGGAGTTGCCAGATATCCAGCAGCGCGAGAAACAGCGGGAAGGTGGCGCATTCCTCTTTGGCGAGAACCGCCAGACCGAACCAGGCCACGGCGCGCCAGGGATGCTCGGAAATCCACTCGTAGAGCGCAGCCAGACAGAAGAGCGTGGTCAGCAGGCTGCTGCGCGCAAAAATGTAGTTGACCGGCTCGGCCTGAAACGGATGCACCGCAAAAATCGCCGCTGCGAGCCATGCTGTCTCCCGGCTCAGGAGCTTGCCAAACGCAAGATAAGCCAGCCAGACGCTGGTGAGGTGCGCCGCCAGATTGAAGAGATGAAAGGGCGCCGGGTTTCGGCCGGCGAGCAGTAGATTGAGCCAAAACGTTAGATAGGTCAGCGGACGGGTGGGAAACGGATGCCAGAAATCGGCCGCGAACAGGGAGTAATCGTCGAAATGGAAGGAGCCGCCGATCCCCGCCCCAAAGGCAATCAGCGTGAGCGACAACAGCAGGAGCGTGTTCCGGGAAACGATAATATCAGTGTGCCTCAAGCCAAGCTTGCTCAAACCCCCCTCCCAAAAGCCACGCCGCCTCGCCTGGTCCCTCGCCCGAAGACAGCCGCCGAAAGAAAAGCACGTCTCGGGAAGATTCTCGAAGCTCTGGATCTCATGTACCCCCACGCCACTTGCGCGCTCAACCACCGAAACGCCTGGGAATTGCTGGTCGCCACGATTCTTTCCGCTCAGTGTACCGATAAGCGGGTGAACGAAGTCACGCCCGGTCTCTTCGCCAAATATCCAACGATTGCCGATCTCGCCCACGCGAGCCAGGCGGAGCTGGCGCAGGATATTCGGTCTACCGGGTTCTTTAACAATAAGGCCAGATCGCTAATCGGCGCCGCGACGAAAGTGCTCACCGATTTTGGCGGCGAAGTACCGAGAACGATGGAAGAGATGCTGACCATCCCCGGCGCCGCGCGTAAGACGGCGAACGTGGTGTTAGGTACAGCGTACGGGATCGCTTCCGGCGTAGTGGTGGACACGCACGTTCAGAGAATCTCGAAACGGCTGGATCTGACGAAGCACACCGACCCGGGAAAAATAGAAAAGGACTTGGCGAAACTCCTGCCACAAGCCCGCTGGGTTCTGTTTTCCCACCAGATTATCTTGCACGGGAGAGCGCTGTGCGTGGCGAGAAAGCCCCACTGCGCCGAGTGCAAGCTGGATCCGCTGTGTTATGCGAAAGACAAAACGGTTTGAACAACCACTGAGCCTCTCAAAATCCATTCACACCCGCAGGAGTTGGTGGGGACAAGCTACCACCCTGGCGTGCTGTCGATCAGGCGCCGGGGGCGCTCCGTTTCCAGCTTCCGCCGCAGGTTGACAAGCCACCGCGGCACTCTTTCCGCTGTCGGGCAAAACGCTCAGGGGACACAGCTACGATAGTTCTGAAGCGAAGGAGTTCGGACGGAGACCGCAATGTCCCCGTTTGTTTGCTTCGCTAAGTCGATGACGGGGTGAGGCACTTTCGAAAATCCGCTGTCAGGCCAAACGCTCAGGGGACTCAGCTACGATAGTTCTGAAGCGAACGAGTTCGGGACGGGAGACCGCAATGTCCCCACTCGTTTGCCTCGCCAAGTCGATGACGGGGTGAGGCACTTTCGAAAATCCGCTGCCAGGCCAAACGCTCAGGGACTCAGCTACGATAGTTCTGAAGCGAAGGAGTTCGGACGGGAGACCGCAATGTCCCCATTTGTTTGCTTCGCTAAGTCGATGATGGGTGATGCAGGTAGACGTCCACCGCCTATTCGTCGTCGTCCTCTTCTTCCTTTTGCCGGGATTTGGCTGATCGCCGGACTTTAGGCGCCGGTTCCTCGCCCTCGTCTTCTTCCTTCGGCGAGTAATAAGAGTGGTAATAAGTGTACTTGCTGTACAGCTCACCGCGGCGTGCGCCGTTGACTACGATGCCGAGTACGTTGTTTTGACAAAGCGACTGCATCGCGCGCGTCACGGAATCGATCGTGGTCGAACCGATGCGCACCACCAGAATGGTTCCGTGGCAAAGTGTAGAGAGCAGATTGGCATCGGCGGCGAACAGCAATGGCGGGCTGTCGAGAATGACCCAGTTGAACAGATCCGGCAGCCGGTCGAGCATGAACTTCACTTCGCGGAGATTCAACAGCTCCAGCGGATTGATGACCGCCTCTCCGGCCGGCATGATGAACAAGTTGGAGTCGCCCACGCGCCGGATGGCTTCGTGCAATTGAATCTTGCCCTGCAAGTAATCGGTGATTCCGGGACTGCGCTCCGTCTGAAAGAGATTGTGGACAATGGGACGGCGGAAATCGAAGTCGGCCAGTAACGTATAATTCCCGGCCAGTTGGGATTGCGCCAGCGCGAGGTTTGCGGCCGCGAAGGATTTGCCTTCAGCGGGCGACGGGCTGGTGATCACGGTGGTGTGGATCGGCTGCAGACTCTGCATGTGGTTGAGCCGCGTGCGCAAGGTGCGGAACTCTTCCGTCGGCGCTTCATTCGGCCGGGTCGGATCGATCAGCATCGCCTCGTCCGATTGCTTGGGCGGAATAACGCGGATCTGGCTCAGAACGTCGCTCCCCAGATGTGTAATCTCGCCCGCCACTACGGTATTGACGCGGCCCATGGAAAGATGATCGTCGCCGCCGGCCGGAGCGGCCGGCGATGGCAAGGTGGGGGACGCGGCTTGTTCGGCACGCCGTAAAGCTTCGTGAACTCGGCTCATACTGACTTCCTTTTAGAGCTTGGTCGCATAGTAATAGACCACGCTCGATGACATAATCACGACACCAACCAGACAAGCGGTGGACCAAGCTAGCCAGGAGAGGCGTTTCCGGCGGCGCACCACGACATCGTTTTCTAAGAGCGGAACGCTGCCTAACACCGGGAGCTGGGTGTAGGCACGGACATCCTTGAGGTTCTTCAAAGATGTGTCTTTCACCTCCCGCGCTCCGGCCAGAAACAGCCCGAGGACCAGACCTATACCGGTGCCGATGGCGACGATCACGGGCCGTTTAGGCTCGGAGGGAGTTTCCGGCAGCGACGGGGAATCCAATTGTTCCAGGCGCTCTCCCTGCTGGCGGTAGATCAACTTGGTGGCGCCTTGAGAAGAAGTCAGCTCCCGGTCCAACTTCTCGTAGTCCTGGCGCGCCAACTCCCGGTCGCGGATCAATTCGTCATACTCCTTGATGCCAACCGGGGTGCTTTCCAGCCGCGCCTGCAAACCGCGGATGCTGTCCTGTACTTGCGACGCCTGTTTCCGCAGCTCTTCCGACTGCATATCCTTGGTCTCAATCTGGGTCGCGATGGCTTTGACAGCGGCCTCGAGATCGCGCGCTTCCTTGACGAATCCGGGGCTGGCCGTGGGCGTGGGGTTGGCCTCCGGCTTCTTGCTGGCGTCTTCCTTGACAATCGCTTCGCGCTGCTTCTTGGCCACGGCCAGGCGGGTCATGGCGGTCTGAACGTCCGGGTACGTGTCCTTATAGTGTTCCCGTAGATTGGTGAGATACTGTTCCAACGTCTGAATTTCGTGGTCTTTTTCGACCAGTCTCTCGTTTTTCTGCTGCAGAACAATATTTTGCGAATTTGGATCCTTCAGCGTGGCCAGTTCGTCCTTGTAGGTGCGGAGCTGATTCTCCAGCAGTAACTTCTCCTGACTGGTGCGGGCCATCTCCGAACTCAGATTGAATAATTGCGATTGGGCGCTGTTCAGATGAGCGTAGTTGTTCCCCTGCTCCTCGGGAAGCTGGCCCAGGTGGCTGGCCCGGAACGCGCTCAGCCGGCTCTCGACATCGTCCAGTTTTTGCTTGGCCTCGGTGTGTTCATCCGTGATGAAGGTGGTGGTAGCGCCGGTCTGGGTCGTGATCTCACGCTGATTCTCCGTCAAAAAACGCGCTACCAGATCGGTGCAAACCGTCCGCGCGGTATGGCGATTATTGTACGAAAAGCTGACGGAAAACGCCGGGTAGTTCTGCTTGGCGGCGGTAGTGGTCAGCAGTTGAATGTTGCTGATCCGGATATCATGGCTGCGCATATCCTCGATCACGTCATCGAGCGGTTTGCGCGCCCGTTCCTTCAGGTACAGGCCTTGCGTCGTGATCAGGTTGGTCAGCGTGGCGCGGCTGAGAATGGTCTGTTCCATCGAGTTCACCCGGCTTTGCATGTCCGTGGTGATGTTGCTCTGGACGTAAGTCTCGGGAACCTCCGGCGGCACCACTCGAATGATAGCGGTAGAGATGTAGGTATCCGGCCAGAGAAACGCCACTACCACCGAAATTACCAGGCCGGCAAACAGCGGGCCGAGAATCCAGGCGCGGTGACGGCGCAACACATCAATGTAATCCTCGACATCCAACGCTCTGCGGGCTACGCCAAATCCGTCCTGCGGCTGCATGACTCCTCCGTATGTAAATTCACTCGACCGTCATTAAAAAACTAATAAACCACGACAGCTAATGCACAATTATATGATCGCCGTCCTCCAAATCGATGTTTTGCTCCAAGTGCTTGCCATGGGTGACTTGCTTATAGTTAAAGTGCAAAATCTTGCTACCACGCAAAATATCGATTTTGGATAAATTCGCGAAATCCAGAAAACCGCCGCAGTCGCTGAGCGCCTCCAGCACCGTGATCTTGGTGACCAGTGGAAAGCGGCCTGTTTTCTTGACCTGTCCATCCACGAAATATTTCTTACTGCGGACGTCCTGAACGAACACCTGAACGTCGGGAGTATTGATGTATTTGGTGAGCGCCTGTTTAATACTCAAACCTAGCTGCTCAGGCGTGAGACCTCCCGCCTGGATATCGCCGTACAGCGGAAGGGTGATCTTCCCGTCGGGGCGGACGGCGGTCTGGAAGGTAAAATCCGGTTCCCGCCAGGTTCGGATCAGGATGACGTCTTCCGGCCCCAATAGATATTTGTGAGTATCGACGGGGGCGATGTTGCCTTCCGCCATTTTCGGCATGGTGACCGCCCCTTTGCCGTCGTCGCCGATGGGGGGTTTGCTGGTCGACGCAGACTGACCCCAGGCACGGACCCCGAACCCACTCAGAGCCGCCGCCACTAACAGGATTGCGCCCAAAAACCGGGCATCCAAAAACGGGTTCAACAGACGGTTCACCTTGACTGCTCCCATGCTGGTAATAGATCAAATAACTGGCCGTGTCGGCGGAGGTCCACATCGATAGGGCGAATACGTCTTATTGTATTACGGTTAGCGTCCGCGGGGGCAGCGAAACCGTTGTCTTGTATCATCTGTCTTGTATCGTCTGTCTTGCATCCTCGGTCTTGTATCATCACAATAGAAATGAACTACTTCCTGGCGAAAACGGAACCCAACACCTACTCTATCGGCCAATTGGAGACAGATCGGAAGACCGTTTGGGACGGCGTCACCAACCCGCAGGCGGTGCGCGCCATCAAGGACATGCTGCCAGGCGATAAAGTCTTTATTTATCATAGCGGTGGAGAGACCGCAGTGGTTGGATTGGCGCGCGTTGCCGCAGCGGGGCGGCCGGACCCCAAAAACCCCAAATCGGCCGTCGCCGACTTCGAGTTTCTGGCTAAACTCGACCCGCCCGTCACCCTGGCCGAGATCAAGCAATCGCGGCTTTTTGACGATTGGGCGCTGGTCCGCCAATCGCGCCTGTCCACCATGCATGCACCGGAGTCCTTCGTCGCCTGGATGCGCCAGCGCTTTCCCAAGGTTAAGATTTAGGCATCAGAGGGAGTCCGCAACAAGTCGCCATGGGCCGGAGGCCCACAAAAGCGTGATGAAAACGCAGCTTGGGACGTTCTTTTTTTTGCACCTCCGTGGCGTTTTCGACCGAGCCCGACAGGAGGATCGGGCTACGCACCGAATAAAACAGGCATCCGGTGCAGTCTGCGGGGAGGCGCTTGCAGCTTTCGAAGTGACGAGTGAAGAGTTTGGAGGCGCGGGGCGGAATCGAACCGCCGAATAAAGGTTTTGCAGACCTCTGCCTTACCGCTTGGCTACCGCGCCGGTATCGCTACGTTCCATTGTAACCGGAACTGGCGCGCCTTTGGCTAATCTATCGGGCTAACGATGCCGTGCCGGCGTACTGGCCACGGGGGCGGAAAACGGTACCGGCGGCGGACCCTCCGGCACCACCGGCAGGATGATAGCGGAGAGCCGGATATCGCCATGGTGCACCGTCTGATGCGCTTTGCGCAGGAAAGTCTCCGATGCGATGAGCCCGCCGGTATTGGTGTTGCGGTCGAAGCGCGGAAAATTGCCGCTGGCGATTTCCAGGCGGATGCGATGTCCCACCAGGAACACGCTGCTGGTCACGCCCGCATCAATGGTCAGTTTGTATACTTCGCCGGCATGCAGCAGCTCCGGTTTTTCGAGCGAATTGCGGTAGCGCGCCCGCAGGGTGCCGTCGGTAAGGTTGTTGGCCTTGCCGTCGGGCGCGACATCCACCAGCTTGGCGGTGAAGTCCCTGTCCAGCCCGTCCGTAGCAGCGTAGAGCACCACGCGGATGGGCCCGGCTGTTTGCTCGCGACAATCCTGAAAACTTGCATTCCTGTAAAGCCTCCTGTGAGAGAATGTCTGGACCGCTTTCATGGCGGCACGTCTCTGGTTCCAGGCCGAGTTATGGGGCCAATGTTACTAACTAATCGAGCCGGATGTTGGCCTGCGTGAGGAGGCACTAAGTTTTTGCCATCGAGCACACCAAGCTTATGGTATTCGGTGCTGTCGGTTGATCATTCTCGAAGTCAGCTTCATGCTGCCAAGGCCCTGACCAATACCTTCACTTGTCCGGTCACAAGGATTTTCATTTTGTTCGCATTGTAGCGACCGCAGTCGCACTAACCACCTGTCAGAAGCCGCAGCGCGGCGGTCATCGGAAGACACAATCGCCGCTGCTCGCCGGGCAACAGCGTGAATCCGTGATGTTCATAAAAACGTTGCGCCGCCTCGTTCTTGGCGTCGACCACCATGGCAAACACGCCGAACTCTGCCCGCAAGGTGCGTTTCAGCGCATCCGCCAACAGGACGCCGCCGAGCCCCTGACCTTGGTAATGACGGGTCAAAGCAAGCCGTCCCAGCAACACGGCCGGAACCACGGGGTAGCGGGGCAGCTTCTTGATCATCTCCGGCGGAAGCGCCGTTAGGGTAATACCGGTGGCTGTTAGCGTGTAGTACCCAGCCACTTCGTCACTCTCACACGCCACAGCTACGAAACACGTAGTGACGCGCCGCTTGGTGTCCTGCGAAGCCTGTTCGCGGAAATACCGATCCAGCGCTTCCGAACCACTGACAAATTTCGATCGGTCGTGTTCCCCCGATAGGAGTTCAATGCGAAACGTCTCCTCCACCATTACTCCCTGACGAGAGCACGGTGACGCTTAAACGCTTTCTTCAAGGCTGGCGCCGGCGCTGGAGGACGCAGTAACAACGCCACAAACTTCTCTTGGGCCTCACGCGCAAGCAGAATGACTTCGACTTCCGCAACGGTTTTTTGTGCCGCCTCCTGCGCCGCGGCGACGACGAAGTCACTGATTGAGCGGCCCTGAATCTCGGCGGCCCGCCGGACAACGGCGAGAGCCTCACGCGTGATGCGTGCCTCCAGGCGAGCGGTTCGAGCAATGGTTCGCTGTGGCATGGACGGTCCTATACACAATGTACGTCATTTCACCGTACAAATCAAGCCCAAACCCTTTTCCGGCCGGAGGAGACTGCGCTAAGGATTAAGATGACAGCGATGAAACGCCTGTTTGCCAAGTAATTACGAGACGGTGTCCTAACGATGCAGTGCCGGCGTACTGGCCACGGGCGCGGAAAACGGTACCGGCGGCGGACCCTCCGGCACCACCGGCAGGATGATAGCGGAGAGCCGGATATCGCCATGGTGCACCGTCTGATGCGCTTTGCGCAGGAAAGTCTCCGATGCGATGAGCCCGCCGGTATTGGTGTTGCGGTCGAAGCGCGGAAAATTGCCGCTGGCGATTTCCAGGCGGATGCGATGTCCCACCAGGAACACGCTGCTGGTTACGCCCGCATCAATGGTCAGTTTGTAGACTTCGCCGGCATGCAGCAGCTCCGGTTTTTCGAGCGAATTGCGGTAGCGCGCCCGCAGGATGCCGTCGGTCAGGTTGCTGGCCTTGCCGTCGGGCGCGACGTCCACCAGCTTGGCGGTGAAGTCCGTGTCCAACCCGTCCGTAGCGGCGTAGAGCACCACGCGGATGGGCCCGGTCACTTCCAGTTCCTGCTTCAGCGGCTCGCTCGAATAGACCAGAACATCCGGGCGGCGCTCGACGGGCCGCTGGTCTTCCGGACCCCAGGGAAAAATCTTGGGATCGCAACACACCGCGCCGCCGATGGTGGGCGTGGGATCCCTCGGATCGTAGACGAACTGATCCGGCTTGTCTTTGCGCGGCGGTTTCCACTCCAGTTTGCCGTCGCCGGCGAGCGTGTTGGCGGAGCCCTTACTGGCCAGGTACAGCGGCGTAAAGCGAGCCCGCGCCAGCGGCCAATCCTGCTCGTCGCGCCAGCGGTCGATGCCCATCACGAAAATGTGCACCGGCGCCTGATCCATCTCCGATCGCGTATGGTGCCAGGTGCTGGGCTTGTAGCGGGGTTCGTCGTCGGATGCGCCCTTGAGCCAGCGGTCGAACCATTCGATCTGGTAGGACCGGATGGGCGCACCGGTATCGCTGCCGAAATCTTCGTCCAGTTTGCTGGACATATTGTGGGCCCACGCGCCAATCATGATGCGATGTTCGGTGTTCGGTTTGCCGCGGCGATGCAGCTCGGTGAACGCCTCGAGGTCGCTCTCGACGTAGTTGTCATACCAGCCACCTACCGCAAACACCGGAATGCGAACCTGATCGAGATGCGCCCGCACGCTCATATTGCGCCAAAACGAGTCATACACCGGATGATCGATGGCCTTCTGATATGCCGGTAGCGTGCGTCCCGCGGCCGCCACGTCGGAGGTGCGCAACGGGAGGTGCCAGGTATAGACACGGAACGGGGGCCGGAGGAAGCCCGGCGCGGAGAGGTTCTCGCTCAGCCACAGCAAACGATGGCCGAGCTTGGCGGCGCCTCCCGGCGAATAAAAGCGGTCCAGATAGTCGTCGAAGCCGGAAACAGTCGGGAAGATTGCCTTGAGATGCGGATTGTTCAGCACCGCCAGTTTCCACTGGGCAATGCCGAGATAAGAGCCGCCGATCATCCCTACTTTCCCATTGGACCAGGGCTGGCGTGCGATCCAATCCAGGGTGTCGTAGCCATCGGGACCCTCCTGATCGAGCGGCTCAAACACACCCTCTGATCCATACCGCCCACGCACATCCTGAATCACAACGGCATAGCCGTGATCGATGAAAGACTGATAACTGGGGTTGAAATCCCGGCCTTTGCCATAAGGAGTACGCAACAAGATCACCGGGTAGCGGCTTGCTCCCGCAGGATGGAAGATGTTCGTGTCTAAACGAACGCCATCGCGCATCGGAACGCGCACGCGGAGCAACTTATCGACCGGCGTGGAAGCCGGAAGCGCGGTCGCCGAAAAAAGCAGGAGCAGGCAGGCTCGCAGCACAGGATAAAACGCGATGAAGCGGTGGCTTATGGCTCATTGTAGCAACAATCCATCAGATATTTCCGGTATAGCTCGGCGACGGTGTCAAGAGCATGTACCCGGCTCACGTATTCCGCGGCCTGCAGACCAATCGATTGGGCGTCCGCTGGCTGGCGGCTTAGCCAAGACAACACGTCGGATAGCATGTCTTCTTCCGCAATGCCGGTCTCGATGGGAATACACGTGCCTGGAGGAAAACGGCTGGTCTCCGGGCCCGCGCTGACGATCACCGGCTTGCCAATCCCCATCAGACGAATGGCGATGCCGGAAGTTTCGCCCGCGGCCGGATAGCGCAGGTTGACGCAGGCGTCGACCGCCGCGGCATGGCGCCACCAATCGGAATCGTTAAGATACCCAACGCGAATTACGCCTGCCTGTTTCAGCTCGGAATCGAGCGCGCGAGCGAGATCGGAGGAAACGAATTCGCCGCAGACCAGGAGTTGCACGTTCTCGACTTGACGCAGCGCACGCAGCACGGCCGGCAAGCGCTTGGACTCGCGCAGGTGGCCGAACACTCCTAACAGAAACGCGCCCGGCTTGACGCCGAGTTGCCCGCGCAGAGCTTCGACTGCATAGCGCGGGACGGGCGGCGGCGGATCAAACAAATGTGGGATTTCGTGGATCAAAGCCGAGGGCGAGTGAGCGCGCACCAGCGCCGCCGCGCCCGGATTGTGCACTATGACGGCGCGCGAAACTTCCGTGATGCGCTTCAGCATCGGGTATTCAAAATAACGCGCGTCGCTAGCGGAGCGAGCCCGATCCCGCCACAGCGCATGGGCAAAGTCGCGCGACCACTCGCCGTAGTTGTAGACGAATTCGGCGGCGTAGCTTTGCTCGTCCAAACTACCTAGAAAAAAGTGATGGAGAACAGCATCGTGCAACACCACGACGCCAGGCTTTTCGAGTGCACGTTCATAAATCGGCCGGTGCAGTTGGTTGTTGCCCAGGTGGTAGAGGAAGACGTCCGCATCCTCTGCGTTCACCTCGACCTGAGCGACAGCTTCGAGCGCGCGCTTCAGGGCGAAGGAGTATTCCGCCACGCCGGTGCGGGCCGGCGGAAGCGGCGAATAGAACCCGATTTTCACGCTTTCTTACGCGGACCGAACAACGCCGTGCCGATTCGCACCATGGTCGCCCCTTCCTCGATGGCGGCTTCGAGGTCGTGCGACATCCCCATGGAGAGTTCCTGGAGTTGATGCTTCCGCGCCAGTTGATAAAGCCGAGCGAAGTATGGCCGCGTGGTTTCGGGATTGTCCGACCAGGGAGGCATGGTCATCAGCCCTTTGAGGCGCAGGTTGCGGCAGGCTTGAATCGCGTCGATCACGGCGGGGAGATCGCCGGGCGCCGCGCCCGCCTTGGCGGCTTCTTCAGAAAGCTTCACCTCGATCAATACGTCGAGCGGGCGGCGTTCCTCACTGAGGGCTCCGTCCAGACGCCGCGCCAGCTTCGCGCTATCCACCGTTTGAATGGTGTGGAACAACTCCGCGGCTTTCTTCGTCTTGTTCGATTGGAGGTGACCGATCAGGTGGTAGCGGGCATCGGGCATGTGAATCAAAGCAGGAGATTTTTCCTCGAATTCCTGCACATAGTTTTCGCCGAAGTCTCGCAGGCCTAGCGCGTAAGCCTCCCGCAGAACCTGAGCGGGAAATTTTTTGGTAACGGCGATCAGCCGGATGTCTTCGCGCCGGCGTCCGCAACTGGCGGCCGCGGCGCAGATTCGCTGCTCTACGAGTTCTAATTTTTGCGCCAGCACTTGACGATAGTTAGATTAGCGCATGGCATGTGAACCAGATTCAAAAAGCAATTGAGGATTTCGTCCGCCAAGCCCGGCGGCCTTGCCTGTGCGAGCCGGGCGAACAGCCCATTGCACTTACTCCTGCTAACTTCCAGATTGCCGCGTGCGGCAGCGGTCTGCTGATCGAAGCGTGGGACGAAAGGCAGAACCTATCGCGCCGGATTACCGGCATCGAGAGCCGGCCGGAACGCGGACGCCTGACTCTCAGGATCGAGAAATTCGGCAAGAAAGCCGGTACGCTGGCGCTGATCGATCAGGCCTCGGCGGCACAACAATCGGCCGGCGTCCGGCACCGGCGTCAGGAGTTTGGGCAGAGGTTCGAACGCTTTCTGCGCCGCCAGTTTCCGGCCTATTCGTTGGATGAGCTGAGCACATCGCCCGATCTGCACGAAAGCCTCTCGCCTTTCTTTCCGCGGGCGCTTCTGCGCATCGGAACCACCGCCTGGGCGGCCATCGGCGCGCCGGTCGACCCATTGCGAACCGATGGCGTCTTGAGTTTTGGGCTGATTTGGCTGGATTATCTAAAGCGCCGTGAACCCGGGTTGCGGGTGGCCGGATTGATTCTTTATCTGCCGGCGCAGCTTTCGCAAGCTACCTGCTTGCGGCTGGCCTTTCTCGACCACCGCGCGGTCCAATACCGGGCATTTCTTCATACCCAAGATGGGGAGGAGTGCGAGACCGATCCTTCAGACCATGGCAACCTGGACACGCGGCTCGAGTTGGCTAGTACGTTGGAAACGAATCGCCTTGGAAGGCCGTCCAAAAGTGTGGTTCGTCCTCCGGAGGCATGGTTGGAATCGCAAGTCCGGCAAAATATCGAAACCCTCAACCCGCATTTGTTGCCCAACCCTGTTTACGGACAAGTACCGGCATTTACGGCGGCCGATCGCGGCGTGATGGACTTGCTCGCCGCCGATCGCAATGGGCGGCTGTCGGTCATCGAACTCAAGGCCGCGGAAGACCTGCATCTTCCCTTGCAGGCCCTGGATTATTGGCTGCGGGTGAAGTGGCACCTGGACCGGCGAGAGTTTGCGCGCAACGGATATTTTCCTGGAGTCACGCTCCGGAACACTCCGCCCAAGCTCCTGCTGGTGTCTCCGGCTTTAGATGTCCACCCCACCAATGAGCGCGTGCTGCGGTACTTTTCGCCGGAGGTGGAAGTAGAGCGGGTGGGAATCAGCGTAGAATGGCGGAAGAAGCTAAGAGTAGTTTTCCGGATGGGCCAATGTCATTAAACATTCTCAAGAATATTAAAGACGCTCTGACGAACCTGAACCCTCAGGAAGTGCGCGATCACCTGGAACGGCCGCTCCGGCTGGTGCTGTATGCCGACGACGAAGCGGGTTACCGGCATATGGAGGAATTCTTTGCGCCGCCGGCGCTGTCGCCCGCCAAGCGGAGCGAAGTGGAGAACGTGCTGCTTCGGGGCGCGCAGACGGACGGCTTGAACCAGCCGCATGACATCGCGGTGTACCTGGGACCAGGCGGTAGCCAGCGCCTGAAAGGCAAGGCTACAACCTTCGTGTTCGATGCCGAACATCCCGAACACACCATCAACGAGATCTTGAAGCACCGGCCGGAACTGGCCATTTCGCTGGCCCGCCACATCATGCCGTTCCGCCAACCGGTAGTGGATCGCATCGTCAAGAAAATATCCAAAGAAAACGCTTTGTTCGCCCTGGCGACGGCGATTCCCGATGTG
This sequence comes from Bryobacterales bacterium, assembly GCA_963836595.1. Taxonomy (GTDB): domain Bacteria; phylum Acidobacteriota; class Terriglobia; order Bryobacterales; family Bryobacteraceae; genus DATFZA01. The sequence goes on from CAWIKC010000001.1 coordinate 436,493, forward strand.
ATCCCGCTGGTGTCGCTGCCTTGGGCGGTGGCCGAGTTTGCTTCCGATACGGCGATTCTCACCGCCAACCAGATCCGCATGGCGTTCTTCCTCGCGGCCGCCAGCGACCGGCCAGTTGGTTACAAGGAACAACGGGGTGAGATTGGCTCCGTGGTACTGGGAGCGTTCGGATGGCGCGCCATCGCGCGTGAACTGGTGGGGAAGATTCCGTTTGGCGGCGGCCTGATTCCCAAGGCCGCGGTCGCCTACGCCGCTACCCGCGTGGTTGGACTTTCGCTCGATCGTTACTATCGCGTCGGCCACGCCTACTCGCAGCAGGAACGGCAACTGGTTTACGAGCAGGCGCTGGCGCGCGGCAAAACCATCGCCGGATCCATCATGAACGGGCTGAGGCGAACAGCGTCGTAAAGATACTTACGCCGCACCCGCGGCAACCGATTTACGAGCAAGCGCTCGCGCGCGGCAAAACCATCGCCGGATCTGTCACGAATGGGCTGAGTCGGACCGCATCCCTGCCTCGTACCACGTCATAAAGATGTATGCTTTTGCTATGGAGCTAATTGGTAAAAAGATAGCGGTCCTGGTGGACAACCTCTATCAGGAATTGGAAGTCTGGTATCCCTATTTCCGTCTGCAGGAAGCCGGCGCCCATTGCCTGTTGGTCGGGCAGGAAGCCGGCAAAGTGTACACGAGCAAGCACGGCTACCCGGCCAAATGCGACGAGACCTACGACAACGCGAACCCCAGAAATTACGATGGCGTGGTTGTTCCCGGCGGCTATGCGCCGGACTTGATCCGGCGTTGTCCCAAAGCGCTGAATTTCGTTCGCGAGATGAACCAGCAGGGCAAGCTGGTGGCTTCGATTTGTCACGGACCTTGGGTGTTGGTTTCCGCCGGCGTTTTGAAAGGCCGGAAAGCAACCTGCTTCTGCGCCATCAAAGACGACGTCATCAACGCCGGGGCGCGCTACGAGGATTCAGAAGTCGTAGTGGACGGCAATCTGGTGACTTCGCGCAAACCGGAAGACTTGCCGGCCTTTTGCCGGGCGTCGATCCGCGTGTTGACGCACGCGCCGGTGTTGGCTTAGAGGACCGGGAGGGCCGCACCACCCAGCTCTGGGTACCCGAGTTACGTTTCCCCAGGTGCTACGTCTATCGCACATGCGTCTTATCCAGCCAACGATTCTCTTATTCGCCGGCAGTGTGCTGGCTTGGCCGCAGGCCGCTCCGCTCAAGACGGCCGAGGCCGTTCTCGAAAGATACAAGCAAGCGTTGGGTGGTCCGGACGCCATAAAGAAGGTCCAATCGGAAACTACCCACGGAGAAGTGGAAGGCAGCGGCCTAAAAGGCAAAGCGACTTTCGTCGGCTACGCCAAGCCGTTCCGGTCGCTCTTCAAACTCACCCAACCCGACGGCCGCCAAATCGTGGCGGGGTTCGACGGGAGCGTTTCCTGGACGATCACGCCGGAGGGAGCGACCATCGACAAAGACACTCCGATCGAATCGGTGCGCCGCGATGCCGACCTTCAATATGCGCTGCACCAGCCAGACTATTTCCAAAAACTCGAATTCTCCGGCGTCACCGAATTTGAAGGCCGCCCCTGCTATTGGCTTCACGGCATCACTCACTGGGGCAAAGACAACAATCAGTTCTATGACGTCGGAACCGGGCTGCTCCGAGGGTACCGTTTTCAATCGGATGACTCATCGTCCGCGCCGTCGACGGTCGTGTTTCTCGATTACAAGACATTCGGCGGCCGGCTGACGCCGACGAAAACGATTGCCCGGACCGGGGATCGGATGCGAACTTTTAGGTACACTTCTGTTACTTACCAGCCACTGGCGGATTCTTTGTTCGAATTGCCGCCGGCTGTCAAGTCACTGCCGCGGTGATCCGTGCTTAGGGATCCGGTAGCGGTGGTGGCGGAGCATCTCGTTCGCGCTTGGCAGGAACAACAGTTAGTAAATTAGAAGTATTTCTGGGGGCGGTGCGAAACTGGTAACTCTGAAACTGAACGGCCGTTACTCCTTGCTCGCATCGCACTATCCGGCCGACTGCTACCAGTTGTAAGTCGACAGACACATCTAATTGAGCGGGCCAACTGATCTCTACTTCGACACGATCGCCGGGACACATTGCCTGATCGGAAGCGAACAGCACGCTGGAGCGGCTGATGTTGATCGTCTGGCCCAGACCCCACTGTCCCGCGTGACCTTTATCTAATACCTGGAAGCGGATCGGGCGCTTCATCGCGATTCGATCTGCCTCCCGCCGGTCATGAATCGGCTCTTCGTCCATTACGAATACCTACCTCAAACAAAAAAACCCGATCCCGCTTGGAGGGGGCGGGACCGGGTGTCGACATCACTTTAACCCGAGGCTATGAAAAGGGGCCACTATAAAGAGGAGGTTCCTAGTCCCATGCGTTTTGAACGCCTCTGATGCGATGCCATGCCCCACAAGGATTAAGGATTAAGGGCAGCCTACTGTACCGAGGTGGACGCTCCCAAGCCACCACTGGAGCAGCCCCGGCAGATACCAAAACCACTGCCGTCGCTCTGAATGAAACCGCAGTAAGAGGTGATGTGCGTCAATTCCGCGGCGGTCAGCGTCGCGGTCGAGAACGCAGTCTCGGTCACCGAGTAGCTCGGCGTTGCCGTGGAAGTATTTTGGTGAAGCGTAGTACCCCAGGCGAGCAGGCCATGCGCCAGGTTAGCCCCGGCAACGGAGGAAGCGTTACACGTTCCACCGGCGGTGGTTACGATTTTGACGACAACGGCCGTGGGAATGGCCGGGGTGAGGGGGTTGCTGATCAACGCCTTGACAACGGACAGGGACTGCAGCCCGTTGGGAGTGATGCTGCACGTGCAACAGGCGATCAATTCTTCCTGTGGATCAAAAGTGTAAACGTTGGCGCACAAATTGGAACTCACACCGTTGGTCACCGTGGCGCCGCTGTTGGTGAAGTTCACCACCGAGTCGCCGATGTTTAAGTTTGCGGCATAACGAACCTGAAAGGTGTCATCCGCGAAAGCGGCGGTCGAGCATGCGACCGCCGCGAGAGCAAGTGCAAAGCGCATGGCTTTGGCTGTCATAGTTCAATCCTCTTTTCGCCTGTTAGTCAGGCGAATTCACTAACTGCAAACAAGTGGCCAACGCGTAGAACTCCTACGTACTTGACCTTAGGAAAAGAAACTGTACAAAAGCTCGAACGTACTTGACGATTTGGTACAAGGATTCGAACTCGGTGTTCTGAGTTATCGCCAATCTGGCGAAGGTAAGTCGTGAAACTCGATTCAACCGCTCCCTGACGGTCGCGGCTCGGAAGGCGGGGAATGTTTGATGACGAGGACATCAAGGGGGAACCAGTGCGACGCACTTCGACGGCGTACAAAAAACTCGAACGGCCCACACTGCTTCGTATGAGGATTTGGACACGGGCCTAGCGGGGCATTATTTGCGGCGCTGGAATGGCAATTTGCGACTATCCAGGCACACAACGAACATAGAGTTGCCTGTTCCAGCGTGCTCCGCGGAAAGCGAAGGATAGTTTGGCGACAGTGAGCAAAAGAACTGACGCGTGAGCGCGCAGTTGGCCGCTGCCTCGCTCTTGAGACCCGCACAGGCTACCGGATGCGAGCGGACGGCAATCAACTTATCGATGCCCCGGCGCCGGCCACGGCGAAACCGTAGGATAACCAGCCGGCAACCAAATTCCGCATAGCAGGCTTCATGGGGGGCGTGTACAAGAATTCGAACACGTGCAGCCGCCTGCGTACAAGAATTCGAACCGCAGTCGTCATGGCCGGACTTTAGATTGTGCGAAACGGGGTGGACCGTCGATTGCTTTAGCCTCGGGGTGCAGGCAACCGCAGAAGTGCGTCCAGAGGTAGCCTCAGGGCATGACCTCCTGGCAGGACGGCCAGATAGTAAGCCGGAGAGTAAGCTAGTTATTGCGGTGCTAAAGCAGTTAGTTCGCGAATCCTCACTACTGGCGCCAGACTTCCCCTCCTTCAAGCGACAGGAGTCGATTTTCGTTGGATTGAATCTGTTCCTGCTGGCCGCTCTGTTAGTAATTGATATTCTCTTCGATTCTTACTTCGGCGTCCCGCCTCCGGCGCTGATCGCGGTTCTTTCCTCAGGGATCGTGGCAAACGCGGCGGAGATAATCTGGCTGAATCGCAAACGCTTTCTGAGCAAGGACCGTCTCCTCGCCGTGACTTGGGGCATGATCGCGTTTAACATGACCGTCGCTTTTGCATTGGCTTCTCTTTCCTACCGGGAGGGGTTCCAATACTTTGCGCTGATGGTCGCGCCGATTCTGAAAGCGGCGTTCCGGCTTTCCCTGGGCGCGACGCTGATGGCGGTGAGCTCGAGCACGATCTTGATCTTTTTTTGGGTCTGGAACTATTACCGGCTGCATCCGCCGCAGGGACTTCCGCAGTATGTCGAGGCCGGAACGATTGCTTTGATTTATGCGATCGTCGGCTTGCTGGTGTGGACGTTGGTCAACAACCTTCGCTCCAAGCAAACAGAACTGGCCCACAGCCTCAGCGAGTTGGAGGAGGCAAAAGCCAAACTGCTGATCGAGGAAAATCTGGCCGCGGTGGGCCGTCTCTCGAGCGCCATCGCGCACGAGATTCGCAACCCGGTGGCGATGATCTCAAGCGCCTTGACCACGGCTTTCGACCGCGGCCTGAAACCGGCGCAGAGCCGCGAGATGTTTGACATTGCTGCGAAAGAAGCTGCGCGGCTCGAAAGGTTGACGACCGACTTTCTCGCTTACGCCCGTCCCCGGTCTCCGTCGAAAGAACGGGGCGACGTGGCCGACTCCATCGGTTACATCGCCGACGTTTGCCGGCCGCGGGCGGCGGAACAAGCCGTAGCGGTCCGCTGCGAAGCTCCGGAGGGATTGTGGGCTGCCATAGACGGAGGCCAGTTACAACAGGCGTTGCTGAACCTGGCGATGAATGCGATCGAAGCTTCTCCACCGGACACAGTTATCGTGTTGCGCGGAAGGCAGGACGACCATCAGATCAGGATCGACGTGGAAAATACCAGCGGGCCGATTCCGGCCGATGTGGTTGGATGCATCTTTGAACCCTTCTTTACCACCAAGCCCGGCGGTACGGGCTTGGGTCTGGCAATCGCCCACAGTATCGTGCGGGGTCATGGCGGTGAACTCGCCTTGTCACGCAACGAGAGGGACTTGATTCAGTTCTCCATCTTTCTTCCGGTTTACACTCAGGAAGTCGAGCGCTAAGTGAGTAGAATTCTGATCGTAGACGACGAACCCAATATGCGGAAGATTCTGGCTTCGAATCTGGGCCGCGACGAGCACATTGTGACGCAGGCAGCGGGCGTGGCTGACGCCACGGCGTATTTATCGGCCGACCGCTTTGACGCGGTGATTACGGATCAGAAAATGGCCGACGGGCAGGGACTGGATGTCCTGGCGCGCGCCCGCGAGATGGATCCCGCTCTCGCCGTGGTTCTGCTCACCGCTTTTGCAACGGTGGAACTCGCGGTTGAAACCATGCGGCAGGGCGCGTTCGATTTCATTACCAAGCCGTTTCAGCCGGAGGTGGTCAGGGCCACGGTCCGGCGAGCCTGCGAGCACACCCAACTCCTCCGCGAGAACGGCCTGTTAAAACTGACGGTCGATCGACTGGAAGGTTCGGGCGAAATTTTTGGGAGCAGCCCGGCAATTCTGTCGGTGCGGTCGATGATCGCGCGCGTAGCGCCCACCAATGCGACCGTGCTGATCACGGGCGAGACGGGAACCGGGAAAGAACTGGTGGCCCGCGCCATCCACAAAAGCAGTCCGCGGGCGCAAAAGCCGTTCATCGCGGTGAATTGCGCGGCGTTTGCGGAGACGCTGCTCGAGAGCGAGTTGTTCGGGCATGAGAAGGGCGCGTTCACGGGCGCCGATCAGATGCGGCAAGGCTTGTTTGAAGCGGCGCATGAAGGCACTCTCTTTCTCGATGAAGCGGGCGATCTGGCGCCCGCCACGCAGGCGAAACTGCTGCGCGTCCTGGCGGAGGGAAAGGTGCTGCGGGTGGGCTCCACCAAACCTCGCGACGTGGATGTCAGGGTCCTGGTGGCAACGCATCGCGACCTCGAAGAAAGGGTGAAGCAGGGACTGTTCCGGCAGGATCTGTACTACCGTCTGGCGGTAGTTCCCGTGGCGTTGGCGCCGTTGCGAAAGCGGCGTGAGGATATTCCCGGGCTTTGTGAGTTATTCTGCCGCGAGGTTTCGAGAGAACTCAAAATGCCGCTGCGTCCGATCAGTCCAGCCGCGCTGGAAAAACTAAAAAGATATGACTTTCCGGGCAATATCCGGGAGTTGAAGAACCTAATTGAACGGGCGTTGATCCTTTCTCTTGGCTCGGAAATCGGGGCGGACGACTTTCCGCTGGCGCCGCTGAACGGCGCCGATGAAAATCTCAACTGGATCGCCTCTATGCCCGACGCTGTCAATTTGAGGCAGCTTCTCGAGGAGGCCGAAAAGGGATTTATTCTGCGGGCATTAAAGATGAGCGGCGGCGTGCAAGCGGAGGCCGCCCGCAAGTTGCAACTCTCGCGTAGCGACTTAGCGTATAAACTTGCCAAGTACGATTTGAAGGTGGGCGCGGAGGCGTAGGGCGAGTAGCCGCGACCGCTTCCGTGGCTGAGCTAGAACTTCGCGAGATGGCTTGCCATCTTATGGGCGCCATTGCCACTATGCCATGGCTTCGTGGCATACTAGCAGTTAGAGTTTGACATGAAAAACTTTCACCTGCCGTTGCCGGAGCACACCTACCACCGCCTACGAGCCGAGGCTGAACGGACAGACGTGCCCGCGACTGCCCTGGCGCGCGAGGCCATTGATTCGTGGTTGCGAGACCGATTGAAGGACGCCAGGCATCAAGCGATCGCCGCCTATGCCGAGGAAATGGCGGGCACGGATCTCGACTTAGACCCTGTCTTGGAGTCGGCCGGGATCGAGCATCTTGTGAAGACTGGTAAGCAACCGTAATGACGCGGGGTGAGGTTTACTGGGCCGATTTAGTCCCCCGATCGGGATCGGAACAGACCGGAAGGCGTCCCGTGGTCGTGGTGTCTCACGACGGCTTCAATGCGGCTCCCGCGTGGAGGTCGGCCATTGTAGTCCCCATATCGACTTCCGCGTCGCAGGCCAAGCGAGGACTGACGGTTGTTGAAATTCCGGGTGGCGTCGCAGGGCTGCCGAGGACAAGCTTCGCCATATGCCATCAAGTGACGACGCTGGACCGCGCGAAGCTCACCAAGAGGGTCGGTTCTCTGCCGCCGAAGTTCCTGGGAGTCGTGGAAGAGGGGCTGAGAGCTGCGCTCGACCTGGACTGAGCAGTGGCCGGGGTGGTGGCCACTGCTTCATCACTACAATTTCACTTCCACGGAGCGGCCTTCGAACACGACCTCGCGGGTTACGGTTTCTCCAGCCACACGCACCACGATATTCCTCCGCATGGGTGCGAGCATCCTCGATCCGTTAGCCAGACGCAGACTCAGCCGCCGTTGTTTATCGTTCCACGCGATATTCACGCGCATAAACTCAGGCTTGCGATAATTGAAGGTTTTCCCATCGTCCTCGTAGAGGGCGAACGTCCCATCGGCGCCGGGATGAACCAACAAAGTCAGGGGGCCATCGACGGTCTCTTCCGTGTATTGTTTTAGCGGGCCGAAGGGAATCACAGCGCCGGCGCGCGTGTAAAGCGGTATAGTCTCCAGATCTACTTTGCGGATAATTTCGCGCCCACCTTCCATCCTCTCCTGGGTCCAGAAGTCATACCAAGCGCCCGGCGGAAGGTAGAGGGAACGTGTAGCCGCACCTTTCTCCACCACCGGAGCCACCAGAATGTCGCGACCGTACAAGTATTCGTCGCCGCGCGCCACGGAGGCGGCGTCTGAAGGGTAGTGCAACGAGAGGGACCGGATGATCGGGACACCGGTCTCACAGGTTTCCTTAACGGCGGAATACAGGTAGGGCAGCATTTGATAGCGCAGTTGGAGGTATTTCCTGCAAATCGGTTCGATCGCCGGGTTGTGCAGTTCGCTCGGATCCGGGTGGTAGTTGGGCGTCTCGGGGTAACCGATCTCGCCCGTATTCCAGCCCCAGGGCGTGTGCAGCCGCCAGTCTCGTCCGTGGGAACGGAACAGCGGATTGAAAGCCGCGAACTGGAACCACCTGACATACAACTCGCCCGTGTATTCCTGAGTGGGAACGAAACCGCCGATGTCGCTTCCCCAGTAGGGAATTCCGCTCAGTCCGGCATTGATACCGATCGGAATATGGTTCCGGAGCGTCTCCCAGCGGGACTGAACGTCGCCGGACCACAGGAACGCCGCGTAGCGCTGCATGCCTGAGTAGCCATTGCGGTGCAGCGCGTACACGCGTTCATTCGGCCGGAACATTTGCTGGCCTTCGAAATACATGCGAATGCGCGCGAGACGGGATGCGGGGTCGAGGCCATCGCCTTGATCGGGCCACCAACCATCCAAGCCGAGATCGAGTAACGGTTTGTGAACGGGCCAGTAACAACTCACTTGACGGTCCGGAGGCCAGCGGCCATCCGGCGTGCGCCCGCTGGGTAGTGGCGCCGCGGTACACGGATCGGCAACGGTTCCGCTCAGAATGCGTCCTTCCAGAACTACGTGTAGCGCCACTTTGAAATGCAAGGAATGCAGTTCGCCGATGGTTCGCTTCGGATCCGGAAAAGCCCTCGGATTCCAACTAAATTCACCGTTGTGTGTATTCCAGCCGTTGGGACAGAAGTCCGTGCCGAGATAGATCAAAGTGTCGCAAGGAAGCTTCTTGTCCCGGAACATTTTTGCCTCCTGGACAATCTCTTCCGGCGGACCAAGCGTCCGGTGCGATTGCTGGTAGCCAAGCGACCATAGCGGAACCATCTCCGGATATCCGGTGATCTTCGCGTATTCACTTAGAATCGCCACCGGATCGGTCGCCCCGATGACAAACAGATCCAGCGGTAACAATGCCTGTGGTTTCGCCGCTTGGAACACACCTTTCTTCCCGGTCAGGTCGAACATTCCCAGCGGGTGATGGATGTACATCGCCCAGCCGGAGGTTCCGATAAGAAACTGAATGGGCACTTTGGCGCCATGCGTAGCGAGCTGGTATCCTGCCTGTCCACTGCCCATTCGATCGACACTGCCGCGGCGGTCGAACTGCGGTCCGCCCTGGCCTAGACCGAACAGCGAAGATTCGCCCGTATAGAAGCTGAGATTGCCGCTGTTCGCATCGCTCGTGAACTCCTGCACCAGTCGTCCATCACTGCCTTCCACGCGAATCGTCAAGGGATCGCCGGAAAGCTTCACGGTCATTTCCCCGCACTTGACACTCTGCGAATTGGAAACCGTCCGCAACCGCGCCGCCGCCGGCCCCCAATCGTCTTTGACGAGCGCTCCGTCAATAGGAACAGCCTGCGTTTGGCCATTGTCAATCGGCTGGATTGTGATGCGAATGGTGTGTGAACCGATCGGCGTCAGCGCGATCTCCACCGGCCGCCCGGCGAACTGGATCGGAACATCCTGCGAGAACGCGTACCGCCTGCCCAAAAGTGTACCGCCGCCGGCAGTGACGACATTCTTCAACATCCCTCTGCGACTGGTTGGCTGGGACATCTAGCGGTAGTTTACAAGATAGCCGTGGATTGAGAGGTAAGCTCGGGCTGCTGAGGTGTTTGAGGGAGGCGGTGTGTATGACCTAACGCGAGGGAGGGGCGTAGCGCTGCAGGTCGAGCAGAGAAAACAGTCGGCTCTGCAGCGGACTCATGTGGGTCAGACAGGTGGCTGTGGTGTGCTGCCGCTGGCCTTGCCGGCGCGGGTAAACGATGAGGGTTTCCTGAATGCCGCCCAACTCTTCCAGAATGCGGTTAACGCTGAGTTCTTCGCCCTGGCGGGCGAGTTCCCGCTGGAGCAAGGAAGTCAGCAGCAGAGCCAAGACGCAGTAGAAGGCGTGCACCTGGATTTTGGAGTCGGTCCAGTGAAACATCGGACTCCACCCCAGAAAATGGGGATCCTTCATCTGCCGGAAGGCGTTTTCGATGTGGTATTGCGAGCGATAAGCCAGCACAATGTCTTCATCCAGCCAGTCGGCGTTATCGGTGAACAGAATGGTTTTGCCCAGTTGAACGCGGCAGAGGCGGTCAAGCGCTGCCTGGTCGGTGGAATAGGTGAGTTCCAGACCCTGACGGACTGTGCATACCTCGGCCTTCAGAATCAGCTTTACAAACTGCCCCGAGCAGATCGCCTGGACTTGTTTTCTCACCGACTCCAGCGCGGGTGCTTTGCCTTTCACCTTCCCCTGCCGCCAGCGTCTGAGTTGCTGCTGCAAGTCGCGCAACTTGCGCCGCGCCTTGTTCAAACTGCCGGTCAGACCCTGGAGTTGACCATCGAGCAGATTCTGATTGAACGTAATCAGGACGGTGCGTGTTTCGCCGAAGACTTTTTTCTCGGTGCGATAAACCTCCACCCCTTCTAAACGGGGCGTGGTGAGAGCGCGGAACCGGCGGCGTGGAACGGCCAGCAGATCCGGGTGTTGGGTGGGGACCAACGAACCGACGAAATGAAAGGGCGTCTCGGTCAAGGTCTGGAACGCCGCGGCGCTGTTGTTGCCTTTGTCGAAGATCAGCGTGATGTGATCACAGGACTGGGCCAAGTCCCGGTAGTGGGCGGCCAAGTCTTCGGTGATGGAACGGAACTCGACGCTGTCGTGGACATTACCGGCGTAGACGCGGTGAAACAGGGGGATGTGGAAATCGGTGCTCACCAGCAGGCCGAGATTGACTTGCCGCAGGTCGCCGCGCTTCTGTTTGTTATGGCCGCGCTGGGGCAGTTGGGAAGGAGTGCGGGTGTCGATGTAGGTGAAGAAGTTGGTGCCGTCGTAAACCAGGGCGCGGAGATCGAGTTGAAATCGCTGGATGAGCCGTTCGGTCATCTGCCGCTCGAACTCCAGGATCTGGTCGGCGCTGATGAGGTCCATGTGGTTCCAGAAGTTCTGCGAGGACAGCAGCGCGGGATCAACCGGCAGCAGGCGGGTGAGGATGGTGCGGCGATACCAGTCGGCCAGGTGCACCTTACTGGCGGGAGCGACGGAGCGGTTGAGGGCGGCGAGCAGAAGGTACTGGCCACAGGATAGGCCTTGGTGGCGTTTGGGAAACAGGGAATCGAGTAAAGGGACCAGATCGAGACGCTGGGCGATGTCCCACAAGGCGCCGATATCGCCGCAGGAGGCGACCTGGGTCTCGAGAGGTTGAGGAGGAGTATGAGCCTGCTCCGCGGAGATGACGAGGTCCTCGATCTTGCCGAGATAGACTTGGCGGACGATCTTGGGCTTGCCGTCAACGCGCTGGCAATAGCGGGCGTAGTAGTAGGTGTGGCCGTCGATCTGCTTGGCGGTGAGGCTCGGCATATCTAGGTCATACCATATCTTCGTAAACAAGTCTACAGAAAAATGTTCTGGGGGTGTTTGGCGAAGACTACCCGTGCCGGCAGCCCTATCATCATTGAGCGCCTGAATCCAACGCCGAGGCGAGCGGTTGGCGAGAGGCCAGTCTGAACCAAACACCTATATCTAGGTCATACACAATTGTACCAGCAATCGTCGGCTGCGACCAGCGGATTTCGCCCCAAGTTGTTGACGGCCTGGAAGATAACGGACGAGGATTTAGAGGCGGCGCTTCACGTCCGCAATCGAAAGCTCATATCTTGTAAACTACCGCTAGCTGATTCCTATCCGTTCAATTGGAGGATTGCGGTGAAGCAACGGGGCGCGGCATTTAACGCCGAGCCGGCCGGAGCCATGCCCATTCTACTGTGAACCCGCGGGCGTCGGGCGATAGCGGTGCGCCTGGAAGGGACGCTGGACCTGAGCTAACCGGTGCGTCCGTCCGAGGATTGACGCACTCGCCTTAGAGGACCGCCGTCAGTTCCTTCCAGGGTTGTCCCTGCGATTCCGCCACCGCCGGGTACGTAATGGCCCCGCCATAGGTATTCACGCCCTCGCGAATCGCCTTGCTATCCTGGCACGCCTGTTCCAGTCCCTTGTTGGCCAACTGCATCAGATACGGCGAGGTCGCATTAGTCAAACCAAAGGTAGAAGTATGCGGCACAGCGGCCGGCATGTTCGAGACGCAATAGTGCAGCACGCCATCGACGAAATAGATCGGATCGCTGTGCGTAGTAGCATGCGAGGTCTCGAAGCAACCGCCCTGATCGATGGCGACGTCCACCATAACCGCGCCCTGCTTCATAGTGGAAAGCATGTCGCGGCGCACCAGTTTGGGCGCCGACGCGCCGGGAATCAGCACCGCTCCCACCACCAGATCGGCATGGCGCAGGCTTTCGCGAATGGTATAACTGTTCGACGCCAGCGTAACGATCTGGCTGCTATAAATGTCGTCCAGCTCGCGCAACCGGTTCAGATTGAGATCGATGATGGTGACATTGGCGCCCAGCCCGACCGCCATCTTGGCGGAGTTGTGTCCCACGATGCCGCCGCCCAGAATCACCACGTTGGCCGGGGCCACGCCCGGAACTCCGCCCAGCAGAATTCCCCGCCCTCCGTTGGGGGCTTCCAGGTATTGAGCGCCCACTTGCACGGCCATCCGGCCGGCTACTTCGCTCATGGGCGTGAGCAAAGGAAGCGAACCGTCGGCCTCGCGAATGGTCTCGTAGGCCACCGAATTGACGCCCTTGGCGCAGAGTTCGTGCGTCAATTCGGGAAGGGGCGCCAGATGCAGGTAAGTGAAGAGGATCAAGCCGGGGCGGAAAAAACCGTATTCCGACGGCTGCGGCTCCTTGACTTTAATTACCAGGTCAGCCTTCCAGACATCGGCGGCGGCGGGCAGTATATCGGCTCCGGCTTGGCGGTACTCGGCATCCGGGATGGAGCTGCCCAAGCCTGCGCTGGCCTGTACCAGAACATGATGACCGGCTTCTCGCAGAGCCGTGACCGCGCTCGGGACGAGGCCGACGCGCGTCTCTTTGTCTTTTACTTCCTTGGGGACTCCGATGATCATTGTTTGTCGATGGGTGCCGCGGATTGTGCGGTGGTTCGCTTGGGACCTAAGCCCAAACCGATCAAGGACAGCGAGTCAAGTTTACCGTCCGATTGCAGGTTTTGGTCGGCCTGGAAATGCTTGAGCGCATCTACCGAGTCAGAATTCCACTGCCCGTCAACCGTGCCTTTAAAGTAGCCCTTGTCCGCCAGCGCCTGCTGGATCTCCTTATAACGCTCTGGCGTGGGCACTTGCTGCACTACGGGGCGTGCGGGCGCGCGATAACGATAGTAGGTGCGGGCGCGTGCAGTGGGCGCTTTGGTTGCCGCTTTGAGAGCAGGCTTGGCCGCCGGTTTAGCGCCGAGGTTGGCTACCCGGGGCGGAGCCTTCTTCGGCGGCGTAGCCGTGTACGACAGGGACGCCAAGGCCAACTGGGCCGCGGCAACAAATGCCAGATTTTGCACTTGGCCCATTGTAACCCGTGAGCTACCGGACATTTACTTGAACGGGGACGCGGGCCTTGACTCGCGACGCGGGCGCGGTATCGTAAGAAAGCGGAATGGTGCTGCGGTGCCTGACATTAGAGCAAGAATCCTGCAGATCTCGGACCTGCATTTTGGCGCCGGCGTCGATGTCAAAGTCGAAACCCAAGTGCGCAACATCGTTGCGGAAGTGCAGCCGGACATTCTCATCGCTTCGGGAGATCTGGTGGATTCGCCGAAACGGAAACTGCGGGAGGAAGCCGCCAAGTTCCTTGATTCCTTGCTGAAAACAATTACCAAACCATGCGAATTGATCGTGATTCCGGGCAACCACGACTATAAAGGTTTGTTCGGAAGCGTGGAGGTGGGAACTAAGGCCCGCCGCCGGTTCGACGCCCAGTTTTTGAATCAGGCTCTCTGGACCAACGGCCTGTTTTATCGGGAGCGTCCCGATCTGGGCGTCTTGATCGCCGGTTTCAACTCCAATCCGCCGCGCTTTGAGTGGAATGCAGCCGGTAAGGTCGACGGTCTTGCGCTGCAAGAACTGGAGAATCGCTTTCCGGACGCCGCCGCCTTTGGCGAAGCATCTCCCCTGTTCCGCATCGCCGTAGTTCACCACCACGCGCTGCCCATCGTGTTCGTGTCCACCGAGCGGGAAGCGCGGCTGGAAGAACGTCATATGGTGTTCTACAACGCCGGAACGTTTCTCTGGACGCTCAACCGCAAAGGATTCCACCTGGTGCTGCACGGTCATAAGCATTTTGCCAGCTTTCAGCGGGTGGGACACGAATTCGCCGATCGGGGACGGCGGGAATTGGCGGTCGCAGGAGCGGGATCGGCGCTGCATCCGCACCCGGACGATCCGAACGGGAATCATCTCCAGGTGGTGCATCTCTATGACGACGGTACCGCGGAACTCGATTCCTGGTTCTACTCCGCGGAGGTCCGGCGGAAGCCGGGCGTCAGCCAGCACTACCCGATCGTTGACCTGGCGGAAGTCGCGCATCGCCGGCGCCGCAGTTTCGCCCTGCAGAGAAAGCTGAGCGCCGGCGAGTTACGGCGTGAGATCCGGATCACGGAAGACGGCTTCTCCGAGATCGACTTACAACTACGCCACTGCCGGATTCCCGAGGGCTGCGAGCGGAGCGGGTATCTCTTCAGTCTCGAGGTCTTCAAGCCAGCCTATTTGCGCAGAGTGGAGTTGGCGCACATCGACTCCGCTCCGCCGCTGGCGCGCCTTGACCCAACCCTCCGCAACCTTCGGGCGTATCGAGGCAACATCGATTTCCAGAGAACCTACACCGCCCAGGACCCAGGCTTCAACCTCGCCTGCCGTTATCGGTTGATGAACGGCCACGCTTTATCCAAATTCGACTTCCAACGCAAATATAGGGACCAGACCTATGAATATGTGACGCTTCCGTGTTTTGAAGTTGCCGGCACGCTTACGCTTATCGTTTACTTCCCTCAAAATTACGCGCTGCAAGCTCTGGGTCTCGATGCAGCCGTCTTATATAAGCCCGGGCCGATGAAAGACCTCGACGATTATAAATTCGATGAGCTAAAGTTGCATGCCGGCGAGACCGAGCGCGTCAGGGAGCGCCTATTTCGCGAAGCGTCCCGCATCGTGCTCCAGTGTTCCGATCCGGTGCCCGGCTTTGTGTATCAAGTCCGCTGGACCTTTCCGGATGTGAACGCCACTCCCGCGGCCGGTTGGGATGCAGTCAACTATTGGAGCGATAAGAAGCGCGCCTTGCTCGAAATCGCCGCCGGCGCCGCGCGGCAAGAGTTTTCGGCGGCGGGCGTTTACAACCGGCTGCGGCAGATTCTGCGCGAGCTGGAATCCGGCATTCGCCGAAATCTGAATGCCGGCCCGGAGGAGATGGACTTGACGCTGCTTGCTTTTGACGAGCGGGAAAAGGCCTTGCGGGTGGTGGCGTCGAATCTCGGCAAGATCGAAGACCTTTCACGAATTTCTCTCGGCACAGGTGAAGGCTGCGCCGGATTCGCTTTCGAGAAGGACCGGCCGTTGTTTTATGCCCCGACACTGGCGGATAGTGAAGATCTCTACATTTCCCCCGCCGAGCAGAAAATGGATGAAGGGCAGGCGACCTTAGCCGACTACAAATGTCTGGCCAGCATGCCATGGAGACACCCGAGCGGTCTGATCGTGGGTGTTCTCTGCGTGGGCTCCAGGACGATTCCGCCGCCGAACCACCCCGTTTTTGGTCCGGAGCCGGCCAAAGTGCAACGTCTCTGGGACTTACTGCTTCCTTCCGCGAATGCTATCCTGGAGGTGGTCTAGGAGAAGTTCGATGCCGCCCATCTGGAGTCCCGAAGAAGAGCAAGCGCAATCGGAAATATATCGGCCGGTGCATTTGCACTCCTCGGGAGTGATCAGTTATACGCTTCGAACGCCCAGCGATGACGCCAAGCCCAGCCCCGAAGTCACTCGCATGCTGGAAGAGTTGCGCGAAGTGGTCCGGAGCGGCGCCGATGCGTCTGCCGGCGAGACGCCGGCCGACAAGGCAGGGAGCTAGCCCACAATCTCTCTAATTCAACGGGCGTTGCGAAAATTGGATGTGGCAGTCTGTGAGAAACTTCTTGGGGTTCTCGCCGCCGATCATGACGAACACAAAGTCGTTTTCGATCTCCTCGATTCCGCCGGCAACTTTCACCTTCACGGAGTGCTGGCCGATCGCGGTGACGGCGGCATTGAAGAGGGCCTGGATGCGTCCTTCCTCCATCAGCTTCTGAATTTTTTTCTGGTTTCGCGATTTCGCCTGCCGAAAGCTATCTTCACGGTGTACCAGCCAGACCCGATTTTCCAGATCGGCTCGAGCCAGCCCATTCGCGGCTTCGATTCCGCTGTCGCCGCCTCCGACCACGCAAATCGCTTTATTGCGATAGGCTTCAGCATCCAGCAGATTGTACGTCACTTTGGTCGAGTCTTCGCCAGGCACACCCAGCTTACGCGGGCTGCCGCGGCGACCGATCGCCAGCACCACGCGAGACCCAATATACTCGCCTTTCGTCGTCTTCACCAGAAATTCGCCGCTGCGTTCCGCCACGCTCAGAACTCTTTCCTCCTGGCGCACCTTCAAACCAGTCTTCGCGATCATTTCCTCCCAGCGCTGCAAGAGCGCTTCCTTGGAGGAATTGTGTATGGTCAGAGGACCATACACCGGGATCATCACTGGTTCGGCCATGACGAACTTCTGACGTGGATAATTCCGAATCGTATTCGCCACCGAGCCTTGCTCCAGCGTCAGCACGATCAGCCCTTCTTTGAGAGCCGCCAGGGAGGTGCTGATGCCCGCCGGTCCCGCTCCCACGACAATCAGGTCGAACCCGCTGCCCGAGACCGGCCGGTTCTTCAAGATGGAGTCCACCACCGTTTTTCCCTGGTTGATCGCAACCTTAATCAAGGCCTTTCCGGTAACTTCGCCAGCCAGGTAAAGCCCTGGGACGTTGGTCTCCAAAGTCTCCCCGTACACCGGGAGTTCCAGGGTACGCGCCGGACCGCCGGACACGAGCTGAATCGCCTCCGTCGGACAGGCCGCCGCGCAGGCGGAATATCCGGTGCAATCGTCCATGCGGACCGCGATCGCTTTTTCATTGACAATCTCCAGAACGTTAAACGGGCACACGTGCACGCAGGCCGCACACCCCACGCAGAGATCGAGGTCGATGCGCGGGCGAACGTGGGCTTTTGACGGCGGAGGTTCCGCCGGCTTGGGCTCGAGAAACTCGCGCACCACCTTCTGGGCAAGAATGTCCTTGCTCGATGCTCGACCGGGCTTTTGGGTGCTCTCCTCCGCCGGCGCCGTGCGGGGCGCAGTCAGGCTGGCAATCGTGCGGGCGCTCGAGGATCTTTGCTCCAGGCGGAAATTGACCGCCATGACGCCGAAATAAAACAGCGGCGCGCCAAATAAGGCGGCCAGGAAAAGGGTAAAGCCGCCCGGGGTTCCCGTGGCGCCGAGGCTCGCGTTCTCAATGGATGCGTCGTAGAACCTTATCTTGTTGCCCAGAACGTCCTGGGTCGCGCCGGCGTGTTCGAAATGGCAACTATAGCATCGGGAACGAAGCGTGTCGCCGGGCCCAAAGCCATGGCAAGCGAGGCAGCGCGCGCGCATGGTCTCGCGCGAGACCTCGATGGTTGCATCGCCATCGGTATGACAGCTAGTGCAATCCCCTGGCGCAGCGGCCAGGTGCTCGAGATGCAGGGGGTCTTCCGGATCCTGGTTCAGATTCCCAAAGCTTGCCTCAAAGGCGACCGCCACCGGAATCTTGGCGTCCAGTTTGGGCGCGATTTTGGTTTTGGCCGCGGTTTTGTCAAGAAGTGACGCTTTCTGTTTCTCATGCACCGTCACGTGACATCCGGCCGCCTGGCATCCGTCACCCACATTGGTTTGAATAGCGGCATCCACTCCGCGGTGCTCCGAATGACAACTCACACAGCCAACGCCTATACGCGCGTGCGCCTCGGCGGAGGGAATCTTGGCCGGCAGCACATCGGTGTGGCAACCTTTACACGCCTCGTTCGACACACCCGCGAAACCCGAATGGCACGAAGCGCAGGTGTTCGCCGCGTGGAACTTTGAAACCGCCCCGGGAGCGTAAAATCCGTGCCAGTGCGCTGCCCAGGCATATCCCGCACACCCCAATACCGCCAACAGCCCAACCAACAGCGCCCGGGAGCGCAGCCGGTTGGGCAATATATCGGAAGTCGGAACCCAAATGGGCGCCTTTTCCTGCAGCCAGATAGGCAACCCCGCGATGGCCGACGAGGGTAGCACCTCGCCCGCGCGTTCTTCCTGAGCCTTGACGACCGCGCGATAATTCGCCGGCAACGCAGGGTGCAGGGTGGTCGCGGTCCGGACCCGATGCACCAGCAGGACGCACATCTCTTCCCGCAGGCGAACGGCAATCTCAAACGGACTGATCCGGATGCGGTCTTCATCGCGGAGCTGCTGCTTGACCACGCGCTGGTCATTCACGTAAACGCCCGCGCCGCTGGACTTATCCGAGATCCAGACTCCGTCCGGACGATGCTCGATTTCGGCGTGAACCGCGGCCACGGCCGGCTCATTAAGCTGGATTTGACAGATGTTCTGCCGGCCCAGCAGGACGGTCTTCATCTGGAATACCTGAACGCTGGCATCGCCGCCCAGCCATTCGGCCGCAAAGCGGAAGCCCATAGGTTCGGCGGAGGCTTCCCGCACCAGGATTACCTGATCGCCGACGCTAATCTGATCGCCCGCGCACAGAGTGACCTCCGTCGCCGGCACCCGGTTGACGAAGGTTCCGTTGGTCGACTTATTGTCGATCAATACGTGGTAGATGCCGCGGCGGACGATTCCGAAATGAACGCGGCTGATGCCGTCGCCCTGCATCACGATATCGCAAGTCGGTTGCCTCCCGAACCACGCCTTCTGAAACGTGAGCGGAACCACCCTGCCGCGATCGCTGCCTTGGATAAAAACCAGTTCCAGCATGGATGCCTGAAGAAGGTCAATAATATAATACAGAGACAATATGGACGGCCGCCAGCGAGAACATGGCGGCCGTCACGACCACGTGAAAAGTAAGCCAGCCGCGCAGAAGGCGCTGTAAGAATAATTCGGCGTTCATCTTGTTTGCCCGCAGAGCAAACTCAACCGCGCGCCCAAAGGCCCTCTGCTCGTGCTCCCGCAGACTTAGTAAGGCCGGTTTGTATTCGTTTTGAAAGGCCGGAAGCTCCTGCGCCAGCGTGCTGCGCCGCTCGTAAAAACGTAAAATGCGACGCCACGACACGGCATCCTTCATCAGGCGCTCCGACACTAGCGCACGGAAGCCGGTGGAGGCGCCGGCCGCCAGTTCCTGCATTCCGGCGATGCTCTCGGCTCGCGTCGCGAGCAAGTCCTCGAGAATGGCTGGGTTCTCTTCCATCGCGGTAAGTAACCGGGGAACGCTGCGCGCCAGCCACCACCCCAGCAGCCCGCTGGCGACCGTAAGCCAGAACAGCGCGAGCAGGAGAGCGGTCAGCGGACCGCCGGCATGAAACCCGCTGTGAAAAGCAATGGCAAATGCCGCCACGATTCCGGCGTAGATGTGGACGCGCAGCCAACTCGACAGCCTTCCAACGCCTTGGTAGGCCAGCCGCTTGCGCGCGCTCAGAGCCGCCGCGAACGCCGCCAGCGTGGTCCCAATCGCTCCCAGCCATATCACCAGCGTGCGATGGTTGTTCGCGGAGGGTTGCCGATGTCCGGCGTAGTACCAGGCGTAGAGCCCTAACACCGATATAACCGCAGCCGCCAGGAACCATCGCTCCCCGCGCCACGTAGACAAGCGGCTGGTCGAGACTCGCGCTCTCGACTCGAGATTTCCAGCGTTCACCCCTCGCTCCGCTGCAATTGACTCAGGTACTCACGGGCGTCGATTCTCTCGATGGCGCTATACGGGCAGTTGTGAACGCACCCATGATTGTGATTGTAGGCCTGGCACAGGTCGCACTTCACGGCAATGCGCCGGACCACTGCTTTCTGTGGCTCTGGCGGAGTGTCCGGCGTAGGGGATTCATGTCCCGGGTTTCGCCAAAACTTCAGATAAGCTCCCAGAATCGATGCGACGGCTGGCTGTGTTTCCAGCTCTTCCTCGACCGGCAGGTCCGCCATGGAGATATTGCCGTAGGGACAGCGCCGGGCGCAGTTCCCGCAACCGATGCACGAATCGTTGATCACGACCTCGCCATTCACGTCGCGCGTGATGGCGCCGGTGGGACAGCCAATCATGCACTCCGGATCCAGGCAGTGCATACAGGACGTAGCTACCATCATCCGTTCCGGGATCAATTTCTTCGGTGGCGGAGGAGCCTCAAACAGCATTCCATGCCGGGTTAGCCGCGAAATGCCGTCATGCAGCTCCGCGCAAGCCTTCACGCAATTTCCGCACCGCGTACAGGCGTTCAGGTGTATGACCAAGGCCGAGGTTGCCTTGATTACGCCCCGCTCCACCACCGCTCCGATAAATCCCTGGTGAGCAGTGAGATCGGAAATGCCGTACTGCCCGCTTTGCTTTTTGGATTCGCGAGCCTCGAGGCGCGAAAGCAGGCCTGCGTCCAGGTTCAGAAGCGCGAAGAAGTCCTCTTTTAAAACTTGGATCACTTCCACCTTGCCCATGGCCCATACCGTGGCCTCGCGTCTCATGGAATGGATCAACGCGGTCTCACCAAAATACGCGCCGTCGTTGAGGTACGCCACGGTGCGCTGTTCACCGCCGGCCATCGTTTTGACCACTCTCACGTAGCCGTCGCGAATGATGTACAAACTGTCGGCCTCATCGCCTTCCCGGACGATCATCTCATCCTTGGAAAATATCCGAAGCCTGGCTTTTTTTACAAGCTGGTCGAAAATATCGGGAGCGATGTCGGCGAATTCGGGAATGATCTGCAGATGGTTGGCGAGTCCCCGTTCGAGGTAAGTCCGGTCCATGACGTTGCGAAATGGTCCGGGCCTTTGCATCCAGGCTTCGAAAGCCCGCCGGGGAACCTCGACCGTCAAACAGTCCTCCAGCGCCGTGATGCTGGCGGTTCGCGGCAGACCGCTGATCAGGGTCATCTCGCCAAAGAAGCTTCCCGGTCCGAGCCTGGCCAACGGGCGGCCCTCCGGACCTTTCGAAACGCCGACTGAGCCGCCGATCAGCAGGTAAAGACAGTTTCCAAAACTTCCTTCTTCGATAATCAATTCCGCCGCGGGGAAAGGGCGCAACTGACACTCGGCGCCGCCCTCAAAATCGGCCTTGCCCAGCCACTCAGCAAGTTCATCGTAGTCCTTGCCCTGAAACAACTCCATCGAGCGCAGCACGTTTACGATTTCCGGTGTGAGCTGTTTCTCGTCCATCAAATCTCCCTGCTCAGCGTCCAGCAAGTCGTTGTCCGGCAATTAGGTGGAACCCACGGCCAACATATCACTAGGCGCATCGAACTCTCTACAGGTGACTATTATCCGATAATCGAGCCACCCGAGGCGTACTAGTAATCTATCTAAGAGTCCCAAGCCCGCCGCCGACCCGGCTTTGAGGGATCCACGCTAAACTGGAGGCGACAAGTCATCGGCCGACAGCACATCGGCCGACCGTATAAATGGACGATCCTGAAGTGTTTCTTCGCGTCACCGGGCCGCAGGGACAACGGACGATTCGGTTGGACCACGGCGCGGCTTGGACCATCGGCCGCTCGAGCCAGCACCCTGTGGTACTGAACGAAGAACTGGTATCCCGCAATCATGCACTGATCCAGTGCGCTCCTCCAGGCGAGTACTACCTGATCGACTTGGGCAGCAGGAATGGCTCCTACGTGAATGGTGCACGGGTCAGCGTCCCCGTCTCTCTGCGCGATGGAGACATTATTGCCATCGGCGAGTCGGCCTTGGTTTTCCATTCAAATATTGCCGCGGTGAGCTTGGCCCAGGAGTCCAACGCCGAAGAGATCGACCAGACCATAAGCAATCTCACTTCGCGATTGCTTACGGTGATGGTGGTCGACATCCGGGACTACACCAAAATCGCGCAACAGGTAGACCAACGTGTGCTTTGCGAAGCGATCAGCACCTGGTTCCGGCGCGGGGGCAAAATCGTGCAGGAACGCGGGAGTTGGACCCAGAAGTACATTGGAGACGCCATCATGGGAGTTTGGCTGCATGTGCGGGAGAGCCGGCATTTCGACATGTGGCGAATCATCGAAGCTTACCTGGAATTGGCCAACCTGACGTCGGAGGTCGGCCAGGAATACGAGTTTCCGCAACCGCTGCGCATCGGCGCAGGCATCAACACCGGTATTGCGTTGGTGGGCAACACCGGTAGCGCCAGCATCTCGGATTTTACCGCCTTGGGCGACAGCGTGAATGCCGCGTTTCGAATCGAATCCGCGACCCGGCAGATCAACGCCGATCTGGTCGTGGGACAGAAAACTTACGAGCGGCTCGGAACGTTAGCTCATCCCGAACTGTATTTCACATCTCACGTCGTGAAGTTAAAAGGCTACGATGAACCCACCACCGTATGGGCGGCCGATCTTGAGTCGGTCCGGAGGTTCGCCGCCGCGTCGGCTGAGACCAAATCGGAGCCGGCTCCGAAGGCGAAGTAGCCATCATGCAAGCAGCGCCGGCTTGCAGGTCCCCTCACTTACGTTCGGGGCTAGGCTGCTGTCCGGCGCCGACGCGCGCGCCGCCCCACCACGATATGTAACCCGACATGTAGCCCCGACCGTGAGGGAGGGGACCAAGCGCCACTGCGAGACCGTAATTGCTAAACGGGAACGTAATGTTGGCGGGCGAAAAGTCACTACAGTCCAGCCGGTCATTCACGTACCAGGTGACATCGATATAATTAAAGATCTACCAACGAGTGCCATGAAGACGGCGGGAAAGTACGAGATCCGCGAGATCCTCGGCGAAGGCGGGATGGGCGTAGTGTATCGCGCTTTCGATCCCAGCATGGGCCGCGAGGTGACCCTCAAGACCATTCGAAACGCTCAGGATAAGGCCGCCATCGAGCTTTTCAAACGCGAGTGCGCGGTGCTGGCGGGACTGGCGCATCCCAACATAGTCGAGATCTTCGAAACCGGCGAAACGGACGAACCAAGCGGCAACCGGCCTTACTTCGTGATGCCGTTGTTGCGCGGGTCAACTCTCGACAAGCTGATCAAGACCTCGAGCGTGCGCCTCACGACCGAGCGCAGCATTGCCATCATGAGCCAGATCTGCCGTGGACTCCAGGCCGCGCACGAACAGGGTCTGGTGCATCGCGATCTGAAACCGAGCAATCTTTTTATTCTGGATGACGACTCGGTGAAGATCATCGATTTCGGCGTCGCTCACCTGATGAGCCAGCAAACGGCGACCGGGCTGAAGGGGACGCTGCTTTACATGGCGCCCGAGCAACTTCAGATGAAGCAGCCGACACCGTTTTCGGATCAATTTTCTATTGCCGCCGTGTGCTATGAAATGCTGGCCAATCGTCACCCCTTTACGGTGCCCGGCTACAAAGATCTCACGCAAGCCATCCTCAATCACCAGCCGGCTCCGATCTCGGACCTGAATCATGCGGTGAATCCCGCTATCAGCCAGGTGGTGCATAAGGCGCTGGCCAAAGAGCCGGTGCACCGTTTTTCCGACGTGCGGGAGTTCGGCGATTGTTTGCAGAAAGCTCTGCGGAACGAGCCGATAGCGATTTTCGACTCCTCCAAGCTGGAACCGAGGCTGGAGCGGGCGCGCAAGGCGTTCGCTAGTGGAGATCTGGAGTTCGCCTCCGAAATCATTCGTGAACTGGAGTCTGAGAGCTATCTTCATCCCGACATCCAGCGGCTGCACCAGGAAATCGATCGGACGCAGCGGCGGGTAACGGTGACGCAGCTTCTCGATACCGCAAAGCGCCGGTTTGAGGAAAAAGAGTACCTGCTCGCGCTCCAGAGAGTGCAGGAGGTCCTCAACATCGATCCGGCGCATACCGATGCCTTTGCCTTGAAAGCCGCCATCGAAACCGAACGCAGCAGCAGCCAGATTGAGGGTTCGCTGCGGCTGGCGCAGCAGCATCTCGAAAACCATGCGTACGATTTGGCGCGCCAGGCCGCGGGCCGAGTCCGGCAATTGCGGCCCAAGGATGGCCGCGCGCTGGCGTTGTTGGCCGAGACCGACCGCCGGGAACAGGAAAGCGCGCGCGTCCGGATGGAGAAGGAAAAAGCTTACCAGGCAGCGATGCAGTCCGTCAGTCAGGGCGAAGTGTCGGCGGCTTTGTCCAAGCTGGAACGCTTGCTCGAGTTGGAGCGGCGCTCGCCGGATAGCACCACGCCCGATCAAAGCGCGTCCTACCAGAAGCTCTACGAAGACGTGCGGTCAAAGCGCGATCGTTTAGACGCTCAATACGCCGAGGCCAAGCGCTTCTTTACGGAAGGAAATCTCGCGGCTGCGCTTGGGATCTGCGATGAAGTGCTGAAGGAATTTCCGGGCAACGTCGTTTTCCAGTCGCTGAAGTACGACATCGAGGAGGCCAGCCGCGAAGAGATTTCCACCTACATCGCCAAAGTCGAAAAGGAAGTGGCCGCCGAGCGGGATTTGAGCCGAAAAGTATCGATTTTGGAAGCGGCCAAGCAGAAATATCCGTCCGAAGCGCGATTCAGTCAATCGCTCGACCGAGTCCGCTCCCGGCGCGATCTGGTGCTGTCGATCGTAGGCCGGGCAACGGTGTTTGAAGATAGCGGCCAGTTCTCGGAGGCCTTGGGGCAATGGGAAATCATGCGGAACACCTACCCGCAGTATCCCGGACTCGAGGTTGAGATCGAGCGGCTCAAACAACGCCGGGAGCAGCAACTCCTCACCGAGGCCAAATCCCGCTGGGTGGAACAGATCGACGCGATGTTGGGCGTACACGATTACACCCGGGCGAACTCATTGGCGGACGACGCGCTCGGCGAGTTCAAATCCGACCCCGAACTGTTCGCCCTGAAGAAAAGCGCGCAACTGGGACTGAAGCGTTGCTCCGATGCCAGCGAGAAAATCGAGCAGGGACGGGCGCTACAACAGGCGGGCTCTCATCCGGAGGCCTTCGAGGCGCTTCGCGAAGCGATGAAGCTCGACCCGGAAAGTCAGCCGGCGCGGAACACATTGCTCGAAGCGCTGTTGCAGAGAGGACGGGTTCTGCTCGCCTCCGACTGGAAGACGGCCGAGCCGCTGATTAACGAAGCGCACGATCTCGATCCAGGCAATCCGCTGGCAAAGAGCCTGCGTACGCTGATCGAGGATCGCATCGAGGATGAGGCCATCACCGAAGCTCTCTCGAAGGCGCGAGAGAGTCAAGCGCGCGGCGAAACGCCCGCGGCGATCGACGAACTCGATCGCGCTTTGCAGCGATATCCCGGCCGGGAGCGTCTGCTGCACCTGCGTTCGTCGCTAGTCGAGAGCCTGCCTGCCGCCCAGCGTTCCGAAATGCGGCTGCTGGACCTGAATCAGGTGAAACAACTGGCGGAAGAAAGCGAAAAATCGGAGGACCCGATAGAATTGGAGACGATCTTCGCCAAGACGCGTGTCCTCGCGTCGAAGTATGCCGGCGACACGGAGTTCCTCGAGCCGATGAGTGTGGTTCAAACGCGGGTTCGCAAATCCGCGGAGGCCGCGACCGTAGTGCTCGTTCCGGCGCACGGCAGCCCCGCACTGCTGCCCGCCGGAGCATCGCAAGGAACAAAATCGAAGCGCGGCGCCGGCGAGATGCTTCCGTTGCTGTATCGGACCATGTGGGGGCGCGCGGTGCTAGCGATCCTCGCGATCGCCGCTGCCGCCGTGGTTTTCACCTATGCCCGGCCGTCCCCGAAAGCGACGCCACTGCCTCCGCCTTTGGCAGCCTTGACGCTGCACGGGACGACGGACACAGCGCATATTGTCGATTCCAGCGGAGCGGATTTTACCGACAAACAGAACGCGTTGCCCAGGGGTGACTATTTCCTGGTTGATTCAAAACCAGGCTTCCACGCACTGAAGATGCCATTCCACGTGGATCCGGTGCAGAACGCGGCGCCCAGTTTGGAAGCTCAATGGGTGCCGCTGGTTGCTAAGCTACAGATCCATGCAACGCCGGTGGGCCGGTGGAGTCTGGATGGCCAAGAGATTCCAGCGGCGGAGTTGGACAGCATCCAACTGCCCGGGAACGGAAAACACGAACTGATATGGTCGGAAGGCGGAGTGGAAGCGCGGCTGCCATTTACCGTTACCGACGGTTATGCGGAATTGGAGAAGTGGAGTCCGTCGGCGGCCAGAGCGCTGGCTGTGAGCGTGCGGCCGGACGGCAGCGCGGACGTTCGTTTATTGGATTTGAAGCTGCGCTATCAAGCAGGCTCGGGACCGTCGCAGGATACCGAGACGGACGGACCTTTATCGTGGCGCCCGGGTTCGGAGCAATTGTCGTTGCAATCGTCGCCGGACGATGCGTCTTTAGGGAGCATCGGGCAGCATGATCCGGCGAACGGTGGATTAATTTACGTGTCGCTTATGCCTCCTCCGCCGCCGCCTCCGGTTAGAACCGTGATTCGGCCCCAACCGAAAGTAGTCGTGCCCGCCCCTCCGCCTCCTCCTCCAACCGCGGCCACCCCGAAAGAGCCGCCCAAGCCGGTTCTGTCGCCGGAAGAGAAAAAGGCCCAAAGATTGAAAGAACTGGGACTGCCTCCCGACATTATTAAAAAGGAAAACCATTAAAAAGGGAGTCCCCTGAAAGGAACAATAATGATACGAGGGACGATCTTGTTGGCCTTAGCGACAATCGTTGTCTCCGGCCAGCAGAAGACCGTGACTTTGGCGACGATCGAGGAGCTATGGGCCGACCCGGCGTTCGAAGTCTCCGACGTCCTCAACGCCATCGACAACGCGGGACTGGTTGTCGACTTCAGTCAGGACAACCTTACCAACGTCCTCAAAGCGGCGGCGCGCGGCAAGCGATCGCCCGCGGAAGTAGCCCAAGTGATTCTCCGGTTACTCCAGGACTGCGGCGCGTGCCGCAGTAGATTTTGGGCGCCAATGACCTCGTCCGAAGTTCTCGCGGCGCTCAAGAAAGGGCCTGCATTCGCGCGGGATGAGTTGCTCGCCCGCGGCGCCAGTAATCTCGCCACGTCCGTTTTCTACGTCGAAACCTTGAAGCAAGCCAACGCCCCGCCGGACATGGTGGCCATGGTGGAAGACCGCCTGGTCATGCCCGTGCCTGAGGGATTTCAGCCCGTAAAGCTGGATAAAGCACCCAACTTCAATCCGCTTGCCAGCGAAGGAAAACTGATTGTGCACGTTGGCATTCACGATGAGGTTACTTTCCTCTTCCGTCATAACGCATTGTTCGCCAAAATGAACAAGAGCGAAGACCTGGCTAATCTAGGATGCACATTTACGGCCTTCGGTCCGGTGAACGAGCACCCAGCGTTTTCCCTGACAGCGATTGCCGAAAACGGTCAGAAGCCCAAGAACAAGAAGATTCCCGAGGTTCTCATCATAGGGGACCCGAGCGGGCGGCCGGGGCTCCAATTTACCCTTCGCGATACGAAAAATGGGCTCCATCCCTTCGATTTTGAATTGAAATGGGCACGTTAACGCCCTAATACGTCCGCGATCGGCTTTCCCGCCTGCGGTACCGCGGCGTTGTAATCCAGACCCAGCAGCGCCGCCAGTGTCGCCGCCACTTGCGACTCTGTAACCGCGGGAATGTGCGCGCGCTCGCCGAGTGCCGGCGTATCCGGGCCCAAAAACGCCAGCCACACGTTTTTTGAATCGGGATGTTTCAGGCCATGGCCCACCCAGTCTTTTCCTCCGGAGCCGCGGCCATGATCCACCGCCAGAATGAGCGTAGTCTTACCGCGATATTCTTCCATCGATTGGGCGGTCTCCCAAACTTGCCGCGCATATTGGTCGAAACGATGGACGGATTCGAGATACAGATCGTATCGGGAAGCGTGTCCCCATTCATCCGTGTCCCCCAGCGACAAAAACAAAACTCTTGGCTTGTGCAGTTGCCAGAATGCGACTGCGGTGTGGAATACGCCGGCATCCAGCGGCTCCTCTTCCCAGATGCCCGTTTCGATCTTTGTCCGGTTCAGGACTTCTATCTCCGGGGTCAACGGCGGCGCCAGCATAGGATCGTATCCGGCGTTGACGAATAATCCGGAACGAGCGGTGTTCAGGATGTAAGGAAACGCATCCCACGCGGCGAAAGCAGCAATTTGCCGCCGGAATGCAGTCTTTTGCGAAAGCCACTCCAGTACGCTCGAATTCGGGTTGGGAACCTTGTCGTTGCTGTCGACGCGGGGATCGGCAAACCCGCAAAGAATCTCGTTATAACCCGGATAGGAGAAGTTCTTTCCATTGGTGACGTAAGCCTGGGAGCCCAGCGCGGGATTTCCGAAGATCTGTCCCTGCCGCGCCACTACCGACCATAAAAACGGCATCAGCGCCTGGCGGCGAGCATCCGGCTTTTCGCGCCAGAACTCGCGGCGCAGTTTCGGGATATCCGAGACGTGGCCGTTCTCTTCGGTCATCAACTCCGGGTCCGCCCCTTGGAACACGTCCTGCCAGCGCAGCCCATCGCTCATCAGAAGGATAACGTTGCGGGTCTGGCGCGCCGCCGGCGCCGCACCTGCAATCGCAACTATAGAAACTATAAGGACGAATACTCGCATAAAAACCAGGGACGGACGAGACGTTCCCCGGTTTTTGCCGGGTCTCCGCGCCGTTCGCCTATACGCTCAGCACCGGGCAGGGTGCATCCCGAATGATCGCATAGGCATTGGTGCGGAGTTGGCCGAGCCTGCCTTGCAGCTTGTTCCGGCCGATCAACACCAAATCGGCGTTATGATGCTCAGCCGCCGCGCGTACGACATCCGATATCGGACCCGCCTCCATGCAGACGTCGAAGTTCGTCCCCGCCTCGCTTTGCAACTTCGTCGCTTCCTGACGTGCAGACTGGAGCAGGAAGGACTGAAAGTCCCGGTCGCCGTCGTACGGGATATCGCTGCCAGCTTGGGGGACCGCGTGCACCAGCCGGAGTTTCGCATTGAAGTCGTGCGCTAGCTCGGCATAGCGGCGGATGAGAACGGCACTGGCCGGCGTCAAGTCGATTGCGCCCATGATGCTCTTGCACTCGCGATGTTTCGCTAGCTCCGGATCGTCCGTATGCGCGGCAGTCCAGACCAAGCACTTGGCGTCATGCAGCACCTTCGCCGTCACGGAACCGAGCAAGAGGCAGCGGAATTTCCCATGGCCGTGCGTCGGCAACATGATCAGGTCAACTTGATTCTGCTGCGCAAAATTCGCGATCTCAAACGCCGGATCCCCCACCAGGACGATCCTGTCGGGCGCCACGGGCGAAGGTTCAAAGAAGGAAGCCAATTCGTGCCTGGCAGCTTCTTCCAGCGCGGGTAAATCCAGCATGGCCGGATACCCGCCGGCGATTCCACCGTACCAACCTGGCGGAATGTAAACCACGTTCATGAGTGTGAGCTTGGAGTGAAACCGTTGGGCCATCGCTTCTACGAAGGGAGACACCGTGCGGCATTGGCCGGAAAAGTCAACCGGAAAGAGTATGTGATGAAAGCGCGGCATTTTGTACGCCTCCTTAGGCAATCCAGGATGCAATCGGCAATCCAACCGCGGTTAGCGTTTATCAGGCACTTCCGCGCGCCAAGCACCGCGTCTGGGTCAAATGACGCGGAAAACTATCGCAAGCCGACCCACCCGTCTTATTATGTAACCTGATGCCGACTCAGCCTTTGGAGCGTTTTCGTCCCCATATTCTCTCCTTGCTGCGCATCGTTTCCGCGTTCACTTTCATCCTTCACGGGCTCGCACTGGAGTTCGGCGTCTTCGGCGGGATGGACCAGCATGGCGCTGTCCCCGCGCCCTTCACCATGCTCTGGCTGGCCGGAATTCTCGAGTCCTGGGGTGGCTTACTTCTGGGGCTGGGCCTGTTTACGCGCCTGGTGGCGTTTCTGCTAGCGGGACAAATGGCGGTCGCCTACTTTACCGCTCACGCTCCCAAAGGTTTGTGGCCCATCCTGAACGGCGGCGAACTGGCGGTACTCTACTGCTTCCTGTTCCTGTATTTCTGCGCCGCCGGAGGAGGCAGCTTCAGCCTGGATGCGGTGCTTGCCGCCCGGAAACGCCGGCCCTGATTTTGCTTATACCCGCTGCTCGGAAACCGATTTTTCCGCCAGGTCACCCACGATCGGCAGCTTGAAGGTCTCCTGTTGAGCGACCTTGATGAGCATGAAAATCCAGGCGCCGAAGACCAGAGCTTTCATCAATCCTGGCAGAAAATGATGCCACGGACCCGCGAAGCCGAAGACCGGACTCAACACCCAATCCACGATGAGCCAGGTTACAAACAGATAGAATCCCTGAAACGCATGAAAGCGGACCCGCGCATCCTGGCGAAACCGCATGGATGCGAGCACCACAATGGCGGCAATCCATCCCACCATGGGAATGTAGCAGAGTATGGTCGCGGTACGGTTGCTGACGCCGGCCAAAGGATCGAGCGGGATCGCGGACGTGCTCGGCTGCCGCGCTCCGCAGTTAGCGCAGTAAATGTCGGAGTTGGCGACCCCTCTCCCGCATTGGCAACAATAGGGCATCTCGTAATCTTCTATTCTGAACTACGTTACAACCAGGCCAATTGTTCCCCGAGACCCGCCTTTGCATGCTACGATGCGGGCAAATGCTCCTCCGTTCGTTTCTCTTCCTGGCGCTGGCGTTCACGGCGGCCGCCAAGACTCTGGATATTTACTTTATCGATGTCGAGGGTGGCCAGGCAACCTTGGTGGTGTCGCCCGCGGGGCAAGCGATGCTCATCGATACCGGCTGGAGAGGCTTCGGCGGACGGGATGCCGACCGCATCGTAGCGGCTGCGAAACACGCCAAAATCAAGGAAATCAACTACCTGGTCATCACGCATTATCATCGCGATCACGTAGGCGGAGTGCCGCAGCTTGCCGAGCGCATCAAGATCGGCGCCTACGTCGATCATGGGCCCCTGATGGAGATGGACAACAAGGCCACCCGGGAGGATTTCGCCGACTACCAAAAAACGGTCGACGGCGCGCAACACATCGTCGTCAAGCCCGGCGACGTGATCCCATTAAAGGGCGTCAATGTGGACGTGCTTTCTTCCGCCGGCGATATTCTTGGCACGCCCCAACCTGGCGCCGGCGCGCCGAATCCCTTGTGCGCCGCTGCCAAGCCCAAAGCGGAAGACCCCACCGAAAACGCCCGTTCGGTCGGTATGTTGATCGGCTACGGCAAGTTCCGGATGCTCGACTTGGGTGATCTCACCTGGAACAAGGAACTGCGCCTGGTTTGTCCGAACAACCTGATCGGCAAAGTGGATCTCTACCTCACCACCCACCACGGCCTTGACCAATCCGGCCCCGCCGCGCTGGTCCACGCCATCAGCCCGCGCGTCGCCATCATGAACAACGGCGCCCAAAAAGGCGGCAGCCCGAGCGCCTGGCAGATCGTGAAGGATTCGCCGGGGCTGGAAGACCTTTGGCAGCTTCATTACGCCGTCGCCGGCGGCCAGGACCACAACGTGGCCGACAGCTTCATCGCCAACGTGAATGAGTTTGACCAGGGCGACTATATCAAAGTGTCGGCCGAGCAGGATGGTTCGTTCACCGTCTTCAACTCACGCAACAAATATCATCACGAGTATCGGGCCAAGTGAACGACGGCGGCTCGCCCGATTCGTCAAAACAGGCAACTACGCGCTGAAGGCGGGTGATCGCCCTGATGCACGGTGTCGATGCGCAGGAATCCCGGCTCCCCGCGCGCTTGCGGTTTGCGCCGCGCGCCAATCGGAATCGGGGTTGGCCGTGTGGGTTGGTAGTGGTCTTGCGTTTCCGATAAGCCGAGCTGTTGCGCAGCCGGTAAAGGTGCGCTACCGAGATCGATGCCAGCCGCACATACGCCGCTGGATCAATCCCCAGCATCCCGAACTTCCCCTTTCAGGCTCATCTTGCGTGAGAATCCGGGTCTCCGGCCGTCGACGCCGGCCTGGCCTTGCCGCAGGTTCCCACGGACATACTGGGAATCACTCGTCCGCAGGGTCTGGCTTACGATATCGGCGCTTACGAATTGGTAGCGTCTACGCCGCCCAGGATGTAGCCGTGCGGCGGGATTTGCGGCCAAAGGATTTCCGACTGTTTGCCGTGCAGCGCGAAAATCTGGCGCACCAGATCGCATACCGTCTCATAACCCTTCTCATAAAACACCAGAATTGACGGGCCGGCGCCGCTGAGCGCGCAGCCCAGCAAACCGGGGGCGCGCAGCTTCACCATATCTTCCAGTCCCGGCGCCAGCTTATAGCGGTAAGGCTGATGGAAACGATCTTCGAGCGCCGCGGGAAATGCCTTCACTTCGCCGGTGGTCAGCGCGGCAATCAACAGCGCCGAACGCTGAACATTGAAAACCGCATCCTGCCGCGAATAGGTGGCCGGCAGCACGGCCCGCGCCTCGCTGGTCGGTAATACGAAATCGGGAACGACGACCGCGATCCCAAAATGCGGATGCAACTCTAGGCGTATGGCGCGCGCCATGCCGCCCGGCTCCATCGCGGTAGTCACAATCGACCCCAACACACACGCCGCCACATTGTCCGGGTGGCCTTCAATCTGCGCGGCTTCATCGAGGATCCGATGCGGCTTCCAGTGAAGCCCGAGCATATGATCGGCGATCACTACTCCCGCGGTCAGAGCGGCCGCGCTGGAGCCGAGTCCTTTGCCGATGGGGATATCGTTATCGATCTCCAGCGAGATTGGAGGCAATGGGGAACCCACGTCTTTGGCCACGGCGAGCGCGGTCTGCCAGATCAGGTTGTCTTCGCCGGTGGAGATCGAAGCTGCATCGCGGCCGCGCGCCCGGATGGAGAGGCGTTCCGCTTGTTCGAAGCGGCACTCCAGATAGATGCCCAGAGCTAGGCCAAGCGCGTCAAATCCCGGCCCGAGATTGGCGCTGGATGCGGGAACACGCACGATCACAATCGAACTGGTTTCCCTTCGCGGCACGACCGGTAGATGGCGAGAGTCGCTTCTAAAGCGCGATGGCCGTCGCGGCCGGAACACATCGGTTTTCGGCCGGTGCGTATGGCCTCGCCGAAATCGAGAAACTGGCGTTCAAAAGGCGCGACGGAGATGGCCGATGGATCGGCTGCGCCGGAGGCGATCGCGTACTCGAGCGGCGCCGCTTCCCCGGAATCGTCTTCCACATCCCAGGTGGTGAGTTTGTCGCCGGTAATGACGGCCGTGCCCCGAGTGCCTTGAATCTCGATGCGCTCCGGGTAGCCGGGCCAGAAGGCGGTGGACGCCTGGACGACTCCGGTCGCGCCCGTTTGAAACTTGAGCAGCGCCGAAAGGACATCTTCGGATTCGATCTTGTGCAGGGCGCCCAAATGCCAGTAACCGAAGACTTCCGCAAGCGGGCCAATCAGCCAAATTAGGAGATCGATCTGGTGAATCGCCTGCGTGATGAGCGCGCCGCCGCCCTCGGCCGCCCAGGATCCTTTTATGGGACGGGAATAATACGCGGCGGTGCGGAACCATTTGACGTAGGCATCCGCCTGCAGAATTTTTCCCAACCGCCCGGCGTCGAGCGCAGTGCGTAGGAACATGGTGGAGTCGTCGAACCGGTGCTGGCTGACCACGCCCAGATGAATGCCTGAGGCGTCCGCCACGCGAATCATTTCTTGCGATGCTTCCAGATTCGTCGCGATGGGCTTCTGGACTTGGACGTGCTTCCTGGCTGCCGCGCACAGCCGCACCGGATCGAGCCGAAAATCGGGAAAGGTGCAGACATCCACGTAGTCGATGTGCGGATGCTCACAGATTTCCTGATATGTGGGGACGAACAGGCATCCGAACTGCTCGGCAAATGCGCGCCCGCTGTCGACGTTGATGTCCGTACAGGCCACCAACTCGTAGCCGATGTTGCGGTAGGCCTGCGCGTGCTTGTGCGACGCGGCCCCGGTTCCAATGATGCCGACTCTCATGCGCCTCTCGTGAACCTTTATTGTAAACAGGGTCGAATGCGATGCGTGTTATCTTTGAGGAAGTTCAGCGTTTTCCTTCCTTCCAGGGCCGGTAGCTCAGTTGGTAGAGCATCGCACTTTTAATGCGGTGGTCGCGGGTTCGAGCCCCGCCCGGCTCACCAAAATATCCCATTTTGTTCAATCAATTGACGGGCATCACTCCGCCGTGTACCTCTGGTGTAGCCTCACCGGCGCAGAATTCGTAGTTGCATGCCTCCATTTGACCTGTCGGCCATAATCGGGAGTTGCAGAAGAAAGATGACAACGGACCGCAAGTAGGCTAGCTTAAGAGCATGGAAACGACGCGGGTTGAGGTTCCGACGGCATTGCTGAGAGCAGCAGACCTCGACACCGGCGATCTATCGAGGGAAGCGACGCAAATGCTCGCTCTTGAACTATTGCGCGAGAAAAAAATTACTCTCGGCCGCGCGGCGGAGCTTTGCCAAATCCCGCTGGCGGCGTTCATGGACTTTGTCGCGAAACACGGCGTTTCTCCGCTGCGCAATAGCTTCGAGGATTTGGAAGAGGAAAGAAAATCGGTTGAACCATTCGGCGCGTGAATGTCGTCTCTGATGCTTCCCCGCTGATCATTCTCGCCAAGATCGGGGCGTTCGATCTCCTTCCGAGGCTTCACGAACGCATCTACATTTCAGCGGAAGTGTATTCCGAGGTGGTCGTGGCCGGCGCCGGGCTCGCCGGCGCTTCTCAGGTCGCCAAGGCGGAGTGGATCGAAGTTAAATCTTTGCGCCATGCAGACAGCCTGGCCGCTGCCCAGGAGCGTTTTGGCCTTGGATTGGGAGAACTTAGCGCCATTCTCCTGGCAAAGGAGATCGGCGTTCCCATGGTGCTGATGGACGAAGAGAGCGGACGGCAAGTAGCTCGCGAAGGAGGTTTGCAGGTGAGGGGAAGCATCGGAATTCTCGGAAAACCTTTATCAGCGCAAAGAAATTCCCGATCTACGAGAAAGTTTCAAAGCCCTATTGGCCAAGCAGGCTCACCTCGATTTGGAACTCCTGAACCGCCGGTTGGAGCTATTCGGACTCCCGCCGCTCTGAGTCTCGGCAGGTTA
This sequence comes from Bryobacterales bacterium, assembly GCA_963836595.1. GTDB lineage: Bacteria > Acidobacteriota > Terriglobia > Bryobacterales > Bryobacteraceae > DATFZA01. The sequence continues at coordinate 471,664 of CAWIKC010000001.1, forward strand.
ACAGGTCTGTTTGTGCTGCGGTTAAACTTGAGACGCTAAGCTTCTTACTTCTTCAGATTAATCGTCCCCCTGCATTTGATCGTTCCGCAGGAACAAAGCACCTTCTCCACATCGTGAGCGAAATGATAATCCACCGTCAGTTCCTCGCCTTTGCGAATCGGGCGGCGGCTGAAATACAGGATATGGCCCTTGAATATTCTCGTGACCAGATTCGGGTCGCAGGAGTGGTTGATATATTCCGCGCCGCTTCCGCCCACCAAGCCATCCAGCGCCCAATAATTGGTGAGAGTAAAAATATAATTGAGCGGACCGGCGGCGCGCTTTTTGATCTCGCGCCGGCTGATCCGCTCGCCGGTATATTCGATCACTTTGCGGTGGGGCGGGATCGCCTCGTCGGCGTACACGCCCCACCGATGGATCGCCGACGGCAAGACCCGCATACGAAAGCACGCATGTCTGCGGTCAATGGTTGGTGTTTCTTGCGCCACTGCGGAAATTCGTTACGAACCGATGCGCGGCTTCAAGACGTCGATCAGCTCCTTGACCGACGCGGCGCTCTTATCGAGAGCGGCCTGCTCATCGGGCAGAAGCTTTACTTCATACAGCTTCTCGACGCCCGCCGCGCCCAGCTTCACCGGAACGCCCACGTACAGACCGGTGATCCCGTATTCGCCTTCCAGGTAGGCCGCGCAAGGCAGCACTTTCTTCTTGTCGAGCAGAATGGACTCCACCATCTCGATCGCGGCCGCGGACGGAGCATAATAAGCGCTGCCCGTCTTCAAATACTTTACGATCTCGGCGCCGCCGTTACGGGCTCGATCGACCAGACGGTCAATGGTGGCCGCATCCAGCAGCTCCGTGAGAGGAATTCCGGAAACGCTGGTCAGCCGGACCAGCGGCACCATGGTGTCGCCATGCCCGCCCAGCACCATGGCCGTAACGTTCGACATCGATACATTGAGTTCCTGCGCGATGAACGTGCGGAAGCGCGCCGTATCCAGCACGCCCGCCATGCCGATCACCCGGGTCTTGGGAAATTTCGAGATCTGGAATGCGGTCCAGCACATGGCATCCAGCGGGTTGGTTACCAGAATGATGATGCAGAGGGGGGAATATTTCACCGCCTGCTCAGTAGCACTCTTCACCACTTCGAAGTTGGCAATCAGTAGATCGTCGCGGGACATTCCCGGTTTGCGTGGGAAACCGGCGGTGATCACGACGATATCGGAATTTGCCGTAGGATCGTAATCGTTAGCGCCAACGACGCTGACGTCGTAGCCCTCGACCGGGCCTGACTCGAGCAGATCCAATCCTTTTCCCTGAGGGACGCCTTCTACCACGTCCACCAGAACCACATCCGCCAGCGACTTGCCGGCAATTCGTAAAGCGCAGTTGGCGCCGACGTTCCCGGCGCCAACAACAGTGACTTTCTTTCGCATAGAATCTCCAAGGTAGGACATGCGACGGCGCAAGGTCAAGAGATCGGGCGTCCAGCCGCAAGAGAAAGGATCATTTTGAGCAAATACTTTGAAGATTTCACCGTGGGGGCCGTCAGTACGTCCCGCTCCCGGACCATCACCGAAGCCGACATCGTCAACTTCGCCGGCCTCTCGGGCGATTTTGTGGAGCTGCACATGAGCGAGACCTATGCCGCCGCGGGCCCGTTTGGCCGCCGCATCGCCCACGGCGCCTTGATTTTCAGCATTTCCACCGGTCTGATGGTTCAGATGGGAGAAATCACGGACACGGCGATCGCCTTCTACGGCGTCGACAAATTGCGCTTCGTCAAACCAGTCTTCATCGGCGACACCATTCACGTAGTGAAGAAAGTGATCGCTAAGGAACATAAAGGCCCCGGCCGCGGCCTGATCACCAGCGAGACCAGCGTGCTGAATCAGAGCGGCGAACCAGTGGTGGTGTACACCGACAAAGCGATGATCAAGGCCCGGCAATGAATGCGCTAAAAGGAATCCGGGTGCTCGATCTCACGCGCCTGCTGCCGGGCGCGGTCGCGACCCAGCAACTGGCCGATTGGGGCGCGGAGGTGATTAAAATTGAGCCGCCCGGGGCTGGAGACTACGCGCGCAGTATGAATCCGCCGCTGTTTGCCCGCACCAACAGCGGCAAGAAGAGCGTGGTACTGGATCTCAAGACCACGGCAGGCGTGGACGCTCTGCGGCGCTTGTCGCGCACGGCGGACATTCTGGTCGAAGGCAATCGTCCCGGAGTGATGGAGCGCCTGGGAGTTGGATATGATGCTTTGGCGGACGAGAATGACCGTCTGATCTATGTCAGCATCTCTGGCTACGGGCAAAGCGGTCCATACGCGGGATTGGCGGGGCATGACATCAATTACATTGGCCTGGGAGGGTTGTTGGGGCTGAATTTGCCCGTGATTCCCGGCGTGCAGATCGCCGATCTGGTAGGTGGTTCCATGCAAGCGGTCACGGGAATTCTGCTGGCGCTGCAGGAGCGGTCCCGCACGGGCCGGGGAAGCTTTGTGGACGTATCAATGCTGGCCGGGGTGCTCTCGCTGCTGCCGATTCCGTTGGCGCAATACGCGGCTACGGGGCGCGATCCGAAGCCGGGTACGGAAACGCTGAATGGCGCGTTTGCCTGCTATCAGGTTTACGAAGCTGCGGACGGCCGCTGGCTCGCGGTGGGGGCGCTGGAGCCCAAGTTCTGGCAGGAACTGTGCCGGCGGCTCGGTTGTGAAGACTTGATCCCGCTGCAATTTTCCGGAACGGAGCAGTGCCGGGTCAAAGGACGCGTGGCGGCCATCTTCAAAACCAAAACCGCGGAGGAATGGTTTGAGGCTTTGCGGGATAGCGATTGTTGTGTGACGCCGGTGCGCAGCATCGCCGAGATCGCCGCCGAAATCCCCCCTTTCACCGGCGCGCCTCCACCCGAACTGGGCGAACATACGCAAGAGATCCTGGGAGCGTTGGCATGAACATCCCCTATTGCCTGCGCCGGACCCGCCATTTGAACGCAGATCGAATCGCCATGCTGCATGGCGACGCCACCGTCACCTATCGCGAGTTTGCCGCCGAGGTGGACTGCTGGGCGCGCAAGTTTGTAACGCTCGGCGCGAAGAAGGGCGATCGGGTCGCGGTGTTGATGCTCAACTGCCCCGAATATCTGAATCTCTATTTTTCCATTCCGCTGTGCGGCGCGGCGATCATGCCGTTGAATACGCGCTGGCATCGCAATGAGATTTCGTTCACCATGATTGATTCGGGCGCCACCATCCTGCTGGTGGATGACCGGCATGCGCCGGTATTGAACGAAATCCGCGAGGCCTTGCCCTGGGTGCGGCACTTTGTATATGTCGGCCAACGCGAGTGCCCCGCCGGTTTCGAAGACTGGCGGAAAATCCAACCCGCCGACGTGACCGAATTTGAGGAACCTCACGAAAACGATCTCGCCGGGTTGTTCTATACCAGCGGCACCACCGGCGGCCCGAAGGGCGCGATGCTGTCGCACCGCAATGTGTGGTCGAACACGGTACATGGGTTGTTGTCTCCCAACGCGCTGAGTCAAGATTCCATTTACCTTCACGCCGCGCCGATGTTTCATCTGGCCGACGCCAGCGCAATTGTTGGGTTGACGCTGCTCGGCGCCACGCATTGCTTTCTCGCGACCTTCGATCCCGAAGCGGTGTTGCAACTGATCGATCGATACCGGGTCACCAACGTGGTGCTGGTGCCGGCCATGCTGAACATGGTGGTGAACCACCCCAACTTCGATCGCTACGACATGTCAAGTGTGCGCCGCGTCGCTTACGGCGCATCCCCCATGCCCGTGCCTTTGCTTCGCCTGGCGATGCAAAAATTCAAGGCCGAGTTTGTGCAAGGTTATGGCATGACCGAACTGAGCCCGCTAGCGACGGTTCTCGCATGGCCGGACCACAAGCTTGAAGATCTGGACCAGGAGTTCACGCCGATCAAATCCGCCGGCCAAGCCGTGATTGGCGTCGAAGTAAAAGTAGTAGACGCGGACGATCGGGAACTGCCGGCCGGCGAAATTGGAGAAATCGTTTGCCGCGGACCCAATGTGATGATGGGTTATTGGAATCGCCCGGAAATCACGGCTGAGGTGCTGCGCGGCGGCTGGATGCATACCGGCGATCTGGGCGTGTTCGATGAAAAAGGATTTCTCTACATTCGCGACCGCAAGAAAGACATGATCAAGAGCGGCAGCGAGAACATCTATTCGCCGGAGGTGGAATCGGTGATCTCCGGTCACCCGGCCATTCTGGAGGCCGCGGTGATTGGCGTTCCGCATCCCAAGTGGGACGAGGCGGTGCGGGCTTTCGTTGTGCTGCGTCCGGGCGCGAGCTTGACGGAAGATGAATTGATCGCCTGGTGCCGGGAACGCTTGACGCATTTTAAATGCCCGAGTTCAGTCGTTTTTCGAGACGAGCTGCCGAAGGGCGGGACGGGGAAGGTGCAGAAGAATGTGCTGCGGTCGGCGGGGGCGTGAGGTGATGTGGGGCGATCTTCTGGATCGCGGCCGGCGCGCGTGTTGGCTGGCGCATGCCGGGGGAGGGGGTTCAGTGATAATCCCGACTCGGGAGTGGCTGGCACTTCTACGAGTAGGGTGTTTCTACGTCCATGGGCGTGGCCGACGTGTATAATAAAAGCCCGAAAGTCCCAGTTTATGGAATTCCTTTCCCTGAAAACCGCTCTGGATATTTCGCCCGAAGAACAATCGAGACTCGGCGAATATAACGACAAGATCAAGGATGTCGCTGAGTTCCTTTCAGACGCCGTCGAGGCTATGAAGGATAGTCAATTCGTCGAGGCGCTGGAAGCGGTGGCGCCGTGGGTCGGTGAGGTTGTCGATTCCTCCGGCATTCCCTTTGTGAAGTTCGCAACGTCGCTGCTCGGTAAGCTTCTCAAGCAGAAAGATCCCGAGGTACTAGGGCGTCTAGCCTGCACATTGGCTTACCAGCGGGCAAGCGTGGAGGCAATCAGGAAGGCAGGTGAGCCAGACAGCAAGCGCGACTCACGCTTGGTGGGCAAGGAATTGAAGGACTTCAGAGCATCCTCTGCGGTCGACTTCAAATCTCTCTCGCTGACCAATGCGCTCTCACACGAATTCATCAAAGAGGCCGATCGCGCCCTGCTCTACTACTCAGAGCAGGCTGGATACTCCGAGCGTCAACGGACAAGCCTCCAAACGCTGGCACATCGCTACTTCGTTGAGAATCTCAGGCTCGTCTTGACACATCGCGAAACGGCGGACAAGTTCGAGCCCTTTCGTAACCTCATCCAGATGGGAGCGCATGAACTCAATCCCTACGCCAGTCTGGAAAACCACATCGAATACCAGCGACGCCTGTTCGAGGAAGCCAGGTTATTCAATGCCGAACCTTTTGCGCTCCAGCACATCTACGTGGAAGGCGACTGCACGCAGAGAAAATGGAGTGAGGTAATCGGCGAACAAATCGATTCGTTTAATCCGACTCCGCGGATTCCTCTGGTCGAAACTGTGATGAAGCTGATCGGCGACCGTGCGTTCGATGACGCGATCGTCATTCAAGGCGTGGCCGGTTCCGGCAAGTCATCGTTGACTCTGAAACTGTGCCGTGTCCTGCGCGAGCATGGTCTGATTCCGGTACGAATCCGGCTGCGTGACGTTCCGCTGGACATGAACATCCGCGATGCTCTCCCTAAAGCGGTGCTGTTACACGACCCCGACACGTCGCTCACGGAACGCGGCTACATGCCGCCAAATGATGTCTTTTGGGGCGGGCTAATCTTTCGCGAGCGGATCTTCTACAACGGAATGAATCTCTGCCCCTACGTCTTAGTTCTGGACGGCTGGGACGAGATCAGCTTGGCCGCGCCTGCGGGATTTCGCTCGCAGGTAACTCGGATGCTCAAAGAGTTGCGCGAGGAGTACCTCAAGAACCGGGAGCCCAAGGTCCGTATCATCGTAACTGGACGGCCGTCCGTCGATGTTAACGAAAGTCATTTTCTGCTGCAGAATACACCGCTCCTGGAACTTCGGACCCTTACACCGGATCAATTAGGTGAGTTGATTGACAAAGTCGTAGAAGCGATAGAATCTGCCCCGCTTGGCGACGTGTCTGAAAGGCAGAAATTCACCAATCGGGACTCACTGGATCATATTCTGAACGACTACCGGTCTCACTACGCCGACCACAGGCAGGCGACCGGTGCAACAGAAATCTTCAGCCTGCCCCTGCTCGCCCACTTAGCCCTACGGCTCGTCGCGGTGTCTACCACATCGATCGAGGAAATGCTGCAGAACCCGACGAACCTCTATCGCAGCCTGGTAGATGAGACCGTCTGGCGCCGCGGCCGATTTGGCGAGGGAACTGACCCCCTCGTGGAGCAGATCGGGCCGGACTTGGAACTCCGTCGCAGGCTTCAGGAGACCGCCGCGGCGATCACTGCCTATCAGAAGGAAACGATTCCTTTCCGGGAGCTTGCCATTCGTCTTGGATTCAGGCCGGCGGACCTCGAGAAGTTCGCCAGCGACTCCAGCAAAAACCACGTTTTGACCGAGCTGCTCATCAACTTCTTCTTCAAGGGCGGCAACCAGAAGCTCGGCTGCGAGTTTCTGCACAAGTCTTTCCGGGAGTACCTTTACGCGGAGCACCTGATCGAAATACTGAAGACTTTTGGCGAGAGCCAGACCGCGCCTTGGCCCGAACGCTCTGATGAGGAGTACTGGAAGGACTTCCCGGAGAAGAGTCACTTGTATAAGCTGAGTCGGCGTTTGGCTGAATCCGTGAGTTCGCAGTGGATAAGCAAGGAGGTGGCAAATCACCTAAGGGAACTAATCCGGTGGGAGATCGCACGATCCGATACCGACAGGCAGCCTCACGATCACGCCAAGCAGACGAAACCTCTGACTACCGAAAGGTGGGAATACGTCCGAGATGGACTTGCGGATCTTTGGGAATGGTGGGGTGAGGGGGTGCACTTGCGCCGCCCTGTTTACGAGGATAGAAGAGGCCCGCTCTTTGGCGACGCCTACGTGGATGAATTAACCGAGAACATTGTGGCCCGGGACTTTGAATCGCATGCGGCTGGGATGTTGATGCCGCGAAGCGCAACGGTGGACGCCCACTTAGGCGACGCCCTCTTCCGTCTGAATGTCCTGGTTCACTTTGAAGTCGCTTGCAAGCGAGGTTGGCTAGGCGAAGAAGAAGAGAAACGCATATACCGCAGGCCAAGCGCCACGTGGGAAGGAGCTTCCAAACCTGGCAACGGTCCCCGCCGATATCAGACCCTGGTTCGGCAAGATGACAAAGCTTGGGTCCTTTTTTGTCCTGCCGGTGTCAACCCGAATTACTTCCAATTTTACGCAAGTCGAATCGACGCCGCCGGATGGCGTTCTCCGTTTCCGTCCGGGATACAGCTACTCGGCGTGGATCTCAGGGAAACAAAGCTTTGGCTGGGAAGTGCGCCGATCACCCTAGGATGGTCGAACATAAGCGACGGGCGCCTCGTGGCGGGGGATATAAGGGCGGTCTCGACTAAAGCGACCGGATTACAGCTTGGCCGCAGCGAGAAGTGGGCAGTGCGCCTCGGACTTACTAATTGCGATCTTCACAGGGCGTTTATCGCGGACGGCTTCGGTCGCGAGCTCCCGTCTCTCCTCGTTGGGTGTGACCTCCGTGAGGCCGACTTGAGCTTCGCCGATCTCTGTGGTGCAAAATTTGTCTTCTGCGTGATCGACGGCGCCGACTTCCGGAATGCTCACTTTGAACGAACGGGGTTCAACGGCATGCCTCGCCCAGACGCCGCGCCGGCCGAAGGTGTTTCTACGACTGGGAACGACCCCGGGGAAACCAGCCTGCCGCATTGATGCACTGCGCTATTCCTGGAATTTGGGGCCGTCGGCCCTGGAGCGCTCTCGCGCTGCCGAGAGAAGACTGTGCGATAGCGACCGATAAACGCTCTGGCTCAGGACAATGATTCAGCGCCCCAACCAGCCCCGTCAGCCCATAACCGCGGGCCCGACGTGATGCTGGGCTATTGGAACCGTAAGAAGATTAACGCCGAAGTTTTGCGCGGCGGCAGGATGCACACCGGCGATCTGGGCGTGTCGATGAAAAAGGATTTCTCTACATTCGCGACCGCAAGAAAGACATGATCAAGAGCGGCAGCGAAAACATTTACTCGCCGGAAGTGGAATCGGTGATCTCCGGTCACCCGGCAATTCTGGAGGCCGCGGTGATTGGCGTTCCGCATCCCAAGTGGGATGAGACTGTGCGCGCGTTCGTCGTCCTACGTCCGGGCGCGAGCTTGACGGAAGACGAATTGATCGGCTGGTGCCGGGAGCGCTTGACGCATTTCAAGTGTCCGAGCTCGGTCGTTTTTCGGGACGATTTGCCGAAGGGCGGGACGGGAAAAGTGCAGAAGAATGTGCTGCGGGCGGCGGCACCTTGAAGTCATGTGGGCGATCCCCCTGGGTCGCGGCCGACTTCCACGTCCGCCAGCACACGCCGGACCAGGGGGGTGGGGTGATAATCCCGGCTGGGCAACGGTTGGCATTTCTACGAGTGGGGCGTTATCCGGCAATCTGGACGACGCGACGCTTCACAAAGGGTCCCTTTCGCAATAAGGCGGTTTCCGGCTTGGAAGTCACCGCCGTGGATAAGGAACCCGGAGGGAGAGAGTCCTGCGATGGGCGGCTTTCGCTTCCCAGATCGGGACCTCGGGACAACGGCGCCGGGAAACGGAAAGTGCCATACTTATGGCATGAGCGTCCGAACCACGATCGATATTCCAGACGATCTTCATGCTGAGCTCCGGCGGCGAGCGGCGGCAGAGCGCACCTCGATCCGTTCGCTGGTTACCAGCGCCATCGAAACTACGCTCCGGCCGCGGCAGTCGCGACAGGTGACGGGACCTCTGGTGGGAAAGACGGGAAAGAAAGCGAAGCCCGCGGCTGGCAGCCCGAACACGGAGAATCCGTACGACGTCTTATTTGCCTGATCTGAACGTATGGCTTGCCTTGAGTTGGGCCAACCACATGCATTCCGATACCGCGTGGACTTAGTTTTCCCGGCAGAACGACAACCGATTCTTTTTTTGCCCGTTCACACAGGTTGGGCTGTTGCGACTGCTGGCAACGTCCGCAGTGATGGGCAAGGATGTGCGGACGATTGGCGAGGCATGGAAGGTGTACGACCGGTGGCTGGAGGATTCGCGAGTCCGCATCCAGCAAGAATCTTTTGGACTGGACGCGGCTTTCCGTGTGTCCACCCGTCCGGTTTCCCGCCTGTCGTCGCCGAAGGCGCTGGGGGATTGCTATCTGCTTGCGGTGAGCCAGGTTTCCAATACTACCCTCGTAACGTTTGACCGGGGCCTGGCATCCGCGTGCGGGAAGGCCCGTCAACGCGTTATTCTGCTTTGAGAAGTCGCCGTCCCAGAGGGCCAAGCCGCTCTGAGTCTCAGCACGAGCGCCTATTTTAGGGGCCCACGGGCGAGGCACTCGGAGAACCTTCCTGCTTGATTGAGACTAAGGCCGCTAATTAACTCAGCGCCCCAGCCAGCCGCCATCCACCGCCAGCACATGCCCATGCACGTAGTCGGCAGCGCGCGAGGCCAGAAAGACCACGGCGCCGCTGATATCCTCCGGTTGGCCCCAGCGGCCCGCGGGTATGCGTTCGAGAATGGAGCGATGGCGGTCCGGGTCTTCGGCCAAGGGGGCCGTTAGATCGGTGTGCACATATCCGGGGGCGACCGCGTTGACGTTCACGCCTTTGCTGGCCCATTCGTTGGCGAGAGCCCGGGTCAACTGCGCAACTCCGCCTTTGGCGGCGGCGTAGGCGGGAACGGTGATTCCGCCCTGGAATGACAGCAGCGAAGCCACATTAACGATCTTGCCTCGGCCGCGCGCGAGCATTCCGGCGCCGGCGATGCGGCAAAGGCGGAAGACACTGGTGAGGTTGACTTCGATCACCGTGTCCCAATCCTCGTCGGTGTAGGTTGCGGCGGGAGCGCGGCGGTTCAGGCCGGCGTTGTTGACCAGAATGTCGATCGCGCCCATCGCGGCGGTCGCGTCGTTCACCAGACGAGACGTTGCTTCGCGATCGTGCAGATCGGCGGTCAGGCAGTGCGTTCGCGCGCCGCAGAATTCCTGGATTTTCTTTTGCGTTTCGGCTGCCGGTTGCCGACTCGCGTGCAAGACCACGCTGGCGCCCGCTTCGGCCAAGGCAACCGCGATGGCCGCGCCGATGCCTCGCGATGCCCCGGTTACCAACGCAACCTGGCCGTCCAGACGAAAGGGATTCGCCATTTTCAAAACTGGCGCAAGGCTTGTTCCAGCGCTTCGACGAAAAAGTATTCGCCCCAGATCACCGATTCGTCCACGCCCAATTCACGGTGAATATGATACACGCCTCCGCGGAGAATTCCTTCCCATTTCTTCTCTTTTTTCCCCAGATGCTTCACGCACAGCGTCCGGAGGATGTAGAGCGCCGTATTCCAATAGAAGTGCCCTTTCATCGGATCTTCCACCAGCCGGCAGAGCCGCAGCAGGCCGGAAGCGGCGATGGCCGCGGCAGACGTATCCAGCAGTTGGCGGCTATCGGGAGGCGCCGCGAAATCCCAGGGACAAACGCCATCCGAATTGCTGTGCGTAATGTAATAATCCGCGCAGTTTTCGGCTGTTTTCCGAAAGCGCGGATCGCGGCTGTATTCGTACGCCACGCTGAACCCATACAAGGCCCAGGTGAGCCCGCGCGACCAGCACGAGTCGGCGCGGTAGCCCTGCTGGGCGGATTGGCGCACGAATTCGCCCGTCTCCACGTCAAAAATTCCTTCCTGCGCCGTCGAGCCGTCTCCGCGCACCAATACGCGCCGCGTCGTCAGCGAATGCCGGACCGCAATATCGCGCAAACGCTTGTCGTTGGTCTCGCGAGCCGCGTAAAACACCAACCCGACATTCATCATCAAATCGATGAATAGCGAATCGTCGGAGACAAACGAGCGCAGGTACTGGCCGTTTTCGCGAAAGCGCGAAGCCAGCGTCCGGGCCGCCTCAATGAGTACGTCGCGTAAATGCAGTTCCTGCGTCAGCCGGTACCAGCGATGATAGGTAGACAAAAAAAGAAAACCCAGATCCTGCGAATCGTGATCTTCCTTCCGCGGCTCGATCTGCGTGGTGTAGTGAATCGCCTGTTCACGCCAGTAACTCGGGTCGCTTCCGTTTTGCGCGTTCCGCTTGTAAAAGATCCACATGAGACCCGGCAGAAATCCATCCGCCCACTGGGTCCACGCCGCGCCTTCGTGCTTCCAGACGCCGTTGACCGTGTACATCGGATAGAAATCCGGATAAGTCTCCACGAGCTTCCGGACCTGATGCTGCGCGAATCGAAACGCTTCCTCGAAGATCTCGCGGTCCGACTCGAGTAGGAACTGTATCATTGCCTCTCGAATTGTAACAACCGGATTCGGCGGTCACTTGACGCGGCTGACGAGATGCAGGCGCGTGCCGGCCGGCAACTTCCCGTAGCCCATGGCGATGCTGTCAGGGTCTTGACTCGCCGCGGGAGCGGGTGGGCCCTCATGCCATACCAGAGAGAGTTGATTCGCGCGTCCTGTCAGATCGACGCGCGTTTTTTGAAGCTCGAGCATCGTCACTATGATGCGAACCTCGAAACCTCTCTCGCCGTGCTCCATGCTCTCGATGCGCCCGCGGACGATCGCCCCTTTCGGCGCCAGCGTCTCGCCGTGCCCATGCAAGGGTTGCTCCAATACCGCGCTCACCGGATCGCCAATCGCCGCGGTCCGGGCGTCGATGTTCTCTTTGAGCGCGAGTTCGACCGCGAATACTTCCGGCAGCGCCACGGGCTTCACACTCTGCTCGACTGCCGCCGGGGAGCCGATCTCGGTTTCCTCATCTACAAATTTCAAAACAGACTCGCCGGTAAATTGACGGCAGTTTTGGAACGTGGTTTGATTGCGGTTTTCCCAGCCCATCAGGTCGGCGATCTTTAGCTCGGTTTGGCGCGCCAGGCGAAAGCTGGTTCCGGCAATCTCGACCGGAGCGAACTCGACTGTGTTCGAGGCGGCGGAAATACCCAGAAACGGAGGAATCGCGTCCGCCGTCAATTCGAGACGCTGCAATTCCAGCGACTGCGCGTCCACCCAAAATGACCCATGATAGGCGACTAACGCCTCCTTCGGCGGCACTCGCAAATGGTAGCCGCTGGCCTCCAAAGGTACGCGATATTCGTAACGCAAAAGGGCCCGGCCCGAGAACGATTCGGCCAGCGGAGGCCCCAAGACGGCGTCCGGCGCGAAGAAGACCGCGCGTTCCAGCAGCGCAAAGTCGCCGTTCCCGATGGTCCCGCTCACCAGATTGGTGATCTCCTCTTCCGCGATTCGGTCTCCTCCCGGCCAGCCGAACAGCTCTTTGTTATCCACCAGAGCCACTTCCAGGCGAACCCGGTCCAGTGCTTGGAACTTGCGGCTGTCGGCGCGCCGGCGCGAGCGTTCAATCGTTTCCGTGCAGGTGTAGTTGGGTAAGCGTTGCTGGTTGAGCGCAACGCGCAGCTTGATTTGCGCGAGTTGGTCGAGTGACTCCTGCGCTGGGGCAGCCAGAACCGCCAGCCAAAGAAGAGTCAACCGCTTCATCTGAGGCGATTATAGCGGAAGCTGGTACCATCACAGGCATGCCAGCGAAAGTAACGGTAATCAACAACGGACCGATCCGCATTGAAGGAGAATTTACGATTGAAGACGCGGACGGTAAACAGTTCGGCTTAGCGGGGCGGACCGTGGTCTCGCTCTGCCGCTGCGGTTTTTCCACGAATAAGCCATTCTGCGACGGCCAGCACGGCGTGCAGGGCTTCGAGTCATTGTGCCAAGCCCGAGAGCTGCCACCCCCCAAGCCCAAGCTCGTCTAAATGGGGACGGTCCCGCGTCGCCGCTACATTTCTGAACGCTGTTGACCATGTCTAATTGTCTAGCCCCGAACGTAAGTGAGGGGACCGAGCGCCAATCCCCTCATTAACGTTCGGGGCTAGACACGTCCGACAGCACGCAGATATCGCTGAGGTTCCGGAAGTCTTCGGCGTAATCCAGGCCATAGCCGACCACAAACTCGTCCGGAATCTTGAAGCCCGTATACGCCACCGTAACCGGCCGCATCCGCCGGTCCGGCTTATCTAACAAAGTGGCGATCTTCAGCGATTTCGGCTTGCGCTGCTGCAGCAGATTGATCAAATAACTCAGCGTAACGCCGCTATCGAGAATATCCTCGACGATAATCACGTGGCGGCCCTCCACCGACACATCCAAATCCTTGGTCACCTTCACCTGGCCGGAAGACGTCTTGTCCAGCCCATAGCTCGATATACCCATAAACTCAATGCGCACCGGTGTGGTGATGGCCCGCGACAGGTCCGACATGAAAATGAACGCGCCTTTTAAGACGGCGATGAGATAAATCGGACCTTCGGGATAGTCTTCGCTAATCTGCCGGCCCATTTCCCGCACCCGTTTTTGGATCTGCTCGGAGGTCAGAAAAACGTGCGGTTTCAGCGCCATCGGCTAGTCAGCGTTACTGTGAAGGCGCGTGCTGCCGGGACCGATATGAATGTGCGCAGCGGTCGCGCTACCGGCTATAGCGCGCGTAAATGCGTAATACGGAATTCCGCGGGCGCGCAAATAGTTTTTCAGCCAAATACCTTCACGGGCGGCTGGGTGCAGCGCAACATCCACGCGTCCGCGATGATCGAATCCCATCGACCGGTGAAGGGCGGTTTCTCCGTCCGCGCTGATCGGCAGCGGGCGGTCGAATTTCTTCGCGAAGGCGATCTCCAGGGGTTTCAGGTCGCGACTTTCATTAAAAATTCCCGAGCCCTCGTAGTGCTCCATCCCCGGCGTGATGAAATCGTTGTATTCGAGAGTAGTGACGGCCTTCACCTGGTCCATGCTCTGCTCGAAGCGCGCCAACGAAGCCAATTCGCCAATCAACTTGGCGCGCGACCGCGCCAGGCTCAGATTCAGCTCCCGCATTTTCAGCTCGTCTTGCAACGGGGTCAACGTGGACGCCGCTGTAACGCCATCGGCAACCATCTTTTGAGCCAGTATCATCCGGTTCTGCTGGCGCTCCACCCGTCTCTGGGCGGCTGCCACCATATCATCGCCCATCTTCTCGCTGAGATTTTGAAGGGGGAGATCGCCATAGAGCGTGCGGGCCAGGATGGCGTCGTCCTCGACATCGGTCATGTCGAGTTCGGCTTCTTCGAGACGCACCCGCGGCAGGGCGCCCGCTTTCACCAAATCCGCAATCCGCTGCAGGTTCTGCTTGGCTAACTCGATCTTCTTGTCGGCAATTACATCGCCGATCGGCGGAGTCGATGTATCTTTATTATTATCAACGGTTTGCGCTGTTGCGATGATACCAGCGAAAAACAATACAAATAGGCACAATTGTCGCACGACTGTTTGTAGTGTAGCATGGGATCAGGAGCCGTTGTTTATCCGCCCAATCACTCGTTCTAAACTCGACACCATTGCCAATCCTAACCCAGTCCCGCCCTGGGTTACCGCCGCCCGTGCGGCAGACTCTAAGAAAGCTACCGACATCCGGATCCTTGACCTGCGCGAGGTGTCCTCATTCGCCGATTTCTTTGTCATCTGCACCGGAAGCAATCCCCGGCAGATCCAGGCCATCAGCGAAGAGATCGGAGAGCGGTTGGCCGAGCGGGGCGAGCATCCGGTGAGCGTGGAGGGATTTCAAAACGCGGATTGGGTGCTGGCCGATTATGGCGACTATCTCATTCACGTTTTCTCCGCCAAGGCGCGGGCCTATTACGATCTGGAGCGTCTCTGGAAGCACGCCAAAGAAGTGTCCATCCCGGCGTAACCCGGCCGTCCCTGGGTTCCCATTTGAAAACCAACGCCACTCGCATTCTCGATTCTCTGGGCATCCACTATGAGCTGCGAGAGTACGAAGTGGATCCCAACGATCTGGCGGCCGAAACCGTGGCCCTGAAAATCGGAATGCCGGCCGAGCAAGTCTTCAAAACGCTATTGGTGCGAGGAGACCGCGGTGGCGTTTACTTGGCCGTGATTCCCGGCAACTCCGAACTCGTCGCTAAAGCTCTGGCTCGCGTCACTGGCGACCGCCGTATCGAACTTGCCGGCCTCAAAGAAGTTCAGCCTCTCACCGGCTACATCCGCGGCGGTGTAACGGCCTTGGGCGGCAAGAAGAACTACCCGGTCTACCTCGACGAGACGGCGCAACTGTTTGAAGTAATCTCCGTCTCAGCCGGTGTCCGCGGCACGCAGATGCTGCTGGCGCCAGAAGATTATCTGCGCGCGGTGCAGGGCGATTACGCGGCCATCGCCAAGGAGAAAACGTGAATTCGACGGCCCAGCTCACGCGCGACATTTCCTGAGTCTGCCGGACGCTCCCGGCAAGCGCGAGTCGCAGGATGGATTATTGATCCGCTTGCTGGAGACGGCTGTCGGCCCTTCCCTCGTTTGGATCGAGATTGGCTATCGGCTCGATCGGCGCTGGTTTACAACCGGATATGAGCTTGAGTTGGCCGGAGCAAACGGTAAGAGAGGGCCTTGTGGGCAGGTTATTAACCTGCGGCCGATTATTAATCGGCCCTGGGCGGCTTACGAACCCGCAGCCGGTTAACAGCCGGACCCACAAAAGCGACCCAAGTTTCCGAAACAGCCTACTGAGGTCATCGGCGGCTTGATCTCCCGCGTGACCGACGATTTACAATCTGAAAAGCGGCGCAATGAATAAGAAGCCAAGTACCAGCCGATCCTTCAAGCGCAAGGCCAAGACCGGACGCGCCAATCGAAGCTGGCACAATGGCGGCGGCGCTGAAATCTACTTTTACAGCCGGTCCCTCCAAAGTGCGGCCAAGTCGCTGATCGAGAAGCTGGATTTGGATCGGAAGGCCAGAACAGACTGGGACGTGTGCCCAATCATCTTGCTCTACCGGCAAGCCCTTGAGCTGCAGTTGAAGGATCTGGTCGGCGAAGGCAGCAATTTTTTGAAAACGAGAACCGATCCGATCTCGCTTTCCCGTACTCACTCCTTGCGGTGGCTGGCGCAAATTGTTTGTCAGATCATCAAAACAATGGAGTTGGCGAGCGACTTTACCTGTGAGGGCGTGGCGAGCCTTGCCGGCTTCAGCGCTCTGGTAAACGAGGTTGAAGATTTGGACCCCGCAACGCGTGTGATTTATTCCAATGCTACTGGCGCACGATCGGTCACACATTTCTACAAGAGCTTCGACGTCGTGCTGTTCGCAAAGAAACTGGACGCCCTATTGGACCTGTTGGACGTGACTTCGGATGCACTGGCGGCTGCGTGGGATCGGGAAGCCGAACGGATCGACGTAGCTGACGGCCTTCTAGTTCTAGTTGCCGGCAACATCAAGCCGACGATTCACTGAACGGAACTTCGCTCTGATTTTCTCACCCGCTATCATCGAGGTGTGCGCACAGGTTGGATGGCGGCGGCTCTGGGCCTAGCGATTGTGGCCCTCGGGGCGGCCGGCGCTTGGCTTTACCGCCGTGCTCCCCAAAAACCCCAAGCGAAAATCGAATTCAAGCCTTCGGTGGAAGCCGTCCCCTCGGAACTCAATCTCAGCGGCCAGATTCAGGCGGTCAAAATTGTGGAAGTGCGCGCGCCGCTGAATGGCATTCTGGACAAGGAAGTCGCCGATGTCGGCGACGACGTGTTTGAAGGCCAGGTTTTGGCGCACATCCGCAACCCGAGGCTGGAGTCCTCGGCCGAAACCGCCCGCAACGAGACGGAAAAGATCCGCAACCGGGTGAACGATCTGCAATCGGCTCTGCTCACCACCCGGCTGGAGGCGTCCCGTTCGCGCGCCGATGCGGTGCGCGCCCAACTGGAGCTGGAGCACGCCGAGAAAGCCTACAAACACCAGGCCGCGATGATGGCGGAAGGAGCCACTCCGCGTTTGGTCTATGAGAAGGCCGAGAAGGAATATACCTCGCAAAAAGCCGATCTCGAAACCACCGAGGCCTTGGCGGCCCAGCAGGAAGATCGCGTGTCCTCGCTCACCAAGGAACTGGAGGCGGCGCAAAACCTGCTGGAAAAGAAACAAAGCGAACTCGAGGACACGGGGCTCGACATTGCGGCCGCCAACATCCTCTGTCCGGCCGACGGCGTCATCATCGCCCGCCACGTGCAGCCTGGGGAACAGATCAACCGCGCTCAGCCGAATATTTTCGAAATCGGCGCTAACCTCGAAGACCTGCAGGTAAGTCTCACGCTCGCCAATAACCCTAAGTTGCTGACGCGTGTTCACAAGGGCCAATCGGCGGTGATCGAAATCGCGGAAGTCCCCGGCGCCATTCCCGGCACGGTGCGGGAGATCAAGAACAACCAAGTGCTGGTCGAATTCTCCAGTCCTTCGCCCACCATCCGGCCCGGCCTCAGCGCCCAGGTAAAAATCAAACTATGACCATGGAATTTCTCACCGCTAGTCTCATTGAACTGATCACCCAAACCTCCACCAACCTGCCGCCGGATGTGCGCGCGGCAATGAACATCGCCCTCGAAACGGAGACGCCGGGAACGCAATCGGCCCAGGCCCTCGGCATCATCGCCACCAACATCGACATGGCGCAGCAGGATGAATCGCCCATCTGCCAGGACACCGGTATGCCGACGTTCATCGTGCATACCCCGGTGGGCGTGAATCAGATCTTCATCAAGAAGGCGATCCGCGAAGCAGTCGCGGAAGCCACCCTGCGAGGAAAGCTGCGGCCCAACTCAGTCGATTCGCTGACCGGCAAAAACAGCGGCGACAACCTCGGCGTCGAGACTCCCGTGATTCACTTCGAGCAGTGGGAAGAAGACGAGATCGAAGTGAAGTTGGTGCTCAAAGGCGGCGGTTGCGAGAACAAAAACATCCAGTATTCGCTGCCCTGCGAGTTGGAACATCTCGGCAAAGCCGGCCGCACGCTGGAAGGCGTTCGCAAATGCATTCTGCATGCGGTGTGGCAGGCGCAGGGGCATGGCTGCGCTCCCGGAGCTTTAGGCGTGTGCATCGGCAGCGACCGCGCGCACGGTTATTTGCTGGCCAAGGATCAGCTCTTCCGCACGCTCGACGACGTCAACCCGAATCCGGTGCTGGCTAAGCTGGAAGCGGAAATCATGGAGGAAGCCAACCGCCTCGGCGTCGGCGCCATGGGTTTCGGCGGTAAGGCGTCGCTGATCGGCTGCAAGATCATGGCGGCGAATCGTCTGCCGGCGAGTTTTTTCGTCTCGGTGGCCTATGATTGTTGGGCGTTCCGAAGGCTGGGAGTGCGCCTGGACGCGGTCAACGGCGCGATCACGCACTGGCTGTATCGGGATCCCGATCGTGCGGTACAGAAGATGGCGCAGCAAGAAGGATTCCCGCTCACCGGCCGTGAAGTGGCGCTCAATTCGCCTTTAACCGAGGAGCAGGTTCGCGCGCTGCGCGTGGGCGATGTGGTGTTGGTTTCCGGCGAGTTGTACACCGGCCGCGATGCCGTGCATGCTTATCTCATGGATCACGAGCCTCCCGCCGATCTGCATGGCGCGGTGCTGTATCACTGCGGCCCCGTGATGCTCAAGGTTGACGGCGAATGGAAAGTTAAGGCGGCCGGTCCCACGACCAGCAGCCGGGAAGAACCCTACCAGGCGACGGTCATTGAGCGCTACGGCATCCGCGCCGTGATCGGCAAAGGCGGAATGGGCGCCAAAACGTCGGCGGCTTTAGAGAAGTTCGGCGCGGTGTATTTGAATGGCATAGGCGGCGCCGCGCAATTTTATGCACGGACCGTGGAGAAGGTGCTGGACGTCAACCTGCTCGACTTCGGAATCCCAGAAGCAATGTGGCATCTCAAGGTGAACAACTTCGCTGCCATCGTAACGATGGACGCGCACGGCAACAGCCTGCATCGGGAGGTGGAAGCGGAGACCGGCGAGGCGCTCGCGGGGCTGAAATAGGGTTAGTTGATCAAGCCGAGTTTCAAGGCGGGTTACGGAATCGGATAGATCAGCAGCTGACCATCGCCCTGAACTCGGATCTTGTGATAGCCGTGACGCAGATTCGTAAGTTGAGCGGCCTGTAAGCGAGGCTTTTGCCCACTTTCGGAATTCTTGCTCTGGTACCACTATAGGCCGTCCTCCAGTTCCGCAATGGGCCAGCTGCCTCAATGCGGGAAGCGCGCCGTGCGCCTGGCGCCGACGCTGGGCGGTCTGCCGGGGCTAAGATCATCTACCAATGGCGGCAAGACGTGGAGAAAAGCGTGGGCGGGCGCCAATGCATTTTCGCTACTCGATCCATCGGCATACCGAGTAACAACCGGGTTGCGTATAGGCGTGCCAACTGATGTGTAGGCGGCCGTTCCGCTGACGAAGTGAGTTTGGAAGGTCGTGAGACGAAGGCGTTATCGACATTGGCGGCTCCTATTGCGAAACCCAAGTCTGCCCGCTCGGGTCGGTGAGCTTATTTCCTTGAATTGTCATCGTTGTCTTAGTATTTGTCTCAGGAATATTGATCACCAAGGTGTTGCCATTGGCCATAAAGGTGCCGCGATACGTCTGTCCAGCTTCTTGAAGCGAAAATGAGCTGTCGGAGTTCAACTGGAGCCGATCCGACGGCGACTGGGCGCTCACATAAGTTGCTGGCAGGTGCAGCGGACTGGCTGGTCCGGGTGTGGCGGCGCTGTCTGAGGGCTGGACCACCAGTACTTCCGCGATAGTCGCCAAAGCCTGGTCGGTGGTCGGGACCGAGCCTTTCTCAAAATGAAATTTCAGGTCGCCGTAATAACGGACGTTGTCGTATGGATCGCTGAGCAAGCGGAACACAATCCCGTCCTTCTCGATTCCCAAACCTACAACCCAGCACTTTTCGCCGGCTACAAAACTGCGTTTAGGCAAATCCATGAAGCCAGTGTTGCCCTTAGTCAGCATTGCAACCGCCATATCGCGCGACACGCTCTTGGACAACTTGCCGTTCTTGTAAGTATTCAGGGGCGGTAACTTAGAGGCGGTGGAGTACATCCAAAGACCTTTCTTCTGTATTACAAGCACTGCTCCGGCCTGGCCGATATCGCCCCCATCCGGCGTAAGTTTCGTTAAGATGAATTGGCTATCCAGACTCTGCCTAAGCGAATCTCCGCTTTGGCCATGTAGCCCAGATGCCGCAAACAGAGCGACGACCAAGGCCGACTCTGTTCGCCGTCCCGCTGACCTGTTCATCTTTGGCCTCCCACTTGCGCTTCAACAGAGCCGGCTACGGCCTGCTGGGCCTCCAACTGGGCTGCGGCAGTCGCATCCTGATCCGCAGTCCCCTCAGCCACCGGACGAGCGACGGCGGGGGGTCCGCTGGGCAAACCCTTCGCCTGGTTCTCGGCCAGCATTTTGAGTCCGGAATCGACCTGCTCCCGCATCTGGTTTTGCATCTCTTGGAGCGCGGCTAGGGGAAGCGCGCCGGAGAAGTGGGCGGGGCAGTCTCCCGGCTTGCTGCTGAAAACCTCCACTGCGATGCTCCCGTCGGACATCAAGTCTTTACCCTGGAGTTGGACAACGTCGCCGGGCGTCAGCATACAGGCCTGGGCCGCCACGATTACATCCAGATTTGACGAGACGACGAAGAATTTCTGGCTGAGGGCGAGCGGAGGTTGTTCCGGGCCGGTGGCCGGCGGCACGGGCCGATCGGCTGCCCTGCGCTCGTCATCGATCTGCTGTCTCACTTCTTGCGCGATCAGCGGCTTAGCCTCATCCACCCCAACTCCGGTTGGTTGGCTGGTGGGCGGGGCTCCGCTGGCATCCTCCTGGTTTTGATAGGCGAAGCTCAGGTTTTCAGCGAATACGCGATCTGTGAGCCACCAATCGGGCGACGCGTAGAGCGAAGAGGGAGTAAAGTAACTCGCGTAGAATCCTAACCAAGGCGCAGTTATGCCGCTGCCCCAGAAATAAGGCACCGGCACCCAAGGGCGGGAGACCCAGCCGTAAAATGCCGGACCATAGTAAACGGCAGGGACGTAATGGTAGTAGGCAACACCGCGGTACCGGGATTCGCGGTAAACGCGCGGATAGGAATGCTCTCCATCCACGTATGTGCGAGAAACATATCCTGGGCGCAGTGGACGTTCCACGAATCCCCGATGGGCCCCGTAGCCAACCACGCGTAGTCCACCTGGGTGCTCAGTTACGATCTCTCGCTCTCCATGCGAGCCTCGGTTGATGGTGATCTTTCCGCCTGCCAAGCCAACTGGCGCCTCAATCTTCCGGACTTCGCCCCGGGCATTCGTCGTAACCGTGCGATTCGATTTGGGGTCGCGAAACTCGGTCCTTCCGCCCGGGACGGACTTGGCCTCCTCACCGACTTGTCTAGCGTGCGTAACAGGCCTACCATAAGGACCGCCCCTCCCCGGTTCCGTATGTAGTGGAGCATCCTTTCCCACAGGACTGGCAAGGCGTGGGTCACGGACTGGATTGGCCCCGCGGCTCGTGGTCGCCTGTTGCGGTTTTTTCGCTAGCGGAGCGCTCTGATTGCTTTGTGTGGCCTTCTTCTTATCCTCGGCCGGAGTTCCCAACAGGACTGAAGCCAACGCGGCGGCGATCGCCATCGCGACAAACTGCTTGGTAATTGATTGCATTTGGCATCCTGCGAAGAGTTTCGCCGGAAAATGAACCGGCGCCAATACGCTTCGACCACCATAGAATTCCCGTCAGCGCTTTGGCGCTTGTCCATTACTCTCCGATTCCTGTACACTTGGCAAGTGTCATAATCTGACATAAGCCGACATGAAGGCTGAAAGCGAGCAAAAACCGGCTCGGAATGTTACCGGGCTTACTCTCCCCACGCCTGCCACGGAGGAAGGAGACCGGCTAGAGTCCTGGAAAGAGATCGCGGCGTTCCTTGGGCGCACTGAGCGGACGGTGATGCGCTACGAGGATCTGGGCATGCCGGTTCACCGCCTCCCTGGCGCCAAGCGCAGCCGCGTCACGGCTTACCGGTCGGAACTTAAAAAATGGCTCGCAACAGAACATCGTGATGACGCACCTGCTCAACCTTCGCAAGTGCCAGATCCGGAGCCAAAGAGGTCCAATCGGCGCTATGCGATTGCTGGCGTACTGGTTGCCATCTTTGCCATCGCTACCATTGGTGTAGTCCTCAGCCGCACACAGAACCCCCGCCTCCCATCGGATGCCAAACTCACAGCGGAAGCCCTGACAGCGCTGGATAGCGATGGCCACGCGCTCTGGAGGTATGCCTTTCAGCGAAAACTCAATCTGTCGATACCGGGTCTACCGGGGCAATTGGCAAGGGTGGCAGATCTTATGGGCGACGGCGACCGTGAGGTGCTCGCTGTCGTCCCATTCGCCATTGGTCCTAACCCGGGAGACGGTACCGAGTGTGAAATCGCCTGCTTTTCCAGCCGTGGCAAACGCCTTTGGTCGTACCTACCGCATGAGACCTTTCGATTCGGGACGCATGAATTGCACGGGCCATGGTTCTCAGGGGGTTTAATCCTTTCCGCCCGGCAAACCGGGAAAGCGATCTTTGTCGTCTTTATCCACAGCATCTGGGGGAATTCGTTTGTTGCTGAGGTCGACCCGAAGACTGGGGCGGGCACTGTTCGCTATGTGAATACGGGTACCATCCGTACGCTAAGCGAGGTGAAAACGTCTCGTGCCACGTACCTCATTGCCGCCGGATTCAACAACGAGTACGATGGCGGGAGCGCGGCTTTAATTGATGAACGCAAGTCATTTGCCGCATCCCCCCAAACAAAAGGTACGCGGCATAAATGCGCCAGTTGCCCTGAAGGCGCTCCCGACTACTATTTCGTCTTTCCGCGGTCGGAAGGAAATCGGCTTCGTAAAGAGTATGAGAACCCAGTGGAGGGCCTCCAGGCAACCGGGAACGAGGTTCTGTTTCAGAAATATGAAGGGATAAGAAATAGCGTCAATGACGGGCTTTACCTCGTTGGCCTCGAACCTGTCGTCCACCCAATTTCCCTTCGGTTCGGTTCCTCCTACGATATGGAACACCGCGAGTGGGAGCGAACCGGGGAAGCGCACCACACATTGGCGCAATGCCTGGAGCGGCTACACCCGTCCCCTGTACGCATGTGGACCCCAGCGGCAGGGTGGACAGAGTTGAACTTTGCGCCGAGCGGCTTTGACCAGTAACCTCGCTACAGGTCTTCTGGACGCAAGCCCGTGTGCTTGGCCATCTCCGACAAAGCTACCGGCCCTAATTCTTCTTTGTCGTGGTACGCGAACCGGTATTGGGGCCAACCCTCACGCCGCAACGTCCGATGTGAACCCGAGGTCCGAACGACGCGCCACCCAATTCGCTGCAAAGCCGCGAGCGCCCGACGCGCCTTGGTCGCGGGCCATTGGCTCATGCGGCAACGGAGAATTGCAACGTATCGGCCTCGGGCGTCATCTCTCCGTGCTCAATTTCCTCGGCAATCACTCGCAGAGCAAGAGACTTGACCTTCCGCGTCGCTTCCTCGGGACTGTCGCCATACACCGTCACGCCCGGCAGTTCGGGAATGTCGCCAATCCAACGGCCGTCCGTCTCGCGGAGCAATCGGATGGTGAGTTGCATAAGATAATGCTATCAGGATGCGCGCAAGAAATTCGGCGCAGCGCCGCGTTTCTACTTCACTTCTTGCAACGCGTGAGCCAGGGTAACGGCAGCGATGGTAACGTCCGGCAGAGCGAGAGTGTGGCCCTTCTTCGCCCATTCACTCTTCAGTTCGCCGGCTCGGCGGGCTATTTCCCAAGTCACTTCGCAGAATTTGAGGCTCCGCAAAAGCGCCTCGGTTACCTGGGCTTCGTGGGCGCGCATACCCGCGTACACCTCGGTCACGTTAATGGAGCAACAGGCAAGCAAGTTGCGTTGTTGCAATAATTCGTCGAGGAACTGGCCGCGCCCGCGCTTTCCATTGATCGCATCGACAATCACGCTGGTGTCGAGGAGGAAGATCGCCATCAGGAGGGTTTGCGGTGTTGCTTGATTTCCTTAAACCGTGTTTCGGACTCAGCGCGCATCCGGCTCACCCACGCCGCTGCGCCGTCCTTCAGTTCGGGGTGGTCTGCATCCTTCCAAGCTCCCTTGGCGGCGCGAAGAGCGCTGCGTTGTTGGCGGCGCTGGATTTCGTCGCGGGCCACCTCGGTCAGAAATGCGCTGCGGCCACGCTTGCCGACGAGCTTGTCGATCTCGGCAACCAGGTCAACCGGAAGGATGACATGCGCTCTTCGGCTTACGTTCTTGGCCACGCTTTAGTGTGACATGCTAACGCTGTATGCAACCCGATTTCTGCCGGCGCCATGCCCTGACTACACCGATCGTTCTCGCTCCCATGGCCGGTGGTCCTGGCACGCCGGAATTAGTCGCGGCGGTTTCCGAAGCCGGCGGGCTCGGGTCGCTCGGTGTAAACTATCTCTCGCCGAAACAAATCGAAGAGGCCATCAACCGGACCCGGAGTCTCACCCAAAAAACCTTCGCCGTTAACCTTTTCGCGCCGGAGGCAAGCCAGCCGCTTTCCGGCAATATCGACGCAGCCCAGGCGTTTCTGGCGGCCTTTCATAGCCAGCTAGGCATCGCTCCACCAGTGCTTCCGGAGCGAGCTGGCGAGAACTTCGAGCAGCAATTAGCAATGGTGCTCCGTCTTCACGTTCCAGTCGTGACCTTTACCATGGGCGTGCCAGTCGAATCCGACATTCAAAAGCTGAAAGCGGCGCGCACGTATCTGATCGGAACTGCCACCACGGTCGAAGAGGCCATGCAAATCGAGCGCGCCGGTTTCGATGCCGTCGTGGCTCAAGGCAGCGAAGCAGGCGCGCACCGCGGCACGTTTCGAGTCAAGGAAGAGTTCGCCCTGATCGGCGCCATGGCCTTGACACCGCAAATTGTGGATGCAGTCTCGGTCCCGGTGATCGCTTCCGGCGGCATCATGGATGGAAGAGGCATTCTCGCCGCGCTCGCGCTGGGCGCGCAGGCGGCGCAGCTCGGCACCGCTTTTCTCTGCTGCGACGAAGCAGGAACCTCACCGGAATACCGCGATGCCTTGCTTAACGCGCGGGAAGACCAAACCACTCTCACGCGAGCGTTTTCCGGCAGACTCGCCCGGGGCGTCCGCAACGAATTCATAGACCAAGCCGAGGCAACCGATCTCCAGCCCCTCCCGTTTCCCTGGCAGAACACTCTCACCCGGCCCATGCGGCATGCCGCGCGCGCCGCCGAACGGGCCGGTTTGCAGTCGCTCTGGGCCGGTCAAGGATTGCGCATGCTGAGACAGCAAACTGCGGCGGAGTTGATGGCCCGGCTGAAAAACGAAATCGCGGCGGCCCAGCAGCGCCTTTCAACTATCGGATAGGCCGCCCCGCAACCATTACCGGCCGCCGCGCAGCAGGCGCATGGCGTCATTCAAGCCCGCTCCGGCTGCCGCCGGTGGCGCCGCGGCGCCGTTCTCTGGCGGCAAGGAATCGCCTTCTCCCGGCGCCAGAAACAGATTGGCTTCCAACCCATGCTGGCGCGTATACAGATCGTGATAGCGGCCGCGGAGGGCGAACAACTCGTCGTGCGTGCCACGCTCCACGATTCGCCCCACTTCCACTACCAGAATCTGGTCGGCGCGCCGGATCGTCGATAGCCGGTGCGCAATCACAAAGGTGGTTCGCCCCTGCATCAGGTACTTGAGGCCTTCTTGAATCAGCGCCTCGGATTCCGAATCCAGGCTCGAAGTGGCTTCATCCAGAATCAGAATCCGCGGGTCGGCCAGGATCGCCCGCGCAATCGAAACACGCTGCCGCTGGCCGCCCGAAAGCTTCACTCCGCGCTCGCCGACAATGGTGTCGTAGCCCTCGGGAAACGTTTCGGCAAACTCATCCACGCGCGCGATTTTACACGCCTTGAGCACTTCTTCTTGCGTGGCATGTGGCTTGGCAAACGCAATATTTTCCTGAATGGTCCCGTCAAACAGAAACGTATCTTGCAAGACCACGCCCAACTGCGTGCGGTAAGAATCCAAACGCGCCGTGGACAAATCCACTCCGTCCACCTGCACCGAGCCGCTCACCGGCGAGTGGAAGGCGGCGATCAACCCAATGATGGTAGACTTGCCCGAACCGGACGACCCCACCAGCGCCGTCACCGTCCCCGGTTTCGAACGGAACGATACATCGTGCAGCACCGGTTTCGCCGCATCATAAGCGAAGTCGACATGTTCGAAATCCAATTCACCTTTGATCACCGGCAGAGCCAAGGTACGGCGCGGATCCTGGTCTTCCTGGCGCTCATCCAGAATGTCGCGAGTGCGCTCCAGGCCAGCTAGCGCCTCGGTGATTTGCGTACCGATCGCCACAATCTGGAACATGGGAGCGATCAGGAACGCCAGCAAAGCGGTGAACATCACAAAATCGCCTAAGGTGAGGGTCCCCGCGGAGATCTGGCGCGCTCCCATAAACATGATGATTGCTCCGACGATGCCCATCAGCAGGGTTGCCGACAAGCTCATCACCGAGGTCGCCGTTAAGGACTGCAAGACGTTATTCAGCAATCGCGTGACGCCAACCGCAAACACTTCTTCTTCGCGCTCCTCGGCGTGATAGCCCTTGACGACGCGAACGCCGCCCAGCGACTCCGTCAGGCGGCCGGTCACTTCCGCCGTGATTTTGCCGCGCTCGCGGAAAATCGGCCGGATGTTGGTAAAGGCCTTTTGCAAAACTACGCCAAAGCAAATCATGATGCCCAGCGCGATCAGCGTCATCAGCGTGCTGAGGTAAAGCATGACGCCGAGCACCAACACGGCCGTCAATATCCCGCCTACAAACTCAATCAAACCCGTGCCGATCAGGTTGCGCACGCCTTCGACGTCGGTCATGATGCGCGAAACCAGCACGCCGGTCTTGTTGGCGTCGTAGAAGGCGACCGGCAGCCGCCCGATGTGTGCCTGGACCTTTTGGCGCAACTCGGAGATCAGCCGCTGCGCGGCCTTGGAGATCAGTTGCGTCAGCGTGAAAGAGGTCACGCCCTGGATGAGTGTCGCCAAACCCACCGCGCCCACCAGCGGCAGCAGCAGGTTCATCCGGTGTCCGTTGATGACCTTATCGATCAGGTATTTGGTTGAGGTTGGCAACACCAGCCCGCACAGCCGGTTGATAACCATCAAAACGAAGCCGATCGCCAGGATCCCCTGCCGCGGCCGGATCATCTCCCGAATATCCGGCCACAACTCTTTGAAGCGCCGGGAGGAACTCTTCTTCGGCTTGGCCGGTTTTTGCGGTGTCATCGTAGATTACCTTAATGAGATGCGGCAACTTTACGCCGGGACTTCGGGATTTGCGTACCCAAGCTGGAAGCCGGAATTCTATCCCCAGAAGCTACCTTCGAAGAAGTTCCTATCCTACTACGCTACACGCCTCAATGCGGTGGAAGTCAACTATACTTTCAGGCGGTTGCCTTCCGCATCCACTTTGGAGAACTGGGTCAAGGAAACCAACCCCGGATTTGTGTTCCCGCTGAAGGCGCACATGCGCATCACGCACATCCAGCGGTTGAAGCCCACTGAGTTCACCGAGGTTTTCTTCCGCGCCATCGATCCGTTGCGCTCCGCGCGGCAATTGGGCCCGGTATTGTTTCAACTCCCACCGGCGCTAAAACGCGACGATGCGCTGTTGGCTGATTTTCTCGCTACGCTGCCCACCGATATCCGCTGCGCCTTCGAATTCCGGCATCCGTCCTGGTTGGCCGATCCGGTTTACGCCCTGCTGGAACAGCACAAAACTGCGTTATGCCTGGCCGAATCGGAGAAGCTGGTGATCCCGCAAGTGATCACCGCGCCGTTTCTGTATTTCCGGCTGCGCAAAGAAGACTACAGCGTGGAAGATCGCGCGGAAATCGCCGAGCGCGTGGGGCAGATGCTCGACAGCGGTCACGATGTGTTCGTATTCTTCAAGCACGAGGACACGCCGGCAGGCGCGGTGTACGCCGAAGAATTGATCAAGCGCTTTGCCACGCCGGCGGCAGCCGTTTGATGAGCAGCCCGGCTTCCCACCGGCTCTATTTATCGAAGAGCCCCTCGATATCCCGGCTAACCGCGCATAATGTGAAGAATGATCGCGTCGTCGTCTTCGACGCGATAGATCACGTATTCGCCAACTGGAAAACTCCTCAGGCCAAGCCGCAAGTCGTGATCGCGCCGTCTGCCGAGTTGCGGATTTTTTGCGAGTAGCCAGAAACGATCCGTAATGCTGGTAATAAGGCGACTCGCAATCTCCATGCTCCCACTCTCGCGGGCAACATAAAACCAGATGTCGTCGAGATCGGCTTCGGCCTCCGGTAGAAGACGAAACCCCATTAGCGCAGTTATCGGTCGGTTTCTTGTCGAGCCAATCGGGCCTGACCGCGTCGCTTTATATCCTCGGTAAGCCTGGCGGTTTCCTCGGGTGTCGTGACTCTACGGCCTTCACCACGCGCAAAGGAGGCTTCCGCCTGATCGACAGCCGCCAGTATTTCCGCGCGCCGCCGCTCACGGCTCTCCCAAAGCGACAGAGCCTCTTCCAGGGCGTCCTCTTCTCGGTTATATCGCCCGCTTTCTATTGCCTGGCGAACGAAGCCTTTCTGATCTTCCGTGAATCGAACTTCCATCGTCTGTAACGCTCCTCGCCTATTTCTCTTCAGCGTAACAAAAAAGCAATCTGACGAGTTTCATTCGTTTCCGCCTAACTGAACACCATCACGCGCGCCCGGTGTCCAGTCGCAAGCTTCTCGCCACAGGTATACAGCACGGCATCCGCCGCTTCCGCTAGCGCGATGTACGCCGCGTCATAAGCCGTGAAATTGTGCCTCAGTTCCCAAATGCGCCCGAGCAACGGCCCATGTGGGTACCGTTCCGCAGGCAACTCTAGCAACCGTCTCAGGGCTTGCTTCATCCTCAGCGACTCAACACGCTGGCCGGCCACCAAGCGGCGCAGTGCACTGGCCACTTCGATATCCAGTAAGTGCGGAACGATGCATTCATCCTGACGCGCGGCGAGATCCTGTCTCAGGGGTGTGCTCAATGGGCCGTTCGCAAGCAACTCAACCACGGCCGACGCATCGAGTACGATCATCGCGAATCGCGCAGTTCGCGTACGATCTTGGCCGCACTGGTTTTGCCTACAATCGGTTTCGCTTCACCGGTGCGCTCCAGCCAGTCCTGCAGGCTCGGCCGTTCCGCGACGCGTTGCAATTCGCGCTTGAGATAGTCGGAAAGGCTCATCCCCTCTTGCGCTGCGCGGGTTTTCAGAATCTGGTGCAATTCATCCGGTACGTCTCGCACCTGGATCATCTTGGACATGTTATTCGCATGCTAACATGTGCGCCACATGCATCCTAAATACGCGCTCATCCCCGCGCCTTCCGCTTCGCCGCCGCCTTCAGCGGTTGGTCTACAATCTCCGTCTCCGAAGTCTTCCCATCTCCCCTTTTCCCCCTGACTAGCGAAACTCATGCCCAATTCACGGAGTCTTGCCCGCTAGCCAAGTGTAGCGAAACGCGCGTTTTTCAATCAGGTTTCGGTAGATCATATCGGTGAAACTATGAATGAATAAGCATCTCGGTCTTGAGAAGCAAGAGCCAGGCGCAAGGTCCGAAAGGTCAGTTGATCCGCTTTTCCTCGGCGAACCGGTTAGTATAAACTCATAGCTCCTCAATGCGTATCGCGAATCTTACGTTCCGGCTCCTGGGCGGCGCGCTGTGCTCCGTGGCTCTTTGCACAGCGCAAAACACCGTTCCCGAAGAGAGTGTGGTCGCGAAACTGGATGCGGCGATCACGCCGAGTGGCGCTCTGCAAGCTACTGCCGTCTTCACAGCAACCGGAACAAGGAGTATTTGGTACCTCGACGCATTTAAGCAGGGAGGCTCGGGTATCGGCTCTCCGGGGCTTTTCGGGCACTTTCTGCAGACCCGCAAATTAGCGTCCGCGCCTGTGTTAACCCGCGTTTCGATCCCTGAGCCTGGTATTCAGATTCGAATTCCCATCCTGGAAGACGATTTCCTTCTTCCTATCCAGCGCCGGCAGCCGCTTCACCTGGAACTGTTGCCGCTGGGCGTTCCTCTCGCGGAGCGGCCGGACGAAAGGATAAATCTCGGGCCTCTCAAGACATTCCGCGAAGAAATCCGGTTTAAGATCCCAACGGACTTTGCTGTACAGGCTAAGTCTTATCTCAATGAGGAGCGCCCGTTCGCTCGCTATAAATCAGACGCTAAGATCGAGGGCGGGATTCTGATCATTGTGCGCGAACTGCGGCTGAAGCAGGACACGCTCGGGGGAGAAAATAAGGACGAAATCGAGTCGTTCTTTAAAACTATTCGAGAAGATCAGCAACACCCGTTTATCCTGAGACGCACCAGTGCCGAGAGCCTTACAGATTGGATACAATCCGTCCCGCCGCTTGATGCGAATAAATACGGCTTGCGTGCTTATGAACAGCGGGAATACGAATCCGCTCGTCGGCTCTTTGAGAAAGCAGTAGAGGCGACGCCGGAACATCCCACGGCATGGGACAACCTAGGACGGGCGCTGGCCGCGCTTGGAAAGTTGGATGAGGCGCGAAAGGCATACCAAAAACAACTCGTCGTCAACCCCAAACACCCATCCGTCTACAACGATCTCGCACGAGTGCAGGAGCGCCAGCACCAATGGGACTCGGCTATCCAGAGTCGAAGGAAGCAACTGGAAATTAAGCCCGACGATTTATCCGCCCTTTCAAATCTGCCGCGATTGTTGCTGAAGGCTGGGCGGTGGACCGAGGCGGAGCAAGCGGCTTCTCAGGCCGTGCAAGCGCTGCCGAAAAACACGCCACAACGGCTGGACGTATCACTTGCCCGGCTGGACGAATCCCTTGCCCGCGTCTGTGGAGACAAGGCCCCGGATGCGCGCCAGGAGATCGACCAGGCACTCGGACCAAATCCGGGTGCAGTGTTGCTAAATGAAGCTGCCTACCATCTCGGAGAATGCAACAAACAAATCGATTTGGCGGTATCTTATGCGCGCCGATCGTTGGATCTGACGATGAAATCCCAAGTAGCTTCCGCCAGGAACGGGACCATGTTGGATGCGATCCGCGCTCAGAACTCGCTCAGCAGCCATCTCGACACCTACGGCTGGCTCCTCTTCAACCAAGGCAAGCTCGAGCAAGCCATGGATATGCTGAGTACCGCCGTGGCGTTCGCGCCTCGCTCCGAAGTCTATGCCCATTTGGCGCAGGCGGAATCGAAGGCAGGACACGGCGAACAGGAGTGTGCATACTGGCGCGAAGCCACACTTCTGGAGCCAGGGCAGCTTTCGCAGGTTCCTCCCGCGATTGCCGCCCGGCTCGACTCCATCGCTCCGCTATCGGTTGATCGTGTCTGGTATCGGCTCAAGCTTGCCCTGGCGGACGATCTCGCTGGCGCCTTGAAGACCGGTCAGCCATCGTACTTCTTTGTGGCCGCAAATGCCGATGGCAGTTTGCACTCCGCGCGCCAATTGGATAGCGAGGATCCGGCGGCGAAAATTATCCTGCCAATCTTGAGCGGTCTGACCCTTCCGGTGGTTCAGATCGAGGGGAACCCTCAACCCACTGTCTATTTCGTCAAGGTGGTCAAGGGTTCGGATGGGAGAGTGATGGTTGCACGATCGCTTAGCGCGGAAGCAGCGGCAATTGCCACAGAACTTGCGCCAAACGAGTTCCCGTCGTCTGCGGCCGCCGCTGCGGGCCAGCAGCGTGGAGGTACGTATACAATCGGCGGCGGTGTCAGCGCTCCGAGTCTGCTGCATAAAATCGAGCCGCAATATGCCGAGGAGGCTCGTCACGCGCGGCTGCAGGGGACAGTGGCGCTGGCTATCGTTGTTGGCGCCGATGGAAAGGCGCACGATCTGAAGGTGGTGCGTTCTCTCGGACTGGGCTTGGATGAAGAGGCCATTGCGGCTGTCAGCGAGTGGCTGTTCCGGCCGGGGGTGAAAGAGGGAAAACCCGTAAACGTGCAGGCAAAAATTCAGGTGAATTTCCGCTTACTGGAAACGGAGCCGACAGGTGTTACGAGTCTGGCACGAGCCGACTTTCACACTCCGCTTGGCGCCACTCGGCCTTTTGTAGACAAGAGTGTCTTTCCACGCCACTCTGCCGCTGCTGAAAATGCGACCATGACCGTGACGTTCGATGTGGATGAAAAAGGGAACACTGGCAATATTCGCGTCGAAAGAGCATCAGACGACATGTGGGCCAGCGAAGTCACGGCGGCTCTTAGTAAATGGAGGTTCATTCCCGGCTCTAAAGACGGTATCGCGCTTTCTATTTCCTGCACCATGGGATTTGTCCGCGGTCCGGTAAAGTGAGTCCGGTAAAGTGAAAACTTGAAAGAGCCACCCCGGCATCTTACCCCCGCGCCTTCCGCTTGCTCGCCACCTTCGCCGGCTGCTGCTCCGTCATCTCCGTCTCCGAAGCCGCCGGCTTCTTGGCGATAGCCAGACTCTGCTTCAGCGCCTCCATGATATCCACGATCTTCGAGGGCTCCTTCGGCGGCGGCGCCACCACTTCCTGTCCTTTGACCTTGGCGTCAATCAGCGCCTGCAGATTGTCGCGATAGGTATCATGGTACTTTTCGGGCTCAAAGGGCGCCGCCAGTGACTCGACCAGCATCCGCGCCAGTTCCCCTTCCTTCTCTTTCACCAGTGAAATATCGGTGCGGAACTCTTCCACTTTGCGCACTTCGTGCGTGTAGTACATCGTATGCATCAGCAGACCATACGGCCCCGGCCGGAAGATCACGATGTGTTCCCGGTTGTGCATGGCTATTTTGGCCACGCCGACATAGCCGGTTTTCTTCAAAGTGTCGTACAGCAGCGCGTACGGCTTCTCGCCGGCGTCGTCGGGCGCCATGTAGTAAGAACTTTCAAAGTACAGCGGGTCGACTTCGCCCGACTGCACAAACTCGAGAATCTCGATCACTTTGGCCGACGACGGCGCCACTTTCTTGATGTCTTCGTCGTCAATCACAACGTAGCGGTCCTTCTCGTACTCATAGCCCTTCACGATCTCCGACCGCTCAATGGGCTTGTTCTCCGCCGCGCAGTAGATCACCTGCTTGATGCGGGAATTGTCCGTCTTATGCAACTGGTTGAAGCTGATGCTATCGCCCCGCGCCGCCGTAAACAGCTTGACCGGGAACGCAACCAGACCGAATGTGAGATGCCCCTTCCAGACCGTAGAAGCCATATTTACCTATTCAATGTTTTGCCTATCCTACATACCACACTTTTCAAACATTTTCCACACAAATGTACTGGGGCGAGATGCCCCTAACCCTCTCTGCACCTACTTCCTAGACGCCGAAAACAGTACTTTCTTGCTCTTCCCAAACGGCTGAAAACGTAGGATAATACAAACGGATCGTTGACCCCCCGTCAATCCCGAATTGGTCTCGGGGGAAGACGGTACTCTTGTGCCGGTCCACAAATTCTTCCTCTTTCCTTTACTTTCAATCGCTTAACATGTTACGCTGAAGGGTCAAAATGCGTACTGTTGACCTGATCCGCCGGAAACGGGATGCAGAGGAACTCTCGCCCGAAGAAATCACGACCCTGATTGATGCCTACGCCCGCAACGAGGTGCCCGACTATCAAATCTCCGCTTTTCTGATGGCCACATATTTCAGCGGCATGACTGACCGCGAAGTCAGCGCGATGACGGAAGCCATGATTCACTCGGGCGAAAC
Organism: Bryobacterales bacterium; assembly: GCA_963836595.1. Classification (GTDB taxonomy): domain Bacteria; phylum Acidobacteriota; class Terriglobia; order Bryobacterales; family Bryobacteraceae; genus DATFZA01. Next base: position 505,400 of record CAWIKC010000001.1, read on the forward strand.
CGTCGATCTGAGTTCGATTCCCGGCATCAAAGTAGATAAACATTCCACCGGCGGCGTCGGCGATAAAACCAGCCTGATCTCCGCCCCCATCGCTGCCGCCGCGGGCGTAATCGTCCCCATGATTTCCGGGCGCGGACTCGGCCATACCGGCGGTACGCTGGATAAACTCGAATCCATCCCCGGATTCCGCACCGACCTGACTATCGAAGAATTCCGGACGCAGTTGGCCAAGCTGGGTTTGGCTTTCATCGGCCAGACCGCCGAAATTGCGCCCGTAGATGGTCGGCTCTACGCGATTCGCGACGTCACGGGCACGGTCGAGTCCATCCCGCTCATTGCCACCTCCATCATGTCCAAAAAGCTGTCCGTCGCCTTGGATGCTATTGTTTTGGACGTAAAAGTGGGTTCCGGCGCATTCATGAAGCGCCAGGTGGATGCCCGAAGGCTGGCGCAGATGATGGTCGGCATCGGCCGGCGCATGGACAAGCGCGTACAAGCCCTGATCACCGACATGAATCAGCCGCTGGGCTACGCCGTGGGCAATGCGCTCGAGGTCATGGAGGTCTCGCAGACCCTCCAAAACGCGGGACCGACCGATTTGACCCGGCTCTCGCTCGAACTCGCCGCGCGCATGATCTATCTGGGCAAGATCACTCCCACGCTCGAAGAAGCCCGCGAACTCGCCCAGCAAAAACTGCTCGATGGTTCCGGCTACCGCAAGCTAAAAGAAGTGATCGCGGCCCAGGGCGGCAATCCGCAGGTCTTAGACCGCTTTGAACTGCTGCCCAACGCCACCGGCGTGCGGGAGATCCCTTCGCCGCGCGCCGGCTATATCAGTTCCATCCATGCCGAAGACATCGGAAGGGCTTCTTCGATGATTGGCGCTGGCCGCAACACCAAGGAAGACACTATCGACCCCGCGGTGGGCGTGATCCTCGAAGTGAAAACCGGCCAGAAAGTCGACTCCGGTGGCGTGCTTTGCCGCCTCTACTACACCTCCGACGAGAACGTCGAAGAGGCCGCCGAGCAGATCGAAGACGCTTTCCATATTTCCTCTACCGCGCCGGAAGAGCGCGAACTCATTCTGGAGGTCGTTAGCCAATAACCGCGCATGGAGCGCTTTACCGGCGTCCTCGGCATCCTGACCATCTTGCTGGTGTGCGTTCTGTTCTCGACGCACCGGAAACGAATTCGCCCGTCCATCGTAGCCTGGGGACTCGGGCTGCAGTTCACGTTCGCATTCCTGGTGCTCCGCACGCCCGTCAAGGATGGGTTTGAGGCAGCCAGCCGGGCCGTGAATGCGCTGCTCGGTTATTCGTCCGCCGGTTCCAAGTTCGTCTTCGGCGACCAATTGGGAGGGGCGCAGCCGACCATTTTCGCGTTCCAAGTCCTGCCCATCATCATCTTCATCTCCAGCCTGTTTTCGATTCTTTACTATTTCGGCGTGATGCAAATCTTCGTCCGCGCCATGGCCGTCGTGATGCAGCGCGTCATGGGCGCGAGCGGAGCGGAATCCACCAACGTCGCCGCCAGCATCTTCATGGGCCAGACCGAAGCGCCCTTGACCATTCGTCCTTTTCTGGCCGGCCTCACCGAATCCGAGCTGTTCACCATCATGGTCAGCGGCATGGCGCACGTGTCCGGAGCGGTAATGGCCGCCTATGTTCTGATGGCGAATGTATCCATCACGCATCTGCTCACCGCGGTCATCATGACCGCTCCCGCCACCATCATGCTGGCCAAAATGCTGGTGCCGGAGGTGGAGCAGCCCGCAACCGCCGGGGGGGTGAAGATCGAAGTCGAACGGCGAGGTATCAATATCATCGATGCGGCGGCGCAGGGCGCCGGCGACGGCTTGCAACTCTCTCTCAACATCGCCGCCATGTTGATCGCGTTTCTGGCGCTCATCGCGATGGTCAACGGAATCCTGGGAAATTTTGGCCTATCGCTGGAACAGATCTTCGGCTATTTGTTCTCTCCGGTTGCGTGGCTGCTCGGCGTGAAGTATAACGATTGCCAGAGCATCGGCAACCTGCTGGGTACGCGCCTGATCTTGAATGAGTTCATCGCCTTTCAGAAGCTCGGTCCCATGCGCCCGCATCTCGATCCGCGGTCTTTTGTGATCGCCACCTTCGCGCTCTGCGGATTTGCCAACCTCAGTTCCATCGCCATCCAGATTGGCGGCATTGGAGCGCTCGCGCCCACGCGCAAGTCGGATCTGGCACGGCTGGGACTGAAAGCCGTGGCTGCGGGAACCATGGCGAATTTCATGTCGGCCTGTATCGCGGGGATGCTGTTGTGATCGAAGCCGGCATTATCGAAGCCGCGACCGGCCGCATCCATAAACTGACGCCGCATCGCCCGGCCCGAGCGGTTGTGCTCGGCAGTGGCTTGGGCGCTTTTGCCGATCAACTCTCCGGCGGGACCGAAATCCCTTACACCGAGATTCCCGGCTGGCCCCGCTCGACGGCTGTGGGGCACGCCGGCAAACTGGTCGTCACGCCGGACGTGATCGTGCAATCCGGCCGCGCGCACTTCTATGAGGGACACTCCATCCAGAGCGTGGTTTTTGGCGTGCGCGTGCTGCATGCCCTCGGTGTCCGCTCCATCGTGTTTACCAACGCCGCGGGCGGAATCAATCTCTCCTACGCGCAAGGAGCGCTGGTGCTGATCTCCGATCACATCAACCTGCAAGGCGTCAATCCGCTGATCGGGCCCAATGACGACTCGCTGGGCCCACGGTTTCCCGACATGTCGGAAGCCTATTCCGCCGCCTATCGCGAGCTGGCGCGCAAGGCTGGAGCAGACATGGGTTTGACCCTGCAGGAAGGCGTATACGCCGCGCTCACTGGACCCAACTACGAAACGCCGGCCGAGATTCGCTATCTGCGCGCTATCGGAGCAGATCTGGTGGGCATGTCGACGGTTCCGGAGGTAATCCTGGCGAACTATCTCGGCATGAAAGTGCTGGCCATTTCCTGCGTTACCAACATGGCCGCAGGAATCCTGCCGCAAAAGATCAACCACGAAGAAGTGCTGGAAATCGGTCGCCAGGTGCGCGGCACGCTGGTCCAGCTCTTGAACGCCATCCTCCCCGAACTGACATGACAGAACTCGCCGAAGCCGCCCTGCGCGCCCGTGAGAACGCTTATGCGCCGTTTTCGCATTTCAAGGTCGGCGCCGCGCTCGAAGACGCCGCCGGCACAATTTTCACCGGCTGTAACATCGAAAATGCGACCTATGGCCTGACGCTTTGCGCCGAGCGCGTAGCCGTGTTCAAAGCCATCTCTGAAGGCGCCCGCAACTTCGTGCACATTGCCGTGGCGGCGGAGACCGATGTGCTCACTCCGCCCTGTGGCGCCTGCCGGCAAATCCTCTGGGAATTCTGCGGCGACATCGAAATCACCCTCATTAACCCCGCCGGCAAGTCTGAAACGCTACGTCTCGCCAGTCTCTTTCCCCGTCCCTTCGACGCCCGCTTCCTGTAAACCCCCTGTGGGGCGGACGCCCTGTCCGCGCCGGACCCCCTGGTCCGGCTCCGCAACGCTCAAATCGGTCCGCTGGACGACGACCGGCCGCGACGGGCGACTCCAGCAGGCAACTCCGAAACCCCACACCTAAAATCCCAGTAGTGCCGACGCCCGTCCCAGCCGGACCCCCTGGTCCGGTTCCGCAACGCTCAAATCGGTCCGCTGACGACGACCGGCCGCGACGGGCGACTCCAGCAGGCAACTCCGAAACCCCACACCTAAAATCCCAGTAGTGCCGACGCCCCCGTCCGCGCCGGACCCCCTGGTCCGGCTCCGCAACGCTCCAATCCGCCGCGACTTTCCCATCCCTTCAGACTCGAACACGCTACTTACCGGCCCCGATTCTGCCGATATAGATTGTGTGCGAACTTTGCATGTTAAGATGCACTAGGATACTTGTGGGAGGAGCAACGGCCTGGGGCAGTCTCAACCCCTGATGTACAATTTCTAATGTACAACGCCTTTTTTGGATTCAACGACAGCCCCTTCAGCTTGAGCCCCGATCCCGCGTTCTTGTATCGGAGTACTCAACACGAGGAAGCGCTGGCCAACCTCATCTACGGCGTCCAGAGCCGGAAGGGGTTCATTGTGCTCACCGGCGAAGTGGGCACCGGCAAAACCACCATGCTGGAATGCCTGCGCGACTTTCTGGAAGATCAGTATGTCGAGTTCGCGTTCATATTTAACTCTCGTATCACTCCCGATCAGTTTTTTGAGATGATCGCTTACGATCTGGATCTGCGCTGCGCCCGAACTTCCAAGACCGAAGTTCTGTTCGCCCTGAATGAAATGCTGATCCAGCAGATGGAACAGGGCCGTACTACCGTCTTGATCGTGGATGAAGCCCATAATCTCGAATGGGAGGTCCTCGAAGAGATCCGCCTCCTCGGCAATCTCGAAAACCGCCGCGGCAAGTTGATTCAAGTCATCCTCGCCGGCCAGCCCGAACTGGACCGCAAACTCGAAGCCCCCAATCTCCGGCAGCTCAAACAACGGATCGTGCTTCGCTGTAATCTCCAGCCCTTTACTCCCGTTGATTCGCTGGAATATATAAACACCCGTATGACCAAAGCGGGCATGCCCAACCAAAACATTTTTTCTCAGGATTTGATCTCCGAAGTACATAGCCGGGCGCAAGGTATCCCTCGCGTCATCAACGCGATATGTGACAATCTCTTGCTGACTTGTTTCGCTTTGGAAACCCGCACGGCCACCATCCCGATGCTGGATGAAGTCTGCGCCGACATGCGCCTGGAGTGGCCTGGCCGCCGCACCCGGGGAGAACGGGCCCGTTACACCGGCCAAGCCTACGAGACGCCGTTCTCAACCCGCGGAGATTAGCTGCCGCTAACAGTTAGTTCCGTGTGACAATTCGAGTGAAAACCGTACCCTGTAGTTATTTCGCACTTAGGTAGAAATGACCTGCCTTTGTGTTGCGTCTCATATACGACAGAAACCCACACCCATGGATGTAACCACTACTTACTGGCGTCAGTTCTCTGCCTTCGTGAAAAACCAACGCCGGCGTTCCCGCCGGCGAACGGCTCGTCTTCTGGCCCAGACCATTTTGGCGAATCCCGCCCGCAAGCAAGGGTCGTCCAACCCCTTGGCTCCGAACGCGCCCCGGCGCGACGCGCGTTTTACGATTCACTGAGGCGCTCGCGGGCACATTTTCAAGGTCCGCGATCAGTATGGCACTCCACTCGGCCAAGACCCCGGTCGAGGCCGCTTGTCCGGATTGCGCGTACTTATGGTCGGCGCCGGCCACCGCCCCATCCGGAGACAAACGACCGCGCCGTAAGCCCGGCCAAGCGATAATCTGGTAAGACGCTAATGGTCCCAGAACAGCCCGTCCGCCAATTGTTCGGCACTTCACTCGGCCAAGACCCCGGCCGAGGCCGCCTGTCCGGCTTGCGCGTGCTCGTCGTCGGCGCCGGGCAGCGCCCCACCCCGCATCCCGAGTCCACCATCGGCAACGGCCGCGCCATGAGCATTCTCTTTGCCCGGGAAGGAGCCGCGGTCACTTGCGCCGACCTGGACTTGGCCTCCGCGCAGGAAACCGTGGAGGTGATTCAGGCCGCCGGTGGGCAGGCTAAAGCCATCCAGGCGGACGTCGCCCAACCCCACGCGATTCCCGCCATGTTTGACGCGGCGGGAGAGTTAGACGCGGTCGTCGCCAACATCGGCGTCGGCAGCGGCCGCAATCTGAAAACCGAGACTGCGGAAACCTGGGACCAGGTGATGCAGGTCAACGTTCGCTCTCACATGTTGATTGGGCAACGCGCGCTCATTTCGCTGCGCGATGGCGGCGCGGTCCTGCTGATTTCGTCGTTAGCCGCTGAGCGGCCGACCGGGCGAAACCCGTCCTATGAGACATCGAAAGCGGCGCTCTCGGCGTTATGCCGGGCGATCGCGCTGGAGGGTCAGCCGCGCGGAATCCGCGCCAATGCCTTGGCCCCCGGCCTTCTCGACACGCCCATGGGCCGGGCCGCCAGCGAACGGAGCCCGTCGCGCGCCGCTGTCTCTCTTCCTTTTGGACGCCAGGGCACAGCGTGGGAGATGGCTTACGCCGCTCTGTTTCTGATTTCGAAAGAGGCGTCCTACGTCAACGCGCAAACGTTGTTTGTGGACGGCGGGTTGGGCTGCGGCGTCGTGCTCCCGCGGTGAAAAATCAGGAAAGTCAAAATCAAGGAACTAGCCAGCAGGATTCCGTCGCGCGTCAGAGTCAGCATGCTCACCTTCTCACCCACTCCGAAGCAGCCGCAATCGATTCCCAATCCGGCGTGATAGACATGCAGCATGGCCGCGTAGAATCCGATCAATAGCACGCTGAGCGCGGGGGCGGCGAACCGCAAAAATTTGCCGGACACCAAAAGCAACCCCAGAATCAGCTCTACCGTGGGCAACGTTCGTGCGATCCACAACACTGCCCAATCCGGCGCCATTTGATAGGCATCTATGGACATGGCGAAAACCAGGTAGGACTCCCGCAGCTTCGTGTAGGCCGCGTACAGAAATACCGCGCCCAGGAAAACTCTAAGAACAATAGCCAGTTTGCGTGTCATTTCAGTTTGCCTGTAGGTCACGCTAGTTGAGGATGCTGTCCAGAAACTTGCTCAGCACCGCATAACTAACCGGTCCCGGAACCGGATAGCGGCGCACCAATTTGGTGATAATCATGGTCGGCGTCCCGCTCACCTGCTCCGCCTGCCCGGCTTGAATGTCGCGATCCACCTCAGCCGCGATGTGTGGGTCAACCGCCAATGCCCGCAGTTTCTTGGCGTCGTTCGCATCCAGCACGCTGCACGCGGCGGCGGCTACATTGCCGTCCTGCGCCCACGTTTCCTGCGTGCGGAATAGCCGATCCCCCACCTCAATGTACTTTCCCAGCTTTTCCGCGGCGCTGGCATAGCAGGCGGCTTCGCGGGCATGGGCATGCATCGCCAATGGGAACTCATGATGTACCAGGTATACCTTCCCGGTCTTGACGTAGTTGTCGATGAGCGGTCCAAGCGTGTTCTGATGAAAGACCTTGCACGCCGGACACTGATAGTCGCTATAAAGATCGATACGGATCGGCGCCGTCGGGTTGCCCATCGCGCGTCCATACATTGGTTTCGCTGGCTGCTGCGCTTCCAGGAACCGCTGCGCTACCAGGAAACTGCCGCCAGCGGCCCACAGTACTGCGAGAAAAACACGCCGTTTCATACATCTTGAGCTTAAACCCTGACCTGACGGTCCGCAACGGTTCGGTTGGGCTGGCCGGTACTGGCCAAGAAGTTCATCCAGTCGCGCAACATAATAGAAAACATGGATGAACCGCAAGTCTTAACGGAACAAAGTAACGGGATAGGGACCATCACGCTGAATCGTCCTTCGTCGCTGAACGCGCTGACGGTGCAGATGATGGAGGGCCTCATCAAAGCTTCGGCCAACTTCGAGCGCGACCCGGCGGTGCGTTGTGTCGTCCTGCGCGGGGCCGGCGAAAACTTCATGGCCGGTGGCGACGTCAAAGGCTTTCATAAGTCGATGCTGGAAAACCGCGAACAATTTCTGGCGGCGCGGGAGATGAACGTCGTGCAGGCGCACCAATTTATCTATCAACTGCGCCGGATGCCCAAGCCCGTTCTGGCGTCGGTGCAGGGCGCCGCGGCCGGCATCGGGTTGAGCTTCGTGCTGGCTTGTGATTTGGCCATTGCCGGCGACGACGCGTTTTTCACGCTGGCCTACCGGCACATCGGGCTGTCGGCGGACGGCGGCTCCACCTACTTTCTGCCGCGCATAGTTGGCGAGCGGCGCGCTCTGGAGTTGACGCTGCTCGGCGATCGCTTTCCCGCGCAGAAGGCGCTGGAGATGGGCATTCTCAACTGGGTAGTGCCGCGCGCACAACTCGCCGAGGAAACGGCGAAGATGGCCCGCCGCCTGGCGGACGGTCCCACGGTTGCGCTCGGCCTGGCGAAAGGGCTGATCCGGTCGTCGCTCGATCATAACTGGGACGAACATTCCCACCGCGAAGCCGAGAGCTTTGCCATGGCGTCGGCCACCCAGGATCATCTCGAAGGCCTCACGGCCTTTGTAGAGAAACGCAAACCGGTGTTCGCCGGCGGTTGAAACCAGGGACGGACGGCGCCGTCCCCGGTTTTTGAGCCGCCTACTCCGGCAGCGCGTACGCGATGTATTCGCCCGAATAAACGCCTCCGCTCACGGCAACAATAATGTATTGCTTGCCGTTCCACATGTACGTCATGGGGGACCCGGTCTGCGGAGCCGGCATCCACACCGCGCCCACTTCTTTGCCGCTGAGCTTGTCATACGCCCGCAACATTGCTCCACGAGGATGTTCCGGCGTGGTGGTGACCATTCCGTCGCCTGCGATCACCAGCGATTTGGTGATGAGCGTCCCCACGTTGTAGCCGGGCTGGCCGAGACGCGGCAGATTCATCCCTTTGAGCGCGGGATTATTTCGAATGTAGTCCGGCGTATCGCCGTGCGCCACCTGCCACACGATTTCGCCCTTGTCTAAATTGATGGCCGAGATGGTACCGTACGGCGGTTTGATTAAGGGCAGACCCTGCACGCTGAGCGGAACGTAACCACTGCCTCCGGCAGCCGCAGGCCGGGGATTTTTGGACGGCATGGGCGCGTCTGCGCCGGCGTTCTCGCCGGGGCCGCGCGCAATCTCCACCGGCCGCCCGGCGGTCCCCATGACGTAACGCATATCGGAGATCTCTTTCGGAGCGGGAACGACACCGATCGGCACCAGGCACGCGTTGCAGGCGAACGCGTAAACATTGTGCGTGTCGGGATCGTAGGACGCGCCCGGCCAATTGGTGCCGCCCGCGGCGGTGCCCAGAGTCAGCGTGGCCAGCGGGCCTCCCAGCGTGCTTTCGGCCGGCGGAGTAAAGACCGGTCCGATCTTGAACTTCGACACGATCGTCAGCGCCTGGTCGTGCATGGCGGGCGTGAAATCGATCAGCACGTCCGGCGTGACCCCGTTGCGCGAATAAGCTGGCGGCTTGCTGGGAATCGGCTGCGTGGGCGCGTACCATTCGCCCGGCACATTGCCTTTTTCGACGGGGACTTCGTCAATGGGCCACACCGGTTCGCCGGTCACGCGGTCGAACACATAAAGGATGCCCTGCTTGCTGGGCTGCGCAACTGCCTTGATGGTTTTGCCGTTCACGTTGATGTCGGCCAGCAGCGGAGCGGACGAAATATCCATGTCCCACAGCGGATGGTGAACCAATTGATAATGCCACTTCCGCTTGCCGGTTTTCAGATCGACGCAGACCAGACTCTCGCCAAATAGGTTGTTGCCAGGCCGATGGCCGCCGTAGTAATCGCCGGTCGGCGATTCGACCGGCAGATAAACCAGTCCCAGTTGCTCATCCACGCTGATCTGTGTCCACACGCCCGTGTTGCCCGTATACTCAGCCGAACCGTTGTCCCAAGTGTCGTAACCGAATTCCCCCTTTTTGGGGATGGTATGGAAGATCCAGAGGCGCTTGCCCGTGCGGACGTCGAAACCGCGCACATAGCCTTTGTTGTTGCGCATGCTCTTGGGAGTCATGCCTTCGCGGAACGACGCGCCGACGATGACTGTGTCCAGCGCCACGACAGGGGCGGACTGGAGTCCGATTTCGCCCGTTGTGAGATCGGGAAAAATTGTTTGATCGTCGTCGAGTTTGAGATCGACCGAGCCGCCTTTGCCGAAGGACGGGATCAGGGCGCCGGTCTTGGCATCGAGCGCGATCAGGCGATACCCGGGCGTGACGTAGAGGATGCGCTCCTCTTTGCCATCGGACCAATAGGCCAGGCCGCGGCCGGAGAGCTGGCGGGGAGCATTGGCGCCGCGCTCACCCTCGTGCTCTCCGTGCACCCAGAGCAGTTCGCCGGTTCCGGCATCGAGAGCGATGGCGGCCCGGCGTGATCCCGCGGTCGCGTAGACCACGCCCTTAACCATCAGCGGAGTGCCTTCCAGCTTGTACTCCGGACGATTGCCGATGCTGTCGGTCTTGAATCGCCAGGCCACTTCGAGCTTGCTGAAGTTGGACGCGTTAATCTGATTGAGCGGGCGGTAGCGCGTGCCCGCCAGATCGGCGTTGTAGGTGGGCCATTCGGTGTCTTTCTGAGCCTGGGCGCTGGTTATGGTGGTTATCGCGATCAATGCGGCTGCTAGACGGATCATGAGCGGGTCTCCAAGAATTTGTCCAACGCCTATCATGTCACAGGATCCGGCGGACCGAGAGCGTCCGAAATTGGGATTAGGTTCGTTCATTCATTTTTACTTTTGGCGTTGCACGAGTGCTATATTTGACTGGAAATGAGCAGGTTTTCGGGCCTGGCGCCGGGCGGATAAGAGATGGTAGTTTGGCATTTTAGATCCTCTTTATGAATTGACGATTCTATTGTCGTCTATGAGTCAGCTTAGCGGCGCGACGCGGTGATCGAAGTCGTTTATTTTCTAGCAGAAGAAAATTTTCGATTGGAGTGACCGAAGAAAGTCTCGTCAGTTTCGCCGGCGAACACGGGTCGCGGAGCGCTGCGGAACAACGTCAGAGCCAAGACTTAGAAACACTGCGCTCCGGTTTTATCCCCGTGCCTCTTGCCGGCTCCTTGCCGAGAGCATAGCCCAGCGCCACGAGTTGGCCCTCACGGATGCGCCAGAACACTCTGCCCGAAGCCGTGAGCGCTCTCGGTTGATGGGCATCTTCGAAATTGACCGGGCTAGTCATGTCCTACCTGGCGGCGCAGCGTTGATCTTAACCGGTTCTCTCGACGAGATCGGAAGGGTCTGACAAAGGGTCGTTTGCGGCCACCCGGCACAGCCGCGGCGAAATTTACAGGGGGGCACGCGGCTTGCGAACTTGGTATTATTATGGCGGTCGAGCGCGATGGCGAGGCTCCACGACATCCAGAAAGGCCGGTCGACCAGACACATTAGGCGAGATTAGGCTCTAATTACTATGGCAAAGCAAAAAGTTCTCATCATCGGCGGCGGTATGAGCGGCATGGCGGCGGCCTTTGGCATCACCTCGGCGCCGAATTGGCAGCAGAATTTCGAGGTTACTGTTTTACAGCTAGGCTGGCGGCTCGGCGGTAAAGGAGCAAGCGGACGCAACGCCAGCCTCAATCAACGTATTGAAGAACACGGATTGCACGTTTGGGGCGGCTTCTACGAAAATGCATTCCGCGTGATGCGCGCCTGCTATCTGGAACTGAACCGTCCACCGGCCGCGCCATTGGCCACGTGGGACCAGGCATTCAAGCCCTCACCGCTGGTCAGTTGGATGGAGGAACTAGCCGGCCGGTTGGCTGGCGTGGAACAACAGCTTCCCGCAGTATACGAATTCCACACCCGGCGATGGCCTGCCGATGCCGAGCCTGGTGGAAGGCTTGGCGCGCATTGTGGAGTGGGTGATTCAAACGGCCATTACTCCGAGCGGTCCCCTAGCGCGAATGGAAGCGACGCTGGAAGCTGTGAGTTCGCTCCACGGCGTTGTTGCGTCTCTACGGTCCCTACCCGTAGATCCAGCACGGCAGCCGGCTGCGGCACTTCAATCCGCCCTCGAGAGTTTGCGCGCGTTTCAGAAATCCGTTTTGCCCGGAGCCCGTGCCGCGGCGACCAGCAATAGCGAACGCAGGGCGCTGATTCTCGTCGACCTGGGTATCGCCGAGGTAGCGGGAATACTTTCCGATGGCGTTTTGTTTCAAGGTTTCAACGTGATCGACAACGAGGATCTGTCCGCCTGGTACACGCGACACGGGGCGTCGCCGGACAGCGTGAATTCGGGAGTAGTACGCGGCGTCTACGACTTCATTTTCGCCTACCAAAATGGCGATCCCAACAAGCCTTCGCTCGCCGCCGGCGCCGGCCTGCGGTGCATCCTGCGGCTGATCATGTGGTACAAAGGCGCGATTTTCTGGAAGATGCAAGCCGGAATGGGCGACACGGTGTTCGGGCCACTTTACCAGGTCCTCGAAAACCGCGGCGTGAATTTTCAGTTCTTTCAAAAGGTCACCAACCTGGGCCTCTCGACCGATGGGAAATCCATCGCGACGGTGAGCGTGGACGTGCAGGCAACCTTGAACAGCGGGACGTACGATCCACTCGTGGACGTGAACGGGCTTCCCTGCTGGCCAAGCGAGCCGCTTTACGCTCAATTGGTCCAGGGAAATCAGTTGCAGCGGCTTGGGATTGATTTGGAAGATCCATGGGCGGACTGGCCGCCAGTGAGTTCGTATGTGCTCAACGCCGGCCAGGACTTCGATACGGTAGTGCTGGCGACTTCCTGCGCGCCGCTGAAGGAAATCACGCCAGAGCTGATCGCCAACAATTCCACCTGGGCCGCAATGGTCGCCAATGTTCAGACGACGCAGACGCAGGCATTCCAGTTGTGGATGACTCCGACGCTCGCTGGCCTCGGCTGGACCGCTGGTTCACCGGTCCTGACGGCCTATGCGCATCCTACGGAAACGTGGGCGGACATGAGCCAAGTCATACCACGCGAAACCTGGCCGCCGGCGCACCAGCCCGGTTCAATCGGATACTTCTGCGGCGCATTGATTGATGCCAATCCGATTCCACCCTATTCCGACCATCAGTTCCCGGCGCAGCAGGCGGCGATCGTCCAACAAAACAGCATCCACTGGATCGAGTCATACCTACCCGCTGTTTGGCCGAACGCCACCACCGCGCAGGGATTCGACTGGGGACAGGTCGACGATCCCTCCGGCGGTACGGGCGCCTCGCGGTTCAACTCGCAGTACTGGAGAGCGAATCTCGCACCGGCCGAGAGGTATGTTCTCTCGCTTCCAGGATCCACGCAATACCGGCTGACAGCGAGCGGCTCTGGCTTCGCGAACCTGTATCTGGCAGGAGACTGGACTTTAAACGGCCTGAATTTCGGGTGCATCGAGTCAGCCACCATGGGAGGGCTCGAGGCCTCGCAAGCGATCAGCGGCTATCCACTCGATATTGTTGGCGAGAACGATTTTTAGAAGGAGGACACGTTCATGAATGTGAGCGTGCTGCGATACTTTCACCCGGTCTTACCCTCGAAAGAGCTACGGAATCGCCCTCGGCGGGTGGAGGTTGGCGGACACCCGATTGTGCTGTTCCGCGGCCCGCAAGGAACAGCCGGGGCATTGGACGACCGATGCCCTCATCGTCGCGCCTCGCTCTCGGCAGGCGTGGTGCGGCAGGACGGGCGGCTCGCCTGCGGGTACCACGGATGGCACTTTGATGCAGATGGGCGCGGCCAAAGTCCGTCCTGTCCGGAGTTGCGTCACTGCGACACGCGAGCATGGCAAGTTGTGGAACGGTTTGGATTCCTGTGGCTGGCGGACCGGCAAACACCGCCAGAGGAGTTTCCTCTGGAGCAGCCAGCCGGCTTTTCGTTTGCCGGTTCCTTTGGCACGCGATTCGATGCGCCGATGGAACTGGCGCTCGACAACATCACCGAGGATGAGCATTTTGCGTTTGTGCACTCGACTTTTGGATGGGAACCTGCCGATGCAGGCAAGGTGTCGGTCCGCACTGAAGTTTCTTCCGACCGCACCGAAGTCAGTTACGAAGGACCGCAGCGCCGGTCGTGGTTTGGTCCTCTGGGTGGCGTTCGAAAGGGAGACGTCTTCCACAATCACTGGATTACGACGTTCGAGCCAGTAAAGACTACTTATACCTTCGGCTGGCGAGATCCAGCAAAGGGCGTCAACAGGCCCATCCTGACGCGCGCGGTCGTCTTCCTGTTGCCGGAGAATGAGGTGCGCACGAGCGTACAGATGTTCGTGTTCGTTCGCATCGCACCTTCGGTTCAGGCACGCTTTGCGCCTTTGTTTCGTTCGATGGCGGTCCGCGTGGCCCGCATGGAATTGCGTTGTGATGCCGCCTTCGTGAAACATGTCGCGAATGCATCGAGCGAACTCGCGGGTATGCGCCTTACGCGCCACGACAAGGCACTGATCCGGAACCGGGAGCTTCTTGCGAGAATCTATTGGAACGACAATGTGGAACTGAAACGCAACCCTGGGGTCGCATGCCTGCCAGCCGGAAACTCAAAGTCGTTCTGATCAAGCCGTCCAAGTATGGGCGCGATGGGGCCGTGGAACGCTTCCGGGCCGGCTTCATGCCCAATAGTACGCTAGCCCACTTGCGGAGTTTGACGGTGCAAGCCGCGGGAGAGCATGCCGTCGACATTCGATCCATCGACGAGTGCACGGCCACGAACACGCGCTATCTGGAGTGCCTGAGGCCGGAAACTTGCGACTTGCTGGCTTTGGTTGGCGTTCAAAGCCACCAGATGCATCGCGCTCTCGATTTGTGTGCCTTGGCCCGGAGTAACGGCGTGCGTTGCCTCGTCATCGGAGGACCGCATGCGATGACCTGCGACACGTCCGATGTGGAGGGCAAGGGGATCAGTTTTGCCTACGCGGAGGCTGAGTTGATATGGCCACAGATTGTGGAAGATGCGGCCTTTGGTTCCCTGCGCGACAGCTATGGCGCAGGGCAGCGGTGGGCCGAGCAGTTGGATCCGCCCGTGTTGATTCCGGCATCGCGGAACGAGTCGGGTTCCTACGTGATCCCGATGATGGGGATCTATCCTGCGCGTGGGTGTCCGTACAATTGCAGCTTCTGTTCCGTCGTTAAGATTGCGGGCACGGCGGTGCGCAGCCAACCGGTGGAAACAACCGTTCGCTCGCTGATTGCGGCAAAAAATGCGGGCGTCCGGCTAGTCATGTTCACCTCGGACAATTTTAACAAGTATGCGGAAGCGCGGCGGCTACTGCGAGCGATCATTGACGAAGATATTCGCATCCCCTTCTTCGTTCAATGCGATGTGCACTTGGAGAAGGACGAAGAACTGGTCAGTTTGCTCGCCCGGGCTGGTTGTGTGCAGGTGTTTATCGGCGTGGAGTCGTTCAGCCGGGCGGCCTTGAAATCGGTACGGAAGTTTCAGAACGATCCGCGAGCGTACGGCAACTTGATCTCCCTATGCCACCAATACGGCGTTTCCACGCACTTTTCCAACATCATCGGATTTCCCGAACAGGACGAGAAGTCTGTCTTGGAACATCTCAGCGCGCTACGGGCGTTGCGGCCGTTCATGGCTTCTTTTTACGTGCTGACTCCGATTCCGGGAACTGATCAGTATGAAGAGTTTCGCGCCAACGGACTGATTCAGGAAACCAATCTCGACCGATTTGACGCTACCTGCTCAGTCTGGCGGCATCCTCACATTTCCGGGGACCGTTTCGGGCAACTGATCAGCCATTGCTACTCGAGTTTCTACGAAACCCGGGATGTGCTCGAGAAGGTCATTTTGCATCGATGGAACGCGACGCAGTTTGTGTACGCGCTGGGATTGATCTACCCAGCTTACGCGCGCATCGTATCACGAAGAGGGATGCATCCCATGGCAGGCGGGTTCCTGCCGGTGGCAGTGGATCGTGTGGAGGACTATCGCGAGCTGAGGCGAAGTGTCTTTGGGATAGAGCACCTTCCTTTGCCCCCCAGCCGCGCGCTGGCCAAGCTTGTCCAGGTGGGGGCTTGGTGAAAATACGAGGCCAGACGGCGGGACCGGCCCGAGTGTCTGATAGCGTGGGGTGGCGCCAGCTAATTAATCAGTTCAGGCAGACATAAGACACGAAGAAGGAAGCTGCAACCAACGGCCAACGTCATCTCCGCTCTCACCGCCCGCACCCAGTTTGGCCAAATCCTACCAAGCGCCACGGCCCAGAACGAACGGATCGCTTTCTGGAATGCGCACAGGCCAGCAAGGCCCACTATCTGCTGATCGGCAACACCCGCCATTTTCCAGGCGTGTGCCATAGCGGTAAATTAAGCTTGGCTGCCTAGGTGGCATCGGCTGCCGTCAAAATCGGACCATCGGCAAGTCTTCGCCCGTAGCCCTGTGACCGGACCCGCAGGCCGCCGAACCTCAAGCCCTTCGGCGCTCGGGAGAATTGACCCGCCTCTACTCTCCAGAAATGACCCAGGCATTCTGATCTGACCGGCGGTACTCGGACGGTATAGGACGTCGTGATGAAGATGATGAAACATCACGATGCCAGAGGCCGGGAAGAGACCGTGCACCATCTGCCGCCGGTGGTTCCGGCCGAACTCGCGAGTGGGAGACCGGCAACGGGCCTGCGGTAATCCGGGATGCCAGACGGCGCGCCGTCAGAAGACCCAGGCAAACTGGCGCAACCGGAACCCCGGCTATGCCATCGCCTGGCGGATCGACCAGCGCGCGGGGCAGCCGGAAGCGGCGGAGCCGCTGCGCATGCCGGCCCCGCTGGACCAACTACCCTGGAACCTGGCGAAAGACCAGTTCGGCTCACAAGGCGCTGATTTCCTTGGCGTTATGGGAGCACTAATGATCCGTACCGCGAAAGACCAGATACGGCCGTATCTCATTGATCCGGCGGGAGTTTCCGGTACACTTCCGCTTTTCCCGCAAAAGACCAGTTCCGGTTTCGAGCATACTCGGACTCAGTCGGCAGCGCATGCAACTGGAGTTTCATCAACTGGACCGGCGGTGGGAGCATCTGCGAGTTCGCGAGCCGCACCGCCAACGCCATCTTCTGGCGTCGCTGGCTGAGAGCGGCCAGCAAACGCCCATCGTCGTGGTGGTCTTGAAAGACGACCCCGGCCGCTACCTGGTGATCGACGGTCACAAGCGCATCGCCGCGCTCCAGCAACTGGGTCGCGACACAGTGGAGGCCACCCTCTGGCCGATGAGCGAAGCCGAAGCTCTGCTGCTATCGCGGTCGCTGCGATTGAGCCCGCAGGAAAGCGCGCTCGAACAAGGCTGGCTGCTCTCGGAGATGGAGCGGCGCTTCGGTTATTCGCTCGAGGAACTGGCGCGCCGCTTCGATCGTAGCGTGAGCTGGGTATCGCGGCGGCTGGCGCTGGTTGAGTTACTACCCGAAGCGATCCAGCGTCAGGTGCGGGAAGGAAGCCTCAGCGCGCAAGTGGCGATGAAGTATCTGGTTCCCATGGCGCGAGTTAGTGCGGAGGACTGTGAGCGGATGGCCGCCGCATGGGTGAAGCAGCGCTGCAATACGCGGCAGGCCGCGCAGCTTTACACCGCTTGGCGCGAAGGCTCGCGCGTGGTTCGCCAGCGCATTCTCACCGAACCCGAACTGTTTTTGAAAACGCAACGGCAACCGCCGATAGAGAAGCCCGCGGCGGTGGAACAGGTAGAGCGCGATCTGGAGATGGCGCTTGCCATTCTGCGTCGTGCGGGCCGGCGGCTCCCCGAAGCCATCGGGGAGATGAACGACGCGCAGCAGCAGCAAACGCAACGCTCGATCGAAAGCGCGCGCCGGGAGCTGGGCCGGATGGCGGAAAGAATCGGAAAAGAACCGGAGGCCAAACATGCTGAGCCAAGCACAGCGAACCGCGATTCTGGAGTTGCAGGCCAAGGGAGTGAGCAAGCGCGAGATCGCTCGTCTGTTGGGGATATCGCGCCTGAGCGTGCGCAAAGTTCTGCAATCGAACTCGACGAACGCGCCGGAGATCCAGCGGCCGGAGAAAGCCGAACCCTACCGTCAACAGATCCTCGATCTGTTGGCTTCCTGCAAGGGGAACCTGGTGCGAGTCCATGAGGAACTTGCGGCCAGCGGAGCGGCGCTGTCTTATCCGGCGCTGACGGCGTTCTGCCGCAGACAGGGCATCGGGCAAACGCCGGTTATGCCCGCGGGCCAATATCACTTCGATCCCGGTGTGGAAATGCAGCATGATACATCGCCGCATGCAGTGGAAGTGGGCGGCAGCAAGCATAAGGCGCAGACCGCCTCGGCGGTGTTGTGTTACTCGCGCATGTTGTTCTTTCAGATCAATCCCACTTTTCAGCGCTTCGACTGCAAGGTGTTTCTCACCGACGCGGTGCGCTATCTGAACGGCGCCCCGGAACGCGTGATGATCGACAACACGCATGTGGTGGTGCTGCGCGGCACGGGACGCGAGATGATTCCGGTGCCCGAGATGGAAGCCTTCGCAGACCGCCTCGGATTCCGCTTTATCGCTCATGAACGCGGCGATGCCAACCGGTCGGCGCGCGTAGAACGGCCATTTTCGTTCATCGAAAACAACTTTCTGGCCGGTCGCACTTTCACCAGTTGGGAAGACCTGAACCGGCAGGCGCGCCAGTGGTGCGACAAGGTCAACTCCACCTACAAGAAACATATCCGGGCTGTGCCGCGCGAGTTGTTCGCGCAGGAGCGGCTGCATCTGAAACCTCTGCCGGCGTGGATCCCCGAAGTGTACCGGCTGCATCAGCGCACTGTGGACGTGGAAGGATACGTCTCGGTGCATTCCATCCGTTACTCGGTTCCGGTCCCTTGGATCGGGCGGCGCGTGGAGATTCGCGAGACCCGGGACAGAATCGAGATCGAACTCGACGCGCGCCATATCGTTACGCACGTCCGCGCTCTGACGCCATTGCCGCAGCGGGTCACGCTGGCCGAACACAGACCGCCGCGCGGGGAGGGCGTGAAGCGCGGCGATCCGCATCCGGAAGAACAGGCGCTGGTGGAAGCCGCGCCGGAGATCGCGCTCTATGTCGCTTCCCTGAAGCAGAAGGGGCGCAAAGTGGTGGCTCTTGCCCTGCGGCAACTGTTGCGGCTGTTGCGGGAGTATCCGCGCGAACCGTTTCTTGCCGCGGTGGCCGAAGCGGCTCACTATGGACTCTACGATCTGGATCGATTGGAGCGCATGATTCTGCGGCGCGTGGCGCGCGACTACTTTCTGATGAGGGAAAAGGAACCGGAGAGCAATGACTGAAGAACTGGAACAACTACTGAAGAATCTCAAGCTGCGCCGCATGCTGACTGTGTACGGCGAGCAGTTGCACGCGGCGGAGAAGGCGCAGATCTCTTACACCGAGTTCGTTGCCGGGCTGTTGCGTGCGCAATGGCACGACCGTCAGGAAAGCGCGTTGGAGTGGCGGATTCACCGGGCCAACTTGCCAGAACGCTGGTCGCTGGAAACGTTTCCGTGGTCGCGCCAGCCGGGCGTCAACCGCAAGCAGATGCGCGCGTTCGCTGAACTCGACTTTGTGGCCAAACACGAGAATCTGGTGCTGGTGGGCCCGACCGGCGTGGGCAAAACGGGCCTCGCCTGCGGCCTCCTGCTGAAGGCTTTGCAGAACGGCCAGCGTTGCCAGTTCATTCGTGCGCAAGATCTTTTTGACGAGATGTATGCCTCACTGGCGGACCGCTCCACGCGCCAGTTACTCAACCGGCTGGCGCGCCTGGACGTCCTTCTGATCGATGAGTTCGGGTATTTAAATCTCAAGCCCGAACAGTCCAACACCTTCTTCAAACTGATGGAGGAGCGCTATCACCGGCACTCGACGATTATCACCACCAACCTCGGCTATGACGAGTGGCAGAACTTTCTCGGCAACAAATCCATGGTGGAGGCGCTGCTGAGCCGGGTGCGGCATTACTGTCACACCGTAACCATCAACGGGCCGTCGCTGCGCGATCCCCAGGCCTGAGCCGCAGCGCCGATGGAACAGCGTGAGTATGTCCGGCAGGTCCTCGAAGCCTATCGCGCAACACCGGGAACTCCGGGCGCGGCGCGTCGGCCGGACCGTTTGTTGGCAGCTCAACTGCATGCGCGCCGCGTGCCGGTCGAAGCCGTTGAGAACGCGCTGATCCTTGCTGCGGCTCGGCGTTTGGCGAGGCCAGCCGATGCGCCTCCGCTCGGCGTCATTCGATCGCTGGCCTACTTCTCCCCGGTGATCGAGGAAGTCCTGCAACTGAAGGTGAGCCAGGAATACTTTCAGCATCTCCGCCACAAACTTCAACGCGCCACTACCCCACGATAACCGTCACTTTCCCAACCCCTCGACGCGCGCCTTTCGGCGCGGATGATATCGAGCCCACTTACGCTCCGCGCAACCACCGCACACGCCAACGGCGTGGATGGATGAATCGTGCTCAGGCCGCAATCCTGATCCTTGCCTGGCTCACTTCAATCGAGCGCTGCTGGGTCACTTTTCGTGAGCGCCGAAGCTCAAGCCTCGCGAAGCCTCCAGCAGGGGACGCTTCAACGGGCGCAGGTTCTCCCAGAAAGGCGCAAACACGCACCGCGACGCGGGTCGTGTCTAATGGATCATGAAAGGAAGTCGTCGCGTTTATGAGAGCACCCATCGTCATTTCCTTATGGCTTTCTGTTTTGCCCTGGGCCGGTCACGCGCAGGAGAAAACGGACCCAACCACGACGGACACAACCACAGCGGACCTGAGCCGGCGCGTTAACGAGCTGACTATGCTCGTCCAAAAACTTCAGGCGCGGGTGGATGAACTCGAAGGAGCATCGCGCGTGGCGAGCCAACCCGTTGCGTCCATCGCCAGCGCGCCCGCGCCGGCGCAATCGTCCGCCGTGCAGGATTCCCCAGCCCCCAGCGCGCCTCCGAGCGGCGCTTCCCTGCTCGGTGGCACGACCGTCAATTTCCTGTTCGATGGCTACTACGCGTACAACTTCAACAGCCCAATCGGACGCGTGAACCTGCTCCGGGCCTACGATGTGAGCAGCAACGCATTCAGTTTGAACCAGGCCGATGTGGTTCTGGAGAACGCCGCCGATCCGGCGCACGGAAAACGGTTCGGTCTGCGCCTCGATCTTCAGTATGGACAGGCCACCGCCACGCTCCAGGGAAACGCCGCCAACGAACCCCGGCCGGAGGTCTATCGCGCGATCTTCCAGGCTTATGGTACCTACGTCGTTCCCCTCGGCACGGGACTTACGGTCGATTTCGGCAAATGGGCCAGTTCGTTGGGCATTGAGGGCAATTACACCAAAGACCAGGTGAACTACTCGCGCTCCTATTGGTTCGATTTTCTGCCCTTCTATCACATGGGCGCACGCTTGAATTACAAGCTCAATGACATCGTTGCCGTAAATTACTGGGTCACCAATGGGGCTCAACAGACGGAACCTTTCAATGGTTTCAAAGGTCAGCTCGTCGGACTCAATATTCAGCCCCGCAAGACCGTCGCTTGGACGGTGAATTATTACCTGGGGCAACAGCACCCGGACGTGCAATATCTGCCGAACTACACCGGATCGAGTCTTCCCACCGTACAAGGTCTGGCGTTTGAGCCGATTCCCAATGCACCCAACGGAAAACTGCACATTTTCGACAGCTACGTCACTTGGCAGGCATCGCCCAAACTAGCATTCGCCCTGGAAGCCGACTACGTGATCGAACGCCTGCTGGCTTCTTCCGCTCCGTCGCACACGGACGGAGGGGCCGGCTACGCCCGTTATCAATTCACCCCGAAACTTGCGATCGCCGCGCGGACCGAATACCTGTCCGATCGCGGCGGACTTTTCACCGGCGCGACTCAGGCAATCAAGGAAAACACGATTACTTTTGAAGAAAGGATCGCCGAAGGGTTCTTAATCAGGCAGGAATGGCGCCGCGATGCCTCCAACCACCCCTACTTCCTGACAGACGCCCTGGGGATTCTGAAGAAGGAACAGAATACCGCCACGCTCGGTATTTTGTGGTGGTTTGGCGGCAAGGAGGGCGCCTGGTAGATGTTTGCCGATCGCGTACCGATTGCCAAGCGCCAATCCGGCTTTATCGGCCGCCCGTTGTTTAGTATTGTCCGGGAATAACCTGCTCCCGAATCTGGATTCTCTACCGGCGGCGCCTATTACGGGCATTCCCTCGGCTTCAAATAACTGACGGGCGGGGCAGCCAGCGGGAAAGCGTTTTGGCGGTTTCCGCCTCTGGTGTTCTTTTTTTGGGTCGGACACTCGGAGCGGAAGCGCGGCCGGTGCGCCAAAATCGAGGCCGTACGCTGTGTCTGCGCCCGGGAGGTTAGCCGCCCCGGCAGCACGTCGTTCCGGATCGTCGAACGCTATTTCGCGTATTGTTTTGAATCGGTTGGGTGTTAAAGAAACGGCCTGAAGTGGCCGATAGGAGCCTAGAACCCAGCCTATGGAAGAGCGAGAGTTTTTGTTCCAACAGGACCAGCGGCAAGATCGGCTTCTGCTTGCCAGCCGGGTGCAACCATCCAGCTACGCTTATCCCATTTTTCTCGCGATTCTCTATTTCAGCTCCAACTGCGAGGCCGAACAGCCTCGCTTGTTTCTGTCTGCGTCGGCCGCCGTCGTGTGTCTGGCAATCGCGCGGATCTATTTCAGCCGCCGGATTATTCGGCAGCCGGAGAACGCGCCAATCCAGCCATTCCGGTTGGCGATCGCCGGCTCGGCGTTGGTTTGGGGATTATTGCTGGCTGGAATATTCTGGATTTTTGGCTATGGCGCCTGGCCCACGCTTTTGATGCTGGTTTGCTCCAGCGGCGCCGCTGGTGGAAGCATTGCCGCACACGCTTCTGACCGCCCCCTGGCCTATTGGTATCTGATCCTGCTCTTCACTCCCTCCATCCTGACGCACATCGCTATTGGCGGCACTCGTGGCCTCGCCATGGCGGCGATGTTCGTGGTCTATTTGGCCTACCTTTTCCACCAGGCCCGCGAACTGAACCGGGTTCATCGCAAAAGCCAGCAAGATAACCACCTGCTGGAGGCGCGAGCGAGCGAATTGCGTGCTGCCAAAGAAGAAGCCGAACAAGCCAACCGCACCAAAAGTGCGTTTCTCGCGAACATGAGCCACGAGTTGCGAACTCCCTTGAACTCGGTCATCGGCTATAGCGAAATGTTGCTGGAGGAATGCGAGGCCGAGGGCCGGTCGAATTTCGTGCAAGATCTCGAACGCATCCGCGACGCCGGCCGCCAGCAGTTGGCGCTCATCGGCGACATCCTCGACATTTCAAAAATCGAAGCCGGACGGATGGATGTCTTTCTCGAGCAATTTGATCCTCTGCCGATGATCCGGGAAGCCATTGCGACCGTCGAGCCCATGGCCCGCCGCAATGGCAACCGGCTCGATCTGACGATCTCCGGTCCCTTGGGCATCGTCGAAAGCGACCAGACCAAGGTTCGCCAGGTTCTTCACAATCTGTTGTCCAACGCCTGCAAGTTCACCAACAACGGAAGCGTTTCGCTGGCTGCCCAACGGCGGCAAAACGGCCCGGACGCCTTTCTCGAGCTGTCCGTAGCCGATACGGGCATCGGGATCGATCCGGCCGTGGCCGCCAACTTGTTTCAGCCGTTCACCCAAGCCGATCCGTCCACCACCCGGCGCTACGGCGGCACCGGCCTGGG
Source organism: Bryobacterales bacterium (assembly GCA_963836595.1). Lineage (GTDB taxonomy): Bacteria > Acidobacteriota > Terriglobia > Bryobacterales > Bryobacteraceae > DATFZA01. The sequence goes on from CAWIKC010000001.1 coordinate 528,623, forward strand.
ATTGGCCATCTCCAAACGATTCTGCGAAATGCTGGGCGGTTCGGTCACCCTCGACAACCGCGCCGGCCAAGGCTGCACGTTCGTGGTCCTCCTGCCGGCGGGCAACGCCGTCGAACTCCCTTCCCAACCCGCGCCACTGATCGTGTCGCAAGAAGCGGGCCGCTCCCGAACCATACTGGTGATCGAGGACGATGTTCTGGTCGCCGATCTGGTGGTCCGCACACTCGGCAAACAGGGTTATCGGGTGCTGACCGCCACGGAGGGATTGGCCGGTCTCGAGCTGGCCCGCCAGTTCCATCCCGAAACCGTGATCCTCGACATCCTGCTGCCGGATATCTCCGGGTGGTCGGTGCTTTCCGCTCTCAAGGCCGACCAGGAACTTTGCTCCAGCCGCGTAGTGCTCATGACAGTGGTCGACGATCGAGCCAAAGCCTTCGATCTGGGCGCCGTGGCCTTTCTCCAAAAGCCGGTCGAATCCGCCCGGCTGCTCGAAGTAGTGAACGCCGGCGGCCCCACCGTCAGCGGTCACGTGCTGGTGGTGGAAGACGACCAGGATTCGAGCGAGCTGATCAGAAAGGCGCTGGAGAGGCACGGCGTGCGTACCCTCACCGCCGCCGACGGTCTCGAGGGATTGAACAAATTGCGGGAATCCGTTCCCGCTTGCATCGTGCTCGATCTCATGATGCCTCGCATGGACGGCTTTGAGTTTCTGTCCGCGGCCCGGCGCCAGCCCGGTTGCGATGCGATTCCCGTGGTCGTCGTCACCGGCAAGGATCTCGACCGGGACGAGATCGACCGCTTGAAGCAAGTGAAGCGTGTGTTTCGCAAAGCCGAGACAAACACCGGTGAGTTGCTCCGTCTGATCCAGAGTCTGGCAGCCGGCGCCACCCAGCCGGCCGAGTCTGTGAAACCATGAAATCGGGCCCCCAAACCGCGGCAGCCGGCGCTGATGAGCAGGGTTACATTCTCGTAGTCGACGATGACCACGCCAGCCGGGAAATGCTCACGCGCCGTCTACAAAGGGTTGGGTTTCAGGTCGACAGCGCAGCCAGCGGCCAGGAGGCTTTAGAACGGATAGCCGATGTCTCGTTCGACCTGGTGCTGCTCGACCGGGCCATGCCCAGGATGGGCGGCATGGAAGTGCTGCGCGCTTTGCGCGAGAAGCAAACGGCGCGCGATCTGCCGGTCATCATGGTCACCGCCGAAGCGCAGAGCGAATCCGTCTCTGAAGCGTTGGAGGCCGGCGCCAACGACTACATTACCAAGCCGCTGGATTTCCGCGTCGCGCTGTCGCGCATCCGCACGCATCTCGGCCACCGCCGCGCCGAGCGCCGCTTGGAGCATAGCGAGCGCCGCTACGCCCTGGCGGTCGAAGGCGCTAATGATGTGGTGATCGATTGGAATGTCTCCAGCGGAGAACTGTACGCCTCTCCGCGCTGGAATGAGATCCTGGGCCTGCCTCCCGGCGAAACGCCGCGAGTGATCGGCGATTGGTTCAACCGCGTGCATCCCAGCGACCTGATGCGGCTGCATGAGGCGATTCAAGCCCACTCGCAAGGCGCTCAGCCGAATCTCGACCTGGACCACCGCTTGCTCCACGCCGACGGCACATACCGCTGGGTGCGTAGCCGTTGCAAAGCGGTGTATTCGTCAGAAGGCCTTCCGCGGCGCATCAGTGGCGCGCTGATGGACATTACCGCGTCCAAAACCGCGGACCCACTCACTGGCCTTCCTAACCGCACCTATCTGATTGAGGCGCTGGCATGTGGCATGGAAGCATCCAAAGCGGCCGGTGTGCCGTTGGCGGTCCTGTTTCTCGACCTGGATGGCTTCAAGTATGTCAATGACAGCCTCGGCCACACCGCGGGCGACGAACTGCTGATTCAAGTTGCCGAACGCTTGCGCGCCTCGCTCTCCTCAAGCCCGCTCGCTTCGGGCCCGCTATCTTGCGACAACCGCGAAGTGGCCGACAGCGTCTTGATGGCCCGGCTCGGCGGAGACGAGTTCGCGGTGTTGGTCGGCGGCCGCGGAGACGGCAGAGAGCAGGCGGAACAGATCCGGCACGATCTTTCCGCGCCGTTTCGCGTCTCTACGCATCAGGTGTACGTCACCGCCAGCATCGGCATAGCGGTCTACAACCGCGGCTACACGGCCCCGCATGAACTCCTGCGCGACGCCGACACCGCCATGTATCGCGCCAAAGTGCTGGGCAAGAACCGGCTGGCGGTCTTCACCGACGCCATGCGAGCCCAAGTTACCGAGCGGTTGCGGCTGGGCAATTCCATCCGCGACGCGCTGGCGCGCGGCGATTTTCAGGTCGCCTTCCAGCCGATCGTCACGCTCGCCGGTCAAAGCCTGGTTGGTCTGGAGGCTTTGCTGCGTTGGCCCGCGGGCGCCGGGAAACCCTACGCCACCGACCAGGTCATCCGCGTTGCCGAGGAGACCGGCGTCATTTTCGAGCTTGGCCAGTGGGTGCTCGAGGAAGCCTGCCGCCAAATGCTGCGCTTTCACGCCGCCCTTCCGGGCCGGCCTCTTCCTTATCTTCACGTCAATGTTTCGGGAGTGCAGTTCGCCACCGGAAACTTCGACGAAAAGGTGATGGAGGCGCTGCAACTCACCGGCCTCGATCCGTCCTGGCTGGGGCTCGAAATCACCGAAACCGCCGTCATGAAGGACGTCGAAGGAGTTCTGGTTTCGCTCAAAAAGTTACAGGCAAATTCCGTGCGGCTCAGCATCGACGATTTCGGCACCGGCTATTCTTCGCTCAGCTATCTCAACCAATTTCCTTTTGACACGCTCAAGCTCGACCGTTCCTTTCTGCATCACTTGGACCAGTCGCACGGTAATACCGAAATCGTTCGCGCGGTGATTCAACTGGCCCACGCGCTGCACATGAAAGTAGTGGCGGAAGGCATTGAAACAGCCGAGGAAGCCTGCTGGCTGCAGCAATTCGGCTGCGAGTACGGCCAGGGGTATTACTTCTCGCGTCCCATGTTCGAAGCCGAGGTGATGGAGTATCTTGCGGAGCATGTCGCAGTCTGAGCAAATAACACAAATATTTCTGTGAATGCGTCCCGTACAGAATGCCAGCGGTCGTCCTTCTCGTGGCCGCTGGCAATCAGAATGCGCCTCGGCTCGCGGGCGCTTCGGGGAATGGCTACGGCTTAGTCGGGCTTAGCTTTCTTAAGGTACAGGCCGATGAAATCGTCGCGTCGTCCCTGGGGAGCCTCTAAGACCGGCACGCCCCACCTCTGCGAGCGGTTCATTACCCAATTCTTGTACTGTGCTGCGATCTCGCCGAGTTCGTTCCGGCTGACACGCTTGCGCGATAGGTGTTGAAGAACCCGATGACCCGCTCGGGTTGTTGGAACGGTCGGATCAGCCTGCACAACAACAATCGATTTCATGTTTCCGGCTTAGGTGTGAACCAGAGTGTGGATGGATCGAAGTTTCTGCCAGAGAGCCCCAAGCTGGTCGAGACGAAGCGCATTGGGGCCGTCGGAGAGCGCCCGTTCCGGGGCTTCGTGGACCTCTACAAAGACGCCGTCCACTCCCGCGGCGACGGCGGCGCGGGCCAGCGGCGCAATAAATTGCGGCTGCCCGCCGGACGCGTGGCCCTGCCCGCCGGGCAATTGCACGCTGTGCGTCGCGTCAAACACCACAGGCCAGCCGAACTCGTGCATGATCGCCAAGCCGCGCATATCTACCACCAGGTTGTTATAGCCGAAAGACGAGCCGCGTTCCGTGAGGATTACGTTGTTGTTGCCCGTGGAGGCAACTTTGTCCGCGGCGTTGCGGATGTCGTAGGGAGAGACGAACTGACCTTTTTTGATGTTGATGGTTTTGCCGGTGCGCGCGGCCGCGAGGAGCAAATCAGTCTGGCGGCAGAGAAAGGCGGGGATTTGCAGGATATCCACGGCTTCAGCGACGATTTCCGCTTGGGCGGGCTCGTGGATGTCGGTCAGTACGGGATAGCCCTCCTTTCGTAAGCCGGCCAGGATTCGCACGCCCTCTTTTAAGCCCGGGCCGCGGTAGGAATGGATGCTGCTGCGGTTGGCTTTGTCGAAGGACGCTTTAAAGACAAACTCGCCGGCGATTTTTTGGATTTCTCGAGCCAGGAAATGGACATGCTCTTCACTCTCGATCACGCACGGACCGGCGATGAGTGCTAGTGGGGCTCCGCCGCCGAATTTAGGAATGGACATTTTTTTATAAAGGCCGATTGACAATTTAATTAACAATCGGCCAGCAGGTTAACAACCTGCCCCACAATGGGGAACTTCAGGATTCGATGCGGGCGAACTGACCGGGTACCCGGACTTTTTGAGGACTGTTCAGGCGTTTGCGGCGGTGCTGGTAAGACGCGCCGATGAAAGCCGCAAACAACGGGTGCGGTTCCATGGGCTTCGATTTGAACTCCGGATGGAACTGGCAACCGAGATACCAGGGATGGCTGGGTAGTTCGCAGATTTCCACATACGTGCCGTCGGGAGTCTGGCCGGTGAGGTTCAACCCGTTCTCTTTGAGCACTGGCTCATACTCACGGTTGAATTCGTAACGATGGCGGTGGCGTTCGCTGATCAGCGGTTCTCCGTATGCCTGGCGCGCGAAACTGCCCTCGGCCAGTTCACAAGGGTAAGCGCCCAGCCGCATGGTGCCGCCGAGTTCGTCGACACCCTTTAATTCGCGCAGCTTGTAAATCACGCGGTAAGGTGTGACCTGATCGAATTCGGTTGAGTTGGCTTGCGCGAGACCACAGACGTTGCGCGCGTATTCGATCACCATGGTCTGCATGCCAAGACAAATACCGAAGTACGGGACCCGGTTTTCGCGCGCATAGCGAATCGAGGAGATCATGCCTTCAATGCCACGCTTGCCGAATCCGCCGGGAACCAGGATGCCATCGTACTTGCCGAGGTCCTGCACGCATTCCGGCCATTGAAGATGCTCGGATTCTATCCAGTGGATGTTCACTTTGAGCCGGTGGGCCAAGCCGCCGTGCATCAGCGCTTCCTTGAGGCTCTTGTAGGAGTCTTCGTACTCGACATATTTGCCGACCAGGCCGATGTCGACTACGTCCTCGGGATTCTGCATGCGCTCCAGCATGCCGGTCCAGCGGCTCAGGTCGCGCTTGTTGGCGTTGAGATGGAGCAGGTGCAGGAGTTTTTCATCCACGGCCTGTTCCGCGAAAACCAGCGGGCATTCATAGACTGATTCGACGTCGGAGGCAGTGATCACCGCATCCACATCGACGTCGCAGAACAGCGCGATTTTCTCCTTCATGTCGTCCGGCAGCGGACGCTCCGAACGGCACAGCAGGACATCGGGCTGAATACCGAGCGCGCGCAGTTCCTTGACGCTGTGTTGCGTGGGCTTGGTCTTTAATTCTTGAGCGGCGGCGATCCAGGGCACCAGGGTCACATGGACGAAGGCGGTATTTTCGCGGCCCAATTCGTGGCGCAGTTGGCGGATCGCTTCGAGAAAAGGCAGCGATTCAATGTCGCCCACCGTGCCGCCGATCTCGACGATCACTACATCCACTTCGGCGGCGACTTTGCGCGCGGCGGCCTTGATCTCGTTGGTGACGTGCGGAATCACTTGCACCGTCTTTCCCAGGTAGTCGCCGCGCCGCTCCTTATAAATGATTTGCTCGTAAATGCGGCCGGAGGTCAGATTATTGCTTTGGGTGAGGTGGGCGTGGGTGAAGCGTTCATAGTGGCCGAGGTCGAGATCGGTCTCGGCGCCATCGTCGGTCACGAAGACCTCGCCATGCTGGAACGGGCTCATGGTCCCGGGGTCGACGTTTAAGTAGGGGTCGAACTTTTGCAGATTGACGCGGAGACCGCGGCTTTCGAGCAGGCAACCAATGGAAGCCGCCGCGATTCCCTTACCTAGGGATGAAACCACGCCACCCGTTACAAAAATGTATTTCGCCATCGGCATCCTCTCCTCCTCCTCATAATGCCGCGCCTACAAAAAGGTATGAGACGCGGTCTAAGTCCTCGGGCGTGTCTACGCCGAGGGAATCGTATTCGGTCTCCGCGACGCGGATGCGGTAACCGTTCTCGAGCGCACGGAGCTGCTCCAGACGCTCGGTTTGCTCGAGCGGACCTACCGGCAAATCGGAATACCCGAGCAAAAAATCGCGCCGGTACACATATAAGCCAATATGTTTTGCGTACGCGGCCGGGGAACCTTCGCGGGCGTAGGGAATGGCCGCCCGCGAGAAATAAATTGCATTATCAAAACGGTCTGTCACTACTTTCACGACGTTGGGATTGGCGATCTCCGCCGGATCGTCAATCCGCTTTTTGAGAGTGGCCATCGGCAGGTCGGGATCGTCGAGCAGAGCCAGCGCAGCGGCGTCGATGGCCGCCGGATCGATCAGCGGCTCATCGCCTTGAATGTTGACGATCACCTCGGCGCGATCGGCGGAAGCGGCCTCGGCCACGCGATCGGTACCGGAGATATGATCGGAACGAGTCATCTGCACCGGAGCGCCAAAGGCGCGGGCTGCATCGCGAATGCGCTCGTCATCGGTGGCAATCACCACGTGGCTGAGATAGCGGGCTTGGCTGGCGCGTTCATAGACGTGCTGCAGCATGGGCTTGCCGGCGATGGTGGCGAGGGGTTTTCCAGGGAACCGAGAGGAGGCAAATCGGGCGGGGATCACGCCCAGAATTCGCTTCGGCACAATCGATGGTAACACAATGAACGGGGTCTGCCAGGCACGATCGCACGATGGGTTTTCAAAATCGCCGAACGACAAACGAGTATGCCTGGGAAATGGCTACGCGTCTCTTAATCGGCTATTATTAGGCTACTGCGGCCTCGGCATCGGAACCGGCCGGCTGCTCGGCGCGTGCATGGAGCGTCGCGGAGGGCAAGATCTTCTTGCGAAAGAGGCGGCCAGGGGGTCGTCCCGACCAAGGGGTCGGCCCCCACGAAGCAGCTTTTTGCGGGCGCTAGAGTGAGTCTGCGCGCGACAACGAAGTGGTGACAAATCGGGCGAGGCCTGTATCTGCTTCGCCCACAGCCGCGTCTTGCTTAACAGAGCTCAAAGTGGCAGACACCTTAGAGTCAAAAGACGAAACGCTCGTTGAACACCCCAATATTGACGCGCTGGAGAGAATCTTCACCAATAAGCTGGGCGTGCGCTCGTTCGCGCTCAGCGGGTTGCTTGCGCTGGCTTTGTTTTACACGCTCTATCTGGCGCGGGAGTTCTTTCTGCCTATCGCCGTGGCTCTGGTGCTGAGTTTTTTGTTGCAGCCTTTGGTCCGCGGCTTGCACCGGCTGCATATTCCGGAATTTGTTGGCGCGGGCATCGTCCTGACCGGTGGGCTGGCGATGCTGGCCGGCATGTTCTATGAATTGTCCGGACCTGTGACGGTGTGGGCGGCCCGCGTGCCGGAAGTCTCCGCCAAACTGCGGCGCCAGGTGCAGACGTTCCGCAAGCCAGTCGACCGGGTGACCCAAATGACGGAACAGGTGCAGAGTATTGCAACGCCCGCGGGCCCACAGAGACCTCCGCAGCAAGTGGAAATGAAGAAACCGGATCCCTTAGCGGGTCTTTTTTCCAAGACATACGATGTGCTGCTGGCGTTCTTTGAGACGCTGATCCTGCTGTATTTCCTGCTGAGCAGCGGCGATATGTTTTTAAGAAAGCTGATCCACGTTCTGCCCCGCTTTGAGGACAAGCGCCGCGCGGTGCACATTGCGCGTGAAGTGGAAGACAGCGTCTCGCACTATCTGCTGACCGTGGCGTTGATCAATGCCGGCCTCGGCACAGCCGGCGGACTGGCGTTCAGGGCGCTGGGCATGCCCAATCCGGCGCTGTGGGGCGTGCTTGGGTTTGTGCTCAATTTTGTGCCGTATTTGGGCGCGCTGACGCTGATCGGCATTCTGACTTTGGTGGCGACGGCGACATTTCCGGCGTTGCTCCATGCGCTGATGGTTCCGGCTTGTTATCTGGTGCTCTGCATCGTCGAAGGTAACTTCATCACGCCGTGGATTGTTGGCCGCCGGATGACGTTGAATCCGGTGGTCATTTTTCTCGCTCTGGTCTTTTGGGGCTGGATGTGGGGCATTGTGGGGGCGCTGCTGGCCGTGCCGATGATGGTCATCTTTAAGATTTTTTGCGATCACGTCGAGCCGCTGGCGCCGGTCGGGGAGTTTCTGGGCGGATAGGATCCGCTACCTTTTTAGGCGAGCTTCTTCTTCATGAAGCCTTCGCGAACCCGCTCCAACTCGTCCGGATCGGTCGCGGCCACCAGGGATGCGTCCCGGGTGCGCAACGCGATTCCCAGGTGCTTTTCAATTCCATCGACTGCTCGCAAAATGAATGCGCGCTTCGCGATCGGCAAGTATATCAGGGCGAGCTGACGGATTGACCCTATAATGAGAGTCCGAGCAGGCTTTCCGGCCAACCAGTGACTGAATACCATCTCGAGAACGCGCGGGCCCGGCGCATTCGCGTCTACTATCCTCCGGAACGGGGTGACGTGGTTCTACGAACCGAAGTCGACTGGGAACGGGACTGTCTCCCCTTATCTCGTCAAGCCTCCCGGGATGCCTCGTTCACTGAATTTGAGGTGATTACAGACCGGCCGTACCTCTATGTCACGCCCTGTCTGAACACGGGAAACGCCTCCATCTGGGCGGGCGGACCGCATTCGCTGGTGCTGATGACTGCGGCGGGAACCCGCGACATCTACCCGTTTTTCTTTCATGCCAGACGCGGAAAAATCACCGAGCCGATCGAATTTGCCTCGGCGCTGTTAGAACGCGAGCATAAATTACGCGTCTATCTGCCGCCGGGCTATGGCGAGAATCCGATGCGGACCTATCCCGTGCTATACATGCACGATGGCAAGAATCTCTTTTTCCCGGAGGAAGCCTTCTTAGGGCGCGAGTGGGGCGTGGATGCGACCTTGACTCTGCTCGATCAAATGAACGCCGTGGACCAGATCATTGTCGTGGCTATTTATTCGCTGGACCGCGAGAATGATTACACGCTGCCGGGGTATGAGCGCTACGGCCGGTCGGTAGTGGAAGAAGTGAAGCCACGGATCGACGCTACCTTCCACACCAAACGCGACGCGGCGAGCACGGCGGTAATGGGTTCGTCTTTGGGCGGAGTGGCTTCGTTCTTTATGGCCTGGGAATGGCCGCATATTTTTGGCACGGCAGCTTGCCTGTCCAGCACCTTCAGCACGCAAGACAACCTCATCGAGCGCGTGCTCGAGGAGCCCAAACGAGAAATTCAGATCTATATCGACAGCGGCTGGCCGGGCGATAACTACGAAGTGAGCCTGGCTATGGCGGTGGCGTTGATCGAGCGGGGATATGAATTTGGCCGGGATTTGATGCATTACGCATTTCCTTTGGCGGAACATTCTGAACCGGCCTGGCGGGAGCGAATGCATTTGCCGCTGCAGTTTTTCGCCGGTTTGCCGGCGGTGGGATCGCGGCGGAAACATCGGGGGGCTTGACCAGCCGGTACGCGGTAAATAATCTGCTGACAGGGGTTTTTGCACGGAATGAGCCGCTTGTCATTTCTGTCTGGCCCTCCGCGCGGGTTAGACAACCACGGCAGGAGCTTGTCCATCTACCCAATTGGTGGGGCGTCCGCTAGGATCGCGGCCGACGCCCCCGTCGGCCCTGCGCTTCGGCCGGACCAGGTGCCCCGGCGGTACAAAATTTAAAAATTCCAGGCGCCGGCTCTAGCCTGTACTCAGATGTATCCCCTTGGTTACGTTGGGGGTATATCCCCCAATTTAATTAGGGAATAGAACTCCGGCTCTGAAAAAAATGTGAGCGGAAAATGTGCCTTTCGGGTATTCTGGTACCTCTACAGTTATAGTCATACTGGGTCCAATCCTATGAGACAAACGTGGTCCGTTGCTTTGAAACTCGGGCTGGTTTTTTTAACGGCGGCGGTCGCAACATGGGCGGGCACGATTTACTCGGTGACGGATTTGGGCGGTCTGGGAGGATCTTCGGCGGCGGCATTTTCCATTAACGCCGCCGGCGTTTCCGCGGGGTGGGCCGACACATCTCAAGGGATTACAGAAGGTCTGGTGTCAGCCGGTGGAACCCTGCAAACCTTCGCGGCGGGCTCACAAGCGTATGGAATCAATGACGCCGGCCAGGTAGTGGGCATGCAAGGGACAAACGGGGCGCTGTGGACCGCGGCGGGGATGGTCGACCTGGGCGCCAACACGGCCGCGATGGCGATCAACGATTCGGGCCAGATCGCGGGTGGAAATGGACAAGCAATTCTGATTAGCGGAGGGTCTACGGAAGACCTGGGAACGCTCGGCGGCGGGAGTTGGAGCGCGGCCTATGGAATCAACAACGCTGGCGAAGTGGTCGGTTCCTCCATGCTCGCCAATGGGCATTTTGAAGGCTTCACTTGGACTGCGCAAACCGGCATGGTTGCGCTGCCTTCCCTCGGAGGGAACGATAGTCACGCGACGGCGGTAAATGCCGAGGGCCAGGTGACCGGCGCGGCGGCGCTCAGCAGCGGTTATGAGCAAGCCGTTCTCTATACCAATGGTCAGGCGCTCGATCTGGGGTCCTTGGGTGGGACCAATAGCTACGGGTACGGGATCAACGATAGCGGAGTGGTGGTGGGCTACAGCGACGTTGACGGAAGCGCGGATTCGCATGCGTTTGTCTACTCGGGTGGCGCGATGATCGACCTGAACTCTCTGATTCCGGGCAATTCGGGGTGGGTATTGCTGGCCGCTTACGGAATCAACGACGCCGGACAGATCGTGGGCAGTGGATTGTATGACGGCCAGAGCGCCATGTTCCTGCTGAATGCTTCGGCGCCCGCGACGCCGTCTTCGCCAGCCTTGGTCTTTCCCCTTCTCGCGACGCCGGAGCCGGCGGCCGGTGGCCTGTTGGCGGCTGGCTTGGCGGTCATCGGGCTCTTTCGAAAGCGGCTGCTGCGTTGAAGCCGGACGCCGCATTAGCTGCGCCGCTCTTATTGATGGCTAGGCCAGCGTCACCATCCGGGCGGTCTCGTGGCTCGTTCATGGGATCGGTACTGAGACCGGCGTGACTCCCTCGGCGGGAAGGCCGGAACCAGATTCCACGCAGCGGGCAATTGCCTGGCTAAGCAACTTGAGGCTGACTGGTTTGGAGACGTAGTCGTCCATTCCGGCATCCAGGCAGCGATCGCGATCGCCGCTCATAGCGTGCGCAGTCATGGCGACAATCGGAATGTGCGCGCCTATCACGAGTTCCAATTGACGAATATTCCGGGTGGCTTCGAGGCCATCCATCTCTGGCATCTGGACGTCCATGAGAACCAAGTCAAACGGTGCTTCCTTCCAGCGGGCGATCGTTTCAGAGCCGGTCGCCGCCAGCGTTACCTGATGGCCCATTTTCCGGAGCAGTCCCTCGGCCACCCGCTGATTCACCGGGTTGTCCTCGGCGAGCAGGATGCGCAAGTGTTGGCCAGGCGCCACTATGTTTTGTGAGGGCCGTCTGGTGGCGAGCGTTTGCGACATTCCCAACGACTTGCGGATCGCCATTTGCAAATCGGCTGGCCGGATCGGCTTGATCAGGTAGTTTTTGACGCCCAACTCGCGGCACCTGGCGGCACTCTCGCTCTGATCCGCGGAGGTAAGCATCATGATGGGGGGCAAACTCGAAAATCTCGGGTCGGCTCGAAGCTGCTCTATCAGTTCCAGCCCACCCATAACTGGCATCTGCTCGTCCAGAAGAATTAAAGGGGCAGGTTGACCGGACGCGAGAGCTTGGTTGAGTTTCGCTAGTCCCTCCGCCGCGGAGGCGGCCGTTTCCGGTAACATCTTCCATTGCCGGGCGATTTGTTCGAGAATCCGGCGATTGGTCGAGTTGTCGTCAATGATGAGGACTGGTAATCCATGCAGTTGTTCCGGACTCACGGGTTGAGAGCGCGAACCTGTCGTCGCGAGCGGAAAGGTTGCGGTAAAGTGAAAGGTCGAGCCGGCCCCGGCCGTACTTTCCAACCAGATCTCGCCACCCATCATTTCAACGATTCCTTTCGAGATGGCCAAACCGAGACCGGTACCTCCGAATTGACGGGTCGTCGACATGTCGACCTGCTCGAACATCCGAAAAAGCTTGGCTTGCTTGTCGCGCGGAATTCCGATACCCGTGTCGCGCACCGAGAAATGCAGTTTCACTTCATGGTCGAGCCGGAGCTCGGTTCTCACATCTAACACGACCTCGCCACTGGCCGTGAACTTGACCGCATTCCCAGTCAGATTCAGCAGCACTTGCCGCAACCGCGTGGAATCGCCCACCAGCGCCAGCGGTAGATCCGGCCCGAAGTGAAAGGCCAGCTCCAGGCCTTTGTTGTGAGCGGCCAAGGCCAGCAGTCTCATCGCGTCTCCGACACATTCTTGTAAATCGAAGTCAACCTGCTCCAAGGAAATCTTTCCGGCTTCCATCTTCGAGTAGTCGAGAATGTCATTGATGACAACCAGGAGCGATTCAGCCGAACTTCGAACAGCGGCCAGAAAGTCCTCCTGCTCCTCCGTCAGCTCGGTACCCAGCAGGAGTTCCGTCATACCGATGATGCCGTTCATGGGGGTCCGGATTTCATGACTCATATTGGCCAGGAACTCGCTCTTGGAGCGGCTAGCCTCCTCGGCCGCTTCTTGTGCGCGCTTTCTTTCGGTGATGTCCGTCATTACTCCGACCAGTTCCCTGGTCCCACCATCCCCGGTCACCAGCCGAACCGCGGTTCGCAGCCAAACCACACGTCCACCGGCGGCTATCATTCTATGTTCAAACTGCTGAGCGCCTTGATTGTCCGCGGCCCCTTTACAACGCGATTCGGCCAACTCGCGATCCTCCGGGTGAAGATGGTCGATCCAAAAAGCCGGCGTATTGGTCCACTGCTGTGCCGGATACCCGAGGAGATCCTCCGCTTCCCGGTTGACATAGCTGAATTGAGCGCTATCCAAGCGCGAGCGCCACAGGATGACTTGAGCCGAGTCCACCAGTTGCCGATAGCGTTGCTCACTCAGATGCAGCTCCAACGACTGGGCCGAGAACCGGCGGTCAACCAAGGATGTCAGGATCGCCAAGGCCAAAACCATCATGGCGACGCCGCCGATGCCAACCGCGCCGAGAGAGGTGACCTCGACGGAATCGGCCAGGTCGACGGGAGTGGACATGGGCCGGAAAGTGGCCGCCGCCATCCCGGTGTAGTGCATCACTGGGATGGCGGCGCCCATCACCACGGCGCTGGTGAGCTTGCGCCAACCCAAGGCCCTGGTTTCGGTCCGCAAGTGAAAGCTCAGCCACAGAGCGACCAGCGAAATGACGATGGCTAAGACCGCCGACAACGACACCAGGCCGGCCGAATATTGACACATGGCGGGCAGGCGCATCGCTTCCATTCCGATATAGTGCATGCAGGCGATGCCAGTTCCCATCAGGAGACCGCCGATGCCAATCCGCAGCGCGCCCATCTCGTTACGGCTAACCACGAAGAGCGCGACGGCGGAAGCCAGGATGGCTGCGGCGAGCGACAACAAAACCGTGGGCCAATAATAGTAGACGGCCACCGGAAGATGGTAAGCGAGCATGCCGATATAGTGCATGGACCAGATGCCCATCCCCATGGCGGTGGCGCCCCCCGCGAGCCAAATGGATCGAACGCGTCCACGCGCTGCCGTTACCCGGCCGCCAAGGTCCAGCGCAGCGTAAGAGGCGAGGATTGCAATCAAGACGGACAAGGCGACAAAGCGATAATCGTAGGAGCCCGGCAGGGTGGCTTCTAAAGGCATGGGAGGTTATTTCCCGGTACTTCCGGCCTGAAGTGGCTAAGTGTAGTAGTCAAACCGCCGCCCGTCCTCGTCCCGGTTGATTTCATCGGCCTTTCCTTAAGTTCCGCGGATCGCCGGCATGAGAGGCGGCACAGGAGACGCCCAAGTCTGCCTTTAAACCATATCGCTATTACCGGGCAAGGTTTGACGAAATGTTGCGCGAAGATCTTTGGGCAAGCGATGCAGTTTGCATCCCGTACCGGATCTAGAGACGAACGCGCCTGCTGAGCCTCGCAAAATACACTGACGCGCGAAGGAATTTACGGGGGGAACCGTCGCGCCGGCGCGGACAAAAAGCCGGCGCCACCAGGCTGTTGACCCACTGTGCGCAGGCTTTCGCCCGTGCCTGCTCCGGAAGCTTCGAGAACCGGCGCCTGGTTGCCAAAGTCGAGATATTGTGTGACCGGTCTTGCGAGTCTCCGATATGTGACGACATGACGGGCGCGCGCGGGTTGCCGGCTAGTTTTCTAGTCAGCGGGCTCTTCGCAGTCGGCTCCCGCCCGGAGGCTCCTGGGGTTCAGAAGAAAACGCCGGTGTCGCCAGCAACTAGCGAGATGCGCGTTTCGTCCGATAAGACGCTTCGAGGCCAGCTTGATCTCGCTCAAACGATATCTGAACAGCGGACGCGACGAGGGGGCCAGCACCTCGATCCGGGCGGTTTCGTTGCTTATTCAAGGCATCGGGTTGCACACCATTGACCAAAACAAACAGGATTTCGACGAATTCCGCACCGAACTCACGCAGCTCGAGGACCGCCTCGGACCGAAAACAACCGATCCTGAGCTGTTGGTGATTGTCGGTGAAACGCTGAAAACCTTGGAAATGTATAACCGGCGAACCTCCGGAAAGCAGCATAGCCAGCTTGCCGAACTGCGGGGCATCATCTCCGCGTTGAGCGGGGCGGTAGCCAAAATGGTTACCGGGAGCGACGACACCCTGGCGCGCCTGCACGAGATTCAATCGGAGGTGTCGGGCACCGCCCAGATCGAGGACTTACGGCGCCTGAAGACGGATCTGTCCAGTTGCCTGGAGAACCTCGGACGCGAGGTTGAGGCGCATAAAAAGCGATCGAGTTCCGGCATGGAAGAGCTGAACAAGGGCATGGGCGAGTTCGAAAACCGGCTCGCTCGCATGCAGAGCAAAGTATCCATCGATCCGGCAACGGGGTTACCCACGCGAGCGGAAGCCGAGCTTAGACTCGCCGACAGCGCGCGCCTGGAAACTCCGTCGGTCGCCGTCGTTTTCGCCGTCAAGCGCTTGAAGCAGGTAAACATGCGTTTTGGATACTCGGCCGGGGATGGGTTGTTGGAGCGGTTGGCGACATACTTGGGAACGGCGAGTCCCAAAGACGAGTTCTATCGCTGGAGCGGTCCCGCTCTATTGATGGTGATCCGGCGGGATGTCCCCTTCGAACGGGTCCGCGACGAGGTGCGTAGGCTGGTCGCGGGTATACCGGAATATGAGGTGAAGATTGGCGCGCGGGTGGCCATGATTGTGATGTCCGTGGGATGGGCCGCGTTCCCCATAACGAACCTCGACGGGCGCGGAACCGTGACGACTGCCGCAAATCTCGTGGCCCAGTTGGATAGTTTCATCGCCAGCCAGATTTCAGAGGATGCCTATGTCACAAAGTAGCGCGGCAATGCCTGGTAATCCGGAGCAAGACGAAATCAGGAATCTCGAATCGAAGATCGAGCAACTGCTGCTTGAGAATCGCAAGCTGCTGGAAGAGTCTGCGGCGCTCGAAGCGCGGGCGGTCCTGGTGTCCCAGCATGAGGACCAACGCTTGATCGACTCCGCCCGCTTCCGCGCCATTCTGGCGAACAATCGCAGCGGAATTCTGCTGTTGGCGCCGAACGGGACCATAGTGGAGATGGTGCATTCGATTTTCGGCCACGAGAAAAATCAGGCGGTGGGGCTGAATGCAGCCGACGTAATGCAGCCAGAAAGCGCGCTGCGCTTTCGGAATAATCTCGACTACGTGGTCCAGACGCCGGGCTCGGAGCACCAGGGAGAATATTGCCTCAGCAACGCCGCGGGTGAGGAAAGGTGGTTGGAGTTGATCCTGTCGGATCAGCTCTCCCAACCCGCCATCCAGGCGATCGTCTGCAACTCGAGGGACATCACCGAGCGCAAGCTGGCGGAAGCGAAACACGCCCTGGCTGGGTCCATCGTCCAGTCTTCCGATTGCGCGATCCTGTCGTTTGATTTCGACGGAAAGATTCTGAGTTGGAATCCGGGCGCCGCGGAACTTTATGGGTACTCGCTGGAGGAAATGACCGGTGAGAACCTGAGCGTGCTGTCCTTGCCAGGTCACTACGACGCAGACTCCAGTGTGCGCCAATTGGTTCGCGAAGGAAAATCGGTCCCATGGTTTTGCAGTGGGTTGCGGCACAAGGATGGTTCGACCGTCGAGGTTCGCTTGAAACTCGGGCCACTGCGGAATGAAAACGGGGAACTGGCCGGCTGTTCACACATCGCAAGCCGGGTTTGAAGTCACGCGGGCTCTCGGGCCGCACAAAGCACCGCCATGTAAAAAACGCCGCCACTTTGACGCCCGCTTGCCGGCGCACACGGCTCGGTCACGCTTTTCTCGGCCGCGACCGTCAGAACGGGCTCCAACCCCGCTTGAATTCCCGCGTGAAACCGAAATCTGGTTGAACCGAACGTACCCATGCGGTATGAATGATAGACATGACCAAGACACTGCTCGACCATCTGTGTGAGCACGTGGTGTCGTTCAAGAGCGACCAGATTGAGGTTGAACACAAAGACAGCGTGGAATGGGTCTACGCAAGGATCGACAACGCTAAGGTCAAGATCGCGACCTTCCCGAGTTCCGGCAGAGATGGAAAGGAGTTGCGCGAGAACCTTGCCGTCGCACGCAAGAAGGCCACGCGCAGAATCCTCGGTGGGCAGGTGTATGTTGTCGCGGTCGAGGTCTATGAGAGTTCCGGCGAAGAAGCATTCCGGGTAAGTATAACGCCGGCGCCCCAGCTTGATTCGGCGTCGCCGCCGCGATTTACTGCAAGACAGGGCCAGTATCTGGCGTTCATTTATAACTACACGAAAATACATGGACGGGCGCCGGCGGAATCGGACCTCCAGCAATATTTCCGCGTCGCCGGCCCATCGATACATCAGATGATCTTAACCCTGCAGGTGAACGGTTTGATCGCAAGAACTCCCGGGCAGGCGCGATCCATTCGCCTGCTCGTTCCGCCGGAGCAGTTACCGCGCCTGAGTTAGACCAGTGGTTAGCTTGGATCACGCTTTCTCACCGATATGGAGGGCGACGATCCCGCCGGTCAAACGATCAAAACTCACTTTGGCGAAGCCAGTTTCGGTCATTTGCGCGGTGAGCAGTTCCGCGCCCGGGAACTTGCGTACCGATTCCGGCAGATAGGCATAAGCATCGCGCGATCCGGAAATCAAACCGCCCACTCGCGGCAGGATGGATTTCGAATAGAAGTCATACAGGCGCGACAGCAGCGGATTTGGCGGCTGCGAAAACTCGAGGATGGCGAGCGTGCCGCCGGGCTTAAGCGCGCGCAGCAACTCCGCCAGGCCGCGCTGGTAGTTGGCCAGATTGCGAAAGCCGAACGCGACCGCGATCAAATCGAAGGATCGATCGGCTACCGGCAAGGCGAGGGCGTCAGACTCGAAAATGCGCGAGTGTCGGGCTTTGGCGCCAGCCGCCACCAGCATCGGATGGCAAAAGTCGCTCGAGAAAATGCGCGCCGGACCTCTTTTTTCAAAGGCCAGCGTGAGATCGCCCGTTCCGCAGCACAAGTCGAGCACCCGTGCATCCGGCCGCCGCAAAACGTGCGCCACGCGCAACGCGGTGCGAGCCCGCCAGTAGCGGTCCACGTTCATGGACAGCAAGTGGTTGAGGAGATCGTAGCGGGGCGCGATGCGGCCGAACATGCCGCGCACCCAGCGCGCCGCCTGCTCTTCGCTCTCAACGCCCGCCGGCGTGGTTCCCCGTGCCGTCACGCGAGCGATTCCTCGATGGCAGCCCGGACATGGTGCTCCGCCACATCGGCGGTAATCTTCACCACGCCAATTTCTACCGGAAGAACAAAATGCATCAGGCCTTTCACGGTTTTCTTGTCGTTCTTGAGCCGGGCGAAAAGGCGCTCAGCGCTCAACTCGCGCCAACTGGGAAACGGCCCATACAGGCCAACGCATTCCGCGATTGCAGCGGCGTCGGCTGCGGAACATGCGCCTTCCAGCCGCCCGAGAATGGCCGCCGTCCGCATGCCCCATCCCACGGCTTCGCCATGCAGAAACTGCGAATAGCCGGTTTCCGCCTCCAGCGCGTGTCCAAAAGTGTGGCCAAAATTGAGGATGCGGCGCCGGTCTTCTTCCCGTTCATCGCCCGACACGACTTCGCCTTTGATGCGGACAGAATCCCAAATCATGCGGTCGACCACGTCCGGCTTTTGCGCCAGCACGGCTTCCGGTTGTTGGTGTAACATACGAAATAAATCTGGATCGGCGATAATTCCGTGTTTTATGACTTCAAATAACCCGGCGCGGTACTCTCTTTCGGGCAGGGTATCGAGCAAGCCCGGATCGATCAGCACCGCTAGCGGCTGGTGAAAACTGCCCACTAAATTCTTGCCGGTTGGAAGATTCACTCCGGTTTTTCCGCCGATCGCCGCGTCCACTTGCGCCAGCAAGGTAGTGGGAATTTGGATCACCGGGATGCCACGCATAAACACGGCGGCAAGAAAGCCGCCGACATCGGTGACAATGCCGCCGCCAAAGGCGACCACGAGACTCGCGCGATCGCCGCCACGCTGCATCATCTGCTCGGCCAATGCCTCCACATCAGCTAGGCGCTTGCGGGATTCGCTGCCCGGGAAGAACAGAACCTCAAATTCGCGGCCACCCATCGTATTCTTCAAGGCGTCGCCGTGCAGCTTCCAGACATCCTCCGTGGTGACGAAAAAAACATTTCCGATACGCGCCGGGATGTGGTTTCTGAGAGTACGGAGACACCCTCGCTCGGCGACGATGGGGTATGTCGCCGGCGGCGTGATCACCGTGTAAGTGGGCATAAGTGACCGTTGTACCATGCCTGGCTAGTACTGCCAGCGATTCAAATAACCTGGGGCGAGTGAATCAGTTACAGCCAGAGCACTTTATGGTGAAAATAAACCAGCGGAACGTGCTTCGTAGGAAGTATACTGGTGCGCGCCGGGGTTCGGTTATAAGTCCGGCAAAACAACGAATTTACTATTCGCGTCCGGCAATTGCAAGACGCAAAAGGGTCGTCGAGGGGAGATACCGATGTCGCTGTTAGATTCCATTTCCAACCTGGTCACGCCCGAGCTGACACGGTCGCTTTCCGCCAATCTGGGAGAGCAACCGGAGGCGATCAAGAACGGATTGCGCACAGGTTCGGCCATGCTGCTCGGCATGTTAGCCAACAAGGCTCAAAACTCAGCTTTTCTGGCCCATGTCACGAGTCTGATCAATCGATCGGCCACCGCGATGGGGGCAGCGGCAAGCGCCGGTGGGACCAGCGCGCCAGCGGCCAGCGAGGCAAGTTCCAGCTTCTTACAACTGTTGTTGGGCAACGATCGCGCCGAAATCGAAAACAGAATTGCGCAGGCCAGCGGAATCAAGGCAGCGTCCGCCGGCACACTGCTTTCAGCCGCCGCGCCCATGGTCATGAGTACGTTAGCTTCCCGGTTTAGCGGAGCGGGCATGAACTCCGGAACGCTGGGCGCCCTTCTTTCGGCGGAGCTTCCACAGCTACGCGGGTTCATTCCTTCGGCTTCGGCGGGAGTGTCAGGGCTTTCTCCGGTGGCATCAACTGTACGGGCCCCCGTCGTTCAGGAAACCGAGTCCTCAGGAAATAAATGGCTGTTGCCGGTGTTGCTGGGGGCGTTGGTGATTGGAGGTCTGATCTGGTACTTCATGCGGGGCGGCAGCGAAACGGTGAAGCAATCCGCGAACAACGCCGCGGATACCGCGAGCCAAGCCGCCGCCACTGCCGGTGACGCTGCCAAATCCTCGATTGCGGCACTCGGAGAATTCTTCAAGCGGAAGCTGCCGGACGGCGTCGAGCTAAACATTCCCAGGCTGGGAATCGAGAACAAGCTGATCGAGTTTATCGAAGATCCAACCAAGAAGGCAGATAAGGAAACGTGGTTCAATTTCGACCGGCTGCTGTTTGACACGGGCTCGGCTACGTTGCAGCCGTCGTCTCAAGAGCAACTGCAGAACGTCGCCAGTATTCTGAAGGCTTATCCGAGCGTGCACGTCCGGATTGGCGGTTACACGGACAACACAGGCGATGCGGCAAGCAACCTGAAGCTCTCGACGGACCGGGCAACCACCATTCTGAACGATTTGGTGACGCTCGGCGTCGATCCTTCGCACATCGATGGCAAAGGCTACGGGGAAGATCACCCGGTGGCCGATAACGGGACTGAAGCAGGACGCGCCCTGAATCGCAGAATCTCGCTCCGGGTCACCCAGAAGTGAGCCGCCGGACGGTCTGCGCCGCTACCAACCGAGATAGTAGTCTTTCTCCAGCCAGACAGGCCAGGCCATCGCGAAATGTTCCTGCAGCATTTTCTCCGCGACGCAAAATGCGCCTTCTATCCAGCCTTGTTGATCCGAATAAGCTTCGCCGCAAATATGTATTCGCTCACCTTGGTTTGGTTTTCGCATAAACTGCATCACATCTTTAATCGAAAAGCCCGCTTTCCAGGCGTGATAACCGCCTCCGTACGGATCGTCCGACCAATCCTTGAACCAGGTTACGTACGGCTCTGGTACCGGCACATCTGGTCCGTGCAGTTCTCTTAGCTCCTCAATCACTTCGTTGACCATGAGCTGGCTCGCCTGGACTTGCGCTAATGGAGCGAGTGCTTCGAGCGAAACGCGGCTGGTCGCCTTCGGAACAAATTTGCGAGTATCGTCGCTGAGCGCTTTCCAAAACGTGACCGTGCCCATGTCGTTGTAACTGCCCAAGAGAAGCGAATGGGAATTCCGGGGATCGACGCCGAAGTAATAGCACTGCCGCATCGGCAGATCGGTAATCGAATGGCCCGATTTCGCTCCGAACGCTTCCCACCACGGTTGTTCGAAGCCCATCAATATCTTGAAAGACGGTTCTACCACCACCGATTTGATATTGTCCTGCAGCGCCGTTTGCGTTTCGGGGTCGAAGAAGAAGTTGAACTGATCCAGAAGTTCCAGGGAACGCCGGGGCATCGCGAGGACAATGCTATTGGCGAAAACCTTCCATTCCAACTTCGATGGCAAGTTGCGGAACAACAGTTCGTAACGAAAACCGACTTTGCGCGTGGTGTTGAATTTGATGAGCTGATTCTCCGTCCAGATCCGCGCGCCGGAATGTTCCAAATAAGCGGAGGCCAGCGCATAAGCGATGCCGTCGTACCCGCCTTGGATGGTTTTGTACGCCGTGCCGGCATTTGAAAAATCGCCGACCATGTACGGAAACGCTTCCGCCGCGTTCCAGTTGATGGTGTTGGAATAGTAGCCGCCCGCATCCGCCAGGAAATTGTATCCCTCTTCCGAAACTTGGTCCTTGATCAGGTTCCAAAAACCGATATCGTTCACTTTTCTGCCGGCATACGGCCCCTGGAAACAATAGGTCAACACCGGCTTGATTCGATCCCAGTCCTCACTGGTGAGCTGAAAAGCAAAGGTGTATTGATCGGTCTGCTTTACCTTATTCGGAAACGATTTGACAAACCAAGAATCGGCCATGAGGACGTCGTAGACAATTTTGTTGAACAGTTGATCGGAGCTGAACCCGACATTGCTGTCATTCAAAAAATATCGCGTCAGCAGTTTCTCGCCCCGTTTTTGCGCCTTGGTCCAGGCATCTGCTTCCACACGTTGCTTGCGCAAGTACGCGAACAGGTGCGCATCGTCGCCCATCGGAAAATCGATGCTGGTCAGCCGGTCTTTGAAGACCGACTCGATCAGCGACGCGGCCATTCTTTGCGACTCCATATAGCGCATGCCGCCCAACTCGCCTGGAATATCCATGCCCGGCAAAACCACCGATTCCAGGCGTCCTCCGATCCGTCCACTCATCTCGAAGAGCTGGACTTGCGCAGCCGGACGTTTGTGTCCGTGGATATCCGGATCGGTGACCAACCGATAGGCCGAATACAGGCCCGACACGCCGCCGCCAACGATCGCTACATCCGTCTCCAGGCCGTTAGTTAAACCGGAATTCAGACCTACGTTCCTGATGTTCGTCATCGGAGAATCCCCTTTCGATCGATTTTGAAGTTCGAAATGTCAAATCGTGTCGCGCCATCGAGGACCAGTTGCGATAGGATGAGGCCGATCAGCGGCGCCAGTTTCATTGCCCATCCAGCCGTGAAGACCGCAACGTTTCGACAACCCGCGCCCGCGCTGGGCGGCAGGAAATCGAGTACATACATGTTGTCGGACACATTGGTTTGCAGGCATGTGCCCGCGTAGTTGGGACGATTGTCGACGCCAATGCAGTGCCGCGCGACAAAGTCCGACGTGATTTGAAGGTCGTTGGACGCCGGAGCAATGCGCCGCTCGGAAGGATTGCCGATAATGTTGACGGCGTTATCTACCGCGATACGAGCCAGATTTGGCGGTCCCCAGGGCACGGTTGGAAACCCGTAAAACAGGTTCGACTTTGCCGGGTCGCCGCCGGTCGGGTCCAGAAATTGAAACCACATGCTGGGAAAAATGGTTCCTTGCGGACCTGGATCGGTGGCATAGTATTCGTACACCATCTCCCAGATGTTCAGATCGATGGCGATGCCAAGGTGACTGAGTATGTCGTTGATATAAGCTCCCGGAGCCACGATGCACTTTGACGCCGTGACCGTTTTGATTTCTCCGGCGTCGAACGTGACGGAAACTCCGGCCTCACTGACTTTGAAATCTTTCACCTCGGCATGCGCCATCAGCGTTGCGCCGTAAGATTGCGCGAGCCGGTACAGACTGCGCAAGAGTAGCGGGACGTTGATGCAGCCGTTATCCGGCGCGAAGACGCCCTTAAAGTTGCCGGGCAGGTTTCGAAACGGATATTGCTGCATGATCTGGGTCGCGTTCAAAATCCGGTAGGTCAGGCCAAGCCGTTCCAGATTCTTCACTGGGTCGAGAAGATCGCCTTCCGGTCCCGATTGGTAATTCGGATCGCCAAAATTGAGCAACCCGCTCATCCAGATCAGAGACTGGCCCGCGTCCGATTCCAGTTCCTTCCATATTTGAATGGAGTCAAACGCCAGATTCGCCATGAAATCCTGGGTGTACATGGTCCGGAACATGCGCACCAGATCGTTGGAACTGCCGGATTGATTGAAAAAGTTGAATCTCTCCAAGAGCAAAACGGACTTGCCCGCTTTCGCGCAATGGTACGCGGAGGCCAGCCCGATGGGACCGCCCCCGATAACGGCTACATCGTAATTGTTTTTCATGATTCCCATGTTCTTTGTTGTTCCGGCGATGAACGGCGCAGCAGGCGCAAAGCAAGAAATCGGTTCGAACGAACCGCATTGCCGGACCCAGCGGTTGCCTCCACCTGACGCCTCGGCAGATTTAATTCCAGGCCGGAAATACGTATATCCGGCGCGGCAACTATTATACGTGAGCGCGCAGGGAATAACAGAATTTCGCTCCCCAAAAGCGAGCTGATTCTCCGCTGCATTTGAGCAAGCTAGACTGGTCACAAATGAGCTTGTTTTGCCTGGTCCACGGCTCGACGCAAAGTCCCGCCGGTTGGGACTTATTGGCCAGAGAGCTAGAGTCGCTCGGCCATTGCGTGATCCGCGCCGATCTGCCGCTCAACGAGCCGGAGGCTAGCGCCACTCGCTACGCCCAAGCCATTGCAGCGGCGCTCG
The DNA here is from genome assembly GCA_963836595.1 of Bryobacterales bacterium. Taxonomy (GTDB): domain Bacteria; phylum Acidobacteriota; class Terriglobia; order Bryobacterales; family Bryobacteraceae; genus DATFZA01. The sequence goes on from CAWIKC010000001.1 coordinate 552,339, forward strand.
ACGGCAGCCAGAGCGAGGCGATTGTGGTGGCGCACTCGGCCAGCGGCCTGTTTTTACCGCTGGTGCCGGAATATTGCAAGGTCGCGCGGCTGGTTTTTCTCGCGGCCGCCATGCCGAAGATAGGCCAAAGCTTTCTCGAACAGTTCCAGCAGCATCCGGAAATGCTATGCCGCGATTGGGTCGGCAAAGATCCGACTAAGGACGAGACAGTGGCCCGCGATTTTCTTTTTCACGACTGCGATCCGGCGGTCTTGCCATGGGCCTTATCGACGCTACGTCTGATGCACGCGAGGCAAGCCATGCGGGAAACTTGTCCGCTGGCGGCGTGGCCCGCGGTTCCCTGCTCGTACATCCTTTGCACCGAGGATCGCACGCTGAACCCGCCGTGGTGGCGGGCCGCGGCGCTCGATCGCCTCGGTTCGCCGGCCGTTGAACTGCCGGGCGGGCATGCGCCGCACGTGTCGCGGCCCCGGGAATTGGCGGCGATGCTGGTGAGGTTTGAAAGCGGATGAGTTTGGCCCGCCAGTTGCGATATACTAAAAACTGCACTTTACTGCAAGGAAACTCGTCTAGAAGATGGCTAACACTTTTTCTGCCCTGAAGCGGGTGCGCAGCACCGAAAGGCGTACGCAAGTCAATCGCTTGCGGAAAACCCGGCTTCGTCACCAAGTACGGTCATTGCGCCGTATGATCGATCACAAAGACGCCAAAGGCGCCAGCGCGGCCTTGGGACAGACCTTTTCGCTGGTTGACCGCGCCGCCAAATGGGGCATCATCAAGAAGAATACCGCTGCCCGCTATAAGAGCCGCATCAGCCTGCGCGTCAAGAAACTCGCCGCGGCTTAGCTCGGTTTCGTCAAACTCATCACCAGCGTTTCCATAACCACGCGGTCGTCCGGCCGTGTATCGCGAAGCGCGTAATCCGTTTTATACACCAGCTCTATCGCCTGTTCCAGCTTCTTTTTCGAGAACGCGGCCATGGTCTGGCTCACCTGTTCTGCCCGGTCGCGCCAGATGCGAATCCCCATTTGCGTAAAATGCGTTTGGATCTGCTGCACGTTGCGGAGTTGCGCCTCCTGCGCGACCAGCGCCAGGCGGAATAGCGTCGCCAAAAACGTCAGCGCCAGCGGCAGATACTCGCCCTGCTTGATCAAGGTGTCCAGGCTGTCGAGCGAGCGTTTGCGGTCGCCTCGTCCCAGTGCGTTCACCAGTTGAAAAATTGTGTTGGCCTGGGCGTTTGGCGCCAGTTGCACAATGTCGTCCGTAGTGACCTTGCGATCGCCCGCGTACAAATGCAATTTCTCGATCTCGTTGGCAATGCGGCTGACGTCTCCAGCCACGGTTTCCACCAGCAAACCCAGCTCGGCCAACCCGATTTCGAGACCGGCCGCGCGCGCCATCTCTTGCGCCACCCGGCGGGCGGACTCGACGGTATAGGGCCGGAATTCCACCTGCGCCGGAATCGCGGCATAGAACTTCTGGACGCGCTCGATCTTGGCCTTGTCGTCTCCATCAAAATCGAACCGGTTGCAGTCGAAAACCAGAACCGTGCCAGGAGTAGGCCGGAGCAGGTAATCGGCCAGCAGAGCCATGCCGGCGTCGTCGTTTTCGGTCAAGCGCCGGGGTAAGGCTAACTCGGCGCTAGAGACCCAGATCACGCGGTCGGAAGCGAAGAGCGAGAGGGAGCGCGCGTCATCGAACACCGCGGCCAGGGAGGTCTCGTCCAAATCCACTCGTGTGTAGCCGTCCTCCAGGTTCCCGGACGGCAACACGCGGCCGATCAGGGCTTTTCGGCAGAGCGCCCGGCCGTGCGCTTCGGGACCCAAAAACAGATAGACCGGCGCAGGCGGCGCAGTGCTTAGCTTCTGTTGAAACTGCTCCGGGCTCAAAAATTCTCCAGAATCGAGGCGACGATGTCGCGCGCCACGTCACCGCTCAAACGCTGCAGCGCCGTGGCGCTCTCTTCAAAATATTGCTGAGCGGGGTTGGCGCCCGCGACGCTAATTTCGTACCGCTGGTGATAATCGTAGCTGGGCCGCGAGAAGAGTACCTTACCGGTGACGCGGTCCGTAAGCGTGATCTGGAGCCGGACGTTTACCTGCAGTCCGCTGGCCCGGCCCGTGGCCTGATCGAACACGGTGGGATAAACGGTATACGTCACCACGCCGCCTTTCAAAACTGCGTCGGCCTGCTCGGGATCGCTCACCACTTTGTAGCGGGTGGTGGCGATCAGTTCGTGAGCGATGGCGTTAGGAAGGCTGTCTGTTAGTTTGTAGCGAACGGTTATGTTGCTGAACGCCGGCACGGCGATCACCTTAATGGACTTGGGAAGCGTGTCCGCCTGGCCGGCGACATGATAGCCGCAGGAACTCAGCGTTATCGCCAGCGCGATCAGACTAACCCAGCGCTTCATGAACCACCTCCAACGCGTTCTCCGCCGCCAGTTTGATATTGTCAGCCACTACCCAAAGCCAGCAGGCCCGAGCGCAGTTGCGATCGTCGGCAATCGCGCCGGCGGTGATTCCGCTCTGGCCCGCGACGGCGACGTTGGTAGGCGGTTCGTGATCGGCAGTGCGCACATCGATTCGCGCGGCGACCAGTCCCGCAGCCAGCGCGTCCGCTCCTGGATGGTTTTCAAACTCCACCCATAACGACAAACTGTAGCCATGGAAAACGGGAGCTTGCACCAGCCGGAGCGACGGCATGGGAATCGGCCCCACCGTAGTGAGCAGACTCGCCAGATGGCGCTCGATCTGCGATTCAATGGATTCCAGAGCGATGGGGGCGTCTTCTCCGTAGCGAGGCAAGAGGCTAAAGGCAAGCTGGGCGTCGTACAGTTCCTGCGGCAGCTTCTTGAAACTCAGCAGCGCGACCGTCTGCTTTTGCAATTCTTCGATCCCGCGCTGGCCGCGCTCGCTGGCCGGCTCAAAGATCGTCGTAACACAGCGCCGGATCGGACTGACACGGTGGATCTCTTTCAAGATGAGTGCCAGCGCGATCGCCGCGGGATGCGCAATGACCTCGACACGAAGCGAAACAGGGGCGCGCGTTGCGGGCGGCGTGACGTCCTCCACCTGGGGAGCGCGCAACCGTGCTTCGGGACTATGCTCGAGGAGGCCCGCGGCATCGACAATTAATTTGGCTTTTGACAGCATTAGCTGCGAGAAATCGCCCTTCTCCGCCGTAGCCAGAACCAGAACGGGAGTGGCTTTCCAGTCGGCTGAGGACAGCGGCGGAATCAACTCCGCTTGGTCCGCCTTCTGGTCGCCGCCCGCGCTCAAACTGTATTGAGTTACTTTGCTGGCCAACGATTTTTCGAGCAGCTCTCGAAGTTCCTTGCCGAGCAGAGTTTCCCCGCCAACCAGCGCGATGGGGACACTTTTTACCTTAGCCAACCTGTTGCTCCGGCGCCGGCGGGGAGTGACGCAAACGCTTGAGGACACCCGCCAGGCGCAGCACGATGCCGCTGCCAACGTAGGCAATCGACAGCGCCACTAACACCGGATGCGGAAAGTTCGCGATCATGTAAATCAGAGCGCCAAAGAGAATCAGGATCAAAGGCGAACGGGGCCCGGTCAGATTCACTTGTTTAAAGCTGGGATAGCGCCAGGTGCAGACCATCAAAAAGCTCAAAGTACCGAGCAGGGCGAGCCACAGGGCCGACCAAATCCAGTAGGTCAGCGGTTCGCTGCCGGCGGCAAAGATGACTGAAGCGACCATGCCCGCGGCGGCCGGAATCGGCAGGCCGACGAAATACTTGCGATCCGGACGCCCGGGATTGCGCGGAATCGGATTGGTCTGGACGTTGAAGCGGGCCAGCCGCACCGCTCCGCACAGTAAGAAAAGGAACGCGAGGAAATATCCGGCGCGGTGGTCCTGCAGAAAGCCGCCTGGGTCGACAAATTGCACTCCCCAGATGTAGGCCAAAACCGCCGGGGCGATGCCGAAGGTGATGACATCGGCGAGCGAATCCATCTCGCGGCCGAAAGCGCTGACCGTGTTGGTCAGCCGGGCGATGCGGCCGTCCAATCCGTCGAGCACAACGGCCGCTCCAATGGCGATCGCCGCGGCCGAAAAATGAGAATTCTCGCCCAGGTCGCCGCTATTGCCAAGCAGGGCGCCTTCCACAGCTTGCACGATGGCAATGAAGCCTAGAAAAATGTTGCCCGCGGTGAACAGAGTAGGAAGTGCATAAGCCGCGCGGCGAGGCCGGCGAGTGGGCGATTTCGGGTCGATCAGGCTCTCGCGCACGGAGAAGTTTGGCATTTAATCCTGCTTCCGGCGGGCCAATATGCTGGAGCCGCACGCAACCCGCTCTCCTGGAGATACCGTCACTTCCCAGTCGGGTCCAAAGAAAACGTCCACTCGCGATCCGAATTTGATCAGGCCGATGCGCTCGCCTTTTTCGACCATGTCGCCTGGCTTTTTGTAGCAGACAATGCGCCGCGCGATCAGTCCTGCGATCTGCGAGAAGACCACGCGGGTGCCTTCGCCTTCCACCGTGAGAATGTTCTGTTCGTTCTGGGAACTGGCGGCTGCGTGCGCGGCGTTTACGAACTTTCCTCGTTGATACTGAATCTTCGTAATCTTACCGCCGATCGGCGAACGATTCACATGTACGTCGAAGATGTTCAAGAAAATGCTGACGCGCATGTCTTTGACACTATCGACGACACTGACCACTTTTCCGTCAGCCGGAGAAACGGCCACCGGTCCCGCGGGAATGGCGCGCTCCGGGTCGCGAAAAAAATAGAGACAGAAGACCGCCAGCAGATAGAGCGGAAGCCCGAATAGCGGACTCGCCAGATACCCTACCAGGAACCCGGCAGCCGTCAACCCTAAGGCATAGAAAATGCCATCGCGCACCATGTGGTTTCATTTTCGCACTGTATGATAATGACCGTACCACCTAAAGGAGAATTACCTCATGGAACGCAAGCCGCAGAACCTCGCCAATCATGGAAAGTTCGACCCGCCGTTTCATTTTGTACTGATGCCAGTATTGCTGGTGACTTTGATCCTGACGATCGTCCACCTGGTCAGGCACTATGACGGCGGTGTTACGCCGTGGATCCTGTTCCTGCTGGCGGTCGCCGTCACGCTGGCCGGTTTCAAAGCCCGCATCTACGCTTTGAAGGTGCAGGACCGGTTGATTCGACTGGAAGAGCGGCTGCGCTTAGCGAGTTTGTGTGGCGATCCGCTGCGCTCCAGGATCGGCGACTTAACGGAGTCGCAACTGATAGCCTTGCGCTTCGCATCCGACGCCGAGGTCTCGGGCTTAGTGGAAAAGGCGCTGTCCCAGAATCTTTCCAACAAAGATATCAAAAAGGCCGTAGTAACCTGGCGCCCGGACTATTATCGCGTGTGAGAGCGCTCTCGCGCTGCCCTGAAGAGTTGCCTGTAGCCAGCCGATAGATAGACTTGTACTCCGATGCTCCGAGCGTCGGCCCCCGAGGCCGCTGGAATGAGGTATTTGTCTGTCTGCTGATCGCGGCCAGCTTCTTCCTGCTCCTTTGCGCAACCCCCGATCTGCCGGGCGGATTCGATGCCTACCGCCATGCCAAAGAGGCTTCGCGGTATCTGACTGAGCCGCACGCGGTCTTCACCAATACCTGGAGCCTTCCCTTTTTCTGGCCCAAACCAGTGGACCCGTGGTTTGGCTTCCATATCCTGCTGCTGCCACTGACAACCATATTTCCGCTGATCACCGCGATCAAGCTGCTGGCTTCCGCTTTGTTGGGTGGAATTGCCTATGCGCTATTTCTCTTGTTGCGGCATCTCGGCGCGAGTTACCGGACAATCTGGGTGCTGATAGCGCTGACAGGCAGCAGTTCCGCTTTGTGCCGCGACACGCTCACCCGTCCGTTCCTGCTCTCGATTCTGCTGACGCTGCTGGCTCTTCTGTTCACCCTGAAGCAACGTCCGCTCGCTCTCGCCATCGTGTGCGCGCTGAACGCCGCCTCTTACTCCATATTTTTTCTGGCCGCGCTGGGCCCCGGAATCTGGCTGCTTTTGCGGCGAAATCGCGCGGCGTTGCGGCTAGCCTTGTCCGCCGGGGCTGGAATCGTGTTGGGGCTTTTGTTGAATCCATATTTTCCGGAGAACCTGCGCTTCGATTTGGTGCAGGCGAGCGTCACCGAGATCGCAGCGAGGGCTCACGTGGAGATCGGCCTCGAACTCTATCCGTTGAGCAGTTGGGCGTTTTGGACTCTATCTTCGCTACCGGTGGTCAGCGTGTGGTTGGCGGCGGTGTATTTTCGGATCCGCGGGCGGCGAGACCGAAGCTGGGCCGCGCCGGACCTGCTGCTGGCGGCTTCCGCGATTACGCTTCTCGGAACGGTGCGAGTTGGGCGGACCGCGGATTTCTTTGTTCTATTCGCCACGCTCTTCGCGGCCGCGGTCCTTACTCCGAAGCTAGCCGCCTGGCGAAAGGATCTTCCCTACGCGCTGGTTCCCATGGCGATGGCTTGCTGCATTCACGTTTGGCTGACGTATGCCTATGTCGTCGCGGCGCCCTCCCTCGATCGCTATCGGAACGCCGCGGCCTACCTACACACACACGCCCCCGCCGATTTGGTGGCCAACGCGAAATGGGCCGACTACCAGTTCCTGTTTTTTCTGAATTCCAGCACCCGTTATGTCGTGGGCATCGAGCCTACCATGCTGTATGTGTCCGATCACCACAAATACTGGCTCTGGCGACATATGTCGGACGATGAAACTACCACCTGTGGCCGCGAACAGTGTCAGAAAAGCGAACGGACCCCAATCGGCTACGCCATGCGCGCGGAACTCGGCGCCGGTTACATTTTTCTGCAGCACGCCGAGAATCCGAAGGTGGAAAAAGCTCTGCGGCGGGAGGCTGGCGTCACCGAGGTCTATCGCGATCCGGACGTTTCGTTGTACCGGCTGGATGGTTCGCGCGCTCCAGCTTTCGCGGCAAATTGAATTTTCCAGCATTTACAATCGGCTATGCGTCTCATCGCCGTTTCCTTGTTCCTGCTGACGGGTCTCTGTGCTCAAAGCTTCGATCCTCGCTTACCTGCGCCAGTCCCACCGGTGGAAGGCGCGGTTCAGGAGAGCCCCAAAGTCCATTACATTGACGTCCGTCAAGGGACGGGTCCGCTCGCTGGCGCCGGCCAACGTTATCGCCTGCTCTATACCGGTTGGCTTCGCGACGGCAAGCAGTTCAGCGCGGTAACGGACCCTAAGAATCCGTTCGTGTTCATCCCGGGGCGGAGGCAGGTGATCGCTGGTTTCGAGCTCGGTTTCGACGGCATGCGCGTCGGCGGCAAACGGCGCTTGTTTCTCCCGTATCAACTGGCATATGGCGTGCGCGGTAATCCGCCGGGCGTTCCTCCGCGCGCCGAACTGATCTTCGACGTCGAGTTGCTCTCGGTGGAGGATGTTCCCAATGAGCAACCCGCCGCCGATTTGCTGCTGACCTTCTCCAGCCTCGAAGATAAGGTGCTGGAGTTGGCCAAATCTGTTCCCGAGGACAAATACGATTGGCGGCCGGCGCCGGGCATGCGCTCGTTCCGTGAGGTTCTCCAAGCGATCGCCACCAGCAATCAACGCCTGTTGGCGATCGCGATGTCTGCGCCGCCTAACGAATCCGCAACTCTGGCCGAAAGCTTTTCCGCGGTCCGGAAAGCCATGGAAAGCGCCCGAGGCGGCACGCTGATCCACGAGGTCCGGTTCTCCGGCCAGACCACTAACCAGCGGGGCGTGTTCATCGCTCTAGAAGCGCAGATCGCCGAACATTTTGGCGAGGCTATGACCTACGCCCGCCTTATGGGAATCGCAAAATAGTATCCTCTAACATATGCTGTCACGCGTGCTCGTGCTTCTGTCCTGCTGCGCTCTTTCCGCTGCGACTCTATTTCGCAGCCCTACGGTCAACAAAACCGAAATCGTTTTTGCCTACGCCGGCGACCTTTGGAGCGTTCCTCGCGCCGGCGGAGAAGCCACGCGGCTCACATCCGGTCGGGGCAGCCACGCCAATCCTCTCTTTTCGCCGGATGGCGCGACCATCGCTTTCACAGCCGTGCTGGACGGCAATACCGATGTTTACGTGATTCCGGCCACGGGAGGCGAACCCAAGCGCTTGACCTTTCATCCGGGTCAAGACGTCGCCACCGGCTGGACGCCCGACAGCAAACGGGTTGTGTTCTTCAACGTTGGCAGCACGCACAATGGCCAGCCGAAGCTCTTTACGGTGGACCTGAACGGCGGCTTCCCGGAAGAGATCCCCTTGCCCGCGGGCACCATGGGCGCATTCTCGCCGGATGGATCGCACCTGGTTTATTCGCCTCTGGCGCGGGCCGATCAAGCCTGGAAGAATTATCGCGGCGGCCGCGCCACGCCTCTTTGGATCGCCGATCTGGCGGATTCCAGCGTCACCAAAATTCCGCGGACCGGCTCCAATGATTTTTCGCCCATGTGGGTCGGCACCAAGATCTATTTCGTCTCCGATCGCGAAGGGCCCGCCGCGCTTTACGAATATGATGTCACTACCAAAAAAGTCTCGGCGCCGTTGACACCGCCGTCCAAGCTCGACATCAAGTCCGCCTCCGCCTGCTCGGACGCGATTGCATACGAACGGTTCGGGGAGATTCATCTCTTCGATCTCAAGACCAAGCACGACACCCTGGTCCCGATTCATGTCGATGGCGACCTGGCTGGCGTGCGTCCGCGTTTTGTCAACGCCTCCAAGCAGATTCAAAACATGGGGCTGTCGCCCTCCGGCGTGCGCGCCGTATTTGAAGCGCGCGGCGACATATTTACCGTGCCCGCGGAAAAGGGCGATATCCGCAATCTGACGCAATCTTCGGGAGCGGCCGATCGCGAACCCGCCTGGTCGCCCGACGGCAAATGGATCGCCTATTTCTCCGACGAGTCCGGCGAGTATCAGCTCCACCTGCGCGATCAAAGCGGCCTCGGAACCGTGAAGAAAATCGCGCTTGGTCCGCATCCCAGCTACTATTACGACCCGGCCTGGTCGCCCGATTCCAAGAAGATCGCTTACGTTGATAAGCATCAGAACATCTGGTGGCTGGATATCGAAAAAGAAACGCCGGTCAAGATCGATACCAATCTTTTCGAGAACAGCGGGATCATGCGTCCGGTCTGGTCGCCAGACTCCAAATGGATCGCCTACAACCGCGAACTGAAGAGCGCCCAAGCGGCGGTATTTGTGTACTCGATCGAGTCCGGTAAATCCACGCAGATTACCGACGGCATGAGCGACGCCGAGTTCGCCACATGGGACAAGAACGGAAAATATCTGTACTTTGGCGCTTCCACCGACGATGGCCCGACGCTGGTGGGTCTCGACTTATCCAACCTGAGCCGTTCCATTACGCGTTCGCTGTATTTGGTGGTCCTGAACAAGAACGATCCTTCGCCGTTTGCCCCGGAGAGCGACGAGGAGAAAGCCGTCCCGGAAGACGGCGGCGACAAGAAAGCGGACGCCAAGAAAGACGACGCTAAAAAGGACGATGCCAAGAAAAAAGAAAAAGTAGACGTCAAGATCGACCTGGACGGTATCTCGCAGCGGATTGTGCCGCTTCCCATTCCGGCGCGCAATTACTCGCAACTTGAAGCCGGCAAGACTGGCATTCTGTTTTACATCGAGTCGCCGGTCAGCCCGGCGGCGGCTCGCGGACCGAATGGCCGCACGCTCCAACGATTTGATTTGAGCAAACGCAAAGCCGAGCAGTTTTTCGCCGGTGTGCGCCGGTTCACCGTCTCCGAGAACGGCGAGAAGGTGCTGATCGCGGAGCCCGAAAACAAATACCTGCTGGTCTCAGCCGCCGCGCCGCCGAAACCCGGCGAGGGCGCGCTGAAGTTAGACGGCATGGAGACGCAAATCGACCCCGTTGCCGAGTGGAAGCAGATGTACAACGAAGCCTGGCGCATCGAGCGTGAGTTCTTCTACGATCCGCATTTCCATGGGCTCGATCTGCAGGCCGCCTCAGAAAGTTACGGACCTTATCTGACCGCCGTGGCGGACCGGTCTGACTTGAATTACCTGTTCATGGAAATGTTGGGCCAGCTTTCGGTGGGTCACATGTACATTCGGGGCGGAGACATGGACGACGACTCGAAGCCCGTGAAGGTGGGAATGCTCGGCGCGGATTACAAACTCGAAAATGGCCGTTACCGGTTCGCGCGCGTATTCGATGGCGAGAGTTGGAATCCGCAGACGCGAGCCCCGCTCACCCAACCCGGCGTCAACGTCAAAAGCGGCGAATATCTGCTGGCCGTCGGAGGGCGAGAGCTGCGCGATAGCGATAACGTATACGCGTTTTTCCAGGGGCTGGCCGGAAAGAGCGTGGTCCTCAAAGTTGGGCCCAATCCGAATGGCGATGGCTCGCGCGAGGTGACCGTAGTGCCGCTGGATGAAGAAACCAGCCTGCGGACGCTGGCATGGGTGGAAGACAACCGGCGCAAGGTGGACCAGATGAGTGGAGGCAAGCTCGCCTATATCCATCTGCCGGATACCGGCAATGGCGGTTACACCTATTTCAATCGCTATTATTTCGCGCAGACCGATAAACAAGGCGCGGTGGTGGACGAGCGCTATAACCGCGGCGGACTGGCCGCCGATTACGTCATCGACCAGTTGCGGCGTCCGGTGTGGAATTATTGGAGCCCGCGCGACGGCGACATTTACACGACGCCCGGCAAGATTATCGTTGGTCCCAAGGTAATGCTGGCGAACGAATGGTCGGGTTCCGGCGGCGACATGCTGCCGTGGCTTTTCAAGAGCGCCAAGCTCGGACCGCTGGTGGGCAAGCGAACCTGGGGCGGCCTGGTGGGCATCGGCGGTTATCCGGTGCTGATCGACGGCGGCACGGTGACGTCGCCGCATTTTGGCTTTTTCTCGCCCGCCGGCAAGTGGGAAGTGGAGAATCACGGAACCGACCCGGATTATGAGGTCGAACTCGATCCCAAAGCCTGGCGCGCCGGGCATGATACGCAGTTGGAGAAAGCCGTCGAACTGGCCATGGCCGATTTGAAGAAGAACCCGCTACCGGAGCCGCATCGCCCGGCGTTTCCGAATTACCACAAGGGAACGGCGCTGGGCGTGTCGGCCGGACGGTGAGCACAGCTACAGACCTGGCTGGTTTGTTCCGGCGCGACTTGACGCGGCTGGTGCAGGAGCTAAACGCGTTCCCCGGCGAGGAGACCTTATGGCAGGTACTTCCACCGATCGCCAACCCGGCGGGGAACCTGGCGCTCCACATTGAGGGCAATTTACGCGAATACGTAGGCCGGCAGTTGGGAAAAGTGCCGTATAGCCGGCAACGCGATTTAGAGTTCTCAACTCAGGCTCTCGGCAAAGAGAACCTGATTCAAAGAATCGAAGCGGTGATAGAACTGGTCCCGCGTGTCGTATCCGGCTTATCCGGCGCCGAATTGGACGCGATTTACCCGGAGAAGGTCTACTCCGCCCCATGTGCCACCGCTCAGTTGCTGTTTTCGCTGTACGGGCACCTGAGTTATCATCTGGGCCAGATAGACTATTTGCGGCGAATTCTGACGAAAGCGGCCGCGATTGAGTTTGTCTCGATCGAGCCTCAACAACTTTCCCGAGCCGGACGTTGAAGCCCGAGCCGGACGTTGAAGAATGTGGCGCAGGCACATCAGGCTCACCGCTAACGCCCACAGAACGAATTCGCCCATTCCGAGTACGGAATCGCAGTGCCTAACATGCCAAAGCGCATCGTGCGAGACAAAGCCGAAGGCGAGCAAGCTCACGAGAGCGACAGATCGCCGAGCCGCACGATTCCGAAGTCCTTTGATCAAGAGCATGAGGAAAGTAACCAGCCACGCCAGCAACGAGAGGCGACTGATCCAACTGATTTGTTCCCACATGGTACACGGATCGAGCTGGATAACATTACCGCCTGCGAAAATCCGCGGTCGTACCAACTGAGGTTCGGGCGTCAAGGCCATTGCCAGCGCGACGAGCAGGACAACGGCGCTGGTCATCCGATAGCTGATCGCCATTCCATCAGTCAGACACCGGACGGCCGGGCAGAGTTCCTTATTAGTGGGTCAAGTCGTAAACGAAATAGTTCGCTGCAATGCGGTAAGCCAATGACGCCCATTTCTCCGCGTAGCGCGGATCGTCGGCCCACTCCCAAGCATCGCCGAGATCCATGTTGTGACAGATCGCGACCATGATGCGGCCCTTGTCGTCGCGAATGCAACGCCAGTGAGGAATCTTCCCCGTCTCGCCGTCCTCATACGTGACGCCGCTTTCGAAATACTGCGCCCCAGGCACCTGAAAGCGTTCCTGCAAGTCAAACAGGGTGTGAAAAATCGGATCGTCATCCGGAATTTCTTCGATCGGACGATCCGGAAAGACTTTGCTCATACTGCGCGTGAACGTGTCCCACTCCCTGACGCCATGATAAGGTTCCGTACCGTGAAAGTCGTCGCACATGAAGAATCCGCCGCGCATTAGATACTCGCGCAATTGCTTCGCTTCCGCGTCGCCCAAATCCCAGTGCCCGACCTCAACCCCGTAGAGCACCGGCCAGTTGTACACATCGTCCGTGCCATCGAGCGTCACCACCTGTTCAATCGAGCGGGTGTCGATGCGAGTCAGCCGCCGGATGCCAGCCAACAAATGGCGATCCGAGCGCGGGTAATCCATGGTCCAGTAGCCAGGAAAAGGACTGCCGTCACGCATCGCAAAGCGAGGATGGTCGGGATAGCCGTAAATGTCGGGATATCGGAGCCGCGCGCGTACCCACTCCGCTTTCCCTTGCCAATCCGGCGGCTTTGGAAAATTCTCGTACTCGATCGCCGGATACTCTTTGAAGGGTTTCTGGGCGCGCAGGACGCCCCACGCGGAGAGGATCGCCACAGAGCAAAAGGCGAAAGTGACGCGAAATCGCATGAGCGGCACTGGGGTGCGATTTCAGAGTAACATGCGGCGAAATGCGAAACTTATTGCAGACTCTCTAACGCCGCTGCGGACTCTCGGGAGTTATTTTGGGGCGGCTGGTGGGATTTGAACCCACGACATCCAGAACCACAATCTGGCGCTACTACCAACTGAGCTACAGCCGCCGCAGGACACCCGTATTGTAACATCGGCGCGCTTTGCGCCGGTTTCTACTCGAAGATTTCGGCCAACGAAAAAGTTGCCTGTACGGCCTCGGAGCGATACTCGCGATCCACCACACGGCGAACCACCTGATCGTTCTGCCGCGAGTACACCGTCATGGTTTTGCGCTTGGCGTCAATCACCCAGACCTCCAGCGCGCCTTCCGCGAAGTAGTGCGTGAGCTTAGGATCCATCTCCTCACCAGGCGAAAGAATCTCAACGGCGATCATTGGGGAGCCGACGAAGTATTTTGCGTCGCGCCGTTGATCGGGCCAACCCACGCTTACTTCCGGCTCAACCCATCCTTGGGCGATTCGGTATCCGGTGTGGTTCGGCCAGATGCGAGTCTCCGGCAGATGAGCTAAAAACAAAATGAAGATTTGCTTGCCGATACGCGAATGAGCGAGTTCTGGTGGGGGCATGACCGTGACTTCACCTTCGATCAGTTCCCGCTTCCCTTCGATGTCGGGAAGAAGTTCGAATTCGGCGAATGTCATGAGCTAGATTCCTATTTCGCATCCCGCCAGTTCGGCCCCATCCCGACGTCCACAATCAACGGCACCGCCAGCGCTTGCACGCTTTCCATTTCGTGCTTGACCATCTTTGCGATCCCGGGCGCTTCTTCGGGCGGCGCTTCGAACACCAGCTCGTCATGCACCTGAAGCAGCATGCGGGTCTGCCTACCCTCCTGCTCCAGAAGTTTGTCGATGCGGATCATGGCGAGCTTAATCAGGTCGGCGGCGGTGCCTTGCAAAGGCGTATTCACCGCCGTACGCTCGGCGAAGGATCGCGCATTCGCATTGCGGCTGTGCATATCCGGGATGGGGCGTTTGCGGCCAAACAGCGTGGTGGCATAGCCGGTTTTCCCCACTTCGGCGACCGTCGCCTGAATGTACTTTTTCACGCCGGCGTAAAGCTCGAAGTAGGCCTGAATATAGGCTTCGGCTTCCTTACGATCGATCCCCAAACTGGCCGCCAAGCCAAACGCCGTCTGGCCATAAACAATGCCGAAATTGACCGCTTTCGCGCCGCGGCGCATTTCCGGCGTGACCATGAGAGGCGGGACACGGAAAACCTCCGCGGCCGTCCGGGTGTGAATGTCTTCGCCATTGCGGAACGCATCCGTCAAACGCTGATCCTTCGAGAAATGGGCCAGCAGCCGCAGCTCGATTTGGGAATAATCGGCCACCACCATCGTCCAGCCCTGGCGCGGCACAAAGGCGGCGCGGATCTCGCGGCCCAGTTCCGTGCGGATGGGAATGTTTTGCAAATTCGGGTTCGAAGACGACAGCCGGCCGGTCGCCGCGCCGATCTGGTTGAAGGTGGTATGCAGACGTCCGGTGGCCGAATCGATCAGCAGCGGCAGCGCGTCGACGTACGTACCCTTCAATTTCGAAAGCTGGCGATACTCCAGAACTTTGCTCGCGATGGGATAGTTGGGCGCAAGCCCCTCTAAAACGTCGGCAGCGGTAGAAATCGTTTTTCCCTTGCCATATTTCACCGGCGTTGGAAGCTGCATGTCGTCAAACAGGACTTTACCCAATTGTTGCGGAGAATTGATGTTGAACGGCTTGCCGGCGAGATCGTAGATGTCCGTGGATAAGCGCTGCAATTCCACGTCCATGCGCACGGAAAGCACTTTCAACTGCGCCGGCTCGATCCGGATTCCGGTTTGCTCCATGCGCGCCAGGGTGAACGTCAGCGGCAAATCGATTTTCTCGTAAATATCGCGCAGGCCCTGGGCGTCGATTTCGGTGTTGATCCGGTCGAAGATGGTTCGCGTGGAATCCGCCTGCTCTTCGGCCGAGGAAGTGAGCTTGCGGTCCAGATAACGCTCGGCCAGGATTTCCGGCGTGCAGGACGAGGGATCGGCGCACATCAGAAATGCATACAGCAACACATCGTGCTGAAAACCCTGAGGCGCGATTCCGTGCTTGCCGAGCGCCAGCAGTAACGCCTTCGCGTCATGCGCGATCTTCGGATGGCCCGCGTCTTCGAGCAACGGCCGGGCGGCGTCCAGAAAATCGAGCGAAAAGGCGCGCGCTTCGCCCGGCTTATAGGCCACGCCGAGCATACTCACCGCCAGCATATCTTCTTGACGGCTGGGTGTTTGCAACGCCACGGCGACCGGCGTGAGGGGAGGAATTGCCGCCAGATATTGGCTGACGGCCTCGCGCGTTTCGAGCGTCAAGTAGTCCCGGGTGTGCGAATCTTCCGTCGGACCGAGTTCCTTCAGCAGACTGAAAAACTCCAGCTCCTTATAGATCTTCTTCAGCTCAGCCAGGTCCGGTTCGTGCGCCGCGAGACCGGTGAGATCGAAATCGATCGGGACGCTGGAATCGATAGTGGCGAGTTTCTTGCTCAGCAGGATCTGTTCGCGGTTGTTCTGCAGGCTCTCGCGATACATTTTGCGCTCGACCTCAGCGGCATGTTCGAGGGCGTTCTCCACTGAGCCAAAGCGCTGGATCAAATCCCGCGCCCCTTTGTCGCCAATGCCAGGCGCGCCGGGAATATTGTCGATGGAATCCCCCTTCAGCGCCAGCAAGTCGGCAACCTGCGACGGCTTGACGCCCATGAACTCCTCGGCTGTGGCGGGATCGTACCAGACGTCTTCCTTCACCGGGTTGTACATGTGAACGCGATCCGTGACCAGTTGCAGCATGTCTTTATCGCTGGACACGATCACCACGTCGCACTCGGCGCATCCTGGTTTAGCAATGGCGCGTTTCGCGATGGCGCCGATCACATCGTCGGCTTCAAAGCCCGGGAATTGGAGAATCGGCACACGCTGCGCTTCAAGCAGGCGGCGGATGTACGGGATCTGGTCGCCCAAATCGGGCGGCATTTCGGTGCGGTTGGCTTTGTACCCGGCATAGGCCTCCTCACGAAATGTCTTGCCGGCTTCAAAGACGGCGGCGATGTATTCAGGGTGGTACGCCTCCCGCAGCTTGCGGACCATGTTGTGAAAAATGTAGACTGCCTCGGTGGAAATCCCGGTGGTGGTGCGCATCGGCGGCGCTGCGCTGCGAGCACGGGCGTGGTAAGCGCGGAAAATATAGCCGAACGAATCGATCAGGAAAAGCCGGGGACGTTGCATTCGCACCTCCCAGGATAGCGTGGATCTGCAGCGATTCCGCCACGCATTTGCCTCAAAACGTGTGGCGATTTTGCCACATACGAAACTTTACAAACCGTTTTGAATCATAGGGGTACCAACTGGGTTAGCTGTTGCTAGAATAGAGCCTTTCATGAGTCTTACACCGCCGTTGCAGGCGCCGGCTACGATTCCTCACTTAGACACGGGCGACTGGGGAGTGGAAATGCGATTTGAGACCACCGTTCAGCGTCCGGTATCCGCCAAGGGTGTTGGTCTCCATCATGGAGTTCCGGTTTCGATTCGGATCCTCCCCGCGCCGCCGTCTACCGGGATCGTTTTCTTAAGAACCGATCTGGACAATTTCGCCGTTCCCGCCAGTTGGCGGTATGTGGCGCGCGTCAGCTATGCCACCAGTTTGATGCGCCAGAGCGTGCTCATCTCGACCACCGAACATTTGCTCAGCGTGTTCTACAGCATGGGCATCGATAACGCGCTCATTGAGATCGACAATCTGGAAGTGCCTATTCTCGATGGGAGCGGTCAACCTTATGTCGATTTATTGCGCGAAGCGGGGCTGAAGCAGTACCGGCGGCGGCGGCGCTATTTACGGATCCGGCGGCCGGTGATGGTCGAGAGCCAAGGCAAGCGAATCTCGATTCTGCCCGCCGATCAGTTTCTTCTGACCTGTGACGTCGAGTGGGATCATCCGCTGATCGGGCGCCAGACGATTGATCTGGAGGTGACGCCGGAACGCTACGCCCAGGAGATTGCCCCAGCGCGTACGTTTGGCTTTGTCCACGAACTGGACCAACTGCGCAACATGGGGCTGATTCGCGGCGCCAATTTGGACAACGCGATATGCTTTGACCGGACGGGCGTGCAGAATCCAGGCGGGCTGCGGTTTGCCGACGAGTGTTGCCGGCATAAAGCGCTGGATTTGATTGGCGACCTGGCGCTAATCGGCAAACCGTTGCTGGGCCACGTGATCGCGGAGCGGGCTGGGCATGCGATGCACAGCGCGCTGGTGTCGCGGATCATGTCCGATCCGACGTTGTATGAGATTTTGAGTTTCGATCAGTTGGCCACGCGCGTGACGCATGCGTTGGTGTCGTGACTGAGGCCGATCCGGTCCTGACATACTATTAGTTCAGTGACCGCGCAGCCGATACCACCGGAAGATTTCGCTACGCTCTATCGCCGCGCTTTTGCTCAATACGGAATCCGCGCGCTCTGGAACAAGCGCATGCTGGAGAATCCGGCAAAGGAAGACGCGCTGGTCGTCGCCCGTGCCTTGCGCATCGAGGGAGATCGCGAAGCGCGGCGGCTGGCCGAACAGATCGAGCAGGCGTGCCGTGCCGCTGTCTAAGATTCAAAGCGACGTACTCCACCTGCTCGCTTCACACCGTATCCTGAGAGTTATGTGGCTGGGGCGACTCCGTTGAACCGCAATGCGCCGCGCTAGTGAGTCAGTTTGAATCGTCCTCGGTCAACAGGGCGTTTGAATCTGGGTCGAGTACTTCGACCGTAACTGAGCAGGGCTCGCAAACCACGCAGATCGGTTCTTTCTTCCACTTTCGCTTCCACACGGCTAAGGACGCCGCAACTTTCGAGCCACACAGAGTGCATTTCATTGGCGCTGTGTAATATCTCCGTCCGCCGTGGGAGCGTCGCACCCGGGGGTTCCAGAGCGGACAGACTGTTAGTAGCGAAGGTTGGCCAATCAAAGGACTATTCTTTCACTATTGTCGAACAGAAATGACTCCAATTTTCAAAGAACACCGGCAACAACCGACAAAAACCACACTTGCCAGCAGACGGGCCGTCGCGTTGGCCAACGCAGTGACGACCGGCAAGTTGCCGCGTAGTGGAATTCCTGGCGGTCGAATCGGGCCACAAATCTATTGGCTCACCGTCACAACATGCTGCCCTCGTGGCAGCATCAGCACAAGTCCGTTTCCCCCCTCTAACACCTCGCCGTCGATTTCCACGCGCGCCGGTTTCGCGCTGAGCGTGGCCAGCGCGCGGCTGTTGCTTTCGTAGGAAAACTCGAGCCCCTTCCGCAGCGCGGTAGCGGCGCGAAGCGTTCCGTTGAAGTCGTTTAGGAGCATCACCGGGTCCTCAGTGGACACCTGAACCACATGCTCGCCGGGCGGCAGCCAGACTGTAGCAGCGTCACGCACGGGCCACGGGCGTCCGTCCACTTGAGCCGGCCCTTGCCACGCCAGGCCGACTCCGTCCGGAGACGAAATGGTCAGTACACCGTCGTGAGTCTCGAATTTGCCGACCTTCGCCGCGGCGGACGCCAGGATTTGCCGGTCGGCCGGTAGAATCGAATTCTCGAAATATAGGGCGACTCGCGGAAATGCGGCGGAAGCGTCATGCACCAGTTGAAACAGTTCCGTACCGGTTTGTTGTTTGGTGGGATAGACGTCCTGATAGCGCTCGGCTATGTTGATGTCGATGGCCAACTTGTCCGCGCGTTTCGCCAGCGGCCGGTACTGCGCCGCGATCTGCGAGTAGCGCTGGCTGCCCTGATTCCAGACAGTGGCCGGATCTTCCACTAAAAAAGTAAAGCCCTGGCGCTCGGCGATGGGCAGAATGCCGGCGGCATCGGCGCCAATTGCATCCCGCATGTGTTTGTCGAACCGGTCGTCGACGTGCGTCAATACGAAATCGAAGTAGGGCTTCGCTTGCCGGACGGATTCCAACTCGGCGATCCAGGCTTCCTGCAAACGCCGCGCCAGTCCCGCGCGATACTCGAGAAACTCCGGGAGTTTCGATTGCAGGCTCTGGTCGCGGAACAGTTCGAGAGGATCGATGCCGTGCTGCGCTTTGTATTCGCGGCGCACATCGTCATTCATGGGCGTGAAGCGGGCTGGATTGGCCGCGCCTTCGAGCGACTCAAAGTACAGCTCGGCCAGGTTGACGCCATCCCAATCGAAGCGTTGCAGCAATTGCTTCACCCCCGTGGCCGCGGCCTGAAAAGCCTGCGGATTTTGCAGGTTGATCAGCTTGCGCCAATCGAGCTGGGCGTCTTGCAACAGAGCGGTCTTCTCCCGCCACTCCGGGTGCCGATCCCAGAAACGCTCGCTCACGTGCGGCAACTCGAGCCAGGCATATACCAGAATTCCGTGTGCGTGACAGGCGTCGATCAACCGGCGCAGATAAGCGTCCTGGCCTTCGTCCGGCTCAAAATAATGCCAGGCTGCCACCTGCAACGCGGCGATTCCAGCCTGCCGCCAGCGCACGGCGAAGTAGTCGAGGTCCACGCGGCTGCGATACGCGGAGTCGAAGAACGCCCATTGTTTCGCCGAGCGGAAAGGCAGTTCGATCCCCAGGTCGACCAACGCCTGAATCAAATAAGGGAAACGTTCATAGCCCAGTTGGCCGGGGGAGGTGGCCAGCCAGAGAACCGCGCCTTTTCCGCGCTGCAAACCAACCAGCAGCGGAGCATTGTCCCAACGCTCGTGCGCGAAGACGCGCCCGCCTTCCGGAATGGAATACACGGGCAGTTCGAGCGGTTTTTCCCAATAGATGGCCAGGCGGGGAGAGTGCTCATCGACGACACTGCGCACGGTAACTCGCTTGCCAGCGACATGAAAACCCAGGGCCACCGCCAGGTCCGACTGGCCCTCCACCACGACCACGGCGCCTTGTTCTATTTTCCGGAGCCATGCGTCCGGAGCGCCAGTCGGCGCCGCACCCAATACGAAAACATTCGACGGCCGGCCGTCGGCTGGAAGCATACCGGAAGACGAGAGAATGGCCGGCCACCGGCCAGGCTCCTCCATCGCGACCAGGAACGTATAACTGGGCGCGGCCAGCGCCGAAGAACAGAGCATCGCGATAAGCAGGCCCGCCAGAAATCCATCCGCTAAGCGCCTGTCATGAAACAACCTTGCCACTACTTCCTGACCGTCAGTACCTACATGGTTGGATTCTTGCCGCCTCTGGCAGAATATTTTTCGGCGCAAGCGTTTCACCCAGTGTTTACGGGCATCAGAACATGGCTGCCGACAATCTCCAACTTTGAGGAATTCTACCGAGCGACAGACCTGGCCGCGGCGGCGCAGGTCAAAAACGTCAGGAACAAGCGCCGCTCTCGGCGGATTTTTTACTTTGCCGCAAACCAATGGCGATAAAGCAGTTAATGCCAAATCTCGCGGTCTTGTTCCTTGGGAGCCGCGACCGTGAGGGAGCGGTGGCGCACCATCGCCAAGCCTGTTTGGTTCCGGCTTTGCCGGATTAGGGAGCGGTTGAATTGGTTGTTTCATGACAGCGCCTAACTCCGCGGCGGCTTGGCAAGCCGGCTTCAGGCGGGTAAACAACCGGCCCCACAAGCCGCCCCTGCTAATGCGTAAAGGCATACCAAAGTCCGGCGCGCAGATCGAAGTAGTTCGGACGGCGCGGATTCCCTTCATTGACGGTGTAAGCACCCCGCAGCAGACTTATGGAAAACAGCATGGATTTGGGCATGGGGTCCATTCGAAAACGAATACCTGGGCCGGTTTCAATAGTGTTGGCCCAATATTGGCGCAGGCGGTCCGCCGTGAGATTGCCGTTCCAAAAGAACTGGGAATGCAACTGGGCGTATTGCGGCAAAGTGTACCCGGCTCTGGTCTGCAAATACAGCAGCGTGTCGTCGGCGAACCGGCTCGCGAACACAATATCGTCGTTGGTCTCCGCGAACCAGCCGCGGCTCGAAGCCAGCAGATGTCCCACGCCTTTTGAATAGGAAAGACCTCCGCGATAGTCGGGGATCGCGGACCCGACGTCCTTGCGATCGGGCAAATATTTGACCGCCTCTCCAGCTTCAAACCACCCGTTCATTCCATGCCAGACGAAGGTGGATAGACCAATGCCAAAAATCAGCGAGCTTTCAGAAAGATACTGCGGAACGGCGCCGGCCGAGGTAGACCCGATGGTTTGGCGCGTGTCGCCGATGAAGCGGGTGGAAAAGTACACCCGCAGCGGAAGATGCCCCACCCTCATTTCCGTTTTGGTCTGCGCGTATCCAAAAAGATCGTGCCAGCGGGAAGAGAACAGTGGATAGAACCAGGTGGTAACCCGGAACAGTGCAAACTCCGGACGCAAATTCTCGTACGCCTGCGCGCCTTCAGAAGCGACGGCTGGATCGGAACTCTTGCGCGCTTCATTGAACCATTGGATGGCTTCGTGGTCGTCATGCAAGATGTTATTCACCCAACCGAGCTTGAGAACGACGGAGGCATCGGCCGGATCGGCTTCATGCGCCGCGGTGAGATAGGTCTTGGCGTCGGGCAGATAGCCGGCCTCCAGGCTGCGCGCCGCCATGGTCTTGGCATCCTGCGCGGAACCGGAATCCGCGCGCTTTTTCAGAGCTTGCGGACCGTAGAGCACCAGGCGAACGCGATCGGCCAGTTGCTCGTCATTTCCTTTGAGAACCCGATCGAAACACGGCTGTGCGCCCGCGTGGTCGCCGCGCTTCCAGCGCAAGAAACCCAATTGAGCGGAGGCCAACAGATCGTCCGGCGCCAATTGCGTCAGTTGCGCGAACTGGGCCTCGGCCTCCGGTTCGCGATTCATCGCCAGCAGCAAATAAGCCAATTCCCGCCGCAATCCGGTATTGCGCGGGTCTAAGGCAATGGCGCGCTCGAATTCATAGACGTAGGGGTAGCGCGCGGGCAACAACTCGCGCGCTTGTTCGCCAGCTCTGGTTTGCGGACCGCGGGAAGCGGCCAGCAGCGCGGACAGGGCGTTCTCCTTTTCTCCCAACTCCTGCTGGACACGGCCCAGATCCAGCAGCAAAGATCGCTCTTCCGGCTTCAGCCGCCAGGCTTTCTCATAGTGCTCCGCGGCCAGCGCAAGCTGATCGCGTTGTTCGGCCAGCCGCGCCAGTTCCTGGTGAGCGCTGAAATTGTCCGGCGCCAGTCTCACGGCCTCCGACCAGCGCGCAATGCCTTCCGCCAGCGGCTGGTCGATGTTCTCAAAAGCCTGCTCGGCCGTCGCGTTTCCGTGTTTGCGAATCTGATCGAAGATGCGGCGCGCCGTGGCTTTCTGCCCCGGCTCAAAACAGAGAAAAGCATATTCCATCGCCACATGGTCGTCGGCCGGATCTCAGCCGCATGGCGGCAGCGAAATGATCGCGAGCCCGTTCGTTTTCGCCAATCTTGAGGAGCACATAAGCCAAATCCTTATGGATGGTGGCGCGCCCGGGATCGACCGCCAAGGCCTGCTCGAAGCCCTGGATCGCCCGATCATATTGTTTGGCTGCGAGCGCGTCATAGGCTTCTTGCAAGGTAAGCGCCAAGGCCGGCGCCGTGAGCGAAAACAGGACAATCGCTCGCAACAGCAACCCTAGCAATGTAAGTGGGGTGGTCCCCCCGGACCGCGCCGGACGCCCTCGTCCGCCTTGCCCGATGGCACTGCAGCAAGCCCGGCCGGGGGGCCGGGCGCGGGCGAGGGTGCCCGCCCCACTAAGTCCACATAGCACCATACCTGTAGTGCCGTTAGCCAGCCGAGCCTCTCAATTTTCTTGGAATCATACTTCGAGCGGCCCAGGTTCGAGCGAAGTAGTACAGTCTGAATTATGGCGCCGAGAATTTCTTCTGTCTTCCTGATCGCGTGCGCGGCCTGCGCCTGGGCGCAGGCCCCTGTGACCGTCCCCGACACGCCCGCGGGCCGCGCGCTCCAAGCCTATCTCGATGCTTTCAATAGCGGTGACCGGGCGCGCATGCAGGCGTTTCTCACAAAATACCGGCTCGGCCGGTCAGTGGACGAGGACCTTTCTTTCCGGGAGCAAACCGGCGGGTTCGACGTGCTGGGCATCGACAAGAGCGAGCGCCCGGAGACCTGTAGGCGCGACCCTCAAACATCGCCGGTAAACCACCGGCGCATCCACTGCAGCCAATCGCGGCCGGCATCTGGATTGCGAGATGCGCCATCCCGGTTCCGCCATCTCTCCCGGATCACCAAAACGGAAACGGCGATCACCAGCGAGAAGCGAACCGCTATCACGGCCATGTCGGCGGTCTTGGCATAGGGCGTGGCGGAGAAGCTGACCAGCAGCAGGCACAGGAGAAAGAGCGCGATCGCGATGACCTTCTTCCGCATACCTCCAGTATGCGGCTCTTGAGAGTCTCCCGCGCCGCTGTTGACGATCGAGCGACCCTCCAGCCCCGAACGCAAGTGAGGGGAACGCCCAAGGCGGCGGCGGTCTTGGCAGCCGAACCGTCGCCCGGACGCTCGTCGCTCACCGCCAATGATAGACTCACGCGGAGGAGACCAAATCCTGCTCATGCAAGCCGATCCCAACAGAACCATCGCGGAACTGAAAGAACTCCGAGCGTTGACCGGCGACGACAACGGCGCGCAACGCGTGGCGTGGACCGATACCTGGCTGAAGGCGCGCCAGTGGTTCACATCAAAACTCGCCGGCCTCCCGGTGGAGGATCACTATGACGCGGCAGGCAACCGCTGGATCACTTTGCCGGGAAAATCGGAAAAGGCGCTGCTGCTCGGGGGCCATTTGGATTCGGTCCCGAACGGTGGTTGGCTGGACGGTTGTCTGGGCGTAATGGCGGCGCTCGAAGTTCTGCGCGGATTTGCCGACCAGTACGATGGCCGGCCGCCGGTAACGATTCGCCTGGTCGATTTTGCGGATGAAGAAGGCGCGCGTTTTGGGCGAAGTTTGCTAGGCTCGTCGGCCTTTGCGGGAACGTATTCTATCGAAGCCGATCGAGGACGAACCGATAAAGACGGGATTCGGCTAGAGGATGCTTTGCGCCGCTGCGGCGTGGAGATCGGCCGTTTTCCGGAAGCGCAGGCCGGGAAGAAAAACGCCGCTGGCTACTTGGAACTCCACATCGAACAAGGACCCGTGCTCGAACGCTTGGGTCTTCCGCTGGGCGTGGTGCTCGGGACCAAGGGCGTAGAACGGCACGCGATTACGTTTCATGGCCAGGAGGCGCACTCGGGTTCCACGCCCATGAACGAGCGGCATGACGCGTTGGCCGCAGCCGCCAAACTGGCGCTCGAGATTCGGGCAATCGCGGGAAAGCATGCCGACGCGGTATGCACCATGGGAAGCGTCAAGACCTTTCCAGGGATCGTCACGGCGGTGGTGGGACGCTGCGAAGCCACGCTCGATCAACGCGATCTGGATGCCGGCGTGCTCGCTGAAATGTATCAAGCGGCCCGCCACGCCAGCGAGCGCTTCGCGCGGGAAGAGCGCTGCACGGTCGATTGGTCCCGCATCTGGAGCATTGAGCCGATTCCGTTTCATCCCGTGCTGATCGAGCTCTGCGCGGCGGCCATTGCAGAGACGGCGGGCAGCTCGCACCGCTTGCCTTCCGGCCCGCTGCACGATGCGGCCGAGGTGGCGCGCAGCGGCATCCCCACGGTGATGATGTTTGTTCAATCGCTGAATGGCATCAGCCACAATAAGATCGAAAACACAAAGGAAGAGCACCTGGCTTTGGCCGTGAGAGCGCTGGCAAGCCTGGCCGAGCGCACGGCGGACTGGATTGTAGCCGCCGATCAACGCGGATGAACGCGCATGTGACAAGGAACCAGCACAGCACCCGCTCAGCCGGAAAATGAAAGAATCCGCGCTCATTCGTGTTCATCGGCGGCCAGTATCGATCTGCGGCGCTGAACCGACACCTGACGGAATTATTAGCCGCCGATCAACGCCGATGAACGCGGATGTGACAAGGAGCCGGCACGGCACCCGGTCAGCCGGAAAATGAAAGAATCCGCGTTCATCCGTGTTCATCAGCGGCGGCCAGTATCGGTCTGCGGCGCTGAACCAACACCTTGACGGAATTATAAGCCGCCGATCAACGCCGATGAACGCGGATGTGACAAGGAGCCGGCACAGCACCCGCTCAGCCGGAAAATGAAAGAATCCGCGCTCATCCGTGTTCATCGGCGGCGGCCAGTATCGATCTACGGCGCTGAACCAACACCTGACAGAATTATTAGCCGCCGGTCAACGCCGATTAACACGGATTGACAAGGAACCAGCACAGCTTAGTCGAAAATTAAGAATCCGCGTTCATCCGTGTTCATCCGCGGCCAGTATCAATCTGCGGCGCTGAACCAACACCTGACGGAATCATTAGCCGCCCATCGACACCGATCAACGCGGATTCAGCCGGGAAATCGCTGCTAAGAAACGGCGGCCGTGGCGACCTTTACTTCCGGCAGGTCGGCAATAATCTGCTGCAACTCAGCGGGAGTGACCGGCTCCATAATCGGCTCGCCGATCCGGACCACCACCTGCGGACGCCAGACGTTCTGCCAGCTTTTCAAGGCGCGGCCGCCCTTGTAGCTGAGCGGGTGACCCCACATGCCGTCAATCCGCATCGGGATAATCGGATTCTGGCCGGTATGGACGATACGTTCAAAACCGCGCTGGAAAGGCTCAATCTCACCGGATCGCGTAATGCCGCCCTCGGGAAAGATGCCGACCAGTTCGCCTGCCTCGACTTGCTGGCGCGCGCTAACCAGCGCTCGCAGAGAAGCCTGCGGAGCGCCGGTCGGGATCGGGATCGCGTGCAATATCCGGCACACGCTCCCTCCGATGGGAATGTCGAAGAAGGGCTTCCACATCAGGAAGCGAATCAGGCGCGGCGTGCCGTAGCCCACGAAAACCGCGTCCGCCAAGGACACATGGTTGGAGACCAGCAGTGCCCCGCCCTGGCGCGGAATGCGCTGAGCCCCTTCCACACGAATGCGAAACAGCACACTAGCCAGGCACCAAAGCGCGAAGCGCAACGTGCGGTCCGGCAAATACGCCGCGACATACAGCGCGCCCGCGATCATGGCCAGCCCGAGAGCCAGCACGATCCAATCGGCGCGCCAGTGCATCACATCATGCAAGATCCACAAAGCTGCATAGGCCACGATCATGCCGGCCATGTTGATAAAGTTGTTGGTGGCTTGCAGGCGGCCTTTCTCTTTTGTGCCTGACTCCTCCTGCAGAAACGCGTTCAGCGGTACAACGAATAAGCCGCCGGCAAAACCGATGCCGACCAGTGCCGCTAGGGCCAGGTTGTAGTTGCTGGTCAAACCGAGCACGATCGAAAATACGCCCATCAGTGCCCCGCCATACGGAACTAGACCGAGTTCGATGTGATCGCCGGAAAGAGCCCCGGCCAGTACGCTGCCGATGCCGATGCCGGCCGCCAGCGCCGTGATCAGAAATCCGGATTGAGTTTCCGAGACATGCAAGACTTCTTTGCCGGTCAGCAGCAGGGCCATTTGAAACAGCGCGCCGATAAACCAGAACCAGGAAATGCCGGCGACGCTCAGCAGTAGAGGCTTACTCTTCCAGAGTTCGCGGCAGCCGGCCACGATCTCACTAAAAGGATTCCAATGAAAAGGTTCCGTGGAACCGGCGGCGCGCACTTTGGGAATATGCAAGCTGGTGAGCGATCCGACCACGGCGAGCCCCAGCAGCGTGCCGCCCATGCGCAGCGGAAAGCCTTTCCAGTGATCGTAAAGGTACCCACCGAAGCTGCTGCCAACCACAATGGCGATATAGGTCGTTAGCTCCAGCAGTCCGTTAGCCCGTGAGAGTTCCGCCTCCGGCAACATCTCCGGCAGAATTCCGTACTTGGCGGGGCTGAAGAAGTTGGCTTGGGTCGCTAACAAAAACAGTACTACCAGCAGACCTTCAATGCGGCCTGCCAGCAGCGCGAAGATCCCCAAAGTCATGATGACGATCTCGAACGCCTTGGTCGACTGCAGCACCCTGGTCTTCGAGAAGCGGTCCGCGATCTGCCCGGCGGTACCGGCGAACAACAGAAACGGCACCACGAACACCACGCCCGCAATCGCCAGATAACGGCTGCTGTCGGCGCCTCCGGCAGTCGCTTCCAGGGCGAACACGGAGACGATCATCTTATAGACGTTGTCGTTGAATGCGGCCAGGAATTGCGTCCACAGAAAAGCCTGGAAGCGGCTGTTTCCTAGCAATCGGTGGTAGCCAGTTTCGTTCTTCATGCTCTAGTTAAGGGCAAGACGCCGTCCATTCATCATATATTCGTCAATTGCCGGGATCTCATTAACTTACCGGCTAGCTTCGCTCTAGGTCAGCAAGGCATCCGCGCATTAAAAGTACAGCTTGGTACAATTTATGCACATGAACCTCATTCTCCCACAGGAGCGGCGCTTTCTCTCCGCAGTCTCGAAACTTGCCTACTGTAACCCATTTTTACCCGAGCGTACAGAGTATGAGCAAATCGCGCTGGGGCGGGACTACGTGGCCAGTGAAGCCGTATGGAGCGCTTCGGTGGAAGAGCCGGACGCCAACAGCCCCAATGTGGCGCGCTTGCATGCCCGGCTTGAGCCGCTGATCGAAAAGTTGCGCCTCCGCCTGACGGAGAATCCGGAAGTCCCGCCCGAAGACCTGGTGCTTTATGAAGAGTGTGTCCATCATCTGCTCTATCAGCGTTATTACCGGGAATTCGTGAGAGCGACCTCCGACTGGCGCTTCTATGAGCGCTTCGCGGCGGATTGGGCTCGCTTTTTCGCGGACGGCCCGGAGCGCTTTGCGACCGCGCACGAGCCGGAACACGTCTTCGCCTGCTTCCGGCAGATCCAGCGCGCGTTTCATTTGATCTTCGATCACATTATCGGCAACTCCATGCCGGCCGCGCGGCTGCGGGCTTCAGTCTGGCAATCGGTTTTCAGTCACGATCTACGGCGCTACCGGCGGACTCTGTACTCGCGCATGCCGGATTTCCCGACGCTGATTACCGGAGAATCGGGAACCGGAAAGGAACTGGTGGCGCGCGCCATTGCCGGTTCGCGCTACCTGAAGTTCGACGCTGCCCGGCATCGATTTGACGAGCCGGCGCACGAAACATTTATTCCGATTAATGTAGCGGCACTGCCCTCGGAGCTGATCGAGTCCGAGTTGTTCGGACACCTGCGCGGATCGTTTACCGGCGCCATTAAAGACCGGCAGGGGTGGCTGGATGTATGTCCGCCGGCGGGCTCCGTGTTTTTGGACGAGGTGGGCGAGATGCAGCTTTCGGTGCAGGTGAAACTGCTGCGCGTCATCGAGACCCGCAAATTCTCCGCGGTCGGCGATACCAAGGTGCGTGAGTTCTCAGGCAAGCTCCTCGCCGCGACCAATGTCGATCTACGGGCCGAAATCCGCGCCGGCCGGTTCCGTGAAGACCTGTATTACCGTTTGTGCGCCGACCTGATCCGGACCCCGTCGTTGCGCCAGCAGATCGAGGATTCGCCGGAAGTGCTGGACGACCTGATCCTGTTCATGGCGCAGCGCACCGTGAAAGACGACGCAGTCCGCTGCTTTGCGGAGGTGAAGAGCTGGATCGAAGAGCATCTTCCGCCCGGCTACGGCTGGCCGGGGAACTATCGGGAGCTGGAACAATGCGTCCGCAACGTGATCATCCGCCGATCGTATCAGCCGATAAACAACGTAGCCGAGTCAACCGAGGATCATTTCTACGCTCGTTTTCGCCGCGGCGAATTGACGATGGACGAATTGGTCGCCTACTATGCCAGCCTGGTGTATCAGAAGACCGGCTCCTATGAGGAGACGGCGCGCGTGGTCGGGTTGGACCGCCGGACCGTCAAAGCGAAAGTAGAGAGTTTTCTCAAGCGCGCCGTGAACTGAGTGGCACAGACTTCAGTCTGTGCAGTAGGGTTTCTACATTTGTGCCGCCCGGAGCTATGGATGCAAATGTGGGCAGATTATCAATCTGCCGCGGGTTATTTACCCGCGCGAGGGCTGTCGTGGCGCGGACACTCGTGTCTGCGGCGTCGAGACTCGTCTCGACACCGACACAGGCTAAAGCTAAAGCTAAAGCCTGTGCCACGAAACGCCAGCGACTATTTGATTAAACTAAAATAGGCGCATTCCCTTCCAGCCCCGAACGTTAGTGAGGGGAAGGGCGGAAGTTCCACACTGCACCCGATGCAAGGATTCGTCGCGACAAGAAATGTAGAAAACTCCAGGCACGGATTAGAGCCTGTGCAACCGTGTGAGCAGCGCAACCGGGAACTTTCTGAGAACGTCGGCCACAGCTAGCGCGGCGCCGCCCTTCACAGTCTCGCCCGTTAGCACGTTGACCCAGGGACCGGCCAACTCCGCGGGCAGCCCGATCGACGAGTCTTTCCAGACACGCCCGCCGGTCGGCCATTTTTCCAGCTCCGAAAATCCCATCACCAGGCGCGGAACTACCACTACCACGCGCTCCTCACGGTGAACACGCGCAAAACTCAGAGTATGTCCAGCGGCGCGGCCGGCGCCCTCGAGCGGTAGGTAATCGCCGCGGCGGAACAGATCCGGATGCTCGCGCCTGAACCCGAGAGCTTTGTAAATCAGGAAGGATTTCACCTGTCCATCCCGCCAGTTCTCAAGCAACCGCGAGGGGCCGCTTGCGAAGTCAGGTTCCGCGGGAACAGTGGGATTGCGGCGGTTGTCCGGATCGACCAGGCTGAAATCCCAGGAGGTTGTGCCTTGATAAAAGTCCGGCACGCCGGGGCTCGCGAGCTTGAGCAATGTTTGCGCCAGCGAGTTGACGGCGCCATAGAACGCAATCCGCGTCTGGAATTTACGGAACGCGGCCAGGAAACGGTTGCCGTCGCCGTCCGTCAGAATGCCGTCGATGAACCGGTCCACGCCATCTTCATAAACGCGATTCTGCTCGAGCCAACTGGAATTGCGCTTGCCTTCGCGGATGGCCTTGCGCATGTACGCCTTGATGCGGACACAGAACTCCGGCTCTTCTTCGACGTTCAGCGGCCAAGCTCCCAGTAGCGTCTGGTACAGCAAATATTCGTCGTTGGCATCCGGTACGGAAGCGTGAGACGAAGCCACGATCTTGTGACCACGGTTCCAACGCGTCCAGCGATGAACCTGGCGCTCCCAGTGCTCCGGCATTTCAGAAAGCAGATTGATCCGCGCCCGCACATCTTCGCTGCGTTTGGTGTCATGCGTGGAAGTGGCATTCAGCGTATCGGGCCAATGTTTCCGGCGATGCGCGAGGAACGCGTGATAGTCATCGGGAGCCGTGGGCGCGGGGTTGCCCCCGACTTCGTTCATCGAGATCAGCCGGATATAGCGGTACAGCGTAGTGTCTTCCACGCCTTTCGCCATCACCGGGCCAGTCAGTTGCTGCCAGCGCATGACAAAGCGCAGGTCTTCTTCCAATTCCGGCCGCTGGAGCAGCAGCACTCGCTCGACATAGTCGAAACACCCAGCCGCGATCTTGGGATTGCGCAGGCGGGCGGCTGCCAGCGCATCTTCTATATGCTCGCGATCCTCGGTGCCGATCCGGAAATCGCGCGTATAGGTACGATAAACGGGCAAGCTCGCGGTAACTTCGATGAGCGCTTGTTCCAACTGCGACGGGCTGAGATCGCGCGCGTGCCGGTCGTTGGCGCCGAGCAGTGCAAGGCGAATCGCGAGCCCATGGATCTCGCCGGCGAACAGCACTTCCAGCATGCGCTTCTTCTGGGCATAAGCGATCTCATGAAAATTGGTTTTGGATTGTATGTAGCGGGCATAAGCCTCGTCCAGACGAGCCAGTCCCTCCGGCGAGACAAAAAGATTGTTGGTGAAGCCTAAAAAATCGTAACCGGTGGTCCCGTCCACCGGCCACTCACCCGGCAACTTCTCTCGCGGACCCGACAGTATCTTTTCGACTACGACGTAGACGGAAGATTTCGCTTCCTCGGCGGCGCGCGCATGCAGGCGCGCCACATACGCCAGCGGATCGTACAAGCCGTCCACGTGATCCACGCGCAAAGAGTCGATTTTGCGGTCCCGTAATAGCTGGAACACCAGCGCATGCGTCCCTTCGAACACCGCCGGATCTTGGGCGCGGAGGCCGATCAATTCGGTGACATCGAAGAAACGGCGGTAGTTGATCTTCTCCCGCGCTACACGCCAAAAAGCCAATTCATAGGCCTGCTGGCCCAGCAGCGCATCCAATCGGTCAAAGCTGGCCGGATCGCCCTTTTCCCCATTGATCGTTCTCAGATTTCCGTCAATGAACTCACGCACTTTCTGGTAGCGGTTGTACAGCGTCCAAAATTGCCGTTTGATTTCGGGCGCCTCCCGATGACGTGCTTCAATGGCCTCCCATTCCGTCGAAGTCCGGGGGGGCACGCGCTCAGCCTTTTCGAGCAGCCGTCCGTACTCGTCCAACGGCTCGCTTTCTAAATCCGCGAGCAACAACGGCAACTGAAAGGTAAGTACGCCGTGGTAAGAGCCGGGAGAGACGGGAAGACGGGTGTCGTAGTAGGCGATGCGCAGACCGCCTTCCTCGCACACTAATTGCAGCTTCTGCTCCTCGAGCGCAGTCCCGTAAGGCTCACCCAGAATCGGCAAGACGATCTTTTGTTGCACGGCAGGCGTACGATGACCCCATTCGATGTCGAAGTAGCCGGAATAGATGGATGCCGGTCCATTTTCGAGCACATCCATCCACCAGGGATTCTCGGGACTGGCCGCCATGTGGTTGGGGACGATATCGAGCAGCAGCCCCATGCCGCGCTCACCGAGAGCCGCCACGAGCGAATCGAATTCCGCCTCGCCGCCCAGTTCCGGATTGAGCTGGGTGGGATCGGTGATGTCATAGCCGTGCATGCTTCCTTTGCGGGCCTGAAATATGGGGGAAGCGTAAAGGTGCGTGATGCCCAGAGCGTTCAGGTACGGCGCCAGGGCGCGGGCGTCTTTGAACTGAAAATCCTTATTGAGCTGGACACGATAGGTCGCGATGGGAACGTTCATGTTTGGATCGGCACGCGCAATGACAGCAAGTCGGCGAGTTGCTCAAATTGTTCGGTCCAGAGCTGAGCGTGTTCTTCGCCCGCCGCGGCGCGCTCGCACATCCCACGATAGCGGGTCTCGAGCAGGGCGTTACATTGATTCTGCACCGACCACAGCACCAGTTGGAACGGAAGACGGCGGGCGTTCTTCACCATCAGCCGGAAACCCTGGAGCAAGGGGAGATCGTCCCAGCGCTCGACCAGGGCGTCCGATTTGCGCTCCAGATTTTTGCGCAGCGTGTATTCAAGCGTGGTCGAGTCCAGATCTACACCCGCCACATGGAGTTCGTCGAGTAGCGTCCGAATCCGGCTGAAGTCCAGCTTGTCTTCCGACAGAGCGTCTCTCAAAAGGGCGTTGAGAGCAAATTCGGCCGGCTTCTTCATTTCCGGCGGGACGGGCATGCCGATTTCGTGCAGACATCGCAACAGCGGCGAGTGCTTGCGATAAAGCTGGGCGTAAACGGTTTCCGCGTCCTGGAGCGTGGTCGTCAGAATCTGATTCAGCACCTTGCGCTGCTCGTCTTTGAACAAATCCTTGAGTGAGTATGTCTGATCGCCGAAATTCTTGTCGATGAGCCGGATCGCCTCCGTAATATCGGCGCGCGCGATGACGTCGTTCGCGGCTTTCACCAGGCTTTTGTAGGACCGCTCTCCGGCGTGAACTCTTACGCCGGCCTGCAGATTGTGGCCCCCGAAACGCACGGCGCCAAAGCTCAGCAGAGCGCTATTCTGCGTAATCTCGGACGTAAAATGCGCCTTGCCGATAACCAGTTGGAGACCGCCCGCCTCCATGTTCCGCAGGTCGAGCACATCCCCGGAATAGGAAAAAATCCGCGTGCGCTTGGGGTAGTCCTCAAACAGCGAACGGATGGCGTAGTGCGCGGCGACCTTTTGCAGATTCACAATGGCCGGCTTCACCCATTTGCGATAAATCACGGCGCCGTCTTTATGTTCCGGCAGGTTACTCTTGGCCAGCGCCAGCCGCTCCAGAAACGCGCTTTCGAGCGATCCGCCGAAGACTTCCTCCGCAAGCTGGACCACGCGCCCGGCATACATGATTACCTGCACGGATTCGATGCCGGAGATCTCGTCAAAGAACCAGCCGCAACTGGTGTACATCAACATCGCGTGGCGCTGCATCTCGAGCAGTTGCCAGGCCTTGATTTTGTCGAGAAAATTCAGCCGGCGCGCAAAGTGCTTCAGCGCAAAATCGACGCGAACTTCCGGAGACCGGTCCAGGATTACGCGGATGTAGTCGTCCCGCGCCTCCCATGGGTCGCGCAACAGGCGCGCGCCCTGTTGTTCAAAACAGACCGCAACCGTATCCCGCAGCCAATCGAGCGCGGCGCGCAAGGGCGCCCGCCAATGTTGCTTCCACGCGCCGTATCCGCCACCCGAGTTGCAGCCGCAATCGGTAGCCCACCGGCCAACGCCGTGGCTGCAACTCCAGGCCGTGTTTTCGTGGATCTCGATCGACGCCGCCGGCGGATTGCGTTCCAGAAATTCGCCGTAGTTGGTAAGTGTCGCCAGCCCCTTGGCCTGCACATGGTCGAGCGCATACGCCAGCGCCATTTCACCCTTGGGATGGTGATGACCATAGGTCTCGCCGTCGGTCGCGATATGCACCAGTTGATCGCGGTCGGTATTCAGAAAGCCGCTCAGCAGACGCCGGGCGAACTGCTCCCCATCGTTGAGCAGGTGCTCAAATGCCACCGCCCGCGACGCCGGACCGTCGTAGAAAAACACCGCGATCTTGCGGCCCGAAGGAAGGTTGACCCAGTAGGGGACGGTGGTGTCGAGCGTTTCGCCTTCCGGATATTTTGCCTGATAGGGAGCGAGAATCGTGAAGCGAATGCCCGCTTCCGCCAGCGCATCGAGCGAGGCGAGATCGACCGCGGTTTCCGGCAGCCACATTCCCTCCGGCAGGCGGCCGAAGCGGGTTTCAAAATCCCGCACGCCCCAATGAACCTGGGTCTGCTGGTCCCGCTCGTTGGCCAGCGGCATGATGATGTGGTTGTAGGCTTGCGCGATCGCCGAACCGTGGCCCGAGAAACGGTGAGCGCTGGAGCGATCCGCCTCCAGTATGCCGGTGTAAGCCTCGGGCGCTTTCTGCTGCATCCAAGAGAGCAAAGTCGGCCCGAAGTTGAAGCTGATAGCGGAATAGTTATTGACGATGCGCGCGATCTTGTGGTCCGCATCCAGAATGCGCGCCGCCGTGTTGGGCGCATAACACTCGGCGAGAATGCGCTCATTCCAGTCGTGATACGGGTACGCCGAATCCTGCAGCTCAATCGTCTCGAGCCAGGGATTCTCGCGCGGCGGTTGATAAAAGTGCCCGTGAACACACAGGTAGCGCATTTGTGCCTCCTTGTAGACGCAAAGCGGGAAGTTTTCTTACAGATTTCCCGGCTTCTTACAGATTCCAGCTTCTTACGAGTTTCCGCTGCTTACAAATTGCCGCGGAGCGCTTGTTCGCGCTCGATTGACTCAAACAGCGCCTTGAAGTTGCCTTTGCCGAAACTGCGGCTGCCTTTGCGCTGGATGATCTCGAAGAACAGAGTCGGGCGATCTT
This sequence comes from Bryobacterales bacterium, assembly GCA_963836595.1. Classification (GTDB taxonomy): domain Bacteria; phylum Acidobacteriota; class Terriglobia; order Bryobacterales; family Bryobacteraceae; genus DATFZA01. The sequence goes on from CAWIKC010000001.1 coordinate 586,929, forward strand.
CCACCGGCTTGGTGAAAATCTGCAACATGTAGCCCTCATCGTCGCGGTCCACGAGAATGCCAAGCTTTTCCAACTCATCGACGGGCTCGTCGATCTTGCCCACCCGGGCTTCCAGTTCCCGATAGTAAGTGGAAGGAACGCGCAGAAAATCTACGCCCTGATCGCGCAGTTTAGAAACGGTGGCGATGATGTGGTCCGTCTCCATCGCGATGTGCTGAACGCCCGGCCCTTTGTAGAACTCCAGGTACTCCTCGATCTGCGATTTTTTCCGTCCTTCCGCCGGTTCGTTGATGGGGAACTTCACCCGGCCGTTGCCGTTCGCCATCACCTTCGACATCAGCGCCGAATATTCCGTGCTGATGTCCTTATCGTCGAAATGCTGATAAAGCTGAAAGCCCATCACATCGCGATAAAAATCTACCCATTGATTCATCTGCCCCCAGCCCACGTTGCCCACCATGTGATCTATGTAGCGCAGACCAACCGGCCGGGCGACGATATCTTCGGCTTCCACGGCGCGAAAGCCGGGCAAAAATACCCCGCGATAGTTCTTGCGCTCGACAAAACTATGGATCGTATCTCCGTAGATGGCGATCGAGGAAATGACCACCTCACCAAACTCATCTTTTGAAACGGTAGGTGGCAGAATGCCGCGCGCGCCCCGCTTGGTAGTTTCTTCATAGGCCGAGTGCGAGTCGTCAACCCAGAGGGCGATCGCACGCACGCCATCGCCGTGCAAAGCGATGTGGTCCGCGATCGGATTGTCCGATTGCAACGGAGTAGTCAGCACAAACCGGATCTTGTCCTGCTGCAAAACGTACGAGACTTTTTCGCGGTCGCCGGTCTCGGGGCCGCGATAGGCGACGAGCTTCATGCCGAACGCCGCGCGGTAATAATACGCCGCTTGCTTGGCGTTGCCCACGTAGAACTCGACATAATCGGTTCCATTCAATGGCAGAAAATCTGTCTGTGCCGGCCGGCCGGCGGTTGCTTCCATGAGTTGAGACATATTAAATTAAACCTCCTTGAGCACACTGGCGCTAATCTTTTCGATCGCCTCCAGACAGCGCCGATTCTCCGCGTCCGTTCCGGTTGAGATGCGGACGCACTGCGGCAATCCGAACGCTTTCAGCGGCCGGATAATCACGCCTTCCCTGAGCAGTGCGGTGGTGAATTGAGCGGCTTCACTTTCGCCCCCGAGTACCAGCATCACGAAATTTGCTTCCGGCGGCACGACGCAATAACCCATCTGAAGCAGCGCTTTCGCGAACAACTCCATTCCGCGCGCGTTGAGTTCGAGCGACCGGTGCAAAAATTCCTTGTCCGAAAGCGCGCCGATGCCGGCGGCTTGCGCCAGCGTCGACGGCTCAAACGGCAGCTTTACTTTAAGCAAATTGGCGATGAGATCCTCGTGCGCAAAACCATAGCCGATGCGAATGCCCGCTAATCCGTAAATTTTCGAGAACGTCCGCAGCGTGATGACGTTGTCATAACGATAGTGCATGGAGTCCGGATAACGCGGATTGTCCTTGGCGTATTCGAAGTAGGCTTCATCGAGAATGATCAGCACGCGCTCAGGGACATGTTTATAGAACTCGTCAAACTCGCGCTTGGAAAAAATCGTCCCGGTGGGATTGTTCGGGTTGGCCAGATACACAATTTTGGTGTGATCGTTGATTTGGCCCGCCAGCGCCGGCAGATCGTAATGCCAATCCCGGTAAGGCACGGTGCGGTATTTCACGCCGCGCGACTTGGCCAGCACCTGGAACCCGATGAACGCGGCTTCGGTAGTCAGCACCTCGTCCTCATCGCACAAAAACGCGCGGATGATATTGGACATAATGCCTTCAGACCCGCTGCCGGCGATCGTGTTTTCCGTTTTGACGCCGAATTTTTCGGCGAGTACGCTGCGCAGCTCCAACCCGCCGTCGGTGTAGAGATTCAGTCGATCCATATGGCGGCCGATCTCGCGCAAGGCCAGCGGAGAGGAGCCCAGCGGGTTCTCGTTGGAAGCAAGTTTGGCGACGCTGGTTAAGCCGTACTCGCGCTTGACTTCGTCAATGCCGCGTCCGGCCTCATAGGGCCGTAAAGACTCGATATAGGGCGGGACCAGGGGCATCCAACTACCAGTGTAGGCGAGAAAGTGGTGGCGTTCGCCGAGCCGCCTGGCCGGGCTGCGCTCGCCAGCCCGACACAGTTCCACGTATACTGTGTGTATGAGGAACATTACGCTGAGCGTAGACGAGGACGTTCTATCCATGGTTCGGCGCCACGCCGCCGAACGCAACTCAACGGTTAATGCCCTAGTTCGTGACTTTCTGAAAAATGTAGCGGCGCACGAGGACCGTGCAAATCGCGCCCGGGCTCGACTGAAGGAGCTCAGCAAACAATCTCAGGGACGGCTTGGCAGGAAAACCTGGTCCCGGGAAGAACTGCATGACCGCTGAGGTCTTCTTCGACACGAACGTCCTCGTTTATGCGGCCCTAGGAACGGGTAAAGACGAGCCCAAGCGGCAGCGCGCTATTGAATTGATGGACTCACTGGACTTTGGCATCTCGGCTCAGGTTTTGCAGGAGTTCTATGTGACCGCTGTTAAGAAGGCGTCACGCCCGCTCTCTGCTGCAGTGGCCATGGAATGGATCGAGCAATGGATCGCATTTCCTTGTCAAGCCATCGATCATCAACTTGTACGTATTGCTATAGAAAAATCCGCGCGATTCAAGATTTCCTACTGGGACGCAGCTATTCTCGCCGCCGCCGAAGGTCTCGGATGTCATACGGTCTACTCGGAAGATCTAAATGACGGCCAGCGTTACGGAAGCGTGCGGGTTGTGAACCCGTTCTGAGCTCTGAAGCACCGCTCACTCGCTAGTCACATGCACGCCCGAAATAATCACATAGCTCGAATCCGACAGGCTAACCCACTGCGCCGGCGTCCACCGTTTCGGCGCGCCCGCAGCGAAGATCCGCGCCGGCAAATAAGTCACAAACGTCACGGACCCGCTCTTCGGCACGACAATTTTGTAAGTCTGCGAAGCGCTAAAGGATGCGTCGTTGAAGCGCGTCATCTGGTCGTCCGATCGGTCTGGCGCGATGGACGCAAACCCCGGAACCACGCTGGCCGAGAAGATGTTTATCCCGTCCTTAATCGCTTGCGGCGGCAATACACCCGTTAAAGCCAAGCCGAGCGTAGCGAGCGCTTCCAGCACCCGCTCCACCGTGTTCCGGTGGCCGTATACCTCTCCTTGCAGCGCCACGCCCTGCGCGATGGTCTTATCCCGCCCGGCCACGAACTCATGGTCATCCACCGCTACCTGGACGTCCTGCATCAGGAACTCTTTTTGCGCATTCAAATTGCGGACGTTGACCTGGTACACCAAATAAGTGCTGGCGATCCGGCGGCCGAACGCGTCACTCGCCTCGCTCCAACTCAGCAGGCTTTGCGAGCAAGCGACGTCGCTCGGCAGGTCATGATCAATAGCAGCGACGGTCGATTTCAGGTTGTTCGCAAGCTCCAGCGTGGTGGCCCCGGCCGGCAAGGTGAGAACGCCTGCCGCTTTCATCTGATCGAGTACCGCCGCAAAATCGGCGGCGTCGTGATTGCTCAGGGTCGCCGCCAGGGCCGTCTTGAACCGAGGATTGAGATAGCCGTAGAGCACCCACTCATCCAGGGTTTGCCGGATCAGACGCCGCGGAGTGCGTTCGGCGTGTAGCAGTGCATCCTGGTCGCGGTCAAACAGGCAGGGGACGTAATCCCCTAAAGGTTTTGCCAGCTTTTGCTGCGCCGAAAGGGGCACAGCCAATGCGAAGGCGAACAAAATTCGATAATTCTGCATTAGGGATGGTTTCTCCGGGGAAGCAGGTGGCACAAGCTTTAGCCTGTGCTTCCAGGATAGCTGGCCGAGTCAAGAAAATTCCCCGTATATTATTGAAAACAAATTCAAAAAGCCCTGTGACCGGGAAAGCGCTCATGCCCCCGCCTTCCTCAGCCGATCTTGCTAAGTAGTAGACTGAGAGTGAAGCGAGACAGGTTTTTGCCTCATCACCACCATCACCACGGATCGGGCAAGATTTTGCAGTGGTCGTCCCTGGCGACGCTATTATTTGTCGCGATCGAGGTCTATGCCGGTATCCGGGCCAGCAGCCTGGCCCTGATTTCCGATGCCGGACACAATTTCACCGATGCCCTGGCTCTGGTTCTGGCGGCGATTGGCGTTTATCTGCAATCCAAACCCGCCAACGAGGTCAAAACCTTCGGTTATCACCGCGCCGGCGTGCTGGCGGCTTTCGCCAACGCACTCACGCTGGTGGTGATGTCCGGCTTCATTTTCTGGGAGTCCTGGAAGCGCTTATGGCATCCCGAGCCGGTCGAAGAATGGACCATGCTGGCGGTGGCCTGCGCCGCGCTTGTGCTCAATCTGTCCGTGATGTTCGGCCTGCGGGGCGAAAAGGATCACGACCTCAATGTCCGCGCGGCCTTTGTTCACATGCTGGGCGACGCCCTCAGCTCCGTAGCCATTGTGGCCGGCGCATTGCTGATCCATTTCACCGGTTGGCGGCAGGTTGACCCCATCCTGTCGCTGATTATCGGGGGCCTGATTGTTTACACGGCCTGGGACATCATCCTGGAATCGCTTAACGTGCTGCTCGAAGGGCTGCCCCGCGGCATCCACTTGAGCAAAGTGGTAGAAGCCCTGCGAAAAGTGGACGGCGTGGTGGACGTGCACGATCTGCATATCTGGAGCCTCGGCTCCCAAGCGCATGCCTTGAGCTGTCATGTGCTGATTGAGGACATGCCGCCCTCAGCCAGCGAGTCGATTCTCCACAATATGAACGATGTGCTGTGCGGATTCAAGATCCACCACACCACCATCCAGTTTGAGCACACCAAGTGCGCTCTTTCCGACAGCGGTTGTTCGATTCCGCTGGCCACGGCGCAGGCGCATCAGCACCATCACTGATCTCCCAAGCATTTATCTCCCAGCGCCGCGAGCGAATTTACAATCATTTCACAAGTTGCCCGTCTTACCTTCCGCTCCTGCGCGGTCTCATACCCGGAGGAGTATCGTGACGATGGTAATGAAATTGTGGGCGCCCGGCTTGGCGCTCTTGAGTCTGACTTTGGCCCATTCACAAACGGCGGTGAACGGTTATGTGGTGCACAATCTGGTTTCCGATCTGCCTGGCTTGGCGGACTTCACCGACCCGAACCTGATAGATCCGTGGGGCGTCGCGTTTAGCGCCACCAGCCCCTTCTGGGTGGGAAACAATCACTCCGGCACCTCGACGCTGTATTCCGGAACCGGCGCTCCCGTGGCTTTGGTGGTCAGTGTTCCGACGCCCGCCGGACCCGGCACGCCCGGAGCGGTCACCGGTGTAATCTTCAACGGGACGCCCGGCTTTTTGATCCCCACTGCGACCGGCGCCGGAACCAAGGCTTCCTTTATGTTCTGCACCGAAGACGGAACCATAGCGGCCTGGAATTCTGGTACGGCTGCCACCATTATGGTCAACAATTCCGCAAACGCCGTTTATAAGGGATGCGTTCTGGGCGGCGCTACGGCCACTTCGCTGCTATATGCCGCAAATTTCCGGGCCGGCACGGTGGATGTGTTCGATCAGACGTTCAAACCCGCGACCGTGTCTGGCGGCTTTGCGAACGCGAAAATCCCGGCTGGCTTCGCCCCGTTTGATATTGCCCTATTCGGTGGCAACCTATACGTCACCTACGCCAAACAGGACAGCGCTTTGATGGACGACGTCGCCGGTCCTGGCAACGGCTACGTCGCGGTTTTCGATCTCAATGGGAATCTGATGACCAATCTGATTTCCCAGGGCCCCTTGAATTCTCCCTGGGGTATGGCCATGGCGCCCGCTTCGTTCGACACCTATGCCGGCGATTTGCTGGTCGGCAATTTCGGCGATGGCACAATCAATGCGTTTAATCCAACCAGCGGCGCCTTTATCGGTTCGTTGGAGGATGTAGAAGGCGGAACGCTTTCCATCCCCGGGCTCTGGTCGCTCAACTTTGGCAATGGGGGACGAGGCGGCGACGTCGCCACGCTGTATTTTACCGCCGGAATTCCGGGACCGTTTGGCGAGGAAGTGGAGTCCCATGGGCTGTTCGGAAGCATTCAGCCGCCTCCGGTGTTTCAATCCGCCATGGTCGTGAATGCGGCCGCATCCACGGCGGCGCTGGCGCCCAACACGTTCGTCAGCATTGAGGGCGGCGCTCTATCGGCCATTACCCGAAACGCAAATTCGGCCGACTTTGTCGGGACCAAGCTCCCCACTGCATTGAGCGGCGTAAGCGTCACTGCCAACGGCGAATCCGCCTTTGTCACCTATATCAGCCCCACCCAGATCAACGTCCTGCTGCCCGCGGACTTACAGCCTGGTCCAGTCAAGATTCAAACCTTCAACAACGGGCTCTCGAGTCAAACCGCCAGTGTCACGCTGCAAGCCGCGGGTCCGGCTTTCTTTGTGCTGACAGGCGGCAAGTATGTCGCGACCCACGCCGATGGAACGCTGGTGGCGCCCGTCGGCCTCACTGCCGGCGTAACCTCATCGCCCGCCATGGCTGGCGAAACGATCGTGATCTACGCTAACGGTTTTGGCGCCACTACGCAGCCGATTCCCAATGGATCGATCATTACTACGCCATTAACTCTGGCAACCACTCCGTTGTTCACCATCGGAGGGGCGAGTGCGATGGTGAAGTTTGCCGGGTTGACGGAAGCCGGAGTTTATCAACTCAATGTGGTTGTCCCCACCGGATTGCCTTCGGGGGATAACGCCATCGTGGCCCAAATTCCCGGAGGCCCCAGTACCCAAGCCAACGTTTTCGTGTCCGTCCAGTAGATGCATCGTTTCTGATGCCCCTCCGCGGCCGGTTTCCGTATCTCCTGGAACCGGCCGGCTTTTTTTATCTTCCTTCCGCCGGCATAGAATCACTCTAATGCGGCGATTGTTCGCAATCCTCGGATCCGCGCTCTTTCTCGTGCTTGCGCCCGGCACGGTCGCCGGTCTTGTGCCCCGGTGGATCTCGCGCTGGCGCTTCGAACACACCGGCCCCTGGTGGCTTCCGATCCAAATCGTGGGCGCCGTGCTGGCCGCCCTCGGAACCGTTGTGCTATTGGATTCGTTTGTCCGTTTCGCGATCAAAGGACTGGGCACGCCCGCGCCGGTTTTTCCAACGCGCCACCTCGTCGTCACGGGGCTGTATCGTTATGTCCGAAATCCCATGTATGTGGCCGTAGTGGCGATCATCGTTGGCCAGGCTTTGATTTTTGCGAATCTGCGCGTGCTCGAATATGGGGCCTTCGTCTGGGTGTGTTTCCACCTGTTCGTGATCGCTTATGAAGAGCCCACTCTGCGAGCTTCATTTGGACCGGAATACGAAGCCTTCTGCCGCGGCGTCTCCCGCTGGATTCCACGGACTAGTCCCTGGCGCGGCCGATTATAAATCGGCCTGAATTCGTCCTTCCAGCCCCGAACGTTAGTGAGGGGAACTTCGCCCTTCCCCTTACTAACGTTCGGGGCTGACAAAATGAGGAAACTGTGCCACACCGGCAAAACCCTCATCGGATGCTCAAGGCCGCGAAGGTTCCCAGTCGGCGGATTACACAAGATGCAGCTTAACTTGCGCTAACCCTCCGCCACCAGTTAGCGTATTTTCAAAAGAACTACCGGGAAGTACCAATTTGACAGCCACCTACAACTTAACCCATACTGGTATTGTCTGGGCGATTCTGTCCACCCACGGATCATCTGAACTAAGACAGCCGATCTGTCCTTTCCTCTTAGGCCTGACGCGTCCACCGGGGAGATTGCGACGTTCGATTCCAACCAGAAGTTCGTGCCCAGCGAGTGCGGTGTGACGCGCAGCGGCAGATTTCCTGGTTGACAGGTCGAAATGCTACGCATCACTTTGAAGTTCACCGCGAAAGAGCTTGATCTGCTACGCGCGCTGGCAGCGGATCAACTGTTCCGGAGAGAGTTCATCGATCCCATGCTGCCCGGTTACAAAATCAACCGGGCTGAGTTGAGTCTCGGGAAACAACTGGTGCAACGCCTGCAAGTGGTGGCGAATCGGGAGGCGGCGAGGAGGATTCAGCGTGCCCTTTGACCAGCTTATCCCGCGGCCGTTTACGGCCAACGGCATCAGGATGTACGCACCCAGCGCTTCCGGGCTCTATGGAATTTCAAACTCTCGCGAGTGGATCTACATCGGAGAAGCCGACGACATACAGGGGGCGCTGCTTGCTCAATTGGCGGACCTCCATACAGCGCTCATGAGAAGCGCGCCCACCGGATTTATCTTCGAGGTATGCCCTAGCGCGCAACGGTCGCCCCGGCTGGATCGGTTGCTTGCTGAATATGAGCCCAGTTGTAACCGGCAAGCGTCCCGGCAACTCGTGAAGCATTGGAGAGATTAGAAAGGAGCGAAGTATGCAATATGTATTGACCGGGTTTACTCACGAGATGGGTGTCCGGGTGTTCGCATTCGAAGGCGTGGGGGAAGACCGGGTGCGAACGGAGTACAAAGTGAGGGCAGATCTCGCTCTGATCCGGAGATACGGCATCCGGGTGCAGGAGTTGCCGTTGCTGTGCCGTGGGATTCTGGAGCGGCGCAACGAGGGCGAGGAGCAGCGCACCTTGACTTACACGGAAGCGGATATGCGCCTCAACGCCGACGCTTGCGCCAGCCGGGCTGCGGCAGCCGCACTGAAGAAAAAAGTGTCGCACCGGCCGGTCACTGAGAATGTAGGGGCTGCCTGGCGCGGTCCACAGACGTAGTCAAGTCAGATTGGGGCCGTTTTAGGAGCAGATAGCCTATGTTTTCCGCCCGCTGCCCACATTGCCGATCCGCGGAGTTTCGAGGCGTCGGTCTGCGCAACATCCTGGAGAAAGCCGTGCGATGGCTGCTTTCTCCCTATCGTTGTGACCTTTGTGGACGCCACTTCTTCTTATTCCGATGGAGGGCGCCGGCCGGCGGCACGGCTTGAGGTCACGCCAGGCCAGGTTCGGCACAATTTGCCGAGCCTCAATAGCCGTGTTCCACGCGCGCCTTTATATCCGAGTACGCCACATCGACGAGCGTCCTTAGCGCGGCGGCGTTGGTGGCCGTTCCCGGTCTCAGCTTCAAATGGCGCATAAACTTGCCGGCGCCTTGCAACAAGCCGGCCGGATCTGGCAGCGTTGCGCCGTGAAAAAACCCTACGTTCACGTGCGAAGTGAACACATTGACGTAGCCGAACGGCGCATCTCCCAGACAGGCAACCGGACAGCCGTCATGCAACAGCTCCCGGACTTCATCCCCGCACTCCCGCATCCTCTCAAACCACTCCTGCGCGATGGCTCCCAATTCACCTGCATGCTCGTTCATCCACGCATCGATGGCGGGATCCCGCTCGACGGCTCCATTGAATCGCAGCAATTCCCTTCGCATCGTCGCTTCACTTTCTCCTTTCGAGATTGTAAGGGTACGCAGCACTAATCGAGGGGCGAAACCGCCGATCCAGGCCAAGCCGGTCCAAGCTACCATCATGGTGAACTTTCGTTTACCCAAACTGCCATGAAGACGCTTTGCGCGCTTTTCCTGCTCACCGCCGCCTCTCTCGCCCAAACTCCGGACCCAGGCCGGCGCCTGCTCGCGGAGGCCAAACAGAAATTCTACGCGAAACACCCGACGGAATCCGAACGGCTTTTGCGGGACGCCTTGGCCTATTGGACGCCTACGGAACCGAAGCCAACCGAATACCTCGAAGCCTTAAGCTTGCTAGGCATCATTATCGAGAACCGGCTGTTTAAGAGTCCGGAACAACTTCGGCCCGAACTCGAACCGCTGCTGGAAAAGCCGGTCGAGCAACTGCTAGCGCCCGAATTTCCTGCCCCGAACGCCATGGCCGCACGAGTGCTTGAGGTCTACGGGATTCTATTACAGAGAACCGGCCGCGAGAGCGATGCCAAGCCCGTCTTCGCGCGGGCTAAAGATCTTCGCTTCCCGCCAGGAACCGTCGCCTCCCCGCCTGAGGAGACACCCGTGCGTCCGCCCTTTCTGTCGCCAACCCCATCCTATGCGGGAAAAGCGCTCAAGATTGGCCATGGAGTTTCCGCGCCCGCCGTCCTCCACAAAGCGGACCCCAAATACTCCGAAGAAGCCCGTGTGGCCCACTATGAAGGTACTGTGGTCCTTTTCTTGGTTGTCGACGAAAACGGAAATCCCCGCGACATTCGAGTCATTCGCAACCTGGGCCTCGGTCTGGACGAAAATGCGATTGAGGCAGTGCAGAAATGGCGCTTCCGGCCTGGGCAAAAAAGGGCGCCCCTGTTCCCGTCCAGGCCACCATCGAAGTGAACTTCCGTTTGCTGTAGCAAAACCACCGCAGGGAACAAAAGGCGGTCACGTCGCAGAATAATATTCTTAACCGTATCCCCGGCAAATACTTACCGCCAAACACATCCTCCGCCCCACCCCGTTTTTCGCCCCTCGTCTGCTATCGTCAAGACGAAAGGATTCCCGCTCACCATGCAAACCGGTCCCAAGACCCCCGAAGGCAAAGCCGCTTCTTCGATGAACGCCATGTCTCATGGCCTAACCTCGCAAAAAATCGTCCTCCCCAACGAAGATCCGGACGAATACCAGGAACTCCTCGACATTCTCGTCCGGGAGCACCACCCCGCAAGTCCTACCGAATCTCTCCTCGTCGACGACATGGCCCAAGCCCGCTGGCGCCTCGACCGCGTCCGCGACCGGCAGGATCAAGCCTTCGAGGCCGACACTCTCGACCTAAAACTCCTGGCGCTGCTCCACCGCTACGCCACAACATATGAGCGCTCGTTCTACAAGGCTCTGGAAACGCTCAAGAAACTCCAGCGCGAAGCCAACTCGCCTTTCGTTTCGCAAAGAGCCGAACAGGCCGCCGACTTCCGCATGTTCGACGCCCTCACCGCCCCTCCCAGACCGCTCCTGCACCCCAACGACCTCGCAACCAAGCCTCCAAATTCGAGAGAAAATTATCCTAGACCGGCATGAAGACCACCTTCACCATCATTCGTCGCTCAGCCAACCGAAGCCGCATCTCGGCTTGTGGGGCAGGTTGTCAACCTGCCGCGGGTTGTTAACCCGCGCATCCGCGGATTGTTAACCCGCGCACCGCGGCTTATTAAACCCACGCGGGCAGGGTTGTCTCAATAGATGTAGCCCCGGCCCCCGAGCCAGTGGCAAAGCCGGAAACGTGCGCGTGCGGCCCGGAAGCGCGTCGGCGTGAATTTTAAATTGCATAATCGGAATATGGCAGACGACGTTAAACGGGGCCCCGGCATGCAGCCGATGTTTCTTCCCGAAGTGGAGGGAACCACCAATGCATCGCCCTATTCCGGCCTAATCCGCGGAATGCAGGATAGCGGATCCGAATATCCCCAGATTTGGCATATGTTCGCGTACGTTCCGAAGGCTACCGAGCACTTGGCGCGATTCACGCAGGAGATTATGCGCGGACCGGCGCCGCTCAGCCCGGGGATCCGCGAACTGATCGCAGCGTACACCTCATTCCGGAACGATTGTCCGTTTTGACTGAAGAGCCACGCCGCAGTTGCGGCGGAATTACTGCAGGATGAGCAACTGGTCCAAGGGGTGCTTCGCGATCTCGAAACCTCGGCGCTTGACGACAAGCACAAAGCGCTATTTCGATTCGTCGACAAGGTAAACCAAGATTCGCCGCGCATCACAGCCGAGGATATGATTGCGCTGCGCGCATGCGGCTGGGCTGATGAGGCAATCTACTTTGCGATCACGGTTTGTGCGCTGTTCAATTTCTACAATCGGTGGATCGATGCGAGCGGCGTGCACGCGCTCTCGGACGAAGCGCATCGGGCGGGCGGCAAAAGATCCGCCTTGCACGGCTACGCGCGTTGACTGCGAGATACTAGGTCGTTGATGTCAACCGATCGTTTTGCGGAAGTGCGCCGCCGGCACGCGATTGCCGAAGCCGGTGGCGGCGAAGAGCGAAGAGCCAAGCAGCACCAGGAAGGCAAACTGGCAGCCCGCGAGCGCATCGATCTGCTGCTTGACGAAGGCACCTTTGAGGAGATGGACAAGCTGGTCCGTCACCGCGCGCGCGACTTCGGCATGGACGAGCAGGTGATCGATGGCGATGGCTTCATTACCGGCTACGGCCAGATTCACGGGCGTCCGGTGTATGTGTTTGCCCAGGATTTCACGGTGTTCGGCGGTTCGCTATCTGAAGCCAATGCGCAGAAAATTTGCAAGATCATGGATTTGGCGCTGAAGAACGGCGCGCCGGTGATCGGATTGAACGACTCCGGCGGTGCGCGGATTCAGGAGGGAGTGCTGTCTCTCGCTGGCTACGCGGATATCTTTCTGCGCAACACCTTGGCCAGCGGAGTCATTCCGCAAATCTCGGCCATCATGGGGCCGTGCGCCGGCGGAGCGGTTTATTCTCCGGCCTTGACGGACTTCACTTTTATGGTGGCCAAGACCAGCCACATGTTCGTGACCGGGCCAGACGTCATCCGGACCGTGACCCATGAAGACGTCAGCAAAGAAAAGCTGGGCGGCGCGGAGACGCACAACACCATCAGTGGTGTCGCGAATTTCATGGCTTCGGACGATGCCGCCTGTCTGCGCATGATTCGCGAGCTGATGTCCTATCTGCCGTCGAACAATCTGGACGACGCGCCGGTGAAGCCAAGCAACGATCCGCCGGATCGCGCCGACAGATCGCTCGATACGCTGGTTCCGGCCGAATCCAACCTTCCTTATGACATCAAGGACATTATTCACCGGGTGGTGGATGACGGCGTATTCTTCGAGATTCACGAGCACTGGGCGAAGAACATAGTGGTCGGATACGCCCGCATGGAGGGCCGGACGGTGGGCATTGTCGCCAATCAGCCCGCATTTCTCGCCGGGTGTCTGGATATCAACTCGTCGACCAAAGGGGCGCGCTTCGTTCGCTTTTGCGATGCCTTCAACATTCCTATCCTGACCTTTGAAGACGTGCCGGGTTTTCTTCCGGGCACGGACCAGGAATTCGGCGGAATCATTCGCCATGGCGCCAAGCTGCTGTATGCGTATGCCGAGGCGACGGTCCCAAAAATCACCATTATCACGCGCAAAGCCTATGGTGGCGCCTATTGCGTGATGGGTTCGAAACATCTTCGCACCGATATCAACCTGGCGTATCCGACGGCCGAGATCGCGGTGATGGGGGCGGACGGCGCGGTGAATATCGTTTACCGGCGCGAATTGCTGGCCGCGGCGGATCAGGAAGCCGCGCGCAAGCAGAAGGTAGAGGAGTTCAAGGATCGTTTCGCCAATCCCTTTATCGCCGCCGAGCGCGGCTTTATCGACGACGTGATCGAACCTCACGAAACGCGGCCCAAGGTGATCCGGGCGCTGCGGATGCTGCGCAACAAGGTAGACACGGTACCGAAGAAGAAGCATGGAAACATTCCCCTGTAGGGCGATGATAGACTGGGCCTTCGAGATGCCCATGAAGATCCTGTCCGTCAGCGCCCTCGTCTGCGAAAGATTGTTGCAAGAAGAAGATCGGGTACCGTCCGCAATCAGGCTTGCTGACATCTTCCAATTGCCGATTTACTCCCCCCCTTTACCTTCCGCACTTCAGGTCATCGACATGGGTTTGCTAGTGGTGATCAAGGCGACCGAAACCGACCTATCCAAACATCGGGTGTTGGTAACGATGACACGACCAGATGGCGAAGTAATAGAAATGTTTTCGCACGAAGACGTCCAGTTTGCAAATTTTACGCCATTCCCAGAGACGCCGTCAGGCGTTTCCCTAGGGCTCCGGTTCCACATTTCAGCCAAAACCATCGGCGTGCATTTCTTCAAGACTTTTCTTGACGGAGAACTTATAGCAACTACCGCCTTTACAATTCTTGAGCAGGCTAACGAAGAAGTCGCGCGTTAAGCAGGTTGATTCCCTGTGTTGGATCGGCCCAATAAATCGAAGGAGCCGACGGGCTCGTTTTGTAGACTGGCCCCGAAACGAAAGGGCGGAGGCCCTTTGCCAACTCATTTCGCATTGACTCGACTGACCGATCGCCAAGGGACATCTCGGAGATGAGAACGTGGATTCTGCCCGCCATCTCTTGCGTCGCGGCGTCGCAGTTTTCAATGTTCCAAAAGAATGGCATGAACCAGTCTTCGAACTGGAACAACTCTGTCCCGCCGTTCAGATACTGCAAGAGGTGCTGCTGAATCAATTGTTTGGTTTCGGATACCATGGCGAATTCTTCAACGCGTCTCGTACATCCGACTACTATATTACAGATGTTCAAGGACGTAGGCTACGAATGGGCGATCCTAGATAAGCGCGCGCGGGCGGGTTCTCCGTATAAGGACAGTCCAGGACCACCTCATCAGCCACCAGGGACGAGAAGCCAAAGTGTTCCATATTTTCTGATGGGCCATAAGATTGCCGTATGCCACCAATACCTCCTTGTCGACGGGACCTTTGGCGCAAGTGGGAAACCCGATCCCAAAATGATTGAATACCAGGGGTACCAATTGTATTGCCACAACACCGGTTGTCGTTGTCAAGTATGTGAGGCGCCCCCTGAGGCATGGACCGCTGTCTTGGCTGCGTTGAAGGCTTTAACCAAATGAGGTTACCGTCGGGGAGATGAACGCGAATGCCGGACAAGATAATCCATCCAGTCAGTCAAGCAGCCCCAGAACGGAAGGCCCCGCTCAGGGCTAGTATTTTATCTTCTGGACCCCAACTTGCCGCTTGCCCTCTTTTTTTCGAAAAGGTACATTTGCGGTTCGTGTGCTTGCCGGTGGCCTGATCTGAAGTAATAACGATATTCCTCTTGACAATAGTCGTTATAACGAGTATTATCGAGTTGTGGCAGGAAAGCTAGCCCGGGAGATTCGGCAGACCAAGCCTTTCGCATCGCTGGAGGAGGAGGCGCTGCTCAATCTGATCCGAACGGCGGAGGCGCTGCAACAAAGAACTGGCGAAGCGCTCAAGGCGTTCGAGATTTCCTCCACGCAATACAATGTTTTGCGGATTCTGCGGGGCGCGGGAGCCGCGGGGCTCCCTTGCTCACAGATCGGCGAGCGCATGGTAACGGCCGATCCGGATATTACGCGCCTGCTCGACAGGCTCGAAAAGCGCGGCCTGATTGAGCGGGAGCGCAGCCTAGAAGACCGGCGGATGGTGATCACGCGGATCGCTCGCAAGGGGCTCGATTTCCTTGCCGGGACCGACGAACCCATCCAACAATCGCTAAAGAAAAACCTCGGCCATCTTGGAAAGGCCAAACTGCAACAACTCATCGACCGGCTGGAAGAACTCCGCGGCGATGAAAATACTTCAGGAGACGACTAAAATGAGCGACGTAAAAACGCTGGACAACCAGCTCAATCAACAGATTCTGGCGGGCGACATTCTCGGTGCATTTGACAAGTTTTATGCCGATGATGTCGTGATGCAGGAGAACACGGCCGACCCGTTCAAAGGGAAAGCGCTCAACCGCGAGCGTGAGCAGAAGTTCGTGGAATCCGTGGAACAATTCCATGGAATGAAGCTGCGGGGCAGCGCCGCCGACGGCGACCGCAGCTATTCAGAATGGGAAATGGACGTGACTTTTAAAGGCGGCCAGCGGGTGAAGATGTCCCAGGTGGCGGCCCGTCAATGGAAAGATGGCAAAATCGCGTTCGAGCGCTTCTACTACAAAGGGTAGGCACACGACCGGAAGCCTGCCAGGACGACGATGCCGGTGTAGTGGCTCGACTATTGAAGCTTGCAAAATAGCGTGTCTCGGCTTGCGGGGCAGGTTAGTCAACCTGCCGCGGGTTATTAACCCGCGCGCGGAGCGTTATCAACCCGTCACTGTATTTAGCCAGTCTCAATAGCGAAACATGGGTACAGTAATCATGCTGTCCGGACCAATAGGCGCCGGCAAAACCTCGGTTGCTCGTGAACTCATCTCCATTTTGTCCGGACCTGTTTCCTACATCGAAGGCGATACATTCTGGTCCTTTATCCAGAAATCCAAGAGTGGGGACAGGCGGGAGGACTTTCGCGTCATCTCGCGGGCTATGACGGCGGCGTCAATACCGTTCGCCCGGTCAGGTTACGACGTGATACTCGATTTTTCGATCCCGCCTGAATTTCTCAAGACCGCCCGAGTGATCGTTAAAGAACTCCCGCTGGACTATATCTTGCTGCGGCCAAGCCTCCCGGTATGTGAAGCGCGTGCCGCCGGCCGCGCCGAGGGCAGGATCGCCGATTACGGGCCCTATCGCGACTTTTATGCGCTTTTTGAGGGCGCGGAGCGTCACGCCATTAGCGATGACACAGCCGATGCAGCCACCATCGCGTCGCGTATCCGGGAGGGAATCGGTTCGGGTGCGTTCCGCGTCCCTTAACGGCCCAGATCTACTGCACCTGTCTATTGCACCTGTTTTGAAATGGCCGCGGTCCCCAGCATGCCGCCCAATCCCATGGTTTCCACTACCGATGAGGGCACAATCACCATGGAACCTTTCTCTTTGATCGCCTCGTATAGCATGTTCATCGCGCGCAGGTGCAGGGCGGTCGGGTTGTTGATGTAGAGGGCCGATGCTTCGGAAAATTTGACGGCGATTTCCGCTTCGGCGGTGCCGAGAATGATCCGCGCCTGGCGTTCGCGTTCGGCTTGGGCCTGGCGCGACATCGCGTCTTCCAGGGCTTGCGGAATGTGAACGTCCCGAATTTCGACGGACTGGATGGTGATGCCCCAGGGGTTCGTTTTTTCATCCAGAATGCGCTGCAGTTCGTGGCCCAACGTCTCCCGCTCCGTGATCATTTGGGCCAGTTCATGGCGGCCAATGGATTCCCGCAAAGCGGTTTGGGCGCTCAGCCCGATAGCCGCTTGAAAGTCGGCTACTTCGAGCAGACATTTTTCGGCATTCCATACCAACCAGAAGACGATGGCGTCCACGTTCACCGGAACTGTATCGCGCGTGAGCGCAGACTCGGCGTGGACGTCGGTCACCCTCACGCGTTGATCCACAAACTGTGTCACCTCGTCGACAAACGGAACGATAAAGAACAGCCCGGGGCCGCGCAGGCCGGCATATCTTCCCAGGCGCAGTACCGCGACCTTCTCCCATTGATCGGCCACCTTCAAGGAAAGCAGAATGTAGAGACCGATGAGGGCGCCAACAACCATCGGCGTCGGGTTCTTGGCTGCGGACGTGCAGGCGACGCCGGCGGCGATGCACACAACAAACAGAAGCAAGGCCAAGGGGCTCACCTTCCGCCGTTGTCTCCCGAAGAGTCTCCGGGGATTGTTCAAGTTCAGCAAATCAGCCATTGCTTCTCTCCTTACTTTGGATTTCCATTAAGCGCTCAATCACGTCCGTCACCGTGAATCCTTCGGCGCCGGCGCGCGCCATCAACTCTCCTAGCATTTGGTTCAGCCGGCGGGTGCGCTCGGCGTCGGAAGGCTTATTCTTGCGCGCGGCAATGAATGTACCCGTGCCCTGTTGGCTGTCTAACATTCCACGAATTTCCAACTCGCGATAGGCCCGGACCACCGTATTTGGGTTCACCGAGAGGTCCACCGCGAGTTGGCGCACGGTCGGCAACTGGTCCCCAGCCTTGAGCGATCCGGCGGCGATACCGCCGAGAACCTGATCGATAATCTGGCGGTAAGCTGGGACTCCGCTTCTGAGGTCTAGCCGAAACCGGGTGGCGGCGCTCATCTGAAATTAGTGTACTAGTTAACTAGAACACTGTCAAGCGCTATTTCTCGCCCGGCGCCGGAGACACGGCCGCCGGGGGGTTATCAGCGAAAGAGTTCAGACTCGGGCCCGCGGTGTCCCGTTCGCTCCTGGGGTCTATCGGGGTCTATCGCCAGGGGCGAGCAGTGTGTCCGGTATCATGTACAGTGTGAGGTTCTTCGTTAGCCTGCTGTGTTTGGCTTCGCTGCTGCCCGCGCAGCAGCAACAGCGATGGACGGAAGAGAAGGCCGCCACTTGGTACCAGCAACAGCCTTGGCTGGTGGGCGCCAATTACATTCCCGCCACGGCGATCAATCAACTCGAGATGTGGCAGGCCGGCACGTTCGACCCGGAACGGATCGACCTGGAACTCGGTTGGGCGCAAGGGCTCGGCATGAATACCATGCGCGTATTTTTGCATGACCTGCTGTGGCAGCAGGATGCGCCGGGTTTTCGGAAGCGGATCGACGCGTTTTTGACGATCACCCAAAAACACGGAATCCGTCCGATATTTGTCTTATTCGACTCGTGCTGGGACCCATTTCCGGCCCTGGGTAAGCAGCGCGCGCCGCGGCCCGGAATTCATAATTCAGGCTGGGTGCAAAGTCCGGGTGCGAAGGCGTTGATGGATTCCTCCCAGCGAGGACGGCTCAAAGCCTACGTCGAAGGAGTGGTCGGCGCGTTTGCCAACGACGGCCGCGTGCTGGCATGGGATCTATGGAACGAACCGGATAACGAGAACTTCGGCAGCTATGGCCTTTCGGAACCCAAACAGAAGGTGCGCGCCGTGACGCTGCTCCTGCCGTTGGTTTACACATGGGCGAGGTCGGCGAATCCCACCCAACCGTTAACCAGCGGCCTCTGGCAGGGGGAGTGGTCCAAAATGTACCTGTTGAACCCGATCCAACGCATTCAATTGAAGGATTCCGACGTCTTTTCGTTTCATAGCTACAGTTCCGGGGAGAAATTCGAACAACGGGTGAAGGCGTTGCGAGCTTTTGGACAACGGCCGGTCCTGTGCACGGAGTATATGGCGCGTGGCGTCCAAAGCACTTTTCAGGGAACGCTGCCCGTCGCTCTGAAATATCGCGTCGCGGCCATCAATTGGGGGCTCGTAGCCGGCAAGACACAAACCTATTTGCCCTGGGACTCCTGGGCCAAGCCCTACATAGACCGCCAACCCGCCGTCTGGTTTCACGAGATTTTTCGCACTGACGGCACGCCGTACTCAGACGAAGAAGTTAAGTTTATTCGAGCGATGACCGCCGAGGGCCGGCGCGCATGGCCGGCGGCTCAACCGGCTGCGGCAAAATAGCCGCCTGCGGCAAGATAGAAACGATGCATCTGACACCTGAAGAGTACCTGGCTTACGACCGCGCCTCGGAGAAGAAGCAAGAATACTACGACGGCCAAATCTGGGCGATCGATGGCGCAAATTTCGATCATGCGCTCATTGCCTGCAATACGGCTTTTCATCTGGAGCCGGCGCTGAGAGGCAATGCTACGGTGTTCGTCGGCGCCAAGGTGCGCATTCAGGTCAGTCCGCGAGGCCCCTTCACTTACCCGGACATTGCGGTCGTTTATGGTGAGCCCGAGTTCCTCGATGAGAAGCGGGACACCCTGCTGAATCCTTCCGCGGTGCTGGAAGTCTTCTCAAGGTCCAGCGAGGCGCACCTTCGGGGATTCAAATTTACACAGTATCGAAAGCTGCATTCTCTTACCGAATATGCCTTGATTTCGCAGTCTGAGCCCCGCATTGAAGTTTTCCAACGGCGGCCGTCCGGCCATTGGTTGTCGGCCGACGCGGTGGGTATCACCACGCGCTGCTATCTGAGCAGCGTACGGTGTCCGCTGCCGTTGTCGGTGGTCTATGCGGGCGCCGCGTTCCCGGCAGCCCGGACCCGCGGCGTCTAGCGTTATGGCGATAGACCCCTCGGCGCAGGTCGCGCCCACCGCGCGCATCCATCGCGAGGCGGAGATCGGTCCGCAATGCGTGATAGGCGAGTACTGCGTGATCGAACAGGACGTTCACATCGGCGGGCACTGTTTACTGGAACCATACACCTACGTGAAGCGCTGGACCACGCTCGGCGAGCACAACCAGATCTCGGCGGGCGCCGTGCTGGGAACCGATCCTTTGGACAAGAACTTCACGGGCGAGAGGAGCTACTTGCGGATTGGAGACCGCAACCAGATTCGCGAGCACTATACCATCTCACGAGGAACGCAACCGGAGAGCGTTACCGAAATCGGCGACGACAACTACATCATGACCTCCGGCCATATCGCGCACAATTGCAAAATCGGGAATGGCACGGTGATCGCCAGTTGCGCGTTAGTGGCCGGGCATGTGGAGGTGGAAGACGAAGCGTTTATTTCCGGTGGCGTAGTAGTTCATCAATATTCCAGAATCGGACGGTTGGCCATGATCGCCGGCAACGTGCGCGTGAACAGCGACGCTCCGCCGTTTTTTATGTACGCCGATTTCGATATCGCCGCCAAGGGGCTGAACTTGGTAGGGCTGCGCCGCGCCGGATTTTCGCATCAGCAAATCGGCGCGCTGAAACAGGCGTACAAAATTCTCTATCGATCCGGCTTGAAGCTGGAAGACGCGCTGGCGCGCATTGAGGCCGAAGTGCCTACCGAGCACACGCGGCATCTGGTGTCGTTTATTCGCGGCAGCAAGCGCGGCATTTGCCGGGAATAAAACATGCAGACTACAGCCTCCACACTCTACCCTTTTGTGCCTTCGGGCGCCAATTTTGATCGGTCACTAGAATTTTTTGCCGCGCTCGGCTTCGAGCAAGTCTGGCGTCAGGACAAACTTGCCGCCTTGCGCTTCGGCGGTGCGTTTTTCCTGCTGCAAGACATCGACGTGCCGGAATGGCAGAAAAACCAGATGATCGTTTTCGAGGTCGGAGACCTCGATCAATATTGGTCGGAAATAGAAGCAAAACATCTAGACGCTGCCTTCGCGGGCGCGAAGCTAAAACCTCCCACGGAATTTCCGTGGGGCCGCGAAGTTCACATCATCGACCCGGGAGGAGTCTGTTGGCACGTGCGGGAGAGGGGCGTTTAGTGCGAATAACATTCGGCCCCAGCGCCGATCTTCGGCTGAAGAAGCGGAATCACGCAGCACCATGATCGTCTTCGAGGTCGTCGACCTGGATCAATATTGGCGGAAATAGAAGCAAGACATCTGGACGCTGCTTTTGCGGGCGTGAAGCATCATCGATCCTGGCGGAATCTGCTGGCTCGTCCTCAGAGCGAGGCTTAGCGCGAATATCCTTCTGCCCAGAACCGGTCTTCCGGTGAGGAACCGGGATCGTCCAATACACGACGTGTCTCTAGGTCGAGTTGCTCATCGTATCTGCGTTCCAATCCTCCTAACATGGCGAGCGCTTCCCGGCCCACCGCCCACCAATTGCCAGGCGGAACTTCGTTGTCCGCTAACATTTTTTCCAGCGCTTTAACCACATCAGGGTCGGCCGTTTCCAGCGTCCTTTTATACCGTACGCTTTGCCCAACGCCGCCAAGTGCAAAAACGGCCCAGAAACGAATCCGGACATCCGGCTCGTCGAGAACGGAAATGAGAGCTGGAATCGCCCGCGCGGAGCCCTGATATGCGAGTGATTCCGCCGCCTCTTCGCGCACTGGTTGAGGTTGTGACTTGTCCAACAAAACTTGGATCAAAGCCTTGGCGGCCAGCCAAGCGCTCGTGCTGCTGCGTGGCGGCGATCTGGGTTGCTATCGTACAACGCGCCGATGAGTGGGCGCACGGCTGCGCAGTCTCCGAAGTGTTCGATGGCCAGCGCTGTTTCCCACAACTCGAACTTGTCTGTTTGAGCGAAGAACAGATCGAGCAGGCCGGCGACCGGAGGCTTAGCGTCGGCCAACGCCAAAACTCTGGCCGCAAACCCTCTCGTCAGCCCACCCACGCTTGGATCGAGCATGATCCGGTTCAGAGCGTAAGCTAAGGGCATCCGGGATTGATCATATCGCTCCAAATGCACGGCTAAGTCCGGGAATTTGTGCCGCAGCAAGCGAACGCGCTTCCGGAGCTTTCGTTCGATTCTCTTTCGCAGACCTCATTGTAGAAAAACCTTGGCGCACAACAGCGCAACCCCGGCCGCGAAGCCCAGCAGCGCCTGATACTCGCGGTTGTAAACATACAAGCTGGCTCGGAACGGCTTGTCCGATGGAACTGGATGGAGCGTCGGCCAAAGCGCAGGCACGCGCTTCGCGTAATCGGCGAAGCCAGGAAACAAATTCCGCAGATGCTGTTCTTCCAGTTGAATCGCAGGCAAATATATGAGCAGAAATACACCGGCGAACAGTACCGCTAGGCCCCATTGACGCGCGGCAATCACCAGACCCGCGGCCACCAGCAACGTTCCGATATAGAGCGGATTGCGGACGTAGGCGTACGGGCCGTTGCGGATCAGGTCCCGGTCTTTCTCCAGATGTCCCGCGGCCCACGCGCGCAGGGCGAGCCCGGCAACCGACACCGGCAGGCCCGCGGCCAGGGAGCGAAGCGCCGGGTGAGCAAACCAGGCGAACGCGATCGCCAGGACAAAACCAAACGGCACGCGCAGTTTTGCCACGCGGTCTGCGTAGGGTTTGGGAAACCAGTTCATCCGCGGCGTTGCGCTTGCGATTCCGGCTGCGTCGTTTTTTGCAGTTGGCTCTCCAGTTGGGCAAAGACCATGTCCGGAGTGATCGCTCGCATAGACGCGGCGGGGTCTTCGGTTCGCCGGTAGGTCGTTACGGCGCTCGCGTCGCGCAATACCGCGATGCTTTCACCGTAGGGCCCGTGGCGAGCGGGTTCGGTGGGTCCGTAAATCGCCACGCCGGACTTGCCGAGAGCGGCCGCCAGATGCAGGGGCCCGCTATCCACTCCGACTACCGCTGAGGCGCGGCGCGTAGCGTCAATCAGTCCGGCGAGCGTGGAAACGTGAACCACTGTGTTGGGAACCTCGATCGGTTCGGCCGCGTTGATCACTAGCGCCATGCCGTTTTCCGTGCGAAGCCGTTCGCCGAGTCTAGCGTAGTACTCGAGTGGCCATTGCTTTGCGCCCCAACCGGCCAGCGGACTGGCGAGAACAAAGGGCCGATCGGGAAGCTTGCCTTCCGGAACGCCCGCGGGAAGCGGGAATTGTTTCAGCAGGCTGGTGGCGCCCGCGCCGGCCGCAAGATCGAGGTTACGCTCCACCGCATGATAGTTGCGAAGCGCTATGCGGTGCGAGTAAAACCAGGACGCCGCGGATTCGCGCGCGGCCCGCCGGTCAAACCCATAAATCCGGTCGGTACGAGCAACGGACGCGAGCACAGCCGATTTGACCAAGCCCTGGAAATCCACCGCGAAATCGAAGTGCTGGCTGCGCAGCGCTCGCAGGCTCAAAAAGGTGCTGGACAGATTCGTCCGATCGAACAAAATGACCTGGCTCAAGCATGGGTTGCCCGCGAGCAACGGCGCCCAGCGTGGCTCCACGATCCAAGTAATGCTCGCGTGTGGCAGGCTATATTTCAAGCTGGCCACGGCCGGCAGGGCCGCAATGACGTCACCCATGGAGCCGAGGCGGACAACCAGTATGCGCGGGCCGTTCATGCAGTTAATTGTTTTCCCCGAGCAGCGCCAGCGCTTCCGTAGTGACGCGATCCACAGTCACCAGCGTCATGCATCGGTGGTCGATAGGACATTCTCTCAAAAGGCAAGGACTGCAATCCACTTTCTGGCGCACGATGCGCGCGTTTGCGCCGGTGGGCCCGGTGCCCACGTCGTCAGTGGCGCCGAAAATCGCCACAGTTGGCACGCCCAGCGCAGACGCAATGTGCATGGCGCCGGAATCGTTGGTGAGAAACACTTCACAGGCGGCGGCCAGATTAATGAACTCGGCTAGCGTGGTCTGGCCGGCGTAATTGCGATAAGGATGATCGCCTAAGGCGGCCGCGATCTCTTCACATAACGCGCGTTCATCCGATGACCCGAACAGAGCGATGGACGCAGTGCGCTCCCGCGCGATTCGCAGGGCAGCCTCGGCAAAACGTTCCGGCAACCAACGCTTGGCCGTGCCGTACGCCGCGCCCGGGCTCACGCCCACGATCCGAGTTCGCAGAACGGGCGGCGGCGTCAGCCGGATTACGCTGCTTTCCGGAAGGCGATCGATAATGCCGGCGCGGCGCAGCAGTTCCAAATAGTAAAAACGTTCATGGCGGGGAATGTCCCCGGGACGCGGAACGGGGATTGAGTGAGTGAGCAAAAAGCCGCGGGCGTCCCGGTTATATCCGATGCGAGTGGGAATGCGAGCCAGAAACGCGATCAGCGCGGCCTCCAACGCGTTCTGCAGAAGAATGGCGCAATCGAAACGGCGCCGGCGCAGCTCCCGGACCAGTTCCCGCCGTTTCCTAGGGTCGTACAGGATCACTTCGTCCGTAAATGGTTCCCGCTGATAAAGGCCGGCCACCCAGGGCTTGGCTAGAATAGTGATCCGCGCATTGGGAAAGCGCTCGCGAATGGCGGCCAGCGCCGGCAGACACATCACCGCGTCGCCAACCCAATTGGTGGCGCGGACCAGTATGTTGGAAAACTCCACGCGTCTCTATTTGCGATGGTAACGTGATCGCGAGCTGTGGAAGAATAGGAGCCATGGTCGTAACAACTGAGTACGTGGACATTCCGGTAGATCAATCGCCGATGCGCATGTTTGTGGCGGCTCCGTCGGCCGACGGGCAGTATCCCGGCATCTGGTGCTACTCTGACATTTTTCAACTGAGCGCCCCCCTGCAGCGGTCGTGTGTTCGCCTGGCGGGTTATGGGTTCGTGGTGGCTGCTCCGGAGATCTATCATCGGATCGAGCCCCCTGGTTCGGTGATCGTGGCGGACGATGCCGGCCGCGTGCGCGGGCTGGACGACGCGCAGAAAACGCCGGTGGCGCACTTCGATGCCGATTGCCGCGCCGGGTTGGATTGGCTGGGCCGTCACCCGAAGGTGAGTCCTGGGATGCTTGGCGCCATGGGCTTCTGCATTGGGGGCCATCTGGCATTTCGCGCCGCGCTGCAGCCCGATGTACTGGCCACCGCTTGTTTCTATGGCACGGGCATTCACGACGGCCGGCTCGGGAAGGATGCCGATGCGGGGTCGCTTCAGCGCGCAAGCGAGATTAAAGGCGAATTGCTCATGGTCTTTGGGACCGAGGATCCGCATGTGCCGAGTGAAGGCCGCGACAAAATCGACGCAGCATTGCGGGCGACGGGCATCCCCTACACGCGCCATCTCTATCCGGCCCAACACGCCTTTATGAAGGACGAGGGCATCCGGTACGACCCGGAGCGCACGGACCAGGCATTTGCGGACATGATCGCGCTGTTCCGCCGTATACTGAAAAAGTGATGCGCGCGTGGGTCTTAGCGCTGGCGTTCGGTATCACCGTGCCGGCCCAACAGCAACAACCGCCTCCCAAATCGGCCCAACAGCCGGCCCCGAAAGAAGAGGAGCCGCCGGAAGAGGACACCTCGCTCAAGCCGAAGGAATACTCGTTCAATCCTCTCCAGGCGGACAAGGAACTACGGATCGGCGAGTACTACTTCAAAAAGAAGAGTTACCGGGCCGCGGCCAGCCGTTTTCGCGAGGCCACCCATTGGAATCCGAACTTTGCCGACGCTTATCTGCGTTTGGGCGAGGCCGAAGAAAAGCTCAGCGACCGCAAGGCGGCCCAGGAAGCTTACGCTAAGTACTTGGAACTAAACCCCGGAGCAAAAGACGCGGAGTCGGTTCGGAAAAAACTGGCCTCCTCCAAATGAACCGATTTTAACCACCGCTTAAGGGCGACTTCATGTTGTCCTGCGAACATGGAGTTGAAGTTTCTGCTTCAAACTAATCTACTGGAGATCCCAAAACAATGAAAAAGATCATGACCATGATGCTCGGCTTGTCGCTGCTGGCCGGCGCGACCGCGATGTTCGCCGACGATGCCAAGACCACCGACACCACCAAGCCGGCCAAGTCCAAAACCAAGAAGACCAAGAAGTCCAAAAAGACCGACACGACCAGCAAAGCGAAGAAAAGCTAGTTTTCTTTCCGCATCGGATTCAACCTCAAATCGCGCAACGAAGGCCGCCGCGGCCGACGGTTGCGCGATTGGTGTTTTGAGGGTGCGAGCGCCGCTCCTAGCGCTTCCGCACCCGCGCTTTCAGGATCACATGCAATTCATCGTTCCGCGGATTGTTGAAGCGGCACACGACACGCCCTTCTTCATCTTGCGAAATGATCGCTGGAGATTCACGGAAGACAGCATATAGCCGGCGGGCAGCGTCACCTGATTGTACGGACGGCCGAGGGTCCGGTCCCAGACCAGTTCGTCCCCGTCCATGCGGTAGCCCAGCGGGTCGGTGTAGGTCTCGATCACGCGGACTCGGACGCTCTCGCCTGCTTTCAACGCGTGGTCCAGATCGGCTTGGACGACCACGCCGTCCGGGTCCGTCGGCGCCGGGTAATAGCCCAGCGAGTTGACCGATTTGCCAGTCACGTTGTACGTCTTCAACTCCTTGCCGGTGCCCAGGTCAATCACGACAGATTTAGACACCACGCTGCCCTTGCGTACGAAGCTATGCACCGACGCCTGACCAGGCTTATCGACCGTGAAATCATGAGAAATGCGGAATTGGTGCGAGCTGGGTTCGAGCAGCCAGTAGCGGATGGTCCGGTCCTGCTCGGCCCGGTGAAACTGCATCAGCAGCGCAGCGGCCACCAGCAGCTTGATCACTCAATCCTCCGCGCGGTGATTTTGGAAGGGAGCTGATCGTCGCGGTCGTTCATCATACTGATTTTGATCCGTCCATCGGCCTGCGTCGAGACCATGACCGGAACCGTGGAGCCGATTAGCTCGAAACCGGCTGGCAGAAGAATCACATTGCGCCGGATGCCGAA
The DNA here is from genome assembly GCA_963836595.1 of Bryobacterales bacterium. GTDB lineage: Bacteria > Acidobacteriota > Terriglobia > Bryobacterales > Bryobacteraceae > DATFZA01. Next base: position 613,623 of record CAWIKC010000001.1, read on the forward strand.
AGGACGGTCGAAAACGACTTCATCGCCCTTGGCATAGTAGGATTGCGCATCTTCATACGTCTTATAAATGCGCATCCGGGCCTCGCCGTTCTTGGGAACCGGCTGGGCGAAGTAGACTTTGAGGTAGCCCTCGACATTCTCGAACTTCAGCGGCTTGCCCGTGGCCAGGTCGATGACGCGTTCATCGGACACCTTGGCGCCTTTGCGAATGGGGTTGAGAAAAAACGCCGCGTTTTCCTTGGAACTGATCACATCGTACGTGATGGCGAATTTATGGCTGTCGGGGGCCAGCAGGTCGTAAACGGTGAAGTCCTCTTCCGCCCGGAGAAGGGGCGCCAGCAGCAATAGAAACAAGTAGAACGGCCGCAAGAACCTTAGCCTACCATCAAATCGGAAAGCTCGCCCATCACACGGGATTCATCGTGCCCGAGATGGCACTCGCCCAGATCGTGCCAGTCTTTGCGGCGGTCGTTTTGGACAAACACCAGTTTTTCCACATTGAAGGAGCACGGCCGCGGCAGTTCCTTCCACCGGCGGCGCGCCACATGAATCAGCTCATCAAGCTCGTCGGGTTTGAGATTCTGCGCCAGCGTCACGTGCGGACAGTAAGGAAAAGGCTCGGTATACCGGAGTCCATCGCGGTTCATGCGATCGTGCATCTCTTCCAGATTCTTGCGCCCGGCGCCGATGTCCAGGTAGATGACGTCCGAGATGGGAAATACGTTCACGTCCGTAATGCTCACCTCAAAGGGAAGAAACATCGGGGCAAGAGAGCGGATGGTTTGCCACGCCTTTTGCGGCGTGGAGCAAAGGGGCCGCGGAGGCAGAATGGTGACGTGGGCTCGCAGAAAACAGTTGGGAACGAGTTCCTGCCGCAGTCGATCGAGGAAACCGGCCAGCGGGTCGGGTATATAGCTAACTAGAGCGAACGAGTTGAGACGATCCAACCCGTTCGGAACGGGGTACATGGCAATTTCATGTTACCTCTACCGGTACCTCCTGAGGGAGCGGGTCGGGGACTGGTTCGGGAACGAACCAGCGTGCCTCTTCAAAGCCGATGTATTTGAAGATCCGCAATTCGGCATTGGGCGCCTCGAGAATGTCGCCGACTTGCAAGGCGTTCTCGGAATCGCGGAGAGCGAGCCAGGCCGCATAGGGGGATTCCGCTTCGACGGTGAGGGAAGACGCGTAGTCCTTGGGCTTAGCAATGCTGACTCCGGCGATATGCGGCGCCCAGCGGAACTGCTGGCGGGCGGATTCGCGAAGGCGATGGATGGTGTAGACGATCATGGGCGGCAAGTTCCATTTTCGCTCAAAACATTCCGGAAGGGAATGTTGTTGGTCAATAACGTCGTAAAATAAAGTTGCATGAGCGACCTGCGGCAGCTCGACAGGTTATCGATCCCCAATCCCTGCCAGGCCAACTGGGACGAGATGGATCCGGCGGCGAACACACGGTTTTGCGAATCCTGCAACCGGACCGTGCACGACTTCTCCAGCCTCACGCGACGCCAGGCCGCCGGCTTGGTGGAAAACTCCTCCGGCAGGTTATGCGCGCGAATTACCTATGATCGGCGGGGAAGGATCGAGTTTCTCCGGGAGCCGCGCCGTCCCCTCACTCACGTTCGGGGCTGGTTCGGTCAACTGGCTGTACTGGCAGTTTCGGCCTTGGGATCGGACGCAGTGTCGCTTGCTCAACCGCCAGCGCGCCAGATTGAGGTTAGGGTTTTGGACGAGACTGGCGCGGTGATCCCGGGCGCCAAGGTAAAGGTCACGCGTCAGTCAGTTTCGCAGGCGGCCGCGACTGGGACGACCGGCGGCGATGGCATCTTCGGCGGTACGCTGCCTGCCGGAGAGTATACGCTTGACGTCGAGGCGCGGGGTTTCCCAAGCTATCAAAAGCGCGATGTGCGAGTGAATTGCGACTTGCAACTCCCGGTCCAGATGGACGCGAAAATCTGGATTCTGTCGGCGCAGGGCGCCGATGCGACTTGGCCTTATGGGCGACGTAGTTTTCGTTGAACCCAGGCCGTCTCCGAGCGCCTGGCTCAAAATTAAGTCGTTCCTCTAGCGCATTCTCGAATAAAGGCCGCTGCGTCTTGTTCCCCGCGTCTTATCCAAGCCTCTGCGTTCGGTCGCGTCCAGTAGAGCATCTCGCGAGGCGGCCCGAGCAGCTTCTCTGGCATTACGGTCAGGATCTCGATCGCGGGGTCATGCTGGGGGCCCTCCGGCGCCAAGCGCCGCACCGCAGCCACAAACGTCTTGGCGACGATGCCAGGCGCTTCGGGTAGCACATTCAAGACAATAATCCTTTGTGCACCCAGTTGGGCGGCGGCCCAGATGGGGGCTGCCGCTAGCAGCCCGCCATCGGAATAAACGCGCCCGTCATCCAGGCGCACCTGATCAAAGACGCCAATAATCGCGGTGGACGCCACCAGATGCCGCGCGGTCACCTCGGCGCCGGATACCATCTTTGGCCGCAGCTTCAGCAGGTCTGTGACAACCAGCGCGAATTCGGTTCTCGGCTGGAAACTCGCGTGGATCTCATGGATGGCTGCGCGCAGAGGTCCGCCATCCAGCACACCGCTAAAGACGCTCTTCGGCAGGTTCCAGCGGTATTTTGCGGCTGACTCCAGGTTCAGCCAACGCTCGATCAGCTCGTCAGCCGGACAACCGCCCGCTATGGCCCATCCGTTCAGCGCTCCGATGGAAGCGCCCACCACAATATCCGGTTGAAACGTTTCCGACAACACCTTCCACGCGCCAGCCTGATAAGCGCCGTACATGCCGCCAGCCGACAAAACCAGGGCCGTCTTCATCCTTAAACAGCGGACTCCAGCGCCTTGCGGAACGTCGCATCCTCACCGAGGATCGCGAGTTCATCGCGCAGCAAGGCGGCGTCATCGCGGTCGGGAACGGCGCTTTCCCTCGTCAGTCCGTTTACAGTCAGCAGCGCCACCGCGCCTTCCACTTCCACCGAGGCTTGCAGACCCGGCGCCTCCAGAAAAATGCTTCTGCGTTTGGTGTCGGGCGCCGGCTCGTGAACTACTTCGAGCCCCGGAACGGCATTCCGGAACCAGCCGGCCAAATAGCGCCCCGCTACTGAAGGAGATTTCTTGTAGTAGGTGATGCGAACCTTGCGCAGGTGCGGCCTTCCGGCATCCTCAAAAATCTGAGCGACGCTCTCCCGCCAAGGCGTGATCCGGGTCCAGGAAAGGTCGGCCGTGTTGATTCCACCGACCGTCAATTCCCGCACGAAACGCAAGCCTTCGTCCGGATCGGCGAAGCGGGTGGAGTCTACGATCACCTTGTCCGTCATGCTCAGCAGGCCCGCAAAACTCCGATCGGTAGTGTAATCGGTGTTGCGCGACCACAAAACGATGGGCAGATCGGGCACCGTGATACCAAGAACGATTTTGGGCACATCGGCAAAATGTTCGGGAGACGCGCTAATCTCTACGATCTCGCTGCAAATTTGCTGGCGCCGCCCGAAAGGCTTCCAGCACTGCGCATACACGCGCGATTCCAGCCGGTTGCTCCCGGCGCAGCACACGCGTAGCGCGATCACGCGGCTGGGATTCTCGTGCGTAAGCTCGGCGACTGTCTCGCCGAACACCTGCGGATCGTCCTCCTCGGCGGCAACCACGATAAAAGTCATGGAGCAAGCCCTCAGCACGCCCGTCTCCGCATCCTGCTTGCCCAGATCGATCCAGAGCTTGCCGAGGTCCTTGAGAATTGCGTCGGGATGAACCGAGACAGCGGGCATTATGGCACCCTCCATTGGTGACCTTGACGCGCCAGCATGTCCTCCGACTCCTTGGGTCCCCACGAGCCCGCCGCGTAGTTCGGAAAATCGAACTTGCGATTTTTCCAATCGTCGAGAATCGGTTGCACCGCCGCCCAACTGGCGTCCACCATATCCTGGCGCGTGTAGAGCGTGGCGTCGTCAATCATGGCGTCCAGCAATAGCGTTTCATACGCCGTTGGCGTGCGCGCGCCAAAGCTCGAACCATAATTGAAGTCCATAGAGACCGGCCGCAGATGCATGCCGCTGCCGGGGTACTTGGACAGAAAGCGCAACGAAATCCCTTCATCCGGTTGAATTCGGATGATCAACAGATTGGGACGAGCGGCGCCGCCGCCATCCTGGCTGAATACTGAATGCGGCGCCTCGTTGAAGTGGATGGCGATGTCGGTGATGCGCTTGGGAAGCCGCTTTCCCGTGCGTATATAAAAAGGCACCCGCGCCCAGCGCCAGTTCTCGGCGTAGAAGGTGACGGCGGCATAAGTATCGGTTTGGGAATTGGGATCGACACCGGGCTCCTGGCGAAAGCCAGGCACTTCTTCGGCGCCGAATTTGGCTGGGCCATACTGGCCCGCGACGGCAAAAAGCGGGACTTCCTCCGGCTTCAGAACACGGAGCGAACGGAGGAATTTCGCCCGCTCGTCTCGCACCGTATCCGCTTCAAAAGCGGACGGCGGTTCCATGCCGATGGTGGCCATCACCTGCAACAAATGATTCTGAATCATGTCGCGCAGTGCGCCGGCTTCCTGATAGTAAGAGCCGCGGCCCTCTACGCCGATAGATTCCGCGCCGGTAATCTGAACCGCGCTGATGTAGCGCCGGTTCCACAACGGCTCAAAGATGCCGTTGCCGAAGCGGAAGGCCAGGATGTTTTGAACCGTTTCCTTGCCGAGGTAGTGATCGATGCGGTAAACCTGTTTCTCGGGGAACACATTGTGAATGGCCGTATCCAGTTCACGGGCGCTGGCGCGGTCGTGGCCAAAGGGCTTCTCGATGATCACGCGCCGCCAAGCCTGGTCGGCCTGCTGCAGATTCGCCGAACCCAGCTTCTCCACCACCGTCTGGTAATAGCTGGGTTGGATGGAAAGATAGAACAGTACATTGCCGCCCGTTTGATGGTCATGCGCGATCCGATCGAGCTTGGCGGACATTTGCCGGTAGAAGCCCTGGTCGCCTAAATCGCCGGCCAGATAGTAGAGACCGCGGGCAAAGTTGTCCCACAGTTGCTGATCGAAAGGACTGTCTTCGAGAAACTTCTTGACGTCTTCGCACATCTTGGCGCGAAAGGTCTCGTCGTCCATCTTCGTCCGCGAACTGCCCAGAACGGCAAAGTTCGGGGGGATCCTCCGCTCATACGCGAGCCGGTAGAGAGACGGCATGAGCTTGCGCTTGGTGAGGTCGCCATTGGCGCCGAAGATCACGATGGTGCAGGGGGGAGCGCGGCGCTCAAAACGTTGCGCGTCAATGAACGGGTTAGCTTCTATGGAGGTCATCTGGTTCTCCGCATGCTACACTCAAGTTTACCTGCCTTACCACCGTCCCTGGTTCCAAACGGTTTTGTTAGACAATTTTTGGGGAACTCGCGCGGAACGGAGCGCGGCGCGATCAAGTTCCCGGTAGGTTCGGCCGTGCGCGCCGCACGCTTTGCGCTTTTGTTTAGACGACCTGGTTAAACCATTGGGGAGCATCACGCAACTCACGTATGCATAAAAAGAAGATCCTGGCTGTGGTGGACGATTTATTATTCACCGTCAAGATTAACGACGCAGCCAAAAGAATTGGCCTGGATGTGGAATTTATAAAGAACGAAAAGGACTTGCTCGACAAGGCAAAGGACGACAAACCTCTGCTGGTGATCCTGGATCTCAACGCGAATTCCATCCAGCCGGTGCATGCGATCGAGAAGCTGAAGGGCAACGCGTCGCTAAAGACCATCAGCATTATCGGCTTCGTTTCGCACGTGCAAGGCGAGTTGAAGCAGAAGGCGCAGGACGCCGGCGCCAACATGGTGATGGCGCGCTCCGCTTTCTCTCAGAATCTGCAACAAATTTTGCGCCGGCACGCCGGCGTTATGTAGCTCGCGTCTAGCTGTCAATACGGTTCCTTAAGCACGGGAGCGCTCCCTGAATCGCCCTTTCTGGCTTCTGGCCCGGTCGGAAGCGGGACCACGAATCCAGATGTCTCACCTTTTCCTGACGGGTCCACTTCGCGCAGACCGAGCGGAACCGCGAGCGCACACTTCTCAGAAGCCCGTCTACGGCCGTTTGAGTGCGCGAAAGGCACGAAACGGCCTCAGGCAAGATGCTGGCATTCTTGGCGATTAGATGGAGAGCCGCCTAAAGTACGCTGCAAGCCGACTTGCTCGGGACCTTTTTGGAGCCGCCTTTCTGAGGGGGTGAACGTCTCGTTGATGCGGCCGTTCGGCGGCGGCTTGCTACGGCGACCTCGATACGCTTGATCATGCAGTGGATGCGGCATCGCGTATTTGCTGCCGGTCGCGAGCGAGTGTGTCCGCGACGACGCACGACCCGGAGAATGTGACCTCCGCGTCCGGCCGGTGCGACCTTTGTACGGATCGCCGACCACTCGCTCAGGGCGCGGACGACACTTCCCACAACGCCGATCCTGGGAGTTTCGCTCCGTCGTTTTTCACCCGACCAGCCCCCACCGCAATAAACTGCTACGATGAATCAGGTTTCCCAATTTTACGACCATTTCATTGCGTATCGCCCCCATTTTCGCGCTCGCCCTCGGGCTCATCTCCGCCCAGCCCTATCGTGTTTCCACCATCGTCAGCGGCGTCCCGCTCCTCGATAGCTTCCCCGCCCTGGAAGTCTCGCTCGGGCACATCGGCGGAGTCGCAACTGACCCGACCGGCAGCGTCTACTTCAGCTCCTTACGTGGCTGCGTCTTCAAGCTCGATTCCTCTGGCCAAGCCCGCCGTGTGGCCGGTACCTGCCAGGGCGGCGATTCCGGCGATGGCGGCCCCGCCACATCGGCCCAATTAGGCCTGCCCGGCGCACTCGCCGTCGATTCCCAAGGAAACCTCTACATCGTCGATTCCCGCGCCTGCCGAATTCGCAAGGTCTCGACCTTAGGCGTTATTTCCACAGTCGCGGGCGATGGCCAATGCCGCCTCTCTGTCGCGCAGGGCGGCTCTCTCATGAGTGCCTCTTTGAGCTACCCTGGCGCCATTGCCGTCGACAATGCCGGTGACGTCTTTGTTGCCGAGGCCGATCAGATTCGCAAGGTCTCGCCCAGCGGCCAACTCACGCCCGTCATTATCGGCTTAGCATTTGTAGGTGGCTTGGCAGTCGATCGCGCCAGCAATCTCTATATCGGAGCCAGTTCGCAGGTCTACAAACTCACCGGCACGGAAACCACGACCATTGGTCCGCCCAATTCGTTCGGGCTCATCTCTGGCTTGGCCATCGATTCGGCAGGCAATGTCCTCGTCGCCGATGGCACCATCGAAAGCATCCAACCCGATGGTAGCGTCCACCAGATCGCGGGCTCCGCCTGTTGCAGCTACTCGGCGCCTTACACTTCCAGCAGCGGCGCGGGCACGATCGCGGTCGATGCGTCCGGAAACATCTATGTCGCCGTCACCTTTGGCGACGTGGTCCGAGAAATCTCTCCGCCAGGTGTGATCACCGACATCGCCGGCACCGACAACCCTACCTTCGTCGGGGACAACGGCCCTGCGATCGACGCTCAGTTGTCCTCCCCGGAAGCCGTGACCGTGGACGGTCTCGGCAATGTCTACGTCGCCGATTTTTTCAACTCCCGCGTCCGCAAGATCACCCGGCGCGGTTTGATTACCACGGTTGCCGGTAACGGTACAGCCGGTCTTTCCGGCGACGGCGGACCCGCCACGAACGCGCAACTCAACGGTCCCGATGGCCTGGCGATCGATGGGTCCGGCAATCTGTTCATCGCCGAGTACAACAACTTCCGCGTGCGCAAAGTCTCTCCCGACGGCATCATCACCACCGTGGCTGGTTCCCCCAACTGCTGTGATCCCGGCGATGGCGGCCTAGCGACCCAAGCCTTCGTTCCCCTGCCTCACGGGATCGCGCTGGATCAGGCAGGCAATCTCTACATCGCCGAATGGCCCGATAGCCGCATCCGCAAGGTAACGCCTTCCGGCATCATCTCCACCTATGCGGGAGTGGGAACCCGTGGCTACTCTGGCGACGGCGGCCCAGCTATCGACGCGCAATTGAATCTCCCGTGGGGCTTGGCGGTGGATCGCACTGGGAATCTCTACTTAGCGGACAACCAGAACTTACGCTTGCGAAAGATCACTCCCGATGGAATCATCACGACCATTGCCGGCTATCCGGCTTATGCGCCTTTCCCCGACAACCCCACCGGCGTCACGGTCGACCCCGACGGCAACATCTTCACCTCCGGAGGCTGGGTGGTCTCCGTCTCAGGCCAAGTGTCGGCCATCAACGCCCGCGCAGGCAACGTGCAGGTCTTTCCCAGCGGAGTCGGCGTTGCCGCCGACGCCCAAGGCAACCTCTTTTGGATCACTGGCAACGAAATCCTCAAACTAATCTCTCCACACGCCGCCGCCCCATCCAAACCGAACCCGAAACGTTAGGCTGCTACAGCAGTGAAACACGCTTGAGCCTATCCATCGCCGATCGGACTCCGCCACCCCACGTGGGCAGAAAATGCCCGACGACCGACATGGCTGCCAAACCCCGACGAAGTCCCGATCTGGGTAGTGTCCACCGTTCAGGGCGAATGACGTGCTACTCGGAGAGAGTCGTCCGCCCGTTCAATCTGTTAGGTGAACGCACTGCGTCTAGCTGCGCTTACGCCGAATCGTTCGTGAACGGATTGGTAGCTCCGCACTGTGGGCACCTGTAAGTGCGAATGCCCAGCCAGCCCGCCCGGATTGAGTTTTGTCCGATCAACGACGCGGCGGAATGCCCGGCGCCACATTGAATACACACGTTGACCCAAGTGTTCGCGTCGATTGACTCCAGTATGTTGCCAAAGTAGAACGCCCAACCGTAAATGCTGATGCGTGCGTTGAACCTCCGGTCGAGCCGCCGCGACAACCAAACGTAAAGGAGCAGAGTCCATTCGTAACCCGCTCCCAGCAATATCAGCCGGCGCGGCCGCGTCGAGTTGCGGCGATTCATGAACGAAAGTGACGAGCACAGCGTTCTGGTAACGACTAACGGCAGACCGGTAGCACGCTCGATGGTAGCGGCGGTTTCCGATGGCGAAAGAAACGCGTTGACGTGTCCGCCGCCTTTGCCGAGCCAGCGGTACAGCTTGTCCGTCAAAGTGGAGGCGTCGGGCACCGCGACAAATAGAGAACCATCGGGCCGGATCACACGGCCAATTTCTCGCAACGAACCGGCCAGATCGTCAAAGTGTTCCAGGCTGTGATTGGAGATGACGGCGGCGAATGTTCCATCCGCGAATGGCAGCCTGGCGGCGTCGCTCAGCACAAATCGCCGTTCGCCCTTCCGGTTTTTTGGCGCTTCTCGATCCAGCCTCACTACCTTGGCCGGCGTGGCTTCTGGGGGAAAACTGCCCCCGGCGCATCCGATGTCAAGAACCAGGGAGCCGGCTGGCAGATTTCTCAAAATCTCGTGCATGGGTATAGGCTTCGTCGAGCAATTCAACCACATGAACTACTCTTTGCCGCGAGCCGCGGTTCCTCACGCCAGCCTGCAGTTGGAGTAAGCAGCCGGGATTGGCGGTGGCGATGACGGCGGCACTCGTCGATTGGATGCTGGTCATTTTTTTGTCCAGCAGCGCGAGAGACATTTCCGTGTGCAGCACGTTGTAGATTCCGGCGCTGCCGCAACACAGATCGGAGCCCGGCATCTCGACCAACCGCAGGCCAGGAATGGCTTGCAGCAGGTTTCTGGGCGCCAGCCGTATTTTCTGTCCGTGCGCCAAGTGACAGGAGTCCTGATAGGTTACAGTCAGCGGAAGAGCATTGCTTATGGGCGCGAGCTCGATCGAGTCGAGAAATTCCGTAACGTCTTTCACCAGCGATGAAAAACGGGCTGCGCGTGAGTCGTGTTCGAACAGTTCATGGTATTCCTTCAGCGTGCTGCCGCAGCCGGCCGCATTGGTGATGATGGCGTCGAAGCCACCGTCCACTAAAGCGTCGATATTGCGGCGGGCAAGTTCGCGGGCCTCGTTGCGCAGTCCGGCGTGTACGTGCAATGCGCCGCAGCAGCCTTGGGCTTCAGGAATCGAAACTTCACAGCCGTTCTTGCACAACACGCGCACCGTCGCTTCGTTCAGCCGCGCGAAACTGAGATTGGCGATGCAGCCGCCGAGAAAGGCCACCCGGTAACGCCGGGGACCTTCCGCGGGCAACACTTTGCCATAGAACCGATAGAAAAATGGCGGCTCCACTTTCGGCGAGAGTGCTTCTAAATCGTGCAGACGCCCGGGCAATAGTCTAAGCGTCCGCACAGCTTTTTGCAGACCGCTCATCTGATACAGATACAGTAAGCCGCCCACGAATTGCAGCCAAAAACGCGAGGGCAGGATTCTCCGGAATACCAGGCCGCGGAGCAGCCGCGAGGTCCACGGGCGCTCAATGGAGCTTTCGATCTCGGCCCGCGCGGCTTCTACCAGCCGCCCATATTGCACACCAGAGGGGCACGCTGTTTCGCAACCGCGGCAGGCCAGGCAGAGATCGATATGCTCCACGTAGGACTCAGTGATGGGCGCGCCGTTGGCCACCTGCACCATCTGAAAAATGCGGCCACGCGGAGAATCCATCTCCAGACGGAGTTCGCGATAAGTTGGACAGGCATTCAGACAAAGCCCGCAATGAACGCAACGGTCGAGGTCGGCCTGCTGCGGTTTGTCAGCTTGTTGCGATGGGTTAGATACGGCCATACAGCCTGCCGGGATTCAAGAGGCGCCGCGGATCGAAGAGTTGCTTAACCTTCTCCATGATCGCAAAGTCGGTTCCAACCGTGGGCCAGAGCGGTCCCTGTTGACGGAGTGGGGAAGGCGCGAACTCGATGACACCTTTTCCCAGGGCCTTTTCCGGATCGGAAAAGTATCCGTAGCAGACTCCCGATCCGGCGCGGGCGAGCGCCGGGACAGGCAGCGACTCCAATACCGGTCCAACTTCGGATAGCGTGCAAGAGCAACGCACCACGGCAGCTTCCGGCTGAGCTTGCAGCATCGCGGGAGTGAACTCGCGCAGCCGGTCCCATAGGTCGCGTTCCTCGGTTCCTTCGAACGAGGTGAACCCGGCCAGCTCGCGCGTATAGCGATCCAGCACCCGCGCGCTCCCGCCGGCCTGCACATATAGTTCGCAGCGATCTGCCAGTTTAAGCATGTCCACCGCGGCGGGTTGGAGCGTGGACCGCAGGATCCGGTCGCGCCCGGCGATCGCCTCGGAGACACACGGAAACCGCTTTACGAAACTGCGCGTCGCCGCCGGCTGAGGAAAAACCTTGAAATTGACGGTCGCGATCGCGGCCAGGGTCCCGAACGATCCGATCAGCAACTTGCCCATGTCGAGACCCGCCACGTTCTTCACCACCATTCCACCGGTGCGGACCAGCTTGCCTTCCAACGTGGCAAAGGTCATGCCGATCACCATGTCTCGAGCCGTGCCGAAGAGCCGGCGCCGGGGTCCGTTGCTGTTGGCCGCGAGGACGCCACCGACGGTCGCGGTGGCCGCAAAAGGCGGGTCCAAGGGAAGCATCTGGCGATGCTTAGCCAGGATGCCGGTGAGCCTGGCAAACGGCATCCCGGCTTCCACGCTGATCGTGAGATCCTTGGGTTCGTACTGCAAAAGCCGGGTCAGTTTGGTGGTGCAGATGGTGACCCCGGGGCCAGGCAACGGACCGCCCATTCGGTCTTTGGTGCCGTTGCCGCTGAGCGTGATGGTGCGTTTGTCACTGGCCGCGGTTGCTAAAGCGCCTGCCAACTCCTCGGGGTTGGCGGGAGCGATGACCATGTGCTGCAAGGTTCATCGTAGCGCGTCATTGCCCCATCCGATTTGGGATCCATTCTGATCGGCGGTTGGCCTGTCATGAAACAACCAATTCAACCGCTCCCTAACCCGGCCAAGCCGGAACCAAAAAGGCTCTGCGATGGTGCGCCACCGCTCCCTCACGGTCGCGGCTCGGTAGGATGCCCGTAAACACGGGCTGAAAAGCTGCGCCGAAAAATTACTGACGGTCATGGACTTCATGACCCTTTATTAGAACTGGAAGCGGCCGGCGAATTGGAACGCGCGCGGTCCGCCCGAGCCAAACGTGGAACTCACCCGTTGCGTCGGCTGTCCGAAAGCGGGGTTGAGCAGATTGAAATTGTCTCCGGTCAGGTTACCGAAGTTGAAGATATTGAACCCTTCGGCGATGATCCGAAATTCATATTTCTCGCGAATTCTGAAGCTCTTGGTGAGCCGGATATCCTGTCACGTGAAGTCGTGGCCCAGGTTGAACTGCGAAGGCAGCGCGATGGCCGGATACGAATTCCCGTAGGGATCCTTGGTGCCCGCAACTTTGGCATTGTAAGACGTTACGAGATTCCGCAGTCCGCTCTGCGTCGGCTGCAAAGCCGCTGACCAGGGTGAGAAGTAGAAGATCGGAGAATGAGCGGCAAAGCGCGTAACAGCGCGTGTAACATGGTGTGTAACAGGGACCCAACCTCGTTAGCACAACAGTACCAACAAACGAGTGGCGTCTGTCAACAGGAAATCGCTACTACCGCCGAAGAGGCATGCGGCTGGCCGCCTCAGGCATTGACCTGAGAAATAGCCTGGATCTGATTGATAATAAGCTTAATTTCTTCGTCCGCTGTGTAGAAATGCGGAGCGATTCGAATGCCCGCCTGGGGCCGGTAATCGACCAGAATGTTACGGCGCAAGAGTTCCTGAGTGACTCTTTGCCCATCTGGAATGTCGAGAGTGACAGTGCCACCACGATCAACGGCGTTACGCGGAGTTTTGACGCGGAAACCGGCTTCATCAGCCCATTCCATCAGCAGGTGCGTCTGGCGGAGGGACTTCTCGCGGATAGCGCACACGCCGATTTCATTTATAATTTCATAGCCGGACCGCGCCGCATAAAGCGCCGGGATATTGGGAGTACCATTCATGAAACGGAACGCATCATCGGCAAATTCTATTTCGCCAGGCTCGAAATTGAAGGGCCGTTTGTGAGCCATCCAACCGGTGATTTTGGGTTCCAGCTTCGGCCACAGATCCCGCCGCACGTACAAATAACCGGCGCCTGGGCCGCCGCACAGCCATTTAACGGAACCACCGGTCGCGAAGTCAACGTCCAGCTCGCGCACGTCCACAGGCAGCGTCCCGGCGGACTGATAAAGGTCCGCCATGACCAGAGCGCCCATCTGGTGCGCGCGCCGGACGATGGCCGCCAGGTCCTGAATGTACGCGCTCTTGAAGATAACGTGGGAGACCGACACCAGCGCCGTTTCTTCATCAATCGCGGCGAGCAGTTTGTCTTGCGGAATGGTAATGCCGTCCTCGGAAGGCACCGCTACGATGCGTGCGCCGGTTCGATGGTGATTATAGAAATTGGAAGTGAAGTTCAACTCTTCCGAGACAATTTTGTTACGCTTGCCGCTGAAATCGAGGCAGGATGCGACGATGCTCTGGCAAATGGAGACATTTTGATGCATGGTCACTTCGCCAGGACCGGCGCCGATGATTTTGCCGATCAAATTGCCGACGGTGATGGGCATCTGCCACCAGCCTTCTTCCCAGGCGCGGATGCTTCTTGTGGTCCAGATATCGGCGTACTCGGCGAGCCGGTCGCGGGTACGGCGCGGCATGGCGCCCAAGGAGTGGCTGATCAGGTGGACAGTGCTCTCCAGGGACGGGAATTCGGCGCGCCAGCGCAGCAACGGGTCGGACATGCTTTATGTTGGCACATACAACTTTCCGGGCGCCTGCTATCATAAGGTTGTTGGAGGTTTCCTAATGGGTCCCGTTGGTGTGCAGGAGATGGTCGTTATCTTCCTGGTTGCCCTGGTCCTCTTCGGCCCAAAGAAGTTGCCGGAGTTGGGCAAGACGCTCGGAAAAGCGATCACGGAGTTTCGCCGCGCTCAAAGCGAACTCAAATCGACGTTCGACCACCATATGCGAGAGTTGGAAAAGGAAAATGAGTCGGTGAAAGAGGTAACCCGCAGTTTTACCAACGACCTCTATAGCCAGTACGACTCCAATTTTTACGATTCGGGCAACTACAACGCTCCTGAATCTCACCCATCCACCGCAGCAAGTCCATCGACTGTAGGCGCTTCCGCAACATTGGGCGCTGAATCAACCGGTACCGCTCCCGCTCACGAAGCTGGGGTGACGGGCACCGTCGCGCGATCCACGCCGGAGCAGCTTGCCGGGCTTCATCCCGAGCCAAGTCATAACGGAGCGGAGCCGCAAATACACAGTTAGACGATACAAAATGGATGACGAGAAACAGGGAGGTTCGCCTCCCGACGGGACAGTAGTGCCCGCGCCGTACGCGCCAGCGGGAGAGAATCTGGGCGCGTACGAGGATCCTCACGCCTTTAATCCCGATGCGCCGACGACAGCCGTCGCGGTCGCGTCACCGGGTGGAGCGTTAATTCCGCCGCCACCCCCACCACCACCGCTCTCTCCGCAAGAAGCCGAAGAAGAGGGCATGCTCCGGATGTCTTTTATGGAGCATCTGGAAGAACTGCGCACGCGTATCATCCGGGCGCTGATGGGGCTGGCGGTCGCGTTTGTCCTGAGTCTCATTTTCGCGGGACAAGTCTGGGATATCATCAGCGCTCCTGCCGTGGATGCCCTGAAGCACCTCGGCGTCAATCCGCCGCACCTGGTACAGACCACGCCGATGGAAGCGTTTTCCATCATCTGGGTTCAGTTGCCGCTGTTGGTTTCGATCTTCGTGGCTTCGCCCTGGATCGTGTATCAGCTTTGGGCTTTCATCTCGCCGGGTCTTTACAGAAAAGAGAAGCGCCTGGCGGCCCCGTTTGTTCTGCTCAGCGGCGGGCTGTTTATCGTCGGTGGGTTGTTCGCCTACTTTCTGGCGTTCCGCTTCGGTCTCACTTTTCTGTTGAGCATCGGCACAATGAACTCCGTGACGCCGATGGTCACCATCAGCGAGTACTTCGATCTCTTTGTCGACGTGATGCTGGGGGTGGGCCTGGTGTTCGAGCTGCCAATCGTGATTTTCTCGCTGACGCTGCTGCGTCTGCTGTCGCCGCGGTTTCTGCTGCGCCACTCGCGCTACGCTATCCTGTTCATCGTGATCGCCGCGGCGATCATCACGCCCACTCCGGACGTCTTCAACCTGATGCTGTTCGCGGTGCCGATGTGCCTGCTGTATTTTGTCGGCGTCTTCGCCGGCCTGCTGGTTGTGATGCACCGCGAGGGCAAGCGCTTTCCGTGGAAACCAGTGCTGCTGGTTGTGGGTGGATCGTTGATCGCCTTGGGCGGCGCCGCATATTTCCTGGCGTACCACTACGGATATCATTTCGTCACTCACTCGCCGTACCTGATCAAGTGAGCACGCTGAATAAAATGGCCTCGCGGAACTCATGCTCTGCTGGGCGCTCTGGATGTATCCGTTTTTTCCGCGCTCCAGAAAGCAACGGGATAAGACGTCATCCGTCACCGCTCCGGCGTCCAGGTGGGGCATTGGGCTCCAGGTAGCGGGGCTCGCTCTGGTTTGGCCTCGTACTTCCGTGTCCAATCCGGTGGCTCTGAGTATCGCTTCGATGGTCGTCGCGCCGCTTTCGACCTGGCTCGTCTGGCGGGCGGTAGGACACCTTGGCAAGCAGTGGCGGATTCAGGCGGGTCTGTACGCCGATCATGAATTAGTCCGCACTGGGCCATATCGCTTTGTACGGCATCCCATCTACGCCTCGATGCTCGGTATGTTCTTGGCCACCGGCTTCGTCATGGCTTGGTGGCCGCTGTTGCTGGCGGGCGCGGTCTTCTTTTTGATTGGGACCGAAATCCGCGTCCGCGTGGAAGACGGTCTGCTGCGATCGCGTTTCGGAAAAGAGTTCGAGCAGTATCAGGCGACTGTGCCGGCCTACATTCCGTTTGTGAGATAACGAGACGTGTTCTCCGATCTCTCACTTTCAAGACGCTTGGAACGGGCCGAAGGGCACGCGTGCGTTCAATTCGCGGAGGCCCGGCGCAGAATGTTCCCGGACAGCGGCGCGGAATGGATTCAATGCGCCGGAGCGTTCGCGGTCTTCGATGGCGCCGGCTCGCCGGTCACGCAGACGTTTGGGCTCGGTCTCTTTGAGGAGCTGAGCCCGGCGGCGCTCGATACTATCGAGCGCTTCTTTCTCGACCGCGGCGCGGAAGTGTGTCATGAAGTGAGTCCTTTTGCGGGAGTCGCAGCGCTGGCTTTGCTCTGCGAGCGCGGATACAAACCGATCGAGATCAGCAACGTCATGTATCGGGCGGTGGAAAAACCCGTGGCGGAAGAGCGCGGCAATGTAAGAGCGCGCGTTATCGATCCGGAAGAGGCGCAATTGTGGAACCAGATCAGCGCCCGGGGCTGGACCCACGAACATCCGGAACTTCAGGATTTTGTAGATCAGATGGGCGGCATTACCTCCGCCCGCACGGAGAGTCCGTGCTTTCTCGCCGACCTGGACGGCCAACCGGGCGCCGCGGGCGTGCTTTTTATCCATGAAGGGGTTGCTCTGTTTGGCGGCGCCGCGACGGTCCCGGAAATGCGGCGGCGCGGTTTGCAAGCGGCGCTACTGGAAGCGCGAATGCGTTACGCCTTCGATCATGGGTGTGATTTGGCCATGATGGTGGCGGAAGCGGGCAGTAACTCTCAACGCAATGCCGAGCGCAGCGGGTTTCGGGTGGCTTATACGCGGGTGAAGTGGCGGTTGACGCATTGAGTGTGCACTTTTTCTACCTGCTCAGTAGATGAGCGGTAACTCACCGCGCTCTCGACGAGCGAAATAACAGTCTACGGTTCCCTCGGGTTTCGAGTTTTTCGGGACATTTTTAGTCCGCAGGTCGGGCAGATCCTCCGGGAATCCCATGTACTCCGCATAGAGGTTGGGCGCCTTCTTCTTGAGCGCCTCAAGATTTCGCATCCAGCGCGAGCGATCGTGGACGGCCTTCTCATTATCAAGGCGCAAAACTTGGCGCAGCTTTTCGCCGTGTTTGTTCAGGGCGGCAACACGGCCATCGGGCTTAATTTGGAGGCACGCGTGAAACGCCACCTCGCAAGGGTTTGGCAGCCCGAGAATCGCCTGCTTCGCTTCGTTGCAGGTTGCACAAGCGTAGAGAAGATTCGAGTATTCGCACTCCCCATCCGGATCCACTGCGGCTGGAATGAAGTGCTCCACGTGAAACGCCCGGCCGCGAGTATCCCACTGTTCACGATGAAGACAATACACGCAGCGGAAGGTGAATTCGTCGCGCAACCAATCCCGGTAGCTACTGTAATCTTTGTAACCGGTGGGACCGTGCCGCCTTGCGTGAGGCGAGGTTGGGTATTCAAACCCAATCATTGGTTCTCGCCCACCGTTGGCCTACTGGAAAACAACCGTCTCTCAAGCTCATCAAGCTCACGGGTAGGGCGTGGAGATACCTTTTCGATGTGAAAATCGGCATAGGCTTGTAACGCGTCGAGGTGGGGCTGTTCGACCGCACTCAGCGTACCCGATATGGCCTTATCGATGAGCCTGCCCCGCTCTTGGTTTGTGACTGACCAATCTTCTTCGAACTCGAGAAAGTCGGAAAAGCGTACACGGCCTTCGAGTTCCTTCGGCAGATATCTGGTTTGCGTGAATGGCACGCCAACACGCCGGCAATCCGTGAACAGCCCAAGCACGCGTTGTTCGAGATCGAGGGGCAGGGAATACAGTTTTAATACTTCAGAGTCGACGTGCAGTAGAAGACTCCTCAACACCGCCGGTGCCGTCCCGGAGGAAGCCGCCGCGAGATATGCACCAGCCGCGCGGCCGACTCCTTCAAAGGAACTGATCTTGGGTATCGGTATCCTTCGGATGTCTCCGACAATGTTGTCCCGTTTGCCCAAATGCGAATACACGTAGGCGTTTGCGACGGGCGAATTCAGCAGGGACCAAAGGACCTCAATTGAGTACGATGGCGTGGTTGGTCGTACCGGTATGAAACGGCTCGTGACCGGGTGCCCGTGTTTGTCAATGAGCGCTTTCAGCCGCCAAGGGCCTCGACTCGCTGGGGCATAGTTAAGAAGCACCTGCGGGGTGCCAACGGTAGTTCCGCTTCTTGCTGAGCTAACCACCAAGGTGTCCAGATTCATCCAGTAGATCTTGGGCAAGTCATGCAACTGCAGACCTCGACCGAAGCGCACAAAGCCAGGGCGGCCCCCCGAAAATTGCACTTCCGAGTACGTGATACTGCCAGGGGGCGGATGACCGGAATAATCCAGCCCCTTGGCGAGCGTCGCGACTTCGGCCAGGGTCGGACAGCCCGCAAATGCGCTCCACACCTCCTCCAACTCAGGGAGGCGCAGAGAAAATGAGGTGTCAGCCGAGAATCGCGACTGTTCAACCGTTCGCGAGCTCGAGGTGGTGTAGTTGGATCGGAAGGAATCGAGGTCGCGTTCGCGAACCCGTTCATAGCGGACTTTGCTGTGGCCGTTAGCCCTCTTGCGACGTCCGAGTAGAACCGCGGACTCGGCGTCCGAAAACTGGAAGACCTTGTCTGCGAAAAGACATATTTCCCTTAACTCGCACTGGTTGACCAGGAATTCGCGAAGTTCCCGCGCCTTGTCGCTGTGCAGGACGGTCTGCGGAAGCACGACTCCAAACACGCCCCCTTGGGGCAAGTTGGGCAGCGTACGCCAAAGCATTTCGGCGGACTTATTGACGAAACGCACCTCAGAGTTTTGCTGCCCATACTCATGGCGCTCCTTAGGCGTGAAGTCGTCAAAGGGCGGATTAGCAAGCAGTATCATGTTTTTCCGGGCCTGGCTGGCCAGCCGCTCATCGAGGAACATGTTCTGCGGCACCAAATCCCAGCCGTCGGGATTAGGAATGTCTGTGAGTGTTAACGACAAGCGAGCTAACTCAAGAGCGAATGAATCAATGTCCGTGCCGTGCAAGCGGCTTCGCAGGTAGGGCCCACGCTGGTCAGGGCCGGCCATGTCCAGGGGCAGCAATTCTGTCAACAAGCGCATGGCTGACACTAGAAATGCTGCGTGGCCGCACGCTGGCTCGTACACACTTCTGGCCTTGAAGGGAATCTCTTTTATCCACTCAGCGAGGTTGCCCACGACATAGTCGACCAAGAACGACGGAGTGCTGTGTGTCCCAAGGGCCGACCGTGTCTCCTTCGAGATTAGAGCATTTTCGTAAACGTACGCGAGAGCTTCGGTCGTGGTAAGAACCAGACTACTGAATTGCCTAATGATGTGTGCCGATTCTCGCAGAGCTTCGAGCTTCTTACTTGATCCGGCTACGAGCGGCTTCGTGCCATAGTGAGCCCCGACCCGATGAAAGACTTCCTCAACGTCGCCTAAGTCGAGATCCTCAAAGCTTTCGACCTGCTTGTCTCGCAAGATCTTTGCAGACACAAGCCAGAACACCGTTTGCAGGAGCCAGTGACCTTGTTCGTCGGTGACTTCTTCCCAGCCAAGCCGGCTCTTCAGGCCGGAAACGTTGCGTTCAATCAGGCTCCCCAGGAGCTTACCGACTTGTTCCTCGACAAGGGGCATCAGACCCAGGTCAACGAAGCTGAGTTGATATGCCGTTTCAAAGCGGCCCCGGGTTTTCGCCCGGTAGATTCTGTCGGGCGAAAACTCGTGATGATGATCTTGGAAGAATCGCTCCACGTCGCTTGCCGGAAT
Organism: Bryobacterales bacterium; assembly: GCA_963836595.1. Lineage (GTDB taxonomy): Bacteria > Acidobacteriota > Terriglobia > Bryobacterales > Bryobacteraceae > DATFZA01. The sequence continues at coordinate 633,267 of CAWIKC010000001.1, forward strand.
ACTCTCACGGTATTCCGCTAACTTCGCCCCTTGCTTCCACCACTGAAGCGAATCCTGAAAACAGACAAACACTAGAGGCGCTCCAAGGGGCCTGCAGGCGTCTACTGCGGCGCCAGGGCCGCTCGTTTCCGAGAGTACAGCCACACAGGCCGAGCGGGAATCCGCGGGAGATTGGGCGAACCCGACCAGAGGCACAGCTAGGTCATCCCCGAAGTGGAAGTCCGTGCGGAGCAAATCTGGGCGGTATCCGCACTCTCGCAACGGGCTCTCGATTAGATTTGGCGTTAGCAGAACAGCCCCAATCGTGCTGGTTCTTCCCAGCTTTTCCTTGCGACCGAGTTCACGACGCAGCGTTGAGCGAAGCAACACATCCAAAACATTTCAGATATATTTTGTTCATTCAACATTGTACAGCTTGGCGGGACCACGCAGCTCATGCTTACCGGAGCACCTGACGTCACTCTTTAGCTTATCGGCGTTCCGGACCAAGTTTACCCCACAATCATTCTGATTAAGCCCCATACTGATATCGTGACAGCGGTGACCCGGCGACTGGCCGAAGTCGTTTCAAATACGCGCTATCCTGAGCTGCCGGAGCAGGTCAAGATCGACGCCCGGCGATCGGTTCTCGATTGGTTCGGCTCGGCGCTGGCCGGTTCGCTGGAGCGTCCTGCGCGAACAGTGCGTAGCGTCGCATTGCGGCTGGGATGCTCGGAGGAAGCCACAATCTTCAACGGCGGGCGTGCCTCCGCTGCCGTGGCGGCATTGGCGAACGGCGTTGCTTCTCACATTCTGGAGCTGGACGATGTTCATAAGGGCTCTACGCTGCATGCGGCCGCGCCGATTATTCCTGCCGCGCTGGCGGTGGCCGAACGCGAGCATGCCAGCGGCGAGAGTTTTCTGCTCGCGGTGATTATTGGCTACGAAGCGGCCCTGCGCATTGGCGAAGCCGTCAATCCCAGCCACTATCGCTACTGGCATCCCACCGGCACGGCCGCGACGTTCGGGGCGGCCGTGGCGGCCGGGTCGCTGCTGGGTTTGAGCGCGGATGAAATGCTGATGGCGCTGGGCACGGCGGGAACGCAGGCCGCGGGACTCTGGGAGTTCAACGCCGATGGCGCGATGAGCAAGCACCTGCATCCGGGGAAGGCGGCGTTCAACGGCGTTCTTTCCGCTGATTTGGCGCGCGCCGGTTTTACGGGCGCTTCGCGGATTTTGGAGGGCGAACGCGGATTCTTTAACGCGACCAGCCAGAACTGGGATGCGACGCGGATTACCGATCGTCTGGGCGAGCACTGGAAGATTACGGAGAACTGCTACAAGCTGCATTCCTGCTGCGGGCACACGCATACGGCGATCGATATGGCGCTGGAAATAAAGTGCGGCCGGGTCCGGGATATTCATATCGAGACCTACGCCGCCGGATATGAAATTGTGAAGGAGATGAACCCCTTGACGCCGTATCAGGCGCAGTTCAGCATTGCCTATTGCGTGGCCGCGGCCCTGGTGGACGGAGCGGTTGGATTGGCGCAGTTCACGCCTGAGCGCTTGCATGATCCCAAGATTCGCCCGCTACTGGCATGTACGCGAGTGACCGTGAGTCCGGACCTGACCGCGAAATATCCGAGGGCTTGGCCGGTCCGCCTGACCGTAACGCTAGACGATGGCGCCGTGATCGAGAAAGCCAGCGACTTTCCTCGCGGAAATCCTGAAAACCCGGTGGAGACATCCGTTCTGGAGCGGAAGATGACGGATTTGTTGGGGCCAGACACTGCCCAAGCCGCGCTCGAGGCTGTGCATAGCATCGATAGCTGCGCGGACATAGCCACACTCTTCAGGAGATTCGCATGAGCGGACGTTGCTTCGAGGATTTTGACGTTGGGCTCGTGATCCGGCATACCTTGGGCCGGACGATCACAGCGACCGATAACACCTGGTTCACGCTGCTCACGGTGAATACGAATCCGATCCATTTTGACGCACACTACGCGGCGCAAACCGAATTTGGGAAACCGTTGGTGAATTCCACTTTCACGCTGGCGTTGATTACCGGGCTTACCGTGGCCGATGTTTCGCAGTACGCGGTGAATCTGGGGTGGGACGAAATCCGCATGCCCGCGCCGGTGTTTGAAGGCGATACTCTGTATGCGCAGACAGAAGTGCTGAGCCGGCGGGAATCGAAATCGCGTCCCAATATGGGGCTGGTCGAGATCCAGACGACCGGGTTTAAGGCCGATGGCACGGTGGTGATGACGTTCCGGCGGAGCATCCTGGTTTATAAGCGCGGGCAGGTTCCGGTGACGCCGCTGCCGGCGCCTAAAGCTTAGGGCGGGTCATGAAACAACCGATTCAACCGCTCTGTTGACGGTCGCGGCTCGGAAGGCGTGACTGAGCCGCGACCGTCAGGGAGCGGTCCGGAAGGACTGGCAAGGTGGTTTCATGACGGGTGCTTAGTTTAGCCGGCTACTTTTTCAGCCCCCAGTAGATCACGCAGTCGGACACTTCGTCTTTGTTCGTGTACAGGGACGCCAGTCCGAGCGCCTGAACAGGTTCGGTGTCGTCATCGCACGTTTCGACCGCGCCGAACCGGCCGGCCTTCACCTGGCGGCCGAGTTCCGACTGCGGAACAATGTGCAAGGCAGCGGCCTCGGCCGGAGGAATCTCAACCTTGTGGGAAGCCGGAAACTCCATACCGGAGGGGGGAATGCGCTGGGTGAGAAAGTAGATCTGCGGATCGGCCCACAGGGTGGTTGACGGCGGCACGACTTCAGCCACTTTTTGAGCGATCTGCTCGAGGTCGGGCCAGGTGAACTCGCTGCGTTCATCGTCGATTGATTTGGCGAGCGATATTGCCAGTAGAACACCTAGCACCGCAACCGCCCGGAACGGCTTCTCGCGGCCGCCCAGCCGGAAGATCACGTGATAGAAACCGGCTGCGGCCAAAATCGAGAGAAACGGGACGGTGAACACGAAATACTGCGGAAACGTGGGATGCGCCACGGCGGCTTCCAGGGACAGAGCAACTGAGAGCCAGGCCGCCAGATAGAACTTAGACCGCTCGGAACGAGGACGGCCGCGGACAGAAAGGAAGCCCGCAATCGCGAACAGTCCCAGCAGGAGGCTTCCGCCGGATTGAATCCAGGAGACCATGACTTCAAAATCGTGCAAAGTCGCGCCTTCCCATTTCACGCGCCGGAAGACTGCGTGATAGCCCGCCAGGTTGAACCAAGTCACGGCGGGCGAGTGTGCGAATAGCCAGAGCACCGGAAGCGATGGGATCAATGCGCCGATGAGGAAGGCGACTGCCTTGGCGATGCGGCTGCCGCTACGTTGGTAGACAAGCAGCCAGATAAGGAACACGGGGCAGGCCGGGGCACTCAACAAAGAACAATTGGCGGCGGCGCCGGCGAGAAGACCGGCGGCGGCCGGATAGAACGGATTACCCGATTCCACGGCTTTGATCGTCAGCCGGAACGCGGCTACGATGAGAAAAAGACACATGCCGTAAGCCTGCGCGAGCGGTCCAAAATCGACTACCACCCGGTTCAATCCAATGAACAAGGCAGCGGTCAGCGCCGCCGCCAGGCGCCAGCGCGGGCCGTGAACATGGGCATAGACGAAATCGGCGGTGAGAAACACCGCTCCGCTGGTCAGTAAGGCTGCCAGCGCGTGTACCCCGCGCCAACTTTCGCCGAAGAGTTGCATCCAGGCGGCGTTCCAGTAGGCGTTCAACGGAGTTTGCGGAAAACAGAAATCGAGGTAAGGGGTCTTCCCGGTCTTGATCAGGAACGCCGCGAGCAGGTGGAAGCCCTCGTCCCAGGCCAGTGCTTTCGTTTGTGAAAAGACCAACAATCCTGCCGTGAGCAACCCGGTGGCGAGACATAAAACCCAGTAAGACTTTTCGCCGCGCTGTATGGATTGGGAGGAACTGGCGAGCACTGGACCTGTCCCGAGCATAGCTCAGCGGCCAAAACCCGGAGACGGATACCTCTTTCCCGGCTTCCTGCTCGTGAGACTCGTGATACGCTGGCGTTTAATGCAGTTGTCAGATATTTTTCTGCAACTGGGGGAGCCTGAGTTCGCCCTGTTGCTCCGCAGCATTTCTTTCGGCAAGCTCAAAACCTTTAAACTCTATGACCGCATGAAGATACGTTTCCATCTGGCCAAGCTCAATTCGGAGTCGATGAAGAAAGCGCAGCCACGCTTCTGGGCGCGCCTTTCCGAGCACGATGAGGAGTTTGCTAGCGATCTGTCGCAAGCGATTCTGGTTTCGCACCTGGACATGATCAAAGCGGTGGTGGATGAACTCGAAATTCCCAACCAGGACGGCTTTTTTGAAAAAGATCTGGATGGCCCCAAGTATCTGACCGGAGACTGGCAGCCACGCGTATTCGATAAGTTCAAAGACACATACCCGCAGCCGGTGCTGCTGTTTTACTTGAATCATCTGAGTTGGGAATTATTGAAATCGGAAGAGGTATTTCAGGTGCCGGCGTGAGTGATTTAGTGCAGCGCATCGGCCGCGTGCAGGTCGAAGCGCGGGAGCGAATTGGCGCGGCGGTTGCGGCGGAGGAACTGGAAGCGATCCGCGTTGAGGTGCTGGGGCGCAAGGGTTCGCTCACGCAATTCAGCAAGGAACTCGGTAAGCTTCCTCCCCCCGAAAAGGCCGAGGCGGGAAAAGCGCTCAATGCCGCAAAGAACGAGTTGGAAGCGGCGGTCGAATGCCGCGAGCAAGCGTTTGCGCAACAAGCGCTGAATCGGAGGCTGGCCGCGGAGTGGGTGGATCTGACGCTGCCGGCGCCCGGCCCGCGGCGTGGCAGCCTGCATCCGGTGACGCAGATTCAAAACGAGATTGAAGACCTGTTTACCTCCCTGGGGTTCGCGGTGCTCGATGGACCGGAAGTGGAAACCGAGTATTACAACTTCGACGCGCTGAACATTCCGGCCGCGCACCCGGCGCGCGACATGCAGGATACTTTTTGGCTGACGGACGGCAATCTGTTGCGGACGCACACGTCTCCGGTGCAGGTGCGCGGCATGGAAAGGCTGGGTCCGCCGCTGCGGATGATCGCGCCCGGCCGAGTCTTCCGCAACGAGGAAGTAGACGCGTCGCACGAACACACGTTCTATCAACTGGAAGGCATGATGGTGGACCGCGAAGTTTCCGTGGCCAACCTGATTTATTTCATGAAGACGCTGCTGAGCGAGATCTTCCGCCGCGAAGCGACGGTGCGGCTGCGTCCCGGCTATTTTCCGTTCGTGGAACCGGGCTTCGAGCTGGACATACAGTGCCTGATCTGCGGTGGCCCGGGTTGTCCGGTTTGCAAACAGAGCGGCTGGGTGGAGTTGCTGCCCTGCGGCCTGGTTCATCCCAGCGTGCTGCGTATGAGCGGTATCGATCCGGATGAGTGGGGCGGATTCGCCTTTGGCCTGGGTCTCACGCGCCTGGCCATGATGCGCTACGGCATCGACGACATCCGCCTGTTGCAGGGCGGCGATCTGCGCTTTCTGCGCCAGTTCTGAAAAGACCGAAGCGATGAAATTCTCTTATCAATGGATCCGTGAACTTGTCCCTGGACTGGCCTTGCCGCCTCCGGAACTGATGCGCCTGATTACGTTGAAGACGGCCGAGTGCGAAGGAGTCGAGGAGTTTGGCGCAGCTTTGTCACAAGCCAGTGCGGCGCGCGTCATCGCAGTCGAACCCATGCCGGACGGGCATAACTGGAAAGCGGTGGTCGAGACTGAGCGCTACGGCGTCAAGACGGTGGTGTGCGGCGCGCCCAATTGCCTTGTGGGCGTGCTGACGGCGTATCTGCCGGTGGGAAAGGCCATGATCCACGGCGTCGAGAGCGACGGCATGCTTGCCAGCGGGAAGGAGCTGGGCATCAATGACGATCACAGCGGAATTGTCGAATTGGAGGGCGCGTTGACACTGACTCCGGATCATGTGATCGAGGTGGACAACAAGTCGTTGACGCACCGGCCGGATTTGTGGGGCCACCATGGAATGGCGCGCGAGGTCGCGGCGATTTCCGGCGGCCCGCTGCGCGATCCGGCGAACATGGCGCTACTGCCAACCGGCCCGCCGCCCATCAAGATCGAAATTCAGTATTTCGCGTTGTGCCCGCGTTACAGCGCGCTGGTGTTCGAGAACGTAACCGTTCAGCCGTCGCCACTATGGCTGCAATACCGGTTGGCAGCCATCGGATTGAACGCGATCAACAATGTGGTCGACGTGACGAATTTGATCCTGGCGGAGCTGCCGCAGCCGATGCACGCATTTGACGCCCATAAGCTCGCCGGAGAAACCATTTTTGTCCGGCCGGCCCATGCAGGCGAAAAGATCACCGCGCTGAACGACGAAGCTTATGATCTTTCGCCGGCCAACCTGGTGATCGCCGACGCGCAAGGCCCTATCGCGATTGCCGGTGTGATTGGCGGCAAAGACAGCGCGATTGGCGATTCCACGCGACGCATTGTCCTCGAGAGCGCCAACTTCAACGCGACCAGCGTGCGCAAAACATCGGTCCAACTGAAACTCCGGACGGACGCTTCCATGCGTTTTGAGAAGTCGCAGGATCCCGCTAACACGGTGCGTGGCTTGGCTCGCGCTATCGAGCTGCTCGAGGAAGTTTCGCCCGGCATCCGCCTGGTGGGTGGCGTGGTGGACGCCGCTGCAGCACTCGCGGCCCCTCCGCCCATCGAATTGGGTGTGGCCTGGCTCGGCGCCAAGCTCGGGCGCGCGGTAACCACGGAGCAGGTACGCCAAATTCTGGAGTCGCTGCGGTTCGGAGTCGAGGAACCCGTCCCCGGCCGTCTTTCGGTCACGGTGCCGAGCTGGCGCGCGACCAAGGACATCACGCTCAAGGACGATCTCCTCGAAGAAGTGGGCCGGATGCTCGGGTATGACTCCGTTACGCCCGCGGCGCCGTTTGTGAAGGCCACCGTGCCGCCGTCGAATCCTGAACGGGCCTACCATCGCCGTCTGCGGCTATTGGCTGTCGATCAGGGCTACACCGAAGTTTCCAATTATTCCTTCATCAGCGAAGAGATGGCGCGGCAATTCGGATTCGCGCCCGAAGCGCACCTGGTGGTAAAGAATCCCATTGCATCCGATCAGGCGCTGCTACGGCTTAGTCTGCTTCCTGGCATTTGCAAAAACATTCTGGAAAACAGCAAGCATCTGACGAGCTTCCGGTTCTTCGAGATTGGGCGTGAGATTCACAAACAGAAGTCCGGACTTCCCGACGAGATCCCCCATCTTATGGCCGCGATTTACACCCGTGAAGGCGCCGGCTTGTCGAACCTGTTCGAGCTGAAGCGGTTGGCGGAATGCATTCTGACGGGCTGCGAAGCCACGGCCTCGCAAGCCCGCGCTTTCGAACATCCGGAGCGCACGGCCTCTCTCCAAGCCGCCGGTGAGACGATCGGCAGGCTGTTTGAGCTGCATCCTTCGCTCGGCCTGGAGGGACGCGCGGCGATTCTCGATCTCGACTTGAAAGCGGCCATGCGCCTCGAGAAACGCGAGGTCAAATATCAGCCGTTGAGCCGCTTTCCGACCAGCGCTTTCGATCTATCGGTGGTGTGCGATTTGCGCGAGCCGGTGGGCAGGATCGATGCCCGGCTCTGGGAAGCGGGCGGAAGCGAGATACGGGCGATCGAGTTCGTTCGGGAATACATCGGTGCTCCTCTGCCGCCGGAGCGCAAGAGCGTATCTTTCCGGCTCACCGCGGGCAATCCGGACCGGACGCTGTCGTCGGAAGAGGCGGGGGCCATCCGGGCGCGCGTCATTGAGATTATGCGCGCGCATGGTTACGATTTGCGCGTTTAGTTTGCTGTAGCCGATCGCGCCCTTAGATCATCAGAAGAATATGGCAAAAGCGATTTGGGAGGGTGCGGTTTTGGCCGAGAGCGACCGCATCGTGGAAGTAGAGGGAAATCAGTATTTCCCGCCAGAGAGCGTCACGCGTGACTTCTTCCGGGACAGCGCGTCGCATACCGTTTGCCCGTGGAAGGGCACGGCCAGCTACTACGACATCGTGGTCAACGGCAAAACCAATAAGGACGCGGCGTGGTATTACCCCGCGCCATTAAAAGGCGCCGAGCACATCCGGGACCACGTTGCGTTTTGGCGCGGCGTTAACGTCACGAAGTAACCGGCAAATTCATCAGCGGCTCCGGCACGCCGCCGGTGCGCGCGGCGCGGAGCAGCGCGGTATCCATGTACACGCGCTCTTCCAGAATCCTGCCGTCTTTGAGACGAATTTTGTCCACTCCGCGCCAATCGAAGCGCTTTCCGCCCAGCAAGCGGGTGCTCTGCCACTCGACGATCACTACGTCGCCGCGGCTGGTCCAATCCAAAAGCTGCCAGACCAAATCTGGCGCGGACTCCTTCACCAACTGGTTGAGCGCGCCTATTTCTTTGCCCGCGATCAGCCGGTCAACCAGCGGATAGTGCAGCACGCCGTCGGGATGCCATAGCGCGAGGAATTGCTCCGGATCGCGCGCGGCCCAAGCCGCGGCGAACTTCGTCACAAAGCTCTGAATTTCCATGTCAGTCATTCGGTCTCTCCATTGCCGTCTTTGAGCAGCATAAAGGACGAGGATGGAGTTGTCTGGCCGGATTCGGACGGAATATGCTAGACTCTCGTTCCATGGTGCTCAGCAAATCGATCTCGATAGTACTCAGCGCAGTCGTCCTGCAATGCTGCATTGGGGCACAAACACCGCCGAAGACCGTCGCCAAATACGGTTCAAACCCGGCCGCCGGCAGCACTTTCATGCACGACGGCGTCAAGCTTTACTACGAAGTCTACGGGGCCGGCGAACCGCTTCTGCTGGTACACGGCAATGGCGGCCGCATCGCTGACTTTAACGCCCAGATCGATCACTTTCGCAAGCACTACAAAGTGATTGCGATGGATAGCCGGGACCAGGGCAAGTCCGGCGACAGCGCAGGTAAAATCACCTACGAGAAGATGACCGGCGACCTCGCGGCGTTGCTCGACCACCTTCAAACCGGTCCGGTCTATGTGTTGGGCTGGAGCGACGGCGGTATCGAGGCGCTGCTGCTCGGTATCCATTACCCTGCGAGCGTGAAAAAGATCGCGGCGATGGCCGCGAACCTGGACCCGGGGGAGGACGCGCTTTACCCGGAAGTCCTCGCTTTCGCGAAATCCCTGATGGACGCCGTTCCGGCTGCCGCCAGAGAAACTCCGGAGGGAAAACGAGAGCTGAAAGTAGCGCAAATGCTGCTCGACGAGCCCCACATCGACCCCACGGCGCTCGAAGCGATCACCGCGCCCACGCTGGTCCTGGCCAGCGATCACGATTTGATTCGCGACGAGCACACGCTCGAGATTTACCACCACATCCCCAACAGCCAGCTCTGTATCTTTCCCAATGCCACGCACATGGTTCCTTACGACGATCCCGTTCTCTTCGACGCGACAGTCGAGCGGTTTTTCCGGACGCCGTTTGTGAAAAAGAACCGCATCCAGGACTTCCTGAAGTCATATGAGGCGATGAAGGCGTCTCAGCATTGAGGCTCGCATAATGCAGCGACGCGACAGGTCAGATGTGCAGCGCGGATGGAGACACTGTGGGCTCCCGTCCGAAACCCTCGCTCCGAACTATAGCAGCGGCGTCCCCCTGGCGCCAGGGCCGCCGGCGAGGCCATGCCATCCCCAAGCCCTGCGAAGAGTTGATGTATCTTGGGAGTGTCTCAAATAAATGGCCAAGAAGTCGTCCGCATCACCTCCATCCGAGAAGCAGATCCGCGTGTGCGCCGAATCTATCTGGAACAAGCCCCTGAGTAAGCGCCAGAAGGCGGCGCTAGACGCGATTGCGAAGAGGCAGAAGCGGGGAGATGTTGCTCAGATCGATTATTCCGATATTCCGGCGCTCACCGATAAGCAACTCGCCGAGTTCCGGGCCATCCGAAGAAGTTAGTAGCGGTGCGTCTGGCTTCAGCAAGCGCTCATCGCAGCCCGGCCAGCGCCTCTTTGCGAATCTTGGCCACCACGTGCACCAGCGGATCCACCACCTCGGCGATGTTGTATTCCATGGCCGTGCCCAGTACCACCGCGGCCTCATTCGGCTCAAGCTTGTAGTCCCGCTGCAGCCAATTCACTAACTGCGTGGTAGCGATCTGCAACGCATCGGGCAGCGAGTTTCCGATGCCCATGGACATCAGGTACTCTTCGTTCTCCGCGCGCGGGTAGCCGGTGGCATGCCCCTTGATCAGATTGACGGTGAACTCCACTTGCATGGACGTTTCGAGCGCATCGCCGGTCAATTCGCCGTCTCCCTGGGCGGCGTGTCCGTCGCCCAGAAACAGCAGCGCGCCGGGAGCATAGACTGGCAAGTACAGCGTGGTTCCTTCGCGCATCTGGTTGTAGTCCATGTTGCCGCCGTAGGAACCGAGAAAGCCGGTCCGCAGGGACTGATGGGCCGGCGGCGCCACGGCGACACACCCCAGCATCGGCCGCAACTTGACAGTGTAGTTCTTCAGGTGTTCGCCGGGATTCTTCAAGCGGGCCACGCCGCTTTCCCGGTCGAGCACCCAGTTGCTGTCGAATTTGTCGTTGTACTTGGTGCGTTCGACATAACCGGGATTCAGCGCCGAGCCTACAATCTGGCCGCCGCTTTCGGCGGAATCCCGATTCAGCCGGACGCGGTTGAGCTTGACGACCAGGGTGTCACCCGGAAAGGCGCCCTCGATATAGAAGGGCCCCGTTTCGGGATTGCCTCCGCGTGAGCGAGTCACTCCTTTACTGTCGACGCCGCCCGCATCCACGGTCCAGGTTCTCACCGTATCGCCGGGGTAGATGTGCAGCACCGGCGGAATTGCATCGGAGAAGAGGCGGTGAAATTCCTTGGGCTCGAAGTCATGCGTGTGGGCCTCGGTTGGCGGCTTGGACGGCCGCTTTGCGGACCAGACCACCTGGCGGTTTTCCGTCCAGACAGCAGTTCCTTCTAGCGCATCGCCGTGCAGCGTGCCTTTGAAATCTCCAAAATGCTCGCCGTCAGGCCGGGCGGCGGTGAACGTCAGCTCATCGCCATGCAGGGTTCCTTCCAGCTTCAGGTCGAAAAGATCGCCGGTAAATTTATCGCCGGCAGGCTTCAGCGTCATTTGGGCGTAGCTGACATCACCCAGATATTTGGCCGTGAACTCCCAGTCGCCGGATACGTCGCTCCCATACAAAGCCCCGGCGGCGGCGAGCAGAAGAAAGCACAGCGGGTATTTCATCGCGAAACTCCTCCTGCAATGATACGCAGAAGCCAAGGATAGGTCCCGCGTCTTTCCGAATCTGGCGCAGCTTATTGAGACAACGAGCCAGATACAGAACAGGCGCCAAGCTCTCAGCAGGCGGGCTGATAGCTGCTCCAAGAGCGGGTTAAAAAACCGCCGAGCAGAGGCTAAAGATAACTTCCAGCCCCGAACGTCAGTGAGGGGAACTTCGCCCTTCCCCTCACTAACGTTCGGGGCTGACAAAATGTGTGAACTGCAGGAGCGGGTTAAAAACCCGCTGCAGGTTAATAACCTGCCCCACAAGCCCTCAGTGCGTCAGATCGTAAACAAAGTAGTTCATGGCGATCCGATAGGCCAACGAGGCCCACTTCTCGGGATAGCGCGGATCGTCCGACCACTCCCACGCATCGCCCAGATCCATGTTGTGGCAGATCGCGACCATCACCCGGCCTTTATCGTCGTAGATCGCGCGCCAGTGCGGAGTTTTTCCCGTTTCGCCCGCTTCATACTCGCGGTGGCTGAAATACCACTGCCAGCCGGCGACCTGAAAGCGCTGGTCCAGATCGTAAATGGTGTGAAAGATCGGGCTGGAGTCGGGCAGGTCCTCAATGATCCGGTCCGGGAAAACTTTGTTCATGCTGGCGCGAAACACCTGCCATTCACTGAAGACATTATGGTAGGGCTCGTCACCGTGAAAGTCGTCGACCATCAGGAAACCGCCGCGCAGCAGAAAATCGCGCAACTGGGCCACCTGATCGTCCGGCAGCACCCAGTGCCCCACCTCGACGGCGTAGAGCATGGGCCAGTTGTAAATGTCGTCGGAGCCATCGAGATCGACGATTTGCTCGACCGATCGGGTGTCGATTCGCGTCAGCCGGCGCACACCCTCGAGCAGATGACGGTCCGAGCGCGGATAATCGATGGTCCAGTTGAGGTCTCCGCCCGGTGGAGAATAGCGGGCGTACACGCTCGGGTACCGGAGCCGCGCCCGCGTCCACTCGGTTTTCTGATTCCAGTCGGGAGGCAGCGGAAAATTCTCGTATTCCATGGCCTGGTACTGTTTGAAGGGGCGTTGCGCGCGCAAGACCCCCCAGACGCCCAATGCGGCGGCGACGAGCAACAGTGCCGAACGGAATCGCATGCGTCCTCCAACTGTGCTCAGGCTATCACGAGCGATTCCGGTTAGATCCCAAAACATCGATTGAACATGCGTTCAAGGATTCGCAAACGGGACCGATATGATCTGCTATGAGTTCTGTTTCTTCCGTCAACCCTCTCAGTTCCAATCTGGCAAGTCTGATTCAGAACCTTTCCCAGACCGTTTCGCCTTTGGTCTCTTCCCCGAAAGTTGAGGCCGCGCTGGAAAACGCCTCGCCGAACGATATCGCTCAATTGAGCGCGGCGGCCATCCAACTTCAGGGTGTGAATGCCATCTTTGGAACCCCCGATTCGAATGCAACCGATCCCAACAGCTTGTTTTCGAGCTTGGAACAACCGCAGGCGGACTCGAGTACTCTTGAGTCCAGTCTGATTGGCTCCGCTAGCAGTAACGCCGACACCCTGTTGGCCAATTTGCAGCAGACGCTGGACGCCACCGGTTCCGCTAGTACCTACACTCCGAGCGGCCTAGATTTGTCGCAAGTCCAAACGCTCTATGGCAATTCTCTGAACTTGCTCGGCTGAGCCTAACGCTTCTTTCATCGAAAGCCGATGGAAGACCGTGAAGAAGTGTTGCCGATGGTGCGCGCTGTTGATCTCGACCATTTTGTGTAATCTGGTTCACGCTGACACCGTTGTCCTGTCCTCCCCAGGCGCCAGCGAATCGTTCCCCACTCTCAGCGCTCTTAACGATCCCGTCGCCGGTCAAAATGGTTCGTTAGCATTCTGGGCCAACTATTCGGTCGACGGCCTGTCCAATCCCAACAACCTCAGCAGTCCGCTGAGACCGAACTCTCAATTGAACATAGGCAACTTTCTGACGGGCACCTGTGGTCCGGCCAACGCTACGGTCGGTTCCTGCCCCCAGGGAACCTTTGATGGGATGGCCACTCCAAACATCGATCCCAGCACGATTACTTATCTCGGCAACGGGCTCAGTCCCGTTTCCGGCTTCTATTTCACGCGCGATGGCAGCGATGCCTATACAATTGACCCGGAGCTTGTCTACACCGCCAACACCGTCCAGTTTGGTTGGTACAACGCGGGCGATCCCAACAGCCTGAATCCCATCTTCAGCGGCATGAGCCAGAATCAGTCTCTGCCATCCGCTTGGTCGCTGGCGAATATTCCGTTTGGCACGGATTACGGATTCTACGCCGTTGTAAATTATGGCAACGGATACATCGCCACGTACTACACGGAATCTCAATACGACTCTTTCACGCCGTCGGCGAGTTTCGCCCAAGTGTTAGGCACGGATTCCGGCAAACAGCATTTTGCGCTGTTTCAAAGCGGACAAGACTTCACCGTGGCGCTGGAAGACGGTGTGGGCAGCAACGGATATGAAGGCATGGGCGATTATCAGGACGGCGTTTTCTCCATCGACTTGACGACGCCGGAGCCGTCGACCTTTGCGTTCGCCGCGCTGGCGCTCGCCGGAGGTTTCTCAGGACGGCGCTGGCTGCGTAAGCGAGCGTAAGGAGCGACGCGCTGCGGCAAGAACAGGCGTGGCTACGGGACCCGGGCTCCGCCACCAGAAGCTTCTCGGACGCAACGGGCCCTACCTCGGCGCCAGCCCGCGCCACCAAAGGAGACCGCGTCAGTTCAGGCGCACCAGAAACGCCGGTCCTACCTCCGCGCGGATTCGCTCGACCAACGCCGCCGCGCCAGACTCCGATCGTTCCCTGCCGGCCAGCACCCTCCATAACGGCGGGTTCCCATTACGCAGAGCGATTTCGGCGGCGCCGTACTCGCGTTCCATCCGTTCCCGCATTCGATCGGCGGTGGATTTGTCCTGGAACGCTCCCACCTGAACGGCGAACAGCGGATTTACCAGCGCCGCCGGCGGCACGGAGAGCACGTCGATCCGCACTTCGCCCACGCCGGCCGCGATCAGCTCCACGGACCTGGCGGCGGCATGCGAAAGATCGATGATGCGGCCGTCGATAAACGGACCCCGGTCGATGATGCGCACGTCGACACTCTTCCGATTGGCGAGGTTGGTCACGCGCACCCAGGTTCCGAATGGCAGCGTGCGGTGCGCCGCGGTCAACTTTTCCATGTCGTAGATCTCGCCGTCGGCCGCGGGCCGTCCATGATAAGGATGCCCGTACCAGCTCGCCAGTCCCGTCTCCGGCGAAACGATTTGCACGGGCGCGCCACGCGGCAAAGGCACGCGCACCGCGCCTACGCGCTTTTTTTTCGCGCAACTCTGCGCGATCAGCAGAGCCAAAATCGCGAGCGCGCTACGCCGGTCCATATGCTGTGATGCTAGCGCGACAGCGTGTCCGGTTCAAGAACAGAATCGAGCTTTCCTGGCGTGGAAGCGCCAAACAACATTTGAAGGTTAAAATGGTTTTATCAAAAAAACGGTCCGCGAGGTCCCTTCGCGGCGCGTCGTTCACTTTTTGCTTGACTTTCATCGCGATCCAATTTATATATGGATCACACTGCGATCTCACGATCGCAAATTTTTGATGTTAGGGAGAATCAATCGATGAAGAACGCAACGAAGAAAGCTGCCAAGGCTCCGGCGAAGAAGAAAGCCCCCGCCAAGAAGAAAAAGTAAAAGCCTTCGCTCCTCCTTCCAAAAGATGCGAGGGGCCAGCTAAGAAGTTTTTAGGGTTCATGCAAATCGGCCCCGAGAGATCGGGGCCTTTTTTGCGTCTGTTCGTTTGCCTTCCCGCCCTGGGCGCGAAACTCTAAAGCGCCTTCTCCACCGCGGTCATCAGTTCTTTGAGCGTCATGGCGCCGGGATGATAGGTGCGCACGATCCCTCTTCGATCGATCACCACGATGGTTGGCGTGGTGCTGGCCCCATAGTTCTTGAAGTTCGCTTCGCTCACCGGCACGGAAACGTCCAGCAGGTCGCGATAGAACTGGTGGCGCACCGCGTCGATGTATTTCAGCTCCTGCGCCGGCGTCGCTTCTTCTCCGCGGGCCGCATAACCGTAGCGCTGGGTGGGCGCGATCGCCACCAAACCCTTGTTCGCATAGCGGGAACGAACCTCGGCGACGATCGGCGCATCGGCCTTGCAGTCCGCGCACCAGTGCGCCCAAAAGAACAGCAGCACCGGCTTGCCGCGCAACGCGGCGAGCGAGGGCGTTGGCGGCCCCAGATGTTCTGGGGAATGCAACTCCGGCGCCGGCTTGCCTTCCAGCCCTAAAAGATTAATGTTCTTCTGGATGCGCGGCGCAATCGACGTATTCGCATAGGTTGCCAGCTCCTTGCGCAGATACGCCACCGCCTGATTGCGCTGGCCGCGCGAGGCGAGCACTTGCGCCTCCACTTCGATCGCGGCGCCCACCGCCGCAGCCAGATGCGGATCGGAATCGAGCCGGTGTTTTTTCAGTTCTGGGCCCGACAGATCGAGCGTCTGCTTCGCCGTGGCCTCCGCCTGGTCCCAGGAGTTGGAGTACAACTGCGCCCGGCCAATCCAGGAAAGAGCGTCCAGCATCTCGGGCGTCACCCCGGCTTTGGCGCGATAGTCGCGCAGCATCCGTTCGGCGCCGGGCAGGTCGCCCTTCGAAAGAGCCTGCCGGACATCCATATCAATGCTCGCGGATGCGACGGACATCGCCGCCAGAAGAACAAAACAGCGCATCTACATCGAGAATAACAGCCGGCCTCCATCCACCACGATCGTTTGGCCGGTGAGGTACGATCCGGCGTCGCTCGCCAGCAACAGCGCCACGCTGGCGATCTCCGCCGGTTGCCCCAGATGCTGGACCGGTTGAGCCTGCATCATCTTGGCCCAGCGCTCTTCGTCCTTCCAATAGAACTCGCTAAGCGCGGTTTGGATTAACCCGGGAGCGATGGCGTTGACGCGCACGCCTTTCGGCCCCAATTCCCGCGCGTAGGATTGCGTCATCATGATCAGCGCCGCCTTGGTCAGGCTGTAGAGCATGCCTTCCCACTGCGGCCGCAGCCCGGCGATGGAAGCGATGTTGACGATCGATCCCCAGCCGCGTTCGCACATGCCCGGCGCCACCAATTGCATCAGGCGAAACGTGCTCTTGAGGTTGACCTCCACCATCTTGTCGAACTGCGCTTCGTTTACGGTCAAGACCGGCTGCTGCGCGATGTTGGTGGCGGCGTTGTTCACCAGAATATCGATGCGCCCAAACTCGCGGTTGGTAGTCTCCACCAGTTTTTGTATCTCCGCGGCCTTGCCGACATGGCAGGCGTGTGGGACGAGTTTGCCCGTTGGCTGCTGGTAAGCCTGCGCGACCTCGTTCAGAGTTTCCTGGTTGCGTCCGCAGATGACCACGGTGGCGGATTCCCGCGCGAAGGTCTCGGCAATCGCGCGCCCGATCCCGCGGCTCGCGCCCGTGACAATCGCTATCTTGTTCTTCAGTTGATCCATAAGCTGAGGAGTGACGATTGCTCACCCGACTGCACAGGCTGAAGCCTGTGCCACCTAGTCGAGTTTCAGCGTCTTCAGATACTGCCGGAAATCCTCACCCAGGTCGAACCGGCGCAGCGCGAACTCGACGGTCGCTTTCAAAAAGCCCAGCTTGTCGCCGGCGTCGTAGCGGTTCCCTTCGAAGCGATAGCCATAGATCGGCCGGTTGCGCAGCAGGTGCTTCAGGGCATCGGTCAACTGAATCTCACCGCCGCTGCCCGGCTCAATCGACTCGATCGACTGGAAAATCTCCGCCGTCAAGACATAGCGGCCAATGATGGCAAGATTAGACGGAGCATCGGCCGCTTTCGGTTTTTCCACCATGTTGCGAATCCGAAACAGCCGATCCTTGCTGCCATTGTGCGCTACTGGTTCGGCATCCACCACGCCGTAAGCGGAAATGGCGTCGCCGGGCACCTCCATCAAGGCGACCACGGGAGCGCCGTAAAATTCGTAGACGTCCAAAAGCTGCCGCAGGGCTGGAATCTCGGAATCGATGACATCGTCGGAAAGGATTACCGCGAACGGCTCGTTGCCAACCAGTTCTTTGGCGCGCAACACTGCATGCCCCAGACCCAGAGCTTCTTTCTGGCGAACGTAAGCGACGTTGATCATGTCCGAGACGTTGCGGACGATCGCTAACAGGTCTTTTTTTCCCTTGGCTTCCAGCGTCTGCTCCAGTTCGAAGCTGACATCGAAATGATCCTCGATCGCCGTCTTACCGCGCCCGGTGACGATGATCATATTTTGAACGCCGGAGTGGATGGCTTCTTCCACGCCATATTGAATCAGCGGTTTGTCCACCAGCGGCAGCATCTCTTTGGGCTGCGCTTTGGTAGCGGGAAGAAATCGAGTACCTAAACCAGCAGCCGGAAAGACGGCTTTGCGGACCTTCGGAATCATCAAGACTATTGTATGGTCTGCTAGCGGAACGGAGGCGTCCGATATAATAAGAACTTACTTCCTTAGTGGAGACACATGGCTTACGTAATCGCAGAACCTTGTATCGGGACCAAAGACACCGCCTGTATTGACGCTTGCCCGGTAGATTGCATTCACCCCAAAAAAGACGCGCCCAATTTTGCCGAGCACGACATGATCTATATCGATCCGGTGGAATGCATCGACTGTGGCGCGTGCGTGCCGGTGTGTCCCGTGTCTGCCATCTTCGCGCTGGACGATCTCCCCGAGAAGTGGACCGACTTTACCAAGCGCAACGCGGATTACTTTGGCCGGTAGAAATCCGGGGCCGGTAGAAAACCGAGGCCGGTAGAAAACCGGGTTAGAGAACGCTGGTTTCGGTGTAGGTTCCAAACACGTCGCGAAATGCGTCGCAAATCTCCCCGGTAGTCGCGTAAGAACGAACGGCGTCCAGAATGTAGGGCATGGTGTTCTGGGTCCCCTCCGCCGCCCGCTTGAGTGCTTCCAGAGCTTTCGTCACACCAGCCTGGCTCCGCCGCGCCCGCAGAGCCGTTAGCTTGGCAACCTGCGCTCCGTAGGAAGTCTCGTCGATCTGTAACAAGTCGATCGCTTGAGGGCTTTCTTCCTGAAAGGCGTTCACTCCGACAATCTTCTGTTCTCCGGTCTCGATCGTGTGCTGATACTCGTAGCTGGCATTGGCGATTTCGGTTTGCGGGTAGCCGCGTTCAATGGCCGGAATCATGCCGCCCATGGCATCGATCCGCTGAATGTACTCCCAGGCGCGCTTTTCCACCTCCGCCGTGAGCGACTCCACAAAGTAGCTGCCGCCCAGCGGATCGGGTACCGCAGGCACTCCGCTTTCGTGAGCGATGATCTGCTGCGTTCGTAGCGCGATGGTCACGGCGTGCTCGCTCGGCAAAGCATAGGCTTCATCGAGCGAGTTGGTGTGCAAAGACTGCGTTCCGCCCAGCACCGCGGCCAGTCCCTGCAGCGTAGTGCGGACAATATTGTTATAAGGCTGCTGCCAGGTCAGCGAACAGCCGGCGGTCTGAGCATGGGTGCGCAGCTTCCAGCTCCGTTCATCTTGGGCGCCGTAGCGGTCGCGCATGGTGGTGGCCCAAATGGAGCGCGCGGCGCGGAATTTCGCGATCTCCTCGAAGAAGTCGCTATGCGAATTGAAGAAGAAGCTGAGCCGCGGCGCAAAGCTGTCTACCGGAAGCCCGCGCTCGATCGCCCAATCGACATACTCGATGCCATCGCGCAGCGTGAACGCCAGCTCCTGCACCGCGGTCGATCCAGCTTCACGAATGTGGTAGCCGCTGATCGAGATCGGATTGAATTTGGGTACATGCTGCGTCGAATACTCGATCACGTCCGTCACCAGGCGCATGGAAGGACGCGGCGGATAGATGTACTCCTTTTGCGCGATGTACTCCTTCAGGATGTCGTTCTGTAGCGTGCCGGAGATCAGTTTCCAATCCGCCCCTTGCTGTTCGGCCACAGCCAGGTACATGGCCCAGAGAATCGGCGCGGGCGAATTTATGGTCATGGAGACCGTTACGTCTTTGAGCGGGATCTCGCGGAACAGGATCTCCATGTCCTCGAGCGACGAGATGGAGACTCCACATTTGCCCACTTCGCCGAGGGAATTGGGATGGTCGGCGTCGTAACCCATCAACGTCGGCAGATCGAACGCGACTGACAGACCGGTTTGGCCCTGGCTCAGCAAATAACGATAGCGCCGGTTGGTTTCTTCCGGTGTCGCGAAACCGGAGAACTGCCGCATAGTCCAGAGCTTGCCCTGATACATGCTGCGGTGAATACCGCGCGTGTAAGGGAAGTCCCCGGGCGCGGGAACCTGGAGACCGCGGATGTCTTCGGGGCCGTAAACGGGTTCGACCGGGATACCGCTGAGAGTCTTGCGCGCCGGGGCGGACGTTACGCCAGGCTGTTTTGCCATTGCCTCCAGTTTAGCGGGAATCGCGTCGGGCAGTTGACAACCGGCTCCGGTTGGGCTACCGCCCGCGCCCGGCCCCCACCGGCTTAGAAATCTCCCGGTGATGTGACGGCGACTGGCGTTTCACGGGCTGTATAAGGTCAGCTTGACGTCAAACTCCCCCAACCGAACTTCCAAGGCGTTTGCTTGCGCCAAGGGGATTTTCCCCACAGCTATAGAACTAGTCCCCTGCGCCGCCAGTCTGCGGCCGCACTACGGCCAATTCCGAAAATACTGAAACCCATTCGAAGCGCATATACCGGTAACCGGACTCTTCAATTCACGCACCCACGCTGCCATCGCAGATATCAGCAACTGCCGTGGAAGTGGCTGGCCCGGGGCTGGCGGCGGCACCCTGCAGTGCCGGGCCCGTTGGCTATTGCCTTGCACCTCGCAGGAGAAGTGCACGCGCCTTAGCATAGGCTTCCGCTGGAGGTAATAGCACGGCGTTCATTCCGCGCCCCATCCGTTCGCGCTGCCCCTGTTCGATCGCCGCAAGAAAAGGCTCGTCCGCGAGAGTCAGCAACCTGTCGGCATGTCCGAGTATGAAGGAAACGACTCCACGATACCTCAGAGAAGCATTTACTAGGTCCGGATCGTCTCCGGGCGGCCGACCATCCACAATCTGTAGAAGCACTTGGTGTCCGAGGCGTTGCGCCGCATCAAGCAGTTCCGCTTCTGTGGCCAGAACGGAGCCGTCGACGAGGCCACCCGGCTGAGAAAGCCAAAGCAGGTATAGATTCCGATCGAGCTCCCCAAGTTTGTCTAGCCCTGCGCGAAGCCTTATCAAATGGGGACGCCGGTCCTCTTGAAACGGCGAAATTAGGCCAGTCACCCTCCCCAGGCGCACTTCGAACCAACTAAGGTAATAGGGTCTGTCATGGTGTGTCCGTTGATACACAACCCACTCTCCCTGGGGCGCCCCGCTCATTCCAGCAGCAAGCAAGTACGCGCCCACCATCAGCTGTGCGACTTCGCCGACTGTTTGTGGCTGCGTCGGCATTGGGTCGGGTTCATTGTCAGTCATAACGCGCCTGGGAAAGGTTTCCGCAGTGTCGTTCAGGTGGTCGGCAATATATCTCAGCAGTTTAGGCTCTTCTTTGTCGAAAAGAAGCGCAATTGCAAGAGTGCGAACAGTTGGTCGAGAGTCCTCGGCAAGGTAGATAAGGTACTCCGAACTGTAATTCGCTTCGATCAGCCGGGAAAGGGTTCGCCGGTACGTCGCTTGAATGGAGGGTGGCTGACGGGGCCAACGGCGATACATGAGATCATCGGTTTCCAGCAACGGCAGCGCGGCGGCTGCCGACTGTAGAGAGCTCCTGACACTCTCAAGTTCAGGCAAGAACTTAGGGTGCGGGTCACTCGTATTCGGTGTCGGCGCCTGAGCGGCACAGACGCTGCAGAGACCGATCCCAAAAACTACGCTCCGTATCCCGCGCAACGCCCTGCCCTCCTCCGGCCTTAGGCACCACCTATATCCTAATCCAGTAGACGTGAGCGGTTCCTCTCGGGCGCGCTCAGCGGTTCTGGGCAGGACGGCGGTACCGGAATGTGGGTAGCAGGATCACTGGTGGCGTTCTATAGCTCCGGGAAGTTGGCAATCCTGCACTCAGACCCGTTCCGGTGGATAGCTGTTGCGGGCAGCCCAAACCGCCCAGCAATCAGCCAAGGAGCAGGAAACGCCGTGCAAGAACGCCACCCGGGTGAGTAGTCGCTAGCTCGCAGACTTGCAGTGAGATAGGGCCGCTTTTTTTAGCGCGCATGCCCCCGCCCCCCAGGGCAAGCTTTTAATCCTACCGCCCCCGCCCCGCGCTAGCGGGCTTCGAGATCTCCACCGGCGACTGGCCCACGGCGATCGGCGCCTCCGGCTCCTTCTTGATCATGCCGAGCGCCTTGCGCAGGTCAGCATCGATCCGGGACCGAACCTCGGGATTGTCCTTCAGAAACTGGCGCGCGTTCTCCCGGCCTTGGCCGATGCGTTCTCCGCCAAAGCTGTACCAGGAACCGCTTTTCTCGACGATATTCTGGGCGGCGCCGAGGTCGATCAGATCGCCTTCGCGCGAAATGCCTTCTCCATAGATGATGTCAAACTCGGCTTCCCGGAACGGCGACGCCACTTTGTTCTTGACGATCTTCACCTTGGTGCGATTGCCGGTGACCACTTCGCCGTCTTTGATGGCGGCAATGCGCCGGATATCGGCGCGGACGGAAGAGTAAAACTTGAGCGCGCGGCCACCGGTGGTGGTTTCCGGATTGCCGAACATCACGCCGATCTTTTCGCGAATCTGGTTGATGAAGATCAGGCAAGTGTTGGACTTGGATACGGTGCCAGTGAGCTTGCGCATGGCCTGCGACATCAAGCGCGCCTGCACGCCCATGTGGCTGTCACCCATTTCGCCGTCGAGTTCGGACTTGGGGACCAGAGCCGCGACCGAATCCACCACCAGGACGTCGATGGAGCCGGAACTGATCAGCGCGTTGGTGATTTCGAGCGCCTGCTCGGCGTAATCCGGCTGGGACACCAGCAAGTTGTCCACATCGACGCCCAGTTGTTTGGCGTAGGTCGGGTCAAGCGCGTGCTCGACGTCGATAAATGCGGCCATCCCGCCGAGCTTCTGGGCTTCGGCTATGACCTGCAAGGCAACCGTGGTTTTGCCCGACGATTCCGGCCCGAAAATCTCGCTGATGCGCCCGCGCGGGAATCCGCCGATGCCGAGAGCGTGGTCGAGCGAGATGGATCCGCTGGAAATCGAGGAAATCGGGACGATGGCATCTTTCGACCCCAGCCGCATGATGGAGCCTTTGCCAAACTGCTTTTCAATTTGCCCCAGCGTCAAGCTGAGTGTCCGGGAGCGATCTTTGTCTTCCATTGATGGGCCGTCCTTCGGGAGATAGCTTCTCTCGGGGGAGAATCCTTATTGTACCGTCAAAAACACGGCGCCAACAACGTATTTAGCCCGCTATGTTTTATTGTGGGGCCGGTTGTCAACCGGCGGCCGATTATCAATCGGCCCTCTTCCCCGATTCGGTCTATTCGGGTCTATTCGGAGTCCGAGGCGTCTGACATCGATCCGCCAGCCTGCCATCGTCACAAAATCGATCCTGAAAGGACTCTCCACCCACTCCGCCAAGGATGCTCCCCGTTGTTCGGGTGCTTCGTAGGTACTACCTGTTCGTCCGACTCCCCGCCGTCGCGCATGCTGGCCGTATCGCTCAGCGCCTTCTCCAGCCGGTCTGGCGCGTTGCTGCCGGACGCCAACGGGGTCTCCCGATTCTCGCGCAGTGAGTTTCCAGACGTGCCTGGGGTCTCTGACTGCGCGGGGTCCGCGTGTGTCTCGCCTCTATCGTCACCCGCGGCGTTGCCTTCCGATTCACAGAAACATCGCCGGCTTTCGCAGCTCGATACCCTGCCCCGCCTGTGCCGCTGTCAACGCTTCGCCTGCCGCTTTACAACGACATCCGCATGACTCGGGGTCAGGATGGTTGGCTACTCCTTTCCAGACTCTTTCATTCCTTACTCCATGCCGGTTTATCCCGGCGCACTCCGCGTTCATCCGCGGCTAATCAAAGCGGATCAACGCGGATTGGAGTTCGCCAAGCCGCCGCCAGCCTATCATGAATCGATGCGGCTCCATTACCGGGATGAGCTTTTTGACGCTCAGCTCCTGCGCACGCTATCGCACTGCTGCTATGGTGGCGCAGACCTGTGCGAGTGTCTGCAAGCCGCGCGCAACATTCCGGAAAGCGATGTCTCACGATGGTTCACAGTGTGGATGGAGTTGGCCGAACGGCTTCGGATAGACGCCGAGCAATCCCGCCTGCGTGGCCACACCGTTAGCGCGCGGGCTGGGTTTCTGCGAGCGTCAAACTACTATCGCAATGCTTACATCTTTCTGTTCGGTCAACCAACGGACCGCGGGTTACTACGGGCATACGATCTGCACCGGCAAACCTTCCGTCAGGCAATGGATTTGGCGGATCACCCGGTAGAAGAGGTCGGAATCCCGTACGGCGAGACGAGTCTTCGAGGCTACTTCTTCCAGGCCGGCGACGGCGCGCCTCGCCCCACCCTGATCCTGAACGGTGGTTACGACAGCACCGCGGAAGAATGCTATTTCTGGAACGCCGTAGCCGCCCTGCAGCGCGGCTATCATTGCCTGATCTTCGACGGCCCCGGTCAAGGCGCGGCGCTGATAGAACAGGGACTGACATTCCGCCCCGATTGGGGGACAGTCATTCGCCCCGTTTTCGATTGGCTACTGCACCGGCCGGAGGTCGATGGGCGGCGCATCGGGATCATCGGCGAGAGTCTTGGAGGTTACCTCTGTCTGCGTGCCGCCAGTGGGGAGCCGCGGCTGGCAGCCTGCGTTGCGGACCCGGGACAATACTCGCTGCTGGAGATCTTTCAGGCGCGCATGCCGGCGTTCCTGGGCAAGAATCTACCGGAGCTGCGCGGCCTCTCGGGATTTCTGCTGACAAAAATCCTTGAGCGCCGGCTGAAGCAGCCAACCGCCGGATGGGCTTTGCGGCGTGGGCTATGGGCACACGGAGCAAACAATCTCGCGGAATACCTGCGCCAAGCGGTGGATTACTCGCTGGCCGGCAGAGCAGAGCAAATCCAATGTCCGACGCTGATTTGCTGCGCCGAGGACGACGACCTGGCAGTCTCGGCCAAGAAGATTTACGGCCTCTTGAAATCCGAAAAGGAATTTCTCACGTTCCGCCGGAGCGAAGGCGCCGGAGAACACTGCGAAGCGGGCGCCCGGTTGTTATTCCATCAAAGAGTGTTCGACTGGTTGGACTCACGGCTTCAAAAAGTCGAAAATTAACGCTATAAGATTGGAATCCCGCTGCTCCAATGTGTTATCACGAAGGTACCGGTGCAAGAAACCTTTGCCGCGCTGGAACGCGGCGCCACGCTCCTCACTGCCGGCACCCGTTTGGCGCGCCTGCTGCGTGGAAAGTATAGCGGCTACCAGCAAGATCAGGCCCGATCGGTTTGGCAAACGCCGGACATCCTCCCGCTCGACGCCTGGCTGAGGCGCGCTTGGCGCGAGTGGATCGCCGACGGATCGGAGCGCCGCGTTCTTCTGAGCGCCGCCCAGGAAGCGGCAGTTTGGGAAGCGATCATCCACGCCGGCCACGGCGAAGATCTGCTGCGCATTCCGGAGACGGCGCGCGCCGCCGCCCAGGCTTGGCGCCTGGCGCAGGAATACCGGATTCCGCTTGACGCCGGCCTGGAAACGAGTGACGATTGCCAGCGCTACGATAGTCGTTGGATCTCCTTGAGTCGCCCCTCGATGATATGCTCAATCCTCTGAAGGACCTCGTGGCAAAAATGCGCGAGAACCTTGAGCACGATCGAACGTTTAAGAACATCTACGAACTAACGATCTTCGACCCGGTGCGAGATGCGGGGCGGCCGATGAACCGACAGTGCTTGAGCTTCCTGAGTTTCAAACTGACGGATGATCGGCGCGTGATCTTGACGGCTTTGTATCGCAACCATTACTACATCCAGAGACTCCTAGGGAATCTGATCGGGCTGGGCAACCTGATGTCGTTCATAGCCGCAGAGACCGGTGCGACGGTGGGTCCACTCACCGTCGTGTCAACCCACGCTGAGATCGACACAGTGGGAACGCGGGGGGAGATGTCCGCAATGCTTGAACGTTGCGTTGCGATCCAGCGGTTGGAATTGTTCACCCGCCTCTGCTCCACTAAAATAGCGATGACTGCGTTTTCAAGCTGGATTCGTTAACACCATACAATGAAAATACGCGACCAGCGAATTCAGTTTGGCCCCCATAACTGGGATGCCGAACCGGTGTCACCTCAATGTCCAGCTCAATCAACGCTAGTTGAGCGTCGCGACCGATAGCGATCACGCGCCGGGGCTGGAGCATTTCTAACAAAGCTATCAAAAACGGTTTGGTGCTTTCCCGCTCGTCGCGAGTGTGACACCGGTTGGACATTGGTGCGCCAGGTTCGTGAGGGTGGAAAGGAAATACGTTCCATAGGAACACAGGCTGATTGATCTGAGCGATCACGCGCCATATGACCGCCGCCGTACGTTCTGCGACGGCAGGCCCCACTGTCGCGCGTACGACCGCCAAACCTCCGAAAAGACGTGACATCGATTCAAGATGTACCTCATCCGTCAGCGGAACGCCCGTTCGACGTCCCCCGCGATAGCCCAAGTCGCGGGCAATCCAAATCGTATCAACACGTTGAGCAATAGCCGCATTCAGAAACGTTTCGAGATTTGCACGGCGGCAAGCAGGGGCGTCAAGGCGATCGTGTTCGGCGCACTGTTCGGCATATGGGTTGAATACGCTTGGCATCTGAACACCGGCCAAAGCTGAGATGAGGCGTCGGACCGTCACTGCGGAAGCTCTTCAACTACGAGTCTTCGTTGGACCAGATCGAGGTGTACGCGTCCACGTCTCTTCTTCTTTAGAAAGCGAAATGCCTGATAGCCTTGAAGAATCGCCTCCTCCCACAGCCACAGGGGGCAGGCGTCCGGCTCGTATCCAGCGACGAATTGGCGCACTGACTTAAGCAGGCCGAACGCGATGCCGTTCGGCTTTACGTCGGCAAACAACTTCAAATCCTTGGCGTGTCCGAAGACCCACGTGGCAACGCCCTCCTCGATCAAAATCGCTCTTCCGCCGTCTTGTCCCTCGTCAAACCTCCGGGCGATTCTTGCGCTTTATCCGCATCAGAGCCCGCAGAACAGGAGACCAGCCCAGGACGGCAGCATAACTATAGTGAAAAACATCATGGAATCGATAATCATCCGTCTTCATGATGTTGTCGGTAAGGCGATCGCCGATGTTCAAGCCATTACAGCGTTGAACCACATAGGTCTTGTTGTTGACGTTTCGCTCGAAGAGCTCGATCGTAAGATGGCGCGGAAATCGCTCCTCAATCACGTCTATTTCATCGAATAGAGCGGGGTATTCCTTCTTTGATGGCCAGCGATCGAGAATTTTGTGAATGTTCTGCTGTGCCGCTTGTTCGAGAGTCACTCCGGCCTCACTAGCTGCCGAAAGTAGAGCTCGAAAGATGGCCGCGATGCGATCCGATAGCGATGCACCAGTACCTATGAAAGTTCCGGTTTTTGCGTCCATCATGAGCAGTCCCACTTCGCTCGCGAGCTGGAGCAACGTTCTGTCAAATGCAGGGCTTGGCTGAAGTTGAGGCGAGAGCTTCTGAGGCTGTAGGGATGCAAAAGGGAGATCGGAACCGGGCTTAATAATCTCCGCGATCCTCAGCTTTGAGCGCGCGGCGATGATTGTCAGATACCACATGACGTCGCCTAGTTCCTCAATGACCCTTTCTGCATAGTCCAGATAGGAAGCGGCATCGCGTTTGCTTTTTCTTCGCTTCGCTCAGGAGACTGCCCGTCTCGCCGAACAGTCCCAGCAGGGGAAACGAAAGATCGAGTCCAGCGTCCCGCTTTTGGTCCGTAGTAACGACGACGTCTTGATAGCCGTTGAGCGTGAGTGGCGGTTCAGATGTTTGAGAACTCAAGGCCGCGCCGCCCGTTGTTGCCGGAATCTCGCGATCCTGCATTTAACAGGGGTTCACGGTCCCGCTTCTCCTTGGGAAAGCTTACCATCCGCTCGAAGTACCGCCCCCAATCTCCGTGAGACCGTTTGATCCTCGGAAATACCTGGGTCAAATAGACCTCGTAGAAGGCCGGGGATCCGTGTAGATCGTAGGTCGCTTGGGGAAAGATCGTGTTGGCAACCGTTTGCACGGGCCAAAGTTCATGAGTGCGGAGGAACGTGTCCACTTCGAGAACGAGCCTCTTGTCTAGAGCGCTCTGTGCGGTAGGATCTGCAACATCAACGATTACGTTGTGGGCTTCGTGGCCCGGGGCAGCGTCCAGAAGCTGGGTGGCCGCCAACCAAGCCATCGCGCAGCTTGGCTGCGTCGGAACTCCAAGATACATTTATGCCTCCTGCGTCAGCACGGCGATTCGCATCAGACGTGGTTTTAGGAAGGATTCAGTTAGCCATCCGTAGCCATCAACTCCCCATTCCGCACCCCAGCTATTTCGAACCAGGATTAGCCTCTCGCCGTTCCGCGTCCCGTGGCCAACGGCAACTAGAGCATGACGCCGCGTTCGGTCGGGTCCTTCGCCAGGCACGACGTCGATGACGCCATCATCCGCGGGCAAGTAAAACGAGTCGGAGAGCATCATGATCGTCAGCACAGGCTGCCCTTCGTCGAGCAGGCGCACGATGTCGTCGACGGTTGCTTTGCCAACTTCGCTCAGGCGCCGATAGAGATTCGTAATCCCGGCCGGGGGTTGCCACGAAGCAAGGTCGGATGGGAGCGAGGCCAAGTAGGGCCACTCAATTTCAACTGGTTGGCCGTTCTCCCTCAAAACTTCGAGCATTGTCGACAAAACGGCGCCTTGGTGTGGCGGGCGCTTGCTTCGGCGCTGGGCGTGATAGAAAGCGAATTCAGGCGAAAGAGGCACCCAGGGACCACGGACGGCAGCGTGGGCGTCACTTGCAGCAAACGCCAAGCATGTGGGTCGAATTCCTTGATTCCGCGCCGATCCGTAGGCCGGGCGCATATCGCGCACAATGCTAATCGCCATCAGACGGTCTCAAGCAGCCGCTGACGTTCCGCCCGCGATAGACCCTTTTGTTCGGGTCCAGTTAGGTCATACCGAATGGAGAACGTGTTGGCAGGGGCAGTAGGCTGCCACGGACGTCGCTCACTGAAGCGCAATTCACCTTGCTGGCGATCACGGGAAAGCGCCGTTACTCGACGTGTCACCGGCCCTCCAACCGTGTCCTCTGGTGGTCCCTCCCGTTCGTCCCGAACGAGTACGAAACCGGTGCCCTGAAGTTGGTCGAAATTCCAGAGATATCCGCTCCCGCTGTGCTCAGGTAGGCGCAATACGAAGAGATCAGATCGGCTGCCGGAGATCGTCATTCCTCGGTCCACCTCGGAGAGTGTCCACACATCGCCTCGGAAATCAGGCGGCTCGTAGCCGCCCAGTAGTTCGGCCTTGATTCCACGTGGCTCGATTGCGGCTAGCCTACTCGCGATGGGGCTGGCAAGGAATTTGTAACGTGCTAGCGTCCAGCAGGTGCCCTCATAGCTCGCTCCGATGCGCAGTGACAGCTGGTAGACGACGTCAGGACGCTGCAGAGCGGGGCCAATCCAACCCTGACGCTTGCAGTGCCATGTGATGAGCCACCGCGGCATCAAGAAAGTTACCGCAAATGCATCGGCCTCGACCTCTTGTACTGGATATGCTGGTCGGGCGACGAAAGGCGAGCGCACCAGCATGCTTTCGTCATCAAGGCTGGGCTTGTGGCCGAGCCGCTCGTGGCCGAGTTCGTGGGCAGTAGTGAGGCGCTGAACACTGAGTGGGCGCTGCGTTGTAATGAGCACCCCAGGCATTGGGTCATTCAGAAAAGCGCCGAGAAGACCCTCCAACGGTCTAAACAAGAGTGGCACGTTGAGCCGAGCCGCCACGTCAAAGACGTCAACCCGTCCGCCCTCGCGAACCACTCGCTCTTCAGTGCCAAGCTCGCGGTGCAAACGTGCGGCCGCCATCGTCGCACGTCGCACTGCCGACGCGTACGTGGACATTAGACCTTGCTCCGCTCTGGGCCCGATCGGGCACGCAGGTATTCCGCGAAACGCCCAAGTTCTTCTCGATCCTTGACGGACAATTTGGCAACTGCGCGCGCCAGATGTGCAACGTCCGCCGGCAAAGCCGCCGCTGCTGCGTCTTCACCGGTAAAATAGCTGACGGGCTGTCGATAGAGTTCGGCTAAACGCTTCAATTCGATAGCCTCGACGCGCCTCTGCCCACTCTCGACTCCGGTTAGAGCGGTTCGCGGTACCTTCAAGTACGTCGCGACATCCTCCTGGCTTAGTCCCAAGTATTCTCTGGCCTGTCGCAGACGCTCACCCAGTTGACGCCGCTCTTCATCGCTATCTGGAGTTTGAAGCGGTGCTGTTTTCTTCACGTCCCTGTTCCTTCGCACTGTTTCCGCCATCGTTTCTCAATCCTTTCCGAGAGGTTTTTGACGGCCTCCTCGATTGACGAGTATCCGCCTGGCTTCACGACGCTCTCATTGACCTCAAAGGGCAGAATGTCATCCAGAACGCATAGAATCTCGACTACCGCCAGGGAGTCGATGCCCGCTAGGCTGCCACATACGTGCGCTTGATGCTGAACGATTCGCGTTAACTCTTGTGACAGCCGGGCTTCGACAGCCGCAGCCGGGAAAGTCGCGGTCCCGCCGGCTGGAACCAAAGTGGAGACAGCCATGTCTGATTACCTCCTGTCCTCACATCGAACAGTGTACCATAGGAATGTTCGAAAATCAAACATATAGTCTCCGCCGATTCAGGCGGGGACATGGGACACTTCCTTACATAGGACTCCCAATGTTGTCTCCACATTCGTGAGAAGACATCGAAATGGCGGGTCAACCGCGCGCGTAAGAGCACGTTCAGGTCCTGGCAGGCGGTAAGATTTTGTGGAGTCCACCTGAGCCTCTGGCGTCAAAATGGAGTCCAAATCGTTATCTAGTAAGTCTCGTGTTTTCATAGACGGGTGCCTGTAAGTTGTTGATCTGACATCCCTGAAAAGGCTGGCAGCGGCGGTTCCACTTCGTCCCTGGCCACCACTTAAATATATTGGCTTTGTACGACAAGCTCATCGGAACCCACCCGAAAATTCAACGCTATAAGATTGGAATCCCGCTGCTCCAATGTGTTATCACGAAGGTACCGGTGCAAGAAACCTTTGCCGCGCTGGAACGCGCCGCCACGCTCCTCACTGCCGGCACCCGTTTGGCGCGCCTGCTGCGTGGAAAGTATAGCGGCTACCAGCAAGATCAGGCCCGATCGGTCTGGCAAACGCCTGACATTCTCCCGCTCGATGCTTGGCTGAGACGCGCTTGGCGCGAATGGATCGCCGACGGATCGGAGCGCCGCGTTCTCCTGAGCGCCGCCCAGGAAGCGGCGGTTTGGGAAACGATCATCCAAGCGGGCCACGGTGAAGATCTGCTGCGCATTCCGGAGACGGCGCGCGCCGCCGCCCAGGCTTGGCGCCTGGCGCAGGAATACCGGATTCCGCTTGACGCCGGCCTGGAAACGAGTGACGATTGCCAGGCGTTTCTCGGCTGGGCGAAAGAGTTTCAGCACCGTTGCGATGCCGCCGGCTGGATCCAGGAAGCCCGGCTCGCCGACCTGCGGCTGGTGCGCCCAACGAAAGTCTTTCTAGCCGGGTTTGACACCTTTACGCCGCAGCAACGGGCGCTGCTCGATTCGTTTGACGATTGCTCGCAGATCGGTTTTCCGCAGCGGCGTCCGGAGCTATCGTGTCTCGTCTACCAGGACAGTCACGCCGAGATCCGCGCCGCCGCCAACGCCGCGCGGCGTTGGCTCAGCGGTAATCCGAAGGCACAGATCGGCATCGTGGCGCCCGGCATCACTAGCATGCGCGCTGAATTAGAGCGCGTCTTTGCAGAGACTATGGGCTCCGCTTCGCCCGTGCATATCTCGCTGGGCCGCCCGCTCGCTGAGCATCCTCTTACCAGCATGGCGCTCTTGTTGCTTGAGTTCGCCGATCAGCGCGGAGTCCCGCTTTCCCGCGCCGGCCTAGTCCTGCGATCGCCTTTTGTGGGCGGCGCGAGTGCGGAATCGAGCGCCCGTGCATCGCTCGATGCGACCCTGCGCGGGCGGGGCTGGTGGCACATTGCGATGGATGAACTCCGGCGCGAATCCGATGCCTGCCCGCGCCTCCAACGGCGCCTTCGCAAGGTGGCTGAACTCCACGCCAGTCTGCCGGCCACGGAGAAGCCGAGCGCCTGGAGCCGCGCGTTCTGGCAAATCCTGGAAGCCTTCGGCTGGCCCGGTGACCGGACGTTATCGAGCGGCGAGCATCAGACCATGGAAGCGTTTCGCGAGCTGCTCGGGTCGTTCGCCGGACTGGATTTGGTGATGGAAGCCGTGAGCTACGATACGGCGCTGGTGCGGCTTCGCCGCCTCGCAGCCGAGACGCTGTTCCAGGTAGAGAATGCAGGCGCACCGGTGCAGATCATGGGTGAACTCGAAGCGAGCGGTGTCGAGTTCGATCATCTCTGGGTCCTGGGCCTCCATGACGAAGCGTGGCCGCGGCCGGCGCGTCCCAATCCTTTTCTGCCATTGGCGCTGCAGCGGCAACGGCAACTGCCGCGATCCTCGGCCGCGGTCGAGTTGTCTTATAGCCGGAAGGTCTTCGAGCGGCTGTGCGCCAGCGCGGCGGAAGTCGTCCTGAGCTATCCCAAGATGGAGGGCGAACGCAAGTTGGCGCCGGCATCCCTGGTCCCACGGCATCTTTGGAAGGAGCCGGCTCGCGAATTAATCTCATTCACTCCGGCCGCTGTGTTCGAGACTTTGACGGATGAGATCGGGCCGCCTGTACCACTGGATTCCACGCAGAGCGGAGGTACGCGCCTGTTTCTCGACATGGCGGCATGTACCTTCCGCGCCTTCGCCATCCATCGGCTCGGCGCGCGTGAGATGGAAGAAAGCGAGTTCGGGCTCGCGCCGCGGCAAAAGGGCACCGTGGTTCATCGCGCCTTGGAGATCTTGTGGGGCGGACTGGAATCGCAAGCCAGCCTCAAAGCGCTTTCTCAAGAAGCCTTGGACGAAACCATAGCCAGAAGTGTGGACGCCGCTCTGACCCATTGTGGTGTTACCACAGGACGGAAGGTCGAGCAGGTTCGGCTGCAACGCCTGCTGGGCGATTGGCTCGGGCTGGAGCGCAGGCGGTTGCCCTTTCGCGTGCTCGCGCGCGAACAGAAGCGCGAGGTTGTTGTTGGCCCTTTGACAGTTTCGGTACGCGCCGATCGCGTTGACGAACTCGGAGACGGAAGGCACGTCATCCTCGATTACAAGACCGGCGAGATCCGGAAGGACGCCTGGAGCGGCGAACGCTTGGATGAGCCGCAAGTTCCGCTCTATTGCATTAGCAGTGAGACCGAGGTGGCGGCCGCGGCCCTGGTGCAGCTCAGAACTGGGGATATTGAAGTCTTCGGACTGGGCCCGGCGGGAATCCTGCCGGACCTGAAGAAGATGGACGCTGCAGGCGATGAGATTGACGATGAATTGCCACGTTGGAAAGACGCGCTGGAAGATCTGGCTCGCCGTTTCCAAATGGGTGAAGCGATGGTCGATCCCAAACCCAACGCCTGCGAATTCTGCAAGCTCACCAGTCTCTGCCGTATTGAGGAAATAAACGATGCCGGATGATCGCGCGGCCCGCGAGCGGGCGCTCGACCCGCATACGTCGTTTATCGTGCAATCGCCCGCCGGTTCCGGTAAGACCGAACTGCTGATCCAGCGTTATTTGCGTCTGCTCGAGACGGTAAAGTCGCCCAACGCCGTCGTCGCCATCACCTTTACCAAGAAGGCCGCTGGTGAAATGCGGGCTCGCGTGCTGCAAGCTTTGCAGCGGACCGAAGCGCCTGAAAAAGCGCACGAGCAGGTGACGCACGAAATCGCTCAGCGGGTGGTTGCCCATCAGGAGCGCCTCGGTTGGGACTTGGTAGCGAACCCGTCGCAGATTCGCATGGAGACCATCGACGCGCTCTGCGCTTCGATCACCCGCCAGATGCCTTGGCTGGCGCGTTTCGGAGCACCGCCGGAGATCACGGAAAAAGCCACTCCCCTATACCGCGAGGCGGCGCGCCGTACGCTGCACCGGGTGGAGACAGAGGAACTCGACGGATGTCTCGGGCCCGTGTCGCACCTGCTGCTGCATCTCGACAATAACTACCAGCAAGCCGAAAGGCTGCTCTCCGAGCAGTTGGAAAAACGGGACCAATGGTTGCGTTTGATTGGTTTGACTGACGTGCACGATCTGGCGCAAATCCGGCGCCTCTCCGAGGAACGCCTGACGCGTCTCATCCATGCGCATCTCGAGGAAGTCCACGCTCATTTTGACGCTGAGTTCTCCGCGGCCGTCGCCAAATGGATAGGATGGGCCGCGCTTCCCGCGCCGCATCCGCGGGAACTTTCGCGCTGGCAGGCAGTTCGCACCTCACTCTTGACTGAAGCCGGAATATTTCGCAAAAACGCGCGCGACAAGTTCGCTGGTATCGATCGGCGTGAACCGCTCCGGGAAGCTCTGCGGTCTCTGAAAAAGGCGCCGGACCCGGTCTATTCCGACAAACAATGGGATCTGACCGAGGCGGTGTTGCAGGTGTTGCCGCTAGCCGTAGGCGAACTCCAAATCGTCTTCCGCGAGCGCGGCACGGTGGACTTCGCCGAGCTGTCCTTGCGGGCTCTTGAAGCGCTGGGCCGGCTGAACGAACCGAGCGACCTGGCGCTCGCGCTCGGCGACCGCATCGAGCATTTATTGTTGGATGAATTCCAAGACACCTCTTATACGCAGTACGAGCTGCTGGAAAAATTGACCGCGGGCTGGGAGCCTGGCGACGGCCGTACGCTGTTTCTGGTGGGCGATCCCATGCAATCGATTTATCGCTTCCGCCAAGCCGACGTCAGTCTGTTTCTTAAGGCGCGCGAACAGGGCATCGGCAATATTCCGCTGGAGTCCCTGCAATTGCAGGTGAATTTCCGCTCGCGGCCCGGCTTGATCGCATTCGTGAATGACGCCTGCGTTCAGGCTTTTCCCCAGCGGCACGACGTTGAAAGCGGGGCGATCGCGTACAGCCCCGCCTACAGCCCGAGTCAGGCTTCCGGCGGCGACGACGGGAACGCTGTGAGCTGCTACGCCTTCTTCGATCAGCAAGCCGAAGCCCGGCAGACGGTCGAACTTCTCAGAACTCTGCCGCATGAGGGAACCGCCATTCTGGTCCGCGCCCGCTCGCACCTGTTCCAGATCGTGCAACTCCTGCGGCGCGAAGAAATTCGATTTCAAGCCGTCGAGATCGATAGTTTGGGTGAGCGGCCCATCATCCAGGATTTGCTAGCGCTAACTTATGCGCTTCTGCATCCGGCGGATCGCATTTCCTGGCTGGCGGTATTGCGCGCTCCCTGGTGCGGTCTCACTCTTTCCGATCTGCATGCCCTATCCTCAGCCGATCGGCGCCGGCCGATCTGGGACTTGCTCGCTACCCAACCCCTTAGTGAAGACGGGCAGGAGCGGATCGCGCGTATTCGCCCTATCCTCGAATCCGCTCTGGCGGCCAAAGGACGAGCGCCGCTGCGCGATTGGGTGGAAGACACCTGGCATCGGATCGGAGGCTCGGCGTGCGCCGGCAGCGAAGCGGAGTTTGAAGACGCCGCCGCCTATTTCGATCTGCTCTCGACCGTCGATGAAGGCGGAGACCTGCAGGACTTCGGAGCCTTCCGCGAAGACGTTGGCAAGCTGTTCGCGCAGCCCGATCCGCAAGCGCAAGACGGTCTACAGGTGATGACCATCCACAAGGCCAAGGGCCTGGAATTCGATCACGTCATCCTGCCCGGCATGGGCCAGCCGCCCAAGCGGGAAGACGCCGTGCTGCTGCGCTGGGTCGAGCGGGACGGCGACACAATTCTCGCGCCCATCTCCGCCGCCGGCGAGGCCGAAGACCCGATTTATGCCTATCTCGGCCATTGGGATCAGCAAAAATCGCGACATGAAACCTGCCGCTTGCTCTACGTGGCCATGACGCGCGCCAAACGGCAACTGCATTTATTGGGATGCGTGTCGCCGCATAAAACCGAAGGAATCAGCGCGAAAAAAGAGTCGTTCTTAAAAGTTCTCTGGCCAGCCGTGGGGCATCTTTTCGTCCCTCTCGCGGGCGGCGAAACAAGGCAGGAGAAACCGCCGGCCCGGTTGATTCGGCGCGTGGTGAAAGGCTGGACTATTCCGGCGCCGCTGCCACCGGTTCGTTGGACGCCGGCTTTTCCGGAACCGGCAGCGCCTGAGGAAGTCACCTACGATTGGGTCGGAGACACGTTGCGTCACGTCGGAACAGTGGTCCATCAATACTTGCAACGCATGGGGAGGCAGGGACTCGGGGATTGGGACGCGGCCCGCATTCGGAGTCTCAAAGCGGGGTATCAGGCGGCGCTGGCAAATCTCGGTGTGCCGCCGAGTGAGCTGGCGGGTGCGGCGGATCGCGTCGAGACCGGTCTTCTGGCGGTGCTAGACGACCAGCGCGGCCGCTGGATTCTTGGCCCGCACCCGGATTCTTATTGCGAATATCCGGTTACCGGACTGATCGAGGGCCGGCTGCATGACGCCGTGATCGACCGCACATTTATCGACCAAGGCGTGCGCTGGATCATCGACTACAAAACCAGCTCTCACACGGGCGGCAAGCTGAAAGCTTTTCTGGATGAGCAAGTGGAACGCTATCGGGAACAATTGGAGCTATACGCCCGCCTGTTTCAGCAGAAAGAAAATCGGGCCGTTAAACTTGGCCTCTATTTTCCGCTGCTGGGCGGCTGGCGGGAGTGGGACGCGCAGGAATCCACGGCTCGCCAGGCGCGGTTCGCATTCTGAACTGAACAGCGGTCCCCTCCCTCACGGTCGGGGCTGGTGACGGGCGAACGAGGTCTCCAAAGCCCAACTCCAGCCCCGAACGTCAGTGAGGGGAAAGGCGGCATTCCCCTCACTGACGGCGCCTTACCGGCGGTCGCGGTCGGCTTCGTGCGACATCTGGAAACGGTCTATCGCGGCGTAAAGCCGGCGCGCATCGGCCGGCCGGTGAACGTCTCCCTCCAGGATTTCGCGCTGGGTTACGTTCGCACCATAGAGCGCACGGTTATCGTCCTTATCCGGCCGAAGCGTCGATCCTTGGAGCGCGATGCCGGCAAATAGTCCGCGGGCCCGCGACCAAGAGAGAATTTCAGCATGCAGTTGTGCGTCTGTTTCCGCGTCCGCGGTCCTGCCAACCGGGCCGCCCATTACGGACGCATCCGCGCCTAACGTGAACTTGTCCTCCATCAGCCTGTTCTCGCCGGAACGATTCTGCACAACCATGACGACATCGGTCTCGCCGGCGCCGATTTGCAACCCAAAGCTACCGCCTTCGATCCTGACGACGTCAGGCGCGCTCCAGGCCCCAGTCGAGGTGCGGCAAACAAAAATGCCTTTGCCGTACTTCGCCCCGACAATAAAGCCGGCACGTTTAAGGCCTGGAATGATTCCCACGCACTGCGCCTTCTCCAGAATTTCGTGCGGAATGCCTTTATCCGGCGTGTGCATGATCTCGTCGAACACTTCGCCGGCGGTGTTAATGTGTTTGAACGAGTCGGCGCGGTCGGCGCCGAATAGTATTGCCGGGCTCAACGCCAGCACGGTTACTACGAGCGATTTCATCTTATTTTGTCTCCCTTGTACTCGATTCTCTGAAATTGCATTTTTTATTTAGCGGCAATTGCCTGACCTATCGGCTCGAACGTCCGGCCCATCTTTTTACCGACGCTGCGCCGGGCGCGAAGCAGCCGGATCCGCACGGCGGTCTCCGTCCATCCGTGTGCCCGGGCGATCTCCTGCACTTTGTAACCTTCCAGATAGTGGCGCTGTAAAACTTCACGATCGTTCGCCTTGCAGGTTTTCAGGATGCGCCGGACATCGATACCCGCCAGATTTACCTTAGGCGGAGTCGATAGCTCGGGCAGCACCGTGAGCAATGGCTCACGACGGATGTAGCTGCGATGGATATTCAGCGCGATGCTGTTCATCCAGGTGAGCACCATACTGGAATCTCTCAACTGTCCGAGCCGTTCCCAGCCTTTGGCCCAGGCGGCCTGAGCCGTTTCCTGCGCCGAGTCGTAAGACAGCCCTCGCGAAACCAGGAAACGGACCGTGAGGCTGTAGCCCTTTTGGTACGCAGCTCCGTATTCTTCTCGTGTCATTGATTCTCCACTTCTTCAAGCCGCTCGTCCGAATTGCGCATCGCTGAAGCAAAAGCAGGTGAGATACCAACAACCTGAAGGAAGCTTGACGAATCGCTAAGTGATTGAGAAAAAGATACGTTCCCGCGGAATCGCGCGGCGGCTAGTGAAAACCGGTGTCGATATCTCGCCACCGGGAAGCGGAAAAATTTGCAGCGGGCGCGCGCTGTGTTACATGGTTAAGGCCTAAGAAAAAACCGGCTGCTTGCCGGTCAGCCTTGGGGTGCCAAGCCAATAAGGTGGGTGGGCAAAATGTTCGGGATGATGGTGTTATGGCCGCTGAACCGAGCGTCAACGTCAGATCTCTGGATGCGGATGGCGTACTGCTGTTGCGGCAGGGTTCTCCTGAGTTCACAGCAGCAACGCAAACGCTCGCATCGATCAGAGAAAGGGAGGCACTCCTCCCCTACACTGTTCTGCTGAAGAATACGACCGGCCGGGATATCATTGCCTATTCTGTACGTTGGACGCCGACCGACGCGAACGGTGTGATGAAGCCTCAAGTTCTGACGCCTCGAAATTTCATAACGTTCCGAGGCGGCGCGGCTGTCGCGGCTGGCGCCTCGAAGCTGTTGTCATTCGTTGGCGGACTCACCTTTCCGCCGGAGGCTCAGACGGCGGCGTTGAGTACGCGGATGACTCAGGCAGGTGAATTCTACCGCGCCCAGCGGAGTATTGACATCTCCCTGGAACTTGTAATATTTGACGACGGAACCGCAGTCGGGCCGGACGGAGACGGGAAGATCAGCATACTGAAGGCGTGGCTGGACGCGGAGCGCGACTTTTCAAGGCGCGCCCTGGACGTCAAAGACCCCGAGACGTTCTCGTCGATGGTTCGGAACGTCCGGGAGCGAGGCTTCCAATCTCTGGCTCCGCAATACCCGAGATCCCGTAATAGTTTGTACGTTGCCGCTGAGCTATCCGGCGAATATGGGCCTTGTTATCGGCTAGCTATGGCCTATTTCGCTGACCAGGTGGCCGGCTGGATTGACCAATCCGATGCAACGTCAGCCCTACAGCGGCTGAACCTAACTAATCACTGGAACAAAGCAGTATCCAGCAATTCATAGAAAAGGAGATCGCTGACGGCCGCACCAAAGAAAAAGCCGGACCCTTGCGGGTCCGGCTCTTCGCAAACAATTTGACTCGGCGCCTTATTCCGCCAGCGTCTCTTCGCCGGTGTCCTCTGACAACCCGCCCGCGTAAATGCTGCGGGCTTCGTCTTCGTAACCGATGAGATCGCCGCCGATGGCAACCTCTTCCTGGATCGGCTCTTCTTCCACCACGTCCTCGCCGGCGATCTTGACCGTCCGGTAATAATCCATACCAGTACCGGCCGTAATCAGGCGGTCCAAGTTTTTCATCGGAGAAAAACTGCTACCAGCACTGCGCCCAAGCGGGAGTCTCCATGAGAGCGGGTTGGTCCTGGTGCATCGCCGCCAACTGCCGCCAGGCGATTGAGTCTTTTGTGAGCGTCCCGGCTAAGACGCGACCACCAACGGCCGCGACCAAGCGTCCCCGTTGATCCCAATCCGCCCAGTGCGCCGCGAATTGCAGGATGGGTTCTCCGTTCGCGCGATAGAGCGCGTAGGGCTCGCGTGGTCTCCACGGACGGAACCAGTCGACAGAATGCGCATCTCGACCTAGAATCAGGTCGCCGAATGGTTTGCGAAACTCGCGGCGAGTGGTTCCGCTCGGCGCGGGCCATAACTCCCATCCGTGGCTCCACGCAAGAGCTGGGTCTGGATCATAGCCTTCGACCAGTTTTAGCGGTCCGGGGGGGTGATCCGGATGATAACGAGGCGTGCCGAGACCCGTACGAATGGTCAAATTGTCGATGAAAAAGCCGTCGTAAAAGCCACCGTGCGGCCAAAGGGCCAGTGCGGTGAAGTGGGGGGGACGGCTT
Source organism: Bryobacterales bacterium (assembly GCA_963836595.1). Classification (GTDB taxonomy): domain Bacteria; phylum Acidobacteriota; class Terriglobia; order Bryobacterales; family Bryobacteraceae; genus DATFZA01. Next base: position 672,794 of record CAWIKC010000001.1, read on the forward strand.
ACGGCGCTCCAACTGCCACCATATCCCTTGACAGCGTTGTGGTGGCGAAACTTTTCGGCAAAGTACAGGAATAACTCGCCATTGGGGGTGAGGTCGCATTTTTGCGAGTCGATCCGGCCGTGAAACCACTGCCCCGGCTGAAAGACATCGGCCTCGGTGTTCCATAGGGTAAGGCGCCACCAGTGGAACGGCCCTCGTCTCAGGACGACGCCCAGGTTTGCCTCTTTGGCCAGGAACACGACCGTCCAACAGTCGTTCTTGAAAAACGGGGCCAAGTCTTGGATGGTTTCGGTCATCGCTTGACTATCGTCGTATAAAGCAAAAAGCCGGACCCCTTGCGGGACCCGGCTCATGCACAGGCTAAAGCCTGCCGGCACAGGCTAAAGCCTGTGCCACCTTTATTCCGCCAGCGTCTCTTCGCCGGTGTCCTCCGACAAGCCACCCGCGTAGATGCTGCGGGCTTCGTCTTCGTAACCGATGAGATCGCCGCCGATGGCAACCTCTTCCTGGATCGGCTCTTCTTCCACCACATCCTCGCCGGCGATCTTGACCGTCCGGTAATAATCCATACCGGTGCCGGCCGGAATCAGGCGGCCCATGATGACGTTCTCCTTGAGACCCCGCAGGTAATCGACTTTGCCGTTGATGGCGGCTTCAGTCAGCACGCGCGTGGTTTCCTGGAAGGACGCGGCCGAGATGAACGAATCGGTGGAAAGAGAGGCCTTGGTGATGCCCAGCAGGATCGGCTTGCCCGTGGCGGCTCGCCCGCCTGCTTCCATCACGCGGGCGTTCTCTTCGCGGAACTTGAACTTGTCGACGACTTCTTCCGGCAGGAACTCGGTGTCGCCAATGTCTTCCACCTTCACCCAGCGCATCATTTGACGGGAGATGACTTCCAGATGCTTGTCGTTGATGTTGACGCCCTGCAGACGGTAAACTTCCTGAATCTCGTTCACCAGGTACTTCTGCAGTTCCTTTTCGCCGAGCACTTCGAGAATGTCGTGCGGGTTGCGAGGGCCATCCATCAGCGGATCGCCCGAACGGACGCGTTCGCCTTCCTGCACGTTGATATGTACGCCGCGCGGAATCGAATAATCCATCTGTGTTCCGTCGTCGGCGATGACGGAGATTTTCCGCATGCCTTTGCTGATGTCGCCGAATTTCACCACGCCGTTGACGTGGGAGATGACCGCCGTTTCCCGCGGCTTGCGGGCTTCGAACAATTCCACCACGCGCGGCAAACCGCCGGTGATGTCTTTGGTCTTGCTTTGGGCGCGCGGAATTTTAGCGACCACGTCGCCGGCGTGAACTTCATCGCCGTCGTTGATCATCAAGTGAGCATGGGTCGGCATGAGGTAGCGTTTCTCGTCGGAGCGCGTGCCGCCGGTGGGCCGCACGATCACCGTTGGAACACGCTTCTCGTCGGTCGAATCGGTCACCACCCATTGCGACATGCCGGTGATTTCGTCGACTTGTTCTTGTAGCGTGGTGCCTTCCGTGAGGTCTTTGAAGTGGACGGTGCCGGTGACTTCCGTAAGAATCGAGAAAGTGTACGGATCCCATTCCAGAAGAATCGCGTTGGTCTTTACCTTGGCGCCATCGTCATATAACACTTTCGCGCCATAGACCACGGGGTAACGTTCTTTTTCACGGCCCTTGTCGTCCATGATGGCGACGATTCCGTTGCGGTTCATGGCGATCAGTTCGCCCTTGGCGTTTTTGATAGTAGTCACGCCCAGGAACTTTACAAAGCCGTCGGACTTGGCGTCCTGTTTCGATTGCTCGCTGGAGCCGGTCGCGGTGCCACCGACGTGGAAGGTACGCATGGTGAGCTGGGTGCCCGGCTCGCCGATGGATTGCGCGGAGATGATGCCTACGGCTTCGCCGCGTTCCACCATGCGCCCCGTGGCCAAGTTACGGCCGTAGCAGAGACGGCAAACGCCGCGCTTCGATTCGCAAGTCAACACGGAGCGGATGCGAACGCGCTCGATACCGGCCGCCTGAATGGCAGCGGCCAGGTCTTCGCTGATTTCTTCCTTGGCGTGAACCAGCACGTTCTGGTCGTAGTCGAGCAGATCGTCGAGCACCACGCGGCCCACGATGCGGTCGCGTAGCGGTTCGATGATTTCGCCCGATTCGATAATTGGCTCGACAAAGATGCCGTCGCCGGTTCCGCAGTCGTGATCGGTAACGATCACGTCCTGCGCCACGTCGCACAGGCGGCGGGTGAGGTAGCCGGAATCGGCCGTCTTCAAGGCGGTGTCGGCCAATCCCTTGCGGGCGCCGTGGGTGGAGATGAAGTACTGCAACACGTCCAACCCTTCGCGGAAGTTGGCGGTGATGGGTTGCTCGATGATTTCGCCCGACGGCTTGGCCATCAAGCCGCGCATACCGGAGAGCTGGCGAATCTGCTGTTTCGATCCGCGGGCGCCCGAGTCGGCCATAATGTAAATCGGGTTGAGGTAGCGGCCGGTCCGGTCGTCCTCTTCCATGGTCTTGAACATTTCGTCCGAGACGCGTTCGGTGACTTTGGACCAGATTTCGATGATTTTGTTGTAGCGCTCACCTTGCGTGATGGCGCCTTCCTGGTATTGCTGTTGAACTTCGATGACGGCCTTTTCGGCGTTCTTCACCAAGCCGGCCTTTTCGTCGGGCACGACCATGTCGTCGATTCCGATGGAGATGCCGGCGCGCGTGGCGTAGAGGAAGCCGAGCTTCTTCACTTCGTCCAACATGCCCACCGTGATTTGCAGGCCCAGCTTCAAGTAGCAATACTGCACCAGTTGAGCCAAGCCCTTTTTCTTGAGCAAGCCGTTGATGAACGGCATTTCGTCGGGCAGCACGTCGTTGAGAATCACGCGGCCGACGGTGGTGTCCATGTACTGCTTGTTGAACTCGATCGGTTCGGTGTGCAAAACATTCTGGCTGTCGAACGCTTTGGTCAAATCGATCACGCGGCCGGTGTAGCGCAGTTTGATGGGGCTGAGCGTTTCTACTTCACCCATTTCGAGGGCGATCAGCACGTCGTCGGTAGAGGCAAAGGTCCGGCCTTCACCCTTGGTGCCGGGGCGCAATTTGGTGAGGTAATACATACCGAGCACCATATCTTGCGTGGGGATGGCGATGGGTCCGCCGTGCGCGGGCGAGAGAATGTTATTCGACGCCAGCATCAGCGTGGACGCTTCAATCTGGGCTTCCGGAGACAGCGGAATGTGCACGGCCATCTGATCGCCGTCGAAATCGGCGTTGAAAGCGGTGCAGGTGAGCGGGTGCAGCTTGATCGCCTTGCCTTCTACCAGTACCGGCTCAAAAGCCTGGATGCCGAGGCGATGCAGCGTGGGAGCGCGGTTCAGCAGAATGGGGTGGTCTTTGATGACTTCTTCCAGAATGTCCCAAACCACCGGGTCCTGCTGCTCGACCAGTTCCTTGGCCTGCTTGATCGTCGTGCAATGGCCGCGCTGCTCGAGACGATGATAGATAAACGGCTTGAACAGCTCGAGCGCCATTTTCTTGGGCAAACCGCACTGGTGCAGCTTTAGTTCGGGCCCGACCACGATGACGGAACGCCCGGAGTAGTCGACGCGCTTGCCGAGCAGATTCTGGCGGAAGCGGCCTTGCTTGCCCTTGAGCGTGTCGGAGAGCGATTTGAGCGGGCGGTTGTTGGCGCCACGCAGCACGCGGCCACGGCGGCCGTTGTCAAACAGCGCGTCTACCGCTTCCTGCAGCATGCGCTTTTCATTACGGACAATGACGTCGGGTGCATGCAGTTCGATCAGCTTCTTGAGCCGGTTGTTGCGGTTGATCACACGGCGGTAGAGATCGTTCAAATCGGAGGTCGCAAAACGGCCGCCATCCAGCGGGACGAGGGGGCGCAGTTCCGGCGGAATGACCGGGATAACGTCCAGAATCATCCATTCCGGTTTGTTGCCGGACTTGCGGAAACTCTCGGTAACGCGCAGGCGCTTGGCGTACTTGACTTTCTTTTGCTGCGACGCTTCCGTCTTCATCCGTTCGCGGATTTCCAGACTCAGCGCTTCAATGTCGATCTTCTTGAGCAGTTCCTTGATGCCTTCGGCGCCCATCATGGCGACGAATTTGCCGGGATGCTCCTGATCGAGAGCCCGCTTGCGCTCGTCGTTGATTACTTCGCCTTTGCTCAGGTCGGGTACTTCGCCCGGATCGACCACCACGAAGGCTTCGAAATAAAGCACGCGCTCGAGTTCCCGCAAGGTGATGTCGAGCAGATAGCCGATGCGGCTGGGCAGGCCTTTGAAAAACCAAACGTGGGAACAGGGGCTGGCCAGTTCGATGTGGCCCAGCCGCTCGCGGCGCACGCGCGACAACGTTACTTCCACGCCGCACTTGTCGCAAATCACGCCCCGGTGCTTCATCCGCTTGTATTTGCCGCACAGGCATTCCCAATCCGCGATCGGACCGAAAATGCGCGCGCAGAACAGGCCGTCGCGTTCCGGCTTGAACGTGCGGTAGTTAATGGTCTCCGGCTTGGTTACTTCACCATGCGACCAACTGCGAATCTTTTCCGGAGAAGCCAAGCTGATTCGAATGGAATCGAAATCGGCAATCAAATTTGCTCTGTCGTACGGAGAGGAACGGTACATATGATCTCCTGTAAACTCTTTTAACTACGCTTACGTAACTTATGCTTGCCTGCCGGGAAGGTCACCGCGGCCTTCCCGGTGGCGTCTCAAATCTTCCAAAATCGCTTCGACCGTGACTTCAGTGCGGTCGTGGCGCTTCTCATGCCTGCGAGAAACGTCTGAGAGTTCCGAAACAATGGCACTCAGGTTGTTCACGACTCCCGTGAGATTGTTCATTCGCACTGCTAACTCGTTCATGTTGCCGGCCAAGTCGTTCGCGTTGCCTATCAGAGCGTCCACGTGGCTTGTCAGAGCGTCCACGTGGCCGCCCAATGCGTTCATGTTGCCCGCTAGCACGTCCATGCTGCGCGCTAGCACGTCAAATTTCTCGTCCAGTTCCGCCGACCGTGCGTCCATCCTTGCGCCCATCGCCTCGATGGATTGCCGCAGTTCGAGCGAGGAGTCGTAGAGCCGTTGCAAAGCCTTCCAGAACTCCTCTTTTTCGTAATCGGTCATCGCGCCTCATCAATCGGCGGCCAATGCGGTATCCGGGATCTCGCGCGGCTTCTTCATCAGCTCGACGTCGAGACATAGCGATTGCAACTCGCGGATCAACACGTTGAAGGATTCCGGCACGCCCGGTTCGGCGGCCGCTTCACCCTTCACAATGGCCTCGTAGATCTTGGCGCGGCCATAAACGTCATCCGATTTAGCGGTCAGCAATTCCTGCAAGACATACGCGGCGCCATAGGCTTCGAGCGCCCACACTTCCATTTCACCGAAGCGCTGTCCACCGAATTGCGCCTTGCCGCCCAACGGCTGCTGGGTAATCAGCGAATACGGCCCGATGGACCGAGCGTGGATCTTGTCGTCCACCAGATGCGAGAGCTTCAGCATGTAAATGTAGCCCACCGTTACCGGCTGCTCAAACGGTACGCCCGAGATTCCATCGTGCAACTGAATTTTGCCCGAAGATGGCAGCTTGCTGATGGCCAACTGCTTCTTGATGTCCTGCTCGGCCGCGCCGTCGAACACCGGCGTAGCGAAATGCAGGCCCAATGCTTCGGCAGCCCAGCCCAAATGGGTTTCGAGAATCTGCCCCACGTTCATACGGGACGGAACACCGAGCGGATTGAGCACAATCTCTACTGGCGTGCCGTCGGGCAGATACGGCATGTCCTCTTCCGGAACGATGCGCGCGATCACGCCCTTGTTGCCGTGACGGCCGGCCATCTTGTCGCCCACCGAAAGCTTGCGCTTCATGGCGATGTAGACTTTCACCAGCTTGATCACGCCCGGAGGCAGTTCATCGCCCTTGCGCAGTTTGGCGATCTTCTCCTCAGTGATCTTTTCCAGCACGGCAATCTGCCGTGAGGTCATTTCTTCGATTTCGTCGATCTGCTCGTTCAGCCGCACGTCTTTGTTGTTGATGCGGACGCGCTTCAGATCGCGGGCGCGCAGCTTTTCGATCATGTCGCGCGTCAGATCGGTGCCCTTGGCCAGCAGCTTCTTGTTGGTCTTTTCGTCGTGCAGGTCGGCTTGTACCTGCTTGCCTTCGAGCAGCACCGACAGCCGTTTGGCGCGCTCGTCGTTCAAAATGCGCTTCTCGTCTTCGAGGTTGCGGTGCAGGCGCTCGACTTGGCTTTCGAGAATGGTCTTGGACCGTTCGTCGAGATCGGCGCCCTTCCTCGAAAACACCTTGCAATCGACGATGGTGCCTTCGATTCCGGGCGGGCAGTAGAGCGAGGCGTCTTTAACGTCGCCGGCCTTTTCACCGAAAATCGCCCGCAGCAGTTTCTCTTCCGGCGTAAGCTGAGTTTCGCCCTTGGGCGTCACTTTGCCGACCAGAATATCGCCCGGCTTCACGGTTGCGCCGATGCGGATAATGCCCGATTCGTCCAAATTACGGAGGAACGATTCCGCGATATTCGGAATGTCGCGGGTGATCTCTTCCGGCCCCAGCTTGGTGTCGCGGCCCTCGATTTCGAACTCTTCAATATGGATCGAGGTGTAGTAGTCTTCCTTGACCAGCTTCTCGCTGACCACGATGGCGTCTTCGAAGTTGTACCCGCGCCAGGGCATGAAAGCGACCAGAACGTTGCGCCCCAGCGCCAGTTCCCCGTTCTCGGTGCAGGGCCCGTCGGCCAGCACGTCGCCCTTTTTCACCCGCTGGCCTTGGAACACGATCGGCTTCTGGTTGATACAGGTGTTCTGATTGGAGCGCTTGAACTTGGTGAGCTGATAGATATCCGCGCCCACTTCGCGCGACATCTGCCCTTCCTGAATGTTGCCTTCAACGCGCACAATCACGCGTTCGGAATCGACGGAATCGACAATTCCCGAGCGCTTGCAAATGATCACGGCGCCCGAATCGCGCGCCGTCACCCGCTCCATGCCGGTACCGACATAGGGGGCTTCCGCCCGCAGCAACGGGACGGCCTGGCGTTGCATGTTCGATCCCATCAACGCGCGGTTGGCGTCGTCGTTCTCAAGAAAGGGAATCAAGCTGGCGGCCACGGAGACCAGTTGCTTGGGACTGACGTCCATGTACTCGATCTCGTCCCGGTGCTTCAGGACGAAGTTTCCGGCTTGCCGGGCGTTCACCAGATCCGGAACTATATGACCGGTTTGATCGAGCGCCACGTTGGCCTGCGCAATGATGTACTTGTCCTCTTCCCAGGCCGACAGATAGTCGCAATGGGCTTCAAACTCGATGGCCGGGTGATTTTTCTTGAGTTGGCCCTCGTTGACCTTGTCCACTTCCCCGCGCGTCATCACGTCGCCCACTTTCTGGGTGCTCTCGCCGGGGTTCAGGATTTGAATTTCATCGATGACTGTGCCGCCCACCACGCGCCGGTACGGGCTCTCGATAAAGCCGTAATCGTTGATGCGGGCGAAGCAGGATAGCGAAGAGATCAACCCGATGTTGGGGCCTTCCGGCGTTTCAATCGGGCAAATGCGGCCGTAATGCGTGGGGTGAACGTCGCGCACTTCAAAGCCGGCGCGCTCCCGCGACAATCCTCCCGGTCCCAGAGCCGAAAGACGCCGCTTGTGCGTGATCTCGGACAGCGGATTAGTCTGATCCATGAACTGCGAAAGCTGGCTGGAGCCGAAGAATTCGCGGATCGCGGCCATAACCGGCTTGGCGTTCACCAGGTCGTGCGGCATGGCCGTCGACATTTCCTGGTATACAGACATCTTCTCTTTAATGGCGCGCTCCATGCGCACCAAACCGATGCGGAACTGATTTTCGAGCAGTTCGCCCACCGCGCGCACGCGCCGGTTGCCCAGGTGATCGATATCGTCGACCGCGCCCAAACCGCGGCGCAGCCGCAGCAGGTATTTAATGGTGTCGATGAAGTCCTTTTGATCGAGCGTTCGCTTGTCGAGCGGCGCCGCATCGATCTTGTCGTACAACTTGATGTTGAACTTCATGCGGCCAACGCGCGAAAAATCGTACTTGCGCGCGTCGAAGAACATGCCCTGAAACAACTGAGTGGCCGTGTCGAGCGTAGGCGGATCGCCCGGGCGCAGCTTACGGTAGATTTCGAGCAACGCGTCGCTCTGGGTTTTCACCGCGTCCTTACGCATGGTGACGCTGATTACGTTGCCGGCGTCGTCACGCTCAGGGAAGAACACCTCAAACGACGGAATATTGTTGTCAATCAGCTTGTCTACGCTGGTCAGCTCCTGGTTGGCTTCCGCCAGGATCTCGCCGGTCGACATGTCGATAACATCGGCGGCGATATAGGCGCTCTGCAGATCCACGCGGTCGATCTCGACCTGCTCGATCTTCGACTTCAAAATCGCCTCAAACAGCGACTTGGTAATCTTGCGCCCTTGCGGAACGATGGTCTCGCCGGATTTCGACGTGATCGCCTTCGAAAGCTTCAGCCCCTGCAGGCTGTCGGATACTTTCCAGAACAGCTTTTTGTCTTTGACCACGATCTCGCTGACGCTGTAGAAAGCGCGCAGAATGTCGGCGTCGGTCTTCAAGCCGAGGGCGCGCAGAAAAACCGTGCCATAGAACTTGCGCTTGCGGTCGATACGGACATACAGCAGATTTTTGTTGTCGTATTCGAACTCGACCCAACTGCCGCGATAGGGAATGATCTTGCCCAGGTAATAGCCTTGCGCCGGTACGCGCTCGAAAAATACCCCGGGAGAACGATGCAACTGGGAAACGATGACCCGCTCGGTGCCGTTGATGGTAAACGTGCCGTTCTCGGTCATCAGCGGAATTTCGCCGAAGAAAACTTCTTGCTCTTTGATGTCGCGGATGGTCTTGGCGCCGGTCTCGGCGTCTTTGTCGAAAACGGTTAGCCGGATGGTGACCTTCAGCGGGGCCGCGTAGGTCATGCCACGCTCTTCGCACTCAGCCACGTCGTATTTCAACTGCAGGCCCACGGGATCGCCGCAGCGGTTGCAGAAAGTGACGATATTCTTGTTGAACGTTCCGCAGCGATGGCAAAGCACATCGCCGACATGGAACGGATCCGTCTGGATGGTGGCGCCGCAGCTTGGGTTACGGCAGGTCGAGCGCAGGTGGTGCAGCCCTTTCAGGTTGCCGCACTTGCACTCCCAGTTTCCTATGGAATAGTCGACGAATTCGAGTTGGCTCAAACCCCGGAAGTCCGAAATCGGAAAGACCGAGCTGAACACGCTCTGCAGGCCCGTATCTTCCCGTTCGCCGGGAAGCTTATCCATCTGCAGAAAGCGCTCGTACGACTTCTTCTGAACCTCGATCAGGTTCGGAATCGGAATGGAGGTCTTGATCCGGGAAAAATCGACTCGTTCACGGGTGGTGCCTTTGGGTACAATTTGCATTCTTAACTCCTACGGCCGAACGGCGCGCGACACAAAAAGAAAAGAACCAACAAAACGCCTTTGCCGGGCGCTATCTGGGTCTACGCCCAGTAAAAACGGGGAACGCGTCCCACGCTGGCGCCACGTTGTTGGCTAAACCCAACCTTCGCAGCTTGGGCTAAAATTGGAGGCAAGAGTCCGGTTGCGGGGATAGTTGCCACACACGTAAAGTGAGGAGAGATAGAGCATGGCAGTCCCTGGTGCGAATCTGGGCAGACTGCACCTTTTCCTGAAAGATGTGAGGTTCGCAAGAACAAAAATCCGGGCCGGTCTCCGGTCGTTACCTATTTCACATTAGCAAAAGCAAGGCAGCACGTCAAATGCCTTACCAAAAAAGAGTGCGGCGGTCCCCCTGGACCGCGCCGGACGCCCTTGTTCGACAGCTTTGTCCGGCAGCTAAGGTTGTCAGGTAACTACTTCACTTCGACAGTAGCGCCGACGTCGACGAACTTCTTTTTGATGGTCTCGGCTTCGTCCTTGTTGACGCCCTCTTTGATGGCCTTGGGGGCGCCGTCCACCAGGTCTTTGGCTTCTTTCAGGCCCAGGCTGGTGACTTCGCGAACCGCCTTGATCACGTTGATTTTGTTAGCGCCCGCCGCTACCAGGATGACGTTAAACTCGGTCTTCTCTTCGACTGCCGGAGCGGCCGCACCACCGCCGGCTGCCGGCGCCGCCGCCACTGCCGCGGCGGCCGCCGAGACACCCAGCTTCTCTTCGAGCAACTTGACGAGCTGTGAGGCCTCAATAAGCGTCAGCCCTTGAATCTGTTCCGCAATTGCGTTGATGTCCGCCATTTTGTTCTTCTACTCCCTAATTTAAGAAAACTTGTTTTCCTTCACGCCCTGATCGATCACCACCGCCAGGTTGCGGCCCACGCCATTGACGGCGCTGACCAAACGCTGTGCCGGCGCCTGTATCAGGTACAAAAGCTTGGCAAAAATCTCGTCCTTCGAGGGCAGGCTCGCAAGTTCCTGAATGTTGGCGACCTGGATCACCCGGCCCTCCACCATTCCGGACTTGAACGAGAACGCGGGATTGGTCTTGGCATACGCTGTCAGCGCCTTCGCCAAGGCCACCGGATCGCCAATGGTGTAAGCCATCGACGTCATCCCCGCTAAATTCGCCATCAGGCTCTCCGCCGGAGTGCCTTCCGACGCCTTCTCCGCGAGATTGTTCTTCACCACCCGATAGCTGCCGCCGGCATCCCGAACCGTCTTGCGCAGGTCGTTATCTTGCGCCACCGTCATCTTTTCATAGCCCGCTACGAAGATGTGGCGCGTTTTCTCGAACGCCGCCTTTAACGCTTCGATGTCTTTTTCTTTGTCAGATTTCTTCTTCATGGCTTTGTCTTCTTGATTGAGCCAGCCGGCTATACCTGACGGGCGTTATAACTGGTGACATCCAATGCCACGCCCGGTCCCATGGTGGAGCAGATGGTTGCGCTCTTCACATACTTGCCTTTGGCGGCGGAGGGCTTGGCCTTGATTACGGCTTGGATCAGCATGCTGGCGTTTTCGAGCAGCTTGTCCGAGGCAAAGCTGACTTTTCCCACCGGGGCGTGAATCACGCCGGTCTTGTCCACGCGAAACTCGACTTTACCGGCCTTCACTTCTCTTACCGCGTTAGCGACGTCGGTCGTGACCGTACCGGTCTTGGGATTCGGCATCAAACCGCGCGGACCCAGCACTTTACCGAGTTTGCCCACGGAGCGCATCATGTCCGGAGTGGCGACCACGGCGTCAAAATCGGTCCAGTTCTCGGACTGAATCTTGTTCACCATTTCTTCGCCGCCAAAGAAATCCGCGCCTGCAGCTTCCGCTTCCCGCAGCTTGTCGCCGGAAGCGATCACCAATACTTTCTTAGACTTACCAAGACCATTGGGCAGCACCAAGGTCCCGCGCACCATCTGATCGGCGTGTTTGGGGTCGACTCCGAGGCGTAAGTGGAGTTCTACCGTCTCATCGAATTTCGCGTACTTGATTTTCTGAACGAGAGGAACCGCTTCGCTCAGAACGTAAGGACGGGGTTCAACCTGTTTGGCCGCAGCCTCAAATTTCTTACCGGTCTTAGACATATAACCTCATTGGTGCAGACGGCAGAGCGTCTCGAAAGACCCCTGCCTCCCACTGAGATGAAAATTTCGCAGTGACGCTTTAAACACAATAGCAAAGGGTTGGAAGGAACGCAAGGAGAATCGCCCTAGAAGAATCCCCATACTGCGGGGCCGGCCCGGGTTGGACGAATTGCTCTTTGCCCGCCAACTTACTCTTTGCGCGTCATCAGGGACACAGCGGGAGGCAGCGCCTTACCGCCGGCGTACCCGACCGCCGTTACTTCAAACGTGTCTCGATCCTTGACTTGGATCTCGGCTTCATGCGCGTGCGCGTCCACTTTTGGATCGAAGTTCGTGCCGCCGAAGAAGCCAAGCTTGATCTCACCGGGCTTGCCGGTCTTTTCGAACTTCATCACGGGAGCGTTTTGCAGAGCGCAGTAGTGCGTCATGAGCAAGGTGTTCCCGTCCATGTGATAGACCGATACCATCTCGTTCGGTTGCCCAGCGTTGTAGGTCTCCATGACAATGCTGCCCGCCGCCGAAATCTTAAAGCTGACCACGGAGGAATTGGCTCCATGCTCGTGACCGGCGCCGCCCCGGCGTTCCCAATCGCCCGCGAGCGTTTTGATGTAATCGAACGCGGACTTGTCGTCGTAGACAATCGCGGCCGGGTTGGCTGACTTGCCTTGGGTGGCAGGTTCGCCGGCCCAGACGGCCAGAGAGAACCCTAAGCTCGAAAGCAACATCGCTAACTTTTTCATGGCGCTCCTTTTAGAAAGGAAGTCGGACTTCAAAGAGCATATCAGTGAGCGGGGGCGGTGTCAAAGCTAAGGTGCGCGCGGGACCGCCGGCAGCGGCGCTTTCAGCTTCCGCGCCAGGCGCGCCTTATCCGCGCCATCCACCGCTAACTCGAGTGCCCTGGCCCAGTCGGACCGGGCTCCCGCCGTTTCGCCCGCCTGGGCGCGCGCGTCGCCGCGCAATTCCAGCAATGCCGGAACCTCGCCCGACTGGGCCAGCGCGGTGTCCAATTGGTCCATCGCCGGACGTGGCTCATTCTGACGCAAGTAAAGCTTTGCCAGCTCTTCCCGCGCCGCGACATACTCGGGCTTCAAGGACACCAACGCCAGATACTCCTGCTCGGCCAGGCGCGTCTGCCCCCTTTGCGCCAAGGATTCGGCCAGCGCCACTCGCGAGGGAAGAAAGCCGGCATTGGCGCGCCACAACTGGTCGGCTTCGGCATAATCGCCGCGCTTGGCCAACTCTAGGGCCAGATTATGACGTGCATTGGGATCTTCCCCATCGTCGGCCAGCGCCTTACGGAACCATTCCTCGGCTTTCGATCCCCGCGCCAGCGTGCCCAACGCGTTCCAAATCCGGGCCCGCTCCGGCCAGCGGCCGTTCCGGGGCTGGCTGAACTTTTCGACCACTTCCCGTGCCTTCAGGTAGCACAAACGCGCGTTTTCGAAATCGCCCAAACGCTGATAGAGCAGGCCGAGATTGTAGGGCAAATAGGAATAACGCGGCGCGATGGACATAGCGAACCGATAGGCCCGGATCGCGCCGTCGTAATCGCCGCGCTCAGACAGGGTCAAGGCCAAATTGTGGATTGGATAAGCCCAATAAGGAGCAAAACGCATGGCGGTTCGAAACGCGTTCACCGCCTCGTCGAAGCCCTGCCGGCGTTGCGAGATCTGCTCTAGATAAGCGATGCCCAGTGCGTTGTAGGCATACGACCGGCGCGGATCGATGGCGATCGATTGCCGCAGGAGCTTTTCCGCCTGCGCGTACTGTTTGTCAAAAATCAGTGCGCGGCCTTCACAAAACTCAGCGCGGCTGTGGTCGAACGCCGGGTCCGGCGACAGCTTGGCCGCTTCCGCGAACCAGCGCGTACAATGGCTGAATTCCGCTTTGTTCTGCGGCACTTCTTCGCCTTCCAAATAGCGCGACATTACCGCTTGGCCGCGATCCTCGAAAGCAACCTGGAGTCTCCGTTCCAGAGCGCGGATCGAATCCGGCGTCTGCGCCGGATCGTGCCGCAGCTTTTCGAGCAATGCGAGCGCGGCATCGGTATCGTCGGGAAGCGCGGCCTCCGGCGATTGCGGCCCCGCCGGCAATCCCCTGCGCCGCCGGATGTCCCGCAGATCCTGTTCGCTCAACGGCTGAGCCGGCGGCATTTCCAGACCAGGTTTCTTTATGTCGGGAATCACCACCATGGCGGTGTCCCGCGCTTCGTCAAAAGGATCCTGGGCCTTGTGAGTTGCGCGCCGCACGTGGTCGCGCACATATTCGGCCAGGTCGGCGAATGTAATCTCGGTGTCGCCGCTGAACGCCGCCGGCCCGTTCATGCCCGCCAGCAGATAATAGCTGAACACTCCGTGACCACCACCAAACGCGGAGGCTTCAATCGCCGACTCGCCCGCATGGCTTGCCATCATCAAGCCCAATTCGCCCGTCTGCCCCGACCACGCTTTCTTCACCGCTTCCTGCATTTCGCTGCCTCCCGCGATTCCCGCCACATTGGCGGCGTGGCACACGTCCAGAAACACCAGCACCTTTCCGAAGCGCGCCGATAACTCGGCCACGGTCTTTCGTAGCTCTCCCATCGGATACCCGGTGGTTTTCGCGTCCTGAGTATTGGTGTCGAACAGCAGCACGTAAGGATCGCGTTCGATCTTTTTGTGTGAAACCGGATCTTCTTCCTCCGTCAAATAAACGCCGTGGGCTCCCACAAACAGAATGAGAGTGTTGTTGGCGCCACCCCGGTTTTTGCTCAGTTCCTGAATGGCCGCGTCCACAGCGGCGCGCGTCGCGTGCTCGTTGGTCAACAAAAGGATGTCGGCTGGCGCCAGCGCGCCGCCGATCGGAGTCTTCAAAAAGGCCGCGAACGTCTCGGCGTCTTTGTCCGCGAACTGCAAGGAAGTGATCGGTGGATCGTTCTGATAGTGCGAGACGCCAATCAGCAAAGCGTAGGTCCGGCCAGGCGGTTTGGGCGCTTGCTCCTTGCTTGTTTCTTCCACCCGCTTTACGCCGCGCGGCTCCACTTGCTCGCCCAACGCGCAGATCAGCGCGGTACACAGAACGGCGAGTTTGAAGAGCAAGCGGGTGGACATCGAAAGCACTCAGCGTTTTCCGATAGTATATCTGTCAGCTACTATGTGGCACCGAAGGAGTTCGCCGTGAGAAGACTATCTGGCATTGTTCTTTTTCTATCCATGTCGTTCGTGTTTTGCGGGATGGCGAGGGCCGCGGCCTCGTTCTCGATCAACGCCAACAACAGCAACGACTGCAACGGCGTTTCCACCTCCGGCCCGGTGACGTGTCAGTTCGACGTCAACGCCGGCGCCGCTCCCAACCAGTTTGGCAACACTCCCGACAATCTGGTGGTCACGAATCTTACGAATTCCTCTTTACAACTGCAAGTATCCTCCAGCACCGCCAACGGCGGCAATTGGTTGAGCGCCAGCATCTCGCCGGATCCAATTTCCGGCGGCAAGAACGCCACCTTGACTATCGTTATCGATGCGTCCCGGTTGCCGCCCAACACCTACAACGGCACTTTGACCGTGTCCGGTGGCGGCACGAACGTGGCGATCGCCGTTACCGTGCAAACCAGCGGCGTCTCTCTGGCCGTATCGCCTAACAGCGTGTCTGTCACTTTGACGAAGGGAACCAAGGCCAGCCAGATCATCCATCTCATCAACCCAAGCAACAATTCTTCGCTCACCAACATTGGCGCGACCATCCAGTGCAATCAGAGCTGGTGCTCCATTTCTAACTTTGACGGCAGTAGCTTCACAGTGAACATCGATGCGACCTCCCTCAATTCGGGACCCGCCAACGCAATCGTAACAGTACAATTCAACGGTAACGGCTCGCCCTTCGTCACGGTCAATCTCGCAGTGGCGGCTACCGTGGCGTCGCCCGCCACGCCGGTGGCCAGTCCAAGCTCGCTCACGTTTTCCGCTTTTCAGGGCCGGTCGAACCCGGCGCCGCAATCGGTTGCCGTGACCACCAGCGATGGATCCACGCAGGGCTTCTCCGTTACAGCCATGCCGCCATTCGCGTCGGTTTCTCCCACGTCCGGCGCCGCATCCGCAAACCCGGTGAACCTGGTTGTGACAGTGAACACCAACGCGCTCCAGGTTGGTTCTAATACCGGCGTGATCACGCTCACATTGGTTGACGGCTTCACGGCGAATATCACGGTGAACGCCACGCTGGCGGTGTTCTCGATCAGCGTGAACCCCAATCCGCCCTCACCGGTCACTTTGACCCAGGGCAAGAGCCAGGTGATCCCGTTCCAGATCGGCACGGCGGACAATTCCGTGCTACCGATAACGGTCACCACGCAGACCAACACTGGGAGCGGCTGGCTGACTGCTCCCGCTTCCATCACCGCGCCACAGCAGGTGCTGGTAACCGTCGCTGCCGGATCGATGACGGCGGGAACTTACACCGGATCGGTCACGTTTTCTTGCTCTAGCAGCAATGTGTGCGCGTCCGTCACCGCGCCGGTGATGTTGACGGTGACCACGCTGGCTACGTTGAGCGCGACCCCGGCCAGCTTGACGTTCCAAGCGTCCGGCGGATCGCTGCCGGCTGCGCAAACCGTGAACGTGACGTCGTCCGATCAGTCCCAGCAAGGATTCAGCTTCACCTATGCTCCGCAGGGTAGTTGGTTGACCGTGAGCGCCAGTCAAACCAACACGCCCGCGACGCTGACGGCCCGGATCGTCTCGCTGCCGGCTCAAAATAGCTCGGGATCGATCACCATCACGCCTGCCGACGGGGCGCCGGTGGTGACGATCCCGGTGTCGCTTGTGACGGCTGCGAATCAGCCGGTGATCCCGTCCAACGGCGTGATTTTCGCCAGTAGCTATGGGGCTTTTCCCGTGATCACGTCGGGTGGTTTTGTCGAAATCTACGGGTCTAATCTGGCCAGCGGCATCGCCGATTGGGGCGCCGCGTTCAAAAACAACATCGCTCCAATGTCATTATCCGGCGTCATGGTGCAGATCGACAACAAGCCCGCGTTCGTCGCCTACGTCAGCCCCGGCCAGGTGAACGTGCTGGCCCCGGACAACATCTCGGCCGGCGGGAACGTCGAAGTTGTACTCACGAATGGGAACGGCAGCTCGGCGCCGGTCTCGGTCAAGGCCGCCGCGCTCGAGCCCGGTCTGCTTGCGCCCGGGAATTTCAACATCAACGGCAAGCAGTACGTTGTGGCTTTTCTCCCGGATGGCAATTACGCTCTGCCCACGGGCGCGATTGGAAACTCCCGCCCCGCGAAACCCGGTGAAGTGCTGGTGCTCTATGGACTCGGTTTCGGACCGGTCATGCCGTCGATCTCGGTAGGGACGATTGAAACGCAGTCCAATAAGCTGCAGAGTCCGCTGCAGGTCTTCTTTGGCGGCGTTCTTGCGCAACTGCAATACGACGGCTTGGCGCCCAACTACGCCGGCCTCTATCAGTTTAATGTGCAGGTCCCGACGGTCGCGGACAATGACGCCGTACCGTTTACCTTCAATTTAGGTGGGACGGCCGGGCAGCAGACGCTGTATATTGCGGTGCATCAGTAAGGCCGCGCCGCGTCGGGTTGACAACGCGCGGCAGTAAATGTTTTGGGAGGAAATGTGCTGCCGCTCCAGAAACTCCGCCGCTAACTCGCGCATAATGAGCCACTGGTTGGCGGTTCGACGCGGGTAAATAACCCGCCGAAGGTTGATAACCTGCCCCTGGAGTTTCTACATTTTCTGCACAGACTAAAGTCCGTGCCACCTTGTCTTCCTCGTGGCACAGGCTTCAGCCTGTGCTGGGCAGGTTATTAACTAGTTATTAACCTGCCCCTGGAGTTTGTACATTTCCTCAATTAGTGGGGCGATCCCCCTGGATCGCGGCCGACGCCCTCGTCGGCCCTGCGCTTCGCTTGCGATGGACTTGGCCTGACCAGCAGCCCAGGCAGAGGCCTTGGCCTGTGTACGGCAGGTTGATAACCGTTGATAACCTGCCCCATATTCACTAAGGCCTGTGCGGCGCGGGTTGACAACCCGCGGCAGGTTGACAACCTGCCCCACTCCCCTAAAACTCCAGCCGAAGCAGAATTTGCACCTGACGCGCCGTCTCGCTCAGCGGCGCGGAGAGCGGGAACCCGTTATTTGTCTCGCTACGGCCATACAGCGCCACTCCAAATTGCTGCGAGCCGAGAAACGAAGCCGGATTGTTGAGGTTGGCGTGATTGAGCGCATTATAAAAATCGGCCCGGGCGACCAACCGTAGCCGCTCGCCGATGGCGAATGCCCGGGCCACGGACGCATCCACATTCACCAGGCCCGGTCCGCGAAAGGCATTGCGCCCGCTACTGCCAATCTGGTTCGGGCCGGGATTGCTGAACGCTCGCGGATTCAGCAAAACCTGACCGCCGTCTATGGGCTGCGAAATATAAACGTGGGCCGGGTCGATCAAATTGGCGCGCTGGTTCACGAATATTTCCGGAACGGCGGCGGTATTGTCGGAAATCGCATACACGCTGAATGGCAAACCGGTGCGTGCCGCGCCCAAGGCGGAAAAAGTCCAGTTCCGGAATATCGGTCCTCGGAAAACAGGGGGCGGCATGTAGGTTGCAAAGAACACCAGGTTCTGGCGTTGATCGAAATCGGAATCGCCGAAATCGAGACTGCTGGCGAACTGGCGCGTAAAGGAAGAAACAAATGGACTGGGACCCACGCGCGCGGCCGCGAACGTATTGAAGTCGAAAAACGTGCCGGCCAGAGGTTCGCTCTGGTTGTCGATCGAGTGGCTCCAGGTGTAGGAAATCTGCCCGTGAAATCGGCTCTTGCGGAAACGGATCACGGTCGCTAACGCGGCGTAACGGGCGCTCCCCTGATTGGCGCGATAATTGACGTACCCATCGAGCGCTGGATTCAAATAGCCAAATATGTTGTTCGTTTGGAAGGGCGCAACCGAATCCGCTCGGTTCACTTCATCCGTCGTGATCAGTTGCGTGCTTCTCGAAGCCAACCCGTCCACCTCCAATTGAATATCGGCGCCGATCTTTTGCTGCACGCCCAGGAAAGCGCTATGCGTCCGCGGCGCCCGCAGATCGGGTTGGAAGGCCAGAAACGGAATCAATTCGCTCGAAGGTTGAAACTGACCGAGCGTCTCCAACTGGGTCAACGACGAGTAGGGCGGCACAGGTTGAGGGATCTGAAAGAAACCAGTCTGATACCGGTTCTGTTGGATGTTCTCCCACAGATTGTCGAAAGGACGGTCATAAAAGATTCCGTAGGAACCGCGCAGCACGGTCGCGCCGGCGCCAGTGAGGTCGAAACCAAACCCAAAGCGGCCAGCCCAGTTTGAAGAGCGCGAGGAATACACGGCTTGATCGCCGCGCCCGGTTGGAAGCACCAAGGTGGCGCCGGCCAGCGATGCTTCAATATCGTTTCCCGCCGCGAGATGCACTTCGAGATCCTTCTGCGCGCCGGTATTCATGGGCGACCCGAAAAAGTCGTAGCGCACTCCATAATCGAGCGTCAGGCGGTTGCTCACATGAAAACTGTCCTCGGCAAAAGCGTAGGTTTGGCGGTAGCGATAAGAACGCTGCGGCAAAACCGGCGCTTGGGTGGCGGATAAGCGGTCGAACTCAATGGTCAGATAACTGGGCTGGTTGTTTACAAAATCATTGAGGTCGTTAAACTCGATAAAGCCGCGCGGAAAAACGGAAATCGACAGATCGATGTTGCGTTGCAGCAGGCCGCCACCGATTTTGAACGCATGGCGGCCATGAATCCACGATAAATTGTCAAGCAGTTCCCAGTTCCGGCCACGATTGCCATAGTCGTTCTGGCCCGCATTGCCAGGCAGGATCACGGAGTATTGCGAGTTGCCGGAGGAAAACTGCTCGTCGTCGGCCAGCGTCGGAATCTCCGAATGGGGCGTCTCCAGGCGGATGGAGTCGCCGGTGCGCGCGAGCCGCAGCTCATTTTCTAACGCCGGCCGCAGGCGTGAAATGGCGCCGGCCGCAACCGAAACCGAGCGCTGGAGGAATTCGCTGCTAAACGCCCGATAAGGGTTGAAGAGCAGGTCCGGCTGATCGATCCGATCGATGGCCAGCCGCGCAAATAGGTGCGTGGAGGGCGCGAGCACGTAATCCAGGCGAGCCAGGCCATCCAAACGGTTAAACCCCGTAACCGGCGAGATGGATACCAACCCGATCGGCCCAGGCCCGGTGGGCGACGCTTCGGGAAGATAGGTGCGCAGCAGATTTCCGCCGTAGCTGGCCGGGCTCAGCGAGTTGATGAAGTTAGTCGTCGGCAACGCATACACTTGCGGATCGCTGCGCCCGTGCGAACGAACGCTCTGCAATCCGCCGGAGATAAACAGCCGCTTGGCGATCAGCGGCCCGGACGCAAACACGCCCGGTTGGACTTGCGTAAACGGAAGCCGCGCAATATTATTGGCATTCTCCTGAAATCCATTGGCATTCAAGCGGTCGTTTTCGAAATAGAAGTATCCTTTGCTGTGCCATTGGTTACTTCCGCTGCGCGTGATCGCATTGGCGATAAAGCCCGACGTGCGGCCATACTCGGCGGAGTAGTTGGTGGTGGAGACTCGATACTCTTCCACAAACTCCGGAACCGCCGCGCTCAGCGGCCCGGTGACCAGGAGATTGTTGTTCTCGGTTCCGTCCAGCAGATAGTTCGAGGACGAGGGCCGCTGGCCATTTACCGAAAACCCCAGCCCGCGCGCCGTTGCCGCGTCGGAGGTGACACCGGGCAGCAGCAGCAGCATGGTATAAACATCGCGCCCCAGCAGCGGCAGATTTTCAATGTCCACCCGGGAAATAACGTCCGAGCGCGAATTTTCCAATGGCGTGATCAATCCGCGATTGGCGTTGAAAACCACGCTGCGGCTGGTGTCCACGTCCGGTCCGTAGAAACCCAAGGCCTGCTCCGAGCCCGGCAGCACCAGGCTGTGGAACTGGCCCGCTTCCCACACGTCGTATAGCGGACGTAAGTGGAAATTCAGCTCTACCCGGGCCGCCACCGGCACATCGAGCGCCCGCGCCTGTTGCGATTGATAAGCGGGCGCATCCACGCTCACTCGATAACGGCCCGGCGAAAGTGAACCAATGGTGTAAAGGCCGTCCGCTTCCGAACGCCCGGGAGAAATCTGGCCGGTAGCATCGTTAGTGCAGGTGACGGAGGCGGCAATCGGAATCCCAGTGACGGAATCTGCAATGCGGCCGAGAATCAGTCCCTGGGTGGTTTGAGCGCTGCCAGAAGCGAAGAGAGCGGCGCAAAGTAGCCAGTAGCTGAGGACTCGCGGCAAGAGGATTTCAATCTATCATGTACCAACTGGATCCTCTGAACACCCAGGCAGCCGAACGCGCCAACCCGCAAACGGGGTTCTAGTATACTGATTCCGGTTCGTGATTCGATTGGAGGCTAAATGCGTTTCATTCTCAAAGCCAGCATGCCGGTGGAGACCGGGAATGCCTCAGCGAAACAGGGGTTCAAGGTTCTTCCCCAGATAATCGAACAGCTCAAACCGGAAGCCGTGTACTTTTATGCGGAACACGGAAAGAGAACCGCGCTGCTGATCCTGGATCTGGCGGACACGTCGCAGATTCCAGCCGTGGCAGAGCCATTTTTCCTGGCGATGAATGCGGCGGTGGATCTTTATCCCGTGATGACGCCGGAAGATCTGCAGAAGGCGGGTCCGGCGGTCGCGAAAGCGGTTGAGAAGTACGGATAGCTACTTCGTGCACGGGCCGCAATTACGCTTTGCGGCCCGGCACTACGCCTCCGACCACGGGACACAAGCCCAGCAGAATAAGAATCGCTCCCACAAAGAGCGCGCTACAGCGGCTGCCCACGCCGGTCAGTTGGATCACGCCGTTATTCTGGGCGAAAGTTGTACTCGGAAACGAATTGAAGATGGCGGCAAGCATCGAACTAACTCCATCGGCCATGACGCCACTCCGGAGGCGGCGAAAGTAGACCGGGCCGGCGATCGGCTCCAACGTCAGGGCGGAGGTTGCGGTCAGGTCGCCGATTGACTCGATCGCGGTAATCACATACAGGAAGCTGAAAGGGATCAGGGCGAGCGGGATCCCCAAATCCATATGCAGCGGTTGGGGCGCAGATCCGTAAACAGCGCGGCAAGGCATCCGTCGCGGTCGCCACTCTAATTGGGGAATTGGTTCGGGGAGCGCGGAACCTGCCCTGCAAGTCCCCGCTCCGCCTCCGAGTTCGGCAGAAGAACCGGCTTGGTCTTGCAGTGCGATCGACCGTCCTGAGAAATCCGCGGCGGCTTGCTCGGTGAGCGGCTAATCCCCAACTCACAGCGCAGAAACCCTCGTGCATCCCTCCAATCGCGCTTGACCGTCCGGGTAGACACCGAAAGCGCCCTCGCTATTTCGTCGAACGAAAATGCTGAAAGAACATGCAGCTCTGCCACCCTGCATTTACGCCAGTCCGCCTGCTCCAATCGCCGCAAGGCCTGAGACACTTCTATCATTTCGTTTGAGTGATTTTCGACGACCAAAGAATTCGCCTGAAGTTCAACACAAACCTCGCCTCCACCTCGTTTCGTTGCGCGGCTCGCGCGCGCGTGATCGACGAGAGCGCGGCGCATCGATACGGTCGCAGTGCGCCGGAGATGATCCCAGTCTTGAAAAGGTATCTTTCGCAGACCTTTCATTAAGCGCAGAAGCACTTCGTGTAAAAGATCTTCCGCCTCAAGGGAGTGGGTGCGGCATTCGCGTCGCAACAACGAAGATGCGATCCGCCGCAGCCGGTCGTAGCTCGCTTGATCGATCGGTAAGCCGTCGAAGTGCCGCCGGGCGTTGAGATTTCCTGGGCGCACCGCGGACGCGATGGTTTGGTTGCTAACAATGCTCATATAAGTTGTGTTGATCGTCCTAGAAACTACGAACGATGCAATCACTACTTAGAACGAATGAGAGGATGCTTTCCCTTCAGGGTAAGTCAACATCGTGAGCGAAACAAAAAGACAAGTATTTGTTAAAGGAGTTTGGAAGCTCCCGCGACCTTCGAGTTGAACGGCGCGTCTGGGCAGCACGCCGCCCGGCGGATCTGTCGGGCCTAGCTTAGCTATAGCTAGGATTCCGCCATCATTCTGTACTACGCTTGCCTGCCTTGAAACGCTTTCGTAGCCATCAATCACTATCCTTTCGGGAGAACGGCGTCCGCATGAAGACGCCGAAAGGAGAGAAATCATGTCAGGCACTTGGACGACATTCAGTACACCCTTGGTCGGATCGGCGAATCTCGTGGCCGACACCATGATCCTGCTCACCGATGGATCGGTGCTCGTGCACCAGGAGTACATCGCCCCACAAGGCACGTCCGCGGGCATCGACGGTAGTGTGTGGATGCGCCTCGCTCCCGATAACAACGGCAACTACGCCACCGGAACGTGGACCGGTCCGTACCGGATGGCGACCCAAAGGGAATACTTCGCTTCAGGAATCACCACCGATGGCCGCGTCTATGTCCTCGGCGGCGAGTTTTCGAGCGCCGGCGGCGATAGCGCCCTGGGCGAGATCTTCGACCCGCTTGCTCCGGCTGCTACCGCCTGGTCGCCCATGACCACGCCCTTCAGCTACATTCAGGGTGACGTTGCCAGCAGCGGCCTCGCGGACGGGCGCGTGCTGTTCGGTTCGTTGCTCACGGCGCAGACAGCGATCTGGGACCCGATCACTAACGCTTGGGTGCAGGCGGGAACCGGTTTCGGCACTGCCGCCCCAAGCAAAGACGGCATCACCAATGAAGAAACCTGGACGCTGTTGCCGGATAACAGCATTCTCACGGTCGAGACCAAGCCTTCGCCGACGAATACCACACCCAATCCCGCCGAACGCTACGTGCCTTCCACCGACCTGTGGGTGCCGGCGGGCGGAACGCCGAAGCCGCTCGTCGTCGGCAATGTCAACTGCACCTACATCCCTAAGGGCGGCGCGCCGCAGCCGCAGACCGTTGGAGTATTCGAAATCGGCCCGGCGATTCTCTTGCCGAACGGAACCTTGTTCGCGATTGGCGCAACCGGACACACCGCCATCTATACGCCGAGCACCAATACTTGGGCGCCCGGTCCAGACTTCCCGGCCGACACCAGCGGCAATTCCTATACCGATCCCGCCGGCAACGTCTGCAACTGGACTTCGCCGGCGGGTTTGCAAGGCGTGGCCGACGCGCCCGCCGTGCTGCTTCCCGGCGGCCAAGTGCTTTGCTGCGCGGGCAATTTCCGCCCGGCCACGCTCGGCAACGGGGTGATTCAGTTCACCAGTGGTGTCGTCTCCGATTTTTTCAACACGCCGACCACGTTTTACGAATATGACCCCGCACACCCGAGCAACGGGTTGGTGGCCCTGCCCCACCAGCCATCCGCGATTAACACAAGCTGGACCTGGACCGCCCGGCTGTTGCTGCTTCCCAACGGCCAGGTGCTGTACAGCGCGGACGGCACGACGTTCGCCTTGTATCAACCAAGTGCCGCCGAGCTGACGCCGGTTGTGCCTGTTCCGGCGATCACCAATTTCGGCTCCACGCAATTTCCCAACGTACTGATCACCGGCCATACCTACACCATCGCTGGCACCAACCTCAACGGGATTTCGCAGGCCAACAGCTACGGCGATGACGCCCAGATGGCAACCAACTTTCCATTGGTGCGCGCGACCAACACATCCACCCACCAAGTGGTCTATTTCCGGACGAGCAACTTCTCTTCGATGGGCGTCGCCGTGACCGGCACGGTCACCTGCGATGTGCAAGTACCCTTTGGACTCGCGACCGGATCCTGGTCGCTGGTGGTGGTCGCCAACGCCGTTGCCTCCGCGCCGTTGATCGTCCAGGTCGCCTCGCAGGACTTGCAGGTCTACATGGACATCAGCGAATTTGGCGCCAGCGAAGTGGCCGCCTGGCTCGAGCAAAACAATAACAACCCGGTGACGATTCCAGACCTTCTGCACGTGGTGGTGGATGGGTTCAGCCAGGATAATATCGGCAGCAACATTCCTCAGATTCCCGACATTTCCTCCACCGTGCATATCGCCAACCTCCCGCCCTTCCTGCCCGAAAACCCGGCCTTACCGTCCAACCAGGTGCAGCGCTTCACCTTTGTCTATCAGATCACCTTCGACGACGCTTCCATCTTCTCGAGCGCTCCGGAGACGCTGACCATCACGGCGACCTTCACACCGGCCAGCGGCGGAGGTCCAGTTTCGGGCAGCGGCCAATTGCAGCTCACCCCGAATCCCGTGCCATTTATTCTGCATGGAGACGCATCGCAGAATTACACCTGGTATCTCAGCCAGGACATTCGTGTGTTTCAGGTCATCCCGAGCCAGCCGGCGGGCAGCGGCGG
Source organism: Bryobacterales bacterium (assembly GCA_963836595.1). GTDB lineage: Bacteria > Acidobacteriota > Terriglobia > Bryobacterales > Bryobacteraceae > DATFZA01. The sequence goes on from CAWIKC010000001.1 coordinate 697,700, forward strand.
ACCGAAGTTCGGCGTCCCCTATCCCAGCACCGGTGTCGTCGCCAACGACGCCACCGGGTACATCGCAGCGGTCATATCCGCACTCAATACCAACAACGGCAACGGCATCAACGGCAGCACCGACACCTTTGGCGGGTTGAACGAGACTGAGGATAATTCGGCGCTGGCGATTGGCCCGCTCGACAGCACAACCATGCAGCCCGTATTCAATTTCGCGGTGGCGCGCGTGCATTACCGAGACACGCAATCGACTACCAACATCCGTCTGTTCTTCCGCATGTACGCGGGTCAGACGACCAGCGGAACCTACGATTCCAACACCACCTATCGCGCCACCACCTATCAGGGTCAAAAGATCCCGTTGCTTGGAGTGCAAGGCGACGAGATCGTAACGATTCCTTTCTTTGCTACGCCGCGCAATCCCAGCGGGGACATGACCCAGCAGACCGACACGCCGAACGTGGCGCAGAACGTCAGCCCTGGACCCGGCGGCGCCGAAGTGCAGCTCTATTACGGGGCATGGCTCGACCTGAACCAGCCCAACACCGGACTGTTTCCGGACCGCATCGTGGCCGGCAATGAGAACGGGCCGTTCACCAATGAAGGCACGTTGTTCCCCATTCAACAATGGGCGCGTAGCGCGCACCAATGCCTGATCTGCGAGATTTCCTTTGATCCGGATCCAATCACGCCTCCCGCGGATCCGTCCAACTCGGGTTTCCTCGCGCAGCGCAACCTGGCCTTCGTGGGCGATCCCAATCCGGGCGTGGATGCGTCACGCCGCGCGCCGCAGACCTTCGAGATTCAACCATCGCCCGCAAAGCTGCTCGCCGATGGACGTCCCGACGAGCTGATGATAGACTCCAGCTCCCTGCCCGATGGCGGCGCCGCCGAACTCTATCTTCCATCGCTGAGCGCGGACGAGATTCTCAGTTGGGCGAGCCGCCTCTATACCACCCACAGCCTCACGCGGGTTGACGCTAACACAGTGCAGTTTCCGACCGGTGGACTGATTTATGTTCCGATCCCGCCGGGCGGCACGGTCAACCACGCCGGGCTGTTGACCGTGGATGTGCCGCGCAGTCTGCGCAAGGGACAGGTATTCAACGTGCTGATCCGTCAGGCGACCAGCGCCGAAGCGAAGCCACGGGACGTAGGCGTCACGATCCAGGCCGCCGTCGCCCCCAAGCTTCTCACCTGGCGTCGCATCATCGGTATGTTCGACCTAACCATCCCGGTCACAACCAAGCAGGATCTGCTGGCGCCCGAAGAGCGTCTGCTGGCCATACTGCGCTGGATCCAGCTCGCTATCCCGTCGACCAGCCGCTGGTTCCCGGTGTTCAACCGTTATCTGGGCCAGGTGGCCGGACGGGTCGCCGGCTTTGGAGGCGATCCTACGAAGATTATTCCCTCGCCAACTGGCGGCGTGATCGAGCATCCGATCGGCGAACCGGGCGGCGAGCATATGGACGAGCACACCGGAAAAATCACTGGACTCCGGTACGACAAGTTCGGCGATTTCCGCGGTTTCGACCTCGAGGATTTCCGCGGCGAATTTTTCCGCTTCGAGAGCAGGGAAACGCCTGTGGAGCGATTAGTCGAACAAGCTTGGCGGGAGCGGCTGTCGGTGACCGTGGTGACGCTGCCCAAGATGCCTCACCGGTTGCTAACGATCGTCCTGCGCGATCCGCCGCCGTTTTAGTTTAGGGCTGGTCGGAATTCACGCGCCGGTGGCCCTACCGGCGCGCCGCCGAGGGCCTGTCATGGTGGATGATAGGCGTTACCGTTTCCGGCCAGGCAAAACGGCGGCTCACGTGCACACCGCAGCCGCCGCGTGCCGCGCAATCATCAGCTCTTCGTTAGTCGGGATCACGTCCACTTGCACTGGACCTAGAAACCGAATCCCCTCGCAAATGCGCCCGCGCACCACGGCGTCGTTTTCGCCGATACCGCCAGTGAACACGATGCGATCGACCCCGCCCAGCGCCGCCGCTAGCGCGCCGATCATCTTACACGCGCTATAGCAAAACGCATCGATCGCCAACTTCGCAGCCGCATCGGCGCTCGCATGCAGCTCGCGCATGTCTCCACTGAGGCCCGAAATGCCGAGCATCCCGCCCCGCTCCGTAATCGCCGCCCTCGCTTCCGCTGCGCTGAGACCTTTCTGTTCCATCAGAAACAGCACCACCTGGGGATCGATGTCTCCGCAGCGCGTGGCCATCACCAGCCCGCCCGTGGGAGTGAGACCCATGGTGGTCTCGATCGACTGCCCATCGCGAACCGCGGCCATGCTCGCTCCGTTGCCCAGATGGCAGATCACCACGCGCCCGCCCAACTGATTTCGTTTTGCGAGTTCGCCGCAAATGTACTCGTATGACAGCCCGTGAAAGCCATAGCGGCGTAGCAGGCCGTCGCGACGCAGCGCCTCGGGCACGGCATACAACTGCGCCAACGCCGGCATGTGCCGGTGGAACGCCGTATCGAAGCAGGCCACCTGGCGCGCGGCCGGATACAGCTTCGCCATCTGCTCAATCGCATCGATCTGCCGGGGCAGATGGTTCGGCGCCAGCGGAATCAGCTTGCGCAAGCTGCCGATCAATTCAGGCGTGACCGGTTGCGGCGCGGAATGATTCGGTCCGCCATGCACCAGCCGGTGCCCGATGACATCGGGCGGACTCGCGCCCAGGCGCTCGGCCGTTTCACCAATGCCCGACATCGTACCGGCAAGCTCGCGCTCCTCCTCCGGCATCCGGTACACGGCGAACTTGATGCTCGACGACCCGCTATTGATGGTGAGAATCCGCATTCGCCGCCGTCACCGCATCTGGCTTTCTACTTCCTGCAGCCAGTCCGGACGCTTCAGCACGTCGCGCGGTTTGCTGCCGTCCGGAGGCCCGATGATTCCTTCCCGCTGCATCATGTCTAGTATCCGCGCCGCGCGTCCGTAGCCCAGCCGCAACCGCCGCTGCAACGTCGAAGTGGAGGCCTTCCCCATCTCGAGCACGACCCGCACCGCGTCCTGATACATGGGGTCCTGCTCGCCCTCCATCTCCTCGGGCTCGGCTTCGTCTTCTTCGGCGGGCGGAGCGAGCAGGAACGTCTGATCGTATTCCGGCCGCGCTTGCCGCTTCCAGAATTCGACCACCAGATTGGTTTCGACCTCGGTTACGAAGGCTCCATGCACGCGCACCAATCTCGACGAACCCGGCGGGAGAAACAGCATGTCGCCTTTGCCCAGCAGGTGTTCGGCGCCCATCACATCGAGTACGGTTCGCGAGTCCACTCGGGTCGCCACGCGAAAGCTGATGCGCGACGGGAAGTTCGCTTTGATCAATCCGGTGATCACGTCCACGCTGGGGCGTTGCGTCGCCAGCACCAGGTGCATCCCCACCGCGCGAGCCATTTGCGCCAGACGCGTCACGGCTTCTTCCACTCCGCCGCGCTCCAGCATCATCAGGTCGGCCAACTCATCGATGATGATCAGGATGAACGGCAAGGGCGTGAGATCCTCTTCCGTCACCTCGTCGTCTTCAAACAGGCTGCGCGGCTTCTCGCGCAACAGGCGAACCTTCTTGTTGTATTGATCGATGTTGCGCACGCCTTGCGCCGCCAGCAGCTTCAGTCTCCGTTCCATCTCGAGCACCGCGTTGCGCAGCGCGTTGGTGGCTTTCTTGGGATCGGTGATCACGGGAGTTAGCAGGTGCGGGATGCCTTCATACAGGCCCATCTCCAGCCGCTTGGGGTCGACCAGAATCATACGCACTTCATCCGGCGTCGCCTTGTAGAGCACCGACATGATCAGCGTGTTCAACATCACGCTCTTGCCTGAACCGGTGGACCCGGCGATCAGCAAGTGCGGCATGGTTTCAAGCGCCGCCACTTTGATGCGCCCGCTGATATCTTTCCCCAGACAAATGGTCATTTTCGACGCCGAGCCGCCGAACTCTTCCGATTCCAAAATCTGGCGCAGGCTGATGACCGCGCGTTTGGTGTTCGGCACTTCAATGCCGACCGTAGGCTTGCCGGGAATGCGCTCGATCAATACCGATTCGGCCTGCAAGCCGAGGCACAGATCTTCCGAGAGCGTTGTGATGCGGTTGTATTTGACGCCCGCTTCGGGCTTGAACTCAAACGTGGTCACCACCGGGCCCGGATTGATCTGGACCACCGAGCCATGCACGTTGAACTCTTCAAACTTCGATTTGATCAGCGAGGCCGTCTCTTTGAGTTCCACCGAATCGAACGGATTCTTGGCGGGAATCTCATTCAACAGTTCCGTTGTGGGAAGTTCATAATGTTCCGGCGGCTTCACGGGCGGCTGATTGCGGCGCAGCTTGAACTCCAGCACGGGAGAAGTTTCGACGGCCGCGGGATTCTCGACCGGCTGGGGAGCGGAAATTGGGGCCCCTGCCATCGCCGCGGCGGCCATCACGGCAACCGGCTCGATGTCCTCCAAAGCGTGAATCGGAATCTCCTCCTCGGTTTCGGGCTCTTCCTGCTCCTCGGTTAAATCCACTTCGGGAAGCATGGTTTCGTCGGGCACCGGCTGCGGCTTCACTCGCACCCGCTTCGGCCTCCGGGCTCTCTCCTCGGCGCGCAAACGCGCCTGCTCGCGCCGCTGCTCGATCCACAATCCAAGACGCGCGCTCAGAGATCGCAACCACTCCGCCGGCCGCTCCAACCAACCCGCCAGCGTCGCCATCGAAAAGGTGGAGATCAGGTATAGCGAAACGATCAACACCGAAGCCGTGAGAATCACCGTCCCCCAGAAATTCAAGGAGTGCAGGAGATAGCCCGCCAGCAGCGTCCCAATCAAACCACCGGCCGTAAAGGTGCGCGTGAAAGGATGCCATGCGTGATTGAAGGACAGCGCCGTGCCCAGACTCAACAGCAGCAACAGGCCGCCCGCCACCTTCACCGGCGCGGCGCCAATGGGCGTGGAGCGCAGCCATTTCCAGGCGATCAGCCACATCAAAACCGGGAGCGAGAACGCCGCGACGCCCAGCAGTTGCAGGCAGAAATCCGCTACATAGGAACCGGCGAACCCGGTGAGATTTTGCGGCTTGGCCGCGCCCGAGACCACGTTCCACGACGGATCCTGCGCGTGGTAGGAGAGCAGACTCAAGGTCAGGAACAACCCGGCGAGAAAAAACACGAGTGCTGCCGCCTCGTTGAGCCGGGGATAGCGAGTTGGACCGAGAAGTTTCATTCCGCGATCACGCGGAAAAAAGCCAGAGCGATCACTATTATGCCAAAAACAATCCGGTAGTACACGAATGGCATCAGACTGTGGCTCTTCAGGTACTTCAAAAAGTACGCGATGACCACCACTCCGGCGGCCCCGCTGATGAGGGCGCCCAACAGAAACGGCATCCGCATGTCGTGCGGAAGTCCGCCGCTCTTCTGGATGTCGTGCGCGCCCTTCAGCGCCGCCGCGAGAATGGCGGGGGCCGATAGCAAGAACGAAAATCGGGCCGCCGCTTCGCGATTCAACCCGCGCAGCAACCCCATCGTAATGGTCGCGCCGCTGCGCGAAGTCCCCGGCACCACCGCCAGCGCTTGCGAGATTCCGATGGTGACGCCGTCCAACCAGCTCATGGTGCCCATATCTTTTTTGCCGATCGTGCCGCGCTCGGCGTACCACATGCAGAAGCCCACCACGATGAGCATGGTCCCGATGACATACGGACTGCGCCACGGGCCTTCGGCTTGCTTGCTGAATGCCAATCCCGCCAGGCCCAACGGAATGGTCGAAAGCCCGATCATCCACAGCATCATGGGATTTTTCTTCAACTCGGGATCGGAGCCGATCTTGATACCAAAGCCGGCGGCGATTAGCTGGATCCAGTCCTTGAAGAAATAGATGGCGATGGCGACCAGCGTGCCGGCGTGGAGGGCGATGTCGAACACCAGACCCGGATCTTTCCATCCGAACAAATCCGGAGCGATCGCCAGGTGACCGGAACTACTGATGGGTAGAAATTCCGTTAACGCCTGGATCAACGCCAGGACTACGACTTGATAAAGAGGCATGAAGAAAAATGGTAGCGCGGTGGGGGGTGAGGCGCCGATTCGGGTTCCCCGCCCCTCCGCCCTTGTTAGCCCCAGAGTTAGCCCCAGCCCAAGGTCGAATCCACTCGGGATTCAGGCGATGACACACCGTGTAGAATGTTCGTTATGGGCGCTGAGAAGACGCTCGAACGCCTTCTCAGCGGTACCGCGGACGCAGGCATCCGTTTTGACGATCTTTGTCAGTTGCTTGAGAGTCTGGGTTTCGAAAGGCGCGTAGCAGGCAGCCATCACTTGTTCCGGAAGAGTGGCATAGAGGAGAGAATCAATTTGCAGCGGGCAGGCGCGAACGCGAAGCCGTACCAGGTCAAACAGGTCCGGGCGGTGATACTGAAGGCCAAGCTCGGTTCCAAACAATGATCAAATACGAAGTCATCATCTACTGGAGCGAAGAAGACGATGCGTTCATAGCCGAAGTGCCAGAACTTCCGGGATGCGCCGCGCACGGCGGCACACAGGAAAGCGCTCTCGGCAACGCGCAAGATGCAATTCGACTGTGGATCGAGACCGCTAAGGAGTTTGGCGATCCGGTTCCTGAACCAAAGGGCCGCCGCTTGATCTTCGCCTAAGCTTTCACGTCCCCGGCTAGGCAGCGACTTCCAGGTAATCGACCGAAAAGTGAGGTTCGGGAGTCGGCTCACCGACTTCCCGCATCGCCTCGAAATGGGCAGCCAAAGGGTGGCTGATACCGATTCTCGCTGGGGCCATAGTCTGGACCGGAATCGTTGTTGGCTTTCCCACTACCGGCTCGGAAGACGCGGCCCGGCATTAGTGACTGAGCCGCGACCGTTGACGACTCGGGCGAACGCCAGGCTGTCTTCACCGAGGATAGTATCTTCAGTGAGGCAGTACCCACTGCAGTTTAACGCCCGCAGTATTAGACGGACTTCGATCCCAGAGAACCAGGTCGTCTCCATCCGCCGCCAGAAGTTGATGGAGAGGGTCTATGGGGTTGGTGGCCGCCGCCTTCCATGTCGAGCTGTCACGGTCCAGCAACGCCAATTGGTAAGCGCAATGATAGAGCGATGGACAGGTCGTCGTTACCGCAAACAGGCGACCGTCCGAGGTAAAGGCAAAGCCTCCCAAGGAGTAGGTCATATGGTGCGTGACAGAATCGGCCGCCCACCGAGGCCCAAGCCTCCAGCGGCCTGTCAGGTTACCTTCCAAGTCCAGTTCGATCCACTCGGGATTGTTTGAGACCTCGCCGGGGTAAACCATCAGCCCGATTCGATCATGGGAAGCTCGTATCCATCCGATGCCCGTGCCGGCGGGTGCCAGCCCCGGCGGAAATAAGGACCGCGGGAGAAACGAGCCGATCAGGTTGCCATCGGAAGAGTATTCTCGCACAAGTTTACCGTCACCGCGCTTTCCCATCACCCAGATGGAATGATCCGGCGCAAAGCACGCAGCTTCCGGGAGAAAACGGCCAGTGTCGACGAAACGAACCTGCTTGCCATATTGATTCAACTCGATGATGCCGCCCTTAAAATGACCAACGCCGCCATAGGAAATCGGCAGCAGAACCGTACCATCGGTGTCCGCTGCGGCTGTCTCGGCCAAATCGCCGGGTGAACCGTCGGGCGCCGTGACATTGATGTGGTATGCCAGCCCTCCCTTCGGATCGAACACAGTAATCCCGTTCGATGGGTTGTTCCCAGACTCGTCAAATTGGAAGAAGTAGCCTTTGTCGAAGCTCGGCATCGTGCACCCTCCCTGTGAGCAATTATTTGCCAGAGCATAGGTGACACCACTGCCCGAATCGTCAGCGGCTACCGCGCCCACCAACAGGGCTGTGGTGGAAAACAGAATCCTGATACTAAGCATTGAGACCAGCCTCCTCAGTCTAATGACGTGGCTACATCTCTTAATGTGCAACAATCACCGGCTCGGTTTTCCCGTGCCCATTCAACCTCGTGACGGCACCCGCGTCCTGCCTGGCCTTCAAGTCAGGGCTATGCAGCGACCTCCACGTAATCGACCGAGGAGTGAGGTTCGGGAATCAGTTCGCCTACTACCCGCATCGCCTCAAAGTGCGCAGCCAACGCGTCCCGGATATTGCAGCGCGTTTCTTCCAAAGTATCGCCAGCCGCAACGCATCCTGGTACGTCGGGCGAATAAGCGGAATAGCCCGTTCCGGTTTGCTCAATGATTACTGAATTGACATCGAGTACAGCTTTCGGCGTACCGGGCGCGAGTTCCTTCCTCCATTGCCAGGCATGGTGGCCGCAACGTGTCTATTTAAGCCCTTCCTAAGCAATTCCGCCGATGGGCTGCGGGATCAATCCGAGGTAGGCTGGTCGAGGTTGGCGGTTCGTGGCCTTCCGGTATTGAATTTTTATTCCCTGGAGATCTATCGATCATGAAACCTTTTTCTGGTTCCCTACGCGCGTTGTCGTTGGCGGGAATTCTGTCAGGCAGCCTGTCGATGGCGCAGTCCATACAGGTATGTTCCTATAACGTGTTTATTCTTGGAAATGACACATCCTCCTATACCGACGTGCAAGGCCGCGTCGCGGTGGGAGGCAATGCGAACTTCACAGGTTACAGCTTCGGGCAGCAACTGCCGAACGATCCAACCAGTTACAGTCTCGTGATAGGCGGCACACTGAACTTCAGCAACGGTCAGGTGGAGAATGGAAGCGTCGTGGCCGACGGAAACATCACCCTCGGCAGCGTGACTATTGTCAATGGCAACGTGGTGTCGGGCGGAACTGTCTCCCTAACCAACGGCCAGATTAACGGAACTGTATTGCAGAACCAGTTCAACGCGGTGCCGATAAATTTTGGATACGCGACGTCCTTCTTGCAGAACACTTCAACGTCCTACGGCGCGCTGGCGCCTAACGGACAGACGGTAAGTCAATATGGCGGACTGTATCTAACCGGTACGGATCCAGTGTTGAATATCTTCTCGGTTTCCGGAGCGGTGCTGGCCAACGTATGGGGCGTGCAGCTCACCGTTCCCTCCGGTTCCAGCGTGCTGATCAACGTGGACGGCGTTTCGGACAAGTTGCCGAATGGCGGTTTTAACTATTCGGGGGTGACCGCGAGCCACGTGTTGTACAACTTCTATCAGGCAACCTCGCTGAACATCGGCGGCGACCAGGGCACGATACTGGCTCCCTTTGCGAATATCACGTTTCCCTATGGCGTGGCTACCGGCACGATCATTGGAGCGTCGCTGAGCGGAAATGGGCAGACCAATCTCGCTTCTTTCACTGGCCAGTTGCCTCCGCCGGCAGGTAACGGTACGTTCTGCAACGACCAGCCGGGTGGCGGCGGACGGCAGTAGGCTCGACCAGTGTGCTCTCTTGCGGCGGGGGATTAGCACCGCTTCCGCCGCGACAAACCGGCCGCGATCAGGACCACGAGGGTACCGAATCCTTAGTCCCACTCCGAGATGCCCGGGATGCTGCTCTGCCAGGTTGTGTAGAGGGGAGTGTTGGCGCCGATTAAATGGCCGGCTCCCTCATACAATTTCAAGTAGAGGAAATCGCCAGATGGACACGATCACAAGAACACCCATTCTCCGGCCGCCGTTCACGGAGGAGAGCGCGCCGCTCAAGGTGCAAGCCGCGGAAGATGCCTGGAACAGCCGGGATCCGGAGCGCGTTGCGCTCGCCTATTCGCTGGATTCAGAATGGCGGAACCGCACTGAATTCCTGCGCGGCCGGGAAGAGATCAAGGCATTCTTGCGGCGCAAGTGGGCGAAGGAGCTGGATTATCGTCTCAAGAAAACGTTATGGGGCTTCCGCGAGAACCGCATGGCCGTCACGTTTGAATACGAATGGCATGATGCGAGCGGCCAGTGGTACCGGTCCTACGGGAATGAACTTTGGGAGTTTGACGACGATGGACTGATGCGCCGCCGAATTGCCAGCATCAACGATGCTCCGATTGAGTTTAAGGATCGGCGGATTTTGTAGCCGATTGGGCTTCTTCAAATCCGATATATTGCACTTCTTCTTCCAGCGCAAAGCCGAACTTCGTTTCCACGCGCGCCTTTAGATCGCCGATGATGGAGCGAAGTTCGCGCGCGGTGCCGCCGCCGGCATTGTAGATCAGATTTGCGTGATAATCGGCGACGTGGATGCCGCCTGCCTGCATGCCTTTGGCGCCGGCTTGCTCGAGAAACCAGGCCGAGGGAACCTTGCCTTCCCGGATGACTTTGTCGGGGACGATACTTTGAACCTCTGGCGGGAGTTCGGCCAGAATCAGATTTTTGAAGATGCTGCCCGCGCACTTCATCGTCGGCGGGTACTTTTCGTCGCGGATCTTGCGGATGCCGCCGGCGATGGCGGCGAGTTCCGCGGGATCGCCTTCTCCCAAGGCCAGCTCCACCGACAGGATGATCCATTCTTTGTGGCGTTTGAAAATGCTCTCCCGATAGCGGAACTGGCATTCGGCATTGCCGAATTCCTGAATTCTCTCGCCATTGAAAAAGCGCACGCGCGTGACAAACTCCATGACGGAATGGCCATAAGCGCCCGCGTTTCCGTAAACCGCGCCCCCGACGGAGCCTGGAATGCCGGTCATCGTTTGCAGTCCGCGCAGACCGTGCGCGATGGAGTAATCCACCAGATCCTGAAGGACCGCGCCGGCTTGCCCATCCACCGTCGCGCCGACTTGTGAAATCTCCGAGCCCGCGTAGCGCAGCACCAGGCCTTCAAACCCCTCGTCGGAAGCGATGATGTTGGTGCCTCCCCCGATCAGCGTCCAGGGTCCCTTCTCGCCCAGGAGCGTAGCCATGAGAACGCACTCATCATCGGTCTCGATAAACCGGCGGGCTGCGCCCCCGATTCCGAAGCGCGTGAGTTCACTCAACGTTACACTAGCCATTGTCGATGCTGATCAAATTATAGGGGAGGGGTCCGATGCCGTTTGCCGGGTTTCCCGCGGAGATGCCGCGTTTCTTTAAAGCACTCAAGAAGAACAACGACCGGGAGTGGTTTCAGCCGCGCAAGGAACAGTACGTGCAGTTCGTGCAGCAGCCGATGATTGAGCTGGTGCTGGCGCTGAATCAGCAGTTGGAGAAATTCGCGCCGGAGTACGTGGCCGATCCGAAAAAGGCGGTTTTTCGAATTTATCGGGACACGCGGTTCAGCGCGGATAAGACGCCGTACAAGACTCACATTGGCGCGTTCTTTTCGCGACGCGGCGCCAGTTCAGGAGCGGGTCTGTATATGCACTTTTCCGACGACAGCACGTTTGTCGGCGGCGGTGTGTATCATCCCGAAAAAGATGTGTTGCTGGCGGTGAGGGAGCATATCCGCGACAATCACCAGGCGCTGCGCAAAATCCTCGGTCACAGCAAGGTCAAGGCGACGTTTGGAGAAGTGCATGGCGACCGGCTGACGCGGGTACCCAAGGGATTCGATCCGGAACATCCGGCAGCCGATCTGATGAAACACAAAGACTATATCCTCAGCTCCGAATTGGAGCCGGGCATCGTCACGACGGCGGCTGTTTACACGGAGATCCTCGGCCGTTTTCGGCTGATGATGCCGTTTCTGGAGTTCTTTAATCAGCCCTTGAGCGCGCGCAAGGCTGTGAAGGAGCCGCTGGGATTTCATGGTTGACGGGAAAAGCGCCTGCCTGGGCGCGCGCCTGGGCCGCGAATCGCGGCGCGTTCCTGGTCCGTTTCGTTCCGGCTGTCCGGTGATGGTCAGCCCGCAGTTCTTGGGAACAGCGCTCAAATTCGTATCGCGGCCGGCGGCGATGCGCCGGCGCGTTCTTGACGACGGTGAATTCTGGGAACGGCGCTCAAATTCGGTCCCAACCTTGGGGCGAGATTTTGAGAGTTCGGCTCGGAAAGCATCGAGCCGCGCCCGTCAGGCAAGCGGTCCCGAAGTCGTCGCGCGTTGTTCCATGACCGGAAGCTACGGCGCCACGAGAAGCTCGTCAGTGACCGCAAAAACGCCGGCCACACCTTTGGCCGCGATCTCGGCGCGTTCTTTGTCCATCTTGGTACCGACCGCTCCCGTGAGAGTCACATTGCCGTTCTTGACAATGATGTGGATGGTGGGCACGGCGCGCAAGCTGTACATATCCAGGCCGGGTTGAGAGTAGATGGCCCGGTAGACCGCTCTGCGGATCCGGTCGTCGTTGGGCGAGAGGGGCAGCACTTCTATGTCGTTGGTGACGCTTCCGACACCCTCAATGCGCTTGACCGCGTGTTCCGCATCGCTTTTGAGGGTCGGGCGAGTGACTTGGCCAAGCAGGGTAACGTTATTGCCGTCGACCTTGTAAGCCAGATTGTCAAACACGCTGTAATAGGGCAGCATCACCAGTTCGTGGCGCACTTCCTTGGTGATGCGGTCTTCGGCGCGCACTGAAGTTTGCGGCCAGCCGGCGCTCCACAGGAGCAGGCCGCACAAAACAGCTTTCATGGAAATACCTCCGTCCTAAAGATGCTGATGGAGGAAAGAAGTATCAGGGGAGTAAGTCGAGCAGGCTTTGGGAAATTTCGTCTTGCACATGGATGGCTTTCACGCCAGCGCTGAACTGAGTGCGGGATTCGAGCAGCGCAATGGCGTTTTCGGGGGTCGGGCCGTTTTGGGCGCTATCGGCGGCGGCGGTGTTGAGTTTGGTCTGCGCCTGCTGCAAGGCCGGGAAGGCAGTAGAGATGGTACTCATGGTTCGGTAATGTTCTCATCGACCGGCGTGAGGACAATTTTAGCCATCTCCCGCTTCAATTCTTCGATTCCCGCGCCGGTGACGCTCGAGATCTCGAAGAAAGGCATGCCGTGCTTCGCGGCCGCGAGACGAACGCTATCGATCCGCGCCGGATCTTGCGCGACATCGATTTTGGAAGCGACTACGATCATTGGTTTTTCCAGCAGCTCTGGCCGGAAGCTTTTTAGCTCGGTGAGAATGACTTCGAAGTCATGCGCTGGGTCGCGCCCGGTCAGTTCGGAGACGTCCACCAGGTGGACCAGCAATTTGGTGCGCTCCACATGCTTGAGGAACTGTACGCCCAGGCCAGAGCCGGTGTGGGCGCCTTCAATCAGGCCGGGGATATCGGCGACCACGAACGATCGGTCGCCGGCCTGTACCACCCCGAGGTTGGGGATCAGTGTGGTGAAGGGATAGTCGGCGATCTTCGGCCGGGCCGCGGAAATACGGGAAATCAGCGTGGACTTGCCGGCGTTCGGAAAGCCGACCAAGCCGACGTCGGCCAGCAGCTTCAACTCCAGCCGGAGATCTTTTTCTTCACCCGGTTTTCCCGGTTCGTGCTCGGTGGGCGCCTGATGCGTCGGCGTGGCAAAATGCTGGTTGCCCCGGCCACCCCGGCCGCCCTTGGCGATCACAAACTTGTCGCCCGGCTTGGTGAAATCGTGGATCAGTTCGCCGGTGTGCGCGTCGTAGACCGTGGTGCCCACGGGAACGGGAACTTTGATGGACTTGCCTTCCCGGCCCGTGCGATTGCTGCCTTCGCCATGCCGGCCGCGCTCGGCGGTGTGTTCGGGATTGAAACGGAAATGCAGCAGGGTGTTGTAATGCTCGCTCGAGTAGAGCGTGACGTTCCCGCCGTGCCCGCCGTCGCCGCCGCTGGGACCGCCGCGCGGGACAAACTTCTCCCGCCGGAAGGCCAGGCAACCGTTTCCGCCGTCGCCCGCTTTTACGTGGATTTTTACTTCGTCTATGAACATGGGCCGGGAAAATCGCCCGTGCCGCTATTCCGCTTATTTATTCTTCCGTGCGGATGCTGATGAACTTACCCATGCTGCCGCGGTCGCGAAACTCGACGATGCCGGGGACCTTGGCAAACAGGGTGTCGTCCTTGCCGCGTCCCACATTCTCGCCCGGTTTGAACGGTGTGCCGCGTTGCCGGACCAGGATCGAACCGCCGGTCACCAGTTGACCGCCGAACGCTTTCACGCCCAGGCGCTGGGAGTTGGAATCGCGCCCGTTCTTTGAACTGCCAAGACCTTTTTTGTGTGCCATTATTTTGAACCTAGGCGACGATTTCGCTCACCCGGACGGCAGTGTAATTTTGCCGGTGTCCGGTGGTGCGCTTGTACTGCTTCTTGCGCTTGAACTTAAAGACGATGATTTTGGCGGCCCGGCCTTGCTCCTGGATTGTGCCCCGGACGCGCGCCTGGCCGAGCGTGTCGCCCAGCACGAGTTCGTTGGAATCGCGGACTACGGCCAATACTTTGTCGAATTCCACGTCCGCGCCAGCTTCGCCGGGTAGCGTCTCGACTTTGATTACGTCGCCCGGAGCCACGCGATACTGCTTGCCGCCGGTTTCGATTACTGCGTACATGACTGTCCTCTTCTACGACTGATTGGTTGTACTTCAGGGCCTTGCTTCGGACACACCGAGGGTGCTAAGCGCGAAGGAGCCGCAAATATCTATATTACATGACGCGAGCGGGGTGGCGCAATTCGGGGGTAGTTTGAAAATCGGCCCATCTTGACTCTAGCCTCCGCTCCCGTCGCGCTGGAGCCACGCTGCTTGATCGCAAAGCAAATACAACCTGAAGAAATCTGACGCCGATAAGCGTTCAGTCAAGAAGCTTGAGGACCACACATCGTAGCGATCAGCCGCTCGCATTTCATGTACTAACAACTTCGTGCGGGCGCATCAGACATTGCGCATGCCACCCGCAATGGCTGCTGTCGTGACGAATCGGCCCTGGGAAATCGCGGATATCGTAAGTCTGCTGGAAGATGACAAGGCCGAGTTGAGCAGGAGCGACGGGAGCGAAGCTACAACCCGTTTGCCTAATGGGCAAGAAAAGCCGAAGCGCTTCATCATGTATCATGTCCATGGAGAGATAAGCGGTCGCGTCGCGCAAACTGCGGGACGCGCCCAAGCATATATTTGGACACATGGAACATATTGTGTCATTATTGTTCTCAAAAGTCTGGAGAGTCCAGGACTGAGTAAGGGCTGCTGGTACCCGGATACAAGGCCTGAGTAAAGAGGTTGAGAAATGGCTGATCGGAAACAGTTTCAAAACGTGACTGCACCGGACCCAGAGTTGATGCGCCTGTTGGACGCGTCTCGGACCAGGGTCGTGACTGAAGACGAACTGCGCGAACAAAGGGTGAGTTTTGCCTTTGGCAATGCCCCAAGTTCTTCCGAACTCATTACCAAGGAAAGCGTTAGGGCTGCGTCAATGCACATTAGGCTCCTACCCTGAATGGTTCCGTGGCGCTGAATGTCTGTCAGAGAAAAGGATGACCCAGAGCTCTACGCGAAGATTCAAGAGCAGAACCTTCTGCGGCAATACGACTTGCTCTCGAACTGCATTGAGATTGGGCTAAGGAAGGGCATCGAGTTCTTCGACAAGTACACTCTTTGGGCCTTGAACTACGCTGCCGTCTCAAATATCTCCCAGTTCGGTGGACGCTACCGCGAAGAGCCTATTTACGTAGGAAACCACTTCCCGCCACATTTTAAAGAAGTTCCCGATATAATGGACCGATTCTTCTCCGTGGTCCATGAAAACTGGGAGATCTTGGATCATCCCACAATGCTTCCGGCATATGCACTCTGGAGGCTCAATTGGATTCACCCGTTCGTGGAAGGAAACGGGAGAACCGCAAGAGCGGCATGCTACTACCTCCTTTGCCTGAAGCAGGGACGATTGCTGCCTGGGAAGAAAATCGTGCCGGAGCGCATCAGGGAAGACCGGAAGCCCTACTATGCTGCACTACGGGCCGCAGACATAGCATGGGAGGAAGGCCATTTCGACGTTTCAGTGTTGGCCAATTACCTAAGCGACCTTCTCAAGTTGCAACTATCTGAACCATAACCTGATTCCAGATTTTCAAACTGACCAATACCAGGGATTCTTCCTTTCTGCTTGTTTTCAGATTCCGAACCTTGTATAACGGTGCGATATGCCTCGCTGGTTGGCCGCCGCAGTGCTTTTTGCAAACGTTTGTATCGCGCAGGACACTACCCGCATGGAGCAGGTTGTCCAATACTATGCGTCTGAAAAGAAATTCATGGGGTCGGTGTTGGTGGCTCGCGGCGATACGGTCATCTTCAACAAAGGTTATGGCTTCGCTAATCTCGAATGGGACATACCCAATTCGCCCACCGCGAAGTTCCGGCTGGGTTCGGTGACCAAGCAGTTTACCGCGGCGGCGATCCTTCTCCTGGAAGAACGCGGCAAGTTGAAGATCGACGATCCGGTGAAGAAGTACCTGCCGGATGCGCCCGCCGCGTGGGACAAAATCACTCTATTCAACCTACTGACCCATACTTCGGGCATCCCGAATTTCACCAGTTTTCCCGATTACCCGAGCACGGAGCCTTTTGCCACTACTCCCGAGAAGCTGGTTGCCCGTTTTCGCGACAAGCCGCTCGATTTTCAGCCGGGAGAAAAATTTAGCTATAGTAATTCAGGATATGTTCTGTTAGGGTACCTGCTGGAGAAAATCAGCGGCGAAAAATATGCGGCATTTCTGCAGGAAAATATCTTCACGCCATTGGGCATGCAGGACTCCGGTTACGACTCGAACAGCGCGATCATCGTCCACCGGGCGGCTGGATATGCTCCGGGGCCGAACGGTCCGGTGAACGCCGGCTACATCGACATGAGTATCCCCTTCTCAGCCGGCGCCCTCTACTCCACGACCGAAGACCTGCTGCGCTGGGAAAAGGGGCTCTTTGGGGGAAAAGTTCTGTCCGCGCCGTCGCTCGAGAAAATGACGACGCCCTTCAAGGACGACTATGCTCTGGGCGTTTTTGTGCATAAAGAAAAGACTGGCAAGAGGATCGAGCACGGCGGCGGAATCGAGGGCTTCAATACCTTTTTGGTTTATTATCCAGGCGATAAAGTAACGGTCGTCGCACTTGCCAACCTGAATGGACAGGCTGTGGATGCAATTGCCGCTAAATTGGGCGCCCTGGCGCATGGAGAAAAAGTGGAGTTGCCTTCGGAGCGTAAAGAGATCTCGGTGTCTCCTGAGATTCTTTCGCGCTACGTCGGCACCTACGAGATGAGTCCGGCTGTCAAGATGTTTATCACGCAGCAAAACGGGCAACTGATGAGCCAATTGACGGGGCAAGGCCAGATTCCGCTGTTCGCGGAATCGGAAACACGGTTCTTTCCGAAGGTGGTCGATGCCGAGATCGAGTTCACAAGCAACCCGAAAGGTGAAGTCACCGGTCTGGTGCTGCATCAAGGCGGCCGGGATATGACGGCGGTACGCAAGTCGAGCGTGGTCGAACTTCCGCCCGAAGCAAAGGTGGTATCCGTTGCACCCGCGATCCTCGCGTCCTATACCGGAACCTATCAATTGCGGCCTGGCTTTGACATTGCGATCACTCTCGAAAACGGACAATTGAGCGCCCAAGCCACGGGGCAACCGAAATTTCCGATCTTCGCCGAATCGCAGACCAAGTTTTTCCTGAAAGTGGTCGATGCGCAAATCGAATTCGTAAAGGACGCGGCCGGCCAGGTGACTCATCTCGTATATCACCAAGGCGGCGCGGAAATCAACGGCGAACGGCAGTAGCTCTCAGGTACGCGGCTCCGTAACGTCAGAGCGCCTTGCCGATAACCTCTGAAACACATAGTCTTGGAACATGCGAGTAGCCAAACGGACCAGCTCTTAGCCGCTTTCGAGGCCTTGCCCGAGGGATAGATGCAAGTCTTTACGATGCGAATTCCTGCGGCGGGCTGCGCCATTTGATTCAGCCCATTGGACGATTCGATTCGCGCAAGGGTGCATCCTTGAGGGCGGGCGCGTTCTTGGTGCGTGGCGTTTCGACGTATCCGCGTGTGAGGGCAAGAGCCTGGACTGGCGCGTCCGAGATGCCAAGCCGAAAGGTCGCGTGCCTCCCGCGCAAGACGGGCAAACATCCTTGCGTTGAATGCCTTGCCAGGGCGCCGCCGCAACAACCGGGACCAAACGGTCCCGCAGGTGGATAAATGTCACACGTCGTTCTCAAGCTTTCCGGAGAATATTATACTGTGTTCATGGGCAGCTTACACGTGAAGCCGCGCGCGCTATTCGTAAGCATGGCATTTGCCGAGTTTTCCGACAGGGTTCGCCGCGCACTGACGGACTTGTGCCAAGTCGAGGAGGTCCTAGAGGCCTTTCCAACGGAAATGCCGGTCGCTATTGTGGTCGTGGCCTGCTCGTCACCTCGCGACCTCAGTCCACCGCGTGGGCCGCTGACCGTTCTGGTTCCCCGCGTCCCGTACCTTCTTGTCTTTCCGGACGGAGTCAATGACGCATCGGACCCTCTTCTTGCCCGTATTGCCGGTCATCTGATCGAGACAGAAACGACGTTCCGGATTACGAACTTGGAGCAATTCCGTCGCAATCTCGGATTGCTCCTGCCCTCTTTTACCCAGGATTTTACAGATATCGTTTCGTCGCCCTCTTCGTTGCCCCGTTATAACATAGTCAGTGGCGATTCCCTGGCCCTCAACGACGAGGTTAAGGTCGACGCCGTTTTGACTGAGCCATCCAGTCTGCCCCCGGAGTTCTCTATCACATTCGATCCGTCCCTCTCCCCCGACCAAATTAGGGCAACACTCACCGCCCTCGCGGGATACTATCGTGCTTGCGGCGGCGTCGGCCTTTCCGTCGAATTTGAGAGTCAAGAAACGGTGGCCGAGGAAGTCCATGCCTAAGGAGCAGGGCATCATCAGGCGGCTGCTCGTCAGGGCATGTCCTCAGTTCCTGGAGGACTGGCTTGGCGCAGCGGGTGCACGCTTCAGGAGCGGCGCCAGGGCCATTTCCGCCTACAACACTGACCATGCCCGAATTGCTGAAAAAATGGATGCTGCCCCAAGTATGCTCTGGCGTGCAGCAGAGGGAGCAACAAGTGTCCAATATGCAAAGGCAGAGGCTGATTTCGCGAGGGCCGAGACCGACCGCATCGATGCCGAATTGCGGCGGCGAACCCTTGAGGCGAACACGCGGCATGCGTCCGCTGATGCCGACAAGGCCGAGGCCGAGGCCGGCATCGCGAGGATCAAAGAGATGCAGGCGCGTATCGAACTTTTCAAACAGCTCAAGGAAATCGGCGTCGCTATAGCGATCGACTCTGAACTTTTGATCTCGGCCATCCCCGAGCCCTCGACGCTCGGAAATCCGCCCAGTCCAACATCCGTTATCTCGCTTGCCGAAAAAGACCAGATCGGGGGTTCTCTAACACAGGTTCTTTTCCAACCCGAGCGGGACGACGCGGCGGATTTCACTCTTCATTCGTGGTATTGCGAGGAAGGCGATCAAATCATGGCTGGCTTTACGGTCTGCGAGGTCTCGGCCCTACTCCCGTCGTCTCCGGTTTCCACGAATATTTGGCAAGTTCAATCCTCCGCTTCTGGAACCGTTCTTGAGATACTCACGCCAGCGGGGGCACCGGTTAGGCCGGGCGATGTGCTGGCCACAATCCTGCCGCGAGCGTAGCTTGCCGCTCAAGCGATTCTCCGTTGGCTTCGCCAAACAATTGGCGCCGACGCCCGCTCACGGGGGGCACTCCATACGCGCACGCTTATGTCGTAACCTTAAGGATATCCGGGATTCAACCAAAGTTGCCGCCTTTGCGGGCAAATTCGGAGTAACATAGCCACACGGTATGGAAACTGAAAACCCCGCAAATGGCGCGGAACCTCAAGAGCAGAAGCCCGGACCTGCATTGTCGGGCCCCCTATGGCGTCGGCTTCTCCGATCGAGCAGCGCGATTGGCGTAGCCGCCGCTCTGGCGACCATGGTCGGAACTGTCATTGCGACCTTCACCACGTATCAAGGGCGCGATGTCGCCGAGCGTCAAGCGGTCGAGTCTCTCCGCGCCCGCGAACTTGCCCTGCACGCACAGATAGAAACCGAAAGCGCCAGGGGCGCTGTCGCAAGGCTGCAGGAGGAAAACGCGGCACTGCGCAAAACGCTGGAGCGTGGCAACAAAAGCGGCCAGCAGCCGCGTTACGCCGAGCTTAGTCCGATCGACCGGCAGACACTAACGCAAATCAAGGCCGATCAGGAACAGCTTAGGAGCCGATTCTCAGCGTTGGAGACAACCCTCGTGTCCACGCCAGAGAAGGCAATAGCCGTCCCGTTGCTTAAGCAGCAAATCGATACCCTGCAGGATCGTTCTCACGCTGACCTGGACAGCGTCCGAGGCGAAATCGGCCGCCTCTTTACGCTGACGCAGTGGTTTATTGGCCTAATGTTCACGATAGCGCTCGGCGTTTTCGGATTAGCTCTTAGCAACCTCCGAAGGGCGAACGAAAAACCAGCGCTGGAACGGGAGCGCTCCGCCGCGAACTAGGCGCTGGCGCACTCCCAACCTCACCCGCTGGCGACCCGCAGTCCTCGTGAACCCCTGATCCGGGCTCATGCCAGGCGGTTTGCTTGCACAAATGTGCGCCCGTTAGCCGCCGCCGTAATAGGAGCCTCACCTCAGGGCCCTCTCATCTATGTTGCGCTCGATTACTTCGTTTGGGCGACGAAAACGAGCCCCTTGCTCTTACTCTTCAAAATCCCAAGCTCCCTTGTCCCGTTTCCGCAAGATAAGCCAGCGCCCGCGTCACGCTGCGCGCGATGCTCAAAGGCACGTCAAATCGCACAAACTCTGCCGGACGGCACCAGGCGATGCGGGGCGCTTCGTCGGTCACGTGGACATGCTCCGATTCGGCGCGCAGGGCGAAGATCAGGTCGTGATGCAAATGAAACGGCTCCCGCTTCTTAGCGGGAATTCCGTGCACGTCCATCCCCACCAGGCGGGCGCTGGTGGACGGCGCCAGCAGCACCCCGGTCTCCTCATTCGCTTCCCGCCGCGCGGTAACGGCGAGCGTTACATCCTCGTTCTCCACGTGACCGCCGGGAAGCAGCCAGCGGGCGTGGCGGTGATGGTACATCAGCAATACCCGGCGCGCGTCGGGGCTGAGCACCAAGGCGGTGCAGGTGATGTGGCCGGGATTGAACTGCTTGCGGGAAAACGGCGTCTTGGTGTGCCGCAGCATGGAGAGGATGAGTTCCTGACTTTTGGCGGCCAGCTCATCCTCCCCCACTACAAAGGAACCGGCCAGTTCGAGAGTGGAGGAGCTAGAAATCAATGTGGGCGAGAATCTCCGACGGTTTTTTGTCAAAGGCGCGAGAGAGAGCGAGCAGGCTTTCCATGCTGGGCAGGTTGGCGCCGCGCTCAATGGAGCTGATCTGAGAGACGCTGAGCCGGGTGAAGGCCGCTAGGTCCTTGAGGGACCAGTCCCGCTCCACGCGCAGCATTTTGATGCGGTGTCCGAGGCGCTCCCTGAGGCGGTCTTGCGGCGCGCTTGCCTATCGGGTGCTCGCCCCTCGGGTACTCGAAAGATAGGCCGCTCTCTTCGGCGCATCCAAACCACCGTTTCAGAAACCCCAAGCTCCCCTGCCCTTGCAGTCCGGCCTGCGTGATGGTGCGAAGCTGGGAGTTTCCCACCGACCATGCTCGACACGCCCCGAGGTGACCTTTGTGTTGAGGGGCCGAGCAGATCAAGCCGCTCAGATCAAGATTGACAAAGCAAAGAAAATCTGATATTCAGAATATCGTATGGAGCAGAACATAGAGACCATCGCTCAGCTGGTGGGCTTCCTTGGCGAAGTGTGCAACCTTTACGGAGCGTACATTCTGGCTAAAGATCTCATTGAAAGGCAAGACGAGCATGATGAACAGGAGAGGTTGGAACAACTCGGTAAATGGTTGACAAAATTACATATTAAGGTGGGTGCTGGTAGTGTAGATGATCTCAGAGTCCCCGGAGCCGCAGCGTTGGTATTGGTAAGACGAGCTGTCCTGACGGGCCAAAGGGGGCTTTGGTGGATAAAGGTTGGATTTGGTTGTTTGGCTGCCGATCATCTTCTTCTACTTGCACACATCCAGCAGTGGCTGTAGAATTGTGTTGACAGGACTCTCCATCTGTCAGATAATCGTACTGGCAGAGATCTGGAGAATCACCATGGTGAAATCTATTAGCAGTATACTCACTAAATTTCAAACGACGGTCCCGCCGAGTGCTCGGGACGCCTTCGATTTGCGCGAGGGAGATCAGCTCGAGTGGGAGTTTGATAACGTTCAGGGCGTCTTGATTGTGCGTCCGATGCGCGCAACTCTAATTCCGCCGAAGGGTCAGACAGCCTTTCGCGAGGTTATCGCGGCTGACAAACTGAAGAAAACCAAGCCGGTTTCAGCGAGTGCTATAAACACACTCCGCAGCACACGAATAGAGCAAGAAGGCTAAGCCGTGGCGTCGTTGGAGGCCGATGGCTCGTTCTACAGACGTTTCGACAAGCTTCCAGAGGAAGCTAAGGACGTGTTGGAGCGACTTCTGAGGCAGCTAGAAGGTGACTCACCCTGCCTACCGGACATTAGAGGGGAGGTTGACGGAGAGCCGGTTTTCTGTCAGCCTCTAGGGTCTGGGTGGGTCTGCGGGTGCGTACCGATCTATCCCGACATCTACCCAGAATCGGGCGTGCCTCCGCTCACGGTACCACCATCCAAGATACTCCTTTGCCTCTACGAATCCGAGGAAATTTTCCCGGATTACTTGCCGGCCATATCAAGTTGATAGTCGATGCCATCGTCGTGGACACCAAGTTTATTTCGGTGACGATGGCCAACGTTTCTAACCATGAGGAGCCTCTCTTCCCCCTGTTCGCGGGCTGGCAAGAGGACTTCCTGGCCTGCGGGAAGTGCGAGCTTGACTTGGCTAGAGACGAATCGTCGCAATACCGCTGCCTTCACAAAGTTGGGTTTAGGGGTGCTGAACATGACCCGTGAGAATTGCAGGGGAATCAGCCAGATATGGCAGCTACAATGATCGATTGCCGATCGCCATGGGGCCCGCGTCGCAGTCTGCACCAGATCGTCCCAGTGCGCCTCCTGAAGCCAATCGAAGTATGGATCGATGACGCGCTCGCGAGCTAGCGCCCGTTGGGGGGTCGATTCGCGGGACTGCCACAACTCGAATACTCTTCTTGCGCCCAAGCCGCCTTCCAAGAACTGAACGAACCGGACGGTTTCGCGAAGATTATCAAGAGCATCAAATGGCGCGCTCAGACCCTTGTGGTTAAACCGATCCTCGAACGCCGGAAGCTCTCGAGCGGCTTCGAGGTTGCGGATCGCGAACCAATTGGCGATGGCTTCATCGAACCAATCCCACTCGGCAGAACGCAATCTCCCGTCAGCGTGATTAAAGATGCGAGTGATTTCGCGGAAGACGTCAAACTCGATCTCCTCCAAAGGTTTCGCCAAGTCGAGGGCGCGGAAATGAAGGCGCGTTATCGGAAGAATGAGCCATGGTCCGTCCTGGTCATAAGAGAACGCCTCACGGAACACCGGAAGCATTTCATCCGCGCCGAGGAAGCAGGCGCGGATGCGCTTTCGCGGGGGTTGGCGTCCGAGCGAGACTAGGGAGTGAAATGCAGCGCTCAGTCGTGAGGAGTAAAGATTTGCGAGTGCCAAATGCTCCTTCGAGATGGGCCCACGCTGGCCCAGACGAGCCACGCGAACTTCACAACTCCCGTGAATGCTAGGAATTGGTTGCGCTTGTTCTGCGGCCGAGTGTACGTGTACAGGCGGAATCGAATGGATCAATTTACCCAACGGAGTATCCTCCCCGTGGTCGTTCCTCGCGCGGACGAGCCCACGGATTAGCGTGGTCGCCCCAGGAAGTCCAACCCGATGCCCGTCCTGTTGGTGAAGCCCACTGAATTGCCGCTCGATCTCCGGACTAGCAAAATGCGAGCGCAGTCGCTGAACCAAGCGCGTCGGCCAGCAGGCAAGACTCCGGTCGATCTCCGCGATGAGATGTTCCGGCTTGCGGAGGCTGCTTACGGTAACGCCAGCCCCAGGTTCACCGAGGCGCGTGGATGCCTGAACTACCAAGGTTGTCTCGCCGGCGATTTGCTCTAAAGCCCCTTCGAGACCTTGGATCGAGTTTAGCCCGAGCACAACAGCGGAATACTGAGCGGAGGTTAGCCCGGCCTCGAGGTTGGCAGCCGCTGCCACGGAAAAACCGGGAAAAGCGGTCGCTAGCAGTTGTTCAAGCACATCGCGAGTAAGCTCCTCTGGCTCAACGAGGAGAATGTTCATTCATTCGATCCTGCACGCTTCGACTCCGGGAGGCCCGTCAGCGGAGCCGTGGAACTGATTGTCTCGCGAACCTTCACCAGTATTCGCTTGAACGACTCGGTGGCGTGCAACAACCTCGTTCCATCAACAGTCTCGTGCTCGCTCAGCTCTTGGTAAAGCGCCAGAGTAACGTCCAGCGGTTGGATTTTCTCAGTCACTTCGGTCTTGATGTCGCGTGCCTCCGCGCCGGCTCGCTGTTCGTCCATAACGCGCAGCCGTTTGAAGCTCTCGCCTGCCATCTCCGAAAATACGCAGAACATCTCAAACCGCTCCGGACTCAAGTTGCTCTCGCAAGGAAGTGTTATCTTGCCGAAGACATCTTCTTTGCTGCGCATCAATGGAAAATCGATCCAATAATCACCCACCTTCTTGTCCAGCGTCCGCGCTTCATGTGGATCTGGATCTGCAATGACTAGCAGCCCGCGCTCGGTATGAAACCTCTCTCCAAGCTTTTTCCGAGGATCGTATTTTAGAACGACGGGCATCCCATCTTCTATGCACTTCCACGAGAGCTGACCCGGCGCCCGCGCGGCCAGCTCAAACTCCGGTATACTGACCGGCAGACCGCCATCAATCCATGTGTCAAGAACCAGGCGGTCCGCGCGTCGGGTGTACTTGCGGAGCCATGGATGGCGCAACTGTTCGAAGATTACCTGGAGACGGGAAAGTGCTTCATCTTCACCACGCGATTCTTCAAGGGACCGATAGGCGAAAAGGATCTGTCGGTAGTAGCTCTCATCCTGAATTTGGAGAATACCGCCAATGACCGCGTTATCTTTCGGTTCTGTTAGCGCATCAGAGACCACTGTGCTTCTATGGGCCCGGTCGCCGATACGATCAGGAAAGTCTACCAGACGCTGATTGCTTCTAATTGAACTCTGAATTAGCGTCCGAAACGGCAGCATGGGAGAGCCCGGCCCTATCCCCGGACCCCGGCTCCAACTGGGAGAAACAGCCAGCAATTGCACTGCAGGTGCATTGGCGTACTTTTTTCGGAGGCCTTTATCGAACAGCACAACTGGTTGGGGGAGTCGATCGAGGGCAGACTGAAGCAGCCCGACTCGCCGGCTCTGTTGAAGCGCGGCAGAAAGGTGCTTTGCGAAGTCGCTAAGCATCCTAACCTCTTCGTCAAAGGGCGCCTGCGGTTCAAAGGTCACGCAAAGAACTCCCTCGGCAGTTCCTTCCTCCCCTTCAAGGGGCACAGCGATGGCGGCTGACAATCCGTGCTCCTTGACTAAACCCGAATCGCCGGCGGGCCAATCGCTCTGCCTCGCGAACTGAGGACCTTGATCGAGGCAATGGGACACCAAGTGTTCCCCTTTTATCGGGAACACTACCTTCTCCAACTTTCTGTCAGTAGGATAGGCGCAAACGACTGGCATCACTTGGCTGTCGAGATCCTCCCTCATAGTACAGAACACACGCTCGTACCCAAGACCAGACTTGAAGAGCTTTTCAGCCGCAGAGCGGAGTACATCCTGGGGGCTCGCCGTTTCGACAAACAAACCCGCATATGCGCTTCGAGCGATCTCGGTAAGGTTGCGGACCAGCATGCTCCACCTAGCACTGTGCACAAACCTGAGCTTTTCCACGTAGGCCCGTAGGAATTCGTCGAAAACCTCCCGCAGTAACAGACTCCGCTTCCAGCTTAATTCCGCCCAGCTCAACATGTCTCCCACAACACAAGCGTTGAATGAGCCGGGGGCCAAGTCGGGGACGACGACTGCAAGCCCTACCTTGTCAACATCAATGATGGCCCCATTCTCATTCAGATCCGCCCGATCCAATATACGCAGCATAAGCCTCCGCTGAGGCGCTTCCAGTCGATGTTCGATCTCGCTCCACAATCCGGCTTGATCCCGATGCCACCACCCTCCATATTCAAAGCCGAGGATGCCAGTTGCGCCTCTGACCAGAAAACCTCGTAGAGGGACCCAGGGAATCGTTCGGAAAACTCCATAGAGTCGCCGAACGATTGAAGCCACAATCAATTCATCTTGGAAACTGGATGGCCTTGGACTTGGCGGTCGCGTTTGTTCGTATCTTTCAAACGCGTTCGGCCATAGACCAGCTTGCGCATACAAATCGGCCATTTGTTGGGCGTTGAACTGCTTTTTTAAAAAGCTCTTCATGACCGGAGAAGAAAACTTCAGACTGCCGTCTTTGAAAGCAGCCGCACCGGATAGTTCGAGAATTGTTGGCTCCGGGCCGACCTGAACCGCCGCTCCTAGAATAAGCTCCTCAAGCAGCGGCCAACAGTCTGGCTCGGAAGAGATGAGTTCAGACGCCCATTGGAAGGACGTCGCTCCGTGGGGTCCCAGACTGACCAGGCGGTCAAAGATCGAATCGATGTCCGCTTTCGCCAACGGCTCCTTCATGGCTTCTTTGGACGATATATCATTCTCCAACAAGGCATGAATGAAGCGGCGCAACAGCGAGATGTTGCCGTTAGTAAGCTCAGAAATATAAGTGCAAGCCGCGTCGTCGTTTCCGAAGGATAGGCCGACGCGTTCAGTCCATCGGCGGAAGCTTTCACGAAATAGCTCCAGATCGCAGCCCTGCACGAGGTATTCATGACTACAGTTGAACTCTGAATCTGGCCCGCGAACGAGGCTTACGATATCAGACTCGCCCGTAATCAGTACGACTAAATATCGGGGGCTGACGTTCGCTGCGGACCGAATTTCACGGAGCATTCTCCTGGCTATTTCCCGAGCCACGCCGTCCAACTGGCCGAGGCAATCCAGGTAAATGACGGCAAGCGGGCACACGAACTTACTTCGGCCCAGCTTGAGAACTTCCGCACTCACCATAATGAAGACGCAGCCGATGCTCCACAAAAGATTACGCCGCTCAGTGGGCGTACGTCGTGGGAAGCATAGTTGCTGGGGCGAACTCGAAGCGACGTCGAGCTTGTCAACAACGCAAAGCAGTTAAGAATCATTGAAGTCTTCCCGACGCGTCCTGGCCCGGCTACCGCGTAACTTGAGCTTTCACTCTGGGTCAATATTTCGATTTCGGCCTGACGCCCAAAGAACATATTCGCCTCTGGGGGAGACAAGATGCCAAACGACAGAAATCGTGCAGATTAAACTGTATGAAGGCTAGGCACCTGCGGGCCCGAAGATCAGTTCGTCTGGCAGGTTCGCTATACTAGACCAGGCAGACACGCCCAACCACTATTTCAGAACCCCAAGCTCCCTTGTCCCGTTTCCGCAAGATAGGCCAGCGCTC
The DNA here is from genome assembly GCA_963836595.1 of Bryobacterales bacterium. Taxonomy (GTDB): domain Bacteria; phylum Acidobacteriota; class Terriglobia; order Bryobacterales; family Bryobacteraceae; genus DATFZA01. Next base: position 725,088 of record CAWIKC010000001.1, read on the forward strand.
GCGTCACGCTGCGCGCGATGCTCAAGGGCACGTCAAATCGCACAAACTCCGCCGGACGGCACCAGGCGATGCGGGGCGCTTCGTCGGTCACGTGGACATGCTCCGATTCGGCGCGCAGGGCGAAGATCAGGTCGTGATGCAAATGAAACGGCTCCCGCTTCTTAGCGGGAATTCCGTGCACGTCCATCCCCACCAGGCGGGCGCTGGTGGACGGCGCCAGCAGCACCCCGGTCTCCTCATTCGCTTCCCGCCGCGCGGTAACGGCGAGCGTTACATCCTCGTTCTCCACGTGACCGCCGGGAAGCAGCCAGCGGGCGTGGCGGTGATGGTACATCAGCAATACCCGGCGCGCGTCGGGGCTGAGCACCAAAGCGGTGCAGGTGATGTGGCCGGGATTGAACTGCTTGCGGGAAAACGGCGCCTTGGTGTGCCGCAGCATCGACAGAATAAGTTCCTGACTTTTGGCGGCCAGCTCATCCTCCCCCACTACAAAGGAACCGGCCAGTTCGAGAGTGGAAGAGCTAGAAATCAATGTGGGCGAGAATCTCCGACGGTTTTTTGTCAAAGGCGCGCGAGAGAGCGAGCAGGCTTTCCATGCTGGGCAAGTTGGCGCCGCGCTCGATGGAGCTGATCTGAGAGACGCTGAGCCGGGTAAAGGCGGCCAGGTCTTTGAGGGACCAGTCCCGCTCCACCCTCAGCATTTTGATGCGGTGTCCCAGGCGCTCCCGGAGGCGGTCTTGCGGCGCCCGTCCGAAGCCGAATTTTTGTACCGCGTTTTGGAGCGTCATGCGCAATTGGGCCAGGCTGAACGGCTTGGCGATATAGTCGAACACCTTCAGCTTAAACGTGGCGCGCATGTCTTCGAACGAGGGATAACCGGTGATGATGATCACGCACAGTCCGGTCCAGTTGGCTTGCAACTGCTCCAGCACCTTGTCGCCGGTGTGCTCGCCCATTTTCATGTCGAGCAGGACGATGTCGGGTAAATGGTGCTCGCAGGCGGCGAACAGGTCTTCCGGGCGCCCGTAGGCGCGCACGGCGTATTGTGTGTCGTCGCGCAGGGCGTCTTCCAGATAGGTGCGGAAGTCGGGATCGTCGTCCAGAATCGCCAAGTCGATCTGGCCGTCATTGGGGGGCGATTGTTCGAACACGCTATCGGTTCCGCTTCTCATGCCTTCCGCTTACTTTCCACGTCCTATCCGGCAGCGGGCAAAGCAACTTCTAAACACGCGCCGCCGCCTGTCCGGTTGGAGGCCGAAATCGTTCCTCCATGCTGATGTACGATGCCTTCGGCAACTGTCAATCCGAGACCCGTTCCGCGCGCGTCCAGCCGGGTGGACACAAAGGCTTCAAAAAGCTCAGGCAGCACCTCCGCGGCAATGCCCGGTCCGTTGTCTTCCACGGTAACCGCTATCCAGAGTTTGGCATTGCGGGTGAACTTCTTCGTCTTCACGTCAATTTTACCCGATGACGGAATCGCGTACAGAGCATTTCTCAAGAGATTCACAAACACCTGAATCAGGCGGTCCGGGTTGCCCGTCACAACATCGCCGGAATCGGTTGCGTTGAGGAATTGCGCCTCGGCGGCTTTGTCGTCGATGGCGACCAGACTCCAGGCCTCGTCAATGAGCGGCCGCAACGCCACCGGCTCCATCTGGCTTTTCCGCACCCGGGCGAAGTCCACCAGGCTTTCGCTGATTTTGCGCAGCCGCTGGGTCACGCGCAGCATGCGCGCCAGGCGATCCAAAGTCTGAGGGTCGCTGGCGGTCTCGGTCAGCTTCTCGATCGATCCTTGCAGGACGGTCAGAGGGGTGTTTAGCTCATGCGCCACGCTGGCGCTGAGTAGCCCGAGACTGACCAGCCGGTCTTGCGCCTCCAGTTTGCGAAGCGCCTGCTCCAGGTCATCCTCGTGTTTGCGGAGTTCCATTACCGTCTCATTTCGAGAGCGCATGATCTGTCCGATCTCGTCGCCCAGGATGGCCGAATCCTCGATCAATTCGTGCTCCCGATCGCCGCGCTGGGTGGCGTGGTCGGCGTTTAGCATCAGGCGCAGGGGACCGTAAACGTACAACGGCATGATGGTAGTCTCAAGCGCCAGTACCGCGAGCACATAGATGGTTCCCAACACAATGAAAAGATCGGCTTTCCCTCGATCCGGCAGGTAGGGGTACAGCGCCAGGTAGATAGACACCGCGAGAACTACGAAAAACAGATTGTGCAAGATCATGAGCTTGGGCCGGACCTTGAGGTCCCCAAAGAGCTTGCGGCCGACCGGCCGGCGGCTCAGGAGATCTCTGGCCTGTTTTGCTGAGTAACGGCTGGGCAAGAATTTTTACCTCTCTTACGTATTTCTCACGGTTTGATAAAAATAACATTTCTGCGCCTCGGCGGCGTTGTCTTGAACGCCAACGCCTGTTGTTCCGCAGTTATCGAGGTCGACTACCCTCCCAGCAGACCGTCCCTAGCGTGCGCTGCCGCGGCGGATCGACCAGGCTGGTGCAGGTGAAGGAAGAGAAGCCGCTCAACGAGCCTTGGCGTGGCGGTGCCAATGGAGCGGCTCCGGTCGAAAAACATGGAAGAAGAGGTAGTATTGTTGAGTTGAAGCGGTTGTTGAAACCCGGGCAGGGCCGATTAACAATCGGCCCGCAGGTTGACAACCTGCCCCACAAGGTTGGCTATGAATTGGGGAGCAGTTGCGGCGGCGTTGATGGGTGCGGGCGTGATGCTCGGCGCGTTTGGAGCGCATGGGCTGCGCGGCCGGTTAGACGCCTATTCGATGGGGATTTATGAGCGGGCCGTACTCTATCACTTTGTGCACGCTCTCGGAATGTTGATCGTCTCCGGATTCACTAAGCTCACACCGTCGCAGACCAATTGGGTGTGCGGACTGCTGCTGGCGGGCATAGTGATCTTTTGCGGGAGTTTGTACGCCCTAGCGATCAGCGGAGTGCGAATACTCGGCGCGATTACGCCGTTTGGCGGCTTATCGTTTATTGCCGCTTGGTTTCTGTTGGCTTGGTATTTGTACCGCGGCTACTCGTAACGCAAAGCGTCATTTATTCGTAACGCAAAGCGTCTACCGGATCCAGCTTCGAGGCTTTCACGGCGGGCCAGACGCCGAAGAACACGCCAACGCCGACCGAGACGCCAAAGCCAGCGAGCACCGCCCAGGCCGGCACTTGCGCCGACACCGCCGGAAAAAGCACACCCACGAGCAACGTGGCTAAAATCGAGAAAAAAATTCCGGTTAAACCGCCGGCGCCGCTCAAAGCCACTGCCTCACTCAGAAACTGAAGAACAATATCTCCGCGCCGCGCGCCCAGCGCTTTGCGGACGCCAATTTCGCGGGTACGCTCGGTAACGCTGACCAGCATGATGTTCATCACGCCGATGCCTCCCACCAATAGTCCCAGGCCGGAAATCGCAATCGACAGGAGAATGATCATGGAGTTGATGCGGTCGAAGTTCTCGATGATCGAATCGGCGGTCGACAGCGAGAAATCATCTTCCAAACCGGCCGGCGTATGGCGAAGCTTGCGCAGCGCCGTGCGGATCTCCTCGATCGCGTCGGCGCGCTGGCCCGGCCGTGCCTTGGCGGTCAAAAAGAAAGTGTGCGACTGCGGATAACGGATGCGCGCCGTTTCGAGCGGAATGGTGATCTGGTGATCCTGCCCGTTCTCGCCGAAGAACGCGCCTTTGGCGGGAGCAAACACGCCCACCACCAGATACTCCGCGCCATCAAAGATGACGTTTTGGCCCGCGGCCTTCCCTGTCGGGAACAGCGCCTCCGCGAGACTTGAACCAAGCAGGGCGACACGCTGCGCGCGTTCCGCCTCAGAGGGCGTGAAGAGGCGGCCTTGCGAGAGTTCTCGCGGCGTGAGGGTGAACGTATTGGGCGTGGCGCCAATCACCGTGACCTGGTCGGTTTCAAAGCCCGGCACTTTCGCGGTCCAGGTGCTATCGGCAGGCTGGTGAACAAACAGACTCACCGAAACGTCATCGACCGCGGGCACCACGTGCTTGATGTAATCGGCATAGAAGACCTCAATCGGGCGCCGCTTCAGTTCCTTGGGCCTGGCCATGCCTTCAGACGGATCGCCGCTGACGCGGGCCAGAAAAATGTTGTCGGGCCCGAACTCCTGGAAAAAATCGACGATGCCCTTGCGCAATCCCGTAAGCAGCGACGCCACGGTGACCACGGTCGTGATACCGATCACGATGCCGAGCATGGTCAAGGCGGAGCGGAACTTGTGCGCCCAAATTGCGCCCATTGCCATGGAAAGCGTTTCGAAGGCGCTAATTCGCGATGGGGCAGTCATTCGGCTCGCAGCGCGACCACCGGATCCATGCGCGCCGCCCTCCTGGCCGGGTACCAACCCGAGAGAATGCCGACCAGCGTGGACACGGAAATAGAAAGAAGCACGTACGTCATGGTGACTCGCAGCGCAAGACCAAACAGCACGCTCAACCCGGCGGCCACTATCGCGCCTAGCGCCAGTCCTAGCGCGCCGCCGGCCATGGATAGAATCACCGATTCGGTCAGGAACTGCAGCATGATGTCGCTTTGCTTGGCGCCGAGGCTCTTGCGAATGCCGATCTCGCGAGTCCGTTCCGTCACGCTGACGAGCATGATGTTCATCACCACGATGCCGCCCACAACGAGAGAGATGCTGGTGACCGGAACCACAATCGCGGCTATAATTCCGAGGATCTGATCCACAAAGCTGCGGACGGAATCCGGCGTGAGCGTGTCGAAATTGTCGGGCTTGCCGGGCATGGCATGGAAGTGCGCGCGCAACGCCGCTCGCGTCACATCCAAAGCCTCATCAAAGGTCAACCCGGTCAACGGACGAGCACGGCCGAACACGGTGATTCCCCTCTGGCCACCGTACATCTCCAGATAGACGGACGCGGGAATATAAACCGGATTGTCCAGATTCCGGCCGAAAGCCGAACCCTGCTTTTCCAGCAGGCCGACCACAGTGAACTCGATGCCGTTGATGCGAAGTTTCTTGCCTATGGGACTGGCGTCGCCAAACAGAACCTGCTGGATGTCGGTGCCGATCACGGCCATGGGCCGGCGCATCTGTTCTTCGGTCTGCGTGAAAAACCGCCCGTCGGTCACAACGACGTCGCGGATGTCGGGCAGGGTATAAGAGACGCCGATGACGCTGGCGCCCTCGTAGACCTGATTGTCTCCCTTAATGTCTTCGGTGTGCTGCGAGTACAGGCTGTAGATCACGCGCTCGCCCGTGGTTTGACGCAGATAGGTGAGATCGTTGGGCCGGATCAGTTTGTTGTGCTTCAATTTCTCCATGTAATCGCGGCGGCTGAGACGCCCGACGGCGGCAATTTGCGCAACCAGGTAGCTTTCGGTGCCGAACGCCGTCGCGGTGACGCCCTCGGCATACGCTCCCAGGCCGTCTATGGCCGCGCCCACCAGGATGACACTGGCCACGCCGATGATGATTCCGAGCAGCGTCAGAAAACTGCGGAGCTTATGCGCTCGAATCGAATCGAAGGCCAGCGCGCCGGCGGTGATGAATTTTGAGAGCAATGTTTCTGCTATTCTACGAAAAGACGTTACCCCGATGAGAAGGGGACCAAGACGTTATTACTCTAGGGTCAAACCTGAACGACGCCGCAACGGGACTCGCTTTGAGTCCCGTTTCGCTTTTCTTTGTGGGGCGATCCCCCCGGATCGCCGCCGACGCCCTCGTCTGCGACAGCGGTCAACCGCTCGTACGCACCTTCCCTCACGATACCTTTTCCGCGATTGATTTCGCCTGGACGAACTGTAACAGGTAATCGGGGCCGCCGGCCTTGGAATCCGTTCCCGACATATTAAAGCCGCCAAAGGGATGCGCGCCTACCATGGCGCCCGTGCATTTCCGGTTGATATACAGATTTCCCACGAAGAAATGCTGCTTGGCCTGGCGAATCTTTTCCGGATCGTTGCTATAGACCGCGCCCGTCAGGCCATATTCGGTATCGTTGGCCAATTGCAGCGCGTGTTCGAAATTCCGCGCTTTGGTGACGGCCAAAACCGGCCCGAAAATCTCCTCCTGGAAAATGCGCGCCTGGGAGTCGACATCGGCGATGACTGTCGGCTGCAGGAAAAAACCGTCGCCTGGAGCAGGCCGCGCCGCCGCAGATCAGCCGGCCTTCTTTTTGACCAACGGCAATGTACTCGAGAATGGTTCTCCGGGAGCTTTCGTTGATCACCGGACCCATGTACACGTCCATCTGGTCGGAAGGCCCGACGGTCACATCCGCTACTTTCTTCTTCAGCTTTTCGAGAAATACGTCGTAGACGGAAGCGTCGACAATGGCGCGCGAACAAGCCGAGCACTTCTGCCCCTGATAACCGAACGCCGACGTCACCACTCCGGCCACAGCGCTATCGACATCGGCGTTACTGTCCACCACGATGGCGTCTTTGCCGCCCATCTCGGCAACTACGCGCTTGATCCATTTTTGTCCTTTGCGCGGCTTGGCGGCGAGTTCGTTGATGCGCAGGCCGACGTCGCGCGAGCCGGTGAAGGAGACAAACCGCGTTTTGGGATGCACCACCAAAAAATCGCCGATCACCCCGCCGCTGCCCACCAGCAGAGAAAAACTCCGCTCGGGAAAACCGGCCTCGAGCAGAACTTCGGCAAACTTGGCGGCAATGGTTGGCGTATCGCTGGAGGGCTTGATCACCACGGTATTGCCGGTAACTAAGGCCGCGGCCGTCATGCCGGCCAGAATCGCCAGCGGAAAATTCCAGGGCGGAATAATCACGCCCACGCCGAGCGCCAGGTAAACCATCTCGTCCTGCTCGCCGGGCAACTGCACCACGGCATCCGGATGGGCGAGTTTCTGCATCTGAAGCGCGTAGTATTCACAAAAATCGATGGCTTCGGAAACGTCGCCTTCGGCCTCGGGCCAGGTCTTGCCGGCTTCATAGACCAGCCAGGCGTCGAACTCATACTTGCGTTTGCGGATCAGCGCGGCCGCGCGCCGCAGCATGTCAATGCGTTGCTGAGCCGGCGTGGCGCTCCATTCCGGAAAGAAGCGAGCCGCGGATTCGATGGCCTCATTGGCCAGCTCCACGGTGGCTTTGTGATGGATGCCCACCGTTTCCGAAGGCCTTGATGGGTTCACGGAGCGTAGCGTGTCGTTGGTCTTCACGTGCCGTCCGGCGATGCGCAGGTCGTATTCCCGGCCCAGTTCGGCCTTTACTTTGGCGCCGGCTTCCGCGGCCTTGCGGCGGCCGTCCGGCGTTGAAAAATCAGTGTAGGGCTCGTTACGAAAAGTTGCGATCGAGGCCCTTTCCGCGGCAATCGTGCTCATGATTTATCCTTGAATCTTTTCCTGCATGTTGGCGGCGGTCTCTTCCACCATGCGCCGCCCGCGCTCGAACAGTTCCGCGGCCTCGTCGGCCATCTTGCGCCCGCGTTCAAACATCTCGCGGCCGCGATCGATCATTTCTTTTCCCGATTCCTGCAGCGCAACGCGCCCGCGATCGGTATGTTTGGCGATCTTCCGCCGTGTCTCATGCCCCGAGGCCGGTGCGTACAGTAATGCGACAGCGGCCCCGACAGCCGCACCAGCGATAAACCACACCACTCCAGGCGAGCTTGAATCGTCAGCCATGTTTGCTCCTCTCTTCCATTGTAGGATCAGTCCGCGACCGCTAGTTCACCCGGCAGGATCCGGCGCGTCCGCGGCAACACGCCCCGCCGCGCCAGCATGCCTGCGAAAACCAGGATTCCCACAAACACCGCCAGCTTGAAAAGGTCCAATTCCCGTCCGCGGGGCAGAATCTTCCACAATACGCCTAACACCGGCTGCGCCAGGCAGACCGCCCAGACCGAGCCATAAAAGTAGCGGCGTTCGGTCCCCTCGCCTTGGGTGGACGCTTTCACGCGCGGCAGGAGACCGAGCGCGCCCAGCGTCCATATGACGATCGCAAGCGGGAAATAAGCAGCCGCAAAAATTTGCTGCAGATACCATTTGCCGGTGGCTACGGCGGCCAGCAACCCGACCAGGTTGAGCAGCGCAAAGTTCAGCACGACGTTCCAGGCAAAGGTGTAGCAGATGCGGCGGTAGAGCGGATTCGGCTTGTCTTCGGTAAAGCGGATGATATACGGCGCTGGTTCGGCGCCTGGTAATTTGCCGAATAGTGCGGCGATACCCGTGCAGAGAGTCACCAGACCTAGCCAGACCGCACGGCGCGCATCGAATCCGTGCGCGAATAATTGAAAAGTCGACGGGCCCGGCGAAATGAAGAATACCCAAATCCAGATTGGCCAGTGCGCGATGCGATAGAGAACCTTGTTGCGCGTCCGGAGCTTGCGCTGGCTGGCGTATTCGATGCGGACTGCGCCGGGGCTCATGCGATCTATCGTAGAACGGCGGGAGAGCCATGCCCTACGCCTGATGCTTGTGATCAGGAAAGGGCAGATGCGGAAAGACGCCCTGGTTTTTTGCGAAACAAAAGTTTGCCGGCCTGCCGCAAGCCGCTCACGCTGGAGTTTCTTGAGCGTTTCCAGCGATTTCAAGGAGGTGTTATGGGAGCGGCGAGCCTATCGGGGGTAGCGGCCCGACGGCGGCCAGGAGTTACCGCTCCTCGAAGCGCGAAATGATCGTCCCAACGCTGGCGGCGGGGATGGTAGAGGCTCCCGAACGCGCCGGTCAGAGGGTCGAGCGTACCGATAACCGATATCGCTGCCCTTCCATACATTGCATCGCAAGCAAGCGTAGCAGGGTTCTCTGAATCCGATAGCCGCCGGGTTTGCGGCTGATGACGTGGTCGATCTGAGGTACGATGCGCGTGTCCGCTTATCCGTCTAATCGCCTGAATATCACTCGCCTTTCGTCCAGATTTTCTCGCCGAGATGGGGCTCCTAGGATGGGCGACTCCCCATCCACGATTCGCTGGTAAAACTCTGGTAGGCCCGCGCTGTATTTTTTCCCAGAGAAACATTGCGGAATCGACTCCTGAAGGCTCACCAGACACTTGCGGATCATATCGCACGAGACATCATCCAATCGTTCGATCTGATGGCCGAGCACAACCAGGTCCCAGAAGCGCAGGACAGGGCGGGGAACGTTCTCATTGTCGCGGATGAGACGCCTAACGGCACTGAAGTCGTTTGTTGCAACAGGGGCAGCTAGTATTGAACTTGCGGCATGAGTATATGCCTCTCCGCGATCAACACGCAGGCTGAGCCGCTGGCCTTCAGAGTCGATTTGCTTAAGAATCGCCTCAACGCCAGCCCCTCCTAAGGAGTCTAGTAACGGCCGGTCTACGATGCGAATTGTGTTGTTAGCAATTGCCTTTCTGAGCGACTCTTGGCGACCCATAAATTTTCTGTTCGTTGTGAGAAGATGAATAGTCTCCGATTCCACTGCCTTTACTATTGTCGGCTGAATGTCATATTCGGATCGCAAACATCGCAATAGTTGAAGTTGCTCAGAAGCAATTACCTGAATTAAAACAGAAGTGTCTAGTAATATTAATGGCGGATTAGCTGGCCTAGCCGGAATCACGCAAAGATGGACTCGGTTATGGATTTGCCGAATCTTTCAGCAAAAGTATAGCGATCCATCATGCACATCTCGGCAGCCTTGCCAAAGCTAATCTCGCCAGCATTGGTTGCGTCGATGACTTGCTTTACATAACCTGCTGGCAGCCGTAGGCGACGCGTCCCAAGAGAAGTATTTCGATTGCACGCGATCCACTGTGGAGTATCTTGCACCACCTTCTTGACATACTCACGTGCGGTTAGCATATGCGGGCTAAGCTCGCGCAATGCCGCCGCGCAATCGAATGCCTTGTAGCGCTCAAGCAGATCATCGGTTATTAGACCGTTATCGTAGGCAGCACGGATACAGGTCTTTTTATCTACGTGAATTTCAGCGATGAGCCTGGCTAGATACTCAGGCGTTAAATTGCTCCAGTTGATACCCAACTGATTTGCATAATGCACAAGAACGGCACGCGGCGCGAGACATTCTTGAGAAAAGGCGCGTGCGCGTTCCTCTGAGATCGCATGCCCTTCGTTCTCGTTAACAAAATCCAAGGAAACAGGATCGTTGGCTAGATCAAATATTGCGTGGCACACTTCGTGGAGTATGACCTCGTTACGGCGAAACCAAGTAGACTTGAATGTATTAGCAAAAACACATGGTCTTTTGTCGGCTTCTGCGCCAATCTCAAAACAGCAACCCTCAAGCGAGGACTTTGGAATTGGGCTTTCAATTACAACAAGGCCGTGCCCACGAAGACTCGGGCGGATGAACTCCCCGATGCCGACCTGGCCGTGTTCCAGATTTGTGATTGAGCGAAAGCGGGCAGCGGCCTCACTTCCCTGAAGCGCCGGCGGTGAAGAGCGGTCAATTTGATTGCTGACGCTTTGCGCCAGTGCGCTCCAAACCGAAGAACTTCTAAAATTGCGAATATCGTCAAGCTGCGTCATCGACAAACCCAGTCGGCGAACCAAGCCAACGAATTCACGATCAAGGTGGCCCAGTCTGTTGTCGCGTAGCTTGAACCAGATCGCTGGGGCGACATTATAGCGGTCAGAAGGGCGAAGCCGCTTCCTGGACAATAAGTCCTTTTCGCTTACACCGAGCAAGGCCGACAACTCTGGAATCACGAAACCCGGTATTTGATCCTTGCCGTCCATCCATGCACGAAACTGTTCAATAGGAACGCGCACCAAGTTGGCGCAGAACTCAGGGCTGAGTTGCGCGGCCTCGATAATTTCTCTTAGCATCAGAACAGGCCGAGTATAACAGAAGGAAGCGAACAGTGGCAGGGCAACCTTCCCTCTTCCTTGTCCTAGTATACGGCAGTCGCGCCGAAAACCTTTAGGAGATGGATTATACAGCCTCTAGCAGTTGCTAAGGGACCAAACATGATCAGTTACGCCCCCTCTATTGCCGGAGTAATACGTAGACTGCCGTGAATCTTGCACAGATTATAAAAGGCGCTGCACGGCGATAATGCAGCTCGGTGGTTCTCCAGCTTTTGGAAAAGCCACTGGTCAATCGCGTCATGCTGCGAATGCTAGTACGCAGTGATAGATTGAAGCGCTCCACGTTGGTGCCGGTGCCGCTTTTGGATCGTGGCCAAACTCGCTCTCTACTGGGCGATTCCTGAACTGGGCACGAGTCTATCGGAGCTGGCGCGCCGTCTCAACGTACGCGAGACCGCTGTGCGGCGCATGCTGGACCCCAATCACGACACGCGGGCGGTGACGATCCAGGCGGCGCTGGAGGCAGCCGGCAAGCGAGTGGCCGCGGTTTCCTTAACAGCCGGTCCGCAGCGAACTTACTCCCGCTACTACTTGCGCATGGCTTAGCGCCGAAACCAGCGCCACTCCGCCGATGGAATTGCCTAACAGTGCCGGCGCCAGGTATCCGGTGAAGTAGGCGAACCAACTCGTCTCGCCGGTCCAAACCAGATACAACAAGTCCACCGATCCCGCGATGATGTGGGTGAAACTGCCGAGCGCCACCACGTAGGTCATGATCAACACGATCATCAATTTGCCCTGCTCGACAGCGGCCAGCATCCAGACCATTAATGCGATTAGCCAGCCTGCGAAAATACCTTTGAACGCTCCTCCACAGAAGGTCACGGCGGCTGTCTCGCGGCTCAACTCCAGAAAATGCGTTTGCACCGGGTCGGGAAACACGCCCATTGACGAGATGGCCAGAGCGATGATGTGGGCGCCCACCAGATTGCCGGCCAAAACCACCGCCCATACCTTGGCCACGCGCGATAAGGTAAACCAGTTTCTCCGCGCCAACAGGGGAATGACCACGGTCAGGGTATTTTCCGTAAACAACTGCTGCCGTCCAAGGATGACGAGCACGAAGCCCACCGAATAGCCCATACGGATCACCAGCGGCGACCATTTGGCGTCAGGCAGATAGGTCGCCAGAATGCCTTCGGTAATGAGGGAAAACCCCATGGACAGGCCCGCCGCCAGGGAGGACCAGGCCAACGACATCGCCGGACGCGCCAGTTCCTCCTCGCCTTGCAGCCGGATGGCTTCATGCACGACCGGCGCCCTCACGGCTACGCGGGCCTGCGCCTCTTGCTGTCCGGATCGATCTAGGGTTGTACGCATGCTTTCCTTGGCGCGGCCGCGTCCACGGGGATCGGCCCTACTCGTGGACCACGGGGCAGCAAAATAGGTTTCGTCTGGGGTATCCTGATGGTTCCCTTCTTGCCATGAAAAAGATAGTTCTCATTGAAGACGATTCCGACCTGTATACGCTGCTCGAATACAACCTGAAGCGCGAGGGCTTCGCCCTTTGCGGCTCCAAGTCTGGCAAGGGCGCCGTGGAACTCTGCCGGCGCGAGCGGCCGGATCTGATCATTTTGGATATCATGCTGCCCGAGAATGACGGTCTGGAGATCTGCAAGAGCATTCGCGGTTACCCCGAAATTGCCCATACGCCGATCTTCTTTCTCACCGCGCGAGCGTCCGAGGCCGACCGGATTGTGGGTCTGGAGATCGGCGCTAACGATTACATCGTAAAGCCCTTTTTCTTGCGGGAATTGATGGCTCGCGTCAAGAACCAATTGCGCACCCACGCCTCTCCCACGCGCGTTCTGCGCGCCCAAGACCTCGAAGTGCACCGCGATAGTTGCCGCGTCCAATTGCGTGGCCGGGAGGTCACCCTCACCGCCACGGAATTCCGCCTGCTGGAGTTTCTGATGAGCCGCCCGGGCGTGGTGTATAGCCGGGAGCAGTTGCTGGACGGAGTCTGGGGCCACGATCGCGCGGTAACGGACCGGACGGTGGATGTCTATATCCTACGGCTGCGGCAAAAAGTGGAGCCGGACTCGGCTAATCCCGTGTTTATCCGTGCCGTTCGCGGGTTTGGCTACAGTTTCAACGAGCGCGCCGCCGAACCCGCCGCCGCTGCCGCTATCTGACTTACACTGAAAGTAAGCCATGCAAGACCGCGCTGGCGCGTTATTAGACGCGCTTGAATCCCGTATTCTCGTTATCGACGGCGCCATGGGCACTATGATCCATGACGTTCCTTTGTCCATCGAAAAGGACTACCTGAATTGCGAGAACTGCCCGGAAATCCTCAATGTCACGCGGCCCGAAGTGATTGCAGACATCCATCGGGCGTATCTCGAAGCGGGCGCCGATATCGTGGAAACCAACTCTTTCGGCGGGACGGCGATCGGGCTCACCGACAATCATCTGCAGGACCGGGCTTATGAACTCAATCTGGCCGCCGCCAGGATTGCCCGGCAGGTGGCGGATCGGCTCTCGACGTCCGCCAAGCCGAGATTTGTGGCAGGATCGATCGGGCCGACGACGAAAGATATCAACGTCACGGGATCCAGCACGTTTGTCGCGCTCCGGGAGAATTATTATCAGCAGGCCAAGGCGCTGATCGAAGGCGGAGCGGACTTTCTGCTGTTTGAAACCTGCCTGGATACGGGAAATCTGAAAGCCGGCCTGCTTGCGGCCGAGCGTTTGGAGCGCGAACTCGGACGCCCGATACTCAGGGCCGCCTCAGTAACGATCTTCGATAACGGCAAGATGCTCGCCGGCCAGACCATTGATGCTCTCTATTCGGCCGTAGCCAATCATGATCTGCTGGCCGTGGGCATGAACTGCGCCACCGGTCCGGATTTGATGACTGACCACATTCGCACCTTGAGCGAAATGTCGTCGCATCGCATCTCCTGTTATCCGAACGCCGGGTTGCCCAACCCCGATGGCTCTTTTCCGGAGACTCCGGATTCGCTCGCGTCCCAACTGGAAAAATTCGTCAGTCACGGCTGGCTGAACATTGTGGGCGGCTGTTGCGGGACCACTCCAAAGCACATCCGCGCTATTGCCCACATGGTGGAAGGCAAACGGCCGCGCGCGCGCAAACCCGCGGCGCACCGGGCTTATTACTCGCATACCGAACTGATTGAAGCCGAGGAGAGTAACCGGCCGCTGATCGTGGGCGAACGCACCAACGTCATCGGGTCGCGCCTGTTCAAGAACATGATAGCGGCGGAAAAATGGGAAGAGGCCACCGAAATTGCACGCTGGCAAATCCGCAATGGCGCGCACGTCGTGGACGTTTGTCTGCAATCGAGCGATCGGGAAGAGATCAATGATATTCCGGTCTTTTATTCCAAGCTGACGCAGAAGATCAAAGCGCCGATCATGATCGACACGACAGACCCCAAGGCGGTGGAGTTGTCGCTCACCTGGTGCCAGGGCAAGTCGATTATCAATTCGATCAATCTCGAAGATGGGGAAGAGAAGTTCGAAAAAATCTGCCCGCTGGCCAGGAGTTATGGCGCGGCGCTGGTGGTTGGCGCCATCGATGAAGACCCAGTGCAAGCGCAAGCCTTCACGCGCGAGCGCAAGCTGGCTGTCGCGGAGCGGTCCGTTCAGCTTCTGACCTCGAAATACGGCATTGCGCCGGAAGATATCATCATCGATCCGCTGGTTTTTCCGTGCGCCACCGGAGACGAGAATTATATTGGCGGCGCGGTCGAGACCATAGAAGCGGTGCGGCTGATCAAAGAGAGACTGCCGTATGTGAAGACCATCCTTGGCATTTCGAACATCTCGTTTGGCCTGCCGCCGGCCGCGCGCGAAGTAGTCAACAGCGTTTTTCTGTATTACTGCACCAAGGCCGGACTCGATCTGGCCATTGTGAACGCCGAGAGACTGGAGCGGTTTGCATCGATTCCCGTAGAGGAGCGGCGCCTGGCGGAGAGCCTGCTGTTCAACACGCCGCCCGCGGGACACCTGGCGCCGGAAGATTGGCGGCTGCAAACGAAGGAAGAGAAAGCCGAGATCAATCAATTGCACATCGCGGCGATTGCGGAGCACTTTCGCGGGGTCAAAAAGGAAAAGAAGCAAGCGGCCGATTTGCCGCTGGACGAGCGTATCGCCAACTACATCATCGAAGGCACCAAAGACGGGCTGATTCCGGACCTGGACCGCAAACTCGCCGACGGAGTGGCGCCGCTCGATGTCATCAACGGTCCGCTGATGGCGGGAATGAGCGAAGTGGGGCGGCTGTTTAACAACAACGAACTGATCGTGGCGGAAGTGCTGCAATCGGCCGAAGCCATGAAGGCTTCAGTGAGCCACCTCGAGCAGTTCATGGAGAAGGCCGACACCGCCGCGCGCGGAAAAATCGTGCTGGCGACCGTAAAGGGCGATGTCCACGATATCGGCAAGAATCTGGTGGAGATTATCCTGTCGAATAACGGCTACCAGGTGGTCAATCTCGGGATCAAGGTGCCGCCGGAAGCGCTAATCGCCGCTTGCCACGAACACCAGCCCGACGCCATCGGTCTTTCCGGACTTCTCGTCAAGAGCGCTCACCAGATGGTGGTTACGGGAGGCGATCTGAGAGAGCATGGGATCAAAGTCCCGTTGCTGGTGGGCGGCGCCGCGCTGTCGGACACTTTCACCCGCACCAAGATTGCTCCCAGTTACGGCGGTTCGACTTTCTACGCGAAAGACGCCATGACGGGTCTCAAGCTGCTGAACGAGATTATGGACCCGGAGACGAGGGAAGCGGTGTTGAGCCGGCATATTTTCGGCGAGGTCCGGGAAGAGCCGGCGGTGGCCGAATTGCCGCGCGCGGGTCAGCGGCTTTCCCGCAGTCCCAAAGTACGTACGGATATTCCGATTCCGGCCGCGCCGTATCTCGATCGACGCGTGCGCAAAGTGCCCAATCTCACGGAGGTCTGGAGCTACATCAATCCGTACATGTTGTATGGACGGCATCTGGGGTTCAAGGGAAACTTTGAAAAACTGCTCGCCGAACGCGACCCCAAGGCGCTGAGACTATTTCACGATGTAGAAGCGGTAAAGGCCGAAGCGGCGCGGATTCTGCAAGTAAAAGCGGTCTGGCAGTTCTTCGAAGCGGAGCGGGAGCCAGGGGCGATTCATCTTTTCGAGCCCGGTGCTGCGCGCCCGTTGCATAGCTTTGCTTTCGGCCGGCAAGCCAAGGAAGACGGAATCAGTCTCAGCGATTATATTCTCGATCCCGAAGAAGGCCGCCGCGACCATCTGGGTCTATTCGTGGTGACGGCGGGCGCCGGAGTTCGTGAAGAATCCGAGCGCGCCAAACGGGCGGGCGAGTTTTTCAAGGCGCATGCCCTGCAGGCGCTGGCGATCGAGACGGCGGAGGGTTGCGCCGAATGGCTGCATCGTCGCATTCGCGAGGACTGGGGTTTTCCGGATTCGCCCACGATGACCATGCAGGAGCGCTTTACCTCGCGCTATCGGGGCAAGCGCTACAGCTTTGGCTACCCGGCGTGCCCCAACCTCGACGATCAGCAAGGTTTGTTTAACCTGCTGCGGCCGCAAGAGATCGGCGTCGAATTGACCGAAGGCATGATGATGGATCCGGAAGCGAGCGTCAGCGCGCTGGTGTTCCATCATCCGGACTGCGCGTATTTTTCGGTAGCGCCCGAGCTGGCCAGCGTGTCGTAAAAACTGGGGAACGTCTCGTCCGTCCCTGGTTTTTGACTAGTGGACGAAAGAGGTTGTGGTGACCAGCGCCAAGGGCGATACCGTCCGGGGTTGGCCGAAATAGCCCTCCTCGAACAGGTTCCGGTAGACGGCGCCGGCTACGCCGGATGCCACCGAGCCGTTGACGCTGCCGCCGCCGGTCAATAACACCACTACCACGAGCTTGTTGGCGCCGATTTCGTTGTAGGAACCGAACCAGCCCAGGTGGATCGGCGAGCGGACGTCGGTACACGTTCCGGTTTTGCCGAGGATCGGTTGGGTTTGGTCAAAGCTGGCGCGCCGCGCTGTGCCGTACTCCACTGCGCCCTCCATACCCGGGCGGATCTCGGACAGCCAGCGATCGATGTCCAACTGGCGCTTGAGGCGAGGGACGAACTGCGCGATTTCCTGCGTGGTGTGAGGATGCTGGAGATAGTAGAGCGTGCCTCCGTTGGCGATGGCGGAAACCAGAGCCGCCAACTGGAGGGGAGAAAAATTAAAGCCTTCGCCGAAACTGGTCATCATCCCCAATCCATCGCTGGGGGGCGCGGCCGGGAGGGGAAGCGGGTCTTCTTCGGGAATATCGAGCGCCGCCTTCTCTCCAACACCGTAGAGTTTAGCGTAATGAGTGATGCGGTCAAAACCCAAGCGTTCGCCAACGTTGGCGAAGAATAGATTGTTGGAATGGGCCAACGCTTCGGTCAGATCGATGGAGCGCCTACGGCTGATGTGCAGTTGAGTGGTTCCGTCGATGATCCCTTCATTGAGTCCCGCCAAGGCAGAAACCAGCTTAATGGTGGAACAGGGTTCAAAGCCGCCCTTGTACGCCAGCTTTTGGTTGATCACGGTCAGCAAGCGCCCGGTGTTGGGGTCGGCCACCACGACCGAGCCATTAAAGGGGCCGAGAGCCGAGACCGCCGCTCGCCGCACCACCAAATCCTCGCCGTCCACCGTGTCCCCGACCGTGGAATCGGCATAGGTCGGTTCTTTCCACGCCGGCGCCGGGACATAATAACGGCGCCGCGAAGCTAAACGTGTCATGTGGCTTACCGGTGTGTGCCGCGCGACCGCTCTCACCGGCCTGGTGGCTGAGGCGGCAGCGCGCCGAACCGGCGATTTCCGCTTGGTCTGGGTAGTTGTCACTCCAAACGCGGTACTAGACACCAAACTGAGCACCGCCGTCAAAAAAACCACGCGAAAAGTAAGAGTGCGATTGATCATAGTTTTGACCTGGGAAAAATTCTACCTAGGCGCAGCTCCGGTCCGGGCGCTGCATCGGCCCAGCTCCAGTAGACCACATGGGGAATAGCAAGCAACACTTTAACCCCGCTTTGTAAACCATTCTTCGATTATGCTTTATAAGGACTATTTTCGTCAAGCGGCAGTTAACCCCCCGTCGATGGTGAGAATGGACCCAGTAACAAATTCGGCTTGATCGGAAGCCAGGTACACAGCCATGGCGGCTACTTCTTCAGGACGCCCTAGGCGTCCTAAGGGTTGCCGTTGGCTGATTTCAGCGCGAACCTGATCGATTTCGTCTTTGTGGAAGGTTTCCAGATACTGTTCTACGAACGGGGTATCCACCGTGCCTGGGCAGATGCAGTTGACTCGAATCTGGCGGGCGTATTCGATCGCCAATTGACGAGTGAGCGCGACCACCGCTCCCTTGGCCGCACAGTAGGCAAACCTACGCTTCAGGCCGACCAACCCGGCGACGGAGCCGATGTTGATGATATTGCCTTGTGAAGCCAGCAGCAGCGGCATGGCGGCTTTGGTTACCAGAAACAAACCCTCCACGTTGACCTGAAAAAGCCGCTGGAAATCCGCCAACTCGGTTTCTTCGACGCTGCCCACCATGCCAGTGCCCGCGTTATTGACCAATATGTCCAGTTGGCCGAGGGCGGAAAAAGCGCTACGCACGGCCGCCGGCCTCGTGATATCACAAACGACGGCGCGGCTATTGGGTAGCGAGTTGGCCACGCTGGCAGCCCGGTTGGCGTCTATATCCACGATCACCACCTGGGCCCCGGCGGAAGCAAAGGCGCGGGCCGTCGCTTCCCCAATTCCGCTCGCTCCCCCGGTAACCAGCGCCACCTTTCCGTCCAACCGGCAGTCCATGCCATGACATTCTAATCGACTGGAAGGCGCTTTGGCGCAAGAGATCCAATGAAAATATCTGGCGCCGGACCGATAAGAGCAGCAGTGAAGACAGCAGCACACTTTCGAGACACGGCAGTCAATGGGGTGCCGAAGATGTCGCCATCGGTCATGAAGCTGGTGGCGAAGTTGGCCCATTTCGATGTAGATTTCCGGGAAATCAGCCAGATCATCGAGCGCGATCCGCTGCTGTGCGGGCAGATTCTCCGCGTGGTCAACTCGGCGGAGTCGGCGCGGCGGCAGACGATTTCGAAGATCAGTGAGGCCCTGATCATACTGGGGACATCGCGCTTGCGCAAGATCGCGCTCGGCTTGACGGTGACCAATTTGTTTTCACGCACAAAAATGGCCTCTGGCTGGTCGCCCTTGCGCTTCAACACACACTCGGTCGCCGTCGCCTCCATGACCGAGATTCTGGCCGAGTTTGTTCCCTTGCCCAACGCCGACTCCGCGTTTGTCGCCGGGCTGCTGCACGATACGGGTAAGCTCGCGATCGCGGCCAATCTGCAGGACCAATATGCAACGATTCTGGGCTTGTGGAGTTGCAGTGGCCGTCCCATCCATGACTGCGAACAGGAAATTCTGGATTCCGACCACGCCGAGATCTCGGGTCTGATTCTGGCGCGCTGGGAGCTGCCGGCCTTCCTCCAGCGCGCGGTCTACGATCACCATCACCCCCGCGAGGGCGATTTGAGCTGGTTGATCCAGCAAGCGGACGAATTCGTCCGCTATCTGGGTATCACGGTTGAGCCGCCGGGGTTGCGCTCCCTGCCCGAGTTCAATTTTCACTTTCCGGGCATGGAGCTTCCACAGGCCGAGATCCTGCGGCGGTTCCGGCTGGAATTTGATCAACTGAGTAAGGTGTTCGCGTGACGCCGGTTGGCTGGTTGAAGGCCAAAGCGGCTGAGAAGTAATAGAACTGAGAAGTTATAAGAAGATTGGCGGGGACGACGGGGCTCGAACCCGCGACCTCCGACGTGACAGGCCGGCGTTCTAACCAACTGAACTACGTCCCCGATTGTGAAGTTTACGTCGGCACTCACAGAATACCATACCGCCTGCAAGAGGCCTTTCAAGAAGCATAGATTGGCGCCAGTCCGATCAATCCCAGGCCCGCGACAAAAAGCGCCAGCATGGCGGCGATCAGCAGCTTGACGCGCGGCGGCGCTTCGGCGAATTCCTTCCAAACCAGCAGCCCCCAAAGCGTAGCAATTAACGTAGCGCCTTGCCCCATGGCGTAGCTCATGGCCGGCCCAGCTTGTACGTCACGGGGCGCCGCCGCGGCTACGAAATTGGTGATTGCGCCTACGCACCAGACCACGCCGCCCGCGATCCCGAGCAAGTGCTGCCGCCGCGTGCCTTGGAAATACTGCGACATCTGGATGGGTTTCCCTTGAATCGGCAGATTCAGGAAATACAAATTGTAAACAAAGGTCGAAATCAACACGCCAATAGAGAAAATAACGGCCACCGCGTAGGGGCCCAATCCGCCCGAGTCGGGACCCTGTCCGACACCCAGTTGCACCAATGGATAAAACGAGCCCATCAAGACTCCGCTGATCAGGCTGATGACGATCCCCTTGGCGCTGCCCTTCGGTTTTGGCCGCCGGACTTTACCGGCTGCCGGCGGGGGCTGATTGTGCGCCGCCTCCTCGTTCCTCGCGGCCGCATACGCGGCATACGCCACGCCATCGAGCACGATCGCCGCCAGCACCAGCACCACGCCCGCGAACAGGAAATATTTGTTTCCCTGGGGGTCGATGATATAGTTCCCCACCGTCCCGATCACTAGCGCTAAACCAATGGCGATGGGAAAAGCCACCGACATGCCGGCGATCGCGATGGCCGCAACTAGCAGAATATTCGCCAAATTGAAGACCGCGCCGCCAGCCAGGGCAAAAGCCATGTTGCGTTTGCCGGTAACGAGAATATTGTCCGCGAAGGACAGTTCCTCGCCCATGGTTCCGAACGTATAGGCGGCCAGCAGCGCGGCCAGGACGACGCCGACGGAGAAGTCATAATAAAACAGCTCAAAGCGCCATTTGCCCGTGAGTTTCTGCGTATTTGCCCAGGAGCCCCAAGACAACATCGAGAGCAGGAGCAATACGATCACAGCTCCATAGGTGGCCGGTAAAATCATAAAGAATCTTCAGAACTGTCCAGATCCTATCATCTCGCGAAGAGCCCGCGGCTAAATTTCTACTGTACGCTGGCGAGTCAACTCGAAGAGGAGCGGAGCGTTATGTTCCAAATGCCGCGGGCTGCCGCCGATCGTCAGCCGTCGCATTCTCGAATTTCGTTGCGCTAGCGCTCACGGCGAGCGTGCGCCAAACTTCCAACGCCTGACCCATGCGCCACCCGCTGCAAATTCCTATTTGGTACGCAGGCGGGTCAACTCGAAGAGGAGCGGAGTGTTATGTTCCAAATGCCGCGGGCTGCGGCCGATCGGCAGCCGGCGTATTCTCGCCATTCTGTGCGAGCTTGGGCTCACGGCGAGCGTTAGAGGCCGGAACTGGTACGCCGGCGAGTCAACGCGAAGTGGAGCGGGGTCTTGTGTTCCGAATGCCGCAGGTTGTCGCCGATCGGCAGCCGTCGTATTCTCGCCGTTCTGTGCGCGACTGGGCTCGCAGTGAGTACCATTCCCCCACCTGTCCCCTTTGCTCCCCTTGCAATACTGGCCGCACGGCGCTAAGCTCCCGAATAGGAGGCACAATGCAATGCGTGTTTTGCGTGCCGGTTTAATACTAATCTTTCTCTTAGCGATTCCAGCGTGGGCGCAGCGCGGCGGCGGTCATGGCGGAGGCGGCGGACACGCTAGCGGCGGAGGCGGCCACGCTGTCGGCGGCGGTGGTCGATCTGGCGCGTTTGGCGGCCATGTGGGCGGCTTTTCCGGTGGCGGTTTCGGCCGCGGCTTCTCGGGCGGATATGGTCGCGGCTACTCGGGTGGATATGGCCGTGGTTCCTACGGGCGAAACTTCGGCCGGGGCTTTGGCTACGGCTTTGGTTTAGGATTCTATAATCCCTGGTACTGGGGCTATCCATACTATTCGTATCCCTACTATTACGATTCGTATCCTGACTATTCAGACAGCTACGCGCCGTCCGCATCCTACTATCAGCAGGATGTTCCGCCGGTGGTGATCAATCAGGGCTATCAGCCGGACTATGTGGTTCCGCAGGTGCAAGAGTATCCTCCGCCTCCCCCTCCGCCGGGACCTGCGGCTAGGGGCGGCGCGAACCAGTACGGCCAGACGACGCCTTCGGATCGGGAACCGTTGTACCTGTTGGCCACCAAGGACGGGACGATTCGCGCGGTTTTGGCCTACTGGGCGGAGGGCGACACGGTTCATTATGTGACCATGGATCACATCAGGAAAACCGTGCCGCTCACTTCCATCGACCGGGAATTGAGTTCGCGTTTAAACCGCGAGCGCGGAGTGTCGTTCGGACTTCCGAGGTAGGCGGCGGGTTTGTAAACCGCCCAGGGCCGATTGATAATCGGCCGCAGGTTAAGAACCTGCCCCACAAATTACTTGCTGCCGCCGGCGCCCACATCGTGGCGGGATGGCAGCAGCGACGCGTCCCAGCCTCCGCCTAGCGCTTCGATTAAGAGCACGCTTGAATTCATGCGGCGGGTCAGCACGTCTACGGCGGATTTTTCGTTTTGCAGGGCAAATGTTTGGGCGGTGATCACTTGCAGATAGGTCGCGGTGCCGGCCTTGTATTGGGCGGTGGATATGGTCAGCGATTCTTCGGCGGCGTGAGCCGCGTTGTCCACGGCTTTGGCTTCCTGTTCGAGAATCCGCAGCGCGGATAGGTTGTCTTCCACCTGTTGAAAGGCAGTCAACACCGTCTGGCGATAGGTGGCGACTGTAGCGTCAAAGGCGGCTTCGTCCAATCTGATCTGCGCGCGGCGCTTACCGGCATCGTACAGAGTCTGGGAGGCGGTGGGTCCCAGAGACCAGAATCGCGCGGGCCAGGTGAACAGGTTGATGAGGCTGGTTCCCTCCAGCCCGGCGGTTATGGATAGGTTCAACGCCGGATACAAGGCCGCTGTCGCTATGCCAATCTGCTCGTTGGCTGCGGCCATCGCGCGCTCGGCCGCTGCGATGTCGGGGCGGCGCTCCAGCAGCGCGCTGGGGACGGCTATCGGGATAGCCGGCGGGGGAACGGTGAGCAGTTTTCGGGGGATAGTTAGCTCCGACGGAGGCTTGCCGGTCAGAATCGCGATGGCATGTTCGAGTTGAGAGCGGGCGACCCCCTCATCGATCAATTCGGCTCTGGTGGTCTCCAACTGGGTTTGCGCTTGCGCTACATCGGCGCCGGTCGCCACGCCGCCGGCGAAGCGATTTTTAGTCAGGGTGAGATATTCGTCATAGGATTTGACGCTGCGTTCCAACAGATCGATGTCGCCGTCGGTTCCGTGGAGCATGAAGTAATCGGAAGCCAGATCGGATTGATACATCAGCCGGATGTTTTCGAGTTGCGCCGCGCTGGCCTGGGCGGTATCGGCGGCGGCTTGGACCCCTCTGCGGAGACTGCCCCATAAATCGACCTGATAGGAAAAATCGAAGGGAATTTGAAAGGCGTTGGTTTCCCCGAGAGAGCGGGTGAACGACTGGACGCTGCCGGCTTTGGAGGTGGTGATGTTGGGCCCGGTGGTGACCAAAGGAAATAGCGCTGCACGAGCGATATGAACGGATTGCCGGGCTTCGCGGAATTGCGCCTCCGCCTGTCTGACGTTTTGATTCGAGATGGCGATTTGCTCTTCGAGCGCGTTCAAGCCCGGGTCGTTATACATCTCCCACCACTTGCCTTTAAGCGCGCCGTCGCTCGGCGCGGCTTCCTTCCAGCCATCGGGCGGGGCCTCTTTGAACGCTTGGGGAACGGGCGCGGAGGGGCGCTGGTAGTTAGGACCCACCACCTTACAGGAAGACAGCAACATGAATATCGACAGCGCCAATAGCAACAACGCCGGCGCCGTTCGGAGCCCCACAGGGCCCGCAAACGGACGTGGGGCCATCCCCCAGGATCGCAGCCGGCGCCCCCGCCGGCCTAGGGTTCTGTTGTTTAGAAATGGCCGGACCCGGGGGTCCGGCGCGAACGGGAAAAAGTATCTGATTCGGGCCATTCGGTTGTCAGTGCGCTTCAATGCGGCGAAATCCACAGTCCTAGATAGAGCGGGCAGTTGACCAGTTCGATTCCGCGCCGGCGTTGTTCGGAAAAAAAACGGGCGGCTTCGCGATCGAGCAAAGTCACTTCGCTTAAATCGAGCTGTACCTGCTTCTCCACCGCTTGGCTTTGAGCAATCACGCGATCGATCTCGGGGAGCATCTCGGCATACACGTTTCCGCGCAGCCCGAAGGTTACCTGATCGACGTCCCGCGAAAGGACCCGCATGACGAATTTTTGCGTGGCGGTGGTCATGCTAGTCTCCGGCCGGCGCCGGCTGCGGCTGTTGGAAATCGGGCCGCTGGCGATCGCGCACGCGGTCCCACCAATGCTGCAGGCGGTCGAAATAGAGATAAACCACGGGGGTGGTGAACAAGGTGAGCATTTGGCTGAGCAACAGACCGCCGATAATGGTGGTGCCCAGCGGCCTGCGCAACTCGGCGCCGGTTCCCCGGCCGAGCGCCAGCGGCAAGGCCCCGAGCATCGCGGCGCAGGTGGTCATCAGGATGGGACGAAAACGCAGCAAGCAGGCCTCAAAGATGGCATCTCGCGGACTCTTGCCCTCGTGACGCTCGGCCGCCAGGGCGAAATCGATCATCATAATGGCGTTCTTCTTGACGATGCCGATCAGCAGGATGATCCCGATAATGGCGATGATGCTAAGCTCCGTGCCCGTAATCAGCAACGCCAGCATGGCGCCGACGCCGGCGGAAGGAAGCGTGGAGAGAATCGTTACCGGGTGGATGTAGCTTTCATAGAGAATACCCAGCACGATGTAAACGGTTGCCAGCGCCGTCATAATCAAAAACGGTTGCGTGCTGAGCGATTGCTGGTAGGCCTGCGCGGTGCCGGCAAACCCGGTTTGAATGGTGGCCGGCTTGCCGACTTTTGCCGCCGCGGCTTCGATGGCCGCCACTGCGTCCCCCAGCGCTTTTCCCGGCTGGAGGTTAAACGAGATGGTAATCGCCGGAAAAAGCCCCTGATGGGTTACCGACAGAGGCGCCGTTGAGGGAGCATAATGGGCAATCGCGCCGAGGGGAACCTCGTTACCCGCGGGCGAGCGCACCCAGATCTGGCTCAGGAATTCCGGATTCTGCCAATATTGCGGCGCTGCTTCCATAACCACGTGATACTGATTGAGCGTGCGGTACATGGTGGACACTTGGCGTTGTCCGAAGGCGTCGTAGAGGGTGTTATCGATCAATTGCGGCGAGATGCCAAAGCGCGCGGCGGTGGAGCGGTCGTAAGTGATCAGCGACTGTAGTCCGCGGTTCTGCAGGTCGGTGTTTACGTCGGCAATCAGCGGCGACAGACTGGGCTTTCTCAATTCCGCCAGCATGCTGGGCGCAAACGCGATGAGGTCGCTTAAATTGTCGCCGCGCATGGTGTATTGATACTGGGCGGCGGTGCTATGCCCGCCTACGCGCAAATCCTGGAAGGCTTGCAGGTACAGAGTGGCGCCGGGAACCTTGGCCAATTTCGGCCGTAGCCTGGCGATGATGCGATCCACGCTAATGTTGCGGTCCTTTCCCTCGCCGCGCTGTCCCAGCGGCTTCAATTGAATGAACATGCGCGCGGTGTTGGCGCCTCCTCCACCACCCGTAAAGCCATTCACGGTGTCAATAGCGGGATCCGCGACCACAATGCCGATCATCTCCTTGAGAATGCGGTCCATCGCCTGGAAAGAGGTGTCCTGATCTCCCAGAATGCTGCCACCCATGCGGCCGGTGTCCTGCTGGGGGAAGAAGCCCTTGGGCACGTGCACGTACAAGTAAATGTTCAGGGCGATGGTGGCGAGCAGAACCATCAGCGTCACAAACGAATATTTCAAGACCGTGGTAAGCGCGCGGCCGTAGAAATTGATGATGGCGGCAAAGAACCGGTCAGAAGTGCGGTACAGCCACCCGTGGTCGTTGTGTTCACGCAACAGATGCGCGCACATCATCGGGGTCGCCGTCAGCGACACCATCATGGAGACAATAATCGAAACCGACAAGGTGACGGCAAACTCGCGGAACAGGCGTCCCACGATGCCTCCCATCAGTAGCAAAGGAATGAACACGCTGATCAGCGAAATGCTGATCGTCATCACGGTGAAGCCGATCTCCTGGGCGCCTTTCAGGGCGGCACGAAAGGGGTTCATCCCCTGTTCCAGATAGCGCGTGATGTTCTCGATCACCACGATCGCGTCGTCTACCACAAACCCGGTCGATACGCATAACGCCATTAAGGACAAATTGTCCAGCGTGTAGCCGAGCAGATACATCGCGCCGAAGGTGCCCATCAGAGACACGGGAACCACTACGCCGGGGATGAAAGTGGCGCGCCCGTTTCTGAGGAACACGAAAACCACCACAATCACCAGACAGATGGAGATGATCAGCGTTCGCTCCACATCGCGCACCGAGGCGCGGATCGTCACGGTCTGGTCCATCATGATGCGAAGATTGATCGCCTGGGGAATGGCGGCCTGCAGTTGCGGCATCAGCGCGCGGAGACCGTCCACGGTGTCGATGATGTTGGCGCCGGGCTGGCGCCACACGATCACCAGGACCGACGGTTTGCCGTTGGCATATCCGGCGTTGCGCAGGTCCTCGACCGAATCCACCGCCTGGCCAACATCGGAGATGTGAACGGCCGCTCCGTTGGAGTAGCCGACAATCAGCGGTTCATAGTCGATCGCTTTGAAGAGCTGGTCGTTGGCGCCCACCTCGTACATGGTCGTGCCGTCGGAGAAATGACCTTTAGGCGTGTTTGCGTTTTGACCGCTCACGGCGGTCCGGACCTGCTCCAGGCCGATACCGTATTTGTTGAGCTGCGTCGGATTCAGCTCGAGCCGGACGCCCGGCAGCGCGCTTCCGCCCACGATTACCTGGCCCACGCCCGCCACTTGAGATATTTTTTGCGCCATGATGGACGATGCCGCATCGTACATCTGGCCTTTGGTCAGCACCGTAGACGTCAGGCCGATCATGAAGATCGGTGAATCGGCCGGATTCACCTTACGGTAGTTGGGATTGTTCGGCAGGTTGGTGGGTAGATACCCGCGCGCCGCGTTAATGGCCGCTTGCACGTCACGCGCCGCCGCGTCGATGTTGCGCGTCAACTCAAATTGCAATGTGATGCTGGTCGATCCGAGCGAGCTGGACGAAGTCATCTCCGTCACCGCCGCGATGCGGCCGAATTGACGCTCCAAAGGAGTGGCGACGGCGGAAGCCATGGTCTCCGGGCTCGCGCCCGGGAGACCGGCGCTGACGGAGATGGTGGGAAAGTCGACTTGTGGAAGAGGGGCCACCGGCAGTATCCGGAACGCCACGGCCCCGGCCAAGGCAATCGCTATAACGAGCAACGTGGTGGCTACCGGCCGCGAGATGAAGGGAGCGGAAATATTCATCTTAATCGCCCGTGACCGGCACGGCTTCATGGCCGGGATATTCCGCCGGCTTGCGCGCAAATCGCGCGGCCAGCCGGTCAAACCACAAATAAATCACTGGCGTGGTATAGAGGGTCAGCAATTGGCTGAAAATCAATCCGCCTACGATGGTGATGCCCAGTGGTCTGCGCAGCTCCGATCCTGTCCCGGTGCCCAAGGCCAGCGGAACACCACCTAAAAGCGCGGCCATGGTGGTCATCATGATGGGCCGGAAACGCAGCAGGCAGGCTTGATAGATAGAATCCACCGGCGACATGTGCTCGTTGCGCTCGGCATCCAGCGCGAAATCGATCATCATGATAGCGTTCTTCTTGACGATGCCGATCAGGAGGACAATCCCGATCAGTGCGATCACGCTAAAATCGCTGCGGGTAATAAATAACGCCAGCAGCGCGCCGACGCCGGCGGAAGGAAGCGTGGAAAGGATCGTGACGGGGTGAATGTAACTCTCGTACAGCACGCCCAGAACAATGTAGACGGTCACGAGCGCCGCCAGAATCAGCACCGGTTCGTTGGCCAGCGACGTCTCGAACGCCTCGGCTGTTCCTTGAAAAGAGGCTTGAATGCTGGCCGGCAAGCCTATCTGGTCTTTGACGCGATTGACGGCTTCCACGGCGTCTCCCAGAGACGCCCCCGGCGCCAGGTTGAACGACAAAGTGACCACTGGAAACTGACCTTGATGATTCACCGTGATCGGCACGCTTTTTAGTTCTAAATGCGTGAAAGCGTCCAGCGGGACCTGGCCGCCGGTGGCAAACGCCGCCGTTGAGCCGATCTGGCTGTTGACGAGACTCGATGAGGCGATCGAAGACGACGCGGCCGAGGACGAAGTGGGCGCCAGGGCGGCGGCCGAGGAACTGGATGCTCCGAAGACCTGGGTGGCGGCGGAACCACCGGAAACCACTCCCGTTCCTCCCGCCGATCCCATACCGGTCCGGATGAAGAGGTGAGCCAGGTCCGCCGGGCCGGCCTGAAATCCGGGCTTGACCTCCAGCACCACGTGATACTGATTGAGCTGCGTGAAGATCGTCGAGACTTGCCTCTGGCCGTAGGCGTCGTAGAGAGTCTGATCGATGGTGGAGGGCAGAATGCCCAGCCGGGACGCGGTGCCGCGATCGAATACCAGGCGGGCTTGCAAGCCTTCCGATAACTGATCGCTGGCCACGTCGCGCAAGCTCGGTTCCTTTTGCAACGCCGCGAGCATCTTGGGAGCGAAAGTGTTCAATTCGTCGGTGTTGGGATCTTCGAGCGTGTACTGGAATTGCGTCCGGCTCACGCGGTCTTCCACCGTGAGGTCCTGCACCGGCTGCATGAACAGGGTGATGCCGGGTACCTGCGAGGCCAGTTGGGGCTGCAGGCGTTGGATAATTTCGGTGGCCGTATCCGAGCGGTCGTCCCGCGATTTCAAATTGATGAGGATTCTTCCCGTATTGAGCGTGGTGTTGGTGCCATCGATGCCGATGAAGGACGACAGATTTTGTACGTCGGGATCCTTCAGGATGACCTGGGCGAGCTGTTGCTGTAGCTTCGCCATTGCGGGGAATGATACTGTTTGGCCCGCTTCGGAAACACCCTGGATCACCCCGGTATCCTGGATCGGGAAAAAGCCTTTGGGGATAATCCAAAAGAGAACGCCGGTGAGGATCAGCGTTGCCACCGCCACCAGCAGCGTCACGGTCTGGAATCGTAACACCACTTTCAGTGTCCGGTCGTAGAAGGCGAGAATGAAGTCCCACACTTTTTCCGAAGCGACGAAGAACCGCGTTTGAGTCGATTCCGGTTTATGCTTCAAAAGCTTGGAACACATCATCGGCGTGAGGGTCAACGAAACGATCGCCGAGACGATGATGGTTACCGCCAGCGTGACAGCGAACTCGCGGAACAACCGGCCTACAATATCTCCCATGAATAGCAGAGGAATCAGCACGGCGATGAGCGAGATAGTTAACGACACGATCGTGAAACCGATTTGCGCCGAGCCCCGTAGCGCGGCCTGCATGGGATCTTCGCCTTCCTCGATATAGCGGACAATATTCTCGATCATCACGATCGCGTCATCCACCACAAAACCGGTCGAGATGGTCAGCGCCATCAGCGTGAGATTGTTGAGGCTGTATCCCAGCATGTACATCATGCCGAAAGTTCCGATCAAAGACAGCGGCACCGCCACGCTCGGAATGATGGTGGCCGCTATATTGCGTAGAAATAAAAAGATCACCATCACGACCAGGGCTATCGTGAGCAACAGTTCAAACTGCACGTCGGCTACGGAAGCGCGAATGGTATTGGTCCGATCGGTCAAAGTGGAGACCGTGATGGAGGCGGGCAAGGTTTGTTTCAGTTGCGGAAGCAGCGTGTTGATCCGGTCTACCACCGCGATGATGTTGGCCCCCGGTTGCCTCTGAATGTTGAGGATGACCGCCGGGGTCTCGTTCATCCAGGCGGCTTGCCGCACATTTTCGGTGTCGTCGATCACGTCCGCAACGTCCGTCAACTTCACGGGCGCGCCATTGCGGTAAGCGATGATCAGCGGCCGGTAATCGTTGCTCGAAAGCAACTGATCGTTGGCGCCAATTTGATATGCCTGGTGCGCTCCGTCAAAGTTGCCTTTGGCCTGATTCACGTTGGCGGCGATAATCGCGCTCCGCAGATCTTCCAGATTGATCCCGAAAGAAGCGAGCGAAGTCGGATTGGCTTGAATCCGTACGGCCGGCTTTTGACCGCCGCTGATGCTAACCAATCCAACACCCTGTAACTGGGAGATCTTCGGCGCCAGCCGCGTATCGGCCAGATCTTCTACCTTGGACAGCGGCAGGTCGCTCGAGGTTAGCGCCAGAGTAAGAATCGGCGTGTCGGCCGGGTTGGTCTTGCTATAGAGCGGAGGCGACGGCAAATCGGGAGGCAGATAGGTGCCGGATGCATTGATCGACTGCTGCACTTCCTGCTCGGCCACGTCGATGTTCAGAGTCAGGTTGAATTCCAGCGTGATGACGGAACTGCCGTCGGAGCTGGTGGACGTCATCTGCTTGAGACCGGGCACCTGGCCGAACTGGCGTTCGAGCGGCGCGGTGACCGAGGAGGCCATCACGTCGGGACTGGCGCCGGGATAGAACGTCGTGATCTGAATGGTGGGGTAATCTACCTCGGGCAAGGCAGAAACGGGCAACTGCTTGTACGCGACAAAACCGGCCAACAGAATCGCGACCATTAACAGCGTTGTCGCAATGGGGCGCAGAATAAAGATCCGGGAAGGACTCATAACGTTATCGGATTCGCCCTAGCTGGATTTCTTGCCTTTGCCGGCTTGACCCTGGCCCTGGGCATGGCCCTGTCCCTGCCCCGGGGCCGAATTCTGCGATGACTTTTCTCCCTGGAAGTGAACCACCACTTTGCTGTTTTCCTGCAATTTGTCGACGCCGGTCATCACGACTGTATCCCCCGGCTGCAACCCCGAGGTCACTTCGGTTTGATCCCCTTCCGTGGTGCCAGTCACGATGTTGCGCACGGTCACGGTCGAGTCCGGTTTCACCAGATATACGTAGGAGGATTGCGAGTTGAGTTGGACGGCGGCCACCGGCAACGTCGTTACGCCCGTCTTCTCCTGTACCAGCAGGCGCGCATTCACGAACTGATTCGGGAATAATTCTTTTTGCGTATTGGCGAAAGTGGCGCGCAGTTTCAGCGTGCCGGTAGTCGGATCGATCTGGTTGTCTATGGTAGTGAGAGTTCCGGAAGAAATCTTGTGCGTCATAGCGCGATCGAAGGCGTCCACCGGCAAAGTCTGGCCGTGCTGCCATTTCTGCAACACCACTTGCAGTTGATCCTCGGCGATAGTGAAGATGACAGTGATGGGCTGGATCTGCGTGATTACCACCAATCCATTGGTATCGGAGGCATGCACGATGTTCCCGGCGTCGACCAGCCGCAATCCGACCCGCCCGGACACAGGCGCCGTGATCCTGGTATATATCAGATTCACTTTGGCGGCGTCGATCAAGCCCTGATCGGTTTTCACGATGCCTTCATCCTGCACCACCAATGCCTTCTGGGTAGCCAGTTGCTGCTCTTGAATCGCGTTTTGTTTGAGCAGGGTTTCGTAACGCGTTTGGTCCACCTTGGCGTTATCCAGCAGTGCCTGGTCCCGCACCAGTTGGCCTTCATACTGCGTCAACGTGGCCTGATAAGGGCGCGGGTCGATTTCGGCCAAAAGGTCGCCCTGGTGAACAATATCGCCTTCCTGATAGTGCACCGACATCAACTGCCCGTCGACGCGGCTCTTTATCGTTACCGTAGCCAGCGGAGTAACGGCGCCGAGGCCGTTGTAGTAGACGGAGATGTTGCCTTTCTGCGCCTTTACGGCGACCACCGGGATCGGGCCGGCCGCGCCCCCTCGTCCGCCTCCCCGCCGTCCACCGCTGGTGTCGCTGGCCGCCGGTTGAGGAGCGGAGCTTTTTCTCTTCGACCAGTAGTAGTAACCGGCTAAGGCCGCCACGACCAGGATTACCAGCCAGATCCAGATACCTCTTCGCCGCCGCGGAGGGGGTGGCTCGGCGTGCGCGGGCAGCAACGGAGGTTTGCTATCGGGCTTGGGTGCAGGCGGAGTTTGTAAGGCTTGCGTATCGTTCATGATCTCTAACGCCTCCTTTAGTATCCCGATCTACCAAGTTGCAGGCAAACTGCCGAACGGCCAGTTTATTGTATGCCATTTGGCAGAGGCTCAGATTATACGTGGAGAATCCCTCGCTGGATGGCGATGGTTACGGCGTGGGTGCGGTCCGAGGCGCCCAGTTTCCCGAGAATGTTCTGCACATGCATTTTGATCGTCCCGCTAGCAGTTCCCAGCTTGCTGGCAATGTCCTTGTTGGCGAATCCTTGGGCGACGAAGGCCAGAACCTCGACCTCTCGAGGCGTCAATGCGATTTGCGGAAAATGTTCACTGAGGCGTTCCAATACGTCCGGTGGAAGCACGCGCTTTCCGGCGTGCACGGCGCGGATCGCCCGCAACACCTCGGCATGAACGACTTCTTTCAATAAATATCCGCGCACGCCCGCCTCAATGGCGGAGTAAATATCCTGATCGCCATCGTAACTGGTCAGCGCCAGGATGCGGGCCTCGGGAAACTCCTGCCGGATCATTCGGGTCAGTGTGACACCATCGAGGTCGGGGAGGCGCAGATCCATCAGCGTCACGTCCGGCTCAAAGCGGCGGAAGAGTTCCATGGCCTCGTGCCCAGTGGAGGCTTCACCGGCCAGCACCATGTCGGATTCGGTCGAGAGTAGAGAAGCGATCCCCTTCCGCACGAGCGGGTGGTCGTCTACGCACAAAACGCGAATTTGCTCAGAATTTTCCATTTACGTCGCCTCGTGCCGCCCTTGCAAGCCCAACCAGGGTGTCGGACCACAGAACACCAATTTTTTCAGAGTTTCCATTCCCGTTATCCCTGCCTGACTACTTGTGGGGCAGGTCATTAACCTGCGGCCGATTCCTAATCGGCCCTGGGCGGGTTAATAACCCGCGGCTGGAGTTTCTCCATATCTGAACCATATTCACACCTGATCTGAACCATATTCACACCTGATCTGAACCACATTCACACCTGATCTGAACCATATTCACGCCTGATCTGAACCATATTCACACCTGACCCGAACCATATTCACACCTGACCCGAACCATATTCACACCTGACCCGAACCATATTCACACCTGACCCGAACCATATTCACACCTGACCCGAACCATATTCACACCTGACCCGAACCATATCCACACCTGATCCGAACCATATCCACACCTGATCCGAACCATATCCACATCTGATCCGAACCATATCCACACCTGATCCGAACCATATCCACACCTGACCCGAACCATATTCACACCTGACTAGCCCCGAACGTTAGTGAGGGGATCGAGCGCCAATCCCCTCACTGACGTTCGGGGTTAGACGGAGGTGCACAGGCAAAACCCGTGCGGGGCGGGCTAATAACCCGCCCCAGGCTACTAGCCTGCCCCACACTTCTCCAGCGGCAGCGTCACTAGCACCAGCGTTCCGTGCCCCGGCTTGCTCGTGATCCGGAACTCCGCGCCGATGCTTTCGGCACGCTCTCGCATTCCGATCAGACCGTAATGCCCGGCGCGGTAGGTCCGCTCGTTCTCTTCGAATCCCGCTCCATCGTCATGCACCGAGAGCCGGAGCGCCTTTTCGTTTCCACGCAACGATACTTTCAACAGATCGGCGCCGGAGTGTTTTTCTGCGTTGGTAATTGCCTCCTGGGCGATCTTCAAGAGATTTTCTTCCGCCTGCGCGGGCAGGCCGTCGGGAACGTCACCCAAGTCCAGCGCCACTCTACGAAAAGCCGTGGTCTGTTTGGCTGCCCGGCCCAGCGATCCAGGCAGGCCACTAGCGCCTTGAGGGTTTCCGCGCAGCCCGGCAACGGAGCGCCGCGCCTCGCGCAAACAGTTTCCCGCGTCATCGATGATCTCGTGCAGTTTCTCCCGGCTTTGCGAGGGCAACGCTACCGAGAGCGCCTGCATCTGCATGGTGACTCCCGAAAATCCCTGAATTAGCGTGTCGTGTAACTCTCGCGCGATACGCGTGCGTTCGCCGAGAACCAGGCGGAAATCGCGCCGGAGGTGCTGAATCCGCATCCGGTAGGCCACGCGGCCCGCCACTGCCAATAACAAAAGCGCACCGGCCAGGAACCATCCGCGCTGATACAAATGAGCCGGCACGGCGAACGCCACCGATGTCCCGGCCTCATTGCAAGTTCCGTCAACATTACAGGAACTCAGGCGGAAGCGATAGTTGCCGGGAGGCACATTGGTATAGAACGCCTCACGCCGCGATCCGGCTTCAATCCAGTCCCGGTCGAACCCTTCAAGCTTATAGCGGAAGGTCAGCCGGGTGGGCGACCGGAAACTCAAACCGGCGTATTGAAACTCAATGTTCTTGTTGCCCGGCGAAAGCGGTTCCAAGCTCGCCGGGTCTTGGGTGCGTCCATCGACGGTCATCGATTCGATGGAGACCGGCGGCGGGGCTAGTTTCACCGATAGACGCGCCGGGTCCACCACCAGAAGTCCTCGAATCGTGGAGAAACACAGCCGGCCATCTTTCAGGCGCCAGGCGGCCGGCGAAATGCCGGATTTGCATTCGACGATTTGTAAGCCATCGAGCGGGCTATATGCCGTACTGGTGATGCGCTTGCGTCTCCCTGCGGCGAAAGCCAGCAACTCCGACCGCTTCACGCAGAAAATGCCTTTGCTCGAAGCCAGCCACAAACCGCCCTGATTGTCGCTGGTGATCCCGTAGATGTCGTCGTCGTACAAGCCATCCCGCGACGTAAAATGCATCACTTGGCCATTACGTAGCAGGGCCAATCCTCCGCCCACCGTGCCGGTCCAGAGGAGATCGCCATCGGCGTATAAAACGTCCGCATTGCGCAGCGCAATCCTTCGTCCGGGAATTTGTTCCAGCGAATCCGGCCCGAACACAATCACTCCCGTGGAACCAACCGCGGCGTAAATATCGCCGGCGGCGTCTTCACCGAACGACCAGACTGGCGCACCCAACTTGCGCGTCATGACGATCCGGCCGTTTCGCAACACCGCCAGGCCATCGGCCGTTCCCACCCAGAGTTCTCCCTTGCGATCGGAATAAAGACTTCTTATGGCGTTGGACGGCAGGCCCTCAATCGAAGTCACCCGGCCCTGCTCTAACCGGTTCAAACCGGCAGCGGTACCGATCCACAATTCGCCCGTAGGTGAGCCTCCCAGCGCGGAAATCACGTCGCTTGCCAGCCCGTTGCGCTGGGTCAGCACCGAAGTGCGGGCGCCTTCCATTCGCGTCAGTCCGGCCCCAATTGTGCCGACCCACAGATTTCCGGCGGCGTCTTGAAAAACCGGGCCGGTGTCGTTGCTCGGCAGTCCTTCGGAGGTCGTAATGGGGATGGTGCGCCGGTCCAGAAACTGATTCAATCCCCGCTTGGTGCCCGCCCAGATACTGCCCTCGCGGTCCTCGTAAATCGCGAAAACCGTGCTTTGAGACAGTCCCTGTTTTGCCCCGAAGCTCTGCGCCTCCGATCCCTTCAGCCGGGTGAGACCTTCGCTGGTTCCCACCCAAATGCTGCCATTGGCGCCCTCGGCCAAAGATAGGATTTGGCCGGCCATTCGAAGCTGCTCGGTTCCATCCCGCAGCTCGATGAGCCCGTCGGAAGTGCCAATCCACAAGGTGTTGTCGCGTCCCGCCAGCATCGCTTGCACTACGGCATAAGGCGGCGCTTGGCGCAAGACATAGGAATGGAACTGCCGGCCATCCCAGATCTGGAGGACGTTGCCGTGCCCTCCCGTCCAAACCGTGCCGTCCTGTCGCAGGCTTGCTTTTTCGATGTTGGCGGATGGATAAGTTTCCCACCGTCCCTGGGAATTTCGGT
This sequence comes from Bryobacterales bacterium, assembly GCA_963836595.1. Lineage (GTDB taxonomy): Bacteria > Acidobacteriota > Terriglobia > Bryobacterales > Bryobacteraceae > DATFZA01. Next base: position 760,788 of record CAWIKC010000001.1, read on the forward strand.
GGGCCAAGCCATCTGCGGCGCAGCCCCACAGATCGTTGCCGGACCCCGCCGCCAGGCAGTGAAGTTTCTCCGGAAATTGTTCAACGTGGCGCGAGCCTTGGATCCGGAGCAATCCGCCCCGATTATCGATGGCCCATAGGTTATGTTGCTTGTCCTCAAGGAGTTGACCCGTGCCATCCTGATCGGCAGTGAATCCGGCAATCTCCGCCAGCGAGCTGAAGTGTACGCCATCGAACCGGAGAAGTCCTTGATCGGTACTCAGCCACAGAAATCCGTCCTGAGTCTGCCGGATATCGCGGATCGCCGTTGGCGGAAGTCCTTCCGGGCTTTGCCAGATGCGGTGAAAAGCCTGGGTGAGCGCGCGGTTGGAATCCAGGCCAAAGGCGGGCAGGCCCAGCGCGCAAATCAGCGCCAGCCGGCAAAACGCCAGCCAGGAAAACAAAGATACAAAAGGACCGAAAGCGAACGGCGTCATGGGAAAATCGGACCGAACAAAGGTTACCTAAAGTCTTGACGATCAAATCGGTTACGCTGGTTACTCACCAAACGCCGGACCCGGGCATCGATCCCGGTTGTGGCTGCGGCGCTTCCTTGCGTTAACCGAATGATTTCAGTCACCGGAGGTTCGACCAACCTCAACTTACTAGGTGTATTGGTCTCAACAGTTTACGAAATTTCATGGTCCGGGCAACAAAACCGGAAGAGGGCTATTTACCCCCGAAGTTGCCGGTTGGTAAAGTAAATTGCGCTCTCTCTCCGGGGGTTCCGTTCCGGGCCGCAATCCAAATCGGCAAACCGGTGAGTCCGCCGGGCGTGTCGATTGCGGGCGCAGTGACGGCGTTCACTTGGCCACCTGCAACCGGATAAACTCTACCGTGCGCCGCAAAATATCCCGCGTCCGTTCGTTGTCGTCGCGAACATCGAATCCATGCTGGCCGGCGGCGTGGTTCAAAACGTCGATGGTAGTGTTTTTCTTTAGCGCCTGTTGGATAAATTGGTCCATGGCCTCGTTCAAAGCGGGCATGTCGAGTCCGGCGCGGGCAATCAACAAAGCCGGCAAGTTTCCGGTGTTCTCGGCAAGCTGTGTGAGCGGAGAAAACTCGGGCGTCTGTGCGTGCAGCGCAGCATAATAAGCGATAACGCAGCGGATGGCCGCGGGCGCTTCGCGCAGAAACGGGCTCAGAAAGATGCCACCGCCCGAGAAGGCCCACAGGCACAGCCGATCCGCGTCGAGATTCAGCGCGTTTGCATGCTCACGCACATTCTGAACCAGGGTTTGAATGTCTTCGATCGCTTGCGTTACATGCTCTGGCCCGTAAAATCCATGGTCGAACATAATGGCGGACAAGCCGGAGGCGCCGAGTAGCCGCCCGTAGGATTGAAAAAGGCCCCAGTTCTTGGGAGTGGTCAGCAGGTTGGGCGGTATCGGCCCTCCGTGGATCAGAATCACGCCAGGCGCGGGTGCGCTTTCCGTTGAAGCGTATAAATCGAATTCAGGGCCGGTGGAGAGGCTTTGCCGCCGCACCACTACCTGTTCCATGCCCGGCACGTGGTAGTGAATGTGGGCTTGCGCCGCCAGCTTGACCCAGTCGGGATCTTCGCGTTTGGATTGCGCTGGTTCCATGCAGCCTACGATATCGCAGGATTTTCCCGACTTAGTTGCTTCCCGGCTTTGCGTTGGTACGATAGGGTTTATCGTGATCAGCCGATTAGCAGCCGGAAGCGTCATGGGGCTAGCGGTCCTTGCACTATGGCAGCCTGGAGCGTTCTCTCAAACTACCCAGGGCCTCATTACCGGGCGCATCTTGAATTCGCGGGATGGGAGACCCGTTGGCGGCGCCGAAGTGCATTTCCTCAACCCGGCGACCAATGACAGTGGCGGTGCGCCGAGCCAGGAATCGGGCTATTTTGCGTTGCCGCTTCTTTCCCCGGGACAGTACGAAATCCGGGTGACCGCCCCGGCGTATCAGTCGCAGGAAGTGCAAGAGCTGGAGTTGCGGGTTTCCGGAAGAATCGAGCTGAACTTCCTGCTGCGGCCGCTGACCGACGTATGGGAGTCTGGCGAATACCGCAGCGTGTTCCTCCCGGGGTCCAAGACCATTGTCACTTACTTTGGTCCGGACGTGGACAGCAGTAAGTCGGGGACCTTCGAAGCGAACACCGGAAAGGAAGGCACGCTCCAGTCCTCGATATCGGACGTTGTCAGCCCCAAGGAGATTGAAGATCTGCCGCTGGCGGGGCGCGACGTATTCGACATGTTAGTTACTCAACCGGGCGTCACAGCCGACACCACCACGGCACGCAGCCTGGGGCTTTCGGCCAACGGGCAGCGGTCGGCTACATCGACCTTTCTGCTGGATGGCCTGGAGTTCAATAATTACCTGGTGAGTGGCCCGGTGAGCGCAGTGGCGCCGGAAGCGATCCAGGAATATCGCTTGTCCACCAGCAACTTCTCGGCGGAGTATGGCGGAACGGCCGGCTACGTGGCGAACGCAGTTACTAAAGCGGGTACCAGCGAGTGGCATGGCGTCGGCTATTTCGACTTGAAGAACGACGTGCTCAATGCCAACGACTTTCAGTCGAATCTGAACGGAATCCGGCGCGAGCCCGACAAAGAAGACGAGCCTGGATTCCAGGTGGGGGGCCCCATCTTAAGCGAGCGCTTGTTTTTTTCGGCATCCTTGGATTACTTCCGCAGCCGCTCGTTAGAACCGCCGGAAACGATGACCGTGCCGACCACATATTTATTCAGCCTGACGCCCGCTACCAGCATGGCGCGAACGCTGCTGACCGAATTTCCGGGTCCGCAAGTTACCGCCGGAACTAACTTAACCGCGCCGATAACGGTTACTCCACCTGTCTCTATTAACCGCTGGCTGGGCTTGGCGCGGGCAGACTATTTATTGGACGGCGGCAAACACCGGATCATGTTCCGGCCGGTAGTGAGCCGGACCTCGCGTCCGGATTTTATATGGACTCCGTACCCCGCGTTTGTTACGGGCGCCGACGACAATGCATATGGGTTCGCAATAGGGGCCCAAAGCCTGCTACGAGCCAATTTAACCAACGAAGCCCGCTTAGGCGGCACGTGGACCGTTTTTAATCTTCCCCGCAACCATCCCGACGTCCCTCTGGTCACGGTTCCGGGGGTTGAGCTTCCCAGTAGTCCGGATTTATTCACTACTTTCGACAACCGGAATCGAACCGGCCAGCTAATAGACAACCTGGTTTGGTCGCATGGTCCTCATTTGATTACGGCCGGAGGAGGGCTCCTGCTGCGCGGCATAACGGGAACGCTATCGCCAGACGACAATGGCGAATACGCATTCCAGAGCATCGGCGCGTTTGCCGTCGACCGCGTCCTGGAGTTTCGCGCTCCGGTCGACCGTAATGCGCTCCCGGCGTTTCAGTTGCCCCAGTTTGGGCGCCAATACCGGCAGACACAAGGTTTCTTCTTTCTACAAGACACGTTCCGGGTGACGTCCCGGCTGGTAGTGAATCTAGGCGTGCGCTACGACGCCTTTGGCTCGCCGCAAAACACCGGACCGAATAAGGACACGCTGGTGGAGCTGGGCGCCGGGTCGACCTTGGCGGAGCGCGTGGCGAACGCCACACTGTTCCTCCCGGGGAGCGGTAACGAGGCCATCTATCATTCCCAAAAGAATAACTTCGCGCCGCGCGTCGGCTTTTCGTACAGTCCCCCACACCTCAATAACACCGTGATCCGGGGTGGATATGGCATTTACTATGATCGCTTTTTCGATAACATCTGGCAGAACCTGCGCAATAACACCTATGTCCTGTCTACTTACAACTACGTTGCCAGCCAGCCTCCTTACCTGACAACGCCCATTCCACAGGTTCTGCCTTACTACGCTTATAAAGGGGTCGATAAGGCGTTCGCCAATTACTCCCAGCAGTCCATCTTTGGGCCGCTTACTCTCTTCCAGCCTAACTTGCGAACTCCGTACGTGCAGAGCTTTTTCTTTGGTATTCAGCAGCGGCTCGCAACCGGATGGACTATGGAAGCAAACGCGTTGGGATCGTTAGGGCGGGAACTGCTGACACAGGATGTCATTAACCGCGATCTGGCCGGGGAGTTGGGTCAACCGATCAACTATCGCGCGAATCAGGGTGACTCCGATTACAGCGCCCTGGCCGTGGTGCTGCGTCATACCAGCGCACACGCGCAGTTTCAGGTAGCTTACACCTGGAGCCATGCGATCGACAACCAAAGCGAGGTGTTGCGGAGCGACTATTTCAACCTTAGCCCAACCGTGCTCACGACATCCCAACTGGGGCGGTTGGACATTTCCGCGTTCAGTCAGGAGTACAACGGCAGCTCGGATCGCGGCAACGCGGATTTCGACCAGCGGCAGAATCTGGTGTTCTTTTCCGTATTCAATCTACCCGCGGTCTTTTCGTCTACTAAGGAAGCAGTTTTGTTTCGCGGATGGACGTTTTCTCAGCTCGCCGCTTTTCGCTCGGGAGCGCCGTTCACGGTCTTCGCGGGTTTGCCCTACGTTTTGCCCTACAACACAAGAGCTGAGCTGGTGAACCCGGCGGCGCTATCGCCCGGCACGCCGGTAGCGGGCGGCGTGCAAGTGCTGTCCGCGGCGGCGTTCGCGAATCCCGCGCCGGGGACTATGGGAAACACGGGACGCAACGAGTTTACCGGGCCGGGGTTTTATAACATCGATATTTCGATCAGCCGCTCTTTCGCGCTCCCTTGGCTCGGTGAATCCGGCCGGCTCACCTTTCGGGCCGACGCTTTCAACTTTCTCAACCACGCGAATTTGAACGTTCCCAACTTCAATCTGGCTTCCGGCTTTTTTGGAGTCGCCACTTATGGCAGGACGCAGCCGAGCACGAATGCCGCTTTGCCTGTTCTGTCGCCTGTAAACGATACGGGCCGGCAGATCCAGCTAATTGTGCGAGTAACCTTTTAGGCGAGGACACCAGCGGTCCCCTCCCTCACGGTCGGGGCCGGTGACTGACGGACTCGGGCGGACTGCGTCGGAGATGACGGATGCACTAACGGCCGGTGGTCAACCCGGGGTCGCCTGGAAAGGCAGGCAACGGGCAATCGGCGTAAGTGGATGCTGGGAACAACACAGTCCCGTCCGAGCAGAAAATCGGAGCAGCGCTCCCACGAAGTCCGGTATGATCCGTGAATCGCAACGGATTATTGAGCGCATACGTGTAGTGATTCTTGCTTGCCGGCGTTTGGTTCGAACCAGGGAGCGGATCGGGCGCAATGAAGATTCCGTCCTGCGGATCATAGTAACGCGCTCGCAAATAGTAGAGACCGGTGCCGGGGTCGATGGATTCGCCGGTGAACTGGAATTCTGCGCCCACTCCTACGCCCTGTCCCCAAGGATCGTACACGCTTTGAGCAACCAACATCCCGGCAGAGTTGGATAAGCCAACGATGCTGCCCAGTACATCCTGATGGAAGAAGCTGGTCACGCCGGAGTTGGAATTGTATTCCGAGATCAAGTCAGCTCCGCGTACATAGCTAATGCTTCCCGTTGGATCCAGTTGTTGCAACTCCAGCACCAGGGGCGACGACGACAGATCGTTCACCCACTCGATAGCGCCGGCGGCCATGGTCTCCGCGACCCGATTACCGTCGCCATCATAGGAGAAGTTCTCATTGAAACCCGTCTCATCGTCGCTCACGCCAATCAGACGGTTACGCGCGTCGTAGGTATAGACGAGGGCGGATTTGCCCGCGCTCGTTATCCGATTTCCGTTGGCGTCGTAAGTGAAATCCTCTTCGAAAATACTGGTAGTCACCGAAACAAGCTGGTTGTCGGCATTATAGGCAAAACCGGTTACATTCGAGCCTGGCGCCGTTATGGTAGTGCGATTGCCTGTCGCATCATAGGCGTAAGTGGTGGCCCCGGCTGAAGTTTGAGCAGAGATCAGCTCATTGGCGGCGTCATAGGTGAAGGTGTTCACTGCGCCCAGTGCATCCGTAGACCGAAGCACGTTGCCCGCGGGGTCAAGTATGTACTTGAAGATCGTCGCCAGCAGGCCCGATCCCGTTTTCGTAATGTTACGAATCGTCACTGTACGGCCCGCGGCATCGAATAGCGTGGCCTGGGAGGCTCCGTTCGGGTAACTGGTGGAAATGCGGTTCCCGTCTTTGTCGTATCCGTAAGTCGTGACGTTGGAAGAGAAGTCGGTCACCTGAATCAGGTGGTTATCGGCATCATACGCATATTGGATCGTCTTCCCATCGGGGTAGGTCAACATTATGCGGTTGCCAGCGGCGTCGTAGGCGTAAAAAACAGTGCGCGGAGGCGATGGGGGGTTAGGCACGGGGACAAACGATGGCTGCGTGATCGAAGTGACTCTATTTAACGCGTCATAGACGTAGGCCGTCGTGTGGCCGCCGTTATCCGTCATACTGATGCGGTTTCCATTGCCATCATAAATCGAGGTCACGGAGAAAGAAGGTGCGCTAATGTTGACCAAGCGTTCCGTATTGTCGTAAGTATAGCCGATAGTAGTTCCGGTGGGCTCCAGCGTCGAGATCAGGTCGCTGTCACCGTCGTAGGAGTATTGCGTTACATTAGACAAGGGATCGGTGGCCGAAGTCAGCCGATCTAGATTGTCGTAGACGTAGTTGGTAACGTTCCCTTTGGCGTCCGTGACGGACACCTGGTCGCCGGCGGCATTGTACGCATAATTTGTCACGTTACCCAGGGGGTCCTTAACCGCGGTGAGATTCCCGTTTCCGTCGTAAGTGAACCCGGTAAGGTGACCATTCGCATCCGTCGTACTAATCACTTCACCTTGCGTGTTATAAGCAAAGCGAGTCGTATCACCCAGTGGATCTTTGCTGCTCAGCCGGTTCCCGTTGGCGTCGTAAACATAGGTAGTAACGTACCCGAGCGGAACCTTGGACGTTAGCTTGTCATTGGTCGCGTTGTAGGTGTACTGCGTAACATTGCCCAACGCGTCGGTGATGCTGGTCATGTTACCAGAGCCGTCATAACCGTAAGACGTAGTATTGCCAAGCGGATTGGTGACGCTCAAACGCTCATTGTTGGAATCGTAGGTGGTCTTGGTAAGACCGCCCAAAGCGTCTGTCACTTGAACCAGTTGCAGATTAGCGTCGTAAGAGTGTTGGGTCGTATTCCCTCTGCGGTCAACAATTATGGTCGCCGCGGGAGGGGCATTGTAAGTGAAGTTAATGGGCAGCCCATTGCCATCGTTCCATTGAGTCACGCGCGAGGAGGAATCATAACTGACCTGCAATACTTGAATGCTTCTGGGACTGACTAAGGTTGTCAACAAGCCTCCGCTATATCCGAAGCTCGTCGACCCAAGCGTCTGGTCCTTTGTGCCCACTAATTCCCCTGAGATGTATTGATAAGTGAAAACTCGGCCCGCCGGGTCCGTAAGGCTAGTCAGATGGTTGTTTACATCATACGACAGAGAGAAAACACGTCCGGATGTATCCGTGATGGAGATCAGGCACCCGGCCGGAGAGTAACTGAAGTCCTGATGATTCCCGTTGCGATCCACGATCTGGATAAGTTGGCCGCTCAGCGTAAAAATGAACCGCACCTGATTATGGCGGGTGAGCACGAAAGCACTGGGAGTTTGTTGGAGCGAGTCGAAATCGCCGGGCGTGGCCGCCAAATAAATCCCAGACTCCAAATCGAAAATGACTTCGTGGCCATCCGACTCTTTGACCGTGACATTCCCAAAAGCATCCTGCGTGAGGAAGATGTTGTAGCTATGCGTCCAGCCGGCGCCGAGCGGCCCGGAATAACTGTCCTGAGCGTTATAAGAGCGGATAAAGCGGAAAGGCAGTCCCACGCCGGGGTAAGCCACGTCGGTGAACGACAGGTATAAGTTGCCGGTGGAGGTATTGACCAGCGTACCGGGAGTTAGGTCGCGATGCGTTTTTGGTAGCGTTATTCCCCGGATCGGCAGCGTAAGATCCGGCGCTCCGCCCAGTGAATCCAGATATTCCGGCTTGCCGATGCTGCCGGTTGGATTGATAGTCGATCCACCAGGGCCGAATAACTGCGCCGGAGGAGGCGCGGCTGAGAGAAGTACGCTAGAAACCAACAAGGCCGGGGCGATCGTCCGGGCGGCGCGCCGTACCGTTTGCGGAAACCACCATGCCGCGAGAAAAGACGTCCTGAATTGAATAGCCATGATTAATATTTGGTGTCCCGCTTACGGGACGAATTACGCTCGGAGTGTTCGCACACTGACGATTCCCGCCAGAGTCAGTAACCCCGACAGAGTTAGTAACAAGGACACGGGTTCTGGTATGGAGGACTGGGCGGTCGTAATGCTAACGTCGCCGTCGAAAAAGATCTGGTTTGAAGGATCGTCCGCGTCGAACTGTCTGAGATAGAATCCGGCCGGCGCGGTCTCGGAAACGGTAAACGCAACGACGGCAGTGTCGTTGGCTCCCAGGGAGAAATGGAATCCCATGCCCAGCGCAACGTCGAAGGGCGGATTCGAAGTACTCAGGTTGGTGTCGTTGAAGCTGTCCGATCCGAAGGCATCGATCACGTTGCCGTCGCCGCTCATGAGGCCCGCCCCGGGAGTGCTGATCTCCCAGGTTTGGCCGGTCGCTGGAGTGCCGGATACGGAGCCTTGCTCGTTCCCAAATAGCGCGGAAAGGTCATCCTCGATATAGGTGTCGACAAAGTAGTTGCCGGCTACTCCCGGGTCAAAATCAACCAGGATGGTTCCTAAGCCGGTATCGAAATCAAACCCGCTGGTGTCGACGTTTGCGGGAAGAGACGGCCCTGCGAAAGTGTAGATTGAACCCGACAGATTCAAGCCATAGTCGAACAGAACCGGCCCGGCCAAGGCGGTTGGGAGCAAGCCGGAAAGGAGAAGCAATCCGGTCAGAATCGGTCTTGGTAAGCCTGTCATACTAGGGTCGTTTCAAAGTATGAACCGCCCAGGCCATTACTGCAAGTCCTGAACCCTCACATAAGTACCGGGACTACTGCTTTTGGGTGCAAGACGTAGGAATTTTCGGACCACTTCGCGAGAGGCGTGGAACGGGCACACTTCACTTACTCGGACAGGTTTGCTCGCGGAACTGGTCAAGGCTCTATGATTATAACCGTCGCGTTACGGGTTACAGCCGGGAGGCGCAACTCCTGGCTGTAACCTGATCGGGGTCGCTACCGACTACTGCACGGTAACCGTGGCGGTGGTGTCGGCCAGGATTGGCAGCAGGCTGGCGTGCACCAGCGTAGTCCCCGAGGCGACGCCGGTCACCGATACGCCAATTGACGTTGCGTTGGCCGGGATCACCACCGTTGCCGGAACCGTTGCCACCGCCGAATTGTCGACGCTGATGTTGATCGTCAAGCCGCCGGCCGGCGCTGGAGACGAGAGGGTCAACGTTAGTTGGTGTTTGGTATTTGCAGTGATGGTCAGGGTCGGAGGCGAAAAACTAAGACTTCCGGTCACTGAGACCATTTGGCTCGAGGATGTCAATCCGGTTGACGAGGCGGTAATGGTCGCGGTCCCGAAAGCTACGCCGGTCAGTTGTGGCGGGCGCGTGGGCGTCGTCGCCCCGGCCGGAATGAGGAAATACGTTGGGTTCACGGTAACGACGCCAGTATTACTGCTGCTCAGCGACACGAACGTCCCGCCGACCGATGGAGTCGCCAGTGTCACCTGGAAGTAAGCGGTAGAGTTGGGTCCTAGGGTGACGCCGACGGGCAGAATGATCTGCGAAACATTCGAAATCACCATGGCTGTCCCGGTGGTAAATCCGGGTTCTGAGGCCGTAATGGTGGTGCTGCCCTGGGCGCCGCCCGGGCTGACCGTCACGGTTACGCTGGTCGCGCCCTGCGGAACCGTGATGGTGGCCGGTACGGTTGCCGCGCCCGGATTGCTACTCGAAAGATTGATCACCTGACCCGCGGCGGGGTACGCCGGGGCCGACAGCGTCAGTGTCAAATTAGCGGGGCCCGTGACCAGTGTCAGCGGACTGGGCGAGAGCGTGATCACAGTGGTCGTGGCGGTGATGGTCACCGTCATCGGAGCGCTGTTGAGGAAACCGTCGTTGACGATCAGTTGCACTACATACATGCCGGCCACATCGGCTACAAACGTCGGAGTAGCTGTGTTTGCCATAGCCAGCTTCGCTGCGCTTCCCGTGGGAATTTTCATGAACGACCAGGAATAGGTCAACGGCTTATTATCGCTGTCCGATGACCCGCTGCCGTTGAGAACAACGGTGGCCAGCACCGGAACATTCTGGCTCGCTCCCGGGTTGGCCACGGGCGGGGGGTCAACGTTCGAAATTGTGACTGTGGATGGTAGGCTGGACTGGTTGACGTCGCTGACAATCAACTGAGCCACATAAGTGCCCGGCACATCCGCGAGAAACGTCGGATTCTGGAGAGTGGCGTTGGACAAAACCGCCTTGCTGCCGGCCGGCGTACTCAACGACCACATGTACGTCAGCGGCAGATTCTGCGGATCGGTACCGCTGCCACTCAGCAGGACCGTAGATCCAATGGTCACCATTTGGTTCGGCCCGGCAAAGGCGCTAGGCGCCAGCGGGCTTTGCGCGGCAATGGTTACGGTGGACGCCTTGCTGTTCAGTCCGTTATCGCTGACGATCAACTGCGCAACATAAATCCCGCCGAGGTCGGCCCTAAAGGTCGGGTTCACGATGGTATTGTTGCTGAGAACTGCATTGCTGCCCGCAGGAACCGAGTTCAAATTCCACAGGTAAGTCAGCAGATTGCCATCGACGTCGGTCGAGCCAGCGCCGTTCAACTGAACCAGCGTGCCGATATCTACCACCTGATTGGGGCCGGCATTCGCCACCGGAGGAGAACTCACGGTGGAAATCGTCACCACCCCAATGTTGCTATTGGAAATCCCGTCGTTCACCAGCAGTTGAATCACATAATTACCCGCTACGTCGGCGACGAACGTCGGATTGACGGTACCCGCGCCGGTAAGCGTCGCCTGGCTGCCGCTCGGCTTGGAAGAAATGAACCACGCATACGTGAGCGGATTGCTGTTGGCGTCGAAGGAACCGCTGCCATCGAGAGTGACCGTAGAGCCCACAACCACAGTCTGATTAGGACCGGCATTCGCTACTGGCGGAATGTTTCCAGTGCTTACCATCACGGTGGCGGAACTCGATTGCCCGCCACTGCTGACGGTGAGTTGTATGACGTAATTGCCGGCTACATCAACAACGAAGGTCGGCATCACGCTGGCGGGATTTACCAGGACGGTCGTGCTGGTGGGAGGCCGGGAGAGAAACACCCAACTGTACATGAGGGGACCACCGGGGCTGGTGGATCCGCTGCCATTCAATGTCACCGTGCTCCCAACCTTGACGGTCTGGTTTGGGCCGGCGTTTGCGCTTAGGGGTCCCGCGACGGCTTGGAAGGTGAATGACAACGCCGAGGAATCAAACGGAACGTTCGGATTCACCAATACGGAAAATGTATTGAGGCTGGTCACTTGACTGTTGGCCGGAACGGGCGCGAACGTCAGGGTGTCTTGACCCGGGACGATGCGAACCATGAAAGGATTCGTTGTTGACGCGGTAGCCGAGACCGAGGCGAAAGATGAGCTGGCGTTGACGAGATCGGCACGATACGTCACACGCGACTGCGTCGGGGTGATCACCTGCTGACTGACCACCTGGTAATTCGTAATCGAAAGGTTCTGCGCTCCGCCATTCCCCAGAATGGCGAATCCAGCAAGAACAGATAGGGCAACCGGAGCCCCCCGAAGCACGTATCGCATAAGACCTCTATGACCTCTTGAAACTTAATTAAAAACTGCGGCTCGCTTTCGAGAGATTCGGACTGCTGGAACCGCGCAACCGTCCGACATGTCGCGTCTCTACTGCCCGATCTTAAACGAATTCAACCAAAGCGGAAACTATCCGAATGGGTTAGTCCAAAGGCCGCTGAGAGTGGAATTGCCGGTGGGGCGTGGTTGTTGCGCGTTCTCCTAACTCGCTGATAATGAGCGACAAACAGTTGTGGGTGCGTGGCGGCATCGGGTTTTGATCCAGCCGTGAACGCGAGCATCTTCTCGCGTAGCCAAACCAGCAAACTTAGTACTCAATCATTAGAACCAAAAGTACTAATGGAACTTCTAGATCGAATTGGGCCGGGCAGTCAGAGCAAGGCCAACTGGCCCTCAGAGGGTTCCGCTCAACAATACCAGGGCTCATCCATGTAAGGAATGGCGCCAGAAATGGCGGCGCGCGACACCAAGTCTGGCCGAGGCTGCCATGTTGTTCCTTCCGCCAACTGCCAGAACCGCGAAAAGAGTTCGCGCCGGGACCCGGGCATGGCCGCTATGTTCAGCGCACGCGCAGCGACACGGTCCACTTCCGGATCGGAGTGACGCCAGCGCCAAAGGAGCGCGGACTGGTCGAAATCCGTGAGCGGGATATCCTCTAGTTCGAGCAACCGTGAACCGGACGGAATCAATAACCGGAGTGCAAGCTGTACCGGGCTGACATTTTCAATCAGGTCGAGGTCCTCGATGACCGCCAGCAATCGCCGGTAGTCTTCCAGCTTCGTCCAAGGGGTGAACGCGATAAAGGTCGGCGAGAGCGCCAGGCCCCGGGAACGGAAGTCGCGCACCACCCTGAGAAAGTCGTCTTGCGTGTGCCCTTTTTCCAGCCGGGCCAGCACGCCATCGTCGATCGATTCCACGGCGCTGGTCACGAAGACACAGCCGGTTCGTTTCAAGGCGGCCAATAAGCCGGCATGCTTGCGAAGGTGTTCCACCTTGATGGTGGCGTCGTAGGTAACATTCGGGAAGTTTTTGTGAAGCGCCTCGACGATGCGCATGGCGTGCGCCGGTCCGTTCCAGAAATCGGGGTCTCCGAAAGTAATGTGGGCAGCGCCCGCCTCTACCTGCTGGCGAATGTCGGCGAGTACGACCTCCGCCTGAACCACGCGAAAGCGGCCGTCATACACATTCACAATCGGACAGTGGCGGCAGCGATGTTTGCAGCCCCGGCTGGCTTCGGTGTAGCCGGCGAGTTTCTGCTCGCCACCGATTTGCAGCTTTGCGTACCGCTCGAGCCCGCCGAAGGACGTCCGGTCGGGCGTGATAAACTTCAGCCGGTCCAACGACACTGGTACGGTGTCGTTTCCCGCGGCCAGCCGGACCAATTGCGCTTCAAACTCGCCGCCTAGACAACTTTGAGCGCCGAGCTGGCGCAGATAACTCTCATTCAGCGGGGCGTACAACCCGAAGCAGCATATATGTGCTTTCAGATTTGCTTGGCGAGCTTGTGCGATGAGCGGCGCCGCCAACCGCGTAGCGGTATGCATGGGCAGATGGAAGGCGATCATCCCGGCATCGGGAAACAATTCGGGGGATAATGCCTCCCGGCTGGTGTCGATTGAGCGCACGTGATGACCGGCGCGGAGGAGCCACGCGGCTGCTGACGCCACGCCAAAGGGCTGGCGGCCCAGTTCGTAAGTAGACACCAGCAGGATCTTCATGAGGGAGACACCTTCAGTCTAACCGCATTGATTGCGGCACAACCAGCACAGTGCTCGAGACCGGACGCCCGCCCAATGGATGGCGGAGGCTTGGTAACCGACCGTCTAGCCCCGAACGTAAGTGAGGGGATCGGCGCCAATCCCTCACTTACGTTCCCGGGGCTCGACGAGAGGAGGGCGTTAAGACGTCGCGTCTAATTGCGCGTAAAGTACAGCGCCGTCGCCCGTTCCAGCTCCGCCTTGGTGATTCGAGGCGGCCGGTTTTCGTAGCGGCCGATGGATAGTAGAATGTCGCAGACATCGGAGGGATAACAAGCGCGCAGTTCGGTACGTCCTTCCCGCAGACAGAGCCCGCGAAGGAAGGCGGCGCTATCGGGTTCGGTAGCCAGGCGGTAGGCGGCGGTAACCCGGCTGAAAATCGTGTCGAACGTGGCGGCATCGACGGCGGGCACGAAAATCTTGTTATGAATACGGCGCAGGAAGGCTTCGTCGGCGAGGTCGCTCGGATCGAGGTTGGTAGAGAAGACTACCATCAACTCGAACGGAATTTGGAATTTTATACCGTAGCGCAATGTCAGGTAGTCGACGCGGCGATCCAGCGGCACAATCCAGCGGTTTAAGAGGTCGCGCGGGGACATCAACTGGCGTCCAAAGTCGTCGATGATGAAAATGCCGTTATTGGCTTTCATCTGAAGCGGGGCGGCATAAATGCCGGACGACTCGTCCAGGCGCAGTTCCAACATGCTCGGAATCAGTTCGCCACCCACCACAATGCAGGGCCGTTTGCAGATCACCCAGCGCGCATCCGTGTCGCCTTCGTCGCTATCCAGTTTCTGATGTACCACCGGGTCGTATAGCATAATGATCTGCCCGTCAACTTCCACCGCATACGGCATAAGGATGACGTCGGCGTACACGCGCAGCATGCGTTCCGCCAGGCTGGTTTTGCCATTGCCTGTGGGGCCATAAACAAAGACCGAGTTCTGAGAGATCAGCGCCGGACCGAGCTGGTCGAGCATCTCATCGGAAATTACCAGGTCGGCAAACGCCGACTTGAGCGACCGGCGGTCCACATGAATCTTCGCCGACTGGGCTTTGATCGCTTCGTGATAGTCACGCAACGACACGGGCGCCGAGCCGGCATACTGGCTTACCTGAAACCGTTCAGAAGCCAACTGCTTGCCAGCCTGCGAGAGTGTGAATTGGTAATCGTTGCCTTGCATGCCCTTGACTTCCACCAACTGCTGCTGGCGCATGTGTTGAAAGACCAGCGAGAGAATGGGCATCGACAATTTCAGCTTGTTTCCCAGATTCTGGAGGTTGCTGAAACCTTCCAATAACATGCGCCGCAGCACCAAATCGAGGACTAGGGTCTGCGATATGCCTAACTCCTCGAAGGTCTGCGGGATGCTGGGAGAGAACAGGGTTCGCGGCGTTGCTTTGCTGGCAGGACTGGACATAAGATTGCTCAATCCTTCTATCGGCCCCTGCGCGCTAAAGGTTTAGCGGCCCGAGTAGTTTAGTGGGCTGTCAACCGCTCCCATTCCTGCCGCGCTTTTCCCGCGGGAATCGTACTTGGATCGCGGTAGAAGGAGACAATATTGGCGCGCAATTCCGGAGATATCTCGTCTTTTTGCCCGGCCAACTTCTCCAGCAACTTGGCATACGCTTGGTCGGCCAGATGGTAGTCACCCTCGATCACGGGTTTGCCGGTGTCGAAATTATTGTCGGGCAGGACCAGATGCCCGGCGCTCTCTTCGGCGATCAGTTGCTGATAGCGCGCCAGAGACCGGTTGAAGCTTTCCATAAACATTCGCTCGGTTCGCGGTGTAAGGGGGCGGAACGCCAACGCGCGGAAGGGCCCGATCTTCGGGATCAGGCGGAACAAAAACGCCAGGAAACGCGCTCCCAAGCCCGGTCTTTCATACTGCCTACCCCACTCCTTTTCATAACTGGCGCGCGAGAGATTGTAGCGAAATCTGCGCGCGGTCATGCCGGGATGAGCTCGTACAATCTCGTTTTTATTGGCCGCCCACGCGCTCTTCGTCATCTCCGGAATAATGCTGCCCACGGAGTGGCGGTAGCTCCCCAGCGCCAGATCCAGGCTGACAAACAGATTCTCGATCGGTATGCCGTAGGTATCGGCGAAGGCACGCTCGAGCACGGGCTTCGAAACCTGGAATCCGATGTAATCGTGATAAGCTTGCGGCGCGAAGGAGCCTTGCGCCACCTGCACCACATCGAAGCCAAATTCGACCTTGAGATGCGCCGAAGGGTCGTCTTCGTAGGTCATAGTGGGACCGAACCGTCTTTTCAGCTTTGGATAGAGGATTGGCACGACGCGATTGGTGGCTGCCGGGTGCCCCTCCAAATCGGAGCAGTAATGCGCCAAGGCCCCCAAGGCGAAGGCATATTCATTGACGTTCTGAGCGTCGTGCAACAACGCAATGACGAAATCTCCGCTGCGCACATAGTGTGTCAGGTCGCTGAAGGTCTGGTTGCCGAATGGGTAGTAGCCCATATCCTGGAGGATGGCCCCGCCATAGGCATAGGCGTGCGCCTCGACCAGTTGCTGTGGCGTGACATCCGGGTATCGTTTGTGCAGCAGCGGCTTTAACGATGTCTCCCAGGCGGTGTCGATGATGGCTTCATGAGTCAGCACCGAATATGCGGATAAAGGGAAAGCGGCGGCGGCCAGAAGGAAAGCTCTACAAAGACACCACACCTACCTCATGATACGGGCTCATGATAGGGGGCTTTGCCATCCGGACAAAGGTACTCTGAGCTAATGGACTACACCAACCTTGGAAAAACCGGATTGAAGGTTTCCCGTATATGTCTCGGGGCGATGACCTATGGCTCGAAGAAGTGGCGCGATTGGGTGCTGGAAGAGGCCGAGAGCCGTCCCTTCATTCAACGGGCGCTGGAACTCGGCATCAACTTCTTCGATACCGCGGATATGTATTCGGTGGGCGCGAGCGAGGAAATTCTGGGCCGGGCCCTGAAGGATTTCGGCCCGGGCCGGGATCGTGTCGTGGTGGCGACAAAAGTCTTCAGTCCGATGGGCGACGACCCCAATCAGCGCGGGCTTTCGCGCAAACATATTATGCATTCGATTGACGCGAGCCTCCAGCGGCTCGGGATGGACTACGTCGACCTGTATCAGATTCACCGCTTCGATCCGCGTACGCCGATCGAAGAAACTCTCGAAGCTCTGCACGATGTGGTAAGAGCCGGCAAAGCCTTGTACATCGGCGCATCGTCTATGTTCGCGTGGCAGTTCGCCAAAATGCTGTACGTTTCGGATCGGTTAGGATTGACGCGCTTTGTGACGATGCAGAATCATTACAACCTGATCTATCGCGAAGAAGAGCGCGAGATGAACCCGCTGTGCGTGGATCAAGGGGTGGGGCTGATTCCGTGGAGCCCGCTGGCGCGCGGATTTCTGGCGGGGAACCGCACGGCTGCCAAAGCCGACGAAACCGCGCGCTCGAAATCGGACGTCTTCGCGCATCAGATGTATTACGATCCGTCGGACTTCGCGGTGGTGGAGCAGTTAAGCGGCGTGGCGCGCAAACGGGGAGTACCCAATGCGCAAGTAGCTTTGGCGTGGCTCCTGGCTCAGCCGGGAATCACGGCGCCGATTATTGGGGCCAGCAAAATGAAACACCTGGTAGATGCGGTAGCGGCTCTGACGATTTCCCTGGATTCGAGCGAAACCACGGCGCTCGAAGAGGCGTATCGTCCACACCGGGTGCTGGGCCACGGTTGAAGGGCGCTGGAGTGGAAGGCACCGCAGTACCAGCGACTCAACCTTCAAACGTTCTTGGTACTTTCTGTGAGCGGTGCGAGAAGCGGCGGCGCCGGCTTTTTATGGCTTCACTTCAGCCGGTAAGTCCTCGAATCCAGTACTTACAGAATTGATCGAGAAATGTTCTAAGCCGTTTCGACTAATCCGAATAGAGAATTGAACGGACCCTTAGGGGATGTTAACTTTCGGGCGGAGCTTTCCTAAGCTTATCATGCACATGCGTTTCAAACTTGCTCTCGCGACTCTCGCCTTTTCGACGGCCGCTTTCGCTCAACTCGACTCCTTCCAAATCAAGTACGCCGCCAACCTAAACATCGGCAATTCGTTCGTCAACTTCACCAATTCCGGGGCCACCGTAGCCAACGGTGTGTCGCAGAATCTTTGCGTGATCCCCAGGAGGAGTTGATTTCCTGCTTCACCTGCACCGTGACCGGCGAACGGTCTGGTGTCCCTATCCGTTGTCAAGTCGTTGATTAGCAACCCGCTTACGCCCGCTATTTCGACAGCCGCAGTAATCAAAGCCGTGGCGAGTATGGGCGCTTGCGACGCGTCGTCCGTTACCACTCTGGCACGCGGTTGCTTTCCTGGGGCACCACGTTGCACCAGAACACCTCAACGTTCTCTCAAGCTGCTCTGTCCGCCGCTGAATTGACCCACATCACGTCGACCTGCGGGTTTTTTGGCATCTGCGCGGGCTGCCCCGCAAATGGCCTCGGCGCTATCCACGTCGAACCAGTAGTTTGCGTTCGTTGGTGGTTACTTAGCCGGGAAACGACCAGGCCTGCCGCAGCCCGAGGAATGCAACTAGAAACTCTTGCTACTTTGGCTTTCTTACCTGTTTCGTATGAGCGCCGGGGCGCACAGAAGGAAGAATGAAAACCGCGAGTCGGCGAAGCAAGCAGACGGGGACATTGCGGGCTCGATTCCGAACTCCTTCGCTTTAGAGCTATCGTAGCTGTGTCCCCTGGCGCTTTGTCCGGAGGTAGCTTTCGAGAGAGTCGTCTAGCGTTGGTCGCTGGGAGTCATCCCCACGAAGCCGGTTCCGCTTGTAAACAGGTGGGACCAGCTTCGGATCATTGCCAAGCTGTCAGTGGAACGAATCGCTGACGGCGGTCTGAGTTGTGTCGCAGTCGCGGCTGGAATTCTTCCGCCCGAATGCGCCGGGCCGGGACGGTTTTCGGCCCGACGGTCGACGACCCCGATCAGCGCGGGCTTTCGCGAAACATATTATGCATTCGATTGAGGCTAGCCTGGAGCTTCAAACGTTTTTGGTACTTCTGCGAGGTACGAGACGCGACAGGGGTCGCCCTCCCGTTGGGTTCAATGCCGGACCAGGGCTCTTGGAATCTGGTACTTACAAAATTGATCGAAAATGTTCTAAGCTTTTCGACTAATCCGAATGGAGAATTGAACTGGAACCTTAGGGATGTTACTTTCAGTCGGAGGTTTCCTAAGTTACCATGCACATGCGATTCAAGCTTGCTCTCGCGGCGCTCGCTTTTTCGACCGCCGCTTTCGCTCAAAGCGATGTATTTCAAATCAAGTACGCCGCCAACCTAAACATCGGTGATTCGTTCGTGAACTTTACCAATTCCGGCGCCACCGTAGCCAACGGCGTGTCACAGAATCTTTGCGTCAATCTGTACACGTTCGATCCGCAAGAAGAACTGATTTCCTGCTGCACTTGCAGTGTGACCCCCAACGGTTTGGTGTCCTTGTCCGTTGTTAAGTCGTTGATCAGCAACCCCCTCACGCCGGCTATTCCGACCGCCGTCGTGGTCAAAGCGGTTGCGAGCACCGGCGCCTGCAACGCCTCCTCCATTACCGGCGACGCTTTGGCGCATGGTTTGCTTGCCTGGGGCACCACACTGCACCAGAACACGTCAACCGCGGCTCCTAGCTACGAGGTGACCGAGACTGCGTTCTCTCAAGCCGCTCTGACGGCCGCTGAATTGATACACATCACCTCGACCTGCGGGTTCATTCAGGGCGATGGAAGCGGTTTCGGTATCTGTGCGGGCTGCCCCGCAAACGGCCTCGGCTCTTCCACGTCGAACCAGTAGTTTCCGTTCGTTGGTGTTTACGTATTTAGCTGCTGCAACGAGAAGGTTTGCGGTCTCTGAAGCGTGGAACTAGAAACTCTTGCTGCTGCCAGTCGTTGAAGGGGTGATGTTTGAGCATCCCCGCGAAGCTGGTTCTGCCTGGGAACAGGTGGGACCGGCTTCGCTTTTCATTTTCTCATCTACCACCAGATCATTGCCGCCCGATGGACAGCCGAGTTGCGGAATCCGGGATTGAGTGGCCTGATCGGAGCTTTCCGCGAAGATAGCCCTGTTCGCCGTCAACTCATAATTCGATGGGAGTCGCTGCGGCAATTGGTGGGTGGAACGCGATCCATTCCCCGGATTGTCGCTGCGCGCACAAGCTCAGAGCCGTGAGTGCCCCTCTCCCAAAATCCAACTTTGGCCCTTCAACCCGACGTTTCCTAGTACCAATGGCATCGGTACGTTTGGTACAGCTCACTAGGCTGAGGAACCCCGATTTCGACGCGTCTTCCGGCGCCAGGCCATGCTGCTAAGTTTTTAATAAATATAGTACTTACAAGACAGTTCGAAGATGTTATAAGCTTTTTGACTAATCCGGACGGAGGATTGAACGGAACCTTAGGGGATGTTACTTTCAATCGGAGGTTTCCTAGGTTACCATGCACATGCGATTCAAACTTGCTCTCGCGGCTCTCGCTTTTTCGACGGCCGCTTTCGCTCAAAGCGACGTATTCCAAATCAAGTACGCCGCCAATCTAAACATCGGCGATTCGTTCGTGAACTTCACCAATTCCGGCGCCACCGTCGCCAACGGCGTGTCACAGAATCTTTGCGTCAATCTGTACACGTTCGATCCGCAGGAAGAATTGATTTCCTGCTGCACCTGCTCTGTTACTCCCAACGGTTTAGTGTCCTTGTCGGTTGTTAAGTCGTTGATCAGCAACCCCCTCACGCCGGCTATTCCGACGGCCGTGGTGGTTAAGGCCATTGCGAGCACGGGCGCTTGCAACGCGTCGTCCGTTACCGCTTTCGCGCACGGTTTGCTTGCCTGGGGCACCACGTTGCACCAGAACACGTCGACCGCCGCTCCGACCTACTCAGTGACCGAGACCGCGTTCTCTCAAGCCGCACTGACAGCCGCTGAGTTGACGCATATCACGTCGTACTGCGGGTTCATTCAGGGCGACGGAAGCGGCTTTGGTATCTGCGCGGGCTGCCCCGCCAACGGCCTCGGCTCTTCCACGTCGAACCAGTAGTTCTCGTTCGTTGGTGTTCGTTATTTCGCTGCCTTTCAACGAGAAGGTCCGTGGCGTGGAACTAGAAACTCTTGCTGCCAGTCGTTGAAGGGGTGGTCGTTTGAGCATCCCCGCGAGGCCGGTTCTGCCTGGGAACAGGTGGGACCGGCTTCGCTTTCACTTTCTCATCCACCAGATCGTTGCCGCCCGATGGACTGAAGGCGGTCGGGTTAGTTTCCCGATCGCGCCTTGCGCGGCGGTGTTCCGAGGCGGAGCTTGTCCAGCAAATTGCCAGCCCACCGTGCGGGCGGAAAATAATCAGCGCCGAACGCGGATGCCGTCAAAACCAGAACAACGGTGAAACCAGCGACGCGCAAAAGGTGTTCCCCTATCAATCGTAGCTCTTTACTGGGGTTGATATTAGCGGCGTAACAGAGGCGAAGGTCCTGTAACGCTTCCCTCGCCTCGTGCGCCTTCTGATAAGATCGTTGGTAATTCATGCGAAGGGAAGGTGTCTCTTGAGTTCGAAGAACGACAAAGACGACAAAGCCTCGAAGCTCAATTTTTCGCGCCGCGGGTTTCTGACCAGCGTCGGCGTGACCAGCGGAGCGCTCTCCACCGGACTGCTGGAGTCTCCAGCGGAAGCGGAACAGACCAAAACAGCGGGCCCGGGCGCGGTGCCCATCACGCTCAACATCAACGGCAAGAACTACAGCGTCAACGTGGAGCCCCGTTTCACCCTCTGCGACACGTTGCGGAATCGCCTCGATATCACTGCCTCCAAACGAGTTTGCGATCGCGGAACTTGCGGCGCCTGCAGCGTCATCGTGGACGGCAAAGTTATGTATAGCTGCACCATGCTGGCCATCGACCTCGAAGGCCGAAAAATTCAAACTCTCGAAGGCCTCTCGCCCGTGAACAATCCGCATGCCGTGTCGCGCGCTTTTGTCAACAATGACGCTCAGCAGTGCGGCTACTGTACTCCCGGTTTTGTCACGGCGTCGATCAATTTCCTGGAGCGCAACCCCAACCCGACCTACGAAGAGGTCAAAAAAGGCCTGGGTGGCAATCTCTGCCGCTGTGGCACTTACGTTGGAATTCGTAAAGCCGTGCTGGAAGCAGCGCAGAACCTGAAGGGAGCGAGTCATGCCTGATTACCATTGGCCGCCAATGGACAAGCGCCGGGTGATGGGCAAGCCGATCAATCGCCTCGATGGCAATGTCAAATCCACCGGAGCCGCCAAATATAACTCCGACTTCAACCCACCGGACCTGCTGCACGCTGTCGTCCTGACGTGCCCCTACGCGCACGCTAAAGTCAAGAGCGTTGACACCAGCGCGGCGGAAAAGCTAAGAGGCGTCACCGCCGTCCGTGTGGTGTCCAAGCCCGGTGATGAAGTCCAGTGGGCCGGCGCCGAAATCGCATTCGTTGCGGCCGAGAGTGAGGAGATCGCCAATGACGCGCTCGCGCTCATCAAAGTCGACTATGAGGTAATGCCGTGGGTGGTCAAAGAAGACGACCTCTCCAAAGTCGGCAACCGCGCCAAACCGGCCGGCGAACAGGTCACTGGGGATCCGGACATGGCCTTTAAAGAAGCCGGTCTCACCGTCCATGAAGGCCAATACGGCCTGCCTGTCATCACCCACTGCTGCCTGGAGCCCCATGGGCAAGTGATCCAGTGGAAGACCGACAACAAAGTCGAATACTGGCCCTCCACCCAGAGCGTCGCCAGCATCGGCAGCGAGGTGGCGCGCGCCATCAATATTCCGGTGAGCGATGTCCATGTGCAGATGCAGTATATGGGCGGCGGATTCGGCAGCAAGTTCCCCGCCGACCGGTGGGGAGTGGAAAGCGCGCAGCTCTCGAAAATGAGCGGCGGCCGTCCGGTGAAGCTGTTCCTCGATCGCGAGACGGAATTAACGATTGCGGGCAACCGCCCTTCTATTTTTGGCAAGGTGAAAGTGGGCGCCCAAAGCGACGGCACGATCACCGCCTGGCAGTCCGAAACCTGGTCGACCGGCGGGGTCGGCGGCGGCGGCATGAACGCGCAGTTGTTCCCGTACGTGTTTACAAAAGTGCCCAATCGCCGCGTCAATCACACAGCCGTTTCGACCAATACCGGTTCGGCTCGTGCCTGGCGAGCGCCCAACCATCCGCAGGCTTCGTTCATCACTTGTTCGGCGATTGAAGATCTCGCCGCCAAGCTGAGACTGGATCCGGTGCAAGTCTTTCAGAAGAATCTTCCATTCACGTTGCGGTCCGAGGTCTATCAATTTCAGCTCGCGAAAGCGGCTGAATTGATGGATTGGAAGAAGAATTGGCATCCGCGTGGCGACTCCGGCAGCGGTCCCGTTAAGCGCGGCATGGGTATTGGCATCAACACTTGGGGCGGCGCCGGCCACGCCAGCATCTGCCGTACGTCCATTCATCCCGATGCTTCCATCGAGATCGAATTGGCCACGCAAGATCTGGGCACCGCGACGCGCACCATGATCGCCATGATCGGCGCCGAAACGTTCGGGCTTCCCATCACGGCCATCAAGGTGAAACTCGGCGATAGCAGCTACCCCAATTCCGGTGGCTCGGGCGGCTCTACCACGATTGGCGGCGTGACTTCGTCCACCCGCAAATCCACCGTAAATGCGCTCGATAAGCTATTTGAGGTAGTGGCCAAGTCGCTCAACGCCGATCCGGACACGCTGGAGGCCGTTGACGGCACCATTCGCGTCAAAGGCAACCCCGACAAGTCGATGACCTTCGCGCAGGCCGCGAACAAACTCGGCGTCAACAGCATCACCGAGACCGGGGAAAACAATCCTCGCACCGCTCCCAAAGAAGGTCTGAATACGGGCGGTGTCGGCGGCATTGTGATGGCCGACGTTTCGGTGGATACCGAAACCGGCGTGGTCAAAATGAACAAGATCGTAGCCGTGCAGGATTGCGGCCTGGTGGTCAATCCGAAAACCGCTTCCAGCCAGGTCTATGGCGCTTGCATTATGAGCGTTTGTTGCGCGCTGATGGAAGAGCGCATCATGGATCAGCAAATCGGCCGCGTGCTCAATCCGGATATGGAGTTCTACAAACTGGCCGGCATCGGCGACATCGGCGAGATCATCGTGCATCTCGATATCCGCGAGGAAAATGACAAGCGCGGCGTCATCGGCCTGGGCGAACCGGGCGCCATCGGCGGGCTGGCCGCAATCGGCAACGCCGCGGCCAACGCAATCGGGCGGCGCGTACCGCGCATGCCCCTCACTCCAATCAACGTGCTCAATGCTCTGGAAGGGAGGACTGCCTGATGCAGCCGTTTGAATACGCGAATCCAACCTCGCTCAACGACGCGTTTAAGCTGCTCGGCTCCGAATGGGGCCAAGCCGACGTGCTGGCCGGAGGCACCGACCAGATCAGCTTGATGAAAGAGATGCTCCACACGCCCAAACGCGTGGTGAACATCAAGAACATCAAGGAACTTAACCGCGTTCATCGCTCCGGACAAGGTCTGCACATCGGCGCCACCGTCACCTTCGACGAGCTGGCTTCCGACAAACAGGTGAACGCCGAGTTTCCGGCCATCACGCACGCCGTCTTGGGAATCTCCAGCCCGCAAATCCGCAACATGGGCACGGTAGGCGGAGATTTGTGCCAGCGCCCGCGCTGCTGGTACTTCCGCGGCGGCTACGGCCTGCTGGGCATGAAGGATGGCAAAAGCCTCATCCCGAACGGCGACAACCGCTATCACGCAATATTCGGCGGTGGGCCGGCATTCTTCGTCAGCGCCTCCAGCCTCGGTCCGGCTCTGGTTGCTCTGGGCGCTCGGGTCACGCTGAAATCCGGGACCGGATCCCGCACCATTCCGGTGGAACAATTCTTTGTCGTTCCACAAGACGAGAAAATGCGGGAGATCGCCCTGAAACCGAACGAAATCCTCACCGAAATAATAATTCCGACGGCCAAGGTCCGCAACGCGACCCATGAGATCCGTCAGAGGGAAGCGGTGGACTGGCCACTGGCCACGGCTTCCGTGTCTCTCTCGATGGACGGCTCCAACATCGGACATGCGCGCGTGATTCTCGGCCACGTGGCGCCCACGCCGTGGGCCGCAAAAAAGGCCGAAGCCCTGCTGGCCGGCAAGCAACCGAACGACGACCTGATTCAGCAGGCCGCTGAAGCGGCGGTGGACGGAGCAAAACCGCTCAGCGACAACGCCTATAAGGTGCAGTTGACGCGCGTGGCGGTGAAGCGCGCTCTGTTGGAGGCGTCGCAGAGAGCCTGACAGCACAGGTCTAGCCCCGAACGTTAGTGAGGGGATCGGCGCTCGGTCCCCTCACTAACGTTCGGGGCTAGACGGAGGGGCAGGCAGGCTGTGCAGGAGTAAAATATGTTCGTAATCTCCGGAGAACGTTCTTCGCTAACCCAACTCGACGACGACCGCTGCGACCACCTGCGCTGGAAAGGCATGTTCATCGAAGCGGAATGGGACCCGACTGTGCCCCATTCCGCCGACCGCCTGTTCTGGTGCCACAAAACTCAGCAATGCTTAGGGCCCGATGGCAAGCTGGTTGACGATTACGACTGCAACGCCGCACGGCAGTGCTACAAGCCCTTCTAACGCACGGCTTTAAAAAGCAATCTTTTTCACTACAACGGCAGACCCATTTTCGCGAGCAGTTTTGCATAGCGCGGGTCGCTCTCCAGGCTCTTGAGCAACGGGTCGCCTTTTAGTTCGGTGAGCCCGGCATCACGCGCATTGTAAGCGCGCTCCAACCACTCGAATGCCCGATCTTTCTCGCCGCGGAATGCGTACATCTCGGCAATCGTGAAGGGGTCGTCTTTTTGAAATTTCCGGAGTAACTCAGCCGCGTTCGCGTCGGACTCCGCCTTTCGTCCCAGTTGATGGTTGGCCATCGCCAGGCCGAGCAATTGGATAGATGGTTCTTTCTCCTGCTTGGCCTCCGCCAGCGCCTCTTCCGGCCTGGATTGCGCTAGGTAGACTTCGGCCAGCATACCGTGCGTTACCTCGTTCTCGGGAGCGAGTTCCAGCGCTTTCTTCAAACGAACCACAGCCGCATCGTACCGCCCCGCATCATAAAGAGCGATCCCGGCCAAATTATAGCCCTCCGGGCTGAGGGGATCGATCCGGATCGCCTGCAGGTCGAACCTGATCGCTTCGTCCAAACGTCCTAGCGTTTTGGCCATGTTTGCTGCCCCTCTGATCACCGAGGCATTCCCGGGCTCCAACTCGAGCGCCCTCTGGCATTCCACGGAGGCGCCAGTCCAATCCCAGTCGTATTCCCTGTGGATGGATCCGATTAGTGCGTGTGCCTCACCCCCACTCGGATCCAGCGCCAAGGCTTGGTTGGCCGCCTCCCGAGCCTTCTCCAACCCCTCCCTTTGAGGAATGTATTCTGAACTTGCCTGGCGAAAGCGGACCAATCCCAGACCCAGCCAAGCCCGCGCATAGCCGCGGTCTAACTGGATGGCCTGTTCGAAGAATTCCGCAGCCTTGCGATAATTCTCCTCGCTCCGTCGCCCTAGCAGGTAGCGTCCCTGCAGGTACGCATTGAATGCTTCTTCATTTGTGGTTTGTCCGGAAGGCCTTGCCAGAAATACCATCTGCAATTCCCCGGTCACTGCCTTCGCAATGTCCTCTTGAATGGCAAGCAAGTTATCCATCTTGCGGTCGAAGCTTTCAGACCAGCGCTCGATTCCATCCGCCGCCTTGATCAGCCGGACCGATATTTTCGCCCGGTTTGCCTCCCAGCGCACGCTGCCCTCGATAATGGTGGCAACGTCCAACTTCCTGCCGATGGTACGGACATCCTCGGCGCCGTCTTTGAATTTGAACGAAGACGTTTTGCACGCCACCCGCCATCCCGGCACCTTGGCCAAGTCATCGAGCAGTTCCTCAGCCAGGCCTTCGGAGAAATAACCTTTATTCTTTTCCGGGCTTAAGTCGGCAAACGGCAGCACGGCAATGGACTTTTCCTCGGCCGGCGGCGATTTCTTCACGCCCCGCCCTAGCCAAAAAGCGACCGTCAGCGATCCGGTGACCGCCAACGCCAAGGCCGCCACACTGGCGCCGATCGCCGTCCGCCGCCGTTGCGCGAAACGCCGCGACTTCTTCGGGATCGCAGGATTTCCGATCGGCCCGTCGACCAGATTCCATACCCGGATCCAGCCATCCTTCACTTGGCATTCGCCGATGTTTTGGAGTTTGTCGCGCCACGCGCTCAGGTGCCGGAGCGACTCCGCCGCATGTTCGGAAAGCAGGATGTGCCCCGCCGTCCCGCAACTCATCACCCGTTCCGCCAGGTTGATGCCCGCCCCCGAAACATTGCGCTTGTGATTGATGTCCTCCATCACAAATACTGGGCCGCTGTGCAGCCCCATGCGCATCCGGCACAGTGACTCTGCCTGTATCGAGCGAGTGATCTCCACCGCGCAAAGCACCGCTGCGTCCAGCTTGTTGAAGAATACGAGCGCCATCCCGTCGCCCGTCGGCAGGGAGATGACTTGCTCTTTCTCCTGTGCTCGCTGGTATTCCCCGCTGGCCCACACCAGTTCCTGGAGCCGTCCGACAATTCTTTGTTGCTCGTCGGACGGCAGCTTGGAGGACCCGACGATGTCCAGGAAAAGGACATGCGCCAATTCCGGCCCGCCGCTAGTCTGGGGTGCCAAAGCGGATTAATCTTACCATTTTGCGCCTAACCCCAAAATCGCCCTCTTCTCAAACCCCGGTCACCAAACCCGAAAATTTAACCAACCCCAACCCTATCAATTATTTCCGACCCATCGCTCCATCCCTTCCGAGCCGTTTTTCGCCCCTCGACTGCTATCGTCGTAGCGAAAGGACTCAATCATGCAAACCGGTCCCCGCTCCTCCGAGGGCAAAGCCGCTTCTTCTATGAATGCCATGTCGCATGGCCTGACTTCACGAATGGTCGTTCTCCCCGGCGAAGACCCCGCCCAATTTCAATTTCTCCGGCGCGCTCTGCTCAAAGAGCACCAGCCCGGCACGCCAACCGAAAAGCTATTGGTCGAAGAAATGGCCCAGTCACACTGGCGCTTGGAGCGCGTACGCCGCCGCCAGGACGAGGCCTTCGAGTTCGAAACCCTCGACACCAAACTCCTCGCCCTGCTCCTGCGCTATGCCACCGGCTTCGAACGAACCTTCTTCAAATCCCTGGAAACACTCAAGAAACTCCAGCGTGAGCGCCTACTTCAACCCAAGCAAACTTTCGTTTCGCAAAAAGCCGAGCAAGAGGCCTTCTTCAAAATGATGGACGCTGTCACCGCCCCTCCCGGCCCGCCAATAGACAATTGTGGGGCAGGTTATTAACCTGCGGCCGATTATCAATCGGCCCTACTGTAACGGTTACAAAAACATCATTTCCTTTAATGCGCGTCTATGCTACGATACGTTGGCTGGAAATTCGGTCGGGGCTGGAAATTCGGTTCGGGGCCGCGTCCGTTTTCAAGACTTGTTAAGCGAGGACTCCATGTTGAAACCCGCCGTGCGCCTTCTGCGTTCTCCTTTCTTTCTGCTGGCAATAGCGCTGTGCGCCCTCGTAGCGCCCGCGTTTGCACAGATTCCCGCAGGCCATATTCGGATTCACTACCACCGCGCCGATGGCAACTACGCCGGTTGGACCGTCTATGCCTTTGACGACACCACCGAGAACACGGGCAACTACGGCGGCGGTCCGGTCGTGGTCACGGGAACCGACAGCTTTGGCGTCTATTTCGACGTAGGCGTCATCACCAACGCACAAGATGTCGGGCTCATCATCCACAATCCCACCGACGGCCGGCGGCGATCAGAAAGATCCAGGGCCGAACGAATTTGTCGATCCCTCCACCCAAGGCATCGAGTTCTGGGCGGTTTCCGGTGTCGACGCGCTCTACACCTCCGCTCCGATTCCCACGAACGAACCGGCGACTCTGCTGCCCGGCTACGCTCGAATCCATTACTATCGCCCCGACAACAACTTCAATAACTGGACGCTCTACACGTTCAACGACACCGAGGAGCCGACCAGCAATTTCAACGAAGGACCGCTCTCGCCAACCGGTACGGATTCCTATGGGGCGTTTTTCGACGTCGCTCTGAAACCCAATCCGCAAGATCTCGGCTTCATCGTTCACAACGTCTCGACCGGCACCAAAGACCCCGGACCCGATATGCACCTGAATGTCGCCATGTTTAATCAAGCCTGGGTGATTTCAGGCGATCCTACGGTGTACACCACGCTGCCGACGCCCGCCCAGTTGTTGGCCAGCGGCTTTTCGCGGCTGCAGGCTTTTTGGATCGACCGGACGACCGTAGCGATTCAGAGCGGATACTTTCAAACCGCATGGACGTACTCGCTCGCCTACTCGCCCACGGCCGGTCTCCAGATCACGGGCGCTGGGACTCTCGCGGGCGGATCCACTATCGCGCTCACGCCTTACCCGGCTGGGTTCACAGCACCCGAGGCGCAGCAATATCCGCAGCTCGCGGGTTACGCGGTATTTCACCTTCCGGTAACGGTTCAACCCGCCACCTTGCAGCAAGTAGTGAAGGGAGAAATCGCGCTAGCCGCTACCGACGGGACCGGAGCTTTGAAATATCTGACCGGCGTGCAGGACGCCGGGCTGCTGGACGACCTCTTCTATTACGGCGGAAGCCTGGGAGCCGTTTTTTCCAACGGCGGCGTGAACATCAGCGTGTGGGCGCCTAGCGCGCAATCCGTAAAGCTGCTTCTGTACGCGCATGCGACCGATACCACGCCGCTCCAGACCGTAGCGATGACCGCCAACGCTGGCGTGTGGACCGCGCAGGGGCAGAGTTCCTGGAAGGGCGAGTACTACTTGTTCGATGTGGTCGTGTACGTGCCCAGCCTGCATCAAATCGTCGAGAACATGGTCACCGACCCGTATTCGGCCGACCTCGCCTTAAACGGAGTCAAGACTCGCATCACCAATCTCAGCGATCCGTCTACCAAGCCGTTTCTGTGGGACCTCAGCCAGTCGCCGCATCTGGCATCGAAGAACGATTTCTCGGTTTATGAGTTGCACGTCCGGGACTTCAGCACCATCGACACCAGCGTGCCGGCCCAGTATCGCGGAACCTACCTGGCGTTCACCAACCCTCTTTCGCAGGGCATGCGGCATCTTGCGCAGCTTTCTCTTTCGGGACTCAAAGCGGTCCACCTGATGCCTACGTTTCATTTTGCGAGTGTGAATGAAGATAAAACCACCTGGAAATTTCCAGTTGGTTTGTCGAATACTCCGCCAGACGGGCAACAACAGCAAGCCGCCATTGCCGCCGTACAAAGCTCCGATGACTACAACTGGGGTTACGATCCGGTGCATTATTTCGCTCCGGACGGAGCTTATGCGTACAATCCGGACAATCGCGTAATGGAATACCGGCAGATGGTTCAAGGGCTCCATTCCGTCGGAATGCGCGTCGTGCAGGATGTGGTCTTCAACCACACCACCTCGAGCGGGCAATCGCCCAATTCGGTTTTGGACGAGATCGTGCCCGACTATTACTATCGCCTGGACGCCGACGGAAACGTGGAAAACGGTAGTTGTTGCGCCGACACCGCCAGCGAACATCGCATGATGGAAAAGCTCATGATCGACAATCTGGTGCAGAACGCCGTCCAATACAAAATCGATGGGTTCCGTTTCGATTTGATGAGCTTCCATTTCGTATACAACATGCTGCATATCCAGCAGGCCTTGTCCGCGCTGACACTCGCCCACGACGGCGTAGACGGCTCGAAGATTTACATGTACGGCGAAGGCTGGACGACCGGCGAGACGGCCAACAACGCCTTGGGTCCGAATGCCAGTCAGGCCAATATGTACGGCACCGGCATCGGCACCTTCAACGACCGGATTCGCGATGGCATCCGCGGCGGCGGCCCGTTTTCCGACCAGCGCGTCCAGGGCTTCGCCACCGGCCTCTTTACCGATCCCAGCTTATATACCGGCCAGAACCAATCGCTGGCGGACCAGCAAAGCAACGTCACGCTGGAAGCGGATTGGATCCGCATCGGACTCACCGGAAACCTCCGCGATTTTACCTTCGTGAACAGCCTGGGTCAGTTAGTTGCAGGCAACCAGGTAATTTATGGCGGACAACCCGTTGGCTATGCGGCGACTCCGCTCGACGTGATTAACTACTGCTCGGTTCACGACAACCAAACTCTCTTCGACGCCGTCCAGCTCAAGTCGGCCATCCCGGGCACAAGCACCGGCGACACCATCGCCATGCGCGCGCGCCGCCAGGTGGTCGCCATGAGCCTGGTCGCCTTGGGGCAGGGGATTCCGTTTTTCCTCGCGGGAGACGACTTGCTGCGCTCCAAGGACATGGATAACAACAGCTACGATTCGGGCGACTGGTTCAACAAAATCGACTGGACCGGCGCCACCGACAACTGGGGCATCGGCCTGCCGATCGCGAGCCAGAACCAAAGCAACTGGTCCTTTATGCAGCCGCTGCTGGCCAATCCCGCATTGACGCCAACGCCGTCCGAAATCTCGAACACCAGCACGCAGTTTCAGGTTTTGCTCGGCATCCGCGGCAGCTCCAACTTGTTTCACATGTCGACGCTGCAGGAAATACAGAACAATCTGCACTTTCTGAACACCGGCGCGTCGCAAATCCCCGGTTTAATCGTAATGAAACTGGACGCCAACGGCGGAAACTACGGCCTCTTTAGTCACATCGTGGTGGTTTTCAATGCGACCACCGCGCCCGTTAGTTTCCAGAACAATGCGCTAAAGGGCCTGAACCTCTTTTTGCACCCATTGCAGTTGCTATTCGGCGACTCCGACATCCGGGCGTCTAAGTTCAACTCCGGAACCGGCACAGCGACCGTAAACGGCTTGACCACGGCGGTCTTCGTAAGCTTCTAAGTAGGGCCGACCCCGGGCGAACCCCCTGGTTCGCGGCCGGCGCCCTCGCCGGCCTGTCAATTCGAAATGAGACTCGTCTTCGCGGCGGCAACCGGCTCCGATGCCGCCGCACTCGCAGCTCCTCACAGCGCCGTTGCCGAGGGCCTGACCCGCCGCTTCTTACTTACGCAAAATGCGGATTCCGCGAGGTCGCCGGATGACATACAAACAAGCTCCGCTGGTCTGTTTTGAATTGGTCCTACCCCTTGGTGGGGCCGACGCCCTCGTCGGCGCCGGACCCCCTGGTCCGGCCTGCGCGGGTTTATAACGCCCTAGCCCTTGCCGCCCCCGCGTGATCGATCTGCACCAGATCCCCCGCTTTGCCGTCCGATTTGAGTTCCGCTGAATCGATGGTCGGCGCCGGCCCCCCTTTATAACGCGCTACCCCTTGCCCGCCCCCGCATGATCGATCTGCACCAAATCCCCCGCTTTCCCGTCCGATTTCAGCTCGGCAGATTCCAGAGTCTGCGCCCCGCGCCAATAATCGATATAAGAAATCTGATGCACGCAGGAAATAGTGCAATACGGCGCGCAGGATTTCTTGGTCAGATACTCCCGCCGGATGTCTTCCACCGTATATTGCGCCAGCGGCTTGGCCGGATAACCGCGTTGCTGGGAGCAATAGTGCACCAGCCCATCCTCGCAAACATACAAATACCGGGAGCCGGCCCGGCAGCGCCATTCGCTCGGCTCGCCATTGGCGATCGCGTCCTGAAAGCCATTGAACTGCGAGAAATTCTTCTTCTCGAAGCTCTTCATTTCCAGAAACACGGACCGTTCCCGGCCGCTGATGGGCCGCAATTGGCCTTCGTGATCGTGAATGATGCCGACCGTGGAGGTGAAGCCCAGCTCCAGCGCGCGGCGTCCCACGATGAGCGCGTCTTCCGGATTATGGATGCCCCCGCCGAGCACCGAGTTGATATTGACGTGAAAAATCGCGTGCTCCGCCAGCATCTGCAACTTCTTATCGAGAACTTTCAGGCTCTTCTTCGAAACTTCATCCGGCTGAACGTTGTCGATGCTGATCTGCAAATGTTCGAGCCCGGCGTCGTTCAACTGATGAATACGGTCCGGCATCAGGAAATAGCCGTTGGTAATCAGTCCGGCGATCATGCCCCGGCTGCGCACGTGAGCGATCAGCCGGTCCAGATCCGGATGGAGCAACGGTTCGCCGCCGCTGAAGGTGACGATGTTCGTGCCCAGCGCGGCCAATTGGTCCAGGCGCTCCACCATCACTTCCGTGGCTACTGGCTTTGAGAAGTTATCGTACTCGTTGCAATAGGTGCAGGTGAGATTGCAGCGCCGAATAGGGATGATGTGCGCCATCACCGGGTGATCGGTAGACGCAAGCCCTCTGAAAATCATCCGGTACTCACGGAACAGCCGATGAGTCGCGGCTAGGTTCCGGCGCAGCCGGAATCGCAAATTTGTGCCTGGTCGGGACAACATCCCTATTGAACCATAAGGTTAGAGGGTGGCGCAGCTTTTGACCACCGAAGTGCTGGATTTTGAAGGTGAAGTGCGCGACGAGAGCAGCCAGGAAGGAGGCTGTCCCAAAGTGGCGTTTACGAAATCACGGCCACTGGAGAGTGTTCAGTGGTCAATTGATCGAGGCAAAGGACGCGCCGGTGTTGCTGGGCGGCCTGGCGAGCTTCCCGCGCCTCTGCGGTCCGATGGGATCTTTCGAGGCGCATGGCGATTTGGTCCAGTAGCCGCGCTTTTCTGGCACGTGGAAAAAACCGGGTGGCGTCAATGTGGCTCAGCGCCTGGTCGAAATAAGAGCGGGCTGAAGTGTCCCCTTTCAGCCAGGCGTCGAGCGCGAGAGTAACCAGCGCTCCAGCAGCGTTGGGATCGGCCTTCAACGACTGGCATGCGGTTCTCGCCAGGTCGCTAGCTTCCTCAACCCGGTCCGCTTCGAAATATGCCGCAGCCAGCGATTCCTGCCGGAGGGCGATCTGATTCGCGGCTATTGCTGCTTTCAGTGCCTTTTCGTACTCTGACACGGCATCGGGGACACGCCCGTTGCTCAGGAAGATCGCAGCGCGTTCAGCAAGAAAATTGGAAAGGTCCCACTCCGCGACTGCGGCTTCCGCAGGAAGCGCTGCCTCCGAGTCGGCAAGCCTGCCGCACGCGTGGAGATCGGCGGCTGCGATAATTCGCAGGCGTGCGGCATAGCTATTGATTCCGGCCTCTTCGAATCTCTTCGCGCTTTCCAATAACAACTCAGCCCCTTGCGCCTCCCGCCCGGCCATGGAAAGCAGCTCCCCCAGACCCGCGAGGCGCTGTATAGCCTGTGTGCGCTCCGCTTCTCCGATCTCGCTCGAATGAAGAATCTGCCGGGCCATCTCGACTGCCGCCTGCCCGGCTTCCGAATGGCCCAGCTCAAACTCGCAGCTCGCCCGGTACATAAACAGATTGGCCTTGGGGATCGGGTAACTGAACGCGGCGGGCAATCGCGCCAATGCCTGATCGATTTCCCGCTTTGCCAGCTCGAAGTTGCCGTGGAAGATATGTCTTTCTGCTAGTTCCGCACAAACTGTAGCCCAGTTAGAGACACTTCGCTCCGCGCTTTTCCAGTGCTCCAAAGCCAGCACCGCTCGGCCATAAACATCATCGGCTTCCTGCGCCTGAAAGCTCTCCCTCAAAATCAAGCAGAGCAGGCTAAGAATGACGGCTTCTCTGGCGGGCTGAGCATTGCGAAAGGGCTCGATGACTTCCAGGCTTGTCCGCGTGCTGGCTTCGGAAGCGACGAGATCGTAGGCGTTCCGTTGTGCCCAACCGAGCTGCTGGTAAGCCCGGGCGAGATCGGGCGAACTCCCCATGCCGCTGCTCAATACGTGTTCAATCGCACGTCGTCGCAGTTCCGCCTCAGCGCCAAAGTTGAACCTGCGCTGTTGCTGGTCGGCGTCGTCGCTCAAGGTCGCGGCTATCAGTTTGGAGATGAGATGCCTTCCCCGTTTAGTCCAGAATGCAAGATGCCATAGCATCGAACCGTCGGAGTATCCGATAGGAATCAGGTTCACCAGGCAACTCGCTACGGAAACCGACCCAAGAATCGCCGCCCGGTGCCATGAGGCTGCGAACACCGTGTCCCGCAGGCCCAATCCCCCCATCCAGAGGCACGCGGCCGCCAGGAGCGATGCGCACGGACCGGCGAGAACGATCAGAATCATTCTGGAACGTACATGGACGTCCGAGTCCGGCACCGCGCCCACGTAGCCTCCAGTGTCAAACAAAAGGCCCCAATTAAACTCGTATTGCCTGGGCTGACCGGGTGACCTCCAGGTGGTTAGAGAGCCGATTTTCAGCGCCCGAAAGCGAAACCCGACCGCGAGGGCGATGAGCGCGTGACCGGATTCATGGACGGCCGTGGCTAAGTACAGTCCCAGCGGGAAAAACACAGCGTCGGTGACACGCAAGCCCCGGGGTGTCAAACCGAGCCGGAAAATGGCGTAAAAATCCGCCCAGCCGCATACCGCGAAGGTAAGAAGGAAAAGCAGAACTACACTCACCTTGGCCCACCAGGACTTTTGTCGCGGAATCCAGAAATCCTGGGCTTGGTCCATAACTCTGGAATCGGCTGCGGCAACGTGTCCCAAGATGGTGCTTTTGCCTTAGATTGATAGATGTACGATTATGCTATGCCGGGACACGGGTCGTGCGCGGTGATGGCCTCCTTTGGATTTCTCGCGATCCCCTGGTCCGTCTACGGACATCACTCGTTTGCCGCCGAATACGACTCCAGCAAGCCTGTGCTGTTGACGGGGACGGTCACCAGGGTGGAATGGATAAATCCTCACGGCCGGCTCTTTCTCGATGCGAAGGACCATAACGGCAATATCGTTCTCTGGGAATTTGAGCTGGCCAGCCCGAACGCGTTGCTGCGCGCGGGTTGGAGCAGGAATTCAGTCAAGCCGGGAGATACAGTTACAGTCAGCGGATTTCGCGCCCGCGATGGTTCTCATCGGGTCAAGGCCGAAGCCGTGACGTTGAGTGGCGGGCGCAAGCTGCTTGGCTCCATCGGAAACTGGCGAAGCGCGCTCCACGTACAATTAGTGTCGGCTACCTTATGAGAATTCTTTCCATCGCGTGTTTGGCCGCGGCCGCCGGCTGGGCGCAGGGTTTGACCTTGGAGGCTCTTCCCAATCCATCCGGAAACGGGGCGCTGCAAGCCAATTGGTCGGCGGCGCCAAACGGTGGCGCGATTCTGAGTTGGATCGCGCCGGCGAAGGCGAATCTGTACGAACTACGCTATGCAGTGCGGCGAGACTCCAAATGGTCGGAGCCGCGCACCGTCGCCGCCAACCGGCATTTCTTCCGCCATCCCGCCGAACTTCCGGAAGTGGAGCAACTCAGCGAAACGCTTTGGCTGGCCCACTGGGTGGAGATGCCGCAGGAATCGAGCGACGCCGAGTTTATCTACGTGTCCTCTTCAGCGGATGGCGTGCACTGGACGCCGCCGTTGATGGCGAATCAGGATCGCCGGCCGGTGCAACATGGCTTGGTCTCGATGATCGGGAGCGGGAGCGGCGAGGCGTCTCTGTTCTGGCTGGAGACGCCCAAAGGAGAGGACGGCCCTGGGTACCTGATGCGAAGCGTGGTCAACGCGAGCGGTAAGGAGACGAAAGAAGAAGCCATCGACATGGACGTGTGCTCGTGTTGTTCGACGGCGGTGGCAAAAAGCGCGAAGGGGCTGATCGTCGCTTATCGCGATCACACGCCTGCCGATATACGGGACATCTCGGTAGTGCGTCTCGAGAACGGCCACTGGACCCAGCCGAAAAATGTCCACGCCGACAATTGGAAGCTGGACGCTTGCCCCGTGAACGGTCCGGCTATCGCAGCCAAGGGCGACGAGGTGGTCGTCTCTTGGTTCACTGCCGCCCAGGATTCTCCGCGAACCGAGATTGCATTTTCCCAGGATGACGGATCTACCTTCGGCAAGACCACCGTCGTGAGCACGGGACACTCAGAAGGATTTACGTCGGTTGTTATCACAGAGAACGGCCTCGCGGGAAACGGCGGCGCCATCGTGTCCTGGATCGAGCAAGGCCATCGGCAGAGTAGCCCCACGTCCCGGCTCTTGGTTCGCGCGGTGGATCAGGGAGGCGCGGCCGGCCCGGTCCTCGAAGTCACCACAGGGAGCAGGACGGAATTAGGCAATCCGCGGCTTCTTCAGACCGGCCGTAGCACTTTGATCGCTTGGGGCACGGGTTCGAAGATTCTCAGCGCCGTTCTGAAGGAGTAAGGAATCGCGTGCTGGAGCCTCCCAAAAAAAGGTGATAGACTGATCTGCCAAAGGTCGGCCATGCAACATCTAACCAAACCGGCCCTGATCGTAACGGTACTTCTTTCCGCTGTTCTCTCTACTGCTCAAACAACAGGAACGTCCCCGGATCAGAGTCTCACGAACATTCCATTGACCATTGCGCCAGGCGTGCCCTTGCGCTTATACCTCACCAAGAGACTAACCAAGCGAATGGGGGAACCGGCGCATGCGAAGCTGCTGGAGCCGGTGTTCGCATTCGATCGCGAGGTGATCCCGGCGGGGGTCGAAGTCCAAGGGAAGGTCGTTCGGCTGGATCCGGAATCGAAAATGATTCGCGCGGCAGCCTTACTGGGTGGAGATTTTACGCCGCTGCATAAGGCCGACGTTCAGTTCACAACCATCGTGCTGAAGGACGGCCGGCAAGTCGCTCTGAACACCCGCGAAACCATCGGGCTGAATTCCATTGTGGACATGTCGCCGCCCAAGAAGCCGAAGAAAGCGAAGCCGGCCAATCCGGCTGCGTCCTCCGGTGGCGGAGTTTGGGATTCGACCAAGCAGCAAGCCAAACAACAAGCCAAGGACGCGATCAATCGCCAGATCAACGCGCGGAGCAGGGGCATCGCGGACCTGGTGCGTGGCCCGGATAAGAAAGAACGGCTACAGGAATTCCTGCTGATGAAATTGCCGTATCACCCACAATGGGTTCGCAAGGGGACGCGCTTCGATGCGGAACTCCAAGCCCCGTTGCAGTTCGGCTCGGCAACCTTCCAGCCTGCCGCCTTTAAACTGGTGGGCACGCAACCCCCTGCCGACAGTGTCGTGCATGCTCGGCTGATTACACCATTGAATTCGGCCGATGCCAAGCAGGGTGAGAAAGTGGAAGCGATCCTTTCGCAGCCGCTGTTTTCTCCGGACCACCAGTTAATCCTGCCGGAGGGCACGCATTTAGTGGGAGCCGTCACTCAGGTACATGCCGCTCAATGGTTCCACCGTGGCGGGCAGCTCCGGTTCAGTTTTCAGAACGTCGATTTACCGGCTGGTATGGCCGCACCCGTGGTCCGGAGAACGCAAGCCAGACTCCAGGCCGCGGAATCCGGCGGCAAGGAGGCCATCGCCGTTGACGACGAAGGCGGAGTGAAGGTTAAGGAACCGAAGACCCGGTTTATTGCGCCGGCGCTTTCGGTGCTCATCGCCAGTAAGTCCCTGGACAACGATGCAGGGCGCACGGGAACGGCCCAAGGGAACGCCGGCGGCCGGACGCTGGGCGGTCTATCGGGGTTTGGCACTGTGGGCGGTCTGGCGGCTCAGTCGTCGAAAATCGTCGGCAGCGTGCTCGGGGTTTATGGCATGGCCTGGTCGGTGTATGCCAATATTGTCAGCCGCGGCGGTGAAGTGGAATTCGAAAACAACGCGGCGGTAGACATTCGCTTCGGAGCGCGCGCGCCAGCCTCGGGCGGGAACCATATTGTTGCGATAAAGGGTGAGGCGCCGAGATAGACCTTTCGCTTGCATGGCTACGGCTTCTTCGCTACAAATAGTCCGAAGGCCATGGCGCCTCTCGAATAAGCCTCCTGCATGAGCGGGAAGGCTCTAACGAAGCGCCGTGTTGGGCCGTCCGCGAAGCGAACCAGGAATTTGAGAACGGGATTTCTTCCCAGACGGGCGCAGTGCGCCCAAGTGGCCTCCACGTGACGCGTAATATCCTCCGCCGCCATCACCGTCAGCCCGGCGTCACGCATCCACTCCCGGTAGCTGCTGAGGCTGTCGAGGCTCGCGCTCATCATCGCTTCGGCGATCGTGCCCACCAGTTCCTGCTCACCGGGCGGCATCGGTCCGTCGCGCCGAAGCCAAGCGCAGACAGCCAGTGTGCCTCCGGGTTTCAGCGCGATGGCGCAGCGCTCAAAGAAATGTTTCTTGTCCGGGAAATGCTCGCTGCTTTCCATGATCCAGACCGCGTCGAAGCTGGCCGGTTCCGGCTGCCATCGATTGGCATCCTTCACTTCGAAGCGGACCCTGCTATCCAGCCCGCGTGCCTTCGCTTTTCTCGCCGCCATCCCCGCCTGAACCCGGCTGATGGTCAAGCCTGTCACCTGACACCCATATTGATCCGCCAGCCACAGAGCCGAACCACCGACGCCGCAGCCGATGTCTAATACGGTTGCCCCTCGGGGTATCGCGGCCCGTTGTGCCAGTTGCTCGATCAGTTGAATCTGCGCCCGCTCCGCGGTCTCTCCGCCATTCCAATAACCGTGATGAAGGTGCTCTCCCCATAACAATCCGTAGAAGAAAGACAACCGGTCGTAGTGTCGCCTCACGCGAGCGACATCCACATAAAACCGAGGCGTGTCTTCCATTGCCTCTGTCGTCTGCGGATCTGTCGCCTTTGGCTCCATCCATGCACTCCTTTATCAACGCGGCCCTCTTCGCGCGTGTACAGTTCGTATTCGGAAAGCAGCGGTGCAATTCCTCAAGCAACTCGCGCCGGAGCGGGATTGTTGTCGCGCGCGTTTTTGGACGTCATCCTACTGGCCGCGGTTGCCACGACCGCATTGAGAATCAGTCACCCGCGCCGGAATGTTCCGCAGAGTATCGGAAGCACGCGCAGGCATATCAGCCGGGTTCTTGTTTCGTCAGTGCTTCTCCGGTCCGCTCTGTGGTCCCAGGGACTTTTCAGCGCCATCTATCAGCGCCTGCTTCTCCGTCTCAGTGAGTCTGGCGGCGGGGTGCATCGGAAGATAGAACCACGGAGGCATTTCGCCTTCTTTCACCTCCTCAGCGACGTCTTTGGCGTGCTTCTGGGGACGGGTCCACTCAGTGAAATTCAGATGCTTGCGTCCGCCATTGACGTCTCTCTGCACCAGCCACGATACCGGCGCGACGTAGGAGTACCAGGGCCAGATGGTCGCATTGCTATGGCAGTCAAAGCAGGCCCGGTGGATCAGTTCCCGGGTCTGCGGAGCATTCCACGGTGGCTCGCCGGTGACCGGCGGATTGGTGTGAGTGTGGCCGAAAGGCACGAATTGAATCAAAATGGCCGCGAGCAATATCCATGGCAAGAATTTCATGCAGGTCTACCAAGCATAAGGCAATTACAGTTCCTGGCGCGGCGAAAGCGCCTGGATGAATCGCGGAATGAACAGCTTGTCATCTGACAGCTCGTTCAGCGTCATTTTCGCGCGTTGTGTCATGTTTTTCAGCGAGACCGTGAAGGCTCAAGAAGCGCGAGGCTGGGCTCAATCGCTAGCATGTGCCATGGAAGGTGAGAGGGCACTGTTGGAGTTAACGGCGAGAGGAAGCGTGATGCTTAGCCTGGCGCCTCCCTCTTGCCGGTTCGAAGCCTCGACGGCGCCGCCATGGGCGCGTACCACTGCTTCGACAAACGCAAGACCCAGGCCATGGCCGTTCGAGTTTCTCCCCTTTACCCGGCGCTCAAAAATATGCGCGCTTATCTCGGAATCGAAGCCAGGTCCGTTGTCTTCGAGGACGAGCAATGCGGCGTCTTTCGCGCTGCGAAGAGAAATTTTCACGGTACAAGACGGCGGCAGATGCTTTAATTCGTTGTCGAACAGGTTGGCCATCATGCGGTGGAGCAGAGCGGCGTCCGCATATATCTCCAGCATCCCAGCGCTGCACAACTCGATGTGCAGGCCCTTTTCCGACATGCCCGGCTCGTACAGGTCGATCATTACTCTCAAGATCTGGTCCAGGTCGATCGCAACGCGATTGAGCCGTAGCGCGTTCGCTTGGGCCTCAGCAACGTCCAAAGACTGATCCAGGAATTCCGTGAGCCGATCCATGTCCTCAATAGCCGACACGATCGATTCCGATTCTTCGTCCCTCGCGCCCGCTGTTAAGGCCATCTCCAACTTGGCTCGCACGGCGGTCAGAGGGCTCCGAAGATCATGCGCGAGCGATCCGGTGATGGTGTGTAGTTGATGAATGGAACTCTCTATACGGTCGAGCATACGGTTCAGCGTGCGCGCTAACTGTGCAACCTCGTCATTTCTTCGTGTCGTAGGCAGCCTGCTGCTTAAATCCGCTTCACCTATTCGCGAGGCGGCGCTGGTGATCTCCCGAATGTCGCTCAGCACCCGCCGAGTGCTGTAAAACACAATGGCGGAGCCTATGAAGACGATCGACAGCCACAAAAAAACAAAGCGACGGCGCAAATTCCCGAGTACTCGCAGTTCATCCCGTTCCGATAAACCGAGGTAAATGTCGCTTCCATTTCCCATCCTGACCAAGACCACCCGAAACGGCGTGTCAAACCCGTTTATGTGCAAGCTTATGGGAGCATCCGGAACGATCTTACTGTTCCTGACAGCAGCGAGATGTGTGTTTACATCCCCTGCTCCCACCCACAAAGCCACCGAGCCGTCGGCGGCGGTTTGAAGGAAGAACACTGAGTCGTTCAGCCCCGCGTTGGCTCCGCGCTTGTGCGGCACTTCCCGGCTGGCGAGTTCGGCAACTTCTCTGACCACTCGTCCATAGAGCGCACCGGTTGGCGTTCGTCCCGCTACATCGCTCAGCACTCCGGCCTCGCCTGTCAACCAAGCATCGGTCCGGCGCTGAATGTCCCCGGCGACAAACTGGTGAAGGAACACAAAGACCACCATGGCGCCACAGGCGAATGCCAACGTTGCCCACAGAGAGATACGCCAGGCAGCGCTTCGCATAATCGGTTTAGCGGTCCTTGAGAACATAGCCTACACCTCGCAACGTTCGAATAAGGGGCCGGCGCCCATCCGTGTCTACCTTCCCGCGGAGGCGGTAGATATGTACATCCACCACGTTGGTGTCCGGCTGGATTCGCATACCCCAGACCTCGTCGAGAATCATGGATCGGGTAACGACGCGGCCCGCATTTCGGCACAAATATTCCAGCAGAACGAACTCTTGCGGCGTTAGATTCAATTGTTCTCCGCTTCGGAAAGCCTCGCGCCCTAGCAGGTCGAGTTCGAGATCGAGCACTCGCAGGCGAGTCGCCGCGGTGCTCGAAGAGTGGTTCCGCTTTATCAGGTTGCGCAACCTTGCAAGCAACTCGGCCAGCGCAAACGGCTTCGTCAGATAATCGTCGCCACCCTGTTCGAGTCCTCGCACTCGATCGTCTACCGAACGCCTTGCCGAAAGGATCAGCACGGGTGTACTTAATCCGAGCTGACGTAGCCGGAGGATCAGGGTGAGACCGTCCTCATCGGGCAAGCCCAGATCTACGATCAGAGCGTCATGCGCGGTCTCGATAGCCAGGCGCTCGGCCGTTTTGCCATCCCCCGCCGCTTCCACCTGGTATCCGGCCTCAGCCAGTGAACGCTGCAGGAAGCCTTGAATTTCGACTTCATCTTCCACCAGCAGCAGCCGCATGACTTGATTTTAATGCACTAGCTGACTATTTCTCTTCCGGCAGGGCTTTGGGCGACGGCGAATCGCGCGAGGCAACTTCATCGCGGCCGTTGATTGCCGCGGATCGGATCCCTCTGTCTTTCCCGCGCCTCTCGCATTCTGTTCCGAGCCAATCAGACGATTGCGATTCCGAGGTGATCGCGATCACCGTTCCGAGCTCAGGACGATTTTTGATCGCCGTCGGTAGGCCCTAACATAACTAGGAATCCGGCTGCGATTTCGCGGCGCTCGCTGCCGCGGATTCCGAGCCAAAGAAAGAATCATTCCAAGCTGAAGGAAATCGCGGTTCCGAGGCAACTGTGATCATTGATTCCGGCCGGAAACAACCAATTCAACCGCTCCCCGACGGTCGCGGCTCGAAAGTGTGACTGGGCCGCGACCGTCAGGGAGCGGTCCGGAAGGAGTGGCGAGGTTGTTGCACGACAGGTGCTTAGCTTTGGATTTCGCGCGGTTTCATTTGGCCGTTATTCGGGCTGGAGGTTCGCCACCGCACTCGGTGAGGTGGCGTTCCGGTTAGTGACTGTCGCCGTCGTGATCAACGTCACCAGACGATTGGGCCTGCGCCTGTGAGCTTAACTGAACCGTATCCCGCGGCTCGGCAGACGAAGTCTGCTGCGGCCTGGAATGCGCCGTATTCTGAAGCGCTACAGCTTGTGATACTAGCGTTGCGGAAGAAACTGGATTGATCATATTGGTTTTGACTCCTGCCCTGCGTATCGGCCCATTCGCGAGAAAGTTCTAGTTGATGAACATCTCGTCATCCAGCGGTTGTTCAGGAGTCATCTTTCGCCGATATGAACCTAACGATGAATTCCGGAACCGGGCGCGCGTAGTTCAAATGAACAAATCGTCAGGAACGAAAGTGCATCG
Source organism: Bryobacterales bacterium (assembly GCA_963836595.1). Classification (GTDB taxonomy): domain Bacteria; phylum Acidobacteriota; class Terriglobia; order Bryobacterales; family Bryobacteraceae; genus DATFZA01. The sequence continues at coordinate 803,874 of CAWIKC010000001.1, forward strand.
CGGACGTCTCGTTAAGCACGTGAATCCTTGCATCCCAACGAGCGTTGCGCCGAAGACCGTCACGCCTGGCGAGGACGGCCCGTTGCAAAACTTACGGGCGCGTCTCCGGTGTTGCAACTCGTATCGACGCGGCCCAACAGAGCACAGGCCGCTGACGCCACGCCAGAAATTTGCGGCCTTGGATTCGTTTGACTGCGCGACGGTTGCGCTCGGAACAATCTTTGTTGCGCTCGGAGTACTCTTTGCGGCGCGCCGGGTTCACGGCGATGATCGAAAACCGAAGCGCGATTCTTCGGATCGTCGTGCACGGTGAGGGGGCGTTCGGGCGGCTGGTGCTCACGGCATCCATGGAAACCTAAACTCGATTTTGATGAGTCTGCATAAATTTAATATCGGCATCGTCGGTGGTGGAATCGGCGGCGTAGCCACGGCGGTAGCGCTTCAGCGCGTGGGCATCGGCGCAACCGTCTACGAGAGGGCCCCTGAGCTTCGCGAGGTGGGCGCGGGTATGATGCTCTGGCCGAACGCCACACGCGTTCTAAAGGAACTGGGCCTGCTTGAAAGGGTGGCGGCACGTAGTGGTCCGAACCGGCATTTCCTGGTTCGCTCTAGCGCGGGCACGATCCTCATGGACATCGGGCTGGGCCAGTTTGAGGTGCCCGCGCTGTGCACACGCCGCTCGGACCTGCTGGATGCATTCCTCTCGGTGTTGCACCCGGAGCGCATCCGCCTCGGCCACGATTTCGAGTTTTTCGAGCAGCAGAAGAATGGAGTGAGAGTTCACTTCGCCGGAGGTGTTTCCGCCGAACACGACTTCGTGATCGGCGCCGACGGTATCCGCTCCCGGATCCGTTCCCAGTTGCTGGGAATCCACGAACCCATCTATCGCGGTTATACCGTCTGGCGAGGGCTGGCGCGTCTCACGGGCGCTGTTCCGTCCGGCTCGAACAGCGAAACCTGGGGACGTGGGAAACGCTTCGGCATTCTCAACACCGGCGGCGACCGGTTCACCTGGTACGCCACCGCGAACACCGGGTCGGCCCACAGCGATTCCTCCGCCGGACGCCAACATGAGATTCTGCGGATGTTTGCCGGCTGGCACGAGCCGGTCGAGCGGCTGATCGAAGGTACCGGCGAGCCTAACATTTTAAAAAATGGCGCGTACGATCTTGCTCCTCTGAAGCGCTGGGGACAGGGACGAGTAACGTTGCTCGGGGACGCCGCCCATGCGTGCACGCCAAATCTCGGCTTAGGCGGTTGCCTGGCGCTCGAAGACGCGCTCGTACTTGCGAAATCGTTTTGCAAAGAAGCTTCCGGCGAACTCGCGCTGCGCCGTTACGAATCGCGGCGGCGCGAGCGAACCCGCCATGTGCAGCAACGCTCGCTTCTGATGGGTTCTATCGGGCAGTGGGAGAATCGGCTCATCGCGGGCGGACGCCAAATGGTGACAAGCATGCTCCCAGCCAAAATCTTTGAGCGCAATCTTAGGAGGGTTTATTCTTATGCGGCTTAGTACGCCGGCTCTCTGCGCGGCGCTGCTAGCCGGTGTGCCCCTGATGGCGCAGGAGATGGCAATCGACACCCAGCGCAGCACGATAACCATTCACGTCGGCAAATCCGGGCTGTTCTCCGTCGCGGCCCATGACCACACCATCAACGCGCCCATCTCTTCCGGCGCCATCCGGGAATCTCCTACACCGCACATCGAGTTTAGCGTCGAAACCGCGAAGATGACGGTGAAGCCCGACCCCAAGGTCGATGCCAAAACCCAGGCCACCATTCAAACCGACATGGAGGAGATGACACTCGAGACCAAGAAATTTCCCGAGATCGCATTCCACTCGTCTCGCATCGAAAAACTCGGCGACGGACGATGGAAAGTGGACGGCGACTTGTCTCTGCATGGTGTCACGAAGCCGGTCAGCCTGACGGTGAAGGAAACCGGCGGCGCCTACACCACCCGTACTCTTCTCAAGCAGACCGATTTCGGAATCAAGCCCATAAGTATCGCTGGTGGAATGATCAAGGTGAAGAACGAAGTGGAGATTGATTTTCAAATCTTCCTCCGTAAGACGTAGCCTGATCACTCTTTCCGTGGCGCTTCAAACATCACCACGCCCAGCGGCGGCAGCGTGATCACCAGACTGTGAAAATGTCCGTTGGCCGAAACATTGTCCGCCGTAACCGCGCCGGCGTTGCCAACGTTACTGCCGCCGAACAAAGCGGCATCGGTGTTGAAGACCTCGCGGTAAACGCCCGGCACTGGCACTCCGATTCGATAGCCGGTGCGTACCATCGGCGTGAAGTTACAGACAAACACCAGAAACGGCCCGTCTCCCCGCGGCCGGCGAAGAAATGCGATCACCGACGACTCGATGTCGTTGAAGTCGATCCACTGGAATCCCTCCCAGGAGTAATCCACTTCATAGAGCGCTGGATGCGAGCGATAGAACCAGTTCAATTCGCGAACATAATCTTGCAATTGGCGGTGTAAATCGAACCTGGTCAATTCCCATTGGACGCTTTGCCCTTCGTACCACTCGTCCCATTGGCCGATCTCCTGCCCCATGAAGAGCAGTTTCTTGCCGGGATGCCCGTACATATAGGCCAGGAACGCGCGCACATTGGCAAACTTCTGCCAGTAATCGCCGGGCATCTTGCTGAGCAGCGACTTCTTCAGATGCACCACCTCGTCATGCGAGACCGGCAACAGAAAGTTCTCTGAAAACGCGTACATCAAGCTGAACGTGATTTTATTGTGATGGAACTTGCGGTAAATCGGATCCTGCTTGAAGTAATCGAACATGTCGTGCATCCAGCCCATGTTCCATTTCATGGTGAATCCGAGGCCGCCCAGGTGCACTGGCCGCGTAACGCCGGCAAAGGACGTGCTTTCTTCGGCAATCATCAGCACGCCCGGATAACGGTGCGCCAGCTCATTGCAGCGGCGGAGAAAGTCCATCGCTTCCAGGTTCTCGTTGCCGCCATATTGGTTGGGCGCCCAGTCGCCCGGCCGGCGCGCGTGGTCGAGAAATATCATACTGGCGACGGCGTCCACGCGGAGACCGTCCAAATGATATTGATCGAGCCAGAACAGGGCGTTCGAGATCAGGAACGTTCTCACCTCACTGCGGCCGTAATTGAAGATCTTGGTGCCCCATTCGGCATGCTCGCCGCGGCGCGGGTCCTCATGTTCATAGAGCGCGGTGCCGTCGAAAAACGCGAGCCCATGACCGTCGCGCGGAAAATGCGCGGGCACCCAGTCGAGAATCACGCCGATGCCTTCCTGATGGCACTTGTCGATAAAGTATTTGAAGTCATCCGGCGAGCCGTAACGCGCCGTCGGCGCATAATAACCGACGACCTGATAACCCCAGGATCCGGTAAACGGATGCTCCATGATGGGCAGCAGTTCAATGTGCGTGTAGCCCATTCGCTTGACATAGCCGACCAGTACGTCAGCCAGTTCGCGATAGGTCAGAAACTGATTATTCGGACCCCGCAGCCAGGAGCCCAGGTGGACTTCATACATGGTCACCGGCTCCAGCAGATAGTTCTTCTGGGCGCGCGCCTCCATCCACGCGTGATCGTTCCATTGGTATGCCGAAAGATCGCAGACCACCGAGGCCGATTTCGGCGGCACTTCGGCGGCGAAGCCATAGGGGTCGGCCTTTTGCTGGTGATAGCCGCGAAACTTGGAGCTGACCGCATATTTATAAGTTGCGCCTGCGCCTAGCCCCGGTACAAACAACTCCCAAATGCCGCCATTGCGCCGGCGCATGGGGTGACGCCGCTCGTCCCATTCGTTGAAATCCCCGGTCACCGTCACCAGAAAAGCGTTCGGCGCCCAGACGGCGAACCGGACACCGGCCACGCCTTCCGCGGTAGTCAAGTGAGCGCCCAGCGCCCGGAAGCTTTCATGGTGCGTGCCTTCGCCATGCAGGTGGATCTCGAAATCCGTCAGCAAGGGCGGGAATCGGTAAGGATCCTCGATCTCGATTTCCTCTCCCGTCCAGAGTTTCAGCCGCAGACGGTAGTGGCCTGGCGCTTCCGCAAGCTTCCGCAGGAACAGGCCGCCCGCGTGCACCTTCTCCATCAACAGCAGTTCGCCCTGGTGCTCGACCCAAGCCTCGGAGGCCTGCGGAAGAAACGCCCGCACTTCCCAATGGCTGCCGCTCTGGTGCGGCCCCAGTAGACGAAACGGATCGCCGTGGTGTCCCTGGACAATTGCTTCAATTTCGTTTGGAGTCATTTATGTTCTACCTCACGCACAGGCCTCAACTCACACGCTAGAATTCTGTGCCCCTGTGGCCGTTAGCCCCGAACGTTAGTGAGGGGATCGGCGCCGATCCCCTCACTAACGTTCGGGGCTAGACGGGGTGCTTATCTGCCACAGCTATTATGCCAGTAGTCATTTTGTCCAAAGTCTCTCGTTACCTCTCCGCGCTCGGCAAAAAGTCTTTGCAGTTCCTTGAACAGCGGAGGCAGATGAGTTTGCACGGTATCCCAGACAATCTCGAAATCGACGTTGCCGTAGTCGTCGTGGACGACGCGGTTGCGCATACCGGCGATCTTGCGGAACGGGATGTTCGGAAATTCGGCGCAAGTCTCGGGCGTGAGCCGGGCAGCGGCTTCACCTGCGACGAGGAAGCGCCGGAGTACGGCATCCTGCGTGTTGGTGTCGGCCAGGAACTGTTCGCGCGTCGGTTCGGCGACGTAGCTGTCGATATAGAAGATAAGCGGCCTGCCTAGGGGGTATAGATTTCACGGGTGGCTTGAAGAATGGAGCGGCGGCGGATCTCGTTCTCGTCGTTCTCGACCGGCCGGCGCGTCAACAAATCCACCTCAAAGCCGAGAATATCCTCGATTTCCTGGTGAAGATCAAGGAACCGGTTGGAAGGTGACCAAAAGGTCTATATCGCTGCCGCGATGCGGCTCGCCGCGTGCGAGGGAGCCGAACACTTCGAGCCGGGCCACATCGTGCTGCCGGCAAAAGGGCGCGAACTGGGACTTGATCTCGTCCAGGGTCGGAGGAGATGTTTCGTTCGGCGTGACCACGACGGACTCTCTATATCTTCAGCCTGGCGCATGGCTCCGGTCTTGCCGAGATCCGCCACAGTTATTATGTCAGTAGTCGTTTTGTCCAAAGCTGAACTCCATGTACACCTGGAAGGCTCCATCTTTCTGGAGACTCTCCAGGAGATCGATCGTTCCATCACCGCCGAAGAATTCCAGCTTCGGATGCGGCACGGAAACTTCGCCGAATTCCTCGAAGGCTACAAATGGGTGACTACGCGTCTGCGTACGCCGGAACACTACGCATTGGCGACGCGCAATCTGTTGGAGCGCCTGGAGGCGCAGGACGTGTCATACGTCGAGATCACTCTTTCGGCGGGCGTGGTTCTCTGGAAACAGCAGGACTTGGCTGCGGTTTACGAGGCCGTATGGCGGGAATCGCAAAAGTCGCGGGTTCGCGTTTTCTGGATTTTAGACGCCATCCGGCACATGGGCGCTGAAGTTGCCTGGCCAGTGGCTCGTTTTGCGGCCGAACGGCTTGGCGATGGCGTAGTGGCTTTTGGCATCGGCGGCGACGAAGTGCGAGGTCCGGCGCAGTGGTTCGGCGAAATGTTTCAGTACGGCCGCGATCAAGGCCTGCATCTGGTGGCGCACGCCGGCGAAACCGCCGGCCCGGAATCGATCTGGGCGGCGCTCGCCATCGGCGCCGAGCGTATCGGCCACGGCACCAGTGCGGTGAAAGATCCGGTTCTGTTGGATGAGTTGAAGACGCGCAACATTCCGTTGGAGGTCTGCCTGACCAGCAATGTCTGCACTGGCGTAGTCGCGAGCCTGGAGGAGCACCCGGTGCGCCGCGCTTATGATGCCGGCGTGCCCATCACCATCAACACCGACGATCCGGCATTCTTCGAGACGTCTTTGAATCAAGAATACGCGATCGCTCAGCGGCTGTTTGGCCTCGATGCAGAGGAGCTAGCCGGGAACGCGCGGCGGTTCGCTTTCGCGTTTTAGTGCTTCTTGATCCAGATTTCCACGCGCCGGTTCTTTTCGCGCCCGTCTTCGGTGTCGTTGGAATCCACCGGCAGTTCCGAGCAGAACCCTTCCACGGTGGCAGGCATCACGCCATGCTGGCTCAGAGCGTCGCTCACAACTTTCGCGCGGTCCTTCGACAAGTGGCAGTTGATGTCCCGGTCGCCGCTGCTGTCGGAGAAGCCCAATAGCATGACATCGGCGCCAGTGTACTTCGATGCTGAGAGGAACGAACTTACGCGGTCCACATCGGGCATCGCTTTATTGTCCAGCGTGCTGCTACCGGGTTGGAAACGGAAATTCACCGAAAGCCGTTCCGCGCCCTTGGTCAAGCGCTGGTAGCCGGCGGGAGCGTCGGGAGCCACGCTCACCGGCTCCGCTTTCACCGTCAGGTCGACAAAGCCGTTGGCCGTTACCAATTCCTGTCCCGGTTTCCCCAGAGCAAAATCCACAAAGCGCCGCACCATAGGGTTGGTTGGATTGGAAGCGGTGTAGAGATACAGACGGCGCGATAGCGCATAATCTTCGGTCGAAACCGTGAGGGCGGTGGGCAAAAGCGCTTTGGCGCCGTTTTCGGAAACTGCCAGCGCCTTGGCATCCAACACATAGGTCAATCCGACAAAGCCGATAGCATCGGGGTCGTGAGACACCTTTGCAGATAGCTGACGGCTGTCTTCAATACGCACGGTGTCCGGTGAAAGCGCCTCGCCCTCCAGGACCAGCGATTTGAACGTATCGAAGGTGCCGGATTTCACATCCCGCGCGTAGAGCTTGATCGGCCCACCCGAACCGCCGACTTCTTTCCATTGCTTGACTTCTCCCGCGAAGATGCGGGCGATGTCCTCTTTGGAAAGCGATGATAGCGGGTTGCCGCGGTTCACGATCACAGCGACCGCACCCAGGCAGAGAACATGCTCTGAAGCCGGACTCGTCATGTCTCCCAGCGAGGAAAGATTGGCGGCTTCGGACGGCTGAATCCGGCGCGAAGCCATGCCGATGTCGCACTCACCCGAAGCGAGATCGAGGAAGGCGGTAGCGGAGCCGTGGGCCTTGATCCCGATCCCCTGACGCTTGCCCGCTAGCGTACCGATCACCGTCAGTTCGTCCACACTGGTGCTCTTGGTGGATATATTCTTGGCGCCTTGCGCTTTCAAGAACGCTTGGGCCAGCATGGGAGCTAATTGAGCGCCAATTGTATTGGACCCGTGCAGGCGCAGGATCAAGCCGGCGGAAGACAGCTTGGAATCCGGCATGGCCTCGCCACGGCCGGCCGCCGGTGTTTCCGAAGGCATGCCGCTCGAACTACGGACCGCAAGCCAACCGAGATAGCTCAAGCCCAGGAGCAGAACCAGAAAGCCAACCAACCACATCTGGCGCATCGCTTCAACCCTTCTCCCCTAGAATTTCATCCGTAAATGTAGTCTTAGAAGGGAAAACGTTCAAAATTTGACGTGAGTATATCACGTGCGAGGGCTACTGGCCGGAGGTCTGACTGGCAAGTGTAGGGACGATCGTCAATTTCATACGCCCGAGCACTTGCGCGGGGGTTGAACCTACATGGCGTTTCAAACAAACTCTTCGCCCGCCCATCCGCAGATTAAAGGCGAGTTGAAGGCCGTAGGAGACAAATTCCGTTCGATCCGCTGGGTAGCACGAGTACGCATCATGAAACAACCTTGCCACTACTTCCGGACCGCTCCCTGAGGAGGTGTCAGGAAATCGATTTTCAGGCCGTTTTGCACAGGGCAAGTCATTGAAAACATTAGCTGCAAAAAATGGTTTGGAGCATTTCCTGACATCTTCTGACGGTCGCGGCTCGGTAACGTTCTCCGAGCACGGGATGCGCGCGTTCTGATTAAAGAACAGAGGAAGGTTTTCTGAAACTGCGCGGCCTCGGTGGAATACGGGAGCGCCGTTGTAAAAGCCGTTCCTCTCGAAATTGTGGCAGCGGCAGCGTAAGAATAGGCGCTGCCAGTTGATTATCCCGGTTTCCGACGGCGATTCGTGAAACCGGAAAAGCATGATTATCGCCGCCAATGGAAGCGGAAGTCCGTCAGGCGTTCGGCTCATGCGCATCTCGCGCCAGCATCCAAGCGCCCGGGCGCCCGGGCGCCGCCGCCTTTTTTGGGGTCAGGGGTCCGCTATAGGAGTGGGCGGCGTGCGGGCTACAGTCGCGGGACGTCGTTGTCATCCACGGTGACAAAGCCGGCGGCCGCCACCACTGCTTGTCCCCTCTTACCTAGCGCAAAATCCATGAAGCGCTGCACGACCGGATTCTTCGGATTGGGAGCCGTGTAGAGGTACAGACGCCGCGATAACAAATAGTCACCCGTGGAAATTGTCAGTGCGGTTGGCAGCAGCGCCTTGTCCCCGCTCTCGGAGACCGCCACCGCCTTGGCATCCAGCACAAACGGCAGCGCCACAAAGCCGACGCCGTCGACATCTTTAGATACCTTCGCGGATAATTCACGGCCGTCCTCAATGCGCGTGGCCGAGTCCGACACCCGCTTGCCACCTAAAGCCAGGAGCTTGAACGTCTCGAATGTACCAGACTTAGGGCTGCGCCCATAAACTTTGATCGTTCCTTCCGAACCACCCACTTCTTTCCAATCCTTGACTTCTCCGGTAAAGATGCGGGCGATGTCCCGCTTAGAAAGTTGCGACAGAGGGTTTTTCCGGTTAACGATCACGGCGATCCCATCCAGCGCAAGCACATGTTCCGCGGCGGGACTCGTCATGTTTCCCAAAGAAGACAGGTCCGCAACTTCGGAGGCATGAATCTTTCGCGCGGACATGCCGATGTCGCACTCACCCGAGGCGAGATCCAGAAAGGCGGTGGCGGAGCCATGTGATTTGATCTCGATCACCCGCCGGTTGCCCGCTAGCAAGCCTACCACCGCAAGTTCGTCCACACCGGTGCTTTTGGTAGATATATGCGTGGCTCCTTGCGCCTTCAAGAAGACCTCGGCAAGCGGCGGCACTAATTGCTCGCCAAGGGTATTTGCTCCGTCCAGACGGAGAAGCACATCCGATGACGACAACCGCGAATTTGGCACGGACTCGTCAGCGGCGGATGCCCGCGTTTGTGACGACCAGGCGCTGGAACTACGCAGTGCCAGCCAACCGATATAACCTAAACCCAGAAGCAGAACCAGAAACCCAACCACCCACATCTGGCGCATCGCTTCGACCTCCTGCTCTGGAATTTTGTCCGAAATGCATCCTTAGCAAGCAAAACGTTCAAAATTCGAAGCAATTATATCACGTGCGAGTTGGCCGGTGACAACAAAAAGAAGCGGCGCCTGAAGATCAGGCGCCGTGGGGGATCCGGAAAGCAGAGAGTAGCGTGCACCCGTTTCGCAATTACGTTCTCGTGTTGTCGCTTGGTCCCCTCCCTCACGGTCGGGGCTACACCGGGCTAGACCAGGGGCTAGACCTAAGCGCACCTAGTGAAACTGCGCGGCTTCGGTCGAGTCCTTCAGCGCGGTGGTCGATGCCATTCCGCTCGAAATGGTGGAAGCGACATCGTCAAAATAGCCGGTGCCGACAAAACGCTGATGCCGCACGGCGGAGTAGCCTTGCTCGGCCAGGTCAAACTCGCGCTCTTGCACGCGGACGTAGGCGGGCATGCCCTCGCGTGCGTAGCCTTGCGCCAGTTCGAACATCGACAGGTTCAAAGTGTGGAAGCCGGCCAGGGTGATGAACTGGAATTTGTATCCCATGGCGCCCAATTCGCGCTGGAATTTGGCGATGGAGGCTTCGTCCAGCTTCTTTTTCCAGTGGAACGACGGCGAGCAGTTGTAAGCCAGCATCTTGCCTGGAAATTGGTCGTGAATCGCTTCCGCAAAGCGCTGGGCTTCCGCCAAACTCGGCTCGGAGGTTTCGCACCAGATGAGATCGGCATACGGAGCGTACGCAAGACCACGCGCGATGGCCGCATCCAGGCCGCCGCGATACACCATAAAACCGTCGTGAGTTCGCGTGCCGGTGCAGAAGCGCTCGTCACGCGGATCGACCGCGGCCGTCAGCAGGTTGGCGCTGTTGGCATCGGTGCGGGCGACCAGAATGGTGGGGACATCCATTACGTCGGCGGCCAACCGGGCCGCGATCAGTTTCTGGACGAACTCCTGCGTTGGCACGAGTACTTTACCGCCCAAATGGCCGCACTTCTTGGCCGAGGCGAGTTGATCTTCAAAGTGAACGCCGGCGGCGCCCGCTTCAATCATCGACTTCATCAATTCAAAGGCATTCAGCGCGCCACCGAAACCGGCTTCGGCGTCCGCCACGATGGGGGCAAACCAATACGGGCCGGGTTTCCCCTCGCCGTGATGCACCTGATCGGCCCGCTGCAGGGCATTATTGATGCCGCGAACGACGCTGGGAACGCTATTGGCGGGATAGAGACTTTGATCGGGGTACATCTGGCCGCCCAGGTTGGCATCCGCCGCAACCTGCCAGCCGCTGAGATAAATGGCCTGCAAGCCGGCCTGCACCTGCTGCACCGCCTGATTGCCGGTAAGTGCTCCCAAAGCCGCAACGTAGGGCTCAGAATGCAACAGATTCCAAAGCCGCTCGGCGCCCATCCGCGCCAGGGTGTACTCGATGCGGACCGAACCGCGCAGCCGGAGGACGTCTTCTTTCGTATAAGGGCGAGTGATGCCCGCCCAGCGGCCAGAGTAGCGGCCATTCATCGTCATGTTTTCCATATCTTTTGCCTTTGCGCGTGCCTTTGCGTGTTCCAGGGACGCCGCACTATGAGTAAAAACCGAAATCGAAAACAATGCAAACGGGCTGGTCCGATCCGTCCGGGTCGTCCGATTTTACCTACCTTGCGCCAAGTGGCTTCCTTTTGCACTAAGATCGGAGTGTATGCCCGCCACATCTATGTCTATCGGCACTTCTAGCAGCGCCTCCACCGGTACCTCAACAGGCCAGCAGGCCTTTGAAATTAAAGGACCAATGACGGAGCAGTTTGGCTCCGTCCTGACTCCGGAAGCAAACGCTTTTCTCACCGCCCTGTCGCAAAAGTTCGATCCCCGGCGGCGCGAGCTGCTCGCCCAGCGGGTGGTCCGCCAGAAGGAGATCGACGGAGGAAAACTGCCGGACTTTCTTCCCGAGACCGCCGGCATTCGCCAAGCCGATTGGAAAGTGGCCCCGATTCCCGCCGACCTCGAAGACCGGCGCGTCGAGATCACCGGTCCGGTGGAACGCAAGATGGTGATCAACGCGCTGAATTCGGGCGCGAACGTCTTTATGGCGGACTTTGAAGACGCTAACTCGCCCACCTGGTCGAATAATCTGGAAGGCCAGATCAATCTGCGCGATGCGATCCGGCGGACGATTTCGTTTAAAAGTCCGGAAGGCAAGAGCTATGCGCTGGCGCCCAAGGTGGCGACGTTGCTGGTGCGGCCGCGGGGCTGGCACCTGGTCGAGAAACACTTTCTGATCGATGGACAGCCGATCTCGGGATCGCTGTTCGATTTCGGCCTGTTCTTCTTTCACAACGCGAAGGAGCAGATGGCGCGCGGCTCGGGGCCGTATTTCTATCTGCCAAAACTCGAGAGCCATCTGGAAGCCCGGCTTTGGAACGACGTGTTCAACTTCGCGCAGGATTATCTCGGCATCCCGCGCGGAACCATCCGCGGCACGGTTTTGATTGAGACGATTCTGGGCGCGTTTGAGATGGACGAAATCCTGTACGAACTGCGCGACCACTCGGCCGGTTTGAACTGCGGCCGCTGGGATTACATTTTCAGCTTCATCAAGAAATTCCGCAATCATCCGGAATTCATGCTGCCCAACCGCGCGCAGGTCACCATGGAGGTCCACTTTCTCAATGCGTACGTGCAACTGCTGATCAAGACCTGCCATCGCCGCGGTATTCACGCCATGGGCGGCATGGCGGCGCAGATACCGATCAAGAACGATCCAGCGGCCAATGACGCGGCCATGGCGAAAGTGCGGGCCGACAAGCTGAGGGAGGTGAAAGCCGGACATGATGGAACCTGGGTGGCGCATCCGGGTCTGGTTCCGGTGGCCAAAGAGATTTTTGACGAGCACATGCAGACGCCGAATCAGATTTCGCGTCTGCGCGAGGATGTGAACATTCAGGCCGCCGATTTGCTGGCCGTGCCCAAAGGCGACATTACCGAAGACGGTTTGCGATTGAACGTGGACGTGGGTTTGCGCTATCTGGCGTCGTGGCTGGCGGGAAACGGCTGCGTGCCGATTTACAACTTGATGGAAGACGCCGCGACGGCGGAAATCTGCCGCGCGCAGGTGTGGCAATGGGTGAAACACCGCGCCAGGATGAATGACGGGCGCGCGGTGGATGCGCCGTTTGTCAAACAGGTGATTGCCGAGCAGACGGAAAAAATCCGGCAGGAATTGGGGCCGGAGCAGTTTGGCAAGACCAAGTTTCCGAAGGCGAAACTGCTGTATGAGGAGATGATGACCTCCAGCGATTTTCCGGATTTTCTTACGCTGGGTGCTTACGAGAATATCGATTAGTTTTGTGGGGCAGGTTAGTAACCTGCGGCCGATTATCAATCGACCCTGTTCTCGAAGGAGTTCGGACTCGAGACGGAGGCGGGTTAACAACCCGCCGCAGGTTGACAACCTGCCCCACAGAGTTGACTAACTGGGTTACGAGTTGACTAACTGGGGTTACGAGTTGACTAACTGGGCTACAAGTTGACTAACTGGGCTACAAGTTGACTAACTGGGCTACAAGTTGACTAACTGGGCTACAAGTTGACTAACTGGGCTACAAGTTGACTAACTGGGCTACAAGTTGACTAACTGGGCTACAAGTTGACTAACTGGGGTTACGAGTTGACTAACTGGGGTTACGAGTTGACTAACTGGGCTACAAGTTGACTAATCAGCAAGCAGATGATTGAGATTCCGCCCGCATTTCTCGACGACTTGCGGGACGATCTTGTCTGCCGGCGTATTGGGTGCGGCATGCAGCGCTTGGACGCGCACCGCGAGTTGATCGAACATTTTGACGCCGGCGCGCCCAACGCCGTACCTTTTCTCAGTTACCTGGCGCAGTGGGTGGATGTCGGCTATGGCGACGCCGAAATGGTGCGCGGCCTGCTGGCTTGCTTTCCGCAAGGCCCGCGCGTCCGGCTGACTTTAAGCGATTACATTCATCTGCGCATGACGGAAGGCATGCTGGCGCTGACCAGCGAAGACGCCGACGAAGCGATTACGCATCTGGAGTTCGTTCTCGGCTTGCAGGCAGACGTCGAGAATAAGGAACTGCTGGCGATCGCCAACTTCTGGTTGGGCCGCTGTCATCGCAAGAAAGGCGAGTACGATAGCGCGATCGATCACACTATTAAAGGCCGCGATCTGGCGCTGGAACTTGGGTATCCGCGCATGGCCGCGGTGATGCGCGTGCTCGAAAGCTGGCTATTTTTCCAGAAGGACAAGACTCGCGAAGCGGTGCGCATCCTGCTGGATGCCGAGTCGGTGCTGTCCGAGACAGACGACTATCTCACGCTCGGAAATGTCTACAGCGCGCAAGGCCGCATGGCGCAGCGGGAGGGCCGCTATGAAGAGGCCTCAGAGCATTTTCAGCGCGCCATCGACGAGTTCAAGAAGCGCGATCCGCAGCATCGCAATCTGGCACGGTCGCTCGCCAATTTAGCTTATAACGAGAGGCTGATTGCGCAGCAAATTGGCCGCCGGATCGACGCGGAAATGCACCGCCGGCGCACGGCGGGTCAACGGAGCGCCAACGTGCCTTCCCGCGAACGGCTGGAACAAGTGCGGGCCAGCGCGCTCGAACACCTGGACCAAGCCGGCGCGATCTATGCCTTTCATCCCCACCGGCGCGGATCGGGAACGGTGCACATCAACCGCGGCCTGGTGTGTCTCGACGCGGGGGAATGGGACCGCGCCGGCGCGGAGGCGGCCAAGGCTTTCGCTCATGGCGAGCCCAAGCGCGATTACATCCTGATGGCGCGGGCGCGGCTGCTGCAATGCATTGTCGAAAATGCGAAGTTCGACGAGGAAGTGGAAGAGCGGACCGATCCGCATCATCACGCGCAAGCGGCGCAGAGCTTTGCGGCCGAGGCGTTGGAATTCGCGCGCCATACGCAAAACAGGCGTCTGCTGGCGCGCACTTATATCTGGCGCGGCCTGACGCTCGCTAATGAATTTTTCCAGAATACGGAAGCGGCGGCCGAGTGTTACGATCACGCCGCCAGCGCACTTCGCTCGGAACCGCACGATCAGCTTTGGGACGAATTGCAGTTGTTGAAATCGAGGATTTCGCGGTCGGGAAATATCGATGCGACGCTGCGCGCCTGGTCGCAAGGCTCGGTTGGCGACAAAACGTTTCAGCAGATTACCGAGGAGTTTGCCGAAATGATTATTCCCAAGGTTTGGGAGCGCGAGGGGCGCAAAGTTTCCCGCGTGGCTACCCGGTTGTCGATTTCTCCGAAAAAGGTGCGGCGGATTTTGAAGCAGGCAGGGCTGCTGGATGGGGATGCGGCGGGCGAAGCTGGCTAGTAGCGACGTTATTCTAGCCGCTGCCCTTGACCGCATCGTTCCAGGTGTTCTTCTCAATAACCACCCGGTCGCCCGTCAGCCCGATTTTCGGGATAATTTTGATTTCAATTGTGTCCTTCTTCTCGCCGAACTTGACCGCGTCTCCTCTTTGAGCATTCGGCACAAAATGATGGAACACCTTTAAATCGCCGACACTGCATTCGCCCTTGTCGCAGCTCACACCAAAGGCTTTGGGTCCAATATCCGCCGCGGTGGGTAGGCCTTTACAAGGCTTTATTCGAGCTTGATACCAATACGGCGGCTTGTTATAGGTCGTGGCGGAGCCGCTGAGATCCGTCCAAACGATATGCCTGCCTTCCTCCACCGCGTGCCCCAGGCCGATCGGTATCGAGTCGTTGAAAAGCATGTCGCATATTTCCTGGCCGCTCGCCGCAGTGGCAAACGCAACCATCAACGTCAAGCCCGCCAGGTGTTTTAATAAGCGCCGCATTCGCGCCTCCTTTCTGCGTTTCACTGCCCGGCGAGAGTGAGGTTGGCCAAATCTTCCGCGCGATATACCTGCACCGCCAGGGTCGTTTTCGGTTGCTCGCGAAGGGGAGCAACTTTATACATATAATAAATCCCGTTCCTCAAAATGAGGATTTCCCCGCTGTAGTCGCAGTTCTCTCGTTCGGGACTCTTTTCTTGCTGCGTCTTTCTGGATCCTTCACTCCTCGCTTCTTTGCCACTCCTCGCATCTTTGCGCCTGGCTTCGTTCCGGTCCAGGCATGCCTTGAGTGAATACGTCGCCGGCACCAGCCGCGTGGGGCTGCCCTGATCGTTCTTGGCCTCCTTGACGCCCGCGGATCGAGAGATATAGAACACGCAAAGCAAGACGCCAATCATGAACAGCCCAAGCAAGAGACGAACCCACAGGCGATCGCGCAAAGAGGCTTTTCCATCCAGCCAAAGCGGGACCACCAGCATCGCGATGTAACACGGCCAGAGCCACGGGCCGCTGGTAAAAAGAATAGTGAAGCCCTTGACGAGAGTTTCCTGCACGGGAAGATCGAACCACCTCGGATCGACTCCGAATTGACGATAATAGAAATAGAAAAAGGTCCAGCCGGACAGAAAAACATAAACGACATACACCGCCAGAAGTTGCGTGAGTTTCGCAATGAAACTTTCCTGCGGCATGATTTTCTCGGATCCTAGCATGCTGTATTTGCCGTGTCAATCCTGAGCCGCTGGCCAGGGTCGCCGGATTTGACCAGCCGAAAACGGCTCCGGCTGTTTCCGATGCCGAGTCCAAAGTGCGGGCCGCGGGTCTTCCCGGCGGCCAACATCACCAGGCGTCCCATCCCTTTGTAAGGATCGTCGCCTCCAGACTTTCCAGTAAGTGGCTTAAACCGGCTGCGGCCAGCACTTCCATCGGGCCCGCCCCGCAGCGTCGCAAAAGTTCCGAACGCAAAGAAGAAATCCCACCGTGAGGTTCTCGGGGGATGGCGATTCACGGATTTTGAAGCAGACGGAACTGCTGGATGGGGATGCGGCGGATGAGGCTGAGTAGGCCCAAGCTCCCGCGCATCCAGTCAGCAGTTTTGATTCGCAAACATCAATGAACGTAATGTTTAGGATGAAGCGGACATGGCGCGGCTCGGCGCCCCGCATTAGAATAGTGTTTTCATGGCAACCGACTCATACGACGCCGTACTTGTGCTCTCCTTTGGCGGTCCGGAAAAACACGAAGACGTCCTCCCGTTTCTCGAGAACGTACTGCGTGGGAAGAACGTCCCGCGGGAACGCATGCTCGAAGTCGCCGAACACTATTATCATTTCGATGGGCGCAGTCCCATCAACCAGCAGAACCGGGAACTGATCGCGGCGCTCCAGGCCGAGATCGCGCTGCCGGTTTATTGGGGCAACCGTAACTGGGATCCGTTCTTGGCGGATACTCTGCGGCAGATGCAAGCCAATGGAGTCCGCCGCGCGCTGGCTTATGTTACGTCCAGCTTCAGTTCTTACTCCGGATGCCGCCAATACCTGGAAGATGTGGAGCGGGCGCGCGCCGAGATCGGAGCGGGCGCGCCGGAGGTAAACAAGCTGCGCTCCTTTTACAACCATCCGCTGTTCATCGAGACCATGGCCGACCGGGCTGGGGAAGCGCTGGCGCAGTTGTCGAAAGCCGAAGTGGTTTTTACGGCGCATAGCGTTCCGCTGTCGATGGCGGACTCGAGCGATTACGTGAAACAACTGCACGAGGCTTGCCGGCTGGTATCGGAAAAGCTGGAGCTAGCCGGCTGGCGGCTGGTGTATCAGAGCCGGAGCGGCCCGCCCACGCAACCCTGGCTCGAGCCGGACATCGGCGAAGTGCTGCGGGAAATGGAGACCGGCTCGGAAGTGGTGATCGTCCCCATCGGTTTCGTTTCGGATCATATGGAGGTGCTGTACGATCTGGACACCGAGGCGCGGCAGATCTGCCAAGAGCGGGGGATTCGCATGGCGCGCGCGGGAACGGCGGGCTCGCATCCGAAGTTTATTTCCATGATCGCGGAACTGATTCGCGAGCGTACCGACGGATACCCGCGCCGTGCGATCGGAAACTTTGGTCCCAACCACGACGCATGTCCGGAGAGCTGCTGTCCGGCGCCGCGGCGGCCAGCCAGGTAACACAAAAGGAGCGAACCAACATGAGCAAGATCGCATGGTGCGGCTGCATTATTACTATGTTGACGTTGGCCTGGGCCCAAAGCAGAAAGGCCGGACTCTGGGAATTAACCACGACACAGACCTGGCAACAGTCTCCGTTTCCCGCGGGCGCTCCAGGCGCCGGTACGCCGCACACGATCAAGGTCTGCCTGACGCAGGATCAGATTGATAAATATGGCGCCATTGTTCCTCAAACTCGCGGCTGCCAGGTGACCAACATCGTGAAGAAGGGACAGGGTATGACCGCCGACATGGTATGCACCGGAACCATGAGCGGAAAGGGGACCTTGGAGTCTTCTTCTTCCGACGGCGAGCATGCGAAAGGCAAGGTCCACTTTGTGGGGTCAATTCGGGCGGGAACGAACTCCCAGCCGATCGAATGGACCAGCGAATCGTCGTCGGTATTCAAGAGCGCGGACTGCGGCGGCGTCAAGCCTTTTGGGATTCCCGCCAAGTGAGGCCGCCGGCGAGCGGGCTTGACCCGGTATGAAAGCGGTTTCATACTGAGAAGTATGAAAATCGGCGAGCGTGGACAGGTGACAATTCCGAAGAACATCCGCGAACAGTTCGGTCTCGGACCGGAAACGGAAGTGGAGTTCCGAGTAGCCGGAGGCTCGATCGTCCTGAAGAAATCCCCCAAGAAACTCAACCTCGCCAAATGGAAAGGCCGCTGTAGCGATTCGTTCTCGGAACTCGGCTATTCGTCCGTCGACAAGTTTATCGATGACGTTCGCGGCCGATGATTACGGCGATCGACACCAACATCCTGCTGGATATTCTGCTGCCAAACGAAACCTTCTACGCAGCGGCGGCCGCCGCGCTTCAAAATGCCTCGGCGGAAGGCTCGCTGGTAATTTGCGACGCCGCCTACGCGGAGCTTTGCGTTCATTTCAGGACTCAACGGGAGTGCAACGCCTTTCTTGAAAGCAGCGAGATCCGGGTTCAGGCATTGACGAGTGAGGCCCTTTTCCTCGCGAGCCGGGTTTGGCGGACCTATCGGCAGCAAGGGGGAAAGCGAACGCGAATCCTGGCCGATTTCCTAATCGGGGCCCACGCCACCAAACAAGCCACACAACTGCTCTCGCGGGACCGGGGCTTCTATCGGAGGCTGTTTCCATCGTTGGCGCTAGAAGATCCGGCGGCATGGAAGCCACCAAAGTAGCGATCTAAAGTGAGCTGATGACGCGCGGGTTAACAACCCGCGGCAGGTTGACAACCTGCCCCACAATTTACTGGCAAAATGTACGGACTCCCGTTGTAACCTTGTGGGAGGAATGATGACCACTCCCTCACGGTCGTGGCTCGGAATTGTGTCGCGGGTCGGAATTGTGCTGCTCTTCACATGGATCGCCGTTTCGCCAGGCGCCGCTCAGGAAAACGGCAAGAAACTGAGCGTCGAGGAGGCCCGCAAGCTCAAGAACCCGATTCCGTACACCAAGAAGAGCATCGCCCGCGGCCGCAGCCTCTATGTCGGATACGCCTGCACCGGGTGTCACGGCGCCGATGGAAAATCGACCGTGGACGTGGTGGCAAATGCAACCGATCTCACGTCTCCCAGCGGCTACAAGTCCGGAACCAGCGACGGAGAAATGTTCCGCAGCATCCGGGATGGCGAAGGCGCCAGTATGCCGTCTTTCGAATCACAAGTTCACTCGGAAGAAGACATCTGGCAGTTAGTAAATTTCATTCACAGTTTGTGGCCGGCATCTCAACGGCCGCCGCTCGAAGAGGATAAATGACCGCGCCGCCGGGAAGCCGGCTTCGCGGAGACCTCGCACATTGATAGAATCTGAGTGTTCCGACAAGAGGTTCAAAATGGACGAAAAAGCCACGTTGCAGGAAAGCCAAGACGCCACTTCGCGGAGAAGTTTTCTCCGCACTCCGGCCGCGGCCGGCGCTGTAGCCGCCGTGATGGCCACGCAAGGCAAGATGTTTGCCGCGACCACGCAAACCACTATCCCATCAATTAAGATTCCCAAGGAAATCCCCGCCAATCTGGCGGAAGCGCCCAAGCCTGGGAGCTTTGAAGGCAAAGGCATGACCGGCGCGGAGGTTTTCGCGCGCCTGTGCAAGGAAGAAGAACTGGCGGCGATGTTCTGCTGCCCGGGGAATTATACGGTGATCAATGCGATCGCCGCGGCGGGTATTCCCGCTTATGGCGGACGCACGGAAGGCGCCATGTGCGCCGCCGCCGACGGCTTCTCGCGCGCCACCGGCGAGGCCACGGCTTGCTCGGGCACGGAAGGCCCCGGCTTCACGCACATGATCATGAATATCGCCGCGGCCCATTCGGCGCGCACGCCGCTGCTGGTGCTGGCGAGCAATATGCAGATTGCCGGCGACGATCGCGAGGCGTTCATTCAGACCGGCTATCAGCAGCCCACTACGACCGGCATCAAGAAATACGGAAAACGGCTGATCGCTCCGGATCGCGTTTGGGAATACGGCGCGTATGCTTTCCGCAACATGAAATCCGGCGTGCCGGGCCCTTGCCATCTCGACTTTCCCGGTGAAGTGGCGCGGGCGCGGTTCACCGATCCAGCCAACCTGAAAGACTTTTACGGCAAGGACAAATATCGCACTGAATCGCGCGCGCATCCTTCTTCCAAAGACATGGAGAAGGCCGTGGACATGATTTCCAAGGCGGAGCGGCCGATTCTGATCGCCGGGCAAGGCGTTTTCCAGCGCAAAGCGTATGACACGCTGCTCGGCATCGTGGACCAGCACGAGATGGCGGTCTGCGGGTCCGGCCCCATGCGCGGACAATTCCCCGACGAGCATCGCCTTTCCGCCAGCTTGTCCCCGGACGCGTTGATGAGCGCGGACCTGGTGATTTTTGTCGGCCAATATTGCATGCCGAGCCCGGGCGAGTACCGTTTTAATCCCGACATCAAATCGATCCGGGTGCATCCGGTGCAGGAGGATCTGGGCCGCAACTGGCCGCTGGATCTGGGCATCGTCAGCGATGAGAAAGTGTTTCTGGAAGAGCTGGCGAACCGGCTGCCGGCCAAGAAGCGCGCTGCCTGGGTGAACGAGCTGGCCGCCGCCCGAGCGAAATTCGAAAAAACAAACCTCGACCATTATGCTCTGGGCTTAAAACACAGCCAGGCCACCGGTACCGTGCATCCGGCGGTGATGGCCAAGGAAGTCCACGATTTTCTCTACAAAGGCGCCATCGATCCCAAGCAGACCGTAGTGGGCTATGGCGGTTGGACGACCGGCATTTTCACCGGACGCTGGCTGCGGGCGAATCGGGCCGGCCAGGAAGTGGCGTGCGCTTATCAATTCGGCGCAATCGGGCCGGATATGGCCATGATGATCGGCGCGGGCGCGGCGGTGCAGCGCGGCGTGGGACCACAGGCGCCCTATAAAGGCGCGCCCGTTCTGGTGGTCACCAGCGACGCGGGAATCGCCTATAGCATGTTCGAGTTCGACACGGCGGCCAAGTACAAGATCCCGATTATTACGGTGGTCTACAACAACAACAGTTGGGGCATGTGGCCCAGCGCCGTCGGCTCCGCCCGATCCATGCACATGTATCTGTTCCAGGAAAACCTGCGCTACGACAAAATGGCGGAGGGCTTGGGCGTGCATGGCGAGTATGTCACCACGCCCGATCAAATGCGCGAGGCTCTGAAGCGGAGCTATCAGATCGCTTCGAAAGAGAACGTGTCGTCCTTGATCAACGTGCAAGCGCTGAAGGAGTTCACCTCCGGCCGGGATTACCCGCCGGGAATCGCACTGCCGGCGGAACCTGGGGTGGGCGCATTCGCGCATTAGACAATCTGCGCCGTCGCAGGCCGAAGCCTGTGCCTGGAGCTTGCGACTGAGCGCGGTCCCCTCACTGACGTTCGGGGCTAGAACAGTATCAGGGGCAGACCGCAGGGCTGCTTAATTAAGCGGTCTTTCGTGGCACAGGCTTTATGCCAAAAACACATTCTGTATTGGAGAAAATCCTCACGGAATACGCCGAACGGGGCGTATTCCGCGGGTTTAGCGCGCAGCCGGACGCATCGAGCTTCCGCATGCTGTGGCATCGCAACCAGTTTTTCGACCTCATTTTCGACGCCAAAACGAAGACGCTCAGGATACCGGTGGTGCTGCCATCGGTAGATGCCGAAATGTACGCCCGCTACAAGGAGTTCGTGGCTGAGCGGTTCTCCGTTGCGCTACCCGAACATCGCCGCATCGATCGTAAAAAGGCGCGAGCCCGGACTGCCTGGAAGGGCGGCAAAGTCGCCTTGGCGATGGTAGCGACGGATGGCGATCTGGAGTACGCTTTGCGCAAGCTGATCCATTTGGTGCACGAGACCTACCTGGTCTTTCTTAGCGACGGCCGTTACTACAACTACCTGATCGAAACCTTCGGTCTGGATCCGGACACGCTGGCGGGCTGAACCTTAGTCACCGTGAGTTCTACTGCCGAGGAGGACAGCCTTCCTCCCGAAACCTGATCACCGCGCTAGGACCGTAGGTAAAGTGTGGTTGCGGTTCGCTTGAGATAAAACGGTCAATATCCATATTCTGGAAGTAGGCAGTTTTGAACCCGCCGAGCCCGGTCATATACGATCCCTCTCCTTGCTTCTTACCCCTACCGGCCTCAGGCGCCAACTCGTTCAGCAAGGGAACGAGAGTCGTATCGTCGATCACCTCGTGGCTGTTGATCCTGCTCAATTCCAGAACGCAGGCACGGCGCTCCTTGCCATAAGTGACCAGAACCTCAATACCCGGTCTAACGGCGAAACTCTCCTGAAGCGGCCCTATTTTTCGAGGCGATTGAATCGGCGCGCCATATTTCGCGCGCAGAGCCGCCGATGTCGGCGCCAGGGACAAAGCCGGGCCGAAAAACAAAAGGCAACAGGTAACAACGAGCGTCACTTACTTTCCGTCGACCGAAAACGCGAGCAGGACGTTACCCGGCAGCCCGGCCCATTGTCCATACCCCGAATTTGTAAACACCATGCCATTGGCGATCGTGGGTCCAGCCGAATCCAAGGAGCCGCCCTTGCCCGGCACGCCGTTCACCGTTTGATATTCCTGAACCGTGTTGAAATCCCAAACAATCTCTCCGGTTTTCGCTGAAAATGCCCGGAAATGCCCGTCTACGGAACCCGAAAAAACGATTCCCGGCATGGACGAAATCGCCGCCGATTGCGCCCCGTTGCAGCCCTTTTGACCGGGCTTGCACGTCAACTCCGGCGCGGGCGTGTTCCATAACTCCTCGCCGCTTGCGAGCTTCACCGCGTGCAGACCGCCCGGCTTGCCGCCGCGGGTGAACAGATCGGAGACCGCGACGTAGGCCACTTCCGGATCGGCGGTCGGGCCCCACTCGATTCCACCCAGCGCGCTACCTTTGCCGACGCGCGTTTGCCACAGCACTATGCCGCGCTGATCGGGATCGAGGCCCCAGACGACGCCCGATTTCTGGCCGCACACCAGCACCCGCTTGCCGCCGGGCAACTCGCGCAAAATCGGCGACGTGCCAAAATCGAAGTCCGGCCCGCGCTCCTCGGGACAATTCTCATTGCGGCCGCACGCCATGTTGAAGTTGTCGTGGGGCGTCACCTGGCTGGCCCACAACAGGCTACCCCTCTCCATGTCGAAAGCCAGAATGGCGTTGCTGGTACTAATGGAAACGTCCGTGTATGAATTGCCGGTCGCCGCGTAGATCACTTTCTTTTTGACGTCGACGGTGGGCGACGACCAAATGGCCGCGCCCGCCGGACCCCATTGCTGGACGCCGCCTTTGGCAGTTTTTTTAGTCGGCCGCGCCGGATCGGTTACGCTGAAACTTTTCCAGATTTGCTTGCCGGTGGCGCCATCGAGAGCGACCACGCTGCCGCGGAACTTGCAGCACTCATACGTCGCCAGCATCGCCGAGGCTTCTTCAATCGAAGAGACCGGCACGTAGACGCGGCCATTGTAGAACGTGGGAGCGCCGGTGATGCGCGAGGCCGGATGGTCCTCCACTTTGACCTTCCACAACCCTTTGCCGGTTGCTGCGTCCACCGCGTGCACATTGGAGCGGACATCGCCGAAGTAAGCGATCGTTTTGCCGCCGGCCCGGCCGATGCTTACAGAAGTGCGCACAGTCGCGCCCGCGTCGTAGGTCCAATAGGTGCAGCCCGAAGCCGCGTCCAGCGAGTAGATCACACCGCTGGCGCTGCCGACAAAGACGCGCCCTCCCACCACCGTGGGCTGCGCTGCACGTACCGTGTCATTGGGAAATCCGTAGGCCCATTTCAACTTGAGCCTCGGGACATCGGCCGCCGCAATCCCCGGCGAGGGCTGAAAACGGCTGTTGCCCAGATCTTTTCCCCACCCGTTCCAACTGGTTTCAGTGAGACGCACGGGCGCGCCAGATGCGGGACAGCGGCCCACGGGATTATTCATCGCGATGGACGTGGTGAATTCCTTGGCGGTAATAAAACGTGCAATCGCACGTCCTTCCTCCTGGCTCAAACCGGCGGATTGAGGCATCATGGCGCCTTCAAACATCGCGCGCAAAACAGCCTCCGGAGCGCGGGCAGCCAGATCGTCGTGCGACGGCATGCGCGCCTGGGCTTTGCCGTCGTGACACATGGCACAGTGTTCTTTGTAAAGCTCCTGGCCATCGGGCGGGGCGGCTTGAATCGCGGCAGTTGTGCAGACAAGGGCGGCGAGGAGTGGAATACGCATTTTGAGAGTACTTTATCATAAGGGCCTGATCATAAGAACCTGGGGCGCCCGGCCGGCAGGCCGCCCAGCCGGATCCTTGTGGGCATGACGCGGGCGATCGGTTCAAGGAAAGTAAAAATCCGCCGTTCTGGTCCGTCATGTTGATGAGCGAGACTGACTCGCGAATCTCGAAAGGACACAATGAACTACACACTCATGTTTTATTTGGATCGGGAACAGTTTGCGGCCCGCACGGATCCCGGCAAACGGGAAGCCTTTTGGGCGAGTTTCCGCCCTTACGCCAACGCCATAAGAGAGGCGGGAATCGTGGTGGCCGGCGCCGGCTTGCAAACGCCGGACACCGCAACCACCGTGAAAATCCGCGACGGTCAGCGTCTGGTGCAGGACGGCCCGTATGCGGATACCAAGGAGCAACTGGCCGGCTTCTTCATCATCAATGTGGCGGACTTGGACACGGCGCTTGAGTGGGCCGGGCGCTTTCCGTTCCTATCCGGGGGTGTCGCCGAAGTGCGTCCCAACTTGACCCCGATGGAATGAAAGCCCCCGATGGAATGAAAGCCGATGCCGGTAGCGATAAATCGTTGAACCAGGCGACCGGGGCGATCGAGCAGGCAGTGCGCGAATCCTACGGCCGGCTGGTCGCCTTTTTAGCGGTTCGCTCCCGGGACGTCGCCGCGGCGGAAGACGCGTTGGCCGATGCTCTGGTCGCCGCGCTCGAGCATTGGCCGCGGACCGGCGTTCCGGACAAACCTGAGGCGTGGCTGCTGACGGCGGCGCGGCGCAGGTTAATAGACGCTGCCCGCCACTCGCAGGTTCAAGCCGAAGCAGCTCCGGAGCTGCTGGCCGCGGCGGCAAGAGAAGCCCAAGACTTTACGGAGGCCGGTATGATATTTCCCGACGAGCGGTTGAAACTGTTGTTCGTTTGCGCTCATCCGGCCATCGATCCGCTGGCGCGCACGCCGCTGATGCTGCAGACGGTGCTGGGGTTGGACGCCGCGCGCATTGCCACGGCCTTTCTGGTGCAGCCTTCAGCGATGGGCCAGCGTCTGGCCCGCGCCAAAACGAAGATTCGGGAAGCGGGCATCGCGTTTGAAATTCCGGAGGCGAAGCAACTGCCGCCGCGCCTGGACGCCGTGCTCGAAACCATCTATGCCGCCTTTGGCAGCGGTTGGGACGATGTCGCAGGCGCGGATGCGCGCCGCCAAGGGCTGGCTGGAGAAGCGCTCGAATTGGGCCGCATGCTTTTGCGCCTGATGCCGGCTGAACCGGAAGTGCGGGGTCTGCTGGCGTTGATGCTGCATTGCGAAGCGCGCAAAGAAGCCCGGCGCGGGCCGGCCGGAGAATACGTGCCGCTCTCCGAACAGGACGCGCGGCGCTGGTCATTGGGGATGACAGAGGAAGCGGAGCGGCATCTCAGCAAAGCGTCCGAAGCCGGCCGCATGGGGCGATTTCAATTGGAAGCCGCGATTCAATCGGTTCATGCCCAACGTGCATCGACGGGCGTCACGGACTGGGAGACGATCGCCTTGCTCTACGAGGGACTGGTACGTCTTGCGCCAGTACCCGGCGCGCTGGTCGGCCGGGCGGCCGCGGTTGCCGAAGCGCGCGGCCCCGGCGCGGGCTGGGCGCTGCTGGAGACAATTCCGGCCAAAGCGATCCAGAGTTATCAGCCGTACTGGGCGGTTGCGGCTCACGTCCTGCAGCGGATGAGAAGAGTGGAAGAGGCAGATGCCGCTTATAGCCGTGCAATTGGGTTGTGTGAAGATGCGGCCATGCGCGAGTTTCTGAGGCGCCGGGCAGCAGCACTGAAAAACGGACCGATAAAGGCGCGACCGGGTCGCGCGCCGACCAGGGGGTCGGCCCAGGGGTCGGCCCCACCTGAATGACCTTGAGCCAACCTTAGCATTTTGTTATAGTTATCCGGTTGGTTGCCGCTCGTGACCAGGGTTTGCTAAACTAGCGGTTTATGGCAAAAGTGTGCGAGATGTGCGGGCGCGGTCCGCAGTTCGGCAATCGAGTGAGTCACGCTCATAACCTGACCAAGCGGCGCTGGAACGTCAACTTGCAGAGCGTGCGCGCGATGGTGAATGGCGGCAGCAAGCGGATCAAGGTTTGCACTTCTTGCATTCGCAACGGCAAGGTTCAGAAAGTAGCTTAGGCGTAATTTCATATCTTAATGCAAAGGGCCGGGCACACTGCCCGGCCTTTTGCGTGTTAGGGCCTTTTAGTTCCGGTCCACACCGTACACTAAAAGGGTGGTCCGGTACTTATACGCGTTCTTACTCTTATCCCTGCCCCTGCCCGCCGCGCTTCCCACGGCCGCGGAGATAGCACGTCAGTTGAGCGAAAGCTCCATCGATCCGAACGAATGTTACCGGGTCACGGAGTTGGAGTTTTCCAAGGAAGACCTGAAGATCTATTTGACCCAAGGTTTCCTGGCCTTCGCCAGGCCGGTGAACGGCGTCCGGCCAGCCGCGGTGTTCACCGCGGATGTCGACGCCGGAGACGCAGAGCTGCTCCTTTTGCCGCCTACCCACGGCGAACGGCTTTCGCTCGCTAACTTCACCAAATCCCCGAATCTGGAAGAGCACTTCAAAGCCGCCATGCTGCTTTTTACCGACTCGACCGCCGAGGAACTACTGACGAAAATCCACGATCAGGGCGCGAAGAAGAGCGCGGAGATGGGAGCGCTGCTCAGCAGCCAGTACACCGGCACGTTCCACACTTTCGCCAACAGCTTTGAGGCGCGCCTGGTGCAGGATTTGCTTTCGCCGAGCCGGCGGGAGGGTTTTTTCTTCATGAGTGTCAGCGGTGGTCCGCTGGGAACCTTCGATCTGAGTTACGATCCCACGGCAGCGGCGCAGATTTCGGTGGGACAAATGACGTTGGATAACGGGCGCACCTACAAAATTTGGACCAGCTTCCCATCACGGTCCGCGAGAAACTCCGGTAAAGAGCCTGAGCCGCCCTTTCAGTTGGACAATTACCGCATCGACGCGACGATTCATCCGGATTTGACGGTTCAGGTGATCACGCGCGCGACGCTGCTTCCGAAGCAGTCGATGCGGCGCGTGATCACGCTGATCGTGTCACCGCAGATGAGGGTTACCTCCGCTAAAATCGACGGTCAACCGGTGGAATTTTTTGCGCCAGAATCACTGCGGTCGAATTTGCTGCACAACCGTGAGAATCAGGCCGTGTTACTGGCGCCCGCCGTGCCGCTGGATGCTTCGCGGCCGCACGAGATAGAAGTGGACCATGAAGGCCAGGTGATTTCGAAGGCGGGAGACAAGGTCTACTTCGTCAATTCCCGCGGCAACTGGTACCCGCAAGCGGGGCCGGAATTTGCGCGCTACGATTTAACCTTTCGCTATCCCAAGAACCTGGTTCTAGTGGCAACCGGGGAACTGGTGGAGGAGCATGTGGACGGCGAATGGCGCGTTTCGCATCGAAAATCGGCCAACCCGATTCGTTTTGCCGGGTTCAATTTGGGGGATTTTGAGCGGACGAAAGTGACGCAGGGTCCATATCAGATCGAAGTTTTCGCCAACCGGCGTCTGGAAACCGCGTTGGAGCGCAAGCCGCCGGACGATGCGGAACGCCCATTTGACAGCCGGCGGCCGCTAATTCCCGCTCCCTTGACCGTGGCAGGTCCGCCCGCCCGGCCCGATCCGGCAAGCCGCATGATCAACGTGGGCCGGCACGTCGCCGCGGCGATGGAGTTCATGACGGCGGCGTTCGGGCCGCCGCCGATTCAGCATCTGACGGTTTCCCCGATTCCGGGGACTTTCGGCCAGGGATTCCCGGGTCTGATCTATCTGTCCACACTCGCCTATATTGACGCCGCCGACCGCCCCCCCGGCCTGCGGGCCGACTATGACAACACCTACTTTGGCGAACTGCTCGATGCGCATGAGGTGGGTCATCAATGGTGGGGAAATCTGGTGGTGCCCGCGGGTTATCAGGACGAATGGCTGATGGAGGCGCTGGCGAACTACTCGGCTCTGATGCTGTTGGAAAAGAGAAAAGGCGCCAGAGCGGTCGATACAGTGCTGGCCGATTACAAAAAGCACTTATTAGCGAAAGACCTGGAGGGGAACGCCTTCGAGTCCATTGGGCCAATTACCTGGGGCTACCGGCTGCAATCGAGCGGGTCCTCGGAAGCTTGGCGGCGCATCACGTACGAGAAGGGGACGTGGATTATTCACATGCTGCGCCGTCACATGGGGGACGCTCAGTTTTCGGCCTTGCTGCGGCAGCTTTGCAAGCGATATCGATTCCATACCTTGAGCACGGAACAGTTTCGCGCTACGGCGGAACAGTTTGCACCCAAAAAGGCCGACCTCAAGAGCTTCTTCGATACCTGGGTTTACGGAACCGGCATCCCGGCGGTCAAGCTCGATTACGCCCTCAATGGGTCGAAGCTAACCGGAACGCTGGCGGAGACCGAAGTGCCGGACGATTTTGCGGCGTCGGTTCCCGTGGAAGTGCAATTCGGACGGCAAAAGTCCGTATACTGGTTGACAGCGGGCACTGAACCCGTGCCGTTTTCGATAGCCTTGAAGCAGCCCGCGACGAAAGTCACGCTGCTGACCGCCGACTGTCTGATTACCCATCGCTTATCTAGCAAACAATGACCGACGCTCCGCACATTTCCCTGCAACCGGATGCCGGCGTTCGCGAGCATTTGTGGCGGCACGTCGCGCAGGCGATGGAGCGCTATGCTCGGCAGGTACCGAGCTTGCGCGTGGCGCCGGAGTTATCTCCGGAGAAAATTCGCGGTCTCCTGGCTGCCTGCACTTTCGAACCAGCCATGGATCCAATTGCGGCCATCGATTTTGCGGTGCGCGGCCTGACTGAGTTCCAGGTACACAGCGCGCACCCGCGTTATTTTGGGCTGTTCAATCCGGCGCCGACGGCTTTGGGCATCGCCGCCGATACGCTGGTTGCGGCGTTCAATCCGCAAATGGCGGCCTGGAGCCACAGCCCATTCGCCACCGAGGTGGAAGCGCACCTGGTGCGCGCTTTTGGAAGTTTGTTCGGCTATCCGGACGCCGACGGCACATTCTGTTCCGGAGGGGCCGAGGCGAACCATACGGCCCTGCTTACGGCCTTGACGTGGGCGTACCCGGCTTATTTGAGCGAAGGTACGCGCAGTCTGGCGCGGCAACCCGTATTTTACGTTTCCGCGGAAAGCCACCATTCTTTCCTGAAGGCGGCCCGGATCACCGGCATCGGTTCCGCCGCCATGCGGATGGTTCCGGTAGACCATCAGCTCAAAATGCAAGCGCCTGCGCTGCGGGACATGATCCGGGAAGACCGGGAACAGGGTCTTTCTCCGTTTCTCGTGGTGGCGACCGCGGGTACCACCAATGCCGGCGCAATCGACCCGTTGAGTGAGGTGGGCGCGATCGCCGGCGAGGAGAAGCTTTGGTATCACGTGGACGCAGCCTGGGGCGGAGCCGCGGCATTGGTTCCAGAATTAAGGTATCTTTTGGAAGGCATCCACCTCGCCGATTCCATCACGTTTGATGCGCACAAGTGGCTGAGCGTGCCCATGGGCGCCGGCCTGTATCTCACCCGGCATCGAGATATTCTGTCCAGTACATTCCGCACGCAGGCTAACTACATGCCCCGCGACGCGGCTGGACTCGAGATCGTGGATCCCTATCAGCACAGCATGCAATGGTCTCGCCGTTTTATCGGTCTGAAAGTATTTCTCTCGCTGCT
Organism: Bryobacterales bacterium; assembly: GCA_963836595.1. Taxonomy (GTDB): domain Bacteria; phylum Acidobacteriota; class Terriglobia; order Bryobacterales; family Bryobacteraceae; genus DATFZA01. Next base: position 833,541 of record CAWIKC010000001.1, read on the forward strand.
CACGGCGGGCTGGGACGGCTACGCCGCGGCAATCCGCCACCAGACTGCGATGGGGGCGCTGCTGCGCGACGAATTGCGCGCCTCAGGTTGGAAGATTGAAAACGAAACGGAGTTACCGGTGGTCTGTTTCTCAGCGCAGGCCGGCGACGCGCAAAACGACGCGCAAAACGACGCGCAAAAAATTGTCCGGCAGATGGTCGAATCCGGGCAGGCCTGGATCTCGACCACCGTAATTGCCGGACGCACGGTTCTGCGCGCCTGTATCACTCATTACGGCACACAGCCGAGCGACGTACGTGCGCTGGTCACCGGCCTGAATAACGTCTTAAATCGCGTCTTGAACGGAGTTGTGGTTCCGGCCTAAGCCATGCCCCTCGCCACCAAGAGACGGAACATCGAAAAAACGGCCGCGCCGATCATAGAAGCGGAGCCGGCGCCGGCTCTTCTGCAGGAAGAAGAGGCGCCTAAGCCGAAAGTGACGGCGCTGATTTTCTCCTACGACAACGCGCCGGGTCTGCGGCGATGCCTGGCGGCGCTTGAAAACTCCAACGACCGCGAACTGGTGGAAATCCTCGTGGTCGATTGCGGCTCGCACGACGAGAGCCCGGGCATGGATAGTGAGTTTCCCAATATCACGATGCTGCGCCTGCCGCGCTATTTTGGCCGGACCAAGGCATTGAACATCGGCACGCGCACCGCGACCACCGAGAACCTGTTCTTTCTTACTCCGGAAGTGGAGCCGATGCCGACCACGATTCCGAGTCTGCTGGCCTGGCTGGACCAGCATGCCGACATCATGGCGGTGGCGCCCTTGCTTTTGAATACCGAAGGTAAACCCGTGGACCAGTTTTTCGACCTGCCCCATCCGGGAACGGGCGACGCCATCAAGCCGGCGGTCCTGGACAAAATGGCTGAGAGCGCGAGCGTGGAGTTTGCCTCCTTTCAGGCCTTGCTGGCGCGCAAGTACTTTATCCGCGGAATCAATTTTCTCGATGAGCGCTACGGCGATTTCGGCGCCGATGCGGAACTCGGCTGGCAAATCCGGCGCGCCGCGCGCAAACTGGTCGTGTTGCCGCGGGTAACGGCTCTCTTCACGCCAACGCTGCCGGCCTATTCGGCTTCCGCCAAGAACACTCTCGAAGCCGACCGTATCCACGGCCTTGCGACCTTCTTCGGCAAGCACTACGGCTTCGTTACCGGGCTCCTGTTCCGCGTGAAATGCATTTTCAAAGCGGCATTTACCGGCAAGTTTGGTTTGGCTGGAGCACTCCTGTCCGGAACGAAGATCGACGGGTCGCAATCGGCAATTCTGTAAGCGCGCGGTTTTGAGGTGGGCTTTCTTTCAAACCCGCCCGATGTTATAGTATTTCTCGCAAGAAATATCATTATCGAGGTCCGCCATGGACTGTTGTTGTTTACGAGTAGCTTTCCTTATGCCGCTCCTCGTTGCGGCCGTGCCCGCCCAGGTTGTCGTTAACGGCGATTTTGAGGAAGTCAATATCTCACCGCAGTTCTTCACTTACGACACCACCCAACTGCCAGGATGGACGCACGGCGGTTCCCAGGGGGATGGAATACTAGCGCACGTGGGTTACTCCGACTCGGAGGGTAAGAACACCCTCGCCGGGCATGGCAGTCAGTTCGCGATGCTGGGCGGCGGGTTTGCCAACTCGTCTACCGCGACTCTAAACACCATGGTGACCGGGCTGACGCCAGGCGACACATACGTGCTGTCCTTCCTGATCTCGAATGAAGGCGAAGCGGCCAGCCAAAGTATCTCCGTGAGTTTCCCCAGCGGCTCCTCCACCGCTTCCCAAACTTTTACGACGATGGCGCCCTTCACGGGACTCTATTGGACCACCTGGGAACCGCAAGCGATGCAGTTTGTCGCCACTGCTTCCACGGCGACGCTTCAATTCGCAGTCTTCAACCAGCAATACGACATCGGTCTGGACTACGTGCAAGTGAAGCCGATGAGCACCACACCGGTGTTACAGGCATCTCCGGCGAGCTTGTCTTTTAGCGCCTTTAATGGCGGCGATGCTCCGCCGCAGCAAACCATAACGGTACTCGCCGCCGGTAGCGGCGTTCTGGCGCAATATGGAATCGTAATCGACAGCGGCACGGCCAACACGACCGCACCTCAATGGCTCACCGTTAGTCCGCTTACGGGAGATACGCCAGGGCGCGTTGTAGTAACAGTCAACCAGAACGGATTATCGCCCGGTACTTATACAGCTCGCATCGGTGTAACCGTCCCCACCGATATGACGCAGGCCCCTATCGAAATTGCAGCGAGCCTTGTGGTAAGTACTGGAACGCCCACGCTGGATGCGGCGCCGAACTATCTGAGTTTTGCCGCTCATTCGCTATCCCCAGGTGTGATCGATCAAGTTCTCGTGCTCCGCAACAGCGGAGGCGGAGGCGCCATCGCGTTTTCGACGGCAGTGGTGTCGTCGAGCCCCTGGTTGAGCGTGGTTACCGCTTCCGGACAGACCGCCACGAATACGGCAGTTTTCGTTCATGTGCAAGTGAACACCCAAGGACTAGCGGTGGGCGGTTACCGCGGCCTGGTTCGCCTGACGGCGTCCAGCAACACGCTCGACATACCGGTAGAGTTGTTCGTGGCCGATCACGGACCGATTCTCGCGCTGAGCGTTTCCGGCGTCCGGTTCCAATCGCGCCAGAACAGCGGAACCCCTATCGTGCAAACGGTCAACGTACTGAATCTCGGAGATTCCGGGACAACGGTCAACTGGACGGCTGCAGTAACTGGAGGCACGCCCATTGTGAATTTGGGAGTTACCGGAGGCTCGGCCACGCTTACTAACCCGGGCAGTTTGCCGCTTACGCTGGCGGCCAGCGCTGCAACGCTTGCGGTTGGCGGATACTACGCGCTCGTCAAAGTATCCGATCCCGGTTCTTTAAACTCGCCGCAGTACGTCGTAGCGGTGCTCGACCAGGCCGATGCGGCGTCACCGGCGAACCCGGACCCGGCGCCACAAGGAGTGGTTTTCAGCGGTTCGGCGCCGGCTTCACAGACCATTAGCGTGAATGTGGACAGCGCCGCGCCGGTCGCCTTCCAGGCTTCGGCTTCCACTACCGGCGGAGGGACGTGGCTGTCGGTGACGCCTTCGAACGGCATGACCTCGGCCAGCGCACCGGCGCAACTAACCGCCGCAGTGAATCTGACTGGGCTCGCGGCGGGAGTCTACGCCGGAGGCATTGATATCGCGCTTGCTAATTCTTTGCGGACAGTCAACGTAACTTTGATCGTGCGCCCGTCCGGCATAGCGGTTTCGACCGCGTCTCGGCCTGAGGCCACGGCACCGTGTGTCGCTTCCCGGCTGGTTCTCACCTCCACCGGTCTAGTGAATAACTTCGCAGTGCCCGCCGGCTGGCCAGTGCCGTTAGTCGTAAGATTGAATGACGATTGCGGCACTCCGGTTACCGATGCTTCGGTCATAGCCAGTTTTTCCAATGGCGATGCACCGCTTTCGCTGCGCAGCGACCAGCAGACGGGCCAATATGCGGCGAGCTGGCAGCCGGTATACCCCGCCGCGCAAACCACCATTACTGTACGCGCATCGCAGAGCGCCTTTCAGCCCGCGGTGGCGCAGTTGACTGGCGCGGTGGCGGGTAACAATCTTGCCCCTCCCGTGCTCGCTACGCACGGAACGTTGAACAACCTGAATCCGGTGGTGGGAGGCGCTCCGGTGGCGCCGGGAACCATCGCGCAGGTTTATGGCGCGGGGCTGGCGAGCCAAACCGCGTCTCCTGGAGTGACGCCTTTGGTGAACGTCTTTAACGGCACCAGCTTTATCGCCGGAGGCTTGCTGGCTCCGCTCTATTACCTCAGCGCCGGCCAGCTCGATGTGCAGATTCCCAATGAGCTGAAGCCTGGCCAGCAATACGCCATCCTGGCCAGCGTCAACAACGCCTTTACCTTGCCGGACGTTCTCGATCTCGATCTCGCGACACCGGGCGTGGCCGCCCTTGCCGACTCGACCGCGATCGCGCAGCACTCCGATTACTCGTACGTCGATGTGAACCATCCGGCCCGGCCAGGAGAAGTTCTCACTATCTATCTGGCGGGTATGGGAGCGACCAATCCGGCTGTAGCTTCCGGCCAACCATCTCCGTCCATGGAGCCGTTGGGCCGCGTGACGATAGCGCCGATGGTGATGGTGGATTCTCAAAACGCGGCCGTGCAGTTCGCCGGGCTCACTCCGGGCGCGGTGGGTCTCTATCAAATTGACTTCACCGTGCCACTCGATAGCGCCTCAGGCATGCTGGATCTGGTAGTTATGCAGGGCGAAGTATCGAGTAACACGACTAAGCTACTAGTAAGTCAGTAAGTGTTTATCGCGACTGGTGGGGTAACCCGCGCGGGCGAACCAACATTGGTCCGCCGCGCGGCGTACTTATTCACGCTCAGCAGGCGAGCTGATAACGCTCTACGCGCGGGTTTAACAACCCGCGGAGGGCAGTTTATACATTTTGTCAGCCCCGAACGTTAGTGAGGGGAGGGCGAGTTTCCCTCGCTAACGTTCGGGGCTGGAAGGGCGAATTGCACGGGCTTTAGCCTGTGCAAGCGCGGGTTAATAACCCGCGGCAGGTTAATAACCTGCCCCACAATCTCCGATTCTACTTTAAGTTCGGAGGCGCGCCCGGTAAAGCATAGCGCAGGTTGAGAAAGAGCATGTTGGTATAGGCCTGGCTGAGAGCCCCGTTGGCGACATACCACGGATTCCGGAACAAGTAAGAGTACTGTACGTCAAACCGTAACTGCCCCCACTTGGGATCCTTCCAGAACGTATTCTGCATACCGAAGGTGATTTCCTGGATGGAACGGTTGTTACTGCTGGCGGAGCCGGCATACCCATAGCCGACCGGTTTGCCGTTGGTATCGATATCCACGCTACGCCCGAAATACGCGCCGCCATAGTATCCGTAGACCAGGAGGTTCTTAGTTACCTGCGATTCGAAGCCATCCACGGTGCCGCCGGCTTTCAGCAAACTCAGATTGCCATTGGCTGCCACCGTAAGATCCGGACCGGAGGCAAAGAGATAGCGGGCCGCGCCGTTGCCGTAGTAGAAGTTCTCGATCAGACGCAATTTGCCGCCCTTTACGAGTTCAAGGTTTGAGTTGATGGAACCGGCGCCGCCTTCTTTTGTGTGCTTGGTAAAGTCCAAGGGATCCACAATCCGGAAGGTGCGGAAAACTCCGTCCGCTTCGATGTGAAGATGGCGGCCGTTGACTTCCGGGTCGAACGCGAGCTTGCTGACGATATCCGGATGCACGGTCGGAACGGAGAAGTTCTGCGAATTGGTATTGATCTCATTGGCGAGACCTGACGCGAGGGCGGACGGGAAAGTAATCGCCGGTGAGCCGGAACCGCCGCCCGCGTATTGCTGGGCTTCTTCCGCCGCTATGCCCCAGGCGATGTGGTCGGTCGGATGCCAAACCACGCGGAGAGTAGGAATGCGAGCCCACGGAATGCCGATTTGGTAATTTGTGTCGGTGTCGTTCGAGTAGAAGATATCTCCGGGCAACGGTGAAATGCCGTTGCGGCCGGGAGTTAACAAGCTCCAGGATTGGCCTCCCAGAACCTCCCATTGGCCCTTGCGCAAATCTATAAAGAAAACGCGTAACCGCAACACCGCGCTGTTGGTGTTGATCAGAATGCCGGCCGGTTGGTTGCCTAGGAAGTCAGACTCCCAATAGCCGAGCACCTTCGTACCATGGACGAGCGCGTCAAAGCGCGCTCCGATGCGCGAGTTCTGCGGACTCAACTGCCCGTCAGAAAGCCTTCCCGCAGTAGTGTTGGCGAACGGAACGCTGGCAAAGTTGGTCCCGATGCCGCTGCCCAGGTTCTTGCTGCGGTACACGTAGGTAAAGTCCATGAATCCGACTGGCGTGATGTAAGTGTCGCCGATCTTCAAGGACAACGGCGAGGGGGCGTCGCCGCCCTGCGACATTTTGGAATTCACGACCGAGGCTGGAACAGCGTTGCCATTGCCGGGGATGATCGGCGAAGTGCTGGCCACTTCCCCGAGTTTGCTGGCCGACGGAAGGGAGAATCCGGACTGCTTCTCATCTTTTGCCGCAGCGGCTGCCGGAGCGGTAGACGCCGTCGCGGTCTTTCCATTGAGAATTTTCTGTTGCGATTCAAGCGCAAGCCGCAACTGCTCGATTTGCTGCTGCTGCAAGGCGAATTGCGCCTTCAGCCGCTCGAACTCTTCGCTGGAGACCGGGCTAGAAATCTGCGCGTTTTTGTCTTTAGGCGCTTGCGTGGCGGTGCCGGAAGCTTCGTTCTCGGCTGCGAACACTGGAAGTGCAAATAAGCACGTAAGCGCGCATAGTAGCCTTACTGTCATCGATAGACTCCTCTGATTCTGTGGATTAATGCCTTGTTGAGCATAACTGCGCGCTGTTATGGATGCATGATTATCTGGTTAATATTCGATTACAGAACGCCAGATGTTCGTTGAACAATAACGCTAGCCGGGCGGCCTAAACTGGCCTAAGCGCATTGACGCCAGAGCAACGAGTGTTCTACTATTGATCTCGTTAACGATCATCGTTGACGGAGTTCGATTCTGAGTCACCCAGACGCCGATCGCGATCTATACTCCGGGCTGATCCGGCTGCACATCCTGCACCACGCTTCGGAGGAGCCAATTTTTGGTCTCCAGATGTCCGCGGAACTGGCCCGTCACGGGTACTCACTCAGTCCGGGAACGCTGTACCCTTTGCTGCACGGACTGGAGCGCAAGGGTTATTTGAAATCCACATCCAAGCGTATCGGCAGCACGGTGAGGAGGTTGTACCGGGCCACCCCGGCCGGGCAAAAGGCGCTGGCCGCGGCCAAGATCAAGGTCAGGGAGCTGTTTGGTGAGATTATCGAAGGGAAGTAGTATTCTCGCGTGCACGGTTTGTATCTGTGGCCAGACGCTCACACTCCCAGACGCGGTGGAACGCTCTGTCCGCCAATATCCTTCCATCCGCGTGACGCAGGAACAGGTGCAATCCGCGGCCGCACAGATTCAGCTTGCCCGCACCGCTTATCTGCCTCGCGTGGATGCGATCGCACAGGTGGACCGGGCCACTCACAACAACATCTTCGGGCTGATTACGCCGGCTAGCGGCATTGTCACGGCTGTCACCGGCCCGGTACTCAATTCCAACAGCGGATCGAACGTGTGGAACAGCACCGCCGGTTTTCTAGTCGCGTGGGAGCCGTTCGATTTTGGACTGCGCTCGGCGACCGTCGCGGTGGCCGAGGCCGGCCGCAATCGCGCCGAGGCTACGGTCGTCCGCACTCAATTCGAACTGGGCGCCTTGACCGCCGACGCATATCTGACGGTGCTGGCGGCCGAGCAAACCGTGAAAGCGGCCCAAGCAGGCGTGGAGCGGGCGGAGCAGGTACGGCGCATTGTGGATGCGCTGGTGCAGTCTGAATTGCGGCCCGGGGCCGATCTTTCCCGGGCAGCCGCGGAGGTGGCCGTCTCCGAAACGCAAGTCATCCAGGCCGAGCAGGCGGTGGCCATGGCCAAGGCAACGCTCGGGCAATTGACCGGCGCTGAGCCGTCTCAACTGGAAGTTACGCCGGCAAACCTGCTGGAGCCGCCGCCCGAGGCCGAATTCGCCGGCACGCGGATCGAGAACAATCCCATCGCCAAAGAGCAGGCCGCGGTAGTCGAGGAAGCCAAGGCGAAGTTGCATTCGCTCGAGCGAACTTATTTCCCCCGATTTCAGCTACAGGCGATGGATTACGCGCGCGGTTCCGGAACGCTGCTGGACGGACAGGGGCAAGGCGGCGCCAACGGCCTCGGCCCAAACATTAATAACTGGGCGATCGGCTTCACCGCGACATTTTCGGTGTTGGAGCTGCCCGCTTTGCGCGCGAGGGAAGCGGCCCAGTCGGCGACGATTCGGGCGGAAAGCAGCCGGTCCGATCAGATCGCCGCGGAACTCAAGGGCCGTCTGAATTCGGCGCAAGCGGCGCTCACCGGCGCAAAGCGCATCGCCGCGGTGATTCCGGCGGAACTAGAAGCCGCGCGGAAAGGTATGCAACAGGCCACCGCCCGTTACCAGGCAGGCCTGGGCAATGTCGTGGAGGTGGCGGATGCGCAACGGCTGCTCACGCAGGCTGAGATCAACGACAGCCTGGCCATGCTGGGAATCTGGCGCGCACGGCTCGGAGTGGCGGCCGCCGGTGGCGATCTGCAACCGTTTCTCGATCGGGCGGGCAAGTAGCGATGCGCCTGGTTCTGGCATCTCTCGCACGACCGGTCACGGTGATTGTAGCTGTGATCGCTGTAGCGCTGTGCGCGGGATTGGCGATTCAGCGCATGCCGGTGGACATATTTCCACCACTCGGCGATCCAGCGATCTATGTCGCGCAACCCTTCAGCGGCATGGACCCGGCGCAGATGGAAGGTTTTCTCACTTATTACTACGAGTACCATTTCCTCTATATCACGGGCATTGAACACGTGGAGAGCAAGAGTATTCAGGGCGCGGCGCTGATGAAGCTGGTGTTTCACGCCGATACGGACATGAATCAGGCCATGGCGCAGACCGTTGGTTACGTGAACCGCGCGCGCGCCTTTATGCCGCCCGGCGCCGTGCCGCCCTTTATTACGCGTTTTGACGCGGGTAGCGTTCCCGTGGGCGAACTGGTGTTCTCGAGCCCCACGCGCAGCCAAGGAGAGATGCAGGACATCGCGCTCAATCGCGTGCGTCCGTTGTTTGCCACGCTGCCGGGCGTTTCCGCGCCCCCGCCCTTTGGAGGGAACCAGCGCACCATCGTCGTCCGGCTGGACCCGGACAAGCTGACGCAATATCAGATCTCGCCGGAAGAGGCGATCGCCGCCGTCAGCCACGCCAGCATCGTGATGCCATCGGGCGTGATCCGCACGGGCGATTTCACGCGGCTGGCGACCACTAACGCAGTGCTGGGCGGCAATCTTGCCGAGTTGCTGACAGCGCCGGTGCGAGCCCATTCGGGCACGACGGTGCATCTATCCGACATTGGGACGGTGGAGAACGGCACGGATATCGTCACCGCCTACGCGCACGTCAACGGGCGCCGCACCGTATATATTCCCGTGACCAAGCGCGCGGACGCGTCCACGCTCGCAGTAATCAACCGCGTAAAAGCGGAGATCCCGAATTTCAAGAAAGCCGTTCCGGAAGACGTGGACATCCGGCTGGAATTCGACCAGTCTCGTTATGTCTCGAGCGCCATCGGCAGCCTGGCGACGGAAAGCATTTTGGGCGCCGCGTTGACCGCTCTGATGGTGCTTCTCTTCTTGCGCGATTGGCGTAGCGCCTTGATCGTAGTTACCACCATCCCATTTGCGCTGTTGTCGGCCGTGGTTCTGCTCTGGTTTACGGGCCAGTCGATCAACCTCATGACGCTGAGCGGGCTGGCGCTGGCGGTAGGGGTGCTGGTGGATGAGGCGACGGTGGAGATTGAGAACATCCACTCGCTGATGCGCCCCGGCATATCGCACGCCCGTGCCGTGGTGGAAGCCTGCAGCCGCACGGCCCTTCCGCGCCTGCTCTCCATGTTGTCGATCCTTGCGGTATTTGTTCCTTCCGTGTTTATGACCGGCGTGGGACGGCAGTTGTTTGTCCCTTTGTCGCTGGCGGTCGGATTTGCGATGATCTCGTCTTATCTGTTGTCCAGCAGCCTGGTTCCGGTGCTGTCCACCTGGGTGATGCGGGAGGCCCACAGTGGCGAACTCAGCCGGCTGCGGGGTTTATATGCGCGCTATGCCGGCGCGGCGGTGCGTTTCCGCTGGCCACTCGCGGCCGGCTACTTGGTGATGTCGCTGGGAATGCTGTATTTTTTGGCGCCGACGCTGGGGACGGAGATCTTTCCCGACCTGCATCCGCCGCAGATCCAGGTGCGGTTACGCGCCCCCACCGGTACGCGTATTGAGCGAACTGAGCTGGTGGCCCTCAAGGCGCTCGATATCATCAAAAATGTCGCCGGCGAAGCCAATGTGCGGACCACCATCGATTACGTCGGCGTGCAACCGGCCAGCTATCCGATCAACACGGTCTACCTCTGGACCAGCGGGCCGGAAGAGTCGGTGATCACGGTTGCGTTTCGTCCCGATGCCCCACTGCTGGGCGAGCCATTGCGGGAGAAACTGCGCGGGGCATTCAAACAGGCTCTGCCCCAGGTGCGCGTTTCTTTTGAAGCCGGCGAAATCGTGAGCCAGGTGATGAGCTTCGGCTCGCCCACTCCGGTGGACGTCGCCATTCAAGGGGCCAACCTGGCTGCGGACCAAGCCTACGCCGGCAAAGTTGCGGCCGAGCTTGGAAAACTGCCTTTTCTGCGCGATCTGCAATTCGCGCAGGCGCTCGACTATCCCACGCTCGACGTGCGGATCGACCGCGACCGCGCCGGACAGTTCGGCTTGACCATGGCCGACGTCACCCGGAGCATGGTCGCCGCCACTTCCTCCTCGCGTTTTGTGGATCCGAACTACTGGCGTGACCCGGTCTCGGGCAACGCATTTCAGATTCAGGTGGAGATTCCACAGAACCGGGAGCAGTCGATGGATGCGCTGGGCCGGCTTCCGATCATGAAGCCCGGTCAAAGCCAGCCACTGCTTGCCGACGTAGCGGACATGAAGTTTGGCACGATGCCCGGAATGCTGGAGCGTTACAACGGGCAACGCGTGGTCAGCCTCACCGCCAATCTTCACGAACTGCCCTTGGGCAAAGCGGCGGTGCAGATTCAAGAAGCGCTTAAGCGCGCCGGCGATCCGCCGCGTGGCGTGACCGTCAAAATGCGCGGGCAGATTCCGCCGTTGGAATCGACTTTGGGCGGGCTGCGTACCGGCCTTCTACTGGCTTCCGCCGTCATCTTTCTGCTGCTGGCCGCTAACTTCCAATCGTTTCGTCTGGCGCTGGCAATTCTGTTCACGGTACCGGCGGTGTTGTGCGGCGTGGTGCTGATGTTGCTGATCACCGGGACCACGCTCAACATGCAGAGCTTCATGGGGGCGATCATGTCCATCGGCATCGCCGTGGCCAACTCGATACTGCTCGTCACGTTCGCGGAGCGTAACAGGCACGCGGGAGAATCGGCTGGGAGTGCCGCTCAATCGGGCGCCGTCAGCCGCCTGCGCGCCATCCTGATGACCGCGTCGGCCATGATCGCGGGCATGCTTCCCATGGCTTTGGGGCTGGGCGAAAGCGGGCCGCAGACGGCGCCGCTGGGACGTGCCGTGATCGGCGGGTTAGTGCTGGCGACGTTCGCAACCCTGACCGTGCTGCCTTCGTTTTATGCCATTCTGCAAAGCAACGCGGCGGTGACGTCGCCATCGCTCAATCCTTCCGATCCTAATAGCCGGTATTATGAGGCCCCGGAATAATGAAATCCGCCACCACATCGCAGCACGCCCCGCCGCCCCCGACTAGCCCCGACCGTGAGGGAGGGGACCTTGTGGTGGACCTTGTGGGGCCGACCCCATGGTCGGCGGGCGACCCCACGGTCGCCCTCGGCAGCAGCCTAGCCCCGAATGAGTCTGAGACTGAGGGAGGGAAACTGCGGAACCTCAGGCCCAATTTCCGAAACACCATACTCATTTTGCTAGCGGCTTCCGGCATCATTTTCGCGCAAACTCCGGTTGAAGTTGTACCGGTCGAGGCACGCGCCGTCGAACGCACGCTGAAACTGCCCGGCGAATTCCTGCCATATGAAAGCGTGGCGCTGCGATCGCGCGTGCCCGCATTCGTCGATCAGGTTTTGGTCGACCGCGGCAGCCGCGTGAAGAAGGGACAACCATTGGTGGAGCTGAGCGCTCCCGAGATGGCGGCGCAACTGGCGGAAGCGCGATCGAAGGTGCAGGTTGCGGAAGCCCAAAAGGCGGAAGCGGAGGCGCAACTGACCGCCGCGCGGAGCACCGCGGAGAAGTTCGAACGTGCCTCGGCCACGCCGGGGGCGATTGCAGGCAATGAGTTGGTACAGGGCCGGCAAGCGGTGAAGTCGGCGCAAGCTTTGGTCGAAGCCCGCGGCGAGTCGGTCCGCGCGGCGCAGGCTGGAGTGAAGGCTCTGGAAGATCTCGCCCAATATCTCCACGTCACGGCGCCCTTCGATGGGATTATCACCGAGCGCCTGGTGCATCCCGGCGCACTGGCCCGGGACGAGCCTTTGCTGATGCTCGAAAATATCAACCGGCTGCGGCTGGTGATCCCCGTCCCGGAGGCGCAGGCGGGCGAAATCGCCAACGTGAAGCACGTGGACTTCACCGTACCCGCTTACCCGGGCCGGACTTTCGGAGGGACCGTCGCGCGTTCGGCGCATATGCTGGATGTGCAGACCCGCACGATGGCGGTGGAAGCAGACGTTGCCAACGCGAGTCTGGCTTTGTCGCCAGGCATGTATCCCGAAGTCAGTTGGCCGGTCCGGACCAGAACGCCGTCTCTGCTGGCGCCGGCCTCGAGCATCGTTACAACAACCGAGCGGACCTTCGTAATCCGAGTGGCGCAAAACCGCGCCGAATGGGTCAGCGTGAAGCGAGGCGCAGCCGTGGGCGATTTAGTGGAGGTGCTCGGCGATCTGCGCGAAGGCGATTTGGTGGTAAAGCGCGGGACGGATGAGATACGCAACGGGACCTCTGTTGTGGCGAAAGCCGCTGTGGCAAAAAAAGGCGCTCGCTAAATATCCGACCAGGACGATGAAGCGGGCGCCGTTTAAAGGAGATACGCGATTCACTAACCTTATCGGCCGGGGACGGCGCGGGCTTTAGGGAAAGCGGCGGCTGTCACGCCTGAACGGCCTGCGCGCATTCCTCCACGCCGGCCAAGCGCCAATAAAGTTGTGCGGCATCCCGCGTTTCAAGCGCTTCTGAATGTCTGCCGGATCGTTCGAGTCGAATTGCGAACTGCTCGAGAGCAAGGGCCTTGGTCGCCGGCTGAAGGAGTGGGGCCACATCAAGCGTGCTCAGTGTCTGTTCGAAATAGGCCCGCGCAGAACCCTCCCCCTTCCGCCAGGCGATGAGAGCCAGCGTGAGGAGCGCTCCGGATGCTTCCGGGTTATTCTCGGCTGTCAACGCATCTTTACCGCTCTGAGCGAGAACCTCCGACTCCTCGATACGTCCCGCCACGCAGTATGCGTACGCCAGATCTGCTTGCCGGAGAGCCCGATGGCTGGGCGTATTGGCTGCGCGCAAGGCTGCTTCAAAACCCTCGATCGCGTCTGGCACGTGGTCCGTGGCTAGCCGGATTCCGGCTTGCTCCGCCAGGAATCGGGAGAGGTCGAATGCGGCGACGGAGGCCGGTTGAGGCAAGGCTGCCTCCGCCTCCGCGAATTTTCCTTGGAGGCGCAAAATAGAGGCGGCAGAAATTCTGACACCGGCGGCGTACCCGTCAATTCCGCACTTTTCGAATCCTTCCGCGGCCTCAAGAATCAATGCAGCGGCGCGAGTGCTTTGCCCGCCCTTTGCAAGAATCAGTCCCAGAGCGTAGAGCCGCCGCAGCGCTTTTTGGCGGTGCTCCTCGGGAATCCGGTGCGACTGGAGAATGCTTTCCACTACGCTTGCGTCCTCCAGTCCTCGTTGCGGATGGCCCATGCCAAACTCACAGCTTGCGCGGAACATAAGCAGATTGGCGCGCAGAAGGCAGTGCTCGGGGACGTCGGGAAGTTTCTCCACCGCTTCATCGATCACCTCCACGCCCTGAGGCAAGTTCTTGCTGAATAGGTGAATCTGCGCGAGACCCAATGCGGCCTGGGCTCGCTCAGCGGCTTCCGGCGCCGCGTCTTTCCAACGCTCGAAAGCGAGCAAGGCCCTCTGAGATACGCTCTCCGCCTCCTGCATTTGAGATCGCCTTTTCAACACCATGTACAGTATTTCGAGGCTAGCGGCCTCCAACGAGGGTGGGACTTTGTGGCAGGATTCCAACACCTCCACGGCCTTTTTCAGGTTTCTCTCCGCCTCGTCGTTACTGTGCACCTCCGCTTGGGCCGAACCGAACGCTAAATAGGCGCGCGCCAGATCGAGCGAAGCGGTGTCCCCACGCGCCAGCACCTCCTCCAGCGCCTTGCGCCGCATTTCCACTGCCGCGGCAAAATTAAACTGATGCCTCTGATGGCTAGCATCGTCGTGGAGGGTAGAAGTTTTGAATTTCGAGTATAACTGCTTGCCTTTTTCTGTCCAAAGTATCAGGTGCCACAGCATGGTTCCATCGGAGTAGCCGATCGGCAGGAGATTGACGACAAAATCGGCCACTCCCAGGGCTCCAACCATAGCGGCTAGGTGCCACCAGCCAGCCCAACGGGTATCCTGAAGGCTAAAGCAGAGCAGCCACAGGCACAGTGCTGTCATGAGCGCTGCGAATGGGCCGGCGAACACTACCAGAATGGCGTTGGAGCGGACATGGAGGCCCGATCCCGGCACGGCGCCCATATAGCCGGAGGCGTTCAGAATCCGGTTGGCATCGAACTTGTATCGCCGCGGCTCGCCCGGATGCTTCCAGGTGGTCAGCGGTCCGATATTCAAAGAACGAAACCGAAACCCGACCGCCAGGGCGACCAGCGCATGCCCAAATTCATGAATCGCTACAATCAGACACTGTCCCGGGACCAAAAGCAAAGAGTAGGAGACATAGAGACCTTCATGGAGCAGTCCGAGCCTGAGTTCACCATATAAGATGGCCCATCCCCAGACTGTGAAAGTGACGAGGCCATGCAGGACTGGACGAAGTTTTGCTAGCGGCCCACCCCGGCCATGGGTCCAGAACTCGTCTGCTCGTTCCCTCTGGGCTCGTTCCTTCTGGGCTTGATCCATCTGCTTTGGGATCGGCAAGAATGGAACAGAGAAAGATAGTGGCTTCGCCTTAGGGTTTGCCTCCGCGTGTCAGCTTCAGGCCGGATTATTTGAGAACCGGCGCTGGCGACAGTTACGCCATCGTCGCTGGACGGCCCCAGCCAGGGAGGACAGAGCGTCTACTGGCACTATGCCGAAGAACTCTCAGGCTGCGTCGATCTCTTGCAGGTATCCTCGACACGGTAATCCGGTCAGGCGGTAGCTACCGGGCTGAGTGATAAAACCAAGCGCCTCACCGGGGTTATGTTGCCGCCCATACCGCGGATACTGCCGTTCGAACCCGGGAAGACACTCTACCCACTTCCAATAAAATAGGGTAGAATGTCTACCAGCACTATGCCGAAGAACTCTCCCGGCCGCGTGGATCTCTTGCAGGGAACGCTCGACATGCTCATTCTGCGCACTCTGCTGTTCGGCCCCGCGCACGGACACCAGATCGCCAAACACATTCAGAGCACAACTGAAGATCTGCTGCAGGTGGAACACGGCTCACTGTATCCCGCGCTGCACCGGCTGGAGAGCAAGGGCTGGCTTTCCGCCAAGTGGGAATCCGCCGGCAAGGATCTGAAGCGCGAGTTCAAATATTACAAACTGACCGCGGCCGGCCGGAAGCAGCTTCTGGCAGCCGAGTCGAATTGGAAACGCTTGACGGGCGCCATCGCGCGCGTCATGTGGCCCGCTACCGAAGAGGGATGACAGGGAGGGGCAAATGTTTGGCTTTTGGCGGAAGAAGCAGCTTGAGAACGATATCGAGCGCGAACTGCGCGCCCATCTGGAGTTGGAATCCGAGGAGCTTCAGGAAGCCGGTCTGGGTCCGCAGGAGGCTCGCTACCGCGCTCAACGGGCGCTCGGCAATTCCACTCTCATCCAGGAGTCGGTCCGCGAAGTTTGGACCTGGAACTGGCTCGAAACCCTGTGGCAGGATTTACGCTATGCGTTTCGCAGCCTGCGCGCCAGCCCGGTGTTCGCACTCATAGCAATTTCGTCGCTGGGGCTCGGTATTGGCGCCAACACCGCCATCTTTTCCTTCGTGAACGCCCTGCTGTTGAAACAGCTCCCGGTGCCGGAGCCAACCCGATTGGTGCAGATCGCCGAATACGAAAACGGCGGCCAGACAAATTCTGTATTCTCGCTGCCATTCATCCAGGCGCTCAATAAAGAAAACAATGTCTTCGATGGCATTGCCGCGCGCTATCCGGTGCGGGTCAACGTGACCGCGGAAGGATTCGGAGAGCCGCTCAACGGCGAAGTGGTCACCGGAGACTACTTCAGAATGCTGCGGGTGAAAGCGGCGCTCGGCCGGCTTCTCACCGAGGATGACGTGAACGCCGGCGCTGGAAATCCCGTCTGCGTCATTAGTTATTCCACCTGGCAGAATCGCTTCGCGGGCGATCCGAACATTATCGGCCGCAAACTGCCCCTCAATGCTCATCTCTACACCGTGGTTGGCGTCACGGAAAAAGGCTTTTACGGCCCGCAACTCGAAGCCCGCGTCGATCTGCAAATCCCGGTTTCGCTTATGGGCGATTTCATGGGCGGTTTTTTTTCGAGCGGGGCCGGAGAAGCCATGTGGAAATCGCCTGGATTTTTCTGGCTTGAGCCCCTGGCGCGCCTAAAGCCGGATATCAGTCTCATGCGGGCGCAAGCAGCCATTCAATCGG
The DNA here is from genome assembly GCA_963836595.1 of Bryobacterales bacterium. Classification (GTDB taxonomy): domain Bacteria; phylum Acidobacteriota; class Terriglobia; order Bryobacterales; family Bryobacteraceae; genus DATFZA01. The sequence continues at coordinate 850,058 of CAWIKC010000001.1, forward strand.
TCGCGCATGCCGCCAAGCCGAAGTCCGAAAAAGCCATCTTTCGTCTCAGCGACGGAAGCCAGGGCGCAAATAACGATACTGAATATTCCAAGCCGGTCACCATTCTCATGGGCGTGGTGGCGCTGGTGCTGCTGATCGCCTGCGCTAACCTGGCCGGGTTGCTGTTGGCGCGCGCCAATTCTCGAGCTAAGGAATTCGCGGTGCGGTTATCTTTGGGCGCATCGCGCTGGCGTTTGGTTCGCCAGCTCATGGTGGAGAGTCTGGTGATCGCAGCCTGCGGCAATGTGGTGGGACTGTTGCTCGCCTCTTGGATCGTCCATACGCTGCTGGCGTACCTGAACACGGGACGGCCCGCCAATAGCCTGCTGCAAGCCGCAGCCGATCCGCTGGTGATCGGCTTTTCGATCTCGCTATCTCTCCTGACTGCGTTCTTGTTCGGCTTGGCGCCTGCCTGGCAGTCGGCGCGGCCCGATATCATTCCGGAGCTGAAGGGTTCGTCCGCAAGCTCGAACCTCGGCGGGCTGGCAATGCGAAAGTTCCTGATCGTCTTCCAGATTGCGCTCTCCGTGGTGATTCTCTTCGGCGCCGGTTTGCTCACGCGTACGCTCAGCAAACTCAAAACCATCGATCTAGGCTTCGATCCAACGCGCGTTATTACTCTCTCGGTAGATCCGGCCATGAATGGGCATCGGCCGGCGGAAGCGGACCGCATTTTCGATGAAATTTTGAATCGCCTGCGAGCCGGCCCCGGCATTCACGACGCAAGTCTAGCGGTGGTGTCGCCGCTTTCCGGCGGCATGATTACTCTCGGAATAGACGTACCCGGGCATATCAAGCAGAGTTCAGACCGGCAGACAAACTTCAACATGGTCACCCCGGACTACTTCAAGACGCTGAATCAGACGCTGCTGGAGGGCCGCGACTTCAACCAGCACGACCGCAAGAACGCGCCCAGGGTAGCAATCGTCAACGAATTGTTCGCCGCCCAGTACATGCCGGGCCAGGATCCGATTGGGCGGCATCTTAAAGTGGAGGGCAGCGATACAGAACTTGTCGGCATCGTGAAAAACACGCGCTACCAGGCCTTGAGGGAACAGCCGGGCCCATTGATCTACCTCCCGGTGGCTCAAACGCGAAACTCGGGCTACACGCTGCTGGTGAGAACCGATCTCCCACGGCAGCAGGCCATCGCTGACATTGAGCAGATCGTTCGTTCGGTCGATTCCAAGTTGCCCATCTATGGCGTTAAGGAGTTGCAAGAGCAGATTGACCAAACCATGTCCTCCGAGCGCGTGCTGAGCTTTCTCTCCACGCTTTTTAGCGCTCTCGCCACGCTTCTCTGCAGCCTGGGAATTTATGGATTGATCGCTTACGCCGTATCGCGCCGCACGCGCGAGATCGGTATCCGGTTTGCCATCGGAGCGCAAAAGACCGACGTAGCGCGCTTGTTCCTGCGCGAGAGCATCTGGTTGGTGTTTCTGGGCGTCGCCGCGGGCATTCCATTGGGTATCGCATCGACCGAAGCCATGAAAAGTCTGCTGTTCGGCGTCGCTCCCACGGATGCCTCCACGCTCACCTGGACCATCGCCATCTTTCTCGGAACCGGACTTCTCGCCAGTCTCTTGCCGGTGCTGAAGGCCGCGCGTGTTGAGCCATTAGAGGCCCTGCGCTATGAGTAACAACCTGGGACCGCTCCCTGACGGTCGCGGCCCGGTCAAGCCTTCTGAGTAAAGACCGCGCGCGCCGCCTCTTCCAGCGCCTTTGTCACCGCGAGGTACGGCCCTGGGCCATAGCTCACCCGGGCGACGCCCTGCTCCGCCAGTGCGCGTAACGGAGGCGTCGCATCGCCAACCATGATATTGAGCGGGAGCGGCGACGCTGCAGCCAGGCGCGCGATCAAGCCGATGGCAGCGAGACCAGGCGCGAATAGGCCATCTGCCCCGGCGTCCGCATATGCGCATCCTCGCTCGATCGCCGCAACGACCATGGCGTCGTCATGCTCTACGGCCGTTCGCTCAAAAAAGACATCGGTCCGGGCATTGATGAAGAAACGAATATTGGCTGCCTCAGCCGCCCGCCGCGCGTACCGGATACGATCGGCTTGGTCGACTGTGTCTCGCAGCTTTCCATTCGCCGGAAAGCTATCCTCCAGATTGCAGCCTACTGCCCCAGCCTCGATCGCAAGACGAATTGTCTCGCCAACCATTTCCGCCGTATCGCCATAACCGCTTTCGAGATCGATCGTCACCGGGAGGTCCGTTACAGCGACGATCCGGCGCAGATTGGCGATCGCCAAGGCCAGCGGAATGTGCTCGCCATCGGCGAAGCCGTTTGCATTGGCGACCGACCAACTGCCGGTTGCGATCGCCTTGGCGCCGGCGGTTGCGACAACCTTCGCGCTGCCTGCATCCCAGATATTAAAAAGGACCAGCGGCTTTCCGGGGATATGCAGTTCCCGGAATTGCTCGGTCTTACTCGTTTGATCGGCCATTGTCTCCTCCTGCGGAACTTAACTGTTCAGACTCGCTAAATAGAGTGACCGGTTGATAACGCTCCGCGCGCGGGTTAACAACCCGCTGTTAATAACCTGTGGCGCACAGCATAATAACCCGCCGAGCACAGGCTAACGCCGGCGTAATTCTTCCTTCCAGCCCCGAACGTCAGTGAGGGGAAGGTCGCCCTTCCCCTCACCAACGTTCGGGCTGACAAAATGTATAAAAAGCAGGCGCGGGTTAACAACCCGCTGCAGGTTAACAACCTGCCCCACAAGCTCAGTCACGCCTTCGAGTTCGCATGGGATGAAGACGCTATCATGCTGCCTCCTGTTGTGCCGCCTGCCAGTGCGCGCGTAGCTCCTGGTTGAAATCCTGCCAGCGCTCCTCCGGGAAAAATATTCTCGCACCCTCAAACTCGACACGCCGCCGAGTGCCCGGAATGGTTTCCGCCAGCCAACGCGACCATTTCACGTCGAAATACACATCGTCCGTTCCCCAGACGATCAGCGTCGGCGCCTGCAATGTTTTCAGCCGGTCTTCAATGGCAAGCGTGTGCCGGTTGTCGAAGTCTGCGAGGAACCGTTGCAGGTCCCGCGTGCGCTGCTCGCTCCTGAGAAAAGGACGTAGGTATTTTTCGATACTGTCGTCGCTCACCAGTTCCGGATGCTCATAAGCCGGCCCCAGAGCCCGCGGCGACCGGAAAATACTCTTGTCCGACAACATCGCCTCCAGCGTGCCACGTAAACCGCCAGCCGCCGCCATGGCGAGAAATGGCTGAAAGGCTTCCGGCGGCCAGTTGTCGTGCGCGTCGCAATCGGTAAGCGTAAGGCTGCGGACACGCTGCGGATTCAAGGCGGCGAAAATCTGCGCAATACCGCCGCCGCTGTCGTTGCCCACTATGTCCACCCGATCGATTTTCAACGCATCGAGAAACTCCCTGAGCATCTTTGCATTCGCCGTCACCGATACGTCCCGATCGGGCGCGATTTCGGTATCGCCATGCGCCAGCAGATCGACAGCTACGCAGCGCCGCATGCCGGACAAATCCGCCAACTGATGACGCCACAGATGGCCGTTCAGCAGCACGCCGTGTACGAACAACGCGGCCGGCCCCGTGCCTTGCTCCGTGTAGCTGATGCGGCCCGATGGAGTCTGTACGCTACGCCCGATCGCCAATGGTTGGGTTCCCTCCATGGCTCAGCTTCTCCCTCTCGCAGTCGCGGAAGCTTCTTTTAGCTTCTGCGCGCACTCGTCACAGCACACCTCAACCGTCTTGCCGCCGATCCTGACTTGGATGGGATTCACATCGAGCTTGCAATCGCAAGCCGCGCACGTTTTCTCGATCATCACATTGTTCTCCATAAGTACCCGAAGTCCGGGTGACCTCAGTAGACCATTCAGAGAGAGAACGCCGCTGTCGGAATCTTTAGCAATTTGAGCGGTTGAATTTGATCCTAGCGATCGAGCGCCGACTGCTTGAACCCGGAGGGAGAACGGCCGTAAACCTCGCGGAACGCGGCGCTGAAATGACTATGGCTGGAGAAGCCGAGGTCCAAACTTAGGGTGGTCAGGTCGTCATACTGGGCCAGCAGGTCCAACGCACGCGCTAGCCGTAATCGGAGCTGATAGCGATACAGAGGGAGGCCTTCCACTTGCTGGAAAACCTGCGTGAGATAAACCGGAGAGCCGCGCACTTCGGCGGCGATCTCGGCCAACGTCCAGCGACGCGCCAAATCGCTTGCCAACACCAGCTTGACCCGGTCCACCAATCGTTGCCGTCCGATACTGGCGCCGGCCGCATGGGTGGTGCGGGGTCCCAGCGCTCGCTGCGCCAGGGTCAGGGCCAGACTTTCGGCTTCCAAAGGTTCCGCGATGTTCCGCCGCAGGCTGTGCCGCAGCAACGCCGCCAGCACCTGTGCCCGCGCATCAATCCGTAGACGCTGCCGGCGAAAGGCCAGCGTGGCGCCGGCGCGGAGAAAAGTAACTGGCGCCAGTTCACGCAACTGTGGTTCGCCGATGTCGAGCGTCAGGCTACCGTCGCCACCTGGTATAGGATGGCTGACCCGGTAGCTTTCGGTGGCGTTGAAAAACAGCACCTGGTTCGCTTCGGCCACGATCTGTTCGTGCCCAACATGCCGGACATAGACACCCCGATACGGAAACACCAGTTGGGTGGTGGCCGTGCACTCTTCCGCACTCCGGCCCGGGCAGCTACCCTGGCAGTGCGTGTCCTGGATCGTAACGATCGGAGATTTCAGCAAACAATGAACGGCAAATTCGGGAATTGGTTTATTCGTGGTTGTCAGCGGCACACTCTTTACGCCTTCACCAGCATCTTGCCCTTGTTCTTGCCGCAGAGCATGTCGATAAAGGCTTTCGGCGTGTTTTCGAAGCCCTCAACGATATCCTCGTTGTATTTCAACTTGCCTTCTTTCAGCCACTGGGCCATCTGCTGAATGCCTTCGGGAAATCTGGGGCCGAAGCGGCTGACGATGAAGCCTTCCACTTTTAGTTGTTTGACCAGCACCAAGCCCAGAATGCGAGGTCCGGGCTCCGGTTTCTCCAAATTGTATTGCGAGATCTGGCCGCAGATGGAAGCGCGGCCGAACACGTTCATATTGGCGAGCACGGCGTCGCCGATTGCGCCGCCAACATTGTCGAAATAGCAGTCGACGCCTTTGGGGCACAGGTCTTTGACTTTGCCGAAATAGTCGGTGGTCGTCTTGTAGTTGAAGCCGGCGTCGAAGCCCAGTTCTTTCGTGATGTAGTCGATCTTGTCGTCTTCGCCCGCGATGCCAACCGCGCGGCAACCCATGATTTTGGCAATCTGGCCGACCGCGGAGCCAACCGCTCCCGCAGCGCCCGAAACCACGACCGTCTCGCCCGCTTTCGGCTGGCAGATCTCGCGAAAACCGAAGTACGCTGTCATGCCCGGCATCCCGAGGATGCCTAGCGCGGTGGAGACCGGCGCCAATTGCGGGTTCAGTTTTTGCAGCCCGGCGCCTGCCACCGCGGCGTGATCCTGCCATCCCCAGTAGCCGACGACGGCGTCACCAGGCGCAAGGCCGGCAAACTTCGATGAGACCACTTCTCCGGTGACGCCACCCACCATGACGTCGCCCGGCAAAACAGGATCGGCGTAGCTACGCACTCCGGTGATGCGGCCACGCATGTAGGGGTCGACGGAAAGGTAGGTGGTCTTCACCAGCACCTGACCATCCGCAGGCTCCGGCGTGGGAGCTTCGTCGATTCGGAAATCGGATTCTTTGGGCAGGCCGACGGGCTTGGCGGCAAGTTTGATCTGACGGGTGACGGGCATGCTGCGTATTATGTCACGCTACTTGACACCCGACATCAGTCTCTCCGTGGGACGCACCAGCAGCACCAATCCGAAAGCGGCCGCGATGACGAAGCCGCCGACTGCGCCGAATAAGGTAGGCAGCGGCACCGATTCGTACACCGACGCAGCGTGCCCGGCCAAAAAATCGCCAATGCTGATGGAGACAAACCACACGCCCATGATGAGTCCGCCGACTCGTGCGGGCGCGAGCTTGGTCATTGCGCTGAGGCCAATCGGGCTGAGACACAGCTCACCCAGGGTCTGCAGCAAGTAGGTCGTGGTCAGCCACATCGGTGAGACGCGCGCGCCGCCCTCGGAAGCGTGCGCCGGTATGACCAGAATGGCTAAACTCAGACCGACAAAGAGCAGCCCGAACGAAAATTTGGCAGGGCTCGAAGGCTCACGCTTGTCCAGCTTGACCCAAATCCAGGCGAAAACCGGCGCCAACAGTATCACCATAATCGGCTGGACGGATTGAAACCAACTAGCCGGGAACTGGAAACCAAAAATACTGTTGTTGGTGTTGCGCTCGGCGAAGAGGTTGAGGGACGAACCGGCTTGCTCGAAGATCATCCAAAACAGGCACGAGGCGATGAATAAGACCAGGACGGCGCCGAAGCGCTTGCGTTCCGTAAAAGTCCAGCCAGCGCCAAAAATCAGCCAGGAGAAGACGCCGATAGAAATGATTGCCAGGAGAACGCCCACCGTGTTCGAGATCATATCCGTAGTAATCTCGATGGCGCCGGCGGACGCGAGAGTCGCACAAACGATCGCAACCGCAAGGCCCGCGCCCGCGCCAATCAGGGCGTTGCGTTTTTCGCGCCGGTCGGCGGCGGGATCCGCGGGAGTCACGGGCTCTTTACCCGCCAACCCTAGATATTTTGCCCCGAGTACATATTGAATGAGACCGGCCAGCATCCCAATCCCGGCCGCGCCGAAGCCCAGCCGCCAACTGATTCTCTCTCCGATCCAGCCACAGATGATGGGCGAAAGAAACGCGCCAGCGTTGATGCCCATGTAAAAAATGGAAAATCCCGCATCGCGCCGGTGATCCTTCTGTCCATAGAGCTGGCCAACGATGGTGCTTACATTTGGTTTTAGTAAGCCGGTGCCGAAAACCAGCAGGACCAAACCCAAATAGAAGACCCCAACTGCTGGTGCAACCAGGCAGAACTGGCCGGCGGCAATGAGAATACCGCCATATAATACCGCCTTGCGTTGTCCACTGATCCGGTCCGCAAACCAACCGCCCGGCAGCCCGAGCAAATAGGCCATGGCCGTGTAGATGCCGTAAATAGCGCCTGCCTTGGTGACAGGAAACGCCAGCCCGCCGGTGTCTTTGGGCGCGGTCATGAACAAAATCAGCAACGCCCGCATACCGTAGTAGCTGAAGCGCTCCCACATCTCGATGAAGAAGAGCGTGGCCAAGCCGCGAGGGTGGCCAAAGAAGCCGGTATCGGCGTTTTGCATACCTTGCATTCTGGCACACGCTCGGGTAGTGTCTCAGTTTGAATTTCTGAGCGCAGTCCGTCGGGCGATTAAGCAGGAACGTAGGTTAACCGAATCAAGTCGTCGGCGATTAAATCGCTGGCCACCAGGTGGAGCGGCGGCCGGGGGCCCGCGAAGAATCGCGTGCCACCACCAAGCACGACGGGTCGTAGGTAGAGTCGATACTCATCGATAAGACCGGCCTCGGTCAGGCTTTGCGCCAGGACTGGTCCGCCAACATGAATCTCGCCACCCAGCTCAGCCTTCAGCCTGCGTATCACCTTCTCGAAGTCATCCCCGATAAGCGTGGCGTTGGGGCCAACTGACTTGAAGGAATGCGACACGACCCACTTCGGCTGGCTACGCCACGCCACTGCAAAGTCGCGATCCTCCGCGTCCCAATCAGGAAGATCTTCGTCCCAATAACGCATGATCTCGTACATGCGGCGACCGTAGATGAGGCCCGTCAGGCCACGCACCAGCTCAATGAAGTGACGGAAGGCCCCGGGTACAGGTGGCCCGAGCTTCGTGTGGTCGACGTAGCCATCGAGGGACTGGCTCAATCCGTAGACAAGTTTTGCCATGCTCCAAATCTACTCCCACGTTCTTCAGAATAGCTTGAGCCGATGTCGGGCGGGGTGGGGTTGAACACTATCTGCGCGCCGCATTGCCGGTGTGACCAATCACCAGAGGTGCGCTTCCCAATCCCGAGATTCAAACTGAGACACTACCCATGCTCGAAAGAAATCAGCCGATCTCAAAAGATCGCGGTGATCTCTTTGGGCGTGGCGGCATCGGCGGCGAAAGCAAACGTGCCACGCTCGCGTATCTCTCGCGCGGCCCGCAGAAAGGCCCCCAAAGCGGTGCGGCAAAGAGCGCTGCCGACGCTGATGCGCTTGACGCCCAACGCTGAGAGATCGGCGAGACCGAGTTGAACGCCGCGCAAGCCCATGACCACGTTCACGGGGCGATCCACGGAACTGACCACCGCGGCGATGTCGTCCTTAGTGGCAAGGCCTGGCGCATACAACACGTCGGCGCCGGCCTCTTGATACGCCTGCAGGCGCGCGATCGTGTCTTTCAGATCGGGACGGCCGTGCAGATAGTTCTCCGCGCGAGCGGTCAGCGTGAAGGTAAAAGGGAGGGCGCGGGCTTGCGCGACGGCGGCGCGAATTCGGTCAGCGGCATGCTCCTTCTCGTAGATCGGATCACCGGGACGACCGGTGGAATCTTCGATAGAGCCGCCAACCACGCCTGCATCGGCCGCCAGCCGGATGGTTTCGGCAGCTTGCTCCGGCGCATCGCCAAAGCCATTTTCCAGATCGGCGCTGACCGGCAGATCGGTGGCTGCCGAGATGGCCAACAGGTGCGCCATCATCTGGTCACGCCCCACCGTGCCGTCCCGTTGTCCGATCGAAAAAGCATAGCCCATGCTGGAGGTCGCGAGCGCTTCGAAGCCCAAATGCGCCAGGAGCCGCGCCGTCCCGGGGTCCCATGGATTGGGGATGATGAAGGCGCTGTCGCGTTCATGGAGCCGGCGAAACGCGTGGCCTTTTTCAGCTTGCGTCAACATATCACGCATTCTGTCACATGCTCAAATAGAGTTGATTTGAAGGTGAGGGGCCTGTGCAACGATGTGGTTGCGGCATGCTTGAATTAAAGGCAGCTTATCCGTTCAAGCCCAGCATGCCAGAGATGGAAGGCGGGACCCTCTAGGGGCCGTCATGAAAAAATCAATCCAACCGCTCCCTCACCCGGCAAAGCCGGGACCAAACGGGCTCTTCGATGGTGCGCCAACGCTCCCTCACGGTCGCGGCTCGGTAGAATTCGTCAAAGTTGGAGATTGTCGGCAACCACATCCTGATGCCCGTAAACACTGGGTGAAACAGATGCGCCGAAAAATTTTGCCGGAAGCGGCAAGAACCGGACAATGTAGGTACTTGTGGTCGCGGCTCGGAAGGCAAGCGGTGAGGGACCGGCCCGATGAGGAGATGATTTGAAGATACTGATCGCCGGCGAATTGAACGTTGACCTGGTGCTGCAGAATTACCACGCGTTCCCCTCGTTGGGGCGCGAAGTGTTGGTGGACGGCGTTTCTTTAACGCTCGGGAGCGCTTCCGCTATTTGCGCCGCCGGACTCGCGAAGCTGGGCGATGAGGTGGTCTTCGCGGGCAAGCTTGGTTGCGATTCTTGGGGGGATTTGTGTTTGGATTCGCTCACGCAGTTGGGCGTGGATTGTTCGCTAATCGTTCGGGAAGCAAACATCAAGACCGGAATCACGGTTTCCATCACCGCCCAGGACCGCGCGCTGGTGACTTATCTCGGGTCCATCGCCGAACTGCGGGCCCGAGATGTCCGCGATGAGGATTTGAAGAAGTGCAGCCATCTGCACGTTTCTTCGTTCTTCCTGCAGAAGGCGCTACGGCCGGATTTGAAGAGTTTATTTAGCAGAGCCCATGGTTTCGGACTGACGACGTCGCTCGATCCGGGATTCGATCCGGAAGAACAATGGGGCGACGATCTGTTTGACGTGCTGACAGAAGTGGACGTGTTTTTTCCTAATGAAGTGGAGCTGGCCGCGATTTCGGATAGGAATGCCGCCGCGCTGCGAAATGGACGGACGCTGACGATTGCGAAGCTGGGAAGCCAAGGATGCAGGGCGATCGGCAAGGACCTGGACCTGAGCGTGCCTTCGTTTCCGGTAACGCCTGTAGACACGACAGGCGCGGGAGACTCGTTCAATGCAGGGTTTTTGCATGCGTGGGTTCCCCTCGCTCACGCTCGGGGCTGGGACAGCGGCAAGTCCGGGCATTTAAGGCAAGCCATGCAGTTCGCGGCAGCGTGCGGAGCGCTCTCCACGCTCGCCTTAGGCGGAACAACCGGGCAACCGAATGAGTGGCAAGCGCTAGAGTTCATCCGCGGCCAATCACAGGATTCCGCTACAAGAACAGGCCCAGGGTCGCGGTGACCGCCGCCAATAGCCCCCAGGCGGCGAGAAACTCATGGTCGATGAGCAGGCCGGCAATAAAGGGCGCGACGATCTGCGACAGAGAGTTGAGCGATTGCGTGAGGCCTAGCACCGTTCCCTGCTCGGCGCGCGGCGTCTTTTGAGTCAGCAGGCTGGTGATCGACGGGCGCAGCACGCCGGTTCCCATGGCGGCCAAGGCGCCTGTGACCAGCAGTATGGGAACGGTGTGAGTGAATGCCAGCGCCGCCAATCCGACGGCTGCGGTGAAAAATCCCGCCTGGATCAGCCTGGCTTCGCCGAATTTCTTGACTAGCCGGCCGATGAGGCCGCCTTGCAGAATGATCCCGAGAAATCCGACATAGGCGAACACGTAGCCCACTTCCTTGGGGCCGAAGGGGCGTCCATTCCAAGTGAAGCGGCGCTCGGCAAACAGCGCAAAACCGGACATGAACGCGGAAAATGTAAAGGCGAAGGCCAGAAACTGCCACAGAAGCTGCGAGACGGCGGGCATGCGAAAGTAGCGCAGGTAGTTGCGCCAGTCCAGCACCGTGAACCGCTTGGTCTCACCGTCTTCGGAGTGGCTCGGAGTAGAAGCAGGAAGCAAAAAATAGGTGCCCGCGATGCTGGTGAGAGAAAGCCCCGCGGCCATGAGAATCGGGTATTGATAACCGAACTGCGAAAGATAGCCAGAGACGCCCGGGCCGACCAGGAAACCCATGCCGAAGGCGATGCCGATCAACGCGAAAGATTTGGCGCGCTCCTCGGGGCGGGTGACGTCGGCGATGTAGGCTTGCGCCAGCGACAGGTTGCCGGCGGTCGATCCGTCGATAATTCGCGACAAAAACACCATCCAGAGCTGGCTGGAAGCGGCCAGGAGCAGGAAGCCGAGAAAAGTTCCGGCCTGGCTCACCAGCAGCAGCGGGCGCCGGCCGATGCGGTCGGAAATGCGGCCCAGGATGGGGCCGGAAATCAATTGGAAAAAGGCATAGGTGGAAATCAAAAGACCCACGACGGCGGGGCTGGCGCCAAAGTGCTCGGCGTAGAACGGGAGCAACGGCAGGATGATCGTGAGACCGAGAACGTCCACGCAGACGATTAGGAATATGGGAAGAAGTGGGGATCTCAAGGGAAGACAGTACGATGGTATCAGACGGTCGCTGTCTTCATGGCGCCGCTGGTATGGCCGATCAACTTTTTCTCTCTTACTGGCTGCGGGACTTCACTGAGCAGAACATGCTCCGGCAGTACGAAAAGTTACTGCGGCTTTTTCCGTTTTCACGGCTTTCGAAGCTGGCGGCGGTGTTCCGGATCTTACCCATCGACAATAGTCAGCCGGCCGTCTTCGAGCGAGCTTACCCGACGCCGCCCGATCTCTCGGACGTCTTGGCGGCAGCGGTCGAATTCCGGCATCCCGATTGCTGCTATCGGCTGGAAGCAGCCTGGGATCTGTGGCAATTCGAGAACGATTGGAAATTGACGCCGTCGCCGGTGACTCTGGTCTGCCTCGGTCCCGCTTTCGACCCCGATTTCGACAATGAGACGGGTGACCGTGACGATCTACGGTTGGAATTCGGAGTAGATGCAAACTTCTTGCCGCAGCCCGGTTTGCCGGGCGAAGTGAGAATGGTGCAATCGAATATCAAGAGCTTGCTGAAACTGGTGCATGACGCGGACGACAAATTAGGGGCGGAACGGCGGCTGCTGTGGACCGAAACCGGCGAAAACTTTCATGACAAACTGCAACGCGCGCTTACGGCCGGCGAGTAGGGCGCCTATCCCAAATCCTGAATGGTCCTCGCCAGCATCTGCGGGCTGAACGGCTTCTGCAGGAACGCGACACGAGGCTGAATGTCCGGCGGAAGCTGGCTGATCTCATAGGGCGAACCGCTGCACAGAAGTCCGCGGAGCGGGGCGCTGCGCGAAAGCGAGTGTACCAGCAGTTGATCTCCGGGAAGGTCCGCTAATCCCAGGTCGGCGACAATCAGATCGTAGCCGGACGAGTCCTGATCAAAGACCCGGCGAGCGTCAAATCCCTCGCGGAAAGCTTCCACCGCGAAGCCCATGCGGACCAAGTAGCGTTGCAAAAGCGAGAGCAACTGCGGTTCGTCATCGACCAGCAGAATCCTTCCAGCTTTCACGCGTCTTACCAGATCGCCAGCGGGCGATCGCCGGGACTGTATCCGAAACCGACCGAGATCCGGTGTTCGTCTAGCGAAGATATAGCGCCCAGAGTCGGTGTAGCGCCACTACCATTAATGTTGTAATGGCGGTAATCGTAGCGCAAGGTCAAATGCATGTCGCGGGCCACGCGATACGTCATCCCCAATCCGACCCCGATGTTGTGATACTGACCGAGATTTTGCTGCCCGAAGGAACTGAGTGAACTGTAGATCGCGTTAGCGCCAATCGACATTTTGGAAATTCCCAGATAAGAATAGGATGCCGCGCCGGCGGTGGAACGGGAAGTGAGGTAAACGCCATTTCCGGGACTGATGTCCTGAATGTAGTTGAGTGAAACCGTCGAGCGCTCAAATTTCTTTATCAGCGCGCCGGTCAATTTCGGCGCGTGGAAAGTCTGGTTGGATACGACCGTCACGCTGGTGATGCCGAGGATGGCGGTCACCACCGGATCGACCGGAATACTCTCCAGACCCAACACGCGGACGATGGAGCCCCCTACGCCAGCTTGGAATGCCCAATGATGCCCGAAATCGATGTTATAGCCCAGTTGCACGCTATCGAACTGGGAATGACCGTACTCGCGCTGGAATGTGAACCAGTCGTGGCTGTAGTTGACAGAGACGGTCTGTGTTCTTTTCACCCGGTAGGCAACCGATCCGTGGGCATCATAACCGTTGGTTCCCGGAATCTGGTATTGATCGCGGCGAATGATGAAGCCCGTCCCGCCGGCGCTAAACGAGAGCCGGAGCGTTTTCTGCCAAGTGATGTCGGCGCGGGTGTCGAGGAAGTTGGTACGAATGTCGAAAAGATCGTTGACCGGCACGGCGATCTCGTCGGCTGAGGTCAAAGGCGCAAAGCGATAATACCCGTTGGCTTGATAACTGGTGCCGGCATTCTCGCGCACGTCCAGCGTCAGGCGCCGCTTGAGAATGCGCGAGTAGTGGAGATTGAGGAACTCATCCTGACCACTGGTATAGTTCGCATAATCGGTATAGTCCCCGTGGTACTCGAGCGAAAGCCGATCGCGCTTCCACAGGCGAGTCCCAATGACTCCCCAGCCGATGGAGGTTCCTGGGCCCGCGGTGTTTTCGACGCTGCCGGTCGTAGGTGAGACGAAAGGTGCAAATCCGGAATCGTAAACGCCTTGAATATCAACGTAGTAGCGGAAATCGATCAGTTTTCCGCCGCGCTCGCCGATGGAACTTTTATCCCTTGTCAGGATAGAAGGCCCCTCGTACTCTTCTTGATCCTTTTGGTCCGCCGGCTGATCGGACTGCGCCACCACCGCGGACGAAAACACCAAAGCTCCCAATAGGATTCGTTTGATCAACCGACCACTCTCCGCAGCATATTGATGAGAATGCTAGCCTTAGGTTCTCCAACGAGGTAGCTCTTCAAAGTCTGACGCCTCAGGTGAACGATGTCAAGCCAGCTTTAGTACTGGACTGATGCCTGTCCCGGTTTGGGCCGCGTGTTTTACCGGGAACAGACAAAGTTCGCCGCATCGTCGATACTGCCAGTGCCCGAGTACTTGGCGGTCTGTGGATAGGGACACAGCGGACGGGTGCGGACGACTCCGCTCTTGGGATTTTGGTCGAACTTGTATTTCGATGCGATGATTTTGCCCGGCGCGACGTCCTGTTCGACCCAGCGTTCGAGCGCGGTGTAAATATCGTGCCCGGCGTCGGCGCGCGCTCCACCTTCTTCGCCGAAGTAATTAGGCCCGGGCCCGCCTCCGCAATGTTGCATTCCGGGCGCCATGTACCAACGGGTGAAGGATTCGGCTTTCGCCGCTCCCATCTTGGCCATGACGGACTCATAGTATTGAATCGTGTTTGCGGGAGGAATGGCTGCGTCGCTCCAGCCGTGATAGAGGATCAGTTTTCCGCCCCGATCCCGAAACGCCTTCAAATCCGGATCGGTGGCGTTGAGCGCCTTTCCGGCCTTTTCCTCGGCGCGTTTCAGATCGCCCGGAAGTTGGAACGTATGATAATCCCAGGACGGATTGTCGAAGACAAAATTGGCGTAGGCCTGCGTGCCAAAGCCGTATTCGGCGCTCTTGGTGGGCGCCATTCCGAGAATCCAGCCGGACCATCCCAGAAACCCGGTCTCGCCTCCCGGTGAAAAACCCGGATTCACGCCTGGCGGACCGGCGTAGATTTTATTGAGCGTGACGATTTGGGCTGGCGTCAGGCACTCTTTGGTCTCCGCCTTGCTCCCAGCGGTGTCACACAGCAGCTTGGCCGGGTCGAAGTGGCATTTTGCAGGATCCTCGAGCAGCCCGTCGGTCACGCCGTCGAGAGCATCGCAGGCGGAGAGAACCGCCGCCGCAATAGCTGGTACCTTCGCCGCCGGTATGTAGCTGGCCGGGTCGCTGGTGAGGGCTTGTGTATTCCACACGAATTGGGCCATCAGTTGAGTGAACCGATAAGCCGGCGCTCCGGCAATGATTCCGTCGTAGTCGGCCGGATAACGCTGGGCCTCCATGAGAGCCTGGCGTCCGCCGTTGGAGCAGGATGCGAAATAGGAATGCTTGGGTTTCTCGCCGTAGAATGCGCTGACAATGGCTTTGCCGTTTTCGGCGGTCTCATGGATGGCCCGATATCCATAGTCAATCAGTTTCTCGCGATGATCCAGCGCCCAGGATGCGTCGATGCCTTCAATCGCATGGCCCGTGTCGGTGGAAGCGGCGGCGCCGCCGTTCGCCACTTCATTGGCGAGGCCGGCGTAGTTAATAGAGCCGGCGAAGCCTCCGTTACCCACGCCTTGGAACCGGCCATCCCAGCCGGCCGCGGGCAACCACACTTCAAAGCGGATGTCGGAATCCGATGACGGCTTGATCGAGCCAGCGACCCGGCAGAAGGCGGGAAGAATCTTGAAATTGCCGGCCGCGCCCTTGGGTGCGGTGAATGCGCCAGCCGCTACAGTTTCGGCCAGCGCGATGGTGGTGTGGGGCAGTTTCAAGTCCTTCAAGCTGTCACAGGACGCGGCGGCCGCCGTGGAGACGAGCGGCAGAAGCGCGCAAATGAGCCGAATTTTCATAACTCATGACTCCAAAATCTTGCGCACCGGGCCTTCATAATCGTCTATCACTTGGCTCTTGACATCAAAGACCATAGTGGCGCGCCGTCGCTCTTCGTACCCGGGCCAATGCGGCAGACCCTTGTGATTGGGATTGCCGGTGCGCGCGAACGCCACCCAGGTTCTGCTGACCAGGTCCGCCAGCTTCTGGGTGGATGGCGCATCGCCCAAAAACAACGGCCCTTTGGCGATGTTATCGAACGCGAACGGAATCTCCATGGTGTGCGGCGCGCGCAGGATGCCGCCGTCCACCGGCGAGCGCCACTTGAACACGTAAAAGTACGCGGGCGCAGCCTTCAACGCGGCCTTGCGCTCAGCCAGGCGAATGGAGCCGAGAAATGCAAACGTCGCGCTGCCGATATCGGTGTAGAGGTAGCTGGGCGAATCGCCGGGCCGGAGGTTCTTGAACGCTTCAATCAATGCTGGCGCTTTGGCGCCAAAGGCAGCCTTGGCCTTCTCCGCCAATTCCGCTTCAGTGAGCTTGCCCCACCAGGGCTGGCCGGTTTGATACAGTGTCTGCTCGTCCGAGGTGCAGCCCACCATCACCGGAACATTGGCGGTCTGTTGCGGCGCAACCGGGTCAAACGGATTGGTTGGCAGCGCGAGTCCATCCACAACCGGGCCAAAGCGCAAGCCCTGAGTGTGGGCGATCACTTTGGCAATATCTAGAGCCGGCACAGCCTTCAGATCCGCGGGCTGTACCTGAAGGGCTTTGAGAATGGCCTGGGCGGTTTCCGTGGCACTTTCCTTCGGGATGCCGCGCAAACCGGGACCGCTCTCCACAATCGCCCGGTGGAACAAGCCTTTGGCCGCGGGCATAGCGAGTAGCGTCGAGACTTTGGCGCCGCCTCCGGATTGACCAAAGATGGTGACGTTTTGAGGATCGCCGCCGAACTCCGCAATATTGTCGCGCACCCACTCGAGCACCGCGACCAGGTCCTGCTGGCCGGCGTTGCCGGAGGTTGCGTACTCTTCTCCCAGGAGTTCACCCAGATACAGATAACCGAACGCATTCAGCCGATGATTGACGGTGATCGCGACTACGTCATGGCGGCTGGCGAGATTGTGCCCATCGTAGGCCGGCCAACTGCCCGAACCGTAGTTGAACCCGCCGCCATGGAACCAGACCATCACCGGCCGCTTGGCCGGACCGCCCAACCGTGGCGTCCACACATTCAAAAACAGACAGTCTTCGTTCTGTTTCGCGATATCGTCCGCCGCGGTGAAGACCTCGCCCAGCGCTTTCCCCACGTCGCCGGGAAAGGCCACCGCGGACCCGCCGCTACGCAGTTGCATGGACGCCGCGCCGAGCGCATCGGCGTCAACCACCTCGGTCCAAGGCTTCAGCTTTTGCGGCGGACGGAAGCGCAGCGTGCCCAAGGGGGGCTGCGCGTACCGCAAGCCCAGAAACGTTTCCACGCCGGATTGCGAAAGACCGCGCACCGGCCCATTGGTGGTCTTGACGATGGCAGTCGGGCGGGCGCTGTCCGCCCATGCCGCCAGGCTGAATGCCGCTGACGCTTGCAGGAAAACTCGCCGGTTCATATGCTGGAGAGCATATCATTTCCGGTTGTACTTGGGGTGATGTCGCATGGCTTTGTGGATGGCTTTCCATTCCTTCTTCAACCCGGCCGGATCTTCGTGACGGCGCACTTCCCGCTGCAATTTCCGGTAACTCTCCCAGCGCGACGGGTCCAGCCGGCCCGTTTCCAGCGCCGCGCGCACTTCGCATCCTGGCTCCGTGTTATGGGAGCAGTCTCCGAATCGGCAGCGCTCGGCCAGATTGGCGATTTCCTCGAAAACCCGATCGAGCGACTCTTCCGTCGCCCAAAGCTGCAGCTCGCGCATGCCGGGAGTGTCGATGATCGCGCCGCCCTCAGGCAGCGGCAACAGCATCCGGCTGGTGGTAGTGTGCCTGCCGCGCGAGTCGGCCGCGCGCACCGGCTGCGTCGATTGGCTTTGGCCGCGCAGCAGGCCGTTGACGATGGTGGACTTCCCTGCCCCGGACGAACCCAGCAGCACGACCGTGCGCCCACGCACCAGCGATCGCAAAGCTTCGACGCTTTGCTGCGCGCTGATGGCGAGCACTTCTGTACCGGGCGCGATCTCTTCGACTGCGGTGACTTTGGCTGCATGGTTGTCGCATACATCCAGCTTATTTAAGACGATCACCGCTAGCGCTCCGCTTTCTTTTGCCAGCACCAGGTAGCGCTCGAGGCGGCGCAAGTTGAAATCGCCATCGAGCCCGCACACGATCAGCGCCAAGTCGATATTCGCCGCCAGGACTTGTTCGGCGATGGCGGCGCCGGCAGCCTGGCGGGAGAACTTCGTCCTGCGGGGTAGGACGGCTTCCATCCACACGAGGCCGGAATCGACCCGGCGGGCGGCGATCCAGTCCCCGACCGCGGGCAAGGCTTCCTCCCAACGCAAACGTCCGGCGGGAACGGCTTCGCACTCGCCGGATTCTAACCCCACCGAAGGTTGGTCCAGAAAGACGCGGTATTGTTCATGAGCCGCGAACGATATACGTCCGAGCTCGATTCCTTCGGCTTCAAACGGCCGGAATACATCGCGGACATAGGCGTCCGCGCCAATTGAAAAGAGAAACACTTCTGTTCGCTCCGTTAGCAGACACACTTACAGTGAGGGAGATAAGTGGGTTGGCTTGGCAGGTGCAACCCGCCCCTTTAGCGAACAGTCATAGGCAAGTAACGTTATAGCACGGCATCCAGGCCGCCGTGGTTCGTCTCCGCGTTTGCGCGCGCCGATTTGTTTCTACATATCTGAACCATGTTGACACCCTGTCTAGCCCCGAACGTTAGTGAGGGGATCTAGCGCCATCCCCTCACTGACGTTCGGGGCTAGACGGAAGGCGCTTCAGGCTCTGGCCTGGGCCCGATTGATAATCGACCGCAGGCCAAATAGCCTGCCCACGATTGTGCTTAAGGTTTTTCTTCGGGCGCGTCCAGCAGCCGCAGGCCTTCAAACGCTTTGGGACCGAGCAAACCGGCCTTGGAATAAATGAACAGCTTGGCCCGGCTATCGGTGATATCGAGGTTGCGCATGGTGAGTTGTCCGATGCGATCCTGCGGCGTGAACGCGCCCTCGCCCTTTTCCATGGTGAGGCGCTCCGGTGCATAGGTGAGATTGGGGCTCTCGGTGTTCAGAATAGAGTAATCGTTGCCGCGGCGCAGTTCCAGCGTCACCGTGCCCGTTACGGCTTTGGCCACCCAGCGCTGTAAGGTTTCCCTCAGCATCATGGATTGCGGATCGAACCAGCGGCCCTGGTAGAGCAAGCGGCCCAGGCGGCGGCCCATGTCGCGATACTGCTCGATGGTGTCTTCGTTGTGAATGCCGGTGATCAGCCGCTCATAGCCGATGAAAAATAGCGCCATAGCCGGGCCTTCGTAAACTCCACGGCTTTTGGCTTCGATGATGCGGTTCTCGATCTGGTCGGACATACCCAGGCCATGGCGTCCGCCGATCGAGTTGGCTGCGAGCACCAGATCCACTTCGCTCCCAAAGGTCTTTCCGTTCAAAGCCACGGGAAGCCCTTGATCGTAAGTGATGCTCACTTCTTCCGGCTTCACGGTCACATCGTCGCGCCAAAAAGCCACGCCCATGATCGGCTCGACAAGCTTGATGCCGTTCTTGAGGAATTCGAGATCTTTGGCCTCATGGGTCGCGCCCCAGATGTTGGAGTCCGTCGAATAGGCCTTCTCCTTGCTCATTTTGTAGCCGAGGCCGGCTTTTTCGAGCAATTCCGACATCTCCTTGCGCCCGCCGAGTTCTTCAATAAACTGCCGGTCGAGCCACGGCTTGTAGATGCGCAAATTGGGATTCACCATCAGGCCATAGCGGTAGAAGCGCTCAATATCGTTGCCCTTGTACGTGCTGCCATCGCCCCAGATGTTGACGTCGTCCTCTTTCATCGCGCCTACCAGCATGGTTCCTGTTACGGCGCGGCCGATGGGCGTCGTATTGAAATAAGGAACCCCCGCGGTGGTGATGTGGAAAGCGCCGCATTGCAATGCGGCCAGACCCTCGCGTACCAATTGGGTGCGGCAATCGATGAGGCGCGCTTTCTCGGCGCCGCACTCGAGCGCGCGGCGCGGAATGGAGTCATAATCGGTCTCATCCGGTTGGCCGAGGTTCGCCGTGTAGCAGTACGGAATCGCGCCCTTTTGACGCATCCAGTAAATAGCCGCGCTGGTGTCGAGCCCACCGGAAAAAGCGATGCCCACCTTGTCACCAATCGGGAGCGACTCGAGGATTGTGCTCATGGAACTTCGATTTTGGCACAGACGGCGGGACGCACCGCGATGACCGCCTGCGAGACCTTGTTGTGGTAGATCACCCGCAGGTTCTCTTGCTGGAGGAATTGTTTCTCATCGTTGTAGTAGAGCACGTAGACTTCACCGTCCGACGGAATCTTGTCTATGAAACCAGTGAACTCCGGCAAAGAAGAATCGTGATTCACCTGGCGATAAAAATTGAGCGCGTCGGAGTAATACCACTGAACCGAAAAATGGCGCACGCCGCAGTCGCGCTCGAGATAACGTAGCGTCCAATATATCTGTTTGGCGTCGGAATCGAATTGCCATTCTTGGAAATAGCCGAGACGCAGGCAGCCGAAAAAACACAGCGCGTTCAGGCTTAAGAGAACCGCACCCAGCCTGCGCGCGCCAAACCCCGAGCCCTCGAGCAAGGCGCCAAAAAGCAGCAGGGCCAACGGAACGAAGAATAGGCCCGTCCGCTGCCGCGGCAACGGAAGGCCGAACAGATGATACGCAAGCCAATGCAGCAGCAATGTGAGGGTGACGACGGTGAGCGACAATTTGACGAGCGGCGTCCAGGCGCGGCCCAACAGCGCCACGCCCAGAATTACGGCTGCCGGCCAAAGAATGTGTGGCAACCGCTCCAATATCGGCCGCAGAAGAGGCTGCACGACATTAGGATCCAGTTCAAAGTAGGACGAATAAAACAAGCCGCGCGCCATCTCATAAAGCGAATGAGAACCAAAAAATAGCTCACCTTTGGGCCAATTCCGCAAGGTATAGCCGCAGACACAAAAGATCACCGCAATAGCGGGAAGCGCGGCCGCGGCAAACGTGGATAGTTTTCTCGTGCCGCGCCACGTCCAAACGGAAAATACGGCAAGTACGGCTCCGTCGGCGATGGCAAACGAAAAATTGGCGCAAAACGACAATCCCAACAAGACGGACACGGCGGGCAAAGGTTTGTCCGCCCGCGCCTCGCTCAGCATGGTATCCACGATCACCGCCAGCGCGGCTGTGAAAAGGCCAAGGGCCAGGCTATAACCGCGCGCCGCAACCAAAAAATCAAGGACGAACGGGTTGTAGACCAAACATAGAAAGAGCGGGAAACTTCCCAAGCGTCTGCAAGCATTGAGGGAGGAGCCAATATAAAGCACCGCGCCGCAAATCGCCGGAAGCCGCAGCGTCAATTCATTGAGTCCGAACAGCGCCGTCGACAGCCGCTCGAGCAGCGTATTGAGAACATGGTTGCCGGAACTGGGCCACCATGCCAGCAGCGGATTCGGCTTGCTGGCAAACAGCAGCCAGGAATCCGCTTCGTCGATGGTGACCGACTGCAGGCACGCGCGGGCGATGACCAGGCACACAGCGGCTAAAGCGAAGCCGGCCCAGCCTACGCGTGACATTAGCTCAGCGGACATCCATGCCCTGTCGCAACGCTTCGAGATCGTCCTCATTGCTTTAGAAATGCGGTAGCGCCCGGAAAAGAGCCTTGCGCAGCACTAATATTCGCATCTGGTTTGAAGTCCAGCGCCACCTTCACCGCTACGATCGGCGCGGCATCCCGATTCATCGCGTCTCCGAACTCGCCGAGCCAGGCCCGGGTCTGGACCGCCAAATCCAGCACCTGCCTCTCAACCACGCCGACGCCGGCCTCAAGCACCAGATCGTTGGCCGCCTCCACTGCATAAAGCAGCACGAACGATACCATCCCGCCCTCATATTTCTCGGCCCGCCACCGTCACCGGAACGCCATGGTGCAAGTGTTCGACGTGGCGCCAGTCGTAATGGCTGCGCCAGGCCCAGGTTGTGCGGGACCGTTCAACCATTTGTACCGTTGACGGCGAACACATTCAGGTACCTCGCGGACATCGAATTTCAGCGCGCCACGCTCTGGGCGCCGTCGAGCAAATAGCAAGACAGCATCGATCGTGCAAGAAGCGTGACAAATCCCCGAGAATCGTGCTCATGGAACTTCGATTTTGGCACAGACGGCGGGACGCACTGCGATGGCGGCTTGGCTGTCCTTATTGTGATAAATCACGCGCAGCTTCTGTTGTTGGATGAAATGTTCTGCTTCTTTATAGAAGAGTACGTAGGCTTCACCCTCGGGAGGCGCCATGGCGCGATCCGCCGTGAACTCCGGAAGCCACGAATCGTGATACTGCTGGCGATAGAAGTTCAAGGAAGCGGAGTAATACCACTGCGTGACAAAACGATGCACGCCGCAGTTTTGATCGAGATAGTGTAACGTCCAATAGAGTTGTTTAGTATCGGAGTTAAATTTCCACTCCTCGAAATAGCTCAGTCGAAGGCAGCCGAAGAAGCAGATCGCATTCAGCGTCAAGAGACCGGCGCCCAGCCTGCGCGCGGTTGGCCCCGCGCCGGCCAGCAGCGTGCCGAAGAGCAGCATGACCAGAGGAACAAAGAAAAGACCCGTCCGTTGTCGCGGCAGGAGAAGGCCGAACAGATGGAAAGCCAGCCAATGCAGCAGTACTGTGCAGATGACGATGCCGAGTAATAGCTTGACTAGCGGCGTCCGGGCGCGCAGGAGCAAGGCTAAACCGAGGATCACAGCCGCCGGCCATAGCAGGTGCGTCAGCAGTTGGAGCACCGGCTTCAACAGAGGGTGGACGATATTCGGATTGAGTTCGAAGTAGGAGGAATGAATCAGGCCACGCGCCGTCTCAAGCAGCGAATGTGATCCGAAATAGAGTTGACCTTTGGGCCAATTCCTAAGCGTATATCCGCAAATGCAGAACACGACAGTGGCCGCTGGAAGTACGGCGGCGGCAATAACGGATAGTTTCCTCGTGCGCTGCCAGGCCCAAATAGAAAATGCCGCGAGCGTTACGCCATCGACGATACCAAACGAGAAATTGGCGCAGAACGACAATCCCAGCAATACGGAAACGGCCAGCAGTGGTTTGTCCACCGGCGATTCGCTCAGCATGGTGTCGACGATCGCGGCCAATGCGGCCATCAAAAAGGCGAGCGCCAGGCTGTAGCCGCGGGCCGCAACCAGAAAATCGAGAACCAGCGGGTTGTAGACCAGGCAGAGAAACAGCGGCAGGCTCGCCAGCCGCCAACAGGCATAGAGACAAGACCCGATGTAAATGACCGCTCCGCAAATCGCGGGTAGACGCAGTGTCAGCTCGTTCAATCCGAACACCGCCGTCGACAACCGCTCCAACAGCGTATTGAGGATATGGTTGCCGGAGCTAGGCCACCACGCCAAAATAGGATCTGTTTTGCTGGCGAAGATGAGCCAGGAATCGGCTTCATCGATCACGACCGACTGCAGGCAGGCCCGCGCGACGACTAAGCACAACGCAACCAAAGCAAAGCTAGCCCAGGCAGCGCGCGACATTTATGTCAGCAGTTCCCGTAGGCCCTGGCGTAGCGCTTCCAGATCGTCCTCATTGTTGTAGAAATGCGGCGAAACCCGCAAATGGCCTTTGCGCGCAGCGACCAATATGCGCTTTTGCTTCAGCTCGAGCGCCAGCTTAGACACGTCCCGGTTCTCGAACTTCGCCGCTACGATGGGCGCGGCATCCTGATTCACCGCCGCGCCGAATTCAGCCAGCAACGCCCGGGTCCGGGTGGCTAAATCCATCACCCGCTGTTCGATCTCTTCGCTGCCGATCTCGAGCACCATGTCGATGGCCGCCTCCATCGCATAGAGCAGCGCGAACGCCAGCATGCCGCCCTCATATTTCTCCGCCGTGCTCACCATCTCCGGAACGCCATGGTGCAAGTGGTCGACATTGCGCCAGTCATAGTGGCTGCGCCAGCCCACATTGTGCGGGGGAAGCGTTTCCCGCAGCCCCGGCCGCACATACAGGAACCCAGCGCCGTTGGGGCCGTTTAACCATTTGTAGCTGTTGACCGCGACCACGTCCGGTTGAATGGCGCGGACATCGAATTTCAGCGCGCCCACGCTCTGGGTGCCGTCGACGAACAGCAACACGCCGCGATCGTGCAGGAAGCGCGACAAATCCTCGAGTGGCGGCCGGAACCCCGT
This sequence comes from Bryobacterales bacterium, assembly GCA_963836595.1. Classification (GTDB taxonomy): domain Bacteria; phylum Acidobacteriota; class Terriglobia; order Bryobacterales; family Bryobacteraceae; genus DATFZA01. The sequence goes on from CAWIKC010000001.1 coordinate 873,912, forward strand.
GTTATAGTTCACCGTGCTCAAAATCACGACGCGCGTGTGATGTTGCACCATGTCGTGCAGCCGCTCCCAGGGACAGGCCACCATGGTGACTCCATGGGTCTGCAGCAACGCGGGAGCGTAGAGGTTGTTCGGAAACTCATTTTCGAGCGTAACGACGGTATCGCCCGCTTGCCACTTCAATCCGGCCAGCAGAATGGCCAAACCCGATGAGGCATTGGGGATGAAAGCGATGTCCGGCGCTTCGCACCCGATGAGCTGACCCACTTTGCCGCGGATCCGGTCCATGTCGTCAAACCAGGCCAGAAAATCGGCGCAGGCCAACTCATCGCGATGAGCAAAATGGCGCACCACCGCTTCCGTCGACCGGCGCGAAAGCTGGCCGAAGGTAGCGGTGTTGAGATAGGTCCAGTTCTGGAGAGCGGGAAACTGCTCGCGAATAGCTTTCCAGTCGACGCTCATAAGGCGATCTTCGCCGCGACTTTCGAGACTAGAGTGGCCGCGGCGTAATCTACACGAACATCCTCGGACTGGCGCGTGCGCCGGTCTACAACTTCCACCATTCCCTGGGCCAGCTTCTTGCCAATGGTAATGCGGTACGGAATACCAATCAAATCGGCATCCTTGAACTTCACTCCCGGGCGCTCATCCCGGTCGTCGAGCAACGCATCCAGGCCGGCTTTCTTGCACTCCTCGTAGAGCTGTTGGGAGGCGTCGCGCAGCTTTGCGTCCCCATAGTTGACCGGCGTGATCACGACGTCAAAGGGAGCGATGGAAGGCGGCAGCGCCATGCCGTCGGCATCGTGAAACAGTTCGATGGCCGCGGCGAGAATCCGTTCAATGCCGATGCCATAGGAGCCCATGATGACGGCGACCTCCTTGCCTGACTCATTCAAAACCCGCAGCCCCATGGATTCTGAGTATTTGTAACCCAGCTTGAAGATGTGCCCGATCTCGACCGATTTGGTCAGTTCGAGTTTTCTGCCGCAGCACATGCAGGTGTCTCCGGCCTCTGCCTGCCGCAGATCGAAGTATTCGGGATGAAAATCGCGGCCAGGAGTGACATGGCGCAGATGATAGTCGTCCCGATTGGCGCCCGCGATCATGTTGCGGCGGCCTCGCAAAGCTTCATCCGCCAGCACGCGCATGTTTTTGACGCCCACGGGACCGAGCGAGCCGGCCTCGGCGCCAAACCATTCGCGGATTTCGGCTGGTAGCGCCGGCCGGATTTCCTGCGTCTCCCCTTGGGCTGCCAGCGCTGCGCTCAATTTCGTCTCGCTTAACTGATGATCGCCGCGCAGCATGGCCAGCACCGGCTTGCCATCGGCGGCCATCACCAGGCTCTTCATCTGCGAAGTCTCCGGCAAGTTGGTAAAGGCCGCAATTTCAGCAATGGTTTTGCTGCCGGGAGTGTGAAATGGCTCCGGGCCGTGTTCGCCGGGCGGATCGGCGGCCAGCGGAGGCACAGCGTGCGAGACGGCCTTTTCCACATTCGCCGCGTAACCGCACTGGCTGCAATTGAGCACGTAGTCCTCACCGGCCTCGGACGCCACCATGAACTCATGCGATTCGCTGCCGCCCATGGCGCCCGAGTGCGCTTCTACCACGGCGTAGGTCAGGCCGCAGCGATCGAAAATCCTGCAATAAGCCGCATAGTGCTTGCGGTAGGATTGGTCCAGCCCGGCGGCATCGATGTCGAAGGAATAGGAGTCCTTCATAATGAACTGCCGCACCCGCAGCAACCCGGATTTGGGACGCAACTCATCGCGAAATTTGGTCTGAATCTGGTACCAGAGCTGGGGCAGTTGCTTATAGCTTCGCAGTTCCCCGCGGGCGATGGACGTCATTACCTCTTCATGGGTCATGCCGAGGCACAGATCCCGCCCGAAGCGGTCTTTGAGGCGGAACAGGTTGTCGCCCATGGCGTCCCAGCGTCCCGACTCCTGCCAAATCTCGGCGGGATTGAGGGCGGGAAGCAGGAACTCTTGCGCGCCGATCGCATCCATCTCCTGGCGCACGATGGCGGTGATCTTCAGCAACGACCTCTGCGCCAAAAAGAGATAGCTATAAACGCCGGCGCCGAGTTGCCGGATGTAGCCGGCGCGCAGCAAGAGCTGATGGCTAACCACGTCGGCTTCGGCCGGGTTCTCGCGCAGGGTGGGGATAAAAAGCTGGCGCCACATCATGGAATCACAAGTGTAACAATCAGAAAACTTTTGCAGGCCAAGTACTAAGGCGAGCTGACTACCCTTCTCGCGTATAAACCCTATCGATTTTGCTCTGCCCAAACTCTATTCTCAAAGTAACAGGAGATTGCCGCCTTTGCGAGTTAGCCATCAACCGGACCGGAAATCGCGCTGCATACGCCGCACCAGCCGCCGCTTCAGGGAGCGTGGCAACACGGTGATGGAGTTGGTGTTCTTTCTCTTTCCGACGCTGGCCATTATCTGTGGTTTTCTGGACATCGGCATGGCGCTCTTTGTGTGGAATACTCTGCAAAACGCAGTTCGGGAAGGCACCCGCTATGCGATCACGTATCAGGTGGACTCGAACGGTACGCAGATAAGATCCGTCCAAGATACGGTGGCCAGTTGGTCGATGAACCTGGTCCAGGCGACGACGACCTCAGGCAACCCAGGGTACATCGCCGTTACTTTCTACACTCCGCCAACCCCCACGAATCCGAGTGGCACGCTGGTCACCGGCGCCAATTCCAACGCTCCCGGGAATATTGTTCAAGTTTCCGTGCCCAACTTCCCCTACAAATGGATGGCGCCATTCAGCGGCACGTTCTGGGGGGGCTTTTACGCCTCGCCGGGCTCGTCGTTCGGCATCTCCGTGGTGTCGGCTGACGTCCTGGGCGGCGCGCCGGTGACCGGAGTTCCATCTCCATGAGGAATTCGATGCAAAAACGACCGTTATCTAGCGACCGAAGACGCCGGCAAGCCAGCGACCGAAGGCGCCGTCAAGGAGGAGTGGAGGCGATTGAATTCGCCATCTTCTTCACCCTGGCGCTTCCCATGTTCGTTTGGATGTTCATTAACGGAATGAACTTCATCATTCTGGATAAAGTGAACGACGTGACCCGCGCCGCGGGGCTGATGCTCATCAAAAGCCAGGATTTCACGTTGTCGGGCACGCAGGAAATCGTGGCCCGTGTGGCTACCGGGCTCAATCTTCAGGTGGGGACCACAGGCGGGGTGACGGGCACCTCAACCGGCTCCGGGTTGGTGATCATTTCGCAGATTCAATACATCGGTACGACCAGTTGTTCCAATTGCACGAACGTCGGCCACTACGTTTTCTTGAATCGTATCTACGTTGGCAATACCGGCCTGCAGTTTAACGGCACGACCGTGGCGAGCGCATTCGGAAGCCCGAATTCGGCACTCTGGAGTACCACAACGGGAAATGTCTCCAGTACTCAGACCAACACGGGCGCCCAGACCAACTCAGCTTTTGGAGCTCTTTTCGGCGCAACCCCAATCGCGGACAGCGAAACCGTGTACGTGGTGGAATCTTATTTCACGTCGCCTAACGGGTTTGGCGCCGGCCAATTCGGCGTTGGCGGCGCGTATGCCCGTGTGCTGATGTAGAGCGGGCCCTTGTTGAGCGGGCCAATGTAGAGCGGGCCAATGTAGAGCGGACCGATGTAGAGCGGGCCCATGTAGAGTGGCCCGACGTCGAGCGGGCTGGCAAAGCGAGAGTTCTGAGTGTTTTCGATGGGAGGTTTTATTTTGAATCGTCCAAATTCTTCAAAAGCGGCTAAGCGGCGGGAACGCGGTGTGACCTTACTGCTGGGCACGATGTGCTTGCCCGTCATTGTCGCGATCCTGGGAATTACCGTCGACCTCAGCATCATGTATTCGATTAAAACCAGGCTTCAAATGGCCTGCGACGGCGCCGCTGTGGCGGCCCTCCGGTCGTTGAACCTCGGCCAAACCATAAGCTCCCAAACCACCGCCGCCACTACTGTCGCCCAGGAGTGGTTCACAGCCAATTTCGCGGGTAACTTTATGGGAGCGCAAAACACCAGCGCGCCATCCATCTCGGTGACCCAGGCAGCCAACACCTATGTCACCACGGTCTCGGTGTCGGCAACGACCAATTCCCCGAGCTATTTCATGAAGTACTATTCTTTCGGCGCGACGCTGATCGGTGCGGCAAGCACCGCCTCGCGCCGCAACGTGGTCATCACGCTGGTGCTGGACCGTTCCGGTTCGATGACCAATTCCAACAATACTTACAACGGCCTCACTCCTTGCCAGGTGATGATCAACGCTGCCAAACAGTTCACCGGTTCGTTTCAAGAGGGCCGGGATTACATCGGTCTCGTCACCTTCGCTGAAACGGTGCGGATCGCCCAGGCTCCGACGCAAAGCTTCCAAACCGCCCTCGGTTATTCCAACGGAAGCGGTAGCGGCAACGGCATACTCGACACCATCACCTGCGCTGGTGGAACCAACACTTCAGCCGCGATCTCCACGGCCTGGAACATGAACTATCAGACGGCGTTGCCCGGGGCTTTGAACGTCATTCTCCTGATGACCGACGGACAGCCAACCGCAGGCACATTTAATTTTGTGACCACGAACTCCTCTGGAGCCTACCCCGATCCGACTGGCAATCCGACTAGCGCGATAGCCAGCACAAGTACCTGCCTGGACAGCACCGGCAAGTCGTTGAAGACCGGCGGAAACATGGTCACCAACACGACGAATTGGATAAATACCGACCAGAAAACCGGCGGAACTACTTTATATGGCGCCAATCACTACTACATCGGCTTCGGCTCAGGGAGCTGGTGGCCGAATATCTACGGACCGGTCGGCGCTCTTTACGCGGACAGCACTCCCGGCTTCTACGGCGCGGATCCCTGGTTTGCCCCAAGCACAAACTACTCCGGCTTAGAGAATGTCGACTATTCCACGACCGATGCGCCCGGTTGTCCGTTCAGCAATAACGGCTACACCCCCTCAACGACGGACTTCGCGTTTATACCGCCATACGACGTGTTCGGCAATCGGCCAACCGGCTATGCAGCGATGCCCAACAGCAATCAAACCATACTGAGCGCGTCGCGTATTCCTTTCACGCAAGGCAATATGGTCAGCGCGGTTTTTAACCTAACAGATAATGCCGCCAATTGGGCACGCACCACCAACCCGGGTTCGGCCACCTTTCCCGGCACTCTCATCTACACGATCGGCTTGGGCGGCAATGGCGGCGTAAATTTCGTCTTGCTCCAGCGTGTTGCCAACGACCCCAACGCTTGTCCAACCTGCACTCCCCCCGGCACTGGCCTGCCGGCATATGCTGCAAATACTAGCCAGCCGGAGGGCGAATTTGTCTACTCCTCCGATTCGAGTCAGTTGGAAGAGGCCTTCTCCAAAATCGCCTCGCAGATTATCCGCATTTCGAAGTAATATCGTCATCCAGGCAAGGCAATGTGCCGCGCGCACATTGCCTGCCTCAACTCGCAAGAGCACCCACCCGCACCTTGACGCCTGGCGAAAAATGTACCGCCGGTTCTCCTTGCGGCGCAGCCAATCCCGCCGCCTCGATCAAGTCTTCCCGCAGATTCAAAAGCTCGGCCCGGTAGAGTGGCCAGGGCGCATGTTCCACCGGCCCGTATCGCAATCGTTTGCGGTGCAGGCTGAACAGGCCGAAACGCGCGGTGAGAAACTCCTCTAACGCCGTTTGTTCGAGCAACTCGCCGGGCCGCACGCTCACGTCCACCGATCCCGTGCCCCGGTAGCGAGCGCTGCGATAACGTACGATTCCCGCGTCCTCTTCCAAACTCATTCTTGCCCAGCGGTATGGCAAGCCATAACTCCAGCGAGCCCCCAGCACCGCCAGCAGACGCGCTGCGTCGAGAGAGAAGAACCAAACACCCGGGCGGCCGTCAGGATCGGTCACGTAGGTCCGCACGTTCGTCTCGCGAAAGAACCCGAGCCAAGGAATGGCCGGCGTTCCGGCCAAGCGAAGCTCGAGAATTTCGAACGGGACCAGCCCCACCCACGCCGATCCATCGAACATTTCTACCTGCAATTGCCGCGGCAACAGCCTTTGCACTTCGGCCGCCGCATAGCGCCAATGCAGAAACGTCACCCGCATCCAGTTCTGATACATCAGCGGGCGCGTTACTGGGTGCATTTTCCCGCGCTCACCAGAAAACTTGCCATTTTCTGCCAATGCCCCGTTTCCGCCCGCTCGACCAGATAAGCGTGCGTGGCGGCGTCCGCGCGTAAACGCCAGGCTGGATTCCCGGCTGGGCCTTCCTTGGGAAGAGAAATCGGCTGAACGCTGGTCTGGCGAGACTCCCAGCTAGCGCCGCCCGTCAGCGTCTCGAACAACTCGTAGCGATTGGCGTAGCGCACATCCAGCAGCAACGCCCCCACGGTCTTCGATTCGAAATAGAACTTCTCGACTTCGCCCGGACGGCTTTCATCAAACAGGGGCAACCGGCGCCAGGTCGACCCCCCATCATTCGTCGCCAAGAAGAACGCGTCTCGCGGTGTGCCGGAAATGTAGTTGCCCGCGATCCAGCCGGTTTCGAAATCCAGGAACTGAATCTGATCGAGTTCCGCCGAGCGGAGCCGTTGGTACCCTTCTTTCCAGGTCTTGCCCGCATCCGCGCTGGTCAGCAGGATCGAATAGAAGGTGGCCGCCGCTCCGTGTAGGTTGCCGGTGAGAAACAGCCGATTGCCTACTGCTTCCACGGAGGAAAGTTCCAGAAAGGCGGGACATGGTTCTTCTACCGAGCAATGCAGCCCCACGGTTTGCGTATCCTCCGCGGTGCATTCAAACGGGAGCCGCAAGGGCTTGCCGGTATATTCGAGCACGGCCTGCGCCGAAAGCGAGCAAAGAACCACACCGAGCAAGGCGGCTTTCACTTGAGCCATGGTAAACAATGGTAAACCCGCCTCCGCGATTGTGGGGCAGATTATTCATCTGCGGCCGATTATCAATCGGCCTCGGGCGGGTTTTGTACATCTCTCAACAACGGAAACATTTCTAGCCCCGAACGTCAGTGAGGGGACCGGGCACCATCCCCCCACTGAAGTTCGAGTCTGGAAGGAAGTGCGCCATCCTTAGATCCAGCATTCAGTCGCACATCGTGGCACAGGCTTCAGCCTGTGCCGCCACGCAGGTTGACAACCAGGTTGACAATCTGCCTTGGGATTACAAGCCCGCCGCCGGTCGATAACCGGCCCCACGATCGCCAGTGTTATATTCGAGACGACTGCGTCGTAATCACCATGCGAGCGCGAATCTTTCGTAGATTTTTATGGAGCGGGTTTGCACTGTTTGCCGGCACGCTGCTGATTCTCGAGATCTATCTCGAGCGATTTACAGCGAACTACCAGCAGAACGATCTGCGGTCGCGGCTGGAGGCAGTGGCCGGAGTCCTCGGCGCGGAGACCATCGGGCCCGACCGCAATGAGTGGGTGCGCGCGGCCAGCCAGCACTCCGGCCTGAGGGTGGCGATTCTTACGCGCGATGGCAGTGTGCTCGCGGATTCCCTGGGAAACGGGCGGTCGGAGATGTCTGTCATTCGTCCCTTGTCGTCGCCGGATTCGCCGGCGGCGGCGGTGCGCGTTTCTGCGCCACTCGAGAACGTCGACGACGCCGTTTTTGGCCTGCGTATCCGGCTGTTCGGAGCGGCGTTGGTAAGCACGCTGCTGGCGGGCTGCCTCGCCTTCGTCTTTGTTCGCTCCTTCTCCAGACGCGTGGAAAGTTTGCGCCGTTATGTGGAAGGGTTACTGGACCCGCTGCTGCCCGGCGATGAACTCCCGGCCGGGGACGATGGACTGGGTCAGTTGGCTCGCTCTCTGCGCCGCACCGCCCCGCAGATTCGCGATCTCGTCCAGCGGCTGAAGCTCGAAGGCGCGCAGCGCGAGGCCATCCTGGCGAGCATGGTGGAAGGCGTTTTAGCGGTTGATAAGGATCTGCGGGTGACCTTTTGCAATGAGTCCCTGGCGCGGACGCTCGGGTCGGCGAATGTAGCGCGCACGACAGTTCCGGCGGGAATTCCGCTTACGCATTTTGTACGGGACCCCGGTCTGTTAGAGATCATGGCGCGCGTACTCAAAAACGGCGGCCAGGTGGAACAGCGCTTGACGCTGGCGTCGACCGAAGCGTATTCGTTTGAAGTTCTGGCTGGTCCTTTCGAGGGCCCCACCGGCCGCGGCGCGCTGGCGATTCTCCACGACATCACTAAGCTAGAACGTTTGGAGCGGGTCCGTAAGGATTTTGTGGCCAATGTGTCCCACGAACTGCGAACGCCGCTGGCTTCGATACGCGGCTACGCCGAGACGCTGCTTGACGGCGCCTTGGACGACTCGGAGAACAACCGGAAGTTCGTCGAGATCATTCTGGCCCACTCCATCCGGCTGAACAATATCGCTTCCGATCTGCTCATCATCTCGGATCTGGAATCGGCGCAGGCCGCCACGGCACAGCCGAAGTCCGTGTCCGTCCGCGCGAGCATGGAATCGGCGCTACGCACGGTGGAATCCGGCGCGCGCCTGCGCCAGGTCCGTATCGTCACGGACGTCATGGACGACGTCCACGTTATGGGCCACGAACTCCGCATGGAGCAAGCCTTTGTCAATCTGCTGGACAATGCCGTGAAGTTTAACAAGCCCAATGGCGAGGTCCATATCGAAGTGAAGGGCGTGGATGACGCGGCGGTGATCTCGGTATCCGATACCGGCGCAGGTATCCCGTCCGAGGATGTCCCGCGCATTTTTGAACGCTTCTATCGCGTGGATAAGGCGCGATCGAGAGATGTGGGAGGCACCGGCCTGGGACTATCGATCGTGCGCCACGTAGTGGAACAAATGGCCGGAGCAATCACGGTGCAGAGCCAGCTTGGTAAAGGTTCCAAGTTCACGATCCGGCTGCCGGCGGTGTGTCCGGTAGAACCGGTAGCGGGTTTGTAACCGGATATTAACAGTATCCTCATTCATCAATAACAAAGCATCGCTATGCTCGGCAAGGCGTTTACGGTGCGCGGGCCCAACCATCCCGGATTCTTTTTGTCTCTGTCGACAGATGTTAACGGAAATGTAATGGGCGAGTGCGACACTGAGGACAACGAAACGAAAAAATGAACAGGAGCATGTTCCGATGAACAAAGCGATTCAAGCAGTTGTGATCAGCAGCGGGTTGTTGGCGGCCACAGCCGCCGCCGAGTCGCTTAACGCGGCCGGCGCCACCTTCCCGGCGCCCATCTATCAAAAGTGGTTTAATGACTATTCGAAAGTAAAGCCCGGAACCCAGATCAACTATCAATCCATCGGTTCCGGCGGCGGTATCCGCCAATTGACGTCCGGCACGGTTGACTTCGGGGCCTCAGATATGCCGATGACCAACGAGCAGTTAGGCAACGTAAAGGTAAAAGTGTTGCACTTCCCGACGGTGCTCGGCGGTGTGGTCCCTACTTATAACGTGGAGGGCGTGTCCTCTGACCTGAAATTTAGTGGAGACACGCTTGCGGACATTTATTTGGGCCAGATCGCGAAATGGGACGATCCCAGGCTGGTTAAGGACAACCCGGGTGTCAAACTCCCGAACAAGCCGATCACCGTAGTGCATCGCTCCGATGGCAGCGGCACCACCTTCGTTTGGACGGACTATCTTTCGAAGGTCAGCCCGCAATGGAAATCCAAGGTTGGAGCAAATACTTCCGTCAACTGGCCAGTCGGCTTAGGCGGCAAAGGCAACGAGGGCGTGGCGGGACTAGTGAAACAGACTCCCAACTCGATCGGCTACGTCGAGTTGATCTATGCGGTTCAAAACAAGATGCCGTACGGCTATGTGAAGAATTCCTCAGGCAAGTATCTCAGGGCCGATCTGAGCACGGTAACCGCCGCCGCGGCCGGCGCGGCCAAGAACATGCCAGCGGATTTCCGCGTCTCGATTACGGATGCTCCCGGCGCGAACGCCTACCCGATCTCTTCATTCACCTGGTTGCTGATCCCGAGCAAGATCAACGATGCCGCCAAACGGGAAACCATCAAGGAATTCTTGAAATGGATGCTGGGCACGGGTCAGAAATACGCCGCCGAGCTGAGCTATGCTCCCCTGCCCAAGAACGTGGTAGGGATGGAAGAGAAGCAGATCAACGCAATTCAATAGACAGTCCCATGGCGAGTACCGTTCTCACGTCCGCGCCCTCCCCCAGAAGGACGCCGAGTTTTCTTGAAAAATTGCGGAGCGGAGATCAAGTTGCGCACCTGATCACCTTGATTTTTGCAACCAGCGTTTTCCTCATCACGGTATTGCTGGTTTACCAACTCTGGATCCAGTGCGGTCCATCGCGAGCGAAGTTCGGCTTGGCCTTCCTCTTCACGCGCACATGGGATCCCAACGCCGAGCAGTTCGGGGCGTTGCCGTTCATCTATGGGACGGTAATGACGTCGTTTTTAGCGTTGCTCATCGCCGTGCCGCTGGGAGTGGGAGCGGCGATTTATCTGTCGGAGTTGGCTTCTCCCCGGTGGTCCAACATTTTTACGTTCCTGATTGAGCTGTTGGCGGCAGTGCCCAGCGTCATATACGGACTGTTGGCCATATTCACCATTGTTCCGCTGATGCGCGACTACGTCGAGCCGGCCCTGCAAAACGCGTTTGGGTTCTTACCTATATTTTCCGGACCGATCTACGGTGTGGGATTCCTCTCCGCCAGCATCACCCTTGCAGTAATGGTTTTTCCGTTTATCATTTCCATCTCCCGTGAATCGCTGATGGCTGTGCCGCGCGAGCAGCGGGAAGCGGCACTGGCGCTGGGCGCTACGAAATGGGAGTCGACCTATCAGGTAGTGCTGCCCTATGCAAGGCTGGGCATTATCGGTTCGATTTTTCTGGCCCTGGCACGGGCCCTGGGCGAGACCATGGCCGTCACCATGGTCATTGGGAACACGCCCACGATTAGTCCGTCGTTGTTCGCCACTGGCTACTCGATCGCCGCGGTAATTGCCAACGAATTTACAGAGGCGACCGGCAACATGTATCTCAGCGCGCTGGTGGAGCTGGGTCTGGTGCTGTTTTTGCTGACCATGATCATCAATGCAGCGGCGCAACTGCTGATTGTGGCGACAGCCGGAAAAGGAACGCAGCATTGATGGACCGCCGCCGGCGCAGAAACATCGTCAACAACGTGATGTTGGGGCTAACCGGCGTCTGCACCCTCATTACCGTCTCCTCGCTCTTTTTGATCCTAAGCTACTTGGTGTATCATGGCGCAAGTTCTTTGGATTGGAACTTCTTTACCAAATTGCCTCTTCCAACCGGCGAGGCAGGCGGCGGGTTGGCTAACGCCATTGTCGGCAGTTTTGCGATGATCGGCATCGCCACGCTGATTGGAATTCCGATTGGGTTCATCGGCGGGATCTACCTAGCCGAGTTTGGCGGCAAGACTTTCCCATTTCTGGTGCGGTACACAGCCGACCTGCTCAATGGTGTTCCGTCCATCGTGATCGGCATTTTCGCCTGGGCAGTCATCGTCGTCCCCATGAAGACCTTTTCTGTCTGGGCGGGTGGGTTCGCACTCAGCTTGATGCTGATCCCCATCGGATTGAAAAGCACCGAACATTTTCTGCGCTCCGTTCCCAATCCGCTGCGGGAAGGGGCATTGGCTTTGGGCGCCAGCAAAAGCAAGGCCATCACGTCAGTCATCGTACCGGCCGCGCTGCAAGGGATTGCCACGGGCATGATTCTCGGAATCGCCCGCATCGCAGGCGAAACCGCCCCGCTATTGTTCACGGCCTTGAACAACGAATTCTGGGCTCACGGATTGAACCAGCCTACCGCATCGCTACCTGTTATGATCTATACTCGCGCGATCTCTCCTTATGATGACTGGCATCGCCAGGCTTGGGCGGGCGGTTTGGTATTGTTGGCGATGGTTCTAATAGCCAATATTGCCGCCCGCTGGGTACTGTCTCGCGGGGCGTCCGCCCAGAGGGGATAATTTAGATATGAGTTCACCGGAATCGCGCGTCAAGAATGAACCGCAAGCGCAAGTGAGTTTCCCGCTGCCCCCGCCGACGGAGGATACCCGGCCCGTGTCGAAGACCAAGCTGCAGGCCACGAACCTGGATTTCTTTTACGGGAGCTTCAAGGCTCTGCATAGTATCAATCTTGCGATTCCCGAGAAACGGATCACCGCGCTCATCGGTCCTTCGGGATGCGGCAAATCTACATTCTTGAGGACGTTGAACCGCATCAACGACATGATCAAGACGGCGCATTATGACGGCGAAGTCACGCTGGACGGCCAAAATGTGCTGGACATGGATGTCACGGGACTGCGGCGGCGCGTGGGCATGGTGTTTCAGCGCCCCAACCCGTTCCCCAAATCGATTTTCGACAATGTCGCCTACGGCATACGCGTGAACGGGCTGGCCGGCAAGCGGCCGCTCAGCGAAATCGTGGAACACAGCTTGCGGCGCGCTGTGTTGTGGGACGAAGTGAAGGACAAGCTGCACGAATCCGCCTACTCCTTGTCGGGCGGACAGCAGCAGCGGCTTTGCATTGCCCGCGCATTAGCCGTGGATCCGGAAGTATTGTTATTGGACGAGCCCTGCTCGGCGCTCGATCCGATCGCCACGGCTAAAATCGAGGATCTGCTCTTCAGTCTCCGCGACCAATGCACCCAGGTGATTGTGACGCATAGCATGCAACAGGCGGCGCGCATCGCCGAATTCACCGGATTCTTCCTGCTGGGCAAGCTGATCGAGTTCGACAAAACCGAAGTGATCTTCAAGCGTCCGGCGCACAAGGAAACGGAAGATTACATCACCGGCCGTTTCGGCTGAGCGCCGGCTGGCAAGGAGCAAAGCAATGGTCCATTTCAGGGAAGAACTAGACGAGTTGCAGAAACGGTTGCTCGAAATGGCTGGGTTGGTGGAATCGGCCATTCACGGAAGCGTTCTCGCGTTGGTGGATCGCGATGAGCAGCAAGCCAAGGAAGTCTTGTGGAAAGAAGCGCAAATCAACCAGCGCGATATCGAGATTGACGAACTGGCGACCCGTCTGCTCGCGTTGTACCAACCCATGGCGCGCGACATGCGGTTTCTTACGGCCACCATCAAGATCAACGGGGATCTGGAGCGCATGGGAGACCTTGCGGTCAACATCACGGAACGCGCCCTGTCCTTGATGAGGGAAGCGCCCATCCGGCCGTTGGTGGACATTCCGCGCATGGCTGCCTTGGCGGAAGCCATGGTGCGCAAGAGCATTGACGCGTTGATTTCCCGCGACGAGCAACTGGCGCGCAGCGTTCTGACCTCAGACGATGAAGTGGACGGTTTGCAAGACGCCGCTTACAAAGAACTGGTGGAGTTCATGCAGGCGGAAAGCACCACCGTGCCGCGCGCCGTGGACGTAATGTTCATTGTGCACGACCTGGAACGGATCGCCGATCATGCGACCAATATCGCGGAGGATGTGCTGTTCCTGATCAAAGGAATCGATGTCCGGCACCACGCCGAAGTGCGCCAGGAACATATAACGCGCTAAGGCGTCACCGATAATTAAAGGGACATGCACGATGTCCTTTCCCTCTCCGCCACCCGGCAAGCGAAGCTCATCCGCGAGCGCAAAATCTCATCGGTCGAATTGATTGAGGCGCATCTGGCGCAGATCGACGCGGTGAATCCCGTTCTAAACGCAGCGACAGAAGTATTTGCGGACAGAGCTTTAGAGGAAGCGCGGGACGCGGACAAAACTGCGATCAGAGGCCCGCTTCACGGCGTTCCATTCAGCATCAAGGACTCGCTGGAACTTGCGGGCGTCGTCTGCACAGCGGGCACGGTAGGCCGCGTCAATGCTGCGCCATCCACAAAGGACGCCACTCTGATTGCGAGCCTGCGCGCGGCCGGGGCAATTCCCATTGCCAAGACGAATCTTCCCGATTTGCTCTTCGCCTTCGAAAGCGACAATCTGCTGTTCGGCCGCACTAATAATCCTTACGATGTGACGCGCACTTCCGGCGGCAGCAGCGGCGGAGAGGCGTCCCTGATCGCCGCAGGTGGCTCGCCGCTGGGATTGGGCAGCGACTGCGCGGGCAGCGTCCGGCTGCCCGCGGCGTTTTGCGGGATCGCGGGCCTCAAACCGACTTCCGGGAGGTTGCCGCGCGAAGGGCACTTTCCGCCCGCGGGCGGCTGGATCGAATCGCTATGGCAGATCGGGCCGATGGCCCGGCGCGTGGAAGATCTGCAACTCATGATGGGGCTGATGGCGCCGTTCACTCCTTTGAAGGGCATCACAGGACTGACAATCGCGTTTCAAACAGACAACGGTTTCGTAGCCGCCACAGACGAAGTTGCCTCCGTGGTGCGCGCGGCGGCTCGCGAACTATCGGCCGTGGACGATCGTCCCGCTTGCATCGCGGGCGCGTACGATTTGGAAATGAAAATTCTGGGCGCCGACGGCGGCGACGGTGTGCGGGCGTACTTGGCCGAAATCGGATCTACCAGAGTCCATCCTTTGTTGACCGGATGGCTGGACAAACTGGAAGCGTACCGGACCGATCTCGCCGGCTTCCAAAAATACTGGGCGGAGTGGGACGCATATCGCGCGCAGATGGCTGCGTTCTTTCAGAAGTACGACGCGCTGGTCTGCCCGGCATATACCCAACCCGCGCTGCTTCACGGGACCTCGACGCTCGATGCGAATTTCCGCGGTTTCAGTTATACGATGGCGTACAACGTGGCCGGCTTGCCGGCAGCGGTGGTGCGCTGCGGTGAGTCAGCCACCGGCTTGCCCATCGCTGTGCAAATCGTGGCGCGGCCTCAGCGGGAGGATGTTGCGCTGGCGATTGCCGGGCGGTTGGAAGAAGTCTTTGGAGGTTGGAAGGCGTCAGCGACGATTCTTCCGTGCCGCCTCGCCGACGTCGAAGCATCACCGCACGCTATCCAAGTGGGGCCGACCCCTGGTCTGCGGCCGACGCCCTCGTCGGCCGCAGGTATCACGGTATAGAGTCGAAGTATCACCGCGCGCTCGCCGGCGAGCGTGCGGTGATTCCCTTGTTTTCGTCGATAGTCAGAAACTGATCGGCAGCCACGTTGCCGATCTGCTGTTTTGATCCACTGGGCCAATCGATCTCCACAGTCCCGCTTGTATCTTTGCCCAATCCGAAAGTCAGCGCCAGGTCGCTTTGCGAACAATAGCTCGAACCGCTCCGGACCATGCTCCACTGCTTGCCGGAGGCGCTCTGAATGCGCACGACCGCGCCGATGCCGTCGCGATTGCTTTTGGTACCGTTCAAACGCACCGCTAGCCAATGATTCCGATTGCCACCATCGTTGCGGCAAAGGTAGGCAGGCCCGTTGTTGGTGGATATCAAAATGTCCAGGTCGCCGTCGCGGTCAAAATCCGCATAAGCGGCGCCACGCGCAACAATCGGCCGGTTAAAGGCCGCGCCCATTTCCGCTGTGACATTGGCGAATTTGCGATTGCCCAAATTGCGAAACAACAGCGGTGGTTCGCGATAGCTGACCTTGGGCTGCACACGCCCGATCTCATCCTCGATGTGCCCGTTGGCGGCGAAGATATCCGGGCGGCCGTCCAGATCGTAGTCGAAAAAGAAGACACCGAAGGCCAGCGTCAGCAGGCTGGCTCGCCCTACCGAGGACGACGGCGCTTCATCCACGAACAGGCCATTGCCTTCGTTGTGATAGAGACCCAGCATCTGGTTGGAAAAATTTCCGACCAGCAGGTCCGGTTTGCCGCTGCGATCGTAGTCGGCCGAATCCACGCCCATCGCGCCGCGCGCCACTCCATCTTCGCCATAAGCCACGCCGGCGGTCATCCCCTCTTCGGTGAACGTTCCGTTCCGGTTATTGCGATAGAGCTTGTTGGGTTGCGTGTCGTTGGAGACGAAAAGGTCGGGCCAGCCATCGCCGTTGTAATCGAGCACGGTAACGCCCAACGATTTGCTGGTTGGGTCTCCGACACCCGCTTTCACAGCCACTTCTTCAAAACGCCCGCCGCCTAAGTTGTGATAGAGCCGGCTGCGGGTGCCTTTATACGATTCCGGAGTGCAATAGGACTTGGTCGAGCCGTCCAAAGAGCACCACAGATCGAGCTTCGGTTGCCATTGCACATAGTTGGCGACAAAGAGATCGAGTTTGCCGTCGCGATCGTAGTCGAACCACGCGGCGCTGGTTCCGAAGCTGGCGTTCTGAATGCCGGCGGCCTTGGTCACGTCGCGGAACTTGCTATGTCCTTCGTTGTGGAACAAGTGATCGCCATCGAGCGCCGTGATGTACACGTCATCGCGCCCGTCATTGTCGTAGTCCCCGATGGCGACACCCATTCCGTACATCTCTACATCCAGACCGCTGCCCGCCGTAACGTCGGTGAATGTGCCGTTATGGTTGTTGTGATACAGCGCCAGCAGCGTCTTGCGCCCGCGCGGCGTCCAGTCTTTGCCATTGATCAATAAAATGTCCTGCCAGCCGTCGCCATCGGCGTCGAAGAAGGCGCATCCGGAACCCAGTGTTTCCGGGAGATATTTTTTGCCGGCACGCCCGCTGTTATGCGTGAAGTGAATGCCGGCCTGCGCCGTGACGTCGGTGAAGACTGGGCCGCTCGAAGGCACAGTGGCTGCCAGCATGACTGAAATTAAGGCTGTCACGAGTAATGGCCATCGAATATGGGGCAGGTTGTCAACCTGCCGCGGGTTGTTAACCCGCGCGAGTTCTCTGGTAAGTGCAACTTGATACCACTTCATGGCAGAGGCGCGCTTTCATGATCGTGAATCGGCTGCCGCTCGTTGTTGTCTTCCGGACTGATGGCGCGGCGGCGCGCCGAGAGCGCCTGCGAGGACTCATCGGCCTTGAACCGCCGGAATAGCTTTTCTTCGCGCGCAGCATCCGCCTCGTTTCCCAGACCGCGGCTGCACAGCATCCACGTGTAATGCATCTGCACGTCCTCCGGATCGACCGAGTTCACCTGCTTCAGCGCATCAATCGCCTTAGCGTACTCGCGTTTCAGAAACAGCATGCGGGCAATTTGGTTCAGCACCACGCGATCTCTCGGGTATTGAGCCCGCACGCGCTCGAGCGACTGCAAGGCGCCATCGTAATCGCCGTCGGCTTTTTGCGCGGTAGCTTGAAAGAACCAGGTGCGGCCGTGTTGCGGGGCGATGGCGAGGGCCTTAGCGAGATACGGTTTGGCCGCGCTGGTTTCGCCCTCTTGCAGCAACGCCCGCGCCACATTCAGCCAGCCATCGGCATAACCAGGCTCGGCTTCCGTCGCTTTTTTGAAAGCGTATTCGGCGCCTTTCAAGTCCCCTTGCAGTAGCAGGCCGATGCCCCAGTCGTTCCAGCGTTCGCGGTCTTGTTTGCGGACCACGGGAATCCAGTCCGCGCGCCCGATGGGCACGTCCACACTGGCTTCGGCCAGGGTCACGACCGGCAAATCCGGAATGCAATCGCGGATTTTTCCGGAGACATTCGCCGGAATCAAGCTTGGGCTAAAGTCATATTCCAAGCCGTCGTGATCCTTGCCGAGCAGCGACGGATCCTGCCCGGGCTTGGCCCGTCCTGCATAAGCGAATTGCGTGAAATACCATGTGAATTTCCGGTAATTCAACCGCGCCGTGAACTGGATCGGCCCGCGGGCGTTCCGCGGAACTTTGACCAGGTAATGCGCGACGTCGGCGGCGCCGGGCGGAATCAATCGGACATACAACAAGCTGCGGGTCTGCCAGGCGTTGCGTTTGTCGATGGCATAGCCTGCGCCGTCCAGTTGATAGGAACGATAGAAATGCGCGCCCGGTTCCACCGGTCCTTTTCCGTTATCGGTTACATTTCCGCTCCAAAAGATGGTATTTCCGCCGGCATCTCTGGCCTGCAGCTCCAGCCACGCGTCAAAAGCGTCTACCGTCCCACCGGGGAAAAAATGCCCGATTTTTCGGGTGCGCACCACTACGTCCACGCGCACGGTGTTGCCGGGCTCCAGCGCCACCGCGCCGGCGTTCAACGGAGCCGCCATCTTTCCGACATCCCGGACCACCACCGGTCCACTCTGCTCCGCCTCTTCTCCGACGGCAAAGGTGGAATTGGCTTGCACGGTTTCCGTCCGGCGAAGCATCGTGCTGTTTCCGCCGCGAGCGTCCACAGGCGAGACGGCAAAAATATCGACCGTAATGAAACCCGACTTCAGAAATTGCTCGGTTGCCTGCAACTGCGCGGCGTCCTGGTTGGCATAAGCAACCGCCATATTGGCCGCGGGAAAGCGATGCGAATGAACCTTACCGTCGCGATTGCCCGGATCGTGCGAGGCAACCAGCGGCATATGGCAATCGGTGCAGACTTGCGGCTTCGCCGGATAGTAAAACGAGCGTGCGCCCTGCCCGGAAACGCCGCTTGCCTGCCAGTTGTCGTAGTCGTCAAATCCGCGCACCCACCGATAGTCGTTTACCGGAACATCGAGATGCACCTTATGACAGACCGAACAGAACTCCGCCGATTGCTGACGCATAAACGGCTTCAAAAATGTCGCCTTATGCGGCTTGGGATTGAGATAAACCAGAAAATGGTCCAGCGCCTGCAGGTATTTATTGTGACTGGAGGCGAGTTCATGCAGCGGAGGATACTCCACCGTGAAATCGGCGTTGCCCATGGTGCTGTGAACGTGCACAATGGCGTGGCACGACATGCAACCGAGACCCGCTTGCGCTTCCGGCGTGTCGATTTGCTCACGCATCGGGCGGTCGAATCGTCCATTGAAAAATACCGCGTGGTCGTGACAGCCGGCGCACCATTTGCTGGGGCGCGTTCCGATCACATCCTGCATGTGCTCGATCGATTTCCGGTAAAACTGGTTGTTGAACGAGGCGAAATGATGCGCCGAACTGTTCCACTGGTTGTAGATGTCTTTGTGGCAGTCTCCGCAGCCCTTGGAATCCATGAAGAAATTGGACGGGATGATTTTGCCGGAGTTGGTTTGGGCGGACGAGGGCGCAAAGGGCGACTTTGCGCCGGCGCCTTCCTGGTCCATCGCTAGCGGCGCGCTCACGGGATTGCGGATCTGATCGTTAGGGTTCGGCCGCAGCTTGCGGTAAAGCGCCGCTGAGAGCGGAAGCACAATGAGAATGCAGACCGCAGTCACGTAGCTGGTGACGTATTGGTTCGATTGAATCAAGCGCCAACCGATCAGCAGGACGGCAATCGCTGCCATCGCAATGTGGATCCAGAGCACCGCGCGCTGGTCATAAGTGTTGCCGCGAAAAACCAGATACAAGGCTGGAAGCGCGGCGATGAGCAAGCTTCCGCCTGCAATCGGGTAACGGCGCAGTTGAAAGGCCGCAACGATGGTCAACGCCAGTCCGAGGCCAAGATGCAACAGCACGTTGGCCTCATAAAAGATGCTGGCGTGCGCGAAAGCGGCCAGGTAGGCGCTATTCACCACCAGCAGTAAAAACGCGAAGATAGAAAGACGTCGCATGCTCTTTTCTGACTATACGCCTGCGCGGCGGGACCTACGCCGGTTGTCCACGTCCCGCGAGCCGTCGCAAATAGGTCACGATCGTAATAATCGTGGCTCGAAGATCATTTTAGAGTCATCCGGAAATCCTTGAGTACGCCGCACCAGAAGCCCCAACCATTGCGCTCCGCATAATGATCCGGCTCCAGCGAAACCACGGCGTCAATCGAGACACCCGCGCCGAGGTCCGGCTGTCTCGCGCCCATATTCCATCCATTCATCACCAGTCGGCGCCCATTTTGGCGAAGTTCTACTTTCAGGTGCCGCTCCTTCAACACCGCCGCACCGGCGCCGACCTGAACGCCTGGAATTCCCAGCAGCGGCGCCGGATTGCCAAACCCAAACGGCGCCAATGAGAGCAGCTCTCCGGCGGCTTGGTCGTCCAATTCGTCAAAGCGCGCCGTTGTGTCCAGCGCCAGTTGCGGGACGAAATCCGCGGGAGTCAACCGGGCAGCGGCATGGGCATTGAAACGAGCGCGAAACTCAGCCAGGTGTTTATCCGGCAACGTCACGCCCGCCGCTTGCTTGTGTCCACCGTAGCGGCTAAACAGCTCCGGCATGGTTTCCAACGCCTCCACCAGATGAAATGCGGGGATGCTGCGGCCGGAGCCGCTCAACTCGCCGTCCTCTTCGCTCAGCACGAAAACCGGACGACAGAAGCGCTCCACCAGGCGGCTGGCGACAATGCCGACCACGCCACGATGCCAGTTGGCGCCCGCAAAAACCAAAGCGCACTGCGCGTCGGTCACCGGCTCCAATTCGCATTGCTCCAGTACGCGCGCCACGATCTCGGCTTCGGTCTGCTGGCGTTCCTGATTGAGCGAATGGAGTTGCTCGGCCAGCGTCTTCGCTTCGTCCAGATCGGTAGTCAGAAACAAGCGAATCACATCCTCCGCGTGCGCCATGCGTCCCGCGGCATTAATTCGCGGCGCAATCTGAAACGCTACCTGATGCGCGCTGGGAGCGTGACCCTTGCGGAGACCGGAGACCTCTAGCAGAGCCCGCAGGCCCAGGTTGTTCACCCGGTCCAGTCCGTCCAGACCGTATTTCACAATCACGCGATTCTCGCCAGTCAGCGGAACCACGTCGGCCACCGTAGCTACCGCGACCAGCTTGAGGAACGATCTCAGCATCCTCTCCAGCTTGTCGGCCGGCCAGCCGAGTGAACCGAGCAGCGCCTGCACCAGCTTGAACGTCACGCCGGCGCCACAAAGATTTTTCTCGGGATACCGGCAATCCGGACGGCTGGGATTCAACACGGCAACCGCCGGAGGCAGCTCCGCTTCCGGAAGATGATGATCGGTTATGATCGTGTCGATCCCGAGTTCGCGCGCCGCCCGCACCACTTCACCGGCCCGGATCCCGGTGTCCACGCTGACGATGAGTTTGACGCCGGTCTCCGCGGCCCGTTCAATCACCTCCGTACGCATGCCGTAACCGTCGCGCAACCGATGCGGTACGTGAAAGTCGGCCGCGCCACCAGCCAGTTCAATGGCCTTTTTCAGAATGACGATGGAAGTAGTGCCGTCTACATCGTAATCGCCATAAATCAGAATCTTCTCTTTTTGTTCGATTGCCCGGCGCAGGCGGCTTACCGCGGCCTCCATGCCGGCCAACAAATAAGGAGAATGCAGGGCATCGAGCGAAGGTTTAAGCAGACGCCGGGCAACATCGGGATCGGTGAATCCGCGTCCCGCCAACACCCGGGCAGTGACCGCGCGTAGCTTCAGAGCCGACGCAAGTCCGGCTACCGTATCGGAATCGGGTGTGGGCAAAATCCAGCGAGCCGCGGGCATGCGTTTTCAATTACGCGAGAAGTAGCCACCCATGCCGCTTTCGTCTTCCTCATCGTCAAAGTCGGGGCCGGCGCCGCCGAGAATCTCCAGATCGCCCTGAATCTCCAGAAGTTCCCGATACCACTCGGAGCGAAAACCCATCAGGTACATGCGGCCGCCGTGATCGAAGGAGAGTTCAATCGAGCACGTGAATCCTTCATAAACCCGCAGGTCCTGCAATTTCCGCTCGATGGTCCGGTATTCCTCTCGCGGCATGTCGCAGGCCTCCAATTCGTCGAGCACATCGTCCACCTGATCGGAAGTAAGCGAATGATGGTGCAGAACCAGCAATTGCGATCCCGCCGCCTTGGCCGCTTTCAAGAAAAGTTTGTAGTCCGGGTAGTGTTCCACGTCCCAATAGACCGCTTCCGACGGCTCCAGCGCCCGCGTGTGTCCGTAGAAGATCGCCAGACCTTCTTCGGCCACCGCACTTTCAATTTCGAGTTTGAGCGCGTCGAGATTCATGTTGTCAGCGTGCGCCCGCCGTCCGGGCCAAAATACAACCTCACGTTAGCATAGGTTCAATAGTGGCTGCGACGAGTGTTTTACAAGTTGCCGCTCAAACTGTTTCGAAGTCTCGACGATTGTTTGCTCGTTCGGCGCTCGCACTTCACACCCCAAGTCCACAAAATTAGCATTGCTTCGTCTACTATAAGAGCGCCGACGTATTGCAGGTCCCCTCACTGACGGTCGGGGCTAGATGTAGCCCCGACCGTGAGGGAGGGGACCACGCGGCAAATACGAGACCCGAGTCGCGATGCCGTTTCCTCAATCACATCCGCATGAGGCCGCCGTACTCGGCGCGCGAGGGAGGCGCGGCACCTTCACTCACGCCGCAGCGACAGCACCAAATCCAGCGGACCATTCGGGGTTTCGATATGATTCTTCACCGTCAAGGTGCGCCGGTCGGCTGACAGAGACCAGATTTCAACCGACGTAAGCGGCTTGCCCTCAAGCTCACGCCGTGTCTCTACTTCCAGACGATCGGCGTCCCACCGGCCCGAGACCCGCGCCACTCCGCTTTTGTAACGATTCTCGACAAATTCTCCATCGGTGCGAAAGTTGGTTTCGATAGCCTGTTCGCCCTTACCCGTCGCTTCGTTCGTAGTCACGTGGACGGTCGAGCCGTTTTGCCGAATCACTCGTTCGAATTTTGCGGGAACCGGTAAAGGGCCGAAATTGCTCTTTTGCGCGTCCAACGTCCAGGAACCGGAAAAATCGGGCTTGACGCCTGCGTTGACTCCGGCGGTGAGCGCGGCCAAAAAGCAGACGACGGCTAAGAGAGTTTTCATTTTCCGAACGGGCTGCGCCGCAACGCGTAGTCGATCGCCTCTTGGGGCACTTCGAATTTCGCTACCGCGGTGTTGCCCATGTATCCGAGATCCTTGGTCCCCAGCGGGCTGGAATAAAATCCGTCGACTACCATTTTGCGCGCCCATGCAAAGAATCGGACGCCGGGCCCGAATTCGCCAGTACCGTTCTTGTGGTATGCGATCAAGTCGAGCAGCGCAGTCTGCTCGTCAGGTTTGGCGCGCACAAAATCCGTGCCTGCACGGTTTTTCATGGTGACGTCGAGCCAGGCAATTCCGCCGGTGTATATATCGGTCAGCTCCAAATTCTGGCTAGCGAGCAAATCGATCCACGCAGGCGCTCCCGCCGCAACCGCTCCCAGAGACACCTCGTCAGCCGGCACGATCCGGTCCGCCAGCGCCGAGAGAGTCCGGTATTCATGAGGCGTAAAAGCCTTGGGGCGGTAGACGCCTTCCGTCGCCGCAATGCGGTGAACTTCCTGCGCTTGCGCGGGCGCCAGCGTGCCGGACGCCAGCACCGTGAGCGCGGCCGCGCGCAGCATCTCGCGTCTTGAAACGTCAGACATTGCCCTTCCTCATTTCTTCCGCCAGATAGTCCGCCGTGCGCCACGCCAGGGCGTTAATCGTCAAAGTTGGATTCTTATCTGGATTGCTGACAAACGGCGCGGCATCGGCCACAAACAGGTTCTTCACTTCATGCGCCTGGCAATATTTATTGAGCGCTGAGTTCCGAGGATCGTTGCCCATCCGCACCGTGCCCAGTTCATGGATAATTTCGCCGCCGATGCTGATCCCATCCCCTTCCACCGGCTTGGGCGCCGCGCGTGTAATCACTCCGCCCATGGTTTCGAGAATAGCTGTAAACGTCTCGTGCATGTGCCGCGCCTGCTTCAACTCGTTATCGGTCCATTGAAAGTGAAAACGGAGCACGGGAATCCCGAACTTGTCCACGACATCCGGGTCGATCTCACAATAAGTTTGGGGATTGGGCACGTGTTCGCCCCGGCCTGCCAGACCTACCGAAGTACCGTACTGCGACCGCAAGTAGGTCTTCAGTTCGTTTCCGTATCCTTCATGGCGCGCGCACAGTCCATGAAACTGGCCCGGGCCAGGCATGCCGAAGCCACCGCCGACTTCGATGTGATATCCACGCGGAAAACCCAGATCTTTCTTTTCCCAAAGCCACCAAGGCACGTAAACATGCATGCCGCCCATACCGTCGGAATTGTGCCGGGGCAGCCCTTCGAGAGCGGGAATGCGCGCGCTCAGGCTGTAGCCGACGCTATCGGTGAGATTGCGTCCGATCTGGCCGGACCCATTGGCCAGGCCATCCGGAAAGCGGGTGGACTTGGAATTCAACAGCAGCCGGGACGACTCACACGCCCCGCAAGCCACGACCACGGCCCGGCACTTAATCTGTTTCTCGGTGCGCGTGATCTTATCGACGTACGACACGGCGATCACTTTGCCCGATGAATCCGTGATCAACTCGCGCGCCATGGCGTTGGTGATCAGATTCACCCGGCCCGTTTTCATGGCCGGAAAGATCTGCACCTGGCTGGACGAATAGTTCGAGGCGGAGACGCACCCGCGGTTGCATTGGGCGCAATAGTGGCAAGCCGGACGGCCATGGGTCGGCTGCGTAATCACCGCCAGCCGCGAAGGGATGCAGGGAATGTTCAACTGCTTGCAAGCCCGTTGCACCAGCACTTCGTGCACTCGCGGAGGCGGGCAAGTTTGAAAGATTCCATCGGGCGCGCTGCGAATGCCTTCTTTGCTTCCCGTAACGCCGATAAAGCTTTCCGCTTTGTCGTAATAGGGCGCCAGTTCGTCGTAAGCGATGGGCCAATCCGTGCCCACGCCATCGCGTGTGTAAGGCGCGAAATCGTAATCGGCGAAGCGCAGCGAAATGCGCCCGTAGTGGTTGGTGCGGCCCCCGACGATGCGCGAACGATACCAGACGAACTTATCGCCGGGCGCTACCGTGTAAGGCTCGCCCTCCAATTCCCAATCCCCATAGCCCGCGTCGTAGAGGCCAAAAGGATACGGGCTTTTGCCGAAATAGCGGCTGCCGCCGGGACCCATGCCTCGGTCCGGAGTTTGATAGGGCCACCAATGCTCCTTGAAGTCCTTCGCCGGATTCAGCATTGGTCCGGCTTCGAGCAGCGTGACCTGAACGCCCAGGTCCGCCAGCACCTGGGTCACCGTGCCTCCTCCCGCCCCGGAGCCGATAATCACGACGTCCGCAACGGAGGAGCGGGGAGCGATCTGTAACATTGCTCCGATTGTACCGCCTGACCGATTTTGGTGGCACAGGCTTTAGCCTGTGCTGTACAGGCTTTAGCCTGTTCTCGGGGCTGAATGGGCTCAGTTCATTCCGCGGATTTAAAGCGCACCGCATCCTCGACATGAAGCCGGAAACTGAGCACGGTAACCGGTCCGCGATCGCGATTGTAGCCGGGATCCCATATTTGCTGGAGATCCCCGGCCAGCGAAATCCCGCGCCAAACATGCGCCGTATAGTAGCTTTCAATAATCGTCTCCGGACCATAGCGCAACCCTCCGTCGCCGAGCAGAAAACCCAGCCCGCCCAGCGCCAGGTAGCGCGCGTGATCGCGAGAAATGCCATTGACCACCAATGCGCAGCCGAGTTTGTCCAGCGGCCGATGCCAGCGCGCGCCGCGCAAATCGATGCCGCCGGAGACGGTGTGATCCACCTCCGTGTAGGCGAAGCTCTCGTGGTGTCCCTCATTCCAGCCGGCGCGAAAGTATGCCCGCAGGTTATCCGTCAATTCTTGTTCCGCGTTGGCGCCGAAGCCGTACTTCACTCGTCCCTGCTGTCGGGTAGCAATAATATCGGGCTCCGGCATCAAGTTCGCCTCGCGATAGAGGCCCATATTGGCATGATTGGCGTACGCCAGAGCCCGCACCCTGGTATCGCGCTTGGCGAGCAGATGTGGGTGCAGCTCATACTCGAGATTCTCTCCCCGGGCGCGGGCTAGATCCCAATCCAGTTTGATGCCGTTAGCCACCGTCGGCATCAGCATCTCTCCAAAGCGCAACGCCCAGTGCCGGTCATAATATTCAATCAGAAGTCCGTAAGTGTAACCGCGCGTGTCGGCGGCGTAGTCATAAGCGCCGTTGTTATCCACCGTCCAGTTCATGAACTGAAGATGGCTGTCGCTGCCGATGGAGTTCACATCGAAAAAATCCGCGGTGCTGAGCTTGCCTAGACGCAACTCCAGACGCCGCACAGGCAAACGGGGCGCCAGAGCCAGCGGCCCTCGCGGCGCTTCCAGATATTCTTTGCTCAACGGAATCACCTGATGGATCATGATGCGCGCGACATAGGGCACTTGACCCAGCGTCGGATTGCGAACGACATCGAGATTGGTAAAGCCGGCCAGACCCAGTGCGTTGCTGAGGCCCACTCCACCGGCGCTCTCGAGATCGAAAAGAATTTCCGTGTTCCGCGACAGCCGCAGGCCGGTGAATAGTGTAAACACGCGTGATGATGCCGATTCGCTCTGGGGCATCAGGCTGTTTGGGCCGCTGTACTTGGCCGAAAACGACGGATGGTATTGCGTGATGAAATTCGCTTGTCCGGACACCCAGAACCGGTCTCCCAGCGTGAAGGAACCTGGGTCGGTGGAAGGCGTGTCTTCATTGGGAGGCGGGGTGGGAACCGGCTCCGGATTGGTCTGCTGAGCGAACGAACAAGCCGCGAGAAATCCCACCAACAGAGCTGTTTGACGAATTTCCCGCAATCTTTTTAGTATCAAAAATCAACATTACAGCGAGATGACAGCGCCTTCGCTTAGATTGCCGCTATACTCACCGTAGACTTCATGCGATTGGGCTGCATACTTGCCGCGGCGCTGATCTGTTGCGCACAGGACACCCAGCTAAAGGCCGTCAGAAACATCTTCGTCGATGGTTTCGGCGACAAGCCTGGCGCAGCGCAACTGAAGCAGGCGCTGATGGACAGTGTGCGCAAAACGCATCCCTTTCATCTGGTGACCAGCGCCGATCAGGCAGACGCCGTGCTCTCGGGAGAGGGCGAGGTTTGGGTCAAAGGTTATGCGGCGAGTAATATGCGCGTGCGCTACGTCACCCACGATGCGCGCCCCATCTACACCGGCTATTTGTCCGTGGAGTTGAAAAGTAAGTCCGGAGAAACGCTCTGGTCGTACCTTTCCGCTCCGCATCACGCGGGATCGACCGATATCGAAAAAGTGATGGCTTCAGAGGTAATGCACAAATTGGAAACAGCCGTCGGATCCAAATGATGAGGCTTTTGTGTTTGATTTTGCTTTGTGCAATCCCAGGGTCGCGCGCGGCGGACATAACCGGCGCGGGCGCGACATTCCCCGCCCCGCTTTATCGCAAGTGGTTCCAGTCTTATGAGCAGCGGCGCCCAGACGTTCATTTTTCTTATCAGGCGATTGGATCGGCGGCGGGCATAACCAAGCTACGCGAACACGCGGTCGATTTTGCGGCTTCCGACATACCGGTTTCCGATGACCGGTTTGAGCGCTACGCGACCGTCGCCGGCGCCGTGGTTCCTATATACAACCTCCCCGGATTGAGCGGCGACTTGCGGTTTCCTCAACAGGTGTTGGCTGAAATCTACCTGGGAAACATCCGCAAGTGGAATGATCCGCTGTTGGCGAAGGCGAACCCGCACATTCATCTGCCGGACGCCGAAATCGTTCCCGTGCATCGCGACGACGGAAGCGGCACCACCTACGTGTTCACCCACTACCTCGCCAAGATCAGCCCGGAGTGGACGCAGCAGGGCGACCAGATTGCTTGGCCGGTAGGGCAGGGCGCAGCGGGCAATGAGGGAGTAGCGGAAATGGTGCGGCAAACGCCGAATTCCATTGGCTATGTGGAATTCATCTACGCGCTCCACAATCACTTGAGTTATGGCGCGGTCCGGAACCATGCTGGCCGCTACATCGCGGCGGATTTGCAGTCGATTGGAGCCGCCGCGTCAACCGCGGGAGAAGATCTGTCGATCCTCGATGCGCCTGGTGAGGACGCCTATCCCTTGGCTGCCTTCACCTATTTGCTCGTGCCGCATGATGCCGGTTCGGCCTTGCGCGATTTCCTCGAGTGGATGCTGGGGCAAGGGCAAAAGCAAGCGCCAGCCTTAGGATACGCGCCGCTGCCGGAAGCGATCGCCGCGCGGCAACATGCCCGGCTCAAATAACCGGGGACGGACGAGACGTTCCCCAGTTTCTTGTAGAACGGCCTATTTTACCGGCTGGCTCAGCGAGAACATGGCGCCGTCCAAATCCTCAATGTTCAGCTTGATCGCTTTGGCGGAGTCCAAATCCTTAAAGGGCACGGGAAACGTAACGGCAATCATCCGGTCGATCGTCTGGTGGGGCGGCACCTTGTCCTGAATCGTGAGGATATCGTTATATTGAGCGCCGAGAAATTTGTTGTACTCCAACATCTGTTTGACGTTCATCCGCGGAACCATGATGCCGTCCGCCGTCGAGCCGTTCTTCAGTTCCAGTTGCACAGTGACCTCGCGCACCACAAATAGTATGTTGGACGGGTTCTGCAGGCGGACGTCCAGCAACGCGGCGCAGCTATTTTCGTCCAGTTCCCCGGTGCGGAGCTTCAAGACTTTGCCTATCAGTTCCAGGTGCGCGCCTTTGGTGGTGGAAAACACCAGGAAGATGCTGACCGCTATCACGACGAGTCCGGCGCCGATGCCAATCAGAAACTGCTTGCTCATCAGTCTCCCAGCAGCTTCCCATACCCTTGCAAGCGGGCCACGTTGTCAAAAACTGCCTTTATCCCGGCGGTGATCGGTATCGCCAGCAGGAGACCGATGCCGCCCCAAAGGGTTCCCCACAGCATTAGCGCCACCGTTACCACCAACGGATTGAGATGCACACGCGAACCCACCAGTTTGGGATAAAGCAGATTGAGGGCAACCAGGTGCAGGACGGCGATTACGGCGGCGATCAGAATATAGACGCCCGGTTGGGAGAAGGCCGGCAGCGCGGCCAGCAACGCCGGCGCAATCGCCAGCAGCAGTCCAACGTAGGGCACCAGGCTCAAAAAACCGCTCAGCACACCGATCAGCGGCCAATAGGGTAGCTTGATCGCAAAAAAGAAACAGCAGGTGAGCACCGCCAGCATGCATCCGAGAATGAAATTGCCGATCACGTACCCGCGTTGCATTTCCGCCATGCGTTCCCAACTCTTGCCGGCGATATAGCGGTCCGTTGCGCTGAACAGGTACAAAAAACGCCGCCGCATGTGATCGCGCCAGCTCAGCATGAAGTACACCAAAAACGGAACGAAGCTGGCCATCAACAACACGTCGTAGAAGGAACGAAGATAGCCGTACAAGTACGCGAGCAACGGCTTGGGGTCCGTGTGGATGCGCACTTCGGGGATCGGCGGCGGCGCAGTTTGTTGAACCGGCGCATTCTTGCGGCCTTTGACCTTGGCGGCGGCCTGCGCCGCTGGCGGCTGCTGTTCTTGGAAACGTTTGGGGATGATGGTTTCGAGGGTTCGCTTCTCCACCTGGTCTACCTGCGTGGCGACGGAGTCCACCAGATCGTTGATCCGCTGGCTGTACGACGGCAAATCCTCGACAAAACTTGCGAATTCGGTATAAAGGCCCAGACCCAGCAAATACAGCAGCATGAGCGCGCTGGAACAAACCACAAAGCTGGCTACCGGCCGCGGCAGCCGGAAGCGCACGAACATGGTCACTACCGGATCGAGCAGAAACGCGATGATGATGGCGATGGCCAGGGTAATAAAGAAAACCCGGCCGAAGTAAAGCAGGGCGACCGCAGCGGCGACCGCCAAAACGGATGTTCCGGCCCGTATTGTCTGGTTGACCGGCAGGTCGGGTTCCGCGGTTGACATCCGGCTGGCTTCCATCCTTCTTTGTACTGGCCTTTTTCTATAATGGCAGATTGAGAGTTCTGGCCCTCGACCTGGGAAAAAAAAGGATCGGTCTTGCCGTTAGCGACGAACTGGGCGTCACGGCGCAGGGACTGGAAACATTGCAGCGGACCAATGTTCGTGAGGATCTGGCGCGTTTGGTGCAACTGATCGCGGAGAAAAACGTCTCATTAATTCTGATGGGAAATCCTTTGCATATGAGCGGCAAGGAAGGCCGGCAGGCGCAGTACACGCACGAATTCGCGGAACGCCTGCACGGCGCGTCCGGCGTTCCGGTGCAGTATTGGGATGAGCGCCTCACCACCGTGCAGGCCGAACGGGTGCTACGCGAGAGCGGCATCAGCATCGCCAAGCGCGCGCTGGCGGTGGACCGGCTGGCGGCGGTAATTTTGCTTGAGAGCTACCTGGACTCTCTGGCTTCATGAGCCGGCGGCGTTCCGGTTGCGGCGGATGTCTTCTCACCTTGACTATGCTGGCTGCCGCCGGCGCGGCCGCACTCTATTTTTCGCTCGGCCAGCCCTATCGGGGATTCTCGGAACAAATGATCCTGGAGTTTCCGAAAGGCACCTCTAGCAGCGGGATGGCCACGGAGCTGGCTAAATCGCGCGTGATCCGGGGACGTTGGCAGTTTCTACTGGCGCGGGCCTTGCGCCCGGCGGCGCGTTTGCAGGCTGGCGAGTACAAGTTCGACCAGCCCGAGTCTGTCTGGGAGGTTTACAGCCGCATCGCTCGCGGCGATGTCTTCTACTACGAAATCACGGTGCCGGAAGGCAGCAACATTTTCGACATCGCGCAGATTGTGGACCGGTCCGGACTGGTCAAGGGCGCCGATCTGTTGAAGATCGCCCGCAGTCCGGCGCTGATTCGCGATCTGGCGCCCAACGCTCCTTCGCTTGAGGGCTATCTTTTCCCTTCCACCTATCGCGTGACCCGCAGCGTCACGGCGCCGTTGCTTGCCAGGATCATGACCGATCAGTTTCGCAAGCGATGGCGTGAACTGAACGGGCGCCTTTCCGGTAAGCGGTCCGTGAACGAAGTCGTCACCCTGGCATCGCTGGTCGAGAAGGAGACCGCGGTTCCGGCCGAGCGGCCGCTGGTTGCTTCGGTATACCGCAATCGCCTGCGCGACGGCGTGGCGCTCGATTGCGACCCAACCACGATTTATGCGGCGCTCCTCGAAGAGCGCTATCGCGGCACGATTTATCGTTCCGACCTGGCAAGTGACAACGCCTATAACACTTACCGGCACGCCGGCTTGCCTCCCGGCCCCATCGCCAGTCCGGGTATGGCGTCGCTGGAAGCAGCGGCGGCGCCGGCCGAAACAAATTATAGCTATTTTGTCGCTAAGCCCGATGGCTCGGGCGGCCATAATTTTTCCGCGACCCTGGCCGAACACAATCGTGCCGTGGCTCTGTATCGCAAAGCGCAAGGACGATAGCCGGTTTGAGGGGCCGGTTATTCACCGGCGCCACTGCATTTTATACATTTTGTCAGCCCCGGACGTTTGTCAGCGGAAGGGCGAAGTTCCCCTCACTAACGTTCGGGGCTGGAAGGACGAATTGCAAGGGCGATAGTCGGGTTGTGGGACCGGTTATTAACCGGCGGCGGGAATTGGCCGCAGGATACGATCCTGCCCCACTGGTCAGATGACCATGTCAATTGCTATCATTGGGTCAGATGAACAAACGTATCGTGAGCGCGACCGAGTTCAAAGCAAAATGCCTTGGTTTGCTCGACGAGATCGAGGAGCGCGGCACGTCTATCACGATTACCCGCCGAGGGGTGCCCGTCGCGGTGCTGGGTCCTTCGAAAAAAAAGGCCTGGAAGTCCCCGGCCAATAGTCTGGCAGGAAAAGCGCACATCGTGGGCGACATTGTGAACACCAACTTCGCGGACCTGTGGGAAATTTCGCCGAGGGGTTAGGACCGCGGATTGCCAGTTCGTTTGCTGTTGGATACTCACGTCATAGCGCGCTGGCTCACCGGCGATAAAAAGCTTTCCCGTGCGCAACGTAGAGCGCTGGAATCCGCCGTCCGGCGCACTGAGCCGGTCGCGATTAGCGCCATCAGTCTCCTCGAAATCGCAATGCTTGCAAACGCAGGAGTGCTCCAGCCGGCGGCGGATGTCTACTTCGAGGCGCTACGTACCAACCCATTGTTTCAAGTCTTGCCATTGACCTACGAAATTGCCTCTGAGGCAGCATCGCTCGCCGGAAGCCTTCGAGACCCTGCTGATTGCGTGATTGTTGCGACCGCTCGCGTCCACCGCCTCCGCCTTTTGACCTCCGATCGACGGATTGTCGAGTCGAATGTGGCGCCGGTGGTCGACTAGCGCAGCCGGTCAATTTCCCAGTTTGAACACCAGCAATTCTCCCGAGTAATTCCCTCCGCTCACCGCTACGGCGATGTATTGCTGCCCGTCGACCATATACGTCATGGGCGATCCGCTCTGCGGCGCGGGCATATACACTGCTCCCACTTCCTGGCCGGTGCCTTTGTCGTAGGCCCGCAACATCGCGCCCCGTTTGCCGCTCGGAGTAGTCGCAAAACCTGCCTCGCCGGCGATCACTAAGGTTTTTGTCACCAGCGTTCCGATAATTCCCGCCCGCCCCGTGCGTGGAATATCGAGCCCTTTGAGCGCCGGATTGTTGCGGATGTTGTCCGGCGTCTCGCCATGAGCGATCTGCCACACGATCTCGCCTTTATCTAAATCGATGGCCGAAATCCGCCCATACGGGGGTTTCACCAGCGGCAAGTGCTGCACCGAGAGGGACCCTCCGCTTTCTCCCTGCGCAGCGCCGCCGCCCTGCACCGACCCCGCGCCTCCGCCTCGCCGCACGCCCGCTCGGGCACTGCCCTGGACATAATCCATGTCCGAAACCTTCGCGCTGGGAGGCGGAAGCAGCCCGAGCGGCGAAATATTGGTTTGCGAAAAAACGTATAGCCGGTGCGTTTCCGGATCAAAGGAACCACCCGGCCAATTGGTGCCGCCTAAAACGGAAGGCAACACCAGCGTGGCCAGCGGGCCGTCCGCTTTGCTCACCACCGGCGGCGTGAAGATGGGACCGGTTTTATATTTGGCGACCAATTGCTCCGCTTCTGCGCGCAGTTCCGGAGTGAAGTCGATCAGGTCGTCAATCGCAACTCCCTGGCGGTCGTAGGCGGGCGGTTTGGTCGGATACGGCTGGGTGGGCGAATACCATTCACCCGGCACATCGCCTTGGGGCGCGGGGCGCTCAATTATTGGCCACACCGGTTTTCCGGTCACGCGGTCGAACACATAGAGAGAAGCTTGTTTGGTGGGCTGCGCGACCGCCTTCACCGGACGCCCGTCCACGGTAATATCCGCCAGGATCGGAGCACACGGGATATCCATGTCCCACATACCGTGATGAACAAACTGATAATGCCACTTGCGCTTGCCGGTGAGCAGGTCCACCGCGACCAGACTCTCGCTGAACAGATTGGCGCCCGGCCGATGACCGCCGTAATAATCGCCGGTCGGCAACTCCACCGGCAGATAGACTAAGCCGAGTTGCTCGTCCACCGAAATCTGCGCCCACACACCGGTGTTTCCGGTGTAAGACCAGGAATCCTTCTCCCACGTATCGATGCCAAACTCGCCCGGACGCGGAATGGTGTGGAAAATCCAAAGACGCTTGCCGGTGCGGACATCAAACCCGCGCACGAACCCTTTCACATTCTTCTTGCTGTGCGGCACGCCTCCGGTCCGGTGCGCTGCTCCGACGATCACTACATTTTTCGCGACCACCGGCGTCGAATGCAATCCGACCTCGCCCGTGACCAAGTCGATTTCCTGATCGTCGTCGAGCTTCAAATCGACGACGCCATTCTTGCCGAACCCCGGCACGGGTATGCCGGTTTTGGCGTCCAACGCGATCAGCCGGTAGCCGGGAGTGACGTAAAGAATGCGCTCCTCCTGGCCGTCGGTCCAATACGCCACGCCATGGCCGGAAAGCAGCCGCGGCGCCGCCTTGCCGCGCGCGCCTTCGTTCTCGCTGTGCATCCACAACATTTCACCGGTGACCGCGTCCAGCGCTACGACGTCGCGGCGCGATCCGGCGGTGGTGAACAGCACGCCATGCACTTCGAGCGGCGTACCTTCAAACTGATACTCGGGACGCGGTCCCAGGAAGTCGGTCTTGAACCGCCAGGCGATTTCCAGCTTGTTGAAATTCGCCGCGTTGATCTGATCGAGCGGCGAATATCGAGTGCTTCCCAGATCTCCGCCATAGGTCCGCCATTCTCCGTTCTTCGCGCCGGTCTGAGCGGCTGCGGTCTTAGCAAATAGCGTCGCGGCCAGCAACAACAAAGTTCCTGCAAGGTGCTTCATGAGAACATCCATAATATCGCTATGCCCGGAGCAGACTTCAAATATGCTCTTCGAACATTAGTGAAGACTCCCGTCTTCTCGATCGCGGCGGTTCTCACCATCGCGCTGGGCATCGGCGCCGCCACCGCCATCTTCAGCGTGACCAACGCCGTCCTGCTGCGGAGCTTGCCCTACAAGGATCCCGATCATCTGGTGGTGATGGGCGGGGACCTGCGAACCCGCAATATTTACGATGAGCGGGAATCCTACGAAAACTATTCGGACTTGGGCAAAACCACGACGCCGGTGTTCGAGGATATGGCCGGTGTAGCGACATTCCGGAATGTCATTCCGGCGCAGGACGGTACGCCGGAGCAGGTCCACATCGCGCTGGTGACCGCGAACATTTTCAGGCTACTCGGCGCGAGGCTTGCCGCAGGGCGCGATTTTGACGACTCTGACGGTCAACCGGCGCCTCCGCCCGATCCGGCAGCCGACCCGACGAAGCTCCCTCCTCCGCTGCCACAAACGGCAATCATCAGCTATGAATATTGGCAGCGGCACTTCGGTGGCAGCGCGGCCATCTTCGGTCATCCGCTCAAGAACGGTTCGCCAAACAGTCCGGTGATCGTGGGCGCGCTGGCTCCGGGCTTTGAGTTGGCCTTCCGCGCCAGTTCAAATGTGGATCGCCATCCCGATATCTGGCTGGCGCTGCGTGCGCGCTATGACAACAAGAACAGGAACTCGTATTATCTGCGGGGCATCGCGCGCATGAAACCGGGAGTTACGCTCGCTCGCGTTCAGGAGCTGAGCGAACTGGCCGCGGCGGATGTCCGCAAAAATTTTCCAATTTACGGGGCCGGGGATTTTCACTATCACATCGAACCCATGCGGCAACACCTGGTGGCGGAGGTGCGCCCCGCCATTCTCACCTTGACGGGCGCCGTCACGTTCCTGCTGCTGATCGCGTGCGCCAATGTCGCCAATTTGCTTCTGGTGCGGATGTCGTTGCGAGAGCGCGAACTGGCGGTACGCGCGGCCCTGGGGGGAAGCCGCTGGCGCCTGATCCGGCAGACGCTGGCGGAAGCGCTGGTTATCGCAGCCGCGGGAACGATGCTGGGAATCGCGCTGGCCTATGCGGGAATTCACGAGCTGATCGCCATCAGCCCCGCAAATCTTCCTCGTATAGAGAACATCGCGATCGATTCTTCGGTGCTGATATTTTCGATTTTGGCCGGACTCTGCGCCGCGGCGATCTTCGGATTGGTTCCGGCTCTCAGCGCCTCGCGGCCGGACGTGATGGGGATGCTGCGTGGCGCCGGCCGGACTTCGGGACTGGGCCGAGGCGGACTGCGCAACATCGTCGCCGTGGTCGAAGTGGCGCTCTCGTTCGTGCTCCTGATCGGATCGGGCCTGATGGTCCGCAGCTTCATCGCGCTCCAGCATGTCAAGCTCGGTTTCGATCCCGATCGCGTGCTCACGTTCCAGTTATTGGGTGGGCGTGAAAACGCCAATGCTCAGCCGCTGGCGCGCGCCGCGCGAGTGCGGGAAATCCAAGCGAAGCTGAGCGAACTGCGCGGCGTCGAAAGCGTCACCGCGGCGTCATTGACTCCGCTGGCAGGCGGATATTCCAGCATTCGCTGGGGCAAAGAGGACGCGCTGGCCGATCCGAGCAAATATCAGGCGACCGACGCCCAGACCGTATTGCCGGGGTTCTTTGAAACGTTACGCACGCCTCTGCTGGCGGGCCGCACGTTTACCGAAGCCGACAATGCGCCGGATCGCAAGCTGGTGATCGTGGATCAATTGCTCGCGGCGAAGGCCTTTCCGCGCGAATCGGCGATCGGAAAAAGAATCCTGATCCGCATACGAACGCCCGAGCCAGAATGGGTGGAAATTATCGGCGTGGTGGCTCACCAGTTGGCGACGTCTCTGTCCGAGCCGGGACACGAACAGATCTACTTTACCGACGGGTTTGTGAATTTTGGTTCCACCAACCGCTGGATTCTGCGCACGTCCGGAGATCCGGCGGCGCTCGCTCCTACGGTTCGCTCCGCCATGCGGGGTCTCGATCCCAGTATGCTGATCACGGAAATGCAACCGATGGAGGCCTGGGTGGTGCATGCGCAAGCGGGCACGCGCTTCTCACTTTTGCTGATTGGCGTGTTCGCCGCGATCGCCGCGTTGCTCGCGAGCATCGGTTTGTACGGAGTGCTGGCGACCTTCGTGCGCCTGCGGACGGCAGAGATCGGTGTGAGGATGGCGTTGGGCGCGGCGCCATCGAATATTATCCGTTTGGTGGTGGGACACGGACTGGGCTTGAGTGCGATGGGAATCGCGGCCGGAATCGTTGCGGCGATTGGTTTGACGCGGCTGATGACAAAGATGCTGGTCGGCGTGCCGCCGACCGATCCAATCACTTTCTTAGCTATCGTCGCGCTGTTTCTTGGCATTGCCGCGATTTCGTGCTGGATTCCAGCCCGCCGGGCCGCCGCGCTGCCGCCCACGATTGCATTACGGGAATGACCCCTATACGGCGTTGATGTCGGGAGGTTCCAGCACCGTCTTCGGCCAGCCGTTCTTCGCTACCTTGAGCATCGCGTGGCCGATCTGCTCCGTGGTGGTGACGTACTTCGGGAACCAACGATACAACAGCGGGAGCAGCGGGCCGGTGAGCGTATAGAAAAACTGGTAGAAGCGCGTTTTCGATTGGATGCCGTGCAGCGGCACGATCACTCCCGGGCGGAACATGTACGCCGCCCTAAACGGCAGATGAAGGAGAGCGTTTTCGGTCTCGCCCTTCACTCGCGCCCACATCGTGCTGCTGCGCTCGGAACTGTCCGTTCCCATGCCGGAAACATAAATGAAAGTCATGTTCGGATTGAGCCGGACCAGACAGCCCGCGGCCGCCAGAGTGAGTTCGTACGTGATCTGCCGGTACTTGTCCTCTTTCATGCCCGCCGACGAAATGCCCAGACAGAAGAAGCAAGCATCGAAACCGGTAAGCTGATTTTCAATCGCCGAGTAATCGAACAGGTCGCTCCGCACCAGTTCGCGCAGCTTGGGATGCTGTTGCCCGGAGGCGCTTCGGCCGATGGAAAGAACGATCTCCACTTCCGGATCGACCAGGCACTCGCGCAACACGCCTTGTCCGACCATTCCGGTGGCCCCGAAGAGAATAACCTTCATCCCATCCATTAAACATCTTTACCGCGGCGCTCGCGCTATTGGGGCTCGCTAAATACGGTGACAGTCTGACAACGCTCCGCGCGCGGGTTGATAGCATGAGACCCATGCGTCTTCTGTTGATTTGGCTTTCCGTCTTGGTCCTGGCCAGCGCTCAGGCGCCGGACCTTCACCTGGTCGGCAGCCGTTTTGCGCCCTTGACCTATGACCAACTCACGCCCGAGCAGAAAGCCATGGCGGACAATTTGCTCTCGGGTGAACGGAAAGGCATGCCTGGTCCGTTCAACGTGCTGCTGCGCAGTCCGGAGCTGGGCGACGCCGCGCAGAAACTGGGCGCCCAGGTGCGCTTTCATTCCTCGCTTCCGCGGCGCTTGAATGAGTTCGCGATCCTGATCACCGCCCGCTTCTGGAGCGCGCAATATGAGTGGTTCGCGCATCGCCGGCTCGCCTTGGCCGCCGGGCTCGCGCCCGCGTTGATTGACTCGCTGGCGGCGGGCCGCAAGCCCGCGCCCATGCAGCACGACGAAGAGATCGTCTACAACTTCGCCGATCAACTGTTGAAGACTCATCGAGTGAGCGATGCCGCGTTCAAGGCTATGGCCGACAAGTTCGGTGAGCGTGGCGCGGTGGATCTGACGGGCGTGATGGGCTACTATTGCCTGGTTTCCATGCTGCTCAATGTCGACCAATATCCGTTGCCGAATGGCGAGAAGCCGCAATTGAAACCGCTGCCTTGAGGTGATCGATGCTAGACACTGAACGGGCGGAAATCGCCCGGCTTTGGACACGCAAACTCCAACAGGATGCGGCGGGGCTTCCGCAACAGCAACGGCATCGCAATCTGGAGCCGCCCAGCGCCGAATTTCTATTTGCGCTGGCTTCGGGAATCGGCGCGAAGCAAATGGTCGAGATCGGCGGCTCCAGCGGCATCTCGACGATCGCGCTCGCTGCGGCCGCCCGCGCGACCGGCGGCCGGCTGATCTCGTTCGAAATCGAACCGGCCCGTCAGCAGGAGGCCCAGGCCGCAATCGCGCGCCTCGGCTTGGGGGATCGCGTGGACTTTCGTTTGGAAGACGCGGGCGCCGCACTGGCTGCTCTGCCGCCGCTCGACTTTGCTTTCATCGACTGCGAGAAGGAGGACTACATTCGCTTTTTCGATCTGCTTCCCATGAAAGCCGGCGCATTCGTGGCGACCGACAATGTGATCTCCCACCAACTCACCGATTACGTCCGCCACGTCCGGTCCAGGCCGGGTGTCGAGTCCATAACGCTACCGATTGGGAAGGGATTGGAGCTCACGCGGATGGCGCGCGGTTAGACGATTTCGGAGCTATGGAACACGGCCACCGGCTCCTGCCTGCGGCGCGTCCAGCGGCCAGGCTCGACGCAGAGGCGCCGAATGGTCACTGCTGGTCTAACCTTGCGTGAGGTGCTGGCGAGAAGGGCGAGGACTTTCATGCGTCGTGCGCCTCCGCGACCGGAATTATGCGGCCAAAGCGGCTGCACGCTCCTTTTCGATGAAGATTGATGCTTCCGGATGCGGTGGAAGACTGGTGTTCGCGGGAGTCGAAAAAACGAACTCCCCGGCTGGGGGTTGCTTGGCAACGTGTGGCTTTTGAACGGGTTGAGCTTTGGCGGTAGCGGCAGTCTGGGCCGGTTCTTGCTTTGCCTGCTCCTTGCGCTCCGCCTGCATTTCTTTGATCAGCTTGAGGGAGCGATCCAACTGGCGCGAGAGGCGCTGCTCGTAGAGCGAGAGCTTGGCCAAGCGGTCGCTTTGCTCTTGAAAAGCGAGGGCTTGGGCGATGGCTTGTGCGCTGGGGTCGTCCGTCGCGCCACACGCTTGGTCTAGCTTTTGGGCGGCGGCGAGCGACAGCGAACTGTGTTCCATGGCGCTGATACGGTTGAGACGCCACGAGGTGTCGGCGATGGTTTGAACGAGCTGGCGCTCGACGGGGCCGGCGGGCTGGTAGTGAACCGTGAACTGGTCGCAGAAGGATTGGTAGGCCTGAGCGTCCTCGGTCGGGAGGAGGACGGTTTGGCCAGTGAGGCCGTGGCGCAGAGCGTTGAGGCGGGTGCGCTGTTTGCCTTCAGGCGTGCGGGGGCCGGTGGACTGGTTCATGAATTTCCTTTCTTGCTGGCGGGGAGATGTCTCCTTAATTGCAATTTAGCGTGGGGGTGCAAGGATTGCGGGTGTTTTTGGGGGTTGGGGGGTGGTAAATGATTGAGCGGGTTAGGGAGGATTTATTTTTGAGTTGCGTGATCGCTCAAATTTGCTTTAGGCCGGCGGGGGGAATGGGCGGGATGAGTGATTTCTTGGGGTCGGGGCTTTGTTCGTCTGCTTCGCCTGTGCCAACTTGCGGATGGCGCTATCGTCTAGAGAGAATCGGCCGTCACAAGCCGACTGCGGGCGGCGGTTCATCCGGGCAATACATCCTGCGCCGGGCGAATATCACTTCGAGGCTTCTATTGATCGAATCCAGATCCAATTCCTCGCGGATGACGACACGTTCAGGGACTTCGAAGATTCGCCGGACGACGGTGCCGTAGGCGTCAATGACCGACTGCGGCTGGGTATTCGGGCTGCGATGGTCCTTATCCGGCTGCTGTCGGCTCACATCCATGACCATATGGAGAAGCGTATACGGCCCGTCCTTAGAGTCGCGGTCGAACTGGAATGTCGTGACAGCCGGTTCCGGGTCGATGTACCAGTCCTCTTCAAGCAGCATGGCTGCGATTACTTTAGGCACTGACAGCTTGAAAAACAAGTCGAATCGCTCGTTTTGCAACTGCTCTACGTCGCGTAGGCCCGCCCTGTTTTCGAGATGGTCCAGCAGGCTGGGTTGGCTCGCAATGTTTTGCTGCAGATACGTGCGCAGCATTTCCAAATAGTCAGGATGCATGGCGGGTGGCCCGATCTGGGTAGTGAACATCAGGGTGAAACCCTCGAGGTATTCCCTGTGGCCTTTCGAGTTGATAATCGGCTGACGCTGCCACTCGAAGACCCGCTTCATCGCCTTCACAACCTGTCCAGGGAACGGATCGAGCTGCTTGAACAGAAATTCTTCGAGATCGAGATTGATTACATCAAAGGGGAACGTCAACCTGAAACGCCTGCGGATATCGAGCTTTCGCTGGCGTTCTCGGACCTTCTTCTCATCGAGCTCGCGGGTATTTTCGCTGAGCGGCTGCTCGGCCTCTATTTGGGCATCCCCGAGTGGGTCTTCGTCGACAACTATGGACGTGAATTTCCCGGGGAAGCCGATCGCTCCTGGAATCCGGCGCTGGGTTTCAGGTATCTGGTCGTCGGTGCGGTCGAAAAAGACCACGTTATCGAAGCGCCCGTCGTTCTTCTTGATCACCCTGGCCACGTCCAGCATGAGGACGTCGAGAGCACCAACTGCACAGAATGTGAAGTATCGCAGGCCCCGGTCCTGGTTAGGCTTGCGGTTGGCGCGGATGGCTTCCAGCCGTCGGCGCGCAAAAGGGAGCCAGCCTTCGAGGCGTACGTAGTGTTTTAGAGGACAATCCTCGTATTTGAAGATTCCCATTCAGGCTTCACCACTTATCGAGAAGATCGAGCAGAAGCTCCCTGAATTTGTTGCGCTGCTTTTCCCTGCCTGGCTCACGAAGGG
Source organism: Bryobacterales bacterium (assembly GCA_963836595.1). GTDB lineage: Bacteria > Acidobacteriota > Terriglobia > Bryobacterales > Bryobacteraceae > DATFZA01. The sequence goes on from CAWIKC010000001.1 coordinate 914,649, forward strand.
CCATCTCGAAGACAGCCAGGATGGCGCCTGCAAGCTGGCGGTGGTTTTTCTTGGTCTTCAACGTCTCCTGCGGCGGAAGGTTGAGGGTAAAACCTCTGACCGTCTCGGTGAGCTTGACCGGTGGCTCGTCGTCCGCGGGCACGCTCTGCTTAAGATTCACCGTTGCCCCGGTGTGGGCCTTCAATACTTCTTTCAAATGCTGCTGGTGAGCCTCCTGCCTTGCGTCAGCCCGCTTCTCCGAACGCACGTCAATCTGCTTGTAAACGCTGGGAAAGATAGTCTTTTGAAGGAGATTGTGGATGTAGCTCTGCAACGCCTTATATTGAGGATGAAATTTGTTAAAGCTGTCGCGGTCGATGTTGAGGGCGTCTTCAAGCCCTTCGGAGACGCAGATCTCTCCTGTCAGCCATCGGCTGCGCGGGCCTTCGTTTATGCGGTAATCAAGCATGGACGTGTCGTAGTAACCCACCGCCACGTCCTTGATGCGAATCATGATTCCGCGAAGCTCATCGGGGCGGAGTTGGACCCCTTCCTGCACGACTATGTATCCGTGGAATACTAAATCCCGACCGTAAATCTTCGACCGCTGCTCCTCGATCAAGTGGGTTGTATACCCGCTGGGATTGTTCTGCAGCCTGACCGGTTTGGCAAGCTCGATGCCGTCGATTACGACTTTGAAGCCGTATCTTTTCAGACGCTTCTGGTCCTGTGCGATAAGACTTTCGGGCAGCACGTTGGCGCTGAGATACGGGAGCGGACAGGCCGCTCCAAGCTCCCATAAAAGCCTCCAGTAATCCCCCAACTCCTGGAGCGATCTCTTCCGAGAGATCACTTCAATCGCCTTGCTCCAGTTCATCGGTACGGAATCCGGGCCTGTCAGAGATTCCTGGAATGTCTTTATGAAGGTGGGATGCAGGTCGTCGGCAAGTATGCGCGTCCCGTATCGCACGCTGTCGGCGTCGAATTCCTCGAATTCATAGTTTCCGGCATAAATTTCGTCCGGGTATTGCGGAGCTTCGCCCTTGCGCGAGGCCACTACGTCGGGATCGTCGGCGTCGAGCCTCTCCTTCAGCCGATCGAACAACTGCACGCGCGCGCGGAACCCTTCTGAACCGTCCTTGGGCTTGGAAGTGACGATGAATGCACCGCAGACTTGGGCTATGCCAAGCATTCCAATGCCAAAGCGGCCGATTACTGGCCTGTCGTTTATGAGTTTCAGGTCGGAAGGCCGTTTCTGGCTGTTGCCGATGCCGCCCTGCATTAACTGTTCGAAATCGGATTTGCTGAAACCGATTCCGTCATCTTCGACGGATAGTTGATAAAAATTCGGGTAGTTCGTGTTGATCGTGACCGTCGCAGCGCTAGCGTCCCAGGAGTTGCTCACGAGTTCGCGAAGCGCACTGGCCGGGCTTCGATAAAGGCCACGGCTCAGGTGAGCGAGCGCTTTCTCGTGAACCTTAATCTTGGGCATTGGTCAGATTTTCCGGAGCACCAAAATGTGTTCTTCCATATTTTTCGAATTGGTGGTGGACCACCGATTCCGCCAGTGCTCAATCGTAGCCGTTTTGAACCCCACTTCGCGGGCTAGGTCGCTGATCATGTCGGCCGTCGGTATGTGCACCCCAAGGTAGGATGACTGATCGCCAACGACATAAGCGCAGAATCCGTCCTCTTTGAGGATTGGGACCACGCTGGCGAGATGCTTCTTGATTCCGCCGAAATATTCTTTTGCGACGACCGGGTAATAGCGCGCGAAACCATGCGTCTTATCATCGGCCTTCTTCTGGATTTGCTGTACAACCCCCATGACACGGGCATTACCCGCGACCTCATTTCCGTCGGAATCCGTTACATAAATCCCCTTGCTGTGGGACCGGATCATCGTTTTCTTGATGATTCGGAGAGCCGCCAGATCCGGAACCTGGTCGAGAAAAGCTAATTCCAGGCGGCTGTTCCGCGTATAATCGTGCTCTGCCGGATAGGGGGGAGAGCAAATGATGGCGGAGTAGGGGGCGTGCTTTGAAACGTTCGCCAATCCGCCACAATTCCGGGAATCCCCCTGGACGACCTCGACCGAGCTTCGGGAAACGCCAGAAACAGTGGCGAGGTCGGACACCATCATTTCGATGCGCGCAAGGAAGCCTCCGAGCACGTCATGGTTTTCCTTGGCAGGCCCGCAATAGAGCTCAGGGCCGAATTTAACGTTTGACGCCGATGCAGTGATCTCGGATACGAGCGCCAGCATCAAGGCGTTCTTATACCTGGGCGTGACTCGAAGATTGTTAATGCCGATCTTCAGCGCGAGCGCCTTACGCAGCGGTTTCTCGCTTATCCATCCGCGCTCGAGGAATCCTGTCTTATCGAGATAGCGATATGTTGGATCGTCGAGGTGTCGCTTCGTACGGATGTTCTGCAGGTAGCGCAGTCTCGCTTTGGCGGCGTTTTCAAGCAGTCGCCGACCGTCCAGAGTCCAGTCTGCTTTGACGCGCGCCGCGAAGCAGCTGGAGGGATTAGCATCGATGCCGACCGCGTTGATACCTCGCTTGAGGCATTCGACGAGCGTCGTCCCGCTCCCGCAAAATGGGTCGAGCACCCACTCACCTTCCTGAATCTTGAATTGATCGATGAGCTGGCTAACCAGGTGGTCCGAATAGCCGAGGATGATCCGATACCAGTTGTGTACTTCGCCGTTAAGGATTCTCTGCGGATGGACTGGTGGGGCAACCGAATGCGTCAAAACAGTTGGCCTCGTCCCTCCTAACGAATGCGGTAGGACTAAGTATATCACTGTAATGGATGAGGCTGAAATGGGTAGTAGCGAATCCTTGGCACCCGCCTTGGGTGCCACACGAATCCTTTGCAAATGCATCGAAGCCCACTGATCGGGCGATCAGCGTCGGCGTCGTTCTGCGGTGTTCTCTCGATTGGGAACGAGAAACGTGCTTTCATCCGTCTGCCGTTCCGGGCGGATCGTCGGGCACCGGACGTGGTGTCTGCTGCTTAGCCCAAGCTTCGAAGCAGCCTTCGCAGTTGAGTTAGCCCCCGGGTTCGATGCCGATCCGGAGGTCGTGAGGCGTGAGCCACTCAATGCCCGTTTTACGGGAATATTCGTGGACCACATGCCAGACTGCAATATGGTGCAAGCGGTCAGGTTGGCGGCCTCAGGCCAATCATCGAGCACGGCCTTCACGCATCCCGGCATCGGGTTGAGCGGAATCTTTGGAACGCCGTTCACGGGGATTTACTAGAGCGAGATCGCTCAAGTAGGGATCGCGCGCGGAAGACAAGCATCGTCAGTTCGCCATCGGCGGAGCCGGCGTGCCATCGGACCATTTCCCAACCGGGACCATCAAAATAGTCACACGTTCTTCGGGATCGTCTGCCGCCAGAACCGGTGAACCCGGCAGATCCGCTCCCCAGCTTTTTGCCGCGTCGCCGGGAACGAAAAACATCAGATGTGGATGCCAATTCATGCCCTGGTCGCTTAAATACTGCTGCTTCGACAGCATGTAGCACATCGACCCCGGCTCGAGCGCGGGCAGATTCTTCTTATCCAGCGCCGATCCGGTCAACTGGACGATCTCGGACTTCGACTTTCCCGCCAGCACAAGTTTGGTCTTCATCAGGTAGATGGGCAGAAAGGTTCGTGCGGACTGCGGATTAAAGCAAATGGCGCCGCGAATTTTGGGATTCCAGAATTCCGGATGATCGGTCGATGCGCCCCAGGATCGCTCCACTATACAGAGAAAGCCATTCTTGCCTTTCACCGCGGTGGTGTATCCCGTGCGTCCCAGCACCATCACTTCGGCTCCGTCCGAAATGGAGGGGGGAGCAGCACTGCGCGCCAGCGCAATTTCAGCCTTCGCGTCGGGTATCAAATACCGATCGAGAGGAGCCATGGCCGGATAGGGAACTGTCTCCGCCCGCGCTCGCGCCTGAGAAGCCGAGCCGGTAATGACAACCTGAACAAGGAATGTTAAAGCGATGAGATTGTTGTAAGTCACGAGACCCTCTAGTGTAGGCTATTATACTCCGCGCCGGGCTTCCGTAGCATCTCGCCCTGAACGCGCCGACAGTCCGGATTTACGGAACGGCCCTGGCGTTTAGTTCTTGACCGCTGCTTCGCGTCGCGGGCCGCGTCCGGCCCGCACGATTCCGGCAGCATCGAGTTTTGCCAGGCCGCGCCCATCGCCCGAAGCGCAGGGCCGACGGGGGCGTCAGCCGCGATCCAGGGGGATCGTCCCACTAAATGAGGTAATGGAGTTCGCATTTCCCCTCACTAACGTTCGGGGCTGGAGGGAATGTGCATATCTAATCGATTAGTCGATGCGTTTCGTAGCACAGGCGCCGGATGAGTCCAGCATTCGGGGCGCGTCACAATGATGCCTCGCACTGTGCCGGCGTGCATCTGAAATGCTTTAATGGAAACATGCGTGCTGTTTCCGCGCTTTTATTCATTCCTCTTTTCACTCTCACTGCCGCAAACTCCGGCGCTTTTTTCTTTCCGCTATCGGCCTACGGCATCACCCCCAGCGCAATCGCCAAAGATGCGGCCGGAAATACCTATATCGCCGGGTCCACGCAATCCGACCTTTTTCCAGCCACCGCCGGCGCTTTGCAGACGACATTCGGCGGCGGAACTTGCAGCCTCGACATACGCATCGGGTATTTTTCCGGCCCCTGCGCCGACGTCTTCGTCATGAAGCTCAGCCCGGACGGCAACTTGATTTATGCGACCTACCTGGGCGGAAATGGCGACGATCAGGTTTCGAGCATCGCCACTGACGCTCAGGGCAATCTTGTTCTCACCGGCTCAACTACCTCCAATCTCGATGGCGCCGACACCTTCCCGGTCACATCCAGCGTTCTCCACGCTCCGGGCCAAACTCCCATGGGATTTTTGGCCAAGATCAGTGCATCCGGCAGCACCCTGATTTATTCCACGTTGTTCCCCATCCAAGGCGGAGCCCTCGCCTTGGACGGCCAAGGCAATGTGTACGTCGGCGGTTTGGTCTCATCCGGATTTCTGACGACGCCGGGAGCTTACGAATCCCAGCCCGGCAGCACGAACCCTTCGGCCGTCGCGAAAGTCAGCGCCGACGGCGCAACACTGCTATACGCCAGCTACTTCAATGAGGGAACGATTTATGGCGTGGCGGCCGATAGCGCCGGAGATGCATATGTCACCGGACAGGCGCCGCCGACCGCCATACCACCACTCCCCAGTTTCCCGGCTACACCAGGGGCGTTGAACAACGGCACCCAGGGCACTTTTGTGACCAAGCTGAATGCCTTGGGAACAGCTCCGATCTACGCCGCGTTACTGGGGGGCTCGGCGTTTACGTTTGGGCAGGCCATCAAAGTCGATGACCAAGGGCAAGCCTACGTTTTGGGACCGGTGTACAGTACGTTCCCGTTCACGGCGGGGGCGTTCGAAACGGATCCGTCCGCGCCGTGGAACACCAGCAGTCCGGCGTTTCTCGCAAAACTCAACGCCAATGGCAGCGCCTTCGTCTATTCCACCTATATCGCCGGCGGAGCGGCGCTCGACATTGATGCCGCCGGAAACGCTTACGTGCTGGGGCAAGGCGGCTGGGGATTTCCCGTCTCTGCCGGGGCCTTTCAGCAGTGTATGAACGGCGGCGGCAACGATGTCTTCCTGGCGGAATTCTCAGCAACCGGCAGCCTTTCCGCCGCCTCCTACTTGGGCGGGTCGGGCACCGAACAGCCAGTAGGGATCGTGGCTCTCGGCGCCGGGAGCGTGATTGCGGCGGGTATCACGACCTCCGCCGATTTTCCCGGCGTTGCCGGCGCGGACCCCGGTCAATCGCTCCTGTTCGCCGAGACGCTACAGATCGACAATCCGAATACGCCCGACGGACCGTGCATTGCGTTGGCTCTCCAAAACGGCGCCAGTTTCGCCGAGGGCCCCATTTCATATTTGGAAATCTTGACCATCCGGGGCGACGGCATCGGACCCGCGCAAGGCGTTTCGCAACAGGCTGGCCCCGGCGAAGCTTTACCCACGCAACTCGGTGGCGTGCAGGTCATGGTCGGTTCAGAACCCGCGCCATTGCTTTACGTTCAGGCGGGCCAGATCAACGCCATTGCGCCAAGTTCCGTCGTCACCGCGCTGCTTGAGCCGGGATCGGGAACTGTCCCCGTGCAGGTTCAATATAATGGAGCGTCCTCTAATATTGCGACTATTCCCGTTAGCGGGCAAGCTCCCGGTATATTCCCGGCAGCAGTTTTTAACCAGGATGGCACACCAAATTCCGCGGCCAATCCGGCGGGAAAAGGAAGCATACTCACGCTATACGGCACCGGCGGCGACTTTACCGTTCTTCCGGGCGTGCCCCAGAATCCGAGCGCCTACTGGCCCCTCACTCCGCTGATTCAGATCGCCGATCCAGCTCCGGTGACGATCGAAGGAACCGCCGCGATTGTTCTCTATTTCGGCGCTGCGCCTGGTTCCCTGCTGGGCGTAATCCAAGTCAATGTGCAACTGCCTCCCACCGCGGCGGGAACGGTCACTTTGCAAATTGGGGGCCCGCTGGGACAATCGCTCCCGGTCCAGATCGCCTTTCCGTGATGGAAACGACGGGGAATTAATTAGCCGCCGATAAACACGGTAGGGCTCGAGTTATCCGGTTCAAAACCGGCAAAACCGGGGCAAAACCGGGGAACGTCTCGTCCGTCCCTAGTTTTCCTCGTCCGTCCCTAGTTTTCCTCCCAGTCCAGATCGCCTTTCCGTGATGGATACGAACGACCGGTTGGGGGGTTAGCTTCGAGACGTGATCTGGTTGAGCGTTTCGATTACCTTGGACGCCTTGTCCGCTCGCAGTTGCTTCCAATTTTTGGGCGCTGTCTTGTTCGCTCTGTCGGATAAGAACGCCCATTCGGCATTGGGTCTGGTATGATCGGTGGCCGCTCGCACCCATGCCGAGGCGTACTCCCGGAACGTTGGGGCCCTTCCCTGGGCCCAGAAATCCCGTGCCAGAATGCGAGCGACGGCTCCGTTCTTGAATTTCCCATCGGTCAAGTCTTTGAGAAGGGCGATCAGGGAGCGATTCGTCTTGTCATATTGTCCATAAAACAACCGGTGATCCGCGGCGAGGTTCTCCGGCAGGGGGTCAAAACAAACGACGGATGCGGGGAAGCGGGTCTCCTCCAAGACCTCTCCAGTCTGGAGGAAATGTCGAATCCTGTTTAGGATCAAGCCTTTCCGGTCGTCGTCCCCGGTCTTCCTGGAATGGCCGTCTCGGGTTTCAACGGATATCGAATAGGGGATAGAATGCTGCCGGCAGAAGGACTTGATTTCTGCCATGTTCAGATAATTGAGGTCATCGAGAAGGTTCTGGCGTTGGGGTTGCGCCAGATTCGAAATGGGCGGTCTTTCCATGAGCGAAAACTGACGAATTCAAATGGTACCTTGGCCCACTCTGGCTGCATCCAATACCGCAGGGTTGCTGGTATTGAATTTACTAGTGGTACCTGGTACAGTTAGTTAAACGACCCTTAATCTTTGGTCCGGGTCTCCGTTTGTATCGCCGGTGGCGAGGTGGGGTATTGCGTTTCTCTATATTTGTTTCTGTTTTCATACTGTCCCTGGGAGCGTTGGTAAGAGCAGAGCCGGCCAACTCCCCTGTGCCCGAATCGGAGATTGTCAGCCACTATCTCTCCGCTGCGCGCGAGCAGCAGTTGCTGCTGAGAGGGGCTTCGATTGATGTGGAGATCGACGCGGAAGTCCCTAAGCTAAACAAAAAAGGAAAGTTGCACGCACTCAAGCAGATTTCCAAGGTGGGTATCATCACTTACCACGCCCTGGGTTTCGACGGCGACAATTCCGTTAAGAGGGAAGTGATCGCCCGCTTCCTGGCTAGCGAAGTCCAACAGGCGCAAGACGGCGCCGATCTCGGGATTACTCCGGTCAATTACAAGTTCAAATACCGGCGTTCGCAAGACGCGGATGGCCGAAAGGTTCTGGTGTTCCAGCTTTCTCCCCGCAAGAAAGCAGTGGGGTTTTTTAAAGGCGATCTATGGCTCGATGCGGAGACCTATATGCCCGTCCGCGAGAGCGGCCGCTGGGTCAAGACTCCTTCTGTGTTCCTGAAAAAGATGGAGTTTGTTCGCTTCTACGAAACCGAGAATGGGGTATCGAGACTGCAACGCCTGGAAAGCCGGGCCGTTACCCGCCTGTTTGGTCCGGTCACGCTGAATATCAACTTCGGCAAGGTTTCCCGGGAAGAAGATGCTAGGTCCGTCGCCGAAATGGGTTCCAGCGATGCGATTCAGTGAGACGCTGAACCCGTCACTGCTAAAAACCAAAGTAAGGGTAAACTAGTAATAGTCCGGCTGCACAGCCGAGGGAGTCCATGAGAACTTTATTCCTGAATCCGCCGTCTTTCGAAGGCTTCGATGGTGGCGCCGGTTCGCGCTGGCCCGCGTCGCGTGAGATCGAATCCTATTGGTATCCGGTGTGGCTTTGCTACCCGGCCGGCATGTTGGCCGACAGCAAAATCGTGGATGCTCCTCCGCATGGCATCTCGATCGATCAGACCGTTGCCATGGCGAACGACTTTGAGTTGCTGGTGCTATTTACTTCTTCTCCCGGCTTCGATGTGGATATCCGCATCGCCGAAATGATGAAGGACAACAACCCCAAGATGAAAGTGGCGTTTGTGGGGCCGCCGGTCACGGTCGAACCGGAAAAGGCGCTGCGTGCTTCAAAGGCCATCGACTTCATCGTCAAGAAAGAGTTCGACTATCAGATCGCCAATTTCGCCAAGGGTACGCCTCTGGCCGAACTCCCGGGCGTGAGCTACTGGAAAGACGGGAGAATCCAACACAACCCGGAAGGCGGAGTGATCGAGAATCTGGATGAGCTGCCGTGGGTGACCAAGGTCTACAAGCGCGATCTCGATTTCCGCCGATACAACGTTCCTTTTCTGTTGAACCCGTTCATCTCGTTCTACACCACCCGCGGTTGCCCGGCGATGTGCACGTTCTGTTTGTGGCCGCAGACGCATTCCGGACACCGCTGGCGCCTGCGCTCCTCCGACGACGTGGTGAACGAAGTGAAGTACACGCTTGAGAATTTCCCTGGGTTGAAAGAAATCTTCTTCGACGACGATACTTTCAACTACAAGAAAGACCGCACCATCGAACTCTGCGCCAAGCTGAAGAAGCTGAACTTCACCTGGTCCTGCACGTCGCGCGTCACCACCGATTACGAAACGTTGAAGGCGATGAAGGATGCCGGCTGCCGGCTCATGATCGTCGGCTATGAATCCGGCGACGCGCAGATTCTCAAGAACATCAAGAAGGGCGCGACCATCGACATGGCGAAGCGCTTTACGGCGGATGCGCACAAGCTGGGCCTGGTGATTCATGGCGACTTCATCGTCGGGCTGCCGGGAGAAACGCACGAAACGATGCGCAAGACCATCGAGTTCGCCAAGCGTCTGGATGTCGAGACGATCCAGGTTTCGCTCGGCCACGCCTATCCCGGCACGGAGTTCTACGCGGATGCTCAAAAGAACGGGCTGGTAGGGATTGTTGGCATGCAGGACGGCGCCGGCCATCAGTTGCCCAACGCGGTTTATAAGAACCTCAACAAGGGAGACCTGATGGAGTGGGTGGAACGGTTCTACGGCGAATATTATTTCCGCCCGAAAGCTGCCTGGCGCGTGGTGAGAAAAGCCGTGCAGAATAACGATCTGCCGCGGTTGTACAAGGAAGCGCGCGAATACCTCGCGCTCCGCTCGAAACGCAAGAAGTACGTCGCCAATGAGCGCCGGCTGGAGAAACCGGTGGAAGAGGTGGCGGTGGAAGAGAGCGTCAGGTAAAATCCGTTGGGGTCGAAACGGCTCACCCGCAAGACCTGGATCCTCACGGCGCTGGTCGTGTTTACCCAGGCTTTCGGGAACTTCGCCCTGAACTGGGGCATGAAGCATCAGACGCGAGAATTCGGCATTTCTCCCGTGGCCTATGTGGAAGCGATCTTGACTCCCTGGGTCGCTCTCGGAGTTGCGTTGTTGATCGTCTGGCTGCTGGCGCGCATGCTGCTGCTCAGTTGGGCCGATTTGAGCTTTGTACTGCCGGTCACTTCCATTGGGTACGTTCTGTCGGCGGTGATCGGAAAAGTGTTTTTCTTTGAACAAATCTCCTGGCGCCGTTGGCTAGGTGTCTTTCTGGTCGTGGCCGGCACGGTTCTGGTTGGTTTGACAAGGCCGGGAACAACGGAGGCGAGGCAGGAGACTCCCGAACTGGTTGCGGAGAGAGCCTGATGTCGATCATGCGATGGTTTCTGGTATTTGTAATTGTTGGTTCCACGGTGATGGCGGATGTTCTGCAGAGCCTGGAGATGAAGCGCCACGGTGAGGTGATGGACTTCCGCCCGGGGAAACTGGGCCGGGTGCTGGCCGGCATGGCGCGCCGCAGCTATCTGATTGTGGCGGTGTTCTTCATGGCTGTCTCATTCTTCGCCTTCATGAAATTGCTGACGTTCGCCGATTTGAGTTTTGCGGTGCCGGTTACGGCAGCCAGTTTTGTGGTGGAGACCATCGCCGCCAAGTTTTTGTTGACGGAAGTAGTGGATGGCCGGCGCTGGGCTGGCGTGGGTTTGGTGGCGTGTGGCGTGGCGCTGCTGGCGCTGTGATTGCGATCCTCCTCGCCATCGTCCTAATCAGCGGTTGTTACCAACTTCTCTCTATTCTGGCTTGCCTGCGGTGGCTGTTTTCCGCGCCTGAACCACAAGCGGCGCCGGTTCCGGTCTCCGTTCTTAAACCAGTTCGCGGCCTGGATGACGGATTTTATGAAGCGATCCGGTCACAAGCGGCGCAGGACCATCCGGATTATGAAATTCTCTTCGGCATGGCCGATCCCGCGGATCCGGCGCGCGGCGAAATCGAGCGCCTGATCGCCGAATTCCCGCATGTTCCCATCCGGCTTTTGATTTGCACCAGGGAAGCGCCGAATGCCAAAGTGGGGACCTTGATGGAGCTGGCTGCCGCCGCGCGTCACTCCTTGCTGGTGGTCAACGATAGCGACATCAGCGTGGAACCGGATTATCTGCGCCGCGTGACTGCGCCGCTGAGCGACGCAACCATCGGGCTGGTGACGTGTCTCTATCGGGCCGAGTCACGCGATTGGCCCGGCCGGTGGGAAGCGCTGGGCATCGCGACCGATTTTGCGCCCAGCACGCTGGTCGCGCCGCTGTTCGGCGTATCGGAGTTCGGATTGGGATCGACGCTCGCGTTCCGGCGGGAGGATCTGGAGAAGATCGGTGGCTTCGCCGCTCTCAAGGACTATCTCGCGGACGATTACCAGCTTGGCGCACGGATTCACAAATTGGGCCGCCGGAATCTCATCTCGCGCGTAGTGGTGAGCACGCGTTTCTCGGTTGGCTCCTGGGGCGGGGCGTTCAAACATCAACTGCGCTGGGCGCGAACCATTCGCCTGTCCCGCCTTGGCGGTTACCTGGGTTTGCCGGTGACCTTTGCCACGCTGTGGGCGATGGTTGCGGCGTGCCTGGGATACCGCGAGACCGCGCTGGCGCTGCTGGCGGTTCGGCTGGCTGCCGCGCTGACGGGCGGATGGTTGGTGTTGCGGAGCAAGGATGCAGTGCGCTACCTCTGGCTGGTGCCTCTGCGCGATTTATGGGGCGTGGCGGTGTGGAGCGTGGCGCTGTTCGGGCGAACGGTGGAATGGCGCGGCAAGCGACTGAGGCTGGATGGCGAGGGAAGGATCGTCTGAGCGCAGCTATTTGAGAATTGCCTGGCCGAAGGCGAGCAGGTTTCCGTCGGGCGCGAGCACCAGCAATTCCCGTTGTCCACTCCAGAGCGGCTTCGGTATCGGATTGGCTCTGGGCGAAGCGATCCAGTTCCTCCAGCGTGACCCGGGGCCGCAGGTATTCGGCGCCGAAACTCCGACTCATTACATTACGATGGGGTTACATCCCAACCTGAATAAGGCGGCGCGAATGGCCACGCGGGAAATGATCGAGTTCTTGGTTTCGGAAAAGGGCCTGACGCGCGACGAAGCCTATACATTTTGCTCGCTGGCAGTGGATCTTCGAGTGACCCAACTTGTGGATGAGACGAAAGGGATACACGCGACGCTGGCAAGCGAGTACTGGTTAGGACAGAACCCACAAGGGATGGGTCAGTAGTACTGAATCTCTCTGATTCATCTGCGCTGGGTCTTGCCTTTAGTCTATCCGAGCCCTAGTATTGAATCTTGCTGGCGAGGACCGGCGCTCAAGACAGCGACCGACTGGAGAAGCTACTCATGCCACTAGGGTGCGGGCGTACTCGCCTTTTGCATGACACCGTCGCCGGCGCTGCCCGCGCAAGTGACGACGCCTGCCTAAGGATAACTAACTGTGCAACTCCCAAGCGAGGTTCAAATGAATCAGTCCGTGTATCGTAAGGTTGGCGCACCCGTATCTCTGCGGCTGCTTCATTCCGCTCACAATTTCTTATCCACCGCCGTCTTCACTGGCGCCACGGCTTCCGTTCTGCTCCTCTTGGCTGGCGCCTCGGTTCTCGGCTACGGTCAGGATGCCAATTTTGGCCCGGTCCAACAGCCGAATCCAATCAAGCAAAATCACGTCATCCTACCGTCGAGCGCGCCCCATAACTCAAGCATATTGCACACGCCTTTTGCATCTCGTGCGGTGCGGCATAATCTAACGCCGGTAAATACCGGCCCCGGAATTGTCTACACGTGCGACCCAAGCATAGCGGCCGCCACATGCACCTACCTGAACACAACGGTCGCCGGCTGGTACAACGGTACCTTCACGAATGCGAACGCCAACATATACATCACGTATGGAACGACAGGTCTCGGCCAGAGCGAAGGGTACTTTAATTTTGTTACCTATAGCCACTACCTGGCCGCCGTTACCAGCAACGCAACCAAGAGCGCGATTCAAACTTCCGCGCTGTCCGCATTGAACACTTACGATGCTGGCCCCTACAGCGCCGGAAGTGTCGAAATATCAGGCGCCCTCGGCACTACCCTCGGATTCACAGGCTTGACGGGCATTACCGCTCCCCCTTCCTTGGCGGCGTGCACCCTCGGCAGCGCCGGATGCTACAACGAGATCGTTACGGTTACCAACGACCCGTCAACGCCCCTGTACTACGACAACCTCGGCGGACCCGAACCAGCCGACGCGTACGACTTCTACGCCGTTGTCTCACACGAGACCGATGAGGTGCTCGGCACCTCCTCGTGCATCTCCACACAAAGTTCGAGTCTAACTGACCCTTGCGACAACGCTCTCGGTCTGCCCGCTGGCACTGGCACCCCGTCGGTAGTTGACCTGTTCCGATATTCCAGTTCGGGAGTTCTGGTTCTTGACAGCTCGCTGAGCACCACTCCGGGTGCTTACTTTTCATATAACGGAGGCTCCACAAATGGCGCGAACGGCATTGGTGGAACCCCCAAGGTCTACAACACATTGGCCAATGGCGACGACTACGCCGACTTCGTTTCCAGTTCTCCCGATTGTGGAACGGATGAAGCGGTGCAGGATGCGACGGGATGCCCAGGCGAAGATGCGGGCCTCTCCATACTCAACGACGGTGGTGGGGAAATTAACATCCTCAATGCGGTCGGGTTTGACGTACCCGCAACGACGGCTCCGGCCCTCAGCATTGCTAAGTCGCATACCGGCAGCTTCACGCAAGGTCAGACCGGCGCGACTTACACTATTACCGTAACGAACTCCGGCACGGCATCGACCAGCGGAACTGTCACTGTAGTGGATACGTTGCCAACAGGCCTGACAGCGACTGCGATCGCCGGCACCGGCTGGACCTGCACGCTCTCCACATTGACTTGCACCTCGACCACCGTAGAAGCGGCGGGAGCCAGCTTCCCGGCAATCACGTTGACGGTGAATGTAGCAGCCAACGCTCCAGCCAGCGTCACCAATTCAGCGGCAGCCTCGGGCGGCGGGGCCACCGTGGGCGCCACGGCCAACGATCCCACGACTATCAACGCCGTGTCTAGCGCTCCGGCTCTGAGCATCACGAAATCGCACACCGGCTCGTTTACGCAGGGGCAGACTGGCGCGACTTACACCATTACCGTAACGAACTCCGGCACGGCCTCGACCAGCGGGACTGTCACTGTAGTGGATACCTTGCCAACAGGCCTGACGGCGACTGCGATCGCCGGCACCGGCTGGACCTGCACGCTCTCCACATTGACTTGCACCTCGACCACCGTAGAAGCGGCGGGAGCCAGCTTCCCGGCAATCACGCTGACGGTGAATGTAGCAGCCAACGCTCCAGCCAGCGTCACCAATTCAGCGGCAGCCTCGGGCGGCGGGGCCACCGTGGGCGCCACGGCCAACGATCCCACGACTATCAACGCCGTGTCTGGCGCTCCGGCTCTGAGCATCACGAAATCGCACACCGGCTCGTTTACGCAGGGGCAGACTGGCGCGACTTACACCATTACCGTAACGAACTCCGGCACGGCCTCGACCAGCGGGACTGTCACTGTAGTCGATACCTTGCCGACAGGCCTAACGGCGACTGCGATCGCCGGCACCGGCTGGACCTGCACACTCGGCACCTTGACTTGTACATCGACCACGGTAGAAGCGGCTGGAGCCAGCTTCCCGGCAATCACGCTGACGGTGAATGTAGCAGCCAACGCTCCAGCCAGCGTCACCAATTCAGCGGCAGCCTCGGGAGGCGGCGCCACCGGCACTGCCACGGCCAACGATCCGACCACCATTACACCCGTTGGACCGCCCCCCACGGTGACGGACGCCTTCCAAATCCGCTACGCCTCCAACCTGAACGTCGGCGATGCCTACGTAGATATCACCAACAGCGGCGCGTCCGGCGGTAATATCTGCGCCAACGTCTACACGTTTGATCCGGCTGAGGAACTCATTTCCTGCTGCACCTGCAGCGTCACACCGAATGGCCTGCAAACGCTGTCGGTGCTGAATTCACTCACGAGCAACCCGTTGACTCCCGCCGTCCCAGCAGCGGTGGTGATCAAGCTGGTGGCGACCAGCGGAACTTGCAATGCAGCCGCCGTTACGCAGGGCAATCTCGCTCCTGGAATGCTTGCCTGGAGTACGTCGCTGCATGCGGGGGCCACGTCCCCGGTGAGTTACGCAGTAACTGAGACGCCGTTCTCCAACGCTGCCTTGAGTGCGCCGGAACTGGTGCACATTACCTCCACGTGCGGCTTCATTCAAGCCAACGGCAGCGGCTTCGGAATCTGCAAGGGCTGCGCCGCCGGCGGTTTGGGGGCAGCGGGGCTGAGTCAATAGCGGGGAAGGCCGCCCGGCTTATAATTTCACTTCGACCGGGCGGCCTCGGAACACAATCTCGCGAGTCGTTGTTTCTCCGGCTATACGCCCAACGATATTGCGGCGCAAGGGCGCAAGCATCTTGGAGCCGTCGGCCAGACGCATACTCAAGCGCCGTTGCTTATCGCTCCACGCGATGTTGGGCCGGTTTACTGCCGGTAGATGCAGTAAACTGAAAGAAGCGTTCTGCAAAGTGGGCGGCTAGCTCAGTTGGGAGAGCACGGCGTTCGCAACGCCGGGGTCGTGGGTTCGAGTCCCATGCCGTCCACCAAAAAGCTTCCAAGGCCCGACGGAAAAACATTTCGCCTTCGTGATAGCATGATGCTGTTCTCATGACTTTGGCGCGCTATTTTCCGATCGCAAGACAGGGAGAGCATGGCTTCACCAAAAATCGTTATTGTGGAAGACAACGAGTCCGACGTTGCACTGCTGCGTCTCGCCTTGGACCAGCAAGGAGAAGACTACGTACTTGAAGTTTTGCGCGATGGCCAAGCCGCCCTCCAATTTATCGGCCAGCAGAGGTTGTCTCCGGATGCTAATCAGCCGTGCGTTATTCTGATTGACTTGCACCTTCCCAAGTACGATGGCCTGGACGTGTTCCGCGAGATGCGGCGCGATCCGGTTTTGTCGAATGTGCACTTGATCTTGCTGTCTTCCGTCGCGAGCCCGAAACAGCTTGCCGAGATGAGGGCCATGGGCGCGGATTACCGCACCAAACCGACCAACGTAGACGAACTCTTCGCGCTTGCCGCCGACATCTTCTTGATCTGCAAGGGACTGGCGCCCGCGACCGTTTAGTGAAAGAAGTTCCGTTCTTCGCTCTCAGTCATAGTTTGGCCGGGACCGGTTCGCTTTTCCGCGGCAGTCGCGTGTTGGCCCTCCTGCTTCGGCTGGCTGGGCAAAGCGAGAGAAGAACAGCCTCAACACGAGGCGGCGAGGTCTCGTTCAGATGCCGGCGCGTTCGATCTGTGCGAGTATCGCGGCGCAACTGCCTCTCGGTTGAATCTACCATATGGTTTGGCGAAGCTCGGACGAGGGCAATCTGCCCGCCGGCGTAAACACCGGAAATGAACAACAGGAGAACGAAATGCCAACGCATGCACCAACCGTCCCACCGGATAACCCGAAACGCAATCTGACTCTGGCGCAACCCGACCATCTCCCGCACATCGGTCTGGCCGGCGATACCTACACCATCACCGTGACGGGCGAAGAGACCGCTGGACGTTTCTGCCTAATCGATATGTACGTCCCGCCGGGTGGCGGGCCGCCACCGCATCGGCATGATTTCGAGGAGACCTTCATCCTGCTCGAAGGGGAGATGGAAGCAACCTTCCGTGGCAAGAAGTCGATCGTGCGCGCCGGCGACACCCTGCACATTCCCGCCAACGCTCCGCATCAGTTTCACAACGCTTCCACTGGGCCGGTACGCATGCTTTGTATCTGCTCGCCCGCGGGCCAGGAGAAATTCTTCATGGAGGTTGGAGTACCGGTCGCCACGCGTACCACGCCTCCGCCGAAGCTGGACGAAAAAGAGAAGGCCGCCTTCCTCGATAAAGTGATAGCGCTCGCACCGAAGTATGTCACTGAACTACTGAAGGAGGCGTAGGAGTTTCTGGGAGGAAGCTGGCGCGCCGGTGGCGGGCCAGCGCTGGGCAGCTCCGTTTTTCTGGCCTTCCGAGGCGGGTCGACAACCCGCTGCTGGCGGCCAATGAGTAAGTACACTTCTTCGCAACTGCGGTCTTGCTTATAACCCTCACGCCCGAACGTAAGTGACGTGTGCTGCTTGAGACTCGCTAAATACAGTGACAGGATGATAACGCTCCACGCGCGGGTTAAAAACCTGCCCCTAGAGTTTCTACATTTTCTGCACAGACTAAAGTCCGTGCCACCTTGGCGCACAGGCCGAGATAGATCCGTCACGCTATTTTGCGCGCCTCACTTGTTCTTCCGACTGGCTGGCGGTGGCGTCCTTGGCATACCAAGACGTGGCTGCTGGGAGACAGCGCGGAAATCCAGTCCTACTTCTTTGGACTAGTCAATCTGGATGATTGTGCCGGATCAGGAAGCATAGTAACATCGCTTCCACTGGAGACTCCCCCATGAGGCGACGCTTTGCCCTGTATTTGCCGGCGACCATGCTGTTGTCGGTGGCCGCTTTTGCCCAACCTACGCTTCCGCCGGTGATCAGCAAATCCTTCTTCCCGACGCAGATTCTGGTGGGCGGGGAAACCGACCTGAGCTTCACTATCGTCAATCCCAATACAACGGTTGCTCTGACGGGGGTTGCCTTCAGCGATACTTTTCCTATTGGTGTGACTGGGGCGACGATCGGAGCATTCGGCTTTTCTCCTACGACATGTGGCATTCCTCCTGGTACCTTCACGAGTACGGATACCGGCTTCAGCGCGAGCGGGCTAACGATTCCGGCGGGGGCATCCTGTAACTTTCAGCTACTCGGCCTCACGGGTACGATCGAGGGGATATATACCAACGTTACCAGCGCTGTCACCTCAACCAATGGCGGCACCGGGAACTCGGCTTCCGCTCCCATCACTGTGGGCGCGGTGTTCCACGTCCGCTATGCGACTAACCTGAATATCGGCGATTCGTTCGTCAACCTCAGTAACACGGGAGTCACGGTCGCCAATGGAGCCGCCCAGAACCTGTGCGCAAACGTATATACGTTCGATCCAGCGGAAGAATTGATCTCCTGCTGCACCTGTTCGGTGACCCCGAATGCTTTGCAGTCGTTGTCCGTGGTGAAGTCGCTGATCAGTAACCCGCTGACCCCCGCCATCCCCACTTCGGTGGTAATCAAAGTGATCGCGACCGAGGACGCAATCTGCAACGCGGCCACGGCCACGACCCTGGCGCCAGGTCTGCGCGCCTGGGGCACCACGCTGCACCAGAACACCTCGACCGCCGCTCCGAGCTACGAGGTGACCGAGACCGAATTCTCCGACGCGGTCTTGAGCCAGGCGGAATTCACCCACCTCACTTCGACTTGCGGCTTCATTCAGTCCGATGGCAGCGGCTTCGGTATCTGTAAGGGCTGCCCTGCCAATGGACTGGGTGCGAGCACGTCAGTCAAGTAAATTGTCGCGGAGTAACGGCCAGTCTTTACTAATGCGGATCTCGACCCACAGTTGATCCCGCAGGATAATTAGGCCCGTCACAACTATCAGGAACTGTCAACTGTTGTCAACCTGTTTCGGACGAGCGCCGGGGCACACAGAAGGAAGAATGAAAACGGCGCACTTGACAGGGTCGCTATGCTCGGAAGTGAGGAAGGGCACGAGGTTGACGCGAGCCGGACAACCTGTTTGACCAGGAATGTCGAGAAACAGAAGGATTGTGCTGTTCCGGGCCGATTAACAATCGGCCGCAGGATAGCATCCTGCCCCACACAACCTGGCGGCCTGCACCCAAGCGGGCCTGAGGTTCATCTCATAAAGGTATCCTGAAATTTATGGCTTACGATCTGATCATTATTGGGAGTGGTCCGGGCGGCTACTCCGCGGCGGTGCGCGCCGGCCAGTACGGCCTGAAGACGGCGATTGTCGAAAAAGACCCGAAGCTGGGTGGGACCTGCCTGCATGTCGGGTGCATTCCGACCAAGTCGCTGTTGCACACGGCCGATGTCTGGGAGTACTTCAAGCACTCGGCGGAACAGGGGATTTTGTGCGAGAATCCGCGGCTCGATTATCCGCAAGTGCTGGACCGGAAAAACAAGATCGTCTCGAAACACGCCAAGGGCGTGGAGTTCCTGATGAAGAAGAACAAAGTCGAGGTGATCAAGGGCTATGCCAAGCTGAAGTCTCGCGCTAACAATCTGGTCCAGGTGGAAGTGGAAGGCGGCCAGGGCACGCAAACATTGGAGGCCAAAAACGTTATTCTGGCCAGCGGTTCCGACGCGCGCATGCTTCCGGGACTGGCGCCCGACTCCAAGACGATTCTCACCAATATCGAGATTCTGGATCTGACGGAAGTGCCGAAGAGCCTGGCCATTATCGGAGCGGGGGCCGTGGGCGTGGAGTTTGCGTCCATTTTCAACCGGTTTGGCAGCAAAGTCACGCTGCTCGAGATGCTGCCCCGGCTGGTTCCGGTGGAGGATGAAGAAGTTTCGAAGGAATTGGAACGGACTTTCCGCAAGACGGGGATTCGCTGCGAGACCGGGGCGAAGGCCGAAGATATTGAGAGGACCGAGACGGGCGTGCGGTTCTGCGCCGCGCTGGCGAACGGCAAGCGGGAAGAGATTCAAGCCGACGCGCTGCTGGTCGCAGTGGGCCGCAAACCGAACACGGACAATCTGGGTCTCGAAAATAGCAAGGTGGAATTGGACCGCGGTTTTGTCAAGGTGGACCCGTATCAGCAAACCGGCGAACTGGGAGTGTACGCGATCGGCGATATCGTTGCGGGTACGCCGCTACTGGCCCATGTCGCGGCGATGGAAGGCATGGTCGCGGTGGCGCACATGGCCGGCAAGCCGGCCAAGCCGATCAACAAAAATCGCATCCCGAGTTGCACCTATACGGAGCCGGGCATCGGCAGTGTCGGCTTGACCGAGGCACAGGCGCGCGCGCAGGGGTTCAAGGTGAAAATTGGCAAATTTCCATTCGCCGCCAACAGCAAAGCGAGCATCCTGGGCCAGCATGACGGCTTCGTGAAGGTGGTTTCCGACTCGACTTACGGAGAGATCCTCGGCGTGCACATCATAGGCCCGGAGGCTTTCGAGCTGATTTCCGAAGGCGTGACGGCGATGGAAGCCGAGGCCACGGTGGAGACCATGATGAACACGATCCATGCTCATCCGACTTTGTATGAGGCCATGGGCGACGCGTTCAACAACGTGTACGGATTGCAAATCAACGCCTGATATGCGCGCGATGAATTCGTTGAACGGGTGTCAAGTTCGCGAACTGGGGCGGCTGCGTTATGAAGACGCCCTGGCGTTGCAGAATCAGATGGTCGGGGAGCGGCAACTGGGCCGGATTCCGGATCAACTCTTGTTCGTGGAACACCCGCACGTGATCACGCTCGGCCGCAACGGGCGGCAGGAAAACCTGCTTGCTTCCGAACAGGTGTTGGAACGGAGCGGCATCGCATTTTACTCGACCAATCGCGGCGGAGACATCACTTATCACGGACCAGGGCAGATTGTGGGTTACCCGATTCTCGATTTGAGAGAATGGAAACGCGACGTGCATGCGTACGTTCGCACTCTCGAGCAGGCCATTATTGACGCGCTGCTCGAGTTCGGGATTGAAGCCGGAAGAGTGGAAGGCATGACCGGCGTGTGGGTAGACGGGAGGAAAGTGGCTGCCATCGGCGTGCACATCAGCCGGTGGGTGACGTCCCACGGATTTGCGTTGAATCATACGACGGATTTGAGCTATTTCCAATACATCGTGCCCTGCGGGCTTAGCCGGCCAGTCACTTCGTTGCGCGAGCTGGGCGTTGACGCAAGCCGCGGGGCAGTGACGGACGCGCTGGCGCGGAATTTCGCGCGGCACTTCGAACTAGAGATTGTAGAGCTTACGGAGACCAGTTAAATGATCGATATCGTGATGCCGCAGATGGGCGAAAGCATCGTCGAAGGGACCTTGACCAAGTGGCTCAAGAAACAGGGCGAGCACGTAGAGCGAGACGAGCCGCTGTTTGAGATCTCGACGGATAAAGTGGATACTGAAATACCATCCCCGGCGGCCGGCGTGCTCAGTGAGGTATTGGTGGACGAAGGCAAAACGGTGGCGATCGCCACCGTGGTTGGCAAGATCGACGAAAGCGCCGGCAACGGAGCCGGAGCGGCGGCGAAGGCAGTTGAACCCCCGGCTCCCCCGCCCCCAGCCGCACTCCCTGCGGCACTCCCTGCGGCACTCCCTGTCGCGCAGGCTCCGGTTCCAGCAGCAAAGCCCGCCGCTGAAGTGGAGCAGCCCGATGGTCCGCTGTCGCCTCTGGTGCGCAAGATGGCGCGGGAATACAACATCGATTTGAAGCAAGTGAAAGGCACCGGGGCCGGCGGCCGCATCACGAAGCAGGACGTGGAGAGCTATATGTCCGCGCAGGGCGCGCGTACCATGGCGCAAGCGACGCCGCCACCTCCGGCCGCACCTCCGGCACCTGCCGCCCCAGCATCCTCCCCGGCCAAGCCCGCACCCGCTCCCAGCGTCCAGCCGACAGCTCCTCCGCCCGCGCCCGCTCCGGTGGCTGCCGCTCATCGCGCACGGGTCGAGCCCATGAGCACCATGCGGCAAAGCATCGCCAAGCACATGCTCATCAGCAAGCAAACTTCGGCGCATGTGACCACTGTGCATCGGGTGGACATGACCAAAGTGGCGAAGATGCGGGACAAGCACAAAGCCGAGTTTCAGCAGCGCAACGGTTTCTCCCTGACATTCCTGCCGTTTGTCACGCGCGCCGCGGTGGAAGCGATTCGCGCGTTTCCCATCCTGAACGCTTCGATTCAGGACACCAGCATTCTGTATCACCAGGACATCAACATCGGAATCGCGGTGGCGCTGGAGAATGGTCTCATCGTGCCCGTGATTCGCGGGGCCGACGGTATGAACGTTACCGGCCTGCAGCGCGCCATTGTCGATCTTTCCGGAAGGGCGCGGTCGCGCCAATTGCGCCCGGACGAAGTGCAGGGCGGAACCTTCTCGATCACGAATTTCGGAAGTTTCGGCAGCATCTTCGCCACGCCCATTATCAATCAGCCGCAGGTGGCGATTCTAGGCGTCGGCATGGTGGAGAAGGTTCCGGCGGTGGTGGATGACGCAATTGCCATTCGCAGCCAGTGTTATCTCGCATTGACTTTCGATCACCGCCTGATTGACGGCGCTTTGGCCGATCAGTTTACCGGCCACGCGAAGCACGTTCTGGAAAACTGGTCGGAGGAACTATGAGCGGTGGGACCGAACTCATTGAGCTGTTTATTGACTGTAGCTGCGACACATTGAAGCAGCAGGCCGAACGCATTGACGATTGCCTGGGCCGGCTGACGGCGGAGCAGGTTTGGGCGCGCTCCGGCAAATCCGACAATTCCATTGGGAATCTGGTGTTGCATTTGTGCGGAAATGTCACGCAATGGATCTGTTCGGGCGTGGGCGGCCGGATCGATCACCGCGACCGCGATGCGGAGTTTGCGGCGCGCGGCGGAGTTGCGCCCGAGGAACTGGCGCATAAGCTGAATGGAGTGGTGTCCGACGCCGTCGCGATTATTCGCGACCAAAGCGGCGACCGATTGACCGAAGTGATCCATCCGCAAGGATACACGGCCACGGTAATGGAGGCCATCTATCATGTCGTGGAGCATTTCTCGGGGCACGCCGGGCAAATTATTTTCGCGACCAAGCTGATAGTGGATCAGGATCTGGCGTATTACAAGCATTTGTCGAAGAGCGCGGCGCCGAGCGAGACAGCGCCGTAACAAGACTGCGCCGTAAGAGGATGACAGAATGACGATCACTCTCAGCCCCGAACAAGAGCAGGTAGTCCGGGAGGCAATTCGTGCTGGGCAGGTTGCGTCGGTCGAAGAATTCATCGAGCGAGCGGTTGCCCAGTTGCCCAAGCTGGCGAATGCGCCCAAAGTTTTCTCGATACGTCAGAGCGTCTTTGAGCAGGGTTTGGGCTTGTTTGGCAGCCCGGAAGATTCCGCTCTACTGGACGATGTCGTGTCAATGGCATATGACGAGAGACGGCGGCCGAGCAAACGGGAACATACGTCTTTGACATGACCGCGAAGTCGATCCTCGATACCGACATATTGTCCGAGTACCTCAAGGGCCACAACGCCGCCGTAGCGAGCCGAGCCGCTGGTTACTTCAAAGACCACGCCGTATTCACGTTTACGAGCGTCACCGTCTACGAGATTGTTTACGGTCTTGAGTTCAAGGGAGCCACCGG
This sequence comes from Bryobacterales bacterium, assembly GCA_963836595.1. Taxonomy (GTDB): domain Bacteria; phylum Acidobacteriota; class Terriglobia; order Bryobacterales; family Bryobacteraceae; genus DATFZA01. The sequence goes on from CAWIKC010000001.1 coordinate 937,906, forward strand.
CCAGCTAAGGAAGGTGCTGGGTTGGCTTGGGCAGAACGAAGAGATCACGCCGATCAGCGCCGACTATCTCGCCGCAGCCATAATCAAAGCGACGGCGCGAAAACAGGGCGGCGTTGTTGAGCTACCCGACTGTTTGATCGCCGCCATCGCGGTTCGACTGAGCCTGCCCTTAGTAACGGGCAATACCGATGACTTTCGGATGATTCAGAAAACGGGAGTTCATCTCGCGCTTGAAAACTGGCGAGTCTGAACGACTTTCCTCCAAAGATTTACATCCTTCGGCTATCTACAAAGGGCACATCTCAGAGCGTGGGACAGATTATTTTCGCGACCAAGCTGATGCTAAACCAGGCTCTGTAGTATTACAAGCATTTGTCGAGGAGCGCGGCGCAGCGGGCCGATTGATCATCGGGCCGGGCTGTGATCTAGCTAGCCCCGAACGTGAGTGAGAGGAGGGTCGAGGTCCCCTCGGACAACTGCCTTCAGGCAAAGCGCCAGGGGACACAGACTGGGATAGTTCCAAAGCGAAGGAGCTCGGACTCGAGCCGGCAATGCCGCCGTCTGCTTGCTTGCCGACCTTCGGTGGCTCATAGCCTTCACAGCCTGCGCACGACCACCGCGACCAGATACTTACAGGGCTTCTCGCCGGGATTATGAAAGACGCAATTCTGGGGCGGCCCGAGCTGGAGGCAATCGCCGCGCTCCAGCACATGCGTGTGCGACCCCTCCGTGAAGTGCAAAACGCCCGATCGCACCCAGATCTGCTGATGCAAGAAATCGTAGGCCGTGGCGGGAAAGCCGATTTTCGCGTGCGCCGGCAATTTCACGTGCACCAGTTGCAGTGTGGAGTTCGGGCGGGGCGAGATGGCGCGCCGAGTGTAGCCTGAGCCGGGATCTTTCCAGAGCTGCTGTTCCGCGCGGCGGGAAAGCAGTTTCGGCTCGGCTTTATGCACGGCTAGCAAGTCCGACATCGTGACATCGAAAGCGCCGGATAAGCGGGCGATTACGACGGCGGTCGGGCTGGACTCCGCGCGTTCAATTTTGCTGATCATGGCGCGCGAGACTCCGGAACGCCGGGCCAGGTCCTCGATCGACCAGTCGCGTTGCGCGCGTTCAGAGCGGATGCGGGCGGCGATCGCCTGTGTCACGGGATCTTGCATAGTGGACATCTAGTCCACTATAGTAGATTTCATGTTGATTCGAGAGGCGGCTCGTTCGGACCTTCCGGGAATCCTGGGAATCTATAACGACGTAATCGCTACCTCCACGGCGGTGTATGCGGAGCAGCCGGTTTCGATCGAGGACCGCTTGGCTTGGTTTGAAGCGCGTTGCGCGGCCGGCTATCCGGTGCTGGTTGCTTGCGTTGCGGACGACGTCATCGGGTTTTCTTCGTTCGGCGATTTTCGGGCTTGGCCAGGCTATCGCTACACGGTTGAGCATACGGTTCATGTTCGGGCGGACCAGCGTGGCAAGGGCGTGGGAAGCGCGCTCGTCCAAGCGCTGTTTCCCTATGCGCGCGGGCTTGGCAAGCATGTGATGGTGGGCGGGGTGGACGCGGAGAATTCCGCCTCGATACGTATGCACGAGCGGCTGGGTTTTGAGCGCGTGGCACACTTTCGCGAAATTGGATTTAAGTTCGGACGATGGCCGGATCTGGTGTTTGTGCAGCGCCGCGCCAATTAACAATCGGCCGTTCACAGGCTAACGCCTATGCCTGGAGTTTCTACATTTTCTGCACAGACTAAAGTCCGTGCCACCTTGGCTGCCTCGTGGCACAGGCTAACGCCTGTGCAATTCACTCTTCCGGCCCCGAACGTCAGTGAGGGGAATTTCGCCCTTCCCTTCACTAACGTTCGGGGCTGACAAAATGTATAAACCGCAGGGGCCGATTAACAATCGGCCGCAGGTTGACAACCTGCCCCACAGGCTAGCAGCTAGCCGTGGCGGATGACCAGCACGTCGCCGTCTTTGACGATGTACTCTTTTCCTTCCAGACGCAGCAGGCCTTTTTCGCGCACGCCTGGGTAGCCGTTGAGGTCGACTAGCGACTTCCAGTTGACGACTTCGGCGCGGATGAACTTTTTCTCGAAGTCGCTATGGATGGCGCCGGCGGCTTTTTGCGCGGTGCTATGGATCGGGATGGTCCAGGCACGCACCTCCGTTTCGCCCGCGGTCAGAAACGACATCAGACCGAGGACAGAATACGTGGCAGAGATCAGGCGATGCAGGCCCGGCTCCTTGAGGCCATAGCTCGAGACGTATTCCTGCGCTTCCTCGGGCGAGAGTTCGGCCAGCTCGGCTTCGATCTTGCCGCAAATCGCCGTCACGCCGGTGTGGGCACGGCCAGAGAGCGGACCGGTGCGATATTGCTCCTCAATCTGGTGCATGCGGCCGGCGTCTTCTTCGCCCAGGTTGAGCACATACAGCATCGGCTTTTGGGACAGAAACTGGAATCCGCGGATGGTCTTTTCTTCTTCCGGCGCTAGCTCGAGGGTGCGCAACGCCAGGTTCGATTCGAGCGTGGTTTTGCAGCGTTCGAGCAGAACGGCTTCGCGGTCGAGTTCGGGCGTCTTGGCTTTTTTGCGATCTTTTTCCACGCGCTCCATGCGTTTCTCAACCACCACCAGATCGCTGAGAATCAGCTCAGTCTCCACGTCATCCAGGTCCCGCAGCGGGTTCACATCGCCCTTTTCATGCGGCACGGTGTCGCTTTGAAAGCAGCGCAGGACATGCGCCAGCGCATCGGCGACGCGCATGCTGGCGAGATAGCCGGGATCGCGCAAGGCCTCCTTCGAAATCGCCGGGAAATCGAAATACTCAACGGTGGCGTGGGTGATCTTGGGCGGATCGAAAATCGCGGCGAGGGCGTCCAGCCGGCCGTCGGGAACCTTGGTCACGCCCACGCGAGCCTCCATGGTCCCGACCCGCGCGGATTCATGCACTCCAGTGAGAATGGTAAACAGAGATGTCTTGCCGACCATGGGAAGGCCGATGATTGCAGTTTTCATTTGAAAATTTGAAGCCGTTAGAGCGGCACGTCCACCATGGTGAGAATTTCCTGCAAGATTCGCTCGCTCAGCTCGGCGCCGCGCTGCGAGAGCGAGGCGCGGGAATTGACAGAAATCCGGTGCGCGCAGACGGGAACTACCAGGCGTTTAATGTCGTCGGGGATGACGTAGTCGCGGCCTTGGAGCAGCGCCAGGGCTTGGGTGGCGCGATATAAGGCTTGCGCGCCGCGCGGGCTGACGCCAAGAGAAAGCGTCTCATACGCGCGTGTCTTTTCGACGATCGCGAGAATGTAGTCAACCAGCGTCTCATCCACCGACACTCGGGTGACCTGATCCTGCAGGTACAGCAGTTCTTCGGCGCTGAGCACCGGCCGCAGATGCTCGTGCTGGGCGGATTCCGGGTTGCGGACGATTTCGCGCTCGGCTTGCCGGTCGGGATAACCGACGCGCAGGCGGAGAAGAAAACGGTCGAGCTGGCTTTCCGGCAGCGGATAGGTTCCGTGGTGCTCCACGGGGTTTTGAGTAGCGATCACCATGAAGGGTTGGTCCAGCGCGTAGGAATGACCTTCAATGGTGACCTGCACCTCATTCATGGCTTCGAGCAGCGCCGATTGCGTCTTAGGAGTGGCTCGATTGATCTCGTCGGCCAGCAGGAAATTGGTAAAAACGGGCCCGCGCTTAAACTCGAATTCTCCGCTGTGAGCGTTATAGATGGTGACGCCGAGCACATCGCTGGGCAGCATGTCGCTGGTGCATTGGAGGCGGTGAAATCCGCAATCGACGGACCTCGCCAAGGCATGCGCTAAGGTGGTTTTCCCCACACCGGGGACGTCTTCAATCAACAGGTGTCCGCGCGCCAGGAGGCACACCAAGGACAGGCGCACGGTTTCCGCTTTACCGCGGAGGACGGAACTGATGGCCAGCTCCAAGTCGTTGACTCGAGAAAGCGCCACCGGCGCGGACAACATTCACTTCATTGTAGCGCGCGGCTTCGGTTTAACGAGGGCGGGAGGGATCTTTTTACTTTCTGCGCTGGAGCCACGCTGGGCGGAATAGCGCGACCAGGGGGGCGCGCATGTGCAGTTTACATATTTTGTTGGCTCCGAACCCTAGCAAAGGGGAAGGGTGAAGTTCCCCTCACTAACGTTCGGGGCTAGAAGGGCGAATTCAGGCCGTTTATAATCGGCGGAACGCGACCAGGGGGTCGCGCGCGGACGAGGGCGTCCGCCCGGCGTCCGCCCCACATTGGGGGGGGGTCAAGTCCAGGCAGCCGGTTACTGCACCGACATATTGACCACGTCAAACCTGAAGCGCTCCGGCGGAAGACAGGACACCGGGTCGGGACTCAGATGAGCCCACGTGTCGTAGGCAGTGGACGCAACAGTGCCGTTGAGGTAAAAGAGAAACTGATTCGAGAAGCAGGAGATGGGTGGCGGCTGCCGGAACGTCAGCCGCAGACCGACGGCCTTGTGTAATTCAACGCCGGAGGTTTTCACCGCTTTGTCTGCTAGCAGTGTCACGAAGCTGCTGCGTCCGGCGTGGGGCCAGACGTCGGGGCGGAGTAAATTCCGCAACTCCAGCCGGGCGCCGAAAGTGATTTCACACTGCCGGATCCACTCAAGAATGCTGTCGCCCCACTGCCAGTGACGGATGAGACCCACGTATTGATCGACCAGGTTGACGGCCAAGTCCATCTTGCGGCGATCGTGTTCCAATTCAGCCTGGAGCGGATCGCCTGGCAAATCGGGAAGCATGTCGTCACTGTCGACGATGTTGCCGGCGAGATTCATGACCCGGTCCAGCCGCCTGACGTCGGCCGTGTCACGGACCAGCAAAGGGGGCAATTCATGCGTTCTCTCGCCTGGTAACTCGATGAACTTTTTTTCACCCAAGATGTCCATAAGTTTGCCTCGATAGTTATATATATCGACGACAAGGTCGTAAAACCCCAGTTCTATCTAAGAAAGACGTCATTTGATAACCGCGCGTTCCTGAGGTTGCAAACATGATGCCTTATTTGTGGTTTCTTGTAAAGAGTTACTTGATCGCAACCAGCCCGCGCGTGGTACTCCTTAGCGCGAAGTACAGTAGCAAACCGATCGGTCCAAAGAGAAACGTGAGCACAAGGCAAGGTATGACAAAAACTTGGCGGATACCGAGATTCGTGGCGTCGCGCACCTCCCAAGCTCCTGTAAACAGGTCGAATGCGAGATAGTGGACCCAACCGGCGAGCAGTAGGTTGGGATGGGCAAAGAGCTTGGACACTTGATCGAGCGAACCAAAACCGCCTTGGCCGGGCCTGAAATTTGTCACTATTAACACCAGGTACGTGGTGGCCAACAGTAACGGTACGATAATTGCCACACGGGTTGTCCAGCGCCAGCGGGGCGCGACGAGAAGCAGGAGCCAGGCGGGCAGCACCAGGGTGTTGCAGACGGAGAATAGAGAATCTGGGGACATGCGGATGATTCTAGAACAACCGAGGGGCGATCAACGGGCCCGAGTCTGGGAGGGACGAAGACGGAGACGTTCGCGCTACACTCAACACATTGCACAGCCTTGCCTCAAAGAACTGAGCACCCGCATTATGAGCTCCTCCAGGTGTGTGGTCGCGGTGGAATGGGCGTGGTGTATCAGGCTCGCGATAAACGCTTGGATCGTATCGTCGCGCTCAAGTTCCTCGGGTCCGCCCAGGTGGATTCGCCCGCTGCGCTAGAGCGGTTCCGGAGGGAAGCGCACGCGATCGCGGCTCTGAATCATCCCAATATCGCTGTCGTCTACGAAATTGGCGAATGGGATGACGAGCCTTTCCTGGCGCTTGAATATCTGTCCGGAGGCACGCTGCGGGACCGAATCCAAGGGAGCGGGTTGGCGATCGAGGAGATTCTACGCATCGCCAGCCAGCTTGGCGCGGGTCTCGATTTCACGCACCGGCGCGGGATTCTGCACCGCGACATCAAGCCCGCCAACTGCATGTTCAGCGGGCTTGGGGAACTGAAGCTCGTCGACTTCGGGCTCGCCAAGTTCCATGAAGGCACGGACCTGACCCGCCCCGGCGGGATTCTGGGGACCATCCAATACATGGCGCCAGAAGTCCTGAACGGCGAACCGGCTACGGTCCGGAGCGAGGTGTACTCTTTCGGCTCGCTCATTTACGAGCTGGCCGCGGGGCGTCCGATGTACGCGGCGCCGTCGACAGAAGCTCTGTACCGGAAGGTCCTGCATGAGGCGCCCGAACCCCTGCCGGCGATTCGGCCCGATCTTCCCTCTTTTGTAGCGGACGCAGTTACGCACGCCACCGCTCGCGAACTTCAGGATCGGTCAGCCAGCATCGCAGAGGTTCTCGGGGAGTTAGGACTCCGCTCGCAGACGGCGATGGCGGTTTCGAATATTGCGACGCAAACTCTGAATCGCCCTCCAGTCCGGCCACGCAGAAAGCGCGTAGTGCTGACCGGCGCCGTGGCTTTGGGAATCGCGCTCGCGGGAGCCGCGATTTCGTGGCGGGGTCATCTGGGGCCTTTTCGCGAATCCGTTTCTCCCGCGGATCAGACGGTCGTGGTCCTCCCATTCGAAAATCTCGGCTCGGACCAGGCAAGCCAGACTCTAACCGTCGGACTCCAGGAGACGGTGACCAGCATGCTGTCCCGGAGTGGTGGCCCAGGACAAGCCCTGCTGGTAGTTCCTTCAGCCGAGGTCCGCCGCAACCAGGTCCATACGATTTCGGACGCACGCAGGATGTTCAATGCCACGCTCGCTCTTTCCGGGGCCGTGCAGAAGAATCCCGATGGGCTGCAGATCACACTCGACCTGGCGGACGCGCGCACGGCCCGCTTGAAGGACTCGAGTACAATCACGGTTCCGCCGGACGCGTCCGGGCTGCAGAACGCGCTTGCGGCGAGTCTTGCCAGGCTTTTCCACGCCGCTTCTCTTCCCGCAGCGGGGGCCACCCACGCGGGCCAGACCGCGGCGAATGCAAGCGCTTATGCGCTGTATGTTCAGGGACAGGGCGCGCTGAACGATCGCCATTACGATCAGTCGGTGGATCTGCTGCAAAAGGCGGTGGATGCCGATCCCGCGTTCGCCGCCGCGCGAGCCAAGCTAGCCCTGGCTCATCTTCGTTCCTACATGGCGACGCATGACCAAGTCTCGCTGGCAAAGGGTGACGCGGAGGCAAACCGGGCTGCGGAGGCCGGTGTGACTCCAGACGTTCTGCTGGTACAGGCTCTCATCCGCGATGCGACTGGCGATGCGGATCGGGCGATCGCTCTTTTCCGCCAGTATCAACAAGCCGAGCCCAACGATGTTGAATCCTACGGACTGCTGGCGAACATCCTCGACAAGGCGGGGCGCAATCAGGAAGCGGAGCAGACGTTGGAGCAGGCGATCCGTCTGCGGCCCGGATATTGGCCCACCTATCAGAGACTCGGCGTTTTCTACCTGAACCATCACGAATTTGAGAAATCCGCCCACAGCTTCCTCACCGGGATAGGGATCGCTCCGGAGAATCCGGCGCTGCACTACAACCTGGGAGCGTTGTATTTTGTGCAGAATCGCTGGCCTGAGGCGGCGCTGGAGTTTGAAAAATCGCTGGCGATCCGGCCGACCGCGCTGGCATACTCCAATCTCGGCACCGTGCGCTTCTTTCAGGGTAAGTACCAGGAGGCGACCAAGCAGTTTGAGCAAGCGACCAAGCTTCAGCCCAATAATGCCATCAACTGGGGCAACCTCGGCGATGCTCTCTGGCAGGTGCCGGGTGAGCGCGCACGGGCCGGTCAAGCGTTCGCGAAAGCCGCTATTCTGGCGAGCGAGCAACTAAGTTTGAACCCCGCCAATCAACAGTTGCGCACCAATTACGCCATCTATCTGGTGAAGCTCGGCCGGCGCGAGGAAGCCTTCGCCGAAATTACTCGGGCCATGAAACAAGAACCCAAAGATGCCGGCGTTCAGTTCTTCGCGGCTCGCGTTTATGCTACCGCAGGTCTGGGGAACCAGGCATTGCAAGCGCTCAAAAATGCGGTTGCCCTGGGTTACAGCGCGGGCGAAATCGCACAGGAACCCGACTTGGCGCCGCTCCGCGCGGATCCCGGTTTCCAAAAGCTAGTGGCCGGAAACGGCAAGAGCAAGTGAGGTAGCGCTTCTGGAAGCAAGGCGGTATAATCCGAAGCGGCTCAAATCCAGTTTCGAAAGGTTGCCATGAATCCTTCGCCAAGCCGTCATCCCAGTCAGTTCCTGATTCTGGTGAATGTCAATTTCATACTCGGATCGCCTGTATACAACTATCGGGCCTTCGGCGATGGGTCGAATGCAAGCAAGGTAGTCGTGGCGCCGGGAGATCAGATCGGTTGGTTCGTGAGGGTACAGGCTGGCTCCGGTTGGAGCATGCCCGCCTATACGCTGGCGTTCGACGATCCTTCCATTCTCGGAACGGAATCAATCGCCGTTCCCGAAGGCGGCCCTAGCGGTTTTTTCACGGTTCTTGCACTCTCGGGCGATACGAAGTACACTCTCGCGGTGAGCGGCATCGTTCCGGCGGACGATCCGCAGATCCAGGTGGATCCGAATGGAAGTTTTATCGTAACGACGGCGGCCAGCGTGCAATATAACGTGCGCTGGACGGTGGCGACAAACGTGATGGAAATTGAATCCGGTAGTCATTGGATACCTTTCCCTCCAGCCGGCCAGAATGTCGCCTTCGGCGACAAGGTTCAGTTCTTCGCAGTGCTTACACCGCCGCCGGATTTCGAGATTGACTTTCCTTCCAATCTGAACAACAACGTCTGGGCGTCGCCATTCAGTTTGACAGAATCGAGTTTCCCGGCGACAAATAGCGGTTCCTATGAGTCAACCGATAACCTGCCGGTAGCTGACAAGAACGATCGTGCTGGAACAAAGTTCGTTTTCAGGGCGGCATTGACCGACGCATCGAAGCAGTCGGACCCGTTCACATTGATCTTGTCGTAAATACGCCAGTAGCCTGGCGCTCGACAACCCTCCATGTCCCGGCATCTGAGTTTTTGGAAACAAGGGCTTGGCCACGTGCCGGATTCGGTCTGGGACCAGCCGGAGTTGGAAACCCTGGTGCTGGCCGACAACGGGCTATACGAGGTGTCCGAGCGCATCGGCGGTCTGAAGAAACTGCGCATGCTCGATCTCGGGCACAACGTGTTGACGAGCTTGCCGAACGCGCTCGGCGACCTAGATGGCCTCGCAGACTTCCTCTATCTTCATGACAACCGTTTAACCTCGTTACCCGCGTCGCTTGGCCGTTTGCAAAAGTTGCGTTATTTGAACATCAGTCAGAACGCTTTCGCAGTGCTGCCGGAATCGGTCAGCCGAATGGTGAGCCTCATCGAGCTGCGGGCATCCGACAATCGACTGACGTCATTGCCGGAGGAGATCGCTCGCCTGTCGCGTTTGCGCGAACTTCACCTGCGGAATAATCAACTCACAACATTACCAGAGTCAATCGGAGAGTTGCGAGAATTGCGGCAGATCGACCTGCGCGGGAATCCGTTGGCGATGTTGCCCGAGAGTATCGTGACCTTGCCGCGGCTGGAGAAACTCGATTTACGCTGGGTGGAATCGCTGGCCCCGCCGCCCTGGATCGCGGGCCTGGAAGCCCGTGGCTGCGCTGTCTACCGCTAAAGAGTTGCGTGGATTGCGCCCGTTACAATGTGGTCTGAGAAAACATGTCAAACTCGCGCCGGCGATTCTTGAACCGCGCCTCGACCGCTCTCCTGTCGACCTTGGTTGCCTGCCGCAAACCGGCGCCGCCAACTTCGACAGCACTTCCGCCAGGCGCCCCACCCGCCTTCGGTACTGCGCCCGATGCAGGTCCGCCGGTCACGGTATCCACCTTCGTTGAAGCCGAAAAGCTGGTGCGGTTTCCGCTCACTCCGTCAGAACGCGAGACGGCCGCGGGCAATTGGCGCAGTGCGATGGCGCCGCTCTACGAACGCCGCACCGGACCGCGCAAATTCGCCCCACCGCCCTCCATTGCGCCGGCTACCCGCTGGGAGCCCGCATCCCTGATCCAACCTGCCGGAACCGAACCCGCCGGCCCCGGAAGAGATCGTTTCGTGCGCGTGGCAAACGCGCCCCGCTCCCTTCCCTCCAACGACGACGACATCGCCTTCGCTCCGCTGTCCCAACTGTCCCGATGGATGGAAGCGCGCCAGCTCACGTCGGTGCGTCTCACGCGCCTATATCTGGACCGCCTGCAGCGCTTCAATTCCAAGCTGCGCTGCGTGATCACGCTCACCAGCGACTTGGCCCTGTCGCAAGCCGAACAGGCCGACCGTGAGATTGCCGCCGGACATTACCGCGGGCCGCTGCACGGCATACCGTGGGGCGCGAAAGACCTGCTTGACACCGCCGGGATTCCCACCACCTACGGCGCTGAACCGTATCTAAATCGCGTGCCCGCGCAAGATGCCGTGGTAGTGAAGCGGCTCCACGACGCAGGCGCCGTACTCGTCGCCAAGCTGAGCCTGGGCGCGCTTGCGCTGAACGACATCTGGTTCGGCGGTCAGACGATGAATCCATGGCTGCTGGAAGAAGGCGCGTCCGGATCGAGCGCCGGCCCGGGCGCGGCTACGGCTGCAGGATTGGTGGGCTTCTCCATCGGCAGCGAAACCGGCGGCAGCATCGTTAGTCCTTCCATGCGCTGCGGCGTCACGGGACTGCGGCCTACTTATGGCCGCGTGCCGCGCACCGGCGCCATGACTCTGTGTTGGTCGCTCGACAAACTCGGACCTATGACGCGCGGAGTGGAGGACGGACTCCTGGTCTTGCAAGCGATTTCCGGTCCGGACCCTGGCGATGTCTCCAGCGTGCCGAGCCGCCTCGATTTTGACGCGTCCGCTGCGGTGACCGGTCTGCGTGTCGGCTACATCCCCAGTTGGATGAAGGAGGCGCCGGCTACCGACGTCGACCGCGCAGCTCTCGAAACCGTCGGGAAACTCGGCATGGTTCCCATCGAGGTGTACCTTCCGGATTGGCCGTACGACTCACTCAGCCTCATTCTATTTGCCGAAGGTGCAGCCGCTTTCGAGGAACTCACGCTGGCGGGCGGCCTCAGGGAACTCAAAGCGCAAGTTCCCGACGCATGGCCTAACCTGTTTCGCCAGGCCCGCTTCCTTTCCGCGGTGGACTTCGTCCAGGCCGACCGCTTCCGGCGGAGCGTGGCCCAGGAAATGGCCCGCATCTTTTCTCAAGTGGACCTGCTATTGGTCCCATCTCTGCGCGATGAAATGTTGACGATCACCAACTTCACCGGTCATCCGTCTCTCACTCTGCGGGCCGGTTTCGTTGAAGTATCGGAGGCGCGAAGCGATTGGGCTCCGGATCCCGCGCACCCGCTGCCCAAATTTTCCCCGCCTCGAAGGGTGCCTCACGGCGTCACGCTCATTGGACGGCTTTTCGACGAGGGTACGCTCGGACGCGCCGGGCTGGCTCTGGAGCGGACGTTGAACGTAGCCAGCGAGCGTCCGCCTGGTTTTTGAGCGCCGAGTTCGCGAAACTTGCCGCGCGGCCGGGGGTTGCAGACGGCCCGCGATAAACTCAAGGTCATGCAGTTGTTGGTCGAGCATTTCGAGAAGTTCGCCGGTGCGGTGCTTCAGCCAGCGAATACGCCTCTCACGGATGCCCAGTTTCTGGCCCTCTGCGCGGAGTATCCCGACTACCGGATCGAAACGACCGCTGAAGGAGACAATGTCATCCTGCCCCCTGCTCACCCTCGCACCGGGCAGCGAAACGCGGCCATCACCTATCAACTGTTCGCTTGGGCCGAGCAAGACGGGCGTGCCGAAGCATTTGACTCGAGCGTTGGATTTTTCCTGAAAAACGGCGCGCGCCGGTCGCCGGATTCGGCCTGGGTGTCCCGCGACCGTCTCAAGGGTTTGACCGACGAGACGGCGATGTGGCACGTAACTCCGGAGTTTGTGATTGAGTTGAAGTCCGCCTCGGATCGACTGGAGATTCTGAGAGCCAAAATGCGCGAATGGACAGCTAACGGCGCAGCCCTGGCATGGTTACTCATCCCCGAGACGCGCTCGGTAGAGATCTACCGCGCCGACGGCTCAGTTGAGGCGATCGCCGGCGCCTCCGAGATAAAGGGCGAGGGCCCTGTCGAGGGATTCGTGCTTCGGCTGGAGCGGATTTGGGCGGGCATCCAAGCCTAGTTGACTTTCGCGCCGCGTGAAAGAACCGGACCCAGAACGGCGGTCGATTGTGTATACTGTCTGGGTTCCCTATTCGCATGGGCTGTGGGTGACACAGGACCCTGTTGGTTGTTCGAGTTGTTTCACGCCCTAGGCGCGCCCGGGCCCGCCTTCACTTACCTACCGAAAAATACCGCCAACGGAAGGAAGTTATGCTGTCTAAATTGCACCGTCTCCTGGCTGGATCGGCGCTTGCTTCGGCCCTGTTCGCACTCCCGCTGTCCGCTCAATCGTGGATCCGCGTCACCACCTCCGGCGTTAAGCCCGAAAACACAGTGACAGACGCACTCGGCAGGCGGGCTGATAACGCACGACGCGCGGGTTAATAACCCGCGGCAGGTTAATAACCTGCCCCACAATCTGAGATCAGCAGTTACTGTTCTTGCCCAAGACTTATCGCGGCCAGGCCCGCATGCTCGTCCGGTTTGTGCAAGAGGATCGTGGTTGGCGTAACTTTCCGGATCGCGATAAAGAAACTGTAACAGTCTCCGCTTGAAGCTCACCACTCTGCGTCGGCATTATATTCGCAAACGCGAGAGCCGGCGCGATCCAAGGAGGATTGAGATGGCCACAACCACACAGCCCGACGTTCTCGCGAACGCGATTATGGGCAAGCTCTACGACGTGCTCACCAACGGTGATGCCACAGTTCCCAAATCAACTGACAATTTCTTTAGCTGGTGTACGCCGGGAATTCCGGTAACTCCGGAAGATTTCCGTTTCTTATCGCAAGGCCTGTCCGGCGTTGTTACTCCACAGGCGGCGACCACTCTCGTGTCGGTTGGCGCCGCGGCCGGAAGTTCGTCCGGATCCTCGGCCAGCGCGCCGAGCAGTAGCTCCGGAGGAGGGCTGACGCCAGCTCAGTTGGATCAACTTCGCGCGTCGGATACTAACCGTGTCTATCAGCAGGCGGAGATGCTCTCTCGCATTCTGGACTTCGTACCCGACCTTACCAGCATAAGCAATCAGCAGTTCTCGTCGTTTAGCGTCGCCAACAACGAGGGCTCGCTTTCAGACCGTTATAAGTTCATTCTGACGATGAGCCAGGTGATGGATCAGGACCTTGACCAGGCAACCAAGGACAAGATTGCGAAATTCCGTGGACTACTCCAAACCACAACTCAAAAGACGGATCTGGTGACTGGGGATGTGACCCAAGTTACCGGTCCCAGTCCATTGGTGCAGGTGTACAACTCGAAGATGGCGGCCTACGATAATGCGGCGCTGACATACAACCAGGCGCGCATCAACGCGCTCGCCGGAAATGACCCGGCGGCGGTGCAGAATTGGGCGATTAACGCCCGCATCTTACGAGATCAGGTGATGGCGGCCATGGACGATTGGATCTCTAACGGCTATAAGCAGGATTACGAAGAGATAGCAGCCTACATCAATCAGGTAATGGGGCGCGATCTGGCGATGTTGAAGCAGCAGTATGAGCAGGACATGACCAATGCCACGCTTACCGGGATTTCTTCCGGGAGCGATTTCCTATACACCGCGCTTGCGCCGCCCGACTTCGCCACAGCCGGCGGATGGAGCAATTTCAGCTTTAGTAGCGGCGATTTCCATCAGTACAGCAATTCGAGTTTCAATAAGTCCGGATGGTCGGTGTCGGCGAAAGCCGGATTTTTCGGTCTGGGCGCCAGCGGAAGCGCCAGCGCGAGCCAAAGCAAATCGCAATTCAATAGTGGATTTGAGCTGGATAGCTTCTCCCTGTCGTTCTCGATCTGCCAGATCCCGATCATCAAGTCATGGTTCAAGGACGCGTTCCTGATGAGTAAATCATGGCGCTTCGACCAGTCGAACCCCGACTCGAAGAATCTGCTGGTCAGCGATGGCGGCAGCCCGCCGAAAGGGTACCTGCCCGCGTATCCTACTTCGGTTGTGTTTATCAAGGACCTGGTTCTTGGTATCCGCAAAGACTCCGCCGCCGGCCAGTACATCACGCAACAGTCCGCTTCTTCCCAGGGTGGTGGCGTTAGCGTCGGCATTGGGCCATTTTCTTTCGGCGGCAGCGCATCTCACTATTCCAGCAGCGGGTACTCCAGTCAGAACTTGAACTCCCATTGGGACGATCAGGGCCTAAAGGTAGATGGCATGCAAATCGCCGGCTTTAAGTGCCACGTCATCACGACCAAATGCCCGAATCCGGATCCGAGCATTAAAGCCTGGATCTAGCGCTTCATTCGCACAGAAATCCAGCGTCGGGCAGACGGGTGGAAACGGCCGGAGGCCGCCGCCGCGCGTCTGTCTGACCCATTCCACTGAATTGGAACAAAGAGAAAAGGAGTGAACGATATGGATGCTCTTGCGCAACTCGCGCTTATGGCCAAAGCGAAGCTTGTCTTTGAAAGCCCGGATACTTTTTTGAGTTTCCCGGCATTGACCCCGATCAGCTACACGCCGGACCAAATGCGATTCGCCGATGCGGCCTCAAGCCAGGAATTGCAGATATTCGCGGAATTCTCGGCGCTGACCAATGCTCTGCCGCAGGGCACGCTATTTCAACCTTCACTCGATCGGTCGTTATCGGACGTCTATCGGGAAGTATTGCAGAACGCGCAATTGGCGCAAGGTTCCCTAACGGCACAACAGACCGCCCAGGTGCAAGCGGCGCAGGGCCTTCTTTCGGCGCCGGGCCCGTCTGGCTTGCCGGTTGACAGCCCGGCCGTGGTGGCTTACAAGCAGTATCAGCAAGTTTGGTTCGCGGCCACGCAGGATTACAACAATCAAAAGGTCACCGCCTCCGCGTCCACCGATCCGAAGATCCAGGCACAGTGGCAAAACACCGGTGAGCCGCTCGCTCGAGCGCAGGTGCAGGCAGCGGAGAGCGACTGGGAAACGAAGGGATTCAAGGCGCAAGTGGAGCAGTCTCGACAGATCGAGGAGACCTACGCGGCGCAGTCGCCCCAACTCAAATGGCGCGATTGGACGGCAGCGTGCAATCCCGCGATCGATTTTCTAACGGACCCGACTGGCAACGGAACCTTTGGGCCAACAGTCTTTGCTCCTTACGACATTTTCGATCACGGCGCATGGCCGAGCTTTTCCATAGCCGGCTCCGACATCGCGAACCTGGTGAATCAGGCGCCCGCTGAACTTAAGGCCATTTTCGGAACGCAATCGGGAAGCTCGGAAATCGACTCATTGTCTTTCGAATATTGCAGCGTCGCATTAGCCCGTCACTGGTTTCAGCCGGACCCATTCTACGCCCGGTTCTGGCGCTTTGCCGATCCTACAGTTCAATTGAGCGATGGAAATGTACCACCGGCAGGCAGTTGGCCGGCGTACATCGCCGCCGTAGTGTTTGCGCGCAACATCGTTGTGAAATCACATGGGACTGGCGCCGTCCAGCCCCAGCCGCTGCGAAGCTTTCCGCCACTCGTTCTGGCCAGCGTACACGCCGCGCCTCCGCCGGCGGCGAGGCCGGTTTCGGCAGCCCCGCCACCTCACCCCGCTCCCGCCGTGGCCGCGCGGGTCGCGCCAGCGCCGCAACCGATGCGTGTGGCTGCCGTAGCCGGCCGGCCGGGTTCCGTAGCGGCTCGGCCTTTGATCTTGGAGCGGGTAGAGGTAGTCCAGCCGCGCCCGGCCGTAGTCCCGGTGCATGCGACCGTAGTCCAGCCGCACCCGGCAGTTGTCCAGCCCCATCCGGCCCCTCCACCGGCCGCCGCGGCGCGGCCGATCGCGATTAATCCCGCCTTAAGGGCCCAGATCCATTCGGCCACCTATGCCAGAGCCGTTCAGACGGGGCCGCCGCCGGCGCCGGCTACACCGCCGCCCAGCCAGACGCAGTCGAGCGGCAACGAAATTTCCATCCTGGCATTCATCTGTAAGCGGTTGCCAAAATGTCCGAATCCCGATCCGTCACTGAACTGGACTTAAACCCAGAAATTCAACTTCACTTAAGGAAAATCACATGCCTAACGAATCTTTCGATGTAAATTGGAGCGACGTTCCACTTACGAACCAAATGACAAACATGTCCTGCTGGGCCGCGTCCGCGGCCATGGTGGTGGGTTGGCGCGACCGCGTCTGTATCGACCCGGCCGCCATCGCGGCGGGAACCGGCACCTGGGCCGCATACGCGAACGGGCTCGCGCCTTCCGACATCCCGACGCTCGCCAGCGCGTGGGGACTTACGGCCGAACCTCCGCAGTGCTACGGCGTGGACGCACTTCGCGACCTGGTTCAAACCAAGGGGCCGTTGTGGGTTGCGGCGGCCGTTCCCGGTCTTCACGCCATCGTGGTGACCGGTATCTATGGCGACGGCGCCGATAACACCTTTGTCCGAATCGACGACCCGTGGGATCGGGATCCCGGAACACCCGGCGCGCCGGGCGCTTATCTCAACACCCATGACAACGGCAGTCAATACGTATTGACACTACAGCAGTTCAGCCAGGAGTACGAAACGCCCGGCAGCTACCCGAATATGAATATTCAGATCCTGCATGCGGAAGGCCGTTAGTAAGGTTTAAGCGGGCCGCGGACTTAAGTCAACACAGGCTAAAGCTTGTGCCACGACGAGCCAAGGTGGCACGGACTTTAGTCTGTGCGCTTTGATTCAGTGGCGCTTTCCGCCTAGCCCCGAACGTCAGTGAGGGGATTGAGCGCCAATCCCCTCACTGACGTTCGGGGCTAGACATGGTGTCAATATGCTTCAGGTATGTAGAAAACTCCAGTGGCACGGACTTTAGTCTGTGCACAAACATCACAGGCGTGGCCATCGGGCTGTGCCTGTTGTGTCTGCTCTTTGGCGGCGCGTTTTGGTTGATTTGCTTGGGAAAGAAATCAACAATCGATTCATTCATCGGTCGTGCAACGAATTCCCGTTTGAGTTCACTTAGAAATGGCGTCTACCATGTCTTCATATTTCAAGCTGCGCGTAAGTCAAGCCGCCGGGCTCCTGTTAATTTTGTCCGTATGCGCAGAACCGGCTGCCTCACAGCCGGCCAAAACGGAAAATGTGCTTCGTGTCGCCTTCACCGGGAAATTCGTAGCCGAGAAAGCCGGCGG
The DNA here is from genome assembly GCA_963836595.1 of Bryobacterales bacterium. Lineage (GTDB taxonomy): Bacteria > Acidobacteriota > Terriglobia > Bryobacterales > Bryobacteraceae > DATFZA01. The sequence continues at coordinate 955,154 of CAWIKC010000001.1, forward strand.
AGTTGAAGCGTTCCATTGGGTCCTCGATGCGCTGCCCGGTCCGGGCGACGTCCTCGTTAGCGACGCCACGGTGAAAGCCCGGCTGGTCGAGATGATTCCTCATTTGAACGACCGGCCGGACCATGCCGCATGCCTGCTATGGGTCCTGGAGAAAAATAATCAGTGTTCGCTAACGGCCGCCATGACCCTGCAGTTCGCCGGCAGTGGGATTAAATTCGAATTCACCGCCCCAGCCGTTCCTCTCATCCGCCTCCCTAGCCAGGCAACGCCATCGGCATCGATTGTCTTGCGAGCCGGCTATAGCGTCCCTCCCGATCGGGTGGTGCGGAGCCTGTGCCTGGTAGTCACGACCGAGGCTCAAGCGGATGTCTGTTCAACTCCGGATCCACTCTCGGAATCGACCACCATCGGCGCATTGGCGCCCGAGTACGGAATCGGAGGGCTGTCCGCGGAAAACCAGAAGATACAAATACGTATCCAGTTTCCGGCGATCGCTCCCACAACCGGAGGGGAGCCACTCTCCCAAGACCGCATGCGGAAACAATTTCAGGACGTTGCGATCGCGGCGTTCAAGGCGGCCCAGTCCTTCGATCTTTTGCCGGGCGCCAGCAACCCGGACACACGGCGGGAGAAAGCGGAAAATCAAGTTCTCGCCATTTATACGATTCAGCACTCCAATTGGCCCGCGCCGAAAGCGACATACGGTCCGATCCAAGAAAACGGGAGCGACTATCAGTTCACCATCAAGAATTTACATTTCATACGAGACGCCCGAGTGGTATTGACTCCGGGCTCAGTGACCGGCGTAAATCCCGCTCAAATCGAGGCCAAACTGAGCCAAGCCAGCAATCAAGTCGCTCACCGCGTCCAGGACTCGCTCGATTCCTTGCAGGGTGCTATTCCGGCCAACGATGCTGTGTGGAAAGTTGCCACTCGAATTGCCGCCGCGCCGGAGATCACGGGTGTTGTCCTCCCGAACGCTAATCAGAACGACCTCGAGTTCAAAGGCGACCATCGCTGGATGTTCAGCAGCCTGGATGCCAAGGGCGACATTGGACTTGCCGCTAATCCTCACGAAGTTATCAGCGGCGACACAACTTTCAGTGAATCGAATCTCGGCGGATTCGTGCATACAACCGCGTTGACATTACATGGCGGACCGGAATTGCAACAATCCAGTCTGGACTTCGACATTACTCGAACCGCCGGCAGCCATGAGGAATTGACCTACGGCTTCCATCTGAATGGCACGTATCTCAGGGACGAGAACCAACGTTTCGGCTATTTGGCGGGTCCTAAATTCATCGATCAGGAGTGGGGTCCCACGCCCAAACTGTTTCTCGAATTCATCCCAGTATCGGCAAGCGGAAAGTTTATTTCCGATACGCGAATCGAGATTCCCTTCGAATTCCGCCATCTCGCCATTCAGCCGCCGGCCGATTATGCGCCATTTCTCAATCACGGCTGGGTCACCGCCCTTACGCCTTCAGTGCGCCATTTGCTTGGATACGATTTCTCGCGGTCCGGCGCGAACGGAGTCCCGCGCGGCGGGGTGGGTCAAGCTAAGCTTCTCGTCACGGCCGAGGCCGACCTGGCGCGCCCCTCGCTAGGCGGCGATTTCACGTTCAACCGTTACCATGTCACGGCGCAGGCCGAGATCTTTTGGGGCATCACGGGCTCCAACGATTTTCTGGTCTCCTATTCCCGGGGGTTAGGCACTTCCAGTTCGACAACACCACTATTTGAGCTGTTCGGCCTGGGCGGGACAGCGAGCGTTCGCGGCATTGAAGAAGGTGAATTCGTAGGGAGAAACATCGCCTTCGATCAGTCGGAGTTCGGCGTGAACGCACAGTCCCTTTGGCACTGGATCAAGCACAAATCGAAGACTGCCGCGCCCGCCGGACCATCCGGCACGTCCCCACTGGACACACTGCTATCCGGCCTCGGAATTACCAGCATCTTTCTCAACGGCTTTTACGATCGCGGACGAGTCACCAATGAGGCTTCTGTCGGAGACCTGCTCGGCCTTGGGCATTCCACGCACGGCGCCGGTTTCGATCTCGAACTGCGCGGCCTCCGCGTGGCGAATAAGCGGGCGAACCTGAGCCTCGGCTACGCCCGTTCACCCGAATCAATTTTGCACCACAAGGGAGTATTCATCAGCTCCCTTTCCATCGATTTCTAAACAACCAGAGGGAGAATTCAAATGCAAGGCATAACGCTTACAGTAGGGAGCAAACAGCTCCTGTTCGCTACCGACGGCACGGTCCTCGACGCAACTTCGCAAGCGGCATTGGGGGCGTGGCAATCGCAGTCCGCCCAAAAGGATAATCAGATTCGTTATACGGCCGGCGGCGCACCCCAAGCCCCGCTGCCGGCGATCTATTCCTTCAACGACACCAACCAACTCCAGATGCAGCTCCGGACGGCGGACGCGAAACTCACCAGTCCGTTCGTCTTCATTGGAGGCATCGAAATCGATGACAGCCACAACCTCAACTATGTTCTGGCGGACAATACGGGAACGCCAACTGGCCTGAAGATCACGGTTTATGGAAACCTGCAGTTTGCGCGGGATACAAACGATCTGACCATCGCGCTGACCGGTGGCGGCCAAGCCCGAATCCAAGGCTTGAATGGGGTCGCGAGCCTGCAAGCCGAAAAAAATCACGTTGCCAGTTTCAAAGCCGACGATCTCCTCACTTTCCAGGCGGAAACAGACAACGAGATCGCCGGCCAGGAGGACCTGGTGGTGGTCCCCGCCAAGATACAATTCGCCGGGGGCTGGGATATACAAAACGGCAGCCTGGTCTTTCACAGCAACATTAAAGGCGACCCCAGCCAACCGGCAATCAACATCGGTTTCGCCGGAACACTGGGCGGCGTTACCGCGGGATTTGTTTATTTTGCCGACGCCGGCAAAACGCAAGCCGCATTCACCATCAGCGGACAGCACGTATTTAAGGCCGGCAAAGGGCAGACCGACTTGTCCTGGGAATCCTCGATCGGATTCACCGGAAAAACGTTCTCCGCCCAGGTTTCTGTCGATAGCGTTACGAATCTCGCCGGCGGTCAGACTCTGAGCATTAAGGGCGGTTTGACGTTGGTGCAGGATACCGGCGGCAAAACCAGCATGGATTTGGCTCTCGACGCGCAATATTCGTTCGACGCCAATAACATGTTGGTGTTTAAAGCGCTGGTCACGGACGGTAACCAATACGACCTGATGCTGCAAGGCACATTCCACTACTCGAACTTGAGTCTGACTTTTCAGGTGGAGTACACAAATCAGCCCGGCGCGAGCGACCTTCATGTCGCTGTAGGCGTTCAGGGGAATCAAAATAGCATCGTCCAAAATCTCGCGCTGGTGCTGGATGTCAGTGAGTCGCAAGCCAAGCTCCAGCTCACGGCCAGTTTCGATGTCCATCTGCAGTTTGCCGACGGAGTAAGAATCAAGACCCCGGCGGTAGCGGCGGCGGCGCCCCAAAAAGTAGGAGCAGGCGTGTGAGGCTTTCAGCCCGCATGTTCAGCTTGCCGGCGGTCTTATCCACCTGCCGATTTAACAGCCTGTGTCGACAGTCCTGGGCAAGTTAAAGCATGTCCCACGAATTCTTGGAAGTGGTTCGCTGCACAGACTAAAGTCCGTGCCACCTTGGCTGCCTCGATCCCCTCACTGACGTTCGGGGCTAGACGTGGCACAGGCTTTGGCCTGTGCTATCGACGCGTTGAAGGACTTTAGACACAGGCTAGCGGTGTGCCAAGAGAAACACTATGAGGTGATGTGCTTCAATCACATTTTGAGGTATGCGGTGACCCCGGCTGATACTCAGGTGACCTTTGCACGCGCGGCTTGAAACGCGCCTCGACCGCGGACGTGGGATCGCTTACGTCACGGTCCATAACGAGCGCAAGCTGAACACGCTGAACAGCGCTCTGATCGAGGAATTGACCGCCGCCATCGAGGGTTTGGCCAGTGACGAAACGCTACGCGCGGTGGTGCTCACGGGGGCGGGGGAGCGTGCATTCATCGGGGGCGCGGACATCCATGAGATGGCGCAGCTCGATGCGACTTCGGCGCGCGCCTTCATCACCCGTCTGCATCGATGCTGCCACGCTGTGCGGACCGCGCCGATACCGGTTATCGCGCGGATGATGGGCTACACGCTGGGAGCCGGCCTCGAAGTGGCCGCCGCTTGCGATTTGCGAGCCGCCGCCGACACCGCTGTTTTCGGAATGCCCGAGGTGAAGGTGGGCATTCCTTCGGTGATTGAGGCGGCCCTTTTGCCCGCCCTGATCGGCTGGGGCCGGACGCGCCGGCTGCTGCTGCTCGGAGAGACAATAACCGCCGCTGAGGCGGCCGCCTGGGGGCTGGTCGAAATGGTGACGCCGGCGTGTGACCTGGATGGGGCTGTCGAAAGCTGGATGGCGTCGATCCTGCAGGCTGGGCCTCGCGCCGTTCGCCTGCAGAAGGCTTTAATCCGGCGTTGGGAGGACTTGCCTCTCAGCGAGGCCGTCAGCGCCGGCATCGATGCCTTTGCAACGGCCTGGGAAACGGACGAGCCAAAACGCAGGATGAACGATTTTCTGGCGCGGCGGACAAGGCAGCGTTCGACTGGCGGATCGTGATACGCTTCTTTCCAAGCCCATGTGTGCCAAACCAAGGTTGCTGAGATCTGTTTCCGCGCGTAGCGCTTTCGCGGCAGTGCTGCTTTCGATGACGGCGGCCACGCTTGTGGCCCAGCCGGCGTCCGAGACGACGACCTTCCAGTCGATCGTCCCGAATGGCTCGACCCGCAGCACCGACGTCACCATCACCGCGAGCACAACCGCCAACGCGGGTAAGGTGATCCTCACCTCCAACGGGAACTTTCTCGCCCAAGGCATCTTCAATGGCGCCGGTGTCGCCCCTATCACCACCAACCAGTTGCCGTCGGGCCGCAGCATCATCAAGCTCACCTACGTCGCTTCCGGCACGTTCCAGTCGTCATCCGTGTATACCACTTACATCACCCAGCCGAGTGGCACGACGCTCGGGTTCAATCAGTCTCAGATCGCAGGTGGGTATGACGGCTTCCACCCCTATGCCGCCGACGTGAATCTCGATGGCAACACGGACATCGTGGAAGCCAACATCAACGGCGGCGGGATCACGGTCTTGATTGGCAACGGCGATGGAACGTTTCAAGCGCCCGTGTTCTATGCGACCGGCACTGCCAACAGTTCCCCGCGGGGTATCGCGATTGCCGACTTTAACGGCGACGGATTACCCGACCTCGCCGTAGCCAACGGCGACACTACCGCCAGCCTGCTCCTCAACAACGGAAACGGCACCTTCGCGGCGCAAACCACGATCTACACCGGCGGCGGATCGAGCGAAATCGAGGATATTGCCGCCTACGATCTGGATGGCGACGGCAAAATAGACCTGTGCCTCGTCGATCAGGGCGGCGGCCAGGCCGTTGTTCTTTTTGGCAATGGCGACGGAACCTTCGCCGCGCCCGTTGTTGCCATCACTGGCGCTCCCCAGCCTTATCGCGTGGTTGGCGGCCAGTTCACCAACGGTTTTGGAAACTTCGCCGTGTCGGACGTGTCGGCTAACACTATTACCTTTATTGCATCCGCGGGTGGCCACACGACCGCGACTCCGTTGACCCTCAACTCCAGCACAGCAGGCCCGGGCCCGATGGTGGCGGCGGACTTCAACGAAGACGGATATACCGACTTGGTCGTCCTCACGCCAACTAATCTTCAATTTTTTCCTGGGTCTGTCACCGGGCCGTCGGGGCCAGGGATCACAGTTTCGCTGGGCGCCATCAACAATGGACTCGATATCGCCGTGGGTGATTTTAATGGAGACGGCAACCTGGACGTCGTGGTCATCGGTAACGCCGCCACGGGCCAAGTGCAAGTCTTTACCGGCGATGGCGCGGGCAACTTCACCGCAGGAGCTGCGTTCACGGTGGCGCCCAATCCGAACGGTGTCACGGCGGGCGATTTCAACGGTGACGGCCGCGACGATATCGCCGGAGGTGAACTCGGCGCCACTCCCATCGATCTTTTTCTAGCTTACGGCCCGCCCGCTTCCATCAACCCATTTGCAGGCAACAACCAGCAGACCCAGGTCGCCACCGCGTTTAGCGTTCCGCTGCAAGCGGTTTTCAAGGACAGTTCCGGCAACCCCGTGCCCGGCATCTCCGCTACTTTCACGGCGCCTTCGTCCGGGCCTAGCGGGACGTTCTCAGGCAGCGCGTCTTCCACTGTCGGCACCGATGCCCAGGGCATTGCCTCGGCCCCCAGCTTCACGGCCAATAACATCGCCGGTTCCTACTCGCTCAGCGTCGGTTTCACCAATCCCCCGCCCGGCTTCACCACTCCGGGCGTTTTCTCGTTGACCAACAACCCCGGCCCGGTCAGCTCGCTATTGGCCGTTAGCGGAAGTCCCCAAATCACCAACATAAACACCGCTTTCAGTGTGCCGCTGAGCGTCGTTGCGCTCGACGCTTTCGGCAATCCTGTTCCCGGAACCGTTGTCACGTTTACCGCCCCGGCAAGCGGCGCGAGCGGGGCCTTTGGCGGACTCGGCAGCGTGATGGCTACGGCCGACGCGAGCGGCATGGCCACCGCGCCGGTGTTCACGGCCAATGGCATCGCCGGGCCTTACCTGGTCAACGCGACAGCGATGGGCGCCGGCGCTCCGGCTGTCTTCATGCTCGGCAACACCGGGGGCCTGGTGACGAGTACGCCATCGAGTCTGTCGTTTTCGTTGACTCAACCGGCTACCATCCCGCCCGGTCCAGACATGCTGTCACTCAACGGCCCAGGCGCGGTGATGTTTACGCTGGCCACCAGTACCTCGTCCGGAGGCAATTGGTTAATCGCGAATATCAACAGCGGAGTCACCCCAACCACGGCCGCCGTCACCGCCGGTCCGGTGGCGTTGCAGTTACCGCCGGGATTGTATAGCGGCAGTATCACTATTCAGAGCGCGACCAATCAGACGGTCGTGCCGGTCACCTTAACAGTTCTCGCGCCATTCGATCCACTGCCCAGCGGAGGGTTGTCGTTCCTCTTCACGGGAAATTCGACGCAACCGGTGATGCAGACCTTTATGCTCAGCAGCTCCAACCGGCCGCTTCCTTTTTCCATCAGCGTTCCTGGGAACGCCCCATGGCTGACCGTGACACCGTCCAGCGCCACCACCCCCGCCACGGTCACCGTCACGGTTAACCCGGCGAACATCACGCCCGGTACGTACAACATACCCCTCAGTATCAGCTCACCCTTCGCCTCCAATGGGCCGTTGACTTTGCCGGTTAAGGTGCAGGTCCAGGCTGTCACCACTGCATCGCCCAACAGTCTGTCTTTCGGGGCTTTCGTCGGTCAGAATACGACCACCGCGCAGAGCGTTTCGATCGGCGGGGCTTCCGGCGTTCCGTTCACAGCCCAGGCGTCCGATTCCTGGATCGTCGTCAGTCCCACGTCGGGAGTCACGCCCGCGAGTCTGTCGGTTTCCGTTAATCCGGCAGGTCTCTCGGCGGGTCCTTATACCGGCTCGATCGCGATCTCCAGTGTTGGCGCTAACAGCCTTTCCATTCCGGTTTCCGTTACCGTCCAGCCCGCGCTCACCGTGGTCACCGGCGCCGGCAATGGAGCGGTCTTTCTGATGCCTACGGCAACGCCGGGAGTTTTGGCGGCCGACACAACGATTGTCGCCAATACCAGCGGATCGACTTTCACCGCCGGCATCAGCGGGCCGGGCCTGACCATTACGCCATCATCCGGAACTCTGCCCGCCGTGCTGCATACCTCCGTGGACACGACCAATTTTGCGCCAGGGACCTACCAGGGATCGATCACGCTGAACATTCCCGACGCCAACCCGGCCTCGCAAACACTTGCCGTCAGTTTCACGGTAAACGCCCCTCAGCCCGCGCAAGTGATGACGCAGGCGCCCGGGCTGACATTCAGTGTCTCCGCCGCCTCACCCCAGGCATCCCGGCAAGTACTGGCCAGCAATCTCGGGTCCGGGACCATCAATTTTACAGCCAGCGCCAATCAGGCGTGGATTCAGGTCTCCCCGCCCATGGGGGCAACCACGGATCTAGGCGCGGCGCCGGTAACCATCGACCTGGACCTCTCCGGTTTTTCGCCGGGAACCTACCACGGTGCAGTGACGGTTTCGAGCGCGTCCAACACGGTCACGATACCGGTGAATGTCTCCGTCTCGGGGTTGCTGACTGGAATAGCGCTTTCGCAAACCGGCTTGACGTTCAACGCCGTGGCTGGCGGGTCCGCGCCGCCGCCGCAATCGTTCCAGGTTCTCGATACGGGAACGGTGCCTTTCGGATACCAGGTGAGCGCGTCCACTACTTCCGGTGGATCCAACTGGCTGATCGCAACGCCCCCGTTGGGCAGCACAGACACGGCGTCAGCGGTGCAGGTCTCGGTGAACACTAGCGGCTTGACGGCAGGAACTTATTACGGTCAAGTGCAGATCACATCGGCCGCCAATCCGGAGCAAAGCGTCACCGTGGTTCTCAACGTTGCCGCCACGGGCACGCCGATTCCTCCGACGATCGCGCCCACCGGCCTCATCTTCACGGCAGTTGCCAACGGCTCTAATCCGGCGTCGCAAACAATCTCGATCCAGAACCCGACAACCAACATCGTCCAGTTTGTAACGACGCCGATTTATAGCGGAGGCGTCAACTTCTTCACTTACGCTCCGCTAACCGGCCAAATTGCGCCCGGGCAGACACAGCAAATTACCGTGAATGCGACGCCCGTCTCGGTCACTCGATCTCTAGCGGCTGGCGTTTATACGGGGCAACTGAATTTAGGCTTTGTCGGTTACGACTCCATTGAACCGATCGAAGTGCTGTTGGTGGTCGCGCCCCAGGCGGTAACCGCGGCGGCTAAGCCGCGCGCGAACCCGCGCACTTCAACACCCGCGTGCAAGCCCACCAAGCTGCTGCCGGTTTTTACCATGCTTGGCTCCAACTTCAGCGTGTCGGCCGGCTTTCCGGCGGCGATCGAAGTTCATGTAGTGGATGATTGCGCCAATTCCATCACGGCCGGATCGGTGGTCACATCGTTCTCGAACGGCGACCCGGCGCTGTCTCTGAAATCGCTCGGCGCTGGCGGTTGGGCAGCTACTTGGGTGCCGCGCAATCCGACGGCGGACGCCGTCATCACCGCTTCAGCGGCCTTAAACGTCAGTAGTAACGTGCAACTTGCCGGCAGCGTTCAGATAAGCGGGAACGCGCAGAGCAACGTGCAAACGCCGATCGTCGCTTCGGGGGGCGTAGTCAACGCCGCCAGCTTCGCCAGTAGCTCTCCCATTCCTCCCGGAGCGCTGATCAGCATTTTCGGGTCGAATTTAGCGGACCAGCAGTCGTCGGCCAGTATGCTTCCTCTGCCCATCGCTCTCGGCGCCACCTCTGTAACAATCGACGGCGCCAACGTGCCCTTGCTCTACGCCGGGGACGGCCAGGTGAACGGCGTGGTTCCGTTTGCCTTGCAGCAGAACGTCACGCACCTGCTGGTGGTCACGCGAGATAACGCCATCTCCGTTCCGGAACCGATCACCATTGCCAGCGCGGAGCCGGCGGTCTTCACCGTCAATGGCTCCGGCGCCGGGCAAGGAGTGGTGCTCGGCTTCTTAAACGGAGGCGCGCAAGTTCTGGCCGACAGCGCCAACCCGGTAAGCGCCGGCGGCTACATCGTCATGTACGCAACCGGCCTCGGCGCGGTAACGCCGGCGGTCCCCGATGGCATTGCGGGACCATCCTCTCCGCTTTCGACGGTGGCCGATCCGATTTCGCTCACCATCGGCGGAGTGAACGCGACCATCACCTATGCGGGACTGGCGCCCGGCTTCGCGAGCCTGTATCAGGTGAATGCGATCGTCCCAGTAGTCGCGCCCGGCAATAGCGTGCCGTTGGTGATCACGGTCGACGGACAGACGAGTCCGCCAGTGACGATCGCCGTGAAATGAGGTAATTGAAGGCGGCGAGAGAAAGGGAGGAAATTATGCTGGCATCGGCAAAGATGGTAGGGTTTCTGTTCACGAACGATTATGATCGGGCGCGAGCCTTTTACGTGGGCAAGCTGGGGTGTGAATTCGTCAGCCAGGATCAATTCGCGTTGGCGGTGACGCTGGGCGGCCACATGATACGCATCGCCAAAATCCCGAATTTCACACCGGCGCAAGGCACGGTACTGGGCTGGGCCGTAGGAGACGTCGAAGCGGTTGTCGGCTGGCTCCAGGAGCGAGGCGTGACGCTCGAAAAATATCCTTTCGTGCAAGACAAGGAACGTGGGATCTGGACCACGCCGGATGGCAGCAAAGTGGCGTGGTTCAAAGACTCGGATGGTAACGTGCTTTCAGTAAGTCAGCATCAATAATGCGAGATGGGCAATTTAGGTTAGGCAGACGCGGGCGGCTATGTCGATCCAATGCCCGCGCGGTCAATCCAACAAATGCCCCATCTTCTGTTTTTTCGTCAACAGATATCCGGCGGTAGATTCATGCGGCGCTACAATGCACGGGATGCGCTCAGCTACCGTGATCCCCGCCCGTTCCAGCGCGGCGATTTTCTCGGGATTATTGGACAGCAGCCGCACGCTGCGAATGTTAAAGTAACGCAGGATGTCGCCCGGCATCTGGTAATCGCGCAGGTCGGCTTCAAACCCCAGTTCCACGTTCGCTTCCACCGTGTCCAGGCCGTGGTCTTGCAGCTCATAGGCGCGGAGTTTGTTCAGCAGGCCAATGCCGCGGCCTTCCTGGTGCTCATAGATAATCAGGCCGCGGCCTTCGGCGGCGATTAGGTTGAGCGCCAGTTCAAGCTGCGAACGGCAATCGCAGCGCAGGCTATGAAACACGTCTCCAGTCAGGCACTCCGAATGAATGCGCACCAGCGGCGGATCGCCGGCCAGATCGCCCATGCGCAGCACCACGCATTCCTGAACATCCGCTCCGTATTGTCCCTCGAATCCGAAGATCCGAAAATGTCCGAAGCGGCTGGGAAAATTGGCTTCTGCTATCTTGCTGAGCATTAACAGGCTGTCACTCCCTATAATAACCGCAGGGCTCATCGTCACCGCTGAAACCCCGATATGGTCAGATCGGAACAACTCGTAATTCTCTTGCTGCGCTTAGCAGTGGCGGCATCGCTGGCCAGTATCCTGATTCGCTTTGGAGCGTTCCAACAGTTATTGATGCGCGACGATCGAACTTTGGTTCAGCGCTTGCGGCTCGCCCTGGTATGCTCGGCCGTGTTTGCCGTCGGCGTGGAGATTCGTCTCTTGATTCCGACCTACGTTGCGGTGGACATGGGCCTGGAGGGCAGTCTACTGGCCGGATTGATCGGCGGCTATGTCTCCGGGCTTTTATCCGGAGTGCTGATTTCGATTCCGGCCATGTTCGGGCATGAGTTGATGTCGATGCCGGTGTTTGCCGGGATCGGTGTGCTGGGCGGCCTGCTGCGGGACTTGGCGCCCGAAACGGAAGATGTTTGGCATATCACGCCGCTGATTCCGCTGAACTGGCTGAAGCTGGTCCGGGACCGGGAGGAACTGCGCCGCACGCTGTATGGCATTTTCTGCCTGCTGGCGATCGTTTTTGCGGAAATGATCCGCCTGTCCGTCGGGCGCACCTTCGGGGAGCGCTACCTGTTTTGTCTGGCGGTCAAGTGGCACGCGTCGACTCCGGCCTTGATCGCAATCTATATCACGGCGATCTTCGCGATCATTCTTCCTCTGAAAATCTGGAACAACACGCGCAATGAGAAGAAGCTGGAAATCCAGCAGCTTCGCCTGAATGAAGCGCGGCTGGCGGCGCTGACCAGCCAGATCAATCCGCATTTTCTGTTCAATACTCTGAACTCGGTTTCGTCCCTCATTCGCAGCAATCCCGAGCAGGCGCGCACCGTGGTTTACAAGCTGTCGAGCATTCTGCGCCGCTTGCTCCGCAAGACCGACAGCCTGGCCCCGTTGCGCGAGGAGCTGTCGTTCATAGATAATTACATGGCGATTGAAATGGTGCGCTTTGGAGACAAGCTGCGTTTTGTGAAAGAGATCGATCCGGAGACGACGGATTTTCTGGTGCCCAGCATGCTGCTTCAGCCATTGGTGGAGAATAGCATTCGGCACGGGCTGGCGAGTAAAGTAGACGGCGGAACCATCCGGATTCGCAGCCGCCTGGCCGATGGAATGCTGCAGATTCTGGTGGAGGACGACGGGGTGGGCATTCAGGAAGCGCGCCTCGCCGGAATTTTCGAGCAAGGCATCGGGGTCAGCAATGTGAACGAGCGTTTGAAGGTTTTGTTCGGCAACGAATACCGGATGTGGGTGGACAGCAAGCCGGGGGAAGGAACCTGCACCGGTATCGAGATTCCTGAATCGCAAGCGCGGCGTTTGGTTATTCCGGCTTTGAACGCCAGTTAGGATAAGAGAGGATGAAGCCGTTTTGAGCAACGCCGATTATTCGCTGCTTTGGCCGCGGACCGGGCAGCGTCAACCCACAATGTCTCAAAAGACGCGGCGGGTTTACGATCTGCTGGCGCGGATTTATCCGCTTTCGACATACTGTTTTCACTCCACGGCGCACAAACAGGCGTTGCAGGTATCGGGAATTGAAGACGGAATGCGAGTATTGGAAGTGGCCACCGGCTCCGGCGAGATGTTCCGGCGCTTGATTCGCGCCAATCCCGCCGGGCAAACCATTGGACTGGACCTGTCTCCCAAGATGGCCGCGCAAACACAACGATCGGCACGCCGCAAGTTTCCGCGAGCTACCGCGGTTTGCCAGGCGGTGGACGCCCGCCTGATGCCGTTCCGCGACGAGCAGTTCGACGCAGTGATCTGCTGCTATTTGCTGGAGCTGCTTTCCGCGAGCGACATTCAGGTGGTCTTGCGCGAACTGCACCGGGTGTTAAAACGGCGGGGAACATTTACCTTGGTGATGATCGGAGAACACACGCGCTTGTTCAATCAAGCCTATCGCGTCTGCGGTTGGCTGGCGCCGGCCTTCTGGGGCAGGCAAGTGGAACAGGGAGTGCCGGAATTGTTGGACTGCGCTGGATTCAGAATCGTCGCCGATGCCAAGCTGAGGCAGGGGTTCTACCCATCGCGAGTTATCTCCGCCCGGCGGTAGATGCTCGCCGCAGGGCCGGACTAGGGGGTCCGGCGCCGACGAGGGCGCCGGCCCCACAACGCTGGCCCTACAACGGCGTCGGCCCGAAGGCCCGCGTTCTTGATACAATCACTCGCAGCCCCGTGCGTTGTCTGCGTCAAATCTCCTGCTGGATCGTTCTGGGCTGGTTACTTGCGTCCGCCCAGAACAGAAAGAAACCCTCGCCGGACGATGGCATGGTGCTGCCTCCGGTGATCGTCGACAAGAAGAAAGAAAAGGACTATATTCAGCCGCCGCCGAAGGAAGTTGAACTGCCAGCGGCGGTGACGGCGGAAACGGGCCGCCTTATATTTGAGATGGCGCCGGTTTCGGTCAAAGGACTCCTCTCGCAACAAACGCGCGAAGCGTTGCGTGCCTTGCTGCGAAACAATCGGGGAGCGACGGTGGTACGCCTGCGCGTATTTGTCGCCGGCTCGGGCGATTTGCGAAGAATCGGCGACCTCGTGGGAGAAGTTTTCGGGGAGCGCCGCCAGCCCCTGCCCGCGCTCACGGTAGTCCAGGTCGGCGCGCTGCCGCTCGAAGGCGAACAGGTGCTGATCGAGAGCACCGCGATGGATCGCGGCACTGTAAATCCGAATGGCCTGGCGTTCCTTTCCGGCCAGGCGGCCGATACTCTGACGCAAGCGCTGGAGCGCGTGCATAGCGCGGTTCGGGCGACGGGGACCGACGCGGGCGACGTGCTTCGCGTGGCTTGTTTCGTCAGTTCGCTGTATCGGGAAAGCGCTGGTCTGGCGAGCGTTCAGGCGGAATTTCCCCAAGCCGCGACGCTGGTGGTGCAAATGCAGCGCGAGCCAGTGCGGCCAGGCGCGGAATGTGAAGCGGTGGTGCGGCTGCATGCGGCGCCGGGTCAGCCTTTAAAGTATCTCAATCCGGCGGAACTGGGCCCGGCTAAGAACTACTCTCAAATCGCGTTGATCGCCGGCGGAAAGCTGGTCTTCACTTCAGCGCAACTGGGCTTCGGTTCCGAGGAGCCGGACATCAAGCTGGTTTTCGAACGGCTGGGCCGCGTTTTAGCGAATTTTCAGACCGGGTTTGACCGTCTGGCGGTGTCGTCGGCGTATTTGACCAACTTCAGTCTCGCGTCACGAATTCGAGACGTCCGCCGAGGGTTCTACACAGCCAAAGAGCCGCCGGCGAGCACCTTATTGCCTTTTGAAGGTTTGCCATCAATTGATGGCTCGTTTGCCGTCGATCTGATCGCCTTAACGAATTAGGCGATGTGTTAAACCTGCCCCGCGTAGTTACTGTTTGACTTTTTCTTTATCCATTTTGCGGGCGCCGCCGAGGATATCTTCGATTGCGTAATTACCTTCATGACAGGCGTATTCGTAGATCGGTCCCGCCGTGGCCACAAACGGAAATTCCATGGTCCAGGGCTCGGTCCAGGTTGTGGGATCGTCGATGGTCACGCGATAGAGGATGGTGTTTTGATCGACGCGCCGGAACCGCTCAATGGTGTGCAGGTTCTGGCTAGAGCCATAAAACCGGGTTTTGTTGGTGAAATTGGTGGTATCGACCACCAAGGTGTCGCCTTCCCAGCGCCCAATCGAGTCTCCCAGCCAGAGGCGGACATCGGCCGGCGGGTGAGTACCGTTTATCCGAATGACCCGGGCATCGTGGACCATCTCCACCAGAATCATAACGGCATCCGGAGTTTGAACAATTTCATAATTATTGTTGTAGAGCACGGGCATCATGGGCGGACCCGAGGTGGACCCAAATCCGAGGAGACAGCGCTCCGAGATAGGCCTGCTCTTCACGCTATCGAAATTGCCCAAGTTGTAGGCACCGCGCCCGCGGCCGCCTCCCGCTTTTTCCACTCGCGGAGGAACTTTGCCGTCGGGCGGATCGATGATTAACGAACTGCGTTTTTTTCCGTCAACCCGCGCCAGTTCGCTGCCGCGATCAATGAACAGCGCGTTATAGCCGGCGTTGGCGCCGGAGAACTTTATGCCGCCGAGCGTGACCCCATCCTTGCCCGGTTCTTCCGAGGCTTCGTCGTGGTCCTTGTGTTCAAATTTGGCGGCTTCCGCGTCGGTCAAGTCGAGCTTTCCGTTAAACTCGGGCAGGCGTTCCATGCGGGTAATGGTGGCGTTGGTCCAGACGCCCTGGAGGTGGATGCCCGCCGGCGGTGCGCGGGACCGTCCACGCTTTCTTCGAGGCGGGTGTTTGCGCCTGAAGAAAAACCGGGGCCAGGAGCAGGGCCGCGGCGCTCAGTGAGGCAAGAAGCGGGGAAGTCATAGGGACATTATATGTAACGAGGGTGGCACCCGTGGCGTGCTGCCCTGCTCTGACAATCCCCTGCCATACTTGGGAAAGATGAAACGCCGTGTCGTTGTCACCGGCATTGGGGCCGTCAGCCCGAATGGAATTGGCCGGGAAGTTTTCTGGACTGCAACTAAAGCCGGTATTAGCGGAGTAAAATCGATCACGCACTTCGACGCCTCGGCGTTCGTGGTGCGCGTCGCGGGCGAAGTGACGGGCTTCGATGAATCGCGCTACGTCAGCGCCAAAGATCGCCAGCATGTGTCGCGCGCTACGCCGCTGGCGATCGCGGCAGTTCAGGAAGCGCTGGAAGATTCCGGACTCGACCCCGCCCGTATGCCGCGCGACGAATTGCGCCAGATCGGCGTGATGCTCGGCTCCGGCGGAGGGAGTCAGGAGTTCACTGAAGAGCAGTATCGGCTCTACTATTCAGGCCTGCAGAAACAGTGCAGCGTTTACGTGATCCCTACGTCCACCATTGGTACGCTCGCCAGCGAAGTGTCCATGCGCTTCGGATTCCGCGGTCTCAGCCATGTGGTCTCCACAGGCTGCACTTCTTCGACTGACGCCATCGGCTACGCGTGCGACCACATTCGCAACGGCCGCGCGCGCACCATGATCGCCGGTGGTGTGGACGCGCCCATTGCTCCTTTAATCCTGCGCGGATTTATCCTCATGCGCATTCTCGCGTCCACGTGGAATGCATGCCCGCAGCGCGCCTCGCGCCCGTTCTCGCGCGATCGCGGCGGCTTCGTCTTGGGCGAAGGTTCCTGGTTCTTCGTGCTCGAAGACTTGGATGCGGCGCGGGCACGCGGAGCGCGCATCTATGGCGAGATCGCCGGCTATGGATCCACCTGTGAAGCCTTTCATCGAGTGCGCCTGGAAGAATGCGGAGAAGAGCCGGCCCGCGCGATTGGGTTAGCGCTAGGCGAAGCCGGCCTCGCACCTGAGGCCGTGGATTACCTCAGCTATCACGGCACGTCCACCGAACTGAACGATCGCATCGAAACGCGCGCCATCAAGCTGGCCTTTGGCTCGCACGCCAACCGGCTGGCCGGATCGTCGCTGAAGAGTCTGATCGGACATCCGCAAGGAGCTTGCGGCGCGGCCGGCGTGGCCGCCACTCTGCTGGCCATGCGCGATGGCGTGGCCCCGCCGACCATCAACCTCGACGTCCCCGATCCGGAATGCGATCTCGATTATATTCCCCGCGCTGCCCGGCCCATGCAGATCGAGCATGCTGTCGCCAACTGCATCGCTTTCGGTAGTAAAAATTCCGCGCTGGTGCTGCGGCGGATTGCATGATCCGGAATCTTTTCTAACATTCCTCGATTAGCGGTACGGGAAACTCGCCTCGCAAAAGCAGGGCCAGTGCGCGGGGTTCTGAGCCAGCGCGGTTCTCATCCGCCGTATCTCAGTTCCGCATGTGCAAAAGCTGCCAGCATCGCTTCTTCGGTTGGCGGCTGCAGCAGGTAACGCGCGACAAAGTCCTCTGGATAATCGTTCACACGAATGCGCTCCGCGGCTTTGCTCAGATCGTAGGACGTATGTTTGAGCTGGACGCCAGGTCCGAGCAGAAGCCAATCGGCGCCGGGGTGACCAAAGGGCATCCCGACACTGCCGGCATTTACGACGCGCGTACGTCCGACCATTCGATCAAACTGCATGTGGGTATGGCCGCAGACGACTAACTCCGCGTTGAGCCCTTCAAATACCGGCAGGAGACGCTCTTCTGCCGTCAGGCGCGTGAAAATCTCATTTTCGTGCCGAGGTGTCCCATGACAAAACAGCACGTCTCCTAAGCCTGGAATCTCGATTGAGATTGTTTTCGGCCAGGCCGCGAACAAAGGCTGATATTCAGCCAGCACTTGGGCGGTCCAGCGAATGGGCGGCCGATGCTGTTCCGGCACCGCCGCTGGATCGCGGCCAGCCATTTGATCGAGCACCGCAACTTCACAGTTCCCGTAAATGAATTGCGTAGGAACTGGCAGGTCGAGCAAACAGCGGAGTGTTTCCCTGGGCAGCGGCCCCGGAACCACGTCGCCGCCGACCACGATCAGGTCCACTTTCGCTTCGCGAATCTCGCGGAGCACCGCCTCCAAGGCCGGAAGGTTCCCGTGAATATCGTAAATGGCAGCGACCTGCATGTTGCAATTTCCAGTCTAGCTGCTGCCCCGTCATAGGTAGCCCTTGTTACACTTGGTGTTTGACTACGAAAACTCAGCCCCGCGTGTGCGCGGTCAGCTTCTTCAATACAGTCCCGCTGGTGTGGGGAATGCTCCACGGCCAGCAGCGCGGTCTCTTCGATCTCTCGTTCGCCATTCCGTCGGAATGCGCCGACCATCTGGCTGACGGGCGCGCCGACATCGGGATTGTGCCGGTGGCGGAATTGCTCAAGCAGCGGCTGGATATCCTCGAAGGTTGCGGCATCGCCTGCCATGGTCCGGTGCGCAGCATTTTGCTGGTCTCGAAGGTTCCGTTCTCTCAAATTAAGACGTTCGCCGCCGATTCATCCTCGCGCACGTCGGTGATGCTCTCCCGCGTGATCCTTGCGAAAAACTATGGCGCCGAACCGGAGGTCATCCCTCACGCGCCCGATCTCGAAACCATGCTCGACCGGTACGACGCCGCGCTCGTCATCGGTGACCCTGCGCTCGTGATCGATCCCGAAAAACTGCGGTATCGCTGGCTCGATCTGGGCGGCGAGTGGATGAAGATGACCGGATTGCCCTTTGTGTTCGCCGTCTGGGCCGCGCGCCCCGATTCGCCCACGCACGACGCGGCGCCGTTCCTCAATTCCCTGCGTTACGGCCAGGCGCACATAGACGAAATTGTCCGGCTCTATCATGAGAAAATCGGCATCAGCGCCGAGCTTGCCCGCGCGTATCTGACCAAACACATTGTGTTCGATCTGGGAGAACGCGAGCGCGCCGGCCTGTCGCTTTTCTTAAAATATGCGGACGAACTGCAGCGTCAAAATGAATTGAGGGATGTGACCGTATGATCACCCGGCAGCAAGCCATCGATCTTTTTCGCAGCGACGACCTGATTGGCGTAGGGATGGCGGCTGACGCCGTCCGCCGCAAGCTCCATCCGGAAGGCATCGCCAGCTACATCATCGATCGCAACATCAACTACACCAATTTCTGCACCGAATATTGCAGTTTCTGCGCCTTCTACCGTCCCATGGGCCACAAAGAAGGTTATGTGCATTCGAAGCAGGTGATCTTCGATAAAATTCAGGAGACCATCGACCTGGGCGGCACCGGAATCCTGATGCAAGGCGGCCTGCATCCGGATTTGAAGATCGAGTGGTACGAAGATCTGCTGCGGTCGATCAAGGATCGCTTCGGCGACAAGATCTGGAATCACTGCTTCTCTGCGCCGGAGATCGTGAATATAGCACGCGTCAGCGAACTGTCTCTGCGCGATACCATCGCGCGTCTCAGAGACTCTGGGCTCCAGTCCATCCCCGGAGGCGGCGCCGAAATTCTGGATGACGACGTGCGCCGGCGCATCAGCCGGCTGAAATCGTCTGTTAACGAGTGGATCGACGTGCACCGCACCGCTCACTCTCTGGGTCTGCGAACCACGGCCACCATGATGTTTGGTTGCGGAGAGACCATTGAGCAGCGCATCAATCATTTCGAGATCGTGCGCCAAATTCAAGAGGACACCGGCGGCTTCACCGCATTCATCCCGTGGGCGTTTCAACGCGAGAACACTTCGCTGGGCCGTTTTGTCAAAGAGGAAGCCACTTCCGTCGAGTATCTCAAGACGCTGGCTGTGTCCCGTATTTTTCTGGATAATATTCTGAACATTCAATCCTCTTGGGTCACGCCGGGGTTGAAGACCTGCCAGGTGGGTCTGCGCTTTGGCGGTAACGATGTCGGCAGCGTCATGATCGAAGAGAACGTCGTATCGGCCGCGGGAGCCCACCACAGCGCGACCGAAGAAGAACTGCGCCGCCTGATTCGCGATGCCGGCTTCATTCCCAAACAGCGCGACACGCTGTACCGCACTTACTATCTAAACTGATGCCCACTCTCAAAGAACGGGCCGCGCGCATCCGTCTGTTGCTGATGGATGTTGACGGCGTGCTCACTGACGGCAAGTTGTATAACGTGCCGGATGGCCAAGGAAAAATGGCCGAGACCAAGGGCTTCAGCGCGCAGGACGGAATCGCCCTCCAGTGGCTCAACTGGTACGGTATTCAAACCGGCGTCATCAGCGGGCGCATCTCGCCTGCCACTGAAGAGCGGGCGAGGCAAGTGCGCATGACCTACGTCTATCAAGGCCACATCGAAAAAATCCCGATTCTCGAGGAGATCCTCGGCAAGGCGGGGATCGGCGCCGAACAGGTCGCTTATATGGGCGACGATCTGACCGACATCGTCGTAATGAATCGCGTCGGCCTGGGCATCGCCACCGCCAACGCGCGCGCGGAAGTCAAGCGTAGCGCGCATCACACCACGCAAGCCGTGGGCGGCGATGGCGCCGTGCGTGAGGTGATCGAACTGCTGCTCGACGCCCAAGGCCACTGGGAGAAATTGCTCGAAAAGTACGAGGTCAAGCCGGCGGATGGCTGACAAAATCGGGCTGATGGTGGTGGCGGATTCCGGCTTAGGCATCCTGCACGAGCTGACCGGCGTGATCGCCGACCACCGCGGCAATATTACTTCGGTCGAAATTCTGGAAGAGCGCCCGCCCGCCGCCCGTCTCTATTTTGAGATCGAACTTCCGCTGGAGACCACTACCCAACTGGAGAGCGACCTTTCCAAACTGCCGGTCGTCCGCGAGGTTTCGGTGGTGAACACGTTTCAGAAAATCTACGGGAAACGAGTGATCATTGTCGGCGGCGGCGCGCAAGTCGGCCAGGTGGCTATTGGCGCAATCTCGGAAGCCGACCGGCATAACATTCGCGGCGAACACATCTCCGTCGATACCATTCCCTTGGTCGGCGAGCAGCCGCTAGCGGACGCGGTGCGCGCCGTCGCCCGTCTCCCGCGCGCCCGAGCGCTGGTGCTGGCCGGTTCGCTGATGGGCGGCGACATCGAGCGCGCCGTGCGCGAAGTGCGCGCTCAGGGTCTGCTCGTCATCAGCCTGAATATGGCAGGCAGCGTGCCGGATGCGGCTGACATCGTCGTGACGGATCCGGTGCAGGCCGGCGTGATGGCGGTGATGGCCGTCGCGGACACCGCTAAGTTTACGGTGGACAAGCTCACGCGGCGGGTGTTCTAGAGCCTGGCGAACGTCTCGTCAGAATCGAGGTTCCATCCGCGCAGAGTGCCAGAAATGTAGAACTTCGATTGCCGCTCGGTTTTCGTCCAGCCGGTAGTAAACGTATAGTGGTGAGTGCAGAAGGCGCCTGAGTTGCGGATGTCCTTGTGCTCGAAAAGGTCGTTCGCAAATTGCTCGCAGATCGGCTAACGCGTCTTGGTGGTAGCGGACCTTGAAAGCCATCGCTGGATTCGCTCGCGAGCCTTCTCCGTGGAAACCAGTCGGCCTTCATTAGCGGTCTTTAGACGCTGCTTCAGGACACGGCTCGTTGTCGGGCCAATATCAATGCGCTCGTTGCAAACGAACGGATCGATGCTCTTGAGCTTCCCCATACTTCCACGATAGCCCGGATCGTCGAGCGGAGTCAGAGGTTGTCTGGCCCTGTACAGGCCGATGTGATGGCGCCCATACTATAGAATGTCCGTCATGGATCAAACGAGACGGCGGTTCCTGATGCAGGCGGCGGCTGTTCCCCTGTTCGTCCAGCCTCTGCTCGGGAAAGCCGGGCGGACGGAACTCGAGAAGCATGACGCGCTGGGGTTGGCGGAGCTGATTCGCAAGAAGGAGATCACGCCGCTCGAACTCGTGGATGAAGTCGCCCGACGCATCGAGCGGGTGAACGGGCAGATCAACGCCGTCCTCACCAAGAACTTCGATCTCGACCAGGCGCGCTACCGCGCCCGGGACTTAGAAACGGGCGGCCCGTTTGGGGGCGTGCCGGTGTTGCTGAAGAACCTGGTCGAGTACAAGGATGGGCTGGTGGATAGCGGTTCACGGTTGAATGCGCGGAGGATCGCACAGAAAGGGCTGCTGGTCGACAAGAACTCACCTTTCGTCGACGCCATGGAGCAAGCCGGCATGGTGATCACGGGCCTGACCAATGCACCGGAGTTTGGCTTGATCGACACCACGGAGCCAATCCTGCATGGTCCGACGCGCAATCCGTGGAATCCGGCGTATACGGCGGGAGGATCGAGCGGCGGTTCGGCGGCGGCCGTTGCCGCGGGTATTGTGCCCTTGGCGCACGGCAACGATGGCGGCGGCTCCATCCGCATTCCGTCCTGCCAATGCGGAGTTTTCGGATTGAAGCCGACACGCGGCCGGGAACTGGGGAACAATCCGTCGTCTGCGCCCCTCGGGAACAGCAACTTGAACATCAGTTCCGATTTATGTTTGAGCCGCAGCGTGCGCGATACGGCGGCGTTCTTGAACATTGTTGAAAAAAAAGACAACCGGGATCTAGCGCCCGTGGGCTTCGTGAGTGAGCCTTCAAAGAAGCGGCTGAAGATCGGTGTGTATCTGGAAACGTTGAGCGGCAAACCACCGCATCCGGAGGTGGAGAAGGCCATTCAATCGACAGCAAAACTATGCGAGGGACTGGGCCACAGAGTCCAGCCGATGAAACTCGGTATTGACGGCGCGGAATTCTGGGACGCATTCATAGGGTTTTGGTCGACCGGCACGTTGGGGGAGGAAGCGAACCTCAAAAAATGGTTTGGCGACAGCGCAAAGCCCGAAGATTATCTGGAGCCTTGGACGCTCGGGCTGATCGAGACGGCCAAGCGCAGGGGACCGCGGAAATGCGTGGAGCGTGCGGCGGCGGTTTTCCCCAAGCTGAACGCGCACTTTGAGCAGCTCTATACCAACTACGATGTGCTCCTTTCGCCGGTGATGACGAACCCGCCTTATGAGATCGGCTATCACGCGCCCACCGTGCCCTTTGAGACGTTGCTGCCTCGGGTGATCGACGATGTGGGCTACACGCCGATCTATAACGCGATCGGGGCTACGGCCATGTCCGTGCCGCTGTCGTCGAGTCATGAGGGATTGCCGATCGGCAGCCAATTCTCGGCGTGGCGCGGCGGGGAGGGGATGCTGCTCGGGCTGGCGTATGAACTGGAGGCGGCGCGGCCTTGGGCCAAGCGCCATCCTAAGATTTTCGCGGCCTAGGGACTGTCTCCGTCAAAAACGCCCGTTACCAAAGCGCTCAGAAGATCCCTTGAGCCCAGGATTCATTACTATACAAGTATACGTATATGATGGAAAAGGGGAACGGCGAACAAATCAAGCCCGTTCGATGGGTCGGCTCTTCCCGGAGTGACGTAAAGTCATTCCCCCGGCCCGTCAGGTCGGAGATCGGCCAAGCGCTTTACGCTGCTCAGAGAGGTGAGACCGATCCGGCGGCGAAGCCGCTGAAGGGATTTGGCGGCCGCAGCGTTCTGGAGATCGTTGCCGCGTATCGTGGCAACACCTGGCGCACAGTCTACACGGTGCGGTTTGAAGATGCTGTCTACGTGCTCCATGCATTCCAGAAGAAATCTAAAACGGGTATCGGCACCCCAAAGAAGGAAATCGATCTCATCCGGAGGCGGCTCGTTGATGCGGAAAGCGACTACAGGAAAAGGCAGAACTAACATGACCAAAGCACCGAAAAAGTCCAACGCGCCCGTGCGCGTGACCGAGAGCAGTGGCAACGTGTTTGCGGACCTCGGCCTGCCTCATCCCGAGCAAGAAATGATAAAGGCACGCTTGACGCTTCAAATTTACCGCCTCATCCGCGCACGCGGGCTCACCCAGGCGCAAGCCGCCAAAGCGCTCGGCATCAAGCAACCCCACGTATCGCTGCTCATGCGCAACCGCGCTGGCAGTTTCTCCGCCGGTAGGCTCATGGAATTCTTGACGGCGCTGGGCCAGGACGTGGAGATCACGGTCCGGCCGGCCGGCAAGGAGCATGGGGAAATGTCTGTGATGATCGGCTAAGCTAAAAGATCGGAGTGACGCCTTCACGGGCTAACGGCAGGCGCTCAGTAGCTTCTGCTTTAATTCCGCCTCGACCGCCGATCCTAATTTCTTACCGCCCGCCGTGACGTAGAAAACATCCAGCGCCTTGTGCGCTTCGGTATCGATCAGCACAACCTCAATATTGCAGCCCGCTCCCGCCAGCGTGTTGCACAGGTCATAGAGCAAGCCCTGGCCGGTCCTCGGCCACAATCTCGATCAACGTCGCCCGATCGGATGCTTCCTGATTAAAAGCCACCGAAGCCTGGATTCGGCCATTCCCAGGATGCACGGGCTGCCGCCGGTTCTTGAGCAACGCGCCGACATCCAGCTTGCCCTCCAGCGTCCGGATCACCGTGTCGCGCAGCCGATCGGACTCCGGCGGATTCAGTTCCAGCGTGCGGTGCGGATCGGAGAAAGTCAAGGTCGCAAGAACCTGCCGGCGCGCATTGACAAACGCCTCGGCTTTCAGAATATTCATTCCGAACCCGGCCAGCGCGCCCGACACCGAAACCAGTACGGAAGGCCGGTCCTCAAGAATCACTGTCAGCCGGTAAGCCCCGCCCGCGCGCAGGAGATCCACCGCCGGCATTTCCTGCCGCGCCAGCGTCTGGTGGCGCAAGATCTCCGCTTCCGAGTGCGTGCGCAAATAGCGCCTGGGAAAGCCTTCCAGAAACCACGCGAGATCGGGCCGCATTCCCAATGCCTCGATCCGCTCGCTGTCCAGCTCCTTGGTCAGCTCCGAGTATGTAATCAAGTAAGTGGACCAGAGTTGCTCTAATTTCCAGGGCGTCATCGCGGCTGGATGCACGGCGCCGATATCGGCGTAAGTCAGCAACGTGAGCAACTTCAACTGTTCGATGGTTCCCACCTTTTCCGCTACGTCTCTTCCGGTGGCCGGGTCGCTCAAGTCGCGCGAACTCATCACACCGGAAAGATCGAGATGATGCCCGATCAGTAACAGGACAGCGCACCGGACCTCCTCCGGCGCGTGCATGCGCTCGATCGCCGGGCCTGCAAGCTGGACTGAAGCGGACGCGTGTTCGCCTTTGCCGCCGCCTTTGCCGATATCGTGCAGCAACAGAGCCATGCGCAGCACGTCCGGTTGCTCGATTTCGAGGAGCAAGCCGGCAAAACGGCGCCGCAAGGGATCGGTGGTTTCCTGTAACGACTCCAGCATCGAGATCGCTTGCAACGTGTGTTCGTCCACCGTGTAGCGATGTGAAAAATCTCGCGTGACCAGGCAGTCGATATTCTTCCATTCCGGAAGAATACGCTCCAATGCGCCGGTTTCCTGCAATGCCCGCAGCCCGAGGGCGCTATGCGGCAGCATCAACAATGGCCGCAGCGTCTCCCAATCCGACGCCACCGGTGCGCCGTTTTCGAGCGCCTCCCGGACGCGGCGCTCCGTGTCGGCGGCAAGTTGCAGTTGATGGCGGGCGGCGAACTGCGCCAAGCGAGAGATCGCGCTGGGATCGCTGAGAAGCAACCCCGGCTCGCGCAACAAAACCCGCTCGCGCACCACCGTAAATTCGGTCGTCGAAACCCGGCCGCGCCAGTCTCGAAAAGTAGCCAGCAGGGAGTTGCCGGTTGCTTCGTTGCTCTCCAACACCGGCATCAGGGTGCGGAAAATGTCGCGAGCGCCCCGGTAATAAGTGCGCATAAAGGCGGCGGGCTCCGCGGATATCGCTTCCTGCGCGTCAAAACTCAGCAGATTATTGTCGCGGAAAAAATGATTGTGCAGAAAAATGCGCGTTTCAAAGAGAAACTCCCGCGCGGCGGGCTGCGGCGCTTCCGTCGAATTACGGAGAAGCGCCAGCCAGTGCAGCACATGCAGATCGCGCAGACCACCCGGATGCTCCTTCACATTCGGTTCCAGGTGATAAATCGTTTTTCCATACTTGGCATGCCGCGCGCGCGTCATCTGGCACAGATGCCGTGCGATATCGGCGCGCTGGGCGTGCAGAAACCTGGGAAAACGCTCGTTCAGCTCATCGTAACGCCGCCGGTCGCCGGTCAGATAACGATGGTCCATCAGGCTGATGGTCAGTTCCAGATTGCCGTCGTGAATTTCGCAGCACTCGGGAACCGTTCGAACGGAGTGGCTCACCCGCAGTCCGGCATCCCACAACCGGCGCAGAAACTCCGCCACTGGCTCGCGCTCCCCGGCCGAGAGTTGACTGTCGATCAGGAGTAATAAATCTACGTCGGAATATGGAAACAGCTCGCGCCGCCCATAGCCGCCGACGGCGGCCAACGTTACGCGCGGCCGGGTCTGTTCAAATACACTCGCAACCTGGCTGTCGACTTGGCTGGAGCGCCGGGCGACTTGTTCGACAGGGCTCACTCACAGCGCGCCTTCCCCGCGGTCGTCGTTCCGTATGCGAATGGCGTCAGCCACTTCGAATACAAAAATCTTGCCGTCACCGATCTTGCCGCTGCGGGCGCTGCCGGCGATGGCTTGAATCACTTCTTCCGACCGGCTATCGGCCACCACCGTTTCAATCTTGATCTTGGGCAGCAGATCGACATGATATTCCATGCCGCGGTAGATTTCTTTATGACCCTTCTGGCGTCCATGACCTCGGACCTCGGTGATGGTCATTCCATCAACGCCGATATTCTTCAAAGCTTCGCGGACTTCTTCGAGCTTGTGAGGCTGAATTACTGCTTCGATTTTTTTCATGAGATGGTCTTCAAAGAGAAGAAGCTATGCATCGAAATTATAACCTTCTTCGCCGTGCATACTGAGGTCGAGACCTTCGCGCTCATCCTCTTCGGTGGCGCGGACGCCGCCGAGAACCAAGCTGCAGATCTTTAAAATAATCAGCGACCCAACCAGCGCCAGCACCCAGGAGATCGCCACTCCGCCGAGTTGATAGACCACTTGCATTCCGTTTCCATCCACCCAGCCCATCGGCAGCAACTTGCCGTTGGCGTCTTTTAGACCGTCATTGACCGCGTTGGTCGCAAACACGCCAGTGAGAATCGCGCCGAGTGTGCCCCCCGCGCCATGTACGCCAAAGGCGTCCAGGGTGTCATCGTAACCAAAGCGCCGCTTTACCGCGGTCACCATCAGGAAACACACGATGCCCGCCGCAAAGCCGATCAGCAAGGCCGGAAAAGGTTTGACGAAACCCGAGGCCGGAGTAATCGCAACCAACCCGGCGACGGCGCCCGAGATCCCGCCCAGCAGGCTCGGCTTGCCGGATTGCAACCATTCCGCCAGCATCCATCCCAGAGCGGCGGCAGCGGCGCCAAAGTGGGTGGCGACAAAAGCGCTGGTCGCTAGCGACGACGACGCCACGGCGCTGCCGGCGTTGAAACCAAACCATCCTACCCACAAAAGACAGGCGCCGGTCAAACTCAACACCAGGCTATGCGGCTTCATCGGTTCCACCGGGTACCCCTTGCGTTTACCGAGATAAAGTGCACACACCAGCGCCGAAACACCCGACGTGATATGCACCACCGTACCGCCGGCGAAGTCGAAGCACGGGATTTTGCCGCCCAGAAACGCGTTCAAAAAGCCGCCCTTACCCCAGACCATGTGCGCCATCGGGAAATAGACCAGAAACATCCATAGCACGGTAAACAGCAGCATGGCGCTAAACTTCATGCGTTCGGCATAGGCGCCGGAAATCAGGGCCGGCGTGATGATGGCGAACATCAACTGATAGATCATGTAGGTCTGCTGAGGGATAGTCGCGGCATAGTCGGCGTTGGGCGCCGCTCCCACGCCATTGAGAAAGAGGTAGCGTAGATCGCCGACAAAAGGCGTGCCTTCGGCAAAGGCAAAACTATAACCCGCGATGGCCCAAAGCACAGTGACCACAGCCATCAGGGCAAAGCTGTGCATCATGGTGGAAAGTACGTTTTTGCGGCGCACCAGTCCTCCATAGAAGAGCGCCAGTCCGGGGCCGGTCATCATCAGCACCAGAGCCGCGCTGGTCAGCATCCAGGCGTTGTCGCCGGCGCTTTGGGCCGCTTTCGCGGCGGCTTCTACATTCGCCAGCCGGGTTTCGATAGAAGGGGCAACCACCTGGCCCGACGCCGATAGCTGTATGAGCAAGAACAGACTTGTAGTGAGTAAGGAGAGACGGTGCATACCTCCGCTATTATTGCGGCGGGCGGCGACTGACCGTTGCAAAACAATCTATCGATTCGATAACTAAAATCTATATGCTGTTTAGATGGAGTCGTGACCGGCCGGCTTACTCTTCCACTGGAATCCGCCCGTGAACTCGACACCGATGAGATTCTTTATACCCTTGCGGACGCAATGGCGCACCACGGCGCGTCCTTGCACGCCCAGCGTCAAAGAGCGCACCGTTACATAAGTCTGCTGGGGAAGATCGTAGTTCAGGATAAAGCTCATGCCAGTATCGGAGATGTCGAATGCTTCGACCGCGGCGAAGTTTTCGCCGCCCCCGCGATCCGGCCAGCTCACCTGGATACGGTCGGTCACCCTTTCGCGGTCCGCGCGCCGGGTGCCACCCTTGTCGTGTTTGACCATAAGCCTAACCCTGTCTTCTGATCGGACGAAACGATCCAGAAGTTTACGGTTTCCAAGAACTTCGCGTTGGCCAAGGCACCGGCCGGATTTTCGATAAGATGGTCCGCATGCAACGCAGAACTTTTCTTTGGGCCGTAGCCGCGGGCGTGAGCGCCCTGCAGGCTGGCGAACCTTGGACCGATGGCGACGTCCGCCGGCCTGAATCGCTTGCCAAAGACCTGCAGGCCGGCAAAAAGCCTCTGGTGCTGTACGTGGGGTTTCCGTTTCTGTATCGGTCGGGACATATTCCGGGCGCTGTGCTGGCCGGGCCGGGGTCGAAGCAAAGCGGTTTGGACGCCATGGAACAGGCACTCGCGAGGGTACCGAAAGACCGCGAGATTGTTCTCTATTGTGGCTGCTGCCCGTTCGACCACTGCCCGAACATTCGCCCGGCCTTTGAAAAAATCCACGCAATGGGATATACCAACGCCAGTCTCATCCTCATGCCGACTAACTTCCATACCGACTGGGTGGAGAAAGGCTACCCGGTCGAGAAAGCGGCCTAAGAGTAGACCTGACCAATTTGTGGGGCGATCCCCGGTTGCCATGGCCGAGGCCGGACCAGGCGCCCCGGCGTACAGGCAAGCTGGGGCCTTGGCCGCGTTTTATCAATGATTTGGCACCCCGTCGTGGCCGCCGGTTCACAATTTGACAACTGCCTTTACATGTTTATACACCGGTCGTGGGCGCGAGCTTCTATACTCGGGGTACGTAGATGTTGCGCCTGCTCGCCCTGCCTGTCTTATTGGCTTTCTCCGCCCACGCGCAAACGGGCGTAGTGCGGGCAAACGGCATTCCCGTGCCGGGCGCGACCGTCAAAGCGACGCAAGGCGACGTCACTTTGAGCACCATCACCGGCGATCAAGGGCAATACCGGCTGGACGGGTTGAAGGACGGAACCTGGACGATGGAAGTGCGGATGTTCGGGTTCGATCCCGTGCGCAAAGAAATTGTTGTGCCCGGGCCCTCTAATCAGGAATGGAACCTGACTCTAAAGACTGGAAACGCTCAGCCGGCGGTCGCCCGGTCTCGACCACAGGAAGGCGCGCGACCGCCTGGGCCGGGAGGTCAAGCGTCCGGAGGCCGGCCTGGATATGCGCGCCGCGGTTCAGGCGGACCAGGCGGCCAACAACAGGGCCAGCAAGCCGGCCAGCGGCGGAACCAGAGCGTTGAACTCACCAATCAGTTGGAAGGCCAGGACGCCAGCGCGGCTACGCCCACCGAAGTGCCGGGCGTTCAAACCGAAAGCGCGAACGAGTCGTTTCTGCTCAATGGAACCCTGAGCCGGGGATTGGAGCAAGTGAGCGGAGATCTGGGACCGGACCAAGGCCCAGGTTTCGGGCGCGGGCCAGGCCAATTCGGAGATGAAGCGAACCAGAATCCGGCGGGCGGCCCCGGAGGTCCCGGAGGCGCTTTTGGAGGTCCCGGCGGGGGTGGCCCAGGCGGTGGCTTCGGTGGCCCCGGCGGGGGTGGCGGGTTTGGCGGACGTGGCGGTTTCGGCGGTGGTGGTGGATTTGGCGGACGCCGTCCGGGAGGCCCCGGAGGCCGATTTGGCGGACGCGAACGGACCGACAACGGCTTGGTCGGCAATCGACGAAATCGCGGGCAGCAGGGGATTCACGGGCTGGTCAACGTGGTGCTTCACAATTCCTTGCTCGATGCCCGGCCGTATTCCGTCAACGGCCAGGACGTGCCCAAGCCGTCTTATACACAGGAGCGCTTCAGCTTCCAGATCGGCGGCCCGCTCATGATCCCCAAGCTGTTCCGGTTGGAAAATACCACCTTCGCGCTCAACTACACGCTCAATCGGGCGGACAATCTCAGCAGCCAGGTGGGAACCGTGCCTACAGCGCTCGAAGCCGCCGGCAACTTCTCGCAACTCGGCCAGACCATTTATGATCCGTTAACCGGCAAGCCTTTTCCGGGCAATATTATTCCGTCAGACCGCATCAACTCGATCGCGCAAGCGTTGTTAGGTTACATTCCTCCCTCTAACCAGCCAGGTATCTGCATTGGAGGACAAATCACCGCCTGCAATGCCCAGAATTTCCGCTTCACCACCACCGCCAAGAACGACAATCAAAATCTCGGATTCCGGTTGGGACAAAGCGTGGGAAAGAAGGATCGACTGGCGCTCAATTTTCAATTCCAGGACCGGTCGGGCGTCACCCCTCAGATCTTCGGCTTCCTGGACGACACCAGCGGCCTCGGCCTCAGCACCAGCCTGAGTTGGACGCATATCTTCGCACCGCGCATTTTCAACGTCGCCAGCGTTAACTTCAATCGGAACCGCACCAATCTGCTGCCCTTTTTCGCCAACACCAGCGATGTCCCGGGGATCGAAGGCGCCAGCACCAACCCGCTCGATTACGGACCGCCGAATCTCAGCTTCACGAACTTCAGCAGTCTCACGGACGGCAGCGCGTCTTTAGTGCGCGTCCAGACCGTCACGATATCGGATGGCTTCAATATCCTGCACGGCAAGCACAACTTCGGTTTCGGAACGGCCATCCGCCATGCACAAAACAACGTGCAGACCGATTCCAATGGCCGCGGCTCGCTCACGTTCACCGGTCTGACCACCAGCGGTTTTGACGCGAGTGGCAATCCTATGCCCAATACCGGCTCCGATCTGGCGGACTTTCTGCTGGGCTCACCCAACTCCAGTTCCATTCGCTACGGCGATACCAGCACGTATTTCCGCAATACCGACTATGCCTTTTACGGCCTGGACGACTGGCGGATGCTGGCCAATCTGACCATCAACTTTGGTCTACGCTACGAGTTCTTCGGTGTCCCCTATGAGCGCTACGGGCATGAGTCGAACCTGGATATCGCGCCTGGCTTCACGGCAGTTTCCTTGGTGGTCCCAGGACAAACCGGCCAATACACCGGCCAATTTCCCAACGGGTTGGTCAATCCGGACCACACCAATTTCGCGCCTCGCATTGGCATCGCCTGGCGGCCCTGGAAACAAGGCAAGACGGTGATCCGCACCGGCTACGGAATCTACTACAATGGCGCGGCCTATA
The DNA here is from genome assembly GCA_963836595.1 of Bryobacterales bacterium. Lineage (GTDB taxonomy): Bacteria > Acidobacteriota > Terriglobia > Bryobacterales > Bryobacteraceae > DATFZA01. The sequence goes on from CAWIKC010000001.1 coordinate 986,259, forward strand.
ATGCCTTTGCCAGAAATCTGGAGGGTCAACCACCCTTTGCGTTCACCAATACGGTGATCAATAGCACCGCCGCGCCGATCACGATCGCGGACGCCTTTGTCACCGTTCCTCCGGGTAAAACGATTACCAATACCTGGGCCATCAATCGCTACTATCGCGTTCCGTACGCGCAAACCTGGAATTTCTCCATCCAACAGGAGTTGCCGTTCCGGATGTTGTTGCAGGCAAGTTATTTGGGCACCAAGGGTACGCATCTCGACGATCAGCAGCTTCCCAATCGCGCGCTGCCCGGATCGCAACTCACCAGCGAAGAACGGCTGATCATCGCCGACGCCGACAGTTTTGTGTATGAGAGTTCAGACGCCAATTCCAGTTACAACGTAGCGCGGCTGTTATTGACCCGGCGCTTCAGCCGGGGAACCTCGTTCTACATCTCCTACACGTTTTCCAAAGCGATCGACGATGCGTCCACTTTCGGCGGAGGCGTGGCGCAAAACCCGCTCGACCTTCTCGCCGAGCGCAGCCTTTCCAATTTCGATCGCCGCCACGTGCTCACCGGCAACTATGTGTTCACCTCCCCCTTCGGGCACAATAGCAAGCTACTCTCCAGCCATCTCTTGCTCCAGAGGTTCTTAGAAGATTGGACCTGGAGCGGCGGCCTGACCGCTGAAACCGGATTGCCACTCAATCCCAAGGTGGGCGGCAACCTATCGGATTCCGCGGGTACCGGCGCGCTGGGCACCACGCGGCCGGACGCCACCGGTCTCCCGGTTGACTCAGGATCCGGTTTCTTCAACACTGCGGCATTCGCCCTGCCGATTCCTGGAACGTATGGAACCGCGGGCCGTAATACGATTCCCGGACCCGGCCTCATCTCGCTCAACACCTCTTTCGGGCGCAGTTTCGCGTTCGGCGACCGGCGAAGTTTTGAATTCCGGCTGGACGGGACCAACGTCCTGAATCATGTGAACATTTCGAGTGTCGGCACGACGCTCAACTCCAACACGTACGGCCTGCCGTTGGCGGCGAGCGCCATGCGCAGCGTTTCCGTGGTCCTGCGTTTCCGGTTTTAATAAGTATGTCGAAAAATTTCCTGTCGGCCGTGTCGTCCCGCCCAAGCCGGCCAGCAGGCTGGCTGCGGTCCAGGGGGACCGCCCTACAGTCTGCTCTCGTCTACCTGCTGGCCTTTGGCGCGGGCGCGGTGCGGAGCATTTCAGTAGTGTTGCGTTTCCGGTTTTAGGCATATGTTGACAGAATCCTCCGTACCCGCGATAGCCGTGTCGTCCCGCCCAAGCCGGCCAGCAGGCTGGCTGCGGTCCAGGGGGACCGCCCTACAGGCTGCTCCCGTCTACCTACTTGCTTTTGGCCGCGAGCGCAGTGCGGAGCATTTCAGTAGTGTTGCGTTTCCGGTTCTAATGAGTATGTCGAACAAGGTCCTGTCGGTCGTGTCGTCCCGCCCAAGCCGGCCAGGGGGCCGGCTGCGGTCCAGGGGGACCGCCCTACAATCAGCTCTCGTCTACCTACTTGCCTTTGGCCGCGAGCGCAGTGCGGAGCATTTCAGTAGTGTTGCGTTTCCGGTTCTAATGAGTATGTCGAACAAGGTCCTGTCGGTCGTGTCGTCCCGCCCAAGCCGGCCAGGGGGCCGGCTGCGGTCCAGGGGGACCGCCCTACAATCAGCTCTCGTCTACCTACTTGCCTTTGGCCGCGAGCGCGGGGCGGAGCATTTCAGTCGTGTTGCGTTTCCGGTTTTAGGCATATGTTGACAGAATCCTCCGTACCCGCGATAGCCGTGTCGTCCCGCCCAAGCCGGCCAGGGGGCCGGCTGCGGTCCGGGGGGACCGCCCTACAATCAGCTCTCGTCTACCTACTTGCCTTTGGCCGCGAGCGCGGGGCGGAGCATTTCAGTCGTGTTGCGTTTCCGGTTCTAGGCATATGTTGACAGAATCCTCCGTACCCGCGATAGCCGTGTCGTCCCGCCCAAGCCGGCCAGGGGGCCGGCTGCGGTCCAGGGGGACCGCCCTACAATCGGGTCTCGTTTATTTACTCGCTCTGGCCCTGGGCGCGCAGGATCAGCAACACATGGCGACTTTTTCGTCGAACACCAACCTGGTGGTGATCGACGTCTACGCCCGCGACAAATCCGGCAAACCGGTCACGACATTGACCAAGGACGACTTCATCATCCTCGAGGACGGCAAGCCGCAGACTATCTCGGTCTTCGATCTGCAGCACCTGGACGCGGAAGTGCTCCCGGCAATCGAGGACGCGCCGCGGACGCTGATCGATCGCAGCAAGCCGGCGCCACCGCCTGCCCCGCCGGCTGCGCGGGCGTCAGCGTCCAGTGGCTCGATTCGGTTTAAAGACCGCCGTCTAATCACGCTATTTTTCGACTTCTCCTCGCTCCAACCCACCGATCAGATTCGCGCCCAGGATGCGGCCGTTCAGTTTCTTGAAAAACAAATGACCAAGTCCGACCTGGTCTCGATCATGACCTTCGGCGCCGCCATCAAGACGGTAGAAGACTTCACCGACGACCGTGAGCGCTTGATTTCGACCATCAAAAAATTTCAGATCGGCGCAGCCAGCGAAATGCAAGCGCTGGGCGATACAGGAACAGCCGCCGAGGGCGACGACACCGGCACGTTCGTGGCCGACGAGACCGAGTTCAATATCTTCAATACGGACCAGAAGCTCGCGGCGCTGGAAGCCGCTGCACGCCGGCTAGCGGCGTTCCCGGAAAAGAAAGCGCTGATCTATTTTTCGGCCGGCATCTCGAAGACCGGCGTCGAAAATCAATCCCAACTGCGCGCTACAGTCAATTCGGCCGTGCGCGCCAATGTCGCGTTCTATCCGATCGACGTCACCGGCTTGGTGGCGGAAGCGCCTTCGGGCGATGCGAGCGTGGCTTCGCCCCGCGGCACCGGTTCCTTTAGCGGTACCAACCAGGTTGGCCGCGTGGATGCTCGCAACAACCAACAAGAGACGCTGGTCACTCTCGCCGCCGACACCGGTGGTAAGGCGCTGCTCGACAACAACGATCTGAGCCTGGGCATCCAGCAGGCGCAGAAGGACATCAACAGCTACTACATTCTCGGCTTTTACAGCTCCAACCTAGCCAAAGACGGCCGCTACCGGCACATCGACGTCAAGCTCGCCAACAAGAACCTGCAAGTCAAACTGGAACACCGCGACGGCTATTATGCCGACAAAGTGTTTGCGAAATTTAGCGGCGCAGACAAGGAACGGCAGTTGCAGGACGCCCTGATGCTGGGCGATCCCGTCAGCGAACTGCCCTTGGCCATTGAAGTAGACCATTTCCGCATCGGGCGCGACCGCTATTTTGTGCCGATTTCGGTGAAAATCCCCGGCTCCGCCATCAATCTGGCGAAGAAAGGCGACCGGGAAGCGGTGGAGCTGGACTTCATCGGCCAAATCCGCGACAAGCAAGGAAAACTGGTGACCGCCGTGCGCGATGGAATCACCGCCAGGCTGGATCAGGCGGCGGCATCGCAGTTGGGACGCCGGAGTTTCCAGTATGATACCGGGCTCACGCTGGCGCCGGGCCAATACTCGTTGCGTTTCCTGGCGCGCGAAAATCTAGGCGGCAAAATGGGCACTTTCGAAACCAAGTTTGACGTGCCCGATCTCGCCCTGGAGACCAAATCCCTGCGCGTCAGCTCGGTAGTCTGGTCGTCGCAGCGCGAAAAGCTCACTGCCGCCGTCGGCGCGGCCGACAAAGACAAGAAAGCCATCGCCAACCACCCGCTGGTGCAGGATGGCGAAAAACTCCTGCCCAGCGTCACGCGCGTTTTCCGCAAAGATCAGACACTCTACTGTTATCTCGAGGTCTACGACCCCTCCTTAGAACCGGCTAGCAAGAATGCCCATGTCACGGCCGAGCTGGTGCTGTATCAGCGCGGGCGGATGGCCTTTGAATCGAGGCCGGTGCAATTGACCGCTGAGATTGCCAATCGCCCCAATGTGTTGCCGATCCAATTCCAGCTTGCCCTGGCCAAGCTCCCCGCAGGCTCTTACACCGCGCAGGTAAATGTGATCGACGAACTGGGCCGCAAATTCGCTTTCCCGCGCAGCGCGCTGGTGCTGCTGCCCTAAAAACCAGGGACGGACGAGACGTTCCCTAGTTTTTCGGCCTCAGTTTTTCAAACCGCATCCAGATACTTAATCAGCAAAACCTCGTTGCCTTTTTCGTTGTAGATGACGTCGTCGCACAACTGGCGCGTCAGCAGGATGCCGAAGCCGCCGGGCCGCATGCCTTGCTCGTCTCGGATGTAAACGTGCTTCAGCGGCGAATCGGGCGTATTGGAAACCGCGGCATGCGGCAAATTGTCCATCGAAAACCCTTCGCCCGGATCGTGAATATAATAAATCACCGCTCGGGATGTGCGGATATAGGAAAGCCGGACCTTTTGATTGGGATCCAGATGGCAGCCATGTTCGATCGCATTTACCAGCAACTCCCGGAAGGCCGAAACCACGTTTTCCTGCTGTTCCGGCGTCAAACCCATATCCAATTCGCGGAAAAACTGCGCCAGCCGCTCGGCCGCCTCCAGCCGGCAGCGCACCAATAACGAAATCCATTGCGGCCGCGCCGAAATGATTTCTATTTCGTCCTGCGCGATCTCATCCGCCTCTAGCGCCTGTTTCACCGTGTCCAGCGCGGTTTTTTGCGAAAACGGTTTGCTCAAATAACGGGCCGCGCCTTCGCGCAACGCGCCGACCAGATGGGCCGACGTGTTGTCCGCCGTCATGATCACGACCTTAATGCGCGAACCATTCTGCCTGAGTTCGTGCAGCAAAGCGAGTCCGTTCTGCCCCGGCATGACGATATCGAGGACCACCGCATCGAAGGAGTGCACCGCGAGCATTCGCCGCGCCTCCTCGGCATTCCCGGCGGTATGAACGTGCATTCCCTCAGCCGACAGGGTCCGACCCAGCATCGCCACGACATCGGGATCGTCATCCACGACGAGAATCGAGTGTTCGCGCGTCATTCCCGTAGGGTAGGTTACCACGCGTGCTATGCGCTATACCGAAAGCAGGTTCGAACATGGTCGTTCACCAAACCTGTCGCCTGCATGAACGCGTAACAGATGGTCGAACCCACAAACCGGAAGCCGCGCTTGCGCAGGTCTTTGCTCATCGCGTCCGACTGCCCGGTCCGCGCGGGCAGTTCCGAGATCCCGCGCCACCCGTTGCGTTTCGGAGCGCCGCCCACAAAACCCCAAATGTAGGCGTCAAAGGAGCCGAATTCCCGCCGCACTTCGAGAAACGCGCGGGCATTCGTGACCGCGCTTTCAATTTTCAGGCGGTTGCGCACGATTCCTTCATTGGCGAGCAACTGTTTCAGCTTGGCCGCCTTGTATGCGGCCACCCGCTCCGGCGCGAAATTATCGAACGCCGCGCGGTAGTGCTCGCGCTTGCGCAGAATCGTGTCCCAACTCAGTCCGGCCTGCGCGCCTTCGAGAATCAGGAACTCGAATAGCACCCGGTCGTCGTGAACAGGCACGCCCCACTCCTCGTCGTGATACCGGATGGCGAGTTCGTTTTTCGCCCACTCGCAACGCACGAGAACGCTCAAATTGCAAAGCCCTCTTTGCTAGGTTAGCCTAGGTCTTTGACCGAGAAACTCAAAGTGCGCAACCGCACCCGCGCGGTGTCGCTGGCGGAGCAGGCAGATATCGCCGATACCAGCGCCAAACGGCGCACGGGCTTGCTAAAGCACTCCCATCTCGAACCCGGCGATGGTTTGTGGATTGTTCCCTGCGAGGCGGTTCACACTTTCGGGATGAAGTTTCCGATCGACGTATTGTTTCTCGATAAGAAGCGGAAAGTATTGAAGATCCGCCAGAAGATGACGCGCTGGAAGATGGCCGCTTGCCTGCGTGCGCATTCCGTTCTGGAACTGCCCAGCGGCATGTGCGAGAGTACCGGAACGTTGGCTGGAGACCAGTTGGAGTTGGAACGAATCGAGGTTTGATCCTACCAGCCCCGAACGTGAGTGAGGGGAAAAGGCAGAGTCCCAAGCTGAGTCCCCTCGCTCACGCTCGGGGCTGGTGTCTCATTACCGGCCGCAAATGGCATCCGATCTAAGTGCCTGTCATGGAACAACCAATTCAACCGCTCCCTCACGGTCGCGGCCCAGAAGGTGTGTCGGGGCCGCGACCGTTAGGGAGCGGTCCTGAAGGTGTCGCAAGGTTGTTTCATGACGGGCATCTAAGTAGTACTCAGTCTCCTCAGCGTTCTAGAGGATTTAATAATCGTCTTTGGGTTTCGCCTGATGTGATTTAACTGATTCATTCCGCCGATTAAATTCCCGGAAGGATCAAAATGTCCCCGTCCGACCTTCAACGATTGCGCCTGGAAAACGAGCAACTGGCCCAGGCGTTGGAGACCGCCCGCCAGGGTACGGCGGCCAAGAGCCGTTTTCTGGCAACGATGAGCCATGAAATCCGGACACCGTTGAACGGCATCATCGGAATGATCGACCTGTTACTCGGTACGCCGCTAGACGAAGAACAGCGCGAATACGCCGTCACCCTTTCAGACTCAGCCGACGGCTTGCTCTCGCTTCTCAACGACATTCTGGATTTCTCGAAGATTGAAGCCGGCAAACTGGTACCCGAGCGGGCTCCTTTTTCGCTGGACAAGACGGTCCGCTGCGTGTGGAAACTGATGGCGGGCAAAAATTCGGCCCATGGCTCGGTGAGCTGCCTTCAGCACCAACTGGAGATCTCCCCGCGCCTTCCCCCACAAGTGCTTGGCGATGAGTGCCGGCTGCGCCAGGTTCTCCATAACCTGCTCGCCAACGCCGTCAAGTTTACGCGGCACGGAACCATTGGCCTGGATGTTGATCTGATCGGCGAGCGCGCCGGCGACTATCTGGTGCGCTTTGCGGTTCGCGACACCGGCATCGGAATCCCCTCCGAGGCGCTCGTCCGTATCTTCGAATCCTTCGGGCAGGCGGAACCGTCCAGCACCCGGCTCTACGGCGGCAGTGGACTCGGCCTGTCTATCGCGCGCCAGTTGGTGGAGCTGATGGGTGGGCAAATGGGTGTTCAGAGCCGCGTGGGAGAAGGTTCAACGTTCTGGTTTACCTTGCCTTTCGCCAAGAACGTGCCTCATTGCGCCGGTGAAGACGCCACCGTGACCTTGACGGCGACCAAATAGCCCAGCCGTTCCAACTCGGCGTCCACCGATACCGGCTCACCGGGCTTGAGCGATTTGACATCGACACTTTTTCCCGCGCGCTCCGCCCTGGTCTTCCGGTTGATGGTGAATTCCACTTCATTGCCCTCCTGCGTGTCCACCGTGATCAACTTCCTGGTCACAGTATGCAGCTTGCCGCTGAAATGGGCGGCCGGCAAAGGGACCTGAAACAGAAGCAGGGCTACGGTCAGCAACAAGTGCATGCTCACTATTTTCCCAACACTTTCAGAAACTCGGCATCGCCTTCCAGAAAGTCGTAGGCTGGCAGCTCGACCTTGTCGACCCAGGCGATCCGCTCGAAGACTTCATTGCGCGGCTGGCCGGAGAAACCGGTCACGCGATAAAACATCAGCAGGATGGGTGGTTTGCCGGGATAGGCGTATTCATAGCGCAGAATTTCCGGCCCAACCGTCGCATGAATGGCCAGCTCTTCCGCCAGTTCCCGCTCGAGCGCTTCCTCAGGCGTCTCACCTAGGTTGACCTTGCCTCCGGGAAACTCCCATTTCAAGCCATGCGCGCCGCCCGCCCGCCGCTGGGCGATCAGAATACGACTGTCGCGTTCAATTACCGCCGCCACGACTACCGTCCCCACACTCATGGGCTGACGTTCGGCAGGGCGTAAGAACCATACCGCAATTCTTCCAGAACGCTAGCCCCGTGCGGTTTCCAGCCTAACTCCCGCTTGGCCTTCTCTCCCGAGACCTGTTGATTGAGCACCAACGCATCGGCAAAAGGTCCGTATTGCTGCCGGGCTTGTTCCAGCGGCACGGCCTCCGTCTGGCCGGCGGCGTCGGCCGCGTAACTGGCGGCTTCGGCGATTTCTTTCACTTTGTAGGACGGTCCATCGGCGGCCAGATAGAGCGAACCCGGCTTGGCTTTCTCCAGCGCGAGCACATACAACTCAGCCAAATCTTCTACCTGTACCAGCGGCCATCGATTCTCGCCATCGCCGATATAGCGGGCAGCGCCGAATTCCCTGGCCGAGTTCACAAACATCGAAACGAGTCCGCCGGCCCGGCCGTAGACAACCGCGGGGCGGATGACGCTTCCGCCGGCGTCAAGCGCCAGCCGTTCTGCGTCCGGCCTCCAGGCGACGAGCGGCACGGGATTCAGCGGTGAGGCCTCGTCGTAGACTTCGCCGCGCGTATCGCCCAAAACCCAAATACCGCTGGTGTAGAGAAACGGCTTGCCCCGCAGCAGAACCGCCATGGCGTTCATATCCAGCCGGCCGTCGTTGGTCGTACCGGCAAAGATCACGCCGTCACAAGCCGCGGCTGGCGCGTCCAATGTTAGTGGCGTTTCCAGGTCCGCCCGCACCGGCGTCACTCCCAGAGCCCTCAGCGCCTGATCCTTTTCAACGCTGCGCGATAAACCAATCACGCTGTGACCGGCAGCCAGCAGCGATTCGGCAATGACGCTTCCGATATACCCGGTGGCGCCGATGAGAAAAACTTTCATGACCTATTCGTAGCTTACTCGTAACGGAGCGCTACCAGCGGATCGACCCGCGCGGCGCGGGACGCCGGCAGATATCCCGCCAATGCGGCGGTCAGCGCGATAGCCAAGGTTGCGGCGGCGAATATACCCGGTGGCGCCGATGAGAAAAACTTTCATGACCTATTCGTAGCTTACTCGTAACGGAGCGCTACCAGCGGATCGACCCGCGCGGCGCGGGAGGCCGGCAGATATCCCGCCAGTGCCGCGGTCAGCGCGATCGCCAAGGTTGCGGCGGCGAATACCAGCGGATCGAACTTGCCGACGCTGAACAATTGCGAATTCAAGACGCGGGCCAGCGCGAAAGCCGCGAACAGCGCTGCGCCGATCCCTCCGGCCGCAAATACCAGCATTTCTCCCATGACCAACCGGACGACCATGCCCGGCCTGGCGCCCAGCGCGACACGAATCCCGATCTCGCGCGTGCGGCGTACTACCATGTACGCCATCACCCCGTAAAGGCCAACCGCGGCCAGCAGCGTGGCGAGGACGGCGAAAATGGTGGATAAAAATGCGACAAAGCGGTCGGTAAAAAGCAACTCGTCGATCTGGTGGTCCACTGTCTTAACGTCGTACAAGGGCAGATTGGGGTCCAGACGCTTGACCACGCCGCGCACCGCGCTGACCAGCGCGGTAGGGTTTTGGCGGGCCCGGACGTAAAGCGTTACCGCCGGCACAGTCTGCTGCAGGTACGGCAAGTAGACAAACGGATTCGTCTTCTCGCGTAAGTCCTGATGTTTGCTGTCGCGGACTACGCCGACAATCTCAATCAACTTCTTGGGTTGGTCGGAAATGGCGATGCGTTGGCCCAGCGCGCTCCCTCCGGAGAAGTATTTTCTGGCGAAAGATTCATTGACCACCGCGACCTTGGGAGCACTGGCATCGTCACCCGGTTGGAAGTCCCGGCCCTGCAGCAGAGGAATACCCATGGCGCCAAAATAGCGCGGCCCCACGGCATTCATCCGCGTGGTCATATTTTCGTCTTGCTTGGGCGTGTAGCCTTCGATGGAAATCCCGTCCATGTCGGTGTCGCCGCTTAAGACCGGGGAACTGGCGCCCGACACCGCGAACACGCCGGGCAGCACCAAAATCTCCTCCCGCACGCGCCGGTAAAGTTCGGTGGTTTTTGCGTCCGAGTACCCGTTGAGCGACGGTTGCATCGAGAACTGCAGTAAAGATGCGGAGCGGAAGCCTGGATCGATGGATTTCAGATTGTACAGACTGCGGGCAAACAAGCCCGCCCCGATGAGCAAGAGAAGCGACAGCGCGACCTGGGATGCGACCAGCAGCTTGCGGAACCGCACATGTCCGAAACCTCCGCCCACGCTGCTGGCCTGGTCTTTTAGCGTGGACGCGACGTCGCGCCGCGATCCTTGCAACGCAGGCGCGAGACCAAACAGAAGTCCGCACACCAGCGTGAGCACCAGAGCGAAGAACAACACACGTCCATCCAGGTTGCTGGTTAAACCGTCAGTGGTAAAACCGGAAGGCACCATGCTTAGCAGGGCAGCGCTACTCCACACGGCGACCAGCAGACCTGCCGCGCCACCCACAACCGAAAGCAAGAGGCTCTCTACCAGGAGTTGGCGCAGGATCCGCAGGCGGCTGGCGCCGAGAGCGAACCGCACCGCGATCTCCTTTTGCCGGCTGCCGGCGCGCGCGATCAGAAGATTGGCGACGTTGGCGCAGGCGATCAACAACAGCAGTCCGACCATCGCCATCAGCGCCACCATTCCCGAAGCGAGCCCGCCCGGCGCCCCGGAAATTCCTTTCCCGCCGGGAGTCAGCAGTAACGCCTGATTGGCAAATCGCGTCCGCCGCGCAGCCGACATCCGGTGGAAATCCCGCACTTCACGCTCCCGCAACGAGTGCCACACCGAGTTGGCGCTGCCACGGGCAACCCCGGGAGAACTCACCCGGGCGAAAATGTTCAACCACATCGCGTGAATATTATCGAGACCCTCCTGCCCGGGCGAAACTTGGGCGCGCATCATCATGGGAACGTAGAAATCCGGCGCCTCCCCAACGCCCAGGCCGTGAAATCCCTTCTGCGCCACGCCCACCACGGTCATTGGATGCGCATTGATGTCGACGGTCTGGTTCAGCACGGAAGGATCGGCGCCGAATCGCCGCGTCCAGAAGTTGTAGTTCAACACGACCACCGGTTGCTGGCCGGGAACGCGATCGTCATCCGGCCGCAGGGTACGGCCGATGGCCGCCCGTGCGCCCAGCGTCTCGAAGTAGTTTCCGCTGACCATTTCGCCGTAAACGCGGTCCGATTGGCCTTTCCAATTCATCGTGACAAAAGTGGGATATCGGGCGATGATGCCGTTGAATCCCGCGGCGTGGTCGCGAAACTCCCGGTACTCGGGATAGGAGAACGCATAGTCGCTGTCGTAGCTAGTCTGCAGCCAACCGCTGCGCGCCCCCGGCGAACTGAAGAGCACCAGTTGTTCGGGATGCTGGACGGGCAAGGCGCGCAGTAGCGCTTGATCCATGAGGCTGAATACGGCGCTATTGGCCCCGATTCCGAGCGCGAGCGAGACCACGGCTACTCCTGTGAATATGGGCGTTTTCGCGAGGCTCCGAAGCGCGTAGCGGGTGTCTTGCCAAAGAGTGCTCATCCCATGCCGATTCGCAACTCGAATTCCACCCGCAAGTCGTTGTGTCTGGAGTGATTGCAGGCGCCCGCGTGTCCGAATTCGGGACGGCCCTGTTCCGGGGTGAAATCCTGTGGTGAAATCGGATTACATGCCTTATCGACTACGCGCGGGCGAATCGGTGCGGCTGGGCGTCAAGCGCGTGATCCGGGAGGAAATCGACAGCGCGATTGAAGAACTCACCCATGGCAAAGATCGCGACGAGGCGATTCACGATGCGCGCAAGAGCGCCAAAAGAGTGCGCGGCGCGCTCCGGCTGGTGCGCTTCGATCTCGGCAGCCAATTTGCCCAGGAGAACGCGGTTTTTCGCGATATCGGGCAGAAATTATCCGATCTGCGCGATGCCCAGGCGCTGCTCGAAGTCTTCGACGACATCGTTGCGCGTTATAAGCATCCTTTACCGTCCATCCGGCGCGGCCTCGAAGAGCGCAAGCGGCGATTCGAAGCCGCGGTGGACGGGAAGGCGGTAGCGGAAGAGGTGATTGCCGATCTACGGCAAGCCCGCCAGTGGATGGACCGCTGGCCGCTCAACTCGAACGGATTCGCGGCGGTTGCCCCGGGATTGGGCGGTACTTTCCGGGCTGGCCGGCGGGCCTTTGCCGCCGCTTACGCGGAGCCGACGCCCGAACACTTTCACGAGTGGCGCAAGCGCGCCAAGGATCACTGGTACCACATAAGACTGCTTGAAAACCTCTGGACGCCCATCATGCAAGCCTACGAGTCCAGCCTGAAATGTTTGGAGCAACTGTTGGGGGACGATCACAATCTGGTGGTGCTCCGCAATTCCATCCAGGCGGGACCGGAGTTATTCCGCAACCGCCGCGAACTGGGCACGCTCTACCGCCTGGCCGACACGTTTCGCGACGAATTACGAGGGGAGGCGCGGAATATTGGCGAGCGCATCTACGGTCCTAAGCCCAAGGAGTTCGTGGCGCAGATGCAGCACCTCTGGGAAGCCTGGAAGCATGAAGCCGAGCGCAGTTGGGCGCGGCGCACGCTGGTAGGAACAGCGACGGGAAGAGCGCGGAAAAGGGCGCCCGCCGCCAAGCGCCTGGCCAAGGCGGGCGACTGAGTCGGGTATTCTATCGTTATGGAGTTGATCTTCGAAGTACGCGATGCGGAAGAAGGCGGCTTTTGCGCCCGCGCCCTGGGCCACGCAATCTTTACCCAGGCTGATACTTGGGAAGAACTTCGTTCCAATGTTCTGGAAGCGGCCTCGCTGCACTTCGAAGACGAGCCGGTCCATCCTCGCATAGTGCAATCGCATTATGTGAAGGACGAACTGATCCCAGTTGAAGCCGCGTGAAGTTGCCCCGCGGCGTCTCCGCGGATCGCTTGATCCGCGCGCTACAAAGCCTTGGCTACGAAGTGGTTCGTCAAAAGCGGAGCCATGTCCCGCAGCTCCAGAGGTGGTTATTGGTTCCAAGGGTTGAAGATCGGCACCGCGATTCTAGCAAAATCTTTCACGTTGCGCGTAACTAGCGTTTTATCGTGCTCAAGAGCAGTCGCAGCCACTAAACCGTCGACAGTGGCCAGGGTGATTCCCTTACGTTGGGCCTTCGCAGAAAGAACAGCCCAGCGATCGGCGATCGCCTTGGTCACTGGAAAGATGCGCGTGTCGAAGGATGCAATCAAATCGTCCTGCCATTCTTCCAATTGAGTGCGCCGCCCCTCCGCGAAAATTCAGAGAGGACATTCGTGTCGAGGAGGAACTCGGTCACAAATCGACGGGCCTTGGAACATCGTTCTGCCTTTCCAGATTCAGTTCAGAACCGGCAAAGGGAGGTTGCGTGAGTAGATCATACAGTTTTTTGCGCGGCCCTTGGCCGGCTTGCGCCAAGTTAGATTTCTCGCGCAAGGCATAGACCCCCTGGACAATCAACTCGTCTACTGAATGGACGCGACCACGCTGGACTTCTTCCCGCAGCAGTCGCTCTGTCTCCGGCTTGAGTTCCACGGTCATATCCCCAAGTTAGCCTCATGGTAAGCCAAGCGCAAGTTTGCCCTCGTCAACTTCCGCGCTACTATTCGCTACATGAGCGACGTGATCTCCGATTACCAAAGATGGAAGCAGCAGGGCGACGACCTGCGATCGAAAGCCAAGCAGGCGATGGAGGCCCGATTCCGGGAGTTGCTGTCGGAAGCGGCGGCGATTGCGGAGGAGTATCGCTCGGATTTTGGAGTGGCGCTCAAGCCGCCGCCGGCGGTGACCGCGTTCCGGTTTAAGGCGCATGCCAAGGCCAAGGCGAAGAAAGCGGTGAAGACTCGTCCCGAGGAACCGGCGCCCCACAAGCCGACACCCAAAATTGCGGGTCTCCAAAAGAAGCTGGCTAACGCCAAGGTCAAACTGGAGGAAACCAAGGCTGCCGGAAAACCAACGCGGTTGTTTGAGGATAAAATTTACGAAATCGAAGATGAATTGCGGTTAGCCGGGCAAACCGCTTGACCGCGTGACGCTACTTCTTACCCGCGAACGCCGGTCGTTGCAAAAATTTCGTATCCAAGCGCCCAGCCGCGAAATCGGCGTCATACAGAATCCGTTGGTGCAACGGAATGGTTGTATAGATGCCCTCTACCACAAACATATCCAGCGCCCGGCGCATGCGAGCGATCGCCTCGCCCCGGTCCCGCCCATGCACGATCAGCTTGGCGATCAGCGAATCATAATAGGGCGGAATCACGCCATCGGTATACGCCGCCGTATCCACGCGCACGCCGATCCCACCTGGCAGATTCAAGCCCGTGATGCGCCCCGGCGAGGGCGCGAACGTCTCGGGATTCTCTGCATTGATGCGGCACTCGATCGCGTGACCGCTAAAAACAATCGGCGCCGGCAGGCAATCCGCTAGCTTTTCTCCCGCGGCAATGCGAATCTGCGTTTTTACCATGTCGACGCCGGTAATCGCTTCCGTCACGGGATGCTCCACTTGGATGCGGGCATTTACCTCGATGAAGTAGAGCTTGCCCTCCTCATCCATCAAAAACTCCACTGTGCCCGCGTTGCTGTAGCCGATGCGGCGCATGGCTTCTTTTAAACTGCAGGTCATCTGCTGCCGCAATTCCGGCGTCACGCCGGGTGAGGGCGCTTCTTCCAACAGCTTTTGATGACGGCGTTGAATTGAGCATTCGCGCTCCCCGAGAATCTCCACGTGGCCATGTTCATCGGCGATCACTTGAAACTCGATATGCCGCGGCGCTTCGATCAGCTTCTCCATGTACACGTCGGAACAGGAGAAAGACACCATGGCTTCCTGCTGCGCTTGCGCCAGCAAATTCGGCATCTCCGCTGGCTCGCGCACGATGCGCATCCCGCGGCCGCCGCCGCCCGCCGAGGCCTTCAGCATCACCGGATAGCCAATCTTTTCCGCGGTCTCCAGCGCTTCTTCCGCGCTTTTCAGAATGCCCTCGGAGCCCGGCAGAATCGGTACGCCTGCCTCCTGCATCACCGCCCGCGCCCGCTGCTTCAAACCCATGGAGCGGATCACGTCGGGTTTTGGTCCGATGAACCGAATGCCGCTCGTTTCGCAGACTTCGGCGAAATCGGCGTTTTCGCTCAGAAAGCCGTAGCCCGGATGGATGGCTTCGACGTTGGTGATCTCGGCGGCGCTAATCACGGATGGAATGTCGAGATAACTGCGAGAGCTTTTGGCCGGCCCGATGCAAATGGCTTCATCGGCGAAGCGCACGTGCAGACTGTGGCGATCGGCCTCGGAGTAAACCGCGACGGTACGGATCCCCAAATCCTTGCACGCGCAGATCACGCGAATGGCGATTTCGCCGCGATTGGCGATTAAGATTTTGCCGAACATGTTAGCTTAGCGCGGGCGCACGACGAAGAGCGCTTCGCCGTACTCCACCGGGCGCGCGTTTTCCATCAGCTTGTGCAGCACAATCCCCGCCACCTCAGCCTCGATTTCGTTCATCAGCTTCATCGATTCGATGATGCAGAGCACTTGCCCGGGCTCCACGCTGTCCCCGACGCGCACAAACGGCGGTTCGCCCGGCTTCGCGGCGTCATAGTAGGTTCCGACGATCGGCGATTTGACTGTAATCTCATTGCCCGCAACCGTAGCCGCCGCACTCACGTGCGAAGCTTCCGGCGCCGCGCTCATAGGTACGGCAATTTCAGTATTCCGCCCGCCTGGGCCCCCGGGCGTGCGGCGAATCCTCACCCGGTCCTGTCCCCGCTGAACCTCGATCTCCGCAATGCCGCTATCGATCACCAACTGCACCAACTGCTTAATCTCGTCGTTGGACATCTACAGAACTGTCAACTCCTTGGATGTAGGGGTCAATACCTCGCATCCTGTTTTCGTCACCAGGATCGTGTCTTCGATTCGCACGCCGCCCACGCCCTCCAGATATGCGCCGGGCTCAATCGTGATCGCCATGCCCTCCGCGAGCTTGGTCTTTTCTTTCTTGCCGACCCGGGGCGGTTCGTGAATTTCCAGCCCCAAACCGTGACCGGTGGAATGCGTGAACTGTTTGTCCAATCCATGCGCCGCCAACACCTGCCGCGCGGCCCGATCCACCTGTTGCGCCGTTACTCCTTCACGTACCGCGTCAATCGCCGCTAATTGCGCTTCCAGCACCGCTTTATACAGCGCCGCGATTTTCGCCTTCGGCTTGTCCAGAAACAGTACGCGCGTCATGTCGCTCGTGTACCCGTCCTGGCACGAGCCCATATCTATCAATACTAGTTCATCTTTCTCGAGTCTCTTACCGGTGGGATGGGCGTGCGGCAACGCGGAGCGTTCTCCAAAGGCGACAATCGTCTCAAAAGCGGTCCCTTCCGCCCCGTGCCGGCGCATCTGGTAATCGATTTCGGCCGCGACGTCGTTTTCTTTCACCCCCGGCTTGATGCGCTTCTTGGCAGCCTCGAACGCTTTAGAATTGGTCGCCACGCTACGCCGGATCTTGGCGGCCTCGGCCGCATCCTTCACCATCCTGAGCTTTTCGATCACGCCGCCGGTAGGGACAAGCTCGACGTTCAAAGGCAGTTTCTCTTTCAGGGCCAGGTAATCCTCATAAGTCAAGCGGCCCTTTTCGAAACCAATTTTCTTGTATTTACCCTTTGACAACATCTGAGCCACGGCTTTGCTCAGCGGTCCACTGCGCACCAGGCGGATCTTGAAGCCATCCCTTTTCTCCTGCGCGGCTTGTATCTGATACCGGAGATCGGTAAACAGGACTGGCTGATCCCCCGATGCCAGCACCATTCCGTTGCTTCCAGTAAAGCCGCTGACATACCGGACGTTCGGCAACCCCGAGATCAGCAGCGCGTCGATTTTCAGTTCGGCGGCCAGTTCGGCGAACTTCAGGTCGCTCACGGGACCAGAATCAGCTTTCCTGTAGTCAGGCGTCCTTCCAGATCGCGATGTGCCTGAGCGGCATCCGCCAGCTTATAGGTCTTGAAAATCCTGAGTTTCAAGCGCCCGTCTTTCACCCAGCCCAGCACATCGCCAGACCGCCATAGCAACTCCTCACGCGTCAGAAGATGATGCGCCAGGCTGGGCCGGGTGAGAAACAGCGATCCTTTCTGGTTGAGAATCAGCGGCGAGATGTCGGGAGCGGGCCCGCTGGCATTGCCAAAATTGACGATCATGCCACGCGGGCGCAGGCAATCCATGCTCGGCAGGAACGTCGTTTTGCCGACGGAATCGTAAACTACGTCCATCTTCTTGGCCTTGTCGACAAAGTTTTCCTGGGTGTAGACAATCACTTCGTCCGCGCCGGCATCTTTCGCCAGCTTGACTTTCTCCTCCGATCCCACCGTCCCGATGACGTGGGCGCCCAGCATCTTCGCCATCTGCACCAGCAGCAGTCCCATTCCGCCGGCAGCCGCGTGAATCAGGCAGCGCGTGCCTTTGGTCACCGGGTAGGTGGAGTACAACAGATAATGCGCGGTCATGCCCTGCAGCATGGCGGCCGCGCCGGTTACAAAATCCAATTCGGGCGGCAGCGGCACCAGTTGTTGCGCGGGCACCACCGCATACTCGGCATACGAACCCCGGGCCATAGCGTAGGCGACGCGGTCTCCTGGCTTGACTAGCTCCACTTCCGGACCCACGGCTTCCACTGTTCCGGCGCCTTCGCTGCCGAGAAAAATCGGCGCCGGCGCGGGATATAGGCCGGTCCGGAAATAGACATCAATGAAATTTACGCCCGCGGCTTCAATCTTGACCAGCGCCTGACCTGACCCGGGTGACGGCTTCGGCACATCCCCATATTTCAGCTCTTCCGCTCCGCCCGGCTTTTCCACGAAAACAGCTTTCATAGCTTTATCCGATGACAGTTTCTAGAGTAGCGCGAGGCTAATGGCGTCTTGCGGCATTCTAAAATAAGGGTTTCGGACGCACGTGGGAACCAAACGACAAATCGCCGTCGCGATCGCAGCGATCCTGCTCAGCGCTTTGCTGATCGTCTGGCTCAGTATTGTCATTCTCGCCTTGATTCGCGGCCACACCTCGCGCTGCCCGCGTTGCCGCACGCTGAGGACTCGCCCCGCGTGGCCACGCCTGTCCGATCAGCTATTTCCCAGCTTTGTGATCACCCAGCGTTGCGAGTTCTGCCGCAAGCGCTTCTACTCCGGGAAGCCCGTGGACTACACCAAGCGCCCGAACTAAAACCAGGGACGGACGAGACGTTCCCCGGTTTTCGACAAAACGGGCGCAACGGTTCACCGCCGCTGTCCGTCACGAGAAGTACATCATTTCAGAGAAATCGGTGGCTTAACCTGCGCGTGCCGCGCGAAACTCGCGGGCGCCACCTGCTGGCGCGCGCCGGATAAACCGATAAATTAGTGGGGGCCGGATATCGCCTACTTCGGAAATCGTAAATGCGTCTACGCTGGCAGGATCGTCCTTTTTCTCGCCGCGATTACCGCGGTTCTCCATGCCCAGCCGCCCGCGCACCGGTTGATTCGGGAGTCCATCGATGACCGCAGGCTGGTGACGCTAGCCGGCAACACCCGTCCCGAAGCCAGCCCGGAACACGATCTGGGCGCTGTTCCGGACGATTTCCCCATGCCGCACCTGCTTTTGCAGTTGCGCCGTTCTCCCGAGCAGGAGCAGGCGCTCCAGACTTTTATCGGCCAACTCCACACGCCCGGCTCGCAGAATTTCCATCGCTGGCTCAGTGCCCAGGATTTCGGCGATAAGTACGGTCTGGCGTCAGCGGACCTCAGCGCCATTGAAGGGTGGCTCCGTTCGCGCGGGCTTACGATCGGCACGGTTTACTCCAACGGGACGCTCATCGACTTTAGCGGCACGGCGGGGCAAGTCCGGACGGCCTTTCACACCGAAATCCACCGCCTGAACGCCGGCGGAATCACGCATTTTGCGAATATGAGCGATCCGCGTATTCCCGGGGCTCTGGCGCCGGCCGTGATCGGCGTCATTGGTCTGAACGACTTCAGCCCACACCCGATGCGCAAGTCCCGGACCAACTATACATTTGGCGGATCTGAGTACGCAGTCGTGCCCGCGGATCTGGCAACCATTTACAATTTGAACCCGCTCTTCAACAGCAACTATGCCGGACAAGGGCAGACCGTGGTCGTGATCGAAGACACCGACGTCTTCAGTACCGCGGACTGGACTACCTACCGCTCAACTTTAGGCTTGTCCAAATATACTTCCGGCACTTTCACCACCGTCCACCCAGCCCCGCCCAGCGGCAAGAATAACTGCACCGATCCGGGCGTCAACCCGAACGGTGACGAAAGCGAAGCCATTCTCGACGCGGAACTGGCCTCCGCCGCCGCGCCCGGCGCGACCATCGAACTGGCTTCCTGTGGTTCCAGTTCCGGGCTTTTTATTGCCGTTCAAAACCTGATCAACGGCGCCAATCCCCCGGCTATTATGAGCATCAGCTACGGCGAATGCGAAGCGTCGCTCGGAGCCGCCAGCAATGCCGCAATTAGCGCAACCTACCAGCAGGCGGTCAGTGAAGGAGTTTCGGTCTTCGTGTCCGCCGGCGATGAAGGGGCGGCCGCTTGCGACGCTAATACCACAGCGGCGACCCACGGCATCGCCGTAAGCGGCTTGGCGTCCACACCTTACAACGTGGCCGTAGGCGGCACCGACTTTGGTGATGTGGCCTTCGGAGTAGCGTCTCTGTATTGGAATTCATCCAACTCCGCCACCTATGGCTCGGCGGTGTCGTATGTTCCGGAAATCCCCTGGAATGATTCCTGCGCCGGCGCACTCCTATGGAGCGACTACAATTACGCCGCTGCCTATGGCGCCGGGGGATTTTGCAACAGCATGACTGCGGCATCCAACGGCTGGCTGAACAACATCGGGGGCAGCGGCGGTCCCAGCGCATGCGCCAGCGGAGCCCCGTCTATATCTGGTGTCGTCAGCGGCTCCTGTGCCGGGACACCCAAGCCTTCCTGGCAGTCCGGCGTAGTCGGCATCCCGAACGACGGAGTTCGTGACATGCCGGACCTCTCGCTCTTCGCCGCCAATGGTCTTTGGGGACACTATTACGTGTTTTGCTGGTCGGATACCGCCCAGGGCGGAGCGCCGTGCACCGGCGCTCCCAGTACATGGTCCGGCGCGGGAGGCACTTCTTTTTCGTCCCCCATCATGGCCGGCATTCAGGCCTTGATCAACCAGAAAGCGGGTGGCCGCCAAGGTAACCCCAACTACGTCTACTATGCGCTCGCTGCCACCGAATACGGCGCTAGCGGCAGTTCCGCCTGCAACTCAACCAACGGGTATGCCGTGGGCAACTCTTGCATTTTCTATGATGTCACTCAGGGCGATATGGATGTAAACTGCACCGGCACGCACAATTGTTACCTCCCCTCCGGCACTCAGGGCGTGCTGTCTACCTCCAACAGTTCGCCCGCCATCGCTTTTGGAACCACTGTGGGATGGGATTTCGCCACCGGTATCGGGAGCGTGAACGCTTTCAATCTCGCCAATAGTTGGCCCAACTCGCAACCGGCGAGCATGGTGACCATTCAGACGAGTCCCAGCGGGTTGCAGTTCAGTGTCGATGGAGGCGCTCCGGCGATTGCCCCGCAGACGCTCACGCTCTCACAGAGTACACACACCATTGCGGTCGCCGTCACCCAGGCCGGCGCCGTTGGAACGCAGTACGTCTTCACCTCGTGGAGCGATGGCGGCCAAGCGTCTCACACAATTGTCGTGGGGGCTACCGCCGCCACCTATACCGCGGCCTTTCAAGCGCAGTATCGATTGACCTTAACCGCATCCCCTTCCGCGGGTGGCACGGTAACACCGCTATCGGGCACGTTCTACGCCGCGGGAGCAACTGTCCCCGTTTCCGCCACTCCGGCGGCTGGCTATCAGTTTGTCAGCTTCAGCGGTGACGTGACATCTACGTCGAACCCGCTCTCAGTGCTGATTTCGAAAGCCTTGAACATTCAAGCCAACTTCACGACCCACCCAGCCAACGCCGGTATTTTCCGGCAAGGGTTCCTTTGGGTTCTAGACGTGGACGGCAACGAACAGATGAACATCCCTCCGGACTCCGTGTTCGCCTTCGGTGGGATTCCCGGAGATATTCCGATCACCGGCGATTGGAACGGAAACGGGCACACCAAGATCGGGATCTACCGCCCGGGCAATGGATTGTTCATTCTCGACACCAACGGAAACGGGATTTTGGACGCCGGAGACGCCGTGTTCAATCTGCATATTGGAACGGCAGCCGGCGATATACCAGTGGTCGGAGATTGGAACGGAGATGGCCGCTCAAAGGTAGGGTACTTCCGGCAAGGATTCCTGTGGATTCTGGATACTAACGGGAATCACGTTTTTGAGCAGGGAATCGACCAGGTCTTTGCTTTTGGAGGCATAGCCGGCGACGTTCCCGTAGTGGGGGACTGGACGGGAACAGGCATTAGCAAGATTGGGGTGTTTCGTCAAGGTTTCCTGTGGGTTCTGGATGCCAACGGGAATGGTACGCTTGACGGCACTGGAACCGGACAAGACCTGGTATTTGCCTATGGAGGGATACCGGGCGATGTGCCCATCGTTGGCGATTGGAAGGCAACCGGAATCAGCCAAGCCGGGATCTTCCGCCAAGGGTTCTTATGGGCTCTGGACGCCAATGGGGATCGTCAGATTGACGCCGGCGACTTCGTGTTTGGGTACGGTGGTATCCCAGGCGACAAGCCAGTCGTGGGGAAGTGGTGATCCTTTTCCGGTTGAGCTTACTTCTTTCCCTCTGCATCGGCCTCTGATTTCCTGGCGCCACCCAGAATATCCGTCATCGCGTAGTTTCCTTCGTGACAGGCGTACTCATAGACCGGGCCCGCGGTCGCAACAAACGGATATTCCATCGTCCACGCCTTCACGAACGTCGTAGGGTCCTCTATAGTCGCTTTGTAGAGGATTGTGTTGGCATCCACGCGCCGAAACCTCTCGATCACGTGCAAGTTCTCGGAGGATCCGCGAAATCGCGTCTTATCGGTAAAATTCGTGGTATCGACCACCAGCGTGTCGCCCTCCCAGTGACCAATGGAGTCTCCAAACCACTGCCGGACACTGGCTGGAGCATGCGTTCCGTTGATGCGGATTACCCGGGCGTCGTGGACCATCTCGATCAGGATCAACACATTTTCGGGAGTTTGCACGATCTGATAGTTGTTGTTGTACAGCACGGGGAGCATGGGCGGTCCTGACGTCGAACCAAATCCGACCAGGCACCGCTCCGACAGCGGCCGCTCTTTGACATTGTCGTAGCTATTAAATCCATTCATCCTGCCGGCGTTTCGTGCTTTCGCCGCTGGCGTCATGGGTGGCACTTTCCCATCTGCTGGATCGACAATCAGCGACGTGCGTTTCACTCCGTCCACGCGAGCGAGTTCGGAACCACGATCCATGAACAGATTGTTGTATCCGCCCACCGCCGTCGGTCCGGACCCGGAGCCAGCCTTCGCTAACAACGGAGCGTCCGGCTTGTCGATATCGTTGACCGACAGATCGTTTTTCTCATACGCCTTGGCCTCCGCTTCGCCGACCGTCGCCTTCCCGGCAAAAACGGCAGGCCGTTCCATCGGCGTCAGGGTCGCGTTGGTCCAGATTCCCTGGAGGTCCGGATGCCCATCGGGAGTGCGCGGCGCGGACCAACTCTTCGCTTGAGCACCCGCGCTTACCGTTTGACCATCGAGACACGCCGCCGTCACGGCCACCAGCAACATGCCGGCGTACAACCGGAAATTCATGAGGATCTCCTATAGCGAGCGCTAATTCCCGCCCACGCTCTTGGCACTGGTGGCGCCCTCCGGATCATCCACGTAATACGTGATCCCGGAATACTGCATTTCCTGCCAGGTTTGTTCTCCCCAACGCACTTCGACCTTGGGATCGGGATTGGAAGCGTTGTTGCCCGAGTTGTCGTAGTGCGCCTTGGCCTCTAAACGGGCGCCCTTTGGCGCGGCTAAAGGCTTGGCAAAAACGTAGTAGGTCTGCCAGTTGAAATCATACTTTGGCACGGACAAGACGACTTCCGACCGCCCGTCCGGATACACCAGCCGATATTCCCAACTCTTGCCGCGCAGGTGTGTGTGGGGAAACAGCGCCGTTATGTGAACGTCCTCTTTGAACTCGATAGCTGAATCCACTTCCTCGTTGGCAGCCTCGGCCGGAATCTTGAAGAACGCGTTCACAAAGGCGCTGTTGTGAATCTCCTGTCGAGGCTGCGGCGCAAAAATCATGCCGACGCTGGTCTGGTCCGAGGCGGCTGTCCCGTTGGATGTGTAGTGAATCTGGAAAATCAGCTTGGAGCCGGCTTTGATCCGGATCGCCGAGCCGGGGGCATAGATCATAGCGTTGGTGCCCGGCGCGGTCGTGGCAATCAAGGTGCCCGGACCTGACGGGCGCGTCGCCTGTGGGCCATGAACCGGTGGCGGCGGAACGACTGAAACAAATGCCGCTGGCCGGGGCTCCGCGCCGGGTTCGCGACAGAAAACCAGCACATGATGCACTACGCTGCGGGTGCCCGGCCGAACTTCAATCGCCTGCACCCATTTATCTTCCGTGAAGTTGGTCGGCACTGTGAAGTATTGATAGTTGACCGTGCCCGAAGCGGGCACATCAAACGGCTTTTCAATACTGAAAACAGCGTCGGGCTTACCGATCTCCCATCCCTCGGTGAACTGTGGCATCGCCGGAAGATCCTTCGGATCGCCTTGCAACGCGCCGCTCGATGCCCAGCGGACCAACGTGGCTCTGTCCGCCTCGCTCAGCCGCCGGTCGTTAGAGAACGTCCCGCGAGGATCCGCCGAGTGCCAGGGCGGCATCTGCCCCAAAGACACTTTCTCAAGAATCGACTTCGCCCATGGCCGGGTCTGTTGATAGGTAAGTAGCGGCATCGGCGCGATCTCGCCAGGCCGGTGGCAACTGACGCAGTTCTTATACAGAATCGGCGCGACGTCTCGAGAGTAAGTGGGAACGGAAGATGTTTCTGCGATGGCAATTGAACTCAGGGCCAGCATCGCTGTGGCCAGGACGATTCGCTGTTTCATGGTCTGGGAGCCTGTGATGATGTTACCCTATTTGGCCGCCCGATAGAAAGCCGTCAAAATCCTTGCCCAGAGGTCAGCCCTTCCGGGAAAAAGGGGTTGCAGACCCGGCAATCTACGACGATACCGGCCACCCGAATGTTTGTCAGAGAATTGCGGCGTGAATCCGTCACTGAATGAATGTGCTTTCCGTCAGTCTGAATTCGGGTAAGTTCCCATCTGAGGCACGCGAGCTTCAAGGGAAAGCCCGGGTCTGGCCCGGGCGATCTCAGACGAAGCGGAAAGGAGGGTCTTGTATGACTCTTTTCGTAAGTATTGTGACGAAACTCGTCACAATCGTGGTCAGAATCAGCACTCGAAGGAGACGCTGACCTAACCTGAGGACTGGGGCGCTACCAACGCCCCTGTCCTCTTACGATAATAGCCAATTCGTCACCTCGATCACAACTCCCCCCCGCCTCCCCCAGTGATACCTGCGGCCGCCGAATGTTTGTCCGAGAATTGCGACGTGATTCCGTCACTGAATCGTTGTGCTTTCCGTCAGTCTGAAATCGGGTAAGTTCCCATCTGAGGCACCAGAGCTTCAAGGGAAAGCCCGGGTAAACGGCCCGGGCGATCTCAGACGAAGCGGAAAGGAGGGTCTTGCATGACTCTTTTCGTCAGGATCGTTACGAAACTCGTCACCATCGTGGTCAGAGTCAGTTCTCGAAAGAGACGCTGACCAAACGGTAGGCCGGGGTGCCACCCACGCCCCGATCCTCTTACGATCATAAACAATCGCCAACTTCGTCCACCATACCCCTCACCGGGTAAGCGGTTGCGGGTGGCGCCCGTGTGATTTCGGTAAAACCGTCCGTTGAATTTTGTCCGAGAATTTCAACGTGATTCCGTCACTGAATCAGAGTGCTTTCCGTCAGTCTGAAATCGGGTAAGTTCCCATCTGAGGCACCAGAGCTTCAAGGGAAAGCCCGGGTAAACGGCCCGGGCGATCTCAGACGAAGCGGAAAGGAGGGTCTTGTATGACTCTTTTCGTAAGTATCGTGACGAAACTCGTCACCATCGTGGTCAGAGTCAGCACTCGGCTCCGAAAGTTTGTCTGAATTAAGAGACGCTGATCTAACCTAAGGACTGGGGCGCAACCGACGCCTCAGTCCTTTACGATCATAAACCCTTTCGATCCCCATCACAATAGTCCTCATCTCCTCCTGCGGTGATACCCGCCGCCGAGGGCGCCAATGTCAATTAAGACAGCAAGAATCAGCCACACCAGGTTCAGACCCACCGTCGGCAATCCCGAATTCACCTCCCAAGCGTAGACCAGCGTTGTGAGTGGCAAGAATAGGAACCCGAGCAGAATCAGCAGAATGCCGTGGTAGGCGCGGTCCAGGTAATTCGAGAAGAGCCATATCAACGCGATCGCCAGGCGGGGCGAGAGCAGGAACACCAGCAGCAGGATACATGGCATACCGATTGCTAGACGCGATTTGGCACTGTTCGTTTCGGTACAATAAGACCAATGGCTGAGCAAACCGAAAAAAGTCTGTACAGCGCCGAGTATCTCGGCAGCGGTACATTTGTCATCAAGAAGCCCAAGCGCAAGGCGGGCAAGCTTCGGCAATCGCGCTTGAAGGGAACCACTCGCGGAGCGCGAAAATAAGCTAGCTTCTTTTCTTCAGGCCTGAGGCGTCCATCCGGAACTGCGTCAACTGCATCCACTTTTTCAGGAGCGCGGTAAGTTCATCCTTCGTTCTCTGTTGGTCTGCGTTGTGGGTCAAGTTGTGCGCTAAATTCTCCAACTCCAATGGATCCTGACCCAAGTTGTATAGATACGTGGGTTCCATTTCCCGGTTGACCACCAGCTTGTCCAGGCCGCGCACCACGGCGCGCCATTCTTCGGCCGTGCGCAGCTTTCCCTCGGCGAACACCGCTTCCTGCCCGGCGAAGCCAGGCGCCAGATTGCTCCCCTGCATCGCACCGGGAACCGCCAAACCGCAGAGCGAAAGCAGCGTGGGCGCCAAATTGACGCTCGATACCATCAAGTCCTCTCGAACTGTCCCCGCTTTGCCGATGCGCGGATAACGCAACAACAGCGGAATCCGCAGCGACTCCTCGAACGGAGCACCCGCATCCTCCAGACCCTGCGAGCCGAGCATCGCGCCAGATGTGCTGGTGAACACAACTATGGTGTCGTCGCGCAAGTTCTCACTGTCCAGCACGTTCAAAAGCCGGCCCAAATTTTCGTCGAGTGCGCTGCAAATTGCATAGTACGCGGCGTATTCGGCCTGCACCCGCGAGACAAGCTCTTCAGGAACATTTCCGCGCACACTGATCTTGGCGGCCTCATAAAGACCGGCTACGCGGTCGGGCGGATTGCGCGGCGGATGCGGCGGTCCCCACGACAGAAACAGAAAAAACGCGTTCTGGCGGTTCTGCTTTATAAAGTCGATGGCAAAATCCGTTTGGTAATCGGGCTCATAGCCCTGGCCAAGGATCGGTTCCGGGCGATCCCGGAAGTAGCGCGACTGATAATACCGATCGCCACGGTTGAAAGCGGCCCAATAGTCGAAGCCGCGCCGCCGTGGTCCTGGCGGCACAAACCCTGGATCCTCGGCGCCATCCAGCTCCCATTTGCCGATATACGCCGTCCGGTAGCCCGCCTCTTGCAAAGCAACTGAAAGAGTAGGCTGGTCCAGTGGCAACTGGATATTGTTTTCCGGTACACCGCAGGCATGGGGAAATCTGCCCGAGAGTAGCGCCGCGCGCGCCGGCCCGGACTGGGGGCAAGCGGTGTAGCAGCGCGAAAAGCCGATGCCCTCTGCGATGAGACGGCCAAGCGCCGGCGCCTGCAAATCCGAACCGGCGCCCGGAAGCGCCTGCCCGCGCCATTGGTCCGTGACTACAAGGAGAAGATTCGGCTTCCGCGCCGGCGCCGCGGCGAGAACACACCTGGTACCTAGCGCTGCGGCCTGAAGGAACGTTCTACGAAGCAAGTTTTATTGTAGAAAACGCGCTAATGCGGAGTCGCGGCTCGGACTACACCGGTATTGGGATTGCGCGCCTTGGCGACTTCCAATTTCGCTGCGTCCGTAATCGTGAACAGCTCGAACGCATCAAAATCGTCTCCCACCACGGGTGTCATCGCCAGATCCGTGTAATCTCGAACATTTGCGTTCTTCTTCAACTGGCGGCGAAAGCGCCCATATCGCCAGATCGCCTGAGCCAGTTTGACATGCTTGTAGACCAGATCCCCGAGATTTCGCGCATAAAAAACGAACGGATTCTCCAGCGGCAGCGGCGGGCGCCGGTCTTTGCGGTATTTCCGGCGCAAATAGCCGCCCTGGAGCGGATGCACTTTCTCCAGTGCGTAACAACCGTAGTACCAGATCAGCAGGAACAGAACCTTGCCTGGGCTGATGCCGCTGGCCGCCGCGCGCCGCATGACGGTCTCCATGTGCTCTGGCGAATAATAGACATCCCACGCGTCGCGATACACCTTCTCGAACTGCTCCTTCGACATGGTGGCGTGGGCGGTAGTGGCGTGCTCCAGGTCGTAGTTGTTGAGATCGGGATCCATATAAACGCCGGCGTTGTAAAGCTTCTGGTGGTCTTCCGATCCAGGCAGCGGCGTCAGACAGTGGAACTCCAACAGATCGAGCGGCAGCTCGCGCTGAATCAGCTTGATGTCCCGCACAATCGACTCAGGCGTGTCGGTCGGGAAGCCAAGAATATAGCCCGCGAAAACCGTTACGCCCGCCTGCTTCCAGGCCAGCAGCATTTTCCGGTATTCGGTGATCTTGTTTTGCTTCTTCCGGGCGCCGATCAGCGCTTCGGGATTGATGCTTTCGAGCCCAATGAACACCCGCACCACTCCGGCCCGTCCGGCTTTCTCGATAAAGCGCGGAAGGCGGTGGCACATCGTGTCCACCTGAATCACGAATTTGACGTTCAGCTTTTCATTTTCGCGCAGATGAATCAGCCGGTCAAAAACGTTTTCCCAATCGGTATTGCGCGCAAAGTTATCGTCGGTGATGAAAAAGCGGTTGATTCCTTGCGAAAGATTCTGCCGGATGATCCGCTCCACATCGTCGGCCGATCTCCTCCGCGACTTGCGCCCCTGTACGTTAATGATGGTGCAGAAGGAGCACAAAAACGGGCATCCCCGGCCTGCATCGAAGCTGGTCAGGCTGCCGCCGGTGCGCTTTATCCGCGTGGCCGGAAGAATCGGGATGGTCGCTCCTTCGAGTCCCGGCAGATCGTCCATGTAGTTATAAAGCGGCTGGAGCTTGCCGTTGAAGGCGTCCCGCAGAACCTGCTCAAACCGGCCTTCCGCTTCCCCGGCAAAAAGCGAAATGCCCAGCGCCATGGCTTCCTTGAGTTCCGGCGTCGGTTCCTTCAGCATCGATAAACAGCCAGAAACGTGAAACCCGCCGATGCAGACCTGAACGTCCGCGGCCCGCAGCTTGCGCGCGATATCCATGGCGCGCGGAAACTGGTTCGACTGCACGCCAATCAGCGCCACCATCCCACGCCCGCCGCTCAGCTCGCGCGCGATACGCTCCGGCCGGATGCGCGTGTTGGTCTCATCAAACGCCGAAATCTCGATATCGACGTCGTCACCGAGGACGCGACGCTCCTTGCAATCGAGCGCCAGGCCGTTCATCACCGCGAGCGTATTGGACGGAATAGCCGACCGGAACCATTGGATGACATAGCCGTGGTCATCGTAATGCGATGGCTTGATGAGCACCAACGAGAAACGTTTGGCCGCCTGCCGCGGGGGTTTGATCATGTTGTCCGGACAACTCATTCTATCCCGCTGACTACCCGGACCGCACTCGTCTGCTGCGACACCTTGCTGCGTTCCTGGCGGGGTCAGGGAGGTACGCCGTGATCGGTCGAGGCTTTTGCCACCTAAACCCCTTCGACCGCTGTACACTATAGCGATGGACGAGCGCGCTTTTTACAAAGAATCTCAGACTACCAAGCCCCTCACCCTGAACTGCCCTCTCTGCCGCAGCAGCGACACGTACGACCTGCGTTGGGTGGTGCGGACAAAAATCGACCGCTTGCCGAATCATGCCGATGAGCGGGATCGCGCCAAATTCCAAAAGGCCCAGAGCTACATGGTCCTGATGGACGACAAAGTGATGTGCAAGAACATGCGCTGCCGCAAGCGCTTCGACGTGTCCGGAGTCAAGACCATGGCTTTCATCTAGTCTCGGACTTCAGTAAGGTAGTACGATAGGGAGGATCCTTAACTAAAGGATGGAGCGATCTTCCGAATGTGGAACAAACGAAAAGAAGACGAATATCCGCCGAAGACCACCACCGCCCCGTCGGCCAGCCCAAACCCTAGTAAAGAAAGTCATACTCCTATGTCCTCCTCATCCTCACCGAATTTTATGGGCGCCGAAGGCAAGGGATCGGCCGTCATCGGCAAGTCCGTAATGATCAAAGGCCAAATCGTCAGCCGCGAAGACCTGACCATTGATGGCGAAGTGGAAGGAACCGTAGAACTGCACGAGCATCGGCTCACCGTGGGCCCGCACGGCAAGGTGGCCGCGAGCGTAAAAGCCCGCGAGATCATCGTGCTCGGGACCATTGAAGGCAATGTCGACGTCGCCGACAGAATCGATATCCGCAAAGACGCCCGGCTGGTCGGTGACATCAAAACCGCCCGGATCGTCATTGAGGATGGCGCTTTCTTTAAAGGCAGCATCGATATTCAGCGGCCGGATGTGCGCCCGGCCCCACCAGCTCCTAAACCCGCCCCGCCGCCGGCGGCGGCTACAGCGACCGCCCCGAGTCCAGCCGCGCCGGCTCAGACGAAATAAACCGGGCGTGCTACTTTCGTCTTGGGGAAGCGTCTTTGGGGAGGCATGATCATTGCTGAAGGACCGTAAGGCCGCCTCTCCCACGGCGACTCTTTCCCGATCGAGCAATGGTCTCGACCAGTTCTTTGGCTCGCTGGACCGCGACAACCTGACCATCCTCGATCTGTCAGGCGCGAGCCAAGCCAATATTACGTTCATTACCAACCTGGGGCATCGGATTTACACCGACGACATTCAGCGTTCGTTCGATGAAACCTTCGGCGCCGGACCGGAGGCGCTGGAGAATCAGTCCGATCCCGCGCGCGTGAAGGCGTTTTTCAGCCAGACGCTGGATTTTCCGGAAACCAACTTCGACGGCGCGCTGGTTTGGGATACGCTGCAGTTTCTAGGCCCGGCATTGTTAGAACAAACTATCGAGCGCTTGTTTCGCATGCTGCGTCCGCAGGCGTCGTTGCTCGCCTTTTTCAACGCCGAAGAGAAGCAGACCATCATCCCGGCCTATTCCTACCGCATCGTGGATTCGAAGACGCTGTCGCTGCTGCCACGCGGAGAACGCCGGGCGCCGCACTTCTTTAACAACCGCGCCCTGGAAAAACTCTTCCAAAACTTCTACTCGGTCAAATTCTTCCTGACGCGCGACCACCTGCGGGAGGTCATTGTCAAGCGCTAACGAGGTCAAGCGCTAGCGAGGTCAAGCGCTAGCGAGCCATGGCCAAACAGCACGTCTATCAAACCATCACCACCTGGACCGGGAATCTCGGCGGCGGCACCGCGGATTACCGCGCCTACCTGCGTGACCACGAATTGACAGCCGCGCACAAGAGTGGCCCGATTCCCGGCTCCAGCGACCCCGCCTTCCGTGGCGATCGCTCCCGCTACAACCCCGAAGAGCTGCTGGTGGCATCGCTCTCGGCCTGCCACATGCTGTGGGTGCTGCATCTCTGCGCTGACGCCGGCATCGTCGTCACGGCCTATCGCGACGAGGCCACCGGCACGATGGCACAATCCGAAGACGGCGGCGGGCAATTCACGGAGGTCGTGCTCCGGCCGCGCATGACGATAGCCGACGCCGGCAAAATCGCCGAGGCAGAGGCCGTGCATAAGCGTGCGCACGAGTTGTGCTTCATTGCCCGCTCAGTGAATTTTCCGGTGAGGCAGGAGCCGGTGGTGAGCTGCTGAGGCGTACGTACAATTGCCGTCTTTGCTTGCCATAGCCTCCCACGCGCGCGCGGGAGCACGCTGGGTCACCGGCCATCTGCTCGACGCAAGTGACGGCCTCTTCCTCGGACCACCCAATATGATGCAGTGGGAGCAACGCAAGTAGCGCCTGGCCGACCTCCGGCAAGAGATCGCAGCCACTGAATCGGCCCTCCTTTACACTTGCGCAGCCTGTGCCCGCGTGCCCCCAATCTGCGCCGGCGGTTTCTTCAGCCGCCAATCCACCGGCCCCTTAGCGCCTGGCACCAAATGCGCTTCGTTTATGCGTCGAAGACTCAGCGAGGCGAGATGAAACGTCAGAATGTAACGATTGGCCAGCCAGGATCACTCAATCATTGGAGACCAAGGCAAACGTGGATCAAAATCTCAAACCTACCGAAATAAAGCGGCTCGCGTCGCTGGAGCTCAATCTTTTGAACTACTCGGGCGCCCTACCGCCCACTGCCCTGGAAGGCGTCCGGCTGGACACCAGTACGCCGGTCCACGACACAAACGGAGAATTACTCTTCTATCGTTTCCCGCTTACCGCGGAAGGCGTGCCCGCGGGCTATGCGGACGTCGCCGCACACACGGCGTTCAGCGCTCCATTGCTGGCGGTGTCCCCAGGAACCTCTTGGGATGAACAGGCGCTGCTGGCCGCTGCACGGGAAGCCTTCCTGAAGCATTTCTCATCGTCAAAACCACCTACAATTTACGACGAACTGCGATTCGTAGCTTATAGCTATCCGAAAATTGCGGTACAGTTTCTGCATCACAATGAAGAAATCATGATGCTGGAGTGCTTCTCTTGGATTGCGGTGCCGGCCGCCACCGGTCTTCGCGGACGTGAGCCCCTGGAGCCTTCCAACTTCGAGCGCTGGTCGTTGCTCGATGAACTGCCGGCGCACCGAAAACGGCGAGATCATACCGCGTTCGAGCAGCGCGCCGAGTTGCTCGCCAACGCCGATCTCAATCCGGCGGCCGCGGGCCTGATTTCCAAGCAACTCGTAGAGCCGCTAGTGTCCGTCATCAGGCTCGGACTCACCTACGAGCTCCACTACAGCGGCCGCAACTCCGATCATTTCGTCTGTTACGAACTGCGCGGGCAGGAGACCAACGTCTGGTGCGTGGGCGCCAGCGTTCAGATGTTGTTGGATTTCTACCGGTACAACTATACACAAACAAAAATTGCCCAACAGCTCGGATTGGGAACCCCGGCCAACCCCAATGGTCTGCCGTATGCGAACGTGGGATTAGTGGTGACGCAGCTTGAGGCTATGTCCAGCAACGCTCTGACGGCGCAGATGATCACCAATCCAGTCTTTTCCGATTTCACGTCGGAAGTCAGCCAAAACCGGCCCATGATCAGCTTCATTCCCGGCCACTCACGCACTGTGGCCGGCTATACCGAATCTCTGCTGGCGCTGCCGGGTCAAGTTGGCTTCCAAGGTTTACTGGTCTACGATCCGTGGCCGCCTAACGTGGGAGTCATTACACGCTGGGAAAATTTCGCCACGCAGACTTATCAGTACGCATACAAGGCGCAAGTGACTACAATCTGAACATGCCCTCTGCCGGAGAGAAGGAGCGCGTATGGAGCGAAGTCGCGGCGCTGTTAAACCGGGGCTTTTTTGGAAAGGACCGCGATCACATCGTCGAAATCGGACAACCGCTGGCCGTTCTCCATCCCGACGGCAGTCAGTATTCCTGGTTTATTCCATTGTTGCGAGGACCGAAGCTCGCCGGTTTCGCACACCTTCTGCCGTCGCTCGTGCCACTGGGAGTCTCCAGTTTCCCGGCGGGCTCGCTGCCGGACGCAGCCGATTGGACCGACGAAAATGTGGTCCGTGAACGGGCTAGTTCGGTGGCACGTGAAGGGGAGCGTCTCTCGGACCCCGTGCTTTCTTACGACCAGCAGCCTGCGCGAATCGCATGGAGGGTATTGGCCACTCCGCCTTCCGGCAAGACGCGGACTCTTTATGTTGCCGGAACCACGGTGTATGAAGAGAGCGGTGGCCTCGGCCTGGTTTAGTCAAGCCTCAGCGCCCGGCGTCAACCCCAGCCAATCCCTCATCCGCTCGCCGACTTCCGGCAGTAGATCGCCAATTACCGCCACCGAATCGGCCCCTGCCCGCCACACTTGGGCTGCCTGCACCCGCGTGATGCCGCCAATCGCGACCAGCGGCTTTCTCGTCAGCGGCCGCAGGCGCTGCAGTTCCTCTACGCCGACCACCGGATCGGGATTCTCTTTTGAGCCGGTCGAGAAGATTGGACCGATGGCCAGATAGTCGACCGGCTCGTTGTCGGCGGCCACCAACTGCGGTTCGTTGTGCGTCGAAAACCCAATGATGGCCCGCTCCGACAGCTTTCGGGCCGCGGCCGGCGGAAGATCTTCCTGTCCCAAATGCAGCGCGGCGCCGAGCAACATTGCGATATCGGCGCGGTCATTGATGACGAACAGTGCGCCGGCCTGACGGCACATCCCGGCGATTTGCCGCGCGACCTCATAGTCCGAGCGTGAAAAAAAAGCTTTGTGCCGCAACTGCAGGATTCGCGCGCCCGCATCCAGGACCGCCTCCGCAGCGTAGATAGGCGCGATCCCGTGGCGAGCCAGCAGACCCGTATCGAGAATCGGATAAACACGGGGAAGCAGCATTACTTTAGTGCGAGCGCCCCATACAGCACGCTCTCGTCACCGAGTTCCGCCGGCACTACGTCGACGCGGGCGCGCGACCAGGAGGTCAGTTGACGCCCCAACTCCGCGCGCAACGGAACAAAAAGCCGCTCGCCCGCTTTACCGATTCCGCCGCCGATCACGATGCGCGCCGGGTTCAAAAGCATGATCACCGCCTTCAGTCCCAGCGCCAAATCCACCACATAGCGCTCGACAAAAGACGCATCCTCCATCAGTTCCTTGGCCGTTTTGCCATAATCCCGTTCCAGCCACAGCCCGCAACACATCCGCTCCAGACACCCGCGCGCGCCGCATAAACAATCGGGTCCCTCCGGACGAATCGTCATATGACCGAGTTCGCCCGCGTAGCTGTCCGGCCCGCGCCAGATGCGGTCGTCTTCCGCCAGGATTCCCCCGCCGATGCCAGTGGAAAGCGTCATGTAAAACAGAGGCCGGTACCCGCGGCCCGCGCCGAACAGCCCCTCGCCTAGCGCCCCGCATAAAGTGTCCCGGTCCATCAACACGGGCGCCTTGATGAGCGCCTCGACAAACGCCGGCAAATCGAACCCCATCCAGCCCGCGACGTGTGTCGACATCACAATTTTCTGGTTGTCGAAATCCACCGGACCGCCAAATCCTACTCCACACCGGCTGAACTTGTATTTCGTATTCCCAGGAGGCAATCAGGACTTCCAGCCGCCGCAGCATCCAATCGCGCCCGCCCGCGCGATCGGTGGCACAAACTTCTTTCTCCAGCATCCGCGTTCCATCGAAGACCGCGCAAGCAAACTTCGTCCCGCCGACGTCGATCGCCAGAACCATCAGTGAACCGTCAGCATGGTCAAAGCGATCGAGACGCCAATCACCGCTCCAACGATGCTGACGCCCCACAACGACGGGCGCTTGGCCAGAATGGCCAAAGAGGCAAATACAATGGCAACTTCAAGGAAAACTTCGCCAAAGTGAAGCCGCACCGCCTGGCGCCCCAGGAGTTCGCTCTCTTTCTCGAGTTCCTTGGCCTTCTCCTGGATTTCGTCGCTGTCTTTTTTGTATTTCTCGACGTTCGCGGCGTACTCCGCGGTCTTCTCGCCCTTCAGCGCGGCGAAAAGGTCGCGCGCAATCTCAGACTCATAGCGCCGGCTCGACTTGGCCTGATAATACGCCCATTGGTCGGAGGCTTTCTGTTGGCTCAACAACTCCTCGGTAACTTTGATCTGACCGAAGACGGCCACCACCGCGAGCGCCGCCGCGATGATGGCCATGGTGGCCGCTACTCGCTTGTTAAAAGGCTCCGTGGCGTGCTCGGCATGTTCGGCGTGCTCGTGCGCTTCCATTGCTTCTGACATAGTGTGCTTAATATCATAGACGCTTCAGCGACCATTTTGCAGCCTCCGATACGACCGGGTTTTCGTGCGCCGCCAGCCTCTCCAGCGCAACCCGGAAGTGGGTTTCTCCGGCGTTCCCCATCGCGATGGCGACATTTCTCAAGAATCCTCCGTATTTCGCGCGCCATACCGGCGTAAATCGGAACTTCGCCCGGAATTGGTCCTCGGTCAATTCCGCCAAATCCTCTAAAACAAGCGCGTGGTTGGCGGGAGCGAAGCCGGCATCTTCGGTGACGGGCGCGTCCTGATTCCATGGGCACACGTCCTGGCAAATGTCGCAGCCGAAAACATGCCGGCCAATATCCGGCCGTTGTCCCTCGGGCGCGAGAGTGCGCAGCTCAATTGTGAAATACGATATGCACGCCCGCGCGTCGAGTTCATAACCGCCATCTGCAATGGCATGGGTCGGGCAGGCGTCGATGCAGCGGGTGCACGTTCCGCAACGGTCCGGCGGCGGCGTCCCCGGAGCGATTTCCAACGACGTGAGAATCTCTCCCAGAAAAAACCAGGAGCCCTGTTCTTGATTAATCAGGCAGGTATTCTTGCCAATCCAGCCCAAACCGGCCTGGCGCGCGTAAGAACGTTCGAGCAAAGGGGCCGTATCCACGCAAATCTTATATTCGTGGTCGCCCAGCCGCTGGGCTACTTCGTTCAAGCCGCGGCGCAGCACGTCGTGGTAGTCCTGGCCCCAGGCGTAGCGGGAGATCAAACCCGGCGGCTCCGGGCGATTGTAAAGCTTGCCGGCGCAGATCACGGAGCGCGCGTTGGGCAGCAAGAGCCGCGGATCGTTTCTCAGCCCGGCGCGCCGGTCTGTCAGATAGGTCATCGTGCCGGCGAGCCCGCGATCGATCCAGTCGCGATAGCGCGGGACGTCGGAAGAAGGCTCCGCCCGCGCCACACCGGCGAGTTCAAAACCAGCTTCTCCGCAGATGCGCCGAACCTGTTGGACGGTCAATGATTTTATGATGGCACCAGCCGGCTGGGCAACCGGCTAACGGGTTCGACTGGGCACCGGCCGTTTCCCCGGGACTGCCGATCTCGGCGGTCTCGTCATTTCAGCCCCGAACAATGCGTTCCCCTCACTCACGTTAGGGGCTGGACTTTAGCCGAGCGAGCGAATCGGGGAGTTAATGATTTGTGATTGGCGTAGCGTTGCCTCAGGGACCACCCGATTGTTAGACGAACGGAAGAGAGGCCGGCAGGCGTCGGCCGCAGGCCAGGAGGACTGCCCTGGGGACTGCTCCACGACGAGACACACTCAGATGGTTTTCACATCCTTGTGCAGCAGTCTCAATTCCCGGTCCGGATCCTGCACCGCGCGCGTCTTCGAATCAAACAGCATAGTGGTGCGCGTTTCTTCGTTATAGGGAGGCCACTGCGGCATGCGCGGATTGTTGGGATCTCCGGTTTTCACGAAGGCCACCCATGCCGAAGAAATCTGTTCCATGATCGCAAGCATTTCCGGAGCCGGCGCGGCGTCGATATTGGTCAGGCTATTGTGGAATACCAGGCTGACATCCGTTCCATGCACCGGGCCGAATTTTCCACCGTAGCCCGGCGACGGATAATCGAATCGGTATAACCAGACCGGCGCTCCGCCCTGCGCCGATTTGCGATCGGCCTGATGCAGCGCCCGCGCGCGGCGGTCCATCTGCGTGTCGATTCTGGTTTCGAGGAAGTACGGCGAGGCGGTGGGATACGCTTTGCGATAGGCGGCCAATACCGTCTCGGCTTCGGCGCCAAAACGTTTCTTGGCAAACTCCAGCAGCCCCGCCTCGTCGAGATTGTAATTGCTCATGCTCAACGCGGACTCACCCAGCATAGTCCCGATGATCATTGGAACATCTTTGGAAACCTCCGATGCGGCCGGTTCGAAAGGATGCTGCGGGATGACTTTGCCATCGACGACCGGAATAAAGCCCATGCCGCCGGTCTTTCTCATGGCCGCGCCTTGCGCTTCCAAGAGCTGCAGGTAGGGGACTTCTTGTAGCGGGGCCGCCTGGCTGCCGGTAATCCCAAGCTCCTGCATCAGAATTTTGGCATTGCGGGTGGCCTGGTCGCGGGTCATCAGCGTGCTAATCGAACCGCTCTGCACGGCGGCGCGTTGAAACAATCCCTTGCCGGAAGGCATGGCCGTGATCGCGCTCACTTTGCGGCCACCGCCGGACTGGCCAAAGATCATGACCTTGTCCGGATCGCCGCCAAAATTCGTAACGTTATCGCGGATCCATTGGAGCGACGCAACCAAATCTTGCATTCCCACAGTGCCCGAGGCCGCAAAGCGCTCATCCAGAATGTCTCCGAAATGCGCGAATCCAAATGACGCCAGGCGATGGTTGACCGTCACCACAACCGCGTCGGCATAACGCGCCAGCGGCTCTCCGTGATAACCGGGTGAGTTGCTGGAACCGGCCGTGAAACCGCCGCCGTGAAAGGAAACGAAGACGGGACGCTTGCGCCCATCGGCGAGCCCCGGAGTCCACAGGTTTAGGTTCAGGCAGTCTTCTCCCATTCCGCCGGGTTGCTTGTCCCACTCGATCATGCGCGTATAATCCTGGCTGGCATTGGCCGGGAACTGGGGACAAATGTTGCCGTAGGCGAAGGCTTCCTTTATGCCGGTCCAGGGAATTATCGGCTGCGGAGGCATGAACCGATTCTTTCCGCCAGTGGAGGCCCCGTAGTAAATTCCGCGGAAACAGATAATGGGGCCGAAGGCCATGCCGCGAAGCTTGCCGCCGCGAGTTTCGGCCACGGGAAAAGCGTCCGGCTTGGCGTCGCGCGCAATTCCCCAAACGCCCGCACGGATCAAAGCCAGCGCCAGGGGTCCGCGCTCCAGAAAGTTTCTTCGTGTCGGCCTGGACTGAGGCATAACTCTATTAAGATAGCGCTTCCGGTAGCCGTGCAATTCCATTTTCCGGGGCTCGCCTCCTTACTCTTTCGCCTTACTCTTTCTAGGATGAGTTGGGGCGGAGACGTTCAGGCCGCCATGGCTGACCTTTTCAGCTTTTCGCTGACGGCGAGGGCCTGGCGGTTGCGGGTTTCGCGGTCGCGGAACGCATCGATGACGTCATTCGAAAAAACGAACCCATCGGCGGCCGGATTGTACGGAACCGGTTGCTTTTGATGGGCTTGGCGGGTGTCATGGAGAGTCTTCAGGCGCGCGGCCTCTTCGAGTTGCTCCTTCTCCTGTTGCTTTCGGGCGCTCTGAGTCTGATCGATCAGTTTGAGGGTACGTTCGAGCTGGCGCGAGAGACGCTGTTCATAGATAGACAGGTTGCCGACGCTCTTGTTGACGTGCTCCTCGAAGGCGAGCGCGGCGGCCATGGCATTGGCGCAACGGTCATCAGTGGTCGTGAACTCGTCATCGTGCCGGACGGCGGACAAGGAGAGACTGGATTCTTCCATCGCGGTGATGCGATTGAGGCGCCAGGACGTGTCGGCGATGGTTTGAACGAGCTGGCGCTCGACGGGGCCGGCGGGTGAGTAGTGGGTGAAGAATTCCGCGCAGAATTTCTTGTAGGCGGGCAGGTCGTCGGACGGGATGACGACAGTGTGGCCGGTGAGGCCGTGGCGCAGAGCGTTGAGGCGGGTGCGCTGTTTGCCTTCGGGGGTACGGGGGCCGGTGGGTTGCATAGTGGATGCCTTTCTGGGTTATGGGAGTCTCTAGTTGCAATTTAGCTGGTGGCGTCAAGGGATTTGGGGGATTTTAGCGTGGGGTTTGCCGTAAAGTGTTGTGGGCGTTGAGGGGGATTTATTTTTTGGGGGCGTGACCGGGGATGTGTTCCGCCCGGCGGGACTGGCTCAGCGGTCCGAAATGCCGCGATGTCCAGAAGGTCCCTCACCCCGAGTACGAAGACGAGTGGTGCTGGGACGTTGAGCTGCTGACGCGCGTGCCCGTTGACTTTGCAAGAGGTCCGGCAACGAGCTTGGCCGAAGTCCAGGCGCTCCCCGCCAGGACTTTCTTCTGGGCGCGCATCGATAAGCGCCCCTACCTCAGTCGTTAGGAATCCGAGCGGCTCTTGGATGCGCTTGGCAAAGTGCTGGGCGCGAGGTCGTCACGTCGCAAAACGCTTTGGAGCGCAACCTGGAAGCGGGGGATGGCGGCGGCATAGCCTGGTTGCGCGCAAACGTGACCAGACAGGCCGGCTGTTGGGCTTCGGGTGGCCATGTCGTTTTTTTGTGCGCATCGCCGCGGATCTGTGGTTGATTGTGATGTGACGGAGACCCGACGAGGGCGACCTGGGGGTTGCCTGCCGACCAGGGGGTCGGCCCCACACGTCAGCCTAGGACTTGCAGCTTATGGCCATGTATCTGGGGCGCAGTATTACTGGATCACATACTCTAACTCTAACGAGACAATGCCGGTTCGGTAAACCTTGTGAGCGGTGAGCGCTAGTTTGATCCGGTTCTTCGGATCCGGCGACAGAGGAACTCCGTATCCACCAGTCCGTCTTCGGCGAGACTGCGGAAAAGCGATCCACCACCGAATAGCCAGATATCCTTTCCAGGGCTCGCCTTTAGAGCGGCTAAGGTCTCCTGTTGATCGTCCGCAAGGATCGAGCATTCCGGATGATCTACTGGCTTCAGCGTCCGCGAAAAAACAAGCGTCTTCATACCGGGCATCGATACACGCCGAGCGGCCACCATGGTGTCGAACGTCCGTCGCCCGACCAAGAGGGTGTCGAACTGGCTGAGCATCTCAGCGAAATCGAAATCCGGGTCTCTGGTTATCCAGTCGGCTTCGCCATTTGGTCCTGCAATATAACCGTCTAAACTCGCCACCACTGCATACCGAATGCGCCGCAAAGAATCTCCTACCCGTACCAAATCCACTTCCGCAAAATTATACATCCCACGTCGCCGGCGTGCGTTTCACGAGCCGCACTTAGCTCGCGCTAGTTGCCTCTACCCGTGCGAAAATGGGATTACTCAGTGGGATTTCCCACTCGGCAATTCAAATGACCACCAAGCTTACTCTCGATCAAGCCGGCCGAATTCTCATCCCCAAGGTCTTGCGCCAAGAACTACAACTTGGTCCCGGCGATACCCTTCAACTCGAAAGCCAGGGCGATGAAATTACTCTTCGCCCGGTACGTCCCCAAGCTCTGCTCAAGAAAGAGTTCGGCATCTGGGTCTATCAAGGCGAGGCCTCGGATGCCTCCATCGTCGACCTAATCGA
This sequence comes from Bryobacterales bacterium, assembly GCA_963836595.1. GTDB lineage: Bacteria > Acidobacteriota > Terriglobia > Bryobacterales > Bryobacteraceae > DATFZA01. Next base: position 1,026,411 of record CAWIKC010000001.1, read on the forward strand.
CCGGGAACGTGATAGCCACATCCGCAATCAGGTGCGATGAAAGAATTCTTCGACACGTCAGTTTTGGTAGCAGCATTCTGGAGTGGACATCGCGATCACCTTGCCAGCGTCAAACTCCTGGCTGCGGCGAAGAAGAACCACTCGGCTTGCTCGATGCACACGCTCGCCGAGGTCTACGCAGCCATGACAGCCCTCCCGATCAAGCCGATCCTACCGCCTGAGCAGGTCATGCTCTTTGTTCAGGAAGTACGCGACCGGCTGACTCTCGTGTCGCTTGATGAATCCGAATACTTCGAGACGATCCAGCGGGCAGCCGCGTCGGGTTTCACCAGCGGCCGCGTTTATGACGCCCTCCTACTCCGCTGCGCAGCCAAGGTGAAGGCCAAAACCGTTTACACATGGAATGTGAAGCATTTTCGGGCGATCGCGCCCGGAGAGGCAGCCAGCATTCGCACGCCCTGACGGCGTGCGCAAGAATATCTCAGTGTCGAAGCGGGCTGTGCCGGTCAGGATCTGGTCCATGCTGTTGTGGGCCGCTGAGACAATGGTGGCGGTGGCGCCGTCGATGCTATATTGCCCGCATGGGAGTTATCGGCCCGGCACTGTTTGACGACGATACGGCTGCTGACGTCCGAGGCGCCTACCGGGCTTACATTGAACAGGGCGTTGACGACAAGGAAGCGCTACGGCGGATTCTTGAACGGTACCAACGGCAGTTTGATCGGGAGGACGGTGTCGGCGCGCTCGTCGGCTTCGCGGTGACTCAATCCGAACTCGGCCGCCTGGATCCCTCGGTCCGTGATCAAGCGATAGCGGCTATCGATCATGGTGGGGACATCCAACTCTGGCAGCGAGACAGTCCACAACTCGTTGACAAGCGACGAGCAGTTCTATCTGGGGCGCGAGCACTATTGAGCGCGCCTCAGCCACCGCGTGCACATTTGCAACCCCCGAGTCTCCAGATCTCCGATTTGGTTGCCGGCGACGTTCTCGCGCTCGATGTTCCGTCCGGGCTAGTGATCTTCCGCGTAGTGCGGGTGAAGGCGATTCCTGCGCAGGAGGTGCCGGTGCTGGAACAACTGGAATATAGCGGTTCAGCCGTGCCGCCATTAGATCTCCTGGAGCGGTTGCCAAAACGCGAGTTTCCGAACCCGACATTTGAGGATCTTGGCCATTCCCACATCGTGGTGATGGCTGACCCTGGCCAATGGAAGCAAATGGGATTCCGAAAGATCGGCCAAATTCAGGGGCGCGAAGCCGACTCGAAGCACCAGGTGATACACAGGACAAGCAGGGCCACCTGGTCTCAGATATTGGCGTACTATCAAAATTCGCCCAACCAAGTAACTGCCAACTGAAATCGTTTTCAGGCTCTGAGGCATAATTCTATTTGAAATACCTCTTTAGGCGGCAACATTATCTGCCCGCGTCTCCTATAATCGAAGCATAGGCTGGCTATGCACACCGAATACATCGAACTGCGCAACCGGGGCTACTACGTGGCTGGGACACGAATTTCGTTGGACTCGGTAGTGTATTCGTTCAACGACGGGCAGTCGCCTGAGGCGATACAGGAAGACTTCCCGCTGCTGAAGCGTTCGCAGATCTACGGCGCGATCGCTTTCTACCTCGACCATCAGGCCGAGATCGACAAATACCTTGAAGATACCGAGCGCGAGTTCGAGGGTAGAGCGATCCCTCTCGAACAGGCCAACCCCGCGTTGTGGGCGAAGATCCAGCGTGCCAAAGCTGAGGCCGCCCAGGGCGAGCCCCGTTCTTGAGCATTCGCTTCCAGGCAGACAACGATCTCAAATTCGGAATCGTCCAAGCCGTTCGACGGCGCGAACCCGCCGTTGATTTCGCCTCGGCCCAGGAGGCCGCCTTGGATCGTGTCGGAGACCCTGAACTCTTGGATCGCGCCGCAAGCGAAAGCCGCGTTCTAATCTCTCATGACCGTCGCACGATGCTTGAACATTTCCGCGTCCACCTGGCGCTAGGAAAGTCCAGCCCCGGTATCCCAATCGTCTCGCAGGGAGCGCGCATCGGACAGATAGCCGAAGCTAAGCCGAAGCTATCGTGTACCTCTGGGCTCTTGCCGATCCGCTTGAGCTTCGCAATCAAGCGCACTACCTCCCGTCCTGCTCGCGCCACGTGTTCAGCCGATGACCTCGCACCAATGGAGATACCGAGGGAAGTACCCGAGGCCTCGCACGCCTAACCCCTTGAAAACCCTCACTCCGCTTAACGCCAAATTTCCCCGTACGCACAAGGAAAGAAGCGCTTTAACGATTTGCTGTAGCTCCCGGACAGACCCCTGCGTATACTAGCAGGGTATCGGGATTAAGCTCCCTAAACTTATGCACAAGCCTATCAAATACGCTGAAAAGGCGGTCACGGTGGCTGCCGGCGCGGCCTGGACCGTGTTCGAAAGGCTGAACCGCATCAGCCCCAACCCTTCCTTTACTCCCAAGTGGTCGGATAAACCTTTACTGAAGAGCTTCGAGAAGGTAAAGCCGCCGCTTGGTTGGCCTCGGGAGACGGACTCGCTATGCCCCCGCTGCGTACCGGAGATCCGGAAGCAGATCGTCGACGGCAAAGTGCCGCACGAGATCCTGATGACCGAAAAAGTGGGCGAGATCAAGGCCCACGTCATTGAGCGCGACGGCAAGATCCTGATGGTCAAGGATTGCCCCAAACACGGCCACTTTGAAGACGTGATGGCGGTCGACCCGGCTTTCTTCAAGCACCTGGAAGAAGTATTTCCCGGCCGGGACATTCGCGCCCACGCCGACGAACACCTGCATCACCACGGAACCAGCACCATCACCCACGGCCGCGGTTCGGTTCTCACCGTGGATTTGACCAACCGCTGCAACATGATGTGCGACCCCTGCTTCATGGACGCCAACCAGGTCGGGTTTGTCCATGAGCTGTCGTGGGAAGACATCCAGCAGTTGCTCGACAACGCAATTTCCATCAAGCCCCGCCGCCAGATGTCGGTTCAATTCTCGGGCGGCGAGCCAACTCTGTCGCCGTTCTTTCTGGATGCCGTGCGCTACGCCCGCAAAGTCGGCTACAACAGCGTTCAGGCAGCCACCAACGGGATCGAGTTCGCCAAGAGCCCCGAGTTTTGCAAACAAGCCGCTGAAGCCGGTCTGCGCTATGCGTACCTGCAGTTCGACGGGATTGGCAACGAAGCCAACTCCCACCGCGCCGTCGGCAACCTGTTCGATGTCAAAATGCGCGCCATTGAGAATCTGTGGAAGGCCGGCGTCGATATCGTCCCGGTGATCACGATTATCAACGGCGTGAATAATGAGCAGGTGGGCGCCGTGGTGCGCTTCGCCCTCGACAATCCCAAGAAGATTCCGTTCTTGAGCTTCCAGCCGGTCTCCTTTACCGGCCGTGACGAAGCCATCACGGACGAGCGCCGGCAAGCGCAGCGCTACACGCTTTCGCACCTGGCCCACGATGTGAAGGATCAAGTCGGTCTCGGAGAGCCGGTTCGCGATTGGTTCCCGATCTCGTTCATGAGCACCTTCTCCGATTTCGCGGATCTGGTGCATGGACCGAGCGCCGATTGGGGACAACTGAGCTGCGGCTGCCATCCCAACTGCGGTATCGGGTTAGCCGTCATGTGCGACAAGGACACCAAAGAAGCCGTCCCAGTGACTGCGTTCCTGAACGCCGATCGCTTGGCCAAGGACATCGCCAAGATCAACGACGCCGCGCGCAGCAAGCGCTGGATGAACGTGATGGGCGTCAGTCTGGCTCTGCTGCGCAACTACAACCCCTTCACCTCCCCCAAGCATTTCAAGATCGTCGACCTGATTCAGAAATTCGACAAATGCTTTGGCATGACCAAGACCAACTACGGCAAGGTCACTGGCGACCGCACCATGGCCGACATCGAAAAGCGCCGGAAGGATCGCTGGAACTTCCTGTTCGTCGCAGGCATGTGGTTCCAGGATTTGTTCAACTACGACTTCCGACGCACCGAGCAATGCATCATCCCCTACGCCACGCAGGAAGGCGAAATCTCTTTCTGCGCCTACAACACCGGTGTGGGTTGGCGCAACATCATCGAGAAGATGCACATGACCGCTACGCTGACCAAGTGGTACGACGAGCATGGGCGGCATGAGATCATCGCGGGCGGCAAGAAGGTCGAGCTGGTGAATAAGGACCACTCGCTGGTGCTGCGCGCCGACGACGTCAATCGCGAGCGCCAGCACGATCTCGATGACCTGGGCATCGCCAAGACCGCTCGCGAAGAAAAGAAGCGGGCGCGGGACGCGAAGCTCCAGGAAGCCGAGAATGCCCGGATGGCCAAACTGTACCGGGAGCACATTCTGAAAGAAGCGCCGGCAGCGGCTTCGGACCTGGTGCAGTTAGGCGGCATTTCCGCGACTAAACCTGCGGCTAGCAAAGAGATACAAGAAGAAGTCGGCTCGTTCGGCGACTAAAACAACGACCAAACCAGAGGAAAAGGCTACCTGGGCCATGTCCGGGTAGCCTTTTTTACTTGGTAGCTTTTTCTCAGTAACTTAGGCGCCAACTAAGGGAGAGACCTTAGACGAGCACTTTGGAGGGCTGTTCTAGTTCCGCGGGTTCTTCAATCTGAATCGATAAGAAGTGGTCGGGGAGGAAGCGCCGGCCGGACCAACTGGAGTCCTTATGCAGGTGGATTTTCATGAACCACCCCAGGACCTCATCATACCAGCGGCTTTCGACATATCCATATAATTCATTGTCTTTGATGGACATGGCTACCGGACAGCCCCGCTCTATTTCGTGCTCGGCGAGGATGACGGCGGAGTTGGCCGAGATCTCCTCCAAGTTGACGACCTCGCGATGAGTTCGACCCCCAGTATCCTCAAAGAGAACAGGAACTAATTCAGAGCAAAGATACATGCCCCATCTTCGAGCAGGTAATGGGCCACATTGCGTAAGCGTACTAAGACGAGTCACCTTACCCCAGACTTTCGATAGTGCAAGTTGCCACAATGTGGGGCCGACGCTACCCCAGGTCGGGCTATCCACCGTGACAGCCAGTGGCGGCCGAGACCCGGCGTAGGTTATGTTGGCGTGCTACGAACGGAGCGACACGCAAACCAGATCGCGCGGTCGCCAAACGTTTGACGCCGCGAGCGACATTCCAGACGATTCGATTGCGGATTTTTCACGAAATTGCCCGCAACTCCACTCCTCGTTGTGTGCTTAGCGAACTGGAAGCAGACACGCTTCGTGGAAGCAGGCATGCTTCCCGAGCAGAAACGAAAGGGGATGAACAATGAAAAAAAGAATCGTGACAGCGATGACCGCGGGCCTGTTGTTGTCGGGCCTTTCTTACGCGGATGAGCGCATTCAACAGCGCAAGCAAAACCAGCAGGACCGGATTGCGCAGGGTGTAAAGAGCGGTTCCCTTACTCCCAAGGAGACCGGCAATCTGGAGCACAAGGAAGGCAACCTGAACAAAGAGATCCGCACGGATCGCAAGGCCAACGGCGGCAACCTGACCAACAACGAAAAAAGGCAGGTCAACCGCCAACAGAACCGGCTCAGCCGGGACATTTACAAAGACAAGCACAACTAAGCCGGCGTTGAACCGAGAGACGCCAGGCGCAGGGTCTTCACTCGCAGAAGACCCTTACCTTGGCGTCCGAGTGTTCCACATCCACGGTGAGATCGTTGAGCTGGTCGATGACTTCTTCCAGGTTTTCGGGCTTGAGCTGGTTCAAATCGATCTCTATCCCTTGCTCACGCAATGCCTCGTTCACGTGATTCCGCGCGCGCGGCGGAATCAGACTGGTCAGCTTTACCCCCGCCCGCAGCAACTGCATCGGGATCCGTACGTTGACCTTCACCGGACCGTCGTCTTTTTCGTCCTCGGCTTCGACCAGAACCCGCAAGTATTTGGGTTTGGTCTTGGGGCGGGAATCCGTCCCGTTGATGGAGGACGCCTCTTTTTCGAACGAACTGATCAGGCGCTCCGCTTCATCCGCCGTAATCTTCCCGGTGGCGAGCATCTCCAATATCAACCTGCGATTTTCGTTCATGTTGGCCTCCTACGGAATATGAACCAATAACGAATAGCGGTTCAGCGCGACTTGGACGGAAGTCCCGCGCAAAGACGAGAGCAGTTGGAAAAGCGTGCCGAGCATGCGGCGGAAGCGGACGCCCGAAATCAGGCAACCCACCAGCGCGAGCGGCAGAAACAAGATCGCCAGCGGCAGCAATAGCGCGCAGATCAGCGGCAACGGCAAGCCGACTTGAACGTCGTAAGTCTTATCCCGATTCATTTCATTTCTCCATTTCCTCGATCGCTTGTTCGGCGGTGATTTCTCCGCGATTCAGCCGGTCCAGCACCTCCGCCCGCGATGGCGCCGGATCGGTTTCGACGAACTCCAGAGTCTTGGCGATGCGGTTCAGCCGCGACTTGATGGTCGGATAGCTGACGCCAAAAATCTGCTCCATCTCCTTGATGGAGCCATGGCAGCGCACAAAGGCAGCGATAAACACCTGATCTTCCTGACCCAAGCGCGCCAACTGCGGCAGCTCGAACGAACCGTCGATGACGATGTTCTTCGCCGTCAGCCGAACCCGCTCGATGACCACCGGCTGGCCCTGTGTCAACTGCGTCAGCTCTTGCCAGTCCATCAGATAATCAATATATACATTGAAAAACTTAAGGTGTCAAGACCAGAAGATTGAATAAGTTTATCACCCCGGCTTTGTTGCCAAGAAAACACTGACGCAGACCACCTTGCAGTTGGCCAACGCGATCAGCGATCATAAGCGGGTGGACCGAGCAGGCGCTTATCCGGGCGCTTAGGGCAAATCCGCAAGGCGGCGAACTGCTCCCACTGCAGAACCTTACGCAAATTGTTCAAAAAATTGGGCAAACCGAGACTGGCCCTTTTTGGGCGAGCAACTGGATTTGCCGATCGCGGTATTTCTGCTGGGCGCCAAGTCGAGGAAGTCCCGGCCGCGCTTCAACGGTGACGCGGCTGTGAATTGGCGGCAGCGCGGCGCCGCGCCCCGGCAGCTTCGGGATTTCGAGGTTGGAGGTGCTTCTGCTCAAAGACCTTCGATGGTTGCGGCGGATGCTTGCTGATGCTTAGCGGGTATTGATTGCCTCGATCATAAGTGATAGCATCGAAAGGCTGGGTGGTGGCGGAGCCTGCTGCGAGCTGCGCCCGGACAATTCTCGTTGAGGAGTAAGAGAATGAAGTTGAGATCCACCTGGCTGGGACTTTGCCTGGCGATTGGCGCTTCGCTGGCGAGCGCCGGCACTATCAGTTTTACGTGCGACCCGAGTATCGACGTCGCAACCTGCGACTACCTGAATACGTCTGTGGCGGGCAATTACACCAGCTCGTTCAGCAACGTAAACGCTAACATTTATATCCAGTTTGGCACCACGGGGCTCGCAGAGAGCACCCCTGGTTTCGATAATCAGGTTACCTACAGTCAATATGCGGCCGCTCTCGCCGCTGCCGCTCTCGCGAGCGGGGATATTGCCCAAATTGATGCTGTAGCCGCTCTCACCAACTACGATGCCTCGGTCTACGGAAACGGCAACGTCGATATTACCAGCGCCCTCGCTGAAGCGCTAGGGCTCAGTGGAGATGTCATAGGAGGCATTACCGGCACAACGGCCGACGGTAGCGCTTGCTCCACCCCGGGTACGGCTGGCTGCTACAACGGCATCATCACAATGAGCAACGCGCCAAACACCTTTTACTTCGACAACCTGGGCGGACCCGAGCCTGCCGATGAGTACGACTTCTACGGCACGGCGGAGCATGAGATCGACGAACTTCTCGGAACCACTTCGTGCGTAACCACCCAGACTATGCCTCTGTCCGATGACTGCCCGGGAACGAGTACCCCTTCCGCAGTGGATCTGTTCCGTTATTCCAGTGCGGGAAATCTTGTCCTCGACAGCTCTCTGACTACCACCCCCGGCGCTTATTTTTCTTATGACGGCGGCGTGACAAACGGAGCGAACGGGTTTATCTACAATACGCTCGACAATGGCGAAGACTACGCCGACTTCTTGTCGAATTGTCCCGGCGGGCCGTTTAGCGTTCAAGACGCAGAGGGCTGCCCAGGCACGGACGCCGGCCAGAATATCACCAATGACGGTGGAGCGGAGATCAACCTTCTCGATACGGTCGGCTATGACCTGGCGCCCGCCGTTGCCGCCATCCCCGAGCCCGGCAGCGTGGCTCTGTTCGGGGCGGGCCTGCTGGTGCTCGGCGCGTACCGGCACCGCCGCGTTTAATTTAAGATTGCCGCGCTAATTTTCGATTATAGAGACTCGGCCTTGGTCCGAAGGTGTCCGAAGGCAAGCGTGTGTTCACGGGACATCCCCAGGCTGATTTTCGCGCTAGTATCCAACTGGCCGAAGGATCGCGTTAGTCGCAAGTGCTGGGACGCGGCACGAGGAATGGCGCTGATCGATTAGATTAGCGGAACGCGCCCGATCGCGGCGCCTTGGGAGACCACCAAGAGTCCGGGGCTCGTCTTCCCAGCCGTCAGCCGATCGTGAAAGTGTTTGAGCATGGTTCCAACGTCATGAGTAACCAGAACGCGATCCGTCACCGCAACTCGTTCCAGCAGCTCAGGATCCTTGATACCTCGCAAGTTTGAATCCGTGGACGACGCAAAGTCGATGCCGGGTTCTCGCTGCCGAACGGCCTTTACAATGTCGAAGTTGAGGTCGGCATCCGCCTGGAAGCGAAGGCTCAAACCCGGGACTCGTCCAGTTTAGCCTTCGCGCGCTGGATCTTCTCCCATAGCGCTGGATTCGCCTGTTCCATAGGGATGCCGCTGGCCTCGAACTCACGCTTCGTTTCTTCGAGGTACTTGTCTATCTGGGTCTTGTGATCGAGGTAGAACGCGATGGCGCCAAATACCCTCGCCAACTTGTCGAGGAGCGGAAACTGGTCCAAAATCCGCTGTGGAGAGTCGCCTCGGTTGAACGCGTAAACAACAGAGTCAAGCGAAATTCGGGTTCCAGCAACGTAGTAGCCGCCATCGCGCTGTTCAATGTACTGGCTATGCATCTTGGCCTCTCTTTTGATTATAGAGACTCGGCCTTGGTCAGAAGCCAATCTGAGAGCATGCACATATCTCAGCCCGTGCAGAATTTGCATCCGTACGCCGGGCAATAGCGAACCAGCTTTTGAAACCGTTCGCGGATTTGATAGAATCACAGCCCGTGCGAACTATTCTCATTCTGTTCCTGACCACCGCTGCCGGGCTCATCGGCCAGCCTACCCCTTCGTCCCCTGGCGAGGCGTTATATAAGGCTTATTGTGCCTCCTGCCACGACACGGGCTTCGGCGGACGCGCGCCGACGCGCGCGGGGCTGGGCAAGATATCCGCCGATCGTATCTATGAGTCAATGAACAGCGGCGCGATGATGGCGCAGGCCGGGCTCGTCCCCATGCCGCAGCGCCAAATCATTGCGGAGTTCCTGAGCGGCCAGAGACTCGGCTCCGACAAGAGCGAAGAGATCCCGGCGTCTGCGTTCTGCGCCGGCGCTCCGGGCCAGATGCCCGCCGACCCGTGGTCGAAGCCGCATTGGAACGGCTGGGGCGTCGATGAAACCAATCACCGCTTCCAACCGGCGGCGATGGCCAAGCTGGCGGCGGGCGACGTTGGCAAGTTGAAGCTGAAGTGGGCGTTCGGATATCCGGGCGACGTGATGGCGTACGCGCAGCCGACTGTGGTTGGAGGGCGCATTTTTGTGGGCAGCGCCGGACAGCGGGTTTATTCGCTGGATGCGAAATCGGGCTGTGTTTACTGGATCTATCGGGCCGAAGGCTTCGTGAGATCGGCGGTCACAGTGGAGAATGGGATTGCGTATTTCGGCGATGGGCGCGCGAACGTCTACGGCGTCAATGCTTCGACCGGCGCAGAAGTGTGGAAGACGCGAGTGGAGTCGCATCCGGAAGCCCGCATCACCGGCGCGGTGAAGTTTTATGACGGCCGGTTGTATGTACCGGTGTCGTCGTTTGAAGAAGGGACGGGCGGAAATCCCATGTACGAGTGCTGCACGTTCCGCGGCAGCGTGGTGGCGCTCGACGCCCAATCCGGCAAGCTGATTTGGAAGACCTACACGATTGACGAAGAGGCGAAGCCGACCAAGAAGAACGGCGTGGGGACGCAATTGCGCGGACCATCCGGCGCGGCCGTCTGGTCGTCGCCGACCATCGATACCAGGAACAAAGTGGTCTACGTCGCGACCGGCGACAATTACTCGGAACCGGCTTCGGGCATGACGGATTCGATCATCGCGATGGACCTCGACACGGGCAAGATCGTCTGGTTCCGGCAAATGACGGCGGGCGATATCTGGAATTTCGCGTGCGGCCTGGGATTGAAGTCGCTGGGAGTTTCCGAGATGAATTGCCCGAATCAGGACGCTCCGGATTCGGATTTCGGTTCGTCCCCGGTGCTCGTATCGCTGGGTGGCGGCAAGCGGGCGTTGATCGCGGGCCAGAAATCGGCCGCCGTTTACGCACTCGATCCCGACAAAAAAGGCGCGATCCTCTGGCAGACGAAGCTGGGCAAAGGCGGCAATGTGGGCGGCGTTCAGTGGGGTCCGGCGGTAGATCGCGAGAAGGCCTACGTTGCGATTTCGGATGCGGGCGTGCAATTCGCGCCCGACGAAAAAGCGGGTATGGCAGCGGCGCTCGATCCCAAGAAGGGCGGGGGTTTGTTCGCTTTGCGGCTCTCCGATGGCGAGAAGCTATGGTACACGAAACCGGCCGATTGCGGCGATCGCAGGCCATGCAGTCCGGCGCAGTCGCAGGCCGTGACGGCGATTCCTGGCGTCGTATTCTCCGGATCGCTCGATGGCCATTTCCGGGCGTATTCGGCCAAAGACGGCAAGGTACTTTGGGACTTCGACACGTTCCGCGAATTCGACACGGTGGACAAAGTAGCCGCGCGCGGCGGCGCCATGGATGGTCCTGGGGCCACGGTGGTTGACGGGATGGTGTATGTGAACTCCGGTTATGCGCTCACCGGCGGAGGTCCGGGGAATGTGCTGCTGGCGTTCTCGGTGGACGGAAAATAGCGCTATGAGGCCGATATTTCTATTGTTAGCGGTAACTTCAGCGATCGCCCGGCCGGTGGATCTGCGTTGCGATTACCTCACGAATCCGCTGGGAATCGATAATGCGCAGCCGCGCTTGTCGTGGCGCAGCGACAGCTTGGAGCGCGACTGGCGCCAGGGCGCCTATCAAATCCTGGTGGCGACAACAATGTCGACTCTCGCTCAGGGAAAAGCGGATGTTTGGGACAGCGGAAAACAAAGTTCCGCTGAGTCGATCGGCATCCCCTACGGAGGGCCGAGCCTGAGTGGACTGCGCCGCTATTATTGGACGGTTCGCGTGTGGGACGCACAGGGGCGGATGGCGACTCCGGCGGAAGAGGCATGGTGGGAAATGGGGCCGTCCGCGTCGGACTGGAAAGCGAAATGGATCAGCCGTGAAGACGCCGAGGAGGCGGCCGACCGCGCGAGCATACAGTGGATCAGGGTCGCCAGGCAGCACCCGACGGATCGAGTCGGATTGCCGCCGGAGACGGCCGACGTCTTCAATTTCTATTTTGAAATATCTCGCCTGCCCATGACGGCGGCGCTTTACTTCGCCGCGCGCGGGCGTGTGAAGGCGGTGGTGAACGGACACCCTGCCGGTAGCAAGAACCGCTTCCGAAGTTTTGACCGGCAGGACATCACGGATCTGCTGGTGAACGGGAGGAATTCGGTTGAGATTGCCGTGACTCCGGAGCGGGACGGGACCGGTCCACGACCGGCGGCCCTGGCGGCCTTGATCAAGCTAACGCAACTAGACGGCAGCGTCGAACGATACGCTACCGGCACGAATTGGCACGCGCGGTTGGAAGTCGATTCGTCCTTTCCATACGCCGTTGCCATTGGCGATTTGTCGGATCCGCAGCTAGGCGATCCTGGGCCGCTCCCTGCATCCGCGAGCCTGTTCCGGCGCGCATTCACGATTACCAAGCCGCTACGTGGGGCTCGCTTGTACGCGACTGCGCTCGGCAGCTATCGCCTGTTCCTCAACGGCGAGCGCGTGGGCGCCGATGCATTGACGCCAGAGTACACCGATTACGCCAAGCGGGTCACCTATCAGACCTACGATGTGACGCGGTTGCTGCGGCAGGGAAACAACGCCGCAGCCGCAATCCTGGGAGACGGGTGGTTTGGTAGCGGCCTTACCTGGGCGGGTTTACGCTTTTCGTTTCTGCCCGCGCCGACACGTTTGCTGGCGCAACTGAGGCTCGATTACGCTGACGGCAGTAGCGAAACGCTAGCCACCGATGAAACCTGGAAAACAACGGCGGCGCCGATTCTGCATTCCGAGATCTATTCGGGCGAGGTGTACGATTCGCGATTGGAACAGAAGGGCTGGGATCAAGCCGGCTTCGACGACAGCCGCTGGAATCGCGCGATGGTCTCGAATGCCGCGGATGCCGAGCCAGGCATCATTTCCGGCGCGGTCACGCTTCCGCCCCGGGTGGTCGAGACCATGCATCCGCGCGGCATTAGAGAAGCCGGGCAGGGCAAGTGGATCGCCGACATGGGTCAAAACATGGTCGGCTGGCTGAAGATCAGCGTCAATGGTCCGCCCGGTGAGCGCGTGCGTTTGCGCTTTGCTGAAATTCTCGCGCCGGACGGATCGCTATATACGGAGAATCTCAGAAATGCAAACGCGACCGATATTCTTTATTTGCGCGGCGGGCCGCAGATTTGGTCGCCCATGTTCACGTTTCACGGTTTCCGGTATGTGGAGATTAGCGGCCTGGGCGCCAAGCCACAGGTTGGGGATTTGACTGGCGAAGTGGTGTCATCGGTAGACACACTTACGGGCAAGTTGACGACCTCCAGCGCGCTGGTCAATCGGATGTGGAAGGTGGGAGTGTGGGGCCAGCGCAGCAATTTCTTGAGCATCCCCACCGATTGTCCGCAGCGCGACGAACGTTTGGGTTGGATGGGTGACGCGGAGGTGTTTTGGCGGACAGGATCCTACAATGCCGATATCGCCGCGTTCGGCCACAAATGGCTGCGCGACGTGATTGACGATCAGACCAAGGAGGGAGCGTTTGGCAATACGTCGCCCGGCGTGGCTCTGCTGGGCCCTGGATTTGCTTTGGGAGCGCCCGGTTGGGGCGACGCGGGCGTGATTGTTCCCTGGACGGCGTGGCAGCAGTTTGGCGACCAGGCCATCGTTCAAAACAGTTGGGATGCGATGCAACGCTGGATGCAGTTCATTGAAGAAGGCAACCCGAATCACATACGCGCCAAACGAGTGGGACCGGACTTTTCAGATTGGCTGGCGCCGGACAACCGAACGCCCAAGGGTCTGGTTGCGACGGCGTATTGGGCTTTACAGGCGGACATGATGTCGCAGATGGCGCGGGCGATTGGCAAGGAGCCGGAAGCCAAACGCTATGCCGATTTATTCGCGGCGATTCGCACGGCATTTCAGAAGGAGTATGTCCGGGAGGATGGAACCGTAGGCACCGGCACCGAGACCTCCTACGTGCTGGCTCTTCACATGAAGTTGCTTCCGGATTCCCTACGCGCGGCCGCGGTGGACAAACTGGTTCAGGAAATAGCCGCGCGGGGTGGGCACGTTTCCACCGGGTTCCTGGGTACGCCGCATTTGCTCTTCGCGCTGGCGGACAACGGGCGAACCGACGTTGCTTATCGTTTGCTGTTGAACGAGACATATCCGTCGTGGGGTTACATGCTCGACAAAGGCGCAACCACTTGGTGGGAGCGTTGGAATTCAGATTCCGGCGATCCGTCGATGAACTCATTCAACCACTACGCGTTTGGCTCGGTTGTCGCGTGGGTCTACCGCTACGTGGCGGGCATCGATACGGCGATGGACGGCCCGGGGTTTCGGCAGATCGTGATCCATCCCCGCACCGAGGGCCCGATTACGCAGGCGCGGGGCGAATATGATTCGGTGTACGGGAAGATTGTGAGCGATTGGAAAGTGAACAGCGACGGTTCGCTGATTCTACGAGTCTCGATTCCCGCTAACACGCGGGCGTCCGTGCATCTGCCAACCAAGGGAAAATTGACCGAAGACCATAAGGCGGTTCAGGCACAAATTGCGCAAGATGGAACGCGGGTTGTCACGGTTGGGGCGGGCGCGTACGAATTCAGGGTTGAATAAGAACGGCGCGCTGGTTGAGCGACCTGACACTTCAGGAAACCGGAGCCTCCGCCTGCGCCTCAGTCAATACAGGCTCAGCCGGCGCCGGCGGCAAGTCCGGATCTTCTACGGCATAAGTCAGGATTGGCTCACTGCGGCCGCGAACCTGCACCGGGCCCATTTGGCGCATCTGGAAGGCGCCACGAACGGCGTTATAGGTGTATTCACTAATCAGGATCGGCACGCCCAAGTCCTTGGTGGCGGATTCCAGCCGCGAAGCCAGGTTCACGGTATCTCCGATGGCGGTATATTCCATGCGCTTGGTGGAACCGATATTGCCGACCACCGCCGGCCCCGAATTAATGCCGATACCGGCCCGAATGCGGATGCCTTCGGATTCCCATTTGCTCGATAGCTGACGCAGTTCACGCTGCATTTCGAGCGCCGTGCGCAGAGCGTGCTCCTCCTGATAAGAATCGTCCTCGGGGGCGCCGAAGATCACCATCATGCCGTCGCCGATGAACTTGTCGAGCGTTCCCTGGTTGCGGAATACGACGTCCACCATATGCTCGAAGTACTCATTGAGAACCTGCACGACCCTTTCCGGGGGCAGCTTCTCGGAAAGAGTGGAGAATCCGCGGATGTCGGCAAACAAGACGGTGATGCGGCGGCGATCGCCGGCCAGTACCGCGCCTCCCGCGCCGGACTTCAACACGGAATCGAGGACCTGTTGGGACACGTAGCGGGCGAAGGCGGACTTCACCCGATCGCGCTCCCCTAACCCCGCTGCCATGGTATTCACGGCGCGCGCGACGGAACCGAACTCGTCAGTCGCATGGTCATCCAAGCGGACGGAAAATTCACCTTTTCCTATGGCTTCCACCGCATGCAGGAGTTCCGTGAGCGGCCGGCTGGCGCGCCCGCTAGCGAATCGCGCTACTGGAACCGCAAGCAGAGCGGCTACCAACAGCGAACCGAGTCCGGCGAACAAAATCGGGCGCATCACCGACTTGACCCATTCCTCCGGCGCTTCCACGATCACCGCGCCCACCACTTGGCCCGCCTGATCGAAGACCGGCGCCGAGGAGCGCAGAAACTTGCCGAATTCGTCGGTGGTGTAGGCGTTCTCGGCGTGTGGCTTAGTGAAATCAACGGCGGATGCCGATAAAGAGCGGTAGACATCCCCGGGATGCGAAGCGTTCTTCACGCTTTCCTCCGGGTCCACCGTGATCAACAGCACGGAAGGATCGTCCGGCGATTTCATCACCGTGAAGAGGCGCCTCATATAGGTGTCTGAACGGCGATTGGCATCCCGGACGCGGCGGAGCGTGGAGCGAAGCTCCCCATAAGCAGGCGTACTTTCATCTGCCCTGGCGCGGATGCTCTTGAGTTTCTCCGGGTCCAACATGGTGGCAACCGATGCGGCAATAGAACGCATTTTGGCCTGGTATCCGCGGAACATGTACTCATGAGAAAAACCGAACATCACTCCCAAGGATATGGAGTTGGTAACCAGCGCCAAAGCCAGAAATGTGAGCAGTAGTTTTTTGCCGTAACTCAAAGCGTTTGCCCCCGGTCTACATATCGGCCGGGTTCGGTCTTGCCGATAGCGCAAGTTATTGGGACAGCCTCAGGCGTCAGAGACGATCGGCCGGTCAATCCGCCACGGCGTCCACGCGCGGTCTCTTCGCCTCTAATGCAGCCTATTTCTGCGCCGCGTATTTCGGGTCGATCTTGGCGGCGAGCGTCATTTCCGCTTCGGCTTCTTGCTGGTGGCCGGTTTTATCCAGCGCCACACTCAGACTGTAGTGCAGGTCCGCATTTAGCGGGTTGATGTCAATGGCTTTTCTGTATAGCTGAATGGCTTCTTCATATTGGCCCTTGGCATAGAGCGCGCCGCCCCAGTTCAGGTAGGCAGGCACATAATCCGGGTCGATTTCGAGGGTCCGCTTATACTCCGCGACCTCATCTTCACGCCCCATGGCGCCGTAGGCGATACCGAGGTTGAAATGCGCGCCTTGGTCGTTTGGGTAAAGACGCGTGGCCACTTCCAAAATCCCGGCTCCGATCTTCGGGTTGCCCGACTCGGAGTAGGATATGCCCAAATACGTCAGGGCGCGCAAGAAGTGCGGATAAATTTTGAGGGCCTCGATTAATTCAGCGACCGATTCCTGTTGCTTGCCTGCTTTGCGCAGCTTGGTCGACTGATTCACCTTGGCTTCGGCGTCATCGCGAAAAGTGCGCGGCAGGCGCTGAAGGATGACGTACTTTCCGTCGGCTTCGAGGACATCGCTCATCTCTCCAGGTTCCAGCTTCAGCGCCGCCGCCTGCCAAGCCGGATCGAGCTGGCTTGCCTCGCGATCTCCCATAAAGCCCCCGTTGACTGCCGTGCCCCGATCAATGGAATTCGCGCGGGCAAGTTCGAAGAACGATCCTCCCGCGAGCAACTGCTGCCGTATGGCCGCCGCGGCTGCCTGATCGTCTACGACAATGATGCGAAGAAACACATGCTTGGGAGTAACAGTAGTTCGCCAAGCCGGGTTAGGCTCGACCACTTTGTTCTTTTGCTCGGCGGATTCCAGCTCGGGATGGACGCGAATCCAGTGATCGGCCAGGTGAAACGCGCCGTGGATCTGCTTCGGCAGATGACATCCGACGCAGCCGCCGATCCGATTCACCGGACATAAACCCGCATGCTTGGCTACGGCCGCGCTATGGCATCGCAGACACGTTTTTTCGCTTCGGGCCACCAGCACCGGATTGGGCGCATCCTGATGCGGGTTGTGGCAGTTGGTGCAGGTGATCTCACCTGCGCTTTGACGCCAGCACTCGCTGTTCCTTAATCCGGTCACCTGATCGGAAATCAGCAAGCTGTCCGCCACCGGGTCTTCGACGAAACCGGAGCCTGCATGACATTGCGAGCAGGGCCGCATGCGCTCGGCATCGGGCAGCTTGCCGGGGTTCAAGATGCCCAGGTCTCGCGAGTGAGCGGCGAGCGCGGCTAAATGTGGTTGGCCCGGGCCGTGGCAGCTTTCGCACGCTACGCCGCGCTCGACGCGCGTTCCCCAGGTTCGCGGCGCGGTGTGGCAACCGAAGCATCTCTTTTCCAAATTCGGGGTCAAGACCCGGCCGAACGCCGTTTCATAATTCTTGGGCTTTTCTTCCGGAAAACCCAGCTCGAGCGCGAGCCCGTTCTCCAGCACGGAGTGGATGTAGCGGCCTTCGACCAGAGGCGCTCGCGGCAACGGCGAGTCTTCCAGTTCGGGAACGCGAAATAGAAAGGTGATCCCGTGGCGTTTACCTCCAATCGTGGTCTCGACCGGAAATTCGAGCGCCGGCTGCCCTGGCAGTTGGACCTTGTATTGCAGTTTTCCGCCGGTTCTCCGGACGGCGTATTCGATGGCGGGCGCCGGACCTTCGGCATGCGTCGCGAAATAATTCGGCGGCACTTGCTGGGTAGCAACACCTTGCCAGGTGCGCGCCATGTTGGTTTGGTACTGTGTCGTGGCGATGTCCTTGTGGCAGCCGGCGCAAACGTCGCTCCCAACATAGCCGCTTCCGCCGGCGCTGCCTAGCGAGGAGAGCATCAGCAGCAGGCCGATCAGGCGCACCGACGGGGCGGACCGCCGGGCCATGTAGTCTGCCCGAGTCATCCCAGCTTCTTGACCTGAACGACGGTCACGATTATTTGCGTGCACGCTCACGATTTTATACGCAATCCGGCTCGGCTAGTGAATGTGTGGGCCGGCCTGGGACGGTTCATTCAAACTGAAGCGCACAGCCGCGGTTGGCTCCCGATGCGGATTTGCTTTATGCTTGGCGAGTCCTTGAACTTTCCCGTGCGCCGTGACTCAGGAACTATATGATATACAGGAAGACGCCATGAATTCGATTTCAAGGCAGTTAGTTTTGGCCGCACTCATCGGCAGCAGTGGATCCCCTCGCATGCTCCTCGCCTTATTGCTGTGGATGGCGGTTACCCCAAGCCTCCTTTCGCAGGCCCAGCCGGCACGCCCACCCATCACGGGCATTGCGCATTTTGCAGTGAAGACATCCGATCTGGCGGCCGCGCGTGTTTTTTATGGGCATGACCTGGGCTTGGCGGAACTTTTCTCAATGGACAATCCTTCCGGCGGCCTGTTACTGACTCTCTTTAAAGTAAACGACCACCAATACATTGAGATTCGCCCGGAACTCAAGAACGAAACGGAAGACCGTCTCTCTCATATCGCGTTCGAAACGACCGACGCGCGCCAACTCCGTGATTACCTGGCCAGCAAGGGAGTTGTCGTTCCCGCTTCACTTTCACCGCTTCGAGACGGAAACCTGGGGTTTAAGGTCAAGGACCCGGACGGCCACGACGTCGAGTTCCAGCAACTGCTGCCGGGTTCGATGCAGAGCGAAAGATTCGGCCAGGCGCTCCCCGAGACTCGCATCGCAGATCACATCATCCATGTTGGCGTAACGGTTCGGGACCGCGGCGCGGCCGACGCCTTTTACAAGGACATTCTCGGATTCCGCGAGATGTGGCACGGTGGCAGAACGGACGCGTCCACGGACTGGATCGATATGAAGGCGCCGGAGGGTAGCGACTGGCTGGAATACATGCTCAACGTGAGAGACCCATCGCCGAAGACGCTGGGAGTGATGCACCACGTTGGACTGGGCGTGCCCAGCGTTGAGGCCGCTTATAAACGGCTGCTCGATCGCGGAGTAGCGCCGGCGGAGAAGCCGAAGATCGGGCGAGACGGCAAGTGGCAACTGAATCTTTATGACCCCAATTTCACTCGCGTGGAATTGATGGAGCTGAAGCCCGTTCAGACGCCGTGTTGCTCGCCAATGAAGGTACGTTGATGCCTTCTTACGTGTGATATGCTTCCGAACTGGAGCCGGAGCGCCATGAGCAATTCCTGCGCGGGAGGCTTACCTCCACTGGATTCGCCGCTTGCTCATGTTTCACAACGGCCCTCGGAGTAGGCACTGTCGTCTTAGGATCTGTCATGAAACAACCTTGCCACTACTTCCGGCCCGCTCCCTCACGGTCGCGGCTCTGTCACACCTTCCGCTGCCTCCCGGTCGCGGCTCAGCCACTCCTTCCGAGCCGCGACCGTCAGGGAGCGGTTGAATTGGTTGTTTCATGACAAGCCCTTAGGCCGGCCGGGACCGGTTTTATCCAGGCCGGCCTAAACGTAAGTTAGGTCAGAGACACGAGAGAGTTTGGAATGAAGGTTCACTACCTCGAGATTGTCGCGTCGGATGTAGATGCTGTGTGTGCTGCCTATGAGGCTGCACACGGCGTCAAGTTTGGATCGGCTGACCCGCTTCTGGGAGGTGCGCGGACGGCTCCGCTGCCGGATGGCGGCAGCATTGGCGTGCGCGGTCGCTTGCGGGATACGGAGGAGCCCGTCGTTCGACCGTACTGGCTGGTTGACGACATCGAAGCAGCGTTAGCTGCGGCATCCAAGCAGGGCGCTTTGGTAGCACACCCCCCGCTGGAGATTCCAGGAAAGGGTACCTTCGCGATCTACATCCAGGGAGATGTGGGTCACGGGTTGTGGCAACTATGATTTCTGGCTACGATTCCCCAAGCTCTCCGGAAAACGCTCGCTCCAAATGAGCAAATGCCGCGCTTAGAATGCTCACGCGGTGGTCGCCGAGCCGGTCTTCACACTGAGTACCTCATACAACGACAACGCGTTCGTTTTGCCGCGCAGTTCACGTTCCGGCATCAAACGGCAATCAAACTCGTCCTTCACTTCCTCATATGTCGTTTGCGTGATGAGAATGGTCGTGCCGAACTCTTTGTTCATCGTCTGCACGCGCGAACAGGTATTCACGCCGTCGCCGATCACGGTGTATTCCAGCCGCTTTCGCGACCCGATGTTTCCCACAATCACTTCGTCCGTGTGCACGCCGACCCCGATCGCAATCGGCGGCTTGCCCTCCATGCTCCGCACGCCGTTGATCTTGCCCAGTAGAGCTTTCATGCGTAAAGCCGCCAGTACGGCCCGCCTGGGGTGATCCGGCGCGTCGTCCACGGATCCGAACACCGCCATCAACCCGTCGCCCATAAACTTATCCAGGATGCCGCCTTGCTCGAAGACCGCCTCAACCATCTCTGAAAAGTAGTTGTTCAGGAATGTCACCACCTGCGCCGGACTCATCTGTTCCGACATCGCCGTGAAACTACGAATATCGGAAAACAGGATCGACAACCGCCGGCTCTCGCCTTCCAGATTCACCTCGCCTTTCATGATCTTGTCCGAAACTTGCGGCGCTACATACCGTCCGAATAGCTCTTTCACCCGGTCGCGCTCGGCCAGCCCGAGCGTCATTTGATTAAGCGCCGTCCCGAGCCGGCCCAGTTCGTCGCGCCCCTCCGCCACCCTTCCCGTGAAATCACCGCCCTGGACCTTCCTCACGAACTGTGCCAGCTTGCCCAGCGGATGGGAAATCGACATTGCCACTCGCCATCCCACCAGCAGCCCTGGAATCGCCATGATCGCGATTGCAAACAGTATCTGATTGCGGAGTGTCCTAATCGGCGCCAGGGCATCCACTTCCGTCATTTCCATAAACAGCACCCAGTGAGGCGGGGAGTCGCCGCTCGATGGAGAATCCACCGGACGATAGACGAACAGCTTCGTCTTTCCCGCGATCCATCCCGGACCCTTCTTTCCTTCCTGAAATCCGCGATAGCTGGACACGTCCCAGTCGATCCGCTTCGGGTCCACATGCGCCAGCACGCGGCCGGTATCGCTTGCAATCACTGCGTCTCCGTGCTTGCCCAACCCTGTCGATCCGATCAGGACCGAGAGTTCGTGTTGCAGATCGTATCGCACCGATAGTGCACCGGCGACTACGTTGCTTGCGTCGCGTATTGGGGTCGCCATGGTCAACTCGTACCCGTTAGTCACCGAAGATTTCTTCGCGCCCGAAACATAATCGTGGCCATCGAGCGCCGTTCCCACCGCCACCAGGTTGGGCTTGTCCGCCTTTTCGACGGAAGTGGCCAGCATCTTGTTCGATGTATCGAACACGCTGATCTCGCGGACCTCGTGGTTCAGCGCGTCCATGCGTTTCAAATCGGTTGTAAGCTGATCGCGACGAGCAGGGGCTATTTCGCCTGCCGCCAGTTGCGCGTATTCATGTAGTTGGTCGGCTTGGTGCTGGATCGCCTCCTTGAGATTCGCCTCCACGATATCGCCGGCCTGAGTGAGGCCGTCCACGACCTCCTGATGCACAATCTTCTTGGCGGCCTCGTATGCGAGAAAACCGGTAACCAGGGCGGAAGACACCGTGAAGGACGCGATCGCCAGAATCATAGTGAGCAAGAATCCTCGCTCCATGCGCGAGAACCAGCCCGTCTGCAGCGCCCAGACGAATGCGGCCAGCAGGAGAGCGCAGATCACAAGGGGAAGTGTCATGTTTTCAGTCCCAGTTCCAGTTACTGTATGGTGTAGTAAAGAACTGTATCGTGTCGTGCCGCTGTTGGCAATGGGGCAAATTCGCGATCAACTAGCAGGTTCTTCGTGACACGGCTTACCAGGCGGAAGTGGTTGCCGCGGGGTTGCTGGTTGCAGGATTCAAGCTTCGCATGCGGCGGGGAGGTGCGCGGGTCCTCACTTACAAAATTGCGGCTGTCAGCGGAACACCCGTCGTTTTTGCTTACTCATCCTTGAAGTCGCCGAGCGGGCGAATCCTATTGGGTAAGGCCGCCAATCAATCGACTACAGTTTGCAAAGGGAGAACTGGCTCCTCGCTCGGTTCTCGAACATACAACCCGTTTTTAACGGTTGGGAAATGAAGCAAGTGTTTAACAGAGGTAACCGAAGTCGAGCCGATCGCCTTGCGCCTGGTGATCAGCCACGAAGCCCGCTCCCGCGGCGAGGTAGAACAGGCCGTGGTGGCGAAGAGCGCGAGCTTCGGAGTCGTAGCCGACGCGCTCCCCGCCTGCGAACCAAGCTTGGGCAGACGAGGTCTGGCCGCCTCGTTGTTCACCGATTGCTGGCCCGCGGACGCAGCAACCAGTAGAATGCGACGACGTGCGTGATCATCAGCAATGGCACGTAAATGATCGGGATCGCGTAGGTGGCGCCCAGTTGCCCGGGCATCGCAGGCAGGCCAACCTGAATGGCGTGGTAATAGTCGACGACGATGTCGGTTGCTCCCACGAGATTGAAGGCGACGACGAAAGACCAAAACAGCGGACGTATCCTTGCGGTGAGAAGCGCCAGAATGGCCAGCACTCCGGTTGCGAAGTCACCGTAGGCGGCGAAGGTGGCGAAGCCGGCGGGCAGATCCGGGCCTACGAGGCCCGGAAGGATAAAGACCAGCCCGAAGAAGCGAAAGCTGTGCAGTGTGGCGATTGCACGTTGGGCATCGAATCGGTCCATCGCCTTGAGCACGGGCCAAAGGTAGACGCTGAAGCAAAGCAGCCACGCGACATAACCAAAAACGAGTTGAATTTGAAAGAGAGTTTCTGACGACATATTGGACTCCTACTCGTATAGGATGATTTGCATAATCCTATGGTGCAAAATTTCTTAGACTTGGCCAGCGGCCTCATTGACCACTGGCGACGAAGAATCCGGCATTCTCCCGGAAGAACTCCTCCAGCGTCTGTGGATTCCTGCCCGTGACCATGCGAATCGTATCGGTAGTCTGATAGTGTTCCTCACCCTTCCGGAAGGTCTGCCAAAGATGTGAGAGGTGATCGAGCGCGTGAGGACCGAGCCGCGCATTCACCGCATTGGCCCACTGCATTGGCCACCGCATTGGCCACCGCATTGGCCCACTGCTCGTCCGTGATAGCCACGTAGCGAATTGGCCGCCCGATCGCTCTCCCCAGAGTTTCGGTCATCTCTCTCACTGTGGGAGTTTCGCCGACCAGAGCGTACGCGCTCTGAGACGGCACGCCGGGATTGGCCAACAGCGATGCGGCGACGCGGGATACATCCTGCGCGCCGACGAGGGGAATCACGGTCGTATCCTCGCCCCACGGCAGGTAGACAGTACTTTGCTCGGCGACGCTCCGGCTAACAAGAGCGCGCACGTTTTCGTTGTAGGGGGGCGCCTGAAGATGAACGGCACCCACCTGCGCCCAGTCGAAGATACGATCGGCCAGCCGATGCTGCAAATTGCGGAAGCTGGCAGCACGTTCTAGATCGCGAAACGCAGGATCGCCAGGCCTACCCTGAAACTGCGAATTGTTCACCACCAGCTCCAGGGCCGCATCGCGTGCGGCTGCGGCAAAGATCGTAGCTGCCTCAAGCAGCCCGTCGGCCACGGGGTATGTAAAGCAGGCCCGCTTGACATTCCGCATCGCGGCCTGAACTGAAGCTGAGTTCAGAAGGTCGCCCTCGACTACTTCCGCGCCCAGTTGACGGAGTTCAGCGGACCTCGAATCGAGCTTATGGACTAAGGCGCGAACCGGGATGCCTTGTTCCACTAGAAGACTTGCCACCAGGCGTCCGGTCGAGCCTTGGCTTCCGCCAGCGGCGCGGGTAACCAAAATTGGATGAGACATGGAAGCTTTCCTTTCGCTTCATGGGATGATACGTATAATCCTATGGATTCCAATTTTTCTTCATCCGGTCAAACCGGCCCCGGAGATTGCATCTTAAGATGATTCACAGCATCCTATAATCATGCGTTACCGGCCCGAACATAAACTCGAAACCCATCGGAAGATTGTGAAAGACGCCTCGCGCCGCGTCCGGGCCGAAGGCTTAAATGGCGCCGCGGTGTCGGCCGTTATGAAAGACGCCGGCCTGACCCACGGAGGTTTTTACAAGCATTTCGGGAGCAAGGACGACCTGCTGCTGGAGTCGCTTCGCGAGGGCTTCCGGGAAATCGAGGATACCCTGGCTCATGCCGCTGAACAGTCGCCGCCTGGAGAGGCCTGGAAGGCGGTTGTAAAAACCTACTTGAGCCTGGAACTCTGTGAACATCCCGAGCGCGGGTGCCCCCTGGCGGCACTTTCGCCGGAACTGGCGCGGGCAGATAAGAGGATGAAGCCGAAGATTGTGGCGGAGCTAGTGAACTACAAGAGCCGAATGTTGCCGTTCATGCCCGGCCAGCGAAGCGCGGACAAAGAGCGCGCTTTCTTTGCGATTTTTTCAACCATGATCGGGGCAGTTGAAATTGCTCGCTTGCTGCCAGATCGCGCGGTGCGAGAGAAAGTGCTGGCGAGCACAAGAGATTTTCTCTTGCATAGCTTCTGACCTCGGCAATCATGCTGCCCGCACGGGAAACCACGCGGTGGGATCCTGTGATGGCGCCGGCGCCCAACGAGCCGCCCTCGAATCTGTCGTCGGAAAAGCTGTCCAATCCCTCGGTTTCGGTTCAGAACAACTCGCCAGTACTCGGGGATGATCGTCAGGTTGAAGCAGACTCCCCACAATCGGCTAATTGAGGGGTCGAAAAGGTCAACAATCAGCTCGTAAGTCGTTGACAAGATTTGGCTCCCCAGTCTGGACACGTTTCGAACTTTCGCGCCCCGAGCAGGACTGTGATCGAACCCGTAAACGGGCATTGTTTTCAGCGTCATACCTGCTAACCGCTGACCCGTGTCCACGGTAGTCACCTGGTCTGGGTAGGTCTCGAAGTCGCTAGCGGAGCCCTCATTTCTGGTATTATGGAGTTATGGCAATACGAAAAATGACTTTCAGCGTTCCCGAGCCGTTGGCCTCGCAGTTTCTGCGCAGAGTGGCATCACGCGACCGCTCGCGATTCGTCAGCGAAGCCCTGGCTGCGCGACTCGGGGAACGCGAACTTGAATTGGTCCGGGCCTGCGAGACCGCGAACCAGGAGCTGGATGTCGCCGAAATTGAGAAAGATTTTGACGGAATTCGCGACGAGATGGCAGAGCGGTGGAAATAATTCCGGAGCGCGGTGAGATCTGGTGGGTTGCCCTTGATCCCACCCTCGGTTCGGAGATTCGCAAGACACGGCCCTGTATCGTGGTTTCGGTAAAAGTTCTCAACCAAAGGCGGAGGACGGTGATCGTTGTACCGCTGTCCAGTTCGGCGAAGGCCAGTCCTCCGATCCTGATCCCGATCACCTGCGACGGTCGCCCGGCCGTGGCGGTCAGTGACCAAATCCGGGCGGTGGCGAAGGAACGCCTGCGCAACCGTCTGGGCGTAGTTGCAGAGGAAGAACTGGCGGTGCTCGATAACGGTCTCAGGCAGATTCTGCAACTCGGCTAATTTGACCCGGCGCAACAGGACTGTATGATCGAACAGATGGGCGGGCATGGCTTTCAGATTGTCTGCCGGCGAACCGGGCTGCGCGACGACGGGTCATAATTCTGCGGGAATCCGGAACAAGCTGGAAATCGGTAGTTCGGTGTCAGTTGAGCAGTGACCGAGTAACAATTTGAGCAGCAGTGCAGGAACCAGCCATTCAACACCGCGCGTCGAACCAAAGGCAAAAGAGGCGAACGAAAGGACGCCGAGGAAAAGCGCAAAGGCCACGGGAAGCTTTAGGCGCGATGGTGCAAACAGAATGAGAGCGGCGGCTGACAACATTGCGCCGCTGAGCCCAACAAAATATCGCCAGTCAAATCCGTTACCTCTTAGGGTCGCAGCCGCCAGGGCAAAGTACCCCAGATGCGGCAGGACAAAGAGAAAGTGCTTCCGTCGTCCCTGACCTGGTCGACTGTACCAGACTCTTGTCGTCACGGTCGCATTACACACGGCCCCGGCGAAAGCGTCGAACGCCACCAGTGCCCAGATCAATATCATCGAACAGCCAGCACCAATTTTCGCAAGCGACCAGGCCGCCAGCAGCCCTCCGAACAGCCCGGAAGCGAGAACAAGGGTGGTTTCACCAGCCGTCATCCCCGGGCCGACCAGACGATCCCATCCGCCGATAAAACCGGCCCGTGGTTTCATTGCCGCAGCCATAATTCAAGGTTACGGTACCACGGGTCCAGTTGGGAAAAGCGTCACGGGAATGGGTCTTGATCAACGGCGCAGTGTAGAGCAGAGTCGCCAACTCCCGAGTGGTCGGAGAAGCGGATTTTCTGAACTTGGACTTTAAGTTGCGATGTTGTATTCCCCCCCAGTCAGACAACGGCAGCATCATCTTCAACGGATCGGTGCATACTTATCTCGGTCAACCAGGCCTGGCTGCCTAAGCTGCCACGAAAGGCGGACTCATCTCGATGGCGCGATCCATCGCCGCAGACCTTGCACCGCGCAAGATTCGCGTGAACGTGGTGGCCCCGGGAGCGACGAAGACTCCCATCTGGAAGCGCGGGGCGTCGGCTTCATTCGCAATGCCAGCACCAAGACCGGCCTGATTGTGACCGCATATCTCGACCGAAGCCGCAGCGAGTATCCAACCGGTCTGAAACCAGAGCTGCTGATTGGCGATCCTCCATTCGTCGGGATCGTGAATTAGATATAACCTTCCGAAGTACACCCAGATGAAGGCGACAAGGCCGGTTATTACCATCGCGGCTATCTGAGTTGCTCGATCTGCCCGCGCGGGTTTATATTATTCGACCTCGGATCTTTCTTGACGTTAGCGCCGCAGGTCCCAAGGCACCGAGCTGAGTCAGCTTGCCACGGACTTACGCTTGACGGCGTTCTGTGCAGCCGCAAACACATCGCGTGCGGACATCGTACCCGCTACGTGCACCGTACCCGTGACTCCGAGGTCCATCCATCCCGCGTTAATGCTCTCAAACATTTCTTCGGCAGGTCCAGTGTGGCCCTTCGGGACGCCGAACTGCTCGAACGCTTCCGCCCACCCTGCACGCGGGACTGCAAAGGCTTTTACGTCGAGTTTCAGGACTTCACCCAATTGTCCGGCCACTTCATCCGCGCTTACCATCGAACCCAGCTCGATGACGCGATGCCCTGACCACGCCGGCCCGGTTAGAAGCGTTGCCACCTCTGCGCCGATGTCGTCTGACGCGACCATTGTCGATTTCCGGTTTGTAGGATTGTAGAAGACCGGTAGTGTTCCGCCTTGGGCGGCCTGTAAGCCGAAAAGAAAGTTTTCGAAAAAGCCGCCTGCGCGCACAAATGCGATCGGAGATGGCAGGCTGCGAAAACCTTGTTCCAGAAGTGATAAAGCCGTGATCATCCCCACCCCGCTTGTTCTATTCGCGCCCATCGACGAGAGCGCTACCACCCGCGGGGGCACTGCCTTGGTCAGCGCCTCGACATAGTTCGCAATCACGCCCTTTGCTTCTCTGTAATCAGGCGAGGGTGCCCATACAGCCGGCAACATAACAAACGCGCCCTCAACACCTTTGAGCGCCGCCGCTATGGCTGTGGCATCATTCCAGTCTCCATCCACCAACTCCACGCCTTGGTCTGCCCACTTCGCCGCGTTCTCGCGATGGCGCACAAGTGCTCGCACCTGTTTGCCTTGCTTCAGGAGATGCCGCGCGGTGGCGCCCCCAACTTTTCCAGTAATGCCCATGACTAAATACATGCTCGCTTCTCCTCGTTGTTCTTGCAGCGATACGGTACCGTATGTGTTGCTACGCGATACGGCGCAGCAGGCTTTCTACGATACGATACGGTACCGTATCTTGTGCTCCGCTATAGTGGAGTAGTCTTCGAGGTGGAAAGTTGCAGGCGAAACGGTTACCTACAAATTGCCGACGAAGTTTCGCGGTACTCTGGTGTTTCCAAAACAACAATCTATCATCATTGGCCATCTCGTTCGGCGTTGTTGATGGACGCTTGTTCGAAGATTGGACCTGCGCCGGTGATCCCAGACACAGGCGCCTTAAAAGGCGATGTTACTGCGGTCGCGACAGGTTTGGCTCAGCAGTTAGTTATCGCGACTTCTGGCTCATGCCATACCTGGAGGATAGAGTATAGCCTGCCGGAGGAACGCAAGAGGCACTCCGTGACCGGAGACACCGCATACGCCTCTCTAACTAAACTAAGAAGTTCAGTGCGGTACCTGGGTGCGAGCGCCAGCCGAATGTTCGCCAACCTCTGGGTTAACTGCCCGGTGTCACTCCGTGTTCCCACAGCCGTCCAACTTTCAACCTGACGCTCAAAAATACGGCGCTCCTTGCGCCGGGCGCTTAAACGATGCCGGGGAGTTCCTTCCGTAACCATAGCTTTGTCTCGTAGTCGTTTACCAGTGGGTCATAAGTTCGAATTACATTCGCGGAGCCAAACCGGTGAGAAACTCTTGCGTCTTCGGATAATTGAAGACACTGAAAAACTGTCCCGTCGATACGAATCTTGAAGCGATCTATTCAACGTATGACACAATGCGTGCAATCACATCCGGAGATCGTCGGCTCGTCAGCGGCGTGCTGATCGGACCCGGGCTGATAACATTTGATCGGATGTGACGATCTTTAAGATCTGTCGTCCAGGTGCGTACAAAAGATCGAACCGCAGCCTTGCTTGCTGCGTAAACGCCAAAAGCCGCGGTGCCTTTTATGCCCGCGATGGAACCCGTGAGAATGATGGAACCGCCATCATTCAGGAGCGTTAAGCCCTTTTGCACAGTGAACAACGCGCCCTTCACGTTGATGTTGAAGAGCTTGTCAAAATGCTCCTCCGAGACTTGACCAAAGGGAACGAATTCACCAACGCCGGCATTGGCAAAAAAAATTCGATTCGCCCCTTCACCTTGCCGACTGTCTCGTAGAGACGATCAAGATCGGCCAGTTTGGCGACGTCTCCCTGAACGCCCGTCACGTTTCTACCGATTGCGTTTACGGCCTTGTCGAGTTCCTCTTGACGCCGTCCTGTGATGAAGACATACGCACCCTCATTGACAAAGAGCTGTGCTGTAGCCAACCCTATGCCCTCGGTGCCGCCGGTGATAACTGCAACTTTCCCCTGTAATTTACCCATGGTGTTCCCCTCTCCATCGCCTTTGGCCCGAGGTTGTCAGATGGTGAGGATGACCCGGCCGAAAGGCCGGCCCTCAACCAAATATCGCAGCGCTTCAGCCGCATCGGGCAGCGGAAAACGCTTTGCCACTATCGGTTTGATCGCACCGGATTTAAGCAAAGAGACAATGACGGTCCAAGCTTCACTAACGACCGCCTTGGCTGAGTAAACATATTGAGACTACGGATGCTGGCCTGCGGCACGATAAGGCTTGTCACATCAATGGTTGTCTGGCGGCTTGCGGAATATCCCAGTGTTGTGAGGCTTCCTTCAAAGGCAAGCGCTCCAAGCGCCTCGCTCAGGACTTCGGCCAGAGTCGTTACCGAAGGGGCACGAGGCGCCGCATCAACAGCGCAACGCCCCTCACAGCTTTAGATTCCACGTGACTGGCGAGCTTACGATCCGTTGTCCTCCTTAACGGAACGACCGCACGATTCCCGCCGCGCTCGGTTTATTGAAAGAAGTAATGGCGGATCCGGAGTATAGCCGCACAGCGGATTCGGTCTGCTGAAGCGAAGTAGCCAATGAAGACCGCGAGACGCGCCGCACGATCGGATCGATGATCCAGCGCAGCCCGGCCGGAATGTCGCGGCTTAGCGCGACCGCTTCCAGTTGGATGTAAACGCCACCATCACGCTCCTCGAGTCGCGTAACGCTGTGCAGCCGCCAGATCAGGCCCGTTCCGTGGTTTTCCGGCAGCATGTGTTCCAAAGGCGTGTCGTAATCGGCGATCTCCTGAATGCGTGTGGTATCGCTGATGCTGTACCAGCTATGTTCGTCCACCTGCGTATACGTGGTCTGATAATCGGAATCTAGCGCCGTCTTCGCGACCACGGACTTATTCATCAGGACCATCGAAAACTCGTCTTTCGAATCGGAGCTGGTGATCAGCTTCGACTCGACAACGCTCGGGTGGTAGAACTGCTTGTAACGGTCGTAATCGCGGAGGACCGCAAGGATTTCACGCACTGTTGTGTCGGGGATGAACGCCGCGCCGATCCAGTCATGAATCAGGCCCGAGTCGACTTTCAGCGGAATCTGGTGGCTGGCAGGCCACACGATGATCTGGCCGGCGTGAAGTTTCGCACTCTTGTCCGGGTTCTGGGCGCTTGAGACGAACGAAGTTGCAGGAGCGACATGTTCCTGGTTCCGCCCATCGACGGCCTTGACGTACTCGTCCCACTGCTGAAGCGTTTCCGGTTTGAGATCAGCCCCGAACACCGAAACCGGAGCGGCCCAAAGTACGGCCGCCATCGAGGCGGCGATCGTGGAAGAGTTCCAGGCTTTCCGACGGCATTCTTTGTTCTTGTTCCTCGTTCTCATGCCTTCTCAGATGCATTTGGCGACCCGCCCGTGCCATGTACGCAAGCTTTTGAAAACGCGATCTCTGATCGAGAGGAGAAGGGCTGGAGACGTGGGTCGTGCCTGCCGACGTCCGGCAGATGCCAGGATCTTGGCGACGGTCGAATCATGGCTGGAATCCGCCGTGTACCAGAGTGTCGGTAGTTGTCTCGAACCCAAGCTGGAATCTTTGAGCAATTTCGTCTGTTTTGCGGGGCGTCCGCCGCACTCCAACGAAACGTAGCCCAAAATCCGGGAAGGTTAGATTCTTTCTAGTTGTGATCTTCTCGCAACCCTACATTTGGCAGATTGAGCGCGCTCGATTCGTGCTTCGATGATCCTTGCGGCATTTGGATATCGTCCCGACTACCCAGTCGACGCTCTGTGACAACCAGCTCACCGCGTCCTAATAGAGGTACTGCAAAGCTCATGTGCGTTACTCGGGCGTAGCTCGCTCCGTTCAGCTTGGTCTCGCGCACAAAATCAACACTACCGCCTATCGAACCAGGATCGACGAGACGACCAGTAACTAGAACCTCCGCGCCAGTGCCGGCCTGGATCCAGATCTTTCCTTTAAACAGGCCGGGGCGACGCTTCCTCGGTGTAATATCGTACACATACGCGCTGTCGATGCCCGTTTTCACTTCGCCCAGAAAACGAAATTTATAGTTTTTCGGGGAGATCTGGATAGAAGATAAGGGCAGGTTTTCGATCTCCTCCTGGAGTGCGAAGTATCGCGTTGTGACTTCACCTACAGCGGCGCCGTCACCCAGGATTCCAAGAATGACATATTGGCTGCGCTCGTTTTCTCCGGTGTTTCTGATGGCTAGCAACTCAGCGTCTTTATAGAGGTGTGGCAAAGACGATTCAATCAACACTGCAACCGGCCACCCATCGGTGAAAGGATCAGGTTGTTCGAGCGATGCTACGTAGCGGGCGAAGGCGACGCTCTCGGGCGGGGCTTGCGGCGTTACAGCAAGCTCGCTCGCCGGAAGATGCTGAATCATCAGAAGGACAAGAACAGCTCTTCCCCAAGAGTAAATGCGGGCGGTAAGCCCGGGAATCCGCAAAGAGGAACGTTTGAACACGCCTCTTCTATTGCAGCTTATGAACCACACTTCAACGACTCAAATAGAAGCTTTTCAGTACAGAAAGCGATGCAGCTTGGCTTTCGCGCGCCCTCGACTGTTGGCATCTGCCAACGGGCATCCGGTCACAAGCCATCAGGACCAGTGGGTTCGATCCCGTTGTGTGCAGGACGATTCAAGGCATGGATCACAAATTGCTGATCCAGGACTGAGAAGAGGCAAACGGAGATCAAAGATGATCCGCCAAGCTATTACGCTAATAGACAAGATTGGAACAATGTGGTGCCGCCTGATGCACGAGTCGGCCTCGTGGCCCATTCACGGTCACTACCAGTGTTGGACGTGCATGCGCCAGTACGAAGTACCATGGACCGCGGAACCGGAAAACACGCAGGTCATGACGACCCGTGCCACTGGCAATCGACGTCTAAGCCACCTCCAGCGCGTGGCGTGAAGCCCAGGAAGGCAACCTCGCAGCAACACTGTTCGATGCTGTCATTCTCTCCGGAGCGATTCCGAACACCGCTGTTTAATCTGCTGATCATACGAGCTAGATTGATTGCACGTCTAGCTTCACCACGTCCACGTTCTATGACTCTCGAAGCGATTGCTCAGCGACGCCAACTCGAACACGTTAATGGATCACCCGCGCGACGCTGATGCCTGCTATATTCGGGCACTTGCCCGGCAACTCGGCAGTGAACCGATCCGGCCTGTGCCCGGCAGGACCGGCTATATGACTGAATCGCCGTAAAGAGGAAGCAGGTGCAGGGTGGACATGGGTTTGCAGATTCCGGCAGCATGAAACATCGGAGCTCAAACCTACGGATCTCCAAGGGACAATTCGCCTGCTACTTGTTGACGCTCCTTATCAGCGCCGGAGGTGTTGCCAACGCGCAGAACAGCCCCGGACTGATTCGCGGAAGCATCGTCACAATCGAGTCTGACGGTTCCCGTTCGATGATTCCGGGCGCAACCGTAATCGCCGAAAGCGCCGAAGGAGCTCGACAGACGACGGCTGACAACGTAGGCTCGTACACCTTCGCGGATTTGCCCGCCGGCCGATACCAGATTCGAGCGACTGCGCCTGGGCTGGTCGGTTCAACGTCTGCCGAAATTCACTCCAATGAATCTCTGAACGTTGAAATCGTGATGGCCATTGAGAGTCTTAAGTTGTCCGTTACCGTCAACGGGAACGTCGAACCGCTCATCTCAACGGAACCCGAACAGCGAACTGAAATTGACAGATCGACGATTCTAAACGCACCGACGAAAGACGATCGAGCGGATACTCTTCTCCCACTCATACCCGGCGTCATACGAGGACCGGACGGGCTCATCAACATGAAGGGCGCCCGGTCCTCTCAAGCCGGAGCGTTAGTGAATAGCGCGAGCGTCATTGATCCGGTGACGGGCAACCCGGCAATGAACCTCCCTATTGATGTCGTCGAATCGGTGACGGTGATCGCCAATCCCTATGACCCCGAGTACGGACGGCTTACCGGACCAGTCTCGAAAATCGAGACGACCACAAGCAACTTCGACGACTTTCATTTCTCGATACAGAATTTCATGGTGAGGCCTCGCAACCGTGACGGCGACTTTGTCGGAATCGAATCGGCTACGCCTCGCGCCACAATTACCGGGCCGATCATTAAGGATAAGGTTGCCTTCACCGAATCATTTGAATATCGATTCGTCCGAACGCCGGTCAGCAGTCTTCCTCCACTAGAACGCGACATGAAATTTGAGGGATTCACCTCCTTCAGCCAAGTGGACGTGAATCTCAACTCGCGGCAATCCATGACCGCGACCTTCAGTCTGTACCCACAGAAGCTAAACTACCTCGGCTTGAATACGTTTACTCCTCAGCCTTCGACGCCGGACCTGCACCAGCGCGGGTATATGGCCTCTTTGCAGCACCGCTTCACGATCGATTCAGAATCATTGCTAGTTTCGCAGTTCAGTTACAAACGTTTCGACGCGGACGTGACCGCGAACAGCACGGCTCCCTATGAATTGCTAGTCGAAACGACAAGCGGCGGGTTTTGGGACCGGCAGGCCCGGGAAAGTGAAGACACAGAATGGCAAGAGATTTATCAACGCGAACGGCACGGTTTCCTCGGCTCGCATGAACTGAAGTTCGGAATCGACTACGTGCACGACAATTACGACGGCCGGATCGCGCTCCTGCCTGTGACAATAGCAGGTGTTTCAAACTTTCCAATTGAGCAAATCAACTTCGGCCCCGCTTCGCGCTTCGGCGTCCATGAAGATGGAATCGCCTGGTTTGCAGCCGACAAGTGGCAACCCCTTCAGCGGTTAACGATCGATCTCGGTCTCCGGCTAGACCGTGACTCGATCACGGATTCCGTCAACGCGGCGCCCCGAGCGGGATTCGCTCTCATGTTAACGAAAGACGCCAAGACGGTTCTAAAAGGCGGCGCAGGTCTATTCTACGATCGCGTGCCGCTCAACATTGCGTCATTCTCGTTTCTACCCGGCCGGACCATAGCGATGCTTTCCCCGGACGGCGCGATCCTCTCTACCGAAAGCTTCGTCAACGCGGTCCCCAATGGGCTTCGCAATCCTCGCAGCGTTGGCTGGAACGTCGAATTGGATCGGCAACTGACTTCGGCTCTTGTGGTGCGCGCCGGTTTCCAGGAACGTAGCACCGCCCGCGATTTTGTGCTTGATCCGCTCGTGAATGTTGGTCTCCTATCCCTTTCGAACAATGGCCGCAGCTTCTACCGAGAGTTTCAAGTGACCGGCCAATATAAAGTCCGGCGCGGCACTCTCAATGCCTCGTATGTGCGTTCGAAGGCGTTTGGAAACTTGAACGACTTCAACCAGTTCTTCGGAAATAACGCGACGGCGGTGATCAATCCAGATGCGCAGGGACGCCTGCCATTTGACGCGCCGAACCGGTTCCTGGCGTGGGGCCAGTTCGAGGCACCGTTTAAGCTAACGGTCCTTCCGGTTCTAGAGGTTCACACTGGATTCCCTTACTCGCTCATCAACCAGGAGCGCGAATTCGTTGGCCCGCGAGACTCCGAGCGATTTCCTCGCTTCGCTTCGCTCGATCTTCAGGTCACGCGCCCGATTAGAATTCCGATCCGCCGAGAGGGGCTAAAGGCCCGCGTAGGATTCGGCGTTTTCAACCTGCTCAATCGGTTCAACCCGCGCGACGTGCAGAACGACATTGATAGCGACCGTTTCGGCGCGATGTTCAACGGCGTTGGCCGTATCTGGCGCGGAAAATTCGTACTGGAGTTCTGACCATGCTTGGAATTTTGCTCGCATTGACACTCGCTGCTCAGGACGTTCCGGATGCGCCCGCGCTTCCGAGTGCCGATGAGGTCGTCGCGAAGATGGTCCAGCACGACAACGAACGGCGAGCCGCCCTTCAGGGATACACCGGCGTGCGTCGCTATGTGCTCGAGAATTCGAAGCACCATAAGGAAGCTGAAATGGTCGTCCGGATGGTTTACCGCAAGGACGGGTCTAAGGAGTTCGAGGTTGAGTCATGCATTGGCTGGGGTGGTGCGCGACAGCACGTGTTTCCCAGGCTGCTCGAAGCTGAGAGCGAAGCCTCGCGACCCGGCAGCCCTGAAAATTCCCGCATGACTCCGGAAAACTATTCGTTCGCGATGCTGCGCGTTGACCAAGTGGACGGGCGAAAGACGTACGTATTTGAAGTCGCTCCGAAGAAGCAGAAGAAGTATCTGATACGTGGAACCATCTGGGTGGACGCGGAGGATTTCGCGATTGTTCGCATGGACGGGGAGCCGGCGAAGAACCCTTCGTTTTGGATCAAGAGCGTCCACTTCGGTCACAGATACCAAAAGATTGGGCCGTTCTGGCTAGCTGCTTCCGACAAATCTGTCAGCGATGCCCGGATCTTCGGACCCACCGAGCTGCGGATCGACTACTTCGATTACGTCGTAAACAACGCTAGTGCGCTTCAAGCGAGGCTGCCGTGAAGGCAGTCTGGAGAATCGGCTGCGCCGAACAGCTTCAGTCCGCAACGTAAGGAGATCTTTTGAAAGCACTCATTCTAGCAGCAGGCCAAGGAACGCGAATTCGGTCGACAGACGGCGACCATCCGAAGTGCTTAATCACCTTCAACAATACTGGTTGGACGATTCTCGATCAGCAAATAAGTGCCCTCTCGCATGCCGGGATCAGGGACATTGGAATCGCCGTCGGGTACGAAAGGGACCAGATCGTACGGCATGTGACCAAGAGCCACTGGGGCTCGCTCCACCGGTTTGCGTTCATTGAGAATCTGCATTACGCCGAAACCAACAACATCTACTCGCTCTGGCTCGCGCGCGACTGGCTGAAGGGCAGTTCCTTCGTAGCTTTGAATGCCGCCGTCGCATTCGATTCTGAGATTCTCCCGCCGGCACTCTCTTCCACCGCTCCGATCACGATGGTTGTAGATCGCGCCTGGCGCGACGATACGATGAAGGTCGCGATCCGTGGGAACCGGATCACTCGCATGAGCAAACAAATCGCGCACGAAGACCTCAGTGCAACGTACATCGGGATTACCGTCTTCACCACGCGGATTGTTGACCGCTTCTTGCAGGAGATCGACCGTCTCGTTTATCAGGGGCAGAAACATGTGTTCTTCAACATTGGTGTTCAGCACCTTATTGATGAGGGCGTTCGCGTCGGCTACATGGAGACCGGAGGCCGGGTGTGGGCAGAAATCGATGATCCGGGTGATCTCGCGTTTGCCAGACTGTATATCTTTCCGAAGCTGTTAACGGCTGATTTCGCGGCCTAGACGGATATGCGCGATCTGCTCTCAGGTAGTTTCGCAGCGCCACGATGGACGTTGTGGCCACCGAATCAAATCCGTGTGGTGAACTGGAATATCGATCGCGGATTACAGCTCGAGAAGATTATTGCGTTTCTCGAAGCGCAAAGAGCCGACATCCTGGTTCTTCAGGAAGCCGATCTATATGCCCGGCGAACTGGATTCCGCAACATCGCCGAGGAGATCGCCAAGAGACTCCGGATGAACTATGCATTCGGCTACGAATTTGAGGAATTAGCGCAAGGACGCCCGGGCGCGCCGGCATTCCACGGACAAACCACGCTTTCATCCTGGCCAATCGGAAGCTCCCGGGTACTCCGTTTTCGTCAACAGTCCAACTTCTGGAAACCAAAATGGTTTTTGCCGCGCACAGAGCCCTTCCAGCCGCGCCTTGGCGGGCGTATCGCGCTTATTACCGAAGTTCAAGTAAGGGGCCGCAGGCTCATGATCTACAATCTCCACCTGGAAAGCCGCGCGGACGACCGTCTCAGGATGATGCAGCTATCCGAAACGGTCGAGGACGCCAGGAAATACCTCGATCGCGATCCCGTCGTAGTTGCGGGCGATCTAAACGCGGACCTGAGCCGTTCTTATTCCTCAGCCGCTGTGCTTGAACGCCTCGGATTCCACAGTGCGATTGCTTTGCCTGGCGCTTACACGACGCCAGCGCGCGGCATTTTTCGTCACCAGCGCACTATCGATTGGGTATATCTTGCGGGACCTGTCCAATCACTCGCGAGCGGCGTTTGTAAAGACGTGGACGCGTCAGATCATTACCCAATTTGGTTTGAACTCAAGTTGGCTGCGGCCTGAATGTCCGCGGTCACCGTTCGCGTTTGCTGCTATTGGTCGACTCTTCCCTACACTAGCTGCCGCCGAGAGCAGCGCCCAGTTGTCCGAGGCCTTTATGCCGCGCGGCTGGCCA
This sequence comes from Bryobacterales bacterium, assembly GCA_963836595.1. GTDB lineage: Bacteria > Acidobacteriota > Terriglobia > Bryobacterales > Bryobacteraceae > DATFZA01. Next base: position 1,063,685 of record CAWIKC010000001.1, read on the forward strand.
TACTCCACGCTGGTACGGCTTCTCGTTCCCGGCCAAACAGGAAAGCAGCCGATCCCTCCTCATGGCTTACGCGGATGCAATCGCCGCAGTGAATCTGGCCGCTTGCCATCAGGTTCGACAATGGTTGTACCAGCAGGCGCTCGATAGCGCGTTTCAAATGCCGCGCGCCGTACCTCAAATCAGTGCCCTCCATCAGCAAGAACTCCTTGGCGCTATCGGTGACACTCACCAGGAATGGTCTGCTTGCGGCAGCAGTCTGAATACGCTGTTGCACCATCTCAAGCTCAATGTCAACGATCCTGCGCAGTTCCTCTCTACCGAGAGATTTGAAGACGACGATGTTGTCCAGGCGGTTGATGAACTCCGGCGTAAACTTCCGGCGAGCAGCCTCGACTCCTGTGCGCGAAATGCGGGCGCTGAGTGTCCCGTTGCAACTGGGGTCGTCGAACGAAGGAGCGTGGAAACCTAGGCGTGGAGTCACTAAGGAACTCATTTCAGCCGCGCCCAGATTACTGGTCAGGAAGATCATGGCCGCTGAGAAGTCAACTCTGCGATTGTCGCCCAGCGTCAATGTTCCTTTGTCGAGGATGCCGAGGAGAAGATTCCACAATGCGTCGGATGCCTTTTCGATCTCATCGAATAGTACGAAACTAAGCTTTATCGTGTCTGTGTGGTGTTGATTCAGTGCTTCCTGGGACAACAGAGCGTGCGTTTCGCGGTGGCCCAGGTATCCGGGAGGCGAGCCGATCAATTTCGCGATCTCATGACTGTGTTGAAACTCTGCGCAATCGATTTTGATTACCGCACGCGAATTCTTCAGCAAAGACTCGGCGGTCGCCTCTACGATGCGTGTTTTACCGGAGCCCGTCGGCCCCAGGAACAAAAAATTTGCGATCGGGCGGCCGGCCGGAGACAGTCCCGCCACGTGAGTCTGGTATGCCCTCACGATCTGGTGAATTGCTTCCTCTTGCCCAACGATACGGTGGTGGAGTTGCCTCTCCAGAGATTCCGCCTGCCTTCCCGTTTTAGTGGGATCTAATAGTGCGAGCTTTGACATGTTACTTCTCCTTCCGGCGTTCACGCGGCGCGATCAAAAGAGTCGCGGCTTGGCGCCTGAATCTCTTCAAAATTGCGGTCTACGGCTTCCTGACACCGTATACAAAATGTGGCCCACGGCACGGCGGCAAGCCGCTTCGGATGGATGTCTTCATCACACTGCTGGCAGGTTCCGAAGCTGCCATCCTCGATGCGACGAAGTGCCGCACGCGCGTCTCGAAGTTGAGTGAATTCTCGATCGAGGTTACATACAGCGAGGGCGCGTTGTGAAGCCGCTTGGATCTCTTCCAGTTGATCGGCGCTCCGCTCAACCACGATCCCGTCCCGCTGACGCGTAAAACGTTCCAGTTCAGCGACCCTTGCCGTTAGAATCCGTCGAAATCGGTCTTTTTCAGTCTTGGTCATTGTGTCTCCTCGTTCTCATGAGCTGAGGGTAATCAGCGATATTGGCGTGCGATCATGTACTTCCTCATGCGGTTCTGCAATGTCGTTCGTTTTAGCCCCAGACGGGCTGCCGCACCATCCGGACCGCCGACCTGGCCGTTCGCTTCCGCCAGGGCTTTTATGATCCGGTCGCGCTCCGAGGCCTGGGACGCCTCCGAAGGCCGACTATAGAGGGTATCAGCGTTCACCTTCAGCTCCGACATTTCAACATGGAGACTGCTCCCATGCGTCAGAATGACCGCCCGCTCAAGCACATTCTGCAATTCGCGAATGTTGCCCGGCCAATCATATCTGGTGAGTGCCTCCAGAGTAGACGTAGGAATGGTTTCAATGTTCCGGCCTATGCGTTGCGCATGTTTCTGGACGAAGTAGCGCGTGAGCAGAGGTAGGTCTTCGCGCCGTTCCCGCAGCGGAGGAACATTCAATGGAAATACGTGAAGCCGGTAATACAGATCACTTCGAAACTTACCTTCCTCAACCATCTGCTTCAGGTTCCGGTTTGTGGCGGCGATTATCCGGATGTCCACATGGATCGTTCGATTCCCGCCGACACGCTCCAGTTCCTGCTCCTGAATGGCGCGCAAAAGCTTAGGCTGCAATTCCAGCGGCATTTCCCCGATTTCGTCCAGAAACAGCGTACCTTTATGCGCCATCTCAAAGCGGCCGATTTTCTGGGTGAATGCGCCTGTAAATGATCCCTTCTCGTGTCCGAACAGCTCGCTCTCCAGCAATGTGGCCGGAATCGCGGCGCAGTTAACTTTGACGAACGGTTGTTTACTTCGCTCGCTCAGCTCGTGGAGCGCTTGCGCGATCAATTCCTTGCCGGTGCCTGTTTCGCCCTGCACAAGCACTGTGGCGCCGGTCGGAGCAACTACGTGGATATTTCGAAGCACTTCTTGAAATGCTGGACTTTCGCCGACCATGCCGCTGACGTTCTGATTGGTCTTTTCCTCCAAACACAGGGTTTCCGTGGCCAGCCGGTCTTTCATCTCGGCCAGCTCGCGGTAGGCTATCGAATTCTCCATTGCGAGCGCGAGTTGGCGAGACACGTGAACCAAGAGATCCACTTCGTCGTCGGTAAACGGCTCACCTTCCTCGCGATTCATCGCCATCGTGCCGAAACTCCCGTATTTACCGATCAACGGGGTCCAGCAACCGGGCGCGGAGAACAGCTCAGCATATTTCCGGTAGAGTGGCGAAGGAAACCGCTGGAAGTCGGGGCCACACGTCACAACTGGTTTTCCGATAGTCATAGCTTCAGCGTTCGGAAGACCGTCCGGACTGAAGGTTCTGTCTTCTTCGTCTATTCTTATTTCCCGCCCTCGAGGTGAATCCACACCTACGACATGGAGCTTTCCGGTGGCTTTGTCCAATAGACTGAGTGAACCAGCAACGTGGTTGATAACTGGTCTGAGCCGTTCAGAGATGGCCGAAAACAGCTCACCAGCCGGGAGCCCGGATTGGAGCGCGTTAGTGATATCGAACAACGCATGCATGCAATCGCGCTCGTGCGCCCGTGGCGATTCCGTCCCCGCACCCGGCGCGAGGCGGAGCTTCTGTCTGTGGAACGCCCAGAGATCGCTGCGATGAGTTTCCTTCGCCAGTGCCACACCAGCCCCCGACGAGATGTTGGCTAGGCTTGTCATTGTGCTTCCCTCCTGTGTCCCTGATTCCACCTATCCACCGCTTGATCAAACTCGTCAAGAGCCTGAATCCTTGCCACTATCGCGCCAATCGTCACCTCGCGCCGCGTGCCCTGGGGCCACGAACTCACGACGTCCAAACGGTATTCGAGCCATGCCCTTTCGCTCAGCATAATTGTTGCTCCTTTCCGGACTCAGAACCGAACCTGCGTCAACCGAGCTCATTGTTGCCATTGGTTGTGTTCTCTTGCTCGATTGTCGATTGGATTCCGCTTCGGGAGAACCTCAGATCGGGGGGCTGCAGGCTGGTTCGATGGTGAAGGGGGCTGCTACAACTTTCGTGCGCGATCGGACTCCCTCTCAAAATTCGAAGGATCGATCTGCTTCCTGCCAAAAAGCCGCGCATCGATGGACCAGGCGCCGGGGCCGATCATCGCCAGACTAAGACCTAGGCAAATCAGCCCAATAGGCGCCCAGAGATTTCCGGGGTGGGAGAAAGCAATCCAAGCCTCTGCGATGGCCGCCACAACTCCCGCTAAAGGCGTGTACAACCCCAGCAAGAGCAGCACGCCGCCACCGGCCGCAATGACTGGCGGGGCCATAGCAAGATAAGGAGCGGACCACGCCGAGGCGATTCCGCCATAAAGCAGGCCACCGCCGGTCACCAGCCGGAGCAACAGAAGGCCTGCACCAGGCCAACCGTCGGCGAAGCTCGAAAATAGCCGTTGCACAAGTTCCCTCTTTAGCGTAAGGGAGTGGCCAAAAGAAGGGAACAGCCGCAACTGGTAGCTGCCGATTACACTTTAGTGGGGGTCACAGCTCAATAATTCCGCGCTTCAATCCAATCGTGACCGCGTGGGTGCGGTCGTTGGCGTTGAGCTTGCGCAGAATGTTCGACACGTGCCGCTTGACAGTATCCTCGCCGATGGAAAGCTGAGCGGCGATCTCCTTGTTGGCGTTACCGCTGGCGATCAGGCGCAGCACTTCCAGTTCGCGCTCGCTCAGCCCCTCCTCGCCGGTATGTTCGGCCAACTCAGCCGCCACCTCGGCGGAAATTCGCTTCTGCCCCGCATGGACAGCGCGGATCGTCTCAAGCAGCTCCGTGTTGATCTTTCCTTTCAACAAGTACCCGCGCGCTCCTGCGTTCAATGCACGGAGTACTTGCGCGTCGCCGGCATAAGTTGTCAGCACGATGACTCGCGCGTTGGGAAACTCGCCGCGGATGGCGATAATGGCTTCCACCCCGTTCATGTCGGGCATCTGCAAATCCATAAGCGTAATGTCGGGCCGATGCGTTCGGAATTCCTGCACGGCTTCCCTGCCGGTGGAGGCTTCCGCTACCAGTTGCATATCAGATTCTGTGCTGATCAGCATGCGGATGCCCTTGCGCAGGAGAGCATGGTCATCTACTGCAAGAATCCGAATCGGTGCCTGATTCGCCATTACGCTTCCCTGTTTGGCGCAGTCAGCCGCAAACGCCGGCCGAGCCTGGCCCACCAGCCGTTGCTCGTGGAAAACTTCTCATATGCGATGCGGGCTGGAACGGTCAACTCCGCCTCAGTGCCTGCACCAGGTTCGCTCCAGATCTTCAAGACGCCCGCCCATCCTCTTGGCGCGCTCGTGCATGCCGGGCAGACCGAAGTGTCCGGTACGCGCGCCTTCCTTCAGGACGCTCGAGTCGATCCCCTTGCCGTCATCGCGAATCCGTAGCCGGAACATGCCGCGGTCGTACCGGATTTCTGCCTCGATCCGGCCTGCGTGCGCGTGCCGGAAGGCATTGCGCAACATTTCGCGGCCGATCCGATAAATCTCGTCCCTGAGGAGTGGAACGAGCGGCAGCCGCGGTCCCTCTACGACCACCCGGAATGCGGGCGCACTCCCCTCCGCCTCCGGTGATTGCGCCAGTTCCTGCCCGGCGGCGTTGAGCAGAGAACCCAGATCGGGATCCAGCGACGGTTTCGCGCGCAGATTCTGTATTGCGTTGCGGCCCTCGGCAATCGCGTCCGCCGCGTCGTGGAGACCTTCATCAAGCACTTCCGCCGCCCGATCGCTTTGCCCAGGAAGCAGATTGCGCGCCGTTTGGAAAACGGGAACCAGCCCCTGAAAACTCTGCAAGAGCGTATCGTGCAAATCACGGGCGATGCGCGTCCGCTCTTCCGTTTGCGCTGCGAACTCGCGCGCAATCTGGTGCAGGCGCAGTCGGTATAATCCCCAGAGCCCGACGAAGAAAGCCGCGACCACGGATGCCCGAAACCAATTCGTCTGATAGTATGCCGGAGCGATGGAAAAATCCAGCTTGGCGGCCCTATTGCTCCAGACGCCGTCACTATTGCACGCGATCACGCGAAAGGAATAATTCCCGGGCGGCAAGTCCGTGTAGAAAGCCTGCCGGCGCGTGCCGGCGTCGTGCCAATCATGGTCGTAACCTTCGATGCGGTAACGGAATTTTACCTTCTGTGGGATCAGAAGCTCGGGCGAAGTGTAATCAATCTGCACGTCCCGCGGGTGGGCTGGGAGTTTGAGATTGTCAGTTGCTGCGAATTCCTTCCGGTCGACCGTTAACGACTGAATGTATGTCATCGCAGGTGGCGCCTTCCGCGAGAGCCTGGACGGGTCGACCATCTGTACGACGTTTCCCTGCGCAAACCAAACGCGCCCATCCGAAGAGTATGCTGCCGAATTGTAAACCGGTCGTCCTGCCCGGGCTCCATCTGATTCGTCGAGAACGCGGGTTTGCACGATCACTTCTGGGTTTGTCCACCATCGTTTAAGCTCGGAGTCTGGCAACTTGACGATTCCACAATCGGTATACAGCCACCGATTCTTCTCTCTGTCTTCAATGAAAGAAGCCACGAAGTTGCATGGCAGGCCGTTCTTCGTGGTCATACGCTGCACCTTCCCTTCCCGAATCCCGACTAACCCGTCTGCGGAACCGGCAAGCACGGAGCCGTCTGCATCGGCGATGATTTGGCGGTTAACCACGTCGCCCTTGGCGTTTAGCGGGAATTGTTTCAGAACGCCGTTGCGGAATAGCGCAAGGTCGCCCTTCAGAGTGCCTATCCAAATTCCTCCTTGCGGATCCGGTGCGAGGATGCGGCCTGTCGGAACTCTCGTCGCAGGGAACTCTTCGCCGACCTGGAAATCGCGGATACGTACAAGCTTTGGCGGCTTGCTGAAGCACTCTGCCCAAATGTTTCGATCGATGTCCTCCGTGAGCCCGACGACAAGCCCCAGCGGCTCGCGATCTGGTCGCGGGATGGGCCGGAACCGGCCATTCTTGAATAAATATAGTCCGTCATCCACCCCGACCCACATGTTCCCAGCGCGGTCTTCCAGCATGGATGCGACTCGATTACCCGGGAGACCATCGCGGGTGCGTATGGACGAAATGGTCCCGTTCTTCTCGATGTGATCGAGAGAGCCAAGGTTTGCGACCCAGATTGTGCCGTCTCTGCTGGCCAAAATTCCCTGCGGTAAGGCATTGCCCAAGCCCTCCAAGGTCGAGAAGCTCGCGATGGGCGGGTCGCGAAACTTATCTATCCCCTCCCCCGGCGTCGCCGCCCATAAAATTCCTTCTCTGTCTTCAAACAGAGCGGCCACGCTATCGCCGGCCAAGCCGTCCGCTCGTCCATAGTGATCTACAAGGTCTCCCCCGATTCGAAAGATTCCGTTGCCACTTGTGGCCACCCAGAGGTTGCCGTCATGGTCGAAGATCAGATTGTGGACCGCGAGTTTGCTTCCGTCGAAGCTGTGCGTCACAAATGGCTGGAAGACACCGTTTATCAGCCGTCCAAGCCCTCGCCCAGGGCCGGCCGCGAGAATGCCGATCCAAAGGGACCCATCGGGCCCACGCGCCAGACCCGCGATGCCGGGTCGTCCCGCGTTGGATTTCAGCGCTTCAATCGGGTACGTCTCCGAGACGCCTTCATGCCAGTGGACAAGAGCCCTCTCTCCTCCGAGCCAAAAGCCCCCTTTCCCATCAGCCAGCAGGGAATTGATTGGGGAAATTGGTATTCCATCAGCTTTTCCGAAGCACCTCACCGCACCGTCAGTAATATGGCATAGGGGTGGGTCTGAGACATTGATGTTGCCTCGCACGACCCAAATCGAGCCGGCATTATCTTCACTAACGTTTTGAAGGTTTCGAAGCCCTTCCAACTCGAACTGAGAAATGACTGCGCGACCCTTCAAGTGAACGATACTATGCAACCCAAATACCCAGAGCCCACCCCCGTGGTCGCCGAAGGCATTTACGATTTGGCCAAAAGACGCGCCTTTGGTGATCGAACCACCATTGGGGGGCCCATCCCAGGAGGTAAAGCGAACACCGTCGAAGGTGTTCATGTCGCCGGATATGAACCAGAGAAAGCCGTCCGATGTTTGCGCAATGCTATATGCGCCAGTCGGCGCGGAACCATCTCGCACCCGCCAAGTGGAATGTATGTGCTGGGTAATCCGCTTGTTCGGATCGAGGGCATAAGCCTGGCTTGCCAGTAAGCACAGGCACGTGAGGTAACACCCCAAGATGGCCGCAAGCGTCCCGAGGGGCCAGACGAGACGAAGCAGAAGGGCCCGGCGTCGCGCGATTGGATGGTCATCGTCGGTCGCGAGAATTCGAATTCCCGAGATGCTGGCGCTCATGACGCTTCCCTTTTTGGCGCAGTCGGCCGCAAACGCCGGCCGAGCCTGGCCCACCAGCCGTTGCTCATAGAAAACTTCTCATATGCGATGCGGGCAGGAACGGCCAACTCCACCTCGGTGCCCGCGCCGGGGTCGCTCCAGATCTTCAAGCGTGCGCCCATCTTCTTGGCGCGCTCGTGCATGCCGGGCAGACCGAAGTGGCCGGTACGCGCGCCTTCCTTCAGGACGCTCGAGTCGATCCCCTTACCGTCGTCGCGAATCCGCAGCCGGAACATGTCGCGGTCGTACCGGATTTCCGCCTCGATCCGGCCGGCGTGCGCGTGCCGGAAGGCATTGCGCAACATTTCGCGTCCGATTCGATAAATCTCGTCCCTGAGGAGTGGAACGAGCGGCAGCCGCGGTCCCTCCACGACCACGCGGAATGCGGGCGCACTCTCCTCCGCCTCCGTTGATTGCGCCAGTTCCTGCCCAGCGGCCTTGAGCAGAGAACCCAGATCGGGATCCAGCGACGGTATCGCGCGCAGATTCTGTATTGCGTTGCGGCCCTCGATAATCGCGTCAGCCGCGTCGTGGAGACCTTCGTCAAGCACTTCCGCCGCCCGATCGCTTTGCCCAGGAAGCAGATTGCGCGCCGTTTGGAAAACGGGAACCAGCCCTTGAAAACTCTGGAGCAGCGTATCGTGAAGATCGCGCGCGACCCGCAGGCGCTCGTCGACGCGTCCTTCTATCTGCGCGTTGAATTCTCGCGCGAGCTGATGCAGGCGCAAGCGGTACGCCGCCCACATCGCCAAAAAGAAAGCCGCGACCAGTGCAGCACGAAACCAGTTGGTCTGATAGAAGGCCGGTAAGAGAGTGAACTCCGCTGTTGCGGTATTGTTTGACCAGGAACCATTCGTGTCGCCAGCAGCGACGATGAAATGGTACAAACCGGGAGATAGATTGCGGTAGCTCACGGAGGTGGAAGTCGCTGCTTCATGCCATTCATTATCCACTTCCTGCAGCTTGTAACGGAAATGAATTGCCTCCGGGTTCGACAGGCTTACGGCGGCATAGCTGATTTGGACGCTGGACGTGCGCGCAGGCAACCGAATTGGTGAATCAACCCGATAGCTCCTGTCATCCGCCGAAACTGACTGGATCGTAATCGGAGGTGGTGGGAGCCTGTGTGACGCGTGCGCTGGATCTAGCCATACGACACCCTTATTCACGGTGAACCACAGCCGCCCATCCGTGCCCTCGATCGCGGTGGGGATTGGTCGAAACTGCTCTGGAAGCCCCGGAAGTCCCTCACGCCGGCCGAAGCGCTCCCCGCTGACTTGATATTCGGAGTTCTTGAGCGCCTCGGTAATTTCTGCCCGCCGGACGTGAAAAATCCCGCCCAGTCCATTGAGCCAAAGATCTCCGTTTGCCGTCTCGACGATACCCGATATTCCGCGGAGACATTCTTTATCTACCGCGTTGATCCAATGAAAACTTCCGTGATCGAACCGCTGTAAGCCAAATTCCCCGCCAATCCAGAGTTCCGATCCTCGTGCATAGATCGCGGTGATAGCCCCGATCCGAATCCCCTCGGACGGACCAAAAATCTGCAGCCGGTCTGCCTCGAGCACGGCCAGCCTGCCGTTCCTGTAGCCGAACCAGACCCGCCCGATATTGTCCGTGAACTCGGTAATCAGAGTTGAAGTTGGAAAGTCATGACGCCCTCCAAAGGGCTTCCAGATACCGTCCTTGAGCCGATACAACCCAGCGCCACCGTACGATAGCCATATTCCGCCTGACGGATCCTGAGTGATAGATTGGAGGCCCGAAGCTCTCTCAGCCATCGCCGCTGGGGGCTGAATTCTAATGAGGCGGCCATTGACCATGTGCCACAGTCCCCCTTCGCCACCGAACCAAAATGTCTTGTCCGGTGCCCGATAGGCGAAATTTGATACGCCCCCCTGAGATTTCTGCAACTCGGCTTTGCCACTTACCACACGATAGAGATTCGATGATCCGGTCCTGCTGCCGGCACTAACCCAGACCACTCCGCCTTCGTCAGGCGCGAGCGCAATTGCATTCACCTCGCTATTTGGGATTGGCTGCTCCATGAGCGGACTATAAGAGAAACGGTGAACACCGCTGGGATCTCCTATCCATACGCTGCCCTCACGATCAACCAGCCTCGTAAAGCGGTACGGATTGATGTCGTAGACCTGAGAATTGCTTCGCGAGGCATTGCTGACAATCTCAGCCAGAGGCTCGCCTGCAGGATGACGAAGGACGAGAGGATCGACGGGGAGGAACCAAATACCCTTAGCACGGTCAAGGATTTGTTCGGAGTTTTTCTTTAGAATTGGATAGGCGGGAAGTGAGCTTTCCAGTTCAACACCAGACTCTGGGTCGCGCGGCCCCCGGTCATGGGTGGTCACAACATTGTAATCGGCATCCCATGTAAAGCCTTGTACAAGAAGGTTGTCTCCGGCCTTTTGAAACTTTCTGCCATCGGGCATTAGATAGAAGAGCTGCCTCCGAAGTTCTAAGCTTCTGCTATCCGTTAAGACCCAGAGTATGCCCTCGCGATCGAACCCCACCTGAGCGACTAGCGTCAAATGGGGATTCCACTCCGCTGGATTCTGCTGCCAGGAAGAGCGATCGAATCGCCACACGCCGTTATTTGTTGCAGCCCATACGATCCCGTGCCGGTCCTGAGCGAAGCCGTTAACAGTTCCCGTTCGGGAGGGAAAGTCGACGAAGTTTGTGAGTCTGCCGTTCTTTAGGAAACTGAAGCCTCCGAAACGATAGCCCACCCAAAGTCCGCCTGTTGTCGGGGCGAACAAGGCGGAAACGTTTGTCGATGGGAATTGATCGCCAAACGGCGAGCGGAAAAGCTCGAAGCGGATACCGTCAAAACGAAACAGGCCGGATTGACCTCCCAGCCACAGGTAACCGTCAGTCGTCTGCGCCAGCGCCTCTACTGCCTCCGGCGAGCCCTGTTTAAAGGTCCAGGATTCATGGATAACCCGCTGACCTGCGGGCATGCGAATTTGTGCTCTTGCCCATTGGCAGCACCCGCTAGCGATCAGAGTAATCAGAACGAGCCGAAAGAGCAGGCCATACGGCGAGCACCGCGGTTTCCAGTTCTGTTGCTGCAATCGACCTCGCTCCTAAACTGCCAGGAAATTCCTATCATAAGACCGCACAACTCGGCGGGCCCCTGTGCTTGCCACAATCAGCGATACTGGCGCGCAATCTTGTACTTTTGCATGCGGTTTTGCAATGTTGTTCGTTTCAGGCCCAGACGAGCTGCGGCGCCGTCCGGGCCGCCAACTTGGCCCTTGGCTTCCTCCAGCGCTTTTATGATCCGCTCGCGCTCCGAGGCCTGGGATGCCTCCGAATTCCGGCTACGCGGCGAACCTGGAGCAGCCGCCTCCATAAACTCGGGCATTGCAACATGCAGAGTGCTGCCATTAGTCAGAATGACCGACCGCTCAAGCACGTTCTGCAGCTCGCGGATGTTGCCCGGCCAATGATACCACGTGAGTGCGTCCAGGGCAGAGGTGGGAATCGTTTCAATGTTCCGGCCCATGCGCTGTGCATGTTTCTGGACGAAGTAGCGTGTGAGTAGAGGTATGTCTTCGCGCCGATCCCGCAGCGGCGGAACATTCAATGGAAAAACGTGGAGCCGGTAATACAGATCGGCGCGAAACGTGTTCTCGTCTACCATCGCCTTCAGGTTCCTGTTGGTTGCCGCCACGAACCGGACGTCGGTCCGGATTGTCCGATTGCCGCCAAGCCGCTCGAATTCCTGGTCTTGAATAGCACGGAGGAGCTTCGGCTGGAGTTCAAGCGGCATTTCCCCAATCTCATCGAGGAAGAGCGTACCCTGATGTGCCAGCTCGAATCGTCCTATCTTCTGCGCTACGGCTCCGGTGAACGAACCCTTTTCGTGCCCAAACAGCTCGCTTTCGAGGAGGCTGGAGGGGATCGCCGCGCAGTTTACTTTTATGAAGCTGCCCTTCTTACGACTGCTCAGCTCGTGAATTGCGCGGGCGACGAGCTCTTTTCCGGTTCCGGTTTCGCCCAGAATGAGGACGGTTGAATCAGTCGGGGCGACGATCTGAATGCCCTTTAAGACCGATTGAAATGCCAGTGCTCCGCCCACCATGGTTCCGATGTTATTCTCGACACGGATCTCATCTTCCAGGTAAAGCTTCTCGGTCGCGAGCCGCTCCTTCATTTGTGTCAGCTCTCGATAGGAGAGTGAATTTTCCACGGCGATTGCAATCTGGTTCGCGACTTGCGCCAGGAATTCGACATCGTCAGGAGTCCAGGCATCATCGGTCATCCGGGAAAGCGCCAGAGTTCCGATGGTGCGTTCTCGCGCGATCAACGGAACCGAGCAAATGGATTTAAGCCCTAGTGCTACAAACCGCCGAAAATTCGGATTGGGATAACGATCGATATCGATATCTCGAGCCACTACGGGCTTTCCCGTGGCCAGCACCTCTGCTGCAGGCATGCCCACCGGGTTAAACGGGCCCTTGACTGCCTCGAGGAGCTGCGCATCTGTGGAATGCAGCGCGTAGACATCGAGGATGCCGGTCTCCTCATTACATATCGTCAGTACCGCGTGATCGTGCCGGATGATCTTCGAGAGCTGGTCGGAGATCGCAGAGAATAATTCGTCCGGCGATAGCTTGGATACAAGCGCATTGGTGATGTCGAACAGCGTTCGCAGCCGGTCCCGCTCGTGGACAGCTTCCTGCCTTGCGAGGAAGGACTCAACCGCGACGGCAAACTCGCTGGCAACTCGCTCCAGAAATGCCAATTCTTCGGAACTGGGCTCATATGGCGCCACGGAGCTGAATCCGAACGCGCCGAGCCGGTCATCGCCCGCAGTGAGGGGAACGAGCACCATCGTCGTGATCCCGAACTGGCGGGACCGACTTACGAACTCCGGCCAGCGGGCTTCAGCCTGCAAATCTGAGATTACAAGCGGCTGCTGGTTCAGCCACACCCAACCGGCGGGATCCTGGTCCACGGGCATCCGAAGGCTGGTAATGACGGGATTGCCGGGTGCATTCAGAATGTACCCCTGCATTGCGTTGCCGATGGGTTCGTGCAGGATGAGCCCGAGATGATCAAAGCTGACAATCGGGCAGAGAGACTCGGCTACGCCTGCGAGGAGACTTCTCAGGTCAGTTCGGCCGGCAATCGAACGTGAGAGTGCGACAACAGCCTTGTAAATCTCGGTGGAGGACGCTGCCACTGCGCCAATCATAATCGATTTCATCCCCTGCGTCGCAATGGCAGCGCCAAAGCCGTAGTTCCCATCTTCCAAATAGTTACGCGGATCTGCCGAAAATTGTAGGCAGGTGCCCAAGGCATCTGCCGGGTGCGGTTGGGCACTTCGTCACTGAAGCGTCAGACACTGACCACGGGACAGGGTGAATCCCGAATAAGTTCATAGGATAGACTCTGAATTTGGTCGAATGGGCCAGAAGCAAGCGTTCTACCGATTACTATCAGATCAGCGTCGCAAGTCCGCGCTGCTTCGAGCAGAGCCTGTTTTCTTGCGCCCACGGCTATATTGAACTCTCCTTCCCAGCCGACTTTTTGGACCAGCTTCTCCATGCGTCTTCGCGCGCTCGTCTCAACCGCCTTAATAGGATCGTGGGCGTCAATGATGTGAATTACGGAAAGCTTCGCCCCGGCCGTCGCGGCCGCGCGGCTAGCAAAAGCAAGAACTCTTTCCGAGTCGCAGGTTAGACTGACGGCGCAAAGCCATACTCGATGCTCGAGTGGCGCCGGAACGATCGTCTCTGCGTGCTTGGTCGTCAATACGGGGCAGTGAACCTCGCCGAGCACCTTTGCCGTAGTGGATCCGAGAACCAGGCGACGGAACTGGCCGGCGTGCGTCGGCATGACGATGAGATCGATGTCTTCCGTTCTGGCTACATCCACAATTTCCTCGGCTGCGTCCCCAGATCGGAGAATTCTCTGGCACGTAGCTTGCGGAAACTCCGGGGCCAAGAACGACTCGAGGTCGTTTTGGGCAATACACAAATGAGTTTCTGCAATTTCTTGTGGTGAACGCACATACAGCTCAAATCCGTCGTGGCTCATGAGATCACACACGTTGAGGAGAGTTATTGAAGATCTGAACAGTGTTGCGGCCCTCTGCACAAAAGGCGCCATCGAAGCACACGATGGAGAGAAATCGACTGGGAAGAGAATTCTTTCAATCATACTGTTTGCGTTTCGCCGCACAATTTCTTATGCTGCCCGGTCTGGTCAACAGCGCGTCGAGCATGACCGCGCGCTGTTCAAAAAGAGTTCAACGAGCCATCTTCAAGGCCCGCTTCCCGTGAGGATGTCTGCGGCGCCCAGTCCGGGAGCCTGATAGCTCGACCGAAACGTAGAAACCAAACATCACTTCTTTTGTTGTGTTTCTCCACCGTAAGCCACTGGCGCCAGCGCCATCGGCGTTCCGGGATGACCCGAGTCGGCCGCCTGCACGCCGTCCATCGAAAGCGTGCGGATGGTGTTGATGCTCGATTGAAAAATCCTTTCAGTTGCTGGCGTGCCAGCTATCGAAGCCGGCCACCTAACGCTTTTGAGGCACTTTGTCACTGCTGATCTTCAGCCTTTTGCCAACCGGAACCCGGGTTGTATTCCTTCATGGCCCTTGCGAGAACAGCGGTTTTCCAGCCGAGATCCTTCTGATACACCACGCCATCTTCGTTCACGATGAATGTCATCACCCCGGACGACCTGTATTCCGCGGGGTAGGCTACGAAAGCGAACCCCCCGGTCATTTTGCCGCCGACGATGTAATTCTTCGGTCCGCCTGGGCCGTTTTTTGCCTGATGGGTGAGGACGCGGTAATAATAACCGCGGTAAGGAGTCGGAGCGCCTTCCGGAGGTTTGGCGTAACCCTCGGCAACAGCCGATGCTACCAGCGGCCCAATGGGGCTCTGGGGCTCGACTTCAGCTTGCCAGTACAGGCCGTTGTGCTGTCCTTCGTCGCTAAGGATTTTCTTGGCGAACTCGTGCTGTGCTGAGTAGTATTCCTCTTGCGCAGCCACGAGTTCCTGGCACACGCGAATGGCCGATATCTCATTCCGGCCAATGCGCCGATACAAAATTTCTCTCTTGCCCGCCGCGGTATCGAAAAACCAGTAGTGATCTCTCTCCACGACCGGTATCGGCAGTGGCCAATTCTCGGCGCCGACGTATAAGGTGAATCCATCCGGTTCTTTCACCAGACGATGCATTTGCTGATATCTCCGTAGGAAGTCAGCGCGGTCCTGGGCGTCCTCGGTTTGGTCTCCTGACGAGATGATTTGCTTGCCATCCGGCCCAAGGATTTCGAGGATCGCTTTTTCGTCGTTCCTGTGGGCTGCAGCGACAAGCGCGGTGCTCGCCTCTTGCGGCGATGAAAATGTCTTCTGTCCCTGCTGCTGCGCCGTGGAACGGCCGGGAAGACACGCCGCTAAAAGGACAGCAGCCGCCGCTAATCTAGAAATGCCGAAGTTAGTTTGCTGCATATGATTGGTCTCCTATCGATGCCCCCCGCCGCCATGTCCGCCCCCGAAACCACCGCCGCCGAAGCCGCCGCCCGAGTGCCCGCCGCCGAAACTGGAGCTGCCACGGGACGAAAAGCCCCTAGTCTCTCCGCCACGGTCGGACCCGCTGAAGGCTCCCGAGCGGACGCCGCTCTGGCCTCGGGATTCGGCGTACCCGCGAGCAGCCCGGGTGTCTCCGTTGAAGGGCCTGGCTGCTGCGCCGGAAGGGTTAAAACCTCCGCCGCGCTCACCGCGTTCCCGGTAAAAATTGTTCCGGTTATAGAACGTTCTGCTCCGAGAATAGTAGCGGCCGTGATCATAAGTTGCGTATCGGTGGTGCCAATCGAATCCCCAATGATCCCAACGCCATCCCCAACCCGCGAACCAACCGATGTCAAAACCGATTCCCCACGAAACATAAGGCTCGTCATACCAGATGCCGGGATACGGGTACCACCCTGGCCACGCCACGATGGGATCTCCGTAAACTACCCAGGGATCGTAGGCGGGGACGTAGACGACCTCGGGGGCAGCAGGCTGAATGACGATGGTCGAGCCTTGCGTCTCCACGGTCTGTTCCGACGTGCTATTCAAATTGCCGGCTTGTTGGGCTCGCCGGCGCAGCGACTGGATGGCATCCATCACATCCGCCTGCTGGTTGTAGTAGACGTCGCCTAAAGATGACGTCCAGGAGAGGTTCTTGTCCATGTTTCCAAGGACGGATGGAAATGCGGTGAGGGCCTTGACGCTTGCATCCCAGGGTTCTTGGTCCACGGCGTGGCCCAAAGCGTCCCCTTTCAAATCGGGATGAGCTTCGAGCCATCTGTCGGCTTCGACGACCTGCTCGGGAAATGTGGATGCGGCCAGGATCTGCGCCACGAGTGAATCCGGATACAGCGCGATCGGAGCTACCAACTGCTGCAACTGTTCCGGAGTCTGCTGAGGGTATTGCGCGGCATGCGGCGGCGCTGGCGCGGCCTGCGCAGGAGCCGGGAGGTCTTGGTAGGCCCGCAACTCCTGCGCCGAACCCGGAGACAAGAGAGCCGGCAACAGCAGGCAGGCTAGAATCTGTTTACGCGATCGAGGTTTTCTGAGCCCTACGACACGCTCCAAAATGGTCATGATCGGATGGCCTCCTGTCTTCTCATTTGAATCAAGCCGATTGTTGCTGTGGCCATCTCCATCCGGTAATCTCCGGGCTGTCGATACCATGCTGGTAGGCGTAGGCTCGGCAAGCGATCTGGTGGTTCCGGAATTTCTCTTTTGCATGACCCCCGATTTTCTGGAGTTTGGGGACGCGATCGATCGCATCAATCGCCAGACTAAAGCGATCAATTTCGTTATTCATCGCCAGCTCCATCGGCGTGTTGATGTTGCCTTTCTCCTTGTACCCGCGCACGTGAAGGGTCTTGTTCGTTCGGCCGTATGTTAAGCGATGAATTAGCCAGGGGTAACCGTGGAAGTTGAAGATGATTGGCTTATCAGTCGTGAATAGCGAATCAAAGTCTCGATCAGTCAGCCCGTGCGGATGTTCCGTGCTGGGTTGCAGCTTGAACAGGTCGACGACGTTGATGAACCGAATCTTCAGGTCGGGGAACTCTTCTCGCAGAAGCACGGTTGCGGCCAGCGCCTCCTGCGTCGGGATATCGCCCGCGGAAGCCATAACGAGATCGGGTTCTCCGTCCTGATCGTTGCTGGCCCAGTCCCAAATCCCAATGCCCTTAGTGCAATGCGTAATCGCAGCATCCATATTTAAGTACTGAAGATGCAACTGCTTGTCAGAAACGATCACGTTGACGTAGTTCTCGCTTCTGAGGCAGTGGTCCGCGACCGACAATATGCAGTTCACATCGGGCGGAAGATAAATGCGTGTGACAGCGGCGCTCTTATTCAGAACGACGTCGAGGAAACCAGGGTCCTGGTGGGTGAAGCCGTTGTGGTCCTGCCGCCAGACCGTGGAAGTAATCAGCAGGTTTAAAGACGCGATCTTTCGACGCCACGATACGTGGCTAGAGATTTCGAGCCACTTAGCGTGCTGATTGAACATGGAGTCAATCACGTGGACAAACGCCTCGTAGGATGACAAGAAGCCGTTTCGCCCGGTGAGCAGATAGCCTTCGAGCATCCCTTCCATCGTGTGTTCACTGAGCATCTCGATGACACGTCCCTCGGTCGCAAGTTCGCCGCCATCCTGGTCTTCCGGGAAGTACTCTTCGATCCAGAATTTCTTCGCGACCTCATAAACCGCTTGTAGCTTATTCGACGTGGTTTCGTCCGGGCCGAAGACGCGGAAGTTATCCATATTAAGCTTCATCACGTCACGCAGGAAGTTGCCCAAGGGCGGGACGTTCTCTACCTCGATGCTTCCTGGCCGTTCGATCTTGACAGCGTAATCGCAGAAATTCGGCAGGCGCAGAGCCTTCCGGAGAATGCCGCCGTTTGCATGCGGATTGGCGCTCATGCGGCGCGTTCCCGCCGGCGCGAGTTCCTTGAGTTGGGGCATCAGTTTGCCGTTGGCGTCGAACAACTCATCCGGCCGGAGGCCGCGCATCCATTTTTCGAGCATGCGTAAGTGTTCGGGGTTTTTCTTTACGTCAGTCAGCGGAACCTGGTGGGCACGCCAAGAGCCTTCGAGTCTGTGACCGGCCACCTCTTGTGGTGCACCCCATCCTTTGGGAGAACGGAGCACGATCATCGGCCAATGGGGCCGGCGCGCGACGCCAGTCCTTCTGCATTCCTGTTGAACTTCTCGGATCTCCTGGATGCAATCTTCAACGGTCGCAGCCATGGCCTGATGCATCGTGTCGGGATCCGATCCTTCAACAAAGTAGGGCTTCCAGCCGTAGCCCCACAGCAGGCTTTCCAACTCTTGATGGCTGATCCGCGCTAGAAGTGTTGGATTATTGATTTTGTACCCGTTCAGGTGAAGGATTGGCAGGACGGCGCCATCGCGAATAGGACTGAGGAATTTGTTGATGTGCCATGAAGTCGCCAGCGGGCCGGTCTCCGATTCGCCGTCTCCCACAACTGCGGCAACGATTAACTCGGGGTTGTCGAAGGCAGCACCACAAGCATGAGAAAGGACGTATCCCAACTCGCCTCCCTCGTGAATTGAACCGGGCGTTTCCGGCGTGCAATGGCTGCCGATTCCGCCGGGAAACGAGAATTGCTTGAAGAACTCGCGGAGTCCGTGTTCGTCCTCACTTTTCTCCGGATAGATCTCGGAGTAAGTTCCTTCGAGATAGCCGGGCCCGAGAACACCAGGCGCTCCATGCCCCGGCCCGGCCATAAAGATCATGTCCAGGTCGAGTTTCTTAATCAGCCGGTTCAAATGAACGTAGATGAACGCCAGTCCAGGGCTTGATCCCCAATGTCCGAGCAGCCGGTTCTTGATGTGCTCCGGCTTAAGGGGCTCTTTCAGTAAAGGATTGTCCTGGAGATAGATCATGCCGAGCGCCAGGTACTTGCACGCTCGCCAGTACGCATCGATGTTTCGTAGTTCATTCGGGTTCAGTGGCGATCCATGAATCGTGGATCTCGCCTGTCCATAAGCACTCAGTGAGAGAGTGGAGGGTTCTTGTTCAACCAGTGTCATTGTGTTTAAGCTCCTTTCGAGCGTGTTCATCTTTGCCAAACCATCCGCCGGATTTCCGTCGGCAGCGCCAGCGCGTGATACGGCAGAACGCGGGGCGTGAAATCACCTGCTACGCGACTCGCCGGCGTTCGTGTCGCATATAAATACGATCCGGATTCGTGTGAGGCGGTCTGGGCCGGATGCATCTCTTGCACGAATGCTGGCCCACCGTCCCGCGGCCCCGCGTACAGTTCGACCAGTACAGAACCGGGATCCAGAGCGCCGAGATATACTTCGGCCTCAAACATCAGTTCCTCGTGCTGCTCAGTCACCCTCAGCGCGCCGAAATGAACATCGTCCCAGTGACGGGCAATCTCCTCTCGCCAACGAAGAAAGGCCGTCGTAGTCTCTGAGTCGGCGCATGCCCGGCGGGCGTATGCTCTTGCCGCGGGAATATAGTGATCCTCGGTGTATTGGCGCACCGTCCGGTTTGCGGAAAACTCCGGTGTCAGCGCGGCCATGCTTTCGCGGATCTTCGCAACCCACCCGCTCGGAATGCCTTGCTCGTCGCGCTTATAGAATTCCGGAATGATTTCGTTTTCGAGAACCTCATAGAGCGCCTCGGCATCCGCACCATCCCAAGCCGGATCATCGCCGTGTTCCTTCCCGTCGCCGATTGCCCATCCCACTTCGGGAGTGTAGGCTTCCGCCCACCATCCGTCCAATATCGATAGGTTCAGCCCACCATTTGCTAGCACTTTCATCCCGCTGGTGCCGCTGGCTTCCCAGGGGCGCTTCGGCGTGTTGATCCAGACATCCACACCTTCAACCAGCCGCTGCGCTAAAGCCATGTCGTAGTCGCTTAGAAAAACGACATGCGGACGAATTTCCGGCCGCCGAGCGAAGCTGGTCCATTCGCGAATGAGCGCCTGTCCGGGCTGGTCGGCGGGATGCGCCTTGCCCGCCAGCACCAACTGCACGGGCCGCTGCGGGTTGGTAAGAATGCGGGCCAGCCGCTCGCGATCACGCAGCAAAAGCGTTGGCCGCTTGTAAGTGGCGAACCGACGTGCGAATCCCAATGTCAGTGTCTGCGGATTCAGCACCGCTTCGGCTTGCTGAACTTGCAGCAGCGATGCTCCGTAACCTGCCTGCTGCCGGCTCAGCCGTTGCCGGGCGTATTCCACCAAAGCTTCAGATTGGGAGCACCTCGTTTTCCAGATTTGCTGGTCATCGGCACGGCGCATAGCGGGCTCCAAGCTGTTCAGGTCCCCCCGCCACCGTTCCTTTCCGCAAAGCTCAGTCCATAAGCGGTCGGCATCCGCCCCATCCCATGTCGGGACGTGAATGCCATTCGTTACGTGGCCAACCGGCACCTCGTTTTCGGGGAAACGTGGGAAAAGCTGCTGAAATAGCTGGCGGCTTACTTGTCCATGCAGGCGACTCACGCCATTTACCGAGCCACTGCCGTGGATGCCTAGATACGCCATGTTGAAGGGCTCGGAAGTGTCGTCGGGATTCTTCCGGCCGAGCGACAGGAGATCGTGTACCGAGATGCCCAGAACATTCTGCGCATAGCCTGAAAGGTATTGCTGGATGAGTTCGGGGGAGAAACGGTCAAAGCCGGCGTCGACCGCCGTATGCGTTGTAAAGATGTTTCCGGCGCGGGTAATAGCGAGCGCTTCATGAAACGGCCGGCCGTTTTCCTCCATGTACTCGTGAGCTCTTTCCAGTACAGCGAACGCGGCGTGGCCTTCGTTCAAGTGGCAGACGTTCGCGGGGATTTTCAGTTCACGCAGGAACCGCCATCCGCCGATTCCGAGTAACATCTCCTGCTTCAGGCGTAGTTCGGGTCCGCCCCCATACAACTCACTAGTCAAGGCTCTGACACTCGGCGGATTGGCCGGATCGTTCGTATCCAGCAGGTAGAGCCGAGTTCGTCCGACCTGCACCTCCCACGTACGAACCCAGACCTTGCCGCCTGGTAATGACAGCGCCATTCTGAGCAACTCGCCATCCGATGTGTGAACCCGGCTGAGGGGCAACTGTGCAGCCTCGTTCACTGGATAGAGAACCTGCTGGTCGCCGTGTGCATCCAACTCCTGACGGAAGTACCCCTGTTGATAAAGGAGCCCGATGGCAACGACGGGAACGCCCAAGTCGCTCGCGGCTTTCAACTGATCGCCGGCGACGTTCCCCAGTCCTCCGGAGTAAATCGGCAGCGCCTCGCTCAACATGTATTCCATGCTGAAGTACGCTATCGTCCGCACCGGGGACGATGGGTGCGCTCTCTGGAACCAGGTCTGAGCCGCATTTTTCTCGTTCAACTTGGTCAGCAATTGTTCGATGCGCTGTCGAAACGGGGCATCCGTCTGAAGCTCAATCTTTAGAGCGTCGAGCTTTCGTGGCGACATGGACTGCAGGATCAGCCACGGGTTGGCAGTGAGTTCCCAGAGCTCGGGATCAAGCCGCTTCCAGACCTCGTCTGCCGAGTGGTCCCATGACCAGCTCAGGTCCAGGGCAAGTCGAGTGAGCGCATCCCATGCTTGCGTCTCAGACGGCAGACTTGAATTTGTCGAATCTCTCATATCTTTCACCTCATGGTGAGCCGCTTTAGCCGGCTCGGTTTCTTCTCTTTACGTCCTCGTGTGTCATCGGCGGGCAATACCCAGGCCGCTGAGTTCTTCTTCGATTTCCTCAAGCGCGCGTTGTTCCGCTGGGCCAGCCGGTTGATCGAGACCCCGCCAATGTGAAATTCTGATGCGGATAATGGCTTCCACCTTGCCTTCGCGATCGATGATGGCGACATTCGGGAACGGAATAACCTCGAGTGAGCAGCAATCGGTGGAATGCTGCGAAACCCTTTCCGCGATGTTCTGTAACTCGGTGTAGCCCAGCTCGTACTCGTGAGGCGGGGGCATCGCCGGCTCATTATCTTCGGTTCTTACGCCATAAACATCAACCTCAAAGCCAGCCTGAACTCTTTGAGTCTTCGTCGGGAGGCCTACAGGCCTTTCGTCGAGCTCGACGTAGTAAGGCGAGACCTGGTAAAAAGCGTGATATTCCCTAAATAACGAGCTAATACTCTCAGCTATATTAATATTACTCATTGATATTCCTCCTTACTAAGCATCCTCGTTTGAGCTTTGCTTGCAGAGCAGCCGTTAGCGCTTGCCCGCGCCTGGGGGATAGTTCTTGAACAGCTTGGCCATAGCCTTTTCAAGTGCTCGGTAGTTCTTGTCGGGATCCCTCTTGAGGTCGAGCGTCTTGGACGCGGAGCCGCGCCATACGAGTTGTTTCGAAGCCGGGTCGAAGAGCCCAATCACGAGCTTGCCGATTTCGGTAGTCGAAGTCGTCCCGTGGATATCGCCGAAGTTGCCCCGTCCGGGACCTCCCCAACCCGCAAACCCCGACCCGAAGGCATCGAACTGCTTCTCCTCCGAGATGCCCGCTTGGTAACCGACGAGCAGATCACTACCGCTGTCGACCCGCCGCAGACCCTTGCCGGCGAGTTGCTCGTCCACGGCGCGCTTGATGTCTTGATCCAGGAGCTGGTCGCCCACCGCCACTCGCTGGTAATCGACCCACTGGTAGGTTTTGTAGGCGCTGAAGTTTGCCGAACGATCGTAGTCGAATTGCACCTGCTGGGCGAAGGCGGCTACGCCCAGACACAATAGTCCTGTTATTTTGACGAGTTTCATTTTCTTGTTCTCCTTTGAGTTGATTTAGGGAATCATGCCCATCGCGAGATGCACGAAGTTACAGCTCCCATCCCCCACCCAGGTTTTTGTAAATGTCGACCAGTCCTAACAGCTCGCTCAATTGAGCCTGAGTCAAACCCAGTTCGGCGTTAAAGGCGTTCGTTTCGTTGGTCAAAACCTCTAAATAGCTGGCTGCCCCTCCCTGATAACGGATCTCGGAAAGCCGTGCGGCATCTTCAGCCGCGACCACCAATTGCGCCTGATGCTCTCGGAATTCACGATCCTTTTGGTATTCGACCAGCGCGTCCGAGACGCCGCGAAAAGCTTGCTGGATGGTCTGCTGATAAGTCAGCACCAATTCTTTTTGGCGAGCCTCGCTCAAGCGCACGCCAGAGCGTATCCTGCCGCCGGAAAAAATTGGCTGGACCAGGCCGCCGCCTAAGCTCCAAAAGCCAGCCGGGCCGGTAAACAGGCTCGTCAATGCCGGGCTCTGAAATCCGCTGTCCGCGGTCAATGTAATTTGCGGGAAATAGGCTGCTTTGGCTACTCCTATTTGAGCGTTGGCCGCCATCAACTCCGCTTCAGCCGCGCGAATGTCAGGACGCCGCTCCAATAAACGCGAGGGGATTCCAGGCGGAACCTCCGGTAAATGCGGCTGGTCAGTTAACGTCATTCCACGTGCGATCGGCCCCGGATTCTTTCCCAGAAGCGTGCTGATGAGATTCTCCTGTTGCTGGATATGCCGTTGGAAGTCGGGTATGCTCTCGGCGGCCACGTCAACCAACTGTTCCGCCTGCCGCACGTCCAGCAGGTTGGTGGCTCCGCCGCGCTCCAGCGTTTCCGTAAGACGCAATGAGCTCTGGCGCGAGTCTAAGGTCTCTTGTGAGATTTCAAGCTGAAGGTCGTATGCGCGAAGCTGAAAATACGCAGCGGCAACCTCACTTACCAGCGTATTTGTGACTGCTCGATGGGCCCACTCTGTCGCGAGCAGATTCGCTCTGGCCGCTTCGGTGGCGCGGCGGTACTTGCCCCAGAAATCGAGCTCCCACATGATGCCCGCACCAACTGCGTGGGTGTCTGTTTCGAAGGCAGGGAGGGAGGCGCCGAGCTTTTGCCGGGCGAAACGCGAGTTCACGGAAGCTGCACCAACATTGATCGTCGGCAATTGGTCAGCCCGCGTGATGCCTAACCGGGCCTGTGCTTCCAGGATTCTGGTAGCCGCTATACGCACGTCGTAGTTCTGCGTCAGCGCAGTACGAACCAGATTCTGGAGCTGCGGATCCTGAAATACTTCGAACCACTTCTGATCTCCGAACGACTGCTCAGAAGACGGTGACGCTTGTTGCGAACCGCCTTGCTGAGGCTGGGTGGCTTCCTGCGGCGGCGCTCCGCGATACGTACTGGGGAGGTCGATGTTTGGCCGGTGATAATTCGGCCCGACCGTGCACGCGCAAGTGAAGATCAACGGGATGAGAGCAATTGCGTTTTTCATATTAATCACCATGGACTGGAGTTGGTTCGGAAAGATCTGCGGGTGCCTGCCTGCACCGCACGGCGCCCGTCGCGTTACCCTGTTGCAAGAACGTCTCTTCATGCTGCACCAGCCGAGTTACGACCGCGAATAAAAAACTGGCCGAAAGCCCGCACATAAGAACCCCAGTCAGGCTTTCCAAAGGCTGAAACGCGCGCCACTCAGGAGGAAGAGGAACAGCCCCGCTGCCGACCGTGGTGTAGGCCCCCGCCGAAAAGTAGAACGCCGCTGCCCAACTTGAAAAGCATTTCCACCGATAAAATCCGCCCCAAACCAGGATCTGCATAAGGTGTAAGAGGATCATTTCCCCGATGATCCAAACCATCAGCCACGCGGCCCGGACCGGACCAAGAGCACGACGATCACGTGCGATATGCGCGCGGCCCCAGACGATGAGAACCGCGATCCAGGCGCACTGAATGATGAGAGTCAGTCCGACCAGAATTGCTGCCGCGGCGAACTTCTGAGGGAAGGTCATCGCAAGCCTCCGAGTCCACGCCATTTTCGTCTGATGGGAGCGTTTTTCACGTTAGTCACCATGGACTGGAGTCGGTTCGGGAATACTTACGGGTGCGGGCGCCAATGCGCGGTGCTTCCCCATAGTTGAGACGCGCTCCACGATTACGTACAGCGCGGGGATAATGAAGATCGCGATGCCGGTCGCGGCCAGCATTCCGCCGATGACGGTGGTGCCCATGATCTGCCGGCCTACGGAACCTGCTCCGGTAGCAACGAACAAGGGCACGCATCCCAGAACGAAGGCGAAAGAGGTCATCAAGATCGGCCGCAGCCTCAGCTTGGCTCCTTCCAGTGCGGCGTCGATCAGCGGTTTGCCTTTTTCATACTCGGCCTTGGCGAATTCGACAATCAGGATGGCGTTTTTGGCTGCTAGCCCGATCAACATCACGAGTCCAATCTGCGAATAGACGTCGTTCTCGATCTGCACCATGAAGGCCGGGAAAATCATGCCGAGGACGGTTCGCCGCAGCCACAACAACCCGAAGGCGCCGAATACCGCGACCGGCGTGCTTAGCAAAACGCTGAATGGCAGCGACCAGCTTTCATAGAGCGCCGCAAGGATTAGAAAGACGAACAACAGCGAGATCGCGAAAATGACCGATGATGGAATGCCCTCGCGCGCTTTCTGTTCTTGCCGGGACATGCCCATGTAATCGAAACCCATTTCAGACGGCATGGTTTGATGGAAGACGTCTTCTAACGCCGCCGTGGCCTGGTCTGAGCTGTAGCCCGGCGCGGCGCTGCCGATAATTTGCGCGGACGAATACTCGTTAAAGCGCATCTTGAACTCCGGGCCGTAGCGCGACTCGAATCTGGTCAGCGTTGATAGCGGCACCATCTCCCCGCGGCTATTGCGGACATAGAACTGCCCTACGTTGTCCAGGCTGGCTCGGTAGGACTCTTCGGCCTCCACATACACCTGAAATGTGCGGCCGAATTGGTTGAAGTAATTGACGAACTGCCCACCCATGAAGGCCTGAAGAGTGGTATAGACGTCCTTGAGATTGACTCCTTGCTTGAGTACCTTCTCCTTGTCCACGTAGACATACTTTTGCGGCGTGCTCGGTACGTATGTCGTGGTGACCATCCCGATTTCAGGCCGCTTACGAGCCGCCTCCAAGAACTTGTTCAGGTTATTTACGAGGAATTCCGATTCTTTTCCGGAACGGTCTTCGAGCACGAACTGAAATCCGCCCGAAGTGCCGACCCCCTGAATTGCGGGTGGTGAGAACGCGAAGGTAGTTCCCTGGGGAAGCGTGATGAGCTTCAGGTTCAACTTTGCTTTGATTACCTGATACTGCTCCTCGATTTTCTTGCGATCTTCCCATGGCTCCAGCGTTACGAAAAAGAATGAGTTGTAGCTGGTGCGGGTCAGACTGAGAAGACTAAACCCAGTAACGGTGTTGCAGTACTTCACTCCCGGCGTCGATTTCAGGACATCTTCCACGGCTCGCGCTGCCACCGAGGAGGCCTGAAGCGAGGATGCCTCGGGCAGTTGCATTTGGATGTACATGTATCCTTGATCTTCATCCGGAAGGAAGCTGGATGGCAGCACTTTGGCAAAGAAACCCGCGGCAATGGCAAAACCCGCCAGCGCCACTACGGCCACGGCGCCCTTTCGAATCACTCCGCCGGACACCCGCACGTAGAAATTGCTGCCGCTCGCGAACATCCGGTTGAACCACGCGAAAAACCTCGCCAGCAAGCCGTGGGTCTCTTTCTTGGGCCGGAGCAACAGTCCGCCTAGCGCCGGGCTTAGGGTCAAGGCGTTGAAAGCGGAAACGATCACCGAGACAGCGATCGTTAACGCAAATTGCTGATAGAGGCGGCCCGTAATCCCGGGAATGAAGATCGTTGGCACGAACACTGCCGAAAGCACCAGTGCGATCCCAACTACCGGGCCGGTCAATTCGTCCATAGCCGCTCGAGCTGCATCCTTCGGAGCCATACCTTCTTCAATGTGCCGTTGTATACCTTCGACTACTACAATGGCGTCGTCCACTACCAAGCCGATCGCCAACACTAAGCCGAATAGCGAAAGGGTATTGACAGAGAAACCGAATAACGGAAACGCAAGGAATGTGCCTATCAGCGAGACAGGTACGGCTAGCATTGGAATAATGGTGGCGCGCCAATCTTGCAAGAACAGGTACACAACCAAAATCACGAGCACAAACGCGATCGCCAGAGTCATGACGATCTCCTGTATGCCTGCCGTTACGGCATCCGTGGTGTCCAGCGATAGAGCGTAATCCACATCTGCCGGGAAGCTCTGCTTCATTTTGGCCATGAGCTTCCGGGCAGCCTTGGCCGCTTCCACAGCATTGGAACCGGGCAACTGATAGATGGCAACAATCGCGGCGGGCTTTCCATTGAGGCGAGTGATCCAGGTGTAGTCCTGAGAGCCCAACTCGACCCGGGCAACATCCTTCACACGCACTACGCCGCCGTCCGCGCCTTCGCGGACGATGATGTCGCCGAACTCTTCCGGCGTGAGAAGGCGCCCTTGGGCGCGTACCGCATACGTGAACTGCTGGTCTGCCGCCGATGGTTGGCCGCCCACTTGACCCGCCGGATTGACGGTGTTCTGCGTTTGGACCGCATTGACGACCTCGGTGACGGTGACGCCCAACTTCGCCAGTTGATCGGGTTTTACCCACAGGCGCATCGCGTATTGCCCCATGCCGTACACCTGCACCTGACCCACACCGTAGCTGCGCGAAAGCGGGTCGACCAGATTGATGTAAGCGTAGTTAGATAAGAACTTGGGATCGTTCGTGCCCTTGGGCGAGTACAAAGTGAACAGCATCATTGGCGACGTCAAGGATTTCTTCACATCGATACCGAGCTGATTCACCTCTTGAGGGAGCTGGCCCAGAGCTAATTGCTGGCGAGACTGTGCGAGAAGCAGGTCCGTGTTGGGGTCGGTATTGAGATCAAAATCGACGAGCAGATCTGTACTCGAATTATTAGTCGAATTCAGCGAGTACATGTAATCCATCTTGTCCACGCCATTGACCTGCTGCTCGATCGGCGTAGCCACCGCCTTCTCCAGAGTCTCGGCATCGGCGCCTGGGTATAGAGCCTGAATCCGGATTTCGGGGGGAGCGATGTCGGGAAACTGCGCAACAGGAAGATAGGTGATCGTGAGCGCACCAATGATCACCATCAGAATCGAAATGACAATCGCGACGATCGGACGATTAATGAAAAATTTAGACATGGCTCAACGTCCTTCCGCCTGCATTTTTGCCGGTTTGGGAGCGACGGCGATTCCATCCTTAAGGTTCGCTATCCCCTCGACAACGACTTGGTCACTAAGCTTCAAGCCGTCATCAATCACCCACATCGTCCCTACTTTTTCGCTGGCCTTAACTGGGTGAATATTCGCCTTTTTATCGGAAGTCAGAAGTGCGACCTGGAACCCTCCTTGAATTTCTTTGACTGCGCTTTGCGGCACTAGCAGCGCGCCTTTTTTGACGCCGGTCTGGATCCGAATACGCCCGTACTGGCCGGGGCGCAAGATGTTGCCGGGGTTCGGGAATGCCGCCACCAGGCGAATGGTGCCTGTCGCGGTGTCGATCTGCCGGTCAGTTAGCACAATCTTGCCCTTTTGCCGGTAGACAGTGCCATCCGCGAGAATCAACTCAGGTGAGCTATCGAATAGGTCGATTGGCTGACCGCTGACGTGCTTCGCCCGCAGATACTCTTGTTCGCTGACCGGGAAGAACACCTTGATAGGATCGACCTGCGAAACGGATGTAAGCTGCGAGTTGGGACCGACCAGGTTTCCCATCTGGACTTGGGCAATTCCAGCGATGCCATTCACAAGCGAGGTAACTTTGGTCCAGCCCAGATCGAGTTCCGCCCGTTCCACGGCTGCCTCATCCCCTTTGACTTCGGCCTGCGCCGATTCGATGGCCGCCTGAGCAGACTCGATTGCGGCTTGAGCAGATTCGACTGACGCTTCAGTAGCTAACTTTGCTTGCACCTCGGTGTCCAGCTTCTCTTTTGCAACAGCCCGTTGTGCCACTAGAGGCTTATCGCGATCAACGTCGATCGTAGTTTTGCCGAGTTGCGCTTGTGCCTCTGCAAGTTGCGCCTTTGTGCGGGCAAGGTCGGCCTTGGAGCGGGAAACCTGCCCCTTTGCGGCGGCTAGCGCCCCCTGTGCACGGTCGAGGTTCGCTTGGAACGGCCTCGGATCGATTTCGAACAGCACCTGGCCTTTGCTTACTTCTGAACCTTCTTTATAGTTTTGTTTGATCAGATAGCCAGACACTTGAGGCCGGATATCGGCGTTTGTATAGCCATCCAGCGTCGCAACCCATTCACTGTGCAAAGGAACGTCTCGCTGAACAGGGCGTGCGACCAACACTTCGGGCGGCGGCAGTTGCATCGATGCCTTGCTCTGCGCACATCCGACGAGCGCCAAACTGAACACTACGGCTATGAGCGCCAGCAGGAGCACTACTTGCGCGCTTTGGCGCCGAGCCGCAGGCGCGCGACGCGCCGATGTTGTTTCGGCATTTCGTTCGCGCAAAATTCTAATTATCCAGAAGCTATTCATATACGTTGTTACTCCCAAACAGAAAAGAGTGCTTGTTCTGCATCGTGATCATTCAGGTGAGAGACTGCGGACAAATGCCCGCTCCATCGCTTCGGCGAGCCGCATCCGCGTGCGCCCTTGCTCTCGTGTGTGTGAGTCGTTTCCGCATTGTCATAGCGATTCACTCATGAATTCCGGTACCCATCACGCGAATTCGCATGCGATGGGCCATGTGGTGTGAACTACAGAAAGAATGGAGCAACCGTCTTGATCGATTGTATTTACGAGACTTGCCCCGTCATGAATATGCAACGAGCCAGGTCCGTGCCACGCGCGGCCGGGCAGATGCCAGGTCTTCTGCCGAACTTAGTCACGCCGAAGCGGCGTCGAAGTGTCCTTTCGAGCTGCCCAGGCGTAACGGCTACGCTAGCCTGGTTCTCCATGTTTAAGCCTGATTCACGCAAATTACGCGCGGCACCAGGAATGCTTTAGAGCTGCTGAACTAGGCACCTGCCAAACGCTGAGAGAAACCGGACGAGTACTTTGATGACGTACGCAGAACAAGCCGTTATGGAAAATCTGGCCGCGGTGTCGGCCACGGGCCGTAGTTATCCGTTGGGAGCTACGCTGATAGACGGCGGCGCAAACTTCTCAATCTTTTCCCGTAGCGCAGCCAGCATCGATCTGCTCTTTTTTGACCGGGTGGACGACGCTCGTCCTTCACGTGTCATCCCCATCGATCCTTTCGAGAACCGCACCTACCACTATTGGCATGCGTTTGTCCCGGGCGTCGAACCGGGCCAGATCTATGGATTCAGGGCCTACGGGAGGTTTGAGCCTGCTCAAGGTTTAAGGTTCGATCCGTCCAAGCTACTGATCGACCCATACGGGCGCGCCGTTACGGTCCCGAGAGATTATAGCCGTGAAGCAGCCCGGCTGAAGGGCGACAACAGCGCCACGGCCATGAAGAGCGTGGTCACGGACCCGCAGGCGTATGATTGGGAAGGCGATGCTCCCCTGAAGCATCCCTGGTCACGCACCATCGTCTACGAGATGCATGTGCGCGGTTTTACTGCGCATCCCAGTTCCGGGTTAGCGGAATCGAAACGCGGCACATACGCAGGGCTCATCGAGAAGATCCCGTACCTAGAGCACCTGGGCGTTACCGCGGTCGAGCTGCTCCCGGTATTTCAGTTCGATCCACAGGATGCGCCTCTGGGCCGCACGAACTATTGGGGCTACTCACCGGTTTCATTTTTTGCACCGCACCAGCCATATAGCTCGCGCCCTGATCCGCTGGGCGCATTGGATGAATTTCGGGATATGGTTAAAGCGCTGCACCGGGCCGGCATCGAAGTCATTCTCGACGTGGTTTTCAATCATACGTCCGAAGACGGGCACGATGGCCCGACACAGTGCTTTCGCGGTCTGGACAATCCTACTTACTACCTCCTGGAACAGGACCGCTCAAGCTACCCGAACTTCACCGGTACCGGAAACACATTAAACGCGAACCATCCGGTTGTACGGCGGATGATTGTGGACAGCCTTCGTTACTGGGTGAAGGAAATGCATGTGGATGGTTTCCGTTTCGATCTTGCGTCCATCCTGGCGCGCGATTCGTCTGGCGCCGTCATGCCGAATCCTCCAGTACTTTGGGACATCGAGTCGGATCCGGCTCTGGCCGGCACCAAGATGATTGCGGAGGCGTGGGACGCGGCAGGGCTCTATCAGGTCGGCAACTTCCCCGGAGACAGTTGGAAGGAGTGGAACGATCGATTTCGCGATGACATTCGCGACTTCTTCCGGGGCGCGAATGATTCGGTGGGGCGCGCAGCCGATCGTCTGCTTGGGAGCCCAAGCATTTACGCTCCGAGGGTGCGCGAACTTGAGGAAAGTATAAATTTCGTGGCGTGCCACGATGGTTTTACGCTGAACGACCTCGTCTCCTATAACCACAAGCACAATGAAGACAACGGCGAGGACAATCGCGACGGCTGCGGCGAGAACCGAAGTTGGAACTGCGGATTCGAAGGCCCGACAGACGATTCCGTGATCGAAAGGCTTCGCAACCGCCAGGTGAAGAACTTTCTCACAGCCGTCATGTTGTCTGCGGGCGTGCCCATGTTTGTTATGGGCGATGAGGTGCGGCGTACTCAGCGCGGCAACAACAACGCTTACTGCCAGGACAACGATACAAGTTGGTTCGACTGGAACCTGCTCTCCAAACATTCGGATGTTGTTCAATTTGTGAAGTTGCTGATCGAGCGCCGCATGATGCGAGACGTCGCACATGAACGATGGCGCGAAACTTTGACAGAGGCACTGAGCGAGATAAAACCCACTTGGCACGGCGTGAAACTCAATCAGCCGGATTGGTCGTCTTTCTCGCACAGCATCGTAATCGGCGGGGATTTAAAGAGCGAACGGGTATTGGGCCACATCATTTTCAATGCATACTGGGACCCCCTCGACTTCGAACTCCCGGTGTTGGACGGTAATCAGAACTGGCGGCGGTGGATCGATACTGCACTGGATCCGCCGCATGAGATTTGCGAATGGAGTGCGGAGCCGCCAGTTTTGGGGACAACCTATCACGTCAGTGAGCGGTCGGTGGTGGTCCTCATCGCGGCTGAAGGACAAACGGCGGAGCGGTGGCCCCAGCGTTTGCCAGGCACGTACACGCAATCATGACCTCTTCCTCGGAATTGAACTACCTCGGTATTCTGCTCGCGGTTTTAGCCGAACAACTCTGCCTGCCTGTCCCCTCAGGGTTCCTTTTGATGGCCGCAGGGGCTCTTGCAGCACGTGGGGAAATGCGTACGAACATTATTGTTTCTCTGGGCATTTTGGCTTGCCTCTCAGCGGATGGGATATGGTTTTGGTTCGGCCGCCGGTGGGGTTCTCAGGCTATGCGCCTGATCTGCCGCTTGACTGCCGACCCACGGAAATCTTCCAGGGATGCCCACGAAAAGTTTAGCCGTTATGGCCTTGCTTTAGTATGCGTCGCGAGGTTTTTCCCTGGACTGGGTGCCGTCATGCCGCCGCTGGCCGCCGCCGAGGGAGTGTCGGTCGCGAGTTTCCTGGCCGTCGATACTGTCAGCAGCTTTCTCTGGTCAGGGGCTTATGTAGCGTTGGGCTATGCTTTCTCCAATCAACTGGATGTCGCATTTGATTGGGTCAGGCATTCTGCGGCGATCCTCGGTATCCTCATTGGAGTTCCGGTCGGCCTCTATGCCGGCTGGCGGGGGTGGACTCTGCTGCGAATGATCCACCGGCTTCGGCTGCGGCGCATCAGTCCGGCGATGCTCGCACGCAAACTGAAATCCAAGAGCAAAGTCGCGGTGCTCGACCTGTTGGACTTCGAAGATCAAACCGGCGGCGAGAGCCCGGAGGCTATTCCGGGTGCTCTTAGGGTAGATCCATCTCGCTTGCGGAAGTCTCCACGTATCACGGTTCCGAATGATGTCGAGATCATTCTCTATTCGTCCTCGGAAGGCGATATGGTAAGCGCACGAGCAGCCATGGCATTGCGACGGATCGGCGTTGAGAAGGTTTGGGTCCTGGAAGGTGGACTCAAGGCGTGGCGTGAACAGGGTTTCCCTGTCTCTCAGTCCCCGGAAATACCCGAGGTCGCAGCAGAGCGCGTAGGCGTTAAGTTACCACCGCATGACTTGCTCGAAACTGGCGCGTAGAGATGAATGGAAGTAGCTTTGGCCTACCTGAACGCCCGCCTAATTCGATTACGCCCAATCCGGCACTTGCCCGGTCGTCTGCCGACTTGTTTTCGGCGCGCGCTGAGTGCTTCTCAAGTATGGGACGCGGCAAATCCGAAAGTATCTTCGTAAGAGCATCTGCGCAATGACGTGGCTGAGAAACTTCGATCCTGAAAAGATTGGAACACGCGGTGCACTCGCCAGTTCGTGTTCCGACTAGATAAAGAGCTTGACGACCGACGAACACGTCTCGCGTTTGACGGTGAAATGTCTGCCGAATGCGTCGAATCGCTCGAGAGGTGCTGCGAGGAAGCGTTGAAGGACGGCAAACCAGTAGATCTCAGTCTCCGTGACATCACGGGCATTGATGAGGCCGGGGAAGCCCTTCTGCGGCGGCTCGCTACGAGGGGAGTTTGCCTGTTCGCAAGTGGCATATATGTCTCATATCTTTTAGACAAAATTCGCAGCAACGTGAGTGTTGACGGCAAGGATTATAGACAGAAGCACTGATTGCGAGTTTGGAATCCCGCTTGCGTTGGAAGTAAACGTATTCGGACGACGTATGTCAGAAAAGAAATTATCTGGATTGACGAAAGGTCTTGAGGCGATTGGCAACGCGGCCTTATTCACGCTGCGCGTGATTAGGGACGCGTTCCGGGCACCTTTCGAACTGGCTTACGTATGGCTGGAGCTTACAGATCAGGGCTGGCGCTCGTTGCCGCTGATAGTGGCCTCCGGTCTGGCTCTGGGTCTGGTGATGACACTGCACACGCGTACCGAACTCATCAAGTTTGGTGCGGGCGCCTGGATCCCCGAGATACAGTGCCTCTCATTTTTCGTTGAAATCGGCCCCCTCGTAGCAGCCCTGCTGGTAGCCGGCAGGGTGGGCGCCGGAATGGGAGCCTCCCTGGCGGAGATGAGGGCGACCGAACAGATCGACGCCATTGAAGCCTTGTCGATTGATTCTTTTAAACTGCTCGTCGTTCCCCGAGTGGTCGCCTGCTTTCTGGCGCTGCCGTTGTTGACAACGTTTATGGACTTTTGCGGCGTCACCAGCGGCTTCCTTTCGGAGCATTTCTTATCTCACATTTCTCTTCAACTCTACGTCGCGCGAGCCTTCCGCGATATGGAGTGGTCTAATTTCGTTCCTCCGACTTTGAAAACCGCTGTTTTCGGTTTCATCATCGGGACCGTGTCATGCTTCTTTGGCTACACAACCAACGAAGGCGCGGAGGGTGTTCGAAGGGCTGCTACGAACAGCGTCGTGATGTCATCGCTCTTGGTCATCCTGGCGGATGTCATTTTGGTGAAAATCATCTTCATCATGTTTCCGGGGACCGCGCTATGAGTGACGGGAAAGACACGCCCGTCGCGCTCGATCACGTCTCAAAAACGTTCGGCGAAAAGCAGGTACTGCGAGACATTACCTTTTCGGTCGGGCGCCGGGAGACGATCTGTGTTTTGGGCAGGAGCGGAACGGGTAAAAGCGTCACCCTCAAGCTAATCATCGCTCTTACGAAGCCGGAGGCTGGGCACATTTGGATCGATGGCGACGACATCACGCAGATGGAAGGGCGAGCGCTCTCGCGCGTGCGCCGGAAAATGGGATTTCTCTTCCAGAACGCCGCTCTCTTTGATTTTCTAACGCTGTACGATAATCTGGCGTTACCGCTCCGCCGGCTCACCGACAAATCAAAGCAGGAGATCGAGGAGATCATTGACCGAGTGCTTCACCAGGTCGGCCTCAGCGGTGACAGGGAAAAACTGCCCCAGGAGCTTTCCGGCGGTATGAAGAAGCGAGCGGGTCTAGCGCGAGCTTTGGTTCTAGAGCCGCAAATCCTTTTGGTGGACGAGCCGAGCAGCGGACTTGACCGTATTACCGCCTCTGAGATTGACGAGCTTCTACTAGAGCAGAAACAGCATACAACCATGATCATTGTCAGCCACGACGTGCATGGTGCGAGGCGTATAGCTGATCGATTTGCTGTTCTCGACCACGGACGGCTCGCGGCGCTAGGCAAGCCTCAAGATCTTGAACACCATGATAACGAAACGGTGAGGAAATTGGTGATGGAGGAATAGATGAGGAATCGGTACCTGGGCTTAGGAATATTCGTCGTCGCGGGCACGGTGTTGTTTGCGTTGGCAAT
Organism: Bryobacterales bacterium; assembly: GCA_963836595.1. Lineage (GTDB taxonomy): Bacteria > Acidobacteriota > Terriglobia > Bryobacterales > Bryobacteraceae > DATFZA01. Next base: position 1,098,753 of record CAWIKC010000001.1, read on the forward strand.
TTTCTTGATCGGCAATCAACACAGTTTCTTTGGCAAACACATCGACCTGTATACGAAGTTCAAAGACCTGAACGGGCTCGCAAAGGGGGCCAACGTACGGGTGGGAGGTTTCGATGCCGGCGAAGTTGCAGACATCAGCGTTCCAGGTTCGCCGTCGGCAGGCTTTCGACTCAAGCTGCAACTGAATGAACAAGTGCGCGGCCTTGTTAGGACGGATTCGGTTGCGACGATTGTTACGGAGGGAGTCGTGGGCGATAAAGTGCTGCTGATTGGACCAGGCAGTCCGAACTCGCCGGAAGCTGCCCCATTCTCCGAACTGCCGAGCAAAGAGACCAGCGATATTGCAGATTTGATACAGAAAAGCACGACTCTGGTTAGTGATGCGAGTGGAACGATGAAAGTCGTAGCAGATAAGCTGACGGGCGCGCTCGATTCCGTGACAACTACCGTCGACAACGCCAACGATATCGTGGTCGGGTTGAAGCAGGGACGGGGAACCATTGGCATGCTGCTGCGCGACGAGCAGACCGCTACGGACATCCGTCAGGCCCTGGCGAACGTTCGTGATGCCACTTCTTCGCTGAATCACGCCTCAGCGCAAGCAGACGCGCTCATCTCTGATTTCCAATCGCGCGGCTTACCGGCAAAAGCCGAGACTATTACGGCGAAAGCGGACGCCATCATTTCCGACCTCCAGTCGCGAAACTTCGGCGAGAAACTCGATCAGACCATGGACACCGTACATAGCGCCGCACACAATATTGATGCAACTACGCAGCAGCTCCGTGAGACCCTTGCGAGAGCTCTCGCGCCGGACGCGCAAGGCAGAGATGCCGGCGACAATATTCGTCAGGCCCTCTCAAACGCGAATGAGGCTACTGCGAATATTGCCGACGACACAGAGGCGCTCAAGCATGGGTTCTTTTTCCGAGGATTCTTCAAACGCCGCGGCTACTATACAATGGCGCGATTGGCGCCCGACAAGTATCGCCAGGACAAGGTCTTTGCGAGCCCGAAAAATCCTCGCGTCTGGATCGAAGCTGCCGAAATGTTCGAGCCTAGGCAGGGTCAAAGCGAAACGCTTTCTCCCGCAGGAGAATCGCGGATCGATGCAGCGGTCGCCCAGCTCGGAGATCGTGTAATCGGCGAGGCCATCGTAGTCGAGGGTTACGCCATGTCCGGCACACCGGCCGACCAGTTGGCGCTCTCCCGCAGCCGCGCGATTCTCGTTCGCAACTACCTGCATACCCGTTTTCAGCTTGATAGTCGGAATATCGGAACGGTTCCCCTGGGCGGATTTCCTCCGTCCGCCGCCCATAAGGAAAGCTGGAACGGGATCTGCATCGTGCTGTTGTCGCAGGCGTCCTAGCGGCTAGTACAAGAGGACTGGACCGATATATGTTTTGCATCGGCTGGGACCCCAAAGAGTCACGAACCGCGGGGATTCGGATTGCTGTTTATTTCTAGGAGGTCAAAGCGGTATGCAGATTGATACGCCGATTGTCGCGGCGCTCGCGGCTCTGGCTGGATCCGTCTTAGGCGCTTGTTCATCGCTAGCTGCTACATTTGTAGGGCATCGGCTGCAAGCTCGCTGGTCGCGATTAGCAGCCGACATAGATCTACACGAGGAACTCTATGGAAAGTTTGTCGACGAAGCTGCACCGCTGTTCATAGATGCGCTTCGTCAACCGGCAATAGACCCGGGTAAAGTCATTCGGCTCTATTCGATCATGGGACGCATCCGTTTAACTTCAAGCGATGAGGTTCTTCGAGCCGCGGAGGAGGTGGCCAAGCGGTTGGTGGAGGCCTATGAAATGCCGCCGGTTGATCCCGTGAAAGTTCTTGAGGAATACGCCAAGAAGAAAGAGATTCTAGACCCACTGCTGGTGTTTACAGAGGCTTGCCGCCACGAGCGGGCTAACGCTCTTCAACAAGTTTGAAGGCATGCCGGCGGTCGTCGAATTATCTACGCTCCCGCTACGCGGCGGCATCGCTGACTGACAAACCACCCGGGCGTCTCGATTCTACGTCCATCTGACTTCGCACGCACCGCTTCGCCCACGGCACAGCTTTAAAGGCGTTTGAGGCCTCGACACCCTCCACGTGATAGCTGACGGTGACAACTACTCGATTGCAAGAGGCGAGGGGATTTACGTACCCCTGTGAGGGAAACCGGCGGGTAACTGGCATGACAGCGTCAGCTACCAGTGCAGAGTATCGAGGCTATCACACATTCATCTGCAATTTCGGTTCCCGAGGATACGTCGCTTACTGATCGGTTTCCAGCAGCAAGCATCCGCGGGTGACTGCCCACACTGGTCACATGCCGGGCTGAAGGCCGAGTTGCCGACAAAGCCCATGTTGGAGTCGAGTCGTATCGCGCGGTTTAGACGCCTCTTTCTCAGATGGCCGGCTCCCTAGCCGATGGAACCAAGACTGCTTATGACCTAACAGACGGTCCGGAGTAATCCGGCAAAAACTATGCGCTACCAAATTGTTTTGTCGAAAATGACGGTTCGGACACTGCGGTGTCTAATACCAATGGTTTGCTTTGCCGCTAGCCTGATGTCGCAGGAGAGCAACCAAGCCAAAACTCCCGTTTCCACTTCTGGAGTGCACGCCAGGGCCATGTTAGGCCTCGAAGGCATTTCGAACAACACTTCCGGAGAACTCTCAATTCAGGGCGATGACTTGGTTTTTAAGCCAAGCGAGGGTCCCATCGCTCGGATACCGATTGGTTCCATTCAGGGTGTCTTTCTGGGTCAGGAAGACAAGGAGGTGGGCGGAACACCGATGGCAGTGACCAGGGCCGCGACACCGTTCGGCGGCGGACGAGTGATTGGATTATTCGCTCACAAGAAGTACGACTTTTTGACATTGGATTACCTCGATTCCAACGGAGGTTTTCACGGAGCGATCTGCCAATTGAATAAAGGTCAAGGGCAAGCTTTTGGAAGCGAACTGGAGACCAAGAGCGTACATGTTAGTGGGCTGAAAGATGACGCCACGAGACTGGAGACAAAAAATGAAGCTAAGTAGAGGAACCTCATGGAAGGCAGTTACGGCAGCTATTGCGATCGGCTTATCTGCATCGACAGTACCTGTATTCGCCGGCGGCAATCGCCCTGGCGCCGCGCGATGGAGCGTGGTAGTCAACCAGGTTGACGCGGGCGGCTGGGGTATCGCGCCCGAATTCGAGGTCGCGATCTACGAGAATCTTTTGGATGAACTTGTCAAGACCAAGCAGTTCTCCACAGTGCTTCGCAGCGGAGATCGCGCCGCCAACGATGTTTCGGCACTCCTAATCCTGAAGACAAGTGTCGAATCATACACTCCCGGCAGCGAGACGAAACGAGCTGTCACCACCGTGGCCGGAGCTACGAAATTGAAGGTTCGAAGCCAGCTCTGCACGCGCGAAGGCCAAGTAGTTTTTGAACGCGTAGTGGACGGTAACGTCCGCTTTATCGGAGGGAATCTGCGAGCAACGCACAACCTGGCGCGCAATGTTGCAAATGCTATTAAGCAGTCAACTCTACCCGAGCCTGCGCCTTCGGTCCACGACCAGTAAGCATCGAAGCCCCTGCTCCTATGAAGATTCTTGTGCTCAACTCCGGTTCCAGCAGTCAGAAGGCTTGCATATATGAAATAGAGGGGGCTTGTCCCGTTCACCCACCCTCCTGCCTGTGGGAGGGAGGGATCGAGTGGAATGGCGATACCGCCGCGACGTCAGTCAGAAACGCACGCGGTATCGCGCAAAAGACAGAACTCAAGGTCACCTCCCGCGAGCAGGTTGTTCGGGATCTGTTGAGCAAGTCGTGGAGCGGTAATGCCCAAATTATCGCTTCCCCTTCTGACATCGACGCTGTGGGGCACCGAGTAGTCCATGGCGGCCCACATTTCGAGGATCCCGTGGTGATCACACCCGAGGTGCGTCAGGCGATCGCCAGCGCCTCCGCACTTGCCCCACTGCACATTGACGCAGAGCTGGAGGGTGTGAGAATTGTCGAGAATCTTCTTGGTTCTGTACCGCAGGTGGCTGTTTTCGACACTGGCTTTCACCGCCAAATGCCGTTGTCGGCTGCTATTTATCCGGGGCCTTATGAGTGGTTCGAAAGCGGCATCCGCCGATATGGATTCCACGGCATTAATCATCGGTACTGCGCAGAGCGCGCCGCTCAGCTTCTCGGGAAAGATAAGCAGGCGCTCAAAGTGGTGACCTGCCATCTAGGCAACGGCTGCTCCGTCGCTGCTGTGGATGGCATGCGTAGCGTCGACACGACGATGGGCTTCACTCCACTGGACGGTTTGATGATGGGGACGCGTTCCGGTGCGGTAGACCCTGGAATTTTGACATTTCTGATGCGTCAAGGCCAATTGGACGCTAAGGAGATCGATGCCACGCTGAACCACAAGTCGGGCCTCCTCGGCATCTCGGGGATCTCGGGAGACATGCGCGACATCCTCGCTGCCATCGGACGAGGCCATGAAAGAGCGAAGCTGGCGTTCGACATTTACGTGCACCATCTGCGGGCAGCGATCGCCGCCATGGCGGCCGCGATGGGAGGAATGGATGCACTGGTGTTTACCGCCGGGGTGGGTGAGAACTCCGCGGAAGTACGAGCTGCGGCATGTGGTGGGTTGGAGTTTCTGGGCATTGGGCTCGATGTCCAATCAAACGCGCGACCGATTCTAGACGCGGATGTTTCTGCAGCTACTTCGCAAGTCCGGGTCCTCGTGATTCGGGCAGAGGAGGACTGGGCGATCGCGAAAGAGTGCTGGGAGCTCTTACACGTAGAACGACGGGTAGAAGCGAAATGGAGGCGATCTAAAGAACAAACCGTATGAGCGAAGCATTGCCAGTCGTATATTTAGCGCGGCACGGTGACACCGCCTGGACGCATTCCGGCCAACACACCGGCCTTACCGATTTACCGCTTACACCCGATGGCGAACTCCATGCACGCCTCCTTGGGAAACGGCTTCAGGTAATGCAGTTTGTGAAAGTGTTTACCAGCCCTTTGCGGAGAGCCGCGCGAACCTGCGAACTGGCGGGTTTCGGAGCCGTGGCCGAAGTGGATCCCGACCTCGTGGAGTGGGACTACGGCGAATACGAAACACTGCGCGACTCCGAGATCCTGGCGAAGCATCCCGACTGGCAACTGTTCCGGGACGGGTGTCCAGGAGGAGAATCGCCAACACAAATCGCTGAGCGCGCCGACCGGGTGGTGCAGCGTGTCCGTATGGCCGGAGGAGATGTGCTTCTTTTCTCCAGCGGACATTTCATTCGGGTGCTAGCCTCGCGATGGCTCGCTCTGGCTCCCGGTTGCTTGGGCAGGTATTTATCGGTGAACCCGTCGAGCCTGAGCGCGCTGAGTTATGAGCACAATCTATCCCAGCCTGTGATCCGGCTATGGAATGACGACCATCATGTTGAAGCTTAGAAACAAACTAGATTTGGAGGTAGAACCATGCCCAGTGTTGTAGCAGAAGAAGTGTTGATTTCGCCGCTGGCCGGTAAGCCGGCGCCCAAAGACATGCTCGTGGATGTGACTCGCTTAGAGAGAGAATACTTTGAGCGCCGTCCCGATCTTGAAGATCCCAACCAGCGCGTCAGTTTCGGGACGAGCGGACATCGCGGTTCACCCATACGCGGCACTTTCACGGAATCGCACATTCTGGCGATAACTCAAGCGATCTGTGACTACCGGCAAGCACATGGGACCGACGGCCCCCTCTTCATGGGAAAAGACACTCACGCGCTCTCGAGTCCCGCGCAGCGAACCGCACTGGAAGTCCTGGCGGCGAACAACGTCGAGACAGTTATCCAACAAGGCGACACCGTAACCCCAACCCCAGTCATCTCTCGAGCGATCCTGGTTTATAACGGTGGCCGCAGGGAACATCTCGCTGACGGTATCGTCATAACGCCCTCCCACAATCCTCCAGAGGACGGAGGCTTCAAGTACAACCCGACTAATGGCGGCCCCGCGGATACGGATGTGACGCACTGGGTGGAAACCCGCGCGAACGAGCTGTTGAGAGCAGGAAATGCGGGCGTCAAATGCATTCCGTTCAAAAGCGCGATCCAAGCTTCGTCCACACATCAGGAAGATTTCATGTTGCCCTATGTGCGCGATCTCAAGAATGTCGTGGACATGGACGCGATTCGCGATGCGAAGCTGAAGCTTGCGGTCGACCCCTTGGGTGGAGCCGCACGCGCCTACTGGGAGTTTATCAATCCGCTTTATGGACTGGACATTGTTGTAGTTAATCCGACCATTGACCCCACTTTCTCGTTTATGACCGCCGATCACGACGGCAAAATCCGTATGGACTGTTCCAGCCCGTATGCGATGGCTCGGCTTGTTGGCCTGAAAGATCAATACCAGGTAGCCTTCGCGAACGATCCGGATTCGGACCGGCATGGCATCGTGACTCCCGTTGCCGGCCTGATGAACCCAAATCACTACCTCGCCGTGGCTATCCAGTACTTATTAACGCATCGGCATAAGTGGCGAGCGGATTCTGCAATAGGAAAGACGCTGGTGAGCAGCAGCATGATCGACAGAGTGGTACACAAGCTCGGTCGTGAGCTGCGCGAAGTTCCGGTGGGATTCAAGTGGTTTGTGCCAGGTCTCCTAGACGGCTCGTGTTGTTTTGGCGGGGAGGAGAGCGCCGGGGCCAGTTTTCTCCGCTTTGATGGGACCGTATGGACTACCGACAAGGATGGACCAATTATGGATCTGTTGGCGGCTGAGATCACGGCTCGCACCGGTAAGGATCCGGGTCAGCATTACCGCGAGCTGACCGAAGAGTTCGGCACTCCCTACTACACCCGCATTGACGCACCTGCCACTCCCGAGCAGAAAGCAAAACTGCAAAAGCTCACATCTGATGCTGTGAAGGAGTCAGATCTCGCCGGTGAGGCCATCAAAACCAAGTTGACCCAAGCACCGGGAAACAGTGCTCCAATAGGGGGGCTTAAAGTGGTTACCGACGCCGGCTGGTTCGCTGCCCGGCCGTCAGGCACTGAGAACATTTACAAAATCTACGCGGAAAGCTTCAAGAGCCCTGCACATCTGCACGCGATCGTTAACGAAGCCCAGGCCATGGTGAACAATGCACTCCGAAGGTGACGCCGTTCCGTTATTTCCTCCCGATTATCGAGCTTCGGGCATTTTGCTGCATGTTACCTCTTTACCTTCAGCCTATGGAATTGGCGATCTCGGTCCGTCAGCGTTCGCGTGGATCGATCGTCTTTATGATGCTGGGCAAGGATGGTGGCAAGCACTGCCGCTCGGCCCGACCGGTTATGGAAATTCACCCTATCAATCACTTTCGTCATTTGCCGGCAACGACCTGCTGATCAGTCCCGAATACCTGATCGCGGATGGCCTCCTTCGGGCGAGCGACTTTGAGAAGCGCGTTCCTTCTAACGTAGTCGACTACGAAGCTGTGATCCCCTTCAAACATCGGATCCTCGAAAAGGCGTGGACCTATTTTAGAGCTGGCGAGCGCAAGGACCTGCGGCCTGCATACGAAGAGTTTTGTGCTGCGCAGGCGCACTGGCTCGAAGACTACGCGCTATTTCGATCGCTCAAAGAAAAGTTTCAAGAGGCGTATTATTTGGATTGGCCGGCAGAATTGGTGGAGCGGTGGCCGAACGCGTTAGCACAGGCGCGACTAGAGCTCGCTGATCGAATCGATCAAGTCCGTTTCGCTCAATTCCTATTGCTTCGCCAAGCGGATCAACTTAAGGAATACGCGCATGCCAAAGGCGTCGGCTTGATCGGCGACCTGCCATTTTTTGTGTCCCCGGATTCCAGCGATGTTTGGGCGAACCCCGAGTTTTTCATGCTGGACGAACATCGCCGGCCGCGCTTCGTCGCTGGGGTTCCACCGGATTACTTCAGCGCTCAGGGACAGTTGTGGGGCAACCCGGTCTACAATTGGGATGCCCTTCGTGCGACCGGTTATGGATGGTGCATCGACCGCTTGCGTGCACTTTTGGATCATGTCGACGTCATTCGGCTTGATCACTTCCGCGGGTTCGCAGCCGCGTGGCACGTTCCCGCAGGTGCTCCGACGGCCCAGTCTGGGCAATGGGTGCCTGGTCCGGGCGCCTCTCTTTTGGAGGCAGTGCAAAAAGAGCTGGGTCGGCTACCGTTCATCGCGGAAGATTTGGGTTTGATTACGCCCGATGTACACGCACTGCTTGACGAGTTCGACATACCGGGCACTCGGGTCCTCCAGTTCGCGTTCGATGGGCGCCGGGACAATCCATACCTTCCCGACAACTTCGTCCATAACACGGTTGCGTACACAGCTACACATGACAATGCGACCTCTCGCGAATGGTACGAAGATTTAAATGAGGATCAGCGTCACAACGTATGGAGCTACTTAGGGCGCGCCCCAGGCGAGAGCGCAGAAGTTGCTCCGGCGCTGATGCGCCTGGCCTGGTCGTCCGTCGCCGCTCTAGCTATCGCTCCCTTACAGGATCTTCTCGACTTAGGCCGGGGTAGCAGGATGAATGTGCCCGGCCAAGCGGGAGGAAACTGGAGGTGGCGTGTTACGGAAGACGCAATGTCGCCGCAGGCTTTTGAATGGCTGCAGGACTTGACTCAAGGCTCAACGCGTGCGGCCGGCGTTCCCTTGTCGACTCGCAGGTGCTCTTTCATGCCAACAAAAACAAATTCATCGCGCTCCTTCAGCGGTTAGTTTGTTTGACGACTTGTTGCTGAATTGGCGCAGATCCGGCCAGAATTCCTTCAGAACGTTGCCAACCGCATCGAGGCCGATCTGCATGCCCAATTTCGACATTGAGCTGCCGGCACTCCGGTGATCCGGATAATAGGCATTCGATATCGCTGCCGCAGTCGCGTTGCCGAGCCATTCGGAGTAGTTGAACTGAGTGCCACCGGAGTCGCTATGGGTACGAAAGATTTGGGAAATGGCGTAGGCGAACCGGGAGTACCCACCTCCGGTGCCTCGGCGGAAGTATCTAGAGTCTTGGTGGAGAATGGATGGAAAAACCGCCTCTGACATGTAATTGCCGATAAGGAGATCCCCATAAGCGGCTCCGAAATACCTGCCGAACCCTGCGGCACCCTGGCCCACTGATTTATTTGCGTCCGTCACCTGGCCTAAGCCGCCGAATAGGGCCGATAAGCCAAACGTTCCAGGATCGAGGCTATCCTCGGAAGCGATCTTAAACTTCTCGCGGCTAGTGAAAGGTTCGTAATGGTCGAAGTTCGGAGAGGTTTTATAGTTCGGAATAACTCCAAGAATGTGACGGCTTTCGTGTTCGGAGGCATCACTACTTTCCGGCCTCGGATGAGGATATGCCTGCGTCGGCTCTATTTGCGAGATCTCCTGACATAGCGCCATACCGGCGAGGTCCGCGGCAATCAAAGCGATATAAACAATCCGAGCATTGTTCGGCAAATTCGTGGACTTCTCACGACTCAAAGCGTGACCTTGGTTAGTCAGCAATTCGTAACTAGAGATGTCGATCCTAAAGTTCATGGCCGATTCGATCTCAGCAGCTAACATTCCACCCTTTGCACTTGATCATTTGTAGACGACAATGCTCGAATCCAGTCTGGTAAACCGGAACTTACTCAAGACTCAACGCGTGGGGCGCGCGTTCCCTTGTCCAGTGGAATCTGCTCCTTCACGCCAATTGCTGCGAGCGGTAAATCACTCGTGAAGAGCGTTCTACACCCAGGTCACCTTGTTAGCTTCGACCGGATGCGCGACCCATCAATATCGTCAAACCATTCCGTACGAGAGTTCCAATCCAGTAACGATCCCGGAATAAGACGTCCCGACAAGCTTGGTCCGGTTATTTGGAATCAAGCTAGTAAGTGGGCACAGAAGTTATATGGGCCGCGATCGCGCCAGGGTTGTGACGCCGTAACGCTGGCGCTTCACCTGATCCGCAATCTCGGCGCTTAGTCAGGTAAAACGTAAGTGGTGAGACCGAGCCGGAGCGTTTCGAAAAGTCCCGCCCGCCGAAACTGGCGAATGCCAGAGCAGTTGCCCTCGCAAGGGCAACACTTGGTGGTAGTCGGCTTTGGAGATGTTCCTGTCGAACAGAATCAAACGAAAGCTCTTTAGCTGCCCGGCTGTCGTGTTCAGCTCAGGTTGAAAAACCGTACACGGCGACGGCAAGAGGGATGCTTTTAAAACGTCGGAGCGATCAACAAAAAGATTCGCTTTGAAATTTTTGTTTAATGGTTACGCCCTTCTTGCGGGGAGGACCCTGACGGAAGGATTGATCCGAAACATCAGTCGAAGCTCGACGACGAGCCCGGCATAGGAAAGAAGACATGAGCGAAGATCCAAAACGTCCCACGCTCGCGCTGCTCACCAGTCACTGGATCAGCATGTTAGGAGTGGCGCTGGTCACGACCGCCGGCTTTTCTTGGCTGTTTGTTTTGCCGATTCAGGTTCGAGGGCACACCAGCAATCCCTACATCGGGATTCTCATCTTTATTCTGATTCCGGCTGCCCTCGTCCTCGGCCTGGTGTTAATCGCCCTAGGGATCTTCCTGGCTCGAAGGCGTCTCGCAGGCCTCGATCAGGGGCTGAGGTGGCGGGTCCCGACCGGCGTGTCTACCTTCGCAGGCTCGCGATCTTCTTCGCGGTAACCACCGCAGTCAATATCGTGATTGGAACCCAAGGCACATATCGTGCTGTGCAGTACATGGAGACGCCCCAGTTCTGCGGCCAGACTTGCCACGTTATGCAACCGTACTTCGCTGCGCATTCGAACTCGGCACACGCGAGTGTGGAATGCGCGGAATGCCACGTTTCCCCCGGCGCGACTGGATACTTGAAAGCCAAGATGGGCGGCACCCGCCAGTTCATCGACATGGTTTTCAACCGCGTCCATCCTCCGATTGAGTCGGCCATCGCGAGCAACCGCCTGGTCCCATCGCGCTTAACTTGCGAACAGTGCCACTGGCCCCAAGAGTTTGAGGCCGTCAAGTTTCAAGTAATTTTCCACTTCCAGGACGACGCGACCAATACACAGACACAGACCGCTCTGATGATGCTCACAGGTGGAGGAGATATTGGCGGCATTCACGGAAAACATATGGGCGCCGGGGTTGAAATCGACTACGCAGCCACTGATCCCGCACGTCAGACTATTCCTTGGGTTCGGTACCTGAACACTAACACTAGAGAGGTCCGAACGTTCCTGGCCGATGGCTCAACCGCTCAATCCGTCGCGAGTCTGCCTCGCCATCAGATGCAGTGTGTCGATTGCCATAACAGTGCGGACCACGCTTTCGAGCTTCCAGAGCGTGCCGTGGACAGAGCCATGGGGCTGGGACAGATCTCTCCGACGCTGCCCTTTATGAAAAAGAAGGCGGTGGAACTGCTGAAAGCGAAGTATTCGAGCCACAAGGAGGCCTCGCGCAAAATTCCGGCTGACTTGGCTCAGTTTTACAAGGAATGCTATCCGGCCATTTCATCGCAGCGTTCCGGGGACATCTCCAAGGCCGCGACGGTGGTTGCCGCCATCTACAACCGCAACGTATTTCCCGACCTGAAGGTCACATGGGGCACATACCCCAACAATCTCGGACACACCGATTTTCCGGGATGTTTTCGATGCCATGACGGATCGCACTCCACGGCCGACAAGAAGACCAGCATCACGCAGGACTGCGGCACCTGTCACGTGCCGCTCGCGGTGGACGAAGCACATCCTCAAGTATTGAAGACCCTCGGCTTGGCGGACCAAATCGACGGTTTACAACAACGATAAACAAAGGATCATGACCACATATAGGAGCTTCTTCTGAGGAGGTACTGCCAATAGTCACGTTGACACTCTTAACATTTTGTTTCGGTGCGCTTGCGGATTACATCATTAGTCAACGCAAGCGGAAGTCTGGAGCAGTGGCGAACGAAACCGCTCTCACGGCGGCAGTTGTCCCAGTCCAGGCCGAACTTTGCCGGCCTATGTTGAAGGCTTACTGGTGCTCGAGGGACTTCGTTACGATTCCGGCCACACTCGGGTGCAGCGTGAACAGCTCAACACGGCTCGCGTCGGCGTGGATGATTTCGGAGCCATGCTAGCTGGGCATATAGACAGAATCGAGCTGCCAGAGCTTGGCCAATGGTTCCGGCAGGGGCAAACGGTGTTCAAGCTTCACCGGAACGGTGAAACGGCCACGCTACTCTGTCCAATCGAGGGGAAAGTCGTCGCGGTGAACCCGGAGGTAGTAAATAACCCATCCATACTGCGGAGCGATCCTTACGGCAAGGGCTGGTTGATGACTCTCCATTATGACGGGATCAGCACGTGGCGTAACCTTCTCCCCGTGAGCCTTGTCAAAAATTGGGGGTCTTCGGCGGAATTTGTGGGTAACTTGCGGCCATCGGACCGATCACGGCCCGACAGACGGAGTGGGTCGAGTCGTGCGGACGATAACGGACCGAATCGCCACCGAACCGTCGGAACGCGCATTTGACAGGGCCCCGATGCGAACAACCCATAGAGAAGCACAGGGGGCGGTGGGGAGACAAATCAATGAATGCTCCGGGCGCAAGACGATGGACTGGGCCGAGAAAACCCACCTGGGAAAAGTGAGCGGCAACGGCGACGCGCGATATCGCTGAGACTATTGGTAACAGGGGCTGCGGACCACGTCGGGGCGGCGGCTTTGGCCAAAGGCACCCACAAATTCCTCCGACGAGGCAAAAATTGGCTAGAGGAGGACGTTAGTCGACTGTATGCGAAACAGCCTGTGGTGGTTGGTGCGGTCGCCAATGATCGCGGCAGGCTTGGGGATGATTTGCTGACTTACAAGCCAGGCGTTGACTGGTCTGGAATCACCGCCGAGTTCGTCCTTCCATGATTGCTACTAACGTTTCTGGCCGACGGCCGATGTGCGCCGCTGCGAGGTCTGCCACAGCCAAACCGCCGGTACCGCGCAAGCCACGTCTTTTCTCAGCGGGCCAGCTCGGGCCGCATGCGGCGCCTGCTACGACAACGTCAATTTCGCGACTGGAGTCAACCACCCGGGCGGCCCTCAGCCGGATGATATCCGATAAGTGCGCGACCTGAGTTGCACTTTCCCAGGTCCACTTCGCCGATTTCGTAGATCGCAGGCAAGCGGGAGGATGCGTTTTCGCGCCCTATCCAGCGGGCGAGGAGGCGAGAACAATAAGGACAAAAGGCGCACTTCCTGTGTCCGGGTTTCAAGGCTTCCTTTCGTCATTGTGATTCCAACCCTCGACGTTTCTTAGAGTTCTGCCATTACAGACATGAGCAGGTAAACGTAAGTGGTACTACCGAGACGAAGCGGTTCGGAGATACCCGCCTGCCGGAAACTGGCGACTGCCAGGGCAGTTGCCGTCGCTATACCAACGGTCGGAGGCAGCGAGCTTCGAATCTTTCGTACTTAACAGATTCGAACGAAAGCGATTAGCTGCTCGGCCCTCCTCTTCCGGTCAGATCGAAAAACCCCACGCGGTAACGGCAAGCGGGCTGCTTTTCAGAGCTTGACGTTGAGAGATCAACAAAGGACCTTACTTCAGGATTTCGTCATGCAAATAAATACGTTCCGCACTTTGTCCAGAGATTACGCCGGCGAAGCCAATCAGTGCCTAATCCTCGCGGCAGGCAAAGGGACCCGCTTGCGGAAAGCTTCGCACGGGCTCCCTAAACCGCTGGTGCATTTTCGCGGTAAGCCGATCCTCGAGCACATCATTCTCGGGGCGCATCAAGCCGGCATCAGCAGATTTGTGATTGTCGTCGGGTACGGTTCTGAATTGATTCGCCGCTGGTTCAACCATCGGTTTCGTGGCAAAGTTTCAGTGACCTGGGTCGAAAACCCGGATTATGAGAAGCAGAACGGCATCTCTGCCCTGAAGGCTCGAGATGTACTTCAACAGAACTTTCTGCTGCTAATGGCGGACCACGTCTTTGAGCCGCGGACTGCAAGAGTGCTGTTGGAACAGCCGCTCGCACCTGGTGAAGTGATCCTGGCCGTCGATCCCAACATTGACGGGATTTTTGATTTGAACGATGCGACCAAAGTTTGTCGCGATGGCGATCATATCGTCGACATCGGTAAAGACATTGTTCAATATGACGCGTTGGACACCGGGATGTTCCTGTGCACCCCGGCGCTGTTTGACACACTCCGGTCAGTCGTCAAGGATGGCAACTGCTCTCTTTCCGATGGCATGCGCCAGCTCGCCCAAGAGCGTTGCCTGCATGCCCTGGATATCGGCGAGTCCGGCTGGCAGGACCTTGATACTCCTGAGGCACTGGCCTACGCCGAAAGTACTTTTGGTGCGCATCTGACGGCGACCGCCGAGCGTCTGGCTAGCTAATGATGAAAACTCGATTTCCAATCCGGACGCTGGCAGGAATGTTCGGAGTCCTACTCCTCGTATTGCTGGTTCACCGCGCAGGCGTCGCAAATCTACGCGAGAGCATTGCCGCCGTCGGATGGAGGCTCATCCTGGTGATCACTCTAGGGGGAGTTGCGCACGTTGTGAAAACCTGCGCGTGGCGCCTTACGCTCCTCGATGACAAACGTAAGGTATCGTTTGCACGCACTCTCGGATTGAGGCTCGCCTCCGAAGCAGTCGGACAGCTTGGCTTTCTGGGGCAGATGTTTGGAGAAAATCTGCGAGCCTTGTTTCTGAGCTCCACTATCCCCCTTGCGAACAGTATCGCCTCGGTCACTCTGGACCGTGTATTTTTCATCTTGAGCGGAGCAGGGGTCAGTATCGTCGGTCTAGTTGCGGTACTTGTCGCATGGCCGCTGCCTGATGCGCTCTCGCTCTGTGCAGGGCTGCTGGTAGCAATATTGCTGAGTCTCATTCTTTCCGCCGCGGTTGCTGTGCGACGTCGTCAGCGCGTAGTTTCCGGAACAGCGCGGCTCTTAGGCAGCATCCCGTTTCTGCGTGGCTGGATTGAACGCCAAAGCCCCCTGATCGAGGATGTTGAACACTGCCTCCTCAATTTCTATCACCGTGCTCCGGGAGCATTCTGGGGCAGTGTGGCGCTGAATCTTGCGACCCACGCTGCGGCCATCCTTGAGGTCTATCTAATTTTGTTCCTGCTGGGCGCCAAGTTCAGCTTTCTCGCTGCTGTCGCGATCGAAGCCTTGACTAAATTGATTAACATTGTTGGGCTCTTCAATCCCGGCAACATCGGCACTTACGAAGGTGGAAACATGCTGATTGCAAAAATGTTCGGCCTCACCGCGGCCGCAGGCTTGACTCTGGGACTCGCTCGGAGAGTTCGAGCGCTCTTTTGGGCTGCTGTCGGAGGTCTGTGTATGATCATCTTGTCGAAGTCGAAAAGTGGAGCTTCATCGCCGCAGCCGGAGACCCCGAGCGTGGTTGACGGCTCGCACGTTGCTGTTATTCTGGCCAGCACACTCGCCGGCGGCAGTTTGGGTTCAACCCTTCCCCGAGTTGGCGCTCTTCCGGTCGTGCTCCGCGCGATTCTGGGCGCCCAAAGGGCAGGTGCCAGGCGAATCGCCGTTGTAGTCGACCGAGAAGCAAGATCCTTCATACTGCGATCTCTGCAGGGTACTCGGCGATTATCGGCCTCCGTGGAGTGGTTCGAACGAGACGTTGAGACATCACTCACGTCGGTGCTGGGTCAGATAATCGGCGCCGGCGAATCGACGGTGGTGCTGATATCCGGAGACACAACCTATCATCCATCGCTCCATCGGCGGGCCGCTGAGTGGAACGCAAATGGCGGCGCTTTAGCGTTCACAACCGGCACCCAGCTAGTCGGAATTTACGCGGTTTCGCAAGCTGTAGCGCGGGACTTAGCACATGGTCAGGCCAGCGTCCACAATATCGAAGAATTGCATGCGTACCTCAGCTCTAGGCGCTCGGTTCAGGAAGAAGTGGCCGACGGCGCCAAATGGCAACGGGTTTCTACTTCGCAAGAGCGCGTAATCGCCGAACGGAAACTCGACGCTTGGCTCGTCAAGCCCACCGATGGAATCTTCGCCAGAATGAACCGCAGAGTCTCCATTCCCATCAGCCGCCAGCTCATCAAGTTTCCGATCACACCCAATATGGTCAGTCTGTTCACTCTCGGTGTCAGCTTGATGGCCGGCGTGTATTTTGCATTGGGCGGCTACTGGAATGTCTTGCTGGGTGCAGTACTGTCGGTCTTTGCAAGCATTCTCGACGGGAGCGACGGCGAAGTCGCTCGCTTGAAACTTCAGGAATCCAATTTCGGTTGCTGGTTGGAGACCGTCTGCGATCAACTTTATTATCTGATGATCTTCGCCGGAATGATGATAGGGTTGACCAGAAGCTCTGGCACGCGAACCTATCTGGTGTGGGGCGGGATGTTTCTCGTCGGAGCGGTCCTAAGCTTCCTAGTTACCGGTCTCCAACGGCGTCGGCTGACCAATGGGCGTCCCGAGCAGCTCCTCGGAATCTGGCAGAGCCAAGCCGAGCGCCGCCGATCGAATCCTTTTCTCTACCTCGGCCGGCACACTGAATTCATAATTCGGCGCTGCTTCTTGCCGTATCTCATTCTGTTTTTCGCCGTTTTCAATATCACGAATGTGCTATTGGTTCTCGCTGCGTTGGGCGCCAACCTGGTCTGGCCCATCGCGCTATTTTCTCATCTCACTTTCTCCTCCCCGCAACGGCCGGTGGCAGCTCCTCAGGTGTCTGCTTAGACGCACGTTCGATACGTACGAGTATTTGGCTGACAAGAAGACCAAGCCTGTGCGGGATTGCTGCTGAGCCGTCCGGTTCGGTGGGCCGAAAACGCCTCACCCACCCGCGTTCCATGCATAATATGCATGACGTAAGTAGTGGATCGAAACGCGAGCGAAGGTTCCGGTTCGAAAGCCCGCCTGCCCGAAAAAACGGCACCTGCCAAGGCAGTTGCCCTTACGCTGCCATGTTTCGAGCTTTTGGAGCCTTCCGCACAAACAAGAATTAGCCGAAACCACTTAGCGTCCAAGGGAATTTTCGCCGGATCGGAAACTGCAAGCCTACGGCAACCTGGATGCTCTATTCCTGACCGACCGCCCACGACTCAACGTGGCGCGATACAACAAGGTCGCAAGTGCGAATCTTGTTAGCGATGACCGAAGTAGGTCGCCTTTTGGAACTTAAATGATCCACGCCAGGATACTTGAAGCAGATCGACACGAACTCATTTTAGCCGCGCCGGAATTTTCTAGCAGGCCAGCCCTGGTTGGATCGCGATCGGACTCAACCCCGGCCAGGATTCGGATCGGCATTGCATTAGGAGGGCTTCGCCCGCGGTATTGCTCACGCAGGCGTGCTTAAGGTCCTTCAACGGTTCGGTCTCCCGATTCACGGCATCACCGGTGTCAGCGCGGGCGCGATCGTTGCCGCCGCGTACGCCGGCGGCGCATCCCCGGATGAAATCGCACGCATCGGCTGCTCGATGCGCTTTAGCGACGTCGCGCGCTGGAGTCCTCGGCTCCTGGGATTGGTCGGTAGCGACCGAATGAACCGCTTCCTGAAAAGAATCCTGAAAACTCATCGGTTCGAGGAGATGACTATCCCGCTAGGCGTGGTGGCCACGGATCTGGGCACCGGCCAACCCGTGCCCTTTTCAGGAACCGGCGAGGTGTTCGAAGCTATCCGCGCGAGTTGCTCTTATCCAGGATTGTTTCATCCCGTACGGCGCGGAGGAAAGCTCTTAGTGGATGGCGCCATGAGCATGGAGATCCCCGCTGAGTTATGCAGGCAGCTGGGAGCCACCCACGTCATTTCGGTGCAACTTCCCGCACGCGCCACAGGTGGGCAGCCTAGCAACATGCTAGGCTAGAGGTAATTCACTGAACCTGCCCCCTGGGCTGAGACAAACAGTTAAGAGACTGGTTACCGTTCGATGGTAAATGATTCCCTTCGAGGCGGCAATAGATTTAAGCTGAGGGTGCCGGTGAAGCGGAGACGGGCCATGCTGGCGAGCACCCCGTTGAGGAATAGCCGGCCGGAACTCATCGTGGACGATGGGCAGGGCGTGGTTACTTCCGGCGCGTCCTATAGCCTGGCCCGGACCCGACCGGGAAGCGGTACTCTGGCCCAGGTTTATCAGCAGGAACGACACATCGGACCGATAGATTCCGGCATGCCTGCAAAAACGCTTGTGGAGGGCGCCCTCAGTTTTTGGTCTCGTAAACAACCGGCCTTTCATGCACAAACCTGCTGCGAGGCTGGCAGCGAGCGTTCGAACTCGATCGGCGGACGGTAGTCCAGCGCCGAGTGCAGCCGCTTGCCGTTATAGATGTTTTCGATGAACCGCTCGATGGAAGCATGCGCGTCAGCCAGATCGCGATATTCCTGGCGATAGACCTCCTCGTATTTCAGGGTTTTCATGAAGGATTCGCAGAAGGCGTTGTCATAGGGATTGCCTTTGCGGCTCATGCTGATCTGAACCCCGTGATCGTTGAGCAAGCTGGTGTAGGCACGAGAAGCATACTGAACCCCTCGGTCGGAGTGATGAGTCAGCCCTTCCGTTGGCGACCGCTGCCGGAATGCCATCTCCAATGCCTCGATTGCCAGGTCGGCTTCCAGTGACCGATCGAGTGCCCAACCGATCACTCTACGCGAATAGGCGTCCAGCACAACCGCCAGGTAGACGAACTCCGTCTCTAGCCGTACATAGGTAATGTCAGCGACCCAGAGCTGATCGATGCCAGTCGGCTCCAGGTCGGCTGCCAGATTCGGATAGACCGCCAGACCATGCTTGGAATCCGTGGTTGTCACCACGAATTTCTTGCGGCGCAGGCACAGCAAATTATCTTCGCGCAGGATCCGCGCCACCCGTTTGTGATTGACCTGCCAGCCGCGCCGTCTCAACTCGGCCGTGATCCGCGGCAGGCCATAGCAGGGGAACTCCAGCGCGATCCGATGAATTTCGTTCCGTAGATCCAGATCGTCATCGGCCGCCCGTTCGGCGCCGGGATCGAATCGATAGAGACCAGCCCGGCTGACTTTTCCCAGTTGGCACATGCGCGTCGCCGTCATCGGGATACCTTCTTCGATTTGGCTCCGGATGTACTGGTAGGTCGCGGCTTTCCAGTCAGCGCCTGCAGCATCCGCTGTTCCTCGATTCGCTGCAAGCACCCTTTCAAAAAATCAATCTCCACGGCCTGCTGGCCAACCTTGCGCTCCAGGTGCCCCACCTTGGGGTCCTCCCAACGCCGCTTTCCCACACCGGGGAACGCATTGCCGGGACCATGGCGGAACTCCTTCCGCCACCGGTGCAGCAGGTTGGCATTGATTTCAAAGGCCCGCGCCACCGCGGCGGCTGACGTTCCTGCTTCCAGCTGCTGAACCGCAGCCAGTTTCATTTCACGCGTGAACTTCCGTCGGGACAATCCCATGAGTCGAATCCTCCATTCACTGATTTTCGACTCTTAACTGGTTGTCTCAAAATCGGGGGCAAGTCCACACCGTTGCTTGCAAATCCTTCAAAGCACGTCCCAACACGGCTGGCGTGACGAGTCCGATCTGGTTATAGCGCCGGACGTTGGAGCCATCGAATGGAATGGCTTTACGCGGAGCCGTGAACTGGTTGAGGCCGGAGAAGCCGCGGCCTTGAGAGCCATCCCAAAAATTCAGGAGTGGTTCATGTGCAATGGGTCCGGCGCTTTGGCAGCAGCGTAAAACAGGCCCCACCCAGTGGTCTGCTTACGACACCAACAAGTGCTGTGTTGGCTAGAACCCATGGATCCCAATCGAGTGTGGCTCCCCGGCACTGATTCGAACCACGTTTTACAGGATCTTCAATTTTGTGCCTAGCGCCAAATTTGTCTGACTGGACCCAGGACGTATTCGAACTCCGATTCACAGCTCCAGAAACGGGCTTCAGCCATGAACTGAACCCATTGCTGCAAAATTCCACGCGACATCTGCCAAAGCGGCTTGCTTTTGACGACGACCAGAGTGATGAATGATGGTCGGCAAGGGCACGACTGCTCTTAGCCGAGGAGAAAACTACCATGGAGACTCAGTTCATACTTACCGACGATAAGACGATCGTTGCTGCCGCCGATGCTGGGGAAGCATCAACGTCGGGATCGCGGTTCGCTTCCGAAACAGAATTGGGGCGGTTAGTGCGCCAATGGCCGCTGCGGGCGCTGATAGAACTATGGAATCGCCTGCCTGGCGTACGGCCGGTTACGAAGTTCGAGAATCGCGAGATTGCGATCGGGCGAATTTGGCGAGCGCTTCAGCCGCGCGAGGAATCCGTCGGCCCGGGTGGAGCGAAAGCGCAGCGGCGAAGGAAAGTCGCCTCGCCGCCCAAGCCGGGCAGCAAGGCGGACTGCATTTTGGCGCTCCTGCAACAGCCCGAGGGTGCAACTCTCGCTAATCTGATGTCGGCTACCGGCTGGCAGGCTCACAGCGTGCGCGGTTTCCTCAGCAACCTGAAGCGCCAGCGCGGTCTGAAGGTGCGGTCACGAAAACACGCTGGACTGCGCACCTACCGGTTGGCCCAGTAGCCAACGTTCCTGTGTCTCGATGTTGTCCGTGGGCCGGATCCCTGCCGGCCCTTTCTTAATTGCCGGCGGTTCAAGGGTTCTCGGCTTTCGGCTTCCTCGCACGAGTCTTTCGAACTCGTCGAACTCGGACGGCAGGTTTTCGGACCGGTGGTGGTCGGAACTCCACCGGCGTACACTCGAAATCGATCGCCTGGCGCGCCGTTTCCAGCTCTGGGGCCGTGAGAGAGCTCAGAAACAGGCGTACGGCGTTGTTGTCGCACTCCTGCCGCGCCGTCACTTCGCGCTCCAGTTGAAGGCGCAGAGCAGGCAGGTCCTCTTGGGGCACAGATGCCAGGAAGATCCGAAATACCCGCAACTTCCCGTCGTCGAGTTCGTGGTTCAGCATCGCACGCTTCCGCCGTCCATCAAATCTTGAAACAGCTTCTTCTGCCGGTCCCAGTCCGGGACCTTCGTGATGGCGCGCAAGTCTCGTTCCGCTACCAGGTCCGCACCGCTCTGGGTCTGGGGCAGGAACAGCAATCGTTCTTGGATCGAAGGCGCCAAATAGGTGAGGCTGAGGATTTGCGACAATCTCCCGGCGCTGATCTTACCGGCACTGGCCAGTGTTCGATGGTCCGGAACGGATCCGTCTTGGAGCCTGCGCTCCAGCTCGATCGCCAGAGCCATCAACCGGCTAATGCGTGGCAGGCGTCCGACGTTCTCTTCCCGGTTCCTCTTCCGCACACCGGGCCGGTTCGGTACCGGCAGTTCATAGTCCAGCCGAGCACCGTCCTGGAACACGACTTCGACCCGCCGGTCATGGCTATGGAAGGAAATCGCCTCGATGGCCTGCTGGATCTGGATCATGCTCGGGCGGTCCCCTAAGACCGGTTGCAGGTGCTCGCGCAGGGACCGTTCCAACGGACGCGCCAGCCAAACTTCCGGTTTATCCTCGGCTGGCAAAGGCGTCAGTGGGCAGATCCTTTGCTTCGCTCGCGGGCAAATATAGTAGCGATGCTTTTTGCCGTGCCGCCGAGTATAGGTCGAGACCAGTTTGGTGTGGCATAGGCCGCAACGCAGGAGACCGCTCAGCGGCGCTTCCTGCCGCTCATGCGGCCGCCCCCTGACCTTGTTGGCATGGAGTCCCAGCCGCTCGTTGACACGTTCCCATAGCCCGGCCTCCACAATGGCCGGTTGCTCGCCGGGATAGAGAACACTCTTGTGTCGAACCAAGCCCCGATACAGAACGTTTCCCAACAGCAGCGAAAGTGTCGATTTACTGAAAGCTCGTGCCGGGTGGTGGCGGCCTCCCCGGCTGGTCCAGTCCTTGGTCTGAAACCCGCACGCCTGCAACTGTTGGAGCGTGGCCGTTAGATTTCCCGTTTGCTCGCAGATCGCGAAGATCGCTTGCACCGTCTGGGCTTCGGTTTCGTTTACCACCAGCCGCCCTCCGCGCACGTCGATGTCATAACCCAGTACCGGACACCCTCCGATCCATTTGCCCTTCTTGCGGGCGGCCGCTAATTTGTCGCGCGTACGTTCGCCGATGATCTCGCGCTCGAACTGAGCGAATGACAACAGAATGTTCAAGGTCAGGCGCTCCAGAGACGTCGTGGTGTTGAACTCCTGGGTCACCGACACAAAACTCACTCCGTGCCGGTCGAACAGCGCCACCAACCTCGCAAAATCGAGTAATGATCGGCTGAGCCGGTCGACCTTGTAAACTACCACGCAGTCGATCTGGCCGCTTTCGATGTCGGAGAGCAGCAGCTTCAGTCCCGGACGGTCCAGGTTGGCCCCGCTGAAGCCGCCATCCGTGTACGGCTGCTCAAGCGCCTTCCAGCCGGAGAGCGATTGGCTGCGAATGTAGGCTTCGGCGGCTTCCTGCTGGGCATGCAAAGAGTTGAAGTCCTGCTCCAGTCCTTCTTCGGTGGATTTTCTGGTGTAGATCGCGCAACGCAACGGCCGAGGAGCTTCCGTCATGCGGCAGATTCCCCTTGCAGCCGGAAGAAAGTAAAGCCGTTCCAGCGGGTTCCCGTAACCTGATGCGCCACCGCGCTCAAGGACGCATACTGTCTACCGTTGTATTCGAAGCCCCGGGGCAGCACCCGCACTTCGATCGAACGACCCTGATAGGCTCGTTGCAAACTACTCCCGGCCGGAGGCAGGCGTCGATCCCGACCCGCAATGAGTTCCGGCGGGAGCTCCCGCGCGCCCACAGGCGTCGCCAGTTCCTGCAAGAACTGGCGCGGGGGCCGGAGCCGCAATGCCGCTTCGTCGGCTAACTGACGCGCGCGTTCCTGCGCCCGCTCGCTCAACCCACCTTCGGCATTGGCTTGCAGCCTCCACGCCACTCGCCGATACAAATACATCCGATTGCCGGATCGCGATTCTTCGCCGAACAGCTCCCGATAGCGAATCCTAAGTTCCTTGGCCTTCATTTTGCCGAGGCGTTCGATTTCCCGCCGTGCCGCATCGTTCATGTTGTCTCTCCTCTGTCCGCTAGTCTCGTTCAGAGTCCATGGACGCTCTCTTCGGCACCGAAAGCAAGTCGAATACGTTCTCTAACATCCAGCCCTCCACCGATTGCAACATTTCCTCGACAGGCTCAAAATACCACCTGGCCCAGCCGTCGAGTATCGGCGTACAATGTTTTCCGGAATCGTTTGGATCGGGAGTGATTCGCTGCGTCAGAATCACCATCCCATTGTCCGCGGACAGCCAGTCGATGACCAGCCGCTCGCCCGGACCAGGCTGCCGATCGGTACTGAGCAATACCACAATCCAGCCCAGGTTCCTGTGCCCGATATTCCGTTCGAGACGCTCGATTCTACGTTTCAGACCACCACGCATTGCTCCTCACCGTCCCAAATTCGTATTTTCCCTAGCTTGATTTCTTTCGAGTTCTCCCATGCGCGCTTCCAGTTCGCTGGTTTCGATCGCGTGCCGCTGTATCTCCAGCATGCGGGCGATCGCCTCACCGGACGAAGGAGAGATGCGTCCTTCGGCTACGGCTTGCACCAGCCTTTCGGTCGCTTTTGCGACGTCCCGGGCGTTCTGGATCCCACCCAACTTCAGGCGGAACCCGTGCTCACGCTTGGGGGGGAGGATTCGATCCAGGCACAGCCGTAGCGCCTGATGGTTTCCCTCCAGCGCCCCGAAGATGCACTTACTCACCAGCGACCCACTGTACTTTTCCAGCAGCTTTTGGGCTTCCAGTGTCATTTTGTTCCGGCTGCCCTGGGGACGTCCCTTACCCATCTGGTTTCCAGGCAAGAACGGACGTCCTCGCGGGCGGTTCACGCGGCCCTCTGAGCGGCGCGTTCCCGTTGGACCCGTTCAAAACTGCGTCCATCTTCCAGTAGTTCCGCAGAGCGGCCCGTGTAACCCTGCCATCGCCTCACGATCACGTCGGCGTAGCGGGGATCCAACTCAATCAGACACGCAGCCCGCCCCAGTCTTTCGCAGGCAATCGCCGTCGACCCCGATCCGGCAAACGGATCCAGCACAACATTTCCCCTGCGGCTGCTATTACTGATGGCCCGTTCCACCAGTTCCACCGGCTTCATGGTCGGATGCAGGTCGTTGACGCGCGGCTTGTCGATCATCCAAACGTCCCCCTGGTTGCGCGCTCCGCACCAGTGGTGCGCGCTTCCCTCCCGCCATCCATACAGGATCGGTTCGTATTGGCGCTGATAGTCGGAGCGGCCCAACGCGAACAGGTGCTTGGTCCAGATGAGGTAAGTTGACCAATGACCACCCGCATCGGAAAAGGCGGCGAACAACCGGTGCAGTTCACTCGACGACATGCATATATAAAATGGTCCGGCGCTCACCTCCAGCAACGACCGGCAAGCCGCATTCAAAAACTCCTGAAATCCCGCGCCGAGATTATCATTCGCCAGCTTCAGCTGGCGCGCCGTCTTGCCGACATAATCGACGTTGTACGGCAAATCGGTGAACACCAAATCGCAGTTACGCCCATCGAGAACCCGGCGAAGTTCCTGGATCCCGGTTCCATCCCCGCAGAGGAGGCGATGATCTCCCAGGATCCAGATGTCGCCTAAGACCGTAACGACCTCGGGTTCGGGCTTCGGCGCTTCGTCGGGGTCTAGGTTGCCGCGCAACTCAATGCGCCGCCCCAGGTCCTTTAACTCCCGTTCGTCGAAACCGGTCAGTTCAAGGTTGACGGCTCGAGCTGCCAATGCATCCAGTTCGAGCCGTAACATTGCCTCATCCCAGCCCGCATTGAGCGCAAGTTTGTTGTCCGCGATCCGGAACGCTCTCTTCTGACTGTCGCTGAGGTGATCCAGGACGATGACTGGGACTTCTTTTAGATCGAGCTGGCGAGCCGCCAAGAAGCGTCCGTACCCGGCGATAATGCTACCTCCGGAGTCGGCCAAAATGGGGTTGTTGAATCCAAACTCTACGATGCTGGCTGCTATTTGCGAAACCTGAGCCGCCGAGTGGGTGCGCGCATTCTTGGCATAGGGAAGCAGCCGCTCCAGGTTCCAGGATTCGATTTCGATTCGGACTTCACGAAACATAGGGTTAAGAGTTCCTTTCGGGCCGTGGCTACCGTGTGGCGCCGACGGCTTGTATATTTTCAGGTTGTGGGAACAATCGTATAATGGTCAAGGAGAACTAATGTCGATAGACCATGTACAGGCGGCGGATCCCGAATGGTACAAACCCACGCGGCCCTTTATCGAGTCCGGAGGCGCCATCCGGCTGACGTGGGGAGCCTCCCAGAAACCTTATGATCCTTGGCAGCAGTTCCGGGCACCAACTCGCAAGGCGCGCCGGATCAAGACATTGTGGGGTGGATTTGCGGAGCTAGTGCGGTTCATTCAGGCCGATCAGCTTGCTCTCTATCACCCCTCCCCCGCTGGAGTGAAACGGATTTTAAAGTGGTCCAGTGAGTTCGGGCTACTCGGCATACTTCCCAACCAAGTTCACAAAATCGTTTTGGCCGCGACGTATCGGATGGAGAAAGTCGATCAGCAACTGAAGCGGCAGACGATCGTGCAACCTATCCACTCGGAAATCACTGGGGGCAACTGGATCACTACCTATCAGCGAACCCAGGGCGACTCTTCAGGCTTCAAAGCGGGTGCACTCGTTCCATCGGAATCCCTGCCTACCGGCATGGGAGAGCCGGAGTGGTCAATTCGCGACGGCCAGGATATGCTCGGGCTTCTGCCTACTCACTCCTCAGATTGGAAAAGGTACTTCTCGAAGCGTTTTAAGAACGATCAGTTTCCTTGCCCGTTGTCCGTCCCATTCTGGGCGAGCTACCAAGAGCCTATAAATCGCTGGATGGTGTCCGCTGTGGCTTTCCAGAAGGCAATCATGTTGGTTTCCGAGTGCGCCAAACGTCGGTACAGTAAAAAAGCCAGTTCGGGGGCCACCGACTACCAAGCAAATATTGCCCTCTGGCTTTTGAACTCATTCGCGGCCGGGGTCAGTTCGCGATTTGAGTTTGGTGCGTACGCGATTCAGCGGCGCCGATGCGCCGGTTCGCTGCTATCCATCATGGCGAGAATGTTCTTCGAAGACTTGCTGAAGAATCGCCTTGCCTATGAATGCCTCCAGTGCAAAGCCCTCTTTGTTAGCAAAGATCGCAAGTCGCGCTATTGCTCCACTCGCTGCCGGAATACCGCTTCGGTCGGACGCTATCGGGCTAAGCTCGGCGACCGCGCGCCGGAAAACGCGTCGATGACGCAAAGAAACGCGCGACGAAACGCAAAATAACGCTAAGCTTTGCGTTATTTCTGATGCGCGCCGCGGTGTATCTTTCCCGTAAGCGGCTGACTCACAGGCACTTCCAGCCATTCAGGCTCCGTCTTAGGCGCTTGATTTGCGTTTTTTTGCGTTACTTTGACCTAAAAACAGCCATTCTCGGGAGACTGAGAGCGCTTACTGCTTGGGGAGCCAAACCGGTGAGAAACTCTTGCGTCTTCGGATAATTGAAGACACTGAAAAACTGTCCCGTCGATACGAATCTTGAAGCGATCTATTCAACGTATGACACAATGCGTGCAATCACATCCGGAGATCGTCGGCTCGTCAGCGGCGTGCTGATCGGACCCGGGCTGATGATACTGACTGCGGCAGCGATCAGCGCGACTCCGACAAAGTAGACCCAAAACAGCCTCCTTGGCATCCACGCAGGAACAACTTGCAGGATCGACTGCACGCTGACGAGGTGTTAGCGCCGAACAAGGCAAGCGGTGCTGCAAAACAGGCGGCCCCAAGGACCACCTGCGCTCCGAACCGCTAGTATTCAAGAACTCCATCCGCGCAGCCCAAACCCCGAACGGGAGCACAATGATCCCGGCGAGGCAAGGCACAAGAATCGGTCCAGTCGTCACTACAGCTCCGAAGTCCGCCTGCTTCGCCTCAGGGGCGAAGTGGACTATAAAGTATGGCCCTGATTCGCGCTTTTGGGAAGGTCCATTTTGGGCCCGAGCGTCGGACCACCGGTCTGGAATCGCAGCGAAACCAGCGAAACATTGAAACAAGGCTTGGCGCGTCTCACCGATTTCGTCAAGAACGAACGATGGCGTCGCGTCACTGGGAACGCTCTTTCCGAGGTCACGACCCGCAAGCTATTGATTGCGCGCGTCGGGCAGCACGGCTATGGAAATGCAACAGTTGCACTCGAGGAACTTCGCCTATGTTCAAAGATCTGACTTTCGCCATCCGGACGCTGAGCAGAACCCTGGGTTTGCGCTAGTGGCGATACTGTCGCTAGCCTTGGCCATTGCCGCGAACACGACGGTCTACAGCTTGGCGGAGGCGCTGGTCCTGCGCCCCGCGGCTATACCTGATCCTAGGACCGCGTGCCGTGCCGGTGAAAGTGCTTCCATCACGCAGCGGGAGCTGGTGCACCGAACGCAGGAATTGCTGGACGGTATAGTAAGGACATCGCCAACCGTTCGAGCGCTACTTTGTCAGCAATCATCGGAAAGCGCTCGTTGCCGATATCACGCCCTTGCCTCCACATATCTCTGCCACGCTCACGCTCACACACCCCGAGAGTCGGATTGTGGGTGATACGGCCATCCTGAGCTACGACATGGACGAGACAGAAACCATCTCTGGACAGGCGATGCAGGCGCGTTATCACGCGACGGATACTTGGCTTCGGCGGCAGGGCATCTGGCCAATCGTTGCCGAGCAGGTCATGTGCTACTACGCGGATCCCGCATCCGGAACGCCAGAGATCGGACTGCTGCGAAATAAAATTCAGTGGAGGCATCGGGTATGACTGGTTCCAAGTCGCGCGTGCTACGCGGGTTGTTTGTTCGTGAACAGGGATTGCGGGCAGGCTGGAGCGTGCTGATATTCCTGGCGATCGTCGTGGTTTTGAGTGCGTTAGGCGGCACGCTGGTAGGGCACTTCTTCCCGGATGAAGACAAGCATGTGGTGTCGCCGGATACCCAAATCCTGAGGGAAGCTGCGGTGGTCCTCGGACTTTTCATAGCCACATGGGTTATGTCAAAGATCGAGAAGCGTCCGGTTTTGAGCTATGGCTTAACTGATAGCCGAATGGTGAGAAGATTCTTTTTTGGCTTGGCGGTCGGTCTACTGTCGATATCCGCGCTAGTGGGGGCACTCTGGACAACCCACCTATTGGTGTTCGACGGGAGAGTGTTGAGCGGTGCGGCCATATGGAAATACGCGGCGTTGTGGGCGGCGCTGGATCTGCTCGTGGCGTTTTTCGAGGAAGGCCTCTTCCGGGGATATCTTCTCTACACTTTGACGCGCGGCCTCAATTTCTGGTGGGCGGCCCTGATTACGTCCGTATTATTTGGCGCCGCGCACGGCCACAACGCGGGCGAATCCCCCCTGGGATTGATTACCGCGGGCCTTGGCGGCCTCGTGTTTTGTCTCAGCCTGTGGCTGACGGGCTCGCTCTGGTGGGCGATAGGCATGCATACCGGGATGAACTGGGCGGAAGCGTATCTGTACGGCGTGATCGACAGTGGTTCGGTATCGCAGGGGCGGTTACTCGAGAGTCATCCCGTTGGAGCGCCGATATGGAGCGGCGGTACGACGGGGCCAGAGGGTAGTGTGTATGTCGTTATAGTCCTACTAGTAGTCGCCGGGGGTTTGTGGTTGGTGTGCGGCCGGAATCGAGCGCAGTGGAGCAGCTTTCCTAAGTTGATGCATCCGGCGAGTACCGCGGATTGATAGTTGCGTTGAGCGAGCGCCTCGGGCCTGAGTAGTCTGTTCCGTTTGCGGTGGATCCAGACCATCGCGGAAGTGTGACCCTCGTTCGTATCACTACAAGCACACGGGCGGCAATGGCAAGGACTACGAGGTGAGCGATTGTCAGTTTCCCGTAAATCCTAGACTCGGCGCCTGTGCATGGCGAATTGAGAATTCTAGGCGGCCATCGGGGTTTGGTACAAGCCTCGGCAGTGCGAGCGCCAGCGGTACGATTCGATCGCAATGGGTGACAAAGTCTTACCCGCCGGTTGGGGCAACCGTCCTTGCAGCGCGGCATGGGTTCGATACCCGTTGTAGAAATATTGAAACTCGCTCAACTTTGCTTCCAGATCGGCCGTCGTCCAGAACAAGACGTGGTCGAGATACTCGCGCCGAATCGTGCCGATCAGTCGCTCTACAAAAGGATGCGAAAGCGTCCGCCGCATTTGAGGTGGCCAGCTTCAATGGACGCGCGCTGGGCGACGATGTATTGGATGTGATGTTGACGCTGGCGGCCAACACGCCAATTGTCGATGGACTTGTTCCCGACCGCGGGCGCATTCGCAAGGATTTCCCGTATTATGGAGCGCCGTATACGGCGGAGGAGCAGGCCGGGGTGACGCCGATGCCGCGCCCGGCTAAGAAGTCGGCGGGAAGCGACGCTTGAGAATGAAGTTGGGAATCGGGGCGCTTCCGTGGGCAGTCTGGTAGTCGAGATCGTAGCTGTGATGATACCGAGCGGACGTGCCAGCGATTTGGCGGTCGCCAAAGCTCTTCGTCTGATCGTGATCGTTCGTCACCACCTCGCACTCCGGCTAACGTTTGCTTTGAGGTCGACCATGGTTGTAGGCCAACGGTGATTACATACTACAGTTGGCCTTGCTCCCCAGTTAGCCCTGCGGGCGTCTTCGGAAAATACCTTTTTTGGTATAGTTAGCATATGGGCTGGGCGGTCGAGACCCTGGATGAAACAGTCGACACGGAGGTCGAGGCCTTGCCCGAAGACATGCGGGCAAGGCTCGCGCGTATCGCGAAGCTCATCGAGGAAAAAGGCCTGGAGCATGTGGGAGATCCGCATGTTAAGCATTTGGAGGGTCGTCTGTGGGAGATGCGGCTGAAAGGCCGCGACGGAATTTCTCGCGCGCTATACGTGACAGCCTCGGGTTGGCGCGTGGTGATCGTGCGGGTATTCGTTAAGAAAACGCAGAAAACGCCACGGAGCGAGATTGACCTGGCCCTGTCCCGCGCGAAGTCGATTCAATGATGGAGGTTTAACAAATGGCGCGCATATCTGACCTGCACAAGACATGGATCAAAGAGCCGAAGTACCGGAAGGCATACGTGGCGCTTGAGGAAGAGTTCGTACTGGCTTCGGCTGCAATCGATCTCCGGAGCCGCGCCGGTCTTACCCAGGAAGCACTGGCCCGGAAGATGGGGACGACGCAGCCCGTAGTCGCCCGGCTGGAAGGCGGGCGAGCGCGCCCGTCGATGCGCACGCTGGATCGGCTCGCGAAAGCGACCGGATCGCGTTTGATCGTCACCTTTGCGCCAATACCTCGTGCTTCCGCCCACTTGCTCACTGAACAGCGCCTGCAACCGGCCAGAGGCTGGTGTTGGGGCCGGTACGCAAAGGATCAGCCCGTGCAGGGCACGCAACTCAGGGCGGCGTAATCCCATGAATTTCACAATTCAATTAAGAGAGCGCGAAGCAAAGCAGGCCGAGGCCCTTCAGGCCAGGCTGCACTTGAAGGACATCGCACTATACGAGTGCGAAGCGAAAGGCGCGGGTCCACCTAATGCGGCGGTCGACCCGGTTCCCCTCACCGCGGACCTGGATTCCGAAGTGTCCCACGTGAACGGCTCCGACATAGATTTCGCGGTAACGCTGCGAGTCGCCTGCCAAGACGAACTGATCTTTCATATCCAAACGACATTTCTGGTGCGCTACCGGTTTTTCGATCAGGCCAAGCCTGCGTCGAAGACCGAACTTAGTGCCTTTTCAAAGAGCTATCCGGCGATTGCGGCATGGCCCTACATTCGGGAGACTGTGCAGGCTTTGGCATCGCGGATGGGCTTCCCGACGGAAATGCTGCCGTTACTTCGCGTCGTGGTACGCGCGTAGATATGGGCTTCGCAGAACAAGATGACCACCGATTCCCGAGGAGTTCGAGTCCGCACTGGGGTGTCATCGCGCGCTCGAACCGGCAAACCCCGGAAGACGAACGGCGAACTCCTCGAATAGCGAGACTTAGTTTTGGCTCAATTCGCGCCTGACATCGCAGCGGTCAGATGGTTAACAGCGATCGTGCCAAGTCAATGAAAACAAGAGTGGGCACTTTTCGATTTGCTGTTAACCGGAGGGTTTCCAAAAAGAGAATCGGCGGCCCGAGTGACGCTAGAGGGGAACTTCCAAAATCCGATCCTTCCACTCCTCCGCATCCGAGGCCGCCCAAATGAGCACAAGCTCGTCGATGACCTCGCCAACTGGGGAAGACTGCTTCACCAGGAACACTCCCGGGCTGGAACCTCGTTCCTGGAGGAACTCGCCAAAGTGTCGTGGCATGGTTTGGAAATCGTGTGATACGAGAATGCGATCCTGCTCGGCGGCCAGTGCCAGCACCATCGGGTCCGGGACCCCCTCAAGATTCGCGTCGTTCGCCGAAAGGAAGTCGATCGCGGGCTCTCTGCGTTTGCAACCGCTAACGATCGCATAGTCGAGGTCGGCGTCCGCCAGGAAGCGAATCACCCGTTAGCTTCGTCGCGCCGGCTGTTGCTGTCGCGCGCGCTCAATTTTCGCTTTTAGGTGGGCTGGCGTCGGGTGGGCCTTACTGAAATCGGCCTCCACGCGCTCCCGCTCCGCCATGACCTTTTCCACTTCTTCCTTATGGCCCAGGTAGAAGGCGATCGCGCCATTGACTTGCTCAAGACTTAGAGTCGGGTAGTGCGAGCGGATGGCTTCCGGTTGTTCGCCGTCGCGGTACTCCCGAACGATGCGGTCAATCGGCACACGACTCCCGACCAAGTAATACCCGCTGTCTCGGTGTTCGATGAAATTCCCGGCCATGGTTACAACCAGTTCTATTTTATCTCACTGGGGCGCGATGATTCCGCCAGACTCTTGTCTCATGCAAGATGAGCCTGAACTGGCGCTTGGATTCTCACGCAAGATGAGCCTGAAGGGAAAAGACGGGATGCTGGGGATTGATCATCAGCATGGACGACACAGAGGCCACGAGCCTGGAGCAGATTCAGGCGTTCCTGGCCGGCAGCGAAGAGGTGCGGTTTGCCGGCCAGCGGCGCGAGGAGGTGTATGGTTGGATCGAGAAGACGCTCGTGCGGCACCAGTACGCGGGCTTGGACAAGCCCGGCAAGGGATTGGTCCGGCGCTACCTCTCGCGGATGACGGGGTTGGGTCGAGCGCAGGTCACGCGTTTGATTGCGCTGCAACGCCGCACGGGGCGGGTGAAAGCGGCCGTCTATCAGCGGACCAAGTTCGCCACGCGCTACACGGGCGCGGACGTCAATCTGCTCGCCTACGTCGACAAGGCGCACGGGAACCTAAGCGGACCGGCGACGTGCCGAATCCTCGAACGAGAGCACCGCGACTACGGGCAAGCAGCGTATGTGCGGCTGGCCTCGATCTCGGTGGCGCACCTTTACCGGTTGCGCAACAGTGCGGCTTATCGGAAACGCAACACCAGTTATCAGCCCACACGGCCAACCCCGATTCCGATTGGCGAGCGGCGCAAACCGCAACCGCGCGGCGAACCGGGATTCCTGCGCATCGACACCGTGCATCAGGGCGATCAAGCGGGACGCAAAGGTGTGTATCACATCAATGCCGTCGACGAAGTGACGCAGTGGGAGATTGTGGCCGCAACGCCGCAGATCTCCGAGTTGTGGCTGCTACCGGTGCTGGAGTCGATCCTGGAACAGTTCCCGTTCGTGATCCGCGGATTTCATTCCGACAACGGCAGCGAGTTCATCAACTACAACGTCGTCCGGTTGCTGGACAAGCTGCGCATCGAGCAGACCAAGTCGCGCGCGCATCACTGCGGCGACAACGGTCTGGTGGAGACCAAGAACGGCGCGGTGATCCGCAAGCACATCGGATTTGGTTACATCGATGCAAAACACGCCGAGGCGATCGATCAATTCCACCGGGAGCACCTGAACCCTTACGTGAACTTCCACCGGCCATGCGCGGTGCCCCAAATCCTCACTGCGGCCAACGGCCAGCGGCGGCGCATCTACTTGCGGTGGGCCACACCGTTCGAGATGTTTCGGGAATTGCCTCAGTGCGCGAAATACCTGCGGCCCCGGGTCACGCTGGCGGAACTGGATCGCTTCGCCCAGAGCCAATCCGATACCGAAGCCGCTCTGGCGATGCAACGCGCCAAGCGCAAGCTCTTTCAAAGCTTCCAGCAGAGGAACACCGCATGATCCGTTGCCGTCGGCGCCTCCCGTTGGTTGGCGATCCGGTGCATGCCCTGATGGGGCGTGCAAAAACCAAAACCTTCCTAAGAAGGGAAAACCAAGACCAGGCTGGGGGCTCAGCGCGCCTCCCGTTGGTCGGCCCAGAACGATCCAAAAATCACCAGAAAGGGGACCCTACTCCCGCCCACCTCAATGCCGGTTTTCAGGCTCATCCTTCGATGAGAATATGCTCCAGGCGGCGCGACGAGCTCGATCTTCACGTTTCCAGACGGCGCATCATAGACGGCCGCACGCACTGCCGCTCGCACCGCGGCGTGTTGTTCCTTTGAGGTCAGTTTGGGGCCAGCACCAATCTCAGATAGAACCGCCGATTCAATTTCGTACGCCGAGATCATGACTCCCTTGCATGCCTTGCGGCCGCCCGCCGTGGATCGGCATCGATAGTAGCCATGAATGACCGGTCCAGATCGCACGGTATGTGTGCTCATCAATCGACCGCAGCCACCGCAGCAGAGTAGGCCGCGGAGAATCCACAAAATGCCGGCACCGGATACTCGCCTGCGGGGCGCGTGAGTTCGGCGGCCGGCAATTACGTTCTGAACGTTATCGTAAACCTCCCGATCGATCAGCCCCGGATGACATCCCTCGCGCAACCGGGAACCGTGCATCACCAAGCCGGCATAGACATGATTCCCGAGAATTGCCAGCACCTGACGGGCAGTCCACGGATGCCCGCCTCCAGTGATCCAGTGAAACGCATTCGCGTAGCCGGCGATCACGGACGGCGTCACGCCTGCCTCGGCCCACTGGAACATCCGCACAACAGCCTGTGCATCCTCGTCGCAAACAACCAACTGCTTCGTATGACGATCTGCAGCGTACCCAAACGGAACGGCTCCTGCGATCCGTCTTCCATGAGCTTTAAGATGGTCTCGCGCTTCCGCGATTCGGGAGGCGACCAGATCCCGCTCGAACTCCGCGAACGAAGCAAGAACGTTCAACATTAACTTGTCTAGTGCGGCCACGCCCAGTTCCGGCGACGTCACCACATCCAAGCTGACACCGTGGTCCAGCAGCTCTTCGAACAGGGTGATGAAATACGCAAATTCCGCGAGAACCGGTCGAGGCGATAGATGACGAGCCGGTCGATGCCGCCGGAACGGATCAAAGTCAGCACTCGTTGAAATGCCGGCCTGTCCAGGGTCGTGCCAGAGTAGCCTTCGTCGTCGAATCGTTCCTCGATGACAACGTAGCCCAGGGACCGCTGAGATTGAACGTAGGCTTGGCACAGATCGAATTGGACCTGGCGGGAAGAGAGATCAGTTTGGGGTTCTACAGACTGGCGGGTGTAGATGGCGCAGCGAATCGGCGTTCGGACGGGCGCCGCACGCAGAGCGTCGCGCAGAACACTCCCAGCATAGGCGATTTATGATCGAGTCGTACACACGCGTTAACCAAGGATCAGTTTTCCGAAATCCGCGAACCGAGAGCAACGAGCCGTTAACCGCGCTCGGGCCTCATTTGGAGAAGTAGAGAAAGTGGCCAGTGGAGAATGAGACACGCGCCCAAGGAGCGGCCGAGTGTCGCCAAGGTCGCGGAGAACGGAGAGCAGAATCATCTCGAAATGTTTGGCGCTATTGGGCTTACGCGCGGCCTCGTGCAAAAGACTGCGAACATGGGCTCCGTAAACCAACGGAGGGGAGAATTAGGAAAACAGAATTTGGCTCCTCAGGTAGGATTCGAACCTACAACCCTTCGGTTAACAGCCGAATGCTCTACCATTGAGCTACTGAGGACCAAGGTGCGGACGATCCCCTTTATTACAACAAAACCCCACCGCGGCTGTCAAATTTGTGATACAACTGGCTCCTAGCGAGGTGACTATGCTTCTGAAAACAGGCGGCGTGCTTCTGGCCGCGGCTCTCTGTGTTTCCTGCTCCCGCCAGCCCGGCATCACGGCTGGGCCGGAGTTCCAAAAGCAGGTGCAGGAGGCGCTTATCAATGCGCAGCCCGGCGCAGTCATTGAGCTTCCCGAAGGCAAGCACGAACTCACCGGAACACTGTCGCTTTCGGTCGACAACGTCACCATTCGCGGTAAGGGGCCGGACAAGACGATTCTTTCTTTTAAGAATCAGAAATCCGGCGCGGCCGGCATGCTCGTCACCTCCAATCACTTCACCATCGAGGATCTCGCCATCGAGGATCCCAAGGGAGACGCGCTCAAGATCAACGGGGCGGATGGCGTGACCATCCGGCGTGTCCGGACCGAATGGACCGGCGGTCCGAATGAGCATAATGGCTCCTACGGCTTGTACCCGGTGCAGTGCAAGAATGTGTTAATCGAAGACTCGGCCGCCATCGGCGCATCCGATGCGGGCATCTACGTGGGCCAGTCGCGAGGCATCGTTGTTCGCCGCAACCGCGCCGAATTCAACGTCGCGGGAATCGAGATCGAGAACTCGCAGGACGCCGACGTTTATAACAACACCGCGACCCACAACACGGGCGGCATCCTGGTCTTCAACCTGCCCGATCTGCCGGTCAAGGGCGGCCGCAACACGCGGGTTTTTGAGAATCAGGTGGTCGCCAACAATACCGATAATTTTGCGCCTAAAGGCAACATGGTGGCCAAAGTGCCCGCCGGCACCGGCGTCATCGTGATGGCGACGAATCACATCGATATTTACAAAAACACAATTAAGGATAACCAAACCGCCAGCATCTCGGTAATCAGTTACCTTTCCACAGGAAATCCGATGAATGACAAGACCTACGATCCGTTCACCGATTCCATTTATATCCATGACAACGCCATTAGCGGCGGCGGCGACAAGCCGGTCGGCGCCATAGCCGAAAATCTTGTGCCCTTTGCGGGCAAACCGCTGCCCGCGATTTTGTATGACGGCGTGCTGCGGCCAGCCACCACCGATGCTCAGATTTGCGTCAAGAATAACGGCGAGGCCACGTTCCTCAACTATGACGCCGGCGGCCAGTTCAAGCATCCGAGCCGTGACCTGAAAGCGCACGATTGCTCGTTGCCTCCGCTCAATGCCGTTGCGCTCAACTAATGCCGTTGCGCTCAATTAATGTCCTGTTTCTGATCCTCTGCCTCGCCGGATGCAAGCGCGAAGCCCACTATCCCCAGAAGCTCTCCGCTTGGCATCTGTTCACTGGAACTCTATCCAGCTTGCGTCCCAGCCGGGGCGTCGTGCCTTACGATCTCAACTCTCCGCTCTTCACCGACTACGCGATCAAATCGCGCTTTGTCCGCATCCCAAAAGGAACTGCCGCGAAATACCAAGCCGAGGGCACTTTCGAATTCCCCGTCGGCACGGTTCTCTCCAAGACCTTCGCCTATCCTGGCCGGATCATCGAAACGCGCTTGCTGGTACACGGCGACTCCGGCTGGACGCCTCTGCCCTATGTTTGGAATCAAGAGCAGACGGAAGCGTTTCTGGACGTCGCGCCCGATGGAACACGAGTCCACAACGGCGCCATGACCATCGACTATGTCATTCCCAACGTCAACCAGTGCAAGGAATGCCATGAGCAAGCCAAGGTCGCCCAGCCCATCGGGCCCAAAGCGGCCAATCTGAACAAGGATTTCGACTATCCGGAAGGCCGCGAAAACCAGCTCGCCCATTGGACCCGCATCGGCTATCTGCGCGGCGCGCCTTCGCCCGATCGCGCTCCCAAGCTCGCCGCCTGGGACGACCCCAAATCCGGTTCGTTGCGCGACCGCGCCATGGCGTATCTGGAAGCCAACTGCGCTCACTGCCACAATCCCAAGGGCGCCGCGAACACGTCCGGCCTGTATCTGAATGCCTCTCAGATGGACCCCAACCGGCTGGGAGTCTGCAAGGTGCCAGTCTCGGCAGGGCTCGGTTCAGGAAATCTGCGCTTCGATGTGGTCGAAGGCGATCCGGAACAATCCATCCTCTATTACCGGATGAACTCCAACGTTCCGAAAATCATGATGCCGGAGCTGGGGCGGACGGTGATCCACAAAGAGGGTGTGGCGCTGATCCGCGAATGGATCGAGAGCATGCAAGGCGTTTGCCCGTAGACCTAAGCCTGATACAGCGGATGCCGCCCTATTGCACCGTTACCTTCGCGTCCGCGGTCGAATTGGAGTGAGCGAACGTGGTGTTGTCACCCAGGTATTGTGCGGAAAAGTTGTGCACGCCGGCGGCGAGGTTCGTGAGCGTCAGGCTGGCGTGGCCGCCCGAAAGCGCCACTTGTTCCCAGAATATTCATCCATCGCTGGCGCTGACGTGATCCTCCACCGCGTGCCGGGTTCATCGCTGGGTCGGCACAACGAAAAAGACGACTGGTTGGCGGTGAGTGACGCGAACGGCTCCTTCAGCTTCGTAGAAGTAAACGGCGGGCTGTACCGCCTCTGTGCCCAATCGTCCGCGGGCGACTGGCTTGACCCGTGCGACTGGGGCCTGCCCCTCACTAGCACGACTCTGTCTCTAGCAAAGACGCCGCTTACTGTTACCGTAGTGATGAAGAAAGGCGCGGTCGTGCCGGTCCGAATCGATGATCCCGGCCAGTTGCTCTTGCAAGGCTCGGCTACACCGCAAGGTGCCCATCTGCTGGCTGGCGTTGCGAGCGATACTTCGTTCTTTCACACGCTGCCGCTTGTCTCCGCCGACTCGACCGGACGCAGCTATCAGATCGTGATCCCCTTCGATACAACCGTCGAGCTCGTAATTAGCACGCCCCTTCAACTCGCCAACGCCACAGGCGTACCGCTTGCCAGCGGCGCCACCGCCCTCGTCCCTGTGACCGTACCCTCGGGCAGTCTGGCGCCCCTTCTCAGGTTTGTGGTCACTGGTGCTGCCAAATGAGGCCCGGCGTGATAAGCGCTGTCCTGGCTGCCACAGTCGGCTCCTCGCTCGCCCAGGTTATGATTTCGGCCGGTCCGGATCTCAATTTTACGGCGTCGGTAAACGGCCCATTTACCACTGTCTCGACCATAACAATAGGCGCGGCCGCCCTCGGCGGGCCGCCAGTCTCGGTCGGATTTCAGTACACGGGTGTAACGCC
This sequence comes from Bryobacterales bacterium, assembly GCA_963836595.1. Taxonomy (GTDB): domain Bacteria; phylum Acidobacteriota; class Terriglobia; order Bryobacterales; family Bryobacteraceae; genus DATFZA01. Next base: position 1,136,942 of record CAWIKC010000001.1, read on the forward strand.
CGTGAACGCCGCTCAGCCCACGCCCCCCAATTTCTTGGTCGTGACGCCATCGACAGGGGCAACTTCGTCCAGCTCCGATCCGGCGGAGGTGTTTATAGGACTGAACCCGGCGGTTGTGAAGACCATGGCTCCGGGCGCATACTCCTTGTACGTCAACTTCTCGACCGTTAATCAGACGCCGGCTGCCACCACGCACATTATGGCGGTTCTCGCTCTATCGCCGCCTGGTATGCCTTCAGTCACATCAGTCGTCAATGCGGCCTCCTTCCAGCCGGGCCTTGCTCCTGGCGCGCTGGTTTCTATCTTCGGCAGCGATTTTGGGCCGGCAGTCATGGCTACTCAATATGACGACAACGGCTTGTATCCAACAGCCGTTTTGGCTGGCTCGGGTAACACCGCTTTCGGGGACACGACCGTCACGTTCGGCGGCATCGCAGCTCCTCTAACGTATCTGAGCGGAAGTCAGATAAACGCGATTGTTCCGAATGGTGTCGCCGGTGTGAAAGCCGTCGACGTCGTGGTGACCTGCTACAAACTGTCTTCGGCGGCGTTCAGCATTCCCATTCTCGATACCTCGCCCGCGATCTTCACGGCAACCCAGAATGGAACCGGCCAGGGAGCCATCTTGAATGTCAACCCAAACAATCCGAACGCTCCTGGCGCTATCACCTACAACAGCGCGAGCAACCCTGCGCCGCGCGGCTTTGCAGTGGTGATGTACGCCACGGGTGCAGGTGCTTGGAATCCACCTGTTCCGGACGGCGAAATTGCTCTCACAGCAATCTATCAAACAGGCTGTGTGACGCCTTATCGCTTGGAATGCTCGCAGCTCGCAAATCAGCCGCTATCGCTAACGATCGGCGGGAAGCCGGCCACGGTCTTTTACGCCGGCACTGCGCTTTACTTGCCATGGAGCTTGCTACAGATCAATGCCTATGTGCCCGATGACGCTCCGTCCGGTCAGCAGCCGGTCGTACTCAAGGTCGGGCAGAACGATAATTCACAGCAGGGCGTTACGGTAGCGATTCAGTAAGCCCGACAGCCGCTCTCTTCGCCAAGTACCATAACACTCACGGGCCTGGCGTAATCACCCGCCATTGGAGGCCAATCCAGCCGGAGTTAGGCCGCAGACGGTGATCCATAGCGAAGGCGTTGCGCTGATCCGTGAGTGGATCGAGAGCATGCAAGGCGCGTGCCCGTAGACCTAAGCCTGATACAGCGGATGCCGCCCTATTGCACCGTTACCTTCGCGTCCACGGTGGAGTTGGAGTGAGCGAACGTGGTGTTGTCCCCCAGGTATTGCGCGGCAAAGTTGTGCACCCCGGCGGCGAGATTCGTGAGCGTCAGGCTGGCGTGGCCGCCCGAAAGCGCCACCGTTCCCAGAATATCGTCGAGACCCGCGCCTCCCTTGTGTTCGATGAACGACACGTACCCGTCCGGAGTTCGGGCGCCTGTGCTGGGCGCTACCTTGACCGTCAGAGTCGTCGTTTGGGACGTCGTTAGAGTGGTTGGCGATGCCTGAATCGTTGTCACGGTCGGGATGAACGCGGTGATCAGGAAAGTTGTGGTCACAACCTGCGTACCGGTCGTAATCGTGACTAAATGCGGTCCCGGGGTCGCATCGGCCGGTACGATAAAGCGCACGGTAAGGTCACTGGGATCAAGAACCATGGGATCTTTTAGCGTGATGTCGCCGCCGGAGACCGCAACCTTTGTCGCGGTTGTGAAATTGGTGTCTGTTCCCGTGAACGTCACGAATGTGGTGTCGCTCAGGTTGGCTGAGGCGGGCATGGCCTGAACGGTCGGCAACACCTCCGGCGTTACCGTGAACGTTGCCGTGTACACTTGTGAGCCGCTAGTTACGGTCACGGTTCGCGTGTTCGCACCAGCATCATCGGCAATTACAAAGTTGGCGGTGATTTGATAACCGGCGACGGTGACGTAGACGGCGACGTTGGTCACGGTGACACCGGTTCCCGAAATGGCTACTGTGGTATTCGGGCTAAAAACAGATTGCGGCGCGCCGGTGATTTTCACGGGGACAGTTGTTCCCTTGAGTCCGGAAGAGGGCGAGAGCGTGAGGGTGGTTGTCGCCGCATGCGGAAGCACCGTGAAGCTGGTCGTTATTACGCCAGGGCTGCTGTTGATCGTTACGGTCCGGAGACCCGGGCTGGCGCTTGCGCCAACGGTCAGACTTCCGGTCAGCGTTTGGGCGTTCACAACTTTTAGACCGCTGACGCTGACGCCTGTGCCGCTTACTTGAACTGTGCTCGCCGGTGTAAAGGCGGTGTTGAGGCCGGCGATGGTGAATGGCATCGTGGTTCCCGCCGCTCCCATAAGCGGCGCGCTTAGAGACGCGGGAGTCATGACTACGCTCGCCGCGTTGGAAACGCCAGTGGTCACATTGACGAAGCCGACAGGGATGGCATTGCTGCTGAGGGACGCTCCATCCGCCGATACGGTGATGTTATGAATGCCTGTGAAAGTCGCTGGGAAGGAGACCGCAAGGGTGAACGTAATGGTCTGGCCGGAGGCTGCGTAGCTGCTGTTCACCGTGTTGATCGTGCAGGACGAATTGCTGAGAGTCCCGGCGGTTCCGGTGGTCACGGGTCCGGAGTTGGTCCCGTTGGTCGAAAGATAAAGATCGATAGCGTTGTTGCTGTTGGCCACGGCAGCGATTTTGCAGTCGGGGCTGGTCCCGCCCACAATGGTAAAGTTGATCTGGCTCAGATCCGCCACTCCGAGTGCGTCTTTCAGATTCAGCACCAACGGTATGGAAACGCCCGGCGCCACGGTGTTGCCGGGGGGCGAAAGACTCACCACGCTGAGCGCGGTACCCTCCTGCACCAATGACAGGCTCTGCCGCTGGGCAGTTATGTAACTGTTCCGCTGATTTGTTGTGGCGTTGGCTGTAGCGTTGAAGGTGACGGTTCCGTTGCCGCTGCCTGTGGTCGCGCTGGTGAAGCTGATCCAGGAAGCATTGGAAGAGACAGACCAACTGCAGGTGGCCGGCGCCGTCAGGGTGACGGATCCCGCACCGCCAGCCGCGGCGATGCTGGGAGCGCCCAAAGCCACCGTGGCGCAGGGCGTATCATAGCTGACCGAGACCCCGAGCGAGTTGGAGGTCTGCGTACCCGTGGTGATGGTCAGGAGCGAAAAAGGATCGGACCAACTTGCGCCCGGAACAAGATTGCTGTTGAAAAAATTGTTCGGCGTTGCCGTTGCCGTCATGTCCATCAGCAGAGTGTGCAGTTGGTCACCAAAGCCGTTCTGATAGTGCAACTGCGCCCCGCTCAATACATTATTCGGAACATTGTAGGGCGCGACAGTGAGGCTAAGGGGCGTGTAAATTCCGAGGGACTGGTGGAACTCGACCCAAATCCAGGAGCTGGACACCGGATCGCGCAGCACATGCAGCGTGCGGAGTCCGGAATTGGTCTCGGTCGGGAAGATCGTGAAGGCGCCGGAAGTAGTGACGTCCTGATTGCCGCTGGCGGGTATCCAGCCGAGTTCCTGCACATGATGCTGACCGCTGAAGGGAGCCTGCCCGTCGCCCATGTTTGCAAACTTGTCACCATATTCTGTGTTGACGGCGGTGATCGCGGTAGAGCCGGTGGGAGCGGTGAGCGCTCGCGCCGACAGGCTGGAGTAATTGACGGCGGCCGCGGTCGCCTCACTGTTTTCAGGCGCATGGCCGCCGGGAGTCACCAGTCCCGGTGTGACTGCGGTGAAATCCAGCGGCCCCAGCGGAAGCGCGCCAAAGTCAATGCTGTTGCCGTGGTTCAATCCGAGGTTGTGGCCAAACTCGTGGTTGATTGCAAGCCAGAAAAAGTTGGAGCTGCCCGCGACGGTGTAGCTATCCTCAATCGGCGCCCAGATGTAGGTGTTCTGATGGGGGATGGCTGCGGTGGGCGCGCCGGGTCCGGTGCTTCCGAGTCCCCCGAAGTAGCAACCATGCACCGGGTAAACGAACACATAATGGTTGTACTTGGTGAAGTCTACGGTGCCGGTCGCGGCGGCAATGGCCGCGTTTGCCATCGCGTCGGTCGAGTTGCAATCGAAGTTGCCGGGCACGGTTATGGGTCCGTAAACATCGGCGCTGACAGAAGTCTGCCCGTAAGAGACCTCATTCATAAAACTTGCGATATTCGGGACCACCGGTCCGTTGAAGACCTGATTGTAGAAGGACTGCTGATCGAAGCCGGTAGGATAGGCCACTGTGCCGGACGCGAACTTGAGGATGAGAACGGCGGTGGTCTGAGGTCCCAGGGGAATTTCGAGCGCGGTCGCCGAACCCGGCGGTACGCCTGGGCCAGTAAATGTAGCGGCTGCGACTGCTGAAGCGGTGGCTGTGACGGCTGTGGAAGCTGCTGTCTCCAATTCACTTGGCCTCGCTTCCCGCAAATTCTCCGCCGCAACGATCTCAGGCAGGCTAAGTCCTGTCACCGTTACATTGTGATGCAGCAGGCGATGTAGATCGTCGCGAACCATGGTGAACGAGAGAGCGCGGTCGCCAGTTCTGCCGTGCAGACTATACTGCTCCGTCGAGATGTGGTGGACGAAATCGTCGGCCACTGCGGAAATGAGTTCGCCGGTCAATGGCCGATCCTGCTCAATCAGCGCCGCATAAGAGGGCTGTGCCTGGAGCAGCGCCGCACGCGTCGCCGGGTCCAACATATAGCTACGGGCGGTCTCGGGATGATTCCGGAATACAGCTATAAGATGTTCGTGGCGCGCCACTAACGCCGCGCGAGTGCTCCTCTCGGACACATTGCCAGACCTGATGCCATCCGCCAGCGTGGCGTTCGCTTGCAGGATCACAGCGTCCCTGGCCACCGCATTTTGGGCGCGCAGGTTTTGAGACAGGCCGAGAACGAGGACGGCGGCGGACATAGCCGCGAATGTACGAGCGTGGGAAGTGAACATCTAGAATCCTTTGACAGTGCGTGAAGGTAGCGTTTCGGCATCGGAACAGTCCTTCGCCGTTTTATCCCGAGCGGTTCCGGTGAACAGCGCTTCCGAGGGCAGTTCTTACTCTAGCCTGAACGGAGAAATTTTACTAGGCTGTTTTGCAAGATAATGCGCATTTTCTGATGGCTGCATATTTCTTTGGCGCGTGACAATTGCGCTAATTTTAGCAGCGCTTCAAATCACGCCCGCTGCTATGGGTGGCTGGCTCAGCAGGATGCGCACAGAATCTCAACTTCTGTATAGCTACCAGGTGCGGCGGCCCCGACAGCGTCAATCACGCTTCGCACGTGGGGGAGAAGAATTGGCCATTGCTGTTGACCGAGAGCGACAATGGCGATTTTACGGCCTGCAAGATTCTGCTGACAGCGCATGTTTTTGTCAGTTGTTAGCAAGAGGTCGAACCCGGGTTCCTCCGCTGCTGTGAGCAAGTCACCGTTCCCAAGTCTGTCCCGACCTTGCTGTGCCGCTGTCGGCTTGTCCAGGCTGCGAGCGGCAAACTCGATGACAGCCTTGACCTGTTCCCGATCCAACCCATCAAACCATTCCATGATGTCGTCGATAATGGCGCCAGCCTCCGGATTCTCGAAAATGGCTGACACTGGCATCCGGGTACCCTTCAGGACCCACGCCCCGCTGACCTCACCTGGGACACTTTCCACCACCGGGCATTGGGACCAATCTCTTTTTGGAGAGCGTATCTCGACGGCGCTTGCCGTCAATGCCAGGCCCTTTCGGGTGCGACTCGAAGCGGCACAGCGTTGACCGTGAGCTTCTGGCGTTTCGGCCCAGGTTCCTGCCCCGCAGCCATCTCGGGCGCGCCGAAGGGCCTTGTCCCTTGCAGGAAGAGGCCAACATGGTGACAACTCAATGCGTTCATGTTTTAGAACAAGCGGTAGACAACCTGTAGCGCGAAAGGCTACAGTAGAATGATGGAAGGCGAAGAAATAGAGAAGATTGTTGGTCGCATGTCCGATCCTCCCCATCCTGGAGTATTCATCAGAACGCAAGTGATCGAACCGCTCGGTCTTTCCGTATCAGCTGCGGCAAAGGCTCTGAAAGTGGCGCGGCCCACGCTTTCAAGTCTTCTGAACGGAAGAGCTGACCTCACTGCCGAGATGGCGCTTCGTCTTGACAAGGCGTTCGGAGCGGATATGGAGACTTTGATGCGCATGCAAAGTTCTTACGACATCGCACGAACGCGCCGACGGGCGAATACCATTAAAGTTCCGCGGTTCGCGCCGAAGGGTCCAGGGTCGAGCGGGGCTGGGGTTCGCCCATGATCGACACGCTTGAAAAGAAAATTGCGGATTTTGGCGAGTCGGTGGCTCCAGGCTCTATTTTTCTCTCGGCTGAACGCCACGTTGACCAGCATGAGGCTTTGCTGCCCTACGCTCAATACCTTCATCAGGCCTGGCGCGAGCTCGATTTGAAAGGCGTTCTCTGCGTCGATGGAAAGCCTGTCTCGTACCTCTGCGGAGCGCAGACCTTCACGCGCAAGAGCAAAAAGGAGCGCCACCGTTTCGTCTGGAACCAAGGGCTCGTTCCGCTTCTGATTTTCGTGACACCCGACCACATCGAGGTGCATAGCGCCGCCAAAAGGCCCGAACGCGAAGAGAAGGGGCAACTGGCGCTCTCAGAGGATTTGCCGAGCCTCATATCCACGCTGGATAGAGTCTCCGAAACCCTCGCACTCGCCCATTTGATCCGCTCGATCGAGACCGGGCAGTTCTTCCAGGAAAACGCCTCTTTCTTTCCTGCCGACGAGTCAGTTGACAGTTCTTTGCTGCGAAACCTTGTTCAGACCGCACGCAAACTGGAAAAGAAGAACTGGACGCGCTCCCAGGCCCACGCCTTGCTCGGCCGGGCTCTGTTCGTCTCATTCCTTCATGCGCGGCAGTTCATAAAGCCGCATTACTACCCGGAAGGCACCGCCAGCCTGCTCGACATCTTGAACCTTCCCAACCACGAAGAAGCGAAGCGCCTTCTCTACAAAGAATTTTTTCCCCGCCTCAAGCTGGAATTTAACGGAACGATGTTCGACGCGGCGCTCGATGAGGAAGAGCGGCGGATTGAAGAGGCGCATCTGGCGGAGCTGGCGTTTTTTGTCGGCAAACATGACCCGGCTACCGGCCAGATGTCGTTAGGCCTTGACGATTACGACTTTCGCTTCATCCCCGTCGAGATCATCAGCGCGATCTACGAGGAGTTCATGAAGGACGCCGACCCTGACAAGAAGAGGGACGAAGGCGCCTATTACACGCCCCGCCATCTCGCGGGGACGGCCCTGCACGTCGCGCTCGAAGGTCGCTATGCGGAAGTGTCCGACTGGAAGCTTCTCGACCCCGCGTGCGGATCGGGAATTTTTCTCGTCGCTATGTTCAACCTGCTCGCCGAGCAATGGCGAAGGGCCAACGGCTCCCGCCGACGCCAGACCAAAGCCCAGGTCCTCCTGGAGATTCTTCAAACCCAGATTCGGGGTGTTGACAGCAACCTTGAGGCCTGCAGGATTACCGCTTTCAGCCTTTATCTTGCGCTCTTCGAGAAATTGCAGCCCATCGATGTGGATGAGTTCAAGGAAAAGGTCAGGCAGGGCCCTTTCCTTCCTTCCTTGCTTTGGACGCGGGAAGAAGTCGTCGACGCCCCCGTAGTCGCCCACGGCGATTTTCTTAAGGCCGATCTGCCGCTCGCTCGGGACTTCCACCTGGTCATCGGCAATCCGCCCTGGGAGAGTAGGGGCAAGAAGCAAATCGCGCTTCAGTTCGCCGCCCGCTCATTGAAATTCATGCGGCCGGGCGGCCTAGGTTGTCTGCTCTTGCCCTCCGCACTGCTGGTCAATCGGCACGGATCGCTCGATCTCGAATGGTTCAGAAGCGTTTCGGCGGAACGAATCGTCCAACTCGCCGATTTTCGTTTCGTTCTCTTCGAAGCTACGCACCCGTGCTTCATCTTGCGCTACCGTAACGCCAGACCAGGACTTGACCATGTCGTCGCCTACGAGACGCCCAAGCTCAACAGATTCGACAGGCGCCAGGGCGTGATCGTCGTAGAGCCTGACGACCGCAAATTAGTAGAGCAGCGGGAAATCGTCGAAGCCGGACTGCGCGGTGGCCTTCAGGCTCTCTGGAGCCGGAAGTTCTGGGGAACCCCGCGCGACGAGGCGTTTCTGCGACGGTTGGACTCTTTTCCCAACTTAGCCGCCCTCGTGGAAGAAGAGCGATGGAAGGAGGGCGTGGGGTTTCAGCCGTTCTATCCCGGCGTCTCGAAGGCGAAGCCGAAGTCACTCAAGCCCTGGAAGCTCTCCGATCCGTTTTTGCCCAACGATGCCGACTTCCCCCAACTCGCTTTGCAGCCGGGCGACTTTCTGTCTCTCAGACAAGGACTGGAGGGATCCATCTACCGCAAGGGTTCGAAGAGGGTCCCTGCATCGCTTGAATTCCTGCGAAGAAAGCCTGAGGAGTTTGTCTTTACGCCTCCAATGATGGTCTTTAGTAAAGGGTTTACGAAGTTCGCCTTCAGCTCGCTCTCTGTCAGATTTTTCGACGGGCTTCGCTCGATCACGGGCGATCAGAGCGACGCGGACTTGCTGCGCTTCCTGACGGCCGTCTTCGCCTCTCGGCTGAGTAAATATCTGATCTTCCACGGAGGCTCGAACTTCGGCGTCGGACGCGATCAGCTGCATGTCTACGAGAGTATGGCCCTGCCCTTTTTCCTGCCTGGTCATGAGTTGGCGCCGGATGGAGCGGGCGAACTCGTCCGCGACGCAGCCAAGATCATCCGAAGTTTGGAGCGCAAGGGCGAGCAGGCGAACCTGGAGGGGCGTCAGCGGCTCTCGGCGGCGGCGAAAGCTCAGCTTGACCGGATCGTGGAGGATTACTACCGAGTTTCCGATGACGAACGAATACTCATCGAAGATACGCTCGAAATCTCTCAGCGCAGCACTCATCGCCATGCGATCGACGGGGATATTCCCTCGCTGGCGTTTCCCGACGACAAGCAAAGACGAAGCTACGCGGACACCCTCTGCAATACATTGAACCGCTACGCGCGTAAGAAGCGCCTGAAAATCTCGGCACAGGGCATGGCCTCGAAGGAGTTCAACCTGATCTTCATGACCGTCACCTTCGGCGAGCGAAAACAGCCCTACGAGGAAGCGATGGGCGCAAAGGATTTGTGGGACGCTTTAACGAGGCTGGAGAAAGCTGCCAAGCAGGAAAACGGGCCCTTCAGCTATTTGCGCGGTTTCAGCTTGTTCGAGAAAGACCGGCTTTACATGCTGAAGCCGGCGGCCCTGAGGAACTGGAGCCGCACGGCCGCCCTCAACGATGCTGATGCGATCTTTGAGCACCTGACGGAGCATGATGCATGAGAAACGGGCGGTTTTCCGGGTGGCTTGAGACGAAGTTCAACCCGTTCGATGACGATTACCTTGCGGAGATTGTGGGCGCGACGGTCAAGGCGTGGGGTCTCATGAAGAAGCCCGATCGGGGAGAGCTTGAGGACGCAATCACGTACCGCCTAGTTGGAAGAATCAAGAACGATCCCGAGTTCTGTGAGTTGCCATACGACGTTGATGCGCAGCATTGGCTTTTGGGCCTGGAAGGGGAGCGCCTAGGCAGGCTAGACGTCCGCTTCAAGCACCGGCATTCAAGGCGAGACTATTTCGCGTTCGAGGCGAAACGGCTGCACGTCCGGTATCCGGGCGGTAAGCATTCCACGGAATACCATACGTACGTCGGCAACGCCGGCATGATGGCGTTCATTCTCGGCCAGTATTCCGCAGACCTGCCGGCAGGAGGCATGCTCGCCTACGTCATGGATGGTCTTGCGGATAAAGCGTGGTCGGGATTGACCGGCCGCATCGAGGCCAGGCGAAGGGCTCTGCGAATGCGCAACGGTGAGAACCTCATGCGATCCGCTCTCTCAAGCGTTCTTGGCGGCAGGCCGGGCGTTCATCTCGGGGAAACCGAGCACCAGCTCGCAAATCGGCGCTTTCGAATTCTACATCTGATCTTGCCGGCTTAGCACGCAGTTCGCAAATCGGCCGCTATCACTAACGATTCGGAGGGCCGAACGATAACGCGCAGCAGGGCATTACGATAGCGATTCAGTAGACGGCTCGGGAACGCCCATTTCAAGCCCACCAAAATCTCTGTAGCCTCTGAGCGAAGAGCCCTGACTTTCTAGATTGTCTGCAAGCCATTGATAAAATACCATTTTGGAGCGCCCGGCGGCGCGCTCTACGCCCTCCAGCATGAGTGCAACTAATTTAGATTAACTTGACAACAACACACTCATGTCTCATAATCGGATTAGGCTAAATCAAAGACGCGCGGCTACCCGCTGCGAGAGGAACCATACATTATGAGCAAAATCATCGGCATCGACTTAGGCACTACCAACTCCGTGGTCGCCGTCATGGAAGGCGGACAAGCTGTCGTCATCCCCAATCAGGAGGGCGGCCGCACCACCCCCTCTGTCGTCGCCTTCACCAAGAGCGGTGAGCGCCTGGTCGGCCAGGTTGCCAAGCGGCAATCGGTGACCAACCCCGAAAATACCGTCTACTCCATCAAGCGCTTCATGGGCCGGCGCTTCAATGAAGTCTCTGAAGAAATGAAGTTGATGCCCTACAAGGTCGTCCCCGGCGATAACGGCGACGCCAGAGTGGATATCAACGGCAAGAAATATTCGCCGCCCGAAGTTTCGGCCATGATCCTGAGCAAGCTCAAGGAAGCCGCCGAAGCCTACCTGGGCGAGAAGGTCACCAAAGCCGTGATTACGGTGCCGGCGTACTTCAATGACGCCCAGCGCCAGGCCACCAAAGACGCCGGCCAGATCGCCGGCCTCGAAGTGATGCGCATCATTAATGAGCCCACGGCGGCCGCGCTCGCCTATGGCCTCGATAAGAAAAAGAACGAGACCATCGCGGTCTACGATTTCGGCGGCGGCACGTTTGACATCTCCATTCTCGAAGTGGGCGATGGCGTGGTGGAAGTCAAATCGACCAACGGCGACACCCACTTAGGCGGCGACAACATCGACCAGCGCATCATTGACTGGCTGGTGACGGAGTTCAAGAAGGAAACCGGCGTGGATGTTTCCCGCGACCAGATGGCCCTCCAGCGCCTCAAGGAAGCGGCCGAGAAAGCCAAGATTGAACTCTCCACCGTTCTCGAGACCGAACTCAACCTGCCCTTCCTGACGGCCGACGCCAGCGGCCCCAAGCACATGAACGTCAAGCTGACCCGGTCGCGCTTCCAGGACATGGTGGCCGACATTCTCGATCGCTCTGTCGAGCCTTGCAAGAAAGCCATGGCCGACGCCGGCGTCACGCCATCGCAAATCGATGAAGTGGTGCTGGTCGGCGGCTCGACCCGCATCCCCAAAGTTCAGGAGATTGTCCGCACTCTGTTCGGCAAAGAACCCAACAAGAGCGTCAATCCGGATGAAGTGGTGGCGGTCGGCGCCGCGGTGCAGGGCGGCGTCCTGGGCGGCGAAGTGAAAGACGTACTGCTGCTCGACGTGACTCCGCTGTCGCTCGGTATTGAAACTCTCGGCGGCGTGTTCACTCGCCTGATTGAGCGCAACACCACCATACCCACCCGCAAGAGCGAGGTGTTCTCGACTGCGGCTGACAGCCAGACCTCGGTCGAAATCAAGGTCTTCCAAGGCGAGCGCGCCATGGCCAGCGACAACAAGATGCTGGGCGTTTTCCAACTGGTCGGCATTCCACCCGCTCCGCGCGGAGTGCCCCAAGTGGAAGTGACCTTCGACATTGACGCCAACGGCATTATCAACGTCAGCGCCAAGGACAAGGCCACCAACAACGAGCAGAAAATCACCATCAGTTCTTCTTCCGGCCTCAGCAAGGAGGAAGTGGAAAAGATGGCCAAAGACGCCGAATCCCACGCCGGCGACGATCGCAAGAAGAAGGAAGAGATCGAAGCTCGCAATCGCGCCGATTCCATGGTCTACAACATCGAGAAAATGTTGAAGGAGCATCGCGACAAAGTCGGCGCCGACGATGCCAAGGCCGTGGATATCGCGCTCGAAGACACCAAGAAAGCCATGCAGGAAGGCGGCGTGGATCGCATTAATCAAGCTGTCTCCAAACTCGAAACCGCCAGCCACAAACTGGCTGAGGCCATGTATAAAGCCTCCAGCGCGCAGGCTGGCACGCCGCCGCCCAATCAGGGTCCGACGCCTCCGCAGGATGGCGCGAAGTCCGATGGGCACTCCAAAGACAACGTCGTGGACGCAGAGTTCGTCGACGTGGAAGACAAGAAGTAACTTGTCAAATCGAGGGCCGGGCTGAGTCCCGGCCCTGAGTTTCCTATGCCAGCTACCAAAGCCGATTATTACGGAACCCTGGGTGTCTCTCACGATGCCAAAGAAGATGAAATTCGCAAGGCGTATCGTAAACTGGCCCGCAAGTATCATCCCGACTTGAACCCCGGCGACAAGCCCGCTGAAGAGAAGTTCAAGCAAGTGCAGGAAGCCTATGATGTACTCAGCGATGCAAAGAAACGCCAGGTGTACGACCAGTACGGCTTCTATTCCGACAACATTCCGCAAGGCGGCGGCCCGGGAGGAACCGGCGGGCCGCATCCCGGTGGTCCCGGCATGGGCTTCGGGGGGTTCGATTTCAGTGAATTCGTCAATCAGCAGCCCGGCGGCGCCCGCTACAGCACCGGGGAAGGGCCGGGGTTTGGCGGCTTTCGGGATATATTCAGCCAGTTTTTCGGACGCGGAGGCGAAGAGCGCTCCCTCGCGCCCGAAAAAGGCTCCGATCTCGAGTACGGCCTGAACATCGATTTTTGGGAAGCCATCAAGGGTACGCAAGTTCGCCTGAATATCCAACGCCAGGAAACTTGTGAAACCTGCAACGGCTCGGGCACGATGGGCGGTCAGACCACGGTTTGCCCGGAGTGCGATGGCACCGGCAACGTAACCCAGATGGCGGGCGCCATGAAATTCAGCCTGACCTGCCCGCGCTGCGACGGCAAAGGCCGGCTGCGCAATGTGTGCCCAACGTGCCACGGCGACGGCCGTCTGCTCAAGCAGGATTCGGTGGAAGTGCGCATCCCGGCTGGCGTGCCGACGGGTTCGCGGCTGCGCGTGGCCGGACGCGGAAACGCCGGCCGCAATGGCGGTGCGGCGGGTGATGTGTACATTACCGTCCGGATCCAGTCGCATCCGTTCTTCGACCGCCAGGGCGACGATATCCACATACAGGTGCCGATAACCATAACGGAAGCCTCGCTGGGCGCAAAGATCGAAGTGCCCACCATCGATGGCAAAGCGCTGCTAAAGATTCCGCAAGGCACCCAGAATGGCCAAAAACTCCGGCTCAGGGAAAAGGGTGTCGCCAACTCTCGCAAAACCAAGCGCGGTGATGAAATTGTCGAAGTGATTCTGCACGCGCCCAAAGTGCACGACGAGCGCTCTAAGGAAATCCTGCGCGAGTTGGCCCAGTTGAACCCGGAAGATCCCCGGGAAGAATTATGGAGCAAGGTGTAAATGCTCAGTGCGCGCACCACTCGAATTCCGCGCCCCGACGACTCCCAACGAGCCGCGACAATTCCGAGCCGCGACCGTGAGGGAGCGGTGCAAGTGCTGAACAAGGTGTAGACTATGCCCAAACCAAGATCGAGAGCGGCTTACATGATCTCCGCCGTCGCGGAGCAATACCAGATTCACCCGCAAACCTTGCGTCTCTACGAGCGCGAAGGCCTCCTTGCGCCATCTCGCAGCGAAGGCAACACGCGCCTCTACACCGACGAAGATCTGGAGCGCCTGGAAGTGATTCTCAAGCTAACCCGCGACCTCGGCGTGAACCTGGCCGGCGTCGAAATCATCATGAATATGCGCGAAAAAATGGCCGCCATGCAGCGCCAGATCGAGCAGTTCGTAGAGACTCTCAATCACGAGTTAATCTCCCACGCCCGCCGCGGCACGCCCGCCGAAGAATCGCAATCCCTGATCCCAGTCTTCCAGATGCGCCCGCCCGCCATAGTCGAAAAGCGGCCCAAACGCGGCAAATAGGTTTAGTGTCTTCGCAGGATAACAGAATTCCCGGAAACGATAAGATCCTGTTGACTTCCCAAATCCAAGGCAGTATCATTTCGAGGAGTGCGTGGCTTTTTCCGACTTCGGTTATTACGAATTATCTACTGCTGCTGATATTTTAAGCCAATAGAGCCAGGAGGCTAGATGCCCGATCGGATCTTCTCCGGAAAGCTTACACACGGATCACGAGCGCTGCTTTTCGCTCTCGCAACCTGCCTTTCCCTCCAGGTTGTGCCCGCGCAAAGCTGCCCAAGTTGTGACAGTGCATGTCTCAACGGTACGGCTCAGTGGTGCGGCTCGACATGTCTAAACTGCGTTGCGTGCGGTGCGGTTTACAAGGCTGTTTGCCAAGGCGGAACTGTGAACTGCGTCGAGTCGCCAATCGTGATCGATATACTTGGACAAGGGTTCCATTTAACCAGCGTAGCCAACGGCGTAAAATTCACTTTCAAACCCGGCGAACCGCCGAGGCAGACAAGTTGGACCGCGCCGGGCTATTCAAATGGCTGGCTTGCTCTTGATCGGAATGGTAACGGTGTTATTGACGACGCCACGGAGTTGTTCGGCGATCTGACGCCTCAAACCCGCAAGTGAAAGCCCGAATGGCTATAAGGCGCTGGCGCTCTTTGACAGTGCGGAAGAAGGTGGGAACGGGAATGGCATGATCGACCCCGGCGACGCGGTATTTTCTCGTCTGCGGATATGGGTAGACGGCAATCACAACGGAATCAGTGAACCAAGCGAGCTTCTGACGCTCGTGCAGTCCGGCATCCGCTGGATCGGATTGAATTACACCGAAAGCAGCTTCACCGATAAGTTCGGTAATCAGTTTCGGTACGAAGCAAAAATCTCCGACGTAAATGGGCAAGAAGACGGCCGGTGCTACGACGTCCTGCTACTGGTCGAACCACCCGAGGAACAACCGTATTCGGTCGGCGCCGCCGGGTCCTCCAACTCGTCCCCGAATTTTCAAAAAGCCCCTACGCTCGGGGCTGCCGGCACTCGCCCGTCTCAAACAGATCGGTAAGTTGAATTCACTATCAGAAAGATTGCAATTCCATGGTAACTGAAAGTATTTTCCTCAGAATTCCTCGTTTTGTTCATACCGTGACCTTGCTCGCCGTTGTAGGAGGCGCTTTTGCTCAGAACCCGGCTTTGATCGCAAGTTCCCCTAGCCAGGTGGTCCGTCTCACGGACTTTCTGCAGCCGGGAGCCGATCAGACGCCGGACCCCTTACGATACGGGGCGGCGGATTTAACCGCTTCCGGCGGGACTTGGGCCGTTCTCATGCGGTCCTCGCCCAACGACGCACAGGTGGTGATCGGAAATGAAGCCTCCATACGCTCTTTTCCCATGAAAACCCCCGTCGAGAGCATCGTCCTGGACGAGAATCAGCGCATCCACGTGCTCGCCCGTGCTAAATCGGGTCAAGATATTCGCACCATAACTGTCCTCGATGCTAACGGAAGCAATGTCGGATCTTATACTCTTCCAACACGGGCGGCAATCCCATTTCGTTCGGCCGCAGGTCTGCTGTGGTGGGGAGAGGCTGGCTTCTTCCACGGAAATAGTGGCGCCCGCATTCGTTTTCAACCACGGGACCATGGCCCGGACGCCTCGGTAGGCCAATTTGTAATTGCGGGCACCGCCAAGCTCGGCGTCGACTTTACGTTCGGGGATCTCTCGGAGCTGATCACCCTATATGCACGTGATGGATCCGTTCTCCGCTCTTACCCAGCTCCGCTGGACGATGCATATCGGCTGATCGGAGCCGACGTTCCGAAGATGCCCATCGCTTCCGAGCATTCCCGGGTCCTCTGGGCCACCCCAGGAGACGACGGCCTCCTTTATGTCTGCCTCTCAGGAGTTCACATCTCAAGAGGCGCCTTCGTTGCAGTTTTCGATCCCGACCAGGGACGCCTTTCGAGCGTCATCGGCCTTGAGCTGCCTAGCTTGCCCAGCCAAGTATCATCCGTCAACCCTAAAGGGTACATATTCCCAGGCAGGGGAGCGATTGGAAACAAGCTGATTCTTGCCGACCAATCAACAGGCTTGCTGGCTATCTACTAAACCAAGGAGGCGCGTACCATGATAAATCGAGCGGCGTTCGGCGCTGTTGCTTATATAGTATTCTGTGCCTTTTGCTCACCTGCTGCGTCGGGCCAGAGTTGTCCGATAGTAGCGACAGGGAGCTATTGCGCACTTGGGGTCAGCGGACCCAGCGGCTATTTTTTTTTGCACGACTCCCCAAACCAGTCCGCCTGGCCCCTTCTTCGACACTTACTCGCTAACGTTCAGCCCCAGCGTTAATTCAGCGAGTTACACTGGAGCGACCGCGACCTGCGGCTTAGATTGCTATCATGGAAACGCCTGTCAAACAGCCACGATCAAAATCAGCGGCAATGATTGCAATGGTGTTCCGCAATCGATCACGCATGTGACCTGCTGTCAGCCTCCCACATGATCACTTGCTGCGCGGGAACATCCCCGGTCTGTAGCTTCAGCCAGAACCTCAACCGTCGCAGGGGCCCATTCGAGGGTTTCCTCGGACTAAAGTGAGTTCGACCGCATTGCGAGCGCGGATCGACGATATGGGCTCGAGCTTCCTTACTCACTCACTCCCGATGAGCGCTTTCACATACCGGTAGAACATCGCCACGCCATCATAGAACGAACTCACACGAACGCGTTCATCCTTTCCATGCGCGCGAATGTCATCCAAATCCACCGCAATCCCGGACACACCGTAAGTCGGAATCCCGGCTGGATTGGTGTAAATAGCATCGGACGCTCCGGTCGCCATGGTTGGCACCACCGGAGCGCCGGGCCACATATGATCCGCGATTCTTTCAAGCGGTTTCAAAACATCGGCTCGCATCGGCTCTGGTTTCGCCGGAGCGCGATCGGGCGCCGTATCGCTGGCTTGGCCGTTATCGGCGACATACCGGACCTGGATCGCCGGATCGGCAAACACGCGGATCAATTGCTGGCGCACTTCTTCCTTGGAATGCCCGGGCAAAATCCGGCAGTTCACATTGGCGCGCGCCATCTGCGGCAGCGCATTGTTAGCGTGTCCCGCATCCAATCGCGTAGCCACGCAAGTGGTGTGCAGAGTCGAATTGTTGATTGGATCGGCCGACAGCCGCGCCACCGCGGCGGGATCCGGCGCCGGCTTTAACACTTCCCGCATATCCGCGGCCGTCTGCGGAGGCGACACTCCCGCAATCTTTTCGAAATACGCCCGTGTGATTTCGTTCAGCTCCAGCGGAAAACGGTAATGTTCCAGCCGCGCCAGGGCTTCGGCGATGTGATAGATCGCGTTATCGGGCACGGGCAGCGAACTGTGTCCACCCGGATTGGTCGCCTTTAGCTCATAATCCGCATACAGCTTTTCCGTCGCGTCGACCGAAACCACCAGCGGCTTGCCGTGGACTGTATAGACCCCTCCGCCGTCGTGATTGATCGCGAACTCGGCGTCCACCAAGTCCCGATGATGCTTCACCAGCCAATCGGCGCCGTTCGACTGTCCGCCTTCTTCGTCCGCCGTCAGCATCAAAATCAAGTCGCGATCCGGCGTGTAGCCTTCTTTCTTCAGCCGGATAAAAGTCGTGACCATGATCGCGTCGCCGGACTTCATGTCTTCGGTGCCGCGCCCATAAAAATAGCCGTCTTTCTCGAGAAATTGGAAGGGATCGTAAGTCCAGTCTTCGCGCCGCGCCTCCACCACGTCCAGATGCCCCATAAATAGAATGGGCTTGTGCGAGCCGTTCCCGTGCAACCGGGCAACCATATTCCCTTTGCGCGCATTCGGCCCCAGCACCACGACATCCTGGGCTGCAAACCCCGCATCCCGCAACCGCTTGGCCATGGCCTCTGCCGCTAGAGTCGTGCTGCCCACCGAATCGGTCGTGTTGATCTCGATCAGTTGCTGGAAGATATCATGCGATAGCTGCCGGTAAACGGGATCCAAGCCGGCAGCAGACGCAACGGCAATCAGCGCGAAAGCAAGCGACAGACGGACAGGAAACATACTGCAATCATCACACGCGGCTTCTTGATGAATCTCCTGTCCACCTGAGCCGGCCCACACACGTCGCGAGAACCGAACTGTACGATGATTTAACGACGGCGATCTACGGGGTTCGACCAGCGACTTGCGTATCGCGGTAGTACGATAGTAAGCAGGCACAGGCGGAGGTAACGAGCGTTCGGCGGCCAGCTACATTCTGAGAGCTCTCCCACGATGGCTCGTGACACTCGAATTGTCGTGGGCTTTCATGGGACGAATGAGGAATCCGCGGAAACGATTGTTTCGTCCGGAGAGTTCGTTCCGAGCAAGAACGATTATGACTGGCTTGGACACGGGATCTATTTCTGGGAACACGCGCCTTTGCGGGCCTGGCAGTGGGCGCGACAAAAGTATCGCGATCGGGGCGCCGTCATTGAGGCAACGATTAGACTGGGTGCGTGTCTCGACCTCACTGACATCCAATACACCTCGGTTTTGCGCTTGTCATACGAGAGCCTTCACGAGGCCTTTCTGAAGAGCGGCAGGCTGTTGCCATTGAACAAGAATAAGGCTCGACTTCTCGACTGTTTGGTTATCAACTATTTGACGACCTACGTGTTGCCGGAGTGCGAAACGGTCAGAGCTCCATTTCTCGAAGGTGATCCCATTTACCCAGGCTCCAGGCTGTTGACGCAATCCCACGTCCAGTTAGTTGTTCGTAACAAAGAATGTATTACGACACAACCAAAGCGAATTTACCCGGAGATAATTTATGGACCACAATTATAAATCCTTGGTTCCAGCTCTGTCTCACAGAATTCAAGGCCACTTTGACGAGCAAGATCCAGAAGAAGTGGTCCGCCGCTCTCAGCAACTGATGCTCTATCCCGACAAAGGAGATCAAGAGGCTGATCTTTCACCTGTGGCTGGCCCGGTTCTTGTGCACCCACGCTCCAAGAGAGTGCCACTCAGCGCTTACTTAGCGTCGGCGCTAACCGGCCTATCGGCTACTGAGAGGTCGCTCATCGTTCACCTCTCGGACATTGTGAGCATTGTGTGTCGTGCAGTCGACGTCGATCTCTATGAACCCCGCAAGAAAACTGATCCGGTCCACAACGCCGATCTGCCTGACATTGAAGTATTCAACACGGATCGCGAACGAGTGGTTAGCTCAGATCTTCTCATTCACCTGTGCCACTTTCCCAGCACTGGCTCCGGTGAGGAACTCGGCTTTGCCTACGACGCGCTTGTCCCTATGATTCTAATCGCACCCGGCGATCAGCGTGTGAGCCGAATGGTCACAGGGATTCCAAGCGTAAAGATTGAGATCCGGTATCACGAGCCAGAAGACCTCCGGGCAATGCTCGAAGATCGTCTGTTGGAGATCAGACCGCTGCTGGAGCAACGAAGACTTACGATGAACGAGTTTGGCGTAAATGTGGTCGGGGCCAAAGTCAAGGACTTGCGCCTTGAGGAAAACTTGTCCAGAGAGGATTTGGCTGCTCGGGTTGGCCTCACGCCGGACGGGCTAGCCATGATAGAGGACAACATTGACACAATCGCCAATCCATCGCTGACAACACTTCGCTTGATTGCTACGGCTCTCAAAACAACGGTGGCGGAACTGGTCAACCCCGACTACAATGAGAGCATTATTGCAAGTCTCCAATCGTTGTTACGCGATAAGACAATGTCGGCTGCCGCTAGATTCCAGGGTCTCTCCGACAAGGATCGCAGAGCCTTGTTGCGGCGGTACCTGGTGAGATTGTTGCATGACATTGAAGAACCATGGCGCTGAATATACCCTCGTCGTTGCCGAATCCAGAGCAGATCTCTGAACGACTGCTAAAAAAAGCCGACATAAGCGGCCCGCCCGTTAACCTCGAAAGAGTACTGTCCATATGGCAGAATGTTCAGGTGGTCAAAGAGGATCTGGATGGAAGCGGGTACCTATTGCCTTTGGGGAGACTGGGTGCGGAGATCGTCGTCAACGAGAATGACAGGGAGGAGCGAAGGCGATTTACCATCGCCCACGAGTTGGGTCACTGGGTTCTGGGACTGGCCTGCGAGAAAAGGTTCGGAGAATTCAAACAGCCTCCGGGTGTATCGAGAACCACCCTTGAGAAATGGTGTGACACGTTCGCGACGAATCTCCTGATGCCCTCAACTCTTGTCAACTCCTGGCTCACTCCGCGCGATCAACCCGCACTCATTGATGCAATTTTGCGCGCCGCAGGCGCCTTCGGCGTCTCCGAAGAAGCCTTTTTTATCAGGGTCTGGGAACTGCAAAAGGTTCAAGTCGCGACGCTTCGCTACGACCCAAAGAAGACCCCGGCTTCTTCATTAGTTGTCGAGCGGAACTACGCAGACGAGAAAACAAGAGTGGCGCTGATTCGCGTACTCGCGTCGGCAGAGGCCGAACACCAGCTACAGATTGGTGGCACGTTGATACGATTTGCGATGCGCAATTCGTCCGGCCTGGTTGTGGTGTCGGGCCGAAGATCGTTGACGGGAGCGATGGTTCTGGCAGTGGCTTGGCCACAGGCAGAGCGACCCTCTTCGTTCGCCTCGCTCTCAAGGTAGTTGAAGCCCAATTACGGAATGGTAACCGACGTGGAATAGTCGCTGTATTTTTTCCCGAGAAGACTCTCCACCTTTCTCGCCCGTTACAATCGTGGAGATGACCAGATTGGCATGCGCTTGGCTCTGTCTCACCGCCTTGGCCTCGGCGCAGAAACCGGCATTCGACGTCCAGGCGCTGCTCCAGATTGCGCGCATCTCCGACCCGCAGCTTTCTCCCGACGGCAAGACCGTCAGTTTCAGCGTGCAGCGGGTAGACGTGGATCAGAACATCAAGCCCATCCAAATCTATACAATCCCCACCTCGGGCGGCACGCCGCGCCAGATCACGCATGACGGTTCTCTCAACCAGCGTGCCCGTTGGTCGCCCGATGGCAAGCGCATCGCCTATATTTCCAACCGCGGCGGGTCGTCGCAAATCTGGCTGATGGATCCGGATGGCGGCAACGCGCAACAGGCGACCAGTCTTTCCACCGAAGCCGATGGCGTTCTCTTCTCGCCCGACGGGAAAAAGCTGCTCTTCCTCAGTAACGTCTTCCCCGATTGCAACGACGATCTCTGCAACAAGACTCGCCTCGAAGACGAGAACAAGAGCAAAGTCAAAGCGCGCACCTACACTTCACTCCTCTACCGGCACTGGACAAGCTGGCAGACCAAGCGCCGTTCGCATCTGTTGGTGATGGATATCGAGGGAGGTCCGCCCAAAGATCTGACGCCCGGCAATCGCGATGTGCCGCCGTTCTCTCTCGGCGGGCCGGACGATTACGCGATCTCGCCCGATTCGTCTGAAGTCGTCTATGCGATGAACGCCGACGCGTCGCCCGCCACCAGCACCAACTCCGATTTATTTGCGGTCCCGATCGACGGCGGCGATTCAAAAAAACTCACGACCAGTCCGGGCGCCGATCTGTCTCCGCAATACTCTCCCGACGGAAAGTTCATCGCCTATCGCAGCCAGGAGCGCGGCGGCTATGAAAGCGACCGCTGGCGGCTGGCCGTGCTGGACCGGTCCAACAACCGGACCACCATCCTCACCGATAGCCTCGATCGCCCGGTCTCCAGCTTCGCCTGGTTTTCCGATTCCTCGCGCATCTTTTTTACCGCGCAGGATCGCGGGCGGCAAACCATCCAGATCATCTCGAGCAAAGGCGGCGCCACCAAAGTGATCGCCAGCGGCCCGCAAACGCTGGACGATCTGGTGTTCTCCGCCGACGGCAAAACCATGATCTATACCGGACAAAGCGGTTCCGCGCCAACTGAGATTTACCGCATCTCTTCGGGCGGCGGCGCGCCCGTGGCGCTCACGCATCTCAACGATAGTTTGCTGGCGCAATATGGGCTCAAGGCCCTCGAAGACTTCTGGGTGGAAGGCGCCGAAAAAACCAAAGTGCAGAACTTCATCGTCAAGCCGAACAACTTCCAGGAGGGCGTCAAGTATCCGGTGCTGTTCCTGATCCACGGCGGTCCGGAAGGCGAATGGGGCGAGAGCTGGACCTACCGCTGGAACGCGCAGGTCTTCGCCTCCGCGGGCTTCGTCGTGATTGAGCCCAACCCGCGCGGCTCCACTGGCTACGGCCAGAAATTTACCGAGGACATCAAGGAAGATTGGGGCGGCAAAGTCTACGAGGACATCATGGCCGCAGTGGATCACGTGGCGGCGCTGCCCTATGTGGACCCCGATCGCATGGCCGCGGCCGGCGGTTCGTACGGCGGCTACATGGTGGACTGGATGCTCGGCCACACCACGCGTTTCAAGTGTCTCGTGTCGCATGCGGGCGTCTATGACTTACGCAGCGAATTCGGCGCGACCGAAGAACTTTGGTTCCCGCTTTGGGAATATGGCGGCACGCCGTGGGAGAAGCCCGAAGTCTACGAGAAATGGTCACCCAGCAATTTCGTCGAGAATTTCAAAACTCCCACGCTGGTCATTCACGGAGAGTTGGATTTCCGCATCCCTTACACGCAAGGCATGCAGCTCTTCACTGCGCTCCAGTTGCAGAAAGTGCCGTCAAAGCTGCTGATTTATCCCGATGAAGGCCACTGGGTGTTGAAGCCGCAGAACTCGGTGTTGTGGTACAACACTTTTCTCGATTGGGTGGGAGAGTGGACGAAGAAGCCGCCAGCGCAATAACCTGCTAATTTCCAGTCGCACGACGCCAGTTGCGTCGCATAGCGACTTGCATTTCAGAGACCGGCACCTTCCCCAGCCAAGCCTTCAGATCGTCCATAAGCGTCTTCGCCAGGCCAACTGCCGAGGAGATTCCAGCGCTTTCGAGCATTCGCTCTGGCGCTATTTTCGCCACAATACTGGTGGCAAAATCAGACCCACACTCACAAAAGCACCAATTTACGAGAGAAATATCGGCCAAGAAGCTGGCCGTGGAGGTCTCGACCCGCCAGCGCATGGCCGCGAACATGGTGACCCCAGTACAATAGCCCGTGGGCTTGTCTGTGCACATACGGTTCCAGGGCTCGATACTAAGAATCCCTTCCTCTAAACGCTTGGGCTCAAGCGTCTCCGGCCCAATGAAACCACGGCGCCTCGCCCGGAACTCGATCTCGTGCAACAGGTCTCCCGCATAGCCATGCGGACAAACCAAAATTTCCAGGTTGCGTTCGGGATGGAACTGGTCCCAGCGGCGAAACTCTGTAGGCCAACCACCGTCGCTCGCAGACGCGGGACCCAAGCCCGACCCTCCACAGTATCCCATAGGGTGCATTCTATAACTTTCACTGCCCTGCCAGCGCAATAACGCGGCCCGCCCCGGCAGGTTCGACATGCCCGCCATAAGCCTCGCGCAATAACCGAGTCGCCAAAGCGCCCGTGCAATAAGCGGGCGCGACGGCTTCTACATGCAGCCGCTTCAGGTCGGCAATCACCTGCCGGATCTCGCCTTCGCTTTGTTCGTATAGATGCAGGCCGCCCACCAGCAGGTGCACGCTCCCGCGCCCGCGCTGCTTCTCCGCCGCTTCAATCATCTTTCCAATGCCCGGATGGCCGCACGCCATCAACACCACCAGACCGGCCGGCGTGTCGATCGCCAGCGCCTGCTCATCCGGTAAACCGGCGATCATTCCCGTGGAATAAATTCCCGCCGAGATCTGGGTGGGACCAGAGACCGCATCTGCGTGCAGACCCACGGCCGACGCCTGTGACCCCGAATCGGGCATCAGCGAATTCAGGAAGTACAGCAGGCTCACCGGCAGGTGGCGCTTGACCAGGCTGTCCCGTTCCGGGTGCTCGTGCGAGATGACGACATGTTCGATCGACTGTTTGGCGATCCCTAACTTCTCCAGATTCCCCAGAAATCCCCGCGGATTGTTCCCCGTGTCGAATAACACGCGATGCCCCTGATAATCCACCACCGCGCTGAACCCCCATCCCGTGGTCAGATCCGCGCGTGCGGCCGTCGTATCGTAAACGATAGTGACGGTGTTGGCGCCCTGCGCCGTGCCAACAAGAAAAAGCGCTGTTATCCATAGTGGGGTGGGCGCCCTCGCCCGCGCCCGGCCCCCTGGCCGGGCTTCCTTCTCTCTCAACTCAGCCTCTCTTCCAACCGCGCCTTCACCTCCAGCCATTCCGAATCGATAACGCTAAACCACACCGTATGCCGGATCCGCCCATTCCAGCAGATCATGTGATTCCGGAAAATACCCTCCTGCTTGGCTCCAATCCGCAGAATCGCCTGCCGGGACTTGTCATTCAGGGAATCCGTTTTCAACTCCACCCGCAGACAGCCCAACGTCTCAAACGCATAGCGCAACATCAGAAACTTCGCTTCCGTGTTGATCGCCGTGCGCTGCCACGGCCGCCCAATCCAAGTGGACCCAATCTCCACATGCCGGTTCGGCTCGTCGATGTTCATATACCGCGTGCTGCCAATCACGCGTCCGGTGGCTTGCTCCACGGTTGCAAACGGCATTGCGCTTTTCGCTTCTTGCAGGCGTAAGCCGGTTTCGATGTACCCGCGCATCTCGTCACGCGTCCGCACCTGGATTGGAATCCATCGCCAGAGTTCCTCATCCAACCCCACTGCGCTCAGCCCATCGAGATGGGCCAGCGTCAACGGCTCCAAGCGGACGTGGCGTCCTTCCAGCGTTACCGGCGACAGGTTCATCAGTTGCTCGGCAGAGCCGGCTCCGCATTCTTCACATACTTATTGAACCAGGTGATCTCCTCCCAGATCACATGCTCAATCGTTTCCTTCGCCGCGTAGCCGTGCGCTTCTCCCGGCAGCGTGACATAACGAACCACTCCGCCGTTGCCCCGAATCGCCATATACATGCGCTCCGATTGCACCGGGAAGGTTCCCTGGTTGTCGTCCGCTTCACCATGGATTAACAAGATTGGCGCCTTGATCTTGTTCGCGCTGAGAAACGGCGACATGCGCAGATAGACCTCCGGCGCTTCCCATAGCGTGCGCCGCTCGTTCTGGAAACCGAACGGAGTCAGCGTGCGATTATAAGCGCCGCTGCGCGCAATTCCGGCGCGAAACAGATTCGAGTGCGCCAGCAGGTTCGCCGTCATAAATGCGCCGTAGCTGTGACCGCCGACGCCCACCCGGTCCGGATCCGTGACGCCCATTTCCACCGCCTTATCGATGGCCGCCTTGGCGTCCATAACAATTTGATCCAGATATGTATTGTTCACCGTCTCCGGATCGCCGATCACCGGCATCGCCGCGTTGTCCAGCACCGCGTAGCCCTCCAGCAGAAAGAACAGTTCCGACGGTCCCGCCACGCGCGTAAATGCGTTGGGTGAGCCCGTCACTTGCCCGGCGGTGCCGGCATCGTTGTATTCGAGCGGATACGCCCAAACCACCGTAGGCAGCTTCGTTCCCGCCTTATAATCCGGCGGCAAATAGAGCGTGAACGACAACTTCACGCCATCCTGCCGTTGGTAGGTCACCAGTTGCTTGGTGATTCCACGCAAACCAGGCGTGGGATCGGGATAATGCGTAAACGCGCGCTCGCTGCCATTTGGTCCGGTGGTCCTTATAAAGTAGTTGGGTGGCTCCGTTGCGCTCTCGCGTAGCGTCAGAATCTTGCTTCCTGCATCATCCAAAACAGCCTCGATATGTTCTAGCTGATTCTCTCCCGACCGGAACAACCGTTCCGTTTTCGCGCTGGCCAGATCCATCCGGTCGAGAAAAGGCCGGTCTCCCGCGGGCGTGGCGCCGGTCCCGCTCAGCATGATCGATCCACCTTCTTCCCGCACCACCTTGTAGCCATTGGCCAGAGTCTTCATCACCGGCCGTCCCGGATTGTGATACGCGTCCTGCACGTTCAAGCTCCACAGCACCTTCGGCTCGTCCCCCGGCGTCACGTAGAACATACGCCCGCGCTTCTTGTCGCGTTCATAGTCCTCTACAAAAACAGTTCCGTTGTTTTCTCCAAACAACATGCCGCGCAAACGCTCTTCCACCTTCCAAACCTCTTTGGGCTCGCTGGTGAACGGCGCCTGCGCCATCAGAATCCGGTCGCGATGCGGAACCTTCTCCTTCGGATTGCCGCCATCCATCGCTTCCACCCACAGCAACGTCGCAGGCTCCGTTGGCCGCCACGCAAAATCCCGCGGTCCTGTCCTCACACCGCCAATCGGCACGCGATCCGCCAACGGCAGGCTCGCCACATTCATGGCAACCTTACCGCCGCCATCCCAAATTTCCACATCCAGCGGGAAATCGTAAAACGGATGCAGATAGGAATAGGGATGACGCACCTTGGCGATCAGCGCGTGTTGCGCATCGGGAGCGGGCGCGATCTGCTCAAACAAGCCCGGTTGACCGTACGCCCGCGCGCGTCCGCTGGCCGCGTCGACAATCGCCAACTGCGACGTTGCATAGTAATCGAACAGCGCTTCGTCATGCGCGCTCTTGAGCATGTCTTCATACGTCCGAGTTGGCCCGGAGTGCCCCAGGCTCTCCTGCGAGTGCGGGCCCGTGGGCGTCGAGGCTTCCGCCGGAGGATTCCCGCGTCCCGCCGGCACGGCCGTCACGATCAGCTTCAAATCGCCCAGCCATTGGAAGGCGTCGTTGTAGCCCAGCGACGCGTTCAACTGCACTCCGTCGACCTTGTGCGTCCGGCCGCCAGCTACTGAGCCAATCCACAACTCCTGCGAATTCGCCGTGCTGTTCACAAACGCAAACTGTTTCCCATCCGGACTCCACTTGGGAGTGCTGATTTTCGCGCCCGCTGGAAGTGCGATTGTCACGTCCGCGCCATCATCCACCCGCTTGAGCACCAGCGTGGTGAACATTGGCGCGCGGTGCGGCCCATTGTTACGAGGATTGATCCGCTCGCCCGCCAGCCGCAGCATAGGCGCGGCGACATCGGAGATCGGAGGATAGCGTAGCGGCTCGGCCAGCAGCACATACGTATAAACGGGACTGACAAACGCGCGTGGCGTATCGGGCGCGTTAAGAATGTCCAGGATCCGCTGCGGCGGCTTCTGATACGCCTCGTCGCCAAAGGCAGCCGCGCACAAAGACAAAAGCAAAAAGCGCATTTTCACGTCGAGTTCCCCCTATTTCTTCAGGTTCGCGTCACTTTTCAAATTCGCTTCAAACAGAGCCAGGATCCGTTTGTATTCATCCGCCCAACTGGTAGGCTGCACAAATCCATGATCTTCAACGGGGAACATCGCCACCTGCCAGTTCTCTTTTCGCAATTCGATCAGGCGCTGCACCAGCCGCACCGTGTCCTGAAAATGTACGTTGGTATCCACCATGCCGTGACAGATCAGCAATGCGCCTTTTAAATTCTGCGCAAAATAAATCGGCGACGACCGCCGGTATGCGTCTGCATCGTTCTGGGGATTGTTTAAAATGTTTGACGTATAGGGATGATTGTAATGCGCCCAATCCGTCACCGGCCGCAACGCCGCGCCGGCCGCGAACACATCGGGCGTAGTGAACATCGCCATCAACGTAATAAAGCCGCCATAACTGCCGCCGTAAATCCCAATTCGTTTGGCGTCCACGCCATGCTGCGCAACCAGCCACTTCGCGGCGTCCACATGGTCTTCCAGATCCTTGCCGCCCATATGTTCATAAATTGCGGTGCGCCAGTCGCGCCCATAACCGGCCGAACCCCGATAGTCGATATCCAAAACCAGATAGCCGCGTTCCATCAAGATGTGATGGAACATGTACTCGCGATAATAATTGCTCCAACGCCGGTGCACATTTTGCAAATATCCCGCTCCATGCACAAAAATTACCGCCGGGCCGCCTTTCTTGAAGTTGGCCGGCTTATAAATATGAGCCCGGACCTTGACGCCATCGCGCGCGGTGAAGGTCACGATGGGAACATCAAGCCAGGGATATTGCCAGAACTCCGGGGCGGGCGAGGATGTCAATTTAGTCTCCTCCGCTCCGGCTTTCACTTCGCCCGAGTACAGTTCCGGAGGTTTATTGGTGTAGGAATACACATCCGCCATCCAGCGTTCATCCGGAGATAGCACCGCGCTGTGCCCGCCCGGCATGGTGGTCAGCCGCACGCGCGCTCCGCCCTCCGCGGGCATTTCGTAGATCTGGTGCTCACCCGGATCGGCCTCGCTGGTGGTCAAAAAGAACTTGCTCTTATCTTTGGAGAGCACCGCGTCGAGCACCTCAAAATTTCCGGATGTCAGCGCTTTCGGTTCGCCGCCCTCAAAGCCGATGCTATAAAGCTGTGAGTACCCGCTACGCTCGGATTGAAAATACACGTCGTGATCCGATTTCATCCAGCCCAGCGTGAACGCGCCCGGCCCATCCACCCACGCGTCATCGTGATTGTCCACCAGCACGCGAGTCTTGGCCGTTGCGGGATCGAGCGCCATCACCCAGCGGTCTTTGTTGTCCGCGGCGCGAGCCAGCAACACCGCCCGCGCGCCATCCTCAGACCAGACCGGCTGCGATAACTGCACTTCGCCTTTCTGCCCGTGGTCCACCCATTTCACTTCGCCCGTCCGCACGCTGAGGATCGCCAGTTTGGACTTGTTTTCTACATCGCCCGCCTTGTTGCGCGAGTTGATGTCTTCGGTATAGGCCGACTCCGTCACGAAGTTCGGGACAATTGCATTTTTGGTTTTCTCCTCGCGCTCGACGATGGAGGCGATCACCATGCTCTCGTCCGGTGAAAGTTGCAGACTACGAACGGTCTGCCGTGCAGCCAGCGTAAACGGCTTGCGCGGATTCTCGCGCTCCCGCCGGGCTTTTTCCTCGGCTTGTTTGGCGGCGCGTTCGCGTACCACCAGCAGCAGATCCTTCTCTTCCTTCTTGAGAAATTCCTGGTTAGGAGTGCCTTTCTGCTCGTCTTTCGGCGAAGCCGAGGCGCCAGCCGGGCCCGGCATCCGAATGTCCGTCATCTCCTCAATCGAAGCATCCACTAACGAAAGTACATAAAGGTTATTGGCCCGCGTGAACGCGACCCGCTGGCCGTCTTTCAGCCAATGCGGACTACTCTCGACATCGTTGGTATGCGTCAATCGCCGCGTTTGACCGGTGGCTTCATCGTAGACGTAGACATCGCCCTCGCGAGCGTAAACAATTCGCATGCGGTCTTTGCTGAAGTCTCCCGAAGCCGGCGGCGCATTGTCTGTCTCCACATCGGAGAGCTTGCGCAAGCCGGACCCGTCGCGGTTCACCACGTAGGTATCCGGATCGTTCAACAGCGGATCGGACGCCCGCTTCCAGCGGAAATAAACTCGCGCGCCATCGCCGGACCAACGCACGTCGGTTGGTTCATAGCCTACCAACTCGGGTCCACGCATGATGTTGTCGATGGTGAGCTGAAATGTGCCGTTCGGCCGGGCAATGCCGGCCAGCAGCAGGAGGGTGACGCAAGCGATGGCTTTCCTCATGAAGTGCTATCGTAGCGCAGCAAAGGTGGCACAGGCTTCAGCCTGTGCTTATCTCAAAGGAGCTCGAATATCAGGGTACGAGACTCGCACGGACTTGAAATTGCCACCAGCACAGACTGAAGTCTGTGCCACTTGTAAGGCACAGACTCTAGTATGTATTGCTAGGTGCTTGATCTAGATGCACTGGCTCCAGCCTGTTCTTTCTTCAACACGCTATCGCATCCCGGCCCCATTCTCCAGCGCATACCCCAGCGTGCCCTTCAGCCATTCCGCATTCGCGCGCACATCCTCCATCAGCCGCCCCGTCAGCGTATCCCGCTGCTCATACAGTCGATAGCCTTGCCGCGGCCGCAGATAGCCTTTAGCGCGCGGGTCATCGGCAATCAGCGCCTTCTGGCCGACCTCCGCGGCGCGCTGCTCAAAGCGTTTCCGGTTGTCGAGCAGCGCCTTGATCAGAAACGGAATCACCATCGTATAATCCGCTTGCGCGCTTTCCGTGGTCTGCAAGTATTTATCTTTGTCCACCTTGCCCCAGGTCACTGCCTCGGCCGGCGGGCACGACGATAGCGACCCGTCGGTTACCGGCGCGGTGGTAATCTGCACATCGAACTCATACCCGCGGACATTCTCCAAGCCCAGCACCTGGCTGAGCGCCGGCTCCGGTTGCAGGTTGTAGTTCTTCGGAACTCCGCCGCCCAACACGAACGTAGCCAGCGCTCGCGCGTCGCTATCGAACAATCCCCAGCGATGATACGCGCAGGCTTCAAACACCTCGGCATGCAAGTCCAGTTCGAAACCATATTCCGGAATCAACTCCGCTTGCCGCATGGCCCAGAGCTTCATGGAATTCAAGAACACGCTGCCATCCGCCGCCGCGCCGACAAACACGGGAATCGCCATGCGATGGCAAGTGGCCATCAAGCCATGAGGCACGCCCTTGGCCCGTTCCTGCGCCTGATAGACACGGCCCAAGCGGTAGCGCATCTCGGTGCCGGTCATCTTCTTCTGAAATTCCGGCGTCTGCAGCATGGCCGTGAGCAACCGGTCCTGATCGAGCAACACGCTCTCATCAAAACCAACGTCGGTGACGCGGATCACGCCCTCATCGCGCAGCGAGGCGTCGTTGGAACTCAGCCCGACTTCATAGAACGGCTCAGCGGCGTGATCGTGTAGGCTACGGTGGCCGTCGTGATAGCAAACCGCATCGGTGGTGCTGAGATAGGCCACCCAGCCCGTCTCCAACAACGGAATCAGCCAGGTATGGTGCTGGCCGGAAACCGTCACCGGGCCGGATATCGCCAGCGTGAGCGGCACGCCGCTGCCGATGGCGCGGTCAAGAATCGAATAAATCCGCCGCAGGTATCCGCCCCCGAAAGCCGGCAGGCAATCCGTGAAAAGCTCGTCCAGCGTGTTACATTCATCCACCCGGCGCACACGTAGGGCTTGGCGGTTGTGCTGATGCATATGAATGCATGCTACCGCGTCACGCCCCGGCCGCTCCCCCCATGTTGCTGGACGTTCCGCCCGCGGCCGGCACGTAGCATTTGAGCGTGTAATCCATCACCATGCGATCCGCGTTAAACCGCCAGCCCAATGTCCGGATGGTCCGCTTCATGCGTTTGATCCAGCCGCGCGGCAGTCCATCGCGGTCGCGCTGGTAGTACAACGGGATCACTTCTTCGCGCAGCGTCCGGTAGAGCTCTTCGCCATCCCGCGTATCGTGAACATCCATGTCGGAATGCGTGCGGCCAGTGCCAATGGAGAAGCCGTTCGAGCCGTCATACGCCTCCGCCCACCAGCCGTCCGGCACCGACAAGTTCAAGCCGCCGTTCAAAACCACTTTTTGCCCGCTGGTTCCGGACGCCTCCAGCGGCCGGCGCGGATTGTTGAGCCAAACGTCCGCGCCCTGCACAAAATGCCGTCCGACATTGATGTCGTAATCTTCCACGAACACAAACTTGTCGGCGAACTTGGGATCGCGCATCAGCTCGGCAATCTGTTGCAGCACTCGTTTGCCCGGTTCATCGCGAGGATGGGCCTTTCCGGCAAACACAAACTGCACCGGACGTTTGGGATCGTTCACCATGGACGCCAGCTTCTCGATATCGGCCAAAAAGAGATTGGCTCTTTTGTAGGTAGCGAAACGGCGCGCAAATCCGATGGTCAGCGCATCGGGACTCAGCACACGGCTCAGCTTTTGCAGCGTTTCGTGGGTCTCGTTGCGCCGGGCTGCTTGTTCTTCCGCGCGGAAGCGCACAAACTCGAGCAAGGTGGATTTCAAGCTGAGGTGCGTTTCCCATAGCTCGCCATCGTCTATGCTCTCAATCCGTTCCCAAATACGCGACTCGCCGCTGTGCTTGTGCCAGCCGGTTCCCAGATGGCGATCATAGAGACGGAACATCTGCGGCGCCAGCCAGGAAGGCACATGCACGCCGTTGGTGATGTGTCCGATGGGTACTTCATCCTGAGTCTTTCCGGGAAACAAGCCGGTCCACATGGCTCGCGAGACTTCTCCGTGCAGACTCGAAACCGCATTCGCGCGCCGCGACAGCCGCAGGCCCAAAACGGTCAGGCAAAACTGCTCGTCGTGATTGCCCGGATTCTCGCGGCCCAAAGACATCAGACCGCCCTGGGAAAGACCCAACTCATCTCGCAGAGGTCCGAGATGTTCCTCAATGAGATCCGCTTCAAACCGGTCATGGCCCGCCGGCACCGGAGTATGAGTAGTAAACACTACCTGCCGCGAGACGCGCCGGGCCGCTTCCTCGAAAACCACTCCCTCGTCCAGCATGCAGCCGCGAATCGCTTCCAACACCGCAAACCCGCTGTGGCCTTCGTTCAGATGCAGCACTCCGGGCGTGATTCCCATCGCCCGCAGTGCTCGAAAACCTCCCACGCCTAATAACAACTCCTGTCTTATCCGGACACGGCCGTCGCCGCCATACAAGCGTGATGTGAGTTCCCGATCTTCCGGCGCGTTGCCCTCGACATTGGAATCGAGCAAAAACAGATCGCAGCGGCCCACCTTCAAACGCCAGACTTTGGCGCGAATCGATCCGCTTCTGGTCTCGATCTGCACCATCAGCCGTTCGCCGTTGGCGCTGATGGCCGACTCCATCGGAAGCTGGGTAACATCGGTCTGCAGGTACTCTTCGTGCTGCCAACCGGTGCTGTCCAGCCGCTGCAAAAAGTACCCCTGGCCATAGAACAAACCAATCCCAATCAGTGGGATGTCCAGATCGGCCGCGCTCTTGATGTGATCGCCGGATAACACTCCGAGGCCACCCGAGTAAATCGGCAGCGATTCATGGATGCCGAATTCAGCCGAAAAATACGCTACCGGGCGCGGCCGCAGTACGCCGGCATGCGTCGCGCCCCAGGTGCGATCGTCGTGCAAATACTCCTGCTGGCGGCGGTACGCGTAGTTGATGCGGCTGTGGAGGCCCAGTTCGTGACAGCGGTGTTCCAGCTCCGCCAACGGCATTTCGGCGAGAAGCGAAACGGGATTTTGGTTGAGTTCTCTCCAGCGCGACGGGTTGAGGTCCCGAAACAGGCCGTCCGCGTCGTGGTCCCAACACCACCAAAGATTACGCGCCAGCGCCCATAGCCGCTCCATCGAAGGAGCGATGAAACGATCGAGCGTGCGCGCTTCACTCACCGCCGGCGCGACCTGCGCGGCCGCCTCTACCAGCATCCGGACCTCATCCGGCTGAAACACGCGAGCCTGCACGGTCTGCACCACCAGGACGCCCTGCAGCACGCCTCGGTCGATCAAGGGAACGCCAAGAAACGACTCGAACTTGTCTTCGCCAATCCCTCGAAAATACTTGAAGCGCGGATGCGTTTTTACGTTTTCCACGGCCACTGGCTGTACTTGTTCGGCAACCAGGCCCGCCAAGCCCTCATTAAGAGCCAGCCGAACCGTACCGATCGACTCCGGCCGGAGTCCCACGGTCGCGGCCAAAACCAGATTGGCCCGATCCGGTTCCAACAAGTAGGCCGAACAGACGTCTGTCTGAAAACGCTTGGCAATCAACGCCACCACGTTCATCAGAGTCTCGGCCGGCTTGCCGCTTTGCGTGGCGAGATTGCCAATCTCCTCCAAAGTCAAAACGTAGCTTTCGTCAAAATGCGCGCTAGGGCTGGTGTCCATCGACTTGTATCCTCGAGCTTAAGCGAACGCGGTGAATCCGCGGACGAGGCGGGCGGAAACGGATGACTTCATGGTACTTTACTCGCGGGGCGCAACGATTGCAAGAGTGAGAACAAATTCAAGCCTCATGCGTGAAGCGAGCGAGACTGTACACATGAGATTCATCTTGCTCGCGGCCGCGGGACTCTTTTCGCTGCACGCCGAAACCGGCGTCTTCACCATTCACTTGATCCTGCACGCCATCGGCGAGGAGCACTACGAAATTGTGTCCTCAAACGGCGGCTTGACTTTGAACAGCACCATCGAGTACTCCGACCGCGGCAACCAGCGCAGCACCAAGGCTACTATGCGCATGCGGAACGACTACAC
This sequence comes from Bryobacterales bacterium, assembly GCA_963836595.1. GTDB lineage: Bacteria > Acidobacteriota > Terriglobia > Bryobacterales > Bryobacteraceae > DATFZA01. The sequence continues at coordinate 1,170,935 of CAWIKC010000001.1, forward strand.
GCCGGACAGCCTGGAGGTGAGCGGGCAGTCATCCAAAGCCAGTGCCAACATCGATGGCGCGGAGGCCACCGTTCAGGAAGGCGGAAGCAGCCGCACGTTCCAGCCGCCGGAGCGTTACTTCACTATCTTTGGCGCGCCCCCCTTCGCCGTCCAGACAGCGATGCTGCGTTACTGGCAGATGCACGGCAAGCCGGCGTATTTACCCGCCTTGCGCGTGGGTTCGGATGCCGCGCCGATTCTGATCGAGCCCGCCGGGCGCGACAGCATCGATCTGAACGGCCGCAAAGTTTCACTCGACCGTTTCACCATCGCCAATCTGATGTTCGGCCGCGAAATAGTCTGGACCGATATGCAAGGAGATCTGGTGGCGGCGATGACCTTCGCCGGCGGATTACCGATGGAGGCCGTGCGCACTGGATATGAGCCTGCGCTCGCGCGGCTCTATCGCAGCGGCGTGGCGCAGGAGATCGCGGATTTGGCAACCCTCGGACGACAGGTTCGGCCCGAGCGCACCGGTACGTTCGCGATTGTGGGAGCGCGGCTAGTGGATTCCAGCGGCGCGGCCGCCGTGGACGACTCCGTGGTGATCGTCCGGAAAACGCGCATTGTTGCCGTCGGCCCACGCAGCCAGGTGAAGATCCCACATGGCATGGCTGTGGTGGATGCCAAAGGCCAGACTCTGTTGCCCGGACTCTGGGAGATGCATACGCACTTTTCCGGCGTCGAGTTTGGTCCAGCCTTGCTCGCCGCCGGCATCACGACGGCCCGCGATTGCGGTGGCGAGTTCGATTATCTGGTCGCGCAGCGCAATGCCGCCGAGAGGAATAACGCGCTGAGCCCACGCCTGCTCTTAGCGGGACTGGTGGACGCCGGTGGGCTAAAAGCTTTTGGCCATGTGACGGCTGAAACTCCGGACGAAGGCCGCGCAGTGGTGAACCGTTATCACGCCGCCGGATTTCAGCAGATCAAGCTGTACACTTTTTTGCAGCCCGATGTAATCCGGGCTATTACCGCTGAAGCGCATCGCTTGGGCATGACCGTCACCGGGCATGTGCCGCAAGCGCTCAACGCGTTTGAAGGCGTCGAGGCCGGCATGGATCAGATCAATCATCTGAACTACGTCACCCGCATGATGCGCTCGGCGGGTGAGCAAACGACCGTTCAGTTCTTCAAGGATCATCACACCGTCGTTGACCCAACCGCCGGATGGGGCGAGATGGCCGGCCACTCCAAGGAAGTGGACGTTGCCGATTTCGAGCCCGGTATCGCGAAAGCGCCGTTCATTCTTAGCGCCAAGTATCGCGGCATGGGCAGTGGTACCAGACAAGCGCGGGCCGAAGCGCTGGCGCGGAACCTGGAGGCCATCGGAGCGCTGCATAAAGCGGGCGTTACGATCGTACCCGGCAGCGACACGGGCTTGGTTGGCTACGGCCTGATTCGCGAACTCGAACTGTACGTGCGGGCTGGGATGACACCGCTGGAAGCCATCCAATGCGCGACCATTGTCTCGGCCCGCGCTATGAATCTCGACCGCGATTCCGGAACCGTGGAAGTGGGCAAGCGTGCCGACCTGATCCTGGTCGACGGCAATCCGCTCGCCAACATCTCCGATCTGCGCAAAGTGTCGCGGGTGGTCGCCAATGGCCGGCTCTACGATACCGCCAAGCTTTGGAAGAGCGTCGGCTTCACTCCTTGACAGACTAGGAGAGGGTGTTACTATTCTCCTAGATCAACTAGGAGGACTGCGTTGTGGGCAAACAACTCGATCTGTTGCAGGGCACGCTGGACATGCTGATACTGAAAGCCGTCTCGCTGGGACCGCTGCATGGCTACGGCATTTTGCTCCGTATCCAGCAGATTTCCCGGAACCGGCTGGAGATCCAGCAGGGCTCGCTGTATCCGGCGCTGTACCGCGTGGAACATCAGGGCTGGATTGCCAGCGAATGGGGCGAATCGGAGAATAAGCGCAAGGCCAAGTTCTACCATCTGACTGCCGCTGGCAAGCGGCAACTCCGGTCGGAAGCGGCGAACTGGAATCGCATGACCGACGTCATTGGCCGCATTCTGAACGCGGCGCCGGAGGAATTATGACGCTCCCGGCCCGCCTGCGTTCCTGGTTCGCCGCGATGCTGGGGCGGACGCGCATGGAGTCCGAGATGGACGCCGAAATGCGCTTTCACCTGGAAAGCTACGCCGAAGATCTCATCCGCTCCGGCGTTCCGCGGGAGGAGGCGATGCGGCGCGCGCGGATCGAATTCGGCGGACTCGATGCGCGGAAAGAGGACTGCCGCGCTTCGCTCGGGTTGCGCCTCTGGGATGAACTGGGCGCTGACCTGAGATTCGGGTTGCGGATGCTGCGCCAGAACACTGGCTTTGCCGCCGTCGCGATTCTCTCGCTGGCGCTCGGGATTGGCGCCAACACGACGATTTTTACGCTGGCGAAAGAAGTGCTGCTCACCAGCCTGGCCGTGCCGCATCCGGAAAAGTTGCGCCTGCTCGCCTGGATCAAAGGCCCCAAAACGAAAATCCCCGCGGCATGGGGCAATTTCGGAACCGACAAGTCCGGCCGCAAAACCGGAAATCCGTTCAGTTATCCGATTTACCAGGAGATGCGCGCCCACAACCAGGTCTTCAAAGATCTGGCCGCATTTAAGGATCTCTACCGGCTGACGGCGACCATCGGCGGCGAGCCGGAACCGGTGGATGCGGAACTGGTCTCCGATAACTTCTACCAGAGCCTTGGGGTGCGGACGATCGCGGGAAGGCCGATCGGGCCGGCCGATCATGCAGTGGCGGTGATCAGCGATGCTTACTGGGCGCGGCGCTTTGGCCGGTCGGCCTCCGTACTTGGATCGAGCTTCAATGTCAACCGCGTGGCGGTTACCATCATCGGCGTCAACCCTCCGCAGTTCAAAGGCGCAAAGTCTGGCGGAACACCGGAGATATTTCTGCCGATGAGCCTGCAACCGGAGGTGATCCCCAATCCGAGAGGCTCGCTGTTGACCGCCGAGCTCTTCTGGTGGACCAACATTATCGGACGGCTGAAACCCGGTGTCAGCGACCAGACTGCCGAGACGTCCATGGCCTTTACTTTCCGCCAGGCGATGCGGGCGACCATGCCCGGCAAGCCTGAAGTGGAGTTCCCGGATATTGCTGTCGGGACCGGCCGGCGCGGCCTGGACCAGCGCAGCGGGATGTTTGCGGAGCCGATCTACATTCTCCTGTCCGCCGCCGGATTGGTGTTGCTGATTGCCTGCGTGAATCTGGCAAATCTGCTGTTGGCTCGCTCGGCCGCGCGACAGCGCGAGATGAGCGTGCGTCTGGCCATGGGCGCGGGCAAATGGCGCGTGATCCGCCAGGTGCTGACGGAAAGCATGCTGCTGGCCTTTCTGGGCGGCGCCGCTGGGCTGGTGCTCGGCTACGTCAGCCGCGATATTATTCCCCGGCTGACCGAAGAGCCGTGGAGAGCGAGTTCGTTTGAGACCGGCTTTGACTGGCGCGTATTTATGTTCGCCCTCGCAATCACGGTGTTTACCGGTATTCTCTTTGGCGTTGCCCCTGCCTGGCGTTCCACCCAGGCCGATGTGAATGCCGGACTCAAGGAGACCGGACGGATGACGGCGGGCCGGTCTAGCGCGCTTCTCGGAAGATCTCTGATCGTGCTGCAGGTAGGTCTCTCTATCGTCCTGTTGACCGGAGCGGGGCTTTTCTTGCGTACGCTGGAGAACTTGAAGACCACGTCGATAGGGTTCAATCCCGAGCGCGTTTTGCTGTTTAACGTGAATTTGCCGAGATCGCATTACTCCCGGCCGCAAGAACGCATCGATACCTTCCACCGCATCGAGACCAGCGTCATCGCGCTACCTGGCGTGCAATCGGCAACGCTCTCCGGCGAAGCGCTGTTAGCGAACGACGCGGAGAACAATTGTTACCGGCCTACCGGGCGACCACCACGCAAGTCGGACGATTATCCTTGGGTAAATCGAGTGGGCGCGCAATTCTTCGATACGCTGGGTATTCCGATTCTATTCGGACGTGGTTTCGATGCGGCCGACACCTCCCGCTCGCCCAAGGTCGCGGTGCTCAACCGGAAGCTGGCGGAATCGTTCTTTCCGCGCGTGAATCCTATTGGCAAGACGCTAACCGCATGCGGGCCGGACGGCGCCACTGAGCAAATCGAGATCGCCGGAGTTAGTGGCGACGCGAAGTACTACAATTTGCGCGAAGAGCCACCGCCTACGTTGTATCTGCCATACACGCAAAGTGAAGACTCCGACGGCATGACATTCGAAGTGAAGACGGCGGCCAGTGCGACGAGCATCGTCACCGAGGTGCGGCAAGCGATCAAAGCCATCGACCCGGATCTCCCGCTGCTGGAGGTGCGGACGCAGACCCAGCAGATTGACGCGACGCTGGCGCAGGAACGCCTCTTCGCCACCCTTACCGGAGGGTTCGGGCTGATTGCGCTGATTCTGGCCGCGGTCGGCATTTACGGAATCATGGCTTACGGCGTGGAACGCCGCACTAACGAAATCGGAATCCGAATGGCTCTCGGCGCGCGCGCTCGCGTGGTGCTGGCGATGGTCTTGCGCGAGGCATTTTGGCTGGCTTTGTTAGGGATTGCGGTGGGGCTGGCCGGAGCCCTTGCCGTCACGCGTCTGTTAGCCAGTCTGCTTTTTGGGCTGAAGCCAACCGATCCGTTGACGCTCGGAGGGGCCGCGCTGCTGCTTTTGACGATCGCGCTTCTCGCCGGGTTTAAGCCCGCCTTCCGGGCGTCGCGCGTCGATCCGATGCAAGCGCTGCGGCACGAATGAAACCAAATTCGTTTGGCCTTGTGGGGCCGACCCCTGGTCACCCCACTGGAGTTTCTACATTTTCTGCACAGACTAAAGTCCGTGCCAACTTGGCTGCCTCGTGGCACAGGCTTTAGCCTGTGCCGGGCGACCCCCTGGTCGCCCCTGCACTCCAACCGCGCGGGTTAACAACCCGCGGCAGATTGACAATCTGCGCCACTTATTCCGGGCCGGCTCCCACCGTGGTTTTCCTGCCGCTGAGTTTGTCGACCTTGCCGCGCACACCCTCCGCTTTATACACCGGCGCCGAGCAGGTGTTGCTGGTGCAGATGAACAGGGCTGGCTTGCTCAGTTCCGGATATTGAACGTCGGGATTCGGGAGGCGGCCCTCACGCGTGTCCCACCATTCGACGCGTTTGTAGGCCGCCGGGTAGCTGGCGCCCGCCTGAAAGAGCGCCTGCGCGGTAGCGTCGTCTTTGTGGCCCACCACGGTGATATGAATCGGATCGGTGGAAATTTCGCTATCTGCGATCAACACTCCGGCCGTCGGAAAATAGCGTGCGATGGTCGGCTCCACGAGATAGCGCATGGAGTAATCCGCCATCTGTTTGTACCGGGGATTGGCCATGAATCTGGACAACAGATTACTGAAGCGGACCAGCGCGATATTTTCATCCCGCTGCTGTTTGGGCGTGTAGGAGCGGTCGGTGGGAACTTTGGACGTGAGATAGCCGGCGTCGGGGCTCTTATAGTTCGCCTCTATGAAATTGGCAGCGGCTTGGGCGCGGGCTAACCATTGACGATCTCCGGTGACTCCGTACAGAGTTAAGAACGCGCGGCCCATGGACAGCGTGTCTCCGAGGTAGGGACCGGCGGCGTCCTTTTCGTCGTGGCGGAATCCACCTTCGCCGAGCGGACGGTTTTGGATGACCCACTCGGCTGCGCGCAAGGCTTCGTCAAGGTATTGACGATCTCCAGTAGCGGCATAGAGCGTGGCGACGGCGTTAATAGCCCATCCATTCTCACGCGCGTAACTATGCTTATCGATGCGCGGAATGCCCTGCTTGCGGCGGCCCGCGTCATCGAGATTGAAATAATCGGCGCTGTGTTTGCCATCCACCAGGTCGGCATCCTGGCTGGTATAGAAAGCGCCTTCGGGGCTCATGAGAAAGTTCTTCAAGAAGCGGTGGATGTCGAGCGCCGCGGCCAGGTAGGCCGGATCTTTCCATTTTTCATAGGCGATCGAATAGATGCGCAGGTTTTCGGCTTGAAACATCATGATTTTCTCGAAATGCGGCTCGTTCCAATCGCCGCCGACGGAGTACTGATACACGCCGCCCCAGGCGGGATCGATCAGCTTCCGCTGTTGATCGAGAGTTTGACGGGCCATGTGGCCGGCTTGCGCATCGCCGTCGCGGGCCAGCAGCAGCGCGTATTCGACGCTGTTCCAATCGAGGTATTTTTGTTCAAAGCCCCAGCTACCGTGCTTTTCGTCGTATTGAACATGGAAGCGGGCGATAAGATCTTTGCGCAGTTCCGCGGAAAGTTGTGAATCGGCGCCGAAGCGCAGGGTTGGCTCGGCTTTGACGGATGGGCCGGGCGACGGGTCTTCGACGATGGCGCGCAGCAGGTTGGCCATGTTCGTTGGCTCAATGTAGCCTTGACGCTTGACGATCTCGCTGCCATCGGCGGCGAAAACGACCGTCGCGGGCCAGCCGTAATCCTCGTAGCGATTGGAAAGATCGGGGCGCGAGTCCTGGTCCACGCGAACCGCAATGTATTTAGATTGCATGAGAGCAATCACCCGCGGGTCGCTATAAGTGGTCTCGGCCATCACGTGGCACCAGTGGCACCAAACCGCTTCCAGATCCAGCAGCACGAATTTGTGTTCACGCTTGGCTTGGTCGAAGACGTTATCGGACCAGCCCTGCCAGACGATCGGCGGCTTTTCGGCCGCAGTGGCAAGGGTAGAGGCCAGGACAATGCAAGCAAGCGGTAATCGTTTCATTTGTGCTTCACTATCTAGCGTTACGCATTTTTGGAGCGATTGGATGTGGGTGTCTTCCCCGGCCCCCCTCACCGCAAATCGTGTTCCAGCCCGCTTCTGATGTCCATCCAGATCTGGAAATAGCGCCACTCAGGCGGTGCGTTGGGTTCCTCGATATGATCGGGACGCAGAACCAGGTTGCCGGTGGAGAGTAGAATCTGGCGCACTTTCGGATTTTGCTCCATTTTGGCTCGCATGGCCGCGACAATTAAGCGATAATGCTCGCCTCTTGCTTGCGAGCGATAGGGCATGCGTTGGCCTTCGAAGGTGACCCAGCCGATCCCCAGCTTCTGCATGTTGGCTTCCGCTAGCGTGCCGGCATCCTTGGCTTCAAACGCGGTCATCGCGGCGACTTGAGCGCGGGTATGCGGCCAGACAATGCCGCGGGCGGCGCGCGGGTCGTGCGAGTTTTCCGGATAGAGCATCATCTGCCAAAAGCCCTCGACACTGGCGTAGCGCTGGCCGCGCAAGGTGAAGGGAGTGGCCGCGAAATTGGACAGAATCCCCAGCTCGTTGCGCTTGGAGAGGATCACTTCGCCCGGTTGCGCGGCTTGCGGAAGGATTTCCCAGACAGCTTTTTGGTTTTCGGGGATGGGAGCCCACCAATGCGCAGGGTAAGGTGGCTGGGCGCGGATCGCGCTTGGCAACAAAAGCAGACCGAGCGCGCGCGTGGCGAGGCTGTTCATTATCGTCACTCCAGATCGAGCCGCCGGTAATCCCGCTCAAAATAGACCAGCGGCTTCCCGTCCCGCGATCCGGCTGCAATCACTTCACCAATGACGATCGTGTGATCGCCTGCGTCCAATCGGTTCACAACCGCGCACTCGATTGAGGCCAGTACACCTGCCAGCACCGGCGCGCCAGTCGCTCCGGCGCTCCAGGCAACCTGGTCGAAACCGCCTTCCGGCGACTGAGCGAAGTGGACCGACAGCGATTTCTGTTCTTCCGCGAGGATGTTGATGGAAAAGACAGGACTTAGGCTAAATGTTTCGTGGGTAGAAGACGCGAAATCGACGCAGATCAAAACCAGCGGCGGATTCAGGGAAACGGGAGTGAAAGAACTAACTGTGAGACCGTGCGGCGAACCGTCGCTGGCGCAAGTGGTTGCCACCGAAACGCCAGTCGCAAAATGGGCGCAAGTCTCTCGAAACACGTCAGCCGGGACGGGCGCGAGCGGACCAATGACCAATGGGGGGCTTGACAATCGATTAACCCTAATCCTATCATGGGGTTGCTTTGTTATAGAATAATGGACTCAGCCTACCCCGCAAAGGACGGGGCGTACTTTGATCAAGCTGGATATCATCAACGAAGTTGTCAACAAAACCGGCATTACCAAAACTAAGGCCGAGATGGCCGTGGAGACTGTGTTCGAAAGCATGAAACGAGCGTTAGCGCAGGGGGAGCGAATCGAGCTTCGCGGCTTTGGTATATTCAATGTCCGCCCGCGCAAAACCGGCATTGGCCGTAACCCGCGCACTGGCGCCGAGGTGGCGATTCCGCCCGGCAAGGCTGTCCGCTTCAAACCCGGCAAGGAATTGCAGACCCTGCAGTAACGGCGTGGTTCCCCGCTTATCCGTAGAAGCAGTGCGGGCCGAGTTTGCCTTCACTCGAACTAATATCGGTACCCGCAAGCTGGCGCTGCATGCCGCCCTATTTCTCGTCACGTTGCTGACCGCAACCATGGCGGGAGTGGTGTTTGCGCAGAGCTTTCAGGCCGGCCGGCCCATCGAGTTCGAACAATACATGAATCTTGTTCCCGACCTGTGGCAGAAGCCGGTGCTCCTGTTCCAGGGCGTGTGGTTCTCGCTCCCGCTCATGACCATCCTGATGGCGCACGAAATGGGGCACTACCTGGCCTGCCGCTATTACCGGATCGATGCGACGCTGCCTTTCTTTCTGCCCGCGCCCACCCCCATCGGCACCTTGGGTGCGTTCATTCGCATCCAGAGTCCAATTTACAGCCGCCGGGCGCTGTTCGATGTCGGCATCGCCGGGCCGTTGGCGGGGTTTGTGATGCTGGTGCCGGCTTTGATTCTCGGCATTGCCTGGTCAAAGATCATTCCGGGCGTGGCGGAAGGTGGAGACCTGATATTCGGCATGCCGTTGCTGCAGAGGCTGCTTGAAGCGGTCCTGCTGCCGGGCGTTGGCCCGGCCAACATCTGTCTGCATCCGGTGGGACGAGCGGCCTGGGTGGGCATTCTGGCTACCGCGCTCAATCTGCTGCCCATCGGGCAACTGGACGGCGGTCACATTCTTTACTCGTTGGCCGGTCCGTGGCATCGTTGGCTGTCGCGGATCTTCGTGGCGGCGTTGGTCCCGATGGGCTTGTTCTATTCCCGCAGTTGGCTGGTCTGGGCGGGGCTGCTCTTCTTTTTCGGTATGCGGCATCCGTTGATTTACGATCAACAGGGAGTCGGCGCCCGGCGAGCCTGGCTGGCCATTGCCGCGCTGGCGATTTTTTTGCTGACCTTTACTCTTGTGCCAGTCCGCTAGAGTTCGGATTCTTCCGGAGATCCACCAACAGGGCTTGACCGTCTTCGTTGACTCGAAACAGTCCGTAGCGAGCGCCGGCGAAACGGCTGGCGTCGCCTTCTTGAAAGAAGAATGCGTTGGTGCCCAGCCAGACGGAGGAATCGCGCAGGCGGACCCGAAAGCGTACTTCTCCGGCAGCGAGCGGAGCGCCGTTATCGAAGCGGACAAAGTGGCCTACTCTGTTGTTGTCCAGCGCCAAGACCGCGACTCGATAACCACGTTCCTCCGGGCGAACGGCCGCGCCAATCTGCCGGGCCACATCGAAGGTCAGCGCCATGTAATCGCCTTGCATCAGTGAGCGCGGATCCACGGGGACGATCTGGAGCAGCACGTACTGTCCGGTAGCCCGAACGCGCTCATTAGCGGCGATCTGCCAATTAACCACGCCGAATACCAGCAACGCGCCACAAACGAGCAAGGTTCGCGCGATCATTTCCACACCGCTTGCAGCCCGCGCGCGGATCCCAGGAGAGCGGCGCCGAGCAAAATCATAATGAAAGATTTCGTCAACAACGATGCGCCGAGCACGTAGTAGAAGCTCGAAATTTCAAGCAGCGCGAAGACCACCGCCAACCCCATCAGCGGGCGGTGGCGAAGCATGAATGCCAGGGCCAAGCCCAGCAACGCAAGTAATGCGCCCAGCAACGGCCAAGGCGCAATCAAGCCGTTGGCTCCGCTGGTCAAGTTGGCTTCCCGTCCGAGCCCGAGCGCAACCCAGAACAGGCTCGGGAGTAATGCCAGCGGCGCGACGGCGAGCGACGCGATCAATCCGTGAGTGACCGGGCGCAGGACGGTTTCCCGACCAGCGGCCACCCATTTGGATTCGTTCCTCGCGAGCCACCACGCGCCGACGACGACGGGCGTCCACACGACGAGCCAGAGCGCCACCGACAGAGGAACGTCGGGGCTTTGCGGAACCTGCGAAAATCGCCCTGAAAAGGCCCAACCTCCCGGCAAATCCCGCAAGAGGAGTTCATCCATCGCCAATGCCCAAGCAACGACCGCGAAAAGAGTTGAGAGGAATCGTTGGAAATGGTTGCGCATCGCCCAGACCATGACGATTTCCACCACCAACATTCCCCAGAGAACAGCACGGACACCTCCACCCGCCCCTCCGAGTCCTATCCCGATGCCGATTTGCCCGCCGAAACTGAGCGCCAGTGCGAGTTGATTGGCGAACTGGCTTCTGACGGCAATTGTTGCGAACAGGAATCCTGCCGCGACGCAGAGCACCGCACCTACCGTCAGGAAAATCGCACCTTCGCCTCGCCCGTTTGACGGCATGACAATCATGACCAGAAACGCGAGAAGCAATATCCCGGCGATCCAGGCACAAAAGCCAACCAGCGCTTGCACGTACCAGGGCGACTGGTTCTGCACGGGCAGTGCCGGCAAAGACTGCTCGGGGGCAACCAGACCGCGCTGGGCGAGGATCCGGTACAATTCACCAATCGTCATGCTTCGGTCTCCCGCACCTTCCAGAGCTCGCCAAGATAGGCGATTCCTTTGGCTGCGCCGGTAGCGGCCACGATGATGTAAACCGCGACCACCAGGACCCCGCCGATCCCGGATTTCGCTTCAATCATCGCCCGGCTCAGTATGGTGGTCGTGGCCACCAACCAGGAGAGCGCCAGAACGGCGAATGGGAAGAGTTCGTCCCTCCGCCAGAAGGCATACGCGAACAGTCCCACGGAAGCCGCGATGAACATGAGCGGCGTCAGGAGCTTCGGCGTGTCAGTACTCCAGAGTTCGATGATCAGGATCACGACATTGGTGGTCGCAAATCCCATCGCGGCCGTCATCACGCCACGGCCGAGCCAGCGCGCTTCAAACCCCGGGGCCTTAGAACGCAGCAGCGCTTCCACAGCAATGTAGGCGGCTGTGTTCAACACAAACGGGAGCGCCCAGGCAGTCAAACCGAAGCGCGACGAAAATATCCATGAGAACGGCCCGATGTGGTCCGACCATCCGGAATAAAAAAGAGCCGCGAGATTGATCAGCAGCAGCCACAACGCCCAACAGGGCGAGAAACAGCACGCAATGACCCAAGGTAGCGTCAGCACCGCCCAGCCGAAAAAAAGTTCATAGACATCGGCGCCGGTTTGGTAGGTTTGGCCGAAGAGTGCCAGCAGAGCGCCTGCGAGCATCACAGTCAACATCAACACCAGCTTGCCGGATAACTTGTCCAGCCCTTTGATCCATGCGACAGCGAGCGCCAGCGCCATGGGTGCTTCCACCATGGCGAAACGTCCGTAGAGTCCAAGCTGACGCCAATTGAACGCCACCAAAAAGATCATGCCGGCTGCGAGCGAGAGCACACCGGCCGCTTGCATAGTTTGCAACGTGAACCGGCGCCATTCGCCTTGCGTGGGCCGCAACCCGGCTAGCTCGAAGGCCGCGGCCATGGCTTCCGGCGAGAGCGCCTTACCGGCCGAACCGAGAAGACGCCGGCTGACTTGCGGATCCATTGACCGTTACAGAGTACACCATCGCTTCCCGCGGGCCTCCCGGCGCTTACAAAATGCGGATTCTTTTCGTGCGCGACGTGTCGCCGGAAACAATTTGCACACGGCTGACGCCGACTCCGAAATGCTCCGCCAGAAACTCGCACAGCTCGCGATTCGCTTTGCCTTTTTCCGGCGCGGCAGCCACCCTGATCTTCAAAGTCCCGTCCGCCAGATGGCCAACCAACTCCGTCTTCGAACTCTTAGGAATCACTTTGACACGAATATCCACTGTTCACTTCGCCAGTCGCGCCACCGCATCCAGCAGAACGCGCGATGAGCACGGTTTCTGTAGCTGCAAGTCAACATCCAGGGTTCGCTGACTCCCATCGCCGGTCAAGACGACGATGCGCGTCACACCCCGCAAGCAAGCGATGAGCCCGAGCCCATCCTCCAACCGCGGAATGCGCAGATCCATAACGACGACATCGGCGCCCGCCGCCAAAGCCAGCGCCTCCGCCGCGCTCCGCGCCGCGCGCACCTCGAAGCCACTATTTTCGAAAATCAGCTTGCGCATTTGCAATTGGTCGGCTTCGTCCTCGACCAGCAGGACCGTTGGCATGCTAATTCCGCTTCTCCCATCTCGCGGTAAGGATGCTGGAAACTTTATAATACTCGCGCGGATGTCGAGACAGCCTTAAGTTAAGCAAACCGCCAGCCGTTTAGTGTTATGATTTGAACCAAAATCGACGGCCCGTTCCGCGAGCAGGTCCACGTCGAAACACAAGGAGATATATGACCCGTCAGTTCCGCCCGTTCGCGCTTGGCCCGCTCGCGCTTAGAATGGCCGCCTGCTTCGCCATCGCATCGTTCCCCTTGACGTCATTGGCTCAAGGGATCCACCACGGTACGTCCGCCAGTGTCAAACTGGCCGAGGCAAGGGGCCGCGATCTCGGACCCGCGACCCCTGAATCGGTCGGCATGTCGACGGAACGGCTGCGCCGCCTGGACGCCGCGATGAAGCGTGTCGTCGACGACAAGCGGGTGGCCGGCCTCGTAACGCTGCTCGAGCGCCACGGCAAGATTGTCCACTTCACTGCCTCCGGTGTTCTCGACGTGCGCAAGCCAGACCCCGTCCAGAAGGACTCGATCTTTCGGATTTATTCGATGAGCAAGCCGATCACCGGCGTGGCGATGATGATGTTGTACGAGGAAGGAAAGTGGCAGATCAACGATCCCGTGTCGCGCTACATCCCGGAATTCGCGCGCATGAAAGTCTACACCGGCAAGAACGAGGACGGCACGCCGAAGCTGGAAGACGCAAAACGCTCCATGACGATGCGCGAGTTGATGACGCATACAGCCGGCCTCGGCTACATTCTGAACCCGGCGAATCCGGTCGACAAAATGATTATCGATGGCAACGTGCTGAACGCAGGCGCGCCGCTCAAAACCATGATTGAGGGGTTGGCGAAGATCCCGCTGCTGGCGCAGCCAGGCACGCGCTGGTCTTACAGCATCGCCGTCGACGTTCAGGGCTATCTGATCGAAAAATTCTCAGGCATGTCGTTCGCGGACTTCGCGCGCACGCGAATCTTTGAGCCGCTGGGGATGAAGGACACGGCGTTCTACGTGCCGAAAGAGAAGCTACCGCGCTTTTCGCAGGTCCATACCGGTTCCGGAGCGAGTCTCGCCGTCGACGAGCATCGGCCGGACCCGGCCGTGGTTCCGCTCGGGCCATCGGGCGGAGGCGGCCTGTTTTCGACGGCCATGGACTACGCGCGCTTCTGCGAAATGCTGCTGCAGGGTGGACAGTTCAACGGCGTCCGCTTGCTCGCGCCGCGCACGGTTGAAATGATACGCACCAATTATGTCAATCCCGATCCGTTGAAGACGATGCCGCCGGGCACGGGCTGGGGCATGGACTTCCAGATCGTGACGGACGCCGCCGCCGCGGGCGAATCGGTCTCGAACGGCGCCTATAGTTGGTTCGGCATCGCGGGCACCTGGTTCTGGATCGACCCGGTGAGGGACCTCGCGTTTGTGGGGATGGTGCAGCACCAGAACCTCGGGACGACAAGGCCGATTCATGCGATGTCGCGGAGTTTGGTGTATCAGGCGATCGTGGATTAATACACGAGGCAGCCAGCGTAGCCATGCGACCGGGTGTCCAGACTGTTAGGGCCACCCGGACAGGAATTCAATCCGATTTCGCATTTCTTCCCTGGAGAGGCTGCCGATTAGTCGCATGAGTCGCCGAAGCTGTTCGCCGATAGAGTAACGCTGCTGTTGCGCAACAACGATCCCACCGTGGGGCCGACCTTGAGAAATCCAAGTCTGATGGAGAACGCAATAGTCTGCAACGTTGAAACTGTACAATACCCGCCCGGACGCAGAGGCCGTCGTGAGATGCTCTTCATCGGTGCGGTTGATCATTCCGGCTTCGGAAGCGGTCAAGACGTCCACATTCCGGGCTCTCAAACCGAAGACGAGCGATCTGCGCATGGCATCCTCGTCGAGATATAAACGGGGCCGGCTCAAATCGGCTTCTGGCCGCCGCTTGACAACCGCTGCTCCCAATCCGCTGCTGCCTGCTCTTCCTGTGCGATGTCAGCTTCAATCTCTTCTCGATTGGCGTGATAGTAGGCCAGGGCAGCATGCACCTGAGCAAGAGTTAAATGCGGATATTCAAGGGCAATTTCCTCCGGGGTCATGCCCATTTTGTACCAGCCAACAAGACGGCGAACCGTCAATCCGGTACCCGAGATCTTCGGCCGCCCGCCCCGTATTGCGGGATCCCGTTCGATCAGCGTACCGATTTCGACGCCTAACGCCATGGCTTCAGTTTACAATGGCTTCTCAGCTCCCGCGACGAAGCCCATCGCCTAGCCGAATCCATAAGAATCCCGGAACAGCGCCTGAAAGTCTCCTGCTCGGAATGTCAGTCGTAAGAACCTCAGTCAACCCACGAAACGGTGCCGCGCAGACCGGGTAGAGAATGGGAGCGCACGTTGAAGCTTTCGCGCTCGATCAGCTTGAGCTACGCACCGTTCTTGATACTACCCCATTGCATACTGACGGGCAGCAACCGCCCCAACTTGCGCGGTACGTCCTCATCGAAAAAACCTTCAAGGCTGAGCCTGAAATTGATGCTCGGCGCGATACTGGAGAATCGCCTTGATAGCATCAACGCCGGCTTCCGGGTAGCAATCCAGAGTTTCGGCAATGGCCGCATCCGGCGACAATCCTTCATCAAGGAAAGCATCGTAGTTTCCAGTGATGGCGTCCACAGGCAAGCGGGTGTTCTTCAGCAGCGGTGCACCGCTAACCTTGCCAGGAATGATTTCGACCAAGGGGCAATCGGACCAATCAATAGCTGCCATGCTTTTATCCTAGCCACTTTCCGCGGCGGGCTTCCGTTAACTCACCCCAGCGCCTTCACAATCTCCCCGGCCCGCTCATACAGCATGCCCGTATCGCTGCTGCACCCCAAAAACCGCATCCCCCGCTCTCGCCAGAATTTTGCCAAATCCAGACTCCGCGTCTGCGTTCCCGGCGTCACATTCCGCGCAATGCAAATATCCCGCACCTTCTCCATCGCCGCCACCATCTTCGGATTGAGAAAATCTCCCGGCACGCCCAGCGAGATCGATAGATCCGCCGGACCCACCATCACCACGTCAATCCCGCCCACAGCAAGCAGCTCATCGCAGGCATCCACCGCGCGTTGCGTTTCGATTTGCAGCACCACCATCGTATTCGCATTCACATGCTCGATGATCTCGGCGATGCTGACCTTCTCGTAATCCACCCAATGCGGCGTCAAGCCGTAACCACGCACGCCCAGCGGTGGGAACTTGGTCCACTTCACCGCCGTCGCCAGCAACTCCGGCGATTCCACGCGCGGGAACATGATTCCTTCCGCCCCGCCGTCCAGCGCCCGCGCGACCAGCGAATATTGCAAATCCGCCACGCGCACCACGGGGCACAAATTCGCCGACACTGCGGCTCGGCACAAGTCGCGCATCATCGAAACGTCGAACGGCCCATGCTCGCCGTCCAAAAACGCCCAATGAAACCCGGCTGCGCCTAAAATCCGCGCCACATCGGGAGATTGCAGATAAGCCGCGTGCGTGCCCAACTGCACGTGCCCGGCGTCAAGCGCCTTCTTCACCTGATTGATTTTCACTGTGACTTAGACTACCAGAATCTTGTGGTCCGGGCAGTCCAGCGCGACGAACTCAGCCAGCGTGTCCACTAACGGCGGCCCGTGCTTGGCGAGAAATGGAAGAATGGAGTAATACCGCTCCTGCAAATGCTTTTCCGGGAAGACCAGGTTCGCCATATAAGCTGCCTCTTCACCGGCGCGCCGATCGCGGCGCAGCGTTTCCCGCGCCGTCTTCCGCTCCATTTTCGAGAGCTGATATTTCACTTTGCCGCGGCTCTTATCGAGCGCCGCTTTCAGCGTCGGATCGAACGCCATCACGTCGGCTTGCAACCGGTCGAGTTGCGCGTCAATCGCCGCGCGCGCTCGTTCAAAACCACTGGACAAATTTGTGGGCACCAGTTTGCCCGCAATCGTCTCGCGCAGCGCATCTTCGCCACGGAAGAACGAAGGCAGCGTCAGACCATAACGTTGCATCAGCTTGCTGCTACGGGCATCGAGCAACGTAAAACCGGCTCGGGCCAGCACCACCGGCATGCGGCCCAGCAAATCGTCATAGATCACTTGCGACTGCGCAATATAGGCGAGTTCCGCGGGCCCGCCCACATACGCCACGGTGGGCAGAATGAAATCCTGCACCACCGGACGCAGCAACGCATTGGGAGACAAATGGTCCGCCAAGTCCGCCAGTTCCGCGGCCGGGAAACGCCGCTCCTTGGTGACGTAGTCGCCGTTGGCCCGCTTCAGCGTCAGCCTGCGCTTTCCATCCAGCAGAAACACCAGCGACGTCTGCTTTTCAACGTGGACTTGCGCGTGATAGCCCGCCGCTTGCAGCTCTTTATTCCGCTCCAGCAGCTTTTCACTCAGCGCGGGAGCATCCGCCAGCGCCTTGCGCAGCACCGGCGCGGCCAGTTCGCGAATCGCCTGGTCCAGAGGATCGACAAACAGAATCCTGTCCTGGCCCAGAATCTGTTGCACCAGGTGCTGAAAGGCGCAGCCGAAAGTCTCGCCTGGTTGATAGGCGCCTTCCACCATGCCCAGCACTTCTTCCGCGAACGGCATCCCCGCCAGAGCTTCCCGAAGTTGAACCAGCGGTGGACTGGTCAGCGCAACCGTCCCAACCGGCGCCTGGCTCGGGACGTTTTCCGCCGCGCTCAGCCGGATGTGCTTGTGCCTGGAATCGAACACGTAAGCGTGATCGATTTCGGCAAAATCGTGATCCTCCGTCGCCAGCCAAAAAACCGGAACCGCCGGTATGCCCCGCTCATTCAAGTTATCGGCCAGATGCATGGCCGTTAGCGCTTTGTATATCGTGTATGCCGGACCTGAGAATAACCCTACTTGCTGGCCCGTCACCACGGCCACCGTGCCCGGCCGCGCCAAGCGGTCTAACAGCGGGTTCTCACCGTTGCGTTTCCGCAGTGCGGCTACCAAACCCGCCCTTCGGTCGTCCGGATAATCGATCGCCGCCGCAGCCCGCGCGTAGGACTCCGGATCGTGCGGGTTATAGCGATAGTACTCCTTGACGCAATCGAAACAATACTGGAGATCAGCGAAAAGACGGCTGGTGTGGGGGATATCCGTGTGGCGTAAACAGGCTGATTCCATAAGGCGAGGTTCGGCTGACGTCCAACAGTAGCAGATGATGCCCGGCGCCTAAAAGTTGCTTAATAAAAGTTCCCCGATTCCGAGCCGCGACCGTCAGGGAGCGGTCCGATGCTATACAAACGATATGAGGTATTTCATTACCTTCGCCTGTTACGGCGCGCACCTACATGGCGACGAACCAGGTTCCGTCGACCGGCGCCACAATCTGATCGGAGGCCGCTTGCTAGAGGCCGATCCGCACCTCGCCGCCACTGCGCGCAAACTGATGGATCAGGCCCCTTATCGCTCGACGAAACGCGCCGTGCCAGTGTGCTGGAAGCTCTTCGTAATGTGTGTTCGCACTTGGGATGGGACCTATTGGCTGCACATGTGCGCACGAATCACGTTCACGCGATCGTGGAAGCAGATGCCCGGCCTGAAAGAGTGATGAACGCCTTCAAGTCGTACGCTAGCCGATGCTTGAACCGTTTGGGATTCGACGGGCCAGAACGCAAGCGCTGGGCGCGCCATGGGAGCACGCGCTGGCTGTGGAAGGATGAGGATGTTCGGAACGCGATTCGCTACGTGGTCGAGGAGCAAGGCGAGCCGATGGCCGTGTTTCTGGCTGATGCGCCCGCTCCCTAACGGTCGCGGCTCGGAAGAATCGCTACCGACACACGGTTCGAACAGAAATCGCTACCGGCGCACACGCGCGCACGCGCGCCGCTGCTAGAATCGGTAACAATCGCTACCGAGCCGCGACCGTCAGGGAGCGGGCGCACGAGCGCGCCGCTGCTAGAATCGGTAACAACTGCATGGACGAACAGGAGTTCAAAAAGAAAGCAGATGCTTCACTAGATTCTCTCTATCGAAGCCTGGCTGCCGAATCCGAAGACGCCGGCTTCGAGGCCGACTTCAACTCGGGCGCTTTGGCCATCGAATTTGAAGACCCGCCCGCCAAGTTCGTTATCTCTCCCAACACCCCGGTCCGCCAAATCTGGGTCTCGGCGCACTCCCGCAGTTTCAAACTGGATTGGGATGCGGCCAAAGGCGATTTCGCTTTGCCCGAAACGGGCGAAACTTTGCCGGTACTCATCCGGTCCGCCATCGGCAAGCAATTGGGAAAATGACCGGCGTCTACATTTCTTATCCGTTTTGTTCGCAAAAATGCACGTATTGCAACTTTGCATCCGGTGTGTTTCCTCGCGAGTTGGAAGCGCGCTACGTCGACGCACTGGTGCGCGAAATCGCCAACCATCCGTGGGCTGACGCGGCCGACACCATCTACCTGGGCGGCGGCACTCCCAGTCAAATGTCCGCCGCCGATCTGGAGCTCCTCCTCGCGGCGATTCCTGGCGCGCCCTGGAGAGAGGCCACTCTAGAAGCCGCGCCCGGCTCCCTTACTCGCGAAGGAGTCGAAGCCTGGCGCCGCTTGGGCATCAATCGCGTCAGCCTTGGCGTGCAATCCTTCGTTTCCCGCGAACTCGCTCGCACCGGCCGCAAGCACACCGCCGCCATAGTCGAAACCGAAATCGCGCTCCTCGGCGACTCCGGTATCCACAACTTCAACATCGATCTCATCGCCGGCTTACCTGGTCAAACCGAACAGAGCTGGCGGGAATCGCTCCAATGGATCGAGCGCCTGCAACCTCCTCATGTCTCCATCTATATGCTCGAAGTAGACCAAGACAGCCGCCTGGGCAGCGAAGTGCTGCTGAACGGCCAGCGCTACGGCGCGCCCGATGTGCCGTCGGATGACGCGATTGTGTCGATGTACGAAGAAGCCGTTGACGCGCTCGCCGCGCTAGGCATCGCCCGTTATGAAATCTCTAACTTTGCCCGGCCCGGATCGGAATCGCTGCACAATTTGAAGTACTGGCGTCTCGACCCGTACCTCGGCTTTGGCGCGGATGCCCACTCCTTTGATGGCCGATGGCGCTGGCAAAATGTGGAGTCGCCCACCGAATATATCGAAACGCCGGACCCGCGCATCGAGCATGCGGCAGCCAGAACAAACCAGGAAAAATTCTTCGTCGGTCTGCGGCTGTCGCAAGGCGTAAAGCCCGCGCCGGAAGAATGGGAGACCTTCGCCAAACCCATCCGGCATTTTATGGAAGAAGGCCTGCTGGAACAGTCCGGTGGCCGGCTGCGCCTCACGCGGCGGGGCGTTCTGTTATCCAATGAAGTGTTCGCGGAGTTTCTATGATCGATCTGCGCAGCGATACCGTCACCCGGCCGACTGAGGAAATGCGGCGCGCCATGGCCGCCGCCGAAGTCGGCGACGACGTGTATGGCGAAGACCCCACGGTGAACCGGCTGGAGCGGCACGCCGCCGAACTTTTCGGCAAGGAAGCCGCCCTCTTTGTCCCCTCCGGAACCATGGGCAACACCATCGCCATCAAACTCCACACCGAGCACGGCCAGGAAGTCATTTGCGACGACCGCGCGCATATTCTCGATTACGAATTGTCCATGACCGCCTGGTTCTCCGGCTGCCTGGTGCGCTCCATTCCCACTGACGACGGTATCCTGCACTGGGAAACAGTCAAGAACTATATCCGCGCCAAAGCGAAAAACAATGCGCATACCGCGCTGATTGAGATCGAAAACACCCACAACATCGCCGGTGGCACAGTTTATCCAGTGAGCGTGGTCGATGAACTATGCCGCCAGGCGCACGCGCTGAACCTCAAGGTTCACATGGACGGCGCGCGCATCTTTAACGCCGCCTGCGCGCTAAAAAAGCCCGTGAGCGAGATCGCCGCATCCGCGGACACCGTGATGTTTTGTCTCTCCAAAGCCCTGGGCGCGCCCGTGGGTTCCATGCTGGTGGGTAGTAGCGAAGCGATCGCGCGTGGACGGTCGCATCGTAAGCGTCTCGGAGGCGGAATGCGGCAAGCCGGCGTTTTGGCGGCGGCTGGGCTGGTGGCTTTAGAAGAAACTCCCCAGCGTCTCCATACGGACCATCAAAACGCCAAATATCTGGCCAACGAATTGGCCAATTTACCCGGCATCGCCATCGATCCCGCCAAAGTCCAGACCAACATCGTGATCTTCGATGTTTCCGGAACCGGGTTGCCTCCCGCTCGGATGTCGGCCGATCTCAAGCAACGGGGCGTGTTGCTGAATGGCATCAACGCGCGCCAGATGCGCGCGGTCACGCACTACGATGTCGATCACAACGCATGCGAGCGCGCAATCAGCACCCTCGCTCAGGTGGTGCATGCGGCGGCAGCCCACATCTAGAAAGTCAGCGCCAAAAAAGCCCGCGCCGAAAGCGCCCGCGCAGAAGAAGAAACGTCTTCCCCGCTGGCTGGATCTCGCGGCGCGCATCTTTCTGACGCTCTTACGCCGCGCTGGTCCTTCTGCCGTTTCGTTACCATGCCGCGGCCACCGGTCTAGACGCGTCCTGGGCCGTAGCCCTTAATCTCCTGCCTGTCAGAGGCGCAGTCCATGGCCGGGACATTGCCTTCACGTACGGGTCCAGTTCGTAATTGCTATAGAGCGCAAGTCCTTCGGCAACCTCACGCTTTTGCGCAAACGGCCGCGTCCTTTGTCCCCCGTTTTGCTGTCCCCCGTTTTGCGACGGGTGAACTGAAGCCTTCCTGGCGCGGGCGTTTCCGGGACCTCTTCTTCCCGTACCGGCGAGGTATACCTGACTTCGGCCGAAGGCCGCTATGTCGTCGCCAGAGTCCCGCCAGGCGTTCTCTCCAATGGTGTTCTCGTGAACGTCCTGCCGGAGACCTAGGAGGATTCCGAAACCTGCTGAGCGACGGTCCGCTTGCCCAACCGCTCGATCGCATTGAACTCGGTCGGCGAGGGACTGCAAGCTTATAAACCTATGCCGAAGATCGGGTTTACGAACTGGAAGACTCGCGCATTCGTTGGGAACCGGGAGAACCCGCGCCGGATCTCACCACCTATACCTCGCAAGGTGACCTCGACACCACGCGTATCGAAACCCTGAACGATGAAGGCGTCGTCGGCATTTCCTCCCGTGAACTGTTCGACATGCCCGCGCCGGGCGGTTTTATCCATCTGGGCGGCTGGGTGGTGGCCCTAGCTGGCTCCGAAGTCTTCGTGGACCTGGATGGACACCTATGGCCCGCGAAAACCGGGCTGGACCGCTACGACATTCGTCAATTCTACGGGGCCGGCCATGCGGGTATTGAGTGGTTTACCGGCATTTCGGCTCTTGGACATGGCCCGCAAAGCATCACATTTCGAGTGCCGTGAATTCCGTGCTCTCCCGCCCCGTCCCGTTGTCTCGGTGAAAAGAAGGCAAAACTCCGCGCAATGATGCGGCAAAGCACCACGAATAAACCCCACGCGCTCCCGACCGTCCAGCCCGCTCAAAAAACCGCGGCAAAACTTCTACCGAGTTTAAATAAACCCTGGTAGCATACTCTTGCCGGAATCTCCGGCATACGAAAGGAAACCATGAAAACTGCTCTGAGAATCGTCGCGGCCGTTGCGCTCGCGTTCGTTCTATCCGGTTCAGCCACTTCGCTGAAGGCCGATTGGCCGCTGCCGGCTTGCCCACCATTCTGTCCGCCAGCCAACTAAACTCCCTGGCGACCAAAGGAAACTACGAAAGGAAACTCAATGAAAACTGCTCTGAAAATCGTCGCGGCCCTCGCGCTCGCGTTCGTTCTATCCGGTTCAGCCACTTCGCTGAAAGCCGATTGGCCGCTGCCGGCTTGCCCACCATTCTGTCCGCCAGCCAACTAAACTCCCTGGCGACCAAAGGAAACTACGAAAGGAAACTCAATGAAAACTGCTCTGAAAATCGTCGCGGCCGTTGCGCTCGCGTTCGTTCTATCCGGTTCAGCCACTTCGCTGAAGGCCGATTGGCCGCTGCCGGCTTGCCCACCATTCTGTCCGCCAGCCAACTAAACTCCCTGGCGACCAAAGGAAACTACGAAAGGAAACTCAATGAAAACTGCTCTGAAAATCGTCGCGGCTATCGCGCTCGCGTTCGTTCTATCCGGTTCAGCCACTTCGCTGAAGGCCGATTGGCCGCTGCCGGCTTGCCCACCATTCTGTCCGCCAGCCAACTAAACTCCCTGGCGACCAAAGGAAACTACGAAAGGAAACTCAATGAAAACTGCTCTGAAAATCGTCGCGGCCCTCGCGCTCGCGTTCGTTCTATCCGGTTCAGCCACTTCGCTGAAGGCCGATTGGCCGCTGCCGGCTTGCCCACCATTCTGTCCGCCAGCCAACTAAACTCCCTGGCGACCAAAGGAAAGTACGAAAGGAATCTCAATGAAAACTGCTCTGAAACTCGTCGCGGCCCTCGCGCTCGCGTTCGTTCTATCCGGTTCAGCCACTTCGCTGAAAGCCGATTGGCCGCTGCCGGCTTGCCCACCATTCTGTCCGCCAGCCAACTAAACTCCCTGGCGACCAAAGGAAACTACGAAAGGAAACTCAATGAAAACTGCTCTGAAAATCGTCGCGGCCCTCGCGCTCGCGTTCGTTCTATCCGGTTCAGCCACTTCGCTGAAGGCCGATTGGCCGCTGCCGGCTTGCCCACCATTCTGTCCGCCAGCCAACTAAACTCCCTGGCGTACTAAAGGAAACCATGGAAACTCTTCTGGAAATCGCCGCAGTCGTCGCGCCTGCGTTCGTTCCAGCCGGTTTGGCGGCTCGCTGAAAGCGGATTGGCCTTCGCCAGCGTACCCGGAAAACCGAAAGGGAAACTGCTGACCACGCAGTTGGACTGCCACCGCCTGTCTTCGCTATGCTGATGGACGGTGGCGTCCCCTCTTGACATTCTGTGGTGGCTGTCGGTGGCAGCGGATTGGTTTGCGCTGATCCAATTGGGCCGCTACCGGATGTTCCGCCTATATCCGGCGCTGTTCGCCTTTGTGGCTGCCGTGGCTGGCAGCGATTGCATTTTTCTATTTCTGAGCCCCAGTTCCCTTGACTATCTATGGCCCTGGTTAGCCGTTGAGTCCGCGCTTCTCGTGTTCAAGCTACTGCTGGTTTGGGAGTTGGTGCGGCTGGTATGCGCCGAGTATGAGGGTATCGGGAACTTTGCCCGACTTTTGCTCCTGGTGGCGGCCGGCGTCGCTGTTTCTGTATGTGTACTTACGATTCCACCGGAAATCCAGAGTCCTCACTGGTCGAATCGGGATTTCCAACTCCTGCTGATGATCAGTCGTTGGGTGGCCACGGTGCTCGCGGGATTAGTCCTGCTGCTCTCCGTTTTCTTCGCCGCTTACGGACGTCCGGGACGGCGAAATCTGACGCTGCATCGCTGGGTCACCACCGCCTACCTGGCGGGGAGCGCGCTGATTCGGTTCTACTCAGAATTTGCCCGGCACAGCACGCTGCCGACTATCCTCCAACTTGGCCTTTCGACCATATGCTTTGTTTTGTGGGGAACGCTTACGCCCGCAGGCGAAATTCAAAAGACTTCGACGCCGGATATGGAACTGGATGCCGCCGCCCGCTGGAACGCGGAACTGATTGCCGTGGGGCGCCGCATCTTAGGTAACGTCCGCGAAGGCCAAAGCTTGATGAACAAGCGTTGACAGCGCCCGCGAATCGAGCGCTAAGCCCACCCGGTAGCGGAACGCCATCCATCGCAAACCCGCCAAGATCCGCACAAAGTCGAGATCGTTTCGCATAAGGTCCGGAAAGTCCCAGCGGCCCTCCGCTCCCATGGCCTCTTTGCGCGCGTGACGGGCGGCCCCCATCTCAGCCGCCAATTCTCTCCAGTACTTCAGGAAAGTCACGCAACGATCGGCGCGGTTTGGGTTCCTGGTGTCCTCGAGCAGACCGATCATTCGATCGAATCGGCTAGAGTTACCGGGGAAAGACAGCAGTTTTCCGCGCACCGTGGTTTCGGCCATGTCGTCCGCCGTAACCATGCCGTGCAACGCGGCGGCAACGAGCCGGCGCTTTTCTTCTTCTTCCAGAGAACGGGGCTTTCGCAAAAAATCTGGTCTCATGCGATACCAGAAATACTGTATCACAATTAAGCGGTGGATTTGCGGTGTTGTTTTGAATGTTTCTCGCGCACTTCCAAAACTTCCGCTAGCAGATTCCGCAGCTTGGTATCCATGGAATCGTGTGGATTGTGCCAAAAGTCCAGCAACTGGGCAATGAGAGCGGCGTCGCTTTTCGATAGTGTCCCGTACTGAGGCTCGCGCGCGGCCTTTTCGCCGCCTCCCACCGTCCACTGGCGCAGCAGATCCCCGACCACTTGCTGGAACGATGTGTCCAATTCAGCGATCCGTACCCTCGCGAGCCGGTGCAAGTCCTCATCAACTCGAATCGTAACTATTTTTCCTTTTGATTCAGACACATAGCCCCGCAATTGGGTCCGCAGCATTGACTGATTGATAACATTCAGTCATGATTGAAACCTGACATTAGTATAGTGCTACCTTAACACTATCTTTACTAGAAGCGCTAGCGTATCGGTAGCAATTATTTAAGGTTTGCGGCGAAGCCGAAGGCCGCATGCAAGGTTGGGGGCGCGGGGCAAAGGGCCGACAGTTAGAAGGCCCTCGCCCCGCGGAGATGGCTTGCTGAGCATACCAGTTTGCCCACCGCCGACTGTTTAGTGCTACTCGTTCCCCGCTCTCTACTCACCGGCAAGCCAAACGGCTTTTCGAGGCGCCCAAACGCTCAGGAGTTCGTTTTTTCGAGTTCAACACTACCTGAGCAACACTACCGGGCCTGAGCAACACTTGCGGCGATTTCGAAGGAAAGCTGATAGCCGCTTGACCTCTTCCCAAAGCCATGCAGACTGGCCCACTCCGGATCCCAATTGCGGACAGTCTTGCCGATTCTTGCACCAGTTGCCTGCTGTTTTTCAGTAAGATAGGTCTTGGAATCGGGATTGCCATAAGAAGCGAGAACACTCATGGACGTACCTCGTGGTAAAGAAGTCGCCCGGCGTAAGCTGATCAAGCGCATCGCGGCTATTGTCGTTGTCTTAGCGGCTATACCGCTCATCACCTGGGGCTTGTCGCGGCTAAAGCCGGCGGCGCCCACCGTGGATCGGGCAACAGTTTGGGTGGATACCGTCAAGCGGGGGCCCATGGTCCGGGACGTCCGGGGCTTGGGAAAGCTCGTGGTGGAAGATTATATATGGATACCGGCCGAGTTCGACGGCCGCATTGAGAAAATCAATTTTCTGCCTGGGTCGAAACTGCATGCCAACGATGTCCTCATGGTGATGAGCAATCCCGACATGGTGCTCGCGGCCAACGACCTGGAGTGGCAGGTCAAACAAGCCGAAGCGAACTACACCAATTTGAAAGTCACGCTCGAAAGTTCGCAACTGGCGCAGAAAGCGGTAACGGAGCAGGTTAAATCCGACATGAGCCAAGCGGAACTGCAGGCCGACCGTGATAAGCAGCTCACCAAGCTGGGCCTGAAGTCGGATCTGGAAACCAAAATCTCCGTCGCCAAGTCGGACGAACTCGAAGGCCGCTATCAGCTTTCGAAGCAGCAACTCGACATCAGCGATCAATCGATCAAGGCGCAACTCGACGCCCAGAAGGTGCAGATCGAGAAATTGCAAGCGGCGTACGACCTAAAGCGCCAGCAAGTTCAGCAACTGGTGATCCACGCCAGCACCGACGGCGTATTGCAGCAGTTGGGAGCGGGCGCGCCGTTACCTCCGCTCGAAGTTGGCCAGCGCGTTGCGCCTGGAACCATTCTTGCCAAAGTCGCTCAACCGTCGCGTCTGAAAGCCGAATTGCAAATTCCGGAAACGCAGGCCAAGGATGTGACGCTAGGCCAGGTGTGCTCCATCGATACGCGCAACGGTCTTATCGCAGGCAAAGTGGTTCGCAAGGATCCGGCCGCCATCAACGGCACCATTACGGTTGATTGCAGCCTGGAAGGCGCATTGCCCGAAGGCGCCGTTCCGGACCTGAGCGTGGACGGCACCATCACCATTGAGAAGCTCGCCAATGTGCTTTACGTGGGCCGGCCCGTGATCGGCCAGGCGGGCGCCAAGGTGGGCCTGTTCAAGCTCGATCCCGATGAGAAGGAAGCGCAGCGCGTGACCGTGTCGCTGGGCCGCAGTTCGGTCAATACGATCGAAATCGTCGACGGCCTGAAAGTCGGCGACAAAGTGATTCTCTCGGATATGCAGAATTGGGATGCGCACAATCGCATCCGGCTCAATTAAAGGAACCCTTAAGAACCCTATGTCGAACGACGCTTTAATTTCTCTGGACGGAGTGACGAAAGTCTTCGTCACCGATGAAGTGGAGACGCATGCCCTGGCGGGCATCCATATGGAACTCAAGAAGGGCGAGTATATCTCGATCGCCGGACCTTCGGGCTGCGGCAAATCGACACTGCTGGCGATTCTGGGTCTCCTCGATTCGCCCAGCGGGGGAACGTATATTCTCAACGGGACCGCGGTACAGAATCTCAAGCTCTCGGAGCGTGCCCGCATTCGCAACCGCGAGATCGGCTTCATTTTCCAGGCCTTTAACTTAATTGGCGACCTAACAGTCTACGAAAACGTGGAATTGCCGCTGACTTATCGCGGCATGCCGTCGGCCGAACGAAAGAAGCGGGTCCACGATGCGCTGGAACGCGTCGGCATGGGCCATCGCGTCAAGCATTATCCGTCTCAGCTCTCCGGCGGTCAACAACAGCGCGTGGCCGTGGCGCGGGCGCTGGCCGGCGACCCGTCTATCCTGCTGGCGGATGAGCCGACTGGAAACCTGGACTCAACCAATGGCGAAGCGGTGATGGATCTGCTGCGAGAACTTCATCGCGGCGGCGCCACCATCTGTATGGTGACTCACGATCCGCGGTACGCGCGCTATGCCGACCGCAATATCCGGCTTTTCGACGGACGCATCGTCGAGGAGAACGTGGAGGTGGCCTGATGCGTAACTTTGATGCTCTCGCCCTGACAGTGATTGTGGTGGTGTTGCTGGGCTTTTCAGGGATTCATTTAACGCCGCAGCCTGTGCTCGAACCAGATATGTCCGGACAGAGTATGCTGGGCCAGAATATGCTCAAGCAGGATTTGCTGAGTCAGGCTGCCTCGATCCGCTCCGCGGTGCGTTCTCAACGGGCTTTTTTCCGGGAACAGGTCCGCGCGCAAATTCGTAGTCAGATTCAGGTTCTGAAATGCCAGATTCGGTAGTTACGCTCCGCAACATCGAGAAGTATTTCGAGCACGGTCCCACCAAGACCTTTGTGTTGCGGCGCGTCAACTTGGAGATCCAGCCCGGTGATTTCGTTTCGATCATGGGTCCCTCCGGCGCTGGCAAATCCACGCTGCTGCATCTGCTGGGCATGCACGACAGCAGTTGGACCGGCGAATACTATCTCATGCAGCATGCCATCCACCGCCTGAAGAAGAACGAGCGGATGGAGCTGTACAAGAAGTATTTTGGCTTCGTGTTCCAAAGCTATCATTTGCTCGATTCGCTGACGGTCTACGAAAACCTCGATATTCCGCTGTCTTACCGCAACATCAAGAAGAGCGAGCGCGACAGCATTGTGTGCGATACTCTGGACCGGTTTCAGATTGTCGGCAAGAAGGATCTATATCCCAATCAGCTTTCCGGCGGCCAACAGCAACTGGTAGCCATCGCGCGCGCCGTCGTGGCCAGTCCGAAAATCATTTTAGCGGACGAGCCCACCGGGAATCTCCACTCCAACCAGGGCAAGGAGATCATGGAAATGTTCCGCGTCTTGAACAATCAGGGAACCACGATTATTCAAGTTACGCACAACGAGAAGAACGCCGAGTACGGAAACCGAATCATCAATATCGCCGACGGCTGGATCTCCAATGAAGTCGCCGGCCTCACCAGTTCCTCTGCATAGGAGTGTGCCATGCGCGTTGGTCTGCTGCTCGTGTTCGCCGCGTTATATTGCTCAGGCGGCGTAGAGAATCGCTGGACGGCGCCGCTGGCGGCCGGCCAAACCATCGAGATCAAGAACATCAACGGAAGTATCCGCGCGGAACCGGCCGACGGAGAAAACGTGGAGATTATCGCGCTCCAAAAGGGTGGCGCGCAGGTATCGATTGTCCAGCATGAAGGCGGCTTGCTGGTGCGCAACGGCGACAACGTGCAAGTCGACTTTCTGATCCGTGTGCCGAAGCACATTCGTTTGATTGCCCGTACCATAAACGGCGCAGTGGACGCCAAGCAACTGGATTCGCAGACCGAGGCTCACACTGTGAATGGCGACATCCATCTGAGCACCAGCGGATCGGCCACCGCGGAAACCACCAACGGGTCGATCGATGCGGCACTCGGGCAGATTCAGGATGGAGCGAGGTTCCGGACCGTCAACGGAAAGATCTCGCTGCACCTGCCCTGTGGACCGGCGACGGTGCGCGCCCACACGGTGCACGGCGAAATCGCCAGCGCGATCCCGCGCCCCAAGCACGCCAGCCACGCGCCCGAACTCCACGTGACCACGATAAACGGCGCCATCGAACTGAACCAGGACGACGAACTCTAGCCCCACTCCAGCTCGCAAACGTGAGAAGGTGTCCGGAAATCGATTTCGGGCCGTTTTGCACAGGGCAAGCCGTTGAAAGCATCAGCGCTAAAAATGGTTTCGGCGATTTCCTGACGCCTTCCGAGTGAGGCGGAAAGGCGAAGGTTCTGGGACTTACGCTCCGGCGGGGAGACTCTGTTCACCCACGTTGCGCGGTCCAATTGACGACGCCGGCCAGGATCCAGCCTGTTTGGTCCCCGTTTTCCGGCTGTCCTGACTCGGGTGTCAGCCGTGGCCGGCCGGAACTCCCGTGGCGGCGTGAAGCCAGCCGATTCGCGAGCACGACGTTCACGTTGAGGGACGCGGTTCGCCGCAAACCGTCAGCCTCCTCACGAACTTTCTCACCGATGACTCATGGCGCTTTGCCCGCGGCCGGTTTTCCACCAGGAGAAAACCACCCAAGCCGTCCCGGCAACGGAGATAACGACGACGGCGAAGATGACGGTTTGGACGGTTTTTGATTCGGCAATTTTCAGAATGTGGCGGCCGTAGCGAATGGCCAAGAGCGCTTCGGTGGTGAAACGGACAAAACGGAAGATGGCGATGACGGTGAGCAGCTTGGTGCGTGGATATTTCAAGGCGGCCGCGACCAGGACAACCGGAGTGAACGGGAACCCGGGCGGCGCGACGGACGATATCGCGAGCGCCATGCCCGCGTGGGCCTGCACCCGTTTTTGTATGAAGCGGAGCTGCCTTTTGGAGATGCGCTTTTCGATGCCCGCTTCACCGCTCTTGCGGCCAACCCAGTCTGTGGTGTAGCAGCCGATGACGGAGCCAATGGTGGCCATCGTGACGTAATAGAGCCAGCGATCGTGATGGTGCGCCGTGAGGCCGACGATGAGCAGGTCGATTCCGAGGGGCAAGAAGAGCAAGGACCCGTCCAGAATTCCCAACAGGAAAATCCCGGCGCCGCCTAACGAGGCGAACAAGATCACGAACGGGTGAATGAATGACTTCACTAGAAGTAACGTAGCATCGGTTGGCCAAGAGACGATCTCCGGTAAACGCGGGTTGCGTTCAGCCGCTCATCTTGCAAAAGTTACACAACTCAGGCAGAAGCTGCTGGAGTCCGGGCCCACGCGAGGCTCACGCCCGGCCATGGCCATCACCAATTAAACGTGAAGCACGCTGGATTGTAGATTGGCGCAAAAACTGCTTCCACAATGGACGAGGCCAGACATGCTTTGGAAAATTGCCGCTGTTCTGTTGCTTTTTTGGATCCTGGGTTTTGCTTTGCACGTGGCCGGAGCCTTGATCCATCTGGTGTTGTTGATTGCGGTAGTTATGTTTGCGATCCATCTATTCAGCAGGGGCGCGGGGACCGCGTAGAAAGGAAGAAACCGCTATGGGCTTACTGATATTAGTGATCGTTTTGGTGCTGCTCCTAGGAGGCGGAGGAGGCTATTATGGGTATTCGCGCTGGGGCGTGGGCGGCACTGGCGTGGGATTGGGGACGATCTTAATCGTCCTGCTACTGGCTTACTTCCTGGGGATCTTTCACTGATGAACGCGGCGCCGAAGAAGAAGAAGAACAAAAAGAAGAAGAACGAAACGCCGGATTCCTCGCCCCCGGACGACTTGCGTCCGGAGTGGCAAGAGGAGGATCGCGAGATCGAGGGACGCAAGCCTACGTTGGAAGAGATCGAGGAAGACTCGTCGGATCTGTGATTCGAGGATTCGAGCAGCCCATTTGTGGCGCTGCCGCCAACTCCACGAGAATCTCACGCCCTTTTCCCCACTAGTCTTCTCTAGTGAGGAATCCGCTCGTTCCGCCGCTGCTGGCATTTATCAGCGGCATACTGATTTCGCGCGCCGTGAGTTTCGAAGCTCGCGAGCTGATCCTGCCCTTGAGCGCAGGCGCGTTGATTGCGCTGTGCGCGCTGGCGAAAAGCGGCTGGCTCGCCGGCGCGGCCGGTTTGCTGGTCTGCGCGCTAGCCGGAATCCTGAACGCGGTGCTGCATCGGCCTCCTCCGGCGCCCACCGTCAACGTCAGTTCGCGCGAAACGGCGCTACTCTCGGGCTGCGTCGTCGAACCCTCTATTTTCTTCGCCGGCCGCGACCAATTCACCTTGGAATTGGCGCCCGGAGCTGCAACGCGAGTGACGCTGGCCATCAAAGACGGCGAGCCGCCGCCCGATTTGGCTTACGGCCAGCCACTCGAATTTGAAGCCCGTCTCCGCGCGATTCGCAACTTCCACAATCCGGGCGCTTTCGATTTTGTGAACTATTCGGCCCGCCGCCAGATCTACTGGACTGCTTCAGTCAGCCCCGGCGCGGAGATCAAACGGCTGCCGGGCCGCTGCGGGTCGCTCTTCTGGAAGGCGATCTTCGACCTGCGCAGCGCCGCCTTGCGCCGGATCGATCGCCTTTATGCCGGCAACGACTATGCCGATGGCATGATGCAGGCGATCCTGATCGGTGAGACAACCAAGCTTGAAAAAGTCTGGACGGACCATTTCCGGCGCACCGGAACGTTTCACGCGCTGGTGATCTCCGGTCTGCATATCACCGTGATCGCGGGTTTCCTGCTGTTCCTGCTGCGGCTCTGCTTTGTGCCGGAGATGTCCGCGTTGGCGGCAACCGCGGTGGTCGCGTGGCTCTATGCGCTGGTCACCGGATGGAATGCGCCCGTGGTCCGCGCTTCGGCAGCCTTCACGCTATATCTGGTTGGGCGCTACTTCTATCGGCGTGGAAGACTGCTCAATCTGCTGGCGGCCGTGGCGATCGGTTATCTCCTCTACGACCCAGCCCAGTTGTTCGAAGCCAGCTTCCAACTCTCTTTTCTCTCGGTGGCGGCACTCGGTACGCTGGCTGTTCCCATTATGGAGCGCACTTCGGGGCCGTTTGTGCAGGGTTTGCGCAATCTGAACGAGATCCGCCGCGACCCGCGGATGGCCCCGCGCGTGGCTGCATTCCGGCTGGAGTTGCGGCTGCTCGCGGAAACCTTGTGGCACTACGTTCCGCTGCCCAGGGAGTCGATTGTGGGCGGTTTGGGACTCCTCTGCCGGCTTGCGTTTTATGTTTACGAGACGGTGGTTCTGTCCACCGCCATCCAGATCGGCGTGGCGCTGCCCATGGCGATCTACTTCCATCGGGTATCGTTTACGGGCTTTTCGGCCAACGTATTCATTGTCCCGTTGTTGACCTTGGCCGTTCCCGTGGGCTTCGTGGCCATTTTCACCAATTGGAGCGTTCCCGCGAAAGCCGCCGAATTGCTCTTGCTGGCGTCCGAGAAGATCGCCGATTGGCACGTGCGCTATGAGCCCGATTGGCGTGTCCCTAATCCGCCAGTTTGGCTTTGTCTGGCTTTTGCCGCCGCTCTAGCGATTCTGGCGCTGGTGATGGGACGGTCGCGCTGGCTCCGCTGGCCGGCCGTCATCGCCGTTCTGGCTCTATTTGGCTTGGTCTATTGGAGCCCGTTCCCGCCGGAAGTTCAGCCCGGAGTTTTGGAACTGACGGCCATTGATGTGGGCCAGGGCGACAGCCTGTTTCTAGCCTTTCCCGATGGCAAACTCATGCTGATCGACGGCGGCGGTATTCTGACCTACGGGCGTAAAACGAAGGCCAAGCTTGACATCGGCGAAGACGTTGTTTCGCCCTATCTCTGGACGCGCGGGATATCGCACCTAGACGTGATCGCCTGCAGCCATATGCATGACGATCATGTAGGCGGCGTACCCGCACTCATTGATAATTTTCATCCTCGCGAGCTATGGACCGGGGCCACGCAAGACTCGCCGAACCTGCGTCTAATCGAGAGCAAGGCCCGCCGCCGGGGGATCAAAATCATTTCGATGACGGCTGGCAGGAACTTCTCCTACGGAGGAACCGAGATTGAGGTTCTGTCGCCGCCGGCGGACTACGAACCGGGGCCGGAGGCGAAGAATAACGACTCACTGGTGTTGCGGGTCAGCTATGGCAAGCGAAAATTCCTGCTTACCGGCGACATGGAAAAGGAGATGGAGTTCCGCTTGATCGGCGACGATCGCAAGCTCCACAGCGATGTCCTCAAAGTGGGCCACCACGGAAGCCGCACCTCTAGTACCGACGTGTTTCTGGACGCCGTTTTGCCCACCTTTGCGATCATCTCCGATGGATTTGAAAACAGCTTCGGCCACCCCAATCGGGATGTGCTGGCGCGCCTGGCCGCGCATCATGCGGGAATTCTGCGGACCGATACCGAAGGCGCGATCACCATTCGGACGGATGGGACGCGGCTGTGGATGGAAACGGCGCGCTATCGATAACTCGGCGTGGAAGGATCGCAAGCAGGTGGCCGCTGCGCGCGAAATACCAGGCGATTGGAAAACTGTGGCGCGAACAGTGGGAACGAGCTGTGAGGGAGCTGTTAGGGAGAGCGGTTCTCGCACTCAGCTCGAATAGCCTTCGCGCGTGCGAACTTCCGCGCCGGGAAAACGGATCTGGGCTTCCCGTGTCAAGCTAACGCGGACATGGCGGAACGTCCCCGGAGCCGATTGCGGTTCCGGATACGCCAGCGTGTAGCGCGCCCGAATGCGCTCCACCATTTCGCGGAACGACAGCTCCGGCTGGTCCACGCGAATTGCATCGCCGCCCGTCGCCTCGGCCAGATGATAGACATCGGCGGGCGTGTAATCCTTGTTCTCGTACTTGCCGGGCTCTAAGGGGCGAGGCCGAATGGCGCGTCCGACCAGCATCCCATTGAGCACGGTATCGGCTTTGTTCAACTCGCGAATCACCTGCCCGTCCGTCAATTGATAGCTCACGCTGAGATTGTCGGTCAAAATCAGGATCGCGCGCCGTCCGGTAACTCCGGCGTTCTCATTGATGTATTGCGCGGCGGAAAACACCGCCGCGTTGATCAGAGTGCCCGCGCCTACGTCATGATCTTCCACCGCATGAGCGATTTGCCGCGCGCTCTCCGCGATGTTATCGCTAAATTCCTGATGCAATTCCGCTCGTTTCCCAAACACCATGATCGCCACCCGGTCCATCGGCCGCAGCACTCCCAACGCTTCGCGAGCCGTTTGCGCCATTTGCGAGACATACTTGGTCATGCTGCCGCTGATATCGAGCAGCAGAAGGAGGTTGAGCGGCTCTTTCTCATGCGCAAAGTAGGTGATCGCTTGCGGCGCCCCTTCGTCGGTGATCACGAAATCTTCTTTCGTGAGGCCTTGCACCGGCTGCTTGCCTTGCACCACTTCGACGTCCATGCGCACGTCCGTCACGCCCGCGCGAAAGACGGCGTCTTGGGCGATCGCCGGAATACCGGGTAGTACGATGAGAGTCGCAGTGATCAAGAACGTGATTGCCGGTACGGCGGGCCACATCGACCATGGCAAAAGCGCCTTGGTGCGGGCGCTGACCGGCATTGAACCGGACCGCTTGAAAGAAGAAAAAGAGCGGGGCATCTCTATCGAGTTGGGCTTCGCGCACCTGGAACTTTCCGCCAACCTGCGCGTCGGTTTTGTAGATGTGCCAGGACACGAACGGTTTATCAAGAACATGCTGGCGGGTGTGGGGGGCATCGATTTTGTACTGTTCGTGATTGCCTCCGACGAATCCATCAAACCACAGACGCGCGAGCACTTCGATATTTGCCGGTTGCTGGACATTCCTAGGGGAATCGTGGTTCTGACCAAGGCGGATTTGGTGGACGCAGACATATTAGAACTGGTGCGTCTCGAAGTGGACGAATTTGTCAAAGGATCGTTTCTCGAAAACGCGCCGGTGGCGCCCGTCAGTTCTTTGACGGGAGCGGGTATCCCGGAGTTACGGTCGGAAATTCACAAGCTGGCTCTGGCGGCTAAGGAGAAAGATTCGACACGGCACTTTCGCTTGCCGATCGATCGCGTGTTCTCCATGCGCGGCTTTGGCACCGTGGTCACCGGCACGCTAATTTCCGGCGCCGTAAAGCCGGAGCAGGATTTGGAATTGTTTCCCGGTGGCCGAAAACTCCGCGTCCGCGGCGTGCAAGTGCATGGCGAAAGCGTGCAGCGGGCAACCGCCGGCCAGCGCACTGCCTTGAATCTCGCGGGAGTGGAAACCGGCGACCTGCGGCGTGGCATGATGCTGGCCGAGGCCGGCCAGTTGAAAGAAACCCGCCAGATCGATTGCCGTTTCGAACTGCTCAAATCCGCCAAACCGTTGAAGCATCGCGCGCCCGTGCACTTTCATGCCGGCGCGGCAGAGGTGGAAGCTGAAGTCCGGCTGCTCGGCCGCAGTGAGCCGATCGAACCAGGAACCGGCGGCTATGTGCGTCTGCTGTTGCGCGAGCCACTGCAGTTGTTGCCGGGAGACCGGTTTATCGTGCGCATGTTTTCGCCGGTGGTCACGATCGGCGGAGGCACGGTTCTCGACATTGCGCCCCCCAGGCGCGGCGGCACGGAACGGCTCTCGGCGCTCGAGAATTCCGATCTCACCGGGCAGATTGCGCTCTTGGTGCGCGAATCGAAGCATGGCTTGAGCATTCGAGACCTGGTTGCCCGTACTGGACGGCTGGAGAGCGATCTGCGCCCAGCCGCAAAAAATGTTCTGGCCGCCGAGTCCTGGTTCTTCGATCCGGCGTGGATCAACGCTCAGATTGAGGCGATCCAAAACGTTCTCAAGCTGTTTCACCGGCAGAATCCGCTGCTGCCGGGCTTGTCGAAGGAGGACGTCCGCAGCCGCGTTCTTCCCAATGCCCCTCCGTTTTTGATGGATGTTCTACTGGCGCGCGCCAAGACGATCGCGGCATCGGGCGAGCTGCTGCATCTCACTTCTCACAAGGTTGCTTTCAAACGCGATGAAGAAGAGGCCGCGCAGCGCATTGAGCAAGCGTTTGAGTCGGCGGGCCTGGCGGTACCCGCGGTCAACGAAGTGCTGGCGCGCTCCGGCGTAGAATCCGCACGAGCGCGAACGATCCTGCAGTTATTGCTCCGCGAGAAGAAGCTGGTCCGCATCAGTGACGACCTGGTCTTTCATCCGGCGGCGCTGCAGGCGTTGCGCGCGTTACTTGCCCAGCGCCAGGGGAGCCGGTTTTCGGTGCCCGAGTTCAAGGACTGGACCGGCATCTCACGCAAATACGCGATTCCGCTGCTGGAGTTTCTGGACCGCGAGCGAGTCACCCGGCGTGAAGGCGACGAGCGGGTCGCCCTATAAAGAAACATTTGGGACCTGTGATTCACTATCCCAGGTACACTCAGACAACGCTCGTACAAGTAAGTTAGGAGGAACCAAAAATATGTTCGACTTCAACACCGCAACACCGACCGGTTTTCACGCAGATTTTGCATTGTGCGTCATGCTTCCGCTTGCCCAAGCGGCCTACGCCGTGATGAATCAGCCCGGAGTCGTGCCGCACTTGCCGCCGGGCTTTCAGATGACTGGACTGATTCAAGCCGATGGGCTGCTGCGGCAGCAGATTTTGAACTTGCCGAACCAGTCGAAGGTGGCGAAAGCGATGATGGACGACTCCGGTATTTTTGGATTGATGGGCAAGAATCCGGCCACGAAGACCGCATTTGTTGCCTTTCGCGGCACGCAAACCTTCGAAGATTGGGTCGGCGATTTCGATGCAGTCTTCGAACCTTACAAGTATCTCCGGAATGGAGGACAAGTTCACATGGGATTTCAGTCGATCTACGCAGCGCTGCGCAACAGTGTGGAAGCTGGGATCGGCGCGGCCATCGCCGGTTGCGACGGTCTGCTGATCGCAGGCCACAGCCTCGGTGGAGCGTTGGCGGTGGTTGCGGCTCCCGACATTGCGAGGAATTTGACTTCGCCACTGGTGCCGGAGTTGATTACATTCGCCGGACCCGCGGCCGGTCTTGCGGACTTCAGCCACTTCTTCGACCTCGTCATCCCTTCCTGTTACCGAGTGGTCAACTTTTGGGATATCGTCCCTCGTCTTCCTCCGCAGATTCCCATTGGTCTCTATGAGCAATCCGGCACTCAAGTGAATGTCGATCCTGGCTTCGCGCCCCTCATTCAAGCTCATAGCTTAGAGACATCCTATGTTCCGGGATTGTTGAAGCTCCTTCCGCCCGGCTACGCGTGCGCGTGAACACGGCAGCGCTTGAGCCGGGAACTCGAGTCCAATCTCAATTGAATCGTGGAGATGGTTGCCGAGATTCTTGGTTATCTGGATCGATCGCGTGGGGAACATTTTTGGAGCGGGCAAGGCGCCGATTTACCACCCCGCCTTTCGCTTTTCGCGCGCGGTGAGCGTCTCGTGCAATAGCGATTTAATGTAGGTCTGATACGGCAGGCCCTTCCGTTCAGCCTGCTTACGGGCCAAAGCCAGATCGGCTTCCGGGATCCGCAAGGACACGACGGGTGCCGGCGCCTTTTTGGATGCCGCGATGCGCTCCAGCAGCTTCTCCCGGGTCAACACCTTTGCCTCGCTGCTTTTCACGGCTGCCCGAAGCTGTTTGCCGTGGATACCGCGATTGTTGTACCACCATTCCGCTTCTTCCGCCTCCGTGGCGAAGGCGGGGACGGCATTTGGCTGTTGCTTCTTGGATTGTTTTTTCAATACGATCTCTCCAGAAAAGCCTTCCTGTCTGAAATAGTGGCGGGAAATGCAGTTACAGCATGCACTTTGCCATTCCGAACCGTCCACACAACCGACAAGTAACCGGCCGTTGTTTTCGATCGATTGGTAATCCATTTCCACCGGATCGTGGTTCAGCACCTGCTCGAATTCGGCGGGCGTTACCTTGTGGGCCGCTAAGTGCTTCTTGTTCTCTTCATGCCAATCGAATTCTATCCCACCACCCACACATGCCATTGTATCGCAACGTATATACATTGACAGTGTCGGCGGACGCGGTAGCGGGCAGCGTCATCCGGTAGCCGCTGTGAGTCGACGCCTCCCCAAGCCAATCGGCTTCGTGAACTCGTTTAGCGATTTGAAGAGGGTCCGGTTCTGCTTCAGGCTGCGAACAGCGGCGCGGGGAGATTTTGTTCGACCGCTCTCCATGCGGAGTCAGGCCGCGCCGGGCGTGGCGATATCGTCGAGGTTCTCGAAGTCCAGGGGCGGGCCGGGCGGAGCGGTGACGGCATCCATCATTCTGAAGAAAGCCTCTTGCTCGGCTTTTTGCGAAACGAAAGTTTGCTTGGGTTGCGCGAGGCGCTCACGCTGGAGTTTCTTGAGTGTTTCGAGCGATTTGAAGAAGGTCCGCTCGGCGGTGGCCGCGTAGCGGAGGAGCAAGGCGAGGAGCTTGGTGTCGAGCGTTTCATACTCGAAGGCTTCGTCCTGACGGCGGCGTACGCGCTCGAGGCGCCAGTGAGCTTGAGCCATTTCTTCGACGAGCAGCTTTTCGGTGGGAGTGGCCGGTTGATGCTCCTTGAGGAGCGCGCGCCGGAGATGTTGGAACTGGGCCGGGTCTTCGCCGGGGAGAACGACCATTCTGGAAGTCAGGCCATGAGACATGGCGTTTAGGGAAGAGGCGGCTTTGCCTTCGGGGGTACGGGGGCCGGTTTGCATGGTTGGAATCCTTTCGATATGAAGATAGCAGGCGAGGGGCGAAAAACGACTCGGCCGGGATGGCGGGATGGGGTGGAAACGGTTGATGGGGCTTGGGTTGGGGGAATTTTCGAGTTTGGTGACTGGGGTTTTGGGACGGCGCTTTTTTGGGTTAGCGGGTCGATGCGGATCGCCGCACTTGGTAGGAGCCGCTTCCGGAGCCGACGAGTGCTGCTCTTGCAGTGTCCGGGCGCCAGGTCAGTGGTTTGGACATGAGGCGTTGGAGTGACGTGACGGCGACGTCACGGGAAATCTCCCGCAACGCCGTCCGGGGGCAAATCCTGTGGGGCCGACGATCCTTGCGCTAGTCGAGACGTGCCGCTTCGGCGGTTTGCGCGTCTTAAATTAAATCCAAGTTTTTCCTCGCCGCCTGCCCATCAGCATTGGGAAGTCAGCTTGGCTTTGATTGTTGAGGGACGCCACCCCCGCCGCTCTCTAGGAACGCCCGTGCTCTGTCCAGTGTCTTCTCAATGCGCCTTGGCACGAGTTGGCATTCCCAGGCGACGAGTACTCCCCAGCCTAGCTTTCGCAATCTCCTGATATTGCCTCGATCACGTTGAACATTGGCTAGCAATTTATTCAACCAGAAGTTCCTGCGCGCCGCCGGCCTCGACCGACCAGCCTTACAATTGTGGCGGTGCCAGAAGCAACCATGGACAAAAATCAACTTCCTCCTGGCGGGAAACATCATGTCCGGTTTGCCGGGTAGCGTCGTCGGGTGCAGGCGGTATCGATACCCGAGAGCATGCAATGCCTTTCTCAGGCGCAACTCGGGAGTTGTGTCCTTTCCCCGAACTGCGGACATGCATCGACTGCGTTGCTCCGGCGTGAGTACATCCATCCTAGGCGAACTGGTTAGTCTCACCACTCCTGATGGCGATCAGGTGCCGCCCCAACGCTTCCGCGAACTTGACTGGCACGGCATTACCTATTTGACGCGCGATATGTTGGTGATTGCCGTAGAACACGTACGAGTCCCCAAATGTCTGTAAACTGGCGGCCTCGCGAAGCGATATGGCTCTATTTTGGCAAGGGTGGCCATAGCGACCGTTCGAAATACTGTTGCAGCGGCCCGTAAGGGTCGGAGCTGGCTGATCCCACGACATCCGACCATAGACGTCCGTGTGTCCGTCGTGATTCCCCTTGTGACACTCAAGTTCGAATTCCGCGGGCCAGGCTCTCCTGTCACCACCGTCCTGCGGGGTCAAGCGAAGCCGCTGAAGATTTTTCGAGGAAATGGCGGCTGCCTCGTGGTTCGGCACCAGGGGATGACGCTCGCCGGCCTCTAAGGGCGGGTAATGAGCGATCGCCTGCCGCACCGTGAGGTACTCCGTCAGTTCGGGTCCGAATTCCCTCGAGGGCAACGTCGCTGGACGCCCCCGGACGGCGATAAGGACATATCTTTTCCGCGTTTGAGGCACACCAAAGTGTTTCGCATCAAGAATCGCTTCCGCGATTTGGTACGAATGTGCTCTCAGCATTCGCACAAAACGTCGATATGTGCTGAAGCCTGCAACCTTAGCGATTCCCGGGACATTCTCGATTAATACCTGACCTGGCCTGATGACTTCAACCAGCCGAGCAAACTCGCCCAGGAGCGTAGCATCTCGATCACGCGTTTGAGAGGTTTTGCGTAATTCAGCAATGGCGCTGTTGCGATGCTTGCTGAAGGGCTGGCATGGAGCGCATCCCGCTATCAGGAGATCTCCGGTTCGCCGAGATCCTAAAACCTTCCAAATAGCTGATACGGAAACGCTGCATATGTCCTGTTCGTGAAATCGAGCTGGCCGGTTGTTATTTTCGTATGTTTCCCTACATCGGCAGTCGGCGTCGAAACCAGCAACAACTTCTATACCGGCGTCGAGAAGCCCACGAGTCAGTCCACCGGCGCCGCAATAAAAATCTATTGCTCGCATACGCGAATCCTCATTTCGCCTTCGTTGCGTCGCTCGGGATGATCTCGTTTGCCCACGCGTCGAAGTCCCTGTCGGGCAGCCCCGGTCGAGCGGCTGTCGCCATGTAGGCCCAAGCAACTAGTTCCCGCAGCGGATTATCAACCGAGGCAACTCGGACGTATTCTTCTTCTTCGTTGTTCGTGCCAATTTGAGTCAGATCAATGAGCTGTAGGGTGCGAAAGTCTGCCGCCATCGGAGGGAACTCGCCGGGCAACTCCGGAAGGGGCAGGCACGATTGGGAGTATCCCTGCCTTAGCAAGCTGAGGAGCTTGTCTGTGTGCCTTTTTTCCCACTTGGTAACGTTCTTTAGATTCAGGTCTTCAAGCACTCTATCCGGGCCCTTGCACAAGCTCACTAGCACCTCGGCAACCTTCGGCGGTCTCGTAGCGCTGCTCACCATATCGCACGAGGGAGTCAGAATCACCGCGTAGCTGGTTGGGTCGTGCTTGTTGCCATTCCTCTTGCGAATTAGATCACCCGTGAGAAGATGTTCCACCACAGGCGGGCACAAATAGAATTCCCAAGCCATAAGATTCGGGTCGCCAGTCGAAAGCGAATCGTCCATTTTCGCCGCGACACGCCGCCGCGCGGACCGAACAAGGGCATCTCCGCGTTTCGACGGATCGGCAATACGCTCAAAGATCCTCGGCGCGATTTCTCGAAGCACGCCATTCATGGCCCAGCTAATTTCTCTACCGACGTTCTCCAGAGCGCCTATTTGCGGGGCAAACTGCTGAATGCGCTCCAGCACCTCCTTTTCACTCTTGCTACCTTTCTTGATGACACACCAGAAGGGATGATTGGCGTGACTTTCCTCGCCCACTTCGTCCGCGTGAGCCGTGTAAAAAACAAGTGGACAAAACTTTTTTTCCCAGATATATTTGCTCGTCTTGAGGCCCGTTGTTTGCCCATCGGCGCCCGTTCCCTGAAGGACATCAAGGATCACGACATGGGGGTTGTGAGTGTCAATGCTTTCTTCGGCCTGCTCGAATCCGACGACCACACAATCGCAGCCCAACTCCTTGGTCAACTCGTCCCGGAGTACCTCCACGCTATCCGGAATGTCGTCGATCAGCAAAATGCGCATCGTCATCTTGGTTCCCAAAGGCTAACCCTTCACAGGCACGTCGAACACAAATGTGGCACCGCCAAGTCGTCCCGGCTGAACCAGGGATATCTTCCCTCCATGATCTGACACGAGCTCCGCGGCAACTGTTAATCCCATGCCGATTCCGTCTGGTTTACGGGTTACGCCGGGAAGGAAGATCTTTTCGGCATCCTCGCACGCGACGCCAGGCCCAGAGTCGCTGATGGCGACACGAGCCCGCTTCCCGTCTGGCGTTCTGCGGGTGGAGATGTCGAGGCGCGGGGAGCGGTCCGACTTCTGGATCCAGTAAGCTGCATTGAGCAGTAGGTTGAGGATGATCGTGTCGAGCTCCCCTGGATCGATCGCCACGGCTGTCGAGCCCTTCTCGGGGTGCTTTATCACTGCTTTGACCTTCTTCAGGTCGCCAACGATAAGCTCCAAACAGCGTTCAATGCTCTCTTCTAAAACGGAGTACCGCCGGCCCCGGCGGAACCCCCGGCTCGCTAAGGGTGCAAACGTGTCAGCGAGCCGCTCCAGAGCGTCAACTGCGGACTCCGCAAGTTTGAGATGGCTTTCAAACTCCTCGTTAGCGGCGGATGAGCGCTCCTTTCGACTGGTCCGCAGGAATCGCCCGATTGCCGTCGTTCGGTTCCGGATCTCGTGTACGAGCATCTGAGCGATCGTTCCCACCGTTGCAAGCCGGCTGTAGTAAACGAACCGCTTCTTCAAGGCTTCGCGTACGAGAAGCAGCTTTGCGTTAAATGCTTCGACACGCGAGACTGCCTCCTGAGCGGCTGCGCCCTCTTCGGCCAACGCGCTCACTTCCTCGACCAAATCGTCAGCGGAAACGCCGTCCAGAAGGGCCTCAAGCCGAACTTCATCGCCCGGCTTTAACCTGTCGTTCTCGCGTTCATCCTCGAGGTAGTGGACTATCGCTTTCAGAATCTCCTGGAACGCTAACACGGCGGAATTCGAGGCCAGCCGTTCACGATCGCTGGTATCCTCAATCGCCGGGTTAGTATCGGCGGAAATGGATACGTACCCTACAATCTGGCTGGTGCTCAGCCGAGTACCAATCCGGCTCACTCGTCTCAAATCCAGTCCCAGCCAATCACGGGCGTCGTGCGATTTCGGTAAGACGAGAATGCCATCACGATAGACCGAAATGCCTTTATGGGCTCGGATCTCTTTCCTCACATTTCCCTTGGCAATGTCGTAGCGCTCAGCTATCTCTCTCGTATCGTCTGTGCCAATGTCCCATGCGCGGATCTCGAATTCGAACGGCCCACATTCCGGTTGATCGCGCTTCAAATTCCGAGCGATTTCTGAGACCTCCTGAACGTCGGCCCAGCCCCGGGAAATTGCGGCTTTTCGTGGCCGACCGCCTGAAATTGGGCTATGCTCGTACCTGGCGCGGATGGAGCCGTTCGCTGTGACGTGACCTCGTATAGCGTACGGCGGCTTGTTGAGAAAAGCCGGTGCCACGATTTCGACCGCAAGATCTTTGTCATCCGAATTGGGCGGCGTCAAGTGAATGCTGAAATCATCAACGTGTGCGAAGGGAGAGACCAATCGGGCAAGGTTTTCCTGCAAGTCCGCTACATGTTCGTCATCCCACGTAGCATTGAGGTCGAGGATGCGAACCCGGGTCCCGGTGTCTTTGAACGGTACACGCCCGCTGAACGGGCGGCACAACGCAAAACAACCATCAAGGTCTTCTTGGGACGAGAAGCTTGACCAATCCACCGTCACTTGCCAACAAGGGCCACTTTCTGTCTTTGTGAGCATTTCAAGCTTTCTTCCGAGCCGCGCGGCGGAAAGTCTTCCCAGTCCTTTCTCCCCCGCAACGCGGCGCACCTTCTTCCCGCGAGTGCTGACGGGATTCCTTTGGCGATATGGCGTCGCCACCACGCACCAAGCCTGCTCCAACGTTTGTCGGTCCATCCCGACGCCGTCGTCAATGACCTCCAAGTACGGATTACCATCGGCAGTTCCAAAGCGGACATCTACGCGGCTCGCGAAGGCGTCGTACGCATTTTTGACAAGTTCGATAACCGCCACGATGTCGTTCGTCACGAGATCCGCGCCGAGCGCGGCGAAGACCCTCGGATGTATGCGGAACGCGATCCTGTGGTCTTTTTCCATCGTCACCTAACGACCTCCGCCTGTTGCGAATCGAAATGATGCCGCGCTTTGGGCCTAGTCCCGTAGCATCACCGGCATCAAGCGGGCATTGAAAGTCAATCGTACCAGAGGCTTACAGCCAGGCGCATACTCTCTTAGCCGTGGATCAGGCTGAGAGGTAGATCCTTCCGTTTTCTCGGACGCCCGAGCTCAAGGAGCGTGTTGTTCGAATCGCCACCGGAGTGTGGCCCTTGGGGGGTTCGAAGCTGGCTAGGCGATCCGGATCTTGGGCAATTGCTGCATGCAGAACGTTGATTGCCACTTCACGGTCGAGCTTGGGCCTTGGCTCGACAGACTTCGCCCATGGCGCGGCAGCGGATCGCTTCTGGATCGCGCTTACAAAGTTATTTTGGGCTACACCGGTTTAGGGATAGATACATCCAGTGAAACGCCGGTCGCGTCACCGCCGCCGGTATATAGCCCAAACCTTCGGGTTAACAGGCCGCTATTTTCCAGGCAATCCGGTATTGTTGCTTGGGGCCGGCGAGCATTCTTGAGCGTGAAAAGTTGCCGACTTTGCCCGGTCAGAAGGTGCAATGATCATAAGGGACGATTGAGCATGAACCGGCTCCGCGCGAAACTCAGTCTCCCAAATGCGTTTGACCACACCGGCTTCAAGGAGCACAAGTGCGGCCAGGAGTGCAGCGACGCTTATCACTTTCGCCAGTAAGAACGACATCGCAATGACGCGCTTTTCCGTGCGCTCCAACGTTTCCAGGAGCTCGTCTTTGACTCGATCTCCGCGTTTGTCTGTCACTTCGCGAGGGCTTGGCACCTTGCACTCAGATGGATTCTTCACCGCGTCTCTCCAAATGGCTACTCTGAATTGCGCCGCTAATTCTCCTATCGGTGCTTTCCGCGGGCCTTAATAGTAGTCTTGGACTAAGGTGCTCATAAG
Organism: Bryobacterales bacterium; assembly: GCA_963836595.1. Taxonomy (GTDB): domain Bacteria; phylum Acidobacteriota; class Terriglobia; order Bryobacterales; family Bryobacteraceae; genus DATFZA01. Next base: position 1,215,622 of record CAWIKC010000001.1, read on the forward strand.
CGGCTGATATAAAAGGAAAAATAAATCTTCAGATCCTCTAAAGTTTTCGTTGTGCCTGCCGATATGGCGATAAGGTGGAAGTGTAGTTCCCGTTGAGCTTTGAGCACAATTGCACTTCCACACGCAGTGCCGTTTCCGCCTCAATGGCCGATGCACCGTGTGCGCGCAGAGCAGGCCCTCGTACGCGGTCTGGTAAGGAACCATAGGGAGGCGCGTGGAGTTGATACTGGACACGTGTTCCTGGTTCAGCCGATCAGTGCTCCTGCCCCAATTTTCGCGCAAGGTCCTCAAACCGCATGCAAATAGCTTTCGATTGTACTCTGATAATAATTGCGTTGCTGGAGCTCTTCCCGCGTCCATTTTTGTAGTTTGGGTTCGGCCCGCTCTCTTGAAAAATGCTCTGCGAATCTGGGCGCACAAGGCGGAGCATTGTGGTAATCCGGCGAATGGCGCTCGACGCTCTCAAGGAGGATGACTGCGGCGAGACGCTGGCGTTAGACGAAGTGCTTTGACGCAGTCCCGAACCACCCGGGGTTCTGGCGTCTTCCCCGATCTATGGGTCGAGGCTCAGAAGGACGCAAAAGCGCGTCTATGGTTTGTTTCAGAGCGATCCGGCGCATACCGGTTGCAGTTCAAAAAGCTGGAGGGCGAGGGCAATATCTATTCGGTTCGGATCGGTCTCGGGCGTCGCGCTCACGAGGGTTTTCTGCCTACAACGCAAATCCATCCCTTCCCGGATTCCTCAATGACCTGAATATCCGAGAAACCGGCATTTGCGAAAAGGTCACGATGCTCATTGGCGGTCAGCAGTGTCATACCAGATAAGGGGAGATATTTCTCGGCGAGCTTGGCGGTCTTGGCCGCTGCTCCTTTGTAGACTTCCGCGATAATGACGAGCTTGGCGCCCGGCTTCAAGACTCTTAGAAGTTCGCGCATGTCAGCCGGCAAATCAGGCCACCAGAAGTGTGTCTCGACTGCTGTGACCAGATCGAACGTGTCCTCCGCAAACGGCAACTGAGACACAGACCCCTCCTGAATCTCCGCGCGGCCGAGAGCGATCCACCGCCGGTTTGTCCTCCTGGCCAACGCGATGCTCTCCTTGGAGAAATCGACGCCGTAGACCTTCCCTTCACTAGCGAGGGCGGCTAACTTACTCACCGTCCTCCCTCCGCCACAACCTACATCGAGAACACGGTGGTCCTTCTGGATCGAAATGTGAGATAAGCCCCAGTCCGTTACTTTCGAATGCCGCGCATTCATGTTCCACAAGATGAGCCGGCCAAGCCATCCCGTCGGCTGTTGGCATTGATTTACGCGCGCGCTTCCGCGGGTCACGGAGATACCCTGTATTGATAGCCTACCTTGAAACCAGGCAGTCAGTTGACAACACGCCGGTGGATGGTCGAAAGAGCTACCGGAATGCGGCGTCTTCTGGTGGTAGATCGGAATCACGGCCGGCTGCGGAACCATGCCGGTGTGGCGGACCCCTGAAAACTGAGTTGCCCTGCTATGCTGTAGACGTGGACAACAGGGCACGCTCAATCGCTTCTTCACGGCTCGATGGCGCCGCTTCTCCGTCCTTCGAGGAACTGTCCCACCAGCAGGGCGTCGCTCCCATTTACGACTTGGAGACGCTGCTTGGACAGCCATCACCCGACGACGAATCGGTAGAGGAATTCTCCCGAGCGTTGCGCGCTTGGCGGCGAGAAGGAACCAGTCCCTTAAGCCCGCAATGAATGGCGCCGTCGTTGACACCGACGTCGTGTCGATGCTCTTCAAGGGGGACACGCGGGCGCTTGCCTACCGTCCGCTCCTGACCGGTCGAGTGCTGGGGATATCCTTTATGACGCTGGCTGAGTTGGAGCGTTGGTCGCTCGAGCGGGCCTGGAGCGAGTGGCGGGGAACTATGTGGAAAATGGGCCCAGGTTTCTTTCGACGCGAGAAGAAAAGGGCGTCCGATCCAAACGGCCGACGCTTGGATTGCAGCCAGCGCTCTCCACTATCAGGTTCCACTCGTTACTCACAATCGGGACGACTATTTGGCAGTCGACGGCTTGGTCCTACTCTCGGCGTAAATTCCTTTCGTGAAGCGGCGCTCACGGCAGCCGGGCGCGACATGGCGGTGCATCGTGTCTGCTCCTAAATAAAATTGAACGCGTGTTGAGGCTATTGGAGAAGGCACTGGAAAAAGTCGTCGCACTGCCCCAGGATGAGCAGGATGCGATTGCTAGAGGTCAGGCCCGATTTGGCTCTGGTGAAAAGGTAGCCCATTCGGGATAGTCTGCGCTTGTTCTATCTTCTGCCGTTCTTCAGTAGGCGTGCTTACCGTTCGATGAGCCTGCGCGGCAGGATTTGTTTGCGAGAGAAAATCCGCGCCGGATCGCACCTATACTCCATGAGAACTGCTTTGTTAGCGATCGCCTGCCTTCTGTCTTCATTTGCCGGCGCCGCGGCGACGGCACCCACGCACAACAACGGCATTCGCATGAGCGACGCCGAGATCGAGGCCAAAATCAGGACCAAACTTGCCAAATCCAAAATCGGGAAGGACGGGTTTACCGTGCATGTCAAGAACGGAATCGCCACTTGGCAGGGAACTACCAACGTGATGCAACACAAGGGCGCGGCCACTCGGATGGCGCGAACGGCGGGCGCGATTCAAGTGGTCAACAATATTAAGCTGTCGGACGAGGCGAAGGGGAACTTCGGAGGGGGTGTGAAGAAGGTGGAAGTCAAGAAGAACTAAGGGCGGTCCTGTCGGTGGGACAACCAACTTCAAGCGCTCAAGCAGGCTCTGCGATGGTTCGCCACCGCTCCCTCACGGTCGCGGCTCGGAAGGCGCGTCCGGACCGCAACGACGGGACCGGTGTCGAGGGGATGGCGAGGTCGGGGTAGCAATTGAAGCAAGGGGCGGGTTGTGTTAAGCCGCTGTTGATTGCACTGTTACAATGCGGCTGATGCCCGGTTGCCGGATGGCCCTGCTGGTGTTGGTTGCCCTGGTGGGCCATTCGCAGGAACTCCATGTCGTTTCCGGCGTGGTGAACAACCAGGTCTTCCAGAGAGGGCCGGACGGCACGGCCACGTTGCGCTTGTCCGGAACGGCAACGGGCAAGAAAATCAACGGCAAGATGGTGCAAGCGCGCCTGCAGGGGCCGAACGGGCTGGCGCTTGCGAAATTCGACTGGACACCGCTCTCCAAGGTCCAAAAGACTCATTGGGACGGCGATCTGGCGGGCATTCCGGTGGGTGGACCCTATCGGCTGGACGTGCGTTTGCAGGACTCGCCCGACACCGTTACCTTTAGCGACCTTTTGGTCGGCGATCTATGGATTTTGGCGGGCCAGTCCAATATGGAAGGGGTTGGCAATCTGGTGGATGTTCAGCCGCCGTCGCCCCTGGTACATAGCTTCAGCCTCGCCGACCACTGGGTGCTGGCGGAAGAGCCCTTGCACACGCTGGTGAATGCTACCGATCCGGTGCATTGGCCACTGAATCGCGATCAGGTTCCGGAGAAATGGACGGGAGAAAAGCTGGAAGAATATCTAACGAACCGGCGCAAAGGCGCGGGTCCGGGGTTGCCGTTTGCCGTGGAGTTGGCCAAGCGGACAGACGTGCCGATCGGCCTGATTCCATGCGCGCATGGCGGCACTTCGATGGAACAGTGGGATCCGGAATTAAGGAATGAGGTGGGCGACTCGCTGTATGGGTCGATGCTACGGCGGTTTCGCGAAACCGGCGGCGGCGTGAAGGGCGTGCTTTGGTATCAAGGAGAATCGGACGCCAATCCCAAAGCGGCGCCGTTGTTCGAAGAGCGTTTCCGGAAATTTGTGCAAGCGGTCCGGACAGATTTCCACCAGTCTGGTCTGCCTTTCTATTATGTGCAGATCGGGCGCTTTGTGAATCCGGCCAATCCAGCGGAATGGAACGCGATTCAAACGGCGCAATTGCGGTCTGAAGCGGAGATTCCCCATGCCGGCATGGCCGTGGCGGTGGATCTTACGCTGGACGATGCCATCCATATCGATACGCAAGACCTCAAGCGAGTGGGAATCCGATTGGCGAACCTGGCGTGCAGCGACCTGTTTCCGCGCAAGGATAACTGCGTTTCCATCAAGCATGGCCCGCGCCCGGTCTCGGCTACTCTCACGGGCAACGTGATCCGGGTGACGTTCTCGGGTGTTAATGGACGCCTGAAGACGGAAGGACGCATCAGTGGATTCTCTTTGCAAGGAGCGGACGGCGCGCGACTCGAAATGATCTATAGAGAGCGCCTGGACCCGGGCGACCCAAACGCGGTTTTGCTCTACATTCAGGGAGACCTGCAGACTGAAAGTGTCCGCCTTTGGTATGGCCGGGGGAAAAATCCCTATTGCAACCTGCTCGATGAAGCGGACATGGCCGTGCCCGTATTCGTGCTGCCGGTGGAGAAGCCCTGATAAACTAAAGGTTTCAGGATACTCTCATGAAATTCAGCGTAGTCGCCTTTTTCTTGTCTGCCTCGTTGATGCTGTTACGCGCACAGGCGCCGGTGCCCCCAGGTCTTCCGCCTGGCGCGCCGGGACCAATGGCCGCGGCGCCGAAAGCCTTGCCTCCGGACACCGTAGTCATGGAAGTGGAAGGTAAGAAATATACCAAGGCGGAAGTGGACCAACTGATCGATTCCATGCCGGTGCAGTTTCAGCCCCAGATTCGGTCGAATCCCCGATTCATCACCCAGTTATTCGTTTTCCGCGAAATGGAGCGCATGGCGCTAGCGGATAAGCTGGATCAGCAGTCTCCCTACAAGGAGCAATTGGCATTTGCGCGGATGCAATATCTGGCTCAAATGGCCTCGAACAATTACCGGACCCGGATAAAGGTGAGCGAAGACGAGGAGCAGAAATACTATCAGGCTCACTCAGGCGATACCTTCCGCGCAGCCAAAGCCCGCGTGATCCGGCTGGCTTTTCAACCGCCGAATGCGAAGGTGGATGAAGCCAATAAGAAGCCCACCGAGGCGGAAGCCAAGGCGAAGGCGGAAGACTTGCGCAAGCAACTCCAAGCGGGCGCCGATTTCGCCGCCTTGGCGAAAGCGAACTCGGACGACAAGGCATCGGCGGAAAAAGGCGGGGACTACGGCCTGATCACCCAAAACAGCACGTCTGACGCGCTCAAGAAAGTGGTCTTCGCGCTGAAAGCCGGCGAAATCAGCGAGCCAGTTCGACAGCCGAACGGTTTCTATCTGGTGCGAGTGGACGAATTCGTGACGGAGCCGTTCGAGCGAGTGCAGGGCGCGATTGATGAATTTATCCGTAACGACAAGTTCAGAGAGTGGAACCTGGAGTTGCAAAAGCGGTATGAAGTCAAGGTTGAGAACCCGGTCTATTTCCAGCCGCGGCCAATGCCCGCTGGTTTGCAGCCACCCCATTCGGCCCCAAGCCGTCCGGTTGTGCCGCCAGTCACTAAGTAAACTGCCAGTGTTGGCGGGACCGCCGATCCGGTTGGAGCTTCGCTCCGAGCTGACAGCCAAGCGTGGGCGCTTATACTCCGGCGAGTCCCGGGGCGACGCAGTACACGCGGCCGCCTTCGTGCGGCAGCGGGTGATCACGATGGAAGCGGGCCTGATTCGCCAGCCGGGCGAGTTTCAGCGTATTCTCACCCACGAACTTTTCCATTTCGTTTGGGTGCGGCTGGGAAACGCTCGCCGCCAAAGTTGGCAGGTTTTGATTGAGGCGGAACTGAATGCGCGGGCGCGCGGGGAATTAGGCTGGTCCGCCGAATGGCGCAAGCAAACCGGCGTGCGTTCCGGCCGGTCATGGCGCGCGTATCTCTGCGAAAGTTTCTGCGACACCGCCGCCTGGCTTTACTCCCGGCAATCTCACGAGGAGTTCACGCTGGCGCCGCGCTTTTGCGCCAAGCGGGCGCGCTGGATGAACCAGATAGCGAGCGCCGGCTTTCTCCCGATATAATCGTAGTAACGATATGCGGATCTCCCGGCAGGCTTTGTTCACGAGTGTTATCGCCGGTTTGGCTGTGGGAGCTGTCTCTTGCTCAAAGGCCCCAGCCGTGGTGCACGCGGCGGTGAAACCGGAGAAAGACCGCAAGCTGGCGCCGGATTTTACGCTCAAGGACGCGAGCGGCGCAAATGTCAAGCTTTCCGACTATCGGGGCAAAGTGGTCTTGCTCGATTTCTGGGCGACCTGGTGCGGGCCTTGCAAAGTGGAGATTCCCTGGTTCATCGAATTCGAGCAGATGTACAAGGACAAGGGTTTCGCGGTGGTTGGCGTTTCCATGGATGAAGACGGCTGGAGCGTAGTGAAGCCGTATATTCAGGAACGCAAGATGAACTACCGGGTCCTTTTGGGTACGGAAATGATCGGACAGTTATATGGGGGCTTGGACGCGCTGCCCAGTACGTTCATGATCGACCGGAGCGGGAAGATCGCTTCCGTGCATATCGGGCTAGCCAGTGGTAAAGACGGATTCCAAAATGAGATTAACTCCTTGCTCGCCGCGCCACGCGCTGGCGCTGGCTTGCGCATGGCTGGCCCTGGCGTTCCAGCCCTTCTCCGCCGCCCAGAATAACAACAGTGTTCTCAGCGTCACGCCCGCTCCCCGAGTGCATGCCAAGCGCGGGCAGGGTGTGACGCAGACGCTGACGGTGCAGCTCCAAAGCGGGTTCCACGTCAACAGCAACCAACCGGCCGACGAGTACTTGATCCCGCTCAAGTTGCAGTGGCTCAAGGGGCCGCTAGAGACCGAGCAGATTCTCTATCCGAAACCTCTGCTCGAGAAATTCGCCTTTTCGCAGAAGCCGGTATCGGTATTCAGCGGAAAATTCGAGATTGTGACAAAATTCAAGGCCTCTGCTTCGGCTCAGCCAGGCATGGCTTTGATGAACGGAAAATTGCGGTTCCAGGCCTGCAACGATAAGGAATGCCTTCCCCCGAAGACGCTGGACGTGCAGTTCACGGTGGATGTCCAGTGAGGGGTTCGGTTGCCGGCGAGCTTTAACAACCTGTGGCACACACGAAAACCTGTCTTCGGGACATGCGCCAGGGGACACAGTCTGCGGACTCGAGCCCGCAAGGTCCCCGTCTGCTTGATTCGCCGACTCGCTGGTTGCGCGGGTTAACAAACCGAGGTAGCGCGGGTTAGGGAAAGAGCCCGACCGGGGGGTCGGGCGCGGGCGAGGGCGCCCGCCCCACAGGGAGCTTGGTTAACAACCTGCGGCACACTCGAAAACCTGTCTGCGGGACATGCGCCAGGCGACACAACTGCGATAGTTCTAAAGCGAAGGAGTTCGGACTCGAGCCCGCAAGGTCCCCGTTTGCTTGCTTCGCCGACTGGCTGGTTGCGGGGATTAGGTTAGCAAACCGAGGTAGCGGGGGTTAGGGGAAGAGCCCAAGCGGGGGGTCGGGCGCGGGCGAGGGCGGTCGCCCCTGCTTGCTTCGCCGACTCGCTGATTCCAGTAAACTGGTGACGCGAGACGGATAGTACCGGTTTGGCTTGCATCGGCACCCGGCGGCGCGCATGATAAACTGAGGATTCCTACCAGATGGCCGCTCAACCCGATCTTTCGAAGCTCAGCGTCGGACAGTTTGCGGAGCGCTTCCGCGGCGAAGTAATTCCTCTCAGCAATACTTTTTCGTATTTCTGCGCTACGGTCCCGCTTTCGGAAGAAGACTTAAAGGAATATCTGCAGGAGCCTATTGGCTCTCTGCCGCCTTCGATCTCTTCCGCTCTGCCGAGGGTTTCCTTGATGCTGGTCCCCTACCTGGAGAGCGGCGGCGGCGACTTCGTGTGTACCGAGAAGCCTCCCGAGAACCGGTTGTCCTGGGCTTCGCAACTGCGTCTGGATAAAGAAGAGGTTCTGTTATTCGCGCTCAAGGGCCAGGAAGTGGCGGAGTATCACTATCGCCTGTACCATCTATTGGCTCGCTTTATGGGCGATCTTTGGTCGTCTGAGTCGCGCGATCGTTATATGGCGTTGCTCCGCGAGGAGTTGACGGCGCACATTCACGGTGAAGTGGACGAAGAGAGCTGGCGGCTGAAGCAGGAGCTGCTGCGCCGCCAGAATAGTACGCGCAAGGAAACCAAGATCTTTCGCGACTACGCTCGGCAGTCGTTCATCGATACACTCACCCTGTATCTGCATGGAATTTGCTGCGACATCGACGTGGAGACCGGTCCGCGCCAAATACCCAGCCGGTATTTGCGGAAGCGCTTGAATTTGCTGAACGAGATGTATCCGCCGCCGGAGGGGTACACGGTTTTTCCGGATCAATCGGCCTGATCTTTAATCAGCCTGGCGGCGCATCCGCGCCTGATTTCAGATACAATAATGCGGTGTTTCCGTACGACCCGGCTCTGCTGGCCGCCGTTCAAGCCGTTCCGCAATCGGTCCCGGAAGTTCTCCAAACTCTCCAAACGATCGACGCTACCTGTATAATCGGCGCCGACGGGCTGAAATGGTTCAACGGGCTGTACCTTCAGGTGACGCAGGCCGTTGAGGCAAGAGTGGCCGCCGGCGGTTTCGCCGACTCCGCTTGGCTCGCCCAGCTCGACGTCCAATTCGCCGGTCTTTATTTCTCCGCGCTCCGATCGTCCCTCTCCGGCCAGGCCACGCCAGGTTGCTGGCGAGTTCTGTTCGACAGCCGAGACCAAGCCGCAATCGCACGTATTCAGTTCGCATTAGCCGGCGTGAACGCCCACATTAATCACGACCTCCCGGAGGCGATTGTCGCGACCTGTCAGGCTACCGATACAACTCCGGATCGTGGCGGCACGCACTATGACGATTACACCGCTCTCAACTCCACGCTCGACAGCCTCATTGACTCGGCCAAACGCACGCTGAATGTGCGTCTTCCCGGTAATGCGCTCCCGCCGGTATCTCACCTCGAAGATACGATCGGCGCTTTCGACGTGTGCGCCGCGCGGGAATTAGCCTGGCAAAACGCCGGACACCTCTGGCAGCTCCGCGCCATTCCCGGCTTGGCATCGAGCTTCACGGATATGTTGGACGGCTTCACGAGTGTGATCGGCAAAACGCTTCTCGTGCCTGTGCCGTGAGGCGCGCCTGGGCGTAGTGCCGTTTCGAGACTGTTGCAACACATCCGTTTTGCTGTTACCTTTGTCCGGTACTCGATGCCTTTGAAGACGCACGTTGAGGACGAGTTTCGATTCGAGCAATAGCGACAGGAACGAACATGGCGAATGCTTTTGGCACCGATATCCTGATTCAAGCGACGGATCCAACCGGCGCAGCCTCCTTCTACGTCCAACAGCTCGGGTTCGCGATCACTGACGAAACACCGAATATGATTAGCCTCCACGGCCCGCGCATCAACTTATTCATCGAGCGCGGCCCGGCGCTGGGACCGGTGCTGGAAGTTACGGTCGACAGCGTCGAAGAAGCCAAGCGCCGTCTGGTCGAGAACGGCTGTGAGATCGTCAAGGACGAACCGGATTTTCCAAGATGCTACGTCAAAGATCCTTTCGGCCTGATTTACAATCTGACACGCTGAAGAGTTTCTTGGCCGCGCCGGGCAGCACCCGCGCGGACTTTCAATAAGCTGGTAAAGTAGATGTTCGCCAATGAACCTATATTTGTTAAGAAGCACCCTGGTCGCTGCTCTGGGCGGTCTCCTTTTCGGTTTTGACACGGCGGTCATTTCGGGAACCACGCGCGCTCTTTCGCAAACCTTCGCGTTGTCCCCCGGTTCGCTCGGGTTCGCTGTTTCGAGCGCCCTTTGGGGCACCGTGCTGGGCTCGGTTGTGGCCGGCCCGGCCAGCGATAAATACGGCCGCGCCGCCGCGCTGCGCGTGCTCGCGGTGCTTTATTGCATCTCGGCTTTCGGCTGCGCATTTGCACCGGATTTGACGATATTTGTCATTTGCCGCGTGATTGGCGGCATCGCGATCGGAGGCTCCTCGGTCATCGGTCCGATGTATATTGCCGAAATCGCTCCCGCCGACAAGCGCGGGCGCTTGGTCGGGCTGTTCCAATTCAATGTCGTCTTCGGAATTCTGGTCGCCTATTTTTCTAATTATCTGGTCGGCCTGGGAGGATTCGGCGAATTGGAGTGGCGCTGGAAACTGGGTGTCGCCGCCATTCCCGCGGTATTGTTTTTCTTCGCGTTATTTGGAATTCCGCAAAGCCCACGCTGGCTGGTGACGGCCGGCAGGCCGGAGGAAGCCCGCAATGTCCTGGTTCGCATCGGAGAGAAGGATGCGGATGGGGAGTTGGCCAGCATCGTCGAAGCGGCGCACCGCCAGCACGCCGAGCAAAGAGTGCCGTTGTTTCAGCGCAAGTACGGGCTCCCGATCTTCCTCGCCATTTCGATGGGAATGTTCAATCAGCTTACCGGCATCAACGCCATTCTTTACTACTTGAACGATATCTTCGAGCGCGCCGGCTTCAACAAAGTGTCCAGCGATTTGCAGGCGGTAGCTATCGGCGGCACCAACCTGTTGTTCACCATCATCGCCATGACCATGATCGATAAATTCGGGCGTAAGAAACTTCTGCTGACAGGCGCCTTGGGAACCGCCGCGTGCCTCGCCGGCGTGGCGATCATCTTCGCTACCGGTTCACACGAGAGTCTCCTGGTGTGGCTGCTGGTCGGCTTTATCGCGTGCTTTGCGTTTTCACAGGGGGCCGTGATCTGGGTTTATCTCAGCGAAGTGTTTCCCAATGTTGTCCGCGCCAAGGGCCTGAGCCTGGGTTGTTTTACGCATTGGTTGATGAACGCGCTCATCTCCGGAATTTTCCCGCTGATGGCGGCTTCCTCCGGAGCTGTGCCCTTCGCGTTTTTCGCGTTCATGACGCTGGTGCAGTTCTTCGTCGTTTTGTTTGTTTACCCGGAGACTAGCGGAGTAACGCTGGAGCACATGGATGAGACGGTGCACGCGGTCTGATTGGCGCTCATCCCTCACTGATGTTCGGGGCTAGACGGAAGTGCTACTTGATTCAAGCAGTCAGCAGCATCTCGTGGCAGAGGCTTTAGCCTGTGCATTGGGGCTCCACACGTTTGAGAAATTTCATCAGTTCCAACCACTACCATCGCGTGGAATACCGCCGGAACCTCCCCCACATCCAGCCTGACGGAGTAGCGCTGTTCATTACGTTCCGGTTGTACGGAACGCTCCCCTTAAAATATGGCTGCAATGGACATGACTTCGCGGCAGCCGACCGCGAACTTGATCGGACAACCCAGGGTCCGTCCTGGCTGAATCAGCCGAACATCGCCGGGTGCGTTTGTGAAACCCTTCGACAAGGCGAGCGAGTACGCGATCTCTATGAACTAGGCGCATTCGTGGTGATGCCAAATCACGTCCATATCCTTATCGAGCCCAAAGTTCCGGCTCCAAAAGTCACGCAGTTTATCAAAGGAGTTTCCGCAAGACGCGCCAACGAGCTGCTTCTCAGAAGGGGGCAGCCGTTCTGGCAAGACGAGTCGTTTGACCGGTGGGTGAGGTCACCTGAAGAAAGGAGCAAGATCATACGATACATCGAGTCCAATCCGGTCCGTGCAAATCTTGCGTCGAGGGCCGAATTATTTCGATATTCAAGTGCATTTGACACCAGCACAGGCTAAAGCCTGTGCCACCTTTGGCGCTTAGGGCTTCACTGTGATCAGCAGGACGCCGTGACCTTGCACGGTGGCCGAAAAGCTCTCTTTGGCCGGCCCCATATCTTTGTGCGCCCAGAGATCGCGCACTTGCGCCGTGAGATGGTCAGGATAACCGAGACTAGTCCAGTTAACGGTAATCCGCTGCTCCGCGCCGTTCCGGTTCAGCAGCGCTACCGCCCTGCCGCCGTCCGCCAACTGCTTGGCCCATACTTCGGTTTCCCCTTCGCGCATTACTCTCCGCCCTTCCAGGCCCAAGGGATCCTGGTCGATGGCGATCGCTTCTTTGTTCGTGAGAATCGCTTGAATATCCGCAGTCATGTTGCGAATGTCGTTGCCCGCCATGAGCGGCGCCGCCAGCAGACACCACAGGCTGAAATGCGCGCGATATTCGGTAAGCGTCATGCCTCCGTTGCCCACCTCCAGCATGTCCGGATCGTTCCAATGTCCAGGGCCGGCGGCATCTTCGATTCCCGCCTGCAGATCCAGAATCTGCACCACTCCTTTGCCGCCTTTCTGCTTTTCGTGGTAGTCCCATTTGTCGACGATATCGTCGGTGGTGCGCCAGAGATTGCCAATATTCTGGGCCCAAATCCAGGGTTTGGTAGAGCCCCACTCGCAGATGCTGAAGACGATGGGGCGTCCGCTCTTCGCCAAGGCGTCACGCATGGCCGCGTAGGAACTGGCGGAATCCTGAGTCGAGTGGTTGCACCAGTCGTACTTCAAATAGTCCACGCCCCAAGCCGCATACTGGCGCGCATCCTGATATTCATAGCCGCGGCTGCCGGGACGTCCCTGGCACGTGAGCGTTCCGGCATCGGAATAGATTCCGAACTTCAGCCCTTTGGAATGGATGTAGTCGCCCAGGGCTTTCATACCGGACGGAAAGCGCTTTGCATCGGCGACGATATCGCCTTTGTCGTCGCGCGCCACCTGCCAGCAGTCGTCAATCACCACGTACTGGTAGCCGGCATCTTTCATGCCGCTGCGCACCATGGCATCGGCGGCCTGCTGGATCAGATCCTCGCTCACGTTGCAGGCGAACTTGTTCCAACTGTTCCAACCCATGGGAGGAGTTCGCGCCAGTCCATTGTCGAGCGCCAGCGCCAGCGGGGCCGTCAGGCTCAGTAGGATCGCTAATTTCGGTATCATCGTAAGACCAAGCTAACTTCCTTTTTTAAGTATCCTGCTCCCGGTGGCATCGTGACCACCAGAGCTGCGTCGCCGTCGCGCTCCGCTCCTTGCGCCGACGCGAGTTCATCGCCGCCGGTCAGTTTCAGACGATAACTTCGCCCGGCCAGACCGGATAAAGCCAGGGTGAGAGCGCGGCCATTGTCACCCCAGGTTTCCGAAAGAACTTTCAAATTGCTGCTCGGCTCGGCCAGACGGGGCGGGACGAGCGCAACAGAATAGCCAAAAAACTTTGCATGTTTCAAAACCAGCCGGGTGGTGCCCGCGTGCGCGACGAACGAAAAGCGTGGATGCCAATCGGTGGAGTAGCGCTCGGTCTTCCATTGCGCCGGAGCGCCGTCCAGCGTCGCACTGACAACCTGGGCGCAGAGCGGGTAAGCCGGCGCGAACTCGATTTGAATTTTCTGGGTCCCCGGATTCGTAACGGTCAGTTCCAGCGAATCATGATCTCTGCGCAAGTCCAGATTTAGTTTTCCGCGCGGCATCCGGATTCCTTCAATGCCGAGAGACGGCCAATCCGCGGGCAGGTGCGGAGTAAACTCCACGCGCCCATGCAGACCATCCAACTCCAAGCCCGCCAGGCCTCGCAGCAATGGCGAGATCACCATGGCCGCGGACCAGGTCTGGTGCGGAGAAGCCGTCGACAACGGCGAAGCGGTATCGCCGGACAACACTTCCGTCGTATTGCCGCCCGCCATCAACGCCAACCCGGCGTTCGCCATCAAATTTGCAAACGCCGCCTGGGCGTGATGATAGCGATACTCCGCCACAGACGCCCAGCCCGTGAACAGCGGCCAAACCGAACCAAAATGATAGCCGGAGGGATCGTAGAGCTTGCTTTCAGACGAGAGAATTCGCATGCCCCAATCGGAAGCGTGCGCTTCCGCCGAAAGCAAGCCGATCATTTCACCGGCATTCTTCGGCTGCAGCAAATCAAACCACATCGGCACAGTAGCCAGCACGCTTGGTTGGTCCACCGGCTTGCCATTCAGGTCAAGCGCAAAGGCGTAGGCATGGGTGGTTGGACGCCAGAATAGCCGTTCCAGCGCCGCACGCTTTTCCGCAAATTCGTCATCGAGTTTGCGGGCACGCTCCGGCGGCTCATTCAACGCTCCCGCCAGCCAGGCAAGCGACCGCAGCGATTCGACGTAGCAGCCAGCCTGGTAAATCTCCAGGCGCACCGGCAGCAGCGGCCCGCCTTCTACCCAGCCCGGCCCAACACCGATATTCTTCGGAAAACCGGCGTCGTCAAAGGTCGAGCGCAGAAAATCCATGGCCTTATACAAGCGTGGCGCCTGTTCGCGGGCGAACGCCAGGTCTCCACTGGCTTCGACATAGTCGCGCACGGCGCTGATGTAGAGCGAAGTGGAATCCGCCGCATTGTATCCATAGGGAAAATTTTGGAACCACGGCACCAGCGATGCCGATTGAGAGATTTCGTGTGGAATCTTGCCGTCATCACGCTGGAACTTCGCTACAAACTCGATCGCTTTGCGCGACGTTTCCCAATCGCCTTCGGAGGTCAACGCGAAAGAAGTCCAGAACGAGTCCCGTCCGAAGAACCAGGCAAATCCCGGCCGGTTCCCGCCTTTCGACGGCCCGAAGCCTGCCACCAAGCCTTCACCCAGCAGGGGATTTTTCACCAGCGCCTCGACCACGCTGACGCGCGACCAGTCGTAGGCTTCCTGCAAATGGCGGTCCGGCAGGCGCAGCTTTACAGTGTTTGCGAGATAATTTTGGAAATACTCCGAAGCCGCCCGGACTTTGTCGCGATCGTGCGCGATCAAGCCGCGGTATTCCGCCAGCGCCTCATCGAACGACTTCATCGAGGCCGCGACCGCGATCGTCCGCTCTCCATGCCCGCGAATCGTGCCCAGCGTCAAGGTGGTTTCCGTGTCAGCGGAATAATTCGTCGCGTACGCTTCGTCCACCAGCGCGGCGTCCGGCGAACCAAGCACCGCAGCGGCCGTTTGTCCATCCACTCCGAACCGGAAGACCTTCTCCTTCTCACGCCATTCGCCATAAGCAGCTCCGAATGACGCGGGCCACATCAACTGAAAGTCGCGCGCGAACGTAATATCGATGCGCAGCGGATTCTGCGACTCGATTTCCAGCCGGATCAGTGCGCCGCTTGAGTCGCGCGGAACAGAGAGCTGCTCCGAGACGCGGAAATCGTCGCCGGTATAGACGATCGTGTAAGAGCCCGGGACGGATACAATGCGCCGGGCCACGTTCGCCGCAGGGATCTCATGGCCACCGGAATGAAAAACCAGCCGGAAGTCCCGGAAGATCTTCAGCGGATAAACAAACGCTTCCAGCCTTCCCTGTTCATTGCCGAACAGGCCCGCGCGCGGCCCGGTGGCGTCTACAAATTCCCAGGAGTGAACGGGCCGCGATATCTGCGGTTGCGCGGCCAGACTAAGACACACCAGACCAGCAATGGCCGCAACTCTCACCGGACTTCGCCTACGTATGCGCCGAACGGGGGCAGTTCCAGCGTTCCTTTGCCGGACTTCGGCGCGTCAAAGGAACTCGCCAGAACGGTGAAGCCCTTCTCAAAATGAACCGTCTGCGGATCGGGTGTGAAGTTGACCGAGACAAGCACCGTTTTTCCGTCCTCGCTCCGCAAGAACGACAGCACGTTATGGTTCTCTTCGTCGATCAGTTTCAAACCGCCGCTGCGTAGCGCCGGATTCTCCTTGCGCAAACGAATCAGCGTGCGATAGTAGCTCAAAATCGACTTAGGATCTCCGGATTCCGCTGCCACATTTACGGTCTTATAGTTGGGCGCAACAGGCAGCCAAGTTATGGAACCCGTGCTGAAGCCGGCATTCCGCTCTGCATCCCACTGCATCGGCGTGCGCTCGCCATCGCGCCCGATTTCCTTCGGCCAGCCGATCTTGCCGATGGGATCCTTCACCTGGTCTTTCGATTTCGGATCGTTGTTCGACATGCCCAGTTCCTCGCCGTAGTACATCAGCGACACACAACGCGGCATCAGCAATAGGGTCGCAACCAACTTGGCGATCGCGGCGTCATGCTTGCCATCGCCATAACGATTCCAACTGCGGCGGTTGTCGTGATTGTCGAAGGCGAACAGCGGCGAGTTCCCGTTGAGGCCAGTCTCGGCATCGCGCAGTTTCATGCGGAATGCGTCCGCTGAAAGCGTATTCAACATGCCGTATTGCATGTCCATCGGAAGCTGAAGCTCATCGTTCCTGGCGCCATACATTTTCGCGAGTGCCGCAACATTTGGAAGATACGTCTCGCCAATCAGAACCCTGCCCGGAAACTGATTGGTCACTTGCCGCATCTCGCGCAGGACGTCGTGAACCTCGGGAAGATTGTCGGTATACTCGCGCGACACCGGCACGTCGCCGTACTCGTTTCTTCCATCCAAAACCTTTTCGTCCCGATTTTGCGGGTCTTCAAACAACGACGGAACGGCATCCAGCCGAAAACCAGCCATGCCCCGCTTCATCCAGAAACGCATTTCTCCGTACATCGCATCCCGCACCTGCCGGTTTCGCCAATTCAAGTCGGGCTGCTCTTTGTAGAAGGCGTGATAGTAGAACTGGTTCCGCTGTGGCTCCCACTGCCAGGCGGAATGCCCAAAAATCGACAGCCAATTATTGGGTGGCTGGCGGTTCGGCTTGCCATCGTTCCACATGTACCAATCGGCCTTGGGATTGGTGCGCGAAGAGCGCGACTCGATGAACCAGGGATGCTGGTCGGAAGTGTGATTGAGCACGAAATCCCCGATCACCCGGATGTGGCGCTTGCCGGCTTCCGCCACCAGGCGGTCGAAATCCGCCATCGTCCCGTATTGCGGATCGATGGCGTGATAATTCGAAATGTCGTAACCGAAGTCCACTTGCGGAGACGGAAAGAACGGCGTGATCCAAATCGCGTCCACGCCTAGATTTTGCAGATAGTCGAGATGCGCCGTGATGCCGTTGAGATCGCCGATGCCGTCGCCGTTGGTGTCGGCAAAACTACGCGGATAAATCTCGTAGATAACGGCGTGCTTCCACCAATTGGGATCGTTTCCGGCGGGATCGGGGGAGGGTTGAGCGCAAAGGGCGGCGACAAACATGGCCGCGAGCGCGCTACGCAAGGCATTCTTCTGCAGGAGCGCGGCGCGGCGCGTGCGAGCGAACTTGGTGAACATGGCTCTTTACATACTATCTATTTCCGTTCCAGCATAGTTCCCAGTTCCGCTTCTTTGGCCTTCTGCACGCGGGCGGCTTCGGCGAACAAACGCTGGCTGCCTTCCAAGTCGCCTTTGAGCCGCAAAATCTGGCCGAGCGTATTCAACGGTCCGGGATTGCCGGGATCGAGCTTGATGGCCGTGCGCAGAGCGTCTTCCGCCGGATCCAGGTCCCCTTTTTGCTTAAGAGCCGTTCCCAGGATAAAGTACGCGCCCGCGAAATCCGGATGTATCGCGATGGCGGCACGCATTTGGTTGGCGGCGTCTTCAAACTCTCCCGATTGCCAGCAGGCAATGCCGAGCATGTAGTGCGCTTCCGCCATTTGCGGATCGATCGCCAGCGCGCGCAAAAACTCGGCTTTGGCTGCGTCGATGTCGTCCTTGTCTTTCAGCGCGACTCCCAGATTGTAGTGCGCCGCCGCGAGCTTCGGGTCGCGCGCGATTACGTCGCGAAAGGCCGCGACGGCCAGCTCCAGTTCCCATTTCTTCAAATGAACATATCCGATGTTCAGGCGGGCGATGTTGTTTTCCGGGTCCAAAGCGAGGGCTTTTTTGAACTGAGCGAGGCCTTCTTCGGGACGCCGGACGTTCACCAACGCAATACCAAAATCGTTACGCGCACGGACGTCGTTGGGATTGATGCCGACGACATGCTGGTAGGCTTCCACCACGCCCACCTCGTCGCCCTTTCTTTGCAGGGCGAGCGCGATCAGATTCCAACTGGCTGCATCATTCGGCCGCAAGGTAACCGCGGCTTGAAGATGAGGCAGCGCCGCTTCGCTCTGACCGGAGGATTCCAGCGCCTCGCCCAGGCGAGCCTGGTAAGATGCGACCTTCGGATCGATCTCGACAGCCCGCCGCAGATGAGGAATGCTTTGGACGGCGTCCTTGGAAAGCCAATAAGCCGCGCCTAAATGAAACTCGGCGGGCGCATACTCCGGATCGAGTTCAATAGCCCGCTGGAAATGATCGAGAGCTTCCTGCCGCCGGTTCAGCACGGCCAGCAGAAATCCTATTTCGTCCTGATAGCGCGCCGATTTGGGCTCCAGTTTGGCGGCCTCTTCGAACGCCGCCAAGGCACCGGCCGCATCGCCTTTGGCCTTGAGAGCCAGGGCGCTGGATTCGATCTCCTTCACGCCGCCGTAGGCTCGGGCCAACAAAGCCGGGGCCAACAAGAAAAGACACAGGATCGATCCCGGATGGCGCATGCGTCATTTCCGCGGCGCGGAACCCTCTTTCACGGTGACCACGCGGTTCGCTTTCGCACCTTCCAGTTTATCGATCGTCCCGCTGGGCCAGTGGATCTCAATGTCGGCGGTTTCGGCCTTGCCCAAACCGAAATGCACCCGCAGATCGCTTTGTGAAAAGTAACTTCCGCCGCTGCGCACCTCGTCCATCTGACGCTTGGCGCCGGCGGGGGTGCAGTAGATGCGGGCCCCAATGCCGCTGCGATTGCTCTTCACACCTACCGTCTTGATGAGTGTCCAATTGTTGCCGGTCTTGCCCTCGCATTTCAGCAACTGTGGCACGTCGTTGACGCAGTTCACGACTAAGTCCAGCATGCCATCGTTATTAAAATCCCCCAGCGCGCAGCCGCGCCCGGGAACCAGTTCATTGATGCCGGGCCCGGCCAGCGCGGATACGTCCTGGAACTTCCCGTTGCCCAGATTCCGGTAGAGGACTTTGCGCTCCCGATAGCCGGATTCCACCAGCGATTCGGAGACTTCAGGGTACACGTGGCCGTTACAGGTGAGGATGTCGGGCAGCCCGTCATTGTCGAAATCGAAAAACACCGTGCCCCATCCCATGAATTTGGTATTGCGGCCCAGGCCGGACTGAAACGTGACATCCTCAAAAACGTTGTTCCCTTCGTTGCGGTACAGTGTCGAAGTGTCACCGGCAAAGTTTGTCTTTACCAGATCGAATTTGCCATCCAGCAGATAGTCGGCCGCCGAAACGCCCATGCCGGATTGCGTTTTTCCGTCGGCACCGAACGCCACGCCTGCTTCTACTCCGATGTCCGTGAAGGTCCCGTCGCGATTGTTGTGGTACAGCACGGAAGCGCTGGAATCGTCGGCAACATAGATGTCCGGCCAGCCATCGTTGTCGAAATCGGCGACCAACACGCCCAGCCCGTAGGTGCCTTCAGTCTTGAGGATTCCCGCCGCTGCGGAAACGTCGGTAAAAGTGCCGTCGCCGTTGTTGTGGAACAATATGTTTTTGCCGCCCGGCAATCCCGGAGGGCCGCAGGCGACCAGAATCCCTTTGTAGATGCAGGGTCCGCTCTCGGGAAGCGGCGCGGTTTTCGGGTCGAAATCAATGTAATTGGCGACGAACAGGTCGAGGTTGCCATCTTTGTTGTAGTCGACAAAAGCGCAGCCGCTGTTCCAGCGCTTGAGGCCGGTGGTGGTGCGCGTAGTGACGCCCGTCTTGGCCGCGACATCGGTGAACGTTCCGTTTCCGTTGTTCCGGAAGAGCGAACAATCGCCCCAATAGGTGACGAACAGGTCCTCCCAACCATCGTTGTTGTAGTCGCCGCTGCACACGCCTTGTCCCCAGCCAGTTCTGGCCACTCCCGAAGCAACGGTTACGTCTGTAAACGTGCCATCGCGATTGTTCTTATAGAGCCGGTTGATCGGGGCTTGGGCCGCCTTCCAGTCGGGTTCAAACCGGGTGCCGTTGACAAAAAACAGATCCAGCCAGCCATCGTTGTCGTAGTCGATAAAAGCGACTCCGCAGCCGGTGGTCTCCAACAGATATTTGTTTTTCCGCTCCTGGCCGAAGATGGTCTTATGCCGCAAGCCAGCTTCGCGGGCGACGTTGATAAACTGGACGTCGAGCGGTTCGCCGGCGATGAGTTGATCGAAGGAAAAAACGGGAAGCGTCGCGCAGAGTGAGCGGATAAGACCGCGCCGGGAAATCATCGCAGAAAGGCTGCTTCCATGGTACGACGGACACGAATTGGGCCGCGCCTCGCCGGCGCCATTCTGGTCCTTGCGGCTAGCTGGCGAGCTGCTCCAGCGGACCGCTGCGCTACTTGCCATCCCAGCGAAGTGCGGACTTACAGCGCCTCGCCGATGCAGCGATCGTTGAGCACCGACGCCCCGCAGCCGAACGGCCGCGTCGAGCATAAAACGTCCGGCAGCACTATCTTTATCGAGCATCGCGATGGCCGGATGGTCCAGCGCCTGGAATCCGAGGGGCTTCGGCTGGAGTATCCGGTGGCCTACGCGGTCGGAGATGGCAAAGCCGGCTACAGCTATCTGGTGCGCGTCGGCGATTATCTGTTCCAATCCCCAGTCTCGTTTTATAGCCAAGCCCGCACCTGGGACCTGACGCCCGGTTATGAGCCCGAGCCGGTGCTGGACTTCACACATCCCATCTCGGAAGGCTGCATATTTTGCCATGCCGGCGCCGCGAATTTGATTGTCGGGAGCGGCAACCGGTTTGGTGAGCCGGCCCTCCAGCCCATTTCCTGTGAACGCTGCCACGGACCAGTGGAAGCGCACCTGAAAAACCCTGTTCCCGGCTCGATCGTCAATCCCGCGAAGCTTTCGCGAACCCGGCGGGACAGCGTCTGCGAACAATGCCACCTGGAAGGCGAATTGCGAATTCAGAATCCGGGAAAGCGCTGGTTTGACTTTGAAGCCGGCTCCGATCTGGAGTCGGTCTTCGTCACCTATGTGCGCCCGTCCGCGGGTGTCAAGGCGGTGAGCCAAAGTGAGCAACTGGCGTTAAGCCGGTGCGCGAAAGAGAGCCAGGGAAAGCTTTGGTGCGGAAGCTGCCACAACCCACACGGAACCAGCACCGACCGGGCGCTCGAAATCCGAGCGGTATGCCTGGGCTGTCACGCGGAGCTGCTCGCGTCCGGCAAGCATAAACCAGCAGGGGAATGCGTCAGTTGCCACATGCCGCGACTGCGCCCGAACAACGTCGCGCATACCGCCATCACGGATCACCGCATCTCCACTCCCGAGACACGCAAGAAAGACCGGGTCGTTGCCGCCGGCGCGGAATTGGCCGCCTGGCGCGAGCCGGCGCCGGATCTGATCCAGCGGGATCTCGGCTTGGCCCTTTTTCAAGCCAGCCTATCTTCAAAGACGCATGAGGGCCTGACCCGCTCTTATGACATCCTTGCGCATTTGAGTTCCGAGCAACGCGCTGATCCTGATGTTCTGGCGGCCCTGGCGGCCATCCTCTTGGCGGAAGGACACAAGGACCTCAGTATCAGCCTCTACTCGAAGGCGGTGTCTCTCCGTCCCGGCAACGCCCGCCTGATTTACTGTCTGGGAGCGGCGTTCGCGGCGAATGGCGACGCTGCCGGCGCCAAGCGGGAATTGCAAAAGAGCATTCAACTCGACCCCTCCGACCCGGATCCATACATCAAGTTAGCGGCGGTATATGAGAAATCCGGCCAGCGGAAAGAAGCGCGCGACGCTCTGCGGGCTTATCTGCAATTCATGCCGCAGAACCTCACCTTTCGGCGGCGATTGGGCGAGTAGCGTCTGAAGAAGCGCCCGCGTCTGGTAACGGCGGAATACCGCTTGTGCGACTCGCCAGCACTATACTGGCTAAACATGGGCGCGAAGAAGACTAACAAGATTCCTCCGGATAAATTGGCTCTGTACGACAAACTCATCGGGACCAACCCGAAAATTGAACGAAAGGGCGCCGCCAATCCGTACACTTCACCAACGGCCACATGTTTACCTACCTGAATCCGGCGGGAATGCCGGCGCTTCGGCTTCCCGCGGACGAAAGAGTGAAGTTTCTTAAGAAATACAAGACGACGCTCTTTGAAGCCTACGGCGCTGTCATGAAGGAGTACGTTACGGTGCCCGACAGCCTGCTCGCAAATACCAAGGAACTGAGCAAGTATCTGGACTTAAGTTATCGATATATTGAAACGCTCAAGCCGAAGGCTACCAAGAAAGCAGTTGCCAAAGCGGCTGAATAGCCGGCAAATGGTTATTTACTTTCTGATCGCCGGGTTCACGTACCCCGCCGGCAGCACTTTATCAGGATCCGGGCGCACGCTCAAATAATCAACGTGATCCGCAATTCCGGTCCAGCCGTGAAACACACCCGCCGGAATGATAATGATGTCGCCCGGACCCACCTTGCGGCTGGTCGCGCCCGTCACCGCACCCACCATGCTGGGGCCGTTGAGAATTTTGTAAGCTGTGCTGGTTTCCGGGATCGGCTTGGGATCTTCCATGGTTCCACCGGTCACCAGCGTTCCGGAACCCGACACGATGATGTATGTCTCGGTGGTTTTATCGTGCGCAATACCCCGGATCGGGCCGCCGTCTTTCGTGGGGCCGCGATGGATGATGCCGACGGCCAGGTTGTATTTGCCCATATCCACGACCTTCAGTTGCTGGTCAACCGAGCGTGGCGTGGCATTTTTTAGGACTTCCTGGACTTCGGCATTGGTGATGTCGACGGCGTCTTTGGGAGGCCCATCCGCGAATGCTATGCCAAAGGTGAGCAGGATCAGAAGTGAAAATCGCATTTTTCCTCTCCTTGGATTGGGCCAGGGCTAAATCGGGCTTTTGGCGGATTTCGGCCACACCACGCCCTGTTCCTTCTTCGTCACCGGCGCCAGGCCTTTGTACACGAACTTTTGCACGCGCTGGCCGCGATACGTTTCCGTGGTAAAGATGTTGCCCTTGGAGTCTGTCGCGATACTATGTACGGCATAAAATTCGCCAGGCTGCCGGCCGCCGTCGCCGAAGTTGGTGATCACTTCCATCGTTTGCCGGTCGATGATGTGGATCTTCTCGTTCGCGCCGTCCGCCAGGAAAATATATTTCTGCCGCGGATCCTTCGAAAAAGCAATGTCCCAGACCGAGCCGTCGCCGCGCGTGTTCTTCTCGATCATCACTTCCTTGACGAATGTCCCGTCCGGTTTGAACACCTGAATGCGGTCGTTGGGACGGTCGCAAACATAGAGCAAACCGTCATTAGACAGCTCGGCGCAATGCACCGGATTCCGGAACTGCTTGGCTGGCGGATCGTCGGGATTGTAAGGACCCAGGTTCGTATCGTCCGGTTTGTTGCCGTACGCGCCCCAGTGCCGCTTGTATTTTCCGGTTTCGGCGTCGAACACGATGATGCGCTTGTTGCCGTAGCCGTCGGCGACATAGAGTTCATCCGTCTTTGGATCGACGTACATTTTCGCCGGCAGACCCAGGTTTCCGGTGTCATTGCTGTCCAGTTTCGCGCCGGATTTTCCAATCTGCGTCAGGAATTTTCCATCCTGCGTGAACTTCATCACCATACTGTCGTGAACCGTCGCTGGTCCCCGGGCGGGCGGAGGAGCAGATTCATCGCCCCGAGCGGCCGGCGCTGGCCGAGCCGGAGGACGTCCCCCGCGGCCATTTCCGCCGATCCACACGTTGCCCTTGTAATCGACGAAAATCCCATGATTCGAATCGGGCCACACATAACCATCGCCATCCGAACCACCCCAACTCTTCAGCAGATTTCCCTCTTCGTCGAACTCTAAAACGGGAGGCGCGGGAGCGCAGCAGTCAGCCTCTATCACACCGTTGTGCCGCTTGTTCGCGCCCTTCGGCGGGTTCGCGACGCCATACAATTCCATTGCCTCGAGCGAGCCCTGGCGGTGAATGATCCAGATGTGATCCTGGGCATCGACAGACACGCCGATCACGTTGCCCATGACCCAATGATTGGGCAGCGGTTTGGGCCACATGGGATCCACTTCAAACTTAGGCGCCTGAACTCCGGCAGCCTCCACCACCGCTCTCCGGTTGAGCCACAGGGAACCGATTCCGAGCGCGCCGGCCAGTGCCAGAAAACTCGCCCCTTGGTAAAGATGTCGCTTGGTCATTCCCAATCCTTCCGTATTTCGTTTTCGCAAGACAGCGGAAGCTAGTATACATGATGACCGGCTGCGATAAACTGAGTTTCGCTTTACTTATGCTTCGCCTCACACTGCTCGGCTCGATTGCGGCCCTGGCCACGCTCCCTCTCGGCGCTCACGATATTCCCAATGACGTAACGGCGCAAGTGTTTGTGAAGCCGGTGGGCCGGCAATTGCAGTTGCTGATCCGCGTGCCGCTGAAGGCCATGCGCGATGTGGAGTTTCCTAAGCGCGGGCCGGGCTATTTGGATCTCAGCCGCGTGAATCCCTTGCTCGATGACGCAGCCCTGCTGTGGCTCTCCAACGACCTCACAATTTACGAGGGCGATACCAAGTTGCCGAAACCGAAGTTGGCGCGGACGCAAGTATCTTTGGAGTCCGACCGGTCTTTCGTGTCTTTCGAAAGCGCGCTCGCGCATGTCATGGGTCCGCCGCTGCCCGTCGACACCGACGTGTATTGGAGCCAGCCGTTGCTCGATGTGCTATTCGAGTATCCGATCGCATCGGACCAGTCGAAGTTTTCCATCCATCCGGAGTTGGGGCGCCTCGGATTGCGCGTGGTCACCAGTCTTCGATTTCTTTCGCCGAACGGCGCGGTTCGCGCCTTCGAATTTATCGGCGACCCGGGTATGGTGCCGCTCGATCCTGGCTGGCTGCAGGCGGGGCTCCGATTTGTACAGTTAGGATTTTTCCACATTCTGGATGGCACGGACCATCTGCTGTTCCTGTTTTGTCTGGTGATTCCGTTCCGCCGCTTTCGCTCGCTGATTCCCGTAGTGACCGCGTTTACGGTGGCGCATTCCATCACGCTCATTGCGTCGGCCTACAATCTCGGGCCGGACGCACTCTGGTTTCCGCCGCTGATCGAGATGCTGATCGCCGCATCCATTGTCTATATGGCGCTGGAAAATATCGCCGGCGGCGCCAGTGTCGAGCGGCGCTGGATGATGGCGTTCGGTTTCGGCCTGGTGCATGGTTTTGGTTTTTCGTTCGCTCTGCGAGAGACGCTGCAATTTGCCGGAACCCATCTGCTGACATCTCTGCTGTCGTTCAATATTGGCGTCGAACTGGGGCAATTGCTGGTGCTGCTGATTCTGATCCCTCTGATTGATGCGCTGTTCCGGTTCGCGGTGGCCGAGCGCATGGGGACCATCATTTTGTCGGCCCTGGTGGCGCACACCGGCTGGCATTGGATGACCGAGCGGTATGACCGGCTGAGCCAATTCCGGTTTCAATGGCCAGAGTTCAACGCCGCTTTTTGGTCAGGCATCCTGTTCTGGCTGATGGCGCTGGTGATTCTGGCGGGCTTGCTGTGGATGACGTCGAAATTGCCGCGGAGGGTGGGGACGGGCGCGAATGCGGCGCAGGGCAAGGTTTAGCCCGGCAAGCCATTTTCGACATCAGCGCCGATTTTAGTGCGTTTTTCGACGGCCGCGAACGATTTTCGACGCGGGCCATGTTATAGTGAATTTCGACATGTAGGGCGAAATTAGGGCAGTTTTCGACGCGAGCGGGGAGTTTTCGACATTGCGGATCGATACCGGGCCGGTAGGCATTTTTCAGGAAAAGACCGTCCCTCGCGGCTGCAAGCTGGCCGGTTGGACGGCGTTGGCGCGCGCCTTCGCCATACCCGCGCCGGTCCGCGCGCCGACGTGCGTCTCGAGCCAATACATACGCGGCAGCAAGCGAACCGAGCAGGAGTGGACCGTCTTCGACAAGCGGTATTGGCCTGGCGACACGCTGGCCGGCCATCTCAGCTTCGCCCTGCGCCACGAGGACCTCGATCCTCTGATCTTCAAACGGCTGTGGGATGCGGCGCCGGCCAAGGCTCTTCAACAGATGGTCCGCGCATCGCCGGCCAGCGAGCCTGTCCGGCGCGCCTGGTTTCTTTATGAACATCTGACGGGGCGCAAACTTACCGTTCCGGATGCCCCGGCCAATCTCGCGGCGATCGATGTGGTCGAACCGGAACGGTATTTCACGGGCGCGCCACGTTTGTCCCGCCGGCACAGAGTGCGCGACAACCTGCTGGGCGCCGGCTCATTTTGTCCGATCGTCCGGCGTACTCGCGCCCTGAGAGACTACATTGAATTAGAACTTGCGGCGAAAGCCAGCGCAACGGTCGGGCGCGCCAGCGCGAATTTGATCGCGCGCGCGGCGAGTTTTCTGTTGCTGGCCGATAGCCGCGCCAGCTTCGAGATTGAAGGCGAGCGGCCGCCGCGCACCCGCTTGGAGCGCTGGGGGCGAGCCGTGCTTCAGGCTGGAAAGAATCCTTTGAACCTGGATGAGATCCTTCGCTTGCAGCGTGTTCTCATAGAAGACACGCGTTTTATCCGCGCCGGTTTGCGGCCCGACGGGGTGTTCCTGGGTGAGCGCGACCACAACGGCGAGCCGCTACCTGAGTTCATCGGCGCGCGTCCGGAAGATCTAGCCGCGCTCATGGCGGGTCTTCTCGCGGCGAACGACCGCATGCGGGAGGACGGACTGGATCCCGTGCTCGAAGCCGCCGCTACGGCCTTTGGCTTTGTATACATCCATCCTTTCCAGGACGGCAATGGCCGTATGCACCGGTGCCTGATTCACCATGTTCTTGCCGAGCGCAAGTTCACCCCGCCGGGAATGGTGTTCCCGGTATCGTCGGTGATGCTCCAGCGCATCGACGAATACCGGACGACCCTCCAGGCGCACTCCGGATCCCTCATGCCATTTATCGAATGGCGGCCGGCTCTGAAGGGAAATGTCGAGGTTCTCAACGACACCGCCGATCTGTATCGATACTTCGATGCGACCGCGGCGGCCGAGTTTTTGTATGCCTGTGTCAGACGCACCGTCGAAGAGGACCTGCCACGCGAGATCGACTATCTGAGGCGTCATGACGAAGCATTGCGCCGCATTATGGACATCGTCGATATGCCCACCCGCTTGGCCGAAGACATCGTGACGTTTATTCGACAGAATAAAGGCAAGCTCTCGCAGAAGCGCCGGGGAGGGGAATTCAAGAAGCTTCGCGACCAAGAGGTGAAGGCCATCGAAAAGATCGTGAGTGAGGCGTTTGCCGGCGAAGGCTCAGTGAGCCGCGTTGGTTCGCGCGAGTGATTGCCGGGGTTTGCCGCCGGCGCCGCCGCGAATCGAGAGTATGGAGCATTTCCCAATCGGAATAGCCATACTTGTATGGCGGAATTAGATGTATGAAGAAAACCTTCAACGTCGACGACCAACTCTTAACCGAGGCGAAAGCTGCCTGTGGAGCGACGACGGACACGGAGACGATCCGTTTGGGCCTTGAAGCGCTGGTGCGCCGCGCCGCCTATGAGCGGATTCGGGCTCTGCGCGGCTCCGAGCCCGAGGCGCGCGACGTTCGGAGGCGTCGTGAGAGGCCGGCTCCCAAACGAAGAGCGACGTAAATGGTTCTGGTGGACACTTCCGTTTGGATAAGGTTCCTTGCTAACCGGGCTCCCTACGCACTGGAATTGGACAGATTGCTCGGTCTGTCTGAAGTGGCTGGACATGCGTTGGTCTACGGAGAACTCCTGATCGGGGATCGGGAGGCCGCACGAAGCTTTTGGCGTCCTACGAGTTGATGCAGCAAGCAGCGATGGCGCCTCATGATGACGCCGTCGAGTTTGTTCGCCATCGGGTTTTGCATGGGCGAGGCATCAGTTGGATCGATGTTCACCTTCTGGCATCGGCGGTTGTGGGGAGATTGAAGTTATGGACCGCTGACCATCGTTTGTCCGGGGTGGCTGAAGAGCTTGGGGTGGTCTATGAATTACCGGCCTGACTTGCAGGCGTCTTGAAATCACCGCAGCGGTAATCGACTCTCAGAGCCGCGGCGTGGGTTCTCTGACGTGCCTTGACAGGGGATGCCCATTTATGGAGCTCCGTGAGCAAAATCGTCTCGACCGCCCGGAGTTGTTCTGTAATTTCAGTTCTTATTCTCGTCGGTCAGGCGTCATCAGGCATTGACACGTTCCACGGTGGCATGGAGCGAGGTTTGTGTTCTCCAGGGCCTGCTCCCCCCCATGCTAGACTGAGACTTTGGCTTAGCCGCACCCATCGCCCGCTGCTAGTCGCAAGATCACTTCAGTTTTGAGGAGGCTGTAGTCCGGTGGCAGAAAACATGCGTCATATTTTCACGTCGGAGTCGGTGACGGAAGGTCATCCGGACAAAATGGCCGATCAGATTTCCGATGCCGTCCTCGACGCGGTCTTGACGGACGATCCCAATGGCCGCGTCGCTTGCGAGGTTCTCATCACCACGGGCGTTTGCGTGGTAGCGGGCGAAATCACGACCACGACGTATGTCGACGTTCCGAAAATTGCGCGTGAAGTGGTCAAGGACATCGGTTATTTCGACGCGGCTTACGGCTTCGACTCCAAGACCTGTGGCGTATTGAACGCGATCCAAAGCCAATCTCCCGACATCGCCATGGGTGTGGACACAGGCGGCGCGGGCGACCAGGGATTGATGTTCGGCTACGCGTGCGATGAAACACCTGAGCTGATGCCGCTGCCCATCATGATGGCGCACAAGCTGGTTCGGCAATTAAGCGAAGTGCGCCGCTCCGGTAAGCTGAATTTCCTGCGTCCGGATGGCAAGAGCCAGGTCAGCGTGGAGTATGTCAACGGCCAGCCGAAGCGCATCGACGCCGTAGTGGTTTCGACTCAGCATCACGACGACGTCACTACTCCGGAACTGCGCAAGCAAGTGAAAAAGCATGTTATCGACCCGGTGATTCCGTCGAACATGGTGGATTCGGGAACGAATTATCACATCAATCCGACCGGGCGTTTTGTGATTGGGGGTCCGCATGGCGACACCGGACTCACCGGGCGCAAGATCATTGTAGATACGTACGGAGGCATGGGCCGCCATGGGGGCGGGGCATTTTCAGGAAAGGATCCGACAAAGGTAGACCGCTCGGCTTGCTACATGGCCCGGTACGTGGCCAAGAACATCGTCGCTTCCGGCCTGGCCAAGCGTTGCGAGGTGCAACTGGCTTACGCCATCGGCGTCGCCGAACCGGTATCGGTGATGGTAAACACGTTTGGCACCGGCGTTATAGAAGAGTCGAGGCTGGTGGAGCTGGTTCGCGAACTCTTCCCGCTCACCCCCAAAGGCATGATCGATCATTTGCGGTTGCGCCGTCCCATTTACCGGGCGACCGCGGCGTTCGGCCACTTCGGCCGGACGGAAGAGAGTTTCAGTTGGGAAGTTGCCGACAAGGCCGAAGCGCTGCAGGCCGGCAGCAAGGCTGCGCTGGCAGCCCGTTGAGCGCGGAAGCGCTATGCCAAGCCAAGCCGCAGTTGTCGCACTCACGCCGGATCTGAAAGATCTGGCTGATGGAGGCAAACGGCGTATCGAATGGGCGTTCCATTCCATGCCCGTGCTCCAGACCATTCGCAAGCAATTCATCAAGGCCCAGTTTTTGGATGGAATGAAGATAGCCGTCCACGGGCCCGTCACAGCCGGAACGGCGAATCTGTGCATCATGCTGCGCGATGCGGGCGGCACGGTCGTGGTGTGGGCGGTCGAGCCCGAAGAGGACGTGGCCGCAAGCTTACAACGCGATTGGGGCATTCAGGTATCCGCCAGCCGCTCCGA
This sequence comes from Bryobacterales bacterium, assembly GCA_963836595.1. Classification (GTDB taxonomy): domain Bacteria; phylum Acidobacteriota; class Terriglobia; order Bryobacterales; family Bryobacteraceae; genus DATFZA01. The sequence continues at coordinate 1,245,132 of CAWIKC010000001.1, forward strand.
AGTGATGGAACAGAATCCGGTGTTCTTGTTGGATACCGGCGCCGAGTTGATTCCCGACGCGGCCGGCGTTTTTGGAGCGGTGGAGAGTACCGGGGCGGGAGCGGCGCGAGCGGCTCAAATGGAGTTGCAATTTCCCGTGCTGGCGGTGGCCGGATCCTTGACTAGCCGATTGTTTGTGGACAAATTCGGCGCCGGGCAAGCAGCCGTAGATGCGCTGCTTCATCTAACCGGCGCGCTGCTGGCCGGTTCGTGCGTGTTGGTCGCCGGTTTTGGGCCGCGCGGAAGGGGAATCGCGTTACGCCTGCGCGGACTGGGCGCGCAGGTGATGGTCGCCGAAAGCGATCCGGTACACGCGTTGGAGGCTGTGCTCGAAGGGTATCGCGTCACCTCCGTGGCTGAGGGGTCGGGCCTGGCGGACATTATCGTTACCGCTTCCGGGGCGAAGAGCGTGTTGGGCCGGGATGTATTTGAAAAACTGAAATCAGGATCGATTCTCGCTAACGCCGGCGAGATGCCGGGCGAGATCGATGTGGAGGCGCTGGCGCGGGTGGTTTCCTCCCGTCGCGCAATTCGGCAGCATTTTGAAGAGTGCACTCTGCGCGACGGACGGCGCGCGTATCTCCTGAATAGCGGCCGTCCATTGCAGTCATTGACGCCGGAGCCGGCCGCTATGCTGGAGTTGAAACTCGCCGGGCAGGCGCTGGCGGCGGAGTACGTGGTGAAACATCGCGGCACGCTGGAGCCGAAAATACATTTCTTGCCGGACGGAATCGACCGCCAGATTGCCCGCATGAAGCTGGAGTCGATGTCCATTACAGTAGATCGGATAGGGTCATGTTAGTAGAAGGTTGCAAACACGAAATTGAAATTACCGTTCCGGTTGATGAAATCGACCGCGAGACGGAACGCGTGGTCACCGGGCTGCAGCAGAAGGTGCGGTTGCCGGGCTTTCGTCCGGGCAAAGCGCCCGCCAATTTGATTCGCAGCCGGTTCTCGAGTCAGGTGCGGGAAGACGTGATTGAGAGCGTGGTGCCCAAATATTTTCGCAAGAAGATGGATGAGGATTCGCTCGAAGTGGTCGGCAAGCCGACCGTCAAGGAAGTGGACTTTGAGCCCGGCCAACCGCTGCGGTTCAAGGCTGAGTTTGAAGTGGCGCCAGTGATCGAGCTGGGCGAATACCGCGGCGTCAGCGTGCATTATCACGACCCGGAAGTGAAAGACGAAGACGTGGCGGCGCGGCTCGAAAGCATTCGGGAACAGAAAGCCGAATACGTCAACGTGGAGCCGCGGGCGGTGGAAGACGGCGATTATGCGATGGTTTCGCTGGATAGCATCGCCGGCGCCGCGGAACCAATCCATCAGGACGAAATGATGTTGCACGTCGGCGATGCCGATACCTTGCCGGCATTCACGGAGGCGCTGCTGGGCATGTCGCCGGATGAGGAGAAAGAGTTCGACATCACATATCCGGACGATTATGGCCAGGAAAAGCTGGCTGGGAAAACAGTCCGGTTCCGGATGAAACTCAAGACCATCCGTCTCAAGGAGCTGCCGGAACTGAACGACGAGTTTGCGCGGGATTTGGGCGACTACTCGAATCTGGAAGAGCTGCGCGATGCCGTGAGCAAGGCGATTTTCCGCGAGCGGGAGTATGAAGCGCAGCAGGCCGCCAAGAAGGAACTGGTGGACAAGCTGGTGGAGGCGCACACCTTCCCGGTTCCGGAAGCCTACGTCGATCGCCAGATTGAAATGCGGCTGGAAGGCCAGTTGCGCGAGCTTTCCGACCGGGGCATCGATCCTCGCGAGCTAAAGATCGACTGGAGCAAGCTCAAGGAAGCCCAGCGCGAGAAAGCGGTACACGATGTGAAATCCTCGTTGCTGATCGAGAAGATCGCGCAGCGGGAAGGCATCGATACCACCCGCGACGAGCTGGATCGCGAGATCCAGCGTATCGCCAAGCAGGAGCATGAGCCGGTGGCCGCCATGCGCAAGAAGCTGGAAAAGAACGGCGGGGCTGGGCGGATAGCGTACCATATACGCTCGGAAAAGACGCTCAGCTTTTTGTTTGAGAACGCGCGCAAAGAAGCCTAGCGGGTTCTACCAGCCCCGAACGCGGCCCGGTTTCCGCATCTCCTGGAACCCTTTTTTGGTTTGGAGTCGGTCACTCAAGTAAAATCAGGCAAGCGATTCGAGTTTCATCAACCAACTATTAAAATGTGGGCACTCCGCTCGAATGCGAGTGAGCTCGATTTCCATAACCGCGAGCACGCCGTAAAGCGGCTTTTCGTACTCCGGCATGAGGTTCTTTATGCGCTTGGATGGAGCCGTGACTGGGGAGTCGTTAATTTCCTCCGGCGTTGCGAATTGCTCTCGAATTGCTTTAAAGTTTGGTTCAAGACTTTGGCGTCCGACGCTTTTGCTGAAGGCGGCGCAGTCACTGAACAGCAGGCCCTCGAACTCGTGCATCAAAACAAAAGGGACGAAGCGACCGGGCGCCAGGCGTTTGCCCATTTCTTCGAATAAGTCTGCGAGCAAGGCCATCTCCACACTCTGCGCCCGTTCGTTGAAGCTGAGCGCGTTAGCCGCAGCGCGCCCGGGCCAAGCCGCGATTCCGTCGCGAGGCATCCCATAGTAGTCGACCATGGTGGTCGCGATGCAGCCAGGATCCTCGTTGAGATGCTTGACGATGTCTCTTTTCACGGAAGGCCATGGGCGAATTCCGCCGCGATGGCTCCGGAGCCGCGCATTGCCTACGATGCGAGCGCTGACCGCATGATAGCCTTTCACTAGTAGGTGCTCCCGAAGAACCTCGTTGACGAAACTCTCTTCGGTTTGTCCTTCGACGTGGACGAGCAAGCGGGCCATCGCTCAGGCCGGAACTGGCCGTCCGCCGAGTTCGTTCTTTTCCCAAAGCTGGCCGAGGCTGTAATCCTTGAGCCAAGACGCCAACTGCGCCGAGTCGAGCCGCTCTAGTTGAGTCCCGTCATCAACACGATTTGCAACGAGCACATCCTCTGGTTCAAAATGATCCAGCAGCAGCGAGGACTGCGTCGAGACAATGAGTTGTTTATTCAGCGACGCCTGCCGCATGAGAGAAGCCAGCATTTCGATTGCGTAGGGATGTAAACCAAGCTCGGGCTCGTCCACCAGGACAATAGGGCCGAGATTTGACGTGGGATGAAGGAAGAGGGTTGCCAGCGCGATGAAACGCAGCGTACCATCCGAGAGCGACGAAACATCGAAATCCTGGTCCGATTTCTTGTGCCGCCATTCCAGCTTGATGTCGTCTGGATTCAGGTTGAGGGGCCTTAGCTGGAAGTCCTCGAAGAAAGGAGCGACCTGCTGCACGGTCCGTCGAATCAAATCGTAAGAATCATAGTGCTTTTCTCGCAGGTAGTACAGAAATGCTGCCAGGTTGGACCCATCCGCACGCAGGAATTCGTTGTCGTCTACCCTTGCGGTTTTGCGCATGGGCGACGACAAACTCGTATCAAGAAAATGGTAGACCTTCCACGCCTGAATGCGAAAGCGGAAGGAGTTAGCGTCGCGGTTAACCGGATCGCTGATGCCCGCTTCTCGCCCTCTCTGCGAGGCTATGAGCGGCGTGCGGAACGGCCCGCGTTTCTGGATTGTGTCCGTGTGATCCACCCACTCCGCGGCAGGGAAAAGGCCGTCATCGCTCGTAGGGGAGAGCCCCAGATGGTACTGAAGCACTTCATTTTCAAATGAAATGTGAAAGACAATCTCCTTGGTCGTTTTCGAACCGAAGTGCAGCACCTTCTCTGCCCCGCCCGCAGCCGTGACGTACTGCGTCAGTCTACCTTCACGGATCGCTTGGAGAAAGGCGAAGGCACCGATGAAATTCGATTTGCCCGAGCCGTTTGCGCCGATGAGCACGTTTAGTGGCCGCAATGGGAGCTTCTCAATAGAAGCGATGCTTTTGAAGCCCTGGATTGTGATGTAATCAAGTGCGCTTGAAAAGGCCATGGTTTCAACGAGTGCGGGTCTGCCGTGCACGCAACGGGCTCAACGCAACCATCATACAATCTCGACCTTTTTGAGCATTGTCACCGCCGCTTCACCTTGATCTCAATGGGCGTGCCTTCAAACCCGAATCGCTGGCGCAGTTGATTGATCAGGTAGCGTTCCGTCGAAAAATGCAGTTCCTTGCCTTTATCCGTGAAAGCGATGAACGTCGGCGGGCGCACCGAGGCCTGCGTCATGTAGTGGACCTTCAGGTCCTTGTCAAACTCCACCATTCCGATGAAGCGGTTCAACTCGCCGGTCGTGATGCGCTTGGAGGCCGATTGATAGGCGTCGCGAATCAGCCGGAATAACTGCGGGACGCCCGCGCCGGTTTTGGCGGAGATAAACGCAATCGGCGCATACGAGAGAAATTTCATCTCGTCCCGGATGCGTTCCTCCCAAACGCGCTTGCTCTCTTTGACCGTGTCCCATTTGTTGGCGACGATAATGGTGGCGCGGCCTTCTTCATGCGCGTAGCCCGCGATGGTGGCATCGAGCCCCACCACTCCTTCGCTCGCGTCGACGATCAGCAAGACAACATTCGCCAGCCGAATGTGCCGGCGCGCCATCACCACGCTGAGCTTTTCGGCCATCGCTGTGGTCTTGCCTTTGCGCCGGATGCCGGCGGTGTCGACGAAGACGTACTCGGTATCGTCGCGCAGCACCGTCTCGTCCACCGCATCGCGCGTGGTGCCCGCGATCTCGGAAACGATGGAGCGCTCCTGCCCCGTGAGCGCGTTCAGGAGGGTCGATTTGCCCACGTTGGGGCGGCCGATGATGGCGATTTTGATCTTCTGGGTGGTCGACTCTTCTGCCTCAGGCGTGACCGCAAATCCGGCGGTGACGTGCTCCAGCAGCTCATCGAAGCCCATGCGGTGTTCAGCCGAGACCGGAAAGACATCCTTGAAAGACAGGGCATGGAAGTCATCCGTGAGGCGCTCGTTCTTGGGTGAATCGATTTTGTTCACCACCAACGACACGGGCTTGCCGAGCTTGTGCAGCATTTTGGCGAGATCGCGGTCGGCGCCGGTGATTTCGGTGCGGCCGTCGATCAGATAGATGATGTGCGTGGCGTGCTCCAGCGCCACGCGGGCCTGCTTGAGGATCTGGCTGGGGATCATTTCGGCATCGTTGACGATGATGCCGCCGGTATCGACTAATTCAAAATGCCGGCCAAGGTAATCGGCTTCTCCATAGATGCGGTCGCGCGTCATGCCCGGCTCGTCGCCAACCAGCGCGCGCCTTTGACCGGTTAATGCATTAAAAAGCGTACTTTTTCCGACGTTGGGACGGCCGACAATTACGACTGTGGGCAAGGCTGCGCGTGCGACCATAGGAGTACCGCATGTCAACAGAGGTTTTGAATCACACTTCCGATCATACCGAGGCCGCGCGCGTCAACGCGTCCACTCGGAATATCGCTATCATTGCACACGTCGATCATGGCAAGACCACGCTGGTGGATGCGATGCTGCGGCAGAGTGGAATTTTCCGCCCCAACGAGCATCTGGAAGACCGGGTGATGGACTCGAACGACCTCGAGCGCGAGCGCGGTATAACGATTTTGGCGAAGAACACCGGTATCCGCTATCACGACGTGAAGGTCAACATTGTGGACACGCCCGGCCACAGCGATTTCGGCGGTGAAGTGGAACGCGCGCTGAAGATCGTCGACGGCGTGATGTTGCTCGTGGATGCGAGCGAAGGGCCGCTGCCGCAAACGCGCTACGTGCTGATGAAAGCGCTGGAAGCCAATCTGCCGCCCATCGTGGTAATCAACAAAATCGACCGGCCGGACGCGCGGATTCCGGAAGTGCTGGACGAAATTTACGATCTGTTTATCGACCTCGATGCGCATGAGGATCAGCTCGATTTTCCGGTGATCTACACCAATGCTAAAGCGGGCGTGGCCAAGACTTCACTCGATGATCCCTCGGATAACCTGCGGCCGTTATTTGAGCAGATATTGAAAAGCACTCCTCCGCCCGCGGGCGATCCGGATGGCGTGCTGCAGTTGCTGGTGGCCAATCTGGACTACAGCGATTATCTGGGCCGCCTGGCGATCGGGCGCGTGTTCTCGGGTATTCTGCGGCGCGGCGATGAAGTGGCCATCGCCAAGCTCGATGGCTCGCTGCACAAAACGCGCATCACCAAGCTGTATTCGTTTGAAGGCCTGAAGCGCGTGGATGAAACGATCGGCCTGCCGGGCGACATTCTGGCAATTGCCGGCGTGGAGGGTATCACCATCGGCGAGACGGTGACCAACGCCGAAACGCCCAAGCCGCTGCCGAATATTCAGATCGACGAGCCGACCATCGCGATGATGTTCACCATCAATAACTCGCCGTTCTGCGGGCGCGAAGGCCAATATGTAACGTCGCGCAATTTGCGTGACCGGTTGGACAAAGAGCTATTGACCAACGTATCGATCCGCGTGGAAGAAGCCGGCGGTCCGGACGCTTTCAAGGTGATGGGACGCGGCGAACTGCAGCTTGCGATTCTCATCGAGATGATGCGGCGCGAAGGTTATGAACTGCAGGTGGGCAAGCCAGAGATTTTGACCAAGACCGTGGACGGGAAGCTGCAGGAGCCGCTGGAGCTGCTGGTGATCGATTGTCCGGAGGCGTTTGTCGGCGTGGTGATCGAGAAACTGGGCACGCGCAAGGGGAAGATGTCGAAGATGGTCAACAATGGCTCGGGCCGGGTGCGGCTGGAGTTTCATATTCCGTCGCGCGGGTTGATCGGCCTACGCAGCGAGATGATGACCGACACCAAGGGCACGGCGATCATGAATTCGCTGTTCCACGGCTATATCGACTGGCAGGGCGACATCGCCATGCGGCCCACGGGCTCGCTGGTGTCGGACCGGGCGGGCAAAACGACCAGTCACGCCATTTGGAACCTGCAGGAGCGCGGTGAGATTTTCATTACGCCGGGCACGGAAGTTTACGAAGGCATGATCATCGGCGAGAACTCGCGCGATGCCGATCTCAACGTGAACATCGTGAAGGAAAAGAAGCTGACCAACATGCGCGCGTCCTCCGCGGACGAAGCCATCCGCCTGGTGCCGCCACGCATTCTGAATCTGGAACAGGCCATCGAGTTTATCCGGGAAGACGAGTTTGTGGAAGTGACGCCGCAGTCCATCCGCTTGCGCAAGAAGATTCTGAAGGCGAATCAACGGTAGGGCGGTTGCTTCGCAGCGGGGGGCGGCCGAGAAAGTGCGCGGGTTGTCCTCTAGACTCGAGTCTGGGGCGGCGCCGCCGGTCTTTGCTCAGGTGGTGTTTTGCTAACTCCGCGCGGGCGGGCCGATCAAGGCTTCTCGTCAATTTTCAGCCAATACCCGTATAATTTCCCGTCTTTGTTTAGTCCGTTTTCATACTCGCTAGTTTCTCCAGTTGAGGTGTCGATCCTAAGAAATACGGGTTCAGTGTACGCTGCGGATTGCCCCACGACGCGATGCTGACCGCACAGAAGCTGATATCGACCAGCCGGCCCAGCAGCCGGCGTCGGCGCTTGCGCTTTAGCTATTGCTAGGATCACGGCAACGGCGATTGCGGCGATCGCCAAATTCTTGTTGTTCATAGATGTTTTTGTCCCCAGCCAACGATCCTAACGTAACGCGGCTCTCAAGGTCTAATTTTTGAGATCTCCGCCGGCTCTCGCGTTCCGTACGATGTTTCAAGGAGGGCTTGGAGTGAGGACAGTGTGGGTTCTTGGGGCCGGCGCATCGCGAGCAGCCTACTGCGGAATGCCGCTCGCAAAAGATTTCATAGAGGAGGCTCACCAGCGTATGCGCCTCTCAGGGCACCAGGGAAACAGGCTCTTGAGTTTCCTTCGTGACAGCTACGGCTACCGAGAGCCACGCGGTGTGAATGTGGAGGAACTAGCCTATCCGACAAGATCTCGACCACCTCAAGATTGTAAGTCGACGAGCTTAGGGAGCAGGTCGAGAACCTGAACGAGGAAATCGAAGGTTGCCGGCGCCGAGACGGAGGGGAAGCTTGACGGGCGCCCTCTTCACCAAAAGGCAGGCGAAGAGCGGCTCAGGGGCTCTCCGACAAGGAACGATTGACGCCAGGACTGAGCTACGCTGAAATCATGCCGCTAATGAATGAGCATGAGGCCCTTCGCGACATCTCGCTTGCGCGTGCTGCCTCGGCACTTCGCGCGCTTGCCCGTTTCGGTAGTGTCGGTCCGGCTAGGGAGCTAGCGGGCGGGCGACCCTCGCGCTGGCCGGAACTCCGAGAGGCACGTGCGGGAAGCGGAGGACTCGGTGAGGACTACAATTATGGCTCCCCCGACCCGCTGTGCCGAGGAGAAGTAAATGCAGGCCGTGAACCGTCGCCAAGGGAGGATCGGGGATGGTAAGACGCCGGATGGGGCCAGGGCACGCCCGATTCCCTGCCACAACTGGGATTCGACACATCGACCACGCCCCTAGCTGGCTAAAGCGGATCATGCACGCAAACAGTGCGTGGCACTATCATGAGGACTCTAAGGGGTCTCCCGATGCCATATATACGCGGGACGGCGCACGGCGGGGCCTGCCCAAGGCTTTCGTTGATCGCATCAAAGAGAAGCTCGAAGGAGGCGCTGACCTGGACGAAGAATACGACCTCCGTCTCCCACCAAGGGTGGAACCTAAGCCCTTCGCCTCCGGCAAGCGGCTTCCAAAGTCGACTGGATAGGTCCGGTGCCAAATGGCCAGTAGGCCGGAGCCTGCGGGATGAAGGCCTAAATTTGGGTCGGACCGCCCCCTGAGATCTCCCGGAGAGTCCGGCGTGCCCTATGCTGTCTCTAGGAGGACGCGGGTGCGGACAGTGTGGGTTCTTGGGGCGGGCGCGTCGAGAGCGGCCTACTGTGGAATGCCGCTCGTGAGCGATTTCATGAGGGAGGCTCATCGGCGGATGCGTATCTTCGGAGGCCAGGAGGCGCTCCTTGAGTTCCTTCGCGAGGGCTACGGCTACGAAGAGCTACGCAGTGTCGACGTTGAGGAGCTCCTAACGCTCGCCTGGTGCGATGTAAGCTACCTCGATGGCCAAGGCAACTCGGTTCTTTCTGACCCCGAAAAATCGAGGCGGCTCCACCGAGCGTTAGATGCTCTTGAGAAAGTTGAGGCTCTGTTCGCCGGAGTGTTGTTCTCGGCCCAACGGGAATGTCTGCAAATTGGCGACAGAGTTCACGATTCCCTCGCCAAGGAGAAGATTGGAGCCGAAGACACAATAATCAGCTATAACTACGACCTGTTAATCGACCAAGCGCTTTGGAAGGCCGAAAAGTCGTCATCTGATGACTACTCCGTAGAGTTCCGCGGCGCGGTTGAGTGGCCAGGGCCTTCTCTTCAGCGGGGATACGGACGCGAGCCGCAGGCCGAGCCGTGCCCAAGCCGCGGGAGAGGAGTGCCCATCCTGAAGCTGCACGGCTCGCTGAACTGGCTTCGCCTAAGAAGCACCGAACACCTGAAGGCAGACGCTGAGGTGTTCTACTTGCCCGAGGCAGTGAGCGTCTCGATTGGCCCGGATTACTGGTGGGCACCGTTGGTCAAGCTGAGACTGCCAGACGGGAGCAATGACCCTTTGCGATCCGGGCGACTCAAACCTCTCATTGTTCCTCCGATGTTCGGGAAGACAGTGTGGAAGAGTCCCTTGGATAAGCTTTGGACGCAGGCCCGCACGGCCCTGATGAGTTGCGATCAGGTGGTCGTCATCGGACTGTCCCTACGCGAAGCTGATTATCAAGCGCGGTGGCTGCTTCGGACTGGGCTCGTAGCCAACCGTCCGACCGGCGGGATCCACATTGTCAACCCTAGCCCAGGGGATCGGCTGCGTCTCCAAGAATTCTTCCTAAACCTTGGCCGCGTATTTAAATACGTTTCGGTAGACGAGTTTCTCGACGGGCGACGCGTGGATTAGGTGGACGCGCGTTTCGGAATCAGGTTGGGTTGCTCGTCTGGCAGTTAGGCCTGATACACCGTCGTCCCCCCGACCACGGTCCTGACAATCTGGACATCCTTGATCTTCTCTTTATCCATCGTGAACAAACCCGCTACGAGCACCACGAAGTCCGCCAGCTTCCCGGCTGCAATGGATCCCTTAATTGCTTCTTCGTGCGAGTTGTACGCTCCCTTGATCGTGTTCACGCGCAGCGCCTCATCTACATTGATCCGCTGGTTCGCTCCCCAGGTCTTCCCATCCCAGCCCGTTCGCGTCACCATTCCCTGAATGGCCATACGTGGGTCGAACGGGCCCGGACTAAAATCGGATCCTGCCGCCACGCGCACGCCCGCGTCCAGCAAACTGCGAAAAGCCATGCAGTGCTATATCGACTGGCAGGGCGACATCGCCATGCGGCCCACGGGCTCGCTGGTGTCGGACCGGGCGGGCAAGACCACCAGTCATGCCATTTGGAACCTGCAGGAGCGCGGTGAGATTTTCATTACGCCGGGCACGGAAGTTTACGAGGGGATGATCATCGGCGAAAACTCGCGCGACGCCGATCTCAATGTGAATATCGTGAAGGAAAAGAAGCTGACGAATATGCGGGCTTCTTCGGCGGATGAGGCTATTAGGTTGGTGCCACCGCGCATTTTAAATCTGGAACAGGCGATCGAGTTTATTCGGGAAGATGAATTTGTGGAAGTGACGCCGCAGTCCATTCGGCTGCGCAAGAAGGTGCTGAAGGCGAATCAGCGGTAGGGCCAGCGCAGTTCTCTGGGACGCGCGACGATAGGCCACGTGACTTCCTGGGATCAGATTTTGCGGCTCGCAGACTTCCGGATGCGCAATCCACCCAGCACCCCGCCGGTCGAAGCTTGATCGGCAGGCCGGCTTTCGATGCCTGAGATCCGTTTGCGTGGAAACAGGTAGAAGAGGATTTACCTCCATCGCGCTTTGGAGGTATCGTGGGCGGCTGCCTCGCGATCGATCGGTGTATTGTGACTGTGGGCGATGCAACAGCCTCTGTCGGTCTTTGGCGGAGTGGACGCGCAGCGGCACGCTCGGTTATACCGACACCCACCATTCCCATATGATGGAATAATTGTTCAAAACGAATCTGCAGGGTGCACCGATTTACCTGTTCGTTATCTCCGCCTTTGCCGCCGCGCAAACGCCCACCACGACAGCTCTAATATCGTCACCCAATCCCGCCAATTTAGGCCATCCGGTCACCCTGACCGCAACAGTAACCACCGGCGCCACCGGCAAAGTGACCTTTTACGATGGCGCCACGATTCTAGGAATCAACGCGACCTCCGCCTCTCAGGCCACCTGGACCACAGTCCTGCTGCCCTCCGGCACCAGATCCCTCCGAGCCTACTACGAGGGTGACGCCGCCCACTCACCGAGTAGCTCTGCAATGATTGCAGAGGCCGTTCACGCCCTGCCCTCCCTGAGTTTGGGGCGGCCGGTCAACTATGCGGCTGGATCTTACCCTAACTCAGTTCTGGTAAGCGATTTCAACGGAGATGGCAGGGAGGACCTGGCGATTGCAGATACCGGTAGCCCTAGTGGCATCGGCATCCTGCTTGGGACTGGCAGCGGAGGGTTTCAACCTGTGGTGAACTACGCCGTGCCCGCGACAGCCTATTATTTGGCTGCGGGCGATTTTAACGGCGACGGAAAACCAGACTTGGTCGTATCTAACGGCTTCAACGTCTTAAGCATCTTGCTCGGCAATGGAGATGGGACTTTTCAACCAGCTAATAGCTTCCATGAAAGCGCCGATTTTGTGGGGCCATTTGCCCTTACTGACTTGAACGGCGATGGCAAAGCCGACTTGGTTTTTGCTGGCGTCATCGTGCTAGGCAACGGCGATGGCACATTTCAATCGCCGAGACGCTGTACGACTCCCTATCTTGCGGAAACTGTAGCCGTCGGCGATTTCAATGGAGACGGCAAAGCCGATGTGGCTGTGGCAGGCCTTGGCTACGTGAGCGTTTTTGAAGGCAACGGCGACGGCTCATTGGGGACCGCAACCACTTATACTTTTGGCGCCAGCCTGTCCTATTTGCTCGCGGGCGACCTGAATGGAGATGGCAAATTGGATCTCGTCGCCGTCGATCGCTACTCAGGTCTGGGTGTCCTGTTGGGCAATGGAGACGGGACATTTCAGCCGGCAGTCAACTACCTCGCGATGTCCCGGCTGACATGGGCCGCTGTAGGCGACATAAACGGGGATGGCAGGCCAGATTTGGTGACGGTCGATTACAATTCGGGCGCAATCTCCCTGGGAAACGGTGATGGAACCTTTCAGGCGCCGACGTCATTCCCGGTGACAGCCGCGTACGGGGTCAGTGTAGGCGACTTCAACGGCGATGGTCTCACTGACGTTGTTGTGCCTGTTTACGCTGTCGCGCCTGATTACACTTCGCTTGGATTGGTTAGCGTCTATTTGGGAGGCGAAAACTCTTCGCCGTCGCACAAGCCACGTCCACCATTTCGCAGGTGAGCATTTGCGGAAATAAAGCGCAATCGGTCGGGGCCAAAGGGCTGGGGGGTCCTCGACGTGATTAAGCCCACGACTACATCAGGCCGGTTTCGATGATATGCCTCTGTCGAAAGAACGCCGGATGGGCGCGTCTTTGTCAGATGGGTGCCTGGAAACGCCGTCATGGCAACGTCGCCAGGTTTCATCGCTCAGGGGATTCAATGGCTTTCTTGATCGTCAAAGTGTCTTACCGCGGCGGCAGTCGCGTCAGCGAGGTCCGCGTCAGTCCAGGAATCAGACGATTCCATTCGGCGCCCACCCGCCAGGTCGGCCAATTGGCGAGCCCAGTCGAGTACCTTCCCTGCTTCTGCCGGCGGGAGGGCACGAACGACATGGATTAGCCGTTCTTCCTGTGCGCTTAGCAGCATGATTTATTCTATCCTTGTGCGACGATGCTGGCTGACTGGCGGTCGACCTAAAGAACATTGCGCTATGTTTGAACTCTTGGATCGGACGTCGGGCATGTTCGCGTAGCCAGGCGCCGACTTCCCGGAACCGAAGCCTGTCAGTCTCTGAAACGAAACTCCGCGTCCGATTCACGCAACACGGGGCCACAAGTATCCTTGATGGCCGCACCTCACAACGCTAAGGCTGAGCGGAAAAACGCTGCCAATCCGAGCCGGTCAAGCTCGTGTTTCGCCACTCGGATCATGGCCTCATAGGTTGCAAGTTCCGGCAAAGGTGTTGTATCAACACCGTTGATTTCGAGGAAGTCCAAGGCGGCCTGAATCCCCGTCCGTTTGTTGCCGTCAAGATACGCCTGACTCTCGGCGATGTGAAAGGCATATGCGGCGGCGATCTCGTAAAGGTCGCCACCACCATACACGTACACGTTTAGCGGCTGCGCGATCGCCGATTGCAGCGCCCCTTCATCCCGCAAACCGTCGACGCCTCCAAACGCATCGATTTGGCCGCGGTGAATTTCTTCGACCTGATCCAAAGTCAGAAAAACGGGTTCTTGGTCCAAGGGTCAGAGACCGGGCATGTGTCGACGGTCTACTTTGCCAGACGGCGGAACAAACCGGCATGCTGGGCGCTGGTCTTCGCGTGCGCCTTCTTGAACTGTTCTGGAGATGCCGTCCGAAGGGCAGGGGGTGTCCCGTTCTTTGCCTCATCCGGGGATGCCGGCGGCAAGGCTGGAGTGGGCTTCGCGCCCTTGATGGTTTCTTTCTTCACAGCGGTACCCTCATGTCCAGTTTAGCTGAGTCACAGGGCACTCTACACAGCTTCGCGAACCATCTGAGCAAGAATATTTCGCGTTTAAGCGGCCCGTAATGCGTTCGTGAACCGGTGCGGGAGGCTAAGCAACCCCTTCCCCGCCCAAGCGCTACCGCTTCCTGGATGATGTCGTCATAATAACCGCTCTGCGGTCTTGAGCCTGACGGCTGCGCGTGTAGCGACGTGCCCCAGGCCAGCAATAGGGGAGCCAGGTGGTAAAGCTAGGCTTGATAGACCGTCGCGCCTCCCACCACCGTCCGTACAATCTGCACATCCTTGATCTTCTCTTTGTCCATAGTAAAGATATCGTCCGATAGCACGACAAAGTCCGCCAGTTTACCCTGAGTAATCGATCCCTTGATCGCTTCCTCGTGCGAGTTGTACGCTCCGTTGAGCGTGTTCACGCGCAGCGCCTCCTCTACACTAATCCGCTGATTCGCTCCCCAGGTCTTGCCGTCCCAGCCGGTGCGCGTCACCATTCCCTGAATGGCCATGCGCGGATCAAACGGTCCCGGACTAAAATCGGACCCTGCCGCCACGGGCACGCCCGCGTCCAGCAAACTGCGAAAGGCCATGCAGTGCTGCATCAGCTCTTCACCGTAGAAACGGAACTTGTCGGAATTGTAGTAGGCGTACGACGTGAACAGCGCGGGAACGGCTCCGGCCGCTTTGATGCGCCGCACCAGATCGTCATTGATCAAGGTGCAATGTGTGATTTTGGGCCGCGCGTCTGGTCGCGGAAACAGCCGCCGGGCGCGTTCCACAGCCTTCATGTACATGTCGATGGCCACGTCGCCGTTGGCGTGGCAGTTGACCTGGATGCCGGCGCGGTGCACTCGCTCGACCCACGCGTTGAGGCCTTCCTGCGTTTCTGTGATATTGCCTTTGTATGGCGGCACGACGCCGGGATAAGGGGCGCTGAGCGCCATAGTACGCTCAGAGAACGATCCATCCACCGTGTGCTCGCTGGTGGCCCCGAAGCGAATCCATTCGTCTCCGAGACCGGTCATGATGCCGGCCGCGATCATCGCATCGAGCACCTTGCCATTGGCCTCATAACTCACCCGATGCAGCAGATCGCCGCGCGCACGCACTTGCTGCAGAGCCTCCAGATTGCCACCCTCGTGATGGACGCTGGTCACGCCATAACGGACAAACTGCTTGGATATGTACGCCAGCCCATCGCGGTCGCGGCGCATTTTTTCTTCTTCTCTAAACGTCTCGCGCTTGCCAACCCTGGCGAAGGCGGCATTTGCCCGATCCGTCACCCGCCCATTGAGGTTGCCATCAGCGTCGCGGTCGAAGGTTCCGCCCGGCGGATTCGGCGTATTCTTGTTGACGTCAGCAATCTCGAAGGCTTTGCTGTTGTAGAAAGACGTATGGCCGCCGCGATGCTCCACCATCACCGGGTGGTCCGTCGAAACCCGGTCGAGATCGTGGATATTGAGCTGGCGATTGTCCTTTACCTTGGTGTCGTCGAAAAAGAATCCTTCCACCCAGGTGCCCGGCGGAAGCTGGCGGGCCTTGGCGCGAAGTTTCTCGACAATGCTCGCGATGGTGACGAACTCCACTTCGTAAGGATTGCCGACCAGGACCTCGTAGAGCAGTACGTTGCCGGGCGCGTGATTGTGGCAATCGATGAACCCGGGCACGACCATCATCCGCCGCGCGTCGAAGGTTTGCGTGCTCTTGCCGATCAGCGGCTTGATTTCTGCGTCGCTCCCCAGGGCTATAAAGCGGCCGGCTTTCACGGCGAACGCCTGCGCCCTCGGCTGGCTGGGATCGACCGTATAAACTTTAGCGTTGAAGACGACCAGATCGGCGTCTTGTCCTTCGGCCGCCGCGAGACCGGCGACACCCATGCCGGCCAAGCGAAGAAACTCCCTGCGGTTTTGTCGGCGATTCTTCATGTTGGACCGAGTGTTGAATCATTCTACCCCGTCTTCGGCAGCCTCAAAGCGGGCCGGCGGTAAGACGGCCGTTCTCGGCCCGCAGGAATCGCAGGCCGCAGTTCCGCGCCAGTTGTTCGTCGGAGTCGGAATCCCCGATGATCAGCGACGCGGCCAAGTCGATGTCGTACATCTCCTGGGCTTGCAAAACCAGGCCCGGCTTCGGCTTCCGGCACTCGCAAGAGTTTGCCTCATGCGGGCAAACGAAAATGTCGTCTATAAAAGCGCCTTGCATTTCCAGCGCTTCCAACATTTTATCGTGAATTTGATTCAGGTCCGCAAGAGTCATCCGGCCCAGCGCCACGCCCCGCTGGTTGGTCACCACGATCACCAGATGATCCAGGGCGCGGAATAAACGGATCCAATCGATAATGTTCGGCAGAAATTCGAATTCACTCCAGTTTCGGACGTAGCCGCCCTCGATCTTTTTGTTGATCACGCCGTCGCGATCCAAGAACACGCAGGGCTGGGGCACGCTACTAATCTAGCGGATGAGCATGGCTCGCCGGCCCTCGTCGTGCCCGTTGCGCCATGGCTCACGGGATCCGTTGACTTCAAAGCGAGCCCGCATCTGGCCAATTGCCCCAGTGGTTCGTCGGAGGCAGCGTTGGCTGGTATAGAGAGGGATCAGCGTTCGCAAGCACATCAGCGATCAATTGAAACGTCTCGTACGAGCTGGGCTTCTCGCCGATGATCTCGCGTTGCGGGCCGTTCACGTAGAAAGAGTAATGGCGGTGGTGCCAGGAGTCGATGCGCATCAGCAACGGCAGCCCCTCGGGAAGGCAGGTCCGTAGTTCATCGGTTGTGGCCCGGCAAGCCGCTTCATACTCGAATGCAAGATACCGGCCCAAATCCTCGAAACTGGCTGCGCCTTGGTCTAAAGCGGGGATCCACTTCAGATATCCGTCCACGCTGGACGGCAACCGAACCTTTGCCTCGCGCAGTTTGACCTCCGTCGCGCTGGGCGAAACCTTCTCAAAGTCCTCCTCAATTCCCCGAAGCGACTCCGGAGACACCAGTTCAAAGTACTTGGAGTTGCAATTGAACTGGCCGTGCAAGCCGCCGGGTTCTAGATTGTGTAAAGCGCTCCCAAAATAGTTGAGTTCGACTTCAATCCGCCGCCGCGGTTGGCGTAGCCTGATTTTTCGAACACAATAGCCCAGTCCCGGCGATTGCTAAACAGCGACAGGCGAGAGTTTGCAGTATAGAAATAACCGTGTCCCAGGTCCATGAAGAAATATCCCGGGTTGACGATAACGCAAGTGTCTAAATAGTCGAGAATGGCGCTCCGGGTAAGTTCCGGCATAAGAAGATCATACGTGACTTGCGTTGGGCCAAGCCGACGCCAGCGTGCCGAGCTTGATAAAGAGCCCACAGAGTGTCGTTCGTTGGCCGCTTATCCTTATATTCTCTCCGGCCGCCGCTGTGCCTGGTCTGTACGCCTTAGCGCGGGATATCCGGCGAACGCTTCGAATCAAAACGAGCCGGAACCAGCCAACTTCGGTTCAGGCCGGGAGGAGCGCGGCTCGATTCGTGCCCTACTCCCCAAAAATAAAGGACCTAAGGTCTTTTGTCGATAGCCACTTATATGCTCTCAGGCCGCCGCCGCGCGTGGTGTCTGACCTTCGCTTTGTGCGCGGGACTGCTGGGATTCGTGGTGAACAGCCAAAAACTGGTTCTGTTCGCCAACGTGCCGGTATTGCTGGGCGGCACGTTCTCGTTCGCCGTCGCGCTGCTACTCGGGCCCTGGTATGGACTGATGGCGTCGGTAGTGGGGTCGCTGCCGGTGTTGGGAGTGTGGTCCCAACCCGGCATCTTCCTGCTGACACTGTTAGCCCCGTTTGTGGTCGGCATGTTGGTCCAACGCGGCTGGAGGCCACTGATGGCCGCCATGGTTTTTTGGATACTGGGAGGCGCCCCGCTGCTGGGACTGGCGTTCCTCTTTCACCGCGCGGCCTTCGATTCCGACTGGCTCACGTTGATCACGCCGCTGATCAGCGCGTTTCTCAACGTGATGCTGGCGGAAGGCTTGGCTGGCGTAGCGGTTTTCAGCCGGTTTCTCAACTCCAACGTGCCCTGGCTACAGCGGAAAAGCTTGCGGGTCCATCTGGGGCACGCCTTTCTTCTGGTCGCCGTGCTTCCGCTTTGCCTGTTGAACCTGGCCAGCGGCCATATCTACGGAGAAAAGCACGATCAAATGGCTGGCGAGCGGCTGCAGGAGACCGCTACCGCGATCAGCCAAAACGTAGACAACTATCTCCAGCGGCACCAAATGGCGCTGGTGATGCTGTCTAAATCGCTGTCCTTGAACGGACGATTCACGAGCGCGGATGCGGAACCGTGGCTAGCGGACTGGCACAAGAGCTATGCCGGCTTCCAACACCTGGTGCTCACCGACACCAATGGAGAGGCCCTGGCGCAAGACCCGCCCGATCCGGCCACCGCCAATGCCCCGCGGGAAATCAAAGACCGCGCCTATTTCCGCGAAACTCTGGCTGGCGGAAAGGGCCAGATTTCGGATGTAATTCGGGGTCGAGTCACCGGCCTGCCCACGGTGGTGCTGACGGCCCCGGTGGCCGGGCGTGACGGCAAGACCGTCGGCGTCCTCATTGGTTCATTGGCGCTGGGAAAGCTGGAGGAGTTGCCCAAGGGATATGCGGCGCTCAGCGGCGCGGCCGTGGTCATCACGGGTGAGCGCGACGAAGTGATTTATTCGAACTCGGCGGCGTACGCTCCCATGCAATCGCTGGCGGACATTCCCTTTGTGCGGGAGGCGCATGCCGCGCGGCAAGGATACTTGCAGACCAGCCAGCCCTGGAAGGACGGCAATCTGGTCAGCTTCTCCGTTTGCGGACGGGCCTCGTGGACCGTGATTGTAGTCCAACCCATGGCGGCGCTGCGGGTGCAGTCGGACCAGTATTACCGTCTCACGCTGATGTGCCTGTTAATGGCGATTCTGGTGGCTTCTTTGCTGGTGCGGAAAGCGAGCAAGAGCGTCACCCATCCCCTGGAAGTGTTGGTGGAACGGGTCAGAGCCTTTACGGTGGGACGAAACGATTCCTTCGACGCTTCCGCCACGGAGGGAGCGCCCGCGGAAATCGCTCAACTGATGGAGGACTTTTCCAGGATGTCCTCCCGCCTCAATACTTCTTACGCGGAACTGGAGACGGCACTCAAAGAGCGTGAGCAGCTCAACGTACAACTGGGAGAAGTGCTGCGGAGCCTGGACGCCAAGGTGAGGGACCGGACAGCGGAGCTGGAAGAAGCCAAATTGCGGGCCGAGGACGCCAGCCGGGCCAAGAGTCTTTTCCTCGCCAATATGAGCCACGAGATCCGGACGCCGATGAACGGCGTGCTGGGGATGACGGAACTGGTGCTGAACACCGAGTTGGAAGCGGAGCAGCGCGAGAATCTGCGCATGGCTCACGATTCGGCCGAGAGTCTGCTCGCGCTTTTGAACGAGATGCTGGACTTCTCGAAGATCGAAGCGGGCCGGGTGGAGCTCGAGCGGATCAATTTTTCCGTGCGCGATTGCGTGCTCGGGGTAGTTCGCGCGCTGGACTTTCCGGCCAAGCAGAAGAGTCTCAACTTCACCTATTCCGTCGCCACGGAGATTCCGGACTGTCTGGTCGGAGACCCCAGCCGGCTGCGGCAGGTACTGCTGAACCTGACCAACAATGCGATCAAGTTCACGGCGAGTGGATTTGTGCGGATCGAGGTCCGGCAGAATTGGGCCGAGAGCAGTTCGGTCCAGCTTACGTTCTCGGTGTCCGACAGCGGACAGGGTATTCCGCCGGAGCAACAGCAATTGATCTTTGAACCGTTCCGCCAGGCCGACCAATCGGTGGCGCGCCGCTACGGCGGGACGGGGCTGGGTCTGGCCATCTGCGCGCGGCTGGTCGCTCTGTGGCATGGCAATCTGCGGCTGACGAGTGAAGTGGGCCGCGGCAGTACCTTCAGCTTTGACGCGGTTTTTCCCATCGCGCTGCGGCAGAGAAGCACCGAAAAGCCGCGTGACGCCAATGGAGCGAGCGCGGCCTCTACGCGCTACCGGATCCTGGTCGCCGAGGACAATGCCGTAAACCAACGCCTGATTGTCCGGTTGCTGGAGCGCGGTGGGCATGAAGTGACCTTGGCCGCGGATGGTATTGAGGCGCTGGAGGAATTAAACCGCCGGCCGTTCGACGTCGTCCTGCTGGATGTCCAGATGCCGGGAATGGACGGGCTGGAAGTGATCCGCCGGTGGCGTGAGCACGAGCGGACTACCGGGACCCATACGCCGGTGATCGCGCTTACGGCTCATGCCATGACCGGAGACCGGGAGCAGTGCCTGGAGGCGGGCATGGACGCTTACGCCACCAAACCAATTCAGTCAGACAAGCTGTTTGCGGCCATCGAGGATGTACTCGAGATGATGCGCGCATCGAAGTAATGCGCACCGGCCGAGGAACCTCGCCCTTCCCCTCACTGACGTTCGGGGCTGGAAGGGAGTCGGGCGGACCCGGAACGCATCGAAAAACATGTTGGCGAATGTTGAAGTCTTCCGCGAATCGTCGTCCCGCTCCGGTCAGCAGTTGCTTCGACCTCAAGAACCGGAGCGCGCTGTCAACTGGGGCCCGATAGAGCCGGCCTGTGCTGTGTAACATTGGTTGAATGGAAAAAATGCGCCGTATCCGCGTCGTCGCTTGGTGTGCAGTTTGCTGCCTGATCGCCGGAGCGATCCTGACTCGAGCTGCTCCCGTTGACAAAATTTACGCGCAAGCGCATAAACTACATTTCGCGTCCATCGTTCTGGACACGCACGATGACACCACGCAGCGCTTCTTCTCCAAGGACTACGAGCTGGGAAAGCGCAACCCCAAAGGTCACGTCGACATTCCGCGCATGCGCGAAGGCGGCATGAACGCCATTTTCTTCTCCATCTGGATCGACGGACGCATCCTGGGCCCGCCCGCGGTGCAAAAGGCCCTCGACCAGATAGACGCGGTCCACGAGAACGTCAGGAAGTATTCGAACGAAATGGTGTTTGCGCGCACCGCCGAAGAGGTGCGCCGCGCGCATGCGCAAGGCAAAATCGCCGCGCTGATGGGCGTTGAAGGCGGCCACATGATCGGCAACGACATCCGCATGGTGCGCGTTTTCGCCGATCTCGGCGTGCGCTATATGACCCTGTCTCACTTTTACAATGACGAGTGGGCGGACTCCTCCACCGATAAGCCCGTTCACAACGGACTAACGGATTTCGGCAAAGACGTCGTCCGCGAAATGAACCGCCAAGGTATGCTGGTGGACATTTCCCATGTCAGCGATAAGACGTTCTACGACGCACTGGAGGTGAGCCGAGCGCCGCTGATCGCCTCTCACTCTTCCTGCCGCGCTCTTTGCAATCATCCGCGGAACATGACCGACGACATGATCAAGGCGCTGGCCGCCAAGGGCGGCGTTATCCAGATCAACTACGAAAAGAGCTTCATCGATCAGGCTTATAAAGATGCCTACGACCGGGAAACCGGCGGGGTGGTTGCGCACATGAGCGAACTCACCAAGAGTTGCAATAACGATGAGGCTTGCATCTCCCGCGAGATGGCCAAGTTGCAACAGAAATTGACGGCAGAGGGAAAACTGCCGCACGTCAGTTGGGAGCGAATCGTCGATCACATCGATCACGCCGTAAAACTGGTTGGCGCCGGGCATGTAGGCCTGGGTTCCGATTTCGATGGCGCGGATATGCCAGACGGCATGGAGGATTGTTCCAAGCTGCCGAAAATCACCGAAGCACTGCTGCGCAAAGGGTATTCCGAAAGCGACATTCGAAAAATTCTGGGCGAGAACACCCTGCGCGTCATGGAGCAGGCCGAGCGCGTGAGTAGAGAACTACAATCGCAGCAATAGCGGAGTGGGGGGTGTGGCACTTGTCTGAGTATGGCCCGGACCAATTTCGTTTGGGGAGCACCGGACGTTTTGGGGAGCACCAAACGGTAACGACTGACCATATTCGGCCACCTGACCAAGCGCGGTCAGTTTCTTGACGCTGATCCGCCTCCGCTTCCTTGCAGGCTCCTCCCTTCATTTTGGTTAAACAATTGCTTAAAACAATTGCTTAATGGCGAGTCGAACGAGCCAAGCCAAGAACGGATCGACCAGGCCTGCCAGTGAGCCGGCCACCGAGTCCACCCGGGCAAAGCTGCTGGACGCGGCTGCGCAGGTTTTTGCCGAAGTCGGGTATCCGCGGGCTACGATCCGCGAGATTTGTGCACGCGCCGGAGTAAACGGCGCGCTGGTGAACTATCACTTTGGAGACAAGCTAGAGTTGTACGCCGAGATGCTGCAACGCCTGGTCAGCGTTGCTCGAATTGAGGCGGTCCGCGCGGCGCTCAACCAAAAAGCACCGCCCGAGACGATATTGCGCGAAGCAATCAAAGCACGGCTGCGTGGCGTCGCCTCCGGCGACCCGAATGGTTGGCTTTTTAGAATTCTCGCTCATGAAATCGCGGAGCCCACGCCGGCGATGACACGCATCATCGAGAGTGTTGTGCGGCCAGTGTACAACCAAGTGTACGAAATCGTCGGCGCCCTGATTGGACTGCCGGCGGCTGACGAACAGACCCGTCTTTGCGCGCACAGCATCCTGGGCCAAGTCATGATCTATGTGCTCGCCGGCCCGGTTCTCGCCCGCCTTTGGCCGGACATGAAGATGACGCCCGAGAACCTGGACCGGATCGCCGGCCACATCGCCGATTTTTCGCTGGCATACCTCCGGCAGGCGCGCGGTGAGCGACAGCAAGCAGCGAGAGTCGCGGGCGGGAGGAACCGGGAATGAAGCAGCCGGAGAGCACTGACACGAACCGCGAAAAAGACGGACGGCAAGCGACGAACTCGGCTCCGCCTGACGACGCCGCCAAGCAGGCCGCGCAGAAGCCTCAGAAATCAGCTCCGGCCGCCAACGGTGACAAGAAAAGCGGGCTGCGTCCTGAGGAGCCGACTCACGAAACAATCGCTGTTGTTGCGGAGCGCTATTCGCATGAACGGGGCTCTTGGCAAGGCTCAGCCGAGGAGGACTGGTTGCGGGCTGAGGCAGACGTCGGCGGAAAGAAAAACGAGCCGCAGTCACCGCCTGATGCCAAAGCCGCGCCGGCGAAGGCCGCGCCGCATTCTCGACGCAAAACAGTCTTGGCTGCCGTGGCTTTCGTGGCGCTCGCGGCCAGCGCCTACGTTATTTGGAGAGTATTCTTTGCCAAGCCAAAACTGCCCGATAGTATTGTGACTCTGAGCGGCCGGATTGAAGGCGATGACTCCGCGATCGCGGCCAAAAGCACTGGCCGCGTTCTCGAAATCAGATTCCGCGAAGGCGACTCGGTGCAGGCCGGCGATGTCATCGCGATTTTGAGCGATGAGCAAGTCCGCGCGCGCCAGGACCAGGCACAAGCAGGGGTTTCGATCATGCAGGCCAAAAGCAAATCGGCACTGGATCAGATCGCGGTATTGCAACAGCAGATGCAACAGAATCAGCTTCAAACCACACAGTCGAAAATAGACGCGGAGGGCCGCGTAAGGCAGGCCGAGGCAGAGGTGGCGGCCGCCGAGGCTGATTTGGCGCAGCAGCAGGCGTCCTATCAAATCGCGGCGTTCGACAGAGACGCTTACACCAAACTCGCCGCGACAGGAGCATCCTCCGAGCGTCAGGCGAAACAGGCGATTGCGACGGCAAATGCACAAGCGGCGGTGGTGAGTGCGACCAGCCGCCGGGTCGAAGCTGCGAAAGGCGCGCTGACGACGGCGAAGGCCAACCTTGAAAACCCCGGCATCCGCGAGGACCAAGTCGCGATGACCCGAAGGCAGATCATAGAGCAGCAGTCGGAGTTTGCGAGCGCCCGGGCAAGTACGGAGCAAGCCCGCGGGCAATTGCTGGAGGCCGAGGCAAACCGGCAGGATCTGGTGGTTCGGGCTCCCTTTAGCGGCGTTGTCGTGACGCGGGCGGCCGAGCCGGGAGAGGTTGTGATTGCTGGAACCGCCTTAGTCACGATGGTGGATCTCAGCAAGGTGTACCTGCGAGGCTTCGTGCCGGAAGGTCAAATTGGCAAGGTCAAGCTGGGACAACCCGTGCATGTTTATCTGGATTCCAACACGAAGCAGCCCATCGATGCCTGGGTGTCCCGCATCGATCCCCAGGCCACGTTCACGCCTGAGAACACCTACTTTCAGTCTGAAAGAGTCATGCAGGTGTTTGGCGTCAAGCTGCAATTGAAAGGCGCTATCGGATTTGCGAAACCGGGCATGCCGGTGGATGGCGAAATTCTCACGCAAGGCGATGTATGGCCGAAAGCCAGTATCAGGAAATGAGAACGCTCGATCGGAAACAGGAGGCTCCGAGCGTTCCGGGCGATAATGCGGGAAAGCAGGCGGCGATTCGAGTCAGCCAACTATCGAAGCACTACGGCGCGGTGGAAGCGGTTCGCGGCATCGAATTAGCGGTTGGCGATGGCGAGATCTTCGGCTTGATCGGGCCCGACGGAGCCGGCAAGACCTCGACGTTCCAGATTCTGGCCGGCGTGATGGAAGCCAGCGGTGGCGTCGCCGAAATTTTTGGCCAGCCCGCGCGCGCCGCGCGCGCCGAAACCGGATACCTCACCCAGGCGTTCAGTCTCTATCCGGATCTTACGGTTTTGGAGAATATCCGCTACATCGGCGATCTGCGCCGCGTTGCGCCTCAAGAGATCGCCGAGCGCGGCCGGCATTATTTGCAAATGTTCGACATGGACCGCTTCTCGGGCCGGTTGGCCGGGAAATTGAGCGGCGGAATGAAGCAAAAACTGGCGCTCGCCTGCGCCTTGGTGCCACAACCACGCGTATTGTTGCTGGATGAGCCGACGACCGGCGTAGACCCGGTATCGCGCCGCGAATTCTGGGACGCGCTGGCGCACCTGGCGGCGGATGGATTGACCATCCTCGTCGCGACTCCCTACATGGATGAAGCCGAGCGCTGCCACCGCGTTGCGTTGATGCATGAGGGAACCATTCAAGAGATGGGCACGCCAGCGGAGCTGCGAGCGGGGTTGGAGGCAAAACGGCTGGAACTGCGCACGGACAATCTGGCGGAGGCCGAGAGGGTTCTTGCGCAGTCGAGCGGTGCTAAGGAAGAGATCATTGACGTCCAGCGCTTCGGAGACCGGCTGGACCTGCTGGTGCATCACCCGGATGCGGCGAAACGCATTGTGGACGAGAAGCTAAAATCGGCCGGGCTTGCGATTGGCGAAGTGCGGGAGGATCAGCCGACACTGGAGAGCGTGTTTGTCGCGAAACTCCGCAGCCTGGGCCAAACGGTGGACGAAACGCCGTTTCCGGAACATCACTCGCATCAGGATCTGCGCGGCAAAGTAGCGATCCGCGCCACCAACCTGACGCGACAGTTCGGGAAGTTCACGGCCGTAAAGAACCTGAACTTACAGATTCAATATGGGGAGATCTACGGCCTGCTGGGAGCGAACGGCGCCGGCAAGACCACCACCATCCGGATGTTATGCGGGCTGCTCGATCCGACGCAAGGGAATGTGCAATTAGCGGGGGAGCGAGATGTGCGGTCGGAAACCGTGCGCCAGCGGATCGGCTACATGTCGCAGAAATTCTCCTTGTACGACGACCTTTCGATCCAACAAAACCTGAATTTCTTCGCCGGCGTTTACGGCGTACCCGAGCGCGAACGCAAGGAGAAAATACAGTGGGTGCTGTCGTTTTCCGGGCTGAAGGGCAAGCAGGACCAGATCACCGGAAGTCTGCCGGGAGGATGGAAGCAGCGTGTGGCGTTCGGCGCGGCAATCCTGCATGAGCCAACCGTCCTTTTTCTGGATGAACCGACCTCCGGAGTGGATCCTCTAGCCCGCCGCGCCTTTTGGACCATGATCAATCGGCTGGCCGACGCGGGCACCGCCATTCTGGTGACCACCCACTATCTCGAGGAATCGGAGCAGTGCAATCGCCTCGGCCTGATGGCCGCGGGCGAACTGGTGGCCGAGGGAAGCCCGAGCGACATCAAGGGCCAGCAAACCGGCCACCTGTTGGAGGTCGTTGTCGACCAACCCCAAAAGGCGGCGGATCTGCTGAAGAACGATACCGAACCCTGGCGGATCTCGCTGTTTGGCGATCGGCTGCATGTGTTTACCGATGAGAACGCGGCGAGCGGGGAGAAATCCACAAAGGAGAAGTTGCAATCGAACGGCATTCGCGTCATTCAGACACGAGAAGGGCGCTTCTCCATGGAAGATGCGTTCATTAGTGTCATGGAAAAGGCGCGGCAAGAGGGCAAAGTCGCGGTTTCGGAAGATTCAGGATGAGACGCATATTTGCGCAAAGCCGCAAAGAGCTGACTCAGATCGTTCGGGATTGGCGGACACTCGCCCTGGCTCTTGTGCTTCCTCTCGCGCTGCTCCTCCTGGTGTCGTCAGCGCTCTCGCTCACGGTGACCGACTTACCCATCATTGTCCAGGATCTGGACGACTCGCCGGCGTCGCGTGATTTCATCGATGCGTTTCGCGCCTCCATCACGTTTCATGTCGTGGCATGGCCCGTCAACCAGCAGCCGGAACAGGCCCTTATTTCGAACCAGGCTCACGCGGCGTTAATCATACCGGTGCATTTTGGGCGAGACATGGCGCGCGGCCTCGAGGCTCCTGTGCAGTTGCTGATAGACGCTTCCGACGCCAACACGGCCAAGCTGATTGCGGGCTATTCGGGACAGATTGCGCGCGCCTTTCACAAAACCGCCGGCGCGTCTCAGGCCGAGCCTGTGCAAGCGGCGATCCGGTTCTGGTATAACCCCGGACGTTCGTCGAAGAAGTTCCTGGCGCCCGGAATATTTGTCCTCGCGCTGTCGATGTTTCCCGCGCTACTGGCCTCGCTGGCCATGGCCAAGGAAGGTGAGCAGAAGACCATTCTCCAGGTGTATGTTTCCAGTATCTCGGCAAATGCCTTCCTGCTCGGAAAAATCTTGGCGTTCATGGCGGTGGCAGGGGCGGAATGTTTGCTCATGCTGATCCCGCTGTTCACATACTTCGGGCTGAGCTTTGCGGGTGACCCAACCCCATTCATCATTGCCACGGTGCTGTACGCCTTCTGCGTAGCCGCGTTCGGAACCATGGTGGGAGCGGCGATTCCGAATCAGGCAGCCGCTATTCAAGCCGTTTCTTTCGGTGGTTTTCTATTGGTGTTCCTGCTATCGGGGTTGATATTTCCGATCGCGAATATCCCGGCGGGAATTCGTTGGATCTCGTACTTGGTGTGGGGCAGGTATTACATCGACATTGTTCGCGACGCGATGCTGCAAGGCGGCGGCTGGCCGGCCACCTGGTACGAAGTCGTAATGGTCGGACTGATCGGCGGGGTTTTTTACGCGATCGCATGGCGGACCATGCGCCGCATGCAGTTGGAGACGTAGACCTATGGCTCCGATCTTGAATCATCGCGTGGGCGCCCTTCTTCGCAAGGAGTTCGGCCAGATCCGGCGCGACCGGCGCTTGGCTTTGGTCTTGATTCTTCCACCCACGCTGCAGTTGTTGCTGCTGGGATTTGCCTTGAGCGCCGACGTGACCAACATCAAGCTCGGCGCCGTGGATGACTGTCGAACGGAGAAGAGCCGGGAACTGATCGCCACACTGAGCGAGAGCAGGAGCTTTCGGCTGATTCGTTATTACCTCTCAGTGGATCAGCTTGGCGACGCCATCAGCCGCGGCCAGGTGGATGCTGGAGTCGTCATTCCATACGACTACGACAAAGACTTGCAGCGGGGCCGCACAACTACCGTGCAGTTCCTTTTGAATGCCATCAACGCCAACACGGCAGACATCAGCCAAGGTTACGCGGAGGGTGTGATTCAGTCCTACAATGCCGGCCTCCGGGCCGCGGGACTGCATGCCAGCTTTCAACGGATCGGCGCGCCGGACGCCGGACGCCACGGCCAGGCGGCGAATGGCCGCTAGGACCTTCTCCTTCGATCGATCGCGTGCGACCCTGAATTCCCGCTTTCCGGCGAATCGAAATCTCGATCTGGTCGCCCTGCTTGAGGTCGAGCGCGTCGACGACCGCCGCGGGAATGCGCACCGCCAAGCTATTTGCCGTCTCCGCCCGCCCCTCCGGCTTGCGCTTTGTGAGCGCCACCTGCTAGCATTCCCGTGTGGGCGATTCCGCTTGGGTCGCAACTTCCGACGCCGCAGTCCCAGCCAGGACTGCGACTGCGCGGCACTCCGCCCTGGTTCGGATCACACATTGGCTCACCACTCTGTGCTTTCTGGCGCTGCTGGTCAGCGGAGTGGAAATCGTGATCTCTCACCCGCGCTTTTATTGGGGTGAAGCCGGCAACGTACATACTCCTCCGCTGTTCAAAATCCCGATCCCGGCCTCGCGGTCAACCGTGCCGACCGGCTACGGCTACGTCCTGCCGGACCAGAACGGCTGGAGCCGGTATCTCCACTTTCAAGCCGCCTGGGCCGCTGTATTGACCGGCTTATTGTATGTGATTTCCATCTTATTTACCGGGCATTTGCGGAAAGATTTAGTACCGCGCGGGAGCGATTTTTCGTGGCGGGCCTTCTCCACTACAATTGCGGACCATTTGCGCTTCCGGCGGCTGAGCGAGGAAGATGCCTGGTCGTACAACCTGCTGCAGCGCCTCACCTATCTGGCGGTGATCTTCGTACTATTTCCGTTGGTCATCTGGACGGGCCTAGCCATGTCGCCCGCCATCGCGTCGGTGTTTCCGGGCGCTGTCGCTGTGTTAGGCGGGCAGCAATCGGCACGCACGATTCATTTCTTTGTCTCGGTGTTCCTGGTTCTGTTCCTGGTGGTTCACATTATGATGATTTGTCTAGCCGGATTCAGCAACCGAATGCGCGCGATGATTACCGGCCGCGCGAAGGAGCCTGCATGAGCGATAATCTCTCACGCCGCAAACTGATCACTGGCGGGGTGGCGGCAGTGGCGGGCGTATCGGGTTTAGCCGTAGCCGACCGCCTGGCGCAGCGTTACGGACTGATTCCGCCCGATCATGGCGGTCTTTACGGCGCGGGCGAAACGCTGACTTATGCAGCGCAACGGATCCTGACGAACCACTCCATGGCGCGTGAGTTTCCGCGCAGCGAGATTTCGAAACCTCCGTTCGCCAACGGCGAGGCTCTCAAGGACGAGGCCTACCAGCGGCTTCAGGAAGGCGGCTTCGCCGAGTGGCGGCTCCTGGTAGACGGCATGGTCGCGCGTCCAGCATCGTTTTCGGTTGCGGAGCTGAAGAGCCAGCCGTCGCGCAGCCAGATCACTCACTTGGCTTGTGAAGAAGGTTGGTCTTATATCGCTGAATGGACGGGCGTGCCCTTGGCCCACGTCTTGGACGTGGTGGGGATACTGCCGCAAGCCCGATATGTCGTCTACTTCTCGCTGGAGAAGGACTGGTGGGACAGCGTCGATATGTCTGACGCCTTGCATCCGCAAACGCTGGTCACCTACGGGATGAATGGCGGTGAGCTGCCGGCTAATTTTGGCGGGCCTCTTCGTCTGCGGGTTCCGCGCCAACTCGGGTACAAGAACGTGAAATACATCACGCGCCTGACGGTAACCGATAATCTGAAACGGTTCGGCCGTGGCTTGGGCTCGGCGTCGCCGGAAGCCGGTTACGCCTGGTACGCCGGCATCTGATGGGCGCCTCGGGAGCAACGCTGCCGTCAAACCTTTGACGACCTAGAAAGCTTGGCCGGTTTCGGCCTGCGTGGGGCCAGGACGGCAAACACCTATTGAGACTCGCTAAATCACAATGACAGGCTGATAGGGCTCCGCGCGCGGGTTAAAAACCGGCGCAGTGAATATCCATACAAATCACATGAAACGCCGGCGCTCTTTCCGGCACTACACCCACAGACATTCGCGGCTCGATTCGCGGATGTCGTCAAAAGGAGCACCAATATGCCTCAACAAGGCACAGCCTCAGCCACGCAGTTTTCGCCGCGTGCCACCGTTAACGTCCGGCTGGCGGACAATGCGAATCTCGAAACCATTCAGAAAATTGTCGCGACGATTGGCGGCAGATTCGGTTGCCAGACGTGCGGTTTGGCAGGAGTGGACCTCCGACTCAGCGGAGATCCGGTGGAACTGCGCGAGTTTTCCCAACTTTCCGGCGTCAAGCACGTCAGCATGGAATAGCCAGGAGCGAATGGTGGCCAGCGTCAAACCGCAAATCCAAAATCGGCCGCGGCCGGCGCTGGCCACGACTTTTGAGGGCGCCGGACCGGGTTTATTGGAACGCATCGGACCTCTGGTTGACTACTTGGAGATTCCGCCGGACAGCATTGCGCGGAGCACTGATGGGAATGCGCATTTGCGGCCTGATTTGCTGGCCGAGATCGCTTCAGTCAGCCCGCCGCTAAGACTCATTGTCCATGGCGTCGGCCTTTCCATCGGTTCGTTCGATAGCTGGAACGAGTCGTATTTGCATTTGCTGGACGAGTTCTTCGATCGCTTTACTCCGGAGTGGCATAGCGAGCATCTCGCTTACACTACTGTTGCGGGCGAGAGCCTCGGCACGATGCTGGCGCTTCCGCGCACCGATGAGATGCTCGATCTGATTTGCGAAAGAATCCTGCGCATTCAGAAACGCTACCCGGTTCCGTTTTTGGTAGAGCATGTCGTTCATTTGCTGCCAGATGCGCCGGCGGACTACACGCCCGCGGCCTTTCTGAACGCCATTACCGAGCGAACCGACTGTGGATTGATTCTCGACGCGTACAATCTCGAATGCGACCGCCACAATCTGGGGTTCAATGTCGAAGGCTTTTTGGATGAACTGAATCTGGAGCCGGTGCGCGAGTTGCATATAGCCGGGGGCACGCGGCATAAGGGTTTTCAGTTGGATATTCATTCGCGTCCGGCGGCCAGTCTTACGCTGCTGTTAGCGTTGGACATCGTCGCCCGCTGCCCGAATCTGCGGGTAGTTACTTACGAGTTTCTGCAGGAAGCCATTCCGGCGCTCGGGCACGACGGTATCTGCGACGAACTAAGACGTATTCGTATGGCGATTTCGCAATGAGCACATTGGCGCGGCAGCAACTGGCCGTACTGGCTCTCATCAAACGGCGCCCGGCGGATCTCGGCGGGGATCCGTGGTTGGAAAAGCTGGCCTCGTCGCCGGAGTTGGACTTGGTGCGCGAGATTGCGCTTTGGTGGCGGCGGTTTCAAATAGAGTCGCTGTGCCGCTACACGTCTCGCCTGCTGAAGCGCCGGGGCTGTTTTGAGCAAGTGGTCGAAAAATACTTTGAGGCGAATGCGACGTCGCCGTACATCGAGCAAGCCGGGCCGGCATTTCTGGATTCGCTTCGCGCGCATCCGGATCCGTTGGTATGCTCCGTGGCACAGTTCGAGCTAGCGTGTATTGGCCTGCGCGAGCCCAATCCACCGCACTTCCGCATAGTATGGGATCGGGATCCGAACCTGGCGCTGGCCGCGCTCGAGACGTTTGCTCTTTTGCCTGCGCCGGATGGCTTTGAGTACGTAATGGACGTGGATGCCGCGATCCCGGGCGCGATCTCGTGTATTCGACAACCGCGCGAAAATCGCGTGGCCGCTGGGGCCTGCGCAGGCGGCTGAACCCGCTATTCTGAAAGCGTGATCTCCAGTAAGGCGAAGCTGACGGCCCAAACGTCGGCCGCGGGTTGAGCTTCTAAACTCAGTCCAAAGGTTTTGGACCTGGTGCTCGCCCGGATCCCGCGCTGGGCGAACGAGAACGTGCTGGTTGGGTTTGATACCGCCGACGATGCCGGCGTGTACAAGCTGACGCCGGAGTGTGCCCTGGTGCAGACGGTGGATTTTTTCACGCCCATTGTGGACGATCCGTTTACGTATGGCGCGATCGCGGCGGCTAACTCGCTCAGCGATGTCTACGCCATGGGCGGCAAGCCGATCTCATCGCTCTCGATTCTTGCCTATCCGGGGAAGGGTGACCTGGACGATTTGGCGGAGATTCTCAAGGGCGGCGCGGAGAAAATGCATGAGGCGGAATGCTCGATTTTGGGCGGGCACAGCGTGAACGATAACGAGGTCAAGTTCGGCTATGCAGTCACCGGCCTGGTGCATCCGGAGCGAGTGAAGGCGAACAGCGGCGCTAAAGCCGGCGATGCTTTGGTTCTGACTAAGCGCATTGGCACGGGCGTAATCGCGACCGCACTGAAACGCGGGATCGCCAAAGACGCGGATGTCACCGCGTCCGTCGAGTCCATGCTGAGGCTGAATCGCGCTGCCTGCGAGGCGATGCTGCAATTGGACGTGCATGGCTGCACGGATGTCACTGGGTTTGGGCTGCTGGGCCACGCACGGGAGATGGCGATCGCCAGTGGAGTGACGATCGAGATCGATCCGCGGCTGGTGCAGTTTCTCCCCGGCGCTTTGGATTATGCCCGTCTCGGAGCGGTTCCGGGAGGAACCAACAACAATCGAGAGTTCGTTTGTTCTTGTGTCGCAGGTGAATCGGAATTCGCCGATCTGCTCTACGATCCGCAAACTTCCGGCGGCCTGCTGATCTCCTTGCCTGAGGCTGACGCTGCTAGACTGGAAAAAATGTTTTCCGCCGCGTATCACATAGGTCGAGTCCTTCCGAAAGGGGAAAAACCAATTTGCCTGATATGAACCACGACCCGATCATCGTTGCATTGGATTTGGCGGATGCCGGTCAGGCGCGCGATCTGGTCAAGCGCTTGGGCCGCGCCGTGAGCTTCTATAAGGTTGGTATGGAGTTGTATGCCGCCGCCGGCATGAATTTTGCCTGCGAGTTGGCGGACAGCGGCAAGCGCGTGTTTCTGGACCTCAAGATGTACGATATTCCGGAGACGATCAAGCGCGCGGTCACGCAAGTGGCGAAAACGGGAGTCGAGTTTCTCACGGTTCACGCCAGGCTTTCGGTGATGCAGGCCGCCATGGACGGGCGGGGTTCGAGCAACCTGAAATTGTTGGGCGTTAGCGTGCTCACCAGCATGGACGATAAGGACCTGCTGATCGACACAGGCTATCCTGCCAGCGTTTCGGAACTGGTCGCGCTTCGCAGCCGCAACGCGATGGCGGCCGGTGTGGACGGCATCGTGTGCTCTCCGCTGGATGTGGCGGCAGTGCGCGGCCTGACTGGAGACAAGGCAATTCTGGTGACACCGGGAGTTCGTTCGCGGGCCGGGACAGCAATGGATCAGAAGCGCGTGGCGACGCCCGCCGAAGCCGTGGCTGCGGGCGCGGATTATCTGGTGATTGGGCGGGAAGTGACACGGGCGGACGATCCCGTGGCGGAAATCGAGCGGATCCATTGGGAAATCGAGGCGGGTAGCCGGATGGTCACGCCGCGTGGTGTGGCCTAAATCGACGGGCTGTGGAGTCACCGGAAGGGTAAATACAGGATCCGGTTCCGCCACTCTTCAGCCTGCGACGCGGTCCAGATGAGAAGGATCGACTCATCCCGATGGCGCTCTCCTGCTGGGGGAGGATAAGCAGCCCTGGTGCTGACTTCCCAGCCTTGAGGCGCGCGCGAAAATGTCGCGGCATCGTGTTTCGGTCGTATGTGACCAAAATGCGGTCCTGTTGAGCCGCGAGTTCCAGGAGCGCCGGGTCATCCGTTCCGCGGAGTCCGCCAGTCTTCACATCGAGGATGTCGATGGCCGGCTCGCGAGACCGCAACCCTTGGATGATGTCGGCGTCGAGGTCTTCATCCGCCAAGAACCGAACCGTCACGCGCGCTTTAAGATGCCTTGGCTTCGGGCCGGCCGGTCTTTTGGCGTGCTGCGTCCAAGCGGGCAAACAGCTCAGGATCCGATTGACTGAGGGGCGGCACGGAGCGTTCGAGCTCCCGCTCACCCTCAGCGATGTAGTGGTTGATGATATCTTCGTTCTCCAGGTAATATGCAATCGCGCCATATACCTGTGAAGGCTTCAATGTCGGGAACGATTGGACGATCCTCTCGGGAGATGCGCCCTCTCGGAAGCGAATGGCAACCGAATCGAGCGATACACGGCTTCCCGCGACGTAGAGGCCGCCAAAGCGCTCATCAATATAGGGAGAAGCCGGATAGACCATAACAACCCCTCTCAGTTTATCAGTTTGAGGACGGTCACCGCGTGGTGTGGCCTGATACGATCGGCGATCGGCAAGCCTCAGGCCACCAACTGTTGAACCTTATGTTCGAGATCGCCGGGAAACACGATGTACGTGTGACCGTTCCATCGCACTTCGAGCATGCCGGGCGGGAATTTTGAGTCGCCTTCGACCTCGATTTGCGCGCCTACGGGGATGACAGCCAGATGGTACCGGCCATATTCGCTCTCTGGCCGCGCTTTTAAGGCCGAGAGCACTGAGACGACTTGGTAGTGCCTGATCGGCATACGTAGGACGCTGGTGGACGCCGACAATCCGTTTCGCGCCAGGAGGGCTTGATATTCCACCTGATGCTCAGCCACTGGCAGGTCCTCATTCGCAAGATTGCACGCGATCTGCCAGGGCTCGGCATGATAGATCATATCCTCTAGTCCGGGTTTGCCATCATCGATAGTCGTGGGGAGGCGTCGCAAGAGACCGGCCACCGTCTCGGCAGCCTGACTGCGCTGGAAGCGGTGAAAGGTGACCAGACAGTCTTCGACCGCTGCCCAAAAATTGAGCGCAGCCACAGGCGCTTCCATACTTATATGATCCTACTTCTGAAACTGGCGTTCAAGACACTCTCCGCCGCCGCAGTGTGGAAGCTAATTTGATCCGCGTCCGCGATGATCATTCTTTGATTCCAGAAGGCCGTGACGGGACCGTAGACGGCATCGTAATAGAACGGAGCGGGACCGGGTCCATGACTCAACGCGCCTGTACGGCAATGGTGAATCAAGCTCCAGTAATCGTCTGCGTCGAAGTCGCCACGTACGAATGCAAGGGTGTTGAGACTGGCAAGAGACTGCCTATTGATGGTGAACTCAATCACGGCAGGACTCGTGCCCTTGGTCGCCGAAAGTTGAGCGGCCCACATCTGCGCTTGTCGCTTCAGGGTTGTGGTGTAGAACCCGGGCCCAAAATCGGTGTTGGGCCTCCCGAACCCCACGATGATCTGGCTCGACATAATCGCAGTTGCAGACGCGTCGACAGTGCCGTGATAGACGACAATGT
This sequence comes from Bryobacterales bacterium, assembly GCA_963836595.1. Classification (GTDB taxonomy): domain Bacteria; phylum Acidobacteriota; class Terriglobia; order Bryobacterales; family Bryobacteraceae; genus DATFZA01. The sequence continues at coordinate 1,279,965 of CAWIKC010000001.1, forward strand.
CCTGGTTCACCCAAGGTGGCGGCGGAAACACGATCGGACGCGGCGCCATCGACGCGACATTGTGTCACGCCCGTTTGGACTTCGGGCGTGGGCTGCTAGTACCATGAAATTAACCAGTGGACTTCAAGAAAACCGTCAATCTCCCGCGCACCGGCTTTCCGATGAAGGCCAACCTGACTCAGCTCGAGCCCAAGCTGCTGGCTCGCTGGGAAGGGGAGGGTCTTTATCGGCAGATTCGTGCCGCGCGCGCGGGCCAGCCGATGTATGTGCTGCACGACGGGCCGCCGTATGCCAACGGCAACATCCATCTCGGGCACGCGTTCAACAAGGTCCTGAAGGATTTTATCGTCAAGCTGCGCACGATGGAGGGCAAGGATTCGCCCTATGTTCCCGGTTGGGACTGCCACGGCTTACCCATCGAGATCAAGGTAGACAATCAGCTTGGCTCAAAGAAAGCCAAAATGACGGTGGCGGAGATTCGCGCCGAGTGCCGCAAGTACGCACAGAAATATGTCGACCTGCAGCGCAAGGACTTCATCCGGCTGGGCATCTTTGGACGCTGGGAAGACCCGTACCTGACGATGAGCCCCGAGTATGAGTCGGTGATTGCCGGCGCGTTCGTCGAGTTTCTGGACAGGGGGTTTGTTTACAAAGGCCTCAAGTCTGTTAACTGGTGCATCAACGACCGCACGGCGCTGGCGGAAGCCGAGATTGAATACGAGAACCACACCAGCCCTTCGATCTGGGTTCGGTTTGCACTGACTTCGGGTCCAGCGCTTATCGATCCCGCGCTGGCGGGGCGCAAGGTTTATGGCCTGATCTGGACGACCACGCCCTGGACCATCCCCGCCAACGTCGGCATCGCCTTCCATCCGGAATTCGAGTACGTCGCAGTGGAAGCGGGCGACGATGTCTATATCGTTGCCTTGGAATTGCTGAAGACGACCGCGGAGAAGGCGGGTTGGGGCGAAACGAAAACGCTGGCGGCGTTTCCGGGATCGAAGCTCGAAGGCGCGATCTTCCGGCATCCGTTTCTGGAGCGCGATTCGCTGGGAATTTTGGGCGAGCACGTCACTCTCGAGCAGGGCACCGGCGCCGTACACACCGCTCCGGGCCATGGACAGGAAGACTTCGACATTGGCGTGAAGTACGGTTTGCCGATTTACTGTCCGGTCGATCAGGCGGGCCGCATTTTTCAGCCAGAAGGCGCCGCGGGCGCGCAGGCGGAAGGCGCGGCGGGCGTTTTGCCGGAAGCTTTGATCGGCAAAACCGTCTGGCAGGCCAACCCGGTCGTGATCGAATTGCTGAAGTCAGTAGGCGGTCTGGTGGCGCAAGAAAACGTCGAGCACAGTTATCCGCATTGCTGGCGATGCCACAAGCCAACTATCTTCCGCGCGACCGAGCAGTGGTTCATCGGGATGGACCGCAACGATCTGCGCGAGCGCACGCTGAAGGCGATCAAAGAAGTGAAGTGGATGCCATCGTGGGGTGAGGAGCGCATGTCGAACATGATCGCCTCCCGCCCGGATTGGTGCATCTCGCGCCAGCGCGTGTGGGGAGTGCCGATCACGGTGTTCTACTGCGAGCGCTGTTCGGAGCCGCTGACGGACCGCAAGGCTTTAGACCGCGTGGTGAAGTTGTTCGCGGAGCACACGGCAGATGTCTGGTACGAGAAATCCGCGGCCGAACTGATTGGCGAAGGATACAAGTGTCATCGTTGCCAGGGGGCCGAATTCCGCAAAGAAACTGACATTCTGGACGTCTGGTTCGATTCCGGATCGAGCCATCTGGCGGTGCTGACGGAGAAGAACGGGCTTCCCTGGCCTTCCAACATGTATCTGGAAGGTGGCGATCAATATCGAGGCTGGTTTCACAGTTCGCTGCTGGTTGGCGTAGGGCTGCGTGGCGAGGCGCCTTACAAAGAGTGCGCCACCAATGGCTGGACGCTGGATGAGCAGGGCCGGGCGATGTCGAAATCGCTGGGGATCGGCATCGAGCCGGAAGAAGTGATCGGCAAGCACGGCGCGGATGTACTACGCCTCTGGGCGGCGTCGGTCGACTTCAGTGAAGACGTCCGGCTATCGGATACGATGCTGGACCGGCTGGCGGAAGCCTACCGCAAATTCCGCAATACGTTGTTCCGCAATGCGCTGGGAAACCTGGACGATTTTGACCCAGTGCGCGATGCGGTATCGCCGGAACGAATGACCGAGATCGATTTGTGGATCCTTTTGCGGGCCGAGGAATTGGTTTCGAAATGCCGCGCCTGGTATGACGAATATGCGTTTCACAAAGTGTATCGGGCGCTTTACGACTTTGTGACGGTCGATCTGAGCGCGACGTATTTCGACATTTCTAAAGACCGCTTGTACACAGCGGCGCCGAATTGGAGCACGCGGCGGAGCGCGCAGACTGCTATTTATCGCGTGACGTATGCGCTGGTGCGGCTGATGACGCCGATACTGGCGTTCACGTGTGAAGAGGTGTGGGGCTATTTTCGAAAGCCGGAAGGCAGCCCGGCGAGCGTTCATCTGGCGTTGATGCCCGAGCCGGAGGAATTGAGCGCGGGCATCAGCGCCGAGCAACGAACGCGGCTGAGTAACAATTGGAACCTGCTGTTTCCAGTACGGGAAGAAGTGATGCGCCGTCTTTCGGTCGCGCGCGATGAAGAGAAACGGATCGGGTCATCGCTAGAAGCGCGCGTGCGGATTACGGCCAACGGCGACCTGTACCCTCTGCTGCACGCTTATGCTCGAGAATTGCCGGGCTTCTTCATCGTGTCCGAAGTTGCTCTCGAGCCCGGCGCGCAGGGCAGTCCGCTGGCGGTGGTGGTGGAGCGCGCGCAAGGAGACAAATGCGAACGCTGCTGGAAATACACGCCGGAAGTTGGCGAGGACGCGGAATTTCCGACGTTATGCGCCTCCTGCCGCTCGGCGGTTCGTGAGATTTTAGCGGCTCGTGAGATTCTCAACGATGCGTGATCGCATGCCGCCGTTTGCCGTTGCCGCCGCCATCCTGGTGCTGGACCAAATTACAAAGGGCCTGATCAAGGCGCATGTGCCGGTCTGGCAAACGCTGATCGTGATCCCCGGGTTCTTGAACATTGTGCATGCGGAGAATCCCGGGATGGCGTTCAGCCTGCTGGCGGATGCTTCCGGTCTTTGGCGCACTGTGCTGCTGATCGGCCTATCGTTTGTGGTAGCGGGCTTTATTACGGTTTTGCTCTTACGCGGCGGCCCCACGCAGCATTGGCTGGTTCGCTATGGCTTGTCACTGGTGCTGGGCGGAGCACTTGGGAATCTTTTCGATCGCGCTGTACACGGGACGGTGACGGACTTCGTCGAAATTTATGTGGGCACTCATTTTTTTCCGGCATTCAACGTCGCCGATAGCGCCATCAGCGTGGGCGCGGTATTGTTGATTCTGGACATGTGGCGCGCTCGTGAAAAGTCCGGACAGGTCGTGAATGTTCCCTAAGCTTATCTCCATCGGCCAATTCTTTTTGCCGACGTACGGCGTTTTTGTCGCCCTCGGGTTTCTGGTGGGTTTGTGGATCACGCTGCGGCTTGCGCACCGGGCCGGGTTGCCCAATGAACCCGTCACCAATCTCGCTATCTACTGCGCGCTGGCGGGAATGGCAGGCGCGAAGCTGTTCATGATTTTGTTCGATCTGGACGACTACGTCAAAGATCCGGCCTCTATTTTTTCATTCGCTACGCTGCAAGCGGCGGGCGTTTACCAAGGCGGATTTCTACTGGCGATCGTGGTCGCCATTTGGTACATGCGGCGGCATAAATTGCCGCTGCTCGAGACTTGCGACGTGTTTGCCCCGGGGATCGCCGCCGGTCACGTACTCGGCCGGCTGGGCTGTTTTTCGGCAGGCTGCTGTTTTGGAACCGAATGCGATCGTCCTTGGGCCGTCACCTTTACCAATCCCGAAGCGCATAATCTGGTAGGCGTGCCGCTAGGAATTCCACTGCACCCAACCCAGCTCTATGAGGCTTTCGCGGAGTTGCTGATCTTCGCGATTTTGTATTGGCAGATACGCAGGCCGCACGCCGCCGGGGAGACGTTCGGTTTATACCTGGTGCTGTACTCCGTGGCGCGGTTTATCGTTGAGTTCTTTCGCTTCCATGAGCAGGGATTGCATTTCGGTTTGTCGATCACTCAGTGGATTGCGCTAGGAACGCTGATGGCCGGGATTTGGCTGCTGTTGTACCGGCGGCACGCGCCAAAGCTGGCCAGCGCGGTGTGAAAGCGCCAACCGGGATTAGCTCCAGAGTGTCCTCGTGAACTTCACGCCCTCATGATTGAGCAGCCAGCTTTTGCGCTCCAGTCCGCCACCGTAGCCGGTCAGGGAGCCGTTTGCTCCGATCACGCGATGGCAGGGCACGACCACGCCGATGGGGTTCGATCCGTTCGCTAGCCCGACGGCGCGGACGGCCGCTGGACGGCCAATCTGTTTGGCCAGACCGCCGTAGGAGAGGGTTGTGCCGGCCGGTATCGTTCGCAAGGCGGCCCAGACTTCTTGTTGAAACGCCGTGCCGCGCGCTAAAACGGCGATCCGATCCAGCGCGTCGAGTTCGCCGGCGAAGTAGGCCTCGATTGATTCACGAACCTTTGTGCGGCCGGGGACGAGTTCCTCGTTATAGTGGAGGCGGAACAGCCGCAGCATGCGGTCCTCATGATCTTCCCAGTCGAGCATGCGCAAGCGGTTTTCTTGATCCACCAGGATTCGCATGATTCCTATCGGTGTTGGAAAGCGATCAATTGTGAAGGGCATCGGCGACTCTTTCAGAGAACCAAAGATGCAGCGCGGCGTAGGCGCGCCAAGGCCGCCAGCGTTCCGCGGCGGCGAGCAAATTCACGGGCTTCGGGCGCAGTCCGTCGCCGTTGGCCATCGCCCGCAAGAGACCAAGGTCGGAGGCCGGAAACGCGTCGGGCTCGCGGAGCGCGCGCATCGCAATGTACTGCGCGGTCCATTCGCCAATGCCCGGCAGCGCACGCAAGCGGTGAATTGCGTCGTCGAGACCACGCGCGCAATCGTGCAGCAGGCGCCGATCGGCGGCGAAGGCTTCGGCCAGTGAAGACAACGCGGCAGCCCGATTGGCGGGCATGCCCAATCGTCCCAGGTCCGCACCGGCCAACTTTTCGGGATGCGGAAAAACATGCGTCAAACCGCCTTCCGAGGGAAATGGGTCTCCATAAGCGGCCACCAATTTGCCGGAAAGCTTGGTCGCGGCGCCGACGGTGATTTGTTGGCCGAGTACCGCGCGAACGGCCAATTCGAAGCCATCCCACGCGCCGGGAACCCTCAGCCCCGGGCGGGCGGCGACTAGCGGGGCCAATCTCGGATCGGCCGAGAGATGCGAGCCGATTGCCACCGGATCCGCGCCCAGATCGAAGACGCGGCGCAAGCGTCCGGCGATAGCGGAGAGAGCCGCCACTTGGGGAAACTGGATTTTCGCGCTTAGGGCCGTGGCGCGGGAGTTGAGCGTAACCTCAACTGTTCCGCACGCTCCATCGAGCGCAATCGTTCGGCGATAGCAACGGTTCTCGACAACCTCAACTCCCGGAATGGCTCGCGCCGACAAGAAAGAGAGCATCGCGTTCCAGTCGTAGGGCTGCGCAAAGGGGAGCGTGATCACGATCCCCGCGGCGGCGGGCGATTCGCCTTCCGCTTGGACGTGAATGCGCCGCAACTCGCGCGGCGGGCGCCGGAAGAGCTGTTGAAACGTCGTGTTGAAGCGGCGCACGCTGCCGAAGCCGGATGCGAAGGCGACCTCCGCCAGCGGCATTCGGGTGTCGGCGATCAATTGCTTGGCAAAGAGCACGCGGCGCGTTTGCGCCACGGCGAGGGGAGAAACTCCGAGATGCTGCTGGAATAACCGCCGGAGTTGACGTTCGCCCATGCCCAGACGCTCCGCTAGCCCATCGACTGCCGATTCATCGAGTGCGCCGCCTGCGATCAGCGCCAGCGCCCGCGAGACCGTGTTCGAGGTTCCGTTCCAGGAGGCAAAATCGGGGGAATTCTCCGGACGGCAGCGCAAACAGGGACGAAAACCGGCCTCCTGCGCCGCGGCGGCGTTGGGAAAGAAAACGATGTTCTCGCACTTGGGCGTGCGGGCCGGACAGATGGGGCGGCAATAGACCCCGGTGGTGCGCACGGCGACGAAGAAACGGCCGTCGAAACGCGCGTCGCGCGCCTTTAGAGCCCGGTAGCAGGCATTGTGGTCCAAACCCATCAGTCCTATGATCAACCAAGACAGAACAGATTTCTAGCCGTTTTCGGACAGGATAGGAAAAACACTTCCAGCGGGACTTTGACATAATCGGAAGCTATGCCCCTGGAGTTGAGGCCGAACTGCGAACGCTGCGACCGCGACCTGCCACCAGGGTCGGCAGAGGCCCGTATTTGCTCCTTTGAGTGCACGTTTTGCGCGCAATGCGCGGACGGTATGCGCGCCATCTGCCCAAACTGCGGGGGCGAATTGGTCCGGCGGCCGACTCGACCGGAGGCGCTGCTGAAGAAGTATCCCGCCTCCACGTTGCGCGTGCGGAAGGGCGCCTGAGCGGCCGCGCGGCGCGACTGGAAGCGCCGGTGGGCCGGATGCGCCTCGATCTATACTGGACCTTTACCATGTACGTAATTGTTTTTCTCCTGGCCGGATTGGCCTTTGGCCAGAAGGCGCCTGACCTCGAAAAAGGTAAAAAGCTGTTTGTAGTGAATTGCGCCACTTGTCACGGGATCGATGGCAGCGGAGGAGCGGGTCCGTCGCTGAGAAAGCCCAAGCTCGCGCATGGCGCCACTAAGGAAGACTTGCAGCAGTTCATTGCCAGAGGGAACCCCGATGCGGGCATGCCCGGATCCTTTCATTTGGGGGCTGAAGGTTTGCCGCTGGTAGCCGAGTATGTATTGAGCCTCGGTAAAATTCCCGAAACGCCCCTGCCTGGCGATCCAGCGCGTGGGCGCGAGGTCTACGCTAAGGCCGGTTGCGCGGGTTGCCATATTATGCAGGGCCTTGGCAACGGAATCGGCCCGGAACTAACCGAGATCGGCAACCGGCGTAGTGGCGCGGCGCTCAAGGAAATTCTTCTCCATCCGGAAGATAATCTGCCCACAGGCTTCATGATGATGGAAGTGAAAACACCCGATGGCAAGACGATTACCGGCTATCGCGTGAACGAAGATACCGTGAGTCTGCAGTTGCGGGACGCGAGCGGAAACTTCCACTCCTTCCGCAAAGATAAGCTGGTACGTTGGGAAAAGAAGCCCGGCAAAACCTGGATGCCGCCTTATACGGGGGCCGATATCGACGATCTCGTCGCCTGGCTCGCCGGCCAGCGGGGGAAGTCATGAGAACGTGGATTGCCGGCATGTTACTAAGTGCCGCGGCGGTGGCGCAAGTCCCCTACTCCAGGTTATTGCAGCCGGATCCGGAGTCTTGGTTGACTTACTCGGGCAATTACTCGAGTTATCGCTATTCACCGCTCACGCAGATCGATCCCACCAATGCCGCCAGGTTGCGCTTGCAGTGGATGTATCAATCGAAGGATACGCCGCGCTTTGAAACTTCGCCGGTGGTCGTGGATGGCGTGATGTATGTAACCGAGTCGCCAACCGACGTCGCGGCCCTCGATGTGCATAGCGGGCGCACGCTCTGGCGCTATGAACGGCCCATGCCAAAGGACTTACGGACGTTGGGCTTTGGCCGCGTGAATCGCGGAGTCGCCGTGCTCGACGATATGGTGTATCTGGGAACGCTCGATGCACATCTCGTGGCGCTAGACGCCAGGACCGGCGCGGTCCGGTGGGATAGCCTGGTTGCCGATTACAAAACCGGCCATTGCATCACCGGTGCGCCCTTGGCTCTGCGGGACCGCATTATCACCGGCATCAGCGGCGGCGAAGCGGGTATACGCGGGTTTCTCGACGCCTACGATGCCAAAACCGGCAAGCGTTTGTGGCGCTTTTGGACCGTACCTGGGCCCGGCGAACCGGGGCACGAAACCTGGGAAGGCGATTCGTGGAAGACTGGCGGCGCGCCGACTTGGGTGACCGGTTCCTATGATCCGGATCTCAACTTGATCTACTGGGGAACGGGCAATCCCGGTCCGGATTGGAACGACGACAGCCGGCCCGGCGCTAATCTCTATTCCTGTTCGTTGTTAGCGCTGGACGCGGCGACCGGGAAATTGAAATGGCATTTCCAGTTCACTCCGCACGACACCCATGACTGGGACGCAACGGAAATTCCCGTACTCATGGACGTGACGATTCGCGGGCTCAAACGCAAAGTGGTGGCCATGGCGAATCGCAACGCGTTTTACTACGTTCTAGACCGGGCCTCGGGCGAGTTTCTGGCCGGCGCGCCTTACGCCAGGCAGACCTGGGCCACTGGTTTGGACGACAGCGGCCGTCCACAAGCGATTCCGGGCAAAGAACCTAGTGAAGCCGGAACTTTGGTGTATCCGAGTCTGCAAGGGGGGACCAACTGGTTCAGTCCTTCCTATCATCCGGGACTAAAAATGTTTTATGTTTCAGTCCGCGAGATGGGCGCTTATTATTTCAAGAGCGAAGCCGAGTATAAACCGGGAGTGATGTTTGCCGGCGGAGGAGAACGGACGATGCCGGCCGAGCAGAACTACGGAGCGGTCCGAGCCTTGGACGCCAATACTGGAAAACTGAAATGGGAGTTTAAGCTGAAGTCGCCTCCCTGGGCGGGCGTACTTTCCACCGGGGGCGGCGTGGTGTTTAGCGGATCGAATGAAGGTAACTTCTATGCGCTCGATGCGCGCACCGGGAAATTGCTGTGGGACATCCAAACCGGCGGAGGCATTTTCGCCAACCCGGTTAGCTTCGCTGTGGATGGCAAACAGATGGTAGCAATCGCGGCCGGCCGCGCGCTGTTGGTGTTTGGGTTGCCCTAAAGGCCAGTCATGAAACAGCCAAATTCAACCGATCCCCGACGGCCGCGAAGCGGAAGTTTTTCGATCACTCATTACTGGGTTTTAGATATTTGCCGAGAAAATCGGCAGTTGCCGAGTAAGCTTCCAGCCAACGCTTTTCTGTGAGAAAGCCGTGGATTTCATCGGGGAAGATCAGTTGTTCAAACGGCACGTGGCGCTTTCTCAAAGCTTCAGCCAGTATCACGCTTTCGTGAAACGGCACGTTGCGGTCGTCGTCGCCGTGGATCAGCAGGACGGGCGATCGCCAGGTGTCGATCGAGGCCATGGGCGAAGACTCGAACGCGATTCTCGCCGCGTTGACATCCTTGCCGGGATCGTAAGCGGGGACGAAGTTTCGGATGACATCGTTCCAATCGTGACCTCCGTGAAAGTCCACGCCAACCGCGAATAAGCCGGAGGCGCGAGCCAAGCCGAGGGCGGTCAGATAACCGCCATACGAGCCACCCCACAGGCCAATGCGCCGCGGATCGACATCCGGCCTGGATCGGAGATAGAGCCCGGCGCCGACAACGTCGTTGAACTCGCTGGCGCCGGTTGGGCCGTAGTTGACGGCTTCGCGAAAGTTGAGGCCATAACCGATTCCGCTGCGGTAATTTACGGCCAAAACCACGTAGCCCAGGCTGGCCAAGTATTGATTCATGGCGTAGGAATTGTGATAGTAATCCATGTAATGAAAGCCGAGTAACATCTGACGCCGGGAGCCACCGTGAAAGAAGATGACAGCCGGATGTTTCTGTCCGGGCTGCGCGTTAGGCGGCAGAAAGACTTGACCATGGATTTGGAGGCCATCGGCCGCCGAGAGAATTACCGGCTGCGGGGCCACGAGAGAGGCTGTGGGGAAACCGGCGGGAATCGAATCGGGCGCCAAGTCGCGCAACGTTTTGGCTTCGAGGATCGCCGCTTTCGCGGGATTCCGCGCGCCGGAGTGAAGCACCACGACATGGCCATCGGTAGACTCGATGGGCGCCCACTCGATACCGGTAGAGGGAGTGAGTTCCCTCAGTTGATCGCCGAGCACGGAGACTTGCCAGATATGCCGGCGGTCGATGTCGTTTTCGTTCGAGGAGAAGAGGACTTTGCGCTTGTCTTGAGAGAGCGAGACGTGCTCGACTTCGAACTCGCCGTTGGAGTTGAGCGCGGTGGGCGCATCTCCATGGACCGAGATTGAATAGAGATGACGGTAGCCAGTCTTCTCCCAAGGAAAGACGATGCGATCGGCATCGGCCCAAAGAAGTTGGTTTTCGGCGTCGAGGGCCGAGAAAACGCTACCGGGGCCTTCAGTAGCCCGCCACAACTCATGGCCTGCTCCAGTTTGAGCGTCGGCGAGACGGATGGACCAAGGTTCGCCGGCGCGAACGGGACTAAAGCTGAAAGCGCGGGTGGATGCGGGAATTCGAATGAAAGCGATCTGGCGGCTATCGGGAGACCAGACCGGGTTGGAATCCCGATCTACCGAGGGATCGAGGTAACAGAGCGACTTGGAACGAAAATCGTAGACGCTGATAAGAGCATGATCGGTGCGGCCGATGACATACGCGATGCGAGTGCCATCCGGCGACCAGCGGAGTTCGCTCGCGGCGCCTTTGGTGTGAATCAACTGAGCTGGCTTATCTCCGTCTTTCAGACCAATCGACCAGAGTTCGTTCTTACGCAGGAAAACGAGGCGGTCGCCTGAAGGCGAAACCACGGGTTGGTTGCCTTCGGCGATTTTTCTCGCAGCCCCGCCGGCGATGGGCATAGCCCAAATGTCCTGCTCCACTCCTTCGACCAGCCCCGCCGGGTTGGGATTGTCGCGGCCCATCTCGAAGTCGCCGCCGCGCACGAAGATCAACGACGCGCCGTCGGGAGTCCAAGCCAGTTCGGCAATCTCCTGGCCATCGTCAGCGGTGTAGGCTGTGAGGCGGCGGCCCTTGTAATCAGGAGCCGTCGCTACCCAAATGTTACGCGCCCCCTTTTCATCGAGGACCCAAGCGACCGCGCCCTTGGGAGAAGCGGTAAGGGAGGTGGGAAACGGAGCGCTCAGCACCTGCTCGAGCGTGAAGGTCTTGGGCGCGCACCAAATGATGGGCGTGAGGGAAAGGGCGAGAGAGGCAAGTCGAAGGCGCATACATAAAGTTATACACTTTATCCCATGCTGAGTTATTCGAAAGGTCCGGAGAGGCCGCTCTTTAAGGGCACCATCATAGACGCCCTGCGACAGACGACCGCGAATCATTCAAACCACATCGCGCTGATTTCCCGGCATCAGAACGCACGGCTGACCTTTGCTCAGTTGTGGGAGCAGGTGGAACAAACCGCGCGGGGACTGGCTGGCTTGGGTCTTGGAAATCAGGATCGCATCGGGGTGTGGGCGACCAATTGCGTGGAATGGGTGCTGTTGCAGTTGGCGGCGGCGCGCATCGGCGCGGTTCTGGTGAACGTGAATCCCGCCTATCGGGCGTACGACCTGGCCTTCGTCTTGAAGAAGTCACGGATGCGGGCCATCTTTCTGTTTGAGAGAGACCGGCGCTCCTGCTACGCGGAGATTCTCGAGGAAGCACGCGCCGGGCAGGAACTGGAGTTGCGGCACGTCGTTTATCTGGGCTCGCCTCAGTGGGAAGCGATGCAACGAGACGGCCGGGAGAATCCGCCGGCATCCACCAGCGGTGAAGATGTAACGAACATTCAGTACACGTCAGGCACGACGGGATCGCCGAAAGGAGTGTTACTCACCCACCGGAACCTGATGAACAATGCGAGCGTGATTCGCGACGGCATGAAAATCACCGAGCGGGATCGCATTGTCGTACCGGTACCGCTCTATCATTGCTTCGGCTGCGTGGCGGGTTCGCTGGTGAGCGTACTCACCGGCGCGACCATGATTCTGCCTGCGCCAACTTTTGAACCATTGGCAACCATGGAGGCGATTGAGGCCGAGCAAGCCACGACGATCTATGGTGTGCCGACTATGTTCATCGCGCAGTTGAATCACGCGGAATTCCACCGTTTCGACTTCCGGTCGCTCAGGAGTGGCGTTATGGCTGGGGCGCCGTGTCCGATTGAAGTGATGAAGCGGGTAGTAAACGAAATGCATTGCCCCGAAATGACGATCATGTATGGCCAGACGGAGAGTTCGCCGGTAATCACAATGTCGAGCGTCGACGACAGCCTGGAGCGCCGGGTCGCAACGGTCGGAAGAGCCTGCGCCAATACGGAGATCAAGATTGCACAGCCGGAAACGGGGGAACCCGTTCCAGTAGGAGAACAAGGCGAACTATGTACGCGCGGCTATCTCGTGATGAAAGGCTACGATCAAGAGCAGGAGGCGACTAACAAAGCGATCGACGCCGATGGCTGGCTGCACACTGGCGACTTGGCGACCATGCGGTCAGACGAGTACGTGCGAGTTACTGGCCGGGCAAAGGATTTGATTATTCGCGGCGGAGAGAATGTCTACCCGAGAGAAGTGGAAGAATTCCTTTACACGTATCCCAAGATCGCCGATGTTCAGGTGGTGGGTTTACCGGATGAGACGCTAGGCGAAGTGGTAGCTGCCTGGATTCGGCTGAAGGAACCGGCAAGCGAAGACGAGATCCGGCAGTTCTGTAGCGGTAAGATCGCGCATTTCAAGATTCCGCAATACATTCGGTTCGTGGACGATTTTCCGCTGACGGTAACAGGGAAAGTTCAGAAGTTCAAGATAAGACAGAGAGAAATCGAGTTACGCGGGCTGGAGAAGACGGCCCAAATCGAGACGGCTTAGTAGAAACGCACTAAGACGCCCGAGCCAGTCACGAAAAAATGAGGAAAACATTTCGCTTGTTTTCAGTTAGTTGCGTTTTTTGTTGGGCTAAGTGCAGCCAGTAGGCTGCTAGATTCAATTCAGAGAGAGAGTGCTGTGGCGGGCGCTTCCCAAGTGGGAGCGCCCTTTTTTTGTAGGGGAGCCGCTATTGATGGCCGAAAGGCTAAGAAAGCTCATGGAGCAGTTGATCACACGGGCACTGGAAGCAATGGAAGCGGAAACGATCAAGCCGGCGGACCTGATCCGGCTGTTGCAACTCTATTTTGAGCTTCAGGAGTCCAAAGATAGTCCGCGGCCAAAGGAAGGGACCATCCGGTGGGTAGAACCAGAGGAGGAACAGTAACGCTAGAAATTCCGTATTCGCCGCTATCCTCCCAGAAACAATTCCATCACTCGAAAGCAAGATTCAAGGGCTTCTCCGGGCCCGTGGGGTCCGGCAAGAGTCAAGCGTTGTGTCAGGAAGCCATCAAGCTGAGTTACCTGAATCCGGGGAGACTCGGGCTGATTGGCGCGCCAACTTATCCAATGCTGCGGGACGCGACCGTGGCGGACTTAATGAGAGTAATCAGAGGCGCTGGGTTGCCATACGAATGGAATCGGTCTGAGTCGTTCGTGGTAATGAAGGACACCGGATCGAAGATCTTACTTCGTTCGGTTGACCAATTCGAGCGGCTGCGGGGAACGAATTTGGCGTGGTTCGGAGTAGACGAACTCACCTACACCACGGAAGAAGCTTGGTTACGTCTGGAAGGGCGTCTGCGCGACCCGAAAGCCACGCGGCTTTGCGGCATCGGAGTGTGGACACCCAAAGGTTACGACTGGGTGTACCGGCGGTTCATCAAAGATCGCGTTGAAGGTTATGAAGTTATTCAGGCGCAACCCTTTGAGAACCGGCACATTCTCACGGAGATTCCGGACTACTACGAACGCTTGAAGAGCAGTTACGATCCGCAGTTCTTTCAGCAGGAAGTGCTGGGAGCGTATATAAACCGGCATGCCGGTCTTGTCTACACGAGTTTTGACCGGAAGCGGAATGTGCGCGAAGTGACGAGCGACCAACGAGCGCCACTGTATTGGGCGTTGGATTTTAACGTGAATCCGATGTCGTCTTTGATCGTACAGCGAATGGGGCTGGAATTTCATGTTCTCGACGAAATTGTGTTGGAGCACGCGACAACCGAGGAGGCGTGCGAAGAGTTTCGGTCGCGCCATCCAAGTGCGATGACAACGTTATTCGTGTACGGGGATGCCTCGGGACAAAGGCGGCATACGACTGGTAGTTCGGACTATCAGATTATTCAAGAGTATCTGCGAAGGGCCGGTTACCGGGATGTCCGCTACAACGTGCCCTTGGCGAACCCAAGCGTGCGAGATCGCGTAGGACTGGTGAACGCGAAGCTGTGGTCGGCGACGGAGAAGGTCGAGATAGTAGTCGATCCGCGTTGTAAAGAATTGATTCGCGACTTCGAGGAAGTGACTTATAAGCCGGATAGCGGAGTAATCGACAAAGATCGCGATTCCAAGAGAACCCACGTGTCCGACGCGTTGGGCTATTTGATCTGGCAGGAATGCCGGCCTCAGCCGCCATTCGGCGAGCAGGCGCGGCGCCTATTTTAAGGACAAAGAGAATGATTCAGACATTCAGCGCAACCGACGTTGAGAGAGAACACCCGGAGTATGCGGCGAAACGGCACATGTGGCGCAAGTATCGCGACCTGTATGTGGGCGGCGAAACGTTTCTGGAACGCGCAGACCGGTATTTGATGCGCCGCCACAAAGAAGGCAACGAATTGTTCGCCGAAAGGCTGCTAAGGGCCTTCTACGAGAACTATACCGGTTCTATTGTCGATTGGTACACGGCCACGCTTTTCCGCCGGGAGCCGGTGATTCTGTTTGAAGGCAAGAACGACCGGGCGAAGTGTTTCTACAACGGGTTCACCGAAAACTGCGACTTGAAGGGGACGCAGTTCGCCGAGTTCTTCCGCAAGCAGTTCGTAGAGATGTTGATCTGTGGCCGAAGCCACATTGTGGTGGACTTTCCGCGCGTTGCACATGCAGTGGAGAGCCGAGCCCAGGAGGATGCCGAGGGCAGGTCGAGCGCTTACCTGGTAGCTTACTCGGCTGACGAACTAATCAATTGGAGTCGCGACTCCGAAGGTAACTACGAATGGGTGGTACTGCGTACGTCGGGGTTGAGAAAAGCCAGCATCCACGATACGCATTGGGTGAAACATACGCGCTGGGTTTACTACGACAAGACCACGTTCCGGATTTACGAACACTTGGAGGAGAGCGGAAAGACTTCCGCCACTGAACTGATCGCCGAAGGCGTCCATGGTCTGGCCAAGCAGAATCGGGTTCCTCTGTTCGATCTGGACGTTGGCGAAGGCATGTGGCTGCTGAACAAAGCCGCGTCTCTGCAACTGGAGCACTTCAATAAGTCGAACGCGCTGGGGTGGGCCCTGACGATGGGTCTGTTTGCCATGCCGGTAGTTTACTCGGAGCGGACTTGGAACCAGATTATGGGCGAATCGTACTATATCCAACTCGGTCCGCAAGACCGTTTTGGATGGACGGAACCTCAGGGCACTGTTTACCAGATCGCAACTGACAATCTTACGCGGTTGCAGGAAGAAATTTACCGCGTTTGCTATCTGGGGCAGGCAGGCGGCTTATCCGGCGGAACTTTGCAATCCGGCCTGAGTAAGCAGCGCGATTTCGCAATCACCAACGAAGTGCTTCGCGCCTACGGAGACGCGGTGAAAGGGAGCATGAAACAGGTGTTGCGAGCCATTGAGACAGCGCGCGAGGACAATCTCGCTATCGACGTTACCGGAATGGACGAATTCGATATCGGAGATTTCGGAACCGAACTGGCCGACGCTCAACAGTTGCTGGGCCTGGGAATCGATTCGCCCACATTGAAGAAACAGGTGTTCCAAAAGCTGGCGCTGAAGTATCTGTGCGACGCGCGCCAGGAAGTGAAAGAACAGATAGCTCGAGAAATAGAAACAGGAGAGACATGCAAGACCCAACAGTAGAAAGTCTGGACGTCAAGTCGATCATCCGGGGAGCGATAGAAGAATTCATCCGGACGGAGCATGTGCGGTCGGAACCGGCCCACCAAGCGGAATTGCTCGAAGAACGCAAGCGCCGGGAGCAACTGGAGCAACGCGTTAACCAGTTAGTAGAAGAAAACCGGCAAAGCCGGAAAAAGGCCGACGAAGCGGAGAAAAGCGCGACAGTCCGCGGCGAGTTACAAAAATTAGGCGTCTCGAAGATCGACCTGGCGTTTCGCGTGGTGAAAGACGACATACAACGCGCGGAAGACGGTCGCCTCATGGCCAAAGGCGAACAAGGCGAAGTGTCCTTGAAGGAATATCTATCGAACTTCGTGCAAGAGAATCCTGAGTTGCTGCCGGCGCGGATAACGGGCGGCTCAGGGACGGGACCGGTGCAAAAAAGTGCGCCGGGCGGCGGACTCGATATGGACAAGATTCGTCCGGGCATGTCTCCAGAGGATATGGAGCGGGTACGCCAAGAGATCTCACGCGTCGCCAATTCAACGATGCGAGGAGTATGACGGCCGTGTCAGACAACGGCCTGAGTGAAGAGAAGTAAGGAGAACAGAAATCGATGGCAATCATTACATCGGCAAACGTCGCTAACGCGATCGTGAAGTTGGTTGCGGCGGATGCACTGCCCGCGTTAATGGGCAACTTAGTGATGGGCAACCTGGTAAATCGGGACTATGAACCGACGCTAGCGCAAGCTGGAGACACGGTGAACGTTCCGATTCCACCAACGCTCGTTGCAAACAACATAGCAGAGGGCGGGACGGTTCAAACGCAAAATCCAAATCTGGGAAACGCACAAATCGTGTTGAACACCCACGCGGAGGCCACCTTTCAGATTCCGGACGTTACCAAGGTTCTGGCGGTACCGGACCTGCTGAAGCTCTATATGCAGCCAGCGGTAATCGCCTTGGCGGAGAGCATTGAGACGAACCTTTTGGGCTTGTACAGCCAGTTCACAGCAAACCAGCCGGTTGGGGCGCCAGCGACGGCGCCTACGGAAGCCGTCATTGACGCGGCCGAAACCGCGCTCTTCCAGGCGCAGGTTCCGGCCAGCGCCAACAAGTTTTTGGTCGTGGATTCCAACGCTTACTCAGCGTTACGCCAGATTCCCCGCTTCAGCGAGTTCTACAGCGTAGGGGATGCGGGTCTACGGACCATGATCGATGGGTCAGTCGGCAAGATCAAGGACTTCTATGTCTTCCGTTCGCAGTTCGTGGCGAAAACGGGCAGCGGACCGGTTACTACGCATAACGTCGCATTCGCCCGAAACGGGCTTGGCCTGGTGATACGCCGGCTTCCTCAACCGCTGCCTGGCACGGGCGCAGTTGCTGAATACGCGGAGTTGGGTAACTTCGGAATCCGCGTGACGATGAGCTACCAGCCGAATACGCTGGCGCAGCAGTTCACCGTCGACGTTCTGTATGGCTGTGCGGTATTGCGCAACAGCTTTGGCGTCCAAGTCAGTAGCTAGCTAGTTAGTCAGGCGGCTGGACGATAACGGGCGGTAAAAGGAGGCAACTCCTTCCCGCCCGTTGGTTAGAAGACGCGTTTGTTTGAGATAGAGAAAGATACATGGACCTCAGACTGTATTACCACAACCTCCGTAAGACGGAGCAAGAGATCGCCGACGAATTCGTGGTGTTGATGAGCAACGCGACACCTGACGGAGGAAAAAGCGGTCAGATGACGGAAGTGAGGCGTCCAATCGCCGCACAGTCGATCGTCGAGGGGCGAGCACGTTTGGCCACACCCGACGAAGCGGCAACATTTTACAAAGCTGCCGCTGAGGCGCGACGCGCCGCCGAACAAGCCACGTTAGCCACAAAGCTGCAAGTGAACCTGATTTCAGAGAGCGATTTGCAGAGTTTGCGATCGCCGAAGAGCGAAAAGCAGTAGCGAGGCCCCGGTATGTCTCTATTCACCGACGGCAGCCTCAATCAGGAATCGGATCTGCAGGACCGCGAGAGTTCGATTCTCAACGTAGCGCAACTGGAAGGCGTGGATACGGGCGCAAAAAGGGCGCTGGCGCAGGAGGACATCGCCAGTCAAATTCAACTGTTTCTGCTGCGCGATCCTTGGTTGGATCCAAGAGCATTCCAGCGGCGAGTCGACGGCCTTTGCGATGTCGTCGTCACGCCCTCCCTGAGGCGCTGGCACGCGGAGCTAAGCATCGCACTGATTTATAGCGACGCGTACAGTAACCAGTTGAACGACCGCTATCTGGCAAAACTCACGCAGTACCAGGGTCTGGCCCGGGAGTCGGCGATTCGATATTTTCTGGCTGGGGTCGGGTTAGTTTATGACCCGATTTCGAAAGCGGCATGTCCAATTGTGACGGCAGTGAATGGCGCCGCGAGTTCGGCTATGTACTATTTCGCCGTGGCGTGGCTAAACGCGAAGGGGCAGGAGGGCGCGCCGAGCGATGTTGTCAACCTGACGACCAGCGCCGGCAGCGTTCCGATGCTATCGATGACTCGCGTTCCGTCGAACGCCCAGGGTTGGAGCATTTATGGCGGCGCGGACCCGGGCGCGCTGGCCTTGCAGAGCACTGGTCCCTTACCATCGCCGGTGAGTTGGACGCTGCCGGTCTCGGGACTGATATCCGGGCCGCCACCCGGCACGGGGCAAACTCCCGAGCGCTTCATCGTAAACGAAAGCAAAATCCTTCGAGGTTAAGATGGCACAAATTGGAGCAACAGCAACACAAAAAACGGCGGCACTCTTGACCGGCGCCAACGGATTGCCGGCAGTTTTAGCCGGACTAGCCGCGGATACAGCGGGAAGCCAACTTCTGTATCAGACGTTGAACGTGCTGACACAAAATGTAGCTCCTGAGATCTCCGACAGGGCTTTGGGTCTCGACTATCCCGCTGTGTATATCTATTGCGGAAAACTGTCGAACTCGCTCCAGGAGAAATTCCGGACGTTTTCGGGGCAAGCCGAGATGATGGCCGAAGTACGCGTGACGCAGGACCGGCTGGATGGGTTGGAAAATATGTCCGCGCTGATGGCGGACGCGGTCACCCAGGTTCTAGACGGATCTCGCGGCGACTGGGGAGACGGATATTTCTATGCCGGCGGCTATGAAGTACAGTACGGGCCGGCAAAAGCGGGAGGCCGGAATTTCCTGCAGACGGCAAAGATCAGTTTCGATTTGGAGATCAGCATCTGAAGCGAGGACGGCGGCAGCAAAAACATGGCATACGTATCGTCAAACAATAATCGGTTTTATGTTGCACTGGAAAGTGCGTATGGGGCCGCGGCGGCCATTACGGCTCAAAACAGAATTCCGGCGGTAAAGCTGACGGCAAAACAGACACCGCAAAAGATCAACCGCCAGGATAAGACCGGATCACGAACCTTCGCCGGGCTTCCTTCCGGCCTTCGCAAGTCAACGACTTTTGAACTGCGCAGCTATATGAGCGCGTGGCCGGACGACGCGGCAGCGCCGCCGCACGATCCGCTGTTTCAGGCGTGCATGGGCCAAGCGCCGCTGGCTTGGCCGGGCGCCACGATCAGTTCCGCCGCAAGCGGAAGCGCTCTTACATTCGCGGCGCCGCATGGCCTGGTTCCCGGTCAAGCGGTAACCAGCGGAGGCGAGATCCGGTTTGTGGCGGCGGTAGCCGATCCGCAATCTATTGTTCTCAATGCACCGTTCAGTCAACTCCCGCCGAGCGGCGCCGCATTGGGCCGTACGTTGACTTATGTGCCTGGCTCATCTTTGAGTAGCCTGAGTATCTTCGATTATTGGACGCCAACCGATGCCGTACAGCGGGCGTTCTCAGGTGGGGCAGTGAACGAGTTTCAAGTCAATATCAACGGTGACATTCACGAGTTTCAGTTCTCGGGGCAAACGGCAGATGTCTTAGACACCTCGAGTTTTGAGAACGGCGAGGCGGAGTTAACCACATTTCCAGCGGAGCCAGCGATCGACGACACTAACTATACGTTGATCCCGGGGCACCTGGGCCAGATATGGATTGGCGCATCACCCAGCGAATTTCTGACCGTGACAGCCGCGCAGTTGACGTTCTCAAACCAACTCGATTTACGAGCGAATGAATTTGGCTCGACTTTGCCGCGCGCAATCGCACCGGGCATTCGCAACGTTACTTTCAATTTCAGCGTTTATCAGCAGGACGACTCGGCAACACCGGCGCTCTACCAGGCAGCTCGCCAGCAATCGCCGGTGAGCGTGATGTTGCAGCTTGGCGAGCAAGCTGGAGAGATGTTCGGAATTTACATGAGTTCGGTCGTCTTACAGGTACCGCAGTTCGACGACAGCGACAAGCGCCAGCAATGGCAGTTTGAGAATTGCCGCGCTCAGGGAGATGTCAATGATGAAATCTTTGTTGCGTTCGCCTGATCCCAAGGTAGTTGAGTACGAGAGTGTGGTACGGCGTGAATCTGCGGCGGTTCCCGGAGTGACTTACAAAATCCGCCGAATGTCCTTTGGCGCGCGGATGGAGCTGAGCCGTAAGATTCGCGAATTGAGTAAGCAGGTGGAATTTCTTGCGTCGGGACCCGACATTCGGCAGCACTTAGAAGCGAACGTCCTGAGCCACGAGATTGACGATGTGTTTTTCGCCTGGGGCCTGGTGGAAATTGAAGGGTTGACGATTGACGGGCAGCCGGCAACGCCCGAGCTTCTTGCCGGCAAGGGTCCCGATGAGTTGGCGCGAGAAATTGTCGATTCTATTCGTGGACAGTGCGGACTATCTGAGGAAGAGCGAAAAAACTGATCGTCGCTTTCCATTTTCAATTTGCCAAACAGGCCGCTTGGAAATGCGACGACTGCCGGAGGAGCGGTCTGGAAAAGAAGCGGCGCTGTGGCTGGCTGCCAGAAACGGAGCGGGCTCCGCGCAAGGTCGTCTGGGCCCGCAAACAAGCCGCCGCGGAAGAATGCCCGCGTTCCTACGTCACGGCGGAAAGCGAGGCACTGCTGGAGGAGTTTCATGCGTTCCGGGTATTTGGCTCCGCGGACGTTTACCAACTGCCGGCGCGGTTGGTAGACGCCATCTGCGTATTAGAGCAAGAAGTGAGATCGGAGCAAACAGGTGAGTCACAAACACACTAGCTTAGAGAGTGCGGCGCGAGCGTTAAGTGGCCGCTCGCGCACGCCGCGATCGGTAATCGCTCCCCTAACGGGCGCAACCAGCGCGACTGCCGTCATTTCCCCGGCCTCGGATACCGGCTCGGTGTTCAGTAACGCCGCGAGCGGCGGCCTAAGTGGGAATTCCGACGTAGTGGAAGGGATTCAGCAACTCGCCTCCACATTGGGTCAAACGACCACGGCACAACAGGCGACACTGAACGGACTGCTGGAAAATACGCAGGCCTTGACCCAGAACACCAGCGCTGTGAGCACGCAGAAAAATTCACCGCTGAGCGCCGCCGGCGGCGTCGCCAGCAGTGTTCTCGGCGGCGGAAGTGGGATTTCGCCTTTACTTACGGGCCTTCTCAGTCTGTTCGGTATCGGCTCGCAGTCGCAGACCATCGTTCCCAAAATTCCGTATGTCGCGCCGCCCAGTGTAAACCTCAGCGGCGCCATCGGCGGGAGCGGCGCGTCCGCAAGTGGCGCTTCACCCTCGGTCAATATCCAAGTGAACGCCATGGACAGTAAGTCTTTTCTGGACCACAGTGAAGATATAGCGCAGGCCGTGCGGCAAGCAATTCTTAACTCCAGTAACCTGAACGACGCCATAGCGAATTTATGAACACTTTTCCCACCTTGAACACTGGCGCCATTACGCAGTACCCCGCCCAGGCAGGGTCGACATTCTCTAGCCAAGTCCTTCAATTCGTCGACGGTAGCGAACAACGCTTCCCGGGCTACGCAGCGCCAGTCCAGCGCTGGAGCGTAAAGCTTGAGTTACTGGATGAGGATGAAGTTACGACTCTGGCGGAATTCTTCTCGAACGTATCCGGGCCCGCTGGGTCGTTTTCATTTACCGATCCAGGCACAGGCACGGTTTATCCGAATTGCTCATTCGAAGACGACGAGTGTTCTGTGCAGATTCAACCCGGAGATCTGGGCTCAATCACTTTCTCGATAGTCGAGAACCGGAGCTGACGCTATGAGCGACTTTCCTCAACTCTCCACCGGCGCCTTAGCCCAATATCCACTCACTCGGAGTGTTGTCACCCGGACGGTCACCAACTCGCTGGAAGACGGGTCGACCATCCGTCTCGCGGACCCGGTGTACAAGCTTGTATGGAACCTGCGTTATGAGGGACTTTCGCCAGACGAATGGAATGCTCTCTCATCCTTCTTTGCTTCTGTGCAAGGACAACTGCAGACATTTACGTTCACTGATCCGACCGCCAATCTCCTGTCGTGGAGCGAAGACTTTTCGAAGACAGTATGGGAAGTGGACCCATTGCTTCAGATTACGGCCGGTTTTGGCGATCCGTTCCAGGGAACTTCCGCGTCGCAAGCTACGAATACTGCCCAAGCCGCTCAGGGCGTGTTTCAACAAATCCCTGGGCCAGGGTCTTACAGCTATTGTTTCTCTGTCTATCTCAGATGCGACCAGGCATGCTCGGTTACGCTGCGCTCGACTGCAAACAGCGTGGAGCAGGACCAGCAGAATCTCATTGGCAGCGACTGGACGCGTTACACGTTCAGCGTAACCTCGTCTAGTCCGGTGGATGGAGTTACGTTTGGTCTCTTATTTCCCGCGGGAGTCGCTGTCGATGTGTATGGAATGCAGGTTGAGGCGCAGCCCGCCGCGGGGACTTATAAGAAGGTAAGTGGGGCAGGGGGAGTGTATGTGAATAGCCGGTTTGCGCAAGACGACCTGTCCTTCTCGATAGATAGCCCCGGCCTCTACAGCACACAGTTGTCTATACTGACGAACATTCTTCCTGCGTAACTCCCATGTCTACCATAAACGATCTCAAAGCCCTGGAGACTCCCGGCACGCCGCTGTTTCTCTGCGATTGTACGTTGCCGTCGGGCGATGTGCAGCGCTGGAGCACCCACAACGTCACTTATCTGGGAAATGCGTACGTTGGCAGGATTCTCGGGCACACGTTGTTCAATTTGCGCTCTTCGTCGGACGAAGCGACTGATGGCGTCTCCCAAATATCGCTCACACTCGCCAACGCCGACGCAGAACTTTCTTCGATCGAGCGAAATGTCGGGTGGAAGGGCTCGCAGCTTACGATTCAGTTCCTGTTCTTCGATTTGACCGCGGGGGTAGCGCTGTCGGATGCGACCGTGGTATTTCAAGGAACTGCAAATCCGCCGGTTGAGTCAACCGAATCCACTTTGAGTCTCAGCTTCTCCAGCAGGCTGACTTTGCAACAAATCTATTTACCGGAGACCAGCGTCCAGAAGCGCTGTCCGTGGACGTTTCCGGCGACGGCCGCCCAGCGGACCGAAGCAGTCAACGGTGGTGCCGATGGGCGCTGGTCGCCGTTCTATCAGTGCGGCTACTCCGCGGATCAAACCGGCGGTGTCGGAAATATGAATGGCGCCGCGGCGTTCACCAGTTGCGATTACTCTCGAACGCAATGCGTGCAGCGAGGTATGTTCAGCAGCGATAGCAGCGGAAACATTACCCAGCGTTTCGGCGGAATCGAATTCGTTCCTGCATCTATCCTGGTCCGGAGTTACGGCCAAAAAGCCTCCCACTTATCGGTTTCTGTAGAAAATCAGGCACAGTACAACGATTTCGTTCCGCTGCTATACGGGACGGGTTGGTATCAGGCTCCTGTCATCTTCGCTCGCAACGATGGCAACCTGACGCATATGGAAGTGTTGCTGGGTGCGGGTGAGATCAGTGGCGTAATCCAAGTGCTGGTGAACGATATCGAGATTCCTTTGGCGGTTTCGAACACCAACATGACGGCAACTGGCTGGTACGAGCTGGTGACTCCCGGAACCAGAAGCGGCAACTTCAATCTGGACTTTGTCGACTCCTCGGGTAACCCGTTGGGCGACCCGTATGGCAGTCTCGCGGTCTTGTCGGTCGTGGTTCCTAACCAGATCTCCACCGGGCAAACGCTGCCTGCCGTTGACATATTGATCCAAGGATTGAAGGTCGATACGTACGATACGACTGGAGCGTTCGTCAGCACGGTCTTTACGAACAACTCCGCCTGGGTTTTGCTCGACGCGCTATTAAGAAGCGGATGGATCCGTGAAAAGATCAATCTGGCGAGTTTCGCTGCAGCAGCTCAAATCTGTGACGTCCTGGTTCCTACGACTGACCTCAACGGGAACGCGACCACCGTAGCCCGGTATCAGTGCAATCTGGTTCTCGATTACCGCCGGAGCGCCGCGGATGTGGTTCGCGGGATCCGCAACGGCTCGTCGTTGTATCTGATTTTTGACGAAGCGGGCCTCCTTAAGTTGTGCGTGGAGGACACTCTAGCTAACCAGCAACCTTCGCAATTGCCTGGATCCAACAGCCAAGAGCAGTTGGACGGCGGCTGGCCGGCGTACGAATTCGGAGACACTTCGTTTTCGGGCATCTTGAGAACCGGCAAGGGCCAGCCGTCATTTCGTGTCTACTCGCGCAGCACCGCGGATACACCGAATCATTATACGGTCGAATTCCAAGACCAGTTCAACGACTTTCAACAGGACAGCTTGTCGCTGGTAGATACGGACGACGTCCTCACTACAGGTCAGGAAGTCACCGCCAGCTTGCCGGCGTTGGGTTTGCCGAACTTCAGCCAGGCAACCAGGTCGATGTCACTCGTGCTGTCGAAGTCCGTTTACGGAAACACTTATGTCGAGTTTGGCACCAGCGTGCGCGGGGTCGGCCTTAAGCCTGGCGACCTGATCACCATCACTTACGGCCGCGAGGGGTTTGATCGCCAGCCGTTTCGCATCACTGAGATTTCTCCAGGCCCCAACTACCGCACGGCGACCATTACAGCACAGATTCACGACGACAGTTGGTACGTGGATGGCTCGGATGCGACATCTGGACTCGGTAAGCAGCCTGGCTCCAACGTTGGAATCCCGCTGCCATTGGTAGGAACCGTGCTGGACTCATCTGGCACGGATCAGTTTGGAGTGGTGGAAACCTCGCAAACAGCAGCCGACGGCACTGTATCTATATATTTGCAAGTAAGTTTTGTCACCCCCAATGTCCCGGGGTTAGGGCAGGCGCAAACTCCATTGGTGGGTTTGAATGCCCTGATCAGCCAAACCGGAGGGACAATAGCGGGAGACCAAATACTTTATTATGCGGTAACCGGAGTAGCGGCCGACGGTTCGGAAACCCCGCTCTCGTTCGTAGTGCTGGCGAATATACCCGCGGCTACCAACACTAACCAAGTAACTTTGCAAAGTCTCAGTTTCAGCGCAACGGCACAGGCGTTCAACGTATACCGCGGGCCAAACCCATCGCAGTTACTCCGGATCGAATCAGACCAGGCGATAGCGAACACCTTCACTGACAGCGGCGCCGCTTCGCAGTTGACCGGTCCTCCCGATTTCAACTTCGATCACGCCAACTTTTATTGGCGCTCTGAACTGCAACCCGCGGAGCCGGTTACAGTGTTTTCGGCCAACACGATCGGAAACGGCACTCTGAATATGCCTATCAACGCCTACGCCGGTAAGATCGCCCGGATCGCCGCCGGGCTCGGCGCTGGGCAGGAGCGCGCAATTCTTTCGAACACCGGTACGACCGTCACCACGACCACGCCTTGGAGCCTCGCGCCCGATAACACCAGCACGTTTCTGATCGCGGATGCTTCCTGGCAATTGGGAGCATCCGCGAGTTCTTCGCCAGTAACATTCTCGGCGCCGAACCAGGACGGTTTAACGATCCAAATCTCAGGCCGGTCGGCGAACGTTCTCAACGTAGAGTGCTCAGCAGAACTAAGCCCACTAACACCATGGACAATCGGAGGGTCCGCTGGCCCCGGCGGCGACTTGGACGTGCCGGGTATGCCAACCTTCGGATTGAATGTGGCTGGTCAAGGGACCGTGGACATTACAGGCGTGGGATTCACCAGCCTGGAGAATACGACATCAATCGGCGCGGGAACGTTGACCATTGCTAGCTGGGACGAATTAAACAGCCCCGGCGCGACAAGCCTTTTCAGTGCCCTTACGGCCACTGACGTCAATATTTCACTCGACACGCAGGAACTGCAGCCGGGCGACCTGGTGCAAATCGAGGTCGAACTGATTCAGGTTACCGGCGCCAATACCGACGGAACTTATGCGGTGACTCGGGGAGCGTATGGAACCACGCCAGTCACGCACGCCGCACAAGTTCCCTATTACCTGCTCAACAAGCAAACATATGTGATGCCGTTCGCCGAAGGGTTCTTCGGCAGTCCCGCCAGCGGCACTTATGTCTACAGCTTAGCTCTCCCGGACGTTCGAATTGCGGCCGCTGAGCTTTTCGTGACTAACTCCCGCGGTAACAGCGACGTCAACCGGCAAGGATACACCTCGACTACCGACTCCGGATTGAGGACGCTGTCGGGCGGCCAGATAACGTTCCAGATTGAAGGTGCGCTGGCGATCCAAACGGGCGCCGTACCGCCCTTGCTTATGGACTCAACGCAATCTGTTCGGGATGTCTACGCCGTGGTGCAGCAAGCACCATCGAATGGAGCCATCACAATGCAGATAACTCAAAACGGTCAGCCCTACTGTTCACTGACGATTCCGGTGAATGCAACCATTAGTAACGTCGTTGACGGATTCGCCCTGGGGCCGCTCTTTGCGCAGGCGCAGATCGGGTTGGACATTCTGTCGGTCTCATCGACATCGGGAACCATTCCGGGGAGCGATCTAACCGTGACCGTTCGGCTGTAAGGCGCTATGTCAGAAACACTCAATAAATTGCAGCCAGACCGCGACTTGCAGTGTTACTTCTTCGAACCATCGGCCGTGGCCGCACTGAGCGGAGCCAGCGCTACCGGATTTACCGTTTCCGGATCGTGGAGGCAGCAATTCGATTGGGCCGTCGTTGAGTGGAACCGCGACAACACTTTTGAGCACCCTGTATTTCGCAACCTGCCGGACGGCGATCTCAGCAGCCTGACGCTCACTTACGATGAGACTCGCACCAACTGCATTCCCATCGATTCCACTCTGTTCCCGACGGTCGATTGGCCCAGCTTGCGAATCTGGGCCGACGGTGGAAGCGGCGAACAAATATATAAAGTTGATCTGCTCAGTAACGCTACGCACGTCGAAGGAGCTTATGCTTGCGCCACGGTTCAGTTTACGCTGGGTGGATCGCCGACCACGGGCGACTACGTGGGGTTCGCGTTCCTGGATGAGCATTACACATATCAGTTCCTGGACGGCGATACACTGGCCTCCGGATTAGCCATTCTCGTGGAAGCTGTCAATGGCTCCTCGACGACGATGATCGCCTCGCTTGTAGGGACTACGATTACTTTGACCTACACTGGACCCGGCGAGGACCCGACCACGTCAACTGTGGGAGCAAATGCCAACCTGGTTGGCGTCTACACGTATGTGCAAGGGACAACCGAAACCTGGGACGCGCCGTACAAGCTTCTGACCGGAGGCACATCGCCCACCGGGTGGCATATTTCTCTCGTATTCGCAAACTTGACGGATCCCACGCTTGGCCCGGTGCCAGTAACCAACGTCAGGAAAATGCGCTGGACCTATGCCGCGGATTTCCAGATAGGAGCTTTCGCGAGAACCGAGTTTTCGGTCGCGGTCTCCAATTGGACGGTAAGTGGCGCCTCCATCGGTTATCTGGTCGCGGGACCGGGGAGTCGCCGGATCGAGGATGATTCACCACAATTACAGTACAGCGGAGCGTGGACGCCCGCCCAAGGCAACTTCTCCGGCGGGACCATCTCCTACACCACCGACAGCTCAGCCTCTGTAACAAGTACTTATTATTCGCCTCAACCCCATTCGCTCTATCTCGGGACCAGAATGGCGGCGGCTTGCGGTAACATTACCGTGTCGATAGATGGAGGAACGGCCACCACAATAGCTCTTGCACTGGCAGGCGAGGACGTTCTGGTTCGGGCGCCGCTGGGATCCTTGGCGCCAGGCACGCATACCGTTGTCGTCGCGCAGTCGGCGGTCTCACCCGGCACATTCTATTTTGATTTTCTGGAGATCGCGATAACCAGCGCCACATTGCCCGAATACGCCACTGAAGGGGTGCTGGCGCTCGCGACGGATTGGGACACGGAACACTCGCTGGCTCTGGCGCCCGAGCGTACCGCCTGGATGATCCATTCCTTGGGTTTCTCGGGGCGAGTGAATCACTATGCCGGAGCGTTGTGGTTTTATGAGTTGACTAATCCCGGGCAAGTATACGCCAGCGCTACGGTAACCTTCACCGGAACGCCGGACCCAAATTTAACCACCGAGGTTATCATCGGACCCACAACCATTTCTCATCTGAACCTGATCGGAGATACCGGGATCACCCTCGCGCTCGCATTCGCCTTGCTCATCAACGGAGGCTTCACCGGTATTCGCGCATCGGCTTCCGGTAACCAACTGACGATTTTCGCGCGTGCGCTGGGCTCGGAAGGTAACTCTCTCACACTCAGCACCAGCCCACCAACAACGAATTTGACGCCCGTAACATCCGGAAGCGCGTTTGCCGGTGGAACCGATGCGCCCTGGCTTACCGATCTTACAGCCAGTCCTCGCCTCAACCGGGCGGCGCGCGATTGGAGCAGCAGCTTCTACCAGACGCTGACGGGTTATGGCCTCGAGGTGACGACGTCTTTCAGTATGGAGTTAGGCAATGGAGATCCATCTCCCATGACCGGTCTCGTGCAGCGCTATCCAAATCAAGACCCGGTGTTACTCAACACGCCGTCCTATCAAACGAATTTTTCTCCGGTAAGCACGGCCTACTGGCAACAAGTATATGCGGACATGGCTGCGCTTCAGGCCGCGGCGGGCAGCCAGCCTTATTTACAGTTTGGGGAAGTTCAGTGGTGGTATTTTCCTGAAACATTTCCGGATGGCTCCTCTTCGGGAATGCCTTACTACGACGACTACACCGCCAGTTCGTTCATGGCGTTTTATGGGCGTCCGCTCCAGGTCATAGACACCAATTCGATTGATCCCGCGACCGCGGCCGACGAGGCTGCCTTCCTTCCCACGTTGATCGGAGCTTTCACCGATCAGATCATGACTTTTGTGCGAACCTCCGTTGCCAATTGCCGCTTTGAGGTACTTTATCCCTGCGACGTCAACAACACCGCTTGGAATACGGCGGTCAACTACCCCCGCAACTCCTGGACCGCGACCACGCTCGACTGTTTGAAAACCGAGAGTTTTAGCTACACGCTCGCTCGAAACTTGAATCTCAGCCTCACCAGCATTCAAGCCGGACAGGCGTTCGGATTTGCTCCCGCGCAGCGAAGTCATCTGGTGGGAGTCAGCGATTCCTCCACGGCATGGCTAAAAGAAGCCCGCATGGCGGAAGGCGCCGGTTTTGAGTCGGTGGTGCTTTTCGCGCTGGATCAAATCTGTTTGATCGGATATCCGCTTCCTCTTTCCAGAGGACTGCGCGCCGCGAAGAGGATCCGGTAAGTCGCGCTATATTGAGCGTGTCTGCCGTGATCTCGATTCAAAACGTTTCCAAGCGATATCGTCTTTACCAGCGGCCTCTGGATCGAGTGCTTGACGCGCTTTCTGTGCATACCTCCAAGCCGGCCGATTTCTGGGCCTTGCGTAACATCAATCTGCGGGTGGAAAAAGGCGAAGTATTCGCTCTTCTCGGCCCGAACGGATGCGGAAAAAGCACCCTGCTCCAGATCATCAGCGGAATTCTGCAGCCTACTACTGGCCGCGTGTTGAAAAGCGGACGCATTGCCGCGCTGCTCGAACTTGGCGCCGGCTTTAATCCTGAGTTTACCGGCCGCGAAAACGTTTTTCTGAACGGCGAGATCATGGGGCTTTCGCGTCGCGAAATCGAGCTGGCCTTTCCTCGCATTGAGGCATTTGCCGAGATCGGCGAATTCATCCATCGGCCCGTCAAAGAGTATTCCAGCGGCATGTACGTGCGTCTGGCTTTCTCCGCCGCCATTCACGTGGATCCGGAAATCCTGATCGTCGACGAAGCCTTGTCGGTGGGGGACGCCATCTTCGCCAGCCGCTGCATCCAGAAATTCGACGAGCTGAGGCAACGGCAGGTCACCATTTTGCTGGTGTCTCACGATCTCGGCTTAGTCAAGCGCCTGGCGGATCGGGCGGCTTTCCTGCTCAACGGCGAAGTGGTCATGCAAGGCGCACCGAAAGACGCTGTCAATCGATACAACGGTTTTGTACTCGACCGCGAGAGCGGGCACAAAACACTAACTGAGTCCCAGCATGGCCCGGCGGCGAAATCGAGCTTTCGCCACGGCGATGGCGTGAGCGCGATTTCCCAGGTTCAACTGCTCAATCGAAATGGAGACCGTTGCGCCGCGTTTCAACGCGGCGACACGATTGTGATACAAATCACCGCCACGTTCCGGCAATCCTGCGATCAGCCGGTGGTGGGAATTCTCATTCGCAGCCGCATCGGCATGGATGTATTCGGCACTAATACCCGTATCGAACACATCGATCTTGGCCGTTTTGAAGCGGGCGAAACGCTTGCTGTAGAATTTGAACTGGACTGCTTGCTTAGCCGCAACGAATACACCGTAACAGTGGCGACTCAGCATTGGAACGGACTGAGTCAGGACTGGCTGGACGACGTGATCGAGTTTCGCGTCATCGACACCAAGGACATTGCCGGGGTCCTCAACCTCAACACCCGTGTGCAACATAGGAAGCTAATCGAAAATGCAACTCACTGAAATCCAGACCGCGCTGCGCGAAGAGAAACTCGATGGCTGGTTGTTCTTCGATCATCATCAGCGCGATCCACTCGCTTATCACATTCTGAATTTGAATCCCGGCGCCACAGCGACACGCCGCTGGTATTACTTCATCCCCGCGGATGGTGAACCGCGAGCTTTGGTGCATCGCATTGAGTCGGGAATTCTGGACAGCCTGCCGGGGATAAAACATATTTACTCCGGCTGGGGCGCGCAAACCGCCGGCCTCGATTGGCTGCTATCCGGAACCAAGCGTGTGGCCATGCAATACTCGCCGCTCTGCGCCATTCCGTACGTGTCGCTGGTGGATGCGGGCACCGTCGAGTTGGTTCGCCAAGCGGGCGCCGAAGTAGTCAGCTCCGCGAATCTGGTGCAACTATTTGAAGCACGCTGGAGCAGCGACCAGTTAGAAAGTCATTTGGAAGCTGGACGGCGGGTCGATCGGATTCGCGGTGCTGCCTTTGGGCGCATCGCCGACGCGCTGCGAATCGGCGTCCACATTACTGAGTGGGATGTCAATCGTTTCATCCGAAGAGCCTTTGAAGCAGATGGAATGGTTACCGATCACGGCCCGATTGTCGCGGTGAACTCCAACATGTCCGACCCGCACTATGAGCCCAGCGAGGACCATCACCTGCAAATCAACCACGGCGACTGCGTACTGATCGACATGTGGGCTAAACTCGATCGGCCGCACTCCGTGTACTACGACATTACCTGGACCGGTTTCGCCGGCACTTATCCGCCGTCTGACTTTCTCAACATTTTCGACGTCACCACCAAGGCACGCGATCGCGGCGTGGAGCGCGTCGAAAAAGCCATGCGCAATGGCGAGGTGCTGCATGGTTATGAAGTGGATGACGCCACGCGCGGTTATATCGCCGATCGGGGTTTTGCCGAATACTTCGTCCACCGCACGGGACACTCCATCGGAGAAGAAGTTCATGGAACCGGCGCCAACATGGATAATCTGGAGACCCACGATGAGCGCAGGGTCATTCCCGGGACATGCTTCTCCATTGAGCCGGGCGTTTACTTGCCGAACTTCGGCGTTCGCTCGGAAGTGAACGTCTATGCCGGCGACCGCTATGCCAGAGTAACCGGAGAAATCCAGCGCGAACTGGTTATGCTGACATAGCTTATGCTGACATAACAATCGCCGCGGCGCCGCCGATCGCTAACGCGTCTTCTATCAATGCCAGCGGAACATCCGGCCACTTATTTCGTTGGCCAAGGCGGCGCAACTCCCGGCCGGCGAATGCCGCGCCCACAGCGGCGGCACTCCCGGCAATCGCTCCCGCCACCTCCGATTCGCGCATTGATGATGCGATCGCAGCGCCGCAGAGGGCTCCGGAAGCCGCGCGGAACAGAAGCGAGGGCGGCTTGGTTCGATCGGGCGTGAACGGCAATTTGTCGGCCACCAATTCGGCCGCGGCCAAACCGGCAAGAATGTTCGCCGTTCTTGAGAAACTGAGAAACCGGACCGGCGTTTGGCGCACCCGCAGCATTTTGCGGGAAGCGGCCTGGCTAACCGCTGCCGGACCCAGCAGGGACCGCAAGCCAACCACTGCTCCAATGCCCGCCGCAAGGGCAACCGCCTTCCAACCAGCCATGACCTTACTCTAGCTCAAGTGGCATCATGGGAATTATGCCACTTGCCAAGGGAGAATTTGACGTTCAGACCATTCCTCAAGCCCAAGAAGATCCAGCGGTCTCAATCGGCCGGCTGTTGCTGGATAAGAAATTCCACGGCGATCTGGAAGCGGCCAGCAAAGGCCAAATGCTCGCTGCGGGAACCAGCGTTCCAGGTTCAGCCGGCTATGTCGCCATGGAAATGGTCAGCGGCACGTTGGAGGGCCGCGCCGGAACTTTCGTGCTCCAGCACCTTGGCATCATGAATCGCGGCGCTCCACAACTCGCCGTCACGGTGGTTCCGGACTCCGGCACTGGCGAGTTGGTTGGGTTGAAAGGCAAGATGACAATCGTGATAGCCGGCGGAAAACATTTCTACGAATTCGATTACACGCTGGACATGTGATACCGTATCCGACATGCGCTGGCTCTGTTTGCTCGCGGCGACCGCCGCTTCTCTTTCATTTCAATTACCCGCTCAACTAGCGGCTCCTAACGATAGCGGCGTGTCCATGGGCCACGTGCATCTGATTGTCCTCGATCCCGACGCTCAAAGAAAGCTGTTTGTAAACATGCTGGGCGCCGAGATCACCCACGCAGGCCCGCTGGAGATGTGGAAACTGCCGGGCGTGTTCGTAATTATTCAAAAGGCGCGGACTCCGCCCACTGGCGGCACGGACGGTTCAACCGTAAATCACTTTGGATTCCTCGTGCCCAGCTACGCAGATATCAAAGCCAAGCTGGCGGCGGCGAATCTCGAAGTCGTCCAGGATCGTCCGGACACCAAACAAATCACCGTCAACTTTCCTGAGAAAGTGCGCGTCGAATTCAGCGAGGATCCCAAGCTCAAGGTCCCGATCGCTTTTCATCATATTCACATAGCGACTACCGATCCGGAAACCTTGCGCGCCTGGTACGTGAAGACGTTTGGCGGAACCGCGGGCGTGCGGAACGGCTTTCTGGCGGCCAAGTTCCCGGGCGGCGAAGTCGATTTCATCAAAGTAGCAACCGCGCCCGCGCCGACCAAGGGAAGGGCGCTCGATCATATCGGTTTTGAAGTGAAAGGTCTGGAAGCGTTCTGTAAGAAACTGGAGGCGGACGGGATGACCTTTGATATGAAGTATCGCGAAATCCCTCAGTTAGACGGTCTCAAGATCGCATTTATCCTGGACCCCGTCGGCACGCGCATCGAGCTGACAGAAGGATTGACGGCGCACTAGCCTCCTGTTCGATGTAGGGCGGGCGCCCTCGCCCGCGCGCGACCCCCTGGTCGCGCCTTTCGGCACTCAAATCACTGCTCCTTCTTTTTCGGATACTTCGGGTAGTCCGGCCGGTATTGCATGTGGCACGTGACACACGCAGCATACAGCTTGTCATTCACGGCCCGCACGCCTTCTATGTCTTTCGCGCTTGCGGCCTTGTACGCGGCGGCGCCGGCCTCCACCATCATTTTGGAATCCGTCACCCAGTTGCCGTTGTCGCGCAGGCGGCCGGGCATCAACAGCAGGTTCCCGGATTCGGCCAGCATCAGCGCCTGGTTCTTCAACAGATTCCATTCCACTTCGGTGGTGGGCGGCGTACGATCCACATAAAAAATGGCGTCGGAGGTCGGGTAAATGATATTTATCATCAACTGGCTCATGTTGCCCACCGGCTGAAACGTGGGCGCCTGCGCCAGGGCGGGAACCGCGAATAGGATCAGGATGATTTTCCGCATGTGGTCTGTGCTGGAGTTTATCACGGCGTGAGGGACAGACGCGGGAGGGCCGCTTATCGCGATAGAAAGCAGCCCGCGAGCCCGCAGACTTTGCAGCCTCCAGAATCCCCGCCCAGTAGCGTTTGACACCCGCGCTTCGCAGCCCTTATACTGAAGATTAGGTTTTTCTCGCAGGGTAGCGTTGTGCTTGCCCAGATCAGTAGACAATGCCAAAAAGAACATTTCAACCAAACAATCGCAAACGTGCGAAAACACACGGTTTCCGGGCGCGTATGAAGAGCCAGGACGGCCGTGCCGTGCTCTCTCGCCGGCGCGCCAAAGGGCGTCATAAACTCTCGGTCAGCGACGAGAGAGCCGTTCGGTACTCCGATTAGCTTCCGTTTTCCAAAAAGCTCACGGATTCTTCGATCTTCCGACTTCCGCAAAGCGTATCAAGAAGGGGTGCGGTTTACGAGTCCTTATTTTGCCGCGTTTTGCCTCGCGGTTCCGCGTGCCGGAGGCGAGGGACCCCGCTTAGGTTTCACCCTACCTCGGGCTTTTGGCAAATCCGTTCACCGAAACCGGGCCAAGCGCCGGCTTCGTGAGATCCTAAGAATGCGCCTCTCTGAGATCGCGCCACAATGGGATCTAGTCATCAACCCGCGCCGGAGCTTGCTCCTGGCCACTCCCGAGCAGCTACAGAAGGCCGTGGACGGGCTGGTGTCTCAATGCGGCCAGCGGTAATTTTCGCGCTTCGCGCTTACAAGCGATTTCTGTCGCCGCTGCTTCCGTCGGCTTGCCGTTTTGAGCCTACCTGCTCGGAATATATGCGCGAGGCCGTCGAGCGCCACGGCGTCTTACGGGGTATCGGCATGGGTCTCAAGCGCCTGCTGCGTTGTCATCCATTTTGTCAGGGCGGGTTCGACCCCGTCCGGTAGGTTTCTGTATGCCCGAACTCCCCAACAATCAGCCGCCCAAAGACATGTCGATGGAGACGCGTCTCCTGATCGCGTTCGTGCTGATGTTTGCCGTCCTTTTCGCTTCGCAATATTTGTACAAAGCGAACACCGTGCCCCTCAAGACGGCGCCGGTGGTCACGCCCAAGCAGGCGGTGGAGCTGGCCAAGCCGCCCGCGGCCGCGCCGGCGAGCCGAGCGGCGTCGGCGGTAAAAACGCCGGCGGAACCGATGCCGGGCGCGATTCAAGATGACGCTGAACGCGAGTTCACGATCAACACCGATCTCTATAAAGTCCGCCTGTCGAATAAAGGTGGCGTGGTGCTTAGCTGGCTGCTCGAAAAGTATCTGGACCATACTGGCAAGCCCTTGGAGTTGGTCAACACCAACGCGTTGTCCAAGGTGGTTCCTCCCTTTGCGTTGTCCCTGAAAGACGACAAGACCGGATCGCTGTTGAATTTCGCCTTGTATAAGGCCACTCCCGCTTCCGATGGATTGGGTATCGACTACGAGTTCTCCGACGGCACGAACTACGCCAAGAAGACGTTCCGGTTCGGCCAGAACAGCTATCTGGTTCAAGTCAGTACTGAAGTGAAACAGAATGGAATCGGCGTTCCGAATTTGATCGAGTGGCGCGGTGGCTTCGGAGATACCACGGTGCTGAATCGCGTGGGTGAGGAGCACGCCGTCTACTACGACCTGAGCAACAGCAAACTCGTGGTCAAAGACGCGAAAGCCGCCAAGGATGGCCCGATCACATCCAGCGGCAATTATTCCTTCGCCGGACTCGACGATCGCTTCTTCGCGCTGGCAATTCTGCCCAAAGACAATACTTCGATTGAAGTTCAGGCCGTGAAAGACGATGTGCCGATCACTAAAGGCGGCAAGGACGAATTGGCTGTCGGTGCGGCCGTCGGCGGCGACGCGGTCAACAAGTTCTCGGTGTTCGTGGGACCCAAGGACATTGACATCCTGCGGAAGGTCGACCCTAAGCTGCAGCAGTTGATCGATTGGGGATTTTTCGGCGTGATCGCCAAGCCTCTGTTCCTGGGCTTGCACTGGATGAACGACACCTACATCCATAACTACGGCTGGTCGATTATCATCCTCACCATTCTGATCAACGTGATCCTTTTTCCGGTGCGGCTTACCGGGTTGAAATCGCAACGCAAAATGTCGGCGCTGCAACCGCACATCAAAGCCATTAACGAGCGATACAAAGGCCTGAAACTCAACGACCCCAAGAAACAGGAACAGAACGCCGAGATCATGGACTTGTACAAGAAGCACGGCGTGAATCCCGCCGGCGGCTGCTTGCCCATGGTGCTCCAACTGCCCATTTTGTATGCGATTTACAAAGTGCTCGCGGTCACGATCGAAATGCGCGGCGCACACTGGCTGTGGGTCACCGATCTTTCGCAGCCGGAATCGTTGCCCATCCATATCTTGCCGGTCATCATGATCGGCACGCAGTTCGTGCAGCAACAAATGACGCCCAGCCCGGGCATGGATCCTTCGCAGGCCAAGATGATGAAGTTTATGCCGTTAATGTTCGGCTTCTTCTTCTACAATTTATCCAGCGGTCTGGTGTTATACTGGCTAACTGGCAATTTGGTCGGTATTGGGTTGCAGTCTGTGATGAATCGCATGATGCCACCGCCGCAGATCGAGCCGCCGAAAGCGGCAGTAGTGAAAAAAAGACGTTAAATGGCACTGGACGAAAATAAGAATACGGACAAGAAGTATACGGTCGGTTCGCTGATCCCGCAAATCCAGCCGTTTCTGGACACGCTGATCCAGGATGCAAAATTCGATCTGGCGTTTGTCGTCGCCGAGGGGCAGCACACGCATCCCGACCTCGAAGATCCCGAAGTGGTGGTGAAATTCTCCGGCTCCGACGTCGATTTGCTGCTCAGCAACCGCGCCGAACTGCTGCTGTGTCTCGAACATCTGACCATGGAGATGCTCAGGATGCCTGCCGAGGAGCATTCCCTGGTGTGCTTTGACGCCAACGATTACCGTATCTTGCGCATGGAAGAACTGCGGGTGAGCGCGATCACCGCGGCGGAGCGCGTGAAACAGACGCACGCTCCGTTTCACTTCAGCCCGATGAGCAGCCGGGAGCGCCGCATCATTCATTTGAGCCTGCGCAATGAACCAGCGGTCCGCAGCGAGAGCACCGGCACGGGGCCGATAAGGCAAGTGGTCGTGGTTCCCTCCGATATGAAGACGGTGCCCGAACCCATCCGGCCTCCTCGTCCGAGAGACGAAGGAGAGCGCCCGCGATTTGGCGGCGCACGTGGCGGTAGACCCGGAGACCGCCGTGGAGACCGCCGGGGCGGGCCGCCGCGCCGCGGCCGGTAAACCTTGTGGTGCCGATTAATAATCGGCGGCGGGTTAGTAACCCGCCCAGGGACGATGCTGAAGCCTGTGCGTGGAGTTTTCTAAACTCACGTCTAGCCCCGAACGTAAGTGAGGGGACCGGGCGAGAGGCCCAATCGCACAGGCTAAAGCCTGTGCCACGAGGACAAGACGTGGCGCAGACTGAATTGGATAAGCTGCCGGGCCGATTAATAATCGGCTGCAGGTCGATAACCAGCCCCACATGCTTCACGACACCATCGTTGCTTTGTCCACGCCGCCCGGCCGCGCCGGTCTAGGTATCGTGCGCTTGTCCGGCGCCGGCGCCCGGCCGGTAGCCGAACGAACTCTCCGCTTCCCCCCTGGCCACGAATGGAAACCTTGGGCTGCCACCCTCGCCGAACTGCAGGACGACGAAGACCGCCTGGTCGATCGCGTGGTGGTGACGTTTTTTGCCAAACCCCGCTCCTACACCGCCGAAGACGTGGTCGAGATCGCCTGCCATGGCTCCCCGGTGGTCCTGCGGCATTGCGTGGAGCGCGCCTGCCGCCAGGGTGCGCGGCTGGCTGAGCCGGGAGAATTCACCCTCCGCGCTTTCGTCAACGGCCGGATCGACCTACCGCAGGCGGAGGCGGTGCGCGACCTGATCGAATCCACCACGCTCTATCAGGCCCGGGTCGCCGCCCAGCAAGCCGAAGGTTCCGTCTCCCGCCGGATTCGGCCCATCAAAGAACAACTGCTGGAACTGATCGCGCTGCTCGAGGCCGGAATCGACTTTGCCGAGGACGACATCAGCGTAGCTCCGGCGGCGGAAATTCTTCGCCGCATCGAATTGATTCACTCACCGATTGCCGCGCTGATCGCCAGCTTCGATTACGGCCGCCTGGTGCACAGCGGCATGACGCTAGCCATCGTGGGGCGGCCGAACGTCGGCAAGAGCAGCCTCTTCAACCGGCTGCTCGAGCAGGATCGGGCGATTGTGACCGCAATTCCGGGCACGACGCGCGACCTGGTGTCGGAGGTGGCATCGATCGGCGGGATACCCGTCAAGTTTGTCGATACAGCCGGCCTGCGCGAGGGTCAAGACCAGATTGAAAAGCTCGGCATCGAGCGCAGTTATCGGGCCATGGCGGATGCCGATGTCACCCTCGTTGTGTTCGATCTGTCGGAGCCTCTGGAAGCCGCGGCCGATCTGGCGATTCTCGATCGCGCGCAACGGCAAGGACGCTACGTGCTGGCGGGCAACAAATGCGATCTGCCGGTTCGGGCCGATATGCCCGAAAACTACGCGGCGGTCTCGGCTGTCACTGGGGCTGGAATTGCCGAACTACGGGCCAAAATAACGCCTGCCACGCCGGACCAGCAGGAAACCGGTTTTCTCACCACTTTGCGGCACGAGCAGTTGCTGCAGGAAAGCATCGAGGCGCTGCTGCAAGCGCGGAAGGCGGTTGAGTTCGGTATTCCGCATGAGATGCTGCTGCTCGATCTCTATGCCGCGCTGCGTCCCATTGACGCGATCACCGGCGCCACTACTGCGGACGACATTCTGAACCGCATATTTTCGACGTTTTGCATTGGGAAGTAGCTGCTAGAATGGGCTTCGAAGGTAGCCGATTGTACCGTTTTTCCGCCGCATTGCTTCTAGCCTGTTCCCTCGCCATCCCCGCTTTTGCGCAACACGACTCCCAGCACGGTCAGTTGGATGGCAATGAAACGCTGTTCACCGTCATGGCCGCGCTGGATGCCGCCGGTTTTGACGCCAATCTCCATTCGGGCGTCAACCAGAAGCTGCGGAAGCAAGTGCGTGAC
Organism: Bryobacterales bacterium; assembly: GCA_963836595.1. GTDB lineage: Bacteria > Acidobacteriota > Terriglobia > Bryobacterales > Bryobacteraceae > DATFZA01. Next base: position 1,319,051 of record CAWIKC010000001.1, read on the forward strand.
CTGGTAATCGCGAAACATCCGCCCTCGCTCGAGGAGCTAAAGTCTGTTCTGGCAGCCCATCATCGGCGCGACCCGGTCGCCGATTTGAATCAGTACATCTCGTTTGCTTTGTCGGTGGACGGGCCGCCGGATTTTGCATACCGCTATAAGCCGAATGAGCTGCCGCCGGACGTTTCGGCGCTGGCGGGCCTCGAAACCACTATCGGCCAATTCTATATCGAGGCGAACGTTGAAGACCTGTGGAAGCGGGCTCAGCCGGTGGTGGAGCAGGAGATCGCGCGCTATCACGACCCAGTCACCAAGGCTCTGTTGCAGGTGAACGGGTATCTTCGCAATCCAACCAGCGGCTACCTGGGGCGGCGCTTCCAGATCTACGTGGACGTGCTGGCGCCTCCCAATCAGGTGCAGAGCCGCAATTTCAAAGACGACTATTTCGTGGTTGTAACGCCCTCGGAGGAACCGCAGACCGACCAGATTCGGCATGCCTATCTGCACTACTTGCTGGATCCGCTGGCGCTCAAATTCTTTCAAAGTCTCAGCTTGGTGAAAGGAGCGGCTGAATATGCCAACGCCGCGCCCGCTCTCAGCGATGCTTACAAACAGGACTTTACACTGCTTGCCACCGAGTGCCTGATTAAAGCAGTGGAGAGCCGTCTGGCGCCCGCGTCCCAGCGCAAGGACATGATCGACCAGGATCTGCGTGAGGGTTACGTGTTAGCTCCAGCTTTCGCCGAGGGCTTGGCCAATTTTGAACAGCAACCATTGGCGATGCGGATGTATTATCCGGATCTCATGGGTGGAGTGGATCTCGCGAAAGAAGAGAAGCGCTTGAATGCGGTAAAGTTCGCACCCGCGGTGCGGCCCGAGCAAAAGCCGGCTCCTCCGCCCGAGCCGGTGCTGACCGGCGCGGAAAAACTGATCGAAGATGCCGACCACCTGATGTATCAGGATCAGGACCTGGTCAAGAGCCGGGAGTTGTATCTGCGCGTGCTCGAGGAGAAGGCTGAGCCGCGCGTCCATGCGAGGGCGTATTATGGTCTAGCGCGCATTGCTTCCTTGCGGAAAGATCCGGAACTGGCCGAGAAGCTGTTCCAAAAGACCGTGGACTCATCCCCGGACGATGAGACCAAATCCTGGGCGTTGTTGTATCTGGCGCGGTTGGCGGACGCTTCAGACCGGCGCGAGGAAGCCTTGGAACATTATCGAAGCGCCCTGTCCGTGGCCGGCGCGCCTGAGTCCGTGAAAACGGCCGCGGAAAAAGGACTTCAGGAACCATTTATGAGAAAGCAGCAGTAACGCAACCGAAAGCGACACGAAAAAAAAGAGTGATAGAGGAGCATCGATGAAACGAGTGATTTTGGCCGCAGTCCTTTTCACCGCTTGTCTCGCCTGGGCTCAAAAGCCGAAGTCGAAAGGTGAGATTGAGGCTCTCCAGGCGGTACAGAATGCAACCACCCTTGACGGCCGCCTGAACGCCATCGACAACGTGCTGACCAAGTTTACCGATACCGAATACAAGGGCGTTCTCTTGAGTATGGCGTTGCAGGCAGCCCAGCAGAAGAACGACCTGGGGAAGATCAACTTTTACGCCGAACAAATCCTGGAGAAGGACCCCAAGAACGCGCAGGCCCAGGCGACGATTGCTTTCGAGACCGCGCGGCGGATTCGCGAGTACGATCTCGACAAAGACCAAAACCTCGCCAAAGCCGAAAAGTATGCCGATCTGGCGCTGGCGAATGCGCCCTCGATGCCGAAACCCCAGTCGAACCTAACGGATGCGGAATGGGAAATTCGCAAGAAGGACTTCATGTCGCAAGCGGACGACGCCAAGGGCATAGTTGCCGGAATACGCAAGAAGCCGGATTTAGAGATTCAGGAATATAAGGCGGCGGTGGAAGTGACGCCTGAGCCGGATCCGGCCACGGTGGTTCGCCTGGGTCAGGCATACCTGGACGCGGGGAAGTACGACGAGGCCGCGGCAACTTTTGACAAAGCCATCTCGATGCCCAACGCGTTGCAGCAAGTGAAAGACGTCGCCGCGCAAAAGAAGGCGGAGGCCCTGAGGAAAAAGGCGGCTGCGGCTCCCGCTCAGAAATAAATTGAGCATGCCAGCGCTGCGCGCAGAAACGCTGGAAGCGGTACTCGGCTACCGCTTCCTAAACCCGGAGTTGTTGGAGCGCGCACTCACTCACAAGTCCCGGGCCTATGAGCGCGGCGCCGATCCGACGCTGAGCGACAACGAGCAACTGGAGTTTTTGGGCGATTCCATTCTCGGTTTCGTGGTCAGCGAGAAGTTGGTCGCCCTTTATCCCAACTCGCCGGAGGGCCGTCTTTCCAAACTAAAAGCTCATTTGGTCAGCGCATCGCATCTGTTTCAGGTTGCCTATGCATTGAAGCTAGGTGAATTCTTGCTGCTGGGACGCGGCGAAGAAATGAGCGGAGGGCGCGAGAAGAAGGCGCTGTTGTCGAATGCCGTGGAAGCTCTGATCGCGGCGGTCTATCTGGATGGCGGCATGGAACCGGCCCGCGAGTTCGTTTCCAAGAACATCTTCGGCGAATTCCACACCGCTGAACAGGCGCTGGGCGCGGTCCCGGATTACAAGAGCGCGCTGCAGGAGATGGCGCAGTCCCTGAAGTTGCCGCAACCCCGCTACACCATTCTCGAAGAGCGGGGCCCGCAACACGCCAAGACGTTTCTGGTGGAAGCGCGCGTCGGCCGCGAATGGGTGAGCCAAGCCGAGGGCCTATCGAAGAAAAGCGCCGGGCAAAAAGCCGCTGAGGATGTGTTGCGCCAGTTACGGCAAGTTTCCGGATAAGAAGCAGTCAAATCAAAGAATCCGCGTTCGGCTGTGTTCATCAGCTGCCAGTATTGATCTGCGTCCCGCGGACGGGCGGAACGTTTCAGAACCTGCCCCCTGGACTGAGACAACCAGTTAATTAATTAAGGGGGTTCGCCCCCGCCGAAAGTTCCGAGGCGAGATCGGCAGGTTGCTAAGTACACCGTTTCGCAATCAGGGCCTCGTATTGCAGCTTGGTTCCCCGGCTCACGGTCGCGCCGCATAGCCTAGCCCCGAACGTTAGTGAGGGGACCTGCAATACGTCGGCTTACTTATGAAACGGTGTACTAAGCAATGATAAGCTTACAGGCCAGGCGTTCACCAAAACTTCAAAGAAGCAGTGCGATTGTCGCATTCGGCGGCGAAACGATAATGAATGATTATGGAACTAAAGGGTAAGGGTCCAATTTCCAAAGCAGATCAACCGCGGACAAGCGACGCCAGGCAGTACCATACCCACACTCCCGCGGGAAGCCTGGCGCCCCTGTGCTTGATCGTCGGTGCACCCGGCAGAGCCAATCTAACAGCCGAGCAATATTTCACAGACGTTAAGCGGTTCGCTAACGATTACCGGGGGTTGGTCTCATACACCGGTCTGTATAAGAATATTGAAATGTCAGTGACTACCTCTGGGATGGGTGGCCCATCGATGGGGATCGTCCTACCTGAAGCTGTCAGAAGCGGCGCACGCATTTTCATACGCGTTGGGTCGTGTGGAAGCTTATTACCGAATTCAAGGGTTGGCGATGTGATCGTTCCTACGGCAGCCATCCGTTTCGATGGAGCAACGGATACCTGGGCGCCAAAGGAGTATCCGGCGGTAGCTGACTGGAGGGTTGTGTCGGCTTTACACGCGGCTGCCTCTTCACTTGCGGACGGACGATGTCATTTCGGCCTTGAATGTACCACAGCCGATTTCTACACCGGGCAAGGACGGCCGGGCCTTTTTCACGATATACCGGAAAGGATGCTTCGCCGCCACCAAGAGGTCCTGCGCCTGGGCGCCGCCTGTTATGCGATGGAGGCAGCCAGTCTATTTGTCTGGTGTGCCACGGAAGGTGGCGGAATACCCGCGGGCGCTATTAATGCCGTCTTCGCAAACCGCCATACTAACGAATTTGGCGTCGCTGGAGAGAATCTGGCAATCGAAGTCGCTCTCGAGGCGCTTCGAATCCTCTCACAGGACCCGGCAATGGCCAATTACCTGGCCCGTAAGAATCCATGCTATCCGGAGACAATCGGCTGACGGCTACCCCGGTCATTGACGGAAATGGCGGCAGCGGACACCCCAACGCGTGCGGACCCCTCACCAAACCAGCTAAAAGTGTCGCCCGCCGGTCTGTCTATTTGCGTTGCCGGTCTGTCTATTTGCGTTGAAAAGCGCGCAGGGTGATCGGTTTGTGCTCCGGCTTTACGACGCTCGCCATCATGGTGCCATCCGGGGCGAGAGTGTAGCTTTCGAGAGTAACCGCGCCGGATTGCTTGTTCGTGCTCGTCACCAACTTCCCTCGCAAGTCCATTCAGTTTTCTCTCAATCGAAGGTGCGAAGCTAAGGTTTAGCAAACATCGGGGAACAACGCGGCCGTTGGAAACGTCGTTCCTGAAGGAAAAGTGTCTATGAAGCTACTTGCCAACCTTACCCTTGCCGGCTGCCTTTTGACCCATCTCGCGCTGGCGCAATTGCCTCCGCTGATCGACCGCGAATTGCTGTTCGGCAATCCGGAAATCGCCGGCGCCCAACTTTCGCCCAATGGCGAATACATCGCGTTCCTGAAGCCCTGGAACGAAACCCGCAACATTTGGGTGAAAAAGGCGAACGAGCCCTTTGCCTCGGCGCGGCGGCTCACTTCAGAGAGCAAGCGCCCAGTCCCGTTCTTTCTCTGGACCCGCGATAGCAAATATGTCCTCTTCATCAAGGACCATGACGGCGATGAGAATTTCAATCTTTTCGCAGTGGACCCGGCAGCGGCAACCCCTTCGCCGCGCGATCTCACCGGATTGAAAGGAGTGCGTGTTCAACCGTACAGTTTGCCCAAGAACGATCCACAAATTATCTACCTTGGCCTGAACGACCGCGACAAGGCGTGGCACGATCTCTACAAACTCAACATCGTGACCGGCGAGCGCACCTTGGTTCGCAAAAACACCGAGAAGATCGCTTCCTGGACTTTTGATTTGAATGGCAAGCTGCGCCTCGCCGCCCGCAACGAGGACAACGGCGACCAGGACATTCTGCGCGTGGACGCGAACGGCTTTACCAAGGTCTACTCGTGCAGCGTTTTTGAAACCTGCGATGCGCTCCGCTTCCACAAAGATGGAGCGCGCGTATACTTGCAAACGAACAAAGGCGATGGCCAGGACAAGATCGCTTTGGCCCTATTCGATCCGGCAAGCGGCAAGATCGAGATGGTGGAGTCCGACCCGCTGAAGCGCGTCGACTTGGACGATGCCGTTTTCTCCGAAGCCACCGACGAACTGGTTGCGACCACGTATATCGATGACCGGCTGCGCCGCTACTTCAAAAACAAAGCGTTTGAAGCCGATTTCGGATGGCTCGCAAAGCAGTATCCGGGAAAAGAAATTTCGGTCGTCTCCCAGACGGCCGACGATCGTTATTGGCTCATCAACCCCCACAGCGATGTCGAGCCCGGCCAAGCCATGCTTTTCGACACCAAAACGCGCCAGTTGACGTTCCAGTATAAGGTCAGAGAAAAACTTCCCCGGGAAGCGCTCTCGCCGATGCGGACGATTCACTACCAATCCTCCGATGGTCTGGATATTCCCGCTTATCTCACGCTGCCCAAAGGCATGCCAGGTAAGAATCTGCCGGTCGTCGTGGTGCCGCACGGCGGTCCCTGGGCCCGGGATGTTTGGGGGTACAACACGCTGGCGCAATTTCTCGCCAATCGCGGCTACGGCGTTCTCATGCCGAATTTCCGCGGCTCCACTGGCTTCGGCAAACAGTTTCTGAACGCCGGCAATGGCGAGTGGGGCCGCAAGATGCAGGATGACATTACCTGGGGCGTGAAGTATCTCATCGCGCAAGGCATCGCCGATCCCAAACGGATCGGAATTCTCGGCGGCTCTTACGGAGGGTACGCGACCTTGGCCGGTGTCGCATTCACACCCGATGTTTACCGGGCGGCGGTGGACATCGTGGGGCCTTCCAACCTGCTGACGCTGCTTGAGGCCATTCCGCCGTATTGGGAAGCGGCCCGCACGATCATGTACCGGCGCATGGCCGATCCGGGGACGGAAGCCGGAAAGGCCTGGATGCATGAGCGCTCTCCACTGTACTCGGCTGGAAAAATCCAAACGCCGCTGTTGGTGGCGCAGGGGGCCAACGATCCGCGCGTAAACCGGGGCGAGGCCGAGCAGATCGTGATTGCACTCCGCGATCGCGGTTTCCCGGTGGAATATTTGCTGGCGCCCGACGAAGGGCACGGCTTCGCGCGTCCGGTCAACAATCTCGCCTTGTTCATGGCGGCGGAAAAATTTCTCGCCCAACAACTGGACGGACGATACCAGGAAGGCGGCAGTCCGGCGAGCGTAGCGCGGTTGAAAGAGATTACGGTCGATCCGAAAACGGTGGTGCTTTCAAAGAGAGTGAGTGCCGCGGCTGTTGGAGTGCCCAAGACCACCGGCGCGCTACAAGCCGGCGTCTATAAATACCAAGCCAAGTTGGCTATGGGCTCGCAGGAAATGGCGCTGAAGCTAGCGACTGAGATAAGAGACGAGAACGGAAGCTGGTTAGCCACGGACACGATGGAGACTCCCATGGGAGCCGCCGTGGACACCGCTGTACTCGATAAGGACACCCTGATTCTCAGAACCCGGAGTCTGAAACAAGGGCCGATGAGCGCCGATTTCGACTTCGCCGGCGATAAAGCCGCGGGCGCGATTCACATGGGCGGCAAGGACAATCCGGTTTCGGTCGATCTGGGCGGGCCATTGTTCGCCGACGGTCCCGGCGCGCCGCAAGCCATAGGAACGCTACCCCTGGCGGAGGGATATTCCACTACCTTCCGCAATTTCGATCCCGAGAAACAAAAATCGAAGCTGATCCAACTGAGGGTGGCCGGCGGGGAAAGCGTTACCGTGCCGGCGGGAACCTTCGACGCCTTTAGGGTCGAACTTACCTCCGCCGATGGAGGGTCCGACAAGATGACGCTCTGGATTGCGAAGGACTCCCGCAAGGCAGTGAAACTGGCCACTGTGCTGGCGCAGATGGGCGGCGCGACTTTGACGGCGGAATTGCTGCCGTGAGGCTGGCGCGGCTATTGGCCAGCTTGGCGGCCGATCCAGCCCTCCGCGGCGCCATCTCATTGGCTTAGGACGAAGCCCGAGCCTTTACTTTCGCCTGACGGCTAAACGGGCTGGACTCTGCGATCGGCTCTTCAGGCCGATGCCTGAACGCTGGAACTCCGCCCTCCCGGGAAAACCGAGAAGTACTCGACAAAACGCCGTTTAGCTGGCCGCTTGGGTTCATCCATATGAAGGATGCCGTGGGCAACTCGCTCGAAGCCCTTCCAAAGCGCCCCTTTCGGATCTACGTTGGTTCCGATGTCGGCGCCCACGATGGACTGTTTGTAGTCGTTGGGCAGCGTGGTTACCACTTTGCAACCGGCGACCTCCGCGATTTGCGTCAAATTCATCGCATGATTTTTATCGTACCGGTTCACCAACACCTGGATCTTGTCCTCGAAGCCCAGTTTGCTCAGCAGCGCAGCTTTTCTCCGGAGCATATGGAGACAGGTTAATTCCTGCGTGCAAACCAGATAAATCTTGCTGGATTCCCGCATAACTTCGACTGAAACGGGATCCATCTGGCCGGGTAAGTCCAGGCAACTGACGGTATAGACGCGGCGCAGGTGTTCGATGAAACGCCCGATCCTTTCATAGTCGAACTTGTGCTCGACGTCGCAGTCGGCCGGCAGGATATCCAGATCGTCAATTCGAGCCGCTAGCCTGCTCCACAGCGTATCGTCCAGTTCGTGAACATGATGGAGGGCGTCTTTCAAGGAATATCCATGGTTGAGTTTGAACATGAACCCGATGATTCCGGAACCGGTGTCGAAGTCGCCCAGAAATGCCCGTACACCCGGGATTCGCGCCAGCGCCATGCTGGTGTTCACAATGATCGTCGACGCGCCGACGCCCGGTTTGACAGGCATAAACGACACCACCTGGCCGGCCCGCTTCATTGAAGCAGGCTGGCGGCGTAAGACTTCGCCCGCGCGGCCAATGGCCTCGCCCAGAGATGCGGTGTCGAATGCGGTTTTGACGTGTTCCCGGACTCCCGCTCGCATGAGAGCGCCTAGCGTGCTGGATTTACCGCAAACCGCGACCACTTGGGCCCCGGATCCGATCTGATCCAACAGAAAAGCCAGTTCCACACCCCGGTGCTCAGTCATTGCGTCCAGTAGAATGATGTCCGGCCCATCGAACAGCAGTAGACGGCGAAGAGCCTCATCATCGGGATATTCAGTGAGTTGCTTCACCAATTCAACGCCCGGTATCTCCGTTAGACAGTTAGCCAGGCGGACCGAAATCGTGTTGTCGGGCGATATGGTCACGCAGCGTAAGCGACCTATTTTCATGGGTTCCTTTGTTCTCATTGCTTTGTCGGTAGTTGTATGCTAACGAACGCACTGTTGCGCGACAATAGTACCAGTGGTTTTAACCAAGCGAGGTTTAGTACAATTCTCGCAACCAGCAGCCGCCTTCCGGGTTGATTTGGAACTCCAACGCAGTTCGTCCCAATGAACGCAATCGGTTCCCGATAAAGGAGATTGACTTATAGGGCGCGCCCAAAGCCAAGAGCTTGGCAAGCGCCGCTGCAACGTTCGATCTAGGGACCATGGACTATCGTTCTGGGAAGCTGGGAGTCCCCGAGGAAGCCGTTACTTAGAACTTCTGGAGTAATTTTTTTCCGAGCAGACCAATTTTTTTGGGCGCGCGCCTGCGGCGACGGACCTCGCACAGGCTCAAAAGAATTGTGCGGCTCCCTCGGGTCCAAATGTCTAGCGGGCCAAATGTCCAGCTCGGAGCCGTTGCGCGAGTTGGGAACGGACTGGCTCCAGCGGCGTTTGCGGCGATGGGTAAGGCAAGCGTCGACATCGGCAGCGCCGGCCATGTTCGTGTTCGCTTGTGAGAACCTCCGTCCCGCGTTCGCACAATACCCATCTCCACCCACCTAATATCGCCACGCATTTGCCTTCGGAGATAGACTTGCGTGTCGATGTCGCATGGCTAAAATCGAGACTCTGCGAGAGCCGCTAACCGCTGGTTTGACGCCCGAACTCTTGCGCGAGCGGGCCGGGCAAGGCTGGCATCTCGCTGCCGTGGTTTGGGAGCGGGAATCGGCTGGTGAGCCGGCTAGCCGGGAACCGATCCCCTACGGAGCGACGGTTTCTCCCGATGGCGCAAATTTGGAAGAACAGCCGCCGGAACGGGAAGTTCTGGTCACCATGCTCGAAATGATTGTGGCGGACCGCCCCCTTTCGCAGATCGCGGAGGAATTGAACCGGCGGGGATTTCGTAACCGGAAGAACAACTTATGGACTCCTGGAGCGGTTTTCGACCTGCTCCCCAGGTTGATCGACGTGGGGCCGCGTTTGGTGAAAAGTCCGGATTGGATTGAGAGGCGGGCGCGGATCACGGCGCAGGGGGCCTAAACCTAGGTCTAACCCGGCCTAGCACGGGCCTAACCCATTGGAGTACCGGGCCTATAGCTCGATTGTCATTACGACATATACCCTTCTATACTCAACCTGAGTGGGTACATCAAGAAACACCGGCGCCATGCCGGTGGTTATTCCGGAATTTGCGCGCGCGTGGCCGGATGCTTTAGGCGACTTTGCCTGGGGTGTCCGTAGATACGCTTACCCGTTAATCACCGCAGCCGTGTGTTGCGGGCTGCTGGGCTATCTCATAGCCAGAGTTCGCCCCCAACATCCGGAAGCCTACGCGTTGGTCCGGGTAACCGATGCCGCGGCCGGCGCCAACCTCCAAAATCTGCTCCACCAGGGCGATTTCCTAGCTCGCGTGGCAGCGCCGCTACACCTGAACGGCCGTTACCAACGTGATCAGCAATGGAGGGGCCTGTTGCCCGGTGTGACCGACGTTCGCGTTCAGCAGTCCCAGGACCTGGTTGAAGTGCAAGTGCTTGCGCCCGAGCCGGACTTGGCCGCCGATGTAGCCAACGCCATCGTCCAGGGATGGTTGGAAGTGTCGGTCCCCGGGAAACGAGTCCTGTTCAGCGCGGCTCAGGTGCATGACCCGGCCGTAGGAGAACAGCCGGCTGCGGTCGCGGTTATCGCTGTAGCCGCCGCATTGTTGCTGGGCGCCGTAATAGCGGGTCTCAATGAACTGCTACGCGGGACCTTCCGAATGCCGGGCGACATCGCGGCGCGTCTGCCCATATTGGAACTCGGCACCATCCCCGATTGCCGCGCGGGAAAAGACCGGAGCCAACATGAAGCTCTGATCCATACGGCCTTCCGGTCGTTGCTGCAGTCTCTTTGGTCCACCGGTAGACCTGGCAAGCGGCCGCGGGTGGTAGTGGTGACTAGTCCGCACCACGGCGATGGCCGGTCGATGGTGGCAGCAAATCTCGCGCTGGCTTTTGCCGACACCAGCAGATGGGTGCTTCTGATTGACGCCAACGCGCAAACCCCCTCGCTTCATGGGGCGCTTTCGGTTCCCAACGACTGGGGCCTGGCTGACGCCTTACGCGAAGACACGGCCATCGATTTGTACGATTTTCAGCGCCTGTTCAAACGTTCCGCGACCGCCGGTCTGTGGGTGATGCCGGTCGGCAACGGGCCACTCGATCTCAGCGCAAGATCGGTGCGGGATCGGCTAAGCGATCTCATCGCTCGCGCCCGGATGGAGTTTCACAATGTGCTTGTTGACACGCCCCCTGGCTCAGTCCCGGAAGTGCGCATGCTCGCGGGCACAGCCGACGGCGTGTTGCTGGTGGTCCGTGCTTCCAAGACGACCCAAAAGTCCGCCGTCAAACTGGCGAACCAATTTTCGGACGAAGGAATCGACGTGGTAGGAGCAGTCCTCAACGACTGGCGTCCCGGAGCGATTTAGGCCAGCCGCGTGATTTAGGCCAGAGAGTTGAGCCCGGCAGGATGCGCTTATCATTCTTGCCGGGCTCAACCTTGCCGGGCTCAACGCTTGCTGCTAGGAGCTGCTTACTTCTTTAGGGTCTTGACGTAAGCCACTACGTTGTCGAGGTCGGCTCCGCTGACCGCGACTGGTTTCATCTTGCCTTTGCCGTCCATGATGATCTTCTTGATATCGGCGTCGCTCATGCCCTGGACTGAAGGGTCTGACAGCGGCTTGATCTCGGTCTTAAAGATCTTGGCCATGGCTGGATTGCCTTCGCCGTTAGCGCCGTGGCAAGTCTTGCACTTGGCATACACTGCCTTGCCGGCTGCCGCGTCGGCGGCCATAGCTGTGCCGCACATTGACGCAAAGCCGCCCAACACCACGGTGGCAATTGATTTTCTCAAACTGAGCTTCATTTTGGTTTGGTCTCCTCTAAACGAATTCTACTGCGCGCCGGACGCGTGCACTTGCGTTCAGACGCCGGCTTCCCCCATTATGGACTTCTTTTTTTTCGAATTGGCTGGTACGGTCACTGCCCGGCCGCCACTTCTTTCGCGCGCGCCTGAACGGTTTGGAGAACGCTCTCCTTGGTAGCTGGCATTACGGCTAACAATCTGACGAAGTTCTCCTTGCCGAGCGCCGCCACCTTGGTCTCTTTCAGTGCGCGGACGGTGGCGTTGCGAGGCGCGTTCGAAAGCAGCGCCATCTCGCCGAAGTATTCGTCCTTGCCTAATGTGGCAATTACTTGATCCTTGCCCTGTTCGTTTCGAACCACTTCCACCTGCCCGTCCTGTATGAAGTAGGCGCAAACGCCCGGCTCCTCCTGGCGAACAATCACTTCACCCGGCGAGTAGGTCTCCATATCGAAAAGGTGATGGCTTTGTCTGTATTTGTAGATGCCGACGCCGACCATCAGAGCGATGGCTAGCAACACCAGCAGAGGACCAAAGGAAGCAAACAAAAAAAGCGTTCCCCCGGTGGTATCGAGCAGAAAGTTCAGAGCCAGAGCAAGCTGGAGCAGCGCCAGCAACTGCGCGGCAATCAAAATGCGTTGCGTGACTTTGGGATTCAGAGCCGTTGTCTTCAAAGTTACCTCGCCGCCACGACTTTGCGGACGGAATCGGGATGAGCCGGATGATCCGCTCCGTGGCAATCCAGACACTTTATTTTATCCGCGAACAGATCGTCCCTGGCCGCGATATGCTCGTCGTGCTTGAGCCACAATGCCGATTCGGCGTGGCACTTCAGGCAATCGTGATTGGGATAGGGCTCACGCATCGAGATCGGGTTCGACCAGGTACGGGTGAAATATTTGTACACGTCTTCCATTCCCGCCATCTTGGCTTCCACGGTGCCGAACATGCCGTAAGAGGTGTGGCAATCGTAACACTGGTCGTCGGGAATGAACTTGTTCTTGAAGTGCACGGCCGCCAGGCTCTCGCTCTTCGGGTCGCGCATGTCATTGACGAAGCTTTGCATCGTTATATGGCAGGACTCGCAGAACTGAACATGCTCGGCGCGCTCAAAGACCAGCAGCGTGCCGATTCCCGTGGCCATCAGAGGAACCAGGGCGACGCCGGCGGCCAGCAGCGCCCAGGAAGCCGGGCCCCCCGTCATTCCCCTATTCTTGACGATATTGAAAAGCAGGATCGCTATGCCGAGACAGATGGTGGCGATGAGAAAACGTTCTCCCCACACGTCCACGGGATCGGTGTGAAACGCCTTGACCCGGGGGTCCTCTTCGGCGAAACCAGCAGTCTGCAAGAAAAACCAGACGATCGTCGGGTAGCTCAAAAAGCGTGCCATGAAAGTCAACAGAGTCGATTATGGACGCTTGATCCCCGTGTGTCAAGCTGATAGCTGATTTTAAGATTTGCTATTGGCGCGGCGGGGCTTTATACTTCATAGGTGGCAAAACCGGAACCGGCGCGGGCATCCTGTACCGCGCTGGTCTAGAGAAAAACTATGAGCACGAATCCAAAGCAGATCCTGATTCTCGGCGGCGGTTTCGCAGGCGTGTACACCGCCAGCCAATTGGAGAAGCTTCTTCGGCCGGAAGAAGCTGATATAACGCTGGTCAACCGCGAGAACTATTGGGTATACCAGCCCATGCTCCCGGAAGTGATTTCGGGATCGATCGCGCTAACCAATGTAGTTTCTCCCATCCGCAGGCTTTGCCCGCGCACCAATCTGATCATGCGGGAAGTTGAGGATATCGATCTGAAGAATCAGATCGTGACCATCAGTCCGGGCTTCCGCCCGCGGCAGCTCCAGCTCAAATACGATCACCTCGTCATCGCGCTCGGCAATATCACCAGTTATTACGGAATGCCGGGCATGATCGAGAACGCTATGGGTTTCAGAACGCTGGCCGATGCCATGGTGCTGCGCAATCACTTGATTCACGTTCTCGAAGAAGCGGACGTTGAGGAGAATCCCGAGTTGCGCGCCAAACTGCTGACGTTTGTGGTCGGCGGCGGCGGCTTCTCCGGGGTGGAAGTGATGGCGGAGTTGAACGATTTCGTGCACGCCGTCAAAAAGAACTACATGCGGCTGCGCAACGAGCCGCACCGTTGCGTGCTCGTACAGGCCGGCGACCGCATTCTGCCGGAAATGTCTGAAACGCTGGCCGGTTTTGCGCAGAACATTTTGCGCAAGCGCGGCGTCGAAATAATTCTCAACGACAAGCTCAAGGCGGCCACGTCCGAAAGAGCGATTCTGGCGTCGGGTGTGGAAGTTCCCTGCAAGACGCTGATCTCGACCGTGCCGTCCGCCCTTGCTCCCGTGGTGCAGAAGCTCGATTGCGCCAAGGAGCGTGGCAAGCTGCTGGTGAATACGGGGATGGATCTGCAGGGTTACGAGGGCAAGGTTTGGGCGTTGGGCGATTGCGCCTCCGTGAGAACCATCAAAGGAACCAAGGTGCCTCCCACGGCGCAGCACGCCATTCGTGAGGCCACCACGGCTGCGACCAATATCGCGGCCGCCGTGCATGGAGGCAGCCGCGCGGAGTTCGCCTTCGAGGGACTAGGAACGCTCGGCTCGCTGGGACATGGCGCCGCCGTCGCGCAGATTTTCGGCATCAAGCTCTCGGGCTTTATCGCCTGGATCATGTGGCGCTTCATCTATCTGATGAAGATGCCGGGCATCAATCGCAAGGTCCGGATCTCCAACGATTGGCTTCTGCACGTGCTATTTCCGCCGGAACTGGCACAGACCAAGGTTACGTATGAATCCGGCATCAAGAATCAGCACTTCGAGCCCGGGGACTTCATCTTCCAGCAGGGAGATCTGGGGGATAGCGCGTACGTCATTGAAGATGGGGAGTGCGAAGTTCTGCGAGAGCAGAATGGCAAACAGGAAGTATTGGCAACTTTGACCCGCGGCGAGTATTTTGGGGAAATGGCGTTACTTGCCGACAAGACCCGCAACGCTACCGTGCGCGCCCGCACCGCTCTCGACGTTTTGATCATTCCGAAGCAGGATTTCAACACCTTGCGTCAACGGGTGCCGGCCTTTGGCGCCGCCTTCGCCGAACTCGCCAACAAACGCGCCGCGGCGGGCGCTCCCAACTCGCCCGTGGAGCCCAATCCGAGCCGCGGCTGACCGTTTCTGAAGATGAGATTTCCCTAGGGATTCGTCCCCGGAATTTCAATGTCACTAAAGCTTGCAAAGTGGGATCGGTTAGAGCATAATCTTTTGAGTAATGCGTACACCATTGGTTAGTTGTTTACCACTTCTCGCTGTAATCTGTCTGCCGCTGTTCGCGCAGAGGCCGGTTGGCGGACTCACGGAGTCTCCGTTCAAGGATCAGCCCTATCAAAAACCGCAGAACTGCCTGCCTTGTCATCAAAGACAATTTGACGAGATGCGCACGTCGGTTAAATCCGGTTATCGCAGTGTCAGCCCGCTATTCAACGGGCTTGAAGCCTCGGGAAATTTCCTGACTGGCGGCCTGCTTCGCCCGGTGTACGCGGACAGCGCCAAGACCACGACCAACGCAGCCGGCCAGGTGATTCCTTTTAACACCAATATGTTCACGACACGGGATTACGTGAATGTGAACCAGGTGCGCGCCGGCTTCTGTTTTTCGTGCCACAACGGTCCAATTGAACGGAATGGCGACAATCCGGCTCAGCGCGAAGTCCCCGAGTTGGCGGGAATCGGCTCTGCATTCGTGCCGGAGACATTTCGCCCCTTGCGCGATTACCATTTGGTGGACGCCAACGGTAACCAGGTTCTCCCGGCCACTATCGGCGGCGATCCGCCCCCGGGAGCTACTGCTTCCCTCGGCGCGAACGCGATTCACTGCGACATTTGCCACAACTTAGGTGGCGCCGACCTGAGCCGCAGCCTTCAGGGCGACGGTATCGGCAACAACAGCGTCTTGTTTAATCACACGGTTGAGAAGGTTGGGCCCTTTGCACGGCCGATCGCGGTGAAGGACGATTTTCATGTCGCGAGCAACGATGCCGGTAAGATCGCGTTCCTCCGCTCCTCCGCGTTTTGCAACGCCTGCCATGACGTCCGCGTTCCCACCGCTCTGCCGGGAGACTTGCAACATTTCGAGAACGACATTAATCCCGGCGGGCAGCTCGTAACCTACTATCGCCTGGAGAATCTGAGCACGGAATGGCAGCTTGGCGCATACAACAGCACCAACAACCCGTTTGGCAAGGTAATTCGGTGCCAGGACTGCCACATGTCGAACTTCCCTTACGGCGGCAACTCGACCTACACGGTAGGCGATCTTAGCATTACCAGTCCGACGCCCGCGCAATTCTTCACTAACTACGCGGCAGTTCCCGGTGTATCCACCGACCAGAATTTCCCATTGCAACAGCGCCAGGTAGTCAATCACCACTTCACGGGAGTCGACGTTCCGCTGCTTTATACCAGTGAGCTGCAAGCCAGGGTGGATCCCACTTATCCGGATGCCTACCAGCCGGGTGTGGATGAATACGGTATACCGCTTGCTCTGGCGCAGCGCCGTCAGGACTTGCTCGACGCGGCCGTGCGGGTCAGTCTCGCCCAGACTGACACAACCGCGAAGCTCGGCGAAACCTTTACCGTGCGCGCCGAGTGCGTGGCGCTGACCGGTCACCGTTTCCCGGCTGGATTTTCGCAGGAACGGACCGGTTATATCCAGCTTTCGGTTACCGACGACAACGGCTTCCTGCTCTATCAATCCGGTTATGTCGTTGACAAGCCGCATCCGGAAACGGGTGTGCTGCAGCCGGACGGTAATCTGAATGACGAGGATAACGAACACATTCATGCCGTGGTCGATCCGGGCAATCACAATCGCAATCCCGCCTTGCCGTACCCGAATGGGAGCACTGCTAATGCCGGGCACACTAATCAGGTATTCGAAGCCGGTCCCGACGACGGTTCCGACGCACGGCTGTTCTTCGGATTCAACGAAGGTCTGGTGTTATTCCGCAACGAGTTGACGCGCATCGCGCTTCCGGGTCAGGGTATTGGCCGCAACGACGTCAACGGCAAGGCGATCGTGGTGACTAAGCCGCATTATGAAGAGACTTTCAGCGCGGCATTGGCGAATACGGTAGACAACTATCGGTCGCTGCAGCCGCTGATTCCCCGTACGTTTAACTACGACATCACGCTGCCGACCCAGGCTGAACTCGCGGAATTGGGCATCACGTCGCTCAAGGCGCCGTTGCACGTCCACGCGCAGGTTAACTACGAGCACTTCCCGCCGTTGTTTTTCCGGTTCTTGATCCGCACCACCGGGCCCAACGGACCTTCCGGGCATGACCTTGGCCTGCTGAGCGAGCAGCGTCTTGACGATCTGCTGAAAAGTCTGCCGGCGATTGCCTCCGCCGACACCACCGTCAATGTGCAGGAGTAACTTCATGACGAAACAAATATCGAGAATTGCTTTTCTCCCGTTATTAGTTGTCGGCGCTCTCGCGCAGAGTTCGCCCCCGGCCCCTTCGGTCACTCCATCGTCCACCTATGTACCAGGGGTGACGTTCCAGACGACCAACCCCAACTATTTTATGCCCAATCCGTTCTATTTCGAGGGGCGAGTGGATTGGAATCTTCTCAAGATCACGCAACCCGCCAATCCGTGGGATTACATGCAGCGGGGCCTCCACGAACAGGACGATTTGGGAGATACTACCGACGCGATTGCGGATTATCAGATGGCAGTGTCCATGAACAACCTGGCCAACAATACCTGCCAACTCGTTACGGTAGTGCCGACGGGACCGATGAACCCGCCGCCCTGTATCTTTACGGTTCGCTTGCGGCTGGCTGGATTGTTACGCGACTCCGATCCTACGCAGGCGATCTCGCTATATCAGGATGTGCTGAATATCGATCCTCTGCATCTGGGCGTGAACGCAGCCATCGGGGAGGTCTATACGGAGATGGCCGAAGCGGCGACCGATCCGGCCACGGCTCAGAATCTTTATCAACAAGCGATCACGGCCTATCAAGCGGAACTGGTTCTTTCGCCGACGAATACGACGGTCTATGCGCAGGTGATGCCCGACAAGGCTAACAACGCGCACGTACATTGGAGCCTGGCGGAAATTTATAGGACGCTCAACCAGACCGCTAATGAGATGAGCGAGTTGAATCTTTATCTACAGGCCACTCAGTGGCACAGCGACACATACGTATGGCATATCCAGTTGGCCAAGAACCGGCTGGCAGCAGCAGACCGGGCACGTCGAAGCACTCATTAAAAACAAAAACTCGAACACAAGCAGGCACAAGTTGACAAAACTCTTTAGTAGTTCTGCTGTGAAAACTAGCGCGGTTCGTTTGGGCATTGCGATCTTTCTAGCCGGCGCCCCCATGGTTCTTTGGGGACAGGCGGCAGGATCGGCGGCTGCCCAAAAACCGGGTACGCCCAGCGAAGGAGCGCCCAGTGTCGAGTCCTCGTGGGATTCGCTGCTGCAGGGCACCATCCCCCAAATCAAACCCGATCCCGCGCTGGGTCCGCCACCGGAGACCACCAAGACCAAGTCGGTCGATGACTTCGCGACCCACTTCTTCATGGAGTTGAAGGCGGACTTCTGGCGGTACGACACCAGCTTTACTGGCCAGCCGACTTTAACCGGGATTGTCAACGGGGCGCCAAGCAATATCTTTAGCGCCGCCGGATATCCCTATCCGGCCGACTTTGCGTCGGACGCCAATCGGGTGGAGAGCTTTCTCGATTTCGGGACGCGCGGCTGGGGTTCCGATCGCATCAATACTCATTTCGCTCTGCGCTACCTTCAGGATGCCACTCCGGTCGGCCTTGGCAACCCGGCGGCGAACGTCATAGAAACATTTCCCAGCTCCAAGCGTTACGAATGGCAGACCGCTACGATTGAAATCAACAGCAAGCCTACCGACGGGGCGTGGGCGGGTACTTCGCTAACCATCGGCAGGCAGTACGTTTACGGGTCGGAATTGGCGCCCATTGACGGGGCCGCGTTTACCGTGGATCGCCCGCTCTACGCGCTCACCGTTTTTGGCGGCAGAAGATTCTCCATCTTCGGAGCCCCCGATCAGCGCACGATGGGCGGGGCCAATGTAACCTTCAAAGTGAACCCCGATACCAGCGTGACTTACGAAGGCATCTGGTACATCAAAGGCAGCCACACGGTGGCCGTGCGGCACCGCTTCAACCAGCACTGGCTGCTCCATTCATATCTGCGCATTTACGGTGGAACACCCGTCGATTTTAGCGCCGAAGGCGTCTATAACTCGAACAAAAGCGGACTTCACGTTAGTTTCTTTCAGAAGTTGAGTGACAAGGATTATCAATACGACTTTCTCGAAGCGGCTCGCAGCGACGACTCCAACGTTCAGTTGCTGCGGTTGTATCTCGGGCCCTTAACGCCATATAGCCAATTTGCGATCAATGCCCGCAGGACGATCACTGCCAGGTTCCGCTTAGGCGCCTCGGCCGCGATCCGCCGCCTGAACGACAAAAATGACGCAACGCCCTTCGACAGCTCTTTTGAAGACTATCGGGTAAACTCTCAGGTGTTTCCCATGCGCAAAGTCGAGACATTTTTTGAATACCATCAGCGCAACACCGATCGTCTGAGCCCTTTTGGCGCGACCACGTTCGACAGCCTCACCGGAACCGGCGAGACCAGCGTTAAGGATCTAACCGGTGAGATCCGGCGTTCCTTCGGAGAAGGCCGCTTCAGTCTAAACGGCGGCGTATACTACCGGCGCGTGAGTATGCAAGACCGGTTCTTCTATGTAGACAATCTCCACCAGAGCGGCTGGCTGGCCGGCGCCTGGTGGAAAGTGGATCAGCATTCGAGAGTGTTCTTCGACTACAACCTCGACAACGATTTCTTTCTGCTGCGGCCCGATCTCAGCAACTCGCGCTCCTTGCACGTGGGGGTCGCATGGAAATACTGACAAACCGGATGACTGACATCACTACGATTCGACGCTCGATTCGAGAACGTTACGCGCTCGCCAGTGTAGCGGCGCTTGCGCTGTTGTTGACGCCCGCCGGATTTGGACAGGCCCCTGCCGGGTCTGGACAGAGCAAGGAGGCCCCGGCGGCGGCGCCCGCCGCGACCCCGCCTGCCTCGAAGGATTTCTTTATCCACGCATTTCACGCCAAACAGCTAGGCACCTTGGAATGCAGTCTTTGCCACACGCCGGAAAAGGAAGGCTCGGTCGTGCTCAAACGGCCGGGGCACGACCAGTGCAAGGTCTGCCATGCCGACGATTTCGACAAAGACATCAAGCAAATCATCTGCGCACAGTGCCACAGTGAATTCCCGCCCTCGGGCGCCGCGGATCTGCTTCCATTCCCGCGTTACAAGTCGACGCGCGCCATTCTCTTCAAGTTTTCACACCATGAGCACGTCGACCCGGAGGCGCGCATCAATCCGAAGACCGGTTTCCGCGCCGATTGTACCTTCTGCCATACCTTCGACGCGCAGGGTATCTTCGCTAAATTTCCCAGTCACGCCCAATGTGCCGCCTGCCACTCCAAACCGGGCATGACGCCCAAGCTGGATGCTTCGCTGGACGCGGCCGGATGCCGCGGCTGTCACACGCCTGAGGAAATCGAAAATCCCGGCTTTACCGAACAGCGGCGCATGATCGCCAAAATTGTGGTCTCCGGGAAATATGTCGACATCAAGTTTTCGCACATCGCTCATTTCAATCAAAAAGACCGGCTCAGCCTCCAATGCACCACCTGCCATTATGCGGTTCCGGAAAGCACCAGCCTTACCAACCTTACGCTGCCCCAAATGATCGATTGCGTGCAGTGCCACGATTCCAGTCGAGTGGCCGCGCAATTCCGCATGTCGGACTGCAAGACGTGTCATGAAGACACCACCAAGGGCCTGTTTACTCCGGTCAGTCACACCCGCGGCGTGAAGCCGGCGTTCCACACCGAGAGTTTCCGGCTTCATCACGAGGAGGCGGCTTCCGAGCCGAACGCCAAGTGCTTCGTCTGCCACCAGAACGTAGTGCCGGCGGCGGGCGTAAAGGAGCAGTGCGTTTCGTGCCACATCGTGATGCGGCCGGCTTCGCACACGGCGCGCTGGAAAGACGACATTCATGGCCAGTACGTCGAACTCGACAAAACGACGTGCGCAACGTGTCACGACTCCGACTATTGCAGCCGCTGTCACAACGAGCTGCCGAGAAGTCATATACCTCTGCCGATCTTTAAGGCCGGCGCTCACGCCTATCAGGCGATGCTCAACACCAGCGCCTGCTTCACTTGCCACACGTTCCAAAATACGTGTATAGAGTGCCACACCCAGGGACTCACCAACGCGGCCAAGGCCAAGGCGAAATAAAACTGACGTTTGCGCTGGCGCCGGCCCCGAAAAGCCAGTTCCGTGTGTCATAGTAGGAACTGCGTTTTCTTCACAAAATTGAATGCCCGGGCTAGTCAATAGCCCGGGATAGAAATGGGAACGGCCATGAAGCCCATTACTGAGACAGCGGAGTTCAAGAGACTGCACGGTCCCTACGAAGGAACCCTCGTCCGCCCGTGGCGCAAGTGGGGTCCTTATGTCAGCGAGCGTGCCTGGGGCACCGTGCGCGAGGATTATAGCGCCAACGGCACCGCCTGGGATTTCCTGACGCATGACATGGCCCGTAGCAAGGCCTATCGCTGGGGCGAAGACGGTCTCGGCGCCGTCTGCGACCGCTATCAACTACTGGTCTTCGGGCTGGGCTTGTGGAACGGGCGCGACCCGATTCTGAAAGAGCGCCTGTTCGGCGTCAACAGCGGTGAAGGCAACCACGGCGAAGACGTCAAGGAATATTATTATTACCTCGATAGCACGCCTTCTCACAGCTACATGAAGTATCTGTACAAATACCCGCAAGGCGAGTATCCTTACTCGTGGCTGGTGGAGGAGAATCGCCGGCGCGGCGACCGTGGCCCAGAGTTTGAGCTGATCGACACCGGCATTTTCGAGCAAGATCGCTATTTCGATGTATTTGCCGAATACGCCAAGGCTTCAGAGGAAGATATTTGCGTCCGTATCGAGGTGTTCAACCGCGGGCCCGAAGCAGCGGAGCTGCGCCTATTGCCGCATCTCTGGTTTCGCAACACCTGGAGTTGGACCGATCCGCCCTACAAGCAGCCGTCGATCAAAGCCGGTGAAATGGGAGACGGCTTTGTCAGCGTAACCGCCGACGATACCGGCGGCGAGCCGCCCCGGAATCTCCGCGCAACCTATCAATTGGGTCCGCGCTATTTTTACGCCCAGGCCGGCGGAACGCCGCTGTTCACTAATAACGAAAACAACGCCGAGCGGCTCTACGGATCCTCCAACTCGACGCCTTACGTCAAGGACGCGTTTCACCGCTACATCATTCAGGGTGAAGAAGGCGCGGTGAATCCCGAGTTGCAAGGCACCAAGATGTGCTTCGACTATCGCCTGAATATTCCCGCGGGCGAGTCGGCGGTGGTGCGTCTACGCCTTTCTCCGGAGCGTCTCAGCCAACCGCTGCATACGGTTGACGACATCATCGCCATGCGCAAGTTTGAAGCGGACCGCTTCTACGACTGCGTTCACCCGGCCCACGCCAGTGAAGAAGAGCGAATGATCCAGCGGCAAGCGTTTGCGGGACTGCTCTGGAGCAAAGAGATGTACTACTTTGACGTGGACCTCTGGCTCCAGGGCGACAATCCCAACTCTCCGCCGCCCGAACAGCGCAAGCACGGCCGCGACATCCGTTGGCATCATCTCAATTCCATGCGGATTCTCTCGATGCCGGACAAGTGGGAGTATCCGTGGTTTGCCGCCTGGGATCTGGCTTTCCAATGCGTCGGCATCGCGTTAGTCGATCCCGGTTTCGCCGAAGACAATCTATGGTTTTTGCTGTTTGAGCAGTTCCAGCATGTCAATGGGCAGCTTCCGGCGTACGAGTGGGAGTTTTCAGACCTCAATCCGCCGGTCCATGCCTGGGCTGTCTGGCGGGTGTATGAGCTGGAGCGGGAGCGCACCGGCAACGACAATCGCGAGTTTCTGGAGAAATGCTTCCACAAGCTGCTGATCAATTTTGCGTGGTGGGTGAATAAAGTCGACAGCCAGGGAAACAACGTTTTTGAAGGCGGATTCCTGGGGCTCGACAATATCACCGTGGTAGACCGGAGTGAAAAGCTTCCGGGAGGCGCGATTCTCGAGCAGTCCGACGGTACTGGTTGGATGGGGTTCTTCTGCCTCTACATGATGCACATCGCCATGGAACTGGCGAAGGAGAACAAGACCTACGGCAATCTCGCCACCAAGTTCTTTGAGCACTATATCTACATCAGCTCGGCGATGAAGAACATGGGTGGCCGCTCCATCCAACTCTGGGACGAAGAGGAAGGCTTCTTTTATGATGTCCTGCGCTACCCCAATGGCGATTTTCACCGCTTCCGGGTGCGCTCGCTGGTGGGCCTGATTCCGCTGTTTGCCGTGGAGGTTCTCTATAACAACGAACTGCGGCAGCATCCCCACCTGATGGCGAACGTCGAATGGTTTTTGCGCAACCGGCCGGAGTTGGTGCGCCATGCCTGCTGGAAGGACACGCGCGACGGTGAGCCGATCCTGGTGCTTTCTATCGTCGACCGGGAGCAGTTCCGGCGCATTCTGGAACGCATCTGGGATTCAGACGAGTTCCTGTCCGACTATGGCATCCGCAGTCTTTCGAAATTCCATCGTGAGCATCCGTTCCAGTTCGGTTCCAGCATTGTGCGCTATGAGCCGGCGGAAGAGATCGTCAAATTGAAGGGCGGCAACAGCAACTGGCGCGGCCCCATTTGGTTTCCGACTTCCTACCTGATTGTCGAATCGCTCATCAAATTCAGCGAGGCGTTTGGCCCCGAGTTTGGCCTGCCCGGTCCGAATGGCGAGGTGATTACTCCCAAGCAAATGGCCGGGGAAATTGCCGGCCGCCTGATTAATATCTTCAAGCGGGACGCCAATGGCCACCGCCCGGTCTTCGGGGGCTCGGAGAAATTTCAAAACGACCCCCACTGGCGGGACTATCTACTGTTCTACGAACATTTTCACGGCGACAATGGCGCGGGTATCGGCGCCAGTCACCAGACCGGCTGGACCGCGCTGGTAGCCAATCTCATCGACGAGTGGCGGCAGTAATAGTTATATGGACGAAGAAGTAGTCACTTTGGGCGGAGGCTGTTTTTGGTGCCTGGAGGCCGTCTTCGATGAACTCGACGGAGTCGGCTCAGTGGAATCCGGCTACATGGGCGGCCAAGTTCCCAACCCCAACTATAAACAGGTTTGCACCGGAAGAACGGGACACGCCGAAGTGGTGCAGGTCCATTTCGATCCAGCGCAACTGAGCTTTCGCGAACTGCTGGCGGTTTTCTTCGCAATCCACGATCCAACCACGCGTAACCGGCAGGGCAATGACGTCGGGACGCAATACCGGTCTGTGATCTTTCATCATTCGGCGGAGCAGAAGCAAACGGCTGAGCAGGTGATCGCGGAGCTACAACCAGAGTTCAAGAGCCCGATCGTTACTGAAGTGGAACCGGCCACGGAGTTTTACGTTGCCGAAGATTATCACCAGGAGTACTTCGTCAACAACCCGAACCAGCCATATTGCCGGATGATCGTCTGGCCGAAGGTGGAAAAGTTCCGCGCCAAGTTCCGCGACAAGCGCAAAACCACCGTGTGAGAAAACCAGGGACGGACGAGACGTTCCCCGGTTTCCGCGGCAATTCGAGCGCAAGGTTCGGATTTTCTCCAGCGGCAAAAAGCGGCATGCTGGAGGCATGAACGAAACCTATCGCGTAGTCGCGCTTGCTCCTGAAATCGCCCAGGCGGTCCGGAAAACCTTGCTCGCGCCCGGCTACGGCCATCCGGCGCACGTCGAAATGGCGCATTCCTATGGTCCTTGCCGGTCTTGTCTCGCGACCTTCCGGGAGGGCGAAGAAGAACGAATTCTATTTACTTACAATCCGTTTGCGGCCAACCGCGGGCCTACCCGCGCCGGGCCCGATCTTCATTCACCGGCATGAGTGCGCACGCTACCAGGGCAACCGGTTTCCCGATGCTCTCCGCCACCTTCCGCTGTTTCTTGAAGCCCACTCGAACCAGGGCTGGCGAGTACAGCGTTCCCCAGTCATCGCCGGAGATGTGGAGTCTCCGTTAACAGAATTCCTGGCAGACCCCGAAGTTGAGTACATAGACGTACGCAACGCCCAGGCCGGGTGTTATATCGCCAGGATCGATCGCTACTAAGCGAAAGCAACGCTAAGGCATCTCTCCAGAGTCGCCGATATGCGCTCAGATGCATTTCGGGCGAGGATTGGTAGTCATGGCGGCTCTCGGGATGGTGCTGGCCAGCGCCCAAGAACCCAACCTCGACAATCCGCCGTGGCTGGCGCCGTTTCCCAATGCCGCTTCTACCGGCGAGGCCGTCACCTCCACTAGCAACGAATGCTCGTATTCGACCAGCGCCACGGTAGCCGAAGTGATTGCGTACTATGAGCATCAGTTTGCCGACGCAGGCGTAGAGTTTGAGGCCAACTACGACGGCTTAGGCACTACCATTCGCGTGCAAATTCCCAAGCGCGCGGCGCTGGTGCAGATCCGGGAAAGCGACAGCGGCACTGCCATCAAGACCATGTTCGTGATCGACGTTCCGGTCCCGTTTCACTCCATCTCCGTTGGATGGCCGGACTGGCTCAACCCAATCTCAGGCAGCCAGTTCCGGGAATATGGCGTCACGCACGTCGACGCCGCGACCCACCGTAAGTATCTGGACGGCTACTATTCGGCGCCGTACACGTTCGACCAGACCACCGGATACTACAAGACGCTACTGGCGAACCACGGCTACCAGGTAGGGGCACAGTTGCTGACATCGCCAGGTACTTCCGATTCGGAGCGCGTTGGCTTTCTGGAAGGCCGCCTCTCCGGCGAATATATCCGCGTGTTTGTTCTCGGTTCGTTGCCAGCCGTCGTAGCGATAGAAATCTGGTAGGCGCTAAAGCCGCACAATCTTGGGCGAAGCCAGATTACGGTAAGCGTTGCGCGTATCGACGATCAGTTTCGACCGTTCTAGGATGGCGGCGTAATCGAAATCCGCATGGTCCGTCACAACCACCACGCAATCCGCTGCGGCGGCGCTGGTTAGCGGATCTTGGCGCGTCATTTCGCTCTCTCCATGATCCAAGCGCAACGACGGTACAAACGGATCGCTGAAAGTGACCCGCGCGCCCCTACGTTTCAAAAGCAAGATTATGTCGAGAGCCGGGGATTCGCGGACATCGTCGATGTTGCGTTTGTAAGCCACGCCCAGAATGTGAACGTGGGATCCCTTCACCGGTTTCGAGTGGTCGTTCAGCGCGTTCTGGATTTTATCCGCGACAAAATGTGGCATCTGGCCATTGATCGCGCCGGCCAGTTCAATGAAGCGCGCCTCGATGCCGGCCTGCTTCGATTTCCAGGACAGGTAGAACGGATCGATCGGAATACAATGCCCGCCGAGGCCTGGACCCGGGTAAAACGGCATGAATCCGAATGGTTTAGTCGCAGCGGCGTCAATCACTTCCCAGACGTTGATTCCCATGCGATCGCACATCAGCGCCATTTCGTTGACCAGACCGATGTTGATCATGCGGAAGGTGTTTTCGAGCAATTTCACCATCTCCGCCACCTGCGTCGAGCTGACCGGAACCACTTTCTGCAAGGCCTGCGAGTAAAACAGAGCGCCTACCTTGGTGCACGCGGGCGTGATGCCGCCTACTACTTTGGGGATGTTCAGGGTCTGAAAATTGGGATTGCCCGGATCTACGCGCTCCGGCGAGAAGCACAAGAAGAAATGCTCGCCCACGCGCAGGCCCGGCCGCTCCAGCATCGGCAACAGCAGTTCGTCCGTAGTGCCGGGGTAGGTGGTGGACTCCAAAATGACCAGCTTGCCCGGCCGGAAATACTTGGCAACTTCCTGACAGGCATTGACCACAAAGCTCATGTCCGGGTCTTTGGTCTTGCGCAAAGGTGTGGGAACCGCAATGTTGATGGTATCCAGGTCGGCAATCACCGAGAAGTCCGTGGTGGCTTGAAAGCGTTTGCTTTCAACAAGCTGCCGCACTTCTTCGGTGGGCACATCCTGTATATAAGAGATTCCCTGGTTGAGTTGGTCCACCTTCGACGCCAACACGTCGATGCCGGTGACGTGGAAGCCCGCTTTGGCGAATTCTATCGCCAGAGGCAACCCGACGTAGCCGAGACCGACCACGCCAACGCGGGCCGTCCGGTTTCTTATGCGCTCTTCCAGCGTCTCCACTACCGTTTTTAGTGCTTCCATGATCTCCTTTAGTGTAGCCCAGGCGGTTTGGCTTCGTTTTGCATCAGGACCTTGCTTCTGCGTAAATAGTTGATTCTAATACGCAATTCAAAATATCCTGGCGACTTTCGACACACGGCAAGCGACCCGGGCATGTCATACTAAAGAGTTGGATTGTAAGGACTCTAACGGTCGCTCCCGATTGCTTCGGGCGGGTTAACATCCTGCCCGGACATTGCCGATGAATCGCTTATGAGTTCACCCCTCAGTTTCGTTCGTGCTTAGTACTCGCCGATGATTCGGATCTTCAACGTGTTTGTTCCCGCCAGCGTGCTCGCGCTGTTGGCGTCGGAAATCGTCCTCATTTACTCCTGTTACATTGTCGCCAGCTTTTTCACCCTCGATATAGATCCCGGAATTTTCTTTCTTTACGACAACGGCTTTTGGCGGCTGACGATCGTGGTCGCTGGCCTGATGATCGGCATTTACCTTCACGACCTCTATACGCAGTTTCGAATCAAGTCTCGAATCCTTTTGGTTCAACAACTTTGCCTGATTTTGGGAATCGCGTTCCTGACCCAGGCGCTGCTCAGCTACTTGAGACTACCGGACTGGACACTCCCCAAGTGGCAGATGATTTATGGCAGCGGGCTGACGCTGGTTCTCTTGCCAGCCTGGCGTCTGCTCTACGGCGCGGTGATATTTCGCGCCCTGGGTTCGGAGCGTTTATTGTTTCTTGGTAGTTCTTCGGCTTCCCGGGAAATCGCCGGGTACCTGGCGGATCATCCCGAGTCCGGCCTCAGTTGTGTCGGCTATGTGGACGACCTGGACGATCCCGGCGCCGATCTGCCCGGTTGCAATGTGATTGGCCCGGTTGCGGATCTGACTAGTATTGTCAACAAGATAAAGCCGGACCGCATTGTGGTCGGCATGGCGGAGCGCCGCCAACGCCTGCCGATGGAAGAACTACTACGACTGCGATTTTCCGGCATTCACATCCAGGAAGTGCAGAACACCTACGAGTCGACTTTTGGGCGCGTGTGTATCCGTGAAATCCGCCCGTCCCAGTTGATCTTTACCAGCGAACTGGGCCCCAATCCGAAACAGGTGACGTTTCAGACCGCCTATTCGGTGCTGCTGGCGCTGGTAGGGGCGGTGGTTTTTTCCCCCGTTATGCTGCTGGTTGCCCTGGCGGTGCGGATCTCGTCGCCGGGTCCAATTCTCTATCGGCAGAAGCGGGTAGGACAACGCGATGTTCCGTTCACGCTGTACAAATTCCGTTCCATGTATGTGGATGCGGAAGCGCGCACCGGCGCTGTTTGGGCCAAGAAAGACGACCCGCGCATCACGCCGATTGGGCGCTGGCTGCGGCGTCTCCGGCTGGACGAACTCCCGCAGCTTTTCAATGTACTGAAGGGGCAAATGTCCGTGGTTGGTCCTCGCCCCGAACGGCCGGAGTTCGTCACCGAACTCGAGAAGAAGATTCCGTACTACAGCCAGCGGCATTGCGTGAAGCCTGGGATTACCGGCTGGGCGCAGATCAATTACAAATACGGCGAGACCATAGAAGACACGATGAATAAACTCGAGTACGATCTGTACTACATCAAGAATATGTCGCCGGCGCTCGATTTTTTTATTATTTTTCACACCGCTAAGACCATGCTGCTGCGCCGGGGCTCGCAGTAAACCCGCTCGACTGTCAGGTTTACGGCACAAAGGTTTATGCCACAAGGGCCGATCACTCTACAGTGCGGTGGCTACTGCTGTTTACGATTCCCGTCGTGTTTTCCCAGACGATTGACCGGCTGATTGTCGAACAAGGGACAACGCTACGCGTTCACGCCTCAGACGGAATAAAAGCGGCACGGATGGATGGCCACACGGTGCGTCTGTTTGCGGCGCCCGAAGGTGGTTTGCTCGGATTGATGCCGATTCCGGTAGAACAACGGCCTGGTCCGTACGAGCTGGAGTTTCTGGATGCGGCCGGAGCGGTGAAGCGCGCCACTCCGGTTACCGTAACCGACGCGCATTATCCGGTCCAGAATATCGTCTTGAGCAAGGAGATCGCCGGCCTTTCGCTCTCGCCCGGTGAAGCGGACTTGAGCGCGGCCTTTCGCAATACGGTTTCCGGGAAGCGCTTTTGGGCGGAGCCGTTTGAACTCCCGGTTCCCAATTGCCTAACCTCGCCGTTCGGCGTGCGACGCTTTCAGAACGGCAAACCTACCGGCGATTTTCATGGCGGCCTCGACCAGGGAAGTCCCGCCGGGACGCCGGTTCATGCCGTGGCGGACGGCGTGGTCAGGCTAGTCAAATCCTGGAACCTGCATGGCAACACGGTTGGCATCGATCACGGGCAGGGGGTTCTCACCATGTACCTGCATCTGTCGAAATTCGCGACTACCGAGGGGGCGATAGTCAAGCGAGGCGACGTGATCGGCTATGTAGGTTCTACGGGCCGCTCCACCGGCCCGCATCTGCATTGGAGCCTCTACGTGAACTCAGAGCCGGTGGACCCGGGACAGTGGGTTACCGTTCCCGCAGCCTGCCGGGCGGTTGCTTCGGTGCGCGCGCGGAAGCGGCATAGCTGAGGGTCACTACTGGGAATTCGCGCGCAGAAAGGCGCTATAGCCTGGTTCGTCCAGGGTTCCGGCGGCCAAGTCCATAACCGCCCGAGCTGCATCTTCCTCGCTGGCGGTGAAGCGGTGGCCATTAAGTTCGAGAAACAGGATTCCCACCAGGAAACCGGTGCGTTTGTTGCCATCGATGAAAGGATCGCTGCGAACGATGCCGGCCGTGTATTTGCTGGCCATTTCGAAGATATCGCGGGTTTCGGCATAAGCAAAGTGTTGCTGCGGCCGGGCCAGCGCCGATTTCGATAGCCCATCGTCGCGCAATCCCGCCGCGCCGCCATACAACGCGAGCAGCCGATCGTGCAGCACCAGCGCGTCGTTGTGATCGATCCAGACCGGGTCATTCACTTGGCAGAAGTCACTTAGACAGAAGTCACTTGGACAGAACGGCGAGCGTATTGCCGTAGCGGCCGATAATGTCATCCGCTTTCGCCATCTTATTCTCGAATCCAGGGTCGTGAGGAGTGAGCCGATAGCCGCCGTCCGGCGCCTCGATCAGGAACAGAGGCTCACCCTCGGCGGCGTCCAGGCGGTCGATAACCTCTTTCGGCAGGACGATGCCCAGCGAGTTTCCAAATCGGCGGACTTTGAGCTCCAGCACGTCATTACCTATTGTAATAACAATCGCCGCCGACCGGCAGCCGGTTCCGGTTCTAGCCACCGTCGAAGTGAATTTCCGCTTGCTGTAAAGAAGCTTGTGGCCCCGTCTTGGGGGCGCCTCGCCGGCCGTTCACGTGCCTTCGCCCCTAAAAGCTTTTTAACGAGAACCTCCTCCGAGTCTGTACGCGGTATCCTGCAACAGACGTCTATTGTGACGGGTAGGCGCAGTAGGATTCACGACCTCCCGGAGGACAAATAATCATGAAGAAAGTAGTTTTCCCAGTTCTTATTCTGGGGCTGTTGGGATTGCAGGCGCAGCCTTATCCGCAACAACAACCGCCCTATCCGCAGCAGCAACCGCCCTATCCACAACAACAGCAACAGCAGTATCCGCCGCAACAGGGTTACCCGCAGCAGGGTTATCCCCAACAGGCCGCTCCGGCCATGATTCCGCCGCAGCAACTCGATCAGTTAGTGGGCCGCATTGCCTTGTATCCCGACCCGTTGCTGGCGCAAGTAATGACCGCGTCGACCTTTTATAATCAGATTCCCGACGCCGCCAATTGGGCCAACCAACACAGCATGTTGAACGGCCAGCAACTCGCGCAGGCGATTCAGGAAGACAATCTGCCCTGGGATCCCAGCGTCCTGTCTCTTTTACCTTTTCCCTCCACGCTGAACATGATGGCCAGCGACATGAATTGGACCTCGGCCCTGGGAAACGCGGTTCTGGAACAGCGCAACGATGTGATGGACGCGGTACAGCGGCAACGGCAACTCGCCTACAACTATGGATATCTGCAGACCAACCCTTATGATCGCGTGATCGCGGATCCAGGCTATATCCAGATCGTGCCGGTAAATGCCGCGTACATTTATCCGCCCATTTACGATCCGTTTATCGTCTTTGGACGTCCGCGTCCAGGCTTCTTTGTGGGCGGCGCCATCCGGTTTGGCCCGGCGGTGACCATCGGCGCGTTCCTTCCGTTTGGCTGGCGCGGACCTGCCTTCGATTGGCGGTCGCACAACATCATCATCGACCGTCAGCCCTGGGGACGCACCTGGACGAACCGGGCGGTGTACGCCCATCCCTATGTTGACCGCCGCGCGCCGGTTGCCGGTCCCCGCGTCGAGCGTCATGAGGTTCGGCCGGCTCCCGCGCGGGGCGGGCACGAAGAGCACCGCGGCGAACATCACTAGGCCGATAGGGAGGCGGACTTGCTCCGCCTCCTATTTCAGCGATTTCAGGAATTCCAGGAACAGGCGGTTCACGTCCGCGGGATCTTCCTGTTCCGTCCAATGTCCCACTCCCGGAAGCAGCACTTTCTTCCAAAGATTCGGTACGCTTTTTTCCAGATTGTCCACTCCTCCCTTGGCAAACTCGACCACGGGATCGTCCTGGCCGGCGACATAGAGAGTGGGTTGCAGCAGCTTGCGCCCAACCAGGAAGCCGGTCTCGGACCAAGTGAGATCCTGCGATCGGTAATAATTCAACCCGCCGCGAAAGCCCGTGCGCGCAAATTCGTTGGCGTAGTAATCGATATCTTCCGGCTTTAGCCAGGCGGGAAGCTGCTGGGGATCGGTGACGGTATCGAGTACTTTTTCATTGGTCCCGAAGATATAGCGCCATTTATCTTGTTTCGGAATCGAGCCTGAAGCCGAATAGAGCAACATCCGCATGGTGCGCTTGGGGTCGGCCTCCAAGTCCTTCTCTGCGACGCCCGGCGCCTGGAAATAGGTTTGGTAGAACTGCTTGCCGGGCGGCATCATCCGCCGCATGGCCTCACTCGGTTTTATGCCGCCTTCGCCGCGGACCGAGAAGGGCACACTCAACAGGACGACCGCGCGGAACATATCCGGCCGGAGATTGGCCGCGGTATAGACGACTGGCGCGCCCCAATCGTGTCCGGCAATCACCGCCTGATCATAGCCCAGCGCATGCACCACGCCGACGATATCGCCGGCTAGCTTGAGCAGCGTGTAGTCGGCGGGATCCGGCGGAGCGTCGGTCTGTCCATATCCCCGCATGTCCGGAGCCACGGCGTGATAGCCCGCGGCCGCCAGCGCCGGCAGAACGTGGCGCCAGCTATACCAAAGTTCGGGAAAGCCATGCACCAATACCACCAGCGGCCCTTCGCCTTGCTCGGCGATGTGCATTTTGATGCCGTTCACCTGAATGAAACGGTGCTTCAATTCCGGAGTTTGGGCGGCGAGCGGAAGCATGGCGGCTAAACAAAGTATGGCGCACTTGGGCATAGGGCCAGTGTACCTGGAACCGCTCCGGATTGTAGAATCAGATCAATGCTCACGCGGCTGTACATCAACAACTTCCGGTGCTTCGTCAATTTTGAGTATCGGCCGGAGCGCAAGCAGTTGATATTGGGCGCGAACGGGTCTGGAAAGTCGTCGTGGATGGATGCGCTGCTGCTCGTGCGAGCATTCTCGACCGGAGCGCACAACCTAGAGTCTTCCGTCCAGTTGAATCTTCTTTGGAATCAACGCACACGCTGGCTTACTCTGGAACAACAAACCTTCGAAATCGGCGCAGCCATCGCCAGCCAAAACTATTCGTACCATTTGACTGTCATGGCTGGCGGAGAACCACGAACCCCTTTCGTCTCGTCAGAGTCTGTTCACGTTGATGACAAGCCGATCTTCTCGTTTACGAACGGCCATGTTCAACTATTCAATGACAACCTTGAACCGACGGCCTCATACCCTTTCGATGCGGGACGTTCGGCGCTCGCAACCATCGTGTACCAGGGAGATAATCGGAAGCTCACTCGCTTCAAAAAGTGGCTCGAAGCATTGCAGGGCTATCGGATGGATCCGTTCAGTATGACGGCCCGGGCTGAGAACGAAGCGTCCCATCCCAACCCAAACCTTTCGAATTTCGCAGCTTGGTACCGTCAGCTCATCCAAAGACTGCCTCTTGTGAATTCTTACTTCCGAAAGAATTTATCTGAGGCGCTGGACGGCTTTGCGTCCCTCCAACTCGAAGCGGCCGGCGAGGGCGTCAGCTTGCTCACGGCCAAATTCTCTGTGGCGGGGGGCGGCAATTGTTCGTTTCGTTTTCAGGAGCTTTCGGAGGGGCAAAAATGCTTGATCTGTTTGTACGCGATTCTTCACTTCGTGATTGCGAACGATTTTCCAGTGTTGATTGACGAACCGGAGAACTTTATCTCTCTCCGTGAGATTCAACCCTGGCTAACAGCAGCATCGGAAATGATTGACGAAGGCAAAGGACAGCTCATCATCATTTCGCACCATCCCGAGATCATGAATCAGTGGGCGCCTGACTACGGCGTCAACTTCAGCCGCGAGGGCAACGGTCCCGCGCGGGTCTCGAAATTCTCTGGCGACCCGGAGAGCTGCCTGTCACCTTCTGAATTGATAGCGCGCGGATGGGAGAGTGAGTAAGCCGTCTGAGGTCGTTGTTTTGTGTGAAGACCGAAGACATCAAGCCTTTGTCCGAAAGTACTTGGCCCGGATCAAGATCGAACCGCGAAGAATCAGATTCGAATCGTTGCCCAATAGCCGCGGCTGCGGAGAACAGTGGGTGCGGGAACGCTACCCGAGCGCGGTTGCGGCGTATCGCCACCGTGCCAAGCGTGCCGAAACGCGGCTGATTGTCGTCATTGATGCCGACATTCATTCTGTCGAGCATCGGCGCCAACAACTTGCCAGAACGCTAATTGAAGAACGAAAGAACGATGAGAAAATCGTTCACCTCATTCCGAAACGCAGCATCGAAACGTGGGTGCTCTGTCTAACCGGCTCCGCGGTCGACGAGAACACTGACTACAGCAGGGAAAGTATCGACGAACGCATCGAGCCTGCCGCGCAGACTTTTTTCGAGTGGACACGCCAGAACGCCACAATTCCCCAGGCATGTGTCGACTCTCTCCGTGGGGCTATTCCAGAGATTCGGCGCATCCATCCGTAGTACACTAAAGCTTAGCCGCTTCAGCGCCTCGCTCGCGCCACAAGCTGTCAATTCCCACGCGAAGGTTTCCGCTTTCTGATCTATTAATGCTATCTATTAACAACGTCTCCATGCGCTTCGGCGCTCGTGTTCTGTTCGAGGATGTGACCACGACTTTTTTGGCTGGCCGGCGCTACGCCATCACCGGACCCAACGGGGCAGGGAAATCCACCCTGATGAAGATTCTGTCGGGCGAAATCGAGCCTTCCAAGGGCTCCATCACCCGCCCCAAAAAAATGGGCGTGTTGCGGCAGGATCAGTTCGCCTTTGATGAATTCCGTGTGATTGATACGGTCATTATGGGCAATCACGGGCTTTGGAAAGCTTTGCAGGATCGCGAAGTTCTGTACGCCAAAGACTACAGTGAACTGACGGACGAAGATGGCATGCGCCTCGGCGAACTCGAGGGGATTGTCGGCGACGAGGGTGGCTACACCGCCGAATCAGATGCGGCGACGTTGCTCGATGGGCTGGATATTCCGGAGCCGCTGCACGAGCGCAAAATGTCTGAGCTGCAGGGCGGTCAAAAAGTGCGTGTGCTGCTGGCGCAGGCGTTGTTCGGCAATCCCGGCGGTCTGCTGCTGGACGAGCCGACCAACAACCTCGATCTCGATTCCGTCCATTGGCTGGTGAACTACCTGCGCAACTATGATGGCTGCCTGATCGTTATTTCGCACGACCGCCATTTTCTCAACGAGGTAAGCACCCATGTCGCCGACATCGACTATGAAACCGTGATCACCTATACCGGCGGTTACGACGACATGGTGCTCGCCAAAACGCAAATCCGCACCCGCATTGAAGCCGAGAATCAGCAGCGTGAGAAAAAGATCGCTCAACTCAATGAATTCATCCAGCGCTTCGGCGCCGGCACGCGATCTTCGCAAGTGACTTCGCGGAAAAAAGAAGTCGAACGCCTGCAAACCTCCGATCTGGCGCGCTCGAATATCCAGCGCCCCTATATCCGTTTCGACATGAAGCGTCCCTCGGGCCGGCATCCGTTGGAAGTGAAGAAGCTGTCCAAAGCCTATGATGGACTCAGGGTAATTTCGGACTTCACGGCCAGCGTGAGCCGCGGCGAAAAAATCGCCCTGATTGGCCGCAACGGCGCGGGCAAGACGACCATGTTGAGATCTTTGTTGGATTTGTTCCCGGTCGACGGCGGCACGGTGACCTGGGGTCATGAAGTTTCGATTGGCTACTTTGCGCAGGATCACACCGATAGCATTGGCAAGGGCATGACGGTGATCGAGTGGCTGCACGAGTTCGATCCGATGGCCTCGCAGGCTGAACTGCGTGGTGTTCTGGGGCAAATGCTCTTCAGTGGCGACGACGCGCTGAAGCCGACCCAGGCGCTCTCCGGAGGCGAAGCGGCGCGGCTGATCTTCTGCCGTCTGATGCTCGAAAAACCGAATGTTCTCCTGCTCGATGAGCCGACCAATCACCTGGATTTAGAAGCCATCAACGCGCTGAACATAGCGCTGCAGAAATACGAAGGAACCGTCCTGTTAGTCACGCATGACGAAGACGTCATCGACGAAGTGGCTTCGCGGATTTGGCGTTTCGACCACGGGAGCATCGAAGACTTCCGCGGGCCGTACAGCGAGTTCCTGACGCGGGCGGCGCAAGCGGTCTAGTCGCGGATCACCTGAAACCCGCTTTCCACTCGGCCGGAGATCGTTCTCGACCAAGCCACGCGCGCGCTTCCTTGGAAGAACTGATGGACGAATTGGACCTCCGTGGTGGGGAGCAAAGGCGTCCCTTTATACGAAACGCGGAACCCGGAGTCGCTGACGTCCATCAGGTCGCCATCAATCTCGGCGTCCCGGAAGCGCGCTGGGCGCAGGCGGATTGCTCCGCGGCACAAGGTTCTCGGCTCAAACCGCTGCTCGACGGTACGCCTCGGCGCCGCATCCGATCTCGTGAGTACGCCTACGCCGAACATATCATCAGGTCCTTCGCGTCCCGGCCCTTTCGTCCGTTATGTTAAGCAGTTCGCTTACCGCGTGTCAAGTTGCTGATTTTACTTGGGGGGGAGTATGAGACTGGGACAGATTGCCGGCTGTGGCCTGTGACAAGTTGTCCAGTTCGGCTCCCCCGCGGCTCATTTACCAACTGGAAATCAGCCATCCGAGAGGCCCCTCTCAAACCAGCCGCTCGTACCTGAAGGGTCTGTGTCGGCTGCTCCTCCAAAAGTATGCGAGGATGATCACGCTCGCCACCGCTGCGTAGGCGCACCACAGGGAAGTGAAGGCGTAGCGTTTGACCGCCATCACGGTCAGCAGAATAACAAAGTTTGCCGCGCCGAAAACGATCATGTCTTTGATTTGGGAGAAGAATAGTGAACCGCACGTCGCGATCACGTACACCACCGCAACAGCCGTATTATTCGTGGCCGGATTAATATACACAATGCTGTTGCCTTTGACGAACACCTGCAGCGAATAAGCCGTCAGCGCCCATAATATATAAAGCGTGGTTGCGCCACCGATCACGAGAAATGGCAGCATGCGCCTGCGCCTTTTGACGGTAGGCTCGAACAGCAGTACGCTGAGTGGCAACAGAAATGGGAGCAGCCCCTGTGCGTAGAGCATGAACGCCGCGCCCATGTCGTGTGTCACCGAAGGCGAAAGAACCCCGTCCAACCCCAGCCAAACGAAACCCTCGATGAATTGGTGAACGGCGAAAAGTGCCGGCAGCGCCGCAAACAGTAGTTCCCGCCGGTGTTTCACCTTTGTCAACGTGATAACGCCAATCGTTCCCAGAACGCCACTGCCGGTAAAGTTCGCCGCGGCTGAAAAGCACACCTGATCTTCCTCCTTGCCTGTCCTGATGCAAAGGATCTCACGTGCAGCGCCGGAGGTTGCCGCGCAGTCTCGAATCCGCTCCAGACTAGAAACGTTGCCGTCAAAGTGAACATTCTCTCCCGCGCCGCGTAAAGCGTAGACGTGGGCGATCTGCTTGGCGCGTTGTTTGCGGCCCTATTCGATATCGTCTTGGAGATCGCCGGCGAGTTCCGCTTCAGATATTTTTCGAACTGGCCGCGGAGGTCCACAGCGGTGGTCTCGGCGATTCGGACTGGCATTCGCCGGCGGGGCTGCGGGACTTCTATCGGCGTGGCTGTTCCCGCACCGGCTGATTGCGACGCGCGTAGTTCTTCCCGGTGTCAGTCTCCTGTTGGCGCCCCTCGCCACCGGATCCGCTATGCACCTACTGGGGAAAAGACTACGCTCTTTAGGACAATGCACGAGCAATCTTGCCACATTTCGTGGCGGAACTCTGTTCGCGTTTTCGCTCGCCTTGATTCGACGGTGGCTGGTTGGCCTGCCTCAGTAGCCGCACGCGGCAAACGGCTGAACGAATCTCCTACAGAGTACGTAAGTTCGCCTGACACCAAGAATCTGGCGGAGAGGGAGGGATTCGAACCCTCGGTAGCGCTTTAAGGCACTACGACGGTTTAGCAAACCGCTGCTTTCGACCACTCAGCCACCTCTCCGGCGCTTTGGGTGGGTCTTTTTGATCCTAGCACAAGTGAGTTATTTGTTCGCGAAAACAGCGCTGAACTGGCTGTGGGGATCAACTCCGACGGCGGTCCGATACCATGTTTATCCCAGCGAACATGGGTTCCGCGATGGTTACGGCCAAGTCTACCGAGTGAAGCGGAGGTTTCCACACGTGATGCCTCAGGATACGGCCTTGAGACTGCGAGTTCCTCGATGCGAAGCGAGAACATTTGTTTGAATCGGAATATCGGCTCCGCAAGAGCCTCAAAAAGTCACGTCTCGCGGGGCTCCACAAGAACAGGAAGCTTACTACACTAGGGATGTGAGCGGGCCCCGTCATCTCCATTTCGAGTGGGATGAAAGCAAAGCCCAATCGAATGAGCGGAAGCATAGTGTTCGGTTCACTTTGGCGGCGAGCATTTTTCGCGATCCTCGGCTCCGGACGATGTTCGACGACAGCCACAGTGATTTGGAGGAACGTTGGATCGCCCTTGGAATGGCTGCGAGCGGCGCGCTATTGGTTGTTGTTCATCGCTGGATCGAGACGGACCCGGCTAACGTGACCGTGCGTATCATCTCTGCAAGAAAGGCGACCGAGGCGGAGCAGGCAATATATAGGGAGCCACTATGAATCAAGACGAAGATATGAAGGCGGAGTACGATTTTAATCGAGCGGAATTGGGCAAGCATTATGCCGGAGCCGATGCGATCTTCCACATTCCGGTTTATCTCCAAGAGGAGGTTCAGGAGTTCCTCCTCGAAAGAGCGGAGAGCAAAGGTATACCGCTGGACCGGCTCGTCAACGACTTGCTAAAGCGTGACATCGAAGCCTTACGCGCGCTGGATTGATCGTGCCCAACACCAAATCTGTCATTTCTTCGCGAAAACCGCGATGTACTGGCTGCGCGGAATCAATTCCGACGAACTGACCAGGCGCAACCCGGCATCCTCCACTTCCCGGATCACATCGTCCATATCCAGCCGGATGTGCTCCATCGCGCGGCCGTTCGGCATCGCGTCCGGGCGCTTGTAAAAATCGACAATGTACAGACGGCCGTCCGATACCAGGGAATCGCGAATGTGGCCCAGCATGGTCCCCGGATAATCGAAGTGATGATACACGTCGAGCACCAAAATGGCATCGGCGGTATCGGCCGGCAGCATGGGATCGCGCTCCGTGCCCAGGATGAACTGGACGTTGTGCAAGCCGGAGGTGCTGGCGCGCAGCTTGGCTTTATCGAGAAAGTCCTGCGCGATGTCCTCCGCGATCACGCTGCCGGTTGGGCCCACGGCCTGGCTCAGATAAGGGAGCATGTATCCAACGCCGGTGCCCAGATCCACCACCGTTTGCCCCCTTTTCAGGTTCATCGCGGCGATGATGTCGCGCGGGTGCTGGCGCTCGTCGCGATGCGGATCGGCCAGCGTTTTTGCAATCCCTTCGCGGCCTTCCTTGGTCTGGTAGGACTCGTTGGCTTTCTTGGCCACCTGCGCGGAACACAAGCCGGCGCACAAAATGACCGCGGCGATTCGACTGGCAATCGGAGTGGCTTTTTGACTCAAAGAGGTTTCTCCATGGGCATGGCGAGCGGAGGCTCGACCAGGAAATCCTGCGTGGACATTTCGGCCAAGGCGTCGCGGATGGCCTGTTCCGTGGTCGGTTCCACCGTAATGACGAACGGCAAGTCGCGCCAGTTCTCACTGGGAATTTGCAGCACCGCATCCACGCTGATCTGCTGGCCGGCCAGCACGCCGGCCAGTTTGGAGATGATGCCCGGACGATCTTCCACGCGAAAGCGCAGATAGTAAGCCGACTTCTGCTTGGTGATCGGAATCGGTTTATAGACGCCCAGCCGCTCATGCGCAAAAGGCGATACGCGCTCAGGACTCCCGCTGCGAATCTCTCTCGCCACCCTCATCAAATCGCTGACCACCGCGACGCCGGTAGGCTGAGATCCCGCGCCGCGGCCATAGTAAAACGTGTCTTCTCCATAACGCCCGCGCACCCAGACGGCATTATACGCTCCCCGCACACCCGCCATAATGGTCGAGTTGGGAATTAGCGCCGGCCGCACCGAAAGAATCAATCCATCGGCCGTCTGCCGCGCAGCGCAGATCAAGCGGATGGTATGGCCGAGCTGGTGCGCGTATTGAAAATCGACCGGCAGAATTCTCCGGATCCCTTCGCAGTAAATATCCGAAGGCGTGATCTTCTCCCCAAACGCCAGCGCGGCAAGAATCGCCAGCTTCGACCGGGCGTCGAAACCGTCCACATCGGCGCTGGGATCCGCTTCGGCGAACCCGAGCTGTTGCGCCTCTTCCAGCACAGTGGAAAACGACGCCCCGCGGCGTTCGATCTCGGTGAGAATATAATTGCTGGTCCCGTTCAAAATGCCCGCAAGCGCGACGATGCGATCACCCGAAATGCCTTCGCGCAGCACCGCGTGAATCGGGATTCCGCCGCAAACGCTCGCTTCCATGGCGAGATTGATGCGCGCCGCGATCGCGCGGTCCCACAGTTCCGCGCCGCACAGCGCCATCAGTTCCTTGTTGGCGGTGACCACCGATTTGCCGTTCGCAATGGCCGCTTCCAGAATTTCGCGCGCCACATGCGTGCCGCCCACGAGTTCGGCGACGATATGGATATCGGGACGGCTGACGACATTGTGCCAGTTGGCTGACTTCACCACCGAGCCAAGACCCGCGGGGAGTTCCTTGGCCGCGACGTTGCGGCTGCACACCGCTTTGACAATGAGCCGAAACCCGAGTTTCAGCTCGATCTGCGCGGCGTTTTCAGCGAGGATCGCGAGTGCGCCTGAGCCCACGTTGCCAAGGCCGACAACCGCAATATTCACCTCCTGCATATGTCGCTATTATAGGTGCAGCCCTTGGCAGGACTCCTTTATGTCGATGCAGGTACTCCTCTGGAACTCGCGCAAAACCCGGCGCGGCCAAACTGTGTCCGGCGCGATCAAATCCCTGACTGGTTCCCTCTTGCGTGCCGCGCCCTTTTCGCTTCTCATGATCGGTCTTCTCGGGCAGGCCTTGCCGCCTCTCGATCGGAACCATCCCGACACCACCCTGCCGCCGGAAGACGTGCGGCTGCCGAACGGAAAACTGCAGAAGGACGCAATCCTGGCCGACGACTACGAAAAGACTTTAAAAGACGCCCAGGAACTGGCGCGCTTGTCGGACGAACTAAAGAAGGGCCTCGAAAACGACGGCAAGAACGTGCTTTCGCTGCAGATGCTCAAGAAGACTGAAGAAATTGAGAAACTTGCCAAGCGCATCCACGACCGCCTGCGGCGCTACTGAATTGCGAGGTTTGATACCCTAAATCGGTCACCACATGCCCAACGCAACCCGTGAAAAAGCGCAGTTGATGAGCGCCTCCGAGATCGACCGCACGCTAGTCCGCCTCGCGCACGAAATTCTGGAGAAGACCGATGACATTCAGCGGCTCGCCTTCATCGGGATCCGCCGCCGAGGCGTGCCGCTGGCTTTGCGGCTCGCTGAAAAGATCAAGATGCTCGAGAAGCTGAATATTCCCGTCGGCTTTCTCGACATCAATTTGTATCGCGACGATTTGTCCACCATTGCCGACAAAGCCGTTCACAACGCGACCGAGATTCCGTTTCCGGTTACCGGCAAGGACATTATTTTGATGGACGACGTCCTTTACACCGGCCGCACCATCCGCGCCGCGCTCGACGCTCTGTTCGATCACGGCCGTCCGGCGCGCATTCAACTGCTGGTTCTCATCGACCGCGGCCATCGGGAGCTGCCGATCGAGGCCAAATATGTGGGCCGCATGGTGCAGACCTCGTCTAACGAAATCATCGAGGTGAAGTTCCGCGAGGTCGACAACCTGGAGAAAGTCCTGCTTGTCGAGAAGGCCTGATGCGAAGCGGGCTTCTCGGGATCGAGCACTTGGATCGGGCCGAGATTGAAGCCATTCTCGATCGCGCCAAGGCGTTTCAACCCGCGCCGAACTCTCAATTTCAAAGGCTCGACACGTTGCGCGGACAAATGGTCGTAAATCTTTTTTTTGAAGCCTCCACGCGTACCCGCACCAGTTTTGAAATCGCCGCCAAACGCTTGGGTGCGGATGCGATTTCGATCACTGCGTCCGGTTCGAGCGTCAGCAAAGGCGAGTCCCTGGTCGATACGCTCAACACTCTGGCGGCCATGCGTCCCGATGCTATCGTCATGCGCCATGCTGCTTCCGGGGCGCCGCATTTCCTGGCGCGCTATTTGAACACGCCCATCATCAACGCGGGCGATGGCACGCATGAGCACCCCACGCAGGCGTTGCTCGACGCCCGGACCATTCTCGACCGCCGCCCCACGCTGGAAGGCCTGCGAGTGGCGATCATCGGCGACATCCAGCACAGCCGCGTAGCTCGCTCCGATATGCATCTGTTCTCCAAATTCGGCGCCGAAACCGTGCTGTGCGGGCCTGCCGCTCTGCTGCCGCCGGAACTCGGGAAACTCGCTCCCAATGTCAGCTTGACCAACGATCTGCGCGACGCCATTCACGGCGCCGACGTCATCATGATGCTGCGGGTTCAACTGGAACGCCAACATGAAGCGACGTTCGCCGCCGGCGAGTACTTCCAGTTTTATGGCCTGAGGTTGGAACACATAGAACTTGCCAAGCCGGATGTCATCGTCATGCATCCCGGTCCTATCAATCGGGGCCGTGAGATTTCGTCCGAAGTGGCGGACTCGCAACGCAGCGTGATTCTCAACCAGGTGGAAAACGGAATCGCCGTGCGCATGGCCGTGCTCGAGCGCATTCTCCGGAACTGAAACGTATGGCCAAGCTTGCAATTCGAAACGGCCGCGTGATCGACCCGGCCACGCGTCTGGACGCGGTGCGCGACGTGCTCATTGAAGATGGCAAGATTGCCGCCATTGAGGAAACCTTGGAGGTGACCGGCGTTGAGGAGTTTGACGCCACCAGCATGATCGTCGCGCCCGGATTTATTGACATGCACGTCCACTTGCGCGAGCCGGGCTTCGAGTACGCCGAAAGCATTGAAACCGGTTCGCGTTGCGCCGCCGCCGGCGGCTTCACGTCGATTTGCTGTATGCCCAACACATCTCCCGTGAACGATAGCGCCACCGTGACGCGTTACGTCATAGAACGCGCCAGCCGCCACGCGGTGGTGAACGTGTTTCCGATCGGCGCCATCACCAAGGGCAGCCAAGGTGAAGAGATGGCCGAGATTGGCTCCATGAAACATGCGGGAATCGTGGCTATTTCCGATGACGGCCGTCCCGTGATGAACGCCCGGGTGATGCGCCGCGCCATGGAGACCGCGCGATCGTTCGGCATTCCGCTGATCGATCATTGCGAAGATCTGCATCTCAGCGCGGCTGGCGACATGCATGAAGGCGTGGAAAGCGTGCGTCTAGGTTTGCGCGGCATTCCAGCGGCGTCGGAAGACGTCATGGTCGCGCGCGATATTCTACTGGCGCAATTAACCGGCGTCCGGTTCCACGTAGCGCATATCTCGTCCCGGCATTCCATCGAGATGGTGAAGTTTGCCAAGGCGCGCGGCTTGGCCGTGTCGGCGGAAGCCACGCCGCATCATTTCGCGCTGGCCGATGAAGAGATGCCGCCCTATGACAGCAACTATAAGATGAAGCCGCCGCTGCGCGGCAAATGCGATGTCGGGGCTGTCACACAGGGGCTGGCTTCCGGAGTGATTGAGGCCATCGCCACCGATCACGCTCCGCATCCGGGCAGCGAAAAGATGCAGGAGTTCGAGAAATGCCCCTTCGGCATCATCGGCCTGGAAACGGCCATCGGCCTGGCGTTAGAGCGCCTGGTGCACACGGGCGTAATCTCTCTGCCGCGCATGGTCGAGCTTTTCACGTTGGGGCCGGCGCGCATTTTGAGCCTGGACCGCGGACGGCTCGCGGTCGGCGCACCCGCCGATATTACGATTTTCGATCCCGAACGTACCTGGGTTTACGACGTCAATCGATCGTTCTCCAAGAGCCGCAACACTCCGTTCCACGGGCACTCGTTTCGCGGCGGTCCGGTAGCGGCCATTGTCGGCGGTTCGATCGTGTGGTCCGCGGAAGGCGCCTCGGGCAGCGGGTCCTTCTGAATCACGCCCTCGCTCCTATAACGCAGGCCGGCTCTTGAGAAGTAATTTGTCTTGCACCGGAACCGATTTTGT
Source organism: Bryobacterales bacterium (assembly GCA_963836595.1). Taxonomy (GTDB): domain Bacteria; phylum Acidobacteriota; class Terriglobia; order Bryobacterales; family Bryobacteraceae; genus DATFZA01. The sequence continues at coordinate 1,362,695 of CAWIKC010000001.1, forward strand.
TGCTAGCGGGTTTGCAGAAACTGTGCCAGGTGGTCAGCCGCTTGCCCGACCGGTAGCCGCCGATTAACGCAGATTAACGTTGATTGGAATAAAACCTATCTGGCCGGGTTCCTTCGGTGGGTTTCGGCGCGGGTTGGTGGCGACGCATATGGTTCCTACGCTCTGAAATAGGAGCTTCAATCCGAGATGGTCTTTAGCCAGGAGGCTTGGCCAATATTCGAACAACCGTCCCATAGGCGGGACCTTCCAAAACGCTGAGGGACAAATGGGATATCTCGTGATCGATTCCGATTTTGCTGTGCCAGCGCCCGTCTGAGTATTTCGCAAAATGCGCCCAATCTTCGCCAGTCGCGAAGATTGCAATCGCGTGTGTGGAAGGGGTAACGCTCTTTTCGAGTTCCACCGTGTATCCATGCAGTCGAATGATGGCGGCTGCGGTTTCGACTTTCGCATTTTTCGGGAACCCTGGAGGCCAGTAGACTCCTGGAGCATGTTCATCGAATTCGTCGGGCGGTTCCCACCACTGGTTGTAGTCGCCTAGGACGAATCCAAGGCAGTTGTAATTGAAGTCTTCGTCGCTGGTCTCTGCATAGTTGTTGACGCGTAGAGCCGGAAAACTTCTTCGGATGTCGTCCATGGACATGCGGTTTTATAGGAGCTTCTGACTCCGTCCCCAAGCCAGCCACGCGTCGCGCGCCGCGCGAGGATTCGATCCTGGGATGACGGGATCCCGGTTCGTCATTGCTCTCAGTGCCACAAACCAATGATCCGGCCGATCATGCAGTTCCCCCAGGACGAGGGGGAGTGCCTCTGCGCCCATACCTATGATTCGCAAATATGCCGGGTGGGCGATTTTTTTGGAGATGTTCGACAAGTGGTGGGTGTCCCGCTTCCATTCGTCCACCAAACGACGGAACTCGGCCGCCAATGAGTCAATGGTTCCCGTAGTCCGTGTCTTCGGGAGGGATCCGCTTGGCAAGGGCATTGGCGGTGTGGCCAGCAGAATGACGCGCACTTCAGGCACGCCACGCGCTTTGCTCCGGGCATGACCGGGCTTCCGCCGGTGAATGGAGGGCGCGCTTTTATTTGCTCGCTGAATCGGTTTCATCTGCGGCAACGATTTGCGCTATCTGCAGCCCCAATCCCTTCAGTGTTTCTATGCTCATTACTAGCCGCGACTGAACTAAGAACGTGATGGGGCCGGACACGGAAAGTATCTCGTCAACGTCGATGACGCCAACGTCAATGTACGCAGACCCTCCAGCGCGAGCGACCTGCGCATAGTTGATAAACAACGGCTGCTGTACCGGGGTCTCTTCTTCAAACGGCACTATGCGTTTTTTGACCACCCGCGAAGCTACCGGCTGACCTTGTTCGGTCTCCTGATTCATGTAAGCTCCTTGGCCGTTAGGTCGCCGGGCGCAACGCCCGCCATTGAGTTTGGTCCCACGGTTTTAGCATAGCCGAAGCAGTCAACTCAATTATCGGACGTAACGCGAGATTTGGGTCGAGGTCGGCTGACCTCCTCGGGGCTGCGCTTTGATCCGCCGAAAAGCCCGGCCGGCCACGTGCCCAATAGTTGGTGGCATGGGCTGTTATCACATCGGTAACTCTTCGCCGATTACGCGCCGGGAATCGGACTCAGTACATTCGCGCCGACACTGCCCCGGAAATCCATCAAATTGGCGTATCCCCCGATTATCTCCCCGGTACTGGTGTCTTGCACCGCGACCGATTTTGTTGCTAGCGGGTTTGCAGAAACTGTGCCAGGTGGTCAGCCGCTTGCCCGACCGCGCGCGCCAAGCTGAGTTTCGCAACGTTGTGCGCGAATACGCTATTGATATAGTCCAGCTCCGCGCCTGCGACGGACTCTTGGGACTGCACAACCGCAACGTTGTCGCTCACCCCGGCCTCATAGCGCTGACGGGTCAAATTTAGGTTCTCTTTCGTCACCTGAAGATTCTCCGAGGCAACCTCCACTTGGGTCCTTGCCGCCTCCAGGTCAAGATACACTTTGCGGACATCGGCCTCTACTTGCCCGCGCAGGTCTTCCAGTTCTGCCTGCCGTTGTGACAACGCCGCACTCGCCTGCTCGATATCGCCCTCGATCCGGCCACTCTGCCAGATCGGAAACTTCAGGCTTCCCACAACCGCGAACGTTCCATGAGCCTCCGAAGGATTCGTCCCAATGGCGCCGTAGTCGGCGCTCAGGGAGAGAGAGGGAAGCCGCTCCGCGCGCGCCGCCGATCGCGAACGTTCGGCGGCCTGGACCTGCGCCTCCGCCGCCTTTAAGTCCGAGCGTTGACCAAGAGCTTGCTTCAGGGCGTCTCCCATGGTGATAGCCGGCGCCGCGGCGAACGGGACATCGTCGACGACCTCGTACCGGTCGTTGGGCGGAAGGCCGGTCATCCGCGCCAGGTTGATTTTCTGTTTCCCCAGGTCATTTTGGAGCGATGCCAGGCGCTGCTGTTGTGTCAGCATTTGGATGCGGCTACGGTTTACGTCGATCTGCGCAACCAAACCTACGCTCCGCTGCTGCGACGTCTGCTGGTAGAGGGCATTGGCAGTCTCCAGTTGAGCGCGGGCGGAATTCACTCTGGCCGCGGCTGCGATCGCCTGGAGGTAGGCGCCGCCCACTGCCAAAACCACCAGGTCTCGTGCATCCCTCGCCGAAAGTTCGTTGGCGCGCAGATTTTCCTTCGCCGAACGATAGTTGTTCCAGGCGGTCATGTCCGCAACCGTCTGCGTAAGCGTCGCCCGCAAGTCGAAATAGTTGAAGGGACCGACTATGGTGGGAATCGAGAACCCGAGCGAGGGAGGAAGCTTGAAGTGCAGACCACTGGCCGCCAGGTCGAGCTGTTCGACTGTCTCCGAAAGATTGCCATTGACGTTGGGCAGCAGGGCGCTTCGAGCTGCTCTACTTTGACCATGGGCTTGCCGGACTGCTTGTGTGACACCGACGGCTCCGAGATTGTATTCGAGACCGCGGCCGACGGCATCCCGCAAGGAAAGCCAGCCGGAAAAGGGGGTCTTGCCCGTGACGCTCCCGGCGTACGGCCCCTGCACTTGAACCGTAGGGTTGATGGTATTCACGCTGGTGGTAGTTCCGGGGACCGGCGACTCCGTGGCGGTCACCGACCCGCTCTGCCCCGTTCGACCAGAGAGCGGCTCCTGGTTGGCGCGAGTGGTTTGCCCCCGGACTGCCACCGACGCAAGCAGGAGCATCGTACCAGCCGCGCGCAACCTATGGGTGAGTATCCTCACGTCGCCTCCTAGCTGAGCTGTTTTCGAAAACGCCATACGCTCAAGGAACCAAGCACGAGCGTAATCGTGAGCAGGCCCAGAAAATTGGGCCAGAGATTCTCAAAGCCACTGCTCTTGAGCATGCTCCCGCGGGCGATGACCGCGAAGTGGTGTATCGGATTCACCACCGTGAACACCTGTAACCACTTGGGCATTGCCTCCACGGGACTCAGTGCCCCGGACGTCGAGGCGAGCGGAGGATTGATGAAGAAGGCCATCAATTGGGCCTGCCCGGCCGACTTGGCGAAGGTCGCGTTTACCGTTCCGATGCTAATGCCCGATAGAATGCAGAGCGCGGCTGCCAAGAGCACCAGCGGCAGCTTGCCATGGAAGGGCACCCCAAACGCGAGTTTCATGACCCCGGCTCCCAGAATCGCCATCATGAACAGCAATACAAACAGCGGCGTAACTTTCGCGATGATGATTTCGGAATTGCTTGCCGGTGACATCAGCAATTGTTCCATGGTGCCGGCCTCGCGTTCTTTCACCATCGCGGCAGAGGCAACTAGGCAACTGTTCAGGATCAATAACAGCCCCAAGACGCCGGTCACGATAAACCAGGAATCCTTCAGTCCTGGGTTGTACAGATAAGCCGGGTATAGTTGCGCCTCGCCGCGCCCTTTCGCTCCCGGCTTCAAGTTCGACCGGGAAGAGGCGAATGAACGTTAGCCCGTTCTTCGACACCAACGTTCTGATCTACGCCTTCCGCCAGGAAGACCCTCGGAGCGAGATTTCAAGGAAGCTCCTGGCCGAGGGCGCCGTAACCGGGGTGCAGGTGCTCAACGAATTTGTGGCGATCGCGCGACGGAAACTCGGCTTAATTAACTTGGGAGGAGGTCCTGGAATCGCTCGCAGCGATTCGCGTCCTGTGTCCCTCAGTCGTTCCCTCACCCTGGAAACCAATGGGCGAGGGCTGCACGTTGCTCAGCGGTACGGCGATCGCATTTTCGATGCGTTAGACCCTAGAAGAAGACCGGCCAGACTGGCTACGAGCTCGGCCGGCGCTTGAAGGCTCCGTCCACCTGGCAAGGGAAATCGAGGACCTCGAGCACGGCGTCTAAATTCAAGGGTCCGTAGATATGCGGAAAGCCGGCCTCCACCTTTACCGGCGCGGCAATCCGCTGAGGGTCAATGCGCAACACAACCAAATCCCGCTGACCGCGAAAGAAGCGGTCGCCGCTACCCGGAAGTTGTTCCCGGGTCGAGCAGTGAATAAACCCTTCTGTCGACAAACTGAGCGGAGCGTAGGCTCGCTTTTCTGACGCCGCTTGCCATTCGCTCCGCTTTAGGATATGAAAGAGAAAATCCCCCCGCACAGCCGGATTTAGGCTTTCAGTTTTTCGCGCTGCTCTTTCAGCACCGCTTTGCGGCTGAGTTTGATTTTATTGCCTTCGAGCGCCAGAACCTTGACCAGGATCTGGTCGCCTTCTTTCAGCTCGTCCCGCACATTCTTGATGCGGTTCTCGCTGATTTCGCTGATATGCAACAAACCATCCGTGCCGGGGAAAATTTCGACGAAGGCGCCGAATTCCACCAGCCGAACCACCTTGCCGAGATAGGTTTTGTTCACTTCAGCCACGGCCGCGATATCGGTAACCCGCTGGATGGCTTTCTTGGCGGATTCTCCATCGGCGGCGAAAATGTTCACGGTTCCGTCGTCGGAAACGTCGATCTTCACGCCCGTTTCATCCACGATACTGCGAATCATCTTTCCGCCCGGACCAATCAGTTCGCGAATCTTATCGGTGGGGATCATCACGGTGTAGATGCGCGGCGCGTACTGCGACATCTCCTTGCGTGGCTCGGCCAGAACCGCGATCATTTTGTCCAGGATGAAGAGCCGGGCCTGCCGGGCCTGCTCCATCGCCTCTTGCATGATCTTGGTGGTGATGTTGGGAACCTTGATGTCCATCTGGAGGCCGGTGATGCCCTCCTTGGAACCCGCCACCTTGAAGTCCATGTCGCCATAATGATCTTCGGCGCCGGCGATATCGGTCAGGATGGCGTACTGATCGCCCTCCGCTACCAGGCCCATGGCGATGCCGGCGATGGGATGGCTGATCGGAACAGCCGCATCCATCAGCGCCATCGTCCCGCCGCATACGGTGGCCATGGAACTGGAGCCGTTCGACTCCAGAATGTCGCTGACCACGCGCATGGTGTACGGGAACTTCTTGTCGTCCGGAACCACCGTTGAAATCGACCGTTCCGCCAGCGCGCCATGGCCGATTTCGCGCCGGCCCGGACCGCGCATAAAGCCAACCTCACCGACGCTGAACGGCGGAAAATTGTAATGCAGCATGAAGCGCTTCGAAGTCTCGGTAAGATCGAACATTTCGATGCGCTGCTCGTCGTCTTTCGTACCTAACGTGCACGTGACCAGCGCCTGAGTCTCGCCGCGCGTGAATAGCGCCGAACCGTGAGTGCGCGGCAGTACACCGACTTCAATATCGATATTGCGGATCTCATCGAACTTCCGGCCGTCGGGGCGGCGGCGATCTTTCAAGGTCTGATCGCGGAAAATGCGCTCTTTCAGCCGGTTAAACAGTTCGCCACCTTCGGAGCGCTGCTCTTCGGTCAGAGCCTCCACGGTTTTTTTCTTGGCCTCGTCGATCTTGTGATAGCTATCGATCTTCGAATATTTTTTGGTATCCAAGGCGTCGGCCAGTTCGGTCCGAATGGATTTTTCAATTTGCGCGTAGAGCGCCTCATTCATGGGCGGCGCCGTGAATGTCCATTTGGTCTTGCCAACCTTCTTCACCAGCTTATGGATTCCGGCGGCGATCTTCTTGCAGCACTCGTGGCCATATTCGATGGCTTCGAGCACTTCTTCTTCACTGGCGTGCTTGGCGCCCGCTTCCACCATCACGATGCCGCCTTCCGTGCCCGCGACCACAATGTTCAGCTTGGATTCGCGTGTTTCGTCGTAGGTGGGGTTCGCAACCAGTTTGCCGTTCACTTTGCCGACCCGCACTCCGCCCAGCACATGCTGGAAAGGAATGTCGGAGATAGCCAGCGCCGCGCCGGCGCCAACAATGGCCAAAATGGAAGGGTCGCGCTGGGGATCGGCGGAGAGCACCATCGCGATCACCTGGCTTTCGTTCGTAAAGCCCTCGGGAAACAGGGGCCGGATGGGGCGGTCGATCAGGCGGCTGGTGAGGACTTCCTTCTCCGAAGGCCGGCCCTCTCGCTTGATAAAACCGCCGGGAAACTTTCCGGCAGCGTACGTGTATTCGCGGTAGTCAACGGTAAGCGGAAAGAACGCCGCTCCCGGTTTTGGCTGTTCGGAGGCGCACGCGGTCACCAGGACCGTGGAATCTCCCGAACGAACCACCACAGACCCATTGGCCTGTTTGGCAACTTTTCCCGTCTCGATGGTCATCTTGAAACCATCGAGGTCAATCTCAACAACTGTGTGTGACATCTACAATCCTTTAATCCAGACAGGCTACTTTCCTGTCGCAGTAGGACTAAGAGGAGACTGGAGGGCTTGATCTGTTGGGATGCGCATCCACCGGGATGAGCGGGACCCGAACCTGGCCTTACCGGCGGATGCCCAGGCTTAGAATCAGGGTCTTGTATCTTTCCGGGTTACGGCTCTTCAGATATTTCAGCAGCCTTCGCCGACGCGCAACCATCGAGAGCAATCCCCGCCGGGAATGATGATCTTTCTTGTGCGTCTTGAAATGATCCTCGAGCTGGCGGAGCCGCTGGCTCAGGATCGCTACCTGTACCTCTGGCGAACCGGTGTCGGTCTTATGTGCTTGATACTTGGTGATTACTTCGGTCTTTGCTTCAGTCGCCAGCGCCATTCGTGGAAAGATACTCCTCGTCTTATCTTAATCGTTTTTATCTTTCACAGTGTAGCACAGCGCGGAGGAGGGCTGGATGGTACTCTTGTCTCATGCAAGATGAGCCTGAACTGGCGCTTGGATTCTCACGCAAGATGAGCCTGAAGGGAAAAGACGGGATGCTGGGGATTGATCATCAGCATGGACGACACAGAGGCCACGAGCCTGGAGCAGATTCAGGCGTTCCTGGCCGGCAGCGAAGAGGTGCGGTTTGCCGGCCAGCGGCGCGAGGAGGTGTATGGTTGGATCGAGAAGACGCTCGTGCGGCACCAGTACGCGGGCTTGGACAAGCCCGGCAAGGGATTGGTCCGGCGCTACCTCTCGCGGATGACGGGGTTGGGTCGAGCGCAGGTCACGCGTTTGATTGCGCTGCAACGCCGCACGGGGCGGGTGAAAGCGGCCGTCTATCAGCGGACCAAGTTCGCCACGCGCTACACAGGTGCCGACGTCAATCTGCTCGCCTATGTCGACAAAGCGCACGGGAACCTAAGCGGACCGGCGACGTGCCGAATCCTCGAACGAGAGCACCGCGACTACGGGCAAGCAGCGTATGTGCGGCTGGCCTCGATCTCGGTGGCGCACCTTTACCGGTTGCGCAACAGTGCGGCTTATCGGAAACGCAACACCAGTTATCAGCCCACACGGCCAACCCCGATTCCGATTGGCGAGCGGCGCAAACCGCAACCGCGCGGCGAACCGGGATTCCTGCGCATCGACACCGTGCATCAGGGCGATCAACCAGGACGCAAAGGTGTGTATCACATCAATGCCGTCGACGAAGTGACGCAGTGGGAGATTGTGGCCGCAACGCCGCAGATCTCCGAGTTGTGGCTGCTACCGGTGCTGGAGTCGATCCTGGAACAGTTCCCGTTCGTGATCCGCGGATTTCATTCCGACAACGGCAGCGAGTTCATCAACTACAACGTCGTCCGGTTGCTGGACAAGCTGCGCATCGAGCAGACCAAGTCGCGCGCGCATCACTGCGGCGACAACGGTCTGGTGGAGACCAAGAACGGCGCGGTGATCCGCAAGCACATCGGATTTGGTTACATCGATGCAAAACACGCCGAAGCGATCGATCAATTCCACCGGGAGCACCTGAACCCTTACGTGAACTTCCACCGGCCATGCGCGGTGCCCCAAATCCTCACTGCGGCCAACGGCCAGCGGCGGCGCATCTACTTGCGGTGGGCCACACCGCTCGAGATGTTTCGGGAATTGCCTCAGTGCGCGAAATACCTGCGGCCCCGGGTCACGCTGGCGGAACTGGATCGCTTCGCCCAGAGCCAATCCGATACCGAAGCCGCTCTGGCGATGCAACGCGCCAAGCGCAAGCTCTTTCAAAGCTTCCAGCAGAGGAACACCGCATGATCCGTTGCCGTCGGCGCCTCCCGTTGGTTGGCGATCCGGTGCATGCCCTGATGGGGCGTGCAAAAACCAAAACCTTCCTAAGAAGGGAAAACCAAGACCAGGCTGGGGGCTCAGCGCGCCTCCCGTTGGTCGGCCCAGAACGATCCAAAAATCACCAGAAAGGGGACCCTACTCCCGCCCACCTCAATGCCGGTTTTCAGGCTCATCCTTCGATGAGAATATGCTTGGTCCGCTGAATTCTGGTTGACGAAACTCTGTGCCTTAACGCTTCTTGGAGGATGCATCAGCGTGCCTGGGCGTCTCCTTAGGCCCAGACTCGGGCAGCGACGGTATTGGGCCAAACAGGCTCTCGTACTCGTTTACGTTCTGGATGAGGATGGAAATGAGGGCCTTGGCGTGCTGAGGCGACATAGCGATGGATGCGAACTCCTCAATGAACGGTTTGCTTCCCCCTAGCACCACTTCGCCAAAGAAGATTTTCATATCCCAAAGGGTAGTCTCAACTCGGGCGCTGTTCGCGTAGAACTTTGCGAAAACATCTGCCCGAACCGGCTCTAGCTGTCGCTGTTCGGTCGTGGTGTCTTTGGATGCTTCGGCCATATTATCCCTGTGTAGACGCATTTAACAGTTTAGCCAAATAGGGCGGAATGACAGCCTTCGTAGGGTGCCGCAGCCCTAGATAGGCTGTGTGGGGCTGCCTCGCCTCTACCACGATATAGTCGGTACAGCCAGTATTCGTCGATGTAATGAGGCCCTCGACCCTTCCGATACGAGCGGCCGTAACGTGCGCGGGTCTGTCCGTTTTACGTCTGATCTCGTCGTCGGAACGCTTTTCCTGGATTTTGCCCATCTCCCATCGTTTAACACTCGCTACGCCAACACCGACGTAATTAGCAAACTGTTGCTGCGACATCCACAGTCGCTTCCTTCGGCTCCTGATCTCTTCACTAGTGAGCAGGCCATGTAAGGAGCGATATCGGTCCGCAAGTAGTTTCGCGAACTCTGGCATGTCCGCGCCCTCGATTGTTTGGTAGTCGCCATTCGGACACACTAACCCGATCATCTCGACAGTGTAGGTTTCACCGCGGACCGTTCCTTCCAAACTGACAAGCGCTGAACGCAACTCAGCGTTGCGGCATGCAATGCATCTAATCATTCTCGCCTGGCCGGTGCGGATGAATGGAACAGACGTATGCCCGTTTGCTTGTTTCAGAACCACTCACGCAGAATTTGAAGTACATTTCCTTATTCTTGAAATAGCCCGACCTCCAACGGAATGCGAGCAACTCCTTCCCGCGTATGACACGTTCGTATGACTGTGGCGGCGGCCTTGCTCCCGAGTAATGATCCGGAGTGATCTCCTTAAGCGCCCCGAAAAGAATTTCAGTCTGATCTTCCGCCAACGTCGTCTCCACGCCGAATAGTTTCTCCAGTTCGTCGAAGTTCGCTTTCAATTTTGCCGGATCGCAGGGCAACCATTGCCCCGACGCAATCAGTTCAGCACAATCCCGAAGCTTGTTTGAAAGCTCCTTGTGTGTCGGTCTCTGCGCCTTTCCACGATTCGATGGTATCACGTGATGCCAGTTGTCAATGCGTAAAGATCGCCGTGAGGCTACAAAAGTACTCACGTACTAAATGCGCGCAGGCCGTCTGCTCACTGCGCCGCAATCCCCAACTCTCTGTAGAGCGCCTCGCTGCTGTACAGCACGCCGTCCTTGATCACCTGGCGTCCGTGCCGGATGTCGCTGATATTGACTGCCGGGTTGCCATCCACCAGCAGAAGGTCGGCTTTCTTACCAACCTCGATCGATCCGAGATCGGCATCCACCTTGACCACCCGCGCCGCTCCCAATGTGGCCATCTGGAGCACCTTCGGCGCCGGAATGCCGGCTTGCACCCAGATCTCCAGCTCCCGATGCAGCATCAGGCCTTCCAGACCATCCGTACCGGCGACCAGCGGCACACCAGCATCAAACAGCCGCTTGTTCATCCGCAGCATCGCCGCAAATGCCGATTTGTAGAGCTGATCTTTGGCGCCAGGAGCCGGCAAGCCGCCCTGCGTCGCGCCGCGCTGGATCTGCACCGGCAGCCGGGAAAGAATCGGCTTCCAACTTTCGGACACTTGGCCGGGCCGGTCGGTAAACATCCCCTCAAACACCCCCAGCGTCGGATCGATAACAATTTTCCGGTCCTTCAAGAGGCCGATAAACGCGGCCACCCGCGGCGAATTCTGGTCGAGCGCCCCGGCATATTCACCTACCGCGGTAAAGCGCGCCGGCGTGCGGGTATCGTCCACCTTGTCCGCCAGAAAGTTTAAGAAAATGAAATTCATGTGCTGAATCTCATCCGCTCCCTCGCGCACAAACTGCTCGGCGGTCATATGATTCGGTACATGCCCGCTCACTCGCATCCCTTTGGCATGGGCCAGCGCCACGATCCCCGGAAACAGCTCCGGCTTCAGTGAGCTGTAGACCTTGATCTGCCTGTAACCGAGCGAAGCATAGCGTTCGACATCGGCACGCGCCTCCTCCTCCGTATCGGCGAACACTTTGCTGGGTCCTTGATAGGGTCCGCGGCCATCGATAAACCCGCACGGAAAAATTCGCGGACCGATGGCTTCGCCGGAGTCGTACTGCTTGCGAAGCTTTATAAGCATGTCGATGTCGTTCGCCATATCGCGCACGCTGGTCACGCCACTGGCAATATTCAGCAAGCCGGACTGAGGACCGGTGTGGACATGCATATCCCAGAGACCCGGCAGGAGCGTCTGGCCTCGTCCATCAATGATCTCGGCGTCCGGATCGGCAACTGGACGGGCCGATGGGTTTATGGCGGAAATGCGCCCATGCTCGATCCGGACTGTTTGCTTCTCCGTGGTGGTCGCGGTGACCGAATTGAAGAGGCGCACGTTGTCGATGACAATCTTCTTGGGATGACGGCCCAGGCGCTGCGCTAAAGTCCGGTAGCGGGCCTCTTCGCCGGCTGCTTCCAACTGAATCAACTGCTCGCTCGATGCTTCCCAGCCCTCCCGGATGACCGTGCTCCAGGGGCTCGGGATGGCGAAAAACCGGTTCTCGTTGTCCAGCCACACTGAGATGGGACTAAATCCCAGACCGGTAATCAGATACTGGGTGACGGCCAGGCTTTGACCGGCGTGGTTGAGCGTGGCCGCGGCGCCGCGCTCCAGATGCGCTTCGCCACCCGGCAAAAGTGCAATCTTGTGGCCGGCGGATCGCAACAGCGCGTTTACCATCCACGCCACTTCGGCGTTCGGGCCGTTGTTGGTCACGTAGAAACCCCGGCCAGGCGCGGCGCCGTGTTCCGTCGTGCTCGTCCAACGCGCTTCTCCATCCTTGACGGAAAGGCGCTCGTCCACCGGAGCCTTCAGGTAATCGTGGCCTGTTAGCCGGACGGATGCGGGAAAGCCGCGCGGGTCCAGCGTGTAATGGCCGCGTATCTCGGGCCCGCGGCCGCGGTCGTTGTAGGAATATTCAATGTCGATGGATCCGTCAGCGTTGTAAGTCTCCGATTCCTTGCCGGCTGGATTCCCGGCAAACAGGATCGAGCTTTTGAAAGTGGCGGCCTGGCAGGCGCAGGCGAGAAGCGGGAGCAGAGCAGGAATTCTAGTCACGGTCCTTCAATTATGCGCGAACCTGGGATCGGTAAATCCAGTCGCTGAACGGCGCTCTTTAAAGCGGATGCTCTACTACGGCCACTCCACCGTTTCGGTGAGCGTGTCTCGGGACCCGGTAAATAGCTGCAGCCGGAAATGCACCGAGTTGGAAGAGCGGCGGTAAACCACGCTGCCGTTCTGAAGCTGGCTCGAATCCAAATCCAGCGTCTTGCTGTAGTGCCCATCTTCGATGGTCAGTACGCCGCGTTGCGCCGCACGGATAGCCGGCGCCTGGCGGTCCCATTTGACGTGAACGTCGTCGCCGGAATTCTCGGCGGCCAAGCCAACCGTGAAATATTCAGAAACGGCTGGAGGCTGCGGCTGGAAATTGAGAGCCGCGAGAAATCCGAGAAACACACCGAGCAGGAGAAAGCAAAACGATAGCGGCAGCCAGTACCAACTCTTGGCCGAGGCGGCGGGTGGCGCGCTTTCCAGTTGGCCACGCGGCGGCAGTGGGTGGCTTGGCGCAGCTTCGGACGGCGGCATCACGGTAACGTCGGGAGCCGGCGCTTCGCGGTTTCGCGCCGCCCGGGCGCCACCGGCCACGGCTTCACCGGGAGCAAGGTCCTTGCGCCGGAACGGGAAATCGGGCGCCGGCGGCCCCTCCGGAAACGCTCCGTTCTCGCGAAAGAGAAATCCCGCAATGCCGACCTTGGTCGCAAACGGCCGGATCCAAAGCACCACCGCGTCCGGCTCCGGGAAGAATTGGTCCAGAAGTTGGATATCTTCTTCGCCCAGGCAGGGCGCGTCGCGAGTGTGACTGCGGAAGAAGCCTACCGGCTGAAAAGCCGGATCGGCGGCCGTGCGCAGGCGCTCCACCAGCGCCGCGAACGAAGCGTAGTCGTCCGCGGAAAGCAAATACGAAGGCCCGCGCTTGTACTCGATAGGAACCAGCTCGTAGTCGTCAACCAGGATCACTGGCCGGCCGGATTCTTCCTGAACCACGGACCCGATCAGCACTCCTCCCACCTCGGCGCCCCGGCGCGGCACTGCTCCGAAGCCGCGCATCACATCCTGTTGCATGCGGTCCACCGCGTCCAGACTCAATCGGACGATCTGCGGTTTGCCTGGCGCCTCCCAGGTGTAGGTGCCGGGTACTGCAATATTTTCCAGATGCGCCAAAGATTATCGTAGTCTGAGGGATCGGTATAACTCAAGTGAGCGGAACTCTTTACATAGTAGCCACACCCATCGGCAATCTCGAAGACATCACGCTGCGCGCGCTGCGGATCCTCAAGGAGGTGGATCGGATCGCGTGCGAAGATACCCGCCAAACCTCCAAATTGCTCAATCATTATGGAATCTCCAAACCCCTGATTAGTTATCACGAGCACAACGAGCGTGAGCGGGCCGAGGAATTGGTAGGGTTACTCGAAGCCGGCGAAAATCTGGCTTTGGTTTCCGATGCCGGAACGCCGCTCATTGCCGATCCCGGCTATCGGCTTGTCCATCGGGCGCGGGAACGATCGATTCCGGTTTCGCCGATTCCCGGAGCATCCGCGGTTATGGCGGCGCTCAGTGCATCCGGACTGGCCACGGATGCGTATACTTTTCGAGGCTTCTTACCCGGTAAGCCCGGCCAGCGGCGGCGGGCGCTGGAGGACTGCGGCTTAACGGAGACCACAGTCTTTTATGAAGCCCCGCACCGGATTTTGGAAGCTCTGGAGGATATGCAAGCGGTGCTCGGAACTCGGCCATTGGTGTTAGCTCGCGAAATCAGCAAGGTTCACGAAGAATTTCTCAGTGGAACCGCGCAGGAACTCAAAGCAGTGCTGGCATCGCGGCCCACGGTGAAAGGCGAATTCGTCATCTTGATCGGCAAAGGCGAGGCAGCGCCTGAGGTTTTGCCGGTGCGGGAAGCGGTGGATGCTTTGATCCAGAACGGTGTGCCCCGCATGGATGCATTGAAGCAAGTGGCGCGGCGGTATGGTTTGTCCAAGCGGGAGGTTTACAAGCAATTCGATGAGCGCGAATGAATATCACTTCATTACGCACTGGCGCGTGGCGGGCACCGTCGAGCAGGTTTCGGATGTGCTCGGCGACCCGCTCGATTTGGTGAACTGGTGGCCTTCCGTTTACCTGTCGGTGAGCGAAATCGAGCCCGGCGATTCTCGGGGAGTGGGGCGCGTGGTGAGCTTGCACACGCGCGGCTGGCTTCCGTACACACTGCGCTGGAGCTTTCGCGTAACCGAGAGCCGGCGGCCCTATGGGTTTTCGCTCGAGGCGTGGGGGGACTTCGATGGCGCAGGTATCTGGACTTTCGCGCCAGACGGCGAGCACGTCAATATCACGTACGACTGGCGGATCCGAGCCGAGAAGCCGCTGCTGCGCTATTTGTCATTCTTGCTAAAGCCGCTCTTTTCGGCCAATCACCGCTGGGCCATGGCGGAAGGCGAGAGTGCGCTGCGGGCGCGTCTGGGCAGGATGCAGCCAACGAGTGGCAGTCAGTGACAAGCTGATCTTGCTGTGCTCGCGAATTGGGTTAGAGTTTCTCCGGCCGCCGTTTCCGAACCGACCTGACCAACGTTGGGGCGTTTGCCACGATTAATTAACAACCCGCGGCAGGTTGACAACCCGCCCCACCAGCCGAGATAGATCCGTCACGCTATTTTGCGAGTCTCAATAATTCGCGGACCGAAATCGCGGACTATGCTGTTGAAGACCTGGGATCACGCGGTAATGCGTGTGAGGGTAACGCTAAATTGAGACCGACCAGCCTTCGCAGCCGCCGATCACGTTGTCGAACTGCCCGCGGGCGCATTCCACGATCTCGGTGACTTTTCCATCGTCGTGGACGGGATCGTGATGGAACAGGATCACCTGCTTCACGTTTGCATCGCGAGCGACGGAAAGCGCTTCTACCCACGTGCTGTGGCCCCAACCCTTGAATTTCTGATACTCTTCCGGCGTGTATTGGGAATCGTGAATCAGAATATCGGAGTCCTGCGCGGCGTCCCGCAATAATCGATCTAAGCGCGGGTTCCCGTGTTCGCGATCCGTGGCATAGACGATCACCGCGCCCTCCCGCTCGATACGGTAGCCGCCCGCTCCCTGCGGATGGTTCATCTCGAACGGCGTGATGGTGAGATCCCCGAAGTGGATGCTATCGCCGCCGAGATCGACGAACTTGAGCCGCGACGAAACATAGTCGAACTTCACCGGAAAATAGGGTTCGATCATCTGACCGGCGAGGGTATCGCGCAACGGGGCCGAGTATTGGCTAGAGTAAAGCGTGATCGGCCGGGCTGGGTCGTACAACGGAGCGAAAAATGGCAGCCCCTGAATATGATCCCAGTGAAAATGGGAAAAGAACAGGTGGACCGGCTGCTTATCCTGCGTACGCGCAAGCTCCGGTCCCAGCGTGCGAATACCGCTGCCGGCGTCGATCACGAACACTCCGCCATCCGGGGTGCGAATCTCGACACAGGATGTGTTCCCGCCATAACCAAGGTTCTGGCGTTCCGGCGTCGGGATGGACCCGCGCACGCCCAGCAGACGAAGTCTTAAGCGCCAATCATTCATCGAGCTTGTTTTTGAACGGCAAACTGAGCCGAGCAGCGGCCTGCGCCTAACAATGCGGTCTTATCGTTGGTGATCACTCGAACCGGTACCGTCGCCAGCAACGAGCCCACCCGGCCTTTGCTGACGAATGCTTTCATAAACCCCGGCTCTTGCAATTTTCTGAGCAGGCGCGGAGCGATGCCGCCGCCCAGGAAAAGGCCATTGGTGGCGACCACGGTGAGCGCCAGATTGCCGGCAGCCGCACCGTAAATCGAGCAAAACAGATCGAGAGCCTCAACGGCGATGGCGGCGCTGCCCTCCATACCGGCCTTCGACACAGCCGCAGTTCCTTCGCTGGCGACCTGGCCAGCTAACCAAACCGGCTCGTCTGCTTTGCCAGTATCGCGAAGAAACTCGTAAATATTGAACAACCCGGGGCCCGAGAGCACGCGCTCCCAACTCACGTGATCGAACTTCTTGAGCAGATACTCGAGCAGTTCAATTTCGAGCTCATTGCGGGGACCGAAATCGGCATGGCCGCCTTCTGACGCCATCGGCCGGTAACCGTTCCCTTCCTTCAGTAACCCCGCCATCCCCAACCCCGTGCCCGCGGAAATCAGTCCCCGGTTGCCGGTTGGGCTGGGCGACCCGACCGCCAGCGTCACCATGTCCGAATCTTGGAGGACTGCGATGCCGTGCGCATTGGCTTCCAGGTCGTTGATTAACTGCACGGTATCAACACCAATGACGCTGGCCATGCGCTTGGCCTCCACCACCCAGGGCAGATTGGGCGTCTCCACCCGCCCGTCTCGTATCGGACCGGCAATTCCAAAGCAGGCACTGTCGATAGGATACTTGAATTCGTCCAGAAAGACGCGTACGATTTCTTCCGGACCGCTATGCCCGCGGCTAGGATATACCTTAACCGCGGCCATCTTAAGATGATCGGGGTCGCCTTCAAAGAAGGCGACCCGTGTGTTTGTTCCGCCGATGTCACCGGCCAGAAACATAAGTTATGCTCCTGCTGGCGCCGCGTGCGTGTCGTGTTTCAACGCCGGCGGGTTCACCCAATGCCGATTGTCCTTGGTGAGCATTTCGTCGGCTTCTTCCGGACCCCAGGAGCCAGCGGCATAATTGGGGAAACGGCGTGGTTCCAACGCGCCCCAAACGTCGAGGATCGGAGCCACAATGCGCCAGGAAGCTTCCACCATATCGCTACGCTGGAACAGTGTCGCGTCTCCGAGCATGCAGTCGTAGATCAGGCGTTCGTAGCCCGTCTGCGGGCTTGCATTGAAATAGTCCTCGTAGTTGAAGGACATGTTCACGTCGCCCAGCTTCACTATCGGTCCCGGCACTTTGGCGCCGAAACTGAGCGAAATGCCTTCGTCCGGCTGCAGGTGCAGGATTAAGCGGTTGGGCTCCAGCTTTTCTACCGCCGTCTTGCGGAACAGCAGTAAAGGCGGCCGCTTGAACTGGATCACGATCTCCGTCACCCGCTGCGCCATGCGCTTGCCGCTGCGGATGTAAAAGGGCACGTCCGCCCAACGCCAGTTGTCGATAAACACCTTCAACCCGACGTAGGTTTCGGTGCGGGAAGTGGGGGAGACATTGGGCTCCGCCCGATACGGCTCCATCCCCTTGCCGGGGCCGTACTGGCCACGAATGGCGCGTGTTAACACATCCTCCTCGTGCATGGGCTGAACGGCTTTCAGGATCTTGGCTTGTTCGTCGCGCAGAACATTGGCGTCGAATGAAACCGGGGGCTCCATCGCCGTCAACGTCATCAGTTGGAACAGATGGTTGGGGATCATGTCGCGCAAGGTGCCGGAGGTCTCGTAGTACCCTCCGCGCTGCTCCACGCCCACCGTTTCCGACGCCGTGATCTGGATGTGGTCGATATAGCGCCGGTTCCAAATCGGCTCGAAAATTCCGTTGGAAAAGCGGAACGCCAAAATGTTTTGGACGGTCTCTTTCCCTAAATAGTGGTCGATGCGATAGATCTGGTGCTCTTCGAGCACGCCTTGAATATCGGCGTTCAAAGCCTTGGCCGAATCGAGATCCCGGCCAAACGGCTTTTCGATAATCACGCGCCGCCAGGCTCCGTCACCCTGCGCGACCAACCCGGCGTCTCCGAGTTGGTGAACTACTTTACCGAAGAATCCCGGCGCGATTGCCAGGTAGTAAAAGTAGTTGCGCTTGGTGCCGTGTTCCTTGTCGGCTTCCGCCAGCAGGCCCTTTAGTTTCTCGTAGGAAGCCGGGTCTCCAAAGTCACCCGACATGTAATAGACGCGCCGGATGAACCAGTCCCACAACTCCTGATCGATCTTGGTCGTGGCGAACTTCTGCGCGTCCTTGGTCAGCTTGTCGCGCCATTGCTCGGAGGTCATCGAGTCGCGCGAAAAGCCGATCAGGGCGAAGTCTTTGGCCAGCAGATTTTCCTTCGCCAGGTTATATAGCGCGGGAATCAGCTTGCGTTTAGTGAGGTCCCCCGACGCGCCGAAAATGACCATCGCGCAGGGGTCCGCCGGATCGCCGGCGGACTTCATAGAGGTTTTGATTGTCGTTTCGGTATCCATGTCCCTTTACTTTCCTGCGTCCCCTTATTTTCCTGCCGCCTTCTCCAAATGGCCGCCAAACTGGAAGCGCATGGCGGAAAGCAGCTTGCAAGCGAACTCGTCTTCGCCTCGGGAGGTCAAGCGTTGATACACGGAAGCGCTCAGAACCGGACACGGAGTGCCCTCGTCGATGGCCGCCAGCAGGGTCCAACGGCCTTCGCCGGAATCCGAGACATGCCCGCCGAACTTCTTCAGATCCGGCTCCTGGAAGAGCGAAATGGCCGTCAAATCCAGCAGCCAAGACGCCACCACGCTGCCGCGGCGCCAGACTTCGGAGATATCGGTCAAATTGAAATCGTATTGGTAGTGTTCCGGAACGCGCAACGGCGTGGTTTCGGCATCCGCTTCGCCGGCCTTCTTTTTGCCGACGTTGGCGTGATGCAGAATGTTCAGACCCTCGGCGTAGGCGGCCATGATGCCGTATTCAATGCCGTTGTGAACCATCTTCACAAAGTGCCCGGCGCCCGATTGCCCGCAATGCAGGTAGCCTTCTTCCGAGGTTCCGCTGGGCGCTTTATCGCGGCCCGGGGTCCGGTCGATGTTGCCAATGCCCGGCGCCAGCGACTTGAGGATCGGATCGAGGTGCTTCACGATGTTGGTTTCGCCGCCGATCATCTGGCAGTAACCGCGCTCCAGCCCCCACACTCCACCGCTGGTTCCCACGTCGCAATAGTGGATCCCTTTGGCGTGCAGTTCCTTTGCACGGCGGATGTCGTCGATGTAATAGGAGTTTCCGCCATCGATAAGGATGTCACCTTTCGACAGGAGCGGCGTTAGCTTGTTCAGCATTCCGTCCACGGATGCCGCGGGCACCATCAGCCAGATTGCGCGAGGCCCCTTCAGTTTCTTCACAAAGTCATCGAGCCCCGTGGAGCCGGTCGCGCCATCCTTGACCACGTCCGCGATAGCCTGCGCGCTCAAATCCGCGACGACAATTTCATGGCCCGCCCTCAGTAAACGGCGCACCATGCCGGCGCCCATACGTCCTAAACCGATCATTCCTAGTTGCATTTATTCGTCTCCTTTTGTTGGTTGTTTTCCGTCTAACCCAGCGCCTCAGTCACGGCGTTTTGCAAAGTTTTCAAACCACTTTCGACATCGCTCAAGTGTACACGCAACGCTCGACGGCCGCGATCCGCCAACACCTGAAAGTCTCCGCGCGCTTGCGCGGCTTTTACGACGCCGAATGTAAACTTCTGTCCCGGAACCGGTATGTCTGCTTTATCATCGCAAGTCACCTGCAAGAACACGCCGGTGTTGGGCCCACCCTTATACGCCTGGCCGGTCGAATGCAGGAACCGCGGCCCGAAGCCTAAGCAGGTCGCCGCCACCTTCTTGTCACGCACCTCTTTCCGTATCGCTTGCAGCGTAGTCTCGTGCTTCTCGTTCATTTCGACATAGGCGAGCAGCCCAAAGTAGTCGCCCTTGCCGATGCGCCCCAGATGGGCTTTCAAGTAGTGTGCGAGAGATTTGTGCTGGCCGAGTTCGGCCGCGTTCTTGTCATCGGTAAACAGCTTCACGCCGCTTCCATCGAAAATCGGCTCTTCCGCCGGCAGCGAACCGGTCTTCTCATACTCCGACGTCAGCTTGCGCGTGGCGATTTTGCTCGCTTCCACGTCCGGCTGATTGAAGGCGTTGATGCCGATTACCGAGCCCGCAACCGCGGTCGCGATCTCCCAGCGGAACATCTCCTGACCCAGCTCGTAGACATCCTCGACCGTGATCCGCACCACCGGATGGCCGGCTTTCTCAATGGCGTCCACCGCCGCGTCCTGAGCCGGATCGGCGCCGTCCTTGGTCCGGACATAGGCAAACACGCGATCCTGGCTGTAGACTTCCGGTTTGCCCAGCGGCTCAATATCTACCGGAATCAGCCCCTTGCCTTCTTTGCCTGTGGACTCCGCCATCAACTGTTCGAGCCAGGCGCCGAGTCCCACAATCTTGGGGGAAGCGATCAGCGTCACTTTGTCGCGCCCGTTGCGCGCCGCGGTGCCCAGAACCAAGCCCAGCATGACACCCGGATTCTTGCCCACCGGCACGCAAGCCGAGCAGGACACCGCCATCACATCCGCGCGATCCAAAAAATGCGCGGCATCCAGGCCCATCACCGCCGCCGGAATCATGCCGAAGTTGGACAGCGCTGAATAGCGTCCGCCAATGCTGGGCACGCCGTGATAGATGTGCCGGAAGCGATCGCCTTCGGCGACTTTCTCGAATTTCGAGCCGGGATCGGTGATTGCGATAAAGCGCGCGCTGGCCTTTTCCGCTCCCACCGCCTTCTTCACCAGTTCAAAGAAGTACTGCTTGAAGATATTCGGTTCGAGCGTCGAGCCGGATTTGCTCGACACGATGAAAACGGTGTTCTTCAAGTCCACTTTGTCGGCGAAGGTTTTCACCTGCGCGGGATCGGTTGAGTCCAGTACAAATAATTCCGGGAAGCCCTCGATCTTGCCAAAGGTCTTCTTCAGCGTTTCCGGACACAGGCTGGATCCGCCCATTCCGAGCAACAGCGCGTACTTGTAACCTTCCTTCTTGATTTCCTCGGCCAGGTGCGTGAAGCGGTCCACGTGGCTCAACTGATCTTCCGTGATACCCATCCAGCCCAGCCACTGGCCTTCGTCGGATTTGGTCCAGAGCGCGGCGTCTCCGGCCCACAAACGGCGGACCTTGCCGCCCATCTTCCATTCCTCGACCACGGCGTCCACTTGACTCTGCAAGCCGGCCGGCAGCGCAAACGTCTGCGGGTCGACATGCGCGCCCGCGGCGATCTTGCATTTGGCGTCCACCGAGTTCAACAACTTGTCGAACGGCTCGGCAAACAGACGCACGGCCTGCGTAACCAGATCGTCGGTCACTTTCTTCATGGAAATGCCCACTTTTTCGAGCGTATCCATGACATCGTGAGCCCCGTCGATGTCCGCTTCCAGGCTCGCCTTCGGGCTGCCATGTTTGCGGAACGCCTCAAACGTGGGGGGCGGCATGGTGTTCACTGTATCCGGGCCAATCAATTCGTCTACGTATAGCACGTCAGAGTATTTCGGATCCTTGGTGCTGGTCGAGGCCCACAGCAGTCGTTGCGTCTGCGCGCCCTTGGCCGCCAGCGCCTTCCAAGCCGGCTCACTGTAGATCTCTTTGTAGCGCTGATAGGTCAACTTGGCGTTCGCGATGGCCACTTTGCCTTGGACGCTCTTCAAGAGCGCTTGTTCCTTGGGATCGCTGGTCTGTTTGAGCTTCGCGGTAACGATGGCGTCGATCATCGAATCGATGCGGCTGATGAAGAAACTGGCCACGCTCGCCACATGGCTCGGATCGCCTCCGCCCGCCGCGAATTTTTGCAGTCCTGCTATATATGCCTGCGCCACCTTCTCGTATTCCGCTTGCGCGAACAAAAGCGTCACATTGATGTTGATGCCTTCGCCGATCAAAGTCTGAATGGGCGGAATGCATTCCGGCGTGGCCGGAACTTTCACCATGAGATTGGGCCGGTTGACGGCTTTCCAAAGGCGGCGCGCATCGGCGATCGTGCCTTCGGCGTCCTTGGCCAAAAACGGCGATACCTCAAAGCTCACGTACCCATCGCGTTTCTTCGTGCGCTCGTAAACCGGGCGCAACACATCGGCCGCATCCTGAATATCCTTGATCGCCATGGTCTCGTAGATCGCCATAGCGTCCAGATTCTTGTTCTTTTGCAACTCCAGCAGCGCTTCGGCATAATCGGTACTGCCGGTGATCGCTTTTTCGAAAATTGCCGGATTCGACGTTACGCCACCCAGGCCGTCGTCGTCGATGTATCTTTTCAGATCGCCGCTGCCGATGAGGCTGCGGCGAATATAATCCAGCCAAGCCGACTGGCCGTACTTGGCGTACAACTCCTGTAGCGGGTTTTTTGTTTTCGCCGTAGTGGGCACTGTAGAAGCGCTCATGTTACAGTCTCCTTTCTACCGATGAAACCAAGGCGCGGGCCTTTCGAGACCCGCGCCGTACATTTCCATTCTCGCGGACGCCTCCTAGTGCGCCTTCTTGATCTCCTCTTTCGCCGCGGCCACCACTGCCTCCGGCGTAAATCCAAACTTCTTTTGCAATTCCTTCAAGGGCGCGGATGCGCCAAACGTGGTCATGCCGATGGCTCGGTTGGCGTAACGATTCCAACCCATCGTCGAGCCCTGTTCTACCGACACTCGCGCCTTTACCGAAGGCGGCAAAACGCTGTCCCGGTATTCCTGCGATTGATGATCGAAAATTTCCCAGGAAGGCATGCTGACCACCCGGGCCTTGACTCCCTCTTTGGTCAAGCGCTCGTAAGCGTCGACGGCGAGTCCCACCTCGGTGCCGGTGCCAATCAAGATCACGTCCGGCTTTTTGTCGGCGGCGTCGGCCAAAATATAAGCGCCCTTCGTCAGCCCGCTGGCCGGCGCAAATTTGGTCCGGTCGAGAGTCGGCATGTTCTGGCGCGAAAGAATCAGGCAAACCGGTTCATGCTGGAGTTGCATGACGTAGCGCCACGCTTCCGCCACTTCGTTGCCATCGCCGGGCCGCAAGGTAATCAACCCGGGAATCGCGCGCAGCGAAATGAGCTGCTCCACGGGTTGGTGAGTCGGGCCGTCTTCGCCCACGCCGATCGAATCGTGCGTGAAGATGAAGATCACGGGGATTTCCATGATGGCCGCCAAGCGGATCGGGTTCCGCATGTAATCGCTGAAGATCAGGAAGCCCGAGCCGAAGGGGCGCACCTTCGATAGCGACAAGCCATTGAGAATGGACCCCATGGCGTGCTCGCGAATACCAAAGTGCATGTTGCGGCCGCCATAGCTGCCGGCTTCAAAATCGCCCGCTCCCTCGAACGTGAGCCGGGTCTTGGTTGACGGCGCCAAATCGGCCGAACCGCCGATCAGCCACGGCACGCGCTTTCCGATGGCGTTTTCCACTTTGGCCGAAGCTTCCCGCCCCGCCACGCCCTTAGGATCGGCGGGATATACCGGGATGTCCTTGTCCCAGTCTTTCGGCAGCTCGCGGCGCTGCATCTGCATCAGTTCCGCCGCTAACTCCGGAAACTTGGTCTTATAGGCTTCGTACTTGGCGTTCCAGGCGTCGCGGGCGTCCTTGCCGCGCTTGCCCATCACGTTTTGGAAGTGATCGTACACGCCGTCCGGCACCAGGAATTTCGCGTCCTCCGGCCAGCCGTAGCCACGCTTGGTGAGCTTGATCTCCTCATCGCCCAGCGGTTCGCCGTGCGCGCCGCTGGTGTCCTGCTTGGTCGGGGCGCCGTAGGCGATGTGACTGTCCACGATGATTAGTGTCGGACGGTCCTTGGTTTTCTTAAACGTTTCGAAGGCGTTGTTCAGCCGTTCCAGATCGTTGGCGTCGCCCACGCGCAGTACGTTCCAGCCGTAAGCGATAAACCGCGTCGCCACGTCCTCGCTGAACGAAAGCGCCGTGTTGCCCTCGATGGAAATATGATTATTGTCGTAGATCCAGCAAAGGTTGCCCAGCTTCAGGTGGCCCGCGATGGACGCAGCTTCGCTGCTTACGCCTTCCATCATGCAACCGTCGCCACCCAGCGCATAACAACTGTAGTCGTACATGGTGAAATCGGGCTTGTTGAAACGCTCGCCCATCCACTTGCCGGCAATCGCCATGCCCACGCTGGTCGCCACGCCTTGGCCCAGCGGCCCAGTGGTAGTCTCGACGCCCGACGTCCAGTGATATTCCGGATGTCCGGGACATTTGCTGTCTAGCTGGCGGAACTGCTTGAGATCTTCCAGCGGCACCGACGGAGTCCCCAGCCGTTCATATTTCGGATCGACGGCTGAGACCTTGGTCAGGTGCAGCATCGAATACAACAACATCGACGCATGGCCCATGGACAGCACGAAACGGTCACGGTCCGGCCAAATCGGGTCGGCTGGATCGAACCGGAGTTGATATTGCCAAAGCGCGTAAGCTACCGGCGCCATGGCCATCGGTGTGCCCGGATGGCCGGAATTGGCTTGCTGTACTCCGTCCATCGACAGCGTGCGGATGGTATTAACGCACAACGTATCGAGTGCGCTTGTCTTCTCAAATTGTGGTTTAGCTTGTGAGGACACTTTGCCCCTCCCTTTTCAACTCTGCCGGTGAGTTCGCGGATAAACCGGCCTCCGTCAGTGGATTGTATCCTAAAGCACGAACCTTCGGCACGCGTTTCTTAAAATATTTTCAGAAGTGGCGTGAAATCTACCGTCGGCGGGGGATCGACCCTAGGGGAAAGTACCACTTGCGCAGGCGCCTGGGCCCCAGATCTCGGCTTTTCGGAGGCGCCCGAGCCGGTCAACGGACTAAACGTCCCTGCGCGGCATCCAGCAGGAAGCAATGCCGGCCGGCCGGGTGCCGGCTGAAAACCGTGTCCTGCATCGTAAACGCCTGATTCTGCTCGCCATCCAAGGCAAATGTAGCGCACAGCCGATACTGGCTGTCGCCAGCGGGCGCATATTCGTAGGCCCTGTTCGTGATCGGAAGCCGTACCCCCGGCCCTAAAGCGTCAGATCCGTTAGTTGGGGCGGCAGCTTCTCTGCGCTCCATACCATTCTTTCACCGCATACGAAATCCGCCTCAAGTGCTCGACCCGTTCCTGATCGGCCCGAAGATCGCGCTGCCTGCCCCGGCTGCCGAGGTTCCAGAAGCCCAGCGCCAAGCCGATCACAACCGCGAGGGTCGCCGCCACGCCAAATACCTATGCTGGTTCATCTCGCCGCTCGGCTTTCGAGCGATTCGAGAGCACCGAGGCTGGCATTGTTCCTCTAGCTATAGCTATAGCTAGCTTAGCTACTTTCCGGCGCAAAATTCCGGGGCTAACCGGCGTGTTTTCATAGGCCATCGCGGCTTCTCCGTGCATGATCGAACGGAATTCGCCAACGGGAGGCAGGGGCAGCACTCGTGAACAGCCTTCGTTTTTTTGGGTTGGCTTGGATTAGCGGCTCCATATCTAAAATCGTTCGTCCATCTGCTGCGGCCAGACCGAGTGGCCAGAATTGGGAGTCGCATGTTGTCCTGGGGATTCTCGGAGCATTCGGTAGTCCGCCTTCTGCCGTGAAATGTGTCCGTCGCCGGCGGCTGGCTGTTTGTTTGTTTGTTTGTTTGCGGCCCCCAAAACATTTTTATGAAAAATGTTTTGAAAAGTATTGACCTTGGCGTTCCTAGTGTTGTATCATTCTTGTGAATGACACGAATGAGCGCCACGAAAAAGCGCGACCGGCTTGCCGCTTCCCTCATTTCCTGCGGCGATGTCCTCCGGGGCTCCCTCCTCGAACGCACTACTTTTCACAGCCGTGGCTGTCCCAAATGCGCGCGCGGCGAGGGGCACCCTCAGTGGGTCCTCACCGTGACCTATCCCGGAGCCAAGACCCGCCAGTTGAGTCTGCGCCCAGAGCAGGTCCCGCTGGTACGCCAAGCTCTACAGCGTTATCGCCAGGCAAAGGAAACTTTGGAGGCGATTAGCGAGCTGAACCAACAGCTATTGCGATTGGACCGGGACCAGGCGCGGGAGGGTAAGTCGTGATTGCCGCCCGCCGTGTTCAGAGCAGCTTCGCCGATGGCCTGATCTCCGAGGAGGTCCAGGATCTTTGGGAACCATGGATGCGCCACGCCGACGAGGCCTTGAATGACGATCAGTTGCTCCAGACCATTCAGCAGGAGTTGAGCAAGCGCATCCAGAAGAGCAAAACTCGTGGACGTCCAGGGACGACGGCCGAAGTCATTCTGCGGATGTTGCTGCTGAAGCACATGCGCGACTGGAGTTTCGAAGTTACCTCCCGAGAAGTTCGCGCCAATCTGGTTTATCGGGAGTTCACAGGTGTCGGCGGCGGGAAGGTCCCCGACGACAAGACCATGGGCCGATTGGCGCGTCAACTGGGCCCGGAAGCAATCGAGAAGTTGCATCGGCGGACCGTGGCGATTGCCGTGGAAAAGGAAGTCGTGACCGGCCGCAAGCTGCGAGTCGACACCACCGTAGTGGAAACCAATATCCACTTCCCGACCGACAGCAAGCTGATGGACGACGGCGTTCGAGTTCTGACTCGGGTAATGAAGAAAGTGGCAGCGGTGGTGGGCGACGTGGGGACGAAGCTTCGGGACCGCTCGCGGAGCGTGAAAAAGCGTGTTCTGGAGATCGCCTACGCCAGCCGCAACAAGACCGAGAAAGGCCAGCAGAAGATGAAGGCCGCATACGGCAAACTGCTGGAGGCGACCAGTCGAGTGGTGGGACAGGCCAAGAAGTTCTCCGACGAGATCGCCAACCGGGTCAAGCAAGGCCCACGGGTGGTTTTGCAGAAAGCCAAACAGCAGCTCGACGAAATGATTCCGCGGGTGCAACAGGTGATGCGGCAGACGCGGGAACGCGTGATGAGAGGCAACTCAAAGGCGGAGAATAAGATCTTCAGCGTGTTTGAGCCGGACACGGAAATCATTCGGAAAGGCAAGGCTGGTAAGCCGAATGAGTTCGGCAAACTGGTCAAAATCCAGGAAGCAGAGAATCAAATCGTAATCCACTATGACGTGTTCGGCCCGCGGCCCAGCGACTCCAGTTTGCTGACGCCATCCATCGAAAAGCACCAGGAGTTGCTGGGTCGAGTTCCGGAGCTCGCGACCGGCGACGCGGGATTCTTCTCCGCCGCCAACGAAGCCGCCGCGAAAGAACTGGGCGTGAAGCGGGTGGCCGTTCCCAGTCGCAACACCAAGAGTGAGAAACGCAAGCAGGAACAGAAGAAACGCTGGTTCAAGAAGGCACAGAAGTGGCGCACGGGTTGCGAGGGCCGCATCAGCGTCCTGAAACGGCGCCATGGTTTGAACCGCTCCCGTTACAAGGGTGTTCCAGGCGTCAAACGTTGGGTGGGTCTTGGGGTCATCGCCGATAACATGATCAATATCGGACTTCACTTGGTCGGCGAGCGCTGAATCGTTCTCTCTCGCCAGCATCCTTTATTAACCGCCTCGGTGGACTCGTTCCGCCGGGGCTTTTTGCGCCTTCAGGGTTCGCCAGCGCCCGGCCCATCCCACAATTCGCCCAAAATTGGAATTTTGCGCCGGAAAGTAGCTAAGCTAAACTGGGTTGACTTATGCCTTCTCAAAAAAATTGGACAATTTGAAACCGGCGCTGGCCTTGCATTTTGAGCACTACAACTTTTGCCGGATTCATGGCTCACTGAGGGTTACGCCAGCGACGACGGCGGGAGTCTCCGATCACGTTTCGGAGATCGAAGCGCTCATGTCCTCACCATTACCCCACTACCCGTTCAGGCAGGGGCCAAGATCGGAAACGACTCGATCGTTGCTCGGTAGTCCCATGGCACTTGATCCCATGTACGGCCATCCCGCACGCCTGGTGAGATTCTACGGGGCGTGTAGACCTCGTCGGCCGAGCCATCGGCCCAGAATGGGTGGCATCGCTCTGATATTCGATGACGCGAATACCTTTGTCCTTGAGTAGCCGCTTTGCCTTGAGCTGTGGAAATCGAACGCGGCTAAACGGCTGAGGACGGCCTCGAGGTCAGGATCGGACCACCGAATCCGATAAAGAGTACACATGCAGTGCCGAGGATCGTCTGGCTCCTGTTCAACCGGCGCCGGGCAACTCCGTTTCCAAGTCTCCGCCGCAGGTTGACAATCGCGCGGCAGGTTGCCAACCTCCCCCGCATAGCGGTATTTTGCGAGTCTCAAATCTTTGAGGAATTTGGTCGGGCCGCCGAGATTTGAACTCGGGACCTCTTGCACCCCAAGCAAGCGCGCTACCAGGCTGCGCCACGGCCCGAGAGATCTCAGTATAACAACACAAAAAGTTTCGTGTAAGCTAGGCTGATGCTTGCCTTAGCCGCTGTTCTGTCCATTTTCGTATACGGCATCATTGCGTCCATGCTCGGTACGATCATGCCGGCGTTCGCGCTTCTCAGCGCGGGACAGAAAGGAACCGTGGCGCTGGCGCAGGCGCTGGGCCTGGTGATTTCGTCCATGAGCGGGGGACCGCTCATCGATTTACGCGGGAAGAAGGCGGCGTTGATGCTGGGCCTGTCGTCGATCGCGGTGTCGTTGCTGCTGCTGACCCAAGTGGAGACCTTTGCTCCCGTGGCCGTGCTCTTTTTTTTCCTGGGCTTCGGCGGCGGGATGATCGTGACCGCCGGCAATGCACTGGCCAATGACATTGACCCGACCCGCCGCGCTTCCGTACTGAACATCATCAATTTGTTTTTCGGTCTGGGAGGGATGTTGACTCCTTTGATCGCCGCCGACTTGCTGAACGACAATCGAGTGAGCATTCTCTACTTCGCGGCCGGTCTGGCCGTCGTAACATTGCTGGTGGAGATTCTGACCAGAATGCCCCGGCCGAGCGGCCTGGTCAGCTTTAAAGCCAGCGAAGCGAAGCTGGTGCTGGCCCGCACACAACTATACCTACTGGCACTGATGCTGTTCTTCTATGTGGCTTGTGAAGTTGGCGTCTGGAACTGGTTGAAGCAGTATTTGATCACCCAAGGCGCGGATGCAAAAACCGCGGGAAATATTCTTTCGCTCGGTTTTGCGCTCGGGCTCTTGATCGGCCGCGCGGTGGTGTCGCCGATCTTATTGCGCGTCTCCTCGATTAACGTGATTCTGTTTTCCGCGATTGCGATGGCAGCCGCTACGTTTGCCATGCTACATACGGGAGGCGGAACGGGCGCGGGTATCGTGGTGTTTTGCGCGGGACTCGCCATGGCGCCGGTCTTTCCCACCACGCTGGCTCTAACGGCCGACGCATTTCCCAAGATGACGGCCACCGCCATGGGCATCGTCATTACCAGCGGTTGGATCGGACTGGCCGTGAGTTCGCCAATCATCGGATACGTCGCGGGCGAGGATAATTCGAACCTCGGAACGGCTTTGCTGATCATCCCGGCTTTTTCGGTTGCGATGATTGCGGTCAATCTGCTGCTGCGGCCAACGTTGCGCCGCGCTTAGAGCAACCGGAAGTTCACTTCGATGGTCGCCTGCACGGCCACTGGCCGGCCGTCTTTCCTTCCGGGGCGGAATTTCCATAGGACAACGGCCTCTATCGCTTTTTGATCGAGACCCAAACCCAGCGGGCGGAGCACGCGGACGTCTCGCACATTGCCGTGCTCATCGACGATGACGGATAGCAGGACCGTGCCCTGATATTTCGCTTTGCGAGCTTCTTCAGAGTACTCGGGATCTACTTTATGCAGCACGCTCGGCGTGGAGACGCCTCCGCCGGGCTGATACACGCTACCCCACGCGCCCCTGTCGTAGCCGGGCCCATAGCCAATTCCATGGCCTGGACCAACGCCGCCCCCATCTCCATCGCCCATCCCGCTGCCGGAACCGTTGCCGTTAGAGAGAATGCCCGCCCGCGCCAGCGGATCGCCGAATCGATCCGATGGAATGTTGGGTACATCCGGCGGCAACACCAGACTGGCGTCCACAGTAAGTTTCGGATCCGGGTTGTTCCGGATCATGGGCGGAACAAAAATCTTTCGCGTCACCCGTGGCAGGCTGCCCTGGCTCACCGGGGCCGCGGACCGGTCGCCACCTCCGCCGCCTCCATGGTGCTGCTGGATGAGATAGGGCCCTGGGTTCGGGTCTAGCAACGTGATACGAGAACTGATCGCTGTCCGCACAGGCGGTACCGATCCCGCAAAGACCAGTAGCGTGAGCGCACCGGCGTGAATCAGCAGAGAAGACAATGCCGCTTTGCCGCGGCTGGAGCTTTCGACCACCGTTCGTGGCGCGTACATCTGCTGTTCGCTCCAGTGCCGGACGGCGCTCCGAAACAGCAGCAGCGATTGTTCGAAACGCTCTTCTTCTGAAATCGTATAATTCATGCTTTGTTCACCAGTCCGGCTCGAATGGATTGCACCGCGCGAAAGAGATGCGTTTTTACAGTTCCTTCTTTCATTCCGGTCACCGCGACAATCTCCAGCAGGTCCATGTCTTCCACGAAGCGGAGCAGGAAGACGGTTCGCTGCCGTTCCGATAAACAGGCGGCGGCGCGCCAGATGGCCTGCACTTGCTCGTTGGCGGCGGCCATTTCTTCGGGAGATAATTGTTGGTCCGGAATCCAGTCGCGCAGGTCCGCCAAATCGGCGGCCGGCTTGAGCGAGCGCCTCCAGAATTTCAGGCGCCGGCTGGATTCGTGCGTGCGCACCAGATTGGCCGCGATTTGCAGGAGCCAGGTTGCGGCTGTGGAATCACCCCGAAACCGATCGCGAGCCTTATAGGCCCGCACGAAGCAATCCTGGGTAAGATTTTCCGCCACTTCGCGGTTGCGCAGGGAAGCGAGGATAAAGCGGAAAACCCGCGGCCGTTGCTCGTGTACCAGTAGATCGAAGTCGAGTTGTGGCTCGCGTGGGGCTGGATCGGCCTGCGCTGGCGTCTCGGATAAGAGCGTGCGTTGCATCCGAAGCTGTAGACCCGCGCGGAGCGGTTTGGGTTTACAGGAAGGGTGTGAACTGCGGGAGCTCTGGCCGACTACCAGCAGCAAGAGGTGCTAGCCTAGAGCCAGAAATGAATGCCCTCCGCACGACGAACGGCAATGGTGACGCCGCTCCTTCAACCCCAAGCCACTGGGCAGCCTTGAAGGGTCGCTGGGCCTTTGATCTTCGCGTCTCCGTCTACGAAGGTCACCTCGAGGATCAGCCGCAGCCTTACGGTTTGGCGCTGCCGTAACCTGCATCTTCAGGATGGTCGTGTCACTGTCACCACTATTTTCGGCAGTGGGTCAGTTTGAAAACTCGATCCCTTGACCTTTTTTACCTCCGGCCTCGCGTGCTTCGATACGGGAGATGCAGAAACGCGGATGGATCGCCTGCACTTCATGTACTAGAATCTTGTTCGGGCCAAGCTTGCGGATGCCGCCTGCAATGGCTGCTGGCGTAGCGAATCGCCCTTGGGAGACCGCCGACATCATGAACCTAACGGAAGACGATAAGGCCGTTTTGCGCAAAACGTATGGAGCGGGCGAAAGAGCGGCGGGAGCCAAGTTAGAGGACTCTCGGCCATTCGGTACTATGCTTAAAGTGTGCGGGTTTGTCGATAGGATTCGTTGTATACTACGCCCTATGTACGAGACGGCGACCCGTTGATACGAGGAAAACATGGCTGAACTCTCGTCCAACGAAGATTTCCAAGGAGTCCTCACCGTAGCTAGTAATCAGTTAAAAAACAAAAAGATACAAGTCCGTTTTGGACCGCAAGGTAAGATGCGGTTTATTATTGATGAGGACGGCCTAAAAAAGGCCCTCGCCGCTCCGACGGCCCCCAGTATTTTCGAGAAAACGTTCCGAGAGATTTTTCACAACGAGATCGGGCCTCTGTTGGAGGCTGTCATACGGGGTGTTGTCCCTCAATACATTGAAAGTGAGGCGACCCAGTTTGCGCGGCGAGATCCAACGGTGAACGAGGCTAGAATAGCTACCCTTAGCGCCAGAGCCGAATCCGTCAAATCCCTTGTGACTGTGGAGTTGCACGCACGCTACCTAATCAAAACTTCATCAAAGCACCCGCGATTGCGAGTCTTTAGTTGGGAGGTGGTAAGAAAACTAGCCTTGCCTACTGCGGGATCCATACCGACTCCATACACCACACTAAGCTTCGAGGCGGTGAAGCCGGAGGAGGCTGGCTATACTTATCCTTTTTGGTTGTCGTTGTTTCCCGAGAGCATAGGCCGGCCACAATCTCTCACCTTCGATTGTGACGAGGGCGATTTGGACGATCTGATACAAACGCTTCAAGAGGCGAAGGCCGCGCTTGGAAAGACAACCACATGATGAACGAGGATATACTCCGACACATAGCCTATCTGGATGACGATCCGGGGCCATCTCGTGGCCACTTGGCACCGGCTGAATTGATGGAGTTGGTTCGCGATGCAATTCAATTAGAGATGGCGAAGCAAGGGCATTTGCAGAGGGCGGAAGATTTGGCTGCGCGCGTGGCGTTTCTAGATCAGCGGGTGGAAGCGATGCGCCGCGAATTCGTAAAACACAGGGGAGGGCCGCCAGTTACATATGTTCGCCGCAGTCCGAATGTGATGATTTCTGTTTCTGAAGCTACTACCACTGCTCAAGTAAAACTCCCCAAAGCTATGGTAGCGTTTTACGGTCTCGGTTTGCTATGCTCGTTGGCATTCGCTACGCTACTGTCCCTGTCTGCTATAAGAATTGACACGATTCACCCTTTTCTGTCCCTTCTAGGGCTTATTGGGGGATTAGGCTGGTTAACAACGGCTTGGACAGATATGCTGTTATGGAAACGAGAGAATCCGAGTGTTGCCAACGCCCCCCAAGCCCCCACTCAGACAGACACAGAAGAAGCAAGCCGACTATCCGTCGCGCGCTAAGGACTGGCGTCAGTCCCTAGTAGAAGCCGGGTCACAAATCCTCAGATCAGTTACGATTCCGGCTCGTGTCAATCTTTTTTCGGAACTTTTTCTACTGGCGGTATTTTTTCTGGGGGGCAAGTACTATCAGCCTATGCCACCGATGGTCAACGCCCTCGCTTTCTTGTATACGCTGGGTTTTCCAACAGGTTGCTTGTTCTATTGCTTCAAGCTGAGAAGAAAACGTTGATCCCTTCCGCAGGGTGCGCGACATAGAAGTGGGTAAGATTTTCCGCCACTTCCCGGTTGCGCACCGAAGCGAGAATAAAGCGAAAAACCCGACGGCCGTTGGTCGTGGACCAATGAATCGAAGTCGAGTAGCGGCTCGTGAGGGGCGGGTTCGGCCAGGGCGCCTCGGATAAGAGCGTTCGTTGCATCCGAAGCTGTAGACCCGCGCAGGGCGGTTTGGGTTTACATCGGAAGCTGGCCAAAACCAATGCCAACTGCAGGTGCTAGCCTAGAGCCAGAAATGAACGACTCCCGCCCGACAAACGGAAATCGGGACGCCGCTCCTCAAACCCCAGGCCACTGGGCGGCCCTGACAGGTCGATGGTCCTTTGACTCTGCCATCTCCATCTACGAGGGTCCCTTCGAGGATCAGCAGCCGCCATACGGTTTGGTATTGAGCAACCTGAATCTTCAAGATGGTCATGTAGCTGTCACCATTATTTTCGATAACCTTGCCGATCGGTCCTCAAACGCATCTGCCGGAGTTGTGCTTGGCTTCCATTCAGGAGACGGGAGCTACTTGAATCCCCAGCTTGGTGGATGGAAATCTGCTTATGCTATGAGCGAGTTCGTTCCTGGAGAAGGGTGGAGGTCGATCAAGCGCACGGGTTCAATCGACAACTTGCAGGCCGGCCAACCTTATGAGCTGGAAATTCGGCAGACCGGCCAAAGAATCTGGATGTTAGTGGATGGCATTCAGATCCTTGAAGAAGTGCTGGCGCACCCCTTGACGGGAAACCAAATTGGCCTTTATGCCTTTGGTCGGCACAAGATCACGTTTAGAGCGTTTCAGGCGTTCGACAAACGTCCGCGCGCATTCGTGGCGATGCCGTTCCATGAGCCGTTCAACTCCATGTACCGAGAGGTCATTCAACCCGAAGGAGAACGGGCTGGCCTTGAGGTGATTCGCGTCGACGAACTCACTCGCCCGGGGATCATCTTTGAGGACATCAGGCGGCAGATCTCCGAGTCCAAGGTGGTGATTGCCGAAATCACTGATCCGAACCAGAACGTCTTCTACGAACTGGGCTACGCTCATGCTCTCAACAAGCCCACGATTCTCTTGGCGCGCCGTGGCCGCGATTTGCCCTTCGATATTAGAAGCTACCGCGTAATCTTCTATGACGACACTATCGGCGGAAAGCCCGAGGTGGAACGCAATCTGGCAAAGCACCTCCGGTCCGTGCTTCAGGAGAATTAGGGAATTGTCCTGTGAAATTCCGGTGTGGCACACAGAAACGATTGCAGCCCCGCATTAGCGGCGCATACACATACACGCCGCCTAACTGAACAGCGGTACGTCCGGTACTTCACAGCTCATTAATTGGTCACATTTTCGGGCTTAAGGTGATAGACTGTCCCTGCCATAGGATCATCCCAAGAGATTCTTAAGGCCGTCGTGGCCGGATCCGCGCACGGGGAGGCATCATGCTCACAACAATGACGAGAGCGTTGTTTCTAGCGGTTGGGGCGGCTAGCGCCGTGAACGCTGGAGTAATTACGCTGGAGGATACAATTCCGTCTGGCAATCTTTTTCTCCAGCCCCCGGTTGTCACTGGCGCCAGTCCCGGTGGCAGCGGGATAGTTCTGGCAAACGCATTTACCGCGCCAGTCAGCGCAATGCTCGATCAGATTAGTGTAGTTGTAGAGTACGAAGATTTCCCGTCGTTCGGTATTACGGGTACTTCGCCGTTGTCGCTGACTTTATTAACGGATAATGGCGACTCTCCCGGCACGCCGATCGAGAGTTGGACAGTCGCTCTGAGCCCGTCCGACACGACATTAACTATTATTACCGTCAATTCAATCACCAACTCGTTGCTAGTGGCTGGACAACAATACTGGCTTTCTGTGGTCCCGACGGACTCACTCAACACTGCCATCGGATGGGGGCTGGCATCGTCCGGCCCACCGGGAATAGAGCTACCCGTCGCGACCAACGACACAGGCGGAAACAGTGGATGGGGACCTACAACGCTGAACCTCGCAAATGAGTTCAGCGTGACAGGCACCACGGTCCCGGAACCGGCAACACTTTGGATGAGCGCCCTCGTACTTCTCTCAACGCTTGTCGGCCGGCGATTCAAGCGGGCCCGCTCTCACGCCTCATAAAAACTGATCGCATTATCCCCTTGCTTCAATTCGCGGACGCGATGCAATCGGCCATACTCTTCCTTCAATGCCAATCGCGACGCGTGTTGTACCAGCACGAGTCCCGCTTGGGCTGCCGATAACGCCGCCGTATATTCCGGCTCCAACTCATACGGCGGATCGAGAAACAGAATATCGGCGGATTTTCGCGCCAATACCGGCACTGCCTTCGAGGTAAAGACTTCGGCACGTTGCTCGATCCCCAGCGTAGCCAGGTTCTGGCGAATCACGTCCACCGCCGCGCGGTTCGACTCGATGAAGATCGCCTTCCTCGCGCCGCGGCTCAGGGCTTCAATCCCCACCGCTCCAGTTCCGGCATAAGCGTCGATGAACTCGACCCCTTCAATCCGCGGCGCGAGTATATTGAAAAGCGCTTCGCGTAGCCGGTCTGGCGTGGGCCGCGTGCTCAAACCGGGAAGAGTTTTCAGGATCCGCCCGCGAAATTCGCCCGCGATGACACGCATCTCAGCCTACCTGCACCAGCCCGTATTTCCGTTGCCAATGTTCGCGGATATAGGTAACCGCGCGCCGCAACTCCTCCGGCGACGGCGGATTGCGGATAAACGCCTGGGCTTCGCCGCGCGCCAGCTCCAGCAAATCCAGATCGCGCACTAGGTTGGCGATTCGCAGCGCCGGCAGACCGGATTGCCGCGTGCCGAAGAATTCGCCCGGCCCCCGGAGCTTCATATCCATTTCGGCGATGTAGAAGCCGTCGTTCGATTCGAGCATGGTGCGGATGCGCTCGCGGCCGTTATCGTTGAGCTTGCCGGTGACCAGGATGCAGTAGCTCTGCTCGGCGCCGCGGCCCACGCGCCCACGCAGTTGGTGCAACTGGGCCAGGCCGAAGCGCTCGGCTTGTTCGATCACCATGACCGAAGCATTAGGAATGTCGACTCCCACTTCAATCACGGTGGTCGACACCAAAATTTTCACTTCGCCGCGCTTGAATGCCTCCATCACTGCTTCTTTTTCATCCGTTTTGAGCTTGCCGTGCAGCAATCCAACCCGGAAACGCGGAAACACAACCTTAGAGAGATGTTCGTACATCTTCTCGGCCGCTTTCATGGCCTGGGTCTCGGACTCCTCGATCACGGGATAAACGACATACGCCTGCCGGCCGCGTTCGATCTGGGCCTGGACATCGCTGTAAGCGCGCTCGGCTTCCGATTCGGGCACATGGGTGGTCACAATGGGCTTGCGGCCGGGAGGCATCTCGTCGATTACCGAAATGTCCAGGTCGCCGTAAACGGTCAACGCCAGCGTGCGGGGAATCGGCGTGGCGGTCATCACCAAAACGTCGGGATGCTGGCCTTTTTCCATCAGGCGCAAGCGTTGCATTACGCCAAACCGGTGTTGCTCGTCGACGATCGCCAGTCCCAGACGCTTGAACTCCACGTCTTCTTCGAGTAACGCATGCGTGCCGATGCCGATCTGCGACAATCCTTCCGCCAGCAGTCTCTTCAATTGCAGTTTTTCGCGCGCCGTTGACGAACCCGTCAGCAGCACCGGCACATAGCCGAGTTTCTGAAACAGGTTTTTGAAGTAGAGATAGTGCTGGCTGGCGAGAATTTCCGTAGGCGCGAGCACCACCACCTGAAAGCCTTGTTCAATTGCGATCACGGCGGCTTCGGCCGCCACCAGCGTTTTTCCGCTACCCACGTCGCCTTGCAGCAACCGGCTCATCGGGTGAGGAGAATGCATGTCATCGGCGATCTGCTTCAGAACCCGGACCTGCGCCTTGGTTGGCTTGAAGGGCAGCATGGCCTTGATCTTCTCCCGCACGCGCTCATTCAGCTCGAATGAGATGCCAGGCTGCTGTTTGGCCTTCTCCTGCTTCAGCGCCAAGCCGCACTCTAGCCAGAAGAACTCTTCTATGATGAGCCGGAATTGCGCGGGCGAACGAAAATCGTTCAGCAAACGTACATCGCCGCAGGCGGGCGGAAAATGCAGTTCCCGCAGGCAGGTGTCGAGAGGCGGCAACTTCAATCGGTCCCGCAACGCCTCGGGCAACGGGTCGGCCAGTGGCGGCAAATCCTCCAGAATGCGATGCACCAGAGCCCGCAACACCCGAGTGGTCACCTTTCCCGCTGCTTCATACACGGGAACAATGCGTCCGGTGTGCAATCCGGCTTCGGCCTCATCGTCGCCCGACAGAATCTCGAACTCGGGATGCATCATGAGCAGATCACCGGTATAGCTGTCCAACTCAATCTTGGCGAACAGCGCCACTCGTAAGCCGGGCGTAAAGCGGTCGGCCAGATACGCGCCATGGAACCATTTGGCGACCAGCCGCTGCCGGGAGCCGTCTTCGAACACCGCTTCAAACAGACCCAGATTGCGCCGCTTAAAGCCGGAGACACTGGCTTTCTTGACCTCGGCGATTACGGTGGCGACTTCGCCGGGCGCGAGCTTGGCAATGGGTTTGACGTTGCGCCGGTCCTCGTAACGGAACGGCGCGTATCCGAGCAGGTCCTCGGCCGTCAGCAGACCTTTCTTCTCGAGAAACTCAGAGCGCGCCGGACCAACTCCTTTCAGATACTTGAGCGGAGTCGCAAGGTCGAGCGGCAAATCACCATTTTAGCGTGACGGCCAGGAAACAGCGATTCCTTCAAGTAGGGCGCGCCGCCGGCCCCTTCCAAGAAAAACGCCTTCTATCCCCAAATTTTTTGAGAGAGATCAACCTCCGTGGTACTAAATAGACGAGTGATCTCCATCCAGAAGGAAATGCGTCAGGGGGAGGGGCTGCAGCGCCTGCTCGATCACGTCGGCCTGTGTTATCAGGCTGCCGTCGCGGATGCCAAGCAGTATGCGATCGACTTTGGAGCCATCACACCACCGCACGTGGCCAGCCTGGAGGCCATTCTCCATTCCATGTCGCACCAGGAATGGAACGCGACCAATGTCGACCAGTTTAGAACGGCATTGCAAACTTCGTTCCGCTCTCATAAAGATAAAGCCGAGGAGCAACTCTATCGTTTAAAGAACGATTTGAATCAAACCACCACCTCCTTGTCCGCGGTGCTCAAGGCCATGGAATACGAGGAACCGACCCAGACTCTTCGGACTCAAGTCAAGCAACTCAACGAACTTCAAAAAGTCGATGACGTCCGTCAGCTAAAGAAGGCTTTGCAGACCGCGCTAGTCCAATTGGAAAAAGGTTTGGACGAGACGGAGAAGCGCAACCGCAGTGTGGTTTCCGACCTGCAGGCGGAGATTTCCGTATTGCACAACCGGGTTGCGGCATTGGCTGAACAGAAGATCGGTGAGCGCAGCCTGCGCGCGATTCTGGATGAAAAGTTGTCGGGCGAGCCGTTTGTACTGCTGGTCGCGCGGCTGGCGGGTCTAGGCCGATTAAAGGCACAGCACGGCGACCAGGGGGTGGAGGCAGTGATGACCGCCGCGCAACAACGGCTGGTCCGGGGCATGGGCCCGGCGCTCGCCTTCGGCCTCTGGGATCAGCAAACAGTCGGCATGCTGACCAACCCAAGCGGCGCAAACTCGGCTACTTTGACCAAAAACGCCATCACCGCGCTTAGCGGCAAGTACACGGTCCTGGGTGAAGTAGTGACTTTGCAAGCGAGCGCGGGCATTGTGGAATGGCGTCCTCCCGACGACCGCGGGCTGTTTCTACGCCGGTTACAGGATCTATTGCACGTGCTCCGAACGTAAGTTTTTTCGCGTCTCCTAGGATCAGGCGCCGGACGTTGCGAAATTGTCAAGGGCTAAACGTACATAGGGTTGATCGCGGCTTGCTCTTCGCGATCCGCCAGCGACACCCGGCTTTCATCCACCTCGTTACCCCACGCATCCCAATTCGGCCTGCTGTGGCGCGCGAACAACTCCAGAAAAGGACCATAGCTGCATGCCTGAATCAGCGGATACAGCTCTTCCGGCTTGCGTGAATGCTCTCGCTTGCGAGTGGCGAGGAAGTTCACCTGGGTCCGCCCCGGCTTTGCTGTTCTAATGTGGCCCCGCGTACCGAACAGTATCAGCTCGGTCACGTTGCGAAAGTAAAATCCAACGCCTCGACCGTCTGGGCCGCCATCCTTGCGTATTTTGTGCCAGACGATGTTGGTCTTGTATGTGAAGCCCCAGCGCTTCATCACCCCAAGCCCTTCCATGATCAGTGCGTTAGGCACCCAGAGGTAAAGATGTGATTCTGGGGCAGCAATCGTGGCAACTGGAAGGTTTTGTATGCCTTCCAGGGTCATCGTGCCGTACCGATTCAGCCGGCGGTGCTCCGGGGCCATCTTGCCGGTGCGGTTGGAGAACTGCCATGGAGGATCGGCCAAGATCGTCTTGTATTGGATGTTGAGAAGATTCCGAAACGGGTTTTGTGGAATCGGTGTTCGAGCCATGATGCCTTTCCTCCTACCTTAAAACATTTTGACGTTCTCGTGTTATTGCGCTTGAACTAGGTACAGACTCAGGGATCAGACCAATCGCCTGCGTGGATGATCGGATAGTAGAACGTGCGCCGAAAACCCGACAACGCACTCCTAGGACACTTCCGCTCTCCGCGCACAAAGCCGCATACGGTATACTTTCCCCCAAAGCCCGGTTAAAAAGGAAGGCGGTCCCATGAAGCTCCTCCGCTGGCTGCTGCTGACTTTGGCGGCCGCGCTATTGGCCCAAGACATCCAGGTCAACCCCTCCCCGGATCGCCGACCAGGAGAAGGAGATGGACCCTTCGACCGGCTGGTGATCCGCGGCATAACGGTGATCGATGGCACCGGCGCGCCCGCGCGCGGGCCTATGGACGTGGTCGTAGAGCACAACCGGATCGCCGACGTGCGCAGTGTGGGTTCGCCGGGTTCGCCCATTCGCGAGCAGGGCCGGCCTGCCAAAGGGACCCGCGAAATCGACGGGACCGGGATGTATCTGCTGCCCGGCTTCGTCGACCTGCACGTACACACCGGTGGCGATCCCAAGGCGCCCGATGCCGAGTATGTCCACAAACTTTGGATGGCGCATGGCGTGACTACCGTCCGCGGCGTGCCGGCCGCGGGCATGGATTGGACGTTAAGAGAGCGCGAGCGAAGCGCCAGGAATCAGATTGTCGCTCCGCGGATTTATGCCTATCATCGGCCTTTCACGGGAGAGGGCTGGAAGGTGGATCCGGTGCAGACGCCGGAAAAGGCCCGTGAATGGGTCCGGTGGGCCGCCAATCGGGGCATAGACGGCATCAAGCTCGGAGCGCAGGATCCGGATATCATGGCCGCCCTGCTGGACGAAGGCAAAAAGTTCGGATTGGGTTCGGTGGCGCACCTCGACCAGGAAGGCGTGGTGCGTATGAATGCGCGCGACGCGGTGCGGCTGGGCCTGGGAACGGTGACGCATTTTTACGGAATCTTTGAAGCTCTGCTGGCCGACAGCACCATTCAGCCGTATCCCGCTACGCACAACTACAACAACGAGCAGGACCGTTTCGGCCAGGTGGCGCGTCTTTGGGACAAGATTCATCCGCGTGGAAGCAAGGAGTGGAACGATCTCATCGACGAATTTATCGCTCGCAAGGTGACGCTCGATCCGACCCTGAACATCTATTCCGCTGGACGTGACCTGATGCGCGCTAAGACGGCCGAATGGCACAACACCTACACTCTGCCGTCGATGTGGGCGTTTTACGAACCCAGCCGCAACAATCACGGCTCTTACTGGTATTACTGGACGACGGAAGACGAGTACGCCTGGAAAAAGTTCTATCAGGTCTGGATGAGCTTCATCTATGACTTCAAAAACAAGGGCGGCCGCGTGACTACCGGCACCGATTCCGGTTTCATCTATCAGCTTTACGGTTTCTCGTTCGTTCTCGAGATGGAGATGTTGCGCGAGGCCGGGTTGACGCCGCTGGAGGTCATCCGTTCGGCCACCATGAATGGCGCCATGACGCTGCACGAACCCAAAGGCAAGCCGATCGATTTCGGAATCATCCGTCCGGGATTGCTGGCCGACTTGGTGATCGTCGATCAGAATCCGCTAGAGAATCTGAAAGTGCTGTACGGCACGGGATGGCCGAAACTAAACGATAAGACCGGCAACGTGGAGCGAGTAGGCGGCGTGAAATACACCATCAAAGACGGCATTGTGTACGACTCCAAAAAGCTGCTGGCCGATGTCGCCGCGATGGTGGAGCGGGCAAAAGCCGCGCAGCACGCAACGGGTGGAAACTAGAACCGGCCGCGGCAGACGGGCCGCATCGAACCAGCTATTTGACGGCGAAATCATGCGCGCAAGGATGTCTTGCTCCGGAGCTGTGATAACTTAGAAACCGCATCATGGCTGCTCCCGATCTGGTTTGGAAGAATGGCCGCTTCGGTCAAACGTCGCGGCGCGATACCTGGTGGCTCTCGCCACTTCTGGTTTTCCTCGGCCTCGGCACGTTTCTGGTTTACGCCAATTGGGCCGCGTGGCAGAACGCTTACTACACCTCCGGGCCCTATGTCTCGCCCTTCTATTCGCCGGAAATCTTCGGCGGCTCTCCGCACGCCATGTTCGGTCCCAAGCCGTCCTGGTATCCGTCTTTTCTTCCCTTCTCTCCGGCGCTGCTGATCCTCTGGATCCCCGGCCTGTTCCGCTTGACCTGCTATTACTATCGCGGCGCTTACTACAAGTCTTTCTGGGCCGATCCGCCCGCCTGCGCCGTCGGCGAGCCGCGCAAGTCGTATCTCGGAGAGCGCTCGTTCCCGCTAGTCCTGCAAAATCTTCACCGGCAATTTCTGCGCCTGTCCTACATCGTCTGGGGCTTTCTGGCCTATGATGCCATAAAAGCATTTTGGTTCAAAGATGGTTTTGGCATCGGCATCGGCACGCTGGTGCTAGTGATCAACGTGGTCTTGCTGGGCGGATACGTTTTCGGATGCCATGCGTTTCGCCATCTGGTGGGCGGCGGCATCGACCAGATGTCCAATCACCCGGCGCGCCACAAACTCTATGAATGCGTCAGTTGCCTCAACGGGAGTCACAAGAAGTGGGCCTGGGCGAGCCTGTTCTGGGTTGGTTTCGCGGACCTTTACGTGCGTCTATGTGCGATGGGCATCTGGACCGACTGGAGATTTTTTTAATGCCGGAGTATCAGTCGCACGCCTACGATGTACTGGTCATCGGGGCGGGCGGAGCGGGGCTG
The DNA here is from genome assembly GCA_963836595.1 of Bryobacterales bacterium. GTDB lineage: Bacteria > Acidobacteriota > Terriglobia > Bryobacterales > Bryobacteraceae > DATFZA01. The sequence goes on from CAWIKC010000001.1 coordinate 1,404,909, forward strand.
AGAGCCGCCATTGAGGCGGCGGCGAATGGCGTGAAAGTCGGCGTGGTTTGCAAATCGCTACTAGGCAAGGCGCACACGGTGATGGCCGAAGGCGGAGTGGCGGCCGCGTTGGCCAACGTCGACGAGCGCGACAACTGGAAAGTGCATTTCTCCGACACTATGCGCGGAGGCCAGTACGTCAACAATTGGCGCATGGCGGAGCTTCACGCCAAGGAAGCGCCCGCCCGCGTCCGCGAACTGGAAGCCTGGGGCGCACTTTTTGACCGCACCAAAGACGGCAAAATTTTGCAACGCAACTTTGGCGGGCACCGCTATCCCCGGCTGGCGCACGTGGGCGACCGCACTGGTCTCGAGATGATCCGCACATTGCAGGATCATGGGATCCACACCGGCATGGAAGTACACATGGAATGCACGGTGCTTTCGCTGCTGGTGGACTCCGGCCGCATCGCGGGCGCATTCGGTTACGATCGCGAGCGCGGACAATTCATTCTTTGGCGCGCCAACGCCGTGGTCGTGGCAACCGGCGGTGTCGGACGCGCCTTCAAGGTAACCAGCAACAGTTGGGAATACACTGGCGATGGTCACGCGCTAGCCTTTCGCGCCGGCGCCGAATTGATGGACATGGAGTTTCTCCAATTCCATCCGACCGGCATGGTGTGGCCCATCAGCGTGCGCGGCATTCTGGTGACGGAAGGCGTTCGCGGCGAGGGCGGCGTACTGCGGAACAGCGAAGGCCGGCGCTTCATGTTCGACGACATTCCCGAGCTCTATAAAGCGCAGACCGCCGACAACGAAGACGAGGGCTGGCGCTACACGCAAGGCGACCGCGATGCCCGCCGGCCGCCGGAGCTGCTGACGCGCGATCACGTGGCGCGCTGCATCAATCGCGAAGTAAAATCCGGCCGCGGCAGTCCGCATGGCGGAGTGTTTCTCGACATCGCCTGGATCAAGGAGCGGCTGCCCAAAAGCGAGGAGCACATCAAGCGCAAGCTGCCCAGCATGTATCACCAGTTCAAGCAGCTCGCCGACATCGACATCACCAAGGAAGCGATGGAGGTTGGCCCGACCACGCACTATATGATGGGCGGAATCCGCGTGGATGGCGATTCGCAGATGTCGACTCTCCCCGGGCTGTTCGCGGCGGGAGAGTCGGCGGCCGGTCTGCATGGCGCCAATCGCCTGGGTGGAAACTCGCTCTCCGATTTGCTGGTCTTCGGCAAACGCGCGGGTGAGTACGCCGCGGCTTTCGCGAAAGAAAATAACCCCGCGGCCGTTGACGAAGCGCAGATTCAAAACACGGCCCAGGCTGCCCTGGCGCCGTTCGAGCGCGGCGCGCAGGGCGAAAACCCGTACGCGATTCAGCACGAGTTGCAAGACCGCATGCAGGCCCTGGTGGGAATTGTGCGCGTCGAGAGTGAAATGGTGGAGGCTTTGGATGTGGTCCGGAAACTCCGCGCGCGAGCTAGCAACGCGGGTGTGCCCGGCAACCGCCACTACAACGCCGGCTGGCATACGGCCATGGATCTGGACAATCTATTGACGGTTTCTGAAGCCATCACGCGCGCCGCGATTCTTCGTAAAGAAAGCCGTGGCGCCCAGTTCCGCGAGGATTTCCCGGACAAAGATCCCGAGTGGGGCAAGTACAACATCATCGTGCGGCGCGGGCCGGATGGCGAACCGATGGTGGAGAAACGGCAACTCCCACCCATACCGGACGAACTGAAAAATGTCATCGAGGAGATGAAGTAGATGGCGGACCAGGCGCTCTTTCGAATCTGGCGCGGTGATTCCAGTGGGGGCGGATTCAAAGATTACAAGACTCCGGTGGATGAAGGCATGGTGGTGCTCGACGCCGTCCATCGTATCCAGGCCGAACAGGCTCCCGATCTTGCGGTGCGCTGGAATTGCAAGGCCGGCAAGTGCGGCTCCTGTTCGGCCGAGATCAATGGCATGCCTAAATTGATGTGCATGACCCGGCTCAGTGCTCTGAACCTGGACATGCCCGTGATTCTGGAGCCGATGCATGCTTTCCCCTCGGTTCGCGACCTGGTGACTGACGTTTCCTGGAATTTTCAAGTCAAAAAGACCATCAAGAAATTCACGCCCCGGCCGCCCGACGCGCCCGATGGGACCTGGCGCATGCAGCAAGCCGACGTCGATCGCGTGCAGGAATTCCGCAAATGCATTGAATGTTTTTTGTGCCAGGACGTGTGCCATGTTCTGCGCGAGCATCAGAAATTCGACGAGTTTATCGGCCCGCGCTTTTTTGTATACGCCGCCGCGCTCGAGATGCATCCACTGGATGTGGAGGACCGGGTGGCGGATCTGCGCAAGAAGCACAGCATCGGGTATTGCAACATCACCACCTGCTGCCGCCAAGTGTGTCCGGAGTCCATCACGATCACGGAGAACGCCATTATTCCGCTTAAGGAGCGCCTGGTCGATCGCTATTTCGACCCGCTGAAAAAATTCTTCCACATCCTCTGACAAACAGGAGGTCCCATGTTCGAACTGAAACCGATTTCTCAAGCCAGCATCCCCGGTGCTTTGACCAAGGCGGAGCACTACCGGTTGCTCAATGAGCCTTCGCAAGCCGAGAGCATCTGCCGCGATATTTTGGAAAGCGAGCCGGACAACCAGCGCGCGATCGTCTGTCTGGTGCTCGCGCTCAGCGACCAGATTGTCTACGATGCGCGAGCGTATTCGAGCGGACTTGCCGTGGCAGCACACCTTGCCTCGCCGTATGACCGCGCTTATTACAGCGGCATCGTTTGGGAGCGGAGAGCCCGGGCGCGCCACCAGGCCGGAGGCAGAGATTCCCGCCATACAGTTTATGACTGGGTTTTGAAGGCGCTCAATTTTTTCGGGGAAGCCGAGAAGCTGCGGCCGGCCGGAAACGACGACGCCATTCTACGCTGGAATACCTGCGTGCGTTTTCTGTCCACCCATCCTGAACTGCAAGCTCGCCCCGAAGAGACGCCGGAACCAATCGTCTCGGAATAGATGGCCGAAATCAAGTGGTTTGAAGACGAGAGCTTTTGGCGGGATTTCTATTCGGTGATGTTTCCCGCGGAGCGATTTGCCGCGGCGTCTGAAGAAGTGGATCAGATCTTGACATTGAGCAAACCAGTGGGGAACAATGTCCTCGATTTATGTTGCGGACCCGGCCGGCATTCGGCTGAATTGGCCAAGCGTGGGTTCTCCGTCACTGGCGTCGACCGCACCGGGTTTCTGCTCGACAAAGCGCGCGAGCATTCGAGCGCAGTCGAATGGGTTCAACAGGACATGCGCGAGTTCGTACGCCCCGGCTTCTATGACCTGGTCTGCTGCTTGTTCACTTCCTTCGGATATTTTTCAGACGACGAAGAGAATCGTCGCGTCCTGAGGAACGTCCATGCCAGTCTGCGCTCGGGCGGAGTTTTCGCGATCGACGTGCTGGGCAAGGAGCGACTCGCCCGCATCCGTCAAGAGGCGATCTGCACCGACCACCCAAACGGAATCCAATGGCTGCAGCGGCCGCGCATCCACGACGACTGGACGAAGGTCCGCAACGAATGGGTCTTGATCCAAGACGGGCATGCGAGGACATTCTGGCTGGAGCACTTTATTTATTCCGGCCGCGAACTGAAGGACATGCTGCTGCAGTGCGGTTTCGCGACGGTACAGCTTTTCGGGGATTTTAGCGGTAAACCTTACGATGTCGATGCAACCCGGCTGGTCGCGGTGGCTCGACGCTGAAGATTCAGGAAACTACCGCGCGCGGCGCGTATTGGCCGAGGTCCAGTCGAGCGAGCTAGTCTAGATCTAGAAAGAGCGAACCAATGAGTATCGAGATCTCACGCGAAATCGAGGCCCGTCTGACCGACGAGGCCAAGAAGCATGGGATTTCCGTCGACGTACTGCTAGAACGGCTCATCAATGAACGCAAGGAGCTAGCTGCGGGCGCCGGCTCAGCTACCGAACTACCGATCGCCCATCTCGGAGCGATGGGTCCCCTACACCGTCGAGATATCTACGACGATGCCGGTTGAGCCAGGGATGCTCGACGCGAACGTTCTGGCTTATGCCGTGAACGTAGACGCCCCTCGTCACGCAGTCTCCCGTGCGTTACTTGAGGCAGCGCGCGACCCGGCCACGACGTTGTACGTGACCTCGCAAATACTTTGTGAGCTTTACTCGGTGATAACTAACCCACGTAGGGTGGCTGCGCCATCTTCTCCCACGGAAGCCCTGCGCATAATCTCAGCTTTGTTGGCTCTCCCCTGACTACACGTACTTCCTATTCCAGCAAGCGCGGTAGCGGGATGGATGGCGCTGTTGAATCGTCACCCCGTCTCGGGTGCAGATGTGTTCGACTTGCAAATCATCGCAAGCATGCAGGCAAATGACGTTCGGCGAATCTATACCTTCAATACCAGCGATTTTGAGGTGTTTCCCGATGTGACGGTAGTGATGCCGTAGGGCTGTATTTCAGTGCGCCAGCCGTTCGTCACCATGGCAACAACTGGACGTCTGGCGTGCAGAGTGTCGGGTGAAAGTGGTCACGGCACTGTTCCCGCCACAGCTCGCATTGCCATCGTCTGCTTCCTAAGTTCCGTTTTCACGTATCGTCCGTAGGCTTCGCGCGCCTCCACCAACTCTGCTTCGGTGCCAAATCCGGTCCGCATGATCTGCTCGCCCATGTTCTCCATCACGTGGGACCACAACACTGCCTGATCCGCAAACACCGGCTCTCCGCGCTCCGCCACCTCGTCTTGAACTGAGCTTCTTACCCCCTCCAGTCCAGCCGAACGAAACAAGTCCGGGAGATGGTCCGCCATTTGGTTGTCCCAGCCGCTCACGCGCCGCCACTCAAGAAAAGCACTGTAGAATCGTCTGAACTCACGCGGAGGCTCCGGTTCCCAGGCGTTGTTTGCATGGTTGTAATCGAGGACTACAAGCGAGCCATCGGCATTGGCGGCCTGTTTCATCTTCGCGATGGCCAAAGCCGGTTCCGAGGTCCACTGCAGCACCCGCGCGGCAGTAACTATGTCGAACTGCGCATGAAAGCGCAACTCCGTCGCGTCGCCATGCTCAAACTGCAAGTTGGGAATTGCGCCGTGCTCTTTTCGCGCGAGTTCCAGGAGCACCTCGTCGCGATCGATGCCAACCGCGTACCCCTGTGGCCCAACCGCCTTCGCCACGCCGGCCGTTATGGCGCCCGTGCCGCAGCCCACATCCAGCACGGAAAATCCCGGCCGCAGCAGTTCCGCAAGGCAACGGTGGTCTCGCTCCAGGGTTCGCCGCCCGAGGATTCGGGGATCGGACCGATGTGACTGCCCGCCCGCCACGCTACACGCCCACCGCGCTGGCAACGCGGCCGTCCCGCATCGTGACGATCCGGTCGGCGTAGGCCGCCGCTTCGGGGTTGTGCGTGATCATCAAGATGGTCTGGCCAAAACGGTGATTCAGTTCCCGCAATAGTCCCAGAACGACGGCCGAGTTTTCGGTATCGAGATTACCCGTGGGTTCGTCGGCCAACAGAATCGCTGGACGATTGACCACGGCGCGCGCGATCGCCACCCGTTGTTGCTCGCCTCCCGACAAGGCGCGCGGCTTGTGGTCCATGCGCTGCGACAAACCGAGCAATTGAATGAGAGCCTCCATCTCCGGCGGCAGCGGCCCTTTGTGGCCCGCAATGTCGCGGGCGATTTCGATATTCTCGCGCGCCGTGAGGGTCGGCAGCAGGTTGTATTTTTGAAAAATGAACCCAACTTTTCTCTTGCGTAGTTCGGTGCGGCCAGAATCCGAGAGGCTGCCCAATTCCGTGCCGGCAATGGAGACAGAACCTTTGCTCGGCGGTGTAAGTCCTCCCAGAATGTGAAACAAAGTAGACTTGCCTGAGCCGGATGGTCCGACAATAGCGACGAATTCGCCCTCGGCGATATCCAGATCCACGCCGCGTAGCGCTCGCACATCCACGTCCCCGGTGCGATAAATTTTCTCGAGTGCGCGGGTCGAGATCATCGGCGGCTTAGTGCTCGGTTTCATAAGTACGCCGGCGTATACAGGTCCCCCCACTAACGTTCGTGGCTGGATTTAGCGCCGACCGAGACTGCGGCTTAGTCATACGCCAGAGCCTCGATAGCGTCCTGCCGCGCCGCCTTGAATCCCGGATAAAGCGCGCCCAGCAGAGACCCGCCTAAGGCGATGGCGGTCGCGATGGGCCACCAATCCGGAACAATCGCCTGAATCAGCCCGGCGGGCGAAGTGGTCTTGATCAACCACTGCGTTCCAAACGACAGCAGAATCCCCATCACCGAACCCGCCAATGCCAGCATCAGCGTTTCCCGGATCAATACATTGAGAACATAAAATGGCGAGGCGCCCAAAGCCTTCAAAATCCCGATTTCCCGCGTGCGCTCGAGAACCGCCGTATACATGGACAGAAAAACGAACAGGAATCCGACCAGTACGCCAAGCGCAATAATCACCAACGTGAATTGCTTGAGCAGCGGCACGCTGTTCTCGGTGAAGAGGGACGTGTATTCTTCCATCGAGTAAACCGGATAGTCTTTGAGAAGCGCCTTGAACGCCTCGACCTCTGCGTTGGTCCGATTGGGATTGTCCAGCTTGACATAAATGATGGAGAGCTTGTCCGGAAGAGAATAAAGATCCTGCAGCACCGAGAGTTGAACAAACATGCGCGCGAGCATGCCCGGCTCCACAATTCCACAAACGTGCCAGGGACGATTCGCGACCGTAACGGTGTCTCCGACATGCAGCTTGTGCTCATTGGCGTAGAACTGATCGACGATCAAGTCATCGGGCTTTTGGAATTCCCCGCCACTCAGAAAGCGGAAGCCGCCACTCAAACGACTGAACGAAGGCAGATCGATACCGGTAATGGAGGTAAACAGCCCGGTTCCTTGAATCAGCACGCCCGTAGCGGTTTTCACGTGAGGCTGCTCCTCCACTTTTTTCAGCACGCCGGCCGGCATCGCCATACTGAACGTGAGCAGGCTGCTGTTGGGCGGCCGGATGAGGATATCGGCGCCGAGTCTGGTACTGCGGGATGCCTGATCGCGCAGTACGCCGCGGCTCAAACCCACCAACGTCAGAACCATGGTCACGCTGATCGAGATTGCGAGAATGCTCAATACCGTTCGCAGCCAGCGATGCTTCAGGTTCTCCAGAACTAGTTTGTTGATCAAGCTAATTGTAGGATACAGTCTAGTGGCCGAACTTCGACGTGGCGTAAATATCAGCGGTGCCGACTTCGGCGAGACGAATCTTCCCGGTGTGTTCGGTCACGATTACACTTTCAACAGTGAGCAAACTTATCGCTACTTCGCCGATCACGGCCTGAATCTATTTCGCATCGGCGTCAAGTGGGAGCGCCTGACGCCGGTTTTGGCAGGGCCGCTCGATGCCACGTATCTGGCCGGCCTGCGGAGTAATCTTGACTGGGCGGGACGCGCGGGCGGCGTGGGGGTGGTCAACCTGCAGAACTTCGCCCGTTATCGCCTCAACGGATTCGAGTACATTCTCGACAATTCTCCGGTCCTGACGCGCCAACACCTGGCCGACCTGTGGGTGCGCGTCTCCCATGAACTGCGCGACCATCCCGCGCTCTACGCATTCGGCTTGATGAATGAACCGCACGATCTGGGTCCGGCGGACTGGAAACAAATTTCGCAGTTCGTGCTTTCGGCGCTGCGCGACAGCGGCGACCACACATTGATTATGATCGCCGGAGACAATTGGTCCCATGCCGATGAATGGCCGGGCGTGCATGGACCTGACTCATGGATCGACGACCCCGTGACAAACTTCGCCTATGAGGCGCATCTCTATTTCGACGCCGATCGCAGCGGGCAATACAAACTGAACTTCGACGATGAGTTGCGGCGGAATCCGCGGCTGCCGTCCATTGGTCCGGAACGGCTACGGCCGTTCGCCGATTGGCTCGCGCGAAATCAGGTGCGCGGCTATCTCGGTGAGTACGGAATTCCGGGCGACGACCCGCGCTGGCAGGACGTGCTCGAAAACTTGCTACAGGCTCTGGATGCAGCTTCGGTCGATGGTACTTATTGGTCCGCCGGAGAATGGTGGGGCGAGTATCCGCTCTCGGTGCAGCCGGACAGCACTTTTCAGATGGAGAAGCCGCAGCTTGGCGTGCTCGCGCGGCATATTTAAATTGAGGCCATCGCCCGAAGCGCTGGGCCGACGAGGGCGTCGGCCGCGATCCAAGGGGATCGCCCAGGGGATCGCCCCACTAACTGGGGTAATGCAGAAACTCCACGTGCGGGTTAATAACTTGCCCACAAGCCGAGAGCTACTGGACCGCGAAATCCGTCCAGCGCTTGGAGGTCTGGCCTTTGCTGTCCATGGCCTCTACGATCATCCGGTAGTTCCCCGGCGTGAGTGACGAAACGGGAATCTGGGTCGCGATCGGAATAGCGGGATTGCCGCCCTTCTCCGGAATCGGTATCCGGAACAAGCCGGAATCGAACTTCTGCTCGCCCGTGGTTTGCGTGAGCACCAGCACCTTGAGCGCGACCGCCAAATCCTTGGGAACCTCCGGTGTCAACAAGGCCGGTTCATAAACTTCCACATACAAGGCCGGCTTCTGAGTGGTTTTAAAAGTATGGGTGCCGGAAGGGTACATGCGAATACCATGTGTGATCAGCGGTGTCCGATCCGCCAGGAGTTCCTGGTCTAAGCCGGAATCCACTGCGCCCGCGGCTGTATATTTGGTGCTGAACGTCAGCGCGCTCAGCGCGAATTGCTTGGTTTCGTAGGGTTCCACAACCAACGGCCGCTCAAGATTTCCGAAACTGTCACCACCCGACGAGAACACCACTTTTAGCTTGTATTTGCCGGAAGCGACATCAAACTGGTTTTCGTAATGATAAGGCGTCTTCTGGAAGTCCTCCACTTCCGATTTCTTCTCAAACTCGAAGTTCACCTTATCGCTGAAGCGCGCACCCACCGACCCATCCGGCTTGTAGGCGAGGCCCAGCACGTTCAGCACGGAGTGAAACTTGCCCTTCTCTTTTTCAAAAGCCAGCGATGCCGTGGAGATTTCCATCGCCACATTTACGCGCGCCACGTTGGCGGAGGTATAGAAGAAAGGAAGCTCCATCGAGGCCGTGACATTTCCCGGCGCCTCGGACGCCGCGTGAGCCTCCAGAGTTTTTTCGGTCTGGCTCTTGGCAAGCACATTGTTCGATTTTGCACTACAGTAACCGGTCCGCGCGCGAATGGACGTGCCGCCGGCGTCCACCACCTTCACTTTCAGCGTGTGGCAACTGCCCTCCTGGGTTTCCGGAGGCGTGTATCCGATGAGATAAAACTCGTTCTGCTCCTTGCCGATTTTTTCCAACCCGCCTAGCAAGTCGTTGGTATTCACGATGACGAAACCGCCCGTGCCATTCGCCAGCATATACATGATTTCCTCGTTGGTCGTAGCGCTGGATGGGAACGGAGGAATCAGCGAACGATTCGGGTTGAGATTGACGTTGGGATTTCCGGCGCCACCGCCGCCCGCGCCAATCGCTGTTGCGCCTCGGGATCCTCCACTACTACTGCCGCTGCCGGCCCGGCCGCCTCCGCCGCCGGCGATGCCACCACCGCTACCGCCGCCACGCCCACCACCACCACTGCTGCCGCCTCCGCCGGTGCTTCCGCCGCGCTGGAAGAACGCCGTAACAAATCTCACTGGCCTGTCGGCGAGCGGAACATCGGTACGCGGTTTTAGCAACTCGCCATGCGCCGGCGAGCCTAGGTCGGGCGCCACCAGACCGCGCACATCAATCGGATAAATCGCCACGTTGGCCCGGTTGCAGACATCGATGGTCGCTTCCACCTCGGGCAACAATTCTCCGTTCACGGGAAACCCGGACGTCAGAAAGATCAGCGTTTTTCTGCCCGGCACGGAGGCCAGATTCTTCGCCAAGCTGCGCAGCCCCAGCACCACGTCGCGAACGCCGAAATCGAAGGAGGCGCGGCTCAACTGCGGCGAACCCGCATAAGTCTGGTTGGGATTGATCGATGAGATCTTCAAGCCGGAAGCCACTGCCTTCAGCCGCTCCACGTCGCCGGTGAAGTTCTGGGCCACTTGCACCGTGCCGCCGAAATTTACCACCGCCATCAGCCGGTTAGGCCCGGCATTGGCTTGAATGAAATTGACCGCGGCCTGACGCGCACGCCCCTGGTCCGTTACGTCCATGGTGGAATTGTCAAAAAACAGGACGATATAGCGCGGCTGAGAATTGGTGGGAGCGGCGGGATCCGCTTCAAAGGAAAAACTCTTGACCTGCTGTTCCTTGTTGTCTTCAAAAACGCGGAAATTCTTGGCAGTCAGGTTGTGAAGGTAGTTCCCCTTTTTGTCGGTGACCACCGCATCCACCAGCACCAGCTTGGTTTCGGTGCGGATGATAGCGCCGGAATCCGGTTCCGCCTGCTGCGCCCGGCTTCTTATGCCGATCAGACAAACCAGCGCGACCAGGCCAACCACGGTCAGAGAAATCAACCGGCGAAAAGTCATACTCGTCTCCTGCTAAGGAATTTCGATGGCCCCGTTTCGCGCCGCCATCAACTGCCCTTCGATATCGCGGACCACTACTCGAATTACATAGCTTCCCGGCGTCACATCGAAGCTCGACTTCACGGTAATTCCGGACGCCAGCCTCGCTGCAAAAGTATCCTCGCGCAGCCGCATCTCCACGGTTTTCGAGGTTCCCGTGATCCAGTTCCCATTGCGGTCGAAAACGCCCCAAACCATGGTCAAGGTATCGTGATTCCGGCCGTCTACTTTGCGAAAACGCAAGGGCTTCAAATCGACGCGCGCCAGCACAGAGAGCTTGACCTTCTCGTCGCTGGGCTTGAAGTATTGCGTTTCCAGATCGATCCCGATGCCCGACAGCTCGTCGCGAGAAAACATCGCTTCACGGATTTCCTCTTTGATTTGCTCGGCTTCATCGGTGTTATGGCGCGGCGCATAGTAGCCCCTGCGCGCTTGCAAATTGAGCCCTTTGCCCTCTTTGAGCGTGACCTTCAGAGCATGAAAGCTGCCGTCGTTCTTCAAGGACTGGGGCGAGAAACCTAACAGATAGCGGAATTCGGGAGCGCTGGACGTGCGCACGAAGCCCTCATTCATGTCGTTGTTGTTATGAAACCAGGTTCCGCCGGTGCCGGCCGCGAGTTCGCCCAGCAGGTCGCCCTCGGCCAGTTCACTCTCGCGCCGCAATCGCTCCTTAATAGCTTCGGTCTGCGAGTTGCAGAAGGTGCTCGCGATATCGCAACCGGGCGGCCTCGCGGTCAAGCCAAGAGCATCGATAGCGCTGATCGTTATGCCGGCGTGGCCGGCCTTGTCCAGAATTTCCGATTCTTCCGGCCGGTAATTCATCACCAGAAAGCCGGGCGACAGTAGCACCAGCGTGCGCTGCCCTGGCATGCTGGAAAGCCGCAGAACCGCGTTTTTCAACACGCTGAGCGACACTTTTGATTCCGCGTCTCCCTGCGACAGCCAGCGCGAAGCCATCGCGCGCGCGATCTGCTCCGCCTCGGCGATGGGAGGCGCCATTCCGGTTACGCTGACCAGGTTATCGCAAATAATCGTATCCTGAGCCGCTGCCTGCAAGGCTTGGCCATCGTTCTTGTTTTGGATCAAGTCCGCCTGGTAATAGGTCATCGGCGGGCAGTCAGTCGACGAGGAGCGCGCGATGGGCCGGGGCAGCAGCCGCATCAGAGCTTCGCGGATCCTTTCGCGGTCGTCGGTGAAATCGAGGATACCCTGGCCTGAGGTCGTGAAAATTGCCACCCGGTCTCCAGCGCCCAGGGACCCGGAAAAATACTTCAACGCCGCTTTGCGCGCATACGCCAAATCACCGAACTCCAGATGGACGTCGTCAAACAGGTATAAGAGAAAACGGCTGGGCAGCGTGGCCGCTACAGCACTACCCGTTGCAGCCGGGGCCGGGGCGGGGCTTCCATTCCCGGCTACGTTATTTTGCCGCGCTCCCGGTGTGGTTTCGATGGAGAATTTCGATATGATTTGCGGCTTTCCCTTGTCAAACAGTTGAAAGTCTTCCTGTTTTAGCCCTCCCACCGCTTTGCCATCCCGGCCGCGAACCACGACCGGAACCACCACCAGGTTCACGCGCGAACTGAACGTGGTAGGCGTGTCATGCGAGGTTATCTCCGCTTCGTTTTGGGCCAGGCCGGGTTGGAGACAAGCCAGCAGGGCGAAGAAAAATCTCGCGCTACGCATGGGGAAATTGACCCGCGAGGATCTGGTCTATTCTACTCCGCAAACGCCGGCGGCTGCTTGGCCGTGCGAAGCCAGCATCCAGGTAATTGTGCCGGTGCTTCGGCGCGCGGTCAAACCGCAGTTGGCCGACGGGTCGATCAGGATTGTCCGGCGTCGGCATCAATGAATCGCACGAAATCCCCGATTTCTAGTGTTGCGCGGTTGTGCGTCCAATCGCCCTTCGCGATCAGCGGAGTAAGCTTCTCCCATCGCATGAGGGCTATTGGACGCCCCTCGAAAGAGGTGCCGAAATGCCAGGAATTCACCCAGGACTTCGATCAGCGGAGGTGAAACTACGGCGGGACGTTTGGCGGTGGTCTCAGACATCTGGTTCAGGAGATCCTTGTGCCATGCATTGGACGAAGGCACATGGCCGTCCCAGTCGCGAGCAATGAGCTTGAAGATCTTCTCGATCTCCGTGTAAAAGGAATGCAGCATGGCGCAGGCAGCTGCGGTCTCGATGACTCCTACAATTGCGTCCGACTTGATCGAGATCAAAGGCGTGATTTGCTCGCGGACTATCGACAGTTCTTCGAGGCCTAGTTGAATCTTGACAACAAGCTCATGCGACACGAACTAGCTCCCCGCTGCCTAGGAGATGCCGAACGAGGGGCGTGGAATCATCCAAATCCACAAGGTCAACTGGCCGGCCGAGGAGGTCTGAGACCTTGCTGATCGCGGAAAAATAGACTTTTGTCGGTAGCCCCGAGACGGCAATGTCGATATCGGAGTCCGGTCGCAAACCGCCTTTCGTGGCCGAACCAAATACAAAGACCTCGGTGGCGCCCATGCTGCACAATAAGTTCGCAGCCGCCAAGAGAGCGTTGTTATCAATGAAGACCTTAGCCACTCGCGATCCCGACGCCGATCCTTTCTCTCGTGCGGTGTCCTCGTTCAGAATATACCGCAGGCAACCCGGCGCGAGAGGCTTTCGCCCGTCGGGCCGTCAACCGCCGTGCGCTCCGCTCATCCGCGGCCGCAGGAAAGCGTTCATGGTCGCGGCATGCACCTCGATAATCTGGTCGAGCGTGAAATCAGCCGGAAATCCCAGGCGCTCGGCCAGAAAGCGGTCGCGCAGCATTCCTTCGAGCAAGCCCATCAATGCGGAACGCACGGCATGCGGAGGAATATTCGGATCCAAAAGACCACGGGATTTACAGTCTTCCAGAATAGAATCGAGCAAACGGACAAACTCCAGAAAACCATCGGTGAGTGCAACCATCTGCCCTTCGCGCCGGATTCGCCGTCCCTCGAGCAGGTACAGCACCTTCATCTCCGGATCGCGTTCGAGATGACCGACCACCGAGGCGGCAATCGCCTCCAACTTGGCAACCGGTTCATCGATTGTCTCGGTTGCCGTTCTGGCTCGGCTGGTGATTGCAGACCAGCCTTCAGTGAAGATTGCTTCCAGCAGTCCTGACTTGCTTCCAAAGTGCTTCATTAACTGAGATTCGCTGGTGCCGGCAGCACGCGCGATCGCCGAAGTACTAGTATGTTCGTAACCCCTATTGGCAAAGAGTTCCTTAGCGACGCGCATAATGCGGCGATGTGTGTTGGTAGGCGGAGTCGCCAATCCGCTATCACCTTGGTCCAGCATTCGGGAAGTATACACCTAGCAGCACGCCTGGGAAACAATTTTTGTTCAAAGTTCGAAAGGCCGGGCATTCTGCGGCAAAATTTACACGGCCCAACTTGACCAATGGATGGCTTTCGACCTATACTGGCTTTTCATGCTCTACGGCGCTTACTCGTTTCGATTTTGGTTCCGGTTTACGGCCTGAATCGCGACGAGTGGTGTTTGCTTAGCTAAAAAACAGGAGTTGAAATAGCGGCCCACTCGAAAGAGTGGGCCGTTTGGCATTTTAGGAGCCCACAAATGATCATCTCAATGAAGCTGCACTCAACACGCGAGGAAATCGATCAAGTCTGCGAACGGATACGCGACTTCGGCTACAAGATTCACGCGATCGAAGGGGAGGAGCGAGTGGTTATCGGCGCAGTCGGCGTCGGTGACGTGACCGCCTGCCTGGAATCGATCGAAGCCATGCCTCAGGTCGAGAAAGCCGTCCGCATTTCGGTACCCTACAAATTCGTCAGCAAGGAATACAAGTCCACGCGAACACACGTGCGCGTGAATGGGTTTGAGATCGGCGGCGATGAATTCATTGTAATGGCCGGCCCGTGCTCGGTGGAAAGCGAAAAACAAATCATGCAAGCGGCGGAAGGGGTGGCGCGTTCCGGCGCCCGCATGCTGCGCGGCGGAGCGTTCAAGCCTCGCACGTCACCCTATGATTTCCAGGGACTGGAAACGGTGGGCCTGCAACTGCTGGCCAAAGCTCGCCAAGCTACTGGCCTGGCCATAGTGACGGAGGTGATGAGCGATAGCGATGTCGACCTGGTTGCCGAGTACGCGGACGTGCTCCAGATCGGCGCCCGCAACATGCAGAATTTCGCGTTGCTGAAAGCGCTGGGCCGTACTTCACGTCCCATCCTGCTGAAACGGGGCATGAGTTCGACCGTCAAAGAGCTGCTGATGTCGGCCGAATACGTCATCGCGCATGGCAACCCCAACGTGATTCTCTGCGAGCGGGGAATCCGTACTTTTGAGACCGTTACACGCAATACCTGCGACATTGCGGCGATCGCGGCACTAAACGAGCTAACTCACCTGCCCGTGATTCTCGACCCCAGCCACGCCACCGGCAAGCGGAGCCTGGTGCCCGCCCTTTGCCGCGCGGGAATCGCCGTCGGAGCGGACGGTCTGATCGTGGAAGTTCATCCGGCGCCCGAGAAAGCGGTCAGCGATGGAGCGCAGTCGCTGGATCTGCCTCAGTTCGACCGCATGATGCAACAACTGAAGCCGTATATCGAGCTATGGAAGGAAGCGCGCGTGACAGAAGCCGCAGCCACGGTGTAACCTTACTTCTTGTGCATCTCCGGTCACTTGTGCGTCTTCGCTTTCAGCCTTGGCAGTTAGCCGTTCTGCTGGTCCTGATGTGCGCCGGTGTAATCGGCGGCGTCTATTACGTCCGCGGGCGCAGCCTGACGCGTCCCGAGGAACTGGCGGCGTATCTGCCAATCAAGAACTCCATTCTGGTCTATGTGGACGGCGCGGCCATCCGCAGGTCCGGGCTGATGAATCTGATCGCTGGTTCGCGGGCGGCGGAAGAGATCGAGTACCAGCAGTTCGTCGATCAGACGCTTTTCGACTATCGCCAGGATTTGGACGCCGTCGCGGCCGCCATCCAGGACCAGAATGTTTATTTCATTTTGCGAGGACGTTTTCACTGGCGCAATCTGATGGATTATGCCACCAAGCAAGGCGGCACATGCCACAACGGGTTCTGCAGCGTCGCCGGTAGCCGGCCGGACCGGTTCATTTCCTTTTATCCGATACGATCCGATTTGATGGCGATGGCCGTTTCGGAGGACAATACGGCGGCGTACGCGCTCAGGGCGCAGAGTTCAAAGCTGACGATCTCCATACCGCACGAGCCGGTCTGGATACTGATTCCCGCCTCCGTCCTGGAGAAACCCAACGAGTTGCCGGCGGGAATGCGGCCGTTTGCGCCCGTGTTGAAAAGCGCCGAGGAAGTGCTGTTCACGCTTGGTCCGCAACAGAATGGCATGAATCTGTCGCTCAGGGTAACTTGCAAGGACGCCAACGCCGCTTCCGCGCTGCTAGTGGATCTGGAAAAGACCACGGCATCGTTGCGGCAGATGAATTCGCGTCAAGTTTCCAAAACTGCGCCCGGCGACCTGTCAACGATCTTGGCCGCGGGCGCTTTCCGCAGAGAGAACAGTCGTGTGTTTGGGGACTGGGCCATTCCGCGAGCGTTTATCGATGCGGTGGTGAACACGCCGGTGCAGGAGTAAGGGCGGGGCAGTTCCGCGGGGTTGGGCTGATCCGTGAAACTGGCGTGACGGCGACTTCACGGGACTGATGGGTAAACGCTACGCCGTTTGCTGGAGTCATCCGCGCCTCGTGACGATGAACACGCAATCTGGGATACTTTGCGATCCCGCAAGCCTGGTTCTCTACGGGCGATGCCAAGCTAGTTCGAGACCTCATTCGCGATCTAGAAAGGGTGAATCGGGGCGAACCTTGAGCGAGCCGTTTTCTCCATTCGAATCGAAACCGCTCCGCACACCAATAGAACTATAGAAAACTTCCACATTTTGATAATGGGTCTACCGACAAGAAGATTTGTCTTGACAGAAGAGTACTCCGGTGTTTAAATCGATCCATGCTGGCGGCGTTGCAAATCGTACAGAGCCCCGAAAAAGCGGGCGTCTTACTCCAGCCTGGCCGGCTTCGTCTCCTCGAACAATTAACTGAGCCCGATTCCGCCGCCGGACTCGCCCGCCGCCTCGGCGTGCCTCGGCAGAAACTGAACTACCATCTGCGCGAACTGGAGCGCGAAGGCTTCCTGGAGTTGATCGAGGAACGCCGTAAAGGCAATTGCGTGGAACGCGTGGTGCGCGCCGTGGCCCGCGAATTCCTGATCGCTCCCCGGACCGGCGATCGCGTCACTGCCGACCGTTTCTCCGCCGCTTATCTCGCTTCTACCGCCGCGCGCATGATACGCGAGCTGGCCTCTTTCTGCATCCGCGCCCGCCGCGCAAGAAAACGCGTCGCCACGCTTACCCTCGAAACCGAGATCCGCTTCGCCAGCGCTGAATCCCGCGCCGCCTTCGCCGAAGAGATGACCGCCTCCATTGCGCACCTCGCGGCGAAATATCATAACGAGCGGGCCGAAGGAGGGCGGCGTTTCCGCCTGCTGTCCGCCGTTTATCCCGCCGTCAGGCTGGAAGAACCGACAAGCGAATCCGCAAATCTGGAGTGAACTATGAGCAGATCCCATGAGACCGTCATCGATATAAAAGCAACCCCCGAAGAAGTCTTCCGGGCCATCACCGACCCCGAACAGATTGTGAAATGGTTCTGCGACGAAGCCCGAGTCGATCCGCGCGTCGGCGGGGAATATTACTTCGCCTGGGGAGGGATGGGCGCTACAACCACCATCACCGCCTGGGAGCCCGGTAAGCATTTCGGCACTCAAAGCGAACGTTCCAAAACCTACGGCCACAAAGGCCCCGTGGACACAGGCGTTGTCCAAAAAATGTGTGTCGATTACTACATCGAATCGCTGGGCGGAGGAATCACGCGCCTCCGTCTGGTTCAGTCGGGTTTCGGCCCCGAAGCAGCCTGGGACGACGAGTTCGCCGACACGAAATCCGGCTGGACGGACTTCCTGAAAAAACTAAAGGAGTTGCTCGAAAAATAATACACATGCAACGAATACCTTGGAGCACAATTGCGCTCGGCTCGCTGTTGCTCATCTCGGCCCGCTTAAAAGGAGGACAGGAAGTGCAATCTCCGCAACCTGAAAAGTCGAAGCCGCCTGTCAAAATGGAGCAGCGCGGGCGCATCCTTGGAATCGGCGGTGTCTTCTTCAAATCCGCTAACCGTGATCAGATGCGCGAATGGTATTCGAAGCATCTTGGACTCGCTGACAAAGGCCAAGGCGCGATGCTTCCGTGGCGCGAACACGACGACCCGCAAAAGGAACACGTTACAGTTTGGACTGTTTTTCGCACCTCCACTGACTATATCCCAGCCACGCAGCCGTTCATGGTCAACTACATCGTGGACGATCTGGATGCTTTGCTCGACCGCTTAAAAGAAGAGGGAGTAAAGATTGACGCCAAACGAATGAATGAATCCTACGGCCGCTTTGCCTGGATCTATGACCTGGATGGGAACAAGATTGAGCTCTGGCAGCCGACGTCCGCAAAGCCCTAACGGCCTTCCATCCCGTAGTCGTAGAACGGGCTTTGCACCGGGTCATCTCAATATCCGCATCGGGAATTCCAGCGAAACCACTTCGTCGGCTTGGCGACGTTACGGGCCGGGCGGACATCTGACCGGATTGGGGCAACTTTCAGTTCATGCGACTTTCGATCCTGTATACCGTGTGCGGCCCGCCTAGCCGCGATATGCGGGGGAGTCGCTTGATAGCGGCCAAAGTGGAGCCCGTACGTAACGACGGCCGGGGGGCGGCGCCAGGGGCGGCGCCTCCCTTAGGGCACGTTGGAATGGAAGGCAGGAAGTCGGCTTGTATCCGGGGATTCGTGGGCTCGCGCCAGATTTCGGCTCACCCTGTGAAACGCCTACAGCAGCCACTTGGCTGGCTTGCCGGCATCTCGAGCAAGCGGCGGTTTCCGCAAGAGACCGGCGCCGCGGATCTACTCCTCCCGCAACACCTGCAGCGGTTTCTGACCCAGAATCCGGAAACTTGCCAGCCATCCGGCGGCATTGGCGATGAACGCGGTGAGCAGAATTGCAATCAGGCTCGGTTGCCAGGCGAAGGTCAGGTCCGCCTTGAGCAGGCGCTTCAAGAGAACGTTCGCGAATCCGTTGGCCAGCAGCGTCCCCATGATGCCGGCCACCGCGCCGAGAACCAAAAACTCCACCGAGAAAATCTTGCTGACGCGCCAGCGCGTGGCGCCAAGGGTTTTCAAAATGACTACTTCCCGGATGCGCCGGAAACGCGTTCCCGCGACGCTGGACGAAAGAATGATGGCGCCAGCCAGAATCGCGAACGCCGAGATGAAGCGGATTACGGTAGCGATCTGGTCCACCACGCCTTGAAAAGTCTGCAAAACATCCGCCATGTTCAATACGGTCACTGTGGGGAACTTGTCATAAAGCGCTTGCTGCATGGCGTTGACCGCTTCCGGCTGCACGCGGACACTGCCGTAATAGATCAAGGGAAATCCATTTAGCGCCGCCGGGTTAAAAATGAAGTCCACGCGGCTGACCAGGTGAATGGAGTCGATGCGATGCACAGCGGCGACCTGTGCTTCCACGGTTTTGCCGGCGATGGTCCAACTCGTTTTCGATCCCGGATGCAGGTCGAGAACTTTGGCCGCCTCTTCCGACACCGACACCTTCGGCGTTCCGCCCGCGCGCGGATCCCACCACGATCCTTCCAGAATTTCCGCGTATTGAGGCTTGGCCGCCGACGATGTGACCGAACGGGTGTAGCGAAAGCGCCGGGCAAAGCCCTTCAGGTTCATGTTTGAGATTTCCTGCCCGTCCACTGAGTCCAGCTTTGCCGCAACCGTGCCAATCAACTCCGGTGCGCCCTGGATACCATGCTGGCCGCGCAATGTTCCGAGCACGGCGTCGCGTTCCTGCGGCGAAATATCGATGAGAAAAACGTTGGGCATGCCCGGCGGGGCGGTTTTGATCATCTCCGCCAGAACGCCGTGTTGCACCAGATACACCGTCAGCGTGAACATCACCCCGATACCGAGAGCAACTAGAGCAGCTTGCGCGTGATTGCCGGGCCGGTACAGGTTGGCGATGCCGTGCCGCAATGACATCGGCAGAGACCGCCGGCTTAGCATCCGCAAGCCACGCAGCAATAGCCAGGCGATGAGCGAAAGCACCGTCAGGCTGACGACCAACGCGCCGGCAAAATATTCCGCCACTCGCAGGCCATCGCGCGCCGGTCCCGTGGTGAGCGACATTGCAATGCCGGAAATGCCCAGCAGAATCGCCAGGGATGCCGCCGTCGGCATACGCGCATCCAGCAGCCGCTGGCGTAGGCTTGGCTTGGTTTCTTCCATCTCGCGGCGGAAAATCAGGCTGGGGCGAATCCGGCGAATACTTAGCAGCGGAGGCAACGTGAACAAGAGCGTGGCGAGAATTGCGATCGCGATCCCCTGCGCGGCGGTGATCAAGTCCCATTTGGCCGACGGCTCAATCTGAAAATATCGAGCGATCAGCGCCGGAAAGGCGCGCTGAATCACGGTTCCGAAGAGCACGCCAAGCACTCCGCCGGCCAGGCCGAGTCCCATGGTTTGCAAAACGTAGATGCGGATCACCTGGCTCGATCGCGCCCCAATGCATTTCATCACCGCGATGGAATCCATCCGTTGTTGCAGGTGCGCATGCATCGCGCTGGCAACGCCGAGCGCTCCGATGATCAGCGTAATCAGGCTCACCAGGCTCAGGAAGGTAGTGGCGCGTTCCAGTCCCTGCGTGATGATCGGGTGCGTTTCGCGGTAGTCGGCAATCAGCGCTTCCGGAAACGCTTTTTTCAATTCCACCCGGATGCTCTCGATCCCGGGAGAGCCCGGACGCTGCTTGAAGAGAAACCGCTCCGCCGCGCGGCTGCCGGGCAACATCAAGCCCGCGCGATCCAATGCCTCGCGCGACATCATCACCCGAGGACCCACGTTCAAGCTGCCAAGCATGCGGTCTGGCTCGTAGGTGACTCGGCCGACGATGCGAAAGGGATGCCCGCCGATCTGCACAGAATCGCCGGTTTTCAAGCCCAGGCGCAACAGCACGTCATCGGAAACCGCGACCGTATCGGCTTTCAGCGCCTGTGAGAGCTTGGCCGCCGGATCGAGCTTGATTTCGCCGTAGAACGGATAAACTTGTGGATCCACCGCTTTGATGGACACCAGCATGGGCGCGCGATCGGGACCCGAAGACGCCATGGACAGCGTCTCGGTAATCCAAGTGCGTTGGACGCCACGGCTAGCCAGCTCGTCCAGCGTCTTCTGCTGGTCCTCCGTGGGTAGAGCGAACACGCGCAGCGAAAGATCGGCCGCCATCAGATTGCGCGCCTGGCTGAGCAGCATGTCGTGAAAGGAGCGGCTGAAACCGCGCACGCCAGTCAAGGAGCCGACGCCGACCGCCACGGCGAGAACGACAAAGAGAAACTTCACGGAAGACGCGCGGGCTTCACGCCAGGCAATGCGCAACGCGGTGTTCATAAGGTGGCACAGACTTTAGTCTGTGCGATTCGTCCGTTCCAACCCCGAAGGTGAGTGAGGGGATCAGCGCTTCCGTGTTTGGTCCCCTCACTGACGTTCGGGGCTAGACTGCTGAGCCCAGAGACGGTGTCCGTCCCCTCAAAATCGATGTTCATGTTCGTTCATCACCCACGATCAACCCGTCGCGCAAAATGATCCGCCGGGTGGCATATGTGGCAAGCGTCTGATCGTGCGTCACCAGCACCAGAGTTGTCTTCTCGCTCTGGTTCAACTGGATGAGCAGATCGAGCACGTGCTTCCCATTTTGAGAGTCGAGATTGCCGGTGGGCTCGTCCGCCAGCAAGATCGGGGGCTTGGCGGTAAACGCGCGCGCAAGCGCCACGCGCTGCTGCTCGCCTCCGGAAAGCTGAACCGGATAGTGGTCGCGACGGTCGCTCAACCCCACCGCATCCAGCAATTCACGAGCGCGCTTGCGGCAGGCCGAGCCATTGCCCCCGGCCAATTCGAGCGGCAGCAGAACATTCTCCTCGGCCGTGAGCGTCGGGATCAGATTGTAGGACTGAAACACAAAGCCAACTTTGCGGCCGCGCAAGACCGCCATGCTGTCCTCGTCGAGACCGGTGATGTCCTCGCCATCCAGCAGAATTTTGCCGGTAGTGGGAGCGTCCAAGCCCGCCAGCAGACCGAGCAGCGTGCTCTTGCCGCTACCGGAAGCGCCCATGATGGCGACAAACTCGCCCTGGGCTATCTCGAAGTTGATGCCTTTGAGGATGTCGACCCGATGAGTGGCGGTGCTGATGCTTTTGGTAAGGCCGGAGACGCGAATCACTGGCGAACCTTTATTATGGCATTGACTGCCTGGGACCTTATTCCTAATGAGAAGCTCACTGTTTATTGGATGGCTGGCGTTGGCTTCCGGTGTACTGGATTCGGCGCCGGCGCCCGTGATCGCAAATGTGATTGTCGCGTTCGGCGATAGCCTGACTGCGGGTTTTGGAGTGGAACCGGGACAGAGCTGGCCCGACGATCTGGGAAAGTTGCTCCACCAGAAAGTGATCAACGCCGGCGTCAGCGGCGACACCACGACGGACGGTCTCAACCGGTTGCCCGAGGTGATTGGGTATCATCCGAAAATTGTGATCGTGGAGTTCGGCGGCAACGACGGCCTGCGCGGGCTCCCGCTCGCCACCACGCGTTCGAATCTGGACCAGATTATTCAGCGGCTACAGAAGGCCGGCGCGCATGTCCTACTGGCCGGCATGACGCTGCCGCCCAACTATGGCCCCGACTACATCCACAGCTTTGAAGCGATCTATCGCGATCTGGCCCGAAAATATAAAGTGCCGCTCATTCCGTTCCTGCTGGAAGGAGTAGCGCTCAAGCCGGGCATGATGCAGCGCGATGGCATCCATCCGACCGCGGCGGGGCATGAGATCGTGGCGCAGACCGTGATGCGGTATTTGAGGCCGATGCTGTAGCCGCTGAAGTCGTCTCGAGTTTGTGTCGGTTCGGTGGACGCGTTAAGCTGAAGATCGAGATGTACCTGCCCCCTGGACTCACCAGGCAGTCCGAGATTCAAGCGGCGACTCACGAAGTTCGAACGAAGCCTCGCGCATGATGTGGTTCGCATCCGGTACGATATCAGCGAGGACTGGAGCGGTCAATGGGCAATCTTTTTCCGCGTCGTCCTCACCGACGACGCGGCGAAGCAACGGCTCCGCGACGTCGCAAACAAAGTCGTTTGGGGCTTGTCACGGCGGTTGGATTTCCCGAGCATGGGCGTTTTTCCGTACCATAATTTCAGGAGTGTTTCCGAGCAGGCGGCCTTGCAGGAGGAGGCGTGGGCCGATGCCTGATGCTGGCTGACGATTTGCTTGAAGGTCGTGTATGCGCCGCGCCGTCTCTACCGCGTATTACGCGGTTTTCCACCTCCTATTGAGGCTCGCAAAATAGAGCGACGGATCTACCTTGGCTTGTGGGGCAGGTTATTTAACCTGCCGCGGGTTATTAAACCCGCGCTGCACAGGCTAAAGCCCGTGCCACGAGGCAGCCAAGGTGGCACGGACTTTAGTCTGTGCAGAAAATGTAGAAACTCCAGGCACAGGCTAAAGCCTGTGCGCGCGGGTTATTAAACCCGTGCAGCGTTATCAGCCCGCCTGCTGAGCGCGCCTGTCACTTTATTTAGCGAGTCTCAATAGTTGAGGATTTCGTTGAGCACTGGGAGTTTGAAGACCAACGGGCGCGTCTCGGTCGAATGTTTGACCACACGAAGATGCGAGATGCGGCGTTCGCTCCGAAAGACAAGAAGAACCCCACGCCGGTTGAGATCGCGCTGATCGATGTGAAAACAGCGTTTGGGCAACTTCAGGGAGATCGTCACAGGGCCGACTACGATCTCGGATGGAACATTATCCAAACTGATGTCACCGACGCCATCACGCTTGCGGAGGATACGTTCGTGAAGTGGCGCTCGATCCGAAGCGAGGATGTTGCGCGTCACCACCTGCTTTCGATGTTTGGCGCGAAACGGTGAGACCGCCGTCCCTCCGAACCGCGACCAGACCACCACGCCGGCCCCTCTTTTTGCGTCCTCACGCAGGAAATTTGTCCCCGAACATGGGCAGCCCGCTTTTTGACTGCTGTTCGGTGGCCTCGTCTTGAATGACATCCCAATGCTCGGCGAGCACACCTTCCGAAATACGCACGATGTCGGCCACGATCCAGTTCACCGGCTGACCTATGCCCGAAAAGCGACCGTGCATGATCACGAAATCTCCATCGGCAACAACCAGCCCGGCTTCATACTTCAATGTTGGCGGAGCGTTCTTGACCAAATTGAACAGGCCCTCGCGGCCAGGCTCGATGTGAGCGCTGTGCTGAATGTAGCGCGGCGACCAGAAGCGCTCGGCGGCGGCGTAGTCGCGCTGGTTGAAAAGAGCATCGAACGCTTCGAGGACCAGCGCTTTGTTTCTTGATTCAGTCTCGGTCATTTGTTCACCTATTGGCCGGTCACCAGAACTTCGTCTAACCTAACAGTGCGCCTCTTGCGGGGACAGACCGGTATAGTCATGCCAGCGCTGGTTCATGAATTCGCTGGACCCATCCGGAAGGCCGCACGGCCTTGGCCGTCGGTTTTGTATTGAAGGTGCGGAGTTCGCATGGCCGGGGCCACCAGTAGCATTGGATTCTCAAACCGGGAGTTCCGCTACAATTCTCTGCGCTTCATTGCCGGGTCGTGTGAGTTCGAATCTCACCGGCAACCAGTTCGCGGCTCAAACCAGATTGGCGCCGACACTGCCCGCCACCGCGGCTCTCGCCGCCGGCGTATGGGCATCGCCAGAGGCGCTGGCAGGCTGCAATGCTTCTCCCTCACATCGCAGGCGTTCACGCATCCGTCGTCCGACGGCTTCGGTGCTCAATACGGTTCTGACGAAATCGCTGCCGGCCGCGGACAACCTGGCGCGCAGGTCCACATTCGTTGCGATGCTCCGCATGTGGCTGGCGGCCTGCTCCACATCGGGCTCCGCCCAAACGCTTCCAGCGTCATAGGGTTCGCAGTTCGGCCCCACCGGAACGAGTTTGTAGTCCACCAGCAGCGAATTGTCCCGCAGCGTAAAGTCGATGTTGCCGGAATAGTTCGTGACAATGACCGGTTTTCCGAAATACATGGCCTCGGCGATAAACAGCCCGAACCCTTCGGACCGGTGCAAGGACACGGCGCAATCGACGCACTGGGTGAGAGCGTACATCTCCTCGCGCGTCAGAGTGGAGTCGACGATCCGGACCGCGCTGGAAGAGCACGCGTTTCTGAGAGCCGCCATGCGGTCGGGAACTACGTTCGCATGGTTGACCTTGAGCACCAACTGACAGCGCGAGTTTGCGCCAAAGGCCTTCTCGAATGCGCGGATGGCGGCGATCGGATTTTTCCGCTCCATCACGCTGAGGGCATCGAACGCATAGAGAAAAATAAATCGGTCCGGCGCCAGCCCAAAATACTGGCGGTCCATCCCGGAGGGAACTTCCGGAGCAATTGCGTGCGGGATACAGAAGACGGGAATGCCGGCTTTGCGGCTAACCGCAGCCCGGCAGAAATTACTCGCTGTCCAGATCTCCCGATACGGCGCGAGCGCGCCAATCCACCGGTCCGGGAACTCTTCCAACTCCCAGTGCCAATACCCGATATTGTGGCGATTCAAGTATGCGGATGGATCGAGGCTTTGGCGGACAACCTCGGTCTGATCCGCGTTCACATGAAAAAGATTCACCGAGTACGGAAACTCGCTGGACATCGAAGCTATGGTTTGGTCTCGCTTGCCGCTCGGGCCCGGATCGTCAACACAACACGCGCTGGCCGGCACTCCCGCCGCGCGCAGGGCCGCATAGGCGCCACGCGCGGATTGGCCGATGCCCGTCTCGGAGTGCAAATATCCTACCAGGTTGACGCCGAATTCTCTCGGGTGCTCGGAAACCGTCGCCCGGCGGTTGGGGAAGGCAGGTGAGCGGAAGCCGGGCCGTTTCGGAGCGGACCACAATCTCGCCCTCAATAGGGGCAAGCGAGTGAGGGCCGTTCTCAAAAAGACCGACGCCGCCATGCCCCGTAACGTCAGTTCATAGCGCAGCCGGGCCCCCGCGCTGGGTAGCGAGTTCAGAACGGAGCGCCATTGTTCTTTCATCGGAGCGATGTGATGCGCCGACAAATTATGCTCCTTTCTGCCGTATGTGAGCAGCCAAACCAGAAAGCGTACGCTGTCGCGGCCGCAGGGATCGGGAAAGTAGCGCTGCAATTCCGGGCGGGCCTGGTAGATCGCCGCGGCGAGCCGGGTGAGGCGGAGCCGGACATTGCGATTGGCGGGGCCATTTGCGGGGCTATCTGCGGGCGTCGCGCTTTCGCCTATCAAGTCTGTGCTAAACGCGTTTTGCGCCACCGTAACCGGCCAGGCTGTTTCATCCCGATGATCCTTACAGGTGCGCATCGCATCGGCTATGGTGGTGAGAAATACTTCACCCAAGCCGTGTTCCACTTTTCCCCGGACTAACATCCACTCCAGGAACCGCTTATAATTGCCGCCGAAAATGTCCGGCATGGCGGATTGCACATCCGTCCTGGTGCGATAAATGCGGTATGCCAGCCGCGATATGCCGGGGCGCGCGCCCATCTCATCCTGGACCGGGGCGTTCCATATTTCCAAGAAAGCCGCGAATCCTTCGTCCGAGAAAGGGTCGTCAATCGCGTCGAGCAGTTCCGGCGCCTCATGGTGAACCGGCCGCGCCAGATCCGGTATTCGGACATTATTGTGAAACGTAGCAAACGCGTAGGGCCATTTTTGACAGGCGCCATAACCCGCCGCCAGCAACTCCTCGGAATAGGCGAGCAGCAGTTGTTGGGTTGCCGCGGGAAGTTCCTCGACCTTGTAGCGGTTCTGGTGGCGCGACAACCGGTGCGGCTGATTGGCGTCGTAACCACTGAAGTGAAAAAAGCCGAGCGGCGAATCCCCAACCTCATAACCACGTCCGGAGCGGGAGAGGGTTCGATGAGCGAGGTTCCAGTAGGCCACGTTCAAGGTTGGGTCGCGGAGAATGGCGACACCTTCGAACATGCCCGGCGCCAGATCGATCCACCTTTGGTCGACAAAAAGTCCGCGTGGCAGGTCGACCACGCAGTGATCGTACAGCTTCTGCTGCCACCACGCCAGAAATGCCCTTGTCTCGCCGCTTCTGGCTAAACCGATAAAGCCCAGATTGTAGGCGCCGGATCGAAGGATGTCGATCTCAGCGGGTCTTCGGTCGTCTTCCAGCGAACCCGTCAAGTGGGGCGTCAGAACGATGTTGGCGGTTTCCAGCGCCCGGGCGATCCGGCTCAAAGGCGAATAAATTTTGATGTCGGGGTCGAGATATACGATTCGTTCAAAGGGGTAGCGTTTGAAGAGGCACTCGAAGATGTACGGCTTTACCGCCGTGCTCAGTTCCAGGATCGTGTATTTAAAGTGAAACCAGTTGGATCGTGTAATCGGCAGATCGCGAGAGAGCACGATCTCAAAGTCCTCTTTTTGGGGGTCGAAGTATCCATCGACTTGATCGACCAGTATGACGAAGCGGCGCCAATCGGGATGATGTTCCGCCGCGGAGCGCATCAGCACCCGGGCGTAGGGAAGATAATTCTTTGCGATTATCGTAAATATGGCTGTAACGTCTCGCATGGCAACCGTCAGAATATTTGCAAAAACTCCTGGGCTCCCTTACCCCGCTCCCCGGGCCGTTACCTGCGTTGTGCGCCAAGCGCTCGAGCCAGTTCCGCTTCGAGCGCTTTGGCATATCGTTCGGATTCCCGCCGCATTTCCTCACGGAGCCGGTTCTCCTCTAGAAGGCTGTTGGCGTAGCGCTCAGCTTCCGCGGCCGTTTCGTGAAGTTGCCGGTTCTCTTCCTGGATGCCACGAAGGAACGGCAACGCCGAATCGACATCTTCGCGCGTTCCAAATACTACGGGAAAGCGTTTACCCGTAAGCGTATTGAGCGTCCTGGCATCCATGTAGCACCCGCTCAAGGCCCGGCGCGGCGCACCTGTATGATTTATGTCGCTTCGATGCAGCAGCCAATTGTGAAGCAGAAGCGCCTCACCGGCGTCCAGCTCCAGATATTCTATTTCGTCCTCCGGACAATAGCGTTGCACGTCAGCATCGCCGATCGTGCTGCCTTTTGTACTGAGTAGCCCCAAACGGTGGCTTCCCGGTATCACTTGGACACAGCCGTTCATTCGCGTAGCCGGGTCCAGGGCGATCCAGGTAGTGACTAGCGGATCCCGGTCGAGCTTCCACACGTCGCCGCCGTCCTGGTGCCAGGGAAGATACGTGCCCTTCCCCGCGGGTTTGTTCATCATCATGACCCGAAACACCGAAATACCGGCGCTTTTGCCATAGTGCCAGGCGCAAATCTCGCGGAAGATATCCTGGCGAATGAGTTCCAGAACCAGCGGATCGGTCTCCAATCCCTGCAGCTTCCGGTAAGCCAGGGTGGCTTGGATATGACCGGTTACCGGGTCCGGCAAGTCCTCATACGCACCACCCGTGTCGAGTTGCATTTGGAGCGTGGGATAGCGCACGCGGCCCAACATGATCTCATCCAGTCTCTCCTGAAGAATTGCCAATTCTTGCGAATTGAGCACTCGCCCGAGCCGCAGGTAACCCTTCCGTTGATACTCTGTCCAGTCGTCGTCGCTAATAATGCGCGGCGTGACGGCCGGTGCGAGATTCCCTGTCAGGCGCGCCGACGGACACGGGATTTTTCTGGGTGCTTGCACGTCCAGGCGTAACGCATCGCAAATCTCATTCCAGCGCCGCTCCTCCTCAATCGCGGCAACGGCCCGCGAATGCGCCAACTTACCCGCAAGGGAGACGCGCTGGGACCACAATTCCATGGCCAGCGGCAGAAATGCACCATCTTTGGCCTCGTCCAAGGAAATGCACCAGCCCTCAACACCCGCGGAACTGAGTGCGCCCTGGAGTTTGATACGCGTGTAGCCGTCCTGGTAAATTCCGAGCGGCGCAACGCCGGCGGCGGTCGCGAATACCAAGGGATGATAGCGCGTTGAAACTACCATCGCCGCTTGCTCGATCAGCCAGCGAACTTCCCGCGCCTCCCAAAGATCGATCAGCACGAGTTTCGAACGCAACTTCGCGGCTAGGGCGCGTCCCGCATTTTCGTCTGAGAGGGCATCGCCGGCGCCCGGTCCGCCGACATGCGGAACAAACACCAGAACCGCACCTAGATGTTCCGAAAGAGCATCCAACTGGCTCGCAAGCCCGGATAAAGCCGGCTCACGCTCCGCGGCTCCCAAAGAGGCATCGAGAGTAACCACGATCAAGGGACGGCCCGCGCACCGCAGTTCCTGAGCCCGCTGGTCTTCGACTGCGAGAGGTTCCAGGAAGAACGCGTCGTCCAACTGCTTATGCACGCGGCTCGGAGAAACTCCGAGTGAAACGGCGAGGGCTGCGGAAGACTCCTCGCGAACGCCAACCCAAGCGGACCGCTGCAGCGGCCCGGCTAATAAACGGCGCTGGCCGTGAGTCAACCAGGGTCCCAAAGTCTGGCCGACAATTGCCGCGGGTATTCCAAACTCCTGAGCGCATTCCATCAGCGCAACGCGCTCCAGAATCTTCTCGGGCCAACTAGAGCACAGATTTCCGCCGCCCGACACTACCAGCGCGGACGATTGGCGCAGACGCTTACAGATTTCCTCACCCAGCCAATCCGCCAGCAGCCCGGACCGCTCGGGCGTGTCCGCCAGCTTGTGCGTCCAGCTTTCCGGAGAATGTCCGGCTGGGATCGACGGAAAATGGCATGAGTCCACGCCGTAGCGTTGGCCTGTCCAAGCCGGATCCCGCGACGGCACAGTAAACTCAGCGCCCCCCAGGAGTTGGCGAAACGCGAGGAGATTGGCCTCCAGCATCGCCTCGTCGCCCAGGTGATAGAGGCTCGGCCCGCCGACGTCGGCAACCACGAAAAGCCGCGCTGGCTTCACCGCGCCAAACTCCGGATCGAAAATCGCCTGGCCCAGAAAATGAGCGCGCTTAGGAGTGTGATTTCCGGTTCAAGCATAAAGCAGATAGTAACATTTTGCAATTTACCTAAAGTCCATAAGTGCCCGCGCCAGTGGCTTGTTTGGCCGCACGACCTCCCCGTGATGGCACGACAGGATACGATAAGCTGTCCGGGTGAATTCATCGGCTAATACGGCTCCAATTCGCAAACGCCTGGCAAGCACTCTCGCCTACGCCGGTCTGCTCTACGCCTTTATCTGTACGTTTCCCCTCGCATTCCAAGCTGTGGCGCCGGGTCTCGATGCATCCTGGATGTTTGCGTTGAACAAACTGGCTGGTTCCGGCGCGTATCTTTTTGGAAGAGACGTGGCGTTTACCTATGGTCCGCTGGGTTTTCTTCTGGTTCCGCGAGATGTTGGGACGGGAATAAGCTTCGTAACCTCTGAAGCGCTTTGGTGCCTGCTCCAGTTGGCGCTCTTCGGAGCCCTTGCATGGCGATTCAGCGGCAGCGCGACAACCCTCCTGCTGCTGTGCGCCGGTTATTCGATCTTGGTGGCGCTGGGCGTTGGGATCGAATACCGGTTTGTTTTCGCCGCCTGCGCGTTCGGACTGCTGAGTCTCGGCCAGGACCGCGCCAACTGGTTGTTTGCCGTGGGCGCCGCGCTACTCGGCTCCATTGGGTTACTGATGAAACTGGGTTCGGGCTTGTCGGTGTTGAGCGTGGTAGCGGGAACGTGGTTGGTGTTACTGACGAACGGCGGACGCGCGTCTCGCACGGTCGTGGGGCGCGGAATGATTGCCGCCGTGGTCAGTTTTGTGGCGCTGAGCTGGTTCCTGTTCCGGTCGCCAGTAAACTTCTGGAAGTGGACTCGCGAGTTGTTGGAAGTGGTTAGCGGATATAGCGCGGCCATGAGCATCGCGGGCGAAAAATGGCCGCTCGTCCTCGCTGCCGCAAGCGTGGGCTGTCTCATCTGCATGCACTTCCTGTTGACCGCACCGCTTCGCCGGTGTCTCTGGCTTTTCTTGGCGGTTGTTTTCTTCGCGTTTAAGGAGGCGTTTGTTCGCCAGGACGGACATCGATTGGTTTTTTTCACCACGGCCGGCATGATTCCGATCCTGCTTCTTCTGGCGCCGTCGGTAACCGGGCGGGACAAGCGGCGGTTAATGGGGAGCTTTTTGTTTTTAGCCGGGATAATCATACTCTTCGCCTCCAACTACCAGGCGTTCCCCGCCCTTCGGTGGCGAGAAGTCGCGTCATTGCTGTCGATGGGACCTGGCCTGGAGAACATACAGCGGCTCATATTCTTCAGCCGAACGAGGGAGGAACTGCGCGCCGAAGCGATCCAAAACCTGGTTCCCGATGTCCTGCCCGATTCCTGGCAGAGGCGATTTGAAGATCCGCGGGCCAGCGTTTCGATCATCCCGTCTGAACTGAGCATCGCCGCGGCTAACCGCATGAACTGGAAGCCGATGCCGGTACTTCAGCTCTATTCCGCTTACACGGCGGAACTGGATGCGATAACCGCGGCCGGTCTGGCCGATAGCGGAGCAGAATACCTGGTTGTTACTTACGAGGCAATTGACGGACGGAATCTTCTGATGGATACACCGTCGGCCTGGCGTTCGGTGATGGAACATTATGAGATCGCAGACGTCGACCCAAATGAACGGCGGATACTTCTCGCACGCACCCCGCCGAACCCGGAAGCGACGCGCGAGGTATTGAACGGGCGAGCTTCCATGAACGAATGGGTTCCGGTTCGCGAGACTACGCACTTGCTGTATGCCTCCCTATACCTCAATTACACGATGCTGGGAAAACTGGCCGATACCCTTTACCAGATCCCGCCCTTGTATATCGAAATGTGCCGGCGCAGCGGACGCCTGGAGCGGTACCGGCTGATATCCAGAACGGCGGTGAACGGCTTCGTCATCAACTATCCGCCCGCCAATCAGTACGACCTGGAAGATCTGCTACGAGGCACGGGAACCGACTCTGTGATCCGGTTCCGGATCGTTCCGCCACCGTCAAGCTGGCTATTCCGGAATGAGTACACCTGGGCTTTGCTCGAATCGACACGCGTGGTGACGCCCGCGGGAGGCGCGCCCCGGCCGCCCACCGATCCTGAGATTTCTCCATCCGCCGGAGAAGGACGCCGCGCGGTGATCGAGATCGCAAGTTCCGACCCGAATGGCGTGCGGGATCTGAACCTGATTCAGGTCTTGGTCAATCATGATCTTTCCGGAGTGAAAGCCTGCTATCTGAGTTACGATGCCACCGCCAATCGGTTGTGGCTCATCGCCGATGCCGGGAGCGGATCGGCGGGTTATGGCCAGGCTGGCGATGGTGTCGCGCTGACCAACTCGCAGTGCACCATACCGCTGCAACAGACATCCGTGCGAATCGAGGGAAACGTCTTGCGGTTAAGAGTAGCGATCGAATTCAAAGATTCGCTCAAGGGAACCGAGAACTTTTACGTTTCCGCCATGGATCGAAGCGGGTTGCGAACCGCCTGGAAGGCTCGCGCGGTGTGGCAGGTGAAGTAAAAACGCCTTTCTCCCAGTGCGTCCCGCTCACTGGGAAACAGGTTAGCACCTGTCATGAAACAACCTTGCCACTCCTTTCGGTGGGGACTCCCTGACGGTCCCGGCTCTGTCACACCTTCTGAGCCGCGACCGTCAGGGAGCGGTTGAATATTCTGAGCCGCGACCGTCAGGGAGCGGTTGAATTGGTTGTTTCATGACAGGCCCTTAAGCAGCCGGCGTGAGCCGGGCCAATCTCGTATTGATATCTGATATCTTATAGAGGCTATGAGAAACTCAGACGATAGGCGATCTTTTTTGATCGGCGCCGGGATCACGGCGCTGGCCGGGGCAGCGGCGCTCGAGGCGCAGCCGGCCAAGCGTATCCGGTTGGCGATTATCGGTACCGGCAACCGCGGGCTCGCTCATCTCGCGATTCTGAAAATGCTGCCCCAGTTCGAAGTGGTCGCGCTCGCCGATCCCACACCGGCGAATCTCGACCGCGGCAGCAGCCTCGCTCCCGGAGCTAAGACGTATTCCGACTATCGCAAGCTGTTACAGGAGAGAAACGATATCGATGCGGTGGTAGTGATCACGCCCAGCTTTCTGCACGCCGAAGTAACCATCGCCGCGCTCGAACGCGGTCTCCCCGTGCTCTGCGAAAAGCCCATGGCGACGACCGTGGAAGACGCCAATCGCATGATTGAAGCCTCGCGCAAATCGGGAAAGCTGCTGTATATCGGATTCCAAAAACGCCTGGTCCCCACTACCGCGAAAATGCATGAACTCGCCGCGGCCGGCGAGATCGGCCCCATCGAATTTGTCAGCGGCAACCTTTTCCGCGGCGATTGGAATCCCAAAAGTTGGAAGTACACCGATCCGAAAACCGGCGTCGCCACCAATTGGCGTTATCTGACTTTCACTGAGGGCAGCGCGCTGCTGGAGGATGGAATCCACGAACTCGATTCCCTCAACTGGATCGTCAACGATCGCGTCCTGCGCGTCACCGCCGCCGGAGGCAATAACGTTTACCGGCAGCGCGAAACGGTGGATCACGCCGCCGTCATCGTGGAGTATGAGAACGGAGTGAAGCTGAGCTTCGATTTCTGTCTGTTTGCGCCCAATGCTGGTCCGGACGCGCGCCGGCTGGTTTTCATCGGCAAGGAAGGAGTAATGCAACCGGAAAACGGTAAAGTTGCGATTCGCAGCCACTCCGGCAAAGAGGTTCGCTACGTTGACGTGGCCGACGACACGCCGAAGAACTTTACCGCTAACGCCGTGGGGTCGGCGCAAGACCCGGAGACGTATCAACAGTACCTGGCATTCGCCAAAGGACTGTCAACCGGGCGGTCGACGGGTGTCGGCCCGGAAGATGGGAAGACAGCGATCAAGCTGGTGCTGCTGGCCGAGCGGTCTCTGCGCACTCATCGCATCATGAACTGGGACGACCTGCCGGCCTGACGATTTCCATGAACCGGAGACATTTTCTGCGCTCGGCAATCGCCGCGTCCGTCGCCGCTACGGGCGGCCAAGCCGCTCCTATTCCTCGATTTGGTCATCGTCAGGCAAACATGGTGAATGAGCCGGGCGTCGCCGTGTTCGACTTGGCCAAACAGATACGCGGTCTGTCCGGCGTTGAACTTCAGGTTTTTTTCAAAGGCACTACCCTTTGGGATCAGCCGACTCTGCAGCAGTATCGTCTCGCCGCGGAGCGAACCGGACTGGCGATTCCTTCAATCGCCGGAGTGTGGCCGCCGGGCGCTTCGCTCCTGCAACCCAGCGCCGAAGAAACGTTACTGAAGGCCATCCATACGGCGGAATTATTGGGCGCGAAAACCATCCTCGCCGCCTGTTTCGAACAGAATTGTCCCAAGATGGATGAAACGCAATCGTACGAGCCCGTTGTGGCGCTGTTGCAAAAAGTTGCCGGGCCCGCCGCGGCCGCCGGCGTCGTCATCGGAATGGAAACTTCTAATTCGCCCGTGGAAGATCGTAAATTGATCGATCTGGTGAACCGCCAGAGTATCCGGATTTATTACGACCTTGACAATGTGGAACGCTATCACCACACCAATGAGGCAATTTCGGGGATCGCTTTGCTCAAATCATACATTCGGCAGGTCCACCTGAAGAACGAAGACCGGCTATTGGAGCAGCCCGGGCGCGTCAACTGGGCGGAAGCGGTTCGGGCTCTGGCTGTCGTTCGTTATCCGGGCTGGTTCATGTTCGAGACTTCGCATAGCAGCCCGCAACAATGCGTCACCGCCACGGAAAAGAACATCGATTTCGTGAAAAGTCATTTCTCAGTGAGTTAGAAAGAATCCGTCACCGGCGGGCTGGGTCGCTCAACCCAAAAGCCGGATGAGAGCCCAAGCCACCGCGCACTGGCCCACGCTCGCCGCCAGCCCTGTCTTCAAAGCTGGCCCGCCCGCACGCAGCAGAAACATGAGATTCACCTCCAGCCCAATCGCTCCCATGGAGAGCGTCAAAAGCAAGCTCGCCGCCTCAGCCAGAATCTTTGCCGAATCCGCCGAGAACGCTCCGCCGCCCAGCAGATGAAAGGTCATGGACGGCAACAGGCCCAGGGAATTCAAGATCGCCAGCGCGGCGAAGCCGTAGATGAACGAAGGCAACAGGTTGGACAATCGTACCTTCACCCCTTCCCTGCGTTTACCTGCCGACAGGGCCATCACCAGAACAAAGGGAGCAAGCAATGTGACGCGCACCAGTTTGACCAAGGTTGCGAGCGCGCCCGCTGTTGCGCCAAACGCGAATCCAGCGGTCACCGCTTGCGGCACCGCATGAACGGTGGCTCCGGCCCACACTCCAAAATTCTCCGGAGACATGTGCAGTAGTCCACCTAGCACCGGCAGCAACAACATCACCACTAATCCGTAGATGTTTATAGTGCTCACGGATAACAGCAGGTCCTCGTCGCCGGCGTCAATCACGGGAGCTACGGCAATAATCGCGCTGGTTCCGCAGATGGAGGTTCCCGCGCCCACCAACAGCGCCGTCTTGGCGGATGCGCTGAAAAAGCGCCCGCAATACACCGCGGCCAGCGTACCCGTGACGACTGCGCCCGCAATCACCAGCAAGTAAGGCGCGCCCTTGGCCAAATCGGTCAAATTGAGCGTAGCGCCTGTCAGCACGATGGCGATGGGAATCACGCGCCGCACCAGGCCCTTGCAGCCGTCCAGCAGGGCTTTGGGAAAAGCAAACAGGTTGCGCAAGAGAGCGCCAGCCAATATGGCGATCATGGCGGCGCTGGCGGGTTTGTAAAGCAGGTGCAGACCGTAAGCCAAAGCGGCTACCAAAGTAGCCGCCAGGTACGCATACCGTAATCCGCTTTTCGGAGCAGCCGTCGCCGCCGCGCCGCGCGTGCCGACAACCAACGGTGCATCCAGGCCCTCCATCGCATCCAGCGATGCGAGAGCCTCGGCACTCAGTCGGGCGTAATACGGTTGGGACAGATCTCTATTTTGTCCTAAGAATCAATTTTGTCGTAATGACCAGTCATGAGACAACCAATTCAACCGTTCCGTTGAAGACGCGGCCCAAACCATCGATTCCCGCAAAACTGGCCGGCGGCGTCTTCATCGCTCCGGGTGGGCCGCAGGCCCATGGGGACTCCCTGACGCCCGCGGCTCGGATGGCGCGACTGAGCCGCGGCCGTCAGGGAGCGGTCCGGAAGTCGTGGCAAGGTTGCTTCATCACGGATACGAAGCTAAGAGAATGTGTCCTCAAAAGAATAGCTTCATGGCGAATTGCAGAACCCTCGGATCATAGGCGGCGATTATGCGGCCAAAAGTTCCGGACGAAACGGTCGCCGTCGGATTCTGGAAGTTGGCCCGGTTCTCTATGTTGAAAGCTTCCGCCCGGAACTGCAAACGAAAGCGTTCGGTGAGCCGGAAATCCTTAAACAGCGAGATATCTAAATCGGCGAAGTTTGGCCCGCGCAGAATATTGCGCCCGGAGTCGCCGAAGGTTCCCGTAGCGGCGGGAGCAAAAGCAGCCGTGTTGAAATATTCCTGAATCTGACTCACGCCGGCCGGCCGGGCCGTGTTGCCGATCAGGTCCGCGTAATCGTTCCCGATGCCGGACAACGAACGGTCTGTGCCGCTGAGCACGGTGAACGGCGTTCCGCTATAAATACTGGCGATAGCGTTGAACTGCCAACCATTGATCAGCACGTTGCCAACTCCATGCACGTTTACGTGCGGAACCACATACACGGTGGAAAGATTGAAACGGTACTTCTGGTCGAAGTCCGCCGGTCCGCGGGCGCTCCGGAAATTGAAGGGATTGGGCGGTCCGGAGTTACCTTCGGTAGCACTCGAGGTATTGTCGATGGTCTTTCCGTAGACGAAGTTTGAGAGCACCTGCAAGCCCTTGCTGAAGCGCTTGGTGACGTTCAATTGCATAGAATTGAACTCTTCGTAGACATAGGAACTCGCCAGCTCAACCGCGCCGAGACCTGGGTAAAGACGGCGCGAGTTCTCATTTCCAACGGTCGCGCCAGGAGCAAGAATCGCGGGGTTGAACTGCCGCGACCCCATCACATTTGTGGCGTGGTTGCCCACGTACGCCAGCGAGACCGAGATATTGTTCTGGAACTGATGTTCGATGGTGAGGTTCCAGTTCTGGGTGTAGCCCACTTTGGCCGTCGGATCGAGCACGCCGCCGGAGAGCGGCAGGATGAACGAGTAGTTGGAAAACTGGCTGACAGGAATGTGCGGCCGCGGAAACGGGTCTCCACCCGGAAAACCCGCATAGGGATTGTCAAAAGTGGGCGGGTTGGGAATGCTCAGATACAAATCGGTAGGCTGCGTGGCGTCGGTGCGCTGATAGAGCAAGCCTTCAGGCAGGCTGTAGAAAATTCCGTAAGCGGTGCGAACCACCGTTTTGTTGTCGCCGAACACATTCCATGCGAGGCCGGCGCGCGGCGCAAAGTCTTTCCAGGCGCGATGAAAGATAGCTGACGGAACGCCTTTGTCACCAGGGAAAACCAGCCCCAGGGGCGCCAACGGGGCCACAGTAGATTGTTCGCCGGGGATGAAACCCGTTAACGAGTTGTTCTTGTCGGACGGGGGAAGCCAGGGTTCCCAACGCACGCCGACATTCAGCGTGACCGTTTTTGAAAGTTTCCAATCGTCCTGCACAAACATGTCGAAGCGGTTCTCGCGCAGGTAGAAAATACGGCCGTTGTCCTGAAAGAATTGGGACTCCAAGCCGAGATAGAAGTCGGACAAGGCGTTGCCGCTGCGCTGGCCGTTAAAAGTGTTGTCACCGGGCGTGTAGGAATAATCGTTGGCGTCAATGCGAGTGCGTTCATATTCCCCGCCGAAACTGACCTGATGCGCGCCAGCCACCTTAGTAGCCTCAATGCGATAAAGAAAAGTCGTGGGATCCTGGCGCAAAGCCCCACCCGAAAAGATGTTTACAAAACCTGAGATATTGTCGCGAATACCAGGGAAAATCGGCACTGCGGTTCCGAGCGGAACATTCTGTCCGAAGCTCTGCAGGGATTGCAGCCCCGGATCATAGGGAATCTGCGTGCGCGCAAACCGGCCCACGCTGGCGAACGCGGTCACCGTGAAAGTTGGACTGAAAATGTGCGTATCGTTCAACACTCCGGATTGATTGCGGAACAGGTTCTCCGCAAAAAACCCCGTGGGGGCGCTGAAAGGCCGCTGAAAGTTGTTTTCGTCGTAGAAATACCGCGCGCTGAAATTGTTGTTCGACGTGAACTGATGGTCGATCTTGATCAGATATTGCGTATCGTCGCGGTTCTGGTTGGTAAAACCGACCCACTGGGTACCGGAGTTGGGCAACGGCAGCAGCGCGTTGGCCACCTTCACCGACACCGGGTCAAGCAGATTCGCCGGAATGACATTGTTTGGAAAGGGCGTGCCGGTGGAGTCTTTGATCACCGTTTTCGGCAACAGCGCGGAAAAGTCGCCCATCCTCTCGGCCGCTGTTGGCACCGTGATGGACACGGGACTGGGCGTGGAGCGCTGCTGCGTGTCTTGCGCCGCGAAGAAGAAGAATGTGCGGTTCTTCTTAATCGGCCCGCCGGCGGTTCCCCCGAACTGGTTCAGCTTGAAGGGGGGCCTTTTTAGTGCGAAGAAGTTGCGCGCGTTGAGATCGGTATTGCGCAGAAACTCAAACGCCGTGCCATGCAAGGCGTTGCTGCCGGAGCGCGTCGACAACTGCACCAAGGCGCCCGCGCCGCCATACTCGGCGCTATAGTTCGACGACTGAATCGTAAACTCCTGCAGCGCGTCGGGGTTGGGCATGGTCGGAACCGAATCGAAGAATCGGTTGGTATAGTTGGTGCCGTCCAGTTGGAAGTTGTTCTGCGTGGCGCGCAAACCGTTCACGGTGAGACCGCGGTTATCCTGCTGCCCGGATTCGGTCCCCACGTCGGTGATGGCCGTGCCGGGCGTGAGGGTGGTCAACTGCAAAGCGTTGCGGCCGTTGAGCGGCAGGTCCTTCATTTGGGCTTCGGTCACCGAAGTCTGCACGCTCGAAGAAGTGCTCTCCAGCAGGGGGGCCTCGGCGGTAACCGTCACGCCTTGCGTAGTTTCTCCGATGCGCAACTGGATCTTCAGATCGAGCGACTGGCCCGTGACCAGCGGGATGGTAGCGGTTTTCTGCGGCTGAAAGCCTGATTTAGTGACGTCAATCCGATACTGGCCGATCGGCAGGTCGGGGAACTCGAAGATACCCGCCGCGTTGGTGTGAACTGTGCGAGTAATCCCAGTCTCCAGATTTGTAATGACCACTTCGACGTCGGGTATGGACGCTTCGGTCTGGTCGGTGATGGTTCCACCAATCCGGCCAGTCGCTTGCGCGGACAGGTGTTTCGGCGCCCCAAAGAAGACCAGGGCCACCAGAAGAGAGAGAAAAATCTGCCTCACGGCAAATCCGTCGGACAGGGAGCGGACAGTCACGGCTAACCTCCTCGGTTTGCT
Organism: Bryobacterales bacterium; assembly: GCA_963836595.1. Lineage (GTDB taxonomy): Bacteria > Acidobacteriota > Terriglobia > Bryobacterales > Bryobacteraceae > DATFZA01. Next base: position 1,444,037 of record CAWIKC010000001.1, read on the forward strand.
CGATAATATATTACCTATCACCGTGGAGTCAAGTCTCGCTTGACGAAATGCTGATATCTTATATACTAACTAGGGCATCCCTTGCTGGCCACTCGCCAAATCGCGCTCCCCTTCGGAAATGGGCAAATCAACGTCTCCACGGATGGAGATTCTGATCGTCCCCCGCGAGACCAGTCTGGTCTCCGATGAGGCGGCGGCCGTGCAGCGGGCCCTCGATCATCCCATCGGCGCGGCGCCTCTCGGCCAAATCGTGAAACCCGGCGAGCGCGTCGCGATCGTCGTCAACGATATCACCCGTCTCACGCGCACCGAATTGCTGCTGCCGCCTTTGCTGGCCACGCTGAACCAGGCCGGTGTTCCCGACCGCGACATCTTCATCGTCTTTGCCCTCGGCATTCATCGGCCGCACACGCCAGCCGAACAGCGGCAGATTGTGGGCGAAAGCGTGGCGGCTCGGATCCGCATGTTCGATCACATCTGCACCGACGACTCGAGCCTGGTTACGATCGGCGTCACCAGCTTTGGCAACGTGGTCGAGATCAATCGCGAAGTATGGGAAGCCGATCGCATCATTCTGACCGGCGAAATTATTTACCACTTGATTGCCGGTTACAGTGGCGGGCGCAAGAGCCTGGTTCCGGGAGTCGCGGGTTTTCGCACCACCACCTTCAATCACCGCATGATCTTCGATCCCCGGAGCCGCCCCGGAGTTCTGGACGGCAATCCGGCGCATGAGGATTTGCTCGAAGGCTGCCGGATGGCCGATCCGGATTTCATCCTCAACGTTGTGCTTACGCCGGAAGGCAAATTAGCGAGCGTCGTGGCCGGCCATTTTGAGTTGGCGCACCGCGAGGGCTGCCGCGCGGTGGATTCGATTTCCCGCTGCGATGTCGCCGAGCCTTACGATCTGATCGTCGCGTCGGCCGGCGGTTTTCCGCTGGACATCGATCTCCGGCAGGCTCACAAAGGACTGGAAAACGCTTGCCTGGCGTTGCGCCCGGGTGGCTCCATTCTATTCTTCGCCGAGTGCCCGAATGGCGCGGGCATTCAGTCGTTCAAAGATTTCGTCTACCGTTACAACGACGAGTTCGAAATGCGGAAGGCGCTCGAAAAAGACTTCGTGGTGGGCGGCCACAAAGCGTTTTGGATCGCGCGGCTGGGCCGCTTGTACGATGTACATCTGGTTTCGGCCTGCGATCCCGAGTTCGTCGCACGTTGCCATTTTCAGCACGTTCCGGTCGAACAACATGCCGTGGCTTTCGAAAAACTGCTCGCGAAACATGGCCGCCACGCCAGGTTAGGCGTCATTCCGTACGCGGGCTTCACTCTGCCCGCGTGCGATAAAGAAGTTGCGGAGGCCGTCACAAAATGATCACGACATCGACAGAGAACTATCCGCTCTTTGTGGGCGGAGAATGGATTGACTCGGGTGAGCAGGACGCGGTGCGGCTGCCGTATGACGGTTCGCCAATCGCTACGTTGCCAGTGGCGGATGAGAAGCTTCTGGGCAGAGCGGTGTCGGCCGCCCGCGAAGGCGCCAAGGCCATGGCCGCCATGGCAAACTGCGAGCGGGCGGACCTGCTCGACCGCATTCGCGAAGGCGTGCGGCGGAACGCGGAAGAATTTGTGCGGCTGGTGTGGTCGGAAACCGGCAAGCCGATCAAAGAAGCTCGCGTGGAAGTGGATCGCTGCCAGCAAACGCTGCTCGCAGCGTCGATCGAAGCCCGGCAATTGCACGGTGAAGTAATTCCGATGGATTTCGCGCCGACGGGCAAGGGCCGGATGGCGATGACGGTTCGCGAACCGCTGGGCATCGTCGCCGCCATCACCCCATTCAACGTCCCGCTGAACCTGGCGCTGCATAAAGTTGCGCCCGCGCTGGCCGCAGGCAATGCCGTGATCCACAAGCCGGCGGAAAGAACGCCGCTCAGCGCTTTACGCTTGGCCCACGTTATCGCCGATGCCGGCGCGCCGAAAGGCGCTTACAACGTACTGCACGGCAGCGGTCCGAAGCTGGGCGCGGCCATGCTGGCCGATCCGCACATCGACATGTTGACCTTCACGGGCAGCGCGCGGGTGGGGGAAGCGATTCGCTCCAAGGCCGGTTTGAAACGGGTGACGTTGGAATTGGGAAATAATTCCGCCGTGGTGGTGGAACCGGATTGCGATAGGGAAACGGCCATCAATCGTACGGTGCAAGGCGCATTTGCCAACAGCGGGCAAGTATGCATTTCCGTGCAGCGCGTGTACGTACACTCATCCATCGCTGACTCTTTCGTGGAACAACTGAAGACCGCCACGGAAAAGTTGAAGATCGGGCATCCGCGGGAAGAATCCACCGATGTTTCTTCGCTGATTGACGAGGCGGCGGCGAAACGCGTTGAAGAATGGATTCAGGAAGCGGTGAGGAGCGGCGCGAAAACGATCACAGGCGGCGCTCGCCGCTATGCCACCATCCCGCCCACAATTCTCACCAACGTGCCCGCTTCCGCCCGCATTTCGTGTCAGGAAGTGTTTGGCCCGGTGGTCGCCGTGTACTCCTACGACAAGCTGGATGACGCCATTGAGCAGGTGAACAACACGCCTTATGGTCTGCAAGCCGGTATCTTCACCAACGATCTGCAACGCGCTTTTCAATCGGCGCGCAAATTCCGCGTCGGCGGCGTGCTCATCAACGACGTTCCCATGTGGCGCGCCGATCACATGCCCTACGGCGGGGTCAAGCATAGCGGGATTGGAAGGGAAGGCCCGCGCTACGCCATAGAAGAGATGACCGATCTCAAGCTCATTTGCTGGAAAGTCTAGAAAACGTTTATGGAAATTGAAGCCTACATCATCGATCCCAAAGACAACGTGGCCACTTTGTTTCTTCCCAATGGAAAAGCCGGCGCCAAGGTTACCGTGCCGGTGGACGGTAAGGCCACGGCCATCGTTCTGTTAACCGACGTGCCGTACGCGCATAAGTTCGCGATCAAGCCGATCCCCAAGGGAGACCAGGTGCTGAAGTACGGCTACTCGATCGGAACCGCCACGGAAAATATCCAAGCGGGACAGCACGTGCACATTCACAACACGGAGTCCAATCGCGGCCGGGGCGACCTTGCCGCGGCGGGCAAAAAATCCGAGGTGGCGAAATGAGTCTGAACGGACACGTTCGTAAAACCTGGATGGGGTACCGGCGGCCGGATGGCCAGGTGGGCGCGCGCAATCATCTTCTGCTGCTGTCGGGCACGCTGTACGCCAACTGTGTAGTCGATCGCTTGGCCGACATGATCGCCGGCGCCGTAGCCATCACGCATCCGCTGGGCCGCTGTCAGGTGGCGCCCGATCTAAGGCTGACCCGGCGCACGCTTTCCGGCCATGGCACAAACCCAAACTGCGGCGCCGTCATCGTGATCGATCATCATCGCGAAACTGGCTGTACGGCGGAAGATTTGGCGCACGATATCGCCAAGAGCGGGAAGCCGGTGGAGGCCATCAACATTCGCGAAAGCGGCGGCGCGATTGAAGCCACGGCCAAGGGCATGCGTCTGGCGGTCGAGATGCAGCGCAAAATCAGCGGACAAGTGAGAGAAGAGGTTCCCGTTTCCGAGCTGGTTTATGGCCTGAACTGCGGCACGTCCGACACAACTTCGGGAATCAGTTCCAACAAAGCGGTCGGCATTTGTTCCGACCTGGTGATCGATCAGGGAGGCCGCTCGATTCTGGCCGAGACCACGGAAATGTTTGGCGGCGAGCAGGTGCTGGCGGCGCGCGCGGCAACTAAAGAGATCGCCGATCGCATCTGGTTCATCACCAAACGCATGGAAGAGCGGGCGCTGGCGTCGGGCGAAGACATTCGCGGATCGCAGCCCACCGGCGACAACATTCTCGGCGGCCTGAGTTCCATTGAAGAGAAGTCGCTGGGCGCGATTCAGAAGGCAGGCACCAAGCAGATTGTCGGCGTGGTGGATTATGCCGATCCCATCGGGAAACAGTCCGGCCTTTGGATCATGGACACGCCCGGGCACGGCGGCGAATCGATCACCGGGATCGCCGCGGCGGGTTCGCAGATCCTCACCTTCTCGACCGGCGGCGGGCATACGATCAACCACCCGCTGATGGTCACGATCCGCCTTTCGGGGAACCGCGGATCGTTCGAAAAAATGAAAGACACCATGGAAGTGGATGTCAGCGACATTTTTCGAGGAACGTCTATTGAAGACGCCGGCATGCGTCTCTACAATGAGTTGCTCGAGACCGCTTCCGGCAAGCTGACGAAGTGCGAAATTCTAAAGGAAAACAATGCTTTCGCCATCCACCGCATCGGAATCAGCATCTAGCGGGCTGCACAGGCTAAACCCTGTGCCACCGGCTCAAACTGCACACAGGTTGAAACCTGTGCCACCCACAGCAGCATCTCGTGGCACAGGCTTCAGCCTGTGCAGTCCTGTTTCGCTCGCGCACTGGTACGACCAGATGGAGCAAGCCGAGACCGGCGAAGGCTGGGGCTCCTGGTGTGAGCGCCATGGCATCTACGTAGCCGTCTCGAAAGAATTCATTGCTGCTCTGTCCGCCAAGCTCCCCAGGCCAGCAGTTGAAATTGCCGCGGGCAATGGCTGGCTAGCCGCATCGCTAGGTGTCGTAGGCACAGACCCGGAACGAGGCTCCGAGAACGTCCTACGGATGAACGCTCGTCAAACCCTAAGAACTCTGGCGCCGGAAAATGTGCTCACTTGCTTCGCTCCGATCGATGCAGGCATCGAGCATGCCATCCTCGGGGCCCCGAGCGTCAGGCAGTACGTCTACATTGGTCCGACGCCTCCAACAGCGCCGAACTGGACTGCGGAGACCCTTGATGACGTCGAGCGCGTTCTCTTGACGCGTCTCGACTATCTGACCGATTTCACCCGCGCGACGCATCGGCGCCGCGCGTATGCGGTATTGCTAAAAAGAGACAGATATGTTGTCGCGCCGTAACTTCGCTCTCGGTTTGGCGGCTACTTCGCTGTTGGGCGCCGGCCGCTCACGCGTGCATCTCGGTGCGCAAACCAACGCCTACAAAATCGCCGATTTCGACGGTCTCATGATTGTCCTCGCCAAGCTCCAGAAATATCGCTTTGAAGGCTTCGAGACTGGCTATCGCAACGTGGAAAGCCAATTCGACCGGCCCGTCCCCGCCCGCGACGCCATCAACGCGACGGGTCTGCGGTTTTTCGGCGTGCATATCTGGATGCCAACGTACGATCCCGAGACGCAAATTGCTCCGGCCAGCTTGTACCGCAAAGTCGCTTTGGGTGCTTCCAAACTCGGGGCGGAGCACCTGATTCTCAGCGGGGCGCCCGCAATTTCGATCGATAAAAAGATTGCCGCGTTGAACGCCGCTGGTAAGTACGCCGCCAACGTCGAACTCGCTTTGGCGTACCACAACGAATTCCCGGAGTTCGCGAAAGGCAACCTGGAAGTGGCCGCGCTGATGCAGGGTACCGACCCAAAGTTAGTCAACTTTCTGGTGGACATGGGTCACGCATTCCACGCCGGGGCCGACGTCGTGAAATTTTTTACGGAGCACCAGAAAAGGATTATTGGAATGCATCTGCGGGATTTTCGGGGCGACGAGCAGGTACCACTGGGCCAGGGCGCTTTTCCATTGACGCAACTCGCAGCGGCGATCAAGGAATCGGGCTGGAGCGGCTGGCTGCTAAATGAGGAAGAGCGGGTCAATTTCCGTCCGGGCGATGCAGCCATGGGGCCCGCGCGAGACAAACTATTCCAGGTGTTCGGAGGTGAAGCATGAATCGCAGAACGTTTCTCGGCGCCGCGGCGCTAAGCGCGGCGTCGTACCGCCGGGTGTCAGGCGCCAATGACCGTTTGCAGATGGCCCTGATCGGCAGCGGCAGGCGCGGGCGCGAGGTGATGAAGGCATTTCTCACTACCGAGCGGGCGGATCTCCGCTGTATCTGCGACGTGTACGATGTGCAACGATCGCGCGCCAAAGAACGGCTGGGCGCGGCGTTCGAGTGCGTATCGCATGAGGAGGCGCTGGCGCTCAAAAACATCGACGCGGTGTTGATCGCGGTACCCGATCACCTGCATATCGACCTGGCGACCGCCGCGCTCGAAGCCGGCAAGCACGTTTATCTGGAAAAACCGACTACGCATCGATTTGAAGAACAGCAACGCTTGCGCGCGGCCGTGCAAAAAAGCGGCAAGGTGCTTCAATGCGGCATGCAGCAACGCAGCGCGCCACACTACATCCGCGCCAAGTCCGAGTTCTTCGACACACCACGGCTGGGCCAGGTCGTAATTGTGCGCACCATGTGGAGCGATTTCCCGTGGCAAGCGCGCAAGATTGCCCCGCGTCCGCAACCCGCCGGGCTCGACTGGAACCGTTTTCTCGGCCATGCGCCCAAACACGATTACGATTGGATTCGCTACGACTCCTGGCGGTATTTTCCGGATTATGGCAATGGACTGTTCGCTGACATTCTGACGCACTGGGCCGACGTTGCGCAATGGATGATGGACGAAAGGCATCCCGAAAACGCCGTAACGACCGGCGGCATCTACCATCTCAACGACGGCCGCGAGAATCCCGACACCGTAAATGCCATCCTGCAGTACTCGAAAAACTGGAACCTGAGCTTCGAATCGAGCGTTCTGCCGCTTAAAGACCAGCGGCCTACGGTAACTTTTCTGGGAACGGAAGGCTCGCTCGACATTACTCGCGAGCGCTATGTGTTCACGCCGAATAAAGGCGCGCCTCAGACGGTAGAAGCCAGCGGTCCGCTGGAAATCGCGCACGCCTCCAACTTCATGGATGCGGTTCAGAAGAACACCAAGCCGAGCGCGAGCGTGGAGATCGGCATCGACGCTTGCAATCCCGTCCACCTGGCGCGCATCGCATACTGGAAGAAGAAGCGCGTAGACTGGAACGAAATTTAACATGGCAACCACTCTCACTGACCCCAAGGCACCTGCGACCCAAACCACCGTTCTTCCCGGCTCTCTTTTTAAGTACGACAAGCCCAACGTCACGTTCCGCCAGCGCTTCATACATAACGAGGCCAACCTGTTGTTCCTCAACTGCGGCGAATTCACGCTCCCGCCTGGAATGGAAACCGTGCTGTCCAGCCTTCCCGATCGCGAAAGCCTGCTCTGGATGTGGAAGGGCGTGCTCGAAGCCGAGGTTAACGGAAAAACGTACCAGCTCGACAACTACGATACGATCTACGTCCCCAAAGGCGCAAGCTATAAGCTGCGCAATCGCTCCACGGAGCAAGCCTGCGCCATCCAGACCAGCGCCCCTGCCACCAACGTCCATCCGGTCTTTCACTCGAAATTTGCCGAATTCCGTCAGCGCGAAGATCGCATCCGTCGTCTGCACCAAAAGATTGTCTACTTGATGTTCGACGTCAGTGAAGCGGCGGACAAACTGGTGGCGGGTTACACCTTCTACGACGCCTACACCCGCGCCTGGCCGCCCCACAACCATACCGATCAGGAAGAGACGTACATTTTCATCAAGGGCCACGGCTCGATGGAAGTGTACGAGACACCGGAGAAGATGACATTTGTGCACCCGGTCAATGAAGGCGACCTGGTGACGATTCCTTTTCTCAATTATCATCCGGTTTTTTCGCAGGAAGATCCGTTGCAGTTTATTTGGTGTATCGCCGGTGAACGCTACTGGGTGGGAGATAAGAACAAAGATTTCATGCAGGGCAAAGGCGAAGCGATCACCACGTAGTGTGGGGCAGGTTGTCAACCTGCCGCTCGAGTTTCTACATTTCCTGCCGCGTCCCCTCACGGACGTTCGGGGCTGGAGGAGAATGTGTCTATTTTAATCAAATAGTCGCGGGCGTTTGTGGCACAGGCTTTAGCCTGTGCTGATCGGGTTGTTTACCCGCGCGAGGCCGGCAGTAGACAAGCTGCGAGCGGTCAACTCACGCGCACACTCTTCTCCTGACTGGAGTGAAACTGCAGCAGTCTTTGGCAAACGGTGGTTATGTGCTTGCTCATGGCCTTCTGCGCCGCGTTTCTATCGCCGGAGTCAAGCGCCTTGACGATCGCCTCATGAGCGCCGGCAGCGGTGCTGCTGGAGAGATCGTAGGTGCGGCGGCGAGCCAGCCAAATCTGATTCTGCACATTTTCCAGCACCGCGCACAGATGGTCGTTCCCAGTCGCGCGCGCCAGCTTGGCGTGGAACTCCACGTCTTCCTCAATGTAGCGGACTTTGTCGTTGGCGGCCAGGAATTCCTTCATGCGCGCGATGCTTTGTTTCAGATTCTCCAGCAATTTGGGCGTAATCTCCGCGGTACGGACCGCATGCACCTCCAGCGCTTCCCGCAGGCCGTAGACATTGGATATTTCTTTCATCGTAAGGGTTCGAAGGTACGCGCCGCGGCGCGGTTCAATGCGAATCAAGCCCTCGGCCTCCAGACGATTGCAGGCTTCACGGATCGGCGATTTGCTGATCCCCAACTGGGAAGAGAGAAACTCTTCGGTCAAGCGGGACGACTCGTCCATGCGGTCCCCCAGAATGTACTCTTTGATGCTCTGGTAGGCCAGCTTGGTGAGATTGGTGGGGATCTTCAGCTTCTTCATGGGTTAGAGTTTCACCGGATGCAGCTTTCCGGCACACGCGAATAGGGCGATGACGCCCGCCGCCGGCAGTACGGCGGCCAAAATGAAAACCGGCGTGTAGGATATCTTGTCCACCAGAATTCCCGTTAAAGAAGGAAACAGAATACCACTGAGTCCACCCGCAATTCCGGTCAGACCCGTGACACGGCCCACGGCGCTCGCCGGAAAGACATCCGTGATGGCGGCGAACATGTTGGCGGAAAGCGCGGTGTGACCGAACAAGACAACGCAGATAAAAACGATGGCGAGCGTAGCGCTGGAGGCGCCGGCGACCGCTACGCTGAGCAAACAGCAAACCGCGCCGAAGCCCATCACCGTGCGGCGTGCGGCATCGAGAGTGAAGCCGCGGCGCATCAGGAAACCCGATGTCCAGCCTCCGCCAATGCTCCCCAAATCGCCGAAGAGAAACGGAACCCAGGCGAACAGCCCGATCTGCGCCAAGCTGAGATGGCGAACCCGCACCAGATACTCCGGTGTCCAAAACAGATAAAACTGAACTACCGGCCCAACCAGAAGGCGGCACAGGATCAAAGCCCAGGTTTCCTTGCGCGCCAGCAGGACGCGATTGGACGGCGGCGGCGTGGGCGCCGGACGATCGCGAAGAATGTATTCGCGTTCCGCTTCCGTGACGGTAGGATGATCTTTCAGCGGCCGGTAGCCGGCGCGCCACAGCAAGACCCACAGGATGCCCAGCAAGCCGGGGAGCAGAAAGCCCATTTGCCAGCCGTAATGCAGCAACAGAAACGTGATGGTGGGGACGGCAATCAGATTTCCGATCATGCTGCCGCTGTTAAAAATGCCCGCGGCAAAAGCCCGTTCGCGCGCCGGGAACCAATCGGAAACAACTTTCATCGCGCCCGAAAAATTACCGCATTCCCCCGTCCCCATCCAGAAGCGCAGCAGGCTGAACTGCAGGAACGAACCCGCAACCGAATGCAGCGCAGTGGCGATGGACCACCAGACAACCGCGAACGAGAGCCCGGCCCGCACTCCGATCCGGTCCATGAAATAGCCCATGGGAAATTCGGCCAACAACATGCCCGCCATGAAGGCGGAGCCGATAAAACCATACTCGGTGTTGGATAAATGAAAGGTGTCGCGCAGCGTAGGCGCGACCACCGAGAGCGTCTGCCGATCCACGAAATTGATGACCGTGATGAGGAACAGCAGAGCGAGAATTCGCCAGCGAACCTGGCGCCAGACAGGAATCGCCCAGTAGTCCCGCGAAATTGGAGCCGGAGCGGTGGCCAAAAGCATTTTTAAGATATCATGGATAAGATGTCAGCGGGAAACCCATGCAACTCTTTATCGATACAGCCAACATAGAACAGATCGGGACCGCGTACAGTTGGGGCATTCTAGACGGGGTGACCACCAATCCCACACATATCGCCGCTACCGGCCGTGGCTTTGACGAAGTGCTCGAAGAGATCTTTCAGCTCGTGGACGGGCCCATCAGCGTGGAGACCGTCAGCCTGAAATCGGAGGCGATTGTGGATGAGGGGCGAGCCATTCACGCGTTGCATAAAAACGCCATCGTCAAAGTCCCGGTCATGGTGGAGGGGCTCAAAGCCGTGAAACAGCTTTCGAAGGAAGGCATTCGCACCAACGTCACGCTCTGCTTCAGCCCGGTGCAGGCCTTTCTGGCCGCTAAAGCGGGCGCCACTTATATTAGCCCGTTTGTTCACCGCAAGGATCTGGCGGGCGACGACGGCATGCAGTTGGTGCGGCAGATTCGGGCTATTTACGATCGCTACGGATATAAGACGATGATCCTGGCCGCGAGCATCCGGACCACCAAGGAAGTGCTCGACTGTCTTTTGGCTGGAGCGGACGTGGCGACTATGCCGTTTGACATTCTGGAGTCGCTCTACAAGCACATGATGACCGACGCGGGACTGCAAATGTTTTTGAACGACTGGAAGAACGTGCCGCCCAGCCGCCTGTTCTCCGGCCTCGCACTTTCGAAGTAACAATTCGAGGTAACCAAATGACTCGCCGGCAACTGGTTCTCGGGATGGGCGCGGCGGCGCTCGCTTTCGGCAAAACCAAACCCAGCGTTGGCTGTCAAGCCAATGGCTTCGTTTTGAAACCGGGCGATTTCTCTGGGCTCCTGGACGCGGTGGCCAAAATGAAAACGCTTGGCTATGCCGGATTCGAATGCAACATCCGGTTCGTGCGGGACCAATTTTCCCGCGCGGCGGACGGCCGCAATGAGATCGAGCGCACCGGCGTCGAGTTTCTTGGCGGACACATGTCGATCCACGACGCCAAGCCGGAAATCTTCCGCGGTCTGGCGAGTTTGGGCGCGCATTGGGCCGTGGTCAGCTCGTCCGGACCATGGAGCGGGGAGGATTTGGATGCGCTGGCAAAAACGTGCGCGGCTGCCGGATTGACGCTCGCCTATCATAATCACAATCCGGAGTTCGCCAACGCCAACGCGGTGATTGAGGAGCTGGCTCGGACCACAAAGATAACGAAATTTCTCATGGATGCCGGCCACGGCTATCTGGGCGGTGGAAATCCGGCCGAATTCATGCGCCGCCATTCTGAGCGCATTGTCGGCTGCCACATCAAAACGTTTCGCGGCAAGACCGCTCAAGGCCAGGTCCCGCTGGGACAGGGTGATTTCGGCTTTGAAGCTCTCGCGGCCGCCATTGCTGAAGTAGGTTGGGCGGGATGGCTGATCGATGAAGAAGGCGGCGGTCCCACGCCCGCCAATACCGCGGCGCTCGGTCCGGATCGCGACTACATCCGGCGTGTTTTTGGCGTGTGAATCTTACGGTTTGAACTGCCCCGATAAATAGTTCAGAATCTCTTCGCGATCCTGCGCATTGATGTGGGCGCCCCAACCGGTCATTTTGTTGACCTCGCGTTCCCACTGCGCTCGCGTCAAGTGTTGTTGCACCATCATGTGTTCGTCATGGCAGCTAAAACACGCGGCCTTGTAACCATTGGGATACGGACCGTTGGGATACGATCCGGGGGGAGCGGCGGAGGCCGCGACGCTTTCCGGAGCGCGATCGGAAACCACTATCTTTAAGGGCTGCGCCACGTTCCATAAATAACCGGACGGATTCCAGTCTTCCTTCAGCGGCTGAATCTGCCCCGCCTCATTGGTCGCGCGAGCCAGCAGCGTGTGTTCGCCCTGGCTGGCTTTCCAGGCACATTCCCAGCTTCGCCAGCCATACTTGCTCTTCGGCCCCACCAGCTTCGCGTGGATCCAGGTTTGGCCGCCGTCGGTCGAGACCTCCACTTTGGAGACCGGTGAGCTGTTCGACCAAGCCTTGCCCTGAATTTGCACGGCGCCCGGCCGAGCCCAGCCCTGGGGGCTCGCTATCACCGACTTGACATTCAAATCCGCGACCGGAACCATATCCTTTGGATCCACCGCCGTTCCGGGCGCGACCGGCTTCACGGGATGCCGGTATGCCGTTTTCATCCAGAACCCGTCGAATTCGTGGTCCAGCACTTCAATGTGCTGCAGCCACTTCACCCAGGAGTCGCCGGCCCATCCGGGGACGATGACGCGCAGTGGGAAGCCATGCTCCACGGGCAATGACCGCCCGTTCATTTCGTATGCCAGCAGAGTGTCCGGATCGAGGGCCTTTTTGACCGGGATTGTCCGCTGAAAATCGGGCATTTTCCCGAGCGGCACATCCGCTCCATCGCAAAGCAGGTGCTGCGCGGAATCCCTCATTCCGGCGTGCTTCAAAACATCGCGTAAACGGACGCCTGTCCACTTTGCGTTGCCCACTGCGCCGTATGTCCATTGCGTTCCTGGCACGGCAGGCTTGTAAAAGCCCCGGCCGCTCCCCGCGCATTCCAAAACGCCGGCCAGTTCCACTCGGGGCAGTTTTTTCAAATCTTCCAGCCCCAGGCTCGCCGGACGCTCTACCAGGCCGTCGATCTTGAGGCGCCACTCGTTGAGGTCCACGCTCGGCGTATAGCTGTGACAGCGGACAAAGAACTGGCTGAAAGGAGTGATCCAGTCCGCGAAACCATCCAACCGCATTTCCAGATCTTCGGGCTTGAGCGATCTCACGATCATCCCGGAGGGATTGGCTTCATCGGCTGCGTTAGCGGGCTCGCCAAGCAGGCTGGCCGCGGCTGCGAGCAAGAGTTGACGCCGGCTGGTAGTCACGTACTCATTGTACGAGGAGAGACGTGATATGGTGATTCCGGAAGATCATGAAAATAGCTCGACGCTCTTGGTTGACGATCGCGGGCGCTTCACTAGCTTTGCGCAGACCACTTTTCGGAGCAAAAACAGGAATGAACAAACGGCCGTTCGGCGCGATGCCCGACGGAACGCCGATCACACTCTATACGCTGACCAATGAGAAGGGCCTGGAGGCGCGGGTCATGAACTACGGCGCTATCCTGGTTTCGCTCAAGGTTCCGGATCGTGACGGCCATTCCGCGGACGTGACGCTCGGCTTCGATTCGCTGGACCCATATTTCAAGCAAAGCCCATATTTTGGAGCGACCGTTGGCCGCTACGCCAATCGCATCGGTAAAGCGCGCTTCACGCTGAATGGAGTGGAGTACAAGCTGCCAGCCAACAACGGCGTGAATTGTTTGCATGGCGGTTTGCGCGGGTTCGACAAGCACGTGTGGAAAGAAGTCGCCGCTAGCGGAGATTCCGTCCGGTTGGCGTACGAGAGCGCGGATGGCGAGGAAGGTTTTCCGGGCAAGCTGGACACACGCGTGACCTACACCATCACGCCGGCGAATGAACTCCGGCTGGATTACCACGCCGTCGCCGCTCAGGACACGGTTCTGAACCTGACCAATCATAGTTACTTCAACCTGAAAGGTGAGGGATCGGGAACCATTCTCGATCATCGGATCCAGATCATGGCCGATCGCTTCACGCCCACCGGCCCGGACCAAATCCCCACCGGCGCCTTAAGCCCCGTGGCGGGAACGCCGCTCGATTTCCGCACGCCTCAGTTAATCGGAGCGCGCATCGACGCCGATGACGAAAACATCCGCTACGGCAAGGGCTACGACCACAACTTCGTCATTAATGGCGCGGCGGGAAAGCTGCGGATTTGCGCGCGGGTAGAGGACCCAGGCAGTGGACGGGTGATGGAAGTACTGACCGATCAGCCCGGCGTGCAATTTTATACCGGAAACAATCTGGATGGCACGATTCACGGCAAGGGCGGCAAAGTGTATCCCACGCGCTCCGCATTTTGTCTGGAGACCCAACATTTTCCCGATTCGCCTAACGAGCCCAAATTCCCTTCCACCGTGTTGCGTGCCGGGCGGACGTTTACTTCGACCACGATCTATCGGTTCCCGGCCGGGAAGTAACGTGGTTGCCGACAATCTCCAACCGTGACGAATTCTACGAGCCGCGACCGTCAGTACCTACATAGTTGGATTCTGCTTCCGGCAGAATATTTTCGGCGCATGCGTTTCACCCGGTGTTTACGGGCATCAGGATGTGGTTGCCGATAATCTCCAACCGTGACAAATTCTACCGAGCCGGTAGAGTAGGAGAGAGGGCGACGCAAACAGCGCGACCCGCTCTCCCCTCGTCGAACCGGACGTGCAGATTTCCCGCATCCGGCTCTCCTGAAAGCTCTCGCCTCAAGCATGCACAAGTTCCGACAGACGTTTCAGGCCTAACCGCGCCAGGTGCACCAACCAGGGCTCCCCTTTCGGGGGCTGATAGGGCCGCTGGCTGCGGCGTTGCAAATGCTGGATCAGACGGCCCTGCACATGGCGCTCGATCTCGCAGTAGGCGCCGGTGGGATACCCGATGGAAAAGTAGTTCGCCCAGCCTTTCAGATGCCGATTCAGCTCGCCAATCAGGATCGGGATTGGTTTAAAGCACTGATGACTATCCGTCATTTCGTGCAGCTTTTCCTTCTCCCGCTGGACTGCTTTCTTCGACGGAAACATATTCAGGTATTCTCCACCGCGTCCTTTCAGATCGCGGTCGAACCGATATGTGTACCCCAGAAAGGTCAGACTCGCTCCCTTCTCCCCCAAGTTCACCACGCGCGTCTTGTCCCGGTTGATCTCCAACTGGAATTTTCCTTCCAGCCGCGATTCGATAAACTCGATAGTCTCCGTGCCCATCTGTTTCGCCAGCGCCACGAAATCGTCGGCGTAGCGCACCAGCTTGACTCCGGCCGTTCGAGCCGGCCCTTGCGGGCCATAAAACAAAGCGTCGAACCAGTGCAAATACAGGTTAGCCAACAGGGGGGAAGCTACTCCACCCTGCGGTGTTCCTTTCCTCGACCGGCTCCATGAACTGCCTCCACCCTGCCCCTCCCCACGCTCCACTACTGGCGCCTCTAACCACATCCGGATCAACTTCAGGACCGACCGGTCCACGATCCGTGCGCGCAGGCACGCCAGTAATTGAGGGTGCGGAATCGAATCGAAATAGCCCTTCAGGTCCGCGTCGTACACCACCTGATACCCAGCCTGCAAATGGCCGCGTATCTCCTCTAGCGCCTGGTGCGCCGAACGCCCCGGTCGGAACCCATAACTGCAATCCAGGAAATCCGCCTCAAATATAGGCTCCAGGATTAGCAGGGTCGCCATTTGTACTACCCGGTCTCGCACCGTTGGGATGCCCAACGGTCTCAGCTTTCCATTGGCCTTCGGAATGTAGACGCGTTGCACCGCCTGCGGCTGGTAGGTCTTGGTCCGTAGCGATTCCCGAAGTCCTTCCAGGAACCCCGCTACGCCTTGGTCCGACTCCACGATTTGTTCAATCGTGATGCCGTCCACCCCAGGGGCTCCTTTGTTCCGTCGCACCCGTTCCCAAGCCGCTTCCAATACATCCATCCGGTAGATCCGGTCGTACACCGCGTAAAACCGGAACTTCGGCTCTTGCTTGGCCTTTTGGCCCAGCTTCTGTCTCAGTTGAGAAACTTTCTCCGGCAGTCCTGGCTTTTGCACCGTTTTCGGCTTCGCCTTATCTTGCGCTGCCCGAGTCTCCGTAGTGGGATTCTTATCCAAGCGGGTTTCTCCTCCTCTTACAGACTCATGCTTTCAGTAAGGCCCCTTGGCTCCACGGGCGTTACCCCGCTTCTTGGCTACTACAGGCCTCTCCGTCTCCCGACAAGACCGCGACGGCGGTTATGTATTCCCGCCGCACATCGCTCGCTTTCGCTGGCTATCCTGCCGGGCCTCCCAGGCTCCTCGACTGATCTGTCCCCGCGCGCTGTCCCCAACCACCCCGGAAGGTCCGCTGGCTGCATTTGCCTGTTGCTTCACCAACGGTCTGTCTGGCTTCACCTTAGTCGGCAGGCTGGCCACCTTCGTATTCCTATCGAGGCCGAATCGGGTTTACTTGCGTTACGGCTCACGGGTTCGCCTCCCGACACGCCACTTCCATTGCTGGAACCCACGCTCGTTCGGCTACACGCTGAACAGGCAATTTACATGGTGAACTCCTTTCAGTTCACAAGATCAGCCAGGCTTATCCTGGCATACCGACCGTGAGGGAGCGGTGGCGCAACCACTGGGCCGGGCATTGCAGAGCCTGTTTGGTTCCGTCTTTGCCGGGTCGGGGAGCGGTGGCTCATCATCGCGGATCCTGTTTGGTTCCGGCTTCGGCTGGGTCGGGGAGCACTCACAAAGCAACGGCAGCGTTGTTTCATGACGGGCACTAACGGTCATACAGCGGTTCGAGCCGATTGCTCCACTCGGTCCAACACGCGCTGCACTTCCAACGCATCGGCGAAATTTGCGTGGAATGGCGCTTCCGTTTCCAGGCAGCGCAGAAAATCGCCGAAAGTCGCGATGAACGTGTGCTCGTAGCCGATGGGATGACCGGGCTTCCAGAAGTTTTCCCAAAACGGGTGCCCGGGGCCGGTCGCCAGAATACTGCGAACGCCCTGTTCGGGCTTGGGAAGCGCGGCATCGAAGAATCTTAGCCGGTTCATATCTTCAAAATCGAAGCCGGCCATGCCGTTTTCGCCGTGAATCTCAAACCCATTGCGATTCAACATACCGGTGGCAAAGCGGGTAGCTTCAAAGGTGCCGAAACTGCCATTTTCAAAGGTCGCCATGGCCGCTACGGCATCTTCCACATCGCGTCCCTCGATAAAAATCTTGCTGTGAGCACGGATTTCCGAGATCGGTCCGTTCAAGAACAACGCCGTGTCCACTAAATGCGAGAGCAAATCGCCGATCACGCCCGAACCCGCCTCCTGACGGCTCAGCTTCCAGCCGGTGCGGCGCGCCGGATCGTTACCCCAGCTTTGCAGATAGACGGCGCGATAGTGGAAGACCCGGCCGATTCTGCCGGCGTCAATCAATTGCCGGACAAACGCGATAGCCGGTACGCGGCGGTAGTTGAACCACACCAGCGTTCGGACGTTGCGCGCGGCCGATGCCATTCGTTCGGCGTCCTCGAGAGTGGTGGCCAGCGGTTTCTCACAAAACACCATCTTGCCTGCCTGGGCCGCCGCAACGGCGATCTCGGCATGCAAGTAGTTGGGCGCCGCGATATCCACCGCGTCAATGTCTTTCCGGCCGATGATCCGTCTCCAGTCCGTTTCCGTCTCCTCCCAGCCCCAGCGTGCGGCCATGGACTCGACAGCGGAGGCGTTGCGCCCACAAATCACTTTTAGCCGCGGTCGAATCCTCGTCTGGAAAAAATGCGGCGTTTGCAAAAAGGCATTTGAATGGGCCCGGCCCATGAATCCATAACCAATCAGCGCAATGTTCATTCAGAATAAGGTTACAGGACGAACGGAGTGGGAGGGAAGAGAAAGAAGCCGGTCCCGCCTGTTTACAAACGGAACCGGCTTCGCCGGGAATTGTACTGAATAACTACTTCACCCTTACGCGGCAAGAAGACGGCCTCTGAGTTTCTAGTTCCACTCTAAGACAACAAGTTGCTTCAAGGGCCGCGGCCCTTGCCGTTTCTGAGCTAAAACCAACGCTAACTGAGCTAACAACCAACTACTGTTGCGAAGAAGAAGCGCCGAGACCATTTGCGGGGCAGCCCGCGCAGATACCGAAGCCGCTTCCATCACCCTGAATGAAACCGCAGAACGAGGTGATGTGCGTCAATTCAGCGGCCGTCAGATCGGCTTGAGAGAAGGCCGTCTCGGTCACTGAGTAGGTGGGAGTCGCGGTCGACGTGTTCTGGTGCAGCGTGGTGCCCCAGGCAAGCAGACCGTGCGCCAGTGCGCCGACACTGGACGCGTTGCAGGCGCCCGTGCTGGCCACAGCCTTGATCACAACCGCCGTCGGAATGGCGGGTGTCAGGGGGTTGCTGATCAGCGACTTGATAGCGGACAAGGACACCAGACCGTTAGGAGTCACGGTGCAGGTGCAGCAGGAGATCAGCTCTTCCTGCGGATCGAACGTGTACAGGTTAATGCAGAGATTCTGTGACACGCCGTTGGCTACGGTAGCGCCGGAATTGGTGAAGTTAACGTAAGAATCACCGATGTTCAGGTTGGCGGCATACTTAATCTGGAAAGTATCGTCCGCGAAAGCGACCGTCGAAAATGCGAGGGCCGCGAGAGCAAGTGTAAAGCGCATGTGCATGGTAAACTAGGAAACCTCCGACTGAAAAGTAACATCGTCCGGGATTACGTTCAATCCTCCCGCCGGATTAGCCAGAAGGCTTAGATCGTTCCGGCTAAGCTCCGTAAGTATCAGATTCTTATACACTAAAATGCGAGAGGTTGAGTGCGAACAGCCCCCAAAACGCCGGTTTTCCCGCGTTCATCGCCCGGTACCAAAGGTACTAAAAACCTTCGTACTGGGAAAAACTGGCGGCTTATTTTATGACAAAAGTCCCGGTTTTCGACGCGGAGGCAGTCCCGATTGTGCTCCGAAAATCTACTCTTAGAGCGCCAAATAAAACAGATTTTTATACTGATTGAGGGAACCAATATCAACGTCAATCGGGATGTTCGGTTTCGCCGCCCTGGACGAGCTGCGCAGCCATTGGGACGGATTCGGCGCAATTTAATTTATGTCGCACTTTCGTCCGTCAGAACCACGGCGGCATCGAGTACGAAAACTATCGAGATCGGCCGCACGATCGGGACAAGGATCGAGGCCCGTTGCGCACAACGCTAGTGGAGCAAGAGGCCTGTCGTGAAACGACCAATCGCGGCTCGGAAGGCCTGACCGAGCCGACGGCCGTCAGGGAGCGGTCACGAAGTAATGGCAAATTTGTTGCGTGACGCTTCGCTAACTTAAGATAATCGGGGCTCGGCGCAAAGTCCGGATTGCGCCGGCCGGCGATGTGGAGTCATTGATGTGGGGTCGTTGTTCGCTTTCGTGCTCGGACTGCTGCCGGCAGCCCCAGGACCTCAGCGAGACTCGCTGGGGTCTTGATTGGTGAGGGCAAGCTCTGCCATGAGAACCGGCGCCGTGTTCCGGCCACTAACCAACAAACTACTGGTCCGACGAGCTAGCTCCCTGCCCGCCCGCGGCGCAGCCCTTGCAGAGACCGAAGCCGGTTCCATCGCCCTGAATAAAACCGCAGTACGACGTGATATGCGTCAATTCAGCGGCCGTCAGAGTGGCTTGAGCGAACGGGGTCTCGGTCACGGAAAAAGTCGGAGCCGCAATCGACGTGTTCTGGTGCAGCGTGGTACCCCAGGCAAGCAAACCGTGCGCCACCGCAGTCACGGACGATGCGTTGCAAGCTCCCGTGCTGGCCACTGCCTTCACCACAACCGCGGTCGGAATGGCGGGTGTGAGGGGATTGCTGATCAACGACTTCACGGACACCGACTCGAGACCATTCGGGGTCACCGTGCAACTGCAGCAGGCAATCAACTCTTCCTGCGGATCGAACGTGTACAGGTTGATGCAGAGATTCTGGGACACGCCGTTCGCTACGGTCGCCCCGGAATTGGTGAAATCGACGAACGAATCGCCGATGTTCAGATTGGCGGCGTACTTGATTTGAAAAGTATCGTCCGCGAAAGCGGCCGCCGAAAGTGCGAGGGTGGCGAGAGCCAGTGAAAATCGTATGTTCATAATAGCCTAGGGGACCTCAGATGAAAAGTTAACATCCCTAGGGCCTTCATTCAATCGTCCGACCGGATTAGTCCAAAGGCTTACAACGGGCTACATCGGTCTTGTAAGTACTATATTTATTAGAAACTTCTCAGGAGTGGTCTGGCCCGCGAGGAGTCGCCGGCGCCGGGGCTCTGCCGCTTGGCGCGCGGATACAAAAGTACCGAAAACGTTTGTACTAGGAACCGTCGGCTGTAAAGGCTAAAGTTGGGTTTTCTACCGCCCGGCAAACAACCAGTCCCCCCCGTCCGAAAACACATAGGAGGTAACATCCGGCTCCACATCCGGCTCCACATCCGGCTCCACTGGCGGTGTTCTGACCGATTGCTTTTGAACGGGCTGATCCAACCCTTCCAACACCTCCCCGGCGCCAGCACAAAAGCAAGCCCGGTCACGCCCCTCGGCACGTTGATGACGAACACCGCCAAGGGAGACAAAACGGGTTTACCGTCGTAGAACTGGTTAACGAAAGCCCGGAACAATACTGGTGAACCACGTAAATCGGAAGCAGCGGGAAGACCGCGACGCGCGCGCGGCCAGGATGGCGTGATCACGGGCGAGCGGTAACTACAGTAAACCGGCCAGAGAGCCGCCATTGACCCGGTTGGCGATCAACCGGTTCAGCATGCTGGCGCAAGTTCAGGCGGCGCCAACGCGCCTGGTCTCCATCGCCTGCCGGCGCCGTGGCAGAAGCTGAGGGTAATCCACACCCTGATATCGCAGTAGCACCAGCGAGATCCAAACCAGATTGGCCAGCAGCAGATGTACCAGTTGCATCCAAACCGGCGCGAGCAAAGCGATATTCACCGCGCCCGCGCACAACTGCAGGAACACCAGCAATGCCGTCCAGCGGGCAGCCCTGCGGATGCCCGCGGTTTGATCGGGCTTCATCAACTGCATCATCAGAGCCAGAATATATACGCCGCTGCCGACGGCGAGGAATGGGGGTGCAAACCGCGCAGACGAACCAGGAGCTTGACGCCGGCGAGAAATCCTGCCGCATCCCTGGCAGCAACGACGCCGCCGGAAATAGAAGTGTTCGAGCCTGCAGAGCGCGCCGCTCGTATTGGCCGGCTGATTCAAACCACCTTAAGTCTTTCATCAAGCTCAGGTTGGCGACTCTCCATTCCAAAACAGATTGCTCCGAAAGATGAAACATTCGTACTTTTATTCTCGCTGGGTCGACTGGAGATTTGGCTGCTAGAAGTCTACAACAATGCGTTAGCACATCCTCTCCCCGAAGCTCTCTGAGAGCCATCAGAACAAGCATACACTAATAGGCGAAGAAAAGACGAAATATTTACTTTAGCCCCCGACTGGAACGCCCGGGGGCCACGTGCACCGAGCCGAGCTGCTCCGCGCCACGCTCGTGTGCGCGGCCAGACTGGCTAAAAAATAGAGCACTCGGGGAAGGCTCGTTTTTTCCGGGCGGGTCTCAAGAAAAAGTAATTTGCAGCTATTCTCAACTCGGGTTATCTTTGGGGTATGTCGGTGGAAGCCATCAAAGAAGAGATCGGCCACCTTTCCGAACCGGAACGAAAGCAGATTCTTGACTGGCTCGAAGAAATGGAAGAAGCGGCTTGGGATCGTGAGATCGAGCGCGATTTCGCGCCCGGCGGTCGTGGCGAGCGTCTCATGGCCGAAGTCGAGGCCGAGATTGCCGCTGGCCGTACCAGACCGCTAGCCGAAGTTTTGGCTGAAGCGAAAGCTCGGCGCGATCAGTCCCCTTAGTGAATCCCCTTCGTTCCTCAACGACCCGACGCTTTGGGAATGCTTGAATCAGTTGCCTGTCGAGGTTCAAGATCAAGCCTTCAGCAGTACGCACGGTTTGAGGAGCCCGTTCCACCCATCTCTGCAATTCAAGGAGAAGGGCACTTGTTGGTCGGTTCGCATCAGCCGCGGCTATCGCGCTTTGGCCGTGCGTCATGACAATGACCTGACTTCGTTTTGGATCGGGCCGCACGACGAATACGACCATCTCTTGAAGGCTGATCCGCTGCGCGCGGGCCGCGTGTCTGTTCAAGAGAAAGTTGGCCGCTGGCTTTCCTATTCCGCTGGCGTCACCAAATTAGACACCTCGGCCTTTTGTACGCCATAGATCTTGAGAAGCTGGCGGCAGATCTCGGACGCGAGCCGCTGCGGCTGTTCGTCTTCGGAGTGGTTCAACTCCACTTTCAAATAAAGATCGCTGCGCGCCATGAGCCTCCTTGCCATTTACGATGATACGATAAAGGCTACCGGACGCCATCACTCATGAAATGCCAGATCTGCGGGGTTCGGAAGCCCAAACGGTATTGCCCAGGCGTGCGGGGCGACATTTGCCCGCAGTGTTGTGGAACCGAGCGGGAAGTGACGGTGGATTGTCCGCTGGACTGCGAGTACCTGCGCGAAAGCCGGTTGCATGAGCGTCCTTCCGAAGCAGGCGCCAACACGCCGTTTCCCAACCGCGATGTAAACGTGACGGAGCAGTTTCTCCACGATCACGAGGCTCTGGTGATCTTTCTGAGCGCGGAATTGCTGGCGGCCGCGATGACGACAGCCGGCGCTGTGGATACGGATATACGAGATGCGTTGGATGCGCTGATCCGCACGTATCGGACGCTGCAAAGCGGTTTGATCTACGAGACCAAGCCGGCCAACCTTTTGGCGGTGAACATTCAGACCGGATTGCAGCAAGCGGTGGACGCTTTGCGGAAAAGGCTGAGCGAGAAGGGCACGACGGGAATCCGTGACGCGGAAGTTCTGGGTGTGCTGGTCTTTTTGCAGCGAATGGAGCTGGCGCGCAACAATGGGCGCAAGCGCGGACGCGCGTTTATCGATTTCCTGCGGAGCAATTTCCCAGCACCCGTGCCCGGTGGCGGCGAAACAGAATCATTGATTCACGTATGACCGGCTTTCTGGTTTTCGGACATGGCTCGCGCGTCGAATCCGCCAATGAGTCTGTACGACAAGTGGCTGCCCGGCTGGCCTCGAACGCCAGCTTTGCTGTGGAAGCGGCGTTTTTGGAACTGGGCCAACCGGACCTTGCCGGCGCCGTGGATCTACTGGCGGCGCGCGGCGTCTCGCGGATCGTTGTAATCCCCTACTTTCTAACCTTGGGCACCCATTTGCAACGCGACCTGCCGAAGCTGATTATGGCCAGCGCGGCGCGCCATCCGGCCATCCCGATGGAGATGACGGCCCCATTGGAGGGCCATCCGGCGCTGCTCGAAGTTCTGTTGGACCGCGCCACACAGGCGCTGGCGGCGGAGCCGGGGCGATGATCGCCCGTTTGCTCGAATGGCGCGAGATCGCAGACAACACCCGGCACTTTGTGTTCGAGGCGCCGGACGTGACGGAGTTGGCGTTTACCCCGGGCCAGTTCGTTTCGTTCACGGAAACCATCGGCGGCAAGGAGATCACGCGGCCGTATTCCATCGCCTCCGCGCCGGACGGAAACCGGTTTGAGATCTGTCTCAATCTGCTGGAAGATGGCCTGTTCTCGCCGCTTCTGTTCTCGATGCAGCCTGGCGACACGCTCGAAATGGGCGAACCGCTGGGCTATTTCGTACTGAAAAATCCGGCGCGGGACTCGATTTTTGTGGCGACGGGCACCGGCGTCACGCCGTTCCGCTCGATCCTGAAGGCGTGCCTGGAACCTTTGAACACGAGGCCGATCACCCTGCTCTTTGGAGTCCGCTATGAGCGGAATTTGCTGTACCGGGAGGACTTCGAGGAGTTGGCGCGTGTGCATCCGAATTTTCACTTCCATCCGACGCTGACGCGGCCGGGGCCAAGTTGGAGCGGCCGGACCGGTCGCGTGCAGCCGCATTTGATGGAGTTCATCGGAGAGCGGCGGGATGTGGATATCTACATTTGTGGGCTCAAGCTCATGGTGGATGATGTGCGAGCGAAGCTCAAGGGCTTGGGTTTCGACCGGAAACAGATTATCTTCGAGAAGTACGACTGATGAACCGGACTACTTCACTGGCGCTGGGCGTGGCCTTTGTTTTCATTGCTGTGTGCGCAATCATGCTGGCGATCCTTCCCAGTCCGTTGGGCCCGAAAGATTACCTGGTCGCGGGCGCGGTCTCTACCATCCTGTGCTTGCTGCTGGTGTGGTTTCTGTTTGAGCGATTACGGAACCTCGCAGGGAACCACGCTACTTCGACTACTTCGGCGAAGACTCCGCCTGAACGTAACGAGGATTGAGCGTGCCCTTGGCTCGGGCGATATCGAGCAGCGTGGGATAGAACTGCACAAAGGTGTTTTCGACCGCCGCGTTGGCTCTATGACACTGATTGCAGACGCTTTTCTGCGGAAATGGCTGGGTTTTTTCGAGCAGTGAATCGCCTTGCCCGAAAGAGAAGTACGCCCAACCTTCAGGGTAGCGGGCTGAATCCTTGACCGCCGCTTCAACGGCCAGGATGCCGGTTTGGAAATGCCCCGCCCGGTTGATGGAGCCATGCGACTCCGAGCGCCGGACCTCTAAAACGAAGATCGTTTTCTCGGGCCAATGGCCGGTGTCGACGAAGGCGCGGTAGGCCTCCGGTTTGACGAAAACGTTGTCAAACGCCGGTTGGGTCGATTCCGCGCTCGACCCATAGTTCATTCCGATTCCGCTGGTCAGATAGATCCATTCGCGGTAATTTTGCGGTCTGCTCAGTTCTCCGCCGCTGTCGATCTGGGGATCTTGCGCCAGCATGACAGGCAGAAGCATGACAGGCAGAAGAAGGAGCAGAAGTATCGGAAATCGTGGCATGGGCTGACAGTATCCCACCACAACCGGGTTGGTCAATACTTACCGCCGGAACCAGCGTGTTAATCTGAAAGTTACCCGAACCAATTCCTTGCCAGGTTCGTCGTTCCTTAGGGGAGAACCTCTACTTGAAAAAAAACTGGAAAATTCTGCTGGTGATCGGCCTCCTGCTGCTGGTGGGCGGGGGTGTGTTTGCGAGCATGAAGCTGAACCAGCGCGGGATTGTGACGGTGCAGAGCGGCAATGTCCTGCGCCAGGATTTGACTTCCATTGTAACGGCTTCCGGCGAAATCAAGCCGAAGAATTACATCAACTTAGGCGCCAATACCATGGGCCCGGCGCCGATCACGGAAATTCTGGTGAAAGAGGGAGACCGGGTGCGGGAGGGTCAGGTGGTGGCGCGGTTGGAATCCACCCAAGCGGGCGCGGACGTAGCGGCGCAAAAGGCCACCATCGATACGGCGCTGGCGGATTCCGCCGCCGCGGAAGATGCGGTGCGCGCCAACCAGGACGCGGTGACCACGGCGCAGGCGACCATCGCCCGGTCAAAGGCGGAATTGGATCGCACCAAGCTCAACCTCGACCGGGCCAAGCAACTCCTGAAAGACCAGTTGATCGCGAAACAGGATTTCGACCAGAAACAGGCCGAATACGACACCGCCGTAGCGGCTCTCGCGGAGTCCGACGCGCGGCTGGCGCAAGCCAAAGCGCAGGACGCGCAGGCACGGCAACAAGTGAATTCCAGCCAGAAGCGCGTCGTCCAATATGAGGCTGGTTTGACACGCACCAAGGATATTCTCCAGAAATACTCGGTGATCTCGCCGATCGATGGCGTGGTGACCAACCTGCCAGTGCGGATGGGAGAAACGGTTGTGCCGGGCGTCCAAAATTCGGCCGCGAGCACGATTATGACAGTCGCCGATATGTCCCTGATTACGGCCGAAGTCAAGGTGGATGAGACCGATATCGTCAATGTCCAATTGGGCCAACAGGCCGATGTGACGATCGACGCCATGCCAACCATGGTTTTCAAAGGGCACGTGACGGAGATTGGCAACACGGCTATTTTGAGGTCGACCGGCGTGGCGGCTTCGCAGAGCGCCGTTTCGAGCCAGGAGGCCAAAGATTTCAAGGTGGTGGTCGCGCTGGATAATCCGCCCGGCGATCTGCGTCCCGGGCTGTCGTGTACCGCCAAAATCATCACCGCCCAGAAGAGCGGCATTTTGACGATCCCGATTCAGGCCCTGACCATCCGCCAGCAAGGAGATCTTGCGCCGGAATCGAAAAAGGGCGGGGTGCAAGCGGCCGGGAAAGTGGACGCGGCGGCGGAGAAGGCGGCCAAGCAAGAGATTCAGGGTGTCTTTGTCATCAAAGACGGCAAGGCCGAGTTCCGCAAGGTGGACACGGGGATCACGGGAGCGACCGATATTGAAGTGACCTCCGGTCTCCAGGACGGCGACCAGATCATCACCGGGAGCTATAAAGTGATCCGCACTTTGCGAAACGACGCCAAAGTAAAAGTCGACAACAAACCTCCGGTGAAGACGGATAGCAACACCTAATGGCAACGGCGACGCAGGAACTGGCCGAACGCGGACAAGCGTTGAAGCGGGATGGCATTGTCATCCGAA
Source organism: Bryobacterales bacterium (assembly GCA_963836595.1). Taxonomy (GTDB): domain Bacteria; phylum Acidobacteriota; class Terriglobia; order Bryobacterales; family Bryobacteraceae; genus DATFZA01. Next base: position 1,470,056 of record CAWIKC010000001.1, read on the forward strand.
CCTACGACCTCTGGAAAACGTATGTCATGGGCGACCAGGAGATTCATGCCGTTTCAGGCGTGGATATCGAGATCCGGAAGGGTGAGTATGTCGCGATTATGGGGCCGTCGGGGTCGGGAAAATCGACCCTGATGAATCTGATTGGCTGCCTCGACACGCCGTCTAAAGGGCTGTACTATTTGAACGGCAATCTGGTCAGCGACATGACGGACGATGAACTGGCCCGGATTCGCAACAAAGAGATCGGCTTTGTCTTTCAGACTTTCAATTTGCTCGCGCGAGCATCGGCCCTGCACAATGTGGAGCTGCCTTTGATTTATGCGGGATTGCCCGGAGATCAGCGGGCGGAGCGGGCCAAGGCGGCCCTGCGTGCGGTGGATTTAGAGCGCCGCATGCACCACAAGCCGAACGAGCTATCGGGCGGCCAGCGGCAGAGGGTTGCGGTAGCCCGAGCGCTGGTGAACAATCCGTCGATTTTGTTGGCGGATGAGCCCACGGGAGCGCTCGATTCGGCTACGGGGAGCGAGATCATGGCATTGTTTGAACGGCTTTACCAGCAAGGCAACACCATCGTGCTGGTCACCCACGAGCACGACATTGCCTTGCATGCCCATCGCGTGATCCATATCCGCGACGGCAAAGTAGAAAAAGACGAAAAGGTCAAATAAGCGAGCCGGCCCCCGAAAAAGCGAACTGACCCCTCACCTGGAGTACGATCCGTTACTTCTGGCCGCTACTTCTGGCCGCTAATTCTGGGGCGACGAGCCCGCAGTCAGCGGAGTCGGCCGCAGACAACGGAATTCACTATTTTCCGGCGCAAAACGGGCCCCGATAACGGCGTCAAGCAAGATTAGAACAGCTCGCCGATTTCCTTAGCGCTGTTGCGGGCTTCGAGGTGGATCAAACCGGCGTTGGCGCCCATGGGCCCCATCACCGCCAGAACCGCTTTGGGTCCCGCCTGATAAATGAACAGAACGCCGTCGTCTCCGCGGATGGAAACTTCGGAGAGATTGCCGGTTGACATACTCTCGCTGATTCTACGGCCCAAACTGGAGGCGGCAGCGGCCATCGCCGCAACCCGGTTGGGATCGGTTCCGTTTGACAAGGAATGCGCCACTGGCAGGCCCTCAGTCGAGGCCAGCAGTACGCCGCGCAACTCGGGGATCGAGTTTCTCAATCCCTCGAGATGATTCTTCAGTGCTTCATGTTTTACCATGTATTCTCCTACTGACAAGTTCCCCAGGCCCGCGCTCGATCTGCCGGTTGTGAAGACTCGCTGTTTTCCCAAGCAGCACGGTTTTCACAAGCGGCAGGCTCTCACAAACTCCTGTTCTTTTACGAACCTACCGTCCGTCTCGAACAATCTTGGTACTAAACCCTTAACGATGGCCTGCTACTATGATCGACTGATAAGGCTGAGACTTTACGCATTCCAAGAAACTAACAGGCTGTTTATCTGGCAGGCTCTGAGGGCGGGGTGGTTCCTCCGCGAATCGCCTTAATGAGGATAGGGAAGGAATGCGGCCTAGCGAAGCTGGGGAGTTTTGGGTAGTAGCCCGCAAACCGCTGTACTCCTATAAGAAGCCACAAAATAGGACCTCGGTCGTAGGGTCATGCTCTTAGTTGCCGGGGATAAACACTTTACTTAGAGGAAAGGGTGATTCCCTGTCTTCACCCTTGGCCCCAGATGGCCGATTACAGAGACATGCGATGCCTGTATTGCGGTAGGGAACTGGCGCTGCTGAAGAGACTGACAGGAAACGGCGAGTTCTGCTCCGATCAGCATAAGCAGAGTTACCACGACGAATACAACCGGCTCGCGCTGAGCCGTTTGTTGCAGGCCCAGACGAAGACGGATGAGGGCCGGGCGAAGAAAGCCGAGGCCGCTGAAGCGCCCCCAGAAGTCCGGCCAGAAGTCCGGCCAGTCGTCCGGCCAGTCGTCCGGCCAGAGATGGAGGCGCCGAGCCCTGTGAAGCGGGAGCGAGGGCCCGCACTTCCGGTACCGATCGCGCACAAGCCGGAACCGGTCGCGACGGGAGCCGCCGGCTTTCTTCCCGAGCCCATGGCCATGTTGGAAGGACCGAGCCCAACGCTGATCGCCCCATCCTCGCCGCTCAGTTGGATTCCAGGGCCGGTTTTTCCGGTATTTGACCAGCTTCAGCCTATGGCCATCGAGACTCCGGAGGATGTCGCTCCAGAGGAAGTTGCTCCCGAGGAAATCGAGCCCGATCCGCCTTTGGCGGAGTTGCTGGCGCTTCCACTGCAACCGGTTACAGGTGCAGACTTGGCTCCAGTGCACATGTCCGAAGCAGGCCCGTTCGAAAGTGCAGCTCATGGTTTTCCGAAACACGAAAGCACGGTCCAGTACGCGTCCTTCGATTTGCCGATGGCGGGTCCAGTGACTGTGCCAGGGATCGAGGCGATTCGGCCGGGTGTTCCGGAGTTGTGCCTGGAGGACTCCCAGCCGTTTTTCCCAGAGGTGTTCCAGCTTCTAATTCCACCGCCTGCCGAGGAAAGTGTGGAATTCGAGAAAGCCGCGGAACTCCATGTTCCCGGCCAGGAGCTATCGTTAGGGCCCCCGGAAACACTGGAGGGCGAGCTAGCCGACGACGCCCTGTCCGCAGCGTCACCGGAACCGAGCGAACCGGAATCCGAACCCGACGTTGACAGCTTGAAGAAGCTCGACAGCGGACTCCGGACGAAAAATGGACCGGAACCGCGACGGGGCTCCGGCCGGCGCACGGAGTTACCGGTGGCAGCCGGTCCAGTAGTGGACGGCATCGCGCTCGACGGTTTGTTTCCGCCCCCCCGCCGGTCGTCTGGGCCGCGTGTGAACGCGAGCGCGGAGGCCCAATTGGAGGAAGGAGGGGAAGGAGGCGTGGCAACTCTACAACTGACGGAAGTGGACGAAGAAGTCGACCACGGCGCCCGCCCGGTGGTGTTGGCGGAGGCGACGGCCCCTTTCATAGAGCAAATGCTCCCGTTGACGCTGCGCATTGTTTCGCCGTCCAAACCGAAACTGGTTTCCGAGTCGCACCCGCTCCTGGTTCCCAGCGATCCGCAACTCACCACGACCGAGATATTGCCCTTGCGGCCTAGGATGGGAGTCGGGAAGCCGCCCGCGCCGGAGCCTGCGTCTAAGCCGTCCGGTGCTGTAAAGGTCAAGCCTGTTAAGGATGCGATGGAACCGGTCATCCCAAGCGGGCATAAAGACAATCCAGACAAACCTTTCGACCCGCGTGAGGCAGTGCTGGCGGTAAAGCGCTCGATCAACGTGCCCGAGAACCGGTCGAGTTCCCGCAAAGCGGAGAAACGGGCGGCGGCCGAGGCCAAGGCTCCCGCCGATGCACAGCCTCTGGTGGCAGCAGGCGCAGCGGAGCAAGAAAAAGTAGCCAACGAGAAAGTAATCGACCCGGCGGTGGCGGCCTCGCCAACGGGCACCGCGCCAACGCCGCAAGCCGATGAAGGCCTGCCGGCCGTCAGTGCAACGGCGGAAAAAGGCGCGTCGTCCGATACAGCCGCCGCCAAGAGTTCGGTCCTGGCGACTTCGGCCGCGGAGACCCCAGCGCCTGGTCCCGGCGCTTCCGAAAAGGCCAGTGCCGGCGCTTCCCACCCGGAGCACCCTGGGGCTGGGCTCTCGAATTTCGAGCTCCACCTGGGCATGTCCGAAAAACAATCCGCGCTGAGTATGCTGCTGAGTAAGCTTCCGATGGGCGCCAAAATCGGCATTGCCGCGGGGCTGTTGCTCGCCATCGCCGGAGGCGGATATATGATCTTTTCCGGATCGAGCAAGGCGAAGGCGTCGGCGATAGCGGGCGCTTTGACTCCCGGCCCCGGAGAGGATGGCTGGATCACCGATTGGGCCGGCGACACCACCGGCAATCATAAGGGTCGAAAGATCAGTGTGTATCACCCATCGTTGCGCCTCACCAACTATGAGGTCGAGTTTCAAGGAAAAATCGAATCGAACTCTATTGGATGGGTGTTCCGGGCTTCGGATGCCGCCAACTACTACGCCGTCAAGTTAGCCACAGCCGGGTCGGGTTATCGCCTGTCGAAGTACACCGTGGTGGACGGCAAGGAGAAAGAAGTTGGCCAAGTCCCGGTACGGCCTGTCGATGGAAACACCTTTCTCATCCGGGTGGAAGTTCGCGGCGATCGCTTTACGACTTTCATCGGGAGCAATCCGGTGGATACGTGGGTCGATGGCGAACTGAAATCCGGTGGTTTCGGTTTTCTGACGGATCGGGGAGATCGCGCAGAGATCACCAAGGTAGGGGTTTCCCTGCTTCCGGGCTCGGCCAATTAGGTCGCGTCCGGATGGATGCTGCGTCCGGATGGATGCTGCGTCCGGATAGATGCCGCGTCCGGATGGATTAGGAGTACTGTTTGATGGAAGAAAATAAAGATCAATGGCTGTGGGTCGTAGACGACCAACTGATTCAGGCGCTGGTGCGCGACGACCGCGTGGACGTAAAGGAACCGAAGCGGTCGATTCAGTCCGGCGCGCTCGCCAAAGCCTTGGCCTTGAATGCCGAGGGCAAGACCGAGGCAGCCTTGCGCGAAGTCCGAAAAGCGATCGAAACCGGGGACGCACTTGCTGAACTCCAATGGACCCGCGGACACCTGGAGTTTCAGCTAGGTCAGTTTGAAGCTTCGTTGGAGAGCTATCGTAAGGTGCTGGAACAACAGCCGGAGCACAAGGCGGCGCTGTATAACTCGGCGGTATGTCTGGAGCGGCTAAAGCAGTTTGGGGAAGCGGGAAGGCTGTTCCACAGTGTAGTCGAGCTGGAGCCGAAGCTTTGGCAGGCTTATCTCGGACTGGGGCAGTGTCTCCTTCACCAGCAGCAAGTCAAAGAAGCGCTCGAGGCCTTTGAGCAATGCCTGGAGCGCAAACCGGAGTGTGAACCTGCGATTTTCGGACGAGGGGTGGCCCTGCAGTTGTTAGGGCAGACGGATGAGGCATTCGAGCTTTACCGTAAGTTGCTGCGAAACAATCCTTCCAATGTGGAACTGCTCTCGAACCTGGCGGGAATCTCGATTGGGCGCAAAGATTACACCCAGGTGAAAGAGTATGCCGACCGTCTACTTCGGCTGCGGCCACAAGCCCGGCAGGCGCTCGAAGCTCTGGTTGCCGCGGCCATCCATCGCGGAGACTTCAAAGCGGCGGTCCACTACGGTTCGCAGTTGGTGAAGGTGGCGCCAGACTCCTACGAAGCCTGGTTCAATCTCGGCCTGGCGCAGCAAAAGCTGAATCATGCCGAACAGGCGGGGCAGACCTACACAGAGGCGATGAAGCTGCATCCGGAACGGGAAGAAGCGCAACTGAACCTGGCGGCGTCCTTGCAGGAGCGCGGCGATTTTGTGTCGGCGCGGCATCTCTATGAACAGTTGCTGGAGCGTTCGCCGCAGAACTGCGACGCGCTTTGGAATTTCGCGGTGATGCAGGAGCGGCAGGGAAATTACCCGGAAGCCGAAAGACATTATGAACTGTTGCTGGAGCTGCAACCGGCGCGCGAAGATGCGTGGTTCCGGCTGGGTTACCTGCGCCTGCAACGGAATGAGGCCGTGAGCGCGGTGGCGGCATTCGCCCGCTGTGTGGAAGAACGCCCCGATTGGCTGGATGCGATGCTCAATCTCTCCATTGCGCAGTGGCGGGTGGGCGACGGGCCCGCGGCGCAAACCACGTTGAACCAGACCATCAGCCTGCACCCCAATTCGGTGGAAGCGATCCGGATTCTGGCTGTGATTAGCGTGGAATCGGGAGATTCAGCCGACGGCCGCGAAATGGGAGGAAGTGCTTTCCGAGCGCGGAGACCAGCATCCCGAACTGGCCTACAACGTCGGCCTTTTGATGCAGCAGGCGAACTCAACCGAGGAAGCGATCCGGTTTTATCAGAAGGCTGCGGAAGAGAAGCCCGGATTTGCCGAAGCTTTACTCAATCTTGGTCACGCGCTGAAGACAGTTGGCCGGGATGCGGAAGCCAAAACGTACTGGCAGCAGGCGGTGTATTCAAACCCGGAACTGGCGGGAAAGTACTTCACTTCGTCGCCGTCTTGAGAACTTTAGCCGGACGACTTTGTTTGCGCCAACTACTATATTTCGACGACAGTCTAAAACTATGCGACCGCCGCAGCTAGGGCTCGGTCTGCCTTGAGCCGGGCGCCCGACTCCTCGGCGAAAACCGAAAACCCGAATAATGGATCGGCCGATGGCTTCGACCAGCGGCTCATCCTCCATTCGACTCGTAGATATCGAACGCCAGGGTGTTTGGACAGGTTCAGTAGTTGGGAGTACATTCCGCAGTATGATTTCGGCGGAAACATGAGCAACGGGCGCGTACCCCAGTCCTTGCTGTCTTTGGAGCCCCAGACGCTGATCTGAAGCGCGCCTTGTTCGAGCACCCGGTTGATGCCCAAAGTCAATACGAACAGCTTGCCTTGGGCCGCTTCCAGATCCACGTCCGGGCCGGTCCCGTTTTGTCGTGCGATTTCTTCCGGTACTAAATATTTTGGCAGCATATCCTCTCCGTCTCGGCTTTTGCCGCAACTGCTGCTACCTGGCAGAGATAGGCTACTGGACTCGGTAACCCAAACACCACAGAAGCGTGGTCACTTCTCAAGATTTGCACACTTCGGGGAAAAGTTAAAGTGAATTTATCTAGAAAGTTGGATTAACGATGCAGAAAACGGCGCCACCCGGTCCCTCCTCGGACACGGTGTGGCCAGACTAGAAAAATTCCGCCATTCGAAGCCCGGCCAGTGTCGTACCTTAGGGAGGCGCCTGTTCTCCTTAGGATTCGCCGTACTCGACCGATCGATGACGCCATCCGAAAACTTGCTAGATTGAAGGACAATGGCTTACTGGAAACGGCTTCTGGCGGGAGTGGCAATGTTGTCTTGCTTGGGAGCGGAGACATTCGATATTGCGCTCTATGCGGACCTGCGCTGGCGCATGATTGGACCGTTCCGAGGCGGGCGCACAGTCGCGATCGCCGGCATCCCGGAGATGCCGAACGTGTTCTACCTGGCCGCCAACAACGGCGGAATCTGGAAAAGCACCGACGCCGGACGGGTCTGGGCGCCGATCTTTGACGAACAAGCTACGGGCTCCATTGGCGCCCTGGCCCTGGCGCCTTCCAACCCCAATATTATTTATGCCGGCAGCGGAGAAGGGCTGCATCGGCCGGATCTCTCGGTTGGCGACGGGGTTTACAAATCCACCGATGCCGGCAAAAGCTGGGCGCATCTGGGTTTGCGCGATGCACAACAGGTTGCCTCCTTGCTGGTCGATCCGCACGATCCGGACCGGGTGTTTGCCGCCAGCCTAGGACATCCTTATGGTCCCAATGCCGAGCGCGGCATTTTCCGTTCTTTGGATGGCGGCCGGAGCTGGAAAAAGGTCCTCTACAAGGACGAAAACACCGGCGGCGTTGACCTGGCGTTCGATCCGCGGAACGCGCGGATCGTATACGCTGTGCTTTGGGAGTCGAGAGAAGGTCCGTGGGAGAACGGCTCTTGGACCGGCCCGAACAGCGGCTTGTTTAAATCCAGCGACGGTGGCGACACCTGGACGCAGCTAACAGGCGGTTTGCCGGGAGCGAAAGAGGGCTTGGGGAGAATCGGAATCGGCATTGCCCCCAGCGACCCGCGCCGTATCTACGCGTTGGTCGAGGCATCCAACGAATACGGAGGGGTGTACCGTTCGGACGATGCCGGCGCGACCTGGCGCAGAATGAACCACGAAGAGCGCGTGTGGGGGCGCGGGTCGGACTTTGCCTGGGTGCGGGTCGATCCCAAAAACCCCGATCGGATCTATGTCGCCAACACTTCCACCTACCGGTCCGACGATGGCGGCCAGACGTTCTTCGCCTGGAAGGGGGCGCCGGGCGGCGACGATTACCACTCCATCTGGATCAACCCGAACGATCCGGACATCATTTTTTTGGGGGTCGACCAGGGGGCGACGATCACGGTGAATGGCGGCAAGACTTGGAGCAGTTGGTATAACCAGCCGACCGCGCAGATGTACCACGTTTCAACCGACAGTCAGTTTCCCTATTGGGTTTATGGCGGACAGCAGGAGAGCGGCTCGGCCGCCGTGGCCAGCCGCGGTAACTATGGCGCGATCACAGCCTGGGACTGGCATCCCGTGGGGGCTGAAGAATATGCCTATGTGGCCCCCGATCCACTTCATCCGGGTGTTATTTTCGGCGGCAAGCTCACGCGTTTCGACACCGCCACGGGACAGACTCAGGATGTCAGCCCGGTTGCGCTCCGCGGGGCCAAATATCGCTTTTTGCGCTCCGAACCGGTGCTCTTTTCGCCGGCCGATCCGCGCGTGCTGTTTTATGCGGGCAACGTTCTGTTCAAATCCGTGAACGGCGGGCATAGCTGGGACGTGATCAGCCCCGATCTGTCGCGGAAAAGCTATGAGATTCCGGCGAGTGTCGGGATTTTTTCAGAAGACGCGAAAAAGCAGGCTACCCAACGCGGGGTGATCTACGCCGTGGCGCCTTCGCACAAGGATGTGAATGTGATCTGGGCCGGGACCGACGACGGGTTGATCCATATCACCCGCGATGGAGGCAGAAACTGGAAAGATGTGACGCCTCCGGAGATGACGCCTTGGAGCAAAGTATCCCAGTTGGATGCGAGCCATTTTGATGACAACACAGTATATGCGGCCATCAATCGCATTCGCCTGGACGACCAGCGTCCCTATATTTACCGGACTCACGATGGCGGCAAAAGCTGGAGTGCGATCGTCGATGGACTGCCTGAGGAGCCGATCAATGTGGTGCGCGAGGACCCGGAGCGCAAGGGATTGTTGTATGCGGGCAGCGAGCGGGCGGTGTATGTTTCGTTCGACGATGGCGGCCACTGGCAAACTCTGCGGTTGAACATGCCCGCTACTTCCGTTCGCGATCTGGTCGTGCATGAGGACGATCTCGTGATTGCCACCCATGGACGCAGCTTTTGGATTTTGGACGACGTTACGCCGCTGCGCCAAATGTCGGTCGCGGTAGCCCAGTCAGAAGCGCATCTTTTCCGTCCGGCTCTGGCATATCGCGTCCGGCGGGACCTGTATACCGACACACCGTTACCTCCGGATGAGCCGGCAGGCAAAAATCCGCCGGACGGAGCGATCCTCGACTTTTATCTCAGTAGCGCTCCTGCCAGCCCGGTGACGCTGGAGATTCTGGATGCCGGCGGCAAGCTGGTGCGCAAGTATTCGAGCGACGACAAACCGGACGTCACGGAAGATGAATTGGCCAAAGAGTTGAATGTTCCGCTGTACTGGGTGCGCTGGCCGCGCATACTTCCGGGCGACGCGGGGATGCACCGGTTTGTTTGGGACTTGCGCTATGCGCCTCCTCAATCCGTTGCTCACGAGTATCCGATTTCCGCCATCTACCACGACACTCCGCGGGAACCGATGGGCGTGCTGGTGCTTCCGGGCGCTTACAGCGTGCGTTTGACGGTGAACGGAAAAACCTACACTCAACCATTGCAAATAAAGATGGACCCGCGCGTCAAAACACCGCCCGTTGGGATCGAGGAGCAGTTTGCGCTGGCTGGGCGCCTGGCGGCCGGTATGAATCAGGCCTACGCGGCGCTGCAAGAGGTAAAGGCAGCCCGGGAGAAGGAGACCGACCCCGCGCGCAAGGATGAGTTGGCGGCTTTGGAGGGCAGCGGCGGAGGGCGCCGGGGCCGGCGTGGAGAGGAGAACTCGCTGTCCCGGATACTGGGCGAACTGCTGTCGCTGTACACGGTGATTGAGGGCGCGGATGCGACGCCCACGGCTCAGGCGGCGGCGAGCGCGGCTGAGATGGAGACCACTTTACGATCCCTGCTCGCCCGGCGAACGGAGCTGCTGAAATAGGCGAATATGCCCAGTCTCCTGTTACGCTTATTCGCTTCGCGGCTGGGTCAGGACCGTTGTGGCGCACGCACTCCTGCGTGCCGCGTCGGCACTCGTGCCGACGTTTGCTTCGAGTTTGCCGCCCTTGGAGTGACGTGCCGTTTCGAGGCAAAAGAACATATATCTTTTAAAATGTTCGCGCGCGAAAAAACTAAACGGCATTGGGCGCCCCCGGTCGCGCCTTTCGGGACAGGACACTAGACGGACTTCTTAAATGAACACAACTCTTGGAACCACCCTAGCCCAGTCAGCCACGGCGATTCCCCATTCGCGTATTCGCGAGCTGGCGGAGATCGCGCTCACCATGGATGGCGTTCTAAAGCTGTATTTTGGCGAATCCAGCCTTCCGACGCCGGACTATATCAAGCGTGCGGCTCAAAAGGCGATGGCCGATGGTTACACGTTTTACACCTCCAATGCCGGTTTGCTTTCCACGCGCGAAGCGCTGGCTCGATACTACCGGGAACACCAGCAGGTGGAACTCGATCCGGCGCGAGAGATCCTGATGACCGCATCTGGCGTCCAGGCGCTGCATCTGGCGCTTCGTTGCGTGCTGGATCCGGGAGATGAAGGGCTGGTTTTGACTCCTGCGTGGCCCAACGGGGCATCGAACATCGCCATGGCCAATGCGCGAGCGGTGGAAATCCCGCATGTGCTGCGCGGAGACAGGTATGAGATCGATTTCGCGGCGCTTGAAGCCGCAGTCACGCCGAAAACGCGCGTTCTGCTGTATACTTCGCCTTCGAATCCCCTGGGCTGGGTAGCCACGGTCGACGAGCAGAAGAAGCTGCTGGACTTCAGCAGCAAGCACAATCTGTGGCTGTTGGCGGACGAAGTCTATGAGCGCTTGAATTACACGGGAGCGCAGCCCAACACGCCTGCGCCTTCCATCTTGAAGCTGGCTACGCGGGACGACGCCGTGATCGTGATTCAGTCATTTTCCAAGACCTATTGCATGACGGGCTGGCGCTTGGGCTGGATCGTCGCGCGCGCCGATTTTGCCGCCCGCGCCACGCAACTGAACGAGTTTGTGGTGTCACATGCGCCCACCTTTACCCAACGGGCCGGCGAGACCGCCTTGCTGTGGGGCGAAAAGCCGCTGTGCGAGATGCTGCTGCGGCTGCGGGCCAACCGCGATTTTTGCCAAAACGCGTTGGCGAAGCTGCCGGGCATTACGGTGCCGAAGCCCGAAGGCGCGTTCTACCTTTTCCCTAAGATCAAGGGGCTGACCGATTCCTTCGATTTTTGCAAGCGGCTCCTTCTAGACACGCACGTCGGGTTAGCGCCGGGAGTCGCGTTTGGGACCGGCGGGGAAGGTTCAGTGCGCATTTGCTATGCCGCCGAAATGCCGATTCTGGAGCAAGCCATGGCGCGCTTAAGCATGTTTCTGAGATAAGCCAATGTCCGAAATCGAAGCAGGCGTCAAACAGCATTACTCGCGCGAGCGGCTGACCGGCCGCATTCTCACGGCATTCCAGGAGAGTGGCCTGGATCCAGCCGCTTTAACTTACACCGATCTGGCCGCACTCGATCAGTTCCATACCCGGGGGCGCGAAGCCACACTGGACCTGGCGAAGCTGGCGGAGGTGCGAGCCGGCATGAGCCTTCTGGATGTGGGCTGCGGAATAGGCGGGCCGGCGCGGCTATTGGCGGCTGAATTCGGCTGCCAGGTGACCGGGATCGATCTGACGGCGGAATTTTGCGAGACGGCGGAAGCGCTCTCGCGCCTGGTGAAGGTTCCGGTCGATTACCGGCAGGCCAGCGCGCTGGATTTGCCGTTCCCGGCCGAGAGCTTCGATCTCGTCTGGACGCAACACGTGTCTATGAACGTAGAAGACAAGGATCGGTTGTTCGCGGAAGCCTTCCGGGTTTTGAAACCCGGCGGCCGGTTCGCGCTTTACGATGTAGTGGCGGGAAACGTCAGCCCATTGCATTTCCCGGTGCCGTGGGCGAGACAACCTGAGTTCAGCTTTCTGATTCCTCCCGCGGCGGTACGGGAGAAGCTGCAACAAGCCGGGTTCCGGATCCTGCATTTCGACGAAGGCACGCAAGAGGCGGTGGAGTGGTTCCAGAAGCGGGCGGCCGCTGGACCACAGAGAATCAGTCTTCAGCTTTTGATGGGTCAGGAGTTCGCGGCCATGGTGGCCAATCAGATCCGCAACCTCGCCGAAGGGCGGGCCGGGATGCTGCGGGTGGTGTGCGAGAAGGCCTTCACTGGAACGTAAAAATACTGACGCCGGTTCAAAATACCGATGTGATTTACGTCGTCGTCGGGAACCTTCGCTGAATTCGAAACCGTCGGGCCCAATCAACGGGCTCGCCAAACAGGGGGACCACCTTGCACCGCCGAGCGACTTGTTACTGCCCCAGGCTCCAGGATCGAGACGGTGGTCGATTGGCCCGGTGACGGTCCGGTATTCAGATCGGGAACGGTGATATCGAAGGGGACCTGCACGGTCAACGCGGTGACGATGCAGTCCGGCGACTGCGCGTTTGAATCGGGGCCGCCACATTAATTAATTGAATTGCTGGACGGCAAAGAGCGGGAGCTGCGTAAGAAAAAAGGCCGGGTGATCTATCGCCCGGCCTTTCACATAAGGAGGGATCTGTCGTTACCTGGCAGCTAGCAGTGCCCTAAGATGCCGCGCCCGCTCCGGAGACCGGAGTTGACGAAGAGCCTTGGCCTCAATTTGGCGGATACGCTCCCGCGTTACATCAAATTCCTGCCCGATTTCCTCGAGCGTATGCTCGCGCTCACAGCCGATGCCGAAGCGCAGCCGGATCACCTTCTCCTCCTTGGGAGAAAGCGTCTTCAAAATGTTTGCCGTCTCATCGCGAACGTTGGAATCGATCACCGCGTCTACCGGCGAACCGACCCACCGATCCTCGATCAAATCGCCCAGAGCGGATTCCCCATCCCGGCCGACCGGCGTTTCGAGCGAAACCGGATCGCGCGAAATGGTCTTCAGCTTCTGAACTTTTTCCACCGGAATATCCATCCGGCGGCTGATTTCTTCGTTGGTGGGAACACGGCCCAGTTCCTTTTCGAGCTCACGCGTCGCTCGCAGAAACTTGTTCATGCTCTCGTTCATATGCACCGGGATACGGATGGTGCGCGATTGGTCCGCGATGGCGCGCGTGATGGCCTGCCGGATCCACCAGGTGGCATAGGTCGAAAACTTGTATCCCCGGCGGTACTCGAACTTGTCGGCGGCGCGCATCAGCCCGATGTTGCCTTCCTGGATTAGGTCCAGCAAATGCAACCCACGATTTACATATTTCTTCGCAACCGAGACGACCAGCCGGAGGTTGGCCTCCACCAAATCTTTCTTAGCCCGCTCGGCTTCAATCTCGCCATGGCGTATGACATTGAGACTGTGCTTCAGGTCCATCAGCGGCGCGCCCGCGTCGGCTTCCCGTTTGCGCACTTCGCGGCGCAATTCCCGCGTCCGGCCCTGGGCCGCCATCCCGTTCCGCTCTTCCAGCTTCCGCAACTCGGCATCGAGAAGTGCGATTTCTTCTACCGCTCGCTCGATCTCCCGGCTAAATACCTTCCAACGGGTGCTCTGCCACGGAATCTGCCGCATCACTTTAGAAATCTCTACTTTGCAACGCGCCAGCTTGCCCATCCAACGACGCCGGATTTTCTTGTTACTGAGAGCGATTCCGCTAACTTTCTCAACCAACTGCTGATGCCGTTTGTAGTGCGCCAGAACGTCATGGAACATCTGACGGACTTCCGCCTGCCTCTTGGCCGCTGCCGGAGAACCTTCTTCTTCATCGCCAAAGTCGACCAGAGTCTCCAACTCCAGTTCGCCCCGCTTGATAGCTTCTGAAATCTCGACCAACATCATCTGCACCAAGGCAGACCGGCTGATGGATTTCTGCATTCGCAACTTGCCGCGCTCCATCCGGCGCGCAAGATTCACTTCGCCTTCCCGGGTTAGAAGGGGTACCGCGCCCATCTCACGCAGATACACTCGTACCGGGTCATCCGTGTAAATGGATTCTTCGACCTGCTGTGCGGCAGGAAACTCTTCGCCGTCTGCTACCTCTTCCGGATGAAAGAAATTCGCTTCTTCATCGAAAGGGATGCCAATCGGCTCATGAGCGTCCGGTAAAAATTGATCCTCGAATTGATCCACTAAGAATCACCTCCCCCAAACAGGAACAAAACTTCGCCTAGTCTTCGTCCCGAGAGTGTGGGGTACAAATAAATACGCAGGCCTGCTCCCGTGTGACGCGCCACCAGCTTTGTCCGCCAGACCAGAGAGCAGCAATCGATTATAGCACCGAACCTTTTCGAAGTTAAGTCCCTATTTAAAAGATGTTTCCATTCGGCTTTGGTTACACCAAAGTGGACCCACCCGGTACAGGTGGCAATCTATTAGCCTAGGACCGCTTAAGAAGTACTAAGTTCTTCAGTTCGTTGAGGAAGGCTTCCACGTCTTGAAAGTCCCTGTACACCGAGGCAAACCGGACGTACGCAATCTTGTCCAGCGACTGCAAACGTTCCATCAGCATCTCCCCGATCTGAGTAGTAGAGATTTCCCGGTCGGGGTTGTCCGCCAGTCGAGCTTCCACCGCATCGACCACTTCGGCTAGCTTAGCGATCCCTACCGGCCGCTTTTCACAGGCCCTCATCAAGCCCGCTAATACCTTTTGACGATCGAAGCGTTCCCGGCGCCCGTCTTTTTTGATGACCATGTACGGAATTTCGTCGCTTCTTTCGTAAGTCGTGAAGCGCCGTTCACAACTCAGGCATTGTCGGCGGCGGCGGATGGAATCGCCTTCCTTACTCTCCCGTGAATCGATGACTTTATCTTCCTTGTGGCCGCAAAAGGGACACATCATAAGGGATACCTCCCCTCAAGCCCAGCTCGCGCCTGGAGCCTCATACGGGGCCGACCTCTTCTTTCAAGTGTCTCAATTTGCGCCAGTTGATGCCCTGATGAAGCGCCAGCGGCACGCCGATCGGCACAACTGCGACAAAACTCAGTAGCCACACCACCAGCGCCAGGCCAGCCGCCGATTCCAGCGTCAGACCAAATAGCTCCGTCAATACAACGATTGACACGACTTGTACCCCTCCACCCAGTCCGGGAATCTGCACAATGCTGCCGAACGCAATGAATCCTAAGAACACTAAGACATCCGCCAATCCCAGGTGCCGGGTTACCGTGAAAGCGCGAAATAACGAGTACATCGACCCGGCGATAACTGCCCACTCCAGAGCGCTGTACAGCAGCAGAAGGATCAGATTTCCGCGGTCGCGAGTGACCTCCATGCCGGTGCTGAAGGCGCGCAGCGCGTGGCCCACCCTTAGGCGGAAGGACTCCGGCATAAAGCCGATCGCGGCCATGATCCGCTCCTCCGCCGTTCCCGAAAAATTGCGGAATGCCACCAGCACCAGTAGACACAGAACTCCAATCCCTGTAACCAGATACCCACCCGCCGCGAACACCCAGCGGAGCGAGGGGCCGAGTTGCGCTTCCCCGGAGCGGATGCGCGTCAAGGAATACCCGAAAATCAGCAGCACAAACAGGAGGTCGAAAATCCGCTCCAAAAGCCAAGCCGCCATCTGCGACGAGAAGCTGAGCCGCTCACGGGCGGCGATCAGATAGGGCCGGACCAGTTCTCCGGGCCTTCCGAGCAGAAACACGGCCGTGAACCCGATTATAGTCGCCGAATTGATGTTCCATAAACCCGGATTCGCCTTCAGAGGAAGAAGCATCACCCGCCAGCGCAGGGCGCGGCCCAAGTAACTGAGATAGATCAGGAGAACCGCGGCCGAAAACCACTGCCAGTCGACTCCCACGAAGGTTCGCTCGAAATCCTCCCAGCGAAACGGGCTGTGCCGCAAGCGATAATAAAGCAGCCCCGCGATCAAGGCCAGGATCAAGGCGGCTAAAATGGCGCTCTGCCGCCAGCGGTTCCGGGGCCTAGGGCGATCTGGGGGCTGAAGGCTGGAGGGCTCCACGTCGTAGAATAAGACTCTCGGTTGCAAATCCCGTATGTGACCGAATTGGGGTAACAAGCGGTATCTAAGCGAACTTCTCATCATAAACCTTCGTTTCCCATAGTGGAAGCGTAGATCGCCTGCTGCAAGCAGGACTTGAAGGAGGTTCGAACGAATGGGAACGGCGGCAATTCCGGTAGCCAAATGGAGTTGGACGCCTCCGCGAATGCAGGCCGTCAGCTTGGATGCGGACATCAATCTCGTAGACAAATGCCTGAGCGGCAACGACGCCGCCTGGGAAGACTTAGTGAAGTTGCATACCCGGCGTGTGTACGCGATCTGTTACCGCTTCACCAATAGTGAAAGCGATGCGCAAGACCTGGCGCAAGACGTATTCATCCGGGTTTTTAAGAATCTGAAGAGTTTTCGTTCCGGCGAAGGATCGTTTGCGGTGTGGCTGACCCGGCTCACCCGAAATCTCTTGATCGATCATTACCGCCGGACCAAGCTGGACCGTATCACGGAATCCTTGGAAGATCAGATTCCAGTATTGGAAGAGAAGACGGCGGCCATGTCGAGAACGGATGGCATGCTGGCGGGCCGCGAGGCCAGCGAGCTGCTCCAGGCGGGCTTGCAGAAACTCTCCCCGGAACTGCGGGAAACTGTTATTCTGCGGGATCTGGAAGAGCTGGAATATCGCGAGATCGCCGAGATTCTCAACGTGCCGGAAGGAACGGTCAAATCGCGTTTGAACCGCGGCCGGGCCGAACTGGCTCGCGTGCTCAAACGCTGGAATGCGTATGGCACGAAGGTGAGCGGCTGAGTAGTGCATGTTGACGGTGGATGACTGACGGTGAATTGACTGGCTGTGAATGAAATGACCTGCGCTGAGTTCGAAATTTCGCTCTGCGACTACCTGGACGGAACACTCCGCGGCGACGAGAAAGCTGCGTTTGAGTTGCACCGGTCCACGTGTGTGTCGTGCGCGGAATATGCGAACCAGGTTGCGGGCGCAGTAAACTTCATCGAGAAGGCGGCGATAGTGGAACCGCCGCCCCAGTTGCTGACGCGAATCTTGCATGAAGCGCCGCAAGGCGCAAGCGGGGAGAAGGGTTCCTGGGCGCATCGGACTTTTGGACGTTTTTTTGAAGCGGTATTGCAGCCGCGCTATGCCATGGGCATGGCCATGACGATTCTTTCGTTCTCCATGGTGGCGCGCTTTGCCGGCATCGAGCCGCGGCAGTTGACGCCGGCGGATTTGAATCCGGCCAAAGTCTGGGCCACGATGGACGACCGGGCGCACCGCACCTGGGACCGGGCCGTGAAGTATTACGAGAACCTGCGGCTCGTAATTGAAGTGCAGTCGCAGTTGAAGGACCTTAGCGAACAGGAACAACAGGCGCAGGATAGCGCGAAGCCAACACAGGTAGAACAGACCAAGCCGGCGGAACAGACCAAGCCAGCGGAACAGACCAAGCAAGCAGGACAGACCAAGCAAGCAGGACAGACCAAGCAAGCAGGACAGAAAAGATAGAAGGCGGAACCCATGAATTGCGTAACTCATCCCGAATTACCGGCCATCGCTTATTGCCGGACGTGTGGCCGGGCGCTCTGTGAGCGCTGCCAACGAACTTCGCAGGGCATTATATATTGCGAACAGCATTTACCCGTGCCGGCGCCGCCAGCCGGCGGGGCTGCGACGGGCGCCGGGCAGAGTGCCGACCCACTCGGACTCGACCCGCATTATTCGCCCTACACCGCTCCTCTTCCCACCGCCGCTCCGAAACCGCGTCCGGAAGGCGCTTCGCCAGGCTTGGCTTTCATTCTCGGCTTGATCCCCGGGGTCGGCGCGATTTATAACGGTCAGTACATCAAAGGGCTGATTCACGTCGTGATCCTGGGCGTGTTGATCGGCATCCTCGACAGCGGCCAGGCCTCCGGCGGCATGGAGCCGCTGGTGGGCATGCTGATTGGCACTTTCGTTTTCTATATGGCGTTCGAGGCCTACCACACCGCGAAAAAGCGCCTGCATGGCTTGGCCGTGGATGAGTTCTCGAGTATTTTGCCGATGCATCGACAGCGGTCGGGCTTCCCGGCTGGACCCATCGTTTTGATCGCGGTGGGCGTGGCGTTTTTGATGAGTACGCTCGGCTGGCTTCGTTTTGGCGATTTGATCCGCTACTGGCCGGTGGCGCTGATCGCGCTCGGAGCCTATATGCTCTATGAGCGGCTGGAGCGTGGCGCTCCGCCGGCTGGCTCCTCTCCGGATCGAGGGATGAGTCATGGGCGCCAGTAGTTATCGGCTACTGCAGGCAACCCGCGGACCGATTCTGCTGATCGCATTAGGCGTACTCTTGCTGATCGACTACTTGGGAATCTATGGGTTTACGCGTACCTGGCCGGTGTTGATCATCGTGTTCGGCGTGATGAAGCTGCTGGAGCAGCTTGCGAAGCCGCCGGCGCCGCCGCCGATTCCCGATCGGCACGGCGACTTTATACCACCGCAGGGAGGGAGCGCCATATGAAACGATCCGTTGTCGGGCCGATGATTCTCATCGGCTTGGGCGTTCTGTTTCTCATCCGCAACGTGATCCCGGATTTCCCGGTGTTGGATCTCCTCTCGCACTACTGGCCGGTGCTGTTGATCCTGTGGGGCGGGTTACGGCTGTTGGAGGTTCTTTTCCTGGCGGCTACGGCCAGGCCCCTGCCCCGTGCGGGCATCTCGGGCGGCGAATGGATCGTGGTGATACTGGTCTGCGTGATCGGCGGCGGTGTTAACACGGCCAACCACTACCATGACTGGCTTCCGAACCAGCGGGCTTTGCGCGGCCTGGTAGTGAACATGGGCGAAAGCTTCGACTACCCCATGGCCGATAGCGAAAAACCCTGCGCGGCCAACTGCAAAGTGTTAATCGAGAATTTCCGCGGCAACGCCAAAATTGTAGGCGCCGACACCAAGGTGATCAAATTGACCGGACGCAAATCGATTCGTTCTTTCCAGCAGACCGACGCGGACCTGGCGAACACGGAAACCCCAACCGAGCTGGTGGTGCAAGGCGATCAGATCATTGTCCGCACCAACCAGAGCCGCGTGAACGATTCCCTGGTGGTGTCGACCGATCTGGAGTTGCAGGTCCCCTTCAATACGTCGATCGAAGGACATGGGCGCTCCGGCGACTTTGACATCCAGGACATTAAAGGCAACGTCGATTTGAGCTCCGACAACGCCGGCATACGGCTGGAAAAGATCGGCGGCACGGTGCGCGTCGAGACGCGGCGCAGCGATATCATCCGTGCTTCGGACGTAAAAGGTTCCGTCGACCTGAAAGGCCACGGACAAGACGTGGAATTGACGGATATCGCCGGTCCCGTCACGGTAAACGGGACCTACGTGGGACAGACCCAATTGAGCAACCTGATGCTGCCGGTGCATTATGAAGATTCGCAAGTTACCCTCAATCTGGAAAAACTTCCGGGCCAAGTGCGGATTGGCGCGGGTGAGGTTACCGGCGAGAATTTGATTGGACCGGTGCGGCTGACAGCCCACTCGCGCGACGTCCATCTCACCACCTTCACGCAAGCGCTCGAGTTGAACCTCGATCGCGGGGACATCCAACTGTCGCCGGGCAAGACGATTCCGCGCATGGACGTCAAGATTGCCCACAGCGGCGACATTGATCTGAGCCTGCCGGAAAAGGCAAAGTTCGACCTCAAGGCGACTACCGAACATGGCGAGGCCCATAACAATTACGGAGATGCTCTGACGGTCAGTGACCAGCGCCACGGAGCGGAGATTGATTCTTCGGGGGTGAGCGGTGGCCCACAGCTTCGACTAGACACAATGCGAGGTACGCTGACGGTGGGCAAGGGAGAACTAGTGGAAGCGGAGTCGCCGGCGGCGCCGACGATCCCAAAATCTCTGAGCCCGCCGGTGAAAATCGAAGATCAGTGAAGTCGGATTTGTCCACGCTGATCTAAATCTCTCCCGCGAACAAGAGTGTGCAAAAATGTTCTATGTTCACACACTGTCGCGAGGCGCGCTAATATACCAGGGAACTCCCCCGCGCACCCTAGAAGGCAAGCAGCGCTCCAGCATGAACGCCCTCCGCCACGGCCTCACCGGCCAGACCGTCGTCATCCCCGCCGAAGACCGCGTCGCCCACGACAAATTCTGCCGCGGCTTCTTCGACGACTTCCAACCCCAAACCGCTATGGAGCGCCAACTGGTCCAGACCGTCGCCGATTGCTCCTGGCGTCTCAACCGCCTCCGCGCGACGGAGCAATCCCTGCTCTCCCTCAGCACCCTCGACCTCGAAGATCGATTCAACAATCAGGACGACCGCGCCGCTGCCGCCTGTGCCGCCGCCCTGGCCTTCGAGAAGAACCTCAAGACGCTCGGCAACCTCAGCCTCTACGAGCAGCGCATCTCTCGCGCCTGCGAACGCGCCCATGCGCAACTCAAAATCGAGCTGGCCGAACGCAAAGGCCGCGAAAAGAGCGACCTCGCCCGCGCCGCCGAACTCAAGGCCCACCATGACGAGCGGCAAGTCAAATCCGCACAACCACTTGCCTATGACCCCAGCCAGGATGGGTTCGTTTTTTCGAAGGGCGTAATCGACCTCTGGTCTGAGCGTGAAACCCGCTACCAATGCGCCCGTCAAGCCACCCAGCAGCGCCAAAAAGCCGCAGCAGCCGCCTGAAAAACTGGCACCGATAGTATCCCCCGTACTGATACAAGTATATTTATAATCAATAGTTTATGCCAAGACTGCCGTTACGTCTCGCCACCTCTGCCTTGCATTTGCAACGAATCTGTTGTACAACGGATTTGTTGTAGATGGCCGACTCAAAGGAGCTATCATGTTACAAAACGTCACGGGACAGGTCGTGGAAGGCGAGAACTTCTTCGACCGGGAAGCCGAAATTGCCCGCTTCTGGCGAGGCCTCGAAACCGACAACTTGTTGCTGCTTGCGCCCAGGCGGGTCGGCAAATCCTCGGTTCTGAAACGAATGAAGGCAAACTCCGGGGATCGAGGGTTCGCATCCGTCTTCGTGGACGTGTCCGACTGCAGCGACGAATTGCGCTTTGTGCAGAGGCTCTACTCCGCAATCCTAGAACACCACAGCTCCTCGGAGCGCCTTTGGAACGGTGTAAAGGAGAGCTGGCAAAATCATCAGCCGCGTGAAAAAAGCCGGAGCGGCAGGTTTCAGCATCGAGTTTAGCGGCGACGAATCACAATGGGCCAGGATGGGCGAAGAGTTAGCCGAGTCCTTAGAAGCGCTCCCAGGCAAGACTCTAATCCAGGTGGACGAGCTTCCGGTCTTCGCGTTGAAGTTACTGAATCGGAGCGACGACACAAACCAAGGCAGAATTCGCGAATTTCTGTACTGGCTCCGCCGCCTGCGCCAGGATTATCCACAAGTGCGTTGGATGCTCGCTGGATCCATCGGACTGGACACGGTGGCCTCCCGGCTGAATATCGCAGATTCGATCAACGATCTGCGCCTTGAAACCCTGGGCGCCTTCGACGTTCCTACGGCGCATGCGCTATTGCAAGAGCTGTCCGAAGCCTACACCGTGAATCTGGAAGAGCCGGTCCGCGATCACATCTTCGCGCGCGTGGGTTGGCTGGTTCCGTATTATCTACAACTCATCTTCGACAAGCTCCGCGATTGCCGTAAGCCGGAAGCATCCGACGTAGACGCCGCCGTGAACAAGCTCTTAGATCCGCACCACAAAGGATTATTTGACTACTGGCGTCAACGTCTGCGAGACGAAATGGGCCGTCCGGATGCCGACCATGCTGCCGCTCTGTTGCACCCGGCCTGCCGCGCGCCCGAAGGTGTCCGCCGTACCGTATTCAAGCAAGCCCTGACGCCGGCCATAGCCGACGCGGACGCGCGCGAAGACAAGGTGCGCTATCTCCTCGACGTTCTCGAGAACGACGGCTACCTGGTGGAAGAGGACAAGCTCTGGCGGTTCCGCTCGCCTTTGCTGCGCAAATATTGGTTGCGGCGCGTCGCGCCTCCGGAGCCTGACGATGAGTGACAGCGGCAGCGCGGATCTCTTCACCACGTCGATCTTCAACCCGGCGTTACTGCGCAAGGAAGATCTCGTGCGAGGCTTTGTAGCGCGCCAGGAGCTACTGGAACGCCTCTTGGACGATATTCGGCGCGTGCAACCCGGCTGCCCGCCGCAGCACCAGCTCCTGATCGGACAGCGCGGTCTCGGAAAAACGACTCTGCTAAGAAGGCTGGCATTTGCGATTGAGGACGACCCGCAACTGTCGGCGCTGTGGATGCCGCTCGTCTTTCCGGAAGAACAGTACAACGTCAAGAACCTGAGCGATTTCTGGCTGAACTGCGCCGACGCCTTGAGCGACGCCCTGGACCGCACCGGAGAAAAACAAGCCGCGGAAACGCTAGATCAACAGGTCGAACGCATCCCCGCGGATCCCGGCCAGCGCTCCGCCGCGGCGCTAGCGCTTCTGGTGAATGAAACTGGGCGGCTACGGCGAGGCCTCGTGCTGTTGGTGGACAACATCGATATCGTGCTGGATCGGCTGAACGAGAGCGAGGAATGGGAGTTCCGACGCGTCATTTCAGCCGAGCCCCGCCTGTATATCATCGGGGCATCCAGCCGGGCTCTGGAAGTGCTCTATGAACACGGTCGCGCCTTTTACGACTACTTCCAGGTATACGACCTAAAAGCTCTCAACGATGCGGAAATGTTCGCGTTGCTCGGGCGCTTGGCGGAAGACGCCGGCGACGATCAGGTTCAGCGCCTCACGCAGGAAAAGCCGGGAAGGCTGCGTGCGCTGCGGGTGCTGACCGGGGGCAATCCCCGGACGTTGGTAATGCTGTATCGCGTGCTGTCCCAAGGCCCAGAGGG
The DNA here is from genome assembly GCA_963836595.1 of Bryobacterales bacterium. Classification (GTDB taxonomy): domain Bacteria; phylum Acidobacteriota; class Terriglobia; order Bryobacterales; family Bryobacteraceae; genus DATFZA01. The sequence continues at coordinate 1,492,832 of CAWIKC010000001.1, forward strand.
TGACGCACAGCGCGATATGGAACAACTGCTCGATCTCTATACGCCCTTATACAAAGCGCGCTTTGAAGAGATGGCCCAGCAATCGCAGCAGGTGGTGGACGCGATGGCCATCCACTGGGATCCGCTAACGGCGGCCGATCTGGCCGCGAAGCTCGCCCCACTTTCAGTCAATCAAGTGTCGGCGCAGTTGAAGCGGCTGGAAGATTTTGGCGTAGTCGAAAAAGCGCCCTGGTTCGGCGAAAAGAAAACCGCCTTTCAGATCGCGGAACGATTCTTCAATATCTGGTATCTGATGCGAGCGAGCCGCCGCGTCCGGCGCCGCTTGCTATGGCTCGTGAAATTCCTGGAGGCTTGGTTTGAACACGAAGAACTCAGCGAGCGGGCGGCGAAGTACCTCCAACAAGACCCGAAGGCGGTTGGCTCAGGGCGCTATGCGGAAATGGCGCTAGCCTATTCGCAGACCGTTGACGACCCGAATTTGCGCCGCAGCCTGGAATCGGCGGGCCTACGAGCAGCGCTCGATGTCAGCGTGCGAGGTCAATTCGACTTCAGCGATCTACCTCCCGAACTACAGGGCCGAAAGGAGCGCATGGAACGGTTGAGCGACTTGCGCTCCCGCGTGTTGGCTGTGCAATTCGACGGAATAGTCGCCGAAGAACTGTGGCGGGTCCTGGGCGGCGCTCCTCATCTGCTGTTGGAGGAAAAAGCGAAGATTGTGGATGACTTGCCCACGCTGGAGCCCTCCAAAGTGCGTGATTTGTACACGAAAATGAAGCGGGCGAAGGAAACCATTCGGCAAACATATCGGGAGCATTCTGCGGATGTCGACCGATTATATGAAGCCTTAGGAAGCGGCGAAATGGTGGATGTCTACGACGTGGACGATGCCCTCGCGGTCGCCAGCCGATTTAAATGCGATTGGCTTCCGACCATCGGAATTGCCAGCAGAACCAATTTCGACCTCGCGCCGCAAAAGATCCCATTGCTCGAAGCCGAGACTGCGGAGACTGCGTTGCGGAGGTTAGGCTCATGCCCGGGCTACGAAGCGAAGTCCTGGAACGGCCTCGGGCTACTGAAGAAACGTCTAGGGCGCTACGAAGAAGCTGAGCAAGCGTACCGACGAGCAATCGAACTCGATCCAAATTCTACATATCCTTGGAATAGCTTGGGCAACGTCCTGACCGATCATCTAAAGCGACACAAAGAGGCGGAAAAGGCGTACCGCCACGCAATTGAGCTTGACCCAACTTACGGCAATCCGTGGAACAACTTGGGCATTTTACTTACCCTGCATCTAGGGCGACACGAAGAGGCGGAGAAGGCGTACCGCCAGGCAATTGGGCTTGACCCAACGTCCCGCGCTCCATGGAACAACCTTGGCAACGTGCTAACCGATGATCTTGGGCGGCACGAGGAGGCGGAAAAGGCATACCGCCGCGCGATTGAGCTTGACCCAACGTCGGGCCCTCCATGGAACAACCTGGGCAAGGTACTAACCGATCATCTAGGGCGGCACGAGGAGGCGGAAAAGGCATACCGCCGCGCCATCGAACTTGACCCAGCGTCCAGCAATCCATGGTACGGACTGGGCAATGTGCTAACCGGGCATCTAGGGCGGCACGAAGAGGCGGAAAAGGCGTACCGCCAGGCAATTGAGCTTGACGCAACGTACAGCAATGCATGGAATGGCCTGGGCAACGTGCTAGCGCACCATCTGAAGAAACCCGACGAGGCGGAACAAGCATACCGCCGCGCGATCGAACTCGACCCAAAGTTGCCCTATGCCTGGGGCAACCTCGCCCGATTGATCGAACTTGATGCCGATAGGCAAGATGAAGCCCTAACCGCTTTCTTTCAGGCATGGGAACTCGATTCCACAAACGACTGGAGAAGGCGGGAAGCGTTTCGAAAGGCCCGTTCTCTAGGAACAGGAACACCCCTCCCCCGCGCGCTGCAAGCCATCTCTCGCCTGCATGAGCATTTTCCGCAGGACAGAGAGCTGGCATTCGTCTTAGCCGGATTGCTCACGATCAGTGGAAACTGGGCGCAGGCGAGCGAGCTGCTGCAGGAACTCGCCGCCAGCGAAGTCGACCAACCAGGCACCTGGGCATTTCGAGCTGCCATCGAAACGGGTCATCTAAGCGATGTGATCGCGTTGCTAAAGCGGACCGGCGCGGACGAGCGCTGGCGGCCGCTATACGAAGCCTTGCAAGCGGTCCAAGCAGGCTCGGCTCAGTACCTTCAGCGCGTGGCTCCGGAAGTCCGCACCGTCGCGGAAGGAATTCTGGCGGAAATCGCACCGGGCCTCGGGGCCACCGATTCTAATCCCCGAAAGCAGAAAAAGCGAAGGAAGAGAAAATAAAATAGACGCCCCAACGCCTCCAAACGTCCTGCCCTTTTTCGACCAATGCGGCATCGACATCGACATACCACCACGTTCCTCGTTTGCGCGAACCCCTCGCCGCGGGTGCGTTCGCCCCATCACGTCATCGCAAAGAAAGTTTCTCCAACAACCCGAGCGCTTCCTGGCTTCCAGTTTCCCCAAGCACGGAGTTTCTTGCACGCTGAGTCTAAGATCCAAACGGAAAGCCGGGGCGAACTGCTCGTTTTTGTCCCAGCGCCACTGAGGCCTCATCCAGCGTAACTTTCCTTTAACACGCCAGGGCCGATGGCCTTGCAGCAACGCGGGGGGCAAAGGTGGTTAACCGATTGCATAATATCTTCTGGTACGTGTTATGCGAACTCAAAACGGGAACACTCAACTGGCTGAAAACTATACTCCGGTCGATCACTTTCCGGCCGTTCTGGAGCATTTTAGTGAGGAACGTCTGATGGAAGCCACCTGTCTTTACCTGCAAGCGGTTGATGAGGGCCGGGCAGACGCTTGCATGCGCGAGCGCGCGGCGATGTGCCGGCACGAGTGCGAGCGGCGCGGCATCGCTTTTCTGGTCTACAGGGATGCAAGAGAATACGGCCAGCCTGGCGCCGCCATGTCTCCAACCCGCCTTACGCAATATTGCCTGTGGGAGGTGCAGAATTGCGCTGACCAGGTCGCACGCACCCGTCACCCGGACCTCATTCGAAGCTCTAGGTGATGATCATTATTCACAAGGCTTATAGAACTGTCTGGGCATTGAAGCGCGGTCGAGGCCGGGCTTATGAGTGGTGCGCTTGGGATGTGATTCGAGGGCGAATCGGCTCCCAGCGCCGCCCGGAAACTATCGTTTGGTTGCATCGATCTGCTTCAAGGGCGCCTGGATCGACTCAACTTTCAATATACTTTCGGTAATAACTTCACGATCGATCTTGCTTAACTGCACTAAATTCCGGGCAGCCGTGCGCCTCCACAGGGCGAAGATAGGCCTATTTGGCCGAGTGCTTTTTTCATTGACCATGTGGATCAAAATATGGAACTGGTGACATTTCCGTGTCACCTTCGACGATCGCCAAGGACCTTTCGTGTTGCTCTAACAGTTCCTGAATTTGCCACACTGCGCCCCCACCAGTCACCGCACCCGCAAATAAATTTTCTCCAACAACTTCAACATTTTACCGCCCGTCCACTCCCCAAAACCCCCAAATTCCTTGCATCCAAAAGCTAAAATCCAAGCGGGCCATGCAATTTCGGCCCAATAACTTGCAAACCGTGGACCAAACCCGTCCACCGAAAGGACCAGCAATACATGACCAACCATTCCACCGGCCCGCGCACTCCCGAAGGCAAGCAGCGATCCAGCATGAACGCCCTCCGCCACGGCCTCACCGGCCAAACCGTCGTCATCTCCGCCGAAGACCGCGTAGCCCACGACAAATTCTGCCGCGGGTTCTTCGACGACTTCCAACCCCAAACCGCTATGGAGCGCCAACTGGTCCAGACCGTCGCCGACTGCTCCTGGCGTCTCAACCGCCTCCGCGCCACGGAGCAATCTCTGCTCTCCCTCAGCACCCTCGACTTCGAAGATCAATTCAACAATCAGGACGACCGCGCCGCTGCCGCCTGTGCCTCCGCCCTGGCTTTCGAGAAGAACCTCAAGACACTCGGCAACCTCAGCCTCTACGAGCAGCGCATCTCGCGCGCTTGCGAACGCGCCCATGCTCAGCTCAAGATCGAGCTGGCCGAGCGCAAAGCCCGCGAAAAAAGCGACCTCGCCCGCGCCGCCGAACTCAAGGCCCACCACGACGAGCGACAAGTCAAATCCGCTCAACCACTTGCCTATGACCCCAGCCAGGATGGGTTCGTTTTTTCGAAGGGCGTAATCGACCTCTGGTCTGAGCGTGAAACCCGGTACCAATGCGCCCAGCAAGCCACCCAGCAGCGCCAAAAATCAGCGGCCGCCGCCTGAAACCTGGCTCTGCTAAAACAATGAATAGATGAATATCCGAAAAGAAGACGTGCTGGAGTATCATTCGTCCGCTCCGGCGGGCAAAATTGAGGTCACTCCCACCAAGCCCTGCCACACTCAGCGCGACCTGAGCCTCGCCTACACTCCAGGTGTCGCCGTTCCTTGTCTGGAAATCGAGCGCGACCCGGCATTGGCCTATCGCTACACCGCCAAAGGCAACCTGGTCGCGGTTGTCTCCAATGGAACGGCCGTTCTCGGCCTCGGCAATATCGGTCCCGCCGCGGCCAAGCCCGTCATGGAAGGCAAAGCGGTCCTGTTCAAGCGCTTCGCCGACATTGACGTTTTCGATATCGAACTCGACACCAAAGATCCGCGCGAAGTCATTCGCACCTGTCAGATTCTCGAGCCTACTTTCGGCGGCATCAACCTCGAAGACATCAAAGCGCCAGACTGCTTCGTCATTGAAGAAGAGCTGCGCCGCACCATGCACATCCCCGTCTTTCATGACGACCAGCACGGCACCGCCATCATCTCCGGCGCGGCTCTCATCAACGCGCTGGTGCTGGTCAACAAGAAAATCGAAACCGTCAAAGTGGTTTTCAACGGAGCCGGCGCCAGCGCCATCTCCTGCGCCGAACATGCCATTAAACTGGGCGTTCAGCGCGAAAACATTCTCATGTGCGATTCGCAAGGTGTCGTCTATGAGGGCCGAAAAGATGGCATGAACCAGTACAAAGCGCGCTTCGCCGCCGCAACCGATCGCCGTACGTTACTCGATGCGATGCGCGGCGCAGACGTGTTCTTCGGCCTCTCCGTCGCCAATTCCGTCACTCCCGAGATGCTGCTCGCCATGGCCGAAAAGCCCATCGTCTTCGCCCTCGCCAATCCCGATCCCGAGATACCTTACGAACTCGCCGTCAAGACGCGCCCCGACGCCATCGTCGCCACCGGCCGCTCCGACTATCCCAATCAAGTGAACAACGTGCTCGGCTTTCCCTTCATCTTTCGCGGCGCTCTCGACGTGCGCGCGACAACGATCAATGATGAAATGAAACTCGCGGCCACTCACGCCCTCGCCGAACTGGCCCGCGAGGACGTTCCCGATTCCGTCAGCCGCACTTATGGCAGCGAGAATCTCAAGTTCGGCCCCGAGTACATCATTCCCTCGCCCTTCGATCCGCGCGTCCTGGTGCGCGAAGCCTGGGCCGTCGCCAAAGCCGCCATCGACACCGGCGTCGCGCGCGAGCCGGTCAATCTCAACGACTATCGCGAACAACTCGAACGCCGTCTCGGCCGCCTGCAGGGCGTGATGCGCATGATGATCAACAAAGCCCAGCGCAATCCCAAACGAGTAGTGTTCCCCGAAGGCGAAGAAATCCAAATCCTGCGCGCTGCCCACATCCTTGCCGACGAGAAAATCGCCATCCCGATCCTCATTGGCCGCAAAGCGGTTATCGAGCAACGCATCGCCGAATTCGGTCTCAACCTGCACGGCGTGACCGTCGTCGAAGAAGCAAAAGAACAATACACTCAGGAATTGTTCCGGCTCCGCCAGCGCAAAGGCGTCACTCTATCGGAAGCGCGCGAGCTGATCCGCAACCGCTTTTACCTGGGCTCGATGATGGTCGCGCTCGGCGATGCCGACGTCGTCATCGGCGGCTTGACGCAACACTATCCGGAAACCATTCGCCCCGGCCTTGAAGTCATTCCGGTGCGCGAAGGCTTCCGCAAAGTGTCCGGCCTGTACCTGATGATCACCCAGCACGGCGATATCTATTTTCTGGCCGATGCCACGGTCAATATCGAACCGACTTCCGAAGATCTCGCTGAGATCGCCATCTCGGCCGCCGAAATGGCCACCCGGTTCAACGTCACACCCAGAGTCGCGCTTCTCAGCTTTTCCAATTTTGGCAGCGCCCGGCATCCGCTAGCCAGTAAAGTCCGCCGCGCGCTCGATCTGATCCGGATGCGTGTTCCGGGCCTCATGGTAGACGGCGAAATGCAGGCCGACACAGCCGTCAGTCCGGAAATTCTCGAAAGCACCTACCCCTTCAGCACGCTGAAAGGCGGCGCCAATGTCCTGATCTTCCCCAACCTCGAATCCGGCAACATCGCCTACAAACTGCTGGCCCACTTAGGCGGCGCTGAACTGATTGGCCCCATCCTCATGGGCCTCTCCAAACCCGTTCACGTCCTGCAACGCGGCGCAGACGTCAACACCATCGTGAACGTAGCCGCCATTGCAGTCGTAGACGCCCAGGAGGCCCAGCGCCGCCGCGCCATCGCCCAAGACATCTAAACAGGTGGGGCCGACGCCCTCGTCGGCGCCGGACCCGTCCGGCTCTTCCCCTACAATAAATCTCACAATGAAAATAAACCTACACAACGGCAAGCCAGCTCCCCAGGCAGCAATTCTTTCCCTAGAAGCGGTATTGGGATGTCGGCTGTCTGATTCCTTCCGATCATTCTTGGCAGACCACGATGGCGCCACGCCCGAAACGAACAGTTTCAGCATTGGCGACAGAAACAGCTCAGGCGTGGCTGGGTTCATCCCAGTCGCGGAGATCCGGAAGGAGCGTGCCCGCATAGAAAATATTCCAGCAAAGGCGTACCCGGTTGCCTGGGATGAGTGTGGCAACTACGTTTTTATCGACGAAGACCGGCAGGGTGCCGTGTTCTTTTGGGACCACGAAGTCCCCGGCGAGCCCACTGAGTTGGCTGCGAACTTCAACTCCTTCCTCAGTCGGCGCCAGGACTGGCCCCTATTCCACCATCGCCACCGCGGCCTTCGGCGCCCGTTTCTTCAGCGGTATCTCGCGCAAAAACAAATTGACCACCAACCCGACCACCATCAACCCCGTGCCGATAACGAAGATGGAATGCAGCCCCCCCACCAGCCCGTCGCGCACATTCTCCATCAGCTTATGCAGCAGTTCCGTACCGCCCGGAAACCGCCCAAATGCCGCTTCCAGCCGCACCCGGTTTGGTCCTAACATCAGCGGATTATTGAACGGCGTCAGCGCGATCGCCGGCGTCCCCTGCGGGACATGCTGGTCGAAATACTCATGATATCGGGTCAGCAGAACCGACCCGAACGCCGCCACGCCCACTGTACTGCCGATCGAGCGGAAGAACTGGGTAGACGCCGTCGCCGCTCCGATATGCGAAATCGGCGCAACATTCTGGACAATCAATGTATAAATCGGCTGCATCAGCCCCATGCCCAAACCGGCGATCACCATGTGCATAACCACCTGCTCGTGTGTGGTCGTCTTGTCCATGGTCGCCATCAGAAACATCCCTGTCGTGGTCAACCCCGAGCCCAGGATCACCAGCAGCTTGTACCTTCCAAAGCGCGAAACCAATTGGCCCGCCACGATGCTGCCGCACACCGCGCCCATCAGCAAAGGCGTCAGCAGCACGCCCGAATTCTTGGCGGAAACTCCCAGCACGCCCTGCATAAACAGCGGCACATAAATGATCACGCCGAACATCCCGAGACCGAGCATGAACACCGCGATGCTGGACACCGCGATAATCGGCTCCTTGAAGAGCCACAACGGGATCAATGGCTCAATCGCCTTCGATTCTGCCAGCAGAAACGCCGCCAGCATTACCAGAGCCATCGCCAGCAACCACTCCACTCGCGGCGAGGTCCAGCCATAATCCGTCACCCAGGTCAGCGCCAGCAGCAGCGGGATCAGGCATGCCATCAGCGTGGCCACGCCCAGCCAATCGATCGACCGGGTGAGGCTCTTCGGCTGGAAGTTGGGCATCATGAAAATAGTGGCCAGCGCGGCCAATATGCCGAACGGCAAATTCACGTAGAACACGTACCGCCAGGAAAATGAGTCCGTCAGCCAGCCGCCCAGCGTAGGGCCGAAGATCGAGGCCAACCCCCAAATCGCTGCGAACAAACCTTGATACTTGGCTCGCTCAGCGGGCGCGAACATGTCCCCGATAATGGCGAACAGGCATCCCACAATCAACCCCGCCCCGACGCCCTGCATGCCGCGAAAGACGATCAACTGCGTCATTCCGTCGCCGGGAAAGTAAGGCACTTCTCCGGCCGCTCCGCACAGCGCCGAAGACAGCACGAACACGATGATTCCCGCCAGAAAGAAGTGCTTCCTTCCGTAAAGATCGGAGAGCTTGGCGAAGATGGGCACCGAGATCGTCGAACTTAGCAAATACGCGGTGGTCACCCACGGATAGCGGTCGAAGCCATTCAAGTCCGCGATCACCCGCGGCTCCGCGGTTCCCACAATGGTCTGGTCCAGCGCCGCCAACAGCAAAGTCAGCAGGAGCCCGGTCAGGGTTCCATAGAGTTGGCGGCGCGTTAGTTCTAAGCCGGGTTGATACGTTGCCTCGGCTGCCGGAGTTGCCATCTTACTAATGTAACCGTTTGCGCCGCGGCACTCGTGATGTAAGGCATTGGTTGACTCGGCTTTCGAACTGACATCTAATAGTCTATAAATTGCACCCGAATGCCAAAGATTTTCGTTAGCTATAACCGCCAGAGTCAAGACAGGGCCGGCGCCCTGGCCGGCGACCTTCAAGACCTGGGCCACGTCGTGTGGTTTGATCGCGAACTGAGCGGTGGGCACGCATGGTGGGACCGGATTCTTGCGGAAATCCGGAACTCCGATGTTTTCGTCTTTTTGTTGGACCCGGAGAGTCTGAATTCCGCGGCATGCCAGCGAGAATTCGGCTATGCTACCGTTCTCGGCAAACCCGTCCTGCCGGTCTTGGTTGCCGCGGGAATTTCCACCAATTTGCTGCCACCCGAATTATCGCTGATCCAGTTCGTCGATTACCGGAAACAAGATCATAAGAGCGCTTTGGCGCTGGCCCGGGCGCTGGGTAGTATTCCGCCTGCGAAGCCGCTTCCTGATCCATTGCCGGCCCCGCCGGCCGCTCCGGTCTCATACCTGGGCGACCTTTCCCGCAGAATCGAGGAGTCATCTGCCTTGAGTTACGAAGAGCAAAGCGCGCTTGTGTTGGATCTGAGGAGAAGTCTGAAGGACCCCAAGGCGGCGAATGATACGCGCACTTTACTGGGAAAGCTACGAAGACGGCGAGATCTGTTTGCGGCGATCGCCGAGGAGGTGGACGAATTGCTTGGAAGTCGAAGCCCATCGGCGCCGGCGCCTCCTGAGGTTCCTCGATCACAACCAACTGCAAATGTGCCTGTACGCGAACTCGCCAGCATAATTCCGAAAACGTCTCCGCCCCAAAGGCGGCTAGGGGCATTCATAGGAACCTTTTTGGGAGCAGTGTTAGGTGCGGCAGTCCTCTCAGGGAACACTCACGCCCAGGACAAGCTGTTTGCAGCAGTCATTGCTGGAGTTGCCGGAGCGATTACCGGCGCGGTTACCGGCATGCACGGCAGAGTGACTCTCGTTGCATTAGCCGGATTTTTTCTCGGGTTCGGTGTTTGGGCGCTGGCGGACAGTGGGGAGTTTCGATTTGTGAGAGCAGTGATTCTCGGCGGTGGGGCCGGTGCTGTCGTGGGCGCCTCCATCGGTGCCGTCCTAAGAGCAAAGCGACGTTGGCCGTAACGGCGGCTTTCTTTATGGATGGAACCGTTCGGGTGTCCATTCTCATCCAATAGGCATGCTCGACACCGGTATCCCGCGGCGTGCTTTCTTGTTCATGCCCTTTGCTTTCGCGGGTTTAGTGGCTTTGTCGTACCACAAAGACAAGCCCTTGCCCGATGCTTCGGCCGGCGGCAGCGGCGATGAAGTCCTGCTCGACCTGTTCTCCGATTCCGGCCAACCAGAAGGCTCGGTTACTGTTCACAAGTTAGTGAAAACCGAGGCCGAATGGCGCAAGCAACTCGACGGCGAGGCGTTCGCGGTTACCCGTCACGCCGGCACCGAGTTCGCCTACTCCGGCCGTTATTGGAAAGTCACTTCGGAGAAGGGGATTTACCGCTGCGTCTGCTGCGGCAACGCACTGTTTCGCTCCGAGCAGAAGTTCGATTCCGGCACCGGCTGGCCCAGTTTCTGGGCGCCCATCTCGGACCGCAACATCCGCACCAAGACCGACACGGCGTTCTTCATGGACCGCACCGAAGTGTTATGCGCCAAGTGCGATGCCCACCTCGGCCACGTGTTTCAGGACGGCCCGCCACCGACCGGCCTGCGTTACTGCATGAACTCGGCGGCGCTGCGGTTCGTGTAGGCCAGCCGGCAGCCGCCGGGTGATGTCTCCGCTGTCGCCATTGGACCCAGCGGGCCTTCACCGTTGAACCAGCCTATCTTTTGGGCTCGAGGAAGATATATCGTATTTCCGTCGATACGAGGCGCCCAAGTTCGCTTGTGCCAAGTCAGATATGCCCGCGAACAGTCGTGGTCCAAATTCAAAATCGGGATCGCGGGATAGTAGTATCCGAGCTGATGGCCGGTGGCTTTGCGCCGGTAATCGACAATCAGGTCATAATCGCTATTCCGTATGCTCTCTACCGCGGACGTCAAGGAGTCTCCGGTGGATTTCACAAACCTGTAGGACGCCTCGCGGCCAAGCCGGTATGGCGGGACGAAGAACAGCAGGGCGTTGAGCGCCGCCACAACCCCAGCCAGCAAGACCGTTTGCCTTCCCAGAAGACCCAAGACGGCGCCGCCGGCGAGACAAAGAGCGGGAATGATGTCGAGCATCAGATCCGGCTCGCCCCATTGCGCCAGCACGTGGAATAGAAACGAAGGAAGAAACCAGAGCGCAAGAAAGCGCCAAGCGGCATTGGGTTGTATCTTCCGCCACTCCCAGGGAAGGGCCCATGCCCAGGTGAGGGCTCCGAGAAAAGTCCAGTAGACGGCAACCAGTCCCATGGTCGCGCCCGTTGCAATACCTGCTCCCATGAGGGCGGACGACCTTGACAAGTGAAATTGAAAGTACGAAGTAAAGACACGCGCTCCTGCCGCACCGCCAGATTTCCAAATGGTGACGGCCACCCACGGAATCACGGCTGCCGTCAGGGCAACCGGAGCAAGCTTGGGAAATGGATGGCGGATCAGGGTCGACAACCAAAGTGGAAACAGCAGCAGGAGCAGATCGGGGCGAAACCCGGCGGCGATTCCCAATACCAAACTTGCGGGGACCACCCAGCGAGAAGAATTCCAGGCCTTCCAGACGCAGACGGCGGTCGCGATGGAGCCAGCCGCCAGGAATGTTCTCACATGGTTTCCAATGCCCGCCAGCCAGAACGCGGGATTGAACAGCAGCAGCGCCGCGGCCAGCCATCCCACGGTCCCTCCAAATAGCAGGTTGCCCAGATACCAGATGGCGACAACCGCCGCGGTGGAACCCACCAGCCCGGACACCAGTTGCGTATACTTCACTGACGGTATTGCGAAGTGAATCAGCTTCTGCAGGCCGACAAATAGCGGATACCCTGGCGGCTGCGGCTGGTGTTTTGCCGGATTGAAGTCCTCCAGAGCGAGCGCGAAATTGATGTTGTCGAAACTGTACAGATACTTGGGCGCCAGCGCAAAGCGGCTGGCAGCCAGCAGCGCAATCAGCAATGCTACATAGCTACCCGATCGTAGCCAGCTCGTACAGATACTCCACGTGCGATCGCGCCGCGCCATCAATGCCTACAAATTTCGGGTTGCTCGACTCAACGACGTAGTACTCATTCGGCGCGTGGGCGCCGTTGCCATGGCCGAGTCCGAAATGACCGGCCGGCAACTGCAGCGGGTCTCCGGTAAACACGTATCCGGGCCAAGACCCCGCATTGCGCGGCCACAAGATCGGATCGACGCCGGCGCGTTTATACACGTCCAACTGTGCGCGGATCAGCGCCGAATCGGGCGCCGTAGTGGTGGGGTCATAACCGCCGCTCATGTTGACCTCAATATCGCCGAAGCCCTTCTTCGCCAGATGCGCCTTGAGCAGCGCCAGCGTTCCCTGCGCAGTCATGTCCGGCACCAGGCGCATGTCGATCTTTGCGACGGCGCGATGCGGAAGGATGGTTTTGCCGCCCGGTCCGGTGTAACCGCTGACCAGCCCTTCTATATTGATGGTCGGCCGCGACTGCAACAACTCCAGAGATTCCAGAAAATCCACGTCGTGGACCCAGTGCTTCACGCCGAGCTGCTGTTTCAGCATCTCTTCGTTCTGCCGCTTGGCGGCCTCGCGGATCATAGCCTTCTGCGCGGGCGTGAGCGGGCGAACTTTGTCGTTGAACCCTTCCACGGCGGGCGTGTGCCCGTCCGGGCCGACCAGCGTGTTCAGCGCCTGCACCAGGTGCCACGCGGGACTGTCCACCCGCGCTTCATTGCTCGAGTGCAGATCAGCCTTCGGCCCACGGCCCCATTTTTCGGCGCTGGAGACGAGTTCCAGTTCCACCACGCCTTTGGAGCCCAGTGTGATCGTGACCGTGCCGTCAATCGCCTGCACCGCCATGGGCAGATAGACGCCCGAGCACTTGCGCATGGCCGCGAGCACATCCGGCCGGTGAACCACTTGCGGAAAGTGCGGCGACCCGATTTCCTCTTCCCCTTCGGCAACGAATACCAGATTCACCGGCAGCTTACGGCCGGTCGCTTTGAACGCGTGCAGCGCGGCCAGGAATGCGGACTCCGGACCTTTCTGGTTCACGGCGCCGCGGCCCACCACGACCTTCCCGAGACCGGGTTTGTCCACCAGCGCGGCGTCAAACGGCGGAGACGACCACTCGCTTGGGTCCACCTGCTTGACGTCGTACATGAAGTAAATGCCCACCGTCCGTGGCGCGCCGGCATCGAGCGTTGCGAAGACGCCCGGCTGGCCGTCGGTCGGCACTTTGGTGACCTGATCGAATCCGGCATCGCGCAACAGCCGCATCATCAGGTCGCAGCCCTCGGTCATGCCGCGATTCTCGGCCGCGATGGACGGCTGCTTGATCCAGTCCTGCAGCCGGTGTACCGCTTCAGAGTGGCGTTTCTCCACTTCGGCCAGGACGGTGTTCTTGTCGGAGACATCGGCCTGAGAAAGCTGCGTGGCAGCCAGCGCTACCGCGGATTGAAGGAAAGTACGTCGATCCATTCTCCAGCAAGTTTAGCGCGTCAGGCGCGAATATAGGTGAGCGTATGATGTGTCAAAAGCTGACCGTCTTTGGTGACGCATTCAGCCGTGCCGTAGATCAGCCGGCGCCCAACCTTCAGCAGCTTCGAGTTGCAGTGAATGTCTTCCCGCTTGGCGCCGCTGAGAAAATTGGTTTTCATTTCGACGGTTACGGAGGCGTCGCTCAACCCGAGCCGGGTCTTGATGGCCACCCACATCGCCACGTCAGCCGCGGCCATAAAGACCGGCCCACTGACAATGCCGCCCGGCCGTTCAAAAGATTCCTGAAAAGGTACCGTCAGGCTACATTCGCCGTCTCCCAGCTCGCGTAGCTGGAAACCATAGAGCTTGGCGAAGGCAGTCTCTTTCAGCAGTTGCCGGATTTCGGCCGGAGTGACGGCATGAGGCATGCGTGTTTAGGGCCATGATCTCATGCCGTTCGCTTTCGAGGGGCCGATCTTTAAACCAGGCTCTAATGTTTCACGAGCGTTGCCACCGACACATGCGGCCAGCTCAAACCCGCGAAGTTCAAAAGCACGGTCTGCACATACTGGAGCTGCAAGAAATGCCCGAACCCGCTAGGGTGTTTGACCTTTTCGATCCAGAACGTCGCCAGAACGGTGGCGGCGTTGGCATTGGTCGTCAGGAAAGGAATGTTCTCCACGCCCCCGCCGCCGTCCGAAATCGTGACCACCGTAGGGGGCGTTGAACCAATCGTGAAACTCCCAATCGTACCGATGTTGAGGACGATGGTCTGCTCAATCGTCTGGCCTGCAATGGCAGCCGCCAGAACGGTGTTGGGGTTATCTACCACAGCCTGCGTGACCTTGGCCGGCAAAGGAGTGGTCCGGAACGCGCTGGGCGCAGCGAGATTGTACTCGGGGAAAGGATTTGGCGCTCCCGGCGGCGGCGTGTCGGCGCCGATCTTGAAGGGCACAGTATTGACCGGAGTAAACACGGGAGGGCCGGCCACCTTGAAGGACTGGCCTTCCGCCAGCAAGGAATTTCCATGCGGAATGCAGGCCATGCGAGCCACGCTCGCCGTTTCGGGTGGCGCCGTGGTCACGGGTACGTTGGCCCAGATACCCGGCTCGATGTGGAGAGCGCCACCGGTGGTGGCATCGTTGATTTTCTGGAGGTAGTGGATGCCGAATAGGTTGATGTCGTTCTGGGCGGAGCCCCGATTGGGGATCGGAGCGCCAATGGAGTCGAACACCAGGGTCTCGTCGGTCAGATTGAGTTCCAGGAAGAGTATGTTGTTTTGCTCGTGATCCGGACGCGCGATGAGGTTGAACCCGTGGCCTGACCAGGGACCGGGCAGTTCGGCGAGCGGGCCCAGGCTGGCGATCAGCTCGCTAGCGGATGGGCTGGAACGGAATGAAGAAATCCTTGCGGGTTTCGGGGTAATTTGCGGGGTAGCCATCTGTACTCCTTTGTTGGACGTATCCTGCATAAATAGTGAGGGGCGCGAGGGAAACGTTGCAGCGGGCGCCAGGAGAACGAATTCCTGCGCAGAGCCGACCTTACAATGCCGGTGCCATAATAGAGGTGATGCGCCTTCGCCTGGCATTTCTTGGGCTGGCATGGTTATTCCCTGCTCTCTTGCTCGGCGCCAGTTTGCCAGGCCTTTCGGTGCGCGGCAAACTTGGGATGAACGCCGCGCATCAACCGGTTCTCATTGAGGGCAGCAAGCAGATTCTCCTTACCGGAGACGTCCCCACCCAGGCCATCCTCAATGACCAGCGGGTGCAGGGTTCCGATTTTGAAGCGATCGGCCATTTCACCTCGCCGGATCATTTTGAGATCGACCCCATCCACACGATTGCGATGTACGTGTACAAAGACGGCAAGCGGAAGAAGATCACGTACTGGTGCGATGTCTGTTATATTCGGACCTTGGCGCCGGGCAACTGCGTCTGTTGTCAGAAGTACACCGACCTCGATCTCGAAGACCCCGACGCGCAGTAGGTCCGGCCCTCTTACTCCTATGGCGCCTGCAACATCGAAAGCCGCCGCGCACTCCGCGGACAAGTTGATTGTCGACGGAATCCCGGTGATTCGCCTGCGAGACTCCGCGCACAAAATCGAGGTTTCCATCGCGCCCTCGATGGGCAACATGACTTATGAGCTGATGGTGAACGGCCACAACGCGCTCTATTTTCCGTTCGACAGCGTGGCCAAGTGGATGGAGACGCCGTGCCAGCTCGGCATCCCGTATCTCGGCCCCTGGGCGAACCGGTTGAGCGAAGACGCGTTCTTTGCCAACGGCAAAAGGTATCGTCTCAATCCGGACGTGTTTGATTTGCACCGCGATTCCGAGGGGTTGTCCATTCACGGCCTGCTGCTGTTTGCCGAGGGCTGGGAGGTGGTCAGCGTCCAGTCCGGCGACGATTGCGCCGAAGTGACGAGCCGCCTGGAGTTCTGGAAACATCCCGAATGGATGTCGCAGTTTCCCTTCGCCCACACGATCGAGATGACGCATCGATTGAGCCACGGAGTGCTCGAAGTCCGCGTTGCCGTCCACAATCTGTCGGTCGATACGATGCCGCTGGTGATCGGCTTTCATCCCTGGTATCAGATCACGGACGCGCCCCGCGACGAATGGCGGGTGCACGTTCCGGTGCGGACGCGCTACCAGCTCTCTCAGAAAACCGTTCCCACGGGGAAGGCCGAGGCGGTCACGCTGCCGGATTCGTTCTCGCTGGCCGAGCACCGCCTGGACGATGTTTTTGGCGGCGTCCGGCATCAGGATGAGTTTACGGTGGAAGGCAAATCGCAGAAGATCGCGATTCGCTTTGGACCCAAGTATCCGGTGGCGATCGTGTTCGCTCCGAGCAATCGCCCCGTGATTTGCTTTGAGCCAATGAGCGGCGTCACCAACGGATTTAACCTGCATCACGCCGGGATGTACCCGGAGTTGCAAAGCGTGGCGCCGGGCGCGGTGTGGATGGAAAGCTTCTGGATTACGCCGAGCGGGTTTTAGTGGGCCGCCCGCAGGGCGCTTTTCGACGGCTCAGGGACAAGCTCACTCGATGGTTTCTTCCATCAATTCGCGTGTCTCTTCGAGTGTGGCCGCAGCCGCCACGCATCCCGGTAGATCGGGCGCGCAGGCGCTATATCCGCTGCTCGCTCCCGTTTCATAGATCACGGCATATTTCATTTCAGGCCTGCCTGTTTCATGATTGTAGCGAAAGTCTTTGGATGGGGCACGCCGGGTGGATGACCCGCTACCGTCGCCGTTGCCGTTTTCGATGCATGCCGGAACGTGCGATGGCCGCCTTTTTGCCGAACCTGGACCCATCCGTTTGGCTTGATCGATCGATGACGATGTTGAGATTGTTCAGTGGACCGCTATTTCAAAGAGCTTGCAACCGCCTTCGTTCGCGGACGCCTCAGAAACCCTTCGGCGACGCTCGAAGACGGCGGCCGCGCCGGGTTGCGCCTCCACAAGTTCAAGACGAACACTGAACTCCCACGAGTTCAACGCGTGCTCGGAATCCTTCGAGGTGTCGACCCACAAAGCGTATTGGACGTTGGCAGTGGGCGGGGCACTTTTCTATGGCCGCTGTTGGACTCCTTACCGAGGGTGCCGGTTAACCGCAATCGACGTAGACCGACAGCGGGTGGCTGATTTTGCCGCGGTCCGGGTCGGTGGAGTAACGCGTTTGAGCGTTGCCCAAATGAGCGCGGAACGGATGGGCTTCGTACCCCGATCCTTCGACGTTGTGACGATGTTGGAAGTTCTGGAGCACACGCGAAACCCTCTGGCGGCGCTAAAGTGTGCTGCTTCTGTTGCACGGCGCTTTGTCGTTTTAAGCGTCCCGTCCGTTCCAGACGACAACCCAGAGCATCTCCATTTATTCAGTCGCGATCAACTTCTTCATATGGCCCATCAAGCCGGTGCGGTCCGGACGGCCGTCGGGCACGTTCTGAATCATCGCATCGCCGTCATTCGTGTTCAGCCATGATCGAGATCCTGAACTATGGCGGGCGAGCGCAGGTCGGGGCGCGAGATCCGCGCACGGTCTGGCGGCTCTTTGCCACGCGGCTCGAAAGGGCGGACACAATGGAAGCCGAATCGACTTAAACTTGGCGCGCCTTCTCTCTACTCGGTGGCTCGGTCACGTCTTCCGAGCCGCGACCGTGAGGAGGTGTCAGGAAATCGATTTTCAGGCCGTTTTGCACAGGGCAAGTCATTGAAAAACATTAGCTGCCAAAAATGGTTTGGAGCATTTCCTGACATCTTCTGAGGGAGCGGTTCAATGGGTTGTTTCATGACGGGTCCCGTATCCTGGTCAGTTGGGAGTAGCTGCCGGGCGGCGATCAGATCTCTTTATCCAGCGAACTCGTGACGCTTTCGATGTTGCGGGACAGGGCAAGCAACGTCCGCAGTTCTCCCGCCAGGGGTTTTTGCGGTCCTTCCGAACAGCAGCTCTGGATGGTCTGTTCCAGCCGCTCGAAAGCATGGTGGAAATTGTCCATCGCCGCCGGCGAACTATCCTCAATGCGGTCGGCCAGGCCCTCCAGCGTTTCAGATGACCGATCGGCGAATGCCTGCTCTGCCTCACGCACGGGCTCCGGCAATTCGAAACCCGGCAGTCGCAGACGATATTTGATCAACGCAATTTGTGTCAGGAAAAGCGTGCGGAGCTGCGGTTGCCACTGGCGGATCCGATTGCGCATGGCGAGGTCCTGCGGGCGCGAAGGACCAAACTCGAAGAGAACCCCGTCGGCCAAAGCTCTCACCTTGTCAAAGTTTCCGTTGATGGTCTCGCGCAGAGAATAGCTGCGTTCGATGGCGAGTCTCTTCTCTCCCGTAAATGGTTCCCTCGCCAGTTGCGCGAGCAATCGTAGAGTAGACGCGAATGTCCGCTTCATTCCCGCCCCCGCGGAAGCGGCGCCCCATAGCTGGTCGAACACCAGCCACATCATCAGCAGTCCGAGCAAAATGCCAACCACGCGGTCCCTGGCTACCGCGAGCGATGTCTGCACCGCGAACTCCTGCAGGTTGATGAGGTAGAAAGCGACCGCGATCTGAGATCCGAGGTACGACAAGCGGGGGCTCGAAGTCATGAACCAGGACGCCACGGCTGTGACGAACAGGAACAAAACCGTGAAGCCGGCAATCGAGTCCAGGTGGGGCAGCAGGAACACCTGCGAGCCCATCCCCATCAAAAAGCCGCCTATGATCGCGCCCGCGAATCGCAGCACTTGTTTCTGGTGGGATCCGCCGATCGTGGTAAGAGCCGTCAGCAGGCAGGTGGTAACCGCTGTGCTGATGCCCGGCCAATCGATGGAATTGTAAATGAGATAGCACAGGCTTGCCGCCAGGCCCCCGCGTAGCGCGAACTTGATGTGGTCCGGGTTCGAGAAAGCGTCCGAAACAAAAAGCGCCGCTGGCCGTTCTTTCCCGAGTTGCGCCGGTGCGTACTCGCCGATCGATGGGGAACCCGAAAATACCTCGGGAATCAGCGACACCGTCTTCTCCATTTCGCGCAGCAGCGGAGCGCCGCCAGAGGCGTCGTTGTCATGAAGGAACTCAATCGGGCTGGGAACTCTGCGGCTCAGCAGATCGGCGCGAATCCCGCCAATGCTGGTAGCCACGGCGCGTATTCGTTCCCGGTCATGGGCGGAAATCCGCATGCTGAGCTGGGTCAGGTTGGCGGCGAGGTCTACCAGTCTCCCGGTGAGCGCCACCATGGCGCCCATCTGTTCGCTGTATCGCCGCGAGTAGCTGGAACGCCGTAAGATACTTCGCAACCTCGATGTCCCGAGCAGGGCAAACCGGGTGACTTTCTTTTCTGTTGCCGGGTCCACCGGCCGGTCTGCCGCATAGCAGGTGAGCACCTCTTCGACGGAAGCCAACCGGTCTGCAACGGACTGGCCAAAATCATCCTCCGGCCTGATCGCCGCAAACACCAACTCGACCAGCAGGGTGACCAGGCTGGCAATCGTGATCGTCCAGACCGCCCACAGCGTCCCTTCCACTTTGGCCTCGGCGGGCACGTGGAGATCCCACAGAGGAACGGTGATGATGATCAAATAACCGAAGCGGGAAGACGCCCCGTAATTGGTCATGACGCTGATCGCATAGAACATAATGAACAGCGATGCGATCACCCACAGAAAACGCAGTGCCGGATCCTCAACAAAAAATAATGCGCCGATCAGGACGTAGGCTGCGCCGAGAATATAAGCGACAACGATCGTCTTTACCGTCTTCACCGTGGTTTGCGGGCTCTCGCGCCCGATGTTGAGCGCGTAGATCGCGCCATATGCGCCATAGGGAATCCGAAAAGTCATGGTGATGATCATCACCAGACTTGCCGCAATCACCATTCGGGCGACCAGCCAGCCTCTGCCCGGATAGGGCGTGAGTTCCTCTTTGAGAAACTCCCGGAACCAGTCCAACGGCGGGCGCGCCCCCGGTACGGTTTGAGCGATAGCAGCCATCTTTAGTGCCCGCGGATGACCACCACCGCCGACTCGCTGACTCGAAACAATTCAGGAGGAGGATTCTTGACGCGGACCCGGACCGGATAGCGCGAGGCGAGATGCACCCAGTTGAGCGTCCGCTGAACATCCGGCAGGCCGGGTTCTAACCTTCCAAAGACGTCCGCGTCGGGAGTAACGCCGAAGCCAATGCTGTCCACCACCCCGGAAAACCGCACATCCGGTTTCGACAGCACAAAGACGTCAGCCGGCATTCCCGGCCGAATCTGCTCCAGGGAACCTTCGCGGAAATTAGCAATCGCCCACCAGGTGCGCGCATCGATCAGCGTGAACACTTGCTGGCCAACATGCGCGTAAGCGCCTTCCGAGATAGTGAGATTGGTAACTCGCGTATCGAACGGCGCATAGATCCGGCAGTTGTCGAGGTTGTAGCGGGCGGTTTTCACCGCCGACGCTAGCGCGCCGCGCTGGTTGACGAGCGGCTCGAGCGTAGTTACGGAATGCTGGGATTGTTCGTGCTGGGCTTTGCTCTGTTCGACGACCGCCTTGGAGTGTTCATACTGCGCTATGGCCGACTTTAGCCCCGCTTCCGAAAAGCTGCAGTTGCGACGCCGCCTGTTTCAGGGCTTCGGCCAGAGCGATCTCCGACGTTTTCGCCCGGTCCACCTGATCCACCGTGACGTACTGTTTTTCGAGCAGCGGCTCAATACGATGCAGATTGTTGTTGGAGTAAGTCCACTCCGCTTTGGCCCGGCTCACCCCTTGCTCTGCGTTCCTGACGTCAGCCCGCGCCTGATCGACCGCCGCCGCCCATCGGTTTGTATCCGCTTCCGAAGCCTGGATATTCGCTCGCGCCACCGATACGCCGCTAACCAGTGCCGCGATCCTTCTCCGCTCGTCTCCGATTTGGCCTTCGAGGGCCGACTGCTCCGATAGCGCTTTTTCGAGAGCATAGCGATACGGCCGGTCGTCGATCTCAAACAGTAATTCGCCCTGCCTCACAAACTGGTTGTCGCGCACATTGAGGCGTGTGATCGGACCGTCCACTTGCGGCGCGATTCCGATGAAATTCGCAGATATTTCGGCGTCATCGGTTCGCGGATCGAAGTTGGTGCGGTACAGCACCGCCAGACCCAGCGCCACGGCGGCGATCACAATGCCAATACTCATCAGGCGGCCAATCAGCTTACGGGACTTCGTACTCGTATCGGTATCCATGGTTCCTTCCTAGCGAAAGAAGATCAGCCAAAGTGCGAAGGCAAACAACGCAGTCAGGCTCGGATAAATCAAAATCGGAGGAGCCAGCGCAATGCGCAAACGCGAGAACAACCAGCGGGCGAGAACGGTGAGCACAATGGCTACGATCAGGCACACCAGCCAGGCTGGGAAGAACGACCCGATCACGTCGAAAGAAGGCGCCCGTGAGCAGTCCGCCAGTAGCAGCGCGGCGAGAATCACCAGGCACCTCGTGAAACCGTCAGTGGCTCTCACCGGGTTGAGCAATATTCACCTCGTCTTTTGGATCATAACGGAAAAGGCTGAAGAGGTGTCCTCAATGTCCCTCCAATGTCCCCTCTCTTACGGTCGGGGCTACATCCAGCCCGGCCATTCAGCCCCGAACGTAAGTGAGGGGACCTGCGGTGCACTAAGCTAGGGCGATCGGCTAATCAATGCAGAAACCGCACCTCAACATCCCGTTCCGCCGCCCGGCCGTGATCGTCGATGATGCGGATCAAATGCGCGCCATCCACCGTAGGCCGCCAGGCGAGCGCGCCCTGGCTTACCGGCAGCGCACCGATCAGCGCCGTGCCGTCAAACCAGAACACGCGATGAACATCGGCCGCGGCGCTCGCCTCTAGCGCGATCGTTTCGTTCGGCCGCGAGTCGTGCAATTGATAGCTGACGGCGCGCAGGGGTGATTCGATCCGCGGCGCGTCGGCATTGTCGTCGGCGGCGCAATTGGGCAGCGGGGGAGGCGCCCGGCGCGGTATTCCCGCTTCGCGAAAGAGCTTGAGCATATCCGACGGCCAGAATTCGAATACCTCGAAGCGAGTGGTCTCGGCAGAATACGGAGGACACGCCGGGCGGCCCGTGCCGATATTGATCGCCACCGCCCGGTGCAGCCGGCTCACTTTGATGGGCGACTTTCCCGGAATGTACCAGGTGTCCACCGTATGCGGGCAGTAGATATTTGGCAAGTCGCCACTCCCGGCGCAGACGGCGACTTTGGTCACGCCAGGTGGTGGCGCGAACCGCGGGACAGCTTCCCTTGAGCGCGCGATATTCAGCGCATCGCCGATGCGGAAGAATAGCGGCGCGGCCGCCTCCACGCCTACGAAGCTGGGATTCCCTTTGCCCGTGAAATCGCCGACCCACACGACTAAAACATAAGGCCCAACGATACCCCGGCGGCATCGCCAAAGGGGCCGAATGAACATAAGCGGCGAGCTTAAATTTGTCGTAAGCAACCGTGAATTGGCGGCTATCCGGCTTTAATCCCAGGTATCCCGCGTCAAAAGGCAAGCTCAGCGAGACGTGCTTGGCGAACTGTTCCGTATCGACGGGATGGGAGAACTTGACCGTGGCCACCAGCTTCTTCAGATTGGGGTCGCTCGGGTCCTGGTAGAACAGGTTTTGATCAATGCGAGCGTAAAACGGCTGGGTCTTGAACTGGAAACTATACTCCTCTAACCGCACATCGGGCGTGAAGAGTCCGTTGCGGCCCAGCCGGACCGTGAAGCCGGCGTCGATGGGCCAATCGCTTTTGGGCGTGAACTGCAATTGCCTGTCAGTCGTCCAAAACCACGTGCCGGCGATGGCCGGAGACACGTCCACTCCCTTGGTCACGCGCTTCTCGACCAGCCGAAGCAGCGCCGCCGACTCGCTAAAGTCGATCTTCAGAGGTTGGATGGACGCAATTCCGTTATCGTCGTAAGTGGTCAGCGGAGGAGCGGTAACGGTGTATTGGACAAAGTTCGGCTCGGGACGGTGTCGGTACCAAACGTAACCGCCGAGCAAGCCAAGCAGGCCTAGCTGAACGGCGACCGCTCGCTTGGGTTCGGCGATGGCGGAGCGCCAGAATGTTTCCAACTGGCGTCTGAGAACGGCGATCCAACCGGGCAGTTGCCAGTGCCAGCGTCCGATCAGAAGGAAGGTAAACCGCGAAAATCCGGACCAAAAAGCCCGTAGGAAGCCCATCGTCGCCCCTTGTTAATCGTAATTGTAAGGACATCGTTGGCGATTGCGCGAAATTTCATCTATATTTAATGATTAATTTTTCGCAACCCGTGACGGCGCGTCCAGCCTTGATCGAAATGCCTCGCCGGAAGGCCCGCGCCACTGCATTCAATGGCCGCTTGCGGGAACAAGTTTGCGACGCGCAAGTTCACAGGTGGCTAGTTCGCCGCCCACAGCGTTTGCCCGCTTTAGGATCTGTCATGAAACAACCTTGCTTCCGGCCCGCTCCCTGACGGTCGCGGCTCAGTCACACCTTCCGAGCCGCGACCGTCAGGGAGCGGTTGAATTGGTTGTTTCATGACAGGCCCTTAGCTCATCGGGCGGCCACATGGTCCGTTTCTGACGATGTCTCGGTCTTGGCCGCCTGCGGCCAGTCCGTCGTAATGGGCGGCGGCCTCATCCCAGACCACGTCCGGGACCGGGCCGGTTCGGTCTGGTGGTCTCCGTAAGCCGGCGCTGCACCTTCGGCGTCGGTGAAATAGGGGCGTCCCGCCAGGCGGCCACTGTGAACAGCCGCTCATCGCTATCTCCTGCTTTCTTGGCCCTCCGTGCCCCTGCATCGATGCAAAAGCTGCAGCCATTGATTTGGCTTCATTGTCTCTCTCGGGTCCCATAAGCTGCTTTTGAACACTCATCACCATGACGGAGCATAGCGTTGAAGTGAGACGGATGGACTTGCTCGCTATAACGGAACGCAAAGACGCACGAAGAGGGAATGTCGCCGATAACACTTAGCTCGCGGAGAAGCTCGATACCGCTCTAAAACCAAGCACAGAATGCAGATAATTGGTCGGGGCGAGTGGATTCGAACCACCGGCCTCCTGGTCCCGAACCAGGCGCTCTACCAGGCTGAGCCACGCCCCGATTTTTGGTCAGAAATCCGCTGTGATCGTCGGACTGGCTCCAGTTTAACATGCTTGGGTCAAAAGCACCCGCGCCAAGCTCGGCTTCGCTCGCACCATCCGCGATCTAACGGTTTCGAACCAGCCGTGACAGCCGACTTTTTGGCAACCTGCTCTCTTTTTATGCCATCCTAATAGCACATGAGTAGTTGGGTATTTCGGCTTTCCGCCTTGACAGTGTTTGCGGTGTGCGCCCAGGGCGCCGAGTTGCAGGTGACAGGCGTTCCGAACTTCCATTCGGTCAACGAACACTTCTATCGCGGCGGGCAACCTTCGCCGCAAGGGTTCCATAATCTGGCCAAACTCGGTGTGAAGACAATTGTGGATCTTCGCAACGGCGCCGAGCGCGAGGCGGAATCGGGCGCCGTACAGCAAGAAGGTATGCGTTACATTCGTGTGCCGATGGCCGGGATGGGCGCCCCCACCGAACAGCAGGTATCCTCTATCCTGCATCTGCTGAACGACAGCGCCAGTTGGCCCGTGTTCCTGCACTGCAAGCGTGGCGCGGATCGGACCGGAACTATTGCCGCCTGTTATCGGATCGCGCACGACGGGTGGGACAACCAAAAGGCGCTACACGAAGCCAAGCTTGATGGCATGAGTTGGACGGAACGCGCCATGCAGCATTACATTCTCAGCTTCACACCGCAACTGGCGCAAATCGCCGATCCCGTCACGCCGGTCTCCCAGGATAAAGCAGTACAGTAAGAGAGTGCTGGAAACCTGCTCTGCCTGCGGCGGCTCCGGGTGGAAAATCGTGGAACGGGACGGCATGTCCGCCGCCGAACGCTGTGAATGCTCTCGCACCGAACGAGCTTCCTGGTTGGAAGAACAGGCCAACGTCCCCATTCTTTATGAGAAGGCCTCCGTCGAGAGTTTCGTTCTTCCCT
The DNA here is from genome assembly GCA_963836595.1 of Bryobacterales bacterium. GTDB lineage: Bacteria > Acidobacteriota > Terriglobia > Bryobacterales > Bryobacteraceae > DATFZA01. The sequence goes on from CAWIKC010000001.1 coordinate 1,517,702, forward strand.
TGGACAATCCTACCGCTCGCACCGGTCTCGGAACGGCGCTACTGGCCGTAAAATCGTATATCCGCGAATACCCGGCCTGTCCGAAGCCCGGCCTGCTGTTTCTGGGCAACCCCGGCGCCGGAAAAACCCATCTCGCCATCGCCGCTTTACGGGGGCTGTTGGCGCGGGGGTTCGAGGGGACCTTCTTCGATTTTCAAAATCTTCTGGATCGCATCCGTAGCGGCTACGACAAAGCGTCCGGCACCAGCGACAAGGAAGCCTACCGTACTGCGCTCGAAACCGAGATCATTGTCCTGGACGACCTGGGCGCTCACCGGGTGACGGACTGGGTGGAGGACACCGTTACTTCGATCATCACCCACCGCTGTAACCACCGCAAGGCGACCATCATCACGACCAACCTGCGCGACCCGGAGGCGGGCGACCGCCGCGTCAGCGGTCTGGCGGACGACATTCAAAGCAAGTATTTCCTCGAGGAGCGTATCGGGGTTCGGGCCCGTTCCCGCCTCTTTGAAATGTGCAAGGTGATCAAGATGCCCGCGGTGGAGGACTACCGGGTTCGCAAGCGAAATTAAACCGGCCCCCAATCAAAGTATCGCGGCAAAGTACGGCAAAGTACGGCAAAGTACCGCGAAAGTTGACGCTTCCGCTCTCCCCACGATAGACTTGTAGTGCGGGGTGGAGCAGTCTGGTAGCTCGTTGGGCTCATAACCCAAAGGTCGGTGGTTCAAATCCATCCCCCGCAACCAAAAAATCGGTTCCCACTAGAAACTCGATGCGCGTACGCTAGCTTATCGACCCGAAGACGTTCGCGATGGAAATCGCCTTGAACCGTAGGGGCGCTCATCCGTTCGACCGAAGCGATTCGAACGTGCGGAAAGATCCCGAACTGCCCTTCACAATCGAACTGGGTCTCGACCAGTTCTTGAAGGTGGCGCATGAATTAAATAAAGCAGCGATCCGACCGAAGAGGAGATCGGCTTCTTGATGGTTTTGAAGTTCACTTCGGAAGCTGGGGCACCGGCGATCTGACCGGCTGGGCAACTCCCTTTTATGGCCTAGTATGACAACCCGCGGAGCACAGACTATTGAGACTCGCTACATAAATGACAGGCGCGCTCAGCAGGCGGGCTGATAACGCTCCACGCGCGGGTTTAATAACCTGGTTAACCTGCGGCACTCTCGAAAGTGCCCCACAAGCCGAGATTAGATCCTTCACGCTATTTTGCTAGCCAATAAAGTACGTGACAACTCCGTGGCGCAGATATGCGCCTGTGCATATCGGCTGTCACAAAAACTGGCGTTAGCCCCTCAGGTCTTGAAACGCCAGTTCGATCTCGCGCTTAGCTTGCGGGCATGCCACCGTTAGCGGCAAGCGCGGCGGGCCGCCGTAATATCCGGCTAAATCCATCGCGTGCTTCAGTCCGGGGATTCCATATTTGGCCGTCACCAGGCGGGCGGCATGCGCGATGCGAGTCTGCCAATCCAAGGCTGCTTCCGTTTCGCGCATCCGGTGCGCTTCCCAAATCGAGATGGTGGCATACGGCGCGGCATTGGCGAAGGCCAGGATAGCGCCCACGGCCCCTACCGTGAAACACGAAGCCAGAATCGGCGCCGAACCCACCAGCACCTGAAATCCCTTCTTCACGTCGTGGACCAACTGCGCGACCTTTTCCAGGTTGCCGGAACTCTCTTTGATGCCGAGCATGTTCGGATGATTCGACAACCGAACCACGGCCTCCACCGGAATGTCCACTCCGGTTACTTGCGGCCAGTTGTAAATCAGGATCGGGATCTTGGCCTGATCGGCGACTGAACTATAGAACAAGCACTGCGTGGCTGCGTTGTTGACCAGACTCTTGTAGTAGTGCGGAGTGCGCACCATGGCAGCTTTGTACCCAAGGCCGGCGGCGCGATTGGTCAATGCAACCGTTTCCCGCACGCTCTCGGCTCCTGTGCCGGCGATCAGCAGTTTCTCCGGGGCGGCGTACTCCGCTACCCATTCCCAGAGCTGCATCTTTTCGTCGCTGGTGAGCGACACGCTTTCGCCGGTGGAACCGCAGACGACATAGCCCGACAGACCCGTCAGGTTCCACTTTTCAATATTGTGTTGAACTTTGACTTTCCAAACATTGCCTTCGGAATCGAAAGGCGTGGCTATGGGAGGAAAAATACCTTGGAGTTTGAGCATGATCGATTGTGGGGCAGGCTGTTGGCCTTGTTAATCGGCACCGAGGCGGGTTTCCAACCCGCCGCAGGCTAACAGCCTGCCCCACAAAGTACACCTTAGCTAACGACGAAAATAATAACCAGCGTGTAGAGCGCCAGCGATTCAATCAGCACGAGTCCGAGGATCAACGCTCCGCGGATGGCCGCGATTGCGCCGGGATTGCGCGCCATGCCTTCAGTCGCGCCCGCCACCGCCCGGCCCTGTCCTAAGCCGCACAGGCCGGATGCGATGGCCATTCCGATACCCGCGAAAACCGGCTTCCAATCTTTCGGACTGTAAGTTTGACCGGCGGCGCCTTGTGCAAAGATCGGCATCGCGACCAGAAACAGAATCGCGAGCACGAGCAGCATTTTAATTCTCATTCGCTTTCTCCTTTAGTAAATTTGCTCCCGAGGAGGTGGTCCTTATGGACCTGGGGGAACCATAAGCTCACACTCAGGAACGATCAAGCCGGTATGAATGTCTTTATTCTTCTTCGTGAGCAACCGCGGAGCCGACATAAATGATGGTCAGCAGCATGAAAATGAATGCCTGTAAAAATCCAACAAATAAATGCAGGCCCATGAACAGCGAGGGCAGCACCAAGTACGTTAAACCCAAAAATGCCAGGGTGACCTGTTCTCCCGCGAACATATTCGCGTAAAGACGGATGGTGAGCGAAAGCGGCCGCGCCAGGTGCGAAATGATCTCGATGGGAATCATGAGCGGCGCCAGAATCGGCATCGGGCCGGCAAAGTGCGCCAAATATTTACCGACGCCGTGTGAGCGCATGCCCATGTAGTTGTAATAGAGAAACACCGAAACGGCCAGACCGGCTGGAACCGCGGCGGTCATCGTCGGGGATTCAAAGCCCGGCACCAGTCCGATCAGGTTCATGAATAGGACGAAAATGAAGATCGTACCGGCGAAAGGCAAGTATCTCTCGTGGCCGTGACCGATCCCTTCCTTGGCTTGATCCGTAAAGAAGTTGTATAAGGCTTCAAAAATCAACTGAAGCTTGCCCGGTTTGTCCATCGACAGGCGCGGCCGCAGGAAGGCGAACAAAACCAAGATGATGACCACCACCAGGATTTCCATGGTGATCCAGTTCTCCCAGGGATGGCCGGGCCGGGCCGGTGGCTGGCCGATGGCCGTGAGAAAACTCGTCAGCGGCGCAGCCAGATACTCGTTGAAGAGGCGCGTGGTCCAGACGTCGATTTCAATTTCTTGCATAGATCAGTTCGTAGATCAGTTCAAGCATCACGGCCGCGGCGGAAACTAACAAGCCTACCATAGCCGCCGGTAGGCTCAATCCGAGAACCCTGATTATAGCGTAAGCAAGGGCTACCAGGATGAGCGAACGGAGCATCCACCACAGGGAACCACGCACCTTGGGTTTGCCGCCGAGCGAGCTTACGATTTTCTCCCAGCGCCAGAAACTCAGATAGGAAACCGCCGCTCCGGTAAGAAACCCGCCACCGGTGGTCAGGCCTTTCCAAATGGCGGCGAGCAGCGCGCCGCTGATGGCCAAAATCAGGATGAAGAGCGTGATCCGCCGTTGAACCTGTTGATAGAAGGCGTCGTCATTTGGAGTCATCTGCTTTGTTCAGCTCACGAATCAGTTCGATAATGCCCGCCGCTACTCCGAACAGCAAAAACACGATATACAGAAAATGGGTTTTGAAGAGCTTGTCGAGCAACCAGCCAATCACGTAGCCGATGAGGATGCTGGTGGGCAACAAGAACGCCAGGCCATAGTATTTGCCGATCTGGTTGTAGAGACTGTCCTTAGGCATGACGCTTCTTTTCGAGGATAGCGCGTGACTGCTCAGCCGCTTCTTTGATCAGGAAACCCATTTTCGGATGGGATGGAGTCATATCGGGCTGGATAGCGAAATCCTGCAGCGCTTCAGACGTGGTAGGGCCGATGGAGACGATGGCCATCCGGTTCAGCGCGTCACGAACGTCCAAATGCATTTCGCCGGCGATGCGAAAGACATGCTCAATCTGGATAGAGGTCGTGAACACGGCGACATCCGCTTGGCCATCGGCGATCCGCTGGACGGCCTCGCGCAGCGGCCCGGTGTCTGCGGGCAAATCCCACTGATAGACCCGAACCGGCGTTACCTCCGCGCCTCGCGCTTTCAGGCCTGCGAGCAGTTCCGGATTCGGGCGGCCATACTCCTGCACCGCGATGTGCTTTTCCGGGCGGCCTTCGATCGCCAGGAGAAGTTCGCGCCAGGTGTTTGGCTCGGGAACGGTGACCGTCGCGGGTACCTGCATTTCCCTTATGACGGCCAGCGGTTTGGGCCCGCGCACGACCACCGCTAGTTTGCGAAGCGCCCCGGCGAACGCGTCCGGTGGATAACGTATTGATAATACTTGGTTCAAGGCTCTCGTGCCCACGCCGGTGAGCAGGATCATCATGTCGAACTCGCCGCGAAACAGACGATCCGCAAAAACGAACACCAGTTCGTTTTTTTCGATGGGAGCCTCCCGCATGGAGGGAGCCACGGTCGGCTCTCCGCCTTGCCGGCGGATCAGTTCGGCAATTTCAGCCGCGCGGCGGCTTTCAAAGGCGACCACGCGGAGGCCGGCAAAGGACATTTGGTTTCAGGTTAACAGGGCTGAAGCGCACTTTGCTCGCACTTCGCCTACTACAACCTTTGCCGGATTCACCTTCCCTTACGCGTGATGCATGCGATTTAAGCGGGGATCACGAATCGCCCCTGAAGAATCACCGAACTGCTGACATTATGATTGTCGCAAAATGTTGTCAAGAGCATTATCTATAACAGAATCATACAGATACACTTATCTAGAAACGCTCTAGTACTATAATAGTGTGCTTCAATAGTGTTCTGCGTGGTTCTCCTAAGAGACTTTTGACTTGAACCCGGCTCTAATAGAGTAGCGAGGTAGAAAGGAGCGGCTAATGTCCAACGATTTCACTGTCGAGCAAATCCGGCCAACCGATCTACGCTGCTGCGTTGACTCGTGCAATGAGCGTTTGCGAAATCGACGACCGATAGGGTACCGCCTTTTATTGGCGAAGGAGCGTCCATCTAGATTTCACAACATCTGGCGAGGAGTCGCGAGTGTAAACATTTTTGGCTCCGTTGCGCACAGGTCTTTCATAGGGTTTGCTCTTGATGAGCACGCAATCGCAGATGATTGGTATATGATTGGGGATGATATCTGCTCTGCAATTGTGAGCTTCGATAATTCCTGTCATGGACCCTCCGCCGAGTGGAAAACCAAATCCGAGTCCGAACCCAGGACAGACCCCAAAGTCAAATAGAATATTAGTTTCTGCGGAATATAGTGGACCGCTACCGCCTCCTGGTGCATTGCAGGGCTATGAGTCTGTTTTTCCAGGGGCTGCTAATCGGATAATCTCCATGGCAGAGAAACAAACCATTCACCGGCAGGAGTTGGAACATCTTGCGATGAATGCCACCATCGAGGAGATGCGCCTCCAATTTAAAGAAAGTCGTCGCGGGCAGATGTGCGCCGTAATCGTCGCATTGGCGCTGATCGCAGGCGGTGTTTACTTGGCTCAAATCGGACATCCTTGGCAAGGGACTGCAATGGGGGGTGGTGGCGTCATTGGAGGAGTCGGGCTCCAAGCTCTGGTGAGCAGCTTCCTAAGAAACCGACAACAAGCGCAAGAGGAAGAGGAGGAGAATCATGAGCAGAAGCCAAAGGCAAGAGCGAATAAGAAGAAGTGAGCATCCGCTCGTTTATAGCCTTCGCGTCAGCATCAACGCACTTTAGGACACTACCAGAACGGAGGGCGGCCGACGGCGACCTGCTATGATTCCGACAATGAGCAGTGGGACCCTGGCGCTCTTTCCAGAATTGGTGCGCGATCAAAGCGAAGCGCGCACGACCGGGCTGCTGCCGTTTCAGAGTCTGACTGAATGCGTGGAATCCGGCATTCTGTGCGCGTCAAAACCCATCGGCGCAGATCAGATTCAGCCGTCCAGCATCGATCTCCGCCTAGGCCCAGTTGCGTATCGGATCAAGGCCAGCTTTCTGCCGCGGCCAGGCGTCACGGTCATGTCGAAGCTAAAAGACCTGCAGATCGCTGAAATCGATTTGACGCAACCGGCACAGTTGACTCGCGGCAACGTCTACGTCGTCCCGTTGCTCGAAGAACTGTATCTGCCGAGTTCACTGTGGGGCAAAGCGAATCCCAAGAGCAGCACCGGGCGCCTGGATATTTTCACTCGCCTGCTCACCGATCATGCGGAAGAGTTCGAGTACGTGCCCAACGGTTATAAAGGCAAGCTGTTCGCCGAGATCGTCCCGCGCACCTTCAGCATCGTCGTAAGCGAAGGACTGCGTCTGAACCAGCTTCGGCTGGTCAAGGGCAATCCGCCGCCCAGCGATACGCGTCTGTCGGCGTTGCATGAGCGCGAAGTGCTGGTGTATGCGGCGGACGATTCGCCGCGCGACGCTCACATCTCCAACGGACTCTGGCTGTCGCTCGATCTGAAGGGCACGCAAGGTTCCGGGATTGTGGGTTACCGCGCCAAAAAGCGCACTGAACCGATCGATTTGTCTCGCATCGATTTTTACGATCCGAACGAATTCTGGCATCCGATCCGGCGTCCGGCGTCCGGCCAGGTGATACTCGATCCGGAGGAATTTTACATCCTCGCTTCGAAGGAACGCGTCCGCATTCCGCCGCATTATGCGGCTGAGATGGTGCCCTTCGACCCATCGGTTGGCGAGTTCCGCATCCACTATGCCGGCTTCTTCGATCCCGGGTTCGGATACGGCGCGGACGATGTAAAAGGCACGCACGCGGTGCTCGAAGTGCGCTCGCACGAGGTGCCATTTCTGGTCGAAGACGGCCAGCGTGTAGGACGGCTGGTGTATGAACAGATGCTGGCTGCGCCGGAGAAACTCTATGGCCGCGACATCGGGTCGTCTTACCAATCGCAAGGGCTGGCGTTGAGCAAACACTTCCGGCGCTGAGCGTGGCAGACCAATTGCACTACAGAAGAGTAGCAGCCAAACAGCGTCTGTTCTGAAGCGTCCAAAAGGTAAGAAATACGCGTTGTGGCTCGGGAGAGGAATTATGTCCACTACGAATCAAGCGGCTAAGGTCAATCTCAGCCAGACGGAGCGGATGGCGTCACTGATCGGCGGAGGCGCCCTGGTCGCCTACGGCCTACACAGAGGATCGTGGCGGGGCCTGGGGCTCGCGACCCTGGGCGGATTGTTCGCGTACCGGGGCGCTACGGGACACTGCGATGTGTACCAAGCTCTCGGCGCGAACACCGCGCGCCGCCATGCCGGCCGCCATGTGAGCGTGCCTTATCAGGAAGGCACCCGCGTGGATGCGAGCGTGGTGGTGAACGTTCCGCGCGTGGAGGCTTACCGCTTCTGGCGCAACCTGGAAAATCTGCCCAAGTTCATGCGGATGATAAGGTCTGTGACGGAGATCGATAACCAGCGATCGCACTGGGTGGCGCGTGGGCTGGGCGGCGCGAGGGTGGAATGGACCGCCGAGATTATTAATGAAGTGGAAAACGAGTTGCTCGGCTGGCGATCCATCGGTGGCGACATTGGCATCGCCGGGTCGGTACAATTTGCGGATGCTCAAGGCGGAGCAACCCGGATTCAGCTCGAGACGCAATACGATCCGCCCGGCGGCAAATTGACTGCACTTCTGGGTAAGTTGGTGGGCGCGGATCCGGCTCTGCAGTTGAACCGCGATCTGCTGCGGTTCAAGCAATTGATGGAAACCGGCAAAGTTTCGGTCAAGGCTGCGAAAACGCAAAACGGGAAGGGCTGGAACCGGGACGCAGTCGGGGAAGCGTCGGAGGAGTCTTTCCCGGCCAGCAATCCACCGGCTTGGACGCCCGAAGCCCTGGGGCACTAGCCCCAAACGCTACCGCGCCGATGAGTTACAGTTAGGGTTACAATGAAGGAGAAGAGGGTGACGATTACAGACGAACCTAGACTAACTTCTTTAGAAACTTTGGTTCGGAGAGGGGGACTTGAACCCCCACGAGATTGCTCCGGCTAGCACCTCAAGCGATAGATGCCGGTATCGCGGGGTATCGTCAGACCTAAGTGCGTGATTTGTTTACGACGCGCGTACCCCGAGTTTCGCGGAGTATCCCATCGTGGTTACAGTTTTGGTTACAGCCTCATCCGTGCCGAACAACGCCCCACGGCGTGACGTTGCAGTGTGTCAAGGTGTACAAGCGGCCGTCAATCTCGATTTTGAACGTCTTGCCAGAGTCGTCAGTCATATCGAAGTGAAAGCCAACCGGAATCTCGTAGCAGAACCGATACGACTTCCGATTTTCACGGTCGGCTACGGAACGCGCGTGCCGCGCCGGATCGAAGCGGTAGCGCCGATTGCGCGAATCCAACCATGACCTGCCACCTTGTCCGTCCGGTTGGCGGTGATGCCGCTCCACATCTTCCAGCAGCTTTTCAGCGACCGGAAATCGGTCAACCGAGTACGTGTCGCAGTGACGCCAGTATTCGGCGGTATCCCGGTTCGTTGCGAACACCGGAGGTGGCAAAAGCAATGCGTGCCGCAAATCCTTTGGACAAAACTTGTCGAGCCAAACTTCGTCCATCGTTGCAATCGCATGCAAAGCGCCTTTCAAGATGTCCCACGTAAGGTCGCGAAGCGGTTGACGCAGACGCGCGATGTGAATGCGGCAATCAAACTGGAGCCGCTTGCGAATCATGTCCCAGTTCCGGCTCGCTGGAATCACGATATGCGTAAAGCCGTCACCTACGCCCCTGAACAGTTCATCCAACTCCGCTTGAGTGAACGGCCCCATCTCGTTTGCAGCAATCGGCGTTGCCCTGAAGTCGTGACCCGCCGGCACTGCCTCGGTCCAGTCGGCAGATTCGTCCTTGAGCCTGCGATGAAGGCTGATTGGCAACCCGAAAAGATGAATCTTCATTTCTTCTCGCGAGTCACCTTCAGAACCCATTCCAGCGGCACGCGCAGTTGAAGAAGGTCTTCGATTGGCAGATTGTCCAGAAAGTTGTAAAGCTCGGAGCGTTGACCGATGCTGTGCGTTTTGGTGGGCATCGGTTCTTTCGAAGCTCCTTCGTCCGTGCGGGATGTTCCACTGCACCATCTGTCCTCGGAAACACCATTCTCTGCCGCCCAAGCCGCAACGAAGTCGGTGATTTGCTTTTGCAGGTAGCGGTTCCACGCGTGCATGACGGTTGGGTTTTCCCGCAACCGCCGCGCGAACTCATTGAAGATTGCCGTACCAGTTCCATCTAAGGACGCGAGCAACGGCCCCTTGACGCTTTCCGGTTGCTCCTCAGCAAAAGCTCGACGCCACGCAACTTGCGTCTCCCGCGACACTGGTTCAATCGCAATCCCCTTGCGTGCCGTAGGCAATTTCTCGACGAAAATTCTGTCTTCAGTCGAATCGTAAAGCCGGACGGTGTTGGGAATGGGGAACTCGATAAACGCACGCCAGAAATCGCGGCGCAAACGAGGCAGCGGACGGGCGTAGGCGGAAAGAATGTCCCCTGCGGTGGCCGGGGCCAGAAGCATGTCGCTTCCGATGCGAATCTGAACGGCAATCTCAGGAGCCGTCTTTACAAACTCAAGGAAGTTCTTCAGCCCATAGTCGCGCTCGCTGAAGGTTCCACCTGCGGCAGCGGCCTCGGTGATGAGTTGCGCCTTGACCAGCGCGCCAGGCACTGGGCAATGACGCCTGTCGTACAACCCCTGAACAATCCGAACAAGGAGAGCACGGGCGTCCTCAATGCTCAAAGGGGACACCTTGCTATCTTAAACTAAAAAGGGCCGCTTATCGCGGCCCTTTCGGTGTTTTGGCTCTCAAACCACCTGAGAAACTTATATGCTCGCCTTGATCTTTGCAGGAGCTTTCGCTGTTGTGAGATCGTCAATTCACTAGCGAGTCACGAATTGGAACCTCACCCCCACTCAATCCCTTCCGCGTGAGCGCAATAAGCACATCACCGGAATCATCTTTATGATGACGCAGAAATAGTTAATTTGTCAACCCCATTGGACCTACTGATCTGAAAACAAAAGACATGCTGCGGATGAGAGACTTGAACGTCCACGAATTGCTCCGGCTTCCATCTCACGGCAGTGCGCATGTCGACTCTGTCGCGCCTCCGCACGACACACTAGCTTCCTGGAAACCGTAAGCCGACGAACCGTTCACTCAGGACTCCACCCAAGCGCCGATTCGACTGGCGCACTAGCTCGCGAACGTTATGAGGGGTTGGCGATTGATCCCCTCTGACGTTCGGGGCTAGACGATACAGGCCGCAGCGTCCGCACTACAATAGTTTGCAATGCGCTGCCTCATTCCACTGCTGCTCACGCTGGGCGTTTGCGCCCAGACCATCGACTGGAAGAAGATCGACGAAGAGACGCTCAAGCACTATTCCGCGTTGGTGCAGATCGATTCGACCGATCCGCCCGGCAATGAAACCAACGTCGTCAACTACGTGAGGAAGGTGCTGGCTGCGGAATCGATCCCGTACATCATCGCCGCCAAGGATCCGCTACGCGCAAATCTGATCGCGCGGTTAAAGGGCAATGGCTCGAAGAAGCCCATCCTCATCATGGGTCACACCGACACGGTCAAGGTGGACGCTTCCAAGTGGACCTTTCCGCCCTTCAGCGCCGCGCGTAGCGGCGGCTTCATTTACGGCCGCGGGACATTGGATGACAAGGATAATCTGACGGCGTCCATGATGACAATGGTGCTGCTGAAGCGGTCCGGTATTAAGCTCGATCGCGATGTGATCTTTGTGGCGGAGTGCGGGGAAGAAGCCGCCACCGGGCCGGGCATCGATTATTTGGTCAACGAGCACTGGAAAGACATCGATGCGGAGATCGGTTTGGCGGAAGGCGGCCAGGTGCTGCGGCGCGGCGGGCAGGTGCGTTACGCCGTGATCCAAACCGCCGAAAAGCTGCCGAAAGGCGCGATTCTGGTGGCGCACGGTCCCTCGGGACACGGGTCGCGGCCGCTGCGCGGCAATGCGATTCTTCATCTCTCGCGCGCGGTCGAGAAGATCTCGATGTGGGATCCGCCGATGCGTTTCAACGACACTACCCGCTACTATTTCGAGAAGCTCTCGACTCTCAGTTCACCCGAGGACGCGGTTCGTTATAAAGCCTTGTTCGACCCACAGAAAGCCGCTACGGCGCGCGAGTATCTGGCCGAGCATGAGCCCGGAAATTATTCCATGCTGCACACCTCGATTTCACCCAACATCATCAAGGGCGGCTATCAAGTGAACGTGATTCCGTCGGAAGCCGAGGCGACGCTCGACGTGCGGGCGCTGCCGGATGAGAACATGCCCGCGTTTCTGGATCTGATGCGCAAAGTGATCGATGACCCGAATGTGGAGGTGATCGCCAATCAACGCAACAGCCGCCCAGGCGGGGCGCCGTCGCGGATCGACTCCGAGGCGTATCGAGCCATCGAAGCCGCCAACCGCAAAGTCTATAACACCGTAACGGTGCCGCAAATGAGCACCGGCGCTACGGATATGGCGTTTCTGCGGTCAAAGGGAATGCAGTGTTATGGTATTGGGCCGATGGTGGATGAGGAGGACGCGGCCAAGGGTTTTGGCGCGCATAGCGATCAAGAGCGGCTGCTTGAGGACGCGCTGTATAAGTTTGTGCAGTTCAACTGGGACGTGGTGACTGCGCTGGCGGGGGCGAAGCGGTAGGGGGGCTTTAGAATTTCGGAGGCCTGCGCGATCCGTGCCGAAAATAGAGCAACTCGATCACATGCCTCTTCTCGTGCACCTGATAGTAAACAACGATCGGACTGTGCACCAGTTTGCGCACAAGCGACCGCTGGCTGACGGCGCTTCCGATGCGTGGGAACCGGGTAAGCAGGTCGACGTGATCGAGCAAGGCAGTACCGAAGCGGGAAGCCGTTGGTTCGCCGTCCTGGTCGATATGACCAACGATCTGAGAGAGGTCGCTCAGGGCTCTTTGCGTGAAGAGAAGCCTGTAATCCATTGAGGCATGAGTTTGCGGACTTCTTCCATTGGCACAACGCGCCCAGCTTGGGCGTCCCGGATACCCTCATCGATTGCCGCGAGGGTTTCCTCATCCTCCTCATCTAAAAAAGGGGCTGGATCATTGAAATCGATTCGGTTGGCCTCGGCCATACCTTCACAGTAGCGCGAACCAGGGGTCGGGGCCAAATTAACGATTGCGTGCCGCCGCCCCACTTAGAAGCCAGTTTGTCAGGGCAGACTGGCGGCAATGCGAACTTTGCCAGTTTCGAGCAGCGTCAAGTTTCGTGTGCGACCGATTCAGATGAGCGTCCCCCGGATCCTAATGAAAACTTCAATGCTGCTCTGGCGCACCCGAGAAGCGGCTGAGCGCGAGGAGAAAATCGTCTCATTGCAGGGCTGTTCCGCGCCAATTCCTGAGACCACACGCGGTTTATTCTTCATCCCAAGGAGGGACGCCGAGAGGTTTCATCTTGCCGGATTGCAGGTCCCAGGCTGTGGAGACAGCGATGTGCACTTGAGGAGTATCCAGAAGCCCATAGATGTGAATCGCATTCCGCAAGGGTATCGAGCGGGGCAACTCAATGTAGCCAAAACGTTCCTCCCTGCGAATAAAGCCATCTTCCACGCGGCTCAGGTCCAAGTACTGAGTCTTCCAGCTTGAGTCATCTCCCCAGACGCAGCCAGAGACGAAGCCGTGATTCGGTGGAAACTTGACCCAGCCGCTTTCGTATTGCTGCCACTCCCCGAAGCGCCATCCGATCTTTTGCTCCCACTCCAGGTAGTTTCCGTCAGCCCCTCGCAACTTCGCTCTTCCACGATGGGTTCCCGCATTCTTCGTAAATTCACAGCCTGCGGGAAGCGACGCCAGGGGTGAATTCCAATCCGCGATATGATCGCCCTTGCCGCTCTCTTCCTGGAAAACTTCTTTGCGGCAGTCTGGCACGTAGAACTCCACCGGGCAGAAACCACCCGATGCGGGTTCTTCACCGCCGATGTCTCTGAGCCCTTCGCCGGGAAGGATCTCCATAATTCTTGTTGCGGTGTACTCGGCGCTGAACAGCGCAAAGTGTCTGGAGTCACGCCGAAACCACCAAAAAAGTCTCTAGAAACCGGTAGTTGCGCTGGTAGGATCCGATCTGGGCTTCGCTGCCGTCAGCGCGCTTTTCGAAGACTCCTACCTCGCACGTCTCCCAAGTGCCTGGAGCCTTGTTGACCTTGATCGGCCTTGCTGTGTAATAGGGATATTCATTGAGCTTCTTTGCGACTTCCGATCTTGGGTCGAAATGGTCGATAGTCTTGTCCATCGTTGCCGTTCTGAAGTTAGCTTTCAGTTTAAGATACAAAACATTTTCGGATATCGGGCGCTCTGAGTAGTGGCTTGATGAGAATTGAATTTGATCGTCGGCGCGGTGCGTTGTGAGTTGTTCCTGGTCGAGGGCGAGTCGGCCGGCGGAACGGCCAAGACCGGTCGCGACGGCCGCTATCAGGCTATCCTTCGACGCGTCTGCTAAAGTGAGATATTCGATCCAGCCGCTCGCCACTTCGGAGACTCCGAACGTAGGCCTCAGGATCGTTGAATTCGCGACGGTCGCGGCGAAGGCCGACAATGGCAAGCATGGCTCTCCTGCGCTCCTCGAGGTTCCCGATGTATTGCTCTCGGATTGCCTGCCGCACGAGTTCAGAGATCGTCGTCCCAGCTCCCTTGGCGCGTGCATGCATGATGTTCCAGACATCATCGTCGAGATAGACCTGAATCCGTTTCACTGCCTTAACCAGTTTGTCATGCCAGACCGGCGACAATGGAAACTATGCCAGTTGCGAGCAGCGACAAGTTTCGCGTGGGGTTGATCCAGATGAGCTGTTCCCTGGATCCCCATGAAAATCTGGAGAAGGCGCTCTGGCGCATTCGGGAGGCGGCTGGGCGCGGAGCGGAAATCATCTGCCTGCAGGAGCTGTTCCGATCCCAATACTTCTGCCGGGTGGAAAATGTCGAACTCTTCAATCTGGCCGAAAGCATCCCTGGGCCAAGCACCGAGGCCATCGGAAAGATCGCGCGCGAACTCGGAGTCGTGGTGATCGCGTCGCTGTTTGAACGGCGGGCCGCTGGTTTGTATCACAATACCGCCGCGGTGATTGGCGACGATGGAGAACTCACCGGCATCTATCGCAAGATGCACATTCCCGACGACCCGCTTTACCTTGAGAAGTTTTACTTTACGCCGGGCGATCTGGGATTCCTGAATTTCGACACCAAGTACACGCGCGTGGGAGTGCTGGTGTGCTGGGACCAATGGTATCCGGAGGGCGCGCGGCTCACGGCCTTGCAAGGCGCGAATATTTTGTTTTATCCGACCGCCATTGGCTGGCACCCTTCAGAAAAAGAGCAATTTGGGGCAGCGCAATTAGATGCCTGGCGCACGATCCAGCGGGCGCATGCCATCGCCAACGGAATCTACGTAGCGGCGGTGAACCGCGTGGGATTCGAAGGGCCGCCCGAGCAGCGGTTGGAGTTTTGGGGTTCGTCGTTCGTGGCCGATCCATTTGGACAGGTGCTGGCGCAGGCTTCGAGCACAGACGAAGAAATTCTGGTGGTGGAATGCGACCCGAAGCGCATGGATGACGTGCGGCGCAATTGGCCGTTTATCCGGGACCGGCGGATCGACGCCTATCAGCCATTGGTCAAACGATGGCTGGATTGACCGGCTTCCGCATGCCGGCCGAATGGGCGCCGCACGCAGCCACTTGGCTCGCCTGGCCGCACGAGCGCACGGACTGGCCGGGCAAATTCGCGCCGGTGCATTGGGTCTATGGCGATTTCGTGAAGAAGGTGTCGCGGGTGGAGCGCGTCCGCGTGTTGGTCGAGAGCGAAGCGGCCGAGCGGCAGGCGCGCAGTGTGTTCCGGAAAAGTGGCGCCAACCTGGATGCCGTTGAATTTTTCCGACAGCCGACCAATCGCAGTTGGAGTCGGGATTTTTGCCCGCTCTTCGTTCGAAATGAGGAAGGAGAAATCGCGATCACGAACTGGCTTTTCCATGGCTGGTCGAAGTATGGCAATTGGCAGGAAGACAATGCGGTTCCGGCGGCGCTGACGCAGCAGTTGGGCTTGCGCGCGTTTGAGCCAGGGATTGTGCTCGAAGGCGGCGCGATCGACGTCAATGGGGCGGGAAAGATGCTGACTACGGAAGAATGCCTGCTCAGCCAGGATGTACAGGTGCGGAATCCGGGGTTGAGCAAAGCGGATCTGGAGTCATATTTTGCCAAGTATCTCGGCATTGGCGAAACGATCTGGCTGAACAAAGGCATTGAGGGCGATGATACCCATGGCCACGTGGACGATCTGGCGCGCTTCGTCGATGAAAACACCGTGGTGCTGGTGGAGCAGGAGGACGGCGAGAACCTGGAGCGGTTGCAGCGGGCCGGCCTGCGCGTGGTCTTGTTGCCGATGCCCGAGCGACTTTATTTTGACGGCCAACGGCTGCCGGCGAGCTACGCTAATTTTTATATTGCAAACACGCTGGTGCTGGTCCCTACGTTCAATGACCCGAGTGACCGGGTAGCGCTCTCGACGCTCGCAGGGTTGTTTCCGGAGCGGCAAGTAGTGGGCATTCATAGTCTCGATCTGGTGCTTGGGCTGGGGACGCTGCACTGCATGACGATGCAGCAGCCGGCTTGATTGGGTTTTGTGGTGAGCCCGACCAGGGGGTCGGCGCGGGCTAGCTGTGCCACGAAATTCGTCCTTCCAGCCCCGAACGTCAGTGAGGGGAACTTCGCCCTTCCCCTCACTCAGGTTCGGGGCTGACAAAATGTAGCTGGACCCGCGCCTTGGCGGTCGAGAGAAACTCCGGAGCCCGACCAGGGGGTCGGGCGCGGGCGCGGGCGGCCGCCCCACATGCAGAGCAGATTAGGCGGGGGGATTGTGTGAGTTCGGCCAACACTGAGCATTATGCGGAGTCTGCCTTGAGCTCGGCGACCAGAGCGATCTCGACGCAAGAGCCCAGCGGGATTTGGGCCGCGCCGAAGGCCGCTCTCGAGTGCCCGCCGGAGTCTCCAAAAACCGCGACAAGCAATTCCGACGCGCCGTTTGCTACCAGATGGTGTTCGGTGAATGTGGGTGTACTGTTCACCAAGACCAGTAGGTTGACGATGCGCTCCAGACGGTTCAGGTCACCGGTGGCGGCATGGAGCGTTCCCAGCAAATCGATCGCGATGGAACGCGCGGCGAGCACGCCCTCGGGTACCGTCAGATCGGCTCCGAGTTGACCAGTCCAGGGCTTGCCGTTCTTTTTGGCGATATGGCCCGACAAGAACAGCAGGTTGCCGGTGCGAACGTAGGGAAGATAAGCCGCCGCGGGCGGCGCCATCGTTGGCAGGGCAATGCCAAGTTCCTTCAGTTTTTCGTAGATGGACATAAAGTTGACCTTTCAAAACTGCACGGCCGACGTATTGCCGCCGCAAACCAACACGCCCACGCGTTCGCCCGGCTTGGGTTTGTACTTTTGGGAAAGCAACGCGGATAACGCCGCTGCGCCACCCGGTTCGCTGGCGATCCGCAACACATCCCACAGTACTTTCTGCGATTGTTGAATCGCTTCATCCGTCACCAGGACGACCTCATCGACATAGTTCTGCGCGAGAGGAAACATCATCTCGCCGACGCGTTTGGGAGCGAGCGAATCGGCCGCCAGTCCGCCGGCTTCAGCGTCGACCGGACGGCCTGCTTTGAGCGCGGCGGTCAATGTGGGCGCCTTCTCGGGCTCTACGCCGACGATCTTGATGCGGCCGCCATACCAGAGTGCGATTCCGCCAATCAACCCGCCGCCACCCACCGCGACCAGGAGCGTGTCGATCCGCGGGTCTTGTTGTTCCAACTCCATCCCGACCGTAGCTTGGCCGAGCAGGGTTTCCTCCTGGTCGTAGGCGTGGATAGAAAGGGCGCCCGATTGAGCGATCCAAGCGTCGGCCGCAGCCAGCGAGTCGGCGTAGCGGTCGCCGGTAATGACCAGGTTCGCGCCGTAACTTCGAATGCGATCGATTTTGGCGGAGGAAGCTACGCTGGGGACAAAGATCGTGGCGGGAATGCCCAGCTTGCCGGCGGCATAGGCAACGGCGGCGCCATGATTTCCGCCGGAGGCCGCGGCAACTCCCGCGGCTGGTATCTTGCGACTGAGCAAATTGACGAACGCACCGCGAACTTTGAACGACCCGGCGTGCTGCAGCAGCTCCAGCTTGAGAACCAAGCCGACCCCGGGCAAACCGAAGTCCGAGCCATCCACTTCGATCACCGGCGTGCGGCGAATGTGCGGGCGAATGAGGCGCTCCGCGTCATGAATCTGAGAGTGAAGCATGTCTATAACTTGGTGGCGATCGTCTTTTTGAGTTGTTTGATGCCCGCTTCGTCGCGGCGGTAAAACGTCCATTGTTTGATCTTCTTGCCGTGAATCAGCCCGGCTTGTGACAGCACTCGCAAGTGTTCGCTAGCGGTGGGCTGGGTGATTTTGAGTTTCGCGGCGATGTTGAGACCGCATACTCCGTCCTTGACCAGATCGCCATCCACCTGCGGAGGGAAATTCGCGCGCGGGTCCTTCAGCCATTCGAGAATCCGCAACCGGCGGTCGTTTGCCAGCGCGCGCAGCGCGAGTTCAAAATTCATATAGACAGTTTGCCAACTAACTAAGTATACTGGATCCCATGAGCGATTCACAGACCCATCCCTACCGGGTAGTGGATGTTTTTACGGAGCGGCCGCTGGAAGGAAATCCGCTGGCGGTGTTCCCGTCGGGCGACGGTCTCAGCAACGCGGCCATGCAGAGCATCGCGCGGGAGCTGAATCTGTCGGAGACGGTGTTCGTTTTCCCGGCGGCGCGTCCCGAATCCGCGGCTCGAGTGCGTATTTTCACGCCATCGCGCGAAATGGATTTCGCCGGCCATCCGACCATCGGCTCGGCTTTCGTTCTTCTGGACGAAGGCGTCGTACCGGCCGGCCGCGAGCATTTCGTACTCGAGGAAAACGTGGGCCCGGTTGCCATCCGCGTGGAACCAGGCAAGCGTCCGCTCATTTGGCTGACCACGCCTGCTATCGAGGACGGCCCGGTGTTCGAGCGGAGCTTGTGCGCCGAGGTTCTCGGACTGGCGGTTGACGACATGCTGGACGTGGCGCCTCAGATTGTTAGCGCCGGAAATCCCACGGTCTTTATCGGGGTCAAAGACAAAGCGGCCGTCGATCGGGCCGCGATCGAGATGGCCGGCGTGAAGCGCCTGAAGGGGACGTATCCCAAGGTTATCTGTACCTTTGTGTTTACGCCGACGCCCGAAGGCGCCTACTCACGCATGTTCGCGCCAGAGCACGGGATGATCGAAGATCCCGCCACTGGCAGCGCCACTGGGCCACTGGCTGCGTACATGATCCGGCACAAGCTGGTTTCCGGAGCCGCGGGAACAAGATTTGTCAGCGAACAAGGAACCAAGATGGGCCGCCGCAGCTTTTTGCACGTGCACGTTCGCGCGACCGGAGAAATAGAAGTAGGCGGTTACGTCACGCCGCTGGTGCGGGCGGTGATGGAGTTCTGAGTCGCAAAGCGAGACGAACGGTTGGCAGTGAGCCGCGGACCATTGGCACAAAGCTGGTTGCAGGTCGTCGACCTGAGGACCTGTCACGAAACAACCAATTCAACCGCTCCCCAACCCGGCAAAGCCGGAACCAAACAGGCTCTGCGATGGTGCGCCACCGCTCCCTCACGGTCGCGGCTCGGTAGAATTCGTCAAAGTTGGAGATTGTCGGCAACCACGTTCTGATGCTGGTGAACGCATGCGCCGAAAATATTTGCCAGAAGCGGCAAGAAACGGTTGCGGTTCGGAAGGGGTAATTGAGCCGGAAAATCGATTTCCGGCCAGTTGTTTCATGAAGGCATTCACCAGCGAGAACCGGTGGAGCTGGCCAAACCGAAAGCGACCAGGCTGTCCGCCGTACCGACGAACACACGGCCGTCCGCAATGGTGGGCGTCGAAAACTTGACATAGGAACCGAGATTGCCGCTCACAAACAAAGGATGCAGCAGGTCTTGAGCGGCATACGCGCGTAGATGCGCCTCGGGATCCACCATCCACACAATCCCGTTTTCGATTCCGTTCGCGGAGATGCTGGGCACGGCGCCGGGATAGCCGAACGCAATGTTGGTCTGAGTAAACGGAGTAGGCACAAGACTGCCGTTGCGCAGACGGAAGGCTTTTAAAGAGTCATTCACAGGACAGAAATAAACCGCTCCATTGAAGTACGCGGGGACGCCGAACAGCGACCCGATCATTTCGGATGCCGTTTGCACCGCCGACAGATCGGCGCCGGTCTGGACCCCACCCATGCGATCCCGGTCGAGCACATAGAGCCGGCCTTCCTTGCCCGCGCTCACCAGTAAATGGGGGTGCACCCTGCTTCCCTCCGAATCGGGGAGCAACAAGGCGCCACTCGAGCCGATGTCCACGTCGAAGTTATCGAGATAGTTAACGTTGTAGGGCGAAAAGAAATCGGTCAAGGCGAGACGACCGGTAGAGGTTGAGAGCTTAAGGAAGCTATCGCTATAGTCCGATCCGCCATGGCCGGCGGTGAACGCGCCGTTGCCGGAAAGAACGTACAGGTTTCCAGACGCGTCGACGGCGGGAGCGGCGCCGCTGGCCCAAAAAGCTCCGCCAATACCGCCAGGCGAGCTGTTGAACACGCTCACCTGGCTCAGCGTTCGCGCGTCATAGCCCAGAATCCAGCCGTGATAATCGCCCGTATCGCAGTGCGAAGACCAGGACGTGTACACCACGCCATTCCAAAGCGCGAGACCGGCACGCTCCTTGTAAAGCTTCGGATTGAACACGAGCGGATTTCCGCTACTGTCGATTCCCGGATAAGTTGCCTGGATCTCCACGGGACTTCCGGGCCGCTCCCGGCCGGTCGCGATATCCAGCGCATGCAGCCGGTGGACAAAATCCTGACCGTTCTCCAGCGTCATGGCCACTATAAATATGGTGCGAGTGAGGGGATCGATCACCGGCGTAGCGGTAATGCCCAACTCGGGAGTAATGGAGCCGCAGTTCGTCAGGACGGCCGGAACGCTGGTGATCTGTTTGGCAAGATCGAGAAAGCTGGTTTTCCACAGAGGGTCACCGGTAGAAGCATCTATGGCAAAAACACTATCGTGTTCGGTAGCGACAAATAGGGCGTCGCGCGCACCTTTATTTTGAATGGTCAGGTGTGGCACGTACAGAGGCTGTGCATACACGTATCCATCGACAGGAGTATGGAATAGTACACCAAACCGTGCGCTCGAGACGGTGGCTGGTGTCAGTATCGTTTCCGTGAGGTTTTGACCGGTTCGGAACAAATCGTTGTGTTGAGTGAGTACGCTGGTTTGGGCCGGGCAGAGCAGTGAAAAAGCCGCCAGCCCCAGCAGCAAAGGAGAAATTTCCGCATGTGCGATTATTCTCTTCATGCATTTACAAATCGGCTCGCCAAGGACGGCGAAGAACTGGTAGTGCATCGCTTTTTTGGCGGATCGATGGGCTTGGCATCACCGCAAGAAGTTGAACCGCTGATGGACAGCTTGGGCCGAAAAACCGCGCCGCGAATCTGGTCGTGGAGCGCCGTTAAAAGGTGGTTTGTAGCGGATCCGGCGCCTGACCAGCAGCCCTGCGCGGTGTGCATTCCGCCGGGCGCGACCCTCATTTTGCGCGATATCCCCCGGAGCCTGCAAAGCGAGTTTGGCGTCGGAGTGATCGAAGAAGTCACATTTGTGCAGACTACCGCCGTCGCAAATACGTATCGTGACGCCTTAAGATTTGTAAACCAGCGCCAGATTCTGCTGCAGGCACTGCGTCCGGGACAACGCTTGTCGGTGGTAACTCTCGAGTTGACGATAAACGAGACGACAGCGGAATGGCTGACGGCTTAGGCGTTGCCTTAAACAGGCTTGGCTTATGCCCGCGCCATTGGCTGCGCCACCGCTCCCTCACGGTCGCGGCTCGGTAGATTTCGTCAAAGCTGGAGACGGTCGGCAACCTCATCCTGATGCTCGCAAACACTGGGTGAAACCCTGCGCCGAGAAAGATTCCGCCAGCCAGAAGCGGCAAGGATCCAACTACTAGGAGGACGTCAAGGTGGTAGGAATTAAAGCCAACTGACGGGCAGTTCGCGAGGACCCGGTACGGCGCGGACCGTATGCGGCGATGGAACTCGGCGTTGAGCTAAGTTGCGGTTCGTATAGTATCGCTACGACTTCTATACGTTGCTTGGCGATTGCTGGGAATTTTTCTATCTGTTAGCGGCCTCGATCGATTCCAGCTCTTTCCAAATATTGTCTTCGTGCGGCGCCCAATCCCGTGTTGAGCCGGTGATCTGAACTTCCGGCACCTTATAGGTTCCGTGGCCGTAGACGCAAATGTATTCAGTCCGGGGCTGCCCAATGAGCAACATATTGGGCCAAGATCCGGCGTGTACGGGCATTCTCAGACGCCGCAGGCAAGTTCGGCAGCGGTAACGCTGGTCCCAAACCACGAGATAGGCCAACCCGGAACAAAAGAGGAAAAACAGCATCATGGCGAAGGTATAGCCGAGGTCGTGAGCGAACGATGAGACAACCAAAGATTGCGGATGCCAGCGGAAAAAGGCGGTGGTCGGGGACAGGAGCAGATTAAGACCATGCCAGATGCCGCTCACCAGAGTGCCGGCCGCCAACACTTTCGCCAGAAGATAGGCCCAGTACCTCATATAACTTTGACTCCTTTTTTGCCTTTCTAGTTCCCTTATCGCTATTAGCTCGCTCACCCGGCGCTAGCTTCGCATCAGATTCCGCGCCAGGAACAGCACGTTGGCTGGGCGTTCCGCCAGCCGCCGCATGAAGTACGGATACCATGCATTGCCATACGGCACATATAACCGAAGACGATGCCCCTTCTCGACAAGTTCCTTTTGCAAGTCCCGCCGGATCCCGTAGAGCATCTGAAACTCAAAACAGTCCGGCGCGATGTTTTTCTCCCGGACATAGCGTTGCGCCGCGCGAACGATCTTCTCGTCGTGGCTGGCGATTGCCGGGTCCACCCCCGACGACAGCATCTGTTGCATTAATCGGACGTAAGCGGCGTCAACATCAGTCTTTTTTGGGAAAGCCACCTCCGGGGGCTCTTTGTAGGCGCCTTTGCACAACCGGATCGGAATTCCCTGGGCGTTCAGCATCTCTACATCCTTCTCACTTCGAAAAAGATAGGCCTGGATTACCGCCCGGACGCTGCGGTAACGTTGATGCAAAGCGCACACGATTTCGAGCGTCCGGTCGACATAGCCGCTGTGCTCCATGTCGATTTCCACGCGGCTGCCCATGGCCTGGGCCTGGGCGACCAGCGGGTCCACATTGGCGAGACATTCGTCCGTCGAAAAGTCCAGGCCGAACTGAGTCAGCTTGATCGAAACGCTGGCGCGGATGGCGCGGGCCCGGATCTCCTGTTGCGCGCGCAAGTAGATATCGCGGCACTCGCGGGCTTCCTCGAGCGAGTGCACATTTTCCCCGAGGTAGTCTACCGTCGCCAGGATGCAATCGCTATTCAGCCGCTGGCAAGCGGCGAGTTCATCCTCCAGCGTTTGCCCCGCCACAAAGCGCTTGGTCATCCGGTCGGCAAGCGAGGAAGTCTCGGTCCACCGGCGCAACGAAGGTTGCCCGGACAGGTACAGCAGCGCGCTGCGAAGCATCCGCTTTCAGGATACCGTTGTTGCCGCTCCCGCGACTGAACAGAATCGAGGAGAAATTAGCAGTCTGGCGCCGCTCTCCCCGATAATTGAATTATGCAGAAACTGACCGAAGCGGAACTGCATGCCGAGATCGCCTCGCTGACTGGTTGGCAGGTGATCAACGGCAAACTTCACCGCGTGTATAAATTTGCGGATTTCACGGTTGCGTTTCAGTTCATGAGCACCGCCGCGGCAGCCATCGAAGTTCTGAATCATCATCCCGAGTGGTTCAATGTCTACAACCTGGTAACCGTGGATTTGACCACCCATGATGCGGGCGGAATCACTGCCAAGGATATCGAATTGGCCAAGATTCTCGATGAGGCCGCCAAAAAACTGCAATGAGACTTTTGAGGGATTCGCGCAAAGGAACTGCGGCGCGTTCAAATTCCTGAACATTCGGCCGGCGACGCGCATCACGCTCCGCGCTGCTATGAAACCCTTGCTATGAAAACACCGCTATGAAGAAACCAGGCTTGCTTGCGTTGGTGGCCGTCACCGCGTTGATGATTTGTGCGCCGGAAGCGTCCCGTGCGCAGGAGGCCTCCCACGCCCGGGAAGGCTTCTCGGGAGCAACCGCGCTCGATCAGGCAATTGACGATGCGATTCAGGCGGGAACCACGCCGGGCGCCGTGGTTTTGATCGGACACGACGGGAAAATTCTCTATCGCAAAGCGTACGGCGATAGAGCCATCGTGCCCCAGCGCGAGCGCATGACGCTGGACACGATTTTTGACGCCGCTTCGCTCACCAAGGTAATTGCGACTGCCTCCTGCCTGATGAAGCTATTCGATCAGGGCAAATTGGATGTCGATCAGCCGGTCACGAAGTACCTGCCGGAATTTCAGGGAGGGCACAGCGCGATCACGGTGCGCAATCTGATGACGCATTTCTCCGGCATGCCGCCCGATTTGACCCTCAAGCCACCTTGGAGTGGTTATGAAACGGGTGTGCGGAAGGCCCTGATGGAGAAGCCAACCGGGCCGCCGGGCGTCAAATTTGTATACAGCGACATCAATTTCATCCTGCTGGGCGAGATGGTTCATCGCTTGAGCGGGCAGATGCTTTCGGACTTCGCGCGCGCGCAGGTTTTTCAGCCGCTGGGCATGCAGGATACCCGTTTTCTTCCGCCGGCCTCGGAGATTGCCAGGATTGCTCCTACCGAGTTCGATCCCGCGGGAGGGCCGCCCATGCGAGGGATCGTGGACGATCCCACCGCACGCTATATGGGTGGAGTAGCGGGCCATGCCGGGCTGTTCATAACGGCGGACGATCTCGCCAAATTCGCGCAAATGATGCTGGATCGAGGAGTATTTCTTGGGAAACGGTTGTTCTCGGCAGAGGTGGTCGAGAAATTCACTCATTCGCAGTCGCCACCCGATCAACCCATCCTGCGCGGTCTGGGCTGGGATATCGACTCACCGTTTTCGCGCAACCGGGGAAAACTGTTTCCCATCGGCTCCTACGGCCACACCGGATATACCGGCACCTCTATATGGATCGATCCGCAATCGAAGAGCTTCGTGATCCTGCTGACCAACTACATTCACCCGCGCAAAGACAAACGGTCGCTGAGCGCGCTGCGGAGCCAGGTAGCTACGATTGCGGCTGCCTCGGTTGGCTACACCTACCAGGGGTATCGGCAGTAGAACAAAAACACGAATATCAGGGCCGGGTTTTGGCGGATTTGTAGCGACGCTATGAGAGAAACTCGCGTTTCCCCCACAGCGTCGTGGTTCTATCTAGGAGAACTGACGCGGCCTGACACGGCGGCCAGTTCAATTTTGCAGATGCCTATGCGACAGCCGCTTTGCTTACCGAAGCCTTGGCCTCGGTTTTCGGTTTGTTTTTGCTGCCGGGTGGCCGGCCGGCGCCGTTTCACTTCAGTCATCCAGGCTGGCGGGCGCCCGCGCCGCTTACCGCGGCCGCGCGCCAGCCTTTCCAGACTCATGATGGCTTCTTCGATTTGTTCTCGCTCCTGGCGGAGTTCCGCCAGCATTTTCGCGACGTCCATATTCCCCCAACTTAGATGTTTCTTCGCTCCCCAACGTGGAAAGCGACAAGTAACACGAACTAAACAACCTTTAGAGTCTTTTGTAACTCATTTGTGAACACATTTCAAGTATCTTGTTCCCAGGGCGGAACAAAAAAGTTTGGGTACTGGCAGTTCTCGGAGCTGCTTCCGGCCTCAGCGGAGGGCCGGCGGGCCGGAATTCCTGGCGCGGAGCCGGGTCTTCCAGTAGAAATAAAATGGCAGCCCTAGGGAAATGATCCCCAGGCCCATGAGGGATTCACGGGGCGATTTGATCAGCGTAGAGACTACCAGGAAGCTGATTCCGAGTACAAATGCCAACGGCACAAATGGGTACCCGAGGGTCCGATAAGGGCGCGGGAGATCGGGCTGGCGGTATCGCAGCACAATCACCGAGGCCGTTGCCATGGCATAGAGAATGACGCTGGCGAAAATAACATAGGTATATAGCTGATCGTAACGCCCGCTCAAAACCAGCAAGGCAGCCCACAGATTGAGCGCCACGATGGAAACGCCGGGAGTACGGAATGTGGGATGTATGTAGCCGATGGAATGGAAGAAAAGCCCGTCACGCGCCATGGCAAAAGGCACGCGGGAGCCCGACAAAATCGATCCGTTGAGGGCAGCGAAGATCGAGATCATGGCCGCCACGCTGACGGCGCCGGCCCCACGGCTGCCGAGAATGCGTCCCATCATGGCGCCGGCAACTCTGGGAGTGGCGGCGACTTCCGATGCCGGCAGCACGTAAAAATACGCCAGATTCGCGAAAAGATAGATCGCGACTACAGCCAGCGTGCCCGCAATCAGCGCGAGCGGCAGATTGCGCTGCGGATGTTTTACCTCTGAAGCCACCATGGCCACGTTGTTCCATCCGTCGTAGGCCCACAGCGCGCCGACCAGGGCGGCAAAAAATCCGGCGGCGCCACCAATGGCAGGCACCGTGCTTCGAAAATTGGCGACCGCTCCGGCGCTCGATCCCAATCCGATGACGATGATTGCGGCGATGAGGGCGACTTTAATCACCGTAATCACCACTTGGACGTCGCCGCCGACTTTCACTCCCACATAGTTCAGCGCGGCGAGTAGAGCAATCACGACGATTGCCAGCAGTTGTCCATAGTGGACGTCCAGCGGTGCGCCGTGCTCTCCCAAAGGCAAAGGAATGGTGACCCACACCTGCTCCAATTCCGGCCGAAAATTGGCGAGATAGATGAAGAAACCCGTAGCCAGCGTGGCGATGGAGCCGCTCTTGGCAACCCACATTTGCGTCCAACCATACAGGAATCCCCATAAAGGTCCGTAGGCTTCCTTAAGGTAGACATACTCGCCGCCCGCTTCCGGCAAGGCGGCGGCCAGCTCAGCGTAGCTGAGAGCGCCGAACAGAGATAATAAACCGCCCGCGATCCAGACCATGAAGACCATGAAGGGCGATCCGGTGTTCTGGATCATGGCGTTGGGAACCAGGAAAATTCCGCTGCCGATAACGGTGCCGACTACGATGGATGCGGCGCTCCAGATTCCCAGATCGCGCTTCAGACCGTGACGGTCGTTTTTTTCAATCTGTTCGATCAATTTTCTCTCCCGTTAAGAATGACGCCGCCACGCCAGTTGTGAAAGTCACGGTAGTTCCAATCACGACATACCAAGTGAAAGCGACGTGCGTAAATTGTTTGACGGCGATCATGGCCGCCAGCCCGGTCACCATGGCGATCATGGCGGCATTTTCCTGCACTCGCTTGGTGAGCAACCCGAGAAGGAACACGCCCAGCAGCGAGCCATAGAGGATGGACGCGATGGACAGGCCTGCCTCCAGAACCGATCCCCAGTTGCGCGCGACGAGCCCTACCAGAAACAGAATCGCTCCCCAACCGACTGTCGCCCATTTTGCCAGCATCAGGAATTGAGATTCGGTGCGATGCTGCGATCGCTTTTGCGAATAGGGGCGGTAAAAATCCATGATGGTGGTAGACGCCAGCGCATTCAACGCGGCGCTTAGGTTCGACATGCCGGCGGCCAGGATAGCCGCGATCACCAGACCGCTGATGCCCGGCGGCAGATTATGCCAAATGAAATCCGGATACAGGCGGTCGGCCGGTTGGGGCGCGGCAAGATGCTGGTCCGAATAGTGGACAAACAGCATGAGACCGATAAACAGGAACAAGCTGAACTGGAAAAAGATTACCAGCCAACTGGCCAGCAGCGCGGCACGGCTTTCGCGCTCCGTTTTCGCGGCCAGCAGGCGCTGCACCAGCAATTGTTCCGTACCGTGGCTGGCGGTGGTGAGAAAACAGCCGCCGATCAAACCCGCCCAGAAGCTATAGCTGCGTGAAAAGAACTCGGGCGTCAGAGAAAACCGAAAGTCGAAGACCTGAAACTTGTGAACAGTTCCAGCAATGTCAGCGACGTGCGCCCAGCCGCCCGGAATCTGCTTCAGAATTACAAAAAAGCTGAGAACCGCTCCGCCTACGTAGAGAACCATCTGCACGACGTCGGTCCAGATGACCGCCGTCAGGCCGCCTTCAAAGGTATAAAAGAGCGTCAGGATAACAATCACGAGGATGGAAACCACTTCGCCGGTTCCGAGCACAATGGAGATAACCAGCGAAATGGCGAAGACGCGTACGCCTTCAGCCAGGGCGCGCAGGATGAGAAAAGTGCCCGCCGTCAATCTCCGGATACGCTCGCCAAAACGCCGGCGCATCAGTTCATACGCGGTGAACATTTCTCCACGAAAGTATTGGGGCAGAAACAAAACGCAAATGACAATACGCGCCAGCAGATATCCCAAGACCAACTGCAAAAACTGAAAGTTTCCGTTGAACGACAGAGCGGGTGTGCCGATGACGGTTAGCGTGCTGGTTTCAGCCGAGACGATCGAAAGCCCGATGGCCCACCACGGCGCGCTATGGCCGCCCAGAAAATAGTCGCGCAGTGTCTTCTGGGAGGCGCGGAAGCGCGCACCGAACCAGGTGATCGCCAGCAGATAAACGACGATGACTCCCAGATCCAGCCAGCGCATGGGAATCAGGATGATAGCATTTTGTCAGGAGACCTTTTATGCGCCTCGGAAAATTATGCTTCGCGATTCTCACGGCGGCGTTTGTGCTGCAGGCACAAGACAACCCTCCGCCGCCACCTCCACCCGTGGCAGCCAGCAATATCCCGGCTGGAACTGAAATCAATGTCCGGTTGGGCCAAACTTTGTCGTCCGATAAAAGCAAGGCCGGCGACCGCTGGCAGGGCACTTTGCAGCGCGACGTCGTGGTGGATAATAACATCCTGGCTCGCCGTGGGGATCCGGTGGAGGGCACGGTAGTCGCCGCGGCCGCCTCCGGCCGGCTGTCCGGTCAAGCGGAACTCGATCTAGCGGTAACCTCGGTGAATGGCATCCCGGTTTCGACGGATTCTTTGAATAAGTCGGGCCGCGATCACGCCAAGAGAAATGTGGCGGCGATTGGCGGAACCGCGGTGCTCGGCGCGATTATCGGCGCGGCCGCGGGAGGCGGCGCTGGCGCAGCCATTGGGGCCGGTAGCGGCGCAGCCGTAGGAACCGGGGGCGCAGCCGCGACCGGCAAAAAGGACATCAAGTATCCGGTGGAAACGGTGCTGCGGTTCTACTCGCGCTGAAGCAGCCCCAGCTCTAGCCCCGAACGTCAGTGAGGGGATTGGCGTTTGGTCCCTCACCGACATCCCCTCACTGACGTCCCCTCACCGACGTCCCCTCACTGACGTTCGGGGCTTGACCGCAGTGCGGTTAGAAATTATGCCCGAGACAGGTGCTGGCTTGACCCCTTTATGAGATTGCCGGCTTTAGCCGTATTAACCATGACGTTGCACGGGCAGACGCTGGATGAGCCGACTGCGGAGCGCTTCGCGAAGCTGGCGCTCGCCTGCGTTCATCGCGAGTACCCGAACAAGATCGGGCATGTCTTAAATTCGGATCGGGACGTGCTTCCGCCGCGGCAACTGACTCCGGCGTTTTATGGCTGCTTCGACTGGCATTCGTCGGTGCATGGGCATTGGATGCTGGCGCGGTTAGCGCGACGATTTCCGGATGCGCCTTTCGCTGCCGAGGCCAAGGCGGCGTTGGGCAAGAGCCTGACTCAGGACAATCTGGCGGCGGAAGCTGCGTATGTAGCCGGCGAAGGGCGGTCGAGCTTCGAGCGCCCATATGGGCTTACTTGGCTGCTGCAACTGGCGGCGGAGTTGAGGGAATGGGACGATCCGCAAGCTCGACAGTGGGCCGCCAATATCGAGCCGCTCGAAAAAGCAGCCATTGGGCGATTGGAAGAGTGGTTGCGAAAGCTGTCTCATCCAGTCCGGTCTGGTGAGCACAGCAATACCGCGTTCGGTTTGGGCCTGATGCTGGATTCGACTCGGGATCCGAAGTTCGCCGCGCTGGCGAGTGAGCGAGCCCGGGCCTTTTATGGAAACGACCAGGGATGTCCGATTTCCTATGAGCCTTCCGGTGAAGACTTCCTCTCGCCGTGTCTGGCGGAGGCGGATGTGATGCGGCGAGTGTTGCCCCCGGCGGATTTTGCCAGATGGCTTAGCGATTTCCTGCCGGGTATTCCTCGAGACGGGTCAATTTGGATGAAGCCGGAAGTGGTGACGGATCCGTCCGACGGCAAGCTGGCGCACTTGGACGGGCTGAATCTCAGCCGGGCTTGGATGCTACACGGAATCGCTCGAGCACTGCCCGCGGGCGACGCCCGCGCGAAATCCCTAGTCACGACCGCGGGCGAGCACGCGCGCGACGGACTACGGTCCGTAACGGGAGAGCATTACGAGGGTGGACACTGGTTGGGTAGTTTTGCCGTCTACCTATTGACGGACCGCGGGGGAAACGGCGTGGGAACATACGGCGTGAGAAGATAAAGACCAGTGGCGGTCAAAGTCCCAGTAAAAAAGAAGGCGGGCATCGTTCGCTTCGCTTTGCATCCGGCTGGCAGAACCGCGATCGGGATCGCTGTTTTTTCGATCACGGCGTTCGTTGCTATTTTCGCTTTCTACTACATCAAGTACTCAAAGTTGATGGAGGAGAAAATCGCCGCGGGGCCTTTCCAAAACACCTCCATGCTGCTGGCCGCGCCGCAGACTCTGGCGGTCGGCGACAAGCTGACGCCGCAGGAAGTGGCCAACGACCTGCGACGGGCGGGCTACAACGAGTCGCGAGCCAATCGGGTCGGCTACTACACGATCAAGCCGGACGAAATCGACATTTATCCGGGTCCGGATAGCTATTTCCGGCGGGACGAGGGCGTCGTAAGGTTCGACAAAGGGGCGATCCAGAAGATCATCTCGCTAGCGGACAACACAGATCGAACCGAGTACACGATCGAGCCTCAACTGATCTCGAACCTGTTTGACAAGAATCGTGAGAAACGCCGGCTGGTTCGTTTTGAAGATTTGCCGCCGGTGCTGGTGCGCGCCGTTCTGGCGGCTGAAGATAAGCGCTTCTTTCAGCATTCGGGGTTCGATCCCATCCGCATTTTGAGATCGGCATATATCGACGTCAAGGAGCGGAGGTACGCGCAAGGGGCGTCCACTCTGACGCAACAGACGGCGCGGCTGTTTTGGTTGGATAACGACAAGACCTGGCGGCGCAAGATTCCGGAATTGTTGATCACGCTAAACCTGGAACAGAAGCTTTCCAAAGAACGGATCTTCGAGTTTTATGCCAATCAGGTGCCCCTGGGACATCGCGGCAGCTTCGGGATCCGCGGATTTGGAGAAGCGGCGCAAGTCTACTTCGGGAAAGATGTCAGCCGTTTGACGTTGCCGGAATCGGCCACGATTGCCGGACTGATTCAACAGCCGAGTTTTACCAATCCGTACCGTTGGCCGGAGCGCTCGCGGCAACGGCGCAACGTCGTGCTGAAGCTGATGCACGAAAACCAATACATTACCGACCGGGAATATGAGGATGCCGCGGCGTCGCCACTGGTGCTCGCCCGCCACAGCACCGAGTCCACCGATGCGCCCTACTTTGTCGACCTGGTCAATGACGCGCTGCTGGACAAGTTTCAAGATTACGATTTTCAAAACACCAGTTACCGGATTTACACCACGCTCGACATCGATCTCCAGCGCGATGCGGCGGAAGCGGTTCGCATCGGGATGGAAGAGGTAGATAAAGAGCTGGTTGGCCGCAAAAAGAAGGACCCGCATTACCCCGACCCGCAGTGCGCCCTGGTCGCGATTGACCCGCTTACGGGCGAAGTGAAAGCGCTGATCGGAGGCCGGAATTATGGCGCCAGCCAACTCAACCGGGCCATGGCCAAGCGGCAACCGGGTTCATCCTTCAAACCGTTTGTTTACGCGGCCGCGTTGAATTCGGCCTTGAACGGATCGGCCAACGTCATGACGCCGGCCACGGTGATCGACGACGAAGCGACCACCTTCTGGTTTGGCGGCAAGCCCTATCAGCCGAGCAATTTCGAGCATAAGTTTTACGGCCGGGTGTCGATGCGGCAGGCGCTGGCGCACTCCCTAAACGTCGCGACCGTGAAAATCGCCGAGCAAACGGGATATGGCGCGGTGGTGGATCTGGCGCGCCGGGCAGGCATGAATCTAGAGATTCACGCCACCCCAGCCGTAGCTTTGGGCGCGTATGAAGTGACACCGCTGGAGATTGCGGGCGCATACACGATTTACGCCAACAAAGGCATCTATTCGAAGCCGTACTTCATTTCGGGTATCAGCAACGCGCACGGCACGTCGCTCTACGACACCAAGCCGGAGCACAAACCGGTGCTGGATCCGCGCATCGCATTCTTAATGGACAATCTATTGGAAGAAGTGGTGCGGAGCGGGACGGGCGCCGGAATCTGGAGCCGGGGCATTAATTTTCCCGTGGCCGGAAAGACCGGAACCTCGGATCATGACGGTTGGTTTGCCGGATTCAGTTCGCGGCTGATCTGCATCGTTTGGGTCGGCTTTGACGACAACCGCGATCTCAACCTAGAAGGGGCGCGGTCGGCGCTGCCGGTTTGGGCCGAGTTTATGAAGCGGGCGCATGAGCTTCGCCAGTATCGCAATGTCACCGAGTTTTCGCCTCCCGCGGGCGTGACCAGCGTACAGATCGATCCGGAATCGGGGTTGCTGGCGACGGCCTCTTGCCCGCAGGTAAGAACCGAGTATTTTGTGGAAGGTTCGCAGCCTGTCGAGTCGTGCAACTTGCATGGCGGTGGCACGATGCACATTGCCGGATGGGAGGCGCCGAACTCGGCCACGGGCGCAGCCGACCGGCCAGTGGTGGTGAGCCGGACTTCTCAAGCCAGAGCGAGCGATCTACCCGCATCCGGCGGCGACCTTGCAGCTAGCGGCGACACACCCGCCGCCAACAAGAACGGCGAACCGAAGAAGAAAGGCATCTTCGGCAAGATTCGCGATATTTTCAAGTGAGTGGGGCTTTCAGAAATAGCAGCGCCACCTTGTGCTGATGTGCGTAGGAGATGGCGGCTACCTCAGCCAGGCCAACGTAAAGACTCGGGTTTCTCACCTTCCGAACCCGGCGCTCAGTACCCAGTTCGTCCCAGGTACTTGAAACTCGGCCGGTTCCAATCACGTGTCCATAATGTCGCACTCCAGTCGGTACCGCCGGATTGGCAACAGCCACCGTCGGGCGGATTGGTTCGCACAGCGCCACGGACCGCACCGGCCACAAAAGAAATCGGGCAATCGCCGGCGCTGTGGTCGCGCGGTTGCCCGAAGATCGCCAGCTATTGGACTGATACCGCGCCTAGCCCTCCCCGCGGCGCAGCCTTTACGGATACCGAATCCGCTGCCGTCGGATTGGATGAAGCCACAAGTGGACGTGATATGCGTCAGTTCCGCAGCGGTCAAGGAAGCCTTTGAGAATGGCGCTTCGGTGACTCCGTAGCTGACCGGCGACGTAGGTAGCGCGTGCAGCGAGGCGCCCCAGGAAAGCAGGCCCGGAGCGAGATTAGCCACGTTAACCGCGGCGGCGTTGCAGGTTCCCGCGGACGCCACGATCTTGATCACCACCGCGCTGGGAATGGCCGGTGTCAGTGGATTGCTGGTCAGCGATTTCAGTACCGACAGGGATTGCAGGCCGTCGGGTGTGACGCTGCTGGTCCTCACGGGGAGGGTCGTGAAGTAACCTTTTGGTAGTCGTCTGGGACGCCTGCTGACCAATTGCCAACGAGGCGCCAAAGAAGCACGGTAGCGCTATTTGTCCCGTAAAACCAAATTCAAGTTTCAAAGCTTACTTCCTCCTGCTGAGATATCTGGGGCCGAGTAGGATTTTCGCCTCCCGCGGGCGTGACCAGCGTGCAGATCGACCCGTTACGGTTGCGGACAACCTTCCGGCCGGTCTGACGGCGACGTCGATTGCCGGTACCGGCTGGACTTGGCACTCAGCCATCCGGGTCTTGCACCATGAGCCAGCGCCCAGGCAACAGACGTCAATCCGTTCTGCGAGACTGTAAACGGCGTCTCGAAGGGGCCCACCGCGAAACCAGGACTCAACGGATCGCCTACTTCGAAGTTGTCCACATTTACGCCACCCATGGTCCAGGCTGCGGACGCGGCCAAGCACTTCCAGACGGGACCGCCTGGCAGCGTGTCCTGATCGTGCGTGATTCAACATGCCGCACCCCGGGTCTTGCCGACAACGACTTCGGGCCGCGTGTTTCGCGCCCAGTCTGTTGTGGCTTTGGTTATCTTTGTTGAACGCTGCTTAAACGTCAAGGGCAGATGATCATGTAGCTCGCGGCGGGTTCGGTGCGCGCAGCGGCCCCGCTTTGAGCGGCGGCAGGTCGTCCGTCACGGCGTTCCAAATCGTGTTCAAATCCATCACTTCATGAATGGCGAACCTGATTTCCGATCCCTCTGATATCCCGCCATGGCTGAAGCGGGAATTCGTTGTACGGCTTCGATGCCGAGCCGGATAGCGGCTTCGCTGATGTTTTGCAATTTGCGCTCGACTGCCGCAATGGCCATTGGATTCGCGCGGAACATCTCGTGCTCGATCATGATGATCGTCTCCAGGATTTCGCCGAACCAGCGTTGCGGGGGCGGACTAAAAGACAAGAACCGACTCGCGCTCCGCTCTTTCCAGTACTTCGAGCCGCAGCATCTTTCTTGCGCACAAGTTTCTGTCGCGCAAGCCGGCCTTAACGCCGAGGATATCCGTCAGACGGTTTTCAAGGTGGATCCTCCCGATGAGGGACTGTTTCCTGTTCCGGTCGAAATCGGCAATCACATCTACGTCCGACCCTTCGTGGATTGCCGTTCCGCGCGCATAGGAGCCATGCAGCAACCGATGCTCCACGCCGGCCGCCTTCAGTTCCGCCTCATACTCTCGCAGCCGGGCAAGGATTGTGGACTTGTCCATGTTGCAATTCTGCCTTATATTCTCACGCATTCTCGACGGCCGAACGGAGGGCCATTCTTCGGCGGGGACGGCGGTCTGGCCAGTGAGGCCGTGGCTGCTTGCTCTGGGCGGGTTACAAACCCGCCGCCGGTTAATAACCGGCCCCACAAAGGGGAGACAGATTTCCCGGAACAGCCTACGAAGCGTCCCGGAGGCCTCTCCCGCCGCATTTACCCGATCGGCCGCGAACCGGCAATGAGGATGTGCACCAGTCTCCGCGCGCTTTGCGGCCAGTCCGGCGCGGACGCCACGTTCGAAACGCCGATCAGAGCCCGGAGCAGGTCCAGCGGGTCGAGATCCGGGCGGATGTCGCCGCTCTCGATGGCGCGTTTCACCAGCGCATGGATCGCTCCCTTGATTTGACGGCCGGTAGATTCAAACACCTTCGAGGGCCCGCCGATGAGCGTATTCAGGGCCGGGGCGATGATTTGTTTGGCTGCGATGTAGTCGACGAAGAGCAACATCCAGGCCCGCAACGCGTCGATGGGGGCCATGGTCTCGGCGAATTTCCGTTCCGACGCCGCTAGCTTTTCTACCTCACTCCGATAAACCGCCTCCAGCAGGGCTTCACGGGTAGGAAAGTGGCGATACAGAGTTCCCGCCCCAACGCCTGCCTGCCTGGCGACCTCGTCCAGATTGATGTTGGCGCCCGAGCGGGTGAAAGCCTTCTTCGCGATATCCAGAATGCGCTCGCGATTGCGCCGCGCATCGGCGCGCGGCTTGCGAGGAGCGCGTTTTGGAACCTTAGCCGCCATCTAAAATGCGTCCTCCAAAATTCTTGCAACCGGAGACCGTCTCCGATTATCATTTGAATTGCGGAGACACTCTCCGTTTTATCGGCAATCGCGACGGTTGTCAATCCGGGTGCGCAGTTACGCACCTGGATGAGTCTGAACGCAAGGGGAATAGAATGGCAAACATGTTTGGCGCGACTTCAACAACGGAAGATGTTTTGTCGGGCGTAAATCTGCGAGGCAAACGGATCCTGGTGACGGGTGTTTCGGCTGGGCTCGGGGTTGAGACGGCACGGTCCCTCGCCGCGCACGGCGCACAGGTAGTGGGTGCGGCGCGGGATTTGGCAAAGGCCGAGGTTGCGACCGCGCAGGTTCGAGAGGACGCGGCGTCCGGGAATGGAAGCTTTGAACTGATTGCACTGGATCTGGCCAGTCTTCGAAGCGTGCGCGCCTGCGCCGACGCGTTGCTCGCGGCGGGCAAACCCTTCGACGTCGTCATCGCAAACGCGGGAGTGATGGCCACGCCGTTCGGGCATACCGCGGATGGCTTCGAAACGCAGTTCGGCGCCAATCATCTGGGGCACTTTGTCCTCGTCAACCGGATCGCGCCGCTGATCGGCCAAGGAGGCCGGCTGATCAACTTGTCTTCCGCGGGTCACCGCTTCTCCAACGTCGATCTACAGGATCCCAACTTTGAGCGGACGCCTTACGAACCCTTTCTCGCCTACGGCCGGTCTAAGACAGCGAACATTCTGTTCGCGGTGGCGTTCGACCGGCGCCATCGGGAGCGTGGCGTACGCGCGGCGGCCGTACACCCGGGAGGCATCCGGACTGAGTTGGGCCGGCATATGGATCCGGGCACCTTACAAACGTTGATCGATCAGATCAATCAACAGCGGGCGGCAGAGGGCGGGGCTCCCTTCCAATGGAAGACGATCCCACAAGGAGCCGCAACTTCGGTTTGGGCCGGTGTAGTTGCTCCGGCTGAAGAGATCGGCGGCCGTTATTGCGAGAATTGCCACGTTGGCCAGTTGGTACCGGACGACGGGAACATCAATGCCGTCAGCGAAGGAGTTCGCGGATATGCGCTGGATCCAAACAACGCCGAGGCGCTCTGGAAGAAAAGTGAAGAACTGGTTGGGGAGTCCTTTTAGCGACGCCATGGAGAAGCCGCTCCGGAGAAGATCAGGAGCGGGAATGACGGCTGCGAGCGGCGCGTGGCAGTATCATGGTCTCGAAACCATGCCAGCGACTGCCCGCCTAAAGGACATCGTCGAGGCTCTGGAGATGCTGGACGACGAGTCCTCCTCGTTCCTCGATCGCGACACCGGCCAGGTGGAAACCGTTTCCCGCGATCTTCTGCGCGAGGCAGAGGAGTCTGCCGGCGATGAGGAGCCGGATCATCTTCCGACATGGCAGAAACAAGAATGGGAGATCGCAAAGCAGATCCTTTCTACCGATCGGTTTCAAAAGCTTCCCTCGAAGTTTGAGGTTCACGACTGGGCGATTGTGCAGGATTTCGCGGGCTCGGTGCAGTCCGATCGGATTCGCGAAGATCTTTTGCACGCCATCCACGGCGCCGGAGCATTCCGGAATTTCAAAGACTCCCTCCGGCGGCACGGCATTGAGCCGGCTTGGCTTCGGTTCCGGGCCGAGGCGTTGCGGCAGATCGCACTCGACTGGTGCGAAGCGAATCAAATTATTTGGGAGTAGGCGAGTTTCCAAGTCCGAGAATGGCTTCTGGGCGGCCCACAATTTTGTGACTTGCGGTGCGGCCACGCTGAGCTAGTGGTCAGCCGTTACCTCATATGAAGTCACGCGGCCCATCCACGCCCGCTCAAAGGGCTTTGCCTCGCCGACGCCCAAGCTGTCAATCAGAAAGAAACCGTCTCCCTTGCGACGCCCGTCATCCTGGACGACAAACCGGAGGTGGACATTCTTGAGGGCCTCGCCACAGTTGTTCCGGGCCATGCCTCGAAGCACGGTGGAGAGTTCTGGTGATTTATTATTCGGGTTGATGGCCGGGGCTCCTACGGTCCATTCGCGCACGTAGTACTCGCTGGCACTGAGGGTGATCCCGTAGGTCTCCACACAAGAGGTGCGGTTGGAGTCCCGCCGGGAATCGCCGGCGGCTGGATTGATATTCGCGGCCACGTGGGACAACTGCAGCATCGAATGGACGGCGAAGGACCCGGCAGTGATCAACCCGGGCAACGCCGCCGCCCAGAGCGGGAACTTGCGCTTTGGCCGCGGCGAATCGGGAAGGGAAACCGTCGGGGCGCACTGACAAGAAACACAAAGTGGGGCTCCCACTGCGTTTACATGATTGCAACGGCTACACGTCCAGTTCTCGAGTTCCACACTCAGACAATCGTCAGAAAGTGGTGTTTTGAAGAGGGTCTCGGATATTTCGCGCTGGTTTGCTTCTCAAAGAGATTTTGGGGCAGACACGCTGAAGCCTATAGCGGCAATCGCCGGCAAGGCGCGTAGGGACGATCCAGAACAGCGCTACTCATCGGTCGAACTCCTAAGGCAGACTTGCGAGCGGCATGCCGCGGGTCCTCACTGCAATTTAATTCTGGTTCCGGTTCTGGCGGAGTCGCGCGCGGCATCGAGAATTTCGGTCACGATCAGGTTGTTTTCGAGCGACGACAAGCCGGTGGATTTTCTTTGACCGCGCACCACCGCGGCAAAGTAGGACAACGCGTCGTGTTCGTCCGGTGGCAAGGGCTCGGGCTTGCGGGTTTCTTCCGGCGTGCCTGGCAAGCGAACCCGCAGCGAATTTCCTCCGGTGGCGATGGCGTATCCGCGCTGCCCGTAGACCTCGAGGTCTTTTCTCGAGAATGGCCAGTTCCAGGAGGCTTCGATCACGCCCTGCGCCTTGGGGTATTCGAGCAGAACGGTCGCGTCATCGTCCACTCTGGGATAAATGTCCGGCTTGATCTGACGGGTCATCGCCATCACCGCTATGGGCGCCTGGTTGCCCATCAACCAGGTCATGAGGTTGGCGCCGTAACAGCCGAAGTCGAACAGGGCGCCGGCGCCATTGCGCAGCGGGTCTCTTAGGAACGCGAGAAACTCGGGCCCGACGCCGATCTCCTTGGGACCCTGATGGCCGTCCATGGCGACCATCCGGCGAATATCGCCCGCGGCGTGCTTCTCTTTGACGAGATCCCAGATTGCGCCGTGACTGGGATACCAACTGGTTTCGTAATCGACCACCACCTGGATTCCAAAGCGGAGCGCCGCCTGCTGAATCCGGCGGGCGTGCGCCACGTTCACCGCCATCGGCTTCTCCATCATTACCGGGAGATGGCGGCGCGCGGCCGCTTCCACCACCAAGGCATGATCGAAGGTGTTGGTGAAGATTGCCACCGCGTCGGGCTTGACGCGGTCGAGCATGGTGTCGAGATCGGTGTAGAGGATGGACTCGGGCAGCCCATACTTTTTGGCCAGCGCGGTGGCGAGAGCCGTATCCGGCTCGAACATTCCAACGATTTCGACGTCTTTGCGGGCGTGCGCCGGTTGCAGGAGGAACCCTTCTACGTGTCCATGGACTAGGCCGGCGACGGCGATGCGAATGGGCTTTTCAGCGGTTTGGGCAGGTAGCACCGCGGGTAAGGCGAATACCGCCGCGAGACAAAGGAAGCGAGGCATAGTCACCAGTGGATCACATTGCAAACATCAACAAAGGCGCTGGCGCAATTTTTCCGGGTCACGGGAGGTATGAAAGACAACGTAAATCGTGACGGTCGCCTCGGCATGCTCGTAGAAGACGGCATACGGAAAGCGGCGTGTGAGAGAGCGCCGGTAGCCGTCATAAACGACAGGATACATTTCGGGGTGTCGCCGGATGCTCTCGATACATGCATCGACGGAGCCCAGGAACTGTTCGCCGAGTCCGATTCCGCGGCCTTTCATACCAAAGGTAGGCTTCGGCAATATCCACTTCGGCTTCGGGCGTGATGGCCAACTCAGCGGGCACTGCGGGCGCGCACCCTACGTTTCACCTCTTCCCAAGCTAATCCTGCACCCGGGTTTTTCAGGAGATTGGCCTTTCTGCGCGCTAGTTCTTGCTTTTGCCAGTCGTGGACGGGCACGGACTCTGGTTCTGCGGCGAGGTCGTCCCAGAGATCCTGGACGAGTTGAAGCTTTTCGGCGGGGCTTAGATCGAAGATCGAGAGCGTTTCCGGATCCATTTCTTTCTCCATTGCCAATTCTCTCAAATTTGTGCGGCCCCGCGCGGGGTGGCGCTTCTTGCGCGAAGTTTGCGGTTGGCTTAACTCCTGTTTCCCTTAGCCCGAAGTTTCGCAAAACATTTCATGCCCCCTCTGTTTCATGGGTTTTCGCGCCGAAATACATGACTACGTAGACAGGCGCTTAATGCAGAATCAAGGACTTACGGCTATCGTTGCGGAACTTCGGCTTAGCGGCGCGGAGGGCTTGACGGTACGGCCCAGAATGGCGAATGTCACCGCCTCTTTTCCTTTCAACTTTGTTCGTTTTGATGAACTGGCGCGCCAGGATTAACATGTGCCTCAAGCTGACCGATATGAACCGATGTGAATGGAGGATAACGAGTGCGACGGCAACTTTTCGGGGTGGTCTTAGTGTCGGCCTTGGCGCCAGGGGGCAGCGCGCCGCCGCAAATGGGGGCGCTGCCGCCCATTCTCATCGGCGTCTCCAACGTTCAGTCCGGTCCGTCCCGGTCGTTAGGCCAGGAACTAATGCGGGGCTCCATGTCCTATTTCGACAGGATCAACCAGAGCGGGGGCGTTTACGGCCGCAAGATCGCGGTGGTTCTCAAGGACGACCAGTACGAGCCGGAGCCGGCGGTGGCCAACACCAACGAACTCATTACCAAAGAGAAAGTGCTCTTTCTGTTCGATTATGTCGGCACGCCGACGCTCACTCGAGTGCTGCCGTTACTGCGTTTTTACGAGGATCGGGATGTAGTCAACATCGCGCCCTTTACCGGGGCGGATCCGCAACGAACGCCTCCCTACAGCAAATATGTCTTCAATATCCGAGCTTCCTACCGGGAAGAAACACGCGGATTGGTGGACTATTTCTATAAGAAGGGATTTCGGAGAATCGGCTTTCTGGGGCAGTCGGACGCCTATGGCAAGAGTGGCCAGGTAGGAGTAGCGGAAGCGCTCGAGGAGCGGGGGCTGAAAATTGTCGGCAGCGTCGCCTACCGGCGCAACTCGCCGTTTTCCTCGAGCATGCGTGCGCAGGTGGACTTGCTGCGTAAGGAGGGCGCGGACGCCGTAATTGCCGTCGGCGCCTATAGCGCCTGCGGCGCTTTTGTCCGCGACGCACGCCTGGCGGGCTGGCAAGTTCCGATCGCCAATGTCAGTTTC
Source organism: Bryobacterales bacterium (assembly GCA_963836595.1). Classification (GTDB taxonomy): domain Bacteria; phylum Acidobacteriota; class Terriglobia; order Bryobacterales; family Bryobacteraceae; genus DATFZA01. The sequence goes on from CAWIKC010000001.1 coordinate 1,558,219, forward strand.
GTGAACGCCCAGGCCATGCTGGATCTTTTGCGTGCAAGCTCGAAAGCCACCGGCGTGGATTTGACGGTCAATTTGATTAACAGCCAGGTGGTGCCCTTTCCGAACGATACCCGCTGGCCGCTGGTGAAAGCCTTTCGCTCGCAACTGCCTGCCGGGCAGAGGGGCTTCACTTCGCTGGAGGGGTGGCTGAATGCCGTGGTGGTGTCGGAGGCATTGAAGCGGGCTGGCCCCAACCCGTCACGGGAGACTTTCATAAAAGCCATGGAGTCTCTGGGCGGCTGGGACCCGGGAATCGGTTACAAACTAGATTTCTCCCATACCGACCACCAGGGGCTACACAAAGTCTGGCTGACCAAGATGGAACACGCGGAGTGGGCGCCCGAACTGGCGCCGGGAGAGACTCCTTGAAAAGTATATTCGTCAAGCTGATGACGGTACAGTTGTTGTGCGCCGCCGTGGCAACGGCGGTTCTCTGGAAGCTTTCCGATCGAAGCTTCACGGAATCGATGTCGGCCGAATTCGTCACCAATGGCCAGACGGTCGCCGAGTCGGTGGCTACTTCAGTGGAGCGCGACTTGGCCAGCCACGATCTTACTTCGGTTCAGTCGGTGCTGGACGCCAGCCTCAAAGTTCCGAACGTTGTATGGGCATACGTCACCACCCCGGACGGGAGCGTTCTGGCGGACACGTTTGTTCCGAGTTTTCCCGGCGGTCTTCCTTTAACCGGATCTCAAAAGGGCTGGCGCGCGCTGCGCATGCCGGGGACCAACGCGCCGGTGACGGTCTTTACGCAGCCCCTGTTGACGGGCATCTTCGGCGCCGTACACGTGGGATTCAGCCAGGAGAAACTACTGGCGTCAATGAATCGGATGAAGCTGCTACTGCTGAGTACTGTCGCCATCGTGATTTTCCTGTCGGCGGCGATTGTGGGGCTGGTGATGCGGAGCGTGATTGCTCCTATCCGCGCGCTCACCCGCGTGACATCCGTGCATGCGGACGACGTAGCGAGCAAATTCGAAGCGCTGCCGATTTCTTCCGGCGACGAGATTGGGGTGTTAACGGTCTCTTTTAACCGGATGATGCTCGAGCGGCAGGAAGATCGGAATAACCTGGAGGCGCGGGTATTGGCGCGTACCCACGATCTGTTGCAGGCAAATACGGAATTAGACGCGAATCATCGCCATATGCATCTGATCCTGAGCAACTTGCAGGAGGGATTGGTCACCATTAACCTGGACGGCGAGATGTCGGGCGAGACGTCGCGCGCCATGAAAGAGTGGTTCGGGCCCCCTGTGGACGGCGAGAAGCTGGCCGCCTGGCTAGGGCAAAGGGATGGCGCCTTCGGCGAGTGGCTTGACCTGGCGCTCGAGAGCGTGAAAGAAGGTATCCTGCCCGCCGAGGTAACGCTGGGCCAATTGCCCACCCGCTTGAAGGACGGCGGCAAGACCTACGCGGCCGAGTACCGGATCATGACCAACGCCGGAGACCGGACTGATTCTAGGACGGAGGAAGGCGTACCGGAGAAAATTCTGGTGATCATTACCGACATCACCGAACATTTGTGCAGAGAAGCCGCGGACCGGCACCAGAGAGATTTACTCGAAGTGTTCCAGCATATGATGCGCGACAAAACCGGTTTCCTGGAGTTCCTGGGGGAAGCAGACGATATCCTCCGGTCTTTGAGGAGCGGGCGGTATGACAGCCTCGACCATGTTAGGCGTCTGATACACACGCTGAAAGGAAACTCCGGGATTTTTGGGATGCTGCAGGTCTCCGAAGCATGCCATGCACTGGAAAACAGGATAGCGGATCAAGGTACGGCGCCCGCGGACACGGACCTGGCCGAACTCGATCAAGCATGGCGTCAAATTCGCTCCGACATACAGACGCTGATGGGCGAATCGCCGGAAAATAGGATCGAATTAGACGACTACGAATACAACACCGTACTTGACGCCTTGCGGGCCAGCGCCGATGTCAGTACCTTGGCCCGAATGATCGAATCCTGGCAATTGGAGCCTGCCGGCAAGCGTTTAGGGCGTGTCGAGCAGCAGATCCTAGCCATCGCCAAGCGCATGGGAAAGAGCAATGTTGTGGTGTCGCTGGAGCCAAACGATCTGCGTTTCAATAGCGAACGGCTGGCTCCATTTTGGTCCGCGTTCATACACGCGCTGCGCAACGCCGTGGACCATGGCATTGAGGCTCAAGAAGAACGCTTCAAGAGTGGGAAACCGGAACAATCTCTCATAAAAGTAGCTACCGCGATAGATGGCGACCGCTTCGTGGTAACAGTTGAGGACGACGGTCCGGGCGTGGACTGGGAGCGCCTGCGCGAGAAGGCGGCTGAAATAGGCATCGCCACAAGCGACTACGTGAACCCCGCCGACCTCTTGTGTCACCCAGGACTCAGCTCCAAGGAGACGGTGACTGAGCTATCCGGCCGAGGTGTCGGTATGTCCGCTCTGGCGGACGCCTGCCGGCCCCTCGGCGGCACCATTGAAGCTGAATCGGAGCGGGGCGTTGGGACGCGTATCCGATTCATATTTCCCAGGGATCAGGATATATATGAAGGTCACGCGGCATTTCTTAAATCCCTTGAGCCTCTTAAATCCCTTGAGCCTTCAGTTGCGTGAAAACAGACACGGAAAAAGGTAATCAAACGATGGCGAAGACGATACTCATAGTGGATGATTCGAGCACGGTAAGGCAGCAGGTTTCGATGGCCCTGAAGCGGGCCGGCTTTGAGACGGCGGAGGCATCCGACGGCCGGGAGGGAATGGCGATGGTCGACTCAAACCGGAATATCGGCATGGTGATCTCGGACGTCAATATGCCGAATATGGGTGGCCTGGAAATGGTAGAGAAGATCAAAAGTAAGCCTGAGAACAAATCTCTCCCTATCCTGATGTTGACGACCGAAGGTCAACCGTCGCTGATCAAACGCGCTAAAGAGGCAGGCGCGGTTGGCTGGATTGTGAAGCCGTTCAATGCCAACCAACTCGTTCAGACAGCAAAGCACCTGACCGGTGATAAAGGGTGATCTCCGGCGGATGCCAAAGACCGAGAACGGGCCACCTCCGGTTGAAGCGCAGCCATCTCGGCAAACAGGGACTCTCCCAGTGCGCGCCGGGGCGGATCTGCGTGTTCTGACTCAGCTCAGTGAGAGCAATGCACGGATTTCAGCCAAGATCAACGATATTCGATCGCTAACCGAGCGCGAGATTCTCGCCTGCGGCAACGTGCTGTCGGCGATCGTCGACAAAGGCCGCGACCTGGCCGATGAATCCGAACGCTCCGCCGCTTCGTCGATGGCGCGCGCCGAGGAGATTACCGGCCGCTTCGCTCGCGGAATCCGAGCGGACCTTGGCGCGCAGGAAGCCGCCGTACAGCATGTTCTGGAACTCGCGAGCGGAATCGAGGCAGCGATCCACGCTATCAACGATCTGATGCTATCTTCAAAGGTTCTCGCGGTCAACGCCAGAATCGAGGCCGCCCGCATTGGGGAGCAGGGAAAAGGCTTTGCAAGAATTGCCGACAGCCTGAGCGCGCTCAGTGGCGTGATCCGTGGCGCATCCGACACGGTAAGCTCCTCAATAGATGGCGTGCGCGCGGGCCTTCCTCAAATGAGTGTTAGCGCGGCTTCGATGCTCGAGCGTACTAATCTCTTCATCGATGAGGTTGCCAAACAGGTGGAGTCCGCTTCCCTGCAGGCTGGCAACGGCGAGCGAAACGGCTCGCTGGCTAAACTCATGGAGTTGTCAAACCAGGCATTGTCGCATTTGCAATTTCAAGACCGCATGGCCCAGAACCTGGTTGCGATCGACGGAGACCTCGATCTTGTCAAGGAGCGCGTCCGGCGGACGTTGAGTGGAGAAGAATATAATCCGGAACAGCCCGAAACCGATGAGGCCGCTAATGGCGGCGAACCGCTTGCCGGGGAAATCATGCTGTTTTGATGGAAATAGACTAATGATTTCTACCGATACCCTGCAACATTCCATTTTATGCAAGTTGTATTTGGAAGCGGCTCACGACCTGCTGGTAGTTTATGGCCTCAAAACGAATTTGGTTCCGGAACCGGCCAGCGCTACCTCACTTGGCAATAAGCCCAGCCATGTGTCGGTCCTGGGCGCAACCGGCGACGGCATCGCCCTATCGTCGGTTGTGAAGGTGGATCAGGATCTCCTGACCAGATTGTATCCTCTTGGCAGTTCCGCGGACGTCTCGCGGCACGAGTTGGAAGACTGGTGCCGGGAATTAAACAATCAGCTCGTTGGACGAACGAAGAACAAACTGTGTCGTTATGGCGTCATCCTCAAATTGGGTCTCCCGCTGCTGCTGACTGGAACCGCCGTTAGCACGGTTGCGGCTTCCGACCTAACAGTCACTGAACAGAGCTTTCGCTCCATGGACGGCCAGCTAGCTCTTACGCTTGCGACGCTGGTTTCCCCAGACGTGGAGCTTCACGAACAGAATTCCGAGACCGAGTGTGAAGCCAGCATGTTGGAAACAGCCGTGAAGCTGTTCTGAGGTGACTGAGTATAAGCGCTTTCCCTTAGTTGCCCGGCGGGTTCACCGTACCCCACCCACAAAGGTAGGTGACACCTCCGGGCTTGCGCAAACCATTGATCCGAAAGTTCTTACAAAAGTCTTACAGTAAAAAACCCGGCGCACTGTTACTTTCAGATTGAACCTTCATGATAAAAACTGTGGAGTACTCGCCGGAAACTTCCGCCCCGCTGATCAAACGGGACGGGATCAATTGGATTACGTGTGTCGCTTTTGCCGTTTTTCATCTGGGCGCGATTGGCGCCTTGTTCTTTTTTAGCTGGCCCGCATTCATAACCGCTCTGGTTCTTTACTGGATGTCGATGAGTTTGGGAATCGGGATGGGCTATCACCGGTTGCTGACGCACCGCGGCTACAAGGTGCCGAAGGCGATCGAATATTTTCTGGCAATCTGCGGAACGATGGCGCTGGAAGGCGGCCCGGTGTTCTGGGTGGCCACGCATCGCATCCATCATCAGTTCTCCGACAAAGACGGCGATCCGCACACGCCGCGCGACGGCAAGTGGTGGGCGCATATTGTCTGGATGCTGGTGGGCAACGTGACGCACTGCGACACGGCGATGTGCGCGAAATATGCTCCGGATTTGGCGAAAGACCGGTTCCTGATGTGGCTGTCGGAGTGGCATTGGGTGCCGCTCACGATTCTGGGCATCCTGTTGCTCGTGTTCGGCGGACTGCCGTTTCTGTTCTGGGGCATCTTCTTTCGCGTGACCATGGGTTTGCATGCCACCTGGCTGGTGAATTCGGCGACGCACCTGTGGGGAAAGAAACGCTTCCCCACGCGCGACGATTCAAAGAACAACTGGTGGGTTGCGCTGGTGACGTTCGGCGAAGGCTGGCACAACAATCATCATGCGCATCCGACATCGGCCCGTCATGGCTTGGCTTGGTATGAGCTGGACATCACCTGGTGTACCATCCGCGCACTGCAGTTTGTCGGGCTGGCTAAGAATGTGAAAGTGGCGGATCTGGAGCAGCGGCGGCCCTTGCGAAAAGCTGCCTAACCTAACGGAAGGCAAGAGCCGTCGATCAAGCGTGGCCGTTAACTCGCACAGGCTGAAGCCTGTGCCACGAAATGCTGCCATGAGATGCATAGACTGACGCCTGCGCCGTCTTTCCAGCCGCTCGCCCTTCCCCTCACTGACGTTCGGGGCTGACAAAATGTAGCGTGCCGGGTCTATCTGGGCTTGTGGAGCAGGTTATTAACCCACGTTATCAGCCCGCCTGCTGGACGCGCGTGTCAACTGCATTTAGCGAATATCAATAGTCTACCCGTCCTTACCGCAGGTAGGCATAGCATGTCACGACGACTCCGACCGCCGCCATGAGTATGATGCTATGCCGCAGCGTGAAACGGAACAGCCTGGCCTCATCACTCGGCGCCATGTTCGTGGCGGCGGCCGCCACGGCGATGCTTTGCAAGCTGATCATCTTTCCCATCACGCCGCCGCTCGAATTCGCCGCCGCCATCAACGCCGGATTCAGATGAAGCTTGGTGGCCGTCACCACTTGCAAATTACCAAACAGCGCGTTGGCGGACGTGTCGCTGCCCGTAAGAAAGACTCCCAACCACCCCAGCGCGGCGCTGAAAAAAGGAAACATCACGCCGGTTGCCGCAAAGGCCAGGCCCAACGTCGCGGTCGCTCCCGAGTAATTCATGAGATACGCGATCGCCAGCACCACTGCGATGGTGAGCAGCGGAAAAGCAAGGTCCTTGGCGGTAGTGCCCAAAACCCGGACAAATTTCATAGGCGACATGCCCAGCACCAGGGCCCCGCAGATCGCGGCAAACAGACACGCGGTACCAGCGGCGGAGAGAAGGTTCAGGGTGAAGACCGCCCCGTAGGGCGCTGGTTTGAGCACCGCGGGCGCCACGCGGAGAATCGCGTTGTGCAGCCCCGGCCAGTGGATGCTAAAGGTCGCGAGATTCAGAACCTTCTTCACTCCGTCGAGACTCCACAACGAGACAAAGATCACCAGCAACACGTAAGGACTCCAGGCCCGCAGCGTCGCCATGCCGGCGTGGCCCTGAATCCGCGCCGCGCCGCCAGCCACGTCTTTCGGTGTCCATACACGCAGCAGAACGATTAGTGCGCCCATGGCGACGATCGACGCCAGAATGTCAGTCAAATATGCGCCAACATAATTGGAGACCATAAACTGCGTGCCGGCGAAAGCCAAGCCGCAAACGGCGGCCGCCGGCGCCACCGCACGCAACGCCTTTAGCCCGCCCATAACCAGAATCAAGTAAGCCGGAATGAAAAGCGATACCGGAGCGCAGATCTGTCCCACCCACGCGCTGAGATCGCGCAACGGCAGTCCAGTGGTTCCTGCTAGCGTAACGATAGGCGTGGCGATCGCGCCAAAGGCCACCGGCGCCGTATTGGCCAGCAGACAAATAGAAGCGGCATAGAACGGCTCAAATCCCAAGCCAGCCAGCATCGCCGCCGCCACCGCCACCGGAGTTCCAAAGCCCGACGCGCCTTCGATAAACGCTCCGAATGCGAAAGCGATCAGCAGCGCCTGCAAGCGCCGGTCGCCGGTCAGGCTTCCCACTGAGTTCTTGATGATCTCAAACTGGCCGGTTTCCACCGTGACGCGATACAGCACGATCGCCGCGTAAACGATCCAGCCGATCGGGAAAAGTCCAAACGCCGCTCCCAACAAAACTGAGTTCGCCATCAGCCCAAACGGCATGCGGTAAACCACCAGCGCCACCAACACCGCCGCTGCCAGGCCCAGCAACGACGACTTCCACGCCGGGACGCGTAGCACCGCTAACGCGAGCAACAACACGAACACCGGCAACGCCGCGACCAGCGCGGAAAGCCCCAAACTGCCTGCTACGGGATCGTAGATCTGAGTCCACATAAACGTGAATGCGATTGTACCAGTCGGGGAAGCGCTACGCTCAACAAATGGCGTATTCGCATCTCATCGGGCAAGTTCGCTATCGCTTTGACGACTTAAAAACGCTGCTCGCCAAAGCCACGCCCGCGCGTTCCGGAGACGAACTGGCCGGAATCGCCGCCGCTAACGCGGAGGAGCGCGTAGCCGCCCAGATGGCGTTGGCGGACCTTCCGCTCTCCACGTTTCTGACCGAGCACGTGATCCCCTACGAGCAAGATGAAGTAACGCGTCTGATTGTCGATCGCCACGATCCCGCCGCGTTTCGCCCCGTTGCGCATCTGACCATCGGCGAGTTTCGCGATTTCTTGTTGCGCGAAGAGGATATCGGCCGCCTTGCGCCCGGTCTGACCCCGGAAATGGTGGCGGCCGTCTCCAAGATCATGCGCCTTCAGGACCTTGTCACCGCGGCCGCGAAGATCCGCGTGGTCACGCGCTTTCGCAACACTTTGGGCCTTGCCGGGCGCTTGTCCACCCGGCTGCAGCCCAACCATCCGACCGACGATCCCAAGGGCATCGCCGCTTCCATCGTCGACGGATTGACCTACGGCAGCGGGGACGCCGTAATTGGCGTGAATCCGGCATCCGACAATCTCACCGCGGTAGAAACGCTGCTGCACCTGCTCGATCGTATTCGCGCCGCCTACGAGATTCCCACGCAGACCTGCGTGCTGGCGCACGTCACCACCCAGATGGAAGCCATGCGGCGCGGCGCGCCCGTCGATCTGGTGTTCCAATCGGTCGCCGGAACCGAGACCGCCAACGCTTCCTTCGGCGTCAATCTGAGCATATTGCAGGAGGCTCGCGAGCAAGCCCTGGCCCTCCATCGCGGCACGCTAGGCGATCAAGTGATGTATTTTGAAACCGGCCAAGGCAGCGCGCTCTCGGCTGAAGCGCATCATGGCGTGGATCAGCAAACTTTGGAAGCCCGTGCCTACGCCGTCGCCCGGCAATTTGATCCCCTGTTGGTGAACAGCGTGGTAGGATTCATCGGCCCCGAATATCTCTACGACGGCAAGCAGATTGTGCGCGCCGGTCTGGAAGATCACTTCTGCGGCAAATTGCTGGGCCTACCCATGGGTTGCGACATCTGTTACACCAACCACGCCGAAGCCGACCAGGACGACATGGACACGCTGTTAACCTTACTAGGCGTGGCCGGCGTCAACTACATCATGGGCGTGCCCGGCGCAGACGACATCATGCTCATGTACCAAAGCACGTCGTTTCACGATGCGCTCTATCTGCGAAAAGCGCTGGGTCTGCGTCCGGCGCCGGAGTTCGAGGCGTGGTTCGATCAGCGGGAAATTCTGCCGCGCGCCGCGCAATTGTTGGCATGACGCTGGCATGATTCACCTGCGCGATTACACCGCCGCCCGCGTGGAACTCGGCCGCGCCGGAAACAGTCTTCCGACGGCGGAGTTGCTCGCCTTCCAACTGGCGCACGCCCGCGCCCGCGACGCCGTGCATCTGCCGCTGGACGCGGCATCTTTGGTGAAAGAGCTAAACACCGAGTGCCTGCTGCTAAAATCCGCCGCTCCGGATCGCGCTACATTTCTGCGGCGCCCCGATCTCGGACGGCGCTTGAATACGCCGCTGAAGCCCGCCCAGCGCGGCTTCGATGCGGTCTTCGTCATCGCCGACGGATTGTCCGCTTTAGCGGTGCATCGTCACGCCGTTCCATTGCTCCGGCGAGTAAAAGCCCGCTTGCATTGGAACTTCGCGCCGATCGCGATTGTCGAACAAGGGCGCGTGGCCATTGGCGACGAGATTGGCGAAGCCTTGGAAGCCGCGCTCGCGGTGGTGTTGATTGGCGAGCGTCCCGGCCTCACTTCGCCGGATAGCTTGGGAGTCTACCTGACTTGGTCGCCGAAGCCCGGCCGGACCGAAGCGGAACGAAACTGCTTGTCCAACATCCGCCCCGAGGGCCTGTCTTACGATCTGGCCGCCCACAAACTCATCTACCTGATGACCGAAGCCCGCCATCGCAAACTCACCGGCATCCATTTAAAAGAGAACGCCGCCCCAGCCCTGCCCTAAAAACTCCCCGTTTTCCCCCTCCTTTTCAAAAACCAGGGACGGACGAGACGTTCCCCGGTTTTCCCCGGGTTTTCCCCGGGACGGTCTCGCACCAGGACGGTCTCTCACCGGGACGGTCTCGCACCGGACGGTCTCGCACCGGGACGGTCTCGCACCGGGACGGTCTCGCACCGGACGGTCTCGCACCGGGACGGTCTCGCACCGGGACGGTCTCGCACCGACGCTCTCGCACCGACGCTCTCGCACCGGGACGGTCTCGCACCGACGCTCTCGCACCGACGCTCTCGCACCGACGCTCTCGCACCGGGACGGTCTCGCACCGACCCGCTCGCCCCGACGGTCTCGCACCGACGCTCTCGCTATGATACAAACCGGAGGTAGCGTGCGCGTTCAGGAAATCGCCAACCTAGTCAAAGGCACGATAGAAGGCAACCAGGATCTCGACATCGAGTCCGCCGCTTCGCTTGAAAACGCCAGCGGCGCCGACATCGCCTTCGTGGCCAAAGGCAAGAGCGGCTCGGGGTCCCACGCCGGTTGCCTGATCGTGACCGTCGATCATCCTCGCGACACCGGCAGCCGCACCCTGATCCGCGTCACAGAACCCCGTACGGCGTTTGCGCAAATCGCAACCAGGCTCCATCCTCCTCCCCCGGTTGAACCCGGCATTCACCCCTCGGCCGTGGTGTCTCCCGATGCCAAAATCGGCGCCAATGTCTTTATCGGCCCCCACGTATCCATCGGCGGTGGCTCGCGTATCGGGGATGGCGGCCGCATCGGGCCCGGCTGCGCGATTGGCGCCAACGTGTCGATCGGCAATGCCGCCACTCTCCACCCAAGAGTGGTGATCTACGACAACTCAACTATCGGCGATCGCGTGATCCTGCATTCCGGATGCGTCATCGGCGCCGACGGTTTTGGCTTCGTTCTCACGGGCGGCCACTATGAGAAATTTCCCCAAATCGGCCGCGTCGTCATTGGCAACGACGTAGAACTCGGCGCCAACGTCTGCGTGGATCGCGCCGCGTTAGGGACCACCGAAATCGGCGACGGCTCGAAGCTCGACAACCTGGTGCATATCGGACACAATTGCCGCATCGGCCGCCATGTCCTGATCGTCGCCCAAACCGGGCTCTCTGGTGGTGTCGTGGTGGAAGACTACGCCGTGATCGGCGGCCAGGTCGGCATCGGTGACAAGGCCCGAATCGAAAGCCGCGCCGTCGTCGGCTCCGGCGCGGGGATCCTAACTTCAAAAATTGTTCGCGCCGGGCAGGTTGTCTGGGGAACGCCGGCCAGGCCCTTAAAGGAGTACCTGCAGCAGTTGGCCCACCTGGCGCAATTGCCGGCCCTAAAAAAGCGGTTGATTGAGCTGGAGAAAAAAGTCGCCGCTAAGTAACGTGACCCGCTTCGCGCGCCCGGCTGTCGCGAATCGTCTTCATCAACAACAAATTCGACTCCTGCACCACAGCCTGCAAACGAGAGAGGTAACGGCGTGCCTCCAACTGCTCGGCTGGCAGAGTCATTTCCAGATAGTAAGCGATGGCTTCAATCGTGCTCAGTGGTTGACGCAAATCGTGCACCAGATTACGGATCGCATCCTCGGCGTGATCGGATATTTCCGTAGGCACAACTTGGCCTTTTATCGATAATGTGGCGCTAGCCTGCATTCGGGATCGCACCCCTTCCTCGTCGCACTCGTGTTCGGGGAATTTCATTATCACTCTTGCCGCACGGCGGGTCAAGATGAATCGTGATAAATAAATTCACCGGCAAACCGTCTTAGGTTTGGCGCCTGCCGGCTTCAGTGCTTCAACAGCCGGGCGAACTCCTGGGCATTGAGCTCGTTATCGCGCAGTATGCCCCGCGCGTTCCAATCTTGAGGGTCTGCCCTCCGTGGACCGGCACCGATGTTCGCACCGCCTGGCGCGCCATGACGTAATGACTCCCACGGATGCGCACAATCGAGAACCCTGTGATTCGAGAAAACGTACCAACTCTGCTCCGGTGGGTCGCGGTAGTTTAGGCACGAACCAGATCTTCTAATTCCAAGTCCAACTGACGAAGGGAACTCGGAGGATTCAGCCGGGCCGTGGCCTCGTCCAGGCCGAATGCCTCTACGTATGCGCCCAAAGCTTCCTTCAAGTCCGCGATGGCTTCATCCTCTGTCTCGCCTTCGCCGTACGCCGGGATGTCCGGCACCCGTGCCGTATATCCGCCCAATTCCGCGTCTGGGATCAATTCCACCGTGAGGCGCTTCATAACTGTGATTCTACCGTGTTGGCGTGGACGGGGCATGGCGCTCAGGACCTGGCGGCCGAACTGCGGCTCAATGCTGCCACCGCCTGAAACGGACAGGCGCGACCAGACCCGAGCCCTATACTGAAAGCGTCAGAATGGAAGATACATCGGCCCTCGCGGATGAACCAACCGCTCGCCAGCCGTCCCACTGGCTCGCCGCGCTCGCCATCGCCATCGTTACTTTTGCCGTCTTCAGCCCCACGCTAACTTACGGCTTCGTCTACGACGATCATGCCCAGATCGTCGAAACCAAACAACTCAATTCCTGGCGCATGATTCCGACGTATTTCACCGGACACGTCTGGGAATGGAAATCTCCCAAAGAAAAAGGCGTGTATTATCGCCCAGTTTTCCTGCTCTGGCTGCTGCTGAACCAAACGCTTTTTGGCCTTTCCGCCCCAATGTGGCACCTGAGCAATGTCCTGGTACACGTTCTGGCCACGATCTTGTTTTACGCACTGGCCCGCGAAGTTACCGGAGACACCCTCACCGCCGCCATCGCCGGCCTCATTTTCGGTCTGCATCCGGCCCACATCGAGAGCGTGGACTGGGCCTCCGGCGTCACCGACCCCTTGCTCGCGGTCTTTTTCTTCGCTTCACTTTTGCTGTTTCTCAAAAACCAACATGTCTGGTCTCTGATTTTTTTCGCCGTAAGTCTTCTGGAGAAAGAGACCGCGATCGTTCTTCCAGCCATCGTCTTTGCCTATACCTGGCTTTTTCGCCGCCAAGGCTCGCGCGTGCGCTCTTCTATCGAGGCCACTCTGCCCTATATTTTCGTCGTCATGATCTATCTCGGCGTGCGCCTCGCCGTCATGAAAGAGCTGACCGCCGTCCTCACGCCCGTTTCCTGGGCTGCCATGCTGCGAACCTGGCCTTTACTCGTGGTCTCCTACCTCGAGCATCTTATTTGGCCTGCTGGCTTGAGCCTGTTTTATGATTTCCGGCTGGTGAATTCGGCAAGTTCCCGTAACTTCATCGAGCCCGTTATCATTTTGCTGGTCACCGGATCGGCGCTGCTTCTGTTCGCCTGGCGCTCCCGCAACGTTGCGATCGCCGCTGTCCTCCTGTTTCTGCCCTTGGTCCCAGCGCTGAATCTGCGCACCTTCGCCGATATAGAACTGTTCCATGACCGCTATCTCTACTTGCCGGCCGCCGGTTTTGCGCTGCTCGTAGCTCTCGCCCTCCGCCAAATCCCATGGCAGAAGCTACAATACCTGCTCGTTTTCCTGATCGGATCCGGGCTCGCCTATGGCACGGTGGTCGAAGGACGGCCCTGGCGGGAGAACCTGACTTTGTTCGAGCACGGTATCGAGGTCGCCCCGAACAACGCCATCGCCTACCAAGGCAAGGGAACTTCGCTGCTGTTGAGAGGCTCGATCGCCGAAGCCATCCCTTGCTATCAAAAAGCTCTGGAACTCAATCCGAACATGCCCGAATCGCTCTATTCCCTGGGACGCGCCTACTACGAACTCAACATGTTTCCGGAAGCCGAAACCTACCTCGAACGCGCGGCCAATTTGGGCGTTCGTCCGGCCCTGCCGGCGCTCTACTACGGCATGGCCAAGTATAAACAGGGCGATCTCGCGACCGCCGAACGCGCCATCCGGTTCGCGCTCCAGCATCGCGGCCCCGACGATTACCGCGAATACCATCTCGGCCTCGGTCTGGTGCTGAAGCAGAAGGGCGACCTCCCGGGAGCCCTGCGCGAGTTCCAAGCCGAAGCCCGCGAGAACCCCGACCCCTCCCAAGCTCTGGCCCAAATCGCCGAACTGCAAGCCGGCATGAAAGAACACTAACGCGCCGCGCAATAGTGCACGGCGTGCTCATTGTGGGGCGGGCGCCCTCGCCCAATGCCGCTTAGTTTTTTCGCGCGCGAACATTTCAAAAGACATATGTTTTTTCGCCTCGAAACGGGACGTCACTCGAAGGGCGCCAAACTCGAAGCAAGCGTCGGCACGAGTGCCGACGCGGCACGCAGGAGTGCGTGCGCCACAAAGGTCCTGACCGAAAACTAAGTGACATTGGGCGCCCTCGCCCGCGCACGTCAAACCGTTCCTTGAAGAAAATGGGAATCCCGATCCGGCCCAGGACCGCCGCTCTCGATTGTGGTTAAATCAAGGGCAGGCCTCCCGGGCCGGTTTTTCCTGGGCGGAACGTCTTCCTCGGAGTAAACTAAGGGAAACTCATGATCCAGCTAAAAGTAAACGGCGCTACCCGCAACTTTGACGGCGATCCTTCCATGCCGCTGCTGTGGTACCTGCGCGACATCGTCGAACTCACTGGCACGAAATTCGGCTGTGGCATGGGCCTTTGCGGCGCTTGCACGGTCCATATCAACGGAGAACCGCAGCGCAGTTGTTCCATCGCGCTCAAGGATTGCGACGGTAAGAACGTCACCACCATCGAGGCTCTGCACCCCACCGGCCAGCACCCGGTGCAGAAGGCCTGGCAGCAGCTCAACGTCGCGCAGTGCGGTTACTGCCAGACCGGGCAGATCATGCAGGCCGTGGCGCTGCTCAAGCGGAAGCCCAAGCCCACCGACAAAGATATCGATGACGCCATGTCGGGCAACATCTGCCGCTGTGGAACGTACCAACGCATTCGCGCCGCCATCAAAGTTGCCGCCGCCTCGGGAGTAAAAGCATGAGTACCAAAGACGCGAATATCGAAGTTCGACTGGTCTCCCGCCGCGGCGCGCTACGGGGAATATTTTCCGCTGGCGCTTTCGTTCTGGGCGCCAAGTACCTGCCGGCCGCCACTGACTCCGCGACTGCCAATTGGTGGCCTACCGTCTATTTAGGAATTGAGCCCAGTGGCCGCGTCGTGATCGTCGCGCACCGCTCCGAGATGGGAACCGGCATCCGCACCGCGCTTCCGATGGTGGCCGCCGATGAGATGGGCGCCGACTGGGCGCAGATCAAGGTCGAGCAGGCCATCGGCGATAAGAAATACGGCTCCCAGGATACCGACGGGTCCTGTTCCATCCGGGATTTCTACGATGCGTTGCGCGCCTCCGGCGCCACGGCCCGCTTGATGCTGGAGCGCGCCGCCGCGCAGAAGTGGAGTGTGCCCCCCGAGGAGTGCGTCGCCCGGGACCACAAGATCGTTCACGAAAAAAGCGGCCGCAGTATCGGATTTGGGGAATTAGCCGCGGCGGCGGCTGCCCTGCCGATGCCGCGCCAGGATGAACTGCGTTACAAAACTCCGGCGGAGTTTAAGTACATCGGCAAAGGCGTGCCCATCGTCGATCAGCAGGAGATTGTCTCGGGCAAGGCCATTTTCGGCCAGGACGCCCGCGTTCCCGGCATGGTCTACGCCTCCATTGAGCGGTGTCCCGTCATCGGCGGCAAGCTCAATATGGTGGATGATTCGGAAGCCAAACAGGTGCCGGGCGTGCTCCAAACCGTCACCATCGATCCAGCCAAGCCTCCCTACCTGTTCCAGGCTCTGGGCGGCGTTGCGGTGATCGGCGAGAACACCTGGGCCGCCATGCAGGGCCGCAAAAAGCTGAAGTTCGATTGGACCATGGGCGAGAACGCATCCTACAACTCCAACGACTTTAAGACCCAATTGGAAGCCACCGTGAGAGCGCCGCAAAAATCCTGGCGCAACGTCGGCAACGTGGACGCGGAGTTCGGCAAGGGCGGAAAAATCATAGAAGCCGAATATTACGCGCCCCATCTCGCTCACGCCTCCATGGAGCCGCCTGCCGCCGTCGCCGATTTCAAAGACGGCAAGGTGGAAGTTTGGACCTGCACGCAGAACCCGCAGGCCGTGCAGCAGTCCGTGGGTAGCGCGCTCGGTATCGATCAGAAGAGGGTGATCTGCAATGTGACGCTGCTGGGCGGCGGATTCGGCCGGAAATCGAAACCCGATTACGCGGTCGAAGCCGCGCTGCTGTCGAAGAAACTGGGCAAGCCGGTGAAGGTGGTTTGGACGCGCGAGGACGATATCCACTTCGACTACTATCATTCGGTGGCGGCGCTCTATTTCAAAGCGGCGGTCGATGAAAAAGGCCGGCCGACAGCGTGGCTGCAGCGTAGCGCCTTTCCGTCGCTGACCTCCACGTTTGCCCCGAACGTCGAGGCCGGCAGCGCCGGCGAACTCGGCATGGGATTTCAGGACGTTCCGTTCCAGGTGGCCAACCTGCGCGTCGAGAACGGACCCGCCAAGGCGCATATCCGCATCGGATGGCTCCGTTCGGTCGCCAATGTTTATCACGCTTACGGCATCCAGTCGTTCGCGGACGAACTGGCGGCCGCGGCCAATCGCGATCGCGTCGATTATTTGCTCGATCTCATTGGCGAACCGCGCAAAATCGATTTCGCGGCCGAAGGGACGAAGTATGGAAACTACGGCAAGCCGCTGGACAAATACCCGGTGGATACAGCTCGCTTGCGCCGTGTGATCGAGGTCGCGGCCGAGCAATCCGGTTGGGCGAAGAAGAAGCCCTCCCATGGCCGGGCGCTGGGAATCGCCGCCCATCGCAGCTTTTTGAGCTATGTTGCGACGGTGGTCGAAGTCGAGGTCGATAACGCCGGCAAGATACATATTCCGCGCGTGGATATCGCCGTCGATGCCGGCCAGATCATCCATCCCGACCGCGTGAAAGCGCAGTTTGAAGGCGCGGCTGTGTTCGGGACGAGTATCGCTTTGATGGGCGAAATCACCGCCGCCAACGGCGCGATTCAACAATCCAACTTCCACAACTATCCGGTCGCCCGCATGAATGAGGCGCCGTTTGAAACGCACGTACATCTGGTCGCCAGCAACGCGTCACCGACCGGCGTGGGCGAGCCGGGCGTGCCGCCGGTTGCGCCCGCTATCTGTAACGCCATCTTCGCGGCCACCGGCAAGCGGGTTCGTGAATTGCCGGCCAAGCGGACCAAGCTTGTCTAAGTGGGGCAGGTTGTCAACCTGCCGCGGGTTGTTAACCCGCGCGAGGAGTTTTATACATTTTGTCAGCTCCGAACGTTAGTGAGGGGAAGGACGAATTGCACAGGCGTTATTGGCGGCCGCCTGTGCTGCGCGGGTTGTTAAACACAACGTCGTTACTCTTTGCGGATCGCGCGCGCCACCGGCCGATTCCGAGCCGCGATCGTGAGGGAGCGGATGCGCAAGAACATCCGACGCTCTGCTTAACCCGCGCGAGGGGCCCGGGCGTTTAAGACATGCCAGGCAACGACGATTCCATCCTGAGCGCCTTTCACGCGACCGGCGCATACCTGCGTGGGCACTTCCGCTTGACCAGCGGTCTGCACAGCCCGGAGTATCTCCAGTGCGCGCTCGTATTGCAACATCCGCGCCACGCCGAGCGCTTCGGCCAACTCCTCGCTAACGAGTTCCGGCGCCACGCGCCATCGGTGGTGGTCTCGCCCGCCATCGGCGGCCTGATCATCGGTTATGAAACAGCTCGAGCCTTGGGCGCGCGCTTCATCTTCACGGAGCGCGATGCGCAAGGCGCCATGACCCTGCGCCGCGGTTTCACGGTCGACCCGGGCGAAGCCGCCGTCGTGGTGGAAGACGTGATCACTACCGGGGGCAGCACCAAAGAGGTGGTGGATATCCTGAAAGCCGCGGGGGCTCGCGTGCTGGCAGCCGGTTCGATCGTCGATCGCAGCGGCGGCGCGGCCGATGTAGGCGTGCCGCGTATCGCGCTGGCTACTTTGCAAGTAACGGCCTACCGCGAAGAGGACTGCCCTTTGTGCCGCGCCGGGCAACCGATCGTCAAGCCCGGCTCGCGGCCCGTCCATGCGGCGCATTAAGATCACGCTCTCCTACGACGGAACCAACTATCACGGCTGGCAAGTGCAGCCGGGCCTCTCGACTATTCAGAGCGAGCTACAGCGGGTTTTATGCGGGATCGAAGGCCATGCGGTGACCGTCCATGGCTCGGGCCGCACGGACGCGGGCGTGCATGCGCTGGCCCAGGTAGCCGCGTTCAGCATCGAGAATCCCATTCCCTGCGACAACCTGCGCCGCGCCATGAATCGCCTGCTCCCGCGCGACATCCGCATCTTCGACGTCCAGGAAGCCGAGCCCGATTTTCATCCGCGCTTCGCCGCGCTCCGCAAGACCTACGAATACCGCATCTATTGCGGCGAAAGCTGCTCTCCCTTTGAGCGGCTCTACGTACACCACTATCCCTTTCCGATCGACATCGGGAAGATGATCGCCCTGGCCCCGGTGCTGGAAGGCGAGCACGACTTCACCGGCTTTGCCGCCTCCGACGAAAAGGACGAATTGGGCCACTCGAAAGTGCGTTGCATCTCGTCATCCCGGCTCGAGCAGTCGCCGGACCGCCTTCTCTACCGCGTCACAGGAAATGGATTTCTAAAACATATGGTGCGCAACATCGTGGGCGTTCTGCTCGAAGCCGGCAAAGGAAATGTCGACGGCGCGGGCCTCGAGGCGCGCCTCCAGCCCGGCTGCCGCATCCCCGTTGGCCCCACCGCGCCCGCGCGCGGTTTGTTTCTGGTGTCGGTCGAGTATCCTGCGTCCCAGTAAACACCTCACAGCAATTCCTTCGGTGCGCCGCTCAGCACTGGCCGCACCTCAATCGGCATGTTCGACGGCTCACCGCCGGGCCCCGGCGCCGCCGAAGCCCGCGCGGCGATCTTATACGCCTGCTCCGGGCTTTCCACATCCACGATCCAGTATCCGGCGAGAAATTCTTTCGCTTCCGCGAACACTCCATCGGTAATCGGCTGCCCGTCGCTTCCCGCGCGCACTATCTTGGCTTGATCCGGGAACGCCAGGCCTTCGGTGGCCACCAGCACGCCGGCGTCCTTGAGTTCCTTGTTGAAGGAGTGCATGTAAGCGAATTGCGCCTGCAAGTCCTGCTTCGACCATTGGGTGTACCAGTCAAAATTGGCCTTCGTGCCCATCATCATCAAAATGTACTTCATGTCTTTTGCTCCTTTTGGATTCTGGCGCCGCCTGGTTTGGCGCCTTTTCAACTGGTAGTCGGAATAGAGCCCGGCATTCTCTACATCCGGCTGAGTTTTTTCCGCGGCGGTGTGGGGCAGGTCATCAAACCTGCGGCCGATTATTAATCGGCCCTGGGCGGTTCATACATTTTGTCAGCCCAGAACGTTAAGTGAGGGGACCGGCGATAGTACTAAGTTTGCGAACTGCGGTCCGTTTTCGCGCGTAGCAGTTCTTCGACATCGGCGACCTTTTCGCCGAGCGCATTTAGCTTACGCGCCAAGCCTTGGATTTCGGATTCCGCGCGCACGTTTACGTCAAAATCCAACTCGCTCCGCACCCGGTCCTTCATGTCCTGCCGGTTCTGGCTCATCATGATCACCGGCGCCTGGATCGCAGCCAGCATGGATAAGAACAGATTCAACAGAATGAACGGATATGGATCCCAGGCTTGGGTTTTCATGGCGATATTGATCGCGGTGTACACGATCAGAACCACTGTGAACGCGATGATAAATCTCCACGACCCGCCAAAGCGCGCTACGCCGTCGGCCAGGCGCTGGCCAACCGTGGCTTCTTCCTCGATCACTGTGTTTGGGTCGCGCATGGCCCGCAGACGGACCAACTGTTGTGAAGCGTGAAACTGCCGGCCCAGCACTGTCAGCAGATCCATCCCCGCCATCGGCTTGCGCTGCAGCAGGACGGCAATATCGTCGCGCGAAACTTCCAAGCATTCCGCGTCCTCCAAAGCCTCCGCGTTGGTCTGATGCGGCGTCTGATCCAACATGGACGCAAACCCGAAGAACTCGCCATAGGCGGGTTCGTCCACCACTACTTCCTGCTGGTCGTCATCCACGATAGTGATGCGAACTTTCCCGGAGACCATGACGTAGGCTTGACCATCGGAGTCGCCGATCTTGTAAATTCGCTGACGCGCAGCAAATCGCTTCAACTCGACCTGTCCGGCGAGAACAGCGGTTTCCTCATCGTCGAGCAAAGCAAACAGTGGAACATTCCTGAGAACTTCGGGGTTGCAGGCCATAACCCCACTAGAATCCCATAGGCGCAGGCGAGCTACCGGCCGGGACGTCAGGAACTTTTCTTTTTGGCTACTTTTTTCACGCTGGCTTGGGCATTCTTCGCGATCCGCAGCTTCCAGGCTGCGCGTAGCGCGCCGCTCAGCACATGCTCGTCCGCCGCAGCCAGCCGGATATGGGTCGCTCCCATGCGTCCCCATCCGCCCGCAATGGGCAGAAATACGTCTGGCAGTCCGCCGACAAAATCAGCCTGCAGTTCGGGCGTGAGTATCAGGTTTCCGTAGCCCAGCTTTTGGGACGCGAGAGTAGCGAATATCCGGCCGCCCACGCGGAAGTCTGGGGAGCCCATATGCGAACCTTCCTCTGCGCCCGCCAGGCTCAAAGCAATTCTTCTAAAATCCTCAATATGCATCGGTTGCTCGAATCAAATCGACTCTAAATTTGCCCCGCATCGTGATGCACGGACCGGACTCGCAAGCGATGACGCAGCCCGAGCAACGGCTTTTCGACCATATAATACGACGCCAGCGCCGCGGCCACCGAAAAAACAATGTTCTGTGGAAATGCGTTCGCCCAAGCTTCGGAAGACCGGTTCAGAAAAAGCTGCTGCCAGAGATACAGCGAATACGACAGAACCCCGACGAAAGCGACCGGCCGGCAATTGAGAAACCATCCCATCCAGTCATTTGCATGATAAACGGAGCGATGGATGAGAACCGCCAGACACAAATAAGCCACCGTCGACCCAAAAACGGAAACCACCGTATAGTCTCGATATCGAAACACCAGCAGGATCATTGCCAGCAACAGCAGAGAATAGCCGGGGCGGAACAGCCGCAAATACCAATCCTGTTGCTCCAGCCAGCCCCTCAGCACCGCGAGCACACACCCCACGGCAAGACTATCGGCGACCATCGGAAACCAGGGCTGATTGTGATAGGGCGTGTCGATCAGGAAGATTCGGTCGCCGATGCGCGCGAAGATCCCAAACACGATTACGCCAACCGCCGCCCAAGTCGCCTTCCGCGATCCCAGAGCAAGGAAAGTGAAGGGCCAGAGCAGGTAGAACTGCTCCTCCACGGACAGAGACCAGAGATGAGCGACCTGCCACGACCGCTCCGGCAGGTAGTTCAACGTGTAGGTGAAGGAGTGCCAAAGGTCCGTCGGCTTCAAATGAATTAGTCCCAGCAACCAGAGCAACGACACGACGGCCAAATAGGTATAAGACGCAGGAAAGATGCGCAGGGATCGGCGTGCGTAGAAAAGCTTGAGGGAAATGCTTCCGTTGGCTTGGTACTCCGAGATGAGTAGACTTGTGATCAGGAAACCGGAAATTACGAAAAAAACAACTACCCCAAGACGGGCGTAGTCTCCCACGCCTAAATCCAGGGAGCCGAAGCCACGCGTCCCCGACAAATGGCCGAGCATGACGAGGACAATGGAGATTGCGCGTAGCCCATCTAGCGATGCCATCCGCACGGCTGACGGGCGTGTCTCACGGGGCGTGCCCGCTGCTTGATAGGCGATTGAACTCACCACGGCTCCGAAGTCCTAAAGTAGCAGGGTTCGGCTGTTGGCTGGCGGTGCATAAGTAACGGTACTTTATTGGTCGTTTTTGGCTAGGTGAGCCTGGCCGCGACGTTAGGTAATCGCTCAAAGTTATAATGCCCCTAGTGTCAGTTCTGTCACGCCTCGCGCTGGAGAATCGCGATCGCCTGCGCCATAGCCGAAGTGCCCGTCAACTGATTGCCCGAACATTATTGTTGAAGGCGGGCAGTGTCGGCAGCGATGCCGATGCCAACGACATTGCGCAATCCATCGTCGAACTCTGCCGCATCGCCCGCGTCGCGCAATCCGAGGAATTGATGCTCAAAGTGGAGGCGGAGATCCAGCGCCGCATCCAAGCCATCGATGGGCGCTCTTTGGATTGGAGTAGCTGGACCCCGTCCTGGAAAACGGACCAGATAGAGAAAGCCGTGGTGCTCAAGCCCTGGGTCAGTGAGCGCGAGCGTGGCGTTGTGTTCGTGTCCTTTGAATACCAGTGGGCGCGCCTCATGGGCATCCGGAATCTCCCCGAGTTCGCACGCCGGTACGCTTTAGTGATCGCCCCGTCATGGAGCCCACCGCATACCGTCGAGACCACTTTATTCCCCCAATTGTACCCGGATAATCGGATCTTCTCCATCATCAGCAATGTGATGGATATCCGAATCCTTCCGCGGCTCTCTAAGAAATTCAGCGTGGTACCGCTTTATTCATCAAATTGGGTCAACCCGGATCTCTATTACGCCGTGCCGTACGCGGAAAAAAACATCGATATCGTGATGCTGGCCGGGTTCGGGATCTACAAGCGGCATTTCGCTCTGTTTCAGGCTTTGCGCGAGCTTCCATCTTCGGTCAAGGTGGTGCTCGTCGGGCAGCAAGTGGCTGGAAGAACCGCCAAAACGCTATTCGAAGAAGCACGGCTATACGGCGTTCAGGATCGCTTTGAATTGCGCGAGAACGTCTCGGATGCCGAAGTCACGCGCACTTTGGCGCAAGCGAAAGTCAGCATTATCCTCTCGAATCAGGAGGGCTCGTGCGTTGCCGTCGTTGAGTCCATGTTCGCCGACACTCCGGCCGGTATTTATGAGGATGCGATTATCGGCTCGGGCGCTTTCATCAACCAGCATACCGGCCGGCTTTTCAAGCACGAAAGGCTCGGCGCGCAACTGCGGGATTTTCTGGCCGCCGCTGAATCTTATTCCCCGCGGAAGTGGGTCATCGAAAACGGTGTCGGTTGCCACGAAGGCGCAGTTCGGCTAAACGCATTCTTGAAAGAGGCCGCTTTGCAGTCCGGCGAAGAGTGGACACGCGATATTGCCGTCCATCATCTGCGTCCGGACCCGATTTTGCTGCGTCCGGAAGACCGGACAGCGCTCGATTCCGAATATGAAGACATTCGCTCGCGCTTCGGCGTCCGGATCGGCAGGACTTGAAACATTCCGATGTATTTTGAGAATGTTTTGGGGCCTTACAATTTGTTAGGGCCAGTCACGAAACAACCTATCCGGCCGCTCCCTTACCCGGTAAAGCCGGAACCAAACAGGCTCAGCGGTGGTGCGCCACCGCTCCCTAGCGGTCGCGGCTCGGTAGAATTCGTCAAAGTTGGAGATTGTCGGCAACCACATCCTGATGCCCGTAAAAACTGGGTGAAACGCATGCGCCGAAAATATTCTCACGGCCGCGGCTCGGAACGTGTAACCGAGCCACGCGCGTCAGCAAGCGATCCCGAAGTGATGGCAGATTTGTTGCCGAACCCTACGCCACGGGTTTTTAGCTGATGTATGCCCCGCCGCGGGATGCCCCGCCCGGAGTTCTCGCGCTGAGCGTTCACAGAAGCATCTGGATCGCGTTGCTGGCAGCGCTGTGCCCCGTGCTGGTATGCCTGGCCGGGATCTTGTGGCCGGAACAACTGGGCGTGCATCGGACCAAGACCTTCCTGCTGGTGGCCGAGTATTTGTTCGCTCTACCATTCTTCGTCTGGTTGGGCTGGCGCGAGCGTAGAGCGAACTCTGGCTTGAATGAACTTGCGCATTTTACTGCCCGCTTCCAGCCGCTATTCAGCCTCGCTTATCTGTTGATCACCGTCCCTTTGGCCTGGATGGCGAACTTGGGAATCTTTTACGCGGATGAGGGCGCATACCTGTTTCAGGCGCGCTGCCTGAGATCCGGCAGCTTGTTTATGACGTTGCCCGGAACTCCCTGGGACGGAGATACCACCCTGTTCTCCAACGGCGTTTTGTATCTTGGCAGGCTGTCCGGAAAGTATCCATTCGGTTGGCCGGCGGTTCTGGCGGCTGGCACAATCACCAACTTCGAGTGGCTGATCAATCCCTTGCTGGGCCTCTTGCTGTTGTATCTGGTTCGCATCGTCGCCGTGCAAGTTCTTCCGTCCGGCCAAGGCGTCTACGCCTCTTTGTTCTTTCTGCTCTCGCCCCTTTTCACGCTAAATTGCATCGGATTCATGGCTCATGTTTTGTCCGGAGTTCTGGTTGCCGGGGCCACGTTGTGCTATCTCCGGTTTAGCGGGACACAGTCAAACAAATGGGCTCTCGGGATGCTGCTTTGCCTGGGCGCGTGCTCGACCGTACGTCCATTTACCGCCGCGTGCGCCGGGTTGGTTTTGTGCGTTGCCATGGTTTGGAATCTGCGACGGAATCCGCGCGGACTCGTTACATTGCTTGCAGCCGGAGCCCTGATCGCCGCGGCCGCCGGGTTGACGCAGGTATACACAAACTTCCAACTCACTGGAAATTACTTCCGCACTCCCTATGGGTACGAGGGGTCCGGAATGTCATTTAAAGCGAGCGACATCCTCGCGAGTATATTCCTCTACACACCGGAGAGGCTCGCTAGTTCCTGCATAATGGCGTTTCCCTATGTGTTTATCCTGGCTGCTTATGCAGTGTGGCGCCGGCCGCGTGAGTCTCGATTGCTGACAGCGATCTTTGGCGCGTTGGTCGCGGGACATCTGCTCGCGGCGGGGAACGACTCCGGCTCGTTCGCCGGCGAGAGGTACTACTTCGAGGGCTTCTTCGCAATCTGCATTCTCGGCGCCGCCGGCTGGGCGCAATTGAGCCAAGACCTGCGCTGGCGGCCAGAGTGGCAGCGCGGCTTGCTGACCGCCTTCTGCGTTCTCGCACTGGCCCATACCGCCGTGTGCTGGTATTGGAATTTGGAACTGCGTTCGCCTATGGAGCGGATTCGCGAGTTGGCGGCGAATCCGCCGTTCCAGAAAGGAGCAGTGTTTCTCGCTTATATCCCGCGCCGCTACAACCTCAACCGCCCGGACAAAGCCGGCGTTCTCTATCTTCCGGATCCCGGCCCACCGAACCGTCAGGCGGCAGCCAGCCGGCTCGGCTTCAGCAATTGGGCAGCCTTGCAGTACAGCGATAAGGACAAGATCGCCTATTGGACCGACCGTCATACGGCGCCGCCCTGAGGCGGATCCCGGCGCGGCCGTTAGCCCGTGAAGGACACCGCCCGAACCATCAAGCGGCGCGCAAGACTGCACGACGGGTTGGCCGCGTCGAAGGTTCATTCCCGCGCATCGGAGGATTCTGCCTGGCGGTAGAACTTGGTCCGGCAGCTTCGGCAGCGAAACGGCCAGCGGCCAAAAATCTTTGCAAAAGCTGAAAAAATTCCTTCACCCCGCGATCGGCGTATGTCAGTCGAACCGCATTTTGGGCACGACAAATGTCCCAGCCAGGCCGCCGATGCTTCCCTCATAGCGTCTTGCTATGGATGAGAATAACACGATTGAACAATTCTACCCAACAGTGTTCACGGATCGATCGTGGCTTCGATGATTTCCAGATGCCGCTTGGGTGTCTCGCCGTCCACTTCTTCCTTTTCGAAAGCGGCCAGGACATCAAGTCCTTCGATGACACGGCCAAAAGCGGAATACTTGCCGTCCAGGTGGGGTGCGTCGCCCAGCATTAGAAAAAACGAAGTGGTGGCGGAGTCCGGATCTTCCGTGCGCGCCATGGACACAATCCCGCGAGTATGTTTGACGTCATTGCGGAACTCGCCCTTGATCGGATGGACCCAACGCTCGGAGTTGCGCCCATTGCTCATTCCGCCCTGCACGACAAACCCTTTGGATACGCGGTGAAACGCGGTGCCGTTATAGAAACCGGTGGACGTCAGCTTGAGAAAGTTGCGCACGTGGTTGGGCGCCCAGCCCGGTTCCATTTTGATCCGGATCGTGCCCAGCGTGGTTTTCAGCGTGACCGTCTTGGCCAGTTCTGAGACGGGAGTGTCGAGATAGGGCTCGATCTTCTTCGGTTCCAAAGTCACCTTGCGGATGCGCACCGGAGTGACGGTTAGGCCGTTGGCATCGACGGGAGTTTGCGAGATTTTCTCGACCACCGCCATGCCGTCCACCACACGGCCGAAGGCGGAGAACTGGCCGTCGAGCGCGGCTTGCGGAGAGACGCAGACGAAAAACTGGCTGCCATCGCTCGATGGTTTGTTGGGAATACGAACGGTGGAAACCGTGCCGCGCTCGTGTTTCAGATCGCTGATCTCGGCGGCCAGGAGATTGAGGCCGCCGGTGCCCCAAAGTTCGCGTTTGGTTTTCGGGTCTTTGAGCAGCGGGTCCCCGCCTTGAATGATGCCGTTGGCGACTACGCGGTGAAAGGCGCTTCCGTCGTAATAGCCTTGGCGCGCCAGTTTGAGAAATTGCTCGACGTGTTTGGGTGCCTTATCGGGCGCGAACTCGATGCGGAATTTGCCGAGATCGGTTTCTACTACTGCTTCGACGTCGGAGGGCGCTTGGGCGAAGGCGGTGAGGAGGAATAGGAGAGAGGGTAAGGCACGCGTCACGACTCTGACATGATGGCACAATTCAAAAGGAACACTGAGATTGATACGAACTTCAGGATTTCTTGATTTTGAGGGTTTGGCGGGTTAATAACCCGCCGCTAGAGTTTGTACATTTTCTGCACAGACTAAAGTCCGTGCCACCTTGCTTAGTCCGAAGGCTTAGTTTTCGGTCAGGACCGTCGTGGCGCACGCACTCCTGCGTGCCGCGTCGGCACTCGTGCCGACGCTTGGCGGGTTAATAACCCGCCGCAGGATAATATCCTGCCTCACAATTTAGGATTTTAGGCCTGGAACGCCGCCTAGGGTGGGCGCCAAGCGCACGGCGCGCAAAATAGATTGCGACACCGCTTCAGCGGCGGCCACGCCCAAGGCGTTGATGTCCGCCTCCAAAGCGCCCAGCGAGAGCGCCAGCGTGATATCGCCGTCATACATGGTCCAGACGGGCGAGATGGTGCGCGCTACGCCGATGCTCGAGAATTGCGCCAGCTTATTGGCCATCACTTTCGTCAAGCGCGCGTTGGTCGCTACCAACACCAGCGTGGTGTGGGAAGCTGCGAGGCCGCCGCGCCGGCCGGTTTTCATCACTTCGGCGGTGTTTACGAACTCCGCCGAATCGGGGGATTTGCGCGCGCCAGCGACAATCGTTCCGTTCGCTGGATCGATCACGTCGCCAAGAGCGTTCACTGCGGCCAGCGCCGATACCAGTACGCCATTGGAAACGCTCACCGTCGCCGAGCCGATGCCCGATTTCATGGCTTGCTTCATTCCATAGATTTTCCCGACCGTGGCCCCGGTGCCGGCGCCGACGGCGCCTTCTAGCACCGGTTTGCTGGTTGCGGCCGCCGCTGCGGCTTCGCCCATTTCCCGGGTGGGATGGGCATGGGCCTTGCCAATCGCCAGATCGAAGAGGATCGCCGCCGGCACCAGCGGGACCTTGGCGACTCCGGTGTCGTAACCAATCCCTTTGTGTTCGAGAAAGCGCCTGACCCCCGACGAAGCTTCCAATCCAAACGCGCTCCCGCCGGAGAAACAGACGGCGTTGATCCGGTCGGTGACGTTGAGCGGATTGAGCAGGTCGAACTCTGAAGTTCCGGTCGCCGAACCACGCACGTCGGCGCCTCCCACCGCGCCGCCTTCGCAGAGAATCGCGGTGCACCCGGTAAGACCGTCGTAGTCGGAGGCATGGCCGACCAGAATCCCTGGAATTTGCGTCAGACTCACTTAGGACCTCGCTCAACCGTATGCTAGCATCGGGGATTATGGGGGCCCAGGCTTGCTCGATATCTTGAAGTCGCCCATAACGGCAGTTCAAGATTTTTACGTTCTTACCGGCCGGGCGCTAGCCAACGTAGTGCGTCCACCGCACTACGCCGACGACATCGCCATTCAGATGGATTCCATTGGCGTGGGCAGCCTCATGATCGTGATGCTGACGTCGTTCGCCAGCGGCTTGATCATTACCATGCAGATGGCCAGGGCGCTGCAGGAATATGGCGCCACAGACCAGGTGGGGCAGATTGTGGCCATCACGCTGGTGCGCGAACTGGGACCGCTGCTGACGGCGATCGTTGTGGCGGGCCGCAATGCCAGCGGCATCGCCAGCGAACTGGGTTCGATGAAGGTAACCGAGCAGATTGACGCCATGCGCGCCCTGGGCACGGATCCGATTCAGAAACTGGTCACGCCGCGAATGATTGCGACCGCCATCATGCTTCCGGTGCTGACGGTGGTTGCCGACTTTGTCGGCATGATTGGCGGGTTCATCATCGCCTATTTCACCATCGGGCTCACGCCCACCCAATATTGGAAAACCGCCTATACCGCCCTCCAGTACAACGACATTGTTCAAGGTCTGATGAAGCCGTTCATGTTCGGCTTTGTGATCTCGCTGGTCGGCTGTTTCTATGGCCTCCGGACCACCGGCGGCACCCAGGGAGTGGGCCGCGCAACAACTGAAGCGGTGGTGGTCGGCATGGTCTGGGTGTTCATCCTGACCTCGCTGATCACGCGCGTGTTCGTCAACCTTCACTGATGGCCGGCCAACCTCAAGAGGAGCTGTTGCGATTCGACGGCGTGACGGTCCGCTTCGACGACCAGGTGGCGGTGGATAACGTGTCGTTTTCCGTAACGCCAGGACAGACCAGAGTTCTGCTGGGCGCGGCCGGCGCGGGCAAGACTACTCTGTTGAAAGCGGCCATCGGACTGCTGCCGGTGAACCAAGGCACGGTGTCTCTGTTTGGCCACGACATCACGGGGCTGACCGAGAAGCAACTGTTTGAACTGCGCAGCCGGGTGGGGGTTCTGTTTCAAGAAGGCGGTCTTTTCGATTCGTTGACGGTGGAACAGAACGTGGCGTATCCACTGGTCAATCGAAAGAAGAAGCTCGGGGCGGAGCAGATCCATCAGAAGGTGCAGGATGCGCTAAGCTTTGTGGAATTGACCCATACGCTGGAGAAATTTCCCGATGAGTTGTCGGGCGGCATGCGCCGCCGGGTGGGGATCGCAAGGGCCGTGGTGACGGAGCCTCCGCTGGTGCTCTACGATTCCCCCACCGCCGGACTCGATCCGATTACCGCAAACACCATCATGACGCTGGTAGCCAAGGAACGCGATACCCAGCAGACCGCGAATCTGATTGTCACGCACCGCTATCAAGACGGGGAGATTATGGCAAATTTCAGCTACAATTCGAAACGTGAGGGATTGGAGCCGGCGAACTTGGCAACGGGCGGCTCCGGTAACGGAGCGAAATCTCAAACGATTTTCATGGTGATGAAGGCGGGGCGCCTCTGTTTTGAAGGCTCGCAGGCCGAGCTGGAGGCATCCAAAGACGAGTACGTGTCCAAATTTGTGCTGAGGCGCAGGTGAACGAATGCCGAGTCAAACCAGAGTAGGTTGGGCAAGACTGCGAGTGGGCGTGCTAGCGGTAGTCGGCATGATCATTGTGGCGGTCGTGATTGTGTTGATCACCGGAAACTCGAGCTTTTTTACGTCGCAGGCCAAGATCTACACCTTTCTGAACGATGCGGCGGCGCTGCAAACCGGCGCGCCAGTGAATCTCGACGGAATTCCCATTGGCAAGGTGTCGCAGATCATTTTGTCGGGCAGCAAGGATCCCTCGCGCCTGGTGAAGATCGAGATGCAGGTTCGAGAGGCGGATTTGAAGGATATCCCCTCCGACTCGCGCACCTCCATTAGCGCGGCGAATGTGCTGGGCACCAAATTCATCAACATCAAATCAGGGAAAAGCGAAACCTCGGTGAAGGCGGGCCAGGAACTGCCCAGTTTGAATACGGCGGAGTTTGAAGACGTCGTCCAACAAGGCTACGCGATTCTGACATCGCTGCAAGGCATCGTCCAGAGGGTAGACCGCATTGTCGGCCTGGTGGAAAACGGTCAGGGCAGCATTGGCAAGCTGCTGGTGGATGAGACGCTGTACAATCACTTGCTGCAGATTGTGGACCAGGTCAATAAATTGGCCACGGCGCTCGATAGCGACAAAGGCACACTCGGCAAGTTGATTTTCGACCGCGAAATCTACGACCAGGCGCAGGGCATCCTGACGCGTATGGACACACTGATTCAGGGCTTGCAGGAAGGCCAGGGATCGGCCGGTAAATTCTTGAAAGACCCGGCGTTGTACAACGAACTGCAACACACTACCGAAGACCTGCACAAGATGGTTACCGACCTGAATGCAGGCAAAGGCACGGCCGGCAAGCTGCTGAAGAGCGACGACCTGGCGAATCAGTTGCACGACACCATCGCGCGCATCGATCTGGTGATCGATAAAGTCAACTCCGGACAGGGAACCATCGGGCAACTGCTGGTCAATCCCCAGCTCTACGACAATTTGAATGGGGCCACTCGCGAGCTGCACGGGCTGATGAAGGATTTTCGCAGTAATCCCAAGAAGTTTTTGCGCATCAAGCTGAGCATTTTCTGAAATACCTGATCGTCAACGCCGACGACTTTGGTCTCACTCGCGACGTGAACCGCGGGATTGCCGCGGCCCACCAGAACGGGATTCTCACGGCAACCACGCTGATGGCGACGGGCGGGCAGTTTGACGATGCGGTGAGACTGGCGCGCGAGCACTCTTCGTTGGATATAGGCGCGCATCTAGTCCTGGTCGGGAGTCCCGGATTTCCGGATTCTGTGGCGCAGCTCATGGTGGCTCTGGCGCAAAAACGAATCAGGCCGTATGAAGTTCTTGCGGGCCAGGTGCGGCGGATTCTGGACGCCGGGATTCGGCCCACGCATCTGGACACGCACAAACACACGCATCTGCTGCCGCCGGTGCTGGAAGCGGTGGCGCGCATCGGCGAGGAGTTCCGCATTCCCTGGGTTCGCCGCCCGTTCGATTTACCGATCAGCGGCGGAGGCGCCGGCTGGGGACGGCGGCTGGTGAGTCAAAGCTTCAGTTTGCTGCGGCGCCGTTTTCATCGCGTACTTTCCGCGCATGGTTGCCGGACGACCGATCATTTCGCGGGTTTTCAGATCACTGGAAATTACGACGGCGCGGAGTTGGCCCGCTTGATCAGGAATTTACCCGACGGCGTGACGGAATTTATGTGTCATCCGGGATTTTGCACGGACGAACTGCGCGGCGAGCGGACTCGGCTGAAGGAAAGCCGGCAGAAAGAGCTGGAGGCTTTGGTATCGCCGGAGGTGCGGCAGGCGCTTTGTGAGGCGAACTGCCAGTTGGTTTCGTATGAGGGAATGGAAGCTCGCCTTTAATCCTCGGCAATTCAGCCGGGAGCCCTTCAATTGCAAATTAGCCCGCGGGTAAATGAAACGGTCATCGGCCGGTGAGCACTATTCTTCAAGCCAGAGGCAAACCGAATTCCTTGAGTTAGGGCGCAATCGACATTTGAGCGTCGGGTTCGAACCACCTGGCTGAGAGGTAAGAACCATGAAAGCTGGCTACACGACGCTGTTTAGTCTGGCCGTCGCGTACTCGGCTTACCAAGGCGCTGGTTCGTTGAAGTCTGAACCTCCGCAGCAACAGCCGAACTCGACCCTTAGTGCAGCAAAAAACGCCGAATCCGTTCGAGCGGGAAGCCCGCTGGCGGGAGCGCAACCATTTCCTTCGATTGCGGGCGGTATCTGCCGGTTGAACGTGACCGGGAACAGCAACGGGCCGTGCGGAAATTGCCAGGCCATCTGTCCAGCCGCGGGCCTAAGCGAATTGATTAAGAATTACTTCAGCGCTGAATCCGGCAATGACAAGGACAAGCAGTATCTGGCCCAACATTGGAACGTTCCACGCGCCGAACAAGGCAACATCCAGTTCGTGATCGCCTCGCTCCCCGATCCAGTCCACACCCACATGGCGTTGCTGTTGGACCGCGGCATCGAGGCTATCCAGCGCGCCGCCCAAGCGAGCGGTTACCTTTTTTCTCGTGCCTGGATGCCCTGGGATATCGCGGCACACAGTGAGTCGGCGGACTTCACGGTGCGGCTGGCACAAGAACAATTCCGCAATCAGGTCGAATCGCTGCCGGGGCTGATGATCTTTCGGGGATCGGGGGGAGACAAACACCCCGTATCGAATGTCCTTTTCGTTTTTGTGGTCGGCGAGACGCCCACCGGCGGGTTGCACGTCGAGCAGTTCGAAAACGCGCTGAATATTCGCCAAAGCATTCTCGCGGACGCGAAACCAGATCTCGAGGAAGCGAAAATACTGCGCATCAACGGTCCGGCATTTTCCGGTTCCTTGCCGTCGCTCGATAAGATCCTGAACGCTCCGCCAAACCATCGATTCTCTACGATCATAATTCGGAGCGGCACGATCAGCAGCTATCGCGCCATGCACGATTTCTGCGAATCGACCAGCAGAGAATGGCCCGAGGACAAACCCGATCACAACGGAAGACCCGATTTCGCGACGTTTCAATTCAGCGACGCGTACCAAGAGTTCTATTTGAAACTCTTCTTCGGCTCTCGAAATAACTCGCATTCCCGCGTAGCCATTTTGTCCGAGGACGAAACTGCGTTCGGAAACCAGGAAGACCGGCAGTCCATGGAGACGTCCGATCCGTGCCAAGCCAAGCCGAGGTCACCGGAGGACTTTTCACCGCCACTAGATCAGTTTTCATTTGTGCGTCTCTACTTTCCCCGCGAGATCGCACAATTGAGAGACGCCTATCAACGAAATGTGAAGGACCAGCAGGCGGAGGATGGCAAGAAGCACCCGCAAAGCGGATTGCCGCTCAGTTTGAGCGTCACCGGCAACGACGACGACAGCGTAGCGGCCTACGCCCCGTCGCAAACGCCGTTGTCGGAGGAATCGATCCTGCAGTCCATCGTTGCAACCTTGCGGCACGAGCACGTCAAAGTCGTCATTATTCGCGGGACCGATCCACTCGATGTGGTTTTTCTTTGCCGCTATCTGCGTCATGACTATCCTCAAGCGAGGCTGGTAACCACGGGCACAGATCTGCTCATAATCAATGATTATTACGATCCGCGATTTCACGGAATTCTAGCCGTTAGTACCTATCCGCTTTTGGCGGGTGCTAATTTTCCGGAGCTGAAAACTGGCGGCGAACACGACATCCACCGGTTGTTCCCCGACAACTTTTCGGTGGGCGTCTTCAATGCTTTTCTGTCTTTGCTCGCGCCGCCTGCAAAAACGGAATCCGGAAACCTTGCCGCAGCCGGCTACGCGCAGTTCGGATTGCCATCCTTTCTCCAACCAGCCGAGGTAACCGGCGACCCCCAGCCGTGGCGCGCCCATCTGTGGTTGGCGGCAGTGGGCCGGGAGGGCTATTGGCCGGTTGCAGTTCTGGACGATGTGCCAGCGAGCGTTCTTCGAGCGACCGGGAAACCACAACGGACTGTCCGCGCGGTTGAGGACGGGGAACCCGAGCTTCACTCCTACTCCGTGCATTTCTCTATCGGTTGGACGGTTCTCTGGATGGCTACTTTGGGCCTCACTAGCTTCATGGCCTTCCTTCTGGCGCTTCCGCCTAACTCTACGCGTTCCGAAATTCTAGGACGCTTTGGCGCGCAAAGCTCCCCAACGCGCAACTGTCTGCTGTTCGCGGGGAGCCTGCTGTTGCTGGCCAGCCAAACCGTATTCCTCTTTCCCGCCATCGTCTGGCTTGGGCGTTTCGGACTATTGAATGAAGGGCTGAGCGAGATAACACACGGGTTAGGGCGTGTGATGGCTTGCTACCTGATCAGCGCCGGATGGCTCGGCGTCGCTTGCTACCAAGGCTTCAAGAAACGTGGTTCCCCCAGGCTAGCATCGGTCGGCGCGTTCCTGTGCGGCGCTGCTATTTTTCTAACGCTTTCGTTGACGTCGCTTCAGTGGTCGGGAAAACTGGGGACTGATCTCGGAGCGTTCGCATACCGGTACCTCAATATAGGCTCGGGTGTTTCGCCCGCCCTTCCATTGCTGTTTCTGTTGGCCGCCTGGGTTTGGTGGTGCTGGCAGTCATTGACTGGAGTTTCGGCAACGGAAGAGAAACACTTGGTTCTACCAGACGTGAACAATTTTGACGAGCGGTTTGTGCCGGAGGCTTATGATCGGGTGCGGCTGAAAGCGCTAGCGAGCCCGGATGAATGGCCTTGGCAGAGTCTGGGAGCCCTTCCTCTCGGCGCGAGGATCGCGGTTCCCGCATTAGCGGCATTCGTAGCTATTCTTCTGCTGATTCACCCCTGGGAAATTGCGGAGGCGTTTGAATCGGACACCTACAAGAATACCTATTGGATCCTCCTCTACTCCTGTCTCCTATTGGTTTGCTATCTCTTAACGCAGATTGTGGCGCTTTGGCTGGAGTTTAGAGAGCTGCTTCAAGCGATTGAGAGACTCCCTTTCCGGCGCGCATTCGGAAATTTGAAGACCCTGACTTGGAAGCCCTTATGGAAGCTCGCGGGCAGTGGACGGGAGGAATTCCGAAAGCTGCTGCGAGAAGAAGTAGACGTTCTCAGGCAAGTCCAAAACGGGGAAACGGCCGGAGGATTGACAAAAGCAATCGACGACGCGAAGGACGCCACTGACAAGGTGTCGGGCGAATATGACCGCAAAGGTGGCAAAGTCCAGCAGTTGTTCGGCGAACTCCAGACGAAGATCGCGAAGTTAGCGTCCGAGGCGTTGATTTACGCGAGCGAGCACTGGAAGAGGGAGCTGTATGCGCCTCCTGCAAGAAAGCTGTCCGAGGGCGCCGCCGCCGTCAGCGAACCTACTGCAGACGAGCGCACGATGCGCGCTGTCGAGCATTTCCTATGTTTGTTTTATCTCAACGTCATCTTCGTGCCGCTGCGCAGGCTGCAGACCTTGATTCTAGCGATGGCCGGCGTGTTCGTATTTGTGCTGATCTCGTATAGCAGCTATCCATTTGAATCGAGAGAGAGCTTTCACGCCATGCTGATTTCCATTTTTTTCATCATTTC
Organism: Bryobacterales bacterium; assembly: GCA_963836595.1. Lineage (GTDB taxonomy): Bacteria > Acidobacteriota > Terriglobia > Bryobacterales > Bryobacteraceae > DATFZA01. Next base: position 1,592,766 of record CAWIKC010000001.1, read on the forward strand.
CCTGGTCGTGGGCATCGTTTATGGCCAGATGTACGCCAACCCTCTGCTGGCCCGCATCACCAACACCAAACCGGGCGAATTGGGACTGGATTTCTGGGTGCGGCTGGGGACTTTTGTGTTCGTGCCGCTCTTGAGCTTGCTTTCGGTGCAATTTCCGGAGATCAACAATTTTCTGTTCTCGTGGCTGCAACCGGCGCTGCAATCTATAAAATAAGCTCGCCCGGCAGCTCAGGATCCCAGAAACGTCAGTATCTCCGCTTGCGAGCGTTCGGTCTGGTCGGTCGGATAGATGTGACCCGCATTCGGGAGCAAGACCCATTTCGCGCCCGGAATCCGGCTCGCGATCAATTCGCCATTTCCCGGCGGCACCAGGCGGTCGCTGGCGCCGTGGATGACGAGAGTAGGCGCGGCTAACGCGCCCAGCCGGTCCCAACTCTGCCAACCAAGAATTCCCCCTAACTGGCCCATGAACCCGGCCGGCGTGGGATAGTTTCTGCGCCGAATTTCTAAATCCTCGTCAATTCGCTCGCGCGGCGTGTGCGCGTCATACAAGATCGGGACGGAAGCTTGTAACGCTTCTTCCATGGTCATGTTGGACCGGTTGGTGAGCACGGCATTCGCCTCGGCATCCGCGCGAATCACCTTCGGCCCGCCGGGCGCGGTGCAGCCCAGCACCAGTTTGCGGACACGGCCCGGATATTGCAACGCAAACTCCTGAGCAATCATGCCGCCCATGGAGATGCCATAGACATTGGCGCTCTCCACGCCCGCGGCATCGAGCACGCAACGGGCGTCTTCCGCCATGGTGGCGATCGGGTAAGGACCCTCAGGCACGTCACTCTTGCCCACGCCCCGATTGTCGAAGAGGAGGGTCCGATAGCGCGCCGACAACGCCGGCAAGCTGCGGCGCCATTGATCGAGCGTCGCGCCCAGTCCCATGATCAGCAGCAACGGTTCGCCCGCGCCGTGCTCTTCCCAGTAAATCTTGGTCCCGTTATTCGTTATATAAGGCATCGAGTGCAAGAATATCACTCTGCCCGCAGCGCGACCGTGGGATCGACACGAGCCGGCACGCCACGCCGGTAACAAGCAGGGGGTTGTACTGCAAAGAGGCGCGCCACGGCCAACGCGCCAATCGTTCCAGCGTCGGGGAAAGGTCAGTGCGGGATGTTGTTAGCTTATCTTAGCTAGCTGAAGGACCCTAACCTAGCTGGCGCGCAGCGCTGTTATCGGTTCGATCTTCGATACCCGCAGGGCCGGCAAATAACCCGCCAGGCACGCAACCGCCGTCAGCGCAGCCATCATTCCCACGAACGTCGCCGGGTCATCCGTGGTTACGCCGAACAGCAGACTCCCCAGCGCCCGCGACAGAAACCATGCAAAGCAACTCCCGATGAGCATTCCAACACCCGCGAGACTGAGCGTCTGCAGCAGTATCCGCACTTGCAAGTCTCGGACCGAAGCCCCCAGCGCCATGCGAATCCCCAACTCGGCCGCCCGCTGGTTGACCGAATAGGAGATCACAGCATAGATTCCCAATGCGGCGAGAATGAGCGCGAACGCCGAGAATCCGCCCAGCAGAACCACCACAAAACGCCGTGGCGAGACGGCTTTGTCCACCAGTTCCTGAAGCGTCGTGAATTCGTTGGTGGATAGTTCCGGCGCGATGGGGTGCAAAGCTAATCGCATCGTTGAGGCGAGTGCCGCGGGTGGTAGCGCTGTGCGAACAACCAGGTAAACGGCGCGGTAATCGTCCGTCTGGCGCATGGGGAAGTACAGTTCGCAGCCGGAAGCCTGCTCCAGCGTGCGGTGGCGCACATCCCCCACCACACCCACCACGCGGCGGCCGGGATTCTTGCCGCCTTCACCCATCACGATTTGGCCGATCGCGTTCTGGCCCGGCCAGAGTGTGCGTGCCAATGTTTCATTGACCAGGGCGACGGGTTCGCTTGCGGCGGTGTCTTGCTCCGTGAAGCCGCGGCCTGCACGCAGAGGAATGCCCATCGCTTGCAGATAGCCGTTACTGATCATTCGAATGAAACCCTCCGGATACTGGCCTTGCGGGTAGATTTTGCCTCTGGCCGTAACGTCCCAGCTTCTGTCTCCGTTCAACGGCAACACATCGGTCAACCCCGCCCCACTGATTCCCGGCAACGATCTCGCGCGGTCGAGGATCTGATCGTAATAGCCGCTGCGTTCAGCCCGGGACGCAAAGTCCCTACCCCGATCGACGCGCAGCGCCGCGGCGCGCTCCGGCTGAAATCCGAGATCGACGCTGAAAACGTTGAGAAAGCTTCGCGATAAAAGGCCGGCGCCCACCAGCAGCACACACGCGAAGACAATCTCAGAAACCACCAAAGTATTGCGAATCCACTTGTGATGCTTGGTTCCCGTGGATGCCGCGCGGCTGCTCTCTTTCAAAGAATCGTGAACGGAAGCCAAAGGAACCTGCAGCGCCGGCGCTAAACCGAACAACAGACCCGTCACAACCGCAACCAGCAGGGAGAATGCGAGCGAGGTTGCGTCCACTCGAACCGTGGACAGTAGCGGGATTTTGAGCGTATTCAGGCCCGCCAACAGCCGCGTGCCTGCCATGGCAAGGAAAATGCCCAGCACCGCGCCGCAGCCGGACAAGGCGATGCTCTCGGTTAAGACCTGACGAATCAGACGGCCGCGCCCCGCTCCGATGGCAACGCGGATTGCCATTTCCTTTTGCCGCGCCGCGCTTCGGGCCAGTTGCAGGTTGGCGACATTGGCGCATACAATCAACATCACCACCGCTACCGCCCACCCGAGCACCAGCAGGGCGCGGTGCAGCCGTCCGGTCACATGCTCGTCCAGCGCCATCAGGATCGGGCGAAGCGTGTTCCGCTCCGGATGCTGCTTTTGAAGCTGATCCGCCAGAACCTGAAACTCGGCGCGGGCGTTTTGAATGGTTACGCCTGGCTTCAGGCGTCCGATAACCGCCAGCGTATTGCCCCAACGATTGGTTTCCGCCGTGAGCGGCATGGGGAGATACACGTCAATGCGATTGCCGGGCGCGAAAACACTGCCGAAATCAAACCACTCGGGAGCGACGCCCACAATGGTGACCGAGCGATCGTTGAGAGTCATGCTCCGGCCAACAATGCTGGGATCGGATGCATAGCGCCCCTTCCACAAGCCGTAACTCAATATGGCGGCGCCCGGAGCGTTCCATCTGCATTCCTCCGCCGTAAATGTTCGGCCAACCACCGGACGGACACCCAGAAAAGAGAAGAAGTTTTGAGAAACCTGCAGGCTATTGAAGCGTTCAGCCATGCCATCTCCGGTCAGCTTGGCGTTGCCCGGCTCGAAAGATGCGAAGTAGGCCGCAAGATCGGAGAAAGACCGGTTCTGTTCCCGCAGATCTAAAAAATGGTTTACCTGCGTACTCCATTCCGAGACGCGGTCATCCGCCAGATTGTAGATCCACACTAATCGCGCGGCATCCTTGAAAGGCAAGGGACGAATTAGAAGAGCGTTTACCGCGCTGAAGACGGTCGTGCCGGCGCCAATCCCCAGCCCGATAATGAGAACCGCGAAGACTGTAAACCCTGCATCGTGGCGCAATGTTCGAAAGGTGTAACGAAGATCCTGAACCAGTACGTCGAGAAACGGGAGCGCTCGAATTTCGCGGTGCGCTTCATGCAACTGCGTAACTCCTCCTAACGCAATGCGGGCCATACGCTCTGCCTCGCCAGCCGGTGTGCCCCGGCGAATATAATCTTCCGCCAGCAGTTGGATATGCGCTTCCAACTCCGCATCGAGGTCGCGATCGAAGTTGCCGGGCCGCAAAGCAGCCCAAATTCTTGCCATGGCCCGGTGAAAGAAGGTCAGCACAAATCACCTCTGTGTGTTCAATTCGAGAAGCCGGCCGATCACGCCCGATATGCGCTGCCAGTTCTCGGTTTCCGCCATGAGCTGTTTCCGGCCTGCTCTTGTGATCGAGTAGAACCTCGCCTTGCGGTTGTTTTCCGACGTGCCCCATTCCGCCTTGATCCACTTCTTTTGCACCAGGCGGACCAGGCAGAGATAAATCGTGCCCTGGTTTACCTGCAGCGCCTCTTCGCCGATCTGCTCGATGCGGCGGGCGATACCGTAACCGTGCAGAGGCCCCATGGCGTCCAGGGCCTTCAGCACCATCAGGTCCAGCGTGCCTTGCAGGATCTCGGATTTGTTTGGGTGCATGTCAACTCCTGTGGGGTGTATAGAGGAGAGGTTATCATTTAGACCTGTGGGATGTCAAGAGGAGAGCCGCGCCCGTCAGTACCTACATAGTTGGATTCTCGCGGCTTCCGGCAGAATATTTTTCGGCGCTTCCGCTTCACCCAGTGTTTACGGGCATCAGGATGTGGTTGCCAACAATCTCCAACTTTGATGAATTCTACCGAGCCGCGACCGTGAAGGAGCGGTGGCGCACCATCGTAGAGCCTGTTTGGTTCCGGCTTTGCCGGGTTAGGGAGCGGTTGAATTGGTTTTTCATGACAGGCCTAACACTCACGGCCCGGACCGCCCGGCCCCCGCGCGCCAAATCGCTTACGGTACAGTCAAAGACAAGGCGCGTCTGAGTTCAATGGGAGGTCAAAGGGTGTTCATCCGTTATTTTCTTGCGTTGTGGCTGTCGGCTGGCGTGCTGTCCGCCGCCGAGACTCCGAAGGCGATCGAGTTCAGCATCGGAAACATGGATCTGAAAGCCGATCCGTGCGTCGATTTCTACCAGTACGCCTGCGGCGGTTGGATGGTGAACAATCCGATTCCGCCGGACCAGGCGGTGTGGGTGAACTTCGACGTCCTGCAGGAGCGCAATCGCGCCATTCTGCAGGACATCCTCGAGAAGGCCTCCGCCAATAAGCCCGGACGCGATCCGGACTCGCAGAAAATCGGCGATTTCTACCACGCCTGCATGGACGTCCCCTCCATCGATCGGCAAGGATTAAATCCGCTCGGTACGCTGCTCAACGAGATTCGCAGCGCCGTCGACAAAAAAGCGTTGTTGCTGGTCAGCGCGCGGCTAGGCGTGGACGGCGTGGCAGCCTTCCTCGGCTTCGGTGTCGGCCCGGATGCGAAAGACTCGCTAGTAAACATCGCCCAGCTCGGACAGGGCGGGTTCAGTCTTCCGGATCGCGACTACTATTTGAAAGACGACGCCAAGTTCGTGGAAATCAGAAAACAATACGCCGATCACATCCGGAAAATCCTCGAATTGGCGGGAGCCACTGCTCCGCAAGCCGCCGCGGGCGCACAGGCCGTTCTGAAAATCGAGACCGAGTTGGCCAAGGCCGCGCTCGACCGCGTCGCCCTGCGCGATCCCAATGCCACCTATCACAAGGTGACCGTTCAACAGCTCGCCGCATTGACACCCGTGATCGATTGGCCCAAATTTTTCGCGCTCTCGGGCGCCCCTGCGATCGAGAGTCTCGATGTCTCGGAACCGGCGTTTTTTCAGGGGCTCGAAAAGACCGTCGCCGGCCACAGCCTGGGCGATCTGAAAATTTATTTGCGCTGGCAATTGCTCCATCACGAGGCCGATCTGCTGCCCGCGCCCTTCGAGACCGAGACCTTTGCCTTTTTTGGCAAAGTGCTGACTGGCGCGCTCGAACAGAAGCCTCGCTGGAAGCGTTGCGTCGATCTGGTGGATGGCGATCTCGGTTTCGCCTTGGGCAGGAAATACGTGGACGAAACCTTCGGCGCCGAAGGAAAACAACGGACCCTCGAAATGGTTCACCAGATCGAAAACGCCCTTCACACCGATATCGAACATTTGGATTGGATGACGCCGGAAACCAAAAAGCAAGCGCTCATCAAGCTGGCCGCGGTCGCCAACAAAATCGGCTATCCCGACAAGTGGCGCGATTACTCGAGTGTTCGTATCGACCGTACCGACGCGGCCGGCAACGATCTGCGGGCCACCGAATTCGAAACGCATCGCCTGGCGCGGCAAATCGGCAAACCGGTCGATCGCAAGGAGTGGTACATGACGCCTCCCACCGTCAACGCTTACTACAATCCCCAGGAGAACAATATCAATTTTCCCGCCGGCATCCTGCAGCCGCCGTTTTTTGACAACAAAATGGATGACGCCGTGAACTATGGAGCCATTGGAATGGTCATTGGACACGAATTGACCCATGGCTTCGACGATCAGGGCCGCCAATTTGACGCCGACGGCAACTTGAAAGATTGGTGGACCCCGGAGGACGCCAAGGAATTCGAGAAGCGCGCCCAGTGTTTCATCGACGAATATTCGTCGTTCGTGGCCACCGGTTCCATTCACCTGAACGGCAAGCTGACGCTAGGCGAAAATACAGCGGACAACGGTGGCATGCGCTTGGCGTTCATGGCGCTGATGGACACGTTGAAGAACAAACCCGAACCGCCCAAGACCGACGGCTTCACGCCGGAACAGCGCTTTTTCCTGGGATTCGGGCAGATCTGGTGCAGTAACACGCGCCCCGAAGCAGCCGCCCTACGTGCAACTGTCGATCCGCATTCGCCCGGCAAAGACCGCGTCAACGGCGTAGTCTCGAACATGCCGGAGTTCCAGAAAGCATTCTCCTGTAAAGCGAATCAGCCGATGGTGCGCCATCCCGCCTGCCGGGTCTGGTAGCGCCCAACCGCTTGAGCATTTTCACTTCACCCATCACCTGGTCGCTCGATGCCTGTGGGGCCGACTCCCTGGTCGGCGGGCGACTCCCCGGTCGCCCTGGGGCAAGACTTACAGCCGTTGAAGACTCCTCAAAATCCTGCTTTCCCCAGCCGGCCCGCCTGCTACGACTTTGGTGGGACACCAACTTTTCCAGGCCACTTTGCCAGCACACACGCTGCGGACTGCTTCAATTGTTAGATGGGCCTCACTGCCCGCGATCCCGATGAATGAGTCGGTCTGGTATGGGACTCCGCCGCGGCCTTCGGAAAAACAAGCAGTCTGGCCTGGAACGGCAGCAGCCACAAATAAAGCTACAGAGTCTTCCGGTAAAGAACTGAACGCTCCACTTCCTCGAACCCGAGCGCCCCATGCACCCGCTGCGAATCGGTGTTCTCAAGTCCCGTATCGGACGCCATTTCCCGGCAGCCCTGCCTGCGAGCCCAATCCTCCGCTTCAGCCAGCAACCGCGCGCCAATCTTTTTGCGCCGGTAAGCTGGCGCGACATACCAGCCTTCCACATATCCGACAGGATGCGAAACGTCACAACTGTCGGCGTGCGATCGCAAACCAGCTTCCAGAAACCCCACGATGCGTCCGTCCGGCTCCTGCGCCAGCAGAATCACGGAGGGTAAGGTCCCCGGCGCTTTACCTCCCAGCCAATCAGTCAATTCGCGTGCGTGCTCGCCGATACTCGATTCTGGCCACAGGTCATAGCGCAGCGCCGCCAGCTCCTCGGCATCCCACGGCTCAGCGCGCCTGATTACGAAGTTCATTGACTAGCAGCCGGTTCCTCAAAGCCAGCTCCTATCAGCTCTGGCAGACTAAACCTTTGGGCAAATCCGCCGCGGCCGCCAATTTGAGTCTTGGCGCCAGGCTCCAAGTCGCGAATGGCGCGGATCTGAGGTTCGGGGAGGTCGAGAGCTCTTAGTATCTTAGTGAACGCCTGAGGCTTGAGCAGCTTAGTCGCTAGCGGAACTCCCTCCTCCAGCGGAGCAGCATCCAAACGATATTTGCCATTACTCTCCGCCCGAGCCCAGACAACGTAAGGTCTGTCTTCGTATTCGCCGAATCGTTTGATAACCACTGGGGGGCCTTCAGGAAAAATGGCTTGAATCTGAAGGATGCCTCCCATGGCGTGAACATAGTTCCTTAGCGTAATAAGGTACAGATCCGCACGCTGCTCAATGCGTGAGATCGAACTCTGAGGTATGTCCAAAATTTCTGCCATCGCGGCCTGCGTGAGCCGCTTTGCGCTACGTAGCTCATCGAGAGTCATCCGCTGCAGCTCCGCGCGGACACGCCGTTGATTGTCATCCCTGATTGCCGGGTCCATCTTGTCCTGAAGTTGCTTAAAATTCCGTGCCATTGATCAATCCCCTCTCTCCAGCTCTTGCAAATGGCGATCGTAAATGTCGTCCGCAAGAGGGACATACTCCTCATACCAGCGATTGTCACCCGTCTTATCGCCACCGATAAGCAGCATTGCCGCGCGACGTGGATCGAACGCATAAAGCACGCGCTATGGCCGTCCTTCGTGCTGAATGCGTAATTCACGCATGTGCGCGTGCCGCGACATCGCCACTCCCGAAGAATGCGGCATCCTCAGTAGCGGACCGAGCTCCTGTATTATGTCGTCAACGGCATATGGCCTTAGGGACCTTTGCGCCCAACACCGGCCGGAAACGTGACCTCTAGCCGAAACATCAGCCAGTCGATCTTCCCGTAATTCTTTCCCTCAACGTCTTTCTCCGCTCGGCTGACCCTGGATTTGAGGATCGTGAACGTGCCTTTTCCCAGCGGCGAGGTGCCCAGCTCCTTGCGAGCCAGATCTCCCACCTGTTGTGAGTAGTTGCCCGGCCAAAGAACAATGTCCAGCCGGTGACCCTCCAGTTTGTAATCCTGGCAAGTCAACACGAAGAAGAATTCGCGCGGATTGAAATCGTGAACGGCCTCGCTCGCCGTGTTTCCGTAAGCGGCGGCTACCCACAGTTGGTTATAGTTCCGATACGGAGGGTTGACCACCATTGCGTAGCCGTCGCTGGCTGCGCAATGGGCGAGGGGATGAATGGCGATCACCCAACCTTCTTCCATCGGTTCCAAAGAAAAGTACAGGCCATATCCAATCTCCGCCCGATAGCTTTGTCCACGGAACACTTCGCCGGAGATCCGAGTCACATTTTCCTGAGCCAAGCCTGCCACCCCAACGCCCAACAAGAACACAAAGGAAATGAGCGATCTCATTTCCCTGTCACTCTCGCCCTGATCCGCCCCTTCGCCACCCGCATATCCACCGTCTCATCCACCGCCACATCCTCCGGCCCCTTCACGATCCGGCCCTCCGAATTACTCACAATGGCATAACCGCGATCTAAAATGCGCAGCGGACTAAGCTGCGTAACATGCGCAATCAGCGGTTCCAGCCGCCCACGCGACGCAGCGACCCGCATGCCCGCCAGAACTTTCAGCCGCGTTTCCGATGCTTCCAGCCGCCGCCGCGCCGACGCCAGCCGCAAGCGCAGATCCAAATCGCGCAGCCGCTTGTTCTGCTCCTCCAGCCGTCTGCGGCAGAGCGATAAACGGACATTCACCAAGCGTCTCAATTGATAATCCAACTCGTCCACGCGCTGCAGCCGTCTCCCAATAGCCCGGTGCAGAACCGAAGACGCCCGCTCCACTCCCTGCTGGTGCAAGCGCCGCGCCGACATGGCGACGCGATAGCGAACCGACTGCGTCAGTTTGTGCTCAAATACGCTCACTTGCTCCAGCACCTGCTCCCGCGTGCAAATCACCAGTTCCGCCGCGGCCGACGGCGTGGGAGCGCGCAGGTCGGCCACAAAATCGGCAATGGTGAAATCTGTTTCGTGCCCAACGGCGGCGATGACCGGCACTTGCGACGACGCGATCGCCCGCGCTACCGCTTCTTCATTGAAGGTCCAAAGATCTTCCAACGACCCTCCGCCTCGCGCCAGAATCACCACCTGCGCCCAACCCGCGCGGCTGAAGTAGTCGAGCGCGCGGCACACCTGCTCCACCGCGCCTTCGCCTTGCACCATGGCTGGATAAAGCCGGACATGCAAACCGGGAAACCGCCGGCTCAATACATTCGCCATATCGCGAATCACCGCCCCGCTTTGCGAAGTAATGATGCCGATACGCTGCGGATATTTGGGCAGCGCCCGCTTGCGCGCCGCTTCAAACAACCCCTCGGCGGCCAGCTTCTTCTTTAGCTGTTCAAATGCGAATTGCAACGCGCCGTGACCCTGCGGCTCTAGCGCTTCCACCAGCATCTGGACCTCGCCGCGCGCTTCATACAGGTCCAGCCGCCCGCGAACCAACACCGCCATGCCGTCCTGCGGCTTAAATTTCAAATACCGCAGCGAGCTTCGATAGCAAACGCATTTCAGTTGCGCCTCGTGATCCTTCAGCGTGAAGTAACAGTGCCCGCTCGAAGGAATCCGGCATCCCGAGATCTCCCCGCCCACCCAGATATCGGTAAACTCGCTCTCGAGCAACCCGCGCACGTGCGCGTTCAGTTCGGCCACCGTGTAGGTGCGCCGTTGCGGTTCCCAAGCTAGCGCCAATTGCTCCACTAATTTCTATCCTAAAGGGTTGTGGGCAAGTTCAGGGTTGTGGGCGAGTTCAGGGTTGTGGGCGAGTTCAGGGTTGTGGGCGAGTTCAGGGTTGTGGGCGAGTTCAGGGTTGTGGGCGAGTTCAGGGTTGTGGGCGAGTTCAGGGTTGTGGGCGAGTTCAGGGTTGTGGGCGAGTTCAGGGTTGTGGGCGAGTTCAGGGTTGTGGGCGAGTTCAGGGTTGTGGGCGAGTTCAGGGTTGTGGGCGAGTTCAGGGTTGTGGGCGAGTTCAGGGTTGTGGGCGAGTTCAGGGTTGTGGGCGAGTTCAGGGTTGTGGGCGAGTTCAGGGTTGTGGGCGAGTTCAGGGTTGTGGGCGAGTTCAGGGTTGTGGGCGAGTTCAGGGTTGTGGGCGAGTTCAGGGTTGTGGGCGAGTTCAGGGTTGTGGGCAAGTTCAGGAGTAGTGGGCAGTTAAGTCGGCGGCCCGGGGTCCGCCCACATTGGTTGTGGGAGTACGGGCGCAAGTTCAGGGTTGTGGCAGTTCGGCGGGTAGGGAGACTTAACTGCATGCCGACCAAGCGGTCGGCCCCACAGGCAGCGAGTGTTTTTTGGTCATGCTATTTGAATGTCAGGGCGGCGCACCTGGCTATCCCGTCACAGCGCCAATGGCGGCGGAGGAGACCAGCTTCCCGTATTTGGCAAAGACGCCCGTGTTGTAACGGAGGGCGGGCGCTTTCCATTTCGTTAGCCGCTGGGCAATCACGTCGGCCGGCACCTCCAGATCGATCACCCGCTTGGCGATGTCGAGGTTGATCATGTCGCCTTCTTCGACGATTGCGATGGGCCCGCCGGCTTGGGCTTCCGGTGCGACGTGGCCCACCATGTAACCGCGCGTCGCGCCGCTGAAGCGGCCGTCGGTGATCAGGCCGACGCTGTCGGATAAACCGGCGCCGGCAATGGCGCTGGTGACGCCGAGCATTTCGCGCATGCCCGGACCGCCCCGCGGGCCTTCATAACGGATGACCAGGAAGTCTCCGGGTTTGATCTGCCCAGCCATCACCGCATGCATGGTATCTTCCTCGCAATTGAAGACGCGGGCGGGGCCGCGCTGCGATTTGCGATCGATGCCGGTGACCTTGATGACGGCGCCGTCGGGCGCTAAGGAACCGCGCAGGATTACCAAACCGCCGCTGGTCTTGATGGGGTTGGAGAGCGGCCGGATCACTTCCTGGCCAGGAGTCTCCTTGGCTTTCGCGGCTTCTTCGGCGAAGGTGTGACCGGTGACCGTCTTAGCGGAGCCATCGACGTACTTGCCTTCAACCAAACGCTGCGCGATGACCGGCATTCCACCCGCATTGTCCACATCGACTGCGACGAAACGGCCGGCGGGCTTGAGGTCCACGATCAGCGGCGTGCGCTCACTGACGCGCTGGAAGTCGTCGATGTCCAACTGGACATCGGCTTCGCGAGCCATCGCCAGCAGGTGCAGGACGGCGTTGGTGGAACCGCCGGTCGCGGCGACCGAAGCGATAGCATTTTCGAAGGCTGCACGTGTAGCGATGTCGCGCGGCAGGATGTTTTGGCGCACGGCGTTGAGAATTAACTCGCCGCAGCGGCGGGCAACATCGTTCTTGCGTGGATCGACTTGCGGCACACTGGCCGTGCCCATGGGAGAGAGACCGATCATCTCCATCACCGTGGCCATGGTGTTGGCGGTGAACTGGCCGCCGCAAGCACCTGCGCCGGGGCAAGCGGCGTTCTCGATGTCGGTCAAATCCTGGTCGGTGATCTTGCCGGCGGAGTTGGCGCCGATGGCTTCGTAAACGTCTTGAATGGTAATGTCCTTGCCGTGATAGTGGCCGGGATAAATGGATCCGCCGTAGAGAATCAGGCCGGGAATGTTCAGACGCAGCAGCGCCATGGCGGCGCCGGGGATGGTTTTATCGCAAGCGACCAGCGCGACGATGCCGTCGAACATATGGCCGCGCGCGACCAACTCAATGGAATCGGCAATTACTTCACGGCTGACGAGAGACGCCTTCATGCCCTCGGTACCCATGGTGATGCCATCGCTGATGGCGATGGTGTTGTATTCCATGGGCGTGCCGCCGGCCTGGCGAATGCCCGCCGCGACCTGAACCGCGAGATCGCGCAGTTTGAAATTGCACGGCATGGTGCCAATCCAAGTGTTGGCGATGCCGATGATGGGCTTTTTGAGATCCTCGTCGGTGAAGCCGATGGCTTTGAGCTGGGAGCGGGCGCCGGCGCGTTCGCGGCCCTGAGTGATGGTGTAGCTGGCTAGTTTCATGGAAGCTACTATGTTACTCAAACCGGAGCGGTGATTGTTGTTTGTGAAATGCGGATGAGCGCCCGGCTGGAGGTGGGGCCGGGCGCCCGGTTGATGGTGAAATCAAGCAGCCTGGTTCGTCACCTCCCGCTCGTCAGTCTGCTCGTCAGTCTGCAAATCAGTGTCGCGTAGGAGGCGTTCCGCTTCTAACCAGTCTTCGGCGGCGGCGCCATCTTGCCGGTTCCGCTTCTCCCAGAGCCGATAAGCGAGCGCCGAGACTTGTTCCTGGCCGACTGACTTTTGAGGAAGATAAACAACTGCCATATTTGGTTCCTTTCCGATGAGGCCTTTTCGTAAGGGCCCTCTGCTAGGATTGACGGGCTTCGCAACCGGATTGTGGAGCGCCCATGCAAAGTACTGTGTGAAGAAATGTCAAGTAAAAGAGGGCGCTACAAAAGTTCGCTGGTACGGGTTTAATCCGGGTTCAGACCGGTGAATTGATGAACACCAGGCTCGGGATCGTATTCTGCTTGCTCGCCTGTTCGCTATCTTCTTTGATTGGCGCCCAGGACCGGAAAAAACCGGAGGGCGATGAGCGGGTGTATGACCTGGGCGATGGCGTGCAGCCACCGCGCATCACCCGGCGAGTCAATCCCAATTACGCGAATGTACGCGGCGTGAGCGCACAGGGTTCAGTGGCCATCGCGTTGATTGTGACCTCGGAAGGCGCAACGAAGGATTTGCGCGTGGTGAAGAGTCTGGTACCGGAGGTGGATCGCGCCGCGATGGACGCGGTGCGGCAGTGGCGGTTCGCGCCGGCGCAGAAGGACGGCAAGGCGGTGGCGGTGCGGGTGACGATTGAACTCGAGTTTCATGCGCTGTAGTGTCCACGGCCAGCGTTTCTATAGTGGCGGAGCCGGACCAGGGGGTCCGGCGCGAACAAGGGCGTTCGCCCCACAGAAGCCCGGTCACTCGATGATTTCAGCTAGGACGCGGCCGACGGATCCGCTGGGCTGCTCGACGCCTAGCAATTCGGCGATGGTCGGCGCAATATCGTTCGCGGCGGCGCGCATCCGGTAGTAGCCCGGCTTGATTCCGGGGCCGAAGAAGATCACGGGCACGTGGGTGTCGTAGTTGAAGGGCAGGCCATGCGAGGTGCCGGGCGGCGGGTCGAAGAGATAATAGCCTTCCGGGATCACCGTCAGATCGCCGGAGCGCTGCGGGTAAAAGCCATTGGTAGCGGCGCGGGAAACAGCGTCCGCGGGAACGTTTCCATTCATCAACTGGTGGCGCGTGTAGACGCGAAAAATGTGCGGGACTTGGCGCAGGAAGTCCGCCGCGAAGTCTTCCACCGCTGCCGGATTCAGTTTATTGGATCGAATCAGATCCTGGTTCAGATAGACCGAAGCGCCGAAGCTGGCCAGCCATTTGCCTTCGCCGAACTTGGCCGCGAGGGCCTGGTTCAACTCTTCAGAAATGCGATTTGGCGACAGACGGCCGCCCGGCATCTTGCGCTCTTGATTTACCTCGGGGATCGGCGCGACACCGTGGTCTGCGGTGAAAACGATCAAGGTGTTGGCGAGGCCGACTTGCTGGTCCACATAGTCGAAAAACTTACCCAGCAAGCGGTCGGTGCGGATGGAAATATCGCGCACTTCCGGGGAATCGGGACCCATAGCATGGCCGACATAGTCGTTGGAAGAGAAGCTGACGGCCAGGACATCGGTACCGTCATGCCGGCCGAGTTGCTCGCCCTGGATGGCTTGCTCGGCCAGCGTTTCAATCATCTCGTTACCCCAAGGCGTGGCTTCGAGCGAACCGCAATAGCGGAGATCCGCTCCGCTGACCATGGTGCAGAACGGTTTTCCGCCTTCCAGAGGAAACCACGACTCGCCGAGAGTTTTGGAGGCGGGCCGGGTGGAGTTGACGTCCTGCACCCATTGCGGCAATTCCTTTTCGTAGTAGCTGCTGGTGACCCAAGTGTTGGAGTCGTTCTCGAACCAATACGCGGCATCGGCCATGTGACCCGACGGAAGAATCGCGCCGCGATCCTTGATCGAGATTCCGATGGTCTTGGTGTGCTGGCCGGACATTTTGATTTCATCCGGCACGGTGCTCACCAGCATCCGGCGCGGACTGGACGAGGATTTGCCGGGAATGCCGCCGATCTCCTGCACGCTGTCGTCCTGGACGCTGGTCACGTTATGTTTGGCCGCGCGTTCGTACCATTCATTGCCGACAATGCCGCTGAGCGAGGGCGTTGCGCCGCTCAAGAAAGTTGAGTGACCGATGGCGGTAACGGTGGGAATGTGCTGAAGATGGGCGTCGGTCAGAACCGCGCCGTGATCGAGCAGGCGCGCCAGACCCGCATTGTAGCCGGACCGGAAACGCAGCAGGTAGTCGTAGCGAAACTGATCGACGACGATGGCGACAAGGAGCTTAGGACGTTGCCGGCCGGCGCTAATGGCTAGCGTGGACGAAGCGCAAAAGAGGATGGCGAGCAGGGCGAGATGGCGTTTCATGAGGCTTTATTTATTATCGATGGGCGGGTTGGGGATCGGCTGTTCGGGTTTTCGTGGCAAGACACCGCTGGGGTTCTAAGAGGAGGTTTTCGAACAGGGGAGGAGGCCGATTGACAATCGGCCGCAGGTTGACAACCTGCCCCACTTTAGAAGAGGCAGCTAATTTGTTTGGATTCGGCTGCGAATTCTTCGAGGATGGGTTCGAGACCGGCGCCGAGGCCGAACACTTCGAAGCCATCGGGGAGGCTGTCTTCGATGTGGAGTTCGGCGGCGTACAGGACTTGGCTGAGACGGAATTCTCCGGCCGAGGCGAGCGTGTGGTCATTCTCCGGGGCGTGATGGTGCCGGACCGCGGCTTGGGTCGCCAGGGGAAGACGCCATTCCGCCAGGACATCGGCGGAAAGGTCGGCATGCTGGAAACCGAGGACGGTTTGCTCGCACTCAGGGAGCGGCTGATGATTTTGTTGGTGGAGACGGGCGACGGCGGTGTGTTCGGCGGGGAGACCAACGGCGATGAGCAGGCGGCCCAGGTCGTGAAAAAGGCCGGCGAGGAATGCGGCTTCCCCTTCGATGACTTTTAGTTTTTGGGTGAGCAAATCGGCGAGGACGGCGGTGGCTACCGAATGCTGGTTGAACTCCGACATGGACCAGCCCGGAGCGGCTTTGGTTTTGACCCACATATGGCTTACCGACATGCCCAAGGCGAGGTTCCGGACCTTCCCCAGGCCGAGCAGAACGATGGCATGGCGGATGGACTGAATGGCGGCGCGGCGCTGATAGAGAGGTGAATTGACGACGCGTAAGACATTACCGGCAACCACGGCATCGCGTTCAATCAACTGAGCGACTTTTCCAAACGACACATCATCGCCATCGCCGGCCAGAGTTTGGACGAGACGCATCAACAAGGGGGACAGGGCGGGGAGTTTCGAGAGACAGTCCATGGCTCGCGCACGCGTATTCAGAGACTGCGGTAAGGCGGCCATCTTGTTCTTTTCGACAACTTTTTCCGAAGTATGAGGGATATTATAGCCATAGTGGATTCCACAGCGGCTATCTCCGTTCGCGACTTGCGGAAGGTGTATGGCGCCAAGGCCGCCGTTGACGGGCTAAATCTGGATGTCCCGCGCGGCAGCTTTTTCGGGTTTCTGGGACCTAACGGAGCCGGCAAAACCACCACCATTCGAATGCTGATGGGACTGGCGCCGCCCACTTCGGGCGAGATCAGGATTCTCGGCTTGGCCATGCCCGGGCAGGCGGTCGAGATCAAGAAGCGGATCGGATTGGTTCCCGATGAATCGCTATTATTCGATCACTTGACGGGTCTCGAATTCACAGAATTTACGGGCCGCATTTATGGTCTGGAACGGCACGTGGCGCGGGAACGCGCGCAGGAATTACTGACTCTGTTCGAGCTGGAGGACAGCCGCAACAAACTGATCGGCGAGTATTCCAAGGGCATGCGGAAGCGCATCGCAATGGCCGCGGCGTTGATCCATCGGCCGGAATTGTTTCTCATGGACGAGCCGTTTGAAGGCGTTGACGCGGTAGGAGCGCGGCTGATGAAGGAGCTGCTGCTGGATCAAGTCCGCAATCACGGCGCCACCATATTTTTGACTTCGCATGTCCTCGAAGTGGTGGAAAGGCTCTGCGACCGCGTGGCCATTATCAATGACGGCAGAATCGTGTTGCAGGACGACATGACCCACCTGCGCACAGGGTCGGAAACGCTGGAGGACGTGTTCGTGCGCACGGTGGGCGTGGAGCGGGCGGCGGAAACGCTAGATTGGCTGTAGACGGATGTTGAAAATGGCGGCTGACCACTCCCTGACGGTCGTGGCTCGGAGGCCCTCATGATCGTCGATTATCAAGTCCGCGCCATCGTGTGGGCGCAATGGAGAACGTTGCGCAACTATCTGCCGCGCGCCGGCACGGGCGGCATGCTTTTCAGCGGTCTTCTGATGGCTGCGTGGTACAGCATTTTCGTGGTGCTGGCATATGCGCTGGGCGCGCTTTTCAGCGTGATGCGCGACGTGGCGAGCACCGCGCTGCTGCCCAACACGTTGCTGGTGGCGTGTTTGTACTGGCAAATCATCCCGGTGTTGATGGCGTCGATGGGTTCGTCCCTGGATCTGAAGAAGCTGCTGGCGTATCCCATTCCATCGCGCGACTTGTTTGCGATCGAGACTGTGCTGCGCATCACCACCGCGGTGGAGGTTCTGATCGTGCTGGCCGGCATTAGCGCGGGCCTCGGGCGAAACCACGCGGTGCGCTGGACGGGGCCGGGTTGGGTGCTGGGGTTTGTGGTCTTCAATCTTTTTCTGGCGACGGGTGTGCGGGAGGCCCTGGGCAAGCTGATGGCGCGCAAACGCATCCGCGAAGTCCTGGTCTTCCTGCTGGTGCTGTGCGCCGCGCTGCCACAGTTTTTGGTCAGCACCACCGGGCTGCATCGCTGGTCTTTCCTGCTGGCGGGCGAACCAGGGGTCTGGGCGCCTTGGACAGGCCGCGGCGCGTCTGATGGCGGGCGTGGTGACGCCGAAGAATGCCGCCATCCTGCTGATCTGGATCGGCGCGGCCTATGCCTTCGGCAGATGGCGGTTTGAACAGGGATTGCGATTCGACGCGGCGGAGAGCCAAACGGCCAGCGCCACGCAGAGCGGGCGCATGGAGGTTTTTTACCGGCTGCCAGCACGGCTACTACGGGATCCGCTGGGTGTGCTGGTGGAGAAAGAACTGCGCATGCTGACGCGCGCGCCGCGCTTCCGGTTGGTGTTCATTATGGGCTTTTCGTTCGGCCTGTTGATCTGGGCGCCGCTGGCTTTTGGACGCGCGGGAAATTCGTTTATTTCCGGCAATTATCTGATGATGGTGTGCGTTTATTCGCTGCTGTTGTTGAGCGAAGTGTTGTTCTGGAACGTGTTCGGTTTCGACCGCAGCGCGGCGCAGGTGTATTTTATCTCTCCGCTGCAGCTTTCGACTGTGCTGGCCGCCAAAAACATCACGGCGCTGTTCTTCGTGCTGCTGGAGATCGCGAGCATCTCGATTGCGTGTCTGGCGCTGCGGCTGCCGTTCCCGCTGGTGCGTTTTGCCGAAGCGCTGGCGGTGACGTTGGTGGTGTCGCTGTTTCTGTTCTGCATCGGCAACCTGAGTTCGATTTACAATCCGCGGCCCGTGAATCCGGGCAAATCGTTCCGCACGTCCGCCAGTGGACGCACGCAAGCGCTGATCATGCTGGCGTTTCCCTTGGCGCTGGCGCCGGTCGCGCTGGCTTTCGGCGCGCGTTATGCGTTCCACAGTGAAGCTGCGTTTTTTGGCATCATGCTGCTGTCGATGGCGGTCGGGGTGGTGGTGTACCGGATCTCGGTAGAATCGGCGCTGGCGGCGGCGGACTTGAAAAAGGAAACGATTATCGCGACGCTCAGCCGGACGGAAGGCCCCATTGAAAGCTGAGTGTGAATTTTGCGCGATCGCGCCGGAGGAGTTGGTCTTTGAAGATGAAATCAGCGCGGCGTTTCTGGATCACCGGCCGTTGTTTCCGGGGCATGTCCTGCTGATACCGAAACAGCATTGTGAAACATTGGCGGACTTGCCGGCTGAGCTGATTGGCGCGTTTTTCCGGAACGTTCAGATGCTGAGCGCCGCGGTGGAGACTGCCATGGCCGCGGAGGGTTCGTTTGTCGCCATCAATAATCGCGTGAGCCAGAGCGTGCCGCATCTGCATGTGCATGTCGTCCCGCGGCGCAAGAAGGACGGCTTGCGGGGGTTCTTCTGGCCGCGTCAGAAGTATGCGACCGCGGAAGAAAGCGAACACGTGCGCAGAGCGATTCGAGCGGCGTTACAGACGCACGTCAAAGGCTAGGGCGGCGATCATCGCATCGACTTTTTCCTGTTCGGCGCCGATCTGCCTTTCCAGTTGCTCACCCTGTTTCCGGATGGCCTCCAGCCGGTCTTCCTGTTGGTTCAGCTCCTGGGTGTAGCGCTGGATGAGGGCTTTTTCTTCCGGAGTGCCTTTGAGCGCTTTCATGTTTTCACGCAGGCGCTGTTGGTCGTCGAAGATGGCCTGGGTGCCGGCCTCCAGGTCTTCCTTCTTGGATTCGAGTTCAGCCACGACCTGCTTCTGCGCCAAAACACGACGGAGGGCGTCCTCGATGGACTTGTCGATGGATCGGTCGCGCACAAAAACGTCCAATTGATTGGCCGTGATGCTGCTCACCTGGAAGCCGCTGAACAGCGGCCTCGACTCTTCGACAACCAAAGTGGCGGTTTGTTTCGCGCCGACAGGAACGCGGAAGCGCATCCATTGCGGTGTGATCTCGGCCGGCTTTACGGCGCTACGCAGATCGTACCCGGCGCGGACGGGATGTTCGACGACAATGGTGCGGGGCGAGTCATCTTCGTTGCGGAAGGTGTAGGTTTTCTTCTCCAGAATTTCACTGTGCTGGGTGAGCACGCCGTTCTGGATGGTGATGCGCGTGACGCGTTGTGGGTCGCTGGCTTGTTTGGCGCTGGGTGTCACGGCGAGATCGGTAGCGTAGGAGACGATGCGCTTCTCCGCAGGGTGAATCGGTTCAAAAATGCCTTCGCCCGCGAAAGTTTCGTCTTCCAGCACGCTGAAGCTGCCGCCGTCGAGAGTGAGGCCGCTGGTATTGGTTAGCCACAGAGCGCGCTGAGGACGCACCGTGCCGGCGCTCTCATTCCAGACAGACACTTTCTCGGCGTCGATTTTCGATTGCAGGATAGGAACGAGCGCGGAGTGATCTTTGAGGATGGTAATGGGTTCTTTGACTTTGTATTCGAAGAGGTCGCCGAGTTCTTGAGCGCTGGTGCCAGGCGTGATGCGGGCGCGCGCTTCGGCGAGCGCGGCGGAAGGCGGGGGAGGAGGCGGTGGCGCCGTAGGTGCTGTAAAACGTTCCACACTCTCAAATTCGTTCATTTTCGCTGGATTGCCCAGTGCACGGCCGCTTCCCGTATTGCGTCCGCCCGAGGCGGACACGGACGCAGTCTCTGTGTTGAGTCTCACTGTTTGCGCGGTCACTTCGACGCTTTGGTTTGCCGCGCCGACTTGCAATTGCATGTTCTGCCGCACCTGCCTGGTCGCTGACACCACGAGTCCGGACACGACTTGTGTGCGAAATCCTGACTGACTCGCTTCCAGCCGCACCGGCCCATCGGGTAAACCTGCGAGTTCGTAAGCGCCGGAGTCATTCGTATCCGTTCGCCCAACTAGCGCGCCGGATGGATCAAACGCACTAACCGCGACGCGCGGAATGGCAGCTCCCGACGGATCGGTGATGGTTCCATGCACGCTTGCGCCGCCGGGAATCAGCGTGGCTTCAAACGTCTGCGGCGCGGCGTTCAGGCTTTCCGGCAACGGGACAACCGGCCGGCGGGTGTAGAACGGTTGCGAGAGGTTTTGAATAAACGATTGCGGGGCGCCCGCGACCAGCGAGAGTTCCACCTGATTCCAGTTCTCGCCGACGGTGTTGTCGACGATGGCCCAACCCTGCAGCAGCGGTGCTTGCCCTGCCTTGCCGCCGAGGACGAGACGATAGGTGGTCTTCCAAACCGGGACTTCACTGATGTAGCTGACGAAGAGCGAGCGCTGCCCGGTTCCCTCAGTCGAAATGACCATGCGGCGCAGATCTGCTTCCCGGCCCGCGGAGATCAGGTCGAGATAGCGGTCCACTTTGCCGTTGAGGCCGCGCTCCAGGAGTTTGACGGAGAAACCGGGCGAGACTTCGGTTGTCTTGACCTCACCGGAATCGGTGATCAGAGAGACGTAGTCGACCTCGATGTTGCGCCGCTGCCCATGCGAGTTTTGCGTTCGACGCTGAGCAAGCGTCCGGTGACGACGGCGGTTCCGTTGCGAACTTCCAGCTTTGCGCCGCGCAGGGCGGAAAGGAAGTCGGTCAGCGAAGTCTTTTCATTGACCGGGAGCTTGAGATCTCCGAGTTGGCGATCGATGGGGGCCGCGGAGCCGTACCCGACCCCGGTGACGCGCCCACCCTTGAGGTCGAGCACGGTGAAGGACTTGAGAACGTCGTTCAGTTGACCGGAGGTGAAGGAGATGGTCACGTTCTGATTGCCTTGGACCGAGCCCAAATGCTCGAAATAGCCGACGCCATTTTTATAAAGAACGACGCGCTTTATGGGAAGTGAGGTTTGGTCCTGGGGAATTGCTGTGGAAGCGATGAGCGCAAATGAAAAAATCAGCCGGCTTGGGTAGGCCATGCGCTCATCATACTCTTGGGAGTGAGGTCGGGTCTTTTGCGTATCTCCAGGGGCGTATGATGGGGCTTATGGCGCGCAGCGAACTCCAATTGAAAATTGAATTGGAGCATCCCGACGAACAAGTGTCACGCTTCCGCAAAGCCGGCCCGGGCCTGTCGCGCTCATGACCCAACTCCACGTCGAGCACTGCGAACTCACTTACGAGGGTGCTTTCCTGAAGCCAGCGTTTTCATTGATCGATTCGCCGGGATCCATATGCGACTTGCTGCTCGCCGCACTTGAGCCGTTCGGTTGCACTGGCGCCGACTTGACCCTCGATGCAGGCGAGCCTGGCGAGCGGCGTGTCGCATGCGAGATCGTCGAGTTGGATGCGCAGGTGGCTTTTTAAGGCGACCGATTTGAAATTTATTGCGCAGACTACGCGCGCCGAAGTGCAGCAGACCTTGCAAAGGCGTTGGAGAACGTCTGGTCTGGTACCGCTAGGTTCAATAATCTCGTGGTCGCGAAGACGCACTCCTTTCTGTTTGAAGCGAACGGCCTAGTTCGCGACGCGTCGTATCAGGAACTGCTAAATCGCCTCGCAAGAGCGCCAGAATCGCTCCCAACTGGAACTGAGACGGCAGTGGTCTATTACTTGCCGGCCGAACCAAAACGGGGCTACGGGGAATCAAGCCTGGTCCTCAATCGTTCGCTTGGGGTCGATTCGTGGACTTCAAGTCGATGCGACGCTGGTCTATGAAGCCGTGGTCGTTGCGGCGGCTGCCGCTCTATCCTCCGCGGAGGGCCGGCCGGTCGCAGATGGCATTCGCCATCCCGCCACTTCGTGAGCCAGAGCGTGCCGCACCTGCATGTGCATATTGTTCCGAGGCGTAAGAAGGACGGGTTGAGAGGCTTCTTCTGGCCGCGGCAAAAGTATGCGAGCGCGGAAGAGCAGGAGGAGGTGCGGAGGGCGATCCGGGCGGCGTTAGAGATCACGGGCTGCGGCTCATGAGGATTCGGCCGTTACTGTATGCCCGCAAGTTTGAGAGAATTTGTCCAGTTATGATCCGTTCGGCCACCTGGAAGGTAGCAATGCTCTGCCTGTTCATATCCGGTGGCGGCCCGGTGGCAGAGCCGTACCTCGCGGACAATGCCTCGGTGGCCTTTGATTTGACCCCAATTTCGACGGGAAACGACTCGATAGAGTTGATATGCACGTACGCGGCGCAGGGGAAATTAGCGAAATTCAGAATTGAGTTTCGTCCGGACAAGGCTATCGGAGGGGGAGACGCCGCGGGATTGAACATCAAATTTGGCAAAGGAAGCATCGATCGGACCATTGCGAAAACTGCCTCTTCGAGGCATCGATTGGGTGATCGTCAGAGGAGAGTCCGGGCCACGCGCACGACCTATGGACCCGGCATGGGCGACCGACATCCGTGATCAATGCCTAAGGCCGGGCGCGGCGTTCTTCTTCAAGCAATGGCGTGGGGTTCAGAAAAAAAGATGGGCCGGGAACTCGAAGGACGGGACCTGGAACGAAATGCCGGAGTTGGTGACGCTGTAGCGACTTAACCCGATTTACTCCGGAAAGCTCTGGTCGATGATCTTCCTCAGGTGCGCTCCACCCGGTAGCGTGCCGAACAGGCGTCCGCGATCGGCGCCCAGGCGTGAACGTAAAAAGAGATCCGCAGCTTCGGGCTGAGCGTAGCGAATCATCAGTGACGCCTGCAGCCCGAGCGCCAGCCGCTCTGTAAACGCGCGGGCGTTGGTTTCGTCGGGCATGCTTGGCAAGTCGACCGCGCCCTCAACCTCCGCGCGCACGGCCTCGAGCGACTCCGGATCTTTCGCGATGGCGCGCAGCACGTCGAGACAGATCACGTTTCCCGAGCCTTCCCAAATGGAGTTCAGCGGCGACTCGCGGAACAGGCGCGGCAGGATGGACTCCTCCACGAAACCATTGCCGCCCAGGCATTCCAGCGCTTCGGCGACTACGTGTGGCGCGCGCTTCGACACCCAATATTTCGCTACCGCCGTGCCCAGGCGCGCCAGCCCGTCGTTGCGATCGAACGCTTGCGCCAGCCGGACCATCAGCAACATGGCCGCTTGCGATTCGAGCGCCAGATCCGCCAGCACGTTTTGCATCAGCGGCTGATCGATCAGCAGTCTGCCAAAAGCCTTGCGATGGCGGGCGTGATGAATCGCCTGCACCAGCGCCTGCCGCATCAGCGATGCTGCGCCCATCACACAATCCATGCGCGTGTGCTGCACCATTTCGATGATGGTGGGCACGCCGCGGCCTTCTTCGCCGATGCGCTGGGCCCACGCCGAATGAAATTCCACTTCGCTCGAAGCATTGGAGCGGTTGCCTAATTTGTTTTTCAGCCGCTGCAGGTGGAAGCCGTTGCGCTCCCCATCCGGCGTCCAGCGTGGCAGCAGAAAGCAGGTCAGGCCGCCGGGAGCTTGCGCGAGAACCAGAAACGCATCGCACATCGGCGCGGAACAGAACCATTTGTGGCCCGTGATGCGGAACTCGCGATTGCCGATCCGCTCCGCGACGGTCGAATTGGCCCGCACATCGGAGCCGCCCTGCTTTTCCGTCATGGCCATGCCGATGGTCACGCCCGCCTTCCCGCTAGCCGGCCGGCAGCGCGGATCGTATGTCCTGGGTACGATCCGCGGCTCCCACTCCGCGGCCACTTCCGGCTGTTTGCGGAGAGCGGGCACAGCCGAATAGGTCATGGAAACCGGGCAGGTATGGCCCGCCTCGTTTTGCGAGGCCAGATACATCAGCGCGAGGCGCTCGACATGCGCACCGGGGCGCGGATCGGCCCAGGGGAGCGAATGCAGCCCGAATTCGAGAGAATGGCGCATCAGCGTGTGATAGGCGGGATGAAAATCCACCTCGTCGATGCGATGGCCGAAGCGATCGTGCGTTTTGAGAACGGGCGGATTCTCGTTGGCTTGAAATCCGGCGCGGATCAGTTCACTGGCGCCCACCAGCGCGCCAAACTCGGCCAGACGGTTGCCGTCGGCTTGAGCCCGGCCGCAGGCCGCGACTAACGCGGGATCGTTGAGATAGAGATTGTAATTTTCAAGCGCGGGCGGCTGATTTTCCACGGTATGCGTGGCGGTGCTGTGCGGCGCGGAGACGATTGTGTGGGCGGCCATGCGATGCCCTCCGGCTCCGATTCTACCAAGTGTCTTGTAGGGCAGATTGATAATCTGCGACCGATTGTCCCAGAGGCTAACGCCGGCGCAATTCTTCCTTCCGGTTCGCGAACGTCAGTGATAGGGAACTTCGCCCTTCCCCGGGTGGGGCGAACGCCCTCGTTCGCGCCGGACCCCCCCGGCCAGTGCATTAAAGTTCTTTTCCGTGGCTTCCGATTGGCAACTAGGACTACGAACACATGCCGGCTCGCGTCGCCCCAGAGCGCGCTACAACAGCAATCGAGCCGGATCTGGCGGCACTGCAGCGCGCCTTGGTCCCGGCCCAAAGCGATTCCCCAGCCCCCATTCCGTTCAACCGTTTCTGCCAGGTGGGTACCGAGTTTACCTATATCCAGCAAGCCATAGACGCGATGCAGATTTCAGGCGACGGCGCCTTTACCCAGCGCTGTCATGAAATTCTGGAGAGCTGCCTCGGCGTTCAGAAAGCGTTATTGACCACCTCCTGCACCCACGCGCTGGAGTTGGCTGCGCTGCTGCTCAACATCGGTCCGGGCGACGAAGTGATTCTGCCCTCCTTTACTTTTGTCTCGACCGCCAACGCTTTCGCCCTGCGCGGCGCCCGGCCAGTCTTCGTCGATATCCGGCCGGATACGCTGAACCTCGATGAGTCGCTGCTCGAGCCCAAGATCACCGGCCGAACGCGAGCCATCGTTCCGGTCCACTACGCCGGGGTGGGCTGCGAAATGGACGCGATCGCCGATATCGCGGCGAGGCACGGCTGCGCCATCGTCGAAGACAACGCCCACGGCCTATTCGGCGCCTACCGGGGGAAACCGTTGGGCCGTTTCGGGTGTTTGGCCACGCTGAGTTTCCATGAGACCAAGAACTTCACGTGCGGCGAAGGCGGCGCATTGCTCATTAACGATGCCAGCTTTACTGCGCGGGCCGAGATTCTCCGCGAAAAAGGCACCAACCGCAAGCGTTTCTTCCGCGGCGAAATCGATAAGTACACCTGGGTGGACGTGGGCTCGAGCTTCCTGCCGTCGGACATCCTGGCTGCGATTCTTTTCGGACAATTGGAGGCGCGCGCTCAGATTCAGGCCGCGCGCATGCGAATCTGGAACACGTACTGTTCGGAGCTGGCTCCCTGGGCCGCTCACGCCGGAGTGCAATTGCCCTCAGTTCCCGCGCATTGCGAGCCCGCCTATCATCTTTTTTATGTCCTGCTTCCTACGCCCGAGAGCCGGCGCGGTTTTATCCAACACCTCAAACTGCGCCAGATTCTGAGCGTGTTCCACTACCAGCCCCTGCACTTGTCTGAGATGGGACTGCAGTTCGGCGGACGGACGGGAGATTGCCCGGTAACCGAATCTGTCAGTGACCGGCTGGTTCGCTTGCCTTTTTACAATGGCCTCCCGGTGAGCGATCAGCAACGGGTGATCGAAGCGATCCAATCCTTTGTACCGTGATGCGGCAAGCGAGCACCCGCGCTCAGGTGGCTCGAGCCCAACCTAGTGCTAATGTGTTTCTCTTCACGCGTCGCGCGTTTGCGCATCGAATTCCACGGTCGCGTGGGCGACGATAAGATCGCCGAAAGGCAGCTCACTCAGGTTGTGCTTGGCGTTTCGGTCGCAGGAGGTCGCTACTGGTCCTGGGCGTCATGAAACAACCAATTCAACCGCTCCCTGACGGTCGCGGCTCGGAAGGCCTGACTGAGCCGCGACCCGTCAGGGCGCCCACCCGAAGCGATGCAGACGCTGCCGCCCGTTTCGTAGGATCGACGAGTTAGACCGCGTCTCAACAGAGCGGTCCCGAAGCACTAGCAGGGTTGTTTCATGCCGGGTACTTACGCGGCGAGCGTCGCGGCTTCCACTTGCGCCGAAATCCAGCTATAGGTCCGGTCGAGCCCTTGGCGCAATCCAAACCGAGGACCCCAACCCAATTTCGCGTTGATCAAGCGGTTATCGGAGTTCCGTCCGCGCACGCCCAGCGGGCCGGGGATATGGCGAATCCGCAGTTTCTTGCCTGCCACCTCCATGACCATCTCTACCAGGCGATTCACGGTTACCATCTCTTCCGAGCCAATATTTACCGGTCCCGTGAAGTCTGAGTCCATCAGGCGGCGGATGCCTTCCACGCATTCATCGACGTAGAGGAACGAGCGGGTCTGCAATCCGTCGCCCCAAACCTCGATCTCCGCTCCGTCATCGGCTTCGGCGACCTTGCGGCACATTGCGGCCGGCGCCTTTTCCCGTCCGCCACACCAGGTACCTTCCGGTCCGAAAATATTGTGGAAGCGCGCCACCCGGACCTGGACCCCGTGGTTCCTCATATAAGCAAAATAGAGGCGCTCAGAGAAAAGCTTTTCCCAACCGTATTCGGAGTCCGGCGCGGCCGGGTAGGCCGATTCTTCCGAGCACATAGGGTTGTTCGGGTCCATCTGATTGCGCTCGGGATAAATGCAGGCCGAAGAGGAGTAGAAGAACTTTCGTACTCCCGCTTGGCGGCCATATTCGAGAGTGTTCAAGTTGATGGTGGCCGAATTGTGCATTACGTTGGCGTCGTGCGCGCCGGTGAAGATGTATCCCGCCCCGCCCATATCGGCAGCCAGTTGATACACTTCATCGATTCCTTGGACAACTTCTTGCACGAAGTGTTGATCCCGCAAATCCCCTTGCAGAAATTCGTCGGCCGGCGGGTGGCTGAATTCGTGGTGCTTGATGTCGGCGCCCCGCACCCAGTAACCTTCCGCTTTCAAACGCTTTACCAGATGGCCTCCGATGAAGCCGCCAGCTCCGTTTACCAGCACTCTTTTCAAAGCTTGCCTCCAGATATCCGGCCGCGAACTCTCTATCCGCTAGTGGTATCGGCGTGCGCTGCGAAATCCTGTACGATCCGGAGTGGCGTAGAAAGCCGTGAAAATACCCGTGGCATGGGATACGTAATCGTGCTTAGTACTGCTTCTAAGTTCATGGTTTCGCTCGAATCGGGCGCTAATAATTCTCGGTCGTTTCGCCGATAGAGGGTTATCTATGGAGATCGATCCGCCGGCACCGGATCGTACCCGGCTAGCTTTCCAACCTGCCAACCGCGGTACGCTACGCCTGCTGGGCCCTTTGGCGGTTGCAATCGCAATTTTTGTAGGCTTGGCCACCAGTCTGGCGTTCACCAAAGCTCCCTGGTGCGACGAGGGTTGGTTCGCCAATCCGGCCTACAATCTGGCCTTTCACGGCTACATGGGCACCAACGTCCTCGAGCCTTCCGGGCACTTTCTGAACGCCTATCTGAAAGGCATTCAGGAGCGAACCTACATCGTGGTTCCTATCCACATGGTTGCCTTGGCCGGGTGGTTCCGGCTGTTCGGATTCAGCTTGCTGGCGATGCGCGCCTACTCGATTATCTGGGGCGTGCTGGGGCTGCTCTTTCTTTTTTATATTTTGTACCGATTGTTTCCCGATGCGCGGGTCGCACAGCTAGGCACACTGCTGACTGCCATCGATTTCATGTATTTATGGTCCTCCGCCGACGGCCGCATGGAATCCTGTGCGAACGCCTTAGCCCTCGCTTCCCTGGCGGCGTATCTCTACCTTCGCGAGCGGAATTTTCGAAACGCCGTGCTCGTGAGCCAGGTACTGGGCGCATTCGCGGTCTTCACGCATCCCAACGCGTTGCTGGTGCTGCTAGTGATTCCCGTTGTCATCTGGCGGTTTGATCGGAGCCAAGTACATTTGCGCCACTTGTTCCTGGCGGCGGCGCCGTATCTGTTCCTCGGCGCAATATGGTCGCTGTACATTGCTCAAAACCCTTCCGAGTTCGCGGCCCAGTTCTTCGCCAACGCCGCCGGCCCCAATTCAGAGCGGCGGTGGACCGGAATCGTACAACCATGGCTGGCTGTCGGACTGGAAGCCAAGCGGTACTTCGACACCTACGTGGCCAGCGGACTATGGTCGGGAGTGATGAACCCATGGATGCTCCTGGTCCCGATCCTCTACCTCGCGCCCCTGATCTCGCTCATCCGCAATCGCCGCACTTTGCCGGCGTCTGTCCAGGCGTTTCTCGCCTGTATCTACACGCTGATCCTGGGCATGACATTTCTGAATGGCTATAAAGCCTCTGCCTACATGCTGTACATCATTCCCTTCTACAACGGAGCCTTGGCGTTTTGGCTGCTCAATCGCTGGAGAGGGGGCCTGGATCCCAAAATAACCGCCGCAGTGGTGGGTGTCGCCTTTGTGTCCCTACATCTATCCTCCTCAATTCAGCACATCCGGGCCGACGAATATCATCGCGACTACCAGCCGCTGATTGCCAGGCTGAAGACAGAACAGGCGGCCGGTAAGACGATTGTGGGAACCTCGGCCATCGGTTTTGGCATGGGTTTCCACGGCTTCGCGGACGACTGGCGTTTAGGCAAATATAGCCGGCTCGAACCGGATCTGATCGTACTCGATCGCTCTTACCGGGCATTCACCAAGTGGTATGAAGACGATGATCCGTTGGTGTTCTCGCACATCGTCGCGACCCTCACGTCGCGCTACCGGCTTTCCGGGCGCGCCGGCTCCTTCTGGATCTTCGAGCGCATTCAACCGAGCGACCCTCCTGCTCCATTCATTGACGTCTCTCAAATTGGAATGCAGAAAAAAAAGAAAAAGGCCGAATACCTGTTTAAGCAGCTACTACAAAGAGCTGAGACAACGAAGGAGCCCCTCTCTCGTGCCGCCATCTTCTGAATCGCCGCAGCCGAATTCCAACCGGCCCATGTCCGTATCGGTCATTATGCCGGTCATGGACGAGACCAGCTCTCTGCGGCAAACCATTCAAATCGTTATAGAGGAAAACCCCCGAGAGGACATACGCGAGATTATCTGCGTAGTGAGCAAGTTCTCCAATCCCGCATCTTTGGCGGTTTGCGCGGGGTTGGAGGCGGCTTACCCGGGCATCGTCTGGACCCGCCAGCAGGAGCACCCATACCTCGGCGGCGCTTTACAGGATTCCTTCGCCTGGTCCACCGGAACCCACATCCTGCTGATGGCGAGCGATCTCGAGACCGATCCCCATGCGGCCAAGACCATCATTGCAAAAGCGCGCGAAGGCTGGGACATTGTGGCGACCACCCGCTGGACCGAAGGCGGCGGTTTTGACGGATACAATCCGGTCAAGTTGGCCGCCAACTGGGTGTTTCAAAAGTCGATCGGCATGCTGTACCGCACCAATCTGACTGACCTGACCTTCGGATACCGGATCTGGCGCACCGAAACGCTACGCGGACACGCCTGGCAGGAGTTTCGTCATCCCTTCCTGCTCGAGTGCTTATTGCGTCCTTTGCTGCGCGGCGCTACTTCGACCGAGATCCCCGTCCGTTGGGAAGCCCGCAAAGAAGGCGAGTCTCACAATCCGTTCTGGAGGAACTTCCTCTACTTTCGCATTGCTTTTAAGCTGTGGTTTCAAGCGCGGACCAGAGTTGCGTCGCACCCCATCACCGAGGTCAATCAGTGAAAACGACTATCGTTACCACCACCATCTACGTTCCCAACGCTTTGGAAAAGTACGCCCGGAATGCTCGCTTCTACGGGCATTCGGACCTCAGTTTTGTGGTCATTGGGGACCAGAAAACTCCGCCCGACACCCGCGCCTTTTGCGACGGCCTCACCGCCAACCACTTTCCTTGCGCCTATCTGGGCATTGAAGATCAGCAAGCTTATCTCGAGCGCTATCCCGCGCTCTGGAAACACCTGCCGTTCAACTCGATTCAACGCCGCAATGTCGGGCTGCTGAAGGCGTGGGAGGACGGCGCCGACATCGTGATTACCGTCGACGACGATAATTGGATGCTCAATCATGACTTCCTGCGGTTGCACGCGCTGGTCGGCCAAACCGTGGAGCTGCCCGCTTTTGAGACATCTTCCGGGTGGTTCAACGTATGCTCCGTGCTGGAGGAAGCTAGCGGCACGCCTTTTTATCATCGGGGCTTCCCGCGCGGCGAGCGTTGGAAAGAAAACGAGACATTCACCTGCATTGCGCCCATCACCAGACGAGTGGCGGTGAATGCCGGCCTGTGGCTGGACGACCCCGACATTGACGCGATGACGCGCCTGGAGCGGCCGATTGTGGTCCGCGGTTTTCGTCCCTCGGCGCCGTCGCGCTTTGTCTTGCAGCCCGGTACCTGGTCGCCGTTCAATTCTCAGAATACGGCCCTGATGCGCGAGGTCATTCCAGCTTACTTTGTGAGTCCGTGCGTCGGCCGGTATGACGACATCTGGCCGAGCTACATGGTCGTCCGCATCGCGGAGCACCTGGGCGATGTGATTGCCTACGGCCAGCCGCTCCTGCGCCAGAAGCGTAACGAGCACATTTTGTGGAAGGACCTCGATAACGAGCGCGTAGGTATGCTGCTCACCGACGAGTTTTGCGCCACTCTCCGCGCCCTCCCGCTGCAGGGAACCACCTACCACCAATGCTATGGCGAGTTGGTCGAAAAACTTCCTGGCGCATGGCAGCCGGGCGCCAAATGGACCGAGGCGATGCTGGCCGCGCGGCAAGGGCTGCTCGAAGGCATGAGCGTGTGGCATTCCGTCTTCGAGACCGCCGGGGCTCGGCAGGACACCCGAAAATCGACGCGCGCGCTGCACGGTCTCGCGAACCTGGCTCAAGAGGTCAGCGAACTGACGACCGTCGATGCAGCTTCTTGAAGCGAACGAGACGGTTGCCCCCGGCGCATCCCCTAGCACGCGCAAAACCGTAGTCCGTCTGGCGGCGATTCTCATCGCCCTCACCCTACTGGCACTGTATGTGCAACGTCTCAGGCTCCCGTCGGCCGGCTTGGATCAAGACGATGGCGTGTATCTGGTTACCGCCAAAGCCTTGGCCACTGGCCAGGGTTATAAGATCGTCAGCTTGCCCACGCCCATCGCTCAGACCAAATATCCCATCCTGTTTCCGGCGCTGCTGGCCCTGGTCTGGAAGGTGTTTCCGGAGTTTCCGGAGAACCTGCTGATGCTGAAGCTGGTTCCGTTTCTGGCCACGCTCGCCTGGCTGGCGCTGGTTTACCGCTATTACCGGGGCGAAGGCCTGGTCCCTCACCGCGCGGTAGTGCTAACCTCGGTCCTCGCGATCGTTCCCTGGGTGCTCTTTCTCGGCTCAACTTTACTTTCCGAGACCTTGTTCTTCGCGCTCACCATAGCGAGTCTGCTGCTGATCCGCCGCCTGGAACGCTCTTCCGTTTACAGCCGGATGCTTCCTCTGGCCGCGGGCGCATTAGCGGGCGGCGCCACGTTGACGCGGATAGCCGGAGTATCTTTGATCGCCGCCGGCGCGCTGGCGCTCATTCGCAAAAGCAAAACGGCGGCCGCCCTCTTTCTGGCGGCGGCGCTGGCCATCAGCTTGCCGTGGTTTGCCTGGGCCTCCCGCACGGCGGCTTCGGGGTCGGACGCCTATTACAGCGCCAAAAACTACAGCGGTTGGAATGTCGTCTTCAACTTCACTCCCGAACAAAAATTGGATATTGTCCTGACCAACCTGGCAGCCACTATCGGCTCCTTCGGATTGCTGTTCGAATACCACCTGGCAACCGTCGCCATCCTCATTACCGCCGCCGTCATTGCCGGCTTTGTCCTCGATATCCGCCGGACGGGGTTCTCGGGGATTCACCTCTTTTGCCTGGCGTATCTCGGATTGACGCTGCTGTGGGCGTGGTACCCCCTCCGCTTTCTCGTCTTGCTGGCGCCTTTTCTCCTGCTATTTATCTTTCGCTTGACTGTCGCCTGCGCGGAAAAGACACGCTTGCGTTGGCTGCCCGCCGCCGCGCTCCTGCTAATTTTGCCGATGCTGGGCGATGACAGTTTGCAATTTTGGCAAAGCCCGAAAACTGGCGCCGTTGACGCCCCTGGAGTGACCGATCAGCCGCCGGCCAAATGGTACGAGTACGCCGAGATCGCATCCTGGATTCGCGCCCACGCCCCGCCCGGCGCCGTGGTCGCTGCGAATGTAGACCCGGTTTTCTACTTGTACGCCGGACATCCCAGCGTCCGGGGTTTCTCGGCCGATCCGTATTTGTTGTTCTATGCGCCGAGCCAATACTCGCCGGGCAACGAACGGAATGCACTCGGTTCCGTCAGCGATTTTGTCGACGGCCTCAAGCGGCAAAATGTCACTGTGCTCGTTTGCACGTCGGAGTCCGGTTTTGCGGAACGGAAGCCCCTCAACAAACTGACTACCGCGGCGGTGTCGCTTTATCCCGCGGCGTTTCACCTGGCGCTGCAGTTGCCCGATCCCGCCTACCGCGTTTATTTCGTCGATCCAGCCCGCTTACCGCTTGTACCCGATCTTCCTTAAGAAATCATGCCGCCATTCGGCGTCCATCTGGCTCTCGATGCCTTTGGGGCAAGAGCCGTCGATCACGCCCAAAACGCCACGGCCCTGCGCGGTCTCGGCGACAATCACCTGCACCGGATTGGCGGTCGCGCAGAAGATGGTACACACTTCCGGGGTATCGCGAATCCGCTGAAGCACGTTGATCGGAAATCCGTGCCGTAGCGCGATCACGAACATATGCCCGGCGGCGATCGTGGTCGCGTTCTCGGCGGCGACACCCTTCAGTTCTTCGTCGTTACCCTCGACGCGGGTCAGGCAAGCTCCCGACGCCTCATTAAAGGCCACGCCAAACTTCATTTGTGGAACCGTATTGACGATCGCTTCGTATAGATCTTCAACTGTTTTGATGAAGTGGCTCTGCCCGAGGATGATATTGCCGTCTTGCGGAACAATTAATTCTATGACCTTAAGGTCCATGTCTACACTGTACGTCCTTACGGCCGTCTGTTTGGCGCAGCCGGCCATCCGGGTGGACGTGCAACTGGTCACCGTGTCGGCGACCGTTCGCGACGACCACGGCGCCTTGGTCACCGGCCTGAGCCAGGACGATTTCGATCTGATTGAGGATGGCATTCCTCAGAAAATCGCTTATTTCAAACTCAGTTCGCAAGTCCCTTTGCAACTCGGTCTGCTGGTCGATGAAAGCGGCAGCCAGGACCACTCCTCGAAGCAACATCGAGCCGATATCGAGCGCTTTTTGCGGGATGTTCTGGGGCCGGACGATCGCGCCTTTCTGCTCTGCTTTGCAAACCATCTCCGGCTGGCGAGCGACCTGACCGCTTCTCCACAGGAGATTCTCGATGGCCTGCAGCGCTTTGAAAAGGATAGCCGCCATATGCCGGAATTGGGCCCAGCCGAAATCCGCGAAGGTGGCACGGCGTTCTATGACGCCATCTACTACGGCGTGACCGAGAAACTGGCATCGGTAGACAAGGGGCGCCGCGCGCTGGTGATTTTCAGCGACGGCGAGGACAACGCCAGCGCCCACCACATGCTCGACGCCATCGAAACCGCGCAAAGCGCCGACGTGCTGCTGTACGGCATTCGCTATACCGAAACCCGAAAAGGGAAGCTCACGGCGCGCAACAAATATGGAATTCGGGTGATGGACCGCCTGGCGCTCGAAACCGGCGCTCGGGCGTTTGACGCGGCCAAGGGCGACCTGAGCGACTTCTTTCGCCAGATCGGCGAGGAACTGCGGTCATCGTATGAAATCGGCTACTACTCCACCAACTCCGCCAAGGATTCTTCCTTCCGCAAGATTTCGCTGCGCGTGAAGCGTCCCGGTTTGGCGGCGCGCTCCAAAACCGGATATTTTGTGCGCTAATGGCTGTCATGAAACAACCAATGCAACCGCTCCCTCACGGTCGCGGCTCGGAAGGCGTGACTGAGCCGCGACCGTCAGGGAGCCCCCATGGGCCTGCGGCCCACCCGGAGCGATGAAGACGCCGTCGGCCGGTTGCGTAGGATCAACGATTTGGACCGCGTCTTCAACGGAGTCCCCCATGGGCACGCGGCCCACCCGAAGCGATGCAGACGCCGCCGGCCCGTTTCGTAGGATCAATGATTTGGACCGCGTCTTCAACAGAGCGGTCCGGAAGTAGTGGCAAGGTTGTTTCATGACAGGTGCTTAGCTTAGCGGCTAAGCTAATAAGGCTTGTGGGGCAGGTTATTAACCTGCAGCGGGTTATCAACCCGCGCGTTCGAGCGTTATCCGCCCGCCTGCACTGCTTCGAAAATACGAGACCGAATTTCCAAAAAAGCCCACTGACTTTCAAAAGTGGAAGTCAGCCTTCCGCACGTGGCCCGTCTTGTCCACCACCGCGCTGGCGGTGAAGCCAATTCGCCAATCTCCTAGATCCACCCGCGTGGCGCCCTCCGGCTCGGCTACCGGCGTCACCCTCCACAAAGGATAGATCACGAATCGCAAGAACTGTTGGAACACAGGCGTACTTCGTGCCGCATCGAGCGCGGGCGAAGGCGCGGGCTCATAAAAAGGAGTGCCGGCCTCCGGATCGAAACTCTGTAGCAGGTTGATGGGGAGCCGGATCGATCGGTCGCTGATTCGCACCCAACCGGTCCAAGCAACCGGATTGCCCGGACCGCCGGGAAATGCGGCCACTTCACGCGGCGGTTGGCCGTCGTACACGCGATTTTCCATCGCGGCGATCGCGCGCTCGTGCAGTAGAAACCGGCCGTAATCGTAAGCCGCCAGAAACGACAGCGCCAGCACCGCCATGCCCCAGCCCTTACCCGGCTTTGCGCCAATTTCCGAACTTACCAGCTTTCCCAGCGCCGGTCCCAAACAAGCGGCCAACAGCACGGCCCAGATCCAAAGGTCCACTATGTTCGTGGTGTCCAGATGCAACCACCGGTCCGAAAACGGCAGCAGCATTCGAATGCCATAGGCGTTGGTCCAATCCAGCAGGAGATGACTCGCCACTCCAATCAGCGACAGAACGTAGGCGGATTTCCAGGCTTTGGCCGACCGCTCCAGAGCGCAAACGAACAGCACCGGGAGAATCGCCATCAGCGGCGCGAGAGCAATCGCGTGAGTGTAAGAGCGATGATAGTGCAGATAGTTGAGAGGGCCGCCCAGCAGGCTGACTACATCGATATCGGGAATGTTCGCGGCTAGCATCAGCAGCAGAGCGGGGCGCGCTGAAAACCGGTTCAATCCGGCCCGGCTCAGCATCAAGCCGGTCAGCGTGTGTGTGAGGTTGTCCATGCCGCATCTTTAGCCGAGACCGGAGCCGATGCCGGAGCCGATGCCGGAGCCGAGACCGGGCGCCGGGTGCGGAAATCGGGCGGAACCAGCAAGGTCAGGGCCCGCGGAACAAGTGCGATCTCGAACGGCATGCCGCCCGCGAATTCCCCATCAATCTGAACGTAAATCCCGTTCTCCGGCGATGAACAACGTAAGCCGGTGGTGCGTAAAATCGTTACTCCGCGCATGCGATCCAGCCGGCGCGTGGTCACGCCAAACATGTATCTTAAGTAGCTGAACGAACTCTCACCGGTGAACAGCACCAACTCCAAATCTTCGTCCAGTAGAGAAACGCTGCGGGCAATCTCCAGATCGCCGCCGTAATTGCGGACGCGGCTGGCTAGCGCGAAACTGGCGCGGTGGCTGGCGCCGTTCACGTCGACCGTGAACTCCGGAATCCGGCGGCCCAACTGTGAAAAACCCGCCAACCAATAAGCCAGCTTGCCGAACCAGTTCTTCATGGCCGGATCGAGCTTGTAAACGATATCGGCGTCCAAACCGATGCCCGCCATCAACAGGAAATAGCGGGGCTCCGGGTGAGACGCGATTTGCAATTTGCCCACCGCTATGCGCTCGGCGACGAAGGTAGGGAGAACGCGGCTGGCCGCCACCATACGCGTGTCCATTCCAAGCTCCACCGCCAGAACGTTAGCGGTACCGGCGGGAAGAATCCCCAGCGGCACGGACGAAAACACCATGCCGTTCATCACGTCGTTCACGGTGCCATCGCCGCCGGCGGCGATAACCAATTCCGCGCCATCGTTCACGGCTTGGCGCGCCATTTCAGCCGCCTGCCCCGGGCCTAAGGTCGGACGCACCTCAACGTCGCCGCCGTGCGAACGCAGCACGGCGACCGATTCGTCCAACCAATGCTTCCGCCGGCGGTCCTTGAAAGCACCGGCGCAAGGATTGTAGATAACCACAGTGTTTCTGGAGGTCAAATAGTACCCTAATTATAGTAGCCGCTAGCCAAGGTATGACCAAACTCGACGCCGCCACCGAAGCCGAACACTTGCGCCAGCAGTTGCGCCATCATGAGCGCTTATATTATGTGCTCGATCAACCGGAAATCAGCGACGCCGAATACGACGCCCTGATGCAGCGTTTGAAGCACCTGGAAGACAAGCATCCGGAACTGGTCACGCCGGATTCGCCTACGCAGCGTGTCGGCGGCAAACCGCGCGAGGGCTTCGTTAAGGTGCGTCACAGTTCGCCCATGCTCAGTCTCGACAACGCGCTCAACGAGGACGAGATGCGTGAGTTCGATCGCCGTGTGCGCGACCTCTTGAGAGACCAACCATTCTGTTACGTCGCCGAACTCAAGCTGGACGGTCTCTCCATGGCGGCGCACTACAAAAAAGGACGCTTCCTCCAAGCCATCACCCGGGGCGACGGCCAGGTGGGCGAGGATGTCACCGAGAACGCCCGTACCATCCGCTCTCTTCCGCTGACTGTGGCCGATCCCGAGCTTCCCGCGTTTGAAACGCGTGGCGAGGCCATTATGACGCGCAAGGTATTCGATCGCCTCAACGCCCAGCGCGCCCAGCAACAACTTCCCCTGCTGGTCAACCCCCGTAACACCGCCGCCGGCGCATTGCGGGCGCTTGATCCCGGCATGACTGCCGAGCGCCAGCTCGAATACTACACTTACTTTCTGCTCGTCGACGGCCAGTTTTTTTACCAGAGCCATTGGGAGGCTCTGCAACACCTGAAGAAGATGGGTTTCAAAGTGAACCCTCACGCGCGGCAATGCGCCGTCCTCGATGATGTACTGGATTTCTTCCGTACCTGGCAGGAAAAGCGCGACAGTCTGCCCTATGACATCGACGGCGTCGTCATCAAGGTTGATTCCGTCCGGCAGCAACAGGTGCTCGGCTGGACTTCCAAAGCGCCGCGCTGGGCCATCGCTTTCAAGTTTCCCGCTCAGCAGGCCACTACCGCCGTGGAAGACATTGGCGTGCAGGTGGGCCGCACCGGAGCCCTCACGCCGGTAGCGGTTCTGCGCCCTGTCTTCGTCGGTGGCGTGACGGTCTCGCGCGCTACTCTGCACAACGAAGATGAGATTGAACGTCTGGGCCTGGAGATCGGCGACACCGTGCTGATTGAACGCAGCGGCGACGTGATTCCGAAAGTGGTGCGCGTGGTCGATCCTGGCCAGCACCGCCGGCCTTTTCACATGCCCAAGCATTGTCCTATCTGCGGCGGCGATGTGGTGCGCGAGCCGGGGGAGGCTGCCAGCCGCTGCATCAATACCAATTGCCCGGCGCGCCTGAAAGAATCGCTACTGCATTTTGCCGCGCGCGGCGTCATGGATATCGATGGCATGGGCTATGCCCTGGTCGATCAACTGGTCGATCGCGAACTGGTGCGGAGTGTGGCCGATATTTACTCTCTCACGCTCGAGCAGTTGCTCGAACTGGAGCGCATGGGAAAAAAATCGGCGGAAAAACTGCTCTTGAATATCGATGCCTCCCGCAACCGCCCGTTGGCGCGCGTGCTCAATGCTCTAGGGATCCCGTTCGTCGGCGAACGGACCGCGCAGATTCTTGCCGATACGTTTGGCAGCATAGACGCCCTGATTGAGGCGAGCGTGGAAACTCTGCAGCAGGCCGAAGAAGTCGGCCCGAAAGTAGCGGACAGCATCCGGCGATTCTTTGACGAACGGCGCAATCGCGACTTAGTGGAGGCGCTACGCCACGTCGGTCTCACCTTCGAGCAAGCGATCAAGAAAAAAGTCGCGGCGGGACCACTGGAGGGCAAGGTGTTCGTGATTACCGGAACGCTGCCTAAGCTGTCGCGCGAGGAAGCCAAAGAGCGGATCGAGCTGGCGGGCGGCAAAGTTACCAGCTCAGTGAGTAAGAAGACCACCTTCGTCCTGGCCGGAACCGATCCGGGTAGTAAGTTGGATAAGGCCAATAGTCTGGGAGTTCCTGTGATCGGCGAGGCCGAGCTTCTCGATATGATCCCCGGGAGCGCGAGCTGAAAAGTTTAGTCCGGACGCTAATCGCCTGGGGCCCCACGGGCGTGTTGCTGCTCGCTATCATGGATTCCGCCGGCATTCCCGTTATAGGCGGAGTGGATTTGCTGGTTGTGACGATCGCGGCGTTCGATCATTCCTCCGCTTACTGGGCGGCAGCGGCCGCCGTCATCGGATCGCTGATCGGCAGCGCAATCCTTTTTTGGATTGCCCGCAAAGGCGGCGAAGCGTATCTTAGCCGCTTCACGTCCCATGGCAAAGGCGCCAAGCTTAAAGACTGGTTTCTCGAATACGGTCTGCTTACGGTTTTTGTTCCGGCGCTAGTCATCGTGCCCCTGCCCTTGAAGATCACCGTGCTCTGCTCCGGCGCCTTAGGCGTGAGCCCCGTGGCTTTTTTGCTCGTCGTCGCCGCCGGGCGTATCCCGCGATATCTTTTTCTCGCATGGCTCGGCACGCGGCTGGGAAACGATACGCTGCCTTACCTAAAGCATCATACTGGCGAACTGGCGCTCTTTGCAATTCTGTTATTTGGCGTTTTATACTTACTCATCCGGGTACTTGACCGCCGCCACAAACTCGCGCATCTTACTGAGTCAGAATGAAGTTGACTTCAATCGGAGCGGTAACTTCGACCGGCTCGCCATTCAGCAATGTCGGACGGTAGATCCATTGGCTGACTGCATCTACCGCCGCGCGAACCAAGAGCGGGTTACCGCTAAGCACCTGGAGGTTCCGGATTGTTCCATCTTTCGAGATCACGCCGACCAGCAGCACGGTTCCCGAGACGCGCGCTTGCTTGGCCATGAATGGGTAGATTGGCTTTACCTGCCGGATCAGCTTGGCCAGTTGTGCGCCTTTGCTTACAGCGATTAGCCGCGGCGGCGGTTTGGGCTCCTCGACCTTCGGCTTGGGCTTGGGCTTTTCCGCGGGCGGAGGCGGCTTTATGGCCTGAAGGGCGGGCGGCAGAGCGCTGGCCGCGCCTGTTTCCAGTCCGCCGGGTACGCCAGGAGGTTCTCCCGGCGGCATAAACTCGAACTGCGATGCCGGCTTTGCGATCGCGTGAGACTGAACCAAACGAAAGAGGACCGGTGGATGGGAAGTCGTCCGCGCGCTTGCATGGCTCTCGGAAGGCGCGGCCGCCCGGAGCGGCGGTGGGGCGCCAAGCACTACCGGAGATCGCCAGTCCGGATGAGGAAGCCGATCGGTCCACGCCAGCGGAATCAAGAGTAGTATGCCGAGCACCAGTAACTCGCCACTTAGTGATACCAGCAGGCCCCAGCGTTGCGAGCCCATCGAGTTAGGCACAACGGATTGTTCAAACACGAGTAGATAGACACCGGTTGTGTCAACTGAGTTCCCTCAGTTACTCGCGCCTCGGCGGCCGTTTTATTCAGCAGCCGTGCCGATTCGCTTAACTTAGGATCTGTCATGAAACAACCTTGCCACTACTTCCGGCCCGCGACCGTCAGAGAGCGGCTCAGCCGCACCTTCCGAGCCGCGACCGTCAGGGAGCGGTTGAATTGGTTGTTTCATGACAGGCCCTTAACGGGTCTTGAGGCGCAAACCAAATCGGAACTTGTCGCCGCAGTTCATCGTCTATGACTTGCCGTGATCTCCAGGCGGGCATTGCGACGGCGGAAACGAATTCTTTCGCCTTGCACCCGTCAGTTGCTGTTTACTGCAGCTCGTCCGCGTGCGCTTTGCGCCATTCCTCTTCCGAGATCACGCGAATGGGCGTAAGATTCTTGGTCTGCAGCGCGTCATTGAGCGCCGGCAGCTCGCGGCCGGTGACTTCCTGAAACTTGTGGATCACATCGGAGATCTCGTGCTCCAGCGCGCCCGTTCGCGCCACTTGCGAATCGGTCGGCCGGCCCTCATATCCGTTCACGTCGCCATAGACACCGGCGAGATATTCGCGCAGGCGCTCTTCACCGGTGACCGCGCCGCCTTCCTTGGTCGCGACAATCTCAGAGCGAATTTGATCCACTTCTCCGGCCAGCTTGAGAAGCTGCTGGCGCAGCGGGTCGGTCTCCGCGAGGCCAGTGGTCCGGTTGGATGCAGCGTCGCGCACGCCCAGAATCGCATCCACCGCCCAGCTCATGTGATTCAACAGCCCCGACAGCCGCATGACGAGAGCGAACTGCGCCCGGCGATCTTCCACCGTGTATTTGGCGCGCGGATCCATCACCACGTTGAGCTTGGTCGTATAAACGTGATCGCCCTTGGTCATCTTCACGGTATAAATACCGGGCAACACGCGCGGACCGAACGCCGCGCTGAATGCCGCGCTGGCGGCGGGCGGGACTTTCGGCGGCTTCAAATGCATCGACCAGGCCGCCCGGTTCACGCCGCGGTGCTTGCTGCTCGGCACCGTTCCGGCCAGCTTGCCTTGCGCATCGAACACTTCAATTTTCAGATCCCCAAAAATGTGGCGCGATTTCTGGTAATAGAGAATCTCGGCGTCAGTGGGCCGGCTCGGACCGGTGAACGTCGCGTCGCCCTCCGCCCAGCCGCCATTGGTCTCCATCCATTGAACAACCTTGGGCATCGGCAGGAATGTGGCCTCTGACCGCAGCAGCTCCGGCGTCAGCGCGCGATAGGGCGAGATATCGTCCACAATCCAGATGCCGCGCCGTGCGTGGCCAGAATCAAATCGGAGTTGTGCGGGTGCACCACGATATCGCGCACCGCGACGTCCGGAAAGCCGCGGCCTTTGTATTGGGCCCAGCGCTGGCCGTCCACGCTGATCCACAAGCCGAACTCGGTACCCAGAAATAGCAGCTTCGGGTCGACCGGGTCTTCCTTGATCACGTGCGCGTAGCCGCGAACGCCTTCAACCGGCAGCGCGATCCAGGTTTTGCCGTAATCGATGGTTCGATAGAGATACGGTTTC
Source organism: Bryobacterales bacterium (assembly GCA_963836595.1). GTDB lineage: Bacteria > Acidobacteriota > Terriglobia > Bryobacterales > Bryobacteraceae > DATFZA01. The sequence goes on from CAWIKC010000001.1 coordinate 1,634,193, forward strand.
ATGTCCCCATAGGTATGCCGGTCGAACGTCGCATACGCCGTGCCTTCGGCATAACGGCTCGCCTCCACCCACGAAACCCAAGGCGCTTCTCCCACGCCTTTGACATTCCCGGTGACATTGGTCCAGGTTTTCCCGGCGTCGCGCGTAATTTGCACGTTGCCGTCGTCGGTGCCCACCCAAATCAGCTTGTTGTCTCGCGGCGACTCGGCGATGGAATAAATGGTCGTGTTCATTTCGGCCACCGAGTTGTCGATGGTGACGCCGCCCGATTCCTCCTGCTTTTGCTTTTCCGGATTATTGGTCGTCAGATCGGGAGAAATTCTCGTCCACGATTGGCCGTGATCGATCGAACGGTAGAGGTATTGCGCTCCGATATATAACGTGTTTTTGTCGGTGGGACTAATCTGTACCGGCGCATTCCAGTTAAAACGGAGCTTCTTTTCTCCGTACCGCGCATAAGGCTTGATGGCGCGGGTTTCATGGGTGTGCCGGTTCACGCGGCTGAGTTCCCCGCCCTGGAACTCGGCGTAAATGTAGTTTGCGTCCGATGGATCTTCCCACATCCAGAAACCATCGCCGCCTAACATGTTTTCCCAGCGCGAATTGGTGACTCCGCCCGGGTACGACGAATCGCCCACCCAACTGCTGTTATCCTGCAGACCGCCGTAAACGTGGTACGGATCCGCTTCATCCGCGCTGACATGGTAAAACTGAGAAATCGGAAGATTCATCATGTGCGCCCAACGCGTTCCTCCGTCCAGGCTGCGCCACAGGCCGCCGTCGTCGGTGGCATAGACGGTGTTGGAATTGTTGGGATCGATCCAGACATCGTGAAAATCGCCGTGCGCCGAGTTGGAAACGGGATTGAAGCTCTTGCCGCCATTCACGCTCAGCAGCAGCACCGTGTTCACGCGGAACACTTTGTTCTCGTCGTTGGGATCGACGACCAGGTTGCCAAAGTAAAACGGCCGGAAGATCATGTTTTCGCTGGCGTCCAGCCGAACCCAGTTGGCGCCGCCATCGCCGGAGCGGTACAGCGCGCTCTTCTCCGACTCGACCATGGCGTAGACCACTTGCGGTTTATCGGGCGCCACGGCCAGCGCGATCCGGCCGTAAGGCTTCGGCGGAAGGCCCTTGGAATTGTCCGCGGTAAACTCCGTCCAGTGTTCCCCGCCGTCCGTCGATTTAAATAGACCGCTGCCGGGGCCGCCGGAGCGGAAGGTCCAGCCATAGCGGCGAAAGTCCCACATCGAGGCATACAGCGTATTCGGCTCAATCGGACTCATCGCCATCATCGCGCAGCCGGTTGAGCCATTGGCGCCCGCCAATACTTTTCTCCACGTCTTGCCGCCGTCGGTAGTCTTGTAAACGCCGCGCTCATCGTTGTCGTTCCAGAGGTGACCGGTAGCGCAGGCGTAGACCACCCTGCCGTCGAGCGGGTTAATCAGGATCTTCGCGATATGTTCGGAGTCCTTCAAACCCGAGTAAGTCCAGTTGTCGCCCCCGTCGCTGGATTTGTAAATTCCGTCTCCAACCGAGACGCTATTCCGCACCCAACTTTCCCCGGTGCCCACCCAAACGGTTTTCGTGTCCGACGCGCTCACGGCGACGGCGCCGATAGATTGAACGTCCTGATTGTCGAAGACCGGCGTGAACGTAGTGCCGCCATTCACCGATTTCCAAACGCCGCCGCTGGCCGCGCCCACGAAAACGGTGATGCGGCCGCCTTCGTTGTAGGCGGCGATGGCGGCAATACGCCCGCTCATGGTGGCGGATCCGATGTTGCGCGGGGGAAGGCCGGAGACGGTTCCGGCGTCGAATTTCACCGGCGTTTGCGCCAGCAACGCGGTGGAGAACAAAGCGATCGCGATGGCTCGCATGGCCTATTTCCCCTCCGGTCCGGGGGCCTTCAGCCCAGGCATTTTGAATTCGGAAAGGTCCATCGGAACATTCGCCTCAATTTTTTCCACGGTGAGTTTCGACCGGTCGCCCGGATTCTGTTTGTTGCCGCTTTCAATGGAGAACGGGAAATACACGCCGTTCACTAGCTTGTACGATCCCATCTCGGTGAAGGTCTCGCGTACCGAGCCGCGGATGAACTCCTGCTTCTCCGTGCGAATCTCCAGGTATGTATCGGGGTCGAGAAAGTAATAAATGACATCGCCGTTCTTCAGCGTGACCTTGAGCCGGTAGGCATCGTCGCCATCGACCGTGGCGTGGCCCAGGTATTCGACCGTGTTGCCTTTGCTTTGATAGTCGACCAGCGGTCCGTAGAAATCGGCGTCGTCCTGCAGGTCGCGCGTGTCGTCCTCGCCCAATCTTTCCGGGTCCTTGCGTCCCTGGAACGGCGAAATCTGCCAGCCGGTTGAGCCGTCGTACGCCTGAACCTGGGTCATTCCCTGAATCGTAATCATCTGTCGCACCAGATCCGGCGCCATACTGTCGAGCTGCACGCCAATCGTTAGCGAGCCGGCTTGCAGTTTGCCAATGGTCCGGGTTGAGTGGATCGCTTTGATCTTTTCGATCCCGCCTTTTGCCTGGATATTTTTGGCCACCAGATCTTCGACCGTCTGCGCGGCAAGCGAGGATGCCAGCGCGAAGAGTAGAAATTTAGTTTGGACTAGAAGCATGCCTTCCTGAAGCTTCGCATACTTCCTTGGGCAGATCGGCGGCGTGACGCCAGCACGCTGCCCTGGCCCCGCATTGCCCGGTATGCCCGTAATCAACCCCGAACGTCAGTGAGGGGAAAGCGGTTCGGTGAGGTTCATTACGTAGACCGCCATCGGCTTGCCCTGAAGGTTGGTGGCATACCTGACTTCCGTCCAGATGGCTTCCCGAGCGTGCAAAGCCTGCGTGCTTCCGCCGCGGGTCCATCTCGCGCCTTCCAGCCGTAACAAATCCTCGCTGGCTCAACAAGCAGGCTGGAGTATCTCTTGAAATCGACCAGCGCGCGTTTCGGATCGCCCGGATGGTCGAGGACCAGATGGATGTGCGTGGTTCGAACATGGGCGGCAAAAAGCGCCCAGCCTCGAAATCGGCAAACTTCGACGGCCGCGTCCAGAACGGTTTGCGCTTGGGGCAGATCCAGTAGTTAAGTGGGTTGCTTCTGGAGTTTGCCGGCGAAGCGGTGGAGACCTGGGTTGGGCCAATGGCAGCCACCACCATGATCTCCGCGCGTCCGCTCAACCCAGTTGCGCGTGCGCCTCGATCGTGGAAGCGCATCAGTCCGAATCGCCGAATTTTTCACCTAGACGTCGCGGGATTGCCGCCTGCGGTGGGCGGCTTTGGGCGCCGCGCTTTTGCGAGTGTCGCCACCCCTTCGGCCGGGGACGATGGTGGCTTCCTTGGACGCCCAGCGGCCCAGACGAAAGACCCGATCATATCCGGCGGTCAGGTTGGCGATTCTTACCGTCACCGTACCGCTCGCGTCGCAGGTGTAGATTTCTTCGATATGCTGCGTCCGCGCAGCTAAGGAATGCTCCACCTCGGCTGTCTCGGCATCGGTAACGCCGGGATCGAACGGAAACCGGATTTCATCCCAAATCGTCACGTCACCGGCGGGCTGTCCGTCCTCCCGCAAATGGCTGCATTCGAGATAACGGAAAACGCCGATGTTGTGGACCGGGTAGTAGCCGCGATAGATTTCCACCCGTGGCTCGCCGGCCAGCGGCAGGGCCGTGCCTTTTTCGAACAGCGGATCGAAGATCATTCGCTGGCCGGCTTCTCCCTCGCGCCAGACGCCGAAATTGCGGGTAAACCGCTCCCGCAAAACGTAGCCTGCCTCGACATCGGCCTGGATGGCCAGTCCGATGGCCGTGGCCGAGCGGGCGTGTTCGGACCGGCGCACGCGGCGGCCGAAGATCTCCTTGAGCAGGCGGGAGACGATGGGGAGTTCGCTGCCGCCTCCGGTAACGTAGAGAGCTTCGAGAGTTACGGACGGGTGCGCGGCGAGAAGGTCCTGCACCACATGCACGGTTTCGTCCAACATGGGCCGGCACTGGTCATAGTAGTTTGTGACCGATACGGCACGCGTGCCCCAGCCTTCCCAGACGTTGTCCAGTTCGAGAGCGATCTTCCGCGAATTCGGATTCAGCGCTTCTTTCTTGACGCGGCACTCGTCCATCAGCCGGAAGATTTCCGCTTGCGAGAGCGCGTCGCGAGTTTCCGGATTCACGGCCATATCGGCCAGGATGTGATCGAAATCGTCGCCGCCGAGCGTAGAGATGCCGTCGGTCGCGATTACCGTATGGGTGCGCTCACCGATCTCGACGAGTGACGCGTCAAAAGTGCCGCCGCCCAGATCGTAGACCAGGATGTGCCCTTTGAGCTGGTTGCGGTGACCGAATTCGATGCTAGCCGCGGATGGCTCATTCAATAGACCCATGACGTCGAAGCCGGCCGAGCGAAACGCTTCCGCGGTGAGGAAGCGCTGGTTACCGTTAGCGTTGGCGGGTACGCCGAGCATCACCTGATGCGGCTCAGGCGGCAGGCAGGCTTTGAGCGCCGACGCCATCTCACATAGCACCTGCATCAAAGGCACCTGGCTGTGGGCGATCTGCAGAATGGTGTTCGGTCCGCCGTTATCCAGCACGCGTTTGAGAGAGCGGACAATGGTCCAATCCGACAGGGACTGGCAAGCCCACGCCTGCCAGCCGTAGAGCCGCCGATTCCCGTTGACGGCCAGGAGCGAAGGGAACCACTCGTATGGGTTACCTTCGCCATCTTCAAAGGAAAGGAGGGGGTAATTGCCGCGGTCGACGGCCGCAACCACCGTCCGCGTTGTGCCAAAGTCAATACCTAACTTCAAAATTGATTCCTGCTGTTCCGCCGTGAACCGCTCACAAACGATCGACGGCTCTCTCTACGGTCTCTCTACGGTCTCTCTACGGTCTCTCTAAATGGTGCGGCGAGCCGTGGCTTATTCAGCCACCTTGCTGGCCTGGAAGGTCCCGGCAATCATCCCGCCCCAAACCCAATCTCCTTTGAGGGCGTTCTCTTGAATGGCGCCGTCAATCTTCAGCTCCCGTTCCTCGCCGCCTTCCGGGGTGAAAGGAAATGCCAGGCTGAGCTTGCCTTCTTTGTAAGTGCCGGTGACCTTTGCGTCGCCCAGCTTGCCCGTGACATCCTCGCCGTCCACTTTGAGTTCGAGGACGGTTCGCAGGGCTTCGGTATGATCGTCAGTGCGTTCGGCGACAAAGTTCCATTTCCCTTCAACCGGGGCCAGGGTGTCCGCGAACGCGGCCAAGCTAAACAACAGCAGCACCAGGCAGGCGAATCGAGTCATGAAGCAAGAATAGCAAAAGACGCGTGCCAAACTGAATGCAGTGTCTATGCGGCCCAGTACACTCAAAGACTTTTACGGCAACCAATTCGTGGCGCGGACGCTGGAGGCGATGTTAGCCCACCAGCGGATCCCGCAGACGCTGTTATTTGGCGGGACGGAAGGCGCCGGCAAAGCCACGCTGGTTCGCCGCTTTGCGGCCGCGCTGCTGGGCGGCGAGGACAAAATTGAACAGGACGATTTGAGCCTGCCGGGAAACCAAAGCGCCATCGCCGAACGGCAGAAGTGGACTTCCGATCAGCGCAACGAAGATCCGCTATTGTTTGGGTCGCACCCCGATTTTCTGACCTTTCCGCCGGATGGTCCCTTGCAGCAGATCTCGATCGAACAGATGCGTCTGTTGAAGGAACGCGCCCAGTACCAGCCGCTGGCGGGGAACCATCGCGTATTTCTGATCGATCGCATCGACCGGGCCAACGAACACGCGGCCAATTCTCTTTTGAAGGTGCTGGAGGAGCCCCCTGCGCACCTCATTCTGATCCTGACGGCGCTCAACCCATACGACCTGTTGCCGACCATTCGATCGCGGTCGGTACTGTTTCATTTTGGGCCGCTTTCTAACTCCGACATGCGGGCTTTCGCGGAGTGGCGCGGCCTGAAAGACGCCGGGCGCCGGATCGCTTTGAGCGGAGGCAGCCCGGGCATGGCCGCATCGATGGATCTGGACGAATACGATCAGCGGCGCCAGGCCATGCTAACGCTGCTCAAAGTGGCGGCTGGGCGGGCGCCGTTTTCGGAGTGGGCAAAGTTCTCGGAGACCCTCTCGGCCCGCAAACAGGAGAAGCTCGATCTGTTTCTGGATATGCTGTATCATCTGTTGGACGACGTGCTCTTGCTTTCGCTGCGAACGGGCGAGCTTCGAAATGAGGATTTGCGAAACGAATTGGAAGCCCTGGCCGGCCGGCTTTCGCTCCAGTGGATCCGGGCCGCGGTAGCCCGTTGCGATGAGCTGTCGTTGCTGGTGCGCCGAAATATACAAAAAAGCATAGCGCTCGACGCATTCGCTATCTCGTTCCGAAATTTGGCGTTACAGAAAGCTTAAGCGGTATTCTTGCGGCGGCTCCCGGGGTATGCTTCAATAAATGGTAGCCGAAGCTTCTCTAATCTTCTCCATGACCCTGGTTCCTGCGGGTCCTGATTGGAGCATCTGAAATGGGAGTCGTCGTGGAGTCTACCAACCGCAAGCTAATACGTCCGTCCTTGACAGACTTGAAGGACCAGATGAATAACCGCCGTACAACACCGAACCTAGTGAACCCCAAGAAGGCCTCGCCCCCGGACCAGACCAACGCTGAAAACTTCTATTATATGAAGCAGATGCAGGCGAAGACCCCGATGGTTTTCGTACTGAAGGATGGCGAGACGCTGGAAGGCGTGATCGAGTGGTACGACAAGACGTGCTTGAAGATCAACCGCGAGGGCGCTCCTAACTTGTTGATTTACAAGCCGAATATCAAGTACATGTACAAGGCGGGGTAGGGCGGGCGGCAGCAGTCTGTGCCAGGGGCGCTGGGAGCCGGCCTCAGTCTTTTCAATTGATGCGGGCGAACTCAGGTCCGGCTTTCGCCTGATGATGCAACGCTCCACGCGCGGGTTAATAACCTGCCCCACAAGCTAGCTTTTGATCTCCTCCACAGGTTGCTCCGGGTTGACGCTGATGCCGCTCAAAACTTCCCGCAACCGCTCGACGGATATGGGCTTGGTAAGATACTCATCCATGCCGGCTGCAAAGCAACGATCGCGGTCCAGGCTAGCAGCATGAGCAGTCAGGGCCACGATGGGAACTCTGATCTTCCGGGAGTCCTTCTCCATCCGCCGGATTGCAACCGTCGCCTCGTATCCGTCGCAGATGGGCATTTGACAGTCCATCAGCACTACCTCGAAAGGCAATCTAGAATAAAGTTCCACCGCCTCCGCGCCGTTATTGGCAATCTCACTTTCACAGCCGAGGCGCTGAAGGAACCGCGTAACCACCTTCTGGTTGACGATATTATCCTCCGCCACGAGCACTCTCAAGTGCCTCTCGATGGGCGCTACAGACCACTGTTTCGGCTTCTCCGTTCCCAACTGAAGCTTTGCGCGGCAGAGCCGCAACTCCGCCCAGAAGGTGGATCCTTTGCCCACGTCCGACACCACGCCCACCGACCCGCCCATCATTTCCGCCAGCTTCTTTGAAATCGCCAGGCCCAGTCCCGTTCCACCATAACGGCGCGCGGTGGATGCATCCGCCTGCACGAATTGCTGAAACAGAGAACCGATCTTGCCGGAAGGAATGCCGCATCCGGAGTCGCTTACTTCGATCCGAATCGTCTCCAACTCCGGAGCCGCGCCGGGCTTCACGGCGTCAGGCTTCACGGCGGCCGGCTCCACTGCGCCAGGCTTCACTGCTCCGGGACTCACAACGATCCGCACTGCTCCCGTTTCGGTGAACTTGATGGCGTTGGAAACGAAATTCATGACGATCTGGCGGACCCTTCCCACGTCGCCATCGAAGTGCGCGGGAAGCGATTCCTGGTATTGGAGGTCCAGACTCAGTCCCTTGCTCCGCGCCTGTGGCGTCGCTAAATGAACCACCAGCGACATGGCCGCTTGCAGATCGAACGGCGCAATCTCAAGCTGTACAAATCCCGCTTCGATCTTGGAGTAATCGAGAATATCGTTGACGATGCTGAGCAGGTGCTCGCCGCATTGGCGGATGGTTTGCGCACATTCGGTTTGCTCGGAATCGAGAGCTGTAACCAACAAGAGATCCGTCATTCCAATGATGCCGTTCATGGGCGTCCGGATTTCATGGCTCATGTTCGCCAGGAACTCACCCTTATGCCGGCTGGCGGCTTCAGCGCGATCGCGCTCGGTATCCGCCCGCGCTTTCTCCTGTGCCAGCTCCTGTGTCCGGAGACCCACGGCGATCTCCAATTTGTGTTTTTCGCGCAACAATCGCGCCGATTGATATCTCCACACCGACATCAACAACGCCAGGATCAGCACAACCGCGCACGATCGAGAGAGCGGCGTCTGCCACCACGGCGCCACAATGCGGAAGGTGAGCATCGCGTCGGGCGATCTTGCGCCTCCGGGGCCGATAGCATGCACTTCGAAGGTGTAACGTCCGGCAGGCAAATTCGAGAAGTCCGTTCCCATCTCAGTCGTCGAGATCCAAGGCGATTCAGCCCCATTCACCCGGAACTGGTAGCTCACGGTGGCTTCCTCGCGATAGTTCACGCTGTCCCAAGCGATAGAAAAGTTCCGCGAGGCCCAAGGCAAAACCAGCTCGCTCCCCTTGTTCGCGTCTCTGGACGGTCCCACATATTTCAAAAAAGGCGCGCGCAAATCCGGTCCGGCCCTGGGCGACCGCTCCGGTGTGAAATGAGAAAGTCCGCGGCTGGTCCCGATCCACACGCCCCCATCTACGGCGAGAATGCCGTTTGTATCGCAGTCGTCCCAAACCATCCCGTCCGTTTGGGAGTACTGTTTCCAGTCCGTTCCCCGGAACTGCAATACTCCGGAGTCTGTTCCGGCCCAAACCAAGCCGCCTTCTGTTCCCAACGCATAAATCGTGTTGGAGGGGAGCCCGGTGCGCGTGGTGAAATCGGTTACCGACCAATGGTCGTGCCGGTGCGAAATGATGGTTAAGCCAAGTGGGCTGCGATAGGCTACCCAAACGGATCCGTTTGAAGTAGCGATCGCACCGAGCGACGCGCTGATCAAGCCATCCTTTTTGTCGTAGCGATACCAGCGTCCCCCGCCATAACGATATAGTCCATTGCTGGAGGTGATCCAGACACAGCCGTCGTCATCGAAAGCGGCATTTGTATAGACTTGCCCCGGCGCTTCCAAGGGAAGGTTTTGTCTGGTGAACCTTATCGGCGCCCGCAGCACATTACTGCTGCGGTAAACACCACCGTCGCCCATGACCCAAAGCGTGTTCTCGCGGTCCAGAAGAATACGGCGAACGTTGTCCAGCGGGATTCCATCTCGCTCGCCAAAGCTTTGAAAGCGGGAGGTTCCCGGATCGAGTCTCGCCAGACCTCCGCTCGATCCCCCCACCCAGATTCGTCCGGTTCCATCGGTCTCGACGGTCACCGACCGATGCCCCTTAGCCGCCCCGCTACCCTCCCACGTTTGGACCCGCCCCGCCGCCGGATCGATCATGCTGACACCGTGGCTGGTAGCCACCCATATGCGGCCTTGGCGGTCCTTATCCAACCCCCATAGCATGTCCGAAGAAAGCCCATCTGCCTTGGTCCAGTTCTCCCACTGCCCCTCGCCGATCCAGCGATCCACGCCCGAACCGCGCAGTCCAATCCACAAGGAACCTTCCCGATCCCGAAATGCCGTGGCAACCGCATCACTGCCTAATCCGTTACGCTCACCGATGATTCGCCACCCGTCGTCCTTCGGCACGGCCAGTCCTTCGTTGGTGGGAACCATCACCCCGTAAATCGGATCGGCTCTCATCTCGTTCACCAGCCCGGCCGATCCGGGCAATCCCTGGTCCCGTTCCACGAAGGCGGAGCCATTCCGGGGCAACTGGTACAAGCGGCTTTCGCTGCGCACCCACAACGCGCCCCGCTCATCGATCACGGCAGAGTACCAGCGGTCGCGCGGAAGCCCAAGGCGCGCGCCCACGCTGGCCACTTGGCCCCCTTGAAGCCGGCAAAGACTTGGGCCGCATCCGAACCAGACCGTACCCTCCGGATCGGCCGCGACCGCGAATGTCTCACCCGTGTATAGCTGCTTCACGGAGACTCCGCCATTTTCAAGAGTGAGTTTCAAAAGGCCGTGAGGGGTGCTGGCGTACACGCCGTTTTCCCCGGTAGCGACCAGGTTTCCGGGTGACCTCGGCTGCACGCCCGCGGCGTACGAAACGGGATGGAACCGCCCTCCGCTCAGATAGGCAACACCAATCGGCGTTCCCGCCCAGACGGCGCCATCCGCCGCCACGGCCAGCGCGGTCACGTCATCCTGTGGCAGCCCCTCCTCCCGGCCGAAGCGCTGGAAGCGGCGCCCGTTGTAGCGGAAGAGCCCGTTGTCCGTCCCTACCCAAAGAAAGCCGTCTTGGTCCTGGGTGACCGTATTCACCGCCAGGTTGGTGAGTCCGCTATCTTGCAAATACTGCTTGAACGAATAACGTTCTGCATGGCAGAGCACCACAGAGGCCAGCAAAATGACCACCCGGGGCAAGCAGCAGGAGCGATTTGTGAAAAGGATTTTCACCATCATCCTCATCGGCATACAATGATAACCCGTTAGTTCATTCGCTGGTTAGTGCGTGCTCGTGGGCTTAAGCGCGTTCACGATGGAACGAGGGTCGAGATACGCCGGTCGTGGAAATGGCGTGCCCTCGGTCTTGCTGGGAAGGTGTACTGAAACCTACGACGTGATTGGGAGCGTGGCGCCGCTTGGCTTCGAGCATGACGGCGAGCGAGCCCAGTGCTTCGAGGTACTCGGGCGGTTGGGTGAGCGCCAGGCGCAGGCCGGGCTCAGTTGGCTGCGCGACGGCGAAAGCGTGAAGCGGAGTGATGGCGAAGATGGTCTTCATGCCGGTCTAGGATAATTTTCTCTCGAATTTGGAGGCTTGGGTGCGAGGTCGTTGGGGTGCACGAGCGGTCTGGGAGGGGCGGTGAGGGCGTCCAGCATGCGGAAGTGGGCGGCCTGTTCGGCTCTTTGCGAAACGAAAGGCGAATGGGCCTCGCGCTGGAGTTTCTTGAGCGTTTCCAGAGCTTTGTAGAACGAGCGCTCGTACGTGGTGGCGTAGCGGTGAAGGAGCGCGAGAAGCTTTTGGTCGAGGGTGTCGGCCTCAAAGGCTTGATCCTGGCGGTCGCGGACGCGATCGAGGCGCCAGCGAGCTTGGGCCATGTCGTCGACGAGGAGAGACTCGGTGGGCGTCGCGGGGTGGTGCTCCTGGACAAGGATGTCGAGGAGTTCCTGGTATTCGGCTGGGTCTTCGTTGGGGAGGACGATTTTTTGCGAGGTCAGGCCATGGGTGGTGGCGTTCATGGAAGAAGCGGCTTTGCCTTCGGGGGTCTTGGGACCGGTTTGCATGATGTTGGGGGATCCTTTCGATTTGACAATAGCAGGCAAGGGGCGAAAAACGGGTCGAGCGGGCCGGTGTGTTTGGCTGTAGGTATTTGCTGGGTATAGGGTTAGGAATATTATTCGGCGACGTGACCGCCTTTTGTTCGCTGCTAGCCCGCGCTCCGGCAGCCCTTCCCGCCGAAAGAGTCCGGCTAGAGCAAAACTATCGGTTCTTTTTTTATCTGGTGGGCCAAATTAGGTGGCCACAGGTGCCAAAATTGGTGGCCAAACGCATTCTTGTTCTAAACCGGATTTTGCGGACTGCTACGGCTTCTTTTCTTCTTTTTTTTCTTCTTTTTTTGGCGGCGGCGCTGGGTGTGGCGGCGGAGCGGGACGGACCTCGGGGCGTGCCGCAGGCGCCGGACGAGCCTGGGGTTCACGACGCTGTGGCGGAGCAGCGGCGGGTCGGGGTTCGGGCCGAACCTCAGGGGCCGGGCGAGCTTGCGGTTCTGGACGTGCCGGCTCAGGCGCCGGACGGGCCTGGGGTTCTGGACGTGCCGGCTGAGGGGCCGGGCGAGCTTGCGGTTCTGGACGTGCCGGCTGAGGGGCCGGGCGGGCCTGCGGTTCTGGACGTGCCGGCTGAGGGGCCGGGCGGGCCTGGGGTTCTGGACGTGCCGGCTGAGGGGCCGGGCGAGCTTGCGGTTCTGGACGTGCCGGCCGAGGGGCCGGGCGCGGTGCGGGTTGCGCGACTGCACGGGTTTCCGGACGAACCGGCGGTGCGGGGCGTGTCTCCGGGTGCGGGGTGGACGCCGGGTGCTGGGCCGTTGTCCGGTTCACGGGTATCGGGGATGGCGCCTGCGCTTGCCGACTGGGCGCAGGAAGCTGGAACTGCCGCGGCGGCTGTTGCTGTCCGGGCCTGTTTTCCGGAACGCGATTGGCCTGTTCTCCCGGACGCGGGCTTGGCTCCGGCTGGGCGGGCCTTTGAGGCGGAGGCTGTTGCGCTGCCCGAATAGCGGCGGCTGGGGGGCGTGCGGCCGGGGCCTTGTACGGTGTGGCAATCGGACGGGAAGCTACGAGCGTCTCCGGCCGCGCCCGACCTGCTGTGGCAAACTGCGCGCGATTGGAGGAAGCTTGCCGCGCATGCTGAACCTGCGCGCTTACTGGCGGCGTACGCGGATCATGCACTACCGCCAATTCCTGGCGCGTTGGCCGCGCATCGACGCCGCCCCGCCCACCGTTGTAACTGACGCGACTGCGACCAGTGGCGGGAACCGAATAATTGTAGACATTATGAACAACCGAATCATTCACGTTTGTAACCGAGCGATTGTAGTCCAGGTGGCCGTGATCCCAATATGCGCCGTAGTAGCCACGCCCCGTGTATCCATAGCCGTAATCGATGCCGCCGTAGTAACCAATATGCGGACCCCAGTAACCCGAGTGCCAGTGGTAGTGTCCGGTGTCGTAGCCCCACCAGGGCGGCGTCCAAAGCGCCCCTACATAAGGAGCAAGCACCCACGCCCCGGGAACCCAATAATAACCGCCGCTAGCATAATTCCAGTAACCGGGCGTCCAAACATAGTCGTCGCCGGGGTCGGGAGGTTGGCTGTAATCGGGAAGAGGGGGCGGAGGTTCCGAAGCTTCGACCGGCTGTTCATAAGAGGCATTTTGGTCGTAAGTTTGCTCGTAGCCAGGGGAATTGTAGTAGTCGGCGGGAGGAGGTGCATAGTCCTGAGCAGGAGACGAGACCGGCGCCTCACCAGGCGGCTCAGCCGAGGCCAGATTGCCATTGGCAGGGTCACCAGTGGTAACGTTTGCAGTCTGATCAGGCGAATTCTGCGCGGTCTGGTTCTGCGATTTGTTACAGGCAGTCAGGACCGCTGCAAGTATAAGAATGGAAACAAGCAAGAAACGTCTGAGTTCGGCGTGTGTATTCAAGGCCCACCTCCAGTGAGGAAAGAGCACGTCAAGAACCACTCGTTTTCTTTACGAAACTGTCGAGCGTTGGGAGCGCCGGGGCTGGACCTTGACCGGGCCTTCGAAGGAGTTCTTTTTCAAGCTGTTAAATCGAGTTCTCCAAGCAAGATCGCACAAATCCGCGTATGATCCTATGCGTTTGGCCAGAGCACGCGTTTCGCAGTGCATCCAGATGGTTGTTTAGATTCTCGGGAGTCATGCATATCGCGCCCGTCGGAACTGCTCGAGGGCAGACATGATCTCTGCCGTAATCTGCGCCGGCTACTCTCGCTCGCGAAAGAAAAACATGAGAGCCGGGAACGCCTGCGCGCCGAGGTGTCCGTCCCTGGTTTAAATGTCGTAATACAGCGCGAACTCGTAGGGGTGGGGACGCAGGCGGATGGCCTCCGCTTCGTTGCGGCGTTTGTAGTTAATGTAGGTCTCGATCAATTCTTCGGTGAACACGTCGCCTTTGAGGATGAAGTTGTGATCGTCTTCCATGCAGCTCAGCGCTTCTTCGAGCGAGCCGGGCATCGATGGCACGTTCTTCATTTCCTCCGGCGACAGATCGTAGGTGTCCTTGTCGAGCGGTTCGCCGGGATCGATTTTATTGAGGATGCCGTCGAGGCCGGCCATCATCATGGCGGCGAACGCCAGATAGGGATTGGCGGAGGGATCGGGCGGGCGGAACTCCACGCGCTTGGCTTTGGGACTGGCGGAATACATGGGAATGCGCACGGCGGCCGAGCGGTTGCGGCGCGAATAGGCGAGATTCACCGGTTTGCATGATGTTGGGGGATCCTTTCGACTTGACGCAGGTTACAACAAACGGAAGTTCACCTCAACGGTACATTGCACGGGAACGGGTTGGCCGCTTTTTTGCCGGGGCGGAAGCGCCATTTCCGCACCGCCTCAATTGCCTTTTCGTCCAGAACCAGGCCGAGATTCTGAACGACTCCAAAGTTTCTCCCATTGCCGTTTTTGTCCACGATCATGAAGAGGATCACAGTGCCTGTATGATGGGCGGCACGTAGGACGCATGGGTTGCTCTGGTTCCAACCATAGCCCACTAATAGGCGCGATACGTCAGAGTGCCCGGCTAACGAACCATAGGGATGCGAATCGAAGAGGAAGACGATGTCGAGGCGGCATGCGGGACCGCTTACGGGAGCGCCCGCCGCCCTCACAGTGTGTCTGGACGAGTGCCCCTTTCCCACCCTCGCCGTCGCTTACGAGATCAGCACGCGGTAGTACACGGTTACAGTACGCCGTGCGTTTGTGCGCAATACGGGGCATACGCTGTGCGGTCCGGAATCGAACCGGCTAATGCTGCCCTCGCACTACCGAGTCGGCATTTCCCTGCCGGAGGGTCGTACTCGCCTCTCGTTTACGTCGACTACCTACTCATCTCAGTCCAACAATGTCGTCAACCAATCCGCCTCCTGTATGCGTGTGTCAAGCTCTCTATACTCCCTCGCAAGATCATCAGCTCTCCGCTGTATCGCCGCGACGCTCACAGTACTGATGAACTTCACCTCGGAGCGCGTAGTGCGGCCTTGCGATGTTGAAGCAGCGTTGGCCAGTTCGCGGTATGCGTTGTACCTTATTTTCAAAACGTCCCGTTCGGCTAGGGAGTCAGCGAGCGTTCCGGCACCGAATTGCGACGCGGCATTTGTCCTGTTGATGCGCTGGATTAGCAAAGTCAATTCTCGCGCCGATTTCTCCATCTCAGTCTGCAACTCGGCCGGATCCTCCTCCGGTACATCGCCTTCCTGAATGCGTGCGTTCTTAACCAGCCGCTGCTTCAGTTGCTCCACGCGCTTGTGGAGATCCGCACGTAGCGCCAGGGCCTCCGCTATTTTCATTCAGTTCCTTCCTTGTAGTACTTCACGGCTTATCAGCTCGGCGGCGAAGCGCGTCCACTTGGCCGATTGGCGTTCGAGGAAGCATTCTAACGCCTATGCGCTAGAGTTCGCGGTGGGGACGGAGGTGTCCGTCCCTAGTTTAGATGAAGGCGTAGAGTGCATTAAATGTCGTAATACAGCGCGAACTCGTAGGGGTGGGGACGCAGGCGGATGGCCTCCGCTTCGTTGCGGCGTTTGTAGTTGATGTAGGTCTCGATCAGCTCTTCGGTGAACACATCACCTTTCAGGATGAAGTTGTGATCGTCTTCCATGCAGCTCAGCGCTTCTTCGAGCGAGCCGGGCATCGATGGCACGTTCTTCATTTCCTCCGGCGACAGATCGTAGATGTCCTTGTCGAGCGGTTCGCCGGGATCGATTTTATTGAGGATGCCGTCGAGACCGGCCATCATCATGGCGGCGAACGCCAGATAGGGATTGGCGGAGGGATCGGGCGGACGGAACTCCACGCGCTTGGCTTTGGGACTGGCGGAATACATGGGAATGCGCACGGCGGCCGAGCGGTTGCGGCGCGAATAGGCGAGATTCACCGGCGCTTCATAGCCGGGCACGAGGCGCTTGTAGCTATTGGTCGTGGGCGCAATGACGGCGGACAGAGCGCGCGCATGCTTGAGCAATCCGCCGATGTACCAGAGGGCCATCTGGCTGAGGCCGGCGTACATGTCGCCGGCGAAGAGGGGTTTGGAATCCTTCCATAGACTCTGGTGCGTGTGCATGCCGCTGCCGTTGTCGCCGTATAGGGGCTTCGGCATAAAGGTGACCGATTTGCCATACTGATACGCCACGTTGCGGATGATGTACTTGTACGTCATCATGTTGTCGGCCGATTTCACGAGCGTGTCAAAGCGCTGGTCGATTTCACATTGGCCGCCGGTGGCTACTTCGTGATGGTGGCATTCAATATCGAGGCCGCACTCGATCATGGTTTCGACCATTTCGGCGCGCAGGTCCTGGTAGTGGTCGGTGGGAGGAACGGGGAAATAGCCTTCCTTGTAGCGCGGACGGTAGCCGAGGTTGTTGGTCTCGCGGCCGGAGTTCCAGCGGCCTTCCTCGGCATCGATGAAATAGAAGCCGGAGTGCTGGTTTTGATCGAAGCGCACGTTATCGAAGATGAAAAACTCGGCCTCGGCCCCGAAAAACGCGGTGTCGGCGAGCCCGCTGTTCTTCAAGTACATTTCCGCTTTCTTGGCGATCCAGCGCGGATCGCGCTCGTAATGCTGGCGGGTGATGGGATCGATTACATCGCAGGTCATCACCAGGGTCCGGGTTTCGCCAAACGGATCGATGTAGGCGGTCGTGGGATCGGGAATGAGCAGCATGTCGCTCTCGTTGATGGCCGCCCAACCGCGGATACTCGATCCATCGATCCCGAAGCCTTCTTCAAAGGTCTCCTCTTTCAACTGTGAAATCGGATAAGAAACGTGCTGCGACAAACCGGGCAAGTCGGTAAAGCGCAAATCAAACTGGCGAACGTCTTTCTCCTTCGCCATTTCCAGTACTTTTTTGGGGTCCATCTCGGTGTCAGCGTACCACAGCGGACGTGAAGAATCGACGCCCCAAGCGGTCTCACAACGTAATCCCCCCATCCACGCTCAGCACCTGCCCGGTAACATAGCTATCCGGCTCCAAAAAGAAGCGTACCGCCCGCGCCACATCCGCCGCCTCTCCAAAGCGAGCGACAACACCCTCCTCAAGATACCGATTGTATTTTCCACTGGCGATGCTGGCCTGCGCCATGCCCGCATTCATCACACCCGGCGCGATCACGTTCACGCGCAAGAACGCCCGATACTCCTTCGCCAATATGCGCGCCGCGTGCGCCAGCGCAGCCTTCTCGCCGGCATACACGGAAGAGCCCGCAAACAACGCGACCGCCTGCATAGTCGAGAACAACACGATCGAGCCGGATACCCCGCGCGCCTTCATGCGCTCAGCCGCCGCGCGCGCTAACAAAATCGGCCCCTCATAGTTGACCTGGTGCGAAAGGCGATACATATCCTCACCCGCTCCGCGCGCGGGATTTCCGGCCAGCACCACCAGGCCGTACAGATTCGGAACCGCATTCAATAGCCGCTCTCGATCGCCCGCGACCGTAATGTCCGCGCGGACGCCGTGCGACCGCGACGACACGATCACTCGCGCGCCCTCTGCCTCAAGCAACGCGGCCGTGGCTGAGCCCAATCCGCCCGCTCCGCCCACCAGTACGATTTCCAGCCCGTTAAGTGACGGCATGGCCCATGTAGACTAACAGTTTATGCAACTCTACATTCTCCGCCATGGGATTGCGGAGGACGGCGTAGCAGGCCAGCCCGACTCCGAGCGCGCCCTCACGGCCGAAGGCAAAAAGCGGCTGAGACCCGTCCTGCGCCTGGCTCAGAAAGCCGGCGTCTCTCCGTCGCTCATCGTCTCGAGTCCGTATCGCCGCGCCGTCGAGACAGCCGAGCTGGCCGCGAAGATTTTTGAGTACAAAGGCGACCTGGTGCGTTCCAAAAGCCTGGTGCCCTCCGGTTCGCCCGCCGGGGTCTGGGAAGAAATTCGGGCACACAAAGACGAAGCGCAGCTCCTTTTGTCCGGCCATGAGCCGCTCTTCAGCAGCCTCACCGCCTACCTGCTGGCGTCGCCGAACATGCAGGTCGATTTCAAAAAAGGCGCCATCGCCCGCGTGGACCTGGACCACTTCGGTCCCCAACCCCACGGCATCCTCAAATGGATGCTGCTGCCAAAACTGGCCGATTAGCGCCGGCTACTTATAAGCCGCGATCCCCGTAACCGGCCTCCAATCACCCGCGTATGGATATGATTCATCTCCTCAAACGTTTTCAGGGTTGCTGTACGATCAGATAGCTAAGCAGTACAAATGCAGTAGAATTTAAGCATGCCTCGGTACACGATCGATTTCGACAAAAAGTTCGATAAGACCCTCTCCCGTCTAGTGGATACCACGGACGCGACTACGAAAGCGGATGTGATCCGCCGGGCAGTAGCCAGCTACAGTTACCTGAAGAAGGCGCTGCGCGAGAACAAGGGCGCCAAGGTCGTCGTAACCGACAACGACAAGATCAATAAGGAGATTGTTTTACCCTGATGGCAGAACAGGGAGAGGGTCTCTCCAAGCGAGATTCTGCAATCTGCCGGGCCAGACAAACCCGTCGGTGAAGTGGATGCTTGTGGCCCCACAACTCCCCACGATCCCGAGCCCCACACCAACCTTTTGACTTCGATTGTCGTGAAGGTAATGGCGCCGATCTTCACGACAATATTGGGCTACATCTTCGGCTCGCAGAAGAATAACCGGGAAAGCTGATTTAGAGCTCAGACGGCGCTATTTATACGCTGCGATTCCCGTAACGCGCTCCCCGATCACCAGCGTGTGAATATGATCCGTGCCCTCATACGTCTTTACCGTCTCCAGATTGCACATGTGCCGCATGATCGGGTACTCTTCCATAATCCCGTTGGCGCCCAGCAAATCCCGGCTCGCTCGCGCGATGTCCAACGCGATCTCCACGTTGTTCTTCTTCAGCATCGAAATATGCGACGGATCCAGCTTCCCCTGATCCTTGATTCGCCCCACCTGGATCGCCAGCAACTGCGCCTTGGTGATTTCGATGATCATCTTCGCCAGCTTCTCCTGCACCAACTGATGGCTCGCGATCGGCCGGTTATCGAACTGCTTGCGCGCGATCGAATACTGCCGCGCCGTCTCGTAGCAATCCATGGCCGCGCCGATCACGCCCCAGCCGATCCCATAGCGCGCCTGCGTCAGACAGCTCAACGGCCCCTTCAGACCTTTGGCGCAAGGCAGCATCGCGGACTCCGGCACGCGGCAATCGGAGAACGCCAGGCTCGACGTCACCGATGCCCGCATCGAAAGTTTGCCGTGCAGCTCCGATGACGTGAATCCCTTGGTTCCCTGCTCGACCAGGAACCCGCGAATCCCGTCCGGCGTCCGCGCCCAACAAATCGCGACATCCGCCACCGTCCCGTTGGTGATCCAGGTTTTTTCACCATTGATCACCCAATCGCTGCCATCCTTCACGGCCTTGGTCGCCATCCCCGCCGGATTCGATCCAAAACCCGGTTCGGTGAGCCCGAAGCAGCCCAGCGCCTCGCCTTTCGCCATCTTGGGCAGCCAGCGTTCCTTCTGTTCATCGGCGCCGTAAGTCAGTATCGGATACATCACCAGCGCGCCCTGCACCGACACAAAACTGCGCAGCCCGGAATCGCCGCGCTCCAGTTCCTGCATCACCAGGCCGTACTCCACGTTGCTCATTCCGGCGCAGCCGTAGCCTTCCAGATTGGCGCCCAAAAAACCCAAATGCCCGAGTTCCGGGATCAACTCCTTCGGAAAACGTCCCTCCCGAAAGCAGTCTTTGATGACCGGTATAACGCGGTCTTCCACAAACTGACGCGCCGTCTGCCGCACCAGCAGTTCCTGTTCTGAGAAAAGAGAGTCGATGAGAAGGTAGTCGACGCCAGCGAACTTGGCCATGCAGATTATTGTACGCTCCCCCGCTCCGGATCGACCGGCGCTTCATGCTCTGCGTCGTACAATGCGTAACTCGGCCACGGCGGTCGCCACCACCTGACCATCCGTATCCTGGAGTTCCGCCTCCACCCGCGCGATCCGGTCGTTTTGCGCCACGATTCGCGCCGTTGCCGCGAACTTTCCGGTCTTCGCGGGTAGCAGGAACCTAGTGTCCAGCCGCGTGGTGACCGCGGTCAACGCCTCGGGAAGTTGGGCCATCAATGCAAACGCTGTGGCGGAATCGAGCATCGCGGCAAGCAGCCCTCCTTGTACGGTGCCGTGCCGATTCTCGAATTGGGGTTTCGCGATGTAGGTCAGGCGAGCTGTGCCATCGGCGTCGATCGAGACCACTTCGCGGCCCAGCAAAACGCTGGCCGGCGGTTTCGGATCGGGAACGACCATCCCGGCTTAGGCGATGCGCCGCACCAGCCGCGCGGGCAGCGTGATCAGCGCCCAAACCAGTTCCAGCACGCCTTCCACCGCAAAACCGACAATACGGAACGGCAGCAAGATCAGCCAGACCAGCGGGTAGAGCACCAGCGCCAGCAAAGCCAGTGGCCAGCACAGCAGAAACAGCAGGCACCAAAACACGAATGTGATCACGATCTACGCTCCCATGAGAGGCTACGCAATCCAACTCCTGAAAGTTCCTGAGAGGGGTCTGGAGCGGGAGACCGGGTTCGAACCGGCGACATCAACCTTGGCAAGGTTGCACTCTACCAGCTGAGTTACTCCCGCACAAAGACCATTCTCTCCGTTTCTGGAGGCAGTGTCAAACTAGCCTGTTCGCTCCAAACGTACTAGTCTATCGTCACCAGTTGTTTACCTGAAATTCATGCTTCCCCTAACCCCGGATTCGCTACATTTGGCATCTGGTCTGTTTTATGTAACTCAATCAAAATAAGAGAGAAAAAGAAACGGCAAAGGCGCCGGTAAGTTGTGTTAGAGTAGTTTTTCCGCAGCTAGTGTTGGGAGCGAAGTACTCGCTTTCACTCAAGCGTCATCCGAGCGGTTCCCCTGATCTGACGACCAGAGATGCTGTTTTCCACACTTGTGGAAAACGTGTGCATATCTTGTGTTCCGTCGCTGGATGCCGGTGAGAGGGCGCCCCTAACGGCTGCGGCGGCTAGTTGCGGGCCAACAGTTGCGGACTAAAAAGTTGCGGTACTAAAAAATAGATAGGCAGAACATGAATTGCTGGGACCAGGTCAAAGAGATTCTCTCCAAAAAGATTAGCATCGAGTCGTACGCTAGCTGGCTCTCGAGAACCGCCTTCAAAAGCGCGGATGGCGCGGTCATGAGCGTCACCGTGCCAGACGACGTCACCAAGGAATGGATGCAGCAGGAGTACGCCAGCGATGTGTGGATGGCCGTCCGTGAGCTGGCTCTTCCATTCCGGCATATCGTTTACGAGGTTGCCGCCCCTCCCTCCGACACCAATACTTCTCTTCCCGCTTCACCGGACGATTTGTTTGGTCCGTCCATCAGCCTCAATCCCAAATTCACCTTCGACACCTTCGTGGTCGGTTCCTGCAATCAGTTCGCTCACGCGGCCGCAAAAGCCGTGGCTACCGTGCCTTCTAAAACCTACAACCCGCTCTTCATCTACGGCGGCGTGGGCATGGGCAAAACGCATCTGATGCACGCCATCGGTAGCTCCTTACACGATCACTATGCGGGCATGAAAATTGTCTTCACTTCCAGTGAGCGCTTCATGAACGAGATGATCAACTGCATCCGGCTCGACCGCATGCAAATGTTCCGCATGCACTACCGTTCGGCCGACGTCCTGCTGGTCGACGACATCCAGATTCTCGGCGGTAAAGAACGCACCCAGGAAGAGTTCTTTCACACCTTCAACGATCTTTTCGAACACCAAAAGCAAATCATCATATCGAGTGATTCCGTGCCCAAGCAAACTTCCGGTTTAGTGGAGCGCCTGCGCTCCCGTTTTGAATGGGGTTTGATGGTGGATGTTCAGCCGCCCGATCTCGAAACCAAGATGGCCATTCTCGACAAGAAAGCCGAGCAGGATGGCTTCAAGCTTACGGAAGACGTCCGCATCTTCATCGCCACCAAGACCAAGTCGAATGTGCGGGAACTGGAAGGCGCGCTGGTCAAGCTGGTCGCCTATTCCTCCGTCACAAAATCGCCCATCACCCTGCCCATGGCGCAACAGGTTCTGAAGCACATGGCGCACGCGCCTGAAAAGCGCATCACCATAGAATCCATCATCAAGGCCGTGGCTGACCGCTTCTCTCTGCAGCCGGCTCAAGTCAAGCAAAAGACCAACGAACGCAAGATTGCCTATCCCCGCCAGATTGCCATGTACTTGGCCAAGGAACTCACTCAGGCGTCTCTACCCGAGATCGGCCGGTCCTTTAGCGGCAAGCACCACACCACGGTTCTCCACTCCATTAACAAGATCGAAGAACTTCGCCAGAAAGATCAGAATTTAAATAGTCTCATCCACAGCCTAATCGACTCGATCCATTGATGTTAGTGATGTTTTCCACAATCCTATGCCAAACGGATTCCGGTCGCGGAACGGTGGCCGGTATGACGGTTTTCCGGGTGCCCAAAAAGCCTGATTCCCGCTCGGACCTGAACCAACCCGTGGCGGTGAAGTTTTCGCTTACGATTCTCACCGCTTCATCCACAACCTATCCATATCAATCTATTATGGTTAGCTGTTTTTTCCACAGTTTACGGCCGAGCGGCATGTGGGTAGGTGTGAAGATCCTGGGGTCAACCCTTTTTGCCCACTCCCCGGGACCTGAAAATCCACCGCTGGACGTAGCGGAAAGTTTCTGGATTTTGTATAATTTAGAGAGAAATCAACATTCCCACAGCCCCTACGGATACGGTTTAGTTTTGTACTACTTCTGATAGAGGAACAGTAGGGAAACACGCAGGGAGACCACAGCGATGGAGTTTTCGGTTAGCAAAGCAGACCTCGTTCGTGAGCTGAATCTGTCGCAGGGCGTGGTCGAACGCAAGACCACCATCCCGATTCTGTCCAACGTTCTGATCGAGACCGCCGGCAATGACCGCATCAATCTCACGGCCACCGACCTGGAACTCGGTATCCGCTGCTCCTGCGTAGCCAAAGTCAAGAAGGCTGGTGCGGGAACCATCCCGGCGAAACGCCTGCTGGATTATGTTCGTCTGCTGCCCGACGCCGATCTGGACGTCAAACTGGCCGAAAACCAGTGGGCCAGCCTCACCTGCGGCCGTTCCCGCACCCGCATTGCCGGTATGTCGCGCGAGAGCTACCCGGAACTGCCCCAAATGCCGCAGGTGCTGGCTAAGATCCCCGTGGCTGCGCTCGCATCCATGATCGGCAAGACAATCTTCGCCATTTCGGCCGAGGAATCGCGTTTCACGTTGAACGGCGCCTTGTTGGTCGTCAAGGCGGATGCCTTGACCATGGTTGCTACCGATGGTCACCGCCTTTCGATGGTCGAGCATGCGGTGGAACTTCCCGGCATGGAAGAACAATATCGCGCCCTGCTTCCCCGCAAAGCTATGGGCGAGATTCTCAAGTTGGCGGCCGAGGCCGAACCGGATTCTTTCATCGGCTTTGCGGGAGACGACAATCACCTGTTCTTCCAGTTAGGGACCCGCCTGTTGTTGAGCCGCAAACTAACCGGAAATTTTCCGGACTTTGAGCGCGTGCTGCCCAAAGATCAGCCGCATTCGATCAGTCTGCAGCGGGACGATTTCCGTCACGCGATCGAACGAGTGTCCCAGTTTTCCGATGAACGGTCGCGCGCCATCCAGGTCGAGAGCACGCCCGGCGAAGTCAAGATTCATTCGTCTCTCTCGGAAACCGGCGAAAGCGAAGAGAGTCTGCCGGTGGACTATGAGGGCCCTCCCGTAAAAATCGGCTTCAACGCGGGCTATCTGTTGGAATTCCTTCGTGCGGTTTCCGAAGAGGAAATTATGTTCAATTTCAAGGACGCCCAGAGCGCCGGCGAACTGCGGCCCGGGCAAGCCGCGGGGTACAAGTACCGCTATGTGGTGATGCCCATGCGTATATGAGTTTTAGCATGAAACGGCCCGGGCAGTCGTAGTCGCCCGGTTACGCCGCGAAACGGCCCCGGATTACGCCGCGAAACGGCCCGGCCGCGAACCGATTAGCCCCGAACGTAAGTGAGGGGAAAGTCAAGCAGTAGAAAAGTTTTTGCAGGATGTCACGAGCGAGGCGAAGGAGCACCGAAACGGACGAATGAATTGGCCGACAACATCTCGACCGCGATCCGCGAGCTGGATGTTCCGTGCCGGCAAATTTCCTACCTGGTCAGTGCGGCGGAAGAAGAAGGTTTTTTGATTTTAAACATGGCAACAAAAGAAGTAACTCCGGTGGAAACGTACGATTCCAATAGCATCAAGGTTCTTGAGGGTCTCGAAGCCGTCCGGCTCCGCCCGTCGATGTATATCGGATCGATCACCGAAACTGGTTTGCACCACTTGGTCTATGAAGTGGTCGACAACTCCGTTGATGAGGCGTTGGCCGGCTACTGCGATCACATCGAAGTAACCGTACACAGCGACAACTCCGTCACCGTGGTCGACAATGGCCGCGGCATCCCGGTTGGCATCAAGGAAGAGTTCGGCATCTCGGCCGCGGAAGTTGTCATGACCAAGCTGCACGCCGGCGGCAAGTTCGACTCCAACAGCTACAAGGTTTCGGGCGGGTTACATGGCGTCGGCGTCAGTTGCGTGAATGCTCTCTCGGAACTATTGCAGCTCGAAATCTGGAGCGGCGGCGGCACCTACGAGCAGGAATACCAGCGCGGCGCTCCCCAAGGCCCGCTCAAGCAGACCGGTAAATCGAAAAAGACCGGCACCAAAATCACTTTCAAACCCGACGCCACCATCATGGCGGCCACCGAATTCAACTACGACACCCTGTCGCAGCGGTTGCGCGAACTCGCGTTTCTGAACAAAGGTCTGACGATCATGCTGACCGACGAGCGCGTAGATCCGGTGAAGCAGCACGAGTTTCACTACAGCGGCGGCATCGCCGAATTCATCAAACACCTGAATCGCGGCAAAGCGGTATTACACGATAAGCCGGTCTACATTGAGGGCGAACGCACGTTGACTAACGGCGACAAGCTCACCATGGAAATCGCCCTGCAGTATAACGACGGGTACTCAGAAAACCTGTTCAGCTTCGCCAACAACATCAACACCGTGGATGGCGGCACGCACCTGAGCGGATTTCGCAGCGCGTTAACCCGCACCATCAACTTCTATGGCACGCAGGCGCAGTTGTTCAAAGACAAAGAGAGCCTGAGCGGCGACGACGTGCGCGAAGGGTTGACCGCCGTGATCAGCGTGAAAATTCCGCAGCCCCAGTTTGAAGGCCAGACCAAGGGCAAGCTGAACAGCGATATTGCCGGGCATGTGCAGAACTTCGTCAATGAAAACCTGGGCGAGTTCTTCGACAAGAATCCGGCGGTGATGAAGAAGATCGTTCAAAAAGCCATAGATGCCTTTCGCGCCCGTGAAGCCGCCCGCAAAGCTCGAGACATTACCCGCAAAGGCGCGCTCGCTAGCGGCGGCCTGCCCGGCAAACTGGCCGATTGTCAGGAGAAAGATCCCGAGCGTTGCGAACTATTCCTGGTCGAGGGCGAGTCGGCCGGCGGCACCGCCAAAAGCGGCCGTGATCGCCGTTATCAGGCCATCCTTCCGCTAAAAGGTAAAATCCTCAACGTCGAAAAGGCCCGCTACGATAAGATGCTGGGTCACGAGGAAATCCGCTCCATGATCACGGCCATCGGCACCGGCATCGGCAAAGACGATTTCGATCCGCTGAAGCTCCGCTATCACAAGATAATCATCATGACCGACGCCGATGTGGACGGCTCTCACATCCGGACTTTGCTTCTGACGTTTTTCTTCCGCCACATGCAGGATCTCATTAAGCGCGGCAATGTTTTTGTCGCGCAGCCGCCGCTCTACAGCATCAAGAAGGGAAAGAGCGAAAAGTACATCAAGGACGACAAGGAATTCACTCGCGAAATTCTGCGCCGCGCGACCGAAAACCTGACGGTGGAGAGCGCCGGAAAGCTCAAACTCGAAGGTTCCGAACTTCGGTCGTTCCTGATGGCGCTCGACGAGAACCTCCAAATCTACCGCAGGATGGAACGCCGTCTCCGCGAACCGCATGTGGTGGAAGTGTTGGCCAACGTGGCCTTCGCGATCGACACCAAATCGGATTTCCAAAGCAAGGCCAACGTAGAGGCCGTCTTCACCGCACTAAAAGCCGCCAAAGTAGACGGAGAACTGCTTCCCGAGCCCGAACACGACGCCTGGAAGATCGAATACAAAGATCCGACCAAAGCCACTCGCAAAATCGATACCGACATGGTCACCTGGCCGGAATACCGCCGCCTGCGCGCGATTGCCCGCCAGATCGCCAAATATAATCAAGCCCCGTTCATCGTAACTCGCGATAACAAGCCGGAGACCCTCCCCGGCTGGCGCGAACTGCTGGAGCACGTCAAAGCGCAAGGCACTCGCGAGGTCACCGTCAAGCGCTATAAAGGCCTGGGCGAAATGAACTCCGAGCAGCTCTGGGAAACCACCATGAACGCCGAAACCCGCACGCTGCTCAAAGTGGACTTGCAGGACATCGCCGAAACCGAGCTCATCTTCTCGACGCTCATGGGCGAAGACGTGGAAAGCCGGCGGAAATTCATCGAGGAGAACGCGCTGGACGTCAGAAACCTCGACGTGTAAAACCCTGAAATCGAGCCGGCGCCGGCTATTGGCTTCGGACCCGGCTTGCGCTCCGGCGAAGTAGATCCCAACCGCCCTTCCCTGATTTCATTCGCAAAACCGCAAATCCATTCGAATGGCGCATTTTGTTTTGAGAAGTCCTGCTCTCAAAAAGCACTGAACAACTATTGGCGTTCGCAAAATAGCGTGCCGGATTCAGCCCGGCGTGTGGGGCAGGTTATTAATTAACCTGTTTCGTATGAGCGCCGGGGCGCACAGAAGGAAGAAGAATGAAAACCGGGGAGTCGGCGAAGCAAGCGGACGGGGACATTGCGGGCTCGAGTCCGAACTCCTTCGCTTTGGAGCTATCGCAGTTGTGTCCTCTGGCGCTTTGTCTGGGGGTAGGTTTTCGAGAGTGCCGCGGGTTGTTAGCCCGCGCGTGCAGCGTTATCGGCCCACTGCTGAGTGCGCCTGTCACTGTATTTAGCGAGTCTCAGTAAACTGATGTTCTTTTGCGAACAGCGCGAAGCGGCCGTTCATTGGAACTCGTGGAAGCGCGACGAATGGGACTAAGGAATCAATAACAGCCAGCTTAGATTGTTCGAAAACAATTCGCCATCAGAATGTTTGCGGCAGCGCGCGCGACGAGCGTTTACGGGCCGGCTAGAGCCACGCCCTTCGTAACAGTACGCGCTCCATACGAAGCCATGACATGAGTAAGACCGAGAGAATCTTCGCGCGCCGCGTGCCGCAAAAACCGGCAGTCATTCACTACCAGGTGATCGGGTTGGTAGCCGAGCGCGAGTCTTCTACTCGCGTTGATTCAAGACAAATGAAGGTCTATTGGCTTTTGATGGCGGGCGTCTTGTTGTTGTTGCTGTGGCCGGTCTGGGAGTTTCAGTATCCTTCGATGGTCGACTACCCGGACCACTTAGCGAGGTTGAGAATCCTTCGCGACTGGAGCCATGCGGCACTACTCCGGGAGCGCTATGAAGTTGTCCTGAAACCGTTTCCGAACCTCGCCATGGAACTGCTTGGTGTCTTCGTATTTCCAGGGCTGGATGTGGCCGCCGCGGGTAAGGCAATTTTGACTCTCATGATAATTCTCTTCTGGGCAGGTTGCCATTTTCTGGGATGTGAAACCGGGGACGGCAGGCCGGTTTGGACGGCGGCAGTCGCCGCGCTCTTGTTGTACAACTCGACATTTCTGTTGGGTTTCGTAAACTACAATTTCAGCATTGCCTTGTTTCTGTTGGCGTTGGCCAATTGGCTCTGGTATCGGCGGCGGCGGTCGCTCCCGCGCATGCTGGCGGCTACTGCTCTGACCACAGCCACTTACTTTGCGCACTTGATGGGAATCGGCGTCTTGGCTGTAAGCATAGTCTTCCTGACGGCGATCGGGGCGTGGCGGGCAAGGCGGTGGCGCCAGGTTCTTTGGCTCGACCTCGTTCCACTATTGCCCTCCGCAATGCTTTACGCGAGCCTCGGCCGGGACCGGGGTGACACCGCGACAATCGAATGGGGCTCTTTGATCCTGAAGGCGAGGCACTTGGTGGTGTGGCTCACCACCTACAACGTGAAAATTACCATCCTTTGCTTGAGTGTATGGGCGCTCGCTCTCGCGATCGCGTTATACAAAGGCCGGAACTGGCTGCACGGTGGCCGTCCGGCTTTGGGCGGTCTGCTCCTTATGCTGGCAGTGGTTTTTCCGGCTCAACAACTGTTCTCCGGCTCGGACGCCGACGCGCGCCTGGTAATCCCGGCCATGGCTGTGACGCTGTTGTTTCTGGGGGTAAACATGCCACGTTTTTGGGCGCGACTCGCATTCATGCTGGTGCTCGGGGTTATGTGCCTGCGGGTTTGTGAGATACGTCACTATTGGATGGGGGGCGATGCTCTCACGCGCGAGCAGTTAGCTCTATTCCGTCCACTTCCTATCGGCGCGAGGGTTTTCCCGATTGTTCGGCTGCCGCCCGGCGTTGTAGGGGCTAAACTGGAGCGGCACCTGTTGCATGCCGCTGAATACGCTACCGTTGAAAAGCTGATATTTTTTCCGCAGTTGATCAGTGTCATCGGGCAACAGCCAGTCCTTATTCGTGGTGGCCAAGATCCCAAAATCACGACCGATACACCGCGCCAGCGGCCGGGCGCGCTCCTATCGACAGCGTCCGGAAGGCCGGTCGAGAGCGTCCCCTGGGAAGCCATTTTCGCGGCGTACGATTACATCTACTCGTACGGCGTAGATGAAGTGTTTCGCAGCTATCTTGATCGCCACTGTGATCCGGCCGGAAATTCGGGAAAAGGGCGGATCTACCGCATTCCCAAAGACGCCCTTCGAAGGTCCCCCGCTACCGCACCACTACCTTCTGCGTAGCCTGATTCCCGAATTCATCCGACACCCGCACCGCGATCACCTGCTCGCCCGCGCCCGCCTCCACATGCAGCCGGAAATCCTCCTCCGGAGAATCAAACAGCCGCGTCACCGGCAGCGCCAGCAGCCACTCGCCTCCATTCACCGAATACTCCGCCTTCTCGACTATACTGCGCGCGTCCCGAGCCTCCCAGTGAACTTCCAACCCGTTTCCCGCCCGCGCGGCCGCCAGGCTCAAAATCTGCGGCGGCGTGTTGTCGATCAAAAACGGATCGCTCACCAGGGACGCCGTCAAGGCCTGCCCCGGCGGATTGCCCGGCGCATCCGTCGCGGTCACCCGCAAGACATACTCGCCATCCGGAAACGCCGTGCTATCAAAACTCAAATACTTCTCGTGAATGTGATCTTTCAGCGGCTTCCACTCCCGCTCCCCAACGCCGCGAATCTCAATCGTGTACGCCAGCATGTCCTGGTTTTCGTCCGTTGCCATCCAGCGAGCGCTCAAGTAGCCCTTGGCGTAACTTAGCGTCTGCGAACCACCGCTCTCGGAGGAAACCGGCGCCGCCGCGTGTTGTCCCATGGGCGGAATCGTCAACGAAGGTGCTGGCCCGGCCGGAGGAGCAGACTGAGATGAAGCCGGAAACCGGTAGTTCGGCTCAAGGATATCGATCGCCCCGATTTCCGGCGCCACGTTCTTCGGCTCGTACGCCACTTCCACCGAAGACAATTCCGCCGCGGCGCCGGAAAGATCCACCCGGTATTGGAGAAAACGCGCCGCCGGCGATACCACCCTCCCGCCTCCGCAGTCCGAGCAATCCGGCATGTCGGTGCGGTCGCGCTCCGGCGTCGCCCAAGGACTCCAGTTCGATTGCGCCCGGCTCAGATTGCCGCTGCGGGTCGAAAACGCCAGCCGCGACGGCGCCCCCCGGTACGCCAGGCGTCCCCAATAGGAGAACGATCCCGCGTCCAGCACATCGCTTTCATAGGAACCTGCCGGGGCCAGGCCCGGCCCAATCTGGAACACCTTGCCGATATTGCCGCTGATCGCGAATACCGTCTTCTGTCGCAAAACAAAACCCGTGATTTGCGTCGGCGCGGCATCCACTAGCAGCGTGCTGAGTTGGTTCTCATCCAGCCGATAGATTTTGCCGCGGTTCCCAGTCCCCAGCAGTGGGCGCCCGTCGCTGTCCAGTCCAATCGCGTAGACAATATCCTGGGTGTGGCTCCAGAGCTTGTGGGGGGCGCCGTCCGGGTCGATCCGGTAGATGTCGGAGCCCCCGATAATCGGTGTCGCAGCCGGGACGGGAGCAAGCGCCGGTGGCGCGCCGGGATTCGGAGTGAGGCTGGCCGCGGGTTGCGCCGCAACCGGCGCGGGCCCGGTTTTATTCCCCACGCCGGCTGCATAGATTGCACCATCCGGCGCGACCGCCAGAGCCGTAATCTCCCGCTTTGGCGCCTGATACAGCACAAACCCCTGAGCATGGGGAGAAACCCGCAAGATCAAGCCACCCGGCTCTGTACCCACGATCACGTCGTCCTTGGCATCAATGGCCAACGACCGCGCATGCGTCTCTTCCGTGTTGAAAAACACCGCGCCCGTTCCGTCCGGCGTTACGCGATGCAGCTCCCCGCGGTCTCCGGTGGCGATATAAAGATTGTTCTTGCTGTCAAACGCCATGGCCCAGATATACTTGGCGCGCGGATCGTAAAACAATTGCGCCTTCCCGTCCCGGCCAATCTTATATACCTTGCCGTCCGGGTTGGTTGCCGCGAACAAACGGTCTTTGTGATCGATTGCGAGCGCGTGAATCTCCAGACCATCCAGCTCCGCCACCACGCGGCTCTTGCCGGCCGCATCGATGGCAAATAACTTGGCGGAATGACTGCCTGACCCGCCTCCGCCCACGTACAGCGTGCCCTTGGAATCGGCCACCACGGCCCACAAATATGGTGTCGCCGAGTCAAACAGCTCCCGCAGCTCGGGCGCCAGGAACAGATGGCCGTCGCTGCGCAGAGAAAGCTGATTCAACCGCCCTTTCTCAAAATCGCCGGGCTCATCCTGCTGCCAGAACCGCGTCTCGACGGCGGAACACGATAATGCGATTCCGCAAAACACAACCACACAACGAAAAATCATTCTTGGTAAACTGGTGTCCTCTTGTTGGGTAGGTATGCCGCAGGGTTTCCGATTCTCACTCGCGACTTTGCTATTTCACCGCGATTTTCAACGTATAGCTGCCGCTGACCACGAAATCGAACGGGATGCTGCCTTGTTCAATCGTACTCTCGGCGGAGCTAATGTAGTGCCGGCTGGCCGTCCGCCCGGCCTGCATCACATTCACGATCGAGGCCGGCAACGCCGGCAGCGCTTTGTCTTCCAAAAAGACAGTCGGCCGCGCTTCCACCAGCGATACATATAGCTGATTGTTCGACCGCTCCTGATTGATCAGAGACACCGTTTGCGGAATGTCCAGATCGCGCGCCGCCAGGCCGGCCGCGCTTTGCATCCGGTTCAGCGTCTCAGCGTCGCTGACCACGATGCGATGTTCGCCGCGCGCCAGCGTAGCGGGTATCTTCAACGTGAATTCCCGCTCGATGCGCTCGCCACGGTACGGCCGCAAGAAAACCTTCAACGGCACTTCGCTGCCCGGCTCCACTTCACTCGAAGGAATCCAGGCGTTCTCAATGGTCGCAATTCTCCGCTCCGGCAACAGGTCCACCGTCGCGTCCACGCTCTTCAGCTTGGGTGTACCCACGGAATTCAGAAACAGGCGATTGAATTTCTCGCCCCAAAAAGTCGCTAGCATCATGGGCGCCGGCATGGGCGCTTCGCTCGGCGCCAGCATCGTGCTGACGTCCATATCCGGCTGTCCCGCGCCGTCAAATTGCACTTTCCCGCTCAATCGGTACGTCGCTTCGTCCGCATAATCGTTCAGCCCCGAAAGCGAGTTGAACATCGTCAGCATCATCAGATAGGGCGTCCACTTCTGCTGCACGAAGACATTGAAATGCAGCACGTTCTCTTTTCGCATCGCGTTGTTGTCGCCGAAAGATCGCACCCTCAACGTCACTGGAACCATGGGCGCCGTCGCGCCCAGCACGCCTTCAATCGCGCTGTGACGGTCCTGATGCAGTGCGCCCACAATCTCGGTCGCGTTCCCCATCTTGTTCGGCTGGTAGGACGACGCCAAGGTCATCAGAACTTCGCCTTTGGCCATCGGCATATCTACCGGCCCGAGATTGAAGAAAGAATGCCCACACGCCAGCACCCGCTTACCGTCGTTGTAGGTCACCGTGCACATGCCGGTCATGCTCATGTCGCCCGTCACTAGCACGCCGGTCACGGCGTCTCCCGGCTGCAGCGACTTTTGCCAGCCCGGCGCGGGCTTGGAATCCTGCAGCGTGCTGCTCGCCCCACCCGCCGCCACCTGCACTCCCATCTGCTCGAAAAGCGGCGCCACCTGCCGGATCACATTCTCGTGAAAGCCCGACAAATACAGTGGCGTTTCGATCGGAATCATGGTCTGCGACACCGTGGACGCCTTGCCCACTACCGTTTCCGGCGTCTTCGCATCCACCGGCCGGGACTCGTCGAAATCGTTTACCTCCAGCATGTATTCAATCGGAGTGATCCCGCAAATCGCGTCGGGCGAAAACACGCTCATGCGCAAAGCCACCGCGCCTACCAGCTTGCCATCGATGTATACCGGGCTGCCGCTCATGCCTCCCGCCACATTGGTCCGGATCGCCTTCCCCAGCATCTTGGCCAGAATAATGTCCTGGTGAGGCCCCCACTGGTTCTTCAGCAGACCCACGATCTCTACGGGAATCGCCTCCGGATCGTTTCCCGCCAGCACGGTCCAAGCATAGCCTTTCATCCCCGGCTGGATGTCTTTCAGCTTGAAAATCTCAGGCTTACCGGCTTTGGGACGAGGTGGCGCAACTTCCTGTGCCAGAATGAGCGTCGAGCATAGCACCGCCGCGGCGAATGCGGTCAACTTCGGCATCGGACCTTCCTTATTACCTGCGGATGCGGGAGAAACCCGCCTTGTTTCATTATTAGCACGCTGCGCCGAAACAATTTTTCTAGACTTTGATTCCCGCTCATTGTACTCTGACAGTACATCGGCAAACAAAAGGCGAAGCTTTAGCAATGAATCTCTCTCTCGATCTAACGGATGTTCCCGGCCAAGCCCGAAGCGCCCAGGCCGGCATCGAGACCGCCGTCGCCCGCTTCGAGCAGTGGATGGCCGTCCCGGATTCCCCGATTCGCGCCATCAAACACCTTCCCGCCCGTGAGGGCCAATTCGTAGAAATGCCCGGCCAGATCGCTGACGGCTTACGCCTGGCGCTAGCCAAGCGCGGAATCACGCAACTCTATACCCACCAGGCAGAGGCTTTCGATCACGCGCAGGCCAACCGCAACGCCGTGATCGTCACGCCTACCGCAAGCGGCAAGACACTTTGCTACAACCTGCCGGTGCTCAACCGGCTGCTCACCGACCCCGCCGCCCGCGCCCTGTATCTTTTCCCGACCAAAGCCCTCGCCGAAGATCAGTTGCAGGAGTTCAACGCCGCGGTGGAAGCCATGGGCTCCGATATCCGCGCGTTCACCTATGACGGCGACACTCCGCAGGACGCCCGGCGCGCCATTCGCGAGCGCGCCAACGTTATTGGCGATGGCCGTGGGAAGGTCGTCGGGACTGGGGGGTGTGTCCGAGGACCCGTCTACTGGCGGTGAAGAAATAGTGGACCCTAGCGTCTTCTTCTCGGTCGTGAGGACTCCAGCTATTCCATTATGCCGAGTGCAGTTTCAGCCGAGTTGATCATTACCAAGCGTCCGCCACAAATACCAGCAGGCGACTGATCGAAAAGGACGCCAGTTTTCGCCAAGCTGGTCGGCCCGGCGACCGGGTCCGTAGACGTTCGCGACGGCCCGTTCTAGCCCTACATCGCCCAACGGAAGTACGTCTGGGTCACGAAGCACCATTATCCTAAATACTGCAAGCGTCCATGGCCCGACTCCTTTTATCTCAGCGAGGATGTCCTGCCACGGCTGACCCGCCTGCGCCCTCGCACGAAGCTCATCCGATCTGCGCAAGACAGCTATGCAACACTGAGCCCGGCGTTCTGGAATGCCGAGCGCGCGAAGATCCTGTTGTGCTAGCACGGTCACGGCCGAAGGCGTGGTGAGCATTGGGTACATAGATCTAATGCGTTCAGCGAGCCTACAGGCAACCGCTGTAGAGATCTGCTGAGCGACGATGATTCGTATCAGACCCCAAACTGGATCTTCGGTGGGGTTCACGGGCCATCGGGCTTGCTCCGGCGCGATGACCGCTGCAAGTACGGCGTCCCTAGCTGCCAACAGCCGTTCGGCTGTGGGGAGCGACTCTAGCGATTGAAATGGATCTCCGCCTTGCAGCGGTCCCTCCACGTCTGATCTTCCTCGGGGCTCACTCTGGTCTGGAGTGTGCAATCGTTCCACCGGCTGTTCAACGCCGTCAACGGCTCTTGAGCGTCCGCCCTGGTGAGATCACGGGCGAATTCCTCGCATTCCCCGAAGGTCAGGTCCTCTATCTTCTGCTTGATGTCATCTTTCACGGCGACACCAAGCTGGCTGAGCTTTTCGGTGAGCCCCCATTCTTTCTTTGTCATTTTGGCATCAAAAGTCGGAGGCATTATTTGCACGATACGATCAAAACGGCCCAGTCGGCGAATAGCAAGATCAAACTCGCTGACGTTGTTCGTTGCGATGATGAAGACCAATGTTCCTCGCCTACGAATGTTTGCTAGCTTGGGAAGCATGGCCGTAGTTAGAAGCCTGGAGAACGGCTCCGCCTTTGAAGACCCGCGTTCTCGCACTAGTTCGTCAAACTCGTCGAAGAGAACAACAACGCGCTCCGTTTCTTCTAGCATTCGGAAAATAGCGTTGGCTTCCGATTGAATCCCGTCCATTCCGTTGCGGAGAAGCAGGGATGGGTCTATCGGGAGGAGGGGCCACCCTAGGAATTTAGCAATATGGCCAGCAAGGTCCGTTTTCGACGTCCCCGGAGGCCCGAAAAATATAGCGGACCGGGGCGTCCTCTTATTCAGGATTCGACCTTTTTCGACGCCCTCACATTCTTTGGCGAGGGGCTCTACAAACTCCTTCCACAGATAGTTTCGTAGGGAATGCTGGGTGCCTCGCACCTCGATCGTGCTGTCCAAGAAGTCCTTTGCAAAGTCGGCGTCCGTGCCTCCCCTTACAGATAGCGTCGGGAAGGGCGCTTCCAAATAGCTAAATATCTGTCGTCGAACAGCCTCAGCTAGTAAGCGGTCCAGGGAGTGAGCGAAGTGATAAACAGACGCCGTCGCCCAGGATTCAGGGTCTCCAACCTGCGGATGATGTCCCGAGGTCCAGGCCTGAATCCCATCCTCGACCCGATAGACAGTGGCGGAAACCGATTCAGCGGCCGAGCCTAGATTTGGCAGGTAGTCAAGCAGGAGATCCTGCAGTTCAGGCTGCTGAAGAAGCTGGGTCAGCATCTCATACTCGTAACAGTATGCGTTGCCAATCTTTTCGTAGTGAAAGAGTGGACGACTCAACGGCCAAGTTCCGTCCTCGCGCTGACACCCGAAGAACGTTTTGAGCGCGGCGCGTTGGATGCTGGTTTGTTCGGGGTTTGTTCTTGAGCTGGGAGTTGCTGCTGCAACCAGCATAAGTAAATACGCGAGTGCGAACGCGTCCGCCGTTTTGCTCTTAGCCTGAATCAAGGCGAGTTGCCGCGTCAGCTCTGCCCAAGCCCATGTATTTACAAGCTTGCGGAGGCCGTTCCCGAACTTCCTCCGACAGTGAAGGACACGCACGACCAGTTGCGTCAGGTAGGCCGAGGGCGGATAGTCCTCGATCTTCACACCACCCTCGCCGGTGGTCACTTCCTCCTGAAGTATGGCTTCCATTTCTGCAACGCGAGCACTCGCGCCAACATCGAGAGGCTCCGAATACCTAGCCTCTAAGGCTGTGACAGCTTCCAATATCCAGGCAATCGTGAACGGGTTGTCGTTCGGAAGCCCGGCGCTGGTCTTCTTTGCTATCAGGGTCTGCAACAGTGACTTGGTCTGGGTTTTGTCAGCCTTCCACCTATCAGTCGCCTCCAACGAGAGAATGCATGTAGCAGAACTCGAGACCGAGACCTTGTCCTCGGACTCCCTGACGTGCTTGAAACCAGCGCCATAGGCAAAATAGTTGAGCGAAGCTTCCTGGTCTTGTAGGAGCTGTCTACAGAAGAGTCGCAGGCATTCGACCTTCCCGAAATCGATGTCCCTCTTATGATTGTCGCTGCACGTAAACAACATTGCAGATTGGATGGTTACTGCAGGTAGGTAGGAAGTCTGGTCGTCCTCCGGAGAGCGGCCATCTCCCGACCCAAGGAACGCGCAGGATCAGCGGCATTGGCTGACTGAGTTAAGAGCGTCTCAACCCGCTCAAGGGTCGCGTGCGCCTCCGTGACCGACGCGTGCGGGTCGATGAGGATGCCCTCGGGCCGACGCGTGGGAAGCCGGGCACGTACACTCCGTACGGCATCCACGAGCGTCGGAACAATGCTCACGTATTCACGAAGCGTCAGATCGCTGGGTGCGCGCGTAGCAAAAATCGGCACGCCAGCGTGGACGGCAAAACCGATCTCCATCGACGCCGACTGGCCGACGTACCCGTCCGGACACACTAACCAAAGAAAGTCAGCCGCACGCACCGATTCCAAGTGACGGTCCTGAACCAACCGAACCGATCTTACACGATCACTGGCCACAAACAAGAATTCGCCCTGCGCTGCCACAATGCGGGGGTCAGCCGGAGAGAGCACCAATATTGAGCGGGATGCGAGCTCCGCGACAGCCGCGTTGATCGCTTCCATGTGTCTATGGAAGCTCCCAGAGACCGCTGCCTTAAGGTTTGATTCGGCATTACGCATACCGTTAGGCCTCCTTTACGCTCGCCCAGCGCCACACCCATTCTAGACATACTTCCCGGAACCCATTGCGACGAGAAATCAGATGGTTCATAAGTATACTTATGATCTGAACATAAGTATACTTATAAAGTTTGGTCCGGCGCAAGCCGATCTTTTGAGTTCGCTCGGACTCCACTATGGAAAGTTCCATCACGCCCGAAGAGCTTACGAATAAGGTCCGCGACGAGATCAAGAAGAAGTTCACAAGACTGGTTGAAGACGCGCGCAGGCAGCGCGGCCGCCTATCCGAATTGGCGAGCCAAATCGGGGTCCCGTATCAGATGCTCGATAACTACGCAGAAGGCTCGATGCCGGGCGCGGACGTTCTTCTAGCGACTTTCTTGAGATGGGATTGGACTATCGAAATCAGGAGCCCCGGCGCAATACCTGCCAAATGCAGTTTCTCCATGACCGACATGGATAAGGAAAGCAAGAAGCTCAAGCAGCAGCCCCTTCAACTCTCGTTGTTTGATGCTCTTACCAATCTCGATGGCCATTTGGAAGGCCTAAAGAAGAGCGTGGCAAGGGCGGAAGCCGAGATCGAAAAATCTCTGAAGCGCGCTTGAACCGATAGTAACCGAACTTCGTGATGGGGTCGCCGGGCGCCTTCGTGTTCGACGTCTGCGCGGTAAGCGAAATGATCGCCAACATGAAGATCAGCCGTTTCAAACAATTTTTCTAGACTTTGATTCCCGCTCATTGTACTCTGACAGTACATCGGCAAACAAAAGGCGAAGCTTTAGCAATGAATCTCTCTCTCGATCTAACGGATGTTCAGTCTCAAGCCCGAAGCGCCCAGGCCGCCATCGAGACCGCCGTCGCCCGCTTCGAGCAGTGGATGGCCGTCCCGGATTCCCCAATTCGCGCCATCAAACACCTTCCCGCCCGGGAGGGCCAATTCGTAGAAATGCCCGGCGAGATCGCCGTCAGCCTGCGCCAGGCCCTGGCCAAGCGCGGGATCACGCGACTCTATACTCATCAGGCAGAGGCTTTCGATCACGCGCAGGGCAACCGTAACGCCGTGATCGTCACGCCTACCGCGAGCGGCAAGACACTTTGCTACAACCTGCCGGTGCTCAACCGGCTCCTCAACGATCCCGCCGCCCGCGCCATGTATCTTTTCCCCACCAAAGCCCTCGCCGAAGATCAGTTGCAGGAGTTCAACGCCGCGGTGGAAGCCATGGGCTCCGATATCCGCGCGTTCACCTACGATGGCGACACTCCGCAGGACGCCCGTCGCGCCATTCGCGAGCGCGCCAACGTTATCCTCACCAATCCCGACATGCTCCATAGCGGCATTTTGCCCCACCACACCAAGTGGGCGAGATGTTTCGAGAACCTGCAGTACATCGTCATCGACGAACTGCATTATTACCGCGGCGTGTATGGCTCTCACTTCGCCAATCTGCTGCGCCGCCTGCGCCGCATCTGCGAGTTCTACGGCTCCCAACCTCGCTTCCTCTGCTGTTCGGCTACTATCGCCAATCCCCGGCAACTCGCCGAAGCGCTCACCGGCGAGCCTTTCGAACTCGTCGATCGCAGCGGCGCGCCCACCGGCGAAAAGTATTTCGTCTTCTACAACCCCCCGGTCGTCAATCGCCAGCTCGGCATCCGCCGTAGCTATCTGCACGAAACGCGCCGCATCGCAACCGAGTTCATCGAGCGCGGCCAGCAGACGCTGGTCTTCGCCAACAACCGCCTCGCCATGGAGATCCTGCTCACCTATTTGCGCGATACCTGCGACCGCGGCCCACTGCCCGTCAGCATGATTCGCGGCTACCGCGGCGGCTACCTTCCCAAGGAACGCCGCGAGATCGAGCGCAAGCTGCGCGCCGGCGAGATCCGCGCGGTGGTTGCCA
Organism: Bryobacterales bacterium; assembly: GCA_963836595.1. GTDB lineage: Bacteria > Acidobacteriota > Terriglobia > Bryobacterales > Bryobacteraceae > DATFZA01. The sequence goes on from CAWIKC010000001.1 coordinate 1,672,914, forward strand.
CCAACGCTCTCGAGTTAGGCATCGACATCGGCTCTCTCGATGCGGTGGTGATGGCGGGATATCCCGGTTCCATCGCTTCCACCTGGCAGCGCGCTGGCCGCGCCGGCCGCCGCCAATCCACTTCGCTCGCCGTCATGATCGCCTCCAGCGCGCCGCTCGATCAATATATGGTGGAGCATCCCGAGTATTTCTTCGACCGCCCGCCCGAACACGCGCAAATCAATGCCGACAATCTCGAGATCCTCATCAATCATCTGAAGTGCGCCGCGTTTGAGCTGCCCATTCGCGAAGGCGAGAAGTTCGGCCCGCACGATCCCGCGCCGTTATGCCGCTTCCTGGCCGAGGAAGCCGGTTTGCTGAACCACTCCGCCGGCTGCTGGCATTGGACGTCCGACACTTATCCCGCCGACGCGGTGAATCTGCGCTCCATCAGCAGCGATAACTTCGTGGTCGTCGATATCACCGGAGACCACCAGGTGATCGCCGAAGTGTCGTTTCCCACGGCCCTCACCACGCTGCATGAAAAAGCGATTTACCTGCATGAAGCGCGCCAGTATCAGGTGGAGCGGTTCGACTACGATGGCCGCAAGGCTTACGTCCGCCGCGTCGATAGCGATTACTTTACTGACGCCATCGATTACACGCAGGTTAAGGAGCTGGAGCGCTTTGAAGAGCGCGGCGTCGCCAGCGCGCAAGCCATCCACGGCGACGTGCGCGTGAATCGGCAGATTGTCGGCTTTAAGAAGGTAAAGTTCTACACGCTCGAAAACGTCGGCGCCGGACACCTGTCCATGCCGGAACAGGAAATGCACACGACCGCCTTCTGGCTGCATTTTCCGGAAGTCTTCCTCGCCCAGTTCGCCGACCTCACACCCACCGAAAAGCAAAACGGCTTAGTGGGACTCGCCAATGTCCTGCGCACCGTCGCGTCTTTGCTCTTGATGTGCGATCCGCGCGACCTCGGCATCGCCATCACTGAAGACATAGCCAAGACCACGGGCCGGTGGGAGCCCGATTTGTTCCTCTACGATTGCTACCCCGGCGGCATCGGACTGAGCGCCCCGCTCTATAAACTCACGCCGCGCTTGTTATCGGGCGCCTCCGAAGTCCTCTCCGGCTGCGCTTGCGAGTCCGGCTGCCCCGCCTGCGTGGGCCCCGTCGGCGAAGTGGGAGAGCGCGGCAAAGAAGCCGCCGAAAGGATTCTGGCTGCGCTCACGACGTGACCATACGCGGGCAAATAAACTACGAGGCGAGTTCGCGTAGACGCCGAACCAGAGTGCCGATTCTCGCTTGGCTTGCGGCGTCTGGGAGCAGGTAGCCGGACAGCGCATCAACAAATCCGTGCGTCGCCAGCAGCCCGGCGATTTCGGTGCGGAGATAATTGCGGAGCGTTGGTACTTCTGCTCGAACCTCCTCAACGACGCTCGACCGGCCGTCAACCACGAAGATGAGATCCTCCAGGTCGTGGCTTGCGAAGAAATCGCCATCCCCGCGGCCTTTGAAGGCGTCAAGTTTTGTGGCCAGAAAGAATGGAGCGGTTATCACCCGAATATCGAGGTCCCTCAACAGCCGCCGCTTGATCGCCGCTTCCATGGCGGCCCGATACCATTGATTCGAAAAACCGAGGATATGCTCATCGAGCGGCATGACATCGAGAATTGTGGCCCGCTGCACCCATCGGCACAGCGGCGCTCCCTCTCTGGTGTCCTCAGTGAAGCCAAGTGCGCGCAGACGTCCGCCAAATGCGGCATACTGCGCGTAGGATGTTATCTCGGCGACCGCATCCACGTCCAGCGTCGGCCGCGGCTCACCTGCTCCCGTGTCCGTGACAAGCAAGCTGGCGACTGAGCCACCCACGAAGACGAGGTCCCCCAACAACGGCCGCAGAAGAGCGGCGGCGGCAATGAGCTGTTTAAGATTCGAATCGGGCATTCGCCTCCCGCAGCCGAAGGTGCAGCTCAGCCTCGGCAATCTTTCGTTCGCGAACCCGGCCATCCCGTAGAGCGTCAGTCAACGCCAGCAACTCGTAAAAGGTGGAGTCACGCAAAGCGGCAGCCGGCGCGGTCTTGTATAACGGCGCTAACGCGACCCCACGCTGCTTGCCCTCCTCGTATGGCCAGACAGGAACCGGCTCCCTGGTCCGCGCGATTTTGCTGCGCAGCGGCCGGGCGCCATACGAGGTGGCGACCCCACGCGTCAACTCGCCGCGTTCCGCCGGGAACGCATACTTCAACCCATGCACCAGAAACTCTTCCAGGGCGGCCACATTGGGACGATGGCGCGATGCAGTGCCGTGGACCAATCGACTGGCCTCTGCCCGTTTCACGCTAGCGTGAACCTCGGAGGGGCTCATCACCAACTCCAAAGCCAGCTGAGAATACGATAGGCGGCGCGAGCCGGCAGCAACCAGCTTGAGCGCCACGTACACGTCCTGCGGCTTCAGCGCCATAACACCATTCTATATTCGCGATTCGCGAATAGCGAATGCCCAGGCCCGGTGGCTAGCTTGAAAGCTCAAATCTCTCCTAGACCTAGAGCTTACCCCGCCATTTTCCCCAGCAAGGCGCGTCTCCAACCAAAGCTAGTTTCAACCGAGTTTCACTTGACGATGGAATCCAGGGTGGCGCCAGATCAGGTTGGCGAACCTACTGATCCGATGCCGGAATGCCGCACGCGGGCCGGCGAAGTTCGCGTAATTAGGGCGTAGGTGGGACGGCGCATGATCATGGCAGTTATGAGAAAAACGCAGTTCGAAAGGCGAATGCTTTGCGCGTAGCTGCCTGTTTGACGGCGGACGGCCGGCACTCCGCAAAATGACGCCGGTCGCAACCGGTTCCGAACAACACCGTGGGCGTGGGATAGCCGGCGCTGCCCGACAAATAAAGCGGGTTCCCGTTTCCGAGGAGGATGTCCAGCTTGCCGTCGCCGTCAAAGTCCGCGATCATCATTGCTACGCGCGAATCCGATCGGCCCGCCGTCCGGCTTCCCAATGGCGGCCCGAGTTTTGAACACGTTCGATTTTGCTTGACACGCCGCCAGTGCCGGCTTATCGTTAAATTGAATACGGAAGTGAACGTGTTCAAAATACGAACCCCGAAAGGATTTCATGTACATCGTTTCGTCTTACCTGGTTTACCTGGCCATCAGCCTGGGCGTAACCATTTGGGTTGCGGCCAGCCTGCACAAAAACGGCCGTGTCTTTCTGATTGACGCCTTTGAGGGCAAAGAGGAGCTGGCCGATTCCGTCAATCACCTGCTGGTGGTTGGCTTTTATCTGGTCAACGTCGGATACTTTACGCTTGCGCTGCGCACTTACGAGCAGGTCGAGTCCACCCGTCAGGCCATCGAAGTGGTCAGCGAAAAAATCGGTGTGGTACTGCTGGTCTTGGGCGCCATGCACTTTTTGAATCTCTACGTCTTCAATCGCCTGCGGAGGCGCGCCAACGCGTGAGGTCCAAAGCCAAGAGCGAAGAGACGCGCGCGCGCATCTTAGCCGCCGCTCTCGAGCTGTTCCGGCGCGAGGGCTTTGAAGCCGCCACCATGCGCGACATCGCCTCCGCCGCCGAAGTAGCGACCGGCGCGGCGTATTATTACTTTGACTCCAAAGACGCCATCGTGCTGGCCTTCTACGGCCAGGCGAGCAAAGACCTGCAGCCGCGGCTCGAAGCGGCTCTCGGCGAAAGCAAGGATCTGAAGGAGCGGTTGGCCGGCTTGCTGCGAGCGAAGCTCGATTACTTCGCTCCCAGCCGCCGGTTGCTGGGCGCGCTGGCCGCCCACAGCGATCCCGAGCATCCGCTGTCGCCTTTCAGTGAAGCGTCCCGCCCGATCCGTGAGAACGATATTGCGGTGTTCGAGCGCGCCCTGCTCGAAAGCCGCACCACCGTCCCCGCCGATTTTGAGCCTCATCTGCCCCGCCTGCTCTGGCTCTATCAGATGGGGATCTTGCTGTTCTGGATCTACGATCGCTCGCCCGGCCAGAAGCGCACCGCCGCGCTGCTCGAGCAAAGCCTGACGGTGGTTGTGCGCCTGATCAAGGTGTCCAACCTGCCGCTCATGAAACCGCTGCGAAAAAAGGTGCTGGATTTGATCGAGGCTGCGGAGTAAAGCACGCCCCAACTGTGTCCAGCCTTGAACGTCAGTGAGGTATGGTGAAGTTCCCCTCACTGACGTTCGGGGCTGAAAGGAAGTGCGCCACCGAAGCGCGGGGCAGACGCGGGGGCGTCGGCCGCGATCCGGTGGGATTCGACCCACTGGTTGAGGCCGAAGCTACGCCGCAACCGCCTCCGCCGCTTCCTCCTTCCGCGGCGGCCCGAGCCGCAGGGTGCGTCCAGCGGCCCGGATCGCGTCGGCAAGTTGTCCGCGGTGCATCATCTGATGCATGCCTAAAAACAAAAATACCTTCCCATGGGTCTCAAAATGTTGCTCCACTCCTTTAGGCGGATTCGCGGTGCGCCGGTCCAGGTCCGCTTCACTCATTGAATCGAGCAGTTCCATATTTTTCTGCCGCAGTTCAACGTATCGCGCGCGCACTTCGGCGAAGGGCGGATATTGCGTTGCGTCGGCGGACGGGATCGTGTCGGGAGCGAAGAGCGGCGCCCAATCGGCGAGCGGATTCTCGCCGCCGGTAATCAATCGGTGGGTCAATCCTTCTACAAAGGCCAGATGCCCGACGATCCACAACGGATGGCATCCGCCATTCGGGGTCGGAAAGGTCAGCGGCACGTCCTGGATTTGATCCAAAGACCGCAGCGTGATGTCGTGTGAAAAATTGAGCGTAATTCGGATTGCATCTTTCGCGTACACAGTAATTCTCCTGGTTCGGTTGTGAGTTCAGTTTCAGGTTTGCGGGCCGCGTTTCGGACCACGGTCCGCTTCAAGATCGTCTTTGAGACGAAGCAGTTTTTCCGCCCAGAGTTCCTGATACTGGCTTACCCAGCGCTCGTAGATTTGCCGGATCGGGACGGCGTTCAGCGAGTTCACCCGCTGCCGCCCTTCTTCGCGCGTGTCGATTAATCCGGCGCGACGCAGCACATCCATGTGCTTCATCACTCCAAAGCGCGTCAGCTTGGGAAACGCACTCACGATCTCCGTCGTGGTTCGCGGGCCTGGGCGCAGCAGATCGAGAATCGCCCGCCGCGTCGGATCGGAGAGCGCTCTCCAGACGGCATCCAGGTCAGCGGGCATGCGCGCCCCGGTTCCTCAGGCGAAGTCCTTCTGGATGCTGTCCAGATAATGCCGCCAACCTCGGCCGAAGCCTTGCTGCAGATCTTGGTTGTAAAAACCGATGCCCCGGTGGCGCACGCTGACCTTGGTGCCGCCCGCGATCTGGTCCAGACGCACCTCAACGTGATTCAGCGACGGAAAGGACATGAACATCGGCCCGCTCAGCTCCAGCAGCGTGGGTGGTTTGATCACCTGCACATGTCCCCACAAGTGCCCGATGCCGTTGCCGCGATCGCGAAACCACCGCCCGCCCGGCCACTGTTCCAGGATCATCTGCATCGGTTCGCCCTGCGGGTTGGTGCTGCCTTCTCCAAAGCGGTGGAGAACGCCTTTGAAGACGTCGCCAATGGCCGCTTTCACCTCTAGATGCTGTTCGGAATCTACTGTCATTTCTTCGAGTGTCATACGTGACTAAATAATAACGTGACCAATTAGTCACGTCAAGTGATTTTCTCGGAACCCATAGTATACTTTGTCTATCAACATCATAGACATTCGTATGCGATTCATTCTCGGACTCATTCTTACGGTTCTGCTGGCAATCGCCCTCCAAAGCTGTTCCATGGCCCCGGCCGACAAGGCCACCCACCTTCTGAACGTCTCCTACGACCCCACGCGCGAGTTCTATCAGGAAGTAAACAAAGCCTTCTCGGCCGATTGGAAGCAGAAGACCGGCGAGACTGTGGTAATCGAGCAATCGCACGGCGGCTCCGGCACTCAGGCGCGATCGGTGATCGATGGCTTGCAGGCCGACGTCGTCACTCTGGGTTTGGCCTATGACATCGACGCCATCGCCGAAAAGGCGCACTTGATCGATCCGGGCTGGCAGAAACGGCTGCCGGACGACAGCACGCCCTACACCTCAACTATCGTGTTTCTGGTCCGTAAGGGCAACCCGAAAGGCATCCACGATTGGCCCGATGTCGTCCGCCAAGACGTCAGCGTGATCACGCCCAATCCCAAAACGTCCGGCGGCGCGCGTTGGAATTATCTGGCCGCCTGGGGCTACGCCTGGAACCGATCTGGCCATGACGAGGCCAAGGCGCGCGAGTTCATCGCGACCTTGTATCGTAACGTGCCGGTGCTCGATTCCGGAGCGCGCGGGGCGACCACTACGTTTGTCCAGCGTGGCCTTGGCGACGTGCTCTTATCCTGGGAGAATGAGGCGTACCTGTCTTTGAAGGAATTCGGCGCGGACAAATTCGAGATCGTCAATCCGTCCAGCAGCATTCTCGCCGAACCTCCGGTCGCCGTAGTAGACGCGAATGTCGACCGGCATGGAACACGGCGGATTGCGGAGGCCTATTTGAAGTACCTGTATACGGAAACCGGGCAGGAGATCGCGGCCCGGAATTTCTACCGGCCGCGGTCGCAGGCCGTGTTTCAAAAGCATAAGGATCAATTTCCGGAGATCAAGCTGTTCACAATCGGCGATGTCGCCGGGAGTTGGAAACAAGCGCAGGCCAAGCATTTCGCCGATCACGGACTTTTCGATCAGTTGTATAAACCGCAAACCTAGCATGCGCTTTCGCCGGCACAGTGTCATTCCGGGATTCGGCCTTACGCTGGGCTATACCATTTCTTACTTGAGCCTGATCGTGCTGATTCCGCTGTCGGCGCTGGTGGTTCGTGGCTCTTCGCAACCCTGGGCTCAGTTCAGCGCCACGGTGTTTGACCCGCGCACGCTAGCCGCCTGGAGGTTGACCTTTGGCACGGCATTGGTAGCGTCATTGATCAACGCCTTCTTCGGTCTGATCGTGGCCTGGACTCTGGTTCGATACGATTTTCCGGGCCGCCGCATCGTCGACGCGCTGATCGATCTTCCCTTCGCGTTGCCGACGGCGGTCTCCGGCATTGCGCTGACCGCCATTTACGCGCCGAACGGTTGGGTGGGGCGCTGGCTCGCGCCGCTCGGCATTAAAGGCGCTTTCTCGCCGCTCGGCATAGTGATCGCGCTGGCTTTCATCGGCCTGCCGTTTATCGTCCGGAATGTGCAGCCAGCGGTGGAAGACCTCGACCCGGCCATGGAAGAAGCCGCCGCTCTGCTCGGCGCATCGCGGCTCACCACGCTACGCCGGGTGATCCTGCCGACTCTGCAGCCGGCCCTGATCGCCGGTTTTGTCACCGCGTTCGCTCGCTGCCTGGGCGAATACGGATCGGTGATTTTCATCGCCGGCAATATGCCGATGAAGACTGAGGTCGCATCGTTGCTGATCGTCACCAAGCTCGAGCAATACGATTATGCCGGGGCATCCGCGATCGCGCTACTCATGCTGGTCAGCTCGTTTTTACTGCTGTTCCTGATAAACGCCGCTCAGTGGTGGTCCGCCCGCGCCGAAGGACGCACCGCATGAGGAATCGCAGCTGGGTGTGGGGCAACGGGCGAGTACGCTACGCGGACGGGGACACAGCGGGCTCGAGTCCGATCTCCTTCGCACAGAACTATCGCAGCTGTATCCCCGGGGCGTCTGGCATGTGGGGCAGGTTATCAACCTGCCGCGGGTTATTAACCCGCGCGAAACGGCAATGTCTAGCCGCGCAAGGCTGCGATCCGCCAGCGCCCATTCCGGACGGGTGGCTAGCCTGGGACAGTAGGCGGTCCGCTCGCGGCGAAAGGCGCGCGACATGAAGTGCCAATGCCGGGTGTGGGGCAGGTTGACAACCTGCGGCGGGTTGTCAACCCGCGCGAAGCGGCAATGTTTAGCCGCGCAAGGCAGCGATCCGCCAACGCCCATTCCGGACGGGTGGCTCGCCTGGGACATTAGGCGGTCCGCCTGCGGCGAAAGGCGCGCGACATGAAGTGCCAATGCCGGGTGTGGGGCAGGTTGACAACCTGCCGCGGGCTATTAACCCGCGCGAAACGGCAATGTCTAGCCGCGCAAGGCAGCGATCCAGCAGCGCGGTTTCTGGGTGCGGCATGAGAAATCGTCATACCGAGCCACGCTGGATGCGGTTCACGCTGATCGCGGTCTCGATCGGATTCGTTGGCATCCTGATTCTACTTCCGGTGATAGCCGTTTTCACCGAAGCGTTTCGTAAAGGCGCGGGAGTTTACTTGGCCAGCATTGCCGATCCGCTGGCGCTGGCGGCGCTGCGCCTCACTCTGCTGACCGCGGCAGTGACACTCGCCTTCAACCTCGTGTTCGGCTTGGCGGCTTCCTGGCTGATCGCCAAGTTCAGCTTTCCCGGCCGCAATCTGCTCCTGTCCTTGATTGACCTGCCGTTCGCGGTGTCGCCGGTCATTTCCGGATTGGTTTTTGTCCTGCTGTTTGGAGCGCAAGGTTGGTTCGGACATACCGGCATCCAGATCGTGTTCGCCACGCCGGGAGTGATTCTGGCAACCATCTTCGTCACCTTTCCCTTCATCGCGCGGGAACTGATCCCGCTGATGCAGGAACAGGGCACGGAAGAAGAGGAAGCCGCCGTGCTGCTCGGCGCAAATGGCTGGCAGATCTTCCGGCGCGTCACGCTGCCTAATATCCGCTGGGCTTTGGTGTATGGCATCGTTTTGGCCAACGCCCGCGCCATGGGCGAGTTCGGCGCGGTGTCGGTGGTTTCCGGACACATCCGCGGCCGGACAAACACGCTGCCTTTGCACGTCGAGATTCTCTACAACGAATACAACTTCGCGGCGGCGTTCGCGGTGGCAAGTTTGCTAGCGTTGCTAGCAGTGGTCACTCTCATCGCCAAAGCGGTCGTCGAGCGGAAAATTCAGGCCGGGGAGCGTTAGACAAGTGGCCATCGAGGTCCGGCACATCACCAAGTCTTTTTCCAATTACACCGCGTTAAAGGATGTCAGCCTGCGCGTGGACGATGGCGAACTGGTCGCACTGCTGGGTCCGTCCGGCAGCGGCAAAACTACCTTGCTGCGGATCATCGCGGGCCTCGAGGCGCCCGATCCGCATGAGAAATCGGCGGTGCAGGTGGATGGCGAATGGCCCCAGGTGGGTTTCGTTTTTCAACATTATGCTCTCTTCCGCCACATGACCGTGTTTGAGAATGTCGCGTTCGGCTTGCGAGTGCGGCCTCGCAAGCTGCGACCGGACAGCGGCGAGATCCGCCGCCGCGTGAATGAACTGCTCGATCTGATTCAACTCAACCGCTGGGCCAGCCATTATCCGTCGCAACTTTCCGGCGGCCAGCGGCAGCGGGTCGCACTGGCGCGCGCTCTCGCCATCGAACCGAGCGTGCTGCTGCTAGATGAGCCCTTTGGCGCCCTTGATGCCCGCGTCCGCCAGGAACTGCGCCGCTGGCTGCGAACTCTACATGAGCGGATCAAGGTGACCAGCGTTCTGGTCACGCACGATCAGGAAGAGGCGCTCGAAGTGGCCGACCGCGTGGTGATCATGAACGAGGGCCGCATTGAGCAGTCCGGCACGCCGGAGGACGTGTTCCACCACCCGGCGTCGGAGTTCGTTGTGACGTTTCTGGGCAACGTGAACCTGTTCCACGGCCGGGTGGAATCGATGGACGCAAATCAGACCCGCGTCTTTGTGCGCCCGCACGAACTGGATATTGAGCGCGAGCAGTTGAGCGAGTTCTACGTGCCGGCGAAAATCACTAGAATTCAATCCGCCGGCCCGGTGGTGCGGGTCGAACTGGTGGACGAGCAAAACCAGGAGATCGCCGTGGATCTGACGCATGACCGATTCCGGGCGCTGGCGCTGAAGCCTCGCGAAACCGTGTTCGTCAAAGTGAGGGAGGCCCGCGTGTTTGTGCCGAACTACGACATCTGAGCCGGTAAACCACCCGCGCACGATTCATGACCCGTCGGCGGTTCTGTTGGGGCGAATGTTCATCAGAGTCTATGTGACGCAAGAGTGGGTAAACCGCACGGTCAAATAGGTGGGCCTTTTTTAACCCGAATTAATAATCGGCCGCAGGCGCAGGCTAACGCCTGCGCAATTCGTCCTTCCAGCCCCGAACGTTAAGTGAGGGGAAGGCGGCCTACACCGCCGACGTGCAAAACGCGCACTTCTTGGCGCCGATGGGAATCGTGCTCAAGCATTGCGGACAGGATTTGGTGGTGGGATCGGGCGGCGCTTGGCCCCGGGCGATCCTGGCGTTGATCGTATTCATGGGCAGCACGACGAAAAAGTAGATGGCTGTCGCCACGAAGAAAAAGGCAAGGCAGGCGTTGATGAAATCGCCAATCGGAAATTTGCTGTCGTTGATGGTGAACTGAATTGCGGAAAAATCCGGCTTGCCGACGATAGCCGCGATGATCGGCGTAAGCAAGTCTTTCACCAAGGCCGCGACTACCGCGCCAAACGCCCCGCCAATGACCACCGCAACCGCGAGGTCGATTACATTACCCCGCATCAGGAACTCTTTGAAACCCTTCATATGTCTGTATCTCCTCGTGTCTTAGAAAATGCGAAACAGCCGCAAAAGTGTAGGGGGAAGCTCAAACGCGCTTCTCCCCGTTTCGCGTGCAGGTACTATCAAACCTCCGGCATCACCGAAAGTCAAGACTCGAACGAATTGATAAGACCGATCCGGCAGCTTACTGCCCGCTGGAGATGTGGATACCGCATTCCAGCTTTTTTCCAGCCCAACGGCCGGAACGTGGGTCATTTGGATCAATCGGCAGAGAAGTGCATGGTTCGCAGCCGATGCTCGAATAGCCCAACTCATACAACGACAGCGGCGGGAGACCATGCTCCTTGAGATACTGCCACACATCTTTGGCTGACCAATCCGCCAGCGGACTCACTTTCAACAACGTCTTGCCGCCGGGCAAGGGGAAACTATCCTGCACCTTCAGATTCGCGCGTGTCGGCGACTGATCCCGCCGCAACGCAGTGAACCACACGTCGTAGTTCGCAAGGCCCGCAAATAACGGTTCGACCTTTCGCAGATGGCAGCAGCGGTCCGGCGCGGTCTGATTGAGAATTCCGAACTGCGCTTCCTGCTGGGAAACGCTCTGCTTCGCCGCCAGGTTCACCAGATTCAGATTCAGCCGCTCGGCCATCTGATCGCGATACGCATATGTTTCCGCAAAATGATAACCGGTATCCAAAAAAAGCACCGGAATATCCGCCTGTTGCCGCGTGATCAGATGCACCAGCGCCACGCACTCGGTCTGAAAGCTCGAAGTAACGCAGTGCGCGCCGCCGCGTGCCAGCACCTCCGCGATCACTTTCTCGGCGTCCGTCACCAGTCGCGCGTTCATTAGATTCCTTCGCCTTCTTCGAGCAGGCCGGGATTACCCAGAATGCCCGAGTTTTCCAGATCCTCAAACAGCCGTTCCGCCGCCAGCTCGGCGTCGGCGTTGAGCGCGGACTGAGTCTTACCGGGTGCAAGAACCAGCAGCCCAGCGGCGCGCAGAGCCTCCAAAGCGCTGTCCGAAACATTTTCAGGAACCACTACCACCGCGCAACCATGATCGAAGAGCCGGCGTTCCAGCAGTTGAGCGACATCGGCGCGATCGCCGGTGCGCACAATCGCCCCCGTGTGGCCGAATCGCAATTGACGCTCGGCCGAAGTCACGGGCTCATCCGCCAGCCGCCGTTCCGGCAAATGCGGACGGCGCACCATCCCGGCCGCAATCGTCGCGTTGGTCAGCGGATCGAGCAAAATAAAACTGCCGGTCGCTCGGTTGCTCTGATAGCGGTCCACAAACAGCGGTTTGGCGGTTCGAATCCGCAACACACCGATCGCGTTCAGCTCCAATGACTCGGCCGGGCCGGACTCCAAAGTTTCGATATTCAGCCGGCTGACCACGGCCTCAATATTCGCCTTCACCGTTTGCGAAGTGTGTTTCAGAAGCAGCGGCCGTGCGCGGTCCAGCTTCTGTTCGCTCATCCAAACCACGTCCGCGTCAAAGTGGCGGGACACGGTGGGCGCGGCGGTCGGGTTGACCAGCATATCGCCGCGGCTGATATCGATTTCGTCTTCCAGAGTCAGGGTCACCGACATCGGCGCATGCGCCACGCTCAAATCGCCATCAAACGTAGTGATGGTCTTGACGCGCGAACGGCGCCCGGCAGGCAAAGCCAGAACCTCATCGCCTGGCTTGATAAGACCCGCCGAAATCTGCCCCGCGTAGCCGCGAAAATCCTGATTGGGCCGGATCACATATTGCACCGGCAGCCGGAACGGCGCAGTAACCGCGCTAGAAACCACATCCACCGTTTCCAGATATTCGAGCAAACAGGGCCCGTCAAACCATGGCATGGCCGGGCTGGGATGCACGACGTTATCGCCTTTTAAAGCGCTGATCGGCACAAACCAAGCGGAAACTTCTCCAATCTGGGACAAAACACGCGTGAAATCAGCCTTAATTCTACGGAAAACCGCCTCGTCATAAGCCGGAATATCCATCTTATTCACGGCCACGATCAGCCGCGGAATCCCCAACAAATGCGCTATACAAGCATGCCGCCGGGATTGCGGCAACACCCCATAGCGCGCGTCGATCAGAATGATGGCCAGATCGGCGGTAGACGCGCCGGTCGCCATGTTGCGCGTGTACTGCTCATGCCCCGGCGTATCGGCGATGATAAACTTCCGCCGCGCCGTAGAAAAATACCGATACGCGACATCGATGGTGATGCCCTGCTCCCGCTCGGCGCGCAGGCCGTCCGTCAGCAGGGAAAGATCCAAACTCCCATTCCCGCGCGTGGCCGAAGCCTTCGCCACCGACCGGATCTGATCTTCAAACACATTGCGCGAGTCATACAGCAAGCGCCCAATCAGAGTGCTCTTGCCATCGTCCACGCTGCCGGCCGTAGTAAAGCGCAGCAGATCTTTATTCTGATCCTGCGCCAGCAGCGCCTCTGTAGGCGACAACACCGAGGCGTCGATATGCGCGGCCACCTAAAAATATCCCTCGCGCTTCTTAATTTCCATCGAGCCTTCCTGGTCGTGATCGATCACCCTATTTTCCCGCTCCGACCTCCGGAAGCTCACGATCTCCTCGATAATCTTCGGCAGCGTATCGGCATCCGACCGGATCGCCCCCGTACACGGACTGCACCCCAGAGACCGCATCCGGCACCGCACCAGCTTCGGCTCCTCGCCCGGCAGCGCCTTCACAAACGGCTGTTCGAGCGAAATCAACGATTCCCCCCGCACCAGCACCATCCGCTCCGTCGCAAAATACATCGGCACTATGGGGATGTTTTCCAGGTGAATATAGTGCCAGATATCGAGTTCGGTCCAGTTCGACAGCGGAAATACGCGAATGCTTTCCCCCGGACCCACCCGGCTGTTGAACAGGTTCCACAGCTCCGGCCGCTGGTTCTTTGGATCCCACTGGCCATGCTCGTCGCGGAACGAATAGATCCGCTCCTTGGCCCGGGACTTCTCTTCATCCCGCCGCGCCCCGCCAAAGGCCGCGTCGAACCCGCCTTCGTTCAGCGCATCCAACAGCGATTTGGTCTTCAGCAGACCGCAGCACCGCTGCGTGCCGATGGCGATCGGGTTGGTCCCGGCGGCCAACGCCTCTTCATTGCGGTGCACAATCAGCTTCAGGCCGAGGGACGCCGTGTACTCGTCCCGGAACCGGATCATCTCCTTGAACTTGTACCCCGTGTCAACGTGCAGCAGCGGAAACGGGATGGGCGCGGGATAGAACGCCTTCTGCGCCAGCCGCAGCATCACAGACGAATCTTTGCCGATGGAATAGAGCATCACCGGACGCTGGAACTCCGAAGCGACTTCCCGAAAGATGTGGATGCTCTCCGCTTCCAGAGTGCGCAAGTGACTCATGCGCAAGGACATGATGTTAGTTTACCACCCTTAATACGTGTTTGTCTATCGGCAATAGTGGAGATGCGGATTGTGGCGGTGTGGATGCTCGGATTATCCAGCCGCACGACAATAGCATGATCAAGCAGCCGAATGAGGCCCGCGCTTCGCTCATGTGGGGCACTACGACTCGCAAGGTCACACAGGACTTCGCCTCGATGTGTCTCCCGACAATCTGCCATCTCCATCCTAGCCTATCCATTCTGGTGCAACAATGCGCGCAAGTTCCTAATTGACGCCTTCATGGCAACGCTGCAAAATCCTCCAGCAATCGAACGCCGCCGATCCACCTCGCGAGTGACCGGATGGTCGAACGAGAGACCGGTCCCCGAGCGTCCTCCAACTCAAAATATTCCCCAAATTCATGCTATATACTGTTCCTCTATGGACGAAAACCTGGAACTGAAAATTTCCTTTGACGGCGTCGACCCCCGTAAGTCGTCTCAACTCGCCGCGGATCTGGAAGGATTTCTCCTAACCGAGGGTTATGCCGTCAAGCCCAAACGCGAACGCATCAGCCAGGACAACATGGATTTGGGAACTATCCTGACCATCATCTTGCAAAGCGGCGCCATCACAGCCATTGCTATCGGCATCCAGAAATGGCTTTCGCGCCCCGACCGCGGAACCATCACGGTCGAAAAGAAAGGCTCCAAAATGGTCGTCAAAAACATCAATAGCAAAGACGCCGCGAAAGTCATCGAAGAGTTCGGTAAGGCCACGCCCTAAGCCGCCCAACAGCCCTGTGAGAGCCAAGCACGCATGACCGCGTTCTCGTTTGATGTCTTCCTCAGCTATAGCTCCCAAGACCGCGCCACCGTGCGACTCGTCGCCGAGCGCCTCCGCCAGGCGGGTTTGCGCGTGTGGTTCGACACCTGGGAGATTCACCCGGGCGACAGTATCCCCCTCAAGATCGAAGAGGGTTTGGACAACTCGCGGGTGCTGGTGCTCTGCATGTCGGCCAACGCGTTTGGTTCGGACTGGACGCAGTTGGAGTCCAGCACTTTCCGGTTTCGCGATCCGCTGAATAAAGACCGCCGTTTTGTTCCGCTACGGTTGGATGACGCAAAAACCAAGGGCTCTCTGGCGCAGTTTCGTTACATCGATTGGCGGAACCCCGAAGGGTTAGACGAGCTGGTGAAAGCCTGCAGCCCGCAGCCAATTGAACAGAAGCCGGAGGCGGGCCAGCCGCGACCGGAGAATCCCCCCAGCCGCGCCGATTCCGCCGCCCTTGGCATCCAAAACGCGGTTGTCGTCACCTTCGGGGCCAGCCAATATCCCCAAAAACCGGAGCTGAGCAATCCCAGCTTTCTGCGCAGCGTGGAAAAATGGGCCGCTTACCTCGGCAAGGCCGGCGTCCCGCAAGAACGCATCCTCGACCTCTACAACAGCAACGCGGCGCCACACCAACATACCTCCGCCATCCGCGCATTTCTGTCTAAACAGCGCGCGGCCGCGCCGGATGGCATCCTCAAAGTGGTCGTCTACTACGTCGGCCACGGTTATCCGGCCGACGGCCAGTTGATCTTCACGCTCGCCACCACCGAGGACGGGAACGAGCCGGCATCCAGCATCCGCGCCGACGACCTGGCGGCCGCGCTCACCAGGATCCCCGGCCAGGCTCACCTTTACCTGATCCTCGATTGCTGCTACGCCGGGGAGGCCGTCAAAAGTTTCATGACTGATAACGCTTCCAGCTACTACCGGCAGACCATGATGGACCACCTGCCCAACCGCGGCGTCTCCATGCTGTGTTCGTCGTGCGCTTCGGCTTTGTCATCCGCTCCGGCCGACGAGACTCTCACTATGTTTTCCGGAGTTCTGCTGGAACTTCTCACCGAGGGCGCTCCGAGCCTGCCCGATACGTTCTCATTTTTCGATCTTGCGCTCGAAACGGAAAAAGGTATCGTCGCCAAGTTCAAGCAGAAGAGCATCCGGCCAGTGCTCGACAGCCCCAAGAAGACCGAAGGCGACATCGCTTACCTGGAGTTCTTCCCCAACTTCGCCCGGAAACCCCAGCCCGTGTTGACGCCCGCTTCTCCGCCTCAAACGGGTGCATCCGCCCGGCGGCAACGGTTCGACCAGGACAAGCTGAAAGCGGGCGTGTCCGTGCAAGTCATCGAGGTGAGTTGGATACGCGCTCGAGACGGTAAGCCGAACGTATATTGGCATGAGCACGCGCTCACCGGACTCACCACTACGCGCGAAACCATCAAGAAATATCGCGTATTCTTTTCGACCGTGGGCGGCCAAATCGCCGGTCTGCACGTGGATAAATCGGGCCGGGACCGGGCTCAATGGCATCCTGCCAAGGACGAAAAATCGAAGGCTGCGGATATCAACGCCCGCGTTGAAGCGTTGCGCCGAATAGAGGGCCTGATTGAGTTCGAGCAGGCGATTGACATCGATTCAGTGCCTGCTTCATTCAAATGGCATATCGAAGTCCTGAATCTGCTCGCCGAGTCCGCCTGGGACTTTTTTCAAATGTATACCACGGAGGAAAGTAAAGGCATCGACGGCGCCGACCTGCGGAACGAGGAGTATCTTTTCACCTCAGTGAGCCTTCCCATAGAGCGGCTGGTCATCAAGGTGCCAGCGCCCGAGAGCGCGCAGGTTCGGCCCGATGCATTTCGCGCGCAGCAAATGGAAACGCCGGCCAATCCCTGTGTAGACGCCGAAGGCACCCTGGATGGCGCCGTGAACGCCAAGCAATGGAGACTGGATCGCAGGCTTCTCAGCCAGCTTCCCGACCCTACCTACTCCGCCGGCCTGTGGACCTGGACGATTGACTACCCTCCTCTATACTCTGGCTACGCTTTAAGTTGGGATTTGCCCGACAATCAACTGGCTCCCACGCTCGATCAAATCAGCCGCCAATCCCAACAGATCCAGCAAAGCCTGATGGGAATTCTGCCGGACTGCCGCAAAGAGAGCCCCGAATCGCCTTTCGCCCAGGCGATTCGGAAAGTCCTCGAGAGCCTCCACGATCTGTTCGCGCCGCAATACAGCGGCCGTCGTCACGCGCAGTTTGATATCAGCTTTATGACCTTCGACGAGACCAGCAAGCGCGTGGTTGTCGTTGATTGGCTTCTCAATGGGAGTCCTTTTCAATCCCCAGATGTCGAACTGCGCTTCCCTGTGGGCGTCGGAAACGGCGGCGTATGCTTCAAAGTGGGCCGGTTTGTTCGCTATATTGAGCCACGACGCGGGGACCGGGACCGGTTCCCCCAAAGTTATGTTCCGCTGTCCCTAAAGCATGGGGTATTGGTTAGTGTGCCGATCGACCATCCTGATTTCGAAGCCCATGCCACTGAGAATCCCGAGTTTGTCTCGGACCGCCGGTGGCAGACGGTGGGTGTGGTAAATATTGGGTCAGGGGATTTTGGTTCTCCGCTGGTCGCTATCGTTGACGCCGGCGATGTGAAACAGATTGAGCGGTTCTGCCAGGTAGCCTTCGATTTCGTACTACGGGAGCTGCTGAAACAGCCCTTGGGTCAAGCGTAAAGCCTCCCAACCGGTCTCAATTCATGCTATCCTTTCCGTAGAGAGTTTCTCATGTTCATACCGTTCCAAACCACGCAGATCGGACGCGGCACGACCGTCATAAAAATCCCGATCGGCACGCCCGTTCGGGATGAAGGCGCCTTGCGCGAGTGGCAGAACCGGATTGGCCGTGAACTCGAATCTGTTCTGCCGACGATCGAAACTACTCAGCCCTCTAAGCCGGAACCGGCTCAAGTCCGTCCCAAAGAACTTTAACTTGACCCTGAATATTTGACCGGTGTCGCTTCCAGGACGCCCCTGGATCCACCCCCTCCTCCCAAACTAAGGCGAATCGCCTACGTTGCAATACTGTGAGCCTGCCGATGAACCTAGCGAGTGGCAACCCTATCACAGTCCTTGGCGCATGAGCAGGAAGAGCCGGAACAGCCCGCAAATGCTCTGAATTGTTATCTTTCGACGGTGGTCTCGGTGGCTGAGTGTCTGGCTGCCACCTGTCCGCCTATCGGACATGCCTACCGGGAAAGGCTGATGCGGTGGCCGCGGAGGCTCGGATTTGAGGCTAGCCAGAAGACCTTGGAAGAGAGCCGTTGGGCCATGCGGTCGGAACTGCGCGACTTCAGCGAGATCGCGGGCGAATTCTTCCGCGAAGTGCCGACCCGCGCTCAAGTGATCAATTCTCTCGTAATGCGCGCTTCCGAACTCCTCCGAGAGCGCACCGAAACCTATCACAAAATGGTAGATAGCCTGGCGGAGCGCCTGGAAGTGGGCGCCGATCTGGACGACCCCGAGGAGTTCCGCAAGGTGCTCCGCCAGCAGGCTGGGGGCTTGCGCTACCGGTCTGAAGCGATAAATCGGGAAGTCGGTCAGTTGCTCGATAAGATCAGCGAAGAGGCCGCCCTGTTTCAGCAGCGCCTGGAAAACCCCGAATATCTGGCGATTACCGATGAACTCACTCGCCTGCCCAGCCGCGCCGGCGCGGTACGACAGGTTCGCTCGCTGCTCGAAAGCGGCCGGCAGTTCTGCGTGCTGGTGTTCCAGGTGAAGGATTTAGCCGCTGTTCCCGCCGACCAGGTGGACCCGGTAATCCTGCGGCTCTCCCAGCGCCTGGTGGAACTGGTTCGGCCGACCGACGTCGCGTGCCGATGGTCCCACGACAGCTTTTTCGTTATTTTTCTATGCGGTAAGGACGAGGCCGAACCGCGCGCCTTGCAGATTTCGACAGGCCTGACGGATAGCTATTTTGCGGTCAAGGACGGCCGCAAACAACGCATCCGGCTGGAGGTAAGCTGCGTTTTGACCGAGCCCGAGCCCGGCGCGGATTTTGAAGCGGTCGTGAAGGAGCTGGGGCGCGATTAGCCCTTAGACACCCGTAGTACTGGCTCATCTGCAAGCGGTTAACCCCTAGTCTTACTTTAAGATGTAACGAAGTCTGGGTTTCCGGTGTCGAACCAGCAACGATGTTGTCTGACACGAACGAGCAGATCCTAGCGCCACAGCCTCTGGCCACCGCCACAAGCGGGCACAGCGAGTTTCCCGCTGCCGAAGTGCGATCCGCGCTGCAACGCATTGTCAACAGCAAGGCCTTTATCCATTCCCACCGGATTCGCACCTTTCTCCAATTTGTCGTGGAGGAATCCCTGGCCGACCAGCACCACCGACTGAAGGAGTACCTGATCGGTCTCGAAGTGTTTAACCGGAGCGCTGTCTTCGATCCGCGGGTGGACTCGATCGTGCGGGTTGAAGCCAGAAGGCTGCGCGCCAAATTGGATGAGTATTACCTCACCGAAGGCCGGGATGAGGAGTTGCGCATCGTGCTGCGCAAGGGAAGTTATGTCCCGATCTTCGAATATCGCCACAACAATCCGTTGGGATTGAGTTCTGGCTCGCTGCATTCCCTGCGCCGTAGCTTGGCCTTGGCGCCGGTCGTCATGCGGGATGGCGGAGAGCAAGGCGCCGCTCTCGCCGGCGAGATTGCGCGGCGCATCACCCACATCCTGATTAAAGAAGGCTGCTTTCAGGTGCTCGAAACCATACCGGCGGCCGAATCCACCGCTCCCACACCGGACTACATCGTCGAAGCCAGCGTCGAGTTGAACGGCGAGCACGTCCGGCTGCTGCTCCAGTTGCTGAACGTAAGCGATTCATCGCGCGTCTGGTCGGAGATCGTCGAATGCGCCATCCACGACCTCACGCCGGTTGACAATCTCGGGCGGGCGCTCAATCGGGAACTTCTGGCGCCCTCGGGAGAAGGCGCCCGGGCCAAGCTGCGCGGAGAGCACCGGCAAGCGTACGACTACTATTTGCAAGGCCGCTTTGATTGGCGACAAGGCGCGCCAGAGAGTATTCGTTCCAGCGTGCATCTATTTCGGCAGGCCGTGGAAGCCGATCCGTCCTATGGCGCCGCCTGGGCAGCTCTCGCCGAGGCGTCGGCGCTAAGTTCGTTGCTCGGGCTGGCGGAGTTGACGATGGGAGACGAGGCGAAGGCGGCGGCGCAACGGGCCTGTACGCTGAATCCGAACCTTCCCGAAGTACATGTCGCCTTGGGCGCCGCCCTCTCGATCTTCGATTTCGACTGGGCGGCCGGCGAAAAGGAGCTGCAAAGAGCGATTCAACTGGGGCCGGCCGATCCTACCGCGCATGTGGCTTACGGCGCGCAATTGGCGTTCCGCGGGTTGCACCAGCAAGCCATCGTCGAGGTAGAGCGCGCGCTCGAGCTAAATCCCGCGTCTCTGCTTCCGAACGTCGTTCTGGGCTGGCTATACGGCGTGGCCGGGCGCTTGGATGAAGCCATCACCCAGCACAGTCAGGTAGCCAAAATGGCGCCGGATTTTGCCTTTTCCCAAGCTGGACTCGGTTGGGCTTACGCCGCCAAGGGAATGTTTGACGAGGCGGTCTTGCATCTTCAAACGGCGGGATCTCTATTGCCAGGAATGCTCGGTTATTGCCTCGCCAAGGCCGGACGGACGGAGGAAGCACGATCGCAAGCGCCGCAGCTTTCCCCGCTTGGTCAGGCAGCGATTTATTCCGGCTTGGGAGATCGGGACCAGGTATTGTCCCTGCTGGAGCAAGCGCAGGCGGAGCGCGATCCGACGCTGCCGATGCGCTTGTGGGGTCCGGAATTCGCAGGCTTTCGGAACGAACCCCAGTTACGTTCCCAATTCCATTCCCAGTTAGATTCCTGGTTGCGGGCTTTGCAACCGCAGGCGTGAGCTGCCGGGATTGCTAAAATAGCGGCACAGGCGTGGAGCAGATCGGCCGCTATCAAATACTCGGCGAGCTCGGCCGCGGCGCGATGGGCATCGTGTATCGCGCGCAAGACCCGGCGATCGGCAGGATCGTCGCCATCAAGACTATCCGCTTCTCCGATCTCACCGATCCGCATGAGCGCGACCGGCTGCGCGACCGGCTGGTGAAAGAAGCGCAAACCGCGGGCGCGCTGTCCCATCCCAACATCGTCACCATCTACGACGTGGTGGAAGAAGAAGACACGGCTTACGTTTTCATGGAATACGTGAACGGCCCGGGGCTGGAAGCGCTGATGTCCGGACCGAAGCCACCCATCAAAAAGGATCTGGCCATCAGCATCTTGCGGCAGACCGCTGGGGCGCTGGACTACGCGCACTCCCAAGGCATCGTCCATCGCGATATCAAGCCGGCCAACATCATGCTGCACGAGGGTCTGCAGGCCAAGATTACCGATTTCGGCGTGGCCAAGATTCTCTCGCACGACATGACGCAGTCCGGGCTGATGACGGGCACGCCGAACTACATGTCTCCGGAACAGGCGCAAGGACATATGGTGGATGGCAGAGCCGACCAGTTCTCGCTGGGCGTGGTCGCCTACGAATTGCTGACCGGAGAGAAGCCCTTTCTCGGTGACACGCTACCCGCGCTGCTGTATAAGATTGTGCGCGATCGTCCCATCGCGCCGCAGCGTCTCAATCCTACGCTGCCCGCTGAAGCCGAGCCGGTGCTATTGCGCGCACTGGCCAAAAGTCCCGACGACCGCTTCAACTCCTGCGTGGAGTTTGCCAAGGCGCTGGAAGCCGCCCTGATTGCCAATCCCAAATGGGCGCCGCAAAAGCGTGGCGCATTGCATGCCTTGCCCACGGTGGTGGGCGTCGAGACCAAAGAAATTCCCGAACCGCCGGCGCGGGAGGTGGAACCGCCTCTTATCAAGAGCCTGGCCTGGGCGCTGTTGGGGATCGGCTTGGTGGGCTTGGTTCTGATTGGTTTGCAGCGCTTTGTCGATAGCCGCGGACGTGCGGAAAGCACGGCAGCGCAAGCGCAGGCGCCAGCGCAGGCTCAGGCGCAAACTCAGGCTGGCGTACCAGCGCAGACCGCGCCGGCGCAAACGACACCGGCGCAAACCCACGCCCCCGGCGGACCCATGACTTCGATTCCGTCGCCTCCCCGGCAAGCGCCCGCGCAGAAGCCCAAGCCGAGTCCGTTAGAGCGCTCGAAAACGGAAGTTTCCGCGCCCCGGCCGGTCGAGCCGCCGCGCGAGCATGAGTCAAAATCGCCGCCGCCGCAGCCCCGCGAACCAAGTGTAGAAGCGCCCGCGCCCGCTGGCCCGGCGAGAACCGTTCAATTTGTGACCGATCCCGCGGGCGCATCCGTGATCCTCGACTCCGGCAAGACCTGCAGTTCGCCTTGCCTGATCGATTTGACGCCGGGAAGACATACGTTGGACGCCAAGCTGGCCGGTTACCGCGACTATCAGAAGGTCTTCAACGTTCCGCAGGATTCGGACATCTTTTTGCCGCTGGTGAAGGCCCTGGGAACACTGAGCATCACTTCTACGCCGCCGGGAGCGATGGTGCAATTGAACGGGGCCGAGCAGGGCCGCCGCACCCCCCTGCTGCTAAACATCGCCCCCGGCACCTATCACGTGCGCGTCAGCCACAACGGCGTACCTTCGGATTTCGATGTCACTATCCGCGATGGCGAATTGATCACCAAGAGCGTGAAGTTCTAACTTAGCCAAGATAGGGAGTGCGACTAAGCGGCAATGGGCCGACCTGGGGGTCGGCCCCATAAGCGAAACAGACCCAACCAATCGATACGAGAGTACGAACCAGTCTGGTACCTGCTTTAGTACGGAAGTCCGTCAGCAAAAGCGGTTGGGAGATTAGGTCCCTCTACCGATTGGGTCTTCGCGCGGAAGTTCATAGAATTCAGATGGACGCTACATGACACTCTTACCATCGCCGGTGCCCCGTGGGGGCAAGACTCATTATTCGGAACAGGAAGCCGCGGTTGAACTCGGCCTCTCGCTCCCGGAACTTCGCTCTCTCCTGCGCTCTCACATCGTGGAGAGTGAGGAGGATATGAGCAACGCCTCGTCAGCCAGCTTTCAGCCCTCCGATCTTCTGATTCTGAAATTGCTGGCCGCCAACCGGGTCAAGGCCTAGCTTAGCTAGGCTTCGCCTACAGATTTTCAGTGGGCGCGATGACACTAGCTTCTAGATCACGGAGAGCTATCCTCATAGGATTAATCTTGTAACATAGTGTTATCAATTACTTAGGCGCGGGCGCAGAGTGTCCGATGGCACTGGATACAGAAAACAGTTGCATTCCGCAAAATCATATACTAATATTGGAATCAAGCCGGGGAGGTAACTCCCACCAAAGCGAGACTAACCTCATAAAGACCCCTGAAGCAACCTCCCCGGCGCCCGCAAGGGTTTCTCGCTGGGAGGATGGGATCTGGCTCTGAAACTCCTCTCCATAATCCAGTTAGTCGGATATAATTGTAAAATTGACTGATCTCACGATTCTCGGCTCCACGGGTTCGATTGGCGTGAGCACCCTTGATGTGGTGGGGCGCCATCCGGATGCCTATCGCGTTTATGCCCTGGTCGCTGGAACCAACGTGGACGCGCTGGCGGCTCAGATTCTGCGGTTCCGGCCCGCAGTCGCGGTTTTGGCTACAAAAGAAGCCCAGCAGCATCTCATAACTAGACTGAACGAGCTATCGTTCGCCCGGCAGGATTGGCCGGAATTGGGGTTTGGGCCCGCCGCACGAGTGGCAGCCGCAACCGCATCTAAAGTGGATTTTGTGATGTCCGCGATCGTCGGGGTGGCGGGCCTGGAAGCGACTTATGAGGCAATCCGCCAGGGGAAACGGGTGGGCTTGGCGAACAAAGAAGTGCTGGTAGCCAGCGGAAAGCTGGTGGTGGAAGCCGCGCGACAGCATGGAACCGAAATGATACCGGTGGATAGCGAGCACAACGGCGCACACCAATGCCTGCGGGCCGGCAAGCGGGCGGAAGTGGCGCGGCTGATTCTGACAGCCTCGGGCGGGCCGTTCCGGGAAGCGACGAAAGAGCAGATGGCCAACGTGACGCCGGCGCAGGCTTTGAAGCACCCGACCTGGAAGATGGGCCGGCGGATCACGATTGATTCGGCGACGATGATGAATAAAGGGTTTGAGGTGATTGAAGCCTGCTGGCTCTTTGATTTTTCGGCGGACGAAGTGGATATCGTAGTCCATCCACAGTCAACCGTACACGCGATGGTCGAGTATTTGGACGGAAGCGTGATCGCGCAGGTCTCGGCGACGGACATGCGCATGCCGATCCAATACGCGCTGACTTACCCGGCCCGCGATTCCGCTCCGGTGCCCCGTCTGGATTGGACCCAACGCCGCTCCTGGACATTTGACGCGCCGGATTTTGACCGTTTTCCGGCGCTGCGGCTGGCTTACGGCGCTCTGCGCGCCGGCGGGTCCGCGGCCTGTACATTAAATGCCGCCGATGAAGTGGCGGTCGAAGCCTTCCTGTCGGAGGAGATTTCTTTCCCGGCGATCGCCGAGGTCGTGGAAGAGACATTGCAACGAGTACCCAACCGCCAGGCGAGTTCGGTAGCCGAGGTGCTCGAAATCGATGCTGAGTCGCGCTGGGCGGCGCGCCAGATCATTAAAGCTGGCGCCGCGGTTCAAGTCTAAGGTTTATATGGTTATCTTACAAAACGTCTGGTGGTTGCTGGTCCTGATCGGGGTCATGATTCTGATCCACGAGCTGGGCCATTTTTGGGCGGCACGGTTCTTTGACGTGCGGGTGGAGACCTTCAGCTTCGGCTTTGGACCACGCCTGTTCGGGTTTAAGCACGGCGAGACCGATTTCCGGTTTTCCGCGATCCTGTTTGGCGGATACGTCAAGATGGTGGGCGAACAACCGGGCGAAGAAGGCTCCGACGATCCACGCAGCGTGCTCTCGAAACCGCGCTGGCAGCGTTTGATCATCGCGTTTGCCGGACCGTTCATGAACATCATTCTGGCGGTGGGGATTCTCACCGGCTTATTCATGGTCCGCTTCCCCAAGCTGCCGTCGGTTCATTCTCCGATAGTCGGTTACGTATTGCCGGATAGTCCGGCAGCGAAAGCCGGCATTCAGGAAGGCGACCAGATTATTCAGGTCGACAATGAAGCCGATCCTACCTGGGAAGACATTCAATTGAAAGAAATGGGCAGCGCCGGACACGATCTCAGCGTGTGGTACGTCCGCAACGGCGAGCGCAAGCGCCTGACCCTGGTACCGTCGGCGGACCCCAAGACCGGGGTCGGATTCGCCGGGTGGGTAGAACAAAGCGACATTGAACTGGTGGGCGTGGAGCCGGGGATGAACGCGGCACGAGCGGGGCTCGAAAAAGGGGACGTGCTGGTGAGCGTGGACGGCCAGCCGATCCGCTCGACCCCGAAGCTGCATGCCATTATCACCAACGGCGATGGCAAGCCGGTTCAAGTGGTTTTCCGGCGCGACGGTCAGGAGCACGAGGTGACTGTGACTCCGAGCAGAGAAAAAGTGGATGGCGCGGAGAAATGGATGATCGGCGTGCAACTGCAGCCGAAAGTAATCTTCGTGGCGCTGCCTTTGCCGCAGGCGCTGGTGGAATCGGTAAAGCAAAACGCAAAAGGAGCGTCGATCATTGCGCAGTTTCTGCGCGGCATTGTGGAACAGCGCATGTCGCCGAAGTCGCTAGAAGGGCCGATCGGGATTGCGCAGCTATCCGGAGAGGCGGCGCGTGAAGGACCGACGGCATTTTTCGGGTTGATGTCGATGGTCAGCCTGAATCTGGCCATTTTTAATCTGCTGCCGATTCCGATTCTCGATGGCGGCGTGATTCTGCTGTTGCTGGTGGAGATGTTCATGCGGCGGGACCTCAGTTTGCGCGTGAAAGAAGCGGTTTTTAAGCTTGGTTTTGTGTTTTTGATGGCGGTCGTGGCGTTTGTGATTTACAACGATATTTCTAAGCTGGCGGGGTGAGGTTTGTGGGCGCGCGGGCTTGACCTTCGCGCGGGCTAACAACCTTAGGGCTTGCCGCAAAATAACATTTACCATTAGGAATGTTTCGGCGACGCTAGCGAGGCAGTAGCGAATAGTTCCATTCAGGATTTCGACGGTGGGGTTGCAGGTTCAGTTGCTTCATCTGCATGTCCGTGATTTTCACTCCGGTCTCATAGATGCTCGGGTCCAGCATGGCCTGGATTCGCAACCCTTGGCTCGTTCGGGTGGCGCTGATCATATTCACCACGGTTTCGAAACTGACCAGCGGTTCGCCTCTCCAGTTCATGCTGATGAAGGAAAACATCCGGTGCTCGATCGTGTTCCACTTGCTGGTCCCCGGCGGGTAGTGGCCGACTACGATTTCCAGCCCGGTCTCGTCGCTGAATTGCTGCAGGTAGTATTTCCAGGCCGGATTCCGGGCGGCGTTGCTTCCTCCGCTGTCGGCACAGATGAACAGTCGCCGGGCCTTGGGGTAGTGGCGGACTCCAAACTGGAGCCACCAACGCCGGATACTCTCCACCGCAAACTCCGCCGTGTCATGCGTCATGCCGACGTTCACCATCCCTTCGTTCCGGTGCACATCAAAGGCCCCATAGGGGATCGGAGTGCCTTCCGCGAGGCTGGAGAAATCGTGCACGTTGACCTTCGGCGCTTCCCCCTTCTTGCGCCATTTTCGCCCGTCATTCTTGAAGTTCCCGACTTTTTCTTTCTTCTTGGTGTCCACCGAGATCACCGGCTCCTTCGCCTTCAGAAACCGTTTCGCCGTCTCGCTGATATACCGGAACTGGCGGTCCCGGTCGGCGTGGGATTCGCCTTCCTTGTCTTTCAGGTTCGCCTGTAGTGAGTAGCCCATCGTCCGCAGACGCCTCTGTATCGTGTCCGCGCTCACATCGTGCCCTAGGCTGACCAAGTACTCCCGTATCTGGTAGCTCGACTTGCTGTTCCACTTCAAGGGTGACATCGGATCGCCCACCGTACTCTCTTCCATCACCTGTTCCAGCAACTGGGTGATCTCCGGATCATGTTCCTCCACCGGCTTGCGTCCCGCTCCGGGCTTTCGCACTCTGCCTTCCTCGGCTACCAGTTTGCTCTTGCCAGACAGTTCCCGAATCCCCTTCAAGATGGTCGGCTTGGACAGTCCACTGGTCTCCACCATTCGCTGGATGCCGCCCCTGCCGCAGCGTAACGCTTCACGCCCCACAAGCCAGCGCCGCTGCGCTTCATTCAGCGTCCCCATCACCCTCTGCAAGAGCTTCGAGTCCCGCTTGGCGTTTGATACTTGCATACCCACAGCATCGCACGAACCCGTTCAATGGTAAAGTTTATTTTGCGGCTAGCCCTAAGTTAACAAGCTGCGGCAGATTGACAAGCTAACCCCACACTGCCCAAAAAACAGGCTGAGTGCTGTAGAAGACTGCGTCAATCCTGGCTGGCGGCAGGCTTTCCCGGATCATCATGAGGTTCCTGATGGCGCTACGTTGATCGCTCAGGCGCCGGGCGACGGCACCCATTACCAGTCGTCCGTCAGCGTTAGCGTGGCTGCGTAGGATTGGTACGGGTCTAATCTGGGTGTGTCAGCGCGCTTGTGCCCCTAGGGTTTCGGATGCGGTTTGTCTTCGGCGACGCCGAAGAGGACGACGGGATCGCGGTCGGGAAATTCAGCCACGAGGGAAAGCTTGCCCCCCATCGCCTCGACAGTCTTCCGGAGCGTTGACAACAGGAGATCGCTTCTTTTTTCGAGTTTGGAGATGCCGTCCTGGCTGATCCCAAGTCTCTTGGCCATGCGGACCTGAGTGAGTTTGCGGGCGCGGCGAAGCCCTTGCAAAGTCATTTCCTCAGCAACGAGTTGGGCAGTGCGCGCCTCAACCTTCTTGCGGCGCGCGGGGCTGAGTTCCTTCCTGATCCGTTGGAGGTTGGTCATGGCCGTTCCTTCCTTTCCTTCTGCTCCTTTTTCTTCTGCCTTTTGATCCGGGCGACATGTTTGTCGAAGCGCTCATCGGCCGTTTCGATCAACTGACGGTAGAACCGTTTCTCGCTTCCGCCCGATTTGTCGCCAGCCGCCAGAAGAATTGCCTTGCGGTTCGGATCGAAGGCGAAGGCCACTCGCCAGACACCGTCAGCCGCTTCGAATCTCAATTCCTTCATGTTCGGGTGACGTGAGCCGTTGAGCGTATCGGCCCGAGGACGACCTATTGAGGCTCGCAAAATACAGTGACAAGGGCGCTCAGCATGCGGGCTGATGGCGCTCCACGCGCGGGTTCTTCGCAAATTCTGCACACCCGGGACAAAACGCGGGTTAACAACCACGGTTAACAACCCGCGGCAGGTTGACAACCTGCCCCACAAGCCGAGATAGATCCCTCTTGCTATTTTGCGAGTCTCAATAGCTCCGGGCCGAACTGCTCCAGCAGTCCGATGTGGGCCAGCAACTCCTCCTGTACGTTTTTGCGCAGGGCGTGGTACTCGGGGACGAAGTCGTCGTGTAAGTCAACTTTCCACCTCACTTAAACTCAATCAAATTATGCACTGCAATAACTATTACGTCAAGTGCATACTTTGCAGCTCTGCGGACCGGTGTCAAGCGAAATCGGCGGGGTTGTCCGCGTGAAAGCGCGCGTTTAGGGGCCCGGTATCACAGATTGTTTTTAGCCGAGTATTCGTCCAGGGCCGAGGCTAGCCGGTTTAGGCCCTCTCTCAGTTCCCCGGCCGGGCCGCCGAGTCCAACCCGGAAGTGATCCGGCATTTCGAAGAAGTGTCCTGGCACCACGCTGGTCTCGTATTTGTCGCGCAATAGTTCGCAAAATTTGTCTACCGGGCCGGTGAGCAGTTTGGGAAACGCCGTGGTCCCAAAGGGCAGCGTGACGTCTACCAGATCTTTCCGGGTGGCGGCGAAGGCGTTCCAGATTTGGCGGTTGGTATCCAACACTGCCCGCGCGCGGGCGCGAAATCTGGCAAGGAATGCGAATGCCACGCGGCTCAAGCGCTCGGCGGGATGCGACTCGTTTACATCGAACAGGTCTACCAGACGCCACATGCGCGCGGCCAAGTCCGCTTCGGCCAGAATCCATCCGCAGCGCAGGCCGCTGAGGCCGTATACCTTGGTCAGGCTGCTGGTGATGACAAACTCAGGCCCGAGATGAAACGCGGAGCGGGGAGCTGGTTCGAAGGCCGCATCGAGGTAGACCTCGTCTACTAAAACTCGGGCGCCGACTTGGGACGCGGCAGAGCCAATCTCGCGCAAGGCGGACTCCGGGGTCAACGCGCTGCTGGGATTGTGCAGATTGGTCATCACGATCAAGCGCGTTTGCGGAGTGATGGGAATGTCCGCGGGGTCGACGGCGAATTGATTCTCCGCCCGGCGCGGGAAGCGGCGGATGCGCGCCTGCAAAAATCCGAGCGTGGACAGGAGCAGTTCGTAGGTGGGATGCTCGACCAGGACTTCATCCCCCGGCTCGACGAGGGCAGCCATGGCTACAAAATTGGCCATGGATGTTCCGGGAGCGGCGACCACGTTTTCTTCCGAAACGCCGCTGTGGCGGGCCAGAGCCTCCTGCAGCGGCTTCCAGCCATAGCTGCCGCCGCGACTCAGCTCCAAGTCTTCCAGCTTGCAGGGAAATTCGGAGATGGGCACGCTCGCCAGGCCGCTGGTGGCCAGATTGAAACGGGCATGCCGATGGGTTTTGGCCCAATGCATGTAGTGCGATTGCACGATACGGGTCATGCTTGTTTGGCCAACCTCCGCTTGGTTTTGCTTCTCCAAAAAAGATACGCGGGGATGCCCGAGGCGAGAATGCCCCAGCCGGTCAGGCTCTCGCGCGGATAGCTCACCACCGTTCCCAGCACGATCAGCGCGCAGGAGCAGATGAACAGAGCGGTGGTCCAGGGATGGCCCGGGACGGGATGCGTCAGCACGCCCGGTTGCCGGTGGCGAAAAACAAATAGCGCCGCGGCGGTGAGGCCGAAAAACACGAAATCGGAAGAAGTGACGTAGCTGAGAATCTGCTCATAACGGCCGGAGATCGCGATCACGATGGCCAGCAGGCCTTGCAGCGCGATGGCGGCGACGGGCGCCTGCGTCCGGGCCGGAACCCAGGTTAAGGCGCGAAAAAACAAACCGTCCTCCGCCATGGCGAAGTAGACACGCGGCGCGGTGAGCATGCCTTGGCTCAAGAAACCGAAAGTGGAAAGAGAAATGGCTATGGCCGTCAGGCTGGCGCCGCGCGCTCCAAGCACTTGCCGCATCATGGTCGAAGCGGGCGTGGTGGTGTTGCCCAAACCCACCGCGCCCAATACGTGGATATAGGCGAAATTCACTGCCACATAGAGCGCGATCACTCCTAAGACGCCGATCACGAGACCGCGCGTAAGGTCCCGCTCAACATCGCGTAGTTCGCCGGACATGAAGCTGGCGGTCTGCCATCCGCCGTAGGAGAACGCGATGGGTGTCAGCGCTGCGCCCAGGGCGGGGAAACTCACGAAGGTCCCCTCACTTACGTTCGGGGCTAGATTCGAGGCTTGACTGGGGTGCAGAAATCCGCAGGCGACGATGCCCGCGATTGCGGCAATCTTCAAACTCATGAAGAAATTCTGCGTCAGGCTTCCGGCGCGAACTCCGATGCAGTTGATGGCCGTTAGCAGAGCCAGCGCCAGAACGGCCACCGCGGTGTCGCTGAGCGGGAGATCGGCGATTGGCCGGAAATAACGGGCGAAAGTGATGGCGACGGCCGCCATGCCGCCGGTTTGAATCACCAGCAACAGCGTCCAGCCGTAGATAAACGCGACGACGGGATGATAGGCTTCGCGCAGATAGGCGTATTGTCCGCCCAGCTCCGGCTTGCGCGCGGCTAATTCGGCCCAGATGAACGCGCCCGCCAGCGCCACGGTTCCGCCTACGGCCCACGCGCCCAGAATCCAGGCCGGCGAAGGCAACTGGCGCGCGACGAGATACGGATTGATGAAGATTCCTGAACCAATGATGCCGCCCATGACGATCATGACGGCGTCAAACAGGCCCAAGCGGCGCGCGAGTTGCGTCATTCTTTGCCGGGGCTGAGTTGATCGGCGGTGACGAAAACCGGTTCGATATCGACGGGAATATCCGACAGGCGGTCGAGCGAGTGGTGCATGGCCGAAGAGATGGTACCCATTTCCTCCAGCAGTTTTTTGGCGCCGGCATAATCGCCGGTGGCTTCGATGGTGAGGATATCGTGAGTCAGATCGCGAACCGCGGGTTTGATCTTGTTCAGATCGACCGAGAACGTACCATCGGGCGACGCGCGAAATCCGCCCGCGCGCGTGAGATAGTTCACCTGCAGCGCCATGCCGCGCGCATGGGCGTCCTGCAGGCCGAAACGCAAAGAGCGAAAGGTGGAGGCGAGAAAGGTGGTGTACAGTTGGCGCTCACTGCGATCGGTCTTAGGGAGGAGCTGGTGATCGTACATGTACTGCAGCATGAACAAGCCGGTGATGTCGGCTTTGGCTTCTTCGATGGCGCTGTACAATTCCTTGAGTTCCTGGCGGACATTGCTGGGGCCATTACTGGAGCGGAGTTGATGCGGCCCGATACCGTGGCTCAACTCGTGCGCCAGAATGTGGGTGAAAAACGCATCGAAGCTCAAGTCGGCCCGATCGGCGGCGGGCAGAACGCGGCGGGCGATGGGCGTCAGCGTCTGGTCGAATTTAGCCTGCTGCACGTTGCGCAGCATCACGCGCTTGCTGCCTTTTTGCGTGATGACACGCTCATCGTTGGGCAGGTTGTAGGCGGCGGTTTGCACGGCGTGATTGCCGTCGCCGGCGGCGAAGACCTCGTTCACCACGCGAATGGGCGCCTGGGCGCCCAGCTTGGGATTGCGGTACTTCGCATCCATGGGGAGATGGTCCTCGATCTCCTGCAAGTGAGACGCGAAGAAGTTCAGCTTGGCCGTCTCACTCTCGTCGCGCAGATTGACGTACACTTCAAAGCCGGCCTTGTAGCCGAACAACTCATCGTTATAGGTTTCGTAGGGACCGATGGTGATGTCGACGGGAGCGTCCAGGTCCATCCAGGCCAGATCGCTTTGGTAGTAATCGTTCGACAGGAAAGCCGCGGCGCGGGCCAGGAGAAAGCGCTTTAAGGTCGCATTGGTAGTGAGACCGGCCGCCTGCTCCAACAGGTTGGCAGCGCGCGCCAAGTCGCCGCGATACTCCACGCTGTAGGGAATCGCTTCCAAATGGCGCTGGGCATTGCGGCGGATGACGGTAAAGAAGTCCTCGGCAGTCTGTTTGTCCGAGGCCGAAAGCTTCTTCACCCAGGCTTCAAACTCCTCACGAGTCATGTCTTCGGGATAAAAATTCGCACCCGGGGGTTTGCGCTCCGGGACGTTTGCGAGAAAGGCGGTGTGGTTGTCGATCTCGGACCATGGCCCTTTATTCAAGATGAAGTAATGCAGACGGGCTTTGCCGAGCGGGGTTGAATCGGTTTTCAATTTTTCGTAGAGCGCGAGGTTGCCGCTCCACAATTGGCGCATAAAAATGGGGTCGTACAGGCGCGCCGCCTCAATCAGTTTGGACAAAGCCTGGCGGTCTCCGGGAGACAAGCCGGAAACGTCGACCCGCATTTCGGCGGGCGCGAAGCGGGCGATCATCTGGTTCAGCTTCGCGAGATCGGGAACGGTTTGTGCGGATAAAACGGACATGAGGATCAGGGGTAGCCAACGGTGCATTTCACTTCATCATATTGGATCACAGTTGCCTGGACTGCCACTTCATGATAGACCGGGCCGCTAAACTGTTAGCATGTCCAGTATTCCCGAGACTGAGCTGCTGGAACAATTGAACGCCTGCCAGCGCAAGATCGCGGAATTGGAGCAACAGATTGCAAACCAAACGGGTAGCATTCGGGAATCGACGGAGGATTTGAAGCAGTTCGCCTACGTTGCGTCCCACGATTTTAGGGAGCCGCTGCGTTCGATTGTCAGTTACACGCAACTCGTGGAACGGCGCTACGGCGCTCAACTGGATGGGACGGCGCTGGAGTTTCTGCAACAGGTGGTCAGCGCGGCCCACCATTTGACGGATCTGGTGGACGGCCTGACCAGCTATTCCCGCGCTTCCGCGGTTGAAACCCACGCATTGCGCCGTGTCGACCTGACGGGCGTGCTGGCGGGCGTGATTTTGAAGCTGGACAGCAAGATTAAAGAGTGCGGCGCAACGATAGAATTTGGAGAGCTTCCCGAGGTGCTGGGCGAGGAACAATCGCTCGACAGGTTGTTCTACGAGTTAATCGCCAATGCCTTGCTCTATCGGACCGAGCAGCCACCCAGGGTGAATATTGCGGCGACCGAGGCGGGCGACTTCTGGCAGTTCTCGGTTACCGATAACGGCATCGGCATTGACGCCACCTATCATGACCGCATCTTCGGCCTGTTCAAAAGATTGCACGGCCGCAGCACTCCCGGAATCGGATTGGGCCTGGCGATCTGCCGCAGAATTGTCGAGCGTCATGGCGGCCGCATTTGGGTGGAGCCGGAACCGGGACAAGGAACCACCTTCCGTTTTACACTGCCAGCATAGTTTATGTTCACTCACAGCTTGGAAGGCGGCGTGGAGATGAGAATTCTGGAAGTGCGGCACGCGCCTCTCGTCTATGAAACGGTGGCGCGAAACCGCGAATATTTGCGCAGGTGGTTGCCGTGGGTGGACAAGACTCACTCGGTTGACGACGTGGAAGCCTTCATCAAAATGGCGCTGGAGCAGTTCGCCGAAAACCAGGGGTTTGCGGCCGGTATTTTCCGCGGGCCGGAGTGCCTGGGCACAATTGGTTTCCACCGGATCGACTGGGCCAACAAGAAAGTAGAACTCGGTTATTGGCTGGAAGAAGCTTCGCAAGGGAAAGGCATCATTACGAACGCTTGCCGCGCCGCGATCGATCACGCCTTCGACGAGTGGCGGATGATCCGGGTGGAAATCCACTGCGCCACGAGTAACGAAAAGAGCTGCGCGATTCCGAAGAGACTGGGGTTTCAGCTCGAAGGCGTCCAGCGGGATGGGCAGATACTGAACGGGACGCCGGTGGATATCAAGGTGTATGCCATGTTGGCCAGGGAGTGGCGGAGGTAGGGAGACGGCAGGGCAAATGCTACGGGAACGGATTCTTCGAAATCCGGAAAAGAAAACTCGCCCGGCCGGGCCCTCGGCCGGAAGCGTCCAGACAAACCCCAAGGACGGCCAGCGCTACGCCTGGATCCCGCCCGGCAAGTTCACCATGGGCTGCTCGCCGGGCGACAGCGAGTGCCATGAAAATGAGAAGCCCGTCCATCCGGGCGGCGACACCGCCGGCGGTTTGCCGACGAGCGGGATCAGGATCGCCTTCATTGAACTCGAGTTTGTTCTAAATTGTAGCGGTCTCCGCGGTCCGGCGAATCTCATCCCAAGCAGCCCGCACGTGCTCGATTTCAGTGTTGGTTTGAGCGATGCAAATTCGCAGCGTGAACTTGCCGTTTAATTTGGTATGCGAAAGGTAGAGCTTGCCGCCGGCGTTCAGCTTGCGCAGCAGCTCTTGGTTGGATTGGTCGGGGCCAGTCA
The DNA here is from genome assembly GCA_963836595.1 of Bryobacterales bacterium. Taxonomy (GTDB): domain Bacteria; phylum Acidobacteriota; class Terriglobia; order Bryobacterales; family Bryobacteraceae; genus DATFZA01. The sequence goes on from CAWIKC010000001.1 coordinate 1,707,245, forward strand.
AACGAAAGCAAATGAGGTTCAGCGGCGCGGGCGCCATGATCTCAAAGCGCGGGTCAGCTTGAATCCAGCCTAGCAGCTCTTGCGCGATTTCGACATGGCGTCGAACGTGACGCCGCAGCCCTTCGACGCCGTAATGATGTAATACGAACCAAAGCTTGAGTGCGCGAAAGCGCCGCCCCAGGGGCAAATGCCAATCGCGATAGTCGAAGACCTGCCCGGATTCACTCGCCTGATTGCGCAGGTACTCGGGGACAACGCTCAAGGTCCGGATGAGCGTTTCGCGATCCGTGACGTAGAAGCAACTGCAGTCGAAGTTGGTGTACATCCATTTGTGCGCGTCGAAGACGAAGCTGTCGGCGGATTCGATGCCGCGGAGGATCCAGCGAAATTCGGGACAGAGCGCCGCCGTTCCGGCCATCGCTGCATCCACGTGCAGCCATATGCCATGCTTGCGGCAGATTGCGCCGATTTCGGGCAAAGGGTCGAACGCGAGGGAAGACGTAGTGCCCGCGGTGGCACAGACGAAGAACGGGACCTGGCCGGCCCGCTTGTCGTCTTCGATGGCCGCTTCGAGTTTCCCGGGGATCATTGCGAAGGCCGCATCGGCTTCGATCAAACGCAGGTTACGGCGTCCAATTCCGGCGGCTTTCACGGCTTTTTCGACGGAAGAGTGCGCTTGCGTCGAAGTATAGGCAACCAGGTCCCGGCGGCATCCGGATTCGTTGGTTTCGAAATTCGTTGCCCGCTCGCGCGCGGCGAGAATTGCGCACAGCGTTGCGCTCGAAGCCGAGTCCTGAATCACGCCGCCACCGGCTCCGCTCGAGAAAAAGGACGCAGGCAGGCCGAGCATGCCGGCGAGCCAATCGAGAACGTGGGTTTCGAGTTCCGTGCAGGCGGGACTGGTGGCCCAAAGCATGCCCTGGACGCCTAGCGCGGAGGAGAGCAGGTCGCCTAGAACCGACGGCCCGGAAATATTCGCCGGAAAGTAGGCGAAGAAATTGGGGGACTGCCAGTGGGTGATGCCCGGAAGGACCGTTTGCTCGAAATGGCTGAGGACTGCTTCGAAAGGGACTCCGGATGCGGGTGGATGTTGGGGCAAAGCCTGCCGGATGTCGCCTGGAGCAACGCGCGATAGAACCGGGTAGTCCGCTATGTTTTCGTAGTAGGCGGCGATCCAATCCACCATCTCATGCCCGCGCTGGCGAAACTGCTCGGGCGTCATGTGAAGCGGCTCAAAAGATTTCAATCGATGGGCTCCTGGGGGAAAGCTGGTGGCGACCTACAGCGCTGCCACTCGTTTTCCAGGTTATCGGATCGGGAAAGCGGGTAGACATGGGCCCCTGGCTCAGTCTATGTGCGGGCCAAAGCCGTGTTATTGAGACTCGCTAATACGGTGACAGGCGCGCGGGTTGACAAGCCGCGGCAGGTTGACAACCTGCCCCCACAGGCCGGGATAGATCCGGCCCCAGAATCAACGTCAATGAATCAGCATCGGATCGCCAAACCAGGCGATGATTTGGTCGGCGCATTCGCGGCAGGCGAATTCCTCGTCGCTGTCGCGTCCTTCAAAGGCGAAAATCTGTTGGCTTTTAGCCGACAGGCTACGCACACAGACCCATTCGCCGCCCGAGTGCGTGTGAATGTGATTGATGTCGCTGAGCGCGACCGCTTCTTCCGATGATTCAGGCACGGTAGTTCATTTTACAATTTAAGCGTCTCATGCCGCTTCTCTTCAGTTGCCAGGACATCGGCAAATCCTTCGGCGCACGCGCGCTGTTTTCGGAGATCCGTTTTGCCGTGGACGAGGGCGACCGGATCGGCTTGATCGGGCCCAACGGGTCAGGCAAGACCACGCTGCTGGAAATTCTGGCCGGGCGCACGCCGCCGGATTCCGGCGTACTCGCGCCGCGCAAGCAACTGCGGGTGGGATACGTGGCGCAGGATCCGGTGTTTCCGGAAGTAGCGACGATTCAACAATTGGCGGACGCGGCGCCTTTGGAGGACGACGAGCGCGAATCGAGAGTACGCACCACGCTTGGACGCGCCGGGCTGCATGACGCCAGTGTCGCCGTGAGCTCGCTCTCGGGCGGGTGGCGTAAGCGGCTGGCGATCGCGATTGAAGTGCTGCGCGGACCGGAGCTGCTGTTGCTCGACGAACCTACCAATCATTTGGATCTAGAAGGCATCTTGTGGCTGGAAGCGCTGCTGGTGGCCGGACCGTTTGCTTCGCTCACCGTCAGCCACGACCGCTATTTCTTAGAGAACACCGCCAACCGGATGATGGAGATCAATCGCGCATATCCGGACGGGCTTTTTCGCGTGGAGGGCAACTACAGCGAATTTCTGATCAAGAAGGAACAGTTCCTGCTGGCGCAAAGCAAGCGTCAGGAAGCGCTCGAGAATCTGGTCCGGCGGGAAGTGGAGTGGCTGCGGCGAGGTCCGAAGGCGCGCACCAGCAAATCCAAGGCTCGCATTGACGCCGCGGGACGCTTGATCGGCGAACTGGCAGACGTCTCCTCGCGCGCGGTTACGCGGCAGGCCGGCATCGATTTTGCCGAGACCGGCCGGCGCACCAAACGCCTGATTGAGACCAAGCATATCGGCAAAACGATGGGCGGCAAGCCGCTGTTTTCCGATCTCTCCATCGTGCTGGCGCCGGGGACCCGTTTGGGATTGCTGGGACCCAATGGAAGCGGCAAGACCACGCTGCTGCGATTGCTGGCCGGGGAGATCGAACCGGATAGCGGCGAGATACAACGCGCCGAGCGGGTCAAGATCGTGTATTTCGATCAGAAGCGGGAGCAACTGGATCCGTCGCAAAGCCTGCGGCGGGCGCTCGCTCCCGATAGCGATTCTGTGATCTATCGCGGCCAAACGGTCCACGTTGCCGCTTGGGCGGCGCGCTTTCTGTTTCGCAGCGATCAACTGGAGCTTGCGGTGGGACGGCTTTCCGGAGGCGAGCAAGCGCGCGTGCTGCTGGCCCGGTTGATGTTACAGCCGGCCGATGTGCTGATGCTCGACGAACCTACCAACGATCTCGATATTCCGACGCTCGAAGTGCTGGAAGACAGCCTGCTTGAGTTTCCGGGCGCCATCGCGCTGGTGACGCACGATCGTTATCTGCTGGATCGGGTCTCGACCACGATTCTGGGAATGGATGGCGCCGGAAACGCCGCCATCTATGCCGATTGCGAACAGTGGCAGGATGAGACCGCGCGGCGCCGCAAGGAGCCGGAGCGCGAGCGCTCCCCTGTTTCCACCAAACCGAAAGCGGCGCCAAGGAGGCTCACCTACCTGGAAAATCGCGAGTGGGAACAAATAGAAGCTAAGATCATGGAGGCAGACGAGCGTTTGAAACACGCTCAACAGGAAATGCAGAAGCCGGAGGGCTTATCCGATCGGGCCACGGTTCAGGCGCGCTACGATTCCCTGTTGGCGGCACAAGCGGAAGTGGACCGACTGTATGGACGATGGGCCGAACTGGAAGCGAAACTAGCCGGGTGATCGCGATCGAGCCCAAGGGTCTGAAACGCCCTTGGCGCCTGTTTGCGCGCACGATGGTGGCGGCGTTTGAAGACAATTGCTTCGGTATCGCCAAAGGCGCGGCCTATTCGGCGCTGTTGGCGTTCTTTCCCGTACTGGCGTCATTGGCTGCAATTCTGGTGCAGGCCAACCAGGAGTCGGTGGCCCGCGTGATCTCGCAATTTCTAGTGGGCGTGGTGCCGCCCGGCTCAGAAGAACTGGTGCAGTATGAATTCGCCATGCGCGGGCAAAGGCCGGCCTGGCTGATCGGAATCGCGGCGGTGCTTTCGCTGTGGGGAGCGTCGGGGGCGATGATCAGCCTGATGGAGGGATTCGACGCGGCCTATCGCTTGCCCGCCAGCCGCCCATTTTTGAGGCAGCGTTTGATGGCGATCCTGATGACATTTACTCTGGCTATTCCAACATTGGGTGCATCGTTCCTGATTCTGTTCGGCGCGCGGCTGGAACCAGCGATTTATGTGCGCTTGGGTTTCGGTGACGGTGAGCAGATCCGAACGGGCGTGAAGATTCTGGGGAGTCTCTCCCGCTACGCGATCGCGTTGGGAACTGTAGTGCTGGTAACTGGACTGCTTTACTACTTTGGTCCCAATACGCCGGTCAAGCTGCGCAAAGTCTGGCCGGGCGCAATGATCGCGACGTTTTTCTGGGCGCTCGCTACGGGCGGGTTCGCCTGGTATGTGCGCCACATTGGAAATTACAACGTGATGTATGGGAGCATTGGCGCGGTGATCACGCTGCTGGTCTGGATGTACCTGTTGGCGGTGATCGCGATCGTGGGCTGCGAATTCAACGCCGAGAGCGACCGCCAATCCATGCATTAACCTCCCTGCCGGGGGCATTAACCTCTCTGCCGGGGGCACTAACCTCCCTGCCGGGGGCACTAACCGGCCTGCCGGGCTCGGTAGACTGCGTGTCCGTCGCGGCAGGCTGCGGAGTTGGCTTTTCGCGAGGTTCTTCGCCCAGCAGTCGGCGGTTCAACTTGGCGAGCTGGTCTAAATTACTGAGTACCTGGTTGAGTTTGAGTCCAATCAGAAAACCGCCAGAGCGCGGCTGACAATAGCAGACTTCGCCGAGAACCATGGCATCGTCGGGCTCAACCTTGACGGCCGCGCCGATGGGAACGGGGCGGTTGAGAATCAGTCTCATTCCGTTCCCAGATACCTCGACCGCCAAGGCGGGCAACTGGGCGCCGTTCTCTTCGAGCAGCGTGACTATTACCGTCTTTTGGGCGTCAAAGCGAGGCTCACTGCGTCGTTCCACAGGCTGCTTATCGGACCGGCCGAAGGAACCTTGAACCTTTGATTTATCCTTGAGGTGACTATGGCGCAGCGCGATCTCACCATGGCCATCTTGACCGGTTGCCTGGCGATTGTTTTTGGGTTGGTTCCGGGTTTGTACCAGGGCCTGGTTGAGGGCGCCCTAAATGCGATCCATCGCTTCCGGGATCAGATGACGCCGGGCTTGCCGGCCCACATGGAATATGCGCCAGTGTCAGAAACCGAGTTGGCTGGCTGGGCTGGGAGCGCTGTTGATCGTGCTGAGCGTGCTCGGGTGCTTTTCATAACACTCCATGCGCGGGTTAATAACCCGCTGCAGGTTAATAACCTGCCCCACAAGTTGAGATAAAATCCGCGGGATTGATATGATGCCGCCGTACGCCGAGAGTTCACTTATGAGAACAACAATGTTGAAGATCGCCGCGCTCCTAGCAGCGTTGATGAGCACGCTGTGCGCGCAAGATATAGTTGGCGATTGGCAGGGGACACTAAAGGCAGGCGCACAGAACCTCCGGGTTGTTCTGCAAATCGAGAGGGTGGACAACGGCTGGAAAGGCACCACGTATAGCCTCGACCAGGGAGGCGAAGGCATCCCCGCCAGTTCCGTGACGCTGGACGGTTCAACCCTCAAAGTTACGGTTGCGGCGTTGCAAGGCACCTATGAAGGAAAGTTCAGCCCGGACTGGACTTCCGTCAGCGGCACCTGGACACAGGGCGAACCATTGCCGCTGGAACTCCGCCGGGCAACCAGCGAGACGGCATGGCGCCACCCCGATTCATCTCCGCATTCGGTGCAATTTATCACCGTGGACAAAGACGTCAAGCTCGAGGTCCTGGATTGGGGCGGCTCCGGACGGCCTGTTGTCCTGTTGGCGGGTCTCGGAAACAACGCGCACGTCTTTGATAAATTCGCGCCCAAACTGACTGCCGGGTATCATGTTTACGGCATCACGAGGCGCGGCTACGGCGCCTCCAGTGTTCCCGCCACGGGCTATTCGGCGGATCGTCTGGGTGACGACGTGCTCGCGGTGCTGGACGCACTCAAGCTCAACCGCCCGGTGCTGGTGGGGCACTCTCTTGGCGGCGAAGAATTGAGCTCCGTGGGATCGCGGCATCCGGAAAAGGTTGCGGGACTGATCTATCTGGATGCCGGTTACTCATACGCCTACTATGACCGGGAGCATGGAGATTTGCACCTCGACACACTGGATTTGCAAAAGAAGCTGGAGCAGTTGCAGCCGGGCATGCAACCGCGGGATCCGACCCAATTCATCAAGGATCTATTGGAGACAAGTCTGCCAACTTTGGAGAGGGACTTGCGCGAGATGCAAAAGAGGCTGCAGGCTGCGCCCCATCCGCCCGCCCAGCCGCCCGCCCAGCCGCCCGCCCAGCCGCCCGCCCAGCCGCCCGCCCAGCCGCCTGCCATGCCGGCTACCGCTCAAGCGATCTTCGCGGGCATGCAGAAGTACACGGACATCCATGTGCCGATCCTCGCCATTTACGCAGTCCCGCATGATTTGGGAACGGCCTTTCACGGCGATGCCGATGCACGAGCGGCGGCGGAGGCCAGGGATCTGGCTTCGACCGGCGCACAAGCCAACGCCTTTGAGAAAGGATTGCCTTCCGCGCGCGTGGTGCGATTGCCGCACGCGAATCACTACGTCTTTCAATCGAACGAAGCGGATGTGTTGCGCGAAATGAACGCCTTCATGGCCGGCTTGCCATGAAGGCCGGCTGAAACTCCCGGTAGAATTCAGGAGTGCAGCTTACCTTCGTCGACTGGTTGGTCGTCGCTCTCTACTTTCTGTTCAATATCGGCATTGGTCTCTATTACAAGGCCCGCGCGGGGAAGAATGTCAGCGAGTTCTTTCTTTCCGGGCGCAATGTGCCCTGGTGGCTGGCCGGGACATCGATGGTGGCCACGACGTTTGCCGCCGATACGCCGTTGGTCGTGACCGGTTTTGTGGCCCGAAACGGCATCGCCGGCAATTGGGTGTGGTGGAATTTTGTCGCCAGCGGCATGCTGACGGTGTTCTTTTATGCGCGGCTGTGGCGGCGCGCGGGCATCATGACCGATATCGAGTTTTCCGAGCTGCGCTACGCGGGCAAGCCGGCCGCGTTCCTGCGTGGCTTCCGCGCACTCTATCTCGGCATTCCGATCAACTGCATCATCCTGGGCTGGGTCAACCTGGCGATGGTGAAAATTCTCATCCTGGTTCTCGGCGTGAACAAGCTGCAAGCGCTGTTGATCGTGGTTGGCATCATCGCTCTCACTTCGTTTATTTCCACGCTATCCGGCTTATGGGGCGTATTGGTCACCGATGTATTTCAGTTCATCATCAAGATGGGGATGGTGATCGCGCTGGCGGTTTTCGCGGTGCAGGCGGTGGGCGGGATTGGCGCCATGAAAGCCAAACTGCTGGTGATCGATGCCGCGCGCGGGCAAGGCTCGGTGCTGAGTTTTGTCCCCGATCTCAATTCCGCCTGGATGCCCATGATCACGTTTCTGGTCTATATCTCCGTGAACTGGTGGGCTTCCTGGTATCCGGGCGCCGAGCCGGGAGGCGGCGGTTATATCGCCCAGCGTATGTTCTGCGCCAAAGACGAGAAGAACTCGCTGCTGGCCACGCTTTGGTTCAACGTCGCGCACTACGCCGTGCGGCCTTGGCCCTGGGTCATCGTGGCGCTGGCTTCGCTGATTCTCTATCCGAATCTGGAGGACCCCGAGACGGGCTACATTCGCGTGATGATCGGCTATCTGCCGCCGTCGCTGCGTGGGCTCATGATTGCGGCGTTCGCGGCGGCATACATGTCGACTATCGCGACGCAATTGAACTGGGGCGCGAGTTATCTGGTGAACGATTTTTACCGGCGCTTTCTGAAACCGGCCGCAACAGAACGCCACTACGTGGTTGCTTCCCAGTGGGCGACGGTGTTGTTGACGGTGATCTCCGTCGTGATCACGTTCAATATGACATCGATCGGCGGCGCCTGGAAATGGCTGTTGTCCATCGGCGCCGGAACCGGCGCGGTGTATCTGCTGCGCTGGTACTGGTGGAGAATCAACGCCTGGAGCGAAGTCTCCGCCATGCTTGCGGCCCTGGTCGTATCGGTCTACCTGCAAGCGGTCCGCGGGTTGGACAGCGACAACGCTTTGGATTTTGCCTGGATCATGCTGATCACCGTGGCGGCGACGACGGTGGTGTGGATTGCGGTCACTTTTCTAACGGCGCCCGAATCGAACGCGACTTTAGTTGCCTTTTACCGGCGCGTGCATCCTTCGCTGGCCGGCTGGCGGCCCATTGCCAAGCTTGCTCCCGACGTCCGGGCTTCGCAAGGCGCGGCTTGGAACCTCATCGATTGGATCTGTGGGTGTGTGCTGATCTACGGGATTCTGTTTGGCGTGGGCAAGCTGCTGTTGCAGGAGTACGCGCTTGGCGCCGTCATTACGGCGGTGGGAGTAGCGGCCGGCGCCGTAATTTATTGGGACCTGTCACGCCGCGGATGGAGTTCGGTGGTGGATTAGGCTGCCTCTAACACGCGGCGCCCGATTGCATCATGTGCTCGATGGCATCTTCGCTGTAACCCAAGCTGCGCAGCGTCTCTCTCGTGTCGGCACCGACTGCGGACCCGCGGCGTGGCTTGACTTTTTCAACGCCCGCGATGTTGATCGGGCTGTTGACGGTGTGGAGGCCGGGCTCGATCTCCGGGAAAACGCCGTTTACGTGCATCTGAGGATCGCGTGAGACTTCCTCCGTGCTGGGAACCGGACCCCAGACGACTTCGTTCCGGCGGAATATCTCGATCCACTCGGCCATATCCTTTTCGGCCACTTTAGTGTCGATGATCGCGACCAGAGCGGGGGCGTTGGCGCGCCGGGATTCGGGTGAGCAAAAGCGCGGATCTTCGATCAACTCCGGCAATCCAAGCGCCCGGCACAAACGGGCCCAGTCGTGTTTTGGATCCAAACAGCAAATCATGAACCGCTTTCCATCGCGCGTGACGTAGTGACTGACGATCGGATTCGGGCCTGTGCTCCGGGTCCAGCGCGGCAGAAATTTTGCTCCGGCAAAAGCAGCCTGCAAGCCGCAAAAATTCGCCCATGCGCCGTTCGCCATCAGCGAGGTCATGATGTGCGATCCCTGGCCGGTGGCCGCGCGGCGATAGAGCGCCAGCATGACTCCGGCGAACACGCTCATTGATGTGGGGTGGTCTCCCAATCCGGCGACGGATAGCACGGGATCGCAACCCGCGCTATGCATGGCGTTCATCAGGCCGGAACGCGCCCAATACGCAGTCACGTCATATCCCGGGCGCGAAGCGTCCGGACCGGTTTCGCCGTAGCCGGTGACATGCGCGTAGATCAAGCCTTCGTTCAAAGGGCGCAGGTCGGGTTCGGCGATCCGGAACTTCTCGAGCAGCGGAGCCTGGTAGTTGGTGATGAAAACGTCGGCTTTGGCCGCCAGCCGCAGCAGCGCTTCGCGGCCCGCTTCGGACTCCAGATTGAGCCCCACGCTCTTCTTGTTGCGTCCAGTGGCAGTCCAGCAATACAGCTCATCGGAAACCGGCATGCCGGGCACCCGCGACAGATAGCGGTAGGGATCGCCGAACGGGGGCCGTTCGATTTTGATCACCTCGGCGCCAAAGTCGCTCATGATCACGGCCGCCGCCGGAGCGGCGATATAAGTTCCGCAGTCGATCACGCGAATTCCGGATAGCAGGTTTTGGTCGCTCACAATGCGAGCGATGATATCACGGCGCAGGCTGAGGTTCTAAATAGATGGCGGCAGCTACTGGCCCCCCAAGACGCCTGGCAAGCTATTGCGGGCGATATCATCGCAATGGTATCATCGACTTTGAGTTCGAATGCGTCTCGTGCTGGATTCGGATGTACTGGTCGCTGGTTTTCGTAGCGACCGCGGCGCGTCTCGCCAACTTCTCCTGGCCGCTCTGGATAGAGAGTTCACGATGCTGGTGTCGGTACCGTTGATGATCGAGTACGAGGCCGTGCTCACGCGCCCGGAACATCTCCGGGAGGCTGGGATTTCACGAGTTGGCGTGGACTCCGTGCTCGACGCGCTGGCGGCAGTGATTGAACCGGTCCAACTCCGGTTCCTTTGGCGACCCAGACTCAAGGATCCAGCGGACGAGATGGTTCTAGAGACGGCGGTCAACGGCACAGCCGATTATCTTGTCACGTTTAATTTGCGGCATCTCGCCGCGGCAGCGGGCGAATTTGGAATTAGTGTTTTTCCGCCGGGCGCCCTTTTGCGGAGAATCCGAGGCTTAAGCCATGAGAAAAAGTAACGTCGCTCTTCGTCTTCAGACTTCACTCCTAGAAGAAGCCAAACGCGTGGCCCAATCCGAGGGCGTCGCTCTCAATCAATTAATCAACGTTGCGGTGGCGGAGAAACTTTCGGCACTGCGCACCGAGGATTACTTTGCCGAACGGGCAGCCCGCGCCAACCTCGGAAAGGCGAAGCGCGTTCTCCGCTCCGCGGGCCGCAACCAGCCTCCGGTTGCCGGAGACGAGCTTTAGCTTTGAACTCTCCTACATGCTGAGCTTCTTAAAAATAATGATGTGCTGCCGCGGAAGCGTCTCGATCACTTTGTCGAGCCGGTAGCCTTCCGCTTCGACCTCGGTTTTCACTTCGACAACGCTCATCTTGTGATCGGGCCGGATGGGCACCGCCGGGTCTTCTTTGCGGTATTCGAGCAGCACCAATCGTCCACTTGGTTTGAGAGCAGCGCGGATATGTTGCAGCATCTCCTGCGGCTGGGAGAACTCGTGATAAACGTCAACTAGCAGCACGAGGTCAAGTGCATTGGCAGGCAGTTTGGGATCGGCTTCCGAGCCAAGCACGGTTTCCACGTTTCCCACATCGGAGACCGGCATGCCCGGAACCCGCGACAGATAGCGGTAGGGATCGCCGTACGGGGGCCGTTCGATTTTGATCACCTCGGCGCCAAAGTCGCTCATGATCACGGCCGCCGCCGGAGCGGCGATATAAGTTCCGCAGTCGATCACGCGAATTCCGGACAGCAGGTTTTGGTCGCTCACAATGCGAGCGATGATATCACGGCGCATGCTGAGCCAAGTCGCGTCTCACGACGTTGGCGGGACCGCGTCGGACCCTAGAACAAAATAGGGCGAACTCGCTCGCGCAAGCGGTCAAGTTCTCCAGCGTTGTGTCGAAGGAGATCGTCGCCCCAGATGTGATTCGTGTTGTCGCGGCAGTCTAAGGCCATCTTTTTGCCGATCGTTTCATACGAGCCGAGGCCACGCTTCTTAAACTGTTCCGGCTCGGTCCAGGCGCCGAGTATGAAGACTCTCGCCAGCAAATCGGCCGGGATGTCTCTTTTCACCTCGCTCAGCCGATTGTCGTTACCGTCAAAATCGATCAGTAGGACCACCAGCCGTTCCGGAAACCTCTCCATTTCGCCAGCGTGCTCCGACTTGAAACGCTTTAAGACCTCCCTCCAGCCACCGGCAACTGGGAGCACCTGAATGTTCCGATCGCGAACGTAAAATCCGAGGACAAAGCCGTTTGCTATTTGGCGGTTGGCGTCGTCCTCGGGTATGACCAGCAGGTGCGGCTGATGCCTGTTGACCATCACGGTTCCAGGTCGCCGCGAACTAGGGCGCCGACGAGGTCTCCCTCGACCCTCATTTCGTCGAGCCGGCGGACACGGGTCGGCTCGAGATGGCTCTCCCTATACAGAACCAGTGTGTTCTCGTCGGAGAAACGAGTGATTGCCTCTGGGTTCTGCGAAGTAGCAATGAATTGGCCACTCTCTTGAAACGCCTTGCGCAGCGCCATCACAAAATGCCCAACCTCGGACAGTGCCAGGTAATTGTCCGGCTCGTCCCAAAAGCACAGCAGCGGGCCATAGTCTTCGTTGTCGTTCGCCGCAAGCACAAGGGCGCAGATCATGAAACATTTCTCACCGTCGGAGAGATCCCCGAAGGGAAGACTTACGCTTCCCTGTTGGTTGGAGAACTGCACCACCAGGCTCCGGTAGTCTGCGCCGATCTCGCGGTTCTTGATGTCCTTAAAATCCGGCATCACCTGCTTGAGATAGTTGTCGATCTTGGCATAAGCGGCGGGCCAAGACTTCAAAAGGCCGGTAAACCATTCGCCAAAATTGGTCACTTGAAGATTAGGCTGCAGCGTTTCTTCTTCGGAGTCGCCCGCAATCAAGGCGGGCATTGGCCTGAGGATCAGGATGCGTGCCAGCCACTGCTTGAAGATGTGCAATGGATCTCCCCCGGCCTTTTCTTGAATGATCGGGAGCGCCACCAGGTGCCAATCAATGCTGAACTTCGCCGCCAGATCCTGGCCCTTTTTTGCGAGATTCACCTCCGCCACTTCCCGGCTATAAACGGGGTTTCCGTCGACCGACAGACTCTCCTCGAATACCCGCAATTCCTTGAAGCCAGAAGGATACTCGAAAGCGATCACGTATCGAAACACTCTGGGTACCAACCCAAACACGTCGGTTGTCAACTCGACCTCAATCTCAAATCGCATGGGTGCGTCACGGTGACCGCCGGCCAAGTCCTTTGGCTTTACCAAATCGCCCACCCGGTTGACGCCTCGCGCTATTCTTTGGAGAATTTCCAATGCCAAGGCGACGGTTGTCTTGCCCGCGCCGTTCTTTCCGATCAGCAGGACAGACCGCATGTCTGAAATCGTGAGTTCAAAGTTCTCCAGACAACGGAAGTTGTGGATATACAGTCGGCGTATCACAACAAGATGATACTCCGAGTCTTCAGATGGCGGCAGCTACCGGATGATACAGAACCTATTTGTGGTCGTTTTTCCGCCGGGCGCTTTTTTGCGGAGAATCCGAGGCTTAAACCATGAGAAAAAGTAACGTTGCTCTGCGTCTTCAGACTTCACTCCTAGAAGAAGCCAAACGCGTCGCCCAGTCCGAGGGCGTCGCTCTGAATCAATTAATCAACGTCGCGGTGGCGGAGAAACTTTCGGCGCTACGGACCGAGGATTATTTTGCCGAACGGGCTGCCCGCGCCAACCTCGGAAAGGCGAAGCGCGTTCTCCGCTCCGCGGGTCGCAACCAGCCTCCGGTTGCCGGAGACGAGCTTTAGCTTTGAACTCTCCTACATGCTGAGCTTCTTAAAAATAATGATGTGCTGGCGTGGGAGCGTCTCGATCACTTTATCGAGCCGGTAGCCTTCCGCTTCGACCTCGGTTTTCACTTCGACAACGCTCATCTTGTGATCGGGCCGGATGGGCACCGCCGGGTCTTCTTTGCGGTATTCGAGCAGCACCAATCGTCCACTTGGTTTGAGAGCAGCGCGGATATGTTGCAGCATCTCCTGCGGCTGGGAGAACTCGTGATAAACGTCGACCAGCAGCACGAGGTCAAGTGCATTGGCAGGCAGTTTGGGATCGGCTTCCGAGCCAAGCACGGTTTCCACGTTTCCCAGCTTCGCCTTGGCGGCGTTGGCGCGCAGCTTGTCGAGCATCTCCGGCTGCACGTCGTTTGCGTAAACCTTTCCTTCCGGCCCAACCCGGCGCGCCATGCGCAGCGAAAAATACCCTGTGCCGGCGCCCACGTCCGCTACCGCCATGCCCTTCTGAAGATCTAGGGCGTCGAGCGCTTTTTCGGGCGCCTCTTCCGATTCGCGCTCGCTGCGCTCCAGCCAGCCCGCGCCGCCGGCGCCCATGACGGGGGCGATCTTGCGGCCGGTCAGCGGATGCTCGGACTGAGCCAGCGCCGGCCAGATACTCAACAGCCCAATTAGGAAAATACGCAGCACTGGATCGAAGACCCCCCTTCCTTTCACTGTATCTTGAAAGGAGAGAGATGAGCATGAAAGCCGTTTGGTTCCTTTTTCTCGCTTGCGTACTTTCCGCCTCTCCGGATGAGGTCCCCAAACTCACTATCGAGAATGCTTCGTTGCAACAGAACGAAGATGGCCTGCCGATTCCGGTTGGCTTCGCGTTTGCTCCGGGCGAGGCGGTTTATTTCAGTTGTCAACTGACCGGCTACCAGAAGGTGGAGCAGAACGACAAGGATACGATTTCCCTAACCTGGTCGATCGAGGTTCGCGATTCTAAAGGCATTCTGATAGTGAAGCCCGGCGAAGGCAAGATTGCGACACCGCTGGCGCCGGAGGATCGCAAGTGGATGCCTAAGGCGCGCTATTCGTTTTCGGTCCCGGCTTTTGCCGACAGCGGTTCCTACCACGTGAAGTTTCACGCCCGCGACGAAAACTCAAAGAAAGAGGCCAGCACTGAACTTGTCTTTGCGGTGGAAGGACCCAAAGTTGAGCCGAGCGACACTCTGGTGATCCGCAACTTCCGTTTTCTGCGCCGGGAAGAAGATACCGAGCCTCTTCGGGTGGCGGCTTACCGGCCGGGAGACACGCTGCTGTCGCGTTTTGACATGACCGGCTATCGGCTGGACGAGCAGAATGCGTTTGACATCGACTATGGACTGGCGATTCTCAACGCGCAAGGCGAGGAGGTCTACTCGAAGTTGCCGGCCGCCGAAGAGAAAAATCAGAGTTTCTATCCGCGGCGGTATACGCCTGGAGTGATCAGCCTGACAATTCCCAAAGAGACCCCGCTTGGAACCTACACGCTGGTGGTGACGGTGCGCGACCACGAGGGGAGTCAGACCAGTGAAGTCCGCCACAAGTTCTCGATCGAGTGACGTTCTTCCGGCGGCCAATCTTGGCTATTGAGGCTCGCAAAATAGAGTGACGGATCTACCTCGGCTTGTGGGACAGGTTATTTAACCTGCCGTGGGTTATTAAACCCGCGCCTAGAGTCCGCGGGCTATTAAACCCGCGCCTAGAGTTTCTACATTTTCTGCACAGACTAAAGTCCGTGCCACCTTGGCGCACAGGCTTTAGCTTAGCCTGTGCGCGCGGGTTATTAAACCCGTGCAGCGTTATCAGCCTGTCTGCTGAGCGCGCCTGTCACTTTATTTAGCGAGTCTCAATAGCTCTTTCGCAAATCCTGTTCCAGTTCGCGCAGAATCTCCTCGCGCTCGGCGCCGGTCAGCTCTTTTTCCAGCCGGCGCAAGGCCAACCCCACGACATCCCGATGATGCAGCCGCGCGCCGACGCTTTTTGCTTTCGGAAAGCCGCAACCACAGCTCATGCAGGCGGTCGACATCTTCCGGCCAAAGGCGCGGCGGATGTGGACCGAGGTTGACGTAGGTCGACGGCCGGGCGGCCCAAGCGGAGCCGGGCCATGAGTGGTTCATCGGCGGCCGATCTTGACTAACTCTTTCGCAAATCCTGTTCCAGTTCGCGCAGAATCTCCTCGCGCTCGGCGCCGGTCAGCTCTTTTTCCAGCCGGCGCAAGGCCAGCCCCACGACATCCCGATGATGCAGCCGCGCGCCGACGCTTTTGCTTTCGGAAAGGCGCAACCACAGCTCATGCAGGCGGTCGACATCTTCCGGCCAAAGGCGCGGCGGATGCGGGCCCAGGTTGACGTAGGTGGAAGGCCGGTCGGGGCGGATGATTTCGAGCGAGAAGGGATGGCGCGGTTCGGGCAGCGCCTCCCAGGCCCGGCCGATTTGCTGCGCCAATTCTTCCGATGGCATCCGCGCTGAGACGCCAGTCACCAGCCGGGAGGCCTTTAGATTGGCCGCGCCCTGCACCATGGCGTCAAATGGATTCACTCCCGGCACCACCAGGAGTTCCACCGGCTTGCCTTCCTTCTCGGCGACCTCCACAACATGGCTGAACAGTTCTTTCTCGTAGTCGCTGAAAAGCTGCTCGTCGGATAAATCATACTCGCCGGCGCCTGTCGAGATGGTGCGTACGGTCATCACGACAATGTCGTGACGCCGCAGGTTGGTCTTTTGCAGCACCTTTTTCAAGTGATCCATGTTGTGGTAGTCGCGCACGGCCACCAGCACCGACCCCGGACGCGCGTGCAAGCTCTTGGCATCGATCTGCGCCTGAAGATCGAGGTTGAATTCCTCGAGAGGTTTTTCCGTCAGGTGATCCACCGCGCGCCGCCTGGTATTGATGCGCTCGGAGACGGTAAAGAGGGTAAACACCACCAGGGTGAAGGCCACGCCATACTTGGTTGCATACTCTTTGGAGAACAGATTGGCGACGGCCACCGCGCCGAGAACCAGAGTGGTCGCTCCCAGGCCGATGGGAATCTCCACTTTGCCGAGGTGAATATTGAATGGGAATTTGTATTCCTGATCGTGCCGCTGATAGCGCAGAACCAGCACGCCGAGGGACTTGAGAAAGAAACTCCAGACCACGCCGAAGGCATACGCCTCACCCAGCAGGTAAACGTCTCCGCGGCTGCCGATTATGGTGGCCAACTGCAGCAGCGTAATGGTGTTGATAATGCGAGAGGTGGTGCCAAAGCGTTTGTGCGGCTTGCGGAACCAATCTAATAAAACGCCGTCTTCCGCGACGCGGTTCAGAACGCCGTTGGCGCCGATAATAGAAGTATTCACGGCGCCCGAAAGAATCAGGATGCCGACAATCACCACAAAGATGTGAAACGCCAGCCGCAACAATTCGGGCCCGGCCAGATGCATGGCCAAACCGCCGAGCAAGTTATCCGAATACTTATCGCGAATTTCGGCGCTCGTGAGGATCATGCCGGCCAACACGGTGATTACGCCCGTGCAAACCACCGCATACCAGCAAACAATATTCGCGGTGATTTTCAGATTCTTCATCTTCGGATAAGCGATTTCCCGGTAGACTTGCGCCAAGGTTTCAAAACCGCTCATGGAAAGCAGCGAGTGGCCGAACGCAATGGTCATTGCGATGAGAGGAATTTGCCACAACGTGGTGCCCTTGAACCAACCCAGCGACGTCGGGCCGAATTGCAGATTGCGCGGCAACGGAGCGGGCGGCAGATGGAATTTGCCGCTCAAAAGAATCGTCAGCGGACACCAGACGATCAGCGCCACCACCATGATGGTCGTAATTTGCATGATGCGCAGAGCTTTTCCGCTGGATTCATGCAGACCCTTGGTATTCGCCCACCAAAAGTAGATGGTCACCAGCACCGCGAAGAATGCGGCGAAATAATTTACGTTGAACGGGAATTTTTGGCCCATCATCCCGGCGACTTCATCGAGCAGATGGCCTAGATACGCGCCCGCGCTGACCACGCTAATGGGTCCGGTGAGAACGTAATCGAAAACGAGCGACGACACGGACAGCCGGGCGACAAAGGGTCCCATGCTGTCCTTGACGACGATATACACGCCGCCCCGGACAAACATGCTGCAGCTCTCCATGTAAACCGAGCGCACCGCGAAGCTGAACAGCATCACACCCAGCACAAACCAGGGCGCGGCGGCGCCAACAGCCACCTCGGCAATGCCCCCGGCGTAGAACGCCGAAGATGCCAGATCGGAAAGAACGATGGATGCGCCTCGCCAAAAACTAATGAACGAGAGCGCAACCGTTGTGGCCACCACGACTTTGGCGGTCGCGGCGTTCCTAGTCAGGTCGGTTGCCATGCACAGTCATGAGAATTGTGATTTCGATACAAGACCATTCTAGCTGTTCAACCGAAGACGACGGTTCATGGACGGTAGAGTAGAATTGCAGATTCTTGATGCCTCCCGATAACGCTCTCGACATCGCCGCCCACCTGACCAACCGTGGTCATCAGGCGTGGCTGGTTGGCGGCTGCGTACGGGACTTGCTGCTGGGCCGCGATCCCAAAGACTACGACATCTCGACGGACGCCACGCCGGAAGAGCTTTTGCGGATTTTTCCCGGTGCGGATCTGGTGGGCGCGCAGTTCGGCGTCGTTCTGGTGAACGGCGTGGAAGTGGCCACCTTTCGCAGCGACCTTGCCTACCGCGACGGGCGCCATCCCGAAGGCGTTCGCTTTGAAACCGACCCTCGCCAGGATGTTTTGCGCCGGGATTTCACAATCAACGCTCTGCTGCTGGCCCCCGAGAACTGGCGGGATGTTTCGCAAGTGGTGGATCACGTGGGCGGCTTGGAAGATTTGCGGACCGGCGTCATCCGCGCCATCGGTGAACCGGAACTGCGCTTTGAGGAAGACCATCTGCGCATGCTGCGCGCGGTGCGTTTCGCCGCCCGCTTTGGTTTCCGAATCGAGCCACGCACTCTGGCCGCGGTTCAGAAGCTTCATGCCTCCATCGTGGGCATCGCTCCCGAGCGTGTCCGCGACGAGCTGATTCGCATTCTCACAGAAGGGGGAGCGCGGCGCGGGTTTGAGCTGCTCGACGAATCCAAACTGCTGGGCGACATTCTTCCCGAGGTTGCGGCGATGCAGGGGGTTGCGCAGCCGCCTGAATTTCATCCGGAAGGCGACGTCTGGATTCACACTTTGCTGATGCTGGAGGGCTTGGACCAGGCCGCTGTCAGACCCTCGCCGGCCCTGGCGATGGGCGTTCTGTTGCATGACGTGGGGAAGCCGGGTACGTTTCGTATCGCCGACCGCATCCGGTTTGACGGGCACGTAGAGCTGGGCGAGACGCTGGCGCGCGCCATTCTCGATCGCTTGCGTTTTTCGAACGGCGACCGGGAGCAGATTCTCGCGCTGATCGGCAATCACATGCGTTTCGCCGACGTCGGCAGAATGCGCGAGAGCACCCGCAAGCGCTTTTTGCGCCTTCCCGCGTTTGAAGAACATCTGGAGCTGCACCGTTTGGATTGCCTCTCGAGCTTCGGAGACCTGACCTCCTACCAGCTCATGAAGGACCAATATGAGCGCTTAGAGCCGCGGCAACTTCGGCCCACTCCCCTGCTGACCGGAAACGACCTCATTGCCGCCGGCTACCGTCCGGGACCGGCGTTCTCCAAGATGCTGGAAGCAGTGGAAGATGCACAACTCGAGTCGCGCGTCGCCAGCAAGGAAGCAGCCCTTGCACTGGTGGAAGCGACCTTTGGGAGACCAGCCCGCACGACACCCTCACACTGATATACAATTGGCCCCATCATGTCCGCCAAACCATCCTTGGCCACGACGCCGAAAACTCAGATTATTGGACGGCCGTACCCGCCCGCCGGCTACTCCTGGTATGTCGTCGCGGTCCTCACTCTCATTTACGTCTTTTCTTTTATCGACCGGCAGATCTTCAGTTTGCTGGTGGGTCCGCTAAGGCGCGATCTGCATATTTCCGATACGCAAGTCAGCGTGCTGATGGGCTTTACTTTCGCTCTCTTCTACACCTGCTTTGGAATCCCCTTGGGCCGGCTGGCCGACGTCAAGAGCCGGCGCGTGATCATCGCCGCGGGCTTCGTGCTTTGGAGCCTGTTCACTGCTGCCTGCGGGTTGGCCCGGAGCTTTGCGCAAATGCTGCCGCTACGCATGGGAGTGGGCGTCGGCGAGGCTTCGCTTTCTCCCTCGGCCTACTCCATGATCACCGACTATTTTCCTGAGACCCGGCGCGCCACAGCCATCAGCGTTTACTCGATGGGAATTTATATCGGGTCCGGCATGGCTTTTCTGCTGGGCGGATTGGTGGTGAAGTTCGCGGTGGCCAAGGACGTGTGGATGTTTCCCCTGATCGGCGCCATCCGGCCCTGGCAGGTGATTTTCCTGATCGTCGGATTGCCGGGCCTGCTGTTCTCGTTGCTGTTGTTCACGGTGCGCGAGCCGGTCCGCCGCGGTCTTGGCTCCTTTACGTCGACGATGCCTTTTGCCGACGTGATGGCATATTTGTTCAAGAACAAAACTACGTTCCTTTGTCACAACGTCGGATTCGGACTGCTCTCCATGGCTTCTTACGCCGCCGCCGGCTGGATTCCCGAGATGTACCGGCGCGTTTTTCATTGGGACATTCCCACTACCGGCCTGTGGTATGGAACGATTGTCGCGATCTTCGGTTCAGCCGGGATTGTGTCGGCAGGCCGCATTGCCGACTGGCTAAGGGGCCGGGACGTGCTCAACGCGAACATGCGGGTGGGCGTTTACATCGCACTGCTTTCCATACCGGTGATCATCGGTCTGTGCCTCGCCCCTTCGGGGCAAGTTGGCTTGTTCTGGCTGGTTCCCGCCGCGGTTTGCGCCGCCGCGCCCTTCGGCATCGCGCCGGCCGCCATCCAGCAAATGATGCCCAATCCCATGCGCGGGCAGGCTTCGGCCGTGTATCTGTTCATCCTCAATTTGATCGGGCTGGGAATCGGCCCATCCGCCGTCGCCATGACCACGCAGTATATTTTTCAACGCGACGACGCTGTCAACCTGTCCCTGATGTACGTTTCTCTGGCGGGTTACGTACTCGCTGCTATTCTTTTGTTTGCCGGTTCCAAGCCGTTTCTTGGCAGCCTGGACCGGCTCAAGGAATGGCACGCGACCAATTAATCGCCCTGGTAGCTCTTGTGGGGCAGGCTGGTAGCCTGCGGCCGATTGTCAATCGGCCCTTTCTGGGCCCCAAAAGCCTACCATCCGGGTCTGCGCCGGTGGACAATGCTCGTAGCAAATACGGCATCGGGCTGGACCGGCTGAACTAATGCCACGCGACAAATTGACTGCTAATCCGGCTGATAGCCGGCTACCGTATCAAGCGACCGAAGCAGCTCGCCCCTACGAAGCCATCAAACGCTTGCCCGTCTGCCTGCTGCTGGACAACGTTCGCAGCATGTACAACGTCGGTGCGTTCTTCCGGACAGCCGACGGAGCCGCTTGCGAGAAACTGCTGCTCTCCGGGATCACCGCGCGGCCACCCAAGCATGCGATCGCCAAAACGGCGCTGGGCGCGGAAGAGACGGTGCCCTGGCAATATCGGGAACCCGCGATGGACGCGGCTTTAGAGCTACGCCGTCAAAACTACGAAATCGCCGCGATCGAAACCAGCGTCCACGCGGTGGACCTGTTCGATTGGCAGCCGCGGTTTCCGGTCTGCCTGGTCTTTGGCCACGAAGTAGAGGGAGTTCGTCCGGAGCTGCTTGCTCTCTGCGATACGCACGTGCGGATTCCGATGCTGGGACGTAAGCATTCCCTGAATGTCGCGACCGCCGGCGGCATCGTGATTTACGAGCTGCTGCGAAAGTACCGGCGTTTGTTGGAGAATACAAGAATACCCTAATGAAGCACAAATTGCTCCCGCTCCTCCTGCTCCTTCCGGCGGCGATCCCGGCCGACCCACCCACCATGATCCCGCCCATGCGCGGCACGCGCGAGATGGTCGGCGCCGGCAACAGCTACGAAGTCGAATCGGGTTACCGGCTGCTGCGAGAAGGCGGCAACGCGGTAGACGCCGGCGTCGCCACCACGCTGGCCGCGGCCGTGACCGAAATGAGCCGCTTTGGTTTGGGCGGAGAAATGCCCGCGCTGATCAAAATGAGCGGCAAGCCGGTGGTGGCCATCAGCGGGATCGGCATCGCGCCCGCCAAAGCCACGGTGGAGTTCTACGCCAATCGCAAGCCCGAGCCCTGGGAGGACGCGGGCCACATGCCTCCCGTACCGATGCAGGGAATTCTGTCCGCCATCACGCCGGGAGTGTTCGACGGTCTGATCGTCGCGTTGGACAAGTACGGCACCAAGTCTTTCGCGCAGGTCGCGGCGCCGGCCATCGAGTATGCCGAGAACGGATATCCGGTGCCGGAAGAAATGGCCGGCATGCTGAAAAGCTATCGCCAGATCCTGACGTTATGGCCGGATTCGTTCAAGTTTTTTTATCCCGATGGCCAAACCACTCCGCGCGGGTCGCTGTTGAAGGAGCCGGAACTGGCGAAAACTCTGAAAAAGCTGGTGGCCGCGGAACGCAAGGCCCACGGAAACCGATCCGCCAAACTGAAAGCGGTGCACAATCTGTTCTATCAGGGATCGCTGGCGAAACGCATCGCTGAGTTCTCTGAAACGCACGGCGGATTGATCACCTTGGACGACATGGAGAAGACACATGGCGAGGTGGACCAGCCGCGAACCGGCACCTACCGCGGCTACGAAATCTACAAGCCCGGCTTCTGGACGCAAGGCCCGGTGATGATTGAGGCGCTGAATATTCTGGAGGGCTTCGATCTCAAGAGCATGGGTCACAACAGCCCGGAATATTTGCACACGTTGATCGAGGCGGTTAAACTGGCGTTCGCCGACCGCGATCAATATTATGGCGATCCGAAATTCAGCAAGATTCCGGAAGAGATTCTGCTATCGAAGGAATATGCGGCGGAGCGGCGCAAACTGATCGATCCCAAACACGCCTCGCTCGAAAGCCGTCCCGGAAACTTGGGCGCTCATACTCCGATGCCGACCAATCCGCCGGCCTTTGGTCCGGTGAATGACACCACTTGCGTGAATGTGGTCGACCACTGGGGCAACGCGTTTTCGGCCACGCCGAGCGGCGCCTGGCTGCCGTCTGTGATCGCGGGCGACACGGGCATTCCGTTCACCAGCCGGCTGCAATCGTTCGTGATGACCGCCGGCCATCCCAATGAACTGAAGCCGGGCAAGCGCCCGCGCGTGACGCTGAGCCCGACCCTGGTCACCCAGGACGGCAGGCTGTCGTTGATCATGTCCACGCCCGGCGGCGATAACCAGGACCAGGCCATGCTGCAAGTGCTGCTGAACATGATCGAATTCGGCATGTTTCCGCAAGATGCCGTGGAATCGCCCCGTTTTCAAACCGAGCACTTTTACAGTTCTTTCGGCGGCCATGAATTTGTGCCGGGCCGGTTGAATCTGGAGGGCCGGATTCCGCGCTCGACCGCTGAGGCTTTGATGGCGCTGGGACACCGCGTCAACATCGCCTCCGACTGGAGCAACGGCTCCGCGCCGACCGTGATTCAAGTCCGCGACGGAGTGCTGAACGGCGGCGCCGATCCCCGCCGCGCGCGAGTGGTGTTCGGGCGGTAATTAGGGCTTGTCATGAAATCGCTACATGACCCGGCAAAGCCCGTACCAAACAGGCTCCGCGATGGGCCGCCACCGCTCCCTCACGGTCGCGGCTCGGTAGAATTCGTCAAAGAATGTAGGTACTCACGGTCGCGGCTCGGAAGGCGTGACCGAGCCGCGATCGTCAACGGGCCCTTAGCATGACGAAGACCGCCCTTCGATTCCGTGAACAGGCGGAGTTCTTGAGAGAATCCAGCGGTTCAAATATCGAAAAGACGCTCATCAAGGCGGTGAAGGTGCTGGCTCTTTTTCAAATTCCGCACTATGTGTGCGGCGGATTTGCGGTTCAAGAGCATGGGTATCCGCGATCCACGGTGGATGTGGATATTATCGTGCCGGACGTGGGTTTGGCCCGCGAGAAATTGTGCATGAATGGGTTCAGAGAGAATCCCGGCTCCAAGATGAGCGTGACTGATCGGGAAACGAAAGTCGAGGTCGATTTGCTGCCGGCGGGAAGCAAACTGGATCCGGGCCCACTAACATTTCCTGTGCCCACAGTGGTATCAGACAAACCGCAAATCCTGACCTTGGAAAGCCTCATCTCTTCTAAACTGTCGACCTATCTGGCCCGGGGCATCCAGCGAGCGCAAGATTATGCCGACGTGGTGAAACTCATCCAAGCCAATGGTCTGCCACGAGAATTCCCGGTTGCTTCCGAGGTTCTGGACTTGTATCAACAAACTTGGGATGCCCTCCGGAAATAATCTCAACTGCTCAATTCAGCGCGTACAACGTCGTTTTTTCCGCCGTTCCCAAGCGCTTCAGCCCGGATAGATCGCCCGGAAACGAATCCAGGATCAATAGATGAGTGATGCCGCGGCGTTTCAGTTCGGCGAAGTTTCTGTGCAAAACCAAATCGAGGTCTTCGCGATTTTGCGTGGATTCGTAGTAGATGAGCAGCTCACGGGAGGTATAGGCTTCCGCCGGACTCGCATAGCAGAAGATTATGGCGTTCGGCGGCGTCAGTCGCTCGACCATTCGCGCCGCCGCATAACCCGGTAAACGGTATCTCAGCGTGGAGTCCTCAGACTCGATGCGTAGCGCCTGCTTGGGAAGAAAGTGCCGCACCCGGAGCGAGCCATCGGCATAGTGGAGCATCACCGTGGGCCAGCTCAACACGGCGTGCACAACGATTAAGGCGTATAGCAGAACGGGAACGCGCGCCAGCACCAGTCCCATGGCGAGAGCGATAAACGGAATCGCCGGCAATATAAACCGAGTCTGGATCTGGAACATGCCCGGCAGCAAGAAGAGCGCCCCCGCCAGTAACAGTTGCCTGCCCTGGGCCGAGCGCAGCGCGAAAAGCCCCAACGGCGCCAGCAGAAACATGGCGCCTACGATCGCCGCAGTTGGGCCGATGCGATAGGTCGCATCTAAGAAGTGCGCCCAGAGACTTTCGGCCGGCATATACATGCGCCGGTATTCCGCTTCAAATGCGGCATTGACGTACGGGTTGGGAAACCAGCGAGTGAAGAATGGAGTGACTGGGTCGCCGGACACGATCCAGCTTTTGGCCAGCCACGGGACGATCATCACCGCGGCTGCGGAGGCGACTACGGCGATGGGGACCAGGATTCGATGCCTAGAGGTTTCGGGCGGGTTACCAACCCGCCGCAGGTTGACAACCTGCCCCACAAACACAAAGGCGATGGCGTAGGGGACGGCGATCCCGGCGGTGTATTTGATTGAATAGGCGAAGCCGGCTAACACGCCAATTGGGATCAGTAAGGCATCTTGTTTTTCGGCCGCCCAAATCTGCAAAAGGTAAAAGAGGAAGAAAACCACGCACGCCGCGGCAACGTCGTTATAAGCGACTGTGCCGTCATAGCCGAACACCGGACTCAGGTAGACCAGCAGCGCGGCGAACATGCCTGCCAAGGGGAATCCGAACCGCCGCGCATAGGTCACCATTCCTAAAACCAGCGCCACGAGAAATGCGAAGTGCACCAGCGCCGCCGCCGAGTGCTTGCCGAACGCGAATGCAAACAGAAACAGCATCTCCAGGCCCTGCGGCATGTTGGCGTAGAAGCTGGTGGTGATGCGGCCAAAGCCGTGTTGGCGAAGATAGCGCGCGACGTAGCCGAGATGATAGGTGCTGCCATCGGGACTATATTCGGGGCCCAGCGCTTGGCTGAGGTAGAGAGCGGAGTAGAGAAGAAACAACGCTGCAAAGGGCCAAAGCCTGTGCCTAGAGTTTCTACATCTCCAGCACAGACTAAAGTCCGTGCCACCTTGGCTGTCTCGTGGCACAGGCTTTAGCCTGTGCTGTAGAAAAAGGAACACGGCGCCTAGGACCAGAAACGTCGCCGGATAGACCAGAAACGTGGCAGCCGCTACAAACACCAACAGGCTCAAACAGGCGCTGCCGGTGAGGAACGCGAACAACTCCAACTCGCCACGCTGGAGGCGCGCATGCCGCAGCAGCAACCGCCCAGCCGCGGAGCTCGAAGCGACGGTGAACGCCGCGCCAAACAGTATCTGGAGAACCTGAACCGTTTAGTCCACCAGGGCCTGATACGCCATGCGCTGGAACTGATCGGCGGCAGGAATACCGGCGGGCGGCAGCACCTGAATCAGGAACACGCCGAACATGTGTTCTTTGGGGTCGATCCAGAAGCTGGTTCCGGCGGCGCCGCCCCAATAATACTCACCCTGCGAACCAACCGTCGCGGATTTGCCGGGACCTTTGTTGATGGCGAAAGTGAGTCCGAAGCCGTAGCCTTCCCCTACCAGGCCCACGCGCGGCAAGTCACCCAAATGATCGCTGCGCATCAGCTCTACCGACTTGCGTCCCAGAATGCGTACACCGTCCAACTGGCCATCGTCGACCAGCATCATGCAAAAGCGCGCATAGTCGTCGAGCGTGGAAACCGACCCGGCGCCACCCAAAAACAGCACCGGCTTCTTTTTGAAGCTCTCCTGCGCCGGCAGCTTGGAGCGCTCCACTCCGCCGCCATTCTTAGGCGAATAGAGCACGGCCAGGCGGGTCCATTTGTCTTCCGGCACAAAGAACGCGCTGTCCTTCATCCCCAAAGGACGAAAAATCCGCTCTTCGAAAAATTGATCCAGCGTTTTGCCGGAGACCACTTCCACCAGCCTTCCGAGCAAGTCGATCGAGAACCCATAACGAAACATAGTTCCCGGCTGATCGTTCAGCGGCACGCTGGCCAACCGGCGCATGCCCTCCGCAAGATCGAAGGGCACAAGCGGCAAATAGCCGAACATATCGATCCGCTTGTAGGCGGGCTCGCCGTTTTCCTCGCGAGGGCCCGCGTAGTCGAGCCCCGTGGTGTGCCGGAAAAGATCGCGCACCGTGATGGGACGATCGGCGGGCACGGTGTAATAGATTCGCTTGCCGGCGGCATCCTTGCCTTCGCGAGCCACGCGCATGTGTTCAAACTCGGGAAGGTACTTGGACACTGGATCGGTGAGTGAGAACTTACCTTCTTCGTAACAGATCATCGCCGCGACCCCGGTGATGGCCTTGGTCATGGAATACATGCGCACGATGGTGTCGTACTTGTACTCACCCCAGGTCTGGCGAAAGACCACCTTGCCGTTGCGCGCGATCAGCCCAGAGGCTCCTGCCAGACGGCCTGCCGCGATGTGGCCGCGCATCACCGCGTCGATACGTTGCAGCCGGTCGGGCGCAAAGCCGGCTTGCGCTGGAGAGGAAGACGGCAGCTCGGCCGCAAGGACCAGCGCGGCATTCCATAATACGAACGTCCAGCAGAACGCGAACACCCTGCGCATACGTTAATCCACCAGCGCTTGATATGCCATGCGCTTGAACTGATCCGCGGCCGGAATACCGGTAGGCGGCAGGACATTGATCAGGAACACGCCAAACAGGTGCTCCTTGGGATCGAGCCAAAAGCTGGTGCCAGCCGCACCGCCCCAGTAATACTCGCCCTCCGAACCGACGGTCGGCGTTTTGCCCGGGCCTTTATTGACCGCGAAAGTCAGACCAAAACCGTAGCCATCGGCCAGCAGCCCCGCGCGCGGCAGGTCGCCCAGATGATCGCTGCGCATTAACTCGACCGTCTTGCGCCCGAGAATGCGCACGCCATCCAGTTGGCCATCGTTGATCAGCATCATGCAAAAGCGCGCGTAATCGTCCAGCGTGGAAACGCTGCCCGCGCCTCCCAGCAACAGCGCCGGCTTCTTCTTAAAGCTGTCCTGGGCGGGCGAAGTGGAGCGCTCGATCCCGCCGCCCTTCTTGGGCGCATAGAGAACCGCTAACCGGCTCCATTTCTCTTCCGGAACGAAGAACGCGGTATCTTTCATGCCCAGCGGCCGGAAGATGCGTTCCTCAAAAAACTGGTCGAGGGTCTTGCCCGAAACCACTTCCACCAGCCGCCCGAGCACGTCAATCGAGTAG
Organism: Bryobacterales bacterium; assembly: GCA_963836595.1. Classification (GTDB taxonomy): domain Bacteria; phylum Acidobacteriota; class Terriglobia; order Bryobacterales; family Bryobacteraceae; genus DATFZA01. Next base: position 1,734,290 of record CAWIKC010000001.1, read on the forward strand.
CCATAGCGCCACATCGTGCCCGGCTCATCGTTGAGCGGGGCGGTTGCCAGGCGCTTGACGGCCTCGGCCAAATCAAACGAAACCAGCGGTGCTCCGCCCAGCATGTCCAGTTTCTTGTACGCCGGTTCGCCCTGTTCATCCTTAGGACCGGCATAGTCGAGCCCGGTGGTGTGGCGGAACAAATCACGAACCGTGATCGGCCGGTCAACCGGGACCGTGTAATAGATGCGCTTGCCCGCCGCGTCCTTGCCTTCCTTGGCCACGCGCATGTGTTCAAACTCAGGCAAATATTTCGAGACCGGATCGGTGAGCGAGAAGCGGCCTTCTTCATAACAAATCATGGCGGCGACACCGGTGATGGCTTTGGTCATGGAATACATGCGGACGATGGTGTCGAACTTGTACTCGCCCCAGGCCTCGCGGAAAACCACTTTGCCGTTGCGCGCAATCAGTCCGGAGGCGCCGTTCAGCGTGCCGGACGCGATATGATTGCGCATCACTTCATCGATACGATGCAGGCGATCGGGCGCAAAGCCGGCCTGCGCGGGAGAGGAGTTGGGTAGCTCGGCGGCGAAGACGAGCGAGAAAGTCAGAACCAGGACGAGGAGCAGTCGCATGCGTGAGAGCGTATCACAGATGGGGGTGGGGACTCGCGGTTCGAGAATTCGATTCAAGTACCAACCGCGCCTGGCCAAAAAATGCCACGTACACAGTATTCTCGACGGGTTCCGGAAGGTATAAAATTCGATCATAGGTTTTAATAAACCTAAGGAGGGGGCCAATGAGGTTCCTGTTCCCGCTGGCAGCGAACCGGCGTAGCCTGCGGCAGCGGCGGTCGCAAACTCGCACGGTCTCAGGTCTCCCTAGGTAACCAGATGGGCACTGCGCGAAAATCCGATCTGGAACATCGCCTGGATGCCTACTTCGCCACCCTCCGCTCCGCCTCTCTGCGGGAAGTGCTGAAGCGTAGCGCGGGAAGATGGCAGATCTACGCGGCAGCTACCGGCTCGGCCATGGCGATGCTGACAAACGTCTCGGCGTCTACTATCGGCAGCGGCCCGGGAAACCGGACGGGCGAGCCTTTTCCAAATTTCCTGGCGGCCACCCAACATCTGGCGACCTCGCAGAACACGCCGTTCGTCAAGGCGGTCAGGCTAGCGATGGCCAGGCAGGATTCCGGAGATAGACTTCAAGCGAGCCAAACGCAACCGCCGTCCATTTCGCCCGGTGGCGTCGTTCCGGTTGACAGCACCGTAGGCGTAATCCAGCCAGGCGAATGGATATCGATCTACGGGAAGAATCTCGCCAACGGAACCGCCTACTGGAACGGCGACTTTCCGGCCTCCCTGGGCGGGACCAGCGTGGAGATCAATGGGAAAGCCGCGTTTCTTTCGTATGTGAGTCCTGGGCAGATCAACGCGCAGGCGCCGGACGACACGGCGGCAGGCCCGGTGTCCGTCGCTGTGATGACGGGCGGCGGAACAGCCACCTCGATTGTGACTTTGAATCAGTTTGCGCCCTCTTTCGAGCTATTTGACAAAAGGCATGTGGCCGGAATCATTCTCAGGGCGGACGGTTCGGGGGCTTACGGCGATGGAACCTACGACATCCTCGGCCCGACCGGGAATTGTTTTGGCTACAAGACAATGGGCGCGGAGCCTGGCGACATGGTTGAACTTTTCGCCGTCGGGTTCGGTCCGACTACTCCCGCAGTCCCGGCTGGACAGGCGTTCTCCGGCGCAGCGCCAGTGAACAATCCCGTCCTGCTTTACATCAACAGCATCTATGTCGAGACGACGTTTGTCGGACTGTCGAGTGCCGGGCTTTATCAAATCAACCTGACCGTTCCGCCCGGCCTGGGCCAAGGAGACGTTCCTATTCTGGCAATTGCCGGAGAAATGCCAACACAGAAGGGTGCGCTTTTTTCGCTGGCGGGTAACGTGCGGGTCGCCTGTGGTTCTTCCGGCACGGGGGGTGGTGGCACGGGGGGTGGTGGCACGGGAGGTGGTGGCACGGGAGGTGGTGGCACGGGAGGTGGTGGCACGGGAGGTGGTGGAACCGGTGGGGGTGGGACTGGCGGGGGCGGCTCGGGTGGTGGCTCTGGCGGTGGGTCCGGTGGAGGATCGGGTGGAGGATCGGGCGGCGGGTCTGCGGTACACCCACCGGGAAAAAAGCCCTATCAGCCCAAACTGCGATTTTAGCGAGAGAGAATTCAATGGTCGCCAAGGAAATGTTGTGGGTGTTCGCGGCAGCCGGGCTATCGCTGACGGCTCTCGGCCAAAACGTGCGAGGGATTGCGCCCCTACCGGGTGACCCTCTCGAAATGGTCACCGGTCCAACCCAGGTTGCCGCCACGGCCGCGAGTCGAGAAGCAGCGTTGCAGCTTCTGGCCCGCGCTCGCAGTAATTACGCTTTGAAAAGCGCCGGCCACGCTTACGATCTCAAGATCACATTTATGGTAAATTCCGGCGGTCAAACGGAATATGATGGCGCCTGGGAGATGGAAGACCTGTTCGACCCCCAACAAGGACTTCGCTGGACGGCGAAAGCCGAGGCCGGATACACGATGACCCAGATCTCCTCGCACGGGATGTTATTCGGGGACGGGACGTCGAGCACCATTCCACTCCGCTTGCAGGAGGCGCGTGCAGCCTTGCTCGACCCGATTCCATCTACGGCGAACGCCGGCCACGGGTTGATCCGAGTGTCAACATCGGCGTTCAACGGAGCGCCAGTTAGCTGCGTTTTGCTTTCCGGCTTAGGAAATGCCGCGACTGCTACGCCAAGCCGGCGCTGGGAGGAAACCGAGGACTGTATAGACCCTCAATCCGGGTTGCTGCAAGTGCACTCGCAAGTACCGGGGCGATACTACGCTTACGACTACTCAAACGCCCCGCAACTCAGTGGTCATGTGCTGCCTCGAAAGGTAACTGTGACCGAAGCCGGCAAAATCGTATCCGAGATTTCTGTCGTCAGCTTGACGGAGCTTCCCGCCACCGATCTGAGCTTGTTTGTCCCGACCGCCGAGATGAAAGAGAGAGGACGGGCGACCGCGATGGCAGGAGCGCAGAAAATCGTGATTGGAGGGGGGCCCTTCAGGTCTGCGGCGGAGGCCCAGCCAGTCTGCGTGTTTGGGCTCGTCACGCCAGCGGGACAACTGGTCGAGGCGCACTCTTTGCAGCCGTCCGATCCCCACAGTCAAGCGGCGGTCGAGGCTGCAAAACGGATGAATTTCTCTTCCCGGGCACGACTCGGAGCACCCCCTCAGCAGCACTTTGTATTTGTGATTGAGGAGTCTGTTTCTTCACAATAGCGGCCGGGTTCCGGCCTTTAATGAAATGTGATGTTGGTGGATGCCTCGAAGTGCCGGTGATTCTTGTACTCCACTTCTACCCTGGTCCGGGTCCCCGACGAATAAGTAACCACGAAATTGGCCGCGACGGGAAGCAGATGGGAAGCATCCCCGATTTTCACGTAATCCCACGATACTTGCTCTGTTCTATCGGCGAACTTGAAATCCGCGGGAAATCCGGTGGCTTCTTCATCCAACTGGATCACGTTACCCTCGGGATCGTCGATGAAGGCGTGCCCGGTCCGCGCGGGATTATCGTGTTTGTCATCGATGTAGAAGGGTGCAAAGCAACCATCCACCGGCGAATTGAACCGGTATTTCAGCAGCCGCTTTCCGCGGACTTCCGCGCGGCCCGCATACTCGATCTGGGTGGGGCACCGCGGGTCAAACAGCGGTCTGATTTCGGTGCCGAAGCCGCCGTACCATTTGAAGCCGGGAAGCTCCTCAAAGGGGTGTTTCCAGGGCTTGCCGTTCCTGCGGATTTGCGTCCGGACCGCGCGAGTACCCTTGAAGGTGATCTCCGTCTCGATCGTGTCCAGAAAGCGCCAATCCGCCGATCCGTTGTCGCTGGTGTATCGCTTCGCCGTTTCATCCGCCACGAAGTTGGGCATGTTCGAGGCGTACTGCAAGTTGACTTCCCGCGCGTGCTCCAGCCTGCTCTGGGTTGCCGGGCGCGGCGCGGGGAGATCAGTTTGGGGCGTGAGAGCGGCGGTGAGAAGAAGTGCGGGTATTAACAATGCCAACCGCGCGGTCATACAGTCAAATTATATTAGGCTCTCGCAGAGCCTTATATTAGTGGGCGCCCGGCTGGCGAACGTGAGTGAGGCGAAGGGCGAATTACTATGGCTGCGCGTAAGGTTCTCCTGGCCGGATGGGACGCGGCTGACTGGAAAGTCATTCGGCCGCTGATCGACGCCGGCAAAATGCCCAACGTCCGGAGGCTGGTGGAAAACGGCGCCACGGGGCAGATCTCGACGCTGCATCCGCCGCTCTCGCCGATGCTGTGGACTTCAATCGCTACCGGAAAGCGGCCGTTCCAGCATGGCATCCTCGGTTTTTCTGAGCCAACTCCCGACGGCCGCGATGTGCAGCCGGTCACGAACCTCTCGCGAAAATCCAAAGCCCTGTGGAACATTCTCAATCAGAATGGTTTGCGCAGCATCGTGATCGGCTGGTGGCCCAGCCATCCCGCCGAGCCGATCGAGGGCGTGATGGTTTCCGATCATTTTCATCGCGCCAGCGGACCGCTCAATCAGGGCTGGCCGCTGCCCGCCCATGCGGTTCATCCGCCCGAGCTGGCCCAAACGCTGGCCGGCCTGCGCGTGCATCCCGACGTCCTGACGCCCGAGATGGTCGAGCCGTTTATTCCGCTCGCCAACGAAATCGATCAGGATCAAGACAAGCGCCTGGCCTTGTTCCTGCGGACGCTCGCGGAATCCATGAGCATCCAGTCCGCCGCGCTCTGGCTGGTGGACAACCAGCCGTGGGATTTGTTCACGGTCTATTACGACGCGATCGATCACTTCTGTCACGGCTTTATGAAGTATTACCCGCCACGGCAGCCCTGGATCGGCGAACGCGACTTCGAACTGTACCACAACGTGGTCTCGATGGCGTACCAGTTCCACGATCGGATGTTGGGGACGCTGATCGAGAAAGCCGGTGAAGGCGCCACCTTCATTCTCATGTCGGATCATGGCTTCCATCCGGATCACCTGCGTCCCGCATCGATCCCCGACATTCCCGCCGGCCCCGCAATCGAGCACCGTGATTTTGGCATCCTGGCCATCGGCGGTCCGGGCGTAAAGAAAAACAAATTGTTGCACGGGGCATCGGTGCTGGACGTCGCGCCCACAATCCTGGCGCTTTTCGGACTGCCGGTTGGGGAAGACATGGACGGAAAGGCGCTTTCGCAGGCCTTTGTGAGAACTCCAAGGGCGACCTTTATTCCAAGTTGGGAAGAAGTTCGTGGCGCGGATGGACGCCATCCGCCGCACACGCGGCTCGACGCGGTGGCGGCGCACGCTGCGCTGGAACAGATGATCGCGCTGGGGTACATTGAACGGCCGGACAAAAATCGCGAAGTGGCGGTTGCCAACACGATTCGTGAGCTGCGCTATAACCTTGGCGAAGCCTACCAGGACGATGCCAGGCACTTAGAAGCGCAGCAGATTTTCGCCGAGTTGTATGCGGCCGATCCCGATGAGCAGCGCTTCGCCGTGCGGCTATTTAGTTCCTGCCAAGCGCTCGGCATGCACGACGAAATGCGGCGCATTGTCGACGACCTGGACGGCCGCCGCCGGGCGCTGTTTGAAGAGGCAAAGAGCCAGACGGATGCCGATCCTGAGTCGCTCAGTCGCTGGCGCAATCTGGCTCGCTACCAGCCGGCCGTAACCGACTACCTGAAAGCGCAGGTATTGACGGCGGAGAAGCGTTATGCCGAAGCGCTGGTTGTTCTAGAAAGCGTGCCGGGGGCGTCCCTGCAGACCGCCGAGCTTTATCTGCGCCTGCGCCGCTGGAGCGACGCGCAGCGGGTCTATGAAGAGGCACTTGCGATCGATCCCGATAACGCGCATGCGCATCTCGGCGTATGCCGGGTGGCTTTGGGGCGCAGGAAATTCGGCGTTGCGGCGCAATCGGCTCTGGATGCGCTGCAGCGCGTTTATCACGATCCGCTCGCACATTTTCTGCTGGGGCGCGCGTTGGCGGGAATGAAGGAATACGAGCGGGCGGCCGAGGCATTCCGCGCAGCCATATCCTTGAACCCAAATTTTCCGGAAGCGCATGTAAGACTTGCCGCCGTGCTCGATAAGCATCTCAACGACGCCGGATCCGCGCGGGAACACCGTCGACTTGCGCGCCAAATGCTTGCGCGCCAAATGCTTGCGCGCCAAATGAAGACTCGCCCTGCCACGCACAGGGCGGTTGAGAGAGTGGAGAGCGCCGGCATACCGTTCACGGGCAAACCGGCCGAGATGCCGCCGCTCGAAGAATCGCTGATCGTGGTGACCGGTCTGCCACGTTCGGGCACTTCGATGCTGATGCAGATGCTGGCCGCCGGCGGCCTGGGCATCGTCTCAGACGGATTGCGGGCAGCGGATGAAGATAATCCGCGCGGTTATCTGGAATTCGAACCGGTGAAAAATCTACTAAAAGACTCGACGTGGCTGTACGAGGCGCGGGGAAGGGCGGTCAAAATTATCGCCCCGCTGCTGGCCGCTTTGCCCCCGGATCTGGCCTGCCGCGTAATCCTCAGCGAGCGCGATCTCGAGGAGGTGCTCGATTCGCAGGAGCGCATGCTGGTACGACGGGATCAGCCGGTGGCCGCGACGCCGTCGCGCCGGCGGATGTTGAAAGACGAGTATGTGCGCATTCTTCGCCGCGCGAAAGCGATGCTGCCACTTCGCCCGCGTACACAACTGCTGGTGATAGAACACAGCCATGCGACTTCAGATCCGCTCCTCACCGCGGAGAAAGTCAACACGTTTCTAGGCGGCGGACTGGACGTAGCGAAGATGGCGGCGGCCATCGACCCCGCTCTTCTTCGGAACCGCGCGGGCCGATGAACCCTTGGCCCGATACAAATTTTAGAAACTTAGTGCTTTCTCCCTTTGGTGCTCATCCAAAGTTACGTCGAGAAGCTTATGCCCACTAACACTGCAAAAACTGCGAGAATCGTTCGTTTCCATCGGCTGGGTGGTCCGGAAGTCCTGGAGTTGGACGAGGTGCCATTACCGGAGCCAGCGGCCGGCGAAGTCCGTCTCCGCGTCAAAGCCATCGGCCTCAACCGGGCCGAAACAATGTTTCGAGAAGGCCGCTATTTAGTTCAGCCGGTCTTACCGTCCAAGTTGGGTTACGAGGCTTCGGGAATCGTCGAAGCGGTTGGACCAGGCGTCGACTCCTCCTGGATCGGCAAGACTGCGAGCGTTGTGCCGGCGTTCGCCGCGGATGCCTACGGCGTATACGGCGAAGTCGCCATCGTTCCGGCCCTCGCTATCGCCGAGTATCCCTCAACGCTCTCTTACGAAGAAGGGACTTCCATTTGGATGCAGTACCTCACCTCCTACGGCGCGCTCGTCATGCACGGCAAAATCGCCAAGGGGGACTTCGTCCTGATCACCGCGGCCAGCAGCAGCGTGGGCATCGCCTCCATTGAGATCGCGAAGGCGGAAGGCGCAATTTCCATCGCCACCACCCGCGGCTCCAAGAAGAAAGCCGAGTTGGTGGCCGCCGGCGCGGATCACGTGATCGTCACCGGCGAAGAGGACCTCGCCGCCCGCGTCAAGAGCATTACAGAGGGCAAAGGAGCTCGCGTCATCTTCGACCCCATCGCGGGCAAAGGCATTGAAGCGCTGGCCGCCTCTGCCTCTTTCGGTGGGACCATCTTCGAATACGGAGCGCTAGCGAGCGAACCGACGCCTTTCCCGCTTTTCGCGGCCATTCGCAATAGCCTGGTCATTCGCGGTTACACCCTTTTCGAAGTGGTGGCGAACCCAGCCGTTTTCCCTCAAGCTAAGCGGTACGTCTTTGACCACCTTACGGCCGGCGATTTCAAGCCGCGTATCGATAAGACCTTCCCGTTGGCGCAGATTGTCGAGGCGCATCGCTATATGGAATCCAACCAGCAAATCGGCAAGATTGTAGTGACGGTCTAGGGCCCCCGCTACAGCGACGTGCCCCGCAGATCGTCCGCCATCTCCTGGCCGACGCCTCCGAAAGAGGCGTTGATTTCCCGGGCCCGCCGCAAAGCAGCTTCAACATGCGGCAGGATGTTCTCACGGCCCACATGCTCGATGAAATCGCCTTGCTCAAGAAGCCGCGCGGGCTGATCGCGCGCTCCACACAACAGCAGCGTTCTGCCGGACTTTCGCAGTCTGTGGGCGAACACTTCGAGCGCATGCAGACCGATCACAACGGACGGAAACGAGCCGATGTCCTCAGTAGCTTCCGCCAGCTTCTCCGTGGTTCCAAATAAAAAACGGCCCGTGGATTCGCGGAATCTTGACGTACCACGGGACCTGCTTGTCCTGAAGGATATGTGGACGCCCATCGCGGCCAATTCAACGCTCCCTGACGGTCGCGGCTCTGAAGGTGTGACTGAGCCGCGACCGTGAGGGAGCGGGCCCGAAGTAGTGGCAAGGTTGTTTCATGACAGATCCTTAGGTCCGGTATTCAGTCCTAGACCGCTTGAATCCGCCGGCATGAGGGAACTCCAGCGGTCATTTCTTCGCATTTCCTTTGTCCATGCGGATCTCCTTGAGCATGGACACCGTTTGCGAGAGCTGCGAATAGAAGTAGCGCTTGAGAATATCCAGGACTTCGATCAGGACCGGATCGCGCAGTGAGTAGAAGACCTGGTTGCCTTCTTTCCGGTTGATCAGGACTTGTTTGCTACGCAGGACCGCGAAATGTTGCGATGCATTCGCTTGTTCCAAGCCCAATTGCTCGATGATCCTTCCGGCCGACATCTCGCCGTACCGCAGCGCTTCGACGATGGCGATACGCGTCGGGTGCGCGAGAGCTTGGAAGATCTCCGCTTTGAATCGCCGTAGTCCCTGCTTCATTGAGGCGTGCCTTTCTGTTCGATCTGGCCGACAGCCAAGAGGATTCCATACAGAAGGGCGTGGGGCCGGGGAGGGCAGCCGGGTATGAACACGCCGACGGGAACAACCTCGTCCACGCCCCCGAGCGTCGCGTAGTTGCGTCCGAAAATCCCCCCGCTGATGCCGCATGCTCCAACCGCCACAACCACTTTGGGGTCCGGCGTGGCGCGATAAGCCTTAACCAGGGCGAGCTCCATATTTCGCGTGACAGGGCCTGTCACTAAGAGCATGTCGGCGTGCCGCGGCGAAGCAACAAAATGAATGCCCAACCGTTCCACGTCATAGACGGGATTGTTCAGCGCCGTAATCTCAACCTCGCAGCCATTGCAGGAGCCGGCGTCCACTTCGCGGATGGCGAGCGATCGCCCCAGAACGCGATGAATACGGTCGCGTACTTTCCGCGCGAGCGTTTCGGCCGCTCCGTCGGGCCAATGGCCGTCGTTCAGGCGCCTGAGCTGGTATTGGATGCCCTCCTGGTTGATGGCGTATTCCGCGGTGACTACAAGATTGCGCCGGTCGACAACCGCGAGTTCAAACTGCTGCGTCATCCGCGCCGCGGCGGGGTCCGCCGCGGCGCACTCGCCACAATAGATGCACAACCCGTAGTCGACAGACACCTGCCTCGTAGCGCCCGAATCGCGAATGGAAATTGCTTCCGTGGGGCAGACGCCGGCCGCCGAACGCGCGTCGCGCCAGCCGGCAAAGTCAAACCGCGGCGCCCCGCGAAACTGCTTTGACATTTGCGCCGGCGCTTCCGGATAGCGGATGGTAACCAGGCCGGTTTGCGCGGATTTTCTCAGAATCTTGAACATAGTCAGCGGTCCGTGCCGGAATACGAAAGATTGAAGCTCTTGTTGATGACGGGAAAATCGGGCACAATATTACCCTGTACCGCTTCGACCAAGGCCGGCCAGTTGTTGATCGATGGGTCCTTGATCTTGCAACGTTCCAGGCGGTTCTCTGGCCCGGTGCGAATCCAATGCAGGATCTCGCCGCGCCATCCCTCCACGGCCGCTAAGGCACATCGATCTGGCGGAAGCGGCGGAAGCGGAACGCGGCAGTTATCCGGTTGTAGCCGCGCGATCGTCTGCCGGATCACGCCCAGGGATTGCCGTACTTCATCGACTCTGACTTGCAGCCGCCGCAACACATCGCCTTCCTGATAGACCGGCACATCGAACGAAACCAAATGGTAGCCGGCATAGGGATGGTCGCGCCGGACATCCCGGTTTACGCCGGAGGCACGGCCCGCAACGCCAACGATTCCCAGATCGCGCGCCTTTTCCGGGTGCAGGATGCCGGTGCGCTCCAGCCGGTCGCGGGTAGAGTCCGAGGCTTCGATAATCCGCATCAAATCCGCAAACTCGCGCTCAAACGTATTGAGGACTCGGCCCAGATCCTGGATCTGGTCCGCGTTCCAGTCCCGGCGGACTCCGCCGGGGCAGACCATTCCGCGCAAGAGGCGGCTTCCCGTTAGCTCTTCGTTCTCGCGGAGGATCATCTCCCGGAGACGCGATGCGTGAGCGTTCGCGATGACGAACCCGACGTCGGTCGCAATCGCGCCAATATCCGCGACGTGGTTGTAAATGCGCTCCAGCTCCAGAAGAACCGTCCTCATGCGCTTGGCCCGCTCTGGGATCTCGACATCCGCGGCTTGCTCGATCGCCTGACAAAAAGCGGCTGCGTGCGAAAAACTCGAATCTCCGGAAATGCTCTCGGCCAGATATACCGCGCGATTCACCGGCAGTTGCTCGAAGCGCTTCTCGATGCCTTTGTGGACATAGAACATACGCAACTGCAGATAAAGGATCGGCTCGCCAGCGACGGCGAAATTGAAATGTCCCGGCTCGATGATCCCGGCATGGATGGGGCCTACGGGGATCTGGAACACGCCTTCGCCGAGAGTGGGCCGAAAAACGTGCTGTTCGCCCTCGAACGGTGGAAGCACGGTATCAATCGAAAACGTCTTGCGGAGAGGATGCACATCCGGCCAATTGTCGTGCAGAGCGACGCGCCGCGGATTCGGATGGTCTTCGGCCGTCAAGCCGAACCAATCTTGGATTTCACGCTCCTGCCAATTCACCGCCGGGATCTCCGCGGCCAGAGAGGGAAAGACGGGGCGGCGAGCGTCGATTGGCGTCCGCACCAGCAGATATCTGGAGTCGCCCGGCTGTTCGAAAACATAGTAGACGTAAAAACACGCTTCCAGCGCGGTCCGATCTTCGGCAAACGTCGCTGTCAAGCGGCAACCTGTTGCCAGCAGCCTGGCGGCAACCTCGCGTACCTCGGGCGCCGCTGCGTCCAGGTAGATCTCGTTCACGGCTGCACCGCCAGAATTCGCGCCGCGCCGTCCACCAGCGCATACAGAGGCGCGGGAAGCCAAAATCCTAAAATCACGATGAGGAGTGAGAGGCCAATGACCGGAAAGGTCTTCCAGCGTGAGGACTCGCCGCGCGGAAGGCCGGCCGGCGGGCCGAACACCAAGTTGGCGACATGGTAAAAGAAGCCGCAGAAGATGGCCACCACAAATGCCACAAACAAGATGACGGACCCCACCTGCTGGGCCGCGAACCCGGCGCGCAGAATCATGAATTCGCTCTGAAACATGCTGAATGGCGGAGTCCCGGTGACGGCCAGCGTCGCCAGCAAGAACATTGGCGCGCTGACGGGCAAGGAGTGCAGCAACCCGCCCGGACCTCTCCGCAGCGAATCGTTTCCGGTGTGCTGCTGGGCGTTGCCGGCGCAAAAAAACAGGAGCGGCTTGGTCACGGAATGGAAAGTCATGTGGAGCAGCATGCCGAGCGCTCCTAGGGGCCCTCCAAATCCGAGACCCAACACCATGATGCCGCCGTGATCGATACTGGAGTACGCCAAGAGCCGGCGGTAACTTCGTTGCACGAGAATGAACGGCACCGCGATCCCAACGGAAAGCAAGCCGAAGAGGATCAGCAGGTGGGAGGCGAAGGACGGTCCCAGGCAGCGGCCCGTCAGCACATAGAAGCGAGCCAGCGCGTACAGCGCGCAGTTCACTACCGCTGTCGCCATCAGCGCGGCAACGGGCGCGGGGGCTTCGCTATAAGCATCCGGTTTCCAGGTGTGCATCGGCGCCAAACCGGCTTTGGTTCCATAACCCAGCAGAACCAGGATGAAAGACAGCCGCATCACGGTCTTATCGAATTGAGAAGCGCTCGCCGCCAGCACCGACCAATTCAATACGTTCAGACTCTCTCCACCGAGAACCTGGTGCGCGGCATAATAGGTTAAGACCGTACCGAACAGAGCCATCGAGAGCCCCACACCGCCGAGGATGGCGTACTTCCACGCCGCTTCCAACGAAGTCCGGCCGCCATAGAACGTCACCAGAAAAATTGAAGCGAGCGTGGTGCTCTCGACCGCGATCCACAGCACGCCTAGATTATTCGACACTGCTACCAGAAACATCGAGAACCCGAACACAGGGGTCAGCGCGTAATATTTCCTCAGTTTGGAATAGGCGGCTCCTCCGTTGCCGGTTTGGTCGAATACGCGCCGTTCGTCATCGCGGCGAAAGTATCCCACTGCGTAGGGAGCCGAGACGAGATATACAAATGCGGTAAGGACCGCCACTAAGGCGCTGAGGTGATCGGCGTAAAGAAAGCCGTCGCCCCATTGCACCGTGCCTGATCTCAAAACCTCGCCTGCCAGCCAGCAAGCCGCCAGAAACGATCCCGCCGCCGATAGCAAGTACACCAGCTCCATCCGGCGCACGCTGCGGAGCGGAAATGTAGCGGCGCTCGCCAGCAACGGAATCAGAAGCAGCACAAGAATCGGCCATTCAGCCGTCACCCTCTCAGCCGGCTCAACCGGCTGACGTCCATCGAATCGAACGTCTCTCGGATCCGGTAAATCAGAATGGCCAGCAGCAGCGTCGCCACTATGAGATCGAAGAAAATGCCTGACTTCAACAATCAGCGGCATGCCATAGGTCAGCGAGATCGTCGCCAGGAACAGACCGTTTTCCAAGCACAGCAGCGCCAGAACCTGTGTCAGAGCCTTGCGGCGGTTCACCATCATGAAGAAGCCGATCAGAAACAGCGCGATCGCCACGGCCAGAGTATTGTGGCCGAGGTGGGCGGGCCCGGCGGCCTCCGCGGGCCGATGAAATGATTCCGCGACGACGTAAGCCAACAGGGTCAAAAGTCCCGACACAATCACTGAGACGGGCACATTCACGAACGGCTCTATCTCCTGCCGAATCTCGATCTTCAACGCCAATCGCTCCAGCAATATCGGAAGAAGGAGGGCTTTGAATAGCAACGTCAAGACCGCCACGATGTAGATATGAGGCGCGTGGTTGAAATGAGCGATGGTGGCCGCGATGCAGGCAAGCAGGAAGGATTGCACGCCGAATGCGCGGATATTGGTGATCAACCAGCGCTGAGCCACCATCAGGATCTGTAGCACCAGAACGAGCGCCGCCATCATGGTGATCAGCTTGTTTCCGAATTGTGGGTCCTCGAAAAGCAATTCGACCTCTCCTCAGAACAGGAACTTGGATATCAGCGCCAGGGCGCTCAACACAAAAGCGACCGCTAACAATTCCGGCACGCGGAATATGCGCAGCTTAGCGTTGGAAGTCTCCACCAATACGACCGCGGCCGCCAGCAGCATTAGTTTCGCGACGAATAGAACCAGGCTGACCAGCGTGCCTAGTTGCCACCAGCCCGCGCTCAAACCGAACGGGAAAAACACGTTCACCAGCAGCGTCATCAGCGCCAACTGCTTCATCGCCGCGCTCCACTCGATCAACGCCAGGTAAGGACCGGAATATTCTAAAATCATGGCCTCGTGGATCATCGTGAGTTCGAGGTGCGTCGCGGGATTGTCCACGGGAATACGGCCGGTTTCCGCAATCAAGACGATGAAGAGCGCGGCAAAGGCCAGCATCTGCGAAGGCGCGAGAAACTGCCAGCTTTGTCTCAGCGCGGACTGTGCGACGGTGCTCAGGTCGGTCGAGCCCGCTCCGATCGCCACCGTGAAAACGGCCAGCATCAGCGCGGGCTCGGCAATCGCGGAGATGGTCATTTCCCGGCTGCTGCCCAACCCGCCGAACGGGCTGCCGGTGTCCAACCCGCCTAGCGCGAGAAAGAAGCGGCCGAGCGCCAATAAATAAACTACGGCCAGCACGCCGCCGAAAAGGCTCAGGGGAGCTTGAGCGGAAATGGTGGGAATCAAGAGACAGGCCAGCAGAGTGGCCGCAAACAGGACGTAAGGCGTGAAAGCGAAGATCCAGGATGCGGTATCCGGGATGACCATCCCCTTCCGCAAGAGTTTTCGAAGATAGCGATAGGGCTGCAGGATTCCAGGACCGCGCCGCGTTTGCAGCCGCGCTTTCAGAGTCCTGCTGAAACCGGTAATCAAAGGTGACAGAAACAGCACCAGCGCGGCCTGTGCGAGAAGGGCGGCCAGCTTGTTGGCTCATCCGCGCACTCCAAACAGCAACAGCAAGATCAAGGTAACGAAGACATACGCCAGATACAGGTGAATGCTTCCGGCCTGAAGACGCCGCATGCGCGAGGAAATCCAGAGTACGGCGGCGCGCAACGGGCCGTAGACGTGCGCCTCAAACGTTGGTTCAATCTCCGACTCAAAATGAATCGACTTCGGGTAGTACGGGGACACCTCGTACTCCGCTTGAATTTCTCTGCGCGGCCGGAAAAGAGCCGCGAAGATCATCCGCAGCGGCTTAGAAAAAGCCGTCGCGGTATATTCATTCTGGGCAGTCAATCCGGGCAGCCCGCAATCCCATGTGGGACCGCTCACCCGCGCCGGCTTCGGCCCCCGAACCAGCCACAACAGTAACGGAAACGAGCCCAATACCACGAGCGCCAGCGCAATCGCCACGGTGGATACCGTTCCTCGCGTGACCGATCCGGCCGTCAGCAGAAAGCCGTTCCCGGCGATTAGGTCGCCGCTGATGGCGACGCCGAATGCCCGGCTCGTGATCGCATCGAAGACCGGCAGGAACCACGTCGCGCCCAGACCGAGCAGTACGCACGCCAGGGCGAGAATCGCCATCCCGGAGCGCATCGAAAACGAGACTTCCCGTGCTTTTTCAGCCTCCTCGCTCCGGGGAAGCGCGAGAAAAGTTATACCGAACGCTTTGACAAAACAGGCGGCCGCAAGGGCCGCGGTCAGAGCCAGCAACGCCCCGGCGATCGGGAACGCAACCCGGGTCAAATCCGAGGTCGCGCCGAAACCAGCCAGGAGTGCTTGATAGGTGAACCACTCGCTCACGAACCCGTTCAGCGGCGGAAGTCCCGAGATCGCAATGGCGCCGATCAGAAAATACAAAGCCGTGGACGGCATGCGGCGGATCAGGCCACCCATCTCTTCCATGTTTCTGGTGTGAGCCGAATGCAGCACGCTTCCGGCGCCCAAGAACAAAAGACATTTGAACACGGCGTGGTTCAAGGTGTGGAAGAGACCCGCGATCAGCGCCAGCGCGGCTAACCGCGGATGTCCGAACGACCGGAACAGCAGCGCCGAGCCGAAGCCCATGAGAATGATGCCGATGTTCTCGATGCTGTGATAGGCCAGCAATCGCTTGAGATCGTGCTCCATCAGCGCATAGAGAACGCCTAACAGCGCCGATAGCACTCCCGCTGTCAGCATCGTGAGGCCCGCCCACACCGGCAGCGCGCCGTAAAAGTCAAAGAACACGCGCGCCATTCCGTAGATCCCGGCCTTGATTACGATACCCGACATCAGCGCGGAAACATTGCTGGGCGCGGCGGGGTGCGCGGCGGGCAACCAGATATGCAGCGGCACGATACCTGCCTTCACGCCGAAACCGAAGAACAGGAGCAGGAACGCACCGGCGCCCGCCAGCGGCGAAAGTTGCCGGCTGATGCCGCGCAAGGCGGAAAATTCCATGCTGCCGGCGGCGGAAGCCAGGAGCAGAAATCCCACGAAGAGCATTCCGGTCCCGCCTCGTGACATGAGGAAGTACAGCAGCCCGCCCTTTCTGGACTCAGCCGATTCGTGATCGAAGACGACCAGGAAATAGGCTGCCACCGCTGTTAGCTCCCAGGCGATCAGGAAGAACAAAATATTCGACGCGGTGAAGACGAGCGTCAGCGCGAGCAGAAGCAGATTCAAAAACGCGCAAAACAACGCCGGGTTTTTGCGAGTGGGGCCGTGGCCAAGGTAGCCGAAAGAGTATACCGACACCGAGGCCGCCAGAAGCGACAAGGCCAAGCTGAAGTAGGCCGAGAGAGGATCGAGCCGGACGCTGTAGTTCAAATATGGGATGCCGGACGCAACCGGCCAGCTCAGATCGGCGGTGGCGAGCAAACCGCCAATGGACGCGCCAAACTCGAGCAGAGCCCCAGTCAAAGACAGGAGACAAAGCGGCTTTACAACCCATAGCCGTGGCCTGCCCGCCGCATGACCTACGAGACCGGCGCCGATTCCCAAGGCGTATGCGAAAAGACCGGCGAAGAACAACTCGCGCGTGGGCCACATTAGATATTCGAAATATCGAATATAACATAGACTCGATATTCTTTTGCTGGGTCGGTCTACGTTGGTCGGCTAGTCGCGAATATTGACTGCGTCGGCGTCGCCCTGAGTGCTTCCTCTTCCCAAAATGGGAACTCGCCGTTTCAGGATTATTTCAGTTACGCCGCGGGGCGTGAACCAGATTGTCAGCCGGCTGCGCCTGCTCATCGGCCGGTGTGGTCTCGGATCGAGGACATGATATCGAATATGTCCCTCAATTAGCCCCAGACCGGAACCGGCCGGTCTTTCAGCCAATGAATAAAGTCGAGCGGCCTTGGTTGCCCTCCCAGTGTTCGCAGCCGGGCCGCGCACTGAGACCGGTGCGCCTGGCTGTGCAGACACACCTGGATCAGCGCCTCGCTCACGGCGATGCGGCGGCCCGGGAAAAACGCCGATTGCAGTTCGCGAGCCAGATCGGATTCGTTGAGACCAGCCAGCCACCCGCGCTCCTCGGCTTGGGTTTCCCGATATCGCGCCGCGATCGGATCGAGCGAATCCGGCAGTTCCTTCTCTTCTTCAACCGAAAACGGCAGCCCCTGGCACAGACGAGTCCAAAATCGATGTGCGACCAGTATGTGATGCAGGAGGGTCCGAAGCTCCCGATCGCCGGCAGCCAGCTCATGCCGCTGGATCGCCCTTATTTCGCTCCTATCAGGGACGCGTCGGCATACGCCTGATGCTCAAAGAGGTCGACAAACATGCCAAGCATGACTGTAGTATACGGAAGGATTGAATAACGGCTTCCGGCTAACTCTCGGAACGAAATTTGAGAAAATGTCCGCACGCCGTTCGGCCATCCGCACTGCTAGTTAAAACTAATGGCCACCACCGCGCAGTTCCGCCGTTTTGCCTGGGCCATGGCCGCGTGGAATATTTTGGTCGTCGTGTGGGGCGGATTTGTGCGCGCGTCGGGCTCCGGCGCGGGCTGCGGCAGTCATTGGCCCACTTGCAATGGCGACGTAGTGCCGCACTCGCCGCAAGTGACGACGATGATTGAATTCACTCATCGCCTGATGAGCCGGGGGCGCGCTCATCGGAGTGGTCATCCTGCTGTGGTGGGCGTTTCGGCTCTTTCCTCGCGGCTTCCTGAACGCTAGCCTTCCCCCGAGCGTCAAACCTGTCTGCCAATGGTGAAGTATGAGTAAAGGAGGTCGCGACCTGAGATGAACGCAATTCTCTCCCCGGAATCCGTCATGGCGTGCGCCATCGTCTCCTTGAGCCGCGAAAGATCCGGATGTGAAATTTTCACCTGCAAATCCGCCACGCGATCCAGGAAGTCCTGTATTGGCGCAGGGTCTGGCTTATCTGTCAAGACGCTACGCCAGCGAAGGCTGAGCCTGTCGGAAAACTCAGGACTCTTCGAAAAGCGGATTAGGACTAGGTTTCCGACGTAGACCAGGCACCAACTCAAGGCCAATATCAATAAGGCCAGCGCGATCAGGTTACCGCGCCAATAGAGAGGCCATTTACCCTGTGTCCAGGGATAAAGAAAATAGGTCACGATCAAAGAGGTCAGCAACGTGACGATCGGCATGAAAGCGCCAAAGCGCTTGGCATAAATCATTTCTCCTCAGGTCAGGTTTAATCATAGCCCTTTGGATCTGTTTGTTCAATCGGGCCGGGCCCTCGCGAGCTAAAATCCTCAGCAAATCAAGTCTCGTCCCAGCCACGTATACTTACCCATATGGCCCAACTAGCCCGCTCGGCGGAAACCTTTGACGCGATCGTCGTCGGTTCCGGCGCCACCGGAGGGTGGGCCGCGAAGAAGCTCACCGAAGGCGGCATGCGCGTCGCGCTCGTGGAGGCGGGCCCGAAAATCACTCCGCAAGGTTTCACTGAGCATGTTCCGCCGTGGGAGTTGCCGTATCTCGGCAAGTCGCCGAAACTCGCCAAAGACCGGCCGATCCAGTCGCTCTGCTATGCCTGCACCGAATGGAACTACGACTGGTTCGCCAGCGATGTCGACAATCCCTACACCGAGGACAAGCCCTTCCGCTGGATCCGGATGCGCGTGCTGGGCGGGCGCAGCATGTCGTGGGGACGGCAGAGCTATCGGATGAGCGACCTCGATTTCAAAGCAGCGTCGCATGACGGCTACGGCGACGACTGGCCGATCTCCTACGCCGAGATGGTTCCCTACTACGAGGAAGTGGAGCGCTATGTCGGCATTTCCGGCATGCAAGAGAATCTTCCCCAATTGCCCGATAGCGTTTTCTTCCCGCCCATGGAGATGACCTGCGGCGAGCACCTGTTGCGCAACCGTGTGAGAGACAAAATGGGCCGGGTCGTGACCATCGGACGCGTCGCCATCATCACCAAAGCGCACAACGGCCGCCAACCGTGCCACTACTGCGGGCCGTGCGAAAACGGTTGCATTACCCGTTCTTACTTCAATAGCCCAACCACCACCATTCCGGACGCTCAGCGCACCGGCCGTCTCACTTTGTTGACCGATGCTGTGGTCAGCCGGGTGCTGCTGAAAGACGGCAAAGCTTCCGGGATCGCCTACATCGATCGCCTGACGAGGGATCCGCATGAGGTCTACGGCAAACTGGTGGTGCTATGCGCCTCCACGCTCGAATCGACGCGCTTGCTGCTCAATTCCGATATCGCTAACTCCAGCGGCGCCTTGGGCCACTATCTGATGGATCACATTTTTGAAGGCGGGGCCGCCGGTGTGATGGCGGAAGTCGAGACGAAGCCCTGGGCCGGCATGCCGCGGCGTCCCAACGGCATCTACATTCCCCGCTTCCGCAACGTGAAAGAAAAAACCACCAACGGGTTTATCCGCGGCTACGGATATCAGGGATCGTCCTGGCCGGAGTTTGACTTTGGCGCGGCGGGTTTTGGCGCGGCGTACAAAGATGCCGTGCGCGTGGGCTCGTCGAAGATCTCACTCGGCGTCTGGGGTGAGTGCCTGGCGCGCAAGGAAAACAAAGTGGAACTCGATCCGGAGCGAGTCGACGCCTATGGCGTGCCGGTCTTGAAAATCAGCGCCGACTGGTGCGACAACGACCTGAAACTGTTTGAAGACGGCCGGGAGCAGGCGGCGGAAATGTTGAACGCGGCCGGCGCCAAAGACGTCAAGATCACCGGCAAGCCATCGGTGATCGGGTTTTGCATCCATGAAGTGGGGACGGCCCGCATGGGGAACAATCCCAAAACCAGTGTCTTAAACCGGTTCAACCAGACACACGATGTGCCGAATTTGTTTGTTACAGATGGTGCCTGTTATGTTTCGAATGCATGCCAGAATCCAACGCTGACCATGATGGCGATTACCGTGCGCGCCTGCGATTATATTCTGCACGAATACGCGAAGCAACTGGGCTAAGCGCTAGTCTTGTTCGCTGTTTCGCCTTGTCGGCTCCGGCGCTTCCGAAAGCCATGGTAAATCAGCGTAAAAATCCACTTCGACGCAGGGAAACTTCGCGAAACCCGCGGAGATTAACGCGGTTTCCCATTCTGCGTAGCCGTATTTGGACTTGGCGCCCAGGCTAATTTTGAAACTCGGCCCCATCCGATGGAAGTGCCGCTCAGCCTCGCCCTGAGGTCCTTGTTCGATCGAACCAACGACATAGAACCAACCTCGGTAGGTGTGCAGGCCCGTCTCGGTCCGCCCATAGTAGTGGACTTCGCTCTCCTTCTTGAAATCGATTCCGAGCGAATCCATCACGGTTAAGACCTCAGGTGGATATGCCTCGCCTCGGGCGCGAGAGAAGTTCGTGCAATTGTTGCAGCCGCAATGTTCACTGCCGCTTTGCTTGATCTTCGCGTAGCGCGTCCTCGTGGTCTCGAGGTACGCTCGAAGCACCCAAGGCCCAATCTGGACGACGATCGCTTGCTCGTCCGGGATTGTGGCCTCAACCTTGTTGGAATTCAACGCTGGGCTGGAGCCCAACGAGGACGGCAGTGTCAGCCGATCAATTGAAGGGCAATAGCAAGCCAGGCCGTGGCGCTGCGCGGATTGCGCGATGGTTCCCGCGGTGCGGATTCCTGCGTCCGGTAAGAGATAGAAATGGATATGCAGCGCGGCGCCCACGGAGTGGAAATCGGCTTCTTCCGTTGCGAGGAGGCGCTCGGCTTCTTTCACAAACGCCCGGACGGACTTAATCGCTTTCTCTCTTCCTCTTTGAGAGGGGTTGTCCGGATACGGGTAGAAAGGTGCGCTGAGTTTCTGGCATCCGTCCCGGTTTTGCATGTCTGAGGGAAGCGCCAACGGATGCCAGATAGTTAGTTGAAATGTGCGGTCCTGGGGAATGGAATGGGCCAATGCTCAGCGTATCAGCAGTCTCTTAGTGAGCCGATGTTCTAATTGCTTGCGTATGTTAACCAGCACCGGCTAGAGCCGGTGCAGCCTGTGGCGCACCGGCTAAAGCTTGTGCGCCGGTGCGCCGGGTCAGGCTTCGCCTATCGCAACCGAAGCGCAGGGCCGACGGGGGCGTCGGCCGCTATCCAGGGGGATCGCCTCACTGACTGAGGTAATGTACAAACTCCGGGCCGCGGGTTGTTAACCAGGTTGTTAACCAGGTTGTTAACCGGCGCGTGGCCAAAATTCACCCCGCAGCGTCTTAATTGACCCGCGCAAACGGCGGGTTGTTGACCTTGGTTGTTGACCCGCGCGCACAGGCTAAAGCTAAAGCTGTGCGCCGGTGCGCTTGGTCAGGCCTCGCCTATCGCAACCGAAGCGCAGGGCCGACGGGGGCGTTGGCCGCGATCCAGGGGGATCGTTCCACTGACTGAGGTAATGTACAAAAACTCCGGGCCGCGGGTTGTTAACGGCGGCGTCTTAAATGTGATCATTGAATATGGCGTTTTGACGATGACCAAACGCACAGCAGAACATCCTGAGCCGCGCGGCGCCGATCTGGTGATCATCACCGGCCTCAGCGGCTCGGGAAAGGGCACAACGCTGAAAGCGCTGGAGGATCTCGGCTATTACGCGGTGGACAATCTGCCCATCGGACTGATCCCAAAATTTTCAGAGCTGATCCGCGACTCGCCCGCGGCTCGGCGCGCCGCCATCGTCGTCGACATTCGCGAAGGCGGGAGTCTGAAGCAATTCCCCGCACTGTTCCGGCAGATCCGGAAAAAAATCTCAACGCGGCTGATCTTTCTGGAAGCGGACGATGAAACGCTGATTCGGCGGTTCAGCGAGACCCGCAGGCCGCATCCCTTGGGGACCGAACGGTCTGTAAAAGGAAGCATTCTCGCCGAGCGCGAGCAACTGGCGCCGATCCGGATGCTGGCCGATCATATTATCGATACCGCGAAATTCAACGTCCATGAACTGCGCGACGTGATTGGCGCCAACGTCGTGGGCGCACGGGATGAAGCGCGGCTGCGCATCGACGTCACCAGCTTCGGCTACCGGCATGGCGTTCCCCCGGATAGCGATTTGGTTTTCGACGTCCGCTTTCTCCCGAATCCGAACTATATACCCGAGTTCAAAAACAAAACCGGCCGGGATCCCCTCGTGGCCCGCTATATCCGTTCTTTCCCGCAGACCATAGAGTTTATGGACCGCATTACGGACCTGTTGCTTTACCTGATTCCGCACTATATTCGGGAAGGCAAAAGCTACCTCACCATCGCCTTCGGCTGTACCGGCGGCCACCATCGGTCGGTAATGATCGCCGCTGAAATATGTAAACGCCTGGCGCGCGCCGGATTTAAAGTAAAGCAGACGCACCGCGATGTCAGCCGCTGACCTATGCTCCCTTTAGAGATCGCCCGCCGGCCCCACATCGCTGACGCGCTCGCCGATTTGAACCGAGTTGGCTCGCGCCATCGGCTGGCGACTCCGGCGGCGATTGTCGACCTCGACGTTATCGAAAAGAATGTAGCCAAGTTGGCAGAGGCAGTGCGCGGTAAGCCCGTTGCGCTCCGTCCTCACGCCAAGTCCCATAAATGCGCGCGCCTGGCAAAGCTTCAGATGGAAGCGGGCGCAACCGGTATCTGCTGCGCCAAGCCCGGAGAAGCGGAAGCCTTGGCGGAAGCGGGCATCGAATCCGTTCTGATCACTTCGCCGGTTGTCGCCGCCGACACCGCGGCCCGCGTGCTCCGCCTGGCAGCGGCTATGCAAGACCTGGCCGTAGTGGTGGATCATCCCGAGGGCGTAAATCAGTTAGGCAAGGCTGCGCAACAGAGGGGCGTGACGCTGCCGGTACTGATCGACGTCGACGTGGGACAAGGCAGGACTGGTGTGATCGGCCCCGAAGCAGCGATAGCCTTGGCCGAGGCCATCGGAAAACAGCCGTTCCTGAAACTGCGTGGTGTCCAAGGTTATGGTGGAACCTGGCAGCATGTCCCGCAAGCGGCCGCGCGCTTGGCGCTGGCGGAAGAAGGGATGCGTAAGCTCAGCCGTGCGATCGAGGCGCTACGCGCAGCCGGTTTTCCGGTTTCCGTCGTCACTGGCGGTGGAACCGGCACTCTGCAGGCCGATTTGACGCTGGGCGTCTTGAATGAGATCCAGCCCGGTTCCTACCTGTTCATGGACCGGCAGTATCATGACGCACTGGGCGGCCATCACATTGGTTTTGAGACCAGCCTCTTTGTCCAGGCGCGCGTCGTCTCCGCCAACCACGCCGATTACGTAACGGTGGATGCCGGTCTCAAGGCGTTTTCTACGGAAGGTCCCGCTCCCCAAGCAGCGTCCGCCGGGTTTGAAGAAGCAGTTTTCCAATTCTCTGGCGACGAGCACGGCCGGTTGACCCGGCCGGGCCGGACGCGCGTCTCACTCGGTGACCGCATCGAGTTCGAAGTGCCACATTGCGATCCGACCATCGATCGCTACGATGTTCTTCACCTCGTGCGCGGCGACCGGGTCGTAGAGATCGTACCAGTGGAAGGACGCGGGCGGTCGCAGTAGCGCTTTACACCATTTTGCGCCGGTTGCGGCAACGCATCCAGCACAAAAGACGGGTACTAAGTAGGTACCACATAAAGGGAATACTACCGCCCGCCGATGGTATACCCAAGGTCATGTTCCCCCTAAACCTGTTGAGCAAAAGCCAGAAATATGCCATTGCGCAATGGCTGGAGACCCAGGCCATTGGCTGGTATCGGGAACGCAATCTCAACCGGACTGAGGGATTCCGCCATCTGGAGGCCAAGAACTGGCGGGAAGCCGAGCGCCACTTTCTCCTCGCCCTGGGGGAACGGCGGCATTCCTCTGGCCGAACCATCGAACTGAGCCTGGGCCTGGCCAAGGCCCAACGCTCCCAGCATAAATTCTTTGAAGCCGAACAAATCGTCCGAGCCGCTGTCGATTTAGCGGCGAAGCAGTCCAGCCGGTCCTTGCAGTCCAACGCTCTCGACGCCCTGGTCGAGACTCAGATGGATCGCTGCCAGTTTGCGGAGGCGCAAAAAACGGCCGAAGAGAACCTGCGCCTGGAAATGACTCAGATGAAGCCAAACAAGCAGCGCCTGGCTCTGTGTTTCCGCAGAATCGCAAGCGCCCAAGCGAGAAGCGGACGCCTGAATGAGGCGGCGGCAACCTTCCAAAAGGCGCTTGGCTATGCTGAAAAACCCCTCGCGGTGGATGAGGATTACGGCCCGGACCACTTGGAATCGGCCGATCTGTATACCGAACTCGGGACGCTTTACCGGCAGATGGGCAATCATACTGAAGCGCAGCGGCTATTGCGGAAAGCGCTCAAGATTCATCGGGCGGTATCCGGCATTGAATCGCAGGAAGCATCCCTCGACATCCAGTACCTGGCCGTTTCGTTGGAAGAAACCGGCGACGTCGATGGCGCGGTGAAGGAATACGAGCGGTTGCTCGCCTTGCAGCAACGCCAGGTCGGCATTGTACCGGAAGAGAGCGCCGAAGCCGAAGTGCGTCTGGCGGCCCTGTATATCAAGGCAGGACGCAGTGGCCCCGCCCAGGAATTGCTCGCTCACGCCGTGTCCGTTTTGGAACGGGAGCAAGGCCCGCGCCTGGTGGCGGCGCTCAAGACGTTAGCCGATTTGCAGGATCAGTTGCGGAGGCCGGAGGACGCCAGGCGTTCGCGCGAGCGCGCCCTCAGCGTCACATTAAAAGCATCGGCGAAATCATCGGCGAAAGCATCGGCCGGCCCGGTTTCTTAATTAACTCCTGTAAGCCTCAAATCAGATTTTCGAGAGTTCCGCTGCGGTGAGTTGGCTCATCTGCGACAACTTGCGGCGCGCCCGCGCGGTGCGGGGATGCTGCGGACCGTAGTCCCGCAAAGCCAGTTCGCACGCCTGCCGGAGAGTTTCTTCCGCCGCGTCGTAGCGTCCCAATTCCTGCTGAGCCGCAGCCAGGTGGAACTGATATCTCGTCAGGTCGATGCTTTCCGACCGGTTCTCCATCCTCGACCAGTAGTCCACTTTCTCGCGGAATAACCGCTCCGCGGTGGTATAGTCCCGGCTAGCTAGAGCCCGGTCGGGTTGGATCATCGAAATCATCGGCCGGGACTTGGCATCCGCCTTTGCCAGGATTCTCTGCTCGTACTCGATGCATTGTTCGACCACTTCGAGAGCCTCGTTCATCTCCCGCTTTTCGATCAGGACGTCGCTCAGCCTTTGCAGGGAAAAGATGGCCATCTCGGGTTCCCCGGTGTAGGCTACGGTCTGGACCGCCGCGCGGTATTGTTCGGCCGCCTGCTCCAGATCGCCGCCATCCAAGTGGACGTCACCCAGAAAGTGGCGAGCCATCGAAATCTTGATGTTGCGGTCCGGCGCTCCAGCGCGTTCGATGTGCTCCACGGCCAAGCGGAGGCGCCCGCCGGCTCGCTCCAGTTGACCTCGGAAATAGGCGCCCTGGGCTTCCAGCATATCCAGGTCACCCATGGCGTATTCCTGCATGGGGCCGCTGGCCATGCGCTGGGCAGCCTTGCGGGCGCCGAGAACCCGCCGATCAAAATCGTCCCACGCTCGCGTCGCAATGGCGCGATGAGCCGCACACAACTCCGAACAGTATCTCCGGCGCGGCGTCGGCCAGAAGACAGCCGCCAGCGACACCACGCCCAGCAAAAGCCAACACAAGCCCATTAGCTGATTGATCGGCCTGACCTGTGCTTAACTCCATTGGAACAATGCCTTACACGATATGGGCCGCTGGTTCCAGGACTGTAGTCGGCTCGGGACTTGGCCTGGGCCATACACGGAGGTAGCCCTGCTCCAGGCATATTCCAATAAGGGTCCGGGTCCTACGCCGTCTTTGTTCCATCCGACGCGGGTGACCGCCGCACTGGAACCTTTAGCACAATGATCGGCCAGCCGATCGATATGCCAGTCGCGTTGGAGGTGCTTTCCCTTCGGCAGAAAGAACCGGCGTATCCGGGGCACTTGCCAGCTTTCCGGTTTTCTGCTTCCAGTTAGTAATGTAGCTAACATAGCCGGCATGTGAATCCGATTTTCGCTGCTATAAGAGGTATTGATCGACATGAAGTCACACCGGTGTGCAACTTGTTATAAATTTCTGATACACTTCACCCGTGCCCGGCGCCTACGCGACGCAGTCTCTGGACGAGATCGTGGAGGCATGCAAGCAGCCGGGCGACGCCGACGCGTGGGATGAGTTTCTACAACGGACCCATCGACAAATCGCGGCGACGGTTGGCAGCACTCTACGGCGCTGGGGACGTTATAATACCGAACCGCTGGATGATGTGGTTCAGGATGTTTATCTAAAAATAAGCGCCAACGGAGCTGTCCTTCTCCGAAATTTCCAACCGAGTCATCCTAATGCAATTCTTGGATATCTGCGAGCGATTGCGGTGAGTGTTGCCAGCGATTACTGTAGAATGACGATGACCCAAAAGCGGGGCGCGAACCAAGATACATCCTTAGGTGAGATCGACCCTCCCGACCGGCGCGATCATGCGGGAGGCGCAGAGGGGATTGAACGCGGGATTCTGCTGCGGCAGATCGACGAAATTCTTACCCAGCAGGGGACGACCGCGAGAGACCGGAGCATTTTTTGGTTGTATTACCGCCAGGGATTGACGGCAAGCTCTATCTCATTGATTCCCGGCTTGCAGTTGAGTACCAAAGGAGTGGAAAGTATTGTCCACCGTCTGACCCGAATCTTGAGGGTGGAATTGGGGACAGCCGGGTTCGGAGCAAGGGACGCACAATTTCGTTCTGCGAAAGATATCGGCTCAGAAAAATCGTTATAGGAGATTAGAGCAGTGTCTGGGCGTGAGGCACACCTAAGTTCGGATGAAATCGACGGGCTGCTTGGGGGAGCGGTCATGCCGGAAGATGTACGAGCCCATCTGGCGGAGTGTGCTGATTGCGCCGGGACCATGAATCGGAACCTGGTAGGGCAGAAGGTTTTGGAGTCAATACGAGGGACTGCAGAGGCGGGCAGCGGACGCTGTCCGGCTCCGGAAACGTGGTGGGAGATTGCGGCGGGGGTCCGCGGATCGACTGAAGCGTTGCTGGAGCATGCTGGCGGTTGTGAGAAATGCGGTGGCGAACTGCGCGCCGCACTAGAAGCGAATGCGTCCGGCGACGCTGACGACGGGTTACCGCCGTTGCGGCTAGACGCAGCCCCGGCGCGAAGCGTACTATCGGAACGCCTGGCGGCGAATGCGTCACAGGGCAGTCCGCTCCGTGTCGTGCCGGCGCGGCGTTCGCCTGGCAATTTGCGGATGAAATACATTTCCGCAGCGATTGCAGCAATGCTGGTTTTGGCCGCTGGCACGGCCTTTTTGCTGTTCCGGAGCCCCTCCGCCGCCACTTTGACGGCGAGAGCGTATGAGGAGAAACGCACGGTAGAATTTCGGCTGCCGGGAGCGGGCTATGCGCCGATTCGGCTGGAGCGCAGCGGTGGGGCGGGAAGGGTCAATGGGACCATTCCTCTATTAGAGGCGGAGGGGAAAGAAGCCAAAGAACTTTCTAGTCATCCTGACAGCCCTATTCTGTTGCAGCAGTTGGCGCGAATTGAGCTGCTGAATTGGAACTACACCTCAGCGATCCGTCGCCTGACGCGAGCCTTGGAGCTTCAGTCGGGCAACCAGGAAGCGCCTTACGATCTCGCGCTCGCGTACTTTGAACGCGCCCAGACGGAGGATCGCGCCAGCGACTACGGAGCGGCAGTCGAGGTATTAGGGAAAATCCTGGCGAAACAGCCGGACGATCCGGTGGCGCTGTTCAATCGGGCGATTGTCCTCGAGAAGTTAATGATGTATCGCGAAGCCGACGCCGATTGGGAGCATTTCTTGAAGCGCGAGCCCAAGGGAGGCTGGGCGGACGAAGCCCGGACTCGTTTGGCGGAAATCCAACAAAAGCTGAAGGCGCGCCTGGAACCGCGAAAACCCTGCGCGCAAATGACTGCAAGTCTAGTAGTCAAATGGTCCAGGAATGGAGAGCTCGAGCGGAATCTCGACCAATGGGAAGACGGCTGGGCCTGCCTGCGTGAACGAGCCATCGTGGATTGGATTCCAGCCTTGGGGGCGCCCATCAACCTCGCGGCGGTGAGAGCCGCCGATGCCGCGTTTCGCAAAACCACGGGCGATACCTGGTTCGCCGACCTGTTAAAAGGATCGAGCGTACCGGAGTTTTCGAGGGCGGCGGCGGCCCTGGCTGAAGCGGTCGCGGCGAATCGCATGGTGGACGCAGGCCGCGCCGAAGCTACCGCCCGCCGCGCCCGGGATGGGTTCGACCAGATCGGCAACGCCGCGGGGGCCGCGCAAGCCGCCGTGGAATACGACTACGCGATTCGGAGAGCACAAACGCCGGGCGAGTGCAGGCCCGTCTTGGAATCGCTGGAGCGAAAGCTTCAAGGCCATTCCTGGGTTTGGACCTCGCTGCAACAACGCCTTGAAACTTACGCTTGCCGCAGCATGGCGGGCGAACGGGGAGCGGCAAAACGAATAGCGCAGGAGACCGTGTCTCTCACCGAACAGCCAACCCACGCGGGCATGCACCTTCGCGCGATTTCCTATCTGGCGGAGTCCGAGCGGATGACCGCGGAATACGCGGACGCATGGCAGCACGGTACAGAGGGCCTGCGGGCATTCTGGTCCGGGCACGCAGCTCCGGTGTGGGCATACCAGCTTTATTACCATCTTGCAATGGCCGCGATGGATACGGGGCGCCCGCGGTTAGCGCTCCATCTGCATCGGGAGACGCTGGCCGAAATACAATTGGCTGGCCGCCCGAGTATGGAAGCGATGGAGTGGTTCGATTACGGGCGCGCGGCCCTGCTTGCGGACGCAACCACCGAGGCTCGCCACGCCTTCTCGACTGCCTTCTCATTATTCCGCGCGCTGCCTGGCGATAGGGGAATTAAGGCCATGCTAGCGGATAGCGAAGTTTTTCTTGCCGAACTGGATAACCGCGAGGGAAAGCCTGGGCAGGCGCTGGCGCGGCTGGAAAAAGTGCGGTCCGAAATGAGCGCTGGCAACACCTTTATCATGCAGACGCTTTTTCTCCGCGCGGTGGCGGAATCCGACAAGCTGCTGGGAAAGCGCGCGAAAGCGGAGCCGGATTTGGTAGCAGTAATCGACTCAGCCGAACATAGCCTCGCCTCGCTGCGGAATTTCGGGCAACAGGAAAGATGGGCTCGCGAAAACGGCGACGCTTACCGCCAGTTTGCCGACTTGCTCGCCGCCGAAAAGCGGCAACCAGAGCGGGCACTGGACGCGTGGGAGCGGTACCGGGGAGCCGCCTTCCACTCTCTCCAGAGCGAAATGCCACCGCTGGCGCTCCCTTCCTTCTCACGCCTCGGAATTGGACAAGCGCTGATCTATGCAGCCCTTGAGGATCGCCTATTGATCTGGCGAATTCGAGACGGAGCGCTGTCGCTGCACACGATTAGCGTTCCGCGGCAAGAACTCGAGTTGCTCTCCCGGCGCTTATATTTGCTATGCTCCGACCCGGATTCTTCCCTTGCGGAGATCGATTCCGTGGCCCGGCAGTTGTCTGTCTTTCTTCTTACTCCCGTGGAGGCAGAATTGGCGCTTACCGAACCTTTATGGGTTGAGCTGGATGAGGCGCTGGCCGGAGTCCCATTCCAGGTCCTGATTACCAAGAGCGGGGAAATGCTCGGTGTAAAGTGCAGCGTGGCGGTTTTTCCCGGGCTACGGTACATCGAGCAAAGCTCGCCCGCGCGTCCCTTCCATGCGAAGGACAGCTTGCTCGCGGTCGGTGTCTCGACAGGGCCCGGGCTTACTCCGCTCCCTGGAGCCTCGCTCGAGGCGCGGCAAGCCGCCGCGCGATTTCAGGGAGGACGCGCGTGGGTGGATGGCGAGGCGACTTTAGAAAATATCGAAAGGGAACTGCCGCGCGTTAGCGTTTTTCATTTTGCAGGGCATGCGCAGAGCACAGCAAATCAAGCGGCCTTGCTGCTACCAGGTCGCACGGCAATGGCGCGGCTGGATGCGGAAACGGTTGCGGCGCTGGATTTGAAGCAATGCCGGCTGGCGGTAATTTCGGCCTGCTCGGCGGAAGCGCCCGAGTTTTTCGGAGAATCGCGGCCATTCGGCCTGGCAACCGCTTTGTTGCGAGCCGGAGCTTCAACCGTATTAGCGACACGTTGGAATCTGGATTCGGAGACAGGGTTGCGTTATATGGATGCCTTCTACACCCGGCTACTCGCCGGAGACACAGTAGCGGGAGCGTCACTGGCGGCGGCAGGACGAATCCGTGAAGATCAAGGGACTGCGCATCCCTATTATTGGGCGGCTTACCAGCTTTTCGGCCGCGCCTAACAAAAAGCCTGGGTAGAACAAGAATCGGCCTGCGCCGGCTCACCAAACGAAAAGGAGAAACGAAAAATGAACCCTATGCCCGACGAATCCGAGATCGAAGGCAAGACCGAGATGAACATGGATTCATCAGCCATGCCGATGCCGAAGTTCTACAAGCTACACGTTGTCCTTCATGGCATGATCGGTGTGCGTTTGTCGTACCAAGCTCGCACCGCTCAGTTGCATATTCCGAGCATCAAAATGCACGAGTACCACGCCGGTCCTTTCCATCATTTGAAGCAACTACCCTATGGACACGACTATCGGCTCGGAGGAGTCCGCGCCGGTGGCTGGACGCCAAGACTACCGGAACTGAAAACAAACCACCTAGTGGTCTCTTTGGCTGAACATAACTTGAAATGCAGTCCGCGGGCGACGCATGCTACTATAACGCTCCCTTGGCCCGAGCGTGTCGGAGGCGTCCGGATACTGGACGCCGCAGACGCCCCGGAGCCGTTGTTCCTGACTCCAAATGGGATGAACCCGCGCCGTTTGCACTACATCACTTACTTGACGTATCTGGTGGAAGCGAACGCTCGGCATCATCCGACTCTGCAGTGGAATTGCTGCGAAACATTCTGGCTACAAGAGGAACTGCATCATCACATGCGGCTCCACTTCTTCGCCGATCCGAAGCAGAGCTTGACGGTGGATCAATGGTCCGCACACATGCCAAGTGCCTATGATGCTTTCAACGACCAAGCACTCGGTGGAGGCCTCCCGATGGAGCCCAATCTCTACAATGATCCCTGGGTATTCAAACCGTGCACACAACAAGAATCGGTGATCGTTCCCCCGAACGAAGCCAAGGATTATTACCAAGTCAAGCATCCGGACGCGCCGGCCATCATCGGCGATGAGGTGACGATGACTGGCGCCGGCCAAGGCGGAAACTGCCTCGCGGCGATGATGCTCGATTGAAATCACTTTACCGAAGCGCTGCTCCGTGGCCCCGCCTTCCCGGCGGGGCCTTTATTTTGCAGGGAAGCGGCAAGCGCCCGCGTTCTAGAAGATAGGAAAACAAATTTTGTAGCGCAGCCGGCCAAAAAGGCGGTACCAAGCGCGATGGAGGATTGAGATGTCTAAATTGGCACGCGTTACTTCAGGCCGAACACGCCTAGTAGTTCCGCTCACGCTTATACTCCTTGGCGACGTTTACGTGGCCAGATCGGCCGATAGCGGGTTCACCGTGAGTCCGAACACCGTTCTTGTTGGAGGTCGCTATACAGTTACGATTCAAGCCACGCCCTGTGGCAGCCACGATCTGACAAAAGCTACAGTATTGCCGGCGGGGCGAGGAGTCACGTTCTCCGCGCCCAGTTTTCCTTCTACATGCACCTGGAACGGGACTGTGGCGGTCGATCAGGAGGCAGGCTTAGGAGAATTCGACATTGCGGTCCAGGAAGGCGCAACAAGGGTTCTGGTTCCCATCACTGTAGCGTCGCCATTTACCATCTATCCTCAAAGCTTTGTGCCGGGAAAAAGCTATACAGTTGTGATTCAGGTTTCGCCCTGCGCCGATCACGATCTCACGAAGGCGACCATTGCCGCAACCGGGGCGGGAATCGCGTTCACCACGCCCACTAGCCATATGTGCGATTGGACCGGCACGCTAACCGTGAGCCAGGACGCGGAAACCGGAAATTTCCAAATCATTGTCCGGGAAGCCAGTTCTACTTGGTTGATTCCAATTACGGTGGCGGCAAAGGCAGCGGGCCCGATCCCGCCCGGTCTTCAGCCCACCGTCGATCTCGCGTGGGAGGTACTTCCGAGAAGAACTGCGTCTGATAACTTCGGCGCTCGAATCAGCAAACTTTATTACCCGATCGAAGTGGTCATTGGCAACAATTCCGGATACGACCTTCAGATCGCGGCGGTTCAGTTCAAGCTGCCAAACTCAGATCTCAAGAACAACGTGCCGTCTGACTCATATTATATTGTTCGAAGCAGCTTACAACGGGAACAGTTGATTGGAGCGAGGAACACGACCGTAAATATAATCAAGGCGATCGGCCCGATCCTGACGGGTAGCGCGGTCTTTTTCAGTGGATCCACGCTGGCGGCAATGCATCACAAAAATATCTTTCAAGGGATCACGGACATATTCAGCAACCCCTTCGAGAAAGGAATCGAGTTAATTGTTCCGGACCAAACCGTTCAGCAGCTCATTAACCTCGATAACCATACTCTGCGCGACGGCATGATCATACCGAACAATACGCAGGTGCGATCGATCGTGTTCGTCAATAGGGATCTTCTTCAACGGAGCGTCGGCGGCGACAAAGCTGCCTTGGAGAAGCTCGGAAACACGGGGAAGTTTGGGCGTAACGGCTACGATCAACAGACAGTCATGAGGAAACTTGGCAGCCTCGAGCTGGTCGGACGCCCGATCGCCTACCTGAACCGCGTCAGCGTCATCTCTAACGCACCCGGCCCAGCGCCGACATTCACGCTATCACCCACTTCCATCACCCAGGGCGACAGCCCAATCACGCTGACACTAACGGGCGATGGGCTAGCTGCCGGAATGCTTACTGCTTCCGATCCGAGTCTAGTCATTACTAATCCGAAAGCGGGAGATGGCGGAAAAAGTTTCACGGCGACAGTCGATGGCTCGAAGACCGCGCCAGGCACCTACACGTTCACATTGACCACATCCTCCGGCAGTCAGTCGCAACAATTAGTCGTCAAGCCGCACAACATTACGATCACGCCACCAACCACGGCGATCAGCGTTAAAGCCGGTGACCCCTCAAAGACGTTCGGCCTTACCGGCATGTACTTGAAAAACGCTACCGGCGTGCCGACGTCGAATTGCTCAGGGGTGCTTATGGCGCTGCATAGCACCACCGATGATACGGCGCTCCAAATCGACATAACGGCGCTCGGTACCGCTCCGGCGGTAACTTGCACAGCGAGCATCGCAGGGACGTCTGGCGTGCCTGCAACTTTTCCATTCGCTGTGACGCACTAAATGGGCTCGGGAGCGGTTGTCACCGCCGCACGAAAAACGCAGGCTTATCCACGTTCGCATCGACCGCGACATCGAAGAAGCCGATCATCATCTCTTCCCAGCTTTGCTCGCCGTAGCGCACCTCCGCCGTTGGGTCGGGATTATTCGGATTATTGGGCGAATTATCGAACCAGGCGGTGCATACCAGGCGCGTTCCGGCGCGCAGCAGCCTGGGCGTGGCCAGCTTGTAGTTCAGTTGCCAATGAAAGTCGTAGCGCGGGACCTTGAGCAGCGTTTCATATTGGCCGTTCGGGCCGGCAATCGCGTATTCGAACGCCTTGCCGCGCAGGTGCATATGCGGGAACATGCTGAGCAGCAGCGCGTCGTTCGGCAGCGTGCCGGAAACCTGAACGCGGTAATTCGGGTCGCCCGGTGGAATCACAAAATGGTCCTGATTGAGCTGCAAAGTGAGAATCGCCTTGGCCGGCGGCTTACGCGCAAAGGTCACACCGATGCGGGTCTGATCCTGGGTTGGTTTGCCCTTCACGGTGTAATGCATCTGCAGAACCAGATCGGAGCCGGCTTTGATCTTCTTGGCCATCCCCACCGGCCACACATCAAAGCTGTTGCCCGGCGTGTAGACCATTAGGACGTCGCTGGTGGTGGGGCCTTTTGTCCAGGTCGAGCCGGGCTCTCGAATGTAAACCACCGCATGGTGCACTACGGATGGATCGCTGGGCCGCACCTCCACGCTCTGAACCCAGACGTCATGCTCAAATCGCGTTGGCAGCGGAATGTATTGATAATCGATGGCGCCTTCAGCCGGAATCGCAATCGGCCGCGGCATGGTGAAAACAGCGTCCGGTTGGCCGATGCGCCACTCCTCGGAGTGCGGCGAGGCCTGGATATCCAGCTTCGGGGCGGTTGACGCCCACGTGGAGATGGTCCGGATCTCCGCTTCGGTCAGCGAGCTGTCGTTAGCGAATCTTCCATGCGCGGGATCCGCCAGCCAGGGCGGCATTTTGCGCGTGACCACCGCTTCCCGAATGGCTTTGGCCCAGGGACGCGCGGCCGCATAGGAGTCGAGCCGCATGGGCGCAATGCCACCCTCGCGGTGGCATCCGAGGCAATGCTTCTCGATGATCGCGCCGGCGTCTTGGCCGCTAGCGAGCCAAAGTGGCAACAAACTTATCGCGGCACTCCGCAGAACAGAAGTGATAGGTCTCTCCATCCACGGTCCGTTTGATCGACGTGGCCGTCGAGATGTACGTTCCGCAGGCCGGGTCTTTCTTGAGTTCGCCGCTTACCGGAACCTCGGGCCGTGGGGCTTGCTGAGAAGGCTGAGGTGGCGGGTTCACCATCACCGAGAATGCACGGCCCACAACCGCGAGCACGGACCGGACAACGGTGAGGAAAAATACGGTCGCCAACAAGTAAAAGATCAGGCGGAACATAGGGCCCTGACCCTATTTTACTCTCGGAAATCTCCGGCTTCGCGAGAGCTGCGCGACCGGCGCGTCGCCGGCCCCACCGCGATCCCCGCGTTATTCTTCGTGAGCCGCAGCCTTGCGGGCGGCGTCGATCCGCGCCTGCGCGTGACGCATTGCGATCAAGGCGGAGGCGATATCGATACCAAGCGCCGGATTGATCATGGAGTCCTGCGCGCGTTTGAGATCCTTCTCAGCTTTGGTGACGTCGATTTCCTGGCTCTTCTCAGCCCCGTCGGTCAGCACGCGGACGACATTGTCATGAATCTCCAGAAAGCCGCCGTCGATGGCGAGGCTGAAGCGATGGTCGTCGGGCGTGGTGTAGGTGAGCGCGCCGGTGCCCAGTTCTGAAAGCAGCGGTGCGTGATCCGGCAGCACGCCGATATAGCCGTCTTTGGCGGGAATCTGCGCCCGGACCGCCTTTTCTTTACTGAGCAGGCGGTCGGGAGTCGCGATCTCGATGTCGAAGGTGGACGCCGGCATTTAGCTCTTTCCCTGATTGCGGATTTCCTCCGCTTTCTTCTTTACGTCTTCAATGTCGCCCTGCATGTAAAACGCCTGCTCGGGCAGGTCGTCGTGTTTGCCTTCCACCACTTCCTTGAAGCTGCGAACGGTGTCGGCCAGCGCGACATATTTGCCGTCAAAGCCGGTGAACTGGGACGCGACGTGGAACGGCTGCGACAGGAAGCGCTCGATCTTGCGGGCGCGCGCCACCGTCTGCCGGTCTTCGTCGGACAGTTCGTCGATGCCGAGAATGGCGATGATGTCCTGCAGATCCTTGTATCGTTGCAGAATACTCTTTACCTGTTGCGCAACGTTGTAATGCTCGTCGCCCACGATGCGGGCATCGAGAATGCGCGACGTGGAAGCCAGCGGA
The DNA here is from genome assembly GCA_963836595.1 of Bryobacterales bacterium. GTDB lineage: Bacteria > Acidobacteriota > Terriglobia > Bryobacterales > Bryobacteraceae > DATFZA01. The sequence goes on from CAWIKC010000001.1 coordinate 1,769,828, forward strand.
TCGACGGCCGGATAAATTCCTTTTTCCACCAGACTGCGGGTCAGGTTGGTGGTTGCATCGAGGTGCGCAAACGTGGTGGCGGGCGCGGGATCGGTGTAATCGTCGGCGGGCACGTAGATCGCTTGCACGGACGTAATCGAACCCTTTTTGGTCGAAGTGATCCGCTCCTGCAACTCGCCCATCTCGCTGGCCAAGTTGGGCTGATATCCCACCGCCGACGGCATGCGGCCCAACAGCGCCGACACCTCGGAACCGGCCTGCGTGAAGCGGAAAATATTGTCGATAAACAGCAGCACATCCTGGCCTTCGTGATCGCGGAAATACTCGGCGACCGTCAAGCCGGTGAGACCCACGCGCAGCCGGGCTCCGGGCGGCTCGGTCATCTGGCCGTAGATCAGCGCCACCTTCGATTTCTTGAAATCGTGCGGGTCCAACACTCCGGACTCCTGCATTTCGAGCCACAAATCGTTGCCTTCCCTCGTCCGCTCGCCCACGCCCGCAAACACCGAAACGCCGCCATGTTTTATAGCGATGTTGTTGATCAGTTCCATGATGATGACCGTCTTGCCCACGCCCGCGCCGCCGAACAAGCCGATCTTGCCGCCGCGCAGATATGGTTCCAGCAGGTCGATCACTTTGATGCCCGTCTCGAACATCTGCAGCTCGGTGGCTTGCTCGTCAAACTCCGGAGCGGAGCGGTGGATCGACCAGCGTTCCTTGGTGTTCACCGGCCCCATGTTGTCGACCGGATTGCCGATCACGTTGAGGACCCGGCCAAGCGTTTCGGCGCCGACCGGAACGGTCACCGGCATACCCAGGCTTTCGGCCTTCATGCCGCGCACCATGCCGTCGGTCGGTTGCAGCGCGATGGTGCGCACGCGGCCTTCGCCAATATGTTGAGCGACCTCGCACACAACATCGATGGGGGTGGGAGCGTCAAACCCTTCGCTGGTGATGTGTATCGCGGTGTTGATCACGGGAATCTGGGACTCCGGGAACTGAATATCGATCGCCGGTCCGGCGATCTGAATCACGCGGCCGATAACGCTTTGCGGGGTGGTCGTGGTTGCCATGGTTTGTGTCTCTCGATGTCGGTTCTAATCCGGAGCGGCAGCGCCGCTCACAATCTCAGTCCAGAGCGGCAGCGCCGCTCACTATCTCAATCCAGAGCGGCTGCGCCGCTCACTATCTCAATCCAGAGCGGCTGCGCCGCTCACTATCTCAATGATCTCGCGCGTGATACTCGCCTGGCGCACGCGATTCATAGTGAGAGTTAAGTGGTCGATGACGTCGCCGGCGTTGGACGTCGCGGCATCCATCGCCGTCATGCGGGCGGCGTGCTCGGCCGCCGACGATTCCAGCATGGCGCGGTAAATCTCCGCCTGAACGTAGCGGGGCAGCAGGCCGCGCAGCAGTTGGTGGGGCGGTTGTTCGTAAATGTAATCGATGGGAGCGGGGTTAGGCGGCAGTTCCACCGGAAGAATCCGCGTGAGAGAAAGATCCGACGCAACCACGTTGCGGAAGTGATTCACCACGATGTAGACGGCGTCGATCTCGCCTTTTTCAAAACGCTCGATCACCTTTCCGGCCACCTGCAGCGCATCTTCGTAGCGGACGTTCTTTTGAAAGAAAGTCGCATATTCGCCGGTGATGTTCTTATGGCGCTTGCGAAAGAAATCGCGGCCGCGGCGTCCCACCAGTTCCAGCGCGACCTCGGCGTCGCGGTGTTCCTGGATAAACTTGAAGGCAGCCCGGTTAACGTTGGCATTGAACGCGCCGGCCAAACCGCGATCGGCGGTAATCAGGATCAATTGAATGCGCTTTTCCTCGCGCTTGGCCAGCAGCGGAATTTCGCTCATCTCGTCCGGGCTAGCGGCGCTAGCGACGTTGGCCAGCATGCGCTGCATGCTTTGGGCATACGGGCGCGCGGCAATTACCTTGTCCTGAGCACGGCGCAGTTTCGCGGCCGAGACCATCTTCATGGCCTTGGTGATCTGCTTCATGTTCTTGACCGAGCGAATGCGCCGGCGAATGTCGATTAGGCTGGGCATCGGTTAGACCGCCGCGGCAAGTTGTTTTTTGTGCTGATCGGCAAAGCGGGCCTTAAAGTCCTTGATCGTCGTCTGGAGTTCGGCTTTCAAGGCGTCGTCGAGGGTCTTCTTCTCCCGGATCTGCTGCAAGAGGGCGGGGCTGGAGTTCTCGACAAAAGCCAGCAGCTCCGCTTCAAACGCCCGGCATTGTTCCACCGGAATATCATCTAACAGGCCGGTGGTGCCCGCGAAGATGATCAGTACCTGCTTCTCCACGGGAAGCGGCTGATACTGCGGCTGCTTGAGAATCTCCGTCAGCCGTTTGCCGCGGTTGATCTGTTGCTGCGAGGCCTGATCGAGATCGGAGCCGAGCTGAGCAAACGCGGCCAGATCGCGATATTGCGCCAAATCCAGCCGGAGCGAACCGGCAATCTGTCGCATGGCTTTGATCTGAGCGCTGCCGCCCACGCGGCTCACCGAGAGACCGACGTCCACGGCCGGGCGCACGTTGGAGTTGAACAAATCGGTAAGCAGGAAGATCTGCCCGTCGGTAATCGAGATCACATTGGTCGGAATGTACGCGGAAATGTCGCCCGCCTGAGTCTCGATAATGGGCAGCGCGGTGAGTGAACCCGCGCCGTGTTCCTTGTTCAGTTTCGCGGCTCGCTCCAGCAGGCGGCTGTGCAGATAGAACACGTCTCCGGGATAGGCTTCGCGCCCGGGCGGACGCCGCAGCAGCAACGAGATCTCACGATACGCCGCGGCATGTTTGGAGAGATCGTCGTAAATCAACAAAGCATGCCGGCTGGAATCGCGAAAGTACTCGCCCATCGCGGTTCCCGAGAACGGCGCGATGTACTGCATGGGGGCCGGGTCGGAAGCGGTGGCGGCCACCACGATGGTATACTCCATCGCGCCCGTATCCTCGAGCGTCTTCACCACCTGCGCTACGGTGGAACGTTTCTGGCCGATAGCGACGTAGATGCAGATGACGTCGCCGCCCTTTTGATTGATGATGGTATCGAGCGCTACGGCCGTCTTGCCGGTCTGGCGGTCTCCAATGATCAGTTCGCGTTGGCCGCGGCCAATCGGCACCATGGCATCGATCGCCTTGATTCCGGTCTGCAATGGCTCCTTCACCGGCTGGCGGCCCACCACGCCGGGAGCGATGCGCTCCACCGCGTAGGATTCTTTGGCCATAATCGGGCCCTTGCCGTCAATCGGCACTCCCAGCGCATTCACCACGCGGCCGATCATCGCTTCGCCTACCGGTACCGACATGATCTTGCCGGTACGGCGCACTTCATCGCCTTCTTTAATTTCCTGGTACTCGCCCAGCAGCACCGCGCCCACCTGGTCTTCCTCCAGATTCAAAGCGATGCCGGTAACGTTGTGCGGAAACTCGATCATTTCCCCGGCCATTACTTTTTCCAGGCCGTAAATGCGGGCGATGCCGTCGCCAACCGAGATCACTGAGCCGGTTTCGCTGACGTTCACCGCTTGCTCGTAGTTTTCAATCTCGCCGCGCAATACACGCGCGATTTCGTCTGCTCTGATTTGAGCCATTGTGCCGAAGCTCCCTTATTCACCCGCCGTGCGAGCGATCAATTCTTTTCTCATTACTTGAAGCTGACCGCGCAGAGACCCATCATAGACGGTAGAACCGATGCGCGCCACCACCCCTCCCAGCAGATTGTCGTCGACCGCGTAACGGGCCCGAACGCCTTTGCCGGCCAAGCGCGTCAGTTCGGCTTCTAGCGACGACGTCTGCGGCGAGGTCAGCGCGGCGGCCGAAGTAACATCGGCGCGCGCAAACCCCAGCCTCTCATCGAGCGCCAGTTCAAAGCCTTCAACAATCTCGGGCAACAACGGAATCCTCCTGTGGTCGACGATGACAAACAGAAAATTGCGGATTATTTTCGAGATAGCCATCTCGTCCATGAGGTCGCCGAGAGCGGCTTTTTTTCTTGAACCTTGGATGGCGGGCGTGATCAAAGCTGCTTTCAGCGCGGCCGACTCCGAAATCATGCTGTCCACCGCGCGCAATTCTTCCAGCGCTTCACCGGGTTTCTTGCCCGAAGCCGGATCGACCACGACATCCGCCAGGACGCGGGCGTAACGGGACGCAGCAGCCGAGATCATTGAGTGACGCTCCCGGGGGTGATGCTCCGATGCTGGCTGCCGCTGTGCAAATCCTGAATAAAGGCGTTCACCAGGCTCTCTTTTGAGGCGGAATCCAACAGGGCGCGGATGCGTTTCTCGGCCAGACCCAGCGCCAACTCGGCGGAGAATACCTTGAGTTCCTGCTTGGCGGCCTTGGTCATCAGTTCCAGCTCCAATTTCGTTTGTTGCTCCAACCGCTCCAGCAGGCGCTGGGTATCGCTTTTCAGCCGGGCAGCCTCGGCGGCCATGTCCGAGAGGGCCTGGGAGCGCATTTGCGCGATTTCGCCTTCTATTCCCGCCAGCCGTTTTTCGATTTGCGCAGCGTGCGCTTCGGCTTCCGCTTTTAACCTGCCGGATTCCAAAATTGCGCGCTGGATCTCTTCCGTCTGGCCGCGAAAATACGACCCGGCATGTTTATTAATGAGATAGCCGAGCCCGCCGGCCAGCATCAGGAAATTCGCCCATTTCCACCAGATCCAGGAATCGCCCGTGGATTCGGTATGACCGGTGGCTTCCTTTTCCTGGGAGAACGCCAGCGGCGCCAGCGCCAGGAACAAACCCAGTGCCAGGGACAAACCCAGCGTCCGGGACAAACAGGTAGCCAGGCGTTTCAAGCGGCGGCCCTCCTGGGTAGTAACCGGGCGGCGATCTGTTCCGCCAGCGTCTGAGCGTAAGTCGCGAGTTCCGCTTTAGAAGCTTCGGCTTCCGCGCTTATCTGCTGCCGTGCATCGTGCACCAGGCCGTGCGACTTCTTGCGAGCTTCTTCTATGGCTTGATTTTGTTCTGCAACGATCTGCTTGCGGTGGTGCTCGTGCTCCTGGTAGATTTCTTCCCGCGCCTTGCGCAGAGCGGCTTCAATCTCAGCGGCGCGGGTATTGGCTCGAGCCACGGCCGCTTCCGCCGCCTGGCGGGCGCCTTCTGTCGCCTCGCGGCGCTTCTCCAGCACCGCTGCCAGCGGTTTGAAGAACATGAATTTCAGATAAACGTGAACCAGGATCAGCAGCAAAACTGTCGGGACCGCTTTCAGCAGAATCCCGCCTAGCGACTGTAGAGTTGCTTCCATGGAGTTTGTGAAAAGGAACCGTAGTTCAAAAAGAGTGACGCCCGTTGACCGCACGGACGCAATAGGCCTGCCGTGGCAGGCAATCCTCAAGGACTTACCCTACCACAGGCGCGGTTCTACTTCAAGCGAAACGAGCCTCTACAGGTGCGAAGTGAGGGAATATCAAGATGTTGGGATGTTTCTTACCCGGGCAATTCCGGTTTTTCAGTTACGGTGAGCCAGCTTGAAACGAATCTGAAACGCATCGTTTAGGAAGCTCGGCCAGCCCCCATCCAGTCGATAAATCTGCCCTCAGGGGTGACACAATCTGCCCACCCGGCGCGTTCATAGAGCAGGAGGAGATTTTGCAATGAAACGAATCGTTATGGTGGCGGCGCTAGCCGCTATGGGCATGTTGGCCAAAGCTCAGTATGGGCCGCCGGGAGGACCTTATCAGCCAGAGTCGGTTTCCAGCTTGATCGAGCGGGTGAACTCTGACCTCAATCAAGGATACAAGGTCTGGAAGATGCATGGCGGCGACCGGGACCGGTTGAACGGCGCCGAAAAGCAACTGCGCGAGTTCGGCCAGGAGTGGCGTTCCGGTAAATTCGACAAAGGCAAACTCGACAGTGCGATCGCCGCGGTTCAGCACGTGCTCGACAATAATCATTTGGCCGGGCCGGAGCGCGACGCGCTTTGGAATGACGTAGAGCAACTGCGGAGAATGAGGGAGGCTTACGACCGGCACGAGATCGGACGCTGGTAAACCTGAAGCCGGATCAATGTTTTGCGTGCCCGGCGAAAGTGTCTTTCCCGAGTTCCACGTGCAACCGGAACGAGGAAATCCAGAGCGGCCCGCGATCTTCGTTGTAAGCCGGGTTCGCGACGTGCTGCAAGTCGAGTTGGACTGGTCCTTGGGGTAGAGGGGATTATCGAGCCTTTCATGAAGGTCTTTTTAGTGGCGTGGGCGTTGGAAATCGTTAAGGTGAAACGCCTGTTGGCTGCGATTGCAGCGCATTGGATGGGAAGTTGCCTGGCTGGTACGATCAATGATTCATGAAGCTGCCGAACGGCGAGCGCGCAGTTGTTGACATTCGCACTAGTGTCCGGCTGAGCGCTAGGGCATCGGCTGTAAGCATTGGCAGGATCAACAGTTAAGTGCCATTTCCAGATTTTTCGATTTGAACTGTTTGAACCCGATTTGCGGGTTTGGGGACTTAGGGGGCAGACAGTTTGCAGCCCTGACAATGAGGCATGCAGGTTGGCCGAACGGTCTTCGCCCAGGTGATGGAGCATTTTCCCGCCTACGAATTTCAGAAATGCGTGACGCGTTACGGCGGCGATTTTGGAAAACGCAGCTTTTCCTGTTTGGATCAGTTTCTTTGTCTCGGCTTCGCGCAACTGACCTATCGCGAAAGCTTGCGCGATATCGAAGCCTGCCTGCGATCCGTGCAAGGGAAGCTCTATCACATGGGCTTCCGCGGCCGCATCTCGCGCTCCACCCTCGCGGACGCCAACGAGTCCGTCAACTGGCGCATTTACGCCGACTTCGCTCAAGTCTTGATCGCCACCGCCCGGCCGATGTATGCGGACGAGTCTCTCGGCTTCGATCTCGACGGTACCGTCTATGCGCTCGACTCGACCACTATTGACCTGTGCTTGTCCGTGTTTCCGTGGGCGCGGTTCCAGTCCACCAAAGGCGCGGTGAAGATGCATACGCTGCTGGACTTGCGTGGCTCTATCCCCGCTTTCATTGAGGTTTCCGATGGAAAACGGCATGACGTGAATATCCTTGACGAGATCCTGCCGGAGGCCGGTTCGTTCTACGTGATGGATCGAGGCTATCTGGACTTCGAGCGTCTCTACGCCTTGCATCGTTGCGGTGCGTTCTTTGTCACGCGCACCAAAGCCGGCGTCCTGTTGCAACGGCGCTACTCGCGGGCCGTCGACAAGACCACTGGCTTGCGATCCGATCACACCGTCATGCTCACCTCGACGGCCTCGATGAAAAACTATCCGGACCCGCTTCGCCGGGTCCGCTTTTACGACCTGGAGCAGCGCCGCTGGCTCATCTTCCTGACCAACAACTTTGATCTTCCGGCTCTCACCATCGCGCGACTTTACAAGTCGCGTTGGAAGGTCGAGTTGTTCTTCAAATGGATCAAACAGCACCTGCGCATCAAGGCATTTTATGGGAATAGCGAGAATGCAGTGAAGACTCAAATCTGGATCGCCATCGCCGTGTACGTGCTGGTCGCCACCGTTAAGAAGAGGCTGGCCCTGGATGCGACGCTCTACCAAATCCTACAGGTTCTCAGCGTCACCCTTTTCGAGAAAACGCCCATTCTGCGAGCCTTCGACGATCAAGGCTCCCAAGAAAAATCCACCTTATTTTCCAACCAATTGAATCTACTCGACTTCTAGCCGGACACTAGTGTTGACATTCGGAAGCTGCGGGAGTACTGCCTCAACTCGCAACATCCGCGTGGCCGCAACAAGGCCCGCGTATTTGCGTCAGTTGGAATCCGGGATGCGGACGCGGAAGAATTGAGGTCGGCTCTACTTGTAGCCGCCGCTGGCACAGCCGAAGCCGAACTGGGCGTGGCGAATGTCTACGGACAGCGCTACACTGTCGATTTCGATCTGGTGCGCCAGGGGAGGACAGTCAGAGTCCGGAGCACTTGGATTGTGAGAGGCGGCGACAACCTGCCACGCCTGACCAGTTGTTATGTACTATAAAATTACGCTTCATTATGACGGCTATCGAAATGCACTCGGTGGTTGCGCTGCTCGAGGATATGCCCCAAGAAGGACTGGTGCGCGGTCAGGTCGGCACGGTGGTCGAGAACTGGGCCCCCGGCGTGTACGAGGTCGAGTTTGCGGATGACAACGGAAAGACCTATGCAATGGTCGCGTTGAAGGCAGAGCAACTCATGCGTTTACACCACGAACCGGTTCACCAAGCCGCTTAGCGACCGTTTCGCCAACTCCTCAATCAAACTGCGATGAAAGAACCCGGTCGGAAACTACCAAGTGCGCTCGGGCGCGACGCGCTTTGGAATGACGTAGAGCAACTGCGGAGAATGAGAGAGGCTTACGACCGGCACGAGATCGGACGCTGGTAAACCTGAAGCCGGATCAATGTTTTGCGTGCCCGGCGAAAGTGTCTTTCCCGAGTTCCACGTGCAACCGGAACGAGGAAATCCAGAGCGGCCCGCGATCTTCGTTGTAAGCCGGGTTCGCGACATGCTGCAAGTCGATACTCGCAAATAGCCACGGCAGCACGCGGGCGCTGTAGTAGGATTCCCAAATGGTCTCGGGGCCATACTGCAAGCGGCCGTCGCCGATCAGGAAGTCGTATCCTCCGCGTGCCAGATACAGGGCATGCACTCCTGAGATGCCGGCAAATGTCACCTCCGTCGCGACCGTGTCGAAGGGCCTGTTCCAACGCTTCCCGTTGATCTACAGGCCCCCCGTCGCCAGCCGGTCCATGGCCGTAAATGCGAAGCTCTCCGTTTTTCCATCGTTCCAGCCCAGTCTTGCGAACACGCCGATCTCCTCGGTGATCTCCTGCTCGGCATTCACTCCGAATCCGTACTTCAGCGTCCCGTTACGCCGTGTCGCCATGACGTCCGGCGCTCCGCCAGTCGCCGCCGCTAGCCGCAGAGCTGCGGCGTAGTTACCCGCATCCGCGTGATTCTCGTAGTTGAGCAGGCGCACAACTCCCGGATGCTTGCGCATTTCCCAACGCCGCTGAGCTTCGAAAACGTCACCTCGATTGACCAACAAGCGGCGGTCGAAGCGCAGGCCATTCGCTACGCGGGGCATGGCCGCGCTCGCGTATCGAAACGACCAGTGGCGCAAATGTAACTCGTGGACCCATCCCCAGGTGTAGCCGCGCACGTCGGCAGGATAATCCCACGCGCCGTTGAACATGACCGCCCATCCCATGAATTGGGTTCGTGGATCGTGCGAATAGCGGTTGTTGTCGAAGAAGTCGGTCAATGTGAAGCGTCCTACTGTGACCGTGTATCGGTTCAGCGGGCGCTGGCCGGCAAGCTGGTTCTCGTCGCTTTCAAAGGACTCCATCTCATCGCCGAATCCGAAATCGTGAGAGATGTACAGGCGTGCCAGATAAGGCTTTGGCGTGGCCGTCGCGACGCGCGGCAACTCGCCATTGGAAGAATTCGCAAGCCCATTGACGCCGCTGAACCCTCTTCCGCCGGCGATTTCCGGATCGAAGTATAGCGTTGTATTCTTTGCCAGGCGGAGACCGAAGAACAGAGTCGTCGTGAGCGACACGTCGCGCTCCGGGTTGTCTTGCAGGCTGAATGGTCCCTCGTAAGGCGAATGAAACGTGCCGTGATACTGGCCAATCGAGGTTGCCTGATAGAACAGATTCCAGCGTTCCTGTTCGACTGGCATGTCGGGTGGCTTGTTCTGCTCTTCCTGCGGCGCTGTCTGTGGTGGCCCAGGTTGCTCTTGAGCGGACGCTGTCGCGCCGCTGGATAGCAGCAGGACAGCGATGTAGAAAGCAAACGCACATCGGGCCGGATGAAATAACCACTGGCTTGGGAGGCAAGGCGGCACAAAGAGCATCCGCCCACTATGGTAGGTGACGGGCTAATGACGACGAAGCAGCGGGTCCAACAATGCCAAGGCCGTAAGCAGGGCGCCCCAGAGAGCCGTCAACCAGATCAGTCGCGGTCTCTTTTACGCTTTCTTTTTCGCGGATTCGTGCACGCTCGTCCTGATAATGACATTACATTATTACGTTTCCAAGCGGCTGCTTGCTTCGGCGGCCGTGGTTTTCCAACAATTGGCTGGGAAACACCAGGCCGGCAAAGACCGGCAAAGATACGGTTGGTTTTCCACATCCCGCGCGCGGCCGGCGAAATGGCGGTCGCGAGGCCCTCGATTTTCCTGGCGCCGTGACGCGGGGCTCATTGAGGAAGGCAAAGCTTTGTCCACCCCGAACCCGGATGCTACAGCCGATGCCGGCTTGATCGAACTCGTACCGCTTGGTCCGCTCCGAGTTTGACGCGCCAAGCGATACCTGCTTTCGGAATCGCTGTAAACTTGTGGAAGAAGGCATCGCAGCGTGTGACCGCGATCATTGAACGGGAAGACGACGGCTTTGTCGCCCTTTGTCCTGAATTCGATATCGCAAGTCAAGGTTTGACGATCGAAGAGGCAAGACAAACCTAATCGAAGCGCTGACGCTATTTTTCGAAACCGCCAGCGCTTCCGAGATAGCCCGCTGCCTTCAGAAAGAATTGTTTGTGACGCAAGTCGAGGTTCCGGTTGGGTAAACTCCGAACCCCCCAACAACACGATCAGGTTAGTGTCGATTAGAATACCTCTCGCCCTCGCGTTGTGGTCAAACCGATCAAATTCGGTCATCAGCTCGCTAGCTTCATCGCAACCGGCTCTCCGGTTGTCGCATCCACTAGGATCGTCTTATACTCTAGCGGCAAACCAGCCCCGAGGACACGCATCAGGTCGGGCGCGGTAGAAGTTTCCCCATTGTGGGGCAGGTCGTTAACCTGCTGGCCGATTGTTAATTAAATTGTTAATCGGCCTTTATAAAAAAATGTCCCCTCCTAAATTCGGCGGCGGAGCCCCACTAGCACTCATCGCCGGTCCGTGCGTGATCGAGAGCGAAGAGCATGTCCACTTCCTGGATCGAGAAATCAAAAAAATCGCCGGCGAGTTTGTTTTTAAAGCGTCCTTCGACAAAGCCAACCGCAGCAGCATCCATTCCTATCGCGGCCCGGGCCTAAAAGAGGGCGTGCGAATCCTGGCCGGCTTACGAAAAGCAGGCTTTCCCGTATTGACCGACATCCACGAGCCCGCCCAAGCGGAAATTCTCGCTGAAGCCGTGGACATCCTGCAGATCCCCGCCTTTCTCTGCCGCCAGACTGATTTGCTCCTCGCGGCCGCGCGCACCGGCAAAACCATCAACATCAAAAAAGGTCAGTTCGTCTCTCCCTACGACATCCGCAACGCCGCGGACAAAGTCGCCTCCGCGGGCAACAACAACGTAATCCTCACGGAACGCGGCTCGTCTTTCGGCTATAACAACTTGGTCGTAGATATGCGCGGCTTGGCGATCATGCACGAGTTTGGCTGGCCTGTGGTGTTTGACGCGACGCACAGCGTGCAATTGCCCGGCGGGCAGGGCCACGCGTCCGGCGGGCAGCCGCAATTCATCGCGCCGCTGGCCCGCGCCGCCGTCGCCGCGGAGTGGACGGCGTCTTTGTAGAGGTCCACGAAGCCCCGGAACGGGCGCTCTCCGACGGCCCCAATGCGCTTCGTCTCGACCAGCTTGGGGCTCTCTGGCAGAAACTTCGATCCATCCACACTCTGGTTCACACCTAAGCTTCATCTCATGGCGCGAGCGTTCGCCGTCACCCACGCCACGATCACGACGTGAATTGCGATCGCCGACAGCAGGCCAATAGCGTGCAGGGTTAATGTCGCTCCTCCAGAGGCCTGGATCTCCCGGAATGCGTACCAGCCCGCCGGAAGGAAGAGCACGATGGCTGTGCCCAGACCCGGATTGTAGGAGCGGAAAATCGCGGCAGGAATAATGTGCACTACGCCGTTCACCAACACCAGGTAAACGGCGATCAACCCGAATCCGATATTCACGGTAGACGCGAGCACAAAAGAAAGCGCGATGACACCCCATACTCCCGGCACGTTGATCACGAACACAGCCAGCGCCGATAAGACAGGTTTCCCGCCGTAGGACCGGTTGATGAAAGCCCGAAACCGGTCATCATCGTGTTCCTCATACTGGTGAACCATATAGACCGGAAGCAGCAGGAAGACCGCGACCAGCGCGTGCGGCCAGGCGCGGGTAACCACGGGTGTGAGCACCAACAACAGCACTCCGGCGAGAAACCCGCCGTAAACCCAATTCGCGATCAATCGCTCAGACCGCGCCAACACGCTTGGCCTCCCTGACCTGCGCCCGTTGGGGCACAACCTGCGGGCAATCCACGCCCTGATATCGCAGTAGCGCCAGCGAGATCCAAACCAGATTCGCCAGCAGCAGATGTACCAGTTGCATCCAAACCGGCGCAAGCAAAGCGATATTCACCGCGCCGGCACAGAGCTGCAGGAACACCAGCAATGCCGTCCAGCGGGCAGCCCTGCGGATGCCCGCGCTTTGTTCGGGCTTCATCAACTGCATCATCAGAGCCAGAATATACACGCCGCTGCCGACGGCGAGGAATGGGTGCAGACCGCGCAGACGAACCAGGAAGCTCGACGCCGGCGAGAAATCCTGCCGCATCCCTTGCACCAGCGACGCCGCCGGAAATAGAGTGTCGCCAAGCGCGGCAATGACACCCGTCATACTCACCAAAAGAACCAGGGCAAGCGCAGCCGTAATCAGTCCGCTGCGTGGCGGCTTCCCGCTGGGACGATCCGTCGCGTTCCAAGCCGTCAGCGCCAGCACCGCGAGCAGCAACTGCGTATTTACCAGATGCGCGCACAAGTAAATCACCCGTCCAACAGAAGCGTCCTTTTCCACATAATTGAAAAGCACCAAGCCGGCGCCCAGCAAAGCTTCCAGCACCAGAAGCCCCGCGGAAGCAAGGGCGAGAGTCCTCACTTTGTGGCTGCGAGGAAAGAGCCGAAACGCCCACCACAGCAGGATGAGCACTCCAATGAGCGCCCCCCCGCTCATCAGGCGATGAGTGAATTCAATCATCGTCGTCACTTGCGGCGAGTGCGGCACCACTTCGCCATTGCAAGTGGGCCAATGACTGCCGCAGCCCGCGCCGGAACCCGACGCGCGGACGAACCCGCCCCACACCACGACCAAAATATTCCACGCGACCATGGCCCAAGCGAAGCGGCGGAACTGCGCGGTGGTGGACATTAGTTTTAATCTAGCAGTGCGGATGATCGAACGGCGTACAGACCCTTTCCAGGGGTGCGCGACATGAAAGTGAGGGATCAGGTCGGCCTCTTTTTTGCGGCATGAATCCGTGCGTATGTAATACGCTAGGATTGGAGGCGCGAAATGGATACTCCCAAGTCCCTGGAGTTGCTCGAACAACGGCGGGCCAGCATCACCCAACAGATCGCAGGGTTGGGCGACCTGCGGTCGGGTTCGGTCACGTCCACTACCGGCAAATGTGGCAAGCCCAACTGCCACTGCCATCAACCCAAAGATCCAGGCCATGGTCCCAACCTTCGTCTGACCTACAAGGCGAATGGCAAGACGATCACCGAGTCACTGTCCGATCCGGGAGCAATGCGGAAAGTGGAACGCGAGGTCGCGGAATTCCGGAAATTGCAAAGTTTGCACAAGGAATTTGTCGAGGTCAACATTCAGATCTGCCAGATACGTCCAACCGAAGCAGATACGATGTTGCCAGAGGAAAAAAAACGGCCGAAACGATCCGTCAAGAAGTCGCCCGCGAAGTAGATCAACTGCTGCGTGTCATCTTCAACGATCGCCGCAAGACGGGCCGTCTCGATCTGGAAGCAGTCGAGATGGCAGTGCGCTCGGCGGTGCATCAGGCTGGCGCGGCAGCCTTAACGACACTGCTGCAATTTGAAGCGCCAGCTGCCCTCCAGCGAACGCTTGCTTGTCCTTGTGGCCGCCACGCTGACTACCGGGAGTTGCGCACCAAAACGATTCTAACCGCAGTGGGCCAAGCGAATGTATCTCGACCCTACTACCTGTGCCCGCACTGCCATCAGGGACAGTTTCCTGCTGACGAGGAGTTGGACGTGAAGGACACCGGATTCTCGCCCGGCGTGCGCCGCATGTTAGCAGTAGTAGGAGCGGCGGCGCCCTTCGAGCAGGGCCGTCAGCAGATGGAGGCTCTGGCCGGTTTGGAGGTGACTACCAAGGCGGTGGAACGGACGGCAGAGACCATCGGCGCCGACATCGCCGCGCGCGATCAGGCGGAGATTCAGCGGGCCATGCAGTTGGATTTTCCCATCGTGGTGGGAGAACCAGTGCCGATTCTGTATGTGCTCATGGATGGCACGGGTGTGCCGGTGGTGAGGAGAGAGACCGAAGGCCGGCAGGGCAAGCTCGAAGGTCAGCCAGCGCACACGCGGGAGGTCAAGCTGGGATGCTCCTTCACGCAGACGACGTGGGACGAAGAAGGCTACCCGATCCGCGACCCCGATTCGACCACCTACGTGGGCGCGATTGAAACGGCGGAAGAGTTCGGCAAGCGGATCTATTTGGAAGCGTGGAAACGGGGCTGGAGCCGAGCCCTGAAGAAAGTAGTGATGGGCGATGGATCGGAATGGATCTGGAACCAGGCTGAGCTGTACTTTCCCGGCGCGACGCAGATCCTCGATCTGTATCATGCTCGCGAACACCTCTGGGACTTGGCTCGCCGGCTGTACCCCAACGAGGAAGCCCTCCAGAAACGCTGGATGATGGTCCACGGGGACTGGCTCGAAAACTGCAAAATCAAAAAGCTGGTGGCGTCTCTACAATCGATCCAGCCATCGTCAGTCGAGCTGGCCGAAAAGCTCCGAACCGAGGCCGAGTACTTTCGCAAAAACGCCCGCCGCATGCGTTATCCAAAGTTCCGCCGCCAGCACTTGTTTGTCGGCACCGGCGTCATCGAAGCTGGCTGCAAGACCGTGATCGGCTCTCGCTGCAAGCAGTCCGGCATGTTCTGGACCGTGCGTGGAGTCAACGCCATCCTTGCCCTGCGCTGCTCGCAACTCAACGGCCGCTTTGAGGACTACTGGGAGACCCGCCGAGTCGCGTAAGTTCCACTTCTATGTCGCGCACCCCCTTTCCAGTATGATGGGCATATACTCCGCTATCACATTGCCTTTCACCTCCCGCGCGCGACCGATGCAGATTTGACCGAAAAGCCCGAATTTGAAGCGGAGCGCGTTACGTGGTCCCGGAATCGCTGTAAACTTGTGGAATGAAGGCATTGCAGCGTGTGACCGCGATCATTGAACGGGAAGACGATGGTTTTGTTGCCCTCTGTCCCGAATTCGACATCGCAAGTCAAGGTTCGACGATTGAAGAGGCACGGCAAAACCTGATCGAGGCGCTGACCCTATTCTTCGAAAGCGCCGACGCCTCCGAGATAGGCCGCCGCTTTCAGAAAGAATTGTTTGTGACGCAAGTCGAGGTTCCGGTTGGGTAGACTCCGAACCCTCTCCGGGTCGGACGTCTGCCGGGTTCTCGAACAACACGGGTTTATTGCAGTCCGCCAGCGCGGAAGTCATCGGATCATGCAAAAGCGCGTTGGTGGATCGACGATTACAGTGCCGGTTCCGCTTCACGATCAGATCAGCCGGGGAACATTGATGAGCATTATTCGACAGTCGGGAATCGCTAAAACTGCGTTCGAGAGCGACTAAACGTTATTCACCATCGGGCCGCCCGAGGCGGAATAGATCGACAACCTGCTACTGCGTTGCGGAAACCGTGATCGATTTCGCCATCACCGACGTTATATACGGGTACACTGGGGGATGGTTAGTAGTACGCCCGCCCAAAGCTGTTCGTGAAGAACCGGTACAACAATACGGTTCTGAACTGGCGCCGGGAACTCCAAATGGAGTTCGATTTGTACGGCCAAGCCTTCTGGAACTCCGCAAAAACCCTACTCCAGAACGATTCGCTTGACAGCGACAAGTACCGTCACGCCCTCGAGCTGTTCTTGAAAGGAATTCTGATTGGTCGCGGCGGAGAACTAATTAATCCGCGCCCATCGCCCGAAACCGTCGTCAACGCGAGTCATTCCCTAACAAAGCTGCTCCCCGACGTTCGCCGCGTGTTCGTTGAATGCGGGTGGGACAAGACGTTCGGATCAAAGACGGCTGTAACCTTTAATGACTTCACCTCGATCGTGGAGGAGTTTGAGAGAGCCGACCCATCGTCATTCAGCTTCCGCTACCCGGTCAAAAAAGACCTCACCGGAGCGTTGGATGGCCACTTCACATTCAGCGTCCGCAAATTTGCGCTAATTATGGACGAAATTCTCAGCACGCTTTCTTGGGCGTGCGACACGCTGCCCGACATCGCGAACGAGCAGGCGCGGGCCAACTATGAAGCGTTGTGCGACGCGATGCGGGATAGCGAATCTCCTGAGTATGAGCCCGAGTGAGCCGCAAGCAGCACCTCGGACCCACCCCTACCTGCACACCAAAAACACCGCCACCTCCGCCAGCAAATTCGGCGCCGCGCTCACCGTCCGCGCTCCGCTCAAGAACATGCGCCGCTCCACCTTCCACGCCTGCTCCGCGGCCAGTTTTTCAAAATCATGCACCGTCAAGAAATGGATATTCGGCGAATCATACCAATCGTGCGGAAATAGCTTCGTCTTCGGAGCGCCGCCCGTAAATAAATGCGACACCCGCACCTTCCAATGCCCGAAATTCGGAAACGCAATCACCGCATGCCGCCCCACGCGCAGCATTTCCCGCAAAATATTTAGCGGCTGGCGCGTCTCCTGCAGCGTCTGGCTCAAGATGACAAAGTCGAACGCTCCCGCAGGCAGGTCGCCCAGCGCTTCTTCGATGTCGCCCTGGTACACCGAGACGCCGCGTGCAATCGCACGCTGCACTTTCCCGGGTTCGATCTCTACGCCGCGCGCGTCCACGTGTTTGTGTTCGGCCAACCACGCTAGCAACTCGCCTTCGCCGCAGCCCAGGTCCAGCACTTTGGTATTCGGCTCGATGAGTTCTTCGATGATGGCGTAATCGCTGCGGCCCAGTAGCTCGCGGACAAAGGCGCGCGCCAATCTAGCGTTTCTCCCGCGCCGTACTTGCCAGAAACCCGCGCACTATCTCGCTCTGCTCTTCCACCGTCACCAGAAACGCATCGTGCCCGTAGTTCGACGGCAGCTCGCAATAGGCAACGTCGCAGTTGCGGCTGCGTAGCGCCCGCACCACTTCTAAAGACTGATAGCTCGGATACAGCCAGTCCGAAGTGAAGCTGATCACCAGCAATCGCGCTGTCACTTTCCCGAACGCGGCGCCCAGAGACCCGCCTTCGCTCAAGTCGAAATAATCCATCGCGCGCGTGATGTACAGATAGGAATTGGCGTCGAACCGGTCCACGAACTGGCTGCCCCGATAGCGGAGATAACTTTCCACTTCAAACTGCTTGGGGTCCCGCAAGCGCCGCCCAAACTTCTCCCGCATGGATTCATCGCTCATGTATGTGATGTGTCCCACCATGCGAGCCACCGATAATCCCCGCGCCGGCGGTTGCCCGCCGTAATAGTTGCCTTGGTTCCAGTCGGGGTCGGCCATAATGGCTTGCCGTCCCACTTCGTTGAAAGCGATCTGCTGGGCGCTGTGCCGCGCGGTTCCGGCGATCGGGATCGCCGACACAACCGAGTCGGGATACGAGACGATCCATTGCAGCGCTTGCATTGCGCCCATCGATCCGCCGGTCACGCATAGCAATCTCTCGATACCCAGGTGCTCCATCAGCATCTTTTGAAGGCGCACCATATCGGCGATCGTGATGTCGGGAAAGTTCATCGCAAACGGGCAACCGGTTTCGGGATCCACCGAACCCGGCCCGGTCGAGCCCCGGCAGCCGCCAATCACGTTAGAACAAATTACAAAATATTTGCCGGTATCGAATGCCAGCCCCGGCCCGATCATGTTCCACCACCAGCCGTCGTCCCCCCCGGCGTGCGCATCGCCCGAAAAGGCGTGCAGCACCAGGATGGCGTTGCCGCGGGATGCGTTCAACGCACCCCAGGTTTCATAGCCGACATCGACCGGAGCAAGTGTTACGCCGCAGTCCAGCGTCAGCGCATCGAACTGTACAATTTCCGTCACCTACTGTGTTCTACCATTCTAATTTGGCGCGGATCGTACTAGCGACGTTTGGATCGTATGGCGATCTGCATCCCTATTTAGCGGTTGCTATCGGGCTGCGAGACGCCGGTCACGGCGTCACGCTGGCCACGTCGGAGTTCTATCGCAACAAAATCGAAGGCGAAGGCATTGGGTTTGCTCCCATCTCGCCGGACGTCGCCATGTGGGAGCAGGATCCCGAAGTTCGCCGCAAAGTCATGGATCTGCGCCGCGGTACCGAGTATGTCGTTCGTCAGCTCTTTGTCCCGCATGTGGAGCGCTGCTACGAAGAACTGCTGGCGATCTGCGGCCAGGCCGACTTGATTGTCGGGCACACCTTGGTCTTCCCGGTTCCTTTTGTCGCGGAAAAGCTAAGCATTCCCTGGCTCGCCGCGGTGCTTCAACCGTCATCGATTTTTTCCGTTCTCGACCCGCCGATATTTCCGACGGTTCCGGAGTTGGGTCACGCGCTCCGGCCGTTTGCGCCATATCCGCACCGGCTGCTGCTGCCAATCGGGCGCTGGCTCAGCAATCGCTGGATTGCTCCGGTGCATGCGCTGCGCAAACGGCTGGGCGTCCGTAATGCTCCCATGAATCCGCTGCTCGAGCCGTTTTCTCCGCACGGAAACATGGCCTGGTTCTCACGCGTGCTCGCCGCCCCGCAACTTGACTGGCCTCCGAATACAGTGCAAACCGGGTTTCCGTTCTATGACAAGGACACACCGGAAGCATCGGGACTCGACCCAATACTGGAGCACTTTCTCCAGGCAGGCGAACCGCCGGTAGTCTTCACCCTTGGTACTTCAGCCGCCCTCGATCCCGGTACATTTTTCGATGAAACCCTGGAAGCCCTGAAGGAATTAAACATCCGCGCGGTATTGGTATCTCCGTTGGCCGAAACCCTGCCATCGAACGAGCGGGTTCTCTGTCTACGCTACGCGCCCTATTCCAAGCTGTTCCCGCGCGCTTTGATCAACGTTCATCAAGGCGGTATCGGAACCACCGCGCAAGCGCTGCGAGCGGGCCGTCCCATGCTTGTCGTTCCCTACAGTCACGATCAACCGGATAATGCGGCGCGCGTGGAACGGCTGGGCGTGGCGCGCGTACTCCCGCGCCGCAGGTACCGCAAAAACGCGATCGTAAAAGCATTGCGGAAGCTGATCAACGATAAGGACGCCGCAGTAAAGGCCGCAGCGGCGGGAGCGATTATACAAAAAGAAGACGCCATCGCCGCCTCGAGCCAGTTCATCGAGGACGCGCTCCGATGATGGACGAGCTAAGAATACAGCTCAAAAAGCTCGTCGACCCCTTGAAAGCCGGTCCCATGCAGGCCTACATGAAATCGGCCATGCCGTACCACGGCGTGCCGACGCCTGCGCTGCGGTCGCTCTGCAACCGGCTTTTCATCGAACATTCGTTCTCCACCGATACCGACTGGCGCGAGGCCTGCCTCACCCTCTGGCGCGGCGCGCAATTCCGCGAGGAGCGCTACGCCGCCATCGAACTCACCGGACACAGGCTATACCGCACCTGGCAGACCATGGCCACGCTTCCGATGTATGAGGAAATGATCGTCACCGGCGCCTGGTGGGACTACGTGGACGCCATCGCAACGCAACGTTTGGGTGTCCTGCTGAAATCCTATCCGAAAAAGATGAGTAAAAAGATGCTGCAATGGAGCCGCTCGCGCGATCTCTGGAAACGCCGCGGGGCCATCCTGTGCCAGCTTCACTTCAAACACGAAACCGATCTCAACCTTCTCTACTCTTGCATCGAGCCCGCCCTCGATTCCAGGGAATTCTTTCTGCGGAAGGCCATTGGCTGGGCGCTCCGCCAATACGCCTGGACCAACCCGGAAGAAGTCCGCCGCTATTGCGCAACGCATCAGTTGAGCAAACTCAGCCGGCGCGAGGCTTTGAAGAATATCGGGCTATCCTGAAATCTCGTGCCAACTTTCGATGTTGCCGGTATCGGCCTCAACGCCACCGATACCGTTATCCTGATGCCGCGCTTTCCCGAATACGCCGGCAAGATTGCGTTCACGCGCGAACTGATTATGCCCGGCGGCCAGGTTGCCACGGCTTTGCTCACCTGCGCCAAACTGGGTTTGAAAGCCAAATACATCGGCACCGTTGGCGACGACGATCGCGGCCGCATCCAACTGGAGAGTCTGCGGTCGAGCAACATCGACCTATCCGACGTGGAGGTGCGGCGCAACTGCCCAAACCAGACAGCTTACATTTTGATCGATGAGCGCACCGGCGAGCGAACCGTCGTTTGGAAACGCGACCCCTGCCTGCGCTTGAAACCGGAATCGATTCGCGAGGAAATGATTACCTGCGCCCGGCTGCTCCACATTGACGGCACGGACAGCGAAGCCTGCGCCCGGGCGGCGCAAATCGCTCGCGCTAACGGCATTCCCGTCACCGTCGACGTCGATACCGTGTATGCCGGCTTTGAACAGGTTCTGCCGTTCGCGGACTACCTGATTGCCAGTTCCGAGTTCCCATCCCGCTGGATGAAAGAGCCCGATCCCATGCGCGCCTTGGAACAATTGCAGGACAAATACCGTATCCCGGTTGCGGGGATGACGCTCGGCGCTTTTGGAGCCGTGGTCCGCAATCGGGAGAAGCTCATTTACTCGCCTGGATTCGAGGTCAATTGCGTGGACACGACCGGCGCCGGAGACGTCTTTCACGGAGCGTTTTGTTATTCTGTGTTGCAGAACATGCCCTTGCGGGAAGCGCTTGAACTGTCCAACGCCATGGCCGCCTTGAATTGCACGGCTTTAGGCGCTCGCGGGGGTATCGCCGCGCTGGCTGAAGCGCACGCATTGATGGGGCACGCCGGGCGCCGCGTCCATCCCGACTTATGTGGGGCAGGTTGTTAACCTGCAGGCCGATTGTTAATCGGCCCGAGGCGAGTTGTGAAACGGGTTACTGGCCCGCCGGTTAAACGTGTATGATACCGCTGCGTTCATCCGAGCGTACTAACTCCACCGCCTCCGCGCTCCTGGTCATCATCCTGTTGAACGTACTCGTGTTTCTGTACGAAATCAGCCTCCCGCGCCATACGCTCGACGTTTTCATCGCGCACTACGCGATCGTGCCGGACCGTTTTCATTACTCCAGCCTGATCAGTTCCATGTTCATGCATGGCGGGTTCCTGCACATCGTCGGCAACATGTGGTTTCTGTGGGTCTTTGGCCGGAATATCGAGGATCTGCTGGGACACGAGCGGTTTGTAATCTTTTATCTGTTATGCGGCTTGGCCGCCGGCTTTGCCCACGTGCTGACCAATCCCGGCTCGCCCGTCCCCACCATCGGAGCGAGCGGCGCCATAGCCGGAGTGATGGGCGCTTACCTGATCAAATTTCCGCGCGCCCACATCGTGACGTTGGTGCCGATCATCATTTTCATCACTACGCTCGACATCCCGGCGGCGTTTCTGCTGCTTTACTGGTTTGCGATTCAGTTCTTTAGCGGAGTCGGTTCGGTCGGCGATTCCCAGATCTCGCGCGGCGACGTTGCCTGGTTTGCTCACGTAGGCGGATTTCTCACCGGCATGGCGTTGATCCACCTGATGACGCCGGAACGCCGCCGCATCCGATCCTGGAACAGAGATGTCTAGGGATGTTTGAAGAGATTCCGTCCGGCTCGGCCGCCGTCGAGGCAGCACTCGACGTTTTGGCGATTGCGGCGCACCCCGACGACGTCGAACAGACCTGTGGCGGCACTCTGCTGCGCATGGCGGAGATGGGCTATCGCACCGGCATTCTCGATCTGACCGCCGGTGACATGGGCACGCGCGGCACGCCGGAAATCCGCATCCGGGAATCCGAAGCGGCGAAAAACATTCTGCGAAACAATTGGCGTGGCAACTTGCGCTGGCCCGACGCACGCTTGGAGAACACCACCTCCGCCCGCATGACCCTGGCGATGGAGATACGCCGCCTGCGCCCGCGCGTGGTCATACTGCCCTATTGGGAAGGCCGGCACCCGGACCACTATCGCGCCGCCGAAATCGGTTACGAGGCCTGCTTTCTTGCCGGCCTGCGTAAGCTGGACGAAGAAACCGAGCCGCATCGCCCGCACAAGATTTTGTATTCGTCTCTCTATGCCAACGTCACGCCGTCGTTCGTGGTCGATATCTCCGCGCAATTTGAGCGGCGCATGGCAGCCCTATTCTGCTATGAGTCGCAGTACGGAAAGGTCGCGCAAGGCGCGGAACTGTTTCCGGACCAGCACGAAATCCGGGAGCGCCTGGGAGCCATAGCCCGCTTTTACGGCAACCTGATCGGCGTAAAATACGGTGAACCTTTTGTGGTGAAAGAAATGCAGCGCGTGGACGACATCGTGAAGATGCCCGTGCGCAGTATTTAACTTTGTCCGCGAGGCCCCTCCGGCCCCTACCCCAGCAACTCCAAAATCTCGCGCAGTTCCTTGCGTACCACTTCGAGCGCGGCTTGCGGGGCCGGAAACATACCGATCTGCTTGGTCTCCTGAGCCGGCGCCACTTTCAATCCCTCCACCTTACCCCGGCTGTCCAAAGCCTTGCGGGCGCCCTCAATCGTGAACCGCTTGTCGTACAGCAGTCGCTTGATCTCGAGTACCAACTCCACGTCTTTGCGGCGATAGAGGCGATGCCCGGTGCCGGACTTCTTCGGACCTAGCCCGTGGAACTCCGTCTCCCAAAATCGCAATACATACGGCTTGATACCGGCCAGGCGGCTGACTTCCCCAATGCGGAAGTACAGTTTGTCCGGGATCTCTTCGCGCGTGTCGTCGATCACCGGATCCGTCATGCTTGCAATATCTTAACAAATCGCAACTACACTAAAAGTACGAATCGTCCCACCCAGGCCATCGCCGGTGTTCATCCGGTGCGGGAAGCGCTCAAGGCGCAACGCCCCATCGATCGCGTTTTGATTGCCCGCGGCGCCGGCGGGCCGCGCCTGCAGGAGATCATCGATCTCTGCCGCGACCACAACGTACCGGTACGATTTGAACCGCGCAACGCCCTGGATCGCGCGGGCGGAGGCGTGGCGCATCAGGGCGTGATCGCCTTCGGCGCAGCCCGAGATTATTCGAAAATCGAGGATGTCCTTCCCGGCGCAAAGCTGCTGCTGATTCTCGATGGCGTCGAAGATCCGCACAATCTTGGCGCCATCATCCGGACCGCGCACGCCGCGGGCGCTGCAGGCGTTCTGGTGCCGGAAAGGCGCGCCGCCGGTCTCACCGAAACCGTGACCAAGGCGGCAGCCGGCGCGCTGGAGCACCTTCCCGTAGTCCGCATCGGCAACGTCGCGCAGACCCTGGAGCAACTCAAGCGAGCCGGTTTCTGGATTTACGGCGTGGACGAGCGCGGCAGTGAACTCTACACCGAAATCGCCTACAACCTCCCGACTGTGTTTGTGCTGGGCGGAGAAGGACACGGCATTCATCAGCTCGTTCAAAAGCATTGCGACGGGTTGATCCGCATCCCGATGGCGGGAGCAATTTCCTCGCTAAATGTTTCGGTCGCCGCCGGCGTCGTTCTGTTCGAATGGCGCCGCCGCCTGGGCGCTTGACCGCCGGACTTCATTCCTTAAGCGGAGGCGGTAATCGCCGCCCGCCTTCCGCGCTTCACTCAGCGCGATGGCCGCGGCTTGTTTGAAAGGCGGTCCATTGCTTGAGCAAGACGTTGGTGTACACCAACGGCACCTTCACCGGGTACGCGAGCGCTTCTTTCTGATGCGCCGGAATCTCCGGCATCAGCGCCGGAATGAATGCGTTGTTGCAGGCCAGCATGCAGTGCCAGGCGCGAACGCCGCAAGTTTTTCTGTCGCGGCGATAGGCAACCAGAACGCGTTCCACGTGGTTTTCCACTCGCACCAGAGGACTGCTCAGCCGGATGCGCGTCTTCGAACTCGGGTCGTCCAGTTTGTCATAGGCGACGCTGCTGGAATTAGCTTGGCGACCAACAGCCGCGCGATGGACGCGTTGCCATCGGGAAAATGAAAAACAGGTACGAGCCTTCATTGAAGGACTCTTCCAAGCCCAGTCCGAGCCCGTTAAAACCCACCAGCCCGTGCTGCGCGGCTTCGAGCGCCGGCGATCACCAGATCGTATTCTTCCTGTTCCTTAGCGCCGCCGGCATCTGCAACGGCGGAGCCCTCGTATTTGCCTTGAGCGATGCGATCGAATTCTTCTACCGCAGCCGGGTAGTTGCCGCGCAGCCCCGCGCGCGACGGAGGATAAGCAGCGGGTGGCGGCGCGGATCCGCTCTGACCCTGAGCGCTGCTCAGCGCCGTGAGGCCGTTGCGAATCCGATGGCGACGCCATTGAGGAAATCCCGTCGCGCGATCGGACGGTCCATGCCCAGGTCGCGATCATGCTGGCGCCGTTGCGGAGCGTGCTCATTTTGGCTCTGCTTGGCGGGTCGGCTAACGCGGCGAACCTTACAATAAATCTAGAAGTATGCGCGATTAAATGCAAGCGCGTATCTCGCTGGTATACTCAGAGGGCAAACAACAGCCCGGTCTGCCGGACCGTGTCGAGACATCTTTGTCCAAGGTATCTTCAAACTCTCACTCGAAGACAGCCCGAACGAAGAGAACCGCTCGTTCCCCGGCGAAGGCGGGGGAAACACTGAAGGTCGGCGCCGTGGCTGAGCGTCTGGGCGTGTCCGCCTCCATGTTGCGATCATGGGAAAAACTCGGTCTTACCCAGCCCTCGCGCAGCCAAACCAAGTACCGGCTGTATACCAACGACGACTTGCGAGTTTTGCGGCGTGCCATTTATCTGCGGCGCGTAAAAGGGTTGAATGCGCCGGCGATTCTGCATCAACTGAAGCAAGAGGGGCTACTCAACCATCACGCAGTACCCCCGGTGGAGGAGCAGCCGTCCATCGGTCCACGCTTTCGGAAGCTCCGCTTGCAGCGCGGAGAGTCGCTGGCCGGCGTGGCGAACGCAGTCGGCGTTTCGATCGGTTTTCTGAGCAACCTCGAGCGTTCACAGAGCGGCGCTTCGATCGGCATCATGCGTAAGCTGGCGCAGTATTTTGGCCTGAATATTCTCGACCTGTTCAATCCTATCGAAGCACTGGACCGCTGGTGCGGCCGTGCGACCGCAAGAGCCTGGAAGGCGGCCCGGGTGTTCAGATGGAGTTGCTCGCCTCCGGCAAGATCACGATGGAGCCGCATCTGTTTCGCGTGGCTCCGGGAGCGGGCAGCGGCGAATCCTACTCGCACGAGGGCGAGGAGTTTCTGTATCTGGTCCGCGGGCGTTTGGATATCGAATTGGCGGGCGAGAAGTTCCAGCTTCGCGCCGGCGATAGTTTCTATTTCGCCAGTAAAACGCCGCATCGTTGGATCAATCCGGGAAGGCTGGAAACGCTGATTTTGTGGATCAACACTCCGCCGACGTTTTAGGTTCCGAGCCCGAAGCCGAACCAGAGCGCCGCGCCGGTTAAAGGCGTCGCCACTCACCGCTGCTAAATACTGACCACAGGGGGACAGGCTTGAGCCTGTGCTGAGTAGGTATTTGGCCTTCGCGCAACAAGCATTACGGGGTCGAGACTCGGTCTGATGGCATCCTGCGGCGGCTCTGGCAAGCCCCTCGCGCGGGTTAACAACTCGCGGCACTCTCGAAAGTCGCCCAACCTGCAGGCCGATACCTACCGGGGTTGGTTTCGCAAAAACAGGATGGCGCCGGACCCGTTATCGCGGTCTGCGACTCGCCAGTCCGCCGATGAGCCCGCGGCTTTTGCAATCCGGCTCCATTGCGGAACTAGCATCGCGTTGAAACCCCATCGCTGGACGATCGCGCACCAGTTCGGCTCCGCCTCGAACACCGAAAGATAATCCTCGCCGATCTTCTGTCCGAAAAAATCGCTGCGGCCGTCCACAAATACCAGTTGTTCCGGATAGTAGCGATAGACCAGATAATCGCTCCAGTGATCGGTGGCGTATAGCCTGGATTGAGCCAGGACAGTGCGATTGCGCTCCATCAGCGCGATGGGATATTCGCTGCGTGGAAACTCCTTCGGAAGATCGCTGACAAATATCAGACTCAGAACCGCCAAGGCCCAAACGCTCACGCGGCCGAATTGCGGCGTCATCGAATCGAAGATCGAATCAACCACGCGCCAAGTGCTGGAACGCGCCAGACCGTTCACCCACCCTTTCCATACCGGCGTGAGAACGGCGGCAATGACCGGCACGATAGCGATCACGAATATCGGGATGTGCCGCGCCGAATGAAAGGCGGCATAGCCAAGCACCACAATCCATAGCGGTTCCACAAATCTGCGCCGGCGCACGAGCAATCCAGCGCAAACAAGGCCAATCGCCAACAGACCGAAATAGCAGTTAACGCGGTCGTCACCGTGGTAAGCCGTCACCGGCGCATATTCCTGAACCATCTTCGCGAGCCAGGAGGAGCCCAGAAACTCGACGATATGCAGATGCAGCCGCCAGCCGTATGGATTGACCAGCGAGGCTGCGGCGCAAAGCCCCGTCAGCAGAGCATAGCGCCGGGCGGCCGGCGAGATTGCGTTCGGCGAGACTGCCCACAGCCAGAATTCCCAGATACAGCAGCAAAATCGCAAAGCCGCCATGTAGATTTGTCCATAGGATGGTCAAAGGTACCAGCAGCCAAATCGTCCGCCCATTTCGCCTCCGGTCACTTTCGATCATGGCCACGGCAATGCTGAACAGAAACAAGGTGAAAAGGTGCGGCCGGGCCAGATAGTGAATGGAGGCGGCGCGAAAACCTACGAACACCACGGGCAGGGCCAGCAGCGGCGTAGCGCCGCGCGCGAGCGAATCCCGCAGCCAGAGGAACGGCAGCAAGACCACCATCACCGCCGAAAGAGCCACGATCCCGGCCAATCCGAAGGAACGGTGAATCGCCGCGTAGAGGGTGCAGCTCAGCCACTCGAACGCATACCAGGTCTCATGCGGTTTGGAGTACGAGAACAGATCCTGCGTCGGAACCCAATGATGAGCCAATACATAGTCGCCGGTCCGGACATGTAACCCGGTATTGGCATCACCGATAAATTTGTCCCAACTGCCGGGGTAGGCCAGAAACGCCCAGAACAGCGTAAGTAAAATCAGGAAATCTCCGAGGCTGGGCCGGAAGATGGACCACCATGCCTTAGCTTTGACGGGCGCAGCCAGCTCTTGCGGAGTAATGGTAGGGGCCATGTGCCACTGATTAAATCGGCACTACAGCCCAGGCGCTTTACGCGGTGGTCCCCAGGAACCGAGGTGGCTGAAAACAACCAGTGTGCCGTCTCGTAAGTCGTTTATCCTAAGAGCATTGGAATTGGCATGCCAGATGCCAGTAGCAAAACTTGGAGAAACACATGCGTCGTACTACATCAGGCTTTTTAGCAACCGCGCTTCTGGTGAGCGTTCTTCCGCTGGCCGCTCAGGAATCTTCTCCGGGTGGCTGGAGGCGGTTTGGCGATCCAGCACAGAATGCACCAGCGACCGGCGACCCGGCGCCGCCTCCGGCTCCGGCCGCGGGTCAGGACCCGGCCGCGAATCCCCCGGCCCCTCCGCCTCCGCCGCCAGCTAGTTCGCAGCAGGTGCAACCGTGGCAGCAGAACCAGGGCCCCCAGGGACAGGGCCTGTACCAAGTGCCCCCTTCCGGACCGGTGACCTTTACCATCCCGAGCGGCACGTGGGTCACAGTGAGAACCAACCAGGTATTATCCAGCAACCACAACCAGACTGGCGACGCCTTTACCGGTTCTCTTCTGGAACCTATTGTGGTGAACGGAAAAGTGATCGCGCGTCGCGGCCAGATGGTGGGAGGCCGGGTGGTTGAGGCTTTGAAGGCGGGCCGCGTGAAAGGCACCTCCAGCCTACACCTGGAACTGACGGAACTAGGAATCGCGGATGGCCAGCAAGTCCCGATTAAGACGCAAATGGTGGACCGCAGAGGTTCTACCTCGGTGGGCCGGGATGTAGCGGCAGTCGGCGCAACAACCGGTCTCGGTGCCGCGATTGGAGCAGGCGCGGCTGGCGGTTTTGGCGCCGGCATGGGCGCTATCGGTGGGGCGGTCGTCTCAGGAATTGGCGTGTTGGTGACGCGTGGGCACCCGACGGTAATCTATCCGGAAACGGCGCTGACGTTCCGTCTGGAAAACCCGGTAACGGTGACGGGCGACTCCTACGCGTTCGCTCCCGCGCAGCAGTACGATTACACCGGTGCGGGAGCGGGTCCTCGTGGCAGCTATGGCCCCGGATACGGTCCCGGTCCCCGGGCATACGCGCCCGGACCATATCGTTATGCTCCGTATCCTTACCCTTATCCCTACGCTTATGCCCCTTACCCGTACTTCTACGGCCCGACGCTATTCTTCGGATATCGTGGCGGCTGGGGCCGGCGCTGGTAAATAACGTTTATTGTAGTCTGATCGGTAGCCCGCGCGGAACGAGATTGTTCCACGCGGGCTCTTGATTTTCTAGCCGCTATTTTCCAAACCACGCTTATTTTCCGAACCACGCTTATTTCCCAAACCACCTCAGCGGGGCCGTCGTCAGCCATGGCACATAGGTGATCAGCAGCACGCTCCCCATCAGCACCAGCAGAAACGGCAAGGTCGCCCAAATAATCGTCCCCATCGGCTTTTTGAAGCGATACGCGGACAGAAACAGATTGATGCCCACCGGCGGATGCAGATAGCCCAATTCAAGATTGGCGATGAAGATCACACCCAACTGCACCGGATCGATGGCATAAACCGCGGCCAGCGGCTTGATCAGCGGCACCACCACCAAAATCGCCGCGAAAATATCCATCATGGCGCCCACCACCAGCAGCGCCACATTCAACAACAGCAAAAATAAATATTTCGATTGCACGTTGGTGCGCACCCAGTCAATCAGCTTGCCCGGCACCTCGGCATCGATCAGCCAATTGGTGAAACCGAGCGCGACTCCCAGAATCAGCAGAATGCCGCCGACGATGGTGGCGCACTCAATGAACATCTCACGATAATCGCGAGTGATTTTGATATCGCGATAAATGAAGACTTCGACGATGAAGGCGCAAAATGCGGTCAGCGCCGCGGCTTCCGTCAGCGTTCCGAAGCCGCCGAACAAGCCGACGATCATGATCACCGGCAGCATCAGCTCCCACTTGGCTTTCCAGATGGCGGAGCCCGCTTCCTTGAAATGAAACGGCTCCCGGATCGCATTCGACTGCAGCCCCTTGCGGATCCCGATGGCCGCCACGCAGCTCACCATGATGAGTTCCGGCAAAAGGGCGCCGATAAACAACTTGTTGATCGGCGTCTGCGAGTAGACGCAGTAGAGAATCGCCGGCACGCTGGTGGGAAACAACAGCCCCAGTGAGCCCGAAGAGGTCAGCAGGCCGATAGAAAAATTCTCCGGATAGCGCGTCCGCACTAACATTGGAACCAGCAGGCCGCCCAGCGACAAAATGGTCAAGCCCGAACCTGCAAAAGTAAAGACCGCGCAGATGGCGACCGTCGCGATGGCTAAACCGCCCGGCATCCAACTGAAGAGCGCCGTGAAAACTCCCAGCAGGCGTTTGGTCGCGCCGCCCGCCACCATGAAGTAGCCGGCCAGCGTGAAGAGCGGGATCGAGGGCAGCAAAGGCGACGCCACCAAACGGTACATCTCAACTGGCACGGAGGCGGTGGGCGTGCCGCTGTCCCAGAACAGCAGCAGCGCCAAGCCACCGAAGACCGCGAAGATGGGCATGCCGAGAATCGTGATGGAGAACAGCGCGATCAGCGAAATCATCAGCACGTGCGGAGTAGCGGGTGGAATGAGATATCCGTAAACAAGCGGAACGAGCGCGCCGGGCAGGGCCAGCAAGCGTCCCTTCCAGTTCGGGCTGGCGTGCCAGAGCGCGCGCAGGGCGATGACCACAAATCCCACCGGCATGATGGAAAGCGCTTCGGCCTTAGATAAGCCCGGCAGCAGCATACTGCCGGCCTGCCGCTCCGATTGGACAAAAATCCAACTCGCATGGGCGAGACAGACGGCGACCGCCGCCAGAGCGGCGCTGCTGATTATTTTTGCGGGAGCGCGCCAGCTTTCCGGCAGAAACGTACTGGAGGACAACCCCAGCAGGCGATCCGATCGTGAAGCCAGCATGCCGCCGAGCATGCCGATCCATAGCGTCAGTTGCTGGACAATCAGCGCCGAACCGGGAATTCCCGGAACCCGAACCTGCCGCGCGACCAACTCGGTGACCGGCAACACCACCATGCATGCCAGCGCGGCCACGGAAAAGAAGTCTTCAAAATAAGTGAGTGGCGTGCGCCGTTCGTCTTTGGGCGCGATCTCGGCTGGAACCGCGGTCACTTTTTCGCGGCCGCCCGCGCAACTGGATGAGTCTTGCGATATTCATCGCGCAGGCGCTTCACTTCGTCGAACAGGTCGGCGGGAATATACTGGCCACGGAGCTTCGCATAGACGCTTTCACACAGCACGCGCCATTGGGCCAGCGCTTTGTCGTCGGCGTGAACCACGTTCAAACCAAACTGTTGCATCAGCGGGACCGACTGGGCCTCGGCCTTGCGAATCTCTTCGCGTAAACCGACTCCCGCCACGTGCGCCGCGTCCAGCATTTTCTTCTGAACGTCGGGAGAAATTTTATCCCAGACTTCTTTGTCAATGAGCGTGGCCCCGACCAGCGTGGTGAACTTTACATCCAGCATGTTCTTGGCGCCGCCGAACCATTGATTGCCCAGCGCAATCAGCGGCGGCGATTGAATGGCGTCGATGAGCCCGGTTTCGAGACCCGGCAGAATGTCGGTTGCCGCCAGCGCGACGGGGTGAAAGCCGTTCAACTCGTAAAGCCGCATGGTGCTGTTGTCCCCTTGCAGCACGCACAGCTTCATTTTGCGGATGTCGTCCGGACTCGAAGCCGGTTGTTTGGTGAAAAAATGTACCCAGCCCGCATCGCCCCAGTTGAGAACAATGAAGCCCCGCGCGGCCAGATCTTTCTCCAGACGCGGCGCCAGCCGGTCACGGACGAAGTCCAACTCCTCATAGGAATCGATCATCATCGGAATCTGGAGAGCGCCCACGCCGGCATCGATTCCGGTGAGACCAGCGCCCGATAGCGCGACTGCCTGGAGCTTCTTGATGCGAACCTTGTCGACCATCTCCGGCTCATCGCCTTGTTCGCCGCCCGGATAGATCTTCAGTTCGATTTTGCCGTTGGAGGCTTTCTTCCACTCCTCGCCCATGGCGAGGAGAATCTCATGCCAGCGGGAACCCTTCGGAACCAAAGTTCCCAGCCGGATTACCGTCGTCTGCGCGGACGCCGTCGCGGCGCAGAGAAGCACCGCAGCCAGAATACGGACCATGACCGTATTCTGACATGGTTGGCGGTCCGGGAAGCGGAAAACTCGTGGAAACCGGTACGGTGCTGCCATCCTCACGTTCTTGCAGATGTCGTTTAACCGGAGAGTGGGACGGACATGCGGAGGACGAGCATATCTGCCTTCGATTGGCAAGAGCCTGCGGTCTGGTAGTGCCAAACTCCAGCGTCCGCCGTTTTGGCGGCGAAGTCGCGATCGTGATCGAGCGCTATGACCGTGTCTACAACTCAGGTCAACGGATTCGCGTGCACCAGGAGGACATGTGTCAGGCATTTGCGATCAATCCGGCTCGAAAGTACGAGAATGATGGCGGCCCGGGCGTTCGCCGGATCACCGATTTGTTGCGGCAATACTCCAGCCATGCCGGCGAAGACGTACAAACTTTTCTGGATGCCATCGCATTTAATTGGTTGATCGCAGGAACGGATGGGCACGCGAAGAACTACGCGCTGCTGCTGGGCGGCCAAGGCGCGGCTGCAAAATATCGGTTTGCGGCATTGGCAAAAGCTAGCCGCGGAAGTGCACGCGGACGCTGAGCCGCTGATCACCCGCATCCGTGGAATGG
Source organism: Bryobacterales bacterium (assembly GCA_963836595.1). Classification (GTDB taxonomy): domain Bacteria; phylum Acidobacteriota; class Terriglobia; order Bryobacterales; family Bryobacteraceae; genus DATFZA01. The sequence goes on from CAWIKC010000001.1 coordinate 1,801,812, forward strand.
CGGCGGCGGCGCCGGATCTAGTCGCGACCATACAGATACAGGTCGAGGCCGAGGGATTGGCTCATCGAACAATCGCCGTGTGGTCTCAAAGACTCAGGTCGAGAGCAAGAAAATGTCAGGCCCTCCTGGAGAAACGAACTGTGCGGGCCGAAGTTGAACGTTGAATTTCTGTTTTGAGGCTTACATTGGCGTCGCGCGGATATCTCACTGCCAGCCTCCGCCGAGCGCCTTGTAAAGCTGGACCACGCTCAGCAACTCGTTGAGACGAATCTCCGCCAGACTGAGCTGTGCCTGGAACAGGTCCCGATCGGCGTCGAGCGCGTTGAGCTGCGTATCGACGCCGCCCCGGTAACGCAAATACGCCAGCCGGGTCCGGTCTTGCAACGTTCGAACCAGCGCCTCCTGTTTGAGACGGCTCTCGCGGACGCGTTGATGAGCGATCAGCGCGTTCGAAACTTCAGTGAACGCCGTTTGGATGGCCTTCTCATATTGGACCAGCGCGTCGTCCCGCTCGGCTTGTGCCAGCTTCACGTTGGAGTGCAAACGGCCGGCGGTGAAAATCGGCTGCGAAATCTCCGGGACGAAGCTCCAGACGCTGTGCGGTCCCGAGAACAGGCTAGACAATTGGGTGCTCTGGCCGCCCAACAATCCACTCAGGCTGATCTCAGGAAAATAGGCGGCCTTCGCCACGCCGATGTTGGCGTTGGCCGATACCAGGTTTTGTTCGGCGGCCAAAATGTCCGGCCGGCGGGCGAGCAACGCGGAGGGCAAGCCTGCGGGCACGTCCGGGGGCAATTCCTGTTGCATGAAATTCCGGCCGCGGACGATTCCGCCGGGGCTCTGGCCTAGGAGCAAAGTAATTTGATTCTCGGTCTGCTCGATCTGCTGTTGCAGGTCGGGGATGGTCTGCTCCGCCGTATACACCAGTTGCTCGGCTTGGCGCAGATCGAGCAGCGTGGCAATGCCGCCGGTCTGACGCTCGTGCGTGAGCTTCAACGAGTCCCGCCGGGTGGCAAGCGTCGCCTGAGAAATCTCCAGCTCGTAGTCGAGTTCGAGCAAATGGAGGTACGCGGTGGCGACATCGCTCACTAGGGTGACCACCACCGCCTTGCGGTTCTCTTCCGCGCTCAGCAGGTTCGCGCGCGCGGCTTCGGTAGCGCGGCGAAGCCGTCCCCAGATGTCCACTTCGAACGAAAGCAGATTCAGCGACGCCTCGCCCCAATTCCGGTTTTGCGAGGGCAGAAACGCCGCCGGCAAAGGCGTCTGGCCGTCGCGCGACAGTCGCGTGAATTGGATATCGCCGCTTGCGCCGGCCTGCGGGAATTGGTTGGAACGGGTCACGCCGAGGCTGGCCCGCGCTTCTTCGACCCGAGCCGCGGCGTCGCGCAGATCGTAGTTCGCTGCCAGGGCCGTGTGAATGAGGTCCTGGAGTTTTTCGTCCTTGAAAACTTCCCACCACTTGAGATCCGCCAAGGAAGCTGCTTGCGGAGCGGGCAGCGGGTCCGGCGCGCGGAAGTTTTCAGGCGTCTTTACCAACGGGCGCCGGTAATTTGGCCCAACGGTACAACCGGCGAGCAGAATCACGGAGAGGGAAACGGCGGCTAATCGGGATTTTGGGACAGCCAACCTGGATTTCACGACGGCCAAGCCGGGTTTCGCGGCCGCTGGCCGGAGTTCGCTCGCCGTCAACCGGGATTGCGCCAACCTGGGTCTCGAGACGGCCAATCGGAGTCTTGAGGCCGCCAGTTCCGCTACCGTCAATCGGGCCTTCGCAAGAGCCAACCGTAACTTCACGACAGGCGATCGAGATTTCGCTGCCATCGATTGGGGTTTTGCGATTAACAAGCGGAAAGTTTTGGTCATCGATGCGAATGCCGGGGCACTCAATCGGAATGTCGCTGCCATCAATCGGAATTTTGCGACGGCCACGCGGAATTTCATCTCAGTCTCCCAGCCCAGGCGAGGGAAGCATTTCCGGCGCATCGCCGCGCGCCCGCGCAGCGCCGGAGACCTTCTCGACCACGTAGAAAATCGCCGGAATAAAGAAGATTCCGATGGCGCTCGCCGCCAGCATGCCGCCGATCACCGTGGTCCCCATAATCTGACGGGCCACGGAACCCGCGCCAGTCGCGATCCAGAGCGGCACGCAGCCGAGTATGAACGCAAACGACGTCATCAAAATCGGCCGGAGGCGGAGCCTCGCCCCTTCGAGAGCGGCATCCACCAGGGGCTTGCCGTTTTCGAATTGCTCCTTGGCGAACTCGACGATCAGAATCGCGTTCTTGGCGGCGAGACCGATCAGCATCACCAAGCCGATCTCCGAGTAAACGTCACTCTCGATCTGCACGTCGTAGGCAGGCAGGAAATAACTCAGGACCACGCGCCGGAGCCACAGAAAACTAAACGCGCCGAATACCGCGACCGGCGTGCTGAGTAGCACGCTGAACGGCAGCGACCAGCTCTCGTAGAGCGCCGCCAGAATCAGGAACACGAATAGGAGCGAAAAACCGAAGATGACCGAAGCCGATACGCCTTGCCGCGCCTTCTGTTCCTGATAAGAGATACCCATGTAGTCAAAGCCCATTTCGCCCGGCATGGTTTGTTTGAAGACCTCTTCCAGGGCCGCGGTGGCCTGGCCGGAGCTGTAGCCGGGTGCGGCGCTGCCGTTGATTTGCGCCGCGCGGTACTCGTTGTAGCGCATAGTGAACTCGGGGCCATGACGGGATTCGAACTTCACTAGCGTGGAAAGGGGCACCGTTGCGCCACTGCCGTTGCGCACATAGAACTGTCCCACGCTCTCCAAGTTCGACCGGTAAGGCGCTTCCGCCTCCACGTAAACTTGCCAGGTACGGCCGAAATCGTTGAAGTAGTTGATGAACTCTCCTCCCATGAAAGCCTGGATCGTCTTATACACGTCGCCGAGCGCTACTCCTTGCTTCAATACTTTGTCCCGGTCGACGTTTACGAACTGTTGCGGAACGCTGGGCAGAAAGGTGGTGGACAGACCCGCGATTTCCGGGCGCTTGCGAGCGGCCTGTATGAATTTGTCCAGATTGTCCGCTAGAAACTGGAGGTCTCGCCCGGCGCGGTCCTCCAGGGCGATTTGAAATCCGCCGGAGGTGCCTACGCCGGGAATGGCCGGCGGGGAGAAGCTGAACGCGGTTCCTTGCGGCAAGCGGGCAAGTTCCTTATTCAAATGCGCCTTGATCTCCTGAAACTGTTGCGCCCTGGTCTTGCGGCCGCTCCAGGGCTCCAAGGTGACAAAGTAGAAGGCGTTGTAGCTGGTGCGGACGAAACTGAGCAAGCTGAAGCCAACCACGCTGCTGGCATATCGAATGCCCGGCGTAGCGGCCAGGATTTTCTCGACCTCTCTCGATGCCGCCGCCGTACGCTCCAGCGAAGCCGCGTTGGGAAGTTGCATGTTGACGTAGAAATAGCCCTGGTCTTCATCGGGCAGGAAGCTGGACGGCACGCGGCTGGCGAAGAACAGCCCGGCCAGGCCAAAGACTACTACCGCGCCCAGCGCCAGGGCGCTTTTTCGAATCAGCACGCCGGATAGGCGGACATAGGCATGCGTGCCGCGCTCGAAGATGCCATTGAACCAGTCAAAGAACCGTCTCAGCAGTCCGCGGCTCTGCTTCTTTGGCCGCAGCCACAGCCCGGCCAGGGCGGGGCTCAGCGTAAGCGCATTGAAGGCGGAGAGCACCACCGAGATCGCGATGGTCACGGCAAATTGCTGATAGAGCCTGCCGGTGATGCCGGGAATGAAGGCCGTTGGCACGAACACCGACGAAAGAACCAGGGCGATACCGACAACCGGTCCGGACAGCTCTTCCATGGCTTTTCGAGCGGCATCCTTGGGAGCCAGACCCTCCTCGATATGGCGTTGTACGCCTTCGACAACGACAATGGCGTCGTCGACCACCAAGCCGATGGCGAGCACCAGTCCGAACAGCGAAAGCGTGTTGATGGAGAAGCCGAACAGCGGGAAGAAGACGAATGTGCCCACCAGCGATACCGGCACCGCCAGCAGCGGGATCAGGGTAGCGCGCCAGTCCTGCAGAAACAGGTAGACCACCAGGATCACCAACACAATGGCGATCAAAAGGGTTTCCAGAATCTCCTTCATGCCTTCCGTGACGGCGCTGGTCTGGTCCAGCGAGATAGCGTAATCCATGTCTGACGGAAAGCGTTGCTTCATCTGCGCCATCAGCTTCCGGACGCCCGCGGCCGTTTGGACCGCATTGGAGCCGGGCAATTGGTAGATCGCGATAATCGCGGCGGGCTTGCCATTCAAGCGGCTGACAATGCTGTAGTCCTGCGCGCCCAACTCGATGCGGGCGACGTCTTTCACGCGCACGATCCCGCCATTCGGGTCTTCCCGCAGAATGATGTTTCCGAACTGATCCGGCGAAGTCAGGCGGCCTTGAGCGAGCACGGAATAAGTGAATTGCTGGTTGGCGGGAGCGGGCTCGCCGCCCACCTGGCCGGCCGGGTTCACCGTGTTCTGCGCCTGGATGGCGTTGACGATGTCCGTGACCGTGATGCCCAGCTTCGCCAACTGGTCCGGCTTCACCCAGAGCCTCATCGCATACTGTCCCGCGCCGAAAACCTGGGTCTGGCCGACGCCGTATAAACGAGCGATGGGATCGTTGAGGTTGATAAAGGCGTAGTTGGCCATGAATTTTGAATCGTGAGTGCCGTTGGGCGAGAATATGGAGACCAGCATGAGCGGAGCGGTGGTCGACTTTTTGATGGTGACGCCGTAATTGTTGACCTCGGGCGGAAGTTGGCCGGCGGCCAGGGTCTCCCGCGACTGGGTGAGAATCAGGTCTGTGTTGGGGTCCGTTTTGATATCGAAATCGGCCAGGATGGTGGTCTGCGAGTTGCCCGTGGCGTTGAGGGAGTACATGTAGTCCAGGTTGTCCACGCCGTTGATCTGCTGTTCGATCGGCGTGGCGATGGCTTGCTCCAGGGCCTGCGCGTCCGCGCCCACGTAGGTGGCCTGCAAGCGGATCTCCGGCGGGACGATGTTCGGGAACTGGGCTATCGGCAGGGATGCGATGGTGACGGCGCCTAAGATCACCGTCAGAATCGAGATGACCATCGCGACAATCGGCCGGTTGATGAAGAATTTAGACATTTCAGTTGCTATTCACAAACGGCTTCGGGCTGACCTCGATGCCGGGATGGACTTTCTGGATGCCCTCGGCCACCACTCGCTCACCCGCCTTTAGTCCTTCGGCCACGATCCACATCGAGCCGACCCGGTCACCCACTTTTACGGTCCGAACGCCGACCTTGTTGGCGCTATCGACGACGGCGACCTGATAGCTGCCTTGCAGTTCCGTCACGGCGCGCTGCGGAATCAGCAGAGCGCCCGCGTTGACCCCGGTGGCTGCGCGGACCTTGCCGTACTGCCCCGGCCGCAGCGTGTTCCCCGGATTGGGGAAGAGCCCCGTCAACTGAATCGCGCCGGTGTTCTGATCCACCGCGCGATCCGCGAAGGAAAACTTACCCGGATGCGGATAGGTGCTATCGTCGGCCAGGATCAGCTCGAGTTGGAGCCGGCTCATCGGCGTGTCGCTTCTGGCAAGGCTCAGGTACTCCTGTTCGCCAACGGTGAAGTTCGCCCGGATAGGCTCGAGCGTGGAAACCGTGGTAATCACTCCGCTGCTGGAATTCACCAGATTGCCCACCTGCACCTGAGCCCGGCCGGCAATTCCGTCGATGGGCGAGGCCAAGCGGGTGAAGCCGAGATTCACTTTGGCCGCTTCCACGGCGGCCTGAGCGGCTTCCACCGCCGCGCTGTTCGCCTCAATCTGGGCTTTGGCCGTCTCGATGCCGGCCTTCGAGGCTACGATCTGCGCCTGGGCGGCGATATTGTTCTGCGCCGCGTTGTCCATTTCCTGTTGGGTGATCGCCTGTTGTTTATTCAGCGGCGTGTATTTGTCCACGTCCAGTTGTGTTTTCTTTTGGTTCGCCGCCGATTGTTCTAGCATGGCTTGTGCCTGCAACAACTGCGCCTTGGCCAGCGCGAGCTGTCCTTTGGCTTGCGCCAGTTGTCCCTGCGCCTGATCGAGCGCGGCTTGAAACGGCCGGGGATCGATCTCGAACAGCAACTGCCCTTTGCGCACAAAGGAGCCTTCGGAGTAATCCTGCCTGAGCAGATAACCGCTGACCTCCGCCCGGATGGCCGCGTTGACCAGTCCGTCCAGCGTGCCAATCCACTCGTGATAGATAGGAACGTTGCGTTGCTCGACCGTGGCAACCTCTACTTCCGGCGGAGGCGGAGAATTCGCCGCCGAGGTCTTCGAAGTGCAAGCGGCCGTACTGAACCACGCGATGGCCAACATAGCCGCCGCCCCGATGGCTGCTCGGTCTTTGAATCGTGCTTCCATTCTCCTTATCGTGGCATCTCCCAACGGGTTCATTGCTGTTAGATGCTTGGGATACGCCTCTCGCCACGGAACTCTCCAAATAGTTACTCCCCACCCTCATCTATAAGAGTCACATCGCTCAAATCGATTTCATGTGTTAGGGGTGATCGGGGCACCGGTTACCGTAGGGGCAACCCACGCTGCAGAACGTATCGGGCGTCCAAAACGCTCAGATTTTCTACCAGTTACGCGCGCTTCCATGTGTATCCTAAACTATCTGTATGCATTCAGAAAGCGGTTCCGCTCATTCTGGACGGCTTGCGCCGCTTGCCGCATCAAAGCCCTAAAGATGCGCTTCGCGGTAAGAAATCGCACGGTGACAAACGCTCGCTCCGCGAGTCCACTTGAAAGCGGGGAGGCGAACGCTCCGGGTTTGGGTTTGCATTTGCCGTTGGCTCGGCGTAGTTTGAAAACAGTAGTCGTGACCCATGAATATCGAAATTAACCGTGAAACCGAACAAGGAATCCGGAAGGAGATCCAGAGCGGCCATTTTCACAACCTGGACGAACTCCTAACCCGAGCGCTTGATGCTCTTGAGAAAGAGGAGATCTCCGCCTCCCGTCAATCAGGAAACCCATTGCGCCTCGTTGACGCGCTGATGTCGCCACCGGTTTCTGTGGCTCCCGGACATGATTCGAACTACGTTTTACAAGATCCTTTTTGAGGTGCCGCGGCATACGCGCGACGATCGGCATTTTCAAATACTTCGGCGTAACGTTCGCCCGAGACACTTCGGATGAGGCTTATCCGCCAAATGAGGCGCAACGTCCCCATCGAATAACCCGCTTGGCTAACAGACCTGCGCACCGGTAAACCTCTTGTAAGGCCCAAGTACGGAACAGTAGGGTCCGGGCCGGCCCCACAAGAGCGGACCCTCAAACGGTTCTAATTCGTAGACATACCCTCGGCTGATTGATCTGTTCGGCTGCTTCTGCCAAATCACAAGGGAATCCCGCACTTCGACGCCGTTCACGGTCAGCACCAACACCACGAACGGACCGAGCTGATTCGGCGACGGAATGGCAATCTGAGCTTGCCACACACCGTTGATCTGGCCGACGTCAGCCGTCACCGTGATCGGCTGAGTCGAGAATTGTACGGTTGCCGAGACGGACGGCGAACCGGAAGTCCCGAGACTGCGGGCGGCTCCTGCGGACGGACGTTAGGACCGATAAACAAACGTACTTTGTAGTACTTTGTAATATCCGTTCGGACAACATTTGCCATGAGGTTTCACAAGCCCGTCAGCTCTTGCGAGCGATTCGATGTTGCCGCAAGTTAAACCGTCGGCGCGCAAAGTTCTTCCAGACGATTCACCCGGCTGTGGAGCATGCATTGGCCCAGGCGGGTGCAAGTCATTTCGGGCGTAACTATAGCAGTTGCTTATCGTGACGTGACCTCCTGTGTTCCACAACGTCGGGTCGTACGTGGGGTTGGATTCGCCGGAGCATTGACCTGCCGGCGGAGGGGTTTTCTGGCTCCTCAATGCAAATAAATGGCGCGGGATCTTGCGAAACAACGTGTAGTGCCTGAACTCCACGGGCTTCGTCCCACATGCCTGCGCATACTGGCTCAGCCCCTCTCCCCTTGACAATTCGGTAAAAAAGAATAAAACTTGTCTTCAACCGCAGCGTTTGACGGTGGCCGTGCTTTTCCAGCGAACGTTATTAGTTCAGTCATCGGTAGAACTGTATTCAGCACCAGCCAGATTCGAGGAGTCGCTTCATGAATCATCGGTTGTCGGGGGTTACGCTTAGTCTTTTCTTGTTGTCATTCGCCTGTCCCTTCGTCTACGGACAGGCCACCGGCAGCATTTCGGGTACGGTATCGGACCCGAGCGGCGCTGCCGTTCCCGGCGCCACCGTTACGGTGACGGCGCCGGCCACAGGTCTATCGAGGTCGGCCAAAACCAACCAAAACGGTGAGTACGTGGTTCCCCTACTGGGTGTCGCCAGCTATGACATCAAGGTGGAGTTCCAAGGATTTCAGCCCGCCGAAGCCAAAGAAATCCGTCTGCAGGTCGATGAACATCGGGAATTGGATTTCAAGCTCGCCCCTTCTTCCGTGCAGACGACCGTCGAAGTGACCGCCACTCCCGTGTCTGTTCAAACCAGCGATGCGACATTGGGCCAGGTCATCACCTCGCAGCAAGTCGCCGACCTCCCTTTGAACGGCCGCGACTTCGTCCAACTCGCGACCCTGACTCCAGGCGTGACCCAGGAAACCAATCCGAACAGCTTTTTTAATGGCGGACCCAGCAGCGAGGTGTCGGCCCGAGGATCGTATTCTCTTTCTGTCGGCGGATCGCGCGCCAGCAGTACAGATTGGCTGCTTGATGGCAACGACAACAATGAGCTGACCGCCGGCGGCATCTCCATTCTGCCGTCCATCGACGCCATCCAGGAGTTCAAAGTTCTCACCTACAATTATTCGGCCGAATGGGGAACGCGCGCCGGACCCACCGTTCTGGTCACCACGAAATCGGGTACCGACCAATTTCACGGAACCGTTTTCGAGTTTCTGCGCAACACCAATCTCGACGCTCGCAGTTTCTTTGCCACCACCACCGAGAAATTCAACCTTAATCAGTTCGGGGTTTCGGTCGGTGGGCCGATCAAGAAAGACAAGATATTTTTCTTTGCCGACTTCGAGAACAAGTATCAGCGCCACGGCATTCCCTACACCGGCTTGGTCCCAACGGCCGCCATGCGCAACGGCGATTTTACGGACGACGCCTTTGGCAACCCGCGGTCTGGGTTCATCAACAATCCTTACGTCACCGGCGCCGCCAATACGGACTTCCAGTGCGATGCCGCCGGCAACCCTCTGCCAGCGGCCCCGGATGGGAGCCAAGGGGCGGGCGTCAACTGCAACAAGATTCCCAAGAGCCTCATCAATCCCATTTCGCAGAATCTCATTAATCTCTACCCTCTGCCCAACGCCAACAATTCCGCTCTCGGTTACAACTACGTCAACGAGCCGGTGCGGAAGCTGAACGAAGGTAAGTTCGATGTCCGGCTCGACGACAATTTGACCACCAAGGACTCCCTGTTTGCGCGGTTCAGTTACGACCAAGCCAACTCCTATGTGCCCGGCGGCTCGCCCGGCTTTGCCGAGGCCAGTCCGTTCGCCAGCAATCAGGGCATTCTCAATCATGGGCGCAACGTCGCGATATCGGAAACTCATGTTTTTTCTCCGCAAACCGTCAACCAGATCAGCGGCGGTTACAACCGGATCTTCGACTACATCTCGTCCCAAGGCACGGGGAGCTGTGAATCGGCGGCGCTTGGCATCCCTGGCGCCAATCTCGGAGGCACCAGTTGCGGTCTCACCTCGATTCAGCTCGATGGCGGTTATTGGTCGCTGGGCGATCGCGGATTCTCGCCTTTTCAGGGCGGCACCAACGTGTTTTCTATTTCCGACTCTTTAGACATGATTCGCGGACACCATGACATCAAGGTCGGCGGTTCCATTCGCGCCAACCAAATGAACGTGCTGGCGGAAGGCTTCCAGGACGGCTACTGGATTTTCACCGGCGGATGGGCTTTTGAGCCGGAGGCCGATCTGCTTCTGGGTTTGCCCAGCTTGGCGATCCACGACCAGACGTTTCAGGGCGACGTAACCGGCCGGCGCTGGAAACTGTTCCGCCCGTTCGTCACCGACACCTGGAAAGTGAGTAAGAGTCTGACATTGGATCTGGGCCTTGCCTGGGCCTTGGTCACTCCGCTCACCGAAGCCCACAACCGCCAGTCCGATTTCGATCCAGCCACCGGGCAACTGCTGGTTGCGGGGCAAAATGCCGGCTCGGCCGCGGGTATTCAGATGGACTGGACTGCGCTTGAGCCGCGCGTGGGCGTCGCTTGGAAGCCCTTCGGCGATCAGAACACCGTCATACGAGGCGGTTATGGAATGTTCCATGATTCTTCCTGGGCCCAAGGCGGCCAGGGATTGTGGGAGAACCCGCCGTACTTCGCCGAGTCTGGCTCGTTCGCCTTCCAAGGCGGCTGCACCTTCGCGACGTCCGCCTGCGCGACTCAATACGGACAAACGCCGGGGGCCTTGAGCGTTTCCTCCGGATTCCCGGTATTCACAACGCCCCCCACAGCGGCCGACTTCGAGGGCACCTTCCAGTCTCAGAACACGAATTTTAAACTGGGCCGGGTGCAGCAGTTTAACGTCAATATCGAACAAGAGATACCGGGTCATATCGTGCTGACCATGGGTTATGCCGGGTCGCGCAGTTCACATATTCTGGTAGATGGCAACAATATTAACGTCGGATCTCCTTCTGCTTGTGGCACGGTGGCAGGTTACACGTTGGGTTGCGGGCCGGGCGGGTCGGCGTTCGGCCTGCCGTACCCGAATTATCCCTTCTCCACAATTTCCAATTCGTTCGACAACGGCCGAGCCCATTACAATTCGCTCCAGATCAAGGCGGAAACAAGAAGCGCTCGTTACGGCATCTACGCGCTGATTGGATACACCTTCGCCCGCGCCTACGACAACGGGTTTACCGACGGTCTCGGAACTCCGATCGGCGCCACTTATTTCCCGCTGCCGAACTGGCAGAAACTGGATTGGGCCCTGTCGCAAATCAATCTCAATCACAACTTTACCGCTAGCGTGATCTATGATTTGCCGTTTGGAAAGGGCCGGCGGTTCGGAAATAACTTGAACCCCATCGTCAATGCCGCCGTCGCTAATTGGGAGTTGACCTTGATTGAGAAGGCGACCAGCGGCTTCCCCGTTTTCGTGGTCGACAGCGCCAATGCGTCTGGCGTGAATTTCGAGAACAATGGCAACAGTCTCAACCGCCCGAACCAGATCTGCAATGCCACGATGAGCAATCCTATTCTGAGCCAGTGGTTCGCCACCGGCTGCTTCGCCGCGCCGCCGGCGGGTGAACTGGGGAATGCCTCCCGGTCGCCTGTCTCTGGCCCCGGGTTCGTCAATACGGACTTTTCGGTTATCAAGCATTTTCAGCTACCACGCGAAGGAACGCGCCTCGAATTCCGGGGCGAGATCTTCAACCTCTTCAATCACCCGCAGTTTGGCTCGCCCGGCGCGGACTTCAATTCTCCGACGACCTTCGGCATCGTGAACTCTACCGTGAACAACCCGCGTCTGGTGCAGTTCGCATTAAAACTGGCGTTCTAATTATGGTGGGACCGGCTGGTAGCGCGGCGGCCAAACCCACCCTCGCTATCGCATGAACACAAACTGCTTATTTTCCGCGCGCTCGCGCTCCACCGCTTCCGCCGACTGCTTCGACAAATTCTGGTAGATTGTGGGGCAGGCTGGCAGCCTGCGCCGGGTTGCCAACCCGGCCTACCGCGCCTTCGCCCCAAACACAAACTGCTTATTTTCCGCGCGCTCGCGCTCCAGCGCTTCCGCCGACTGCTTCGACAAATTCTGGTAGATTGTGGGGCAGGCTGGCAGCCCAATGTCACTTAGTTTTCGGTCAGGACCTTTGTGGCGCACGCACTCCTGCGTGCCGCGTCGGCACTCGTGCCGACGCTTGCTTCGAGTTTGGCGCCCTTCGAGTGACGTGCCGTTTCGAGGCGAAAGAACATATGTCTTTTGAAATGTTCGCGCGCGAAAAAACTAAGCGGCATTGGGCTGGCAGCGTGCGCCGGGTTGCCAACCCGGCCTACCGCGCCTTCGCCCCAAACACAAACTGCTTATTTTCCGCGCGCTCGCGCTCCAACGCTTCCGCCGACTGCTTCGACAAATTCTGGTAGATTGTGGGGCAGGCTGGCAGCGTGCGCCGGGTTGCCAACCCGGCCTACCGCGCCTTCGCCCCAAACACAAACTGCTTATTTTCCGCGCGCTCGCGCTCCAGCGCTTCGGTCGACTGCTTCGATAACTTCTGGTAGATTGTGGGGCAGGCTGGTGGCCTGCGCCGGGTTGCCAACCCGGCCTACCGCGCCTTCGCCCCAAACACAAACTGCTTGTTTTCCGCGCGCTCGCGCTCCAACGCTTCCGCCGACTGCTTCGACAACCTCTGGTAAATCTCGAGTTCCGTTTTCGCCTTCGCCGGCTCTCCCATGCGCTGATACGCTTGTGCCAGCCGGTAATGCGCTTCTTCCATTTGAGAATCGGTCATCTGAGAATCGGCGGCTATCGCCTCTTGCCAGGCAGAAACGGCCTTTCCATAATCGTCCGCATCGGCGAACAGTATCCCCAACTCGAGCCAAGCAGCTCCCAGTTGTGGATCGAGCCGCACCGCCTTTTCGAGCAAATCCCGCGCCTTAGCTCGTGTTCCCTTATCTACCCCGTCGCCGGATCGCCGGTAGATACTAGCGGCGTAGTAATAATTGGCCCACGCATTCTCCGGATTGAGCTTCGCAAATCGCTCCATTCTCTGGGAAAATCCGGCCGACTCCGCGATCTCTTTACTCTGCGCCTGGCCAAGCAGAAGGTACGGCGTTGGGTCGTTCGGATTCAGGTCGGCCGCTTCGAAAAAACGTTCCCGGGCCTGGTCGTACAGTCCCCGCGAATACAATGCCGCCGCGTAACCCAGCAGCATTCTCAAGGAACGTGGATATAGCTTCACGCCGCGGTTGAAGACCTCGGCTGCCTGCTCCCCGGCATGGTGCTTCAGCAGGTCCTCTCCGAAGTCAAAAACATTCGGCTCGCTTGCGTCCAATTCGACCGCGCGCTGATATTCGCGTAGCGCTTCTACCGCGTGACCGGCCTTTTCCTCCCGATCGCCGAGCGAATGGCGCCGCTCCGCCTCTCCGTTAGCGGCGGACGAACCAGAACTCGCACTCAACGCCGCGGTCGCTTTGGCCAGCGCCTCCGCCGACCGCTGAATGGCATCGGACCCATGGCTGCCATGACTAGTGTAATCGGTAACACCCGCTACGATGAACGCCGGCTTGTCGTAATACTGGGGCTCTTGCTTAAGATCGTCCGGCTTCTGCGCCACCACGACCCCGGCCGCCAAAACCAACGCGAGAAACTTCGCGACAAACTTCATAGACGCGCCATCCGCTCGATCACCAGGTCGAAATAGGCATCGGCATTCAAACTCCGCAGCACCTCGACATTGCGCGTCCGGCCGCTCACCGACCACCAATCCACCACCGTCATCCCCAGCGTCAGCGGACTCGAACACTCCACCTCGACATTCACCTTTCTGCCCGAGAAGATCTCCGGCGCCAGCAGCCGGACAATTACGGTCGCATCGTGCAACGGTCCGCCATCCCATCCGTATTTTCGCTGATCGAACAGCTTGTTGAAACTCAGCAAATGATAGAACGCCTCGGCCAGGGGCGTGCCTACCGCGCGCAGCTTGTCAAGCCGCGGAGCGGTCGAGAGCGCCTGATGCGTGCAATCGAGCGGGATCATCGTAATGGGTGCACCGCAGTTCAAAACGCGCGCCGCCGCCTCCGGGTCGACAAATACGTTGAACTCGGCCGCCGGCGTGACGTTTCCGCCTTCTGAAAACGACCCGCCCATCATCACGATCTCTCTCAATCGTCCCGCCACGCGCGGTTCCTTGGCCAGCGCCAAAGCGATATTGGTGAGCGGCGCGAGGCAACACAAGGTGATTTCGCCCGGCGCGTTTCCCATCACCAGATCGACAATCGCGTCCGGCGCAAAGCCTACGGCAAGCGGCGTCGCCGGATCCGGCAGATCGTAGCCGTCGAATCCAGTCTTGCCGTGTACTTCTTCCGCCGTCACCAGAGGCCGCAGCAACGGCGCCGCCGCGCCGGCATATACCGGAGTCTCCGTCCGCCGGGCCAGCTCGAGCGCCTTGAGCGCATTCTTGCTGGTCAGCGACACCGGAACATTCCCGGCCACGGTTGTTACGGCCAGCACTTCGAGTTCATCGGGGGAACCGAGAGCTGTCAATATGGCCACGGCGTCATCCGGCGAGGGGTCGGTATCGATGATGATCTTCCGAGGCATGCTTGTTTGCAATTTTACACGTCCCGGCCTGGTTCTTTCGATGAATTATTTTATTGAGCGATCCGTGTTCAACCGTGTTGCTCCGCGGCCAATCGGATTTTCCAGCGACCGCCCTTTCCGGAGCGTTCCGGAGCGATCCGTGTTCATCGGTGTTCATCCGCGGCCACGGTTGTCACTGCGAGCGCTTCGAGTTCATCGGGAGAACCCGTCGGTATCGATGATGATTGTGGAAATCGCCGGCCTCTTTCCAAGGCGATGGATCATTTTATTGAGCCATCCGTGTTCATGAGCGGCCAACAGGATTCCCTAACCGATTAGCACTGTAATGTATCTTACAGTATCTGCGGCTTTCTAAGTGAGATCTTTCAACCACTTCCGCTACTCGTATAATGGACTTCTCACGAAGGTTCTGTTAATGTTGCGCCAACTACGTAGCTTCCGCTTCGTTCTGCCGATGAGATCAAAGATGCGTCGGTTAACTGCGGTTCTCCTTGCGTTCGCGCCACTGGCGTGTTTCTCCGCTGAATTCGGTTTTGCAAGCTGGTACGGATACCCATTCCACGGCCGGATTGCCGCCGATGGCAGCGTCTACGACATGGAACAGATTACGGCGGCTCACAAAACCTTGCCGCTGGGATCCTGGGTTCGGGTAACGAACTTGAAAAACGGCAAAGTGATCGATGTGCGGATCACCGACCGTGGCCCCTTCATCGACGGCCGGGTGATCGATCTCTCGCGCGCCGCGGCGCGGGCGATTGACGTACTCGATCCCGGCACGGCGCCGGTGCGCGTGGAAGTGTTGCAGAGCGGCGTCCCGTTGGAAACTCCTTCCATCGCCTCCATCGTGATTGGCGAAGTCATGCGCGCCAACCTCGAACAGTTGAGCGCGGTGGAAATCCCCAAGCCCACCGAAGCCCGCTCCTTTGCAGTTCAAGAGGCTGGCTCCTTTGCCGTTCAAGTGGGCGCATACCAGGATCGGAACAACGCGGAGAGAATGCGGCAAAAGATCGGCCAGTCGCTTGGTTCGACCCAGGATGCCGCTCGGATCGTCGCCCGTCCCGGCGCCCCGGTCATCTGGCGCGTAGTGGTGGGTGCGTATAACAGTTTCTCTGAAGCAAATCGGATGGCGGCCAAAGTTCGCTCCAGCGGCGCATCCGCCGTCGCGGTGAGAGTGGCCGAGACCACCACTACCGCCACCATCGCCGGCGAACTCTAAACCCTATCGCGGGCCCGGCGGCGGCTGATAGGGAGGTTGGTACGGGGGTTGCGGATACTGTGGCTGCGTCGCAACCGGCGGCGCATACGGCAACACACCACGGTGAGCGAAAAGCGCTTCCGTCTCCGGATTCACTAGCACCCACAATCCATACACTCCCAAAATCGTCCCGATCGGAATATTGAGGATGTGCAGCGCCGACAAAATGATCATCAATATGCGCGCCCACGGCTTGAAGTAAAGCAGGCCGAGGCCGCCGATCAATCCCGGCACGGACAGCACGATCAAGATCATGAGAACGAAGATTCCGATCAAGACCAGTATGGGCGCGGCCGTCCGGCCGTCCACGTCGCCGGACAGGCCGGCCACACCCGCTATCCCTCCTAAAATCGTGAAGACTACCAACCCCGCCAGGATCCCGAAGACGCCAAAAATCACGTGGATCCAGCCCAGAATCTTGATGTGACCAATCATATGCTTGCCTGCTATGGTATACGATCTAGCGCTGCCAGAAGTTCACTGAGCTACTTCCCGTCCGAGCCGCGGCCGTCAGTACCTACATAGTTGCGTTTCACCCGGTGTTTACTATCAGGATGTGGTTGCCGACAATCTCGAACCTTGACGAGTTCTAGCGAGCCGCGACCGTGAGGGAGCGGTGGCGGACCATCGCGGAGCCTGTTTGGTTCCGGCCATGCCGGTTTAGGGAGCGGTTGATTTGGTTGTTCCACGACTAGCCCCTAGTCCGGCTGCAGCAACTTGCTGCGATGCCGGCTATAGCCAAAATAAATCGTTAGCCCGATCGCCATCCACACCACTAAGCGCGTCCAGTTGCTCCAGCCCAGTCCCAGCATCAAGACGAAGTTGCACAAAATTCCGAGGATGGGCACCAGCGGGACCAGCGGCGTACGGAAGGGCCGCGGCGTGTTGGGATGCGTCTTACGCATGATCAAGATTCCACCACACACCAGCACAAACGCCATCAACGTGCCAATGCTCGTCATCTCGCCCACCACGCTGATCGGAGCGAACGCGGAGAACAGGCCGACGAAAACCATCAGCAGCAGATTCGATTTCCAGGGCGTCCGGAACTTCGGATGCACTTCGCTGAACAGCTTCGGCAGCAGCCCGTCGCACGACATCGAGAAGAACACGCGCGATTGCCCCAGCAACATGACCAACATCACCGACGTCAGGCCCGCCAGCACCGCGAGATTCATCGCCAAACTCAGCCACGGATAAGGCATCTTCTGAAGGGCCAGCGACAACGGCGCGGCCACGCCCAGTTGCTTATATGGCACCAGGCCGGTAAGCACGTACGAATACAGAATGAAGAGGATGGTACAAATGACCAGAGAGCCGATGATGCCGATGGGCATGTCGCGTTGCGGCTTCTTGGTCTCTTGCGCCGCCGTCGAGACCGCATCGAACCCGATATAGGCGAAAAAAATCACGCCCGCGCCTTTAAGAATGCCGCTCCAGCCGAATGCTCCGAACGTGCCCGTATTCGGCGGAATAAACGGCACATGATTCGCGGGCTTGATAAATCCCCATCCGATCGCGATAAAGACGACTACCACCGTGATCTTCAGCACGACAATGATCGAGTTGGCGGTCGCCGACTCTCCGATTCCGATAATCAGAATCGCCGTAATCAGCGCCACGATCAGCACCGCCGGAAGATTGATTACGCCATACGCCGTCGTGCCGTCTGCCAGAGCCACCGGCTGAAAGGGCGACGCCACCAGCGACAGCGGCAGATCGATACCGAGATTGTGCAGCAGCGCGACCAGCGTCTGCGACCAGCCGATGGACACGGTGGCTGCTCCCACGGCGTATTCGAGCACCAGATCCCATCCGATAATCCACGCCAGCAGCTCGCCCATGGTCGCGTACGTATACGTGTAAGCGCTGCCGGCGATCGGGATCATGGTGGAAAATTCGCTGTAGCACAAACCCGCGAATGCGCAGCCGATGGCCGCTCCAATAAACGAAAGGACAATCGCTGGTCCAGCGTTGTCGGCCGCGGTAACGCCGGTGAGCGTGAAAATACCCGCTCCGATGATGGCGCCGATGCCGAGCGCAATCAGCGAGCCTGGCCCAAGCGTCCGCTTTAGGGATTGCTCCCCTTCAGACTCCGCCAACAGGCGGCTGAGCGGCTTGCAGGCGAAGACGTTCAATCGGTTGCCAACGCGGCGGTGGCGCGCTCCGCTGCCGCGGCTTGCACGCGGCTGTGCTTCTGGCCGTAAGTGAAGTATACGACCAGGCCAATGGCTAGCCAGATGAACAGCCGGGCCCAGTTGACCCAGCCCAGCTTGTACATCATATATCCGTTGAACAGGACGCCGAGCATCGGAACCACCGGCACCCAGGGCGTGCGGAAGGGACGCGCCTGGTGTGGGTCGGTTCGACGCAAAACCAAGACGGAGATGCAGACGATGACAAAGGCCAGCAGTGTTCCGATATTGACCATCTTGCCGATGTCGTCAATGGGAGTCAGGCTGCCCACAATAGCGGCGAGCATCCCGACCAAGATTGTGTTCTTCCAGGGCGTGCGAAATCGTGGATGAATTTCGGCGAAGAATTTCTTGGGAAGCAGGCCGTCATTGGCCATCGAATACAGCACGCGAGTTTGGCCCAGCAACATCACCAGCATGACGCTGGTAAGGCCGGCCAAGGCCCCGAGCGTGATGATTTGCGAGGCGCCGGTCAATCCGCGATCGAGGAAAGCGCGCGCGATGGGCGCTTCAATATTTACGTCGCGCCAGGGCACCATGCCGGTCAATACGGCGGCCACGGCAATATACAGAACCGTGCAGATCAAGAGAGACGCAATGATGCCAATAGGCAGATCCCGCTGCGGATTTTTGGCTTCCTGCGCGGTGGTCGAGACCGCATCGAATCCGATATAGGCGAAAAATATATACGCCGCGGCCGCCCCGACTCCCGAGAAGCCGTAGGGCGCAAAACTGGACCAGTCCGAGCCCCAGTTCACCCGATTGATATAAGTCGCGCCCAGGGCGATCACAAACAACACCACCGATACTTTGATGACTACGATGATCGTGTTGAATTGCGCGCTCTCTTTAATCCCGATAGCCAACACGGTGGTGATGATGAGCGCGATCAGGAACGCCGGCATATTGAAGCCGATCTCCACGCCGAAAATATGGGGAGCATTCAGTAAATCGTGCGCTTGCTGGATAAGCGCGGGCGATGCGTCGTTGGTGATCGACATCACCTTCTGGACAAAAGCTTGCGTGCCCGGCACTAGCGAAGGGTCGGCGGCGAGCGCCATCTTCCGCGCGATGGTATCTTGCGCCGTACGCAATGCGGTCCAGTGATCGTAGGCTAGCCAGAGCGGCAGTTTCAGATGGAATATATTCAGGAGTTCAATAAAGTGATTCGACCAGCCAGACGATACCGTACTCGCGCCCATGGCGTATTCGAGCGTGAGATCCCAACCGATAATCCAGGCGAAAATTTCGCCCAACGTCGCGTAAGCATACGTGTACGCGCTGCCCGCCAACGGAATCATGGCCGCGAATTCGGCATAACAGAGCCCGGCAAAAGCGCATCCCAATCCCGATAGAACAAAAGACAACATCAGCCCGGGACCGGCATAGTGAGCGCCCAATCCCGCCATGACGAAGATGCCCGCGCCGATCACCGCGCCCACGCCCAAGGCAGTCAATTGGAACACTCCGAGCGTGCGCTTGAGACAATGATCGCCGGCCTCCCGCGCTTCGTCCAGCAGGAGGCTCAGAGGTTTCCGAGCCAGTAGATTGGCCATTTAGGTCATTGTCACATATCGGGCCGAATGTGGGGCAGGTTGTCAACCTGCCGCGGGTTATTTACCGGTGGCACAGGCTTTAGCCTGTGTTACCGTCCCGGATCCTTTCGAACCACGCCAACCCCTCACTGACGTTCGGGGCTAGCAAACGTGATCGTCGTGTCGGAGCCAAATCTCTTGTAATCGGTGTAGCGGATCGTGAGCCGCTCCCGCTGCGGACCGGAGCGGAACTGCAACGTGTCGTCGCCATACGTCATCACCGGAAACCAATAACCGCCCTCGACTTTCCGGCGGATGGTGGTGAAGTGCGGAAACAGGTTCTCCTGTTTGGTAGTCCGGATTTGCGGCACGGCCTGGCCTGCGCTCCGAATAATGGAGAAATCGCTCTCATCGATCCATAGCAAGCCTTCGAACAAGCGCTGCCCGTCGAGAAGCTGCCGCGGGCGAATCTCGAGCACGAAGCAAGAGACGCCGTCCATGGTCTCTTCCCCGCGATACTTCGATTCGTAAAGAAACGCCTGATCGTTGGTCAGCAGAAAGGGCTGAATCTCGCGGATGTCGCGGAAGTCCTCTTCGGTCATCTTGAGATTGCGCAGCGTGAGCAAAGGCTTCCCGACAAGTTGCTCCGTGCGCTCTTGTGTAGGCGAAAAGATGATGTCCCGGACTTCGCGGTATTGGCCGGCGAGCGCGCCATGCGAATCCAGTTCTTCCAAAGTCACAGTCTGGCGATAGGTGTAATTGCTCTGAACCTTCGCGGTTTCGGTCTCGCGCGCGGCCGCACGGCGCATCAGATTGGCCGGCGGTTCAGCCGCCGGCAGACCCGATGCTAGAATGAGCACGATGCGCCAGTACCTGGCGACGGTTCTGGGAATCTGGATCGCAGCCTGCATAGCAGCTTATTTCTTTTCCCAGCAGTACCACATTCCGCTTTCTCTCACCACAGCGATCGTTCCGGCGTTTCTGCTGGAGCTTGCATTCTACACGATGCCGGGTTTCGAGGGAATCCGCCAGCGGTTTTCGAGTACTGGATCGAAGCTCACGCGCGCGGCGCTGCTGACCGGCAGCGCGCTGGCGCCGTACCTATTGCTGAGCTTCGGCACCCACACGTTTGCGTGGTTGGCGTTGGCCAAGCTGACAGTTGCCGCCGGCGTTATTTCGCTCTTCTACACCCGCGTCCGATTGAGCCTGTTTTCCGATCTGCTCTTTCTCGCGGCGATGGCCGCGGTTTACTTGAGCAGCTTCTTCGATCAAGTCTACGTCCGCCCCATGCCGCATGCCGATGTAAACGCGCTTGGCAAGCTGATGTGGATTCGGGTCGGCTTGCTCGCGGTGCTCTGCATTCGCGGCCTTCCCGGCGTGCGTTTTAGCTGGTGGCCAAGCCGGCGCGACTGGCGCATTGGCGCCGAGATGTTTCTGCTGTTTCTGCCGGTGGGCGCAGTCGTCGCCTACGCCATCGGCTTCGCGCGCTTCCGGCCGCCGCACCACATCGTCTGGTGGACATTTCCGTTAGTAGTGTTGGGGACGTTTGCCGCGTTTCTCTGGGTGGTCGCGCTGGCTGAGGAATTCTTCTTCCGGGCGTTCTTACAGCAATTGATCGCCAAGGCAGCGCACAGCGAGACCGTCGGGCTGATGATCGCGTCCGTGCTATTCGGACTATCGCACCTGCCGGCGTTGCACAAGTTTCCGAACTGGCGCTTTGCAACGCTCGGGTTTCTCTCCGGCATTTTCTATGGGATCGCCTTCATCCGCGCAAAAAGTGTGCGGGCCAGCATGGTAACGCACGCGCTGGTCGTCACTGTCTGGAAAATCTTCTTCTAAATTTGTGGGGCCGGTTGTCAACCGGCCTAACACAGGTGAAAGCCTTTGCTTGCCTGGTCAGATCGCACCCATTGCAATAACCGAAGCGCAGGGCCGACGAGGGCGTCGGCCGCGATCCAGGGGGATCGCCCCACTAACTCGAAGAAAACTGAAATCCCCCCGAACCTTACCGGACGATCCGGCAGTCCGCAAGCCTGGCGCTTTTCGCGTGCCGCGCTGACGGAGCCAAACACACGCCGTAGGCATCGTACACCTTCTCAAACACGCGATCCCACGACATTGACAGCGCCTTGGTCCGCGCGGCCAAGCGCATGCTCCGATGCAACTGCGCATCCCGCGCGACCTGTACAACATTTGCAGCGAAGTCGTCTGTTCCCACCAAGCCGGTAACGCCGGAATCGACGATAAATTTAGGGCCACCTTCCGACGTCACGACCGCCGGAACACCCGATGAGAATGCCTCCACCACCACATTGCCGAAAGTATCGGTGCGCGAGGGAAAAACCAGCAGATCCATGTTGGCGTAAGCGCGCGCTAGCGCCTCTCCGCGCAGAACACCCGGAAACTGCGCGCGCCGAAGGTTCTGGCGCAGCCAGTCGCGCTCGTTTCCGTCGCCGACGACGACAAACTGGTAATTCCCGATGCCCGCCGCGATCAGCGCGCGTTCCACATCCACCAGCACGCGCACGCTTTTTTCGGGAGTGATCCGTCCCACAAAGCCGAGCGTGAACACGCCGTCCGCGCGATCGCGTTTGCGCGGATCGAACAACACCGTATCGGCGCCGCGCTCCATCAGGAACGCCGGCTTGCCAGTGCGGCTATGCAGCAACTCGACCAATTCCCGATTCGGGGCCAGGATCACCCGGGCCAGACCGTAGAATCTCGCGCACAGCCCGAACGCTTGCGCTTCGGCAAACCCGGTAATCCTACGACGCATACCGCCGGGCACGAAGGCAATCAGTTTGTTCAGCCGCGTGGCGGCGAACTCATGCAAGTTGGTATGCCACGAAGCCAGCAGCGGAACCCGCTGACGATGCGCGAGCCACGCGCCCAGAATTCCGATGTCGCTAGGTCCGGTGATATGGATTACATCGGGATGGAAATCGCGCAGAATCGGCCCCACTTCTTCTTTGCGCTGCGGCAACATCGGATCGAACGACAGATCCCGCTCGATGGGAACGGCTGCCCGGCTGCGCGCCAACTCCAACGTGTGATGCTGGCCTTCCACCCGATAAGCCGTGTGCGGTCCGGCGTGGACGCTGAGAAACGGCAAGCCGCGTTTGCGCGCAAACGCATCCAACTGGCGGCTGGTGAGCGCCACGCCGTTGACCTCGTGAAACGAGTCAGTGAAGAACGCGACGCGCACTTACAAACAGAACTCCTCTCGGCCGCCGAGCGCGAGACGCAAAGCGGGGCGGACATGGCGCGTCTCAATCATCCGGATCAGCCCCACGGTTTGCCGGACGATAGCGGGTTCGCCGCTCTTCCAGCGGGCCGGACGGCGAATCGCTTGAGCCACGGAGTACAACAGCGTGCGCGCCGGCGCGGCAATCTCGGTGGTAGAGGGATCGCTCGAGTAGAACGCCGCGCGAATCCGGTCCCGCAGCGCCCGCCAGTCGGCGAAGGTGTAGCGCGCGGGCAGAAAGATCCTGGTCTTGCTATTGCGATGCTGGCCGCGCGAGGTAACGCCTTCCACGGCCGCATAGGGGACGCTCGCGCCGGAACTGGCCAGGGCCTTCTTGGCCTCGGCCACGCTTTCCTCCGGCGACGCAGTCATGAAGCCGAAGTAGGCCGCCTCCTGAGGTTCATTTTGGTTTTCGACCACCAATTCCTGGATGTAGCCCAGCCGGTTGATTTTGTGCGCATGCTCGGGAAAAGAGCCGCCGGCGAAGGATACGGAGACAATTCGCCGTCCGCCATCCATGGCCTCTCCAAACGACGCAACCCCGCTGCCTACGCCCGCGCGCGAGAACACCGGTACTGAGAAGACGGTAACCACTGCGTCGGCCCGATAGGCGCGAACTGCGTTGCGGGCGGGGGAGCAGGCGTGTTCCGACTGCAGCCGGTCGATCTGAAACGTGTTCGGCGGTATGGCGGCGCGCAGACACGCGGAGCTGAGAAGCGCCAGTAGATGACGTCGCGTGAGCATGTCGTACCCATAGATTCCACTAAACGTATTGCTTTTTTGTGAAGGTTTGGTGAAAAGACAAACTCAGCGAAGAATGTTTAATAAAGCCTGGGCCAGCTCCGGCTCCTGGCCGGGATCGACGGTGCGGAGATCGAAACAAAGTTGGCCGTTTTCGATGCGTGCAATGACCGGCGGGCGATTCAACCGGCAGAGGCGCTCGGCGGACACGACGTTGGCAGGCTTCAGAACTACCAGCCAGGTCTCCAGAGTTTGCTCGGGCGTGGCGCCGCCGCCCATCACCGAGTGTCCCGGGATCACTTCCGCTCCCGGGATGGATTTGGCGAAGCCCTCCGCGCGCGTGCGGAGCTCCTCGGGCTCCTGCGCAATCATCCGGAGCGTGGGGATCAGATCCCAGCGCTCGAACAACAACGCGCGCAGCGTAGTTTCGAGCGCCTGATAAATCAGTTTGTCCAGCCGGAGAGCGCGAAACATCGGATTGCGGCGCAGGCGGGCGATCAAACCGGCATCGCCCGCCAACAGGCCGGCCTGCGGACCGCCCAGCAGCTTGTCGCCGCTAAAGGAAACGAGATTGACTCCCGCTTTGAGGCTGTCGCCTACCAGCGGTTCGTCGATTCCAAAACGCCGCAGATCGATCAAGCAGCCACTGCCGAGATCCTCATACAGCGGAATATCGCGTTCTTTTGCCAGGGCCGCCAACTCGGTCAAAGTAGGTCTGGCGGTGAAACCCTGCATGCGAAAGTTGCTGGGATGCACCCGCATTAACAGGCGCGTGCGATCGTTAATCGCTTCCCGATAGTCGTCGATGTGGGTTCGATTGGTCGTGCCCACTTCCCGCAGGATCGCGCCGGAACTCGCCATGATATCCGGAATGCGGAAGCCATCGCCGATCTCGATCAGTTCTCCCCGCGATACGATCGCTTCCTGGCCGGCGGCCAGAGTGTTGAGGGCCAGATAAACCGCGGCGGCGTTGTTGTTGACGGCGATGCCAGGCGCCTGGATCAAGCGATCGAGGAGCCCGTCAATGTGGACACCGCGCTTGCCGCGCCGGCCTTGCGCGAGATCGTATTCGAGATTGCTATAGCCGAAATGCGCTTCAAAACGCGGCAGCGGAGCCCGCCCGAGATTGGTGTGCAGCACGACGCCGGTGGCGTTGATGACGCTTTGCAAGGACGGCCGGGCTAGCGCTTCGAGGCGCTCCCGGACCAAAGTTTCCGGAGGCCGCGTCTGCTTGCCGGCGCGAATCGCCGCCCGCATTTCTTCGAGAACCAGGCGTGTTTCGGCGACCATCAGCTTGCGCGGAAAGCTGGCTGGCTCGAGAGCCGACACCACCTCATCGACCGAGGGCAGATCGCGCAGGTTCAGAGCATCCGGCATGAGCAATTCACGATCTTACCAGCGAGGCTCAAGCGGCGAGCGCCAGGTCCGGCCGTGGCGAGGGCGCGGGCTCCACAAAAAATGCTTCTTGCGGATCCTTTTGGACGGCGATCAGCGCGTCCGGACTGGCGCCCGCGGCGGTCGAAAAAACGAACTCCCCGACTGCGGCTTTCTTTGCAATCTCTGGTTTTTGAGCGGGTTGCGCGGGTTGCTGCTTCTCCTGCTGCTTGCGGTCGGCTTGGGTTTCCTTGATCAGCTTGAGGGAACGCTCCAGTTGGCGCGAGAGGCGCTGTTCGTAGAGCGACAGCCTGACCATTTTTTCGCTTTGTTCTCCGAAGGCGAGGGCTTGAGCGCAGGCTTCGGCGCGAAGGTCGCCAGCGGCGTTGGCTTGGTCTACTTTTTCCGCGGCGGCGATGGAGAGCGAGCTGTGTTCCATCGCGCTGATGCGATTGAGACGCCATCCAGTGTCGGCGATAGTTTGGACGAGCTGGCGTTCGACCGGGCCGACAGGCTGGTAATGAACCACGAAGTCGTCGAAAAATGTTTTATACGCCTGGAGGTCCTCGGTCGGGAGGACAACGGTTTGGCCGGTGAGGCCATGGCGCAGAGCGTTGAGGCGGGTGCGTTGTTTGCCCTCGGGCGTGCGGGGTCCGGTGGAGTGGTTCATGGAATTTTCCTTTCTGGTTGAGGAGATGCCTCTCCTCAATTGCAATTTAGCTTAGGGGTGCAAGGGTTTCTGGGTTTTTTGGCGCAGAGGGGCTGGTAAATGATTGAGCCAGTTGAGTCGGATTTATTTTGAAGCTGGGTGACCGATCACGCCGCGGTACGCGCGTCCACCAGGACGGCTGAAAATCGATGCTATACTCACCCCAAATGTCCGCGATCAGACTCACGATTCCGGATGACTTGGCGGAGCGCCTCCGAAACCACCAAGAACGCCTACCTGAGATCCTCGAGCTTGGATTACGCGAACTAAACGCTGGTTCGCATAAAGGATTTGAGGGAGCGGCCGAGGTCCTCGAGTTTTTAGCCGGCTTGCCCAGCCCCGAAGCGATACTGAGCTTGAAGGCGTCCGAGCGGTTTGAGCGCCAAATGGGGGAACTGCTTGAACGCAACCGGGCGAGCGGTCTCACACCGCAAGAAGAGCAACTCTCGGAACGCTACGAGTTCCTCGAACATCTGGTCCGCATCGCGAAGACCAAAGCGTGCATCAAGCTAGGCATCGCGACTACGCCAAACCAAGATCGGCTCTGACCTCATCCCAGGGAATGAGCGGCTTGTCGGCATTGCGGCGGATGGCCGCGTCGAGTTCTCTTGCGTCTTCCAAATCTTCGACCCGTTCGCGCAGGCGAGCCAGTTCGGCGGCGAGCTGTTGAATCGTTGGGGCGCTTTCGTGTTCCAAAGGCTCACTCATACGCATCTTTCCTCTGCTTCACAGCATACACTTCTATGATATTTGCATTTATCCGGAACAGGACTCTGTGCCCACCGATCCGCAGCCGATAATGGCCGCGTGGTCCTTCAAGCTTCCTGATGTCTCCGGCAAACTCCTGTTGCATCAGGTGGAGACGATACCCGATGTTCCGGCGCAGCTCATCCGGAAGAGCTCGATTTGTTTTCGCGGGCTGCCGGCGCGCCGGTTGGGCTTGGCTCCATTACCATGGTGATGTAACCTATGGCACTGGCTCACTCCAAGATTACAGCGCAGGGACAGATATCGGTCCCGGCCGAGGTTCGCCGGATACTTGGCGTTGGTCCAGGTTCCATCCTCGAATGGGACGAAGACGGCGATAAGATCGTGGTGCGGCGCAGTGGCCGATATTCCTCCGAGGACGTCCACCGGGTGCTGTTCCCGAAGCAGAAGCCGCTCGCTCACGCACTCGATGAAATGAAAGAGAGGATACGGCAGCGCATTCGTGAGCGGCATGCACGCCGTTGACACCAACGTTCTGGTTCGTCTCATTACCCGGAACGATACCGGCCAAGCTGCTGCCGCGGACGACTTCATCCAGAGTGGCGCGTGGGTATCGGTGCTCGCGCTGGCGGCGACAACTTGTCCTGACGACTGTCTATGACGCATTTGACGACCGCGCGGGACATCTGCCCCTGGGCACGTTTGATCGAAGCCTCGGAAAAATTGATGGAGTCCGGAAGCTCTAGCTTTTCGGCGCGTAATACCCTTTGCGCGCATGCACCACAAATTCCTTGTGGCCCTTCACTCGAACCTCTATCGGATGAAATAATCCGTCTGTCTTCAGCGGATCCGGCCGGTAAAACACGTTGTATTGATGCCGCAGCTCATTAGCGATATTTTCGAACGACTGATTGAGTTCGGTGGCTTTAAATGGGAAGAAAGATTGTCCGCCCGTCTCGGCAGCGAAATATTTCATGATCTTGTCGCCATCGGTCGGGATGCGCGTGATATTGGTCGAGATCGTGTAAATCACCACATCCGCTTTCTGCGCCATCTCCAGCGCCTGGTCGCGGGTAAAGCGGCTTTCGTTGTCTTCGCCATCGCTCAGCACCACCATGGCGCGGCGGAATTTATAGAGCGGCTGATCCAGCATCAGCTTTTCCTTGCAGGCGAAATAGATGGCGTCGTAGAGCGCTGTACCGCCACCCGGCCGTAGCCCTTTCACCGCGTCATCCAGCACCTTGGTGTCGTCGGTTAAGTCCGCCACTAATTCCGCCGCGGTGTCGAAACTCACTACGATGGCCCGATCCTGACCACGCCGGACCACGCTATTGATAAAGGCGCTGGCCGCCTCCTGTTGAAACCGGAACCGGTCGCGAATGCTGTTGCTGGTGTCGATCAAAATCGCCAATCGGAGAGGCAGGTTCGTCTCGGCGGCGAACTCGGTGATGGTTTGCGGCTTCTTGTTTTCGAAAATCTCTAAATCGTCCTTAGCGAGGTCGGTGACGAAGCGGCCCTTCTTGTCGGAGATGGTGAACAGCAGGTTCACGCGGCTGACATCCAGACGGATCGTATTATCCGAATCGGCCGTCCCCGGCTTGGACTTTTCGTCCCCGGAGAAACAGAGCCCCGCGCCGCCCAAGAACAAAACGACGCCAACCAACACTGGATATTTCATAAACAACACGCTGCCTACAACCTACCACGCGCATCGGTCACGTGTTTCGCCGAAATTTTTCTCACGTAGATTCAATCGTTTAGCGGGAATCATAGGGAGCCGGACCGGCCCAGTCATCGGACAATGGGCACGAAAGGGGACCTATGAAAAAGCAGATCGTCAAACCGTTTATTGACGAGTTAGAAGCGCAGCGCACGAAGCCGCTGCCCGAGCCTCAGCCCCAGCCGGCTGAACTCGATCAAGATGCCGGCGGTGGTTACAACCCCGATGGCACTTATCCGCAGACCTAACTGCGGCCAGGGCAGGCGGGTTAACGATCTCGCCTGCCCTTTGTATAATGCCAGAACCATGATCAAACCTGTTCTCGCGTTTGTGTTGCTGGCGTATCCGGCCTGCTTTGGGGAGGTTCTCTACATCAAAGCCGGCCGGTTGATCGTCGACGCTTCCCAACCGCCCATCGCGTCAGGCGCGGTTCTCATCGTCGACGGAACCATCACAGCTTCCGGCGCGAACATTACGCCTCCGGCGGGCGCGCGCCAGATCGATCTCAGTGCTTTCACCGTAATGCCTGCCCTGCTTGATGCGCATATTCACTTGGGAGGTGGAGCGGGGCGAGAATCGGAGATCCCTTCGCCCGCGTTGGCGGCTCTGAATGCCGCCCCGGGAATGGCGTATGCGCTCCAAGCGGGAATCGCGGCGGTGCGCGTGCTGGGCTGCGCGGATTTCGTGGATGTGGCGCTGCGCAACGCCATCGACGCCGGAACGATTCCCGGTCCGCACGTCCTTCCCGCCGGGCACGCGCTCTCCATTATCGGAGGCCACGGCGATCGCATGCTGCTGCCCTACACCGTTTCCTTATCCGATTTCTACACGCCTTTGAACGGATTCGTCAGCTCGCCCGCCGACGCGGAAAAGGCGGTGCAGTTGCAAATCAAGTATGGCGCGCGAGTCATCAAACTGCTGGCCTCCGGTGGAGTTGGCTCACCGCTGGATTTTCCCGGCGATGCCAATCTGTCGTTCGAGGAAATGCGCGTGGCATGCGAGCAGGCTCACATGCATCACCTCAAAGTGGCTGCCCATGCCGAAAATCTGCGCTCGATTCTGGACGCGATGAAGGCCGGCGTCGATTCGATCGAACACGGCTCGGAGCTGGATCAGGAAGCCGTGGACTATATGAAAGCTCACCACGTGATCTTCGTACCCACACTGAACGTGGTCGATACCTATGAAACGGCCCGCGCCTCGGCGCCGGAAGTCAGCAAAATGAAAGCGAGAAATCTGGCGAAATCGCACTTCGCCAGCTTCGCGCTGGCGCTGAAAAACAACGTGACGATGGCGGCCGGTTCCGACAACGGCTACCGGCCCGGTGCGGCAACCGTGTATGACGAACTGATCACCGACGTGAAATATGGCATGGAGCCGCGCAAGGCCCTGCAGGCGGCAACCACTGAGGCCGCTGCCTTGCTTGGATTCAACAAACTCGGCTCGCTCGCTCCCGGAATGGAGGGAGATTTGGTCGCAGTGGAAGGCGATCCGCTGGCCGACATTCAAGCGGTCAAGCGGGTTCGTTTGGTCGTTTTTGAGGGCAGGATAATCAAAGACAGCACCCGATGAAACGGTTGTTTCTGGCTCTTCTGTTCACCGCCGGACCGGCTCTGCCGGAAACCAAATTGCCTCCCGGCGAAGCCACGGCGATCATTCAACGCAAGTGCCTCCTGTGCCATGGAGAAGAACCGTTGCTGCGCCGCAAGCGCGACCGCGAAGGCTGGCAAAAAATCGTGGAAACGATGGACATAAACGGCGCCCACGTCACCCAGGAGGAAATCGACATCCTGGTCCAATATCTCTTCACGAATTTTGGCCTCACGGAAGAAGAGAAGCGCGCGGGAGAGAGAATCAACGTCAACAAAGCCGCTGGGTTCCGGCTGGCCAAAGTGCTGAAGCTCTTTCCGGACGAAGCCGAGGTGATTGTCGCCTATCGCGAGAAGAACGGCGCTTTCCAGTCGATCGAGGATCTTGAAAAGGTCCCTGGACTCGATCCCAAAAAAGTTGAGGCCGCCAAAGATCGCCTGGTCTTTAAATAGAAATGGAGATACGCGTCCTGGAGGAAAGCGATGCGCCTGCCTGGTGGCAACTGCGGCTGGAGGCTCTCGAGAAAGAGCCGTTCGCCTTCGGCAAAGCGGTAGAAGAGCACCAGCAAACGCCTGTCGCGACCATCGCCGGCCGCTTTCGCGACGCCACGGCAAGCAACTTCACCCTGGGCGCATTCGAGGATGGGAATCTCATCGGCATGGCTACCTTCATTCGTGAATCGGGACTGAAGGGGAGGCACAAAGGGCGCGTTTATGCAGTCTATGTCACGTCAACGAAGAGGGGCAAGGGGGTGGGCAAAGCATTGATCGCTGCCCTGCTGGAAAAGGCGAAGGAGGATGCGTCGTTAGAACAGATCCTGTTGGCCGTCGCGACCTCCCAAGACGCAGCCAAGCAACTGTATCTCGAATTTGGTTTCGAGATCTTCAGCACCGAACCGAACGCTCTCAAGGTGGACTCCCGATACATCGACGAGCACCACATGATTCTGCGGCTAGTGTCGTCATAGCTGCAGGATCAGGCCGATCCATCCGATTAGAATAGTGTAGTCTGGTGTGATCCACGACGATCTGATCTGGTGAGGACTGCAGATGCCCTTTGAAGTGATGCCTCTGGTTCGAGAGATCTACCGCCAATCCAAGGCACGCGGGATCTGTCCTCCTGCTGCCACGCGGCTTGTTAAGCTACTGTATTTAGGAGATATAGAGTGGCGCAGGCGGCACGAGGGCGAGCCCTTAACAGACCTGGATTGGAGATTTCTTCATTTCGGTCCATATGCCAACGAACTCGCTGATCTCCTCGGTAGTCCCGACATTGAGTTGGAAGAGATTTCTGGCGGGAAGCAGACGAAGCGCTTCACCTTCAGTGACGAAGAATTAGACCGTCGGGAGCTCCCGGAAGAGATCGCTAGAATCTTCGGGAGACTCTTGGAGAAGTGGGGCACTGTTGACCTTAATCAACTGCTAGACTACGTCTACTTTGATACTCCTCCAATGGAGAATGCCACGAGGGGCGCGGCGCTGGACTTCTCTACTCTCATGCCGTTGAAGCCAGCGAGAACCCCCAAATTTAACGAATCGAGAATCCGAGAAATACGCGAGCGCATCAAGGCGAGGGTGCGGACGCTAGCCATATCAAAGGATGGCATCCGCATTTCCGTCGGGGATGCTTCAGCTGGCATGCGAGCATGGGACGAGGAAGATAAGCAAGTCAACCTCCCCATCGGGGCGGCGGTGCAGATTCGCGACTAAATCTGGATGGCTGATCCATTAGATCAAACCGCGCTGCTGTGTGACCCTTTTTATTGCACTAAAGAGCCCCTTGGTAGACATGCGAAAGGGCATCCAATTGTTAAGCCTGGGCAACTAGTCTGGACTCATCAGATCTACCCGACGGCACAGCCTTATATCGTGGACGTAACTGGCTACGATTCCCGTGACGCCTCAAACAACACCTATGTGATCAGAAGGGTCGCCGGCGGTGATGCGCGCACACACTTTCCAATTAAGGAACTCAACCTTCGTGCGGACGAAAACTTGTACATCATGTATGGGAAAAAGCGCCCAGCCGTCGTCATTCAGACGGTTGAAGCCGCGTTCTATAATCAGGTCAATCCTGAACCATATGTCTTGGTAGCCCCCTGTTTCACATTCAAGGACAAGCACACCGCTGAGTTTCGCGCTCGCATAGCGGCATTGAAGTTCCCTCATCTGTTCTTCCTGCCGAATCACGCGATCGGTGGCACTCAGGGAGTGATCCGTCTAGAACACCTCCAACCCGTCGCGGCTGCCGGCGTTGAACCACGGTTCCACCAAACCAAACAATGCTTTCTTTCTGATGAGGCGTGGGCAATTCTTCAACACAGGCTCAGTCTTTTTCTGAATGGCAAGGGCCTTGACGACGAACTTGAGAAGGATCTCCAGGCATATAGCGATTGTGTGATGGAAGCATACGCGGAGGATCCGAGGGGTTAGGCGAACAATTCGGCTATTGTCCACACATGATCGGTGAGGTTTGATTCCATCGCTAGGCGTGTCGCCCAAAGGATTCGTTTCGGGGCGGGCGGTGAGGTACCGGTGTGGGTATTTTTTTGGAAGTTCTGCCGCCCGCACGCTTTTTCTCATCAGAGCGATGCGGGCGAAGTATTCCTGCCCCCGCTCAGCGGTCGTAAGTCCACCCTTCTTGCCGAGGGCTGCGGGTTGTTCGGTTAGCAGTAGGTCTGCCAACATGGTGGTTTCCAGGATGGTGTCCGGTTCGTCGATCATGTTGCGGAGCGCTTTGAGGTCACCTCCCTCGGCCATGCCTCAGCGTAGCGAGCGCCGCGGTAACTGCAAGATTAATGATTTGACTTGCCTGCAACGAGGACGCTACCATTTTGCGGGTCCGTTAAAGATCGCCTAATCTTTGAGTAGAGGCCATACCAGATGGACATACGGCGCCGTGCTCGTCCTCCCCTTTCCGGGTTCGTCGATTTGTTCTGGTACATTGATGCCGCTCAGCAGCCGCATGCCAAGGAACGGCTCCTGCCCACCGGCACGATTGAACTGGTTATCCCACTTCACGAAGAGCGCAGCCGCTTTTACGATCCCCGAGATTTGAGTCGCTTTGCAGACCATCGCTGCCCATTGCTCTTAGGCGCCCAATCCGGATATATGGTCATCGATGCCGTGCATTCGGCGGTGATGGGCGCGCACTTTCGGCCCGGCGGAGCTTTTCCTTTTCTGGGTGTCCCGGCGTCGGAGGTAGAAGACCATGCGCTGAGTCTCGAAGACATCTGGGGCTCGGAGGCCGGCTGGCTGAGGGAACAAATTCTCGCCGCCGACAGCCCGGGCGCAAAGCTCGACGTTCTGGAACGAATTCTGCTGGCCCGCGCCACCAACCTGAAGCGCCATCCCGCCGTGGCGTTTGCTATTTCGGAGCTGACGGGCATGCGCAAAGTGTCGGAGGTGGTGGAACAGATCGGCCTCAGCTCGCGCCGGTTCATCCAGATCTTCCATGACGAAGTCGGGCTGACGCCCAAACGATTCAGCCGGATTCGCCGTTTTCAGGACGTGATCGTCGGCATCGAAACCACCGGCCAACTGGTCTGGACCGATCTGGCACTGAACTGCGGCTACTACGATCAGGCGCATTTCATCCACGACTTCCGCAATTTCTCCGGTTTGAATCCGGCGCAATACCTGGTGGAGCGGATCGATCGGCCGAATCACGTTCCGCTGTGAGTTTTCGGTCAAGGAGCACAGGCGACTCATTGGCCTCCGCGCGGGTAAACAACCCGCGGCAGGTTGACAACCCGCCCCACAAGCGATCGCTGCTAGCGTCCTTCAAACTTGGGCGGGCGCTTTTCGTGAAAGGCCGCGGTTCCCTCTTTCACGTCGTGCGTGTAGTTGGCGACTAGAGTTCCCAGCGCCGCGTCTTCCAGCGCGTTCTCCAGGTGCATGGAGAGCTGTTTGTACATCATTCGCTTGGTAACGCGGATCGCGATGGGCGGACCGGCGGCCAGTCGATCGGCCCAGGCGCGCGCGGCCGTCATCAACTCCGCGTCGGGAACCACCTCGGTCACCAGGCCCAACTCTTTCGCCTGCCTGGCCGGATAAACCTCCGAGAACAGCGACATCTTCAAAGCTCGCTCCAGACCCAGGAAGCGCGGGAACAAAAATGCGCCCCCTTCATCCGGAATCAATGCAAATCGCAAGCTGGTGTCTCCCAGGCGCGCGCTTTCGGCCGCGATGCGGAAATCGCAGCTCAAAGCTAGCGTCAGGCCGCCGGCGACCGCCGGTCCGTTGACCGCCGCAATCACCGGTTTATCGAAGCGATGCAGAAACAGGACCAACTGGTGCATGTTCTCGCGCATCTCGAGCAGCGATTCCATGCGGTGGCCGCGATAGCGCGTGGGGTATTGAAAATCGGTCCCGATATCGCCGCCCGAGCAAAACCCCCGGCCCGCTCCAGTAAGAATCACGGCACGGATTTCGTTGTCGTCGCGCGCATCTGCCAACGCCGCCAAAATCTCGTGCACCATCACTTCCGAATATGCATTGAGCTTCGCCGGGCGATTCATCGTAACGATTGCTATGTGGCCCTCTTTGACGTAGAGGATTTGTTGGAAGTCTTTCATCGCTTTTTTAGCGGCCTTTGAACTGCGGCGCCCGCTTCTCCATAAAGGCTCGCACGCCTTCCTGATGATCTTCTGTCCGTCCGCAGCGCAGATGCGTCTCGGCTTCGCGATCGAGCATAGTCCGGAAGTCCGAGTGCGTAGACAGGTTCACGTTGGCTTTCATGTAACGGTAGCTGACCAGCGGTCCATGCGCGATCCGTTCCGCGACGCCGTTGGCTTCCGTCAGCAACTGGTCATGCGGGACCACCCGATTGACCAGCCCTAGCCGGTGAGCCTCGGCCGCATCGATCGGGTCGGCTAGAAAAAACAGTTCCTTGGCCTTAGGCGCGCCGGCATATTGGGTCAGCAGCCAGGTAGTGCCGAAATCTCCGCCAAATCCCACCTTGGCATACGCGGTCCCGAATTTCGCCTGATCGGAAGCGATGCGGAGATCGCACGCCAGGCAGATTCCCAATCCGGCGCCCATGGCAAACCCGTTTACCGCGGCGATGGTCACCTTGGGGCTGTTGTAGAGCAGCCAGGACATCTCCTGCGAGGCCCGCAGTTGATCGATCTGCTGTTCCAGCGGGACCGCAACCGCTTCGCCGCCCATGCGCGAGACGTCTCCGCCGGCGCAAAAGGCGCGGCCGGAGCCGGTAAGGACGATCGCGCCCACCTCCGGATCGGCGCTCCATTTCTTCAGCGCTTCAATCGAGCCGGTCAGCAACTCCGCGTTGAGCGCATTCAACTTGTCGGGACGGTGCAGGGTCAGGGTGGCGACCCGATTCTCCACTTTGGTCTGGATCACCGCTCCAGTAAATCACACTTTGCGGTGGCTCAGGTACACCATCTCGCAATTACGGTCTCGCAGGGCCCCTTGATCCCCCGCTGATGATCGGGCCACATTAGCCTAGCCCCGAACGTCAGTGAGGGGATGGCGCTCGATCCCCTCACTGACGTTCGGGGCTAGACAAAGGGTGAGACACGTGTCGAAATGTACCAACTCCAGGTATCGGTTTTAAACAGGTTTTAATCAAAAACCGGTTGTTCGTGAGCCGCTTGGTATGATATGCTGGGACAGTAGGAAATTACTATCTGAAGGAGGCAGCTCTTTGCACAAATCACTCGATAACACCCGGCCGCAGGATATCGAGGGTGCGGATGTCATGGGCTACCTTCCACTTGGCCCTTCCCTCCGCTAAATCCTCGACCAACCCAAAGCGGTGATTCGCCGCTTGTAAACCGGCGCCAGGCTGCTCCATTGTAGAGCTTGCCGCGCCAATCACTTAAGATGTGGGTCGATACGCATCCTGGTCTTTGCCCCGGATTGCATTTAACTTATCTGCATCAACTTATTTTCAGGGAAGCAAATGACTTATTTCAATTTATTTACCAACAGCGACAAGACTCTGCCAACAGAGCACAATGCAACGGATCACTGGAAGCGCTTGGAGCGCTTTCTGCTGATGGGTAGCGAAGATAACGTTTATTGCATTCCGAGCCGTCCGGTTTCCGCGCCAGACCTGACTTCCGTGCGGGCATGCCTGCGCGCGGACGGCTTACGCGTGGTGCGAACCCTGGTCGAGACTTCAATCTCCGGCCGCGCTCGGGCAAACACGCCCGCTCTTCAGGTGCTTGCCTTGGCGTCCAGTTCGACATATGCGAGTGCTTTGACCAACGCCACAGCCTTGGCAGCGCTGCCGGAAGTGGCGCGCACGGCAGCCGACCTGTGCTCCTTCGCGAGCTTCGTCGACGGCCTCCGTGGATGGGGCCGCGGCCTGCGCTCGGCGATCGCAGACTGGTACGTGTCCAAGCCCGCGAGTGAACTCGCATTTCAAATGATGAAGGAGCCCGGCGCCGCGGGCTGGACGCATGCCGACCTTATCCGGCTGTCTCACCCCAAGGCGGAGACGCCCGCTCTTAACGCCGTTTTTCAGTGGGCTGTCGACGGCGCGCTCGGTCATCTCGCCACGGCCGATATCCGCCATGGCGAACTTCGGCAAGTGTATGCCTGGGAACAAGTCAAAAACGCGAAAAGCGAAAGCGACGTGGTCCGCTGGATCGAAGAAGATCGTTTGACCCATGAGATGATTCCGCCGGAGTGGAAACAATCCGCGCGCGTGTGGGAAGCGCTGCTCGAACATATGCCCTATCCTGCTATGTTGGACCAGCTCGGCAAAATGACTGAAGCCGGCCTGCTCGGCGGTCATAGCGCCGCCACGGCGCTGGTCGTGGCGCGATTGATGGATCGCCGGCGCGTGGCCGGCGCCAAGGTGCATCCCATCGCTCTTCTGACGGTTTGGCTCGCCTACCGTCAAAGCCACGGTGTGGCCAACATTCTGAACGCGCTGGAGGACGCGTTCTACATGGCGTTCGACAACGTCGAGCCCATTGGCCGCCGCATCTATCTGGCTATCGATCCCGCCGCTCCGCGACAACTCGCGGCCGCGATGGCGATGACGGTTGTCCGCAAAGAGGCGGGGGCCGTGCTCTGGCGCGGAAAGATCGGCGCCGGCGACCAACTGGATGAGGTTTGCCAGACGATCGCCGGGTTGCCAAGTTTGACGGATCCGTCGCTTGCGATCGTAGACGCGCGCCAACGCGCGCTCGCCGCCGACGCGTTTCTGATCCTGACCGGCAATCCGGCTTGGCTCGAAGACGGCCGTCTGGCGCAAGCGCTCGAACAGCATCGCAATGCGCTGGGGATTCCCGCCAAGTTGGTGGTTACCGCTATGACCGCCGGCGAACGCGGCATCGCCACTCCGGCCGATCCGGGACAACTCAACGTTGCTGGTTTCGATGCGTCGGTTCCCGCCGTCATCGCGGAGTTCCTGCGTTCCTGACGCGAGCTACTTGGCGTAGATCACGCCAAAATGATAGTCCGTTACGGCGCCATCGGCAGACAGAAAAAAATTGGACGTGATGTTGCCGGTGGCGCCGGCGAACTGCCCTTCGCCGTTGTCGATCTTCCACATCACCGTACCGGTCATGGTCTTCGAATCCAGATGCCCTTGGCCGATGGTGCTGAATGTCAGGGAATTATCGCCTTCGCCAAAACTGATCGACCCGGCTTCGGCGAACGTGTCCGGCCCGGTCATCCGAACTTCGGATTCGAAGAATGCCATGCCTCCCTCGGCTGGTTGAAAGGCGCCCTCGACGCCATCCGGGCCGGCAATGCTGCGGATCGAACAACTGGTGGCGCTGGTAGTTACCTTCAGAGTTCCAGATTCTCCACCAGGCGTTGCCGTGCCCCGGAACTGCATCGCGTAAATGACGTGTTTCATAAGCTCAATGATAGGACAGTGCTTCTTTCGGGGCGGTGGCTCAGGCCGTGTCGCCGGCGTGCGCGAGCGCCGGCTGGTAACGTCGGCTTATAACGTGGGCTCCTAACTAGCCCCGAGCGTGAGCGAGGGGATGCTGCGTCACCTCGATGGAATCGCCCACCGGTCCATTACATAAACCGCCATGGGCGCGCCCTGGCCGTTCGCGACATAACGAACGGCGGTGAAAATAGCTTCCATAGTCGGTAGAGGCCGCGTGTTTCCACCGCGCGCCCAGCGCTTGCAGTCGGGCCTTTCGAACCCTCGTCCACTCAACGACCGGCTGGAGTAGCTCTCGAAGTCAACTAGCGCGCGCTTTGGATCGGACAATCGGTCGACAACGACGTGGACATGGGTGGTTCGAACATGCGCGGCGAAGAGTTCCCAGCTACGGAATCGGCATACTTCGCGAATTGCGTCCAGCACGACGCACGCCCGGGGCTGATCCAGTTGATAGGGAGGACTCTCCAGCAGGCCGTGGGCGTAGCGGTTGAGACGCCCCTCAGGCTCATGACAACCGCCACGATCAGGACCGCGAGTTCGCTCCACCTATCCCCGTTCGTCACCGGGTAAGTGGGTACCATAGCAACTAAAGGTTAAAAGATAAGTCACACGGGATTAGTTCCCGCGAATAAAATTGTTCTCCAGGAATCCCCTCACTGACGTTCGGGGCTAGTCTGGCAATTCGCAAAACGAATGCAGTTGACGAAGCGAAGCGCAATTCACAAAACAAACGAAATCGACGCAGCGAAGTGCTTTCCACAAAACGAATGCAGTTCACGAAGCGCAGTGCCATCCACGAAGCGCAGTGCCATCCACGAAGCGAAGCTCAGTTCATAAGGCGAAGCGGATTCGCTACTAACAATGAGAGGACAGTGCCTCTTTGCGGGCGTTGGCTTCGGGCCGTGTCGCCGGCTTGCGCGAGCGCCGGCTCGTGACAAATGGGAGGACAGTGCTTCTTTTCGGGCGTAGCTTAAGACTGCCGGTTGCAAATGCTCCCGGCAAAGCCGTGTCCGGCGCCGAAGACGCCCGTCCCATAAACAAACAGCGGGGCCGGGCAAACTCATTGAATTACAACCGCGCGGGCTGGATCCAAAGCTGCTTTAGGACGCTTCATGCTCCGCGACATTGCCCACGCGATTCGAGTTCTCCGGCGTTCGCCCGCCTATACCGCGGCGGCCGTCCTCGCTTTGGCCCTGGGAATCGGCGCCAACACCGCCATCTTCTCCATGCTCCACGCCGTTCTTTTGCGCAGTCTGCCCTATCCGCAGGCCGATCGCCTGGCGCTGATCCGGTTGAAGCTGCCGAAGCTCAGCCAGGATCCGATCGACCTTCCGCCGGGCGCCACGCTGTTCTTTGAACAGCACGCCACTGCCTTTGACGCCTTTGCATCCTACGAACCGCGGTCGTTTGATGTGGCTGGCTCCGGCGCGCCGGAGCGCGTGTCCGGGCTGCAATGCGCCAGCACGCTAGGCGCAATCACAGACGCTCCGCTGGCGGTTGGACGCTGGTTTACAGGCCGGGAAGACACCGATGGACAACCAGTGGCAGTGATCAGCGATAGCCTTTGGCAGCGCCGTTTCGGAGGCGACCCCGCGATTCTAGGCAAGACGCTGATGCTGAAACGGAAACCCTACGAGATCGTGGGCGTCACCGCGGCAGGTTTTCGATTTCCACCGTACGGAGCGGAAGGCCCGGCCGAGGTGTTTGTTCCCAATTCATTCCCCCCAAAAGAGCGCGCCATGCTCTTTGATAACTTCGACCATTTCCTGCTAGCCCGGATCCGTGCCGGAGTGACGCCGGAGCAGGCCGCGTCCGATGTGAAGCGCGTGGCGAACATGCTTCAAGATCAGGAGCCCGCCGGCGCTCGAGCAATGCTGGCCATGGAAGGTTGGCTGCAGCCCTTCCAAGGCGTCGTGGTCGGCGATATAAAACCTCTGCTCCTGCTGCTTATGGGAGCGGTCGGTTTTGTGTTGCTAATTGCGGTAGTGAACGTGGCATCTTTGGCGTTGAGTCACATGGCCGGCAGACAGCACGAACTCGCGATCCGCGCCGCGCTAGGCGCGACCCGGGGCCGGGTGATCCGGCAACTGATGACCGAAAGCCTGTTGCTGGCCGCCTTGGCGGGAGTAGTTGGATTATTGATTGCGTCCTGGAGTTTGCATGGCCTGCTGGCAGCCATGCCGGAGGAAATGCCGAGGTCCGGCGAGATAAGGTTGGACCTGACGGTTCTGTTGTTCTCTATCGCCACATCGATGGTTGCCGGACTTGCCGCGGGACTGGTTCCCGGTTGGCTGACCTTGCAGCGCGATCCGGAGCCGCTGCTGCGGCAAGGCCGGCGAGGCTTGCTACACGGCGCGCCTGGGCGTGCGGCCGGGGCGCTGATCGTAGCGGAATTCGCCATCGCCTTTGTGTTGCTGGCCGGTGCAGGCTTGTTGATCCGCAGTTTTGTGAACGCCTATGGCGCCAGTGTCGGCTTTCAGCCGGATCATGCCTTGTCGTTTTCGCTCTCCCTTTCCAAGGATGCCTATGGCAAGCCTGAGCAGATTCACGAGTTCACGCAGCGTTTGCTGGAGCGCTTGCAAGCCCTGCCAGGAGTGCAGGCCGCCGGTATCGCCACCGACTTGCCCTTGAATAGTAACTGGCATCGCGTTTTTTCGCAGGAATCGTCTCAGATGCAAAATTCCAAACCGCTGGCGGCGCACGCCGAGATCACCGGGGATTATTTCGCGGCGATCGGCGCGCATCTTTGGCGCGGACGCCTGTTCACGCCCACCGACAGTACCCGCGAACCGGCGCCCGTGATCATCAATAAAACCATGGCCGTTCGCTATTGGGGCGGAGAACAGGCGTTAGGCCAGCGCATCAAGTTTGCCGCCCCAGAGGAGAAGGCGCCATGGTCAACGATCGTCGGGATCGTGGACGATATCAAGGACAGCAGTCTGGAAGCGCCGGCTGGCCCGCACTCCTACACCCCCGAGTCACGCTCCCCCGACTTGTATATCGCGATTCGCACATCGGGTCCGGTGACGGCGCTGGCCCCGGCGGTACGGCAAATTGTCGCCAGTCTCGATCCCGCCTTGCCCGTGGTCAAGATGGTTCCGTTAGCTGAGGTGGTGGACGAAAAGGTAGCGGCCCGCCGCTTCCGGACCGGACTGCTGGTGCTGTTTGCCAGTGTCGCGCTGGGGTTGGCGCTGCTGGGGATCTACAGCGCCATCCGGAATTCCGTGGCCCAACGTACCGCCGAGATCGGCGTTCGCATGGCGTTGGGAGCGCAACAGAGCACAGTGGTGCAGATGATCCTGAATGAGGCGGGCCGATTGATCGCGATTGGCATCGTGTCCGGGCTGGCAGGCTCGCTTGCGCTGAGCCGCGTCTTAGCGAGCTTTCTGTTCGGAGTGCCAGGCTATGACGCGCCGACGCTCGCCATCACGGCGGCGCTGTTGGCCGGCGCCGGCGTTTTGGCTTGCTGGATGCCCGCCCGCGCCGCCGCGCGGCTGGATCCGATTGTGGCGCTGCGCTCGGAGTGACGGCAAGGCCGCCCTTGACGCGCGCCGCTAACTTAACTAGGCTTCCTCTTGGGCAAATAGATTGTCGATATCCCGGGCCGCGTGAAGGACACGGATCACCTCGATACCGTTCGGGTGAGGCAGGTAGAAGACGAGGTAGTTCTCGAAGCCCTCGACCGGAAACCGGCGCAGGCCCTTTAATCCCGCAACGCCAGAGTTGTGCAAAACGCCGCTCTGGGGCTGCCGGACCAGTTGGCGGCAGGTTGCCTCAACGGCCGCCAGGTAACGCTCGGCCAGTTCTACGCCGGCTTGCTCGCCTAAGTAGACGAATTGTTTAAGCAAGTCGAGCCGAGCCCGTGACCGCTGGGTAACGAACTGGATCACTTTTTGGAGGATCTTATCTTGTTGGATTCCAGCTTCGCGAGAGCCTCTTGCTTGAGGCCGCTCCAAAATTCGGCATCCGCCGGAATGGAATCGCCGGAGTTAAGCCCTTCGAGCAGCAAGGCGTCGAGCTTGTCCTTGGCTCTCCGCTTTTGATCTTCCCGGATTAATTCACGCACGTACTCGCTGGGCGTACTGTAGCCGTTTTTGGTTTGGGCCTCCACATATTTCTTCAGTTCCTCCGGCAAAGAGACGTTCATCGAGGTCATACTTACAAGCTACAACCGATTGGCAGAAACTGTCAATTACTGTCAGTGCCGGGCACTGACGCGCCGACCCTCGCCTTCACGGCGCTGCTGTTGGCCGGTGCCGGAGTGTTAGCGTGTTGGATGCCCGCCCGCGCGGCCGCGCGGC
Organism: Bryobacterales bacterium; assembly: GCA_963836595.1. Classification (GTDB taxonomy): domain Bacteria; phylum Acidobacteriota; class Terriglobia; order Bryobacterales; family Bryobacteraceae; genus DATFZA01. Next base: position 1,843,420 of record CAWIKC010000001.1, read on the forward strand.
TGGATCCGATTGTCGCGCTGCGCTCGGAATGACGCGCAGCAGATGCCACATCGCGCGAATTACTCCACCTGCCTTACACCGGCTGGAGGCGAAAACACAAAAACCTGTTTGTCGATTAAGCCGCCGATCTGACTATAGGAGAATTCAGTAGTCCTCGTCAACGAGGGTGGCCGGTCAGCGCGCAAAAGTTCGAATACCACACGCAATACGAGGCTATTCTCCTTATCGACCCACCACGTAAAAGCTGTCTTAAGCTCGGTGGTAATCCGAACCACATAGCAGGGAACGAGAGAACCGTTGCTCGCGATGGTCTCATCCGCCAACAACACCGCTCCAACGGGTCCGAAGATTTTGAAGCCGCCGAAGAGATCACTTTCGATTTTGTCGATGAACGCAGGCACCGTTCTCATCGGAGTTGTTATGGGGTCGCCGATGGGATGCTTGCTGTATAGCTTGGGGCCAGGTAGGTACCAAAATACGTTCTCCCCGTCTGAAATCAAGGTCTGCTCGCCAGCTTTTCCGGTATACAGAGAGGCGCCATCGCCGGTGACTTCCCAGCGGAACTGAGCCGGCTTTTGGATGGCGACCAAGATGAATGCGGTGCTTTTGTCACTTTCGCCAGAGTCGTCGACCGATGCTTCTGTGGTCACGGCGGACACTGTGTAGCTAAGCTAGTCAGGTTCGCGTAGGTTGAGTTGACGCGGTGGATCACCGCCACGACAGTAGTGGCATCTTGGCCAGAGGCGGAGTGAGTAGAGAAGAGCGCCGAACAAATCCAAAACGCGCCCAGCCGAATCGATCGTTCGACGCTCATGTCAGGGATTTTACCGCGAATTGCATCCGCCAATCCGCGCGAATTCTTGCGAGCGGTCTAGGCCATCGACCCGTTATTTCCCGCGTTGGCAACAATTGCCAGTACTGCTAATGTAGAAAGAGTGAAAGTGTTACCATGCCGACTCGCAACGTAAACCTTACAATCACTTTGACCGCATAATCAAGACTGGAATCACGTCCGGCCGCTTCAGCAACGCGAGCGAGGTAGTGCGCGAAGGCCTCCGTCTGCGGGAGCAGCGCGAGCAGGAAGACAAAGCTAAGCTCAAATGGTTGCGCGGCGCCGCCGACGAAGGCTTCGAAGACGCCGTTCGGGGCGATTACGTCAGTCTCCGTTCCGATCGCGAGATCGACTCCTTGGTCGATCGGATGCGTCAGGAGAGTAACAGGAGAAGGAGAACTCCCCAGAGAAAAGTGCGTGGCGAAGCCTCCAAAAGAGCATGAGGTCGGGCTTACCAACACCGCCCTTCGGGATCTCTCGGGGGTGATGGAGTGGACCGTCCAGGAGTTTGGAGAACGGGCCGCGGTTCGCTACGACGCGCTCATCAAACAAGCTTTAGAGGATTTTGGTGTTCTGGAAATGGCCGGACCAGGGGGTCCGGCGCTAACGAGGGCGTTCGCCCTACACTCGCCAATAGTCCCGGAGGTGGGGCGATCCACCGGGAGCGCGGACGAAGGCCTGTCGGGCTCTGGTGTTTTGGAAATGGCCGGACCAGGGGGTCCGGCGCGAACGAGGGCGTTCGCCCTACCCGCGCCATCGTCCGCCCCTTTCAGCGCAGGAGGCGGCGGCGGTGGAAGCCGCCATTCCTCCTAGTACTGTTGTGCCAGGCTCCAGGTGGTAAATCGTTGATTCAATCGGCTCCACTTAGCGTAAGCTAAGAGGGATCCCGGCTTCGGTATGAGACGATTTCTCGGAGCAGTTGCGGTGATTTTGAGCATTGCCGGCAGGCTGCCGGGGCAGATGCCACTCGATCCGGGCCGCGTGCCGGAAGCTTTGTCGGCGCTCGACTCGAAGCCGGCAGGCGGCGGCGAAATGGCTTGCGATATCCGGCCGACACCCTCCCGCCTGAATTACGATTTCCGGTTTCAGGGCGGATTTGATATCGATGTGCCGCTCAAGCACTATGCGGGCGCCGGCAACGCTTTCCAGGTTTTTGTGCGCGTTGCTCCGATGGCGCCGGCGGGCGATCCCGTGTTTCTCGAACAAGCGGTCGACCTGCCTGAGGTGCCGAAAAAGAACCGCGCGGAGTTTCACCTGGCGGGCGGGTACTATCTCGGCGCCGGGAAGTATTCGGTTGAACTGGCGGTAACGGACCAACGCGGCCGGGCCTGCCGCAAACGCTGGAATGTCGAAACCAAGCGGTCCGGGGCGGAACGAAATGTCCCGATGGCGCTGGCGCCGGGCGCGGTGGCTCCGTTCACCTTCGAGACCTGGAAGCGCAACCGGACCGAGGTGGCAGGCCGGCCGTTGCGGGTTTCGGTTTTTCTGCATGCCATTCCGCTGTCGCGGCAAGTGATGTCGATGCGCATGTCCGACCAGGAAATATTGCTCGGATCGCTGGCTTCCTTGCGGGCGCAGGTGCCTGGGGCGCGGTTGAAAGTGGTGGCGTTCAATCTGGATCAGCAAAAAGAGATCTTCCGCGACCCGGCTTTTGAAGAAGACGGGTGGGACAAACTTCTCGAAGCGCTGGAAAAGCAGCAACTGGGAACGGTGTCTTATCAAACGCTGCAACGCAGGGACGGGCATATCGAATTTCTCAACAAGCTGATCAGCGATGAGCTTCGGTCTCCTCAGCCCGCCGATGCCGTGATCTTTCTTGGCCCGACCGCGCGGCAGATTGGCAAACCGATGCTGTTGACGGCCCGTCCGCCGGGGCCGGGACCACAGTTCTTCTACTTCGAGTACAAGCCTTACTGGTATCGCAACGCGGATTTTCCCGACGTGGTGTATCACGCGATCCGGGCGATGTCGGGCAAGACGTTCCGGATTCATTCGCCTTCGGATTTCGCGACGGCAGTGCAGGCGCTGCGAGCCGCGCTGGATTTGAACGGGCCGGCCAGTGCGGGGAATGAACCTTGACGCTGTCTCCTCACTTACGTTCGGGGCTAACGAGTCGGGGCTGCGAAGCGGCGGGTTTGCGTGGCGGCAAGTGACGGCGGGTCGGGAAGCGGCGGGTTTGCGTAGCGGGAAGTGACGGCGGTCGAGAAGCGCCGGGTTTGCGTGGCGGGAAGTGACGGCGGTCGAGAAGCGGCGGGTTTGCGTGGCGGGAAGTGACGCCGGGTCGAGAAGCGGCGGGTTTGCGTTGGCGGAAGTGACGGCGGTCGAGAAGCGGCGGGTTGCGTTGGCGGAAGTGACGGCGGTCGAGAAGCGGCGGGTTTGCGTGGCGGGAAGTGACGGTGGTCGAGAAGCGGCGGGTTTGCGTGGCGGGAAGTGACGGCGGTCGAGAAGCGGCGGGTTTGCGTAGCGGGAAGTAACGGCGGTCGAGAAGCGGCGGGTTTGCGTGGCGGGAAGTGACGGCGCGGGTTGACAACCCGCGGCAGGTTGACAACCTGCCCCACACGTCAGAGCAGGTGCAGCGTGGTTAGCGCCATTACTTTAGCCGCATTCACTACGTCTTCGAGGACGACGTATTCGTCGGGCTGGTGCGCGAGATCGACAATACCGGGACCGTAAGCAATACAGTCGCGGATGTGTCCGATGCGTGAGACGTGCTTTTGATCGTAGGTTCCGGGACTCGCGGTTAGAGGAGCTTTCTTGCCCAGGACCGTTTCGATGCTGTCTGACACAGCGGCGATCAACTGACTCGCGGGATCGGTTTGGGTGGGATGCACGATCAGCAAGTCTTCGAGGGTATAGCGAAAATCCGGATTCTGTTGGCGCAGGGATTCGAGCAGATCGCGGATTTCGGCGCGCACCTGGTCAAACGATTCCTCGGGGAGAAAGCGCCGATCGAAAATTGCTCCGGCGCGATCGATCACGCACGGCGTTTGCGCGCCGTCTTCGGGCTGGCCGCCGAAGACCGAATTGATATTGATGCTGGCGAAGCGCGACGCGGGCGGCGAGACCGGCATGTCTGTTTTGCGCTGGGCGAGGATCGGCTTCAGTGAATGATTGACCGCATGGATCAGCTCGCCGAGATGATCGGCGGCGTTGATGCCTAAGTGCGGCATGCTGCCGTGGGCGATGCGGCCGTGTTCGATGACCTTGAACCAATACACGCCGCGATGACCGATGCAAATGCGATCGACATGCGTCGGTTCCGTAATAATGACGAAATCGGTTTTGCCGGCCTGCAGATATCCGTGCTCGGCCAGGTACGCTACGCCGGCGAAACCGCCGCTTTCTTCATCGACCGTGCCGCTCTGTTCCACTGTGCCAAGCAATTTGACGCCGCTGCGCCGGATGGCTTCGACCGCAAATATGGAAGCCGCAATTCCCGCTTTCTGGTCGGCCGTGCCGCGGCCGTATAGCTTGCCGTTTTGGATCGCGGCGGCGAAAGGCTCGACGGACCAGCCGGCGCCGGGTGGAACGACATCGAAGTGCCCGTTGAAGTGGAGGACGGGCCGCGCGGCCGCGCCGCCTGGAAACCTGCCGAAGACATTGACCCGCGGGTGACGCGGTGTATGCTCGGGCCGGCCATCGGCGGCGATGTATTCGATCTCGTAGCCGAACTGCCGCAGATGGCGGCCGATGAACTCCGCGGCGGCGCGATACTCATCGCCCGGAGGATTGATCGTAGGGATGCGGGTGAGACCCTGCAGGAAGGCGATCATCTCGTCGCGCAGGCCGTCTACCGCCTGGAGCGCTTTGTCAGAGTGGCGGTTCGAAGCGGCCATCAATGGCTGTCCATCCTCCATCGACGAAGAGCACGGTTCCGGTGATAAAGCTGCTCGCGTCAGAAGCGAGAAACACGATCGGCCAGGCAATCTCTTCGGGTTTGCCCCAGCGCTTGAGAGCGGAACGGTTCGCATAGGCAGCGTACCACTCAGGATGGTTCTTGATGGGCGCGGTGAGCGGAGTATCGATCACACCGGGCGCGATCGCGTTGACGCGGATATTGCGGTCCGCCAATTCGACGGCGAATCCGCGGGCGAGTTGCACCAGCGCGGCCTTGGTGGCGGCGTAGACGCCCTGGCCCGGTTCCACCGTCACGGACCGGATAGAAGAAGTAAGGATGATGCTACCGCCGGGATTCATGATTTTCGCCGCGGCTTGCGTGAGGCGGAAGGTGGCTTTGAGATTGAGGTCGACCACGCGGTCCAACTCTTCGTCGGAGTAAGTGAGCAATCTTTTCCGGACGTTGACCGCCGGGGTGACGACCAGAATATCCAATTGAGGAATGCGCGCGAGCGCGGCGTCAATCTCTTTCCGGTTGCGGATGTCGAGTTGGATGGAATTGGGTCCAGCGGAATTGAGGTCCGCGGCCAGGACGCTTGCGCCCTGGTGTTCCAGTGCTTGGGCCGCGGCTTGGCCGATGCCGGAAGCGGCGCCTACGACCAGCGCTACTTTATGGTCGAGGCGAAAAGGAGAATTTGGATGGTTGGTGGTCACGGATCAGGTGTAGCAGTGTAGCAGAAAAAGACACTTCCCGCGAGACGCATCCGAAGACCACCCCAAGTCAAACGGATGCGCTCGCGTGGAAGCGCGCCTCAAGGAGAATTCATGTTTTGGCACGAATCGAAGCGTCCGGATCGCCGGCGGCGGAACCACCGCGCCGCCCGTGAACCGGATCAGTTGATTCGAGAGTAGCAGGAGGCGTCAAGAAAACCGGGGTTTGGAGCGGAAGCGGGGAACTGGAGAGAGACGGTATGACGTTGGATCAGGATGGGTTAGGAGATTTGCGGAAATATTTTCGCGGGCTGTGACTGAAAAGAGCGGGAGCCGGACCAGGGGGTCCGGCGCGAACGAGGGCGTTCGCCCCACATTTGCGAAACGAAAGATGGGTTGGCTAAGGGGTCTCGGAAAGGCGGTCCAATATTTGCTGCGGAATTTGAGGCTTCAGATGCGGGTTGGCCTCGAGTATGCGCTCGATGTCGAGCAGATCCTTGCGGCGCTTGCTGCCCCTGCGATGCGGATCGGACACCGCCCAGACCTTTCCTTGCAGAATATCCTCCAGCGACGCAACTGGTAGCGGAAGGCCCAGAATCTCCCGGACCGACGCCCTTTTCACTAAATCGCCGTAACGCGGGTGGGTGTGGATCTGTACGCGCAGATCGGAGCCAGAGGCCGCGACATTTAAGCTGTGGGGAAACTCCTCGACCCGAAAACGCACCTCCAATATGTTCCTGACCTGTCCCAGTTGCTCGACCGCCACAACCACATCCAAATCCAAACTGACCAGGGGCTCAACGTAGGCATTGACGGCCTGAGCGCCGATTACGCAAAAGTGGATGCCGGAGTTCTTGAGGAGCGCGATGAACTCATCCAGAAAATTGGAACGGTCCATGGTCACGGCTTTCCACAACGCCAGGGCTTCCATGAGATCGACGCGTTTTCAGGATAGCGCAGGCGGTGAAATGGACCGGCTGGCCGCCGCCGACATTTGAGCTTTTTCTAAACGAAAGGTCTGGCTTGCTTTCCCCTCACTTACGTTCGGGGCTAGAAGGTGCGGCAGAGCAATGAGTTACTGGGATTTGGGTGGATTGCGAAACGAAAGATTGGATGTGCGGCTATCAGGCAGGCCGGTTTAGCATGGGACGTGGTCGAGTTATTCCTCTGCTGTTCGCCCGCCGAGCTTGACACCGCGGCGTTGGTTGCGTCGCGCCTGGAGCGTACGGCTGAGACCAGGGTGGTGATCGATGACAGCGGGGGTGTTGCCGGCACGTGGGAAGGCGGACTCTCTTCCACCGCCATTTTGGTGGTGCTGTCTTCGCATACGGTCCCATCCCGAGTCAGCCGCACTGAATGGGAAGCGGTGTTGACCCACGTAACGAGCAACGCGGAACCGCCGATCGGTTTTCTGTTAATTGGCGAGTGCGGTTATCCGCGGCTGCTGGAACGCAAACGCTTCTTCCGTTGGGACGAGGGATCGCGCGAGGCGTTGCGCGGGATTGAGGAGTGGGTGATGCGGCTGCACCGGCTGCCCGAGCGCCGGTCATTTGTGCCGGCGCGGCTGCCGTGGTTTGAGAGCCGGCAGAGCGAGCTTGCGGTGCTATGGGAGACATTGGTGGATCGCGTGGGAACCACCGAGATTCACCATCCGGACGCGGGCGGGAAGACGAGCCTGGCGCAGGAATTCGCCCGCCAGGCTGGTGCGCACTTCCGGGATATTCTGTGGGTCGATTGCGGCGATCGCTCAGCCGTATCGATCGCGGGAGATCTGGCCGAGGCCGTGGGGATGGAGTGCGAGGACGCGTCCAGCGACGCTTTGGCGCGCCTGGCAAATGTCGCCAGCCAGCACCGCGTGTTGCTGGTATTCGACGATCTCCGGCCGGGGTTCAGCTTTGCGGTTGGCCCAGAGGGACGCGCATCGGTGCTGATCACGACGCGCTCGGAACAGGCGAAAGCCATGCGGATCGGCGATGCGCCCTCGGTTCAGCTCGATATTCCCGATGACCCAATGTTGGTGCGGCTGTGGCAAGCGATGGCGGTTTGCCGGCCGGGCGGGTTTGCAGTCGAGCTGGCAGGCGAAATTGCGGAAGTGGAACCGGGCGGTGTCGCCAGTGCCTGCGCGCGTTTGATCCAAAGGCGGCTGGTGGACCCGTTCGATCAGGCGGCAGGGCGCCTGCGGATGAGCGCGGCATCGCGTGCAGCATCGGTCGCCGTGGCGGGCGGTTCGTTTGAAGCGCTGAGGCGACGCCATGCGGAAGTGGTGCATGCGGCGATCCGTGATGGGACCCGACAGAACATGGCCGAGGTTGTGCCGGCGTTCCGGTGGGCCGCCGCGGGCGATTGGAATTTGGCGGGCAAGCTTGCGCGTCAGGGTTACACTTACTTGCGGAATCACAGCCGCGTGGCTGAGGGCGTGGAGCTTCTGATTGCGCTCCGCGAGGCCGCTGAGTCGCGCGAGGACTGGCAGGTATCGGACGAGTGTTCCTGGGAACTGTCGTGGGCTCTCAATAAGCCGTATCGCGGAGCGGACCGGCGGCCCATTGAGGGCGATCAACTTAGCTTTAATTTCGGGCAATCAGGGTGAAGGAGGAGCGTGGGCTGCCCAAGTAGCTGGCTTGACTCTACGCTCGGAAAACGCAAGTCGCAATGAGGAATGAGCAGAATTTCCTGACACGCGTACCTGCTCGCAATTGTACCGGGAATTCTCCTTCTTCAAGAATTTCGGAATCATTGCGGTGGCCATCGTCCGACAGAATAAGAAGTCTGCGGTGGGACAGCAGTGACTGCCCGCATCGGTGGATTGTTCCGGCCAGGAAGGATTCGTGCACCGTCAAAAATGAACTCATATCGGCGCGGCACAGTCGCGATCTTCGGTTCGGGGCCCAGCCCATGTAAGCTGTTCTCGATAATTTCCGAAGGTACCTTCGCTTGCCCTACGCGTGCAAACACAAGAATGCGCACGCGACCGGGTGTCGGGAGTTTTGCAAACTCCAAGCGTTCGATGGCACCGCTCTCGAGTGGCGGTTCGCCCAACAACGAAGTGTCCGCGACCGCGAAGAATGGGACAGCGCGATCGCCTTGGTGATCTCCCGATTTCTCCGCTTCACTGAGAGGGGGCCCTGGATCGAGCAGGAACAGGTACCGAGTGAGACTACCGCCAGTGAACGCAAGCGTCGCTCCACAGACCAACCGGTCGCGTCGATCGCCACCGATCAGCTTTTTGCAGTCCCAGGCGTTCATGCCAGCCACGTACCAAATCCTGCTCCAGGATGATCCGCTCTTGGACAGCAGGAAGCTCCCGTCCCACGCGTTCACATGCCGCTCGCATCCGGCTCCGCTTACAAGCGCGTCCTGGCTGGACGAAGTTATAAAATGCCCAAGATTGATGGCTCTGAGTGCCCAGCCACCCTTAGGGCTGGCCGCAAAATAAACTTTACCATTGAACGGGTTCGTGCGATGCTGTGGGTATGCAAGTATCAAACGCCAAGCGGGACTCGAAGCTCTTGCAGAGGGTGATGGGGACGCTGAATGAAGCGCAGCGGCGCTGGCTTGTGGGGCGTGAAGCGTTACGCTGCGGCAGGGGCGGCATCCAGCGAATGGTGGAGACCAGTGGACTGTCCAAGCCGACCATCTTGAAGGGGATTCGGGAACTGTCTGGCAAGAGCAAACTGGTAGCCGAGGAAGGCAGAGTGCGAAAGCCCGGAGCGGGACGCAAGCCGGTGGAGGAACATGATCCGGAGATCACCCAGTTGCTGGAACAGGTGATGGAAGAGAGTACGGTGGGCGATCCGATGTCACCCTTGAAGTGGAACAGCAAGTCGAGCTACCAGATACGGGAGTACTTGGTCAGCCTAGGGCACGATGTGAGCGCGGACACGATACAGAGGCGTCTGCGGACGATGGGCTACTCACTACAGGCGAACCTGAAAGACAAGGAAGGCGAATCCCACGCCGACCGGGACCGCCAGTTCCGGTATATCAGCGAGACGGCGAAACGGTTTCTGAAGGCGAAGGAGCCGGTGATCTCGGTGGACACCAAGAAGAAAGAAAAAGTCGGGAACTTCAAGAATGACGGGCGAAAATGGCGCAAGAAGGGGGAAGCGCCGAAGGTCAACGTGCACGATTTCTCCAGCCTCGCGGAAGGCACTCCGATCCCCTATGGGGCCTTTGATGTGCACCGGAACGAAGGGATGGTGAACGTCGGCATGACACATGACACGGCGGAGTTTGCGGTGGAGAGTATCCGGCGTTGGTGGCTCCAGTTTGGAGTCCGCCACTACCCCAAGGCCCGGCGACTGTTCATCTGTGCCGACAGCGGAGGAAGCAACGCCGCCCGGAATCCGGCCTGGAAATACTACCTGCAGCAATTCAGCGACGAGACCGGGCTGGAAATCGTAGTCGGCCACTACCCGCCGGGGACCAGCAAGTGGAACAAGATCGAGCACCGGATGTTTTCCTTCATCAGCATGAACTGGAGAGGCGAACCGCTGGTCAGTTTCGAAACCGTGGTGAATATGATCAGCGCCACCCGAACGAGCCAAGGGTTGCGAATCCAGGCCATGCTGGACCCGAGCATCTATGAGACCGGAGTGAAAATCACGGACCTGCAAATGAAGCAACTGAACCTGCAACCCCACCGTCGAAATCCTGAATGGAACTATTCGCTACTGCCTCGCATAGCGTCGCCAAAACATTCCTAATGGTAAATGTTATTTTGCGGCAAGCCCTTAGTGCCTTTCCCAGACTCAGTCGTGCTCTCCGGGCAGGCATCGCAGCCCGACTGGTTGGCATGGCTCGGGCAGACGGCTTGCAGAACCGCTTGAACTTCTGCGGGGGAAAGCCGCGCGGCGTCAGAGCGGATCCAGTTCTCAGCCGCCCACTGCCCGAAGCAAGCGTAAGCGGCAACGAGTGATAGGGCGAGTCTGTACATGCGGGGCCTAGTATATTTCAAAAGCAAAAGCCCCGGATCCCGTGTTTGCATGAGGCGGGGCTTTTGAATTCAATGGGCGAGTTCCTACTCTCACACACACACTCGCGCGAATCGTAGCTGCGCTGGACCCTGAATTTTCGGCTCCATCCGGCCACCTAATTTGTCCCATCAGATAAGACCCGAGCTTTGTTCTGCCCGGCTTTCTCCGGCTGGAACGCATTAGTGAACGCCGTTTTGAAAGAACTCACATTTGGCGCAGCGGCGTAAGTTTCGCTACACTGAGGTCGAGATGTCAGCCCCGTCTTCCATTCCGCTTACCGACTGTTCCCCGGATGGTGTGGACCTGACGCTGATCCGCTGGTTCCTGAGCTTGACGCCGGCCCAACGTTTAGAATTTCATGAGCGCCACATGGAAGATATTCTGGCGATCCGAAAATTGAATGCCCGAGGGTAACCTCCGGAGCACGCTTCGCATATTGAGCGAAAACCAAGTCGATTTCATTCTGGTGGGTGGGCTCGCAGCAGTGCTTCAAGGTGTACCGGTGAGCACCTACGACGTCGACATTGTGCATTCCCGCCAGACTTTGAATATCCACAGACTGTTGTCGGCGCTCGAAACGCTGGATGCGATCTTTCGAATGCAACCGGATCGGCGGCTGAAGCCGAACGCCAGCCATCTTTCAGGCCAGGGGCATGTCAACCTCATCACCAGGCTCGGAAGTCTCGATGTGCTGTGTACGATTGGCAACGGGTTGAGCTACGAGCAATTGCTACCGTACTCAGGATCGATGAATTTAGAGAATGGTCTGGAGATTCGAGTGCTCGGGCTGGAGAAGCTGATTGAACTGAAGGAGCAGTTGGGAGGGGAGAAGGATCGGGCGATGCTCCCGCTTTTGCGCAGAGCACTGGAAGAGAAGCGGAGAAGTGAACACGTTGGGGACGGCGGTCCGTAGTTTGAGGAGGCGTTTAGCCTTCAGGGCTCATCCACCAGAGCGACGCTGGCAGCGCGGGCAGCGAGGCGAAGTTCACCATCAAGTGTGGCAAGCGGCAGTCCTTCTCGAAGGGCTAACTCCAGGTAAGCGGCGTCGTAAGCGCTGAGCTTGTACGCGCGCGCCAGTGGAAGGATCTGTTGAGCAAGCCAAGTGGCGGGCCGGCGCTCAATGACAATCGGCAGCAGCCGCAACTTCTCCAGAAAGGCGGCCTGCGCGGACGTGTCCATTCTGCCGCGGCGTTCGGCGGTGACTAGAACGCTTGCGACCTCAAACGGCCACATCGCGGGCACAACGGCCTGAACTGTTTCGAGCGATTTGAGGACGGAAACGGTGAAGGGCGTTGACTCGCTCCCAAAAGCCCAACTCAGGGTCATTGAGGCGTCGAGGACGAACGATCCAATCAATACTTATGGCCCTGATGGACGAGGTCCTGGATTCGCTCTCCGGGAGCAAGGGTCAGGTGGTATTCGTCCCGAAACGCGAGCATGCCGGCAACGGCTTGGCGGCGCCGTTCCCAGTCTTCGTTGGAGGGAATCCTGGCTGTGTCAGCGGCCGTCTCCAGCGCCCGCTCCACTACTTCCTCGGGCGAACGGCCCAAGCCGCGAGCCAGCGCCGCTTCCAGCAGTTCCTGGCCGTGAGCTGTGAGATTGACCACCATCGATACCAGTATACGCCGAAGGCGGTTTTGCTAAAAAGAAGGCCGGGGCAAGGTGCGGCCTCGATGCAGCGTGGCTATGGTGGAAAGTATTGGCGACATCTAACGTGCAGGTGTGGTTGATGTTCCAATATCCCCGGATCTCTCTCGGCGATGAGTTTGGCGGCTCGGGTCATTTTTCGACTGAGTGGGAGGTCAGCGGAGCGACAGCCTTCCAACGTTCCATCGGCGGATTGTTTCGGCCAGGCATAACCTTCTCCCCGCAATTTCATACGCGATGTTGGTTTGCCCGAGGCGTGCAGAAACGATTATGCGCACATGGCGGGGCGCCGCGAAGAAAGAGTGTTCAATTCTCGCCGGGAGGACGGCTACAATCATGGTGAGCGTATGGACAAAGTCAATCTGGCTGAGAAGTTTGCCCTGTTCTCGGAGCACTTTCAACAAAAACTGGTTGGCGAGTTAAATGGCCAGCATGTCAAACTCGCAAAGTTTCAAGGACCGTTCATCTGGCACCATCACGAGGCCGAGGATGAACTGTTCCTGGTGGTCCACGGCCGTTTTCGGATGGAGTTTCGCGATCGGCATGTCTGGGTGGAAGAAGGCGAATTCCTGATTGTTCCGCGAGGCGTCGAACACCGTCCCGTGGCGGAAGAAGAAGTGCACATTCTGCTCTTTGAACCGGCTTCCACAGTGAACACCGGCAGTGCGGGCGGGGCACGAACCGTAGCGCCCACGCCGCTCTAAGCCGACTCGCGTATACGATTAAGCGCGCATGTTCGCAACTCGACGATGTCGCGCCGCGCGGTTCACCGAGAAACTTCGCCGCCTCGCCGGCCGGAGAATTCTTTGGCATCGTCGAGCAGCCTGAGGAAGCGGCTAACGATCCGACGCCAAGTTCGGAGGGCCTTTGCCGTCGATGGGTGGAATCGTCGGCCATCGGATTCAGGGCGGGCGTTGGGCCGATGATAGAAGGTGCGCGCGAGCGAATCAGCTAAACAGCGACCGCAGCCAGGCCCCTACGTGCAGATGCCGGCCCGGACATTCCTGCCAGGGGGCATAGCTGAGCACGTCGGTTTTGCGTTCCACCCAGAGCGGCATGGGGTCGGCGTTTTTGTAGTCTACGCGCAGCAGCACTCCGCTGCCGCAAGCCTGGGAGATGGCGATTCGCGCGGAAGACTCATCCGCGTGCGTGCTCTTCGGCCCCCAGTCTTCAAGAAACTTGTCGTACCTGTAGTTGGGACAGGGGTGCGAGTCGTTGCAACCCCACATCTGATAGGCTTCCGCGTAATTGTGGTTCTGGAGGAGCGCCAGGAAACTCTTGACGCGCTGTTCTTCGCTGTAGTTCCTGAACGCGGAGAAAAGGATAGAGCCCACCGCGACAACGGCAACGAAGATGATTATAGAAGCCTTTACCCAGCGTCGAGTACGCGCACGTTTCTCCTCCGCCGCGCCATAGGATTCCAGGTAACCCATCCTGGTTTTATCTTAGTACACCGCTGCGCTGTTACGATCTGACGCTTGGTCCCCTCCCTTACGGTCGGGGCTACATTTAGGCGATCATTTAGCCCAGGCCAAACGCATCACGCACGAGAGTCTCGAAATGCAGCGACAAACTGGACCGCGGAACGTAAAGTGAGTAGGCCTACTTTACTACCGGGTGCGCCTTGTCGTAAGCCGCCGTGGCTTCAGCGGTCAAATCCAGAGCAGGCTTCATATAGACCGTGGTCGTCTGATCGATGACCACGTCCAAGCCTTTTAGTTCGGCCAATTGCTTCACGACGTCCTGCATTCGGACGCCGCAACGCTGCAAAATCTCGGTCCGTTCCCGATCGACGTCGGCCTGCAAATCTTCCGTCAGGCGCGTCAACTCGCGCTGCTTGCGCTGGCCGGACGCCTGAGCTTCCTGCGCGCTCTGATCCCCGAGCTTGCCGGTATTTAGCCGGGTTTGCAGGTCTTCCAGCTCCTTTTGCAGAAGGACGATTTTTTCCTGGCGCGGCTTGAACTTGACTTCGAGATCGGCTTGTGCTTTCTTGATCTCAGCCGTTTCGAGGACCGCCTTCTGCGAATTGATGACGCCGAGTTTCACCTGCGCCATCGACAGTCCGGCAAAAGCCGCCGTCAACAACAATGCCCGGGCGAAAAACTTCATTTACCCAATACTCCGAGAATCTCGTCCTCGCGCAAAATCAGATACTCGTCACCCGCGACTTTCACTTCCGATCCGGAGTACTTGCCGAACAGGATGCGGTCGCCAGCTTTCACGTCCAACGCCATGCGCTCGCCCTCTTCGTTCAGGCGGCCGCTGCCGACGGCGACGACTTCCGCCTGTTGGGGTTTTTCCTTGGCGCTATCGGGAATGAACAGCCCACCGCGCATGGTTTCAGTGTCTTCGAGACGCTTTACCAGCACACGGTCGTGTAACGGACGAATTTTCTGCATACAGACTCCTTAAATCTTACGTTTGAAGGCGGCAGACAGGCACAGCGCGACTGCCAACCTGCGAATATAACACACCGGACGTGCTGGCTCGGGGATCGGTTGCCAGGGGCTTTTGGTTTAGGCCGGGGTTTCCTCCCGATCCGGTTGTTCTTTTTCGGGGCGGCGTGGCGGGGGGCGCGCACAGCGAATTGGGCAAAGTGGCGGAGCCACAGTACGGCGATTTCCGGGACGCGCAGTTGGTAGCCCGCGTCCCGAAGCGAACACTTCTGCCAGCGTCGCTATTTATCCGAAGCGCGAATCGCGCTTCGGCCTGAAACTGAGGAGTATTAGTTGCCAAACGGTGCGATCCGAGCAACCCGTTCCAGGACCTATTGAACCGGCGACGTGCCTCCGAGCCGTGTCCACGACACGGCCGGCACAGGCTAAAGCCTGTGCCACGAGATGCTGCCGACTGCTTGAGTCAAGCAGCGCACCAGCCCCGAACGTTAGTGAGGGGATTGGGCTGCCGATCCCCTCACTAACGTTCGGGGCTAGACAGGGGGTCAACATGGTTCAGAAATGTAGAAACTCCAGAGCCGTGTCCACGACACGACCCTAGACCGTTTACTCTAAGATGGTTTCCATGAAAGCAGCGACGTCACCACGGTCCTTCTCCAGACTATTGGGCCACGCGCTCGCATGGCTCGGGAAGGCTGTGGCCGCAGCCGCAGCCGTTGTCATCACGCTGGTCGCCATTCTGCTTCTCGTCATGTGGCGGGAGCACCGAACGGGCATCACATTGCCGGCTCCCAACGGTCCCTTCGCCGTCGGGCGCGCCTCATTTGCGTGGACGAATGAAGCGGAGACCCGACGAACTCGCGCCGTCTCCAGGGTCGAAGCGGCAGGTGTTGGTGTGGGTATGGTACCCGGCGGCCCCTTCCCGTGCCGACGTACCGGCCGAATATTTACCCGCTCACTGGCGAGCGGCGCTGGCGGAGCGTCAGGGCCTGTTCATGCGATCTTTCTTCAAGCGGGACCCAGCGCTGGTGCACACCCACAGTGTGTCCGGCGCGATGATCTCCCCAGAACAGCGCACATATCCGGTTGTTCTGCTCAGAGCCAGAGGTAGCGCTTTGACGACGGACTTCACGACGCTGGCTGAAGATCTCGCCAGTCACGGCTTCTTCGTCGTTGGCTTCGACGCGCCGTACCGATCCTTTGTCGTCGTGCTACCGGATGGGCGCTCCATCGTCCGATCGCCCGGAGCTAACGTCGAAGACGCCAACGGCAACCTGGCCGATCCTGTCGTCAGCAAGCTGCTGGCGATGTGGACGTCAGACGCGACGTTCGTCGTGGACCAATTGCAGCGGCTGAATGACGACTCGTCCCAAAGGTTCGCAGGCCGAATGGACTTGCAGCGAATCGGAATGTTTGGTCATTCGTTCGGCGGCTCTCAGCGACCACAGCGGGGAGATGGCCGATCCCGCGAGCCGCACGGTCCTGGCCGAAATACATTCGATTTACGACCGCCTGCCTGACGGACGGTTGTACCTGGTCATTCGCAGAGCGAATCATTTCAGCTTCAGCGATCAGATCCTATTAAATAGTCAGGCCGCGATCAGACTATTGCGTTTGGCCGGATTCGGCGGATTGGACGGACGCCGAGGGCTCGCCATTTCGGCCGACTACGTGCACACGTTCTTCGACGTGTATCTGAATGGGGCACCCGCCGCGGCGCTGACCAGCCTCGCTGCAAAATATCAAGAGGTTCATATCGAGGGGCGGTGAAAGCGTGGGCGCCACTCGTCTGAGGGTCAGGCCGTTGTTGGAAGTTATGCCTGCTTCAGATCGTTGGTTTTAGCGGCCACTCGGCAGTAATCCGACCGGGTACCCAGCATGCCCCTGCGTGATAACTATTGAGACTTGCTAAATAGAGGGTCAGGCTAGGCAGGCTAATAATGCCCCGCGCGCGGGTTAAAAACCCGCTGCAGGTTAATAACCTGCCCCACAATCCGAGATAACTCCGTCACGCTATTTTGCGAGCCTCAATATCTGCTCGTCCTCCCACGATTTTTTGCGCATCGCGCCATGCGACAATTGCAGATCATGACCGGCATCAGGCGCTTTTCCCTGATCCTGTTGTTCTTTGCGGCCGTCGCCTTGGGGCAGCCCGCGGGCGGCTCGCCGCCGGCCGCGAAGCTGATTGAGCAACGCATCAAGAACCTGCGATCGCTCGCCGACGATGTGCGAGCGGTGGAAACCAGGAAGCTGGCGCTGGAGATCCGCGGCCTTTCGAACGCCGGCGACGAACTGAACTTAGCATTGGACCTTTCGAACTACGCGACTGAAGGCGATTTCGGGCGCGACACGCTCCACGAGGTTGCTGTCACTATCGCGGACGGCATCCGGAAACTCGGCGCCAGTGCTCCCAACGGGGCTTTTGATGAACTCGCGCGCCTGGTCCATTACGAAGGCGTTGACGTGGCACTCGACGTAGCACTCGACGTAACAAGCGACGATCCGCGCTTCCGCAACGCGCTGGCCCAACTCGACGCGGTCGACAAAATACGCCAGCAAGCCGGCTTCACGCTGCAGGATTTGAGCGGGCGCTCGTGGAGCTTGAAACATTTGCAGGGCAAAGTGGTTCTGGTCAACTTCTGGGCCACCTGGTGCCCACCGTGCCGCAAAGAAATGCCGGATCTTGAAACGCTCTACCGCCGCTGGTCGAGTCACGGACTGGTCGTTCTGGCCGTGTCCGATGACGAGGAAGCGAAGATCCGCTCTTTCATCGCCGCGCAGAAATACACCTATCCGATTTTGCTCGATCCGGAAGGCGTGGTCAATAAACGCTTCCTGATTCAGGGAATCCCCAAAACTTTGGTGTACGATCGAACGGGAAAACTCACCGCCCAATCGAGCGACATGCGGACCATGGGCCAGTTCGAAGAGATGCTGAAACGCGCCGGGCTAAAGTGAATAGCTTCACACGTAAATGCGCTTCACGCGCGCGTGAATCCCGGTCAATACGCTGTAGGAGATAGTGCCCGCGAGGCGCGCCATCTGTTGCGCGTCGATGGTGACGTCGCCCTCCGTCCCCAACAGCGTCACCGCGTCGCCGACCTTTAGTTCCGGGCAATGGGTGGCGTCGATGGTGGTCATGTCCATGGATACCGCTCCCAACATGGAGGCCAATTTTCCGCCGGCAATTACACGGCCGCGATTGGATAAGCGATGCGGGATGCCATCGGCATAACCGGCGGCGAGAACCGCGATACGCATCGGGTGCGGGGCACGGAACATCCCTCCGTAACCCACCAGCGCGCCCGCGGGAACGTCCTTGACCGCCAGAACCGCGGCCTTCCAGGTGAGTGCCGGCTTGACGTCCAATAGCCGCGGCGGCGCATGGCCGGTGGCCGCCGAAACATATCCGTAGATTGCGTGGCCGGGCCGGACCATCCGCTGCCAAGCCTCGCTCCGGCCATAGGCGAGGGGAGTGCTGCTCGAAAGATGAATCCAGGGCGGCGCGATTCCCAACGCGTTCAACCGCTCACAGATGTTGTCGAAATAGTGGATCTGCTCCGCCGTTTGCGATCCTTTGTAGTTGGCCGAGGAGGCGAAGTGGGTCATCAGGCCCTCCAGCCGGGCGTTCGCGCTCTTCAGAACGGCGCTAGCGATCTCATCGGCTGGAGCCCTGGTTCCCAGGCGGCCCATTCCGCTATCGATCTTGAGGTGATAAGCGGCGAGGGACTGTCCGCGAGAGGCCGACAACTCATCCCAGGCGGCGATGTCTTCGAGACAATGGATCACCGGCGTCAGTTTGTATTCGAGCAGCGCCTCGCGCTCCACCGGGAGAAAGTCCGCCATGACCAGGATCCGGCAATGGATGCCCGCTTCGCGCAAGGCAGCGCCTTCATCCACGTTGCTGACAGCGAGCCAGCGGGCGCCTTCCTGGCACAGGGTGCGCGAAACGGCGACCGCGCCATGGCGATAGGCGTCCGCCTTGACGACCGGCATCACTTCGACGCCTTGGCCGACCACCGCTTTGGCGGCGCGGTAATTGGCGGCAATTTGCGAGAGTGAAATCTCCACCCAGGACCGGTGCGGCGCACTCGTCGTCAGGCCGGCCGTAAGCAGGCTGGGGTTCATACAAGCGATGATAGCGTCTCGTCGAGACGATCCCGGCCGCTCAATGGCACGCCGGCAAAATGTTGGCCGTCTTTTATCTTTCTCGAGCTCTCAGCATCCGGGCGATTACGCGAGGACGTCGCCGCCCGTGAATAAATCGTAGGTTCAAACGGATGGGCGAAACGCCCGGCGCCTACTTCAGATCGAGGATTTCTTTCTCTCTGGCCTTGGCGGCTAAATCCAGCTTCTGGATGTGGCCGTCGGTCATCTTCTGCACGTCGTCTAGCGCGCGGCGCTCTTCGTCTTCGCTAATCAGCTTCTCCTTGAGCAGCTTCTTCAGCGCTTCATTTGCGTCGCGGCGGACATTGCGGAGCGCGACGCGATGCTCCTCGGCGACGTGATGCAGCTTCTTCACCAGCTCTTTGCGCCGCTCTTCATTCAGGGCTGGAATTGGGACGCGGATCAACTTGCCGTCGTTGGAAGGATTCAACCCCAAATCCGCGGCGCGGATGGCCTTCTCAATCGCCGCGATCTGAGAACTGTCGAAGGGCTGAGCGGTGATCATCCCAGGCTCCGGCACGTGCAAGGTCGCCACCTGGTTCAACGGCATGACGGTGCCGTAATAGTCCACCCGTACAGTGTCGAGCAGGCTCACCGAAGCGCGCCCGGTGCGGATGCCGGCCATTTCGTGTTGCAACCCCGACAACACTTTTTCCATGCGCACCTTGTTCTGCGCTTCTACGTCTTTTACGCTTTTGAAGTTATCAGCGGTCTGGATTTCTTGCGATTCATGTTTCATAGCGTGCCCTACATAGGATAGAACGGGGAACGGATCAGTTTAGTGGATGAGCGTCCCAATCGGTTCGCCCATCGCCATTCGCATTATATTGCCGAAGACGTTCAAATTGAAAACGACGATCGGAAGCTGGTTGTCGCGGCACATGGCTACAGCGGAGGCGTCCATCACTCGTAAGGCTTTCGAAAGCACCTCGAGATAGCTCACCTCCGGATAGCGCACCGCATCGGGGTGGAGCATGGGGTCCTTATCGTAGACGCCATCCACGCGGGTGGCTTTGGCGATCGCCCCGGCATGAATCTCCAGCGCCCGCAAAGTCGCGGCCGTGTCGGTTGAGAAATAGGGGTTGGAGGTTCCGGCGGCGAAAATAACAATACGGCCCTTCTCCAGGTGCCGGATCGCCCGGCGGCGAATATACGGTTCCGCCACCTGGCGAATCTCGATCGCCGTCATCACCCGCGTCGGGATGCCCTGCTTTTCGAGCGCGTCCTGCAGGGCCAGAGCGTTGATAACGGTCGCCAGCATGCCCATATGGTCCGCCGCCACGCGGTCCATGTTCATGGCCGCGGCGTTGGTCCCGCGAAAGAAGTTGCCACCGCCCACCACCAGACCCATCTGGACCCCGGTATTGGCAACTTCGGCGACCTCGGCCGCCAACGACGTCAGCCGCTCCGCATCGATTCCGAACGGCGCGCCCGCGGCCAGCACTTCACCGCTCAGCTTGAGAACAATCCGCTCGTACTTGGCCATAGATTCATCCGCTGTGGGGCACTGCGCTCCGTCAACCATCCGCGCGACGCGCCGGTCCCAACGAACGCCCCCTGTGGGGCCGCCCCCTTGGTGGCCCCAGCGCAGCCCACGCGCGTCCAAGGCCACTTAAATTGGGGCGCGCTCTTGAAGCTGAGCGAAGGAGTTCGGACTGGAGCCCGGGGCCGATTAATAATCGGCCGCAGGTTAATAACCTGCCCCACAAATTAAGCGCCGGCGGGAGCGCCAGTCTCCGGAGTCTCTTCTATCACGACGGCTTCGCCAACTTTAAAACGCACAAAACGGGACACTGAGATGTTTTCCCCGATCTTGGCGATCCGGGTTTTAATCAGATCGCCGATGGTGACACTGTTTTCTTTGATGAACGGCTGCTCATACAGGCAGACTTCCTCGTAATATTTTTGCATGCGGCCTTCGATGATCTTGTCGACCATCTTCTCAGGTTTGCCCTCCTGTAGCGCGCGCGCCCGCTGGATGCTCTTTTCGCGGTCGAGGTCGGCGGCGGTCACGTCCTCTTTCCGGATAAATTGCGGATCGGCGGCGGCGATCTGCATCGCGATATCCTTCACCAGATCCTGGAATTCGTCGGTGCGGGCGACAAAGTCGGACTCGCAGTTCACTTCCACCAGGACGCCGAGTTGCGATCCGGGGTGAATGTAGGTTCCGATCACTCCCTGCTTGGTGGTGCGCGAAGCTTTCTTGCCGGCGGAGGAGATACCTCGTTTGCGGAGGATGATCTCCGCTTCGGGAAGATTGCCCTTGGCCTCCACCAGAGCGCTTTTGCACTCCATCATGCCCGCGCCGGTACGCTCGCGGAGCTCTTTCACTAACTTGGCGCTGATCTCCATTGTGCCCCTAAAATTGTTGCCCCTAAAATTGTTGCCCTAAATAAGAACCTGATGCAGCGGCGCAGCCATCCTGGCCGCGCCGCGCCGCGAAACTAGTCGCGGGAATGCGAGCCGGTGCCGACTTCTTCCGGAGTTTCCGAAGCCGGGCCTTTGCGAGGCAGCGACATGGACGGCAGGTCTTCGTCGGAAAGCCCCTCCGACATCAATTGGTCAAGCTGTTGCGGATCGAACTGAGTGTATTCCGGAATTTCTTCGCTGGTGGAATCGTCGGTGACGATCTTTTCGGCGGTGAAATCATGCTCGGTAGCGAGCGCGCGGCCCTCCACCACGGCATCGGCGATTTTGGTCGTGAAGAGGCGGATGGCGCGCAAGGCGTCATCGTTGCCCGGAATCACGTAATCCACTTCGTCCGGATCGCAGTTGGTGTCCACCACGGCAACCACGGGAATGCCGAGCTTGCCGGCTTCCTTCACGGCGATGGCTTCTTTATTGGAATCCACCACAAAAAGAATATCCGGAAGGCCGTTCATTTCCTTGATTCCCGCCAGGTTCTGTTGCAAATGCTTCCGCTCGCGCTCCAGGCGGCCGACTTCTTTCTTGACCCGGCCCTCGTACTGCCCGTTGGTAGCCAGATCGTCCAACTCCTTGAGGCGCTTGATGGACTTTTGCACGGTGGTCATGTTGGTCAACAGACCGCCCAACCAGCGTTGGTTTACGTAATATTGGCCACAGCGGGTGGCTTCTTCGGCAATCGCTTCTTGAGCTTGACGTTTAGTGCCGACAAACAGCACGGTTTTCCCCTGCGCGGCTGCTTCCGCCACGTAGCGCATGGCGTCTTTGAACAGTTTCAGGGTTTTTTGGAGATCGACAATATAGATACCATTGCGTTCGCCAAAGATATATTCCTTCATCTTTGGATTCCAGCGCTTGGTCTGGTGCCCGAAATGAACGCCCGCTTCGAGCAATTCTTTCATTGAAATAGACGGCAAAATAGCTCCTTTGTGCCTTTGGTTACGTTCGATTTAGTCCAGCCGGGAGGGCGTGCGCGGTCCAAAGCGAGATTTGCGCATCTGCCTTCCAAACTGAACTTGATTTCCCCGGGGCTGGTGCGGCCACGGCGGGAATGTTTGCCGCTACGGTTAGCGTTTGGAGAACTGGAACCGCTTGCGGGCGCCCTTTTGACCGTATTTTTTCCGTTCATGGGCGCGGGGGTCTCGCGTCAGAAAACCCATGGATTTGAGCTTCGGACGCAGTTCGATATTGAAGTCGAGCAGGGCGCGGGCGATACCCAAGCGGGCCGCACCCGCCTGGCCGGTCATTCCGCCACCGCTGGTGAGAATCAGAATGTCAAATTTCTCCGCCACCTCGGCGGCCAGCAACGGCTGACGGACAATGGCGCGCGACGATTCACTGACAAAATACTTCTCGATCGGCCGGTTGTTGACGACGATGTCGCCTTTACCCGGCCGCAGGAAAATCCGCGCCACCGATGTTTTGCGGCGTCCGGTTCCTAAATGCTGCACTTGCGTTGCTGCCACTGAACTTAACCTTTCGCTTCTGTCAGGACCAACTCCACCGGCTTCTGCGCCTGGTGCGGATGCTTGCTCCCTGCGTATACGTTTAACTTGCGATACATCTGCTTGCCGAGCTTGGTCTTCGGCAGCATGCCCGAAATCGCCTCTTCAATCATTTTGGTGGGCTTGGTGCTGCGCATCTTCGCCGCGCCAGTCTCAATCAGCCCGCCTGGATAGCCGGTATGCCGGCGGTAAACTTTTTGCTCTTCTTTGCGGCCCGTAAGCCGGATCTTCTCGGCGTTAATCACGACCACGTGATCGCCGGTGTCCAAAAACTCGGTATAGGTTGGCTTGTGCTTGCCCATCAGGATCATGGCTGCCCGGCTCGCCAAACGGCCTAAAACCTGGCCTTCGGCGTCGATCACATGCCATTGGCGCACAACTCCGTCACCAGACGGAAACTGGGTATTCATACAGACAGACGAACTCCGTTCGAGACTTTCAGTCGTCCTAGTGTACCGAATTCCGAAGGAATGCGTCAATCCCCTGTGGCGGCCCCAATGCCTTGCCCCCATGACGGGACGCAGACTTTTCGCGGGGCGATGCCGATCTCCGGCGACCGATGCGAGCCCGATTCTGTTCGGATCTTGGGTTTATTGGTGTGTCCGCAGTGATCTACGGTAAGTCGGCCGGAGCAGTGGACCGGCGAGTCCAGCGGCCCGTCAGCTTAAGGCGAACGAACTGGTGAGTTTTGAGAAGATTGAGTTTACGGCCGGCATTAAGCTCGGAGGGAGGAACCCGGCGACCACAATCGCAATCGTCGCCACGATGAGAGCATACTCGATCAAGTCCTGTCCCGATTTGTCACGCCACAAGTAAAGAATTAAATTTAACATCGTTTCACTCCTCCAGCTTCACCCTCATCATGCTCTGAAAGACGGTTTTCAGCAAGCATACAAATACCCTAAGATCGTCATACAGAGTGTCTTAGGCGAACCCGTACCACTGGTTCATGGCCGGAGTTCACAGCCGGACTTATGGCCCGTTCAGTGCCCGTTTTAGGGAGTGGCGCGGTACGAGCACTGCAGGGTGTCTCCCGGTTGTGGCGTTTGGACGCTCACAAATGTGATGACCTGGTTGGCCAGAGTAAAGTCCAATCCCGCCCGCAGCAGCAACCCGTTCAGGAAGACCATCAAACTAGTGGGGGGCGCAGGCAGCGCGCTTAGCGTAAATGCTTCGTTAGTTCCATCTACGGTTCCGCCGGGGGTCTCCATATCGACAAAAGTGAACGAGGCCGACCCACAGCTTCCGCTCGTACCGTCTACATGGACGCAATCGCCCGCGTTCCCCGCCGCTCCGTCGATTGCGCCGGTGGCATTGATCACGGCGGTCCGTGAGGTAGCGAATCCGGTACCCTGGGTCGGCCGCAGTTGTAATTCACTCTGCAGTCCCGCCACGTCGGAGATCTGGATGTTGCTGTCGGGGCTGGGCGGCGACACGAGCGCGTTGGTGCTCACCCGGACGTCTTTCACTTGTAAAGGCGTGGAACTGGGCGGAACGGCCCAGGTCTCACTGAATTGAACCTTGCTTGAATTGTAGGTGACCGTATAAGAGCTGGGAACCACCGCATTGGTGGTTGGCACCAGTTGCACCCACAAAGCTCCATTGACGATGGGTATCCGCGTCACACTCGCGGCGATGTTGGACAGATCGGACGCTTGAAAACTGCTCCACGAAATCGTCGCCATCCCCTGGAATTTCGTACCGTCCGCCTGATAGAGCGTGTCCTGAATCAGCGTAAGCGGCGGTTGCGCCGACACGCTTACCGCCAGTAGGACCGCCAGTTGAATGCTTCTCATGCTCCCTCTCTGCTTAATTCCGAATAGAATCTATTTCCGGAAGCTGTGAAGAAACCCATGGGACAGCTTCCGGCTCCAGTGTAGCGGCACGAGGTGCGTTTTCCCGCCGTTCCGGAGCCGTACGCTTTCGATAAATTATTGAATCTACTAAGGAAAATGGCTTTCGCCTTTTTTGCGAATGCCTGTGACTGAAGTTTTCGCGAATACGCTGTCTACTGAACGTTGATGGTGGTCGAAGCCTGCGCGCCTGCTAGATTTAGCACCACCACCAACTGTCCAACCGGCGCAAATCCACCGGGCACTTGGGTGTTCATTTGTTCCAAGCCCACGAACCCGGGCGCGTTCCCCGCATAGAAGACTTCCGCCGCGTACCCGCCGATGGTGAGCGTCAAGGAAGATAAATCCATCCCCAGTCCGGTGCCATAGAATGTGACGACTGTGCCTCGGGGCGCGGGATTGGCCGGTCCATTCAAAGTGCCGTCGGCATTCAATATGGCGGAAAATAACCCCGGCGCCACTGGCGCCACCGCAACGTTTGCGGCGGCAATACCCGAGACCTGCACCGCCGCGGACGTTCCCGTCACCGCCGGAACAAGTGCGTTGATCTGCGCCGCTCCGGCATACAACACCTGCGCCGGTAGGCCACCGATCAACACCTCAGGCGTGGCCGGAAAGCCTGACCCGAAAAGCGTCACAATCTCGTTCGCGGCAATCGGCCCAGCCGCCAGGCTGGCGGCGTTTACAACCGTCAAAGGCGCGATCGGAGGCGGCGTCAAAGTACGAATCCGATTGTTCCCGGTATCGGCAACATAGATTACTCCGTGGGAGTCCACTGCCAGGCCGCTCGGAGAGTTCAATAGCGCCGCAATGGCCAGCCCCCCATCTCCCGCGAAGCCGCTTGCCACCCCTCCGGCGATGGCAATCCCGTCCATAAAAACCTGATTCCCTGCCGCTGTCAGGTAATCTCCGGTGGGGGTCACCGCCATTGCCTGTAGCGCGCCGGCGCTGCCTGCAATGGACACCAACACACCGGCCGTAGTCATTTTCAGAATTCCGCCCGCGGTCGCAACCAGCAATTCGCCATCGAGATCAAAGGCCAAGCCGACGGCCTGCTCCGCGGCCACCAGGGTCGAGACAACGCTCCCCGACACTCGCAAAACGCGGCCCGCATCGGCGATATACAGCTTCCCAGCGGAGTCGATCGCCAACGCGCGAGGGCCGCTCAAGCCACCTACCTCCGTAGTCACGCTACCTCCGGGCGTCAACTTCAGAACCCGCAGATTCCCCGTGTCGGCGATGTACAAATTATCTTGCGCATCCACCGCCAGCCCTTGCGGCGCATTCACCGACGACGAGTCCAACACGGTCTCCATCAGCCCCGTTGCGGAAACGCAGCGAATCCGGTTATTCAACGTGTCTGCGATGTAAAGAGACCCAGCGCTATCGAGCGCCAGAGCGGAGGGTCCGTTCAATCGCGCCGCCGTGGCGGGCCCGCCATCCCCGCCATAGTAGGGATCGGCGCCGCTACCCGCAATCACCGTCAGCAGCCCTTGCGGCCCGATTTCTTCCACTTGTCTGCCCGTGATGTAATAGACGTTCCCCGCCGAATCCAACGCGACATCCTGCACTCCGCTGAACGTTCCCGCCGCGGTCGTCAATGTTCCCAGATAATTCGCCCCCGCCACGTAAACCGTTTGCCCGGCCGCCGCTACGGCCACGGGACTGCCTACGCTCATGACTGACGTAATCACGCCGTTCACGATCTTCCGAACGCAGTTGTTTCCGCTGTCGGCGATATAAAGCGCACCCGACGCATCTACGGCCAAACCAGCCGGAGCGTTCAATTGCGCCGAGGGAGCCGGGCCATTGTCTCCCGAAAAACCGGCCACGCCCGTTCCCGCCACCACGCTCAAAACGCCCGCGGCCGAGTAGCGGAACACTTGATGCTTACCGAAATCGGAGATCAGCAGCGACCCATCTATGTCGAACGCCAGGTTTCTTGGCGCGCTCAGCCCCTGCGACACGACCGCGGTCAGTGTCCCATCCGGATTCGCGCGCTGCACGCTTTGGTTGCCCAGATTGGCGATGTACAATCTCCCGGTGCTGTCTAGGGCAATGCCATAGGGGTGATTGAGGCCGGTTGACGCTACGGTGCGGATCAGCCCATCGGCCGTAATCTTGCGGACGAGATTGCTTCCGGCATCGCTGACATACACGTCGCCTTGTGGATCCACGGCCAGCCCCTGGTTCTGCGCAAAAACGGCCGCTAGCGCGGAACCTCCTTCCACCACGGGGTCAGAACCGGCAAAGGTGTTAATCGTGTAACCAACCGGCTGGGCCTCGAGCGCCGTCGACATTACCAACCAGAAAAGAAAACGCACCACGAAGTACGCCTGCTCGTGGAGCCGTGGGGCATTCCCTGACAGTCGCGGCTCCGTCACGCTTTCCGAGCCGCGGCCGTCCGGGAGCGGTTGAATTGCTCGCTTCACGACAAGTCTCATGACAACTCCCTAAGCCCTCAAGGAGTAGAGTGCCGACCGTATGTAAAGTTCTCATGGAATACCCGATGGAAGTAGCATGAGGACCCTGTCCTTTCTGATCCTGCCCCTTCTGATCCTGCCAATGACGTTTTCAGGCGCAGGTAACGCGCAGATTTTGCGCTGGAGAAACATCGAGCCCGATCGGACGGCGGTACAGACCGCGGCCCGCGACCCCGGACCAAGAAAAAGTAAACTGCGGTCCCACTATCTGATCCAATTCCCGCAAACCATTTCCGCCGGTCAATTGCAAATACTCCCGTTGCTAGGGATCGAATCGCTAGGCTACGTCCCCGATAACGGACTGATCGTATCCGCCCCGGATGGCGTGGACTTCGGCGCGCTCGGTTTGCATTGGTATGGCCGCTTGCTTCCACAAGACAAGTTGAGCCCCAGATTGAGCGCCTCCTCAGGCGTCCAATCCTGGGTTGTCATTGAGTTCTTCTCCGACGTGCAGAATCCGGACGCCCGCACGATCGCCCTTTCCACTGGTCTGACGTTGAGAGATCATCCGGCGCTGCTGGCCAATCACTTGCTCGCCTTTGGCACGCCGGATCAGTTCCGGAAGCTAGCTTTGTGGGACGAGGTGGAGTACGTTTTCCCGGCTTCCGGAGCATTGGTTTCTGGCGCTACCGTCTATCCCTGTGCCGGCGCTGAAACCACGGCAGGCACCGTCCCGCAATCGGTCCCAACGATTGGAGATGGCTGGGACGGCCCCGGTTTAGGCAGCGCGTCTCTCTCTTACGCGTTTTATAACACCACTTCGCAACTACCGGCCGATTCCGTGCAATCGGAGATCGCTCGCGCCTTCGCGGAATGGAACAAAGTCGCCAACGTTTCTTTCACGCCCGGCACGAACACCGGCGCGGCCCATACCATCGCCATACTGTTCGCGACCTACGCCCACGGAGATGGCTATCCGTTCACTGGCCCAGCAGGAGTACTCGCGCACAGCTTTTATCCGGCGCCTCCGAACCCCGAGCCAATCGCGGGCGACATGCACTTTAACGATTCCGAAAGCTGGCACATTGGAGCCGACGTCGACCTATTTAGCGTCGCTCTGCACGAAACCGGACACACGCTTGGTCTCGGACATTCCGACGATCCGAATGACGTGATGTATCCCTACTACAAACAGGTCAGCACTCTGAATTCCGGCGACATCCAGGCGATTCTCACGCTCTACGCCGCGCAGGACTCACCCAGCGCAACTCCGGCTCCGAGCCCAGCTCCGGCCACGCCGGTGGCGGCTGCGCCCACGATCGCTATTCAAATGCCGGTGTCGTCGCAGTCGTACGCAACGACAGCCTCCACCGTTACCTTGTCGGGTATCGCCTACGACTCCGGCGGAATCGCCTCCGTCACCTGGACCAATTCCTCGGGCGGAAACGGCACGGCTAT
Source organism: Bryobacterales bacterium (assembly GCA_963836595.1). Classification (GTDB taxonomy): domain Bacteria; phylum Acidobacteriota; class Terriglobia; order Bryobacterales; family Bryobacteraceae; genus DATFZA01. The sequence continues at coordinate 1,871,646 of CAWIKC010000001.1, forward strand.
CGGAGGTGCTACGTGGACGGCAGGCCCGATCGGCTTGCAAACCGGCGTAAACTTGCTGAGCGTTACGGTTCACGGCCAGGACGCCCAAGCGCAAACCGCTCAATTGCAAGTCACCTATACCGCTCCGCCGGTGTCCTTTACTCCGGACACCACTCCGCCAACACTCGCAATCACTTCACCTTCTAGCACCATGGTTTATACCACTGCATCCAGCATCGCCGTCAGCGGCGTCGCTTCAGACAATGTCGGAGTGGCTTCCGTTTCCTGGACCAGTTCCACGACAACTGGTTCGTTCGCCGCAGATCTCTCGGGCGCCAATCTCGCCAGTACCCAGTGGTCTACCTCGCCCATCTCGCTACTGACCGGTTTGAACGTGATCACCGTAACCGCGAAAGATGCGGCGGGAAACAGTTCCTGGCGCGTGGTTCAGGTCAATCGCCGTTGAGTAATCGCTCCAGCCGCGAGCCTTTGACCAGAATCGTTTCGTCGCGCTCGGGGCCGGTCGAGACACAGCCAATTTCAACTCCCGTGTGCTCGCTGAGAAAGCGGAGATAGTCACGGGCCTTCGGCGGCAGATCCTGTTCGCGCCGAAGACCGCGCGTCTGCGACCGCCATCCCGGAAGCGTCTCGTACACCGGCTCCAACTGCTCCACTTCATGAAAAGTCGCCGGCATTTGATTGCCTTGGCGATAGCCCACGCAGACCGGAATCCGCTCAAACTGATCCAGCACATCCAGCTTGGTGATAATGAGGCTGTCAAAGCCATTGATCATCGCGGTGTAGCGCAGCAGCGGCACATCGAACCATCCGCAGCGCCGCGGCCGTCCGGTGACCGCGCCAAATTCGTTGCCGGCTTTCCGGATGCGCTCGCCTTCTTCGTTGTTCAACTCGGTTGGAAAGGGTCCGCCGCCGACGCGCGTAATGTAGGCCTTAGAAACACCCAGTATCCCGTTAATCGCCGTCGGTGGTACGCCCGCTCCCGTGCAAGCCCCTCCCGATGTGGTGCTTGAAGAAGTCACAAAAGGATAAGTCCCATGATCAATGTCCAGCATGGCGCCCTGCGCGCCTTCAAACAGGATTCGTTTGCCGGACCGCCAGGCGTCGTTGAGCAACTGCGCCGTATCGCACACCATCGGCCGGATGGTCTCGGCAAAACCCAGGTACTGCTGCCGGATCGCCGCGTAATCGATCTTCTCTTCGATCCCGAACGTCTGCGCCAGCAACCGTTTATCCTCGGCCAAGACGTCATACATGGCGCAGAACGAGGCCGGCTGATAGAGGTCCGCCACGCGAATGCCTCGCCGCCCGATCTTGTCCTCATAGCAAGGCCCGATACCGCGGGAAGTAGTGCCGATCGGTATCCGATCCTGGCGTCCCTCCGACATTTTCTCGACAATGCGGTGAAACGGAAAAATCACCTGCGCCCGGTTGCTGATCGCCAGGTTCTTGCGTGCCTCGATGCCCGCGCCCTCCAGATAGCGTAGCTCCGTTAGCAGCGCCTCCGGATCCAGCACCACGCCGTTCCCGATTACCGCCTGAATTCCCCCGCGCAAAATGCCACTGGGAATCAGTTTCAGGACAAATTTCTTCTCACCGATGAAGACCGTATGTCCTGCGTTATGGCCACCCTGGTAGCGCGCCACGATGGAAAAATTCCCCGAGAATAGGTCCACCACCTTCCCCTTGCCCTCGTCGCCCCACTGCGCGCCCAGCACAATTAAGTTGCTCATGGATCCAAGCCAGTTGTAACACGGGCCAGGTCCGTTGTAGCACAAGCCATTGAAGCGAGAAACGGACCAGCCAGCTAGCTCAACCGCACGTACAGCCGCTTATTGATTCTGCCCTTGTTCTCGCTGCGAAAGATCGACAGCCGTCCGATTTCTTTAGTCGCCAGGACATGCGTTCCGCCGCACGCCTGCTCGTCAAATCCCTCGATTGCGACCACTCGAACGCGTCCATTTGCCACCGGCGGCTTGACCTCCAGCGTCCGGAGCAAGTCCGGCCGTTGCGCGAACTCATCTTCCGATATCGAGAATGACTTCAAGCGGTGATTCGCTTCAATTACGGCATTCACCTTGGCTTCCATTTCCGCGCAGATGGATGGCGAGAAGCCGTCCCACTTGAAGTCGATCCGGGAATAGTCCGTTCCGATCTGTGCTCCCGTGATCCAGGCCGCGTGGTCGCGCAGGGCGATGGTGTTCAGAATGTGGAGCACCGTGTGATACCGGGAGAGCGCGACCCGCTTTTCCCGGTTGAGCGTGAGACGGACCGGCGCCCCGATCATGCTCACAGCTCCCGCTGTCGCGTGCCAGATACAGCCTTCTGAGTCTTCATAAACCGAGGCAACCTCCAAGACCTGGCCGTCGCTGAGCGAGATCCGGCCCTCATCGGACGGCTGACCGCCTCCGCCCGGATAGAAGCACGTCCGGTCGCACGCCAGCGCGTCGGGCTTGATCGCCATCACGCTCGCGTCGGCTTCGAAACAATGGTCGTCGTCAAGATAAAGCTTAATTGTGCCCAGCATAGAGTGTGGATTGGGCTGACCCCGATTCGTGAGATTCTTAAACTCTTTATTCTTAAACAAAACGCCCGCGGCAATTGAGTGATGGCCATCGCGTTGGAGCGGCCGGGCGGGCTGAGCCTGTTCGACCGCATCTTTTCGCTCAGCGCCTTCCCGTCCACGCTTCCTTGTCCGCCAGCTCCGGACGGCCTCCCTTGCGGAACATTTCGGCCGATTCGCGGCGCTGTTTGATGAGCGAGCTGAGGACTTGTATCTCCATGGGTTTGTCCAGCGCTTCATGGAATCGACTTCGTGCTTCTTTAGCGTGGTTTTGATCAGCCGGATGGCGCCGAGGCGCATTTCGTCCTTGGACCGCATCGCGGCAACCATGTCAGTTCGGGCCGACCCTGCCGGTAGCTCCAATGACGAGGATGCGTTCATGCTAGACAGCTTACCGGAGGGCTGAAAGCATATTCGGATTCGCAGTGCACAATCGTGCGTGACAGCGGCCGATCAGCTTAATTAACCTGGCCCGAAATCCCGGTCTACAATCAGATGGGCTCGGCAGCCAGATCGATCGCCTGCCGCACAATCTCGTCCGAGGCGCGAAAATCGAGGTCTCGCCGCAATACCTGGACCAAGCCACGGAGTTCGGGCGCACGTCCTTCGAGGTTAAGGCGTGCCAGCAAACGCAGTGTGCCAACTGGCTTCCTGCCCATCCGCGCAGCGATCATGCGAGCGCGTTTTTCATCTCCGATGAAGTATGGCGCCTGTTTCTCCTGCGCTTGGATCAGAGCCTCTGCTTCGCCCTGGTGCAACTCGGTTCGGAGCAGTTGCACGTTATAGGTATCGGCGGCCAGGCATCTCGCGAAGAATCCCATGTGGTAAAGCTTGTTCAGGCGATAGCGAAACCGGCCCTTCTTGTTTAGTTCCTGTTGGACGGCGCGAGGGACATATACTTTGTCAAAAAATAGCGCTAGCTCGCGAGCGAGACCCAAGTGGGAAAGGTTGATGAGGGGAGACGCATCCACCACCGCGATTCGCAAGCGACTATTCCTTGTTCAATGAAAAAAGCACCAGCAGACCGAGGCCGAGCGCGGCCAACGCGCCAATGGTCTGTTGCTTTTCTTTAGTCAACTGCTGCCCCTTGAGGAATTCCACGATCTGGGTTTCCACCATTCCGGGGTTGTCCCACGGAGAGAACAGGAAGACCCTCGGAAACCGGGCCAGGAGAGGATGGCCCGCAAGGTCCGTGCGCACAATGGGAATGACGATCTTACCGCGCTCCAACGCGTAGGCCAGCTCACTCTGAACCGTTTGACTGGCGGCGGTGACTATAATCGCCAGCACGCAGTCTGCACGATCTATGGCCTGTTGCACCGTCACCGCAGCCTGTTTATCAGTCGCCGCTACCGGGGCAGCCGTGCCGTTTCCATGCTGCGGCACGTACATCTCGATACCATGCGCCGCGGCGAGGGTCTGCAAGCGCCACGCCAGCGCCATCTCCGCGGGATCGAGGCTGTAGCTCAGGAATACGCGAAAGCCCATCGCGTCTACAATTCTAGCGAAGGACTCTTGTCGCGACGCTTCTGTGGTCCCGCGAGGCTGATGTTTGGACCTCGTTTCAACGCGGTGTACAATTGTGCACAGCTTGTAATGGAGCCCGGTTCAACCGCTCTCGAAGACGATCGGGCCATTCACTGTCCAGGATGATTCCTCTGGCGAGGAGCGATGGGTCACAATTCCGAAGCCGGCAGTACATGGAGAACCTATGAAGAAGGAATACGATTTCAGCAAGGGAAAGCGTGGGGCGGTTGTACCGACGCCATCCGGCAAGACACGAATTACCATCCGATTGGATGACGACATTTTGGACTGGTTCCGGGACCAAGTGGAAAATGCCGGAGGCGGCAACTACCAGAGCCTGATCAATAGCGCACTCCAGGACTTCGTGAAGCGCAGCCGGGAGCCTCTGGAGACAACGCTGCGCCGTGTGATTCGCGAAGAGCTGCGGCGAGCCGGTTAAGCTTGGCCAGGCGGGCTAGCACAGGCTAAAGCCTGTGCCACGAGTGTTATCGACCATGTCTAACCCGTGTAACCCGTGCCGATCCCCTCACTGACGTTCGGGGCTAGACAAGCGCCTCGCGCCGCGCGTTCGGCGGCTTTCATTTTTTAGGGCAGCTTTGCCCGCACCTTCTCGCTCAGCCCCTTCCCTTCCACCCGTTTGCCCGCTAGCTTGGCCTGCGCGGCCTTCATCACCACACCCATTTGCTTGGCTGATGTCGCGCCAGTTTCCGCCAGCGCCGCGGCGATGGCGGCGTCGATCTCTTCTTCGCTGGCGCTGGCGGGCATGTAGGATTCCACGACCTTGAGTTCGGCTTCTTCTTTGTCGGCAAGCTCGGGGCGGCCGCCTTTGCGGAACATTTCGGCCGATTCGCGCCGCTGTTTGATTAACGAGTTGAGGACTTGCATCTCGGTGGGTTCGTCCAGCGGCTTCATGGAATCGACTTCGTGCTTCTTGAGCGCGGTTTTGATGAGCCGGATGGCGCCCAGGCGCAGTTCGTCCTTAGACCGCATCGCGGCAACCATGTCAGTTTGAATGCGATCGAGTAGGGGCATGCGCCTTTATTCTAAAATGGTATTTCACACCATGCACATCCGCAAGCAACGACTTCTGACGGCTGGACCTACGCCGCTGCTGCCGTCGGCGCTCCACGCGATGATGGGATCGGACATCCATCACCGCACCGACGATTTTCGCAAGCTCTATAAACAGGTCCTCGCCGATCTCAAGGAGGTAATGGGCACTTCGCACGATGTGCTCGCGCTCACTGCTTCGGGAACCGGCGCCATGGAAGCGGCGGTCACGAATTTTTTCTCGCCCGGCAACCCGGTGATTGTCTGCAGCGCAGGAAAGTTCGGCGAGCGTTGGATTGAGCTGGCCAAGACTTTTGGCCTGACCGCGACCGTGCTGGAAGCGCCTTACGGCGATACCGTTAGTCCCGGCCGGCTGGAGCAGGCGCTTACGCCCAACACCCGCGGCGTGTTCGTGCAGGCTTCTGAAAGCTCCACCGGCGCGGCGCACGATATCCGGGCTATGGGGGAACTGGTGAAGAAAACCGGAGCCATCCTGGTGATTGACGCGATCACCGGTTTGGGCACCATGCCGCTGAACATTGACGGCTGGGGACTGGACGTGGTGATCGGCGGTTCTCAAAAAGCGTTTATGGTTCCGCCGGGCTTGGCGTTTTTGTCGATCAGCCCGAAGGCCTGGGCCCATCATGAGACTTCACGGTTGCCGCGGTATTACTTCGACCTGGAAAAAGAGAAGAAGAACGCGGCCAATGGGGAATCCAGTTGGACGCCGGCCGTACCGGTCTTGCTAGCCTTGGCTGAGTCGTTGAAATACATTCAGAACGTAGGTATGGATCATCTTATTGAGAACGCGCAGTTGCTGGCCAAAGCCACGCGGGCGGCGGCTACTCGGCTAGGGCTGGAACTGTTCGCGCCGCATTCGCCGGGCTCGGCCCTCACCGCCATCAAAGCGCCGCCTGGTTTGGATTCCGGCGTCATCGTGAAGGAATTCCGGCAGCGCTTCGGGTCCATCGTCAATAATGGTCAGGGCAGCATGAAGGGACAGATTATCCGGCTAGCGCACCTGGGCTACTTCGATTTCCCGGATTTGTTCGGGGTGATCGCGCAGTTGGAAATTATTTTGGCGGCTAACGGCTTTCCGGTGGAGTTTGGGACGGGAGTGGCTGCCGTGCAGCAGACATATGCCGAAGCGGCTCTTTTAGAACAAGCGGCGCGTGCGAAAGAAGCCGTTCACGCATGAAAATTCTTTTGGCCGAAAGGCTGGCCCCCACCGGTTTGAACCTGCTCCATCAGCAGCAGGGTTGGCAGATCGTTGAATCCAACCCGAAAGATTTCATGGCGCACCTGGGGGACGCGGATGCCCTCATCATCCGCAGCGCCATTCGAATTACGGCGGAGCTGCTCGCTGCGGCCCCCAAGTTGCGAGTAATCGGACGAGCGGGCGTCGGGGTGGATCATATCGATATTAAAGCGGCCACCGACGCCGGCGTCCTGGTGATGCAGACTCCGGGGGGAAACGCGGTTTCGGTCGCCGAACATACGCTGGCGTTATTGCTGTCGCTGGCGCGGTCCATTCCGCAGGCTAGCGAGTCTACTAAATCGGGGAAGTGGGAGCGGAAGAAATTCGTCGGAGTGGAAGTGCGGGGCAAGACGCTGGGGATTATCGGCTTGGGCAGCATTGGCCGGGAGGTCGCCAAGCGAGCCAGAGCCTTTGAGATGCGCCTGGTCGCGACCGATCCGTTTGTACACCGGCAAACGGCCGAAGATGGCGGCGCCGAACTGGTAGAGCTAGACCGGCTTTACGCCGAGAGCGACTACATCACGCTGCATATGGCGCTGACGCCGGAATCCCATCGCATGCTGTCCCGCGAGGCCTTTTCCAAGATGAAGCCCGGAGTGCGCATTGTGAACTGCGCGCGCGGGGAACTGATCGATCAAGAGGCTCTGTCGGAGGCGATCCACCTGGGCAAGGTGGCCGGTGCGGCGCTGGACGTGTTCGCGCCGGAACCGCCCGCCGCGGACACGCCGCTGTTCGCCATGCCGCAAGTCATCGCCACGCCGCATGTGGGCGGATCCACGGAAGAGGCTCAGGATATTGTCAGCCGGCGGATCGCCCACCAGGTGATCGACTATCTGGAATCCGGAACCGCGGCTTACGCGCTGAACATGCCGGCGCTTTCGCCGGATCAACAAAAGGAACTGGGACCGTATATCGTGCTGGCCGAGCGGCTGGGGGCCTTGGCCGCCCGACTGGCGGAGGGCAATCCGAAGGTGGTTCGAGTGATCTATTCCGGCAAAATGGCCGGCCAGAGCAGCTATTTGATCCGGAACTCTGGTGTGGCTGGCGTGGTCCGCCGATCAATGACCGTGCGGGCCAACGCCGTAAACGCGATGCAAGTGGCCGCCGACCGCGGCCTCTCGGTGGCCGAGCGTCACGATCAGCGCTCCATGCATATGGATTCGGTCCGGCTGGAACTGGAGACCGATAGCGGAGTCACCACCGTGGAGGGCGCGGTGGTGTTTGACCAGCCTCGTCTGGTACAAGTGGATGGCGTGCATTGCGAGGCGCCGCTCTCGGGCCACGTGACTTTATTAAAATGCGATGATGTTCCGGGCGTGATCGGGTCCATCGGTAACGTTCTCGGGAAGAGTGGCGTCAATATTGCGACTTTTTCTTTAGGGCGCCGGGAGGCCGGGCATGAAGCGGTAGCCTTGGTCGAGACCGATCACTCACTGCCCGACGCGGTTCTGCGCACGTTACGGGACACTCCGGCTGTGAAGCTGGTATGTCCGGTGGAATTCGATCCGGTGTAGCTGCCGGTGGCCCGCGGAAGGAGTTTCGCGCGCCGCACGGTCACAGAGGATGAAAAGATTGTTTCACCCTTGTTTTTTAAACGCTTACGAAAATGCCGCCGTTGCCGGCGTCGAGGCCTTGTGCTACGATATGATAGCTGGCGCGGCTAGGCACCGCGAAGCGTGTCCCCAATTCCCCACGGAGCTAAAAATACTAACTAGATGAGCTTTACTGTATTCCTCGGAAATCTCCCTGCGTGGGTAACCAAAGACGACATCAAGTCTTGGCTCAACGCAGAAAACCTTGTCTTCGATGATGTGAAAGTAATCCGCAACCCGGAAACGCAAGAATCCAAGGGCTTCGCATTCATCGACACTCCGAACTCGGAAGAGATGGCCTCCATCATTCGCCGGTTCGATCGCGCACCTTTAGAAGACCGCATGCTTCGAGCCAACCAGGCCCAACCGCCTCGCTCGAAGACGCAAGCACCGGGCATGGCGCCCACTTCCTCAATGGCCAGGCCAGTTACGTCCGCCTCCAGCGGCGGGGCCAATGGTCCAGGTGGAGTACATAGCGTCAGCAATGCTCCCACCGGCATCGATCGCGGACCGCGGCGAGAACGCGGCGGCAAGAAACACAAGCGCTCTCAGAATCCCCAGGGCCCGCAAAGCGCCTTCGCCGAAGAACTGGCCAAGGCTCTATAATTTTTCTACCGGCGCCGTCTGTCTACCAGCATCAGGCACCGGAACTTAGCTATATTACTCTCTCTCCTACACCGCCCGCCGGCTCCGGGCACTATCCCTATTTTCAGTGCTATACTCAATGGCACCAATTGTAGCGGTTACCAACTAGTTAACCGGTTGGAAGCTACATTGGGGGTCGCATTCTGGACCGCGCACTCTAGAAACGTGGTGGTGCAGTGGACAACGTTCTTATTATCCGCGTCATTTTTACTCTGATACTCGGCTCGGCGGCCTGGTATCTGCAACCTTTTCAACTGGCAAGCCCGTTCGCGGCCGCTCTCGGCGTGGCGGTTGGCCTGGGTATCGTCGTTTTCGAAATTCAGGTCCGCAAGATCACACTCAAGCGATTGATCGGAGCAGCCGTCGGTTCCTTGCTGGGAATCCTGGGCGCCTATGTCATCTCCCTGGTGCTGGGGCATGCCATTCCCAACGGCTCGCCGACGCTCTCGTTTATCGAGCTGGCGCTGCTGCTGTGGATGGCCTACATCGGGCTCCTGGTGGGATCGAGCAAGGGCGAGATGCTGAACCTGGGTGCACTGGGCGGGCTTTTCGGCGGCGAGAATACCGTCGGCCAGACGTTCAAAATTCTGGACACCAGCGTGATTATCGACGGGCGTATCGCCGATCTGGTAGAGACGGGCTTTGTGGACGGGACGCTGGTGATTCCGCAGTTCGTTTTGCGGGAACTGCAACTGGTGGCCGATTCGGCGGACTCCCTGAAGCGCAACCGGGGACGCCGCGGGCTGGACGTTCTCCAACGCATCCAAAAGATGGCGCAGCTCAACGTTCAGATCCTCGAAGACGACTTTCCCAACGTCAATGAAGTGGACATGAAGCTGATCGAGCTGGCCAAGGTCTATGGCTGCAAGATCGTCACGAACGACTTCAATCTCAATAAAGTTGCGCAACTGCACGGCGTCGAGGTTTTGAACATCAACGAACTTGCCAACGCCTTGAAACCGGTAGTGTTGCCCGGCGAGACCATGCGCGTGTTCATCCTCAAAGAAGGAAAAGAGTACAACCAAGGTGTGGCCTATCTGGACGACGGCACGATGGTGGTGGTGGACAACGCCAAGAAAGTGATTTCGCGGACCATCGACATCACGGTGACCAGCGTGCTGCAAACCACCGCGGGAAAGATGATTTTCGGCCGCTTCGACGATCGCACACACACCGTGCACGACAAAGCGCATGGCGGCGTCGTGCGGGAGCCGGCCAGTTCAGGGACGCCGGGTCCGCAGGTGCCGCACGCCGCTGAGGCGCGCAGCTCGGGAATGGGAGCGGCCGGTTAAGGAAAAAGCAATGAAGGTAACGGTTATCATCCCAGCGGCAGGGCTGGGAACCCGGATGACGCGCTCGGCTCCGGAAAAGGCGGGCACCAGCCGCAAACAATTTATGCTGCTGGATGGATCGCCGATTCTGGTGCATACCATCCGGAAATTCGCCGCCTCACCCAGGGTGGCCGAAATCGTCGTCGCTCTGCGGCAGGACGATTTGGAATGGGCGCAGGAGTTGCTGCACCGGGAGCGGCCCTCCAAACCGGTTCGGCTAGTAGAGGGGGGAACCACCCGGCAGGAGTCGGTGGAAAATGCGCTGGCCAGCCTCGACTCGGGCGCCACGGAACTGGTAGCGGTGCACGACGCGGTGCGGCCGTTCATCGAATTGGACATCCTGGACAAGGTATTCGCCGAAGCGGAGGAATGCGGCGCGGCGATCGTCGGCATTGTGCCGGTAGACACGGTGAAGCAGGTACACCGCAATAAAGTTCGCTCGACCATTCCGCGAGAGCGGTTGATCCTGACCCAAACGCCGCAAGTGTTCCGGTATGAGCTGCTGAAACAGGCGTTCGCCAAGGCGCGGGAAGATCAATTTACCGGCACCGATGAATCGAGCCTGGTGGAACGGCTGGAACAAGTGGAAGTGAGCGTGGTGCCGGGCAGCGACCGGAATATCAAGATCACACGCCAGTCGGATATGGACCTGGCGCGGCTGTTCTTGTCGGAAGAGCTGGCGGGCCGTCTAGCGCAAGGATGACTAGCACCCTGCGCGTCGGGCTCGGCTGGGACGTTCACCGCATCGCCACCGGCCGGCCGTTGATTCTGGGAGGAGTGACCGTGCCGGCTGACTTCGGGCTGGAGGGACATTCCGACGCCGATGTGCTGGCGCACGCGATCACAGACGCGGTGCTGGGCGCGGCAGCCTTGGGAGACATCGGAATGCATTTCCCAGATACCGATCCGCGCTGGAAGGGCTGCGACAGCCTGGTGTTTCTGCGGCACGCGCGCGATCTGGCGCACGGCAAAGGCTACGAAATCGTCAACATCGATTCCACGGTGATTTTGGAGCGGCCCAAACTCAAGGATTATCGCCAGCCGATTCGAGAGAAGCTGGCCGCGACGCTGGGCCTCAATGTGGATCAGGTCTCTTTGAAATTTAAAACCGCCGAAAAGGTCGGTCCCGTGGGCGAGGGGCGTTCGGCGGAAGCACAGGCCTTGGTGACGATATGCCGTCAGTCCTGATTACGGGCGCATCCGGCGGGATGGGCTGGAGCTGGCGCGTGCTTTCGGGAGCAAGGGGGATTCGGTATGCTAGTGCTAGTCAACGGTCATTTCGCAGCAATCTGCATGGCTGATTGTTTGCTTGGTGCCGTTACAATCGATGCCCGTCACGGTGATCATGCTCTGCACGCAGTTCTCGTTTGCAACACAGTCATAACCGCAGGATGGTCCGTTGTCATTTACCGAGGCCGTTGAAATTTTGAAGGTGAGTGACATTTGATCGAAGTAAGTCCCAGTGGGGCTCTTGCAGAATATATAAAATGAAGGTTCCGTCCCGTTTGCTGCCGAGCACCAGCTTCCCGTTGTCACCGTCGGGCAACTTTGGCCCGAGGCGCGTAGGCCACAAAACGTACCAGTTAACAGAGCAATCGCCAGTCCGAATCTCATTCTCATCTTCCTTCCTAATAAACCGCCATCAGGGCGTCCATCTGGTCAACAATAACGAGCTTGTCCCCAACTGCCCCCATCCCCGACACGATATGGCCGAGCGGATTGATGGAAGATACCCGTGTAGACAAGCTAGGCAAGTCGAGGCCTATCACCTGCAGAAGGCGTCCTCGATCAGGCTCGAAGACTGCGATGTAGTCTGGCCCCGAGACCGAAAGTCCCGAGAGACAGACGTACAGGAGGCCGTCGGACGACGAAGTCGCCCAGATAACCCTCCCTTGTTCCGACGAAATCGGCATCTTGGGAACGCTAGCTCCGATGAGACGATAAGCATCGTCTAGCGGCGCCGGGTAGGAATGGAGAACAGATCCGTCGGGCGCATATAAAGTGATCAGCTCGGACATATCCCCGAAGGTGAAGTCGGAGCCTGCCTTCGATGTGCCTGCGAAGACTCGCTGGCCTATCGACGCGTCCGGCGCCGGGTTCGTGTGATGAAAGCTAATACGAGCCCCGCTGTCCCCATGGAAGAATCCGGCCGGCCCCCGCCACGATATTCCGGCCGGACCGCGAAACGGGATTGCACTCCGGGTTGGAAGAGTATAAGAGCCGACGTCCTTGCCGTAAACATCGAGGATATTAACTGTGCGAACGTTCTCACCCGGCTTGGCACGGGTAAGTAAGTGGATGCGCTGATCCTGGCCCAGCGTGATGCGGGCGAAAGCACCCCTCGCCAGGAAAGAGCGCGTGGATGCGCCGTCTCCGACAACTACCGCCGCCGCATCGGACGAGTATGGCATCAGAACGGCCCACGTTCCACCAGCCGCCGTTACACCTTTCACTTTGAACCGAGACGAGGCTGTGGGCACCTGGATTTGACCGGTGTCGCGCTTGAGAGAATCAACCAGATTAATTACCTGGCTCGGTGAACGCGAGCTCAAGTAGGGTGTTTGGGAAGTGGCACATCCCAGCGCAAGAGTAAGCAAAGTTAGGATTCGCGAGGCCAGAGAAAGTCTGTAGGTGGCGGCTCTAGCTCCCGGAGTGCTCGATTCAATGAACATACAAATTCCATTCCTTTCCTTCCCGTATAACAAAGGGCGTCAGTCTGGGTTAGCGCTGGCCTGGCGGGGAGCGGTTATCGTCGGCATTGCGCGAAGGCGCCTTTTGAGGATACGAAGGCGAGACGGATTGCTGCTCAGCGCCCCCGGCCGCCGCTTGTCCCTCGGCTAACGGCGGCTCGACCACGAGCAAAACATCGTAGCATCGCCCGTCCTCGTCGCCGTTCTTATCGGAGATTTTCGCTTCAAATCGAAACTGATTCCCGAACCTATCAACAAAGCTCTTCTCCGTATAATCTAGTCCGATCCAACGGATGCCCGCCTGCACCAGTGTCAGCAGTTCGTTCGGCTCGCTGACGCCGTTGTGATTACGGTCCACCCACACCCGCAAACGAGAGAAAACTGCATCGCCGGGGTCGATTTTGCCGTTTCCGTTTCCACCTTCTTCGGGGCTATCGAAAAGAGCCAGCGCCTTATAACCATTCGGGTTTGCGCTTGCGGGCTGGGGCGTGAGGTCCCCAAACAACTCAGTTGCGTCGTCGATTTTGCCGTTTCCGTTCCGATCCAGGGCGAGCCACCCGTTTGAATAGCCCGGCGCTGTCCAACTGGTCTGTCGCGGTGACTCGCCGGGCCTGAATGTGAACTTAACGCCGTTCGGAAGACTAGTGAGATGGAACCCCTCTCCGAGAACATCAATCACGATGGGGGATTCGACGCAATTCACTGTCCCGTTCTGGCAAACGGCCTTGTAAACAGCGCCACAAGCAACACAGTTTAGGCATGTTGAGCCGCATGCCATTTTGACATGCGCCGTCGCAGCCTGGACAGGATTGTGCAAATGCAGGCTGTACGTTGAATGCCAAAATCATGGCGCCGAACAGCAGCACCCTTGTTCGGAGCGCGATTTTGCCTGAAACCGCATTGTCATACATGCAAAATAATGCAAAATAGTCCTCCTTCGTTCGCGCGATGTTAAGGATCAAAAAAATGGAAAAACCACTAGAACACAAATCGAATGTTACTCCCCAAAGAAATATGTGTCAAGAGAAATTCCTGAAGTTGCGCGGAACGCCTGTGGGAACAGGGCCTTCAGCGGCGTGCACGAAGGGCAATGTTGCCACGGCAAGAAAGCCCTATAGACGAGTTCCTAGTCTCAGTCAGTAAATTATCTTTCCTTCAAACAGTGGAAATTGGGACGACGCCTCAGAAGATCAGGTCTCTTTGAAATTTAAAACCGCCGAAAAGGTCGGTCCGGTTGGCGAAGGGCGTTCGGCGGAAGCGCAGGCCTTGGTGACTATATGCCGTCAGTCCTGATTACGGGCGCTTCGAGTGGCATCGGATTGGAGCTGGCTCGCGTTTTCGCCCACAATGGATATTCGCTGGTGCTGGTGGCGCGAAGCGGGGCCCGGCTCGAGCAACTGGCGGCGGAGTTGAAGCCGGCGCCGGTGCAGGTGATCGCGCTCGATCTCACGTTACCCGACGCACCGGAGCAGGTCTTCCATCTGGCGCCGCTGCGCGTCGATGTGCTGGTGAACAACGCGGGCTTCAGCGTGTTCGGGAAATTTGCCGATTTGCCGCTGGCCGATCATCTCAACATCATGCGGTTGAATATGATGGCATTGGTCGCCTTGTGCCATCTGTATCTGCCGGGGATGCTGGCGGCGCACAGCGGGCGCATTATGAACGTGGCTTCTACGGCCGCTTTCCAGCCCGGGCCCCTGATGGCGATCTATTATGCGACCAAGGCGTTCGTTTTGTCGTTCAGCGAGGCGATCGCGAATGAGCTGGAAGGGACGGGCGTTACCGTGACCGCGCTGTGCCCCGGCCCGACGGAAAGCGGATTCTTTGCCCGCGCCAAAATGGAGAACTCCGGTTTGGTAAAAGGCAAGAAGATCGTGAGCGCAAGCACCGTGGCTGAAGCGGGGTACCGCGCGCTGATGGCCGGCAAGACGGTGGAGATTCCGGGCCTCAAGAACAAGCTTTTGGCCCAGTCGGTCCGGGTGAGCCCACGCAGCATGGTGGTCAAACTGGTGCGCGCGCTGCAGGAAGAAAAATGAGGCCGCAGGCGGTATGATCAATAAATGATCCGCACCCTATGGTCTTTTGTTCTAGCAAGTTTTGTTCTAACAAGCTCTCTGGCTTTCGCCCAACACGACCATCAGTCAATGGTCAACCAGAACGGCGATCATGTGATGGGATTCTCCCACGAGAAAACAACCCATCATTTTGAACTCAACTACGACGGGGGTGTGATCGACGTGCGCGCCAACGACGTGAAGGACATCGAAAGCCGCGATCAAATTCGCGAGCATTTCCGGCACATTGTCCAAATGTTCGCTGACGGAAACTTTAACGTACCGATGCTAGTCCATAGCACCGATGTCCCCGGTACAAAAGCGATGTCCCGGCTGAAGGATCAACTGCACTGGGATCTCGAGGAGACGCCACGCGGCGCGCGGCTCAAGATCGTGGCTGACAACAAACCCGCGCTCGATGCCGTTCACGAATTCCTGCGCTTCCAAATCGAAGATCACCAGACCGGCGATTGTCCGATGGTGCGCTAGCAAAAATCTCAGTTCCTTCTTGACAATTTCTACATTTCCGCTATCATCGAAATATGAAGAGCGGCAAGGCCGGCAACAGCGCCGAGCAGGTCGCCAAGTACGCCGACATGTTTACGGCCATGGGAACGGAGCCGCGCCTGCGCATCATGCAGCTCTTGCTCTCTGCGCACCCCGAGGGCCTGGTGGTTGGTGAGATTCAAACCGAGCTAGGCATCCCTAACTCAACGCTGTCGCATCATCTGGAAAAGCTGAAAAACGAGGAGTTGGTGAAGGTGCGCCGCGAAAGCACGTTTCTCTGGTACACCGCCAACACAGAGGCCCTGGAGGAACTCCTCGGTTTCCTTTACGCGGAATGCTGCACGCGCAACAAGGCCATCAAACCCGAGGCCATCGTCACGTTGTGCAAATAGGAGCAAGCTTCCCATGATTAAATCGAAAGTACTCTTTCTCTGCTCCGGTAATTCGTGCCGGACGCAAATGGCCGAGGCGTTTCTTCGAGACCTGGCGAGCGATCGCTTCGACATTATCAGCGCGGGAGGCGATCCAACCCCGCTCGATCCGGAGGCGGTGGAGGCCATGCGGGAGCTGGACATCGATATCTCCGGCCAAACGACCAAGGATGTCAGCCGCTTTCTCGGAGAGCGTTTCACTTACGTCATTTCGCTGTGCGACCGGGAAAAGGAAGGCACTTGCCCAATATTCCCCGGGGCGATCTGGCGGCAACAGTGGGATTTGGAAAATCCGGCTCTCGCGCCGGACCACAGGACGGCAGTGCGCCGCGTGAGAGACAAACTCCGGCAGCGCGTCGTTCAATTTGTCAGCGAACACCAATAAGGAGAAATCATGGAAATCAAAGAGATCGTCAAAGAGAAGTACGGCCAGGCCGCGTTGCGCGTCACAACTGGCGGAAGCTCCTGTTGCGGAGCGAGCGCGAGCCTTGACGGGTGTAGCGTCGATCCCATTACGTCAAATCTATACGACGCCAACCAGACCGGGCAGATTCCGCAAGAGGCCGTGCTCGCTTCGCTGGGTTGCGGCAACCCAACTGCGCTCGCCCAGCTCAACGCCGGGGAGACCGTCCTCGACCTGGGGTCGGGAGGCGGCATCGACGTGTTGCTTTCCGCCCGGCGCGTCGGCCCCACCGGCAAAGCTTATGGTCTCGACATGACGGATGAAATGTTGGCCCTCGCACGGGAGAACCAGCGCAAGGCGGGAGTCGAGAACGTCGAGTTTCTCAAGGGCGAAATCGAAAGCATTCCGCTGCCGGACAACTCGGTCGACGTCGTGATTTCCAACTGCGTCATCAATCTCTCGGCCGACAAGGACAAGGTGCTGCGCGAGGCCTTCCGCGTCTTGAAGCCAGGCGGCCGCTTTGCCGTCTCCGACGTCGTAGTCCGTGGAGAGGTGCCCGCGGAGGTCCGCCGCAATATGGAAATGTGGGTGGGTTGCATCGCGGGCTCCCTGGAGGAGAACGAATATACGGCCAAGCTTGCCAGCGCGGGCTTTGATGCAATCGGCATCGAGCCGACTCGCATCTACAGCATCGAAGACGCCCGGCGGTTTCTCACCGGCGAAGGGATCGACGTGGACGCGATCGCGCCACTGGTGGAGAACAAATTCATGAGCGCTTTTATCCGAGCCTTGAAACCCACAAGCTGCTGCGCTCCAGGCTGCTGCGCGTGAAAGGTTCTGGCGGAGAAGACGAAAACGATGTCTGAAGCAATCGCACTAAAGCCGAGCCAGGCGGGTGGCGGGCTGGGGACGTTCGAGCGCTATCTGTCGGTCTGGGTGGCGCTCTGTATGTTTGCCGGCATCGGTTTAGGAAAACTCGTGCCTGGCGTTGCCGCGGGACTGCGTGGTCTCGAGTTCGGCCAAGGAAGTCAGATTAACGCCCCGATTGCGATGCTCATCTGGCTCATGATTACGCCGATGATGATGAAAGTCGATTTCTCGTCGGTCAAGAATGTCGGGCGCCGTCCCGTGGGGCTCCTCGTGACACTCTTCATCAACTGGGTAGTGAAGCCGTTCTCCATGGCGCTGCTGGCCTGGGTGTTTTTCCGCTTCGTGTTTGCGTCACTGATTACCCCGTCTGAAGCCGACCAGTATATCGCAGGGTGCATCATTCTGGCCGCTGCGCCCTGTACGGCGATGGTGTTTGTGTGGAGTCATCTAACGAACGGAGATGCGGCCTATACACTGGTGCAGGTTTCGGTGAATGACCTCATTATGCTGGTGCTGTTCGTCCCGATCGTTCAGTTTCTCGTGCACGGGGCCTCGTCTCTTACCGTTCCTTTCAATGTCCTGCTCACCTCAGTACTGGTGTTCATTGTTGTGCCTCTGCTGGCCGGTGCGCTCCTCCGCTCTTTCCTGGTGCGCAAGTACGGGCGACCCTGGTTCGAGGGGTCATTGCTGCCGAAATTCGCGCCCGTCACTATTGGGGCGCTGCTCGCCACACTCGTCCTCATCTTTGCGTTTCAAGCGGATAACATTACCGGACGTTTCTTCCACGTAGTGCTGATTGCGATTCCTATCACCTTGCAGGTATACCTGAACGCGGGCCTGGCTTATGGACTGATGAAATGGTTAAAAGTGGAGCATTCCGTCGCGGCTCCGGGAGCACTCATCGGCGCCTCCAATTTCTTTGAATTGGCGGTGGCAACTGCGATTGCGTTATTCGGCGCGGAATCAGGCGCGGCGCTCGCCACCGTGGTAGGCGTTCTGGTGGAAGTGCCCGTTATGCTCTCAGTTTGTGCGGCGTGCAACCGCACGCGTCACTGGTTCCCTGCCGGGAGAGCAATATGACGGCGAAGAAGAAACGCATTCTCATTCTCTGTACCGGAAATTCGGCCCGGAGCCAGATGGCGGAAGGCTTGTTGCGCCACGACGCGGGCGACCGGTTTGAAGTGGAGAGCGCGGGCACGAAACCCAGCCAGGTGCGGCCCGAGGCCATTGCCGCCATGCGCGAGCTGGGAATCGACATTTCCGGCCAGCGTTCCAAGAGCGTCGATGAATTCGCCGGCCAGCAATTCGATTATGTCCTGACAGTCTGCGACAACGCCAAAGAGAGCTGCCCGATTTTTCCTGGCAAAACGGTGACCATCCATCGCAGCTTTGACGACCCAGCGGCCGTGCAGGGTTCGGACGAGGAGCGGCTCGCCGTGTTCCGGCGCGTGCGGGATGAAATGCGCAATTATCTGCTCATCTTCCCGGCTGTCAACGGGTGAGCTACTTATTTACTTGGCTTTCGCCACGATGGATTCCAGGGCGGCTGCGTTTTTGACTACCGGGCCATTCAGAAGCGCCGGCTCCGGCAGCGTGCCGTTCCAGCGTGCGCCTGGCGCGTAAACGGCCGTTAAATCCCAGAAGAGTCCCTTGCTAACGCAGCAGTCCGGATGAAGCTCGCTGGATGCTTTCTTGATGGCCGAAGCAAGAATATGGTTAGCATCCCAGAATTGGCGCACCCGGCGATCGTTGAGGCGATCCAGCACACTTGCACCCGGCGCGCTCCAATCGGTCGGGAGTATCGGCTCCCATACCGCGAACACGTCCACCGGGCTTTCGGGGTGGTTCTTCAGAATCGTCTCGACTGCGGAGGCCCCCCGCAGGCAAACCGGTCAAGTCGGGGAGAGCAGCAGAATCACGCGACTCGCGCCCTTGTTTTTCCAGGCAGGAACCAGCCGAGTCCCGCTCCCGGTGCGCGCTAGACTGATGAGTAGTGGCTCGGAAGGTGCTGATTTCCGCGGGCGAAGCGTCGGGGGATCTCTACGCCGGCAGTCTGGTCGAGGCTTTGCGCCGGCGGCATCCGGACCTGGATTTCTTTGGCTGCACCGGTCCGCGCCTCCGCCAGGCGGGAGTGCGGCAGATTGTCGATTCGGCGAGCCTGGGGGTGGTCGGGCTGGTGGAAGTGATCACCCATTTGCCGCGCATCCGGCGGGAGTTTCACAAGCTTCTGGCCGCCGCCAAGCGCGAGCGGCCGGATGTGGCCATCCTGACCGATAGCGCCGGTTTTCACTTGCGCGTGGCCCGGCGGCTGCATGCGATGGGCATCCCGGTCATTTATCTGATTGCCCCGCAGGTTTGGGCTTGGCGCCAATGGAGGCTGCCGCTGATGCGGCGGGTCATCACCCGTTTGCTCTGCATCTTTCCGTTTGAACAGGGATTCTTTGAGAAGCACGGCGTTCCCGCCACTTACATCGGGCATCCGTTGTCCCGTCTGGTGCGGGCGTCGGCCGGCCGCGCCGAACTCCGGCGGATTTGGGGGGTACCGGAAGACCAGTTTTTGATCGCGCTGCTGCCCGGCAGCAGGCAGGGAGAGATCGAGCGCCACCGGCCGTATCTGGAAGATGCCATTAGCCGTATTCAGACCGCCTTGCCTGGAAAATGCCGCTTTATTCTGGCTTTGCCGCCCGCTGCAAAAATCAAGGAACGGTTTTCGGGTTCGTCCATCCAAGTAAAAGAAGGTCAGACTTGGGATATCCTTGCCTCGGCCGACGTGGCATTGGCGGCCAGCGGCACTGTGACTGTGGAAGCGTGCCTGCTGGGGGCTCCGATGGTAACGTTTTACCGGGTAAATCGGCTGACTTGGATGCTGGGAAGATCCTTAGTCCGAGTACCTTTTTTTACCATGGTCAACTTGATCGCCGGCCGTAAGGTGGTGGCCGAGCTGATTCAGGACGACCTGACGGGAGAACGGCTGGCGGCGGAGACGATCGCGCTTTTGAACGACCCTTCGCGCCGGGCTGCGATGCAAAGCGGCCTGGCCGAGGTGTCCGCCCTGCTGGCCACCCAGGGAGACCCGATGGAAAAGGCCGCGGCGGTGGTGGAGGAGTTGTTGTCTGAGGAGCTGTCTGAGGAAATGGTGCATGCTTAGTAAAGTTGCTCGAACGTTTGCTCTGGCCGCTTCGCTGTCGGCTCTGGTCGCGGTCAATGGTGTGGCCCTCAGCGGCGCGGAGGACAAAGTCGACCGCCGGTCTTCGGCCATCGACGTTCAGCACTACATCATTGACGCGGAGGTGAACCCGCACACCCAATCCCTCTCGGCGACGGTGCAGGTGCGCTTCGCGGCGCTCGATGGCAACGTTTCCTCCGCATCCTTCGAACTGAACAACGCTCTCACTATTTCCAAGGTCTTGGACGAGTCCGGACGGCAGATACCGGTCTCGCGCAATTCGCAGGATTCGAGCCTCCGTTTGACCTTTCCCGCGCCGTTGCTCAAAGGCAAGGCGACCACGCTGTTGTTTGTGTATGACGGACGGCTAACCGGCGCGGAGGATTCGCCGGTTTATGGGATCAAGTTTGCGGCGATTCATAACGATTCGGCCTATCTGATGTATCCCGCGCGCTGGTTCCCGATTAACGACTACACCGTAGACCGCTTCACGGCCGATTTGCACATAACGGTGCCGGCCGGATACCGCGTTCTCGGCAGCGGATTGGATAAATCGCAGAACCAGGGCGAGAAGATCTTGTACTCCTTCCAGTTCACCAAACCCTCGTTTCCGGGCAGCATCGCCGTCGTGAGCGGCGATCCGGTAAAGGTCAGTTCGGAAGGCGTAAATAGCACCATGTACTTCCGCCAGAAGAAGTCTATGGCGCAGGCTTACGGCGACGAAGCAGCCAAAATCATGACGTTTCTCACTAGCGTCTACGGCTTGCCGCCGCAAGCGAATTTGACGCTGGTCGAGACCGAAGACGGCACTCCCAACGGTTATTCCGCGCCCGGCTTGATTTTCCTGTCGCCCAAAGGGATTGGCGATCAGCCGTCGATCCGCCTGCTGGCCAATCAGATCTCCCGGCAGTGGTGGCAAACGCTGCTTTCACCGGCTTCGCGCAATCACCTGTGGCTGGAAAACGGGAACGCCCGCTACGCGGAGCTGCTGTATGTCGAGCACGCTAATGGACCCGGGGCGCTCGAGCAGGAAATACACGACACCTACGTCGAGGCCATGACCGTAGACAATCCTCCGCTGATTCAAGCCGGGCGGCTGGAAGATTATTCGCCGGAGTATTGGGCCGAGACGGCCAACAAGGGCGCGGCGATTCTCAACATGCTGCGCAGCGTAATCGGCAACGACAATTTTATGAAGTTGTTGAAGGCGTTCCCCGAGCAGTACGCCTGGCAATCCGTGAATACGGCCGATTTTCGCAAGCTTGCCGAGCAGATTTCGGGCGAAAATCTGCAATGGTTTTTCCTCGAGTGGATCGAATCCAGCGGCTTTCCGGAATTTAAGCTCGAGTACACCATCTTTCGAACCCAGAAGGGTTTCCGCGTGATGGGCAAGATCACGCAGGATCTGGATACCTTCCGGATGCCGGTGGAATTGAAAGTGGAGACTGAGGGTAATCCTGAGGAGAAGAAGATCGAAGTGATGGGGACTTCGTCCGAGTTTACTGTCGACACGTTTGGCAAACCGAAGAACCTGACGCTCGATCCCAACGGGACGGTGCTGCGTTTCACTCCTAGCCTGCGGGTGGCCGTGGCGATCCGGCGCGGCGAGCAATTCGCGGAAGTCAGTGAGTTTGGCGACGCGATCAAGGAGTATCAGAAGGCGCTGGAGGTGAACCGGCAAAGCTCCTTAGCCCACTTCCGGGTCGGGCAAGTCTTTCTCATGCAAGACAACTATCAATCGGCGGCCAACGAGTTCCGGGAATCGCTCAACGGCGATCTGGATCCGAAGTGGACCGAGGTATGGGCCCACATCAATCTGGGTAAGATCTTCGACGTGACCGGGCAGCGGGAGCGCGCCGTGAATGAATACAACCACGCGATTCGCACCCGCGACAATACCCAAGGGGCGCAAGAGGAAGCCGCCAAGTACCTGAAAACGCCTTACGAGCGGAAGCGCTCGACGGTCTAGAGTCATCGCAAAACGAAGCGCAGGTGCCGACAGGGCGTCGGCCGCGATCCAGGGGGATCCCCCACTAACTGGACGAGGCCTGACCAAGGCCCACCCGGCTCCAGATACCTCGGCGCAGGGCCATGTGACAGAGTGTCTCATTGCTAGCCAAAAGCAGCCGGCATAGAGCCAAAGCCGCCGGGACATTCGCCCTGCGTGCCGATCCAAGCCTTATTTTTCTTTTAGTTACGTAACCATCACCGGTGGTCCGCAGGGTGCTTTACAGACCACCGATGACCACTCTTACTGAACCGACTCGTGAGCCGCCTTTCTGCGCGGTATTGGACAGCGCACCGTTGCGAGCTGCAGCGACGGACGCGCCCGTGATCTGGCAAACCTGGGCTCGCCAGGGGACGCCGGCGATCTGGGGCGCGGAAATGACGCAGGCGTTTCGCCTGATCTGGAGCGCGGAAAGGAACGTTTTCGATTCGCCCGGGGAGCTGACGCGAGCCGCCTAAAGGGAGCGGCGATCGCTCCTAAGTACAAATGCCCTAATGATATAGACGGAAAGAGCCGAATAGACGGATGGCGTATCAATGAAGCCCATGTCGATTCCAGCACGGATCTTCATCGGTCTGGTGCTACTCACCGGTCTTGCGTCCCTGCTTCAGGCTTCCACCGACGACGTTACGACGAGTCTGGAGCAATTCCTGTGTTATCTGATACTGGCCTTAGTTTCATCCGGCCTCAAGGTGACGCTGCCGGGTGTGACCGGGACGATGTCCGTATTCTTCCTGTTTATCCTGCTGGGCGTGGCCGAGCTCAACATGCTGCAGACCATGATTCTGGGTCTGAGCGCGGCGCTGGTGCAATGTTTCTGGGGAGCCAAGGTCCGTCCGAAAGCCCTGCAAATTCTCTTCAATCTGGCGGCGATCGCGACTGCGATTGCGGTTGCCTTTAGCGCTTATCACACGCCTCTCTCCTGGGCTTTCGGCAATAGCCTTCCGATCATGCTGATGCTGGCGGCGACCGCCTACTTCATGGCGAATACGCTAGCGGTTGCCTGCGTCATCGCTTTGACGGAGCGGCGCGCACTCCACAAGATTTGGAAAGAGTGTTATTTCTGGTCTTTTCCCTACTATTTGCTCGGCGCCACCCTGGTTTGCCTGCTGAGTTACATCAACAAGAGCATTGGCTGGCAGTTCTCACTGCTGGTTCTGCCGGTTTGCTATGTGCTCTACCGCTCGTATCGCCTCTATCTGGGCCGGCTGGAGACGGAGAAAGCGCATGTGGAGCAGATGAACTCGCTCCACCTGCGCACCATTGAGGCGCTGGCGCTGGCGATCGAAGCCAAAGACCAAACCACCCGCGCGCACCTGCAAAGGGTGCAACACTATGCCGTGAAAATAGGACAGATTCTGGGGATCAAAGACATGGAACTGGAGGCGCTGCGGGCGGCAGCCGTGCTCCACGACATCGGGAAACTGGCGGTACCGGAGCACATCATTTCGAAGCCGGGCAAATTGACCATGCAGGAATTCGAAAAGATGAAGATCCATCCGCTGGTGGGCGCCGAAATCCTGGAGCGGGTGGACTTTCCCTATCCCGTCGCGCCCATCGTCCGGGCTCATCACGAGAGATGGGACGGCACGGGCTACCCGCTGGGTTTGCGGGGAGAGGAGATCCCCCTGGGGGCTCGCATCCTGGCGGCGGTCGATTGCCTCGACGCGCTGGCGTCGGACCGGCAATACCGGCGCGCGGTTTCTTTGCAGGAGGCCATGGAGGTGGTGATCGGCGAGTCAGGCAAAAGCTATGATCCGCAAGTGGTGGCGGCGCTGAAGTCGCACTACCAGGAGTTGGAAGAGGAAGCCCAAACACTGGATACCAGGAAGGTCAAGCCCTCCACTGAATTCAAAGTGACGCGCGGCGGAGCCCCGGCTACCGGCGTGGAGCGGGTTTCCAAGGACGACTACGTAGCTCAGATTGCGGCGGCCGGTCAAGAAGCCCAGTTCATGCTTCAACTGGTCAAGGATCTGGGAAATTCCCTGAATCTGGTGGAGACGCTTTCGGTGCTTGCGCAGCGGCTGAAGGCGATGATTTCCTTTGATGCGATTGCAGTTTACGAGTGTCGCGCCGGTCAGTTGATTCCGGCCTATGTTGAAGGACAGGACCAGATCCTGTTCTCCTCGCTCGCGATACCCATCGGAGAAGGCTTGTCGGGATGGGTCGCCAAACACAACCAGGCGGTCATCAACGGAAACCCGTCCGTCGAGCCGGGCTACCTCAATAACCCGGCGAAGTTCAGCGTTCTGCGCTCCGCGCTGGCCGTTCCACTGGAAGCGATGAATGGCGTGGTGGGCGTATTGACCCTATACCACGCTCGGGCGGACGCCTTTAGCCAGGACCAATTGCGCATTCTTTCCGGAATCAGCTCCAAAGTCGGGCTGTGCATCGAGAACACGTTGAAATACCAGGAGCTGGAAAGTTTTGCGACTACCGACCATCTCACCGGTCTGGCAAACACCCGATCGCTGTTTCCGCGCCTGGAAAGTGAACTTTCCCGGTCTAAGCGACAGATGGTTCCCTTCACCGTCCTGGTGTGCGACCTGGACGGATTCAAACAGGTAAACGACCGTTTTGGGCACGTCACGGGGAATCTGGTTCTGCAGTTATTCGCCAAGGGCTTGAAGGAGAGCAGCCGCGAGTACGACGTGGTGGCTCGCCTCGGTGGGGATGAGTTTGTGGTGGCCATGCCGGGCATGGCGGTGGACGCGGTGGAAGAAAAAGTCCAGTCGATGTCGCGCCTGGCCCGCCAGGCAGGCATCGAAGCGTGCGGCGAAGAGACGGTCTCTCTTAGCGTGGGTTACGCGTCTTTTCCGGACGACAGCACCGACTCCGATACTCTGCTGGCGGAAGCGGATCGCCGCATGTACGACATGAAGAAGCTGAGCAAGAGTTCCCGCTTGAGAGTTCGCGAAAATGAAAGCCGGGTGGCGCTGGCGCGCTAGGCCGCCCGCCGGGTCTTGCGTGTCAGGCATTTGGCATTGATCCGGGCCGACGCAGCAACCACCAGCTATTGAGGCTCGCAAAATTGTGGGGCAGGTTATCAACCTGCCGCGGGTTTAACCCGCTCCTCGAGTTTCTACATTTCCTGCCGCGACGAATCTGTATCGGGTGCAGTGTGGAACTTCGCCTTTCCCCTCACTAACGTTCGGGGCTGGAGGAGAATGTGCCTATTTTAATCAAGAACTCGCTGGCGTTTCGTGACACAGGCTTTTGCCTGTGCTCCCGCGGGGTTATTAATTAATTAATTAACCCGCGCGTGCAGCGTTATCAGCCCGCCTGCTGAGCGCGCCCGCCTGGCGAGACTCAACAGACCTAACTTTCGCTCGGATAGGTTCCCAACACGCGCAGAAAATCGGCAAGCTCCGTGAGGTGCCGCAAAGCGTTTTTGACCGCCAGGTCGTCTTCCCGGCCGAAGAAATCCAGATAAAACAGATACTCCCAAGGTTTGCCGCGCAAGGGCCGCGATTCAATCTTAGTGAGGTTCAGATCGCGTAACGCGAAAGCGCTCAGGCTGCGGAACAGAGCGCCGGGAACGTTGCGGGTGGCAAATACCAGCGAGGTCTTCCAGCGCTTTCGCTTGCCCCCGGCGGGAACGACGCGGCGCTTAAAGTTCAAGAGGACAAAGCGCGTGAAGTTCTTGCGGTCGTCCTCAACCGAGCGCCGCAGAATGCGCCCGCCGTAAATGGCCGCGGCCACCGCCGAACCGATCGCCGCTGCATCCGGGAGTTTGTCGGCCACCACCATTTTCACGCTGCCTGCGGTATCGTAATACGGCGCCTGCTCGAGTGTCGGGTGGCTGGAAAAGAATTTCAGGCATTGGTTGAGCGCCACCGGATGCGAGAACACCCGGCGCAGATCCCGCAGCCGGACGCCGGGAGCGGCGATCAGATTATGGACAATGCGGACGCTAGTCTCCCCAACAATTCGCACATCGAAAGTCAGCAGGTGATCGTAGTTTTCGTGTACCGACCCGTGCAGTGTGTTCTCCACCGGAATCACGGCGGCGTCAATCTCTTCCGAGGTCAAAGCACGGAAGACATCCTGAAACCGCACAAACGGGACGATGCGCGCGCCCACCACGCCGAACAATTGGTTTACCGCTTCCTGGCTGAAAGCGCCGGGTTCACCCTGGAAGCCGATGTTTGGCCGTTTCATTTCGGAGGTCCGTCCCAGCGGCGGGCGTCGTGCGCGGGAAGCTGCAGCAGGTCCAGAACGCGATCCACGCTGCCATCGACCAGGTCCAGCACGGTTTGCGGATGGTTATAGAAGCCGGGTATGGGAGGAGCGATAATCGCGCCCATTTCCGACAGCGCAACCATCGATCGAAGATGGCCCAAATGGAACGGGCTCTCCCGCACCATCAGAATCAGCTTGCGCCGCTCCTTGAGGCAGACATCGGCGGCGCGAATCAGCAGATTGGAACTGATGCCCGCCGCGATGGCCGACATGCTGTGTATCGAACAGGGCGCCACCACCATGGCATCGATCGGGAACGAGCCGCTGGCGAGCCGGCAGCCGATGTCTTCGACGGAGTAAACGTGGTGCGCGAATTGTTTGAATTCCGCCGCCGCCTTGCCACACTCCAGATAGGCCGTACGCTCCGCGGCCCGGCTGACGATGAGATGAATCTCGGCTTCCGGAGAACGGCGCAGCTTTTCCAGCAGGCGCAGAGCATAGATGGCGCCGCTGGCGCCCGTCACGCCGACGATGATTCGCAAAGGCCCTCCTTCGCGCTGGCCGCTCGTCCCCTTACCGGCGTTCGGGGCTGGTTGGCAGAGTTCACTTTTGACTAGCGTTCAACGTAAGTCACGCTTACGCTGGTTTTGCCATCTTTGGCGCTGATCATGACCGCGGCGGAATGCTTTTTGTCTTCGTCCTCCGCGCCCACCATGTTCGCGTCCACGGTTTGCACTGAACTGGTGATTTTAAGCCCTGCGGATTGGAACTCTTGCCGGTAAAATTCAGCCACCTTCGCCGGGCTGTCGGACGTCTGGAAGCGGAAGCTTCCGGTGGCGCCTTCCTTGGTTTGAGCCGAATAAACTCCCTGTGCGGCGGCGGCCGGATAGGCCGGCACCCAAGCCGGAATTTTCGCGCCCGCGCCGCCGCCAAACTTCATCGATCCGCCGGCCGATTTAATTTCGACGGACCCATCGGAGTCCTTCCCGGACGATGAAATAACGACATCTTTGCCCTCTTTTTTGACCACTACCTTGCCATCGCGCACCTCGGCAAAGTCCTTCACCTTGTGCGCGATAAACAAGCCCCCGCTAATCACAACGGCGAAGGCGATCAGGAACAGGCTACCCACGGCAACCAGAATCCAGAGCAGGATATTAGATTTCTTGGCTGGAGATCTTTCGGGTGGCGGCGCCGGGGGATAAGCGCCCGGGTTAGTGGACATAGCGTTTGAGACTTATCCTATCATTTCGATTCAGCCCTCCCTAGCGGCGCGGCACGCGAAATGCTTGGCTGTGGCGTGCTTCCACCCTCGCCCAACAGACTTGAGGCCGCCAGATTGGGGTAAAGTACCTCCGAGATCAGTCTCATACCGCGATTTAGTCAGCTTACTCCACCCCAGGGTGGTATTGGTGATATTGCCGAAGACGTGAAATCGTTCTATGATCAAGAGAGGATTGGGGCGGTGGCCCCGCCCCAATCCCGCGGTTCTGTCAGCGCCTCTTGCGAGGGCTGATCATCACCTCGATTGTGATGTATTTCATCACAAATCTCATGAAGAGAATCATGGCAGATCCTCCTTTCTGCCTCGTTTAGGATCGCCCGGCCCCTAGCCGGGCTTTCCTTTTGAAGCCCGTGTGCTTCATTCGGAACGCGCCTGATCCTGACTCCACAGAAAGCTCACCTACTGAGTGCGTTGGGTATCGGAGTTCTCTCCAAAGAACTGCATCCGTCACGGATTGCCGTCAACTCGCGTGCCGGCGAATCGACCCCGCCGACCGCGCGGTTGGTACCGCGCTTGTCTCCAAAAAGTCGGCCATCGAGGATATTTCACTCCTTGGCTAATCTAAGGCGACTGCGGGAACCACGGTCGCAGCCGCGGCTTTATCCCCAAAATGTTTCACGACCCACACGCCGAGAAAGATGATCCCCATCGCCGCCAGTTCCCGCCAACCGAGGACCTCGCGATAAATCAACCAGCCCAGCAGCACGGCGATGATCGGGTTGATGTAGTTGTAAATAGTGACCAGGGAAACGGGCAGCGTATTCATCACGTAGATATAAGCGCTGTAGCCCACGATGGAGCCGAAGATCACCAGGTACACGATCGCGCCCATGCTTCGCGCGCTCCAATGCGTGGTTGTATGTGGCAGCGCCAACGCCGGAACGATATAGGCAACGCCGGTGGCCAATTGTTGAATGGCGCCGCTGACCACCGGATGAGCCTTAGTGCGATGACGGCGCTGCAATATCGAACCGACCGCCCAGCCGCAGCAGCCGAGTTGCAGCAGCACAAAGCCGCTAAACACCGGGCCGCTTACCCCGTTTTGGATTGCGTTGGGGGCCACCAGCAAGGCGGTTCCGGCCAAGCCGATCAGCATGCCGGCGATGGTCGGTCCGTGCAAACGCGCGCCGCCCGGAATCAGCGCTTCCATCCCGACCATCCAAAATGGCGCAAGCGTGATAAATAGCGCCGCCATGCCGCTGGGAATCAGCAGCTCGGCCCATGCCAGACAGCCGTTGCCAATACCAATGGTGATCACACCAAAAAGCACGGTGCCGACCAGTTCCTTGCCACGCGGCAGGTAAGCTTTTCGCGAGCACGCGAAGATCGTCAGAATCGTTCCGGAGAGTAAGTACCGGATCGAGACCAGCATCGCCGGAGGAAACGATTCCAGCGCCATCCGGATGCCAAGGTAGGTGGTTCCCCAGAATAAACAGACCGCAAAAAGGGCTAAAAACGCAAGAAAATGAGGATGTTGGCGCAATCATTCAGGGTAACATTGAGACTTGATACTGACTTTGACGATCAACCCGGCGATCGACCGGAGCATCCTGGTAGACCGGCTGGTGTTCGAAGACCGCGCCTATATTCTTTCGCAAACCTATGGCGGCGGCGGCCGGGGAATTATCGCGTCCCGTGTTTTGCAGTCCTTCGGCCTCACCACGAAAGCGATCACCACCAGCGGCGGCAAGAACGGTCAGTTGTTCGAGAAGCTGCTAGGGAAAGCCGGATTTCCGTTCGAAGTGGTGCGCATCGCCAATGAAATCCGCACCAATCTGACCATTACCGATAAGCAAGGTCTCACGGCCAAGCTGAATGAGGTAGGTCCGGAACTGACGCGCGAGGAAGCCTCCGCGGTGATGGACGCGGTGGTCCGGCAGTTGCCGGATGCCGAGTGGCTGATGCTGTGCGGCAGCCTTCCCCCGGGCGTGCCGAAGACCTTCTATCACGAGTTGATCCAGGCCGCGCGAAAACATAATGTCCAGACTTTGTTGGATGCCGATGGAGAGGACCTACGGCACGGCGTGGAAGCCAAACCAACCGTCGTTTCTCCCAATCAACAGGAGGCGGAGCGGCTGTTGAATCGCGCTCTGATCACGCGGGCGCATTTCCGTGAGGCGGTGACCAAGATCCACGAACTCGGCGCGGAGTCGGTTTTGCTTTCGCTCGGTAGCCGCGGCGTGGTGGGCGCCAATGAAAACCAGATGGTCGAGGCCGTTCCGCCGCGCATCGATGTCCTTTCGCCGATTGGCGCCGGCGATGCCCTGTCGGCCGCTTTCCTGTGGGCGTTCAGCCGAAAGAAGGACTTTCCCGATGCAGTGCGCTGGGGCGTGGCGGCCGGCACCGCATCGGCCGCGCTGCCCGGCTTGGAGTTCGCAACGCTCGATCAGACCAAGGAAATGTACCGGCAGGTGGAATTGCGGTTGATTCGGTAACCGTTATTCGTGACGAAGCGCGACCGTAGGTTCCAGGCGCGCCGCCCGGCGCGCGGGGATATAGCTCGCGGCCAGCGCCACCGCGGTTAGCAGAGCCGCTACCGCCGTGCACGTGGCCAGATCGGCCGGTTGCACCTGAAACAGCAGACTGGAGAGAAATCGCATCAGCGCGGACGATGCAGCAAAACCCAGCGGAAGGCCGGCTGCCACCAGCAACATGCTTTGGCGCAGCACCATTTTCAGGATGTCGCCTGGTTCCGCGCCCAGCGCCATGCGCACACCCACTTCGCGGGTGCGTAGCCCGACGGAATAGGAGGTGACGCCATAGATTCCCACCGACGCCAGCACCAGGGCGAGCACTCCAAATAGCGCCAGCATGGCCAAGCCGAAGGTTCGCTCGGCCATTGACGCAGCGACATAATGCTCCATCGGTTCGACGTTAAAGACCGGCTGCGTTGGATCCACCTGAAGAAACGCCGCGCGCACAGCGCTCTCCAGCCGTTCGGGATTTACACTCGTGCGCGCCACCAGCGAGTAGCTGAAGGAGACGTCTTGGGCCTGCGCTACGTACGCTTCCATCTGGGAGGCTCGGTCGAGTCCGTATTGCCGAACGTCACCCACGATCCCTACGATTGTCAGCCACGGTTTGGCGTCGTCGCGGCCTCCCAGTTGGATGTGTTTGCCGATCGGGTCCTGGTTCGGAAATTGTGACGCCGCGCCGGACTCGCTAATCAGTGCAACGCGCAAAGTGTTTGCTCGGTCTCCGCTCGTGAACAGGCGGCCGCGTTTCAGCGGTATCTTCATCACGTGAAAGTAATCGGGCGACACGGAATAGGTATCCGCCGATGGAGCTTCCGATTCGTGCGCCAGCCGGCGGTCCTCGATGTGAAAACCACGCGAATCAAAGCTATTGAGAGGAAGGATGCTCGTCATGGCGGCGCTCTCGATACCCGGAACCGCGCGCAAGCGCTGCAACGCTTGGTCATAGTAGCCCAATTCCGCTGGCGGGTTCTTATAGCGGCCGCCATAGACATAAGTGTTCAGGGTAAGTACGTCGTGCGGGTCAAACCCGGCATCCACATTCAGTAAACGCCGCACGGCGTTGCCAAGCAGACCGGCAGCCAAAACCAGGACCAGCGCCAGAGCCAATTCACCGGCAATCAACCCGCCGCGCAAACGCAACCCTGAAGAATCTGCCGTGGCCTTGCCACAGTTCTTCAGCGAGTGATTCAAATCCACCTTGGATGCGCGCCAGGCGGGCGCCAACCCAAACAGCAGCCCAGTGAACAAACTGCATGCGAAGCCGAACAGTAATACGGTCGCATCCAGATGAATGCCGCCGATGCGCGGAATCCCTCGTGGCGCCAGGCTCGCCAAAGCCGCTGTTGCCCAGACCGCCAGCAGTAGCCCGGCTGCGCCGCCGGCGGCCGCAAGCAGCAGGCTCTCTGTAAGAAGTTGGCGAATCAAGCGCGTCCTGGACGCGCCCAAAGCGGCCCGCAAAGCCATTTCGCGTTCCCGGTTGGTCGCGCGGGCAAGCATCAGGTTTGCCACATTGGCGCAAGCGATCATCAGCACCAAACCGACGGCGCCGAACAAAATCCAAAGAACTGTGCCTGCGTTGCCCACAATGTTGTCGCGTAAAAGAGAAAGCGAGACGCTCGCTCCAGCCGGATAGGATTCGGGAAACTCCTTATCGAGACCTTGCTGGATCGTGTCCAATTCCGCGCGCGCTTGTTCGATGGTCACGCCCGGCTTCAAGCGCCCAATCAATCGCAGGTGCTGGCAACTGCGGCAAGAGGAATCACCCGATAGCTCATAGCCGAGCGGCGCAAATACCTCCGGCGCGTTGGTCGTTGGAATCGGGAACAAAGCTTGGAAATCGGCGGGTAGCACGCCCACGACCCGAAAAGGTGTCTCACTTAACCGCACCGTCCGCCCCAAAACGTTCGGGTCGGAGCCAAATCGCCTCACCCACAAACCATGGCTGAGGATGATCTCCCGGCGGGTGTTGGCGTGGTCTTCCTCCGGCCGGAACGATCGCCCCAGTTGCATCTTGATTCCGAGAGTGTCGAAGAAATCGTAGTTCACCCGCAGCCCGCTCAGCAGCTCGGGCTCTCCGGATTCCGCCAGCGCCCCGCCGCCGTTCCGGTATAGCGACATGCTTTGAAATAGGTGACTGAGCCGCCTCCAGTCATACGCCGTGGTGAAGCCGACCGTGACCTCTGACGTTGCGCTACCGGGATCGGATTCGCCGATCACCACCAGCCGATCCGGATCCGGATAAGGCAGCCGGTCGAGAACCACCGTCTTCACCGCGCTGAAGATGGCGGTATTCGCTCCCACCCCGAGCGCCAGGGTAACGATCGCCACCACGCTGAAACTCGCATTTTTCCGGAGATTGCGGAACGAATAAAGCAGGTCGCTCATTTGGCTGCATGCGGCAACTCTGGGGCCACGCGAGAGCCTTGGAAAATAGACCAAGTTCCGGAGGTGGAGTGTTCAATTCCGGGATCGCGTGTCCGGCGTCAGCCAAACAAATAGCCGCCCAGCAACGCCTTTAGCTCCGCGATTACCGCCGCATGAGCGTCGGCCCCCGATTGCTCGTAAGCGAATGCAATCAGCCGGTCGCCCACTTCGGTCACGATGCGCAACTTCAAATCGAGATCCGACGGGACTTACAAGCCCAGCGCATCGAACCACGCGAGCGCCCGTGGAAAATCGACAAATTTCCGGAGGTGCAGTGTTCAATTCCGGGATCGCGTGTTCGGCGTCAGCCAAACAAATAGCCGCCCAGCAACGCCTTTAGCTCCGCGATTACCGCCGCATGAGCGTCGGCCCCCGATTGCTCGTAAGCGAATGCAATCAGCCGGTCGCCCACTTCGGTCACGATGCGCAACTTCAAATCGAGATCCGACGGGACTTACAAGCCCAGCGCATCGAACCACGCGAGAGCCCGTGGAAAATCGACAAATTTCCGGAGGTGCAGTGTTCAATTCCGGGATCGCGTGTTCGGCGTCAGCCAAACAAATAGCCGCCCAGCAACGCCTTTAGCTCCGCGATTACCGCCGCATGAGCGTCGGCCCCCGATTGCTCGTAAGCGAATGCAATCAGCCGGTCGCCCACTTCGGTCACGATGCGCAACTTCAAATCGAGATCCGACGGGACTTACAAGCCCAGCGCATCGAACCACGCGAGCGCCCGTGGAAAATCGACAAATTTCCGGAGGTGCAGTGTTCAATTCCGGGATCGCGTGTTCGGCGTCAGCCAAACAAATAGCCGCCCAGCAACGCCTTTAGCTCCGCGATTACCGCCGCATGAGCGTCGGCCCCCGATTGCTCGTAAGCGAATGCAATCAGCCGGTCGCCCACTTCGGTCACGATGCGCAACTTCAAATCCAGATCCGGTGGGACTTCCAAGCCCAGCGCATCGAGTGTGTATCGCTTCACCAATGCCGCCGGGCCGATATCCGGGTGAGCCTGCTTCTGCCGCGTAGCGGCGCTGATGTGGTGACCGAGCGAGATGGCCCGGAAATCGGGATGCGCGTCCAGAAACGCCACGTAGGAGTCGATCACAAAATCGAGGAACGCCCGCGGCTCCATGGCTTCGTTTTGCGCCATGCGGGCTTCTAGTTCGGCCTTGAATTTCTCCACATGCCGGACGGCAATGGCATCCACGATGGACTGTTTATCGGGAAAGAACCGGTAGAGCGCACCGACGGAGATCCCGGCTTCCGCGGCGATCCTGCTTGTCGTGATCTCCTCCAGCGTCATGCGGCCCAACAACGCCGACGCCGCGTCGAAGATGCTTTGCACCGTGCTCTTGCTGCGGAACTGGACCGGCTGTCGATGCGCGGAGGTCAAAGTGTGTTACTCTCAAATGCGAAAGCGAATTCGCGTTCGTGATTACAGGATAACTCATATGCCAGTGCCCGTTTCCCAAGCTTGGACGGTAGCCACTTACGTCCTCAAGCAAAAGCTCCAAGGCCGCAAGCGCTATCCGCTGGTGTTGATGCTGGAGCCGCTGTTCCGCTGCAACCTGGCTTGCGCGGGATGCGGAAAGATTCAGTATCCGGCCCACATCCTCAAGAAGGATCTGACGCCCGAGGAGTGTTTTCAAGCGGTGGAAGAGTGTGGCACTCCGATGGTGAGCATTCCGGGCGGCGAGCCGCTGATGCACCCGCAAATTCACGAGATCGTGGCCGGGCTGGTGGCTCGCAAGAAATACATTTATCTTTGCACCAACGCGCTGCTGCTCAAAGAAAAGCTGGACCTTTTTACGCCGAGCAAATATCTGACGTTTTCCGTGCATGTCGACGGCGAAAAAGAGCACCACGACTTTTCTGTCTGCAAAGAAGGCGGCTACGAGAAGGCGATTGAGGGTATGCGGGAAGCCATTCAGCGCGGCTTTCGCGTGACCACCAATACGACCTTGTTCGACGGGGCCGATCCCAATAGCGTGCGCCGCTTCTTTGACGAAATGATGGAATTGGGCGTCGAGGGCATGATGTTGTCGCCCGGCTACTCCTACGACAAAGCGCCCGATCAGAATCATTTTCTAGGCCGGGCGCGTACGCGCCGCCTGTTCCGTGCTATTCTATCCAACCGCAAGAAGACCTGGCGGTTCAATCAGTCCATGTTGTTCCTGGAGTTTCTGATGGGCAAGCGGAACTACGCCTGCACTCCTTGGGGCATGCCCACGTACAACATCTTTGGCTGGCAGAAGCCCTGTTATCTGTTGCAGGACGGCTATGCCGATACTTTCGCGGAGTTGATGGAAGCGACGGAGTGGAGCCAGTACGGCACGGAGTCAGGCAATCCGAAGTGCGCCAATTGCATGGTGCATAGCGGCTATGAAGCCTCGGGCGTGGACCACACCTTCAGTTCGTTCTCAGGTTTGTTGGCTACGGCTAAGGCGACGCTGTTCACTCGTCACAAAGATCCGGACGCGCTGAAGATCCTCTCCGAGCCTGTGCGTCCGCTGTTCGCGCAGGAGCTGGTTCAACTCGGCGCCAAGGAGCACAAGGAGACCAACGCATGAACTTCGACGAGTTAGAACTTGCGCCGGGATTCGAGCACGAGAACCTGCAAGGGGCGCGCTATGAAGATCCGGCCAAACTTGGCGAGGCGCTGGAAAAGGCGTTCGACTATCGCGGCGACGTGACGATCCGGAAGAACGATGGCACAGAGATCGAAGGCTATGTCTTCGACCGGAATGCGGCGCGCGTGCGGCTGTTTCCCAAAAATGGCGAAGGGAAAATCTCGGTGGCCTATTCCGACATCGTAGGAGTGGCGTTCACCGGGCGCGACACGGCGGCGGGAAAGAGCTACCAAGCCTGGGTTCAAAAGTATTTTGAACGAAAAGCGGCGGGTGAGCAAAATATCGCTCTTGAGCCAGAAAGTCTAGATTCCTAAGTGGGGCAGGTCAGTAATGTGGCGCGTGCCGAACGGTGGTAGGAATTATGCTCGAGTGAGCGTGTGCTATTCGCTGTCGCCGCCGACCTTGAGCACGGATAAAAACGCTTCCTGCGGAATCTCCACGCGCCCCACCCGCTTCATGCGCCGCTTGCCTTCTTTCTGTTTCTGGAGCAACTTGCGCTTGCGGCTGATGTCGCCGCCGTAGCACTTGGCCAGCACGTTCTTCCGCATGGCCGGAATCGTCTCGCGCGCGATCACCTTCGCGCCGATCGCGGCCTGGAGCGCGACTTCAAACATCTGCCGTGGAATCAACTTGCGCAGACGCTCAATCAGCATCTTGCCGCGCTCGTAAGCAAAATCCTTGTGCACGATGATCGACAGTGCGTCCACCGGCTCGCCTGCGACGAGCACATCCAGCTTCACCAGCGGGGAAGCGCGATTGCCGGACAGATGATAGTCGAGCGAGGCATAGCCGCGCGAGGCGGATTTCAACCGGTCGTAGAAATCGAGCACGATTTCATTCAACGGCAGCTCGTACACCAGCATCACCCGGCCGTTGCCGATATATTCAAATTTTTTCTGATTGCCGCGCTTCTCTTCCAGCAGCTTCAGAATCTCGCCGACATACTCTTCCCGCGTGATCACGGTCGCATCAATGATCGGCTCTTCGATTTTTGAGATATCGGCCGGATTGGGGAATTTGGTCGGATTGTAGACCTCGATCACTTCGTTCGCCAGCGTGGTGATTTTGTAGCGAACGCCGGGCGCGGTAGTGATCAGGTCGATCTCGAACTCGCGCTCCAGCCGCTCCTGCACGATCTCCAGATGCAGCAGACCGAGAAAGCCGCAACGAAAGCCAAAGCCGAGCGCGGCCGAGTTTTCCGGCTCAAAATTGAAGGCGCTGTCATTGAGACGGAGTTTTTCGAGCGCTTCCCGCAAGCGTCCGTGCTCATGCGACTCGACCGGATACAGGCCGGCGAACACCATCGGCTTGATTTCCTGAAATCCCGGCAACGGCTCGGCGGGCCGGTCGAGTTCCGTGATCGTATCGCCGATTTGAGCGTCTGAGACCGTCTTGATGTTGGCGAACAGAAAGCCCACCTCGCCGGCAGAAAGCTCTTCGCAAGGTATCGGCTTGGGCGACTGATAGCCCAGGCCCTCTACTTCAAACGTGCGCCCGCTTGAAGTGAGGCCGATCTTTTGTCCCAGCCTGAGCGTGCCTTCCACCACGCGGGTGAGAATGATCACGCCGCGATAGGGGTCGAACCAGGAGTCAAAAATCAATGCCTGTAGCGGCGCATCGGGCGATCCCTTGGGGGGAGGGACGCGGCGTACGACCTCTTCCAGAATTTCCTGGATGCCAACGCCGTTCTTTGCGCTGGCCAGAATGGCGTCGTGCGCCGGCAGGCCGATCAACTGTTCGATCTGCTCCCGGATGAGCTCCGGCTCGGCGGAAGGGAGATCGATTTTGTTGATCACCGGAATGATTTCCAGATTATGATTGAGCGCCAGATAGGTGTTGGCGAGCGTCTGGGCTTCCACGCCTTGCGAAGCGTCCACTACCAACAGCGCGCCTTCGCAAGCCTGCAGGCTGCGGGAGACTTCGTAGGTAAAATCGACATGCCCGGGAGTATCGATCAGGTTGAGCTGATATAACTCGCCGCTGCCGGCCCGGTACATCAGCCGCACGGCGTGCGCCTTGATGGTGATGCCCCGCTCGCGCTCCAGATCCATCGAATCGAGGACCTGCGCCATCATTTCGCGCTGAGATAGCGCGCCGGTGGTCTCGAGCAGGCGGTCGGCCAAGGTCGACTTGCCGTGGTCGATGTGCGCAATGATGCAAAAGTTCCGGATGTGGCTGGGATCCATGCGGTAGAATGGGGCGTTTAACGCTTCATTATCCCATGTCTGTTCCGACAGAAGGTGGCCTCAACGCCCAAGGCTTGCGATTTGCCATTGTGGTAGCGCGCTTCAACGCGTTTATCACCGACCGCTTATTGGCCGGGGCGTGCGACGTGCTGGCCCGCTCGGGCGCCAATCCGGACGACGTGGAGATCGTCAGGGTTCCCGGCGGGTGGGAACTGCCCCTGGCCGCGCGCGTGCTCGCCCAGCAGAAGCGGCACGACGCCATCATCGCGCTAGGCGCGGTGATTCGCGGGGACACGCCGCACTTCGACTACGTGGCGGGACACGCGGCCGCTGGCCTGGCCGCGGTGCAGCAGGAAACCGGGATTCCGGTGGCCTTTGGCGTTCTCACCACCAACACCGTGGAGCAAGCGATCGATCGCGCGGGCGCGAAAGCCGGCAATAAAGGCGCGGATGCGGCCATGACGGCGATCGAGATGGCGAATTTGTTGCGGCGTTTGCGCGCATAGGCGCAGCAATGCCAAATGTGATAAAGTCGATTTCATCCGTTTTGAGAGGTCAAATGAAAATTCTTCGGCTCGCTTTTCCGGCAGTCCTTCTGACTTTGGCTGCGTACGCGCAGGTAGTCCCGGGCAGATACATTGTAGAACTGACGCGCAGCCCACTAGGCGCCGAGGTGAGAACCAAAGGCCGGGCGGCTCTAAAGGACAGGGCGGCGCAGATTCAATCCGACCAGGCGCGCATCCGGCCGTTGATCGAGCGGCATCAAGCCAAGGTCCTGGCATCGATGGATAGCCTGTTCAATGCGCTGATCATCACCGCGCCCGATTCAGAAGCGGCGGCAATCGCCGCGATTCCGGGCGTCAAGAAAGTCTATCCGGTGTATCAATACACGGCGGATCTCGATCATGCCTTACCGATTCACCGCGTGCCGGATGCCTGGAATAACATTCTCGGCGGCCAGGCGAATGCAGGCGCAGGTATTAAGATCGCCATCCTCGATACCGGCATATCGCCCAAGCTGGCGGCATTCCAGGATGCGACGCTGAAGACTCCAGCGGGCTTTCCCTTGTCCTCTTCCACGGCCAACATGGCGCTGACCACCAATAAAATCATCGTGGCGCGCAGTTACGAAAACATTTATATGGAGACGACCCCCGACGACGCCCAGGACCACTACGGCCACGGAACCATGGTGGCTATGTGCGCGGCGGGCGAGACCTTGACAGGCCCGTACGCGACCATCACCGGAGTGGCCCCCAAGGCCTGGATCGGCGGCTACAAGATTGTGGCCGGCAATAGCGGCAGCGCCAGCGACGACGTGATTTTGAAAGCCATGGACGACGCGCTGGCCGACGGGATGGACGTCATTAATCTGAGCTTTGGATCGCCCTTCCAATTTCCTCCCCCGCCTGACTCGGCGGACGCGATCGCGATTGCTCGTTTGACGAGCTTTGGAATTGTATTTGTCACTTCGGCCGGCAATAGCGGTCCAAGTCTGAACACCATGGGCGGCTTTGCCTCGACGGCGAGTTCCATCGCCGTGGGCGCCATACAGAACAGCCGGTTTCTCGCGGGTTCGGTTTCAGTGGCAGGTGGCACACCTTACCAAGCCGATCCAGGTAGCCTGTCATCGAACACCGCGACGCTTACCGCGCCGCTATTGGATGTGGCCACTCTCGATCCTACTTCGCTCGCCTGTTCGCCGCTCGCCGCGGGGAGCGCCACCGGTCAAATCGTTCTGATTTCCCGCGGAACTTGCACGTTCCAAGCCAAGCTCAATGACGCGCAGGCCGGCGGGGCCATCGGCGCCATCATCTACGCCGCTGCTTCGGCGCCCGCCCTCTTTGCCGCCAGCGCTGGAACGGCAACGCTGCCCTTGGTCACGGTGAGCAACGCCGATGGTTTGTCGATCAAAAAGGCCATTGCCGCGGCGAGCGCGCCGCCCATGGCGACTATCGTCTTTAACGGAGTTTCGTATCCCGAAGCTTTCAACACACTCGCGTCCTTCAGCAGCCAAGGACCCAACTACGACCTCACCATCAAACCGGACTTGAGCGCCGTCGGAACCGATCTGTACATGGCTGCGGAAACCCTGGATCCCACCGGACCGCTGTACTCCGCAACCGGCTTCCTGTCAGCCTCCGGCACCAGTTTCTCCTCTCCTCTGGTGGCCGGCGCCGCTGCCGTTTTGCGGGGCTATCGCCCGGGCTTGACAGTCGACCAATACCGCTCTCTCATCATCAACTCGGCAACACCTTTTTCCCGCTCGACGGATGGATGGATCGAGCGCGTGCAAAGGACGGGAGCGGGGTATTTGGACCTCGATACCGCCCTCGAAAACACGGTGACCAGCTATCCGACCTCGATCAGTTTCGGCGTGGGCAACGGTATGCTGGGTGGCGCAAGCACCGGCGACTTCAACCAATTGACACTGACCAATGTCGGCGCGACCTCCGACACATTTACAGTTTCCGCGATCCCCTACGACTCCGCGCCCGCGGTCCAGTTCGGCACCGATTCCACGGGCGACGACGCGGCCAGCACGCAGTCCGTGACCATGGGACCCGGCCAATCGAAGACGATTTACGTATTCTGGACAACCGGCAATCCCCTTGCTCCCGGCGAGTATCAAGGTTTAGTGTCCATCCAGG
Source organism: Bryobacterales bacterium (assembly GCA_963836595.1). GTDB lineage: Bacteria > Acidobacteriota > Terriglobia > Bryobacterales > Bryobacteraceae > DATFZA01. The sequence goes on from CAWIKC010000001.1 coordinate 1,911,574, forward strand.
CCAGCAAGTCGACCAACCCGGCTAACGTGCCTTACTGGTACGGCGTGCCGCCCTACGTGCCATACGCGCTGTTTGAGTTGAATGGGACGCCCGCCTCCGACAAGGTGGGGTCGGTCGAGCCCGTTTACGTGCGCGTAACCGATTCGATTGGCTATCCGATTACCGACGATGCGACGCTGGCGTTCCAGAGCCTAGTGGTATCGGGCGGCGGTTCCATAACGCTCACCGAAGACCTGTATTTTCCCAACCTGCGGCTGATCCTGCTCACGCTGGGACCCAATCCGGGGACGAACACCTTTGAATTTGCGTTCGGCAATTTGGGGCCGTTTGCGATAACCATCACCGGGACCACCGGAAGCGCGGACAGAGTGACGCCGGGCATTCGGGCGCTGCATGGGCAGTTGCCGGCGATCGAATAGCTTATTCAGAGGTTCAATTTTCAAAATCGTGCGCTATTTCCCCCGTGTAGTGCGCCTCAACCGGCTACTAAGGGGTCCTTGGGCTCCTGGGTTGCATTTCGCAGAAAGGGCAGAGGCGGGAGCGGATCGCCGAACTCGTCTTCTTCGGGCTTGGGATAGTCGGGGAAGACGATGCAAGGGACGCTATTGGATGCCGGTTCCGGAGAAGATTCCTGTTTTGGAGGGGTTGGCGGGGCGCTGGCGGGCGCGGGCTCGGGTTCGTTTCGCGGCTGGAGATATTGAGAGGGATCGCGGCCGGTGGTAGAGACGTCGGGGCGAGTGATTTGAATGGGTTGTGCGCCGGCGGGACGGATTTTGACGAGGCGGTGGAACTCAGCCAGGGCGCGGGAGCGGGCTCGTTCGAGACGGGCGGTGGCGCGCTGGACGGGCGCGACGTCGGGTTCGACCCGCTTCTGGGTGAGGGCGATGCGGTAATCCTCGTCGAGGCGGGGATGTTCGCGGTCGTCCTGGAGTCTGTGTTGCAGGATGCTGATGTCGTTAATGCCGGTTTCGATGGACCAAGCGCGGCGGACGCGCCACTCGGCGACGGCGACGTGCTGGACGAGATGGAGTTCGAGCACAGTGCAAGGTTGCAGGGAATCGATATAATCCTGCTCGAGTTGTTCAAAAAGGGCGTGATCCTCGTTGCAGAGGACGACAGTTCTGGCGGAAAGGCCATGCTTTACAGCATTTTGCGAGGATATCTGCTTGCCTTCCGGCGTGACGGGGCCTTGGGATTTGGCGCCATTGATCCGGGATGCTTCTATTTGTGCGTCTGATCTCATAAAAATAGTTCTCCTGACGGAACCAGGATACGGGGTGCAGGGCTGGTGGGGACGCGTTGGATTCGCGGTAAGTTATTGAAAATTAGGCGCTAGATATTTTTCGGATCGCCGTGACCGAAAAAGCCCAGGTAGCGGATTTCAGGTCGTGCTGGACCGTTGCGAGCAAGAATTGACGAAGAGCGGGAGGTCGCGACCAGGGAGCGCGCTCGGACGGGGGCGTCCGCCCTACGGGCAAGGCGACGGTTACGGCAAGATCTCGCGCCAGTTCTGGGCGATGAGGAATTGCGAAAGATGTTTGGCATTGCTTGTGGCAACCAGAATGTCAGGTGGCGCCGGTCCAAAGGAGAGCGCCTGGGCAGCGAGGATTACATCGACATCAAGGTCTTTGGCATCCGCCGTCGGCCGCCCTTGCTGTCGCGCAGTTGCCCAAAGCTCTGCGGCTAATCGAAGCGCTTGGTCTGTAAGCGGAAGGTAGCGACCGGGCGTTCTTGAGGTGAAAGCATCTAGCCGAGAAATGCCGAAGGTCTTATTGGCCCGGAGCAGCTCACGTTTTAGCTCGTAGTAGACAATGGCTGGAATGATGATCTGGTGGCCGCTGAGCAGACATTGGGACAACCCCTCAGTAATCGCCACGACTTCAGCGTTTCTTTGAGGGTGGGTTAATAAACCGAGCGGCCCCGAATCGAGAATGAGAAAGCGGCTCACGGAAAGAGCGGGCGAGCGCCGGTTGCGGCGCGATTCTCATTCATCGCTTTCTTAAACTCGGCGACCTCTTGGTCAGCTTCATGGAGCTTTTGCGGGTCGGTGGTAGCATCCTCGGCTTTCCAGGCGGCAAGAAGTTCGAGCGTGGCGGTATCGACGGAGCCCGTTGGAGGAGGCGAGGCACTCGCGGGTTGGATTGTCGATGGCTGCTTCATTGGAGGCGGCTTAGTCTTTATCGTAGCAGTGGGTGTTCTGCCGGGAGGCCGGCTGCCAGCTGAGTCCAGTAGGCGTTACTCCGATGCCGGATTTTTGGGTGGGTTTTTGCCGTGCAGGGGCGGTTTCCCGGAATGCGTTGCGCTCAGCGCCAAACTCAAGAAAAGACCTCAATGGACAGGCTTGAATAAGCCCAGTCCAAAGCTGCTCGAGTTTCCGAGCCTTAATGGCCCCGGGACGGGCTCGCGGAAAGTTAAGCGGAGGCAATAGCCGCGGCGGTCGCCGAGGGATTTGCCCCCGAGCTTCCGGCGCGGGACGTGGACGGCGACCCAGGTCGCGTCGCTAGTCTCTTCGACGTCAACGTGTTCCCCGCCGGGTATGCCGCGCTGAGTGAGTTCGCGCCGAATTTGCAGAATAAGCGACTCGGCGTCGCGTGGCTTGCCATTTCGCAGGCGATGGCGTGGTGGAACGTAAGGCGTCATGGATTCCCACGTCAAGGCGCACCTGCCATCGAATCCTGCTGGCGCCGGTACGGCTGGGTCCAGCGGGATGAGCCGGATCTTCCAAGCGTCGGCGTCGCGACCCATGACGGCCCACGACAGCTCTCGTGCTGCTGCCCGCAAGATTGCCCGTTGCTCCTCGGCATCGAACGGTCGCGACCCACGCCAAATCAGGAGGCGGGTCGGTGCGCCGTCGTGCCACCAAGAGAGAAACTCAGTGTGGCTGTGATCCTTGAACGGCATGCCATTCGCATCCTTCCCCAACATGTCCGCTATAGCGGAGCGAACGGATATGGGAGCCGTCCTCCAACTGCAGTCTTGGCCTTCCGTCTTGATAGCAAGCAGTTCCCGGATGACTGCCGACCGGTACCGCGCGGTCAGGCGGACGATGGCGCGCGGCTCTGGCGCAACGCTCCATCCGACTGCGAGTTGGATCAGGTGACAGTCGGTTCGCGGAGCTAAGGTGGCTGGCTGTTCACGGGCAGGAACGCGAGGTGGGATATCGGCGTACATCAGCTTCGCTCCGGGCGGGATCGTTCGGCCTGCACTTCCGGGATCGTCAGTTATTCTCTCCACATCCGCGCGACTCGCGTCGCGTTGGGGGCATAATACCCGTACTGATGCTTGCGAATAGGGCTGATCACGAGGCTTACAGTTTGGCTGCAGAGTTGATGAGGCAACGCGCTTCAAAGTCGTGAGCGTCTCTGCCCTCCCGAAGTAGAGAAGCCGTTCAATACATTGATCGAGCAGTTCAACAAGCTGCGGTGTCCAAGCATCGCCATCGAGGAACCACCAGATTGCGTCGTCATCGCCGGTAGGCACGGACCAGTAATTGTCCTGGACGAGGCTCGTTCCGTATGCTTTCATTCGAGGTATCCGCTTGTCTTTTTTCGCCGGTGGTGCCCAGCCAAACTCGACTGGGTGATATTGGCGAAGAGGCGTACCTCTAATAGCGCCGGGAGGCAGGTGGAACGAATACGAGGACTCACATAAGGCGCGAACCAGCGTGTCCAGTTGCTGTAGATCGAGGATTTCCGCTGACTCCCGGCTCCATTGATACCAGCGCGCCACAACAGCACGCACGAGGCGCCATGGACTCGGGGGCCATTCGCCGAACGGATCGTCGAACGGGTTGACCCGCCACGGAGTCGCGTGAAAACGACCTAGCGGGAACGACTGGCGAAGAATCAGCCGCATGGCTTACTCGCCTTCGCTGTCCTCTTCGTCCCCTCCTGTATCCTCGCCATTCTTGACCGCTGGCTCCTGCTCCGGCGGCTCCTGATACAGATCCTCGCGCGGCCAGAAGATATCCGTCACCGCGGGGGCGGCGTCGCTCTTGGCGCTCCGGAACGACGCTTTCTTGATCGCCGTCTCCATATTCACATCAAGCTCGACGGCGGACTCACCGTGGCTGAGACTCACTAGTTGGAGATGGCAGCCAGATCGGAACCGAAAGGGCGTTGAGATCAGTTTGCGAATTTTCCACAGAGCGAGCGCGACCAGAAACTCTTTTTGATCGTGAGTCAATCCCAGTGCCTGGTGACCGTTGGCTCGGCCGAACGACCTCAGCAGCGCCACATCGAGTATGAAAGTAGCCCTGATTTCGCGCGCCGTCGAATCGTCAACGGCAAAGATAGGCTGTTTAGATGTCGTCTTCTGGAGCCGATCGAACTTAACGCCGGATCGGTCAACACGACCGGCTCCAAATGCTTCCATGTGAGCTGTGAGCACCCGCGATATCTTGATGTTCCACTGCGGAAAGAGTACCCCGTGAACCAGAGCATTCGGGTCATACTTGAATACCGCGCCGAAGACCTGCCACCACTTTTCTACGGGCGGATGTGCCTTCTTGCCGCCCTTGAGCACAATTCCGAACTCGTTTGCGAGCTCATCCTTGAATGGCACCTCGGCAAGCTTGTCCTCGACGATGCGCCGCCCGTCGAGAAAATACGAAGACGCAATGCGATGGCCCTCTGTCAAGCTGGTCACGACGACTTCCCTGCGGTCACCCTCTGATGGCTCTTCGGATGGTTCAGGCTTGGTCACGCACCGCAGGTATGGCATTCCGTTCAGATCGGCGGCGAGGTCGTAATCGTGGGCGCCTCGCATGCAGACCGATTCAAGATGGTTCGCCATGCTAGCCGCACTGTCCACGATGCAGACGTGTTCAACCGCTCCATTCTTCCTCGGGGCCTTATAGGTGACGTGTCCGACCTCGGGAAACCCGGCTGGCTGGAAACGATCCAGACCGGCCACGGGCGCGAGCACCGCCGTAAGCACGCAGGGCGATCGGCCATTTAGTACGTCCACCGGGGTCAATGTCTTGGTAGTTGGTTTTGTATCAGGCATCATGAGCTCATACTCCTTGTTTGTGCCGGGGCCGCAGCCAGCGGTTCGCAAGAACCGAGCGATCTCGGTCAAAGATTGGGAACAAAAGCGAAGCCGTGAGGCGATCGACTTCCGCGCAACTCCATGGGACATCGTGGCGCACGAGCGGGACGCCCGCCACTGAATATCGGGTAGCAGCCAGCCTGACGGCCGCTGCGACGTCGTCGGCACGCAAAAGTCCCAAGAGTCTCCTGGCGGCCGCAGGTGTCCGCGCACCGCTTTCAGAAGGAAGGAGGTCCGATGCCGACTCCTTCAGGGGAGAGACTTTGCGCAAGTCAAACAAGGGCTGAAGTAGCCCGAGCAGGCACAGCGTCCCGTTTACCGCGTCCGGCGTGATACCCGGGCACGCCAACGATTTCACATCTCGGGGAATGACGCGCCAGTCAAATAGGGCGAACCTCGACAGCCAACGTACAATCAGATCCTCATCGACGAAACTACGGAGCCAGCTATCCACATCGCTAGCCTGAACTGGAACCCCCAGCCGCACCGGTTCCGACGATTCGGGCCCTGTTTCCCAATCGAGCGTGCGTCGATACAAGACGTCCGATAACACGAGCGAGAGGGGTGACAGTGACCGCCAGACCCATCGTTTCGGAATTGCCGAAGGGTGGATGAAGCGATGGCCGTGCGGCGTGACTCCAAACCGGTAAAGTGCAAATGGGCGGTCAGAGGGAAAGGAGGAGGAAACGGCCAACGCCAAACGCGCTTCGACGCTCGGCCCTTCAGCGCCAAGAAGCGTGGGCAGCCAGTTCAGAGGTAGCGGCTCCCATACCACATTCTGCTCGCGAAATGTCCTGTTCCTGTCGATGCGATCCAGCGCCGAGACAACAGAATCGAGCATAGCGCAGGCGGCTTCCTCGTCTCCTGGCGCTGCTGCCACACGAAGCATACCCGCTTCGATGCCGCCCCTCAATCCTACAAAGCGCCATCGCTTTCCGGCCTCGCGGTCGGCCAGCGGATTTCGACTGCCGACGAACTGTGCTGCCAGGGCCAGCAGCCGTTGCATGACGATGGATCCGGCGCGGTCGGGCTGAGACGTCGCACCGGATTCGTTAACGTGGAACACTCCTTCAAACCGAGGTTCAAACGTGTTCGCACTAGTGGTCCGTCCCAGGACAAACCGACGGAATTCTGTGATGCCTGCGTCAACGCCCCGGCGCGCGATTGCGGTGGCGAACGCGCTCGGGGTTAGTACGCCGCGTCCTCCGGCTTCCGCGCGCCCCCGTGAGAATAAGGTGACGACCTCCGGTAACGTCATCGGGCGTTCCCAGATCGGCGCCCAGACCTCCGCCAAGTCATGGCCGGCCTCGCCAGCTCCACGCGGAGCGGCAGCTCGGGTAACGAACGGAAATGCGCCAACTGCCCGGGCCCGCGAGCCAAGCCGTCGCGAAGAACTGCCTGCAAAGAACATCAATCCTTCACAGGCAAGCGCCATCGCCCATGGCGAAATCGCCCCTTCCCGATACGGACGCTGTCCGCTGTTGTAGAGCTTGTTTGCATCACTAAACCAACAAGCGGCGTTAAGCTTTTCGATCATCTTGCTCACTGGCTGACCTAGCAGCAAGCGTCTGAGTTCCGAGATATCCTGCGCCGTCTCGGACGCCTGTCCAATGGCCTGTACCGCCCGCCTCCACCCGTCGGAAAAGTCGCGCTTTCCAGCGTTGCCGCCGCTACCAAGCAGAGGGTTGAAGCTGACGCGGGAGGCTGGTACTGCATGTGCGCTCAAAAGTTCAAGATCATGCTCTGGGGCTGAGGCCTGCCAAAGTGCCAGCGGGCGACCGGACTTCTTCTTAGTGCTCTGCTTCTGCGCGTCCGCCCAGCCCCTGTAGTACGGGGTCCAGGCTTGCCTTGCAGCAACATCCCAAAGTGCGTTGGTAATATCGTCCATCTCCGCTGGGCCGCCGACGATCTGCAGCACACCTAGCCGCCAGGCGGCACGAACATTTGGCCAGCGGGAGCGCGCCAGTGCTCGAAGGAGTCCGAGCGATGCGAGATAGTAGCCCAGGCTGTCCAACCGAAGGCCTGGAACCTGCACTACCGGGAGAACTGCTCGTTCATTCCTCACGAGGATTGCTCCGGCAGCGGAATTGTTTTCGACGGCTTTGCGCTCGCGCGCCAGTCCGCGACTCGAACAAGTGCTTCGAGCCAGGCAAGCGCAAACGGACCAAGGTGCTTCGGTTCGTTCTCCGGGACCACGCCCACGTGGCACGGATCTTCTTCAGGATCGCGCCACGGACCCAGGAGATCCGAAACCAGTCCCGTCCAACCATGATCAGTCAGCACGAAGCCGCCCTCAGTCCATTCGCCGGCTGCTCCATCTGCGCTGATGGAGAAGTCGAGAGGCCACACCTGACCGCCAATTGCGAGGGAATCGGGTTGAGTGGGGACTCCAAACACATCCTCGCCCCCTTGTGTAGTCGAGCGCAAGACAGTCCGCACTTTCCCATGGTGTGCAGCCGTGAGGTACACCGCAAGCGCAGGAAACGATGCGGGCTTCCCGCGGTAACGAGCCCACATCGCTAGCGCCGAAGCGGCTTCGTGCCGCATGCCTGGCCGAAAGGGCACGTGGCCAGCCCATCTAACTTGGGGAAGAGTCTTCAACACTTCGAGTTCCTTCCGGGTCAGCTTGCGGTCCACGGCCCACCGCAGCCGCGTTCCACGCGGGTTGCCTACTGGTGGTAGAGCGAAGGCATTGTTACGGAGGCGGGCCACTTGCTCGGCATACGACGGATCGATCGATGTGACGTCGAGACCGACAACGCGGGGGCACTTCGCCCACGGTCCACCTTGCACACAATCGATGGCCGGCAGTCTCGACTGCCAGTTGCGATGCACTTTGCCGACGTCGTGATGGGCGGCCGCCTCGATCACTGATGTCCTCACATCGCCTGCTAAGCCAAGCGCTTCGCAGATGACCTCCGCCTGTTGTCGTGCGTCTTGGAGGTGTTCATGCACCGGAACGTAGAATTCGCACTCGGTCTGTTCGTCGTCTGCGAGGGATTTTCCAGGCCCTGCGCCGGGAACGTCCTGCAGCGTGTCATTCCCATTACCTGTCCAGCCCAAACGGCGGTCGTATCCGCCGGCATCCCGATGAAGCATCGCTGTCATTCCTGGGCGAAGGTCCCGAGTTGGACATGATTCCCACCGCTCGTCCTCATCATTCCAGGTCCACGCTGTCGCGCGGCGGTTTGCAAGCAGATCCTGCAAGGAACAGAGTACGACTCGGCAGCCCTCGGCATCAGGATCAAACGGAGGGCCGTTAAGGGCCTCCTCTCGCGGTGGGCGGGCTCCTTGCCACACGCGCCAGAAGACAATTAGGTCTGCGTCGGGGCCAGCGTCTCTCACAAAGGTACTGACGTCGGTGAAACCGCCGTGGAGGTCGCGCTCGGTTGAGAATAACCCGTGTACGTCAAGTGCCCGCGGTAGCGGCTCGAGCTTCGGTTGGAGCGCGTCATGAAGCAGCTTTGGTTCGGACTCCTCGAGCTTTGACAGCGCTTTGCTGAAAGACATCGCTGCTGCGAGGGGACGAAGTGCGTCGATCAGAACCTTCGCCATGTCAAGGTTTCGCTTGGAATAAGGCCCGATCCACAGTTCGTCGTAGCGTTTCTGCGCCTTACCTTTCTCCGGTTGCCAAAAGTACGCGACGGCATCGTTGTCGCGCCCGTCACGGTTTAGCCGCCCAAGGCGCTGGATCGTGGATGGCCACGGTGCAAGCTGGGGCCATAGGCGATGAGCCGAGATATCGAGGCCCGCTTCGACGACCTGGGTACTCACGCAGACGAGTCCAGGGTCACCGCCGATGTATCCGGACTCCGACTTGCTTCGGCGCGCTTCGAAATCGAGGAGCTGCTGCTCGTACCCACGTCGATCATCGCGACGAAACCGAGAGGTCAATAGAATCTTCGGTGGTTGATCCGGCAGCGACCTGAATACGTCCTGTGCGTCCTGCACCGTATTGCAGACGACGAGGGAGAGTGTTCCCTCGCGATGTTCGTTCAGGACTCTTGTCCTGATCTGCTCGCAGATAGAAGGAGCGCGCTTGCCCACAGATGGTTTGAACCACTCCACATGTCGGAGAGCGGAACGTCTCCGTCCCAGCTCCTCGTTCTCATCGTCGTCGAGCCCAGGGTCGAACGGCTGGACTCTGTCGAAGCCGTCCTTCTTCCGATCGGTCGTTGCGAGGAAACCTTCGCCAACCGTCGCGCTCATCCAAGTGGTTCGACAGGGCTTCAGGGACTTGAACCTCTTGCGCCTCATCCAGTCGAGCTGAGAGGTGGTCCACAGCCCTGGTCCCATGAGTTGCACTTCATCCACGACCCAGTGGCAGTCCTGGTTCAGTAATCCGAAATGCATGGGCCACTCGAAGCGGCTCATCGCGTACCCACGATTTAGAGCCCGAGACAGGAGTTGATCCTGGGTTCCAACGAGCACCCACGGGCGGTCTGGATTGCTTGCCCACTCGTCGTCGATCGCACCTCCCATGAGCTGATAGACGGGTATCGGAGGGGTTTCGCGTTTGGCTGCGAACGCGTTGAAGCATTCGCGCAGCCGATTCGCCGTCTGGGTCACCAATGAGCGCATGGGTAGGCAGTAAATAAGGTGAAGAGGTTGGTCGGCGTAGCCCGCCTGCCGACGCCAAGCCCAGGCGAGAACGGCCCCTTCTGTTTTCCCAAGACCCGTCGGAATCGGCAGAACGTCCGGGAGCCCTGTAACCGCAACACGGGTCTGCCAGTCGTACGGGCGTGCAAAGCCCGTAGCGTCGGAGAAGAAGGCCCGGTATTCGCGTTCGCTCTCGCTTTCTTGCTTCATCTTTGCCTTTAGGGCGCTGCCCCCTTAGGAGAACAGAAGAACGCTTCGGGCGATTCAGGCATAACCGGTGTGAAAGCATCACTATATCAGCGAATTGCTTGAATAGCCACTTAGTCCGGAAAAATGTTGTGGTACGAATGGCCTGTTAGTCGTGTTGGTTCCGTGGGCCGCGTACAGTTTAGGGTGGTGACTGCATCCGTGAGCCCTGCCCTAGGTGTTTTGTCGCACAATGGAGACATGTTCACACTGGACACGTTGCGGGCGGAACGGCGGGGGGAGATTCTGCGGCTGGCTGGGCGGCGCGGGGCGCATAGTCTGCGGGTGTTCGGCTCGGTCGCTCGGGGTGAAGCCAATGAGGACAGCGACCTGGATCTTCTGGTCGCTTGGGAGCCGGGGCGGAGTCTGCTGGATCATGCTGGGTTGGTGCAGGATCTACAGGAGTTGCTCGGGGTGAAGGTCCATGTGGGAACTGAGGAGTCGCTTCACTGGTACGTGCGCGATCGGATCCTTCGCGAGGCGACGCCGCTTTGAAGGATGACCGGCTGTACCTGCATCATATGCTCGAACGGTGCGAGCGCATTACTCGATTCATCGAGCCAGGCAGAGAAGCATTCCTTGGGTCGGAACAATTGCAGGACGCCGTGATCCGGAACGTGGAGGTGATTGGCGAGGCGGCCAAGCGGGTTTCGGCGGCGACAAGGGGCCAACTGGCTTCGCTGGATTGGAAGGCGATCTGCGGAATGCGGGATGTCCTGATTCACGACTATATCGGTGTGGACTTGAACCAAGTTTGGAATGTGGCGTTCTTGCGGATTCCCGAACTGCAGGCCGTGCTCAAGCAGTTTCTGAAAAACGAATGACACCACATTCGGCTTTCAGCCTGGCCGTTTCGCGGTTCCTTGCGATCACAGCCGATAATAGCCGATTATCGGATCTAAATAAAGTTTTTAGCGTTTGCCGTAATCGTGATATTCTTCTCGTGGGCTGAGTGAGCTTGGCCCGGCGCCGACTCTGTGCGTTAGGTACACCCATGCGGACCTCCTACCTGGTCACTTACGACATCTGCGACGAGAAGCGGTTGCGCAAGGTGTTCCAAATCATGCGGGGTTTTGGCGATCACCTGCAATATTCGGTGTTTGAGTGCCAGATGACGGCTTCCGATCTGGTCCGGTTGCGGACGGAATTGGCCGGCGTGATCGATCATCGCGAGGATCAGGTTCTATTTGTGAACCTGGGGCCGGCGGAAGGGCGCGGGGATCGGGTTATCACTTCGCTGGGCAAGGCCTATTCTCCCGTGGATGCGCCTTGCATTATTGTCTGAAGTTTGATGGCTACTTTAATACCCAGTCCGTTTCCCATCTTGCCGGAGTCGCGAGCGCTGCCGGATTATTTGCCGGCGCGGATGGTGAATGAGTTCGTCTACTGCCCGCGGCTGTTCTTTTACGAATGGGTGGATGGGATTTTTGTCGAGAGCGCGGACACTTTGGAGGGATCGGCTCAGCACAAGCGGGTGGACAAGCCGGGGAAAGGGCTCCCGAAGGCGGAGGAACTCGAGGAGGAGCCGATGCAGACTCGCTCGATTCAGCTTTCGGATGATCGGTTGCGCATTACGGCGAAGCTCGATCTGCTTGAGGCGGAACAGGGCGCTGTTGTTCCGGTGGATTATAAGCACGGCCGGCCTCGCGAGGAAGCAGGCGGGTTGGGTGTGTGGCCGCCGGATCGGGTTCAACTCGGTGTACAGGGGCTGGTGCTGCGCGCCAATGGGTATCGGACGGATGAAGGGGTTCTGTACTACCAAGCCACGCGGCAACGGGTGCGCGTACCTTTCGACGACGCAACCATGCAGGAGACGATGGGCGCGATTGAAGATGCCTGGGCCGTGGCGCGGAGCGGAGTACGTCCTCCGCCGTTGGAGTCGTCTCCCAAGTGCGGCGGTTGTTCGCTGGCTCCGATTTGTTTGCCGGATGAGGTGAACCGGTTGGCGCAGTTGGATGAACCTGCGGCGGAGCAGTTGCTGTTGTTTCATACCGGGGAGGGGCCGGCTCCGAAGAAGGCTCCGCAGAGCGAGGTGAGGCGGCTGGTGAGCGCTCGGGATGACCGGCGGCCGGTTTATCTGAATACGCAAGGCCTGCGGATGGGGCTTTCGGCGCGAACGCTTCAGGTGAAGGAGCGGGATCGAGTGGTGGAAGAGATCCGGCTGAACGATATCTGCCAAGTGAGTCTGCTGGGAAATATCCAAATCACGACGCAAGCGGTGCAGGCGCTATGCGAGGCCGATATTCCGGTTTGTTACTTCTCGATGGGCGGGTGGTTTTACGGGATCACCAGCGGGATGAGCACCAAGAACGTTTTTCTGCGGCAAGCCCAATATGGGAGGGCGCAGGATGCGTGGTTCTGCCGGAAGCTGGCACGATCGCTGATCGCAGCGAAGGTCAAGAACCAACGTACGCTGCTGTTGAGAAACCACCTGGAGCCGGACGTGCGCACGCTGGCGCAGATGAAGCAGATGTCGGAGCGCGCGGAACAGTGCGAAACGTTGGAAGAACTGCTGGGCATCGAAGGGAACGCGGCACGGCTGTATTTCAGCCAGTTTCCGGGGCTGGTGAAGGCTGAGCCGGACGAGAGCGTGCCTGCGATTTTCCAATTTGACTTTAATGGGCGCAATCGGAGGCCGCCGCGCGACGCGGTGAATGCGCTACTGTCTCTGGGCTACAGTCTCCTGGTCAAGGATTTTACGATTGCGTGTTACACGGTTGGGTTCGATCCGATGATGGGGTTCTATCATCAGCCCCGGTTTGGACGGCCTGCGTTGGCGCTCGATTTGATGGAGCCGTTCCGGCCGCTGATTGTGGATTCGGCGGTGATTAGCGCGGTGAATAATAGGATGGTGGCGCCGGACGATTTTCTGCAGGTGGGTGAGACGGTGGCGCTGAAGCCGGAGGGGCGGAAGAGTTTTTACCGGGCGTATGAGCTGCGGATGGACACGATGGCGACGCATCCGTTGTTCGACTATCGGGTGAGTTACCGGCGAATGCTGGAGATACAGGCTCGGTTGCTGGCGAAGCTGCTGCAGGGTGAGATACCGTCGTATCCGGCGTTTGTGACGCGCTAGCGAGGGGCGAGATGGCGCGGGTTTCGCGGGAGGCGCTCGCGGGGTTTGTTTTGAAGGGGTTGCGTGCGGGTTTAGGATGGGGTTGAGACTTGTGCGGGGATTTGTGGCCGGGCGCTCGAAAAGGACGCCACAGGTATTTGAAAACAGAATAGGATGGAGGGACAGCTAATTCCGCGATCAATTGATCGCGGCCTCATTGAAGCCATCGAGCCGCTCGCCCCCACCCAACTCCCATCCGTAATTCCGCGATCAATTGATCGCGGCCTCATTGAAGCAATTGCGTAAGAATTCTATCGAGCAATCAACCACGGAATTCCGCGATCAATTGATCGCGGCCTCATTGAAGCCGTAGTCTGGACCGACCAAGGGACCAATGCGCAGATAATTCCGCGATCAATTGATCGCGGCCTCATTGAAGCGATCAGCCGGACGTTGCGGGAGGGCGTGCGAATTTAATTCCGCGATCAATTGATCGCGGCCTCATTGAAGCCGAGTGGGGGCCATTGCTTGCATATCGTACTGAGCAATTCCGCGATCAATTGATCGCGGCCTCATTGAAGCAGTTATTGGATGTTCGGTCGCCGCGGCGTTTGCGAAATTCCGCGATCAATTGATCGCGGCCTCATTGAAGCTCGGCTGAGGCCACCACCCCGCTGGCCCCGTAGGTAATTCCGCGATCAATTGATCGCGGCCTCATTGAAGCTCGAAATGTAGCATTGCGCCGAAAGAAAGCGCCGCAATTCCGCGATCAATTGATCGCGGCCTCATTGAAGCAAGGATGATAAAGTCTTGAATATTTTGGCCAGTTGCAATTCCGCGATCAATTGATCGCGGCCTCATTGAAGCGCCTAGGCCAACGCGCCGAGTACCGTCGCATTCTCAATTCCGCGATCAATTGATCGCGGCCTCATTGAAGCACGCCGAAAATGTCGTGGCCCCACCGCCTCCGGACCCGAATTCCGCGATCAATTGATCGCGGCCTCATTGAAGCCTGGCATCGCCGTTCCGGTGGACCTTGACCTTTTCAATTCCGCGATCAATTGATCGCGGCCTCATTGAAGCGGCGTAGTAAGCGAAGACAGCTTCGTCTCTCTGCCGGAATTCCGCGATCAATTGATCGCGGCCTCATTGAAGCCCCGGAAACCCCAGGCCACACGCTAAATGAATTGGAAATTCCGCGATCAATTGATCGCGGCCTCATTGAAGCCCGCATCCTGCCGTTCACGGACGCCTTTGATGTCCTCAATTCCGCGATCAATTGATCGCGGCCTCATTGAAGCGACGCAACGACCTGGTGGGCCGGGTTATCGACGACCGAATTCCGCGATCAATTGATCGCGGCCTCATTGAAGCCCGAAAAGCGCCGGTGCAATCGCTTGACCGGCGGTAATTCCGCGATCAATTGATCGCGGCCTCATTGAAGCAGCACCGCCGACACTTCGTAGCAGTAACTTCCCGCCAATTCCGCGATCAATTGATCGCGGCCTCATTGAAGCCGCCAGATCGACGGCCATCTCCAGCACGCACTCCGGAATTCCGCGATCAATTGATCGCGGCCTCATTGAAGCACTACTTACGCAAGTAGTGCTACACTGATCTCATGAATTCCGCGATCAATTGATCGCGGCCTCATTGAAGCTGGGCAGACAGGTACTCCATTCATTTCCTACACCTAAATTCCGCGATCAATTGATCGCGGCCTCATTGAAGCCGCAATCCCAGAATCCGGTGGCCTGTGCGATCTGGAATTCCGCGATCAATTGATCGCGGCCTCATTGAAGCGTCGGTCTCGCAGGCGCCACGGGGTGGCCGTGCCAAAATTCCGCGATCAATTGATCGCGGCCTCATTGAAGCTCCAGTGCCCGGCGAGTAGTGCCTTCCGCCGGGTTTCAATTCCGCGATCAATTGATCGCGGCCTCATTGAAGCTAGGCGTCTGCTACGTCTGTCCTCTCGCCAGGCAGCAAATTCCGCGATCAATTGATCGCGGCCTCATTGAAGCTAGGTGATCACAATCGAGGACCCAGCAGCCGGCGGAAATTCCGCGATCAATTGATCGCGGCCTCATTGAAGCACCTAAAATGGGATGTCATCGTCGCCGATCTCCAATAATTCCGCGATCAATTGATCGCGGCCTCATTGAAGCCAGTTCGATATCAACCAACTGATCGGCTAGCCCGTCAATTCCGCGATCAATTGATCGCGGCCTCATTGAAGCCTGCAATCGCTGAGTTGTGATTGTGGCAATCGTCTGAATTCCGCGATCAATTGATCGCGGCCTCATTGAAGCCATCGTAAGGAAACACCCAGGCGATGCTGTCCTGACAATTCCGCGATCAATTGATCGCGGCCTCATTGAAGCCACCGGACCCGGCAAGATGCTGCGCGCATCCCTCAAATTCCGCGATCAATTGATCGCGGCCTCATTGAAGCAGCAACCGGCGCGTTGCGGCTTTGTTCCGCTGCGCGAATTCCGCGATCAATTGATCGCGGCCTCATTGAAGCTGGGAATCAATCCGCGTTGTGCAACCTGGAGAATATAATTCCGCGATCAATTGATCGCGGCCTCATTGAAGCTATTTTCACTGCCCTTCTCCTTGTTACGATATCAGAATTCCGCGATCAATTGATCGCGGCCTCATTGAAGCATCCCTGCGCGTAGAGCCTTTGCCATTGCCGCGCGGAATTCCGCGATCAATTGATCGCGGCCTCATTGAAGCTGACTTAGTGCCCGCAATCTGGGTATTCGTCTCAAAATTCCGCGATCAATTGATCGCGGCCTCATTGAAGCCAGCGCCACGGGACATATCCAGGCTTCCTTACCTTAATTCCGCGATCAATTGATCGCGGCCTCATTGAAGCCTGGAGCCAGTGGGCCTTCCAGTCACCGCTCAAGGCAATTCCGCGATCAATTGATCGCGGCCTCATTGAAGCCACTCCACGGTGTCCGGGATATCGCGCACCATGTGAATTCCGCGATCAATTGATCGCGGCCTCATTGAAGCGCGACGTGGACGAGCTCGCTGGCCAGGTCGGCCGCGTTAATTCCGCGATCAATTGATCGCGGCCTCATTGAAGCACTAAATACGTGACGTGAGCTACGAAGAACTTCGCCAATTCCGCGATCAATTGATCGCGGCCTCATTGAAGCATCTGAAACAACCCGTAGTCTGTGGTTGACGGAGTACAATTCCGCGATCAATTGATCGCGGCCTCATTGAAGCCGGCCAGTGGCAGAATTTCCAGACGCAGTGGGAATTAATTCCGCGATCAATTGATCGCGGCCTCATTGAAGCAAGCCGTACGTGATCTTCGAAGAGATGCATGAGTTCAATTCCGCGATCAATTGATCGCGGCCTCATTGAAGCAACTCCTCACGCGTCCGGCCTGAAAGGTTCAATCCAATTCCGCGATCAATTGATCGCGGCCTCATTGAAGCGTCACGTGCCTACACAAGCAGCGACCTTAGAAAAGAAATTCCGCGATCAATTGATCGCGGCCTCATTGAAGCTGTGATACGGAGAATGGGTGTGCGCCTCAATTGATCGCGGCCTCATTGAAGCGGTATCTCTCTGTGTTGGGGGGAGACGCGAAGCCATAATTCCGCGATCAATTGATCGCGGCCTCATTGAAGCCCTACCAAACTTCTCCTCCCCATGCCCGATTACTCCCAATTCCGCGATCAATTGATCGCGGCCTCATTGAAGCGCTGGGCTCGCCTGGCGGCGCGGGGTTGGCACCCCGCAATTCCGCGATCAATTGATCGCGGCCTCATTGAAGCGACGTGTCGTTCTTGGGCAGGGAGGATAGACGCCTCAATTCCGCGATCAAGTTGATCGCGGAATTCGGCCTTGCTCGACTGGGAAACCTGGAAACACCCAGGCTGTGCCCCGTTCCCTTTTCCCCTCACTTCACGTTCGGGGCTAGATCGGGCGCGGTTGAGTTTGATAAGCTGCTGGCCGATGCTGCGCCGTAACGCTTCGCGGGCCCGACACCTTCGATGAATGAATTACTTCCAGCCCATGCGCTGCCGCAAGGCCGTGATATGGGCCACATGATGACGGCCGTGCCAGGCGTACAGCGCAAGCACGCGATCCAACCGCAGCGGCCCGAGTTCGGAGTGGCGGAACGTGCGAGCTAGATCCTGCTCGGATAGGGCGCGCAGCAGGGCGGTCCAGCGCACGTGAATCGCATCCAGCAGCGCCAGCGACATTTCCACCGGACCCGTGCGGGCATCCGGTAACTCGGCCCAGCGCGCTTCGTCGTAACCTTTGACCGGCGGATCGTCCTCCGTCAACGCCCAACGGAAGCGTATATAGCTGTTCATATGGCTGTCCGGCACATGATGCACGACCTGGCGCACGGTCCAACCGCCGGGGCGGTAGGGCGTGTCCAGTTGCTCGGGGGTTAAACCGTCCAAAGCCGCGCGCAGGTTGGCGGGCGCTTCGGCGATTTGCTCGATGAACAATTCCCGGTCGCTCCCGCTGACGGCAGCGGGAAATTGAAACTTGCCAATCGGATACCGCAGATCGTTTGATTCCATGAACTTACATTCATCATAATGGATTTGTCTTAGGGTGTTGGACTCTGGTACAGTCCAGTCAAAGGAGAATCACCCGCATGAAGAAATTCCTACATGCCCTGTTTGGATTGGTCCTGGCCCTGAGCTTGATCTCGGTGGCCGCGCCGGCGCAGACCGCTGCCAAGGCCAAGACAAAAACGGCGGCTGCGCCCGCCGCGAAGTTGGTCGACATCAATTCGGCTTCCGCCGATGAACTGGACGCCCTCCCCGGAGTCGGTAAAGCGTACGCCGACAAAATCATTAAGAACCGGCCGTATAAAGCCAAGAATGAACTCAAGGACAAGAAGATTATTCCGGCTTCGGTCTACACGAAGATCAAAGATCAGATCATTGCCAAACAGTAGGGCTAAGCAATAGGGCTAAACAATAGGCCATAAAACCATGACGCCTGCCTGGCTGTCCACACTCGGTTTCGCCATGGGGAGCGCCTGGCTCTCCGGCATCAATCTGTACGCGACGGTGGTCACGCTGGGCATCTTGCAGCGTCTCGGTCTAGCGACCTTGCCGGGCGATCTCAAGGTGCTTGAGAGTTGGTGGATCATCGGCGTGGCGGGCTTTCTCTATGCGATGGAATTCATCGCAAATAAAATCCCGGCGGTGGATTCGGTCTGGGACGCCATCCACACGTTTATCCGCATCCCGGCCGGCGCGGTGCTGGCCGCATCCGCCTTCGGGAGTTTCGATCCGAGCGTCCGGATGATGGCGCTGCTACTGGGCGGGGGAGTGGCGCTGGCGTCGCACGGGACCAAGTCCGCGGTACGGCTGGCGGCCAACGCCAGCCCGGAGCCGTTTTCCAATGTGGGATTGGGGGTGCTCGAAGACCTGACCTCGGCCGGCGGATCGGCTCTGATGGTCTTTCACCCGGTGGTGATACTGGCGCTGGTATCGATCTGTTTGATCGCGGCGATTTACCTGTTCCGCAGAATTACGAACGCAATTCGAACGCGGTTTCGGCGCAGCCCGGCGTTATCGGCCTGATGCCGCGTGGCTTTTAGTGGTCCGAGCCGGGTATCTGAAACTGGTCGTTCAGCCGCAAGGCAACTTCGTTGAACAGGCTAGCAAGCGCGGCGCGATCGGTCTTTCCGTGCCGCAGTTCCTGGAAACGCTTCTCGATGTGCCCGCTGAGTTCTTCGTGATGCGACCGCATCGCCTCAGTCAGATTTTTGGCGTGCTGCAGCAGTTGATCGCGCAAATCCCGCTCCACGTGCGAACCGCGGTCGTCCAGATCGCGCAAGCGGCGGTGGAGGGACTCGTGCTGTTCCTTCAACTCGCGCGTGTGCTGGGCCGCTACTTCGGTGCGTTCCTGGCGCTCCATCTTAATGCGGGCTTCGAGCGACTCCAGTTCCTTTTTGATGAAGGTCTCGAGTTGGTCGAAGCGGCGGCTGCTGCTCTCGCGCAGATCGGCGGTCTCCTTGAGCAAGGTCTCTTCCAGACGCGCGAACCTGGTTTCGTAATCGCGCATCTGCGTGCCGAAAAGAATATCGCGGATCTTATCGACGTTTCCGGCGCTGGCCGGCACGACCTGCGGCGTGCGGGCGTCGTGCTCCGGGTTTTGGCTCTGCTGGGACTCTGCTGGCGTCATTTTTCGTATCTCCTTGTTCGAGAATGCTCCGATTTTACTGCGCTCGCATGGCTCGCGCAAAACACGACCGCACGCGCGCATCGAGCTGCGGTGGCGTAAACGGCTTGGTCAAAAAGTCGGCCGCGCCCAGTTCAAAACTGGTGCGCGTGCTGTCTTCGTCTCCCCGCGCGGTGAGCACCAGCACGGGGATCGATGCAGTCTCCGGCTTGGAACGCAAAATCTTGAGGACTTCAATGCCATCCGGCGGCGGCATGATGAGATCGAGGATCACCAAATCCGGCCGGTCTTTTTCGATAAGCTCGAGACCTTCCGTGCCACCCGGCGCTTCCGAAACCCGGTGCCCGCCGAGCGCTTTACGGGCCAACGCCCGGATGTCCTCGTCATCGTCCACGATCAGGATATGCAGGCCG
Source organism: Bryobacterales bacterium (assembly GCA_963836595.1). Classification (GTDB taxonomy): domain Bacteria; phylum Acidobacteriota; class Terriglobia; order Bryobacterales; family Bryobacteraceae; genus DATFZA01. The sequence goes on from CAWIKC010000001.1 coordinate 1,931,116, forward strand.
CATCCGTGAAGGCGCTCCGCAATCGGCGCTTCGGCCAGCACATGACCCGAGGATTGGTTGTCAAAACTCTCCTCGTAGCCCTCGCAGGCGCACGAAACGCGCATCGGAGAGCGGAGGGCCTCAGCCACATTGCGGGCCTTTTTCTCGATGCCAAAGAGGAAGTCGTCGTCGTGAGTGGGATCGTGATGGGTGAGAAACAGACGCTTGACTTTGGCCGCGGCCGCTATCTGAGTGACATAAGTATACGTGCTATGGCCCCAATTGCGCTTCGCCGGATACTCTTCCGGAGTGTACTGGGCATCATGGATCACCACATCGGCATCCTGCATGAACGCCGCATGGGTCCGGTCGCGTTCATGAAGGATAGAATCCAGCTTGCCAGGTTCGGCGTCCGACCGCCAAAGCTGTTCCCAGAACGGCTCGTGATCGCACAAATAGAGCAGCGCAACGCCATCCGCTTCCAGCTTGTAGCCCAGCGTGATGGCGGGATGGTTAAGAAACTGAGCCGTGATTCGGACACCGGCCAATTCATGAACGCCCTCGGCCAGGTCGTGGTAAATGATTTTCGCGCCCAGTTGTCCCAATTCCACCGGGAAATAGGTGTATTCCATTTGCCCGGCGAGTACTTCGGGCAACGATCGGTTGCAACCCTGCGGCCCGCATAGCACAAAGCGGTTGCCGGGCACAAAAGCGGGCGCAAAGAACGGAAAGCCCTGGATATGATCCCAATGCGTGTGGCTCAGCAGGATGTGAGCGTCCAGCGGTTTGGGCGCATGGCTCATGAGATGCGCGCCCAACGCCCGCGCGCCTGTACCGCAATCGAGGATGAAACGCGCGCCCGAGTTCACCACCACCTCCACGCACGACGTGTTGCCGCCGAAGCGGTTGGTGCCGGCCCCGGGGGTCGCGATGGACCCGCGCGTACCCCAAAAACGCAATAACACCGGAAGCCCTCCCCGAGCTTATGTCTTACTGCCCGAACTCTAACTTTACGCTGTTTACATACCGCGACAACTCTTCTATCTTCGCGCGCAGCCCTTCGGCGTCCGTGGCGAGCGCCTGTTCCTCCAGTTTCCCGCCGATTTCGGTAAGAACCGGAAATCCGTAGCCGGCGCCGGTGCCCTTTAATTTATGCCCAAGCATGCGGAGTGTATAAAAATCGCCGGCCGCCAGCGCTTCCCGGTACTTGGCAATTTCGGCGCGGCGCTTCTCGAGGTATCCGGGAACCAGCTCTTCCATCCCGGCTTCCACCGTCACCGTGTAAATCTGGTCTGGCCGGGCCGGAGAGGGCTGATCCTGAATCGGCAGGACGTGAGTATGCTGGGCGTGCGGCGCCAGGGCCTCCAACAGCACCGCCCGGCGAATCGGCTTGATGAGATGGCTGGTAAATCCAGCCTCGCGCGCTTTATCCGCCATGTCGGCCAGGGCGTGAGCCGTCAGCGCGATCACCGGAGTTGACGCCGCGCCACTGGCGGCCTCGATCTTGCGGATCTCCCGGGTCGCCGTGTAGCCATCCATCACCGGCATCTCCACGTCCATGAGGACGACATCATAATGGTTTTGGCGGAATAGCTGGACGCCTTCCAGGCCGTTCTCCGCCAGATCGACGCGGCAGGGAGTATTCTTCAAATACGCCGTAAACAGAAACCGGTTGTCCTCGGCGTCGTCCACCAGCAGCACCCGGACCTCATTGAAGGAGTGCTCCAGATCCACCAGGCCGGCGGCGGCAGGCTTCAATTGCTCCTCCGGTGGCCCGCCCGGAGGAAGCTGCGCGGTAAACAGAAACGTGCTGCCTTCGCCCGGCGTGCTCTCCACCCAGATCCTTCCGCCCATTCGTTCGACAATTCGCTTGGATATGTTTAGCCCGAGGCCCGTGCCGCCGTACTTGCGCGTGGTGGAACTGTCGGCCTGCGAGAAGCTCTCAAAAATCCGCCCAAGTTTGTCCGGCGGGATGCCGATCCCCGTGTCGGCCACCGCAAAGCGCAGATATCCATCCTGCGCATCCCGCGCCACGCGCACCGTCAACGACCCGCGCTCGGTGAATTTCAGCGAATTGCCCAGCAGATTGATGAGCACCTGCCGCAAGCGATTGGAATCTCCCAGCAGGTACGCCGGAACCCTCGGCGCAATCTCCCACAGCAGTTGCAATCCTTTTTGCGTGGCGCGAATCTCAATTACTTCAAATGCCCTGGCAATCACGTCGCGCAGCTCGAAACTGGCCGACTCCAGTTCCAGCTTGCCAGCTTCCACCTTGGACACGTCGAGGATATCGTTGATCAGGTTGAGGAGATTGACGCCGTTGCGCTGAAACACCTCCACGCACTTCTTTTGCTCCGCTGTCAGTTTGGTGGAAGCCAGCACGTCGGCCATGCCGATAATGGCGTTCAGCGGCGTACGAATCTCATGACTCATTACAGCCAGAAACTCGCTCTTGGCGCGGGTGGCGCGTTCGGCTTTTTCGTTCGCCAGCTTCAAATCGTTCGACAGTTGCTGGCGGGTGTAGGTCTCTTGCGACAATGCGCGCAGAATCAGCAACCGGCGGCTACCGGAATTGGTGGCCAGAGCCTGCACGTAGCGTTCGCCGCCACGCGGGTCGGGCTCGGTCCAAATGTCGGATTCGCAGCGCGCCGCCTCCGATTGCCCCCACACGGTCTCGAACTCGGGCAGAAACAGGTCGACCATCGGGAACCGTTCGCTGAGATTGACCGGATCGTCCTCGATCTCGAGCCACTCCGGCAGCGCGCCAATCGGAGTAAAAGCGCCATCTCCGAGTTCTTCAAATACCGCCGCGCCCAGCAGGCCGGGAAGAGCGTTTAGCGGGGATTGATCGATACCGCTACTGGCCGCCATTCTCTCCCTCCAGCATGCTGGCCGCTAATTGCGCGAAGGCTTCTTCCACGCCGGCGCCGGTTTTGGCGCTGGTCTCGAGGATGTTCCAGCCCCGCTGCCGCAAATCGTTCCAGGACGCGTCTTCGACCTCCCATTGCGCGCGCTCATCCGCCTTGTTCGCCAGCAGCAGAAAAGGCAATTCTCCGAATTCCTGTTTCACCCGTTGTTGAATACTCAGCGCGACGTCGAGAGTAGCCTTGCGCAATCCATCGACGACTAAGAAATACCCCGCCGCCCCGCGAAGCTGATTGATCTTGACCGGCGCGCCGGGTTCTTCGCCGGCCATGTCCCACAATATCAATTTCAGTTCGCGCCCATTACAAACCATTGCTTTCGAATCCGTCTTTACGCCAACCGTAGTGTGGTAATTGGATTCGTAGATACTGTCTACCGATCGCCGGACCAGGCTGGTTTTGCCGACACCGAACGAACCGAGCATGCAGACTTTCTTTTTCATCCCCGAAGTCCGAGTATACCCTTGGTTCAAGAGGTTTTTTGCAACGGCAAGCGGCAATGTACGTCTTATACTTTGGCGCAGCAGGCTGCTCCCCCTGAAAAAGATCCGAACATGAATTTTTCGCCAGCCTCGATGCCGCTGGCCCTGCTTGTCCTGCTCGCCGCGGCGCCGGCCTGGTGCCAGCAGCAATCCAGCCTGCAGGTTACTGCTAAGGACACCGCGGGCAAGGCCGTGCCGGGCGCGCAAATCTTACTGCGCCGGGGATCGGACATCGCCGCCGCGGGTGAGACCGATGCCGCCGGACTAGCCCATTTGCAGCCGCTGCAGGCCGGTCACTACGATCTGGAAGCGAGTAAGCCGGGTTTTCTGACTTTGCAACAAAAGTCCATTGAGATCCCCGCCACCGGCGTCCTCAATCTGGACCTGGTGTTCAGCGTGGAAACGGAGCGGCGCGACAGCGTGGATGTTCGCGGGACTACCAGCCCAGTGACCGACAGCGCGGCCGCGGGTTCTCAAGCGCCACTGAACGAGGTTCGTGAACTGCCCAGCCTGCCGGCTACCGTCGCGGACGCTTTGCCGCTGATTCCCGGTGTCGTTCGTTCTCCCGAAGGGAGCCTGAAGATCTCCGGAACCGGAGAACATCGGAGCGCGTTGATTGTCAACTCGGTGGACGCGACCGATCCCGCCACGGGGCAGTTCGGGCCCACGATTCCTATCGACAGCGTAGAAACGCTTAGCGTGTTTCAGACGCCGTTTCTGGCGCAATACGGGCGCTTTACATCGGGTCTGGTTTCGGTGGAAACCAAACGCGGCGGCGACAAATGGAAATTCGACATTAACGATCCGTTTCCCGACTTTCGATTTCGAAGCTGGCATCTGGCCGGCGTTCGGGACGCCACGCCGCGGCTGAATTTCAGTGGCCCATTGATTAAGGACAAGTTGTATTTCGCCGAGGGCGTGGAGTACGAAGTGCGCAAGACGCCGGTGATCACGCTCCCATTTCCCGACAACCAGCAGAAAGTGCAGGGCTTCAATTCATTTTCGCAATTCGACTATCTGCTGTCTTCCACGCAGATTCTCACCGCGACCCTGCATATCGCGCCGCAGCGCCGCGATTTCGTTAACTTGAATTACTTCAGTCCCGAGCCTGTTTCTCCCAATTCTTCCTCGCGCAATTACGCGGGTGCGATCTCGGATCACGTCTCGCTTAAGGGCGGGCTACTCGAGAACACACTTTCGATTACGCGCTTTGACGCCAACGTCTGGGGTAATGGCGATTCCCCGATGGTGCTGACGCCCACCGGAAATTCCGGGAGCTATTTTGCCGCCGAAGACCGCGGGGCATCGCGCGCGGAATGGCTGGAAACATATTCGCCAAATCTGTTTGGTGGCAGCGGGGACAACGGGCACCAGTTGAAGTTCGGGTCGAGCGTCGCGTGGGCCGATGACGACGGTCAATTCTTCGCTCACTCCATAAGCATTCTCGGCCCGCAGAGCGCGGTTCTGCAGCAAATTAATTTCACGGGAGGCCAGCCTTTCGATCGCACCGACGAGGAGTTGGCATTCTTTGGCCAGGATCATTGGCAGATACGGCCGCGGCTGGCGCTCGACTACGGCCTGCGCGCGGAGACGCAGCGGGTGACGCAAAGCTTCCGGTTTGCGCCGCGTATTGGCGCTGCGTGGATGCCGTTTGAATCCTGGGGGACGGTGGTGCGCGGCGGGTTCGGACTGTTCTTCGATCGCGTGCCGCTGAACGTCTATGAGTTCGATCGTTTTCCCCATCAGGTGATCACCACGTACAACAGCGACGGCACAATCGCAGCGGGACCCTTGGTATATCAAAACATTATCGGCCAGGTGTTGACCGAATTTCCGTTTGTGGTGCAAAGAGCCACGGCGGGCAATTTCTCGCCTCATAGCGCCACCTACAATTTACAAGTCGACCAGCCCGCCGGCCGGTATCTGAAACTGCGCGCCGGCTATCTGTCCAACAATTCCTCCGATCTCATTACGCTCAGCCCCGTAGTCACCGCGCAGTCCGCATCTCTCGTGCTGGACGGCAACGGCCAATCGCGTTACCGGCAGTTGGAACTGACGGCGCGCTTACGCCTGGGCGAGGAGACGCGACAGCTCTTTTTGTCCTACGTCCATAGCAAGATTCGCGGCGATCTCAACGACTTTAGCCAGTATCTGGGCAGCTACCCGATCCCGATCATCCGCCCCAATCAGTTCGCCAATCTTCCCGCCGACCTGCCCAATCGTTTTTTGATGTACGGCCTGTTGCGCTTGCCTTGGAAGTTCCGCATCGCGCCGGTGGTGGAATACCGCAACGGGTTCCCATATCTGGTCACCAACGCCGCGCAGCAATACGCCGCCGTCCCCAACGCGCAGCGGTTCCCCAATTTCTTCTCGGCGGACGCGCGCATTTCCAAAGATTTTCAAGTGACGCCGAAATATGCCGTGCGGCTTTCAGTAAGTGGGTACAACTTGAGCAACCATTTCAATCCGGATACGGTGCATGGGAATATCGCCGATCCGCTGTATGGGGTTTTCTTCGGGCAGCACAAGCGAAGGTATACGGCGGATTTCGATATTATTTTTTAGGGCGGGAGAAGTCGCGCCGCGCGGAGCGTCGGCGTGCGATAATCTCGACGATCTTACATGAAGGCAGAAGATATCCAAATAACACGACTCTTAGACGGCGCGAAACAATTCATCGTCCCGGTGTTCCAGAGAGATTACAGCTGGGGAACAAGGCACTGTGCACAGCTTTGGCACGACCTTGTGCGGGTCGGGGGCGATCCGGCAGCAAAGGGACATTTTCTAGGTTCAGTCGTTTACATTGCCGCCGAGGAGAACAGCGCCGGCGTGACCCGGTGGCTCCTAATTGACGGCCAGCAACGTCTAACGACCATTACGTTACTGCTAATAGCTCTTCGGAACGTGCTCAGGGACCGTCCGAATACTGGCTCACCGAGTCCAGAGGAATTGGACGATTATTTTCTGAGAAACCGTTACGGCAAAGACGTACGACGGTTCAAGCTCCATCTTCGGCGCACGGACCACGACACCTTGACTTCTCTTATCGACGGAAAGGAGCGCCCTGACGTTGCCTCAGAACGGATTCTTGAAAACTACCAGTATTTGGCTGACCAACTCGCCGCGTGTCCTGATTTGGAGCGTGTGTACGACGGCGTCAGAAAACTCGTTGTGGTCGATGTTTCCTTGACGCGAGGGCAGGACGATCCTCAAATGATTTTTGAGAGTCTTAACTCGACCGGTCTGGATCTAACACAGTCTGATCTGATTCGGAATTTCGTGCTGATGAGGCTTAAGGAGGAGGTCCAGACCCGACTCTATCGGGAATATTGGCAACCGATCGAGATCGCGTTTGGACGCCGCTATCGATCCGACTTCGATAAGTTTGTTCGTGACTTTCTGACTCTTCGATTGCGCCCAGGCAAACCCTTCAAGTCCGACGAAATCTACGCCCGTTTCCGAGAGTACTTCTCCGGAGTGGTCGAGGACGAGGCCGTGGAGGCCAGGCTTACGGATCTTCGACGGTTCGGGCGGTATTATGCCGCATTCAGCTTTGGAACTGAAAAACGCCCTATGCTCAGGGACGCTCTGCAGCGACTGCGCGGGCTCGGAGAAGTTGCCGCCCCGATTGTTCTTTTTCTTTACAATTGTCTCGACCATGTGCAGACGCTGTCCGAGGGCGAGTTCGTCTCGGCTCTTGAATTGCTTGAGAGCTACGTCTTCCGGCGTTCCGTCTGCGACATGCAGGCGAGGAGCCTAGGTCAAATTTTCGCAACGGTGGCCTACAGGATGAAGGAGGCTCAGCCGCTGGATAGTCTAAAAGTGGCCTTGGCACGCCAGGCGAAGAAACGCCGGTTCCCGTCGGATGCGGAATTCCGTGAAGCATTGGAGAGTCGCGATGTTTATGACATGCGGAGTTGCGCTTATCTCCTGGACCGGCTTGAGAATTTCAACACGCACGAGCGGATCGACACTCAGCCTTTCTCTATCGAGCACGTGCTCCCTCAAAACGAAGACCTGCGGCCGGAGTGGCGAACCATGCTGGGGCTTGACTGGAAGCGGGTTCAGCAGACTTGGCTGCATCGGTTGGGAAACGTCACTCTGACGGGCTATAATCCGGACTACAGTGACAGGCCGTTTGGGGAAAAGAGGGCGTTGCCGGGAAGGGGCTTCAACGATAGCCCGCTGCGCCTTAACAAGTTCATCCGGGAACAAACAGTCTGGACCGAATCTGAGATTGAGCAACGAGGAAAGCTTTTGGCGGGGAAGGCCGTCAATGTCTGGCCGAGCCTGATCGTGGCGCCGCAAAGTCTAAAGGAGAGCGAATTAGAGGAGCGTATTGCACGCGCGGCTGGGTTCACTGTGGACGGCGTACTGATGGATACCAGCGCAAAGGGCCTATTCGCGGTCCTCAGGCCTCACATTCAAGCGCTTGGCGTCGATATAGTGGAGTTGCCAAACCAACAGTCCGTTGTTTATGCGGTTTACGACTTTTTCGTCGAGGTTATCCCTCGCAGGCACCGCTTGTCCCTCCTGCTGAACCTCGATTTCGATTCTGTCTCAGACCCTTCCGGTAAGGCTCGCGACGCCTCCGAGTATGCTTTCGTCGTCAACTCCGTGGAGACAGGAGGCGTTTTGTTTCCTTTCGACTCGCCGCAGGACGTAGATGCGGCCATGCATCTGGTCCGTCAGGCGTACGAGGGCGCAGCGGACTAGGACCGTCTGCTCTGACTGTGCGGGGCCCGTCAGTCTGGCCGTCGGTGCGGCAGTACTTTCTGCAAGCGAAAGCAGCGCCGTTCTTCTGGCAGGCGAGGCCCGCTTCAGGAGCGGTTTTGCAATCATGACAAGAGAGTGAATCTTTTGAGCTTTACGCGGGATACATTCGTCAAGTAGGACCTTCATCTTAGCCGACTGACAAGCATCGATTTCGAAAATTCGAGCGCCGCAACCGCATCGCCTTTCGACACCGTTGGAAAATCGTCCAGAAATTCGTCCAGGGTCTCCCAGGCTTCGAGATAATCCAATAAGGCTTGAAAAGGAACACGAGTGCCTCGGAAGACGGGAGTTCCGCCCAGGATATCCGGATCCTTAACGATGATGTCGCCTTCTTGCATGCTGGAGTCTTATCTTGCCTGCATACCCTGCATACCTATTCTATCGCGGGCCGTCAAGTTGTCGCCTCGAACCTCTTCACACCGTCGGCCGGCATTCAGAGCCCTCGCGGTCGTACTGGGCCGCTGTCGAGCCTCCGCGCCGAAAGCTTACAAGCTAGAATAGGGGCGGAGTTAGGAACGCCGCCTACAAGGTTTTATGACACTTCGTTTTCAAATGGAGTATTGGAAGGACGGTCCGTGGTTCGTCGGGCGTCTGCCGCAGGTTCCGGGAGTGTTCAGTCAGGGCGAGACTCTCAGCGACCTTGAGGAGCATATGCGTGATGCCTACCGGATGATGACCGAGGAACAGGACCCCGCCGCCAGCGGAGTGCTTCGTCGCAACGAAAGAGATTGAAGTTCCGGCTTGAAGCGGCGAGAATTTGTTCGAAACTGGAGGCGGCCGGGGTTGTGCTAAACGGGCCGGCGGTGGCCACGATATCTATCTCAATCCTGCCACGAAGCGCTCGGTAGTGGGCTACTTTGAAAAGTAGCCCACTACCAAGCGCTCTGCTCCGGTTCCCCGGCACGCAGGAATTCCGGATACTCTCTGCAAGCTGATTGAGCGGCAATTAGGCATTAGCGGGGGTTCGTAGCAGAAAAGTCCGTCGGCGCGAGCCGATCACGATACGATAGTTATCGCTTTGGAACCCCTTCGTACCGCCGTCGACCGGCATTCAGAAACTTACCAATCCAACTACGCCGCCATGTCGGCTGCAGTCGAGCGCCTGCGCGCCGAACTGAAAAAATCTACTGCCGGGGGCGACAAATATATCCAGCGCCATCTGGAACGCGGCAAACTCCTTCCGCGCGATCGCGTGGAACTGCTGCTGGATGAAGGCTCGTATTTTCTCGAAATCGCGCCTTTGGCCGGAATCGGCATCGGCGATGAAACGCCCGGCGCGCGCGTGATCGCCGGCATCGGCCTGGTGGAAGGCCGCGAGTGCATGATCATCGCCAACGAATCCACCATCAAGGGCGGCTCCACGGGCGAGGCCGGGGTTTGGAAGAATGCCCGGCTCGCGGACATCGCTCTGCAAAACCATCTGACGACCATCCTGCTGGTGGAATCGGCTGGCGCCGATCTCCCCGTGCAAAGCAAAATCTTCGTTCCCGGTGGCCGCGGCTTCCGCGAACTTACCCGCCGCTCCAAGCACCGGATCCCGACTATTTCGGTGGTTTTTGGAAGCTCCACGGCGGGCGGAGCGTATCTGCCGGGCATGTCCGACTACGTCATCATGGTCAAGCGCCAGGCGCAGGTCTTTCTCGCCGGACCGCCGCTGGTGAAAATGGCGACGGGAGAGATCGCGAGCGAAGAAGAACTGGGTGGGGCAGAGATGCACTCCCGTATTTCTGGCCTGTCCGATTTTCTGGCGGAGGATGAAGTGGATGGCATCCGGCTGGCGCGCGAAATCGTCAGCTACTTCAATCTCCCGAAACCGGCGGCTCCGCGGCGCGAACATATCGAAGAACCGCTCTACGATCCGGACGAAATGCTGGGCATCGTTTCCTCCGATATCCGCGTGCCGTTTGAAGCCCGCGAAGTGATTGCCCGCATCGTCGATGGCTCACTGTTCCTCGAGTTCAAAGCCGAATACGGCGTCACATTGGTCACCGGCTTCGCGCGGATTCACGGCTTTCCCGTTGGAATTCTGGCCAACAACGGCGTTCTCATGTCGGAGTCTTCCGCCAAGGGGGCGCAGTTTATCGAGCTCTGCAACCAGCAGCACATTCCCCTGATATTCCTTCAAAACATCACCGGATTCATGGTGGGCAAGGCGTTTGAAGAAGGCGGAATCATCCGGAACGGAGCGAAACTCATCAACGCGGTTTCTAATTCCACGGTTCCAGCGATTACGGTCATGATCGGAGGATCGTATGGCGCCGGGAATTACGCCATGTGCGGCCGCGCCTATGATCCGCGCTTTCTGTTCACTTGGCCGAATCATCGGATCGCCGTCATGGGGCCGGAACAACTCTCGGGCGTCATGGACATCATCAAACGCGAAGCGCTGATTAAAGCGAAGCTGCCGGTGGATGAGGCGAAATTGACCGCGGACCGCCTGGCGCTGGAGCAGCAGATCGAACGCGAGTCCGACTGCTACTTTGCAACCGCCAGGCTATGGGACGACGGAATTATCGATCCTCGCGACTCGCGCACGGTGCTGGCGATTTCGCTTTCCGCGGCTTACAATCGGCCGGTCGAAGGCGCGATGGAGTGGGGCGTGTTCCGGCACTGAGCAGAGCACAGGCAATCGGCGGGCACGCTATCCTATGCTAAGCCACCGTGCCAAGGAAGATTAAACAAAACGACGGCGATCAGGCCTCCCGACGAGAATCCGGGGCCACCGGTGGTGCCTCGCTGGCGCGCGGTGTCGATTATCAGTTGGACTACGCCATCTACCATAGCCTCGCCTTGATGACAGAGCAGCTCGGCGCTCCCTACCTAGACCTCAACATCACGCTCGAGCCGCGGATTCTGCACAGGCAGGGAGTGACGCGATCAGACATGCGCATCGCGAGCACCAGTGCGAGTGCCGAACTCAAACTGCACCCGTCGCGCGACGACATCCTCGAATGGATCAGCCGCGTGGCTGCGGACCCGACCAGCGAAAAACACGAACTTGTGTTCGCGGTATCAACCGGGACGCTACTGGTCTCCCTGGCTGCGCTGCTCCGATTGGCCAAGGAGGCCGGCGAGGACACCGCGCAACTGAACCGCCTAGCAGAATACGAATCCGTTAAAGACCGGGAAGCCCTTCTGAGACCTTTCGACACTGCGGCAGCCTCTCGGCTGAACATGATGACGCTTAACCACATTCCGGAGTCGGTGCTGCGGCAGACTACTAGGATTCAGGCCCAAGTCTTAGCGCCAGAATACCCCGACGCGCTTCTGACGGAGTTAAAGGCAAGGTTTCTGGATGGCATGAAGGCCCGGCAGACCTACAGCATTAGAACGCTCATCGAGGAGATACGGTCACGGGCCATTAGATTGGAGTCTCCGAAGACCCTGGAGCTAAAAGGCCTCGCCGAACCGCAACGGGCGGTTCTCGGAGTCCTGAAGCATTGCCTCAGCGGTCTTCCCAACCAAGTGGTCGCGACAGTAGCCCAATGTGACCCGGCAGACACAGTTAGCATCCTCCGGTCGATGGTCGAACAGCGAAGCCTGCATTGCGATGGCGACCGGTGGCGGCTCCTGGTCACTCTGCCTGAGTTACAGCAAGTGCCGGCCGCGTTGGATCGGGCGCTCAAGTCGCTTCTTGAGTTCATTCACGCAAACGAGGACACGGCTCTTGGACGCGAACTCGTCCTGGCCGCCGTCGCGCTCACGCGAGCCTGTTACGAAACGTCTCCGAAAGCCATACTTTACACATTTCGTAGCATCGAAAAGCTCCTCAAACGAATTGGCGACAAATACCTCGTCCTGGATTTGGCGGAACTCACGATTGCCGCAGCCTCGCAGCAGCCGCGTTCTCCTGAGGACGCACGAGCACAGGCACACGCCCTAATTTGCGGGTGCTCTTGGGTACACCAGCGCATCGGCGACCTTGAAACGTCACGAGCACTTGCGAGAAAAAGCCTAGAACTCGGTGCCGATATCAGCTGGGACAGGAACACGGCCTTCTGCCTAAAATGTGAGGGCAGGATCATGCGTATGCAAGCCGATAGGACGCGAGGCGAGCACCGCGCAACTCTACTCGGCGGTAGCGAGCAGAGTATCAAGAACGCGATTACACAATTCAGCGCGATGTCCGAAGTCGGTCCCAATGACCCCGAGGTCGGGGATTGCTTCAGCCTTCTCGCCCGAACATACCTGGTCGCGCGCCGATACGACGAAGCCAGAGATGCACTGCGCCAAGCATATGAGCTAATACCGCCGAATGGGTCAAAGGACCATCTGGACTTATTAATTCTCACCGGGGACCTGTATGCAGCCGTAGGCGAGGAGGGAGCAGCAGAGAACTCCTACACTGAAGCTCTGGTACTGCCTGAGGCACCGATGTCCAGGTCTCGGAGATCTTCGCCCGAGGGTTTTATCAGCGAGCGAAACTTCGCGAAAAGCTGCAACGCGCGCATGAAGCCATCGAAGATTATCGACGAGCGGCGGAATTGTGGCTCGGGCTGGATGAATATGAGAATAGTGCCCGCTCACGGTGGCAGGAAATCTGTTTGCGATCGCCCCAGGAAAAACTCATTCTCGATGAAATTGCGAATGAGGAATCCTGCCTCGTGCGGGTGACCGCGTATGGAATATTTCTCAAGCGGCATGTCGCTCCCGAATCAATTGCGCGCCGCAAACAACCCACGAGACAACAGATAGGCCAACTCCTCAAGGACGCCCGCGAACAGGTCGCGATAGAGTACCCACACCGATGAGATGGACAAGCGCCGCAGCACGCAGACTAACGAATGTGACCTCAACGCACGACGTTGTGGAAGCGGTTCGAGCGGTCACGGCGAACCTTCTACGTGACGTCGGGTGTCCGCCGACAGATCTCGATGCAGTCGCATCTCTCCTTAATGCGAGCACTTCGGGAGAGGATATCTTCGGCTCAGGTGAACTGCGTCGCGATGGGAGTGGTTACCGAATCATTTACGCTACGGACCTGTCGCTTCCCCGCCGACGCTTCACAATCGCCCACGAACTCGCGCATATTGTTATTGACCGAACCGGACCAAACGCTCCGCGAGCCGGCAAGGAACTTGAACGGCTGTGCGACCTTATCGCGGTCGAGATCCTGTTGCCAGCGGAAGCGTTCGTAGCCCAACTGCCGAAGCCACTCCGCATTGCTGACATTTTCGCGTTGGCAAGGCAGTACCAAGCGTCAATATCAGCAACGGCACTGCGATGCGCCGAACTATCCCGGGCCACCGTCTTTGAGGTCGCGAACGGCAAACTTACCTGGTCCCGCGGACCGCTCCGAGGATCGTCGGCATTAAAAGATAACACCTTAATGGAGCATGCAAAGCGGGCTAGCGCCGGAGAGTCCTCTCATGCTTTGCTCTACCTCAACGATGATTCCTCGATGCTGCCAACCCAGGTCGAATACCACGCGTTTGGCCAGACTGGCCGCGCGCTTTTTCTCCTCACTCCCGCGAAGGCCTCTGACGTTAAGGCGGCGCTTCGTGGGCTCGACGCGAGAACTTGAAAATCCGCGGTCCGATTCTCGCGGGTTCTTTTTAGGAGCGGGCGCATTCGCTAAGGTAGATTTAGCGCCCGCATGAGTTCGCGCCACGCTTTTCTCGGATAAAGCGGTGGTTTGAATGATGTACGCGTTAGCACCGAGTAGAACTCTGCCAGATCATGGGCGCTGAGAAAACCGTGATTCTTCCGCCCAACCAACTCTTCAGAGGATTCCGAGAGCGGGGGCTTTATGCGGATGCCGAATCACCGCCGCGGCGAAAGGCACCGTCTATCGAAATACCATAATCAAAGGCCCCACGCATTGCGCATCCGTTCTTCGCGATCCTCATCAATCGCCCTAAGGATGTCATAGCCTGCGGGCAGTTCGCCGGTATGAACCCAGAAGCTCCCTTTTTTGATCAAAGAAGGGCGCCGGTCAGTGGGCCGGAGGACGATGCCTTCGCGGGTTTGCTCGATTTCGATGCCGCTCCCGGCTCTTAGACCGAGCCGATCCCGCATTGGCTTGGGGAGCGTCACACGGCCGACTTTATCCATTCTCACCGTCATATCATTTCAAAGTCGCATATGGCGTTCGGCCAGGCAAGTGGCCGTGACGCTAAGATAGTACGAGCACCCGCATGAGTTCTCGCCGTAAATTCATTGGCGCCGTCGCCTCCGGCCTCGCCTCCACGCTGCTGGGAGCAAACGAGCGCATTCGTGTCGGCCTGATCGGAGCGGGCGCGCGTGGCGCGGACCTGGCGCGCCAGGCGGTTTCCTTTCCCGGCGTGGACCTCGCCGCCGCCGCCGATGTATACACTCGCAGGCTGGAAGAAACGCTGCCCCTAGCCCCGGAAATATTACATCTCGATTACCGCGCGCTGCTGGATGACAAGACCATCGACGCTGTCATCGTTGCCACGCCGCAGCACCTGCACGGCGAACCGGTGGTTCAGGCGCTGAACGCCGGCAAGCATGTGTATGTCGAGAGGACCATGGCCTTCACCGTTGACGAGGCCAAGCGAATCGTGAAAGCGCAACAGGCGTCCCGGCGCATCGTGCAAGTCGGCCATCAATCGTGCTCCTCCGGGCATTTGACCGACGCCCGCCGCTTCCTCGAGAGCGGCCAAACCGGCCGCATCACCGCTATCCACATGCATCATTTCCGGAACACGCCGCATGGCCGCCCGCAATGGGCGCGGCCCGTCTATCCGGACATGAGCCTCGACACTATCGCCTGGAGTTATTTCGACAGCCAACGCGAGTTCGATCCCAACCGCTACATCAACTGGCGCTATTTCTGGGACTATTCCGGCGGCGGCGTGCATGAGAACCTGAGCCAGCAGCTTGCCTTCTGGTACAAAGCGCTGAATCTCGAAATCCCCAAATCCGTCACCATGACGGGCGGAATCTATTTGTGGCGCGACGGCCGCGAAGTTCCCGACACCATGCATGTCTCGCTCGAACAGCCTGAGGATCTGCTGATCAGTTGGGATTCCGGATTCGGCAATAATCAGCTTGGCGTCACGGAAGAGGTGCTCGGTACCGACGGCACTATCATGCGCGGGCAGCAGATTCGCTACGTCCCGCAGCGCGTGAACCGCCCCGATGCCGCGGAACTGCTGGGCCGCACCTCCACTTCTCCCAACGCGCATATGCAGAACTTTCTGGATTGCCTGCGCACCGGCGCCGAGCCCGATTGTCCCGCCGAACTCGGTTACCGCGTTTCCATTGCGTGCCGCATGGCGGTCGAGAGCTATCTGCAAAAACGGACCGTGCGCTGGGACACTCGCAAAGAAGAGATCGCCTAGGAACGCAGGATGGATTTTGACTTAACCCCGGAACAGGTGCATCTACGCAAAACGGTGCGCGAGTTCGCCGAAGCCGAAATTGGCCCGCATGTCCTCGAATGGGATGAAGACCAAATCTTCCCGCTCGAAGCGATCAAGGCAGCCGGCAAACTTGGGCTAATGGGCGCTATTTTTCCGGAAGAGCTAGGTGGCGCCGGTCTCGGCTACATCGAGTACGCCATCATCATCGAAGAACTCTCGCGCGTGGATCCGTCCGTCGGCTTGATTGTGGCCGCTCACAATTCGCTCTGCTCTAATCACATTTATCTGGCCGGCAATGACGAACAGAAGCGGAAATACCTGCCCAAGCTGGCCACCGGCGAGTGGATTGGCTGCTGGTCGCTGACCGAGCCCGAAGCCGGCTCCGACGCCGCCGGCACTCGTTCCACTGCCGTCAAAGACGGCGCGTCCTGTTGGGTACTCAACGGCGGAAAAACGTTCACCACCAACGCGCAGTACGCACAGGTTTGCGTGGCCATGGCGGTCACAGACCGGACTGCTTCGCAGCATGGAATTTCGGCATTTATTCTCGAAACCGGCGTCCCCGGCTTCAGTGTCGGCAAGAAGGAAAACAAGCTCGGTATGCGGGCCAGCGCCACAGGAGAAGTCCTGTTCAGCAACTGCCGCCTGCCGCAGTCGCAGTTGCTCGGCAAAGAAGGCGAAGGCTTTGTGGACAGCCTGCGTACCTTGGATGGCGGCAGGATTTCCATCGCGGCGCTATCGGTGGGTACCGCCCAAGGAGCGTTCGACGCGGCGCTCCGATATTCGCAACAGCGCAAACAGTTCGGCCGGTTCATCTCGGAGTTTCAGGCCATACAACATAAGCTGGCCGATATGGCTACGTCCATCGAAGCCGCGCGTATGTTGGTTTATCGCGCCGCCTATCTCAAGGACAAGGGTCTCCGCATCACCAAAGAATCGTCCATGGCGAAACTGTTTGCTTCTGAAATCGCCGTCCGCGTGTGTGATGAAGCGGTGCAAATACATGGCGGCTACGGCTTCATCAAAGACTATCCGGTGGAAAAGTTCTATCGCGATGTCAAGCTGTGCACCATTGGAGAAGGCACCAGCGAAATCCAACGCATGGTGATTGCGCGGCAGTTGCTCAAGAGCCGATGATGGCGGAAGAGCAGAGGCGGGTTAACAACCCGCCGCAGGCTGACAACCTGCCCCACAGGATTCTGGAAGGCGATACGCGGGCGCTGGCGCGCGCGGCTACGAT
Organism: Bryobacterales bacterium; assembly: GCA_963836595.1. Taxonomy (GTDB): domain Bacteria; phylum Acidobacteriota; class Terriglobia; order Bryobacterales; family Bryobacteraceae; genus DATFZA01. Next base: position 1,947,845 of record CAWIKC010000001.1, read on the forward strand.
GATTGAGAATCGTCATCCGGATGCCGCCGGCCTGATGAAGGAACTCTTTCCGCACACCGGGAAATCCGTTGTCCTGGGCGTTACCGGCGCTCCCGGGGCCGGTAAAAGCACCTTCACCGATCAACTGATTACGGAACTGCGCAAAGAAGATCAGCGCATCGGCGTGATCGCCGTCGATCCCACCAGTCCTTATACCGGCGGCGCGATTCTCGGCGACCGCATCCGCATGATCCGCCACCATGCCGATCCGGCGGTGTTCATTCGTTCCATGGCCACGCGCGGCTGGCTGGGCGGTCTCGCGGGCGCTACTACGGACATGGCGCTTCTGCTGCAAGCGGCAGGCAAACAAACGGTGATCGTCGAAACCGTCGGTGTCGGTCAGGATGAAGTGGAGGTGGCTCGTCTGGCCGATGTGACGGCGCTGATTTTAGTGCCCGGCATGGGCGACGATGTGCAGGCGATCAAAGCGGGTATCATGGAAATCGCCGACGTATTCGTGATCAACAAATCCGACCAGCCGGGCGCGGAACAACTGGAGCGCGAGATTAAGTCGATGCAAAGCCTGGCAATGCGAAAAGACTGCTGGGTTCCTCCGATCGTGCGAACGGTGGCGACCGAAGGAACCGGCATCGCGGACGTGCTGGCGGCCATGCGGTCGTATCTCGAACGCGGCAATCCGAATGAGCGCGCGGTGGCGTCCTGGACTCTGCGCTTGAAAGAAATGCTGCGCGAGCGGGCGCTGGACAAATTCGCGCAGGTCGATTTTGTAGCGGGAGCGCGGGAAGTTGCTTCGCGCACAATAGATCCATATACGCTGGTCGAAACATGGCTGGAGAATTAAATATCGATCATCTGGGGATCGCGGTTAAATCCCTGGATGCGGCTCTGAACTTTTATGAGAAGCAACTGGGCTTCTCCGTGTCTCTGCGCGAAACTGTGGAGCACGAAAAGGTCAACGTGGCGATGCTGCCGGCCGGCGGTCCAAGAATCGAGCTGCTGGAGCCGACTGCGCCGGATTCGGTGATCGGCAAATTTCTCGAAAAGCGCGGTGAGGGTCTGCATCACGTCGCCATCAAAGTTCCAGACTTGACCGCGTCGGTCGAGCGGCTGCGGGCCAGCGGAGCGCGTCTGCTCAACGAACCGCGCGCGGGCGCGGGCGGCCATCTCTATGTCTTCGTGCATCCGGCTTCCACCGGCGGTGTCCTCTTGGAGCTGATTCAGGCATGAAGCCAACGCACCAGCACGACAGGCCCTGCGATGGTGCGCCACCGCTCCCTCACGGTCGCGGCTCGGAAGGCGTGACCGAGCCGCGACCGTCAGGGAGCGGACCCGAGGTGGGCCAGCCAGCCAACTTCTGTCTTCCTATGCTGGAGCTTGAATGAAACCAACCATTGGCATCATTGGCGGTAGCGGATTGTACTCCATGCCGGGCTTCGAACACCAGCAGGAAATTCTGGTCGACACGCCGTGGGGCCGTCCGTCCGATGCGTACATGGTGGGCGCCCTGGGCGGCAAGACCATCGCGTTTCTCGCCCGGCACGGGCGCGGTCACCGCTTCCTGCCTTCCGAGTTGAATTTTCGCGCCAATATTTACGGCTTCAAGAAACTGGGCGTGGAACGCATTCTCTCGCTCAGCGCGGTTGGTTCGCTGAAGGAAGAACACGATCCCTTGACTTTCGTCATACCGGATCAGTTCTGCGACCGCACACACGGACGCGCCTCCACGTTTTTCGGAGAAGGGCTAGTCGCCCACATCAGCTTTGCCGAGCCCATCTGCCCGCAGCTCTCTGACGTCGCGCAAACCGCTTGCCAGGCCACCGGCGTGAAATCCGCGAAAGGCGGCACATATCTTTGCATGGAGGGTCCGGCGTTCTCTACCAAAGCCGAATCGAACCTCTACCGGAGCTGGGGCATGGACATCATCGGCATGACCAACCTGCAGGAAGCCAAGCTCGCGCGCGAAGCCGAAATTTGCTACGTCACTCTGGCGATGGTTACCGACTACGACTGCTGGCATGAAGAACATGACGCGGTGACGGTCGCGGACATCGTCGCCAACTTGCAGAAGAATGCCGAGAACGCGTGCAAAGTGGTCGCTGCCGCAGTTGCCAGCATGCCGGCCGAGCGGACGTGCAAATGCGGTTCCGCCCTGGCGCACGCTCTGTTCACCGATGTTGCGGTCATACCGGAACTGACCAAGAAAAACCTGGAGCTGTTGGTTGGAAAGTATCTCCCCTGACCGGCAGGCCGCGCTGGCCGCGACCAGGCGTTTGTTCACCGAGATCATCGAGCCTTTGGGAGACCGCTTCGAGCCCTCCGATGTGGCGCGCTATGTCGATCTGTTCTGCGGAATCCTGCGGCGTGTTTTTCCGGAACTTCAGACTTTCGACATCAAGGGCCGCTACGCGCGCATTTCGCGGCCCAGGGCAATTGAAGGCGTTCCGCAAATCGTGTTCGTGCTCTCGCGTGTTACGCTGGGCGCCGATGTTGCGGTCACCAGCATCGTTCTCGACGCGGCGAAGAAGCGCTTTCCGCAAAGCCGCATCTGTTTTGTGGGACCGCGCAAGAACGCAGAGTTGTTTAGCGACGTCGAGTTGTGCGAAATCCCCTATCCGCGTTCCGGCACATTGATCGAACGCTTGTCGGTCTGGCCGGTCCTGCGGGAGTTATTTGCCGCGCCGCATAGCCTGGTGCTCGATCCCGATTCGCGGCTCACGCAATTGGGCTTACTTCCGGCAGGCCGCGAGGAAGACTACTATTTTTTCGATAGCCGTTCCTATGGCGGCGATGGCGCGGAGTCGCTCGTCGAGTTAACCCGGCGCTGGATTGGCAGGCCTGACGCGCAAGCCTACATTCACACCGGGCTCAACGCCAAAGCCTTTGCCACTACAGTCAGTTTCGGGGTAGGAGAGAACGCCGCCAAACGTCTGGCGGATCCTTTTGAATCGGAGCTTCTCAAACGCCTGCCTCAACCTCTATTGATTGACCGCGGCGCAGGCGGCGAAGAAGCCGAACGGGTGGAGCGAGCGGTGACCAACGCCGGCGTGGCAGCGGAATTTTGGGATGGCTCGTTCGCGGGCTTCGCCGAGCACATCCGCCGCAGCGGTCTTTATGCCGGCTACGATTCCGCGGGAGGGCATGTGGCAGCCGCCTGTGGAGTCCCGCTACTCAGCATCTTCCGCGGTTTCGTCTGCGAGCGCATGTTTCAGCGTTGGCGCCCGTTTGGCAACGGACCCATAAGAATAATCAAAGTCATGCAAGAGAGCCCGCAAGACGTACTTCGCCTGGCTGGCGCCGCCATCGCCGAGCTTACTTCTGAATGATCGCTTTCCGCATATCGGCTTTCATCCTCTCGGACAAATCCTGAATCTCCGGCATCGCGTCCGTCAACTGGCGCATCCCGATCGCCATCGTTTTTCCTGTCAAGGCGGGCGTTCTCTCGATCAGCGCCCTCCCCGCCGGAGTCTTATCGAACGCAACGATGGCCGCCAACTCCTCTTCGCTGAACAGCTCGTCGTAGACCTTGACCATCTGCGGCTTCACCTGCGTCCACTTCATCGCCCGCTTCACGACGTCAACGACCTTCACTTGATAGTCCTGGATCACCGGCTCAAGCTTGTCCCGGTAGGGCGCGAGATTGTCATCCTGCAGAACCAGGTTGCTCAACTGTTGTTTGATCAGCGCCTGTTGCTGATCGAGGACGTCGTCCACCATCTTGTCGGCGCCGGTCAATTGAAGCATCTCTTCTATGAGAGCGGTTTTGGTGGTTTGATCCGCCAGCAACGGTACCGTAATGATGAAGGCCAATAGAAGACGAGTGCCCATGCCCGTATTGTAGCTGCGCGTTCCGGCGGAACGAGGGGGTCCGACGCCGGCGCGGGCGTACCGTTGTGAGTTCAACCGTCCAATGGGCGTAGAATCGAGCTCACCATCTCTAGCAGCCCGTGTCTAAAGTGGCCGCAACGTCCGCGGGCCGATTTCCGACTGTTTTTCGGGGTGCCGAAACCCTCAACCGCCAGCCCGCAGCGTGTTGTAGCGACGCTGGGGAGGCTGGAATTCGACCGGCTATTCGCCACGGCGAAAATCGGGGTTTAGACACGGGCAGCTAGGGCTTCTTGGGCGGCGGCGCTTCATCCGTGGTATCGAAAGTGATGCTGGTGTCGGCGCCGAACTTGCGGTACAAGCGGAACTCCACATCGTTGCGCGTCGATTCATCTCCCCGGCGTGAAGCGATCTCGGCCTTCAACGGCAGCATAAACGCCACTCCTCCGATTTTGGTCATGTCGTAGTCGAGCGTAGTGGTCACATCGCGCACTGGGAACGTGTACGGAATTCCATACGCCTTGAGAGTGATCCGCGAAATCGCTTGGGTCTCTTTGTCGATGTAGATCAGCCCGCGGTACGCCGTCACAATGTCGAGCGAAAGATTCGCAATCAGGTGATAACGTGAATGCGCTTGATCGATGTCATAAGAGACAACGTAATTACGCTTTCCTCGCAAGGTGGCCCATCGCTCCCACTCGAAGCGCGTCTCGGAGGCGGTCGAAAAAATGTCTTTCATCATGCTGCCGAACTCGCCGGCCGAAATGGTCCCACCCAACACTTCCAAAGGCAGATCCCGCACCGGCTGGTCGTTGACCAGCACGACTTTGTAATCTTCCTTTTGCTCAAAGTAGCTCAGTCGCGTTGTGATGGTGTCGAGATGGCGCCACGTATCCAAGCCCGTGGTATCCACCCAACGGCGGGTCACTTGCACACAGATGAAATCCGGAAGCTGGCGCGTGTAATTGAGCGCGTACTCACGAGCCCGATCCAGAATGCGCCCCTGCTCGAGGGAGTCGGGCGGCGGTATCTTGTAAATCACCGGTGGAGGCGGAGGCGGAGGCGGTGAGGGCAGCGTTGCCGAACCGTCCCGCAGTTCGTGTAGCGCCGCTACGGTCTTCGGGCCCGCCCCCTGTCCAGTCAGATCTTCTATTGTCCGGTCGTCCAGTTTCTCGGTGAGACGCACGTGGCGCAGGTACTCCGCTACCCGCCGGTCGGGTTGTCTCAGTTGTATGGTAGAGCGGATAAAAGCAACCAGCTGAGCCACGGTGATCGTCATCTCCGAGGCCAACAGCGAGAGGCCCGCGGCCAGCAGGAGGATCACGGCTCGCATAACCGATTATCGCGCGCTAAGACGGGTGTGCGTTTACCAGCATCCGGGATTGCGGTCACTCGGTTCGCAACGCCTGAATCACATCCACTCGGGCTGCCCGCGCCGCTGGTATCAGGGAAGCAATCACGGCGGCAAGCAGCAGCACAAAAGCCGAACCGGCCACCGGCAGCAAGCCCGGCATTCTCAGATCTCCGAGATACGCGCCCGCCAGTTGCGCGAGCCCATAGCCGCAGGCAACCCCGATAGCGAGTCCGCCCAGGGACATGGCCGCGCCCTCGGCGATCACTCGTGTCAGCAGATGCCGCGGCTGCGAGCCGACCGCCAGCCGGATGCCAAACTCCCGCGTGCGTCCGCTCACGGAAAAAGCGAGCACGCCCGCAACGCCCACCACCGCGATCAGCAGCGCGACTCCCGCGAAAACGCTGAACACGACAACATTGAGGCGATCGGACGAAAGCACCTCCGCACGAACGTCGTCCAGGGTCGCCGCGCGTTCCACGGGTTGGTCCGCGGACATTTTGCGCAGGATACGCGTGATCGGCGTCACCAAAGCATACGAATTGGAACGCGTGTGAACGAACAGACGCCCGCCTCCCAAGACTGCCTCCTGATCAAAAGGCCGATATACGGCCATGTTCGGCCGGCCCACAACGTGCATGTCGTCCATGTCCGCCACCACACCGATAATCCGCTGTGGCGCGGGGCTGACCATGGGGATGACCTTCAGGATCGGGTCGGTCCACATCACATGATGGTTCAGCGCATCGCCCTTGGGGAACATGCGTTGCGCTAGGCTCTGGCTTATGATCGCGACCTGGTCGCTGCCGTCGCGGTCGGCGTCGTTGAAATCGCGTCCTTCGAGGATAGGCAGGCCGAGAGTTGCGAAAAATCCGGGTGTGATGACTCGAAACCTCGCGCTGTGATGTTCCTCGCCCGGCGCCGGAACGTGGCCGTCGGCGCCGAATTCAAGCGCGAAGTCGCTGTCGGCATCGCGCCAAGGAACGGCCGTGCCAATAGCCACGTTCTCAACTCCGGGCAGTTCCCGGATCCACCGTGCCGCTTCCCGGTAGTAATCGACAATCTGGCTGGGCGTTTTTCCGGTGTGCATCACGGGGACGTCCACTGCCAGCACATGGTGTGTATCGAAAGGAGTTTGTGCGGCCTCGAGCGAAAGCAGCGTCTTCACGAATGCGCCGGCCGACGCCACGAGCACGAACGAGGCAGCGATTTGAACGACCGCGAAGACCCGCAATTTCCGATTCGCGACGCCGGTGACGCGAGCGCTGCCGCTGGCAAGAGCGAATCCCTGGGCGCCCCCCGAGGACGGCAGACGAGGAACGAATGCCAGCAGAGCCGCGGCGGCCACGGCCAGTCCCGCACCTACCAAGAGCATGCTCGGGTCGACGGTGAGGTCGAGGGCACGCACGGAAAAGCGGGAAGCGTAGCGCGCCAGCAAGGCCACCATCGGGCTGGCGATGAGCAGACCCACGCCAGCGCCGGCGACGCACAGCAACAGGCTCTCGGCCAACAGATTACGCCGCAAAGCACCGGTACTGGCGCCCAGCGCCGCACGGATGCCGAGTTCGCTTTCGCGGCGCGCGGTGCGCGCCAAAATCAAGTTGGCAACGTTGGAACAGGCAATCACGAAAACCAGCACCGATGCGGCCATCAGCACCAGCAGTATGGTTCGCGCTCCCGACGTCAGTTCGTCGCGCAGCCGCACCGCGCTGATGCGGAAATCGGATTTTGCCGGATAGGCTTCTGGGTGCTCGTGCTTCATGGTTCCGTATACCGAACGCAATTCAGCACGCGCCGTTTCCAGATCCGCGCCTGGCGCCAGCCTTGCGAACAATTCGGTCATCCGGTGTATCCGGCCGGTCACCATGGTGGCCGACAGATGATGCGCACTCGTTACGATGTTGGCGATGATTTCCGTGTCCTGGGGATACGGGACGCAGGGCTCCAAAACGCCCACTACAGTGGCCGGGCGCGCATCGATGAACGAATCGAGCCGGACGGTTTTCCCAAGCACCGAGGGATCGCTGTTCAGCGTCGTCGACCAGAAACGGTAGGTCAACACCACGGCGCCCGCCGCCTTCGGACCATCGTCGTGGGCATCCAGCAGCCGGCCGAGCACCGGGCGCAACCCCATCACCTGGAAATATGACCCTCCCACCACGCCGGCCCGAACCGAGCGAGGTTCTCCGAGTCCGATCATCGTGAAACCGATGGTGGAGAAATCGCCGAACGAACTCAGTGTTTTCACGCGCGCGCGTAGGTCCGCGATCTCCGGCACTGAGAACGTAACATTGTCCGTTCCGCTGCCGGGCGCGCTCTGGCGGATGTAGATGAGGCGGTCCTCGTCGCGGTTGACCAGCGGACGCAGCAGCACGCCGCGCACCAGGCTGAACATCGCGGCATTGGCTCCGATTCCCAGCGCGAGGGTCAGTATTACGGTCGCAGTGAGGCCTTTTGCGCGGGCCAGGGATCGGGCGCCTACTTTCAGCTCACTCAGGAAGGACAGGATGTTTCCAATCAAGGCTTTACCCCCCTTATAGATTTTATGACAGGGTCTTGGGCAAGTCTGCTGCCCCTGCGATCTGTACAAACAAAGTTGTTAGCTCACGCCACATCCAGCGGGTGTTCGTTTGCGGAATTCCTTTGTTCGGTATGAGACAAAAAGCGCAAAGTGCCGACCTTAGTTCTTCCGCCTCGGTATTCGCGGATTCTAACTGACACAAGCACCCGTGCCCTGTTACTACCAGCTTCTGAATCTCAACGACTACGCATTCGCGCTTCGGCAGCTTCATGAATCAGTCATAGTACCGGCATGGGACCTCTCCCCCCTCAGAATTCGACTACTCCCCCGCATTTACGGGGAGAACATTGAGTTGATAAAATGTTTGCTTGCCGTTACGAAGATCTGTATAATCGGGAGTCGGGAGGGAACGCATGTCTCCCGCGCCGCTAATAGATCCAGGCGGCAAGTTGATCCCGATTTGTGTAGCGGCAGCGCCCGGTCGCGGGCGCGGCCCGAAGCAGCCTGGGAAGTGCTGCTCACCACCCGGTAAGGCAGATGAACATCTATGCTTTATTGAAGAGCCGGGCCGAACTAGCACCGCGCTCCACCGCGCTCCTGGGAACCTCGCGGGCGCCGTTAAGTTACTCCGAATTACTCCTTCAAATCGAGAATACCGGCAAGGCGTTACGGCGCCGCGGCATTCATCGAGGAGATCGTGTCGCACTGGTATTGCCGAATGGGCCGGAAAGCGCCGTAGCCTGTTTCGCTATTGCCGCGGCAGCGACGTGCGCTCCGCTGAATCCCGCGTACTCGGCCGCCGAATTCGAGTTCTACTTTTCCGACCTGAAGCCCAAAGCTTTGGTGCTCCCGTTGGATTTTGCCGTTCCCGCGGCAACCGCCGCGCGAAAGCTGGGCGTGCCAGTGATTCATTTGAGTATGGATCCGGCGCGGCCTGCCGGCACTTTTGATCTCGAACAGAATTTCGCGCCAGTGCCGCTTTCTGTCGAGTTCGCCGGTTCCGATGACGTCGCTCTGGTCCTGCACACATCCGGTTCGACGGCACGGCCGAAAATCGTTCCTTTGACGCATGCGAATTTGTGCGTCTCCAGCCACAACATCGCCGCCTCGCTCTCGCTCCAGCCCTCGGATCGATGCTTAAATATCATGCCACTGTTCCATATTCATGGGCTGATAGGCGCGGTTTTTTCTTCCTGGAACGCCGGCGCCAGCGTTGCCGCTATGCCCGGCCTGCAGGCTCCGCAATTCTTCGATTGGATCAAGGAATTTCAGCCTACCTGGTACACGGCGGTTCCGGCCATGCATCAGTCCATTCTGACGCGAGCCCGCCAGCTTCCCTCGGCGCGCGGGACATCGCTCAAGTTTGCGCGATCTTGCTCCTCGGCCCTGGCGCCGAAGTTGATGGCGGAGGTGGAAGAAGCACTGGGAGTTCCCTTGGTGGAAGCGTACGGCATGACCGAAGCTTCGCACCAGATGTCCACCAATCCGCTCCCGCCCGCCGCGCGCAAGCCAGGGTCGGTCGGGCGCGCCGCCGGATGCGGCGTCGCGATTATGGATGGCGCGGGAAATCTGCTCGGACCCCACGAAGTGGGCGAAGTGGTCATTCGCGGCGAGAATGTGACAGCCGGGTACGAAGACAATCCGGGCGCCAATCAAGCTTGCTTCACTTCTGGCTGGTTCCGCACCGGCGACCAAGGCCGGCTGGACCAAGACGGATACCTGTTCCTTACCGGCCGCCTAAAGGAAATAATCAACCGCGGCGGTGAGAAAATCGCCCCGCGGGAAATCGATGAAGTGTTGCTGGCTCATCCCGATATCGCCCAAGCGATGGCGTTCTCCCTGCCCGACGAACGGCTAGGCGAAGAAGTGGGCGCTGCCATTGTTTTACGAAAAGGGGTTTTGCGAGAAGGGGTGTTGAAAGAAGGCGTGTTGCGGGAAGGGGCTCGCCTGAGCGACATGGAAATCCGCGAGTTCGCCGCAGCCCGGCTGGCGGATTTCAAGGTGCCGCGGCGAATCGTGTTTCTCGACGAACTCCCGAAAGGGCCGACCGGCAAACCACAGCGTATCGGCCTGGCGGAAAAGCTGGGGCTGTCCGGGCCGGCTCCCGTCAAGGCCGGGCGCGGCTTTGCGCCTCCGGTCACGGATACGGAAATGCGCCAGTTATCCATCTGGAGCGAAATCCTGAGCGTCAAGCCGATCGGCATCGATGACGATTTTTTCGATCTTGGCGGCGATTCGATCCTGGGCGCCCGCCTGATCGCGCGGACACGCAATGAATTCGGCATCGACCTCCCGATGCACAGGCTGTTCGATGAACCGACCATTCGCGCCGTTTCGAAATGGATCGATAGGGCCGGCAAGCCGCAGGCCACGCATATCCCGCGCGTGCCGCGCGAGCGCGATCTCCCCACCTCCTTTGCCCAGGAGCGTTTGTGGTTCCTCACGCAGATGGAGGAACAAAGCGCGGCCTACACGGCTTCCGCCGCGGTTCGCATTCGAGGGCCGTTGCAGGTGCATGCGCTCGAGAAAAGCTTTCGCGCGATTGTCGCCAGGCATGAAGTGCTGAGGACGATTTTTCCTAGCTTGAACGGCGATCTTCGCCAGCGCGTGGAATCCGAGTATCCGATCGAGCTTCCGTTCACGGATCTGGCTTCGTCGGATCTGGCTTGGCTCGCGGAGGATCGACGCGAAGAGCGCGCCCGGGAGTTGGCGCGCCGCGAAACGCACCTCTATTTCGATCTGTCGCGCGATTTTCCCGTTCGCGGAGCGCTGCTCCGCCTCGATCGCGAGGATCATGTGCTGATCCTCACCCTGCACCATATCGCAAGCGATGGATGGTCGAAGGCGATCTTCTTCCGTGAACTCGATACGTTCTATCGCCGGTTTGCGGCTGGATCGTCCGAAGACTTTACTCCTCCGCCCGAACTGGCCATTCAATACGCCGATTTCGCCTCCTGGAGAAGGGACCAAATGGAGCGAAACGCGGCGCCGCTCGAAGCCTATTGGTCCAAGCAGCTTTCCGGACTGCCTGAGCGGCTGGATTTACCCACCGATCGCCCCAGGCCGGCCCGGCAGACGTTCGCTGGCGCAATCGAGCGCCGGTCGTTGCCGGGCGACTTGGCCGCCGGCTCCGATCCCTCAGCCGCACGCAATCTACCACGCTTTTCATGACGCTGCTTGCGGCGTTCCAAACGCTGCTCGCGCGCTACAGCGGGCAGACCGATATTTGCGTGGGAACGCCGGTGACCTTGCGCGACCGGCCGGAGACCGAAGTTCTGATCGGCCCGTTCATCAATACGCTGCCCCTCCGCGCCGACTTGGCGGGAGATCCCACGTTTCGGGAGCTTCTGTCACGCATCCGCGAGGCTGCCGTGGGCGGCTACGATCACCAGAGCTTGCCGCTGGAACGGATCATTGAAATCGTGCGCCCTAAGCGCAATCTCAGCCACCCGCCGCTGTTCCAGGTGTTGTTCCAGTTGAACAATTTTCCGGAAATCTCGCCTCGGCTAGAAGGACTGGAGGCCGCCGCGTTCGATTTCGATCCCGGCGCGGCGGCGTTCGATCTGACGCTGGAATTGACCGAGACCCGGTCGCAACTGGAATGCGTGCTCAACTTCAACACCGCATTGTTCGACGCCGCGACCGCGCGCTCGATGCTGGGGCACTACCAGACGGTCCTCGAAGGGATCGTAAGCAACCCGGACGCGAGGATTTCCGACCTGGCTCTGATGAGTCAAGATGAGTCGCGGAAAATCTTAGTGGACTGGAACCAGCCGCTTCAGGCGCCTTCCTCAAACCGGTGCGTTCACGAAGTGTTCGAGGAACGGGCGGCGGCGTGTCCGGAAGCAGTAGCCGTTGTTTTCGGAGATCGCTCGCTGAGCTATAGCGAGCTCAACCAACGGGGGAACCAACTTGCGCACGAATTGCGGGCGGTCGGCGTCGTCCCCGAGACATTGGCCGCGATTTGCATGGACCGGTCGATCGAAATGCTGGTTGCGATCCTGGGGGTGCTGAAGGCAGGCGGCGCCTATGTGCCCATGGATCCGGCATATCCCGCGGAGCGCCTGGCGTTTCTGCTGGCGGACGCACAGGTACGGGTGCTGATCACCCAATCTGGTCTGGTTGACAAATTGCCACCGCATCAGGCGGTAGAGATTTGCCTGGATTCCGATTGGCCGCGGATTGCGGGTAGACCGGCCGACAATCCCGCGCGTCAGGTCGAGCCGGAGAATGCGGCGTATGTGATTTACACTTCGGGATCGACCGGAAAGCCCAAAGGCGTGGTGGTCACCCACGCCAACGTGACCCGGCTATTCTCCTCCACGGAAAATTGGTTTGGCTTTGGCCCACACGATACTTGGACCTTGTTTCATTCCGCCGCATTCGATTTTTCAGTATGGGAGATTTGGGGCGCACTGTTCCACGGAGGGCGGCTGATTGTCGTTCCTCAAGGAGTGGTCCGATCGCCCGAAGCGTTCCACGAGTTATTGGTTCGCGAGGGCGTGACGGTGCTGAACCAGACGCCTTCGGCGTTTCGGAATCTGATTCTGGCGGATGAGAGGTCGCCGGACTCCGCCCGGCTCGCCCTGCGGCTGGTAATTTTCGGTGGCGAGGCACTCGAATTCAAGATGCTCCTTCCCTGGGTCCGGCGCCATGGGGAGCGTCCCGAGCTAGTCAACATGTACGGAATCACGGAGACGACCGTGCATGTCACTTATTTCAAGATCCCGCGGGAGGCCATAGAAAACGATTCCGGAAGTCTGGTGGGAACCCGCATTCCGGACCTGGAACTGTACGTCTTGGATGGAAAGAGGCAACCGGCGCCGATCGGCGTGCCGGGCGAGTTGTACGTGGGAGGAGCTGGAGTCGCACGCGGCTATCTGAACCGTCCGGAGCTGACCAAAGAGAAATTTGTCGCAAATCCCTTCGGTCACTCTTCCGCTGGCCGATCGCTTCTCTACAAGACGGGCGATCTGGTGCGTTTCCGGCGGGACGGAAATCTCGAGTTTTTGGGACGCATTGACAACCAGGTGAAGATCCGCGGATTCCGGATCGAAATGGGGGAGATCGAAAACGCACTGCGCGAGCATCCCGCCGTGGGTGCCGCGGCGGTGACGGTGATCGACGAGGGGCCGCTCGACAAACGGCTGGTGGCTCATTTCGTTCCGTTGAACAAGGAGGTTCCCGACGAAGCGGATCTGCGGCAATTTTTGAAGCAAAAGCTTCCCTCGTACATGGTTCCGTCGAGGATTTACCCGCTGGAAGCTCTGCCGCTCACACTCAACGGAAAAATTGATCGTAGCGCCCTATCTACACCTCGTGCGAACGATCGCCCGGTCCCCGGTCCGGAACCCCGGGGCGTGGTCGAAGTCCTTCTACTGCAAATCTGGGAGGATGTTCTGGGCCGCAGACCGATCGGATTGGATGACGACTTCTTTGATCTCGGAGGTCATTCCCTGCTGGGCATGCGCTTGTTGGCCGGAGTGGAAAGAGCCTTTAGCAAGCGCTTGACATTAGTGAATTTCTTCGAAGCGCCCACGGTCCGCAAGATGGCCGAGTTGCTCAAGTCAAGCGGATCGACCGCCGCGCATTCCCGCTTGATACCGATCAGCTCTTCGGGCTCAGGATCGCCTTTATTTCTCATTGGTCCACAACCGCTCTTCCGGCCTCTCATCCTGAGGCTGGCGGGAAACCATCCGGTAATTGGATTCCTACAGCCCGAGGCGGCCGCGTTCGATCCGCCGTTCCGTTTGGAGGATATCGCGGAGCGTTACATCCGCATGCTGCGCGAATACCAGCCCCGCGGCCCGTACTCGCTGGCCGGGTGGTGCGTGGACGGCATGCTCGCTTTCGAAATGGCGCAACAGCTTCGCGCGACCGGGGAAGACGTTCCGGTAGTGATCTTGATCGACTCTTTCAATCGAGCCCGCTCGCCATATGGCAGCCGCTGGGCCGCCGGCCGGGATCGTCTGAAGTTCCACGCCAGAAATCTGGCGCACCTCGATTTTTCGAGCAAATCCGCGTACCTGGTGGATCGCCTCGATACCGCTCGCGAGCACACGAAGCGCGTGGTTTGGAGCTGGTTCTACAAGCTGCACGTTTGGACCGATCGCCGTCTGAACGATCAGTTGCGCTCGTTCGAACGGGTCCTGAGCGTGGCCAACAGCGACTACCTACCGCTCCCGTATGACGGAAGAGTGGTTCTGATGCGCGCCTCGGTACGTCCGCCCGGAACTGACGCCGATGCGGCATATGGATGGCGGCAGATTGTTCCCAACCTGACGGTGGTGGACGTTCCGGCGAATCACCGGGACATGTTCGCCGAACCAAACGTTCAGGTCATGGCTTCGGCATTCTCGGCTGCTTTGTCTAGAGCGATAGAGAGGGAACTCGAGGTTCCCGCCTCATTTCCGGTAGCCGTCGACAATCCAAGTATGGCTTTGAATCGGTGAAGCCGGTCTGGCGCTTGTGGTTCGGCGCCGGCTTCTGATTCGATCAATCGCTGCTCGGCGGCGTCGGCCAGTGTGGTCGCGGCCCCCCGACCGCATCGATCGTCTTGAGCTTGTGGTCCGCGAGGAAGCCGATCGATTTGTTATGCCTGGCGTAGTCGGATCTGAGCGAGGATCTCATACGAGGCCCAGCCGGTCGCCCACCATCAGCGGTATCTCGGGACAATTGTACTGAAGAGGCGTGCGCCCTACTCGAAGATCGAGCCGACGGCCAGCGTCGCCTCGGGAGCGAAGAAAAGCGGAATCGACTGACCGGCTTTGTAGCTGAGGGTGCAGCCATCCGCCGTCGAGACTTCGACCTGGCGATGCTCGATATCGACGAGCCAGAATTCGCGCGATCCGTTTTCGAGACAAACGTTCCTGCGGTCGAGGATCTCTGCGGCGGTGTTGGAGGGGGACAGCACCTCGACGACCAGGTCCGGCGCGCCTGCGAGGTGTCTTTCGTCTGGAGTCTTATCCCAACGGGTCCGTGACACGAAGGCCACGTCAGCTTGCCAATATTCGAATTCGGGAAGCGGGCGGAATGGCATTTCGATATCGACTTCACCCGCGCGTCCCGCGGCCTTCTCAAGATATAGGCGGAGCCGGCGCTGAACCAGGTAGTGGGTGCGATTGGGGGGTGGCATCTGAACAGGCTCGCCATGCCGGAGCTCGTAGCGAAATCCTCTGGGTGTTTCCGGTAATTTCTCGAATTCCTCGAAGGACACTAAACGAGTTGGGGGGGACGCCACAGCGGGTTGCCTCACTTGAGATTATAGCGGCGCCCTTCGTTTATTCCGTGGTGATTGTCTGGCCGAGCATCTTGCTCCTTCGGGCGGCACGCGGCGGCGCAGGCTTCGTGCTCGAAGCGTTCGCTTAATTGTTTCGACAATCATGATGGCGACGTCGCAGCCTGATCGGTGTCGCGGGGGCGGTGGACTTCGCCGACAATTGTACCGAAAGCGGTGCGCCCTACTCGAAGATCGCGCCGACGGCCAGCGTCGCCTCGGGAGCGAAGAACAGCGGAATCGACTGACCGGGTTTGTAAGTGAGGGAGCGGCCATCCGGCGTCGAGACTTCGACCTGGCGATGTTCGATATCCACGAGCCAGAACTCGCGCGATCCGTTTTCGAGACAAACGTTCCTGCGGTCGAGGATCTCGGCGGCGGTGTTTGAGGGGGACAGTACTTCGACCACGAGATCCGGCGCGCCCTCCAGGTGCCCGGTGCGTGGAATCCGATCCCACCGGGCGCGCGAGACGAATGCCACGTCGGCTTGCCAATATTCGAAATCAGGACTCGGCCGGAAGGCCATCTCGATGCCGACCACACCGGCGCTTCCGGCGGCCTTGATCAGCATCTCTTGCAGCCGGAGCTGCGTGCAGTAATGAGGGTGGTTGGCCGGGGGCATCTGAACCGGCTCGCCGTGCCGGAGCTCGTAGCGAAATCCTCTGGGTGTTTCCGGTAGCTGCTCGAATTCCTCGAAGGAAATTAGGCGAGTTGGGGGGGACGCCAAAGCGGGTTGCCTCAATTGAGATTATAGTGGCTTCCTTGGGTTTCATGTTGCGCAGCTTGTCGAACGAATTTACCGCCGGTCCGTATATAGCAGCGCGAATGCTAATATGCCTTTGTGCGCACGACGATCGATTTGCCGGACGATCTGATCCGTGAAGTGAAGGCGGTCGCGGCGCGGCGCGGAACCTCGCTCAAGACAGTCATTCGCGCCGCGCTCGAAGAAGAGATTCGCAAGACGGAGCGTAAGGCAGGCCGCAGGGTGAAGTTTCCGCTGCTCGAGTCGCACGAGCCAGGCAGCCTGAATCTCACCAATACCGACATCGAAGTTCTTTCTTCCTGACGTAAATGTATGGCTGGCATTGGCTTCCCGGCGGCACGTTCACGCGCCAGTTTGCGCGATTGGTTTAACTCCATCCCATTCGGCATCGGCGAACCGGCATTCCCGAGGCAGTCTCAGAAAACACGCAGGAGCAAAGTGTACCACTCCGGATATCGGATTCGTTTCGCTGTGTTGTGTCGTCGTGGGAACCTCTTAAGAAAGGCGAAGACGATGTTCATGCCGGCCTGTAGCCATCCTCTCGCGAATTTGGGTCAGGCGCCGAAGGCTTAGCCCCAAGTTCGTTGGGGTGGAGGAGCGGTCTGGGAGGGGCGGTGAGGGCGTCGAACATGCGGAAGTGGGCGGCCTGTTCGGCTCTTTGCGAAACGAAAGGCGAGTTGGCTTCCCGCTGGAGTTTCTTGAGCGTTTCCAGAGCTTTGTAGAACGAGCGCTCGTACGTGGTGGCGTAACGGTGGAGGAGCGCAAGGAGTTTCTGGTCGAGAATATCGGCTTCGAAGGCTTGATCCTGGCGGTCGCGGACGCGATCCAGGCGCCAGCGAGCTTGGGCCATGTCATCAACGAGCAGAGATTCGGTGGGAGTTGCGGGGTGGTGCTCCTGGACGAGAATGTCGAGGAGTTCCTGGTATTCGGCGGGGTCTTCGTTTGGGAGGACGATTTTTTGTGAAGTTAGGCCATGGGTGGTGGCGTTCATGGAAGAAGTGGCTTTGCCTTCGGGGGTCTTTGGACCGGTTTGCATATTGCGAATCCTTTCGACTTGACAATAGCAGGCGAGGAGCGAAAAACGGATCGGGCTGGCAGGTTTCTTTGGCTGTAAGTATTTGCTCGGGTTGGAGTTAGTAATATTATTCGGCGGCGTGACCGCCTTTTGTTCGCCGTTGGGTTAAGGATGACATACTATTGGCAATGAGACTCGTGGGTTCAACCCGTATCGAAGTCACCGGTCACCGATCCGATCTCGGCCGCTGGCGGGCCGCACAGCGGCCTGCCGAACCGCGCCTCCGCGATTACGTCCTGGGTTACTTCGCGAGCGAGGGCTTCTTACCCAAGCCGTTGCATGAGCGGCAGCTCCCACTACGTGAAGTCGCGATCGTGCTGAACTTCGCCGCTCCTCATCGAATCATTGATGTATCGGACGAGGCATCGGACGACCGATCGGACCCGAAGCGCACAGACCCCAAGCGCACAAGCGAGCACAAAAAAGCATGGATCGCCGCTCTGCAGCAGCGCCATCAGATCCGTGAAGCCTTTGGAGCGCGGGACTTCATGGTGATTCGCTTGAACCCCATCGGTGCACAGATGCTTCTGGGGGCGCCGATGGACCTGCTTACGGATCGCACTCTTGCACTGGAGGATGTCGATGGCCGATTTTCGCGGCTCCTCACGGGCCCTGCGGAGGCCACGCGCGACTGGGCAGCGCGGTTTGACCTCGTCGAAAACATAATAGCTGCACGGTTGGCGTCCGCGCCTGCTCCTCCGGCGGCACTGCTCCCTGCGTGGCGGATACTCCAGGAGTCTCCGAATCATGTCGATTTGGCACGGCTTCCGCAGGAATTCGGATGTAGCCGGCGCCATTTGATCGCGCAGTTCCACAAATATTTCGGCATGGCTCCCAAGACGATCGCCAGGATCAGCCGCTTCCATCTGGCGGTCGCAGCGGTTCATCGCCTGGGGCGGCGAGATCCTTTACCGTATGCGGAGGGAAAACCGTATCTCGATTGTCAGACGGACGACAGGGTTCGCACCGGCACAGAAACGTCGATGCGGTGGGCGGATCTGGCGCTCGGCTGCGGCTACTACGACCAGTCCCATTTCATCAACGAGTTCAGGTCTTTCTCCGGATTGAGTCCCCTCGAATTCCTGCAGCGGACTCGCCACGAGTAGACGGACGCCGTCTCTGGCCGTCCAACCACGGCGGTCAAATTTTTCCAATACTCGGTCGCCGTTGGCGTGCGATAACGAAGCAATGGCAATCCCTACTCAGGCCGAGATCGAGGATAAACTTGGCGGCGAAGATCTCGACACATGGCTCGATTTGTGGCGCGCGGAGCAGGGTCCGGCCAAGCCAGGCGCGCTGAAGCTCATCAGCGCCGCGATTCCATTTCCGATTGACCAGAGCCCGCGGGTTTTGGACGTGGGCTGCGGGACAGGCGACGCAGGCCGCGCCATTCACTCGCGATTTCCGCAGGCGCGGATCGATTTCGTGGATCGGAATGAGTTCTTTGTCTCGCTGTGCGGCGCAGTCAATCGCCGCGATGGCATAGGCGGGCGGACATGGGTGCGCGATTTGACGAAACCAAACTGGAGGCGCGATTTGGCGAGCGAATATGATGTCGTGGTGGCCGTCAACACCGTGCACTGGTTCAGCGTGGCGAAAGCCGCGGAACTTTTCGGCGACATCTTTCAGTTGCTCCGGTCAGGTGGCGTTTTTCTGCTTATGGAACCGGCAGGAGCGGAGCCGCCGTTCGCGCCCGGGTTCGAGGCGTGGCAAAAGGAACAGCCCAGCCAGCACAAGTACGAAGATTGGCGGCGCTTCTGGTCGCGAGTGAATGCGGTGGTTGGCTACGATTACGGGTTTCTCGGCGAACCTCCCGACGATCAAGATCGCATCGGGGAGGGCCTGACTGTGATGCAGTGGGTCGGTCTGCTTACGGATGCTGGTTTGGAGCCGGTCGATATTCTGCTGAGAGACGCTGAAAAAGTGGCCCTGGCAGGTGTCAAGCCTTGACCACGAGCCTGCACGAGCGATTTCGCCCGCACGGATTTCTTCCACGGATTTCTTCAAAGACAAGGTCGACGGATTTCTGAGCCTTTCGGGCGGCGCATTGGAGGAAGTCTTAGCTCAGTACACCGTTTCATAAGTAAGCCGACGTATTGCAGGTCCCCTCACTAACGTTCGGGGCTAGGCTATGCGGCGCGACCGTGAGCCGGGGAACCAAGCGGCAATACGAGGCCCTGATTGCGAAACGGTGTACTTAGCTAAGCTAGAGCGATAGAAATGGCCGCTCACCCGATGCGCGCGACAGCTTGTGGGGGTGGATGTCCAAGCGTTATTTGCCCGGGCGGGCCGCTTGCGAGCACGGCGGGCAACGATTTCGGCATCAATGCCGGCCATGGTGAGCTTTTCCAATCCTTTGGCCTCGTCCTGAATGTCCTTCAACCAACCAGTCCGGGGGTGGAGCGCTTTTTCATCGTGTCATTGTTAATTAAGACCCTATCCAAGTTAATTAAGACCCTATCCAATCCACCGGCACCACCGCACACCGGCAGAATCTTCAGCGCACCGGGCGACACTGATTGAAGTCCGCGGCCCCCAAAGCCGATTACACTGACAGTAAACGCGGCATTTAAAGGACCATGAGCGCCACCCTCACCTTCGTCCCCGACCTTTCCACCAGTAACCGCGGCGGATCCGTCATTATTCGGGCCAAAACACCGCTGCGCATCAGCTTTGCGGGCGGCGGCACGGATTTTCCTCACTGGTTTGAAACCAGGCCCGGCGCCGTTCTCTGCACCACTGTCGCACAGTACGCGCGCGTGACCCTGTACCCGCGCGAAGACAAGGAAGTTCGCATCCGGTCGGCCGATTTGGGACACACCATCAACTACAACATCGACGAAGGTCCCATCTATGACGGCATGCTGGACCTGGCGAAGGCGGCCATTCTGCGTCTGGGTTGCACTCGCGGGCTGGATCTCGACATCCACTGCGACGCCCCTCCCGGAAGCGGTCTGGGCGGCTCTTCGGCCCTGGTTTCCTCCGTCATCGGGGCGATTGCCGCCTATCAGAATCAGGTGTTGGACTCCTATGAACTGGCGGAGCTGAACTACCAGATCGAGCGCCACGATTTGAGCATTCCGGGCGGTATGCAGGACCAGTATGGCACGACGTTTGGCGGGTTGAATCTGATTGAATTTTCACCCAAAGGCGTGCTGGTCAATCCGCTGCGGTTGAATGAGGGCGCACTCGCCGATCTCGAGGCGCACCTGCTGATGTGCTACATCGGTAACGTCCGCACCAGCGGCGGACTCATCACTAAACAGATACAGTACGCCCAGGAACGCCGTCCCAACACGCTAGAAAGCATGGAGCGCATTTACACCCTGGTGCACGACATGAAATCGGCTTTACTGCGCGCCAACCTGACTCGGTTTGGAGAACTGCTGCATGAGGGCTTCGTGCACAAGAAACTCATGAATCCGGACATTACGGAAGGCACGCGGGCGGACGAGCTATACGAGGTCGCCCGCCGGCACGGCGCGATCGGAGGCAAGCTGATGGGCGCCGGCGGCGGCGGATATCTGCTCCTCTATTGCGAGACGCACCGCCAGCACGATGTCCGCAAATCCCTGGAGCACGCCGGGGGAGTGGTGACCAATTTTGCGTTCGATCTGCGGGGATTGCAGGTCTGGCACACCCGATGCCTTTAACCGCGGCGGTACTTGCCGGCGGTCTGGGAACACGCCTGCGGCCGGTGCTGCCCGATACCGCCAAGACCGTGGCGCAAGTCGCGGGCCGGCCATTTATCGACCACTTATTGAAGCAGTTGACACGCGCCGGCGCCGGCCGGATTGTGCTCTGCACCGGATTCAAGAGCGAACAGGTCCAAAGCCAGATCGGAAACGCATTTGAGGCCGTTCCCGTGGTTTATTCCGTGGAGCCCCAGCCGCTTGGCACCGGAGGCGCGCTACGCCTCGCCTGGCGGAACTGCGGCGATAACCAAGCCTGGCTGGTGACCAATGGCGACTCCTATCTCGATCTGGACATGGCCGGTCTCATCGCCGCTCATCGCGATTCCGGGTGTGCCCTCACGCTTGCGATTCTGAGAGTTCCAGACGCCAGCCGTTACGGATCGGTGGAATGGTCCCCACAAACGGAGCGGGCTCTGGCATTTCACGAAAAAACCGGCGAGCCCGCTCCTGGCTGGATCAACGGGGGTGTCTATGTCTTGGCGCCGGAATTCTTAGACTCGTTATCGGCCGATATACCTCTTTCGCTCGAAAAAGATGTATTCCCCCAGTGGGTAGAACACGGAATCAATATCTATCGCGCGGACGGAAGGTTCATTGATATCGGCACGCCGGAATCTTATCAAATCGCCCAAATGTTCTTCGGCGGAGAGTAAAGATCCGGGCCGATATGGGACGATGGAACAGATGGAGGAGTCAGCAGAAGCACAAGCTTTAGCCGCTTCAGGAACCTGCTCGGGCTCCACATCTGATTTATGCAACATACGTCCTCTGAAACCGTGCTGGCAACCGACGCGCTCGCGCGGCTCGAAAGCCATATTAGAGAGAGCATCGCGACCAAGCAGCGACTAATAGAACGGTGCGGAGACGATATCCTGGCCGCGGCTGAGCGGATCGCTCTCTGTTTCCGGCAGGATGGCAAACTTCTGCTGTGCGGCAACGGCGGGAGCGCCGCCGACGCGCAACACCTTGCAGCGGAATTTGTAAGTGTGCTAACGCAATCATTCTTGCGCCCCGGTCTGCCTGCCATTGCACTCACCACGGATTCCTCGATTCTAACCGCGAGCGCCAACGATTTCGGCTTTGAAGGCATTTTTGCAAGGCAAGTCCAGGCCCTGGGCCGGCGAGGCGATGTTTTGCTGGGTCTCTCCACCTCCGGCAACTCCGAGAATGTGATCCGCGCCATCGGTTATGCGCGCGAGCACGGTATTTTCACGGTCGTACTCACGGGCGAGTCCGGAGGCAAGATGGCCACCTTGGCCGACTTGGCGATTCGGGTGCCCTCCGCCGTGACCGCGCACATCCAGGAATCGCATCTGATGATTGGCCATATTCTCTGCGACTTGTCCGAGAGGGCGGTATTTCCTCCCGGAACGGCCGTATGAGCGGCAGACGCTTCGTCGGTAACGTCATCTGGAACTGGTTTGCGGTGGCGTTTAACATCGGCACGTCGATCGTCCTGGCGCCATTTATTCTGAGGAAACTAGGTGAAGACAACTTTGGGCTCTGGGCGTTGGCAAGTTCGTTGGCCGAATACTACTGGATCATGGATTTCGGCTTCCGCTCGGCCACCATCAAGTACTCCGCGCACTATTCGGCGACCGGCGAGAACAACAAAGTCAACGAGATCCTCAATACCGCGCTGTTTTACTCGGCTTGTATCGGTCCGCTGATTCTGCTCGGCAACTTCTTCGTGATGCCGCATGTTTTCGCGGGCACAGAGGCCAGAAACCCGCTGTTTCTCAAGCTGGTGACGGTGGTGGTGGGAGCCTGGGTGATGGGATCCCTGTTCAACGTTTTTACCGGTTGTTTGGAAGGTTTCCAGCGGTTTGATCTGACCAATCGGATTGCGGTTACCGGGTCGGCCATCCGAAGCATCGGCATCGCCACTCTACTCTGGAAAGGCTACGGCGTCTATGAAATGGCACTCGCGGTGCTGGGCGCCCAAGTGGTCATTCACATTCTTAGCTTCTTCGCATTCCGGCACGTCTTCCCACAAATTCGCTTCTCGCGGGTTTTCGTGAAGCTCTCAGTGATGAAAACCATGCTGAGGTATGGCATGCATAGCGTGGTCGCAACCGTCGCGCAGCGTGTACTCAGCCAGGGGGCGCCGCTGATGATTGGATATTTTCTCCCGGTGCGCTTCGTCGGTTACTACGCTTCCTCCAGCCGTTTGGCCGACTACACCATAGAGGGTGTCTCGAAGATTGGTCAGGTCGCCAACCCCAACGCCGCGGAAATGGTGGCCCGCAATAACATCAGCCGGCTGATTAATTTGAGCGTGATCGTAAACCGCTACGGCTTGGCGATCTATCTGCCGCTTTCCATCTTCCTGATGGTTTACGGCCGCTCACTCCTGTCGGTGTATCTCAATCCTTCCTTCGCGATGTCGAGTGCACCCGTACTGATGATTCTGATGGTGGGATACACTATTGCGAACGCCGGACAGTACAATTCCAGTTCGATTTTGTTCGGGATGGGCCGTCATCAGATCTACTCGCGGGCGCTCCTGACCGAAGCCTTGCTACTGATGGGAGTTCTCGCGCTGGTGATCCCAAGATTTGGAGTGATTGGCGCAGCCTGCGCCATCGCTACGCTCATGATCCTCAATCGGAGCTTGTTTACGGCGTTTCTGATCAGCCGTGAATTGAAGGTGAGCTACGGCTGGTTTTTGGCCAGCGTATACCAGCCGCTTCTCGGCGCCATCCCGGTCGGGGTTCTCCTATACATTATCCACGCCACGGTTTTGCCCGGCCGGAATTGGCCACAATTAATCCTGGCCGGACTAATCGCGGTTGTCTGCTACGCGCCGCTGGCGTTCTTTTTCAGCGTTCAGCCGCAACATCGTCAACTCCTGATTGCCAAACTGAATAGTTACCGGTCAGCCGCCTTCACCCAGAACGCATGAAGCATTTCCTGGCGCCTCTGCTCATTCTGGTTGGAATTGTGGTGGTCTTTCTGTTTCTGGCCCGGGACAGCGCGCCTGCTTCTCCCTATGGTTACGATGAAGCGGACTATATGTACGTGGCCCGCCAGGGTTTTCTCGCGAACTATTTCGACACGCCCACGCAATCCATTCTCGAGTTCGCCCGCGTGGGTTTGGGACGCGGCAGGGAGAGCGGCAGCCGCGGGTTTCTGTCCGAATATATTCGCAACAGCGGCGATGTCGTGTTCTACCGCCACTGGCACGGGCCGCTGCTGGCGTATTGGCTGATGATGGTATCCACTTTCACACAGGATGAGCAACTGACCCGAGCGCTGATGCTGATCTTTCCGATTATCGGAATGGCGATTGTGTACTTCGGCTCACTACGGCTATTGGCATCGATTCCGATCGCGGTTATGGCAACTGTGATGTATGGCTGGGGCCACGCGGTGGCCAGGACCACCGAACTTGCGCCGCACCAGATGTTCGCCGTATTTTGTCTGGCGTCGTTGATCGCCGCGGCGCTGGTGGTGAAAACCGGGAATATACGCTACTGGTATACGTCGGTGATTTTTGCCGCGCTGGCCTTCTGCACGCTCGAAGTCTCCTTTGTATTGATTGCCACGCTCCTGATTTTCGCCTGGCAGGAACGGCATTGTCTAAAACTCGATCTGCGTTTGGCCGCGCGAACGGTAATTCTCTTTCTCGGGACAGTGCTGGTGATTTACCCAGCGTCGCTGTTGAAGCTCAGCTTTATCAAAGCGTACGCCTTTATGCTCTATCTGGCGTTGTTCCGCAAAGGCGCCTGGGGCGGCACGACGTTCAGCGAGACCTGGCGGCTGCGCTTGGAGAACGCGCCCTTCGAGTGGCTCTTGGTGATAACCGGCCTGATCTTGTTTGTTGTGGACCGCCGTTCCGAGACTAGTCGCTACAGCCGGATCCTGTTGTACTTCAGCGTTCTGATGATCTTGTTCACGCTGAGCGTCCTCACCGGCGACCCGCGCTACTTGCTGCCGTTTCTCCCCGTGCTCGCGGTGTTCGCTGCCTGGTCGATCGGGAGCTGGGTTCAACGCTGGCCGGCAAGAAAACAGGCGCTGGCCGCAATTTTTGTTTGTGCTCTGATGTTCGCGAACACAAATCTGTACGTCGCGCGGCATCCGGTGACTACTAATCTGCGGGCCTTCGCCCTGCTGGCTTCGCTACGCCAGCACCACCTCGAGCAGAGCACCATCATCCTGTGGCAACAATTGCTCCCCATGGTTCATTACTACGATCCGCACACCAAGCTAAAGGGCTATACCGATGTGGATTCGCTAAGAGCCCTGGTGGAGACGACCAAGGCGGACGCAATTATTTATCCGGATTTGAGACTTGAGCCGGTACCGCACTGACAGATTGATGAAAGACAGGCAGCGGCTTTATTTAGCCTGCGGTGTTGGGGCCGCGCCGATCACTTTACTTCCGCGCACGTCCGAAGGCTGAAGAGACGAATCACACTTCGCCGTTCCCCTCACTGACGTTCGGGGCTGCCGAAATACGGTCCGTCAACAGCCTCACCGGCCTCGCGACCGCCACGCCCAGCACCAGGCTGGCAGTGGAAAGAATGCCATCATTGGCCACCCAGCACCGCGGCGCGGTGCACTATCTCTGCTGCGGCGCTCAAGTTGCGCGGACACATGTTGACGGGTATCGTATCCGACGAGGCCGACTGTCGCACGGTATGGTCACGCTAACATGACGACAGGCGTGCACGCACTCTCCGTTCTTTTCTTTGTGGCGATCTGCGGCTTGATTGCATATACTGTTGCCGGATACCCGCTGCTACTCGGATGGATGGCCCGCCGTTATTTCCGGCCCGTGCTGAAACGCGCCGATGACTCGAAGACTGTCTCGGTAATCGTGGTGGTCTTCAACGGCCAGAACTTCCTGGCCGACAAGCTCGAGTCTATCCTGCATCAATCGTATCCAACGGATCGGATGCAGATCGTGGTGGTTTCCGATGGCTCCACGGATCAAACCGACGCCATTGCGCTCAGCTTTGCCGCGCGGGGAGTTCAGCTTCTGCGCGTGCCTCATGGGGGCAAGCCTGCCGCCTTAAATGCCGCCGTGCCGAACGCCCAGGGCGAGTTCCTGGTTCTCACCGATGTTCGCCAGGTTTTGGATCCCGCTGCGATCGGCCTCCTGCTGGCTTGTTTTGCGGATCCGGCCGTCGGGGCTGTCAGCGGAGACATGGTCGTGCGTTCCGGAGACCGCGAGGAGAGTAATGTCGGGCTCTATTGGCGGTATGAGCGTTGGATTCGCAAGCAACTCGCCGCGGTCGATTCGATGCTGGGCGCAACGGGCCCGTTCTATGCGATCCGCCGGGAGCTTTTCCGGCCGATGCCTCCCGATACGCTGCTGGACGATATGTTCGTCCCGCTGGACGCGTTTTTCGGGGGGTACCGGCTGGTAGTGGAAGAGCAGGCCAAGGCCTACGACTATCCAACCAATATCCGCACCGAGTTCCGGCGCAAAGTCCGCACGCTGGCGGGGAACTATCAGATCATGAGCCAGTTTCCGGATTTGTTGAGCCGGCACAACCGGATGCTGTTCCATTTCGTTTCGTACAAACTGGCGCGGTTGATGCTGCCGTGGTTGGCCATCGCCTTGTTTCTGGTGAGTCTCACGCTGCCGCGCCCATTTTCGACGGCCGCCGTCTGCCTGGAGTTGATCCCCTGTGCGATCGCAGCCACCGATTTCATCACTCCGCCGGGCGCGTTCTGGAAAAAGCTCTCTTCGCCTGCACGCACCGTACTCGCGATGCTAGCGGCTACCGCCTGCGCCATCGCCATTTTCTTCGTGCCGCCGCAGCGGTTGTGGAAACCGACGCAATTGCAGGTTGCGCGCCGGGAGAAGTAGTTGAATGTGTCAATGCCGGCCTCGGCTGCCCTGCCCCAGCAGGGCCCTTCGTTGCGCCCGCAACCCCAGCGGCGGTGCCTTCAAGGTTTAGGGCTGGGGCTGGGGCCGGGGTTGGGGTTTAGGTTCCATTCCGGCTGTGTTGACGGGGGGCGCGGAAGAGCTGGTTACTGGGAACGGCGAGGGGGCTTGTTAGCCGACACGCCGGAAGAATTTGCGGGGCGGATGCCGGAGTTATTGGCTGACGAGCGGCGGGCAGCCGAGTTAGCGGTTGGTGGTATCGCAGAAGGACGTGACCGTGATGACCGTGAAGTTGCTCGAGGGTTATGTGGAAGCGGTGCGGCGGAAGCGGGCGTGAGGGACAGCGCCGGTCATCTATATCGGTATTTCGCCTTGTATTCGCCTCCTAGTTGGGCTATTCTCAAATCCTGTGGATCATCGTTCAAATCACCTGATCGATCCGCGAACTCAGTGCTGCCTGGTAAACGCGGGGCAGCCAAATCTCTAGGTAGCCTAACGAAAACAAAAGGACCAAATTCTTGTTGTCTTCTTGCAAAATCATCCGCTTAGGCAGCGTCAGGCGCCAACTTGGTCGAGGCGGCGAGAGTGTTGCAGGTATTAGGCGCCCAAGGCGGGCAGCCATCTCGCTTGATTCAAATTGGGTTGCGGCGGCATCGACCTCGCCAGGGCCGTCAACGATCGCGGCTCGGATCTCACCAAGCTTCGGATCCTGTTCGGCTTCGGAATCGGATAGGAGGCGGAAACGGCCTGTAACGAGCTCCAGCAGCCAAACCCTTATCATCTTGTCTCCGCGAACCCATCGAATCTTCTCGCAAAACTGCTGCGGAAGAGTGACCCTGCGGTCGTCACCAACTGGGACGAATTCCGGCACGAACAAGGCCTCTACCATTCAATACCAAGATTTTCGCAAGAGACTAACTTATTTTTCAATAGGTTCGTTGACTTCTACCAGCGATTACCGTACCATGTACGACAGGATGCGGCTCTGCAGATCCTTATCCCAAATGTTGTGGCCTTGTGGACATGCATGAGCTACGTGTGAAAGAATCTTTGGATCGCTGCGTCTTGAGGGCGTCTCGCCGTGAAGGGCGCTTGCCGACTATGGCAGAGAAAGGAAGGGTGAATTGCAATGACCGCTATACTTTCGCCCGAGACCGTGATGGCATGTGCCATCATCAGTGCAAAACAGGCCGATGAGCCGGTCCTGATCGAGAACGTCTCCGGTCTGTTCGCCAAACTGCGGCAAGAGAATGTCGAGGAAGTTGGCAAGGTAGCTCTAAGAAGGCTTCCAAACGGCCTGTATTCAGAGGACGTTGAGGCATTCTTTGGTCGTCTTCTTGCGGGTGGCTTCGCCCAGGCATTTAGCCCGCTAGTAGTCAATGAAGAAGGTGAGCAGCTCTGTAGGGAGCTGATCGCAGAGGAGGCCGGCTCTTACCCCGATGCGCTTGCTAAGGTCGCGAAAGTCCTAGGTTTTGACCTTTCACGCCTCAGGAGCCCAGCTCCTCGACAGAAGCCAGCTTGATCTTTTTCCGATCCTCGTCTCCGACGGCGGCGGAGCACATGACCTTTATCGTCGCCCGAGCCGAATTCATCGCTGAAAGCACTTCCTTCACCCGCGATACGTTGTCAAAGAATCCCTTGGTTCGATAGGCTCCAGTTTCGTCCTTGAACAAGATTGTAGCGGCATCGAATTTCGGCTCGTATGCGTTTGGGGGAGCAACGATTACCTGTACTTGAAAGCTCCGTTCCGCACCGATCGAGCTAGCAGCGATCGCCTCCTCCCATTCTGCCGGTCGATTGATGTAACTTTGCTTACCCTTGCCTTTTGCCGCGTCCCTCACCCATAGCTGGGCGCCCTCAGAGATTTTTGAACTCTTAGCCTGCACTTGGTGAACAAGCTCGTATCCCGAGTTGCTCACTAGCTGCTCCAGGAGCCGTTCTGCGCTTTCCGATCCTAGCTTCACCAGACGCAGGGCCGACAGTATCTCCTCGTCCGTGAGCATGTATAGCTCATCGATAAGCTCGGGCTTGTCTCCCGCGATTTCCCGAATGAGTCTTTCGAATATGCGTTCCGCGGCCCGCTTCCTGGGATGCTCGTAGCAGCTCCGATACATCGCTTCGCGGGCGTAGAGGAGGTGCTCCATGTACTCTACACCGCTTTCATCATAGGCAAGCAGGAAGGCGTCCTCGGACTTGACCGGCCTGATGCATTGGATCAGGGCCTCTGCGTTCGTGAAGCCCATGCTAAGCCCGGTCATGTGTGCGTCGCGAATGAGATAGTCCATTCGGTCCATGTCCATCGATGAGTCGATCAGGTCGCCGACCAGGGCGTCAAAACCTACAAGAAGATCCCTCGACGAGGGATCTAAGACTCTCATCAGTTCATCGGGATCGAGTCCCAGGCTTCTGAGAGTCGAGGAAAGATATTGTTTTACGTAAAGGCGCGAGAACACCTTGTCCGGATTTCCGCTTGGCTGGTGGCGATTCACATAGCCAACATAATTATCAAGTGCATGGCCGAAGGGTCCGTGGCCTAAATCATGAAGTATCGCCAACACTTTTGCCTGGCGAATGATGCAATCCCGCTGCCCGCGCAACTCCTTCGGGATCTCTACGGCGTCTCTTTTTCCTACCTCGAAGTAAACGCCACGGGCAAAAACTCCGCTAAGAGCAATCTCAATATTGTGGGCTACTCCAAGAACGTGCGAAAGACGCGAATGGTTTGCCGAGGGAAAATGCGGATAGCTGAAGGAAAGTTGCCGGATTCGACCCAACCGTTGAACTATCGGTTGGGCTATCAGGGTTGCGAGATTGCTGTCCAGCGATATGCAACCGTGTATCGGATCGTCGATGATTCGAGCTGGATGGACGACGAAGGGCTCGGGCGTCTTCCAATGGCTCCCAAGCAGATTCACGAACGCGCGAAGCTCGTTTTTCGCGGCGAATTCGCCGATGGCCTGCCGAAGGGACGCCGCTTCCGCCCGCTGCTGCATCAAAAGCTCGTTGAAAACTTCTCTGAGAAGCGACGGCATCGATATCCTAATCTGAACATCTGCGACCCTATCAACGTAGTCAGCGATTGAGAATTTTTCCGGAGCTGGCGCTGTGAGGAGCTCGCGCCATCTGTTCTTTAGCCTCTGTCCGAGCTCCTCCATCCCGCAGCATCGAATTAAGAACAAGTTCGCCGTATAACCAACGCACCAAATCACGATGAAAAGCCCAATACCGGTAGGAACTAAAAGAACTTGCCAGTGCCCGGGAGATAACTTCTCGAGCCATGGCCTTGTGAAGTAGGTGACGACCAGAGAGGCGCTGAATGAAAGGAAGGGCTGTAACGCCCCAAAGCGCTTAGCGTAAATCATTTAGACTCGAATCTGGTTTATCATACCGCTATATAAACCGAATCCGCAAAGCGTGCGAGGAGTCGGCGCCAGCTTTGCACGCCATAATTAGGATTCCATCGCATGTATGCAAGCCAGGGTTTGGAGCGGCTGATTAACCTGGAGATTCTCACCCGCCAGATCGACGTGGTGCAGATTGAGTACACGGCGTTGGCGCAATACGGATTGGCCATGAGACGCATTCCATACATTTTGTTTGAGCACGACGTCTACCCCAATCCATCGGTCGCGCGCTTCCGGGCCTGAGGGGGTTGAGCAAGGCGAGGGCGGCGTTTGAGTATTTGCGGGCGCTGCGGTAGGAGTTGACGATGCTGCCGAAGTTCGATCGCGTGCAGGTGTGCAGTCCGGACAACGCGGTTTCTGCTGTCGTTTTCTCCGGAGCTTGAGGGCAAGATCGACGATGATTTACGCGCGGGTATCGACACGGCGCGGTATCGCTTTCAACCGGGCGGGGCGCGAGCCGGCGCTTATACGAAACAGGTTAATAACCTTGGTTAACAAACTGCCCCACACGTCCTCAGGGTTTAGGGCTCGTGGGGTTTGGGTTCAGGTCTTTCTTCAACTGCTCAACTACGCGCGTGGCGGTATTACTGAGTTGGTGGGGGGAGGTGTCTTTTGGTGGGCTGTAAATCGACCAGATCACTTGTTTGGTGCGGCGGTCCACCAGGAAGAAGTTGCCTCGCGCGGGACGGGATCCCAGAACCGGATGCGTTGTCGCTTCGCCGGAGTTTAAGGCGGAGTTGAGATCGTTCTTCTTTTTGTCCTTCTCCTTGTCTTTATCTTCCGCCGGGGGCTTTGGCGGAGCGGGAGGCGGGTAGAGTTCCTTGAGACGCTCTTCGAAGCCTAGCCCCAGGCGATCGGTCAGGACGGCGTCGGCCTTTTCGGGGTCGGTGACGACTTGCAGAATCCCTTCGCTGGTCAGGCGGTTGGCCAGGTATTGATCCATCGAGTTGGACATCGACAACAGATAGACTGTGTGTACCTTTTGGAGGTCCGGATTCGACACGGCCAGCAGCAAAAGGACCGTTAGCGCGTTCATGAGATTATGGTACCCGCAACGGAGTGTATAAATCTCAACGGATCACGGTCATCATTCCTTGTCTCAATGAAGAGCAGGGCATTGAAAAAGTCTTGCACCGGATGCCGCCGTTTGTAGATCAGGTGATCGTGGTGGACAACGGGTCTACCGATCGCACCGGCGAAGTGGCGGTCTCGCTGGGAGCGGAAGTGATCCGGGAACCGGTTCGCGGGTACGGGCGCGCTTATAAGAGGGGCTTTGCGAGCGCGACAGGAGATATCATCATCACCTTGGACGGCGATCATAGCTATCCGCCGGACGCCATCTCGTACTTACTGGAAGCGTTCTTGCACCTGGAAGTGGACTTTTTAAATGCTTGCCGGTTTCCGGTGCGCGACGCCAAGGCTATGAGCTTCAAGCACAAATTCGGCAACTGGATGCTGTCTTTGGCGATGTCGCTGCTGTTTTTCCGGTGGGTGAGGGATTCGCAATCGGGCATGTGGGTGTTCCGGAGATCCATTCTGAAGGATATGCGGCTCGAATCCGATGGGATGGCGTTTTCCGAAGAAATCAAGGTGGAAGCATTGAAGCGAAAGCACATCCGCTTTGCCGAGTTGTCCATTCAGTATTCATCGCGTCTGGGCGAAATCAAGCTCAATCCGTGGCGGGACGGCATCCACAATCTGCTGTTTCTAGTGCGGAAACGCTTCTCGGCATGATCTCGGCGGTGATTCCGACTTATAACGGAGCAAGGTTTTTGAAGAAAGTGCTGGCGGATCTGCGGGCGCAGACTCTGGCGCCGGATGAAATCCTGGTGGTCGACAATGGCAGCACCGACGAATCGGCGTTGGTGGCGGCATCGGCGGGAGCGCGGGTACTGCGCGAGAGCGGGAACGTGGGATTCTGCCGGGCGGTGAATCGCGGGCTAGACGAAGCCCGGGGAGACTGGCTGGTAGTACTCAATAACGATGTCGAGTTGCGGCCGGATTGGCTAGAGCTACTGGTTCGAGGGGCGACAGAAGCTGGGGCGCGCTTTGCGACCGGCAAGATCCTGAGCGCTGGGGACCGGACTCGCGTGGATGGGAGCTTTGACGCGGTTTGTTTGGGAGGAAGCGCGTGGCGCTGCGGATCGGGAAAACTGGACGGCGCAATTTGGGACCAGCCGCGCACTATTCAATTTGCTCCTTTTACGGCAGTGCTGATAGCCAAATCGCTGATCGAGCAGGTCGGTAAGCTGGATGACTCTTTTGGCTCTTATCTCGAAGACATCGATTTTGGATTGCGCTGTGCAATTCAGGATGAAACTGGCGTCTACGTTCCGAGCGCTGTGGCGTATCACCACGGAAGCGCGACACTGGGACGCTGGCATGCGGAGATTGTGCGCAACATAGCGCGCAATCAGGTAATGTTATTGGCCAAGCATTACCCCGCTGGATGGATTATCAATGTCGGCTGGAAAGTATTGATTGCACAATTACTTTGGGGGTTGGTGGCAATCCGGCATGGGTCCGGATGGAGTTGGTTCCGGGGCAAATGCGAAGGCTTCGGAGAATTCCGCGTACGCAGGCAAACTGGGCTGCAAAAGGTACTGGACGTGCTGAAGCAGAGCGAGGGTGATCTCCGCAGGCTGCAACGGGCGTCAGGGTTTGATCTCTATTGGCGCGCGTATTTTTGGCTCACATGAATGGGTAGGATCGGAATCGTGGTCGTCACATACCGGTCGGAGGAGACGATCGAGGACTGTCTCCGGTCCTGCCCTGACGGGGCGCGGGTGGTGGTGGTGGACAACGCCTCGGGCGATGGAACTTGCGATCGAGTGAGGCGGTTTCCGGCCGTAGAGCTGCTGGCCAATCGAAGCAACGAGGGGTTTGCAGGCGCAGTGAATCAAGGAGTTGCGGCGCTCGACGCGGAGTTCGTCCTGGTTTTGAATGCGGACGTGAGACTGCTCACTTCGATCGAGCCTTTGTGCGAGGCCGGTAGCGATCTGGCGGCGGGAAAGCTGGTGGACGAATCGGGAGTTTTTCAGAAAGGATTCTCGATTCGGACGTTTCCGCGGCCCAGCACATTGATTTTTGAGGTGCTGGGGATCAATCGGCTGTGGCCGGGCAATCCGGTGAACCGGCGTTACCGCTGCCTGGATTTCGATCCCGGACAAGGCGGAGTGGTGGAGCAGCCAGCGGGCGCATTTCTGCTGTTTCGGCGGGACGTGTGGCGCAAGCTAGGCGGGCTGGATGCGAAATTTCATCCCATCTGGTTTGAAGATGTGGATTTCTGCAAGCGCGCGCGCGATGCCGGGTATTTGGCGCGTTATGTTCCGGAAGTGGTCGGGGCGCATCGAGGCGGCGGCAGCATAAAGAACCTAAATTGGAGATGCCGTGAGGTTTATTGGTATGCTAGCCTTCTAAGGTATGCATCGAAACACTTTCGAAGGCGAGCGTTCCGAGGAGTGAGTGCCGCGGTTGTCCTGAGTTCCGCACTCCGCGGTTTGATCGGTGTTTTCCGCTGGCGGAGCTTCGAAGCACTTGAGGTTTATGGGCGGGTTATCCGCCTCGCCGTGCAGTCGATGGTTTCAGGTCGCGTACAACCGCCGGACGTCTGTCCGGTTCTGAGCAAGGCAGTAGGGTAAGGACTTAGAAAAGCCCACGAAAAGAGAGCAACGTCCACTTACATGGCCTATAACGAACGGGTATCCGTAACAATCGTCACCTACAACAGTGGCCGCTTTATCAAACGATGCCTGGAATCAGTTCTTGCCCAGAAATACGGGGCCAAAGAGATCATTGTCGTCGATAACGCTTCCAACGACGGCACGGTGGACATTCTGGAGCAGTTTGAAGACCGCTGCCAGATTGTTTACAACGACGAGAATATCGGTTTCGCGGCGGCGCAGAATCAAGCCATTGCGCTGAGCCGGGGGGATTGGGTTTTGACCCTGAACCCGGACGTGCTCCTGCTGCCGAATTTCGTGCAAGCGCTGGTGGACACGGGTCAGATGGACAAGAGGATCGGGACGGTGTGCGGGAAGCTGCTGGCGATACTCGCGACTTTCGATCTGCCGGAGAAGCCGCTGGTGGATTCCACGGGGATTTACTTCACGCCGATGCTGCGCCATCTGGACCGGGGGAGCCAGGAGGTGGATAACGGCCATTACCTGAACCATGAATACGTTTTTGGCGCGACGGCGGCGGCGGCGCTCTATCGCCGGACAATGATCGAAGATGTCGCGATTCAGGGCGAGTTCTTCGACGAGGAATTTTTTGTTTACCGCGAAGATGCGGATGTGGCTTGGCGCGCCCAATTGCTGGGTTGGCGCTGCATGTACACGCCGCACGCACGCGGTTATCACGTCCGTAACGTTCTGCCGGGAAACCGGCGGGCTCTACCGTCGGTGATCAACATGCATTCGGTGAAAAACCGGTTCCTGATGCGCCTGAAAAACATGACCGGCGATCTATACCGGCGGAACTGGCTGGCGATCACGACGCGCGACGTGGTGGTGCTGGGTTGTTGCCTGGTGCGGGAACACTCGTCTTTGAAGGCCTTTTGGTATGTGGCCAAGAATTGGAAACGGGTGATGGCGAAGCGCCGGGAAATCATGAGCCGCAAGTGCGTGGACGACGATTACATGGCCAGTTGGTTCCACTATGAACCAGTGAGCCAGCCGGCCAAGAGCAAGGGCCGCGCACGCGTCGTCTCGGTGCGGCAATAATCAGATAATGCGCATCGCGCTCCTCGGGACGCGCGGTATTCCGGCCCGTTACGGCGGCTTTGAGACATTCGCGGAAGAGCTGTCTACGCGGTTGGCTGAGCGCGGGCACAGCGTGACGGTGTACTGCCGGGAGCGGTATGAGGGCGCGAACTATCGCGGCGTGTCATTGGTTTATTTGCCGACCATCCGGCACAAATATCTCGATACGCTGGCGCACACGTTTCTTTCCACTTTGCATTTGATTTTTCGGCGGGCGGATGCGGCGCTGTATTGCAATGCGGCGAATGCCTGTTTTACGCCGCTGGCGCGGTTGTCGGGGATTCCGGTGGCGCTGAATGTGGACGGTTTGGAGCGCAAGCGGAAGAAATGGAACCGCTGGGCGCGCGCCTGGTACCGGCTTTCGGAGTGGCTGGCGACATTTTGTCCGACGGTGATGGTGACGGATGCGGCGCAGATTCAGGCTTATTATTTGACGGAGTACGGGGAGGAGTCCGTTTTTATTCCGTATGGCGCGGCGGTGGGAAAAGTGGCGGGGATTTCGACGCTAGCGGAGTTGGGTCTCGAGCCGGGCGGCTATTTTCTGTATGTCAGCCGGCTGGAGCCCGAGAATAACGCGCTGCTGGTGCGGGAGGCGTTTGAGCGGGTGAAGACTCCGTTGAAGCTGGCGCTGATTGGAGACGCGCCGTACTCGGACGATTACATCGGGAAGATTCGCGACACGCGGGATACGCGGATTGTGATGCCGGGAGCGATCTATGGCAATGGGTATCACGAGCTGCAATCGCATTGTTTCGCTTATATACACGCGACGGAAGTGGGCGGGACGCATCCGGCGCTGATTGAAGCGATGGGTCGCGGCGCGGTGGTTTTGTACCTTGATACGCCGGAGAACGCCGAAGTGGCTGGCGGGGTGGGGATTGCGTTTACTCCTGAAACGCTCGAGGAAAAGATGGGGTTGGTGATTGGGATGCCGGAAGGCGAACGCGGAGAGTTGGGCACGCGGGCGATTGCGCGGGTGAAGGAGCGCTATAGCTGGGTGGCGGTGACGGAGCGGTATGAGACGGTGTTGAGGAAGATGGCTGAAGGTGGTTAGCACAGCCGCAGGGTGGCACGATCTTGCCGGCCTCTAACGGGGAGTTGAACCCCTTGTGGTGGCGTCGTCGTAGGGTTCTTCTTCAGTGACCGAAGCTTCACTTGCCGTGCCAACGCTACTAGTCGCCGCAGCCGCCGGTTGCTGCTCCAGCATGCGACGCTTCAAGGTTTCATAGATCGGCTCGCTCCTGAGGAGCATTGCAACCACCATGGCGGTTAACGAAGCACCCAGCAAGCCGAGGGTGAGGTCGGCCCGGCCGGTCATTTCAACGGTAAGGACGATTCCCGTTAGCGGCGCACGGACGCTGGCCGAGAACAGGGCTCCCATCCCGACTACCGCGAAGGCGACTGGTGAAGGACCCAGTTGGGGCATGAACCGGCTCAGGACCCCGGCGAACAGAGCGCCGGAGGAAGCGCCCAGCAACAAGAGCGGGGCGAAGATGCCTCCGGGAGCACCCGCGGCATACGACCAGGGACCGAGGAGAAAGCGCACAAGAAATACCGTCACGAGACCCCCGACAGCATATTTTTCGGAGAGTATGACCTGCGTCAGCGTGTTGCCTCCCCCCACCAGAGCCGGCGCAAACCATGC
Organism: Bryobacterales bacterium; assembly: GCA_963836595.1. Classification (GTDB taxonomy): domain Bacteria; phylum Acidobacteriota; class Terriglobia; order Bryobacterales; family Bryobacteraceae; genus DATFZA01. The sequence goes on from CAWIKC010000001.1 coordinate 1,983,999, forward strand.
GACGAGTCCTACGGTCGCGCCGATGATGGCTGCGCGATCGATCGACGAGAGTTTGCGCAAGCGATCGCCCAACCGAAGCAGGTCCATGGTGACAGCGTTATAGAGAGCGCCCACGGCGCCTAGCAATGCGCCGAGAGCGAGAAACGGCCCGATTCTCCAGGACTCGGTGAGGCCGACCTGTCTCACGGTGAAGTCCAGTTCATTACCCAACATCAAGCGCACGATCCAGACTGCGACCAACGCAGCCGACAACGTGGCGACCATCAGCCAGGGAGTGAAGCTGCTGGTCAGTTCTTCGAAGACGAAGATGGACCCTCCGATAGGAGCGTTGAAGGCAACCGCGAGCCCCGCGCCCGCGCCGGCCGCCGTGACCACCCTCCGGTCCTCGTCGTCGTGGATGAGCAAGCGCGAGACTAACCAAGCCAGCGAAGCGCCCATCTGGACGGTCGGTCCTTCGCGGCCGAGCGCCAGGCCGGAGCCGATGGACAGCAGGCCTCCAAAGAACTTGACCGGCACCACCGCAGCGGGCGCCGGTTTCACTTCGCCCCTGAAAACAGCTTCGACGCGTTGGATGCCGCTGCCCTCCGCGTGGGGGGCAAACCGAACCACCAGGTAGCGCGCCAAACCACCGCCCAGCAAGCCGAGCGCGACGGGCGCCAGCCAGCCAAAGTAAGGCCAGGCGTGCGCCCAGGCGATTAACGCATCGCGGCCGTTGTCGGCGGAAATCAAAAGAAAGTGGAACGCGCCGCCCACCAATCCGACAACCACGCCAGCCACGATACTGGCGATTGAAATTCGGAGCACACGCCAATGCGATTGGGTCATGCAGAGCGCCTAATTCTGTCTGGCGCTTCGGTGTTTTTCATCGAAACGCCGCTTCCGAGCTTTCCCTTCTTCACCGAACCAGCCCCGTCTGGGCAGAATGACGAGGTCTGAGCAAGGTGAAGGCGAACCAGGGAAAAGCCGCGCCAGCGACACCGTTTGCCGGCAAAGATTGCCCTCCCGAGGAGATGGATGTAACGCGCCGGGACATATATTCACTGCCAACCTACGCCCAAAGCTCTATACAATTGGAGCACGTTCAGCGGTAGGTTCGACTTGACTTGACGGAGGTCCCCTGCCGCCAGGAGCAGATCGCGATCTGGTTGGGACCCCAACGTGTTTCCGATCTTGAAGAGCTGTTACCCGAGCTTCCTGGGGCAGCGCCTCTCTCTATCGGCGAGCGATCCAGGAGTTCGAAGCCTCTGGCAGTAAGTGTCGGCGAGCGCCACGCTTGGCTCGCTATGCCAGCGGACGACAACAACATTCGTTGCGGCGAGCACGGCTCCAGTTAGGCGCTGTCATGAATCAACCAATTCAACCGCTCCCTGGACGGTCGCGGCTCAGAAGGTGTGACAGAGCCGCGACCGTCAAGGATCGGTCCCGAAGGAGTGGCAAGGTTGTTTCATGACGGGTGCGTAGCAGTGCGCGCAGGTCGAAGCGGGAATCGAGTTGAAATGGAGGTGGCTGGGGCCTTCCCGGTTCGGCGTGAGCCTGCTCAGGCAAGTGGAACTGACGGACGGGGTCGCCCATTCATGCCTGGCGAACGCCCGGCGCCCCGCATCGAAAGCAGGACTTAAGGGCTTCTGGTGAGTCGACAATACGCGAAGATGAAAGGATTATGATCTTCGGCGCCCATTTCATTCTTTACAGCAAAGCCGCGGAGGCCGATCGCGCTTTTTTTCGCGACGTCCTGGGTTTCGCCTCGGTGGATGCCGGCCACGGTTGGTTGATTTTCGCACTCCCGCCGGCGGAGGCGGCCTTTCATCCTGCCGCCGAGAACGGCGCGCACGAATTCTATCTTATGAGCGATGACTTGCATGCGGAGATGCGCGCTCTCGCAAAGATGGGTGTCGAGTGTTCGGAGGTGTCGGAAGCCCGCTGGGGTTCAATTACCAAAATCCGTTTGCCGGGAGGCGGCGAAGTTGGCCTGTACCAGCCGAAGCACCCGATTGCCCTGACGCGATAGTTACATCGGGCGGGTTAAGAAGCCGCCGCAGGATATGATCCCGCCCCACACTTGGCTATGAGCACGTCGAGCGTTTCGGCGATGGCGGCCGCGGTTTCGTCCCAATAGTGCGTGTGCGCTCCCGGACCGATGCAGAGTTCTACGCGGGTGCGGCTCTTGTCCACCCAAATGTTGCCCGGAATCCCGTTGGGAGGATCCCAGGTGTTGAACGAAATAGTGCCGACCGGCAGCCAGGGTTCGTCCCGCCAGAGATAGCGGCCTACGTAGTCGCCGGTGCGGTAGGCGTTGACCCACTCGCGGACGCCTAGATCTTCGGGTTTCGGAAGCGGGCTGTTGGCTGAGCCGGACGGTGCGTATCCGTACAGATAGGGAAAGCGCAGACCGTACAACTGGCGCAAAGGACATCCCATGGTGAACAAATAGACCGGCATGGTGTCGAAGGCGGCCAGAGTGTGGTCGTACTTAGCGTATCCGTTCGCGGCTGCGGCCTCCACTTGCAAGAAGCGCAGCAGATCGGCGCTAATCACCGTGCCCTGGCTGTGGGCGAAAACGATGAGCGCGTCATAGCCGCGATTGTCCGGTCCTCGCCATTGCGCTATATAGCGGAGCAACGAAACATAGCGGCCGCAAATTTTGGCGGTGGGGTTCGAGTCCCGCGGATGTTCGCGCAGCCAATTATCGACGTCCAGTGCGACGCGGACGATGGGCCGGAAACCCAGAGCCAGTTTCGACAGACGCCCGCCGAGCCCGAGAACCGTGACGGTGGCGCCCGCGACCAGACCGCCGAGCGATAGTTCAAAGGGCAAGGTGGCGTTTTTCACTCCCTCGATCACTTGGTTGTACGGGAGGACGGCGGAAATCAACGCGAACACGATCGCGCCGGGAAATAGGACAATGCCCAGGTATAAAAGGCGGCCGGCCCAGCGCATAAAGCCAAATCCGTTGTCCAACCATTCGCCGAGAGTGGCGGACTTAGCGGGGGAATTGGCCTCCGGGCCGTGCGGCGGAGAGACTTCATCCTTGACCGAGGGCGCCACGGCCCAGATGGTGATCGCGGCGCCAAAGCACACCAGCAACAGGAGCAGCGGAAAGTGACCGAGGCCAGCGGTGTGCAGCGCATCTTGCGCCCAGTCGCCGACAGGAAGTGAATTGCTCTTGACCAATGCGGCGGTGATGGAGCGATAACACAGGGCGTTCACATGATTGGGCGGCATATCCCGCAGATTCCAGGCGGGGCAGTTAAATTGGCCAATGGATGGATCATGCGGCAAAAGATTTCTGGACACTTTCACGATTCCCGCCCAGGCCGCGACGGTGAGGAGCAGGAATAGAACGGCCGGCAAGGCGATGGTGAGACGCGCGGTCCAGTTGGTGCGCCTGGCGCGATCCAGTTCAGCGGGTTTCGCGGCGCCGGCGGCGCGCACTGCGGCGCGTCCGGCGAAGAAGGCGCGTATCAAGTAAAACCAGAAGATCAGCCAGGAAAACAGCAGCACCCAAAAGGCGGATTCAATGAACTTTAGAGAAATCACCATCGCAATGAAGCTGGTTTGCTGGACGGGAGGGTGGTCGAGTGCGCCGACGATCAGGCCGAATATCGCGAAGGGAATCAGGGTCCGTCTGAATGCCAGCCACGAGCCGGGGCGGCGTTTCTCATAGGCGTTAAGCACTGCCCACAACGCCGCGGCCGCCGCTAACCACACCAAGAACGTCGCGGCCAGCTCGACAATTTCGCGGACAAGCGGATCGGAGAAAGTGCCCCATAATTTGTCCGCCCCGATCGCGGCCAGCGCGGCAAGGGATGCGAGGATGAGAAACCAGATCATCGGCCTCCGGAAAGCAGCAAGCGTGAAGTTTCCCTGGCGCCAGAGCGCAGAGCCAATCCAGCCTGTGATGCCAGCAAAAGCAACCACCATGGTGGTCGAGAATTCCTCCAAACCCGTGAGCTTGACGAGGGCGGAATCGGCAAAGAGGCCAAGCGCGAGACCCAGGATGATCAGATTCAGGAACGGGATGGGCCAGGCCAGCATGGCGGCGGCCCGGACCTGCATCTGGTCGAAGCGTGCCCAGGCTGGCTCAGCGGAGGTGTCTTTAAAGAAGATTGCGGCTGCCTTAACGTTGTTGACGCCGACGCTGCCCAAGTGAAAGAGCAACTGGTACAACTCGCCGAAGATCCTCAATCCGGCGGTGTTGACGCCCGACAGGTCGGACCAGAACATATCGTAGACATGCACTTCAGTCTCGGGAGCCGCGCGCTGTGGAGCAGTGGCGCTCTCCTCCCGGCCGATCGGCGCGTTGGCGTAGCGCTTTCCCTCCAGGCACAGCGCTTCATAGGTTTCTTCAGGGCCTGCGCCTTTATATTCCGCTAACTGCCCTTCCATAAAAAGGTGATCCAGGCTCTCGGTCTCGGCCTTGGCGGCATGTTCAATGGGACGCTTGGATTTATAGAGGGCGTCCATTGGCCCCCAAGTTTTCGACTGCGCGATGGGCTTTCCTTTATTCACTTGGGCGGCGCCGCTGAAAGCGTGGCCTTCGACCTTCACGGGAGCGACATTCATGCGCACCTTGCGCTCTAAGAACGCCTGATAGCGAGGCTTCCGCGGGCCGTCCTTCAAATCCGCGAGCAGATCGGCGACGCCATTGGCCATTTCGCTTGGCTGGTGATCTCCGACTCCGTGAATTGCGACAACGGCGATGCGTGGATTGGGCATGGCGTTTATTTCGAAGCCGTTGGATAGTTTATCGAATAAGAGAACGGCGCGCTCTTGACGTCCTTGGTGCCCTTCTTCTCGTCGCCTGGCTTGGTGATGACGAAGTGGATGATCGTGCCGGTTGGGACGGCCTTGGTGATCATGAACGAGAAGTTCAGCTTGTCGTTGGGAGAGTCATCCGCAGTGGTGACATTGGTAATTCCCAGGTTGTCTTTTTCAACAATATCGACCTTGCCGCCCTGGCAGAACCGGCACAACAGAGTTCCGTTTTGTTGCCCGTTCGTGTTCCAGAAGGCGGACTGAGTTGCATCGTTGGCGAAGGAGACGTCGTCAATGGAGGCCGGTACGGTGTCGACGTCGACGGTCATGATGCCGTCGACGTACACGCCGATATTCTGCAGGCCGAATCGTCCGATGTAGTCCAGGAAAATGAGGCTATCCTTGTTTGCGTCGAGGATGCTCTTGCACCTACTGACAATCGCATCGTCTACCGCCTTGCTCAAAGTCTCTGACTCGGCCGCCGGCGCCGGCGTTCGGCCCTTGCGGGCGTTCTTCACGGTGGGAAGCTCGAAAATTCTCGAATAACAGGGATGGATTGGGATCGCGGCTTTTGCCTGGCTTTCGATATTGAGTTCTTTCAGGATTTTGTTGTCGAAGAGAATCTGGTATGGCGAAAGAAACAAACCGGGCGAATCCAAGAAGATCTTCCGGAACGGTTTCGAGAGGAACATATCGATGGGGAAGAAGCACACGATAATATCCGCCGACTGCTTCCCAATCGTTTTGTTGGTTTGATACCCAAAGTCACTGATCCTGTTTAGTTGTGCGACGGCTCCGTCCGGCCACGCAAAGGCCACTCCCGGCACCAACGACCCGTTGAAGGCGGCGATTCCCTTCGCGATACCGGTCTCCTTGAAGGCAAACGTATAGCCGGAGGCGAGAGATCCCGCGACAGTCAAGAGCCGCACAGTCCAGTTGCGCGCGATCCATTGCTGCGCGTCGAGCAGTTGACCGCGAGCGATGCGCGACTCGACGCTGGAGATTTGATTCGGAAGCGTTCCACTGCTGGCGGGAGTCCCCTTGTATTGGGGTCCCTTCGTTCCCCCGCCCAGCGCCCATTGACTGGTATCGATATAAGCGCTGTGAAGGACAAAGGCCGCGTCGGCGCTCTTGTTCGATATGGCGAGTTGGACGACGGCATAGGTGTTCGCGATTTCCTTTCCGAACAGACGACCCACGGCGCCTTGGGTGAGTAAGACTGCCTTCACGCCAACATTGGCGTTAACGGAATTGGGCGCCGGGAGTTCGATGCCTTCCTTGGCCGCCGCGTCCAGCATCGCGGCGGTTTTTTCCTTATCGAGCGTGTGCGTTTCCGCCCAAGAGGGGAATTGAGCAAATGCGCAGATTACCGAGAAAAAGAAGCGTTTATCGAGGCGTGGCCGCATGGGTCCTCCGTAAGCAGGACAGGTAGTTTGCACGATTTCCGGATTAACGACAAGTTCTACCGGATCTATTGAGTAAAGCGCAAATCGCTGCTCAAAAGGGACAAGGATGGTGGGTACTTTATGCGATTTCCGGCTTCCGCAGGTGCCAGTCGGTTTTTTTCTGGAACTCGCGGCCGATGGTGAGCAACAGATTTTCTGAAAACGGCGGCCCTACCACGGAAACGGCGATGGGCATTCCGTCCGCGAACCCGCACGGCAGAGACAACGCGGGCAAACCCGCCAGGTTGCCGGCTGGAATGTGCCGCGTGAGACCGCGATCGGAAGGGCGCGGGCGCTCCGGGTAGAGGGGACGGTCCAGCGCCTGAGTGATCTTGGGCGCCGGACCCAGGCGGCTGGGCGTGACGAGCACGTCGACGCCTTCAAACAGATCGCGGAACCCTTGTTGGACCAGGCTGCGAATGCGCATGGCCTTGAGATAGTCTCGGGCCGGGACGTCGAGACCGGCTCTCAGACCCGCGATCTGGCGGGCGTCGGTCAACTCGTCCACTCGACCGCTAGTGATCAATTTCTCGAAAACCGCCGAGGCTTCGGCGTAAAGGATAGTACTGAGGATGGGACCGAACGGAAAATCGGGTAACTTCGCGGGACCAACTTGCAGCCCCAGCGAGCGAATGGTGTCGAGCGCTTTGGCAAAATCGGGCCGGGCCGCGGGCTCAGCCCATTCCTCAAAATCGATCGCGGCAAAGCCGGCCTTCACTTCCTTCAGATCGCGGGCGTATTGCGGCGCGTAATAGAAACTCTTGCCGGCGGACGCAGGGTCGGCTTCGTCGGAACCGGCCATCGCTTGCAGCACGTGGCCGCAGTCGTCCGCAGTGTGGCAGATGGGACCGATTTTGTCTAGAGACCAGGACAGCGCCATCGCGCCCGCGCGGCTGACGAGGCCATACGTCGGGCGCAGGCCGGTGACGCCGCAGAATGCGCTGGGCGTAAGAATGGAGCCGGAGGTCTCCGACCCCAATGCGTAGGTGACGAGCCCGGCGGCGACAGAAATTGCCGATCCGCTGGAGGAACCGCCCGACCAGCGCGTGGGATCCCACGGATTGAGCCCGGGGCCGGTGGCGGACGCACTGGCATAGCGGTAACTGGGGCCGCCCGCGAGTTCCACCATGGCGAGTTTCGCCGTCAACACGCCGCCCGCTTTATCGATTTTCTTGAGCGTGGTCGCGGTGGTGTCGAGCACCTGAGTAGCATAGGGCTTGGCGCCCCAGGTAGTGGGATATTTTCCGAAGGCGAGCAGATCCTTGGCCCCGAACGAGATCCCATGCAGTGGACTGCGGAAGCGCTCGCGCTTCATATCGCCAGCGATATCTTTGGCGGCACTGACGGCGTGTTTCTGGAGCAAGAGCACGAGCGCGTTGTAACGGGGACCGAGCGTTTCCATGCGGTCGAGAAACGCGCGGGTCAGGTCAACCGCGGTAAATTCCTTAGCCCGCAGCCGTTCGCCTAACTGCGAGATATTCTCAAAGAAGACGCTGTCGGGAACTTTGACGGCAGCCATGTGTCACGCCCGGAAATGAACCGCCGGCTCTGTGGCCTGCGGGAATTCGATTTTGTCGAGCGCGGCCGCATTGTCGGCATTCTGCTGTTTGGCGGCGGCCAATTCGTCCTGCGGAGATCGCGCGGGCACGGACGTTTGCGCCGCGATAGTAGTTGCAGCGGTGACGGCGAGAGCGAGCTGGCGGCGGCTGAGCTTCTCCATTGCCCTTTTATTATAGGCATGGGCTTATAGGCATGGGCTTGTTCAAGGCCGGTTATAAGTTGAGAACTTCCATGGCCGCCTTTTCCATGACGGAGCGGGGGGCCGTTTCGCCGGTCCAAATTTCAAATTGACGGGCGGCCTGTTCGAGAAACATGTGCAGGCCGGGAATTACTTCGCACTGCTGGTCGCGGGCGCGCCGGATCAATTCAGTTTCCATCGGATTGTAGACCATGTCGAAGACGACTCCCGCGGGAATCTTGCCGTTAAAGAAACAGGCTTTGGTGTTGGGATGCATGCCGAGGGGAGTGGCGTGCACCAGCGCATCAAAGTGGCGCGAATCGAGCTGTTCGCGCAGCAGCGGTTCGGCGCCGCAGACTCGCGCCAGAGAACGGACGCGGTCCGGGTTGCGCCCGACGATGGAGACTTTGGCGCCACCGTCCACCAGGGCAAAGGCTGCGCTGCGGGCCGCTCCGCCGTTGCCAACCAGAAGAACCGTCGATTTGGAAAGGCGGACGCGCTTGGAAAGCGGCCCGGTGACGGCTTCGGCATCGGAATTGGCGCCGCGCCATTTGCCGGCCTTTTTCCATACTGTGTTTACCGCCCCGATACGGCGAGCCAGCGGCTCGACTACATCCAGATAGCGCAGAACTTTCTGCTTGTGCGGAATGGTGACGCTAAAGCCCGCCAGGGGAAGATCGTTAGCTACAGTGAAGAAATCCTTCAACTGCGTGGGCGAAACGAGAAACGGCAGGTAGACCGCGTCCATGCGGCGAGCGTGGAAAGCGCGGTTCAGCACGGCCGGAGAAATGGAATGCCGGACGGGGTCGGCGATTACGCCGTATATCTTGGCATTGCGCGTAAGTTTGTCGACGCGGTAGAGCTGGTGCAGTTGGCGCGCGCAAACCTGGCCGGTGGCGGTGCCTTCAGCGGTACTGGGAGCGGCATAGGTGTAAAGGCCACCCCAAGCGGGAGAGAGCACGCGGGTGGGAAATCCGGCTTCTCCCATGGCCAGCAGGATCAGCGGCGTGCGCGGATGCTGCCGGGCGGGAGCGAGCACACGCGCGTTGTCAGACGGCTTGCGGGCGGTGGTGACGATTTTATAGGCATCGGCCTGCACCCGTTGCATGCGGCGCAGAACGGCATCAATGGAGGGCGTGGCTTCGTAGTTGTGATAGGAGAGCACCAGCATGGCGCGGCTGCGCAGGCATTCCAGCCGGCTGCCCGCGGTCTCCGCGCTTTCAATTTCGATATCCACCGCGCGCGCGCCAGCCTCGGCAGCGCCTTCCAGAATGCGGACCTGGCCGTCGACGCTGCCGTTAAAGCGGCCGTGATTCTGATGACGCCGGCAGGTCGCGAGGAGAGTGCATTCGGGGTTGTCCTTGAGAAATTGCTTGATGGCCGCGATGCCTTGCTCCGGTTCGGGCAAATAGTCCAACCGGAACTCGAAGAACGATTCGCCCGCCTCCATCTCCAGACGGGCATGCAGAAGAAGCTTTTCGACATCCGGAAAGCCTAGCGCGATGCAGATCGGAGGGAAACGCGTGCGCGTCGACATGGCAGGCAAGATGCGCCCCAGGATAGCACAGGGTCACGGGGCGCGTTGCGCGTGCTGCTGGGCCGTCTCTTGGGCTTGTTGAGCGCTTTGCTATTCGCTTTTCTATTCCACGCCGAGCGGCATGGGGTCAGCCGTTTCAATGAGAGAGCAGGGCCAGCAGTTTTTGATTTGCAGGGTTCACGGGGCGGAGTGCGCGGGCTGTCGGGCAGTCTCTTGGGCTTGTCGAGCGCTTTGCTATTCGCTTTTCTATTCCACGCCGAACGGCATCGGGTCAGCCGTTTCGATGAGAGAGCAGGGCCAGCAGTTTTTGATTTTGCGGGGTTCAAGGTGCGGGGTGCGCGGGCTCTTGGAGTGGCTGTTGAACTTGCTGAGCAGCTTGCTATTCCACGACGAGCGGCATCGGGCCAGACGTTTCGATGCCGGTACAACCGGCATCGCGCAGGGCCAGTAGTTTTTAATTTGCAGGGCTCACGGGGCGGGGTGCGCGGGCTGCTGGGCAGTCTCCTGGGCTTGTTGAGCGCTTTTCCATTCCGCGACGAGCGGCATCGGGTCGGCGGTCTCGATTCGAGAGCAGCCGGCGTCGCGCAGGGCCAGTAATTCTTCCAGATTGGAAACGGGTCCGGCGAACTTGAGCTGGAACTTCTCGCGGGCGTGCTCGCGCAGCAGAGGCAGGTCCGCCGCGTTGTTGGTGGACACGAAGTCCGCTCCGGCGCGGCGGCTGATGCGGCAGGCAAGAATCTTCAACTCAGCATCCAGGTCTTCGCTCTCGATGTGTACTTTCAGCCGTGCGCCCGATTCGTGGCACGCTTCGGCCATCTGCGTCAGTTCCATTTCCAGATATTGAAATTGGCGCGAATGCAGCTTGCGGGAATTGATCACGGTTTGGATTTCGCGCGCGCCGCGGCGGATGGCGTCGCGGGTGGCGAATCCTTTGACGGAGGTCGTGGCCGCGGCGTCAATGATGGTAGCCAGTTGTAGGGAGGAGTTCAGCCAGCGCGCGGCTTGATCGAGTTCGCAAGGCAGTACGATCACCGCCGCGAAGCCCTGCTGCCGGGCGAGTTGGCAGCCGCGCTCGATATCGTCGTCTTTTGAGAGAGCAGCGCCAAACAGCGGCAGTTCGATCAACCCGGCGATGGACACGGAGCGCCTAGTGTGCCTTCCGTCTGGGCGTGGAGGCGGCGGGGGTCAAGCCAAGATCCTTTAAATCGGCCCGGGCGCGCGCGGCCACGTCGCTGTCGGAATAGCGCGCGAGAATGTCGCGGAACTCGCGCGCGGCGGCGTCCCGGCGGCCTAAGGCCATCAGCGCTTCGCCTTTTTTGAGGTGCGCGGGAGCGGTCTTGTTGTTGTCGGTATATTGTTCAAGGACCGCGTCAAACGCCTTAATGGCGTTTTCATAGTCTTTCTTACGCAGGTACAGCTCGCCGATATAGTATTGCGCGTTGGGCGCGAGATCCAGCGACCCGTAGTACTTGACATAATCGCTGAACTCGCTCATGGCGATGTCGTTCTTGCCGCTGATGAAGTCGCGATAGGCGCCGGTATACAGCGTTTCGGCGGTCATGCCGGCGGGCGGCGTCGCGCCCTCGGCGGGGGGTACACCGGTGGCTGGAGGCGCGCTCGGCGGGTTGCGTAGCACGTCAATCAGGTGCTGAAGATCGGTAATCTTGGCGTCGAGCTTGCCCAGCCGCTGGTTCATATCGAGCACAGCTTCGCGCACCGTGCGGAAGTCCTCCGACATCTGATCCAGTTTGTTGCCCAGGTTCGCCATCGGGGCGCCGACGGTGGCCTGTTGTTGGCGCAAGGCTTCGTTAAAGTGATCCTGCATCAACGCCAGGCCTTTGTCGATGCGGAGAGCGGTGTCGTTGGATTGCTGGGACATGGCCTGGAGATTGCCAACGCGTTCATCCAGCGTGCGCTGCAAAGTTCGCATCTGGTCTTGCAGTTGCGCCACGTCGCGCTGCAATTCGATCATTTCCTTGCTGGCCGCGAAGCTGAGCGGCGCGGCTGCCACCAACCATAGAATGGAAAATCTCAGTGCCCTCATGCAAACTCCTTTCGTCGTCCCGTCCTGGTGGGCCGGCGGCGGGTTGGTACCCGCCCAAGGGCCGATTGAGAATCGGCCGCAGGTTGACAACCTGCCCCCACATATTCAGCTTACTGGCCGGCGGCGAGTTGTGAAACCTGCGCCGGCCGGTCCTAAAGCGGCGGGTTGGTAAACCTGCGCCCAAGGGCCGATTGACAATCGGCCGCAGGTTGACAACCTGCCCCACATTTTCAAGCTTACTGGCCGGCGGCGAGATGGGCGCGCCGGTTTTTCTGCCAGCACTCTTCGGTCGCCTCGGTACACTGCGGCCGCTCCTTGCCATAGCTGATGGTCTTCAGACGGGCAGCCGGAATGCCCAGTTGCACCAGGAAGTCGTGCGCGGCGTTGGCGCGGCGGTCGCCCAGCGCCAGGTTGTATTCACCGGAACCACGCTCATCGCAATGTCCCTCGATGATGACCACGAAATTTGGATCCTGCGCAAATATTTTGCGCAATAACTCGGCGTCATGGGTCAGCGCTTCGCGGGCATCCGGGCGAATTTCGTTCTGGTTGTAGTCGAAGTAGGCATCCTGCGCCTGCTGCTGGAGAACCTCCGCGCCGCTCAGCGCCGACGATTCATTGGCCGGATTGCCGGTAAGAGGGGGCGGCGGCGGATTGCTGACCGTTACGTTGACTGAGCGCGTGTCGGAACCGCCGGGGCCATTGGCGGTAAGGGTGTAAGTGGTGCTGCGGCGCGGCGACAATTGGCGGCTTCCCTGGCTCTGGACAGCGCCGACGCCTTGGTCGATGGTGACGTCGGTGGCATTGGTGACGGACCAGCGCAAGGTAACCGACTGGCCGACTTCAATGCTGGTTGGTTCGACCGTAAAGCTAGCGATTACCGGCCGGTCTCCGCCGCCGGAGCTGGAATTACTGCCCGTCGGCGTGGGTGGCGTGACTCCGCCGGGGTGCTTCTTCGGACCGCAAGCGGTCGTGAATACGAGCAGCCCCAACGCGAACAGCAGCGCGAGGATTCTGTGCGAGCGGTAGCTTTTGCTCATTTTGTTTTCTCTCCCCTGTAATTTTCGAACAAACACTACTGACTTGCCTTGCTCCAAACTGGGTTCTGATTACTGCCCGCGGTGGTCAGCGGGTGCTTATCGGTTCCATCCGCAAGCATCGTCCAAATCTGCGACGAACGGCCGCGCTTGGACGAATACACGATGTGCACCCCGTCCGGCGCCCAATTCGGGTTCTCATTGCGCCCTTCGCCGCTGGTCAATTGGATGTACTTGCCGCTGGCGACATCCATTACGAAAATGTTGTAGTTTCCTGGAGCATAGCCCCGCGTCCACGCGAATGCAATGTGCGATCCGTCGGGACTCCAACTCGGATTCACAGCCTCACCTTCGCCATTGGTTAGCCGCGCCACATCCGTACCGTCAATATTCATTCTATATATTTGCGGAGTGCCGCCGCGATCGGAAACAAAAATCAGTTCCGCTCCGGTCTTCGGATTTGCCTTAGCCTCGACTTCGATGGACCGCGGAGCTTGCGAGATGCGGCGCAGGTGTCCGCCGGTCACATCCGACTCATAAATCTGGGTGTAACCCGGCGTGGCGATAGTTGAGTAAAACAGCAGGTTCTGGCTATCGGGAGTGAAGTCAGAGGCCGAGTTTACAGATGCCTGCTGATTGTAATAAGGCAGTTTGCGGCCGGTCTCGAGTGAGTGTAAGAAGATTTGCGGCAGACCGTTGGCGTAAGTCGTGAAAGCGATCTTACTGTTGTCCGCCGAAACTACCGGGAACAGAGTGATCGCGTTGTAGTGCGTGAACTGCGCTTGATTTGCGCCATCGTAATCCATGCTCCAGATCTCCTTGTGCCCGGTGCGGTCGGAAACGAAATAGATCTTGGTGCCGGCCAGGCTAACTGCGCCAAACAGCTTCAGAATATCGGCGGCGAATTGCTGTGCTACCTTTTTGGCGCCGGCGGCGTCCAGAGACCCGACGTAAATCTTACCTAATGCTTGCGCGGAACTGACGGCGGGCTGGGTGACGTCAAAAAGCCAGCCGAAGAGCACAATCTGGTTGTCGCGATCCGCGGCGTAGCCGAAAGCAAGATATTTGGTATTGACCGGCGGCCCGGACCAATCCGTCAGCCACAGGCCCACATTCTGCCCGGCAGGATGGTCGTGGAAGTCGGACGGCTGCTGTGGCGCCGTGAGCGGGTAAGTCGTTTTGGGAAGAATCTTGAGTTGGCCGGAGTTATTCAACTCGTCATACAGAGTTTGGTTGAAGACGCCCATTTGCTGCTGGGCTGCGCCCGTAGCGCGAAAATCAGGCAGAGCGATGGTGGGTTTTTCCCCGCCGATAATCTGTATGATGGTCTGCGCCGTGAGCAGGCTTGGAATCAATGCGCCGAACACCAGCGCAAAAACCACGAGAGTGCGTTTCATCGTTTTAATTGGAACCAGAACTCTATCAGACCGCCATTGCTCCCGCACGTTATGGGAGGAAACTGAGTAATTTCGGCCAGCGCACGCTCCGCCGATTTATCGATCTGGTAATTGCCGCTGCTTTGTTTCTGCCGCAAGCCATCAAATGTGCCATCGCGGTGCAAGTTGAAAGTGAAGATGACCGGCGGAGCGCTCTGTAGGTGGCCGTCGATATCGCCGGTTCGCCATTTGGACGCGACCAACTCTTGAATTTGGGACGCGTAGGCGCCGCACTGGGTTCCCAGCGGACCGTTGGGACCAACACCGATCTGCCCCGAGCCGGCCTTATCGAACATCTCGCTGCGGAGCGCAGGAGCTTCCTGGCTGTAGATTTGGCTCGGCCGGGTGATCTTCTCAGGGTGATAGGTGTTCTGGACAACGGTCTCGCGCTCAAACTCGCGATGTTTGTGGCGGCTCTTGATGGGGATGGCGTCCGGCTCCGGGGCTTTGACTTTCTCCCTGGGCTCATGCTTCTGAATCTGCGGTAGCTGATTTTCGGTCTCATTTGCCAGAGGATTTACTCGGCCGCTGCGACGTGGAAGTGGAATGCTGTTAACCGGATTGACAGCCACGGATGCGGGCCCGCCGCCTGGGTTTTCAACGCCCCAATTGACTTTCGCCTTGTTCTCCGTATAGGCGGTAACAAACAGAAGGCCCACCACGAATGCGTGGAACAGGATCGAGCCGAGAAACGGCTTGCCCAGCGGCTCGCGCTCATCCAGGATGTCGATGTGCGAAGGCATGCGCTTAGCGGTTGGAGGTGCTGTCCTCCGGTTGGGTGACCATGTTCACGCTGAGATGGGCCTGGCCCAGTTCGCTGATTACCTGTGCAATGGGATCCCAGGTGGTCCCTTTGTCGGCACGCACGTAAACTGCCTTGGCGGCGCCGTAGCGGCGGTGAATCTCGTCGCCGAGGAGATGGATATTAACCGGCTTTTCATTGAGGTAGGAATTGCCATCGCGCGAAATGGTGACGACCGGCAGATCCTTGGTGGTCGTTGTTGTCTGCTTCACCTTGGGAACATCTACTTCGAGGCCGAACTCCATAACATGAGCGGTGAGCATAAAGATGACCAGCAGCACCAGTACGACATCCACCAGCGGCACGACATTGATTTCAGAAAGGGTGCTGGCTGCGCGGAAGCGGCCGCGGCCACTGTTGTTGCCTAGGGATGAAAAAGCCATGGGCCTCCGTAGCGCTGTGGGGCAGGCTGGTAGCCTGCGGCGGGTTGGTAACCCGCCCGGAGCCGATTGACATTGAATCTATTCCTCAAAGGTACGCTCCGTCAAATTCAGAAACTCCAGCGAGAAGTCTTCCATGCGGCCGCCGAATTCTTTGATGGTGCTGCCGAACCAGTTAAAGAAGATGGCCGCGGGAATGGCGGCGGCGAGACCCAGCGCGGTAGTGATCAAAGCTTCCGAGATGCCGGGCGCCACGGCGCGCAGGCTGGCGCTGCCGGCGGTACCGAGGCCCTGAAACGCATCGATGATTCCCAATACCGTGCCGAACAAGCCAATGAACGGCGAAACAGTGGCGGTGGTCGCCAGCAGCACCATGTTGCGCTCCAGGCGCGTGATTTCCTCGCTGATGCCAAGCTGCAGGCTGCGCTCCAGCGCCAGCTTGTTGGTGAGAGTGCCGCGGCCTTTGATCTGCCGCTCCACTTCGTTGTAGCCAAAATCGAATACGCCCACCAGCGGCGACGCCCGGAATTGTTCACTGGCAACGGCGACGGCCTGCAAGCCAGGGGCTTTCCGAAAGGCGCGCAAGAACGCCTGGTTAGCGTTCCGGGCGTTACGAAACGTACTCCACTTCGAGAAGATGACGGCCCAGGAAACCAGCGAAAAAATCGCCAGAATCGCCATAATCGCCTTGGGTAACAGCCCGGAAGCCTCGATCAATTCCCACGTCTTCAATTGCAGGAAGATTACAGCGACATGCGATGAATCCAACCCGTCTCCTTTCAATCATTATGATAGAGGATGCGCGCAACGAATCATTAGACGGATGGAAAGCTCGTATAATTTCAAACGAGTGCTGGTTGAACTGACGGTCGAGAATTACGCGGTGGTGGAACGCGTTCGCGTGCAGTTCGATCGCGGGTTGAATCTTCTCACCGGCGAGACGGGAAGCGGCAAATCGATTGTGGTGGACGCGCTGGGGCTGCTGTTTGGAGGGCGCTCGTCGGCGGACATGGTGCGCTCGGAAGCAGCCAAGGCCCGAATTTCCGGCATTTTTGAAACGCCCCAAGACCCCGCGCTGCAGGCCGCGCTCGAGCAGGCCGGCGTGGACGCAGAAGACGGTGAACTGCTCATCGAACGCGAGGTTCTGGCCGGGGGCAAGTCTCGGGTATTTGTCGGCAGCCGGCCGGCGACGGTGACTTTGCTCCGCGAGATCGCGCCGTATCTCGGCGACATCCACGGCCAGCACGATCAGCAACAGTTGTTTTCGAGTGAAGCGCAGTTGAGTCTGTTGGACGACTATGCCGGCGCTCACGATACCGTGGCGCGCATTGGGGAGCTGTACCGCGAATGGCGTGGGACGGAGCAGGCGCTCGAGGCGCTGAAGAAGTCGGAGCAGGAAACGCTGCGCCTGGCCGATTTGTGGAGTTTTCAAAAGAAGGAAATCGAGGCGGCTGGGCTCAAGCCGGACGAAGAAGCGGCACTGGAGCAGGAAAAGCGGGTGCTGCGCAATGTCGCCAAACTCCAGGAGAGCGCGCATGCGGCCTACGCTGCGTTGTACGATTCGCCGGAGAGCATTGTCTCGCAACTTCGGATCGCTTTGCGCCGCTTGGAGGAACTGGCCCGAATCGACTTGAGCGTGGACCCCATGCTCGAAGCGCTGAAGCCGGCCGAAGCGGCGATCCAGGATATTTCGGGCGACCTGCAGCACTATCTCGACAAGTTGGAAGCGGACCCGGACCGGTTGGAAGCGATTGAGGCGCGGCTGGAGATCATCGATAAGCTGAAGCGCAAATATGGCGCGAGCATTGACGATGTGCTGAAATTCCTCAATACAGTGACGGCGCAATTGAGCGCGGTGGAGAACGCGGAGGAGCGCAAGACGGAATTGCGGCTTAGAGTGGAAAAGCTGTCTTCGCAGTATGCCAAGCAATCCGCCGAACTGACGGCGATGCGTTGTGCCGCGGCGAACAAACTGGCCCAAAAGGTGGAAAAGGAACTCGAGGCGCTGGCTATGGCGAACTCGGTGTTCAGGATTGAACTCAAGCCGGCCGCCTGGGCGGCGCGTGGCGCGGACCGCGTGGAATTTCTGCTGTCTTCCAACCGGGGAGAAGAGGCGCGTAGCTTGGACAGGGTGGCGTCGGGCGGGGAATTGTCGCGTATCGCGCTCGCCTTGAAAACGACGCTGGGGCGACCCAGCGCCGGCATCGCCCGGACGCTAGTGTTTGATGAAGTGGATACGGGCATTAGCGGAGGCGTGGCCGAGGCGGTGGGACGGCGGCTGAAAAAACTTTCCGGCGCTAGCCAGGTTTTGTGCGTGACGCATCTGGCGCAGATCGCGAGCTTTGCCGACCATCACTATTTTGTGGAAAAACGCGAGGTCAAAGGGCGGACGGTGGCCGAGGTGGAGAAGCTTACGCCAGAGGCGCGGATGCGCGAGATTGGGCGGATGCTGTCCGGCCAAACGGTGACTCCGGAGGCGCTGAAGCATGCTGAGCAGTTGATCCGATTGGGGACACAAGTTGTTCAGTAGTGGACAGCAGCACAGGCTAAAGCCTATGCCACCTTTACTCAGGCATTTTGCAGTAATTGGTACACCTTCTGACAAGCCATTAGCGGTAGCTGGTGCTCGCTCTCACAAGCATTTTGCAGTGGCTGGTGGCACGGGCTTTAGCCTGTGCTTTTGGCTTACTCTTGTGTCACTGCCTTTCCGTCTGAGCGGCGCCGTGAAGAACGGGATCGACGTTCTCATCCAGCAGGACTTCGCACCGCTGGCCGGCAAGCGCGTCGGGCTGATCACCAACCACACCGGCTTGACTTATGACGGCCGGCGCACCATTGATGTTCTCGCCAATTCGGGCAAGCTGAAACTGGTGGCGATCTTTACTCCCGAACATGGCCTGAACAGCGCGCGCGCAGGAGAAAGCGTCGCCTCGGGCAAGGATGCGGCCACGGGGCTTCCGATTTATAGCTTGTATGGGGAGAAGACTCGCCGGCCCACGCCGGAGATGCTACGCGGGCTGGATGCGCTGGTGTACGACATTCAAGATGCCGGCGCGCGCTTTTACACCTACATCACGACGCTGGGTTACACGATGGAAGAAGCGGGCCGCAATCACATTGCGTACTATGTGCTGGACCGGCCCAATCCCATCGGCGGCGTGGCTGTTGAAGGTCCATTGCTCGAGTCAAAATACTTCTCCATGGTTGGCTATATGCGGATGCCAATCCGGCACGGAATGACGGTTGGAGAATTGGCGCAATTCTTCAACGGCGAGAAGAAGCTCGGCGTCGATCTGCATGTGATCGCGATGGAAGGCTGGCGGCGGAGCATGTTTTTTGACGGAACGGGCCTCGAGTGGATCGCGCCGTCGCCCAATCTCCGGAATTTGACCGAGGCGACGCTCTATCCGGGCTCGTGCCTTCTGGAAGCGATTTCGGTTGGCCGAGGCACGGACACGCCCTACGAAATCGTCGGGGCGCCCTGGTTTCAGGGTAAGGCTGTGGCGGATTGGCTGAACGCTCAAAATCTGCCCGGCGTTCGGTTTATGGCGCGGCATTTTCGTCCCAGCGCGCCTCCTTATAAGGACGAGGACTGCGATGGCCTGGACATCCAATTGGTGGATCGCCAGGTATTCAATGCCGTGCGCATGGGGCTAGCATTATTGGCCGCTACATTGAGATTTCACCCGGGCAAATTCGATCTCGACAAAACCATGCGGCTGCTCGGCAGCGACGATGTGGCGGCGCGTTTGAGACGCGGTGAGAGCGTGGAGACAATTGAAGCGAGCTTCCAGCCGGAATTGCGGGAGTTTCTCAAAGTACGGGAACGTTATTTGCTGTACCGCTAAATATAATGCCGCGTTCTCATGAGTGGATTCTGCTGGCATATTTCTGGTACACCGCCGCGATTGCTCCTTTCTTTTTGCCGCATCCCGCGCGCGCCGTGTTGCTGGCGCTGGCGGTAACGGCTTTTCTGGCGGTGGCGGCCCAGTTCAACTATGCGCGCGACTGGGCGCCGCTGGCGCTGATTTTGACGGCCTATCGCGAGATGGACTGGTTCGCGCCGATGCACCGCGACTATCACCTGGAGCTGGGTTGGATTGAGTGGGACCGGGCGCTGTTTTATCGCTGGGGTTTTCAAAGCACAGTGGAGGTGCTGGGGCCGGTGGTTCCGGCGTTTCTCGAATTCACTTACTTACTGGTGTATGCAATTGGCCCATTCGTGGTGGCAGCGCTCTATTTCGCGCACAGACGAGACCGGATCGAACAGGTTTTGACAGTCTTTTTGCTGGGCACGCTGTTGTCTTACACCCTTTTTCCCTACTTTCCCAGCGTGCCGCCCCGCGAGCTGTTTGGCGCGAGCGATCTGCCGCATTACCTGAGCCCGTTCCGGCGCTTCAACCTGTTCCTGGTCAATGGCTACGGAATTCATTCCAGCGTATTTCCCAGCGCGCATGTGTCGTCGGCTTTCTCGGGCGCTTGGGCACTGATGTTGTTCGTGCCGGAGCGAAAATGGCTGGGGCGCGGGATGCTGATCTACGCGATCAGCGTGGCGATCGCGGTAATTTACGGGCGCTATCACTATGCGGTGGATTCGCTGGCCGGATTTGGTGTGAGCCTGGTGGCGCTGGGAGTGGGGCTGGCCATGAAGAGCTCAGCCGCGCTAAGGGTAAAGTAGAACCAGATATGGGGAACGGCCTCGATTATCGCGAGATCGCGCCGGCGCCGGCGCTGTTGCCGTACATCGAGTGTTATTGGACGCTTCGAGCCGCTCAAGACTGCGCCGCGTATCCCGTGCTGCCGGACGGCTGCGCGGATCTGCTGTTCTCTGGTGGACCCGAACTGCAGGTGGTTGGATGCATGACCGGCACGCAGAACGTCGCGTTGACGCGAGGGGCTGAGCTATTCGGGGTCCGCTTCCGGCCGGCCATGGCGGCGCTTTTCGTGCCGGCGCCGTGGCGGGAGTTGACCGATAAAATGGCGCCAATCGAAGGCACGCGGGTACTGGCCGAACAAATCGGCGAAGCAAGCACCAGCGAAATACGCATTGCCGCCGCGGAGAAGTGGTTGCGCAGGGTAAAGGATCCCGGGCCGGTGCAACGCCTGGTCAACGCGGCAGCCGAAGATGTACGCATCGATGACCTCAGCCGCCAGGCGGGATTGAGCGTGCGGCAATTACGGCGGGTGTTTCTAGCCGAGACCGGCCTTTCGCCGAAGCATCTGTACCGCGTTCTGCGTTTTCGACGGGCAGTTCAGCAGATGGCGCGGACGCCGCGATGCGATTTTGCGAGTCTGGCGCTGGATGCCGGTTATTACGATCAGGCCCACTTCATTCATGAATTCCGGGAGTTCAGCGGTGGGTACTCGCCTGCGGCTTGGCAGACCAGGCGTAAGAGCCAGCGGCAGAACCGGATGGCCGATTTTTCCAATCCCGTTTTGACGAACCGGCATACGCTGGCCGTATGAAGATTACGGCGATTCTGTTTGTCGATGAAATTGAACCTTGCCTCAAGTTTTGGGTCGATGCCGTTGGATTTTCGAAAACGGTGGAGGTACCGGATGGCGACCGGTTGGGATTTGTGATCCTGACTCATGACGGCGCTGAAGTTATGCTGCAAACTCACCGCAGCGCGCGTGCCGACGTGGGAGATGCGGCGGCCGACCATACCAAGGAGAATAAGTCCCATTTGTTCGTCGAGGTGGAAGATTTTGACGAGGTGCTACGCCGGACGGCGGGCTTTGAAGTTGTGATGCCGGTTCGGGAAACGTTTTACGGAATGAAAGAGATTCTGCTCAAAGAGCCGGGTGGCCACTACGTCTGTTTTGCCGCACGGATCTCCCCGGCTTGAAGGTATTACCTGGTTACATCGTCCTAGATTCCTTTTGGGGTCAGTCATTTCCGGCGTGGCCAGAAATGTGCTAGATCTCGGACATGCGGTGGCTGCTAGCGCTTCTCCCGGCCCTTTTGTTTGCCGCTCACACGCCGGATGTGCCTGAGATTATCGCCCACTCGGTTCAGGCGAACCAGGAAGATTGGAAGCAGGCGCCCGGCTATTCTTTCATTGAACGTGACGCGGATTCAAAGCACGGCGGGGCAAAGACGATCAAAACATTCCAGGTTCTTATGATCGACGGGTCGCCGTACAACAAATTGATTGCGGTGAACGATGAGCCGATCTCTTCCTGGATGCTGGCGGAGGAGGACCGCAAACTCCAGAGGGTGATTGCGCATCGGCGCGACGAATCCGAGCGGGAACGGAGACGCCGCGTGGCCAAGTACGAACGCGAGCGTAATCAGGACCACGCCATGCTCAATGAGATGACGAAGGCTTTTGAGTACCAGTTGACCGGGGAGACGACGCTCAACGGCCGGACAGTCTGGGTTCTCAAAGCCACTCCGAAACCGGGATACGTACCTCCGAACGTGGAGACGAAGATGCTGACCGGGATGCGGGGAACGATGTGGGTGGATCAAGCGACCTATCAATGGGTAAAGGTGGAAGCCGAAGTTTTCCGCCCGGTTTCGATCTTCGGCCTTTTCGCAAGAGTGGGCCCAGGCACGCGGTTTGAGCTGGAGCAGGAACCGGTGAATGACACTTTATGGATGCCGACACGCTTGAAAGTGAATGTGAAGGCGACGGCGCTGGGATTCTTTGATGAGAGTTCCACCGAGGACGATTCCTTTCGGAATTACCGCCCCATGCCGCAAGTTCTGGCGGAGCTTGTGGGGAAGAAGTAGGTGGGGGTCACGCCAAACCTGGGGACGGACACCTCCGTCCCCGGTTCCCAGAGATGGAAAGAAGCGGGCCTTGGCTTGCTGAATCTGTTGGCGGTCGTCCTAGTCATCGCCTTGTCGCAGGGCGTCCTGCGGAAATACATGCCTACGGCTGGCGCGGTGGTGCTGGCGCTGCTCTGCCTCGGTACCTACCTCGCCGCATCCCGGTGGATCGAGCGGCGTAAACCGGCGGAACTGGCTGCCGGGCGGGCTTTGCCGGAAGTTGCCGCCGGAGTTGCACTCGGGTTCCTGCTGTTTTCCGCCGTGCTGGCCGTGCTTTTGGCAGCCCGCGTCTATCACCCTTCCGGTTGGGGCTCCTCAAAACATCTCGTCAACGGATTGTTCTTCGCTTTGCTCGCCGGCGTAACGGAAGAGATTCTCTTCCGCGGCCTGCTTTTTCGTGTCAGCGCCCGGATCATCGGCACATGGGGCGCGCTGATCGCTACCTCCGCTCTGTTCGGCCTGGCGCACCTGGCGAACCCGGGAGCGACCGTTACCAGTGCATTGGCGATTGCGTTGGAAGCTGGGATTCTGCTGGGCGCGGCTTACGCGGCAACCGAAAGGCTTTGGCTGCCGATCGGACTTCATGTCGGCTGGAACTTTACTGAAGGCTCGGTGTACGGCATGAGCGTATCCGGCAATGGCATGGCTGCCGGTCTGTTGACGGGTTCGCTGAAGGGTCCGCGTCTGCTGACTGGCGGCGCTTTCGGGCCGGAGGCTTCGATCGTAGCGGTAATTATCTGCCTGGCGGCGGCGGCCGTCTTCCTTTGGCGCATGATAAAGCTGCATCGCGTCGAGCCGCCCATCTGGCAGCGGACGCAGTAGCCAATGCGCGGGATTCAAGCCGCGGAATCAGATGAAAAGCTCAGCCGAGACCCCAAAGTATTCGGCCAGTTTCTTGGCCTGAGCCTTGCTGATGCCGCGCTTCCCGTTCACCAGGTCGGACGTGACGGGCGTCTTATGCCGCCCGCGATCCTATTTCCAGCCATTCGCTAACTTTGCGCAAAGCCGCCCCCGCGCGCGTGCTTTGAATTTCCTGGGCTTTGGCGGCGAATTGGAATCCCCGTGCGAACTCACCCGAAGCGATGGCCTTGCGAGCGGATTCGCGCAGTTGCCAAGCTTCCACTACCAGCCGCATCAGCCGCCCCAGATCCGCTCCGCACCGGGTGCAAATGGCGGCGCCGCGAAAGGTGGCGTTGCAGACCGGGCACCGGTTCCGGTCGTTCAATTCGGCTTTCCCTCCATAAAGAAAAGCAGTTCTCGGAGTGCCCGGGAGGCTTCCGCCAGCGCCGACGCATCGCCGTTTTCGATCGCGGTCCCGATTTTCTCATGGAGATCGATGGCTTCTTCGCGATCCTCCGCGTGCATCCTATCGAGAAGCTTCCGGGAACGCTCCACCAAATCCGTGGCCTCTTCGTCGCCAGGCAAATCGGGGCGCGTATCTATTTCAGCCGCCGCTTCGGGCTCTGCGCCGGCCGCCTCAATATCGACTACTTCGCCGCCGGTCACATCGGTCTCGTCAAATGCCTCCTCGAACCGGTGCGCGCGCGATTCAAACAGCTCCTGAAGCCGCTTTCGTCCGGCCGCAATCTCCTCCGGAGTCTTCGCCTGCAGCGCGTTGGCGATGGTGATCCGCTTCGATTTTCCGGTCCGCTTCTCCACTGCCGCCACTTCGAGAATGCCGTCCAGATCGAGGCGCATACGGCAGAGAATTTCGTTCGCGCCCTCCAGCTCAGTCAACCCTTCCACGCGGAAATCGCCGACCAGAATGTTCTTCAGTGCGTCGTCGTCGTCGCCCTGATACACCTGAACGTCCACCTCGCTCTGAAACGGATGGCTGGTCACGAACTGCTCGGTACGCGTCAATGGCACGGGCGTATTGCGCCGGATGATCGGCTTGTAGCAGTGAGGATAAGGATACCCGCCGCGCTCACCCAGGTAGGAGACGCCGAAAGAATATGGCGAAATATCCACCAGTACGCGATCCACTTCCCGCCCCGCCAGCCGCGACGCGAGCACGCCCGCGCCCAGCGCCACGCAGAGGTCGGGATGCACGTCCTGGCGTGGTTCCACGGCCATCAGTTCGGCGATCAAATTGAACACCAGCGGTGTACGCGTGGACCCCCCTACCAGCAAAACCGCATCCATATCGCTTGGCTTCTTGCCCGAATCCTGCAGCGCACGGGACACGCTGTCGAGCGTGGATTCGACCAGGGGACGAATGAGGCTCTCGTAGTCCAAGCGCGAGATTTCCGTTTCGAGATGCAACGGCCTGCCGGCTCGGGTGACCAATGCTTCTTCGCGGATCGCGACATAAGGTTCCTGACTTAGCTTTTTCTTGGCCTCTTCGGCGGCCCACCACAACCGGGCTTTCGCGGCCGCGTGCCCTTGCCGGACATCGACGCCATGTTGCTTCTGAAACTCCTGCGCGAGCATTTCGGCTAGAAGATCGTCGAAATCGTCGCCGCCCAGCCGGTTGTTACCGTGGCTGGCCAGGACCTCGGTAATGTCGCCTTCGACCGTCACCACCGAAACGTCGAACGTGCCGCCGCCCAGGTCGTAGATCAGCGCGGTGTGACGGGAGCCATCGCCGTAACCATACGCGAGGCTAGCGGCGGTGGGTTCGTTCAGGATGCGGACGACCTCGAGCCCAGCCAGGGCGCCGGCTTCGCGAGTGGCGCTGCGCTGCGCGTCGGAGAAATAGGCCGGTACCGTGATGACCGCTTTTTCCGGACGCTCGCCGAGAGCGGGCCGGGCCCATTCGGCCAGTTCCCGCAAGATCAACGCGGAGATCTCGGGCGGAGTAAAACTTCTGCCGCCCAGCATCACCGTTTCCTGGCTGCCCATGCGGCGTTTGATGCTGCGCACGGTGCGTTCGGGATATAAGGCTTGCTGGTTACGCGCGGGCTCGCCCACCAGCAGTTCATCCGTGGACGACAAGCCGACGCAAGAGGGCAAGATCCGCTGCTCACCGGGTCCGAGCACGCGCACCTGCCCGTCCACGAAGGCCGCCACCTCAGAGTTCGTCGTTCCTAAATCGATTCCAACAATCTGATCGCTCATTGTTTTACTAAGGGTTTTATGAAGGGCTGGCTTGCCGCCCGCGAAACTTTGACCTGCGCGGGACGAAATACCTCGCCATTCCATTCGTAGCCGCTGCGGTAGACTTCGAGCACCGTACCGGCGGGCGCCGTGGCCGATTCCTCGATCTCGATGGCGTTCATGCGGCGCGGGTCGAACGCCTCGCCTTGGCAGCGGATTTCCCGCGCATTGAACTCATCAAGGGTCTGATCCAGGCGCTCGATGCCGAGTTCGTAGCCTCGGAACAAAGCGCGGACCGTTTCAACCGAGGGATCCGGGGATGGTTTACGCAAAATTTTCGCCCACCATCCCTTCTGGGCCGCGGCCGCGCTATCCGCTAAGCGAGCCCGCGCCGATTCGCGTCCGCGGTCCAACCGGTCGCGTAGATCGATCAGGGCGCCCAATATCTCTCGACGGCAGCGCCGCTCGGCCTCACGCTGCAGATTGGCCTCCCGTTCCGCATACACCGCGCGCAGTTGGTCCGCGGTTTTCTCCGTTTGCGCGGCCAGCGTGTGGTTGAGTTCCTGAAAGGCTCTGCCTTGCAGCTTCGTTTCCTGCGTCAAGGCCGTCACCGCCGACCACAGTGCATAAGCATCGCAAGGCTGCTCGCCATCCTGGGTTTCACCATCCGCGATCAACGACGACAGCATCTCCGCGCCGATTCCCACGGGCTCCGCTTCGGCGGTCAATGCGGAATCGAGCAGCGCTTCAAAGCGGCGCAGGATCTCGTCCCGGTCCATGCCCGCCGTCATTTACGCTTCAAAACCTCACGCCAGGGTTGCGGTCCGGCATAGATCCGCCGGGGCTTTTGGTCATCGACCAAAGACACCAGCGGCGCATCGAAATCGGTCGAGAGCAACATGACCTGAGCACGCTTACGGGGATCGCGCAGCGTGTCATAAGCGTCTCGAATCTTTTCGAATTCCGCGGGCGACCGGTCGGGCGGAAACTCCTTCACCTTACTTAGATATGCGGCCCGAATGTCTTCGTCGGAAGCGTTGGCCGGAACGCCCAATATTTCGTTAGCGGCCGTCATTTCCGCCGGCCCTTCTTGGCTTTTTTGCCACCTCCGCCCTGACGGCCGCCGTCCATATCACGGCCACCCATGATCCGGGCCATGATGTCCTCGGGACGTTCGCCGGTAAGTGCGGATTCTTTCATGATGTCGAGGAACGCGCGCGCTAGTTCGGGCGGCATGCCTGGGGGGATACCCTCGTTAAGAATGTCTTCCATCTCCTCGTCACTCATGTCGAAATCGTCTTCATCTTCGTCTAGGTCGAAAAGCTCGGAAGTATCGCCGCGGCCGCTTCGGCAGACGGGACATTGGCACAACCGTTGGGGAAACAGATCGCTATAGTCGGGTCCTGGATGGCGGGTGTCCGGAAAAGCGGGTGAGGCCAACTCTCTGCGCACCACCTCACGGGCCTGCTCGATGGTCAGCGAAATCGTTTTGTCCTCAAACGGATTACGCACGATCCGGAGGGCCTGATCCACCACTTCCATGTCGCGGTGGAAACGGCCCAGTTCGACGGCGGCCGCGGCCAGCGCAACGTAGCGTGGGCCGTGCCCCGGCGGCAGGCTTTGCGCCCGCAACAGTAGAAAATGCGCCTCGGTTGGTCCGCTCCGCTCAAGCCCAGCGCCCGCCGCGGCCCAAGCCAATTGGGGCCGTTCGGAAGCGATGCCAAGTTCCCCGAGTAAACGAATCTGCGGAACGTCGAGCGAATCGCGCGCACCGGAAAATTGCGCTTCCGTCTCCGCAAAATAGTCTATGTCGAGCTGAAATTTTCGGAGCCCAAGGTCTTCCGCGACCGCCATGACCTTGGCCATCGATTGCGGGATTTGCGAACGTTCCTGCCGGCTGAGAGCCTCGACCGGAGGCAGATACACCCATTCCAGCCGCTTTGCGACTGCTGCTACACCAAAAATAAGAAGTCCTGAAGCGAGGTCGCCGCCCAGCCGGGTCTCGACTTCGAGGCGCGCCTGCTCAGCCTTCAACGTTTCTCCCGCGCCCCGGCAGATCAAGTAGCGTAATGTAGCCAGAAAGGCCGGACGGTCTCCCTGTTGCGATTGCGGTAAGGCCGCCATCAGAGCGAGCTTTTCAGCCGCCAGATGGGTTTTCTTCTGCTGCAGATGACGGATGGCCGCCGCCGCGAGCAGGCGAAGCCGGGCCGCTCTCACCACGGAATGAACGGCGTCAATCCGCTCCGCTTTCGCGAGGTAAGAAAGAGCGCTCGGGAACGCGTTACGCTTGGCAGCCCGCTCCATCAGGTAGAGAATTGGGTCCAGGTCGTCCGGTCGTATTCGGTTCCACTCGCGGCACACCTTTTCCGCTTCCGGCGCGGATCGCTCCACCGCCCACTGCTTCCAGCGTGAGAATGCTTCCTGGTGGGGATCGATGGCGCAGGCACGTTGGTAGAGCTTTTCGGGGAACAGGAAGTAGCGATCGTCTTTTGCCAGCGGACCCACTGCGAGGGGACGCTGAAACTCCCTGAGCAAGTCGTCCGGCGCGCGCCGCAAAATCTCCGCCATGTGGAGATAGAGCGTCGCCACTTCCACGCCGTTCGGACGAAACCAATCCTCCTTGACAGCTTGCTGGCGGAACACGTCCCACAACTCGCACGCTTCGTACAGGTCTTCCGGGTCGCCGGAAGTCTCCATCGCTCGTGCATACATCCTGAAAAAAGCGGCATCCTGACGAGGGGCGCCTCCGAGAGCCGCTATCAGGCGCTCGTTATCGAGGCCAGCCACTCCGCCTCGTATGAAGACGAGTTGTTTCAGTTCTCTGAGCTGGGCCGGCGCGCTGCGCTGGCACTCCTGGACGGCCGCGCGCACGGCTTTGAAGAGCAAGCTTTCGTGTTCTTCTTCCGCGAATGCCCGGTCCAGACTCGCCAGTGCATCGCG
This sequence comes from Bryobacterales bacterium, assembly GCA_963836595.1. Taxonomy (GTDB): domain Bacteria; phylum Acidobacteriota; class Terriglobia; order Bryobacterales; family Bryobacteraceae; genus DATFZA01. Next base: position 2,011,930 of record CAWIKC010000001.1, read on the forward strand.
AAACGGTCGCGGATTCGCACAGGTTCGAGAAATGAGATCCTTATCAGCCGGGTTGAGAGCGATGCCCCGCGCGCCGAGCATGCCGCTCATCGCAGGAACCAGGCGCGATGGAACCGATTCCGGCTTGATGGCCGCGAGAACTTCGCGGCAAGCTTGGTCTTCGCCGCGATAGAAATGCGCGATGGCGCGGATCAGCAATTTCCAGGGCGCTAACGGGCTGCGATGCGACACTTCCGGCAGCGCAATTTGCTCGTCGGTTACCAGTCCACTGGTTACCGCGTTGAATGCCTGGTGCAGCGCACCCGCGGCCTGACGCAGAGGATGCTCCGGCGGCAGAGCATTGCAGGCGGCGAGCGCCGCCAGGTCCGTCACCTGAGTTTGAATGGTTTGCTCGATGGTGGCGCGGCGTTCGGGGCTGAGTTCCGGATCGTTGAGAGGCTGCAGTATTCCCGCCAGGTCGCCGTCACGCGCTGAAATGGCGTAGCGCATGGCGTCGAGACGTTCTTTCGCCGCGGGAAAGCGCTCCTCGACCAGAGCGAGCAAGGACTTCGCCTCTTGCTCGAGATTTTGATCGGCCAGCGACTGAATGCGCGCCGCGTAAGCATCCAGCAACAGAGATTCGGAAGCGGTGGTGCGCTGGGCTTTGTGGAAGTCCTTGGCGTTGTCGAGGGCAGTTTTGAACTTGCGGTTGGCAATGAGCTTCCGCACGCTGATTTCGACTGCCTGGATGCCTTCGTTCGACATCGCTAATTTAACTCCGAAATTATGTGACACGCTCGTGTTCGCGGTCCTTCTTCTCGGGGGAAATTCGATTATAGCTGGTCTGGAGCGGGTCATTGGCGTTTTTTTCAGATTTTTCCCGCGGACCGTCTATCCGTGAGATGCCTCCGGTCCGCGCGGCGAAAGCCGCCGCCCCTGTTCTGATTTTACCGTGGCTACTGCGTCAGCCAAACTAGAAATCGCGATGCCAAGCAAGGCCGTTCGCCGTGTTGCGCAAGCGAACTCGCGTATTCGAGCGACTCCCGATTCGCCGAGCGAGATCAGGGACTCGACGTATTGTTGCAGGCTCACAGCACTCCAGGGAGAAATGGCACGGACCTTGCTTTCGCCAAAATACCAGCGTCCAAATTCGTCCCACCCGCCGTTTTGCAGTTGGAGCCAACGTGTGTGCGCGCAACAACTTTCTCTTGTCGAGATCGGGAGCATGCGATTGATCGTACCTGGTTTGAGTTGAACTACCAGCAGTGACGCGCCGTCCGGGCTAAAGACAGCGGCCGTCATTTCAGCCCCGGTGCGCAGCGGCAAAGTAAGTTGGTCGCCACTCTTGGCATCCCACACTTAAGCTGTAGACCAGCCGTGGGCCTTCAGTTCGCGGAGGCGCTCGATTTATTTTGGGCCGTGCCGATTCCTGTCCGCAATCAGGTACGAGTACGGAGCCCGGGTTATTGGCAGTGGTTCCTCAAACCCGGAGAGAAGGATGTGAGCTATGGCGGCTCGGCGATTTGCGCGAAGACGTAGGGGCCTTCAGGAATAACAGCGATGCTCGGATTCTTCGGTAGGCCGCGCAGGAGCGCCCGAATGGCGTTAGCGGCGCTGTCAAACATGCGATCGGCCAACCCGCCGGATGCCTGAGGCGAAATGCCGGGGGTATAGAACAGCACCTCGAACTTGCGGCCGGCGAGAGCGAGCTTTTCAAGCTGCCATTGATCCACTTCCACCGGAGCCGCCTCGATCTCACCGAGAAATGCTTCGTACGACGAGAGCTTGCGCAATTTCGCTGCGAATTCAGGCGCGCCGACGCCCTCCCGGCATTCTCCCGCGATCAGAATCCTGCCGCCGGGTTTTACGATATGCTGGGCCGCCGTCACCCCCTTGATGGTTTGGTAAAAGGTAAGATCCAAAGGGTAACCGGCAGCAGTGGTGATTGCTCCATCGACTGGCTCGTCCAAAGTACATAGAAACGCGTCCTGAACGAATTTCATTCCAGCGCGATGCGCGTCCACGTCGCTTCCGGCGAAAATGCCGGCGATCTCGCGCGAGCGGGTGAGAACCACGTCGACCATAAAATCGTGACGGGCCAAAGCCGCTATCTCCAGGAGTTCGGCGTGCAGCGGATTCTCTTCAATGGAGCCTTCGATCGCTTTCGGCTCCCGCATGAACAGGGGGGAATGCAGTACCTTGATGGTCTCCTGCGCGGCCAACCCGGGTGCAATCAGTTTGCGGCCGCCGGAAAAACCGGCCATCAGGTGCTGCTCGATAAAACCGAGCGTGATGTGAAGGCCGGCCGATACAAACCGCTTATCGATGTAAACCGGCGTCCCTCGCTTAGTATTGCCAAGGAAAGCGTGAGAAGACAAGTTTTTCGCATAATGATTGACAACCCGATAGTTGGCTGCAATCGAGCGGCCGACTACGGTTTCGATTTCGTTGTCCGTGGCCGGCCGGTGCAGGCCAGTGGCGATCAGAATGGTTATGCCTTCTTTCGAGATTCCGCTCGCATGCAAGCGTTCGAGCAACGGCGGAAGAATTGTCGCGTTGGGGGCGGGACGCGTAATATCGCAAACCGAGATGGCGGCCGTTGTCTTGCCGATCGCGATTTCGGCTAATGCCGGAGTTCCGATAGGATGATCCAGCGCGTGCGCCAGCGTTTCCTCGACGTTTTCAATTCGATTTGCGGAGCGCGGGGCCAGTATCTGGTAGACAGGTCCTTCCGGTAAGTCGACGGTAAGCCCCGTTTTTCCAAATGCGAGTCTGATGTTCACCTGTCACCTGCGCGATCGGTTTGTTGAACATGCTACCACCTTCGGCTACTTTAACTTTCATCCCGTGGTCATGATCCGTTCCGTCACCCAGTCGGTGACCGACGCCGAAATTCCCGAAGAGCGCAACGGCGCGCCTTCGAGGACGGCCGCCACGAAGTTGTGGATGCAGGGATAGTGCATGTTTTCGTGAGGTGGATGGTTCTCCGAACCGCCTGGATACGCGAGTAGCGGACTATTGAGCGGCGTAAGATTCATTTCGCCCTCCGTGCCGCGGATTCTGAACTCGTCGCGCGCGACCCTGGAATGCCAGCGCACGTCTACCAAGCCTCGAACGCCGTTGCGGTAATCGATCATGACGGTTGCGTTGTCTTCCACGCCGATAGGGTGGACCAGAGTGGAACGCCTTCCGCACACGTGTTCGGGTTCGCCGAAAAGATAGTTCATCAGGTCGATGCGGTGTGAAGCGATATCGTAGAGGGGACCGCCACCCGCAAGCTTGGGGTCAATCAGCCAAGCCCGAAACCCATCTGCCGGGTAAAACCAATCATGCGAGGTAGCTTCCGCCAGCACCGGCCGGCCGATGACGCCAGCCGCGATGAGTTCTTTCGCCCGATCTACTTTCGGGTACATGCGCCGATAGTAGGCAATGCCCAGGACGCGGCCTGTCTCCTGGGCGGCTGCGTTCATCGTCATCGCTTGAGCGTAGTTCATGGCCATCGGTTTCTCGCAAAGTACGTGACGGCCCGCGCGTAGCGCGGCAATGGTTTGTTCCGCGTGCAGAGCAACCGGTGTCGCGATATAAACTGCCTCCGCCTCCGATTGCTGTAAAGCCACAACCAGTTTCGTAAATGCCGGCACGCGGTAGGCTTGGGCGCGCGCGGGATCGCGAGTGACCAGGCCCGCCAGGCTGCTGGAGGGTTCAGCAAGAATCGCGGGGATGACGCGCTTACGGGCGATATCGCCGATTCCCACCACCAGCCATTTCAGCATTCCTTGCACGTTACCTTGGAGCAATGGGCAGTCGCGACCCAGCGCATCACTTGACCAATGCCTCGCGATAGCGTGCATAAGCACGCTGCCACTCGCGACCTGGCCCAGGCTCGACCAGAGTGGGCGTAAACGATTCCCGAACCACCGCGCGAATCGCATTTAAGTCTGCAAGCTCTCCCGCGCCCATGGCTTGAACCAGGATGTTCCCTACGGCGGTAGCTTCCCAGGGCCCGGCCAGCACTTTGCGCTGGGTGCAGTCGGCTACAAAACGATTGAGCAGGATGTTGCGCGCTCCGCCACCCACGATATGGATGACTTCGATCCTCCGGCCGGAGAGTTGCTCCAGGCCTTCGAGCGCTTCGCGATAACGCAATGCCAGACTTTCCAGCACCGCGCGCACGAATTCGGCGTGGGTTTCGGGCGCTTGCTGACCTGTCTCGCGGCAGTAGCGAGCGATGCGCCGCGGCATGCCGCCGGGCTCGACAAACACATCCGGATCGAGGAATGCGCTGAACGGGCGCGCGCCAGCCGCCATTTCGGTCAGTTGTTCATAGGTATAGTGCGTGCCTTCATGCGCCCAGGCCTGCCGGCACTCCTGCAGCAGCCACAAACCGGCGATGTTCTTCAACAGGCGGATTTTCCCGCCCACCCCGACTTCATTGGTGTAATTGAGACGCAGGCAATCCGGACTTATCAACGGCGCATTCAGTTCCAGGCCCATCAAGGACCAGGTTCCAGAACTGATATAGCACCAATCGTCGCGCTCTCCGGCGGGAACCGCGGCTACGGCGGCGGCGGTATCATGGCCGGCGGTCGCATAGACCGGCGCGTGCGGAGCATCCAACATATTGCCGAGCAATGTTCCGGGCGGAATCAGCTCGCAGAGAATGTGTCCGGGCAACTCCAGATCCTGAAGCAAGCCGCTCTCCCACTGCATTCGTATGGGGTTGAAGAACTGCGTGGTGCTGGCGATGGTGAATTCCGATTTGGCAACGCCGGTGAGCCAGTAGTTGAAGAGGTCCGGGATATTCAGCAGTTGGCGCGCGGAGCACAGAGCGGGCGAGCCCGCCAGCTTCATGGCATACAACTGGTAAAGCGTGTTGATCTGCATGAACTGCAACCCGGTCCGCGCGAAAACATCGTCGCGGGGCACGCGCTCAAAAACGCGTTCCATGACGCCCGCGGTTTGCCCGTCGCGATAGTGCCGCGGGTTTTCGAGCAGTTGTCCATCGGCGCCCAGCAGGCCGAAATCGACACCCCAGGTGTCGATGCCGATTCCGTCGAGTTTCAGGCCGGCTTCGCGCGTGGCTATTCCGATGCCTTGTTGGATTTCATGCCAGAGACGCAAAATATCCCAGTACAGAGTGTTGCGGACGCGAACGGGCGTATTCGCGAAGCGGTGCAACTCCTGGAGTTCGAGCCTGTCGCTCGAAAGACGCCCGAGCATGGCCCGGCCACTTTCGGCGCCTAAGTCGAAGCTCAGGTAGCTGGTCATTAGCGCAAGATAGCCGCTTCAAGCAATTCCGCTGGAGTCTACTGACATCACCATCACTATACCTTCGGCGGCGGGTGGTCGAATCGAGCTTGGCGACGCGCGAGATCCGGCAGCCTCCAGATTGGGAGCCAACCCCGCGATTGACGCGCCGCCCGTACCTGGAGATTATTGAGACAGACGATATTCAATGATCACTTCGAGACAGACGGAAGACATCATCCGCGCCCTCGATCACTTTCAGATCGAGCTGCCATCCTGGGGATTCGCCAACACGGGCACGCGCTTTGGCAAATTTCTGCAACCGGCAGCGGCTACCACGATAGAGGAGAAGCTCAGCGATGCGGGCGAGGTGCATCGCCATACCGGAGTTTGTCCCAGCGTGGCGCTGCATGTTTTGTGGGATCTGCCTAATGGCGCAGCCGACGCCCAGGCGGTGCAGATCCTCGCCGCCAAATATGGAGTTCGGGTGGGCGCCATCAATCCGAATGTCTTTCAGGATCAGATTTACAAGTATGGATCTTTGGGCAATCCCGATCCTGCGATCAGGCAACAAGCTCTGGACCACATCGTCGCCAGCATCGAAATCGGAAAGCGCCTGGGGAGCCGCGATCTGTCTTTGTGGTTCGCCGACGGATCGAATTATCCGGGAACGCAGAACATTCGTCACCGGCACAGATGGTTCCGGGATGGATTGCGGCAAGCGTATGAACGAATGAGCCCGGATCAGCGCATTCTGGTGGAGTATAAACCGTTTGAACCGGCTTTTTATCATACCGACATCGCGGACTGGGGCATGGCGCTGCTGTTGGCGAAGGATGCAGGACCAAATGCAAAGGTCTTGGTGGATACCGGTCATCACTATCAGGGGCAGAACATTGAGCAGATCGTCGCCTGGCTGCTGGATCTGGATATGCTAGGCGGTTTTCATTTCAACGACCGGCGTTACGCCGACGACGATCTGACCCTGGGCTCGATCGATCCGTACCAGGTGTTTCGCATCTTCCACGAGATTCGGCACTTTGAGTGGGAGACAGGCAGGGGCGCCGGCGTCGCCTATATGATCGACCAGAGCCACAACTTGAAGGGGAAAATCGAAGCCATGATCCAGACGGTGACGACGGCCTTGGAGTTGTATGCCAAGGCTGCGCTAGTGGATCACGAAAAACTGGCTTCTGCGCAGAAAAAGTGTGAGCTGGTGGATGCGGAAGGCTGCTTGAAGGACGCCTTTTCGTCTGACGTGCGGCCTGTGATTCGGGAATGGGCGGCCGGCAAAGGCCGGCCGGCGGATGCCATGGATGCATTCCGGCAGAGCGGGTATTTGGAGCGGATCACAGCCGCGCGGAGCGAGAAGAATATGGCCGCCATATCGAGCTATGCTTAGCGCGTGCCGATTGAAATAAGGAATTATGCCTCGATACGCATTTAAACTACGGGTGCGGGCGGACGCGATCGAAGAGTACGAGCGCGAGCACCAGCGCGTCTGGCCGGAACTGCTACGGAAACTGAAAGACGTCGGCATATCCGACTACTCGATCTTCCGGCGCGGTCAGGACTTGTTTCTCACGCTGCGGGTGAACAACTTCGATCAGGCCTGGGATGAGCTAGATCGCGACCCCGTGAATCTGCGCTGGCAGGAGTTGATGAGCAACCTGTTCGAGCCGGTACCCGACAAACAGCCCGGCGAGCGGTTCGCGATGATGCGCGAAGTCTTCTATCTCGAGTAAGCTTCGACGCCGGTTAGTGACCGAGTTTCTGCCGTTTCGTTGCGGCGGATATAATACGTTCGGCTCCCTCTCCATGACATCCAATCCTGCTCTTGGCGTCGTCTTTCACTGGCTGGGCGGCCTTGCGTCCGGCAGTTTCTATGTGCCGTACCGCAAGGTCCGGGAATGGTCCTGGGAGACTTATTGGCTGGCCGGCGGCATTTTTAGCTGGATTATTGCGCCCGCGCTGATCGGTTCCTTCATGACTAGCGACTTGGGCGCGACTTTGAGAGAAACGCCATGGGCAACACTGTTCTGGGTGTACTTTTTTGGCGTGCTCTGGGGATTCGGCGGCCTCACCTTCGGATTGACCATGCGCTATCTCGGCATGTCGCTAGGCATGGCGATGGTTCTCGGATACTGCGCCGCTTTTGGGACTTTGATGCCGCCGATTTTTGCAGGCGAATTCTTCACCAAAGTGCTGGGCACGACTTCGGGCTTGGTCATCGTCTTCGGCATTGCGGTCTGTCTGCTGGGAATCCTGTTCGCCGGAATGGCCGGCATGTCCAAGGAGCGCGAGATGTCGGCGGAACAAAAAACAGCCTCCATTAAAGAGTTCAGCCTGAAGAAAGGGATTTTGGTGGCCACATTCTCGGGTGTGATGAGCGCCTGCTTTTCCTACGGACTCGCGGCCGGCGACCCGATTCGCGCCATCACGTTACGCCATGGCACCGCGCCATTGTGGCAAGGTCTGCCGGTGCTGGTCGTTGTGTTGTTGGGCGGATTTACCACCAACGTCATCTGGTGCCTGATTCTGAACGTGAAGAATCGCACCGGCTATCAGTATTTCAGCTCCCAGGTGCGGCCGCGGGCTCTGGTAAATCCGCCGGTCTTGGAGAATCCGCCGGTCTTGTTGAATCCCATCGACGCGCCGTCGGAAGAGATGGTGAAGCAACTTCCCGCGGACCCGGTCCATCTCACCCGCGCACCGATGTTGTCCAATTACCTGCTCTGTGCTCTCGCCGGCACCACCTGGTACTTCCAATTCTTTTTCTACACGATGGGCGAGACGCAAATGGGCGCTTACAAATTTTCCAGTTGGACGCTGCACATGGCCAGCATCATCATTTTCAGCACCCTCTGGGGTATCGCGCTACATGAATGGAAAGGGACGAGCCTGCGTACCAGAAGTTTGCTTGCTTTGAGCCTGGCGGTGCTGGTTGCGTCCACTGCAATTGTCGGATACGGCAACTACCTGGGCCTTCAGTCGCCGCCCGCGGGAGTCAGCGCGCAACGTTAGCTCTCAGGCGATCGAGCTACCTCGCGATCAACCGGACCGGTCCCAGCAGCCCCGCGGGAAGCGGCTGTAAATTCGTCAGGTCCTGCGCTTGAAATCTTTCGCCATATTTGGCGTTGAGGTCTTTATAGTCGGGCAACGGACCCTTGGCCAGCAGATTCAGGGCAAGACTGGCAACCACCACGCGAACATCGTTTTCTCCGGGATGCAACAGGGCCGCGATGTCCACTTCATACGGCGGACACCAAATCGACCCGGCGACCTTGCCATTGACGTAGACGACGGCGGCTTCGCGCACAGGCCCCTCCAGCATCGCGCGCATGCCAGGACCGGCCCGCTTGTCGTCGGCCATCACCGGCGTACCTTCCCCGAAGTTGAGATAGAGCCGCCGTTTGGAGGCTAGCAACGATGGGTCGATGGAGACTGTTTTCTCATAGGTAACTTGGCCCGAGAAATACTTTCGCTCCGCCGCCTCCGTCCATGCGGCGACTTTATCCATAGAGACCGTACCGGACGGGCCGCCATCGGTCGCTTTCCATCCGGCGGACAAGTCGATTGGCGGCGGCGTAACTCCGTTGGCTGGAGAAGGCTTCTCCATGCGTTCTTTCGAAAAGATCAGCACGCGAGATTCGTACGGAGCCAGATCGAGATCGACAGTGTTACTATCGCCCGCCCAGGACGAACGCCCGGTAGCAGGATCCCAAAAAGCCGGTGACAAATCTCTTACGCGGAACGACGCGCTTGCGTGAATGGGGTGGTTGCTCGTGTTCACCAGAAAGTACGCTTCCGCGTAGTTGAGCTTACGGTGTATGAACCCGACTTCCGGTGGACGGGTGGCGTCGGGCGCCAGCGCCGCTTTCAACGCCGCACCGAGTTTGGTGTCATCCGGCAACAGCCGGCCGGTCGCGCCCGGGGCTGCGAAAAGCGAATTTGTCAAAGCGCGGATGCCGGCCGTATCGGTCTGGGCTTCTTCGAGGCCTGGCGCGAGCGACGGCGCTCGCCGGACGGCAATGACCGTGCCCTCTCGCGCGAAAGCCTGGATTCTCTTATACGTGGAAAGCGGAATTCGCTCCACGCCGGGCAGGATGAGAATGCTATGCTTCAGGCCCCCGTGCGCAATCGCTTCATCGTCGATCAGGTCGAAACCAAAGCCAGCATCCAAAATCTGAGGGATCACGTTGCGCCCGATCAGCGCATCCATGGACTGGCTGAGCGACACGTGCCCCGGTGTGAATCCCGCCCAGGCATCGTCCGTCGGCAGATAGAGCGCGATGTCGTTCGCCGGTTCACCTTGCCGCAGCAGAAAACTGATGCGCTGCAGATATCGTGAAATATCGGGCATCACCAGCCACCAGGGATTGTGATTGTTGAAGACAGCCGCCGCATAGAAGCGCCAGCCCGGTTCGCCCGCGGAGGCCGGCGAATAGGGCCAGCCGTGTCCGATGAGTTGATTGATGCCTTCGAGAAAATGCAGGTCCGCCTCGGCTTTCATGTCGAGAGGATTGGCGCGGAAAACGGGCGAGTGCAGCCAGGTCCAGGTTTCCGACGAAATCACCGGCCGGTTGTAGAGGTGGCCCGCCGACGAAGCCCAGCGAGTGGTAGCGAACTGCCGCCACTGCCAGCCCTCGCCTTCGGGCAAATCGACCAGCCTGTTGCTCGAAAGACTCACCGGCGGAATGCCGTAGGTTTGCGATCTCAACAGGGTGTGATGACTGTGAGCCCATTCGCGCAGCGGCCCAAGATAGTTTTCTTCCGCCAGTTCAGTCAGTGTCTTGCCCCAGTCATGGCGGATGGCCCGCGTCTGGCCGCCAGAATCGACGAAAAGCGCCGGCAGGTAGGGCGTTAAATCATAGCCTCGGCGCTTGCGGAACTCGGCCAGGAAATCGCCGGTCCAGTCGGCGTTGTAGACCTCCAGGCTATCGCTGAAGATGGCGTAAGGCGGCGTCTGGGCGAGCGCGGCCAGCATAGGCTCACCCACTTTCTTCAGATGGGTTTCGATGGCTGCGCGGTCGTAGTGGTCCAGCACGAAACCCTCGGCGCCCACTGCGGCGCGCTTTACCATTTGGCGCGTGTGGCTCGCGATGAAGAACCTCGCCGCCCGGTCTGCTTTATTTGGGTCAAAGTGTGCGCTGCCGTTTTCGATGCTGACTTTTTCTTGCGCGGAGATGAAGGCTGCAATCAACTTTTCGCCTTCCGCAAGCCTCGGTACTGCAACGCTGGTTGCGTTTGCCGGGACAGCCACCCGTTCCATCCTCAGGGCGGAGGCGGCTTCGGAAATGGGAATGTGTGGACCGCCATAAGGCCAGCCGCTCCCGAGCGTCAGGTCCATGCGCAATCCCAACTGGCGAGCTTTCTCTCCGGTAAACTTGAGCGCGTCGAGGAAGCCGGGCGAAAGGTACGGCAGATTCCGAAAGTGGTGTTCCGGATCGTCCAACGCCAGCGGATATACCGGCTGCACTTCGAACCCGCCGATCCCGCCCTGCTTCATCGCGTGCATTTCGCGCTCCAATTCCGGCTTGGTGACGGCTGGGCCGAACCACCACCAACGCATCATGATCCGCGATTCGTCCGGCGGATTCTCGAACGCTCGCTTTAACTCGATGACGCTGGAAGGCGGCGCGGCGGAAGCGTTCGCCACGAGAGCCAGGAAAACCGCAACGCGTTTGAACCAATCAGTCACGGAACAATGTTAGAAGAGTACCGCAATGGGTGAATAGCACGATCGATTCTATTTTTCCGTCCGTTCTATTTTTCCATCCGCGCAGGCGTGCTGATATCGAAGTCCTTCACTCCGGCGCAGTCGCGCACGCTGATATTCTTGGCTTTCATCAGCACAAAGGTGGGAACGCCCTCCGCTCTCGCCGCATTACAGTGCCGGAAATCAATTCCTTCCACGCTGTCGAGCACAAAGGCCGGCCGCCGGTCTTCTTTCATTACAGCCACATCCACATCTCTGAATTCGATCCCTTTGGCATGCCGGACAAAAAATCCGTACGCGGGCAACATCCCGAACATCGAAGGCTCCGGATATGCCTTCTCCCGTTCCGGAGTTTCGTACGGCTCGCGCGGCGGTACGCCGCCGGCTGCGCGAAAGAAAAATGTATTCACCAGCTCCGCCGGTTGCTTAGCAATCTGCTCCAGCGTGAGACCTCCGCGGTAAAGCAACCGGATCCCGCTCAGCCGGATGTCTTCTACTTCGTGTCCGGGAATGCCGCTGATGGTCGATGCGTAGCGGGGATCGGCGTTATCAGCCACTATGTTGCTGATGTTGACCCGCTTGATGGAACCCACCGCGACCCCTTCCGGAGCGCGCATCCGGCTTCCCAAACGAATGAAGATCGGCGCATTGGAGACATCCCGCATGGTGATGTTGGTGATCGCGACATCCTCGATGTGCGCGCCATCCACGCTCTCGATCGCCAGCCCGCGCGAGGTGTCGAACACAACGTTGGAGATTGTGATGTTGCGGAAATCGCCTTCGGACTCGGTGCCGATTTTGATGCGTCCCGTTGGCCCGTCGCGATCGGGGGCGCGTTGTACTGTATGCCGATAAGTGCCGTCGATCAAGGAACCGATCTCGAATCCGCTGACCAGGGAATTGGTGATGGTGATGTTCTCGCTGGGCCGCGCAACACCCAGAGCGTGCGTTCCTTTGAGCGTAATCGCATCGTCGTTCGGCGAGTTGATGCTTACATTCGCGATACGGACATTGCGGCAGGAATCCACGTCGATCCCGTCGCGGTTGGTATCGATCGTGATGCTGTCTATGGTCAGATTGTCCACGCCGGTAGCCAGAATTCCGAAGTGGCCGCCGTTGAGAATCGTGAAGTCCCGCAGCGTCACGTTATGACAGAGCTTGAGCGCGATGGCTTTGTCGGCGGGTCCTCCGCGGTCGCCGCGGGTGAGCGCCTTTCCGGAAATCCTTCCGCTGCCGGTAATTGCGATATTTTCGAGAGCCTCGCCCCAGATCAGGCTGTTATGAAAGTGGCTGTGGCCGAAATCCTGAAATTTATCCCATTCATTCGGCTCCGGCGGATCGTATTCTGATACCTCGGAGCTAGCCTCGATGACCGCGCCGCGTTCCAGGTTCAACGCGACATTGCTCCGTAGCCGAATCGAACCCGTGACCCAGGTCCCCGGTGGGAACTCAACCGTCCCGCCGCCGGCCGCCGCTGCCGCTGCAATCGCTTTTTCAATCGAGTTGCGGTTCTGTGTTTTTCCATCGCCTTTCGCGCCGAAGGCGGTTACATCGAATATGGCCGCGTGAACGCATGTTGCAGCAAATGCGGCCGCGATCAGAGTGATTCTTCTCATTTCGATCTTCAGGCTGTTTATATCACAGACGATCTGGGGCAGCGATAGCCTGGGCAATGTCTACGAGCGTGTGGTCTATGGAAGCCGAGTTCAATCAATGGGCTATCCGCAATGAAACTCTGCGGAGGCTTTGCGTAATTATAGGCTCTTGAGCCGATTGGTCGCGGCGCGGCGATTTGAACGCCTGACCGCCTGCGCCCGAGGGAGCAAAGTCGGTTCCAAACGCTCCATCGGTTTTCGCGAATTCCGAACGTTGAAAAAAGGGGACGAGCGCATCAGGGGATCTGGCAATTACACTGGAAAGCGAGATGCGCGAATTGCTGATCCTGATCTGCTGCGCGGTCGTTTCCGGAGCGGCGCCGCCGTCAATTCAGGACGTTGACTGGAAAAGCTTCTCATATCCCCTACTGGAAACTGATGCCGTCCCGGGAGAGGTCCGCTGGATGGTATCTGACGGCCGGGAATCTGCCTCGCTAATCAACGGCAGATATGTGGTACCTGACAACTGTAGAGACAACATACGCTCTTGCCCTGTGGTTACTTTCGACTCCGTGAACTACGGCGCGCTTACTGGAATCGAGTCGACGGTTGCAGCGGTCGTCCTCACCTATCACAGCGGCGGCACTGCAAATTGGCAGTACGTGTATGTACTTACGCTCGAGTCGGGCAAGTCTCGGCTTCTGGCGTGGCTTAGGACTGGATCGAGGGCCGATCAGGGACTGCGTGAAGTGTCGATCACAGGCGGGAATCTCGTTTTGGTGGTCAACGATCCCGGCAAGAGACAAGCTGATTGCTGTTCGGCCGGAAGCATGATCACCCGATATCGATGGTCGGGAAGTTCTTTCTCAGCGATTGGGCAACCGGCCTACAAAACCGATCCGCCGAGCTTCGATTGTGCGAAAGCCGCGAGGCCGGTCGAGCTTCTCATCTGCAAGGATGTCGAACTGTCATTTCTAGACAACCAGATGGAGAACTCCTATCAAATGGTGCTCAAGAGTGCTTCCGCTGAGCGCAAAGAAATCATTCGGCGGCAGCAGGCAGAATGGTTTGCTGAATACAGCCGTGCCTGCAATGCGCGTCTCTCCGAGACGCAGCGCCGCGACTGCATCGACCGATATCTCACTGATCGACTGACGACAATCTGGAAATGAACTAGTGAGCTGAACAGGCGGGTGGGGTTATCCGCGACCGGCATGCGCCTAACCGGTAGCAGGCTCGCAACGAGGGGGCCAAAGGCATACTGTTGGGGGCGCTCATGATCGCGGCGGAAGGCGGAAAGGCTGACACTGCCAAACTCCTGCACGGTTTTGGTTCGGGCGTATTGGAGACCGTACTCGCCAGTGGGAGTGATGCGTTTCGCGTCGTTTATGCTCCGCCAGGGCGATGCGAAAGTATTCAAGAAGGATTCGAAGATCAAGTTGAAAATGAAGCGCGCGGCGCCAGCGAAACTCTATCGGCATGCGAACGAAAGCGGCCCAGTTTTGGCAGAGCACAGGGGCCCGGCTGATCGATTTTGGCAGTAGAGGCAAAGGAACAGCGAAGGTGATGGAACGCGGGTCGATCAACTTTTTTTGGAATTAGTACTAGGTTTCGCCCGACCCCTGCGCCCTAGCTACTAGGCTGATTTCTGGACTTATGTCCTCAATTTTTATCTACACCGGAAGTTCCTTCAACGGCTTTCCGACGATGTCTACCTGGCAGCGTTACCGCACGATCCTCGGGACGAGAACTTAATTTAAAGGCTGCCTTCTTGCCGTGAACGATCAGCTTGATGGACCGCGACGTCACCCACCAATCGAGCGCGTTGCAGGCTAGCTTCGTCCTGGCTGATTTGTCCGCTACGGAGTTTGATCGCAAGCACAGATTGGATCTCGATCAAGCCGAGCTTCGAGATCAGGACCTTGCGATCTAGTTGTGTCATGATCGATGCGACGCGATCGGATCCCAGTTCTGAATGGTAGTACTTGCCAAGAGCGCTAGTATCGAAAAAATATAGGGCCAATCAACGATCCTCGCGCTCAGCGACTACGTCATCCACGAGAGAGCCGGGAATTTTGGAAAGGACAGACCGCACTTCCTCGATCGTGGGCACATGCTGCATCGCCGCGACTTCGTTGCGAGCGCGGTCGACCAGTTCACGGTCCAATTGGCTGGGGCCGGTCAAGGTTTCTGAGATCAGGAGGGTGACGCGTTGCGATTCTTTCAAATCGACCTGTGCCAACGGACGAAGCACGCCAGCCTCGTAAATCGCTTCTACTCTTAGTGTCATCGCACTTTCCATTCTAGCGGTGTACTCAAGAGGCCCGAGTGCCGAGCTTGCTGTGCTTCTCGCGGTGCAAGCTCCCCACTCATTTTCCATGAGAGCCGCAGGAGCGAAGTCGCACCTCTATTGCGAATGCGGCAACACAAATACCATACAAGTTTCAAGATCTGGTTATTAAGCCAGAACAAACGCGATGATCCCGTTGGGGATCTTGCGAGGGATTTTTGCACCGATTTTCAGAGGGCGCGAGGTCCACGGGACTCGAGGTTACCCCGCCGGTTCACTTATAACAGCGCGCAACTACTTGGAAGATAGGAGTGCCTGCGATGGGGCGCTCGGCGCGTTGGAGGAGGCCAATGACGAATGGAGAAGTATCTGTCCACTGGCCCTAAACGAGACTCGCATGAGGAGCGCGACGGCTTAGCGTCAACATGATGCAATGAGCCTCGAACCGGTTCGGAATCGCAGTACGGATTCCGCGGAAGACACAACTGACCGCCATCAGCATTGTTTGTAGATCGCACGAGGCTCGGAAGAAAGTGTGGTCAGAATTGTAGATGGCGCTGGGAGTGGGTTGCTTGCGAAGTGTGCGCCAAGGCGTAGCTCGGAGGACTTCCCATCCGCCTAAAGTGCAGGCGCCTTTTAGGAAGGCTCCCATCCATTTGATTCGATTGGTCGGGGCGGGGCGATTTGAACGCCCGACCCCCTGCGCCCAAGGCAGATTTCGGTACTTTGACTAAATCGTCTATTTTCAACTATTTTATTTTCAACGAGTTGTGCGCGCCGCGTTGAACGGCGTGGATTGCGATGGAAGCGAGGGGTTCTGCCATCCTCAATTTTATCTACAATGGGCGGAATCACGGATTGCAAGCCGCGCAGGTTTGCCATCAACAACCGCGGTGGGTTTCCGATCGACATGCCTAATAGCGAGCACTGCTCCTTGGAGAAAGTGTTGGCAGTGTATGTACGCCAGCCGGGCGATCTATTTACTCGCGATCACTTCCGTGGATGATCTTCGACCGCTCCGTGCTGCGAGCTGGATTTTGGGATCACTTCAGCACATATTGAAATGTCTGGAGCATCTTGCTGCGGCGGTTTGTTTCCTCCGTGAGGTCGTCCATGGATTTTTGGCGTAAAGTCATTTGCTGGTCTGAGAGCTGGGTCAGGCCGAGTTCGCGGTAGATCAGGCCGAGCCGGTAATGGTTTTGTGGCGACGGATCGAGCCGGACGCAGGCTTCCATTTGCGTCCGGGCGTCGGGTAATTGCCCCGTCCACTGGTAGGCGCGGCCCAACTCACAGCGGGCCACCGAGTCTTCCGGTGGAGCGGCCATCAAGCCGGCGATCGCCTCGCCTTGCAGTTTGGGGTCGTCTTTCTCGCGCGCCACGCGAAGTTTCAGCGCACTGCAGACCGTCGCGTTCCAACCGCAGAGCGGCTGCAGAACTTCGCCGGGCGGTGCGGCGGATGATTCCAACACGATTCGCGTGAGGTAGAAGTAGGCCGGCTGCAGTTTCGGATCGGCGGCGATCGCCTGAAGAAACGATGTCCGCGCATTCGCCAAATCGCCTTCGCCATATTGGGCAATGCCGAGCAGGGTCCGAATTTTTCCAGACCGGGGAAACAGCGGGGCGGCCTGTTGCAGTACGGCGATGGCGGGCGTGAAATTCTGGTGCTCCACCAATTCCAGCGCCAGCGCGATCCGATATTGCTCGCGATCGGGCGCCAGGGTGACGGCTAACTGATATGCGTTAGCCGCTTCAACGAACTTCCCGCGTTTTTCCTGGATGTCGCCGATGAACGCTTGTACTTGCGCGTCATTGGGAACAGCCTGCGCATGGCGTAGAGCGTCGTCGAGCAGGCCGGCTTGCAACTCGGCAAGGGCGGTTGCGAATACGAGGGCGACCTCGTTGGGCGCCAGAGCGAGCGCGAGCCTCATTTCGGCTGCGGCGGTCTTTCCATCCCCGAGACCGGAGGCGATGGCGGCCTTGAGACGATGGAACGCAATACGCTGCCCGGCGCCGGAGGGTTCGGCGACACCTTGGAGCACCTTGCGGGCTTCGGCATAGTTTTTTTGGCGAGCCAGTGTTACGGCGCGTTCCAGCGGCGTTAACTCCAGCGCGCAAAGCGTCAACGTGAGGAGCGGAACCCAAATCAAAAGGCGCTGCACCGACGTCTATGTTAACTCTCCGCTATGCTGTGTAGGTGCGATTTCCATTGTTGATGGCACTTCTGGCGACAGGTGTTGCGGCCGGCGAGCCGGAGCATCCAACAGCCGACCTTCTGCAGCAGTTGATCCGGCTGGATACCGCGAACCCGCCCGGCCAAACGGCAAAGATCGCCGAGTTTCTGGCCGCCAAGTTTCGGCCGCTGGGATTCGAGATCGCAATTGTACCTACGCCCGATGCTGGTAAGGCGCACTTTATCGCGCGGCTGAAGGGTGACGGAACCAAGCGGCCGCTCCTGCTTGCGGCGCATGGCGACGTGGTGGGCGTGGAACGCGAGAAGTGGACGTTGGATCCGTTTGGCGGCATCGTCAAAGACGGCTACGTGTATGGGCGCGGCGCGATCGACTTTAAAGGCGGGATGGCGGTGTTTGTGCAAGCCGTGCTGCGACTGGCGCAAAGCGGGCTGCCCCTGCACCGCGATGTGATTTTTCTCTCGGAGGCCGATGAAGAGACGGCGCCGTACAACACCACCTGGCTGGCCCGCACGCATTGGGATCAGATGGACTGCGAATTTGCGTTGAACGAGGGCGGCTGGGTGATCCACGATGAAAGCGGCAAAGTGCGGTACATCAGTATCTCCACGGCGGACAAGAGCAGCGTGACGCTGCTGCTGACGGCGAAAGGCACTTCTACGCATTCATCGATGCCGCTGCCGGACGATGCGATCTTCACGCTGGCCAAGGCTTTGGTGAAACTGGCCAATTACGATACGCAACCGAAGCTGATCTCCAGCACGAAGGAATTTTTCCTGACATTGGCGAAGACCAGTCAGCCGCCTTTATCCACTTACTTTGACAACCTGGTCCACAGTAGCGATCCGAAGCTGATACACGAGGCCGATCTGGAGATCAGCAAAGACCCGCTGTTGCATGCGATTATGCGGAACACGATTGCGCCTGTGTTTCTCAACGCGGGCTTCCGCGGCAACGTGATTCCCGGATCGGCGCAGGCCACCATCAACTTCCGCGTTATTCCGGGGACTGACAGCCGCGAGCTGATTTCAGAAATGCAAAGCGTGATTCAGGATTCGCGGGTAGAAGTCACCATCGCGGGCGCCAATGCCGCGGCGCCAGTTACGCGGTCTCAACCTTCGCCCACGAATACGGTCCTCTATCGAGCGCTTTCCGCCGCAGCGCAAGGCGTCTGGCACGCGCCGGTGACCAGCTATTTGTTTCAAGCCGGGACGGACGCGGGCGCATGGCGGAGCCGGGGCGTTCCCGTGTACGGCATTTATCCTTACCCGATCTCGGCAAGCGACCTGACGCGCATGCACGGCAACGATGAGCGCGTGCCGATTGCTTCTCTCGAACAGGGGACAGAAGTGATCTATAGAACTCTGGTGGACGTGGTGACCGCGCAATAGGGCGGTTATTAGGGCGAGTGGGCCAGGCGGAACTGGATATTCCGCGGATTCCATTTGAGAAAGCGAGTGACAATCGCGGCTGCATCGTCAACGCGTTTCTGACCGTCGTAGAGCAACGCCAACTGCGCATAAGCCTGCATCAGTGACGGATCCAGGTCGATCGCGCGTAGCAACTGGTGCTCGGCTTCGGGCAAATCTCCAGCCTGCTTGAGCGCAAGACCCAGGCTCAGGGCGCAAGAAGCGCATTGCGGTCTCAATTCCACCACGCGTTTGCCGAGCGCGGCCGCCCGCGCCGGATCGCTGTTCAAAATAACCATCTCCAAGGTGGACAGGGCGTCTGCATCGGTGCCGAGTTGACTAGAGGGAAGCATACGGAGTGCGTCGTAGCCTTCCTGAGCCAAGCCGGGCATTTGACGGTCGATGGCGATTTGGATCTGGGCGATTCCAAGATCCCTTTGCTGGAGCGATGGCGCCGGCTGGCGCCAGGCGATGACCTTGCTCGCGCCGGTCCTGGGCGTGTCGCCGCTATCCGGCTTGTGAATGCGGTGATCGGTTGCGGCCACGTGCGCGATGTTGGTAACCGGCCTAGCCGGCATGTGACAGCTCACGCACTCCGCCGAGCGAGCGGGATGAGCGGCCTTGGACAACGAAGCATGGCAGGTGATGCAGACAGTGCGCACCTGCCGCTGGCGATCCACCGCGGGTCCGTGGGGATGATGGCAACTGCCGCACCACAGTTTGCCGGCGCTCAAACGGGCGCACTGGCTCTCTGCGAGTTCCTCCGCCTGAGAGGCTGCCCGCCCGACTTCGCCGGTGTTGAGCACATAAGGAACGACGGTTTGCTCCAGGACTTCGCCCGGGTGGTAGTCTTGCAGCGTCTTGCCTGGATTTAGAACTCGCGTTTCGCCTTCCACGTGGCACTGCTCACAAACGCTGTCGCGCGCCGTTCCAGAGAGCCTGGCGGGGTTCACAATGTTCTTGGCTGAGGGATTTCGGACGTGATCGCCAGTTGGTCCGTGGCAACGATCGCACAGGATCGGCGTAACCGTTTGGGTCGCCAGACGGCGCGCATCCGGGTCGGCAAAGGTAGCTTGACCCGCGTGACAGAAGAGACATTCCGCCGCGACCGGACGATCGAAATCGAGCAGTTGAAGCGACTCATACCCCGGCGAAACATCCCAGCCGTGTCCCCGATACCAGGAAGCGGGGGATTCCAGCAGGTATTCGCCTACGCTGACTACATAGGTTCGTCCTTTGAGACCCTGGCCAATCTGATAGGCGATTGGATACGCCGCCGTGAGCCCGTGCTCGGTCAAACGATGAACCATGTGGCCGTTCTGTTCCTCGATGATTAGTTCACTGCCGGACAGCTGGTGGATGACACGACCGGGAGGAACCGGTTCTGGGGACGATAGAGAACGCCCCATGGGTGAAGCAAGAAAGCGGGCGGTCTCCAGAGGGTGGCAGGTGGCGCAAACGGGACCGGCGCCCTGAGCGGTAAGCGAGCAGATCAGCAAGCCCAGCAGGACCAGCATATAGAGCCCTCACTTTATCACGGGGAACCCGGTTGCCAGGCGGAGCTTTTGCCAGGAATCCGGGTTAGTCCGGCTACGCAACATTTTTCTTGCAATCGTGTGCAAAGCGAGATATCCTTGACGAAATCGGTCACACCGGTTCCGCGAAAGACTGACAGAACTTACTGGACCAGGGGCTTGGGTTGGACGAACTTCGCTTGAGTAAGAGGGCAGAAAAACCAATGACATCAATGCGTGTTATCGCCTTGAGAACCATTGCCGTAAGAGGCTTCGTGGCTCTGTTGTTTGGGAGCGCTTCTTTCGCGCAAATCGACACCGGATCAATTGTCGGGACCATACGGGATTCCAGCGGCGCTTTGCTGGCGAATGCCACGGTCACGGCCACAAACAAAGCAACCAACGTCACCGCGAACACGGTCACCAACAGTTCGGGTCAATATCAGTTCAGCGCCTTGCAGCCTGGCACCTACGCGGTGAAGGCCAGTTCCCCGGGTTTTGGCGCACAAGAAGTGAATGATATTGAGATCACCGTACAGTCCCGGCCCTCCATTGACTTTACTCTGCAAGTGGGACAAGTGACGCAGACCTTGGAGGTTCATGAGACCTCGCCTTTGCTGGAGAGTCAAACGGCCGACGTTGGCGGAGTGGTGAGGGAACAACAGATCAAAGACTTGCCGCTCAATGGACGCCGTTATGCCGATCTGGCTCTGCTGGAAGCAGGAATTTTCAAGGATCCAACGGTATCGAACGCAGCTCCCGACCGTTTCAGCTCGAACGGCAATTTGGAAACACAAAACTACTTTTCGCTAGACGGCATCGATAACAACTCGGGCTCGACGAATCTCCAGGAAGGCTCGGTGCAGACCGTCCAGCCGCCGCCGGACGCACTGCAGGAGTTTCGGGTGCAGACGCGAACCTACTCGGCTGAGTTCGGCGCGGCCGCAGGAGCGGTGATCAACGCATCGATCAAGAGCGGATCCAATGGTTTTCACGGCGATGTATGGGAGTTCCTGCGCAACAACGACCTGGACTCCAATTCGTTCTTTAACAACGCCAACGGGGTTCCCCGCGGACACTTCAGCCAGAATCAGTATGGTGGAACCATTGGCGGCCCCATCATCAAGAACAAAACGTTCTTCTTTGGCGATGCGCAAGGGTTCAGCAGCCGCAAGGCGACGACTACCAACTCCGTTGTGCCCACGCCGCTCATGCAAACCGGCAACTTTACGGAGTTAAAACCGACGCTCTCTACCGCGGTTCCCAGCCAAGGCGGCTGCGTCTCCGGTCAGATTATTTCGCCATCCTGCATTGACCCGACTGCCCAGAAGTTGCTGGCCTTGTATCCGTCGCCTAACATTCCCAGCTTGGTGGCGCGTGAAGGCATCCCTGGAAGTTGGACTGGCGCACCAAATTATCAGTTTGTCTACTCGGTACCGAACGATACGTATTCGTACGACACTCGCATCGACCACAGCTTGAACGACAATAGCCGCATTTTTGGCCGTTTTAGCGACTATCACGTCGACCGGCAAGACCCCCCATGGACCGCCAACCCTCTGGCCGGCAATGGCAATTTTGCGACCCAATATCACATTCGCGGCAAATCCGTGGCTTTATCGTGGACGGACTTGATCACGCCGTCGCTCTTGAATGAGGTGCGTGGCGGTTTCAATCGCGACTACGCGCATAGCGATCCGATCGGCGTGACGGTGGGAGAATCGTCGGCCTCGACTTATGGGCTCAGTGGAATCCCGTCCGGTCCTTTCGATGCCGGACTACCACCCATCAACATCACCGGGCTGCAACGATTGGGAACTGCTCCCTGGCGTCCGCAGGTGCAGATCGCACAAGTCTGGCAATTACTCGATACGTTGAGTTGGCTCAAGGGCGATCACAGTTTCAAATTTGGATACGAATTCCGGCACACCAGCGACAATTTCCTAGATGCACAGTCGGTGCAAGGCCAGATCACTTCCAGCGGAATATATTCCGGAAACAGCGGCTTGGGCGTGCCTGACTTTTTGCTAGGCGATGTCAGCACCGCTTCTTTTACGACTCCGACCATCGTCCACAACTTCAAGACCGGGAACAGCCTGTTCGCACAGGATACCTGGCGGGCGCGCAAGAACCTGACGATCACGTATGGCGTCCGTTATGAGCTGTTCTCGCCGTTGCTTAACCACGGCAATCAAATCGCGAATTTCAATCCCGCCAACGGCGGCGGCTTCGTATACGCCTCTAACGGCGACTGGTTTCAGCGCGGCCTGGTACACCCGGATAAGAACAACTTCGCTCCGCGATTGGGCCTTAGCTATCAACCCTGGCAGCATGTGGTTCTGCGCGGCGGCTACGGCATTTTCTATCAGGAGTCCGTTCGCATCGGCTCGGAAAGCGTCCTCGGCGAGAATCCGCCGTCGTTCATTGACGAGTCACTCGCGCAATCGCTAGGCAGCACCACGCCCGTGTTCCTGCTCAAGAACGGGTTTCCATCCGGCCAGTTCGGTCCGGGAATTCTGGACTTGACCAAGCTGCAGATTCGAGCGCAGGATCCCAATCAACGAACGCCCTATGTGGAGCAGGCCAGCTTCGGCACGCAAGTGGAGCTTTCTCAGAGCACCTTGCTCGAAGTAAGTTATGTTGGCAATTTCGGCCGTAAAGAGGACCGGCTGCGCAACGCCAACCAGGGCATTGTCACCGGCTTCACGGCGACGGGAACACCGATGGTTGTGTTCCCCTACGCAAACCTGAACACCAATGTGAACACGCTTGGCGGCAACCACGCGTTTCTCGAGCTTGCCACTAACGACGGCAATACCAACTACAACGGCTTGCTGGTCAATCTGCACAAGCGGTTTTCCAAAGGCCTGTCCTACGGCATCAGTTACACCTGGAGCCACAACTTCTCCGACTTTGTCGATAACCTGACCGGCGGATCCACTCCGGCCAACGCGTACGATTATGCGTTGGAACGGGGCAATTCGCCGTTCGATCAGCGGCACCGGTTTGTGGGGAATGCAACGTATCAGTTGCCGATTGGTAGAGGCGGCATGATTCTCAACAACGACAGTTTCGCCAGCCGGATGATTGGCGGATGGCAGCTAAACGCGATTGTCACTCTGACCACCGGAACGCCGTTTACAGTTACGGCTCCCGATGAGAGCAATACTGGTGGCAGTCACCAGAGCCGCGCCAATTGCATTGGAAATCCCTATGCCGACGCCAGCACCAGCGCCTCACAAATCGCCGGTGGGACCGCGCCTGGGTTCTTCCTCAATCCGGCCGCATTTGCGATTCCGGTCCTGGGCACGTTTGGCAACTGCGCTCCGCGCGCTTTTCATGGACCTGGCTTGGAGGATGCCGACCTGAGCATCTTTAAAGACTTTGCGTTCACGGAGCGTTTCCGGCTGCAACTGCGGACCGAATTCTTCAACGCTCTGAATCATCCGAACTTCGGCAACCCCAGCGCGAGCGTTGCCACTTCCGCCATAGGGTCGTTCGGGAAAGTA
Source organism: Bryobacterales bacterium (assembly GCA_963836595.1). Taxonomy (GTDB): domain Bacteria; phylum Acidobacteriota; class Terriglobia; order Bryobacterales; family Bryobacteraceae; genus DATFZA01. The sequence continues at coordinate 2,035,381 of CAWIKC010000001.1, forward strand.
ACATCTACCGTCACCGATCCGAGGGAGATCCAGTTCGCGCTGAAGTTATATTTTTGACCCGAGTATGATCAGGAACGGGCGTCTTCGTCTCAAGCGCCCGTTCCATTTAATCGCGCCCGTTCCATTTAATCCAGGATGCATCATGAAGTTTCTCCTTTTCTCCACGCTCGCGGCGTGCATCTGCGCTTCCGCTCAGCCGCCTTATGCAACCACTATTCTGCCGACATCGGTGGCCCACGAAATCACCATTAACAGCGGTTCGCCGGCGTTATGGCAGAGTCTCAAAAAGCTGCACACGCGCGCGAGCCTGATTATGTTTACGGCCCATCCGGACGACGAGGATGGTGGCATGCTGGCTTATGAATCGCGCGGTATCGGCGCGCGGGTTGGGTTGATCACGCTCAACCGCGGCGAAGGCGGCGCCAACGTGATGTCGCCGGATTACTTCGATGCGCTCGGCCTGGTCCGCACCATGGAACTGCTGGCCGCTGACCGCTACTACGGAGTAAATCAGTATTGGACGCGGGTTGTCGACTACGGCTTCTCGAAAACCAAAGCCGAGTCCATCGCCAAGTGGACGCATGAGCGCGTGCTGTACGACGCGGTCCGGGTGGTTCGCCAGGATCGCCCGTTGGTGATCACTTCCGTATTTGTCGGCGGCCCGAGCGATGGTCACGGAAACCACCAAACCGCGGGCGCCATGGCGCAGGAGGCTTTCAAAGCGGCTGGAGACCCAAACGTTTTTCCGGATCAGATCAAAGCCGGGTTGCGGCCGTGGACGCCACTGAAAGACTATGCCCGGGCACCGTTTGGACGCCGCGGCGGCGAAGAACTCGCCGTCAACGTAGAGATTCCCGAGGGAACGTACGATCCCATGCTGGGCGGATCCTATGTGCAGATTGCGCGGGAAGGCTTGGGCTATCAGAAGTCGCAGAACGGCGGCGGCGCGATTCCCAGGGCCGGGCAAGTGATGAGCGCTTATCACCGCTTTGGATCCGTAATTCCCGCGGCAGATAAGGAGCAGACATTCTTCGATGGCATCGATACCAGCCTGCTGGGGATCGCGACGCTGGCGAAGGGCGATACCAGATTCCTCCAAGAAGGACTCCGCAAGATCAATGGGGCGGTTGAAAAAGCGATAGCTGAGTTCTCGGCGGCGCAACCGGAGCGCACCGCGCCCGCTCTGGCTACCGGTCTTCAAGAGACGCTGGCTTTGCTGGATGCGGTGGCCAAGAGCAACCTGACGGAGGAGTCGAAGTACGATGTCCGCCACGAGTTGGAGATCAAGCGCGCGCAATTCAACAACGCATTAGCCGAGGCGCTGGGCATGTCTTTGAGCGCAACTGTCGCGCCGGCTGTAGAACCGAATCCGCGCTTCGCTATGTTCATGGGCGACCCGGTGACCATGCAGATTGCGATACCCGGCCAATCGTTCGGTGTCAAAGTACACGTCGTGAATCAGAGTTCCACTCCGGTGAAGCTGGAGCGGACGAGCGTCGAATCCTTTGGGCAGGAAGAGAAGTGGCCGGTGACGCAGACGTCGCCGTGGGCGGCTGCCGAGATTGCCAACGATCAACCGGTGGAGACCAAATTTTCAGTAAACGTGCCGGAGCATCCGCAGTTTACGCGGCCCTACTTTTCGCGGCCGGACATTGAACAGTCTTACTACACGATCAATGACGAGCGTTTTTTGAACTCGCCGCTGCCGCCGTACCCGCTGGCGGCCTGGGCTGAATTCAGTTATCGCGGCGTGCCCATCCGCATCGGTCAGTATGTGCAGACGGTGCAGCGAATCACTGGGCAAGGCACGGTCTTCCAGCCGCTGGTGGTGGCGCCCGCAATCAGCGTGGCAATCTCACCGCGCGCCGGTATCGTTCCGCTGGATTCTAAATCGTTTCCGGTCACCGTCGTTGTTCACAGCAATGTAAAGGGGCCAGCCAAGGGCACAGTGAGTTTGAAATTGCCCAGCGGTTGGAATTCACAGCCTGCCTCAGCCGCCTTTGCAACCTCCGACGATGGCCAGGATCAATCGGTGACGTTTACCGTCACACCAGGGAATCTTACCGAGAAGCCGTACCAGATCACGGCGGCTGCCGAATACGACGGTCATGCATACACCGAAGGCTATGACGTCACCGGCTATCCCACGCTGCGCCCGTATTATCTTTACCGGCCATCCACGTATAAGACGTCTGGCGTCGACGTGAAGGTGGCACCGGGTTTGAAAGTTGGCTACGTGATGGGCAGCGGTGACGATGTGCCCGCCGCGCTGGAGCACCTCGGCGTCAAGGTGACCTTTCTGGCGCCGGCCGACATCGCATCGGGCGACTTGAGCAAGTTTGATGTGATTCTTCTGGGGGTTCGCGCTTACGCGGCTCGCGACGACCTGCGAACCTACAACAGCCGCATTCTCGACTATGCCAAGAACGGAGGCGTGGTGATCGTTCAGTACAACACGCCTGAGTACGATCACAACTTTGGACCGTATCCGTACAGCATGGGGTCCAACCCTGAAGAAGTGACCGACGAAGCCTCAAGAGTGGATATGTTGGTTCCGGGCAATCCGGTTTTTCACTGGCCGAACAAGATCACGGAGAAGGATTTCAGTGGGTGGGTGGAGGAGCGTGGTTCAAAATGGATGAAGTCGTGGGACGCGCATTATGAAGCGCTGCTGGAGACTCACGACGAAGGGCAGGAGCCGCAGAAAGGCGGCCTGCTGTACGCCCCGTATGGCAAAGGCGTTTACATTTACAACGCCTACGCCTTTTACCGCCAGTTGCCGGAAGGCGTTGCAGGAGCATATAGGTTATTCGCCAACTTGATCAGTTTGCCAAGGAACCCGCAGCTTCGGTGAGTAGCGGCCAGCAGTTGGTTCGCGGCGTCGGCCTGTGGGGCGCCACGTCCGCGAACATGCTCAACATGATCGGAGTGGGGCCGTTTCTCACGATCCCGCTGATTCTGGCGTCGATGAATGGCCCGCAGGCGATGTTGGGATGGTTGTTAGGGGCGGTGGTGGCGATTTGCGACGGGCTGGTTTGGGCGGAACTCGGCGCGGCCATGCCGGATACCGGCGGCCCTTACCGATACTTGTTTGAAGCTTTCGGACCCAAGAGCTTCGGCCAGTTGATGCGATTTCTGTTTCTCTGGCAAGTGGTGTCGACCGCGCCGCTCAGTGTCGCCTCCGGAGCCGTGGGGTTCGCTCAGTATGCGCAATTTCTCTGGCCTGCGATGTCGGGCATGCAGGAAAAGTTTTTGGCGATTCTGGTGTGCGTAACAGCAACGGCGCTGCTCTATCGCGAGATCCACAGCATCGGCCGGCTCTCGGTGGCACTGTGGGTGGTGGTGGTGGCTACAGTGTTATGGATCACGTTCTCCGGCCTGCGGAATTTCAACGCCGCCCAGGTGTGGAGTTTTCCCGCACACGCTTTCGATGTGAATTCGGCGTTCTTTTTTGGTCTGGGCGGCGCCACGTTGATCGCTATGTACGATTACGGCGGCTATAACAATGTGAGTTTTTTCGCCGGCGAGGTGCAGGATCCTGGCCGCAACATTCCGCGTTCCATTCTTTACTCCGTGATTGGAGTGGCGGTGGTCTATCTGGTGATGAACATCACGATCCTGGGGGTTATTCCCTGGCAAGAGGCCATCCATTCACGCGCTGTTGTGTCTGATTTTATCCAGCGTCTGTACGGGCACGCCGCCGCGCGGGTTGCCACCGGGTTGGTGTTGTGGACGGCCTTTGCGTCTGTCTTTGCGGTGATGCTGGGCTATTCCCGTGTTCCCTACGCAGCAGCGGCCGAGGGCAACTTCTTCAGGCCCTTTGCGCGCCTGCACGCGACCAAGCGCTTTCCGGCCTTTTCGGTATTGGTTCTGGGCGCGACGTCCGCGCTCGCGTGCCTGCTGGACCTGGAATCGCTGATCAAGGCGCTGATAGTGATTCAAACGCTGATTCAATTTCTGTCCCAGGTGGTGGCGGTCACGCTGATCCGCCGCAACCGGCCGGATATTTTACGGCCGTTCTCGATGTGGGCGTATCCATATACCAGCATCATCGCCTTCAGCGGCTGGCTCTTCATTCTGGTGGCGAGCGGTTGGATCTACCTTATTGCGGGACTGGGCTTGTTGGCGACCGGCATCTGTGCCTATCTTGTGAGAGCGAAATCGATTCACGAATGGCCATACGCATTGTAGTAGCGGGCGAGATCTACCTGGACCAGGTGCTGACCGGGTTCACCGCGTGGCCGCAACCAGGCGAAGAAGCTTTTGCCACCGCGTTGACGCGAGAAGCGGGAGGGGGCGCTCCGCAGACGGCGGCCGGACTGGCGCGCTTGGGCCAGGACGTCACGCTGATGGGCCCGGTGGGGAAAGATCCGTGGGTACGGCAGCGGCTGGAACAGCTCGGTTTGCGGACTTCAGGATTACGCGAGCACGCGACCGAGCCGACCGGAACGACCGTGGCCGTCTCTATGCCCGGAGAACGCAGTTTTTTCACGTATCGCGGGGCTAATCGTGATGTCGAAGCCGTGCTGCGGAGCGTGTCCGAGGCGGACCATCTGCATATCGCCGCCGTCTGCGACGCCGAACTACTTTGCTGGCTGTGCAAACGCGCTAAGACCGTTTCCGTCGATGCCGGGTGGAATCCCGAGTGGCTGTACCAAGAAGCAGTTCAACATGCGTTACGGCACGTATCGTGGTTTTTGCCAAACGAAATCGAGGCAGCCGCACTCACCGGAGAATCGCAGCCGCAGGCGATGGTGCAGAGATTCGACGAGTTGGGCATCCGAGCAGCCGTCAAATTGGGCGCCACGGGGTCGGCTGCATGGGAAAGCGGACGTTACCTTCAAGTACCGTCGATCCGTGTCGAGGCAGCGGATACGACAGGGGCCGGCGATTGTTTTGATGCCGGTTTCTTGGATGCCTGGCTGCGGGGTGAACCGCTGGCGGAGTGCCTGCGGGCAGGCAACATTTGCGGGGCACTTTCCACCCGGGAGGTTGGCGGCATGCGCGGATTTCCGACACGCGAGGAGATGAATAAGTGGCGATAAAGATCGCGCTGATTGGCGGGGGCGGGGTACGCACGCCGCTTCTGATTCACGGGCTGGCCGAATCGGGCTTGAATATATCAGAGCTGGCGCTCTACGACCTAGAGGCGGGGCGCGCTGGGTTGATGGCCGGGATGGGTCGCACGCTGGCTGGTTTTCCGGTATCGTCCTTCGAGCGTCTCGAAGATGCTGTGGAGGGCGCAGCCTGCGTGCTGTCGAGCATTCGCGTGGGCGGCATTGCATCCCGGGCTCGCGACGAACGGATGGCGATCGAGCACGGCTATGCCGGACAAGAAACTACCGGACCCGGCGGCGCTGCCATGGCGTTACGCACAGTTCCGGTCGTTCTGGAACAGGCGCGCGTGATTGAGCGCCTGGCGCCGGACGCCTGGTATGTCAGCTTCACCAATCCAGCCGGTTTGATTTCGCAGGCCGTGGCAACGCATACCAAGCTACGCGCGATCGGCATCTGCGACACGCCCAGTGAACTGTTTCACCAAATCGGAGCGGCTATCGGCGGGCGTGTCCAGTGCGACTACGCCGGGCTCAATCATCTCGGCTGGGTGCAGCGCGTGTGGAAGGAAGGCGTGGACGTGACCGCGCAGTTACTCGCCAGCGATGTGCTGCTGCGCAAGCTCTATCCCGCCGACCTCTTTGACCCGGAGCTGATCCGTACGCTGCAACTGATTCCCACCGAATATCTGTTTTTCTACTACAGCCAGCGGCGGGCACTGCGAAATCAGATTCAAGCCGGATCCACGCGCGGAAGCGAGATCGAGCGCTTGAATCGCGATCTGTTCCATTCGTTAGGCAAAGCCAGTCCGCAACAGCGCATCGACATTTACCGGCACTACCTGCAACAAAGGAACGCCTCCTATTTCCAACTGGAAGCCGGGTCTGTTGGGGGTGGCGCGCTTGAGCAACCGGACCCGTTTCAGTCGGCCACCGGCTACCATCGCATCGCGGTCGAGGTTTTACAAGGACTCTACGCAAACTCGTCCAAAGAAGTGGTCGTGAACGTGCCGAATCGTGGTGCGATTGAGGACCTGGCGGCAGACGACGTGGTGGAAGTAGCCTGCTGCATCACCTCCGCGGGCGCGGTTCCCAAGCGCGTCGGGCAATTGCCGAAGCCGGTCAGAGGGCTCGTACTTGCGGTGAAGGCTTACGAGTGTACCTTGATCCGCGCGGCCGTAGAGAAATCCCGGATTCTGGCGCAGCAGGCGCTGCTCGAATATCCAATGTTGGGTGAATGGGAGCCTGCGGGAGAGGTGCTTGCCGCGCTGATCGCCGCGGATCGTGACCTGGCGTACCTCAGGGGGGAGAGCAAGTAGTGCAATCGTGTGCACCAGAAGGTGGGAAGCAAAAGCTGTCGGGAAACTCCCCGGTCTTGACAGAGAACGTCGATCTTGTCCATACTAAATGCGGTTTATCTCTTGGGCGAGGGAGAAAGTCATAGTGCTCGGCGGTGATTCTAAAGCTCCCGGATTGACTGCACACGTGGGCAAGAAAACCGCCGCGCGCGCATCGATTAAAGACTTGGCCCTGGCGGCCAACGTCTCTCATTCCACCGTTTCCCGAGCCCTACGGAACAGCCCGCTGATCAACTCCGAAACCACCGCGCGCATTCAGCGCCTCGCGCGCGAATCCGGCTATCGGGCCAGCGCAGTGGCGCGCGGTCTGGTCACTCGCAAAACCCGCACCATTGGGGTAGTGGTGACCACGATCGCCGATCCCTTCATCGCCGAAGTTGTGAGCGGAATTGAGCAGGGCGCCAACGACAACGGCTATTCGGTGTTTCTCGCCGATTCGAACGCAGATGCCGTGCGCGAGAAGAGCGTGGTGCGATCGTTTAGCGAACGGTGGGTAGATGGAATCATCGTCACAGCTTCGCGTGTTGGCGCACTCCACATTCCGCACTTGTCGGAGATGGGTGTACCCATCGTCATGATCAACAACCAGCATGAGGGTGAATTTGTCCATTCGGTGATGATCGAGAATCTCGCCGCGAGCCAAACCGCGGTGCTTCATCTTCTGGAACTGGGGCACCGGCGGATCGCGTACGTCGGCGATCAGTTCGGCTATCAATCGGACACGGAGCGGTTCACGGGATACCGGCAAGGGCTCGAGCAATCGGGCCTTTCGTTTTCGCCGGAACTCGTGGTGCACGGCGATGGCAAGCCCGAGGCCGCGATGCAAGCGATGCGGAAACTGCTCGCATTGTCGGATCCACCCACGGCTGTTTTCTGTTACAACGACATGTCGGCGCTCGGCGCGTTGCGCGCCATTCGCCTGGCGGGCTTGCGCGTGCCGGAAGACATCTCGCTGGTTGGTTTCGACGATCTCTTTGTCGCGTCGTACACGCAACCACCGCTGACCACGCTGCGCCAACCGATGTGGCACATGGGCATGCTGGCAATAGAGAGCCTGTTCAACCTGATGTCGGGCAACGGGCCGGCGAACACAATTCGCGTTCCGGCGGAGTTGATTGTGCGCGAGTCCACCGCGGCGCCGCGGAAGGAAGCGCGATGAAATCGCAGAAGGATCTACTGATTCGGGCGAACACCGGCGCCCGTAACAACGCGACGCTGATGGAACTGGATACGCCGAAGAGCGGGTTCGATTTTCTGAATTTCGAGGTCAAGCGGTTGGCAGGTGGCGAGTGCGTCGAAGGCGCCACCAGTACGAACGAACTGGGAATCGTCGCTCTCGGCGGCCGCTTCGCGGTTCAATCGTCACAAGGAAGTTTTAGCGAAATCGGCGGGCGCAGCGACGTTTTTAGCGGCATGCCTTGGACGCTTTATTTGCCCGTTGGCACGGCCTTCACCGTCAAGGCCGAGACGTCCTGCGAACTTGCATTCTGCTATTGCCGGGCGGAAGACTCTTATCCGGCGCGCGTCATCCCTCCCGAAGAGGCGCCGGTGGAAATCCGCGGCGGGAACAATGCCACGCGCCAGATCAATCACATTCTTGGGCCAGCGTTTCCCGCGCATCGATTGCTGCTGTGCGAGGTCTACACGCCGGGCGGAAACTGGTCGAGCTATCCGCCGCATAAGCACGACGTCCACAATCCGCCGGGCGAGGTGGATCTCGAAGAAATTTATTATTACCGCATCGACCGGCCGGAAGGCTATGCTATCCAGCGTGTCTACACTTCCGACCGCCGGCTGGACGAGACGATCACGGTGCGCGATGGCGAAGTGGTGTTGATTCCGGAAGGCTACCATCCGGTAGTCGCCGCGCACGGATACAACGTTTATTATCTGAATGCTTTGGCCGGGTCGGCACGCTCCATGGCAGCCTCCGACGACCCGGACTACGCTTGGGTTCGCCAGAAGTGGACGGAGAAGGATCCACGTTTGCCGCTCGTCCGTTGAGAGATTCCCATGGCGCTCACAAAGACTCTCAGTCCGCTGAATGAAACGGTCAGCACCACCGGCACGGATCTGTGGAACGATTCCTGCTCCATCCAGGAGTTGACTTACGCCATCGGTCATGGCGCCGTCGGCGCCACTTCGAATCCGACCATCGTTCTCGGTGTTTTAAAAAAAGAACTGCCCGCGTGGCGCGAGCGCATTCGCGAACTGATCGCGCAGAACACCACGTGGAGCGAGTCTGAGATCGCCTGGCAGTTGGTGGAGGAGATGGCGGCAAAGGGCGCGGCTCTGCTGCGGCCGGTGTTCGATCGCGAAAAAGGGAAGAAGGGCCGCCTTTCCATCCAAACCAATCCGACCTTCTACCGGAACCCCGAAGCAATTGTGAAGCAGGCCCTGCACTTTCACTCGCTCGCGCCGAATATTCAAGTGAAGGCTCCGGCTACCAAGGCGGGCATCCGGGCAATTGAAGAAGCGACCTATCAAGGAGTGAGCATCAACGCCACGGTCTGTTTTTCATTGCCACAAGCCATTGAGGTGGCGGAAGCGGTGGAGCGCGGGCTCAACCGGCGTACGTCGGAGAAACTGGACAATAGCACGGTTGCCCCGGTATGCACGCTGATGATCGGCCGACTGGATGACTGGTTGAAGGTGGTAGCGGGCAAAGAAAAGATCTGCCTGACGCCTGGGCATCTCGACTGGGCCGGCATCGCGGTCATGAAGAAGGCATATGGGATTTTTCAGGCTCGCGGTTACCGGGCGCGCCTGCTGGCCGCTGCGTTCCGTCACCATATGCACTGGTCGGAGCTGATTGGCGGCGACATCGTGCTGACGATTCCCTATGAATGGCAGCTACTGTTCAACGCGTCAGACATTGACGTCAGGCCGCGCATGCAAGAGCCGGTGGATCCGCGAATTGTGCAGGAGCTTTATCGCAAGTTTGCAGATTTCCGGAGGGCCTACGACGCCGACGGCATGAAAATCGAGGAATTCGACGCATTCGGTCCGACGGTCCGGACATTGCGCGCCTTTCTTGAATCGTACTCCGATCTTCTCGCTTTTGTGCGCGACTTCATGTTGCCAAGTCCGGATAAGGCTTAGGACGACCGATGAGCGCAACACGCCGCCTGACTACGGCGCAGGCTGTCATTGAATTCCTGAAAAATCAGAACGTCGAGCGGGATGGCGTCAAGAATCCGTTCTTCTCGGGGGCCGTCGGAATCTTCGGCCATGGCAACGTAGCGGGAATCGGTCAGGCGCTCCAGCAGAATCCTGTCTTTCGCTACGTGCTAGTCCGCAATGAGCAATCGGCGGTGCATATGGCGTGCGGCCATGCCAAGATGAGCAACCGGCTCCGCACGTTTGCCTGCACTTCTTCCATTGGACCCGGCGCCACGAACATGATCACCGGCGCCGCTCTGGCTACCATCAACCGGCTCCCCGTACTGCTGCTGCCGGGCGACATCTTTGCCCGTCGCAACGTTGCGCCGGTGCTGCAGCAACTAGAGTCGCCAGCCACCCAAGACATTAGCGTTAACGATTGTTTTAAGCCTGTTTCGCGCTATTGGGATCGCATCTATCGCCCGGAGCAGATCCTCACCGCGCTTCCAGAGGCCATGCGAGTATTGACGTCGCCGGCCGATACGGGAGCTGTGACGCTGGCCCTGCCACAGGATGTGCAAGCGGAAGCTTTCGATTTTCCCGCCGGCTTCTTTCGCAGCCGCGTCTGGCTGATCCGGCGGCCGGAGCCCGACCGCGTTTCACTCGCTCGCGCAATTGAGGCGATTCGCGCCAGCCGCAATCCGATGATGATTGCCGGCGGTGGCGTCCTGTACAGCGAGGGCTCGGCAGCGCTGGCGCGCTTCGCGTCGCAAACCGGAATTCCCGTGGGAGAGACGCAGGCCGGCAAAGGATCCCTCCCTTATGATCACCCGCAATGCGTCGGCGCGATCGGAGCCACAGGCACTCTGGCTGCCAACAGGCTGGCTCACGGTGCCGACCTGGTGATTGGCGTGGGAACGAGATATGCAGACTTCACCACGGCGTCGACGACGGCTTTCCAGAACCCGGCTGTCGCCTTCGTCAATATCAACGTAGCGGAATTCGATGCCTATAAAGCATCGGCGATCCCGGTGATTGCGGATGCTCGGGTTGCGCTGGAGCAACTCGCGGCGGCTCGCCGCGACTATCGGGTTCCTGAGACCCTTCGCACCGAAACCGCTGAACTGAAGGGGGCGTGGGAAACCGAAGTCGATCGTCTGTTCCGTCCGGGCAAGGGAACGCTGCCGTCGCAGAGTGAAGTGATCGGCGCCATCTTGCAAGCTTCCGGGCCGCGCGATGTGCTGGTTTCCGCCGCTGGCAGCCATCCGGGCGACTTGCACAAATTGTGGAGAACGCGCACACCCAACGGGTATCACATGGAATATGGATACTCGTGCATGGGCTACGAAATCCCAGGCGCAATCGGCGCTAAGCTAGCCGACCCGAGCCGCGAAGTGTACGTGTTTGTGGGAGACGGAACCTATCTGATGATGCCCGCCGAGATTGTTACGTCGCTGCAGGAAGGCGTCAAGATCCTCATCGTGCTGGTAGACAATCACGGTTTTGCGAGCATCGGTGGCCTGAGCGAGTCGCTCGGTAGCGAAGGATTCGGAACCCGCTTCCAAAGCTCGCAGGGAGATGTTCTGGCGATCGACTACGTGGCCAACGCCCGGAGTTTCGGCGCGAACGCGATCCGGGCGAACAATCTCAGCGAGTTTCAACAAGCCTTGACGGAAGCAAAAGCGGCGGACCGCACAACGGTGATCGTGGTCGAGACGGACCGCGAGGCCCGCGTGCCCGGTTACGAATCGTGGTGGGATGTGGCCGTGGCGGAAGTTTCGGAGCGTCCCGCGGTTCAGGAAGCACGCGCTCAGTACGTAGAAGCACGAAAGAAGGAGAGATATTACGGAGCTTCTTGAGAGAGAACAAATGTCACTTCTGATTGGAAACGCCCCGTGTTCCTGGGGCACGCTCGAGTTTGAAGGAAGCGCGGCGGAGCAAGTTCCCTTCAACCGCATGTTGGATGAACTGGCTGAGACTGGCTATACGGGAACCGAATTGGGCGACTGGGGTTACATGCCCACCGACCCGGCAGCGCTGAGTGAAGAGCTCAAACGGCGAGGACTGGCGATGCTGGGAGCATTTGTGCCCGTGTATCTGAAAGACCCGGGCGCGCACGAAGCGGGCATCGCCACCGCGCTCAAGACTGCGCGCTTGCTTGCTGCCGTCGCGAGCCAGCCCCAGCCGTATCTCGTTCTCGCCGACAACAACGCCTCAGTTCCTGAGCGGACACTGCACGCCGGACGCGCGACTTCCGCCATGTCTTTGAACCCGGACGAGTGGGGCTGTTTCGCCGCAGGCGCGAATCGACTAGCGAAAGCAGTCCGCGCGGAAACCGGCCTGCGAACCGTCTTTCATCATCACTGCGCCGGCTATGTGGAGACCGCGGAGGAGATTGACCAGGTGTTGAATTTGACCGACCCGGATTTGATCGGACTCGTGTTTGACACGGGCCACTATGCCTATGGCGCGCGTGATGAAAACGTCTTGAATGGTCTGAACCGATTTCGAGACCGCATCTGGTATTTGCACTTCAAGGATTGCCAGCCCACGATAGCCGAGCGCGCCCGCTCGGAGGGCTGGGATTATCTCAAAGCATTGCGCAACGGTGTGTTTTGCGAGTTGGGGCAAGGGTGCGTCGATTTTCCGGCCGTGTTGCGCTGGTTGAAGACAACGGGTTATTCCGGCTACACGCTGGTCGAGCAGGACGTGCTGCCCGGCCTGGGCACGCCCAAGCAAAGCGCGCTCCGTAACTACGCGTACCTGCGATCTATCGAGAACTCATGCTGAAGAAGAAGCTCAATATTGGAATCATTGGCGCAGGCCGGATCGGCAAAGTGCACGCCGAGACCACCGCCTATCGGATTCCGGAAGCGGCGCTGGTAGCGATCAGCGACATCGACACGGCCGCGGCGCAGGATGTGGCGCAGAGATGCGGCGGTCCCAGCGTGGCCGCCAACGCCGATGCCATTTTTGGTAATCCCGGCATTGACGCGGTGCTGATCTGCTCCTCTACCGATACACATTCGGAGCTGGTGATCGCCGCGGCGCGGGCAGGGAAGCACATCTTCTGTGAGAAACCGGTGGACCAGTCTTTGCCGAAGATCGATCAGGCGCTGGCCGAGGTCGAAAGGGCAGGCGTGAAGTTGCAGGTCGGGTTCAACCGCCGTTTCGATCCCAACTTTGCGCGCGTGCGTCAAGCGATTGCGAATGCGGAGATTGGCACGCCGCACCTGATGCACATCATTAGCCGTGACCCGGCGCCGCCACCGATCTCATACATCGAGAGCTCGGGCGGAATGTTCCTTGACATGACGATCCACGATTTTGACATGGCGCGATTTTTGATCGGCGCCGAAGTGGACGAAATTTACGCGTCCGCCGCGGTCCGAGTGGATCCAGAGATTGGCAAGGCCGGCGACGTCGATACCGCGTTGATCGTGTTGCGTTTTGAAAACGGCGTGATCGGCACCATCGACAACAGCCGGAAGGCAGTGTACGGATACGACCAGCGGGTGGAAGTTCTTGGCAGCGCCGGTGCGATTTCCACTGGCAACTGCTACCCCAACGAGGCAACCATCAGTAACGCCACTTCAGTGAGCCGCGATTTGCCGCTGAACTTTTTCATGAATCGCTACACCGAGAGCTTTGCCGTCGAAATACGCGCCTTTGTGGATGCGGTGATCGAAGACAAGCCGGTGCCGGTGACTGGCGTGGATGGTCGGATTCCGGTGGTGATGGCGCTGGCCGCAATGAAATCCCATAAAGAACGAAGGCCGGTTCGGCTGAAAGAGATCAACTCGCGGCAAGCCTAATTTGCGCATCAGGGGGTTCTGTGCGTCAGTCAAAACCACATCGCATGTAACGCACGATGGTGGTCGATCTGGTCGGGGCGATTTGAACGCCCGCCCCCCTGCGCCCAAGGCGGATTTAGAGATTATTCGAAAATCGTATTGCTCGCTTTTTCCTTGGTGGTGAGGAGAGTGACACGTTGCGACTCTCGCAAATCAATCCTGTGCCAGCGGACCCATTGACGCCGTTGTCCGGCGTATGGCCGGAGTTGCAGCCGTAATTTGCGACCCTGATCTTCTTTCCGTCCACATGTACATTTTCCGCAACCCGATCCACTACACGCGTGGTATACGACGGGGTTTCCGGACGAGTCGCCATGCGCCAGGACGGGCTTCCAGTCAAGGTCGGGCCACCTTTGGAATCTTTGATGGCATGCCAGGAGTGAACCTCTTTGGCGGCCGGCAGGTTGGTCAGCGCCGGATGGGCGCCGTCCTTCTTTACGGCCCGCAAACGAATTCCCGGCGCCAACGTCAGCGCTGTTCCGATTGCTTTGATAAATCTCCGGCGTTCGATTTTGCTCATTTGGATTCAGGATCGCCCGTGGCCACTCCGGTAGCGAACCTCGGCGGCTCGAACAGCTTTATCCACGACCGGACTTACCAGATCGAAACCATCCTTGTTCAAATGATGCAGGTCTTCGCGCAACAGCTCACGGCGGGGTTGTCCATCCGCGGTCAACAACAAAGGATTCAAGTCCACAAACCGCAGCTTTGAATCCCCGTCGCAAATCGCGCGCAGTTGTTCATTCGCAGCGCGCACGGCGTCCCAGACGGCTAAGCGCGCGATGCTGGGGCGAATCGAAATTACCACCATTTGCGTGTCCGGCAGCGCCGAATGAATCTTGGCCACAAACCTCCGGAAGTCATCGGCGATCATCTCCGTCGGCATTCCATAAGCCGTGTCGTTATCACCGGAATAAAACACGATGGTCGATGGCTTGAAGGGAATGATCAACTGATCCGCATAGTACGTTGTCTCTGAAATCATCGAACCACCGATTCCGCGATTGATAGTTTCGAACTCTGAAAAGTAGTGCTTCAGGTCCCAACCGGCAATCGTCGCGCTCCCCACAAACATCACCGCTTCCTTCTTAGGAGGGTTCTGCAGGTCCCGCTGTAGCATCTTTTCCACGCGGGCCTTCCAGCGATCCGGCGTGATTTCCTTGTAGTATCCCAACTGCACCCAGGGAACTTGTGGCCGCGCGGGCGGATTGGCTTGCCCGAGCAGCAAACCGCCACTCAAGAGCGCGAAAGCTAAAGATCGCATCGTTCCTCCTTAATCGAGACCAAATGCCAGCAATACGTTGCCAGGGCGGCCTCCGTGAGTACCGTAACCGGAGTTGAAGAAGAGCATCCCTCCCACCACAGTCGCGGGCGCGCCAACAATAGACGCGCCCTTGCCGGGGACGCCATTCACCGTATCGAACTCCCGATTCGTGTCGTATTCCCACAGAATCGATCCATCTCGGGTTGAGAAAGCGCGCATGGCTCCGTCATTGGAGCCAGAAAAAACTACGCCGGGAATGACCGAGATGGCAGCAGCTTGCGCCGCATTGCAGCCGCGGCCAGTCTGGCATTTTGGCTGCGGCGGGGGAGCGAACCAGACTCGCTGTCCGGTCGCCAAGTCCACAGCGTGCAGTCCCCCGGGCTTCGGACGCAAGTTGTCTGCGACCGGGAAATACGCATGTTCGGAATCGACGGCGGAGCCCCATTCCATCCCGCCGTTGGCGCTTCCTTCTCCGGCGCGGTACTGCCACAGGATCTTGCCTTTTTGTTCCGGATCCAACGCGAAACCTAGCCCGGATTTCTGCCCAATGATGATCACATCCTTGCCGCTTGCAAGCTTGGTGAGAATTGGCGGATTGCCAAAATCATAATCGGGCCCATCTTCGTCTTCATCTTCCGGACAGAACAGGCTCGGCCCCCTGTTACCAAATTGGCTTTTGGTCGAGCAGCCGGCGATCAGGACGTCATTCTCCGTTAAGGGCTGTACGCTCCAGGCAATCTTCCCGGTCTTGGCATCGATGGCCAGAACCGCATCGCAAGTGGGTTGATAGGGTCCGCTGTAACAATTGCCGGTAGCAACGTAAATCAGCCCACGCTTGACATCCACGGTTGGCGCTGACCAGATGGCTGCACCTGCAGGTCCCCAGAATCGGCCGCCAGCCCGGGTCTTTGTCCGCGGCTTCGGTTCGTCAGCAATGGTGTAGGTCTTCCAAATGATCGCTCCGGTTTGGGGATTGACGGCAGTAAGGCTCCCACGGAAGGTACAGCACTCGTAGGCGGTCGAGCTTCCCATCGTCTCTTCGTAGGAAGCCATGGGGACGTATAGCCGCTTGTCGTAAAGCTGAATCTCTCCTGTGACTCTGGCGACCGGGTGCTCCTCGATTTTGCGCGACCACAACTTCTCTCCAGTGGAAGCATCCAGTGCATATGCGATCCCGCTGTTGTCGCCAAAATACGCGGTGAATCTGCCATTGCCTTGCGGGCCGATCCTGATTGGTGTGCGAACTCCGCTCTGCGCGCTAAACGCCCAATAGACGCAGCCGGTCTTTGCATCCAAGGAGTAAACCGTACCGTTTTGGCTGCCGGTGAAAAGCCGCCCACTCACCACCGTGAGCCCGCCCCAGGCGGAGTTCGAGTCGGGAAACCCAAATGCCCACTTCAACTTTAGACGCGTAAGGTCAGCTGCGCTAAGCCCGGCATCCTTTGCCGGTTGAAAAGCAGTGTTGGTGATTCCAGGCGACCAACCGTTCCATGAGGGGCCAGATGCCGGATCGCGGAGGGCAGGTTGCGACGCGCACCGGCCTACGCCGATCCCGCGAACATCGCCTCCGAGCTTCTTTCCGGTTACGAATTCCGCTACGGCGCGCCGCCCGGCGGCGTTCAGGCGTGAGCCTGGTATTCGCATGATCCCATTGAGCGCGTCGAGAACCGCCTCAGGCGAGCGTTGCTCCAAGGCTTCCCGGCTGGGCGCGCGCGAGGCTCCCGAATCGTGGCACGCTGCGCAGTTTTGCTTGTAAATAGCGGCGCCGTCGGGCGTCTGTGCCAGTGCCGGCAGCATCGTCACCAGACAAATCAGCGGGCGGCCGAATCCCGTCATCGTTGCCCGATCATCGAGTGCTCCGCCGCTCGGATGGTTGCATCCGCTTCGGGCCGCAGGATGTAACCGGACTTGAGGTTTTTCTCCGTCACTGCGCGAACCGCCGCTACGTAGGCAGCATGCGTCGGGTAAAGGGACGCTAATTTGGCCTGATCGAAGTCCACGTGCGAGCCGTATAGCCAGCAGAATCCAGGGCCCTTGTTCTGCCCGGTATTCACTGCGATCGGCACAGCGATGGCGGCGAGGCGGATACCACCGCCTGAGGAGTTTCCGTTGGCGTCACGCGCGACCACCGCCGGTGGGCCGGTCGAAGTAACGTCGATCGGCGGAGCGGTGGGCGGGGCCTTGCCGTCCTTCACCCAGGCCACCAGATGGTCCAGCGCCGCCGCCATTACCTGATAGAACGGCACATCGCTGTAAGTAGGCTGGTCGCATGGATTGGCGCCCGCGGCCAGTTGCGGCGCGGGAGCGGGTGAAGCTGCGCCCGGCCGCCGCCCCGGCGTGTAGCCCGGCGCAATGGGATTGCCGTCGCGTTCGACCAGCTTGACGCGGCTGGCGATGAACTGCGTGTCTACGTGCGAATCACCGGCCACTTCCCAGGTGCGGAAATTGTCGGTGTCGGGCTGGCGCACCGCCGCCTGCCCGATGATTACATCCGTCTCCGAGTTTAGTTTCCAGACCTTGATTTTTAGATCTGTGCGGATTTTCGACCCGCCGCCATGCACGATTACGGCGTCAAAAACAGGGTCCAGCGGGTGAACTGAGTTAAGGTAGGTGGCGAGACGTCCGGCGGATTGCGAATGACCGGTCGCAAACACGCGTTGCGGTTTCAACCCGCCAAGAAAATCCGCGCCGTGCAGCTCGCGGGCGGCGCGGCCAACATCGGCGAAGATGTCGAAGCTGAGCGCGTCGTTCGTAATGGTGCCGTCGGCAGTGACATCCAGGGTTCCGTAACGGTCCTTGTTCCAGACCTTAAGCGCTTCAATTCCGATGCGCTGGGCAGTCACGCCGACCCACGCATAACCTGATCGCAAGAGGTAATCGTGAATCTGATACCAGTCGATGTCCAGATCGTGCCCGGAGGTTACATTGTTCCATTCGACGAGAACCGTTCCGTTGAACTTCTTTGGGTCGACGGGCCGGCGCACCAACAGCCGCGCCTGGTACTTGTGGTTTCCGTCCACTACTTTGCCGGTAGCGCCTTCCACCGTCTCGTACCGGTTCGCGGTTCCGGAGTAGAAGTATTCCTGCTCCACGTAGCCGCGCGCCTTAAGGTCTTCCAGCGCAGAGAAGAACGGGTAGTTGTGAGATGGGTCACCAGGCGCGGCCTTCGCCGCGATCGGACCGATCACAACCGGGTTTGCACCAAAGAGAAACCCGGTCGAGGCAACCAAAAAAGCCGAAGTCAGATGAAGTCTCGTCATTTTCAGAAAAGGAACTGAAGTGAGAGACGTAGAATGCGCGGATTCGTGAACGTGCTGATCGGTCCCCCAATGCCGCATCCGGCCGGATTTCCCATCCCCGCACACTGGCTGTTGGTGAGGAACGGCAGGGTGGTTGAGCTAACCGAATAGGAGGTCGGGGTGATGACCGCGTTCGAGTTGAGTATGTTGTAGATGTTCGCGCTGGGGACCAAGCTGAAGCGCTCGCGGATCTTGAAGGTTCGGGAGAAGCTGAAATCGAGTTGGTTGAGCCGAGGGGTGGAGCGGGCGCCTGGCGCCAGCAGCGGAATCGTCTCCGTCTGACCCGCGGCGAGGCCCGGATCTACCAGTGCACCCGGAGTGCACCCAACGCAGCCAGCCGGATATTTTGTCGTGTTCGTGACGCTCCAGCTTATCTGCTCAAAGCCATCGGAGTCCGGCCCGGCGCTGCCCGGATAAGGATTACTGTAGAGGGAAACTCCCACTTTGATCTTCCAGTACACCGGCACGCTGCCCGTGACCTTGAACTCATTCCGGAACGGTACTCCCGGAACACGTCCATTATCCTGGAACGCACTCCCGAACATATCGCAGAAGCGCAGGCTGTTGGGATCATTCAGAGAGGTGCTGCTCTCGGCGCAGTTGCGGGTGCGATCCCTTTCTATGGTCCAACCGCCGTACACAAAGGCGCCGCGCGGCAGTCGGGCCAGAACAGAAGTTTCGTACCCTATATACGTTTCGCTGACCAGGCTGCGCGGTGCGTTCGTCTGATAGATTTGACTCGGCACCCCAACAAACGCCTTTTGCAGATTGTATATCGGGAAGGAAGACCCGTCGAGCGGATTGGTCACGGTTGTCGGCGTCCAGGCGGAACCGGGCACGGCGGTATTCAGGTCGAGGGTTTGCTGGTAGTCGGATCGCCGGTACCACGTGAAGTTAAGGGCCACACCCTTGACCAATTGTTGCTGAACGCCGGCGCTGTATTGGAAATTGTACTCGCGCTGGTAGTTCGGATCAAGGTGGGTCGTATTGACGGCGTACCAGTTTGAGACCAGCGGCGTCGTAAACGTCGCGTTCGGCGAATCGATGGGAACCGTAGCGGCGTTCGTTTGTGTGACGAAAGTGCTCTTGAATGCAATTGGATTGAACGGCGCCAGAAACGCCGTAGCCTGAGGTGTGTTGAATTTTCCAAAGCCCGCCTTCACGGCCGTCTTGCCTTTGCCGAACAGATCGTAAACCAGTCCTACCCGGGGCGCCCAGTCCTTCCAGCAACCCAAGCCCTTAACCTGGTCGCAACTGATCGCGCCCGTGGTTCGTGCCGGAACAAAGCGGCCCGCGGGCGCCGTTTCCGGATTGATGGTGGCCTTCAGATATTCCCAGCGGATACCTGCAGTCACGGAAAGCCGCTTGTAGTGCCAGGTATCCTGCCCGTAAATGCCGGTGTCCGCGTTCAGGTATGGATTTGAATAGAGCGGCGTTGAAAAGGCCGCGAACCCGAGCGGAGTGCCGTTGACATTGTAAATTTCGCCATCGCCGTTAGCGGTGAAGCGAGAGTAGGCCGGACCCCAGTCCCAGGTTTGGCCGAACTTAAACTGATGCGAGCCAGTGACGTAGGCACCACTCACCATTTCTACATTTCGCGTGTTCAGCGAGTATGTATTATATTCGCCTGCCACCGAGCGTATGTTGGTTCCCGCATCGTAAACGGAGGTGAGGGCATACCACTGGGGCGTAAACGGCGCCTGACTGATACCCGGTTGGAGGAGGTCGTAATAGTCGAGCTTGTCGATCGAATAACCGGCTTCCAGAATCAACTTCGGAGTCAGAGTGCCGGTCCATTTGGCCTGCGCAATGTAGTACATCACGGGCGTCCGCCGCGTGGAGGCAGTCGCCGGATTGTCCGGGATCCCCACCCCCGCTCCAGCGTGACCATCCAGAATCTCGTGGAGTTTCCACTTCCAGTTTCGCTGGCCCATCACGGTGAATTTGTTCTTGGTGTTTGGGCTCCATGTGAGGCGCGTAGATCCCACGTAGATATAGCCGTCCTGAATTCCGGGCTGGCCGTTTGGATACGTGGATGCTCCGGCCTGCGTGTAGGTGAGTTGCTTACGCCCACTGACCAGAAACCACAACTTGTCCTTTATGATCGGGCCGCCAATCGATCCGTCAAAATCCTCGATTTTGACAATCTCGTCCTGATTCAGGATACTCGGTGCATTGCGTTCCTTCAGTGCCGGAGTGATATTCGATGATTGCCAGCCGCCGTCGCTGCCGCCCGCGTAAAACTGTCCATGAAACGTATTGCCGCCCGCTTTGGGAATAAGGTTGGTTAGAACACCGCCCGAGGAGACCTCCGCGTTGAAGATACTCGTCGAGTAGGTTGTTTCCTCGATCATCGAGTTGTCGACATAGTTCTGAACCTCGCCATCAAGGAGAGTCGTATTAATCTTCATTCCGTCCAGCAGATACGTGCTGTGAACGTAGGAGTTGCCGTGGGCTTCCAGGTAGTTCTGTTCCGTCTGCTGCGATCCGCCGATGTCCGGGCTGTTCAGGTGTACGCCTGGGACGTAGGAGCCAATGGACTGCATGTAGCGGGCAGTGGGTAGCTCATCCATGTCCGAGCGCGTGAGAATGGTGGGGTGAGCGACGTTCTCCACGTCCACTACCGGTGCGCTGGCTTGGACGTCCACCGTTTGCCCCACACTTCCCACAGTCATCGCGGTACTGATGTTCACGGTCACGTTCGATGGAACGTCAACGTTGTCTTTTCTGACCGTACTGAATCCATCCGCCGTAAAGGTCACGGTGTAGGTGCCGGGCCGGACGTCGAAGATGGCATATCGTCCCTGGCCATCGGTTGTTACGGTGCGCGACCTCTCAATCAGCGCAGGGCTGGCTGCTTCCACTCGCGCACCCGGGATGACGGAGCCGCTTGAATCCGTCACAACTCCGGAAATCGTGCTCTGGGCCCGAAGCACCGATGGCAGCAGCGTCATCGAAACCGCGGCTGCAAAAAGAAAACACGTCTTTTTAGTATTCATTTAATTATTTCTCCGTGAGTTTTCTAGAAGGCATACCTTAAGGCAAACGCGGCGCGATCATTGTGATATTCGTGCCAGGCACTACTGCGCCGCTCGGGTCCGTTGTCATGACTGGAAGGCTCCGGTGCAGGCCGTTTGCGCGAGACAAAACAAGCAACGACGTGGTGTCATGTCGATCTCCTGGAAAACGAAAACGTCTCAACCCCTCACTTGGGCCGCCGGCGATAATGGGTTGATTCTAGAAGCGGCTCCCTCGCATCTGCAAGTACGTTACGGTTACGTACGTTACGTTACGCGCCTGGCAGCCTTGTGATAGACTGTGGCCGTAATGAGGGCGGGAGTAGCAGCCGATTCAGATGGGCCGGAGCGCTTGGAATCGACTCCGGGTCATGCCTCCTTCCATACTGGAGTTGTTCCGGTGGAGGCGGTACGAGCGGAACTTGAAAGAGTTCTTTCGAGCCGGGTCTTTTCGGGTTCGGAGCGGCTAAGCCGGTTCTTACGGTTCGTGGTGGAACAGTCGATCGGCGGCGAGCCCGATCCGCCGAAAGAATGGCTGCTGGGCGTCCGCGTGTTTGGGAGGAGCGAGTCGTTCGATCCTCGCGTCGATGCGATCGTTCGTGTGGAAGCCGGCAGACTTCGCTTGAAACTCGCACAGTATTACGAGACCGAAGGGCACAAAGATCCTGTAGTTATTGAGGTGCACAAGGGCAGTTACGCGCCGGTTTTCCAGGCGCGGACTCCCTTATACTATCAGGCCGGGCAGGCCGCAGCCCGCGGGATTGAGCCCGACAGCCTGACTTCGATCGTAGTTCTTCCGTTTGTCAATCTGAGTGCGGATCGCGACGACGAATACTTCAGCGATGGCTTAACCGAAGACGTGATTGTCGGGCTGACGCAGATACAAGGTTTGCGGGTTGTTGCCAGGTCCACGGCCTTCCGATATAAAGGACAAGCTCAGGACATTCGCCGAGTCAGCAGCGAACTGAACGTGTCTGCCGTACTCGAAGGAAGCGTTCGTAGAATCGGTGACCGTCTGCGGATTACAGCGCAGCTCATTGATCCTAGAAATTGCTTTCATCTTTGGTCGCGCACCTTCGAGCGCCAGATTAAGGACATTTTCGCGATACAGCAGGAGATCGCCGAAGCGATCGGGGCAGTGGTTCGCAGTCAACTTCCCGCTGCGCATCCTGCGCGCGAGACGAGTGACAACAGCCGCCTGGAAGCTTACGATCTCAACCTCCGAGCAATGTATTTCGAGGGCAAGCGGACGGTGGAGGGGCTTTCCAAGGGACTGGAGCAACTCCAACTTGCAGCTGACTTGGATCCGCAGTCGGCGCCGATTTTTGCGAGGCTCGCGAACTCGCATGTGTTGCGCGCCGTCTATGGTCTGGAACCGCCAGCAATTGCCATGAAGAGAGCCGAAGACGATGCGATGCGAGCCCTGGAGATCGATCGCACCCTGGCTCAGGCGCATGCCGCGAAGGCATTCGTCAAGGCTCTCTCATGGGACTGGTCTGCGGCGGATGGCATGTTCCGCCACGCACTGGAGTTGAATCCGGGCGTGCCTGAGATTCATCACCGTTATGCTGTCTTCTGTTTGTCGCCCCTGTGTAAGGCTGAAGAGGCTCTTTCGCACATCAAGCAGGCCAAGCGTCTAGAACCGATGTCGCTGGTTCTGCAGGCTACCGAATGCGCGGTGCTGGTGTGGGGCGGCCAATATGAGGCGGCGATGAACAAGGGGAAGAAAATTGTCGAACTGGAGCCGACTTACTTTCTAGGACACCTGTACTTGTCGTGGGCCTACGTGCACCAACGCATGGCCGCCGAAGCGATTGAGACTGCCAGGGAAGCCGTGCGGCTCTCGGCGGAAAACCCACCCGCACTCGCTTCCCTCGGCATTTCTTATGCTCTGGCAGGGGACATGGACAAGGCTCTCGAGTTGGCCGAGCGGATGCAACAGCGATCGTGCCTTCCGTCTTACTACATTTCTTCCGTGTACGCTTCGATGGGGCAAATAGACGAGGCGTTTCGATGGTTAGCCCGAGCCGAAAGCGAACGTTCTCCGGCACTTTTTTCGCTGCGCATCGGATTGTGGAATGAACGGTTTCGGTCTGATCCCCGCTTCGACGCGCTTGTACGCACGGTGGGCCTCAGTGGCGATTCCGACCATTGACGGTCAATTCGCCGCACCTATTTGCACTGCGTTCCGGCACCGGGGAATTTTGGTGTCGCAAGACCGGCGTTCCAGTTCCAGTTGATCTCTCCGTTCGCCCGTTTACGGCAAACCACCTGTTCGTTCAGTTCGTACATGCCCGGCAAAAGATGTTCCGCCAGGCGCGGAACGTCCGTGAATGCCATGTAAGAGCCCGTCGCGCCAAAGGCAACCCAATCCGGCTGATTCGCGGCCCGTGGCCGACCGGTAGTGGCAAAGCTGCTCCAATAGCCGATCATGGCGTCTGAAAGTTGTATCTCCCCCGGTGTTGACGGGATTTTCGGCCAGGTTGGCGTCGTGCGGTCGAACGTCCCGAACACAAAGGGTAATTCGCTCGCGTGGAATGCATGCAGGCCTGCTTTGTCGGCTGCCGGATAACCGTGATCGAAGAAGTACAGAAAAGACGGCTTGCCGAGCGCGGCCTGCTTTCTCACCAGCCGCTCGGCGGTCCACCCGTACATCGCGTCTCGGGTGGCGGCAAATATGCTCTCTTGCATGTTGGCGGCGGGATAGAGTTGCAGGAACTCGCCAGCCATATCCAGATACCGTTCGCGAATGGTGCTCTCGTAATCGGCCGGGTTCGCTGGCGGACGTGGGGCAAGCCCGGTCAGAGAGCGGATCTCACCGCTGTTGAAGCCGGCAAGGATCGGCACGGGCGCCTGTTCGCCTCGGTCGAAAACATCGACCAACTGGTGCGGCAGAACATGCCCATCAATCGTAACCCAAGGCGCATACCCGGCTCCGGCAGCGGCCTTGATCAGCTCGCTCGCATCTATCGCCCGCAGGGCGGCGAGGTCCTGGGCGTAAAGGGCGCCGGCGAGGCGCGCGCCGCTTTCCTCGGCGGACTCTGTGCCATGATTTCGCTGCTTCAACTCGGGCATGGACATCATGTACGCGCTTTCCGAGATTGCCTTGGAGAACAGCCCGCGAGCGGAGGGCGCTGCCATGAGGTACATCACGCTGAGCGCGCCGGCAGACTCACCGGCAATGGTCACATTTGAAGAATCGCCGCCGAAGGCGCGAATGTTGCGCCGGACCCACTGCAGCGCCTCGATCTGATCCAACAGGCCGTAGTTTCCCGACACCCCAGCCGGAGACTCCTGACTGAGTTCGGCGTGCGCCAGCCATCCGAGTACACCCAGCCGATAGTTGATAGAAACCACGACGAGCCCGCGGTCGGCGAGGCGCGTGCCGTCATAAACCGGGTCGCTGCCGGCCCCGATGGCGAGAGAGCCGCCGTGGATCCAGAAGAATACCGGCGCATTGCGCGCTGTCGCCGGAGCCCAGATATTCAGCGTGAGGCAATCTTCGCTCATGATCGGCAACGGATCGAGCGCATACATATTGGAACGGTTCCTGACCGGCTGAAAGCACGCCGGGCCAAACTCGGTTGCTTTTCTGACGCCGGTCCAGGTTGGGATCGGAGCAGGTGGCTTCCAGCGCGCTAAGCCGACCGGGGCGACAGCATAAGGGACTCCTCTGAAAACCTTCAGGCGGCCTTCCAGCCGGCCTTCCAGGATGCCAGCGGAAGAATGGACGATCGGGCTGTGTTCGCCCTCGCCGCGTTGTGCGAAGTCAGCAGGCGGCAGAAGAAGACAGGCGGCTGGGATGGCTAAGGCGAGGGAGCGGCGAAGGATCGTCATAGAATTTTTTCTCCAGCTGACGTTTCTCAATTAACGGGACGCATTCTCAATCGACTATCGCCTGGTAGACTGCGTTCGGAAACTCGGTTCGCAGCCGTGCCACGCGCGTTGACATCAGCACCATGCCGATTAACTGTTCCTTGGGATCGATCCAGAAGTAGGTTCCGAATGCTCCGGCCCAGCCGTAATCTCCCGCGCTGCCCAGCCAGCCGCTGGCCCCCGTGCTGCGCCGGACACGCACGCCGAGGCCGAATCCGTAACCGCTGAGATTCTGGCGGTTCTCTTCTCCCTCCATGTAATTTCTCAGGTCCAGGTTTCCAATCGCATTGTCCGTCATCAGTTCCACCGATTTGCGGCTCAACAGTCGTTTTCCGTTCCATTGACCGTTGTTCAGGAGCATCTGGCAGAACTGCAAGTAGTCTTCAGCCGACGAAGTCACTCCGCCGGAACCCGAAAAGTAGTCACCGTTGGACGGGGCCGGATCCGGAGCGTTTGGCTTGACCAGCGCCTGCTCCCGCTTAACGTACATCGTAGCGACATCGTTCATGCGGCCGGCCGAGATCGTGAAGAACGAATTATTCATGCCGAGCGGCGCGAAAATACGTTGCTTGAAAAACTGCTCGAGTGTCAGACCGCTCAGAATCTCCACCACGCGCCCTAGCGTGTCGAAGCCGGTGCCGGGGCTGTACTCCCACTGCGTGCCGGGCTGAAAATTGAGAGGCAGCGGAGCCAAGCGTTTCACTCGCTCGGCCAGCGATCCGCCCCGTGGAAGATTCGCCCGACGGAAAAACTCTCCTGCCGGTCCTTCTCCTGCGTTGGCCAGACCTGAGGTGTGCGTCAGCAGGTCCTTCAAAGTGATTTCGCGGTTCGCCGGCACCAAATGATAGCCGGCGCCCTGTGGATCGTTTGGCAAATTCCAGACCGCTACCTTCGGATTCTTGAACTCGGGAATGAACTTCGAAACCGGATCGCTGAGCGTAAGTTTCCCGTCTTCCATCATCATGAGCACTGCGACGGCAGTGATTGGCTTGGTCATCGATGCCATTCGAAAGAGCGTGTCTGTCCGCATTGGCTTAGCCGATTCCAGGTCCATGAGCCCATGCGCTTGGAAGTGGACGACTTTGCCCTTGCGCATGACTAATGTCACGGCGCCTGCAAAATCCTTCGCGTCGAGGTGGGCCTGGATCACATCGTGAATCCGATTGAGCCGCTCGGAGGATAGTCCAACGTCTTCCGGTTTAGATGTGGGAAGCGACGCGGCGAGCGATTGCCAAACCAAAAAAACAGAGAGGGTGGGAGCGAGGAACAGTTTTGCGATCTCCAACATAGGGCCTCCTCGGAAACGATCTGTATTAGCATACCTCTGCGCTGCGAGTGTAGTCTTGGGTTAAAAATGACTCGCATTCGTCGCGCGGATTCTATCGCTGGTCATCGTGTCGAGGGCCGCAACCTGTGTCACGATAGAATACCTGGCTGGCTTGGAGTGGCGCCCAGTCGTCATGACAAAGACGACCTAGGGTTTCTCTGCGATTGAGGGAGCTTGACAAAATAATTCGCCAGCGCCACAACGCCCGGCGCGTGCTTTTCCTCGATCGCGTTGCAGCGTCCGTATGGGTGTTGATGATAATGGCTTCGCCCGTCTTGCATCGCTTTGAGTTTCCTGCCACTGGGTGGGTGTCTGGCTGATTGGGTGCAGCCGCCATCTTGAATGTTTTGCGCTCGGGCGGTACCCGTCCTCTCTAGCAGCGCTCTGCCATAGACTCGCATGCTCGGCTCCTGTGCGGCCAGGCACCTCGACAATCAAAAGTCGGTTCTCTGAAGGGTGATCCATCTACCACCCTCTGCTTTCTTGAACTTGGTGAGTAAGAAAGCGCCCATTTCGAAGCCCGAAGTGTAGTCATAATTGTCGATGCCGTTGAGAATGGATCGCTTGCGAAGCATGCGCCAGCGTGCAGTGTCGGAGACCAACCCTCTGCCTAAAGTTCAGGTGACCTATACACACGGCCCTCAGCTCGTTGATTCTATTGGTCGGGGCGGGGCGATTTGAACGCCCGACCCCCTGCGCCCAAGGCAGGTGCGCTACCAGGCTGCGCTACGCCCCGACATTTTACTTCTTCCTTGATTCTAAATCACTCGTGAGCGCGCGATCACTTACGCTGGTGCGGGAGCCGGCTTCAAGCTTTCCGCCATGCGCCATCGTCCATATTGTTCACTGATAGTTCCGAAAAGGAGATGCCTACACCTCCCTTTCCTCCGGGGCCGTCGGAACCGCTATCCGACGCTAATCCAATCCAGTTTTCCCCGGAGACCAGTGGGCCTTCACCTTGCTCCCAGGAGTGAAATGCCAGCCTGCTTCAGGCCTTTCTGAACGCTTTGAATGGAGCGTGCCTGCCCTTTGAAGACCCACTGCGGCGACTGCATTCGCGCTGCTTGTTCCGCCATCTGTAAAATTACCTCGGCGAGATGGGAGCCATCGGCACGTTTCTGCACCAGAGATGCTTGCGACACGCCAAATTTTCGTAAGACCACTTCGGCTTGCGCAGCCGAGTTCACTTCGAAGACGTATCGGGCAGCAGCAGTTTGTCTGCGGCATCGGTGTAATGCTTGCGCTGCAGCGAGCGAGGTCTCATCCCCGAAGGATTCTGTGAAGTTTGTAAGTCAATCGAATCCTTCGGCCGCACTACTTGGCGGATGTTCCCGGCTCTTGCGGATGCTGCCCATCCTGAGCCGGGGCCCTTGCCGTGCAAATAGAAAAGAAAGCATGCCGAGCCCGCATCTGGATCAAGGCTCATGGGTGTATAGGCCCGCTTGGTAAGATTCCCGAGGAAGATTTGAACTGTCTGCCAGGGAATCCACTTCACACTTTGGAATCCGACACCTTGCATGGTTAGCAGGCGAAAACTCTCGCCCACAGCTTCGACAATGATGATCGTCAGGATGGAACAGTAGCTTCTCTACAGCGCCGGACAATATGCGTGACACGGTGGGCATCAGACTCTCCATGAAATAACGGAGTTCATCGCTGAACTTACTGATTGCGCCTTCACGGCTGCCGAGCTGCGCGTTCCTGTTAGGCACGGTGGCCTTAAAGTTCAGGGTTAGTTTCGGCGTATTGATTTCACCAGCCGCTCCCAGTTCCCGTGAGCAAATAGTTCCTTCTGCTCCGCAGACAGTGCCGCTTTTTCAATGAAGAACCGGCCCGGCTTGCCCGGGCGGTACTGGTAAGGGTAATCCGTGGAGAACATAATGCGCTCAGGTCCAACCACTTCAAGCGTGCGCTGCAGATAGGACTGACTCCACATGCCACTCGGCGTCACGTAGAGATTTTGCTTGAAATAGTCGGCCATAGGTCTATGCAGATGGGTCACACGCGCCAGCGAACCGAGCCGCTCGAGATAGAAGAGGACAACTTCGCCCCAATGGCCGAGGATGATTTGCAGATCAGGATACTTATCGAAAACCCCTGCCAGGATCAGACGGACGAATTGAATACCGGCCTCGTAGTGCCACCCCAGGCCGAATGCCGCAAAGGCGGTATCGATGTTCTCGTTGAAGCCTGAGTAATAGACATCTCTCACGGCGCGTTGCGGCATTTGCGGATGGATAAAGAGTGGAACGCCAAGTCTCGCAGCCGCCTCGAACACCGGGAAAAAGTCCAGGTGATCGAGGTTTTTCTCGCGCGTACGACCGCAGAGCATGGACCCCATTAACCCCAGGCGTGTGACCCCCCGCTCAAGTTCTACCGCGGCTTCTTCCGGCGCTGCGGTTGGTAATGTTGAAAAGCCCTGAAACCGAGTGGGGTATTTCGCCACCGTCGCCGCCACCAAATCGTTTGTCCGACGTGCCAGGGCTATGCTCTCCTCCGGCTCAAGGTTGTGCAACGCTGGCGTTGTCACGGAGAGCACCTGGACATCAATACCGCTCTCATCCATCAGTGCCAGTCGTTGCTCGCCCAGATCGTCGAGCCGCCCCTCAATCTCCCCCCGTTCGAACCACCCAGCGGTACCCTCTTGTCCAATCGCAGACGCTGCCCAGGCGGCGCGAATGTCCGCAGTCACAAAATGCTCTTCGATCCCAATCAACTTCGTCATGGCTTCGGCTCTCTTCCGTTCATTCTGGCGCGACCGCGAGCGAATGAACCATGCACATTTAGGTACCCCCACACATGGTTCTCCTCGGGAACGTTCTATTGAGGAAACTTGGGGCGCGTCCAATGGTACTCAGGCGTCTCGCAGTCCACGCAGGCCACGTCCTCTACCGGATTACCCGTAACGGCCGCAGTAAACCAATCGAGGAATCGCACACCGTTTGTCTGACGAGTGTAGAACCTGTCCAGCACATGGGGACGGCCGCGATTGTCCAGCGCATTTTTTGCCAGCACGGCGTCATAGTACCCGCCGATGATGGCTTCGTCGTGCCCCCAACTGGTATAGGTGCGGAAATTGGGAACTTTCGCGCGGATATAGGCGTGCGCGTCGTCCAAATTCGACGCCACATCAGGTGCATCCACTCCCACGAGCCGCATGAAAAGGGCTTGAACATCATCGTGCCTTTCGTTGTATTGGTGAAAGGTAATTTCAGGATGAAGCTCGGCCGCCCGAATATAGAGGTCCTCCAATGACAGGCCGTCCATGCTCAGGTCTTCGAAGCCTTTGATCCTCTTGAAAAGGTTCGCTGTCCCCCAGGATTTGAAGAGCGGCGCAAGTTTTTCGCCTACACGATAGGCGCCCCCGCCATCGGCAAAATGGGTAACAGAGGTGTCCGGATAGTGTTGAGCGACGATATGGGTGTAAATTGGCGATGCGATTGCCCCTGCGCTCCACCCCATTACGGCGACGGCCTTGGGATCCCGGTAAGTCTTGAACATCCAATCCAAGGCCGATGATGCATTATCGTAGCCCTTGTGCAGGATATTGATCTTGCCCGCAGGCTGGCCGCCCATTGCAGGTACGTCATACGTCGTGAGCGAGTCGCCGAGAAAGAGATCTCCGTTCCCGGTGGGAAGATAGACGACGGTATAGTCAGAGAGCGGGTTTTCCGGGTTGTCAGTGTCGAAGATCCCGCCCAAATTGCTCGGATCCTGTTCCAGGCCGGCAAAGGGCCGGTAAAACGGTTTCCCATGCAACGCACAGTTTTCGCCCGTCCAGCACGCGCCACCGCCCGAAAGGATGACGGCGAGCTTAGTGGGATCGCCTTCCCTCACCCAAAAAGAGTAGGGAGTGCCCTGTGAGCACCCAGGCGCTCCCGCTGGCAGGACATTCCGCCAGGTATGTCTAAACGATTGAACGAGTTGGCGTTGCATGATGGTCTCCTCGACGATGTGGTTATGTAGAAGCATTCTCGACGCTCAAGTTTGGCAAAATCGATGTATCAGCGCTATGGCTGAGAATGCATAATGGTCATGCGCATTATGCATAATAGACAGCTCGAAAAACTCGACTTCCGCTCACTTCGCATGCTAAAGATCCTTCTTGATACGGGGAGTGTCACGAAGGCAGGCGAGGCGCTGTCTATCAGTCAACCCGCAGCGAGCAGAGTCTTAGCTCAGCTCCGCCTTGCAATGGGAGATCCACTGCTCGTTCGAGGACGTCACGGAAATACGCTGACTCCCAGAGCTGAAGCACTACGGCCAGTTGTGTCTGAGACACTGGACCTCGTATCGACGTTATTCGCGAACCGCCCTTTTGATCCATGGGACTCGAAACTGACGCTCAAGGTCGCGACTACGGACAATGGTGCGGCAATCGTACTTGCTCCTCTTGCGCAGGAACTGGCGAAGTCCGCGCCGAACATCAGAATCGATATTTCGCCATGGAGTACCCAAACACTGTCACAACTGGAAGATGGCCGGCTGGATTTGGCCTTGTATTGGGAAAAAAAGCTGCCGGAGAACTTTCACCACCGAAGCCTGTTCAGGGAGAAATACGCATGTCTCGTGCGTCAGAAACATCCGTTGCTCGGAAAATTGAAGCGAGATGGCAGTTTGAATCCCAGGGAGGCTGCCGGCTATCCGCAGATCATGATGCTTTTCCCAGACGGCGACCAGTTGGTGTTTGACGATGTTCTCCAGCGGCTCGGTTATCCCCCGAAGCGCATCGTGATGAGTACGCCATACTTTACCTCCGCGCCGCTCCTGCTTGCGGGTACCGACAACTTGATCCTGCTGCCGTCACGTTTAGGGGAGATCCTTACAAAATCGGCGCCTGTCGCACTCATCCCGCTCCATGACGATGTCGATTTCGATTACCGGCTTATTTGGCATGAACGCACTCAGAGAGACCAGAGCAGAACTTGGATACGATCGCAGATCTATAACCTCTTTGTAGCCTCGAACGCGACCGCTAACGTGCCCGCAAGCCAAGACGGTATACGAACCAGCAGGATGCGCCGAACCTGAACGGTAAGCTTCAAATCTCCTCAGTCAACTATCGTAACAAGCTCGAATCGGCCCGCTGACAAAGGCGGGCGGAGCACCGCATTGAGGGTCGCAGCCAGCGAGGCAACGTGAGCGATTTGACTCAATGTTAGAGGAATTCCGGGTTGACGACGAACCGCTCGGCGGGAGGCCCCGACATTTTACTTCCTCCTTGATTCTAAATCACTCGTGAGCGCGCGATCATTTACGATGGTGCGGCCGGCTTCAAACTTTCCGCCCTCCGCTATCGTCCATACAACTTAGTGAAACCGCTTCCCGCGATCTTGCTGCTGGTGATGTTTCCTTCTACCGTTCTTGCCAACGCCGCAGGCCCGCCGCCTGGCTCTTCCGGCGCGCCGGGTGAGCGGACTTGCGCCGCTAGCGGCTGTCATTCGATCACCACCAGCACCGGAAGCCTGAGCGCCAACTTCGGAACAACCCAGACCTATATTCCTGGCGTCCCGCAACACATCGTCATTACCATCCAGGACCCCACGGCGCAGCGCTGGGGATTTCAGGCCGCGGCCCGCGCCGCCTCCAACCCGCGAGTCACACAGGCCGGCGATTTTGAACCTACGGATACCAACACCCAGGTGATCTGCGACGACGGTTCCACTAAAGCGGCGGGCCAAGCCTGCGCGATCACGCCCAGCTTCCAATACATCGAGCAAACGCTCATGGGAACGCAGGCCTATACTCCCACCGGTGTCACTTACGAGTTCGATTGGACGCCGCCCACCCCCGGCGTGGGAAATGTGACGTTTTATCTGGCGGCTGAAGCAGCCAACAACGACGGAACACCGGCGGGCGATCATCTGTACACGCAGACCTATGTGCTCACCCAAACAACCGTTCCCAAACCGGTGATCAACAACAAGGGAGTGGTGAACGCCGCGGACTCCTCATCTTTCATCACGCCGGGAGGATGGACCACCATCTACGGCACAAATCTCGCGTCCACCACGCGCCCTTTGGTTTCAACCGACATCGTCAACAATGCCTTGCCAACGGAGCTAGCGGGAGTCAGCGTCATGATCGACAATCAACCGGCTTTTCTGTCTTACGTCAGCCCCACCCAGATCAACGTCCTGCCGGCGGAGGACAGCGATACGGGAACGGTATCGGTCGAAGTCAACTTCGCCGGTCAGATCTCGATTGCTGCCATGGTCACCCAGCAGTCGATCTTCCCTTCTCTCTTTGTTGTCGCAGGCACGAACTACGTCGCGGCGCAGCATGGCGATGGGACCGCCATCGGCCCGCCCGCTCTGTTCTTTCCGGCGGCTGGCAGCCCCGCTCAACCTGGCGAAACCGTCGTCCTCTATGGCTCGGGCTTCGGCCAGACCGATCCGCCGGTCACGGTCGGAGAGTTCGCCACGGTAGTGTCCCCGCTCCCAATCGCGAACGCGTTCTCGGCATCTATCAATAGCGTGAAGGCCGCAGTCGCCTACGCCGGTTTGTCACCGGGCTCGGTCGCGCTGTACCAGTTCAACGTCACGGTGCCCTCCACGCTCGGCGCGGGCAACTACCCGGTAGTGCTTCAGTATCAAGGAAAATCGACCCAATCTGGCGTCGTGATCGCGGTTCAGCCCTGATTTTCGGCGTCACCGAAGCGAGTTTATAAGCATCTACCAGTCATGCCTACTGTTGTAGAAAAGCCTACGTTTGCAACCGGAATCGATATTAAGGAGTCGACTCGTACTTCGGTGGTTGAGTTGCTCAATGCCCGCCTGGCCGACGTCCTTGACTTGTTCACGCAAACCAAACACGCTCATTGGAACGTGAAGGGACCGGATTTCATTCAGCTTCATGAGTTGTTCGACGATCTGGCGGAGC
Organism: Bryobacterales bacterium; assembly: GCA_963836595.1. Taxonomy (GTDB): domain Bacteria; phylum Acidobacteriota; class Terriglobia; order Bryobacterales; family Bryobacteraceae; genus DATFZA01. The sequence continues at coordinate 2,068,414 of CAWIKC010000001.1, forward strand.
ATGTGGAAGGCCATGGAGACCTGATCGCCGAGCGAGCCGTGACATTAGGCGGCCGGGCGCATGGAACCGCCAGGATGGCCGCCGCTCATTCGAAAATCGGCGAGTACGATCTCAACGCCGTGGACGGCGTGGAGCACGTTGAAGCGCTCGCCAAGCAATTTGCCAAAGTGGCCAACTCGATCCGCGCCGCCATGAAAACTTCCGATGACGCCGGCGATGCGACCACGGCCGACCTGTTTACGCAGGTTTCGCGTCAGATGGACATGGATCTCTGGTTTCTCGAAGCGCACCTGCAGGCGAAAAGGTAAAGCGCTGCGCGGGTGGCGCACCTTCGCGCGCCACCCGAAGTTTAACGCGCTACTTGGCGTGGTTACAGCAGCTCTGATCGCAGCAAGGCCCGGGGCAGCAATCCTTGGCGAACGCCACGCTGCTTACGGCCAGCATCAAGAACAGAGCGATACTCAAATATTTTTTCATTGAAATTCTCCTGAGATAAGTCAAATATTGTTGGTCGCGAGGAAACACACGACTCCCGTGTATCCCGCGAAAAAGATGAGATTGGACAGAATTTTAGATCAGGAGAATGCAGAGGCGTAAATACCGGCCGCTGCCGTTCTGGGGAAGCTCGCGGACGGGAACAACGTCAGCCGCTTCCACCCGTGCGCCGGCGCTATCGGCGCCCAAACCAATCAATTCGGCGTCAACCGCCGGAAAAGAAATCTTGGAAGTGAGCGCCTTTTCTATAACCTGATAGGGACAGTCGCTCGATTTTTGGTGTTGCGGGCAGTCGGAAGGATGACCGGCTGAGTTGCAGCAATCGTCTGTCGATTGGGATATCCGCATCATCGGACAATTCGCAATCGGGCAAGCCCCTACAACGCATACCAGCAGGGTTACTACCACCCAAATGACGAGAGCACGCAACATCTGATCAAATTATACACTCATTTTGGGCCGCGCCGGTACAATATTTTTCCGGCCACCACTGTATATTCTACTTGCGTGGCCGGTATCTCGTCCTCGGCGATAGTGAGAATATCTTTTGATAGCACGGTGATGTCGGCAAGCTTGCCGGCGGCCAAAGATCCCTTGCTGTCTTCTTGAAACCGCGGCATAGGCGCCGTTCCAGGTATAGGAGCGGAGCGCTTCATCGCGCGACATGCGCTGCGACGGATAGAATACTGTTCCATCCTTAAGCTTGCGGCTGACGGATGCGTAGTAACACGCGATCGGGTTGACATCCTCTACCGGCGTATCGGTTCCGTTACTGACGATGGCGCCGGATTTCATGAGCTTCTGCCAGACATAGGCGCCTTCTTCCGCGCGTTGCGGGCCTAGACGCAAAAGTACAAAGGGCGCATCCGACGTGCAATGGATGCCTTGCATGGCCGCAATCACGCCCAGTTGCCCAAAACGCGGAATGTCGGCTGCGCTCAAGTGCTGCGCATGCTCGATGCGCCAGCGCAGGTTCTTTTTGTCGGGATGCTCCTGGAACACGCTTTCATATAGGTTCAGGACCTCGCGGTTGGCGCGGTCTCCGATGGCATGCACGCAAAGTTGGTAGCCGGCCGCAATGGCGAGTTCCGCCGTCTTGCGAACGTCCGCCGGATCCTCGGTGTTAAAGCCGGTGCTACTGGGCAGATCGGCATAAGGCGCCAGCAGCCACGCGCCGCGCGAGCCCAGCGCTCCATCGAAATACCGCTTGATGGCGCGCACCGTCATACGATCGCCTATCATGCGGTATTTCGCCAGATTTGGCGCGAGCACTGTATTGGGCGCCCGCAGCATGACCCAGAGCCGGACGCCCAACTTGCCTTCCGACTCCATCTCACGCATCAAATCGACGGTTCCCAGCGGCGAACCGGCGTCTTCAAAAGTAGTAATCCCTTTCGACAAGCACTCGCGCGACGCCAAGTCCAATTGCCGGCGCAGACGGTCCCCAGCCTCCGCCGGACCTCGCACCAGGCTTCGCGCGGTTTCGTTCAGCAATCCGGTGAGTCGGCCTTGGGCATCGCGCTGGATCTCGCCGCCGGGTGGGTTCGGCGTACTCAGATTCACTTGAGACACACGTAGCGCTTCCGCATTTACGAAAATCGCGTGGCCGCTGGCATGTTCCAGCAGAACTGGATTGTGCGGCGACACACTGCTGAGCGTCGCATTGGTGGGAAAGCCGTTCACGTTCGGTTCCGGCTTCTTATCCCATTTCGATTGATGCCAGCCGCGACCTAAAATCCAATCGCCCGGCTTGGCTTCACGAGCGGCTGCGGCCACCATCGCGACAATATCGTCCCAATTTTTGGCGTCGCGCAGGTTGAGCATCATCTTCGACGCGCCCAGCGCGGAGAAATGCCCGTGGCTCTCGATAAATCCGGGTATGGCCAGTTTGCCTTGAAGGTCGATCACCTCGGTGGTTTTGCCGATCTGCTTCTCGATCTCGCGATCGGACCCGAGCGCAACGATACGGCCATCCCGGGCCGCCAGCGCCTGGACTTCCGGCTTCTGCTTATCGAGCGTGACAATTTTTCCGTGCCGCAAAACTAAATCGGCCGGCTGCCCCAGGCAACCGGCCGCGCAAACCAACGGGATTAAGAAGAATCGCATTATCTATGTCCGGTCGCCAGCTCCATCTCCGGCCGCCGGTACATGGTTGCGAGCAGAGCGACCACGCTGCCCATCGCCCACAGCCCCAAAGCGAGCAAGGTCAGGCCGTCGGGCGCGATCACGGATTGCCCGCGCAGCGCTTGCCACGTCAGTATCGCAAACAGACCGAAATAGCTGGCTCCCGCCAATTGTACCGTGGCAACGGTGCGGCGCCGGCGCGTGAGCCAGGCGAGTAACGGCAGAATCTGCATGGCATGCATGCCGATAAAATGAGGCAAACGCACATCGCCGTGCTCGGTGCTCCAGCCCGTGAGCGGCAGACCGGGACCGCCATCCGGAGCGCCGACGGTATGCGATCCCGTGATCGGCATCTGGTGCGTCAGCTTGGCTTCTCTCATTTGCTCGCGCGACGGAGTAACCATGAAAGCGCCCGTTCCCGCCCCAATCACGCTGATCAGCATTCCCAAGCGGAGAGCCCAGCCCCAAGTGCGATCCGCAAAATGCTGGCGGAATAATACTCCGGTGATAACCATGCTGCAGATCCAGAGAATCCCAATCGCAATGCCCATGGTGCCGAACAGTGACCGGTCCAGCAGCGTGGTGTTGTTGAAATGACTGGTGGTGCCGCGCGCGGCCTGTAAATCGATAATTACGATCTCCAGGACGAACACCGCGCTGATGATCCACGCCATTGCGCGCGTCAGCCGGGGACTTCTGTCGACATAAGAAAGGATCCACGCCAGCGTAAAGCAATACAAAGTGACGGAGATGGCAAACTTCAATGGCTTCAGCCAGGCGAGCTGGCCGGTAATGATAGCCGGATCGAGCGCCAGCCCCGCCAGGCAGATGGCCGAATCCAACAGCATCAACTGGCCCGTAACCATGAGCGGCTTGCTGGTTTGCCAACCACGGTTCCATAGAGTTTTCATGTCGTACTCCTATGTTGACAGTGTCAACAAAGCCAGAATAACGCAAGATGTGGGCGATGTCAACATCTTTGCCCCCCTCGGATCATTCAGTCCTCCAATCGAAACCAAAATGGAAGAAAATCTGAAGCGACCGATTTGCTTGAGGTCGATGCAAACGCACCTCGTTTGGCGGGCCGCGCCGGAATGACCCACCTTAATCGGCTAAACTGAATGTCATGGGAATGACGTTCGAGGCCGTCTACGAGAACGGCGTGCTGAGGCCGCTCGAAAGCTTGGCGCTTCCGAACTTGCAACACGTGCTCGTGACCATCTCCGACGTCCCTGCGACCGCTGACGATGTGGCAGGCTATTTCGAACCAGAGGAATGGGAGGCGGCCAAACGCGACGACGTTAGCCTCCAGGAGGTTCGGCGGGCGCTCTCGTCAATTCCCGGATCGCTGGCGGACACAGTGATCGCATCACGAGAAGAGCGCTGATTGGCTGGCCACTTTCTCGACACTAGCGCGCTGGCAAAGCTCTATCATGAAGAACCCGGCTCGGACTACATCGAGGCTATCGTCAACCAGCCTGGATCGAAAGGCATCGTGTCTCGTCTTTCGCTCGTCGAGATGGAATCGGTGTTTGCGATTAAGGTCCGCACCGGCGTCCTCAATGAAAATGGGCGGTCTCTTGCCCTGCGACGGCTATGCGCAGATATCGCTCGAGATCGGCTGATTGTCGGGCCGCCCATCGAACAGAAACACTATCGCTCCGCGGCAAAGTTGCTCAGACTCCACGGGGTGACGCGGGGGTTGCGCACCCTTGACGCGCTGCAGCTCGCGGTTGCGCTTGACTTGCTGGACGCGTCTTGGATTTCAATGATTCTCTCAGCCGACAAACGGCTCCGCGAGGTGGCGGAGGCTTGCGGATGCCCAGCGATTGATCCCGCTAATTCCGGCTTAATACAAGGGTGAGTCTGCTGCTTGGCGCCTTTCCTTCTGCACCTCGCTAGGCGCTGAAAAGCCTCAAACCTGCGCGCCTTGTTTCACCAGAAAATCGATCAGCGTCATTGCTTAACCAAAAAATACCTCGCGCGGCTTGGGTTTGGCGCGACCGGATCAACGCGAAAACCAGAACACCCTGGACGACGGTCAACACGCCAATTGGCAGCCAAAGCCCGGGTTCAGGCCCGGGCAACGCCCACCTTCCATAGCTATCCAATAACCCACATCGCAACAGCCGGAGATCGCCGCCTCTCCGAGCGCTCCGTCGAGCAGCAGGCAGATGACGAGAATCACCCAAATACAAAACCGAGCGAGCTGGCGCATGCCTTAAACCTATTTCGCGTCAGATTCCTAAATCTGCGCGCCTTGTTTCACCAGAAAATCGATCAGCGCTTGCCGCTCTTCCGGATCCAGCTTGCCGTTCTTGTTCTTGTCAAACATATTGAATAGCGCCTTCAAGCGCGCCCCGGCCTGAGGATTGGCTTCGTCGTCAAGACCTCTCTCCACCGCGTCGGCGATGAAGTTCGCGCTGGTGATATGCCGGAACTCGGGTACCTGCGCCGGGCTGTCGAGCGTTACCGAGACAAACGTGAAGGCCATCTCGTTAGTGGTTTGCTCGCCGAATTTCACTTCTTTGGGCGGATTGCTGGGATTGTGCGGATTGTTGGCCGAGTTGTCGTAGATGTACGTCATCTCAATGCGCGTACCCTTGGGAAGTTTCAGCGGCGCGGCATATTTGTAGGAACCCTGCCAATTAAAATCCCAGTCCTTGATCCAGATCATCGGCTCGACCGTGCCGTCCGGCAGGTGCGCGTCCACCTTCATGTCCTTACACAGGTAGTGAGCGTGCGGGGTAATAGAGGTGACCTCGGCGTCCATGGGGACTTCCGCCGAGGCTTTGACCTCATAATGATCGTCGCCCGCCGGAATATCAATATGCGTGTTTCCCACCAGCACCAGCGTCAGGCCCTTGACCGGCGGATCCTTGGTGAACGTGAGACCGATCTTCGATTGATCGGTCTCGGCCTTGCCGTCCAGATGGTAGTGAAGCTGAACCACCAGGTCGGCGCCCTTGGGAATCGTCAACGCGTAGCCGGGCGGACGAACCGACGGGCGCGCGCCGGGCGCCCAGCCGCCTAGACCGCCCGAGAGCGACAAACCGGTTCCGCCTACGCACTCATAGCCTTCGCCGGGCGCCGTTTCCTTCTTGCGCGCTTGCCCGGTTCTGTCCAGAAACAGGAGTGCATGGTGCACCACTTTGGAATTTCCAGCGCGGAACTCGACCGTCTTTACCCATTCATCCTGGTCGGCGCCCAACGGAATGACGAAGCAGCGAAATACGTCGTTGCCCTCGGCGGGCAAGGTGTACGGCTTCGGCATCTGCACGATTTGGTCCGGCTCTCCGGCAGTCCATCCTTTCGGAAATGCAGGCACTGGCGTCTTGTCCGCCGGGTCGCCTTCAGGAGCGCCATTTTTCGCCCATTCCCGCAGAGTCGCAATCTGGGTCTCGGTCAGGCGGCGTTCATCCTGGAAATGGCCATAGCCCGGTTCGGCTTTCCAAGGCGGCATCACACGCGCCGCAGTGACTGCGGCAAGCTGCGCCGCGCGCTTCTTGGCGTCCTCATAGGTCAGCAGCGCAAAGGGCGCCACTTCGCCGGGCCGATGGCAAGTGGAACAGTTTTGGTAAAGAATCGGCGCTATGTCGCGATTGAACGTGGGAATTCCGCTGCCGGTCGTGGCCGCGGCGGCGGGAAGCGTGGCGAAAAGAACGAGTTTGCCTAATTGCATCAATGGACTCCTGAGATCGCGCAGCCGGATGAACGTGAGAAGTGCTCACTACCAGGATGCCAGAAAATTAACCGGTCCAAACCCCCTGCCCAAGCCAGGGTTGGTCCGGATGGCCGCGTGAACGAAACGTTTGGCTTGGCGCACCGCTTCCGGCAGCGGCAGTCCCCTGGCGAGCCCGGCGGTAATTGCCGCCGAATACGTGCAGCCCGTGCCATGCGTGTGCGGCGTGGCGATGCGCTCCGCCGGCAGTTCGAGGAACTCTCCGTTATGCAGCAGAATGTCGAGCACTTGCTCCTTGAGGTGACCGCCCTTGACCAGTACCGATTTGGCGCCGAGACCGCTGAGGATCTCCGCCGCGTTCCGCATCTGAGCGGGATTGGACACTTCGATTCCCGTCAGCGCCGCCGCTTCTTCGAGATTAGGAGTGAACAGCGCCGCCTTCGGGAGCAACCTGCGCCGGAAAGCGGCCACTGCATCTTGCGCCATCAGCGGCGCTCCGTGCTTGCTGATCATTACCGGGTCGATGACTAAAGGGCAAGCGAAATTCAGCGATGCGACCGCTTCAATGATCGCCTGATTCCCGAGCGCTCCGAGTTTTGCGGCGTGTGGCGGAATATCCTCGAGAACGGCCTGAATCTGCTCGGCCACCAGATCTGCCGCGAGTATTTCTACCCGGCTAACCTTGAGCGAGTTCTGCACCGTGATCAACGTGACGACCGCTTCGCCGTAGACGCCGAATTGATGAAATGTTTTCAGGTCCGCCTGCAAGCCCGCGCCTCCGCTGGGGTCGGAGCCGGCGACGGTTAACGCGACAAAGGGAGCGCCCACTTCCTTAGCATGTCAAAGAAAGGCGGATCAAGCTCTGTCCGCCCCCCCCACTACGTCTCAAAACACAATGCGCTGGGTTTGCGTTACTCCGGCGGAATTGGTGATCGCCACCTGTCCCGTGCTGATGAGCGTTTGGTTGCCCGTCACGGGAAAAGCCGCGTTCAGAGAGAACATTCCGCCATAGAGCCCGCCGCTGAAGTAGTTGGCGAACAGGCTGGATGCATCAAACGTAATGGTTCCCGGAGACACGGCTTTATCGTTGGCGTCGTAGAAAGTGAAGGCGAGTTGCGACACGCTGTGCGTGTTGTCGAAGCCGCTCAGGCTAATGGTCAATTCACTCGGCCCCACCACGCCGGCGGACGACTCGATATTTACCGGAAGCGGCGCAATGGGGATGGTCACCTGCGAACCGCTGGTCCCAAGTTCCAGCGTCAAAAGAATACTGCCGGCGGTGGTGCCAGTTTGCAAAGTGATGCTGGGGTTTCCGTTAATGCGCCCGGTTGTGTCGCCCGGCAAGATACTGATGCTGGCGGTGCGCTGGGCGCCGGAGAGGAATTGAATTGCGGGATCATCAGCGGCGCCGCTGACGCCCGATTGAAATTGTAGAGTCAGCGTGCCCGTTGCGATCGCTTGGGAAGCCGCGCCCAACGGAATCGTGACGTTGACCTGCTGGCTGCTGCTCACCGCCGAGCCATTATTTACTACGATGGTGGCGGCAGGCGCGGGCGGCGTGATTCCCTGTCCTTTTAAGATGAAGCTTTGTTGGCCAACGGTGAGTGTGCTCTGAAACGCTTGCCCACTCGATGGCGCAAAGGTGATCTGAAAAGTCGACGTGCCGCCCGCCGCGACCGACACGGTAGCCGCCTGGAAGACGGTACCGGTGACCGTGATGGCCACCGCGTTTGCGCCGCCCGAATTATCGACTCTGATTGAATGCGCGCTACTCGATCCGGCTTGGACCGATCCAAAGTCTATGGTGGCGCCCGTCGCGAGCGCGGTCGTGGCGCCATCCAGATAGACACTCGCAACCTGCGATGCAGGAGTGGCCGCAGCGCGCAGCACGACAATCAATGTGTTGACCTCCAGAGTCGCGCTGTCCGACACCGCGACTGATGCGGGGCTGAAATCAACTTCAAAGTCGATGAACGATCCCCCGGCCAAGATATAAGGCAGCGATGGCACGCTCGGTTGCAAAAGCGAAAAATATTCGCCGGACAAACTGATGTTGGTCACGCTAACCGACGTCGTCCCCACGTTTCGAACTCGAAAGATCGTCGCTACTGTCTGGCCCACGGCGGCCGTACCGACGTTCAAGCTGGAGCCAATCGCCGTCTCGTTGGTGCCATCGAAGAGAAAGAGCTGGATTTGACAAAACGAAGCCATGGGGAACAACGCTGCCAGCGCCAGCGTGCGGAGGATCATGGCGCGTTCTCCGGCAGTTGATAAATCGCTTCCTTACCGCGCCCGGCCCGGAAGGCATAGTGCCCGCCGCCCGAATCCCTTACTGACCACCAGCCCGCTCCCAACTGTTCATAGGAAACTGCGCCTTTTAGCTGCGCCGCCAGCGCGATCTCGGCGCCATTGGCTCGGCGAAGCATCAGGCCTCGGCCGTTTGTAAAGAGAAACTCGCGGTCGTTGAGTAACGCCAAATTGCCGTCTACGTTCGTCAGCGGAGCGGAGGTTTCGATCGCCCCGCTGACGCCATCTACCGTCAGAACGTACACTTGCAAGTTGTTCTGACGTACCGCGATCCAGACGTGACTCGCATCGGGCTGCGCCAACCCGAGCACTTCTCCAACCAAATCCAGCGACACCGTGGTGAGCTGAACTCCGTCCCATCGATGCAATGTTCCGTCAGAAACGAAATACGCGAAGCCGGCGTGTCCGCAGAAGCTGAACAAAGCGGGCCCCGGCCCAACCTGGAAATCCGTTTCGACTCCGGCATCGATAATCGACAACGTGGTATCGGTCTTCACAAAGGTGAACGTTCCTGAAAAACCGGACGACACGACCGAATTCATCACTCCATCGCCCAATAGAAAGTTTCCAGCGACACCCAGCACCGGCCGCAATTCGCCGGCCGCGTCCGAAACAAAACCGATCCGCGGTGGAACCACTTGCCCCCAAAGACTGCCGCTTCCTAGCGCAAGAAGAAGCAGCAGAACAACGTAGATTTCTTTCATTAGGGATGTCCTACGGTGACAGTCGGCGTACCCACCTGCGGCGCAGCCAGGAATGGAGAGCTGAGCGTGACGGTTGAGTTCGCCTCCGCTTTTAGATAAAGACCAGCCCCCGCGGCTGCCGCAAGGCCCAGAAAAGCCAGCCATTTCCAGTGGAACGAGTGCGAGGAGTGGAAATCGCCATCGCCGCCGGCCGTGACCGGCATCACCGGCTCCGATTTTGGAGCCTCAATCTTTGCCTCAGCGTTCCCGGGAGCGGCGGCTTTGGGAACCGGCGCAACCGGCGTGGCCGCAAAAGTCTCACGCACCATCAGCCCGGCCCGGGCGTGATCTTTCGCCGCCGTAATCTTGACGTCAAAAGTTCCAGCGGTCTTATTCACTTGCGCCGTGGCCACACTGGCCCGCCCATCGGCGCGCGTTTCCGCTTTGACGGCGGGCGCCGGTTCCGGCGCTTGAAACGTGACTACCGCCCCATTGACCGGCTGTCCCTGATCATCCGTCACTTCTACAGTGAGCGCGCGATCGGTGTCGCCAGCCGGAATCATCCGAAGCTGAATCGCAATGGCCGGATCGGCCGCCAGAAAAGTCACCGTGGTTACCACGGCAACCAGATACCGCAACATGGTTCACTCCGGAATAGTTGTGTCCAAACCCCGGAGGAACTCTCACGTTGACTGAACGATTTTTATCAGGCGTGGTTTCTCAGGCAGTGACCGCCAGTTCTCCCAGCCGCTCACCCAGCAGATCTAGCACCTGCGCCGGCGCCGCTCCGTCCACGGGAAGCCGTAGCACTCCCGCGGGCGTAAACTGTGCGCCCTCGGTCTTGGCCACCAGTTGCATCAGCCGCATCGGGTCGATCCGCGAATCTTTGTGGAACTTCACGTTCAACGCCCCTTGCCGCCGGTCTACCGCCTCCACGCCCAGTTTTTGCGCCATCGACTTAAGCACCGAGAATCGCAGCAGCAGGCGCACCGTATCCGGCGCCGGTCCATAGCGGTCTTCCATTTCGGCCAGTATGCGGTCGCTGTCTTCCTGCGTCACCGCGTCCGCAATTCGCTTATAAGCCCGCAAACGCTGCTGTTCATCGGCAATGTATTCGGTTGGAATGCGGATGTCCAAGCCCAGGTTCAGCGTGGAATGAACCTCCAGCGGAACCTCCTCGCCCTTCAACTCATGCACGGTTTCTTCGAGCAAACGGACGTACATATCAAAGCCGACGGCGGCAATGTGGCCGTGCTGTTCTCCCCCTAAAATGTTTCCCGCCCCACGCAACTCCAGATCGAGCGCGGCGATTTTGAAGCCGGCGCCCAAATCGCTGAACTCCTTCAAAGCCGCCAGCCGTTTGCGCGCGATGTCGCTGGGCTGCGCGTCGGAGGGCAGCAATAAATACGCATAAGCGCGCCGGTTGGACCGCCCCACGCGACCGCGCAACTGATACAGTTCAGACAATCCATAACGTTCGGCATTCTCAATCAAAATGGTGTTGGCCAGCGGAATATCCAATCCGTTCTCGACGATGGTGGTGCACACAAACACGTCGTACTCATGCCGCATAAACGCCAGCAGCACTTTCTCCAGCTCTGCCTCACCCATCTGTCCATGTCCCACGCCAATCCGGCAGTGCGGCAGCAGTTCTTTGATAGATGCCGCGCGGCTGAAAATGCTGTCGACGCGATTGTGGACGAAATATACCTGGCCGCCGCGCGCCAGCTCCTGCTCGATCGCGGTCTTGATCAGGTCTTTATCAAAGTGCGCCACCACCGTGTGGATGGACAGCCGGTCTTTGGGCGGCGTTTCGATCACCGACATATCGCGAATACCCAGCAGCGACATGTGCAGCGTGCGTGGAATAGGCGTGGCGCTCATGGTCAGCACATCCACGTTCTGCTTCAATTGTTTTAAACGTTCTTTATGCCGCACGCCGAAGCGCTGCTCTTCATCCACAATCAGCAGACCAAGATCCTTGAACTCGACATCCTTCGAAAACAGCCGATGCGTGCCGCAGACAATGTCTACTTTGCCGTCCGCAATCTCCTCCAACACCACTTTGATCTCTTTGGGAGTACGGAAGCGGCTCAACATCTCCACCTTCACGGGAAACGGCGCAAAGCGGCGCTTGAACGTCTCGAAATGCTGGAAGGTCAGGACCGTGGTGGGCGCCAAAACAGCCACTTGTTTGCCATCGCCCAGCGCTTTGAACGCCGCGCGCATGGCCACTTCAGTTTTGCCGTAGCCCACATCGCCGCACAGTAGGCGGTCCATGGGATGCTCGCTCTCCATGTCGCGTTTGATCTGCGTCACAGCGGAGAGTTGATCCTTGGTTGGCGCATATTCGAAGGCGTCTTCAAACTCGCGCTGCCAGTTGGAGTCCAGCGAAAATTGAAAGCCGGTGATGAGCCGGCGCTGTGCGTAGAGCTTGAGCAACTCGTCCGCCATATCGCGCATTTTGGCTTTGACCCTGGATTTGGTGCGATCCCAGGTCGCGCCGCCCAGGCGGTCCAGTGGAGGCGCGGCGCCTTCGCCGGCCCCGCGGAATTTCTGCACCAAATCCATGCGGCTGAGCGGCACGTAGAGCTTCGATTCGCTGGCGTATTCGAGCAGCATGAAATCGCCCTTATTTTCGCCCTGCGCGATCTCGCGAATCCCCAGAAACTTGCCGACCCCGTGCGTGACATGCACCACAAAATCGCCTGGTTTCAAATCCGCCATGTCGGCTTGAAACGCGGCCATCTGCGATTTGCTGGGTCCGGGCTTGGCGACAAACTCGGAGGTCTCAAACAAATCCTCGGCGCCGAAGATGGCGATCTTCGATTCCGGAAACACGACGCCACGCCGAATGCGGCCTTTGACCAGAAAAGTGCTGGCCACCGAACCGGCCATGTAGGAGCGCTCGGCCAAATACGGCTGCGTGGCGTCGGCCGGATCGATGCCTAACTGGAACGGCACGCGGTATTCCTGAAACACATCCGCCAGGCGCTCCAGTTCTCCTGTGGATGGCGCGACAAACACCACCCGGTTGCCCGTCTCAACCAGATTGCGCGCTTCTGCTACCGCGACTTGCATGTTGTTGCGGAACTGCATCGCCGGCCGGCTGGATACCTCGGGAGAAGGCGTGCCGCTGTGCAACTCCAGTTCGCGCAAGACCAGCTCGGCGAGGCCTTCGCCATGCGCGCGAAACTCGTTCCAGTGAAAATAGTTCTGATCCGGCGGGCAAGGAGCCGGCCGCTCCGCGTCTTCCAGACGCTTCCAAAAACGCTCGGCCGCAGCCGCAATCTGCTCCGGCTCGTCGAACACCACCAGCGGGTTCTCGACCAAAGACAACAGCGAATGCGTGCGCGGCCGCACCATCGGCACGCAAAACTCCCAGCCGGGGAAGGAATATGTGCCGCCGAGTTGCTCGAATAACTGCGGCGATTTCGGATACTCCATCAGCGGCAACACCAGCGCCTCACTGACTTTGAGAACGGAGCGCTGGGTGTCGACATCGAAACGCCGGATCGATTCGATCAAATCGCCGAACAGCTCAATCCGCACGGGCTTCGAAGCCTCGGCTGGAAAAATATCCAGGATCCCGCCGCGCATCGAATATTCGCCGACCATCTCCACCGGCTCGCGTTTTTCGTAGCCGATGCTCTCCAGATGCTGCAGCAAATCCTCGACGGGCATTTCGTCGCCCACGCGAATCGTCAGCGCAAGCTGGCGGTAAAACTCGGCGGATTCGGTGCGCAGCAGGATGGACGCGGCGGGCGTGACGGTGATCGGCACCCGTCCGGAGGCCAGCCGCCACAGGCCGATAGCGCGCTGCTCGGCAATCTCGTTATGCGGTGAGAGCCGCTGCGAAGGAATCACGTCGAGCGCCGGAATCAACTGCGGCCGCGGCGCGTCTGACGCCACCAGAATGTGGAAGAACGTCTCGACCAATTCCGACAGCGTCTCCGCTTCCCGGTTGCCGTCGACGATCACGATCAGGTTGCGCTCGGTGGCTTGCCACAGCAGAACCAGATACAGCGCCTTGGCGGTGGTGGTCAATCCGGCGAGCGAAGCGCGCGCACCCGGATTGCGGACGAACTCGCTGACGACCGAGTGAAACGCGGGGTCGCGCCCGAGGGTTTGAAACAGATCGCGAACGGCTGGATGGGTCACGACTCGCTTTGAGTTTCGCACGCTGGCGAGGTTGGTATACTGAGCTTGTTCTACCTTGCGCGCGCCCGTAGCTCAGTTGGATAGAGCGTCTGGCTACGAACCAGAAGGTCGCATGTTCGAGTCATGCCGGGCGCACCAAAAGATCGGCGAGACCTGCAAGATAGTTGCCTTGTGCCGTCTACCTTCTCCGCGTGTGTCCCTTGATTCGCTGGTCTATCGTTATCGCGAAGGCGCGTCGGCGGACGCATGGTCGAAAGCTACCCATCCCTGATCCAACCTCGGAGCAACGGCAACGCGTTAGCTCGCCAAGCGGCGCTGGACGTGAGCTCAAATAACTCGCCCTTCGCGTGACCTATCGGGGAATCCCCGATGCCAAAACCAGGGAATCTGCTATCTTGGCCTGGTCTTTGGCGAGGTGTATCATAGGCTTGCCTGGATGCAAACGGATCGATAGTATCCGGTCGAGCCCGAAATGAGTGCCATGAAGCATGGGGCCCTACAACGAGCGAATTCGCGAACACTATCACAATCCTCAAAATGCAGGCCGTATAAAGGACCCTTCCGGCCAGGGCATTGCCAAAAGTCCCGTCGACAGCGACACCGTTCTCATCACTCTGCTTATCGCGGACGGCCAGATTCAGGACATCAAGTTCAAGTGTATGGGCTGCGCCGTAGCCATCGCTTGCTCGTCCATCGCTACCGCGCTGGTGATGGGGAAACCCGTGGCTGAGGCCTATGCGCTCACCAAACGGAACGTGGCGGACGCCCTGGGCGGTATCCCCGAGTACAAAATGATTTGCAGTAATCTTGCCTCCGACGCGATCCGCAATGCGATCGACGATTGGAGATCGCGGAATACCTTACGAGAGAGGTCAATAGATGATTCCAGCAGCGTTTGAATACGCCCGGGCGCGAACCATTCCCGAAGCTATCGCCCTCCTGCAGCAACACGGCGAGGACGCCAAGATCCTGAGCGGCGGACAAAGCCTGATCCCCATGATGAAACTCAGGATCGCCAGACCCGCCTGGCTGATCGACATCAATCGCGTTCCCGGCCTCGACTCCATCGAGGAACAACCCGGCTACTTGAAGATTGGTGGATTGGTCCGGGAAGCAGCCCTCGAACATTCTGACCTGATTCGCTCGAAGCTCCCGGTCATTCACGACACGGCTTCCGTTATCGCCGATCCTCAGGTACGCAATCTCGCGACCATCGGCGGCAACTTGGCGCACGGCGATCCCGCCAACGATCATGGCGCGACCATGCTGGCTCTGGGCGCCGAAGTGGTGGCAACGGGCCCGAAAGGTGAGCGCGTAATACCGATTGAAAAATTCTTTGTATCTATTTTCACCACCGCCCTCGGGCCCAATGAGATTCTCACGCAAATCGGCGTTCCTCTCCCGCCGCCTCGCAGCGGTGGCGCTTACCTCAAGCTGGAACGGAAAGTCGGCGACTTTGCGACCGCCGCCGTGGCCGCGCAAGTCACGGTGGACGGCGGCGGAAATTGCCTGAAGGCGGGGATCGGCCTCACCAACGCCGGCCCAATTCCAATAAAGGCGAAGAAGGCGGAAGAGTTTCTGCGCGGGAAGAAACTAACTGAGGCGAACATCGCGCAAGCGGCGCAATTTGCCTCCGATGAGTCGCAGCCAAGTTCCGATCTGCGCGCTCCGGCAGACTACAAACGGGGCATGGTCCGGGAATTGACCAAGAGAGCGCTGACACTTGCGTTGGAGCGGGCCCAGCGATAAAAGGATCGGAGGAAGGAATTAACGATGGCAAATACTCAGCACATCCAAATCAAAGTGAACGGCGCGGATCGGGAGGGCGATGTAGAACCGAGAACCCTGCTGGTCTATTTTATCCGCGAGGGACTGAGTCTGACTGGCACCCACATAGGCTGCGATACCACCAGTTGCGGCGCTTGCACGGTCTTGCTGGATGGCCGGCCGGTCAAATCCTGCACCATTTTTGCCGTGCAGGCGGATGGCCGCGAGATTCGCACCGTGGAAGGTTTGATGAGCGGCGCCACGCTGCATCCGCTGCAAGAGGGTTTTCATCAGGAGCATGGTTTGCAATGCGGCTTCTGCACGCCGGGCATGTTGATGTCGGCTTGCGCTCTGCTCGAGGCCAACCCAAACCCGACCGAACACGACATCCGTTTGGGAATCTCGGGAAACCTATGCCGTTGCACCGGTTATCAGAACATTGTGAAGGCGGTGCAATACGCGGCTGCG
The DNA here is from genome assembly GCA_963836595.1 of Bryobacterales bacterium. Taxonomy (GTDB): domain Bacteria; phylum Acidobacteriota; class Terriglobia; order Bryobacterales; family Bryobacteraceae; genus DATFZA01. Next base: position 2,084,101 of record CAWIKC010000001.1, read on the forward strand.
AAAATGCACGAGGCTGCTGCGAAAACACAAGATGAGGTAGCGGCATGAAAATTCTGGAAACTTCCGAAACGATCGGCGGCATGGGCCATTCCGTGAAGCGCAAGGAAGATGCGCGCTTCATTCAAGGGCGCGGCCACTATGTGGACGACGTCAACCTCCCCGGCATGGTCTTCGGTCAAGTGGTGCGCAGCCCCTTCGCGCATGCGCGGCTGAAGAGCGTCAATATCGAAAATGCCATGAAAGTTCCGGGCGCGCTGGCCGTGATAACCGGCGCGGACCTGGAAAAGGCCGGCCTTTCGTGGATGCCGACCATGTCTTACGACAAGCAGATGGTGCTGGCCACGGGCAAGGTTCTGTTTCAATCTCAAGAAGTGGCGTTCGTGGTGGCCGAGTCCCGCCATGCCGCGGCCGACATGACGGAATTGGTGGAGGTGGATTACGAGGAGCTGCCGGTGCTGGTGGATCCGCACAAGGCGCGCGACGCCGATGCCCCGATTTTGCGCGAGGACCGCGAAGAGAAATCCAACCACATTTTCCACTGGGAAGTGGGCGACCGGCAGGCGACGGCAAAGGCTTTCGCCGATAGTCCGGTAAAAATCAGTCTGGACGCAATCTCCCCGCGCTGCCATCCGGCGCCGCTCGAAACCTGCGGATGCGTCGCCGACTACAACACGGCCACCAAACATCTGGACATCTGGCTGACTTCGCAGGCTCCGCACGCGCATCGCACGGTGTTTGCGTTGGTGGGAGGCATTCCGGAACAAAACATCCGCATCATTTCCCCGGATATTGGCGGCGGGTTCGGCAACAAGGTTCCGGTTTATCCGGGCTACGTATGTTCCGTGGTGGCGACGCTGACGCTCGGCCGGCCGGTCAAGTGGATCGAGACGCGGACCGAGAACCTTAGCTCCACTGGGTTTGCCCGCGATTACCACATGACGGCCGAGATCGCCGCAGATAAAAATGGAATTGTGAAGGGTCTGCGCGTGAAGACGCTGGCCGACCATGGAGCTTTCAATGCGACCGCGCAGCCGACCAAGTACCCGGCTGGGTTGTTCAGCATTTGCACTGGTTCCTACGACTTTCCCGCAGCCTTTTGTGAGGTGGATGGCGTCTATACCAATAAGGCTCCCGGCGGGGTCGCGTATCGCTGCTCTTTCCGGGTCACCGAGGCTTCGTATCTGATCGAGCGGGCCATGGATACGCTCGCCTATGAACTGAAGATGGACCCAGTGGAACTTCGGATGAAGAACTTCATTCCCTCCGCCAAGTTCCCGTATCTGTGCCCGCTGGGCTGGACCTACGATAGCGGCGACTACCCCGCCGCGATGAATCTGGCTTTGAAGATGGTGGGCTACGACGAGCTGCGCAAGGAGCAAGCCGAAAAGCGCGCCAAGGGCGAGTTGATGGGGATCGGAATATCGAGCTTCACGGAGATTGTCGGCGCCGGACCTTCCAAGGATTTCGACATCCTCGGCATCAAGATGTTCGACAGTTGCGAGATCCGGGTTCACCCCACCGGCAAAGCCATCGCCCGCATGGGCGTCAAGGCGCAAGGGCAGGGGCATGAAACAACTTTCGCCCAGATTGTCGCGCAGGAGTTGGGAATTCCGGTGGCCGATATCACGGTCGAAGAAGGCGACACCGACACCGCTCCCTATGGCCTCGGAACCTATGCCAGCCGCAGCACTCCGGTGGCGGGCGCCGCCACCTCGCTGGCCGCGCAAAAAATTCGGGCCAAGGCAAAAAAGATCGCCGCCCATCTGCTCGAAGTGAGCGAAGAAGACCTGGAATGGGAGCCCGGAAAATTCTCCGTGAAGGGCGCACCCGGAAAATCGAAGACCATCCAGGACATTGCGTTTGCCGCTTACACCAACTTTCCGCAAGGCTTGGAACCGGGCCTTGAGGCGGTGCACTATTACGATCCGCCGAATCTGACCTACCCGTTCGGCACCTATATCGCCGTGGTAGATATCGACAAAGGAACCGGCGAAATCAAGGTACGGCGCTTTGTCGCGGTCGACGACTGCGGCAACATTATCAACCCCATGATCGTGGAAGGCCAGATCCATGGCGGTTTGACCGAAGGTTTCGGCATCGCTTTCATGCAACTGATCAGCTTCGACGAGAGCGGCAACGTCCAGGGAGGCAACTTCATGGACTACCTGATTCCCACCGCCATGGAGACGCCGCATTGGGAGACGGGCAAGACCTGCACGCCGTCGCCGCATCACCCGATCGGCGCCAAAGGCGTGGGGGAATCGCCCAATGTCGGTTCTCCGGCCGCATTCGTCAATGCCGTGGTAGACGCCTTGTCGCATTTGGGAGTCAGGCACATCGACATGCCCGTCACACCTTGGAAGGTTTGGCGGATTCTCCAGGAGAACGGAGTGGCATCCTAGACCATGGCCGTTCGGATCGAGAAGACTTTCGCCGTCAAGCAGCCCATCGATAAAGTGTGGGTCCTTTTGAGCGATCCGAGGAAAGTAGCCGCTTGCGTCCCAGGCGCGGAAATCACGGAGGCGATAGACGACCGGACGTTCAAAGGTTCCATTAAGGTGAAAGTGGGACCCAGCGTCACTGACTACAAGGGTGAACTCCACATCGATCGTCTCGACGAACAGACACATCAGATGGAACTGGCCGGCAAGGGCCAAGACGTCAAGGGCCGCGGAAGCGCCTCCATGAAGATGACCGGCAAGCTTCGCGCGCTGCCGGAGGGAGGAACCGAAGTCGCCGCTGTTTCTGAGGTGACCATAGTCGGCGTTCTGGCCCAGTTTGGCTCGCGCATGATTAACGACGTTTCCGACGTGATCTTTGTCGAGTTCACCCACCGTTTCGAGAGCCAGCTATCGCAAACGACCGCAACAGCCACCACGCCTGCGACGGCCGCCCCGGCGCAGGCCGCGCCTGCTGTCGAACCGGTGAACGCGGGTGGTGTCCTCACGTTGGCTTTGACTAGGACCTTCGCTCGCGCGGTTGGGAGAATGCTCGGGCTCTTTGTAAACTTCATCCGCAGGCTCAGGCGCCAGCCGTTACTGTTGACGGGAACGGTTGAACCCGCCAAGCCCAGAGAGACCAAGCGTGACGCCTGAGGAGATTCCGGATATTCAAGCCGTGGTTCGCGGCTTTGAACAGTTGGGATACGTCCTCGATCGCGGCTTGGCGACCGCCGTTTTTCTGCTCATCAAGCTCGGCAAACCGCTGCTGATCGAGGGTCCCGCGGGCGTAGGCAAGACGGAAGTGGCCAAGGCCTTGGCAGCGTTCCTGGGAGCCGAATCGATCCGGCTCCAGTGCTACGAGGGCCTCGACGTCAGTTCCGCCGTGTATGAATGGAATTATCAGAAGCAGTTGCTGGCGATCAAAATCCAAGAGAAGTCGGAGCACAACGAGGAGGAGAAAGTAAAACACATTTTCGGACCGGACTTCCTGCTGGAACGGCCGCTGCTCCGGTCTATCCGCGCGGAAAAAGCTTCACCCGTTTTGCTGGTGGATGAGATTGACCGCTCCGACGAAGCTTTTGAAGCGTTCCTGCTGGAATTGCTTTCCGATTTTCAGATCAGCGTTCCCGAGATGGGTACCATCCAGGCCACGCATAGGCCTTATGTGATTCTTACGTCGAATCGTACGAGAGAGCTGAGCGATGCGCTGAAGCGACGATGTCTTTACCACTGGATCGACTATCCGAGTCTGGAAAAGGAATTGCAAATCGTTCACGCGCGGCTTCCCGGTATCGAAAACGGATTGGGAACCCAAGCCGTTAAGTTCGTTCAGGCAGTGAGGCGAATCAACCTCGACAAACCTCCGGGCGTGGCCGAGACGCTCGATTGCGTCCGGGCGCTGAGTTCTCTCAAGAAGACCCGCCTGGATACGGAAGCGGCGGAAGAAACTCTGGGCTGCATCGCGAAATCCGCGGAGGATATGGCCAAAATCAGAGCCGTGGGGATCGAAGCGATTCTCTCGCGTTGAGGAACCTGTCATGAAACAACCGATTCAACCGCTCCCTGACGCTCGCGGCTCGGAAGGCGTTACCGAACCGCGACCTTCGGCGAGGCGGTCCGCAAGGCGTTACCGAGCCGCGACCGTCAGGGAGCGGTCTAGTTCACGACAGGTACAAAGCATCGAGCCAGTAAGACATGGACGAGATTAGCAAAAAAGTATTCGAGTTCTGCCGGTACGCTAGAGCCAACGGATTCCCGATTGGCGTTACCGGAACTCTCGACTCGTTGGAGATCTCGCGAATGATTCCGCACGGGGACCGGCAGAGTCTTAAATTCGGATTGCGGGCCGCGCTCTGTTCGTCGAAAGAAGAGTGGGACAAATTCGCCGGCGTCTTCGAGGCGTTTTGGAACGGGCCGGAAAGAGCAAACCCGGCGCCTGCGAAAAGCAATTCGAACAGCCCCAAGCGCAATACCAATCAAACCACCGAGGAGGCCAGTCTCTGGCTTGCGAATGGCGCGAATGAGGGTTCGCTCCGCGCTCTGGAACTAGAAGAACATGGGCTCCAAGGCGCAAGCCTGCACGCGCGCCTCCGGAAAACCGACTTTTCTCAAGTACCGCTCGCCGAGCAAGCTGCGCTTGAGCGGCTCGCCGAACGCTTGCTCCGGCGCGCCAGTTGGCGGCTCTCCCGAACCCTCCAGATCGGGGCCGCGCGGGATCGGGTGGATATTCGCCGGACGATTCGCCGAAGTATCAGCCGCGGCGGCGATCCCATAGACTTAAGTTACCGGGTGAAGAAACTCACGCAGGCCCGGTTAGTGGTTTTTCTGGATGTCAGCGGCTCGATGAAGCTATATAGCTTGTTTTTGTTGAGATTCGCGCACGCTTTGCAGAAATATTTCAAGCGGGCGGCGACATTTGTTTTCAGTACAACGCTGGTGGACGTGACGGAGGCGCTCCGGTCCCCACAATTGCCCGACGCTCTCAGAGCGTTGTCGCAGGAGCCGGCCGGCTGGTCGGGCGGCACCAGGATCGGGGAGTCACTCCGGAATTTTAATCTGCTTCCCTTTGGAGTGCGGCTCTCGCGAGACACCTTGTTTGTCATTCTGAGCGATGGTTGGGATACCGGCGAGCCTGCGCTGCTGGCGGCTGAACTGCAAACCATAAAGCGCCGCGTGAAGAAGCTGATCTGGCTCAACCCGCTGCTGGGTATTGAGGGCTACCAGCCCGTTACGCGCGGCATGGCGGCGGCGCTGCCGCACGTGGACGTATTCGCCGCGGCGCATTCATTGGACAGTCTCCTCGATCTGGAAAAACATTTGACCCGAAAGACCATCCATGTTTGACGTATTCTTAGAGAAAGCAGTGGAATTACGAGCGCGTGGCGAATCCTTCGCCGTCGCCACCGTGGTCCGGTTTGAGGCGCCTATCTCCGGCAAACCGGGAGACCGGGCCATTGTCCACGCCGATGGCAGCATGTGGGGTTGGATCGGGGGCGGATGCTCGCAGCCGGTGGTCGTCAAAGAGGCGCTGAAAGCGTTGCGGGACGGGAGCCCGAGGCTGATTCGAATCAGCCCCTCTGCCAACCCGCAGTCGGGCGAAGGAATCGTGGACTACACGATGACCTGCCACAGCGGAGGCGCCTTGGACATCTACGTTGAGCCCGTATTGCCTAAGCCGCGAATCGTGATCTTCGGGCGTTCGGTGGTCGCGCAAACTCTGGCCAGGCTGGCCAAAACCATTCACTATGCGGTTTCCGTGATCGAAGTCATCGAGAACGCCCACGACCTGGCCCCTCTAGTGACCACTGCTCAGACCTTCGTGGTCGTGTCGACTCAGGGCGAAAACGACGAGGAGGCATTGGAGCAGGCCTTGAGCCTTGAGTCGCTCTATCTCGCTTTCGTCGCCAGCGAGACCAAAACCAGAAAAATCCTCGACTTTTTGCGCGAGAAGGGAATCTCCCCGGCGCAATTGAGCCGCGTCAAAGCGCCCGCCGGCTTACGGATTGGCGCCGTTTCGCCAGAAGAAATCGCCGTCAGCATTCTCGCTGAAATCGTGCAGGTGGGTCGAAGCAAACCTCAGCCTGTGACCCAGCCGCCGCCCAAGAGCGCGGAAGAACAGGACCCCGTCTGCGGCATGACGGTAGACGCCGCCAGCGCCAAGCATAAATCCCAGTACGGCGAGAAGACGTACTATTTTTGCTGCGCCGGATGCAAACAGAAATTCGACAAGGAGCCGGCGAAGGTACTGGCTTAAGGCCGATGAACTTAGATCTTCTGAAAATATCAAACGATCTCGCCAACCACCGAAAGCCGTTCGCCGTGGCGACCGTGGTTCGAGTGCAGGGTTCTTCCTCCGCCAAGGTAGGCTCCGCGGCGATTGTCGACGCAGATGGCAAGATCCTTGCGGGATGGATCGGCGGCGGCTGTGCGGAGAGCGCCGTGCGGCACGAGGCGCTCTCGTGCATCCAACACGAGCATACTCGAACCATCACCCTCGACATGACCGACGAACTGTTGGGTGTCGGGATGCCTTGCGGCGGAATCATGGAGGTTTTTATTGAGCCAGTGCTGCCGAAGCCGGACCTGCTGATCGTAGGTCACGGGCGCATCGCCGAAACACTGGCGCGGCTGGGACATCTGATGAATTTCCGCGTGACCATCGACGACCCTGCCGCCGACGCAAATTCATTTCCCGACGCGGATTGTCTGATCACCGACGACTTCGATCTCACCGGACCAGACATCGGCCCGCACACTTTCATCGTGATCGCCACGCAGCATAAGAGCGATCATGTCTGGCTGCAAAGGGCTTTGGAGCACGACGCAGCCTACGTCGCGCTGGTCTCCAGCCGGTATCGGGCCCGGCTGGTGCTGGACTACCTGGTTGCCCTCGGAGCGCCGGCCGAAAAAGTAGAGAGAATTTGGGCGCCGGCGGGCCTCGATCTCGGCGCCGCTTCGCCGGAGGAGATCGCCCTCAGCGTGATCAGTCAGATCGTGGCCGTACGCCGCAGCGGCAGCGCACAATCCCTCAAAGAGAAAGAAACCGCGTCGAAAACGGAACCGGCAACAGACCAAGTGATTACTCTTTGCGATGCCGATGGTCCGGCCTGACCTTGCCGCGTTTCTGCTCCGCGACGATTTCCGCCATCACACTCAACGCGATTTCTTCCGGGCTTTCCGCGCCGATTTCGAGCCCTGCCGGCGCTCGCAGGCCCGCCAGCTTTTCCTGCGAGAAGCCCTTCCGCTTCAGGCTATCTAGAATCTCTTGCGCTCTCTTCTTGTTCGCGATCAGCGCCACGTAACCGGCGCCGGCGCTCAGCGCTTGTTCAATCGCGTCCTCGTCGAACCGGCCGCGGCTGGCCACCACGACGTACGTCCCAACTGCCATCTGAGATCGCGAAAAATCCAATTCGTGCCGCACATGACCGGCTCCGGGAAAATCCTTCGTGGTCAGAAAAGGATCCACAACCGTGACCTCAAAATTCAAAAAGCCGCCCAAGATCACCAGCGCCTGCGCTACGTCCTCCTGACCGACCACTATGAGCCTGCGCCCCGCGACTCCCCGGCCTTCCAAATCCGCATCCTCGAACCACCCCGAGCCCAACTCGCTCTGGGCATAAGCCTGCTGAAACTTTTCAAAGTCGGTTGCTGTGTCCGCATCGAGCAGAATGCCAACGTCCTCCACCGGAGCCTTGAGAATGTTTTCTGTGTGGCTACCGAAAATCGCCCGGCAGCCGACGTCGCCGGCCAGCTCGCGCAGCTCTGGAAAAACAGAGCGATCCAAAAGAACCGGGTTTCCGCGAAAGCCCCGATAAACGGGAATAACGATCTGCGGCTTCTGTTCCGTATATTGCGCGATCAGAAGGTCCATCGTCGCGGTCTTGACGAATGGCTGATCGGCCAGAACCACCAGGACACCCTGTGTGCGCGGGTCCAAGCCAGCCAACCCCGCGCGCAGTGAGGTTCCCATCCCTTCTCGGTACGCGTCATTGACCACGACGGTAACATCGCCGAGTGGAACCTCTCGCCGGATATCTTCGGCGGAAAAACCGAGCACGACCACGATTTGATCGACGCGCGACTCGCGGAGATTGTCCAACACGGTTTGAAGCAACGTCCGGTCACCCAGCCGGAGCAATTGCTTCGCGGCGCCCATACGCGTGGACATGCCAGCCGCCAAAACAATCGCCGCGACCCCGGATTGTTGTTTCATGGCGCTCATAAGCTCACTCCACCCAGTCTGGCCCAATCGCAAGCGTACAACATCCCGTTACAAAAACATCCGCGCCGCACATGTTAAATTAGTGAAGGTCAGGCCTACCCTGCCCAATCCCTGGGAGGACGATTCGCAATTGAACCACGCTATCCTCGCCCTGGAAGACGGAACTGTCTTCGAGGGACGCGGTTTTGGTGCGCGCAGAGATTCCGCCGGCGAGGTGGTCTTCAACACTGCCATCACCGGCTATCAGGAAATCTTCACTGACCCATCCTACGCCGGCCAGATTGTCGTGCTGACGTACCCCGAGATTGGCAACTACGGCGCCAATAATTCCGATAACGAATCCACCAAGCCATTCATCGAAGGCCTCATCGTTCGCGAATGGTCGTCCATCGTGTCCAACTGGCGGTCGGAAGAAAGCGCCGAGAAGTTTTTGGCTGACGCCGGCGTTCCGGTAGCGGCTGAAATCGACACGCGCGCCCTGGTTCGTCACTTGCGCAGCAGGGGCGTGATGCGCGGCGTCCTGTCGGCGGGCAACGCGACCCCGCAAGAACTGATCGAGCGCGCCAAGGCCGTTCCATCCATGGCAGGCCTCGATCTGGCCACCCGCGTATCGACCAAAAGCGCCTACGGTTGGGACCAATCTGTCGAGCCCTGTTCTCCGTCGGATTCTATGGAATCCGCCGCGGCCCCCTGCTGCCATGTAGTGGCGTTCGATTACGGCATTAAGCGCAATATTCTCCGCCGTCTGGTTCACGCGGGCGCGCGCGTCACGGTGGTGCCGGCGCAAACCACCGCCGAGGACGTCTTAACGCTCAAACCAGACGGCATCTTCCTGTCCAACGGCCCCGGCGATCCGGAACCACTCGAGTTCCAGAGCGCCCAAGTCCGCAAGCTGATCGGCAAAAAGCCCATCTTCGGCATCTGCCTGGGTCAGCAGATTCTCGGCCTCGCCCTCGGCGGCAAAACCTACAAGTTGAAGTTTGGCCATCGCGGCGCAAATCACCCGGTGCTCAACCAGATCACTAACAAAGTGGAGATCACCTCGCACAATCATGGCTTCGCGGTCGACCCCGATTCGCTTAACCTCAACGAGATCGAACTCACGCACGTGAACCTGAACGACCAAACGCTGGAAGGCTTTCGTCATCGTAAAGAGCCCGTCTTCTGCGTTCAATATCACCCGGAAGCGTCTCCCGGCCCGCACGATTCACACTACCTGTTCGGCGACTTCATGAAACTGATGCAGGATTTCCGCTAATGCCGCGCCGCACCGACATTCATCGAATCCTGATCATCGGCTCCGGGCCCATCATCATCGGCCAGGCTTGCGAATTCGATTATTCCGGCGCTCAGGCGTGCAAAGTTCTGCGCGCCGACGGCTTTGAAGTGGTGCTGATCAATTCCAATCCGGCCACCATCATGACCGATCCGGACTTGGCCGACCGCACCTACATTGAGCCCCTCAGCTTGGCGTACGCCGAGGAAGTGATTCGCCGCGAACGGCCAGATGCATTGCTCTCGACCGTAGGCGGCCAGACCGCCCTCAACCTGAGCGTGGAACTCGCCGAAGCGGGCGTGCTCGACAAATACGGCGTCGAACTGATCGGCGCAAAAATCGAATCCATCAAAAAGGCCGAAGATCGCCTGCTTTTCAAAGATGCGATGCGCAAAATCGGCCTCGACATGCCGCAGTCGCAGCTCTGTAATAACGTGGAGACCGGCATGACCTTTGCCAGTCGCATCGGCTACCCGGTCATTCTGCGCCCCAGTTTCACCCTTGGCGGAACCGGCGGCGGCATCGCCTACAACCGCGAAGAGCTCTACGAAATTCTGGAGCGCGGTCTCGATCTGTCGCCGGTTCACGAAGTGCTGATCGAGGAAAGCGTGCTCGGCTGGAAGGAATATGAGCTGGAGGTAATGCGAGACCTTGCCGACAACGCCATCATCATCTGCTCCATCGAAAATTTCGATCCCATGGGCGTGCATACCGGCGACTCCATCACGGTTGCGCCCGCCCAGACCCTGACTGACCGCGAATATCAGATGATGCGCGATGCCGCCCTGCGTTGTCTGCGCGAAATCGGCGTCGATACCGGCGGCAGCAACGTGCAGTTCGCCATCAATCCCGAAACCGGGCGGATGATCATCATTGAGATGAATCCGCGCGTGTCGCGCAGCTCGGCCCTGGCCTCGAAAGCCACCGGATTCCCCATCGCCAAAATTGCCGCCAAACTGGCCGTCGGATACAGACTCGACGAAATCAAAAACGACATCACCAAAGTGACCACGGCGTGCTTTGAGCCCACACTCGATTACGTCGTCACCAAAATTCCGCGCTGGCAGTTCGAGAAATTTCCCGGCGCGGAACCGGTGTTAGGCACGCAGATGAAGTCCGTGGGTGAAGTGATGTCGATCGGGCGCACTTTCAAGCAGTCGCTCAACAAGGCGATTCGCAGTCTCGAAACGGGCAAGCCCGCGAGCGCTGAAAAGTTCGACGTCGACCTGATTAACCAAAAGCTGATTACGCCCACTCCGGATCGCTTGAGCTACATCCGCTTTGCCTTCGAGCAAGGTTGGTCGGTCGAGCAAGTTCGGGAAATCACTTCCATCGATCCGTGGTTCCTGCAGCAGATGAAAGAATCGATCGGCTTTCAAGCGTCGCTGCGCCAGTGGACGCTAGAGACCGTTCCCAAAGAGACGCTGCGCCGCGCCAAGCGCGAAGGGATCTCCGACAACACGCTAGGCCGCATTTGGAACGCCGACCCGTTGCTGCTGCGCGCTCGCAGAAAGCAGCTCGGCGTGGTGGCGGTTTTCAATCGTGTAGACACATGTTCGGCGGAGTTCGAGAGCTTCACGCCTTATCTCTATTCGAGCTACGAATCGGAGGACGAATCGGCGCCCACCGATCGCAAGAAAGTGATGATCCTCGGCAGCGGCCCCAATCGGATTGGGCAAGGCATCGAGTTCGACTATTGTTGCTGCCACGCGTCGTTCGCGCTGCAGGACTTCGGCTATGAATCGATCATGGTCAATTGCAATCCCGAGACGGTGTCGACCGATTACGACACTAGCGATCGTTTGTATTTCGAGCCTCTAACACTGGAGGAAGTCCTCAACGTTTTCGACACCGAGAAGCCCGACGGCGTGATCGTGCAGTTTGGCGGCCAGACGCCGCTGAACCTGGCCCTGCCTTTGAAAGCGGCGGGCGTCCCGATCATCGGCACCAATCCGGAAAATATCGACCTGGCGGAAGACCGCAAGCGGTTCGGCAAGCTGCTGGACGATCTGCGCATTCCATCGCCCATGAATGGCGCGGCCACCAGCGCCGAAGAAGCCTGCGAAGTAGCGCGCCGCATCGGATACCCGGTTCTGGTGCGGCCGAGCTACGTGCTGGGCGGTCGCGCCATGGTGATCGCTTACGACGAAGAGATGGTCCGCCGCTACATGCACGAAGCGGTGACGTTCTCGCAAACTCGCCCGGTGCTGATCGACCGCTTTCTGGAAGACGCCATCGAAGTGGACGTCGACGCACTGGCCGACATGGATGGCAACGTGATCATCGCCGGCATCATGGAACACATTGAAGAAGCGGGCGTGCATTCCGGCGACAGCAGTTGCGTGTTGCCGCCGCAGACATTGAGCGACGCTGCGCTACAAACCATTCGCGAGTACACCACCGGCCTTGCGCGCGCCCTCCAGGTGATCGGGTTGATGAATGTTCAATACGCGATCAAGGACGGCACGGTATACGTGCTGGAAGTGAACCCGCGCGCCTCGCGCACCGTGCCCTACGTGAGTAAAGCCACCGGGGTCGCGCTGCCAAAAATCGCAGTCGGCCTGATGTTGGGCAAAAGACTAACCGAGTTTCCGCCCATGGCGCCGCTGCAGCAGGTCTTTGTAAAGTCGCCCGTGTTTCCGTTCAACAAATTTCCCGGAGCCGATCCGGCGCTCGGCCCCGAAATGCGTTCCACCGGCGAAGTGATGGGCGTGGGAGAAAACTTCGGCGAAGCCTTCGGCAAGGCGCAATTGAGCGCCGGCACGCCCTTGCCCGATAGCGGAACGGTTTTCATCAGCGTCAATAACGCCGATAAATCCGGCGCGATGGAAGTGGCTACGCGCTTCCACGAATTCGGTTTCACGCTGGCGGCCACGCGCGGCACCGCGGCAGTCTTAAAGGCCGCTGGCCTGCCCGTGAAAACCGTTTTCAAAGTGAACGAAGGCCGGCCCAACGCCGTCGATCTGCTCAAGGCGGGCAGCTTGAAGCTCGTGATCTACACCACCACCGGCGGCCACACCTTCAGCGACGAACGCGCCATCCGCCGCGGCGCAGTGGCCTACCGCGTCCCCTGCATCACCACCATGAGCGGAGCCAAAGCCGCCGCCCAAGCCATCGCCAGCCGCAAGCGCGACCCCATCCGCGTGTGGAGCTTGCAGGAAGTACACAAGGCGGTCACGGCGGGGGCGTGAGAGACGGATGGGGCTGACAGAAGATCTTCAACGGTTAGCTCAGCTCCGTGATGCCGGCGAGCTCAGCCCCGAACAGTACGAGGCCGAGAAGAACCGGCTCCTCGACGTCGCCGTCGTTCGGATTGAAAACTGCCCCAACAAACGGGGAACGCCGCTAATTACTCGACGGGCAATCCGGGGCTCTGTCAAGTCCATAGACTTCTCACGCCTCAAAAATACGGTCACGCTCTGGATTGGTACGCGGAAGATCACAATCGAAAGAATAGGCAAACCCATCCGGATCTCGGCGGGTGATCGGGTTCTTGTCGTCGCGTCAACCGATGGCGAGAACATCCAAGCGAATCTTTATATCAACGAAACCAATGGCGATGAATCCGTGAGCGAGTGGCGCAAGGCGACTCGCAAGGTCATATGGGCAGGAGTTGCGATGACGCTCGGGGCGTTAGCTGTTCTGATAACCGTGGTCCTTGCCGCGCTGAGGGAAACAACGCTGTTTTCAATTGGCGCAATCGCAAGAACCCCTATCTACGCGATCTCGATAGCGGCAGCCCTCGCCTTGGGAGCTCTCGCGATCTTTCTGCTTGCACTCGGCACGTTGCGACGCTCTGAAATCCAAATGATCGACCGCGAGCATCTCAAGAGCAGGGAGCTTTTGTAATTAGTCCACTTCTTTGGTTGAGTGACTCCGGGACGTTCCCAAAGTATAACGTCGAGTTGCCCGAATCCGCTCATTCGGGCTACTTTAGAGGCATGGAAACCGTGCAGGTCGATCTGCCAGTGGCTCTCCTCCAAGCAGCCAATCTGGATTTCGAGAACCTGTCTCAAGGGGCGGCCCGCCTCCTGGCCTTGGAGCTGTTCCGGGAAGAAAAAATCTCCCTGGCCCGCGCCGCTGAACTCTGCCACACTCCCCTCGCCGCCTTCATGGATTTCGCGTCGGCACACCAGGTTTCGCCCATTCGATACGGTGTACGTGAGCTAGAAGAAGATCGAGGCGCATTGGCCGCGCTTGGTCCGTGATAGTCGTATCCAATTCATCCCCGCTGATTTCACTGGCGAAGATCGACGCTTTTGATCTGTTGAAGAAGCTTTATGGAGGCCTGGCAATCTCGGCAGAAGTCCACGCGGAGGTGGTTGCGTCTGGCGCGGGACTTCCTGGATCGTCCGAGACTCCGCGTGCATGTGGATCCAAGTGAAGCAGGTCCACTGGCCTGCGGACCTAACCGCCGCCAACAAAGATGATCCGGTCTCGGCCTTGGCGAGTTGAGCACGCTCATCCTCGCGAAGGAGATCGGCGCCGACCTGCTCCTCCTTGACGACTTGAGTGCGCGCAAGCTCGCACAAAGAGAAGGCCTTCGCGTCCAAGGCAGCGTTGGCACCCTAGAGGCATGCTTCAGAAAAGGCTATCTCTCCGACCTCCGGGGAGCGTACGAACTCTTGCTGAAGCGCGGCGTTTACTTGAATCGAGCACTCCTCAACTTCAATCTAGAGTCTTGCGGGCTGGCCTCACTCTAACTTCACGGCACTCGACCCTTAAGAAGTATGATGAGCGCATGGCCTACCCAAGCCGGCTGATTTTTTCATTTGCGCTCATCGCTTCCACCGCAATTCCCCAGGACCAAACCTCACTTCCCATAAAGCGCGTCATTCTCTATAAAAATGGCGTCGGCTATTTCGAGCATTTGGGCTCTGTCCAAGGCAATCAGAACGTGACGATATCCTTCACCTCCGGTCAACTGAACGACGTTCTCAAGTCCTTCACCGTGCTCGACCTCAACGGTGGACGCGTCACCGGCGTCGGATACGGCTCCGCGGCCCCCATCGATCGGCAACTCGGAGATCTTCAAGCTGCCAGTAAATGAAAGAACATCGCTTACTGAGTTTCTCTCTGCCTTGCGCGGCGCGAAGCTGGAAATCCGTAACGGTACCGCCGTCGTCACCGGGCGCTTGCTCAGCGTCGAGCGTAAAACTCGCATGGGCAGCGGAGCAACGATCGAGGTCGACTACCTCTCTCTGATCACGGACTCCGGAGAGGTCAAGACCACCGAAGTCTCGCCCGGTTTCTCCGTCAAACTCCTGGAGCGCGGCCTCAACGGCAAAGAGGACCGCTATCTCGACCTGATCTTTGCGGGCCGGGAAGCAGATCTGCGCCGTATGGTCATTTCCACCGATGGCGCCGGGCAGCGCTCGCTCTTCGTCAGCTACATCAGCGAGGTCCCGGTTTGGAAGACCACCTATCGTCTGGTCCTTGGCGGCAAGGCAGCGGCGCGGTGGCCTACCGCGTCCCCTGCATCACCACCATGAGCGGAGCCAAAGCCGCCGCCCAAGCCATCGCTAGCCGCAAGCGCGACCCCATCCGCGTATGGAGTTTGCAGGAAGTGCACAAGGCGGTCACGGCGGGAGCGGGGTAGGAAAGCTTCCAATGCGCGAAAGTCTTGAGAGAATTCGAATCTGGCTGGAGCGAGAGGCCGCACATCTCGCCTCGTCGCTTCAGCCGGGCCTGTCCTTTGCGGAAATGCGGCAAGTCATGGGGCCGAAGGCATCGCAATATCGCATCCCCGAAGAAGTTATCGAGCTGTATGCATGGCGGAACGGGCAGTCCGAACATGTGCCGTTTTTTGACCAGGTCGCCGCGAATACGTGATGTCCTGACCCGGTGTAGCCATCAATGTAGATCCACCGAAACCGGGGAATCCGGTCTCGCCTCTGCGCGTCCATGATTTTGGCATAGGCGGAGGCATACTCCTGATGATCGCCAGCTTGACCTCGGACCAGATGCCGATCTCGTCGTGTTCAACCGCCACAACAAAACAATATCGGAATGTTCGAATTTCCGCGAGTTCCGCGATCTAATTTCGGAATCGAGCTAGAAAATTGCGGACGATGAACAAATTCGATCTCCCTTGACATGGCCTCGCGGCGTTCCTATGATCGATTTAGCCCACGTGATTTCTTGTCGCGGCGCAAGAACAGTGTTTCGAAACCCCGCTCTACGCGGTTTCTCGACGGACGTGAGCGCCGCAGGCGTACAATATGGCCCATTCACCGGATCATACTCACGACCATCAAGCCATCCCATCCGACCCCGCGCTACGCGTCAAAGCCCTGGAATCGTTGCTGGTTGAGAAAGGCATCGTGGACCCGGCGGCGCTCGATGTTTTAGTCGACAACTTCGAGCACAAGATAGGCCCGCGCAATGGAGCCCGCGTGGTGGCCCGTGCTTGGGTGGATCCCGCCTACAAACAGCGTCTGCTAACGGACGCCGCTTCGGCCATCGCGGAATTGGGTTACACCAGCGGACAAGGCGAACACACGCTCGCGGTCGAGAACACTCCCAAGATCCACAATTTGGTGGTATGCACGCTCTGCTCGTGCTATCCGTGGCCGGTGCTTGGGCTGCCGCCGGTTTGGTACAAGTCGGCCGCATACCGGTCGCGTGCCGTCATCGATCCGCGCGGCGTGCTGCGCGAATTTGGCACGCACCTCGATGAAGACGTCGAAGTTCGTGTGTGGGACAGCACCGCGGAGCTGCGTTACATCGTGATTCCGGAACGTCCGGCGGGCACTGAAAATCTGAACGAAGAAGAACTCGCCGCGCTGATCACGCGCGACGCCATGGTGGGTGTTCGCAAGGTGCAGGCATGAACGGAATTCACGATATGGGCGGCATGCAGGACATGGGCCCGGTTCAATACGAAGAGAACGAGCCCGTGTTCCATGCAGCGTGGGAAGGGCGCGTGTCTGCGATAAATTCTTCTCTCTTCGCCTTGCGCAAGTGGAACATCGACGCCTGGCGTTATCAGATCGAACTGCTTTCTCCCACCGACTACCTGCGGATGAGCTATTACGAACGGTGGCTGCATATCAACGAGCAACTGCTGGTAAAGCACGGAGTGCTCGCCGGCCCGGCCAAAGCAACGCCCGCTCTTACCGCCGCCGCGGCAACTGGCCGTCTTGGCCGCGGTCTCCCCTCGAGTCACGATCCGCAAGTGGCGCCTCGATTCGAAGTTGGCCAGCCCGTGCGCGCCCGCAATATCAACCCAACTGGGCACACTCGCCTCCCGCGCTATGCTCGAGGCAAGGCGGGTACCGTCCTGCGCGATCACGGCGTCTACGCCTTTCCCGACAGCAACGCACACTTCCAAGGCGAGAAGCGCCAGCACGTCTATTCAGTCCGCTTCTCCGCGCGCGAGCTTTGGGGCGAACACGCATCGCCCCGGGACTCGGTTCATCTGGACTTATGGGACGATTACCTTGAGCGCGCCTGACCTGAACTTGCCGCGCGATCACGACGGACCGGTTTTCGCCGAACCCTGGCAGGCGCAGGCTTTCGCCCTCGCGGTCAAGCTTTCTGAGCAGGGCCACTTCACCTGGAAAGAATGGGCAGCGGCGCTCGCCGATGAGCTGAAAGGCAGTGCGGACGACGGCTCACACTATTACGAACATTGGCTCGCGGCGCTCGAAAAATTGGTCGTGACTAAAGGATTGTCGAGCCCAGCGGCGATGCTCGAACGCAAGCTGGCCTGGGCCGACGCCTATCGCCACACGCCCCACGGAAAGCCGGTGGAATTGCGCTCCACCCGAGCGTAGGTCGCGCGCTACCCGGGGATATACTCTACCAATGGCTCAAAATGCAACATCGATTCTTCTTTGGGTCCTGCGCGGTGCGGCGGCTGTTGCTTTTCTTGCCGCGGGTGGCGCCAAGCTCGCGGGAGCGCAAGCGATGGTGGCCGTGTTTGAAAAGGTGGGCGTTGGCCAATGGTTCCGTTACGTTACCGGATTGCTGGAAGTGATCGGTGCGATCGGGTTGCTGCTGCCGCGCTACTCCTTTTTCGCCGCGATTCTGCTGGCAATGGTGATGATCGGCGCAGTGGTTTCCCATCTCACGGTTCTAGGCGGATCACCGCTTGCGCCGATTGTGCTGCTGGTCCTGACGGGGACGATTGCGTATCTGCTACGACCGGGGCCGGATAGAACGCCACACCAGCGGGTGGAACTGAGCATATTCTCATCGAAGGATGAGCCTGAAAACCGGCATTGAGGTGGGCGGGAGTAGGGTCCCCTTTCTGGTGATTTTTGGATCGTTCTGGGCCGACCAACGGGAGGCGCGCTGGGCCCCCAGCCTGGTCTTGGTTTTCCCTTCTTAGGAAGGTTTTGGTTTTTGCACGCCCCATCAGGGCATGCACCGGATCGCCAACCAACGGGAGGCGCCGACGGCAACGGATCACGGCTGCTACCGGTGCTGGAGTCGATCCTGGAACAGTTCCCGTTCGTGATCCGCGGATTTCATTCCGACAACGGCAGCGAGTTCATCAACTACAACGTCGTCCGGTTGCTGGACAAGCTGCGCATCGAGCAGACCAAGTCGCGCGCGCATCAGTTCGCCGCGCGGTTGCGGTTTGCGCCGCTCGCCAACTACAACGTCGTCCGGTTGCTGGACAAGCTGCGCATCGAGCAGACCAAGTCGCGCGCGCATCACTGCGGCGACAACGGTCTGGTGGAGACCAAGAACGGCGCGGTGATGCGTCGACGAAGTGACGCAGTGGGAGATTGTGGCCGCAACGCCGCAGATCTCCGAGTTGTGGCTGCTACCGGTGCTGGAGTCGATCCTGGAACAGTTCCCGTTCGTGATCCGCGGATTTCATTCCGACAACGGCAGCGAGTTCATCAACTACAACGTCGTCCGGTTGCTGGACAAGCTGCGCATCGAGCAGACCAAGTCGCGCGCGCATCACTGCGGCGACAACGGTCTGGTGGAGACCAAGAACGGCGCGGTGATCCGCAAGCACATCGGATTTGCAAAACACGCCGAAGCGATCGATCAATTCCACCGGGAGCACCTGAACCCTTACGTGAACTTCCACCGGCCATGCGCGGTGCCCCAAATCCTCACTGCGGCCAACGGCCAGCGGCTCTGGGCGAAGCGATCCAGTTCCGCCAGCGTGACCCGGGGCCGCAGGTATTTCGCGCACGGAGGCAATTCCCGAAACATCTCGAACGGTGTGGCCCACCGCAAGTAGATGCGCCGCACCCCGTCATCCGCGAGAGGTAGCGCCGGACCAATCCCTTGCCGGGCTTGTCCAAGCCCGCGTACTGGTGCTGCCGGCCAGGAACGCCTGAATCTGCTCCAGGCTCGTGGCCTCTGTGTCGTCCATGCTGATGATCAATCCCCAGCATCCCGTCTTTTCCCTTCAGGCTCATCTTGCGTGAGAATCCAAGCGCCAGTTCAGGCTCATCTTGCATGAGACAAGAGTACTGGAGTAGCGTAAGTCCTCTAGGAATATAATTGGAACGCGGTGACAAGGCTCGCATTTTGCTGGCTTCTGATCGGAACTCTAGCCGCTCAGGAGACGAGACAGATCGATACCGAAGATATTTCAGCGTGGGTCAATCGCGCTGACTTGATCGTGACCGGGACATTCCATGCGAGTTGGCCTGTGCCGTGGTTCGACGGCTGGCACTACGAGTCCCACATCGACGTTCAAGAACAACTCGTGCCGGAAGGAACGACCAACGCGGTGAATCTATCCTGGATTCGTCCTTTTGTCGCAAGTTGCCTGGTCTGCCGGGACTGGCGGCCCTTCGACAGCCGGAGTGGCATTTGGTTCTTACGCAAGCAGAGTGACACACTGACAGTTTTCGGCGGCACGACATTCTGGTGTTCCGACCCACTTGATCCCAGCTATCTCAATGCGGTGAGGGATGCCGTCCGAAACAGGCCTCCTTCTCCTCATAGCGCCAAGTGAGTCAAATCAAGATTAGCCCTTGCCGGATCCCCAGCATGGCGGCCTCGGTCCGGCTGCCCGCGCCCATCTTCGCCATGATCGAGGTCACATGAAACTTCACGGTGTGCTCGGAGATGCCCAGCCGGTAGGCGATAATCTTGTTGCTCTCGCCGTCCGCCAGCAGCCGGAGCACCTCAATTTCGCGCGCGGTCAGCGCTTCCACCGGCTGCAGCGCGGTTCTCGGAGCGGGCGCCAGGCTTTCGAGACTGCTCCCCTCCATCACCGCCAAACCAGCGGCGGCCGCGTGCAACGCCGCCTCGATCTGCTTCGCTGACGAGCGGCGCGACAGCACCGCTCTTGCGCCGCTCCTCAGCGCGTCCACCGGATCGTCCGCCACCAGCACCAGCGCGGAGTCCACGGTCTCCGCGGGCGCATCGCCGTCCCACTCCGCCAGCACCGCATCCGGATGCAGGCCGTGATATTGGCTCCAGTTCTCGAACGTAGCCAGCACTTCAATGGAAGCAACTTCTTCCAGCAGGCTGCTCAAACCGGCGCCAATCACCACGACACGGATCACGCCGCCTCCGCGCTCCGGTCGTCCAGACGCACGGCGACGCTGCGTTCCATCGGGTTGCCGCCGCGCAGGAATTTGAGATGCAACAGCCCGCCCAGGTCGATCGCGGACGCCAAATCGTCGGCGCTCTGAAAACGCCGGCCATTGGCGCCCACCAGCACGTCGCCCAGCAGCAGCGAAGCCGTTTCCGCCGGGCGTTTGGGCACTACTTCCACGATCAGCAGCCCCGTAGCCACCGGCTGTATGCTCACTCCCAAACGGGGACCGCTGCCGTGCTTCAAAAACGCCGACACGGCATCGCTCGGAACCGCCAGCGCCAAGCCGCCATAAGCAATCATGGTGTTCAATCCGATGACGCGGCCTTGCGCATCGGCTAATGGTCCGCCGGAATTTCCCGGCGCCAGACGCACCGCTGCCTGCACCCAACGCGGGCCCACCGCATGCACCACACCGGTGGTCAGCGCGCCGACAAATCCCAGCGGATTGCCCACTGCGATCACCACTTCACCCGGCCGTAACGCGGCTGAATCGCCGGCGGCTGCCGCGGGAAGCGCACCGCCCGCAATCCTCAGCGACGCAATATCGCGCCGGTCGTCGTGCGCTTGGATCTCGGCCGGAAACACGCGTCCGTTCCAGAGTTCGACATCGATTCTCCGTGAGCGCACCACATGCGCGTTGGTGACGATCAAGCCATCCGCGCTCCAGATCACTCCCGATCCGGCGCCGCTTCCCGGAGTCCTCACCTGCACCGTGCTGCGCCGCAGCCGCTCGGCAACTTCTCCGAAATCGCGGGTCATGCCGCATTCCTCCTGGGCCGTTCGCCAATCGTAATCGCCAGCTCCAACGGCTGCCCGCCGCGCACCAGAGCAACCTTTACCGTCTTGCCCGCAGATCCAGCTCCCAATGCATCCTGCAGATCTTCGATGTTGGCGATCGGCTTGTCGCTCACCGCAATGACAATGTCGCCCAGCACCACGCCACCGCGTCCGGCGGGGCCGTCCGGCTCCACGCTCAACACGATCAAACCGCCGCGCTTCGGCTCCGGGAGCACGATCGGCTGCAAGCCCAGGCCGAGGTAGCCGCGCGCAACGTGCCCCTTCTCTAGCAGTTCATCCACCACGCGCGCGATGGTGACCGACGGCACGGCAATGATCGAGGTGCGCGAAAGCCCGCTGGTCGCCAAACCCACCAGACGGCCCTCCGCATCCACCGCCGCGCCTCCCACCGAACCCGGATACAAACCTACATCCAGCCGCAGAAACCGATCCACTTTCCCGCCACGCCAGGTGTGCCACGCTCCGGAAACGCTGCTGACCACGCCCATGGCCGCGTTCACCCCTGTATCTGCCGAGCGGCCGATAGCCAGCACGAGATGACCACAGGCCGGCGCAGTCTGAGTCTCCCACGCGGAAGAGGACTCGGCCGTCTTGAGGCGCAGCACCGCCAAATCCGTTCCCGGATCCCGCCCGGCGAGTTCCGCGGCGGTGGTCGTCCCGTCCGGCAAAGTCACGCGCAGTTCCTCGTCACGCCGCAGCGCGTGTTCCGCGGTCACAACCACGCCGCTGCGCCACAGGATTCCGCTGGAGGGAATGCGCGGCCGGCCATGCACCGCCACCACGCCTTGCCCGGCGCGCGCCGCGAGCGTTGCTAATTCATTCGATAATGCGATCAAAGGGTTTTCCATGAGGACTCTCTGCACCTAGAATCCCTCCGCAACCCCGGCGGCCACATCAGTCGATGGTCTAGGTGGTCTAGGTGATAATGGGACGGTAGCGATGGCAAAAATCAGCGTCAAAGTGGATCCGGACCTCTGCATCACCGCCGCCAACTGTGTGGGCATCGCGCCCAAACTGTTTCACATCGGCGACGAACCCTATGCGGAACTGCTCGACAAAGGCGGAGTGCCCCAAGGCAACAAATACGCCTGGGACGCAACCGAAGCTGAGCTGGAGTTGATCGAGGAGGCGATAGATTCTTGCCCCACGCGGGCGATTTCATTCGAGAAGCTTTAGCCAATTCCCCTTGTGGGGCCGGTTATTAACCGGCGGCGGGTTTGTAACCCGCCCAACCTGCCCCTCAAGTTAAGTACACCGCTTCGCAATTACGGCCTCGCATAGCCTAGCCCCGAAAGTTAGTGAGGGGACCTGCAATACGTCGGCTTACTTATGAAACGGTGTACTAAGCTACGCCTCCATGCTCTTTTGACTGCGCACTAACCGCACCATCTCGGCGTCGCTGGTTACGATCAGGCCGTCTTCGAGCATGCCTTCGATCGCTTCCGCCGCGGCGGCAACGTTTTCGGCGGTGTCGATCACCGACACCATAATGGGCAGATCCCGCATGGGATGGAAAAATGACGCCTTGTGTTGATGGCCCTTGGCGCCGTACCCCAGGATGCCGCGATATACGGTCGCGCCGGCGATACCCATCATCCTCAGTCTTTTTACGATGGCGTCGTAGAGAGGTTCATCGTGCCAGCGGTCGGCCTCTCCCAAAAACACTCGCAGCAGTTTCGCCGGTCCCTCCTTTCGCTCATGCGGGGAAGCGGGATCCCGTTTGGTCGCTATCCCGGCAAATTTCACCACCGTCGTGTCTTGCACCTCGATCAAGCCGTCGGAGACCATCTCGTAAAGCGTAGGCAGAACTTCATCCACCTTCTCCGCGGTGTCCACAAACTCGATGCGGATCGGGAGATGCTCGGCCAGCACTTCGATCTTTGGGGTATGCAGCAGCTTGTGAGCCCCGAAGCCGGAGTAAGCACGGGTCGCGGTGGCTCCGCAGACTCCTTTGTGCATCAGAAAGGTCATGATGGAATCGTGGAGCGCAGTCATATGATGCTGCGTGTCTTCGTTGATGAAGATTGTGACCTTTTTCGCCGGACCCTGCTTCAGCATTCCGTCTTCAGCACTGCCCCTCTCGTTTCATTATCGGCGCGTCATCAGCGCCGCGCCTAACCACACTGCCACATAGCCGAGCACCACGCTGCCCACTGCATAGAGCATACCCATCCATCGTTCACCATCCCGCACAGCCTGTAGAGTTTCGTACTCGAAGCTCGAAAATGTCGTATAACCTCCCAGGAACCCCACCACCAGGAACAGCCGCCAATGTGGATGTGGGTGAAATCGCGCCGTTAACAGGGACATCAGCAGGCCGATCAGAAATGCGCCGCTGACGTTGATCAAGAACGTTCCCAGCGGAAATCGCCCGCCATATTTCGCCATGATCCAAGTGCCCAGCGTATATCGGGCCAACCCTCCCAAGCCGGCGCCCGCCAACACAACCATATATCTCAATCGCCCGAGCCTCCTCGTTAACCGGTCAGTTTCGAGCTTAGCGCCAATGGGGACGGGGGTGAGGTGTCCGTCCCCGTCCGCCATGCCCTAAAATGAAAAAGCTTGGCCATTCAAACTCTTTTTGGCGCGGTCCCGCAGGAGCCCAATCTACTCGACCGGCTGAAGGCCGGCGTCGAAAAGACGCGCGCCGGTCTGCTCGATCGCATCGAAGACGTCATCTCCGGCAAAAAGGAGATCGATTCGGATGTCCTTGATGAACTTGAATACGCGCTGATTACGGCCGACATCGGCGTCAAGACTGTCACCGAAATCCTCGAGAGCATCCGCGAGCGCGTCGACCGCAAACTCGTGGCCGACATGCCAACCATTCGGCGGCTCATCCAGGAACATCTGCTGCAGGTTCTGGAATCCGTCGAGCGCCCCCTGCCGCGCCTGGCTGAGCCGCCGGCCGTGGTGATGGTGGTGGGCGTGAATGGCGCAGGCAAAACCACTACTATCGGCAAGCTCGCCCAGCGCTTCAAGACCGAAGGCCACAGCGTGCTGCTGTGCGCGGCCGACACGTTCCGTGCCGCCGCCATCGAGCAATTGCAGATTTGGGGCACGCGCACCTCCACTGAAGTTGTCACCCAAAGCCCCGGCTCCGATCCCAGTTCCGTTTTGTTCAACGCCGTCACCGCCGCCAAAGCCCGCAAGCTGGACTATGTGATCGTCGACACCGCCGGGCGCTTGCATACCAAAGACAACCTGATGGCGGAGTTGCAGAAGATGCGCCGCACCGCCGCCAAAGTGATCCCCACCGCGCCGCATGACGTGCTGCTGGTGATGGATGCGACTACCGGACAGAACGGGCTGGAGCAGGCGCGCAAATTTACTGAGTCGAGCGGCGTCACCGGCATCGTGCTCACTAAGCTGGACGGCACGGCGAAAGGCGGAATCGTAGTGGCCATCGCACGCGAGTTGAATCTGCCCATCCGCTACGTGGGCGTCGGAGAGCAGATCAACGATCTGCTGCCGTTTGAGCCGGAGAGTTTCATCCGCTCCATTTTCGAAAAATGAAATCAGCCTTCATGGACGAGGCGTTCGCGCTGGCCCGCCGCGGTTTGGGCGCAACCAGCCCGAACCCCACCGTCGGCGCCGTCCTGGTGCGCGACGGAGAAGTGGTCGGCCGCGGCTTCACCGGCATCACGCGGCATGCGGAGATCGTGGCGCTGGACGATGCGGGGGACAAGGCGCAATCCGCCACGCTGTACGTGACGCTCGAGCCTTGCGCTCATTTTGGCCGCACGCCGCCCTGCACTGGCGCGTTGATCCAGGCGAAAATCGCGCGCGTAGTCGCGGCGGTCGAAGACCCCAATCCGCTGGTGCATGGCGAGGGATTGCGGAAACTGGCCGAAGCGGGTATTGCGGTGGAACTGGCCGCGGAATACGCGCGCGAGGCGGAAGAAGTGAATGAAGCGTTCTTTCACGCCATGCGCACGGGGCTGCCGCTGGTCACGCTGAAATCGGCCGTCACGCTCGACGGCAAGATCGCCGCCCCGCAGGACAACAGCGGTTGGATCACCAGCGAACGGGCGCGCGAGCACGTGCAGGAGATTCGGCATTTTTCAGACGCGATCGTCACCGGCATCGGCACCGTCCTCGGAGACGATTGCCGGTTGACCGATCGCACGGGTAAGCCGCGCAGCCGGCCGTTGCTGCGCATCGTCCTCGATTCCACGCTCCGCCTGCCGCTCAATTCGCGCATGGTCGCCAGTTGCGCCAACGATCTGGCGGTGGTGACCACTTCGGCGTCTTCCGCCGAACGGCGCCGCACATTGGAATACCACGGCGTCAAAGTTCTGGTGTTCGACGGGCAAAGCGGCCGCACCAACCTGCGGCAAATGGTGGAATGGCTCCATACGCAGCAATACCGCTCGCTCATGATTGAATCCGGCAGCAAGGTGAACTGGGCTGCGCTCGAGAGCGGCATCGTGGATAAAATTCTGTTCTATTACGCGCCCAAGATTCTGGGCGGACTGCAGTCTCTGCCCGTCGCCGGCGGAACCGGGCGGCAGCGCCGGACCGACGCCATTCAGTTTCACAACATCAAGGTACATACCATTCCGCCCGATGAGTTTGTAGTGGAAGGGTATTTGGTTAAGTAACATGTTCACGGGCATTGTCGAAGAAGTGGGAACGGTTCTGACCGCCGGCCATCGCTTGCAGATCGGCTGCCGTCAGGTCCTCACGGACGCCAGGCCCGGCTGCAGCATTGCGGTGAACGGCGTCTGCCTCACCGCCGTCCGCCTGGAGGAAGACTCGTTCTGGATGGATCTGGCTCCGGAGACGCTGGCGCGCACCAATCTGGGAGACTTGGGCCCAGGCTCGCTGGTCAACCTGGAGCGCCCTCTGGCCTTGGGCGATCGCCTGAGCGGGCACATCGTGCAAGGGCACGTCGACGGAACTGCTGAGTTCCTGTCCATTGCGCCCCTGCGCGATGGAAACTGGTGGCTGGAACTGCGTGTGCCCAGTGAACTGGATCGCTACCTGATTTTCAAGGGCTCGGTGACGCTCGATGGCATCAGCTTGACCATCGCCCGGCTGGAGGGACAGACGCTCGGCGTAGCGATTCTTCCGCACACATATGAGAACACCGCGTTGCGGGTTTACCAAACCGGCGCACGCATCAATGTCGAAGTCGACATGCTCGCCAAATACGTGGAAAAGCTCTTCCCGGGGCGTTAGCGCGAAGGCTGTGCCACGAAGTGAGACTGAATGCCGGATCAACGATGGCGCACTTTCCAGCCCCGAACGTCAGTGAGGGGATTGGCGCTCGGTCCCCTCACTGCGTTCGGAGCTAGTCAATAGGTGTCATAGTACCCGGCGACACGCCATCGAAATATGGGTTTGTTACACTCAGGGGCAGCACACGTTAATAGGAGCATTCCATGTCGAAACAAGCAGAAGCCGAACTGATTCTTAGACTATATGAATTGCGCCGCGAAGCAGAAATGCGCAAGGCGCGCGACTGGTACTTCCGCGAGTTCAATCCGCAATCGCTGGCGGATTGGAATGCGGCCATGTTCAGCGAGCACAGCGGCCATGTGCGCATGGTCGTCAGTTATTGGGATATGGCGGCCGCTCTCGTCAATCAAGGAGCGATCAGTCTCGAACTCTTCACTGAAAGCAACGGCGAGCACATTGGCGTCTTCGCCAAGGTCGAGCCAATCCTCGGTGAAATTCGGGCAGCTTATGGACCACAGTTTGCCGCTAACCTCGAAAAGCTGATCGATGACACGCCGGACGGCCGGAAACGCGTTGCGCAGATGCGTGATAGGGTGAAAGCCATTCGCGATCAACTTGCCTCCGCCGCTAAGGGGTAAAACGGAGTTGCGGCGCATGCGTTTCACCCAGTGTTTACGTGCATCAGGACGTGGTCACCGACAATCTCCAACCTTGACGGATTCTACCGAGCCGCGACCGTGAGGGAGCGGTGGCGCACCATCGCAGAGCCTGTTCGGTTCCGGCTTTGCCGGGGTCAGGAAGCGGTTGAAGTGGTTTCATGACAGTCCCTAGGTAAAGGCTTCAGTGGTTTCCCTTACGGGGAATTCGCCCGGAATGGCCGAACATAGTATAGAATGCCCGAGCCAGCCGTAGCATTTTTGTCGAAACGCAAGCTGCACATACGCCGCAACGGCGTCACGCAGGCCATTGAGAGCGAGTTTGAACGCACGGTGCGCGAACGGGCAGCTTCCATTGAGCGCCGCAATGCGTGGAAGACGCAGGGGCGCGGCGCCATGTTCATGGGGCGCGCTTTTGAAGGACAAGCGGGCGTTTCTCCTGACGCGCCGGTCCTGTTGACCGGTCTGACAGCCGGTCAGGACGGATCTCTTCTTTACTCGATGGAGACGGACGCGGTGGCCGGCATTTTCCTGCTGGATGCCACGGGAGTCGAGACGCGTCTGTTTCACACGGCCGATTTCCGCATCCGGCATGCGGCGCTCGATCCGGAGGGAAAGCTGCTCGCGGCCACCGCGTTCCATAAGGACAACATGCGGTCCAATATCGCCGTGCTTCCGCTGCACGGAACGGACTTCTCGGAAGTGACGGAGGGCGATTCGTTCGATCAAGTTCCGCGCTGGGCGCCAGGACCCCGCAGGCGCATCGTGTTTCAAAGCGCGGGCATCGGGCGCAACGCAGCCGGCATGTTCGCCGGTCTGGGGCCGTGCACCATTCAGGAGCTGGATTTGGATTCGGGCGATCTGGCCGAGATCGCGGAGGAAACGGGCCGGGACCTGCTGCAGCCGCGCTTGACCGAAGACGGGACGCTCTACTACATCCGAAAACCGTACGAATCGGGCATTCGAAAAGCCAGCGTGCTGGGTTCTCTGAAGGACACCGCGCTGTTTCCCTTCCGCATGGCCGGCGCGATATTGCAATATTTCAATATCTTCTCGATGATGTACACCGGCAAGCCGCTGGTGACCAACAAAGGCGCGGTACAGCGGCGGCTGGATCCCCGGCAAATGTTCATCCACGGAAATCTGGCGCAGGCGCACCTGGCCCAATCGCAGGAAGAGGACGGGCCGGGATTGGTGCCGTCTTCGTGGGAACTGATGCGGCGCGCGCCCGGCGGCCAGACGGAAACCATCGCCCGAAGCGTGCTGGCGTTCGATCTGGCCAAAGACGATAGCGTGCTGTATTCCAACGGCGCGGAAATCACGCGGGTCGATGCCAATGGGCATTCTGAGCGCTTGCTCCGAGCCGAGTTGATTGAGCAGGTCCTGGCTCTCTAAAGCGTGTCTCCAATCAAAGGGTGAACGAAAGCAACCGTACACAAGCGAACGGGGACACCCCGGCCCAGTGTCCGAAATTTTCCCTTTCAACAACCGCAGGCGTGTCCCCTGCCGCCAGGCGCTACCTCTGCGCCATCGAGCGATTCGCGACAAGACCCACTCCGGCACGCGCTTCCCCGCCCTCGATACGCGAAGGTCAACTTGGTTTCTTCATCCACTCCGCCCAAAGCGATAGGAATTCCCAGTACGAGGAATTGTGATCGCGATGGGCAGCACGCCGGCCACCTTCTTCTGCAAATCGGCCATGTCCTTCGAAGCGGCGTCTAATGCGTTCGCGGCTGCCGGGAAGCATTACAAAATTACATGGCATATTGTAGGGAAGGCGGTTAACTGAAATGGGCAGACAGGTAGCTGTCGTGCTTTACGTGGTGGCGATGGCAGCCGTCATAGTCGCTGTAGATATCGTGTTCTTCAGAAACCGATTCTGGGCACGTCTGACAGTGAATATTGGCATTGTCTTGGTATTCGTAGCTTTCTACTTGAGATTCCTCAAACGTCCATGAACAAGGCGCGATAGCGCCCTTTTCGCGGCGACTGTGCAGATGCACTCGCACTCGCTACAGACCGTAAATTGCGACGGGTCGGACAGCAGCGCCGAACGAACGCGATCGCGATGATGAGCTGATTGAGCAGGTCCTGGCTCTCTAATCTAATTAGCTGGCGACTCTATGGCGTTAGTGGCTATTTTGATTTTTCGGGGACAGCTTCGGCGCGGGATCGCAGGTCTTGCGTGAACATCATAACCTGCTTGCCGTCCCACGTCACATCCATCAATTTGTTTCCATCGAAGGCAGCACTATCGACGTTGATTATGGCTCCGGCGGGAACAGTACGAGCGACGTGACGTCCGTCTTCATGAAATAGGGCGATGGTGGGATGAGTGATGCGATAACGGCCCAGTGGCAGTGGATGCCTCTTTCTACACTCGGTCGAAAGAGAAAAACTGCAGGCGCGGACCGATTGGCCAAGGCCTCTCTAAAGAGAATGTACTTCAGTATACACCGCTGGCCATTTCAAAGTAGCCCACCACCAAAAAGACAGATAGAGTTGCTATAGTGGAGATCCAGACTGGAGCATAATATGCCAAACAATACTTACACCAGCCAGTCCTTTCACGCCCAGTAGCAAGCGGCGCAAAGGCTTCCCTTCCGAAACGCAAGTCAAACGCGGACTGCGCGTGGTTCACACCGATAAAGAATTGCTCGAAAAGCTGGGACGCAACGATCCCTGTCCCTGCGGATCCGGCCGGAAGTTCAAGAAGTGCTGTCTTCGGCGGCGGACTTTATGACGGCGCCAGAAGAAATCACTTTTTTCAGAGATTAGTAACGTTAGGCGCTTAAGGGCGAAGCCCGACAAAATGATTGTCGATGTTCAGGCGAGCCTAAGCGGTATTGCGTACCACCAAAGGTGGCTTGCGTTGCGTCCCTTTTTCGCCCTACCATGAATCAGCTTCGTATATGCTCTTCATGGTGATTGAGCGCTTTCAAGACAACGACATGCTCCCCGCTTACCGGCGCATGCGCGACGAGGGCCGGATGGTGCCAGAAGGTTTGACGTACCTGGATAGCTGGGTTGAGCCCAATTTCCAGCGCTGCTTTCAACTCATGGAATGCAACGATCTCCGTAAATTCCAGGAGTGGATTTTGCATTGGCGCGGGTGCGGCGCGACGCTCGAGATTATCCCGGTGGTCGGCAGCAAAGAGACGCGCGAGGTAGTAGAGCCCTGGCTCGAAAAGATTTGACTTGGGCGGCTCTTAAACAGCAGCCAGCAGTTGCTGCACTTTCGGATGGACGATGGCGCCATCGCGCGCTACCAGCGTTTCGCGCGTAATCTCGTCATTCAAATCGAGGTTGAGTTGACCGTCTTTCACCAGGTGTTTCAGCAGCGCGGCCACGTTGCGGGCGTACATCTGGCTGGCGTGATAAGGCACTGCACTCGGCAGATTGAGTGGGCCGATGACGGTGACTCCTTCGACCACCACGGTTTCCCCCGGTTGCGTGGCTTCGCAGTTGCCTCCCCGTTCCGCGGCCAGATCGACGATCACCGAACCCGGCGACATGACCGTTAGCATTTCCCTCGCAATCAGGATCGGCGCTTTGCGGCCCGGGATCGCGGCGGTGGTGATCACGACGTCCTGATCTTTGAGCACAGAAGCAGTGAGTTCACGCTGGCGGCGGTAGAAATCCTCGTCCGCGGCCTTGGCATATCCTCCCGCGCCCTCGGCATTGGCCGTGTCCAGGTCCATGCTGACGAACTTCGCTCCCAGACTCTCGATTTGCTCTTTCACCGCCGGACGAACATCATAGGCGCACACCACGGCGCCCAGGCGGCGCGCGGTGGAGATGGCTTGCAGGCCCGCGACACCGGCCCCCATGACGAAAGCACGGGCCGGCGGGACGGTGCCCGCGGCCGTCATGAGCATGGGAAACATGCGGGGCAGGGCGTTGGCGGCCAGCAGGACGGCTTTATAACCGGACACCGTCGCCATGGAAGAGAGCGCATCCATGCTTTGCGCGCGCGTGATGCGCGGAATAAACTCCATCGAAAAAAGCGTGGCGCCGCGCTTGGCGATTTCCTCCGAAACTTGCGGTTCGTTCAGCGGATCGCAGAACGCGATCACCGTATGCTGCCGGGAAAGGCCTTGGGCTTCGGGTGGGCGCACTTGCAGCAGAATCCCAGACTTCTCCCGAACTGCGGCGGCCGAAGCGGCGAGGTGTGCGCCTTTGGCGGCGTACTCCGAGTCTGGAAATCCGGCTTCAGCGCCGGCGCCGCGCTCGATCCACAGCTCCACGCCCGCTTTGGTTATCAGTTCGATCACGCGTGGCACAACTGCCACGCGCCGTTCTCCCGGTATGGTCTCTTTCAGTACACCAGCAATCAGTCCCAAAGACGAAATCCTCCCGCGCCGGCCGAAAACTTCAGGTTAACAACACTCGAACTTCGGTTTAGCGGCAAACGAACTTCGAGTTTCGCGACCCCACGAACTCAGTTTTAGCGGCCTGCGAACTCAAGCTAGCTGACGGCGCGCTACGATAAATAAATATGGCCTGGCCCGATCCGCTTGGGGATCCTATCCGGCAGCGCCTCACAGCCCTCCGCAACGGACTACTTCAGCTTCACAAAACGTTGCTTGACTCCGAACGCCGCACTTACGAGCACGACGTGGAACGGGTGACCTCAAGCAATCATATGCTATCGCTGTTACTGCACGATCCGTTCTTTGCCTGGCTGCACGAGCTGTCGGAGCTGGTGGTAGTCATCGACGAAGCTCTGGACGCCAAGGAGGAGATCACGGTGGAGGATGCCAATCATCTGGTGCAGCAATCCCGCAGACTGATCTCGCCGGACGAAAGCGGCAACGGGTTTGCGCGGCGCTATTTTGAAGCCTTGCAGCGCGATCCGGACGTGATTCTGGCGCATGCGCGGATGCGGAAAGTTCTGACGAGTTTGGAGTGAGCATGAAAAAAGCGGTGGTGGTGCGGCCCCGACAGATTCGACCGAAGCAAAAATGGCCGTCGATGAATTTTGTGCAGTTTCCGCAGGCCCTGCGCGACGCTATTCCCGGGCCCGATTTGCCCGGCTGCGACCGCCTCTTGGTGTTGTCCTCGATCGATGGAAAATGCACGGATTCGCCGCTCTACGGCCGGCACGTAATGTTGACGATGCGCGTGGAAGAGAGCGGCAAGCTGACCGGCGCTTTCGATCTGAATGTCGGTCTTACTCCGGATGCGGCGCGGGCGCTCGCCGTGACCTTGCAAAAGCTAACGGAGCGGGCGCCGGATGAGGGCTGTGAACGATAGCTCTCCGCATGTCAGCCGGCGGCAAGCGCTGGCAATGCTCGCCGCCGCGCCGTTTTCGCGGCTGCGGTTTGCCATCACCATGGACGATGTGGATTGGGCCGCAATTCCCGAGCCATACCGCGAGCCAGCGAATGAATGCATTCTCCGTGCTCTAAAGAAAAAAGCCGCCCTCTTCGTGGTGGGAAAAAATGTGGATTCGGAGCATGGCCATGCCATCGTGCAAAGTTGGAGCGGCCGCGGGCACTTGATCGCCAATCACACCTGGTCGCATCGCGTGTTTG
Organism: Bryobacterales bacterium; assembly: GCA_963836595.1. Classification (GTDB taxonomy): domain Bacteria; phylum Acidobacteriota; class Terriglobia; order Bryobacterales; family Bryobacteraceae; genus DATFZA01. The sequence continues at coordinate 2,116,240 of CAWIKC010000001.1, forward strand.
GCAATGCGATGGAGCCCGCTGCGTTCGCTGAAGACATGCTGCGCTGCGACCGATTGGTCCGGGCGTTCCCGGGCTTCCAGCCCTTCTTTCGCTTTCCCGCGCTCAAAGAAGGCGGGACGCGCGAGCGCCGCGATTGGATGCGCGCTTTCTTGCGCGGCCACGGTTATCGCAATGGAGCGGTCACCATCGACGCGTCGGACTGGTATTACGATCAACGCTTGCGCGCGCACTTGAAAGAGGACCGGCAGTTTGATGTCAACCGATTCCGCAAGCCCTATCTGGACCATATCCAGGGCCGCGCGCGCTATTACGGCGACTTGGCGCGCCAGGTGTTGGGCCATCCGGTGCCACACACTTTGTTGATTCACTTTAACTTGCTGAATGCCTTGTTTCTCCCAGACCTGCTGAAAATGTTTGAGCGCAATGGTTGGCAACTGATCGATGTGGACGTTGCCTACGCGGATAAAGTTTTTGAGCGTCAACCCGATACTGTGCCGGCCGGAGAAAGCCTGATCTGGGCGCTGGCGAAGGAGACTGGCCGCTTTGAAAGCGAGTTACGCTATCCGGGTGAGGATGACGTTTATGAAGAGCCGGTCCTGAAACGATTGGGCCTCTGAATTTTCAGTTTTGCGCGGCGGGGCAGGTTATTAACCCGTTTCGCATGGGTACCGGGCGTACAGAAGGAAGAATGAAAACCAGCGAGTCGGCGAAGCAAGCAGACGGGGACATTGCGGGCTCGAGTCCAAACTCCTTCGCTTTAGAGCTATCGCAGCGGTGTCCCCTGGCGCTTTGTCTGGAGGTAGGTTTTCGAGGGTGCCGCGGGTTTTCAACCGCGTGGAGCGTTATCAGCCACCCTGCCGAGCGCGCCTGTCTTTTTATTTAGCGAGTCTCAATAGCCAGTCCGGGTGCGAATGAGGCGTTCGCCCACAGGCGCTCGCCCCACATACTAACGATGTCTCGGACTTTGGCGATTGGGTCCTGACTTGTTGCTGAGTGGTCGCCCAGTCCGGGCCATGTCTGAAAGGCGTCCGCCGGCCCCGATCGCCGGTCACGCTAAACTGAGACGGGAGAATGCCGATGGCTACGCCAACCAGCTCAGAGACACCGGTAGTAAAGACGGAAGAAAATCCCCAGCATGCGCTGCCCAGCCATGAGGAATTGATCCACGCTTACCGCGCCATGTACCTGGCGCGCCGGCTGGACGATCGGGAGATTCTGCTGAAGCGGCAGAATCGAATCTATTTTCAGATCAGCGGCGCGGGACATGAGGCCGTCGGTGCGGCGGCGGGATTGCTGCTGAAGCCGGGGCACGACTGGTTTTATTTGTACTACCGGGACCGGGCGCTGTGCCTGGCTTTGGGCGTTACTCCCGAAGAAATGCTATTGGGCGCAGTGGGCGCAGCCGCCGATCCGGCTTCAGGCGGACGGCAAATGCCTTCGCATTGGGGCGATAAGACGCGGAATATCGTCACTTGCTCGTCGCCCACCGGAACGCAATTTCTGCAAGCGGTTGGGTGCGCGCAAGCCTGCCAGTTGATCCAGCCGGAATCGGACGCCGTGACGCTGGTGACTTCCGGCGAAGGCGCCACCAGCGAGGGCGAGTTCTGGGAAGCGCTGAACGCCGCTTGTCTCGAACAATTACCGGTGCTGTTTCTGATTGAGAACAATGGCTACGCGATTTCGGTTCCGGTGGAAGCGCAGACGGCGGGCGGTAACGTGGCTGCTCTTGCCGGCGGCTTTCCGCTGAAACGGTTCGAAGTCGACGGCACGGATTTTGTGGCCTCTTACCGAGTGCTCGAGGAGGCTGTCTCGTTCTGCCGCGCGGAAAAGAAACCCGCGCTGGTGCAGGCCATGGTGACCCGGCCCTACTCGCATTCGCTGTCGGACGATGAAAGGCTCTATAAGACCAAGGCCGAACGAGCCGCGGAGGAAGCGCGCGATCCGATTTTGCGGTTTCCGGAATGGCTGGTTGCGGAAGGGATTCTCGACCGTCACCGCTTGCAGTTGGTAGTGCATGAGGCGGAGCGGGAGATTCAAGAGGCGGTGGAGCGCGCGTTGAAGGCGGCGCCGCCGCCGCGCGAGTCCGCGTTGACGCATCTTTATTCAGAGGATGTGAATCCGGCTTCGCCGTTCTTTGAGACCGAACCGCAGTTTGCTGGCGGCGAGCCGCGTACCATGGTCGACTCCATCAACCTGACGCTGCATGAAGAGATGGCGCGCAATCCGCGGATGCTGGTGTTCGGCGAGGATGTCGCCGATTGTTCGCGCGAGGCCAATCTGGCGGAGGTGAAAGGCAAAGGCGGCGTGTTCAAAGCGACCGCCGGTTTGCAGATCAAGTTCGGCGGCGAGCGTTGTTTCAACAGTCCGCTGTCGGAGGCCGGTATCGTGGGCCGCGCCATCGGGATGGCCGAGCGCGGGCTGAAGCCGGTGGTGGAAGTTCAATTTTTCGACTATATCTGGCCCGCCATGATGCAGATTCGGGATGAACTGGCGACCATCCGCTGGCGCTCGAATGGGGCCTTTCAGGCGCCGGTCGTGATTCGTGTGCCGATTGGAGGTTATCTCAACGGCGGCGCGATCTATCATAGCCAGAGCGGCGAGGTGGTGTTCACGCACATTCCGGGATTGCGCGTGGTGATGCCTTCTAACGCGCTGGATGCGTCGGGGTTGTTGCGCACGGCCATTCGCTGTGACGATCCGGTGCTGTTTCTCGAGCACAAGAAGCTGTATCGCGAGCCATATAACCGCTCGCCGCATCCCGGACCCGATTACCTGATTCCGTTCGGTAAGGCGAAGATCGTGAAACCGGGCGAGCGGCTCACCGTGATCACCTATGGCGCGCTGGTGCAGAAGTGCCTGCAGGCCGCGGCGCAACTGGAACAACGCGATGCGGCGCAGACGCTGGAAGTGATCGATTTGCGGACGCTCGCGCCGTACGATTGGGAGGCGATTCGCGGGTCGGTGGAGAAGACTAGCCGCGTGATGATCGCGCATGAAGATACGCTGTCCTTTGGCTACGGCGCCGAACTGGCCGCTCGGATTGCCAACGAACTTTTCGATTGTTTGGATGCTCCGGTGGGAAGGGTCGCGGCGCTCGATACCTGGGTTGGGTACAATCCGCAGTTGGAGAACGAGATTTTACCGCAAGTGGAAAATATCGTGGCGGAAGCGGAGCGGTTGCTGGGGTATTAAAGCGTCGCCTTAGTTTAGCTACAGCTAAGCTAGCGGCCGAAGCTTGGGGATCAAGATCAAAAACTGCCGTTCTTAAACCACGCAGCTCCGCGGCCACTGCAAGATGGACGGCACGGTGTTTTGCCGTCCCCGCCTTTCTGGCCGATGATGGATCTGGTTTTGATGTTTGGCTTATTGACGCTTTCGCGCGATGGAGCATATACGCAAACACTTAAAACTTAACGCTTGAGTGAGCGACGCTCTTTCGTCAACGTGATTAGCCGGACGGCTCTTCAGGAGCCACGGCCGTTGTGGCTGAGGGAGCTTTTGCGGCAAAGTCCGAATAATATTTCCGTGCGAGGAAGTGCTCAAGATATTCTTTGAGCGACTTTTCAGCCGTCTGCGCGAGCGCCTCGACCCAACTACCGGCTAACCCGCAAGGTGCAGGGCAAGACCGTCACGGAGACATTCGCATCTCCGGCTGCGCTGAAGAAGGCGCAGCGTGAGGTGGAGGAGTTCCATCGGTTCCAGGATCTGTGCGAGCAGGTGGTGGTGGTCAGCGAGCAACTCTGCGCGGCGCGTCCAGTGGAAGACACGTTGACGCCGCAGGAAAAAAAACGGCCGAAGCGATCCGGCAGGAGGTCGAAGGGGAAGTAAGCGCGCTGCTACGGCTGGTCTTTGAGGACCAGCGCAAGACCGGCAGACTCGATCTGGAAGCGGTCGAGATGGCGATGCGGGCGGCCATGCATCGGGCCGGAGCGTCCGCGCTAAGCCAGTTGCTGCGGGGCGATCCTCCCGGCCCGGATGAACGCGAGGCGCCTTGTCCCTGCGGTCACCAGGCCCGTTACCGGGAGATGCGCTCCCGGCGCGTGCTGACCGCCGTGGGCGAGGTGGAGTTGCTGCGCGCCTGGTATCTGTGTCCGCACTGCCATAACGGGCAGTTTCCCGCCGATGCCGTTCTGGACATAGAGAAAACGGACCTCTCGCCCGGTGTCCGCCGCATGCTGGCGCTGGTGGGCTCGGAAGCGCCGTTCGACCATGGACGTCGGCAGATCGAGTTGCTGGCAGGTCTCGAGGTAACGGCCAAAGCCGTGGAACGTACTGCCGAAGCCATCGGAGCCGATATCGCCGCGGGCGAACAACGGGAGATTCAGCGCGCCCTGCAACTGAACCTGCCCATCGTGGTGGGCCCGCCCATTCCAGTCCTCTATGTGGAGATGGATGGAACCGGCGTGCCGGTCCGAAAAACCGAAACCGAAGGGCGCTCCGGCAAAGTGAAGGGAGAACCTGCGCACACTCGCGAGGCGAAGATCGGCAGCATTTTTACCCAGACCACATGGGACCAGGAGGGCTACGCCATCCGCGATCCGGACTCGACGACTTATGTCGCCGCCATCGAATCGGCAGGCGAGTTCGGCCCGCGACTTTATCTGGAAGCCTGGAATCGCGGCTGGGAGTACGCCGCAGAAGAAGGTCGTGATCGGAGACGGCGCCGAATGGATCTGGAATATTGCCGACGATCACTTTCCCGGCGCGGTTCAGATCGTTGACCTCTTTCACGCCCGCCAGCACCTTTGGGACGTGGCCCGCAAGCTCTATCCCGGCCAGGATGCCGAACAGAAACGCTGGATGGCACTTCCACCAGGACGCACTGCTGGATGAAGGCAGGATCGAAGACCTCGTAATCGCACTCCGTGCTATCGATTCACCCAATCCCGAGTTGCTCGAAAAGATCCGCACCGAAGCTGAGTATTTTGACGACAACAAGGAACGGATGCGCTACCCGAAGTTCCGTGCAGCAACACCTGTTCATCGGCTCTGGCGTCATCGAAGCCGGCTGCAAAACGATCATTGGTTCCCGCTGCAAGCAGTCCGGCATGTTCTGGACCGTTCGCGGCGCCAACGCCATCCTCGCCCTGCGCTGCTGCTACTTCAACGGGCGGTTTGAGGATTACTGGGAGGGCCGGAAGGCAGCCTGACTTCCACTTTCATGTCGTGCACCCAATTCCGCGTTCTTGATTAGGACATTATCACCGCGCCGAGCCCCATTTCTTATAGGAAAAATCCTATGAATATTTCTTATGAGAACGGACGATTAGCACACCAGTACCGCCAGAGCACGATTACCATTTTTTGTTTCCGAAACGACGCCTCTTGCGGTACTATGGACCTTCCGTCCAGCTTAGTAGTCCCGACCGTGGGGTGAGATATGGCAACACCAGTGACAACTCTCGGCTTAGCCCGTTGGCGCCAACGCAAGGAAATCTCGTTGGAGCAAATTGCCGAGCGGACCAAGATCAGTCTGCAGTTCTTGCGAGCGATTGAGGCGGAAGAATTTCATAAGCTTCCGGGCGGGATTTTTAGCACCAGCTATCTGCGCCAATATGCCTCGTCGATCGATTTGGACCCCACGGAGCTGATGGATCGCTATACGCAATCCATGACGCCGCAGCCCAAACCTGCCGGGCGGGAGGAGTCTGGCTGCGAAGCTGGCTTTATGGAAGGCCAGGGCGGCATGGTGAATAGCCGGCGTGGCTTCATGAATCGCCCACGCGGCTTGATCAATCGATGGTTCAGTCATAATCCACAGACGCAGTTATAGAAACAGCCGACCGGCAATTTCTCGTCATATCCCGCCTGCCTCCTCGCACCTATTCCATCAATAGTGAGCATTGCTGCGCCGATAAGCAAGTAGCAGAACCCAAGGACGATCCCATGAATATTAAAAATTCGTCCGCCCGAAGGAGTTCAGGAGTTGCACAAACGCGGCCCGCTCAGCTCTCGACCGAGCTTCGCCAGCGGCTGGCCAGTTTGGTGGGAAGCGCCGCCGACCAGGTCTCGCTCTCTAGTTTCAGCGAAGCGCTGCAAGCCGCCGGCAGCGGCTCGCCAGAACAAACGGCTCGTTTGGCGGAACTGACCGCCGCCGCTGCCGACCAGTCCTACCGGATCGAAGCTCCGGCGGTGAGCGAAAGCATCATCAATCAGCATATAAGGGCGTAAAAAACTCAATCCGTGTAAAAGTTATTAGCGTGCAGGGTACTAGATTAAAAGGTTACAAGCGTAAATGTTACAAGCGTAAATAAGGTGTGGATGAAATGACCAGGGCCCGAAAATTCGTTGCCGGCAACCACAACTCGCCGGAGCAAGAGTACAGCGAGGCGCGCGCCGAGTTGAGCACCGATTTAAGCAACGTTCGCCATTGCCTGCTGCATCCTTCGGCCAGAGTCTTGGAAGATGCATTACCCGAGTTGCAGCGGGTCGTTGAGCGGCTGGATACATGCTGCCAGCGGCTGCGCCTTAGCGGCCAGTGGCTGCGCCGAGGCAGCGCACCTCTATTGGCGCCGGCGAGCGACACAGAATCCTCTGAGGCCTGGAAAGTGTCGCGTCAAGTGCACCGGGAATTGGTTCGCGAATTAGTGAACGTGCGGGCTTTGGCGCAGCAAGCCGCCAGCTTCTATTCCGAACGCCTGCGGCTGTTGACCGGACAGGATTTCTCCGTCGTCTACGACGCCCGGGGCACTGCTCAATCGGAGACGGGCGCAGACCGCTCAGCCAACTGCGCCGTTCCAATCGGGCAAGTCGAACGGACTGTGGTGCTGCATGGGTAGTTTATTTACCACTCTAGAAACAGCGGCGAATTCGCTCTCCGTGTTCAGTCAGGGCCTGCAAGTGACGGAAGACAACGTGGCCAATGCTTCCACTCCGGGCTACGCCCGTCAGTCGTTGAGCATCGAATCGCTGCCGTTAGACGTTACCGCCGGTCTACCCGGCGGAGTACTCACGGCCGGAACGCAAAGCTCCCGCGACCTATCCGCCGAGCAGAACGTGCGCACTCAGCAATCGTCGCTGGGATTGGCAACCGAGCAGGCCAACGATCTGGGGGCGCTCCAGCCGTACTTCAACTTGACTTCCGGTTCCAACATCTCCAGTTCCATCAGCACGTTTTTCAACAGTTTTTCATCGCTCAGCATTACTCCCAACGACGCGACGGCGCGTCAAACCGTGATTAACGACGCCGGGCAACTAGCGCAATCTTTCCAGCAAACCGCGAATGGGCTGCAGTCCCAAGCCGCTACCAGCGCCACCAACGCCAGCGGCACGGTGGGCGATATCAATAGCCTCGCGACAAACATCGCCCAGTTAACAACCCAGGGCGCCGCCGGCGCTTCCGGCACCCAGGATGCCGGCGTGGACGCGCAGATTAACAGCGATCTGGAGCAACTATCTCAATACGCGCAAGTTACCGTGCTCGAACAGCCAGGCGGCTCGCTGAATGTCTATCTGAACGGCAGGACGCCACTGGTACTGGGGGACGAGGCGTTGCCGCTCTCAGTGGCCTCTTCCAGCGGACAGACCCAGATCCTGGACTCGACGGGTCAAGATATCACCCCCGATTTCACCACCGGACAACTGGCTGGGGAGCTGCAAGTCACCAACACCACCATTCCGGGCTACCTTTCGCAACTCAACACGCTGGCGCAAACCGTAGCCGATCAGGTAAACACCGCGCTGGCCAATGGCGTGGACACTACCGGGGCCGCGCCCGCCGTAGACCTGTTCACGTACGATCCCACGCAAGGGGCCGCTCAAACGATTTCGGTAACTTCCATAACACCCGGCCAGATCGCAGCCGCATCGGCCGGCGCCCCGGGAGGCAACGGCAACGCCTTGGTGGTTGCCGCCTTGGCCCAAGCTCCGGAAGTGGGAGGCGCAACGTTCACCGAAGCCTACGGAAATCTGGCCGCCAATGTAGGCAGGGATATCTCCAACGCGCAGGATGCGCAATCCACCTCTCAGGACCTGCTCACCCAGGCGCAAAGTCTTCGCTCACAAACTTCCGGGGTGTCGCTCGATCAGGAGGCGTCAACTTTGATTCAATACCAAAGCGCCTACGAAGCGACCTCCAAGCTGATCAACGTGGTGGATCAAACCATCCAAGCTTTGATCGCCGCCGTGCCCAGCACCGCGTAGGAAAAGAAAACAAATGATCAGCACTCTCGATCCCGCTGCCCAACAGTTTCTCAACGGCCTCAACCAGATTCAGCAGCGCGCCGAAAAAGCGCAACTGGAACTCTCCAGTGGCTTGCGCATCGCGACTGTTTCCGACGCCCCGGACCAGGTTTCGCAGTTGCTCCAAACTCAGGCCACGCTTTCGACCGCCCAGCAAATCGACCAGAATCTGGTGAATGTCACGGCGCAGGTCAATTCTTCTGAAACCGCGCTCGAATCGGCCGTCACTTTGGTGCAGCAAGCGCAGACCCTCGGCGCGGAAGGCCAGAGCGGCTTCGATTCCACCGAGACCCAGCAAACCGTCGCCAATCAATTAGGCACGGTGCTGCAGCAACTCGTAACCATCGCCAATACCAGCGTCGAAGGACGATATGTCTTCGCCGGAGACTCGGATCAGACGCAACCCTACACCATCGATCTCACGCAAACCAATCCGGTCAGCGCCTATGCCGGCAGCCCGTCCACGCGACAGGTACAGTCCGCCGATGGTTCGGTGTTTTCCGTCGCCGAGACGGCGCAAGATATTTTCGACGCCTCCGATCCGACGCAAAGCGTGTTTCAATCCATCACCAGTCTGCGCGCCGCCGTTCTCAGTGGCGACTCAACCGCGATCACGGCCGCGCTGGGCGATGTCGGCACCGCGGGTACTTATCTCAATCAGCAGTTGGCCTTCTACGGCAATGTGCAGGACCAGGTAACCAACGCGACCAACTTCGGCGCCAACTACGAGACCCAGCTCACCACCGAGATTAGCGGCATTCAGGACGCCGATCTTACCCAGGTCATCACCGAATTTACGCAGGACAATACCCAGGAGCAAGCGGCCATTCAGGCGGAGTCGCTGGTACCGCGGCAGAGTCTGTTCAGTTATCTGGCGTAAGAGCGCCCGCCTTTCCAGTTCTACTGAAATCCAACGTTTCCGGCGGTGGTTCGCGCTACCATCGGATTATCATGATGCCCTCTCAAGCGCCGAAGATCCAGCTCAGCAACAGCTCGGACTATCGCGAAGGATATGCCAACAGCGTCCAGATCCGGGTGAACCTGTGGGACTTCTTCCTGATGTTCGGCACCATCAGCCAGACCGCTGCCGACACAGTCTTCATTCAAAACTTTCAGGGCGTCTATCTCAGTCCGCAGCAGGCCAAAGCGCTGTTTAACATTCTGCATCAGAATGTCACCCAGTATGAAGCGGCCTTCGGCGAAATCAAACTCGAACCGCAAGGGGCCGGAGCCGGTCAGATTCAGTAATGCCGGCGTTGCCGGAAAATCGCCGCCTCATCCCTGCACGCACTCAAATCGCCGTTTTTGCGGGCGTTGCAATCTTCGTTTTCCTGAGCCACGCCCCCTACCTCCGCTTGCCTTATTTTTGGGACGAAATGGGGCAGTTCGTTCCGGCCGCGCTGGACATTCTGCACAGCGGAGCCTGGGTGCCCCACTCCACCATTCCGAATGTGCATCCGCCCGGCGTCATGGCCTACCTGGCCGGAGTGTGGAGCGTGTTCGGTTACTCTATTGCCGCCACCCGGTCGGCCATGCTGGCGTTGGGCGCGCTCTTGTTTTTCGTCACGTTTCGGTTGGCGGTTGAGCTGTGCCGGGGGCTCAAAGGAGCACCGGTGTTGGCCGCCCTGCTGGTGCTCGCGGCCGATCCGCTGGTCTACACACAATCCATGATGGCGCAGTTGGATCTGCCCGCCGCTCTATTCACGGCCTTAGGACTGTTGCTGTTTCTCCAGCGCCGTCACGTCCTGGCTGCGCTGGCCTGTACGGCGCTGGTGCTGGTGAAGGAAACCGGCGTGTTGCTTCCCCTGTTATGCGCGGCATGGCTGCTTTTCGCGGAATCCGGCCATCGGCGCGAGGCTAGGCTTCACACTGAGCTTCAGGCTGCGCTTTATATTGCGCCGCTCGTCGCGCTGGCCGCGTGGTTGCTATTTCTCAAATCGGCCACCGGGGAGTGGCTCGGCGATGCCGGCTTCGCGCATTACAACGTTGGCTACGCGCTGCACCCGGTGCGGATCGCATTGTGTCTGCTGCGCCGGCTCTATTACCTGGGCCTGGCGGATTTTCGCTGGGTTGGCAATCTGGCGATCCTGATCGCCTGGCGCAAATATGGATTGTTTCGCACGCCGGAGTGGAAATTTACCTGGCTTTTTTTCGCCGCGCACGTGCTGCTGGTCAGCGTGCTTGGGGGCGCCGAGTTGGAGCGCTACCTCTTGCCCGTGATTCCGCTGCTCTACGTGGCGATGGCGGCGGCTTGGAGTGTCTTGCTCCCACGGTGGAGAAACGCCAGCGTGGCCGTGGTGAGCGCCGGCCTGGTGCTCGGGCTATTTTTGAATCCGCCGTTTCCATTTCCTTACGAAAACAACCTGGCGATGACGGATTTTGTGGACCTCCAGAGAATTGCCGCGCGGGAACTGGAGGCCGGATATTCCGGCCTCCCTGTCTACACGGCCTGGCCTCTGACGCAGGCGCTACGCGATCCCGCCTTCGGTTACGTGACCCGTCCTCTGACCGCCGAGGAAACCTCCGATCTGCGCGCGTCTACTTTGGCACGGATTGATCCCGGCAAGGTTTCCGTTCTAGTGCTCTATTCCCGGACATGGGAACCGGATTGGGGTGTTTTGCGCTTCCCTCTGGTCCGTAAGCTATTGAGACACTTCTATCAATACGGTCCCCAGATGGACAGTGCCGCGGTCTTTGGACATTTTCATCTCACGGCGGTGAAGCGCTGGACGAGGCGCGGCCAATGGATAGAGATCTATGCACGCAATCCTAGCGCCAAACCGCTGATAGCCGCTGGACGGGCGTTCTAACCCGGCGCGAGAACGCGTTATCATGTAGCAGAACGCCTATGCTTTCGCCGAGACTGCAGCTAAAGGTCGCGCAGAAGCAGATCCTGACGCCTGGGCTTGTCCAGATGGTCACGATCCTTCAGGTGCCGCGCTTGGAACTGAAGGAGATGATCCTGCAGGAGATCGCCGAGAACCCCGTTCTCGAAGAGACCAGTGAAGCTGGTGAAGAACTGACGCCGGAAGAAGTGCAAGCCTTTCTCGAGACTGAAGAACGGGTGTCCGATCCGGCCGACAAAAGCATTTTAGAAACCGTGAACGGCGCCAATACGGATGCGGAACCGGGCATGGGGTTCGAAGAAGCGGGCGCCGATTTTGAATCTCTGCCGATGGCGGAGTCCGGTTTGCTGGACGGCAATCTGGCCGGCGTGGCAGTGGCCGCGGAAGCGGAAGCCGTGGAGGTCAAGCCGGACAAGGATCCGTTTGAAGAGATTGATTTCGGCTCTTTTTTCGACGATTATCTCGATCCTGGTTACAAAAGCCCGGCGGCGGAAAATGTCGAGAAGCCGTCGTTTGAAACATTTTTATCGTCGCGTGTGACTTTGGCCGATCACCTGAATTCGCAGTTGGCGGTATTGGTGATGCCGGAACCGGTGCGCGATGCGGCCGCCAATATCATCGGGAACCTGGATGACAACGGCTATCTGACCACGCCGCTCGAGGAGATCGCCGAATCCGGCGGCCACACGCTGGCCGAAACAGAAGAAGCCCTTCGGATTGTGCAGACGCTGGATCCATCCGGCGTCGGCGCCAAAGATCTCCGCCAATGCCTGCTGCTGCAACTGGAGAGCCGTAACGCCCGCGGCGGCGTGGCCTGGCAAATTGTTTCCGATCACCTGAAGCTGGTGGAAATGCGGCAGATTCGCGATTTGCCCAAAGTTTTAGGCCGGCCGATGGAGCACGTCCAGATTGCCCTCAACGTGATCCGTCACCTGGACGCGTATCCTGGGCTGCGCTATTCCAACGCGGGCGCGCGCCAGATCGAGCCGGACGTCTACATCTCCAAAGATGGCGACGAATACCTGATCCAGCTCAATGACGAAGACATCCCGCAAGTCCGGCTGAACGCGCAATATAAGCGGATGCTCGATCGCGACCAGGCGCCCAGCAAAGAAGTCCGCAACTACGTCAAAGAGCGCTACGCGTCGGCGCTTCAATTGATCAAAAACATTGAGCAGCGCAAGCAAACCATCTCGAAAGTGTGCCAATCCATCGTCCGGCGCCAGATGGAGTTTCTCGAGAACGGCATCGATCAACTCAAGCCGATGATGATCAAAGAAGTGGCCGAAGAGATAGGCGTGCATCCCTCGACCGTCAGCCGTGCCGTATCGAGCAAGTACGCTCACACCCCGCAAGGCGTTTTCGAATTGCGTTATTTCTTCTCCGAAGCCGTGCAGGGAATCGCCGGCAGTGGCACTCCGTTGCTAATATTGAAGCGGAGAGTAAAGAAGATGATCGAGGAGGAGGATCCGCAGCATCCGCTGACGGACGAGCATATCACCGCCCGGCTGAAATCGGAAGGGATCGACGTGACCCGGCGCACGGTCGCTAAATATCGCGAAGATATGAAGATACCCTCCACCCATCAGCGGCGCGTGAGGCCCTGATTTTTTCTCCCTCGCGAGGTGATTCAAAATGAAAATTGCATATACGGGAACTCCGGCTGAATTACCGGCAAAGCTCAAAACCAAACTCGAAGCCAAGCTGCAAAAGTGTGTAAAAAGGCTCGAACGCCGCGGCGAGAAAGAAGTGCACGTGATTCTGTCCCGGCAACGGCACTTGCATAAAGTGGAGATTACCGCTCACGCCTATGACCACGCCTTGGCCGGGGCCGGTTCAGACGCCGACTTGGCCGTCGCCATGACCGCTGCCATCGACAAGCTGGAAAAGCAAGTGGTCAAGATGCAGGAAAAATTCCGTGACGGCCACCGGTCGAAGGACAAGATCGCGACCGCGCTCCCTGCCACCTCTAAAACGGAAGCCAAGCCGGCCAAGGCTTTGAAGGCCGCGCCGCCAAAAACTCCGCGAGTATTCCCGGTGAATACCCGGAACGGCCGCAAGCCTATGACTCTGGAAGAAGCCATGCTCGAGATTGGCCCAACGGACTCGTACCTGACCTTCCGCGACGCCCGGACGGACAAGCAGAACGTGCTGATGAGGCGGCCGGACGGCCACTTCGACTTGCTGGAGACCTGACCGTCTCACAAGCCCGCAAGCGTGCGCAGCATGCTCTCTGTCGAGTGGGCGTTATTGTCCGGGCTACTGGACTGATTTCCCCAAGTCCAATATAGGCCCAGATACGCATAATTCTCACTCTGGCCAACGGCAGTGTGGCCGTAGCAAAAGAGCAGTTGAAAACCGGGATCGCGAAATTTGTAATAGCCCCCAATGTCGAGCAGCGTGGCGGGCCGGGTCTGAGGAGTGGCGTCGCCTTCGGGGCCATGATAAAAAACTTCAGTTCCCAACGTCAATTTCTTACCCAGATCCCGCTGAACCAGCCAACCGGCAAAGGGATAGCTGCGATAGCCAGGCACGCCTCTGATCACCGTTTCTCCGCCGCCGCCATAAGTGGTCCACGGGCCGAAACTCTTTTGGACCCACAGTGGTAACTTGTACCATGTCTTGCCCACGCCCAAGCCGCGCCGGGCGCTGCCGGCGGGGAGTTCAAACATGGTGAATGTGCCGATCATCGGCCGGTGCTTGGTCTCCTGCACAAACCGGTATTTGATGCCGGCTTCGATATCGCCCAGGCCGAACGCCCGTGGGCCGATGGAAGGGAAAATGGCCGCGGCGGGAACGATGATGTGAAGGTGAACATTGGGAAGAGCACCCCAATTGAACTCCACCGCCGGCCCTTCCGTGTCCGTTTCGATCGATGTGCCATCCGAGTTGGCGAACGTGTAGAACTCGTAATGACGAAAGTCAATGGGCTCCGGGTCGTCGGTCTGAAAAGGGGGACCGGCGCAGAGACCCGCGGACAAAAGACACAGCAGTAAGGTGGTCCTCATCAGCCGATTATTTTGCTTTTCCTGCCCGCAGGCGGCCGCCAAAATAGGGGCATTTAGTGAGGAGACATTCGATCGCTGCCTCTACCATTTCAGCAGCACTAACTCCGAGCAGAAGCCTGGGCCCATGGCGGCTAAAACGCTCCAGGTGCCGGGAGCGGGGCGGCGTTCGGTGAAAAAGTCTTCGAGAACCACGAGGACCGAGGCCGAAGAAAGATTGCCCACCTTGCGCAGGCACTCCCACGAGGCGGCCAGGTCTTCGCGCGTGATACCCAGCGCGTCTTGGGTGGCTTCGAGAATTTTAGGTCCGCCGGTGTGGAGAATCCAGGCGCCGATGTCGGCGCGGCGGAGGTGGTTATCGCGTAAGAACTCGTCGGCGTCTGCGCCGAGGTGTTCCCGAATGACGTCCGGGACCTGGGGCGAGAGAACGATACTGAATCCCTTTTCGGAGACGTCCCAGCCCATCACGTGTTCCGTATCCGGATAAAAACAGGACCGGGTGTCGATGATTTCGGGACCTGGCGCGCCGCTACTCCATTCAGAACCGGCTACCAGAACCGCGGCGGCGCCATCGCCAAATAAGCCGGAAGAAATCAGGTTGGCCATCGACATATCGTCGTGCTGCAAGGTCAGGGAACAGGTTTCCACCGACACCAGCGCGGCGATCTGGTTGGGATACGCGCGCACGTAATCGGCGGCGCGAGCCAGGCCGGCGGCGCCTCCCACGCAACCGAGTCCAAAGATGGGTACACGGCGGATGTTCGGCGAGAGCCCCATTTTGTTGATCAAGACAGCATCGATCGACGGGCTACAGATGCCGGTGATGGACGTGAAGAACATGGCGCCCAATGACTTTGCATCAAGGCCTGCCGAGGACAGCGCGCGGCACAGGGCCTGGCTGCCCAACTGAGCCGCGGCTTGTTGCCAGACGCGATTGTTCTTTCCCCAGGTGTCGAGAGCCGGGTATTGCTCCAATGGCAGGCAGAGAAAGCGGCCATCCACGCCGGTGCGGGTGTGCAGACGGCGCAGCATCTGTGGATTTTCCATCCGCCCCGCCCAATGGTGCTCCAGCGCGGCGATTAAAACAGATTGAGGGTAATAGTGTTCCGGGAACGCGGTCCCGGCGCCAACGATTCTTCTCTCAGGCATGGATTATTCTGTCCGTGCGATCCTCCAATAGAATAACCGGAATGAGACTGGCGGATGCCGGTCAGGTGTCTCAGGCCGTTCGGCTCGCTTGCAGTGCACGCACTTCTTCCGGCCGCAACTCACGATATTTGCCGATCTCCAAGTCTCCAAACCCGATGGGGCCAATCTGCGTCCGCACCAACTTCAGCACTTTGCTATCGATGGCCTCCAGCATGCGACGCACCTGGCGGTTGCGTCCTTCGCGAATCGTCACGCTGATGAAGCTATATTTCTCCGAATCGCGCACGCGCGTCACTTCCGCAGGCTGGGTGGGTCCGTCCTTCAATTCCACGCCGTTGCGCAATTGGTCGAGTTGTTCGTCGCTCAATCGGGTGGATGCCTTGACCAGATAGGTCTTGGGAACCTTGAAGTCCGGATTCATGACGCGCTCCGCGAATTGCGTATCGTTGGTGAGTAGCAGCAGCCCGCTGCTATCGAGGTCCAGCCGGCCGACCGGAACAACCCATTTGCCGAGATCTCCGAGAAGATCGTAAACCGTAGGCCGTCCCGCCGGGTCCTTATACGTGGTGATGTAGCCGGCTGGTTTGTAGAGAAGCAAGTACATTTTCCTGGCCGCCCGCACCGGCCGATCGTCGAACGTGATCCGGTCGCGTTCCAGATCGACCCACCGGTCCGGCGTCTGCACCAGCTTGCCGTTCACTTTCACCCGGCCGGCGCCAATCCACTTACGCGCGTCGGTCCGCGAGCCGAGTCCGGCCTTGGAGAGCACGCGTTCCAGGGTTTTGAGGGGCCGCTTACCTTCCACAATCTTCAGTGTAAGTGCGCTATTCTCAAAAGCGTGAATCGAGCCGCCTGGTTACTCGTCCTGTCTGCGCCCCTGTTCGCTGCAGACCCGCATATGTCCACGGAGGAAAGAACGAAGGTGCTGCACTATCTCGCCGATTCCCGCCAGGAGTTTCTGGCTGCCATTGACGGCGTCAGCGAGGAGCAGTGGAAGTGGAAGCCCGCGCCCACCCGCTGGTCCGTGGGGGAAACGGCCGAGCACATCGTCTTAGCCGAAGCGATGCTTTTCAACTTTGTACAGAAGGCGATCGACTCTCCGGCCAACCCCAACTGGGAAGAGCAGACCAAAGGAAAAACGGCATTCATTGAGCGCGTGATGCCGTCGCGGCTGGGCAAAGCGCAGGCGCCGGAACCGATTGTGCCCACGGGAAAACTGACTCAGGCAGAAGTGAAAGAGCGTTTCGAGAAGCAACGCGCCGCAATCGAGAAATTTGCCGACGAAACCCAAGTGCCGCTCATGGAACACACCGCCGAGCACCCGTTCAAGGTGTTTAGTACGCTGAACGCCTTTCAGTGGCTAATTTACATCCCGCTGCATACCGAGCGGCATGACAAGCAGATCGCGGAAGTAAAAGCGACCGAAGGTTATCCGCAAAAATAGAGGGACGGAGGTGTCCGTCCCTAGGCTTGCGCAACGGCCTTCTTGGCTTGCGCGCTATCGTAGCTTTCGCCGTAGATCGCCGGCACCTTGGCGCCCATCGGTCGCAGGTACATCGATAACTGGCCGCGATGATGAATTTCGTGACTCAGGGTAAACTGCAGGAACGTTATGGCCGGAAATTGGAACAGCCCGCGGAAGTCGATCACCTTGGCGCATTGCTCGCCCGTCAGCTCGGACAGACGCTGGGTGTTCTTCTTCGATTGTTCGGCGTACCACGTGGTGACGTCGTGCATGTTCTTGATCGATTCCGGTTTGGGGTTGTTGAAGTTAAAACCGCCGTTACAAATCCCGTCTAAAAACATGTTCTGGGCCGAGGCAATGTGCCAGGCAAGCTCGAAAGCGCTTTTGCAGACGGCATCGGGCTTGTAGTCGCCCTTATCCACGGGAACCGCTTCGAGCACTTTCTGCGTGATCCCGATCTCGTTCTTGAGCGACGGCAGCCCCGCGTGGAGCATAAATAAAGCCTGTTCAGGTTGCATGTTCTGATTATCTCAGCTTTGCCGGGCCGCTCAACCGAATCCGCCGAGGCGTAGAATATGGTCATGAGCACGCCAGTTCTCATGTCAGTCGAGGAGTATCTTCGCCTGACGGATAAGCCCACCTGCGAATACCGCGAAGGGACTCTGTATCCAAAACCGATGCCCACCAAATTCCACGGCGCGCTCGAATTCATGCTCGTGGCCATGCTCCGCAAATTGGGTCTGGACGCAGTTCCTGAAGTGACCGTCCGTCTGTCTCCCACCAAGTATCTGGTTCCCGATGTCATCGCGGCGCCGGTGACCATTCGGAACCCGTACCCCACGGAGCCCGTCCTGCTCTGCTGTGAAATCCTGTCACCCGAAGACCGCCTGGGCGCAATGCTCGCCAAGTGCGAGGAATATCACGGGTGGGGTGTCCCGTTCTGCTGGGTGATCGACCCGATCAGACGAACCGCCTGGGAATACCACGCGGCCGTCGGAACCTGCACGCGTGACCGAGTCACTCCGCGCGGGTGAATTTTCGGTGAGCTTGGAAGAGCTGTTCTCGGCGCTGGACCAGGGCCTGCAAGCCTGATCGCCGGTGCGGAAGGCGCGCATTTTCGTCCGGGGTGCTATGCTTCCATTGCGGGCTTTCATACCGCTAGCAATGGAAATTCAATTCACCACTCGCATTTTCAAAGAGGGCCGCAGTTTTGTGGCCCACGCCTTGGAGCTGGATGTTTCCTCGTGCGCCGGCAGCAAAGAGAAGGCGCTCCGAAACCTAAAAGAGGCGGTAAGGCTATTTCTAGAAGAAGCCATTAAGATGGGAACGCTGGAGCAGATACTCGAAGAAGCCGGTTACAGCAAATCCAAGCGAAAAATCACCAGCCCCAAGTTTATCAGTGTGCAGCGTGTTAGTCTCCCGCTTCCACTGATCCATGCCGAAGCTTAGTCCCGTTTCTTATAAGGAGCTGGTCAAAGTTTTCGAGGCCGACGGTTTTCAGCACGTCCGCACCGAAGGCGATCACATGGTGTTCACCAAATCTGGCGTGAGGCGGCCGCTCGTCATTCCAAAGTACGCGGCCGTGCCGGTCTTCATCATTAAAAACAATCTTCGCGCGGCCCGCATGTCCCGCGAGCGTTATCTCGATCTTCTCGGCCATTAAATCGCGTCGATTCCCCTCCAGCTTCACGACGCGATTGAGATGACATTCTTGATGCCGCCGACATCCTTGGTCAGCGGGTCCACCGCCTGATCGATGGGAAAACGTCCGGTGATCACCTTCGAGATGGCGTCGGGCCACCGCTTCTGGAACTCGGTGAGATCGCGAATGGCGGCGGCAAAGCTTTCGGGCGGCGCGTTCACGCTTCCGATCGCGACCTGATTGTTGAGCACCATATCGCGCATGATGCGATCGGCATCCACCGGAATGGGCGCATGCAATCCAGGCACGCCGGTAAAAATGAAGACGGCGTTGCGGCCAATCTGCTTCAAAACATCGAAGGCCAGGCTGGAAGCGCCGACCGCTTCATACACAACGTCAATGGATCCGACCTGTTCCGCCATCTGTTCTACCGTATTGGTTTCGGCCGGAATAAACTTGGCGCCGATTGCGGCGAGAATCGGATCCCCGTTTTCGTGCGTATGCGTCCGTGAATAAACCGTGACATCGAATCCGTCAACGCGTAGCGCCATTGCGCCCAGCAACCCCACGGGACCCGCGCCCAGCACCACGGCTTTGTGGCAATGGCCTGGACCCTCGGTCTCGGTATGTGGGCAGCCCCAGGGCAGGCGTTCTTGAATCTTCCACAACTGGAGCAACGATTTCTCCGCGATGGTCAGCGGTTCGGTCAGTACGCCGTGGTCGCGGAGTTCCGGCGGAACGGCGTTCAGGTAGCTGTCCTCTTCCACCACGAACTCCGTCATAAAACCATGCCGCTGCTTGATGCCGCGCTCCGTGTAATCGCCGGACGCGCAAAAATCCTGCCGGCCCGCGCCGCAAGGGACGCACCAACCGCGCGTGCAGGGCCTGCGGACGGTGGTGACCACCAGGTCGCCCGGCTTGAGATTTTTGACAGCGGCGCCGGTTTCCACCACCTGGCCAAGCGACTCATGCCCGATGATGAGGTAGTCGAAGCCTTCCGGCGGAAAGCCGTATTGGAACGAGGTGATATCGCGGTCCGTTCCACAGATGCCGACTTCCAGCATCCGCATCTTGACCTGGTTGGGCGCAGCGATCTTCGGCTCTTCATGATCGATCAGGCGGACTGCCTTCTGGGTGGGGAATACGGCGATGGCTTTCATCTGGACTTAGGATAGCCGGATTTTTATGCGACTTCGATGAATGTTTGGTTATCCAAAGAGCCGTGCGATACAAACTACTCGGCCGGACCGGCCTGCGCGTTTCTGAGCTGTGCCTCGGAACGATGACCTTCGGTGAGGAATGGGGTTGGGGCGCGAACAAAGAAGACAGCCGCGTCATGTACGACGCGTTTCTCGAAGCCGGCGGCAACTTCATCGACACCGCGAATCTTTACACCAACGGAACCAGCGAGAAATTCCTGGGCGAGTTCCTCGGCGCGGATCGCGAGCGTATCGTGCTCGCGACCAAGTACACCAATTCCATGCCGGGCAACGATCCCAACGCAGCCGGAAATCAGCGCAAGAACATGATGCAGGCCGTGGAGGCCAGCCTCAAGCGTTTGCAGACCGATTACATCGATCTCTATTGGCTGCACATCTGGGATTTCCTCACGCCGGTCGAAGAAGTGATGCGCGGCTTTGACGACCTGGTGCGATCCGGCAAGATTCTTTATGCCGGAATCTCCGATGCTCCGGCCTGGGTCGTCTCCCGCGCTCAAATGTTAGCCGAACTCCGCAACTGGACCGCGTTTGCCGGGCTGCAGATCGAGTACAGCCTGATTGAGCGGACCGTCGAGCGCGATCTGCTTCCCATGGCGCGGGAACTGGGAATCGCTGTAACGCCATGGGGGCCGCTAGCGGGCGGCCTGCTCACCGGCAAGTACACGGCGGGTAACACCGATCCTAAGCGGATTCAGAACCCCACGCTCGATGCGCGGCGGAACGCCATCATCGCATCCGTTCAAGAAGTGGCGCAGGAGACCGGACGCACGACCGCGCAGGTGGCGCTGAATTGGGTGCGCCAGCAACGCGGGACCATCGTGCCGATTCTCGGAGCGCGCAAGCTTTCGCAGTTGCAAGACAATCTGGCGGCTTTGGAATGGCGCTTGTCGCCGGAGCAGATGAACAAGCTGAGCGAGGTTAGCAAAATCGAACTCGGTTTTCCGCATCATTTCTATGAGCGCGAGATGGTGACGAGATTCGTGTATGCCGGATTCCGCGATCGCATTGATGCCTGAGGCAACGCTATTCACGACGTTATGGTGATCTAAGTTAACCTGTGTCTCATCGGCGCCGGGTCGAAGAGAAGGAAGCAACGAACACGGGCGAGTCCGCGACACGGATGGGGACAGCGGGCTCGATTCCGAACTCCTTCGGTCAAAATTATGATAGGCTGTGCCCCCTGGCGCGTGGCTAGGGAGCCCGTTTTCGAGAGTGCGGCTGGCGGGTTACAAACCCGCCGAAAAGCGCGGGTTAAAAACCCGCGGCAGGTTAATAACCTGGTTGACAACCTGCCCCACGATGAAGAATCTCGTGTACCTTATAAAAGATGCCTGCCGAACAGAATCGCATTTTTGAAACTACCCGCCGGGAGAAACACTGGCGCCGCTGGGGACCCTATCTTGCCGAGCGGTCTTGGGGTGTTCCCCGCGAAGACTATAGCGCCGACGGGAGCGCCTGGGATTCTTTCAATTTCGATATGGCAAGGTCGCGTGCATATCGCTGGACGGAGGATGGTATTGCCGGAATCTGCGACAACCACCAGCGGCTCTGCTTGTCCTTCTGCTTTTGGAACGGCCGCGATCCGTTCCTGAAAGAACGCCTGTTCGGTCTCGGAGGGAATGAAGGCAACCACGGCGAGGACGTCAAGGAATATTACTATTACCTCGACTCCACGCCGACGCATTCCTACATGAAGGCCCTATACAAATACCCGCAAGCCGAATTTCCGTACGAGCAACTGCGGCGCGAGAACCGGCAGCGCGACCGGAACGCGATGGAATATGAACTCTTCGATACCGGAATTTTTGACGAGAACCGGTACTTCGATATTTTTGTCGAGTACGCCAAAAACGATGTGGACGACGTGGTCGCGCGAGTCACCGCTATCAATCGCGGCCCAGAAAAAGCCACGCTCCATTTGCTTCCCACTGTTTGGTTCCGAAATACCTGGAGTTGGGGTTACGGCACGCCAGTTCCCGAGTTAATCAAAGACAGCACCCAGATCGTCGCCGCGCATGAGCAGACTCTTGGGAATTACAAAATCTGGTTTGAAGATTCACCAACACTCCTGTTCACTGAAAATGACACCAACACGGAAGCGCTCTACGGTTATCCCTCGGGAGGCCAGCATTACAAAGACGCGTTCCACCGCCATGTGATTCAGGGTGAGCGAGATGCGGTCAGCCCCGACGAAACGGGAACCAAGGCCTGCGCCTGGTACCAGCTCGAACTGGCGCCCGGAGAGTCAGCCGTGCGTCATCTTCGGCTATATGCCGGCGCGGCGCCCAATCCGGATTTCCAGGCAGTCTTTCTCGAGCGGAAACAGGAAGCGGACGAGTTCTACGGTTTCCAACCGGCGGCTTTGTCGGACGATGCTCGATCGGTGCAGCGGCAAGCCTTTGCGGGCCTTCTCTGGAGCAAGCAGTATTATCACTACGTCGTGGAGGATTGGTTGAATGGCGACCCGGCATTTCCGCCGCCCCCGGATCAGCGGCTTAATGGGCGCAACAAGAGCTGGAGGCACCTGTATAACGAAGACATCGTGACCATGCCCGATAAGTGGGAATACCCGTGGTATGCCGCCTGGGATTTGTCTTTCCACACCATTCCATTCGCCATCATCGACCCGGATTTCGCGAAGGACCAGCTCTCCACCTTCTTGCGCGAATGGTATCAGGCGCCGAATGGCCAAGTGCCGGCCTATGAATGGGAGTTTGGCGATGTGAATCCTCCGGTCCACTCCTGGGCCTGCATGCGGGTTTTCCAAATCGACAAAAAGATCATCGGCCAGCCCGACGTCGAGTTTCTTGAATCTTGTTTTCACAAGTTGCTGATGGTTTTCACCTGGTGGGTGAACCGAAAGGATTCGGAGGGGAACAATATTTTCGAAGGCGGATTTCTCGGCCTCGATAACATCGGGGTGTTCGATCGCAGCCGCCCGTTGCCCACCGGAGGCTACCTGGAGCAAGCCGACGGCACCGCCTGGATGGCGATGTTCTGCCTCAACATGCTGCGTATTGCCATCGAATTGTCGGCGCACGATCCGGTGTATGAAGACATTGCCAGCAAATTCTTTGAGCATTTTTTGCACATCTCGAGCGCCATCAACCGCATGGGCGACGACGGCCTGTGGGACGACACGGACGGTTTCTATTACGACTGGCTGCGGTTGCCGGACGGCCGCAAGTTTCCTATGCGTCTCCGTTCCCTGGTGGGATTGATCCCGCTCCTGGCGGTTACCGTAATCGAGCAACGCCATCTCGACGCCATGCCGGGATTCCGGCGGCGCATGAACTGGTTCATCAAACACCGGCCCGATCTCTGCGGCAACATCGCGTCTATTTCACGCCAAGGCCAGGAGGAACGGCGCCTGCTTTCCATGGTGACTCCCGCCAAGCTGGAACGGATGATGAGTGTCATGTTGGATGAGAACGAGTTTCTCTCGCCCCATGGCATCCGCGGCCTATCTCGTTATCACAAAGACCATCCTTTTATCCTGCAGGCCGATGGACACGAGTATCGCGTCGACTATGAGCCGGCGGAGTCGAGCACCGGCGTCTTTGGCGGTAATTCCAATTGGCGCGGCCCGGTTTGGTTTCCCATCAATTACTTGATGATCGAATCGCTCCAGCGCTACGACTATTACTTCGGCGGCGATTTCAAAGTGGAATGTCCTACCGGCTCCGGCGTCAAGATGACCTTGTCTCAGGTGGCCGCGGAACTGTCCCGCCGCTTGGCGAGATTGTTTCTTCGCAACAACGAAGGCCGCCGCCCGGTGTTTGGTGGCGCGGAGAAATTCCAATGCGACCCGCACTGGCGCGATCACATTTTGTTCTATGAATATTTTCATGGTGACAACGGCGCGGGCATGGGCGCCAGCCATCAAACGGGGTGGACAGCGCTGGTGGCGAAGCTGCTGCAGCAGAGTGGCGAGTAGGGTTTCATTCCACGCCCGAATTCTTCAGCGCGCACATCCTTCATGTTGTCGAGGATAGCGTCCATATCGGTCGCCGGTCGGACACCCGCATGGAGGAAAGATCGCGCGGTCGAGCGTATTGTTCGGCTAGCTTCGTTAGCCACACGTCCACAGTCAGACCTTCATTCGAGGCCGTAATCCGGCTGCTTCACCAATTTCGTAGACGCCGAGCGCAGCGTCAAGCTCACGATGCAAAGATAATCTCCACTCTTCCAAGTCACTTCAGGCGACTTCGCCACGGCGGATAGAAAGCAACCGGTCACGAAATTCGTCGACGCGCAAAGGCACGAAGCCATGCTTCAAGACGGTGACGCACGAGAGAAGCAGCCGGATCAGATGCATGACATGTTTCCAGCGAACCCGCTGGTGGTTTCGCAAATCCTGCTCGATCTTCTTGAACTGCGACAACTCATACGAGTGTATGTCCGATGAACATACTGCGACAGAAAGATGTGTCGCATGTCGACCAACTCGCGCGCAAGGGGCGTGCAGGTTTCTACCAGCGGCGAGTACAGGCATTCCAGAATGTTGGGGTTGGCTTTCAGCGCCAGGCGGATAAATTATTGCTCGGGCACGCCGGCCAGTGACCAATGCAAGTCCGCTGGCGGAAGATAGAAGCCGCGCCGGTCGATGTCCGAACCCTCGTGATCCCATTAGGCCGCATCGACAATATAGAACTGGCCTTGACCAAGCGCTTTAGCCGGGGCGAACGCTTCCGCTTCGACATCAGCGCCCAGGCCAGCAATGTGTTCATGGCGGAAACGGATTGCTACCCTTGTCGCATGAAGCTAGGAGAGCTGGCGCGCCGGTTGGATTGCCGGGTCCACGGCGACCCGGAAATTGAGATTACCGGCGTCGCGGGCATGGAGCAGGCGGGTCCGGATCAACTCACGTTTCTTGCCAATAAGAAATATGCGCCCAAGGTGAAGAACACTCGCGCCGCGGCGATTCTCCTGAGCGAACCGTTCAAAGAAACGCATCCGGTCAGCGTAATCTCAGCCAATCCCTATCATGATTTCGCGCGGGCGCTGGCTCTGTTCTATCAACCACCGATGCCGGCGGCGGGCATCGACCCGCGCGCCGCGATCGCGGCGTCGGCCGTGATTCAAGAAGGCGCTTCGATTGGCGCATTCGCGGTGATTGGCGAGAAAGTACGCATCGGCCGCAACGCCGTGATTCATCCGCATGTCGTGATCTATGAAGGCGCGGAGATCGGTGACGACTTTCTGGCGCATTCACATGCCGTGGTTCGCGAATACTGCTGCATCGGGCATCGCGTCATTCTCCAAAACGGCGTGGTGATTGGCGGCGATGGGTTCGGCTTCGCCAAGACCGCGGAGGGAACGCACTTCAAGATCGTGCAGTCGGGCATTACGATCATTGAGGACGACGTCGAGGTTCAGACGCTCACGTCCATCGATCGCGCCACGGTGGGCGAGACGCGGGTTCGCCGCGGCGCCAAAATCGATAGCCTGGTGCAGGTCGGACACGCGTCCGTTGTCGGCGAGGACAACATCATTTGCGCGCAGACCGGGCTGGCCGGCAGCAGCATTCTCGAGAAGAACGTTTTGCTCGCCGGCCAGGTCGGTATTTCCGGGCATTTGACCATCCATGACAACGCCGTGATCTACGCGCAAAGCGGAATTGGCGGAGACGTGGCAGCCGGCGCGGTGATGTCCGGATCGCCGGCCTTTGATGCGCGCGAATGGCTGCGGGCGATCACAGCCTTTCAGAAGCTGCCCGAAATCTGGAAAACCGTACGGGCGCTTCAAAAGAGAATGAGACAATCTGAAGAGGCGCCTCCGCCCAAATGATAGACAACGAGAACAGCGGCCGCCGCCCGGTGGCCTATCTCAATGCGCCGTTTCTGGAGAGCCCGGATGCGCGTGCATTGCGGATACTTTCCGAGTACCTGGAGCCGCTCTCGCATTTTCGCGACGAAAAAATCCAGGACACCATCGTATTCTTCGGCTCCGCGCGCGTCACCGAAGACGGTTCCATGGCCAACTACTATCGCGATGCGGTCGCGTTGGCGCAGATGATCACGGAATGGTCGGCGCGCATCGAGAGCCCGGCTGCGCGGTTCGTCATCTGTTCCGGCGGCGGTCCCGGCATTATGGAAGCGGCTAATCGAGGCGCGTCGCAAGCCGGGGGCAAGACCATCGGCCTGAATATCGGTCTGCCTTTTGAACAGCGCCCGAATCAATACATCACGCCCGAACTCAGTTTCGAATTTCACTATTTCTTCATGCGCAAATTCTGGTTTGCGTATATGGCCAAGGCGCTGGTGATCTTTCCGGGGGGCTTCGGCACGCTGGACGAGTTGTGCGAGATTCTCACGCTGGCCCAGACGCGGAAGCTGGAAGGAAAAATCGTTATCGTTCTTTATGGTTCCGGCTTCTGGAAGGAGATTCTGAATTTTGACGCGCTGTTCAAGTACGGGATGATCGGCGCGGAGGATCTTTCGCTGTTCCACTACGCTGACGATCCCCAGACGGCGCTGGCCATTCTTCAGGAAAACCTCACCAAGTATTACCTGGGTCCGGAGACTCCGCTGGAGGAGCCTGCGCCCGAGACGCCGGAAATCGCCCGGTCCAGAGTATAGCGTGGTTGGCTGGAAAGCAAGAAAACTCGAGATCGCGTTCGCGATTTCGCTGCTGATCAACCTGCTTTTCCGCTTCGTCGCGCCAGGTGGCTGGCTTCAGACGTGCACCACGTTCTTGACGGTAGTTCTCGGCGCATGGCTGCTGATCCGCTTTCTGCGCCAGGGACTCCGCGCCGCGCTGTGGCGTTTGCGCAACCGGCTGATGATCACTTATGTGTTCATCGGCGTGGTGCCGGTGCTGCTGATTGTCGCGCTGGTTCTGCTGAGCGCCTATCTGCTGGCGAGCCAACTCGCGGTGTTTCTGGTCGTCTCCGAACTCGATCGAAGAGTAGATGCGATGCAAAGCGCCACGGAGATTGTGGCCCGCACGGAGCCTCAGTTGCGCAAGGAAGTGATGCGGCGGGTGACGGACCTCTACCGGGATCGTTATCCGGGCATGGTGATGTGGCTGAGACAAGGCGACAAGCTGGAATCGCTGCCGCAAGAATCGCCGATCGAACCGCCGGACCCCCTCTGGAGAAACACCCGCGGCATCGCCATGCGCCATGGCCGTTACTTCGCCTGGTCTCGTCGGGTACTGAGCGATCCACACGCTCATACTAGCGCTAATCCTAACAATGAGACGCGCATCACCGCCGCTCTTCCGCTCACGCGCAAGTATCTCAGCAGTATGATTCCCGGGCTAGGCGAAGTGTACTTTCTGCAAGTCAGTTCTCTGGAACCCGAGGCCGGAGGTGCTCCTCAAAAAAGGAAGTTTCAGGTGAATGTGAAGGGACAGGGTTCTTTTGAAGTCCGGCCGGCGCTCGAGGACAAATCTGGAAGTTTGATGCCTCCCTCAGTTAGCCGATTTGACGTGCCGCTGAGCTGGTTCTCGGGCGTGCACGCGTCCCGATGGGCGGAATCCGGCAAGGATTCCTACGCCGTACTCACGGTCCAAACCAGGATATCGGCGCTAAGCAATATTTTGTTCGCGCAAAAGGCTGACGAACTGGAGGGCGTCGCGATGATCGCGCTGCTTGTGATCGCGGGCGCGTTTGTCATTGTCGAATTGATTGCTTTTGTGATCGGCGTATCGCTTACGCGCACCGTCACCGGCACGGTTCACTCGCTGTACCAAGGGACCCAGCGGGTGATGCACGGCGATTTCTCGCATCGCATTCCGATTCAGGGGAACGACCAGTTGGCCGACATGGGCAAGTCCTTTAACTCGATGACCGCCAATCTCGAACGCCTGGTAGTGGTGGCCAAGGAAAAGGAGCGCCTGCAAGCCGAAATCGAAATCGCGCGCGAGGTGCAGAACCAGCTCTATCCGAAGACCGCTCCGGTGGCGCGGACGCTACGCGTCTCGGGCCTCTGCCAGCCGGCTCGCATGGTCTCGGGAGACTACTACGATTTCCAGCGCTTTGAGCAAAACCTGCTGGCGATCGCGGTGGGGGACGTGGCCGGCAAAGGGATCTCGGCAGCCCTACTGATGGCGAGCATCCAATCCGCCATGCGCATGGAACTGCGCTCTTCCGCGATGCTTCCCTTGAATGGAACCAGGCTGTCCACTGCTCGAATGGTTTCTGAACTCAACCAGCAACTCTATGCCACCACGGCGCCAGAAAAATATGCGACGTTTTTCTTCAGCCTCTACGATGAGTTGTCGGGCAAGCTGACGTACACCAACGCAGGCCACCTGCCGCCCATTCTGTTTCGCAAGGAAAAAGCGCAGATGCTGGAAGTGACCGGAACCGTAATGGGCGCGTTTCCGGCATCCCGTTACGAAGAAAGCGTCCTGCAAATGGAGTCCGGCGACCTGTTGGTGTGTTATACCGACGGCATCACCGAACCGGAGAACGCTTACGGCGAAATGTTCGGCGAAGAGCGCTTGATGGCCGTGGTGAGCAAGAACCTCGACCGCGATGAGAACCGGATCATGGAGCTGATCATGGATGCCGTATTGCAGTGGACCGGCGCAGGGGAGTTACAGGACGACATGACAGTACTGCTGGCCAGAAAACAGTAACATCATGGAGCTGATCATATGAGCAATCTGGCGCATTTGGTGGGCCGCCCGTTACAGGTACCAGAAGCTTTGGCTCGCAGTGCTGTCGAATGTGGGGCAGGTTATCAACCTGCCGCGGGTTATTTACCCGCGCGGGGTGTAATAACGGGTTTCTGGCGAGCCTGTGCGCCGGGGACCACACACTAACCATGTTGCGCCGAAGAATACTGCTGATCGCCGGGGCCATTGCGGTCGCGCTGGCTTTTGGGACCACCGGGTTTGTGCTGATCGAACACGTGGACCCCTTCAGCGCGTTCTACATGACGCTGACCACGATCACGACCGTCGGATACGGCGAACTTTTCCCCCTCAGCCACGCCGGCCGAATCTTCAACTCGTTTCTGATATTCTTTGGCGTGACCACCATGCTGCTGGCCGTCGGCGGCATGACGCAGACCATTGTTGAGCTGGAACTCAATCAGTTTTTCTCGAAACGCCGGATTCGCAAAATGATTGACGCGCTGGAAGACCACTATATCGTATGCGGCTATGGACGCGTGGGACGCGGCTCAGCCCAGGAGTTGCGGCGCGCCGGCGCCTCGTTCCTGGTGATGGACAAAGATGAGGCCAATGTGGAAGAAGCGATACGATCGGGCATGCTGGCGGTGCTGGGCGACGCCAACCGCGATGAGAACCTGGTTGACGCGGGCATAAGGAAAGCGAAAGGCTTGATTGCCACGCTCAGCAGCGACGCCGACAACCTGTTTTTGATTCTGTCCGCCAAGGCGCTGAATCCCAAGCTGCAAGTATCGGCGCGGGTTACGGAAGAACAGGCGGAACAGAAAATGCGCTTGGCGGGCGCGGACTATGTGTTTGCGCCTTACGACATGACCGGCTACCGCATGGCGCAAGCGCTGATGAAGCCGCACGTGTTCCAGTTCATCGACTTCACATCCAAGAATATGGGTTTGGACGTCAGCATGGAGCAGGTGCGGGTGGGCGCCTATATGCAGTCGCGCACGCTCGGCGAGCTGCAAATTCGCCGCGAACTTGGCGTCATTGTGCTGGCCGTGAGGAAAGCGGATGGCCGCATGATTTTCAATCCGGACGCCGGCACCGTACTCGATGGGGGCGACTACCTGGTGGTGATGGGCGAGGCGGCTAATTTGCAGAAGTTAGAAACCCTGGTCACCCAGGAAACTACATAAAGGCACAGCATAATAAAGGCACAGCATGAAGATTCTGACGGCGCAGCAAATGCGGGATATCGATGCGAAGACCATCGAGCGCGGAATCCCCGGCCTCATCCTGATGGAGAACGCCGCTCACCGCGTGGTGGAGTATCTTCAGGAGACGTTTCCCAATTTGCGCGAGCAGCGAATTGTCGTGCTGTGCGGCAAGGGCAACAATGGCGGGGATGGACTTGCCATTGCGCGGCAATTGCATTCTCGAATTCATCCACGCTCGCTCTCCGTGGTGCTGGCCGCCGACACGCGCGAGCTGCGTGGCGATGCGGCGGAGAATCTGATCATGCTGCGGGCGTTTAAGGATTGCCCCGTTCAGTTTGAAATCAGTCCGGAGATGCATGGCGCCACGCTGATCGTCGATGCTTTGCTCGGTACCGGACTCAATGGACCGGCGGCGGGTAAGAGCCTCGAGTTCATTCGCGCGATCAACAGCGGCTTTCCCATGGCCGACGTGGTTGCCGTGGACGTGCCCTCCGGCGTGTCGAGCGATACGGGAAGCGTGCCGGGCGAATGCGTCGATGCGGGTCATACGGTGACCTTCACCGCTCCCAAGCTGTGTCACATGCTGTCGCCGGCGGCTGATCGCTGCGGCAAACTGCGGGTTGTCCCCATCGGCTCCCCAACCGATCTGCTGGAAAAAGACCAGAGTCTCTGGCTCGCCTTATCGGAGCCGGCCATATTCCAGCAACTATTTTTGCCGCGAACTTCAGATTCGAATAAAGGCAGCTATGGACACGTGCTGACCATCGCCGGCGCCCGGGGCAAGACGGGCGCCGCCGCCATGGCGGGCCTGGCGGCTTTGAAAACTGGGGCTGGACTTTCTACCGTGGCCAGCGCGGAATCGGCGATCGGCGTAATCGCGGGGTATTCGCCCGAGGTGATGACGGAGCCTTTGCCGGAAACGGAGACGGGCGGCATCTCCAGCCGGGGATTGGACTCGAATCGGCTCGCGGAGCTAGTAGAGAGAAAAAACGTACTGGCCTGCGGTCCCGGCCTCGGCAGCCATCCCGATACCATTCAATTTGTGCGGCGGCTGGTCGACGAGATCGAGCAACCCATGGTGATCGATGCCGATGCTTTGAACGCGCTGGCGCGCAAGGAATTTCGAATCGGGCCGGTGCGCGTGCTCACGCCGCACCCCGGCGAAATGTCCCGCTTGCTGAAACGCAGCGTCGCGGAAGTGCAAGCCGACCGCATTGGCCAGGCGCGCGGGTTCGCCATGGAGCGCAAAGTTTGGATCGTGCTGAAAGGAACGCGCACCGTGATTGCCGCGCCGGACGGGCGCGTCTGGATCAATCCCACCGGTTCTCCGGCGCTGGCGACCGGCGGCACCGGCGACATTTTGACGGGCATGATCGCAGGATTGCTGGCGCAATTTCCGGCTCAAACCGAAGCTTGCGTGCTGGCCGCCGTATATCTGCACGGCCGCGCCGGAGAATTGGGGGCGGCGCAGATCGGCGAGCAGCCGTTTGTCGCCACCGACATTTTGCGCTATTTGCCCGAGGCGATCCGTGAAGTCGCGGACCTATCGAACTGACTCCGAAGAGGAGACGATTGCGCTGGGCGAACAACTGGCAGCCGAGTTGTCGGCGCCCTGCCTGGTGCTATTGATTGGCAACCTCGGGGCCGGCAAAACGACGCTGGCTAAGGGGATTGTCAAAGGACTCGGTGCGGCCTCGGCGGAGGAAGTATCGAGTCCGACTTTTACCTTGATTCACGAGTACAGCCCGCGCGTGTACCATATCGATCTCTACCGCATCGATCGCGCGCAAGACCTGCCGGCGCTGGGGTTAGAAGAGCTATTCGATCGAAATGCCGTGGTCCTGATGGAATGGGGCGAGCGCTTTCCGGAGATCCTGGCCAATCCGCATGTGGAAATCCGCTTGGAAGCCTCGGGTGAGGAGTCGCGCCTGATCGAGGTGATCGGATAGCCGGGTTTTCGCGGCCCGGTGCAGTTCTTAGTCCTTCGCGGCCGGCTGCCAGCGGTTCGGAACCCGGTCGCATTGGGAAAGCGCCCGGCGCAAGTTCGCGATGTCCAAAGGCTTTCCGAGGAAGTCGTCCATGCCGGCCGCCGTGCACTGTTCCCGGTCGTCCTTGAACACGTTGGCGGTGAGCGCGATCAAACGCGGGCGCTTATCCGCGTCCAACTGTTGAATAATTTGCCGGGCGGCTTCGAGCCCGTCCATTTCCGGCATCTGAATATCCATCAGGACCACGTCGTAGCATTGCCTGTGGACCGCCCCCAAAACTTCCAACCCGTTGGAGACGACATCGGGGCGATACCCCAACCGTTCCAGAAGCCGCACCCCAACCTTCTGATTGACCACGTTGTCCTCCGCCAGCAGAATGCGCAGCGGTTGCCGTTCCCCGAACGAAGGGTCCAATTCCTGTATGCGGCGCTTAGCGTCCGCGGGTTGAACGCCGTTGAGGAGGCGCGCCATAGCTTCTGTCAGTTGGCGCGATTTGGCGGGCTTCGTGAGAAACGCATCAAACGGATTATTTCCTCCGTCGCGAATCAATTCTTTGATGGCGCTCACGGAAGAGCTAAGCATAATGGCGGGCATAGCGGGCGCCAGATCCAGACGAATCACAGTCCGGGCGAATTCCAGCCCGTCCATCTCGGGCATTTCGAAGTCCACCAGCGCCAGATCGAAGTGCTCGGTTCGCAGGCGGTCCAGGGCCTCGAGCGGCGATCCGATGGCCACTGGATCCAACTTCCAATTGCGCAACTGCACTTCTAGAATTCTTCGATTGGTCGGGTTGTCGTCGACTATTAGAACCCTCTTACCGGACCAATTTGCGTAGTCTACTTTGGGCGGTTCAAATCCGGCGGCGATCCGTTGCGGGATTGTGAAATGGAAGGTGGAACCTTCTCCCAACCTGCTCTCCACCCAGATCCGTCCCTGCATTAACTCAGTCAGCCGCTTGCTGATCGCCAGACCGAGCCCGGTGCCCCCGTGCTTGCGAGTGGTGGAGGAGTCCACTTGACTAAATGACCGGAACAATCGGTCCATCCGGTCGGCGGGTATGCCGGCGCCGGTGTCGCGGACGGCGACGTGAAGATCGCGGGCCCCGCCGTCGTTCATTTGCGAATGCACCGAAAGCACAACCTCGCCGGCCGCGGTGAACTTGACGCCATTGCCCAGCAGGTTCACTAAAACCTGGCGGAGACGGGTAACGTCGCCGAAGATCCACTGTGGGCAAGCACTATCGATTTCGGTGACCAGCTCGATTTTCTTTTCGGCCGCCAGTGGGCTGACCAAATCTAAAGCCTCTTCCACGCAATTCACTACGTCAAAAGGCTGATCCTCGAGTTCCAGCTTGCCCGATTCGATTTTAGAGAAGTCGAGGATATCGTTGATGATCGACAGCAAGGCGTCCGATGAGGTGCGAATGATCTGCACAAACTCGTTGGCGTCGGGCTCCATCTTCATGTCCAGAAGCAGGCTGGTCATGCCCATCACGGCGTTCATGGGCGTGCGGATCTCGTGGCTCATGTTAGCCAGAAACTCGCTCTTGGCTTGGCTCGCCATCTCGGCCGCCTTTTTGGCGGACTCGGCGGCCAGGCGAGCAATTTCCAATTCTTGCCGGCGCGTGGTTTCCCGATCGCGATCCAGCATTTGCTTCCAGTACCCCGAGTTTAGCAACCGGCCTTGCAGCACCAGAAACAGGCCGAGGACGAACGTTGCGACCGCAAAAGTGTTGCCTTCCGGCCCTCCTCGGATAAAGCCGACCAGCAGTGCTTGTCCCAGAATCAAGCAGATGTAAAGCCGCAACAGGTTGAAGTCCGGAGTAAACGAGATCGTCCCACCGGAAGCGCACCCCACGATCCACAGCATGACGATCGTGAAAGTCCATTTCTCGAAACCATAGAGCCAGAGCGCGCTCGCGTACAAGAAGCCGGATGTACCCGCGGACACGGCCACCGTCAGGGTCGTCAGCATCCGAAGGCGCGGGCGCGACTGGGATAAGATGTGTTCGCCCTTTAATTTTAAGATGATACGAAGACCGGTTGTGATGGCAACTGAGAACGGCCGCACCCCAGAACAGGCCGGGATGCTCGGTCCGGAAATGGGTTGTCAACGCGAGGATGATCAGCAGGAGCGGGTGCGGATAAAAACCCTGAAGCAACCTGGCAACCAAATCCAGGTCGGCTTCGCGGACCAGCGCGGGCCAGGATTCCGATTGGGCGCCGTTGGGTGTTTGACTTTGACCCACGCTAATTTGGGGTGCTCCTCCAATTCAATTATCGACACAGATGCGGGTCTGAGAGAGGGAGATCCGGCGGAAAAGGACGTGACGGTTCGGCCCGGTAAACTGAATGTTCGTCAATTTCATGCAGATGGACTGCGCCGGGTTGGCGCAGAACGCGTCTCGAGCCGGATCCGGCAGAGCACTGAACGACAGTGAGCCGCCCGAAGCAGCGGCGGAAACCACCTAACAAGCGGAAAGCAGCCTGATCCCGAGCCTCTTCACTGTGTCCGTCTGCGGCGTACGCAAGCGATGGTGAAACCGGCCAGCATTAACGCGAAAGAAGCCGGCTCGGGGGTGGCGACCGCACCCTCTAACTGGGTTCCCGCAAGCACGGTGGTATCCGGAGAACCGAGTCCGCTCCCGTCCGAAACCCCGGCGGAATTGCCGACCACGTAAAGTTCGAATAGACCCTGCTGCAGATCGGTGTTTTCGGCGTTAGTAATAGAAAATGGTTCATCGGGCGTGATGCTGCCGCTATATGTCGTTCCGTCCGGATCCACATTGTAATTCAGATTTTGGAAGCTGTATATCGTCGTCAACCCGTTCTCATCCACCACCATCGCGCCACTCGGCGCCGTGGAAAGCCCGGTAAACGAAATTTGCGTCAACTCCACGCACACGGGGTGCGCCGGGTCGGTGCAGAACGCGACCTGTGCCGGGTCGAGCAACGAGCCATAGGTCACGGTAGTCGCGTGCGCCGCGGCGCAAGCAAATAGCAAGGAGATACATAGTGTTTTGTTCATAATTATCCTCATTCTTCTCAAAAAATCAACCGCATCGATAATTGGATCTGGCGGGCCATGTCCCCCAAAGGCGTCTCGGTCGGGAAGGCCGCCTTGGTTCCCAATCTCCCGTAGGACGCCACTCCGAATTCCGCGTCCGACAGGATATTGTCCGGGTTATCCAGATTTGCGTGGTTCAAAATGTTATAAGCGTCCACCCGGAAGCCGAGCCGCATCGACTCCGGCGCGCCCGGCAAGCGGAAGTTGCGCGACAGCGATAGATCGATGTTGTAAAAACCGGGTCCACGGAAGGCGTTTCTTCCCGAGACCTCGCCGCCGCTGTTGCCGTTCAGGCTGAAGGCGGCCTTATTGAGCAGCAATAGTCCGCCGTCTTCGGCTACCGGTTGGGCCAACAGCGTATTTTGCGGATCGGCCACGTAGGCGCGGCTCGCGAGCGTCGCTCCATACACCGTGAACGGGAAGCCGGAGCGAAAGGCGCCCAGGCTCGCCACGGTCCAATTCCTGAAAATTCCCGGAAGCGCGACCACGGCGGCGAACACCAGGTTCTGGCGTTGATCGAAATCCGAGTTGCCCCGATCGCCGCGGCTGTCGCCGGGATTCAAAAACCCCGGACTCAATTGCTGGGTGGAACTGAAGCCGAAATCAAAGAGCTGCAGGCCGAGCGCATCGCTCTGGTTGTCGATGCTATGACTCCACGTGTAGGCCATTTGCAACAACAGCGCGTCCTTTTGATAACGAACCGTGGCAGCCAGCGCATAGTAGTCGGAGATCCCCTCGTTGGCTCGATAGACGACATTGGTGTAC
Organism: Bryobacterales bacterium; assembly: GCA_963836595.1. Taxonomy (GTDB): domain Bacteria; phylum Acidobacteriota; class Terriglobia; order Bryobacterales; family Bryobacteraceae; genus DATFZA01. Next base: position 2,151,364 of record CAWIKC010000001.1, read on the forward strand.
ACCGGGCGGCCCGGAAAATCGTTTGTCAGCAACTCGCGACCGAGGCTGCTCAACCCGTTCACCTCGACAGATACATGCCCAGCCAGACGCTGCTGAACGCCCAGAAACATGTTTTGCGCATAGCCGTTGCGCAAGCCGTTCTGGAAGTACGTGATGTCGGGCGCCGTCCCGGTGGCACGCGGGGCGCTCAAAAGCGCCAGAGCCTGGCGGGCGGGAGTTCCCAGGTAATTCTGAAACGTCGCGGGCAGAGAGTTCAACGAGAAGAAAATATTGTTATTGCGGATCGTCTCCCAGAGATTGTCGTCCGGACGATCGTAGAAAATGCCATAGCCGGCCCGGACCACCAGGGATTGCGTCGGCGCATAGGAGGCGCCCAGGCGCACGCCGAAATCGTGATTGTCGGTGCTGAACAGAGGCTCATTCCCGCCAGAGGGAAACACCAATGCGCCATTTGAGAACATGGCGTCTTTGACGGCGCCCACATTCACCGGCGCTCCGAAGTTCTCATAGCGCAGGCCGTAGTTCAGCGTCAGGCGAGGCAAAACCTGAAACGTGTCTTGCACAAAGGCGAAGTACTGGTTGTAGCGATACGCGCGGTTGAAGTCGGGGTTAGCCAGATTGGCAGCCGCTCCCGCCGGGCCCCGCGGCAAAGAAGCCTGAACGTTGGCCGGGCTGTCGGCCGCAAACGAAGCCAGCGTATTGAAGCTGTAAATGCCGGCGGGTTGGGGCGACAGGGCGCCATCGATGCCGCGTAGCAACACACCAGCGCCCGCTTTCAAAATGTGCCGTCCGGACGCCCACACCAGGCTGTCCAGCGTTTCGCCGTTCTTTGTCCTGTTTGTGAACGGGTAGACCTGCTGGTAGGGGCCGGGCAGCGTGACCGCCGTGCCGAAACGTGTTAGCAGACCGGGAATCTGCGCATTGGCGCGATCCCAACTCAGATTGTCGCTGCTGAAGCTGGCCTTGGCTTCATTGGTCAGGCGGGGACTGATGGTATACACGTCGGAAACCACGCCGCTATAGGCCGGGTCTTCCAGCGGCGAAACGAACTGTTGGTACGGGCTCCAGACGAAGTCCGGACGCGTTACCTGGTTGAGGTTCAAGCGCACAAAGATGCGCTGGCGCTGGCTGGCGGGAATATAATCCAGCCGTAGCAATCCCAGGTTCCGGTCGAGCGTCTCGGGCTCGGCCATGTTCAGCGTCACCACGCAGGCGTTCAGCGTGGCGGCGCTGCACCCGGCCGCGCTTGGCGCAGGCGTCGGAAAGCGCGTGAGCAGATCATGCGCTTCGCTGCCGGCCGGCAGAAAATCGATAAGATTGCCGGAAGGAACCGTCACGGTCTGGTTCAGATCGCTTTGGCTCACACCCTGGAAATACTCGAACGATCCGGAAATGAACAAGCGATCGTGCAAGATCGGACCACCGATCTCGACGCCCGGCTGCCATTGGCGATCTCGCTGGCGTGCTTCGTCCGCCAGATTGCGGCGAAAGGTGTTGGCGTCCAGGGCTTCGTTTTGAACGTAGAGATAGCCAACTCCGTGCCACGCGTTGCCGCCCGCGCGAGTCACGGCATTGGCCAGAAATCCGGCCGTCCGGCCGTATTCGGCCGAGTAGTCTGCGGTCGAGATCCGGTATTCCTGTACCGCTTCCGGCGCCACCGCCACGAGAGGGCCGGTGACCAGATAGTTGTTGTTCTCGACGCCGTCGAGTAGAAAATTTGAAGCTGTGGGACGCTGGCCGGCGATCGAAAGTCCCAATCCGCGCGACGTCCCGTTGTCGGAAGTGACCGCCGCTTGGATGACCAGCAGGTTGTACACGTCGCGGCCGGCTAACGGGAGATTATCGAGCTGCAGCGGATCGACGACGCTGGACACCGTGGCTTCCAGCGTGCCTTGCCGGGCCCGTTGCGGGTCCAGCAGCGCCGCATGCGACTCGTCCAGATCGGGACCGAAGTAAGTGACGATGGTCTTGTTTTGCGGTAGGACGTAGCTGCGAAACTGCCCCGCTTCCCAAATGTCATTAAGGGGCCTTAACTGGAAATCCACCTGCAGCCGGCCCGCGACCGGCAATTCGAGTTCTTGCGCCTCTTGCCCTTGGAAGCCGTGGGAATCCACCCGTACTCGATAGAGACCCGGCGGGAGCAAAGGCAGCGAATAGTAACCGGCGCTGTCGGTAAGAGCGGCAGCGTTGGTATTGGTCGCCAGGCTGGAGCAGGTGATGGCCGCGCCCCCGATCCCGCTGTTAGACCGAAGATCGACGATGCGCCCGGCGATCAGGCCTTGCGTGGTCTGCGCGCAGACCAGCGTGCACGAGACCAGCGTGTACATGACAGCGCTGGACAGGGTCCGGGCACAGGCGAGCCGGGCTGGATCTCGAGGAACTGAGGTTCTCCTATCTCTTCGTAGATTCGTCGGTTAGGAGTGAAATCAGCAGGTACTAAATAGCGATTGGACCAGTTCCAAAGTGTTATCCGGAAGGCCATAACGTTTCTATCCGTAGGGACAGTTAAGGTTTTCCGCTAAGCTTTTCAGGGCAACGATTCGAACACTCCCGCCGTCATGGGTTATAGGCCCAGCGCGTCCCTCCCGACGGGTAAGTATCCATACATGCGAATTCGAACTCTCGCTCTGATTTCTGTGGCAGCCATGGCCGGAAGCGGTTTGGCTCAGCAAACCCGGATTACACAAAAAGTCGATAACGCGCAACGCGTTACCTTGACCGGGCAAGTGCATCCCAAAGCCCTGGCTGAGTACGACCAAGGGCGGGTGTCGCCTTCGTTGGCGGTTTCCTACGTGACCGTCGAATTGGCCAAATCACCCAGCCAGCAGACCGACCTCGATCAATTGCTGCAGGATCAGCAAAACCCGGCTTCACCCAACTACCAGCATTGGCTGACGCCGGAAGAGTATGCCCAGCGTTTTGGAGTGAGCGACGCGGATATCGCCACGCTGACGTCCTGGTTAAAATCGCAAGGGTTAACCATCGCCGCCGTGGCGCGCGGCAAAAACTGGATCGCGGTCAACGGAACGGCAGCACAAATGGAGATCGGGTTCCAAACCGAGTTGCATCATTATCTGGTAGACGGCGAGATACATTTCGCCAACGCCACCGCGCCGTCCGTGCCGGCGGCTTTCAGCGGCGTGATTCAAGGATTTCGCGGTTTGAACGATTTCCGCATGAAACCCCATAGCCGCCCGGCTGCCAAGGGCAAAACAGGCTCTACATCGCCAGACTACACGTCGGCGACTTCCGGGAACCACTATATTGCGCCCGACGATCTTGCCACCATCTACAACATTTCTTCGCTGTATAAAGCGGGCTTCACCGGAACCGGTAAAAAGCTGGTCATCGCCGGCCAAACACAGATCAATCTTTCCGACATCGAAGCTTTTCGCACGAAATACGGCTTGTCTGCCAACGATCCGCAGGTGATGCTGGTCCCGAACTCGCAGGATCCCGGCCTCAGCAACAGCGATCTGGGCGAAGCCGATCTCGACCTGGAGTGGTCCGGCGCCGTGGCCCGCAATGCGACCATTCTCTTTGTCTACACGTCCGATGTGCTGGATGCCGTCCAGTACGCCATCGACCAGAATCTGGCGCCGGTGGTGAGCGTAAGCTACGGGCTGTGCGAGCAGGAAACCGGGCAGTCTGACACCCAGACGTTCCGCTCCTGGGCGCAGCAGGGAAATGCCCAGGGGATCACTTGGTTTGCGGCCTCGGGTGACAACGGCGGGGCCGACTGCGGCGACGCCCAGAACCCCGGTTTGGCCGTAGACACACCGGGCAGCGTTCCGGAAGTTACTTCCGTCGGTGGAACCGAATTCGTGGACGGAAGCGGACAGTTTTGGAGTGCAACGAACACTAGCACGTTCGCCTCCGCGCTGTCGTACATTCCGGAAACCACCTGGAACGACAGCGCCGAAGATGGCGAGCCCTCCGCCAGCGGCGGTGGCGCCAGCATCTTCTTCACCAAGCCATCCTGGCAGACTGGCCCGGGCGTCCCGGCCGATAACGCTCGAGACGTTCCGGATGTCTCCCTGTCCGCTTCCGCCGACCACGATGGGTATTTGGTGTACTCCGGCGGAAGCCTCCAAGTTTATGGCGGAACGTCTGTCCCCACTCCCGTATTCGCAGGTTTAACCACGCTGATCGGTCAATACCTCGGGTCCAACGGTCTGGGCAACATAAACCCCAAGCTATATTCTTTGGCGCAGACTACCTCGGGCGTCTTTCATGACGTCACAACGGGCAACAATATCGTAGAAGTTTCTTGCGGCCGGCGTGCTTTCGGCTGCACTCCCACGCCCGTTGGCTACAATGCCGGTGCTGGATACGATCAGGCTACGGGGCTGGGATCGGTGGATGCCTACAATCTGGCGGTGGCTTGGGGCGGCGGCACAGTTGTCACTCCGGTCGAGACGCAAACTATTTCGGTGATCAGCAGCCTGAATCCCGCGGGATTCACCGACACTGTGTACCTGATCGCTAGCGTCACCGACACCACCGGCAACACGCCTGCCGGAGCGGTGTCATTTTCCATCGGCGGCAATTCGTTGGGTTCGGCGAATCTCGCCGGTTCGGCCGGGACCGCGACGGCTACTCTCGTTGTCACTGGGTCCCAGCTATCCCAGGGCTCCGGAACGATTGTTGCAACCTTCGGTAGCGTCACGGGATCGGTCAATGTCACTGTACAGTCGGCTTCGCGCTCTAGCGGAACCACTCCCTCAATTGGCGGCCTCACCAACGGCGCTTCTTTTGTTGTCAATTCCGCGCCGGGCATGACCTTGAGTGTCTTCGGGTCGCAACTGGGGCCTTCCGCCCAAGCCGCTAGCGCCGTACCGCTTCCCTTCACGATGAATGGTGTGGCTGCCACCATCAATGGCGTCGCCGCTCCCCTCTATTACGTTTCCGCGGGACAGATCAATCTGCAAATTCCCTACGAAACCGCGGCCAACTCGAATGCGCTGCTGAGCGTCAACAACAACGGCAAAGTCGCAACCAAATCCTTCGCCGTGGGCAGTACGGCGCCAGGAATTTTTGTCGATCAGAACAAAGCCCCGGTGCCCAGCACCAGCGCCGCGCGCGGCCAGACCATCACGCTCTTTATCACCGGCGCGGGCGTGCTAACGCCGCAGTTGGCAACCGGCGCGGCGCCATCGGCGCAAACCGCGCTGGCCAATCTGCCTCGTCCGGCGCAAAATGCTTCCGTCACGGTCGCCGGCATCAACGCACCGATAGCGTTTATCGGTGACACGCCCGGCCTGGTAGGCGTGGTCCAGATCAATTATCAGGTGCCCGCCAACGTTCCCACGGGGACGCAGCCGGTGGTGGTCAGCATCGGCGGCGTGGCCAGCCAATCCGCACTGCTGACAGTGACCAATTAAGTTCGGGGCCGACAAAACCCAGCATCTCCAGCCCAGGGCTCGCCATTCACCTAACCCACTCTCAAACCCTTATTCAATCTGGCGCAGTATTTCAGCGTTTTACGCAAAATAGGCCGGCTAGGCAAGCCGGCCTATTTCCAGGATCGTCCTCCGATTGGCGATCCTGAAACCTGATTCTGGCACAGGGCTCGAACCGGAGCCAATGAATAAACCGTTGTATTTGTTTGCCAAAAGTACTCGCCGATAGAGTACTTCAGTTCCGGACACCGACCGCTTCCGTGCGTCCAGCCAGCGGTTTGACGATGGGGCCACCGCACACGCCCACGCCGGTATTCATCAGGGCGCTCAGCAGGTGCTGCAGGACCGCATACACCATCTGCTCATTCACCGGCTGCTTTCCCGGCAAGCGAAACGACTGCGGCAGCTCCTTGGTAATTTGCAGGCGAACCGAGTTCGGCATGGTGCGCCCGTTCCGGTCCTTCCGGTTGGCTAGGAAAATCGGCGTCTGCAGCACGGCGCCGGACTTGCCATCCACATAGAACTGGCAGCGCGAAAACCAGCCGAGGTTCCCGGGATCGGCGGCGTCGAAAAGCAATAGCGGCGCGGTGCGATCCGTCGCGACCAGGTCCAGACTCAAAGTCCGCGCGCCTTCGTCCAGCGTGAATTCGAACCCCGCCTGTTTGGCCAGAGTGCCGACAATCTCCGGATCCAGTTCGAGCAGCAGAAATTTGTGCTCGCCAGCCAGCAAGACCTGCATTATTGCTTCATTGTACCGAGTTTCGAAAATCCCGCGCCGCGATCGCTGCGTGGCAGTTATAGGACCCCTGGTCGAACAAGACGAACAGCACTTCGCGCACACCGCCTACCGTGGTCTCCAGATGCTTGGCCACGGCATGAAGCGCAATATTTGCGGCCTCCGCGGGAGGATATCCGTAAGCGCCGGTGCTGATGGCTGGAAAGCTGATGGATCGAAGGTTCCGCTCTTCGGCGAGCTGTAAGCATCGCTGGTAGCAACTCTCAAGTTGCGCGGGTTCGCCGTTCAGCCCGTCATTATAGATTGGCCCTACCGCATGGAACACGAATTGGGCTGGTAGCGAACCCGCGCCTGTTGCCACGGCGTCTCCTGGAGGACACCTCCCGATGCGCGGCCGGATTTCGTTCAGCTCCCGCATGATGGAAGAACCGCCCGCGCGATGAATAGCGCCATCCACGCCGCCACCACCATGCAGACCGGAATTGGCCGCGTTCACGATCGCGTCCACCCGGATTTGGGTGATATCGCCCAGCACCAGACGCAGTTTCTTGCCGTTAGCAAAGCGGATTTCCATGCCTCGGTTATTTGAAGCAAGTGGGGTGCCAGAGGTTAAGATGCCGTGGGCGTGTTTAAGTCTTCGCCTAAGCCGAGGACTGAGACCCCTTCCATCACCGGAACAATTGTGATAATAAATGTTGTATTATGCTGGACGTTGGTTTTTCGTCCCGGACCAGTTCATGGAAATGCCGAACCTCGAAAGAAACTCGCGCAAGATGGAGTGCAACGCGATCTGGTTCCTGATAACCTAGGCGGTGCACGCCGCTTCTCAGCCGGTCCCACCGCCCTCGAAACTAAGCTTGCGGCGCCCCGCCCGATGGCGCCAGCCTCCGTTGATCATCCGTTAACGACCTGTTCCACCACCGGTACCGATCCTTCATCACTCCAGAAGATCGCCGAGCACCTAACGACCCAATCTCCACAAAGTGACGCGATCCTCCTAGAGTGTTTTTTCCACAGCATCTTCACACCGCAACGCCCGTAGGACGCTGAAAGCATGGCACATTTTCTTGTGCAAAACACGCCCGCTGATCAACTTGAGCCCTTGCACCTAACGGGCCTTCCCAGACAACAATGGTGATTCTCGCCTAGTCGAGCAGTGGTGGTACACGCGTGCGCCCTGCAAACATAAAGGGTATACTTTGTTTCAGTGAAAAAACGCAAGTACGTCGATAAGAAAAGTATGGGTACGCTGGTTCTTGGCGATCTGTTCGCTGGTGCTGGGGGACTCTCCGAGGGGTTCCGTCAGGCCGGGTATCAGATCGCGTTCGCTAACGATCTGAGCCCGGAGTATGGGTACACCTATCAGGCGAACAACCATACCGGGACGCGGTTCTTTCCCGGCAGTGTGGAGCACCTCTCGGCGAAGCAGATTCTTCACACAACAGGGCTTTCCAAAAACGATGTTGATGTCCTCATCGGTGGTCCTCCGTGTCAGGGGTTTTCGATCAACGCACCTCACCGCAGCACGGAGGATGACCGGAATCGTCTGTTTGAGCATTATGGCCGGCTCGTCCTGGAGGGGCTGCGTCCTAAAGTGATCCTGATGGAGAACGTGCCGGGACTTCTGTCCTTGGACAATGGCCGCTTCATCAAGGCGATTTACGAGTTGTTCTCCAAGGCGGGGTATCGGGTGTCCCACATGATTTTGTGCGCGGCACACTATGGTGTCCCGCAGGAGCGCTGGCGGCTCATTCTTCTCGCGACGATGCTCCCTGGTAATATTACGTTTCCGGAGCCAACGCATCATGCACCCGTGCGCGCCAACTTTACCGGTGCCAGGGGGCTCACTTGGCTCCCGCTCATTACAAATGGCTCGCGACAACCCACCTTGTTTGACAGCCTGCTTGCACACCACACGACCGTAAAGGACGCGCTCAGCGATCTCCCTCCTTTGCACATTGAAGAAGGCGCGGAGGAGATGCGGTACACAAAACAACCACGCACGCCATACCAGCAGGAATTGCGCACGAACGCAACCGTATTGTACAACCATGTCGCCGGAAAACTCTCTGTACAGAACCTTGAGCGCGTCAAGCACGTCCCGCCGGGCGGAAGCTGGCGAGATATCCCACACGATCTCCTCCCAGCCGGCATGCAGCGCGCACGACGCAGCGACCACACGCGCCGCTACGGTCGTCTCGATCCGAACGGTCTGAGCGGGACTGTGCTCTCCAAGTGCGATCCGCATTGGGGCACGTTCTTTCACTACGACCAAGATCGTGCCCTCACCGTGCGTGAGGCAGCGCGGCTTCAATCCTTTCCCGACGAGTACCGTTTCTACGGGAGCAGGGTCTCGCAGTATGAGCAAGTCGGCAACGCCGTTCCCCCCTTGCTTGCCAAGGCCATCGCCCTCCATCTACGCAAGACACTCTTCAACCGCTAAGGGGCACTACAATGGGGTCGAATGGACCGGCTGACGACGGCGCAACGCAGTGCGAACATGCGCCAGATCACGAGCAAGAACTCCAAGGCGGAACTCATCGTCCGGCGCCTCGTGCATGGCATGGGCTACCGCTATCGCCTCCATGACCACTCCTTGCCGGGCAGGCCCGACATGGTGTTCCGGCGGCGGCACAAGGTCATTTTCGTACACGGGTGCTTCTGGCACGCGCACGATTGCAAGCTCGCGCACGTTCCCGCATCGCGGCAGGCGTATTGGCAGCCAAAATTGGCGCGCAACAAGGCCCGTGATCGCGCACACCAAAAATCGTTCACAAGAGACGGATGGCAGAGTCTGGTCATCTGGGAGTGCGAGGTCAACGACCCTTCCCTGAATGCTCGACTCCGGGATTTTCTCGATGAGTCGTCTTAGTGCTGTGCGAGTTTGGCGCGAATGCGTTCTTCAAACACGTCGGCGCTGACGGGCGTGCCCCCGGTGAGGCCTTCGACTGCGCGCTCTAGCGTGGTTAAGCGCATCACGCTTGGATGAAGGATAAATCCCTGGCCGGTTTCCTCAAAGCGCACGATGAACCATGCGATATCACAGTTGGAGACGTGGCGGACGTGGTCCATTGGTCCGAGGGCGGCGAAGAATGCTTCATCAACGACCACAGCCATTTTCTTTCCCCAACGACGCAGCGATGGCACTTTGATTTGCAACTGTGGCATCAATCGTTTGGGTCCACTGCTGCGGTAATCAGGACGACGGTGGACTGCGGGAAACGGTATGGTCAGGCCTTCGTGTTGTGCGATTGCGGCGAAGTCCTTGCCCATGCTCTTTCCTGAAAAGTAGACGGCTTGAATTTCCATCGCGCACCACTGCAAGGGCTGTGCTCTCGGGTGGACCAGAACATGGTCAATCCGTCCAACGTCGTCTCCTTCGGAGCCACCATCCGCTGCCACGCCTTCAAGGAAACCGACTTCGCCAACGACATTCGGCGCAGGCGTGGCCAGGAGTTCTTGCCCGACCCAGGCAAAGATGGTGCGGTCCTGGAGGAACCGGCTCGGGCACAGGGCGCGCAAGGCGCGACGATCATCGGCAACCGGCGCGACCTTGCCGTCCGGATCACGATGGAAGAGGCGCAGCGAGCACACGCCACCCTTCTTGTTGCACGCCAAGGTAGCCGCTGGCGTGCTGCGGAACGGGCACGGCGGGGTTCCTGGGGCTGTGGCAAACGCCTTTCGTTCCTCGGGCGGTAGGTGGACGAAATTCTGTCCGTACCATTCCCCGATCCCAAACCGGAACTGGTCTTTCGCCTTCTTTTGTGCCAACGCCTGATCATATCGTGCCACACATTTCGATGCAGCGCTGCCACGGAAAAACTGCGCCTAACTCTCTCGCCTGCCAATTGATCCAATTCGTGATGTCATTTCATCACCCAATGACCCAATACAGGGCGGTTGACTGGAGCCGCCAGAGGTTCAGCAATCATCACGGCGGGCTCTCCTCCGGCCGTGCCCCCTCGCCGTAGCTCCATTACGTGAATCTCCACCATAGGTAGTGAAGCCCCCGGTTGAAAGGTCAAAGTATTTACCGTGATTTTCCCGAAACCTCTAATGGGCGGTGAAGCGCTGGAATTGCGGACGCTGCTGCCTGACGGCCCGGCCTTCGATTTTACAACGTCACGGTCAAGTGATCCGCCTGGCGATCTTCGGTTCTTGTGCAAGTCAATAGCCCGAAAATCGCGTAGAGTCCTACCTGGGTCACACCCTCCCTCTCCTAGGCCTTGTCGGGGTTGAAATTACGGCGAGTTTGCTTCAAAGTAGTTTCTGCTGCCCATTCCGCCCGACTAAACATGAAACAGAGCCGCATTGCCGCCCTAGCCACGGTCATGGTCTTATCGCCGTGGCTGTCCTTCGGACAGATCCAAACCGAGATCGTCTCAGGCCAGGAGGTTGCCGCTCACGAGGTTCTCTTGCAGCTTTGGCCCTGGGCCACAACCCTCGGGTTTAGCCGGCAATCTTCGCAACTCGTCGATGCCGAAAGCATGCATCCAATCGGCCGCACGGGCCGGATTCGCCTGAAATCCCGTTCCAAAGACGTTCCCACTCTGCTCGCGGCACTTAGCCTGAATTCACTGGTCGCCTCCGTCGAGCCGAACTACATCATTCACGCTTCCGACACCATACCCAACGATCCGGATTTTCCCCAGCTTTGGGGGATGCAGAACACCGGCCAGAACGTTCAGGGCCAAACCGGCGTGCCCTTCGCCGACATTAGCGCCGTGAAGGCCTGGGACATTGGCCGAGGATCGTCGGGCATCGTGGTGGGCGTGGTCGATAGCGGCGTGGATTACACCCACCCCGATCTCGCGGCGAACGTCTGGTCGGCGTCAACGTCTTATCAAATCGTTTCAGAAGGCGTGACGTATACTTGCCCGCCGGGCAGCCACGGATTTAATTTCGTGGCGCTCACCTGCAATCCGCTGGACGATTACTTTCACGGCACCCATGTATCGGGAATCATCGGGGCCCAAGGCAACAACCTGCAGGGCGTGGCCGGCGTCAACTGGACCACATCGATTTTAGCGTTGAAGTTCCTCGATTCCACGGGAACCGGCACGGTGGCTGACGCTATGAATGCCATCGAAGCCGCCGTACAACTGAAGTCTCAAGGCGTCAACATACGCGTGCTGAACAATAGCTGGGGCGTGGCGGGAAACGGCGGCTCGCTCGAAGAGGCAGTCAATGACGCCAACAATAGCGACATGTTGTTTGTAGCGGCCGCTGGGAATAGCGGGTCGAGCAACGACGGCGAACTTCCCGAATACCCCGCCAGCTACAACGTTGCGAACGTGATCGCCGTAGCCGCAACCGACAATCAGGACGATCTCGCGTCCTTCTCCAACTACGGATTATCGTCGGTGCATCTGGGCGCGCCGGGAGTCAATATTCTGTCCACGGTTCCTGGCGCCAGTTACGAATATCTGAGCGGGACGTCGATGGCCGCTCCGCATGTATCCGGCACAGCGGCACTGGTGCTCTCCAAATGCTCTCTGGACACTAACGGCGTGAAGGCAGCGATCTTGAACAGTGTCGATCCGATCCCGTCGCTGGCCGGCAGGACCATCACAGGTGGCCGGGTCAACGTTTACAAAGCCCTCAGCTACTGCGGCGCATCCCAAACGCCGGAATTCTCGATGATGGCGGCGCCAACGGTGCTGAGCGTTGCGCCGGGTGGATCGGCGGTAACCCAGATCACCGTGACGGACCTGGGCGGGTTTAGCGGCACTGTGACCCTATCGGCGAGCGGCGTCCCGGCCGGTGTTACCGCATCGTTTTCTCAGACTTCCCTCACCGGCTCCGGATCGTCGATGCTCACTTTGACAACCTCCACGGCCACGCCGCTGGGCAATTACCCGATCACGGTGTTGGGTTCCACCAGCAGTTTGGTGTTTCCGGTCGCTGTCACCTTGACGGTCAGCGCGCCCGACTTCGCATTGTCCGCGTCACCCTCCGCGGTCACGGTGACGGACGGATCCTCGGCAAATTCCACCATCACGATCGCGGCCCTGAACGGGTTCAGCGGCGTTGTCAATCTGACAGCCAGCGGATTGCCGTCTGGAGTTACCGCAACTTTCTCGTCCAACTCCGTCAACGGTTCCGGCTCGCCGGCACTAACCCTCGCGGCAGCCGCCAACGCCACGCCAGGCTCGTACCCGATCACCGTTCAGGGCGCCAGCGGAACCCTGATACACACTACGCCGATCACTCTCACGGTGATGGGAGCGCCCGATTTCACGCTGTCCGCGTCGCCCGCGTCAGTGACGGGCAATATGGGTAGCTCGGTGACCTCCAAGATTACCGTCACCGCCTTGAACGCATTTAATGGCGTGGTGAGTTTTGCGGCCAGCGGCATGCCGGCTGGCGTCACCGCAGCGTTCTCCCCGGCCTCCGTTACCGGCTCCGGGACAAGTACGCTCACGCTGACCGTCTCCGCTTCCGCGGTTGGCGGAACCTATCCGATCAGCGTGCAGGCTTCGAGCGCAAATCTCCTACACTCAACGACCGTGACGTTAACCGTCACGACAGCGGACTTCACGTTGTCCATTTCACCGGCCGCGGTTGTAGTGGCGTCAGGCGGCGGTTCCGCAACCTCGACCGTCACCATCAGCGCACTCAACGGCTTTACCGGCTCAGTGACATTAACGGCCACCGGGCTGCCTTCCGGAGTGAGCGTTTCCTTCTCGCCGCCTTCCGTGAATGGCGCGGGAAGCTCAGTGCTGACTCTCACGACTTCGGCCGGCGCGCCTACGGGGAGTTTCAACGTCAACCTGCAAGGCGCCAGTGGCGCCCTGTCTCATACAACGCCGCTCGCAGTCACATCTCAACCGGCGATACTCTTGCCGGCCAACCTCTCGGTGTTCCCTGGCTCTTCGGTTCCTTACCCCATTTCCCTGGGTTCGCCGGCGACGAGCAACGTCTACGTTGCTTTAGCGAACAGCGACACGACCAAGGTAAGCCTAAGCGTGTCGACCGTCCTCTTCCAAGCCGGATCGACCACGCCGTCCGTGACGCCGAAAGTGACTGGCGTCAGCTTTGGCTCAGCCACCATCACTGCTTCCGCGTGGACCTACGCGACCGTGTCGCAGACGGTGTCGGTCACCGATGCCTTGAGCTTCTCGCCAACCAGCGTGAGTGTCGGCCAGGGGGCTTCCCAGTTTCTGACCCTGCTTCTCTCCGCGCCTTTGAGCACCAGCCTGACGGTCAACTTAAGCTCCGACAATCCAGCGGTGGCTTCCGTGCCCGCAACGATCACTATCCCCGCCAACACGACCTCCGCAAGCATACGCATCACCGGCGTGGCGGCCGGATCGACCACCATCCACGCGAATGCGTTACCGTCGATTCCGGATACCACGGCTACCGTTAAAGTCGGCGCGCCACTGACGATTGTCACAACCGTTCTCGCCAACGGCAGCGTGAACGCGACTTATTCTCAAACGCTCTCAGCCAATGGCGGAACGGCGCCCCTTACCTGGGCATTGACTTCTGGCACGCTGCCCACTGGATTGACACTGAACCCAGCCACCGGACAGATTACCGGAACGCCCACCGCAACGGTAACCAACACGCCGCTGACGTTTAAAGTGACAGACGCAAGTTTTCCCGCGCAAACCGCAACCACGAATTTGATCCTGACGATTTCATCAGGCGGACCTTCCGCGGCGTCGATCGCGGCTACGAAAGGAACGCCGCAAAGCGCGCCGGTCAACACGGCGTTTAGCATTCTGTTGGTGGCGATGGTGAAAGACGCGATGGGAAATCCGCTGAGCGGCGCGGTGGTTACGTTCCTCGCGCCTTCGGGCGGCGCAACGGGAACGTTTGCGACCGGGATCTCAGCCACCGCCGCAACGGATGTGACCGGTGCGGCCTCCGCTGTTTTCACCGCCAATAGCGTGGCCGGGGCGTATTCGGTGCTGGCTTCCGTTTCAGGAGTGGCGGCGCCCGCGACATTCGCTCTGACCAACCTGGCTGGACCGGCGGCGCGCGTTTCCGTAACCAGTGGCAGCGGCCAGATCACCGCGGTCAACACGCCCTTTGCCGCTCCACTCGGGGTTACGGTAAGCGACGCAGTTGGAAATCCTGTCAGCGGAGTGAAGGTGACGTTCACGGCTCCTGCTTCGAGCGCAAGCGGCAGCTTCGCCGGAGGGGCGAATACCATAACCACCAATGCATCGGGCGTTGCCTCCACAATGTTCACCGCCAACGGAACACCGGGAACGTATAGCGTGACGGCAACGGTAGCTGGCGTTGCGGCAGCGGCGTCGTTCTCGTTGACCAATATCGGTCCGGCTGCCAGCGTTACGGTGGTGAGCGGCGGCAATCAAAGCGCGCCAATCAATAGCACATTTACCAACCCGCTGGTGGTCAAGGTTCTGGATGCCGCCGGCGATCCCGTGGCGGGCGTCACAGTGGTCTTTTTAGCGCCCAGCACCGGCGCCAGTGGAGCCTTCAGCGGATCGAACATGGTGAACACCAACAGCGCCGGCATCGCGACATCGCCCGCGTTTACGGCCAATTCCATCGCGGGCAGCTACACCGTGACAGCGTCGGTGACTGGCGCTGCAAGTTCCGCCAGCTTCTTGCTGACCAACTTGAGTGGAATTATCTTGCCTCCGGTGACGACCCTGACGCCGGGCGTATCCACTCCGTTCCCGATTACCTTGGGAGTGCCGGCGCCGGCGAATGGCGTTTTCATCATGCTGGCCAGCAGCGATACCACTAAGGTGACCATATCGGCGACCAATATATTTGTCCCGGGCGGCTCAACCATTCCAACCCTGATACCAAAAGTCACCGGACTCAACCTGGGATCGGTCACCATCACCGCGTCCGGCTGGAATTATCAACCGGTGACCCAACAACTGCAGGTCAGCGAAGCGACTGCCTTCTTCCCCGGGAGCGCGAGCATCAGTGCGGGGTCGATTCAATATGTTTCGCTCACCCTCTCGGCGCCCGCGCCGGTGAGCCTGACGGTCAATCTGACCTCCGACACGCCCAGTGTCGCCACGGCCCCGGCGACGGTGACTTTTCCCGCTAATGCAACCAGCGTGACTGTGCGCTTGACAGGGGTAGCGCCGGGTTCGGCAACCATCACGGCGGGCGCTCCGCCAAACGTCACGGCGGCTAGCATTGCTGTTACGGTCAAGTAAGGGAATCGACGTAAGGTAGCGTTTGTCCTGACAGCGCCGGCGCGGCGACCGTAGCTTGGGCTTGCCGACGCCGGGCGCTCGACGGCCGCAGCAGCGATTCGGCAACCAATCATCACGGGTCTCGCAGCGGCGATTGTCCGGACACCGCCGCCCCGGCGCGGCGGCCGTAGCTTGCACTTGCCGATGCCGGGCGCTCGACGGCTGCAGCGGCGGTTCGGCAACCATCATCACGGGTCTCGCAGTCAAGTGGCGATTGTCCCGACAGCGCCGCCCTGGCGCGGCGGCCGTAGCTTGCACTTGCCGATGCCTGCCGCTCGACGGCCGCTCCGGCGGTTCGGCAACCATCATCACGGGTCTCGCAGTCAAGTGGCGATTGTCCCGACAGCGCCGCCCTGGCGCGGCGGCCGAAACTTGCGCTTGCCGATGCCGGCCGCAGCGGCGGCGCAATCAACTAGCGATGTCCCATAAGATAGGATTTGGATTCTCCCAACGCCCTGGTTCTCTTCGATATAGACGGCACCTTGATCCGCCGGGCCGGGCCGCATCATCGCGAGGCGCTGCAACGCGCCATCTGGCGGACGGTGGGCGTTCAAATGTCCACGGATGGCATCCCGCTGGCCGGCATGCTGGACCCGGACATCATCACCAAAATGCTGCAGCGGCATGGATTCGACCGGCGAGGCATCCGCGAATCGGCGCCCGGCATCATCGAGCGCGCGCAGCGAATTTACGCGCGGATGTGTCCGAATCTCGAGCGAAAAGTCTGTCCGGGAGTGCGGCTGCTACTGAGAAAGCTTCAAAAGAATGATATACCCACAGGCCTGGTGACCGGAAACCTGACCGCGATCGGCTGGAAGAAGATGGAACGCGCCGGTTTAAGGAATTACTTCCGCTTCGGCGCCTTTGCCGAGATGGCGAAAAATCGGGCAGGCCTGGTGAAAATCGCCATCCGCGAAGCCCGGCATGCGGGCTGGATCAGACCGGGCGCCCAGGTCAGCCTGATCGGCGACCATCCGAACGACATTCTGGCCGCGCGTGGCAATCGTATCCGCTCCATCGCCGTGGCCACCGGCGTAATCGGGGCCGAAGAACTGGCAACATACGGTCCGGACTTGCTGGTTCCCGATATGCGCTCGCTTAGGCTCGAGATGTTGGTCTAAGGATCTGTCATGAAACGAGCTTGCCACTACTTCCGGCCCGCTCCCTGACGGTCGCGGCTCAGTCACCCTTTCCGAGCCGCGACCATCAGGTCCCAACCCGAAGCAATGCCAGACGCCGCCGGCCCGTTTCGTAAGCCGAACTTTTCTCTCGCCCGCTGCGTATAGTAAGCCATGAAAGCAGGCATATTCTGTGTACCCGCCCTCTTGCTCGGCGGCTGCGTGGTCGATTTCGGGGAGAACGACCGTTACAAAGAGGACTTTCATAAGACCTTCGAGGTGCAGCCCGGCGCGGCCCTTTCGGTAGAGAACTTCAACGGAGAAATCGAAGTCTTGGGCGGCCAGGGCAATACTGTCGACGTCAACGGCACCAAGTACGCCAGCAGCCGGCAATTGCTCAACGAGATCAAAGTGGACATGACGGCTTCTTCCGGGTCGGTCCGCATCCGGACCGAGCGTCCGGATTCCTGGAACGGTGGCGGAGGCGTCCGGTACTCGATCCGCGTTCCGAAAAAGATGCTGCTTGATCGAATTCAATCCTCGAACGCCCGCATCCAGGTGGAAGACGTGGAAGGGGGCGCACGCCTCCGCACCTCCAATGGGACAATCCAGGTCACCGACGTCAAAGGCGAATTGACCGCGGACACTTCCAACGGACGAATTGAAATCCGCGGCCTGGATGGTAACGCAAGCCTTCACACGTCAAACGGCCCGATCGACGCGGAGGCTTCGCACGGCCGCTTCGAAGCGCGTACGACCAACGGCAAGATCGACGCTCGCTTGAGTGATCCGGCAGCGGATAGCACGGTTCGGCTGGAGACTTCCAACGGACATGTGGAACTTCGTCTGGATGGCCAGAACGTGCCCGATGTCCATGTTCGCAGCAGCAACTCCGGGATTGTAGTTTACCTGCCTGACTCCGCCAACGCGCGCGTGCAGGCCCATACCACTGGCGGCTCCATCCGGTCGGACTTCGCGGGGGTTGCGAGCGATCATGATTCGAGGCATTCTCAAGAGGCGGAGGGAACCATCGGGACTGGCGGCCACACTGTCGATCTCGAAACGCGCAATGGATCGATCGAAATTCTGAAGCGGTAGGCGCTGTCGAAGCGACGATCTACTCTTGCCGCAATGCCTCCATCGGATCGATCTTCGCGGCGCGCCTTGCGGGGAAGAACAGAGCGGCGGCGGCCACCAAGACCAGCGCGACGGGAACGATACTGAACGTCAACGGGTCGAGCGGACTCACGCGAAATAGCAAGCTCGAAATCAAGCGTGACAGGATTGCGGCGCAAATCATTCCGGCGGCGACACCGCCCAGGGTCATGATCGCGCCTTGGCGGAAAACTCCTACCAAAATATGCTTGGTCTGCGCGCCAATAGCGACTCTCAGGCCAATCTCGCGCGTTCTTTGCTGCACCAGGAAGGTCACCACTCCGTAGAGTCCGATGGCCGCAAGCAAAATCGCCGTGGTTGCAAACAGGCCTAGCAACAGCGTCTGGAAGCGGCGCTCGGAAAGGGTCGTTTCCATGTAATTGGACAACGGCTGGATCGCATAAACGGCGCGCGTTGGCTCAATCCCGCGGATCACCTGGCGAAGGGTATTCGCCATTTCGGACGGATCGCCTTGCGTCTTGATGAGGTAAGTAGGGTCGGGGATGTACCCGCCTTGCCCGCACAAGTACATCATCGGTTTTGGATCGCTGGCATAGCCGTGGTCGCGCACGTCACTGCTGACTCCCACAATCTGGTTCTGGAGTTGAACGCCACTGAACGCATAGACCAGCCGCTGCCCGATGGGATTCTCATCCGGAAAGAATCTCTGGGCGAAACTGCTGTTCACTACCACCGGCGAAGGAGCTTTGGAACCGGGCGCCACGTCGGGACATGTCTGGCCTGAAACCAGCGGAACGTCCAACGTGCGGAAGATGCCCGTGCTCACGAGGGTGGAATCGGAGTACAGCTTTCCGTTAGTTCGATCTGACATGGTTTGATCCGACGCACGGCCCGCAATCTGAAAGCCCAGTTCGTACGGGGCGCCCGATCCGGGTATCCCCGAGGCCCACGCGGCGCTCTCCACTCCGGGCGTATTGCGCAAAACTCGAAGCGTGTTGTCCAGCCGCTGCGCGACTTTCTCCGGATCACCCGTCTCGCCCCAACTGGCGCTGATGCGCAGAGTGAGCACGTGATAAGTCTGGAAGCCGAGTGAGACGTTCCCGAGACGGGAAAGGCTGCGGATGAGCAAGCTAGCTCCGACCAGCAGAATAATCGCTAGCGCGATTTCCGCCCCTACTAATACGCGTTGCACCGTATGACGTCCTCCGGTTTGTGTTCGAGTTCCCGTCGCCAGTACGCCAGCGAGTTTCTGGCGCGTCCCTTGGAACGCGGGAATCAGGCCAAACAGCACGGTGGTCAGCATACTCAGCGCCAGCGTGAACACCACGATGCGCCAGTCCAGCCGTATTTCTTCCGCCCGGGGAAGTTTGGCTGCCGCCTGGCGGAAGAGGTCGCTGCCCCACGCCGACAACATCAGGCCGAGGAAACCGCCCGGGATCGCCAGACAAGCAGCTTCGAGCAGAAGTTCTCGTATCAATTGAACCCGGCGGGCGCCCAAAGAGGAACGCACCGCCATGTCCCGTTCGCGCTGGCTCGCGCGGACCAGCATCAGGCACGCGACATTACTGCAGGCAATGAGAAGCACCAGGGAAACTGCACCAAAGAGGATCCAAAGCGATTGCCGCACGCCGCCCACGGTCTCCTCTTTGAGCGGCTCCACCTCCACGGTCCAGCCTGCTTCTGTCGCCGGATATTCGAAGCCCAAACGGGCCTGAACCGTGGCCAGCTCCGCCTGCGCCTCGGCCCGGCTTACTCCCGGCCGGAGCCGTCCGATGGTCGTATAAAAACGGCTTTCCCGATTCTGCATCACCACCTGCGGCATCTGCGCGGGAATCCAGAAGTCCACGTCGACCGCAGGGAAGCGAAACGATCCCGGCATCACGCCAATAATCCGCAGCGGCGTTTTTCTGATCCGGACGTTTCGTCCGAGCACATTCGGATCGGCATTAAAACGCCGCCGCCAGAACCTCTCGCTAATTACAACGACGTCGGGACCGTCCGGCAGGTCTTCATCGGCCGTGAATCCCCGTCCCCGTAGCGCGGGTGTTCCCATCACCGGAAAGAAGCGCGGCGCCACAATGGCGCACACTACTTGCTCGGGAAGCCGCCCGGTCGTCTCAGACCGATTCTCAGTGTACGCGCCGGTTACGCCGGTAAAGCTGTGCGACAGCCGATTCCAATCCTCAACGCCAGCCGGAGAAACCTGCCCCTTTTCTACCTTCCGGACTGGATTGTTCAGATACAGTTCCATTAGCCGGCCGCTGGCCGGGTAAGGGAGCGGCCGAAGCAGCACCGCATCGATCACGGAGAAAATTGCGCTGTTCGCGCCGATTCCCAGCATCAGCGTGACGATAACGGCTAGAAAGTAGGCGGGGTGTTTAAGCAGTCCCCGGTAGGTTCTCCTGATAGCACCGATCATCGCCATAGGAAGAGCACGCGGAGTTCCAGGATCAATCCTTGTGGATGCATGGCATTAGCAGCCGGAACACGTTTCAATTCGGACAGGCAAGTTCGATTTCGGGACTTACTTCCGGCTCCCGAATCGCAGCCCGAAAGACGGTTGCGCGCGTGTCCCGGTGATCCGGATCGGAATCACCGTCTTCCCGTCTTTGCGGAAAAACGGGTCCACCACCTTCAGCAGCACATGCTTCACGCCGGTGGTCATCTGAGAGAGTTTGGCGTCCATTTGCGCCGTGCCCTCAAAATTGAGTGCCTCGCTACGCAAGCCATAAGCGCCGTCCAGGGTAATCAGCGCGCCAGGCACGGCAAAAGAAAACGTCGAGAAAGTTGCGGCCCCGCGGTTGAGCAGGAAATGACCGCGCATGTTCGACACCACCCGGTCCGCGGGGTCATCTTCCGTTTGGCCGCGCGCCCGCTCGCTGAGCGTCGTCACTTTCTTCTGAATGTCCAGACTCCTAAACCGCGCTGCCCCGATGATGAAATTACCGTCCAGGTACAGCTTGTCGATTACTTTCGCGGGGTCCGGCGGAATCGATAGCTTGGCCTGAAAACGGATCGCGCCGCTCAAAGGCGCTTGCGACTTCATCGCCAGCCGCAGCAAATCCTCCACGCGGGCATTCTGCATATCGACGTTCAGGTCGATGGTCCGGCCTTTGAAGTCGGCCTTACTATAAACTCCGCCGCGAGCCAACACGCGGGAGTTCAGAAACTGCGCATCCACCGGATCGAGAAAAGTGTCGCCGCTGGTCCCATCCACCGTGGCGTGAAACTTGGTCCGCAAGTCAACCGGATGACCGCTCTCCGTCAGGAGAAAATTGGGCGTATCGGTGACGCCGTCCACGTCGATCCGGTTCAACACGCCGCTGTACTGGCCGTCAGACGATAGCGTGCCCGCAATTCCATGGAAGACGCCCAGATCGGCGTTGCGAAAGGTGTATTTGCCGGTTACGGGAGTCGCGCCGGGGTCGTCGCTGTTCCAGGGTCCGAACTGGCCTTCGGAATGGATGTCGCCAGGCGGTTTGTAGTTTGTCAGCGTACTGACAAAGGTCATCGGCCGGCCAATCCCCACCGACCGCAACCGCAGTTGGCGGATTTCGAAATGCTTCGGCGGTTTGCCTGACTCTTTCGGCAGGATGCGGAGCAGCGTCCCGTCCGCGACAATTTCATTGACGATGAACGCCGGTGGCTTCGTTTTGATTTTCGACGCGCCAGGTTCATGTGGCGCGATCTGCAGGTCGAGGCCCTCAATAGAAACGCGGTCAATCCGCCGCGGCGACTGAAACAGGTTCACAAAGCCCGACTCAATGGTCAGCTTGCGAATGCCGACTAAAGGCGGAACGTCCTTGCGCCCATGTTCCTCAAAGCGGATGTCCTCGGCGACGGCCGTTGGCCTGGGAAATAGAGTGGCATGGAACGCTTTGATTTCCACGTCGCTCTCATAGCGCTCTTCCAGCGTCTGAATTACGTATTCGCACGTTAAGGGGGAATAATGGCGGAACGCGAACCAAGCGCCGGCGCCGAGAACGACGGCCAGAGCCAGAACGAAAACGATCCATCCTCTCCTCGTCATGCGGTTCGGCGCATCTCAATGTTAGCAGTCGAGGAGGAGTGGACCAGCAGCCAAACACCGGGAGAATCCGGGGAACACTCGGCGATGAGTGTTCCCCGTGTATCTTACGAAGCGGTATTTTTCACCACCATGTGATAAATCACCAATAGCAGTATCGCGCCAAACAGCGAGGCGAGAAAATGCGCCGACTGGCCGTTCCTATACCATCCGATCGCACGCAACAAGAACGTGGCCAGGATAGATCCGCCGATGCCTATGCAAATAGTGATCAGGAATCCGCCCGGACTGCGTCCCGGCGTAAGCAGCTTAGCGATGGCGCCGACAATCAACCCGGTGAACAGAGTCCACAACATGCGCTGGCCTCCTTTAGCTTTTCTGAGCCTGAGCGATCTTTGCCAGTGCGACCGCGAGTACGCCGCTGCCCAGCGTCTTGATGAGTCCTGGGTGCTCGGCGTAGATGCTGCTCACGCGATCGACGATCGATGGATCCTGTTTCTCAGCGTGAGCCGCCATCTGCTGGACAACTTCCGGCGGAATCTGTTGCGCCTGAGCGGGCGTGACTTGTCCGCCACCGGCCATCACCTGCGACAACAGACCGCCCACCGCCGAACTTCCCAGCAGCGAGGGCAACATCGGCCCCGCGGCTGAAATCAGTTCATTGATCACGTTGGCTTTTTGATCGCCGCTCGAGTTGCCGAACAGTTGCCCGGCAAGTTGTCCGAATGGCGGTGTCTGATCCGACCGCATGGCGCCGGCCAAAGCGCCGGCGATCGTCGAGGCCGGCGCGGCCCCCGCGACCTGGTCGAAGTGAGCGTCTGCCTGGGCCGGGTTGGCCGTGCCGCCGGCGTATTGTTCCAATAGATTACCGATGGTTCCCATCCATCCCATATATTTGTCCTCCTCCTGTGCGCTTTCCTACGCGGGAATCGTCAGTTCCTGGCCGACCTGAATTTTGTTAGGATCGGAAAGCTTGTCTTTGTTGGCTTCGAATATCTTCATGTACTCACCGGCGCTGCCGTAAAAATCGTTGGCGATCTTCGACAGCGTATCGCCGGACTTGACCGTATACGTCTTGGTCTCTACCGGAGCCGGAAGACTGGAATCGACGCTGATGTCGGCGCTCAGGTCGCTATAAGTCGGGTCCACCGCCTTGATTGCGCTCCAGACTGCGTTCTTGATGGCGTCGTTCGGCGCGGCGCCTTGCATCACCAGTTTGTCGCCATCCACGTGCAGGTGATCCAGCCGCACATTCGACTTCTTGATCAGATCGAGTACACTTGCGTACTTTTGTTTTCCTTGTTCGAGGTCCATGCTTATCTCCTTTGTCTCCTTGTTTCAGTAATGTAAATTTCACTTGTCCCGACCTGGTTCATCCGGTCATCGCAGCCCTTCTAACTTAGCAGGTATTTTTCTCCTCGTGCGATGCTGGAGAAACATGGTAAGTGGTTTCGCCCGTCCGCCATTCTGGCGGGTCGTGGGGTGTGTGTTCATAGGCATGTTGGCGTTTGGAGCGATCATTCCGCTGCTCCCGCTATACCTGCGGGACCAACTGCACAGCACTCCCCTGGTGATTGGAATCGTCATCGGCCTGTCGTCCGCGTTCGCGGTAGTGGGACGGCTGCTTGCGGGCCCAACCGCCGACGCCCGAACCCGGAAGTTCACCTTTGCCGTAGGCATCTCCCTGTGTGCCTGCGCCGGCATTTTGTACTTGCCGGTTTTCGGATTGGCCGGCGTCACCATCGGCCGTGTTTTCCACGGAGTGGGCGAAGCGTTTTTCATGACCGCGGCCGTCACCTGGATCGTGGACTTGGCGCCTGCCCAACAGCGTGCCCAAGCGCTGGGATATTTTGCCTCCGGCGTGTGGGGTGGTCTATCGCTCGGCCCGTTGGCCGGGCAGATGTTCGGAGCCTGGCGGCCCGCGGCGTTTTTTGTCACCGCTTCGTCGGCGATCGTGCTGCTGGTTCTGTGGCTGACGCCGGAACAGGCGCGCCCCGGTCACAATGAGGCTCATCATGCTCCGCCTCCCATCAAGATGAACATCCCGAACAGCGTTTGGGTGCCCGGTTTCGTCCTTGGTTTCGCGGCCGTCTCCTACGCGGCCATGGCGGGTTTTCTGGTCCTGCTGCTGCGCGACCGCGGACCGGGCGGGAAGTATGCGTTCGCTTCGTTCGCGGTCTGCGTCCTCTTTACGCGAACCTTGCTCGGATCGCTGCCGGATCGTATGGGACCCCAGAAAACATTGTTTCTGGGGCTGTCGCTGTTGATCGCCGGGTTGCTGCTGATTGCGGTCACTCGCGATCCCAAAGTCGCGACCATGGCCTCCGCGCTGGTTGGGTTAGGGTATTCATTCCCCTGGCCGTCGCTGGCAGTCGTAGTGGTGCGCTCGGTCGGGGACAAAGAGCGCGCATCGGCTTTAGGCGCGTTGAATGCATTCTTTGACCTATTCGTTTCTGTCGGCGCGCTCGCAGCCGGCGCACTGGCCGGAAAATTCGGGTACGTAAGCGTCTTCTGGATGGCGGCGGCCAGTTGTACTTGCGCGGCGGCCGCCGCGTGGGTTACAGGTGTGGGGCGCGATCAAAAGCCTGTGGACGAGTTGGCGTTGGAAGAGGTGGGAGTATAACGAGCGTTCCCGTCAAGGCTGTTCGCGACGGTGGCGGACATCCACTCCGCGCACCAGGAAAATGACGTCCTCGGCAACATTTGTGGCGTGGTCCGCAATTCGTTCCAAGTTGCGTGCGATCACCAGCAAGGGTAACGCCTGGCGCACCGCGTGGCCGTCGGCTTCCATGCGCGTTGCCAGGCTCTCATAGATTTCGTTGCGCAGCAGGTCGACCCGATCGTCCGCCGTCAGAACCTGGTGAGCTAATTGGGCGTCCCGATCGACGAACGCAGCGATGCTGTCCTCCACCATCGCCTCCACGAGCGAGGCCTGTTCGGAAATAGGGACCATCGGTTCCAAAGGCGGCCTCTCGAGCAGTTCACCGGCCCGTTGAACGATGCTCACGGCCAGATCGCCCATGCGCTCCAGATCGGTGTTGATTTTGAGCGCCGCGATGATCAGCCGCATATCCACGGCCACCGGCTGATTTAAGGCGACCAATCGGGTGGCCAAACTGTCGATGCGGATCTCCATCAGATTGATGTGGCTTTCATCGGCGAGAACTTCCGGAATGAGCGTTTGATCGCGCTCGAGCAGGCATCGCATGCTCTTATGAACGGCGGACTTCACATGCCCGGCCATCTCAAGCAAGTGATTCTGCAACAGCGTGAGTTCTTCGTCAAACCGTCTCATGTTTCATTCTAAGCGTAGTATGAAAGTGCTTCATGGCGAATCAAATCTTTCGGTCGCAGGCCGCCGAAGAAACCTATCTGGCGGCCTATGCGGCGAGCCTGACTTTATGGCCGGCGCCTTTTGAGCGCTTTGACATTCCGGGCCGCTTCGGATCCACGCATGTTGTGGCAACGGGGCCGGCGGATGCGCCGCCCTTGCTCCTGCTGCACGGCATGGGCGTCAGTTCCACCAGTTGGTATTCGAATATCGAAGCACTCGCGCGGGTGCGCCGCTGTTACGCGCTCGATTATCCCGGCGACGTCAATTGCAGCGTGTGCAGAGAGCCTCTGCGAACGCGAGAGGATGCGGCGGAGTGGATTACGGGTATTCTCGATCTGCTCAAGATCGATAAGACCGATATCGCCGGTCTTTCCTATGGCGGGTTCTTGGCCATGAACTACGTCTCGAAAGCGCCGCTACGCGTGCGGAGGGCGGTGGCAATGTGCCCCGCCGGCGTGCTGGCGCCGGTCCGGACGGAATTCGCCCTGCGCCTGGGGATGCTGCTGTTTTTTCCCACGCCAGCGGTCCGAAAGAGTTTTTTTCATTGGATGCTGGGCGACCGCTATCACCGCCCGCCCCTGCTGGACCTTCAATTCAGCGCCGGGCTTCGGGGAGCGCGTTCGCGCATCCGTTTGCGTCCGGTAACGTTCAGTGACGAGGAGCTTCGCGACATTCGTCCGCCGGTCTTGGTGTTAACCGGCGATCGGGAGGTCTTGTGCGATCCCAAAGAAGTGGTGCGCCGGACGCGCTCGCTGATTCCGCATGGCGAGGCGGAATGCTTTGCCAATGCCGGCCATGGGCTACCGATGGAGCTGCCGGAATTGGTGAATCAAAGGATGGTCCGGTTCCTGATGGAGTGAGCTTCGCGTTGGAATCGGGCCAGGCGGGTCCGGATCCTGAGCCATCTCCGAAGGTGGGATTTTGGGCGCGACATCGCGGCCAAGTTTGTTGCCGGTAGCCCTGGTACACTTGTCCGATGCTGTCGACTCCGATGGTGGCAGCGATCTGATAGTGGGCCAGGGACGGCCGATCATCTTCTGGCCGTGTACATAGCGCACCCGATCTCGGTCTTCCTTCCTTCATCCCCGACGTGGCTATGATTTGACCGGCGTGGCTATGATTTGACCGGCGTGGCTATGATTTGACCGGCGTGGCTATAATTTGACCGGCGTGGCTATAATTTGAAGTGTGGCGTTCCTGGTTGATGAGGCATATCTGCCCGCAATCCTGACCGTCGGTCCGATGACCGACGAAGCGTTTGCGCAACTTTGCGCCGAGCATCCTGACCTAAACTTTGAACTGTCCGCCCGCGGTGAACTCATCATCATGCCGCCGGCCTACACATGGACCGGAGCACGGAACAGCGAGATCAGCGCTCAACTCCGCAACTGGGCCCGCCAGGACAAGCGAGGCGTCGCCTTCGATTCGTCCACCGGATGGCTACTGCCGACGGGAGCCCGCCGGTCTCCCGATGCCGCGTGGATTTTCAAACAGCGGATCAAGGAGCTCGATCCGGCAGCCTTTAGCCGCTACTGGCCCGTATGCCCCGACTTCGTGATTGAACTCCGGTCGCAATTTGACCGGGTTCGCCTGCTCCGGGAGAAGATGGACGAATGGCTCGCCAATGGCGCACGCCTGGGATGGCTGATTGATCCGGAGGTCCGAACCGTCGAGATCTTCCGTCCCGGAAACGAAGCGGAGACGCTGGCTGCCGCCTCGATAGCAGGCGAAGGGCCGGTTGCCGGATTCGTTCTCGATCTCGGGCCGGTTTGGGATCCGCTGCAGGATTAGCAAGCGCTTCATCTGACCCCTCCGGACAGTGACCAGGGTGATGTCGTCGTTTAGGGCCACGCCTTGACACGGTCACTCGAAGGACCCGTGACGAAACAACTGTGCCATTCGTCCGATGACTGCTCCCTGACGGTTGAATTGGCTGTTTCATGACAGCGCCTAAGCTGGTCCAGCGGACCAACATCCGGTTGCGTCCAGCATCCGCGAGTTTGCTGTTAGCCGGAAATCGGGAGCCCATGCCGAAGCGGAGAGCTTTGCCAACCCGGCCATGGGCTACCGATGGAGCTGCCGGAATTGGTGAATGAAAGGATAACTCGGTTCTTGACGGAGTAGGACCTCGCACTGCGAAAGCGGACACCCTAGTGGCAAAAGCGGACAGGGGCAGGCGCAAACCTGGCGAAAATGGGGCGGAAACGCCGAAATCACCGGGCCAGAAACTGGAAGCCGAATTGCCAATCTAAAACTTCGTTTCTTGCGATTGTTGGAATTGACCTATCCCTGACAGGGCCGCCTTCGTTACAGTACTGTGTGAACAATGAAATGCTCGACAAGCTTCCCAACCGTGGTCCTCGTGGCCGGCTTTTTGTCGCCGCTCTCGGCCTGGGCGCAAACGCCCGAGATCTCCATCCGGGACCCAAAGCCGATCCCCGTGGCTGGCCGTTTGTTGCGGCCATTTCACTTTGAGAGGAGGATCGTCTCTCCCGCCAATCTTTCCAACACTCCGCGCCTCCAATCGCTGGTGCGTGGAGGCAATTTGTATCTCTCCGCGCAAGACGTAATCGCCCTGGTGCTGGAGAACAACATCGACATCGCCGTGCAGCGCTACGGCCCGTATCTGGCGCGAGAAGTTCAGCGCCGCGCCGAAGGCGGCGGGTTTCTACGAAACCTGGGCCTGCCGGTGAGCGCCGGTCCAGTGAGCGTGAGTCTGGCGGGCGTGAACGCCACGGCGGTCGGCCTGGCAGAAAGCGGATCGGGAGTTGGCTCGGGCGGCGGCATTGTTACTCAATTGGGCACGCCGCCTCCGCCGCTCGATCCGTTTTTGTTCGCATACGGAAACTTTTCCCACACCACGACGCCGCAAAGCAATACGATTTTGAGCGGTACGCCCTTCTTCCTGAATGACAGCCGGACTTATCAGTTCGGCTACGGGCAGACATGGCTCACGGGAACGAGCGCGCAGTTGACATATACCAGTTACCGCAGCACGGTGAATAGCCTCTATAACGTCTTGAGCCCTTACACTACCGGCTCCATGGATCTGTTCGTGAACCAGCCCGTATTGCAGGGTTTTGGCGTCGCCGTCAACAATCGCAACATCCGGGTCGCCAAGAACAACCGCAAGGTGACCGACCTTCAGTTCAAACGCCAGGTCATTACCACGGTTTCGGCGGTGCTCAATCTGTATTGGGATCTAGTGAGCTTCTACGAAGACATGCGCATCAAGGAACAGGCCGTCGAGACTGCGCAAAAGCTTTATGAGGACAACAAGAAGCAGGTGGAACTGGGAACTCTGGCGTCGATCGAAGTGACGCGCGCCGCTGCCGAAGTTTCGTCGAGCAAAGAAGAACTGCTGATTTCGCAGACCAATGTTTCCCAGCAGGAAACCGTCTTGAAGAACGCTTTGAGCCGCAATGGCGTGGAGAGCGCCTGGCTGGACGAGGTACACATCGTGACGCTGGACCGCATTGAGGTTCCCGCGACGGAGGAGCTGAAGCCGACAGCCGAGCTGATTCAACAGGCGCTGGCAACCCGGCCCGAAGTGGAGCAGACGCGCATCAACGTCGATAGCAAGCGCATCAACATCAACGGAACCAGAAACGCATTGCTCCCCTCGCTGCAGGCGTTCGCCGAGCTAACCAACAACGGACTGTCCGGGCAAGTAAGTCCGGTTTATAACGGGAGCAACGGGCCGGCCGACCCGTACCTGGTGGGAGGCTATGGCACGCTGTTGGGTCAGGTAGCGCGGCGCAATTTTCCCAATTACTCGGTCGGTTTTTCGCTCAACATCCCGTTCCGCAACCGCTCCGCGCAAGCCGATTATGTAGCCGACCAATTGGACCTGCGGCAAAGCGAACTGCAACTGCAGAAGTTCACCAGTCAGGTACGCGTCGATGTGAAGAACGCGGTGATTGGACTCGAGCAAGCCCGGGCGCGTTACGAGACTGCCAACGCTACGCGCGCTCTGGCGCAAGAAACCTTGACCGCCGAGCAGAACCGCTTCAAATTTGGGGAATCGACCATCGCGCAGGTTGTCCAGGCGCAGCGCGATCTGGCCGCCGACCAAAGCGCGGAAGTGCAGGCGCTGGCCAACTACACGCACGCCAAAATTGCGTTCGATGAATCCGTAGGACAGACGCTGGAGGTGAATCGCATCTCATTGAGCGAAGCGGTGGCGGGCCGGGTGGCGCGTCCTTCGGTGATTCCCGAAGGGAGAGCCCAATGAGTCTGCGAAAACTAGTGGCGATCTTGGCGGCGGGAACCTGCTTGGCGCAGCAATCGGAGGTCTCCGTCGAAAGGCCTACGGGACCGGTCCTCACGCGGCCCTACAAACGCACGCATGTTCCGCCGGTGCAGTTGCGAAACTCCGTCCGGCTGCACGACCTGATTCGCGCGGGAAAGCTTTATTTGACGGCGCAGGACGCCATCGCGCTGGCTATCGAGAACAACTTAGATCTGGAAGTGGATCGCTACGGACCATTGGCCGCGGAATGGCAGGTAGAACGCGCGGAGGCCGGTGGGCTGCTGGCGGGCGTGACCGGCAAAAATCAGATTGTCAATCAGGCCACGGGCGGCCAGGGTGTGGTCGGCAGTCAGGTGACGGCCGGACTGAGCAGCAACGGCGGCGGTTCAGGGCAGGGAGGCGGGGGCGCGATTGTTTCTCAGATCGGACCGGTAACCCAGAACCTGGACGCCGTTCTCCAGAACACTTCGGGGTTCTCGCATACCACCACGCCGCAGCCGGAACTCCTGCAAAGCCAGACCGTAGCGCTGGTCGATACGCGGCATATTTACAACACGCTGGTCCAGCAAGGTTTGCTATCGGGCGGATATGTGCAAGTGACGGCCAATGAATCGTACCTCAATGAAAACTCGCCTTCCGACGTGGTGAACCCCTCCGTTGCGCCGGTGGTGCAGGTCTACGCGCGGCATAATTTTTTGCAGGGTTTTGGCACGGGGGTCAACAGCCGCTTCATTCGAGTGGCAAAAAGGAACGTTTCAGCATCCAACGAAACCTTCCAATCGCAATTGCTGAATTTGGTGGCGAATGTGCTGAACCTGTATTGGGATCTGGTGAGCGATCAGGAGGACCTTAAATTCCGGCAGGCGACGCTGGAGCTTTCCAAAAAGTTCTACGAGGACACGAAGAAAGAGATCGAGATCGGCGTGATCGCCAAGGTGGACCTCTATCGGGCTGAGGCGGAATTCAACACGCGCCAGCGCGAGCAGGCGATTTCGCTTGCGACCATTCAGCAGCAGGAGAATCTGCTCAAGGCCGCATTGAGCCGCAACGGACTCGAGGACCCGGAGA
The DNA here is from genome assembly GCA_963836595.1 of Bryobacterales bacterium. GTDB lineage: Bacteria > Acidobacteriota > Terriglobia > Bryobacterales > Bryobacteraceae > DATFZA01. The sequence continues at coordinate 2,181,611 of CAWIKC010000001.1, forward strand.
TCGATGAGGCGGAGGTGGTTCCGCTCGATAGCATTCATGTACCTGAGACGGAAGACTTGCCGCCCTTGCGCGAGCTGGTTGCCCGCGCATTGGCTAAGCGCCCGGATGTCCGGCTGGCGAAGATCAACGACGAGAGCGCGGAAATTTCGGCCACCGGCACAGCTAATGGATTATTGCCGATACTGCAAGGGATCGCCGCTTACACGTCGCACGGACTGGCGGGCGTGCCGAATCCAGCCAGCGGAGAGACTCCGGTTCCCAGTTCTGTTGGAGGCTTGGGAACGGCACTGGGTCAGGTCTTTCACGGAGACTACCTGGACCGGCGGGCCACCGTGCAGTTTCAAGGGGCGATTCACAATCACATAGCGCAAGGAGATTACGGGATCGAGCAATTGCAACTACGGCAAAGCGATTTGATTGAACGGCGGAATCTGAATCAGATTGTAGTGGATATTTCGAATCAGATGGTGGCGTTACGGCAGGCGCGGGCACGTTTTGCGACGGCGCGCGACGCGCGTGCTCTGCAGGAGCAACTACTTGAAAAAGAGCAGCAGAAATTCCAATTAGGCAGTTCGACGCTGGACGACGTCATTGCGGTGCAACGGAGCCTGGCAAGCGCGCGAACCATTGAAGTGGCCGCGCTAGCCACCTTCAGCCACGCCCGGGTTTCTCTCGATCAGGTACTCGGCGAGACGCTGGAGAGCAATCATGTTTCGGTCAGCGACGCGTTAGGCGGTCATCTGGATTACAAATCAAGCCCGCCAACGCAGTGAGGAATCGGCCGTTTTAGTGCGAGTCGCTATCTAGTGTGAGTCCCCGTCATGGTCGACATCGCCGCTAGCGGCGGTCGCAGCCGAATGGAGATAAACACTATCTTGTTTCGGTACTTGCGCTGACTGTGCCGGCGTCTCCGGCTTGGGAGTTTTTGGTTTATTGGCTTGGTTGGCCTGATACGCTGCGGAAGCATTGGGCGAAGAAATGGAACTGATGTTACTCATGGTTCGCTTATCGGCCGGCGTGACCGATTCTTGAGCTGAAGTTTTGTACGCTTTCATTCCGTGGCTTGAGTAATTCGCACTCGCCCGCCCCTGGTGGTAGGCATCGGATCACCCGGCGAGATCACCTTCGCACCCAGACTCTTTTGAGGAAAGTCCTTGCGATTTAGTTAGCGTGGCAAGGAACGTTGCGCGGCCCTGCTCCGCGCAAGCGCAGAATGGATTGTCGCCTGGATCTGGCGACACATCGGTGGCAAAGCGGACGTCAACGAATTCTGCTTCCTCGCGAAGGAGGTTGACGGCCTGACCGATCGGGTTGCGCCGGACACCGAGTCTTCTGAGAATCTGTTTGTATTCCGAGAGAATCTCCTCCGTAACTAGCCAGGTGAAGGTCGCGTTCTCAAGCCAGTCGCGCAGGAGCAAAGCGCTCGGATTCTGCACGGCCCGGCGCGCCTTGAATCCCGCGACGCCACCCACGACAACCGAGGTGTCGATGACACCCCTACGCTAGTCTTCTCGACCCGCCAATGGTGATTTCCGGCGGACGTTTCTTCTCGGCCCTGTAGCCGCGAATCGCTTCCAGTACCTGAGATTCTGTCACGCCGGCTAGATCGCGGGCGGCTGCGTCCAAGCTGCGGGCAAATTCGCGCTTCCATCCCGGCCTCTTTCTTCCGCGCGGCAGATCGGGATACACAGCAGCACGAGGAAGCTGCTGTTCGAGTTCTTTTGCCAGATTTCTGAGTGGTATGCGCACTTCAATCGGCTCGCCGCCGGTAGCGGGGCGAGACTGCATCCATAAGTACCGGGACTTGGACGGCTTCTCTTCTTGCAAGCTCTTAGATAGCACTTGTGTGAATCGGGCCAGCACTTCCGTGGAGGCGCCGAGCAAATCCTTCAAATAGAAAGCCACCTTCGCCTCCAGAAGAAGGCGGTTGTCGAACCAATAGAAGCTCTTCCGGCGCACCGCCCGCAACACCTTGAATTGCACAAGATTCTGCAGATCTTTTGGACTCACGCCTAGCACCGCACTAGCTTGTTTGAGCTTAAGTTCGAGAGGCTCCATCAAAGTATGCTGTCTAAATTGTAGATGGAATATGCGAATCGAGTCAATCTGCGCGCCTGCGCGCGCCTAGCCCAAACCGCCCAGGCCGCCCATGCCGTAGGCTACCTCGAACCTTCGCTCTGTGGAGGAATACAAGCATCCCTGCCGGCCATCGGCTTCAGGCTTGAGCGTTTTTAGCCCGCATCGTGTTACGGTAAACTTCATGGGCGATGTGAATTTGCTCGACGAGTTGCTCGATCCCCTAACGCGATGTCTGGACGCAGAGTCAGCACAACGAGTCATTGAATTCCACGTTGCGCCCGCCGTTCAATCGAAGATGGACTTTCTTGCGGAGCGCGCGAACGAAGGTTTGCTTACTGACGACGAGCGAAGCGCCTACAGCGCGTTGATCAATGCAGCGGATTTCATTGCGATCCTCAAGTTGAAGGCCAGACGTAGATTGGCCACCAACCCACCTTCTTGAGCGACGCCACTACCCGCGATTTTGTGAGCCGGCGGGCGACTCAAAGGTGCGAATATTGCTTGTTCCCTCAGAAGCATAGCGCCGTGACTCACCACGTGGAGCATATTGTTCCCAAGAAACACGGCGGGCTCGACGTTCCCGCTAATTTGGCGCTTGCTTGCCACCGCTGCAATCTCTGCAAGGGGCCGAATCTGTCAGGCATCGACCCCTTTACGGGTGAGGCGGGGCCCCTCTTCCACCCACGCAAGGACCGATGGGAAGATCACTTTCGCGTCGACGGTGCGCGGATTGAAGGCATCACGCCCAAGGGCCGCGCAACCGTCCGCGTATTGGCAATGAACGACCCGCGGCGCCTGGACCTGCGGGCGGAGTTGCTGGCGCGCGGCGAACTTCCCTGAGTTCCCGCGCCGGTGCGGCATAGATTGACGGTAGCACCCGTTTTGCGTCCAGGTCCACCACCCCAATGCTAAACTAGAGTTCTGCTCCCACCCAATGCTCGACCGCATTACCGTGCATGGCGCACGGCAGCATAACCTGAAAAATATCGACGTTGAAATTCCGCGCAATACCCTCACGGTGATCACGGGTTTGAGCGGCTCGGGGAAAAGCTCGCTCGCTTTCGACACCATTTACGCCGAAGGCCAACGGCGCTACGTCGAGACGCTTTCTCCCTACGCCCGCCAGTTCCTCGATCAGATGGAACGTCCCGAGGTGGACTCCATCGATGGCCTCAGCCCCGCCATTTCCATCGAGCAAAAGACCACCAACCGCAGCCCCCGTTCGACCGTTGGAACCATCACCGAAATCTACGATTACCTGCGCGTTCTCTATTCGTCGATTGGGGTTCCGCATTGTCCCAACTGCGGCCGCGAGATTACGCGCCAGAGCACCGAACAGATTCTTCAGCAAATCCTCGCCCTAAAACAGGACGAGCGCATCATGATTTTGGCCCCCATCGTCCGCGGCCGCAAGGGCGAATACAAGAAGGAGATGGAGAAGCTCTCGCGCCAGGGTTTTCTGCGGGCCCGCATCGACGGCGTTTTACGTTCGCTCGATGAACAGATTCCGCTCGACAAGCGCAAGAATCATACGATTGAGGTGGTGGTCGATCGCCTGCCGCTCAAGCCGGGACTCGAGAAGCGGCTGGAGGCTTCGATCAATACCGCTGCCAAGCTGGCGGACGGCCTGGTCATGGTTGCCGTCGTCAACGGGCCGGAGCACTTGTACAGCCTGAAGCTGGCCTGTCCGGACTGCGGGACAAGCGTGCCGCAACTTGAGCCGCGTTCTTTCTCCTTCAACAGCCCCTATGGCGCATGCGCAACCTGTCACGGACTCGGCAGCCGCTGGAGTTTCGATCCGGCCAAGATCATTGTCGATCCCAGTAAGCCGCTGTTTGACGGCGGTCTGGGACCGGGCGCGAGTTCCAGTTACACGCAGCAACGCGTAGCCGACGCGGCCGCCAAGCTGAAAATCAATCTTAAGAAACCGTTCGAAAGCCTGTCGCGCAAGAACCAGGCTTTGCTGCTCGATGGCGGGAACGGTTTTCCAGGACTCACCAAAATTCTGGACGATACATTTCAGGAAGCCAGCGCCGGTTATCGCGAGTGGCTGATGGACTACATGTCGGCCGCGACTTGCCCCGATTGCCAGGGCCGCCGGTTGTTGCCCAGCAGCCTGGCCGTCCGCGTGAAAGGAGCGAGCATCGCCGATGTCACCGAGACCTCAATCGCGCGCGCCATCGAGACGGTTCAGAGTTGGAAGCTGGAGGAGCGGGAGCGGCAAATCGCCGGCCGCGTGGTGGAAGAGATTGCCAACCGGCTGGAATTTCTGAACGCGGTCGGCCTCAGCTATCTGAATCTGGCGCGTTCCGCGGCCACGCTATCGGGAGGCGAAGCGCAACGCATTCGCCTGGCGACGCAGATCGGCTCCAAGCTGCGCGGCGTGCTTTACGTGCTCGATGAGCCGTCCATCGGGTTGCATCCGCGCGACAACGGCCGCTTGCTCGACACGCTCTCGCGCCTGCGGGATCTGGGAAACACGGTTTTGGTGGTGGAGCACGACGCCGAGACCATTGAGCGTGCCGATTACGTCATCGATCTCGGGCCCGGCGCGGGACGCTTGGGCGGCGAGTTGGTGGCCGCCGGAACCCCAGCTCAGATCGCCGCCAATGCGTGTTCTCTCACCGGCCGCTATCTCGCGGGGCTCGACAAAATCGAGCCGCCTTCCGGACGCCGTCACGGCAACGGCGAGCAACTGATTGTGCACGGGGCGCGCGAACACAATTTGAAGGACATTACCATCGGGTTCCCATTGGGCTGTTTGATCGTGGTCACGGGAGTCTCGGGCAGCGGAAAGTCCACGCTGGTAAACGATATTCTTTACCGCGTGATCGCCAAGGAAGTTTACCGATCCCATGCCGTTCCGGGCGCGCACGAAAAGATTGAGGGACTGGAGCATATCGACAAGATCGTCGAGATCGATCAAGCGCCGATTGGACGCACGCCGCGTTCGAATCCCGCCACCTATACCGGCGTCTTCACGCCCATTCGCGAGCTGTACGCCATGCTGCCCGAATCCCGCGAGCGAGGCTACAAGGCCGGCCGCTTCAGCTTTAACGTGAAAGGCGGCCGCTGCGAAGCCTGCCAAGGCGACGGCCTGCGGCGCATTGAAATGAATTTTCTGCCGGATGTCTACGTCACCTGCGATGTGTGCCGCGGGCGCCGCTACAACAGCGAAACGCTGCAAGTGAAGTATAAAGGGCATTCGGTGGCCGATCTGCTCGAGATGCCGATCGAGCAGGCGCTGCCGGTGTTGGAGAACATCCCTCAAATCAAACAAAAGCTGCAAACCTTGAACGATGTCGGGCTCGGGTATGTGCATCTGGGCCAGTCTTCCACGACTCTTTCGGGTGGCGAAGCCCAGCGCATCAAGCTGGCGCGCGAGCTCAGCAAGCGGCAAACGGGCCGCACTCTGTATATCCTGGATGAGCCGACCACGGGGCTGCATTTTGAAGATGTGCGCCGCTTGCTCGACGTGTTGCAGCGGCTGGTGGATTTAGGCAACACGGTGCTGGTGATTGAACACCATCTGGATGTGATCCGGTCGGCGGATTGGATCATCGATATGGGGCCGGAAGGCGGCGAATATGGCGGCCAAGTGGTCGCCACCGGAACACCCGAACAATTGATGAAGGTGAAGAAAAGTCATACGGCTGTGGCGTTGCGGAAAAAATGATGCGCTTTGCTCATATTTCGTGTCTCGCTGGGGCGACCGGGGGGTTGCCCGAGGGGTTGCCCGCCGACCAGGGGGTCGGCCCCACAACTGGCTGGCCGGCTGCGATTAACGCCGCCACGTTTACATCGCGAAAACCGGTCGCCCTCGGCAACAGCCTAGCCCCGGCCGTAAGGGAGGGGACCTCCCCGGCGCCATGAGCAAATACTCCCACCACCCCCTGGATTTCGCGGCGCTCAAGACTGTGTCACTCGAAGCACGCGGCGGAAAAGTGCGCGCGGCCGACTTCGCCAAGCCCTACCAGGGCGGCGGAATTTCCGGCTGGCTCGAATCCCTTCCTGCGATTCTGGCAGCCAATAGTTTTCGCGATGTTCAGGCAGCACTGCTCGCAGCACGAAAAGACAAGCGCGCCATCATCTGGGGCTTGGGCGGTCACGTAATCAAAGTGGGTCTGGCGCCGGTCCTGATCGACCTGATGCGCCGCGGATTCGCGACCGCTTTTGCGCTGAACGGAGCATCCGCCATCCACGATTTCGAGATCGCGTTGGCGGGACAAACCAGCGAAGACGTGGAAGCCGTGCTGCCCGATGGAAGCTTCGGCGCGGCTGAGGAAACCGGGCGGGAGATCACGCTCAATCGCGGCCAAACTACAGAGGACGACCCGGCGATTGGCTACGGTGAGGCGCTAGGCCGGCGATTGCAGACTCTAGCCAAGCCGGAATTCCGCGCGATCAGCCTGTTGCATGAAACCTACCGTGCCGGCGTTCCGGTCACGGTGCATGTGGCCATCGGCGCCGATACGCCGCACACGCACCCTACCGCCGACGGCGCGGTGATCGGCGCGCACTCCCACCGCGATTTCCGGCTGCTGTGTTCGGTGATCCGCGATTTGAACCAGGGCGGCGTTTATTTGAACGTCGGGTCGGCCGTCATTCTGCCCGAGGTTTTTCTGAAAGCGGTATCGGTGGTCCGGAATCTCGGCTATCCGCTAGCCGATTTCACCACCGTGAATATAGACTTTCTGCAACACTACCGGCCGCGCGTGAATGTCGTGGACCGGCCGCACGCAGGTTCCGGCGGCCGCGGGTACTCGCTTACCGGTCACCATGAATTGATGGTCCCACTGCTGGCCGCGGCGTTGGTGGAAGCGGACGCATGAATCCGGCAGAGCAAAAGTCCGAGCCCTTCTGGTCCTACCGGGACGTATTTTTGTTTCTGGGAATCGCATTTCCCAGCCTGTTGCTCTCGGCGGCTGTGGCACGGGTGGCTGGCCCGCGATTGCATCTGTCTGAGGGTTTCGAAGAACTGCTCGCGCAATCCTTCTGGTATCTTCTGGTGTTCGGATTTCTATTCGCGCTGTTCCGCCTGGCGTACCACCGGCCATTCTGGCGTTCGCTCGGATTTGCCTCGCCCGTTCCTTACGCAGGTTTGTGCCTTGCCTTAGGACCGGTGCTGGCGCTCACCATGGGTTACCTAGCCTATGTGCTGAAGACACCCGAAATTCAATCGCCGTTTGACAAGATGCTGGCCGACCGGCCCACCATGGTTCTGTTTGCGATTTTCGGAGTCTTCTTGGGACCATTGTGCGAAGAGCTGGCGTTCCGCGGCTTTCTGATGCCGCTGCTGATCCGCTCTTTCGGTCCAGCGATAGGCATTCTATCCACGGCAGCTCTTTTCGGCGCCATGCACGCGCCGGAATACCAGAAAACCTGGCAGTATGCAGTGATCATTGGAGGCGCAGGCGCGGTTTTCGGTTATGTGCGTTACCGCACCGGTTCCACGGCCTCCGCGGTACTTATGCACACCGGCTACAACCTGATCCAGTTTTTAGCGATGTGGACGAGAGCGAGCACGCTTCCATGATCGAAACCATTCTTTGGACAGACGCCGGGGTGGTCATGATCGACCAGACCCGGCTTCCACGCGAAGAAAAGTACGTCACCTGCACCACCTACCAAGAAGTGGCGGAGGCCATCCGCTCGATGGTGATTCGGGGCGCTCCTGCCATCGGCGTGGCGGCCGCTATGGGGGTTGCCATCGGCATGTTAGGCGCAACCACGGAAGAGGAGTTTGAACAAATCTGTTCGACACTGGCCGCCACGCGTCCCACGGCGGTCAACTTGTTTTGGGCGATTGACCGCATGCGGAGGAAGTATCGCGAAGTAAGCGGGCGTCCGCTGGATGAGGTTCGCATGGAACTGGTGCGAGAAGCCCAGCAGATTCGCCTGGAAGATATCGCCATCAACGAGTGCATCGGGAGGAACGGCGCGCCACTTGTTCCTGACGGCAAAGTTGTCTTGACGCACTGCAATGCCGGCGCGTTGGCGACCGCGGGTTATGGAACGGCGCTCGGCGTAATTCGCGCGGCGGTGGCCGGGGGCAAAAAGATAGAAGTGTACGCCGATGAGACGCGGCCTTTTTTGCAAGGCGCAAGGCTGACGGTTTGGGAGTTGCAGCACGACGGTATCCCGGCTACTTTGATCACCGACAACATGGCCGGGCACTTTTTGAAATCCGGCAAGATCGGCTGCGTGGTGGTGGGCGCCGACCGCATTGCCGCCAACGGCGACGTGGCGAACAAGATCGGCACGTATTCGGTCGCGGTGCTGGCGCGGGAAAACAATGTGCCTTTTTATGTTGCGGCGCCGATTTCGACTCTCGATTTGACGCTCGCCTCAGGCGACGAAATACCGATCGAGCAACGCGCGGCCAGCGAAGTCACGCACGTATTCGGAGTCCCCATCGCGCCTGAGAATACAGAAGTGCAGAATCCCGCCTTCGACGTCACGCCGCATCGCTATGTCACTGCGATCATCACGGAGCGAGGAGTGGCGCGCGCGCCGTTCACGGAAACGTTGGGTAAGCTGGGTGGATAATGCCCTATCACCTGGGACGCCACAAAGCAAAGTTGCCGGTCAAAGAACCTCGATGCGGGCTCAAGGAGCGGCTTGGTCTGGCTGCGTTTGGACTATTTGTTACGATTGCCGGCGTTCGCCGCGAAATACATGGGCCGTTGGTTTGGCCCAACTGGTATAACCAGCCAATCTATCCAGCCACGCTGATCTCGGTCGGCGCTATCACGTTTATCTGTGCCCTGATTCCCTCCGCGTGGTTCGAAAAGGCCGCACATCGGATCGTGAGTAGAAATCGTGAAGGCTAGTCGTGCCGCAGAGCGACCATGGGATCTACAGAGCGGCGGCGAGGAGTCCACGCCGCGAGCAACGCGCAGGCCTGCATCGCCCCCATCGCCACGAAAATCGGGGCTAACGCCCACAGGCTGGTCTTCGAACAAATGCGCAGCAGGCACTCTGGCCGCGAGCGTGGCGGGCACGCCAACCTTCGACGTCACGCCGCATCGCTATGTCACCGCGATCATCACGGAGCGGGGAGTGGCCCGTGCGCCCTTCATCGAAGCTCTGAGAACCCTGGTAGTTTAAAAACAGATGCGCAAATTCACCTTCTCTTTGTTGTTCGTTACGTCTCTGGTTTTCGGCTCGGGCGAGCTGAGCAACCGGCGCGCGCCGGGCTTTGCGTTGCCGACTCCCGACTACCGCCGCTGGTACGATCTGCAGGATTTTCGCGGCAAAGTCCTCATCATCGAGATCATGTCCACCGGTTGCCCGCACTGCATGCTGACTTCTACTACGCTCGAAAAAGTGCGGGACAAATACGGCGATAAGGTCGGCATCTTGAGCGTTGTTCTGCCTCCCGACAACCAGGAAACTGTGAGCAAGTACATGCAGACCAACAAAATCACCGTGCCGATTGTGGCGGATATGGGGCAGATGACCATCTCTTACATCAACGCCAAGCCGGGCCAGAGCCATTTGGATGTCCCGCACCTGTTCCTGATCGATAAGCAAGGCATGATCCGCAACGACTGGCAGTACAACGACTCGAATCGTGCCGTTTTTGAAGGCCCGGGGCTGTTCCCGGAAATCCAAAAACTGCTCAAGTAGCGCTTATTCGAATTGCCGGCGGAACTCGGCGAACTGCGTCTTCAGCGCCTCTAATTCCTGGCGCAGTTCCGCGATCTCCGCCTCGATCGCCGCCAGCCGGTCGTGGCGCACCGGCGGCGGTTCTTCGACCGCCGCTTCTACCGCAGGCTCTCCGGAAAGCAGATGCGCATAGCGCCCTTCTTTTTCCCCAGGACGGCGTGGCAGCTTCACCACCAGCTCTGGCATGTGCTCCAACACCGACTCAATCTCGGCGATGTCGTCAAAACGATGCATGCGCTCGGTACGGTTGCGCAGCTCTCCGCTGGTCTGCGGGCCACGCACCATCAATTCGCAGAGAATTGCGATTTCGCGCCGGCCGAGGTTGAGTTTGTCGGTAAGACGGTGACCATACTTGGGCACGCGGCTCCCGGCGCCGGTGACGGTGGTCAATAAGCCTTTGTGACGGAGTGACTCGAGCGCCAGGTCAACCAGCGCCTCGTCATAAGCCACCACCGGGTCGCGATTGGATTTCTGATTGCAGGCGTTGACGAGCGCGTTGAGAGAGAGCGGGTAATACTCCGGTGTCGTGATTTCTTTCTCAATCAGCGCGCCGATCACGCGCACTTCGGCCGGCTCCAGATAGAGGTCCACTCGTATTACAGGGTGCCACACCGGCAAGCCGACCTGGGGGTGGCTTGCTTTCGTGCTGAGAATTCCGTCGACCTCATGGAACTACGCGGTAATGACGTTTTATTGGCGCCGGCTTCCTCATGTCTAGTCTACCGGCCGGCCGGTCTTCCTCACCTGGCGCCTTCACGGCAGTTTGCCTCCGAATCGACCATTTCGAGGAGGCCTGACCCCTCCTGGGGCCGCTTTTGCCGCAATGGATCGCCTGCTGGACGAAGCTCGTTCGGGTCCGTTCTACCTGCGCCAGGAAGCAATCGCCAATATTGTCGTGGAAGCTCTTGAATACAACTCTCGCGCTCTCAAGCACTACGAGTTGCACGCTTGGGCCATTATGCCGAATCACGTACACACTCTGCTCACGACGGCCGTGCCATTGCCCAAACTGACGAGGTCGCTGAAAGGTATTACAGCGAAGCAGGCCAACGCCGCGTTTGGCTTGACCGGCACTCCGTTCTGGCAACAAGAGAGCTACGGCCACTGTGCGGAACGAAAATGAATTCGAGAAAATTCGTGGATACATCGAGGAGAACCCTGTACGGGCAGGGCTGATTAAGGCTGCATCTGAATATCGTTGGTCGAGCGCGGGTTGGGCGACCAGGGGTCGCCCGCCGGCCAAGGGGTAGGCCCCACAATCATTCGGCAGTTCTGACTATTGAGGCTCGCAAAATAGCGTGACGGAGTGATGTCGGCTTGTGGGGCAGGTTATTAATCTGCGGCGGGTTTTTAACCCGCGCGGAGCGTTGTCAGCCTGCCACTGTATTTAGCGAGTCTCAATAGGTAGCGCAATCACGTAGGGCGGACCCCGGGGCGGACCCCATCAAATCGCCAACAAAGAAATCCGCGGTTCCTTGGGATCATATCTCACCTCCACCTCCGCCCCCGCAAGAGCCCGGCAGAACTCCCAAGCCCGCTCCTCCCCATCAAATCCCGTCTGATGAAAGCCCGAATACCGCTCCCCCTCCACAAAATAGCAGTACACAAGTTCGGCGAAATACATGCGCTCCAGCCGCACATTGACACTGTCCACAGTTCCACGGGTCGCCGGCCAGCCATGCCACTTTAAGGCCCGCCGCCGCTTTAAATAGAGCTGGAAGCCTTCGAATCCGCAAATGATCAGCGCCGGAATCGCCAGCGCCTGGCAGCCATGCTCAATCGCGGAAGCCGCAAGCGCGAGCAGGTAAACGGCAGCGCGAACGGGCATAATTCAACTGTAGCGAGGAGGCTGGCCTTAGGTCGGCACCGGCACGGTTACCCCTGGAGATGGTGAATAACAGACGAACAAGCAAGGCGATCCAAGAGTTTTCTCTACCGTAAGTCCCGCCGCGGCTTTCTCCGACTGAATAAACGCAGTCCACTGGGGGCCGGCGAGCGAAACAAAATAATTATGCTCGGGCCAGTCGGTCCCGCTGGCGTCAAACCCGAAGGAATCGAGACTGTCCAGGCAGAATTCGAACATTGCCTCGGGGCTGCCCTCAAAATTTTTCCGGACACTCGCGTTCCACCGCTGCTCGCCATTCTGATCTTGATAGCGGTGGACTCTGCCCTGGGTACCGCTTTCGAATCCAAATTGGACCCACTCCGGCAGCAACGACCAAGTTATCGGCTCCATTTGAGGGCGCACTACGGGCGTCGGTTCAGTATCGGTCAGCGCATCAATGGGCGCCCAGTACTCCTCGCCGCTCGATTCGTGCCTCAGCACCACGCGTTCCTGGTCTTGGGCCAGCAGCACAAAAATACGGCTACTGAGGACTTTGCTTCGTCCACGGCGCTTCGTACCGAGATGGAACGTCCAAAAGACCAGATCCTTTCGTTCGTATACCGTGATGCCCAGAGTGTGCTCACCATTCTCAGCACTCAGGCCCCGAAATCCGACCAGAGGCCGCCACTCTGTCCGGACAAGTCCGGCTCTTTCCACCAAGCCGCCGTAGAATGCCAGGAGGTCGTCGGCGCTGCCTCGCATACTGCGATGCTCGATGAGCGGCCAGCCAATTCCCCGCATGTCCGATTGTTGCCGAAGCTTACTACCCTTAGGGGCCTCAAGCCAGGCCGGCGGTGGTGGCAGCGGCGTAATGACCTCATGGACAAAAGCCAAGTCCCCGTTCTGTAGCAGGCACTTGTCGGACTGTACCCATAAACGCCTCAGTCCGCCTTGAACTTCAATCCACATCCCGATACCTTAGGTTATCGCGTCAGGCCGCCCAAGCTGGACGATTCTTTTGCATTCGGGAGGCTAAAATTTTGTAAAAATGCCCCAGCAGGAGAGTTAATTATGGACTTCCGCCACTACAAATTCGCTTCACTTGTCCTCCGGAATGTTGCGCACCAATGATGGCTGGAATAGGGCCACGCCAACCGATGGCTGCTTTGCGGAGAGCGTTGTCCAGACTCGCTAGCGGCAACCCTTCGCGGATGGCGCAGTCAAGGTAAGCGGCGTCATAGACGGTCAAGCCGTGACGGTCGGCCAAGCCGAATACGTCGTCGTAAGAAACCGGATCAGCCAAGTGAATAGGCAGTTCCTTTATGGAATCCAAGAATTCCAGAGCGTCAACTTGGGAAATCCGCTTCCGCCGCAAACCCACCACAACGCTATTCCGGACCTCAAAGGCAAGCGAGGCGCTATTGCCTGCAGAGGGGCGGATATGAATTGAAGAACAGCGTTCGTGTAATCGCTACGCTCATCTGGAAAGCACCATGCAGCCGCGAGCGAAGAGTCAATGTCAAGCGCCGGCATCAGGGGCGGCCATGACTAATATAATCGTGAACGGTCCAGCCTTCGGGGTCGGGCTTCACACGTTTTTGAAGTTGAAGAATGCGCACCGCCGCTTCCCGCGAGGAACAGGGCGGGATCGAAAACGCTTCCCCACTCGCGAGGTGCTTCAACCACGCATCCAGCGTCATTCACTTCGCCGCCGCTCTCGCCTTAATTAAGCGCCGCGGCCTGTTGGTCGGAAAGTTCGTTTACGGTCAGAGGGCAGACTCTTGTGCTCTCGTCTCAGGCAAAGGCATGCTTGAGTATCTGTCACGACCTGCGTTGGACGCGCCACCAGAATAGGTTCCAGGTGACGCGAGCGAACGGCGAAACAGGGGGCACGCCCCGCGTTAAAATAACCCCATGAGCACCGCTGCTCTTGTGTCAGTCGAAGAGTATCTTAGCTTGACCGAGAAGCCATATCACGAATATCGGGATGGAGTCATCTCGCAAAAGGCGATGGGCACCAAACTACACTCGATTATTCAAAGAACCCTGGAGCGGTTGCTATGGAGCCAGGGCGTTGCGCCTTGGCCTGAGTTGACCGTACGGATCTCTCCAACCAAATATTTGGTTCCCGATATCGTCGTGGCTCGAGCAGACTTCCCCGGCCCTTACCCCACCGAGCCCGTCCTGCTTTGTTGCGAGATCCTGTCCCCCGGCGACCGGCTCGGCGCCACGCTGAGTAAGTGCGAGGAGTATCACGCCTGGGGCGTTCCGTTCTGTTGGGTCATCGATCCGGTCAAGCGCACCGCGTGGGAGTATGGCGCGGAGGCCGAGCCTGTCCGAGTTACCGAAACCCTCCGCGCCGGTGAAATCACGATTAGTGTGCAGGAACTCTTCTCCGCGCTCGACCGCTAAGTCGCTAAAATAAGCACATGAGCACCACCGCTCTCATCTCCGTCGAGGATTATCTTCGTTTGACGGACAAGCCCTACTACGTATACCGGGATGGAGTCATCTCCCAGAAAGCGCTGGGCGCCAAAGGACACTCGATCCTCCACCGCGGTGTGACGATGTTGCTGCACGCACAGGCCTTTCCAGAGCTAACCGTTCGCATTTCTCCCACCAAATACCTCGTCCCCGACGTTGCCGTAGTTCAAAAAGACTTTCCCGGTCCCTATCCGACCGAACCCGTCCTGCTTTGTTGCGAGATCCTGTCGCCCGACGACCGCCTCGGCGCCATGCTCAGCAAGTGCGAGGAATACCACGCTTGGAGCGTTCCGTTCTGCTGGATCATCGACCCGGTCAAACGCTCCGCCTGGGAGTATCACGCCTCCGCCGAGCCTGGCCGCGCCACCGAAACCCTTCGCGCCGGCGAAATCTCGGTGAGCTTGCAAGAACTCTTCGCCGAACTGGACCGCTAATATACGGCGATTCGCTTAAGGCAGGTGCCAGCCCACCACGAATTCGACGACGCTCTAACACGAGCAGAGCGCTGAACAAGGGCCGCCAGGCTGAAGTAGATGATTGCACCTCTACATGTTGCGCTCACGGTCTCAGGTGTGCGGCAAGCTGGTTGGTATGTCGACGCTTGCGCCGATACAATAAGGAATCCACGAGGAAGCGCGCGAGGGCCTACGCAGAAGAGGAACTCCCACGTTATTCCGATGCGACTGTTGGTTGCACCGAGTCAGCTTAGCGGTTCCAATTTCATTAGGAACCACGAGACGTCCTCTTGATCGGTGGAATACTTTTTTCTGACCGTTTTCCGCAGCGTTGCGCGATAGCGACCAGGTAGCTGTTTCCGTTCTGATTCGCTAATCGCCTCACTAAAGCGTCCTCGAATGTCAGGCTCATCATCTGTACTTTGGTCAACGAAATGGAATCGTCTGCTCATGACATCAGCACCGACAAGCGTGCCAGGAATGACGATCTCCGTCTGCGATTCTTCAGCGGTACGTTCAATCGTCTTGGACAGTTTATCGAACTCGGGATATTGTACGAGGACGCTGTCTTTGACCGTTTCGCTGCGGAGCCACTCAATATTAGCGTTGATATGGTACTGAGCGTGGCCCTTTGCCCAATCGTACATCGCATTAATTGGGCCCAGACCGTACGTGTTCGCTGCCGTAGCGATTTGATCAGGGTCACTGGCCTTGGCCAGTCGAAACAAGGCATTTATAGCCTCATCTAAGTAAGTTGGGACGTTGCCATAAAAGTGAAGTCTGGGATTCGGCAGAGCGAATACTATGCCAAGTGAGCCCGAAAAAGTATACGCCACAAGGAGCCCTGTCTTGTCCTCTGCTTCACTGCTGGGCCGGCGGTTAGGTTTCGGATTGCCGCTTTTGATTGCCTCGTACATCAAAGTAAAAACGGTTTGGAACGTTCCGAGCACCTTGGACAAAGCCGCCGCATTTGCGAATTGATCTTGGGGCGCCATACGGTAGCTGCATACATCCAAACCGCGATCATCCGCAGCTCGTAGGAATTGTGCCTCTAAAAGTTGACGATTCTTCCGGAGCGATCGGATGTTGGCCAAGAGCGATGCGGTAGCAGGATGGTCGACCAAGGATGCTTCTAAACGCGCAATGGTGGCCCCTGCTTCTTGTAGCCGCTCTTGTACTGAGAACAATTCACTCATGCCGATAAAGTTAAAACGCCAATTCCCTTTTCGTGCCCTTCCCTTGTGTGCCCGAAAAACGTCAGCCAGTAATTACGCGTGTCTACGCCCTGCGCGTACAGCGGATGCGACGCTGGCCACGCTACCGAGATGTAGCCATCACAACGGTAGTCGGTCCGAAGGGCCTCGCCCTCAAACCAGTCGAACACAGACCTCTGTTTAGCGGAGCAACCGTCATAAAGATCTGAAGATACACAAAGCACAAGATCAACATCTCGCGGGTTGATCTTGCTCGTGACGAAGCTCCCATCGATCATTAGCTCACCTATGATCCCATTGTCGGTTAACTGAGAGATGACGTGTAGAAGGTTCTTGAAAATGACTTGCCGGGTGGTGGACAGAGTAAAGCCTTGAACGCAACTCTGCTCGATCTCCTCAATGGTGAGCGTGTTCAGCCCTGCGGGGAAGAGCGCTTGAAACTCAGGTTTCTCAGATGGCAGCGACAGCGTGGCTTACATCATACTGAACCTACGTTCGGTAGCTCAACTATATTGATCAAACAGGCCTTAAGGGACATCGCGACCGATCCCGAACGAGTAGGCCGAAAGAGCGGCATGAAATCGTGATTTAGGGCGCGACCTCAAGCGCCCCGTTCCTGAAGGCTACAAGGGCGCGTCCGGGGGCCTGCTGATCCGCTACACTTCGAGTTATGGCGACAATCGAATCGGGAATCGCTCTCCAACGCGTCACTCACTGGATCGGCGGCAAATTAGTCGAGTCCAAATCCTCCCGCGCCGGCACGGTCTGGAACCCAGCCACGGGCGAACCCCGCGCCTCAGTAGACTTCGCGAGCGAAGAGGAAGTGGACCAGGCCGTCGCAGCCGCCGCCAAGGCTTTCCCCGCCTGGCGCGCCACCTCGCTGTCCCGCCGCGCGGAGACGCTCTTCCGCATGCGGGAACTCGTCCACCAGAATCGTCGCAAGATCGCCGAGCTACTCACGCTGGAGCACGGCAAAACACTCCCCGATGCGATGGGTGAAGTCGCGCGCGGCCTCGAGAACATCGAGTTCGCCTGCGGCATCCCCAATCTCCTCAAAGGCGGCTTCTCTGAGCAGGCCAGCGGCGGCGTGGATGTCTATCAGATTCGCCAGCCCCTGGGCGTGGTCGCCGGAATCACGCCTTTCAATTTCCCCGCCATGGTCCCCATGTGGATGTTCGCCAACGCCATCGCCTGCGGCAATACTTTCATTCTCAAGCCGTCGGAAAAAGACCCTTCGGTGAGTCTGCTGCTGGCGGAATTGATGCGCGAAGCCGGCGTTCCCGAAGGTGTCTTCAACGTCCTCCAGGGCGATCAGGTCGCCGTCAATCGTTTGCTGGAGCACCCGGACATCCGGGCCATCAGCTTCGTCGGCTCGACCGCGGTCGCCAAGAAAATCTACCAGACCGGCACGCGCAACGGCAAGCGAGTCCAGGCGCTCGGCGGCGCCAAAAATCACATGCTGGTGCTTCCCGACGCCGATATCGGTATGGCCGCCGACGCCGCCGTATCGGCCGCGTACGGTTCGGCGGGCGAGCGCTGCATGGCCATTTCGGTTCTGGTCGCCGTCGGCAGCGCCGCGGAGCCGGTCATCGCGGCCATCAAGGATCGCATGGCCAAGATCCAAATCGGCCCCGGCCTCGAAGAAGGCAATGAGATGGGTCCGCTCATCACCCAGGATCAGCGCGACCGCGTGGCATCCTATGTAGCTGCCGCTCCAAAAGAAGGCGCAACGGTCCTCGTCGATGGCCGCCAGCAAGCCGTGAGCCACCGCGCTGGATTTTTCCTCGCGCCGTCCTTGCTCGACCACGTCAAGCCCGGCATGCGCTGCTATGACGACGAGATCTTCGGCCCCGTTCTGAGCGTGGTCCGCGTCAACACCTACGAAGAAGGGCTCAAGCTGATCAACGCCAATCCATACGGCAATGGCGTGGCGATCTTCACCCGCGACGGCGGCGCGGCCCGCCAGTTTCAGTTCGATGTCGAAGCAGGGATGGTCGGCATCAACGTGCCCATCCCCGTGCCGGTGTCGTATTACAGCTTCGGCGGTTGGAAGGCTTCGTTATTCGGCGATTTGCACATGTACGGACCCGAGGGCGTTCAGTTCTACACCCGGGCTAAAGTCGTGACCAGCCGCTGGCCCGATCCGGCGACGAGCAAGGTGGATTTGGGCTTCCCGCAGGTGCGCTAGGCAGATTAGCTGCTAAGCCAGCTTCCCGTGCCGCGCCAGGTTAGCTGCTAAGCTAGCCTACCGTGCCGCGCTCTGCCAATGTGGGGCGGACGCCCCTGGTCGCGCCGTTCCGCCCTAAGTTCAATTCACTCGGGACAGGACGTTGCTTCTCGTGTTGCTACCATAATGCTCTGGGCAATATAGAAATTGGCCTCTTCCACCCATGAGAGCAGAGTACGATTTTTCCAAGTCGCGCAAGAACCCATATACGAAGGGGTTGAAGCGCCAGGTCACCATTCGCTTGGATGTCGCCTCCGTCGACTATTTCAAGAAGATCGCAGCCGAGTTGGACATGCCCTATCAGAATCTCATCAATCTGTTCTTGCGGGACTGCGCGCTCAACCAGCGGCGCCCCACGATTCAGTGGCATCCGGATGACCCAGCGCCCGCCAAATCTCGGCGATGATGGTTTATTGAGTACAGTTCGCATCAACCGCAAAGGCGCTGATCGCCTTGCTTCCGGCCATCCCTGGGTTTTCTCAAGCGACGTGCTCGATCGCGGAATCGCCGAGCCGGGCGACGCGGTCACCGTGATCGGTCCGCGGGGCGAGGCTCTGGGCGTCGCCCATTTCAGCTCCACCTCGCAAATTTGTTTGCGCCTGCTATCGAGACAGACTCAACCAATCGACGCGGCGTTTTTTGACCAAAGGATTACCAAGGCGGAAGCGTTCCGGCGCCGCGTGGTGGCAGGTTCCAACGCCTACCGCCTCATACACGGCGAAGGAGACCTCCTCCCGGGCCTGATCGTAGACCGCTACGGCGACTACTTGACGATTCAAACCCTGGACCAGGGCATGGACAAGGTGAAGATGACCATCGTCGACATCCTCACCCGCCAATTCGCGCCTAGGGCCATCGTCGAGCGCAACGACGCCGCCGTTCGCAAGCACGAGGATTTGCCTCTCCAGTCCGGGACCCTAATGGGCGCCGATCCCGGACCGGTGCCGATCCACATGAACGGCCTGGACCTGGAGGCCGACTTGCTCCACGGACAGAAGACCGGGATCTATCTGGACCAGCGCGAGAATTATCTCGCCGCCACCCGTCGCGCTCACGGACGCGCCTTGGACTGCTTCTCGTCCACCGGCGGTTTTGCGCTGCACCTGGCGCGCTGTTGCGGCCACATTGAGGCGGTCGACAGTTCGGAATCCGCTCTGCGTACCTTAGCCGCCAACTGCGACCGCAACCACATCCAAAACGTAGAATCCCGCGAAGCCGACGTGTTCGATCTACTCACCAGCTACGCTTCCGGACGGCGGCACTTCGATACCGTGGTGCTCGATCCGCCCGCCTTCACCAAATCGCGCTCGGCCCGGGAGGGCGCTCTGCGCGGCTATAAGGAGATCAACCGCCGGGCGCTCCAACTGCTAAGTCCGGGGGGCGTGCTCGTCACCTGCTCCTGCTCGCACCACGTGAGCGAAGCCGCCTTGCTCGAATTGATCGCCGAAGCCGCGCTCGATACCGGACGGACTCTGCGGGTACTGGAACGGCGTACTCAGAGTCAGGACCATCCCATCCTGCTAACCGTTCCGGAGACGCTGTACCTGAAGTGCCTCATCTTCGAAGTACTTTGAGCGAAAACACATCCCGCCCGGCGAATGCCTTATCCTATTAGAAGTCGCGACCGAAGTACCCTCAGGCATTGCGTGCCTGTGCCGGTATGCGATATGGTAGCGAGTTGCTGGCTGGACTGAACACCCGCGGCCGCCGTTTTTCTCGAACAACATCCTGGAGGAGTTACTTGAGTTTTTATTTTGCACCCTTGGCGCTTGTCAGGCGAACCGCCCGGCCGCGGCGCCTCGCGCCCCTTTTCACCCTGTTGCTGAGTTTGGCTTTCTTGGCCCTCGCGCCGATGCAGGCTTTCGGCCAGGAAGCTGCCGGAGAAGCCAACCTGGTTCTTCCGGATCTGTCGCAAGTCACGTTTCTCGGCGGCATCAGCGGGCGCACGCTTCTTATGTTCGGCCTGTTGATCTGCGCGCTGGGTCTGCTGTTCGGCCTCACCAGTTTTGTGCAGCTCAAGAATCTGCCGGTACACCGCAGCATGCGCGAGATTTCCGAGTTGATTTATGAGACCTGCAAGACCTATTTGATCACGCAGGGCAAGTTCCTTCTGATCCTGTGGGCCTTTATCGCGGCGATCATTGCCTTGTATTTCGGCTGGCTGGCGCCGATTCCCGGAAAGCCGGTCACCACCACCCTGCCTGTAATCTTGTTCTTTAGCTTGCTCGGGATTGGCGGCAGCTATGGCGTGGCTTGGTTCGGAATTCGCGTCAACACCTTTGCGAACTCCCGGACCGCCTTCGCCAGCCTGGGCGGCAAACCTTATCCCTGTTACGCCATCCCGCTGCAAGCCGGCATGAGCATTGGCATGTTGCTGATCAGCGTGGAACTGGTGATGATGTTGTTCATCCTCTTATTCGTGCCGGGTGCTTATGCCGGAGCCTGCTTTATCGGATTTGCCATTGGCGAATCCCTCGGCGCCGCCGCCCTCCGCGTCGCGGGCGGAATTTTCACCAAAATCGCCGATATCGGCGCCGACCTAATGAAGATCGTCTTCAAGATCAAGGAAGACGATGCCCGTAACCCGGGCGTGATTGCCGATTGCACCGGCGACAACGCGGGCGATTCCGTGGGACCGAGCGCGGACGGATTTGAGACCTACGGCGTTACGGGCGTCGCGCTCATCGCTTTTATCCTGCTAGCGATCAAGGACCCGACTATCCAGATACAACTTCTGGTCTGGATCTTCGTCATGCGCGTAGTCATGGTCATCTCTTCCGGCATATCCTACTTTATTAACGGCGCTGTCGCCAAAGCCCGTTATGGTAATGCCGACAAGTTCAATTACGAAGCTCCCTTGACGTCCCTCGTTTGGCTCACTTCTTTGATCTCCGTGGCGTTCACTTATATCGTGTCGTACCTCATGATTCCCCAGATCGCCGGCGACGACTCTCTCTGGTGGAAGTTGTCCACCATCATCACCTGCGGTACGCTGGCGGGCGCCATCATTCCGGAATTGGTTAAGGTGTTCACTTCCACTGAGTCCCGGCATGTGAGAGAGATAGTAGTTTCCTCGCGCGAAGGCGGCGCCTCGCTGAACATCCTTTCGGGTTTGGTGGCGGGCGATTTTAGCGCCTATTGGATCGGTATGGCGATGTTAGCGTTGATGTCCATCGCCTACGGCGTCAGTACGCAAGGGCTGGATATGTCGGGCGGGATGATCGCGCCGGCGGTGTTTGCCTTTGGCCTGGTGGCGTTTGGCTTCCTGGGCATGGGCCCAGTCACGATTGCGGTCGATTCCTATGGGCCCGTTACCGATAACGCCCAGTCGGTTTATGAGTTGTCGCTGATCGAAAACGTGCCCAACATCGAAAGCGAACTCAAAAAGGATTTCGGCATAGACGTCAATTTTGAAAGGGCCAAAGAGAACCTCGAAGAGAACGACGGGGCGGGCAATACTTTCAAAGCTACCGCGAAGCCGGTGCTGATCGGCACCGCCGTGGTCGGCGCCACTACCATGATCTTCTCCATCATCGTCGCTCTCACGCGCGGCTTGCAGCCGGATTTGGTCGCCAAGTTGTCGATTCTCCACCCGCCGTTCCTGCTCGGATTGATCGCGGGCGGCGCGATCATTTACTGGTTTACCGGCGCGTCCATGCAGGCGGTCACCACCGGCGCTTATCGCGCGGTCGAGTTCATCAAAGCCAACATCAAGCTCGAAGGCGCGGAGAAGGCCTCCGTCACCGACTCGAAGAAAGTGGTGGAAATCTGCACCAAGTACGCGCAGAGAGGCATGTTCAACATCTTTCTCACTGTCTTTTTCGCTACCCTGGCGTTTGCATTCGTCGAGCCGTTCTTCTTTATCGCATACCTGATCTCGATCGCGCTGTTCGGCTTGTATCAGGCGATCTTCATGGCCAACGCGGGCGGAGCTTGGGATAACGCCAAGAAAATCGTGGAAACCGAACTCAAGGCCAAGGGGACCCCGCTGCATGACGCCACCGTAGTCGGCGATACGGTCGGCGATCCGTTCAAGGATACGTCGTCGGTGGCGCTCAACCCAATTATCAAGTTCACCACCCTCTTCGGCTTGCTGGCGGTGGAATTGGCGGTTTCGCTGGCGCGTGACAACGAAACGCTAACGCACGTTCTCGCGGCGGTATTTTTCCTGGTTTCCGCGTTCTTTGTGTGGCGCTCCTTCTACGGAATGCGTATTACGAAGGTCGAGGAGTAATCCGAGCCCGGGTGCCGAGGAGTAATCCGAGTCCGGGTGCCGAGGAGTAATCCGAGCCCGGGTGCCGAGGAGTAATCCGAGCGCCGCGGGCGGAAATCCGAGCTGACCAGGCGCAAACCCCCGCATGTAACCGGATTCCGCAGGATCGCGTCTGGAGACCTTGTTCCGGAGTTTACAATTGTACTTGTCAATATCGCGTGCGCTTTCATTTTGTCTGATCGGTTTGTGCCTGTCTGTAGCCGCTCCGGCGCAAACTACGTCCGGCTATACCATCGGCACCTATGCCGGAACCGGCACTAACGGATTTACCGGTGATGGAGGCGCGGCCATATCCGCCGAATTAGGCGGACCCACGGGCCTCGCTTTTGACGGCTCCGGCAATTTGTTCTTTGTCGACAACTTCAACCAGCGGATTCGCGAGATTACCTCCGGCGGAACCATTTCCACCCTCGCCGGCACTGGTACCGCCGGTTACGCCGGCGACAACGCCACCTCAACTAAAGCTCAAATCGACGCCCCCTCCTACATCACGGTGGACGGCAGCGGGAACATTTATTTCTCTGACAGCGGCAACAACGTGATCCGCAAAATCAGCGGTGGAACCATCTCCACTTTCGCCGGCAACAATGCCGACGGACCCGGTTATAACGGTGACTTGCAGGCTGCCAGCGGCGCGCAACTGTCGTCTCCGGAAGGCGTGACGGTCGATTCCTCTGGCAATTTGTATATCTCCGATACCGGCAACGACCGGATTCGGATGGTGCCAAAAGATGGCAGCAACATCACGACCTACGCCGGGTACGTGCCCGGATTTTACGGTGACGGCGGCTTGGCGATCTACGCGCAGATTCTGGCGCCCGCGGGTCTCGCCTTCGATTCCGTAGGCAATCTCTACATCGCCGACACCGGCAACGATCGGGTTCGCAAGATTGACACGAGCGGAATTATCACCACCGTAGCTGGCAGCAGCGGCGTGGGCGGATTTGGCGGCGATGGCGGACCCGCCACCAGCGCCCTGCTCAATTATCCGGTGGGCGTGGCGGTGGATGCAGCCGGCAATCTCTTTATCGCCGACTCTTTGAACAGCCGCATCCGCAAAGTGAGCCCCAACGGCACCATCACCACCGTCGCGGGTAACGGCGGCCTCGCCTTTTCCGGCGACGGAGGCTCTTCCACCGACGCTTCGCTGTATTTTCCGGCTGACGTGAAGATCAGTGGCGGCAAGATTTATATCGCGGACACCCAGAATAACGTCATTCGCGTGCTGACGCCGATCTTGAGCGGGCCGCCCACCATCAATGCCGTTTTGAATGCCTCGGCCTATGGCGGCGGAACCTCCGTGGCGCCTGGATCGTTCATCGAGATTTACGGAACCAATATGGCGGCCAGCAGCCGCTCCTGGACCGGCGCGGATTTCATCGGCTCTTTGGCGCCCAGTTCCTTGGATGGCGTTACCGTAACGATCGGTGGCCAAGCGGCGTTTGTCTCGTATATCAGCCCCACCCAGATCAATGTGCTGGTCCCTTCCACCGTCGGTCTGGGATCGCAAACGGTGACCGTGAGCACTTCCGGAGGGACCAGCGCCGCTTTCAACGTCAACGTCAATGCCACGCAACCCGGTCTTTATGCTCCCGCTTCCTTGAACACCAACGGCACGCAATACGTCGGAGCGTTCTTTACCGACTTCGTCACAAACGTCACTCCGTCCACTCCGGCCAAGCCCGGAGACACCATCATTTTGTTTGGAATCGGCTTTGGCGGCGTGACCCCCAATACGCCGGCCGGGCAAATTGTTCCGGGGACCAATACCTTGACCGCGCCGGTCCAGGTCTTCTTCAACCAGACTGCGGCGACAATTCTCTATCAAGGCCTGGCGCCCGGTTTGGTGGGGCTGTATCAGTTCAACGTCGAAGTGCCGGATGTGACCGCCAGCAACCAGGTCGCGCTGACCTTTACGCAGGGTGGCGTCGCGGGCACACAAACGTTATTCACGGCAGTGCAGTAGGGTGAACATCTACTGGCCAGACGCATACCATCCATCCCGCACTCGCGTTCACGTCAGCAATCGACTCTCGATGAAAGCGCCCGTTGCTGCGGTTTGGAGTTGGCTAATACGTGCGCAACGCTGGCCGGAATGGTACTCGAATTCAGCGAACGTGGTATTTCTCGCGGGCAACGGACCGGACCTGGCTTTAGGCACGCGCTTCAAATGGAAGACATTTGGCGTCGCCATCGAATCCAAAGTCGAAGAATTTCTCCCGCCTGAGCGCATCGCCTGGTCGGCCCGTGGAATCGGAGTGGACGCCTATCACGCCTGGGCAATGGAAGAAACCAGCCAAGGTTGCAATGTCCTCACCGAAGAAACCCAAAACGGTTGGGTTGCCAGCCTGGGCAATCTTCTCATGCCAAATCGCATGCACCGGTTTCATCAGATTTGGCTCGAATCGCTGGAGAATCGAGCAAAAAGCGGGCCTCCAAACGAGTGAGCGTCGATTGGTCATGGGTTCTTCTGATTGCCGCGGCATTCGCCGGAGGAGCGGTCAATTCCATCGCGGGCGGTGGCACTCTGCTAACGTTTCCCGGGTTGCTCGCGGTTTTGAGCCCCGTGATGGCGAACGCGACCAGCACCATGGCGCTGGTCCCGGGCACGTTTGGCGCGGTGTGGGGATACCGCAAAGAACTGACCGGCAATCGCAGTCAGCTCATTCGGCTTTGGCCGCCTAGCCTGCTGGGAGCCATTGCCGGTTCCCTCCTGCTCACCCGGCTGCCGGAGAAGATTTTTTCGTTCCTCGTCCCGTGGCTCTTGATCGTTGCGTCTGCGTTGCTACTCGTCCAACGGCCCCTGTCACGGTGGCTGGGCGCTCATCGCGCCGCCAACCCCAATCGGAGCACCTTGGCCGCGGTGATCGTCTTCCAGTTCTTGGTGGCCGTCTACGGCGGGTATTTCGGCGCAGGAATCGGGATCCTGATGCTGAGTTCCCTCGCCTTCGTGGGCATCCCGGACATTCACCAAATGAACGCAGTCAAAACCGTTCTTGGTGGCGCCATCAATGGGATAACTGCGGTGATTTTCGCCTTCGCCCACGTCATCGTCTGGAAGTACGCTCTGATAATGGCGCTGGCTTCGATCGCCGGTGGTTACGCCGGCGCACGAGTGGCGCGAAGAATGCGAGCCGAGTACGTCAAGGCGCTGGTGGTAGCGATCGGAGTAGGCGTCGCAATCTACTCGTGGATGCATCGCGCCGGCTAGCCGAACTAAGGGCCTGTCATGAAACAACCAATTCAACCGCTCCCTGACGGTCTTTCGTCCCTCCAGCGTCACGCCCAGCGCCACCCTTCACCTCCTCCATCACCTCCTCGGTCACCTGCGAGATTAACGCCGGACTTACTTCCACTCCGTAAATCTCCTGCAAATGCCCCTGGATTTCGCGCGTCGTCATGCCCCGCGCATACCGGCTCGGAAGGTATGGCTGAGCCGCGACCGTGAGGGAGCGGGCCGGAAGCAGTGGCAAGGTTGTTTCATGACAGACCTAACGAAGCCCCCTTTTCGTGACACTTTTGTGCCGCCGCAGGCCCATGGCGACCGGTTATTAACCTGCCCACATGATTCTTCCGCGCGACAATAGGGGTGGCGGTTTCCGCATGACCCTTACCGACTTTGACCCGCTTGTCGCCGAATGGTTTGCCGCGCGTTTTCAGGGCGCGACCGAGCCGCAGATTCAAGGCTGGCGTGAAATCGGCGCCGGGCGGGACGTGCTGATCTCTGCGCCCACCGGCTCCGGGAAAACTCTGGCTGCATTTTTGATCTGCCTGGATCGCCTGGTGCGGGCCGCGCGCTCGGGCGACCTTCGCGATGAGACACAGGCCGTTTATGTCTCGCCGCTGAAAGCGCTTTCAAACGACGTTCATCGCAATCTAGAAATCCCACTCGCGGAAATTTCGGCGCTGGCGAAATTGAAGGGGATTCCGCTGCTGCCGATTCGCACAGCGGTGCGCACCGGCGATACTCCGGCCTGGCAACGCCAGCAGATGCTCCAGCATGCGCCACACATTTTAGTGACCACGCCCGAATCCCTGTTCATCCTGATGACAGCGGAAAAATCGCGGAAGATGCTGCAGACCGCGCGTACGGTGATCGTCGACGAGATCCACGCCATCGCCGACGACAAGCGCGGATCGCACCTTGCATTGACGCTGGCCCGGTTGGATGCCCTGGCAAAAACTCCGCAGCGCATCGGGTTATCGGCGACCGTCCGCCCGATTGAAGAGGTCGCCAAATTTCTATCTCCGAATGCAACGGTTGCGATCGTTGATGTCGGCCACCGGCGCGAGATGGAATTGGCGATCGAGATGCCCAATGACGAACTGGGCGCCGTCGCGACCAGCGAGATGTGGGCGGACATCTACGATCGCATCGCGCGTCACATTCTGAATCACCGGACCACGCTGGTATTCGTCAACACGCGCCGCATGTCGGAGCGGGTGGCGTTTGCGCTGATGGAGCGGCTGGGGGAAAACGTGGTGTTGCCGCATCACGGCAGCCTTTCGCGCGCGACCAGGCTGGACGCGGAGTCCCGGCTCAAATCCGGCGAGCTGCGTGCCGTGGTGGCCACCGCGTCTCTCGAACTCGGTATCGATGTGGGAACGGTGGACCTGGTGATCCAGATCGGCACTACGCGATCGATCGCGGTGGCGCTGCAGCGCGTGGGACGCTCGGGCCACTGGATCGGCGCCAAGCCGAAAGGTCTGATTCTGCCCACCACGCGGGATGAACTGATCGAATGCGCGGCGCTGATCCACGCGATCCGAGCTGGCGATCTCGAGCGCATTGAGATTCCGCGCAATGCGTTAGACATTCTGGCGCAGCAGATGGTCGCGGAAACGGCGGCCTCGCCAGAAGGATGGGCGGAAGACGATCTCTTCGCGCTGGTGCGCGCCACGTATCCTTATCGCGATCTCGAGCGGGCCAGCTTCGATGCGGTCATGGAAGTTCTCGGCGAGGGCATCGCTACTTCGCGCGGGCGTAGCGGGGCGATGCTGCACCGCGATCGAGTGAATGGCCGCGTGAAAGGGCGGCGAGGCGCGAGACTGGCGGCGATCACCTCAGGCGGGGCGATTCCGGAGAACGCCAATTACACGGTGCTGGCGGAGCCGGACGGCAAGACGGTGGGTACGCTCGACGAGGATTTCGCGGTCGAGAGCATCACCGGCGATGTTTTTCTGTTGGGCACGCAATCCTGGCGGATCCGGCATGTATCGCAGGGCCGCGTGTATGTAGAGGACGCTCACGGCGCGGCGCCATCCGTGCCTTTTTGGCTGGGAGAAGCGCCCGGACGATCGCCGGAGTTGTCGAGCGCCGTGTCGGAAGTTCGCCAGAGAGCTGTACAGGATGGCGCGGAAGAATGGCTCAAAAACAATTGCGGGCTCGATGAAACGGGCCGCCGGCAGTTGATCGAGTATGTGCGCGCCGGTGTGGCGGCGCTAGGCACGCTGCCTACGCGCGACCGCGTTGTCGTGGAGAGATTTTTCGATGAGGCAGGCGGCATGCAATTGATCCTGCATGCGCCGTTTGGGGCACGCGTGAATCGGGCATGGGGATTAGCGTTGCGCAAGCGCTTCTGCCGGACGTTCAATTTTGAATTGCAGGCGGCTGCGACGGACAACGGCATCGTCATCTCCTTAAGTGACCGGCATGCTTTTCCGCTGGAATTGGTGTTCGAGTTTCTGAAGCCCGCGACAGTGCGCGACGTGCTAACGCAGGCGCTACTCGATGCCCCCATGTTCGGCACGCGCTGGCGCTGGAACGCCACCCGCGCATTGGCCGTCTTGCGCTTCCGTGGCGGCCGCAGAGTTCCCGCGCCGATCCAGAGAATGCGGTCGGACGATTTGCTGGCCGCCGTGTTTCCCGATCAGGTGGCGTGCGCGGAGAATTTGACGGGTCCGCCGCGCATTCCGGACCATCCGCTGGTGAATGAAACCATCGCCAATTGTCTGGAAGAGGCGATGGACATTTCGGGCCTGGAGGCGCTGCTGGCTGGAATCGAATTCGGGACCATTCAGACGGCGACGCTCGATACGCCGGAGCCATCGGTATTCTGCCACGAGATTCTCAACGCGAATCCTTATGCTTTTCTCGACGATGCTCCCTTGGAAGAGCGGCGCGCCCGCGCGGTGCAGCTTCGCCGGACTTTGCCGTCGGACGCGGCCGACGGCGTCGGAGTTCTCGATCCGGCGGCGATCGAGCAGGTAGCGTCGGAGAGTTGGCCCGAGGTGCGGGATGCCGACGAATTGCACGATGCGCTGCTGACGCTGATTACGCTGCCGCCGGTTGCGGAGTGGGCATCGTTTTTTGAAGAGCTGGCATCGGCGGGCCGGGTGTCCGTATTGGTGCGAGGCGAAAAGCGCTTTTGGACCGCGACCGAAAAGAAGGCGCTGGCTGGCGATGTAGTGACGGTGCTGCGCGGCTGGATGGAATGCATTGGTCCTTCGACAACGGCGGATCTCGCGGAGAGGCTGGCTTTTCCGGTCGAGGACATCGAAATCGCCATGGCGCAATTGGAAGCCGAAGGTCAAGTGTTGCGCGGGCGTTTCACGCAAGCGGAAACCGAGTGGTGCAATCGCCGCGTGCTGGCGCGCATTCACCGCATGACGCTGGGCCGGTTGCGCCGCGAGATCGAACCGGTCACGGCGCAGCAGTTCCATACATTCCTGATGCGCTGGCAACACACCGCGCCGGGCAAACAACTGCATGGCGCGGATGGGTTGTTCGAGATCGTAAAGCAATTGCAGGGCTATGAAATTCCGGCGTCGGCTTGGGAAGCGCAGATTTTGGCGGGCCGGGTGGCCAACTATGAGCCGGAATTGCTCGACGACTTGTGCCTTTCCGGCGAAGTGATGTGGGCGCGGGTTTCGCCGCATCCGGCTCTCGAAGATACCGAAGGTCGAAAGATTCGCGCCACGCGCGTTGCGCCGATTGCGTTGTTGCTGCGGGAAAATGCGGGATGGTTGATGGGGCGGACGGCTCTTACTGACGGTTCGGAATCGCTTTCGCATCCGGCGCGAGAAGTGCTGGCCGCGCTGGAAGCGGAGCGTGCCCTGTTCTTTGGCGACCTAGTGCGCATGACCGGCCGGCTGGCGAGTGAAGTGGAAGACGGGCTGTGGGAATTGGTGGCCGCCGGATTGGTGACGGCGGATGGTTTCGAGAATCTACGCGCGCTGATCGATCCTAAACGGCGGCGTGGAGAGGGCCGAGGCCGGCACGCGCGTCCACGGCATTCCGCCGGCCGCTGGGCGCTGGTTCCGCGCAAGGAGTCCGACCCGCCGGACCGGAATGCCAAGTGGGCGGAACAATTGTTGAACCGCTGGGGCGTGCTGCTGCGCGATCTGCTGGCGCGCGAAGCCGGCGCTCCGCCGTGGCGCGATTTGCTGCCGGTGCTGCGAAAGATGGAAGCGCAAGGCCAGATTCGCGGCGGGCGCTTTGTGGCGGGGTTCACGGGCGAGCAGTACGCGCGGCCGGAGGCGCTGGACTTGCTGAGGGCGATTCGGCGCTCGGGGGATAGTGCTGAGGGAGTTGGCGTTGCGAATTCCGATCCGCTGAATCTCGCGGGAATCATTTTGCCCGGAGCGCGGGTGAGTCCGTTGACGACGCGGGTTAGCGAGGACGGGGAGCGCAGGCTGGCGTGAAGGCAAGCGTGCTACATTCGGTAGCGGCACGCATCGGCGCTATGCCCTGGTGGCGAAGTAGAAGACGCAACGGACTAAAGATCGATCAACGATCCCTGGCGACGGTTGCTCTTGATTGCTAAGTGGTTATATTAGAAAACGAACCGGGCGGTAATGACCGATTCCCTTTCCCCAGCCCACTTCAGATCATCTCAGAGGAATTCGAATTGTTGCCCGACGGCACGAGATGCCTGAAGTTGAAGTGCGACGGCTCCATCACCTTCGACGGCGTTTGCGGAAACTGAGGAGATGTCGTGTTGTTATTATTCCCTGCCGTGGCGGAGTACATCATGACGCTTTGATTGACCACATTGACCGGATGAGCGTTGGCGTCGCCAGGCAGAACCATCCCACCCAGAACGCAGCCGACAACAATTGTTTGATACCTCACGTCGACTATTCTATACCTTATTGAGGTTGACCGAATTCCGGCGGGGATGACGCGTCGCACTCCGGCGGGGTACTAAGTACTCGCTGCTAGCAGCCTCGCAGACGGTGTCGGCGTCTTGCCCGTGATTTCGGGTAGAATCGTACACAATGAAGTTGGCTGTTTACTTCGCACTTCCGAGCGGCATTGTTGCTCTGATGTTGCTCGTCAGTCCCGTTTGTGCCGCCGAAAAGCAGGAGCTCGCGGTCAAGATCATCGGTCGTCAGGATCACGAAACGCACTACACCTATTTTGTGCCGGGCTACTCAAGCTCAACCGCGAACACGAATGTGAGCTGTTTCGGGACGGATTCGACCGTGAACTGCGCAGGCACAACCAGGGCGACCGGCACGGACGTTCCCGCGCATTCAGGGTCGTTCGATGTCCGCGGCGCAACGCTTTCTCTTCAACTGCCGGATGGCCGTGTCGCTGTCGTGAACTGCGATATCAAGTTCGCGGAACATTTTGCCGGTCGGGCGGGAAATCACCGAGACTGTCGCAAGCCGTTAATCAATGAGATTCAGGTGGAGTTCTCCGGAGATAAAGCCAAGCTCAAATGGCCGGTGAGCATCGACGGGAAGAAGATTGAATCGGAGACGTACAAAATCCTAGGCATCCTCGACAAACTGTAGCGCCCTTCGTGGGCGGTTATCGCGCAGATCCAATCTCGATTTTTCTCAAGTTAAGTTGCGCTAAATCCATCACTGAATTCGTCTGAGGTGCGAGAATGCTTCAGTTGCTTCCGGTTTGCAACTGCACCCCTCAACCGGGCGGCCTGAGCACGCCGTTTTCGTAAACCGCCTCGAAAGTCATTGCTGTCACATTCAGTTTTTGAATCTGGCGGGGATCATCTTGCCCGGGGCGCGAGTGAGTCCGTTGACGACGCGAGTGAGCGAGGACGGGGAACGCAGGCTGGCGTGAAGGCTCTCCTATCAAGAATGGCATCACTTCCATATGGAATCTATGCTATATTAGGGCCGTGGCATGGGAGGTCGAATTCACAGATGAATTCGAGCAGTGGTGGCATACGTTGTCGGAATCTGAGCAGGGAAAAGTGGACGCTCGCGTCAGCCTGCTGATGGGGCACGGCCCTAACCTCGGGTTTCCCTTCAGTTCCCAGGTCAAGACTTACCGCTTTCCCGAGATTGCGGGAACTGCGCGTCCAAGCCGGTGCCGCCCCCTTGCGGATGTTATATGCCTTTGATCCGCGCCGCACCGCGATTCTTTTGGTCGCCGGGGACAAAACCGGGGACAACCGTTGGTACGAAACGAACGTGCCTGCGGCGGACCGGCTGTTCTGAACGCCACTTAAGGACGATTCGAGAAGGAGAGGGCTGAGCATGGCGAAGAATTTTCAAGTACTGCGCGCCGGAATGTCCGCCGGAGCCAAGGCGGCGAGCGTGGCCGAGCACCGCCGGTTGGTGGAAGAAATGTCGCTTCACCAACTTCGCAAGGCCAGGGAGTTGACCCAGACCAAGATCGCCGAGGAACTGCATATGGGACAGGGCGATGTATCGAAACTGGAACGGCGCACGGACATGTATGTCAGTACGCTGGCCAGCTACCTTCAGGCCGTCGGCGCGGATCTGGAGATTCGCGCGGTGTTCCCCAATGGCCGCGCCGTGAGGATTACGCAGTTCTTTGAGTAAATGTTGATTGCATTCGGCGTGAACCGGTAGACTTAAATGAACGTGCCCGGGTGGCGAAATCGGCAGACGCAACGGACTTAAAATCCGTTTTCCGGCAACGGGAGTGCGGGTTCAATTCCCGCCCCGGGCACCACATCCGACCTTTATCTGCTCGAGCGGGTGGTGCCGCACGCTTTTGCTTATTGATTTGCAATATGCGCTCGCGGTGGCTCTGGACTGAGGTCATCTGCCGCCTCTTTCAGTGCCGCGGCTTTCGGCGCTGGTTGGGTCCCGACGGCACTTTGTTTTGCCATTAAATAAAGGCCCTCGACGTAGCTGTACATGGTGACTGTCTTGCCGGGAAGAAACGAGTTTGCCAACTCTGCGATTTTGGCGTCATATGAATTGAAGTCAGGATACCGCTCACGAAGAGACTCAAGCGTTTTGTTGATTTCCACAAGCTGCTGTTGTTGCTCTGCTGAGACTTGCGGTTCAGTTGGAGGTTGAACCTGCCCCCTGGGCTGAGACAAACAGTTAAGAGACTGGTTACCGTTCGATGGTAAATGATTCCCTTCGAGGCGGCAATAGATTTAAGCTGAGGGTGCCGGTGAAGCGGAGACGGGCCATGCTGGCGAGCACCCCGTTGAGGAATAGCCGGCCGGAACTCATCGTGGACGATGGGCAGGGCGTGGTTACTTCCGGCGCGTCCTATAGCCTGGCCCGGACCCGACCGGGAAGCGGTACTCTGGCCCAGGTTTATCAGCAGGAACGACACATCGGACCGATAGATTCCGGCATGCCTGCAAAAACGCTTGTTGAGGGCGCCCTCAGTTTTTGGTCTCGTAAACAACCGGCCTTTCATGCACAAACCTGCTGCGAGGCTGGCAGCGAGCGTTCGAACTCGATCGGCGGACGGTAGTCCAGCGCCGAGTGCAGCCGCTTGCCGTTATAGATGTTTTCGATGAACCGCTCGATGGAAGCATGCGCGTCAGCCAGATCGCGATATTCCTGGCGATAGACCTCCTCGTATTTCAGGGTTTTCATGAAGGATTCGCAGAAGGCGTTGTCATAGGGATTGCCTTTGCGGCTCATGCTGATCTGAACCCCGTGATCGTTGAGCAAGCTGGTGTAGGCACGAGAAGCATACTGAACCCCTCGGTCGGAGTGATGAGTCAGCCCTTCCGTTGGCGACCGCTGCCGGAATGCCATCTCCAATGCCTCGATTGCCAGGTCGGCTTCCAGTGACCGATCGAGTGCCCAACCGATCACTCTACGCGAATAGGCGTCCAGCACAACCGCCAGGTAGACGAACTCCGTCTCTAGCCGTACATAGGTAATGTCAGCGACCCAGAGCTGATCGATGCCAGTCGGCTCCAGGTCGGCTGCCAGATTCGGATAGACCGCCAGACCATGCTTGGAATCCGTGGTTGTCACCACGAATTTCTTGCGGCGCAGGCACAGCAAATTATCTTCGCGCAGGATCCGCGCCACCCGTTTGTGATTGACCTGCCAGCCGCGCCGTCTCAACTCGGCCGTGATCCGCGGCCGGCCATAGCAGGGGAACTCCAGCGCGATCCGATGAATTTCGTTCCGTAGATCCAGATCGTCATCGGCCGCCCGTTCGGCGCCGGGATCGAATCGATAGAGACCAGCCCGGCTGACTTTTCCCAGTTGGCACATGCGCGTCGCCGTCATCGGGATACCTTCTTCGATTTGGCTCCGGATGTACTGGTAGGTCGCGGCTTTCCAGTCAGCGCCTGCAGCATCCGCTGTTCCTCGATTCGCTGCAAGCACCCTTTCAAAAAATCAATCTCCACGGCCTGCTGGCCAACCTTGCGCTCCAGGTGCCCCACCTTGGGGTCCTCCCAACGCCGCTTTCCCACACCGGGGAACGCATTGCCGGGACCATGGCGGAACTCCTTCCGCCACCGGTGCAGCAGGTTGGCATTGATTTCAAAGGCCCGCGCCACCGCGGCGGCTGACGTTCCTGCTTCCAGCTGCTGAACCGCAGCCAGTTTCATTTCACGCGTGAACTTCCGTCGGGACAATCCCATGAGTCGAATCCTCCATTCACTGATTTTCGACTCTTAACTGGTTGTCTCAAAATCGGGGGCAAGTCCAGGTTGTCGTTCCTGCTCCAGCTTCAGCTGATCCTTCTGAAACTGGAGCTGATCCCTCTGAAGCCGCAACTCTTGTTGAAACTGCTCTTGTTGAACTCTCAGTTGCTGGGCCCTGAAGCGTGCCTCGGCGGCGACCTTCATACTGTTGATGATCGGGCTAATGTAGTCTGACGAGGTCATCACCTTCGAGCAAGTAGTCTGGTTGAACATTGTCGTGCAAGTGACCGTCTGCGCACTCAACGACACTGCCCATGAACACAGCAGAAGCGTGAATTTCCTCATACGAATAGCATGGAACGTTGTCAAGTGAGTAATCAATCGGGTCTTCGCCTTACCCGACCCACGGCATAACAGGAGATCGTCGGCACCTAGCGACGATCAATCCAACAGGCGTGGCAGAACCGATATACTACACACAATCCAATGAAGACCATCCTCGTCGCTATTCTTGCCTCGTTCGCAGGTTCATGGTTGCTGCCTGGCCAGCAGCCGGGAGAAGCCGGCTTGTTCACCCGGGAGCAGGCGGAGCAGGGCCGCGCTCTATACGCCGCCAATGCCTGCGCTACCTGTCACGGCCGGGAATTGACGGGCGAGACGGGCCCGCCCTTGACCGGTACGGCCTTCGCGCGCCGCTGGGCTGGGCGGCCGGTGAGCGATGTACTGACCATCCAGAGCAGTATGATGCCGCCGGGAAAATCGGGCTCGCTTACGCCGCAGCAACATGCCGCTATTTTTGCTTACATTCTGATGCGCAATGGATACGCGCCCGGCGGGTCGCCCTTGGTGACAGATTCGGCGGGGCTCAGTTCGACGATGATGCGCGCTGATGCGACCGCCGTTACCGGCCACCCCGCGCCCGAGTTTGTCGCCGGCACCGCGAAGCCCGTCGCCGAGGGCGCAGGGCCGTCGCAATCGGAATTGAACGAGGCAGCCAACTCGAAACGCGACTGGCTGTATCACACGCACGACTACGCGGGCGGGCGCTACGTAGCGGTGGACCAGATCAACGCGGCCAACGTGGGACGGCTGCAGGTTGCGTGTGTTTTCCAGATCGGCGACAACGAGAATTTCCAGACCGGACCGATTGTTTACCAAGGGACGATGTACGTGACCACGCCGCACTCGACCATCGCGGTGGACGCGACCAACTGCAAGCCGAAATGGCGCTACAAATGGCAGCCGCAGGGGCAGGACGTTTGGATCACCAACCGCGGCGTGGCCATGAAAGACGGCAAGCTGGTGCGCGGCACCTCCGACGGTTATCTGCTCGAATTGAACGCCGCGACCGGCGAATTGATATGGGCGCGCCGCGCGGCCAACACCGATCTGGGCGAAACGTTCACCATGGCGCCCATGATTTTCGAGGACCTGATCCTGATCGGCCCAGCGGGCAGCGAGAACGGCATCTCGGGATGGGTGGGCGCATTTCGTCTTTCGGATGGCGCGCCGGTGTGGCGCTTTGAAACCGTGCCCGGCGCGAAGGAAAAAGGCAACCAGAGCTGGGGAAACCCGAACAATATTGCGCTGGGAGGCGGTTCGGTCTGGACGCCCTTCACGCTCGATCCGGCCAAGGGCGAATTGTACGTCGCGGTGACCAATCCGGCGCCCGATTTGCCGGGCGATCAGCGGCCCGGCGACAATCTCTACACCAATTCGATGGTGGTGCTCGATGTCCACACGGGAAAGCTGCTGTGGCATAAACAAATGGTCGCCAACGATTCGCACGATTATGATTTGACCCAAGTCAGCCCGCTGTTTACCGCGGCGGTGGCAGGGCATGCGAGCAGTTTAGTCGCGACCGTGGGCAAGGATGGCGTGATTCGCACGGTGGACCGCAACTCCCGCGAGGTGATCCACAAGGCCGCGGTCACGACGCTCGAAAATAGCGAGACGCCGGTGACCACCAAGGGCGTTCACGCCTGCCCGGGCGTGCTCGGCGGCGTGGAATGGAATGGGCCGGCCTACAATCCGGGAACCAACATGCTGTATGTCGGCGCGGTGGATTGGTGCGCGACGTTCAAGTCGGCTGAAGTCGTCAAGCGCATTCCTGGCCGCGGGTATATGGGCGGGACCGTGCAGTCCGACAAGACATCGCAGGGATGGATCACCGCCGTCGACGCATCGACCGGCGCGGTGCGCTGGAAGTATCGGTCGTCGCGGCCGGTGGTCGGAGCGGTGACCACAACCGCGGGCGGACTGGTATTCGGCGGCGAACTGACCGGCAGCTTCGTCGCGTTGGATGCGCGCTCCGGCGATGTGTTGTACCGGTTCAACACCGGTGGACCCATCGGGGCGGGAATTGTGACCTACGAATTGGACGGCAAACAATATGTGGCCGTAATGTCGGGGAGGCCGTCGCGGTTCTGGGTGGACCAGAATCCCGGTGCGCCCACGATGTTTCTGTTCGCGCTGCCGTAGCGAGCGAGAATAGGGACGTGGGCAGGGCGAATTATAGTCGTTCATTTCTGTCTATTTTCCTGTTCACGATATCCCTCTGCGCTCAAGATCCGTTCGATCGTGTTTTGCAACTCTCCCGCATCCGCCACAAGATGGCTGACGCCATAAACCGGATGCCGGACTATACCTGTCTTGCGGCCAACACGCGGACCTCTCGCGGACGGAAAGACAAGCACTTCAAAGCCGTTGACACGCTTCGTTTTGAAATTGCGCACGTGGGAGGCACGGAACTATGGGCTTGGCCCGGAGCCAACCGATTTCAGGACACGCCTCTCACGTCCATGATCCAAAATGGCGCGATCAGCTTCGGCGATTTTGCACTGTATGCACGCACGGTATTCGTGGAAGCCAATGGCCGCGTAAAATTCCAAGGCCGGCAGCAACTGGATGGGCGCGGCACGCTCCGGTGGAACTATGAGATACCGGTGTTTCTTAGCGGTTGGCAAATTAACTTTGGACACCGCTCGTCCGACGGCCGGAGCGGCCGGTTCATTTTGGGCGGACCCGGAAACCCTCGATATTCTGCGTCTGGAAATCCGCGCCACGGACCTTCCGTTTGATTTTCCTTTGACGGAGGTGGTGAATACCATCGACTACGCCCGAACCAGGATTGGCGAGACGCTGGTGCAGTTGCCGCAGTCGGCGGTGCTCCTGCTCACGCGCAACACCGGGGAACTTCAGCGGAACTCAACCGAGTTCAGCCACTGCAGGCAGTTTTCCGGCGAGGCGGCCATTTCTTTCGACCCCAAAGCCGAAGTCCGTAGTATTGTTGAATCCGCAAAGAAAACCGAGGAGGTGTCACTCCCATCCGGACTGCGCCTGCGATTGAAACTCGGGTCTTCCATCGACTCCGCCAATTCCGCGATCGGAGACCTCGTGGAAGGGACGCTCGAAAAAGACGTCCATCAGCGCGGAAATCTGCTCGTGCCGAAGGGCGCTCACATTACCGGCCGGATCCGGAGGATGGAAAAGCATGCGGAAGGGCCATACTACATTGTCGGAATCGAGCTTGACGACCTCGATTATCCCGGCCATCACGCGCGATTTTTCGGTTCCTTGCTTGAATTAGACCCGCAGCCGACAGGATTTCAGTGGTTTTTAGGATCGGAGCGGACAGAAGACGGCAACCGATTCAATAACGGCGGCGGAATGACTACTATTACCATTCAAAAAGGCCTCCAGTTGGGGAGTGCGCCCGGCGTTGGAACCTTCTTTATGCTTGGGCCGGCATTCCGGATTTCTAAAGGAACGGTGATGGTCTGGGAGAGCCAGTCGCTCTAACTTACTCCGCGAGCGGTTTCCAGAGGATCGTGGTGTCGCACCATCGCCCGTCGGGATACAGCGCATATTTCGGGATAACTCCCACTCGATTCCAGCCCAAGCTCGCGTACAATTTCTCGCCGGCATCGCCTGTCGCGGTATCGAGCACCAGGAGAGTCTTGCCCGCACTGCGGCTGATTTCTTCCACATGTTCCATCAGGCGGGCGCCGACGCCCTGCCCACGCGCCATCCGGATGACAAGCAGCTTGGCGACATCGGCGCGATGGGGTTGGTTGGGAGGCATGGCAAGCGCGATCTGGACCGTCCCTACCAATTTGGAATCGATAAAGCCCGCCAGTAAGATGCGCTCCCCGCGTTCGACTCCCTCGAGAACCTTCTCGAAAAAGGATTCGGCCTCAGTCTTGGATAGCGAGGCCATAAAGCTGACCGACGCGCCTCCTTGTACGCAGTCCAGCAGAACTTCGGCCAACTCGCCTACATACCGGCGGCCCCTCTGCCGCGGTCAATCGTCGAATTTCCACCACGTCAGTCTATGAAAACGAGTTCGGTAGTCATCGCGATGGCCGGCTTCAGCGTGCGATAGACGGGGCACTTGTCGGCGAAGATTCCGTGCACGCGAGTGGCTGTTTCGTGGTGCGCCGCTTCGGCCCGGAGCTTCAGCCGAAGGTGAATGCGGCGGATGACGAGTACGTTTTCTTCCAGCTCGATCTCTCCCACTGCTTCCCCAATGAGACGGCCGCCCGACGCATCGATTTGACGCGCCTCCAGCGCGCCTCCAAAGGTTCCCGTCAGTCAACCGGCCGCGGCCGCGACAATATAGTCGAGCGTAGTGGCGCGGGGCTCGGCGACAGCGGGCGGGACCTTGTAGTGCTCGGCGACGGCGCCGTGGACCCCGAATATCACGGGCTCCGTCTCCGCGGGAAGATACGCTTTCCGCACCGGACCCTTCACACGCTCGATTCGAACTTCGGAACGATAGACGACGCCGGCCATTGAATCCTCCTCGACTAGTTTAGCTAGCTTTCGTCGGACTCACCAGTTGATAGAAATCATTCGGAGGCGCTGCCAGCGGCGTCGGGTGGACGCCTACACCGCCAACTGATATTCCTTCAATTTGCGATATAGAGTGGTCCGCCCGATGCCAAGCAGTAATGCGATCAAAAGAGCCTCGGCTTCGTTCTTTTGCCGGCCAGTCGCATACCTGCTCGTTTCCGACCAATCTTTAACAATATTCCAGTTGTCGCGTACACACAGGACCCAGATCCCGGCGCATCACAATTCTCTGATTGTGATTGAAGGAGCTTGCTTCGGCGACGGGGGCTCACCGGGTTGTCCCGGCGCGTTTTGTGGTCGCGAGGCCGGTTTCTCGCCATCCATCTGAGAGGCTGCCGATCGCCATTGCAAAACTTCAAGAAGTGCGCTGGAAGAACAGGAAATAACAATCCCCTTCAGAAGCAACTAGCACTTCCGCCGCGCAAAAGCGCCTTTATAATTAGAGGCTGGACTTCTCTTTCCGGCCCTCGGGAGGATGCGATGCAAACTGCTACTCAAATGACGTCCGAATCTCTGTTCCAACGGTGCGCGGAGCGCGCTCCGATTTACGACCGGGAGAACCGGTTCTTCACCGAAGATTTCGAGGAACTCCGGGTCGCGGGATATTTGTTGATGCCTATACCGTCCGAGCTGGGTGGATGGGCAATGACACTGCCGGAGGCGAGATACTGACAGGTGACGCTGGCCGCGTCGAATGGAGGAAACGATGACTCTGCAGGAAAGGCTCAACGCTCGCAAATCGGAGTTCGAGAGCAAGGCGCCGCCGGAAAAGCTGGCTATTATGCATCGTGCTACTGAGGACTTGCGGCGCTCCGGAATCCTGGAGCGCGTGAGCAAGGTGGGCAACCCCGCCCCCGAATTCCTCCTGCCAAACTTGCGGGGCGAAAAGATCAGTTCGTCCGCACTCCTCCGCCGGGGGCCGCTCGTGGTAACGTTTTACCGGGGCGTATGGTGACCCTACTGCAACATGGAGCTGGAGGCTCTACAGCAAAGCTTGCCACAGATTTGGGCAACTGGAGCTACTCTAGTGGCACTCTCCCCACAGCGCGAGGCGTTCCTTCGGCAAATGGCCGACAAGAACCATCTTGAGTTTGAACTTCTGAGAGACGAGGGCAACGTCATCGCGGGAAAGTTTGGGCTGGTGTTTCAAGTCCCGCCTGACCTGCGGGAGCTGTACTCAGGTTTTGGCGTGGATCTCGCGCGGTTCAACGGAGATGACTCCTGGACATTACCAATGCCAGCACGTTTCGTCATTGACCGGCAGGGTGCCATCCGGCATGTGGATGTCGACCCCGACTATACGGTCCGTCCCGACCCGGCTGAAACTGTCGCTGTGCTGAAAGAACTGTAACGGCTCCCGGCTCGAAGAAAGTTCGAGGTGGCCGTCTTCGACCGGCCGCATGCGGGAAAGGAGCACAAAGCGCGAAGCCGACTCTCCGATATTAGCGACCGCGGTGACGGTGACGTTGGCGCTACTGCTCGCCACGCCATTGCTGACCGTAAGCTGGATCACGTAGGCGCCAGGAGCGGTGACAACGAAGGTGGGCATCACGCCGGACGAATACAACGGTCCCGTCGTCGTCGATCCCGGCGGACGCGAGGTGAACGTCCAAGAGTAGGTAAGGGCGCCAATCCCGCTGGGGTTGGTTGAACCACTCCCATCGAGCGTTACTGTGCTACCCACCGCCACGGTTTGATTGGGTCCGGCATTCGCGACGGGCGGCGCCGGAGTGGTCTGGAATGCCCATTCCAGCTTACTGAAGTCGATGGGAACCGTCGGATCGGAGAGGATGGTGAACGTGTTACTGCTGGTGACTTGACCACTTCCCGGCACGGGCGCGAAATTCAGGGTGTCCTGCCCCGGCGCCAAGCTAATCACAAAGGGATCAAGGCTGCTCGCGGTTGCCGCCACTGAACCCAACGCTGTTCCTGGGTTACTAAGATCCGCAAAATAGGTCACAAATGACTTCATGGCGGCGGCAGGCTGCTCGTTCACAAACTGGTAATTCACAATCGTGAGGCC
The DNA here is from genome assembly GCA_963836595.1 of Bryobacterales bacterium. Classification (GTDB taxonomy): domain Bacteria; phylum Acidobacteriota; class Terriglobia; order Bryobacterales; family Bryobacteraceae; genus DATFZA01. Next base: position 2,222,511 of record CAWIKC010000001.1, read on the forward strand.
CTCCGAACCAGCCGGCGGTGAAGTGGGGATGGTCGCTTGGGCTTCAGGTGACGGTAAGCTTTCCGCGGCCCCAGCCAAGGCCGTGACGATGTAGTAATAAGCCATCCCCGGCGTCAGGATGTTGCCCGTGCCACTTATGTCCATGTATGTCCGTGTAGTAGCCCCCGCCAAGCTTGCGAGCGGGGTATACGGGCCACCGGTTGTGGTACTTCGTTTCACGTTGAACCCAGTTGCGGCAGGGCCGTCGCCTTGACTCCAACTCCACGTAAGCGTCACGCTATGTGGCGTCTGCCCAATTAAGTATGAACAAAAGGGCGCCAACGCGAGAAAAGCGGCCATGAAACGAATGGGCATCTTCATGTCGGCGGCCATCGAAAAGATGTGCATGATGGTTATCTTCCTCCCGGCTCAATTTCCGGAAGCCTTTTGCATCAACGTCCAGACGAGCTTTTCGTGGCCGGTAAATAATCGGGGTCTCGGAAAGATTAGCATGAACTCCAATTAAAGCGCGCCTATTGGAGAAAGCATCCGGTACTAATTAAGCTTTGGTATACGTACCGGTACTGTATGCCGGCAGCACAGTTAGGAATAATCGCCGCCGATGAAAACGGATTAACGCGGATTCTTTGATTTGTAGTTCAGGCCGCGCGCTGTTTTGATTCCGCCGGAAAGCGCCGCGGAAAATGGCCACCAAGGCCATCGCGATTGAAGATCGAGTTGCAACGAACAGTCCCTTGCCGGCAGTCGCGGGGAGCGCCGGCTCATCAGCCCGGCCCTACACCGCCAACTGGTACTCTTTCAACTTGCGATACAGCGTGGTCCGCCCGATGCCAAGCAGATGCGCGGCTACGGCCCGGTCGCCTTTGGTGTATTCGAGTGCGCCGATGATGGCGCGGCGCTCGATCTCGCTGAGCGGAACTACCGAGCTGCTGGATTGAGAGAGCGTGTGTGTATGCGAATAAGCTGTCCCCAGCGGCTTGGGCAGCACGGGCGCCTGATCGTGCACCATGGCCGTCGCCGCCATAGCTTGCGAGCGCTGGGCGGCCAAATGATGCTGGATGGCCGAGGGCAGTTCCAAGGAGTGCAGCAGCGGGCCGGAGTTGATGGCGACCATGTGCTGGATACAATTCTCCAGTTCCCGCACGTTGCCGGGCCACTCGTAGGAGAGCATCGCGTCCAACGCTTCCTGGGTCAGCGTGTGGTGATTTCCGTATTTGGCCAGAAAATGGGCGATCAAGGCGGGAATATCTTCCTTGCGGTCGCGCAGCGGCGCCAGGCGCAGGTTCACGACGTTCAAACGGTAGAACAGGTCGCGGCGGAAAGCGCCCTTCTCCACCTCTTTCGCCAAGTCGCGATTGGTGGCGGCGATCACCCGGAAATCCGACCGCCGCTGCAATAAGGAACCCACCGGCCGGAATTCCTTTTCCTGCAATACGCGCAGCAGCTTGGCTTGCAGATCGAGAGGCAGTTCTCCGATTTCGTCGAAGAAGGCGGTCCCGCCGTTCGCCAACTCGATCAGGCCGGTCTTCTGGCCCACCGCGCCAGTGAACGCCCCTTTCACGTGTCCGAAGAGTTCGCTTTCCATCAGCGGGCCGACCATAGAAGAACAATCTATGGTCACGAACGGGCCGACGGGGCTGACGGCGTGCATGGACCGGGCCACGACTTCTTTCCCCGTGCCCGTCTCGCCCAGCAGCAAAACCGGCCAACGGCAATGCCCCAGTTTCTCGATCAGCCGCAAAACTTGCCGAATACGCGGCGATTGTCCCACCAATACATGCGTCCGTTCTTCTCGCAAAGCCACCATCAGAGATCTCCTCAACCTTCGACAGTTCCTAGGACGTTAGTGCAAACCCAACAGATAAACTCTACTAGGGACTTTAGTGTAGGGAAAGACCCCATCATGCCCGAGACCGGACTCTTATGGGGTATGCACCCCTCCCCTTTGGGGTGTACTAGCAGTAGTACAAATGCACCACGAGTTAAGAGAGGCCTGAAAAGGCCCAATGACCCGAAATCATAGAGTACTAAGAGTTTGGTGTTTTTTTGTCCGGCGCCCGCGCCCTGAGAACTTTGTCACCTGGCACCCACTAAGTTGCCGTGGCACACCCTAAGACGCTCAATTTGCTGCTGGTGGAAGACAATCTGGAGGACGAGCACCTCATTCGCGAGGCGCTGTGTGAGATTGAAGACAATTGCCTGTGGGGACGCTGGTCAGAATGCATGCTCACTCAGGTGGATCACCTGCAGGATGTTCTGGAATGCCTCCAGCTCGCGCGCTTCGACGCCGTCTTGTTGAATCTTACGCTTCCCGACAGCTCCAACCTGATGGATACGTTTCTCCGAGTGCAGGCGGGAGCCGGCGACGCGGCGCTGGTGGTGATGTGTGACGAGGACGATCCGGCTTTGGCAATTCGCCTGATTCGTGAAGGCGCACAGGACGTGATCGTCAAGTCTGAAATCGAATGCCTTCCCCTGGCGCGCGCCATCCGCCACGGCATCGAGCGAACCCGGCGGCTGGCCAGTTTGGAGTCACGAGTGTTTATCGATCCGCTCACGGGTGTACAGAACCGCGTTGGGTTTCTGCAGTTGGGCGCGCACTATTTGAGGCTGGCGCGGAAAACCGGAACCCCCGCCGCATTCCTGACGATGCAGCTTGGGGTTGTGGAAAAAGCCAATCTGGACCTTCTCGATCTCCTATTGATTCGCGCCACCGAGGTGTCGCGCGTCATTTTTCCGGAAAGCACGCTAATTGGGCGGCTCCAGCCTGCGGAGTTGGGCTTGCTGTCGGTTGGTCTTACAGAAGCAGAGGCAGCGGGAGTCGCGGAACGTCTCTGCCAGGATTTGCAATCGGCTTTTCCGGATGCGGGCGAAGCCTCTTTTGTTGTCATTGGAGCGGAACCGGGAAAATGGTCGAATGTGGAGGACTTGCTTGACCGAACCGGATCGGCGGCGGAGGATCCGGTACCCTGTCGGATTGAATATCGCGCTCGACGCAACGTATAGCACGGGCCGTCATCGTGGGCCCCGTTCTCGCCGGAGCCGGCCAGGGGGCCGGCTGCGGTCCAGGGGGACAGCCATGTCGCGGTGGTGGATTCGGAAGTTTTTGCGGGGAATTGCTCGACCGAACCGGTATCCTGTCGGATTGAGTATCGCGCTCGACGCAGCGTATAGTTCCGGCCTTCATCGTGCGCCCCGTTCTCGCCGGAGCCGGCCAGAGGGACCGCCCTACCATGTCGCGGTGGGGTGGATTCGGAAGTTTTGCCGGGAATTGCTCGACCGCACGGGATCGGCGGCGGAGGATCCGCTATCCTGTCGGATTGAGTATCGCGCTCGACGCAACGTTTAGCTCCGGCCGTTATTTGACCGGCGTCGGGGTATACTCGCGCCAGTTGTTGTTCGGGCTGGCCCGCGCGCATCCGGAGACCCGATTTGCCTTCGGATACCGTCTGCACCGGTATTTTCGGTCGTTTCAGGATACCCTCCCGCGCAACGTGCGGCGTGGGCTGCTGACAGCCAACTGGAAGCCCTCTTGCGAACTGTTTCATGGGCTCAACCAACGAGTGGATTCCACCCTTTACCGCCGCACGGTCACGACATTTCACGACCTGTTTGTGCTGACCAGCGACTATTCGACGGTCGAATTCCGGACCCGGTTCGCCGAACAAGCGCGATTAGCGGCGGAGCGCTCCGATTTGATCATTGCCGTGTCGGCCTTCACGGCGGGGCAAGTCAGCGAACTGCTCAAGGTGGACCCCGGCCGCATCCGCGTGGTGCACCACGGCGTCCGGCCACCTCCCGAGTCAATGAACGCCCGCCGCGAAAAAATGATCCTGTTCACTGGAGCTATTCAGCGGCGCAAGAATGTTTTAAGACTGATCCAGGCTTTTGAACGCGCCGCGCCGCCGGACTGGACACTCGTCCTGGCCGGATCGTCGGGCTTCGGCGCGGAAGAAATCCTGGAGCGCGCAAAAAGGCACCAACGCTTTCATTTGACTGGCTATGTCTCGGACGAAGAACTGGAAAGCCTGTATTCCCGCGCGTCTGTCTTCGCGTTTCCCTCGCTCGATGAGGGGTTCGGCATGCCCGTTCTGGATGCAATGGCACGGGGTGTTCCAGTACTCACAGCCAACCGCTCGGCATTACCGGAGGTGGTAGGAGACGCGGCGCTGCTGGTCGATCCGCTGGATACCGGCTCGATTGCCGACGGTTTACAAAAGTTGATTACGGACGAGTCTCTGCGGGGGGAATTGTCGAAAAGGGGGATTCAGCGGGCGAGGGGGTTTAGCTGGGAAAAGGCAGTTGAAGAAACCTGGAAAGTGTACCGGGAATTGCTGGACAGCTAAGTTTTCTCTTCGTCGATAGCGATTTTCAAAGCCTTGAGGAATTTTTGATCTTGCGAGGTGAGCTTGATCTTACCGGTGGATTGAAAGCGCGGCTGCTTGGCTGGCTCGGCCTCCACCTCTTCGGCATCTTCGTCGCCGGATTCTTCCCGCTTATTGAATCCGATGGTGGCTTCCAGCACCAGGAAGACATCGTAGCCGGCGCGCTTGATTTCGCCGATGGCGCCAGCGATGCGGTCGGAATCGGACAGCGATTCATTGATCGCATTACCGAGTTCCTGCATCAACTCTTTCAATCTGTCTTCCACACAATCCCCTTTCCCAGTATGGGACGGATCCGCCTACTACTCTACACTCCTGGATGTTGTCGAATCAAGCAGAGTTTCAACCTATTTTCCCACACGTACCAGGTCCCGTGACATGCTGTCAGCCTCGCCCCGGAACGCCAGCGGGGACGTCGCCTTCCCCCTCACTCACGTTCAGGGCTGAAATCAACTTATCGGCTATTTGAGCACGCCGCTTCAGTGCCGTTACACTGGTAGTGCGCGGCATGGCGAAGAAAGTCTCATTTCAGAATCAGGTTTCTTTAGCGAAGAAATTCGCCGGGCACGTTGTGCCGGGAGTGGTACGGCCGCTGCACGTCCTTTGGAACCAGATCATTGGCTTCTTTTTTCTGGTTTTCGCCATCATTCCGGTCTCCAGCACGGTGCGCTTTTATCGCACCGGCAATATCCCCTACCTGGTCCTATCGTGCACCTGGATCGCGATCATGACGGTATTCGGAATCTCTTCTTTTTGGCGCGCGCGGAAACTTTCCCGTTTATGAACCAAGACAACCGGCCCGGCCAGTTCCCGTACACCCGTGGCATCTATCGCGACATGTACCGTAGCCGGCTCTGGACCATGCGCCAGTACGCCGGCTTTGGCAGCGCTGAAGAGAGCAACCAGCGCTATCGGTACCTGCTTTCACAGGGGATCACGGGGCTCTCCGTCGCCTTCGATCTGCCGACCCAGATGGGGATGGATTCGGATCACCCCCTGGCGGCGGGTGAGGTCGGGCGCGTCGGTGTCGCCATCTGTTCTTTGGAAGACATGCAGAGGCTTTTCCAGGGCATCGAGCTGGGCAAGATCACGACTTCGATGACCATCAATTCCACCGCCGCGATTCTGCTGAGTCTATACGTGCTGGTGGCGCGGCAACAAGGCGCGGATCTGAGCAAGTTGTCGGGAACCATTCAGAACGACATTTTGAAGGAATATATCGCGCGCGGCACCTACATTTACCCGCCGCGCCCGGCCATGCGCATCATCACCGACCTGTTCGCCTGGGCCGGACGGGAATTGCCGGAGTGGAACACCATTTCGATCAGCGGCTATCACATCCGGGAAGCGGGATCGACGGCCATTCAAGAAGTGGCCTTCACGCTGGGCAACGCCATTGCCTACGTCGAAGCGGCCATTGACGCGGGGCTGGCGGTCGACAGCTTTGCGCCGCGCCTGTCTTTCTTCTTTAATGCGCATAATAATTTCCTCGAAGAGATCGCCAAATATCGCGCCGCGCGCAGGCTGTGGGCCCGCATCATGCGGGATCGCTTCAGCGCCAAGAACGAGCGTTCCTGGATGCTGCGCTTTCACACCCAGACGGCCGGATCGAGCCTGACGGCGCAGCAGCCCGACATCAACGTGGTGCGGGTTTCCATGCAGGCGCTAGCGGCGGTGCTGGGCGGCACTCAGTCCCTCCACACCAACGGCAAAGACGAGGCGCTCGGGCTGCCGACCGAGGAATCGGCACGATTGGCGTTGCGCACGCAGCAAATCATCGCGCATGAAAGTGGCGTGACTTCGACGAGCGATCCGTTTGGAGGCAGTCATTACATCGAGCAGTTGACGGACGAGATCGAGCAGGGCGCGGTGGACTATATCGAACGGATCGACGCCATGGGCGGTACGCTGGTGGCGATTGAAAAGGGATACGTGCAGAACGAAATCCAGAACGCCGCTTATGCGTATCAGCAATCGGTGGAGCGCGAGGAGACCGTGGTGGTCGGTGTCAATCGGTTTCGGCAGGAAGAGAAGGACTCGCCCATTACGTTCCGCATCGATCCGGAGATCGAGAAGCAGCAGGTGGCGCGGCTGCGGGAATTGCGGGCGTCGCGGGATAACGTTGCCGTAGAAACTCGGCTGGCGGAGCTGGAGGCTGCGGCGCGCGGGTCGGAAAACTTGATGCCGAGGATTATGGCGTGCTGCGAGGCGTTTGGCACGGTGGGAGAGATTTCAGACCGCTTGCGCAACGTGTTTGGGGAGTATCGGGAGGGGTAACCTACTTCAGGGCACGGGGCCCGTTCCCGTTGGGAAATCGCTGACAGCGTTAGTCTTCTTGAAGACGACAAGGCCGTTTTGCGCAAAGAACGGCGGAGCAGAGCTACCGTTCGCATAGGCGGTTTTGCCCTAGGGAGGTCACGGATGGCGCCGTTCCCGCAGTGCTTGGTACCGTAGGGCTAACCGTATCAATAAGTTACGTGATAACATGAAATTATTGGCATCTGCCGATCACTAAGCTATATACTGTGGTACGTGCCATTTCACCTGGGATCAAAAACTTGGCCTCTTGTTCAAAACAAGGTTACCCGAAGACCCCTGTCGGACGTCCAGCAATGGGAACACAGCCCTGTTCGGAGACGAAGGATAAATGGCTGATAAAGTAGATCAGATTCCGCCAGCGCTGCCCGGGCAAATGCACGTGACTAGTCGCAAAATATTCCTGCCCAGCGGCGAAGAACCGCCTATTTTTATCAACTCTGCTGAGTTTGTCGGTATGGGAATGGACGTCTTTATGGACGTGGGGGTGGTACCTGTGGAATCCATCGCTGCCGCCACAAAAACATATCAAGCGAACCCAGAGAGACCGGCGCTGGTCGATTTCCACGTCAGTTTTCGCTTTGGGATGTCGATTCAGACAGCGCTGATGATTCACCAAAGATTGACCCATTTGATCCAGCAATCCGCCGCACAGGTGGAGGGCATAAAAGAACTGAGCCAGCCTCACAATGAGGGCCGAAAAGGCGCATAAACTATGACACCTACGTTACCTTCCGATGCCATTTCGCCTCCTGTAAGTTCGGAGGTGTCCGTTTGGCAGATCGACCCACGAAATGTATGGCAACAATTCAGGACGTATGCATCAGAGAACGCGGTTGAGCTTCACCAGCACCTGAATGTGGTGCCAATCCAGTTCATCACCCCCATTCATTTGTCGTCTGCGATAGATGCAATCCGCGCAGACGCGAGAGAGTCTGTTATGATTTTGCATCGCCATGAAGCAATGCTAAATCGCCATGAGCAATTGCTCGAAGAGATGCGCGAAATTGTCAAAGTGATCGAAGTAGAGACCAGAATTTTAAACCCCGACAGCATCCATGAGATTACGGATGCCGCGGAGTCTGAATTGAACGGGATTCTACACGCCATCAAGGAAAAACGCTTCCCGCAGGTGCCGAGTCCAGAAATGGACGCGTTGCTATCACAAGCCATTGACAGGAAACTAGCAAATCAAGTGCCAGCAGAGCCATCCTCTACTGAGGGGTTGGAAATTCGGTAAATGTCGCCGGTGCAGACCTGCCCAGAGTGGGAATACAGACATCATCCACAGTACAACACCGTCGTCCGGGCCCGTGCCGTCGAATTGCAAGGAACGCTCTCCACCGACAGAACCGCATCGGCGGCTACTGCCATCGACACCCGTTCAGCACATCGCAAGCTATTCAGTGAAGTAACGCCAGTTGGATATGACTACTATGCCGGGCACTTTCGTGGCGAAGATTTCCCTTGCCTTAAGAAGTGCGTGGTCGGTATCACAAGCGATCCCAGAGTAGGCGAACTTCCGCATAGGGTTGCGTTTCGGATGTATCGTCTTTCCTCTTTTATCAAGCAGATCATAACCGCTCTCGACAAAGAGAAACCCATCGCCACCAAAGAGGAACTTCAGCGCTTGGTCGAGTTTGTTGGCAAAAGTTTTGTTGATTTTTTGACGATTCATCCCTACGTCAATGGCAACGGACACGCTGCGAGGACGATAATGTGCTCGATCCTGTCACACTACGGTTTCCGTTCGGGTTGGCACATTGATTGCCATCCTCCAGACCCCGAATACACTACGCTTATCACACAGCACCGAGGCGGAAACCCAGAACCGCTCCAACGTCACATCCTAGAGTGGCTCCTGTTTTCAAACTGACCCACTAACAACTATCTGCACTTCGGTAACTGGATTGGCGCCTTCGTACGCCGGGCAAATTTGAACGAGGCTGACGTCTTTCCTCTGGGTCTCCTGGACGCCGACCTAAGTGAAGCCAACAGGAAAAGATCCAGTGCGGCTGCAGGCCCCGTATTTGTCCGCTCAGGAGCGAGCGCGTATTTTTGGACTGGCGTCATTATCGGCTGGGCGCGGATGACTCGAAAGTCGGCTTCCGCGACTCGGTGGCGCGGCCAGGAGCCTTCTTTTCCGGTAATGTGGAATTAGAGGGATCAGAAAATATGAACCTAACCATACAAATCCCCGACGAACGCGCCGCGCTCTATCTGGAGCAGGCGCAGGCTCGCGGCCTCACGGTGGAACGGTGGTTACTGGAACTAGCCGATCAAAACGCGCACTCCTGTTCAATCGCTCATCTTCAAAAAACAGACCCCAAAGAGTGGGCGCGGCAGTTCCGTGCTTGGGCGGATAGTCACAGGCCCGATACGCCAGTCCTCTCCGATGAGGCGATGAGCCGCGAGAGCATCTACCCAGATCGGGCGTAAGAGCGTTGCTTGTCGATACCAGCGTCCTATTGCGTACATTACAGGTGCGCCACCCGCAATACGAGATCGTAGCCAAGGCCCTGAACTTCTGCCAGAGCAGGGTCACCACACGTGTGTCGTTCCGCAGAATCTTGTAGAGTTCTGGGTCGTGACGACTAGACCCATTGAACAGAACGGCCTGGGCTTGACGCCAGCATTGGCCGCCGCAGAACTGCATCGGATCAAAGGCATGTTCGTCCTGTTGCCCGAAACTGCCGGCATCTATCCGGCCTGGGAAGACCTTGTCACAAAGCATGCTGTATCGGGAAAGCCGGCTCATGACGCGCGACTTGTGGCCGCAATGCAAGTCCATGGGCTATCCGCCATTTTGACATTCGACAAGAGCGTTTTTTCCCGTTTTCCCGGTATCGAGGTTGTACATCCCTCTCAAGTGCGCACCGAATGAAAAAGCGTCATGAAACAGGCTATCGAAGCGACCTCCTGCTGCCGGGTCAGCACCGGTCGTCTACGCGTTTTTCTCGGCGGCGGGTGAGATACTATCGATAGCAGCATCCCGTTGATGAGATGTAACTAGGCTAGAATCCTAATATGGAGAATCGGATCCGGGTCCTGGTGGCAAAGCCAGGCTTGGACGGCCATGACCGCGGGGCGAAGGTAATCGCCCGGGCGTTACGCGACGCGGGCATGGAAGTGATCTACACCGGCTTGCGGCAGACACCGGAAATGATTGTCAATGCCGCGTTGCAGGAAGATGTTCAGGTAATCGGCCTTTCGATTCTTTCGGGCGCTCACAACGCCATTGTCCCGCGAGTGATGGAATTGCTGCGGGAGAAAGACATGAACGATGTGCTGGTGATTGTCGGCGGGATTATTCCCGACGACGATGCCGCCGCACTGAAGAAACTGGGCGTGGCCGCGGTCTACCAGCCCGGAGCGTCGCTGGAAGAAATCGCGGATTTCATCCGGTCGCGCGTACAACAGACTGCTTGAAAAATCGGGCGGGCTTGAGCCCGCCGACAGTAAAAGAGAAACAATGCAAGAGAAATTGAACATAGCCGTGTTCGTCGATTATGACAACATCGAGATCGGCGTGAAGTCGACTTTACGCCGGGAGTTCGATGTCTCCTTCGCGCTCGAAGCGCTGAAGGAACGCGGCGACATCGTAGCAAAATTTGCCTACGCCAACTGGGGCCGGCAAGAAGGCGCCACGCGCCAGATGGCGGAAAACGCCGTCCAAATGGTCCAGCGCCTGCCATCGCCGCGCGGCGACAAGAACGGCGCCGATATTAATCTCGCCCTGGACGCATTGGAGATGGCCTTCACGCATTCGCATGTGAACGCCTTCGCCATTGTCAGCGGCGACAGCGATTTTATTCCGCTGGTGAACAAGCTCAAGGAGTACGGCAAGACTGTATTCGTGGTGGGCGGCAAGGCGTTTACCAGCACCATCCTGCAGCAGAACTGTCACGAATTTGTGAGTTATGAGTCGCTGCTCGATAGCACGGGCGGCGCGCCGGTGGTGGCGGTGGAACCGCCTCGCGGCAGCATGGACCGGCGGGAGCGCGACCGGGAGCGGGAACGCGACCGCGACCGCAAGCCGCCGCAGCAGGGTGGTGCGCAACAACAACAGCGGCAGCGGCCCGCGCCGCTCGACTTGGTGCAAGCCATGCCGCTGGTGGAGCGCGCGCTGCAGGTGTTGGAACGGCGGGAAGTGCAGCCGCAGCTTGGTTTGCTAAAGAGCACCATGCTGCAGCTCGACTCCGCTTTCACCGAAAAGGCCTACGGCGCCAACAGCTTCTCCGATTTTGTCGAGAAGCTGAAAAAAGCCGACTACGTCAACGTCAGCGGCCAAGGCGGCCGCTATGTGATTGAACGCAAGGCGTCGTCCCAGCCCGAACGGACTCAGCCGAAACCGGACGAAGCGCTGCCGGCGTTGCGCGACGTGCTCGAAACACATCGCTTGGAGCTGGAAAACGGCGCGGGCTCGGACGAACTGGCCGCCTGGATGCAAGCCGAGGCGCCAAACTTCTCACTCGCCCGGTATGGCTACCAGGAGTTCTCCGAATTCCTGAATTACGCCCAGGACAAACTGGTGGTGCGCGTGGAGCCGGATGAAGAGCGCGGCTTGATCGTGTACCTGGGCGCGGAATTCTATCCTCCCGCCGAACCGGAAGCACCGATGCCGCAGGCGCATGAGGAGTTCGAGGAGAAGCAACCCATCGTGGAAGGGCAGCCGTCGCTGCTCGAACCGAATCCTCCGCCGGTGAAACCGAAGCCGGTGAAGCGCGCGCCGCGCAAATCGGCGGCGGCCGCCGGGCACTCCGGCGATCGGCCGCAACGCCGGCCGCGCAAGAAAAAGGAATAAGCGTGGGCGCAACTCGCTCTGCGGAGACTTATAGCGCCCATCCCCTCACTGACGTTCGGGGTTAGACTCCAGTAAGCTATCGCAGCTTGTGTCCGGCCGGCCGGATGGCGCTACGCACAACAGGTAGCCGAACGTTCAGAGATGGCCGTTGCGCCAGACGCTGCTGAGCGGAGATTCCGCCTGGCCAAGGTCAAATGGGGAATTTGCCATCGAGAAACGCGAGCGCTTTCATTTTGAACGCTTCACATCGAAATGGCCAAGACCAACCGGGACCATCGCTACTAAATGGCGAAGGGAAAGCCCGGCCTTCAGGCTCTCAGCGGCAGTAGACGGACGCGGACCCTGTCGGACCAGTCGATCGTCAGGATAGCGCCATTTTCGATTTCCTCTTGACAACTGTGAATGGCCTTACTAAGCACGGCGCCGCGACTTTCGGGAGTAAGAGGCTCACCTCTAAGCAGGACCAAGCTCGGTTTGGCTTGAACCGTATGGGCCAAGATCTGAGGAAAATCCAAATCGTTCGTGATGATCACGAAACTGTGTTCCCGCGCGTACGCGCAAATAGCAGCGTCCGAGGCCGTGATACTCCCGATTTCCGACCAATGCGCGCAATCATACCCTGTTTGGTTCAGAAACTGTACCCAACGAGGGGTTAGGTTCATATCGACAAGCAGGCGCATCAGCTCGCGAATTGGATTTCCCGCCCCTGCGCCAGCCTTGCCGCATACGTTAGGGCTTCGCGAATGTCCTCTTCTTCCAAATAGGGGAAATCGGCCAGCAAGTCACTTACGCTGCGCCCAGAGGCTACAGCCTCCACGATCATGCCAACCGTAACGCGCATTCCACGGATGCACGGCTTGCCTGTCATAACGGCTGGATCGACGGTGATGCGCGGGAGTTCTTGCATTTGATCTGCCTCCCTCTATGTTAGCTTAAGGGTCTTCCCGTATGGTTCCGAATAATCGATAGTTTTGTCGTTACAACAATATGCGCTCGCGAAATCATGTTGGCCTTGCATGTTAGCCTGAAGAATCCTTGCCGCGAACACACCTTGAAAGACAGGGGTGGGGACGCCCTCGAAGGCACTTCGGTGCCGTGGCAAACAATCCAAATCTCGAAGAAACGTGGTCCTTTGCCATGAGGAAGTTTTTGAGCGAGCTGTTCTTCTTTGTGCTCGGTTGCGTCGTGGCGGACAAATTCGAGCATTAGTTGTTCGCCAAGTTAAGGCGGGCATCTGTTTAATTAGATGCCCGCCTTACACGCACCTTTCCGGCACTGCCGAATCGGCATTGCCGGTCCAAAGCCGCATGCTAGCCTGAAGAATCAACATGATTCGCCCTTTTCGCGGCGTGGTTCCGCAAATCGCCGCATCCGCTTATATCGATCCCAGCGCCCAGGTGATCGGCGACGTGGCCGTCGGCGAACGGTCGAGCATCTGGCCGAATGTTTCCATTCGGGGCGACGTAAATTCGATTCGCATCGGCGATGAGACCAGCATCCAGGACAATACGGTGCTGCACTGCGATCCGGTAACTTTTCCTCTGGTCATCGGCAACCGGGTAACGGTGGGACATGGCGCGGTGGTGCATGGCTGCACGGTTGAAGATGAGTCCTTGATCGGAATCGGCGCGGTAATTCTCAATGGCGCAAAAATCGGCCGCGGTTCGGTCATCGCAGCCGGCAGCGTCGTGCCCGAGGGCATGCAGATTCCGCCCGGCAGCATGGTGATGGGCGTTCCGGCTAAAGTCAAGCGGGAACTGACCCCGGACGAGCGCGAGCGCTTTCAGCATAATGCTTCGCGCTATGTCGAGATGGCCAAAATCTACCGGGACGATCGCTAAACGGCGCAGCAGAAATGATCAAAGCAGTGAAAGGCACGCGGGATATTCTTCCCCCCTCGAGCGCGGTTTGGAACCGCGTGGAGGCGGCCGCGCGCGAGGTGTTCCGGCGCTATAACTATCGGGAGATCCGCACGCCCATTCTCGAGGAAACGGCGCTGTTTGCACGCGGGGTAGGCGAAGAGACGGATATCGTCAGCAAGGAAATGTACACGTTTGAAGACCGCGACGGCAGTTCGCTCACCCTGCGGCCGGAAGCCACGGCGTCCGTGATGCGGTCGTATATCGAGAACCGTCTCGATCAGCGGCCCGGCCTCAAAAAGCTGTATTACATCGGCCCCATGTTCCGGCGGGAGCGCCCGCAGAAGGGCCGCTACCGGCAATTTTTCCAGATCGGCGCCGAAGCCATCGGTTCCGAATCGCCGCTGGCCGATGCCGAAGTGATCGAGATGGTTCTGGAAGTCCTGAAGCAAACCGGGCTGAGCGGTTACAAGCTGTACCTGAACTCCGTTGGCGACCACAATTGCCGGCCGCAATATGTGGCCTTGCTGATGGCGAGTCTCAAGGACGTAGCGGGTCAACTGTGCGGCGATTGCCAACGCCGCGCCGATACCAATCCTTTACGGGTTCTCGATTGCAAGGTTCCGGAAGATCAGCCGCTGATCGACGCTTTGCCGTCGATCCAGGACCATCTCTGCGTGGACTGCCGGGCGCATTTCGATTCGCTGTGCGCGTCTCTTCTTGACCGCGGCATCGAATATCAGATTGTCCCGCGCATGGTGCGCGGGCTGGATTATTACATGCGGACGACGTTCGAGGTGGTTCATGAGGCGCTGGGGGCGCAGAATTCCTTGCTGGGAGGCGGGCGCTACGACGGCTTGGCCGAGTCGCTCGGCTCGAGCGTACCCGCGCCTGGGATTGGCTTTTCGATCGGCGAAGATCGCCTGGTGATGAGTGTGGAGCAGGAGCATCCGGAGGCGCTGACCGCCACGCTCGACGCCTATATCGCCCCTATGGGCGCTGCAGCGGAACGCCATTGTGTTGGCCTGGTATCGGAATTGCGGCGCGCCGGCTTCAGCCTGGAACTGGGTCCGGCGGCAAAGCTGAAGCGATCGCTCGAGTTAGCCAATAAATTAGGCGCGCGGTTCGCGGTTCTGGTTGGCGATAATGAGCTGGCCTCCGGCAAGTACCTGCTCAAGAACATGCAAACCGGCGACCAGCGGGATGTTGGCCGCGATGAACTGCCTAAACTGTTGAGATAGATGCTGGAAACCACGCATCTCAATCAGCACAGGCTAAAGCATGTGCCACGTTTGCGTGCTAACACTAGGTGGCACAGGCTTTAGCCTGTGCAGTTGTGATTATTGAGGATGGGCGCAGCGCGCTCGGAGAAGTAGACACAAGTCATTGTTGAGATAACTCATGGACACTGTAAAGCTGGATTTTTTGGGTGAATTACGGCGCACGCATTCCTGCGGAGCGTTGCGCGCGTCGGACGCCGGCCGCCGGGCTGTATTGATGGGCTGGGTGCATCGCCGCCGCGACCATGGCGGTCTCATTTTCCTGAACTTGCGCGACCGGGAAGGCTCCAGCCAAATCGTGTTTCGCGCCGACGAAGGCTCCGAGATCCACAAACGTGCCGAGATGCTGGGCTCGGAGTGGGTGATCGCTGTCGAAGGCGAGGTGGAAAGGCGGACGCCGGAGACCATCAATCCCAATCTGCCCACCGGCGAGGTCGAGGTGGTGGCGAGCAAGCTTTGGATCCTGAACGAATCCCGTACTCCTCCCTTCCCCATGGAAGAAGCGGTGGACGTCAAAGAAGACGCGCGCCTCAAATATCGCTATGTCGATCTGCGCCGCCCGCAGATGCAACGCAATATCATGCTGCGGTCAAAGCTCAGCTTTGCAGTCCGGGAGTTCCTGTATCAGCGAGGTTTTCTCGAGATCGAAACGCCGTTTATGACCCGCTCGACGCCCGAAGGCGCGCGCGACTACCTGGTGCCCAGCCGCGTTCAGCCAGGCCATTTCTACGCGCTGCCCCAATCGCCGCAGATTTTCAAACAACTGCTCATGATTGGCGGCTACGAGAAGTATTTTCAAATCGTGCGCTGCTTTCGCGACGAGGATTTGCGCGCCGACCGCCAGCCTGAGTTCACACAGATCGATATCGAGATGTCTTTTCCGCAGCAGGAGACGATCTATGAAGTCGTTGAGCCGCTGGTGCAGCGCGTCTGCGAGGCCGCTGGGGTTCGGGCCAACTCCCCTTTCCCGCGGCTGACCTACGCTCAGGCCATGCGCTCTTATGGGAGCGACAAACCCGATCTGCGCCTGCCTCCCTTCCATATGCTCGAAGGCGAGTTTCCGTCTCTCGGGCTAACGTTTCCGCCGGTCGCGATTCACATACCGGCTACCGGCCCGCTGAGCCGCAAGGAACGCGACGAGCTGAAGTCGGCGGGCGCCGAGCGCGGCCTGCGCATCTACGACGATCTCAAGAAACTGGAACCGGCGATTGCGGATCAGGCGCGCCAAGCGGCCGGGGCGGCGGAGAACGATTTGCTCATGCTCGCCGGTTGGCCCGGCGAACTGAAGGGCGCCCGTCCCGAAGAGACCTTCTTACAGGCTTGCGGTCAGTTTCGCTTGCACGCCGGGCTGAAATATAACGACCGCCATAAGCTGCTTGACCCGGCCGACTTCAGATTTCTCTGGGTAGTCGATTTCCCGATGTTTGAGTGGGACGAGGACGAAAAACGCTGGAACGCGGCCCACCATCCATTTACTTCAGTTCACGATGATGACTTACAAAAACTAACTTCAGACCCCGCAAATTGCCGTGCGAAATCTTATGACATTGTCTTAAATGGGGTGGAGCTCGGCTCCGGCTCCATTCGTATCCACAGGCGCGATATTCAGGCTAAAGTCTTTTCCGCTCTTGGGTTTACCGACGATGAAGCGAAGCGCCGCTTCGGCTTTCTGCTGGAAGCGCTTGAATACGGAGCCCCCCCACATGGGGGTATCGCCCTCGGACTAGACCGTTTGGTTATGATTCTGGCCGGTGAGACCTCAATCCGCGAGGTAATACCCTTCCCGAAAACGGCCCGCGGCACCGATTTAATGTGTGACGCTCCATCCACCGTACCAGAGCGTCAATTGCGGGAACTGGGCATTCGGATTGTTCCTCCCTCGCGCTAGGCGCATTCTATAGCTAACACACAGATTCCATTTAGTTTAACGTGAGGCTGGCGGACCCTTGATTACTTAGTCCGAAAGTCCTGGGCGGTCCTGCAATTCTTAGCGAAAAAATACCAAGGAAAAAATCCAGGAGAGATGCTACACTGAATTTGCCGTAATCCGAAAGGACAATAAGTATGAGGAACACGCTGCGGGTCCCTCTTCTATACGCTCTCTCCGTCGTTGCTTTGTCTGCCGATATCGTGACCATTTCTGAAGGCACATATGATGACTTCCCGAGTTTGGCAGCGTTGAACGATCCCACCACCGGCCAGAATGGTTCGCTGGCGTTCTGGGCTAATAAGTCGGTGGATGGACTTACCGATCCCAATAATCTCAACAGTCCTCTTCGCCCAAATTCTCAACTGAACGTAGGCAATTTTCTGACCGGCACTTGCGGTCCGGGAGCGTCAACTGTGGGTTCGTGTCCTGCCGGAACTTTCAACGGCGCGGCGACACCCAACTTGAATCCCGCCACACTGGGCTACTATGCCGACGGCAGCTCGCCGGTCTCTAGTTTCTACTTCACGCGCGACGGCAGCTCAGACATACTTTCGCCGGATTTGATTTACACCGCCAATATCATTCAGCTCGGCTGGTATGTCGAGGGCGACCCGAACGACCAAACCGCGATCTTCAGCAACCTGACCGGCAGTTCAACTCTGCCCGGTGGCTACAATCTCGATAACATTCCGCTAGGCACGAATTATGGCTTCTATGCAGTAGTGAATTACGGGAACGGCTATCTGGCGACTTACTATACGGAATCTCAGTACGACTCTTTCACGCAGCCTAACGGGGGCCAGCCCTTCACCAGTTTGTTAGGTAGCGATGTGGTGGACGGGTCTGACAAGCAGCACTTCGCCATTTTTACAGACGGAACCGATACCGGCATCATTGCCTTGGAGGACAGCGTTGGCAGCAGCGGCTATGAGGGTATGGGCGACTACCAGGATGCGGTATTCGGCACTTCTCTCACGGCCGTCGACCTTTTGGCAACGCCGGAACCTGCCACCTTTTGGATGATGGGTTTAGCGCTCGCGGGTGTATTTACGAGCCGCCGCTGGCGCCGCGCGAATCGCGGCTGAATCCCCGCATTTGAGCAGGCCTCTACCCGCGCAACCATGCGAGAAGTCCAAGCGTCTATATAGACAGAAGTCAGCAGCAAAAGGCGCGCGTCCGATGCGCTCAGTCGGTTTGTGGACCTCCTCTCCCGCTCGACCCATGCCTCGGACGCGCGGTCGCTACGTCGCGCGGCTTGCTTATAGCACTGTCGTGGTGCCAAAATAAGAGGTCGTTCTTTCTCTTGCCATGGAACAACACGTTCAGGCGCCTCCGGTAACGGCGCCCGCCGTTCAGCGCTCCACTTTGGGTGCGCTGTTGGCTTGGGCTCGCGATTTGTTCTTATCGGTCCTGATCGCGATCATCGTGATTCTTTTTCTGTACCAGCCGGTCAAGGTGGAAGGCACCAGCATGATGCCGGCCCTCGACGACCAGGAACGCATCTTCATAAACAAGTTTGTTTACCGGTTGCATTTTGGCGACATCGGAGTTGGCGACATGGTGGTTTTCTGGTATCCGGGAGACCCTAGCAAATCCTATGTCAAGCGCGTCATCGGAGTACCTGGAGATAAAGTCGAAATCGCTCAGGGCACGGTGATTGTCAACGGCACGCCGTTGGACGAAAGCTACGTCCCGCCCGAATATCGCGACCAGGTCTCAATGCCGCTGACGGTGGTTCCCCAAAATGAATACTTCGTTTTAGGCGATCACCGCAGTTCCTCCAACGACAGCCGGTCTTGGGGAATGGTGCCACGCCGGTACATTTACGGCAAAGCGGTATTTGTTTACTGGCCGCTGGACCGCATGGGCGTGCTGCACTAGCGCCGTACGATGTCGGCGGTGCGCACAACCGTGCAATATTCGCCATCCAGATTGGCTAGGCTCATGGCGTGAACTTCGGACGCGGTCCGGAAAGTACCGGCCCAGTCCTTCTTACCGAAAGTGAAAGTCGCGTCTTCAGCCAGATAGGTGACGAAGCCGAGATTACCCGCCATTCTGACCGTCGCTTCCACGGAATTATTCGTGATCACGCCCGCGATGACCAGCACGTTTTGTCCAGCCTGGCGCAAGCGGGCTTCGAGATCGGTGCCGATAAAAGCGCTATTGGTTCGCTTGACAATGACGGTCTCGCCGCCGATCGGCAGCGCTTCGGGCTAGAATTGATTGCCCGGTTGGCCGGGCCGATAGTGAGAATCGGGCTCCAATGAATCGTGCCGGATATGGTAAATGGGCCGTCGCGCCTTCCTCCAGGCCGAGAGTAGCGCAGCGACGTTGCTTTCGGCCTCAGGATTATTGCGCTCGCCCCAACCGGGATGATCGATAGCTTTTTGCAGATCGATGAGAATCAATGCGGCGTTGGCTGGTAGCGTCATAAAAGAAAAAGCTACGCAGGGGTCATAAAAGAAAAACCGGAAGGCGGCAGGCCTTCCGGTCACAAGGAGAGGTTACCATGCATCCCCTCATTTTACGTTTGAGGTTCTTAGCTGCGTCTTTCCACTTGAAGCTCGTTGGTCACGGAGAAAACTCCTGGAACGCCGTTGGCCCGGACACCTGCCAGATTCTTGTCCATCTCATTGCCTACGACGCCCACTAGTGTCACATGTCCGTTGTCCACGATGATGTGAATGCTGGGAATAGCGCCCATCGCGTAACGGTACAAGCTCGAATACCCGAAGATCGCGCGATATTCAGCGCGCCGGATCTGGTTGTCAAACGGCGACGGCGGCAGCACTTTGATGTTGTCGACCACCTGCGCAACGCCTTCGATGTGCTTCACGGCGTGCTCCGCGTCGCTCTTCAAAAAGGGCTGGGTTACTTCGCCGTACAAGGTAACGGTGTTACCGTCAACCCGATACGCCAGATTATCGAACACGTTGAAGTACGGCAGCATTACTAACTTGTGCCGGACTTGGTCGTTGAGATCCCGCGGCTGCTTGTTGCTTGCCAGCAGAAACCCAGGCAGGCACATCGACGTCAAAGCGCCCGCCAAAAATATCTTACGGAGGATGCCTTTCATATCTTCTCTTCGCTCCTACCCAATAGATGTGCGGGCGCGGCAGGAAGGTTCCGCTCCTTACGAAGCGTTACGTCGCGAGCGTTACGTCCGCTATCCTCGGAACATGTCTAAGATGTTGGAAGAAATCCGCCAGCAGCCGGCCGCGCTCGAGCGGACGCTCGCAGGTGCCCGCAGCCAAATTGAGCAACTGCGAACGCAATTCGCCCATAACCGTCCGCGGCTGATTGTGCTGGCGGCAAGAGGAACCTCCGACAACGCGGCTCAGTTCGGTCGCTATTTGCTGGAGATTCTGACCGGGATTCCAGTGGCCCTGGCCGCGCCTTCCATCTTCACGCTTTACGGAGCTTCGCTGGCTCTCAAAGACGCCTTACTCATCGCCATTTCGCAATCGGGCGAATCGACCGACACCAATCTGGTGCTAGAGCGGGCGCGGGAGCAAGGCGCGCTCACCATCGGAATCACCAACGAGCCGGGCAGCACGCTGGCGCGCATCGCCGATCAAACATTTCTGGTGCAAGCCGAGAAAGAACAGAGCGTGGCCGCGACTAAAACTTACACCGGCCAATTGATGATGCTGTATCTCATGGCTTATGCGCTGGGCGGAAAGTTGGAGCTAGATCAATTGGCCCGCCTTCCGGAGCTGGCGGAGTGCGCGCTAACTTTGGAACCGGAAATAGCCGCACGGGCGGCCCGTTATCGTTTTATGGATCACGCGGTGGTGGTCGGACGCGGGTTAAACTACGCCAGCGCTTTTGAGTTCGCACTCAAGTTGATGGAAACCTGCTACGTGGTGGCCGAGCGCTTTTCTTCCGCCGACTTCGCGCATGGACCCATCGCGATGGTGGAGCGGTCATTTCCGTCTTTTCTCTTTACCCCAACCGGCGTGACCTGGCAGGGCATGCGCGACATGCTGGCGCGCTTGAATCAGCTTCAGGCCGAGACCCTCATCATCACGGACCAAAGCAACCGGGAGGCCCGCGAGTTCCACCAGCGCGCGCTAGTTGTCCCTTGCGAGATCGAGGAGCTGTTTACGCCCATCCCGTATATCGTTCCGGCACAGATCCTGGCTGCATGTTTGGCGTATGAGAAAGGAGTCAATCCCGATCAGCCGCGAACGCTGAGCAAGGTTACGCGGACGCTGTGAGCGCCGGCGTAACGAAGAAGCCGGACGAGGGCCTCCAGCGCGCCGTTCAGGGGGACGGCCCACAATTCAAATACTTCAGCAGCACTTTTGGTTTCTTGGTGGGGCGAACGCCCTCGTTCGCGCCGGACCCCCTGGTCCGGCCTGCGCAGGAAGGTCGGCAATATCAGGAAACACGCGGCCCGTTCCCCGCCATCTGCTTCACAGTCTGAAACGTGTCCGCCTCCGCCGCGGCTTTGTCCGGCCGATACCGCTTGACGCGCGCAAACCGCAGTGCCAGGCCGCTGGGATAGCGCGGGCTGATTTGAATCTCATTGAAAGCGATCTCCGCGACCAGCTTCGGTTCGACATAGACCGTATAACTATCTCGCGCAATTTCAATTTTCAGAAGCTCCTGCGTCTGCCATCCCAGCATTTCATCCGTTAGGCCCTTGAAAGTCTTGCCAAGCATCGCAAACCCGCCTTTCTCTGCATCGCGCGCGCCCAGGTGCAGATTGCTCAGCCAGCCGCGCCGCCGGCCATTGCCCCACTCCGCGGCCAAAATCACCAGGTCCAGAGTGCGCGCCTGCTTGACTTTCAGCCAACTCTGTCCGCGGCCACCCGCCGCGTAAGCGGCATCGCGGGCCTTTGCCATTACGCCTTCATGCCCGCGCTCGAGCGCCTCCCGCAGAAATTCTTCGCCAGCCCCGGCGTCGGCCGTTACGATGTGCGGGATCAGTGAGCCGGGCGCGATGCGCCGCAGTTCAGAGAAGCGCCGGGCCTGCGCTTCATCCAAAAGAGGCGCGCCCTCGAGATACAGCAGATCGAACCAATAAGGCGTGAGCGGAAGCTCGCCCCGCATCCGTTCCACGTCCAGCTTGCGGCCAAACCGGCGCATCGTAATCTGAAATGGCTCGGGCCGTCCGCTGGCCTGGAACGCGAGCACCTCGCCATCCAGAATCAATTCCCGTGCGGGCAGCGCGCGCACCGCTTCGACCACTTCCGGCGCCGCGGCGGAAACATTGTTCAAGCTGCGTGAGAAGACGGCGATCTCGTCGCCCGCTTTGTGTACTTGAATCCGCGCCCCGTCCATTTTAAATTCCAGCGCCGCTTCGCCTAAATCGGCCAGAGCTTCAGGGACTCCTTCCGCGGTCTGCGCCAGCATTGGCTGCAGCGGCCGCATCAGCTCGACGTCATATCTGGAGAGTCCGGCTTCGCCTTCCTCGATTGCCACCTTCGCGATCAAAGGAAGATCGCCCGCCAGCATAGCCGCGCGGCGCACGCGTTCTGACGGCACATTGGCGGCTTTCGCGACGGCTTCCAGCAGAATGCCTTCCAGCGCCCCCTGCCGTAGTTCGCCGCCCAACAGCTTAATGAGGAATTGTTGTTCCGGAGCAGTCGCGCGAGCGAACACCTGCTGCAGCAGCTCCGTCCGCTGGCGCGCGGAACCAGCGCCTTGCGTGCCGGCGATGGCCTGCAACGCGCGGTCGAGTTCGAGCACCTGCAGTTCCGCCGTTGACGCGGGAGATCCCGCAATCTCCCTCAACGTCGCATAGCCAATTCCGATGCGCCCTTGCCGGATCTGACCCGAAAGACCGGCCGCGACAACTTCGATCTCATCCGGCTGCAATTGGCGCAGCAAGGCGGCCAGCAACTCGATTTTCGCCAGCCGCTTGCTGGTTTGCGCGATCTTGTCCGACGTTTCGACGACGGTTGCCAGCAGCATTTACTTGTGCCGGCTACTGCGTAGACGAGATGCGCGGATCGTCCTTCCACCACCACAACGGAGGTAGCGGCTTTTGTTTCGGCCACACTTGATTCAAAGTGTCGCCCTCAAACAGCTCTCCGTTCTTCATGACGTAGCGGATAGACTTGGTGTTGTGAATATCCTCCAGCGGGTCTTTGTTCAGGATGATCAGATCGGCCAGCTTGCCGGGCTCCAGGCTCCCAATGTCCTGATCGTAGCCAATCGCGCGAGCGCCCGTCAGCGTGGCGGCGCGCAGCACCTCAAAATTGGTCATGCCGCCACTCTGCAGCGCCCACATCTCCCAGTGGCATTGCAGTCCCTGGATCTGCCCATGCCCGCCAATGCTCACGTTGCCGCCGGCGCGCACGATCTTCGCCGCCGAGGCCGCCAGCTTGGGAAAGACATGTTCGTTTTTTGCGAACCACGGCCGCCGCAGCGTCTTTTCGTCCAGCACGTTATGGGGCATAAAGCGCCGCATCTTGGGATTCTCATGCACCTCGGTGGTCTCGTAGAAGTAATTTTCGGCCCAAGGACCGCCGTAGGCAACCAGCAGCGTGGGCGTGTAGAAGATTCCGCTTTGCACAAAGGTCTGCACCACGTCTTTATAGAGCGGCACGATGGGCAGGGCGTGTTCATTGCCTTCAAAGCCATCGATCGCGTGAGTCAGGTCCAGCTTCAAATCGAGCGCGCCCTCCGTCGTCGGCATCATGTGATTCTGCTTGCACGCTTCCACCATAAACTCACGCTGCTTGCGGTTGCCCACGGTGTACGATTTCACGGTGTTGGTGCGGTAATACTTCTTATACCGCTCAATCACGTTGTTCGCGTCATCGAGCGACTGGAAGTCGGTATTGGAGAAAATGCCCGGGCCGGTGGAGAAAGCACGCGGACCCAGCACATCGCCGGTTTCCACCAGATCCTGGTAAGCGAACATGTCGTTGCTGCTGGTTTGCGGATCGCGTCCGCTGGTCACGCCGTAAGCCAGATTCGCCAGAAATGGCCAATTCTGCGTATCGAGAACACCGCGCTTGATCTCGATCCAATGCGCGTGAACGTCCACGATGCCCGGCATGATCGTAGCGCCCTTCACGTCGAAAATTCGCGCCTCCGCCGGCGTATCTACCGCGCCGCGTTTTCCGATTGCGGAAATTCGATTGTTGGTGATCACGATGTCCGCCTCGGGGATGATTTCATCGCCGTGCATGGTGATTACCTTGGCGCCACGCAGCACGATCACGCCCGTTGGCGTGTGGCGCGGGACTTCAATGGTCACGGGAAATTCTTCGTACTTGGGCGCCGTCTTGACGTGCTCCGGCTTGGCCCCCTCCTCCGGTCCCTCGGCCGGCGGCGGCGAATCGAACGTCACGCTTGACAACGCCTGCCGGAAGTACGACGACCCCAGTCCCCAGGTGATGGTCTTCCCTCCATCGGCCCATTCAAACGAATCCGCGCCGATTTCCGTAAGCTTTTTCACCGGAACAACCGGCGCGCTGACATCCACCGTCGGCGCTTCGCCTCCGGTTACCGGAATCGTCATCAGATACAGATTGTTGGTGACCAGCGCCAGCGCATATTTGCCATCCGGGCTGATGCGCACGTCGGTCGCCGGTGGCGCGTCCGGTTGCGGAGTAATTTTCTTGCCCGTCACTTTGAGGTGCGTGCGGCGGTCTGTGCCGTCCAACCGGAACGACTGCAGTCCTTGCCGCGAATATACATAGACGCGGTCATTGTCGGCGGCGAAATGAGGATGTCCCACCCCGCGCGCGGGCACAATCAGTTTGGGCTCGCCGCCTTCTTTAGGAACCCAGACCACGTCCATGCCCTGCTGCTCGCCGAACGACCCGAACTCTGCCCGCTGGCGTTGCGAAGCCCGCAGCGCGACGATTTTTGAGCTATCCGGCGACCACGCGGGATGTTCATAATAGCCCGTCGATGTGGTCACCAACTGCGGCGGAAACTGCCCGTTGGTTCGCAGTTTCCAAATCTGGCCTCCGTTCTCTTCAGACCACGTCACGTAGGCGATGAACTCTCCGTCCGGCGACCAGGCAGGTTGATATTCGCGCGCGTCATGACTGGTAAGGGGGCTGGTCAGCCGGCCCGGAGCGCCCGCCGCAAGGTCCATTGCGTAGAGGTGCGTCAGCGACGAAAACACGATGCGGCGTCCATCCGGCGATTGCACGGGTTCCTGAATCAAGCGTGCTTTCACCGGGCCTTCTTCCACCCGGGAAGCAAACTTCAACGACGGCCCGACATCGAGCGAAACCTGCGCGTGGAACGGAATCACGTGGTCTTCGCCCGTCGCCACTTGAATGCGATGAATCTTTCCGCCATAGCAGGCCAGCAGATCTTTCCCATCCGGCGTAAATGCGTAACCGGGCAAGGTATCGCGCGTGGCGCGGGACTCCTGATCGTCGCGCTGGATGGGATATTTCAACCAGCGGTCGGCGCCCGTCGCCAAATCACGGATGCGTAATCCTGTTTCGGTATCGAAGCGCGTGCCGTAAACCAGTTGCTTGCCATCCGGCGAGAGAACCGGCCGGATCGCGCTCCCGCCTTCATCGGTGATGGTGTCTTCGTCGCCCGTCACCCGGTCGCGCCGGATAATCTGCCATAGCGGAAAATTGACGTTATAGCTGAAATTGCGTTTGC
This sequence comes from Bryobacterales bacterium, assembly GCA_963836595.1. Lineage (GTDB taxonomy): Bacteria > Acidobacteriota > Terriglobia > Bryobacterales > Bryobacteraceae > DATFZA01. The sequence goes on from CAWIKC010000001.1 coordinate 2,247,677, forward strand.
GGCGCGCATAGTAGAAATACTTGCCATCCGGAGATGCGATCGCGCCCAGGTCGTTCAGCGTCTGATCGCGCGGCGTGGTGGGCGACGTGCGAGTCTTGGTTACCTGGACGCCTTTGCCGCCGAACACGCTGTACATCCAGATTTCATTAGCGCCCAGGCCAGGCTCGGCGCGGGAAACCAGCACGTACTGGCCGTCCGGCGTCCAACTGGGAGACGCGAATTCCGACTCCTTGTCGCGGCTCAACTGCCTGGGTTCGGAGCCGTCGGCCTTGGCGATCCAAAGATTCTCCGCGCCATCGCGATCGCTGGTAAAGGCGATCCACTGGCCATCCGGCGAATAAATCGGCTGGCTGTCGAACGGCAGTCCGCTGGTGATTCTCTTCGCCTCCCCGCCCTCCATCGGGATCGTGTAGAGATCGCCGAGCATATCGAAGAGGATGGTCCTGCCATCCGGCGAGGCGCTGAGCGATAGCCACGTCCCTTCGTCGGTGTCGAACTCGATTTTGCGTTCAGGCGTAAGCGGCAGGCCCGGTTTTTTGGCGACCTTCGCGTCTTGCGCGAGCAGGAGAACGGCGAGCGAGAGGAAAACCAGAGAGCGATGCATTATCCGGAATTATAAGGGATCAAGAGGAAGGTCTGCGTGTGAGCCCAATCGACTTGCATGGTCAGCCCAGCGGCGGGCATTGATGGAGCTGAGATCCGGGTGCTTACCCAGGCTCTTGGCCTACCGGCATCTCTGCCTCGATCGGCGCCGTTAAATCTGACCAGAGCTTGGGACATCGCCTTGATGCGATTGCATTGACTTCAAACCGCGCTGGCGGTACGTTAAGAGTTCGGGGTGACCTCTGACAATGACGATTGATATCCGGCCTGAAGTTGAGGCGGAACTCGCCCGTCGGGCTGCCCTGCATGGAAGACCCGTTGAGGCCTATGCCGCTACCCTCCTCGAGGAGGCCGTCCACCTTCCGATCGATCCGCTGACCAACACCGAGAAGCGAAAACTGACGGGGCGAAAAAGCCTCGTGGAAGTGTGCGCGATGGTAAGAGGTCTGACAGACGATGTCGACTTCAGCCGTTATCCAACCACTGACCGGCCGGTAGAGTTTTGAGTGGCGGCTTTCTTCTCGACACCAATGTGCCTTCGGAGCTGACCAAGCCGGCCCCCGATGTTCGGGTGCGCGATTGGGTCGACGCGCAGGACGGTGCTTCTTTACACTTGAGCGTCGTCTCCGTTGGCGAGCTTCGCAGAGGGTTTACGATCCTTCCGCCGGGCAAGCGGCGCACGCAGTTGGAACAGTGGTTAGAAGAGTACCTCCTGCCGCTGTTTGGCGACAGAATCCTGCCGGTCACACAAGGCATAGGCGACCGCTGGGGTGTCCTGAGTGGGGAATGCAAGTTAAGAGGGACTCCTCTCAACATGGCGGATGGCATAATCGCCGCTACCGCCCTGGAACACGATCTAACCATCGCGACGCGCAACGTAAGGGATTTTGCCGGGCTCGGCGTCGCGATCTTTAATCCCTGGGAGGCTGTATGAGCTTTCGTGCAGCGATGGTGGTGCGGACGGGCGTTTAACTCCGGCGCTTAACCAGCGCACTTTCACCGCCTCGCTAGCGGCCGGGAGCCCGTGCGGAATGGTTCAAGGGGCTTGAGCCGGAGGACCGGAAAGGGAGCGGCGAAGGCATCAAGGATGTCGAATTTTGAGGGCCTTTCGGGATGCCGCTGGTTGGTTCAATGGGCGACGACTTGTGGGAAGTGCGGAGCAACTTACCACGCTGAAACGAAAAAAGGGACCCCCCTCATGAAGAAGAAAAACATCGGATCGTCCTTCGATTGCTGGCTGAGCGAGCAGGGCATCCGCGAGGAAGTGACAGCGGGGGCAATCAAGCGCGTTCTCGCCCGTCAGGTAGAAGCCGCCATGAAGGAAAAGAAATTTTCCAAGGCGGAGATGGCGCGGAGGATGCACACCAGCCGCGCCGCGTTAGACCGTCTGCTCGATCCCGAGTATCAGGCGGTCACGCTGAGCACGCTGCAAAAAGCGGCCACGGCGGTAGGGCGTGAACTTCGGCTAGAGCTTCGCTAAAGATGCCGATGCTCCCAGCGCGGGCTATGCCTACCTCTCGCCGTCCAGTTCCCTCAGCAGTTCCAAGGACTTTTTGTCACTGGGGTCCTGTTGTAGCGCCCGGTTAAGGTATTCTCTAGCTTGATCTCGCTGTCCGCGTTTCACGAAGATCCGGGCGAGGCCGCGGGGCGCGTCCCAGTCATCTTGCTCCAATTGAAGTGCCCGCTCGAAGAAAGATCGGGCAGTATCCAGGTCTTTAGACTCATAAATTTTGCCCAGCCACGAAACTGGCAAACTCCATTCCGGTCGAAGTTTCTCTGCAATCCGAAATTCTATCTCCGCAGCTTCGCTGTCGGCGCTCCATAAATGTAAATACGCTCCCAGGTAAACGTGTGCCCACGCATCGTCGGGATCAAGTTCAATGGCCTTTCGAAGATGGCCTTCCGCTTCCGGATCGCTTCCCCGCTTCATCAACAAGAAACCGAGCTCCCGATGCGCGCACGCATAAATTGGATCAAGCTCCAGCGCTTTTCGGAAGTGCGCCTGTGCCTCAGAAGGCCTGCCGCTAAGGCGAAGCAGGACGCCCAGGTTGTAGTGAGCCTCCTCGTAGTGCGGGTCGATGCGAAGGGCGGTCCAGTAGGCTTCTTCAGCCTCGAGGTTTTTGCCCGTGTTCCTCAGCGCAACCCCAAGCATGCTGAAGCTTCCGGGATTTTCCTCAATCTCGCACGAGTGCTTCAGGTAGCCCGCGGCGGCTTCGTAGTCAAAGCGATCCATGGCGAGAATTCCCAACGATTTCAGGGCAAGCGCCGAGCGGGGGTCGATTTCCAACGCTCGCTTGAAGGCGTGTTCGGCCTCCTCAATCAGCCCCAGTTCCTTCGTGATACGGCCCAGCCGCAGAAACGCGTTGCGCGTCGGTTCCATCCCGACGAGTTGCCGCCAGATAACGAGCGCCCGCTCGTTCTGGCCTTCCTCCTCAAGCCGCACCGCTTCGTCAAACAGCTCCTGCGACACAAACACTATTGTCAAGGAAAACCGTGGAGCGTGGTCAAGTGCAGTTTATCCGGATTAGCCACAAAATAAACCGCCTGAATGCGATCGTCCTCATCCAGATCGAGCGTCAACACTGCAGCCACCTGCTCCCCGACAGTAAAGACAAAGCCTGGCTGGCCGTTAATAGCCGTGATGTAGCCGCCCTGCAAGCCCGGACGCTGTTTGCGCACCAACCCGAGCATCAAGCGAACAATCTTGTCCGCGCCGTAGATCGGATTCACCGCCGCCGGCGCTTTGCCTCCGCCATCGCCGTGAACGATCGCGTCTTCTTTGATCATCGAGAACAGCGCCTCCGTATCGCCGCTGCTGCATGCTCTGAGAAACCGGTACAGCACCGCCTCATGCCGGGCGCGGTCCACCACAAAGCGCGGGCGGCGATCCTGCAAATGTTTCCGCGCGCGCGCCACCAACTGGCGGCTGTTGACCTCCGTGGTTTCGAGCGCCTGCGCGACTTCTTCATAGCTCTCGTCGAAAATTTCGCGCATCAGAAACGCGACGCGCTCGGCCGGCGAGAGCGTCTCGAGCAAATGCAGGAACGCGATCGAAAGCGATTCCGCTTTCTCCAAAGTGCGCTCGGGCGTTTCCGTAACCAGCGGCTCCGGCAACCACTCGCCAAAATACGTTTCTCTCTTACGGTGCGCGGCCTTGAGCGCATCGAGTGACAGGCGCGCCGCAACCGTCATCAGGTAAGTTCGCGCCGATCGCACCGTCTCGGGTGCCGCGCCTTCCCAGCGCAGAAACGCCTCCTGCACGATATCTTCCGCATCGGCGCGCACGCCGAGCATTCGGTAGGCGAGACCGAAGAGCGCCGGCCGGTGTTCATTGAATTCACTGACGCGATCCATCTATTAGCCACGCGGCCGCGTCCAATCCGCTTTGCGCGGCCGCATCCGCCAGCATCGCATTGTTCCCCACCCAATCGCCGGCGATCGCGACACCGGGCAGCCCCAAGCTCTGGACTTCCGGACGCGGCTCGACCGTCGAGATCGCGTGGGTCACCACCAGGCTGGGGAGAAAGCGCGCCACCACCACCCGCTCGCGCCAACCCGGCATCAGCACGTCGGCAAATTGTTCGAGTTCCTCGCGCGAGCCTTCTTCGCCCGCGGCCAGATATCGCCCCACATGGACCATGGCGGCGTTCGTCGGGGCCAAGGCAGCGGCGGCCGAATGAACCGAAAAATATAACGGGCGATCCAGACCCAGCCCAAACGTCGCCGCCCTGGGCGGGAGTTGCGAAAGTCCCAGATCGAGCGTCGCGAGCTTCACCGGAACATAGCGCGCCAGTTTTGTTCCGGTGAGTTGTTCGACCGTTTGCGGCGGCACGGCCAGAACCGCGGGGCCGGACGGAAGGCGCTCCACCGGCACGCCGGTTTCAATGACCACCCCAGCGGCTTGCGCGGCCGCGGCCAGTCCGTTGACCAGCGATTCCCAGCCGCCATCGACATACAGTACGCCCGTGCCCAGCGCCAGGCGTAATTGCCGCAGAGCCGCCGCGGCGCTGAGCGCGGACAGGTCGCGCGTGTAGGTGGTCAGGGCGACTACGGACTCAATCAGCTCGCGCGCGCGCCCGCTGGCCCTTGCATCATCCAGCCATTGCCGCACGGAGCGGCTTCCGCCCTGCTCTCTCGGTATGCTTTGGAGCAACCGGGCCGCCTGCATCTTTTCTCCGGGACTCAGAGCGCTGGTGAGCAGCAGACCCGCTGTGTCATAGGGAAAGCGGTGGGTTCTCGTACCCTCCACCAGGAATCCGGCGCCTACAGCCGGCGGTTTCCCGCTGAACGGTATCTGCCATTCCCGCAGCGTCCGGCAGAGTGCGCCACAAGCATAGATCGCATGCGGGCCGAGGTTCAGAGAGAATCCGTCTTGGTGCGTGGTGGCGGCGCGGCCGCCCAAGTGCCGAGTCTGTTCGATGAGAGTTACCCGGCGGCCGGCTTTAGCCAGGGATACGGCGGCGACCAGTCCCGCCAGCCCGCCTCCGATCACGGTGATTTGTTCTTGTGCCATTGCACCAACCAGACGAGCGAAGCGGAGTGTTTGTGACCAGGCTGGTCAAGCCGCCGGATTTACCAACTTCAAATTCGGAAAGCGCCGAAAATCGCGATCGGCGGAGGCTAAAACGGCGCCATACTCAATGGCGAGCGCCGCTAGCGCCGCATCGGTAACCTTAGGACCGGTAACGCGCTCATCGATCATGAGCTTTTCCAAGATCTCAGCATGCCGCGGGCCGGGATGAACCACCACCACACCGGGCTGCGCTAACCAATGCCGAACCACCTGCCAAGCTTCGTCGACCGACTTTGCCACCCGCCAGATTTTCGGGTTAGTGGAAATACGCAAGAATGCCCACAGCGTGAGCCAGGGAAGGCCGATCGTCTCCGGGCTGTTCGATAACTTCTCCAGCCAGATCGATACGGACTGGTATTGCGGTGACTCGGTATCGTGCGCGTAAAGCAGGATATTGGCGTCGATCAGGGTCACCGATGCATCACGCCCTCTCCGTACTCGATTAAACCCTCCACGTCATCGTAGTCGAGATAAGGATGTTGGCCCATCTTCGTGGTCGGCCCGGGCAGATCGCGCTTCATCGGTTCGGGCTTCACCAGCGCGCTTCGGAGGAGGTCGTTGATGGTTGCCTTGAAGGACATGCCTCGAGAACGGCTTTCACTCTTCACCCTTTCGACTACATCATCATCTAGCGTTACAGTTGTTCTGATGCTCATGCTGCTGATAGCATAGCATCTTTGACATCAAAGCTCAGAGAATTCTAATCAGGCACTCAGCCACCCATCAAACGCAGCCGGCGCGAAAGTCGTAACCTACCAGGTCATGAGCGCATCTGGTCTAGTGCGACTCAGAAGCGCTTCCCGAAAAAAGTGTGAAAAACTTGTTGCGATGGGAGCGGGCTTCTGATACTCTGAGGGAGTCGCCGAGAGTGCGGCTGACTGACGAAAGACCGGTTGCGAAACCTGGTAACAGTTGCGAAATCTGGTAACGTCTGTTAGGCTGATGGTAGGCGAAATTTTCGGCAGCAGGTTGTTCGAAGCAGTTTAGCCTCTTCTCCTGTCTGGCAAGTTCTTACTGTTCCCTAGAATTTCTGGTTGCGGTAGTGATGATTAAAAAATGTAATCACTGCTTGCGCCAAAACGGCTTTCGAGGCCGGTAGCGGATCTGGTCTTCCTTCAAAAAAGGCATCGCCGGGCGCCGCTACGCAGATCTTTGACAATCTGGTTGGACGCTAATGTAACAATTTCGTCAGAACTTTGAGTAAAATAACCGGGGCGAACGTAAGTTCAGCGTTTGGTTGGGCTTCCGAACTAGGGAGTTTGGCTGGATGTTGAATGTTCTAAACGATCAAACGAGAGTTTGATCCCGGCTCAGAATCAACGCTGGCGGCGCGCTTAACACATGCAAGTCGAACGAGAAAGGGGAGCAATCCCTGAGTAAAGTGGCGTACGGGTGAGTAACACGTGGGTAATCTACCTCTTTGTGGGGAATACCTCTGGGAAACCGGAGACAATACCGCATAAGCCTGAGAAGGGAAAGCGTAGCAATACGCGCAGAGAGAGGAGCCCGCGGTCGATTAGCTAGTTGGTAGGGTAATGGCCTACCAAGGCAATGATCGATAGCCGGCCTGAGAGGGCACACGGCCACACTGGCACTGAAACACGGGCCAGACTCCTACGGGAGGCAGCAGTGGGGAATCTTGCACAATGGGGGCAACCCTGATGCAGCGACGCCGCGTGAGCGATGAAGCCCTTCGGGGTGTAAAGCTCTTTCGGCAGGAACGATAATGACGGTACCTGAAGAAGAAGCTGCGGCTAACTACGTGCCAGCAGCCGCGGTAATACGTAGGCAGCAAGCGTTGTTCGGAGTTACTGGGCGTAAAGAGTGCGTAGGCGGTCCTCTAAGTTTGGTGTGAAATCTCCCGGCTCAACTGGGAGGGTGCGCCGAAAACTGGAGGGCTTGAGTGTGGGAGAGGTAAGCGGAATTCCTGGTGTAGCGGTGAAATGCGTAGATATCAGGAGGAACACCTGCGGTGTAGACGGCTTACTGGACCATGACTGACGCTGAGGCACGAAAGCGTGGGTAGCAAACAGGATTAGATACCCTGGTAGTCCACGCCCTAAACGATGCATACTTGGTGTGAGCCGTTCATTCGGTTCGTGCCGGAGCTAACGCGTTAAGTATGCCGCCTGGGGAGTACGGTCGCAAGGCTGAAACTCAAAGGAATTGACGGGGGCCCGCACAAGCGGTGGAGCATGTGGTTTAATTCGACGCAACGCGAAGAACCTTACCTGGGCTCGAACGGCTTAAGCAAGCCTGTGGAAACACGGGTCCTCCCGCAAGGGACTTGAGTCGAGGTGCTGCATGGCTGTCGTCAGCTCGTGTCGTGAGATGTTGGGTTAAGTCCCGCAACGAGCGCAACCCCTGTCCTGTTTTGGCATGCCGCAAGGCGCAACTATCAGGAGACCGCCAGCGATAAGTTGGAGGAAGGTGGGGATGACGTCAAGTCATCATGGCCTTTATGTCCAGGGCTACACACGTGCTACAATGGGCGGTACAAACCGCTGCGAACCCGCGAGGGGGAGCTAATCGGAGAAAACCGTCCTCAGTTCGGATCGCAGGCTGCAACTCGCCTGCGTGAAGCTGGAATCGCTAGTAATGGTATATCAGAATGATACCGTGAATACGTTCCCGGGCCTTGTACACACCGCCCGTCACATCACGAAAGTGGATTGTACTAGAAGTCTGCGCGCTAACCCGCAAGGGAGGCAGCGGCCCAAGGTATGATTCATGATTGGGGTGAAGTCGTAACAAGGTAGCCGTAGGAGAACCTGCGGCTGGATCACCTCCTTTCTAAGAGAGAACGTGGCCGAAGTCACCGAAATGCCGATTGTGTATAGTCGGCGAGTAAGTGGCAGCCGTTTCGGTCCATCGTCCCGGATCTCCACTCATCAAGTTCTGCGAATGTTATTGGCTGCCTGGCCTTGCGCCGGCGGCTAGCGTCCAATCGGCCTCGATTCAATCTCTCGTATATAATAGGTTTCAGGGGCTGTAGCTCAGATGGGAGAGCGCCTGATTTGCATTCAGGAGGTCGCCGGTTCGATCCCGACCAGCTCCACCAGTCCGGGCCTGTAGCTCAGTTGGTTAGAGCGCACCCCTGATAAGGGTGAGGTCGGTAGTTCGACTCTACCCAGGCCCACCAACCTCCTACAGGCTGCACAGGCTAAAGCCTGTGCCACCCAAGTGTAAGCACCTGTTGTGAGTAGAGATCACCTGTTGTGAGTAGAGATCACCTGTTGTGAGTAGAAATGTTGAGCCAACGTGGCACAGGCTTTAGCCTGTGCTGATTGACCCGCCCCGTAGCCCTGTGTGAGCTGCACTTTGTTCGAGTGCGTCTCATAGATGGCTTAAGGCAACTTTCGCGATCGGGAATTGAAGTTCTTTGACAATTGAATATTGATGGGCAACAACACAAGTTGCAAACCGCACGCCGTGCGGAAAACTATACGGCGTGTGGAGCGTTAGAGAATGAATTGAAGGTGAAAACCGAAGATTTACTGTAGTTGAGTAGTTGTATGTAGTTAGTAAATTTTATGGTCAAGCTACTAAGAGCATGCGTGTGGATGCCTTGGCGCAAGTAGGCGATGAAGGACGTGGCCAGCTGCGATAAGCCTCGGGGAGAAGCAAGCTTTCTGTGATCCGGGGATGTCCGAATGGGGAAACCCAACCAATGCGAACATTGGTTACGTTCACCTGAATACATAGGGTGATCGAGCGAACCTAGGGAAGTGAACCATCTTAGTACCTAGAGGAAAAGAAAACAACCGTGATTCCGATAGTAGTGGCGAGCGAACTCGGAATAGCCTAAACCAGGTGATTCGAAAGGAGAACCTGGGGTTGCAGGACCACAACCATTAACAGACGGTGCGGCCCGGTTTCGAAAGAAATCGATCCCGTACAATCTGTTGATGGAAAGAGGCACTGGAAAGCGTTAATAGAACGGTCTGGAAAGTCCGGCCATAGAGGGTGACAGCCCCGTATATGAAAATGCAATCCTAGCTTCGATGTGGCTCCTAAGTACCGCGGGACACGTGGAACCCTGCGGGAATCTACCGGGACCATCCGGTAAGGCTAAATACTCACTTGCGACCGATAGTGAACTAGTACCGTGAGGGAAAGGTGAAAAGTACCCCTGCGAGGGGAGTGAAATAGTACCTGAAACCGCATGCTTACAAGCAGTTGGAGGGCTATGCCGGCTTGCCGGAATGCCTGACATCGTGCCTATTGAATAATGAGCTGGCTAGTTAATCTCAGTGGCAAGGTTAAGCGGAAGCGAGCCGCAGCGAAAGCGAGTCTGAATAGGGCGTTCAGTCGCTGGGATTAGACGCGAAGCGGGATGATCTACCCTTGGCCAGGATGAAGGTCGTGTAACAGCGACTGGAGGTCCGAACCAGTGTTGGTTGAAAACAGCTTGGATGAGCTGAGGGTAGGGGTGAAAGGCTAATCAAATTCCGTGATAGCTCGTTCTCTCCGAAATAGCTTTAGGGCTAGCGTCGTGTGGTCCGTACCGGTGGTAGAGAACTGATTGAACTAGGGGCCTTCCCAGGTTACCGAATTCAACCAAACTTCGAATGCCGGTAATGAGTAGCACGGCAGTCAGACGGCGGGGGCTAAGCTTCGTCGTCAAAAGGGGAAGAGCCCAGACCATCAACTAAGGTCCCTAAATTCATGCTAAGTGGGAAAGGAAGTCGGGCGCCTCAGACAGCCAGGAGGTTGGCTTAGAAGCAGCCATCCTTTAAAGAAAGCGTAATAGCTCACTGGTCGAGGAACCCGGTGCCGACAATCCAACGGGGCTCAAGCATGATACCGAAGTTATGGATGCGTTTGACTTGTCAAACGCGTGGTAGGAGAGCGTTCTTAGCGAGTCGAAGGTGTACCGTAAGGAGCACTGGATTGCTAGGAAGTGACTCTGCCAGCATAAGTAGCGAAAAACCAGGTGAGAACCCTGGTCGCCGCAAGTCTAAGGTTTCCTGAGAAAGGTTAATCCGCTCAGGGTTAGTCGGGACCTAAGGTGAGGCCGAAAGGCGTAGCTGATGGACACCACGGTTAATATTCCGTGACTACTGAAATTCGTTGAAAGCGGGGGGACGCAGCGCGTAAATCCTGGTGCGCAATGGTTTCAATCCAGGGTGGAGCGAGGGCCGGATAGGCAAATCCGCCGGCTCGTCTGCCAGGAAAATCCTCGTGGGAGAATTAAGTACCCGTACCACAAACAGACACATGTGGACGAGATGAGTATTCTCAGGCGCTCGGGTGATAAATTCTTCAGGAACTAGGCAAATTAGCTCCGTAACTTCGGGAGAAGGAGTGCCCTCTTTCGGGAGGGCCGCAGCGAAGCGCGTCAGGCAACTGTTTAACAAAAACACAGGTCTCTGCTAAGTCGAAAACGACGTATAGGGGCTGACGCCTGCCCGGTGCTGGAAGGTTAAAGGGAGAGGTTAGTGTCTTCGTAAGGAGATGCGAAGCTTTGAACTGAAGCCCCAGTGAACGGCGGCCGTAACTATAACGGTCCTAAGGTAGCGAAATTCCTTGTCGGGTAAGTTCCGACCTGCACGAATGGCGTAATGATCTGACGACTGTCTTAAGAATTTGCCCGGCGAACTTGTGGTTCCGGTGAAGACGCCGGATGCCCGCAGCAAGACGGAAAGACCCCGTGCACCTTTACTATACCCTATCAATGAATTATGGGATGTTCTGCGCAGAATAGGTGGGAGGCTTTGAACTCGGTTTCTTGGGATCGAGGGAGCCACCGGTGAGATACCACCCTGAGCATTCTGTGATTCTAACTTACTCCCGTTATCCGGGAGAAGGACATTGGTAGGCGGGTAGTTTGACTGGGGCGGTCGCCTCCTAAATTGTAACGGAGGCGCTCGAAGCTTGGTTCACGCTGTTTGGAAATCAGCGGTCGAGTGCAAAGGCATAAACCAGGTTAACTGCGAGACCTACAAGTCAAGCAGGTGGGAAACCAGGACTTAGTGATCCGGTGGTTCTGTATGGAAGGGCCATCGCTCAACGGATAAAAGGTACGCCGGGGATAACAGGCTGATCGGAGTCAAGAGTTCACATCGACGCTCCGGTTTGGCACCTCGATGTCGGTTCATCGCATCCTGGGGGTGTAGAAGCTCCCAAGGGTTAGGCTGTTCGCCTATTAAAGCGGTACGTGAACTGGGTTCAGAACGTCGCGAGACAGTTCGGTCCCTATCTGTTGTGGGCGGAGGAAATTTGAGAGGGCTTGTCCTTAGTACGAGAGGACCGGGATGAACCAACCTCTTGTGATCCTGTTGTCACGCCAGTGGCATAGCAGGTTAGCGAAGTTGGGTCAGGATAAACGCTGAATGCATATAAGCGTGAAACCTTCCTCAAGATGAGATTTCCCAAGCTGAATAAGCTAATAAGGGCCGTGATAGACGATCACGCTGATAGGACGGGTGTGTAAGCGTAGCAATACGTTGAGCTAACCGTTACTAATAGCCCGTTCGGCTTGACCATAAAATTTACTAAATACATACAGCAGCAACAACGCTCGTAACTTGTACGCTGCCCATCAATATCCAAGATTTTCCAACCAAGTTCTAAACGACTTTGGGTGATCTTAGCGCGAGGGTCCCACCCGTTCCCATCCCGAACACGGTAGTTAAGCCTCGCAGCCCCGATGGTACTGCACGCGCGAGTGTGTGGGAGAGTAGGAAGTCGCCCAATTAATTTCAAAGCCCCGACCGGTTAACGCCGCTCGGGGCTTTTTAGCTTTATGCGTTTCCCCCAGTGTTTGCGAACATCGTGGTTGCCGACAATCTCCAACTTTTGTCTACCGAGCCGCGACCGTGAGGGAGCGGTGGCGCACCATCGCAGAACCCGTTTGGTTCCGGTTTTGCCGGGTTAGGATAGGAACGGATAAGACGACCGGCGAGTTGCAGTACCCTCAAGATATGGCAATTCTCGACTGGTCCCGCTGCCTGGCTGTCGAAAGCGTCCCCGGAAGGCTCGGCGGCGCATGGGTATTCCGCGGTACGCGCATGCCCGTGTCTGCTGTGTTCCAAAACCTTGAGGTCGGCGCAACGGCCGATGAGATTGCGGAATGGTTCAGTGTCTCCAAGGACGAAGTAAATGAGGTCCTGGAATTTGCCGCCCGGAGTCTCGCCGCGCCACTGGCGGCAGAGGCGGACCCAAAAAAGCGAGCTGCATCAATTGCGCCGCCTGCCTGACAAAATGGCGGAGGAAGAGGGATTCGAACCCCCGTGCGAGTTTCCCCGCAAACGGTTTTCAAGACCGCCGGTTTCAACCACTCACCCATTCCTCCACCACCATGGTAACCGACGGGTGTACCACACGAAAAGCCGCGTGAGACGAATTACGGTTGCGGGCGTCTAACTGGCGCCCCGTTTGCCACTCACCAGGCATGACGATGTACCAAGGAGAAAAATGATGTCGAGACATCCTAAGCCAGGGACGATGATTGTTACCGGCGCATCCAAGGGAATTGGCGCCGGCGTCACCCGGGCCTTCCTCGACTGCGGTTACAATGTCGTCGCAAACGCGCGGGACTTCACCAACTCCGGGTTTACGCCGAGCGCAAAGCTCGCTTTAGTCGACGGAAATATCGGCGAGGCTGCCACTGCCGCGAAGATTGCCGAGACGGCGACCGCCAATTTCGGCTCGATCGATGGCGTCGTCAATAACGCCGGCATCTTCTTCGCGAAGTCGTTTACGGACTACACCGCGCAGGATTTTGCGCGCCTCTCCGAGACCAATCTCGAGGGCTACATCTACATCACCCAGCTCGCTGTGAAGCAGATGCTTGCGCAAAAGACGGGCGGGAGCGTCATCTGTATTACCTCGGCCATGGTGGAACATCCCATCGCGGGCGTAAATGCATCCCTGCCCATGATTACGAAGGGTGGCCTGGAGGCGCTGACGCGTAGCCTGGCGATGGAATACGCCAAAGAGGGCATTCGCTTCAACGCGGTCGCTCCGGGAGTCGTCGAAACGCCGATGCATGCCAATGACTCCAGGGAGTCTTTGCAGGCCCTGTCGCCGATGGGAACGATTCCGGACGTCGAGGACATTGTCGACGCGATCGTTTACCTGACCGAAGCTCGTCAGGTTACCGGGGAGGTGCTGCACGTGGACGCAGGTGCGCACAACGGCAAATGGTAAAAAGCGCGGAAGAAAGACTCATTACAGCGGGCATCGAACTGCCTCCTGCCGTCACGCCGTTTGGCGCCTATGTGCCCGCGGTGCAAACCGGCAATCTGTTGTTCCTGAGCGGGATGCTCCCTACGGTGGGCCATGAACCCAAATGTCTGGGCCGCGTCGGAAAGGAGCTGAGCGTGGAACAAGGCTGCAGCGCCGCGTATGCCACCGCCTTAAATGCGCTGGCCGTGGCGAAGCAGCACCTCGGATCGCTGGACCGGATCGCACGAGTCGCGAGAATCGGGGTATATATAGCGGCTGCGGGGGAAGGTCCGGACCTGGTGAAAATTGCCGATGCTGCCTCGGAGCTGCTCCGTGATATTTTCGGTGAAGACAAAATGTCGGCTCGGCTGGTTTTCGGAGTCGAGAGATTGCCGCTCGGCGTGCCCGTCGAGCTGGAAGTGATCTTCGAGGTAGCCTAAGGGGAAAAAGGCTGCGAAAGTGTGTGCCACACTGGAATCAAAGCCCCCGTAAAACGGAATCAAAGCGCACGTGAAACCCTCAAAATATGACGTGATCGTGGTGGGCGCCGGTCATGCCGGTTGCGAAGCGGCGCGCGCTTGTGCCCGCATGGGCCGCCACACCGCCATGATCACCATGAACATCGACCTGGTGGCGCAGATGTCCTGCAATCCCGCCATCGGTGGAATCGCCAAAGGGCACTTGGTGCGCGAGATCGACGCGCTGGGCGGCGTGATGGGCGAAATCACGGACGCGGTCGGAATCCAGTTTCGCCTGTTGAATACCAGCCGCGGTCCGGCCGTTTGGTCCCCGCGCGCGCAGTGCGACAAAAAGCAGTACCGGATTCGGATGCGCCAGGTGCTCGAAAACGAGCCGAATCTGCGCATTCTCCAGGCGGAAGTTGCGTCGCTCGTCATCGAACAAGGGAGGGCCACCGGTGTTCTTCTGCGCGACGGCCGGAGCCTCGCGAGTGACGCGGTCATTGTCACCACCGGCACATTTCTCAATGGATTGGCCCATGTTGGAGAGACGAATTACAGTTGCGGCCGCAGTGGCGAGGCGTCGTCGAACTTGCTGGGCGATCAGCTCCGCACCTTGGGTCTGGGGTGGACGCGGCTAAAGACCGGTACGCCGCCGCGCCTGGACGGCCGGACCATCCAATGGGACCGATTTGAACCGCAAGCCGGCGATGCCGTTCCCACTCCGTTCTCATTCCTCACGCCCAGCATCGAGCGGGAACAGGTTAAGTGTTATATAGCTTACACTACGCCTGATACTCTGCGGATTCTGCGGGAAGCGATTCCGCGGTCGCCGCTCTATAGTGGCCAGATAGAAGGAGTTGGACCGCGATATTGTCCGTCCATTGAAGATAAGGTAGTTAAGTTTCCGGACAAGGATCGGCATCAGATTTTTCTGGAGCCAGAGGGGCTCGATACCTACGAGGTTTACGTCAATGGCATGTCTACCAGCATGCCGATGGATGTTCAGCTCGCGATGGTCGCGTCGATTCCCGGACTCGAAGGCGCGGAGATGATCCGGCCCGGGTATGCCATCGAGTATGACGCCATCGATCCTAGGGAGCTGGATCACCGGCTGGCGGTCAAGAAGATTCCAGGCTTGTTCTTGGCCGGACAGATCAACGGGACGTCGGGGTACGAAGAGGCCGGCTGCCAGGGGCTGGTCGCGGGCGTCAACGCGGCCATGTCCTGTGGTGGTGGCCAGGCAGCCATGGTCGTAGGACGAACCGAAGGCTACACGGGAATCCTGGTGGACGACCTCATCAGCAAAGGCGCAGACGAGCCCTACCGCATGTTTACCTCGCGCGCGGAATTCCGGCTGCATCTACGGATCGACAATGCGGACGAGCGCCTGACTCCGCTTGGCCGGCGCGCTGGTTTAGTGAACGATGAGCGTTGGGCGCTCTTTGAGAAAAAACGAACCCAGCGCGGGATATTCAGTCACTTGCTCGAAAATACCCGGGTAGAAGAATGGCTCGGCCTAGCCGGTGACGACCGTCCGACGCTTTCTGTCTGGTTGAAGCGGCCGGAGGCTAAGATCGAGCGATTGCGCGAGTGGCTAATCGCGAAAACCGGTGAGATTCCGGTACATGGCGTTCTGACTACGCTCGAAACCGAAGCGAAATATGCAGGCTACATCTCGCAGCAGGAGAGGCAGATCGAGCGCCTCAAGGGTTCCGGCAACCGGCGGATTCCCGGCGATCTGGCTTTTGAAACGATCCCGGGTCTGTCAAGGGAGATTGTTCAGAAACTGAATCGCGTTCAGCCGGAGACGCTTTCTCAAGCGGGCCGGATACCCGGCGTAACGCCCGCCGCCATTGCGGTTCTGGATGTGTACCTGAGGATGGAAGGTGCAGTTCGCTGACCTGCTGCGCTCGCGGCTTGCAGGTGTGGTCGAGCTTTCTCCGGATCAGTTCGCAGTTCTCGCCGGGCACTACGACTTACTAGAGCGCTGGAATCAGCGGCTGAATCTCACATCGATTCGGAAGATGGAAGAGGCGGTAGTCCGCCACTATTGCGAATCGCTGTTTTTTGCGGATCATTTGCCCTCTAACGCGGTGCAGGTTCTCGATTTTGGATCGGGCGCTGGCTTTCCCGGAATCCCCATCGCGGTTCTATATCCAGAACTGCAGGTCATCTTGGCGGAGTCCCACCAGCGGAAGGCGGTATTCCTTCGGGAGGCGTCTCGGCAAATGGCCAACGTGACAGTCTGCGCGAAACGGGCTGAAGATTGTGAGACCGGCTTTGATTGGGTTGTTTCGAGGGCGGTCGATCCGCTGGTTGTCATCCGGTCCGTAGGCAAGCCGGGTCGCAAAATTGGGTTGATGATAGGGGCATCGGACGCTTCTCCCCTGTTCGAACTACCTGGGATTCAGTGGGAGGCTCCGATTTCGCTGCCCTGGGGGAGCAGCCGCATATGTATTTATGGATGTTTCACGTGAAACATCCATTGCTAGTGCGGCCCTGGTCGAGCCCACGGTCCATTCCCGGCCTAGCCCCGAACGTCAGTGAGGGGATCGCAGTCATTGCCTAGCCCTGCCTAGCCCCGAACGCCAAGTGAGGGGACGGGCGCTCGCACTTCCCCTCACTTACGTTCGGGGCTGGTAGCGGCCCGGATACACCTCGTTGGTTCCCCGGTGGTCGCTGAAAGTCACGTCGCCGGTTCCACGTGGGACTATGCCTGAACTGCTATGCTACTAGCCGGTTGAGCAAAGTTAATCGCCATCGACAAGCAGAAAGGCGGCCTCGGTAAAACCGCCACCGCCATCAATGTGGCCGTCACGCTTAGCGCGATTGACTTGCACGTCCTTCTCATCGTGGCAAGAGCCGGTCAACCTGCCGTGGGCGAAACGGCGTGTATGCATTCATGGCTGTTTCAGGTGAAACATCAGCGCGGCAGGCCGTCCGCACCACTGACCGAATCCGCGCGAGATTTCGTTTAGTAAACTTTTGTTTCGTAGGGAGGTTCCACGTGGAACCTCCCCAGAAGAGTGTTATGCTAGCCGCTTGGGCAAAGTAATCGCCATCGCCAACCAAAAAGGCGGCGTCGGCAAAACCACCACCGCCATCAATCTCGCCGCTTCCCTTGCAGCGAATGACCTACGCGTCCTTCTCATCGATAGCGATCCGCAAGGAAACTCCACTACCGGCTTAGGAATCGCTAAAGTCCAAGGAAAACCAACCGTTTATGATGTCCTCGTAAATGATATGGCGGCCGACACCTCGATCATTCACACGGAGTTTGAAGGCCTGGACATCCTTCCCGCTGATCGCAACCTGGTTGCGGCCAACGTCGAACTAGTAGACATCCCGAACCGCCAATCCATCCTCCGTAGCCGGCTTATCGATGTTCGGGACCAATATCATTTCGTTTTGATCGATTGCCCTCCGGCCCTCGACCTCCTGACACTCAACGCACTGGTCGCGGCGGATTCGGTATTGATCCCCATCCAGTGCGAGTTCTTCGCTCTGGAAGGCGTTTCTCAACTCTTGAACACCATTGAACGGGTCAACTCTTCCTTCGGCGGCAGCCTGAAAATTGAAGGCGTCCTTTTGACCATGTATGACGACCGGACCAATCTGACCAGGCAGGTGGAGGACGATCTGCGTGAGTTCTTCGCCGACGCTGTCTTCAAGACTGTCATTCCTCGAAGCATACGGCTTGCCGAGGCCCCTAGCTTCGGCAAACCCATACTCTTCTACGATGTGCGCTCCCGGGGCGCCGAAAGTTATATCCAACTCGCTAAGGAGATTTTGGCTCATGAACAGACAGGAAAGACGCAGAGCGTTGGGTAAAGGTCTTTCCGCCCTACTGCCGCAGGCTTCCGAGCCGGCCGCACTCACTCCGCTCGATACCCCGGCCGGTTCCACGGTCACTCGTCTTCCGGCGTCGCAAATCAAACCCAATCCGCTGCAGCCCCGGACGGTTTTCGACCCCGAGCGCCTTCAGGAACTGGCCAACTCCATTCAAGTGAACGGCATTATCCAGCCGTTAATCGTACGGCAAAACGGCGAGCACTATGAGCTGATCGCTGGTGAGCGGCGTCTCCGTGCGGCCAAACTGGCTGGTCTCGAAGAAGTCCCGGTGGTCGTTCAGGACTACGCCGACGAGCAATTACTCGAGCTAGCCTTAGTAGAGAATATCCAACGCGAAGATCTGAACCCGATCGAGACTGCCGAGGCGCTTTCCCGGCTGAGCAGCGAAATGAGCCTCAGCCATGAGCAAATAGCCGAGCGGACGGGCAAGGACCGGAGCACGATCACGAACCTGATCCGATTGCTCCGGCTTCCACACGCAGTACAACTACTACTAGCAGAACGAAAGATAGCTATGGGGCATGGCCGGGCGCTGTTAGGCCTCCCGGACGAGGAACGGCAAGTGGAACTGGCTCACAAGGCCGCGCAACTTGGGTATTCGGTTCGACAGATCGAGAAGCTGGTGCAGGCGTCCAACGAGCCGCCCAAACCGGAGGTCCAGGAGCAACCCCAGGATCCGAACGTGAAGGCGGCAGTGCGGGACCTGGAGTCCGCAATGGGGACCCGCGTCCGGATCGTCGAAAAATCACCCCAGTCGGGCCGCATCGAGATCGACTACTTTTCCCAAGAGGATCTCAATCGGCTCTATGAGTTGTTGGTTGGTGCCGGCGGCAGGAGTTGAACCTGCGACCTACGGATTATGAGACCGTCGCTCTAACCACCTGAGCTACACCGGCATCTTCTATCAGCATAGCAAGTTAAAGGACTGATGATTCCGCCTGTGGGGCAGGTTGTCAACCTGCGGCCGATTGTTAATCGGCCCTGGACGCTTTAACCAACCCGCCGCAGGTTCACCAATCGGCCCCCGAAAACGGACGGAACGGAATAGGTGTCTACCTCCATTTCAGTCCCGTTAAGACGCTACTTGACACTGCTAGGACATTAAGATACCCTAATAGTGGAACTGGCCGAAGGGTGGCTGGTTCCGGATACGTCAATCGTCAAGGAGGTAGCACGATAGATATTGAACACCAGTCAGGGCGGCTACCGGCTTCCTCGACATCAAGCGTCTTGTAACCTGCATGCGATGGCCTCACAAGAGGCTGGAGAGCGGTGCCTAGCCGCTAGCAAATGTTTGAGAGGCTCGGAGCGGGGGTTGGCGGGCGCCCTGACTTTTCTCTTTATTCCCTCCGGTTTGACACATCACCCTCCCTCCCGATAGAGTCTAGTCAGTGTCCGACAGCATTATCGAGTTCCGTCAGGTTTCCAAAAGTTATCCTATCTACAACACTCCCAGTGCGCGGCTGAAGGAACTCCTTACCCTCAATCGGAAAAGCTATCACCAGGATTTTTGGGCTTTGCGCGATGTTTCGTTCTCCATTCAGCGCGGCGAGACCTTTTGTATTGTCGGAGAGAACGGATCGGGCAAAAGCACGCTGCTGCAAATCGTGGCCGGCATTCTGCAGCCCAGCGCCGGGACGGTAAATGTTCGCGGCAGGGTCGCCGCTTTGCTGGAACTGGGCTCGGGTTTCAACCCGGAGTTCACGGGACGCGATAACGTCTATCTGAACGCCGCCATCCTCGGACTGAGCAAGCGCGAGATTGACCGGAAATTCCAACTGATCGCGGACTTCGCCGAGATCGGGGAGTTCATGGATCATCCGGTGAAGACCTACTCGAGCGGCATGGCCATCCGGCTGGCATTTTCCGTGGCGATTCATGTCGAGCCGGACGTCTTGCTGGTGGATGAGGCTCTTTCCGTCGGCGACATTTACTTCCGCCAACGCTGTCTGCGCAAGGTTCACGAAATGCGGCAAAACGGCGTGACCATTCTCTTCGTGTCCCACGCGGCCGGCGAAGTGAAAGCCATTGGAGATCGGGTGTTGTGGCTCGATAGCGGCTCTGTAAAACTGTTGGGCGAACCGGAAGCGGTCGTCACGCAGTATCTGGCGGCCATGATTGAAAAGGATTCCGCGTATCTGACGGCGCGCCACACTGAGATTGGTGCCGTGAGCCACGCGCGGGTGACGGCGCCCGAAATCGTGGACGTGCTTCCCAATATCGATCATCGTTTTGGAGACGCGCGGGCGCAGGTGATGGGGATCGCGGTGCTCGATCCGGCGGGGCAGCCGCTCGCGCTGCTCGAACCGGATTCGAACATCGTCGTGCGGATTAGTGTGCAGGCTCACGAAGAGATTTTGCTGCCGGTGGTCGGCTTCATGATGCGCAATCAGATGGGTCTCGACTTCGCGGGCACCAATACCGCGCGGGAAGAGACCGACTTGCCGCCCATGGCCGCCGGAGACGTTTTCACTGTGGATTTTCATCTCCAGATCCCGCATATCTATCCGTCGGTATTTTCGTTTTCGCCCGCGGTTGCCGATGGAACGCTGCGCAGCTATCGCATGTGCGACTGGGTGGATAATGCCATTGCCCTGCAGATGTCGCCCAGCGAATCGGAAGTGTACGGCCACTTGCACCTGCCGTGCCGGGTTCAAGTGAACCGGCGGCTGGGGCAAACCGGCCCGGTGGAGCGCAAGCTTGCTTGAGTTCACCGGGGAGCGGGTGATTCCCGGCCAGGTGAACGACGATCTCTGGGCCGAGCACTTTTCGCGCTACGCTTTTGCCCGGCGCTATGTGCAAGGTTGCCGGGTGTTGGACGCGGGTTGCGGAAGCGGCTATGGTTCGGCCGAAATGTCGCTGACGGCGAGGTCGGTGACGGGTCTCGATGTAGCTCCGGCGGCCATCGAATACGCCAGCCGGAATTTTTCCTCCCCAAATTTGCGGTTCGTTGCCGGGAGCTGTACGCAACTACCGTTTCGCAATGCGTCCTTCGATACGGTGGTCGCTTTCGAAGTGATCGAGCACCTCAAGGATCAGGCGGGCTTTCTGGATGAGTGTGCGCGCGTGCTCACTCAGCAGGGTCTGCTGATCGTCTCTTCGCCGAACCAGCTTTACTACAATCAATCGCGCGGCGAGACGGGGGCCAATCCGTATCACGAGCATGAGTTCACGCCGGAAGAATTCGTTACCGCGCTGAAGCGGGTGTTTGCGCGTGTTTCCCTGCTGGTGCAAAATCATGTGCGGTCGTTTGCGTTTTATCCGCCGAAAGGCTTTTGGCCGGCGGATGCGCGTATGGATTCCACCGCTGGCAGCGCGGACACGTCGCACTTTCTGATCGCGGTGTGCGGGCGGGAGAAGGCCGCGCCCGAATCCTCCTTTGTCTATGTTCCGCGGGCAGCGAATCTGCTGTGGGAACGCGAGCAACATATCAAGCTGCTCGAAGAGCAGTTGGCGAATGAGAAGAAATGGCACGGCGATACGAAAGAACTCTTCCGCAAATCGGAGCAGGAACTCGAAGATCACAACCAGTGGGCACTGCATTTGGATCGGGAACTGGCGGAAGCGAGGCAGTGCATCGCGGGCTTGAATGCGGAATTGGAAGAAATGGCGCGGGGCTACGAAGCGCGGCTGCGGGAACTTGACGCGGAGTTAGAGTCCCGGACCGCTTGGGCGCGGCAAGTGGAGGCGGATAGCCAGGCGGCGATGGATCACCTGCGGGCCGATCTGGCAGGGCGGATTGAGGAGCTGGCCAAGTGTGCGGCGCTGCTCGAGACCGCGGAGAGAACGGTTGTGGAACGGACGGAGTGGGCGCAAAAGACGGAGGCGGAACGGCAGCGGCTGGCGGAGTTAGTCAACTTTGCGCGCTCGTCGCGCTGGGTGAAGCTTGGCCGCGCGGCCGGAATCGGGCCCGCGCTTGAAGACGCATGAAAGGGTTCGCCGCGGCGGCCTGGCGGATTCTCCGGTCTTTGCCTTCGCTGATTCTCTCGCCGGTTTTGATTCTGGCGCCGATGCTGGCGCTGGCGTTTTCCGATTTATTTCGACGGCGCGGGCACGAGCTGTCTGCTTCGACACGTCCGCGAGCGGCTGCGGCCAGCGTCGTGATTCCTAACTGGAACGGGCGCGATCTGCTCGAGAAATATCTGCCCTATGTCGTTCGGGCGCTTGCAGGGAATCCGGAAAACGAGATCATTGTGGTCGACAATGCTTCTGGCGACGGCAGCGCGGAGTTTGTCCGCAGTCGTTTTCCGGAAGTCCGGCTGCTAGCGCTCGAACGTAATTTAGGGTTTGGCGGTGGTTCAAACGCGGGCTTCTCGGCAGCGAAGAACGACATCGTCGTGTTGCTGAACAGCGACATGCGCGTGGAGCCGGATTTTCTCGCGCCGTTGCTCGAAGGGTTCACGGACGAAACCGTGTTTTCCGTCGGCTGCCAGATCTTCTTCACCGATCCGAATCGCGTGCGCGAGGAAACCGGACTAACGCAAGGCTGGTGGGAAAATGGCGGCCTGCGGGTCCGCCATCGTCTGGACAACGCGATAGAAGAACGCTATCCGTGTCTCTACGGCGGGGGCGGATCGTGCGCGATTGACCGCAAGAAATTTTTGGAGCTGGGCGGCTTCGATGAACTCCTTGCCCCGTTTTACCTCGAAGACACCGATCTCGGATACATGGCGTGGAAACGCGGCTGGAAGAGCTTCTACGAGCCGCGCAGCGTGGTTTATCACGAGCATCGCGGCACCATTGGGAAACACTTCAGCGCCAAGCAGATTGAAGCGGTGTTGAAGAAGAACTTCATTCTGTTTTGCTGGAAGAACATACATCAGTGGAACCGGCTGGGCACGCATTTTTTCTTTTTGTGGGCGGGAGCCGTGGTGAGTGTCGCGTTGGGAGATTCGCCGCAGCGGGCGAACTTTGGGGGACTGTGGCGCAGTCTCAAGCAATTGCCGCAGGCAGTTGGTTCGCGGCGGCGGGCGCAAGCGCTGGCCGAGATCGATGATGACGAGGCGTTCCGGCGGCCGATGGGCGCCTATTTCCGGGACCGGTTCGACGACATGCCCGCGAGTGTTGCCAGGCCGCGGGTGCTTTTCATTTCGCCGTACCCAATTGTGCCGCCCACGCACGGTGGTGGCGTATTCATGTACCAGACGACGACGCTGCTGGCGGAGTTGTGCCCGCTGCACTTGATCGTGTTGCTCGATCATGAATACCAGCGGGAGCCGCATCGGGAATTGGAAGAGCGGTGCGCGTCGGTCGGGTATGTCGTCCGGCTAGTAGGGCGGAAGAAGGAGTTTGGTTCGCCATTGCCGCATGCGGTGCGCGAATATGCGAGCCAGGATTTGGAGTGGCTGATTCACCGTGAGATTCTCACCCGCCAGATCGACGTGGTGCAGATTGAGTACACGGCGCTGGCGCAATACGGATTGGCCTTGAAACGCATTCCGTGCATTTTGTTTGAACACGACGTCTACTTCCAATCCATCGGGCGCGCGCTGCCGGGTTTGCGGGGGTTGAGCAGGGCGAAGGCGGCGTTTGAATATTTGCGCGCGCTGCGGTATGAGTTGACGATGCTGCCGAAGTTCGATCGCGTGCAGGTGTGCAGTCCGGACAACGGGCAGTTTCTGCTGTCGTTTTGTCCGGAGCTGGAGGGAAAGATCGACGATGATTTGCGCGCGGGCATCGACACGGCGCGGTATCGCTTTCAACCGGCTGGGCGGGAGCCGCGCACGATTTTGTTTATCGGCAGCTTCCGCCATACGCCCAATCAGGAGGCCCTCAACTGGTTTTGCCGCCTGGTGCTGCCGCTGATTCTGAAGCAGTGCTCGGATGCGCGGCTGGTGGTCGCGGGCTCCGATCCTCCACCGAGATATTCTTTGCCGGGGCCGGCGGAGGCGATCGATCTTTTGGGATTCGTGGAGGACATCCGCGAGCCGCTGAGCCGTTATGCGGTGTTTGTGTGCCCGATTTTGAGCGGGAGCGGGATGCGGGTGAAGTTACTGGAAGCTTTCGCCGCGGGGATTCCGGCGGTGTCGACGGGAGTGGGCGCGGAAGGGCTGGTTACCCGGAACGGGGAGGAGTGTTTGTTAGCCGACACGCCGGAGGAGTTTGCGGCGCGGGTGCTGGAGTTACTGTCCGACGAGCGGCGGGCGGCCGAGTTAGCGGAACGGGCGCGCGCGTTAGTGGTATCGCAGAAGGATATGACGGTGATGACGGGGAAGTTGCTCGAGAGTTATGTGGAAGCGGTGCGGCGGAAGCGGAGGGATGGGTGAGCGGCGGAGCGGGCGCGGAAGGGCTGGTTACTCGGAATGGCGAGGGGTGCTTGTTAGCCGACACACCGGAAGAGTTTGCCGCGCGGGTGCTGGAGCTACTGGCGGACGATCGGCGGCAGGCCGAGTTAGCGGAACGGGCGCGCGCGCTGGTGGTATCGCAGAAGGATATGGACAGTGATGACCGGGAAGTTGCTCGTGAGTTATGTGGAAGCGGTGCGGCGGAAGCGGGCGTGAGGCCGGAACAGAGCCGCCTCGAGCGGCGGCCCTGCTCTCGATTACCGTGGCACAAACTGGCTCAGTAGGGCGGCCGCGGCACGGCACATCGCCCGCGGCTTGCTGTCAATTCGTAACACACGGTAAGACGCCACCGCTCCCTCACGGTCGCGGCTCGGAAACGGGCGGGTGTGCGACTGGGACAGGCAGCTAATTAGGGATGCGGACCGCCTGGGCCACCCGGACCGCCAAAACCTCCAAAGCCTCCAAAGCCTCCCGGACCGTCGAGACCCGATCCTTTCAGCTCGTTATAGATCGTCTGTTGCGCGGAGGTCAGCATCAGGTAGAACGCCGCGTCCGCGGTGGCCGTGGCGGTGACGGCCTGCGTAGTCAGACTGCCGAGTTGAGTCGCTTCAGTCGCAATTCCGGTCGCATCGTTGGCTTTTATCGCAGTTTGCAGGGCCGTGTCGGCGGTTTGCCGGGCGGTATTGATGGTGGCCAGCGCAGTAAGTTCCGTTGTGAACAACGTGGTCGCGTCCGTCTGTTGCGCGGACGTTAAGGTGAGTAGTTTGGTTAGGCGCGCTACGCGCTGCGCAACCATATCCGCGATGGTCGGTTGGGGCATCGTGGTGGTAGTCGTGGTTTGGCCGGGAATGGTAATTGACGCTGCGGCCATAAGAACAATTGTTGAAAGGGTACGTCGAATCATGAGTAACAGCTCCTTACAGTGGAACGGCCTAAAAGGTATGGGCGTTGCGCGTTTGATGTTAAGGAGTGTAAAGCCAAGGAGTGTAAAGGCGCCTACGGAGAAAACCTGTAACCGGTCCCACGCACGGTGTGGATGTGGCGCGGGGATTGCGGATCGTCCTCCAGCTTCTGCCGTAGCCAGGCGATGTGTACATCGAGAGTGCGAGAAGAAACGTCGCCACTGTAGTCCCATACTCTTTGGAGCAGTTCTTCTCGAGGGACGGCTCTCCGGCGATTGTCAATGAGATAGTGAAGTAACTGAAGCTCTTTTCCCGCCAGAGTGACTGTCTGTCCGCCTTTGATTACTTCGGCTCTGTCGAAGTCAACAAAAACATCGTTAAACCGGAAGCTATTTACACCCAACCGGTTCTCTTTTCCGACACGGCGTAACAGCGATGTTACTCTGGCGAGTAACTCGAGCGGAGCAAATGGCTTGGTGAGATAATCGTCGGCGCCCAAATGCAACCCTTCCACGCGGTCCGCCACTTCCGACCGGGCAGTGAGCATGAGGATTGCAAACTCGGCGCCTTGCCGCCGCAGGCGGCGGCAAACTTCAAACCCGGTTATCTTGGGGAGCATTACATCGAGAATCAGTAAGTCAAAATGTCCCTCGAGTGCTTTAGCCAATCCGGCGGCGCCATCGATCGCTGTCTCCACCTGGTAGCCGGCTTCCGTGAGTAAGTCCGACAGGACCAAGACCAGACTGGCTTCGTCTTCAATCAGCAGGATTCGCGCAGACATTTTCTAACTCGGCGCCTTCTAACGGAAGAGTCTGGGGCGCTGCGGGAATCCGGACGATGAACGCCGCCCCTTTGTGTGGCTCACTCTCGACCCGGATCGTTCCGCCGTGGGCTTCAACGATACTCTTGACGATATTCAAGCCTAACCCGGTTCCATGCACCTGATCCTGAACGGCCCTCTTACCGCGAAAAAACGCATCGAACAGTTTAGGTTGTTCGGCCAGGGGAATTCCGGGACCGCGATCGCTAACGCGGATTTCTACCCAGCGCGCGGTCCCTTCACAAACTTCGGCCGCGCCGATACCGATCCATTTGCCGCCCTCGAGTCCATACTTCACGGCGTTGTCGAGCAAATTTTGCAGCGCATGCCGCATGGCCAACTCGTCGGCCAAGATGAGCGGGAGTTTCGGATCGACGTGCGTTTCGAGAACCACGTCTGTTTCGGGAGCCGACACCAGGCTGGCCTGGAGGCTCGATTCGATCAGCTTCCAGGGTTCCACGGGGTGCTTTTCGCCGATCACCTTACCGGCCCGTATGGCGCCTTGACGCAACACCTGATCCACCAGATTGCTGAGTTTTTCGCTCTCGCGCTGAATCAGATGACCGTATTTCTCGACCTGATCCGGACGCGTAGCGGTTTTGCCGCGCAAGTTAAAAGCCGCGGTACGAATGACGGTGAGCGGCGTTCGCAGCTCATGCGACACGCCAGCGACAAAGTTCAGTTGCTGCTCGGCCAGTTCCTGGGAGCGCCGGGAGTACCGAAGCAGCGCTAGAATCATGATCAGAATCATCAAGAGAATGCCGCCGGAAAGGGCTGCGTTTCTCCAGCGCGCGGCTTCGACGATGGAGTCAAGCGAACCGCCGCGGCCATAAATCAGCAACTGCCATCTGCCGGGCCGCGGCGCGGTGGCTCCCGGGGGTTGCGGCGGTCCTGGGCCCGGACCGTGCGGTCCGCCTGGGTCACCGGGTCCACCGGGCCCGCCAGGTCCGGCCGCGGAACGGACGATCCGGCTAACGTCGAGCAGGCCAACCGAAGCATCCGCGGTGATGGAGCGCTGCCTGGTTGCAGGCGAGCCAAGCACCAATTTCATGTCATAGTCCGGCATACCGGAGCTAGCCAGGTACTTACTCAATAGCTCCGGGAGTAAAGTGGCCCGGATGTAGTCGACATTCAGTTCGAGGAGCAACCAATCCTCCCGCGGCGGAGGCGGCCGGTAGCCGTTGCGGTCCCGCGGTGGACGACCGTGCATCGAACCGCGCAGGGGAAACTCCAACACCTGCGATTCTAGCGATGAATCGTCCGGAGGAGGAAGATTGCCGAAATGCGATTGGAATCGCCGGCGAGCGGCGCTCCACTCCGGCGGCCATTCCGCTTTCGAAAATTCCCCCGTGGCCGGATCCACCTGGTAGAACGCCGGCTGATCGTCCTCGAATTTCACGAGACCCACGCGGAGGATCATGGGGTCGGGAGTCTTCTTCCAGAGCAGATATTGGCGCGAACAAGCGGCTTCGGCGCCCAATTTGGAGATGGCATCGAAACTGGGCGTGAGGCTGGCGGCCGACCGGGCCACTTGCTGATCGAACTCGGCACTCAGCCCGCGAAGATCCGTTTGCAAAGTGGCATGCAGACGGTCACGTTCCGCGATACTGATCTGGTCGATCCAGCGGTTTTGGACGATCGCTAGGAAGGCGCACAGCAAGGCCAGGAGCCCAACCAATACCCAGGAGCGCCAAAAACGGGCGGTGCTTATCGCTTTGTGCAAGAGTCCTGCTACCAGATTATCGTGGGCAATGCAATTGTAGGCGTGCGGTTTACACTTCTTAACGGCGAGTCTTAACGATTGTCAATTGCCGATACGGGCCTTGCACCACGACGGGCCTGTCTAACGATTTGATTTCGATTTGGGACGGGTGTCCCGCCGGGTTGAAACCTTTTTGGTTCACCGTTACGGTGCTTTCCTGCCCGCGCCCCGCGTTTGTTAAACCCGATCGAGCGGGCTTGCCAAGCCGCCACAGTGCGCTATTGAGACTCGCTAAATACAGTGACGGGCGCGCTTAGCAGGCGGGCTGATGACGCTCCAGCGCGGGTTAATAACCGGTGGCATAGGCTTTAGCCTGTGCTGTTAACCGTTCAGTTACGGCCTAACTCTCGGCCACACACCTGTTCCGCAACTCACCTAAGCCATCGATGCGAATCACCACCTCATCTCCAGCCAGCAGGAACCGCGGCGGTTTGCGCACAAACCCCACGCCTGCCGGCGTTCCGGTCGCGATCACGTCGCCCGGCTCCAAAGTGACCACGCTCGAAATGTGCGCCACGATCTCGGGAATCTGGAAAATCAACTCGCGCGTATTGGATTTCTGCAGCGTTTCGCCGCCAATCTCCAGACTGATGTCGAGCGCATGGGGATCGGGAATTTCGTCCTCCGTCACCAACGCGGGACCCATGGGCGCGAACGTGTCGAAGGTCTTTCCCATCAGCCATTGCGTGGTCGCCATCTGATAATCGCGCGCGCTGACGTCGTTGACGATGGTGTAGCCGAACACGTGCTCGCGCCAGTCTCGCGCGGCGATGTGGCGCCCGCCTTTGCCGATCACGAAAGCCAGCTCGGCTTCATAGTCGGGGCTCGCAGAAACGCGGGGAAGGACAATCGGATCGCCGGATGCGATGACCACGTTGGAGAACTTGCTGAAGATCGTCGGCACTTTCGGAATTGCCATGTTGGTCTCGGCGGCGTGATCGCGATAGTTGAGGCCCACGCAGATAAACTTGGGAGGCCGGGGCACCGGCGCCAGAAGCTTGACGGACGAGAGCGGAAGAATGTCTTCAGGGGATGGTTGGTAGACCCAATTGTCCACCTTCGCGCGAGCGAGTGCGCCGCCGGCCAACACCGAGAGCATATCGGCGAAGCCCGCCCCCGTCAACGAAATCACGCGATCGTCAACCAGCACTCCGGCTTCGGGCTCCTGCCCACCGCTTCGTCGAAAGCTAATGAATTTCATGGCTACCATGAATTTTGCCACGGGACGGAAAGAGCTTCGACGTATTGGTGTTGGGCGCGGGCGCGGCGGGTCTGATGTGCGCTATCGAAGCCGGCAGACGAGGACGGCGCGTGGCCGTGCTCGAAGGCGCCAAGCGGATCGCCGGCAAAATTCTGATCTCCGGCGGCGGGCGCTGCAATTTCACCAATATCCACTGCGGCCCGGAGAATTTCTTTTCCGCCAACCCGCATTTCGCCAAGTCGGCTCTGGCCCGCTATCGGCCGAGCGACTTTATCGCACTCGTCGAAAAGCATGGCATTCGCTACCACGAGAAAACTTTGGGGCAGCTATTCTGCGATGATTCCGCGGCGCAGATCGTCGAAATGCTGCAAACCGAATGCAACGCGGCTGGCGTGCAGATTTTCACCGGCACGCCCGTCGAGGAAGTTCGGCGCCGAGATCAGTTCGAAGCTGGCGATTTTCAAGCCCCCGCCTTGGTGGTGGCTACCGGCGGGCTCTCGATCCCCAAGATGGGCGCGACCGCAATCGGCTATGAGATCGCCCGTCAGTTTGGGCTCAGGATCAATGCCTGCCGTCCGGCGCTGGTTCCGCTGACCTTTCGCGGCGAGGATCTCAAGCGCTACGCCGATTTGGCCGGGCTCTCTACCGAGGTGGCCGCGTGCGCCGGCGGCCAAAGCTTTCGCGAAAAGATGCTGATCACGCATCGCGGATTGAGCGGACCGGCTATTCTCCAATGCTCGTCCTACTGGCGCCCTTCGCATCCGCTGGTGATCGATCTCGCGCCAGATAAAAACATCGCGGCCGACATCCATCCGCGAACGCTGGCCGGCGCCCGCTCGGTTCTGCGCGAATTTCTGCCCAACCGGCTGGCCGATCGCTGGCTGGAGTTCCATGCTCCGGAGGCTTGGAGCAACGCCGCGCTGGCTGAGTTTGAAAAACGCGTTCACGGCTGGACACTCACGCCTTCCGGCACCGAAGGCTATGCCAAAGCCGAAGTCACCGCGGGTGGGGTAGACACGGACGAACTTTCCGCCCAAACCATGGAAAGCCGCGCCGTGCACGGTCTCTACTTCATCGGTGAAGTAGTGGACGTCACCGGCCACCTGGGCGGCTTCAATTTTCAGTGGGCTTGGGCGTCAGGTTTCTGCGCGGGGCATGCGGTCTAAAATAGGCGGTGTAGCATGGAAAGTTCATGAACATCACAGACAAAGTTGCTCTGATCACGGGCGGCGCTTCGGGATTGGGCGCGGCTACGGCGCGGATGATCGTCCGGCACGGCGGCAAGGCGGCGATTATCGACCGCAACGAACAGCTAGGCCGCGAGTTTGCGGCTGAACTGGGTGCCGCCGCTCGTTTTTTCGCCGCCGACGTAGCGGACCCCGACGCCGTCCAGCAGGCCGTGGACGGGACAGTGAGCGCCTTTGGCGGACTGAACATCTGCGTGAATTGCGCCGGCATCGGCGATGCGATGAAAATTGTCGGTAAGGAAGGCCCGGGCGATCTGGAGCGATTCAGCCGAGTGATCCGAGTTAACCTGATCGGCACGTTCAATGTCGCCCGCCTGGCGGCCTGGGTGATGGTTAAAAACCAGCCCAATGACGAAGGTGAGCGCGGCGTGATCATCAATACGGCGTCAGTTGCCGCGTATGACGGCCAGATCGGCCAGGCGGCTTATTCAGCGTCGAAAGGCGGCATCGCCGGAATGACGTTGCCGCTGGCGCGCGATCTGGCTCGAGACGGAGTGCGGGTGATGACCATCGCCCCTGGCTTGTTCGATACGCCGCTGCTCGCCGCGCTGCCGGACAACGTGAAGCATGCGCTCGGCGCCA
Source organism: Bryobacterales bacterium (assembly GCA_963836595.1). Taxonomy (GTDB): domain Bacteria; phylum Acidobacteriota; class Terriglobia; order Bryobacterales; family Bryobacteraceae; genus DATFZA01. The sequence goes on from CAWIKC010000001.1 coordinate 2,278,136, forward strand.
TGGTCCCATTCCCATCGCGCCTCGGGAGGCCGGATGAATACGCACAGTTGGCTCAGCAGATCATTGAGAATCCCATGCTCAATGGAGAAGTGATCCGTCTGGATGGCGCAATCCGTATGGCGCCGAGGTAAACGCCGGTGCGACTGCGGACTCTAGTCGGCTTGGGGCTGATCCTGATCGGTCTTTTGGTTTTGGCGGGTCAGAAGTTGCAGATCCGTTTTGGCCGGCTTCCGGGAGACATCATCCTTCGCGGCAAGCATGGAGTGTTCTATTTTCCGATTGTGACTTGCCTGGTGATCAGCGCGCTGCTGTCGCTGGTGTTTTGGCTGATCCGCAAGCCCTGAGCGCAAGATTGTAGGGCGGTCTCCGGTCGTCGACCCGTTTGGCGTAAAACGAGCGACAGCCAGCGGTTCGCCAAACCGAAGGGAGGAGCGTGGGCAACCCTTTGTGAACCTGCCCCACAAAGCCGAGGATAACTCGTGCCGTCCCCTTTTGCTTTTTTGAGCGCACCAGCTTCAAAACGCAGTCATCAAAAACAGGTAAGGTGAGTTGTACGAGCCTCCGGGCGTTGCCTTCAACAGAAACCGCCCCGGGAATATATGGGAGAACCCGGCGCCGAACTGGAGTTGTTTCGAGTATTTGTAAATCCCGCTTTCGTCCAGTTCCTGGCCCACGAACCGTCCGCCCGAGCCATTGGGCACGCTGGCCACCACGGAACTCGACGTGTTGTACAACGCATCATGCGCATTGGCGAGCCAATAGCTGCTGTACTTGGCGTTGATGCCCCATTTGGAATTCGGACTCAACTCCACGCCGGTACGCGCGTGGTTTATATTCTTCCAACCGACCTGGTCCGCCAAACCGTATTTGTCGTGCGCGGTGGGATAGAGCTGATCGAACGTGTTGCGATGGCCATTGTGGGGATTGCCGTCGCCGCTGGCGTGGTTGAATTCCACGATGGGCCTTGGTTTCCAGGGTACGCTCTCGAACCTCCTGCCAACTAACCAGTGGCCCGCCCAGGCATTTATGACGTCGGCGCCGAGCGAACCAACTTGTTTGTCCGTTTCTGTGTTGTAGTCGAAGCCGGCCGGGAGCTTACCCACCCAACGGACACCCAATGTGTAGGAATCCAGATTGCCTATTTTTCCGGTCTCGCTCTTCTGCCGCGGGTTGAGTCTCCAGAGAACATATGGCTCGATGGTGGATTTGGGAACTACATTCTCCATGCCGCCGTAGAGCCCGTGCAAATTGTTTCCCGGCACGTTGTATCCGACCGAGCCGTCGTGCAGCACGACGACGGAGGAAGCGAAAATATCTAAACGATACTTCCCGTGCCTTAGGGTAGCCCGCGCGGCGTCGAAACTCCGCGAGGCATTGGTCCAAGGCGTGTTTCCCACCAGCCGTTCGTCGCCGAATGCCAACTCCTGCCGGCCCACGCGCAACTCCGCCGGACCTTCCGAGGCGCCGATATCGACGTAGGCGAGGCGCAGGTCCCAGGTGTCCTGGTAGGGCGGAGCGTAGGGTTTTAGAGTTTTGAACCACACGCGGGCATCCTGGACCTGGAATTCAAAACGAAGCCAATGCGTGGGAATCAGGTTCATATTAAAGCGGATACGGTTCAAAACATAGGTGTCGTCGTTGCCCGTTTTGAAACCCCCACCCTCAAAGCCCTCCATGCGCATGCGTTCCTCGCCCTTGAACCGGACCCATTTGGGAAGCTCCTGGTTGAGATAGTCGGTAGGAACGGTGGAAGGGGGCGCTTTCGGTGGACCGGCATCGCTCTGGGATGCGCCAGCAGGCGCAGGGGCGTTAGCTGGCGCCGCGTCGTCCGTTACGTCGGGACAGGTAGCCTCCGGAGCGCCTGGGCAGGCCTCGGCCGAAGTGTTTTCCGTTGTTGCTTCCGGACAGCTAGCCTCGGGTTCGCCCGGACAGGCGGTCTGCGCCGCGCCCAGATGAACGGCTGCTGCAGCCAGACAAAGGGTAATCACCAGCAGTCCGCCAAGTTTACCCGAATAAATCATTTTTAAGTAAGTCATTTTTTTGCTCCTGAAATGGTTTGCCCGATCAACTCCGGGCTGGTGGAAGGACCTAAGGCGCCCTGAAGCGCCGCCAACTCGCGTGGCTCCCGGAGACCGGACCCATCTCCATCGGGGCGGACACTTTTCCGCCTGTCGGCGTCAGGGCCGCCCACCAACGATCCGAGGCGGAAGACAATCCCCATGAGCGACTCCGTTTGGCCGCTCAACTCTTTGCCGGCAGCCGCGCACTGTTCCGCCTCGTGCGCGCTCGATTTGGTCACTTGCTCGATTTCGCTCAGATTGGCGGTCACGACGCCGGAGGCTTGATCCCGATCCCGCCCCGCTACACCCACTGCATCGAGCAACTCCTTGATGGAGCCGGCTCGTTCGATGGCGCCTTGCAATGTAGGGGTCGGTTGGCCGGCGGAAGTAGATGCGGCGCCTGCTAGAGCCGCTTGCAACTCAGAAGCCCGCTCGGCCACGTGCCGGAGTTTATCGGTGGCTTCCTCCGCATCGGCCCCGAGCATGTCGCAGGCGGCATAAGTCGCGGCGAGAGTGTCCGCCTGCCGTGCCGCACCGTCGGCCACGGACTCGCTGGAACTCGCCACTTGGTCGGCGATCTGGTTAACGGCCGCTACCGCCGCCCGCAGCTCCTGCACAGACCGGCGAAGCGCCACGTTGATTCCGCGTTTGACGGTAAAAGTAAGAGCCGCACCACTCATAATCGAAAAGCCCATGATCGCCAGAATCGGAAAATAGCCTTCGTGGGAACTCTGGCTGGCTTCGCGCGCGCTTTTTTGGGAAATGATCCGATTCAGCGCTACGCCTTGATCCAACTCCTTTGCCAGTACTTCGCGCAGCGGAATCAATTGGGAACGGTAGGCCGCGATCGCCTCCTGGGATTGACCGGCCCGCCCGAGCGGGCGCACTCGCAGTTCCCAGGCTTGGTTGAAAGCGTCATAAGCGGCCTCAATGTGCGCAAATACCACCCGGTCCTTCGGGTCGTACATGCGAGCGCGGTATGCCTTCATCTCGTTTCGGATCTTCTGGTCGTATTTCGCGATCTCGGACTCCAGGGCCGCCCGTTCCGCATCACTGTCCGAGGTGGCGTGCAGCAGCATGCACTCCCGCATATCCTTGGTGGTAGTCCGGATCGTACCCATGGAGTACACGCCCGGCAAAACTCGGTCGAGCATCCAGTTCAACTTCGAACTCAAATCGAAAAAGCTGTGCAGTGAGACGGCGCCTACCACCATCGTCAACGCCACCAGCGTTGCGCAGGCCCAAAAGATGCGCGTGCCCACGGTCGTGATTTTCGGTGCTGCCCCGTCTTTCAGTTGCATGATTTTCGTTGTCTTCCCCGTAATCGAAAAAAATGTTCTCGAAACGCATGGTATCGAAAAACGAGGAACCTTTCTTCAAGCACGAACTTTTCTTCAAACACGAACTTTTCTTCGAACACGAACTTCTTCGAAACCGGAATTTTTCCTTCCAACACGAAGTTCTTCGAACCAGAAGTTTCCTTTCAACCGGGGGTCCCAAAGAAACGCGGTTTTCGAAACGAGAAACTTCTTCCAACACCAGGCTTTTTTCCAAACCAGAACTTTCTTCCAAACCAGGCCTTTTTCCAAACCCAGAACTTCTGCACAACCAGAACTTCTGCACAACCAGAACTTCTGCACAACCAGAACTTCTGCACAACCAGAACTTCTGCACAACCAGAACTTCTGCACAACCAGAACTTCTGCACAACCAGAACTTCTGCACAACCGGAACTTCTGCACAACCAGAACTTCTGCACAACCCAGCGCCTCACAACCAGAGCTTCTTCCAAACCCAGGACCTCTTCACAACCAGTCGCAGGCGTGAAGGCACCGAGACCTTCGCCAAAACCAGAACCGCTTCGAAACTACACCAGCTTCAAAGCCTAGAACCCTCCTTTGAACGAGAACCGCACTGAGACGCGCTCCGATGGCTCGGCTCGCTTCAAGCCAGAACCTTGAGTTTGGAGGTCATCTCCGCTACCCTGGCTTTATCCCCACCCAGCCACACGCCGGCCGCGCCAATCACGTAATTTACGATTTGGCCGAACTGCTGGCGAGTTATGGTGTCTTCGGTGCCGCCGCAGTGTTTGAATTGGCGATCAAACGCGGTCTTCGCCCGTTCCGGCCCAACATAATCGGAAAGCGTCTTGACAACCTCTTTGTACAGCGCGTTGGCCATACTGCGCTCATCGGCCAGCACGAGGTCCGCTTTAAGGGGTTTTTGGGTGTGAACTGCCGTCTACCCGGCAGGTAAAGCGTAGTCCTTAAATTGCTCCCGCAACGCGCGTTTGTTGAATTTTCCGACGCTGGTCTTGGGCACCGCATCCAGGAAAACGACATCGTCCGGCAACCACCATTTGGTCACGCGGGAACTGAGAAACTCGAGAATCTCCTGTTTGGTGACAGCGCCCCGGTATTGCTCAGCGGGCACCACACAGGCCAGCGGCCGCTCCTGCCATTTGGGATGGAAAACCCCGATCACCGCGGCTTCCGCCACTTTGGGATGCGCCATGATGGCGTTCTCCAGATCGACGCTCGAGATCCACTCGCCGCCGCTTTTGACCAGGTCCTTGGTGCGGTCCATGATCTGGATATAGCCGCCGGCATCCACGGTGGCCACGTCGCCGGTGCGGAACCAGCCATCCGCGAACGACTGATCGCTGCGGGCATCGCGGTAGTAGCCGCTGGTGATCCACGGGCCTCGCACCTGCAGTTCGCCCATGGTCGTCCCGTCCCAGGGTAGTTCCTCACCGTTCGCGTCGACGATTCTAATATCGACGCCCGGCACAGGCATGCCGTGACGGGTCATGAGGTCGAAGCGCTCCATCTCGCCGAGTTGCTCCGCTTCTTTTCTCAGCGTGGTCACGGTGGCGATGGGCGTGGTCTCGGTCATACCCCACGCCAGGCGAAAGCGCACGCCGTATTTCTTTTCGTAAATCTCGACGAACTGGCGCGGCAGCGCGGAACCGGCCGCGGCCAGGGCGCGGAGGCTCGACAAATCGTGAGGGTGGGATTCGAGGTAGCTGTCGAGCGTCATCCAGATGGTCGGGACGCCAGCCGCAAACGTCACGCGCTCAGATTCAATGAGACCGGCAATATCGGCGGGCTGCAGATGGCGGCCCGTGAAGACGAGCGCCGATCCCGCCATGATCGCGGCGTAAGGAATGCCCCAACCGTTAGCGTGGAACATCGGGACTATCTGCAAAACGGTATCGGCCTCGCACAAGCCGAAGCTATCGGTCATCGTCAGTCCGAAGCTGTGCAGTGTAAGCGCGCGGTGGCTATTGAGCACGCCTTTCGGGTTACCGGTGGTTCCGGAGGTGTAGCAGAGAGCGCAGGCGGTGCGTTCGTCGAGCGCGGGCCAAACGAACTTCTCCGCGGGCGCGGCAGTGAGCAGCGCCTCGTAATCGCTATGCGGTGTGAGAACGGTGTGGTATTCGCCATCCGGCAGGACCACGAACTGGCGGACGCACGGAATCTGATCTTTGAACTCCTCGAGGAGCGGAAGCAACGAGGCGTCGACGAAAATTACCTGGTCTTCGGCGTGATTGACGATATAGGAGAGCTGGTCGTGCGGCAGCCGGAGATTGAGCGTATGTAACACCGCGCCGAAACAAGGCACGGCGAAGTACATCTCCAGATGCCGGTGACTGTTCCAGCACAGCGACGCGACGCGGTCTCCCGGCTGAACCCCCAAGCCGCGCAGAACATGCGCCAGCCGGTGCACGCGCCGATAGAAATCCGTGTAACAATACCGGCGCATGCCGTCTGGGAATTTGCTCGCGATTGGCTTAGCCGCAAAAAGCCGCGCTGAGCGCTCCAGAATGTGAGAGAGCGTCAGCGGATAGTCCATCATGAGACCGAGCATCGGTTCTACTTTATATCAAAGTGTAGTGGGGATTAGCGCGGGCGCGAGTCTGCTTCGCGGATCGCATCACGATTCGCCAGATCGGATTGGCCGTTCGGGGACGTGGATTCCTAACCCTCTTCAGCGCAATTTCGGCGTGAGACGGGCGCTCGCCTCGCCTAGAGTACACGGCCGGGTTAAGCTTAGGGAGAGAGCATGACATTGACCATTGATCTCCCCGACGAACAGAACGCCGCGCTGGCTGCTAAGGCTCGCGCGCAAGGTGTGTCGGCGGAGGAATATGCTCGCCAAATTCTAGCGCATGACCTTGAACTGCCGCCTCAGCGCAGGCATATCTGGGAAGTCATCGCCGAAAATATGAAGGACGTTCCTCCAGAAGATTTTGCCGCCTTACCTAAGGACGGCCTCAGCCAGATTGACCACTACGTATACGGCGTCCCTAAGAGCACTCCGTGAAAGCGGTGTTCGCCGACACGTTCTATTGGGCTGCCCTGACCAGCATTGATGACCCCGCACATGCCAAGGCCATGAACCTTAGCCGTTCACTTGCGCCAGACAGGATTGTGACAACGGACGAGGTTCTGAGTGAGTATCTGACGTTCTTTGCCGGTGCGAGAGCCAGCATCCGCGACCTTGTGAGCCGAAATGTCACTCAACTGATCGAGAACCTTGACGTTCGCGTGGTGCCGCAGAGCCGGGGCTCGTTCCTTGAGGGCCTGGAACTTTACCGTGTGAACGTCCCGATAAAGGCTACAGTTTGACGGATTGCATTTCGATGCAGACCATGCGCCGGGAAGGTCTGACGGAAGCGCTAACGAACGACCGGCATTTCGAGCAAGAAGGGTTTCGGGCATTGTTTCGGGACTCGTGAGACTGCCAAAGGCGCAGATAGCACGCTCTTCCGCGAGAGCAGAAGTCATCGGCCCACTCCCAATCCTGTGAGTCAAATGTCATTCACGCGGGCCGCAGGCCGGGCAGGCCGCGTAGAAGAGAGACGGACCTACTTCTGTCGTTAGTCCCCGAATCGTTCGCGTCGCCGGTACAACGATGATTTCGTTCAAACGGTCGATGACGTCATTTCGGGTGAGAACCAGAACGGGCCGCCGCTTATCGGGAAGCCGGAACGTATACCAGCGGATCTCGCCGCGCTTCACTCCGAATCCTCCCAGCCCTCCGCTTCCCAAGCAAGGGGCTCCTCGTCCGCCGAGAACTCGTCGCGCGAGGGTGGCACGGACCGGTAAACGGGCGCGTCGGCGCCCTGCGGCGCGGCGATCAACCGCAGTAGACGCACGCGCTCTTCGAGCGTCAGCGACGCGACCAGCGGAAGAATGTCATCCGCCGTCAGAGCCTTAGGCATCGCTTGCATTCTAGCAGGACCATTCCGCGACGCCAAACGCGGCGACAGGCTCTTGGGAAATGTAGCTCGCCGGTTGATCTGCCAAACGATCCATCTGGCGTTAGCGTCACAGGCCGATCAGGCGGTCCAAGGAGAGACGGAGGACAGCCGGCAAGCGCCTAACCGCGCTACAGTCAACTTATGCGGAGACTATTCACGCTTGCGCTGCTCGCCTCTCTGTATTTGGCGGCCGATGAGACCTTGCCGAAAGCCGAAACGATTCTGGACCGGTCGGTGGAACTGACCGGCGGCAAGGCTGCCTACGACCAGATTCACAACGTCATCGAAAAGGGCACTTTCGATTTACCGAAGCAGGGCGTGCACGGAACCGCGACGATCTACGCCGCCGAGCCCGACAAGCTGTATGAATCGATCGAGATTGATGGCGTCGGCAAGATCGAATCCGGCGTCAGCGGAGACGTCGCGTGGGAAAATTCGGTGCTCCAAGGACCGCATTTGAAGACCGGCGAGGAAAAGGCGGAGGCGCTGCAAAGCGCTACCTTCAACGCGCCGGCGAATTGGCGCAAGATGTTCACGAAAGTCGAAACCACGGGAACCGAAACCGTCGGCGAGCACGAGTGCTACGTCGTGGTTCTTACATCGCCGGTGGGCAAGCCTATCACGCAGTATTACGACAAGAAGAGCGGCCTGCTGATCAAGAGCGTGGCTACACGGACCTCCTCGATGGGCGAAATCACGGTGGAAATCCTATACGACGACTACCGGAAAGACGGTACGATTCTGTCCCCGCACAAACTGATCAACAAAGTGGCCAGCCAGGAATTCGTGATCACCCTCAACAGCGCCGAGTACAACACGCAACTGCCCGCTAACGCGTTCGAGATACCGGCGGACATCAAGGCGCTGATGAAACCGGCAGTGACCGTGACGGCGCCGAGCGCGTCGGAGGGGACCGCGTCTTCCACAACCGGGCTGGGGCCCACTGTGGGCAAGCTTACTTTGTACCAGGGTGGCAAACCGATGGCTACGGAAAACTACACGCTCGATCGATCCAATGGGAAAATTTCCATCGACGGCTCCGGCGACGCCAATATCGGAGGCGTAATGAAAGTGAAGATCGAGCGCTTCGATGTCGTCATGAACGACAAATACCGTCCGCTTTCGGCCGAAGCCAAGGCCAAAATGGGGACCATCCCGATCGCCGTGTCCACGTCGTTTGACGGCGGGAAGGCCGTGAGCCAGATAAACAACGGATCGACCACCAAGACCAAGGAAGACGACGTACATCCCGATCCGATCGTGGTTCAAGCCAATTTGCCGCTTTATCCATGGAGCATCCTGGCCGCGCGCGCCAGTTTCGACACCAAGGAACCGCAGCAATTTCCCATTTATGTGATCGGTTCGGCAGAAGTGATGGCCCAGGTGCTCTACAAGGGCAAAGAACCGGTGGAATTTGCGGGGGGCAAGACCGCCGATCTGCATCATCTCATTGTCAATGTCACGCCGCCGCAAGGATCGCCAACCACGCTCGACTTTTGGGTGGATGACAACCGCAAAATCATCAAGCTTCTGGTCTCTTCGCTGAACGTGGAGGGCTATCAAGAAGGGTATGACCGGAAAGCGCCGGACGTACCGCCTACACCCCACGACTGGTAAGGTAGAACTCCCCCTAGTCTAAACAGCCTGCGATGCCGATCAATCCGCAGGACGAAAATGCAGGCGGCAAAAACACAGCAGGACATAGAGCACGGCGAACAGGACAACCAAGTCCGGGTTGCTTTTACGGCGGTGGATTCATACCTGTCGGCGTTGGCCGGCATCGCGTCGGTGGTGTCGGGCGTCTTTCCGGATGTTGGTTCCGAGCACGCGCGTAAATTGATCCGGTTGCGAAACCGGCTGGCGTTTGAGGCGGACGTGCCTGGCTTGATCGAGAGCCGCGAGACTTTGCTCAACGAGCTAATGGCATTTTCGGAGAAGGCCCGCGGTTTGTACATATCGCGAACCGAGGCGGTACACAAAAGCCTGGAGTTGCTGGGCGAGCTTGGCAGCTCGCTGGCGCCGCAGAACAACGAGAATTTCAAGACGCTGTTCGGGCTGTGCGGGCGGGTGGAAGCGCTCGGGGGAACGACCGAAGCCGCGGCGCTGCGGTGCGCGCTCGAGGCCCTGGGCAAAGAGCGGGAAGTGGTCGTCGGCGGGCTGCAGAATCAGGTCAGACTCCTCGAAACGCGGCTGAAGACTACCGAACTGTTGGCGTCCACCGATCCATTGACCGGCGTGGGGAGCCGGGGCGAACTGGAACACCAGCTATCTGCCCGCGTAAAGGTGAATAAAGCATTTTGCCTCCTTCTGTTTGACATAGACAGCTTCCAGGCGGTCAACGAGCAATATGGAAACCTCTGCGGCGACGAACTCTTGAAGCAGGTAGCGGCGCGTTTAAGCAATCAGATTCGAACGCGGGACTTTGTCTGCCGGTGGGGTGGCGACGAATTCGCCGTGATCATGGAGTGCGACGTGGAGAACGCCCGGCGGCGCTGCAAGCAGATTTCCCAGTGGTTGAGTGGTCCTTACCGCGTTAAGGTGGAAGCGCGGGAACTGCGAGTGGATATGCAAATGTCGTCGGACCTCACCGAACGGCGGCCTGACGAAGAGGGGCAGTCCCTATTGCTCCGGTTGGGCGAATTGCGGCCCGCCTAAAAACTTGCGGCGGGTAGCGTGGGCTACCCGCCGTGGGAGTCATCTAGCCTTCCCCTCACTCAACGTTCGGGGCTAAAAAATGAGTTTGGCGCCGAGCTTGATGATACGCGGTCCGGCGGCCCCACTGGACTGGTTACTGAGGGAGTTCTCGCCGGACGTCACATTAAGGAATGTGGCCTGCTCGATGTACAGATTCGGCGTCGGATACTGGGTGTGATTAAATGCATTCTGCGCCTCTCCGCGAATCTGCAACCTGAACCTTTCGGTGATGGTGAAGTTCTTATAGATAGACATGTCCGCCCGCTGGAAGCGCGGAGCGGTGAGCGTGTTCCGGCCGACGCCGAAGGGCGTTCCGACAGCTTTATCGGCGGCCAGATTGTTGTACAGCCAATGAATCTGATTGAGCTGCACCACTTGGCTGGTGTTGTACAGATTTACCAAGGTTCCGTTGGACAAGAACTCGCCCACCGAGTTCATCGGAGCACTGGAGTTGATCAAGAACGGCCGCGGCGTGTCGTATCCGGCGGCAAATGAGTTGTACGTACTGTCGGATAGAGCGTTGGCGCCAAGCGTAAGTTGGACCGGCGTCATCGGCCTGCCGGCATCCCACAAGTCGAACAAACCAACTGTCCAACCCTGGGCCAAGCGCCCGTACCAGCTATGGCTGGTCTTGAAAAATGGCGTTGACCACGTGAAATTCAGCGAGAAGGCCTGCGGAACGTTGTTGTTGGAGAGCCCACGTTCCCCGGACGCTACATTGAACGGATCTTGCGCGAGCAGAATGGAGCCGGAACCCAGGAAGCTGTATGCCTCGCTCACATTGTCCATGGTCTTACTCCAGGTGTAAGATGCGCCGAGGGTAAGCTGGTCAAACAGATTCCGAATGTTGTACGTGGTCTGTAGTCCGTTGTAGCTGGACTGACCGCTATTATCGCGAAGGCGGATGTTGCCGTAGTTGGGGATCACGCGGCCGTTGCAGTTGGAACAAGTGGAACTGGTGGTAGGCGTGAGACCCGAGGGAACGACGCTAGCGAAGCCGTCGTTCAAGTAACCGGCGATGTAAGGGTTGCCATCACGAGTGGCAAATTGCGCCACGCCGCGCGTGCGGACTCCGCGGATTTCCAAGCCCATCCGATTCCCAATCTGGCGCTGGATGCCCAACGAGAAACTCTCCGAATACGGCGAGCGGAAGCCGGAGTCGAACAGGGTCTGATTCAGGTTCCGGGGGTCGCTACCCAGCGGCGGAGCAAACAGCGTTTGCAGGTTGGCCCCAGTGATGTTCGCCGGCATGGCGATTCCGGAGGTAAGGGTGTAGGAATAGACCACTGGCGCGGCGGTCTGCGCATTCAAGAGAAGGTTGTAGAACGACGGATCGTAAGCGATCGCAAAACCGCCTCGCACTACCGTCTTATCTTGGCCGAGCAGACTCCCGAGGAATCCGTCGCGATGGGAGGGCGACCACGCGAAGCCTAGCCTGGGCGCAAAGTTGAGGTAAGGAGTTCGCACCTTTGGATAGGTACGATCGGCCAACGGGAGGGATTGATTCCAGAGGGCCGTACTGGGATCGCTTTCCCGCGCCGTTGTGAACTGGTTCAGCAGGTTGATCGGCTGGCCGGAAAACTCATAGCGCAGGCCGATGTTGAAGGTGAAGTTCGGCCGGAACTTGAAGTCGTCCTGGATGTAATAGGCCTGATCGAGTTCCTTGGGTTCCTGGGTCGCTACACCCGCGGCGCCATTGAACGAACTGGGCGTGTTGTTGACGTAAGCCTGGAAATTCGGGTAAAAGAATCCGCCATTTACGTAGGGGAGGAAGCCCAGTGGAATATGGTCGTTGATGTATTGCAAGCCTAACTTGAGCGAGTGTCGGCCCCACTGCTTGTTCAAGTTGTCCTGGTATTGATAGCTGTTCACCAGGCGGTATTGCGGAAGATTGTTGGCCAGCCCATATCCCAGATACCCTCCACTGATCGATACGTTGGCAATGTTCTGGGTCAGCTCGCTGAAGGGCGCCGTCGTGCCACCCTCGAAAAAAAATCCCGTCTTCACGTAACTGAAACGGAACTCATTTACCAGGGTGGGCGAGAAGGTATGCACCCAACTGCCACCAACCTGTTGGCTCTGACCTGGATTGTTGTAGAAATATCCCGCCTGCCCGTTGCTGGCGGCGTTCTCGTAAGCATCGTTCTGCTTGTAAATCTTCCCGGTGATGACATCTCTGGTGGAAGGATGATAGTCGGACTTGATACCGCCATCCCAATTGTTTTGAGGCTGGGAGTAAAAGCGCTCCACACTGGCGAACTCGACGGGAACGGTGACGCCCTGGGCCGTGGTCAGCATCTTGGTGGTCGTGCTGCCGGGGACGATCTTCAGCGTTCCGAAATTGACGCCGAAGGGCCCATACTTGATCAGGTTCTGCACGGTGACGGAACTGGGAAAGGCCGCCGACAACTCCTGCAGGCCGGTTGGGTCGGGAGTGAGCGTGGACCCCGTCCCGATGGACGAGCCGTTGGAACGTATCCATTCACGTTGGATCCAGGCGTTAAAGAAGAGTTTATCCTTCCAGAACGGCCCACCGATCTGGGCGCCGAGAATACTATCCAGATACCTTGGCGGATTGGTTAACCCCGAAGCCCGCTGAATGTTATCCAACGCAGTCCAGTTGTTATCGTCACGCCGCAAGTAAGTGCCGGTGCCATGAAACTGGTTGGTGCCGGTCTTGACGATGATGTTGACTATGGCGCCGGCATCGCGTCCGTATTCGGCGCTAAATTGATTGGTGATGACCTGGAACTCGCCGATCGCTTCGATATTGCTGAAGAAGTAACCCGGCCCGGCGATTGTCGGATCGTTGTTGTCCTGGCCATCGAGCAAGAAGTTGTTGGCGCGGGCACGCTGTCCATTAGCCGAAAACACGGCGCCATTGCTGTTGATGTTTCCGAAGCCCAGCACGACACCGGGCGCGAGGAACGCCAGTCGGTCCACTTGGCCTTGCAGGCCGGGTAACTCGACCACTTTGCTCGACTCCACCGTGAAGCTGAGCTGGGACGTATCGGACTCGACCAGCGGCGCGGACCCTTCCACCACAACCGTGTCCTGAGTTGCTCCCACTTGCAGCGTCAGGTTTGCGACCGTGTCGTTCCCTACCTGAACCTCGATATCTTTTTCGTCGATGCTTTTGAAGCCTGCCGCTTCCAGATGAATGGAATATTTGCCGGGAGTCAGGAAGCTCGCCTTGTACAAGCCGGCGTCGTTGGTGATCAACTCTTTCGTGGCGCCAGTGTCCTGGTTGCGCACGACTACTTTAACTTTTGGAACCAGAGCCCCGCTGGAATCGGAGACGGTGCCGCTAATTGAACCGGTTGTGATTTGGGACCAGGCAGCAGTACTGATGCCCAGTAGAAACGAGAGCGACAATACGAGCAAGTTTCGATTTAGATTCATAGAGACACCAAAACCCGTCAACCGGCTGAACAACAACCGTTAACGCTTGGTAGCCTCTACACGGAAGCCCGTTGACGAGAAACCTTTCCCCAATGCGGAGTGATTATTAAGAGTTTGGACCACGGCAACACCGGTGTCAAGAGCAAGTTGCGAAAAAATATTTTGACGGCCTCAGTGCGTCGAAGCGTCGTAAGTTCTCTCTAAGTCGTTGTAGGATTTACGCGCATCAGCGGCTGCGGCCAGCGAGATGCGATTTCGAACGGAACGGAAAGTGTCGCCGCGTGGCCGGTTCTGGACGGCCTACACCGATGGCTGAGTTCCCACGCGCCAGATCCAAAAAGCCAGTAAGTCGAGATCCGCAATACAGTGACAGAATGTTTTGACTTTAGTTTTGAATCTTGGGACCATGCTAGAGGGAATGCGTTAAATAGGGAAGTCTTCCTTTAAATGCTGTGCGGCTTCGCCGCACGCCCACAGGCTAAAGCCTGAGCAAATTCGTCCTTCTAGCCCCGAACGTCAGTGAGGGGAACGCGCCCTTCCCCTCACTGACGTTCGGGGCTGACAAAATGTATAAACTGCAGTGTGCGGCTCCGCAGCACGCCCACTTTAGTCTGCGCCGCCGACCAGGAGCCGGCCCTACGCAACTCCGAGCCGGGGCGGCGCTTAGCCCAATGGTTCGCGAAAAGCGATATGATTCCAAGACTGGCAATGTAGTTTGTCTCGGGCAGTAAGCCCGACCAGGGGGTCGGGCGCGGGCGAGGACGCCCGCCCCACGTGGAAGGAGTTCGTGATGAAGAAGCTGATGACGGTGTTTTTGACTTTGGGAGTTGCGGCCTTCGCGCAGCAGGAATTTCAGGGACACATCGGCAAGACGTATAAGGACTCCACGCCGTATTGGGCGCCGCAGGTCAAGGCGCCGAAAGGCGCGCCGAACATCGTGTGGATTGTTCTGGACGACATTGGCTATGGGCACATCTCTTCGTTTGGCGGACCGATTGATACGCCCAACATCGATCGGTTGGCTCGCGGCGGACTGAGCTATACGAACTTCCACGTGACGGCGCTGTGTTCGCCCACGCGGGCCGCGTTCCTGACCGGCCGCAATCATCACTCCGTGGGAATGGGCATGATCACAGAGTATTCCACCGGCTATCCCGGTTACAACGGACGCATGCCGTTTGAGAAGGCGATGATCTCCGAGATCCTTCACATGAACGGCTACAGCACTTTCGCGGTAGGCAAGTGGCACCTGGCGCCGGCCAATGAAATGACACCGGCCGGTCCCTTCGACCGCTGGCCGCTGGGGCGCGGGTTCGAACATTTTTATGGTTTTCTGGGAGGAGAAACCGACCAGTATCATCCCGACCTGGTGGAAGACAATCTCCATATCGAAGGCGATCTCGGAGGCCGGGTTCTCACCACCGCGATGAACGACAAGGCGATGGAGTTTATTCGCAATCAGCAGGCGGTGACGCCCGACAAGCCGTTCTTTTTATATTGGGCATCGGGCGCGACGCATGCGCCTCTGCAGGCCCCACAGGAGTGGATCGATAAATATAAGGGCAAGTTCGATCAAGGGTGGGACAAGGTCCGGGAAGAGACGCTGGCTCGGCAGAAGAAACTCGGAATCGTTCCGGAGAACGTACAGTTGCCGCCGCGCGAACCCGGCATACGGGATTGGGAGACGCTCTCGCCGCTGGAGAAGCGAGTGTACGCACACTTCAACGAAGTGTTCGCCGGCTACGGCGCCCACACCGATTATGAGATCGGCCGCTTGATCCATTTTCTGGACGAGCGCAACCTGCTGGAAAACACGATCGTGGTGGTGAATGTAGGGGACAACGGCGCCAGCCAGGAAGGCGGAATGGAAGGTACTTTCAACGATTCGATTTACTTCAATCGCGTTCCCATGCCGACCGCGCTCGAGAACAGCAAGTGGTTCGACCGGATGGGCTCCGATACCACCTCGCCGCATTACCCCATCGGCTGGGCAATGGCCGGCAATACGCCGTTCCGGCGGTATAAACAGGATGCCTCGAATGAAGGCGGAACGCGCGACCCGCTGATCATACACTGGCCGGCCCGCATAAAAGATCGCGGCGGTAAGCGGACGCAATATCATCACGCCATCGACGTGACGCCAACGCTGCTGGAAGCAGTGGGGATTCAGCCGCCGGCAGTCATCAACGGCTACAAACAAGCGCCGATGGAGGGGGTCAGCATGGTGTACACGTTCGACCATCCGAACGAGAAGAGCCGTCACACGACGCAATACTACGAGATGTTTTCGCGGCGCGCGATCTACAACGACGGCTGGAAAGCGCTGGTCTATCACGGGCCCAATATGACCTATGAGCAGGAAAAATGGGAACTCTATAATTTTGAGAACGATTTCAACGAAACCCACGATCTGGCCGCGCAGTATCCCAGCCAGTTGAAAGAATTGCAATCGCTGTTCGACGTCGAGGCCAAGAAGTACAACGTGTATCCGCTCGATGACGTGCGGCTGCAGCGCGTGGCGCAAGGGCGGCCGCCTTTGTATGGAGATCGCAAGCTGTTCACTTACTATCCCGATACGGCGACGTTACCGCGCGTGGGCGTGGCGAATGTGGTGAACCACTCATTCCGGATTACGGCCGAAGTGGAAGCGAACGGATCGGACGCCAACGGAGTGCTGGTGGCTTTTGGTGGCCGTTTCGGCGGCTATTCGCTGTACGTCCAGCAAGGAAAGCCGGAGTTCGGCTACAATCTGCTGGCGCGCGAACAATTCTATGTCACCTCCAGCGAGCCGCTTGCGCCGGGCAAAAACACGGTGGTGCTCGATTTCGCGTATGACGGAGGCAAGTTGGGCGCAGGCGGAATGGCGACGCTCAGCATTGGCGGCCGCAAGGTGGGCGAAGCAAGAATCCCACGCACGGTGCCCGTCACCTTCACAATCAATGAAGGTCTGGACGTAGGCCGGGACCGTGGCACGCCGGTTGTCGACCGCTACCAGAGCCCATTTGCCTTTTCAGGCAAGGTTGAGAAGGTTGTGGTCGAGATTCGATAAGCGATCATGAATGTCGTGAATAAACTCTATCCGGGCGCAGAGCAAATGACCGCTTTTTTTGGCGCCACGGAAGATGGCCCGTTCGTCATGGTTAACCTGCTGAAGTTCAGGCCGAAAGCGGCGTACCCGGACGGCTCGGACCCTCACATCACGGGCGCCGAGGCCTACGCGCGTTACGGCGCTGGGGTCGCTCCGTTGCTCGCCAAGCAAGGCGCACGCTTGATTTATTCGGGGACCGTCACGGGCTTGATGATTGGCGAGTGCGATCCGCTGTGGGATGCGGTTGCGCTGGTGGAGTACGCCTCGTTTGCCGCTTTCCGCGCGATGGCGGAGTCGCCGGAATATCAGGTTGTAGCCGTGCATCGTGCCGCTGGTCTCGAAGGGCAGCTCAATATCCGCACTAAGGCCCTATCGTGAGGCAACCTATCCAACCGCTCCCTGACGGTCGCGGCTCGGAAAGAGTGACCGATCCGCGCGTGAGCAAGCGGTCCCGCCGTGGTGGCAAGCCGGCGCGCGAAGACGAGCAGGAGATAAAGAACATATGAGGCGGAACAGATGAGACCGGGAGTACTTCGCACCCCGGACGAGCGCTTTGAGCAGATCGCCGATTTTCCCTTCCAATCTCACTACGTGGAGATAGACGGGTATCGCATCCACTATCTGGATGAAGGCCCGCGCGATGCGGAGCCGATCTTGCTGATGCATGGCGAACCCTCGTGGTGCTACCTGTACCGCAAGATGATTCCCGTGCTGGTGGCGGCTGGATATCGCGGTGTCGCGCCCGATCTGGTGGGTTTTGGCAAGTCCGACAAGCTGGCTAGCCGGAACGATTACTCGTACCAGTTCCACGTCAACGTGATGAACGGCTTGGTGCGCACGCTGAATCTGAGCGGCGTTACGCTGTTCGGCCAGGATTGGGGAGGGCTGATTGGCCTACGCGTTTTAACGGCAAATCCGGAGCGCTTCGTTCGCCTGGTGGTGGCGAACACGGGACTGCCAACCGGCGACCACAAAGCTTCAGAAGGATTTTTGCGCTGGTTGCACTATTCGCAGACCGTGGAGAATTTTCACATCGGCGGCATAGTGAAGGGCGGCTGTGTGGTTCCGCTTTCTGACGCGTCGATCGCGGCTTACGATGCGCCTTTCCCGATCGACGCATACAAAGAAGGCGCGCGCATATTTCCGAAACTGGTGCCCATTACGCCGGACGATCCGGCTTCTGAAGCCAATCGTCAGGCTTGGGAAATCCTGCGGCAATGGAGCGGCAAAACACTCACGCTGTTTAGCGATCGAGATCAGGTGACCGCCGGCGGCGAGAAGCCGTTTCAGAAGCTATTGCCCGGCGCGCAGAATCAGCCGCATGAGATCATCACGGGCGCCGGACATTTTCTGCAGGAAGATAAAGGGCCGGAGATCGCGAAAAAGATGGTAGCCTGGCTGCGTTCGTAACCTGCGCGCGATATTCGGAGACCGCCGCGGCGGTTAATTCACGGAGCGGTTGGCGGGGATGCCTTTTAGCGCAGTGCGGGAGCGGCTCTGAAATCAGGCTCGGGTTCCGCGGCGTGGTTGCGCGTAAAGAAGACGGCGGTCAAGCTCATGGCGGCGGCGAACGAAAGCCAGACTCCCGGAATGGCGCGGTTTCCGGTTTCCTGAATCAGTCGAGTGCAGATATATGGAGTGAAACCCCCAAAAATAGCGGTGGCCAGGCTATAGGCGATGGAGAACCCCGAGGCGCGGACATTGGCCGGCATCAATTCGGTCAGGAACACGACCATTGCGCCGTTATAGCTGCCATAGAGAAACGAAAGCCACAACTCAACCCCCAGAAGTCTCGCAAAAGAAGGACTGCCGACGAGCCATAGCAACGCTGGATAGGCGGTGAGCAGTGCCAGAGCCGTACACGACAACAGAAGAACGCGGCGGCCAACGCGATCGGAGAGCGCACCCATGACCGGCAACCAGAACAGATTAGACAGCCCAACGCAGAGCGTGACAATCAAGCTGTCCCGGCCGGCCAAGTGGAGAACCGAGCCGCCAAACGTCGGCGTATAGGCGGTAATCATGTAGAACGACACCGTGGTCATGGTGACCAGCAGCATGCCAAGCAGCACGACGGCCCAGTTGATCGAGAGCGATTGGAGAATCTCCGCGATGGTTGGGTGGTGCACTCGCGCCAGGAACGTTTCTGTCTCCGCCAAAGACCTGCGAATGAGAAAGAGAAACGGAATAATCAGGCAACCCACCAGAAGCGGGACGCGCCAGCCCCAATCCGTCATTTGCAGCGGTGTTAATAGAGAAGTTAGTCCCACACCGAGGAGCGCGGCGAAGACGACGGCGATCTGTTGGCTGGCGGACTGCCAACTCACGTAGAATCCTTTGTGGCCGGGCGTGGCGATTTCCGCAAGATAAACGGAGACACCGCCTAACTCGACACCGGCGGAGAAGCCTTGGACCAAACGGCCGAGCACCACCAGGACGGGCGCCAGCAGGCCGATGGTGACATAACCGGGTACGCACGCAATGGAGATGGTTCCAAACGACATGAGAGCGAGAGTGAGGATGAGCCCTTTGCGGCGTCCGTGACGATCGATGTAAGCGCCCAGGACGAGCGCGCCGATGGGACGCATCAGAAATCCGACGCCGAAGGTGGCCAAAGACAACATCAAAGACGCGATCTCGCTGCCCTTGGGAAAGAAAGTCTTGCCGATGGCGGCGGCGTAGTAACCAAACACCATGAAATCGTACATTTCGAGGAAATTCCCACTGGAAACGCGAATCACGGATTTGATTTTTTGCCGCCGAGCGAGTGGTGTGAGCAATTCGGTCTCCCGGGCCGTTGTCGAGCGAAGTTTCGAGATAGCCCCAGCGTGGCACATCGCCGCTTGGGCGATTCATGTTACCGAATTGCTCGAAGGGAGTCACTGTCGAACGCTATTCGGGTTCGGATGGCGCGGAGCAAGAGCGCTCAGAAGGGTAGCGAACTTTCGCGCCTCCTCAAGAACAGGAGGAATCTCGTCCGCGAGACGAGCGAAGTGGTTGTCGTAATCGGCGCGCTGTCGTTTTTCCTTCAATCGCAGCGCGATCTGCCCGAGGGTCAGGCAAGTCGGTTCAGGGCTTTCGGTGAATAGATTCCACAATTGAAGATGGGAGGATTCGCCCTTGGCTGTCACAAACCCATTGCCACTCGCTCGCTCCAACGCGAGGTGGAAGATGTAGTAATACGAGCGGCTGATGGCCGTGCGAAGCGCTCCATTGTCCGAGGAGCGGCTTCCAAGCTCTTCGGCCAAGCGAAGATATTCCGACCAATCAAAGCCGGCACAGCCATTAGACTAACTCGTAGGTAAAAGTGAGGTAGCCCGATGCTTGCCGAGAATGTGCGATCCACCACTCATCGTCGAATCTTGCAAGGGCCTCCCTTACCGCCGAGACGGTTCCGGGCCACATGACAACGGCGTAGAGAGTACGCGCCCCAGACTCGTCAATAGGCGCTCGCAGATTGAAGATCGTATCAGCACCGAAGTAGGCTCGCAAATGGTCCGCGGCTTCCAGGAGAATTTGCGGAAGAGTGCGGTGGTCGTTGAGGAACGTCACAACCGACGGATCGGGAGGAAGTATGAATTTCCTACGAAGCTCTTCAAGGGCCGAATCGTGTTCGGCCTCGAAACCACGCTTTCTCCCTGGGATCGCGAAGGGGGAAGCTCCTTGGGCTGACCGTTGTGGGCGTCCGCGCCGGTCGAAACCGTCATCGTGAAAGACCCTGGGCGTGGTTTGAACGGAATTGTCGGCCACACAAGCCTCCGACGATTCGCGGTAGCCCACGTCGAACCATGCGGCGATTCGTTCCAGCGAGAAGGCCGGCGCGATACCCGAGTTTCGCCGCGGCTCTTGCGCGTTCATGACACATCCCCCTCCTCGACCCCTATTGTCGCGGGCAACTCTGGCTCATCTGTCGATAGCTGCTCCGCGATGGCACCGAGGGGAACGTCGCCGGCGAATTCCCGCTCGAATTTTAGCAGGATGGCATTTGCAACTCGCACCGAAGAGTCTATGGTTACTCGACGGTTTGCCCACTTTACGACGGTGACAACAGACTCGATGGTTTCTGATTCCATGTAGCGAATTGTATCGTCAAGAACGACCGCAGTAACTCCATGATAGGAATTGCACGCGGCTGAAGGTGCACCCAAGCTCAGGCATTCTTTTCCGTGAACGATTCTACCTCTATTATCGTCGGAGTGACGAAAGAAAAGAAGCCAAGGGACGTCTCAGCTCATACAGTTCATGGGCTCGCGCGTCTTCTGGAGCGAGTCGGAGCCGGCTTAACGCGGACCAACAAATTGGTGGCGAAGGTGGGGGTCGAACCCACACGTACAGTAAAGTACGCCAGATTTTGAGTCTGGTGCGTCTGCCAGTTCCGCCACTTCGCCAATGGCCCCTTTATTGTACCGCCAAACGCAATTTGTCATGCGCAAACTCCACGGGCCGCTTATACGACACGCGGATCGATGCGAGCACCTCCTTCTGTTTCTCCGTAATCGCCGGAGCGAGATGACTCAGCAACAGCCGCTTCACTCCGGCGGTCTGCGCGGCTTCGCCAATCTTGCGTGGGGGAGTGTGCAAGGCGTACAACTGCCGCGGGGACTCGGGCGGATCGAGCACGACGCAGTGAAACACTAACAAGTCGCAGTTCTTGGCCAAGCGCTCAATGTTGGCGAGCGCCGACACATCCATGTCCCCGGAAAAGACAATGCTCTCGCCTTTGTAATCGATCCGATACGCGACTGACGGACAATCTCCATGGTGCGTGGCGATGGACCGGATCTGCACGCCATCCTTACTCAGCAGGATTTGCTCCTCGGAATCCAGACGGATTGGCAGACTCCTCGTCACGATTTCCTCATCGGCGCCAAACGTCTTCTGGTACGCCCAAGCTCCCTTAGCGCCAAACAGGAGGTTCACGAAATTGGTAGTGCTGGGGAACAAGCCCGCGGCATCGGGACCAAATATCCCATACCGGACGGAAGACGCCTCCGCGGTAAGCGCGCGGGCCAAGACGAATGCCGGCAGATCGCCGGTGTGATCGATGTGCAGGTGAGTGAGCAGGATCGTGTCTACCTTTTCCAGATCCACGTCGAGTTCGCCGATACGCAGACATGCGCCGGGGCCTGCGTCAACCAGGATGCGTGGCGTACCATCCATCAGGACCAGGTAGCTGGAGCCCGCGCGCCCGAAGGGTCTCGGGCCTCCCGAGCCTAACACCAGCAGTTCGAGAGCGCCCGCGCTCGCGCCCGCACAAAACAAGACCAGCAGAGTTACCAATTTCGTCATGCCAACACCTCACGCAAACGGCGCTCCAGAAATCGGCGCTCACTATCGTTGGTCACCAGCGCTAACGCCCGCTCATAACTTTTCGCCGCTTCCTCGGAAGATCCGATGCGGCGCAGCAGATCGGCGCGCGCGGAATGCAGCAGGTGGTAGTTGTCGAGATCTCCCTCAGCCGCCAGCGCATCGACCAGCGCCAGGGCGGGCGCCGGTCCGCGCGCCATGGCTACCGCGACTGCCCGATTCAAAGACACTATGGGCGTAGGCTGAAGGCGCTCCAGGACATCGTACAGCCGGAGAATCTGCGGCCAGTCGGTATCTTGCGGCCGGGGCCTGGCAATGCAGGGCTGCGATTGCGGCCTGAACCGCAAACGTGCCCAGCTCTCCCTGCAACGCATCATCGACCAGAGGCAACGCTTCGCGAATCTGCCGTTGATCCCATAGAGTGCGATCCTGGTCTTCGAGAACGATGATATCGCCAGCGTGGTCCAGCCGGGCGTCGCGCCGCGCGTCGTGAAGTAGCATCAGAGCCAAGAGGCCGGTCACCTCCCCGGGGGGCGGCGACAACAACGTTCTCACCAGGCGGCCAAGGCGGATCGCCTCTGCACAGAGATCGGTTCTCAGCAGCGAACTGCTCCGGGTGGTCGCATAGCCTTCGTTAAAGATCAGATAAATCACCGTCAGCACCGCGTCCAGCCGTTCCGGCATGTCGTTGGTGCCCGGCACCGTGTACGGAATTCCGGCGTCGCGAATCTTGCGCTGGGCCCGTACCAGCCGTTGCGCCATAGTCGGCGATGGAACCAAAAACGCGCGGGCGATCTCGTCCGTTTCGAGCCCGCCCAAAGTTCTGAGCGTCAGCGCAATCTGCGCTTCCGGCGCCAGCGCTGGATGGCAGCAGGTGAAGATCAGGCGAAGGCGGTCGTCGGGAATCTCTTCCAGGTCGTAGTCCGGCGTCTCCACGCTTTTGTTCAGAATCGCGTAG
This sequence comes from Bryobacterales bacterium, assembly GCA_963836595.1. Lineage (GTDB taxonomy): Bacteria > Acidobacteriota > Terriglobia > Bryobacterales > Bryobacteraceae > DATFZA01. The sequence goes on from CAWIKC010000001.1 coordinate 2,300,911, forward strand.
GATTCCACTTTTTCTTTATGGAGCTTGGACCGGCGGATGCGGTCAATGGCTTTGTGGCGCGCGGTCTGGATGATCCAGGCGCGCGGGGATTCCGGGATTCCGGAGCTTCGCCATTGATCGACTGCGGCGGCAAATGCTTCCTGCGCAGCCTCTTCCGCTACTTCGAAGTCGCCCACCTGGTGAATCAACGCCGCGACGATGCGGCCCCAATCGGAGCGGTAAACGGCATCGACAGCTTCATTGGAATCCGCAGGCATGAATTGATGGTAAGAAATTGTATGGACGGTTGTCGATTCAGTCTTCCGCCGTTCGACTTACCAATGGAGACAGGCGCCATGCAATATATGTTGCTGATTTACTTTGAAGAGCAATCCCTGAGTGAGGCTCAACGGGAACACTGTTACGACGAGTCGGGACAGTACGCGCACCAACTGAACGCGAAAGGGCAGTTTTTGGCCGCCGCGCCCCTGCATCCCACCTCGACGGCCACCACCGTTCGAAGAAGCAGCGGCAAAAGGGTGGTTACCGACGGACCATTCGCCGAGACACGCGAACAGCTTGGCGGCTTTTTTATGATAGAGGCCAAAGATCTGGACGAAGCTATCGAGATTGCCGCCAATCTTCCATCGGGCCGCTGGAGTACGGTAGAAATCCGGCCCGTCATCGAGGTCTCTAATCTGCCCGAGAAATTAGTTTCACGCCCGGTCGATCTCGCTTCTAGTGGTTCGATTCACTAGTAGCCGGTTCGATTTGTTAATGAAAGGAGCCACATACATGAGATTCATGATGATCGTCAAGGCCAGCAAGGACTCGGAGGCGGGCAAGATGCCCGGTGAGGAATTGATTTCGGCTATGGGCAAGTACAATGAAGAACTGATAAAGGCCGGCGCGTTGGTCGACCTCTCCGGACTGCAGCCGAGCTCCAAGGGCGCGCGTGTCCGGTTCTCGGGAGGCAAACCGACCGTGATCGACGGACCGTTCGCCGAGACCAAAGAGCTGATCGCCGGCTACTGGATCATCCAGGTGAAATCGAAGGCTGAGGCGATTGAATGGGCCAAGCGCATCCCGGCGCCGCATGGCCCGGACCAGGAGGGCGAGATCGAGCTTCGGCAGTTCTATGAGATGGAGGATTTTGCACCCAGCGCGGCGTTAGAGCGCGCCAAAGAGCTGCGCAAGGAGCTGGCGGAACAGACGAAGTGAGTTCCCGGTGCTCTCCGTGTTGCTAGACGTGGGCTAGACGCGTGGCACAAGAAACTCAAATGCAAACCGCGACAACGAAAAGGAAATGGGCCGGACGCATTCTCAGCGGCTCGGTGGTCCTGTTTCTGCTGTTCGACTGCATCTTTCCTTTGATCATGCCGGCTCCGGTCGCGGAAGAGTACGCGCACTTGGGACTGCCGCCTCGCCTCTCAGTTCCTATCGCGATCATATTGGCGCTTTGCACTGCTCTCTATGCGCTTCCGGCGACGTCGGTTCTGGGAGCGGTTTTGTTGACCGGCTATTTTGGCGGGGCAATGATTTGTCACCTGCGCGTGGGTGATCCTTTGTTCAGCGCCGTTTTGTTCCCGGTCTATGTGGGCGTGGCGGTCTGGGCTGGATTGTACTTGCGGGACGGGCGCCTGCGCGCGCTGATCCCCTTACTGACGCGTTCGTAACGATGTCATGGCTGATTTTGTAAACCTAAAAGGAGCAACCAATGAGTAAGGTGAGAGTTCTGGTGGGAACACGCAAGGGCGCGTTTGTTCTCGAATCGGATGGCAAGCGGAAGCAGTGGGACGTGAGCGGTCCCCATTTCGCGGGCTACCAATTGTACCACTTAAAGGGATCGCCGGCCGACCCGAATCGGCTGTACGCGTCCCAATCCACCGACTGGACCGGGCAATTGATCCAGCGCTCCAACGACGGCGGCAAGAGCTGGGAGGCGGTTGACAACAAGTTTGTGTACGACGGCGTTGCGGGAACACATCAGTGGTATGACGGCACGCCGCATCCTTGGGAATTCAAGCGCGTGTGGCATCTGGAGCCTTCGCTGACCGATCCCGATACGGTGTATGCGGGCGTGGAAGACGCCGCGTTTTTCCGTTCCACCGACGGCGGCAAGAGCTGGCACGAACTCCCCGGTCTGCGCCAGCACGGCTCCGGGCCGCGGTGGCAACCAGGCGCCGGCGGCCTCTGTCTGCATACGATCATTCTCGACCCTACTAATGCTTCCAGGATCTTCATCGCCATCTCCGCCGCCGGCGCGTTTCGGACCGACGACGCCGGTCAGACGTGGCAGCCGATCAACAAAGGCCTGCACTCGGGATTTATTCCGGAGCCTAATGCCGAGGTCGGTCATTGCGTACACCACATCGCCATGCACCCATCGCGCCCCAAGGTGCTGTTCATGCAGAAGCACTGGGATGTGATGCGCAGCGACGACGCCGGCGACAATTGGCAGGAGGTCAGCGGTAACCTGCCGACAGACTTCGGGTTCGCGATCGACGTGCATGCACATGAGCCGGACACGGTCTACGTGGTGCCGATCAAGAGCGACGCGGAGCATTTCCCGATCGATGGCGCGTTGCGCGTGTACCGCAGCCGGTCGGGCGGCAATGAATGGGAACCGCTCTGCACCGGTCTGCCGCAGCGCGATTGCTACGTCAACGTTCTGCGCGACGCGATGGCGGTGGATTCGCTCGATTCGTGTGGCGTTTATTTCGGCACTACGGGCGGCCAGGTGTACGCTTCGGCCGACGCCGGCGACAGTTGGAATCCCATTGTGCGCGATCTTCCGGCGGTGCTTTCCGTCGAGGTACAAACGTTGCAATGACGATCCGGGTGGAGTTGCCGGCGCATTTGCGAAACCTTGCACAGGCCGGCCGCGAAGTGCAACTCGAGATCACGGGCCTCGTTACGATTCGAGCAGTGTTGGATGCGCTCGAAGCTGGTTATCCGATGCTGCGCGGCACGCTGCGCGATCAGGTAACGCAACAGCGGCGGGCGTACGTGAGGTTTTTCGCCTGCCAGGAGGATTTATCGCACGACTCGCCGGACAAGCCCCTGCCCGAAGCCGTCGCGGCCGGGGCTGAGCCCTTTCTCATCGTAGGAGCAATTGCTGGAGGGTAATTTATGAGTCTGAATCCTTACCTTACCTTACCTTACTTTCAACGGCAGTGCGAGACGGCGTTCCAGTTCTATGCGCGTTGCCTGGGCGGCACAATTGATGCAATAATCCGGCATGCGGGTACGCCGGCGGAGCAACATGTATCCGCCGAATGGCGCGACAAAATCATACATGCCCGCATCAGCATGAACGGCGCAATCCTGATGGGCTCCGACGCCCCGCCTGATCGTTATCAAAAGCCACAGGGTTTTCGGTGTCGCTGACCGTCAAGGATCCAGCGGAAGCAGATCGCGTATTCAATGCGCTGGCGGAGAACGGAACCGTGGGGATGCCGATCCAACAGACTTTCTGGTCGCCCCGCTTCGGCATGCTCACGGATCAATTCGGAATTCCGTGGATGGTGAACTGCGAGCCAGCGCCCGGCTCATGATCTCTTCGATGACAGTCGTCTTGGCGTCGGCGTAGTTCTGCGTGTATTTCCAATCCTGTTGCGAAAGCGCCCGCTTGGCCTTGGCATACAATTCGCGATCGCTTTCGCTGCGGCGCAGCCAATCGCGGAAGGCGAGCATGCGGTCCGCTTCCGGGCAGTCCTGGGAGAAGACGTGGAGGTTTACCGCAGGTCCCACGCCCTTGAACATCCGATGCTCGAACCAGTCTGGCTCGCGGATATGAAGCCGATAGCCGGCTGCTTCGAGCGGCGCCGCATATTCTGTTTCTTCAGCGGAATTGGCCACTACGAGCACCATGTCGATGATTGGTTTGGCAGGCAGGCCAGGCACTGAAGTAGACCCTGCGTGTTCCAGGCGCAACGCTCGATCGCCAAGAGCCGAGCGGATTTTATTGGCCTCGTGTTCGAAACGAATCGGCCATTGGGGATCGTAATCTACCAGTCGAATCGAACTGGTCAGGGGCGCGAGTTCGCCGATGGTGTGGGCGCGAAGATAGTCCTCACTCAATGGCGTGCGGCTCGGTTCTGGTTTCATGTTGGCCCAGTGGATAGTATCGCTCGCAACCAACTTGCGCGCCGCTCTTGTGGACCGATTCACGCGATCGTGACGTGCCCTGATCGAGAAACGCGGGCTACGAACGGTCCTGGGAGGGAATGGAGCACTTTGCAGATCCGCTGTAGTGCCGCCAGGAAGGCGGCCGCGATTTCGGCGCCGCGTAAATTGCCGGCGGTAAGGACAAACACTCGCGCATTGCTCTCTTTGAGTGCCGCGATCTCAAGCGGACGATAGCGGAGTCTCTGATCCTTGGTGAGCACAACCCAGCCCCGTGCGCCGGCCGCCTGAAGCCAGACGCGGTCGTCCTCATCACGCGCAAAGTGATCGTCGTGGATCTCAACCGCCAGACCAACTTTCGAAAGTTCCGTTCGGATTGGTTCTATGCCCAAGGACCGGTCGATGAAGAACACCGTGCCATCAGGCGGCTTGGCAACGGATGGCTTCTTCGATCGCACTGGTATTCAGACGGAAGTCCCGAGCGAGATCCGCGACGGAATCGCCGGCTTTGTAGCGTTCGTAAATCGATGCTACCGGTATGCCGGTGCCGGCGATTACCGGCCTGCCAAACGAAACCGCGGGATTCATGACGACGACACGCGGGTCGGACCGGGGCGCCGCATCCGATTCCGTGTCGCGGGTGAATGGGTAAAGCCGAACCGGAAGGCCCTTCGCGTCCCTCCCAATCCGTTTTAGATAGACGCTGATGACCTCCTTCATCGCCTGTTGTCCTTCACGCGACACGTTAATCAAATCTCCGTAGCGCTCGACGAACAGATCCAGGCCATCGGTCTGAAACGTTTGATCAATGAGGGGCCGTTCGACCCGGAACTGCCGCCGAAGGTAGTCGAGCGCGGTGCGAACCTTCGGAAGCTTGACGCCGTGCCGGCGTCGAACCGCGGCCAATACGTGCGCCTCGACGAGATTGACGAAAGAAAGATACTTATGTTGAGGATCGTCCAGTTGTATCAACGGGCGCGATCGCTTGGATTGTCCACCAACTGGATACCACCTGCCCACCAACCAACTACGTAAGGTTTCTTCCGGCATGCGTAAGTAGTGGGCCGCGTCAGCCACCGGGTAGGCCGGCAACAGGCGGCGGTCGGGGGCTTGGGGGCGAATTTCAGTCGTCTTGAACGCCATTCCTTCTTTCAAACATTATCAACCCGTCGTGTTGCGTTGCTCCAGAAATGTTGCAATGGACAAGCGGGATCAGGCCGGCCCTGGCCGCCCCTCAGGGCGCGAGCGACCCTTGCGCCCAGGCTAGTCCGTCGACCGTTTTGCCGGCATCGATCAGGCGTGACACCTTGAACGCCGCCAGGTCAATCTGCGCGACCTTGCCGCTCTTGTCACACGATACATAGGCAGTCCGGCCATCGGGCGTAATCAACACCTCCTGTGGCGCGGCCGGGACATCAATGTTTCTTGTGACCTTCATCGTGCCGAGGTTCACGATCGAGACCTTGTCGGCGCCGGGAACCGCGATTACCAGCAACTTGCCATCCGGCGTCACTGCCGTGCCGTAGCCGGGCGCGGGCAGATCGATCCAACCCTTCACTTTGTTGGTTGCCGTATCGATCACGGCCATTCTGGGTTTGGTCTGGTCCGCGGTGAACACGGTTTTATCGTCGGGAGTAATGGAAATGCGCTGCGTGTCGCCCGATATCGGAATGACGGCGATGGTTTTCTGTGCATCCAGATCGAGCACGGAGACGGTTCCGGGGCCGACGTTGGCGGTATATCCCCGGTGTCCGTCATGACTGATGACGAGCATGTGGGATTCCGCCTGACCCGTCGGTATCGCTCCGGTAATCTTCAACGTCTTCGGATCGATGACGGTGATGGTTTGTCCCAGCTCCGTCGTAACGTATAGCATTCCGGTACGTGGATTGAATACCGGACAGTGAGGGCGGACGCCTTTGCCAAAATCGACGTTGCCTGCGAGTTTGCGCGTCTTCAGATCGATGACCGCCATGTTTGAGCCATCCGTGCCCGGCTTACCCACTCCGGAATTGCCATAGATCGGCGCGAAAACGAGCCGGCCGTCGGGCGATGCGATCACTTCGTGCGGCGTGATTCCACCCGCGTCGACGGTGGCGACCTGCTTGCCTGCCGCCGGATCGATCAGGCCCACCGAATGGTCGCCTTTGTTGGCGACGACCAGATAGCCGGTGTTGGCCGCGTATGCGCTCAGCGCGAGAACAATTGCCATACAGAAAGTCTTAGCCATGGAGTACGATCTCGCCTCAATCTTCCCATAAATCAGCCCGCCGGGAGGCGCCCATGCGTTATGCTCGATGTGCATCGACCTCTCCGGAGAACGCCAGTGACCCGAAACCGTCCTCCTTTTCGCGCCGATCATGTCGGGAGCCTGCTGCGCCCGGCTTCACTGAAAGAGGCGCGCGCCCGCCGTGAACGCGGAGAAATTTCGGCCTCGGAACTGGCTGCCGTGGAAGATGCGGCGATCGAAGCCGTTATCTCCAGGCAAGCTGAGATCGGCTTGCACAGCGCCACCGATGGGGAATTGCGCCGCGCCATGTGGCACTTCGACTTTCTCGAAAAGCTGGGCGGCGTGGAATCGTTTCGCGCCGCTCGCGGCATCGCTTTTCAAGGCGGCATCGAAACCCAGCCCAAAGGGCTGCGAGTCACCGGCAAGCTCGGTTTTTCGGCCCACCCGATGATTGAGCATTTCCGCTTTCTACGCGACCACACCAGTGCGATGCCGAAGATGACCATCCCGTCGCCCAGCGTGCTGCACTTTCGCGGTGGCCGCCGCGCCGTGAGCCCGGAAATCTATCCGCACATGGAGGATTTCTACCGCGATCTGGCGTCCGCTTATCGCGGCGCGGTTCAGGCATTCGCCAATGCGGGCTGCCGCTATCTGCAACTGGATGAGGTGAACCTGGCGTACCTGTGCGACCCCGAGCAGCAAAAGATGCTGCGCGAACGCGGCGACGATCCGGACCAGCTTCCGGGCATCTATGCCGGCATGATCAACACCGCGATCCGGGATCGCCCAGCCGGGATGACCATTACCATGCATCTCTGCCGCGGCAACTTCCGGTCGAGCTGGATCGCGCAAGGCGGCTACGAACCGGTGGCCGAACTGCTGTTCAATCATATCGGCGTGGATGGCTACTTTATGGAGTTCGATGCCGAGCGCGCCGGGGGATTTGAGCCGCTCCGTTTTGTGCCTAAAGACAAGATGGTTGTGCTTGGTTTGGTGACTTCGAAAACGGGCGCGCTCGAGTCAGTTGGCGAACTGGAACGGCGCATCGCGGACGCGGCTAAATACGTCGATATGGAGCAGCTCTGCCTGAGCCCGCAATGTGGCTTCGCCAGCACCGAAGAGGGCAACCTTCTTTCAGAAGCGCAGCAGTGGGCCAAGCTGGACCGAATCGTGGAAGTGGCGCGGAAGGTTTGGGGCGAATGAGGAGGAACGACAAAGAGCTGGCGCGAAAACACGCAAGCCTTCGACTCGCCTATCAGCCGGCCTGCCCTTCACGCAAACGTCGCAAGGCGTTCTCGCATGCCGCGCACAACGGCGGGAGGTCGACTTGTACGATGTCCCACAGCCGATCTTCCCGAATGGCGTCGTACTCGTGACGCAAGCGGTTTCCAAGCGCTCTGATCTCCTGCCACGGCTGATCCGGCACTAGCGACGAGGCCAGGTCGCCCAGTTTCGCCGCGGCTTCACTGATCCGTTCGAGGCAACGCTCAACCGCATCGTAGGTTTTCTGGTCGCCCCTGACGCCTCCAGGTCAATACCGGCGACGTAGCGTTGAATCGCTTGTGCGTTTTCGATAATGTCTTGCAGGCGGCGGGCAACTTTGTCAGAAGGCAAGGGTGCGATCCCGGTCGATCTCTGTTTGGAAACGCTTCTTGCGCACCGGCTCTTCGATGACATCCACCTTGCAGCCCAGAATGCTGGAAAGACGGATCTCGAGTTCGCTCAGCCGGCTGAGATAATTCAGACCGGGCGTCGAAAAAGTCTCGCTCAGGCGGACCGCCACATCGACATCATGATCGGAATCCTCGCCGCGTGCGACCGAGCCAAACACGGATAGGCTCAACACGCCGGCGGTGCGGAGTTCCTGTTCATGCGCCTTCAAGGCGGCTATGACATGGTCGCGCTCCATGAAACCAATCTTGCATAACTGCTACCCACAGGCAACCGTTGTCGGCGCGATTCTACGACTGCTCTTCGCTCGCCGCTTGGAAACCTGAGTTCGCCGCTGGCACTCCCGCATAGATGGCTACTTGCAGCAACACTTCTTTTAGGTCATCCAGCTCCAGTTCACTTGCCAGGCCGGTGCGAACGTGCAGCCGGAATTCCTCCCAGCGCCCCAGTGAAGCCGTCATGGCCAACACCAATAACCGGCGCACTTTGGGATCGAGCCCTGGGCGCGTCCACACGCTTCCCCACGCGTATTGAGTGATCAATTTTTGGAAATCGCGTGTGAAGTCCGTGGCGTTCGCGATCGCACGATCCACGTATGCATCGCCTAGCACGGCGCGGCGCATTGCCAGGCCATCGGCAGGTTTCGCGGCTAGCAAGAAATCGAACAGAGCGCTGGTGAATGCCGATGGCCGCTCGATGTTCGATATGTGCGCCGTGTCCAGCAGCACCGTGCGTGCTCCGGGGATCTCGGCCGCGAGCACATCGCCATGCCCTTTCCAGGGCGTCGAAACATCCAGACTTCCGGCGATGATCAGGACGGGCACTTGTATGGCGCCAAGCACTGGGCGCTGATCCATATCGCGAATGGCCGCGCAACAACCGGCGTACCCCACGGGATTCGTCATGCGCAGCGCCGTTCTACACGAAGCGAATGTGGGATTCTGCGCAGCCCGCAGTCGCGGGCTGAAGAAGCGCTCTATGGCCGTCTCTTCGACCGCGCTCATACCGCCTTCCAACACGGCGTGGCGGCGTGCATCGAACAACTCCGGCGTGCTGAAGCGCGGCGAGGTATTGGCCAAAACCAACCCTGCGATCCGCGCACCAGCGTTTGCGCCCAGCCACTGGCCGATCATTCCGCCGAGCGAGAGCCCGCAATACGCAAAGCGCTCCCGGCGCGTGGAATCCACTGCCGCGAGTACGTCTCGACTCAACTGCGCGATGGTGTAATCGCCCGCGGGGACATCCGACGCGCCGTGTCCACGCAGGTCTAACCGCAGAACCTGGAATTGACGCAACAGCGCCGGCATCTGCGGATCCCACTGGCCATGATCTAAGCCGAGCGAGTGCGCCAACACCAGCAGCGGCTTTTCGGACGAGCCCTCCAAACGGTAGAAAATGCGCGCGCCTTCCGATATCGCGAACGGCATCTTATTTGTCTCCTTCCAGCAGGCGCACGCGAAAGGCTTCCGCGCTGCCCAGGTACGCTTCCGGTACTTGTAGCCCCGGCAAGTCCGGCGGCGCGCCGGTCTCTCGCAGCGTCTCTTCCACCAGGCGTCGCGCCGCATCTCGGCCCATCTCTTCGGCCATCAAGATCACCGCCTTTTCCGCGAACACCGTCCCGCGCGTCGCCGCGATATTGTGCCTCATGCGTTCGGCGTCCACTTTCAATCCTTCCGCTACTTCGGCCATCGACTCCGCCGCAACACCCGCCGCTTGCACGATTCCTTGAACCGTGGTCCACTCCGATTGCCAGCCGCCGAGCGCTCGCTCGTGCTCCTGCAGCATCCCGGTTAGAAAATTCGCCAACAAACCGGGAGTGCGCTTCGCCGCCGCAACTGTCAGCATGCACGCTGTCGGGTTATGTTTGTGCGGCATGGACGACGATCCCCCGCGCCCATCCCCGCCCGGTTCTGCGGCCTCGCCCACTTCGTATTGCATCAGCAGCGCGATATCGAGCGCCATCTTTCCCAGGTTCGCGGTATAAATGCTCGTCGCCGCCAACAGAGCCGCAATCCGGTCGCGATGTGCATGCCAGGGCGCGTCGGGGTGCTTCAGCCCCAACTCCACCGCAAGAGCTTCGCTCACTCTGATTCCTTGGTTGCCCAGCGCAGCTAAAGTCCCGCTCGCGCCGCCAAATTGCAAATATTTCGACTCCGCAAACCGGCTCTCGACCCGCGACCAGCCACGCCGCAGCGACGCGAACCAGCCCGCCGCCTTCAAACCAAAAGTGATCGGAGGCGCGGGCTGCAATAGCGTACGCGCCAGCATTACGGTGTTCGCATGCTCCTCGCTTAAACGCCGCAATCTACGCTGGATGCGTTCGTGATCGGCTGCCAGCACAACGCGGCATTGCTCCAGCAAAAGCACCAGCGCCGTGTCCACCACGTCCTGGCTGGTGGCGCCCCAATGAACGTAGTCTGCGGCCTCTTGATCGTAGGAACGCACCTTCTCCGTCAAAAAGCGAACCAACGGAATCGCCGGCGTCCCGGCGCGCAGAGACTGGCGCACGAGGTCGGCGCAGTCGAAGGCCTCGGCCCGCGCCGCTTCCGTAATGGCCGCGGCGGCACGCGCTGGGATGACACCGCAGCGGGCCTCGGCGCGCGCCAGAGCCGCTTCGAAATCGAGCATCGCCTGCAGAACGCTCGCATCCGAGAAGATCCGCGACATGGCTTCCGTGGCCGCCAGGCTCTCCATCAATCGCGTGAACATGAAGTGATCTTACACTTCGAAGAAAACAGTTTCTCCTTCGCCTTGCAGCCGGATTTTGATCGACCACTCGTTCGGCTGCCCGGCCACCGGTTTGGCAAGCAGCGTTTCGCGCCTATCCGCGGGCACGAGCGCAAGAATCGGATCCGCCGCGTTGCCGACTTCTCCGTCGAAATACACCCGCGTGTGGAGTTGCTTCCCGAGACCGCGAGCGAAGATGGTGACGTTGATGTGCGGCGCCTGCGCGCTGCCATTTTCGCTCGGAACCGGACCCGGTTTCACTGTCTGAAATACACAGACCCCGTTTTCGTCCGTTTGCAAGCGGCCGAATCCGTGGAAATCCGGATTCGCGTCGCCGCTGCGCGGATCCAGAGGATGGGGGTAACGGCCGTTCGCGTCCGCCTGCCAGATCTCGATCAGGGAGTCGCCCGGCGTGGGCAGGCCATCGCCATCGGTCACGCGGAACTTGAGCCGGATGCCTTCAGACACAAGAATTCCCAACTGAGAGTCGCTGGTGAGACCGAAATTGAAGAAGGGGCCTACGGTTTGAGAGGCGGTCGGAATCAGGCTCATTTGTCTTTCTCCTCAAACGGCGTGGCCGAGCGCCCGCGCAGCACGATATCGAAGCGATAGCCCATGGCCCACTCCGGCTCGGTGAGAGAAAGATCGAAAGTGGACACCAATCGACGCCGTGCGCCCTCGTCCGCGATCGATTGCAGAATCGGATCGAACGGCATCAACGGATCGTTCGGAAAATACATCTGCGTTACCAGGCGGCTCACCAGCGCCGGACCGAACAAGGAAAAATGAATGTGCGCAGGACGCCAGGCGTTGGGATGGTTGCGCCACGGATAAGCACCCGGCTTGACGGAAACGAACCGGTAGGCGCCGGTTTGATCCGTAATGACGCGGCCCGCGCCGAGAAAATTAGGATCGAGCGGCGCCGGGTGATTATCTCTCGAATGCCGGTACCGGCCCGCGGAATTGGCCTGCCAGATCTCTATCAACGCGTTCGGCACGCCACGGCCATCCTGGTCAACCACGCGGCCCGCGACGATGATGCGTTCTCCGATAGGCGGCTCCGCGAAATGCCGCGTCAGGTCGTTGTCCGTCTCGCCGATCGGGTTGTGCCCATAGAGCGGACCGGTGAGTTCACTCACCGTGTGCGGCAATTGGATCAGCGGCCGCAACGGCGCGCGCCGAATAGAAGATCGGTAGCCCTCGTATAGATACTCGGGTTGAGTGCCGGGCGGAGTTTTTGGATACTCCTTCATCGCTTCTTTGTATCATCCTTCTAAGAGCCGCATGGCGACACTGCATACCAAAGTTGGCATCGTTGGCGCGGGACCCGCCGGTCTCTTGCTCTCGCACCTGCTTCATCTCGAAGGCATCGAATCCATCGTGATTGAGGCCCAATCCCGCCAGCACGTGGAAGAGCGGGTTCGCGCGGGGGTTCTCGAACAAGGCACGGTCGACCTGCTGAACTCGTCGGGGGTCGGAGATCGCATGCGCCGTGAAGGTCTGGTTCACCGCGGAATCGAACTGCTGTTCAATCGCGAACGCCACCGCATCGACCTGCACGAGTTGACCAACGGGCGCGCCATCACGGTATACGCGCAGCACGAAGTCGTGAAAGATCTGATCAAGGCGCGGTTGCAAAACGGCGGACAGATTCTTTTCGAAGTGGCACGCGCCAACATCCACGAGTTGGAGAGCAATGCCCCCCGCATCCGCTTCGATCACAATGGCGATTCCCATGAGATCGTCTGCGATTTTATCGGTGGCTGCGACGGTTTTCATGGAATCTGCCGGCCCTCGATTCCGGCCGGCGCGCTGCGTGTTTACGAGAAACTGTATCCGTTCGGCTGGCTGGGCGTTCTTGCCGAAGCTTCGCCTGCATCCGATGAGCTGATTTATTCAAATCATGAACGGGGATTCGCGCTGCTCAGTATGCGGTCGCCGGTTATCACTCGAGCCTATCTCCAGTGCCGGCCCGGCGAGGATCTGGCGCTCTGGCCCGACGGCCGGATCTGGGAAGAATTGGACCGGCGCTTTGAGACTAGCGGCGGTTTTCGTATGAACCGCGGCGTCATCTTCCAAAAGGGCGTAACCGCAATGCGAAGCTTCGTGGCCGAGCCCATGCAGTTTGGGCGTCTGTTTCTCGCCGGCGACGCCGCGCATATCGTGCCGCCAACAGGCGCCAAGGGCCTGAATCTGGCTGCCGCCGACGTTCGCATCCTGTCGCGGGCGCTGGCCGCCTGGTATCGCAACGGATCCGAGGATCTTTTGAATCGCTACTCCGAAATCTGTCTGCGCCGCGTTTGGCGCGCGCAGCATTTCTCTTGGTGGATGACCTCGCTATTGCATCGCTTCGATGGCGATGACGGCTTTGACCATCGCCGCCAGATCGCGGAGCTGGACCAGATCACCACTTCGCGAGCCGCGGCCGCTACTCTCGCCGAAAACTACACCGGCCTGCCGTTCCCGCTGCCGTGAGAAGGCTCTCGAGTCGTCCCGTCGGGGGAGCGCGCCCGCTCCCTGACCGTCGCGGCTCGGAATCGGGCGAGCCCAGGGTCGGCCCCACGGGGTCCCTACAATTGATCGCGGCGCCGGATATAGCTGGCGGCGAACGCCGCGGCCTGCCGCGTTAGAGTATCGCCGCCGCTGGCGGCTTCCAAACCAACCTCCAGCTCCCCATGGCGCACTGGCCAGCACGACTTTTCCACGATGTATCGAATTTCGAGCCGGGCTCCCTGGTCGGCGGCCAGATTGAAGCGAAAAGCATCGGCTTCGGCCTCGAGCGGAAAGCGCGGGCACTCGCCACGGCTGTAGCCCACATTGCATTGCCGGGCGAGTTGCTCCAGCCCCGGGCGAAAGGCGGTGGCTTGCGCGCGGCACTCTCCGTCGTGCAGATCACCCAAGGGAACGCGAGGCTGGTTGGACCAGTGCCCGGCATCCATCGGCTCCAGCGGATAGAAGAATGGGCATGCCACAGGCGTATCGTAGCATTGTAGATATTCACGAGGTAGGTATTCATGAGCCGACGAGAAACTCTACAAGCCATGCTGGCGCAGAATCCACAAGACACCTTCGCGCGTTACGGGCTGGCGATGGATTACGCCAACTCCGGTGAGCTGGAATCGGCGGTGACGGAGTACCGGGCGCTGTTGGCCGCCAATCCGAATTATGCCGCCGCTTATTTTCACGGCGGCCAGGCGCTGGAGAAACTAGGCCGCGTGGAAGAAGCGCGCGAGCTGTATGAAAACGGGATCGAGGTGACGGGGCGCACGGGCGATCACCACACCCAGAGCGAGCTGCAGGCGGCGCTGGAGTTGTTGCCGATATAGTTCGCTGGCCACTACTGCGCGACCAGCTCTTCCCGCACGCCCAACTGCCGCAGGCAATGGTCCACCCAGCGCTTGGTGAGTTTCTCCTGAACCGAGTTCTGCCCCAGCCTGGAACGCAGATTGTTCCAATCCACATGATCCAGCGGTTGGTCCTGATTAAAGCAGGAGAAAACTGTCGTCTCTTCGCCCGTCGTTGGATGCTTGTGCACCTGCAGGCACTGGGCGCAGATCTCCTTCAACATGCATTGCATGGGTGAATTGATGCTCCCAATGGCGGCGTGTTCCGGTTTCAGATAGGGCCGCAAAACAGTGTGCCGGGCGCGCGCGACAGCCGCCATCATGCCGTCCGAGCCGATGGCGATCACCCGATCGACTTCGCTGAACGGGATGGCGGGAAGACCCAGGTCACCGCGCGCATAGGCTGTCATCGCTTCGACGATGTTTCCGACAAAAGCTTTATCTTGCGGACGACGGGGCTCAAAACCGGGCGGTTCATCGCAGCACCAGATCACCAGATCGGCTGCGTTTTCGATTTCGTCGATCTTGTAGCGGTCGATGATCTTTTTATAGCCGGCGAAGTAAATCGCGCGTGAACCGGATCGGCGGATTTGCTGGCCGATGGAGAACAGAACCGCATTGCCGAGTCCGCCGCCCGCCATCAGCATCGTTTCTCCGGACGGCGTTTCGGTGGCCGTACCGGTCGGTCCCATGAGGATCACGGGTTCACCGGGCTTGAGGAGAGCGCAGAGATCGGACGATCCGCCCATCTCGAGAACAATGGTCGACAGCAGACCTTTTTCGCGATCGACAGAGGCGCCCGTGAGCGCCAGTCCTTCCATGGCGAGATTGGTTCCATTGGCCTGGGGCGCCAGGGATTCGAAATTCTGCAGGCGGTAAAATTGCCCCGGACGGAACTCACGCGCGGCGAAGGGCGCTTTCACCACAACCTCCACGATGGTGGGCGTGAGGCGCACCACCTCATGCACCACCGCGCGCAAGCCTTCGTTCAATAGAGCCTCGATATCGTCCGGCGTGGGCTGACGGCGCTGCAAACAACGGGAAACCACCGGATAACCTTGCTTGGCGCTGGCCATGGCTTTGACTACGTTGCCGTTGTAGGACGGATGCAGGTCGCCGAAGAAGCTGATGGCGCGGCCATCCGGACGCAGCGACATCAGCACCTGCGCCTGGCTTGGCTTGGCCAGCCGTTCCGGCTTGACCAGGTTGCCCTCTTCATCCACCGTTTGGAACCAGCGGCCGTCCAGGAACACGTTATGCGAGTCCTCGCGCGCCAGCACGGTGTTGGGCTGTGTTCCGGCAGCCACCAGAATCGAACCAGCCCGCAGCCGGACCAGCTCGCCGGTGTCCGTCATTTTTCCGCTGGCGGAATCGCGGCATTGGCGGGAAAGGATGAGCCCGGCCGCATTGCCGTGTCGATCTACTTCCACCTCGCGCGGCGTAAGGCACTCGGCGAAGTGAATGCCCTCTTCCAATGCTTTGTCGATTTCCTCGTGGTTCAGTGTATAGCTGGGAGAATCGATCATGCGCCGCCGGTAAGCCATGGTGACGCCGCCCCAGGATTGCAGCAGGCTGATGAGATCGGGGTCGCGGCCTTCCCGCGCCGCGGCGGCGCGCTCATTGCGAATCTCGCAGGCGTGGGCCAGGAATTGGTCCGCATACTCGCTTTCCGCCGGCGTCCAATCGGAGCGCACTTCCGCTTCGCCACGCTCTTTGACCAACGCCTCATAGCGGTGCAGAAATTTCTCCACTTGCACGACGTAGTAGGCCATGGATTCCGTGGCCGTATCGATGGCCGTGAGGCCGCCTCCGATCACCACCACCGGCATGCGAATTTGCAGATTGGCGATGGAGCTTTCCTTGGCCGCGCCGGTGAGTTGTAGCGCCATGAGGAAGTCCGATGCCTGGCGCACTCCGTTCACCAGGCCATTTTTCATCGGCACTACGGTTGGTTTGCCGGCCCCGGCGCACAATGCGATGTGATCGAAGCCGAGCGAGAAGGCGCTGTCCACCGTTAAAGTTCCGCCAAAGCGCACGCCGCCGAACATGGAAAATTGCGCGCGCCGTTCCAGCAGCAGACGGATCACTTTCAGGTAGTTCTTGTTCCAGCGGACCGTGATTCCATATTCGGCGACTCCGCCAAACCCGGCCATCACGCGATCGTTGAGCGATTCAAACAGATCGTCCACTTCGCGAATGGGGCGAAACGGCGCGCGTTCGCCCAGTGGCGTGACTCCCGAAATCTCCGCATCCAGCGGCTCGATTTTCAGACCGTCCACGGCGGCGACGGTATGCCCGTCATTGATCAAGTGATGCGCCAGAGTGAATCCCGCGGGTCCCAACCCGACCACCAAAACCTTGTAGCCGGTGGCGGGTTTCGGCAGCGGGCGTTCGAGATTGAGCGGATTCCAACGCGTCAGCAGACTGTAGATCTCAAAACCCCAAGGCAGTTCGAGCACGTCTTTCAAGGTGCGCGTTTCCACCTGCGGAATGTCCACCGGCTCCTGCTTCTGAAATATGCAGGATTTCATGCAATCGTTGCAGATCCGGTGACCGGTCGCGGCGCACATCGGGTTGTCGATCACGGCGATCGCGAGGCCTCCGATGGAATAGCCGTCCTGCTTGACCAGGTTCATTTCGGAGATTTTTTCATCCAGCGGGCAGCCTGCCAGAGTGACGCCGAAGACGGTTAGCTTGAAGGCGCCAGTTTTTTCCTTTAGACCGGTCGAACAGCTATCTTTGCCTTGGTTATGGCACTTGATGCAATAGTTGGCCTGGTCGAGCGAGGCGCGTAAATCCATGCCCGGATCGGTGAGATGAAACGCTTCTCGCTGACGCCATTCGTGCTTGGGGAAGGCCAAGCGGGCGACCCCATCCACCAGCACCGTTTCGGCGGGGACCAGATGCTGCATGTCGAGCTTGTTCGGCACTTTAAACAGCACGCCATGGTGGTGTTTGGCGATTCCGGCGGTCGACAGGCAAGCCCATGCGGCATAACGTTGGGCCGTCTGAAGCTGGGAATCGTGCGCCGGCGCGTCTTCGAGCCAGCGGGAGACGTGGGCTAAAAAACTGTCTTCGGTCAGCGGCTCGGCGAACAGCGCTTCCAGATCGCAGCCGAGCGCCAGGCCGTCGATCTCCGCGGCCTGTTCATGGGACACGCCGCTAATGGCTCGTTTGACGATGAATTTGCGCTTGAACGCGTACAGGGGGGCAAGCGCGTGATGTTTGGCCTGCAACTCCGCCACTTCGCTTTGAATGCCGAACAACTCGCCCAGAAAATCTTCCAAGTGCGGAGCGAGATCGATGACCAGCTCAGAGTAGTCTTTGCGGGCTAACGTAGCCGGGTCGGCCCGGCCCTCGATCAGGCGGTTGAACAACTCGATGCTGGTGGCTTGCAATTGATTCAGAAAGGCCGCATCCAGCCGCGCAAGACCTTCCCGTTGATAGAGGTCTTCGAACTGGAATCCCCAAGCTAGACTAAGCGGCGGTTCGGAAAAAGCCATATGAATATACGATTAGTAAAGCGGTCATCACGACGCAGA
This sequence comes from Bryobacterales bacterium, assembly GCA_963836595.1. GTDB lineage: Bacteria > Acidobacteriota > Terriglobia > Bryobacterales > Bryobacteraceae > DATFZA01. Next base: position 2,318,532 of record CAWIKC010000001.1, read on the forward strand.
CGATCGCCCAAAAGATGATCCAGCGCGGAAGAACTTGCCCTGAGGTCTTATTTTACCGCACGGGCTTGGTAGGCATAGTGGGGCAGGCGCCTCTCACTACCGGCCACCGCGAATAGCTTGCGGCGAAAACCGGGGAACGTGTGGTCCGTCCCTGGTTTATTTTAAGGACTTGGCCTTATTTTCGATGCGTTTGCGCGCGCTCCGGTCAGTGGTGAGGCTCAACGCGGAAGTATAGGCCGCTTTGGCTTCCGCCGTATGGTTACCGGCGGCTTCCAGGTCGCCTATCCGCTCCGGGAACTCCGGATCGTGCGCATCCAGTTGCGCGGCCGTTTTGTATTCCTCGAGTGCTGCCGCCTGGTCTCCGTTCTTGGCCAAGAGAGCCCCCAGAGCGGCATGAGCCGCTACGTAGCCGGGCTTCAAAGCCGTGACCTGCCGGTATTGCTCGATCGCGGCGGCGTTGTCGCCCCGCCCGGCCAGAAACTGCGCCAAGCTCAGCCGCGAAGGCAAATAATCCGGCGATTGCTGGAGGTTCTGTTTCCACAGATCGATGGCTTCCTGCTGCCGGTCCTTTTCCCCGGAAAGCAGAATGGCATAGTTGTGGCGCGCCGCCAGAAGCTTCGGATCCTTCACCAGCGCCTCTTTATAGTTTTGTTCGGCGTCTGCGCGCTTGCCTTCCGACGCTTTTAAGGTTCCCAGCGCGTTGTAGGGTTGGGCCAGCTCGGGCGAGAGCAGCATGGCCTTACGGTAGGAAGCTTCCGCTTCTTTTCGCCGGTTGATCCGCTGATAGACCAAACCCAGGTTGTAGGGAAGGTAGCCATACTGCGGCGTTAGCTTCATGGCCTGCTGATAGCTCTTGATGGCGTCTTTGTAATCGCCGGTCTCCACATAGGAAAGCGCAAGGTTGTGCAGCGGATAGGACCAGTGCACGGCGCGTTTCGCGGCATCGCGGAAGGCGGGGATGGCTCTATCAAACTGCGCTTGCTCCAGGTAGGCGATGCCCAGCGCGTTATAGCCATAAGCGGCGCTGGGATCGAAGCGGATCGAGGTCTCAAGCAGGCTGGCCGCGTCGGGAAACTTTTTGTCGAACAACAGCGTGCGGCCCTCGAAGAAGTTCTCGCGGCCTTCGAGAAACAGCGATTCGTGCGTCAACTTGCGGCCGGCTTCTTCATATCTGGCGCCCTCGGCGAACTCTTCGCGGGTTTGCGGATTCTGATCGCCTTGCAAATACCGGAGCACAATCTGCTGCGCTCCATCGTCCAGCGCCACGCGCAGCTCATTCTCGTAGCGGAAGTACTGGTCGCTCGAAAGGTCCCCCTTCAATTTCGCCAGCGCGGAAAAAGCGTTGTTCGGCTGCTCGGGCAAAATACGACGGTTTTGAATCGCGTCTTCATAACGCTGGATCTCTTCTTCCACTTGCCGGCTGGGCAGTTGCGGCTCGGGCGAAGCCGAAGCCAACAGAACCGGCTGATCCCAGGCCGGATCGTTCAACATGCGGAACCGCGCCAGCTCCATGCCCGGCTTGGTCAGATCGGCGAGTTTGGTAGTGTTTTCAAACGTGCCGAAGTCCTTGGGATGCTGTTTGTCATCTGTCGCGTCGGCCACGGAATCGGTCACATAGCGAATCAATTCCCGAATCGTGACGACGCCATCTTTGTTGCGGTCCGCCGCTCCCATCAAGCCTTTCAGCACGAAATAACTGAACGCGCCGTGGCCGCCGCCAAACTGGGGACCTTCAATTGAAAATTCTTTGGGACCGCTGGCCAGCAAGCCGAACAATACACCCTGGCTCTGGCCCAGGCTCGCTACCGCGCCTTCCACCGGCGTGTTCTGGATGGTGCCGATGGTTCCCGCCTTGCACACATCCACAAACATCATCACCCGCGCGACGTTCTTGAGCTGCTCTTGGAACAACTGCTGGATCTCGCTCATCGTGATGGCCGTGCTTTTCAGATCCTGCGGGTCGGAATCGTACGTCAGCACATAGGAATCCTTAGTGCCTGGAACCTCGACAGTCCCATGCGAAGCCAACAGAATCACCACCGTGTCCATTTTGGTCGCTTTGGCTTTCAAAAACGTTTGGAAACCATTGCGGACGGCGCCGGCGGTGGCTTTCTCGTCGGTCAAGACCATCACATTCTGCGAGGGTACACCCCCAAAACGTTGCGTCTCCACGACCTTGCCGAAGTCCACGGCGTCTTTGTCGGCGAACTGCAAATTGAGCTGCGGGTTCTTGTATTTCGAAATGCCCACCATCAAGGCATAGGTCTGACCGGCCGTACCCGCGTTGGCGGCGGCTGCCGCGGCGGCGGTGGCGAGCGATTCCTCCAGCCCGAAAATTTTACTCTTGACCCATTCCGCGTTTTGCCACACGCCGACCACCTTCTGGTATTCGGCCAGCGCGTTGGCGGGAAGCTGATTCTGCTCATAAACGGCGGCTAGAGCGACATGCGGCGATGGGTCGCTAGTGTCGGTTGCGGCGGCCGCTTCCAAGGGCTGAATTTCGGTGAGGACGTTGGCGGGCAACTTATCTTTCGGAACCGGCGGAAAATCAACCCCGCCAACGGTGCGCGTCATGCTTACGCCATAGTGCTGTTCGCTGGCTTGCGCGATGCGCAAGGTGGGAGGCAGCGTGCAGGCGCGCGCGGGCGCTTCAGAAATCTTGCCGGTCTTGATCTTCGTCGCCTTCGCATCCAACCGGACTTCTCCACCGGCGCTGAGAGTATCCAGCGATTTCGCCGGACAAAATAGAAACGAGGCCGTAGCGGTCCCGGTGCGGAGCCCGTCGCCGGTAAACAGCAGGTCGCCCGCCCGGGCATCCAGCGGCGTCTCGGTGTTGGCGCGCAGCAGCTTGCCTCCCCCGGGATTGAGCACTAAGCCGACCGGTTCCTCCTTCGGAGCATCCGCCCACAGCGTGGATGTGTTCACAGGCACGATCGCCGCGGAGGCCAAAAGAATCGTTATTTTCGAAAGCTTCAAATCCACTCCTATACAGTCACTGTCGAGGCCGGTTCCGGCGCCGGCACTAATGTCGAAACGGTAAACAAATTGATGGGCGCCGTTTTGCCGCGCACCGGTACCGCCGCCAGATGCGTAGTCTGCACCTCGCCATGCAGCAGTTCCTGCGTCGTCTCCGACATCAGCAACTTAGTGTGGTGCTCCTTGTTCAGGCTTTCCAAGCGGGAAGCAAGGTTCACAGTGTCGCCTAAAACGGTATACTCCATCTTATCCGCAGACCCGATGTTGCCGACCACTGCCTCGCCGCTATGAATGCCGGCGCCGGTGGAAAACGGGCTGGGCGCAGTCACCATCTCGTTGGCGCAACGGACGCAGCGCACGGCGTGATCGCCGGCCACGGAGCCCTCGTCGTCGTCCGAAAAAATCGCCAGAATGCCGTCGCCAATGAACTTATTCACCTGCCCATGATGCTTGACGATGATCGACACCATCAGGTCCATGTATTCGTTCAACTGCTTGACCAGGACTTCCGGACCTTGCTCCTGGCAGACCTTTTCGGAGTATGCCGTGAAGCCACGAATATCCGTAAACAGAATCGTAAGGTTCAAGGTTTTGCCGCTCAGCGCAAATCCCTGGGTGGTGTCGAGCGACGCGGCCAACTCCTTGCCCACAAAAACCGCAACCGCCCTTTTGAACAAATTGCCGCGATTTTCGGCGGTGGCAAACCGGTAGACGAGCGCCGCGAGCAAACAGATGACAACGGCCATCAGAAGCTCAGAGGTGGACAATATCCGTCCCTTGAGGAACAGCAAATGGGTGCCAACAAGAATAAGAGCAAGTTCCGCCAACATGCCAGCAACCGCTAGACCCGGCGCGAATCCCGTAACGATAGCGGCTGTGCCAGCGGCCGCCACCAACAGTGCCCCGTCACGCACCAACCCAGGTACTGGCAGCAAAAAGTGCCGCGTCAAAATCGTTTCGAGCGCGTTGGCATGGATCTCGGCGCCCGCCATTCTCCAGTCCTTGCTTGCGCCCAGACCGAAGTTGAAAAACGGCGTGTTAAATGAGTCATCCACGAAATCGACACCGACGATCACGGCCTTGCCGGCAACCCAGCGACGGATCTGCTCTTTATCTCCGTGGCGCGCGGCGTCGAGGAAGTCCACCAGGGAAGCGCGCGGAAAGGTTCCCGGAGGCCCGGCATAGTTGATGACGATGTCCCGGTCCTTGCCGACCGGAATCGGCAATCCCTTCAGCAGCATCTGGCCGTTCTGGAACGTCAACTCCGCTCCCAGATATTTTTCCGCCATCAGCATGGCCATGCTGCGGCTGCGCGGCTGCCCGGGGCCGGAGGAAGAGGAGTCGGGGGAAGGCTTCTCGATCAGTTCCTGGCGCCGGATAAAATCGTCGACATCAGTGGTGAGATTCGCAAAAGCGGCCAATCCCAAACCCGCTGCCAGCAGGTTCAGCGGAACCTGCTGCGCATCCCGATTACTATTTAGCCTGTCCACATAGGCGCATACTACCGGTACGGGTGGATTGGCCACCGCCAAGCCAGCCACGGTCGCGGCTATCGCCTGATCCAGGCCGGGTTCCCATTTGTCCACCGGAATGCCAAACGTCGCGTCCAAACCGATCACTTTGGCGCCGCCGTCCGCCGCCGCCTGGATGGCCTCGGCGTAATACTTGTGCCAGAAGATGCGCAGTTCCGGGTAGGTGTCCAGCGCTTTTTGATCGGCCATGACCAGAAAGACATCCGATGTCGGGACCTTGCCTCGCACTACAAAGTGCGTGTCTAAGGCCTTGAGATTGAGGATTTGGAAAATGCGGATATTTGAGAGGAAATAAGGCGAGGCCGCGCTGGCGATCACAAAGAGCGCGCAAATGAGAAAATTTCTGAGTTTCCGCTTCACCACTAGGTCGACCCTAATCTTTCATCGGCAGTATGCCGTAAGAGGCTTATGAGCCTCTGGCTTAAGCTTATGATCCTTTGAGTTCAGCTTACGGCCCTCGGAGTTGAGGTAATCCGGGTTCGCAGTCCGCCTCGGCTCGCCAACCTGCTCCATTGTTTTTGGCTTCATGATAACCTTGCACCATACTACGCCGCATTCGGAGATCGTTTCAGGATGTCGTTGCTTCGGCGCTCTTTCCCACTCCTGGTAGTACTCATAGCCGCTGTCGTGCTCCCAGCCGCCTGCCACGGGCAGACGACGCAGGGCCTCATCTCCGGCCGTTTGCTCGATTCGAGCACCGGCCAACCCATTGCCGGCGCGAATGTCGTGTTCTCCAGCGGGCTCACCAACCTGGGTGGCGGGTCGACCAGCGATGCGTCGGGAAACTATTATCTGCCACTACTTTCGCCGGGGTTCTATACCATCCGGGTTACAGCACCGGGATATCAGGCCCAGGAACTCCAACAACTGGAACTCACCGTGGCCGCGCGCGTGGAACTCGATTTTAAGCTGCGCCCGTTGAGCGACGTTTGGGAAGCCGGCGAATACAACAGCGTCTTTCTCCCGGGCAGCAAAACCATTGTCACTTTCTTTGGCCCGGACGTGGACACTACCAAGTCCGGTTCCTTCGACGCTCAAAAAGGCCGCCGCGCGCCGCTCGAGTCAACCATCTCCGAAGTGATCGACAAAGGAGAACTCGACAATCTTCCCTTGGAAGGCCGCGATATCTACTCGATGCTGGTGACCCAGCCTGGGGTGACATCGGATGCCGCCACCGGCCGCGGGCTCGGACTTGCCATCAATGGCACACGCCCGACTTCTTCCAATTTTCTCTTGGATGGATTGGAAAACAACAACTACCTTACCTCCGGCCCGCTGACGCCCATCGCGCCGGAAGCGATTCAGGAATACCGCGTCTCCACCAACAACTTCTCGGCCGAGTACGGCCGCACGGCCGGTTTCGTCGCTAACGCCATTACCCGTTCAGGCTCGGACCAATTCCATGGCCTGGCTTACTTCTACATCAAGAACGACGTTCTGGATGCAAATGGGTTTCAGGAGAACCTGGTTGGCATGGCGCGCACTCCGGACAAAGAGGATCAGCCAGGCTACTTCGTGGGCGGACCAATCTTGAAAAACCGGCTCTTCTTCTCGAGCGCGTTTGAATACTTGCGCACCCATAGTTTTCAGGATCCGACACCCTTTGCGTTTCCTACTACGGCATTTGTCAGCTCCTACACCAGCGCCAATTCAGTGGCCCGCCAATTACTGACTATGTATCCAGCGCCGGCCGTAACCAACGGCTTCAATCCAGTCGCGGATCTGGTCTTACGTCCGCCCAATAATCTCGACCGCGGACTCGGCATCGAGCGCGTCGACTACACCACTCCCAGCGGCCGCGACCGGATCCTGGCGCGAGGCATCTTTGTCAATCTAACGCGGCCCGATTTTCAGTGGAATCCTTATCCGGAGTTCATCACCCCGCTGATTCAAGACACCTGGGCCGCGGGTGGCAGCTACATCCACACTTTGCGTTCCGATCTGACCAACGAGGTCCGCCTCAGCTATAGCGACGACGACCTGCATTTTAACCGCCCGCACCCGGAAGTTCCGACACTGGCGGTGCCGGCGCCGTTCAGTTCGGTGTTGAACCCCGACCAGGTAGGCGATGTATCGTTGCCGGGCAGTCTCGGTTTTTACAGCTATAAGAATCTCAGCAAGACGACGGAAATTCTCGACAACCTGATTTGGACCCATGGCCGTCATCTCATCACTACCGGGGCCGGTGTACTGATTCGCAGTGTCAGTGGTTACCTCACGGCCGGCGAAGTGCCCGAGTACCAGTTTGCGGGAATTCTCGGGCCCGATAGTTTCGCGTCCGACACTCCCGAGTATCTCCGGGCTGGCCTGGATAACGCCGCGTATCCGGGGCAAGCGGTCACCCCGAATTACAACCGCCAATATCGCTACAACCAATTCTTTCTCTTCGCTCAGGACACTTTCAAACTCACGCGGCGCCTGACGCTGAATTACGGGCTACGCTATGAGTTTTTCGGCGCTCCATCCAACGTGGGACCGGTAAAGGATTTGCTGCCCCGCCTCGGGCCCGGCCAGACTGAGATCGAGCAACTGGCGAGCGCCTATTATCAGCCGATGACCAGCGGCAACCAGCAACTTTTTAACACGGACACCGGCAATGTCGCGGTCCGCGTGGGCGCCTCCTTCGATCTGTTCGGCACCGGAACGACTTTATTTCGAGGTGCTTTTGGAACATTTTACGACCGTCCGTTCGACAATCTCTGGGAAAACCTCCGCAACAACTCAGTCATTCTGCCATTTATTACCGTCAACAAGCCGCTGAATTATTTGCAGCCGGTCGGCGCCGTACTTTCGAACGTCGATACCACCGGGCTGCAGCCGGATTTCCCCGACCTCACCTTAGTGGCTCCGAACCTGAAGAACGGACGCGTTTCGAGCTATTTCGCGGGAATCCAGCGCCGCTTCGGCAGTTCCCTCTCGGTGGAAGTTAACGCCCTTGGCACCTATGGCCGCAACTTGTTGACCACCGACATCATCAACCGCTTGGGCACCGTTCCGGACGGCGGCGATGGCCGCGCGACCTACAACTTGAATGGGGTGGACATCAACTACCTCGCCAATCAGGGGTATTCCGACTACAATGCCATGACCGCCGTCGTGCGCTACCGGTCCGAGCGTGGCGTTATCCAGGGCTCTTACACCTGGAGCCATTGGATCGATAATCAAAGCGACCCGATCGCAGGCCAGTTCTTCGATCTTAGTTTCACCAGCAGCGCGAATCTGGGCGGGTCGACCACCGGGAGCGCCGCCTTTGAGCATGAATTCGACCCCAACGGCGACCGGGGGAATTCCGACTACGATCAACGGCACAATCTGGTGATTTTCTCGTACTGGAATCTACCGGCAGTTTTGCGTGGCACCCCGGCCGCCCCCGTGTTTCGGAATTGGGGGATAGCTGGTCTAGCTGCCTTCCGGTCCGGGTTTCCCTTCACGGTTACCGGCAGCACCAATGTTCCGGCGAACAGTATTGGCGGCGAGCCCTACAATCCACGCGTCGACATTGTCGAGCCGAACAACGTTTATCTCGCGAATCCGATCCCGGTTGCGGGCGGCGTCCAGTTGCTGAATCCAGCGGCGTTTCAGGACAATCCCAACGGTGGGAATGAGGGCCGAAACGCGCTGAGAGGTCCCGGTCTCTACAACATCGATCTGTCGCTTTCGCGGAGTTTCCCCATAAAGTACCTGGGTGAGGCCGGGCGGTTGGTGCTGCGCGCCGACGCCTTCAACATCCTGAACCACGCCAACCTGAATCAGCCCTATCCTTATCTCAACCTCCCTGGGTTCGGCGCCGCCAGCTATGGCAGGCTTGGGCTACAGAGCGGTTTCCCGGCGCTCACGCCGTTGAACGAGACCGCCCGGCAAATACAGTTGTTGCTGCGCGTGGAATTCTAAACGGTCCTGGCCATGGGGGCCTTCACTGTCCCACAAACAAATTCGTGGTGTTCCCCGCCACGCCGCTCTGCGAAACCACCAAGGGCAAAAGACCCGTGCGTGCGTTCGCCGGAACCTGTACATCGATCTGGTAGAGACCGACAAACCCGGGCGCTAAACCGGCGAATTGCACAGTCGCATTCTGGCTGTCTATCGTCACGGTAGCCGTGTTGACTACCCGAGCCAGCGGCTCGGACGTTGGCGCCGCATGACCGGAGGGTACCGCGGGATTGGTTGCTCCCAGACCCGCCAGATAGATGACGATCACTTCGCCTGGGTTGGCCGGGTGGCTGGACGTCACGTATGAGCCATCCGCGTGCTGCCCGAGAACGCTGTCATCGGCGTACGCGGCAACGCCCGCCTGGAACCCATTGATGTTAATCGTGTCCAACGCCGTCGCATTGTTGAGCGTGACCAATATCGGATATTGGCCCGGAGGCAGTTCGGAAGGTATTTCGATGTTGACTTGCCCGCTACTGACGTAATAAAGCGGCGCTGCGTAAGGACCAATCTGTACGGAGGTTCCTTGGATCCCGAGCGGGAGCGGCAGAGCGCTGGGTTGACCGACGCCGCTGGCCAAACTTGACCCATATATCTGTGTGATCGTAGCCGGGGGACAGGACCGACTCGGGATAGTAGTTGTTCACCACACCTGCCGCCGAAAAAATCTTTTCCCTAAAAAATTCCCCTAAAAAATAACGACAATAGCGCCAAAACCATCAGTATTTCGGAACGCTGGGGTCCACTTTATCGCTCCACGCGAGAATGCCGCCCTTCATATTGCGGACGTTCTTGAACCCGGACTGCTTCAGAAAATCGACCGCCTTGGCCGAGCGCCCGCCGCTCTTGCAGTGCACCACAATCTCATCGGCCGGGTTCAGTTCATTCACGCGTTTGGGCAGATCGCCCAGCGGAATCAGGTGCGAACCGGGAATTTTGCAGATCTGATATTCGTGCGGCTCGCGCACGTCGACCAAAACAAAAGGATGCTTGCCGTCCAGTTTAGACTTCACTTCGGTCACTTCGATATCGCCCGCGGCCGGCGCCGGTTCGTGCGTTTGGCCCGGAATGCCGCAGAACTGCTGGTAATCGATCAGTTGGTGAATGGTCGGATGATCGCCGCACATGGGGCATTCGGCATTTCTGCGCAGCTTCAGCTCTCGGAAGCGCATGGCCAGTGCATCATACAGCAGCAGCCGGCCCACCAGCGGCTCGCCAATGCCGAGAATCAGCTTGACCACTTCGGTGGCTTGGATCAAGCCAATCGTCCCGGGAAGAATGCCCAGCACGCCACCCTCGGCGCAACTGGGAACCAGCCCGGCGGGAGGCGGCTCGGAATACAGGCAGCGATAACATGGGCCGCCGGGATAACCGAACACCGTCGCCTGGCCCTCAAAACGAAAAATCGAACCGTAGACGTTCGGCTTGCCCAACAGCACGCAGGCATCGTTCACCAGATAGCGGGTGGGAAAATTGTCCGTTCCATCCACCACAATGTCATAGGGCCGCAGAATCTCCAGCGCGTTCTCGCTCGTCAGAGCCGTTTCGTAGCGGTCAATCCGCAGATACGGATTAATATCGAGCATCGTCTCGGCAGCCGAATCGAGCTTCTTCCTGCCAACATCCTTGGTCCCGTGAATCACTTGCCGCTGGAGGTTGGTGAAATCGACCACATCGAAATCGACCAATCCAATCCGGCCGATCCCGGCGGCTGCCAGATACAATCCCAGCGGAGCGCCGAGACCACCGGTGCCGATCAGCGCGACCTTCGCGTTTTTGAGCTTGAGCTGGCCCTCCATGCCCACTTCCGGCATGATCAGGTGCCGCGAGTAGCGCAGGATCTCGTCTTTACTGAGAGTCGCGGGCTCGACCGGCGTTTCCACGCTGGCGCCGCCGGCGATGCTGGGCACGATGGATACCGTATCGCCATCCTTGATCGGCGTGCCGTCTTTCTGCAGGTAGCGGATATCCTCGTCATTCACATAGACGTTCACAAAGCTGCGCAGCTTGCCTTGGTCGTTATAGAGATGCTTGCGCAGATCGCCAAACTGCATGGTCAGCCCTTTCAGCGCTTCGCCGACGGTAGAGCCGGAGATCTCGACCGAATCTTGTTGGCCGGCATACTGCCGCAGCGGCGTGGGAATCAGAATCTTAGCCATAAATTAGTTCTTCCTTAGGTGCGGTGCTCGCGTCAAAATCCGGCCGGTAGCTGTTGGCATGATCGAAGCGTCCCTTTTTCACCGAGAGCACGACGTAAGAATACCAGGGACAGGAATGCTCCAGATCGCGCTTGGAGAAATACGCGTCGCAGTCTGGGTGCGAATGGAAAATGCCGATGATACCCAAACCGGCTTCGCGCGCCTCGCGGTCGGCGCGGGCCAGGTCCTGTGGGTCCAGCACAAAAAAATCTTCCTGCGGCCCGCTATAAGAGTTGGGCAACGGAACGGCTTCACTCGCCAACTGGCCGGTTCCGAGCATCACGCCGCAGCCTTCCTTGGGATAGGTACTTTCCACATGGGCAACCATAATGTCCCAGGCGGTCTTTTCGATCTTAATCATTCCAGAACGGTTCGCTGAGGTATTTGTAGGCGCTGTCGCAGAGAACGGTCACGATTACGCCGGATTCGCCTTTCTCGTGCAAACTCCGGGCAACCTTCAGCGCTGCCACTAGATTAGCCCCTGACGAGATGCCCAACAGCATGGCTTCTTCGCGCGCCGCCCGGCGGCACATTTCGTAGGCATCTTCAGTCTCGATCCAGATATTCTCGTCCGCCAGATCCGGATCGTAGATGCCGGGAACAATGGCCGTGGGCATGTGTTTCAGCCCTTCGAGACCATGAAAGCCGGAAGACGGTTGTGCCGAGATGCAGCGCACTTGAGGCGCGTCCCGGTGGAAGCGCCGCGTCACGCCCATGAACGTCCCGCTGGTGCCCATCGAGGCCACAAAATGCGTGATACGCCCTTGCGTCTGCTCCAGCAGCTCCACCGCCGTGCCATCATAATGAGCCTGCCAATTGGCTGGGTTGTTGTATTGGTCCGGATAAAAGTATCGGCCGGGGTCGGCGCTGTAGATTTCGCGGCAGAGGCGAATCGCGCCGTCCGAGCCTTCACCCGGATCGGAAAATACCATCTCGGCGCCGAAGGCATGCAGGATGTGCTTTCTTTCGAGAGACGCGTTCTTGGGCAGGCACAGCTTGACGCGATATCCTTTGTAAGCGCCGATCATGGCGTAAGCGATGCCGGTATTTCCGCTGGTCGCGTCGAGGACGATCTTGTCTTTGGTGAGTTGGCCCGTGCGCTCGCCCTGCAGAATCATGTTCAGTCCGGCGCGGTCTTTCACTGAGCCGCCGGGATTGAAAAACTCCGCCTTGCCATAGAGTTCAATCCCGGACAATTCCGAGGCCAACCGCTCCAGCCGGAAAAGCGGCGTGTTCCCTATTTTCTCTAGCAGGTTGGAGGCGGAATTGGCTACTGGGGCGGCGAGCATTCGTCTGCTTTCATGATGCTATCACCTGGAGTTCACTAGACAAGATTATGATGCGCCCAGGTCGGCAGGGGATGCTACTAGGGGATGCGCCCGGGTTCTCTCCAGAATTTGCCCCATCCTGCCGATAGTCCTGCCATGGAATCGATTCGCACCCAGGTTCCGGCCGAAGAGGCTGCTTCCGCGGAACCGCTAGTCGCAATTGAACCGAAGAAACAAAGCCGGAAAGTGATTCTGGCCATGCTCTTGACCTTGTGCTTCGGCCTTCTGCTCGCGAGCGTCTATCTGGGAGGGAGGATTTCTTCTACCCACGCAGCCGCAAAGCACCATTCCACTGCGCGAGCGGTGGCGCTAACCAAACCCCGGCCCGTTTCCAGCCAACCAAAAGAGCTGGCTGCTAGCCCGGCAGCCCCACTACCCGCGGCCGCCCAGTCCGCGGCTCCCGGAAAAATCGCAGGCGCCAAAAAAGAGGAGAGTCCCACGGCCGCGCCGCTCGCTATCACTCCACCGGTGCCAGCCAAGCCTGCTAGAAATCTGGCGCCTGCGGTTGTCAAGACGGCGCCCGTGATCGTCGCGGTCGCTAAGACGCCTATGATTGTGGCTGAGGCGGCGGCTTTGCCGGCGGCCGCTAAGCTTCCGTTAGTTCCACCCGTGGCCGCAGAGTCCCAAGCCGCTCGCGAACTCGTCCACCCGCAACCAGGTGCTGCATATATACAAGTGGGCGCGTTTGCGCAGCCTTATGTCGGAGGCTGGGTAAGCGTCCTCGAAGGGCGCGGTTTTCATCCGATCGTAGCCGACGGGCCGAACGACGTCATCCGCCGGGTCTTGATCGGACCTTTGGCTCCTTCCCAAGTCACAGAGGTGGAGGCGAAGCTCCGCCAGGCCGGCATCGAGCATTTCGAAAAAGTGTACTAATAAGAACAAAAAAAGCCGGGTGATCGGGCAGGCCGCTGTGCAGCCCGCCAGGCCGAGATCGGATCGGTGACCGGTGACTTCGATACGGGTTGAACCCACTAAGTCCCATTGCCAATAGTGACGTCATCCTTCACCCAACAGCGAACAAAAGGCGGTCACGCCGCCGAATAATATTACTAACCCTAAACCGAGCAAATACTTAGAGCCAAAGACCCCCGCCCGCCCGATCCGTTTTTCGCCCCTCGCCTGCTATTGTCAAGTCGAAAGGATTCCCGCGCAATATGCAAACCGGTCCAAAAACCCCCGAAGGCAAAGCCGCCTCTTCCATGAACGCCACCACTCATGGCCTAACTTCACAAAAAATCGTCCTCCCCAACGAAGACCCAGCCGAATACCAGGAACTCCTCGACATTCTCGTCCAGGAGCACCACCCCGCGACGCCCACTGAATCTCTCCTCGTCGACGAGATGGCCCAAGCCCGCTGGCGCCTCGACCGCGTCCGCGCCCGCCAGGATCAAGCCTTTGAGGCCGACACCCTCGACCAAAAACTCCTCGCCCTCCTTCACCGCTACGCCACCACGTACGAGCGCTCGTTCTACAAAGCTTTGGAAACGCTCAAGAAACTCCAGCGGGAAGCCCACTCGCCTTTCGTTTCGCAAAGAGCCCAACAGGCCGCCGACTTCCGCATGTTCGACGCCCTCACCGCCCCTCCCAGACCGCTCGTGCACCCCAACGGTCTCGCGGCGAAGTCCTCGGGGTGCGCGACATAGAAGTGGAACTTACGCGACTCGGCGGGTCTCCCAGTAGTCCTCAAAGCGGCCGTTGAGTTGCGAGCAGCGCAGGGCAAGGATGGCGTTGACTCCACGCACGGTCCAGAACATGCCGGACTGCTTGCAGCGAGAGCCGATCACGGTCTTGCAACCGGCCTCGATGACGCCGGTGCCGACAAACAAGTGCTGGCGGCGGAACTTTGGGTAACGCATGCGGCGGGCGTTTTTGCGAAAGTACTCGGCCTCGGTTCGGAGCTTTTCGGCCAGCTCGACTGACGATGGCTGGATCGATTGTAGAGACGCCACCAGCTTTTTGATTTTGCAGTTTTCGAGCCAGTCTCCGTGGACCATCATCCAGCGTTTCTGGAGGGCTTCCTCGTTGGGGTACAGCCGGCGAGCCAAGTCCCAGAGGTGTTCGCGAGCATGATACAGATCGAGGATCTGCGTCGCGCCGGGAAAGTACAGCTCAGCCTGGTTCCAGATCCATTCCGATCCATCGCCCATCACTACTTTCTTCAGGGCTCGGCTCCAGCCCCGTTTCCACGCTTCCAAATAGATCCGCTTGCCGAACTCTTCCGCCGTTTCAATCGCGCCCACGTAGGTGGTCGAATCGGGGTCGCGGATCGGGTAGCCTTCTTCGTCCCACGTCGTCTGCGTGAAGGAGCATCCCAGCTTGACCTCCCGCGTGTGCGCTGGCTGACCTTCGAGCTTGCCCTGCCGGCCTTCGGTCTCTCTCCTCACCACCGGCACACCCGTGCCATCCATGAGCACATACAGAATCGGCACTGGTTCTCCCACCACGATGGGAAAATCCAACTGCATGGCCCGCTGAATCTCCGCCTGATCGCGCGCGGCGATGTCGGCGCCGATGGTCTCTGCCGTCCGTTCCACCGCCTTGGTAGTCACCTCCAAACCGGCCAGAGCCTCCATCTGCTGACGGCCCTGCTCGAAGGGCGCCGCCGCTCCTACTACTGCTAACATGCGGCGCACGCCGGGCGAGAATCCGGTGTCCTTCACGTCCAACTCCTCGTCAGCAGGAAACTGTCCCTGATGGCAGTGCGGGCACAGGTAGTAGGGTCGAGATACATTCGCTTGGCCCACTGCGGTTAGAATCGTTTTGGTGCGCAACTCCCGGTAGTCAGCGTGGCGGCCACAAGGACAAGCAAGCGTTCGCTGGAGGGCAGCCGGCGCTTCAAATTGCAGCAGTGTCGTTAAGGCTGCCGCGCCAGCCTGATGCACCGCCGAGCGCACTGCCATCTCGACTGCTTCCAGATCGAGACGGCCCGTCTTGCGGCGATCGTTGAAGATGACACGCAGCAGTTGATCTACTTCGCGGGCGACTTCTTGACGGATCGTTTCGGCCGTTTTTTTTCCTCTGGCAACATCGTATCTGCTTCGGTTGGACGTATCTGGCAGATCTGAATGTTGACCTCGACAAATTCCTTGTGCAAACTTTGCAATTTCCGGAATTCCGCGACCTCGCGTTCCACTTTCCGCATTGCTCCCGGATCGGACAGTGACTCGGTGATCGTCTTGCCATTCGCCTTGTAGGTCAGACGAAGGTTGGGACCATGGCCTGGATCTTTGGGTTGATGGCAGTGGCAGTTGGGCTTGCCACATTTGCCGGTAGTGGACGTGACCGAACCCGACCGCAGGTCGCCCAACCCTGCGATCTGTTGGGTGATGCTGGCCCGCCGTTGTTCGAGCAACTCCAGGGACTTGGGAGTATCCATTTCGCGCCTCCAATCCTAGCGTATTACATACGCACGGATTAATGCCGCAAAAAAGAGGCCGACCTGATCCCTCACTTTCATGTCGCGCACCCAAGTCCTCGGCGCCTGACCCAAATTCGCGAGAGAATGGCTACAGGCCGGCATGAACATCGTCTTCGCCATTCTTAAGAGGTTCCCACGACGACACAACACAGCGAATCGGGCAATAATACAAATTAACGCTCCGGGGCGTCAGCGCCACCCCAGACTTAGTCCGGACGCGTCCGATATCCGGCGTGGTACACCTTCGTTCCTGCATGTTTTCTGAGAAAGCCTCGGGAATGCCGGTTCGCCGATCGCTTGCGATCTGGGCGGGATTAGCGATCTTTCTGGTGGTCTTCTCCTACATATTCACGCTCTTGCTCGCTGCCGCGTGCGTTTATCTGCCCTTCCTGCTGGTTTCGTCATCGCCCAATTTCACCACCCTGCTTATATTTCTGGCTGGAATTGTGGTGGCGCTCGTGATTGTGTGGTCGCTCCTGCCGCGACGGGACGTCTTCACGCCGCCGGGTCCACGGCTGGACGCTCGGGAACAACCCAGACTGTTCGCTGAACTTGCCGCAGTCGCCGGTGATCTGGGAGAGAGTTTGCCGCGTGAAGTGTATTTGGTCGCCGACGTGAACGCATGGGTGTCGGAGCGAGGCGGCATGATGGGTTTCGGTAGCCGGCGAGTGATGGGATTGGGGCTCCCGCTGCTCCGCATTTTGACGATCTCCCAATTTCGCGCCGTGTTGGCGCATGAATTTGGTCATTACTACAGCGGCGATACACGGTTGTGGCCCTGGGTTCACAAGACACGCGCGGCCATGGCGCGAACGCTCGGCAATCTCGGATCGGATTCGGTAGCTAGAGCGCTTTCGATTTTCCAATTGTCGCGCTTGTTACACCATTTGGCCGTGGTGGCTCTCGTCTGGTATTGGAAGATATTCCTGCGGGTCACGCAAGCCATATCGCGTCGGCATGAGTACCGCGCGGACGAACTCGCGGCTCACCTGGCGGGGCCGCAGGCCCTGATCGATGGCCTATCGGCAGTACGCGGCGCTTCGGCCGCGTTGGCGCCATTCTGGCAGACCGAGATGATTCCGGCCATGCAGGCCGGTTACAGGCCGTCGTTTTCAGAAGGCTTTGCGCGCTTTATCGTGGCGCCCGCCATCGGTCCGCAGATTTCCAAGCATGTCGAAGATCAACTCAAACAAGCGGCCACCGATCCCTTCGATACACATCCCGCTCTGCGAGACCGCGTTGCCGCGCTGCGGGAGCAATCACCGCGCCAAGTTGCGGTCGACGATACGCCTGCTATCGCTCTACTCGATTCGCTGGACCAGATGGAACTCGCGCTGTTGCAGACAATCGTGTCGGGACTGAATGTCACGAGCCTGAAGCCGATGGCTTGGGATCGAATTGGTTCCGAAGCGTACCTGCCGGCTTGGAGAACGACGGTAGGCGAATGCTCGACCTTGCTGGCGAAGTATACACTTGAGACTCTACCGGAGTTGGTGGCCAACTTGAATGAACTTTCGAACTACGTTCGCGATCCTGCCGGGATGTTGCTCACGCGGGAACAGCGCACGGAGCGGGCTGCGCAGGTCGTGTGGAGAGCCGTGACGCTCGCGCTGATCGAACGGGGATGGGAATTTCACGCCACACCGGGCGTGTGTTATCTGGAGCGAGACGGAAGCCGCATTTTGCCGCATGAAGTTGTGACACAAATGCGGTCAAAAACGCTGCGCCCTGAGGAATGGAAGGAACGCTGCCGGGTGCTGGGCATTGCGCCAGTAGCACTGAGTTATTGAGGTTCGCAAAATCGCATCTATCTCGGCTTGTGGGGCAGGTTGTCAACCTGCCGCGGGTTGTTAACCGGGTTGTTAACCCGCGCGTCGAGCGCGATCAGCCTGCCGAGCGCGCCTGCCACTGTATTTAGCGATTGCTTTTATCGGCGTTGTCACATCTGGCGGCGATCGTCTCGTCGAATACGTGCAGCAGCGCCTCGCGACTGGAGTAAGGTCCAGGCGTATAGGCGCGGGATTCAATGCCTGCCTGAGACAGCTCGACGATGGCCCAGTCTTCCCGGTTCGTGAGATCCCAGAAATCGACCGCGTCATTTGTCTGGTAATCGGGCTTGGCCATCTCGCTCGGATGAAAATGAAACTCACAGATGATCCCGGTCCGATCCGCCGCCTTTGGCCATAGCGTGTGGGTCATCATGTAATCCGGGTGCAGACTCAGCAGAAAGTTGGGATATATCGCGTAATAGCAAACTTTTTTGCGTTCATCGCTGGTCAGCCCCGGCAGATAATCCCGGCGCTTCTTTCCATCGGCGCTCATCGTTTCCGCGCCGCCGCGAAACCCCATGGCGCCGCCGATGTACGTGGGCGCTGGTGGTTCATTGTCCGCGCCCAGGTAGTCTGTCAGTCGATTCAGCGCCGGGTGCAGCAGTGGGCAGTGAAGACACTCGTTGTAGTTCTGGATGAGTAACTTCCAGTTTGCCTTCACGTCGTAAACGATCCGCCGTTCCAGACGCAAATCCGGCATGCCCCAATTCGCGAACTTCTCAGGCAACGCGCCGAGCTGGCTCAACAGCGGCTCGGGCTTCTCGGCCAGATTGATGAAAATATGGCCATCCCACACGTCGCAGTCGACCGTATGCAGCGGATAATCCTGCCGGCGAAAATTGGATTCGTCCATGTGAGGCGCGCCCATCAGGCAGCCATCCAGCCCGTAACTCCACCCGTGATACGGGCACTGGATGCGTCCCGGTAAATTGCCGCCCGAGGCCGTAATCATGCGTGTGCCGCGATGCCGGCACACGTTATAGAATGCCCGCGGAATTCCCGTTGCATCGCGCGTGACGATGATGCTCTCGCCACAAACATCGCGCAGGAAATATTGACCCGGTTCGGCGATTTGGCCGGCTCTGCCGGCGCAGATCCACCTTCTGAAGTAGAACTCCTCGACCTCGCGGCGGTATATTTCGGGGTCCGTAAAATACCGTGCCGGCAACGTTTTCGGCATTGGTGTGGCCGGAGTGGTCATGTTAGCTGATCAGATTATGCCATGACCAACGGACAAATGATTACCCCGATCAACACAGATCGACAAGGAACCAGCACGGCACGCTCAGTCGGAAAATTAAGGAATCCGTGGTCATCTCTGTTCATCAGCGGCCAGTATTAATCCGCGGCCCTGAACCAATACCTGACGGAATTATTATCCGTGCTCATCAGCGGCGAGTATGGCCCAGAGCGTAGGGACCCCGGATGCCCTCTCTACTGCCCGCCCCGCAAATCCAGCAGTGGAATTTTCTGCTTCTCCGCCAGGCGGTTCAGGTTCAGAAGATCCAGACTGAGTATGCTGTCCCACTTGGATTCTTGGTCCTCAACCTTCTTACTCAGCACCTCGAAGGTTGCGGTCTGCGGCTGCGTCGGTCCAGCGTCGCCGGCATCGACCGCAAAACTCAAAAAGGCCAGTTGCTCATCGATCATCGTCGGAAAGTTCAGATCGCCTTCCGTGCTCTTAATCTTGGTCTGCACCAACTGGTCCTCGATCGCGGTCAACTTCCGCGCCAAATCCTCCGCGCCAGACCGGATCGGATCCCATGCGGCTACTCCGGCATATATCTTGTTCAACGCCTGCAACTGCATGCGCAGATCGCGTAGTTGGTTGACAGTCCTGTGTAGCACCGTCAGGCAGCGGCTGATCTTTTGCTCCAGCTCGAACTGCTTGTCGATATCTTCGCGCGATACAGTGGTGCGCGGATCCATGACCAGCTCGATCGGCGCCGTCTGGCTCTTGCCTCCGACTGTCAGTCTCGCTTTGTACGTTCCGGGTAGCGCGAATGCGCCTTTCGGGGCAGTATCGTTTTCGAAGAACGCGCCGGGAATCTTGAGTGGGTCTTCATAACGCAGGTTCCAGGCGAAGCGGTTGAGACCCGCTTCCGCGGGCAGGCTTTCATTGAGCTTCTGAACATCCGGCCACTCTGACGGGCCTTCTACCTCGGCTTTCTTGATGCTGGAATAAGTTTTTACCGGGTTATCTTGCGCGTCCAGAATCTCGATTTTTATCTCGTCCTTCCGCGCTGTTTTCAGGTAGTAATAGAGAATTGCTCCAGCCGGCGGATTCTCTCCCGCTGGCTGCCTTTTATCGACCTGATCCGGAAAGCGAATGCGCGCCGTGGCGCGAGGCGTGAACAAGACCGCGTCCGAGTCGGCAGTTTGCCCGGTCCATTGGCGCAGCGGACTTACGTCGTCTAAGACCCAGAATGAGCGGCCATGCGTGGCCACCACCAGATCGTCGTTCTTGATAACCAGATCGTGTACCGGGACCGTCGGTAAATTCAGTTGCAGCGTCTGCCAATGAGCGCCTGCGTCAAAGGAAACCCACATACCCGTCTCGGTGCCGGCGTAGAGCAATCCTTTGCGCTTGGGGTCCTCGCGGACCGCGTGTACGTACGACCCTTCCGGAATGCCGGCGGTAATGGCGGTCCAACTCTGTCCGTAATCCGTGGTCTTGTAAATATAGGGCTTGAAGTCGTCCAACTTGTGACGATCGACAGCGGCATACGCGGTGCCGGCGTCATGCGGCGAGGGTTCGATCAGGCTGAACAGGCCCCACTCCGGCAGGCTCTTGGGCGTGACATTATCCCAGCTCTTCCCGCCGTTGCGGGTGATGTGCACCAATCCATCGTCGCTGCCGGCCCAGAGCAATCCCTTTTCCACCGGCGATTCGGCGAGCGTGAAGATAGTGTCATAGTATTCCACGCTGGTGTTGTCTTTGGTAATCGGACCGCCCGAGGACTGCTGCTTGGATTTGTCGTTGCGCGTCAGGTCGGGGCTGATGATGGTCCAGCTCTTGCCTTGGTCGGTGCTCTTGAACACCACCTCGCCCGCGGTGTAGATCACGTTCGCGTCGTGGGGAGAAAAAAGAATCGGTTCGGTCCACTGGAAGCGATGCGGAAAATCGCCTACGCCGTGCCCGGCCTGATCGATGGGCATGGGCGAAATGTCGAACGCCTGCTCACTGCGCTTGTCAAAGCGCGCCACTCCCTGGCCGGCCGCGTAGAGGATGTCGTTGTTGCGCGGATCGGGCGCCAGATAGGCGCTTTCCCCTCCGGCCACTTCATACCAATTGCGCAGGTTGATCACGCCACTGTCGCTCCAGCTCGCGATCGCCACCGAGGAGTTGTCCTGCTGCGCGCCGTAAATGTAGTACGGAAACCGATGGTCGGTGGCCACGTGGTAGAACTGCGCGGTGGGTTGGTTCAACTGCGTGCTCCAAGTGAGTCCGCCATCGATGCTGATGGTGGCGCCGCCGTCGTTGCCGTTGATCATGCGGCGCGGATTGCCCGGGTCGATCCACAGTCCGTGGTGGTCGCCGTGGGGCGCGGGCAACAGAGTGAAGGTCTTGCCCGCGTCGGTGGAGCGGAACGCGCCGGTGTTGAGAACGTACACTACGTCCACGTTCTTCGGGTCGGCGAAGATATGGCTGAAGTACCAGGCGCGCTGGCGGTATTTCTGGTCGTCGTTGATCAGCTCCCACTTTTCGCCGCCGTCGCTGGAGCGGTAAAGGCCGCCCTTTTCGGCTTCGATCATGGCGTAGACGCGGCTGGAATCGGCAGCCGATACCGAGACCGTAATGCGGCCGAGCAAGCCTTCCGGCAGCCCGTTACCTTGCAGGTGTGTCCAAGTGGCGCCGCCATCGGACGACCGGTATAAACCGCTGCCAGGACCGCCGCTTTCGAAGACCCACGGTTGGCGCAACGCCTGATATAGCGACGCAAACAGAATGTTGGGATTGTTGGGGTCGAACTCCACGTCGATAGCGCCGGTTTTTTCATCCAGGTAGAGCACCCTCGACCACGTCTTGCCGCCGTCGGTAGTGCGGTAGAGTCCGCGCTCGGCATTGGGGCCAAACGCGTGTCCCATGGCTGCGACGAAGACCGTGTTCGGGTCGCGTGGATGCACCACCACTTTGCCAATGTGCCGCGAATCGCGCAGCCCTACGTTCTTCCACGTCTTGCCTGCGTCGCTGGATTTGTAGACGCCGTCGCCATACGAGATATTGCCGCGCAGGCAAGCTTCGCCGCTGCCCACATAGATCGTGTTGGAATCGGACGGCGCCACCGCGATGGCGCCGATCGATGCCGTGCCTTCCTTGTCGAACAGCGGCTTCCAGGTGGCGCCGCCGTCGGTAGTCTTCCACACTCCGCCGGAAGCGGCGCCGAAGTAGTAGGTATTGGGCTCGCCCGAAACTCCGGTGACCGCCAGCACTCGGCCTCCACGATACGGACCCACCAGCCGGTACTGCAGGCCCTTGAGCAATGTTTCCGCCGGTTGGGTGAACGCGGCTACGGAAAAGAACAGAGCGAGTAAAGCTATGGATAAACGCATTTCAGCCTTTCACGAGATGAGCTAGGATAGCGCACCTCACACCCAGCCGCAAAGCCAACGCAACGCGACCATCGCGAAATGAAGGAAAGTGGAGTTTGTACATATCTGAACGACCGAAACATTTCTAGCCCCGAACGTCAGTGAGGGGACCGAGCGCCAATCCCCTCACTGTTGTCCGGGGCGGGAACTGCGCCATCCTTGATCCAGCATTCAGTCGCACTTCGAGGCTCAGGCTTCAGCCCGTGCAATTCTGCCTAATGACGCAGCAGATGCCGCTTCATCCAATGTCCTACATCCGGCCCGAACTCCGGCATGAGATTGGTCAAACCCGCGCCCGCCACGTTGGTCCCCCAATTCACCGCCGCCACGGATGCCGTTCTGCTCGCGGGCGGATAATATGCGTTGGATAGGCCGGCGCTCATCGCACATCCTCCCGCCACCCAGCCGCAAGGACAACGCCAACGCGGCCATCGCGAACTTCATTTCTGATTCTGCCTAATGACGCAGCAGATGCCGCTTCATCCAATGTCCTACATCCGGCCCGAACTCCGGCATGAGATTGGTCAAACCCGCGCCCGCCACGTTGGTCCCCCAATTCACCGCTGCCACGGCTGCCGTTCTACTCGCAGGCGGATAATATGCGTTCGATAAGCCGGCGCTCATCGCACATCCCGCCACGTTGGCCCAATTGAACGTCGCGGCGCCGGAGTCGGTCCGCGTAGTCACCGCCCGGCTGATGGCGTAGCCGAGGCGCATCCATATCTTGCCCGAAGGACCTTTTCGAACGTACCGCGTGTCCTCGTGTAGCGCTGACGCGAGCACGAAATCGGCAAAGAAGTTCTGGCTGATGTCGTCTCCCAGCGTCGCCCCGAAGCGCTTCACGAAAGCTCCCCTCCGCCAGAAATGTTTTCCATAGAGCGGAGCCGAGCGCGTCAGTTGCGAAGCGATCGCATCCGGGACCGCTGCGACCAGTATGAAAGGGGTCAGAGTCTCGCTCTGAAAGTAGCTCCATTTTTCGGAGACAGAAGGCGGCGGGAGCGTGGCCGGGGCTTGCAGGCTGGGGTCCGGCGCGGGAATGTTCTGCGCCTGCGTGCACGGAAGCGCCACCAACATTAACGATAACCACCAGCGCACGCTCCCGCATATAAGCATTTACTAGGCGTTCCTCAACGTTAAGGCGCGAAACTCGATCGCCCTTGCACACCCCAATGGCCGTTCTGCAAAGTAACGATGTACAGCGACGGAAACTTTCCAATCTCTTTGCCGTTGGCGTCGTAACGGACGAAAATCACCGCAAAATGCACCTTATCCGGCCCGCTCTGAATTGCTTTCATCAGTTCCCAACGGCTGTGATGCCAAGGTGCGAGCCTCTTGGGATAGTCGTTCATCTCCTTGGCAAACTCATTCGCGGTTGGATACACCTTGACGTGATTGCTGGCGAAGCGCACATGTGGATAGTTCAGGGTCGCCGCCCATGCGTGCGGATCGCGTGCGTTGAAGGCGGTCATGAAATCGTCCATGGCCTTGCGGGCCTGAGCTTCGGCTTGGCGGTCTTCCGCGGCGATTGGGCCGGCCAGCAGACATAACAAAGCAGCCATCGCGGTGCGGTGCGGCCCGCAGCCGAATCGGAAAAGACTGGGCATAAGTGTTCTCGAATTATACGCGAAGCCAGTTCAAGGCCGCTCGAATGCTCGAATCAGATCGGCGCTCTGGTCCGTCCGCAACGCCAGGGAAGAATTCCGGTATGCTGGATGGCACGTATGTCGGACCAAACTATTCCCCGCCGCGAGGTTTTTCGGACCCTTGCCAAGGGCGCCGTGGGGTTTACGGCGCTCTCTTATTCGCGCATTTTGGGCGCTAACGACACCGTCCAACTGGGCGTGATTGGAACCGGAGAACGCGGCCAGTTCGTGATGTCCGTTTTCCAAAAGAACGCCAAAGTCCGGGTTGCCGCGGTGTGTGATATCTGGGGCACTCGCCTGGACCAGGCGTTGAGCAAAGCGCCCGGTGCAAAGGGTTTCAGCGAACACCGCAAGCTGCTCGAAGAGTCCCAACTGGATGCGGTGCTGATCGCGACGCCGGACCATTGGCATGCCGGCATCGCGATCGACGCGCTAAACGCCAAAAAGGACGTGTATGTCGAAAAGCCGCTGACGCTGAAGATCGAAGAGGGCCCGCGCATCGTGAAGGCGGCGCGCGTGAACGAGCGGATTTGCCAGGTGGGCATGCAACAGCGTTCGGGCGTGCACTACCTTCAGGCGCGCGAGGAGATTGTCAAAGCAGGCCGGCTGGGCAAGATCACGTTGGCCCGCACCTGGTGGCATGGCAACGGCTACCATTTGCGCAAGGCGCCGGAGAACTTGCTGACCAAGCCTGCCAATCTGGACTGGGATCGATTTCTGGGCCCTTTGAAGTGGCGCGATTACGATCCGCAGCAGTACTGGAATTTCCGGGCCTATCTCGATTTTGGCGGCGGGCAGGTGACGGACTTGTTCACTCACTGGATCGATGTAGTGCACATGTTCATGCAGCAGGACAATCCGGTGGCTGCATCGGCGGCCGGTGGCGTGTTCGCATACAAAGACGGCCGGACGGCGCCCGATACGATCAATGTTTTGCTGCAATACCCGGCCGAATGGACTGCGACATTTGAGGCCACCCTCGTGCCCGGCATCCAGGGCGCGGGCGTGGAGTTTTGCGGAACCGGCGGCCGACTTTTCATCGACCGGAGCCGCTATCAATTCACCCCCGTGGACCGGAACGCGCAGCCGGTGGTCGTGCAATCGCCGCACGATCAGACCATCGACCACGTGGAGAATTTTCTCGATTGCCTGCGAACGCGTAATTTGCCCAATGGGGATGTGTACATCGGACACCGTAGCGCGCAGGCATCGCATTTAGGGAACCTGGCGTACGAACAGAAGCGGCGAATCGATTTCGATCCGGTTCGGGAGGAGATTTTGCCGTTCTGACTGCTGTGTGATGCCCGGCGCATTACCCAAGCGGATCTATCTCGGCTTGTGAGGCAGCCGCGGGTTATTGACCAGGTAATTGACCCGCGCAGCACAGGCTAACACCTGTGCAATTCGCCCTCCAGCCCCGAACGTCAGTGAGGGGAACTTCGCCCTTCCCCTATGTATAAATTGCAGCCGCGAGGCGCATCTTGGATGATTTTCGGGAGTACCCAATTCATCAACCGCCCTCCGGCGCCGCGTTATAGCGGCCCTGTCGAAGCCGACAGCGACCAAGTCTGCGTCACGGCGAAAATCGGCGTTTTAGACACGGGCTGCTAGTCAGCCCGTGCGCCTAAAGATAACGCTTCAGGTCTTCTAGCCGGAAGCAATGCGCCAGCGCCGTATCCCGCGTGATCCTACCCGACCGCACCATATCCGCCAAGGATTGTTCCATCGTGATCATCCCTTCGGCCCGTCCCGTCGCGATCGCGGTATAGATCTGATGGTCTTCTCCTCTGCGAATCAAATTGCGCACGGCATGGGTGGCGCTCATGATTTCCACCGCCGGATAACGCCCGCCCTTGTCCGCCCCGGGAACAAGCTGCTGTGCCACGATCGCCAGCAAGGCGAGCGAAAGCTGCTGCCGCACTTGCTGCTGGCGCGCCGCCGGGAATGAGTCCAGGATCCTCGAAACCGCCTGCGATGTGTCGTTCGTGTGGAGCGTTGATAAAACCAGATGCCCGGTTTCCGCCGCCGTAAGCACCGTGCTGATGGTCTCCGTGTCGCGCATCTCCCCTACCAGGATCACGTCCGGATTCTGGCGAAGTACGCTCCGCACCGAGCTTGCGAAATCGGGTGTGTCCTGCCCCACTTCGATCTGTTCGACGATCGAATCGCGGTTGGTGTGCACATACTCGACCGGATCCTCAATCGTCACCACGTGATCGCGCCGTTGGGTGTTGATCAGGTCAACCAGCGCGGCCAGCGTCGAACTCTTCCCACAGCCCGTGGCGCCGGTCACCAGGACTAATCCCTGCCGAGCCTCGCCCAGGCGCTTCAGCGCGGGCGGCAAGTGCAGCGATTCAAGAGTTGGAATCTTGTCGGGCAGCAGCCTTAGGCTTGCTGCCAGTGTTCCTCGCTGAAAATGGATATTGGCGCGAAAACGCCCGATGCCTTCGCGGGTAAAACACAAGTCCACGGACTTGTCGCGTTGCAGGCCCTGCTGCTGGGTGGGACTCAAAAGCGGCAGTAGCAAACCGCGCGTCTCTTCCGGCGTGAGGGCCGGCCCGGCGAGCGCCGTCAAAGATCCATTTACGCGAAACGCAACCGGAGCGTGTGCGATGAGCAGCAGGTCGGATGCACTTCGCCGCACGGCCTGGGCCAGCACGTGATCCAGACCTCCGGAACTTTTGGCTTCGTCCGGCTTCGGCTCGCGCGACGTTGCCGCTGCCCGATTGAGTTCCGCGACGATCGCTTCGAGTTCGTTCTCGTAGCTGGACACTCTTTAATTATCACGCCCGACCGGTGCGGCCCGGTTTAAGAATTGGTGGGCCCTGTAGGATTTGAACCTACGACCAACGGATTATGAGTCCGCTGCACTAACCGCTGTGCTAAGGGCCCGGATTTGTGTTTTGTTTTACTTAGCGGCTGCCCGCTTCTTCGCCTTTGCCCATTCCTTGCCCACTGCGCCGAACCGACGCGAGCTTGGCGCTCGGTTTGTTCCTGGTCCGTAATCGGCTTGATGATCCCGGCCATGAATGCTGCCTCTCGATATTTTAGCGTGTTATCGATTCGGTCGTCTGTGTGTGGTGCTCAAGGCGGCCCCTGATATGGCCCAGCATAGGCATCAGCATATGCTGGTGGGTAAGCAGGGGATACGATGGCGGGTAACCAGGCACGGACTGGTCGCTGTGGTGAGAGTTTCGAGAGACCGTCAAGCGTCCGCCGATTCTGGTTTTGTCAACGAGTGGAAGTTTTCGGTTTTCATCGACTGGCCTCAAGGCTCTCGGTGGTATCTTGCCCTTCTCGATGGCGCCATAGACGATCATGAACTTCGTGCTGCCTCGGTCCATAAATCCAATCGGTCGATCTTGATTCCCTGCGGAGGCGACCTCAACTCCACGAAGTTCGGTCATTCTGTAAGAGAGCTTACATACTGCTGCTGCCAAACTGGAACGGCGCTTAGAGACAGGATTCTGGCATCGATCTTGGCAGAAGCCTTTTCTGGAAGGCTGTCCAGCCATTGCCGGATCATCAGGTTTATACCGCGCCCGTCTACCAAGTTCACAGGCGCGGTCCAGCGAACCCAAATGTTATGTCGAGATGAAATGAAAAAGGCTCGGGCGCCAGTTAGTCTCCCCATCATACTCAAACTCGGGTTTGAATGTGGGCATCGAAATTCCGCGGTAGGGTGCGCGACATGAAAGTGAAGGAACCGCGGGTTTCTTTTCTTGCGCCGCACTTCTTAGCGTTGATGTACGCTAAGAGTGGAGGGCTTGAACAAATGCGTGATTCTGAGCTCCAGTTAGAGAAGCAGCGGGCGGAACTGCTGAAGCGAATCAGTTCGGTCGGAGACTTGCGCCGCGGTTCCATCACGGCGACTTCCGGCAAATGCGGAAAACCGACGTGTCATTGTGCCAAACCGGGAAGCGTCGGCCATGGACCCAACTACCGGCTAACCCGCAAGGTGCAGGGCAAGACCGTCACGGAGACATTCGCATCTCCGGCTGCGCTGAAGAAGGCGCAGCGTGAGGTGGAGGAGTTCCATCGGTTCCAGGATCTGTGCGAGCAGGTGGTGGTGGTCAGCGAGCAGCTCTGCGCGGCGCGTCCAGTGGAAGACACGTTGACGCCGCAGGAAAAAAAACGGCCGAAGCGATCCGGCAGGAGGTCGAAAGGGAAGTAAGCGCGCTGCCACGGCTGGTCTTTGAGGACCAGCGCAAGACCGGCAGACTCGATCTGGAAGCGGTCGAGATGGCGATGCGGGCGGCCATGCACCGGGCCGGAGCGTCCGCGCTAAGCCAGTTGCTGCGGGGCGATCCTCCCGGCCCGGATGAACGCGAGGCGCCTTGTCCCTGCGGTCACCAGGCCCGCCTCATGCCTCCAGCGGTGCGCCGAAACGAAAGCCCGCTGACTCGCATCAACTCTTCGACGCATTGGCCACAACGTGCCCCTTCAAAAAAGGCGTTCGTTGTCCCGAACGTTAACCACTCGAAAGGAGAATACTATGGCGCAAACCGGTGCTACACAACAACGAGCCATGCAGCAGGCCACTGACAAGAACGCCCTCCGCCCGTTTCACCTGAACCTTCCGGAAGCGGAACTCACTGAATTGAGAAGGCGCATCCTAGCCACGAAATGGCCTGAAGGCGAGACCGTCACAGATGCCACGCAGGGAGTGCAACTCGCGACGATTCAGGCGCTGGCGCGCTATTGGGCGACAGAGTATGACTGGCGCAAGATCGAGGCCAAATTGAACGCGCTGCCTCAGTTCATCACGGAGATCGACGGGCTCGACATTCATTTCATCCACGTCCGCTCGAAACACGAACATGCGTTGCCGCTGATCGTCACGCACGGATGGCCCGGCTCGATCACCGAACAGATGAAAATCATCGATCCGCTGACCGATCCCACCGCACACGGCGGAAATGCATCCGACGCGTTCCATATCGTAATTCCGTCGATGCCCGGCTACGGTTTTTCCGGCAGGCCCAGCACGACCGGGTGGGATCCCGGCCACATTGCGCGTGCCTGGACCGTGCTGATGAAGCGCCTCGGATATACGAAATTCGTGGCGCAGGGTGGCGACTGGGGTGCAATCATCACCGAGCTGATGGGCGTCCAGGCGCCGCCGGAACTGCTGGGCATCCACACCAACATGGCGAACGTGATTCCACTCGACATCGACAAGCTGGCCTTTTCCGGCGCACCGGCGCCGGCGAATCTCTCAGCCGACGAGAAGCTCGCTTACGACCGGCTGAGCTTCGTCTATGCAAAGGGCATCGGCTATGGCTTCCAGATGGGGTTGAGGCCGCAGACGCTGTACGGAATAGCGGACTCACCTATCGGTCTCGCCGCCTACTTCCTTGATCATGACGCGCGCAGTTACGAGATGATCGCGCGTGTTTTTGCCGGCGGGAGCGAAGGCCTCACGCGAGACGACGTCCTCGATAACATCACGCTCACCTGGTTGACGAATACGGCGATCTCCGGGGCTCGTCTCTACTGGGAAAACAAGGGCGCATCGTTCTTCGCCGTCAAAGGCGTCGTGGTCCCGACCGCCGTTAGCGTGTTCCCGGATGAACTCTATCCGGCACCAAAGAGTTGGGCGGAGCGGGCGTATCCCAAACTGATCCACTACAACAAGCTCCCCAAGGGCGGCCACTTTGCAGCCTGGGAACAGCCGAAGCTCTTTTCAGAAGAGGTTCGCGCGGGCTTCAGGCCGCTGCGGTAGAGTTCACAAGAGAGAAGGAAAGACGCCATGAATGACCATTCGCAGTTCAACACTTCCCAATTCAACATCGACCGCACCTATCCGGGCCTGTGGACTATCACTTTCAACAACCCGCCGATCAACATGTTTGTTCCCACAACGATCGTCGAATTGGGAGCGCTAATGACCGGCCTCGAGGCGGACCCGTCCGTGAAGGTCGTAGTGTTCCAGTCGGCGAATCCCGATTTCTTCATCGCCCATCTCGACGTAGCCAAGGCCGCTGAACGGCCAGAGGTGCTGGGCCTGTGGCGCGACTTTGTGCTGCGCCTCTCGTCCACGCCAGTCGTGAGCATCGCCAAGATTCGCGGCCGCACGCGCGGCATCGGTAACGAGTTCGTGCTGGCCTGCGACATGCGCTTCGCCAGCCGGCAAAGCGCCCTATTCGGCAACCCCGAGGTCGGCGTCGGACTGGTCCCGGGCGGCGGAGCGCTGGAATGGCTCCCGCGCCTGGTCGGCCGCTCGCGCGCACTCGAGATCGTGCTCAGCGCCGACGATTTCGACGCTGATATCGCCGAGCGCTATGGCTGGGTGAACCGCACGCTGGACGATGTCGGCCTCGACTCGTTTGTCGATACTCTCGTCCGGCGTATAGCTTCGTTCGGCCGTGAAACGCTAGCTGCGGCGAAGGCCCAGATCAATCGGTTCGGAAGGCCGACAGCAATCGAGCTTCAGTCGAGCAACGACATGATCTTCCCACTGCTGGCCTTGCCAGATGCGCAGGCGCGCCGTCCCAAGCTCCGGGGTATCGGTTACGGCGTTCCGAGCGACTTCGAATTGAACTTCGGCCGGTACCTCCCTGCGTTCGGGCGGGCGGACGACAATGACACCAAGGCGCAGCCCGCCTGAGGTTCCTCGCCCATCTTCATCGACGCAAGGCGCGGCCTGAGGGCAGCCCCGCCTTTCACGATTGCGTTTCGAACGCTTTCCATCCCATCCATCTGGAAACTTGATCTGGCGCTGCAAGCTGCTCGGCGGCGCCTACATGCCGAGTCGCTTGTCCAGATCGGCGGTGATTTGTGGCAGGCGAGCGGGGTTGCTGAGAATGGTGCGAATGGCGTCGGTTTGATCGTTGTCCATCAGCAGATCGACCGCGGCCAATGCCATCGCGTAGGCGATCTGTGCGTTGGCGGTGCTCAAGCCGGACCAGTTCTGGCCCAACTGCTCGAGACGGGGGATGGAATGCTCTTCCGCGCTGCGGAGAATTTGCACCCGCATGGCCGGATTCAGGCGATCGCCGGACAGTTTTTGAGCTAAGCCTTCATGCAGCCACGACGGCCAAGGTGCCGGTCCTGAAGGCGTTGAGCCGGATGGAATGAGAGCCAGGCAGGCGTGGACGGTTTCGTGAGCCAAGGTGCGGCGCAGGCGGGCATCCACGGGGTCGCCTGCTTCCATCGGGATGTGGATCCGGCCGTCGTACAAGCCGCCGCTCCATTCCGCGGCGCCCGTGGCCTGAAAATAGGCTTGCCGGGTTTGAACCACGGCCACCAGGCGTTCCGAACTAGTGTTGCAACCGAGCTGTTCCGAGATGCGCCCGACTTCGGAATCGAGCATGCCGACCAGGGCGCGGGCGGTGTCGGCCGGGAGAGCCGCGCTTTCATAGCGCACCAGAACATGAGCGCCATAAAGTTTTTCGCCGCTCTTATCGGCATTTACCTCGCGCTGCACTTTGGCGTACAAGGCGGCCAGTTGAGTGTCGGGCTTCAACTCCAGGGAACGTTTCCAATAGTCGAGCGCTTCATGAGTTTGATCGCTTTTCCAGGCGGCGATACCGGCCGCGGTTAGCACATTGGGATCCGCATTCTTCTGGGCGGCCAGTCTTTCGAGCAACGACAAGGCTTCCTGCGGATGATTGGCCTGGAGCATACTCATCGCTTGTGGGAGTGCGCCGCCGCCGGTATCCGGCGCGGCGGTCAGTTGCTGAGTTAGACCCTGGATAGGTATATCCAGACTGGCTGCCGAATTTCGA
Source organism: Bryobacterales bacterium (assembly GCA_963836595.1). Taxonomy (GTDB): domain Bacteria; phylum Acidobacteriota; class Terriglobia; order Bryobacterales; family Bryobacteraceae; genus DATFZA01. Next base: position 2,349,709 of record CAWIKC010000001.1, read on the forward strand.
GCGCGATCGAATTGATCCACCCCGCTGAGCGCCTCTTCCGGGACATAACCGACCACGTCTCGACCATCCACGGTGGCCGCGACTTTCAGGCACCTCGACCCATCCGCAATGCCGAAGCGAACCTCCACGGGCGTGCCGGCGGCGAGCGTGGCGATGGCCTGCTCATCCGCTCCGCAGGCTGCGCGCAAAGGTGTTTGATCGTGCTGCACGGTCAACGCAGCAAGCAGCAGGAGAGGCACCATATCCCCCATGCTACCCGAGCTTTCCCTAAGAGTCAGTAGGGTGAATACCTGAGGTTTCGCCCAAGACCTCCCGTACAATTTGTTTCAGCTCTGCGCGCAATGGGCCGGGTAGAGACGCTGCCAACTGAATGGTCTGACTGGGAAAAGGAATTTCGATCTCGGCCTGCTGGAACTTCATCTTGATTCTGCGATTCATCTCCCGGCCAACCGTCCATTGCTGCATGGCGACGGTTTTGATGCGCGATCTTATGACCACGGCGGCGTCGCCTAGCTGGTCGACGCCCATCACTTCGAGGGGCGCGAGAATGGCTGACTTGTAAGGCTCTTCGGTCACCAGTTCCGCCGCAATCGTCTTGAGAACCTCCGTCACGCGATCGGTGTTTTCACGATAGCCGACGGAGGTGGTGAAGACGTAGTAGGAGAACTCGCGGGTGAGATTCGAAAGGGTGGTGATGCCGCCATTGGGAAAGATATGTACCGCCCCGTCCTCGCCGCGGAGAATGGTGGTTCGCAGGTTGATTTCCTCCACCAATCCTCCTTTGCCGTTGATGACCGCGACGTCATTGACGCGCAATTGGTTCTCCATCAGCATGAAGAGCCCGTTGAGCACATCTTTGATGATGTTCTGGGCTCCGAACCCGACGGCGACGCCAATTACGCCCGCGCCGGCGAGCAGGGGTTCGATATCGAAACGCAGCTCTTTGAGCACCATCGCGAGGGCGAGCGACCAGATGAGGACTCCCAGCGACCCGCGGACCACGCTGGTGACCGTACGGGCGCGCTTCTCGATCTCCATCTCAAACACGGGACCGATGCCGCCGCGCTCCATCATTTGCACGGAGTATTTGTAAACGATGCGCGCCAGCCGGTTGACTAGAAAGGTAGCCAGGTAGGCCAGAACCAAAATGACAGCGATGCGGGCGAGATTGGCGACGAAGGGCTCGTAGAAGTCGAAGGAGAGGAGCTTGGACCAGGATTGCATGTATTCATCATGTACCGGGGCGGCCGGGATCGACCGAGGGCAACTGCGGCAATCGGAATCTGACGCCTGGCTCCGATTGCCGCCAGCGAGCGGGGTATCCGGACAAAAGTTCTACCCGCGCCTCGCGCCCTTGTTTGCTGAATTTCGATGTTTGTTGGCGATGTTTGTTGGCGCCCTTAGGCTTATCCGCATGAAAAGTCGAACTCCTTGAAAACACTGAACACGGCGCCAGCTCAACCATAGTACCTAGTACTTTTTTCGCTGTTTCGTACTAAAACTAATTCATAAGTTCGAACATAAAAAAGCCGCTTCGTACTAAGCTGATCGCCTAATTCCTTTGGATAATTGTATTTAGGCCTTACTCAGAGTAACGTACTAAGACTGGAGGAATTTTTTTCTTTGAAACATTTATGCTGTATTTTGATGTTGACATCCATCGCCGCGGTCGCCGGCTCAATCACTTTTACGGGGCCTGACGATGTGAACGGAAACCCGTGCACCCCGGGGGTTACCTCAAGTTGCATCATTAGCCCACCGAATGGGGCTCCGATTTATGAGGTTTTCAGCTTAACCATCACCGCTCCCACTGCGCCCACCGGTCTTTGGTCGGTCACCATCGACACGGACTACGGGACTTCCATTGCGGGTGACACCTCGATTCCCGCGTACGAATATTTGCAAACCAGCGCTAGCTTCGGCATCGGCGACGTGCTGTTCTCCTGGAACGGGAACGATTATGGTCTCGTCCTGACTCCCCACGACGGCTACAGCGCAGGGCAGTTGTATGAGGCGAATAGCTTTCAGACCTCTGAGACGGTCCTGACTGCTGGTGGGATTCCTACGGATGAGATACCCCGGCCTGGCATCTTCGTCGAGTTAGGCGCCGGCGGCCACGCCGCAGTGGCGGGCGGTACGGGAGCGATTAGCGTGACGACCAATCCCGGCGCCAATGGCGTGACCGACGGCACTTATCTCATCACGGACACCTTTAGCGCGCCCGCCAATTTCCTGGACAGCGCGTTCACCGTCTATGATTCCTCTTATGCCTGCGCCAACGGCTACCTGACTGGCAACGGCGGTGGAATCACGCTGGGAACCGGCGGAACTACTCCCGAGCCGGGTTCGTGGCTTTTGATTTTGCCGGGTTTAGTGCTTCTCGGCATCGGCCAGGCGCGTAAGAGGCGCCGCGCCTAAAAGACAGTTGCGCCTAAAGTGACCGCAAAGGCGAGTCACTTTAGGCGCATGATGATTTAATCATTTCCGGTATTAAATGTTCTATTGATCTGCTTTCCATTCCCGCCCCGCAATTCCCGTTCTTAAATATGCTCCTGCGAAAGCTACAATAAGCAGGTGGCGACACTGACCTTCCTCGAAGCCCGCCGGTGCGTCGTTTCCACTATTGGCGCCTGTCCTGCGATTCCGGAAACCGAAAAGGTTCCCATCGGCCATGGCGCCGGCCGCGTCCTCGCTGAACCCATCGCCGCCGACCGCGATTACCCTCCCCTCCCGCGTTCGGTCCGGGACGGATTTGCCGTGCGGGCGATCGACCTTCCCGGCCAACTCAACCTGATGGGCGAAGTCCGGGCCGGCGAGCGTTTTCGCGGTGAGTTGTTGCAGCCGGGAGAAGCGGTCGAAATAATGACGGGCGCGCCCATGCCCGCCGGCGCCAACGCGGTGGTCATGGTGGAACACGCCACAGTTACCGGCGCCAAGGTCGCCACGGAGCGGGCCGTCCAGCCTGGTGAGAACGTCAATCCACAGGCTTCAGAAGCGCGGGCGGGAGAAGTGATGCTAGAACCTGGTGTCCGCCTCGATCACGCCTCTATCGGTCTCTTGGCGATGGTGGGGTTGGCTCAAGTGACGGTTTACCGGCGACCGGAGGTGGCGATTCTGGCAACCGGCGACGAGATCGTCGACGGCCCGCTGCCTGTCCTGGACTATCAGATCCGCAATACCAATTCCTGGATGTTAGCGGCGCAAGTGGCGCGCGCGGGAGGCCAGCCGGTCGTTCTTCCGGTGGCGCGGGATGACTATGCCGCGACCCGCGAACTCGTCGAGCAGGGCCTCTGTTCCCGCCTCTTGCTGCTCTCGGGCGGCGTTTCCGCTGGCAAGTACGACATCGTGGAGCGGGTTTTGGCCGATCTCGGCGCCGAGTTTTTCTTCGATCGCGTTCGCATCCAACCCGGCCAGCCGCTGGTTTTCGGACGCGCTCGCGGGAAGTTTTTCTTTGGGTTGCCGGGTAACCCAGGCTCGACCATGATCACCTTTGAAGTCTTCGCCCGCGCAGCGGTCGAACTCCTGGGCGGCCGGCAGGAAGCCCGCTTGCCGTTCTTTTCGTGCCGGCTAACCGCGGCGGTTCGCCAGAAGCCCGGCCTCACTCGCTTTCTGCCCGCGTTCCTTTCATCCGACGGTGAAAAGGTCACGCCGGCCCCTTTTGGCGGATCGGGAGATCTGCCGGCGCTGGCGCAAGCCGAGGCCTTTCTGGTGACCGATCCCGAGCGGACGGATTGGGCGGCCGGAGACACCATTCCCGTGCTACTGAAGTAGAAGTAGAGAATATGAGCGAGCTAAGCCACTACGACCAGTCCGGCTCCGCCCGCATGGTGGACGTCTCGGACAAGTTGACGACCCGGCGCACCGCCCGGGCGCACGCTTTTGTACGCATCCGCCCCGACGTGCTTGCCAAACTGCCGGACAACCCCAAAGGCAATCCGCTGGAAGTTGCCCGTATCGCCGGCATTCAAGCAGCGAAAAGAACGTCCGAACTGATTCCTATGTGCCATCCCCTCCCGTTGACCCACATCGGTGTCGACACCACCGTGGAGGCGGAGGGAGTGCGGATTGATGCCAGCGCTTCCACCACCGGACCAACCGGCGTCGAGATGGAAGCTCTGACCGCCGCGGCGGTGGCCGCGCTGACCATCTACGATATGACCAAAGCATTGGATAAAAGAATCGAGATTCAAGACTTGTATCTGGTGGAGAAGACCGGCGGCAAGAGCGGAGATTTCCGCCGGTGATCCGGGTGTCTATCCTGACCGTCAGCGACTCGGCGGCCGCCGGCACGCGCGAAGATCTCTCCGGGCACAACCTGCGGCGGCGTGTGATGGAACTTGGTTGGAGCCTAACGAGTACTGGGCTGCTCCCGGACGAGCGCGGCCAAATCGCCGCCAGGCTTACGGAACTGGCTGATTCCGGGCTGAATTCCGTGATTCTGACTACCGGTGGAACCGGCGTGGCCCTGCGCGACGTCACTCCTGAAGCGACTCGGGATGTGATCGAGCGCGAGATTCCCGGTCTAGGAGAACTGATGCGCACCGAGAGCCGCAAGTTCACTCCCAATGCGGTGCTTTCCCGGGCTTTGGCCGGCATACGCGGACGCACGCTGATTGTCAATCTTCCCGGCTCTCCCAAGGGAGCGGTCGAATGTTTCGATATTGTCTCGAAACTGATCCCGCATGTAGTGGATCTGATAGAAGGGAGGACCGGCCATGCGGCTGTGCCAAACTGAGTATATGAGGCTGTTCGCCACCTGTATCCTGCTGGGTTCGCTTGGATTTGCGCAGATACAACCCGGCCAGGTGGATCCCAACCGGGCGGCCAATTCGAGCGTCAATCCTGAACCTCCTCCCGATGCACAATTCAGTTCGACCGTCTTCAATGTGGTTGCCCCGACGACAGTGCTGGACAAAAACGGCAACTACATCAACGGTTTGACGCTGCAGGACTTCACGCTCTACGACAAGGGTGTTCCGCAGAAGATCACCGCCGATGTCAGCTTTGCGCCGATCTCCATGGTGATCGCCATTCAGAGCAGTAACAATCTGCAGGAGATACTGCCCAAAATTCAGGCAGATGGTCTGCTGCTGGCAAACAACGTGGTGGGCGAAAATGGCGAGGCCGCGGTGCTGGCCTTCGATAACGAAGTGAAGGTCTTTCAGGACTTCACCAGCGATCCCGGCAAAATCGAGCAAGCCATGAAGGCCATCACGGCGCGCGGCTACAACAGCCGGTTGAACGATGCGGTTGCGGAGTCTATCAGAATGCTGCGCGCGCGCGACAAGAGCCATCGCCGCGTGATTCTTCTGATCTCGGAGAAGCGGGATAAGGCCAGCGAGTCGAGGTTACGGGAGACCCTGCGGGATGCCCAGTTCGCGAATGTATCGATCTATGCGATCGATATTTCGAGCATCGTGGCTAAACTCACCGATAAGCCGAAGTATCCCCGTCCCGAACCCATCCCCACCACCGCTCAGCATGTGCCCAGCGGCGCCGCGCAAACACCCACTACGGTCGAACAAATCTACAACAACGGCAACTACATCCCGGCGTTTGTGGATGTCTTCAAAGGCGTGAAGGGTCTGTTCGTCGACGATGCAGTGGACCAGTTCACGCGCTTCACCGGGGGCAAGCAATATACCTTCGTAACCAACAAAACTTTGGAGCGGGTAACCACCGCGCTGGGTGAGGAACTGCACAGCCAATATCTATTGGCGTACAGCCCGAGCAACAAAAAAGAGGGCGGGTATCACGAAATCAAGGTGGTGGTCAACCGGCCGAATCTGGAAGTCCGCACGCGGCCCGGTTATTGGTCTGGGCCGCTGCCATAGTGGCGACCGCGAAGAATCATGACAACGGTCCCCTCGCTGACGCTCGGGGCTGACGTTCCGCATGCTCCAGGCTGCTTTTTGGCGATTGTCTGCCTTGCGGCGGACGGGCTCCGTCGCGCCCTTCCGGGCCGCGACCGTCCGGGAGCCGTTGCAACTGCGCCGCGCTATACAATTTAAGCTGGGAAGGCCGATGTATTAGCTAGCCGGGAAGACTGCACGTTTTAAGAAGTTTAGCGTCAAGCCATAGTAGGTCAGATGGCGACGGCATTCCCGATTCAGAGTCCGGGTCAGATACCGGTTCCCAGCCCGGTTCAAAACTCGGTTCGAGCAATTCGAGCAACGATGAGCGACCGAGGCGCCCCCTCCCAACTCGACGCCGGTTTCCAGGCCAGTCAGGAACTGCAAAGCCGCTTTATTACCGAGAACATGCGGCGGGTCTTTCTGCTGATCTACCGGATTGTCGATAACGTCGCGGACGCTCAAGACTTGACCCAGGAAGCCTTCATCAAGGCCTTGCAGCGCCAGGATCAACTGAAAGACCCGGAGAAAGCGGCCCATTGGTTATCGCGCATCGCCTCCAACACCGCCATCGATTTCCTGCGCCGCAACGGCAAAGTCAATTTCTGCGAGATTGACGGACTGGTCGAGCCTTTGCGCGAACCTTCCGCGACACCGGAAGAAACCGTGCTGCGCAACGAACATCGAGACTATCTGGAAGACGGATTAGCGGCTCTGACGGACCGCGAACGCGCCGCACTGGTTTTGCGCGATGTAGAAGGTCTTCCGGCCGAGGAAGTAGCCAAGCAGTTGAACTGCTCCAAAGCCACGGTCCGTTCGCATATCGCCAACGCCCGGATCAAGTTCCGGCGCTACATGGAACGGAGGGCGTTCTCATGAAGCGGCGCATGTGGCAACTCCGGAAACACCCTCCCCAAGCCCAATTGGCGCTTCTGGCCGGAGGCGAACTCGGTTGGCTCGAGTCTTCGCCGGTCGCGTGCCATTTGCTGACGTGTGCTGCCTGCCGAAAACAGGTATCCGCGTTCACGGAGGACCGCCGGGTGGTCCGGAACCTGACCGAGGACCTGCCGGCTGGCGTCGACTGGGATCGACTTTCGAACGAAATGGGCGGGAATATCCGCGTGGGACTGGCCGCCGGCGAAGCGATCGCAGCGTTTGATCACCCTTCGGGATCGGACGGTTCTCGCCTCAAGCCAAGCTGGCTTCGCTGGAACCTGGGTTGGGCGCTCGCCATTGCGTCGGCTGTTTTTGCGGTTGCGTTCTGGCTGAATCTGCCAAGCCCGCAAAAAGACCATTTGCTGGCCGCGCTCGGTGGCATCCGGTTCGATCGCATCGGTAGCCGGGTCGTGGCTGAACCGGGGATCGCGGCTGAGCCGGGGATCGCGGACGAAACACGGCCCGAGACCATGGTCGAAGCTTCCCAAGCATCCATTCAAGTGTGGGAAAATGGCGGTTCCCTGTCTCTCCTGCATCCGCGTTCGGACGGGCTGACCATTTCGGTAAATATGCAGGGATCGGCGGGGGCCCGGTATATCGATTCCGACACCGGGCTGGTGACCATCAACCGGGTGTACTATGCGCAACCGTAGCCTGTTTGCCTTTCTGATTGGCGCAGCTCCGCTATTCGGCGCCATCCTGCCGAAGATCGATCTTCCGAAGGATTCCCCGGTCGCGGTGATTGGCGCCGACTACGACGGCTCCACCGAGACGCCCCGCGGCGGCGCGGTAATGGTGGACCTGCATGCCGCCTTGTCGCTGCGCAATTCCAGTGGACGGCATATCCGGGGCATCACGCTACTAGTTCACTCGCAGGAAGTCACGCCGGGTGGTAAGGGGTCGGTCACGCTGACCAGCCTCGATATCGCCCCCGGTGAGACCTTCCCCGTGCATATGGACGTCAGGCTGCTGCGGCCGGTCACCTCCATGGGAGGGCCGCTGCAACTCGGCCTGGACGGCGTCCTGTTCGACGATCTGTCCTTCTATGGACCGGACAGTTTGCAGTCGCGGCACGCCCTCACGGCTTACGAGTTTGAAGCCCGGCGCGACCGGCGTTACTTCAAAGGTTTGCTGGCGGAAGGTGGACCGGCGCGTCTAAAGCAGGAGATGCTGGCTAGCCTGGCCCGGCAGACGGATCGCCCGGACATGGAAGTACGCATGGGAGTGCAACTGGCCCGCGGGGGCCGCGCCACCAATCGTGCCACTAATGTCGAGCTGGAACGGCCCGTGCAGTTCGCTTTGCTCCACTTCCCGGATTCCCCGGTCGAACCGACTGAAGGCATGGCCAAGGTGGCCGGCAACGAAGCCCGGGCGCCGCTGCTCGAAGTGCGGAACAAATCCGACCGGGCGGTGCGTTATCTGGAAATCGGCTGGCTGTTGAAAGACGGCCAAGGCCGGCAGTTCATGGCCGGCACTGTTCCGGCTACATTGCATGTCGCGCCCGGGGCGAAAGCCCAAGTGCTGAAGGAAACGACGCTGAAGTTTCCGCAATTGGGCAATGGACCAGCGTCCTCGATTGAAAGCATGACGGCCTTCGTGAACAATGTGGAATTCGCCGATGGCAAGATGTGGGTGCCTTCGCGGGCCGATCTCAGCGATCCGCGCCTGCAGAGCGTTCTGGCCCCGTCGCCCGAAGAACAGCGGCTGGTTCAGCTCTACCGGAAAAAGGGCTTGAACGCCCTGATTGACGAACTCAAGAAATTCTAGACCGTGCCTGACTGGATCGGCGTAACGCAGGGTGAATTCGAACGCTACCGGAAGTTGGCGGAGCGCTCGTTTTCGCAAGTCAACGATGACGAGTTTTTTCTCGCCACCGATGCCGAATCCAACTCCATCGCCGTCATCGCGAAACACATTGGCGGAAATCTTCGATCCCGTTGGACCGATTTCCTGACGTCGGATGGCGAAAAACCGGATCGCGATCGCGAGTCCGAATTTACAACAGAGCCCGATCGCCCGGAGATCATGCGGATCTGGGACAGCGGTTGGACGGCCACTCTCCACACCTTGCAATCGCTCCTGCCGGAAGATTTGGAGAAGACCATCACCATTCGCGGAGAACCGCACACGGTGCCGCAGGCGCTGCAGCGGTCGCTCTCTCACACCGCCTATCATGTAGGCCAGATCGTAACTCTGGCGCGCCAATTTCGTGGAACCGAGTGGAAGACTCTGAGCGTACCGCGGGGAGGGTCAGCCGCCTTCCTGAACGCGATGCGGGCTAAGTTCAGGACGCCTTAATTAACCTATCCATCAGACGAAGCGCGATGACATTTTTCCCGCGAGAAGCGTAGAATTGTGATTGAGGCGCAACTCGGAGCCAGCCTATGAACGTTACTCTAAAGCCAGAACTTGGAAACACTTATCGCCGCCGAAGTGAAGGCTGGCCGCTCATCCGGCCCCAGCGGGTTCCGCAACCAAGCCGTCTACCAATACGTGCTGGCGCGTGACCTCGGCCAGGAATACAGTGCGGAGGAAATCGACCGAACTCGGCCGGGGCGACACGACTAAAGCTTCCGCAACTGGGCGGCGGACCAGCGTCCTCGATTGAAAGCATGACGGCATTTGTGAACAACGTGGAATTCGCCGATGGCAAGATGTGGGCGCCTTCGCGGGCCGATCTCAGCGATCCGCGCCTGCACAGAGCGTTCTGGCCCCGTCGCCCGAAGAACCGTGGCTGGTTCAGCTCTACCGGAAAAAGGGTCTGAACGCCCTGATTGACGAACGCAGGAAATTCTAGAGTGCCTGACTGTATTTGGCTGAAACACGCATTAGGATTGGGTCTTCTCACGGCGCTGCTACTGCCAGCGGCCGACGCGCCGAAACCGAAAGTCCGCGCGATTACAGGCTTCGTCACCATAGACGCGAAGTCGTATCCGGCGCAGATCGAAGAGACCGTCAAGTTCCTTAGCCGGGTGCGCGCTGCGGTGGAAGCGGCCGGCTACGAGGTGGCCGGCATTCGCATCACCACGCAGCCGTTCCCCGAATATACGCGCGGGCTCAGCCACGAGGAGGCGCTGAAACTGTTGCATGGCATCGACGATCTTGCTGGCAAGCTACGTTTCGCTCCCAACGTCGGCCCCGCCATGATGAAAGATACGGACGACACCGCGCCGGTCGAACTGATCACCGAAGTGCTCGCCACCCCCGGCAACCGCCTGGACGCCAACATTGTGACGGCGGGCGACGACGGCATCCACTGGAACGCCGTGCGCCAGGCCGCGCGCATTATCAAAAGTGTGGGCGCGCGCAGCCCGCACGGACAGGGAAATTTCAATTTTGCCGCCATCGCCATGCTGAAGCCCTACGGGCCGTTCTACCCCGGCGCCTGGCATCCCGGTGGCGGGCCCCGCAAGTTTGCCATAGGGCTCGAAGCCGCTAATGTGGTGATGGACGTCTTCTCGCGGGAACACGATCCGCGTAGTGCCGGGAGAGCACTTACGGACGCCCTCTCCATCCACATGCGCGCGGTAGAAGCAGCGGCGATGAAGGCGGCCGCAGGCAGTGGCTGGACCTACGCCGGCATCGACCCGACGCCCGCACCCGGAGGCGCTGTCTCCATCGGTAGGGCCATCGAATCTTTCACGGGCAAGCCTTTCGGATCGCCCGGAACCGAGACTGCGGCGGGCATCATCACCCGGGCTGTGAAAGACGTTCCGGTGAAACAGACCGGCTACTCAGGCCTGATGATTCCGGTACTCGAAGACACCGTGCTGACGCGGCGATGGACCGAAGGCACTTACGGCCTGGACTCGATTCTGGCGTATTCGGCGGTTTGCGCCGGCGGCGTGGACACGGTTCCGCTGGCGGGCGACACGACCGAAGAGGCCATCGCGGGAATCGTGGGCGACGTCGCGACACTCGCGTTCAAGTGGAACAAGCCCTTGGCTGCGCGGTTACTACCTGTACCGGGCAAGAAAGCCGGCGAGATGACCGAGTTCAGCGGCGCGTTGGCGAACGCGATCATCCAACCCCTGATCGGCTCGCCGCGCCGATAGCTACCTGCTGCTCGCCGGCCTGCGTATTCCCGATTGCGCGGCCCGTGCGCCGACGACGCCGTTACGACTTGCGTCCAGGTCTGGCCGTCCGGGGGAGTGAAGCTCGGTTTCGCATTGCTTCCTAAACTAAGTTTAATTAAATTTAGTTTTGTTCATTACCTCATTTAGTTTAGTGGGGCGATCCCCGGGCGATCCCCCTGGATCGCCGCCCCCGTCGGCCCTGCGCTTCAGTTGCGATGGACGCGGCCTGACCAGGCGCCCAGGCAGAGGCTCCAGCCTGGTGTGTGGCAGTCGGCGAAGCAAGCAGACGGGGACATTGCGGGCTCGAGTCCGAACTCCTTCGCTTTAGAGCGATCGTAGCTGTGTCCCCTGGAGCTTTGCCTGTCCACTCGCGCGAGGAAAAGTCCTGTCTATTTCGACACCGGAATCGTCGACGTATTCGCGCTCACCCCGTCCTGCATGACCACCACATTCAAGCTCCCGTTCTTCGCATCTGCCGGAACGGTAAAGTCGATCTGATACAGGCCCACCGCGCCGGGCGTGAGGCCGGCAAACGGCACGCTGGTCATTTCTCCATCCACTGTGACCGTCACCGCGTTTACCACCCTCGCCAGCGGCTCGACGCCCGGCGCCGCGTCTCCCGATTTCACAGCCGGCTTGGTTGCTCCGAGCCCGGTAAGGTACATGATCAGAACTTCGCCCGGCTTGGCTGGGTTCGCCGTCGTGACGTATTCAAAATTAGCGTGCTGCGCAATCGTGGTTTGATCGGCGTTAGCCGCCACGCCAGGCGACACATCGGTTAACGTCACTAGTTGCGGCACGCTGATGGCGTTATTGTTCATAACCACCAAAGTATAAGTGGCGTTGGGCAGCAACTCGAACGGCAATTGCGCATCCAGTTGTCCGTCGCTGACGAAATACAGCGGAGCACTCAAGCCGGCCACCAGCACGGAGGTGTTCTGAAACGTGGCCGGCAACGGGATTTGACTGGGAGTGCCAAAACCCTCCGACGAAAGCCCCGTTCCATAGATCTCCGAAATCGTCCCAGGCGCCAGGGGCCCGCCCACCTGTGGATTGCGGTTGTTGATCGTGCCGTTAAAATTTACCGCTGGGGTCGCTTGCGCGCCCACTTTGCCGCTGATGGTGATCGAAGCGGAGAAAGTTCCGGAAGTCGCCCTGGCCGTCACGGTTGCGCCGGTGGTGGGATTCACGGGCACCCAGGTGGCAGAGTATGTCCCGGTGGTTGCATCTTCCAATTTCGCGACCAAGGACGGATCTCCGTTGCTGAAGCTGAGCACCATCCGGGCATTGGTCACCGGGTTCGAACAATCGTCCACCGCCCGCACCGAAACCACAGCCGGAAAGCCCGCTGGTTGGGAAAATCCGCCGGTTAACGCTGTCGCCACCAACGCGATCTGCGTGGGCGTGCAACCCGTCACGGTATGCGCGTGAGAGTCCGCCGGTTTCACGCCGGCCGGCAACACGACATACAAAACATCGGTGCTGCGCGTGATTCCCAGGCTCGCAAACTCAACCTGCAGATTGGCGCGAAAGATGCCCGGTCTCGAAGTCGCGTAGTACGCCGGCGTCACCGAGATGTTGGTCGCGGCCGGACCGCTGACTGTTCCGGATTCCGTTACGTCGTCAAACAAATCGCCACCCTGCCCAACCGTGAAGTTGACCGGTGTCGACGTACTGGCATACACCGGGATGCTCTGTGCAGCCGGGTCCACGCTACTGTTCAGCGGCGCCACAAACACCGGTCCGGCCTGAGAGAAACCCGGAAAAGCCGTGCTTGCGCTCACAATGTAGACCACGGTTGCCATCACGGGCTCCACGCCCGCGGCGTTGGGAGTCACGATGATCAACGCGTAGTAGTCGCCCGCCGCAAGGCCATTCGTTACGCTATTTTGTTTGATGCCGACTGTGATCGCTCCCGGCGCGCCGGGTGTTGAAGTTCCGCTGGCCGGCGTCACGCTCACGAAATCCTGAGCGCTCGAAACCGACACCGTCCAGTTGACTGTCCCGCTCCCCACCGGTACGGGAATCGTCTGCGTCTGCAGCGTCCCTACGCCTTGCTGCGCCCAGAACATCACCCCCCGCTTCGTTAGTCCGAAAGAAAGCGGCGAAGGAGTCACCAGAAACGTCACCGGGATATCCTGCGTAAACGTTCCGGAGGTCACGCGGACCAGCGCTCCCGCCCAAGCCTTCGTCGAAAGAGTCCCATTGGTTGAGGCCGTGATGGTGAACGCCGGGCTGGTGAGGCTCGTCTGTCCGGAAGTTACCGAAAGGGACAAGTATGAGTTACTTCCGATGATCGCCGCGGTGAAAGGCTGCGGTCCCCCGCCGCCAATATTTCTCACATACACCGGGACGCTGTCGGTTTGATTCACTCCCGCAACGTTGGGCGCCGTGAGCGTAACCGAGGAGGGTGAAATGTTCAGGTTGGGCTGCCCGGCGGTCACTGTCAGATTGACATTCTCAATCAACGGATACGGATATGTGCCGAACGTGACCACGATGCGGCCGGAATAGCTGCCGGGCTGCAACTTCCCGGGATCGGCAAAGACATTGATCGCCGCATCCGTGTACCCCATGGTCTGATCCACCGAGAGCCAGGCCGGCGCGGGCGTGCTGGCCGTCCCGCCATCCAGCGTCAACGAGAAAAAGTCCCGCGAACTCAGAGCCACCGAAAAGCTGCCCGAGACAACATCGCCCCCAGTCAACGCTGCCAGCGTAACGTCTCCATATAGCGAGCAACCGCCCATCAGCGCCGCAACAACCCAACTCACTTTTCTCATCGAAAGTATTTCTCTCCCCGTCTTCGCTTCAAGTCGAAACCTTCAGACGCCCCAAGCTTAACAAAGCGAGCGCGCAAGGCGCTCGGGCGACCGCGACGCTACCGAACTGCTGCTGTCAAGAGGGTTTCGCTGAGCAAAGACGCCCCAAGCATGAAACACTATAGACATGGGCCCCGGCCGCAGTTATCCTCTCGGCGCGACTGTGCTTCCGGGCGGCGTCAATTTTGCCGTCTACTCGCGCTACGCCAAACAACTGGAGATTCTTCTTTTTGAGAGCGCTTCCGAAAAGCGCCCAACCCAGGTGATTCAGCTCGACCCGAAACGGAACCTGACTTACGATTACTGGCACGCGTTTGCTCCGGGTTTAGAAGCCGGCCAAGTCTACGCCTTTCGCGCCGACGGACCCTTTGAGCCGGAGCGCGGCCTGCGGTTCGATCGGGAAAAGGTGTTGCTCGATCCCTATGGCAAGTGCGTGGCGCGCCCGCCCGAATATAGCCGGGAAGCGGCGCGCCGGCCGGGAGACAACTGTGCCACAGCCCTGAGAAGCGTCGCCGTGGACAAGAGAAGTTACGACTGGGAGGACGAAGAGCCGCCCCGCATTCCGTTCTCGAAATCGGTGATCTACGAAATGCACGTCGGCGGGCTCACCAGGCATCCCACTTCCGGTGTCGACCCGGCGCGGCGCGGCACCTACGCCGGCGTCATCGAGAAAATTCCCTATCTGAAAGACCTCGGCATCACCGCTGTGGAGTTGCTGCCCGTGTTCGCCTTCGATGAGCAGGACGCGCCGCCTCAACTCACCAATTACTGGGGCTACAGCCCGGTTTCCTTCTTCGCGCCTCACCCGCTCTATAGCTCGCGAAAAGACCCGATAGGCGCGCTGGATGAATTTCGCGACCTGGTGAAAGCGTTGCATCGGGCCGGCCTCGAAGTGATTCTCGATGTGGTCTACAATCACACGGCCGAAGGCGGTCACGACGGTCCCACCTTGTGCTTTCGCGGTCTGGCCAATGGTCTCTATTACCATCTTCAGGAGAACAAGGCGCTCTACGCCGACTTCACCGGCTGCGGTAACACCATCAATGCCAATCAGTCCGCGGTGCGCCGCATGATCCTCGACAGTTTGTGTTACTGGGTACGCGACATGCACGTGGATGGCTTCCGGTTCGACCTGGCGTCGGTGCTGTCCCGCGATCAAAAAGGCACGCCTATCAAACCGTCGCCCGTTGTCCAGGATATTCAATCCGATCCGGTGCTCTCCAACATCAAACTCATCGCCGAAGCCTGGGACGCGGCGGGTCTTTACCAGGTTGGCAGCTTTGCGGGCTATCAATGGAAGGAATGGAACGGCAAGTTTCGCGACGACATTCGCTCCTTCGTCCGCGGCGACCCTGGCTTGGTGACGACCGTGGCGTTTCGTCTGATGGGCAGCCCCGACGTCTACCAGCCCGGCGATGGCGAGCCGGAACGCAGCGTCAACTTTGTCACCTGCCACGACGGCTTTACGCTCAACGATCTCGTTTCTTACAACGACAAGCACAACCAGGTTAACCTCGAAGGCAACCGCGACGGCTACAATGACAACCGTAGCTGGAATTGCGGCGTGGAGGGTCCCAGCGGCGATCCCGCGATCGAGAGCCTGCGCAACCGGCAAGTGAAGAATTTCCTCGCGGCGACCATGCTCTCCGTGGGAACGCCCATGTTTCCGATGGGAGACGAGGGGCGCCGCACGCAACTGGGCAACAACAACCCCTACTCCCAGGACAACGAAATCGGTTGGTTCGACTGGACGCTGCTAGACAAGCACTGCGACATTCACCGCTTCGTGCGGAAATTGATCGCATTCCGTCTGAATCGTGAACTCACGATTGACGATCGGGGACTCTCGCTGATCGAGCTGATGCACCGCCAGCAGGTCCACTATCACGGAGTGAAGTTGCACCAGCCGGACCGGAGCCCGACTTCGAGGTCGCTCGCCCTCGCCGCCTTTTCGCCCGGAGGTCATGTGACGCTCTATCTGGCGGTTAATGCTTTTGTCGAAGCTCTGGAGTTTGAGCTTCCCGAGCCTGCCCAAGCGCAAGGACATTGGCGGCGCTGGATCGACACGTCACTCGCGTCGCCGGACGATATCTGCTCCTGGAAGGATGCACCCGTTGTTCGAGCGCGGTCTTATTCGGTACAACCGCGTTCCGTGATGGCGTTGCTGGCAAGCACGGAGCATTAAACTCTTGTGGGGCAGGATAGTATCCTGCGGCGGCTTAGTAAGCCGCCTCCGCCCTCGGCGAGTAAATAACCGGCTCCATGGCTTCTCATACCACCCCCAACTTCCGCCGCGCGCAATTTTTGTGGGGCAGGATGGTATCCTGCGGCGGCTTGGTAAGCCGCCCCCACGCAGGTAAATAATCTGCCCCAAGGGACCTCGGCTCCGTTCCCTCGACTCCGATCCCCGCCCGCTACCGAACCACGCCCGCACACCGAGCCCCGACCGACTCCGATCTCCGTCCGCTACCGAGCCGCGCCCGCTACCGAGCCGCGCCCGCCCTCCGATCCCCGTCCGCTACCGAGCCGCGACCGTGAGGGAGCGGACGCGCCAGAACATCCAACGCTCTGTTTAGGTACGATCTTAAAATAACGATCTTGGCGAAGGTTCAATAATAATAATCATGGCCCTCTCCCCCCTGGCAGGTAAACCTGCCCCGCAAGAATTGCTAATCGATCCAGCGCAACTCGAGCGCGACTATTACCAGCGAAAACCGGATCTCTCCGACCCCAACCAGATGGTAAGTTTCGGGACCAGCGGACATCGCGGGACCTCGTTAAACGGATCCTTCACTGAGTCGCACATCCTTGCCATCGCCCAGGCCATTGTCGAGTACCGGCAACAGCACGAGATCACGGGCCCGCTGTTTATGGGTAAGGACACCCATGCCCTCTCCGGTCCCGCGCAACGCACCGCCTTGGAGGTCTTCGGCGCTCACGAGATCGAGACGTTTGTGCAACAAGCTGACGGCTACACTCCCACGCCTTCTATCTCTCATGCCATCCTGACCTACAACCGCGGCCGCACGGAAGCCTTGGCCGACGGCGTGGTCATTACCCCTTCGCATAATCCGCCAGCGGACGGAGGCTTCAAGTACAATCCACCCGAGGGCGGTCCCGCCGATAGCGACATTACCGATTGGATCCAGAACCGCGCTAACCGGCTGCTCTGTTCAGGCAATCGCGATGTAAAACGCACCGCGCAACGCGCGGCCAGCACCCACGAGCACGACTTCCTCGCTCCCTACGTCAAAGATCTGGCGGCCGTGATCGACATGGACTCCATCCGCGGCGCCAATCTGCGCATCGGAGTGGATCCGCTAGGCGGGGCCTCGGTCCCCTACTGGGAGCCCATCGCCCAGGAATTTGGCCTGCACCTCACCGTGGTGAATCCGAAGATCGATCCCACTTTCAGTTTCATGACCGTCGATCATGACGGCAAAATTCGCATGGATTGTTCTAGTCCCTACGCCATGGCCGGCCTGGTCAAGCTCAAAGATCAGTTCGATATCGCCTGGGGCAACGATCCGGACGCGGATCGGCACGGCATTGTGACGCCCACTGCCGGGCTTCTCAATCCAAATCACTACCTGGCCGTCGCTATCAGCTATTTGTTGGCAAACCGGCCTGGTTGGCCGGTGAATTCGGTGGTCGGCAAGACCTTAGTGAGCAGCACCATGATCGATCGCGCCGTGCGGGAGCCCCACCGCAAGCTTTGGGAAGTTCCGGTGGGCTTCAAGTGGTTTGCGCCGGGATTGTTCGATGGCAGTTGCTGTTTTGGAGGCGAAGAGAGCGCCGGCGCCAGCTTTTTGCGGCGCGATGGAACGGCCTGGTCCACCGATAAGGACGGCCTGATTCTCGGCCTGTTGGCGGCCGAGATCACCGCGCGCACGGGCCGGGATCCGGGCTGGCACTACCGTCAACTGGTCAGCCGGTTCGGCGAGTTTTACTACACCCGGATCGACGCGCCCGCCAATCTGGAACAGCGCAATCGTCTGAAAGCCTTGTCTCCCGAAGCGGTGACCGACACTCAGTTGGCCGGCGATCCGGTGATCGCCAAGCTCACTAAGGCGCCCGGGAACCAGGCGCCCATCGGTGGGCTCAAGGTGACGACCGAGGGCGGCTGGTTTGCCGCACGTCCATCCGGCACCGAAAATATTTATAAACTCTACGCCGAAAGCTACCGGAGTACGGAGCATCTTGCATCCCTCGTAGAGGAAGCGCGGCAGGTGGTGACCCGCGCGCTGGCCTAACGGGCAGTGTGGGGCAGGTTATCAACCTGCCGCGGGTTATTAACCCGCGCGGAACCGGCGCAAACCCTGCGCTGCTACAGTGTCTACGATGAATTCCTCCTGGTCCCAAGCCGGGCCGTATCTGATGTCCCTGCCGGAGCGCGTCGTCCGCTCGGCGGCGGCACTGGCGGGAGGTCTGCTGCTCGAATTAGGCGACGTCACCATTCCGGCCGGTTTGCGTCGCACCAAGACCTATCAGGTGATGGCAGGGCTCGGCCTGCGTTTCTTAATCGAACAAGTCGGCCAGGTAGACGGCGTCTATTCCAAAGAAGGCGGGCCCAACGAAGGCCAGTTATCCAACGATTTCATCCTGCGCCGCGCCGCCGGGCATGGCATCGAACTGGCCGGGATCTTGGCCTTCCACGCGTCGCCGGTTTGGATTATGGCCGCCCTGGCCGACGTGACCGGCGCGGGCCGGCAAATCCTGCATGAGATTGCGCAGGCGCTCAAGCAGGAAGGACTTCTGGCCACTGACGCTCGCTTTGACAGTGTCAACCAGATTCTCGACGGCCTGGAGGAAACCGCCGGGCGCGCCACCGATGTGATCAACGCTCCGCCCATCGATGTCGCGGGTCTGCGCAGCGAATGGCAATCGTTTCAGAAAAGCATGCGTAAGATTCCGCCCCGCCAGATGCCTTCTCCGGATGCAATCTGGCGATCCTGGACCTCTTTGAAGACCGAGGCCGCCTCGCAAGGCAGATCGGTCTTTGAACTGTCGTCTTTGATGGCGCTCTCGTCGCTGACCCATGCGCCCTACACTTTGCGCAAGATGGCTCGCGCCGCGGGCAAAGCCGCCCTGAGCACCGGACAGTTCTTCGCGGGCGGCGTCCTGGAGCATTATCAGACCACGCTCGCCGAGATTCGATCGGCCGGATATCTGAACTACTGGGTGCGCGAGTTCCGGCCTTACCTGCGCGCCGCCGCGCTGCAGTTTTCACCAGGACGCAAATCCTGGACCGAGCGTCTCCTGCACCGCGATTTATCATAAGCCATGCCAGCCGATCCGTTTCTCGCCGCCGCCCTGCAAGAGGCGCGCCTGGGGCTCTCTGAAGGCGGTATCCCCATCGGCGCGGTGCTCGTCCACCAGAGACAGATCATTGGCCGCGGGCACAATCGCCGCATTCAGAAGGGCAGTGCAATCCTGCACGCGGAGATGGATTGCCTGGAGAACGCCGGCCGGCTGACGGCATCCATCTACCGTGACTGCACCATGTATTCAACCCTTTCCCCGTGTCCCATGTGCAGCGGCGCCATTGTGCTGTACCAGATTCCGCGCGTGGTGGCGGGCGAAAACCGGACGTTTCTTGGCGCGGAAGACTATTTGCGCGGCCTGGGCATCGAAGTGGAGGTCGTGCAAGATCCCGATTGCATCGCACTCATGCGCGGCTTTATCGAAATGCATCCGGCGTTATGGAATGAGGACATCGGGATTTAATGCGACGGTCACCGCCGGCTTCCTCTGGCGTAGCGCAATCAGGACCACCGCCGACAGGAAAGCTGTCGCCACCAGGGAATACACGCCCGCCGCGTAGGTGCCGGTACGATCCGTTAAATACCCAACCATGTAAGGACCGGTAAAACCGCCGAAATTCGCGATCAAATTGACAAACCCGAAGCCCGCTGCCGCCGATCGCGCGCTCAAAAGGCCGGTCGCCAGCGCCCAATACGCCGGATAAAAACTCATAATACCCACCGCCGCGATCGAAAAACTCACGATAATCAGGACCGGATTGCCATTGACCAACTGGCTAAGCGCCAGACCAACTCCGGCCGTGAGCGAAGCCAGCGCCGCGTGCCAGCGGCGTTCGCCGGTTTTGTCGGAGTGCCAGCCCGCCAGCAGCATCGCCGGAATGGAAACCACAAACGGAATGGCAACCACCAGGCTGATCTGAAACGTGGTCAGCCCGGAAAATTTTTGCACCATCTTCGGCAGCCAGATATTCAAGCCATAACCACTGGTATTTATCAGGAAATAGGTAAGCGCCAGCATCCACACATAGGGTTTCCTTACCGCGTCCAGCATATTTCCAGGACCATGCTTCTTGCCCTTTTCCCGGGCGAGTTCGCCGCTGATCCAGTCTTTGTCTTCCGGCGCCAGCCAGCGCGCTTGTTTCGGGCGGTCCGTCAAGTAAACCAGCGCCGCCACTCCTCCGAGCAAGGCCGGAAGTCCTTCCAGAATCAGCAGCCACCGCCAGCCCGAAAGTCCCAGCCAGTGGAGCCGCAACAGCAGCCCCGCTACCGGCGCGCCGATGGCGTTCGAAACCGGTATCGCCGCCATGAACATCGCAATCGCCTTGCCGCGGTCTTCCTGCCGGAACCAGTGCGTCAGATAAACCACCACCGCGGGAAAAAACCCGCCCTCCGCCAGCCCCAGAACAAAACGAATCGCGTTGAACTCAGTCGCGTTGCGGATCAAGCCCGTTGATGAAGCCAGCACGCCCCACACAATCATGATCGTCGCAATCCACCGCCGGGCGCTCCACAGATCCGCCAGCATGGCCCCGGGAATCTCCAGCAGGCAATACCCGAGAAAGAAGATTCCGGACCCAAAGCCGAATACTTCATTCGAGAAATGCAGCTCCCGCGTCATGTCGAGCCCCGCGAATCCAACATTCACCCGGTCGATAAACGATGTAATGTACAGCACGAACAAAAAGGGGATCAATCGCCGGGCGATCTTCCGCCGGGCGTCGCTAGCGCGGGAAGCAGTCATGGGTAGCTGAAGTATATCGAACGCCAAGCGCCCTGATCGACAGTGCCGGCCTTGGCAGGCGCTGGCAGTCAATGCATCTTGCTCACTACGAAATACGAGACCGAATTTCCGTCAACGCACGCCTGCGGTCTGTACATTACCTCAGTGAGTGGAGCGATCCCGGCCAATAACCGGATCTGGAAGCGCTTCTGCGCCGCCCTCGGCCAGCCCCAATGGCTCGCCACGAAAACCGGGAAGCCCTGATGGCCGACATCGAGCGCGTCACCCTCCAAAAGAATGCCGCCGAGTGGCTCGACATCTTAGGCCGGCACCATATTCCCAGCGGTCCCCTCCTTTCGGTGGCGGAAGCGTTGGATCACCCGCACGTGCGGGAGCGCGAGGCCGTCATTACCATCGGCCATCCGGAACTTGGCCCGAATGGTCGCGAGCCCCATGCGCTTTGAGGGGCGATCGACCGAATACAAGCATCCTCCGCTGCTCGGAGAAAACACCGAAGCCATCTTAGAAGAATTTGCGCTTTTGCGCCAGGAATAAACATTGCCGTGACTTGGAGGTTGACGGATCTTGTGGGGCAGGTTGTTAACCTGCAGCGGGTTGTCAACCCGCGCGCGGAGCATTACCAGCCTGTCACTGTATGTACCGAATTTCAATCGCCCGGAGCGGATGCATCGCCAGATCGACGTATTTGCTAAAGTGATTCACAAGCGTAGCGCCACTGTAGGCAAGCTGGATGGCCCGGCCGCCCCTCAATTTGAAAGGATAGATTTTTATGAAACGCAGAACATTTATTCGCGGCCTGGGTGCGGCGGTCACGCTGGCCCCCGGCATTGCGCTCCGCTCCGCGACTTCTAACAGCGCCGCCAACCCCAGCCTCACGAAAATCAACCCGAAATACATGATCGGCGAGCGCGAGGTGCATGCATTCCACGTCATCAAAGACTCCCAGGGTGGTCCCACCATGGCGGGCAGTCCGTCCTGGAAGAACTACCTCGACCTGCTCGAAAAAGAGCTGCGCTCCGCCGGCGTAGAGGATATCTTCCGCAACCCGTTCACCTTCACCCGCTGGCACACCACTGAATTTCCCGACGATTCCAATTGGTCCTTGCACGTGGAAGGCAGGAAAATCAAGATCGCCAGCTATGGATGCAACTCCGGATGCACTCCGGCCGGCGGCGTGACCGGTGAACTGGTGGTCTACCAAGAGGGCATGCCCGCCGAAGCCCTCCGCGGCAAAATCGCCCTCATCGTCAAAGAACGCGGTACCGGCGGCAGCCGTTCGACCGACGACTACGAGTTTCTCTCGAACCCCGAAACATTTCCCAATCCCCTTGTACCGCGTAGCGAAGAAGGCCCGCTCAGCCCATTTCCCATCATGGGCCTGGGCCCAGCCCAACCGGTGTTGATCAAAGCCGGCGCAGTCGGGGCCGTCATCGTGATGCCGCTCTCTTATGACGCGCTCTCAGGTGTCTACACTTTCGGCGTGCCGGCGCTGCACGATATGCCATCCCTATATGCCGATCGAGAAACCGGAGCGCAACTGATCCAGGCGGCGGGGAAGAACGCCACGCTACGGCTGATATCCCAAACCGAGCAGGCCGAAACCCATCAACTCTTCGGCTACCTTCCCGGCAAAGACTACGGAACGCCCGACGATCGGCAAGTGTTGCTGATCACCCATACCGACGGCCCGTCCATTTCGCAGGAGAACGGCGCACTCGGCATCCTCTCCATGATCAAGTACTTTTCTCACATCCCCAAGGCCGAACGCCCGCGCACGCTCATGGTCTTTTACGATTGCCGCCACTACATGCCTGGCGCCGAACGCGCCTTCGCCGCACAAGATTACGCCGCCAGCCATCCCGGCGTCTATAAGAAAGTGATCGCCGCCATGGGCATCGAGCACCTGGGCCAGATTCAGGTTGCTGAAGGAAACGGCAAGCCGTACCATCGCACCGGCCAGCCCGAAATGTCCTCCGTCTGGATCACCAACAACCAAAACCTGGTTAACCTTGCCATTAAGGCCGTCAAAGACAACGGCCTGCGCCGCGTGCAAGTCCAGTGCCCTGGACGCAAGGGCATTCACGGCGGCGAGCAAGGCCCGTGGTATGGCCTGGGCGGAATTGCCCGCAGAATCGGCGTTCCCGGCGCATCCACCATGGGATCCATGACCGCCTATTGGTCGACCAAAGCCCGGCTCGACTACCTCGATACCAAACAATTTGTCACGCAAATGGCCACCATGAGCCAGATCTGCGGCCACCTGATGCTAGCCGAAGTCTCCGCGATAAATTAGCTTGTGGGGCCGACCCCCTGGTCGCCCCATTCACACCACAATCAACCGCAACCTAGGCGCAATCCGCCTCAGTTCGTCGGCGTCGCTGGTGACCACGGCCTGCCCGGCCCTCTGCGCGCAAATCACGACATGCGCTTGGGCGTTGCCGGTGCGCTGGCGATCACCCGGCTGCTGGCTTCTCTGCTCTATGCCACCAGCCCCACGGACACGTTCACGTTCGGCCGTGTTCTTGCTGTTTGTGGGTGTGGCTACCGTGGCAAGTCTGATTCCCGCGCGCCAGGTGACCTCGATCGATCCGTTGATCGCGCTGCGCCAGGAGTGAAGCCCAGTGCCCGTCATGAAACGGCCCGCGGACTAGCCGAGCGTGCCCTGAGGTCGTGACGCCAACGACGAAATGCGACGCCGAATTTCCGAAAAAGCCTACTCAGTTTCTAACTTGTTTCTTAGGCTCTTGCTCGGGTTCCGCAGCGGGCGGCGGGGCTTTCTGCTCGTGGTCGTCCGCCGCGGCGGCGGCGCTCTTTTCCGGCGCTGACGCCGGCGGAGGATCGGAACTGGCGATCCCGACGTCTGTGCCATATAACGGGCTTGCCGAGCCGGCGGCCCGCACTGGGCAGTCGACCTTGGCAAAACTTCCGGCGTCCTCCTCGCGAATATTGATCAGCAGATCGCAGTCCGGGGTTGCCGCCCGTATCGAGGTGCCGATGCCATCGAAGTTCGGGATAAACGGCATTCCGGCCGCGGTGATTAGCTTCCGATAGTGCGCGATCAGTTCCTCCGGCTTGGCAACCGTAGTAAACGAAGTCTCCGTAGCACTCCTCGCTTCCACTTTTGCACCCGGATAAGGAGTGAGCCAGGGCGAGCTGGCCTTGTGTAGCGGCGCAGCGCCGGCAAATGAAACAAAAGCCAGCGGGACTAGGACCGCGACAATGACCACGATAACCGAGATTCTCATCATGAAGCTTTGGTCTTTCCTCATTCGAACAGATCGGCTCCACCAGGCGCACCCTTTAGAGAGAGTATTCGCTTTTCAAGATTGACTGGCGGCGCGGCGGGACCGTCTCCGCAAAACGCCCGAGGGGACGTCGTCGCGGCACGAGGTCGGACTCACGCGCGCCTGGCCAAATTTTCCAGAACCGCTCCGGTCAGCCGAAATGTTGTCCAGTCGTCCTTGGGCACCGCGCCGAGCTTTTTGTAGAACTGGATGGACGGCTCGTTCCAGTTGAGGACTTGCCATTCCAACCGGCCGCAGCCGCGTTTTTCGGCGATGCTCGCCAGGCGCGCTAGCAGGGCGAAGCCGATTCCTTGGCCGCGCAAGTGAGGTTTTAAGAACAGGTCTTCGAGATAGATGCCGGGCCGGGCCAGAAAGGTGGAATAGTTGGGAAAGAACAGAGCGAATCCGGCGCTTTCCGGCCCATGATAAGCCAGCAGCACCTCGGCGGCGGGTCGGGGGCCGAAGAGTGTTCGGCGGATCTGTTCTTCCGTCGCGGTTACCTCATGAGCCAGCTTCTCGTAGCCGGCCAAGCCACGAATCATTTCGAGAATCACAGGAGTATCGGCTTCCGTTGCTGGGACGATATGGGTGTCCGGCATCCTGCTCTTAGTTTACGCAGCCAATTTGGCAAGCCGGCTTTACGACGACGTCCGCGAGAACAGCGATTTTAGACTGGCGAGCGAGGAACTCTTTTTTGCGCTCTCCTCGCGTCCCGCCAGCCGGTCGGCGAGGGCGCTGAGGGATTTGCCTAAGTGGCTGGACTGGGGAATCTGCTTGCCTTCCATCAGCGATTTCTGGAGAGCTTCGTAATCGCTGGGCAGAAAGCAGTATATCTCGCTGTGCAACGCGGTCCCGATCACGTCGCGCCCCAGGCCGACATGTTTGTCGTAGCGGTTCACCACCAGTTTCACTTTCCAGCGGCCCACGCCGTGCATCTCGAGATAGGTGAGAGCCCGCTGCACTGCTTGTAGCGAGGTCAACTCGTTGGTCGTCACCAGCAGCAGCTCATCGCAGTGATTGGCCTGACTGAGATTCCAATCGCCATAAACGCCATTGGCGTCGAGGATGACCGTGTCGTAGGCCGAACGGGAGTAATCGATGATAGACCGCGTGTCGGTGAGTTCGCTCATCCCGTCTACTAAAGTCTCGGGCGCCAGGAGGACGTCCACGCCCTGCCGGTTTACCACCATGGCTTTCCAAAGGTCGCCGTCGATATCGCCGGAGCGCTGCAAAGCGTCCATGAAGCTGAAATTGGATTTGATCTTTAGCAGGAAGGATAGTGTTCCGGCCAGCGGATCGAGATCCGCCAGGAGGATATCCTTGCTGCCGAGCCGTTTCCATTGATAGGCCAGATTGCAGGCGATGGTGCTGGCGCCGCAACCGCCTTTTGCGGGCATCACGCAGAACACTTTTCCCCGGCTGGCCGAGAGCCGGCCGGGTTGGAGACGGTTGATTTTCTGCAGCGCACCGTCTACCTGCTCTTCCGTAAACGGCTGAATGAGAAAATCGGAAGCACCGGCCCGGAGGCACCGCAGCACCAGATCGGTACCATTGCCTGCCAGGACGGTGACAATCGGAAGCTTGGGATGGTAACGCAGCAACTCCGGTATCAGGGCCAGAGCGGTTTCGGTGTCGCTGGCGGCATCGAGAAAGCAGACATCCAGTTCCGACCGCATTAAGTCGGTCAACTGGTGGCGTAAGGGGTAGCCCGGAAACTCCTCCTTTTTGTGGGAGGCGAGCCGGTGGCTCAATAATGGCGCTAAGTCTTTGGAAATCTTGGTATTAGGTCCAATAAAGAGCGTATTCCAGGTACCGTAGATTTTGCTCGCATCGGGTTGTGTCATCGGCTCTGGATGGGCCTCTGGATGGACCAGGCTCCAGGTCTTTCTTTAGGTCAGATCGGCAGGTCCGAATCATAACATGAGAGCGTTTGCCCCCTCACGGAACTAAAGGACAAGACCCTCTAACCGATAAGGGTGCCCAAGGGCAGTTCCGAGCGTTCTCGGCCGAGCCTGCGGAAACGACCATGACCGACGAACACATCAAAAGCATTGTGGTTTGTGACACTCAGCCCATCGTGGCAGAGGGTCTACGGAACCTGTTGGGTTCCGAACAGAAGCTCGAATTCACGGGCTTCGTGGATAGCTTAGACGCAGCCAGCCAGTTTGTGCGCTTTCGGACCCCCGACCTCGTCTTGGTGGATAAGGGTTTCGGCATGCAGATGGTTTTGGATTGGCTGCATGACCTCCGGCTCATCGAGCGCCCTCCGGCGCCTATCGTTTGGGGCGTGTCCATGACCGAGGCTGAATCCGTCCGCCTGCTGCAGGCCGGGGCGCGCGGGGTTCTCCGCAAGACTGCCGGACTCAAGACGGTGGCCAGTTGCCTGGTCACCGTCGCCGACGGGCGCTGCTGGATGGAGGATCCCGGAGTGCGCGACCCGATCTATGGAGAACGGACCGCCCGCACCGATCTCACTGCCCGCGAACATCAGGTACTAGAACTGGTGGAGCAAGGCTTTAAAAACAAAGAGATAGCCGTCGAACTGGGAATCCGTCCGGGGACTGTCAAGATCCACCTCAAGCACATCTTCGAAAAAACCGGCGTGCGCGGCCGTTACGGGTTGGCCCTGAGCGGGCTCAAGGAGAAGGGCGTGGTCTGTTTGGCCTCTTGAGGCCCTGGGGTAGGGAAGATCTGGCTCGGCGTCTGGAGAAACCGCTCGAGACGCCGCTGGACCTTTTAGACCCTGCTGGACCTCTTAGACCCCTGCTGGGCCTTTTAGACCCCTGCTGGGCCTTTTAGACCCCTGCTGGGCCTTTTAGACCCCTGCTGGGCCTTTTAGACCCCTGCTGGGCCTTTTAGACCATTGTCTCTTTGGGAACTCCTGCTATCATACCCTTGGAGCGTTACTAAACAGTTGGTGATTGACCTCTAATAAATTGATCCAACACTCAATTGTCATGGGGTCCGACTCGACTTTACGCATCCGTGTGCAAGCTCCGGCGGTTTTTTGCCGCCATGGAGAAGCCTGAAGGTGCTCGGGGGGCTCCGCCCCTGTTAAGCTCAGGGTCAATGACGGAGGTTGAAAAGCAACTGGCTTGGTGCGCTCCAAACCAGCCTTCCCCAGTTCCTAGCGGATGAACATCCTATTTATCGGCGATATTTTCGCCTCTCCGGGCCGCGCCATCGTCGGCCGGTACTTGCAACAAATCATTGCTGAAGAGAAAATCCAGTTAGCTATTGCCAATGCCGAGAACTCGGCGGGCGGCTTTGGCATCACCCCACAGATCGCAGAGGACCTGTTATCACTTGGCCTGGACGTGCTTACAACCGGAAATCATGTCTGGGACAAAAAAGACATCTTCGAGTATCTTCCCCGGCAGCCGCGCCTGCTCCGTCCCGGCAATTACGATCGGGAACTGCCCGGCAGCGGCAGCATTGTCGTCAAAGCCCGTAACGGCGCGCAAGTGGCCGTAATGAACCTGCAAGGCCGGGTTCACATGCCGCAAACCGATTGTCCCTTCCGCAAAGCCGACGAACTGCTCGCCGCGCTCGACCCGGAAGTAAAGGTCAAGTTCGTCGACTTTCACACCGAACTTACCAGCGAGAAACAGGCCATGGGCTGGCATCTCAACGGGCGAGTGTCCGCAGTGATCGGCACTCACACGCATGTGCCCACGGCGGATGAGCGCATTCTCTCCGGCGGTACGGCCTACCAGACCGATGTTGGCATGACCGGCCCGTACGACTCGATTATCGGTTCGGAAAAGAGTCTGGCGCTGAGGCGCTTTCTCACCGGAATGCCCATCCGCCTGGACGCAGCCAAAGGCGGCGTGGAATTGCACGCCGTCATTGTTTCGGTGGATGAGACCACCGGCCTGGCGACGGGTATCCGGCGCCTGTGCCTGTGCTAAGTGCGTCACCGCGCCGAGCTGGCACAGCCTGTGCGGCAGCGCCCCGGTCAGTAGCCCCGAACGTCAGTGAGAGGATCGGCGCTCGGTCCCCTCACTGACGTTCGGGGCTAGACGGCGCCGATTATAGATTGGCTTGGGCGGGTTAACAAACCCGCCGCCGGTTAGTAACCGGCCCCACAAACTTTAACTAGCGCTCCGCCCCACACGGATTCACCGCGTCACCCAGGCACTGGTTCTCCGCCTTCCAGCGCATCGCCGAGAAAATGCGCGTGTGCCCGCTCGGGTGATCGAAGAATATAATTTCTTCCCATTTGCCCGGATCGAGCTTGCGGTATTCTCCCAACAGCAACGCCGCCTCCGCAAAACCATCCGGCTGGCGGGAGGTGTTGATGCCAAATATATCGGCCTCATATTCTTGCGTACGGGTCAGCGTATTCTGAATCGGAGTAGCGACGAAAAACAGCACTCCCAGGATGAAAACCGCGAGCGGAAGCACCGCCGGATCGCCCACGTCTCGAATCCGCCAGCGCTCGCCCCACCGGCCTAGTGACCATTCCAGCCCCCATCTCAGCAGCGCAAAAAAAGCGGCGAAGAGGATGGTTGTAAACGCAATCATTTTGTACACGTGGTTCAACACGTAGTGCCCCATCTCGTGGCCCATCACGGCCAGGATCGCTTGCGGCGAAGCGCGCCGCAGCAGGTTATCGTTCAGCGTGATCCGTTCGGTGCCGAGAAAACCGCTGACGTTCGCGCTGATCCGGTTGCTCTGGCGGGAAGCGTCCACCTGATAGACATTGGTGGCGGGAATACCGTTCTGCCGGGCGAGGCGCAGGATGGGGTCGCGAATGGCTGGGTCGGTCAACAACGTGTACTGGTTGAACAGCGGCGCGATAAACACGGGCCCGATCAGCGCCCCGATCATCAGAAACACGATGGTCGCGCCCGCCGCCCAGATGTGCCAGGTGCGAGGCAGGCGCCGCACGATTCCGAACAACGCCATCACGACAATCCCGCCCAGGACGAGGCCTAACCCCAGTGCCTTGAGTTGGTCCACCATCCAGGCGCCGAAGGTCTGGTTCATCAGCCCATACTGACGCTCCCGCAAAAATCCCTCGTAGACCGATAATGGCGCACCCAGAAGAAATGTCAGCAGGAGATACTGCGCCCAATAGAGCCAGGTTGCCGGCGGCTTGCGGCGCGTCCAACGTTCCGCCCAGTCGCGCATGCGCGCGGATAGCCTGGTTTCCAGCAGCAAGATCGAGATCGCCGAAGCGTACAGAAAGTCCCAGAGAAGAAGCCAATACCCGCCTTCGAAATAGGAGTCGGAGCGCGCCTTTTCATTGGGCTTGAAGGTGTTCAAATAAGCTCGGGTGGCAGTCTCCGGATTGAATCCAGGGCCGGACTGAGCGGCATCGGGGATGTGCAAGGTGGGCGCGGAAACGGGCGTCTGCGCGCTTGCAAGACCGCAAAAGCACAACAGGAATACGAACACTCGCGTGGGCATTCCCACAGTCTAACGAACTGCGTCCCTATACTGACAAACGGCAAGCCCTATACACGCCGCGAGGTCAAGGCGGCGCTAACCCGGTGGGCGGGCGGAGCGGAGGGGGAAATGGCTTTCTGAATCGGCCCGCCAAAAAACGACCAGGCCGTGAATGCCAGCGCCAGCACCAGGCCAACAATGAGAAGCGCGGATATGAAGCCGCCGTCCGATTTCGTGCGGTCAGGGATGGGATCGCCGCAGGAGTAACAGACACGCTCGCTTTTCTTGATCATTCCGTTGCAGCTCTCACAGCGGGTCATGACTCGATTAAAACGAAATTACCCCCCGAAGTCCATCGCCATTCAGTACCATCATTGCGTACCATTTCTGTTTCAGGTATTTGCCGGGGTACGGCGGCGAGGCGCGTACCCTCGTTATCGCCCCGGCAGGAAACTCGCTCGCACGATGGAGTTCGGAGCGGCTTCGAATTGGTGGGCCGCGCCCGGCCGCACAAGCGCCGGAAAGATTCATAAAACAGTTACATTACAAGTCCGCCAGCGTCCGAGCCAGGACGTAAAATAAAAACGTCAGCGCCTTTCTAGCGCATGCGAGTCCTCATATGACAGAAGCACCTGTACTTGCCCAATCCACGCTCTCCCGAGAGTTGCTCTCCCACATGAACGCCTACTGGCGCGCAGCGAACTACTTGTCCGTTGGCCAGATCTACCTCTGCAACAATCCTTTGTTAAAGGAACCGCTCCAGCCCGGGCACATCAAGCGAAGACTGCTCGGGCACTGGGGCACCACGCCGGGACAAAATTTCATTTACGTCCATCTCAACCGTGTCATCAAACAGAACGATCTGCAGATGATCTACATCGCAGGCCCCGGCCACGGAGGACCGGCGCTGGTGGCGAATGTCTATCTGGAAGGCACTTACACCGAAGTGTATCCGGCGGTGTCGCAGGACGAAGCCGGTCTGAGGCTTCTGTTTAAGCAATTTTCGTTTCCGGGCGGTATCCCGAGTCATGTTGCGCCCGAAACGCCGGGATCGATCCATGAGGGCGGCGAACTGGGTTATTCCCTGAGCCACGCCTTTGGCGCGGTCTTCGACAATCCTAATCTGATTGCCGCTTGCGTAGTCGGCGACGGCGAGGCGGAAACCGGCCCACTGGCCACCGCCTGGCACTCCAATAAATTTCTCAATCCAATAAATGATGGCGCGGTCCTGCCCATTCTCCATTTGAACGGTTTCAAGATCGCGAACCCCACCATCCTGGCGCGCATCCCGCGCGCGGAGTTGGAAGAGTTGATGCGCGGCTACGGCTGGGATCCTTATTTTGTCGAAGGGCATGATCCGGAAATCATGCACCCGTTGATGGCCGCGACTTTGGATCGCGCGCTCGGCCGGATTCGCGAGATCCAAGAGGATGCCAGACAGCGTGGCAACCAGGAACGTCCGTGCTGGCCAATGATCGTCTTGCAAACGCCCAAGGGTTGGACGGGGCCGAAGACGGTGGATGGCAAGGCCGTCGAAGGAACCTTCCGCGCGCATCAGGTTCCCATCGCCGATCCAGCCTCCAATCCGGAGCACCTGAAACAGCTCGAAGAATGGTTGCGGAGTTATCGGGCGGAAGAACTGTTTGACGAGAGCGGCCGTTTTCGGCCGGATTTGCAGGCCCTGGCGCCACAAGGGGATCGGCGCATGGGCGCCAGTCCTTACGCCAACGGCGGCCTTCTCTTGAAGGACCTTCGCCTCCCCGATTTCACACACTACGCGGTACCTGTAAAAGAGCCCGGCGCCACCGACGCGGAAGACACGCGCGTGCTCGGCGTGTTTCTGCGCGACGTGGTCCGCGAAAACCCGCGCAACTTCCGCATCTGGGGGCCGGATGAAACGCTCTCGAATCGCCTGAACGCCGTCTTCGAAGCGACCTCGCGGCAGTGGGACGCCGAGACGGAAGCAAACGACGAGTTTCTGGCCCCCGCGGGCCGCGTGATGGAAGTGTTGAGCGAACACCAATGCGAGGGTTGGCTGGAAGGATATCTGCTCACCGGTCGTCATGGGCTGTTCAACAGCTACGAGGCCTTCATCCACATCGTGGATTCCATGTTCAACCAGCACGCGAAATGGCTGAAAGTGACGCTAGCTCTTCCCTGGCGCCGAAAGATCGCCTCGCTGAATTTCCTTCTCGCCAGCCACGTCTGGCGGCAGGATCACAACGGCTTCACTCATCAGGACCCCGGCTTCATCGATCATGTGGTCAACAAAAAGGCCGAGATCGTGCGCGTGTACCTGCCGCCGGACGCCAACTGCCTTCTGTCGGTGATGGACCATTGCCTGCGCAGCCGCCACTATGTCAACGTCGTGGTCGCGGGCAAACACGCGGCCCCGCAGTGGCTCGACATGAACCAGGCGGTTCTGCACTGCACCGCCGGTATCGGCATCTGGGATTGGGCGAGCAACGACAAAGGATCGGAACCCGATGTCGTGATGGGGTGCGCGGGCGATGTGCCGACGCTCGAAATTCTGGCCGCGGTCAAGATTCTTCGACGCGGAATTCCGAATCTCAAGATTCGCGTAGTCAATGTCGTCGACCTGATGAAGCTGCAGCCGTCCAGTGAACATCCGCACGGTTTGCCGGATAGCGACTTCGATCAGTTGTTCACCAAGAACAAGCCCGTCATCTTCGCCTATCATGGCTACCCGTGGCTGATTCATCGGCTGACCTACCGGCGAACCAATCACGATAATTTGCATGTGCGCGGCTATAAGGAAGAGGGCACAATCACGACGCCCTTCGATATGGCCGTTTTAAATGACCTCGATCGCTTTCATCTGGCCATGGACGTGATCGACCGGTGCCCGCAGTTGGGCGCCAGTTGCGCGTACCTGAAGCAGGAACTGCGCGACAAGCTGATTCAGCATCGCGAGTACATTGTCACGCACGGCGAGGATCTGCCGGAGATTCGCGACTGGAAATGGGGCCGTTCGCCGGCCGAGTAAACCAGGGACGGACGGCACCGTCCCCGGGTTTTCCGGGTTTTCAATGGAACATAACTTGCAGCACACGACATCGCTTCTGGCTCGAACTCCCGCCGCTCTCAATGCGCTTCTGCGGGATCTACCGGACATGTGGACAACCCGAAATGAAGGTGAAAACACCTGGAGCGCGTTCGATGTCGTCGGCCATCTGATTCACGGCGAACGCACCGATTGGATGCCGCGAGCCAAGATAATTCTCGAATTTGGCGAGACTCGGGCGTTTGAGCCTTTTGATCGCTCCGGGCACGTGCAGGAGAGTCAAGGCAAGTCGCTGGAGCAGTTGTTGGATGAATTTTCCCGTTTAAGGTTGGAAAACCTGGGCGGATTGCGCGCATTAAATCCGCGGCCCCAGGACCTGGCGCTACGCGGACGGCATCCTTCCCTCGGAGTAGTTACTCTGTCCGAGCTGTTAGCGACTTGGGCAGCTCATGACTTAACTCATCTGCACCAAATCTCAAGGATTATGGCCCACCAATACCGGGAAGCCGTGGGTCCGTGGAGCGCATACCTTGGGGTGCTGCAGTGCGCCGGCCACAGCGCTCCATAGGACTTTACTCAGAGCCGGTCTACGCGGAGTGCGTGGCCGCAGCGGTCAAACCCGCTTCGCGGCGCGCTCGCACCAGCAGTTTCAGATAGGCGATGCCAAACTTAAGCAACTTGGCGTGACTGCGGCCGGCGCCGCGGGGCATATAGTGGAAAGGCACTTCGAGGATGCGGGCGCCCGAATGGTGGATCTTCACCAGAATTTCTTCCAGCACATCAAAGTCCCGCGAGAGGAGACGCAGGTTCAACACCTGCTCCCGCCGATACATACGGAAACCGCTCGACATGTCCTTCACCGGGATCGACAGAATCAGAGCGAACGTGGTGTTCAGGATGCGGCTGAGAATATATCGGGCCAAGCCCATCTCGGCGCGTCCGCCCTTCACGTAGCGGGACGCAACGATCATGCCGGCTTGGTCGCGATTTTCCCAGAACGCCTGGAGGTAGGCGGGCGGATGAGAGAGATCGGCATCCATCGTAGCGACGTAATCCGACCGCGCCGCGGAGAACCCCGTCAACAGCGCGCCGCCGTAACCGCGCTCCTGCTGGACCAGATAGCGGGCGCCTTGCCGCTCGACCGCCTGGCGAGTTCCTTCGTCTCCTAGCGCGTCAACTACCAGAATCTCCGCGTTGATGTCGAGCGAAACCAGCGTCTTGGCCAAGGCGGGCAGGAGAACCTCCAGGTTCTCCCGCTCGTTCCAGGCTGGGATGACGATGCTGAGATTCGGCTCGCTGTCTTTTGTCATCCCGCTGCCTCAGAATAGCCCGCTTTCCAAGGAGAAGCAAATGGTACGAAGGGATTACGATTTCGCCAAGTACCCGAGCCGGCCTAAGCGGTAAAACCTAGAGCCTTCGGCGAGATTATTAGAGCGTGCATCGATCGGGTAGCATGCGCATACCCGCCGTTCATCATCCTAATAGCATCCGCAATTTCCTCCACTCGCGACTTTATTCCAGGCAGGTTTCGAGTGAAAGCAGTGGCGGCCAGCTCGCCAGCGTAATAGAGCTTCGCGCCACCTCCGCGTCCATACGGATCGACAGTGATTTCGAGCTTCCCGATAGCATCGGGCTAGACGTTCTTTGTTGCAGATTCGGCAGCGGCGGCGCTGAAATGCCCCCCCACGGCATTTCTGAGGTCTTTGAGTAGCTTGTGATTGAATGTGAAGAATGCGAGGGCGGCATCGGCCATAACGAATAAATCGCGATTCCGTTTCTTGCTAAGGGGCGAATCGGCAAGGGAATCAGCGGCTCTCTCTCGCTTATACTCGCGCGTTTGGGAAGCGCGAAGTAGCGCCCCTCGGAATTCAAGGAGGGTGACCATCGAGCGCCGGAAAGTAATGGACCCGGTATCGCGAGTCGAGGTAATCTAGGCGTTTCACTTCGTCATCATTGGCGGTTATTGCGAAACTCTCTATGCGCAAATCTTCATAGAGCAAATCTTCATAGAGCACAGACATCTGGGCGAGGCAGTTTAGAATATCTGATCTGCCCTGCTCAAAAACTATATGCAAGGACTTGAAACGTGTTCGCGACGAGACGTGGGCCATCCACAGCCATTGTGCAATTGCCGCACACCGGGTCCAGCGGGTTGCCTTCGAACGTCGTTGTTTTGACCTCTGCAAACTCGCTGTTGGCGGCACCAGTGGGGTCCATCCAGCCTCGGCCCTGGTACTCCATGGTGTAAGCGGTATCCAGCGCGGCGTTGTGGCCAAAGTAGCGTTCAACGACATGCAGCGCCAGGTCGATTCCCGAGGTCAATCCGCCTGCGGAAGCGACGTTGCCTTCGTCCACAAAACGGAAGCCGCGCTTGAGCTCGACGTTCGGAAAGGACTTGGCAAAGCGAACATTGGAGCCGTGATGCGTGGTGGCAGATTTGCCATCCAAAAGGCCGGTTTTAGCAAGTTGAAAAGCGCCGGTGCACACCGACATTCGGCGTCGGCGTTGGGCAACCTCGCATCTAGCCGACCGGCCTTTAGTTCACCTTGCCCAAGTATTTGTCCAGCCAAGCCAGCACTTCTTTCGACAACTCCGGCCTATTCTGACTAATGTCGTGCGGGGTCTCGAACACTACGCGGCGTTTGTCGGCGGCCGGAGTACCGAGCATGCGGTACAGCGGCTCCTGCGCGCGCTCCGGCGAGAACGTAAAGTCGTAGCGGCCATTGACCATCAGCACGGGCTTTTTTAAACGCGGCGCGAAATTTACCTGGTCGCGCGCGGGCAAGGTTGGACTCAGAAAAAAGCCTCCGTCCAGGAACACCACGGTTTTGAA
Organism: Bryobacterales bacterium; assembly: GCA_963836595.1. Lineage (GTDB taxonomy): Bacteria > Acidobacteriota > Terriglobia > Bryobacterales > Bryobacteraceae > DATFZA01. Next base: position 2,384,933 of record CAWIKC010000001.1, read on the forward strand.
CCGGTCTTCCAGCGCCGTAAAGAGGACGCCGTACGCCGAACCCCAGCTCACACCCAGATACGCGATTTTGCTTTTGTCGATATCGGGACGCGTTTCCAGATAATCCAGCGAACGCCCGATCTCCTTCGAATCGCGGGTAACCATTTCGAGATCGCCGAATGCGCCCGGCGCCACCACATGTCCCGAGCGCTCGTAGGACCCCGTATAGATCGGGTAAAGCAAGGCCCGACCGCTCTGAATCACGTAGTCGACGAACTGCAGGTCTCCGAGAACCTGGCTGCTGGGCAGCATCGACACCCGCGCGCTGGGAAAAAAAAGCACGGTTTGATACGGCGGGTGCACGTTCTTGGGCAGGAATAAATACATCGGAAGGCGCTCGTTTTCGTGTCCGGCGTCGATCGTGAACTCTTCCTTAGTCCAATCCGCCGTGTTCTCTACGACACCTTGCGAGACGGCGCCCAACGGAACACGATCATAGGCGTACATTGTCCGGATTTGAGCAAAGACGTCGTCGGAAACCGGCTTGACTGCCGCGAAATCCCGCGAGTTTATGATCACAGGGGCGAGCAGATCGGCGGTGAGCGGCCTTTTGTTTCGCACGCAGCGGAATCCGTTCAAAGCAGAGCGGTCGAAGGCTGGAAGCGCCTCTGGGTTGTACGCCTGATAGGGCTGCGTCCGCCAAGCGCCGCCCAAAATGAAACGGTTGTTCTCCACCGCGTTCCAGACCCACTCCCGGACGTTTCCGGCCATGTCACAAGTGCCGAAAGGACCGACCCCCAGGTACGTCCCAACCGGAGCCGGACCTCGGCCGTTGAAGTTGCTTTGACTGGCGCTATAGACAGCGAGGTCGCTGGGCGCGACATAGTAAAACTGCCCGAACGTGGGGAGGCTCTTGCCGGCAAACACGGCGTACGCCGCCGCCTCATACCAGCTCACACCGGAGACGGGATACTTCTCCTGGCCCGGGGGAAAGTGTCCACCCACCCAGGTAGACGGGCCCGGACGGCCCGTGGGATCGCGAAACAGATCCATGGCTTGCTGCCAAGTGAGTTCCTTGCCATCTTTGATGAACTTTTCTTTCCAAAATTCGGGCTTTTGATAGCCTCCCTGATCCACGAACGTCTGGAACTGCGCATTCGTCACTTCAAACTGGTCAATGTCGAAGGGCGGAATCTTATAAAGGAGGGCTCCAATAGAGTCGATCATGTCGCCGAAATCGGAACCCGGCACAGGAACCATCCCCGGCAGTGAACCCGGAGACCCCAGGGCGAAATGCATGTGTTGCTGTGTTTGTGGCGCGGCGATGAACTCGCCCGCTCCCGTCTTGGAGATTCGCCAGCGGAAGTAGCCGCGGGGAATTCGAGCATTCTGCAGCGGCGTCGTACCCAGGGAAAACCAGCCGCTTGGCGAGACATAGTCTTGGATTTCCACTTTTGCTCCGGCGGGTAAAGAATCCACCGAAGTGAGCTGCGTTGAGGACTGATCGATTTGCGCGAGCTGCGCGTCGCCCGGCAGGATTTCCTCAGCCCGCCGCAACAACCGAAAAGCCGCCAGCGGCTGCTTCGGGGCAAGCCGCGAAATCTCCGGGATCGCTTGCTCGCGCGCCCAATGCCGTTGTTCAGAACGGTGATAGAGCCACGCTCCGCCGGCCAAGACTAGCAGGAGCGCAACAACGACGGGAATGACGGCCGCTGGATGCCATCGGAAACGCGGAGACGGGGCGGTCAAACGGTCGGCGAGCGCGGACAACTCGCGAGCCACTTCGGATGCCGACTGTGGGCGCTTCGCCGGATCCTTTTCGAGGAGCCTTAACACCAAGCCATCCAGGCTGGAGGGAACTCCCACGCGCTCCCGCGACGGTGCGGGCATCGCAGGGTGGACCCCGCTCGAAAGCATCTGTCCTAGCGAGGCGCCCGGAAAGGGCAACCAGCCCACCAACATTTCATACAGCACCAGGCCCAGAGCGAAAAGGTCCGTGCTGCTGGTTGGCTGCCGGCCTTCCACCTGTTCTGGAGCCATATAGGCCGGCGTTCCCAGGATGGCGTTGGTTTCCGTGGACCCAGGATCGGAAAGCATTTTGGCGAGGCCGAAGTCCAGCACTTTTATGCCGTGCGGCGTGATCATGATGTTGGCCGGTTTCAAGTCGCGATGCACGATTCCCCGAACGTGCGCCTCAGCCAGCGCGGTGCCGATTTGTGCGCCATAGCGCGCCGCAGTTGCAGGAGCCAACGGTCCTTTCTTAATCTCTGCCGCCAGCGTGGAACCCTCGATGAACTCCATCACTAGCGGTAGTTTACAAGATAGCCGTGGATTGAGAGGTAAGCTCGGGCTGCTGAGGTGTTTGAGGGAGGCGGTGTGTATGACCTAACGCGAGGGAGGGGCGTAGCGCTGCAGGTCGAGCAGAGAAAACAGTCGGCTCTGCAGCGGACTCATGTGGGTCAGACAGGTGGCTGTGGTGTGCTGCCGCTGGCCTTGCCGGCGCGGGTAAACGATGAGGGTTTCCTGAATGCCGCCCAACTCTTCCAGAATGCGGTTAACGCTGAGTTCTTCGCCCTGGCGGGCGAGTTCCCGCTGGAGCAAGGAAGTCAGCAGCAGAGCCAAGACGCAGTAGAAGGCGTGCACCTGGATTTTGGAGTCGGTCCAGTGAAACATCGGACTCCACCCCAGAAAATGGGGATCTTTCATCTGCCGGAAGGCGTTTTCGATGTGGTATTGCGAGCGATAAGCCAGCACAATGTCTTCATCCAGCCAGTCGGCGTTATCGGTGAACAGAATGGTTTTGCCCAGTTGAACGCGGCAGAGGCGGTCAAGCGCTGCCTGGTCGGTGGAATAGGTGAGTTCCAGACCCTGACGGACTGTGCATACCTCGGCCTTCAGAATCAGCTTTACAAACTGCCCCGAGCAGATCGCCTGGACTTGTTTTCTCACCGACTCCAGCGCGGGTGCTTTGCCTTTCACCTTCCCCTGCCGCCAGCGTCTGAGTTGCTGCTGCAAGTCGCGCAACTTGCGCCGCGCCTTGTTCAAACTGCCGGTCAGACCCTGGAGTTGACCATCGAGCAGATTCTGATTGAACGTAATCAGGACCGTGCGTGTTTCGCCGAAGACTTTTTTCTCGGTGCGATAAACCTCCACCCCTTCTAAACGGGGCGTGGTGAGAGCGCGGAACCGGCGGCGTGGAACGGCCAGCAGATCCGGGTGTTGGGTGGGGACCAACGAACCGACGAAATGAAAGGGCGTCTCGGTCAAGGTCTGGAACGCCGCGGCGCTGTTGTTGCCTTTGTCGAAGATCAGCGTGATGTGATCACAGGACTGGGCCAAGTCCCGGTAGTGGGCGGCCAAGTCTTCGGTGATGGAACGGAACTCGACGCTGTCGTGGACATTACCGGCGTAGACGCGGTGAAACAGGGGGATGTGGAAATCGGTGCTCACCAGCAGGCCGAGATTGACTTGCCGCAGGTCGCCGCGCTTCTGTTTGTTATGGCCGCGCTGGGGCAGTTGGGAAGGAGTGCGGGTGTCGATGTAGGTGAAGAAGTTGGTGCCGTCGTAAACCAGGGCGCGGAGATCGAGTTGAAATCGCTGGATGAGCCGTTCGGTCATCTGCCGCTCGAACTCCAGGATCTGGTCGGCGCTGATGAGGTCCATGTGGTTCCAGAAGTTCTGCGAGGACAGCAGCGCGGGATCAACCGGCAGCAGGCGGGTGAGGATGGTGCGGCGATACCAGTCGGCCAGGTGCACCTTACTGGCGGGAGCGACGGAGCGGTTGAGGGCGGCGAGCAGAAGGTACTGGCCACAGGATAGGCCTTGGTGGCGTTTGGGAAACAGGGAATCGAGTAAAGGGACCAGATCGAGACGCTGGGCGATGTCCCACAAGGCGCCGATATCGCCGCAGGAGGCGACCTGGGTCTCGAGAGGTTGAGGAGGAGTATGAGCCTGCTCCGCGGAGATGACGAGGTCCTCGATCTTGCCGAGATAGACTTGGCGGACGATCTTGGGCTTGCCGTCAACGCGCTGGCAATAGCGGGCGTAGTAGTAGGTGTGGCCGTCGATCTGCTTGGCGGTGAGGCTCGGCATATCTAGGTCATACCATATCTTCGTAAACAAGTCTACAGAAAAATGTTCTGGGGGTGTTTGGCGAAGACTACCCGTGCCGGCAGCCCTATCATCATTGAGCGCCTGAATCCAACGCCGAGGCGAGCGGTTGGCGAGAGGCCAGTCTGAACCAAACACCTATATCTAGGTCATACACAATTGTACCAGCAATCGTCGGCTGCGACCAGCGGATTTCGCCCCCAAGTTGTTGACGGCCTGGAAGATAACGGACGAGGATTTAGAGGCGGCGCTTCACGTCCGCAATCGAAAGCTCATATCTTGTAAACTACCGCTAGGTAGTTCGAGCCTACATCGTAGAGCGTGCAGACGTGTGGATGGTTCAATGTAGAAATAGCGCGCGCCTCGAGTTGGAATCGCTCGCTATAGCGTTCTGAGGCGATTTTGATGGCCACGACGCGGCCTAGTCGCGTATCGACGGCGCGATACACGGTTCCCATGCCGCCCGCCCCGATCTGACCTTCAATCCTATATGGACCTAGCTGCGCGCCTGCGGTCACGACCGTGCGGGTGGGGTCGGCCGGGCTGCCATCGATCCCCTTATTCACAAGCTGACTGCCAGACTTCACTTCGAGCATGTGCTCAACGCGCGAGCGGACTTCCGGGTCGGTGCACTCCAGCAGAGCCGCACGTTCAGAGGGAGAACATTTCTGTGCGGCGTCGTAAAGATCCTCGATCTGCCGCCATCGGTCTGGTGTCATTTTCATTCTTCAGGCCCCTCGTAAGTCCGATTCCGCCGGCCCAGATCCGATTCGAACTGATGACCCAGCGGTAAACAGCCAGCAACCGCATCCACGCGAGCTATAGCGCACCGATACCAAGATTGATCCTACAGCATGACAGGTGCTAATGGGCCGTACGAGCGGGGAGTTGCAATCCCCTTTGCAGTCAAACGCCACGCTTCCGATGATTAAAGGCCATTCCTTCGGAGAAATACGGACATCCAGTTCACTCCCGGTTTCCACCTGGGAATCCGCAACCGCCAGATCGATACTATGAAAGGGCCTCGCCCAAACTCGATAGACGCCAGGCGAGAGGTCCGGAACCGTGAATCCGGACTCGCATGGCAGCCGCGTAACGCGATCCTCAATGCGCACAATCGAGAATGAAATTCGCGCCTGATCGACCGAGGTATCAATTGTCCAACGATTCGGACGGTTGTGAATTTCGCCGCTGCGAAGTCCCTCCTCCTTTCACAGGCGATCTTCGCCTTTGGGTCGCACCATTAACCCAGATCGTCTCTCGTAACATTCGGGTCGGCGGATATTCAGGAATGGCTCGGCGACGAGCCCGGCCGACTGCAAGACCTCGAACGGGCAATCCGTGAGCATCCCAATGCGATCTACCCACGCTATCTAATTGCCCGGGCATATCGGAACTCTTGAGCGCCTCAGAAGGCAATCGACCGGCTAGAGCCTGTACTGAAGGAGAATCCGCATGAGTTCAGGCTCTGTATTGGGTATGCTATCGCCCTGGAAGATTTGGGGAGACCATATCGGGAGTCGATAGCGATTCTGAACTTTGGGTCACTCTATGGGCTTCGTGATGCGCGCTTCATCGCCATTTACGCAGGGATGCTGTTCATGGACGAAGACTTGTCCGAAACAGCTCGAGTGTCTCATCTTCGCCTATCATGGCTACCCGTGGCTGATTCATCGGCTGACCTACCGGCGAACCAATCACGATAATTTGCATGTGCGCGGTTACAAGGAAGAGGGAACGATCACGACGCCCTTCGATATGGCCGTTCTCAACGACCTCGATCGCTTTCATCTGGCCATGGACGTGATCGACCGCTGCCCGCAGTTGGGCGCCAGTTGCGCGTACCTGAAGCAGGAACTGCGCGACAAGCTGATTCAGCATCGCGAGTACATTGTCACGCACGGCGAGGATCTGCCGGAGATTCGCGACTGGAAATGGGGCCGTTCTTCGAGCGAGTAAAACCTCGAGCGAGTAAAACCAGGGACGGACGGCACCGTCCCCGGTTTTCAGACGCGAATTTTAGCCGGATCGCCATTTCCGGATTGAGGCGCATGATGGAACATAACTTGCAGCACACGATATCGCTTCTGGCTCGAACTCCCGCCGCTCTCAATGCGCTTCTGCGGGATCTACCGGACATGTGGACAACCCGAAATGAAGGTGAAAACACCTGGAGCGCGTTCGATGTCGTCGGCCATCTGATTCACGGCGAACGCACCGATTGGATGCCACGGGCCAAGATAATTCTCGAATTTGGAGAGACTCAGGCGTTTGAGCCTTTTGATCGCTCCGGGCACGTGCAGGAGAGTCAAGGCAAGTCGCTGGAGCAGTTGTTGGATGAATTTTCCCGTTTAAGGTTGGAAAACCTGGGCGGATTGCGCGCATTAAATCCGCGGCCCCAGGACCTGGCGCTACGCGGACGGCATCCTTCCCTCGGAGTAGTTACTCTGTCCGAGCTGTTAGCGACTTGGGCAGCTCATGACTTAACTCATCTGCACCAAATCTCAAGGATTATGGCCCACCAATACCGGGAAGCCGTGGGTCCGTGGAGCGCGTACCTTGGTGTGCTGCAGTGCGCCGGCCACAGCGCTCCATAGGACTTTACTCAGAGCCGGTCTACGCGGAGTGCGTGGCCGCAGCGGTCAAACCCGCTTCGCGGCGCGCTCGCACCAGCAGTTTCAGATAGGCGATGCCAAACTTAAGCAACTTGGCGTGACTGCGGCCGGCGCCGCGGGGCATATAGTGGAAAGGCACTTCGAGGATGCGGGCGCCCGAATGGTGGATCTTCACCAGAATTTCTTCCAGCACATCAAAGTCCCGCGAGAGGAGACGCAGGTTCAACACCTGCTCCCGCCGATACATACGGAAACCGCTCGACATGTCCTTCACCGGGATCGACAGAATCAGAGCGAACGTGGTGTTCAGGATGCGGCTGAGAATATATCGGGAGAGGCCCATCTCGGCGCGTCCGCCCTTGACGTAGCGGGACGCAACGATCATGCCGGCTTGGTCGCGATTTTCCCAGAACGCCTGGAGGTAGGCGGGCGGATGAGAGAGATCGGCATCCATCGTAGCGACGTAATCCGACCGCGCCGCGGAGAACCCCGTCAACAGCGCGCCGCCGTAACCGCGCTCCTGCTGGACCAGATAGCGGGCGCCTTGCCGCTCGACCGCTTGGCGAGTTCCTTCATCGGCTAGCGCGTCAACTACCAGAATCTCCGCGTTGATGTCGAGCGAAACCAGCGTCTTGGCCAAGGCGGGCAGGAGAACCTCCAGGTTCTCCTGCTCGTTCCAGGCAGGGATGACGATGCTGAGATTCGGTTCGCTGTCTTTTGTCATCCCGCTGCCTCAGAATAGCCCGCTTTCCTGGGAGAAGCAAATGGTACGAAGGGGTTACGATTTCGCCAAGTACGCGAGGCGGCCTAAGCGGTAAAACCTAGGGCTTCGGCGAGCGAGTTAAAATGACACTGAGATCCTTATGTCTGTTCTTGCTAACGCGAATCCGGAAACTGCAATCGAAACCCCCGAGCCCGCCGTTCCCCTGACCCTGGAGGGCTCCAGCGTGCTCCACCAGATGTCACGCATTCGCTGGTCTGCCTGGAAGCAACTCGACCACTCGCAACAGCAGGAGATTGCTGCCGAGGCGGCAGGCCTGCTGGAACAAATGGGAGGCAGGAGCGCCGTCTTTTCTCTTCTCGGACACAAAGGCGACCTGCTGTTTCTGCACTTTCGCGATTCCTTCGATGAGCTGAATGAAGCCGAACTTCGGCTGGCTCGGCTGCGCCTTTCGGATTATCTCGAACCCACGGCGTCTTACTTGTCGGTGGTGGAACTGGGCCTTTATGAATCGAGCTTGAAGACCTACGATGCCCTGTCGGCGCGCGGCCTGGCGCCCCACTCACCGGAATGGGATGCGGAGATTCAGACGGTGATGGACCGCCAAAGGGAAGCCATGCGGCCCCGGCTGTATCCCGCGATTCCGCCCAACCGCTATCTATGCTTTTATCCCATGGACCGGCGCCGGGGCGAAGCGAAGAATTGGTATCAGTTGCCCATGGCCGAACGCCAACGGCAAATGCACGAACACGGGTTAATCGGGCGCCGTTATGCCGGCGCCGTGAAACAAATCATCACCGGGTCGATCGGCTTCGACGATTGGGAATGGGGCGTGGATTTATTTGCCGACGATCCGCTGGTTTTCAAGAAGCTGATTTACGAAATGCGGTTTGACGAAGTGAGCGCGGTGTATGCTCTCTTCGGCACATTTTATGTGGGATTGCGATGCACGGGGAACAGGCTGGCGGAGCTGCTGGTTACGAAATAGGGGGAAACCTAAATTGACGACCGCTGCTTCAGCGGCGCGGCCCGCAGTTGAGCGTCTTCCAGCCGCCTGGCTTCCTGATACGTAAACGCCATCCGGTGGATCACCGTGATGTTGCCCAAAATCGCAATCACCCACAAAACCGGCGCCATGCGATCGAAGAGAGCGCCGATGATGAGCAACACAACGCGCTCCGGCCGTTCCATAAACCCAACCTTGCAACTGGGGATGGTGTTTTCCGCGCGCGCGCGGGTATAACTGGTCATCACGGACGCGGCCATCACAACTGCCGTCAACACTACGTACCATGGCCGGTTGATGCTGCCGTAATAAACGAGCAACCCGATCAGCAACGCAATGTCGGAGTAACGGTCGAGCACGGAATCGAAGAAGCCGCCAAAGCGCGTGACCTGATTGGTTTCGCGCGCGACGCGGCCATCGACCATGTCGAAGATTCCAGCGCCCAGGATCACGACGCCGGCCCAGCGGAAGCGTCCTATGGCCAGCAGCGCCGCGGCCCCGATGTTGATCAGGAGGCCAATAAATGTCAGGGCGTTCGGATGGATCTTGGAAAGCGCCAGACCACGCACAATCAGACGGATCACTTTGTTGCAGGAGAGCCCGATCGCGCGAGTGAAGGTCATTGGGTACTACTCCTTTCGATTCTACTCCACACCCTGCCGTTTCTACCCCGGCGCCTCGTCGTGAATCGTCCTCAATTGCAAAATTTCCAGTTCCCGTGCGCCGCCGGGAATTTCCACACGAACGGTATCGCCGGCGCGCTTGCCGAGCAGGCTTTTGCCGATTGGCGACGCGGTGGAGATTTGCCCTTTGCTGACATCGGCTTCTTCCACCGTCACCAGGCGATATGTAATCTCCTCTTCTTTAATGGAATCGAGCACCACCACAGTCGATCCCAGCCCGATGCGATCCCGCGGAATCCGGCTCATGTCGATCATGGACACTTCCCGTAGCCGCGCGCGCAGTTGGCCCAGCCGCGCATTCACAATGCCCTGGCGCTCCTTGGCCGCGTGGTATTCGGCGTTTTCGCTGAGATCGCCGTGCGCCCGCGCTTTGGCGATCTCGCGCGGCAGATCCACATGCAGCTCTCTCTCGAGCGCCTCGATCTCCGCTGCCAGTTTTTTCTTGAGGGCTTCCATCGCGTCCCCAGCTTTCTTCTTGCTACATGGTCATTATAGGTGCTTTGCCCGCTGGATACACGCCATTGTTATAGTGGAACGCGTGAGACCCCAGCTTCTAACGTCACTCATACTCGGCGCCATTTGCGTTGCCGCCCCGGAGCCGGAACCGCGCTGGCTGACGCTCAACCATGTGGCGCGCCAGGCAATCGAGAACAAAGATTACGCCAAACTGCGGGCCACACTCGAAGAATTGCGCCCGCTATTGCCTGGCAATCCCCGGATTCTCTACAACATGGCCGCCAGCGACGCCGTGCTCGGCAATCGCCAACGGGCGCTCGATGAACTACAAGACCTGGCCCGGGCCGGTCTGATTTACGATTTGGCCGCGGACGCCGATTTCGCGAGCCTGCGCGATTCGGCCGGCTACGCCGCAGTCCTCGGCAAAATGCGGCAGAACCGCGCGCCGGTGGCGGGAGCTACCGCGGTCCAGACGCTCTCTCCGCCCGACATGCTACCGGAAGATATCGCTTACGATGCCAAGAAGCGCGCGTTTCTGATCAGCAGCGTAACCGGCGCAATGGTTGTTCGCGCAAACGGCAGTCTATTGGCCCATTCAGACTGGCCGATCATGGCCCTGCGGATCGACCGGAAACGCCGGATTCTTTGGGCCGCAACCGCTTGGTTACCCCATTGTCAAACCTGCCGGGCTGAAGACAAGGACAAGACCGCTTTGCTCAAGTTCAATCTGGATTCGGGTGCGCTCCTGCGGAGGTTTGACTCGCCGGTTCCCGGTATGCTCGGCGACATGACGATCGGCACAAAAGGAGAGATCTATGCCTCCGAGGGCATTTATGGCGCGGTGCTTCGGCTTGCGGATGGCAAATTCGAACGGCTCGACCAGCCGGGAGAATTTCCTTCGCCGCAAACACCGGCACTCTCGAGCGATGAGCGAACTCTCTATGTTCCGGATTACGTCCGCGGAATCGCTGCCATCGACTTGAAGACGCGGAAAGTGCGGTGGCTACAACCGGCCGAAGGAGTAATCTTGAGCGGTATTGATGGCCTTTATGTGCATGGCAACTCTTTTATTGCCGTACAAAATGGAACCAATCCCGCCCGGATCGTTCGTTTTTCGCTGGATTTACAACGGCAAGAAATTCTGGAGACCAATACACCGGGCCTCGGCGCGCCGACGCACGGTACGTTGGTAGGCGATGTGTTCTTCTTTCTCGCCAACACCGGCTGGGGAGAGTATGACGACAACGGCAAAAAGAAGCCAGGAACTGCGCCGGTGATTTCGTCGATCCGGAAGATCGATCTCAGCAGAAGAATCGGCCCGTGACCAACCCTATAAACAGAAAAGGAGCGGCGAAGTGCCGCTCCCTTCCGTTACAGGATTTTCGGTTCTCTCTTAGTACGCGGCGCAGCCGGCGTACGGATGCCAGTATCCAGCGCCGTCGTAGTAGCCAGGCGGGTTGCAATACCCGTAGCCAGAATCATAGTAGGGATCATAGTAGCTCGATCCCCAATAATACGGCCAGCCGAAGCCCAGGTATGCGCCACCCAGATAGGCGCCTCCGTAGTAGCCGCGGCCACCGCGATAATAGCGGCCGCCATTGTAATAGTGCCCGCCACTGTTGTAATGACCGCCACTGAATCCGCGGCCTGGCGCCGCATAATGTCCACCTCCGGAAAACGCATGTCCCGAGTATCCGTGTCCACCGCCGGAAAAGGCATGTCCGCCGGAGAATCCATGTCCACCACCACCGCCATGCCCACCGCGGCCCGCAGCCAGCGCAGCCGCCGGTGTGAACACCAACAATAAAATGCCCAGCAACAAACTGGGCAGGGTGAGCTTCCTCAGCATTTTCTTGTTCTCCTACTCATGAGATGCGCGGAAAGTCGCGGCGGTAGCCAGTAACGGTTACCTCTCGGGTGCGAACGCTGGGGATGCGGATTGCATTGGCTCGGACCCGGCCAGCCACGGCGCCGCGACGGTCGCGAGGGCCGGCGAGTTTACTCCGTATTCGGGAACTCGTCAAATTAGGTCAATTTATTTCTAGCGATAGGTGCGGTAAACAACCTCTCACCCGAAGGTACACTAATAGTTTCACTTCGGTATTTGCCGGAGTGGGGAATAAGTTGACTGGCTTCGCGGCTTTCACTAAGGTATGATCAGCGCGAGCGTTGCGGAGCCCATGACAGACGACTCCTTCGCCGGACGGAGGTCCGATCCCGCTTTGCTGCACCTAAAGAGTGGCCGCCAAGCCGCGCAACAGCGTTTCGCCGAAGAGGCGCTGCCGCATAGGAACGATATCCTGCGCACGGCCATTCGTATGTTGGGGGGAGATCGCGGCCGCGCCGAAGACGTGCTCCAGGAAGTTTATTTGCAGGGATGGAAATCGTTTGACCGGTTCGAAGCGGGCACCAATTGCCGCGCTTGGCTGTTCAAAATATTGTTTCATTGCGTCAACCACTATCGCCGCAAATGGTTCCGCTTTCCGCTGCTCAAAGAGTCCGAAGAGTTTCTGGAGGACAATGTCGCCGCCCGTACGCCGCCGCCGGATAAATTAACGGACGGCCAAATCCTGGCCGCGTTGGACGCAATTCCCGCCGATTTTCGGGCCGTTGTGCTGCTGGTCGACGTGGAGGAGTTTACTTACAAGGAGGTGTCCGAAATTTTGTCAGTGCCCATCGGGACCGTGATGTCCCGCCTGAGCCGTGGCCGGAAACTGCTGCGGACGCAACTGGCGGAGGTAGCGCGATCCTATGGAATCTTGAAAATGAAGGGGGAAAGGGCATGAACGGCGCCGAGCTGAACCGCGCGGATTGCAAGCTGGTGCTCGATCGGCTGGACTCCGCACTCGACCTGCGGCAACTGGCCGAAACCGACTTGGCAGTCATTCGCCATCTCGAGACTTGCCCCGAGTGTTCGCGCGAGCTGGAGGCTCGCCAGGCGGTTCAAAGCCGGCTTCGGACCGCAGTCCGCGGTTTTTCCGTTACCCCCGAGATCGAGCGCCGGCTGGCCGATCATGACGCCTTGCGAAAGCCATCCGGGACGCGCAGCATCATGCTAATCGCAGCCGCTCTGGTGCTTTCCGCCGGGACGGTCGTCACTTACCGGCTTGGCCATCTGCGTCTCACCTCCGGCGCCCGGGAGTCCTACATTTCTTCCATCTCGCAACAGGTCAGCGGTATCATGCGCGTGGGACTCGGCGATCACGTCCAGTGCACGGTGTTCCACGGGTTTGACCGGAATCCACCTCCGCCGGACGCTGCGCTGCCGCCCGAGTATAAAGATCTGATCGCGCTGGTAAAGGACAATGTTCCCGCGGGCTATCGGGTCATCACTGCCCACCAGTGCCATTACCACGGCCGCAAATTTATCCATCTCTCGGCGACCAACGGATCGGGACTGATTTCGCTCGTGATCACGCGCAAAGCCGAGGGCGAATCTTTCGCCAAGGATCAACTCCCGCAGATTCTTTCGCAATCCGGAATCCAGCTTTACAGCGAAAACGTGCAGCGGTTCGAAATCGCCGGCTTCGAAACCAAAGATCATCTGGTCTACGTCGTCTCCGACCTGGAAGGGCGCAAAAACCTGGACCTGATGGCGGCCATCGCCCCAGGCGTCCGCGACGTTCTGCACCGGATCGAAACCTAAACTCGTGTGGGGGGCAGGGCGCTAGCCTGCGGCAAGCGCAGGCTAGCGCCTGTGCAATTCGTCCTTCCAGCCCCGAACGTCAGTGAGGGGAACTTCGCCCTTCCCCTCACTAACGTTCGGGGCTGACAAAATGTATAAACTGCAGTGTGCAGAGGTCGAAAACGCCACGGAAGTGCAAGAAAATAAACGAACGCCCCAAGCTGCGTTTTCATCACACTTTTGTGGGCCGCAGGCCTATTGGCGACAGGATGCTATCCTGCGGCGACTTGTCAAGCCGCCTGTTCCGAGCGCTTCTTTTCTTAATCCTGGCTTAATTCTGCACGGTCCTTTCGTTGGGGTGCGTCTAACGTTTTGGGAGAGACTTGACGTCGTCTCATACTGGCGATACACTTAGGTTAGTTGATAACGAGACACTAAGATATGGACCTCAACCGCCTCACCGAAAAACTCCAGGAAGCCGTCCGCGCCGCCCAGTCCATCGCAATACGCCATGGCAATCAACAGATTGACATCGAGCACCTGCTGTTGGCTTTACTCCAGCAAGAAGGCGGACTCGCTCCTTCTATCCTGAATAAAGCCGACATTCCCGTTGACGCTGTCAGAAATCAGGTTCAGCAGGCAATTGACCGCCTGCCGAAAGTTTCCGGCAGCTCCGGCGGCCCCGATCAGATTTATATCACCAACCGCCTGCAAAAGCTCTTCACCCAAGCCGAAGACGAAGCCAAGCGGATGAAGGACGACTTTGTCTCGGTAGAGCACGTGCTGCTAGCCGTCGCCGAACAGGGACTTTTCAAGGAGTTCGGTCTCACCCGCGAGCGGCTGATGCGGGCGCTGCAGGAAGTTCGCGGCTCCCAACGGGTGACCACTCAAAACCCGGAAGCCACCTACGAAGCGCTGGAAAAATATGGCCGTGATTTGACCCAGGCCGCCACGCAAGGCAAGCTGGACCCGGTGATTGGCCGCGACGAAGAGATCCGGCGCGTGATTCAGGTGCTGTCCCGCCGCACCAAAAACAATCCCGTGTTGATCGGTGAACCGGGCGTGGGGAAGACCGCAATCGTAGAGGGTCTGGCGCAGCGCATTGTGCGCGGCGACGTGCCCGAGGGTCTCAAGGACAAACGGGTGGTCGCGCTCGATATGGGCGCGCTGATCGCCGGCGCGAAGTTTCGCGGCGAATTTGAAGAGCGCTTGAAAGCGGTTCTCAAAGAGGTGCAAAGCTCCGAAGGCCAGATCGTCCTCTTTATCGACGAGTTGCACACCGTAGTCGGCGCCGGCAAGGCGGAAGGCGCGATGGACGCCGGTAATTTGCTCAAGCCCATGCTCGCCCGCGGCGAACTGCATTGCATCGGGGCTACGACGCTCGATGAGTACCGGAAGTACATCGAGAAGGATGCCGCGCTCGAGCGCCGCTTCCAAACCGTGATGGTGGATCAGCCATCGGTCGAGGACACCATCTCGATTCTGCGTGGCTTGCGCGAGCGCTATGAGGTGCATCACGGAGTCCGCATCAAGGACTCGGCGCTGGTCGCGGCCGCGGTGCTCTCCAACCGCTATATCAGCGACCGCTTCCTGCCCGACAAAGCCATCGACCTGGTGGACGAGGCAGCGGCCAAACTCCGCACCGAAATGGATTCCATGCCAGCGGAGCTGGACGAAATCCTGCGGCGCACCATGCAACTGGAGATCGAGCGCGAGGCCCTGAAAAAAGAGTCGGATGCCGCCTCCAAAGACCGCCTGTCGAAGATCGAGAAGGAACTGGCCGATCTCAAGAGCGCGTCGAGCGCGCTCCAAGCCCAATGGCAAGCCGAAAAGGAGGGCGTGCAGAAGATTCGCGACCTGCAAAAGCAACTGGAGCAGGTAAAGGTTGATATTGAAAAGGCCGAACGTCAATACGACCTGAATAAAGCAGCGGAGCTGAAATACGGCACCCTGACGTCGCTCGAACGCCAATTGAAAGCGGAAGAAGCGCGGCTGGCGCAAAAGCAATCGGGAACCCGGCTTTTAAAAGAAGAGGTGGACGAAGAAGATATCGCCAGCGTGGTGGCTCGCTGGACAGGCATCCCGGTGTCGAAGCTGCTCGAAGGCGAGATGCGCAAACTGCTGCATCTCGAAGATGAGCTGCACAAGCGTGTCATCGGCCAGGACGAAGCCGTGAGCGCCGTGGCGGAAGCAGTGATGCGGGCTCGCTCCGGGCTCAAAGATCCCAATCGGCCGATTGGCAGCTTCATCTTCCTAGGACCAACGGGCGTCGGAAAAACCGAACTGGCCCGCGCGCTGGCCGAGTTCCTATTCGACGACGAACGCGCCATGCAGCGCATCGACATGTCGGAGTACCAGGAAAAACATGCGGTGGCCCGGCTGATCGGCGCCCCTCCCGGCTACGTGGGCTATGAAGAAGGGGGGCAACTAACGGAATCCGTCCGGCGTCGTCCATATTGTGTGGTCCTGTTCGACGAAATCGAGAAGGCCCACGCAGACGTTTTCAATGTACTCCTGCAAATACTGGATGATGGCCGGCTAACCGACGGCCAGGGTCGAACCGTCGACTTTAAGAATACGATTGTGATTATGACCTCTAATCTCGGCAGCCACCGTATCCTCGAATATCGGGGGGACTTCAGCGGCGACGGCTATGACCGGATGAAGAACGCGGTGCTCGAGGAACTGCGGCGCCACTTCCGGCCGGAGTTTCTCAACCGGGTGGACGAGACCATCGTCTTCCATACTTTGACCGAGGAGCATCTCAAGCAGATCGTGGACATTCAGTTGAACGGGCTTCGCCGGCGCCTGGCGGAGCGCAACATTGAACTCGAACTTTCCGATCGGGCCTGCGGCTATCTGGTTCGCAGCGGCTACGATCCTGCCTATGGCGCACGGCCTCTCAAACGGGCCATCCAGCGGGAAGTGGAAACGCCGCTGGCGCGATTGATTTTGGGAGGCGAGGTTCGGGACGGGCAACAAGTCCTGGTAGACATCAATGTAGACCTCGATCCTTCCGGTAAACTGCACTTTGAAACCAGGAATTCTAAAAATAAACAGGCGGACCGGCGTGAGCAAGCGCCGGTCCTGAAGGAAGCATAAGGAAACATGAAAGGTCAAATACGACTCTCCACGGCGATCCTCCTCGTGTTGGTCGCTCTTCTTACCGGCGGTCTCGTGATGTCCTACACGCATCACAATATCCCGGTCTTCGTCTCTACGGCACATGCGGCGGGTTACGAGCAAGGGCCGCTCGTCAGCTTCGCTCCTATCGTGAAGCGCGCAGCACCCGCTGTGGTCAACATTTCAACTTCGAAGATCGTTAAAACTCGCGGGTCCCAAATGAACCCCGGTATGTTTGACGATCCATTCTTCCGGCAATTTTTCGGCGGCCGCATGCCGCAGCAGCAACAGCCGCGCAGCGAGCGCTCGCAGAGCCTCGGCTCGGGCGTCATTGTTAGTCCGGATGGCTACATCCTGACCAACAATCATGTGATCGATGGCGCCTCCGAAATAAAAGTTGCTTTCGCCGACAAGCGGGAATTCCCGGCGAAACTCATCGGCACCGATCCGATGACGGATATCGCCGTGATCAAGATTAACGAGCACAATCTCCCCACGCTGACTCTTAGCGATTCCTCGCGCGCTCAGGTCGGCGACGTGGTGCTGGCGATTGGCGATCCTTTCGGTCTCGGCGGAACCGTGACCATGGGTATTGTCAGCGCGCTCGGCCGTTCCGGTCTCAGCATTGAGCGCTTTGAAGACTTCATTCAAACGGATGCACCGATTAATCCGGGTAACTCCGGCGGCGCCCTGATCAATACGCGCGGCGAATTGATCGGCATCAATACCGCCATCTTGGCCGGCAACAGCGGCGGCAACCAGGGCATCGGCTTCGCGATTCCCGTGAATATGGCGCGTAGCGTGATGGATCAGATTTTGAAAACCGGCAAGGCGGCGCATGGCTTTGTCGGGATCACGCTTTTCCAAGTGACCCCCGAACAAGCAAAGGCCTTTGGTCTGCCCGCCAATCGCAGTGGCGTCGCGATCTCCGACGTGAGCCCGAACAGTCCGGCGGCCAAAGCAGGTTTACAAGCCGGTGATGTAATCGTCTCGTTGGATGGACAGCCGGTGGACGATCTGCAGGTCTTCCGCGGCAAAATCGCGGCGATGACGCCGGGAACGGTGGCTAAGTTAAGCATCGTCCGCGAAGGCAAAGACATGGATGTCGCGGTGACCCTTGGCACCGCTAGCAACGATCAAGTAGCCGGCGGCGGCAATCCGGGCGACAACGACAATTCCACGCCCAACGGTGGCGGCATGAAAGGCGCGCTGCCCGGAGTTTCCATCCAAGGCCTGAATGCCGACCTGCGGCAGCAACTCCAGATTCCGGAAAGCGCCCAGGGCGTGGCCGTCACGAATGTCGATGCCGATTCCGCGGCGGCGCAAGCCGGTTTGGAAGAAGGCGATGTCATCGTCCAGGTCAACCACAAGAGAGTGACAAACACCGACCAATTCAACAGCGCGGTGCGCCAGGGCGACGGTTCCGGATCGACGTTGTTGCTGGTCCGGCGCAGCGGCGGTAGCCTCTTCCTGGTGATTCCGAGCAGCAAGTAAGCAAAACCGGGGACGGACGAGACGTTCCCCGGTTTCTATCTTTAGTCCTCTAGACGCAGATTTCCTGAGTGGCAATCTGCGTCTTTTTTCTCTATCTCGCATCTCATTGATAGGAGTATTCAATCATGGCTGAGTTGCAAGTGCAAACCTTCCCCGTTTTACCCTTGAAGAATACGGTTCTGTTTCCGTATCTCCTCATGCCTCTGTCGGTTGGCCGGGCCAGCTCGGTAGCTGCCGTCGAAGCCGCCTTGGCAACTGAATCTAAAGAGATTGTTCTGTTTGCACAACGCGACTCCAACCAGGAGTCGCCTAAGCAGGAAGACCTCTACTCCATCGGGACCAAGGCGATAATCCGAAAGATGTCCCGCCCCAATGAGGACACCCTCGAATTGCTGGTGATGGGCGTAGAGCGGGTCACGCTGGTGAAACTAGACTCCTCTGAACCGTTCCTGCGAGCCCGGGTTCTACCGCTTCCGCTGCCGGCCGATCAAGGCCCGGAAGTAGAGGCCCTGCAGGGCGCTCTGGCGGAGTTGGCGAGCACGGCTGTCAATATGGCGCAGCCGAACATCCCTCAGGAACTGGGACGCATGCTGGCCGGCAATGAGGATCCCCTGCGGCTGGCCTTTCTGCTGGCGTCGATGTTCAGTCTGGATCTGGCGAAAGAGCAAGCGTTGCTCGAAGCCGACAGCCGGGCGGATGCTTTGCGCATGATGCACACCTACCTGGCCCATGAGGTCCAAGTATTGGAGTTGCGCAACAAAATCTCTTCCGAAGCGCGCAGCGAGATGAGCAAAGAGCAGCGCGATTACATGCTGCGGCAGCAGATGCGCGCGATCCAGCAGGAACTGGGCGAGAAGAACCCGGAGCAGGCTGAAGTGGATCAGTTGCGCGATCGCCTGGCGAAAGCCGAGCTGCCCGAGGAAGTCCTCAAAGAGGCGGAACGCGAACTGGGCCGGCTGGAAAAGCTGCCTCCCGGGGCGCCGGACTACAACGTCATCCGGACTTATCTCGACTACGTGCTGGAACTGCCCTGGAACAAACTCAGTGAAGAAACACTGAACATCGGCAAAGCGCGCGAGGTATTGGATGACGATCACTTCGGTTTGAAAGAAGTGAAGGAGCGGATTCTCGAACACCTGGGTGTGATGAAGATGAACCCGCATGCCAAGGCGCCCATCTTGTGCTTCGTTGGACCTCCCGGAGTGGGCAAAACTTCGCTCGGGCAATCGATCGCTCGCGCCTTGGGACGAAAATTCGAACGCATGAGCCTGGGCGGGTTGCACGATGAGGCCGAACTGCGCGGCCACCGCCGTACTTACATCGGCGCGATGCCCGGCCGCGTGATTCAAGCCATGCGGCGCGCGGGAACCAGAAATCCCGTTCTGATGCTGGATGAGATCGACAAGCTTGGCCGCGATTTCCGGGGCGACCCGGCGCATGCGCTGCTCGAAGTACTGGATCCGGAACAGAACAAAGCGTTCCGCGATAACTACCTCGACTTGCCGTTCGATCTGTCGAACGTCTTCTTCGTGACGACAGCCAACACGCTGGACACGATTCCGCAACCCTTGCTCGATCGCATGGAGGTATTGCGGCTGGGCGGATATAGCGAAGAAGAAAAGATGACCATCGCCCGGCGCTACCTGATCCCGCGCCAGTTGAAGGAAGCCGGCTTGACCACCGAACAATGCTCCTTCACGGATGAAGCGCTGAAGAAGATCATCTCTTCCTACACGCGCGAAGCCGGTTTGCGCCGGCTGGAGCGCGCCATCGGACGCGTAACGCGCAAGGTGGCGCTGAAATTTGCCGAGGACCATACTGAACCGCTCAATCTGACGGCCGAGGATCTGGTGGAGATGCTCGGTCCGGAAATCTTCAGCCCGGAAGAAGCCCGGCGCGAAGTGCCGCCCGGCGTGACCACTGGACTTGCTTGGACCGAAGCCGGCGGCGACGTGCTGTACATTGAAGGCACGCTGCTGCCGGATGGCAAGGGCCTCACGCTCACTGGCCAGCTCGGCGATGTGATGCAGGAGTCGGCCAAGGCCGCTCAAAGTTACGTATGGTCGCATGCCGATGAGCTGGGCATCGATCCGGCGCTATTCCGCAACAGCGGCGTGCACGTGCACGTTCCCGCGGGCGGCATTCCGAAAGACGGACCGTCGGCCGGCGTGACCATGGCGAGCGCTCTGGCTTCGCTCTATACCAAATTCCCGGCGCGCACCGATGTCGCGATGACCGGCGAAATGACCCTGACCGGTTTGGTGCTGCCCATCGGCGGCGTAAAAGAAAAGGTTCTGGCCGCTCGCCGCGCCGGAATCCTGAATGTGGTCCTGCCCAAGGGTAACCGGAAAGACCTTCGCGATCTGCCGGACAAGGTGCGCGACGAAATGAAGTTCACCTTTGCCGAGAGGATCGAAGATGTCCTGGCAGTAGTGGTCCCGCAATTGGGCGAGCGGATCCGGCTGATGCATGGCCGGCCCGTGAGCCAGGCGGCATAAAAAGGCGACCTTTTTTGCGGGGGTGTGGAATAATTCCACATGGAATAATTCCACATCGCCGCGGGTCATATGCACGTTTAAATCCCCTCGTACTGGCAGTTAGGTCTAGTTTGCGTTCCTGCCACCGCCAAATTCACATTGGGCAAAATTTAGTTCCGGTGGTTCTGTACGCAGCAGAGATTGTAATATTGGTCCGAACGGGGTACAACGGAGTGTAGATGAGCACTGCAGTGGAACACCCGGCGCCAGCGGCGGAAACGTTCGACACGGCGGCGCAGGCGCTCGACATGATCGGCGGCGAGGAGAAGCTCGATTTTATCCTGGATGAAATCGAGCGGTGGGTAGAACGCCAGATTCCACAAGCTCAATGTTTTATTTATCGTCCGCTGGGACAGTGTGGCCTCGGCGTGATGGACTCCTTGCTTTGTCCCATCAAAGGCAGCACCTACAAACTTAGCGTGCAGTTCGCCGAGACTGGCGGAAATCCGGACGACTACCACAGAATAGCCACGTTCGCCGCGGGACTCGCTGCTATGGCGATTCGCCAGCATAAGCTGCTGGCCCGCATAGAAGCGGAAACGCGGCATGATTCTCTTACCGGCCTGCTCAACCGGCGTTCCTTTGAAGAGGGGTTGGAAGCGGCGATTCGCTCTGCCCAGTCGCCTGCCTCTAAGACATATTCCGGAAAACTGACGGTGTTGTTTCTCGGTCTTGACCGCTTCAAGCAGGTGAACGATTTGTATGGGCACGCGGCGGGAGATCAGTTGCTCGAGGAAGTCGCGCGCCGGCTCGGCGGCCAACTGAACGAAGGCGAGAACGCCGCCCGCATTGGGGGCGATGAGTTCGCGCTGGTTTTGCGCGGCCCCCGGGACCAGCAGGAAAGCGAACTGGCCGGCCTTCGGACTCTCGAATCCTTGCGCGCGCCGTATCAAATTTGCGGCCACACACTGGCTATTACCGCCAGTTGCGGCGTCAGCTTGTTTCCGGATCATGCTCCTACCGCGCCGGAACTTCTGATCGCGGCCGGCAAAGCCATGGCGCATGTCAAAAGGCATGGCCGCAACCATATCGCGCTGTTTGCGTCCGCCAACCAGGGACTTATTTCCGAGCGCCTGTGTCTTGAGCACGGCCTTGGGTTGGCTCTGGGCAACGACGAATTTGAACTCGTCTATCAGCCGCTGGTCAATATGGAGGGCAAGCTGAAGGGAGTGGAGGCGCTTCTCTCGTGGAATCACCCATTGCGCGGACGCATCGCCCCCAAGGATTTTATCCCGGTTGCCGAAGAGACCGGCTTGATCGTGCCTATCGGGACGTGGGTCCTGCGGGAGGCGTGTTCGCAGGGCGCACGTTGGCTGCTCAGCGGCCTCGCGAATCTCTCGGTTTCGGTCAATGTCTCGGCGGTTCAATTCGGCCGGGCCGATTTCGTCGATACGGTTGCGGCTGCCTTGGATGCCAGCCGGTTTCCCCCGGAGCGCCTCGAACTGGAGGTGACCGAGAGCTTCGTAATGCAGGATGTGGAAGCGGCCAGCATCCGTATGGCCTCGCTCCGCAAGCTAGGCATCCGCATTGCGATTGACGACTTTGGCACCGGATACTCCTCGCTCAGCTATCTGAGCCGCCTGCCGGTCGATTCGCTCAAAATCGATCAATCCTTCGTCCGCAGCATCCAGGATCCATCGGGATCGTTGCCGGTGGTGCAGTCGATCGTGCGGCTGGCGCACAATTTGAATCTCACGGTAGTTGCGGAGGGTGTCGAGACCATCCAGGAACTCGATCTGCTTCGCCTGGTTGGCTGCGACCAGGTTCAGGGCTATTTATACGGCTCGGCTCTGAATGAGCTGGGCGTGGAAGCGCTGCTTCGCAATCCCGGCGGCGTGATACCGGTCAGCGGCATTTCTTAGGCAGCACAGCCGAGCCCGTCGAATCCCCTCCACCGAGAACGCGGTCGTCTCCCTGTACCTTTCTGGCGCTTTCGCCGCCTCCGTCCGGCCGCAAGCCGGGAAGCACTCCCAGCAAAATGCGTCGAGTCGTCATCTTGGCAGGTAGACGCAAAAACGGCGCAAGCAGTAACCAAATCTTGTTAGCTTACTGCTTGCGCCGAACCTGAACTGAACCGTTACCGTTTGCTTTATCTAGAAGATCACCTTTCCCGCCAACTGCAGGTTGAAGGGTTCACCTGGCCCCAGGCCCGGGGCGCCGTTGAAATCGCCGATGGTGTCGCTCACCACGCCGTTTCCTCCCACCGAACCCGCGCCGGTGGCGAAGTTCTTCCGGTTGAACAAATTAAACATTTCCGCCCGAAGTTGTATTCTCAGGCGCTCCCGGATGGTGAAGTTCTTGAAGACCGACAGATCCACGTCGGCAAAGCCCGGCCCGACCAGCGCGTTCCGGCCGAGGTTGCCGTTGGGATTCGTGGTCCCCGTGCAACCTGCCGCCCCAGGAACACAAAAAGCGGCCGGATTCACGTACTGAAGACCGCCGTTCGCCAAGCTGAAGGATTGATTGATGCCCGCATAGGGATTTCCGATCAGGTCAATGCCAGGCCGCTGCGTCCCCGCGTCGAAGTTGAACGGCTGTCCGCTATGGAACGACCACAGGCTGCTGACCTGCCAGCCGTGTGTCAGCCACTTGGGGCCAAGGGAGGACCCCGGAACATTGTAGGTCCAGAAAGCCGTGAAGTTGTGCCGAGTGTCGAAATCGCTGCTGCCGTATTCCTGGCGCAGGTTGAAGCTGTCTAGCGGAATCACGCCGCGGTACTCGGTAACGTCGTCCAAGGAGTGTGCCCAGGTATAGGCGAACTGAGCGCTGAATCCGTGGTAACTGCGAATCTTGAAGGTGGTCTGCAACGAATTGTAGTTGGAGTCACCGATGCTGTTGAGCTGGATAATCGAGCCATAGTTCGGATACTGAGCGTTGAATGCGCCGTTCTGATTGATGTTCAGCATCACAGAGAGCTTGCGCCCTTCGCTACCTACATAACCCACCTGCCACACGGCGAAGTTTCCGAAACTTTTCTCAACGTTGAAATTGAAGTTGAAGAAGTAGGGTGTGCGGAAGTTTTGGTTGACGGAGAAAACGTTGAAGATCTGGCTTGAACTGAGGCATCCGGGATCGCTGGCGAAGTTCCCGTTACAGGTAGTGACGCCCGGAAAGATAGAAGCGCCCCCGGCCTGGGCGGTCTGCCAATTGTATCCATTCCGGCTGTAGCTATCGACCGCTCGCGGACCCACGGGATTGTTCTCGAGACCATCCGCCGCGCTGATGGGCGGCCGGAAATCGAGAAA
Organism: Bryobacterales bacterium; assembly: GCA_963836595.1. Classification (GTDB taxonomy): domain Bacteria; phylum Acidobacteriota; class Terriglobia; order Bryobacterales; family Bryobacteraceae; genus DATFZA01. The sequence goes on from CAWIKC010000001.1 coordinate 2,408,527, forward strand.
CGGATTCATGTTGATCTGGTCGTAAAAGACGCCGAAGCCGCCCCGCACCACAAGACCATTGGTCGGAGCATACGCGAAGCCCATGCGGGGCGCGAAGTTGTTCCGGTCCGGCCGGTAAATAGAATTCACGCCTTGGCCCTGTATCTGCAAGCCCTGGCCTTGTACAAACACGCCTAAGTCGTCCATCCCATTGGCATGGAGCGGGCCGAAATACTCATAGCGCAAGCCGAAATTCAGATTCAGCTTGGAGCTGACCTGCCAGTTATCCTGGGCAAAGAAGTCGAACCCGGTGACCAATACCATTCTTTCGGCGTTGCCGATGGCGATCGAGGAAGAACTCACGTTACCCGCGAGATAATCGGCCAGCGCAGTTGTGTTCCCGTCGCATCCCAACATGGTCGGATTGGCGCTACAGAAAGGAGCCCAGGGTCCCTGACTGCCGTCGAAATTGAAACTTCCGAGGGAGCGGCGGAAATAGAACTCATCCACGCGGCCCTGCCGGATCTCGCCGCCGAACCTTAGTTGGTGCTGTCCCGTGACATAGGACAAGGCATCTGTGAGATGGCCCGTGATGTCGTTGCGGCCTTCGGGCGGCGTAACGCCGACCGTGTCGAATCCAGCGATCTGAATGTTCGACGCGCCCAGGATCGGCTTGCCATTCTTGGTGGCATCCGGACTCAAATACAAGCCCAGCGCCTGCATATTGAAGCTGTTATTGGCATCGTGAAAAATCTGGTTGAAGTAGCTCACGCCAAAGAGCAACTGATTGGTCAGCTTGTTGGTCAGCACCGAATTCAACACCAGAGAATAGTTTTGAACATGGAGCGGAGCGGTTTCAAAATAATAGTTCAGATTGGACGTCATGGTCGCCAATGCCAGGCTCGCTCCCGTCGGCGCCGTCTGAGTACCTTGCCCAACGAAATAGTGGAAGGATAGATGTTCCTTGTCGTTAAAATTGTGGTCGATTTTGACGACACCGTTATAGCTGTAGCCGTTGGAGGGATCAGAGGCGAAGTAGTTGCCAGGAATGGCGGGCGCTCCGGCGATCGAGCTGGGGTACAGAACCGAAAGCAACCTGGCGGACAAGGTGCTCTCCGGAACCGGCGCGTAGTTGCCGTACGCCTGATTGGCGTTGTTCAGCAAGAGCAGAGCCTGATTGACGTAGGCGGTTGAAGGCTCGGTAGACAAGCCCTCCAAACCCAGGATATATTGCTGCTTCTCGAAGCCGATAAAGAAGAATGTCTTATCTTTTCTCAACGGACCTCCGAGCGTCAGTCCGGAATTGAAGTTGCGCAGCACCGGCGACTTGGGGTCGCTGGGAGTAGGAACGAAGAAGGGCGACGTGGCCGAGTAAAATTCGTTGCGGTTGTAGTAGTAACCGCTGCCGTGGAATTCGTTGGTTCCGCTCTTGATCGTCAGGTTCACCGTGCCGCCGGCGCTCTTGCCCGCTTCGGCGCCGGATTGCGTTTGCGCCGAGAATTCGTCCACCGCGTCAATCGGCATCACAACGCCTGCAATTCCGGAGACACCCCCTTGATTGACCGCGGGAATGTTATGCCAAAAATCGTTGTTGTCGGTGCCGTCAATCTGCCAGTTCACCTGGTTGGCGCGCGTGCCGTTGACTGAGCCGAAGCCGCCCACCGAGTACCCTCCATAACCGGGAGCTACGGAGATCAACTGCGTAAAATCTCGGCCGTTCAAGGGAATATCCTGGACCGCGGCGGTGGAAATTGTGTCGCTCTGCGTGGTAGTAGTTGTGTCCACCTGGAGCACGGCTGCGGACACCTCCACGACGGAAGCTTGCTGTCCCACTGACAGCTTGACGGGCACCGTGTACACGGAACCGGCTTCCACCACGACGTTATTTACCGTAGTTTGCTGGAACCCGGCGGCGCTCACGACCACCGTGTATTTGCCAGTCGGTATGTCCTGAAAGGCGAACTCGCCGGCATTGGTGCTGACGGAATTGTGCGCTATGTTGGTGGCGACCTCCGTGGCGACCACCTTAGCGCCGGCGATCACGGCGCCGGAAGGGTCGCTAACCGTGCCATTGATCGCGCCGCGAAACGTCTGCCCGCGAGCCGTGACAAGCGCAAGAACCAGCGCCATAGCGATTACATGAATGTATTTCACATTACCTCCTGAAGTTTTTGAAGCGTTTGAACCCAAAACCGGTCGGCATGGATCGGTCCTTTAATTCAGTCGGCGGAGACTATTCTAATTGGATCAGTATGGCTCGATGACAGTTGCGTGTCAAGCTAGATGTTGCCAAACGGCAGAGTTTATTGCTCCAGGTAGGTGTACCCGTTTAGCCCGTCTTCATAGAATCGCAGCAACCTGCCGGACTCTTCGTAACCGATTTTGCCCTCTCGCAAGGCGGTTTCCACATCGGTGCGGAACGTCTCGAGCAACGCCTTGGCGCTGAACTGCACGTAATCCAGCACCTCGCGCACGGTGTCGCCTTGGACCACTGTATTCAGGATCACTTCGCCGTTTTCACCCAGGCTGACGTGGACGGCGTTGGTGTCTCCAAACAGGTTGTGCAGATCCCCCAGGATTTCCTGATAGGCTCCCAGCAGAAAGGCGCCCAATTGATACGGTTCGCCGTTGAAGGAATGCAGGGGAAGCGTTTTCTTGACGTCGCGGCGATCGATGAACTGATCGATCTTTCCGTCGGAGTCGCAGGAGATATCGCCGATAGTGCCGCTCCGCGTGGGGCGTTCGTTCAACCGGTGGATCGGCATAATAGGGAATAACTGTTTCACGGCCCAACTGTCGGGCATGCTCTGAAAGAGTGAGAAATTGCCGAAGTACGTGTCCGACAGCAGCGCGTCGAGGCCTTCGAGATCTTCGGGAAAATAGTCTAGTTCCTTAGCCATCCGGTGTATCCGCCGGCAAATCGCCCAATAATAGTTTTCGGCCAGGCTGCGCTGGACTAGCGGCAGATAGCCGAGACTGAACAGATTGAGAGCGGAATCGAGCGCCTGCTGCGCGTCGTGAAAACTCTCCAGCAGGTTCTTCGAGCTGAGCGCGCGCAAGGTCTCCTGCAAATCGATGAGCGGCTGCTCGGCATCTTCTGGAATCGGCGTAACGCCGTTTTCTCCATAGCCGCTGACCCCCAGGACATTGAACACCAGCAAGCTGTGATAGGCGGCTACTGCGCGGCCACTTTCGGTGACGATGGTCGGGTGCGGCACCTCCGCTTCATCGCATACGTTCTGCACGTGGTAGACGACGTCGTTGGCGTATTCCTCGAGCGTGTAATTCACGCTCGATTCGAAATCGGTTTGCGAGCCGTCGTAGTCGATTCCCAGCCCGCCGCCGACATCGAGAATTTGCAGCCCGGCGCCGGCCCGCTTGAGTTCGGTGTAGATGCGCGCGGCTTCAATCACAGCCGCCTTAATCTGCCGGATGTTGGTGATCTGGCTGCCGAGATGGAAATGCAGCAACTGAATGCAGTCCTGCATGCCCACCAGTTTCATTTCCTCGAGCGCCTGCAAAGCCTCGGACACGGTCAGGCCGAACTTAGAGCGATAGCCGCCGCTCGATTTCCAACGGCCGGAACCGCGCGACGCCAGTTTCACCCGCAAACCGATCGTAGGCCGCACGCCGACTTTCTGAGAGTGCTTGACGATCAAATCCAGTTCCGTGTACTTTTCCACCACCGGGATGATTTTGCGGCCGATTTTCTGCGCCAGCATCACCATCTCGATGTATTCGTCGTCTTTGAAGCCGTTGCAGATGATCGGCGTTTCGTTGTCGGCGATGGCCATCACAGCCAGCAGTTCGGGTTTGGAGCCGGCCTCCAGGCCGAAATGATAGGCGCGCCCAAACTGAAACACTTCTTCGACCACCTGCCGCTGCTGGTTCACCTTGATGGGGTAAACGCAGATGTAGTTGCCCTTGTAGCCGTGTTCGGCGAAGGAATTCTGAAACGCCTGATGGAGCTCGCCCAGCCGGTGTTTGAGAATTTCACCGAAGCGGATGAGGATCGGCATGGAGATGCCACGCAGCTCGAGCTTCTCGGTAAGCTCCTTTAGGTCGATCGAGCGATTGGGGTCTTTATTGGGGTGTACCCACAGGTGGCCGTTGCTGCCAACGGAAAAATAGCCCTTGCCCCAGGCCTGGACGTCATACAATTCGGCGGCGTCCGCCGTTACCCACCGCTCGACCGGCTCGCGCACCGAGGCTTCAGATAGTTTCAATGCCATTACACTCCCCGTCAATGCCTAAAAACACAGTGTCCTTTGATTCTCTCTCAGGAGCAAGGGGTTTTATCGGGAAATAACAGCCAGGGGTTCAGGGGAGGGAAAATGAATCGAGCGTGACCACTACGAAGCCTTAACGCGGCCCGTCACACGACGACTCGTAAGCCGCGATCACCACCCAGGCCACTCGCTGTGGCTCTTTCGCATACAACGACAGCCAGTAGGGACGGCTGGCCACGATCACAAACTCCTTACCCTGCCGCTCCGGCCTCCATTCGAAGACTTCGCGCCCCGCTGACTCCTTGGTTTGCGTCGCATTGACCTTGGCCGGATCGATATCCAAAAACTTCGCGAGTGTAACGTTAACCACTCGCTGGGCATCGTTCAACGCCCACTCGCTTTCCCGTTCGGCTTGCTGCTGGGCTGCGATTATGCGGGAGCCCGATTCCTGTGGCGCCAAGTCCTTATAGCTGCAACCCACCTTCAATGGCGGCGCTGAACCTGCCTCCGCGCGATAGTCCAGGTCAGCCCGGACCTGAGGATCCACCGCGAGCACCCGCTCAATTGCCAGCAAGCTGCAACAGCCCAAATGTCCAAAGCCTGGCATAACCCTGTCGCTCTCTGGCTCACCCGCAAAAAACCGGCCGCTGAAGGTTGCGCGCACTACGCGATCGGGGAGGCGCTGTACGAGGTTGTCAAATTCTCGAAAGCGCTGGTCCATGGTGAGCGGTATGGGAACGTCTTCCACGACCAATGGTTTCATGCGTCTTCGGCCAGCGCTGACTCCACAGCAATAGATCGTGCCCGAGGAAACGGTCCCACCGTACTCCAGCCAGATTCCGGTCCTGAACTCACAAGTGGGATCGAAAACATCGAACTGCTCAAAGCCATGCCGCACCACCTCGATGAGCTTGTGATTGTACGCGGCTGGATCTTTCTTTACTTGGCAAGCGCCAACTCGTTCCGCATCCTCGCCACTGGCGGCCGCCGCGAAGCAAACCAAGCAGAGGACCGAACCCGCCCGCCATTGGGGCTTCACTCCCGGCCTCTGAGAATTGCGGCGATTACGCGCGGGCTGCGCCGTCCATGGAACACGGCCACGACCCACAACGGCTTTTTCTCCGGCGCGTAGGCGATCACATATTCACGGACCAGCTTGAACCGCAGCGGACGCGATGTTAGATTGGGCAGTCGGTAGCCCTGATCGGGGAAAGAAGCGGATGGTGGGTGAAGCGCATACCCGGTCATACGGGCCGGTGGCGCTGGGCCTCGGTCTTCTCTATCAAGAGTCGATACGCTTCCTCGCCATCGACGGGCGTCACCCTACCGCTTTCCAAATCGTCAAATCGCCGGTCAAGCAATTCCCGTGTGTGGGCCAGTTCGTCAAAGTAGCCGATCACGGCATCTCGAACCAACTCGTCGCTCGGGCGTCCGGTCTCACGCGCCAACTGCTCAAGCTTCATTTGCACGTCAGGAGCGAAACGCACTTCCATTTGTGACAGCCTCCTTTTCCAGAATAACGCCCGCAAAAGCTTGCTGCGCGCCTTCGCCGCGCGGCTGCACCGGCCCAAGCCAGTCTGCCTGAGGGAGCCTCGTCTCCGCCGGCCGTTTATTAGGATGAAGCGAACGATTCAGGTAGCGATTAGCCGCGAGGATCGCCCGTATGTGGCCGAGTGCCTAGACCTTCCGGTGGTAACGCAGGCGGCGATCGGGTTGCACCTGGAAGGCGAAGTTCTGGCTGATCTTGGTTTCGCCAGCAACCCAACGATCCTCGCAACTATAGAACTTGAAGCCATGGCCTGATGCCGAAACTGCGAGTCCGCCTGGCTAACCTCCACGCCTTCTTCCAGCATTTGGGTACTTGCACTTTGTCAGCCCCGAACGTTCGTGAGGGGAAGGGCGAAGTTACCCCAGGGTTATAAAGCAAGCGTGTCGATTCATTCCCGAGTCCCAACTGCGCGCTGCGTTTTTCACCGAGTGGCTCGATCAACGTCTGGCGCCTCGGCTACCCAATCGCGCCGGCGCCATTCACGCGATCAATTCGGGTCTTGCCGCGCCGGGTCGGCCGCCAATCAGCTAGGCGCGTTTTCCGCGAGCCTTCTTCTTATCCGGGACTTCTTCCGCTGGCGGCTCTTCGACCGCCGCGGGAGCTACGGTCGACAGCACTTCATTGAACAGTTCCTGCTTCTTCAAGTCTTTCTTCGAAGGGGGCGGGTGTTCATGCCGGTAATCGTGATCGTGATAGCAGGTTCGGCAGCGCACCTTGGCGGCTTCCCCCTCCACGATAGAGACAATCGAGTGATTGGTCACACGGCGGCACTTGATGCAATGATCGTCAATCACGTCACCTAAACGGTAATCCGTCATAAGCGCTCCGTTAACATCGCTGAGTATACCAGAACGAGTTTCAGGCGTTGAGGATGGCGCCGCCGGCGGCCGGCACATAGCAGGAATCCGTCGGCGACGGCGCTTCCAACTCGCTCAACCAGAGTTCCAACACCAGCAGCAGCCAGATAAAGCCGGAGTTCAATCGCCGGCCGCTCCAATGCTCGGCGAGCATGGCGTCCAGATGGGGCTCCGACACGATGCCGCGATCCAGAAAACGCTTGGATTTCAGATTGTCGCCCACATACTCACGCAGCGGACCGCGGAACCAGACGTCCAGCGGTACGCTAAATCCGCGCTTGGGCCGGTTCAGCAATTCCGCGGGAAGGGTGCCCGAGAGAGCTTCCAATAGGATCAGCTTTCCCTTCCCCCCGCGAGTCTTCCAGGAGTTGGGGATGCTGTTGGCCAGCGACGCCAACTCCTGATCCAGTAACGGGCAGCGCACTTCGAGCGAATTCGCCATCGACATCCGGTCTACCTTCACCAGGATGTCGCCGGTCAGCTTGGTGGTCGCTTCAAAATACATCGCCTGCGACATCGAATCGTGCTCGTCGGGCAGAATCGAATCGCCAAACGTTGCCCGCAGGAAATCCATACCCGGAGGATTCAGCCATTCCGGCGTGAGGACTTGCTTGCGGAGCGAATAGGAATTGAAGCTGATGTACTCGAAATAGCGTTCGAGCGCATGCGGACGGCTGAGCGAATAGAGAAAGTTCTTGCCGTAAGCCGAGTAAGGCAGCGCCGCAGCCAGGGCTCCGAGCGCCCGCCGTCCGAACTGCGGAATCGCATCGTAACGGCTGAGTTTCTCCACTTCAAAAAAGGAGTGGTAGCCGCCGAAAAGTTCGTCACCGCCATCGCCGCTCAGAGCGACCTTTACATGTTCGGCGGCGAACTGCGAGACCAGATAAGTAGGAATCGCGGAGCTGTCGGCAAATGGTTCGTCAAAATAGCGGATCAAGTGCGGAATCAGATCCAGCGCGTTGGGACGGACGATCAACTCGTGATGCTCGGTTTTGTAATGTTCGGCGACCGCGCGCGCATACGGAAGCTCGTTGTATTTGCCCTCTTCCTCAAAGCCGATGGAAAACGTGCGGATGGGCTGATCGGACTGCCGGGCCATGGACGCGACCACCAGGCTGGAGTCGATACCGCCGCTCAAAAATGCGCCCAGCGGGACATCGGCGATCATGCGCAGCCGCACGGATTCATCGAACACCGTGCGGATGTCCTGGCAGACCTCGTCGCGACTCCGGCTGATCTCCTTTTCGCGCGGCGGAGGCAACTGCCAGTAACGGCCGGTTTGCTCACGGCCCTCTAAATCCACCGTCATCCAGCAACCCGGCGCCAGTTTCTCGACGCCCGCAAACGCGGTCCAGGGATCGGGGATGTATCCGAACTGAAGATAGAGTTTGAGAGCGTCGCGATCGATCTCCAGCGGGACGCCGGCCGCGCGCAGGCATTTCAATTCACTGGCAAAATAAAAGCCGCCAGTCGTGTTGACGTAATAGAGAGGCTTTTTGCCGAAACGGTCCCGCGCCACCAGCAGCTTTTCGCGATTGCGGTCCCAGATCGCAAAAGCGAACATGCCCCGCAATTTGGCGATTCCGGCCGGTCCCTCCTGCTCGTAGAGATGGATGATCGTCTCGGTGTCGCTGTTGGTCTGGAAGCGGTGCCCTTGGTCCATCAGATCGCGCCGCAGTTCCTGGTAGCTGTAGATCTCCCCATTGAAGACCAGCCAAATGGAGCCGTCCTCATTGGATATGGGCTGATGTCCGGTCGTCAGGTCGATGATGCTGAGCCGGCGCATTCCGATGCCGCAGGGACCTTCGACATAGAAGCCCTCGTCATCCGGGCCGCGATGGCGAATGGCGTCGCACATGGCTCGCACGACCGGTGTTTCGGGCCTTCTGACGGCGGAAATGTAACCCGCTATGCCGCACATTCTCTTAATTATTGCAGATCGGCGTTTCGGCCCTTGTGGGGTAGGTTGTTAACCCGCGCCTAGGGTTTGTACATTTTCTGCACAGACTAAAGTCCGTGCCACCTTGGCTGCCTCGGTGCAGGCTTTAGCCCAATGTCACTTAGTTTTCGGTCAGGACCGTCGTGGCGCACGCACTCCTGCGTGCCGCGTCGGCACTCGTGCCGACGCTCCGCGGGTTGTTAACCAGGTTGTTAACCCGCGCGTTATCGGCCTGCCTGCTGAGGCCGCCTGTCCCTCTCAATAGCCCCGAATGTAAAGTGAGGGGACCAGCACTTCAGCTTCCCCACCTACGGGAGAGCGGCAATCGGCTGGGTTGCGTCCGCGAGCACAGACCGGTAGCGGCTGATCAGCTCCTGCGCGCGGGTTTCCGGCGTGTGCCGCGCCTCGATCGCGCTCCGCGCGTTGACCACCAGGCGCGCACGCAGCTCTGCGTCCCCGAGCAACGTCCGGATGGCTTGCGCCAACGCGGCCGGATCGCTGGGCGGCACTAGCAGGGCGCTCTCGCCGTCCTTCACAATCTCCGGAATACCGCCTACTTGCGTTGCCACCGACGGAACTCCGGTGGCCATAGCCTCGAGCAGCACGTTAGGAGAACCTTCTGTGAGCGACGGCAGCACCATCACGTCACAGGCCGCATAATACACAGACGTGTCTTGAATCTGGCCGGAGAACGTCACCCCTTTGCCGGCGGCTGCCTCCAGGTTCGCCCGTTCCGGCCCGTCTCCCACCAGCAAGAGCCGCACGCTTTTATCGCCCAGCAGGCGATGCGCCTCGATGAGATCGATATGCCTTTTCTCTTGCGACAGGCGGCCGATCGCCAGCAGCACCCGCTCGTCCGAGGCGATGCCGAGGCGCGCCCGGGCGGCTTGCCGGTCGAGCGCGCGTACCCCATCCGCCCAAGCCAGACTCACGGCATTTTGCACCACTTCGATCCGCGCTGCGCTGACGCCTCGCTCCACTAACTGCCGTTTGAACGCCTGGCTCACCGTAAACACACGCGCCGCCGCCCGCAGCGACCCGCGATCGAGCTGGCTATACACGCGATCTTTGGTGTCGGTGGTGGTGTAGCCATGATGGAATGCCACCCACCGGCGCTTCCGCCAGACCCGCGACATGTAGGCGAGAAAATGCGATTTTACAGCGTGTGTTTGAACGATATCCGGATTTTCGGCGTCCACCAGATCGCGGATGCGCCACACCACGTGCAGATCCAAGGCCGATCGCTCCGAGATCAGCGTGACCGGGACGCCGGCTGATTCCGCCGCCCGGCTAAAACCGGTTGCCTGATCCGGACCAAAGCCGCCACTGCGGTTTCGATCGAAGGTGGCTACCGAGATCTGGATATCGGTCCGGCCCCGGACGGTCTGGCAAAATTCGAGGAGGTTCTTGGCCGGACCCGTGACTGTGGCCGCTTCAATCAGCACCAGCAGACGCATGCTCAGGCCGCGGCCCCGGCCAATTGCTCCGCATAGAGCGCCCGCAGAGTCCTGCCCAGAAGCGCCCAATCGAAACGCTCCGTCACCAATCGGCGTCCGCCTTCCGAGAGCTGGCGCCATTCCGGAGTATCCTCCCGCAGTCGCAGCACGGCCGCTGCAAAATCCGCCTCGGAATCGGCCAAAACAACATTGCGTCCCGGCGTCACATCCAGTCCCTCTACTCCCAAAGTAGTCGAAATGACGGGAACGCCCGCGGCCATGGCCTCCAGCGCTTTCAGGCGTGTTCCACTGCCAATGCGGGCGGGCACAACCACGGTGGTTGCGCAGCGGTAAAACGGGCGGACGTCTTCTACCGTGCCTGTTACCGTGATGCCCGGCAGTTGCCCTAACGCGGCCACCTCCGCCGCCGGCCGGGAGCCGACGATGAGGAATTCGAGGTCCGGGCGCGCCTCGCGAATCTTTGGCCAGATGTCACGGGCAAAGTAGAGCGCCGCGTCGATGTTGGCGTGGTAGTCCATCGAGCCCACAAACACCACTTTGTTCCGCGGTCCTAGGCTGCCCAGATGCGGGAACTCGCGGCAGGCTTCCGCGATTGCCTCGTCCGAATGATGCTCCACGTCCACTCCGTTGCCCACCGCCTCAATCCGGGCGGCCGGCTGTCGCGCCAGCAGCAGTCGCTTTTCCCGGTCGCTACAAACCACGTGCGCGTCGCAACTGGCCAGCAGCTTGTCTTCCAGGCGCCGCAGCAGTTTTGCGGTCCTGCGGGCGTACAGCTTGCGCAGCGTGGAATCGGATTGATCGGCGTAGCGCGCCATCAATTCTGACTCGATGTTGTGCCAGTCGCAGACCAATTTCACGGGTTTTCTTGTCTGGCGAAGGATGTCGAGATACGCAAAGAGGTGTACCCCCTCCATTTGGACGATGTCAAAAGAGTTTTCCTCCAACAACCGCGTCAGCTCTTCCGCCATCGCGGCGGACTGGTAATTGAGAACGCTGATCGGCATCGGTCCCAGCAGGCCGCGCACAATTTTGTCTTTGGAGTACCCGCCGGTACGGGAAACGAGAATGGTTTCAGCGCCTTGAAGAGCTTCGAGAGGCTCTCTTGTAATTTCCCCTTCCAACTGGTCCTTGGTGGTGAGAAATCCCAGATAGGTGAGTTGGGCCTCGCGCGCGATTTCGCAGGCAAAGTAGAAATCCCGCAGCCGCGCGCCCGTCGTCACAGGCCAGCAGTCCCGGGGAGAGAAATAGAGGACGTTCATTGCCGAGTGCCGATGTTTCCGCCTGTTACCAGCTTATCGTCACGTCGTTCGCGCCGGTAGTTGAGGCTCGAAAAAAGCGTGACGGATTCTGTCCCGGCTTGTGGGCCAGGTTATTAACCTTGGTTGTCAACCGCCGCGGGTTGTGAACCCGCGCGAGGCCGGCTTGCCAAGCCGCCGCACGATGCCATCCTTCCCCACAGACAGAAAAGCGGCTCATTATGAGCGCTTCAGCGGACGGGTTTGACCTCAGCCTGGCGCGCGCGAAAAAATTCCCCATCCAAGGTGTCGCAAACCAACGGATATTGTGAGCGGGCAATTCCGAACCGCTGCCCGGAAGTCCCAAGGATTCGGTCAGGAATTGGGGCCAGACTGCGAGGACGCGGGCTAACCAATCGAAGCCAGGTCCGGCGCGTTCATCGGATCGTGCAGGAGTTCTTCTTCAATCAGCAGAGATTCTCTCGCTTCCGCGAGCGCCGACTGGCACTCCGGGCAGTGCCGGACGTGTGAAACGACATCCAGCGGGATAATTCCGGCCAAACCGCCTCGGGTGACCGCCAGTATCTGCTCGGGAGTGGCATGCGTCATCAATCGGTAGTAGTATCGGCTGAAGGGCCAATTCTCGATAGAAAGGAACATCCGCCCTTCCATTTGCGTCCTTCCGGATGGGGAGTCACTTATGAGTCCTGAAGAAAAGCAGTTGTTGACGGATTTGGCGAATAAGGTCGCCCAGACCCCGGCCCCGCAGCGGGATCCGGAGGCCGAAGATTTTATAAGGACGCATATCGGTTCGCGTCCGGATGCGCTGTACCTGATGACCCAGACAGTGATCATTCAAAACATGGCTTTGGATCACGCTAACCAGGAGATCGCGCAACTCCGCCAGCAGGTGGCGCAACCGCCGGCCCGGCCGTCGGGCGGAAGCTTTCTCGGCGGCGCGGCGCCCGCCGGACAATCTCAATATCACGAACAGCCGCAATATCACGAACAGCCCACGCAGCCGCAGTATCCCCAATACGCCCCGCAACCGCAGCAGCAACCGCAGCAATACGCGCCTCCTCCTCCCCCGCAGGGCGGCGGAGGATCCAGTTTTCTGGGGACAGCGGCCAAGACCGTCGCGGGCGTAGCCGCCGGCGCTTTGGCATTTGAAGGAATCCGGTCGCTCTTCCACGGCAGCGGAGGAGGCGGAGGTGGGTTCGGAATGCCGGGCGGGGGAAGTTTCCTAGGCGGCGGGGGCCAGGGCATCATGGGCCAGCCGCACGAAACCGTGATTAACAACTATTACGACAACCCGACGGAGTCGGGCGAACGGGATGTAGACGACCGGGCGGCTGACGACCAGACGTATGACGACCAAGCCGACGGCGACCAAGCGGACGGCGACGACGATCAAAACTACGACGATCAGGCGGTTGACGATTCTTCGGACAACTCGGATTCGGGCGACAACTCCGACGTCGCGTAAGCGCGAGCCGGGCAGGAATCGCGATACAATCGCGAGCGATGAGACCTGCCACGCAAATTCTTGTACAATTGCTGGCCGCCGGCGCGCTCTTTGCCGCCGGCCGGCCAACCGCTTCCTTTCCCACCAGCGCCGGCGAGGTGAAAATCACCGCCATCCACCACGCCAGCCTGATGATTGAGGCCGGCGGCAAAGTGATCCACGTCGATCCCTGGAGCCAAGGGAACTACGAAGGCTTGCCCGCCGCCGATCTGATCCTGATCACCGATATCCATCAAGACCACCTGGATCCGGCGGCGATCGCCAAAGTGACCAAAGAGGGCACGAAGATTATCGCGCCCGCGGCGGTCGCCAAGACGGTGACGTCCGCCCAGGTGTTGGCCAATGGAGAGAAGACGACTTGGGAGCACTGGGGCATTGAGGCCGTGCCCATGTACAATCTGACCCGCGGGCCCTCAGCCGGCAAGTTTTATCACGACAAAGGCCGCGGCAACGGGTACGTGTTGACGTATGGCGGCAAGCGCTTCTACATCGCCGGAGATACCGAAGGCACGCCCGAGATGCGGGCGCTCAAGAATATCGACGTCGCGTTTATTCCCATGAACCTGCCTTTCACCATGCCTCCCGAGGAGGCGGCGGAAGCGGTACGGGCGTTCCACCCGGCCGTCGTTATTCCGTACCACTACAAAGGCAGCGATATCCAGGCATTCGCGAAAGCTTTGGCGGGCACGGGCATTGATGTCCGGTTGCTGGATTGGTATTACTGACGAGCCAACCTTAGTCTGTGCTGCACAGGCTGAAGCCTGTGCCACCTTGCATCGACAAAGTGCAGACGTGTACAAGTGACCATTCACAATACATTGGCGGAAGTCCGCGCGCGGCGTGGATTTTCGGCGGCGGAACTCGCCAAACACATCGGCGTGAGCAGGCAGACGATTTATGCCATGGAACATGGCAGCTATGTTCCCAACACGTCGGTGGCGCTGAAACTGGCGCACGCGCTGGAGGTCGCCGTGGAAGAGCTGTTTCAACTGGCGCTCAGTCCGGCTCCCGGCCGTACGCTGTCCATCGAACCGTTGCCGGGCGATCCTACGCCCGTGCCGGGGCAACCGGTGCAGTTGTGCCAGGTGGACAAGAAACTGGTGGGCGCGGCGCCCGCTCCGGTGAACTGGAGCCTGCCTCCCGCCGACGCGATCTTTGTGGATCGAGATTCGGCGCGGCCTTTTGAAGAAGAGGATCTGGCGGAAGGGCGGCTTCTGGTCGCGGGATGCGATCCTGGAATCTCCGTGCTTCACCGGCATTTGCGCCGCGCCGGCGTGGAACTGGTGGTGTCGCACCGCAACAGCTCACAATCGCTGGAATTGCTGAAAGGGGGATGGGTGCATATCGCGGGCACGCACCTGCGCGACGAAGCGAGCGGCGAATCGAATCTGCCCGCCATCCGCAAACTTTTCGCCAAGCCCACGGTCGCGGTGTTTACGTTCGCGGTGTGGGAAGAAGGGTTCGTCGTGGCCGCGGGAAATCCGAAAGGGATCAAAGAAGTGGGCGACCTGACGCGGAAGAAGGTCCGGCTGGTGAACCGCGAGCCTGGAGCGGGGAGCCGCTTGCTGCTTGATTCCCAATTGCAAGCGGCGGGAATCGAGACAGACCGCATCCAGGGTTACCAGGACATCGCGCGCGGTCATCTTCCTGCCGCGTGGGAGGTACGCGCCGGCAACGCCGATTGTTGCATCTCTACGCGGGCGGCGGCGCGTGTTTTCGGATTGGATTTTATTCCGCTGGTGAGCGAGCGCTACGATTTTGTGTTGCGGCAATCGCATTTGAAGTTGCCCGCGGCGGAGATGTTGCTGGAGATATTGCAGCGGTCGGCGTTCCGGCGGGAGTTAGAGTTGCTGGGCGGCTACGATACGGCCAGCACGGGGGCGCGGGTGGGGTAGGTTGGCCGGGGTTTGATTTGGTGGTTCGCAAATGCGGGCCGACGAGGGCGTCGGCCGCCGTCCAGGGGGACGGCCCTACATTTCCTGCGGGGGTGCCTCTCATCAGTTTCACTTGGCGCAAGGCCTTAGCGGCCAAGGATCAGCGCCCGGAATTCGTCGACCAGCCGGTCCTGCTGGCTCGCGTCGGCGTTTTCCAGATTCTCTTTTAGCCGCTTGAAGAACTCGCGCTTTCGGCTCTCCTGACCTTCCAATCCAAGGCGAACCAGAGCTGCAATCGCTTTGCTCAGGCTCGTATCGGCCATCTCGGCGTACCGTTCTACCTGGCTGGCGAGACCAGGCGGAAGTCCGACGGTATAACGCAGTTCGACATTTTTCCCAGAGCTTTTCGCGAGTTTCTGGCCGCTCCGTGGGCAGCGCTTGGGAGTTAACGACTACGTCCGAAACAGACGTAGCCGCTGGCTCGCCAAACGCATGCCGATTAGTCCCGAGCCGATCATCAACAGCGAAGCCGGCTCCGGGGCTTCGCAGGGACCGTCACCGGCATCGTCCAGGGTTGCGAAAGAGAAGTTATCAGTGAGGCCGGCAGTCCCGGATGGATCCATGGCCAAGATCTGGATGCTCGTAATCCGCGCATCGAATGTGCCGCCGAAAAACGCGAATCCGTCTGACGGGATCTCGGCTGCCGAGATGTTCTCGGTCGTGACCGACCCATCCGCTCCGTCGACGGTTACCGTGAAGGACACGCCATTCGGGTCGAATGTCGCCAGGTTTATACCAAGAGAAGTTACTCCATTGGACCCGTCGGGCAGGCTCATAAAGAGAAAAGGCTCAGTAGTGCCAGAGTCCAATTCAAGCCAGTTGCCGCCTCCGGAGTCTTGCGACGACGGACTGTCGGCGCCATCGCCGCTGTCGGTGTCGTCCCCGAACAGCGGGTTGAACTGCACTCCTGCGAGTGTGACGTTGCCGGCGATCGATCCCACCGGCGCAGAGGAGAAATTAATCGTGGAGAGGTCCGGCGCCGCTGCATTCGCCCACTGAATAAAATCCGAGTACGCGTCGATCACAGACGCCGAAGCGGGGGGAAGAACGCTAAACGCAAATGCCAGGCAAGCTAAAAGGGAATCTCTGAAGCGCATGCAGACCTTTCTCGTAGAAGACGAACCGCCCTGAAACCGGGGCGTGGCAGGCCTGCAAGCAGCAGCGATCCAGGCCTTCAGATTTCTAGTGGCCGGATGCGCCGCCGCTTCTCAAACTAAATGCGCGGAATTTTAGCCGCGCGGCAGGATGCGGTTCCTTAGCCGGCCCCTGACGGCCGGACGTCGAGATTGCGGCGGTCGCCAGGGATGGCTACGCCATGCACTATTCGCCAAGGAAATGGATCCGCCCTCCCGCCAAGCGCATGGCGATTAGTCCTGAGCCGATCATTAACAGGGATGCCGCCTCCGGAGTTGGGCTGGGATCGCCGCCGCCAGTGCCGCCGCTGCCGCTGGTGTCGTCTTCGGTACCGAACATGAGGTTGCCGGCTATTAGCTGGTCGCCCAACGGCACTGAGACCGTGAACGAGGCGATCGGGCTGGTGAAAGTCGCTCCGAAGAACGGGAATGCGCCTGCGGTCGCTAGGATCGTGAGGGGGGTCCCGTTGACGGTAATGGTGGCGGCATCGAAGGCGGGGTAGCTGCTGAGCGCGGCTACGTTGAGACCGAATGATGTGACTCCAGTAGGAAGGGCTATCTGGAGCAGCGTCTGGCCAGAGCTGGGGAAGATCTCGAGGTCCAGGCCGTAGCCAGACGGGTAGTAGCCAGGCTGGGTCGTCACTTCGAAGTCTTCGGGTGCGGTAGTGCTCCAAGTCGCTCCCAGAAGTGAGAGGGAAGTTGTGAGAATGGGGCTTTCCGTAGGGGACGTGAAGGACGCGTTTGTGAAGCCCATCACCGTCTCGGCCGCCCACAAAGACTCACTCGAATACGTATTGATCAGCGTCGCCGAAGCCGGCGGGAGAACACCAAACGCAAATACCAGGCAAACTACCAGGGAATTTTTGGGACGCATGCAGCACTTCCTCCTCAACGAAGTCCTGCCGCAAGCGGGCCAGGCAGGCCGGCAAGAAGCATCTTTCCAGGCCATCCGATTTCAGATGTTCGAATTGACCTAGTGGCCGGATCCGTGGACCCTTCTCAAACAAAATGTGATTATTTTAGTGACTTAGACACTTTAATTTGATACTCCCGTGCCTTAGCCAGAACTACTCCAGCATCGAGAGTAAGACACTGTCCGTCGCGCACGATGGGCTTGCCATTCACCATCACATCCTGCACGTCTGAGGCTTTCAAGGCATAAGCAAGCTGCGAATAAACGTTGTAGAGCGGCACGGCATGCGGCCGGTCGAGCCGGATGGTGATCAAGTCCGCGCGCTTGCCCGTTTCGAGCGATCCGATTTCGCGATCCATGCCTATGGCTTTGGCGCCGAGGATGGTCGCCATCTCCAGCGACTGGAGCGCGGGAAGCGCCGTCGGATCGCCGCTAATCACCTTTTGCAGGTCGGAGGCGAGGTTTACTTCTTCCAGCATGTCGAAGTCGTTGTTGGAGCCGGCCGGGCCATCGGTGCCTAGGCCAACGGACAGACCGGCGGCGAGCATTTTCAGAACCGGCGCCACGCCGCTCGCCAGTTTCATGTTGCTCGACGGGCAGTGCGCCACGCCCACGTTGTGCGCTTTGAGAATGCCGATGTCCCGGTCATCCACCCAGACGCAGTGGGCGGCGATGGTAGGCCCGTCGAATATTCCGATGGCATTGAGCACGGCCGCAGCCGTCATTCCGCGCTTGGCGAGCTGCTCGTCGTTTTCGCGCTTGGTTTCCGCCAGATGGATCACTAGGGGCACGCCGTATTTGGTGGCCAATCGGCGGCAGGCCCGCAGGTCGGCATCGCTATTGGTGTAGAGCGCGTGCGGCGCGACGGCCGGCGTCACCAGCGGGTCGTTCTTGTAGCGCTGAATAAACCCTTCGATGAAGCGCAGGCTGTCGGCGGGCGTCTTGGCGTCGGGAACCGGGAAACCGATGACCGTCTCTCCCAGAATGCCGCGCATCCCCGCGCCTTTCATCGCTTCGGCCGCGCGATCTTCGTAATAATACATGTCGACGAAAGTGGTTGTGCCGGAAAGCATCATTTCCAGGCAAGCCAGGCGCGTTCCCCAGAGAACAAAATCAGGCGTGACGTTCTTGGCTTCCGCCGGGAAAATGAACTTCTCCAGCCAATCTTGAAGATGCAGATCGTCGGCGATGCCCCGCAGCAGAGACATCGCCGCGTGGGTGTGGGTGTTGATCAGGCCGGGCATAATCAACGCCTGAGGCCGGTCCAGCCGCTGGCGCGCCTGAAAGCGCTTCTCGATCTCGGCGCGCGGTCCAGCGGCAAGAATGCGTTCGCCCTGGATCGCGACTGCGCCGTTCTCAATCAGGTGGCGCTCGGGATCCATGGTGACCACGTAGCGGGCGGTGTAAATCCAGTCGGCCGATTCGGCGACGAGGCGGCTGGACAGGAGGGCGGCGAGGACAAGAATTCTGAGCATGAGCCTGATTTCGAGTTTACTTGGTGGCACAGACTTCAGTCTGGGCTCTGGAGTTTCTGTATTCTCTGCACAGACTGAAGTCTGTGCCACCTCTGCGCCAACATGGTGCAATGGAAACGTCATGCCTATCGCGCTTCTATCCCTTTTACTGACCGCCGCTCTGCTCGCCGCCCAGCCGGCCTGGGAGCCCAAGGTTTCCGAACATGTCGCCTCCGCTTTGAAAGACAGCGGCGCGGTCAGCGTTTCGGTCGCCGTCGTCGAAGACGGGAAGCTCCAGTTCGCCCAGGCATTTGGTAAAGCCGATCTCGCCAGCGGCCGTCCGGCGGAAGCGGCCACGCGCTATGCCGTCGGCTCCATCAGTAAACAGTTCACCGCAGCCGCGCTTTTGCTGTTGCAGGAAGAAGGCAAGCTGACGCTCGACGACCGGGTATCGAAGTATTTTCCGGACCTGACGCGCGCCAACGAAATCACCATCCGGCAGTTACTTTCGCACACCTCCGGCTACGAAGACTACGCGCCGCAAGATTACCTGATTCCGGAGTGGACCCGGCCCACCACAACCGCCGGTCTGCTGAACACCTGGGCGAAAAAGCCCCTGAACTTCGATCCGGGAACGCGCTGGCAGTACAGCAACACGGGTTATGTCGTTGCCGCCGCGATAGCCGAGAAAGTCGCGGGCAAGCCGCTGGTCGCGCTTTTGCGGGAGCGAATCTTCGATCCGCTGAAGATGGCTTCGGCGGGGGATTGCGATCAGCGCAGTCCTGCGGATGCAACGCCCTATACCCGTTACGCCTTCGGGCCGCCGCGAGTGGTGGGGCGCGAGGCCAGCGGCTGGTACAACGGGGCCGGCGAACTATGCATGAGCGCGCCGGATTTAGCCAAGTGGGATATCGCGTTTCTCGATCACAAGCTGCTGACCGCCCGCTCTTACCAGCAATTCACGCGCGAGGTGGACTTGAAAAACGGCGATCACACGCACTATGCCCTCGGCTTGACGCTGGGCGATTTTCGAGGCATGCCGATGTTTCAGCATGGCGGAGAGGTGTCCGGTTTTCTGGCGATCAATGAAGTTTTTCCCAACCGGAACGGCGCGGTGATCGTGCTCTCGAACGCGGACGGTGTCAGCCTGACCGGGCCTTTGGCGGAAGATGTGGCCAAGTTGGTGTTTCTGCCGGAGCAACGGCCGGAGGCGAAAGCCGACACGGAAAATGTGCGGGCGATTTTAGCGGGCTTGCAAAAGGGCACAATCGACGAGGAACGCTTCACGGACAACGCCCGCAGCTACTTTAAGAAGGCGCTGCCGGACTTCGCCAGCTCGCTATCGGCGCTGGGACCGCTGAAATCGGTGACGTTCGTCAACGAGAGCCTGCGCGGCGGCATGATCCATCGCATTTACCGCGCACAGTTCGACAAGAAGCGCGTGCTGCTGAACATTTACGTCATGCCGGACGGGAAGTATGAGCAACTAATGGTTACCGAATAGCCGTCCGATATAAAGGCGATGGGCCCGTTTTATCGACCACTTGCGTCTTCCCTCGGGCTGGTGCTGGCGCTATTTTCGTATACGGCGTGCCGGCGGATTGAGGCGCGGGCGGCGGCCGCCGCCGACCGGCACGGCAGCCTGGATGCCGGGGGCCTCACTCGCCAGTACTTCGTCCATGTGCCGCCCGCCTACGACGGCAAATCACAACTTCCGTTGGTACTTGTTCTCCACGGCGCCACACAAAGCGCCGAGAGTATTGAGCGCATGTCCGGCCTTAGCGTGACCGCGGACAAGCAAACGTTTCTGGCTGTTTATCCTACCGGAACCGGCCGTGCGCCCACCTGGAACGCGGGCGCTTGCTGTGGCTACGCGCTCGAAAATCATATCGACGATGTTGGTTTCCTGAGCGCTTTGATAGGCAAACTCGAGCGCGATTACCCGGTCGACCCGCGGCGCATCTTTGTCACCGGAATCTCCAATGGCGGCATGATGTCGTATCGGCTGGCCTGCGAGCTGGCGGGCAAGGTCGCGGCCATCGCTCCGGTTGAGGGCGCGCAGGATCTCCCTTGCCACCCTTCGAATCCAGTTTCGGTAATCGTATTTCACGGCACAGCCGATCGGCTGGTTCCGTTTGAAGGCGGCTCGACGCCGTTCCAGGTGGGGTCACACCGCTCGGACACCTCCGTTCCGGCCACGGTGGCGTTTTGGGTGAAACAGGACGGCTGCTCGTCCACCCCGCAGCGGGAGCAGTCGGCAGAGGTGCAGGTCGAAACATATTCGGGCTGCCGCGACGGGGCCGGGGTCGCACTGTATGCGATCCAGGGCGGCCACCACACCTGGCCCGGCACGCTTATGAGCCACAACGATGTACAAGCGGCCAGCCTGATGTGGGATTTTTTCGCCCGGCACCCGAAGCCGTAGCTGCCTTGTGGGGCCGGTTATTAATTAACCGGCGGCGGGTTTGTAACCCGCCCAGGGCCGATTAATAATCGGCCGCAGGTTAATTAACAACCTGCCCCACACTATCGAGCGACCAGCCTGGACTCGCGCTGCTCGCGCCGCTGGCGCAGCAATTGATGGATGGCGCGGCAATCGTCCGCCAGTTGTTCAAACTGATCCGGATAGAGCGATTGATACCCGTCAGAGAGCGCATGATCGGCGTCCGGATGCACTTCCACGATCAAGCCCGACGCCCCGGCAGCGACCGATGCCAGCGCCATGGACGGCACTTGATCTCGCTTGCCGGTTCCGTGGCTGGGGTCGGCGATGATCGGTAAATGGCTCAAGCGCTGGGCTGCGGGAATCACGCTCAGGTCGAGCGTGTTGCGCGAGTGATCGGCAAACGTGCGCACGCCGCGCTCACAAAGAATGACGTTGTAGTTGCCTTCCGAGAGCACGTATTCGGCAGCCATCAGGAATTCCTCCAGCGTAGAAGACATGCCGCGCTTCAAGAGAATTGGCAACCGGGACCGCCCGGCTCTGCGCAATAGCGAAAAGTTCTGCATGTTGCGGGCGCCGATCTGCACGCAATCGGCATACTTCTCGACCAGATCGAGGGTCTCGAGGTCCACCGCTTCCGTGACAATGCCCAGGCCGGTCTCCGCCCGAGCCTCGGCCAGATATTGCAGCCCTTCTTCCGCCAGGCCCTGAAAGGCGTAGGGCGAAGTGCGTGGCTTGTAGGCGCCGCCTCTCAGCAGTTGAGCGCCGGCCGCCTTCACGGCGCGCGCGGCTTGGAGAATCTGCTCGCGGCTCTCGACCGAACACGGTCCGGCGCAGATCGCCAGCTCTTCCCCGCCAACAGGAGTGCCACGAACGTAGACGATGGTGTTGTCGGGCTTTACTTCACGGCTGACCAGCTTGTACGGCTTCGAAACGCGGATGGCCTCGGCGACATTCGGCAGTGGCTCAAACTCCGCCGGGTCGACGGGGCCGTGGTTGCCGGTGATGCCGATGGCGGTCCGCTCCGCGCCGGGCATGACATGCGGGCGGAAGCCGAGGCTTTGAATCCTGTCGCAGACCTGCCGAATGTCCTCGGCGGTAGCCTGAGCTTTCATGACGACTAGCATTTTCTTGAGTGTAACGTTTTCGGCGGGTATCACCGACAATAAGCGTGATGGAAGGGAAACGCTGGTGGCTGATTGGAGTCGCGGCGGTGCTGGCTGTCCTGACCTTGGTCGATAGCGTCGGACCCATGGCCGGCGTAGCGCTTGCATCGGTATGCGTGGCGGGGTTTCTGGGGTACAGATTTTATCGAGGTAGAAATCTAACGAAAGGGCCAGCGGTGTACTGCCTGCGGTGCGGCCAATCTTTAAGTCTCACGGCCACGCAGTGCAAGCACTGCGGCAGCGCGAGCTGGACTCGGCGCTAACCAAACCCGAAAGATTATGGGGCCGACCCCTTGGTCGGCGGGCGATCCCGAGGTCGCCCCTCCGCGCTCGTATGGAATTTGAAGAAGTAGGACGGGCTCGATCCCACAGTTCCCTGCCGGGCCAAAAAATGCCTGGAAAGGCCAACCCAAGCACGGCGCTTTGGCTGCGGGCCTATAACGGGACCTAACGGAGGGTTGCGGCTGCGGTCGTCTTGCCGCCCGGTTCGAGCAGGGCTATTGTGCCGGCGGTGGCGGAGGACGTCAGAATCTTCGTTCCCGCGGGAAACGTCAGGGCGTTCTTAAAGTAGTACGTCTGGTCAAACTTCGGATTGTACTGATAAATCCAGACCAGCGGCGCGACCGTGCCGTCGGGCCGCTGCGCGACCACCCGGATCGTACTGCCTTCCAACAAAGTTTTCGCCCGGATCGCGACGAACGTGGTGGCCTGCTTCAGCGTACGGCTGCCATCGACGATCACCTCAGCGCCGGTCTTGGGTTTCTCATCGGGCGGCGGATTCAGATCGGGATCTTTCGGCAAGAGTCTGGCTTCCCCTTCCGGAGCGCCACCTTCTACCCAATCGGACAGCACTTCCAATTGTTCCTGGGTCAGGGAAAAATCGTCACGCAAGTCTCCGAACCCCTTCACCGCGCCAAACGGGGGCATGCGGCGCTCCAAGGTTTCTTCCTTGATGGCCTTGGCCCAGGGACGAGCCTCTTCGTATGTGGTGAGAGGGAACGACGAGCCGCCTTCCCGGTGGCATGAAGTGCAGCGCTTGAACACCAATCGCGAGATCTCACGCGACCACGTCACTTTGGTCGTAATAACGTCATGGGCGCTTGCGGTGAAGCAAGCGCCCATCAGAAGGACCGCTAAAGATATGGATGACCCTCGCATAGAATACCTTACCGATTATAAGCCCGTCTTACGGATCGGCTGAATGTCGGTCGTCCGCATGAAGTCACGGATGTTGGTATCGGAAGGCATCACGATCTGATAGAAACCGATCATCATCTCTTCCCAGGTCTGCTCGCCAAAGCGGACTTCCTTGGTCGGATCGGGATTGTGCGTGTTGTTAGGCGAGTTGTCAAAGTAGCCGGTGCACTCAATTTTGACGCCCGGAGGCAATTCCAGGGGCTCGGCAAGTTTGTAGTCCAACTGCCAGTAGAAATGCCATTTGGGAACGCGCATCAGCACTTCGGTATGACCGTCGGGGTAAACGGCGCGATACTCCATGCTCTTGCCGCGCAAATGCATGTGCGGGAAGTAGCTGAGAATCACCACCCCCTTGTTGAAGGTGCTCTTCAGCGCTTCCACCTTGTAGTTCGGGTCGCCGGGCGGAATGCGGAAAGAAACGTTGGTGGCCGCCATGGTGTAGGCGCGCAATACCGGTTTCTCTTTCGCGAACACCAAACCGATCTTGGTGGTGTCTTCAGCATCCTTATCGAGCGATGTGTAGTGGATTTGGATCACCAGATCGGTGCCCGCCTTGATGAGCTTGGCGGTACCGGGCCGGTAAGATTCCGGCACCACGCCAGGCGCCCAGGTCAAGAGGAACTCGTTACCACCGCCGGAGAATACATTGATGTCCTTACCGCCGCCGGGCGGAACGTACGGCTCAAACGGCTGGGCTTCCCGCATCCATTGCGATTTCGGATCGCGGGCGAAGACAACCACATGATGGACCACCGCGCGATTACTCGGCCGCACCTCCATCTGCTGCACCCATTTGTCTTCGGTGAATCCCGTAGGAACCACGATGTACTGGTAGGGAATCTCTTGCTTGGCTTTTATGACGAACGGCTTCTCCATGCCGATCACGAGGTCGGGTTTCTGGATATTCCAACCGGGCGCGCCAAAGTCACGCGGCTTGGGCGCGTCGTTGAGGTCGCCCTCGGGCGACCCTGCGTCCACCCATGCCACCAGAGTGTTGATTTCCGTATCGCTCAGATGACGATCGTTGGAAAACTTTCCGACTTTCGGGTCCGCAAACCAGGGAGGCATATTGCGGGAAAGAACGTTCGCCTTGATCGCCTTGGCCCAGGGCCGGACATCCTTATACGTCATCAGCGCAAAGGGAGCGATCTCTCCGGCGCGATGGCATTCCTGGCACCGCTGCTGGAGGATTGGCTCAATGTCTTTGTGGAACGTCACCGGGGTGCTTACCGAAGCGGCCCAGCCAGCGCCAACATACAATCCGCTCAGACACACTACTGGAGTAATCAATTTTGATAAGAACATAAGAGTTATCTGGAGAAGTTCCCCGCGCGTTTGAGCGCACGGGGAACTCGAGGAGGTCTACGAAAATTAGAAGCCAGCTCCGCTATGCGCGGAAGCAGGTCCCTTCTTTGGCCGCATCAGGTCCATTGCCGTGGTGTCGATCGGAACAGCCACATCGAAGAACCCGAACATCATTTCTTCCCAGGTCTGTTCGCCAAAATGGACTTCTTTGGTGGGATCCGGGTTGAACCGATTGTTGGCGGAGTTGTCGTAGTGAGCCGTGCATTCAATGATGGTGCCGGCGGGCAGCAATTTGGGAGTCGCCAGGTCGTAAGTTAGCTGCCAGTTAAAGTCGTAGTTGGGGACCCTTAACAACGTCTCTTTCTCGCCGGTTGGATAGACGATCCGGTATTCGAAATCTTTACCGCGGAAATGCATGTGCGGCAGCAGGTTCACCAGAGTGGCATCTTGCTGGAGCTGGATCTTGGCGTCGACCCGGTAATTGGGATCCTGGGGCGGAATCGCGAAATTCGCGGTGGTCGCCGCCAACGAGAGCACTCGCACTTTCGGCTTTTCCTTCGAGAAAATCAGACCAACCCTGGAGAGATCCGTGGTGGCTTTGCCGGTGGCCGTGTAATGCAATTGGAGCACGATATCGGAGCCGGCTTTGATCAGCTTCGCCTCGCCGGGCAGCATGATATTCGGAACGGTGCCAGGCGCATAGCCTGCCAGCATGTCGCCGCCAAAACCGCCGCCTTCGCCGCGATTCCTCTTGCCGGTGCGTTCGGCCTCAAGTTGAGCCTTGCGCTGTTCCTCACGCGGCACAAAGGGCACACCGGGCTTGGCATCTTTCAGCCACGGATTGCCCGGCTCCCGGATAAAGGCGATAATGTGGTGAACCACGCTCGGATCGCCCGGCCGCGCCTCGGCCATCTGAACATACTTGTCTTCGGTGAATCCCGTCGGGATGATGATGTACTGATAGTCGACCGTCCCGGAGGCGGGCACGTCGAAGGCGGTGGGCATGGTCAGCACCATATCCGGTTTGCCGATGCGCCAGCCTTCCACAAAGTTCAGCGGCTTGGGCGCGTCCTTAGGATCGCCTTCTTTGGCGCCCGAATCCGCCCACGCGACCAGAGTATCGATTTCGGGCTGAGACAGAGTACGGTCGTTCGAGAACTTACCGAAGTGGGGGTCGGCAAACCACGGCGGCATCTTCTTGGTCAAAACCGCGGCCTTGATGGCTTTTGCCCAAGGGCGAGTGGTCTGGTAGGAGAGGAACGACATGGGAGCGGCCTCTCCCGGACGGTGGCAGGTCTGGCAGTTCTTTTCCAAAACCGGCAGGACATCCTTATTAAACGTGACAGGTTGGTTCCCGGAAGTGGTCGCGGCCGAAGCCAGGGCGACACAGCCCAGTGACATGACGAGTAAGCGCATTGTTGCGGCCTCCCTTAAAGGTCTCCCCCCATCATACGGCCAAAGCTCCAAGTCCGTTCGAAGTTATTGAGGCAATACGGTTGTTTGGACGTTCGACAACCGTTTTTTTCAGCCCACTATACTCCCAGTGGCTTTGTTTTGTATACTTCCAGGCGAGGAGACACAAACCGATGGATTTTTCCAAAATCGGACCAACCGTAATCGCCCTACTCACCGAAGTGGGCTTGAAAGTCTTAGGCGCGCTCGCCCTATGGATTATTGGGCGCTGGCTCATTACCTTCGCCATCAACCTGATGGGGAAAGCGCTTACCCGGCAGCACTTGGATGCCACCATTGTCCGCTATGTGAAAAGCACTGTTGGGGCGGTGCTCAACATCACGCTGGTAGTAGCAATACTTGGATTTTTCGGAATCCAGACCACCAGCTTCGCCGCAGTATTGGCCGCCGCCAGTTTTGCGATCGGGGCGGCCTGGAGCGGCTTGCTGGCAAACTTCGCCGCCGGAGCATTTCTGCTGGTCCTGCGGCCCTTCAAGGCGGGCGACTTTGTCAGCGCCGGCGGCCTGACCGGCACGGTGGAGGAAATCGGGCTGTTTGTAACGACCTTTCACACGCCCGACAACATCCGGACCTTTGTCGGCAACGGCAAGATCCTATCCGACACCATCCAGAACTTCTCGGTAAACCCGTACCGGCGGGTAGAATTGGTTGCCCAGATCGGGCATTCCACCGACCACGGGCACGCCATCTCTCTGTTAAAGAGCCGGTTAGCGCAGATTCCCAACGTACTGGCCGATCCGGCGCCGGACGTCGAAATTCTGACGTTCAACTCGATGGGGCCAGTGCTGGCAGTTCGCCCTTACACGAATAATGACCACTACTGGCAGGTCTATTTCGATACGAATCGGGTGATCCAGGAAGCCTTTGGCGAAGCGGGGTATGGGGTTCCGGAGCAGCATTTCGCGGTTCGCTCCGCGGCGGCCGCGGCGGGGTCGGGAGTGTAGGCTGAATGTCGTTACAATTAGAGTATGCGAAAGGAGAGATCGCCGAAGAAGCCGGCGATCTCACAGCAGTCGTCGGCCATAACGGGGGGACTCAGGTTTGACGTCGGGGAACACCCACTGGATTGGCAGTGGGAAGAGGCGTTGCTAGCCGCGATTCTGCGTGATTTGGAGCGCCGAGTCGATCCGCGTTCCGGAGCCGAACGGGAGCCCGTTGCAGATGAGCGTCGGCGGCTGGTGCGAAAGCTGATCGACGAGATGTCGCCGAAGGACCGGTCTTTGCTCAAGGCGGTTTTCCTGGAAGAGCGTGAACGGGATATCGTGTGTCAGGAGTTCGGCGTCGGACGCGAGTATCTAAGGGCGTTGATCTATCGCACAAAAGTTCGGCTTCGCGAGTTAGGCGTGCAAGCGCAAGCAGCGCAGTTGGACATGGATTTGATTGTCGACAGAGCCACCGCAGTGATTGGCGATCGAACCGAAGCGATGCGCTGGCTCGGCACGCCCGTGCGAGCTCTTGGCTACGCGACGCCGATTTCCCTGCTCGGCACAAGCGAGGGCGCGGCGCGCGTGGAAGATTTGCTCGGGCAAATAGAGCACGGCGTTTGGTAAGAATTGATCATCTATCGGATCGGCAGCGGCCGGTATCCTGCCAATGATGGGGAGGGTGCGAAGCGCTATGGAGGCCGCTGGAACCAGAGAGGTACTGCGGTAATCTATGCGGGCGAGAGCGTAGCTCTTTGCGCCCTTGAGGTCCTAGTAAACAGCTCCGCTCTCCCAACCGGTTGTGTTGTTGTCGAAATCCGGGTTCCCGATAACCTTGCGGTTCGAACGGTGGAGGCGTCATAAGCTACCACCCGGGTGGGGCGATCCCAGACCCGGCGACGGCACCCGCGATATTGGAACGAACTGGGTGATCGCCCAAGCGACAGCTGTTCTCTCGGTTCCGTCCTCGATCATTCCGCGCGAGCGCAACTATTTGCTGAATCCGAATCACCCGGACTTCGGCTAGATCGAGTTTGGCGCTGCTGAGCCTTTTCGCTTCGATCCGCGGCTGAAATAAACCGGGGAACGTCTCGTCCGTCCCTGGTTTTCAGGCCGGGTAGGCGCCGGCGATGTAGGCTTGCAGGTGCTCGATGGTCTCGGCCTGTTTCTCTGCCAGCCACTTGACCAGGTCCCCGATGGTGACGATACCGGCGACGCGTCCATTTTCCAGAACCGGAAGATGGCGGATGCGATGCTCCGTCATGATGTGCATGCAGTCGCTAATCGTGTGATTGGGGGTCACGGTGTACACACTGTCGGACATGATTTCCTTGACCAGGGTGCTGCGCGAGGCCTTGTCTAGCAAAATCACCTTGCGGGCATAGTCGCGCTCGGAGATGATGCCTTCCAGCTTGTCTCCCGACATCACCAGCAACGCGCCCACACCCTTTTCCGCCATTACGGCAATGGCCTGATACACGGTGGCATGGGGGGCAATCCACCAGACTTCGCGTCTTTTGCCGGCCAAAACGGATGCCAACGTTTCTTTGAGTTCCATGGGTCCTCCTGCGGCTTGCATTGTACGGCGGAAAAATTTTAAATTCAAGCCCGGCATGTCGCCAGTCGAAAGGCGTCCCCGTATAGTAGTGTCTAAGGGCCAAAGTGAAGCAACTCGGAATCGCTCTGACGATGCTGGCTGTAGTTGCCGCCGCTTTTCTTATCGGTTCTTCTTTTCGAAAGGCCGAGAATACTTTAGGTGCCGCTCGAACCGGCGTTGCCCGCGAAAATCAAGTCCAGTTCCGCCGTGACACGCTGGACAAAACGGTCGCGAGCCCGTTTCAGCCGGTCAGCGCACCGGCGCAGTTCCGCGATGCGGCACTGTTTCAGGGACACCTCTATTTGTGCGGGCCGTCGGGACTGTTGTCCTATGCGCCCGATGGTTCGCTGTTAGCAAGGTTTCTGCCCGGCCGTGAATTGCCGCCGGCGCCCTGCGTGGCCATGGCCGCCGGATTAGCGGGAGGTTCGTCCCAACCGGAACTCTGGATCGCGACCGCCGGGGAAGGCTTGCTCGCCTACGATGGCGTCCGGTTTACGCAGATCAGAGCCGGCCAAGATGAGGACCGGCGGTTGACCTCGGTCTTGCCCGTGTCCACCGGCCGGATTTTGCTGGGAACGGAAAGGCACGGCGTGCTGTCCTGGGACGGACAGACTCTGTCGTTGCTCCACCCGTCGCTGGCTGGTCTGAAAGTAACGGCGCTCGCCGGCACGGAAACAGACCTGTGGATCGGCACCGTAGATCAGGGAATTCTGCATTGGCACGCTGGACAACTGGACCGGTTTGCCGAGAAGGAAGGAATGCCCGATGTACGGGTGTTGTCGCTCTTGGCCGGCGCCGGGTTCGCCTTTGCCGGAACGGCGCTGGGCGTGGTGGAGTTCCGCGACGGCAAAATACAACGCCACCTGGCCGACGGCTATTTTGCTCAAGCGCTGCTGGAGCACAATGGCGCTCTGCGGATCGGCACGCTCGAAGAAGGCATTGTCGAGATTCCGTTGGCGGCGCAACGTCCCCGGCCAAAAGTGGCGCAAGAGGTGATGGAGCTGGGTCCGGTGCGCCGGTTGATCGAGATGAACGGAGATATTTATGCGCTTACCGGGTCTGGGCTGTGGGTCGAGAACCAAGGCAGCTACCATCTGGCTCTCGAGCCACCGGGTGGCGTGCTGACCGACGGCAACATCGCGGCTCTCGCGGCCGATTCCAGCGGACATTTGTGGGTGGGATTTTTTGACCGCGGGCTGGATGTTCTGGACGCCGGTTTCTCGCACGCCACGCATATCGAGACTCCGGTAGTGTTTTGCGTCAATCGGATCGTTCACTCCTCTGACGGCGGGTTGACGGCGGTGGGCACGGCCAATGGCCTGGTGTTGTTCGATGGCGATGGCCGTCAGCGGCAGGTGCTGACCAAGAGCGACGGGCTGATCGCCAATAATGTGACCGATGTTCTGTTACGCGGCGATTCGCGTTCGCTGTCGATGATGGTCGCAACGCCGGCCGGCATCACGACCATCGCGCCTTCGGGCACTTCGAGCATTTATGCCTTTCACGGGCTGGTCAATAATCACGTATACGCATTGGCGGCCTCCGGAACACGCGTTCTGGCAGGCACGTTGGGCGGGTTGTCGATCGTAGACGCCGGCCTGGTGACGGCCAGTTTCACCACCGCCAACTCAGGTCTCAAAGCGAACTGGATTACCGGCATTGTGCCGGTGGGCAACGAGTGGTTCGCCGGAACCTACGGCGGTTCGGTGGTGAAGCTGGACGCCAACGGCCATTGGAGCGGCTTCGAGGATTTTCGTCCGCCGGTAGAGATTAATGCCGGCGCGATGCTGGCGACCGACCGCGCTGTATACGCCGGAACCTTGCGCCAGGGACTGGCTATTTATAGCCGTGCGTCCGGCCGATGGAATCTCATGGAACGCGGCCTGCCCTCGCGCAACGTGACGGCTCTGGCAGCGCATCAGGGAACGATTTTCGTGGGGACCGACAACGGATTAGTGCAGGCTTCCGAAGCGAGGCTCCTGCCATGAGGGGCATAGCCGTGCTGCTTTGTGCTCCGCTTCTGTGGGGGGACGCGGGCGTGCTTCTGCCGGGCGACAAGAAGCAGCCGGACCCGGCGATCTTGTCTTTGGAGGAGATGTCCATTGACGTGCGTATCGACAACGGCCATGCGCGCACGTCGGTCCGCCAGATTTTTGCGAGCCATGCGGGCGCGGTGTTGGAAGGTAATTACTTATTCGCGCTCCCCGGCCGGGCCCTGGTTTCCGACTTCGCGGTTTGGGACGACGTGACGCGGATACCCGGCGTGATTCTGGAGCGCAAGCGGGCCGACGAAGTCTATGCCCAAGCGCGCATGCAGGCCATCGATCCGGGTCTGCTGCAGATGGGTGAGCGGGATGTGGACGAAGCGCGGCAGACCGCCGTTTTTAGCGCTAAAATCGTTCCCATTCGCGCCTATGGCACCAAGCGCATGGAGATCGAATATCAGGAAGATTTGCCGGTAGAACAGTTCCAGTCTCTCTTCGCCGTGCCGCTGCGTCCGGATGCGTACCGGGCGTTGACCGCCGGCAAACTGACCATTCATCTGGAACTCACTTCGCCGCACAAGATACGCGACTTCCAGTTGGTGTCGAAGGCATACGCGGCGCAAATCACCGAAAAGACGGCCAACCGTGTGACGCTGGACTACTCGGGAAAGAACGTCGCATTCACCGAAGATTTCGCCGTGAAATATGGGCTGGATCCGGCGGGCGCAGATCGGTTGGAGATTCTGACGCATCGCGATCCATCGGCGGCCGATGAAATGGGGTTTGTGGAAGCATCCGCTTTGATCGGCTCGGGGAAAATCGCGCCCGCATCCTCGGCCAAAACAGTGATTGTCCTGTTTGATAATTCGCTCTCGATGCAATGGGAGAAGCTGGAGCGCAGTTTCCAGGCGCTGGACCGGCTGCTGCACGCCCTGAAGCCCGGCGATAAATTCAATCTGCTGCTGTTCAATACAGGCGTGACGCCGTTTGCGTCCGCGCCGGTCGCCGCTACTCCGGAGCAGGTGGAAAAAGCGGTGGCGTTCGTCAGGGCCAGCCCGCTAAGAGGGGGAACGGATCTGCAGGCGGCGCTCGGCGCGGCTTTGGCGCAAGCCGTCCCTGAGTCTTATTTGGTGCTGCTCACCGACGGCGGGCAAACACGCGGACTGTTGCAGAACGGCAAACTGGCCGAGTGGTACCAGGGCAAATGGAAGGCGTCCGCCCAGCCGCACACCTATGTGTTCGGCGTCGGGGATGACGCTAATCTGACGTTGTTGCGGATGCTCGCTCGCAACGAGGGCGTGCTGGAATGGGTACGGTCAACCGAGCCGATTGAGTTCAAGCTCAATGCGTTTCTGGCCAAAATCGGACGCCAGCCGGTAGAGAATTTGCAATTGTCCGCACCGAATGCCGATCTGGTGTACGCGCTCGAAGACAGTACGTTTCCGGGGTCCGTCAAGAATTGGCTCGGTGAATACAAGAGTCCCGCACAGCGAGTGGCTTTTACGGCGCGCGGCACGCGCAACGGCAAGACCGTGCAGATGGCCGCGACGGCGGATCTGCCCGCCGAAGATCTGAAGCATCCCGACCTGCCGCGCCTCTGGGCGCAGGCGCGGGTGGACGCGCTGCTCGAGAAAATAGAGCGCGACGGCGAGGATACCGCGTCCATCGACGAGATCATCCGCCTGGCGCGCAAATACAAGCTGGTGACGCCCTATACGTCCTTTCTGGCCGCGCCGCGCGCGTTGTTGCGGCCGCGCTTGATCCGGCCCGGCGATCCGATTTTGCGCGTGAAGACCGACCCGAGCATTGTTTCGGTAACGGCTCTGTTCCCGTTCGGCCCGATCAAGCCGCTGCGCTTTCTGCCTACAGAAGACACCTGGCAAACGCGCTTTCTTGCGCCTTCGGACCTGGCGGATGGAACCTATCGCGTGGCGTTGATCTTGCGCGACAAGGGTGGTCACGTCTATCGCGAATCGAAAACGTTCATCATCGCGAGCAAGCCTCCTGTAGTGCGCGTGAAGTTGGATCGGGCGCAAGTGCGGCGGGGCAATTCCGTGAGGCTGCGCGTGATGGCGTCGTCGACGACGCGCACGATTGTGGCGCGCATGTATGGAGCTGAGCCGGTGTATCTGCGCTGGAATCCGGAGATGTCGTCGAACGCCGGTGAACTGTTCGTACCCGCTTATCTCGCGCCCGGGAAATACAAGTTGACGGTGACGGCCGAGGATTTTGCCCACAACATCGGGAGCCAGGAGGTCGCGCTTGAAGTTACGCCGTAACGTTGCCGCTGCAGCCCCGCCGCCGGCCAAAGAAGCGCAGGGAAGTTTGGCACGCTCATTACGGCGACTTCGCGGCGAAGCAGTTCTCCGCGCCATGGCGAGCCAGGAGGTGGCGCTTGACGTTACGCCGTAAAGTGGCAGCGCCGTCTCCTACGCAGGCGGAAGCAGCGTTGTTCAGGGCAGTCCCGCGGCCGGCCAAAGAGGCGCAGGGAAGTTTGGCACGCGCATTTCGGCGGCTTCGCGGCGAAGCAGTTTTCCGCGCCATCGCGAGCCAGGAGGTGGCGCTTGAAGTTACGCCGTAAAGTGGCAGCGCCATCTCCTGTGCGGGCGGAAGGAGCGTTGTTCAGGGCAGCCCCGGCCGGCCAAACAGGCGCAGGGAAGTTTGGCACGCGCATTTCGGCGACTTCGCGGCGAAGCAGTTTTCCGCGCCATCGGGAGTCAGGAGGTGGCGCTTGAAGTTCGGCGCTAGAGCGGCCGGCGTTGGTGGGGCGCTACTTCTGGCAGCCTTGGCGGCGCGGGCCGATCTGGGCGATTGGATCCAGCACCTGCCTTCTCCTACCGAAGTGGAAGCGGCGTTGTTCCGGGCGGTAAACGTGCCAACCGGCGCGGTAGAGATCTTGCGCCCAGCCAAAGAAGCGAAGAGCGAACTCGGCAAGCTGATCGCCGCAACACCCTCGGAGAGCAGTCTGTACGCCTTGCGCGCCCGCCAGGACGAACTGGCGCTGGACGCGGCGGCCGCCGAGAGCGACTGGAAGAAACAGGTCGAACTCGCGTCCGACAAAGCCGGCGCGGAGTTGGAACTCGCCGATTTTTACGCACGGCGCTTGCGGCCGCGCGAGGAGTTAGCGGCTTTAGCCAATGCAGCGAGAGCCGCGTCTCCGGCTGCGGAGCGATTTACGCCGCCCAACCAGCAACGGTCCTGGCAGGCGTTCGCGCGCATGCTGATGGTGATTCAGGAGCAGTTGCTTCCGGCCGATCTCGCGGCCGGGGCGTATCGCGACTGGATCGCGCGCTATCCGCGCGAGCACGAGCCTTATGCCCACTATTTCGATTTCCTGATCGCACAAAAGCAATTCCCCGAGGCCGAGCGCCTGATCGCCGATTACCGAAAAGCTTTTCCTGACGACACGGTCTATCCGGTGGAAGCCGCGGCTGCGCTGGCCGGCAGTCAAGGGACACCGGGAGACGCGTTGCGCGTGTACGACGCCGGTTTTCAGCCGCTGTGGCCGCCCGGTTTGGTGAAGAGTTACTTCGACCGGTTGAAGGCCAGTCACGCGTTGCGCCGTTTCTTGGAGCAGGCGCGGGCGCAAGCGGCGCAGCGTCCCACAGATCTGAATCCCGCGGCGCGCTTGTTCTATTACTATCAGCAGGCCGGGAATCTGCCGGCTGCGCAGCGGGCGCTGCTCGATTTTCGGCAACGGAAAGAGTCCGCGAAATCGCCCTGGACGGCGGTGGAATTAAGAACGATGGCGGAGTTGTTCGCGGGCGCGCTGAACTATGACGAAGCCGCGCGCAATTACTACGCCATGTATGCTGAGCCGGGCGCGGACGCCGGAACTCAGGAGATTGCCTTGGCCGCGCTGGCGCAATTGTTGCTCGATGCTCCCGATGCGGCGATTCATTTCGGCTCTGGCGATTTGTCTTTGTATCGCGACATCGGAACCATGGATCGCGACCCCGGCTATCTCAACGGCATCCTATCGCTGCTGCTCAACTCGACCGATCCCGGTTATCGCTACAGCGCCGAGGATCAGGCCAGTCTGGCTTATTTTCATCGCGCCAAGGCGGCCGAGCTGATTGGTCTCTTCAACACCCGGTTTTCCCAATCGGTCCGGCTGCCGGGATTGGAAATGCGCCTGATTTCGGCGTACTCGACGTACGGCGAAAATGAGGGTGTCATTCGAGCGGGCAAAGCGTTTCTGTCGGAGTTTCCGCATTCGGATGATCGCGCCACCGTTGCGCTGCTGATGGCCGACGCATACGCGCGCACGGAACAGACCAACGCCGAGTTCGCGATCTACGATGACCTGCTGAAGGAGTTGGCGGCGAAAGCGGAAGGGGTGCCGATCGGGCGCATCGCCGTAATCGAAAACCAGGGCGGCGAAAAGCCCGCCACGCCGCAGGCTCGCTCACCGCAATACGCGCAGGTGCTCGACCGCTACGTCTCGAGACTTGTTGCGCTGAAGCGTCTAAAAGACGCGTTCACGCTGTACCGGCGCGAGATCGATCGTAACGCCAACGATCCGGGCCTGTACGAGCGCCTGGCCGCTTTTCTCGAGCAGAACAAAATGAGCGCGGATCTGGAGGCGACCTACCGTGCGGCCATGGCGCAGTTTCCGGACAGCGATTGGAGCCAGAAACTCGCGCGCTGGTATCTGCGCCAGAAACAGGGCGCGCAATTCGAGCAACTCACTCGCGACGTAACCAAGATTTTCTCGGGCAGCGAGATGGAGGCGTACGTCCGCGACGTCCGCAACGGGCAATCGTTATCGCCGGTGCTTTATCGGCAAGTCAATTTATATGCACACCAGCGCTTCCCGCACGATTTGGCGTTCGTCGAAAATCTGCTGAATGCGTACGCGCAGAAAGCTACCTTCGACGTCGCGGCGAGTGAAGCGCTGTTGCGCCGGTATTGGTTCTATTCTCCCGGCCTGCGCGATCGCTTCTTTGAGTTGTTGTCGCGCACCAAGCGGCTGGATGCCGAACTGGCCTCGCTGAACAGCACCCCGCACAATCCCGCGATTGAAACCATCGAAGCCGAGGCGCAAGCCTGGCAATCGCACTTTGAAACCGCTGCGCCATTATTTCAGACGCTGGTGGCGCAATATCCGGCGGATTCGACGCTCGACACGCGGGCGGCGATGCTGTACCGGTCGCTCGCGACCTACGACGCCGCTCATGAACTCAAGAACACGCGGACGGCAGCGGCGATCGAGGAGAATCTCACAAAATATGACCCGCGCGATGAGAAGCCGCTCACTTTGACCGGGGAGATCTATGCCGACCGCGAGATGTTCCAGCAAGCTGGGCAGCCGTGGAACAAAATCGCTGAAGTCCACCCGGGCGAGGCGGACGGCTATCTCGAAAGCGCGACCATTTTCTGGGATTACTTCCGCTATGACGACGCGCTCCGGTTGTTGGCCCGCGGGCGTCAGCAACTTGGCAAGCCCGTGCTTTTTGCTTATGAGACCGGCGCGATTTATGAAGACCGGCGCGAGTATCGCAAAGCCGTGGAAGAGTATGCCAAGGGGGCGGCATCGGACGATGGAGCGGCTTCAAGAGTACGGCTGATTCAACTGGCACGGCGGACGCGCGACCGGGATTTGATTGAGGACGTGACCACCCAAGCGACGGCCGGCGCCGATCCGGCGGTGGGGGCCGTGTCTTTGCGGGTGGATGTTCTCGTCGCGCAGAATCGACGGCCCGATCTGGAGGCATTTCTGGTGAGTCTGGCGGATCGCGCCAGCGCGCCGGAACTGCTCACCTACGTTCAGGACACCGGCCGGATGCAGGGATTTGACTCGGTCGCAGAGCACGCGCTGTTGCGCCAGAACGCGTTGACTACCGATCCGGTGGAGAAGATGCAGAACCGCCTCGCGCTGGCGCGTTTCTATGAAGGGCACAATAATCCCGAAGCTGCGACCCGCACCATTGCGGCCGTGTATCGCGACAACCCGGCGATTCTGGGCGTGGTGCGCGCAACGGTCGATTATTATTGGCGCAACAAGAACACGCAGGCCGCGATCGATACACTCGAAAAGGCGGCTGCGCAGGCGAGTCCGGACTATCGCAAGCAGTTTACCTTCGAAGCCGCGCGCAAAGCGACCGATGCGGCGGATTATAACCGCGCCCGCGCTTTGCTCGCAACGCTGCGCAAGGACGATCCTTATAACGCCGAGTACACGGCGGCGGTCGCCGACACCTACGGCAAGCAAGGGGACGACCGCGGTTTGCGCGATTTCTACACCGCTGAACTCGACGCTCTGAAGAAAGCGCAGTTGCCGGCGCCGGAGCGCACGGAAAAAATTGCCAGCTTACGCCGGGGCCTGATTCCGGTGCTGACCCGCTTGAATGATTATGCGGGCGCGGTGGATCAGTACATCGAAATTATCAACCGCTATCCGGAAGACGCCGATCTTACGCGGGAGGCAGCGCTATATGCGCAGGCGCATAATTGCGGCCAGCAATTGACCGCCTATTACGAGAAGACCGCCGACGATTCGCCTAAGGATTATCGCTGGCCCATGGTGCTGGCGCGCGTGGAGACGCAGTTGGAAGACTTTCCAGCGGCGATTGCAGCCTATAACCGGGCCACGCTGATCCGGCCGGACCGGGTGGATTTATATACGGCGCGGGCGGAGTTGGAAGAACGCGCGTTGCGTTTTGACGAAGCCGCGGCCACGTACAGCAAACTCTACGATCTCAACTATCACAATACCGTCTGGATGGAAAAGTTGGCTGCGGTGCGCGCCAGGCAGCAACAGCCCGATGCAGCGATTCAGGCTTTGCGCAAGGCGCTGATCGACGGCCGGCCGGAACAAGCGCAGAATTATTTCGCTGCCGCGGGACGACTGGAAGAATGGGGACTGCTGAAGCAGGCCCGCGAGTATGCCGAGAAGGGCGTCGCGCTAGCGGGCGACAAGTTGCTGGTGGAGAATTCGTCCGGCGCGATCGTGTACGCGCGAGTGATGGCGCGGTTGCGCGCTTATCCCGACGCGATTCGCCGCATTGAAGCCGCTGCGCCGAAAAATGCGGACCAGCCTTCCGATATCGATCCAGTGATGCGGCAGATTGGGGCCGTCGCCGCGCAGTATTACACGCCGGAAGAGAAGGCGCAGCTTGCGGCATTTATGACTGCCGGGCCACCCCAGCAAAACCTGCAACGCGCGCGAAGTTACCTGTCTCTGGTGGACGCAGCCGGCTTGCTCGATGTTCTCGTTAAGTGGAAATACGATCTCCAGACGGCGGAACCCGGCCAGATGCTGGATCAGATCGAACGCTTGCAGGATGCGCGGCTCCAATATGCCGAATACGCGGGCCAACTGGAGCGTTACTGGAGAATATTTCCCGCCGACAAAGGAGGCCGTGACAATCTGCTGGTGCAAGCAGCAGGCAAGTACCGGCTGGCGGGTGAAACCGCGTCAGAGTTGCGCATGCTGAGCCAGCTTGACCAGATGGGAGTGCTCAACTCGGGCTTGGTGGCGCGCTACGCGAGCCTGCTCAACGCGCGCGCTCCGCAGCGTCTGGATATTCTGGCCGGCACGGACAAAGCGCAAGCCGTGCGGGACGAGATCGCGACTTACGGAATGGAGCACTTGAGTGCCACGCGCGCGCTGGGCTTGATTGCCGCGCGCGGCCGTGGCTTGCCACCGGTCTGGACCAAAGCGTACACGGGACTGGTGGGATTGTATCTGGCAAGCTCGGCGCCGGCGGTGGAGACGTCGTTCCACGACGCTTTGGGAATCGCGACCATCGGCGAGCGGCTGGCGAAACCGGCGGACAGAAACACGCAACTGGTGGGGGAAATCTGGTTCGATTACGGCACGCATTTCGGCGAATACGAACAGATCATGAAGCGCCCCGATGCCGACGACTACTTGCCGGCGTTGCTCGAAGCTTCGCCAGCTAACTCGGAAGCCTACTTCCGGCTGGCCGAACTCTATCGGGAAGACGGCCGGTTGCCGCAAGCCGAGGCCGATTACCGCAACACGCTGCAACTTAATTCGCGGCGCGGCGACGCTTATGACCGTCTGGCTCTCATCGCCGCGCGGGAGAAGAAGCGCGACGAAGCGGCACGCGACTGGTCGCTGGCGCTGCAGTCTTTTTCCTGGCAACAGGACCAATCGAAAGCTCCGCCGGAGTTCTGGGAAAACGTGCGTACGACGCTGGTTCATGTGGGCGAGAACCACGTGCTCGCCTCGGTGCGCCCAGACGCCGATAAGCTGCTGCGAACCTATATCGGGCGCAACGGAAGCTGGCAGGCCGACGCGCTCATGAAGGGCGCCCTGGCCGCATCCGGTAGTCCTGCCGCCGGTGTCGCGTGGATCGTCGATCTTAGCCGGACTGCGGCCGATCGAGCCAGTTTCTTAAAGTGGCTGGCCCGCGCCGGCTGGCTGCCGGAAGACCAGCGCCCGCTGGTATATCAATCGTCCATCGACGCTGCGGCCGCCGTGGTCAACGCGAGTTTCGGAGACGAACGCATCGCCGCGGAGAACGAATTACGCGCGTCGCAGATGGACTTTGCCGAATACCTGGTCAATCACGATCGCGCGGCCGATGCGGCGCGTATTCTGGCCGCGCTGCCGGACACCTACCGGAAGGATCATCTGGGCCAAGTGGCGATGCTGGAGATTCGAATCGCGGCGCGGCAGGGGACTTTGCCGGGTCTGCTCGACCGCTATCGCAAGGACGCGGCTACGGCGCCTCCGGCTGGCGACTTGCAGCGAACGGCGAACGAACTCACGCAGCGAGGCGACACGGGCGCCTCGCGCCAGGTGCTCGAATATCTTTACACGCGGCAACTGGACGCCCGCGAGTTCACGCCAGGCGCATTTCTGGGCTTGGCGGAAATCCGGCTCGATCAAAACGACATTGCGGGCGCCGTCAGCCTGCTGCGCCGGATGACCAGGGTCGTGGGCGAGCCGTTCGAGAATTTGGCCGAGGCCGGCGCTCTGCTCTTGCGCACAGGCCACGCGGCGGAAGCGGTGGAATTTTTATCGGCGCGCGTAAAGGCGCAGCCTTGGGATGAAACATCCAAAGAGTTGCTGGGCCAGGCGGCTGGGGATGGTAAACTGCTCGCCGCCGTGGCGGGCTCCAGCGCAGCTCCCTATTCGGTCCGGGTAGAAGCGGCCCGGCATTCGAAGCCGAATCCGTTGCAAACGAATTCCGCCGAACTCAACCTGCTTTCGGCTGCGGCGATCGCGCCGGTCAACGCCGAAAAGCCATATGTTTACGCCGCGCGGATCGATGCCGCCGCCGAAGCCGTCGATCCCGCCATCAAGCTGCGGCTGTTGCGTGAAGCCGTCGCCATCGACCCCAACCATGCGGAAGATAAGATTCAAATCTTCAGAATTGCCTACGCGGCCAAGCGCTATCAGACGGCGGTGTCCGCTCTCTATCCGTTACATGATGCAGTGCGAGGACTGATCGAAAACTCGGA
Organism: Bryobacterales bacterium; assembly: GCA_963836595.1. GTDB lineage: Bacteria > Acidobacteriota > Terriglobia > Bryobacterales > Bryobacteraceae > DATFZA01. Next base: position 2,448,258 of record CAWIKC010000001.1, read on the forward strand.
TCCCGAAGAGGGCTATGAGCGTCCCACGCCGGTTTTCCTGCCCGAGGCGCGGAACCGGGCCGAAATCGCTCGCCAATTGGCCGACGCGTATTTGAAACTGGGGCAGCCGCAGCCGGCGCTCTATTTTTATCGTGTCGCGATCCAGTTGAATCCGGGCGACAAGCAAGCGGAGACCGCTCGTCGGCAGTTGGTGGCCCAGGCCGAACTCCGGACGCTGAACAACCAACGGCGGCCCAAGATTAGCGCCAAGTTGGAACAGGACCATCTGATTCTCCCGCGCTTGAAACAAGGAGCTGGGCAATGAAAGACAACTTAATGGGCAGGCTCGGGGCGCGGATGGGGACACAGCGGCATCGAGTCCGCACTCCCACGGCCGAAAACGTCGTGGCTGTGTCCCCGCGGTGTTTCCCGGACTTTCACTCTTCGCTCAGCCCGCGCCAGCGGTTGCGAAATCGCATCCGGGTGCGCAACAACGCGTTCCGGACGAGCGCCAGCGCGCCAGGGGACACATCTGCAATAGTTTCGATGGAAGGGGTTCGGAATCGAGTGCGCAATGTCCCCGTTCGCTTTTCATCAGGCCTGAAACCAGGAGCTGGTCAATGAGACGCCCGCTGTGGATCGCCGCTTCCATTGCCCTGCTGGTCGCCGCCGGGCTCGCCTTCCAACAAGTCACGGCGAACTCGCGCGATCTGGCGACGCTCGTTCCGCCCGGCCCGCTGCTCTATCTGGAGGCCAAGAGCTTTCACTCGTTGCTGGCGGAGTGGAACGGCTCCAACACCAAGGCAGCCTGGCTTAAGAGCAGCGACTACGAGGTATTCTCCCGCTCGCGGCTGTTGCAGCGTCTGGAATTGTCGCAGACGGAGTTTGCCGCGGCAGCAGGCTTGCCGCCGGACATGAATCTGCTCGAAAGCGCCGCGGGTGGCCAGTCGGCGATCGCGCTTTACGACATCGGCAATCTGGAGTTTCTGTACCTCACCCACATGCCCGCCGGCCAGTTTGGCGCCACCGAGCTTTGGAAATTGCGCGGCAGCTATCAACCGCGGCAGGCAGCGGGCGTCAGCTATTACGTCAAGACCGATCCGGCTACGCGCCACACCGCGGCATTCGCGGCCGCGCAGGGTTACGTGTTCCTCGGAACGCGGGAGGATTTAGTGGCCGGAGCGCTGACTTTACTCGCCGGCCAGACCAGCGTGAGCGCACGGCAGGAAGCCTGGTTTGACCGCTCCGTCCAGGCGACCGGTCCGCCAGGGGAACTGCGGCTGGTGATGAACCTGGCGCGGCTGGCGGCCACGCCGCACTTTCGGTCTTACTGGATTCAGCGCAACGTTTCCCAGGTGAAACGTTTTTCCGCCGGCATGGCCGATCTCAACCGTGCAGGCGGGAATTATCAGGAGGATCGAGTATTCTTGCGCGCAACGGAAGAGCAACGCGCCTGGAACGAGAATGCCGTGACGCAAGCCGCCCGCTTCGCCCCAGCCAACGCCGGATTCGTGCAAGGCTGGGCTTCGCCTACGCCCGATCAAGTTTGGACGCTGTTGCACAGCCGCGTGCTCGACCCCAAACCCGCGGGTGAGGCGTCCTCCAACCGCGCTCCTCAAGTCAATTTGACGGAGGGCGTTTCGGGGAGCGAAAGCGATTTAGAGACGCGCATTGACTCACCGCCGGTCGATCTCACCGACCAGCCTGAATACCAGCCGCTGCAGCGGCTTTTGCGCGCAGTCCCGATTGACGCGATGGTGCAAATCCGAACTACGCGCACGCTGCCGGGCGGCGTATTTGCCGGGATCGATTCGGGGGTGGTGTTGCTGAGCGGCGCCGATTGGGACGCGACGGCCACCCGCAATGCGCTGTCCACCGCGCTTGCCTCGGCCTGGAGCATCGGGACCATCGGAGGGCTCTGGCAGCAACAGGGCCAGTATCTCGAGTTGCCGGGTCTGGCTTCCGTCAAGCTGGCATTCAACGGGCGTGCGCTTTTGATCGCAACCAGCAAAGAGCTGATGGACGCGATGCTGGCGTCGCCAGCCGCCACTCTTCCCGCCGCACGGTATGCAGCGATCTACCGGCATGCGCGGGAACTGAAGAATCTTACTCATATCACCGCGCTGATCGATACGCCGAACGCCGTCGCGGCTGGCGGAACTGAGCCGCCGTTCTTTTCGCGCAACCTCGCGAGCCTGGGCGAGACACTGTCGTGGGTCGATTCCGAATCCATCACCGTCCATGACACCGGCGCCAGCGTGAAAGAAACGGTTATTTACGCCGTTAACAACAAGGTCCGGCCATGATTCCACTGCTTTTGCTCGCCGCCAGCTTGCCCGAGCAGTCTATCGGAATCTTGATCGAACGGGCGATCTCCGATCCGGACGTTTCCTATCTGGTGCTCGATACCCGCACTGGCCAGGTGATCGCCAGCCGCTGGATCGATCCCCAGCGCCCGATTCCGATGGGTTCGCTGGTCAAACCGTTTACCGCTCTCGCCTACGGCGAAACGCACAACTTTGCTTTTCCCGAGTACACTTGCCGCGGCCGTTGCTGGCTGCCGGGCGGTCATGGTCGTCTGAACGTCGAACAGGCGATCGCGAATTCCTGCAACTCCTATTTCCGGGAGCTGGCGGCAGGCGTTGATCCGGCGGGACTGGCGCAGGTGTGCCGCCGTCTCGGATTGCCGCTTCCTGCCGGCCGGCAAGGGTTGACGGGTATGGGCGATTCCTGGAAAATATCGCCGCTCGATTTGGCTCGTGCGCTCGGCCAACTGGCCGGCTATGCGCAGGCGCACGAAATTCTGGCAGGCATGCGGCAAGCCGCGCGTTCCGGCACCGCCAAGGCCGTGGGAGAGAATGCTCTGGCGAAGACCGGGACCGCGGAGTGCTCACATGTGCCGCGAGAATTGGGAGATGGCCTGACGGTCGCCCTCTTTCCGGCGGAAGCGCCGCGCTACACGGTGCTGGTCCGCAAGAACAACACCACGGGAGCCAGGGCCGCGCTAGTGGCCGGGCGCATCCGGAGCTTGATACAGCCGTGAAACCTGGAATTTTATTGGCATTTATAGAGGCTCGCTGTGGGGCAGGTTATTAACTTGCCGCAGGTTATTAACCCGCGCGCGGAGCGTTATCAGCCTGCCTGCTGGGCGCGCCCGTCACTGTATTTAGCGAGTCTCCATAGCTGCTTGGCTGTTGGCCAGCCGATCCGCATTGGAGTTTTCAGCCCGCTCAAGCCACGGAGAACCAGCGCGACAATCAGACGCGTTGGTGTCCCTATGAGAATCGCGCTCTCATTGGCATTCAATATTCTGTTGGGCACCGAGGCCCTGGCCCAGCCGATCCGCATTGGCGTTTTCAGCCTTTTCAAGCCGAGTGAGATGGTGGTGACTGCGGCCGGAAGTCCTCTTGAGGTGCGATATGCCGGAATCGCCTCGCGCTTAGAGGGCTCTCAGTCGATCGTCCTGAGCGGTCTGGCTACGGTCACAGCGCCCACAGGAGGCCCGGCCCCCTTCATCCTCGGTATTTCCGGCAAAATCCGGCGCCGTTTTCAAGGGACCCTGGCGATCCGGCCCAAGGCTCGCTATCTCGAAGCCATCGTCACCATGGACCTGGAGCAAGCTGTGGCTTCAGCCGTTGCCGCCGAGGCGCTCACTGGCACGCCATTCGAAGCCCTCAAGGCGCAAGCCGTGGCCGCGCGATCGTACTTTGCCGCCGCTCGAAACCGTCATGAGGACTACGATGCGTGTGACAGCACGCACTGCCAGTTTCTGCGTGAATTGCCTTCCGCGCGGAGTCTGGCAACACAAGCCACCCGTGACACGGCCGGCTTGTTGCTTACCTACCAAGGCAAGCCCCTGGCGGCGCTTTATTCGGCCAGTTGCGGAGGCACTACCCGCTCCCTGGACGACCCGCAAGCCGGGTATCCATACTATGCCGTGTCTTGCAACTATTGCCAGCATCATCGGCGCGGCCTGGTGGAAGGCCACCGCTATGGCCTCTGCCAGCGCGGCGCGGCCGGCATGGCGAACTCCGGGGCCACATTTCGGGTGATCCTTTCGCATTATTACCCGGGCACGGCCGTGACCGGCGCCTACCCGGCAACCCTTTGGCGACGCTCTATTCTGCCCTTGGAGCCAGCGCCTGTTCCTTAGAGGTCACTCGTATTAGCCCCCGTGCGGGTAAACAACCAGGACAACCAGGTAAACAACCCGCGGCAGGCTGACCACAATATTGACAACCTGCCCCCACATTCGACACGGGCATCATCAGCACAATTAACGTATTTTTTGTTGCAACCCCTTTTCGCTTTGCGTCATAGTAAAGGAGAGCAAGAAAATGTAGGGCGCTGTAATTCCGGACCGCTGATCTAGCGGATCGTGTCGCGCCCGAACCGACTCTATGGGCCTAGGACACGACGGATGGCGGACCAACTGCTTTACCTCACCGAACTCCTGGGTCTACCTGTCTTCGATCTCAAAGGCCGCAAATTAGGCACCGTTAAAGACGCCGCGGTCGTTCCCTTATTGCACCCTTCCCGTGTGGACCGCTTCTTTATCGGCGGCGGCCTGGCTTGGCTCACCATTCGTCATGAACAGGTCAAGTCGATTTCGCTAGAGGGGATTTATCTCCGGGACGAGCAACTAACTCCCTATCATTCAGACGAGTACATGCTGCGCATGGTGCGGGATCTGCTCGATCAGCAGATCATCGACGCGCATGGGCGCAAGGTAGTCCGTGTCACCGACGTGACCTTTCGTTTCAGCCGCGAAAACGGCGGCGATCAACTGGATGTTCTGGAGGTGGACATCGGATTGCGCAGCATCTTCCGCCGTCTCTTCCGCGGAGTTTTGAAACGCACCTGGATCCGGCGCATCCAGCAGCCGATTCCGCCCAACTCCATCGCCTGGGAGACCTGCAGCATCCTGGAGTCGGACCCACAGCGGCGGCTTCGTTTGAACATTTCGAACAAGCTGCTCGAGGAGATGCATCCGGCCGACTTGGCCGACATCGTGGAGGAACTCAGCCCCGAAGACCGCGAGGCGATTTTCGAGACCATCGACAGCGAAGTGGCGGCGGAGGCGCTGTCGGAGGTCGAGCCCGAAATCCAGGCCAGCATTCTCGAATCGCTGGAGGCCGAAAAAGCGGCGGAGATCGTGGAAGAAATGTCGCCCAGCGAAGCCGCCGACGCACTGGCTGAACTGGAGGAAGAGACGTCGGAAGACATTCTGGAAGAGATGGACGCCGAACCCGTCCACGAGGTCCGCGAATTGTTGGAGTTTAAGGAAGACAGCGCCGGCGGCTTGATGAACACCGAGTATGTGGCGCTGCCCGATACGGCGACGGTCGCCGACGCCATGGACGCTCTGCGTCAAAAGGAAGAACTGCTGGAAACGCTGAATACGATTTTTCTGGTGGATGGCGACGAGCGGCTCACCGGCGCCGTGCCCTTGGCCAGGCTATTTATCGCCGCCGGAGCCACTCCGCTCAAAGACTTGGAAGGCGAGCGGCTGATTCATGTGAATGTGGATGAGAAGCCCGACCGCATCACGGAAGCTTTCGACAAATATAATCTGCTCACACTTCCCGTCACGGATGAAGACGGTAGGCTAGCGGGAACCATCACGGCGGATGAAATTATCTCTCTTCTGAGGCAGCGATGAGGAAGCAATGACGACTACCGACCGGGAACCCCCGCATGAACCTCAGGAAATTCCGCTATCAAATTGGCGTGTTTCTCGCCGTCATCGGTCCTGGGCTCATCACCGCCAACGTCGATAACGACTCCGGCGGGATCCTGACCTATTCCCAGGCGGGCGCCAAATACGGTTATCTTCCGCTGTGGACCCTGATCCCGATCACGCTGTTGTTGATTGTTACTCAGGAAATGTCCTCGCGCATGGGCGCGGTCACGGGCAAGGGATTGGCCGACCTGATCCGCGAGGAATTTGGCCTGCGTACGACGTTTTTCATGATGTTTGCTTTGATTGTGGTTAATTTCACCAATGTAGTGGCGGAGTTTGCCGGCATCGCCAGTTCGCTCGAGTTGTTTCACGTCAGCCGCTATATTTCCGTCCCGTTGGCAGCCGCCGCGGTTTGGTACTTGATCGTGCGCGGCAATTATACGAGCGTGGAAAAAGTGTTCCTTTTCGCTTGTGGTCTGTATGTGACGTACATTATCTCGGGATTTCTGGTGAAACCAGACTGGAAGGAGGCCGCTTATAACAGCGTAAAACCCGTTTTATTGTTCGACACCGGTTACATCACGATGCTGATTGGAATGGTCGGAACGTCGATCGCCCCCTGGATGCAGTTTTACCTGCAGTCGGCCATTGTGGAGAAGGGCATCACCGCCAAAGAATACGTCCAGTCGCGCCTGGAAGTGGTGCTGGGTTGCATTCTTACGGACGTGGTGGCGTTTTTCATTATCGTGGCATGCGCCGGAGCGATCTGGTCGCACGGCCCCCGCGATATCAACGATGCCGCCGATGCCGCGGTCGCCCTCAAGCCGTTTGGGCAGTACGCCTACCTGCTGTTCAGCGCGGGCCTGTTCAATGCGTCTTTCTTTGCCGCATGCATTCTGCCCCTTTCCACCGTCTACACGGTCTGCGAGGGCCTGGGGTTCGAATCTGGCCTGGACAAGCGCTTTCACGAAGCGCCGATTTTCTACTGGCTATACACCCTGCTGGTTGTGCTGGGCGCCGGCGTTATCCTGATTCCCAACTTCCCGCTGATTAAGATGATTCTGTTTTCGCAGGTCATTAACGGAGTCCTTTTGCCCTTTGTGTTGATCTACATGATCGCGCTGATCAACAAGAAAGGCCTCATGAAGGAGTGGACCAATTCGCGCAGCTACAACGCGATCGCCTGGGTGTCGGTGGTCATCATGATCGGGCTAACGCTGGCGCTGGTGGCGATTTCGATTAAACAGGCGATACAGAGCTGAACGCGCCATCGCCGGACGAACCCTGGTTGCTCTGCGTTGAGAGATTCTGAACACCACCGTGCGGAGACTCCTCTGCTGGACGCCTCAATACACAGGCGGCTATACTGCGTTTACTAACTACTAAACTAAAACTAAATGAGGTAATGAACAAGCTCCAGCCGGCAGGTTGTCCGCCGACTCAAGCTGACTCATCGGGAACTACTCCATGTCGGGCGCGTCGTCCAGGTCGTTGGTGCGGTTCTCGAAGCGAGTGCAGTGCTTCAAAAACATCAGATTGACGATGCCTGTTGGCCCGTTGCGCTGTTTGGAGATGATCAGTTCCGCCTTGCCTTCGAGGTTCTTGTCGTCGCGCTTATAGACTTCCTCGCGGTAGATGAAGGCCACCAGATCGGCGTCCTGCTCGATGCTGCCCGATTCGCGCAAGTCGCTCAATTGCGGGCGATGGTCGCCTTGGCGGGTCTCGGGAGCGCGGCTCAACTGCGAAAGCACCAGCATGGGAATCTTCAATTCCTTAGCCATCAGCTTGAGCCCGCGCGACAGGGCGCTCACTTCCTGGTTGCGATTCTCGGCTCGACCGCGGGTACCCATCAGTTGCAGATAGTCGACGATTGCGAGACCAAGGCCGTGCTCGCTCTGCAAACGGCGCAGCTTGGCATGGACGTCCATAATGTTGGTGTTGGAGCTGTCGTCGATAAACAGCGGCGCCTCGCTCAGCTCAAGCAGCGCCACCTGCAATTGCCGGCGCTCATCGGCGTTCAGAAAGCCGGCGCGGAATTTTTGCTGGTCTACGCGGGCGCGCGAGCAGATCATGCGCGTCAGCAGCGATTCGCGCGACATTTCGAGTGAGAACACCGCCACGGTTTTGGGCTGATCCCGCAGCGTAGCCACGTGTTGGGCGATGTTGAGCGCCAGCGCGGTCTTGCCCATGGAGGGCCGGGCGGCGAGAATAACCAGGTCGCCTTCGTGCAGACCGCCGGTTTTCTCATCCAGCTTCTTGAAACCCGTGCTGATGCCGGTGATGCGCTTGCTGGGATCGAGAAACGCGTTGATGCCGCCTTCGTAATCGCGCAGAATCTCGCGCGGATTTACCAGCGCATCTTTGGTGCGGGCGTCGCCGATCCTCAACAACGCTTCTTCGGCGCCCGCAATGATCTGACTGGGATCGTCTTCGCCGAGAATGCAGCGGTCGATGAGACTTTGCGAATGGAAGATGACCTGCCGCAGCATCGCTTTGTCTTTGACGATGCGGATGTAGCTTTCGAGATTCGCTAGCGCCGGCAGGCCCTCATCGAGCGAGGCCAGATAGCTCAAGCCATCGATGGATTCCAATTGATTGTGGCGGACCAGTTCATTGGCCACCGTGACGCGGTCGATACGTTCCCGCCGCTCATAGAGTTCGCCCATGCGGGCAAAAATGCGGCGGTGCTTCTCGAGGCTGAAATCGTCCGGCTGGAGCGCGCCGGCGACCTGGATGTAAGCGTTGTCGTTGAGCAGGATGGCGCCGAGAACGAAGCGCTCGGAATCGAGATTCGCGGGAAGACCACGTTCTAAGGCCAAATCCTGGGTTGCCATGCGTTCTTTACCTTAGCGGTCTAGTACTACTTCGGACAAGCTAATACGCGCACGCCCCTTTTCAGCGGCTTGGCCTGTCAAAAACCGGTGGAAAAAGCTGTTCGTAATGCGGAGTGCCCGCCGATCCTTAGGATCAGGCACTTGGAAGCCGTTTTCCACGAAGCAGAACTGGCCAACTTTGTTTTATTGTAAAACGGATCGCGTTTTGAGGGATTGGAGCGGCATGAAAACATGAGAATGGGACCGCTCCCTGACGGTCGCGGCTCGGTTACGTTTCGCGCAGGGCAGGAAATTGATGATGACAGGCGTTTAGTGGAAGGTGAGAAAGCTTACGTATCCGAACCCAGCCCCAATCATCACTCCTACCAGCACGTCACTCAAAAAGTGCATGCCCAGGAGAATGCGGGAGACCGCGACGCTCAAGGCGCAAAAGGCGAGGAGCGCGGTTAGTGCCGGATAGAACAACGAAAGCGAGAGGCACACGGCGAAGGCGGTCATGGTGTGTCCGGAGGGAAACGAGAACCGATCCGGCGGCAGGAGGGTTGCCCAGCAATGCGGTTCGATATGACAGGGCCGCCTACGCCCGGCTACGCGTTTGAGCCCGATGAAGGCGGCAAGGCTGAGCAGCCCAGCGAGGGTCCCTGCGCCCACAGCCGCAAACCGCTCCGGACCGCCAAGCAGCAGAACGGCCAACCCGGCCGCGAACCATAGCCAACCGTCGCCGGCGCGGGTGGCTGCCAATGCATAGAGCTGAATCCACCGGGGCGCATCCCAGTTGTTCGCCCGGTGCATCAGGCTGTAGTCGCGGCGGACGATCATGCTCAGCATACTAAGCTACCCACTCTTACAATAAATCCCTGGGGTTACAGTATGTTGAAAACAAAATGACGACTTCATGTTCGTTTCCTACCATCCTGGCAAAAGTACCATGGGACGTGACAAACTGTAAAAACAGGCGAATCCAATCATGGACATGCGGTGAAGAAACTCGATTTCGTTTTCTTTGACGCGGGCGGCGGCCACCGGAGCGCGGCCATCGCTCTCAAATCCATTATCGGTCAACAAGGGCGTCCGTGGGAGGTCCGGATGGTCAACCTGAAGGACATCCTCACTTCGCTCGACGTAGTCCGCAAGTCGACCGGCATTTCGATGGAAGAAGTTTACAACCGGTTGCTGAAGAAGGGTTGGACGCTGGGCTCGGGGCAGTTGCTGGTGGCCATGCACCTGCTGATCCGGCTGTATCACGGCGGGCAAGTGAAGCTACTGAAGAAATTCTGGGTGGAGTCCCGGCCCGATCTGGTGGTTTCTCTCATCCCGAACTTCAACCGGGCGCTGTTCCAGAGCCTGAGTGAAACTTTGCCCGCCACGCCGTTCGTGACCATTCTTACGGACCTGGCCGATTACCCGCCGCATTTTTGGATGGAACGGCAGCTCCAGTATTTGGTGTGCGGCACCGAACGAGCAGCGCAACAAGCCTATGCGCTGGGGCACGATCGAGACCGGGTAATCCGTACCAGCGGCATGATTCTCAGGCCGGGGTTTTATGAGCCGATCGAAGCCTGTCGCGAGAAAGAGCGGCGCCGCCTCGGTCTCCATGCGGAACTGCCCACCGGGCTGGTGCTGTTTGGCGGTGAAGGATCGGAATGGATGATCGAGATTACGCGGACGCTCTCCCAAGCCAGCCTACCGCTGCAACTGATTCTGGTATGCGGCAAGAACAAAAACTTAAAGCAACGTTTGGAACAGATGACGCCCCGATTCCCGGTGCTGGTTGAAGGCTTCACCAACGAAGTGCCTTATTACATGCATTTGTCGGACTTTTTCATCGGCAAGCCCGGCCCCGGCAGCATCAGCGAGGCGATCGCGATGAAGCTTCCGGTGGTGGTGGAGCGCAATATGTGGACACTGCCGCAGGAGCGCTATAACACCGATTGGATTCTGGAGAACAAATTGGGCGTGGTGTTGAGATCGTTCCGGGATATCGAAGCGGGTCTGGCCGAGTTGCTGGAGCCGGCCAACTTCGACCAGTTCCAGCGCAACGCGGCGGCGGTGAATAATCGCGCGGTGTTCGAGATTCCGGAGATTCTGGCGCGCTTGCTGGGTGAGAAAGAGTAGCGGTCTCAAGCCCGCATTCAATTCAGCGGGCGTGCTTTTCGTCTTCGGCTGCGCCGGCGGAATCGCCGGCGGCTTTTTTCGCCACGGCGCGGTTGCGGTAGGCGTTTCCGTAAGCGGGATTCAACTGAATGGCCCGGTCGAAATCCGTAATCGCGGACTTGAGATCGTGCGAGAGCAGATACGCATAGCCGCGTGCGTTATAGGCCGTGGGCTGGGTTGGCTTCAACTGGATGGCAACGCTTAATTCCGAGATCGCCTCGGAGTATTTCCGCTCCTCGGTTAGAGCACGCCCGCGCGCTTCGTGCTCGGCCGCGGAACCTGTGGAAGACGGCGAAACAGGATGTGGTTTCGGAGGCTGCGGCATTGCCGCAGTCTTCGGTAACGGCACGGGGGCTGGGGCGGCCGCTACTGGCGCAGCCAAGGCAACGGCTTTGCTCATCTGCTTCGGTTCTTCCTTCTCGGCTGGCGGCGCAATCGGTTTTTCAGCGGGCGCGGCCGGCTCCGGCTTCGCTGCCTCCGCTTCGGCGTGTATCGCCGCCAGTTTCTCGTTCGCCTTGTCCAACACCTGCTTCGCTTCCTCGTAATCGGGCCGTAGCTTGATGGCCTGCTCCAGATCGGTCTGCGACTTGGCGTAGTCGCCCAGCAGGAAGTACGCGCTGCCGCGGGCAAACCAGGCTTCCGGCAAGTTGGGGTTCAGTTCAATCGCCTTAGTGCGATCCCGGAGTCCTTCCTGGTGGCGCCCCATTTGATGATACGAGCCACCGCGCGCGACATACGCCTCGGCGTAATCGGGTTGCAGTTTGACGGCTTCCTCCCGGTCGGCCAGAGCTTCCTCATGTTTTCCCAGCTTGACCAAGGCCGCCGCGCGCGCCAGATACAGGTAGACGTCCTTGGGCGCCAGTTTCATGGCCGCGGTAAAGTCGTCCACGGCCTTGGCGGGCTCATCGTTTTTCAAATGCGCCGCGCCCCGGTAAGTCAACGTTCTGGCGTTGTTCGGATCGAGCGCCAAGGTTTGATCGAAGTCGGCAATCGCCTGAGGAAAGTTCCCCAGTTGCCCGTTGGCGAATCCTCGATTCTGATAGGTCTCCGCCTCCGGCTTCAGGTTGATGGCCTGATTGTAGTCGTCGATCGCATCCCGGTATCTTTCGAGTTTGAGATAGGCATCTCCGCGCAGTTTGATGGGCTCCGGGTCATCCAACCGAAGTTTGATGCCTCGCGAGTAGTCGCGGATGGCATCTTTGGTACGCCCTAACGCCATTTCGGCGGTGGCGCGCCCGTTGTAACCGGAAGCGGAATCGAGGCCGAGTTCGATGGCCCGGTTGTAGTCCTTGAGGGCCTCGTCCGCTTGACCGAGCTTCGCCAGAATCTGGGCGCGCAGTTCGAAAGGCTCCGGGGTTTTGGACAGCAGGCGCGCGGCGGTGTTGGCATCCTCGATCGCTTCCTTCGTACGCCCGGTCAGCAAACGGACCCGTCCGCGATCGACATAGGCGATGGCCTCGTCCGCATCCTGGGCGATGGCATCGGTGAACGACTGTTCGGCGAGAGCAAATTGTCCGGCGGCTTCGAGACGCAAGCCTTCTTTGAGGGCACGCTCAGAGCGGCGTTCCGCGGGCGGCGCCGCGACAACCACGAGGCACACAAAAGCTGTCAAAACAAGCGCAATCAAAACATTTGAGCGCATGACCGTTCTGACTTCAGGATAAACTACTGAAGCGCCTATTGGGAAAGGGTGGCAGAGGGAAGTGTCAGCAGGGAGAAGTGAGAGACGATGCGGCCGACAAAGCTGTCGCGCTCGGAAACGCTTACCCACTTGAGCAAAGCCTGTTCTCCGTCTTCGGAGAAGAATCCGACGCCGCCCCGGCTCAAACGGGCGTCCGTCCAAGAGCTGACTAGTTGTCCGTTCACGGACGTCAGAAAGCGGCTTCCCCGCACGCTTACCCGGACGCGATAGTCGACACCGGGTTCGAGGGTCAACGGAAGGGGGAGTTCCACTCGCTCGCGTTCCCGGCCGTCGAGGACAATAAAGCGAACCAATCCGGCGTTGGGAAGCGGACCCGGGCGGCCCATAGTCAACTTAGTAGCGTAGTAGTTGCGTGGATCGGTAGCCCGAAAAGCCCAATCCAGGCTCTTGTGCTCGATCTGCCCCATAAATTCAAACTCGTAGTTGGACAGCGCAGCCGACCGGTCCCAGATGCGCACGCCTCCGGCAGGGCGCACATAACCATGGTCCCGCACCCAGCTACTTGCATAGCCGTTGCCGCGCCAGTCGCCCAAACTGCCGTGGAAATCGTCCCGCGCAGTTGAATACGTTCCGCTGCGGACCAGAGTGCCCAACAGCGAAGAAAGCCCTCCACTGTCATCGCTCTGTCCTTTCCCGTGCGGACTGGTGGAGAGAGCAACCGCCGGCGTGGGAGCAGAACCCAGAGGCAAATCGGAGATGGCCAGCAACAGGAAGGTTACGCCCAATACGGCGAATACCGTGGTCGCATAACCGGGCTTGGCATTCTTCGGCGGGTCGAGTAACTTCCAATGAGCGTCTGGACCATATAGGTCCTCAACGTCGCGAAGCGCCCGCGCCGACCGGGAGACCAGTTTCTGCCGGTGACTGTCACAACAGAAGTTGGGATCCTTGATCCGGCGTAGTAGCCCGATCGGCTTTCGGCAGTACAAACAAACCATTGCCCTCGCCATAGGAGATGTCCCACTATAACCTGGGATTGAGTATTTCGAGCGGTACTAAGTATTGATTCTTGAGTACTTGAGGATGTACACGGAGAATAAACTAAGTGAACCATTGCAAACACCCCCATTTGGGGGTGTTACTAATAGGAGAACTTTACTACCTCGATATGCGTACCCCTGGTAGACACAAGGAACCCATGCCCACCCAACTGAAGCTTTCCTGTCTTTTGCCGTTTCTGCTCCTGTCGAGTGGCTGCGAGATCGACTTGGGCCGCCAGGGTCCGCCGAAAACAGAACCTGTCGCGGTCGAACTTGGGAAGACAGAGATGGCGAGAGTGGAACTGCGGATGAAAGTCGGCGAGCTGAAGCTCACGGGCGACGCCGCCAACTCGAAATTGATTGAGGGCGACCTGCGCTACCTGGATCCGGAGAAGCCGGTCGTCCGGAGCGACTCTTCCAGTTTCCGGACCACCGTCTCCATAGATCAGCCCACGCGCGGGCACACCTCGTCGCGCGGCGACGGTTATTCCTGGAACCTGCGTCTCAACCCGGGTGTGCCGCTGGACTTGCAACTCGACTTCGGCGTGGGGGAAGGCAGGCTGAATCTCGGCGATCTGAATCTCCGCACGCTCGATGTCCACATGGGAGTGGGGCAGTTGAATGTCGATCTGCGAGGCATGCCCAAACATGACTATTCGGTGACCGTCCACGGAGGCGTGGGACAGGCGACGATCCTGTTTCCGTCCGGCGTGGGCATCGTTGCGGACGCGCACGGCGGCATCGGTTCCGTCCAAGTCCAGGGTCTGGAGAAAGACAACGGCCGCTACATCAATAGCAGTTATGGACACTCGAAGGTCACCATCCGCGCCGACATCAGCGGCGGCATCGGCGAAATTAAGTTGATCGCGGAGTAAGGCGTGGGTGAGGGTCGGAACCGCGGGCCGTCCGAGAGTGAGCAGGTTTGACGATCGGGGAGCAGATGCTCCACGCGCGGGTTAAAAACCAGCAGTGCGGCCGATTAATAATTGGCCGTGCACTGGCTAAAGCCGTACGCCTGGCCAGGCCTCGTCCATCGCAACCGGAGCGCAGGGCCGACGGGGGCGTCGGCCGCGATCCAGGGGGATCGCCCCACTAACTGAATACAAACTCCACGCGCGGGTTAAAAACCCGCAGTGCGGCCGATTAATAATTGGCCGTGCACTGGCTAAAGCCGTGCGCCTGGCCAGGCCTCGTCCATCGCAACCGGAGCGCAGGGCCGACGGGGGCGTCGGCCGCGATCCAGGGGGATCGCCCCACTAACTGAATACAAACTCCACGCGCGGGTTAATAACCCGCGGCAGGTTGATAACCTGCCCCACATTATTTGAGCAGTTGGTCAAGATTTGAGCAGTTGGTTAAGGGCAGCGGACAGCTCAGGAAAACGGAACTGGTAGCCGGCGGCAAGCGCCGCTTTTGGCAGCGCCCGGTCGCTGGCTAAGATCACTTGCCCCATCTCTCCAAAGAGAAGCTTCAGCGAGATCTCCGGAACGGGCAGGATGGCGGGCCGGTGCAACGTCTGCCCAAGCTTGCGGGTGAACTCCGCATTGGTTACCGGGTTCGGCGAACAAGCATTGAGCGGCCCGTGGACGGTTCCGGTCTTTAACGCAAAGTCGAACAGGCCAACGATATCGTCAATGTGAATCCAGGGCATCCATTGGCGTCCGGAGCCCAATTTGCCGCCGATGCCAAAGCGGAAAGGCGGCAGCATTTGCGCCAAAGCGCCACTCTCTCTAGCGAGAACAATGCCAGTGCGAACACAAACCACGCGCAACCCCAGGGACGCGGCTTGCTGGGCTCGCTGTTCCCATTCCTGGCAAACATCGGGCAGAAAACCATGCCCAGGAGCGGATTCTTCAGTAAGCACTTCATCGCCGCGCGATCCGTAGTAGCCAACCGCCGACCCACTTACCAGCACCGTGGGCTGGTGGCGCAACTGTGAGATAGCCTTTACCAAGTGGCCGGTCAAATCGATGCGGCTCGCACGGATACTGTGCTTCACTTTTTCATTCCAGCGCTGCGCGACCGGTTCACCGGCCAGGCCGACCACTGCATCCGAACCTTCCAGGCTTTCGGGCGGCGGATCGCGTTGCTCGGGATCGGGCCACTCCCAGAAATGCACAGGCTGAGGCAGTTTACCCGGCCGCCGCGCCAGTGCGTGCAACTCATGCCCCTCCTTGAGCCAGCGATCAACCAGGCGGGAACCGATAAAGCCGGTGGCGCCGGTGAGTGTGATGCGCATGCGGTGTTACTCCAATCGAAACGGTTTTTCGCCTTTCCCCTCACTCACGTTCGGGGCTAATAATTGGATCTCACGAAGGTAGCCGGCGATGTTGGTCTTGCGTTTCATTCCATCGTAAGACAGGTAGCGAATCTGACCGAAAATGGGGCGCTCCACGAAAGGACGGTCGTGCAGGCCAAAACACCACAGGATATTAGCGTAGGTGTTTGGATCGCGGCCATCCAGCGCGTAGCGATCGTGAAAGTAGATCATCGCTTCCAGCGCGTCCTCATAGCTATTGGACCATTCGATGATTTTCTTGCCCCAGTACATGCGATAGTAGCCGTGAATCTTGCCGCGGAGCAATAACTCCTGCTGCGTGGCGTTCCACAGAGGGTCGCCGGTCTCGGCGCGCTCCAATTGGCGGAGGGTGTAGACGTGGGGGCGCGCGTCGCTGCGATGCTTCTCTAAACTCTTGCGCGCCCAATCGGGAAGAACGGAGAATGAGTCGAGATGGGGAGCGCGGGCGGCGAAATTGAAAGCTAATTCGCGGCGGACGATCAGTTCTTCGAGAAACTCCGCAGGGAAAAACTTATACCGTTCCGCGTAATCGATGGCCGCTAGCGCGATCTCGAGCGACGAGATATGTCCGAAGTGCAGATACGGGCTCAGATCGGACGTTGCATGCGCCGTGGGCTCATTGCGATGGTTGGCATAGCGGCTCAGGTTGCGGGTCAGAAAGTGTTCGAGATGCTTATGAGCCTGAGTGGCGCCACCGCGGAAAGTAAGAGACGGCGGCACAGTATGGTCGATTTCACAGGCTTGCACAAGCTGGGGGATGTTTTGCGCGGTAACCTGCGTGTGCGACGGATGCCGGGGCAACCGGTAGCGTGTTTTCACGCGCGGGCGGGGCGGAGGTTTTAGATACCGGGTAAGCAACTTGTTGATCTTCGGCCGGATGGTGTACGCCGCGTATTCGCGCTTGTCGAAGCAGGCCATGGGCACGATGCAACTAGAATCCACCGCATAATAAGGAATGCCGACCTTAAACGGAACGCGTGCGTTGTGGCGGCGCGCGATAAACGCGGGGTAATCGTCAGTAACGATGGCCGCGGCATCCTTGGCCAGTTCATATAGGAGGTTGTCGGGATCGGCACGGCGCTTGCGGAGATAAAACAGGTAGCCTATACCGTGTTCTTCGAGGTCCGCGGCCGTGTCCGGCACGCCTTCGAGAAGAAAAGTATGGAGCCGGCCGTTAGCGGATGGGTAGGAGCAGGTAAGACCTTCATAAAACAGGACCGGCAAGTCCCGTTCGTTGGCAAGTGAAATCGCGTAAGAGAGAGCGTGATTGGCTCCGGCCCGGCGGTTCATCTGGGCCCAGTAAAGAACGTACTTGGCGTTGGGGCGCAAAGGAGCGTCATTGAGCTTCCGGACTCGTTCTTCCACTTTTTCATCCACAAGTTCGACGATGCCCGCTCAGCCGGTGCCGATACAATGAATGTTTATGCCATGAGGGCCGCCAATCGAGCCACGCTGTTATGGGCCTACCTGCGGCGCAAGACCGCGCTAAAAGGCCTCCCCGTGGAGTACATCGTCGAGACCACGGCTAAATGTAACCTGTACTGCCCGATGTGTCCGCGCGAATCGCACAAGCAGCCCAAAGAGGACATGACGGACGAAATTTTCGAGCGCCTGGTGCAGGAATCTGGCCAGACCGCCGAGCACATGATGTTGATTGGCTTGGGCGAGCCGTTCATGGACCGTAAAATTTTCGATCGCATCGAGTATTGTGAGCGGCACAATATCTCTACTTTGCTTTCCACCAACGGAACTTTCCTGGACGAGAAGACCAGTGCCCGCTTACTGCGGACGCCTATTGAGCACATCACTTTGAGTTTCGATGGCGCAACGAAGGAATCGTTCGAATACTACCGCAAGGGCGCGCGTTTTGAAAAAGTGCGCGATAACTTTGTCCGTTTCGCGCGTATGAAGGCGGAAAGCCGGTCAAAAGTTCAGGTCGTGGTGCAGATGGTTCGCATGGAACGCAATGCGGCCGAGGTGGGCGACTTCCTCCGGTTTTGGAATGCCGTGCCGGGGGTCGATCAGGTTCGCATCAAGGAAGATGAGACCAACGTCTTGCAGCCGGAAGCCGGCCATGCTGCGAGCGACTGGAAATATCCTTGCCACTATTTGTGGCGCGGTCCGATGTATGTAAAACAGAATGGCGACGTCTACCCGTGTTGCCAAAGCTACATGCTGGATGGCGCGCCATTGGGGAACTTAGGGGGGAACTTAGGGCAGGAGTCACTGGAGTCGATCTGGAATTCGGAAGCGATGCAAACGATGCGCGGGCTGCATGCGAGCGGCCGCGCGGGAGAAATCGATATTTGCTCGCGCTGTGTGATTACGATTCCGCACCCGCTGCTAGTGGCCGGCAGTCTTGTGTTCCATGGGAAGACGGTGCGGCGCCTCCTGCCGTGGGTGGAGCGAATGGTGCACTTTTCCCGGCTCCCGCGCAACCTGCTGCAACCGCCGCGGAAAACCGCTGCTCCGGCGGCGGAGCTGGTGCAAATCGAACCGCGTCGTAAATAGCGGCGTAAATAAAAGGTAGATTCCGGACGGATTTCTGTGGCGTTATTAGGATCAGGCAAGTTCCGGATGAAGCACGCGGGCTTCAAAAGGAAAGCCCGGGTACGGCCCGGGCGATTCCACTGAGCAGAAAGCAGGGTCTTAATGATCCTTTTCTTGAGACTCGTGATGAAATACTTCACGAAGCGAGGGTTTGATCTGTCCCCGTCAGAGGCGCTGATTTAGCTTCGGGCCTGGAGCAAGCGAACCTGCCCCAGTCCTCTCACGATCAATCATAGAGCGATTTCACTGCTGGCGGCAATAAGACTCTCGCAGTCGGGGGTAGGATTGCGCCAGAAAACTCAGAGAGAGATTTCGGCCATCGACGCCACTTGGTTGGTAGCTTTCTGTGGCGTTAGGATCCGGCACGTTCCAAATGGAGCACATGGGCTTCAAAAGGAAAGCCCGGGGTCGCGCCCGGGCGATCCAAACAGAGCAGAAAGGGGGGTCTCAATGATCCTTTTCTTGAGATTCGTGATGAAATACTTCACGGTCGAGCTTTTGATCAGTCCTCGTAAGAGGCGCTGATTAAACCTCGAGGCCTGGGGCGGCTGCCGCTGCCCTGGGCCTCTCATGATCATAGAACGAATGTGTTGCTGGCGGCAATAGGACCATGTCGGAGTCGGGGGTAGGAGGAGCCAGAAAACCAAGAGAGGGATTTCCGCCACCGAACACTTGGTTGGTAGCTTTCTGTGGCGTTAGGATCCGGCACGTTCCAAATGGAGCACATGGGCTTCAAAAGGAAAGCCCGGGGTCGAGCCCGGGCGATCCAAACAGAGCAGAAAGGAGGGTCTCAATGATCCTTTTCTTGAGATTCGTGATGAGATACTTCACGGTCGAGCTTTTGATCAGTCCTCGTAAGAGGCGCTGATTAAACCTCGAGGCCTGGGGCGGTTGCCGCTGCCCTGGGCCTCTCATGATCATAGAACGATTTTGTTGCGGGAGGCAATAGGACCTGTCGCAGTTCGGGGGTAGAGGAAGGATCCATCTCTATCCCAGGCGAAGCCGGGTCCGGCACGTTCCGGACGAAGCACACGAGCTTCAAAGTGCGGGCTAGAGCACGCGCCGCATTGTTGGCAACTAAGAGATCACTGTAATTCGTGGACCAAGTGTTCGTAGGTTCACAGGTAATGCGCTTAGTTGAGTTGTGACTATATTCCCATTGTTTTGAAGACGGCCGTTCTTCAAAATCTTCATTATGGCTGCACTCGCGATGGTAGCCCCGGACAAAGCCGGGGGAGCACTGGTTCCACCTGTAACCGAATCAATTGAAGATACCGGACTTGCCGCCTCGGTAATCGAGCAGTTGCTTATTAAGCTGCTCTATTTCCGGGGCGATCTTTTGGGCCGGGACCTGGCTAAGGCAATCGGCTTCAAGTTCAGTCTGATTGAAGAGCTGCTGGAAAACGCCAAGCGCCAGCATCAGGTTCAAGTGAAAAAGTCGCTGGGGATGGGCAATATCAGTTCCGTTTTTGCGCTGAGCGAAGCGGGCCGCACCTTAGCGCGGGAATACCTGGAAAACAATCAGTACACCGGTCCGGCGCCGGTACCGCTCTATCAATACAACTACATTGTGCGGCGGCAGCGGCGAGCAGATGGCTGGCTGAAGCCGGAGGCGCTCAACAACGCCTATCGTCATGCGGTAACCACGCCGCGAATGCTCGCCCAGATTGGGCCGGCCGTCAGTTCGGGGAACTCCTTTCTGATCTACGGCCAGGCTGGAAACGGCAAAACTTTCATGGCGGAGGCGCTGGCCGGTATCGACGACGACGCCATTTATGTTCCCTACGCGATTGAGAGCCAAGGTTCCATTATTCAGGTATTCGATCCGATTTATCACCAGCCCATCCACGGCGAGGAGCAGCTTACGGCTTTCCGCACCGAAGACCTGCATGACGGGCGCTGGGTGAAGTGCAAACGGCCGTTTATCGTCACGGGCGGTGAGTTATCCCCGGACATGTTGGACTTAAACTTCAACAACGTTTCAAAGATCTATGACGCGCCCTATCAGCTAAAAGCCAACAACGGCATCTACCTGATAGACGATTTTGGCCGCCAAAGATGCACGCCGGCCGAGATATTGAACCGCTGGATTGTTCCCATGGAGCGCCGGGTCGATTATTTGTCGTTCCGGACGGGCGGGAAAATGACAGTTCCCTTTGAAGCGTTCCTGATTTTTTCCACTAACTTGAGTCCCGCCGACCTGGGGGACGACGCGTTTTTGCGCCGCATCCAGTATAAAATGCTGGTGCGCAACCCGGCGCCGGACGAGTTCACGCGCATCTTCCTGCAGTTCTGCGCGGCTCGCGAGTTGGCGTGTGATGAGACGACTGTGAGCCGGTTTATTGCGCGCCACTACCATACGTCTCAAAAACCCATGCGGCGCTGCCAACCGCGCGACGTACTTTCTCACGCCATCCACCTGATGCAGTTTGAAGGTCTTCCCATGGAGTTGACGGATCAGGTGCTCGACCGCGCCTTTGAAAGCTGCTTCGCGCAGGATGTAGAAGACTAAGAAAATTCGCCGCGACTTTGGCCACGACCCGGGGCGTGCTCGCCTTGGTTTTGAGGTACACTCCGCTTTGGCGAACCTGAAGCATCTCAGCGTTTTGGTAACCGGGGCGGGACGCGGAATCGGAAAACGGCTAGCGATCGGTTTTGCGACAGCCGGCGCGCGCGTGGGGCTGTTAGGCCGCAGTAAAGCCGAACTGGATCTGGCGCAACTCGAGATCGAGCATGCCGGCGGAACCGCCTATCGTATCCGCACCGACGTCACGGACTTCGAGCAACTGCAAGCGGCGATGGACCGGACGCGGGTGCAGCACGGCGGAGTCCACGTGCTGGTTTGCGCCGCCGCCATGCAGGGTCCGATCGGACCTCTCATGGAAACTCCCGTCAAGGCATGGACGGACACCGTGACAACCAATCTCATTGGCGTCATGCATTGCGTGCGTGCCGTGTTACCGCACATGACCGAGCGCCGGTCGGGAAAAATCATCGTCCTGAGCGGAGTGGGTTCGTCCATTGCCCGGCCCAACTTCTCCGCCTACGCGGCCTCCAAGGCGGCAGTAGCGCGCTTTGTCGAGACGGTAGCCGAGGAAGTCCGCGAGCACAACGTTCAAATCAACTGCATGGGTCCGGGGCCGACGTACACGCACATGACCGACGAAGTGCTGCGAGCCGGCGACCGGGCTGGCTGGAAGGAAACGGAAGAAGCGCTGAAAATCCGGCAGACCGGCGGGATGGCGCCTGAAAAACAGATTCAACTCGCGTTGTTCCTGGCTTCGGAAGAGTCGAACCACCTCAGCGGAAAGCTGATTCAGGTGAACGACGATTGGAAGAAGCTGAAGAACGAGACTCTTCATCCCGATAGTTATACATTGCGGCGGGTACAGAGGGGGTAATCTCATGAGGAGGATCGCGCGTGTTGGTGCAACGGCCGCTTGCTTGGCGTGCGCGGGAATTACATATGCGCAAACCAGCCGCATTTCCGGACCGAAGATCGAGAGCAACAGGGGGACGGTCAGCATCGGAAACCACGTCAGCCCTTTCGCTCAGACACAATTCGATCGTGGTCCGGTCGATCCCGCGTTGCCGATTCCCGTGGCGATGATCCATCTTCTGCCGACGGCGGCGCAACAAGCCGAACTGGATGCGTTTCTGAAACAGCAGCAGGACAAGTCGTCGCCAAATTATCACCACTGGCTGACGCCGGAAGAATTCGGCGACCGTTTTGGCCTGAGCGGGAACGATCTCGCCAAAATCGGCGACTGGCTGAAATCGCACGGTCTCCAGGTGTATCAGACCGCGCGCGGGCGCCGCTGGATCGGGTTCAGCGGAACAGCGCGGCAGATCGGCGCCGTTTTCCATACTGAGCTGCACCACTATGAAGTAAACGGCAAGCTGCACTACGCCAATGCCACGGCCCCGATGATCCCGGCCCAGTTGGACGGCATTGTGGGAGGGATCTACGGTCTGGACGACTTCGATTGGGAGCCAGTGTCATCCATCGATCCTCAATACACGACGTCTAGCGGCGCGCATTACATTGCTCCCGAAGATTTCGCCACGATGTACGATTTGAATCCGCTTTACAATCTCGGGTTTGACGGCACCGGGCAAAAGATTGCGATTGGGGGGAGAACGGATATCAGCCTGTCGGATGTGCGGGCCTTTCGAAAAAGGTTTGGACTGCCCGCCAACGACCCGCAACCGATTCAGGTTCCCTATTTACCCGACCCAGGAGTGTCCGGCGGAGACGTAGGCGAAGCGCAATTGGATGTTCAGTGGTCCGGCGCAGTCGCGCGCAACGCGAGCATTCTCTATGTTTACTCGCCCAACGTTTTTTCGTCGGTGCAGTACGCCATCGACCAAAACCTGGCGCCGGTGGTGAGCGTCAGCTATGGCGGGTGCGAGCTAGGCGCGACCTACGCGACGGTAGACTTTCTGCGTGGCACAGCGCAACAGGCCAGCGCGCAGGGCATAACCTGGGTGGCCGCGGCGGGTGACTCAGGCGCGGCCGCGTGCGATCGTCAGGGACTGCTCACCGAAGGCACCCGGGGCCTGGCGGTGTCGGCGCCCGCGAGCATTCCGGAAGTGACCGGGGTGGGTGGCACGGAACTGGATGACAGCGCGGGGAACTATTGGAATGCGATAACCGATCCGAACGGCGGGTCGTTGCTTGGCTATGCCCCGGAGCGGGCCTGGAACGACAGCTACCAGTTGCTTGGGCTGGCGAGCGGAGGGGGAGGCGCCAGCGTGCTGTTTCCTAAACCCGCCTGGCAAACCGGCGCGGGTGTACCAAGCGATAACGCCCGCGATGTGCCCGACGTCTCGCTGGCCGCTTCGGCTTACCACGATCCTTACCTGTTCTACCTAAGCGGGAATCTGGGGGCCGTCGGCGGGACTTCCGTATCCGCGCCGTCGTTTGCGGGAATTCTTGCGATTTTGAACCAATACCTGGTTTCCCAAGGAACATTGAAGCAGGCTGGCTTGGGAAACATCAACCCGGTAGTCTATCGGATGGCGCAATCGAGCAACGACGTCTTTCATGACATCGTGAACGGCGACAATATAATTCCTTGCGCGCAGGATACGCCGGACTGTGGCAGTTCGGGTTCGTTTGGATATAGCGCGGGACCGGGTTACGATTTGGCCACGGGGCTGGGTTCCATCGACGCAAATCACCTGGTTACGGAGTGGAGCGCCGGCAGCGCGAGCGCGATAGCGGTCTCCGCCAGCTTGAGCAGCGTGGCTTACAACGGCACGCTGCAAGTCAGCGCTGTGGTTTCCGGCGGCGCGAGCACTCCTACGGGCACAGTCAGTTTTCTCTTGGGAGATACGCCGCTGGGAAGCGCAGATTTACAAGCGGGCACGGCGGCGTTGAATGTGAGCGCGTTCCAGTTGCCGGCTGGCGCCAACACCATCAAGGCCGTGTACGGCGGCGACGGCGTTTACTCCGGGTCAACCGGAAGCACGACGATCAACGTCACGGTGACCGCCGGCGCGGCGGCCATTGCTCCGACGATTACTCCCGACCCGATTTATGTGAGCCCGCCGGATTCGAACGGGCTGAAATGGGATTTCACCATCACCTTGACGGAGAAGGCGGGCGTAAGCGCGACGCTAACCAGTTTGACCGTGCTCGGGGCAAACTTGAGCCCCCGCATTGTGTCCTTCTTTGGAACAAGCAGAATCCCTGCGAACGGGTCAATTTCGGCGCCCATCGATGTCAACCTCAACCCTGTTCCCAGCACCGGAATATTTTTATTTAGCGGAACGGACGCAAACGGTCATCCCTGGAGCGCCCAAACTACGGCTCAGTTCGTCACGACGAAACTGCAGGCGCCCTGGATGAGCGTGAGCACGGTACCGGGAACGGGCAATGCCACGCCATCGAGCGATCCCAGTTGCGCGTTCCAGGACACCGTGATTCTCGAAGAGAACAGCGGCAACGGCATTAACCTGAACTCGTTCCGTGCCGGCACGAGCGACTTGAGCGATTCGATTCAGGGCATATTCGGAACTACACATCTGGCGCCGTATGGAACACTGAGCGGTCCGGTTTGCTGGAGCCAGGCGCCGAGCGGGATGTACACGAGTCAGGGGGTAACCGAGAATGGCGCTACCGTCACCGGTTCGGCGGCGGTGACGGCCATCGGCGCGGCCGCGAACCTGCCGAATTTCGCGGTGTCGCCCTCGGCGGTTGCGTTGAGCGGATCGAACTCGTCCGCCGCCGTCAGCTTGAACTTTTCCGGCGCGGCGCCTGCCTGGAGTCTCTCTATCGCGCCCTCCAATCGAGTAACAACCTGGTTAACGGCCTCGGCAACATCCGGAACGGGATCCGCGCAAATCACTTTAACGGCGAATGCCGCGGGTCTGGCCAATGGAGCTTATTATGCGTTTGTGAATGTCCAGGCGCCCGGAGCGCTGCCGCAGTTCATCTCAATTCCGGTCTCGTTCGTAGTGGGCTCCGCAAGCGGCATCAGCATTGGCGGCGTCGTCAACGGGGCGTCTTTCCAAAATGTGGCGGCGCCGGGTATGGTGCTGAGCGTTTTCGGTACCGGCCTTGCGCCGGGCGTCGCCGCGGCCTCCAGCCTTCCACTTCCGATTTCTCTGCTGGGCGTGACCGCAACCGTGAACGGGGTGACCGCGCCACTGCGCTACGTATCCAGCGGGCAGGTCAATCTGGATATTCCCTATGAAACTGGCTCGGGCTGGGCAATGGTGGGAATCAACAACAACGGTAAAGTGGCGGCGTTCACGTTTTATGTCAGCGAATCGGCCCCTGGCATCTTTGCGGGCAGCGGCAACACGCTGGTTCCCAACAGTAGCGGGAAGCGCGGCGATACGCTATCGGCCTTCATCACCGGACAGGGCGATATCAGCCCGTCGCTGTATACGGGGAGAACGGCCTCCAGCTCAACGCCTCTTGCGAATCTTCCTTCACCGACGCTGCCAGTGACAGTTAGCGTCGGAGGCATTAACGCCCAGATCGCATTTCTTGGAATCCCGAGCGGTTTGGTGGAAACGCCGCAGATCAATTTTGTCATTCCGGCGAATGCGCCATTGGGGAATCAGCCGGTGGTGGTCACCGTCGGAGGAGTGTCCAGTCCGGCAGTGATGTTGAATGTTACGCAATGAGAAACGGGCAATTCTCACTCGGGTTCGTCAAGAGACTCCAGCCATTTTTCAGTGAACCGCTTGTGTTGCCACCTGTTGACCAGCAGGCCACAGAGCAGCAAGGACAATCCGAACGCGGGTACGAAGGCGACTGCAGCCAGGGTTCCCCAAGGGCGGAAAAGCCTATGCAGCGGCATGCCTTTCAGAAATGGAATATTTGCGCAGATTATCAGTAGAAGCGCGAGGAGGCTTTTCCAGGTCCTCGACTTGTGCGCTTGAAAGTCTTCCGAGGTCTTCCGGCGAATGGTGGCCTTGGCTGCTTCCACTTCGGCAGGCGTCGGCTCGGGTCCTTGGTAATCGTCCGCGAACACCTCACGGCGTTGTTTCGCTGAGCGCCGAGCCCGCCAGACCACAATCGCCCCCAAGGCGGCCACGGCGATAAGCGTCACCGGTTGCGTGCGGCCGGCTCCTGTAGTCATCTGCGTCCTTCGCGCTCAGGGAGATAACGCTCCATGCGCGGGTTAATAACCCGGGTGCACAGACTGAAGTCTGTGCCACGAGATGCTGCGACATGCGTCAACATGGTTCAGCAATGTACAGACCCCGCGGCAGGTTATTTAACCTGCCCCACAAGCCGAGATAGATCCGGTCCTTCCTGCATGCGCTTCAACTGCCCGCAGGCGGCGAAAATGTCGAGCCCGCGGGGCTTGCGGACGAAGCACGGAACGGCGCGGCGCACAATCGCCTGGAACGCAGCCACGCGGCCCGGCTCCGGCGTCTCGTAGGGAATGCCGGGCCCTGGATTCAGCGCGATCAGGTTGATCTTGCAGTTGAGATTCGCCACTAGCTTCACTACGCGCCGCGCGTCGGCATCGGTGTCATTTACGCCTTTGAGAAGCACGTATTCGAAAGTCAGCTTTTCCCAGGAGCGCAAGGGATAGGCCCGGCAGGCATCCAGCAAGTCGCGTAGATGATATTTGCGCGTGATCGGCATCAACTCGCGGCGCTGCTCTTCGGACGACGCATTCAAGGAAATGGCGAGTTTCGGCCGCACCGGCTCGCGCCCCAGTTGAACCATAGCCGGAATGATGCCGGAAGTCGAGACAGTGATCCTTCTCGGCGAGATTCCGATCCCGCTTTTGTCCATGAGCAAGCGCGTCGCCTTGATTACGTTCGGTAAATTCAAAAGCGGCTCGCCCATGCCCATCATGACGATATTCAACCGATCGCTCGCGGCGGACAGAGAGTGGTTCTGCATGACAAACAACACCTGACCCACGATTTCACCCGCGGAAAGACTGCGCTCCAGCCCCATTAGGGCCGTCAAACAGAACTTGCAGTTCACGGGACAGCCCACCTGGCTCGAAATGCAGACCGTGTCCCGGTTCTCCTCCGGCATGAAAACTGCCTCCACCGTTTTGCCGTCCGACAACCGCAGCAGGTACCGGCGGGTACCGTCAATCGATTGAAAACACGTATCGAGAGCCGGGACACCGATTTCATGCACAGCGGCGATCCGCTCCCTTAAGGCGACCGGGAAAGTAGAGATCTGTACGAAATTTGACACTTTTTGACGATACAGCGCGTCGTAAAGCTGCCGAGCGCGGAACGCAGGTTGAGCGGGGCCCAAAAGCTCTTGAAGGTCTGGAAGTTCTAGACCTACAAGGGTTTGCTTCACAGACTCAATATATCACGCAAGCGCCCGGCGGGAGCGCGCTAAAATGGCTACAGTAGCCGATATTCAAACCATGAGCAGCACCGACCAAAACGATCGGGATATCCAAACCACCACTTTGTCCAACGGAGTCCGCGTGATCACCGAGCAGATGGCGCACGTGCGATCCGTATCCATGGGAATTTGGATTGGCGCCGGCTCCCGCCGCGAGCAGCCGCAAGAGAACGGGATCACGCACTTTATCGAACACATGGTGTTCAAAGGGACCACCAATCGCAGCGCCGAGGAGATTGCGCGCTCGGTCGATTCCATCGGTGGAGGCTTGGATGCCTTCACCGCCAAAGAACTGGTGAGCTACAACACCAAAGTGCTGGACGAGCATTTGCCGCTGGCTTTCGACGTCCTGGCCGACCTGGTGCTGAACCCGTTGTTCCGCGCCGAGGATATTGAGAAGGAAAAGAGCGTCATCCTCGAAGAGCTGAAGATGGAGGTCGACAATCCCGAGTATCTTCTGCACGAAATCTTTTCGAGCAACTTCTGGAAAGATCACCCCATCGGTAAGCCGATCCTCGGCACCAAAGACACGGTCCGCTCCTTCCATCGGGAGATGTTGCAGGAGTTCTTTACGCGGACCTATTCGCCGGCCAATATTCTGATTACCGCCGCCGGGCACTTGGACCACGCCCAACTGGCGGCTCTCGCGGCCGAGCGTTTTGAGCCGCTGCGCATGGTGAAGGCGGCCGATGCCGATCCCGCGCCGGTTCCGCATTCGCGGCTGGTGTTCCGCAACAAGACGTCGCTGGAACAAACCCACATGTACATGGGAGTTCCGTCGTATCCGCTGCCGCACGAGGAGCGCTTCACGTGCTATGTCCTCAATACGCTGCTGGGCGGCGGCATGAGTTCGCGTCTGTTTCAAAAGGTGCGCGAGCAACAGGGCCTGGCGTACGCGGTGTTCTCCGAGCTGAGCATGTATCGCGACACCGGTTTGTTGGCCATTTATGCGGGTACGGCACTCGAAACCGCGCGCAAGGTCGTCGAATCGATCATGCACGAGTTCCAGGATCTCAAGCAGCACCCGGTGCCCGAAGACGAACTGCGGCGGGCCAAGGATCATCTGAAGGGATCGTTTATGCTGGGGCTCGAATCGACCTCCAGCCGCATGTCCAACCTGGCGCGCCAGGAGATGTACTTTAAGCGATTCTTCACGCTCGACGAGATGCTGGAGAGCATCGAGTCCGTTACGGCGGAAGGCGTGCAGAAAGTCGCGCAGGATCTGTTCCAATCGAAGAACATCACTCTCGCGATGTTAGGCAATTTGGGCGAGTTCAAGCTACGGCGTGAAGATTTGGTCTGCTAGCAGGCTGCTGCGCAGGCTCAGCTTTTCGCATTTCCCCTCACTCACGTTCGGGGCTGAAGGAATGCGCCACTTTTGATCCGGCATTCACTATCGACACGTCTTTGCTGCATTGGCCTCAGCCTGTGCTGGCTGGCATTCGCGCTCGATCCCAATTCTCTTAAGCCGCAAGGCTACGTCAGCGATTTTGCTAACGTAATCGACGCGGCATCGAAGGCCAAGCTGGAAGACTACTGCGGGCAGGTGGAGCGCGCCACCGGCGTCCAGATCGCGTTGGTCACCATACCTTCGCTCGAGGGAGCGCCCATAGAGGACTTCGCCAACACTCTGTTCCGCAAATGGGGCGTCGGGAAAAAAGGCAAAGACGAAGGCCTGATGCTGCTGCTTGCGGTGCAGGACCACAAGGATCGCGTCGAGGTCGGCTATGGGCTGGAGCCGATACTGCCCGACGGCTTCGTGGGAGAAGTTCTATACCAGGAACGACCTTATCTAGCAAAGGGACAATATGGGCCGGCGCTCTTGGCGGCAGCGGATGTGATGGGCAAGCGCATCGCCCAAAGCAAGAACGTGACGCCGGATACGTCGGTGCGTCCGCCCCCGCTGCCGCGACCCCAGCAGCAGGATAACGGCCTTCCCTGGCCGTTGGTGGTGATTGGTATTGTAGTTCTGCTGTTTCTCTTGCGCAGCGGCGGCGGAGGCGGCGGGCTTCTGGCCGGCATGATTCTGGGCAACCTGCTGGGCGGCGGGCGACGCGGCGGGGGTTGGGGTGGCGGCGGATTTGGCGGCGGCGACGCCGGTGGAGGCGGGTTCGGCGGTTTTGGCGGCGGTGATTCCGGCGGAGGAGGGGCATCCGGTAGCTGGTGAAACATGGAAGAGAAGCTTACACAACTGGTGGAACGTCTGCGGGCCGCGCACGCGGAGAACCTGGTGGCCGTAATCCTGTATGGCTCCGCGGCCGGTAGCGACTATCATGGCGACTTCTCCGATTTGAACGTTCTCAGTGTGTTGAACGAAATTACCGTTGGCGATTTGCGCCAGGTGGAACCCGTATTCGCCTGGTGGCGCAAGCTGGGGAATCCGGCGCCCCTGCTGATGAGCGAGCAGGAAGTGAAAACTTCCACCGATTGCTTTCCCATCGAGTTCCACGACATGCAGGAGCAGCGGCGCGTCTTGTTTGGCAAAGACGTGATCGCGGACCTGGCGATCGACGGATCGTTTTACCGGGCGCAGGTGGAGCGCGAATTGCGCGCCAAGCTGCTCCGCTTGCGGCAACAAGCGGCGGGCGCGCTGGGGGACAACAAGGCTCTCGCTCACTTGATGCTGGAGTCGGTCTCCACTTTCTGTGTTTTGGCGCGGCATGCGCTGTTGCTGGCCGGAGTGCCGGTAAGTTGGCAAAAGCGCGAGGTTGTGGCAAAGTTACGAGAGGTACAACTCGACGGGTCGGCTCTGGAGCAGTTGCTCGACGTCCGCGAGAAGCGTAAGAACACCGGCGATCTATCCGCTGGTGCGTTGTTTTCCGATTATTTGAAGCAAATCGAGGCGCTGGTCGCGTTTGTCGACGCCCTTGCGAAGTAAGCTCAAGACGCCTTGCGAAGCGAGGCTCAGGAAAAGAGAAGTGAGGAAAAATGAAAGCCGGAGTGCTGATCTTAATTGTTGTTTTGCTGGGCGTGCTGATCGTGGGCGGCATGGCGGTTAGCGCGCGCAACACGCTGGTGACGGAGCGGGAGACCGTAAACGCAGCCTGGTCGCAGGTGGATGTGGTGCTGCAGCGACGCGCGGATTTGATCCCGAATCTGGTGGAGACGGTGAAAGGTTACGCCAAGCAGGAACAAGCGGTGATTAAAGAAGTGACCGACGCCCGCGCGGCTCTGGGCGGCGCCCACACGCCGACGGACAAAATTCAGGCCAATTCACAGCTCGACGGCGCGCTGAGCCGATTGTTGGTGGTGGTGGAGAACTATCCGGATTTGAAGTCGAACGCGAACTTCCGTGACCTGCAGAACGAACTCGCCGGGTCGGAGAATCGCATCGCTGTCGAGCGCCGCAAGTATAACGAGACGGTGCAGAAATACAATACAGATATCGAGTTATTTCCCAATAATATCGCCGCCAGTCTGTTTGGTTTTCAGCGGAACGACGCTTATTTTAAGACAGCGCCGGAATCGCGAGCGGTGCCCAAAGTCGCTTTTTAAGCTTGGGCAGGCGGGTTAACAACCTCGGTTAACAACCCGCCGCAGGTTGACAACCTGCCCCACATTTACATTGACAACCTTCTTCACATTTACATTTACTGCTACTTTTTGGCGACGCCGCGCAGCCATGCCAGAAACGCCTTCTGCGCCGGCGTGGCCGTGTGACGGCGCAGGCGGATATACCCAATGCGCCGCACCGCTTCTTTGCTGAGGTGCAGAAAATCGCAGCCGTCGAACGTGGCCGCAGCCATGGCCGGCACGAAACTAACTCCGAATCCGGCGGCGATCAGAGCGAACACGCTCGCGAATTGATCCGTTTCAAAAATAGAGCCGAGTTCCGGACGCAGGCGGCTGCATAAGGTCAAGGCGTCCGCTCGAAAACAGTGGCCTTCCTTTAACAACAGAATCCGCTCGTTGCGAAGCGCATCGAGATCCACCTGCGGCAACCCAGCCAGGCGGTGGTCGCGGCTGACTCCCACCAGAATCGGCTCCCGGAACAATTCGCTGCAGACCAGATCCGGATTACTGACGGGTAGCGCGACAATGGCGAAATCCAGAACACCGCTTTGCAGGTTTTCGATGAGCCGGGTGGTGATGTCTTCAATCAGGTGAATGCTGACGTCGGGAAACTGATTGGCGAATTCACCCAGGCGAGGAGCCAGGAAATAAGGCGTGATGGTGGGTATGCAGCCTAGCCTGACATTACCGGCGATTCCCGAACGGGAACTCTCGACAGCGGCGCGGGCATCGGTCAACAGGTGAAGAAATCTCCTGCGCCTTGGGCAGCAACGCGCGGCCACATTCCGTTAGCTGGACTGTCCGCCCAAGCCGTTCGAACAGGCGAGCTTCGCAGCTCTCCTCCAGTTTGGCGATCTGCTGTGAAAGAGACGGCTGAGCAATCCCTTCCTGCTCCGCCGCGCGCGTGAAAGATCCGGTGCGGGCCACCGCGCAGAAATATCGAAGTTGTTGCAATCGCATCGCTTACTCTATTATAGGTAACTCCTATGGAAGGCATTGGCTGGATCCCCTGTTTTCGGGCAGCGAATTGTCATAGTCTGCAAGCATGGCAGAGAACGATCCAAAACAACTGACGACCACTTCTGGAATCCCGGTAGGCGATAACCAGAACTCCCTGACAGCGGGCCCGCGCGGGCCGGTGCTGTTGCAGGATTTTCACCTTCTCGATAAAATGGCCCATTTCAACCGGGAACGCATTCCCGAGCGCGTGGTTCACGCCAAAGGGTCCGGCGCTTTCGGGACCTTCACGGTCACCGAGGACATTACCAAATATACGACCGCCCGTCTTTTTAACAAAGTAGGCAAGCAAACTCCGATGTTGGCTCGCTTCTCAACGGTAGGCGGGGAAAAGGGCTCGGCCGATACGGCCCGCGATCCGCGCGGTTTCGCGTTGAAGTTTTACACCGAAGAAGGCAACTGGGACATGGTTGGCAACAACACTCCGGTCTTCTTTATCCGCGACCCTCTGAAGTTCGGCGACTTTATTCACACGCAGAAGCGAGTGCCGGACACGAACCTGAAATCGCCGACCATGATGTGGGACTTCTGGTCGCTTTCGCCGGAGTCGCTCCATCAAGTGACTATCCTGATGTCTGACCGCGGCACGCCCGACGGATTTCGCCACATGAACGGCTACTCCAGCCATACCTTCAGCTTGATCAATGCCAAGAATGAGCGGTTCTATGTGAAATGGCACTTCAAGACCATGCAGGGGATCCAGAACCTGACCGCGTCAGAAGCCGAGCGGCTGGCGGGCGCCGATCCGGATTACGCCACGCGCGATCTGTTCACCAAGATTGAAGCCGGCGAGTTCCCCAAGTGGCGCGCTTGCATTCAGGTGATGCCGGAAGCGGAAGCGGCCAATTACAAGTGGAACCCATTCGACTTGACTAAGGTCTGGCCGCACAAGGACTATCCGCTCCAGGAAGTCGGCATCATGGAGTTGAACCGCAATCCATCCAACTATTTTGTCGAGGTGGAGCAGGCCGCGTTTTCGCCTTCGAACGTGGCGCCGGGAATGGGCTACTCGCCCGACAAGATGCTGCAAGCGCGCATCATGAGTTATCCGGATGCACACCGGTACCGGGTTGGCGTGAATTATGAATCGCTGCCGGTGAATCAGCCAAAGTGTCCGGTCAACCACTATCATCGCGATGGCGCCATGCGTTTTGACGCCAATGGCGGCAACAGTCCCAACTATGAACCGAACAGCTTCGGCGGTCCGAAAGAGGATCACAAATTTGTGGAAGTGCCGTACAGAATCAGCGGCGACGCAGGCCGCTACAAGCATCGGGAGGGTAACGACGATTACACGCAGCCTGGCGATCTGTACCGGTTGATGCCGGCCGACGCCAAGACGCGGCTGATCGAGAACATCGCCGGCTCGATGAAAGGCGTGCCGGACCGCATTGTAGAATTGCAGATTAGCCATTTCAAGAAGGCCGATCCGGAATGGGGCCGAAAGGTAGCGGAAGCTGTCGAAGTCAATAATAAAGGCCTGAGGCAACCAGCGTTGGTGTAAAGCGCTTCGGCGGGCGGCGCAGTCGCCGTCCGCCAATACTTGATTTCCAGCCCGCCAGACCGGATTTCCGCCCGTTCAGCCCGCGTATAACATGAGCCCAGTGGCAGCCTCCCCCTCGCCGCCCTCGCAGATCATCGTCGTCGACGACAATCCGGCGGATGTTTTTCTCATCGAAGAAGCACTCCGGGCCAACGAAATTGTGTTCGCGATCACGCGGTTTGAGGATGGCGAGCAAGCTGTTCGCGCGCTGTGCAACGGCGGCATCGAGCGCGGTGAGGTTCCCATGCCGGACCTCATTCTGTTGGATCTCAACATGCCGCGAACCGAAGGCATGGAAGTGCTGAAACAGCTCCGTGGGAACGAGCGCATGGCGGCGGTTCCCGTTGCGATCCTGTCCTCTTCGGTGTCTCCCAAAGACCGGGCCGACGCGGAATCGGGAGGCGCGGCGCGCTTTGTAGCCAAGCCTACCGACCTGGACGCTTTTCTCCGGACGGTCGGTGCGGCGGCAAAGGAGCTGCTTGGTTTGACGCGCTAGTTTAGTAGGCTCTTGTGGAAACGCGGTCTTGTATTTCGGCCACTTTTGTGGGGCTGGTTATTTTAACCGGTGAGGGGTTCGATTATAATAATCGGCCGCACTCTCGAAAACCTGTCTTCAGGACATGCGCCAGGGGGACACAGCTGCGATAGTTCTAAAGCGAAGGAGTTCGGACTCGAGCCCGCAATGTCCCCGTCTACTTGCGAGGGTTTCGTAGCATGGCGAGTGGGCCGATTAATAATCGGCCGCAGGTTAATAACCATGGTTATTAACCTGCCCCACAAGGACCGTTTCCTTCCGACAGCAGGCGTTGCCACAAATCCGCGACGCCCAGGCGCGCCGCCCACGCCACCAGATACTCACGGTCGAGACGCGGACCCGAGATCCGCAGAATTCCGCGAACGTCATTCCATTGGCGTTCTGAGGTTTCGCCTCCTGCCCGGAACCAAGCCAGCTTAGTAAGGATGGTATCCTCCGCGGTTGCCACAGCCCACTCCACGGGCTCGCCTCCCAATGGCGCGGCTTCGACGAACACACGCCGCTTTAGTTCGGTCCGTTTGAATGGATCGGTTCCAGCGGGAAAGAAGTCAAATTTGTAGCTGGTTGCGAAGTGGATGACATTGAACGAACGGCCCAAAGCCAAGGCGTCTTGGATGGTTTGGCCGTCGACGTAGAAATCGGCGCTCAGCAGGCGCGCAAACTCGTCCACGTGATTGGCGTGAAGCTGAACAACGAAGTCAACGTCTCTGGTTGCTCTGGGGATTCCATGGGCGGAACTAGCCAAGGACCCACCCACCAGGTACTCGATTTCGAGCAAATCCAGCACCTCGAGAATGCGGATAAACGCCTCACGCGGGCTGGACATTGCCGTCCGGATCCCAGCCATAGGCCCGGATCATCAGGTCGCGGCTAAGGTGACGCGCGGCGGTTCGCAACAGTAACTCGCGCTCACTCGCGTTCGGGAACTGGAGCTTGACTCCGGCTCGGCACGCTTCCAGCATAAATTCGCTTGCGTCCAGCGCAAGCTTCACTCTTTCAGCCGGCGACATCTTTTTCTGCATGTCCATCCAAATCCGGAGCGTCTTCGGATCGGTGTCCAGGAACTCCTCTGGGATGATCTTTGGCATCACCACCAGTGTAAAGTACAATGGCAATCAATGGCCCAGCCGCAAGTGGTACCCGCTCCCTACGTGTCTCCGTGGTTGAATGAGGAGATTCAGCTTTTCCGCAAGAATGTCAGGCGCTTTGTGCAGGAAGAGTTTGTTCCGCATGAAGCGCGCTGGCGGGAACAGCACCGCGTGGACTCCGACGCCTGGACCAAGGCCGGCGAAGTCGGCATTCTGCTGACGGATGTTCCCGAGGAGTATGGCGGAGGCGGCGGGACTTACGCCCATGAGGCCGTGATTACCGAGGAACTGTGCTACGGGGGAGTGCACTTCGGCCACGGCGTGCACAGCATCGCGGCGAATTACATTCTGGCTTACGGGACGGAAGAGCAGAAGAAATACTGGCTGCCTCAGATGGCGAAAGGAGAGCTGATCGGCTCCATCGCGATGACCGAACCGGTGGCGGGATCGGACCTGCAGAACATCAAGACGCTGGCCAAGCGCCAGGGCAACTGCTACGTCATCAATGGATCGAAGACCTTTATCACGAATGGATGGCACACCAATCTGATCGTGTTAGCCGTAAAGACGGCCACGGAAGGTGGAGTGGGCGCAAAAGGGATCTCGCTGGTAGTCGTCGAAACCAAGGATTTGCAGGGATACCGCGTTGGCAAGAGCCTGGAAAAGGTCGGCATGCATGGCCAGGACACGTGCGAGCTGTTCTTTGACGACGTTCGCATCCCGGCGGCAAATCTTGTGGGCACGGAAGAAGGCCGCGGGTTCTATCAAATGATGGAGCAGTTGCCGTATGAGCGGATGGGCGTCTGCGTAGGCGCGACCGCGACGACCGAGCAAGCCGTCGCCATTACGGTCAAGCATTGCAAAGAGCGCAAGGCGTTCGGCAAATCGCTGATCGAGTTCCAGAACACTCGCTTCAAGCTGGCGGAATGCAAGGCGCAGGCGCACGTGATGCGAGTTTTCATGGACAGCCTGCTGGAGCGTTTGATCGCCGGCAAGCTGGATACCGCAACCGCGGCAATGGGAAAATATTGGCTGACCGAGCGCGAATGCGCCATCATCGACGAGTGCGTGCAACTGCATGGCGGCTACGGCTATATGATGGAGTATCCGATCGCACGCATGTGGACCGACACGCGCGTGCATCGCATCTATGCGGGCACCAACGAGATCATGAAAGAACTGATCGCGCGGTCGCTATAGTGGCATGGCTTCCGCATTAGACGGACTCACCGTCCTGGATTTTTCCCACGCGCTGGCCGGCCCGTACTGCACGATGCTACTGGCGCAATATGGCGCGCGCGTCTACAAGATTGAGTCCGCCACCGGAGACACCTGCCGCACCTGGGGTCCGCCCTTTACCGGCAGCCAAGCGTCCTATTTTATCGGCGTGAATGCCGGCAAGAAAGGAGTGCTCATCGACCTGAAACAGCCGGAGGGTCTGGATCTGGCTCTGCGGCTGATTGAGAAAGCGGATATTCTCATTGAAAATATGCGCCCGGGCACCCTGGATCGTCTCGGTCTCGGTTATGCCCAGGCACAGGCGCGCAATCCGCGGCTAATTTACTGCGCGATTTCCGGCTATGGCCAGAATGGTCCCAGGCGCGACGAGCCGGCGATGGACCTGATTCTGCAGGCGTCGTGCGGGTTGATCAGCGTCACGGGCTCACCCGGCGGCGAGCCCGCGCGCTGCGGCCACTCGGTCGCCGACATCACGGCCGGCATGTTCGCACTGATCGGAATATTGATGGCGCTGAACGCGCGTCACACGACAAATCTGGGCCAATTTGTCGACGTTTCGATGTTCGATTCCATGATTTCGGCCATGGCGTCGAACTTCGCTTACTACATCGGCTCGGGAATTGTCGCTGAACCCATGGGGACGTCATTCGCGACCATCGTGCCCTACCGGACGTTTCCCACCGCCGATCGCCATATCGCGATTGCCGTGGGCAGTGAAAAACTATGGCCGCCCTTTTGCAAAGCGCTGGAGCGCCCCGACCTGATATCCGTGCCCGAGTATTCGACGAACGCCTTGCGCGTGAAAAACCGCGGCGTGTTGGAGCCGTTGTTGACAGAAATTTTCGCGCGGCACACTGCCGCGGAATGGTCGACCCGGCTGGGCGCCCATGGCGTACCCAATTCGCCGGTGCGTACCATCGATGAGGTGGTGGCCGATCCGCAGGCGGCGGTGCGGCGCATGTTCGAGCCCGTAATCGACTCCGCCTGGGCTGAATTCAAGGTGACCGGTTGCCCCGTGAAATTAGCCGCTACACCCGGGGCAGTGCGCGGTTCGGCTCCTCACTTGGGTGAGCACACGAAAGAGGCGTTGAGCGAATTACTGCACTTGAACGGGAGCGAAGTGGAACGCCTTTCGGCCAGCGGCGTGATTGTCCAGGAGCACAGCTATTGAGACTCGCTAAATTCAGTGACAGGCACGCTCGGCAGGCGGGCTGATCACGCGCACGGCGCAGGTTAATAACAGGTTAATAACCTGCCGAGCGGCCGATTAAATTAAATTTAATAATCGGCCCGTGCACAGGCTAAAGCCGTGCGCCCCGGCTAGGCCTCGTCCATCACAACCGAAGCGCAGGGCCGACGGGGGCGTCGGCCGCGATCCAGGGGGATCGCCCCACTAACTGAGGTAATGTACAAACTCCAGCGGCAGGTTAGGTTAACCCGCCCGACATACTAAACTAAGGGCCTGTCATGAAACAACCAATTCAACCGCTCCCTGACGGTCGCGGCTCGGAAGGTGTGGCTGAGCCGCGACCGTGAGGGAGCGGGCCGGAAGTAGTGGCAAGGTTGTTTCATGACAAATCCTAAGCGGAGATGAGAGCGCTAGCGACCAAGCCACGCTCCCGAACCATCTCCGAGGTCTCTTGAAGAGCCAGCGCGAAACGCTCCAACATCATGTCAATCTCGGCTGGCTGGATGATGAGCGGAGGACAAAAGGGGATGGTGTCACCCATGGCCCTAAGAATCAGGCCGTGATGATGGGCGCGCTTGACTAAAAACGGCCCGACGCCATGAGCTGCATCGAACGGCGCTTTGGTTGCTTTGTCCCTGACCAACTCGATAGCGCCGACGAGTCCCATTCCACGGACTTCGCCGACCAAGGGGTGATCCGCGAACTGCCGCAAGCCGGCTTGCATGAGCGGCGTCATGCGGCGAACGTGAGAAAGCGTGTCGTCTTCTTCGTAGATTTTGAGCGTCTCAAGCGCAACGGCGGCGCTTACGGGATGACCGCCGAAGGTAAAGCCATGGCTAAAGACGCCAATTTTTTCCGACTGTTCGACTAATGCGGTGTAAATCGCGCCGGAAACCATTACGGCGCCTATCGGCATGTACCCGGCCGACAGCGCCTTGGCGCAGGTGATCATGTCCGGCTGCATGCCGAACGCCGTAGACCCCCACATTTCGCCGGTGCGGCCAAACCCGCAAATCACTTCGTCGGCAATCAGCAGGACATCATATTTCTTCAAAACAGCCTGGATTTTCTCCCAATATGTCGCTGGGGGGAGAATCACGCCGC
The DNA here is from genome assembly GCA_963836595.1 of Bryobacterales bacterium. Taxonomy (GTDB): domain Bacteria; phylum Acidobacteriota; class Terriglobia; order Bryobacterales; family Bryobacteraceae; genus DATFZA01. The sequence continues at coordinate 2,486,515 of CAWIKC010000001.1, forward strand.
CGGCGCCCATAATCGGCTCGGCGATGAAGGCCGCAACCGTTTCGGAGCCTTCTGTCAAAATACGCCGCTCCAGCAAATCCGCCATCCGGCTGGCGAATGCCTGTTCGGATTCGCCAGCCAGACCAAAACGATAAAAGTGGGGACATTCCGCATGCAGGATGCCGGCGATGGGCAGATCGAAATCGCGATGATTGTTGGCCAAGCCGGTGAGGCTGGCGCTGGCCACGGTGACGCCGTGATAAGCTTTGACGCGGCTGATGATTTTCTTCTTGACGGGACGTCCGAGTGCATTATTGAAATACCAAACCAGCTTGACGGCCGTGTCATTGGCTTCGGACCCGGAATTCACAAAAAACACTTTCGACATGGGCGCAGGGGCCAGGCTCAGCAGTTTTTCAGCCAGTTCGATGCCAATATCCGTCGTTTTATGCGCAAAAGTGTGATAAAACGGCAGCTTTAGCATCTGGCGGTAGGCGGCCTCCGCCAGGCGGCGCTCGGAAAAGCCTAAGCTCGCGCACCAGAGGCCGGCCATGCCCTCGAGATATTTCTTTCCGTTCTGGCCGCGGACAAAAACTCCATCGCCTTCCACGATCACGAACGGACCTTCGGCTTGGTGCAGTTTCAGATTCGTATAAGGGTGAATCGTGGTTGCAATATCGCGGCTCGCCAAGTTGGTTTGCACCGAAGTTTTAGCCATTGTCTTATGTCGATTAGCCTAGCATAAACGTTACACAAAGAAGAATAGGTTATGTGAATTCCTCAACCGGCGATGCGCGCCGGCAGGCCGGATGCGGCGGGCGGCCTGGGCCTGTGCAAACGCTTCCATTTCCTGCGCAGCGCGCGATTCCAATACATTAGTAGTCCGCTGATCGCGAGCAGCGGAATGGCCAGGCCCGCCGCCGCCCAAACCAGCTTCACGGTCCAGCCCCAGTACGTGCCGAAGTGCAGAGGGATCTGCAACCAGACAATCCAATCGCCCAGGCTTTGATTGACGCCGTAGCGCCAAATGGAAATGTACTGGCCGGTATAGGGATTGAAGTAAAGGGAATCCGTATATTCACGGCCCGCGGTGTTGCTCCGGCGCATGAGGATTGCAAGAGGAGATCTCCGGCTGTAGGGAAACACTATCCCGCTGAGTTGGGTTCCAGTGTCGAGGTTGCGCGCCTGCGCGACGGCCGCCCGGAGATCGAGAGCCGAAGCGCCGCTCTCCGGAGAAATCGTGATCGCAGGAGGACGCGCGGTGACAATGGGAGAAAACGAATTTACGAAACGAAAGATCTGAAGCGGCCACGCGAAATAGATGCCGCTGACTGCCCAGAACGACACGATGAGGATGCTCCAGAAGCCGGCTGCGCTGTGCAGATCGAAGTTGATCCGGCGCCAGCTTCGTCTGGGATCGACCTTCAGCGCGCGCTTCCAATTGCGGATGCCAGGCCACCAGATCACTAACCCGGTGGCGTTCAACAAAAGCAGAAACGCGGCCCCGGTGGCGTTCCAAAGGCGGCCCGTGCGATGAATCAACAGCGTGGCGTGCAGATCGGCGAGCACGTCCAGCCAGTTACGCTCGCTGGAAAGTTCACCTAATATTTTGCCGTCCGAGGGACTACAAGCGACTTTAATTTGCCCCCCTCGGCCTGCGAGGACCGCAACGAAAGTCGAGTTGGAGATGTTGGGGGTTTCGACCGACGAAATGTGCCGGTGCGGATAAGCCGCGCGCAATTTTTCCACCACGGTCACAATATCCGCCGGCCGTCCTTGCGCATGGATCTCTGGCCAAGGTTTCAGCCCGCAGAGCCGCTCCAACTCCGCGCGAAATACCAGGATCGATCCGCTGGCGCCGATGACAACCAGGTACGCTGTCAAGGCGATCCCAGCCCACAGGTGCAGCTCGAAATTCAGCTTGCGAAACGCGAGTTGCTGGGGCCGGTGGACATAGCGATGAAGAAAGGCCACATCGCACCGTCACTCGCGCGAAAACAGTTGCCGGGAATGGACGGGCCGCCCGGAGGCGCCTCGCTGCAAGGTGTCCGACTCGCTGGTCAAGGTCTTGCCATCCGGAGAGACCGTGAGCTTGCCGGAACTGTTGGGCCGATTCGATCCCTTCACGAGGATCTTGTACTGAGATGGCCCGTCCGGGGCGACTTGAATGGTGCCGACTTTGTCGCCTTGCGCGTTCTTGACATCCGCTTCGCTGCCATCGAGCTTGACGGTATAGCTCATGCTGACGAAGTACACGTTGTTCACCGGCACCGAGAAAGCGAAGGACAGCTTGTCTCCGGAGGGCGAAATTTTCAGCGTCATCGGCTCGGAATTGATGGGAGTGCCGTTAACTTCCTGGCGGTCGAGGCGCCAGGTTCCGAGGAGAGGTTCGGATGCGCCGGAAACGAGGCTGGGCAGTAGGAGCGCGAGCGCGAGCAGTGGAAGTCTCACTTCAGAACCATGTTAACCATGTCTAGCCCTGTCTAGCCCCGAACGTTAGTGAGGGGACCCGGCGCCAAACTCGAAGCAAGCGTCGTCACGAGTGCCGACGCGGCACGCAGCAGTGCGTGCGCCACAACGGTCCTGACCGAAAACTCACCAGCCACTAGAAGGTCAAGCGGCCGGTCAACTGAATTTGCCGCGGAGACGCGCCTTCCGCCGATTGCAGAGAGGTGATCTGGCCGAAAGCCGGGACTCCCAAGGTCAGGACGCTAGGCGGCGCATAGTTCGGGTGATTGAATACATTGGATACCTGCATACCGATCAAGGCGTGTATCCGTTCTGTCAACATAAATCGTTTCAGCAGCGACAAGTGGACCGCTTGCGTTCCAGGCCCGACGACACCGCCGGACGTGGAGTCCCCGAATCGTCCAATATTATTGGCCGGATCGACAAAAGCGTTGGGATTAATCCATTGGTTGATTGATTGGCCGGCGTAAGGACCGACACCCGCTACGGTGTCCGCGCGCCCGCCGTTGCCATATAAGGAGCCAAAGATGTTGTAGCCCGTGCCGGACGGATCGTTGAGAGTCGCCACCGACATAAACGGCCCACTTTGGAAGAGTGCCACTCCGCTCAGTTCCCAGCCGCCGACAACCGTGTCGAGAAGCGTGTTGTTGTTCAGGAATGTCCGGCCTTTTCCGAACGGCAGCTCATAGAGAAACGTCGCCAGAACGCGGTTGCGGCGGGAGTATGGAACATTTCCGTAGTCGACACCCGGATGGTAGGGATCTTCTAACGTATTGCCAAATTCATTGGCGTAGCCTGCGGCGCTCGCTATAGGCGCCCCGTTCACGTTTGATAGGTTTCGCGTGTACGTGTAGCTGACCTCGAATTGCAGGTTAGAGCTGCGTTTGTGAACCAAAATGGTGCCAGCGTTGTAGTTGGCGAAGCCGAGATTGTTCGAAGTCGCGATGTACGAGAGCAGCGGAAAAGGAATCGCGGCCTGAGTGGCTGGATCGCTAAAGCCCAAGCTGTTGACGGGCGGTTGATTGGCGTTAGTCACGGTCGGAAGGTTATAAGCATGGTTGCCATCGTAGGAAACGCGCAGCCCCACTCCTTTCCCGAACTCCTGTTCCAGAGTGAGATTCCATTCTTCGACGATCGGGTCCTTGTATTTGATCTCCGCGGCCAGGTCAAAGAACTGCGATCCCGGCTGGGCGATGTTGGACGGGTACGAGTAGGGAAGCGAGAAGACCGGGGCTCCATTCGTTCCCAACGAGTTCGAGAAAAACCCGACGTCGCTGGCTCCGACCGACCAACCGTCGATCGCCGTTCCGCTCAGCAAGGATTCGATGAAGCGGCCGTATCCGCCGCGCAGGACCGTCTTGTTGCTACCGCCGACACGCCAGGCAAAGCCGATACGCGGCGCAAAATCTCTCCGGGAAGACTGGCGAAGATTGCTAGGAACTCCGGCCTGGGCGGCCGTGATCAGGGGAGTAGGAGCGATGGACTGCACAAACCCCGAATTGACATTCGCGAAGGCAGCCTGATTGGGTAAAATGACTGCGCCTTTGACCAATTGGCCATCAATCGTGCTGCTGTAATACGGGTCGAAATTCACCACATTGTCGTTTTTGTCTCTGAAACCGGGATGATACTCCCAGCGCAAGCCGTAATTGATGGTGAGAGATTGCGAAACCTTAAAATCGTCTTGCGCAAAAAACGCATAGGAACTGGAATAGGCGTCGGTGTTGGGATTGATCACGGTGGCGATGGCGGTCAGGTCCGGATAGCCGAGCAGGAAGGACGCAATCGGAGTTGCGGCGCCACTCCCGAGCAAACCACTGGTCACCGAGCCGTTAAACTGATAATCGCCCATCCGGTAATCGTTGAAGACCTGCGTGTTGAGGCTGCTGAGGTATCGATAGTCACCGCCAAACTTGAAGGTATGTTTCCCTTTCGTCCAGGTCACACTGTCCACGGCCTGGTAAGTGCCCTCATGCGGATTCAAGTCGTTGGATTGCGCCTGATATCCCATGAACCCGGTGATAAAGATCGTCGGCGCGTCATAGCCTGGAGGGAGGGGGCCTGGCAAAGCTCCAGGACCACTCGTTAGTCCCAAGATGTTCGCGGTTTGTTGCGACGTTAAGCCATCGGTAACGTTGCGGGAAACCACGCTGAAGCCCCCGCGCAGCTCATTCACGACGCTGGGAGTAACTACCCAGTTGTAAGACGTCGCCAGAGAATGATAGATCTCCGGCCGCGACACACCACCGATGAGCGGGCTGCTCGGGTTCTCGTTAGGATAAAAACCGTCTCCCTGAGCCGTGGTGATCCGGCGATTTTTGTAAGTGTACCGGACAAAGATCGAATGCTTGCTACCCAGGCTTTGATCGATACGAATGTCTTCTTGCGCGCTGTTGATCGGTATCGCATAGTTGGCGAGATAGTTATTCGAGATGGCTCCCGCGGGGCCGTAATTGGGAAGCGGATAGAGGAAATTCAGCAGCTTCTGCGTGTAGGGATTCAATTGATTGGCAGGAATGATATTGCCCGGGTAACCAGTTAACTGATTGTCCGCGCCACCCAGGCTGGGATCGAGATATGCGGACAAATCGCCATTGCGCATGGCTGCGGTAGGGACGCTCAAGATGGAAGTCTGCGACTTCGGCAAGCGCAGCGCTTCAAAGCTTCCAAAGAAGAAGGTTTTGTCGCGGCCGTTGTACAGCTTCGGAAGGATGACCGGTCCGCCCAGGTAGATGCCGAAGTTGTTCAGCTTGTCCTGGGTGACGATGTGGCTGAACGTATCGGCCGCATTGAAATTAGTGTTCTGAACGTTCTCGAAGACGCCGCCATGAAAGGCGTTGGTGCCAGATTTGGAGATAGTGGTGATGTCGGCCACGCCTCCGAACTCGGCCGGGTTCAGCGTCTCGCTGATCCTGATCTCCTCGATGGAGTTGAAGGACGGAAACAGTTCGGCGAGCGCGCCCAAAGTTCCCGGTCCCACGGAACTGATCCCATCGATGGTCACCGAAAGCTGCGAAGGCCCCGCTCCCGCAACCGCAATGTTGTTGTTGCTATCGATCTGTACACCGGGCTGTGCAGTCAGCGTCGCGAAGGCGCTAGTCGAGCCGGCCGAACGTGTCCCAATGGCGACGGGGAGATTGGTCAGCTCCAGGCTGCCCTTGGTTTCCGATACATTGGAGGCGTCCGTTTGCACGATAGAGACAGCCTCCACATTCACCGTCGTCGCCTGGGTAGATACCTGCAGGTCGATGTCGATGCGTTTGATATCGCGCGCCGTCAAGTCGAACGGCTTAACCTGCGTCGGCTGGAATCCGGGCGCTTCCGCCTGGAGCGTGTAAGTGCCAATCTCCATGTTGACGAACTCGTACGACCCGTCGCTTTTGCTGAGCGTGGAACGATTTGCGTTGGTACCGGTGTTAGTAAGATCGACTTTGACGCCTGGCACTACGCTACCAGAGGGGTCCTTCACGGTACCGAGCACTTTACCGAAAGTCGATTGTGCATAACTCAACTCCGAGAACGCCAGAACACCAAGCACGGCAACCGCCACGTAGCAAACGAGACGCACCGAACCCGGGCAAGTTAGAAAACGCGAATAGGACATCGGACTTTCTCCTTTTGGATATTGAAAAGCCCCGGCGACCATCACGGCGCCGATCAAAGTTTTCGATGGACCCTATGCCAAACGGCCTTTAGCCGCTCGACAAGACAAACCCCAGGGCAGCTCCCCGCGTGGGCTGCACCCACCGGAAATGCGGACTCCCGGTAAAACGAAGCCTGTGCAATGAGATGCAACTATGTTTCAACCACTTGCACGAACTTTTGCGTTTTCACAAATGGGGCGAGCGTTGCGTCCGTTGGCCCCTGTCAAAAAGAAAAACCGACGTGGGTTAGGTGAAATGTGGGAGTAGTATAACGAACCGGTGAAATGGTGTCAAGAACCTTGCTTGATTTGCGCAAAGTTTATGCTGGAGAAGTTCATGACGGACGCTACGACCGGCTACGCCGCTAGCCGCCGGCGACGAGGGGATTCAGCAGACCGCTTCTAATTCCAGGCCGCGCAATTGATAGCGGAAGTTGGTGCGATTGGCGAGCGCGCTAACGCAATGCGCGAGGCCGCGATCGATGGCCTGGACCTCGGAACGCCACAGTGCCGCCGTTCCGCCTGATACGTAAAATTGGCGGCATAAGGTGAGATGGCGGTGGAATCCGGCCGTCAGCCGCGCCTCATAATGCGCTAGCAACTCCTCGGTAGGACCACCGCTCACCAGCGCGCGGATCACCGCCGACGCGAGAATTGCTTCGCGGATGGAATGCGCCGTTCCATCCCCGCAGATGGGATCGAACGTCATCGCCGCGGCGCCGCAGGCCAACCAGCCGGGCCCGTGAAGCGGGGAAGCAATACGCGCGTAGGCTGGAAACATGCCACTTGCCCGACCGTACTGAGCGATCTCAGGTCCCACCACGCGGCTCCGCTCAAGCAATGTTTCCGCGCCTGCTCCGACGGCGAGGAGCCAGCCGGGGGTCAGAAACAACCACCCGCCATCGAGCGATTCAATCCAGCAGGCTGTGCGGTCGACGGTCTCCTTCAATATGACCGGGACGGCCGTGGCCTGGCGCGTTCCAAAGCAATGTTCCATGGCCGGGGACGGCAGGGGCCGGGCCGCGAGAATCGTCCAGGGCGCTTGTCGGTCGCCGGATGGCTCGACCGATGGCCGGATGGCATCGAGCAAGGCCTCTTCCGAGACGATTGCCGCCGAGTGCTCCATCGTTATGGGGGCGGCATCCGGGCCCCAAGCCACCACGCGCTTGCGGATGCGCGGCGCGTCCGCAAATAGACTCGGCTGGTCAAAGATATCGCGCATCAACGCGAGCGCCTGATCGTTGAGCAGGATCATCGGTAATCGCGGGCGCACCACCGGTTGCATATCGATTTGGAAGCCGGCATTCGATAGCAGGTGAGCACAGCAATACGCAGCGACGCCGTCCCCTCGAATGGTCACAAGCTAGCGTTTCTTTGTGGAGCGGACCTGTTGTCCGCCGCCGGCGCCCTCGCCGGCCTCCACTGCGTTAGGACCCGTCACGAGGCCCTTGCCATAAGTTCGGTCACGCTTTCCGAGCCGCGACCGTCAGTACCTACGTAGTTAGGTTCTTGCCGAAATTGAATGTCAATCAGCACAGGCTAAAGCCTGTGCCACGTTCGCTGTGCTTAACACTAGGTGGCACAGGCTTTAGCCTGTGCAGCTGTGATTATAGCGCGTGGGCGCAGCAGCGAGTTGGGGGATGATAACGAGTTCCTTTCCTGTTTGGTTCCGGCTCTGCCGGGTTAGGTCCCTCTAGGGAATAACGACAATGCCGGCGTAGGTCACGTCGGTGTTCAGGTCCCAGGTTTTCTCGTACTTCAGCGTGGCCGCATCGTACACCTCGATATCGAAGCCGGCGCCGTAGATGTAGAGCTTCTTGCCGTCGCCCGAGATACCCAAAGTGAAGCGCGTGCGGCAAGGAACTTCTTCTTTTTTCGTAATACGGTCGCTGCTAAGATCGAACGCCCAGAACTCGCAGCGCTTATTACCGTTCATACCGTTGGAGACCACCGTGTAGGCCCACTTCTTGTCGGGCGTCACTTCAATTCCCGCCATGCCGGCCGGAGCGGGTCCAATCGGATTGAAGTCGATCTGTTTGGTAGTGAGGTCGAAGCGAGCGAGGCCGAACACGCGATTGTGAACGATCGGATCGGACCAGACGAACATTCCGGTGTGCTCGCCGGGAGAATTGATCAGATCGAGATCGCTGCCAAAATGCACCCGTTCCATTCCCGGAGTCTCGGGCCGGGCCAGATCGATATGATCGACGACCTTGAAATCGCTGGCTTCGAGGATGGTGATTTTATCGCCAAATTGGTATAAATATTTACCGTCCGGAGAAATTTCCAGCCAACCCACTCCATAATCGCCTTGGTTTTGCGCTTCTTCGTCCTTGGGGATGGCGACCGTTTTGACGATTTTCTGCTGCTGCATGTCGACCACGGTGTAGGCCGGCTTAGCGACTTCATAGTGTTCCGGAAACTTGGTGATTTCCTTGGTCACCGCGTAGAAGAATTTGCCCTGAGGATCGGGAGTGCCCTGGAACAGGCGAACCTGCTTGTTTCCCGTATTCAGCTCAAAGTGATTGATCACCTTCCGCGTAGCCACATCGATCACCTCGATGCCGTTGTGGTCGATAGTGGTGACGTAAATCAGCTTGTGATCCGGCGACAGGCGAATCGACATGGGAGTCCCGGTAGACAGCGGGATGCGGTCCACAATCTGGGCTTTGGCCTCGTCGAACACCAACACGGAAGCCGGATAAGCCGGCAGGTAAAGAGTGCCCGCGTTGAGAACGCCTGTGAACGCCGCGCAACTGGCGGCCAGCAGAGTCAGGTTTCGAGTGTTCATGCTTATGGAAACACCAGGTCGAGATTTCGCCAGTCCTTGGTGGCCGAAGCGCACTTGGCGGTCCAATCCGGCGCGTTGTTCAAATGATCGGGAACTTGCGCCGGCCAATAGCAGCTCACAAAACAGTCGTAAATGTCGCGCTCCACGGGCTGGCAAAGGCCCGCCGTTCCGCCTGCCGCATCTACCTCCCAGCCAGGCGTGAACATCAGCGCACAGCCCATGGGCACGTGGGGACGTGGCGGCTGCGCGGAGGGCCGGTCCTGCATGGCGACGACGTCGTCGGTGCGCGAGTCATCGGTGCGCGAAATAACGAAGTCGTCGATGCGAGCGGCTTTCTTGTTCAGAGGTCGCATGTGTTTCATGATGCTTTCCTTTCCGCAAACTGCTGTAAAAATCCCGGGTTCTTGGCGGCAATCGCGCCATAAATTTTCAGGCACGTGCCGGTCCAGTCCCTGATCCAATCGCAATAGTGAAGATTGGGATGGCCAGTGTCGCCATAGCGCACGAAGGCTTCGTGGTGACAACCGCCCGCGCACAGGGGCCGCGCAAAACAGGTGTGGCAATCGTATTTCGAATTGATGTGACCGCGGCGGAGAAAATCGGCCTGCTTCTCGCGGTCGATGCCGGTGGAGATATGTCCCAGCGCGTGTTGGTCGGAATCCACAAAACGGTGGCACGGAGCGATATCCCCGGATGGTCCTACGCCCAGCAAACCAATGCCTGCGCCGCACGGATGCGATTTGTTCACACCCTGGCATAGCTCGGCCAGCGTGTCGCTGACGTTCGAGAAACCGTGCGATTCGCCGCGCAGCGCGTGCTCCAGATATTCATCCGCCAATATATGGAATTGCTCCAGCACTTTGTCCATGCCCTGATTGCCGATGGCATAGAGCTGGTTCGGCGAAGTGGTCACTGGCGCAAAACCCACCTCGTGGAATCCCAGGTCTTGCTTCAGATGGCGGAAAATCCGGATCACGTCGGAAACGCCCGCGGTCAACGTCACTCGCGCCGTAATGGGCCGCGTGCGGTGGTTTTCAATCAGGGCGCGCACCCTGGGCTCGATAATGTCGTAGCTGCCCTTCCCGTTGGAGAACACGCGGAGATGATCGTGCATCTCCTTGGGGCCATCCATGCTGACGGTGACGCCGATGTGGTTCTGGGAGAGAAACTCAATGATCGCGGGGGTCAGCAAAGTGCCGTTGGTGGTAAGGCTGAAGTCGATGTGGCGGCCTTGCTCCGCGGCACGTTCGTTGGCATACGCCACCACCTGCTTGAGTAGCGGAAAGTTCATCAGCGTTTCGCCGCCAAAGAAGGTGATGTGGACGGAATCCCGTCCGGCCGACTGCGTGAGAAGGAAATCCACCGAGGTCTTGGCCGTTTCCAGATCCATGAACTTGGGCTTGCCTTCGGGCGTGGCGAGTTTGTCGGCGCCGAACTCATAGCAGTATTCGCAGGACAAGTTGCACTGGTTGGTCAGGTTCATGACCAGTGTCTGGATGGGGAAATTATCGGGCAGTTCTGTGGGTTGATCGGGAGTGGAATCGGGAGAGGCGATCACTTTCGCGTGAATCATCTCCGCAACCAGTTCCTCAGCGTCGTCGATCGGGAGGCCGTTGGTCGCCAGACGCTCGATCAATTGCTCATGCGCCATCTCGCCCGGCGTCAGGCAGTCGATCAGTGTGCCGACAGCGCTGTCCACGGCGAAAATCGCGCCCGCTGGAACCAGATAGAGGAAGTTTGCTCCCGCCGACTGAAAGCGATGAAATTCGCCCAGCCGGTAAACGCGCGTGCCAACTGTCGCGGTCACTGTCCCACCTCGGGCTGATCCCACTTTATATAGGTTGGAACCGTCACCACTAAATACGACTTGCCCATCAACGGCCGGCCGTCTTTATCCTTTTCATTTTTCGCGGTCGCCACCACCCACACGTCGCCGTAATTGTTCCGGCTGAATTTGCGCTGCGGATTGGGGCCGTCAGACGACGGAGTAAACAAGCCAGCCTGGCTCAAAGAGCCGACAAACTCCTTGTCGTCGTCGCCGTAAACGGAATAAAATTCTTCGATCGACCAACTGGCGTCGATGGGTCCTAGTTCAACATCGTCGGCGGTGTGCAGCTTGCCGTCCGCGCCGCGCTGGTAAGCGATGGCTTCAAACTGCTGAAAACCCTTGGGGTGTCTTTCGCTTCCCAGGTGAGCCAGCGCCGAGTCTGGCGACACCTTGACATAGTCGATGCGGTCGTAAACCGCAATCGCGCTTTGCAGCACGGAGCGCCGGAATGCGATGTCGCGCTTGCCGGGAACTGCATCGGCCGCGACGTCCACTTCCGCGATAATTTCGGCCGGGGTATGGGAGACGATGCGTTTCACGGTCACACCGCTACCGAAGTCGAGATCCGAGGCTGCCAATTGCGCAGGCAGGCCGGCCGCAATCAGCCGGACGCGCGTCCCTTGAGAACCGGTCTTCAGCGACGAGCGGTCCACGCCAATCAAAGTTGGATCGGCCGAGGCGCGTTGCATTTTCACGTCGAAGCCGAACTCCTGGTATTCGCCCCAGAACCAACGGCCCTCCGCCGTGGCTTGATCGGGCGCGACCCACATCACCTCGCGCACTTCGCTGCCCAGATCGTCGGGATCGGCATTGGCGGAGGGTGTTCCCTTCGATCTGCCGCGCCAGGCATAGCCGGCGTAGACCAGACTGTGCCCCGAGCGCGTGATGCTGGTCCCATCTTTTACGGACGTCAACTTCACGTGCGTGGTGAACTCATCTTCACTGCCGGCCTTGGCTTCCACTTCCATGTCGCCATAGAACTTGCCGCGTCCGGGGATGTAGGCCGAGACAATCCATTTTCCGGCGAGCTTTGGGGCCCGCATCCGAGCGCGCCAGGCCGCCCACTCGGGTGTTTGTAGCGAAGCGGTTTTGCTGAGATAAGCCAGCGCCTCGTCGACCGGCAAAGGCGCGGCGGGATCGAAATGATGACGCTCTTCATCGAAGCCACCGGCATTGATCCCCAACCGGAATGCTTCATCGGCCTGCGGATATAAGGCGATATGCAAATTGGCGAGATATTTCCAGTCTTCGGCCGAGCGCCTCCACGACAGCGGGCGCGCCATGGGGTGGCAGTTGGCGCAGGCGCCGCGCACCGCGTCGTTGGGAATGTTGGTCTCGTCCTGAATCCGGTGCTCGGCGTAATACATTATCGGCTTCGCCTCTTCCGGCGCCAAGCCGTGATAGGTGGCCAAGTATTGCAGAATGGAACGGGCGTCGTCGGGTTTCAGGGCAACCCCGCGTAAACGCACCATGCGCTTGATGGCTTCTTCCCAACCTTCCGGCGTGGCGCGCTCCCAAGAGATGCGGAGCATGTCGCCTTTTTCGTCTTTAGTGTGGCAACCTCCGCACTTGGCGATTACCAATGGACTGGTTACCGGAATGCCCTCTTCGGGCGCCGGTTTGGCCGATTCTGCGGACGGGGCAGCTTGCGGCGTCTGGGCTTGCAACAGGAGCGGCAACACCAGAATCGGTGCAAGCGGAATTTTCATAACCTTATCACGCTATCATACGCCTTTGTTCGCCCGCTACTGATAGAAAATTCCTTTATGAGGGCCATCAGCGCTCATGTCTTACGCCCACGGCGCCGGACATGTGCTATCAACAAAGGACATGGCGGACGGCATTTCTCTCAAGGGGTATAGCCGCGCGCTTCGTTTCGTCATCCCCTACTGGCCACGTCTGGTCTTCGTGCTGCTGGCGGGCGTCGCCGCCACTGGTTTCGGATTACTGCAACCCTATATCTCGAAACTGCTGATCGACGACGCGCTGCTGAAGCGCAATTTCCGCATGCTGCTGGTGGTCAGCGGACTGATGTTCGGCGTGACCGTGGTGGGATTTGTGCTGAACATCCTATCCAGCTATCAGTACGTTCGCGTTTCTGCTTCCGTGCTGTTCGACATGCGCGTGGCGCTCTACCGGCATTTGCAAACGCTCTCGCCCCGCTTTTGGGCGCGCACCAAGCTGGGGGATGTGGTCTCGCGCATCAACAATGATATTGCCGAGGTGCAACGTGTCACCGCCGACAGTTTGTTGAGCGTGCTGTCCAATATAGTGTTCCTGATTGGAAGCACCGCCATCATGCTCTCGCTCAGTCCCAGGCTCTTTCTGGTGAGTTTAGCGGCCGTGCCCGCGGGTATCTGGGCTTTGCAACACTACCAGCACCGTCTGGCCGTGCGCGTGCGCACCATTCGCGAACGCAGTTCCGAGATCGGCAGCTTTTTGCTGGAAACGCTGCTGGGCATTCGCCTGGTCGTCTCGGCGCGCGCGGAGGCGCGGGAAGTGGAACGGTTCCGGGCACGAAATCAGAGCTTTTTAGACGCGCTGCTCAGCATGCAACTGGTGTCTTTTCTCTCGGGCGCCGTACCGGCGACGATTTTGACGCTCTCCACGGCGGCAATTTTTCTCTATGGCGGTAAGCTCGTGATCGACGGCGCCATCACTACGGGTACTTTGGTCGCCTTGATGTCCTATCACCTGCGCCTGCTGTCGCCCGTGCAGAATCTCATGAGCCTGTATAGCAATCTGGTGTCCGGTGGCGTTTCTCTTTCGCGCGTCTGGGAGTTATTTGATACGCGCGCCGACATTATAGATTGCCCTGGAGCCCAGCCCCTGGGAAACGTGCGCGGCGAAATTGAGTTCGACCGCGTTTCATTTGGCTACGGCGGCGATGCGGTATTGGAAGAACTATCGTTTCGAGTTACCCCGGGAACCATTTGCGCCATCCTGGGCCCGAGCGGCGCGGGTAAATCGACGTTGGCGGATCTCCTCGTCCGGTTTTATGATCCGGACGGGGGCACAATTCGCATCGACGGCCGGGACTTGCGGGATCTCCCGCTCGCCGAACTGCGCGGCGCGATTATGCTGGTGGACCAAGCGCCTTATCTGTTTCACGCGAGCGTGCGCGAGAACATTGCGTACGCGCGGCCCCAAGCCACGGACGATGAGATCGTCAGCGCGGCGCAATCGGCGTCTATCCACGACCGAATTCTGGCCCTGCCTAAGGGCTATGACACCATCGTCGCCGAACGCGGCCAAACGCTTTCCGCGGGCGAGCGCCAACGCATTGCACTGGCCCGGGCGCTGCTCGTGAATCCGAAGGTCTTGGTCCTCGACGAACCGACCTCGGCGCTGGATGAAGCCAATGAACGCGCCATCGCGGAAACGCTGGTTCGCGTGATGGAGGGCCGCACTGCGATCCTGATCACCCATCGGCTGTCGCTAGCCCGCATCGCGCACCAGACCGTCTTTCTCGATCGAACCAAAGCCGCGCTGCCGGTCTATTGAGGCTCGCAAGATAGCGTGACGGAGTGATCCTCCTCTGTAGCCCCGAACGTTAGTTTAGTGAGGGGAACTTCGCTTCAAGCCGTGAACGGACTCCGAAATCACGAAGGCGCCTGCGCGGCTTTAATGATCAATCGCCGCGATCAATCGGGTCTCGCTCAAATCCAACTCGCGCTCCATCTCGCGCAACACTTCGTCGGTGACCCGGCCTTCATTGCGGAGGCGCAACGCCGCCTGCCGTTCAACATCCAGCAGTGTCCGGGAAAGGTCCAGATACCGGAAGTAATTCTCACTGCCGGCTTTGTCCTGATCGTGGCCGGGGGCGCTGACGCTCGCCAAACGATGCCTATAGTGCTGCGCCAAGTCGTCATACAGATCGGCGGAGTCCGGCGAGTCGTTCTGGCGGATTTCTTCCAAACGGCTCAGCGTCGCCTCCAGCACCAGCCGGCGGGCTTCCCGCTCCTCGCACTTTGGGCCGGAAGTCTCCGCCAGACCCAGCACGCGAATTAACGACGGAAGCGTCAGGCCCTGTAATACGAGCGTCACCAGAATGACGCAGAAAGTCAAAAACACGATCAAGTCGCGATGCGGAAAGGGGCTGCCATTGGCGATCGTCCGCGGCAGAGATATGGCTGCAGCGAGCGCGAGCACACCCCGCATCCCGGTCCAGCCGATGAGAAAGGTCTGGCGCGCTCCGGGCCGCTTTTCGTTCTGGTGAAGCAGGCGCGTGCGAATGAAGTAGGAGACATATGTGCCTGGAAACGTCCAGATGAGGCGAAGCAGAATCAGGAATACGCTGAATAGAGCGCCGTACAAAATGAGCTGCTTCGTACCTAATTCGCTCACGCCGGCCAGCACGAAAGGTAACTGCAGGCCAATCAGAACAAATACGAATCCGTTCAAGATAAAAGTGAGCGAGTCCCAGACGGCGTTGGCTTGCAGCCGTACGCCGGGAGAAAAAATTTCTGAACTCTTCCCGCCGAGATAAAGTCCGGCGGCGAGGACCGCCAGCACGCCTGACGCATGAATTGCCTCCGCGGTCAAATACGCCGCGTAGGGAATCAAAATGCTGACGGCGATCTCGATTGGACCGTCGTCAATGCGGCGTCCAAACCACTCCGCGATACGGGCAAGTATTAGACCGCTTCCGATACCGGCGCAGGACAAATACGCGAGACGCAGGATGCCGGCGCCGGCAGTGGGGTTTTGGCCGTTAACCACTATCGCGACGGCGAACTCGAGCGCCAGCAATCCGGTCGCATCGTTGAGCAAACTTTCCCCTTCGAGAAGGTCGACGATGCGCTTGGGCAACCCGATTCGCTTGGCGATAGAGGTCGCGGCAATCGCGTCGGTCGTGGCGATGGCCGCGCCCAGAACGAATCCGATGCGCCAGTCAAAACCGGAGAACAACCAGGGACCCGCGACCGCGACGCCGAATACGGTAAATCCCACCAGGCCGATCGCCAGCATCGCAATGCTGACCAGATTGTGAGAGAAATCCCGCCAGGATGTAACCCAGGCTGCCGCATACAACAGGGGAGGCAGCACAACCAGGAAGATTACGTCCGGCTCGAGATTGATTTTGGGGATCCCCGGTACAAAACCGAGCAGCAACCCGGCGATCACCAGGACGATTGGATAGGGCGTCTGCAGTCTTCTCGCGAGCGCCGCAAAAACCGCGACGAACAGAAGTAGAAGCAGCAAAACGAGTTGCGTTCCATGAACCCCGGTTCCCATGAGTCCTCCTTTCTATTTTGTTCGACTGCGCAGCCCAATTTCCATAAGCGAGCGGCCCGGATGTCTTCAGGCTTCTAGGACGGAAGGTCCCGCCTTGTTGGAGATATTAACGTGTCTGGCGTGTCTGGGGGTCTCCACCAGCCGCCCGCCGACCCACCCCGCTATACTGAGATCAAATGAATGAAACCGGCGTGTTCTGGCTGCGCGTAGCCACGGTGCTCTACGCCGCGGGAATGCTGGACGCCATTCTGGTTCTCCTCCGGAAAAAATCGGGCCGGGTGGGGCACACATCAAGCCGATCGGGAGATTCGATAATAGGAGTTTCGGGACCTGTCTCAAGATTACTCTCTCGCCGGTGGGGAACCTCTCCCCAGTGATCATCGGGCTCGACCCAGCGGCAGCTGGCGGGATGCTACCCAGTGTCCGGAGAGCCCTAAACACGAACTATGGACAATGACAAACTGCCAAAGGCATTCGACTTCAGCAAAGAGACGAACGCTAAGCTGGCTAAATTCAAGCAGGTGCGTGAGGGAAGGTGGAGCTTGCGCTCGGAGAAATCGCTTCGCGATATGGCGGAACTTGCCCTTAGTCTGCTCGCACTCGGGCGATTGGAGGAAGTCGCCCAGATCGGCGAGTTCGTTGCGCAAAACGTGTCTTTCCACGGGGACTGCGACATCTGGGGCGCCGCAGCGGACTCAATCTTCGCCGCTTCCAGGGCCTGCCGGATCCTGGGAGACGAGCCGCGCCGAAGGCGTTTATTTGAGCCGATTCGGGTTTCGCCTCCAAACGTGATCAATGAGATTGCAACAAGAGGCGCAATGGACGTATACACCGACGCTGGCGGAACGCCTACTGGGTCAAGTGCTCGTCTGGTCGAAAGAAGCCACATTGGGGATCTTGAGGATGCGCTTTCTGGCCGCGCGGGAATGGAATGGATGCCGATCGACGTTCTCGAACAGCAACTGGTGGACGCGCTGGCTGGGATCCGACATTCCCTGGAGCCGACAAAGAAGTAACCGAGACGGACGACCAACCGAAACTGGCTGTGCGCAGGACAAGGCCAGCTCGGCACCACAAGCCGTCTTGTCCGGCGGCAACGTCCTGTTCAACTTCTTCTCCGACGACGGCTTCACGCTAGGCGTGGGCAACGGCGCCGCCCGAGTGGCCGGCACCGAAGTGAATGAATTCCCCTCCGGCGTGACGCCGTTCACCAACCTGCCCATCATGGGCGCTCTAAACCGCAACAACGCGGCCACAGGCTCGCAGATCCTGGTCAACTTCCCAGCCGCCGGCGCCTATCCCTTTTGAATTGGATTACGAAGAATGCGACGGCGGGCAACTCGCCATCACCATGGCCACCGGAGGATCGACGGCACAGGGCGTTCCGCCGTCGGGCGCGCTGGCGCTCAGTCCCAATACTTTGCCCTCCAGCTTGGCCACCAACACCAGTCAGACCTTCAGCGTGCTGGCAACCGATGCCGGCGGCAATCCGGTTCCCAACGTAACGGTCACGTTGCTGGTCAGCGGAGCGAATCAGTTGGAAGTGACCTCCGACAACGATGCGACCGGCACGGCGACACTCAGCTACGCAGGGTCCAATCCGGGCTCGGACTCGGTGCAGGCGATTGCTTTTCTGAGCGGCATGGATGCGCTGTCCAACGTAGTGGCGGTGCAATGGGTGGGCGCAGGGTCCAGCGCCAACTCCAGTTCGCCGGGCTGGATCGGCGCGCCGGCTTATGGCAGCATGGTCAGCGGAGTGGTTCCGATCACGCTGGCACAGGGAGTAACGCTGGCCAGCGGCACGCTGAGTTATGCGCCGGGGTCCAACCTGGCAGACATGGTGGTGTTGAATGCCAACGTCAGCGGTTCGGGTCAGATTGGCGAGTTGGACACCACGTTGCTGAACAACGGCGCGTACTGGATCGAGTTGCAGGGACCGACAGCAACGGCAACACACAAAACAACCTGGCCCTGGTTACGGTGGTGGGCAACTATAAGCCAGGCCGGGTGACGGCTACCATCACGGACTTCACCGTGCCTGCGCCAGGACTGCCGATCCAAATCCAACGCACGTATGACAGCCTGGTGCGATCAACATCGTCGGACTTCGGGTTCGGGTGGAAGCTGGGGATCCAGGTGGATCTTGTGACCAACCCGAACGGAGACGTGACGTTCACCATGAACGGCCAGCGGAAGACGTTCTTCTTCACGCCGCAAGGCAATGGGATTTTCTCCTACTGGTTCTTGCCCGCGTACACAGCCGAGCCAGGTTTCTACGGGTCTTTAACGACCACCGGCGATAACTGCAGCGGAGTGCTGCTAAGCATGGGCAGCACGTTTGAATGCGCAATCGACAATGCGGGCTTGCCGTATCAGGCGACGGGCTACGTGTACACGGACCCATATGGGCGCGTGTACACGATCGGTGCGGATGGTTCGCTGCAGTCGGTGCAGGACCTGAGCGGAAACACGATCACTGTCACTCCAACCGGCATTACGAGTTCGAATGGGCTGAACGTGCCCTTTGTTCGGGATGCGCAGGGGCGTATCACGCAGATCACGGACACCTTGGGGAACAACTACTCCTACGCCTATGACGCCAGCGGCAATCTGAACACGGTCAATTTCCCGACCACCGGGTCGCCGGTCACCACGACTTACGGCTACGATCCGACGCACCTGCTGACTAGCGAGAAAGACCCGAACGGCCATTCCGCCTCGTCTGTCTACAACCTGGACGGCACATTGCAATCTATCACGGACGCCGCCGGGCAGATGACGTCGTACACGTACAACAAGACGACCAACACCACAGTGGTCACAAATCCCGATCGCGTGGGCACCGTGACGACGGTGGCCGACGCCTACGGCATGCCACTAATGGTGACAGACGAACTCGGCCGCGTCACCACCAAGACCTACGACGCCAACCACAATCTGCTGACCACGACTGACCCGCTGAACGAGACGACCACTTACACCTACGACGCCAACGGCTTCCGCACGTCCAAGAAAGACGCTCTCGGCAACACCTGGACCACAGTCAACAACCCATACGGCGGGCCGACGTCGATCACCGATCCGCTGAACTTCGTCCAAAACATCACATACGATGCCAACTTTAACTTATCCACGATCACGGATTCCATCGGCCAGGTCGCCGCGTTCACTTACAACGCGCAGGCGCTGCCGCTGACTATGACGGACGCCCGCGGCAAGAACACCACTTACACTTACGATCAGTACGGCAACAAGCTGACCTCAACGGATCCGCTGATCCGCACTACCAACTATCAATACAACACCGAAGGCTGGCTGACCCAGCAGACCGACCCGCGCAACAACGTCACTCAATACGGCTACGATGCCCTGGGCCGCAAGACGTCCATGAAGGACGCTTACAACAACGTCGCGGGCTACGGCTATGACGCCAACGGCAACAAGACCAGTGAGACCAACACGCGGCACTTCACCACCAACTATGTCTATGACGCCGTGAACCGGCAAACGCAGATCCGGTATCCGGACGGCGCCAGCAAGAGCTACACTTACGATTTCCGCAACCACAAGCTAACCGAAACCGACCAACTTGGGCGAGTGACGAAATACGTCTACGATCTTGC
The DNA here is from genome assembly GCA_963836595.1 of Bryobacterales bacterium. Lineage (GTDB taxonomy): Bacteria > Acidobacteriota > Terriglobia > Bryobacterales > Bryobacteraceae > DATFZA01. The sequence continues at coordinate 2,506,086 of CAWIKC010000001.1, forward strand.
CGGCCAGATCACAGGCATGACGGTGGCTTACGGGACAGCGGACGCGGCTACGACCAGCTATACCTACGATCTGGCGGGCCGGAAAGTGACCGAAACCGATCCGCGCAACAACACCACTACTTACGTCTACGACGACGCGGGCCGGATGACCAGCATGAAAGACGCCGCCGGAAACGTGACGCAGTACGGCTACGACGCTAAGGGCCAGCGCACCTCCATGACGGACGCCAAGGAACGCGTCACGATGTACGCCTATGACGCCCGTGGCCGCCAGCTCTCTTCCACCTTCCCGGATCACACCGTCGCTAGCAAGACTTACGACGGCATGGGCGCGGTGCTGTCGGCGACTGACGAGGACAACCTGAGCACCAACTACACTTACGACGCCGCCGGTCAGTTGATCCAGGTCAAGGACGCGCTCGGCCAGCTCACACAATACGGTTATGACAACTCCGGCAACAAAACCAGCCAGACCGACGCCAATCTCCACCAGACCACTTATGTCTACGACAAGCTGAACCGGCGCACGTCGCGCACGCTGCCGGTCGGACAAAGCGAGTCCATGGGCTACGATGCCGTGGGCAACATGACCTCGCACACCGATTTCAACGGCAAAAACACGACGCTGGCCCATGACTCGTTGAATCGTCAGCTATCGCGGACTCCAGATGCCTCCTTCTCGGCTACGCCAATTCTGTTTACCTATACGTCAACCGGCAAGCGAGCCTCGATGGCTGACCCCTCCGGCACGACCAATTACTCCTACACCAACCGCGATCAGGTGCTGACCAAGGCCACACCTGAGGGCACCCTTAGTTACACCTACGATCTTTCCGGCAACGTGGCCTCAGTGGTTACCTCGAATGCTAATGGGACCAATGTGGCGTATGTTTGGGATGCGGATAATCGCTTGCAGACTGTCACCGATAACCGGACCAACGGCGCGACCACGTACAGCTACGACGCCACGAGCCAAGTTTCGTCCTTCGCCTACCCGAATGGCGTAACTCAGTCCTTCGGATATGACCTGCGAGACCGCACCACGAGTCTGAGCTTGGGCTCTATCGCCAACTACGTCCAGTCGTTCTCAAACAGCGGCCACAAGACCGGCGTGATGGAACTCTCCGGCCGCGCGCCGGCGTACCAGTATGACCAGATCTGGCGCCTGACGCAGGAAACAATCGCGGGCGATCCTGTTTCGGCCAAAAACGGTGTGCTGACGTACATGCTCGATCCGGTCGGCAACCGCAAATCGCTGACGTCGACGCTGGCCGCGTTGCCGAATCAGTCGTCCACCTATGACGCCGATGACCGCCTCCAATCCGATACCTACGACGCCAACGGCAACACGCTCTCCAGCGGCGGCACGAATTACAGCTACGAATTCGAAGACCGCCTGGTATCGACATCGAACGGCGCCACGATCGTCTATGACGGCGACGGGAACCGCGTGTCCGAGACCATTTCGGGCGTCACAACAAAATACCTGGTAGATGATTTAACTCCAACCCACTACGCCCAGGTCGCAGAGGAAACCGTGAACGGCGCAGTAACTGCCCAGTTCGCCTATGGCCTGATGCGCATCAGCCAGAATCGCGCCAGTGCGGTCGGCTACTACGGCTACGACCCCGGAGGCTCCGTCCGCGAACTTTTGAACTCGGCTGGCGCCGTAACCGACACGTACTCCTACGATGCGTTCGGCAACACGGTGGCGCAGACCGGCTCGACGACAAACGAATTCCTCTATCGCGGCGAGCAGTGGGATTCAGCCCTGCAGATGTACTATCTCCGCGCCCGTTACTACGTGCCGCGTACGGGAAGGTTCTTAACCGCGGATAAGTGGGAGGGAGAGGAGATTTGGGCGTGCGATTGCACCGGCCGGAACAGGAGAGTTCCTCTGGCAGGAGCCCACCATCGTTACGACTATGGGAACGCAGACCCGGCGAATCACGTGGATCCTAGCGGACAGGCTGTCATCTTTGGGTACTCTCTAACCCTAAGACAGGTAGTCGGGGCCGCTACTATTGGCGCCATTGTGGCTGTGGATATTTACCACATCTTTCACGAAGACGAAGAGCTCCTTCGTTGTTTACCCGAGCAGCCGCATATTCCAGAGGAGGGAGAGAGTTACGAGCCATCGGGTGCGGAATGTCCGATTTCTGGCCCCCCTGTCCCATAGCGGACGGACATATCGGCAATGCCGTAGCTGAGAGCGGCGGCCCGGCCAACCATAGGAGGAGAATGCTATTCGCTTATCTTTGCTTGATTCTTCCCGGCGGTCTGTTTCTGTTAGCAGACTCCCTACGCTTACGGGTGAGGCCTCGGGATTGGCGAACCAAAGGACAAGGTCTTCTAGGGATTTGCGCGATTTTGTATGCCGGCTTGGGCCTGTACGAGCTTTATGCCGGAGGTGCGAGCCGATGGACGCACCTGTTGAACTCAGCCGAACGGATGCTCACCGGCGTGTCGGTTGGCGTATTTATTTCCCTTTGCTTGGCAGGATGGTTCAAGGAGTTTTTAGCCAGGGGTGGGGGGCAGACGTGAGCGGAACTGGGGCATCATAACGCGGGGCAATAACAGCCAGACCGACGCCAATCTCCACCAGACCACTTATGTCTACGACAAGCTGAACCGGCGTACGTCGCGCACGCTGCCAGCCGGGCAGAGCGAATCCATGGGCTACGATGCCGAGGGCAACATGACCTCGCATACAGATTTCAATGGCAAAACCACGACGCTGACCTATGATTCGCTGAATCGTCAGCTATCGCGCACGCCGGATGCATCGTTCTCCGCTCCGCCGATCAGCTTCACTTACACCACAACCGGCAAGCGGCAGTCGATGACCGACCCCTCCGGCACCACAAATTACGCGTATACGAACCGCGACCAGGTGCTGACCAAGGCGACGCCCGAGGGGACCCTTAGCTACACCTACGATCTTTCCAGTAACGTGGCCTCAGTAGTTTCCTCGAATGCCAATGGGACCAATGTGGCGTATGCTTGGGACGCGGGCAATCGCTTGCAGACTGTCACCGACAATCGGACCAACGGCGTCACGACATACAACTACGACGCCACCAGCCAGGTCTCTTCGTTCGCCTATCCGAACGGCGTGGCGCATTCGTTCGGCTACGATCTGCGCGACCGCCCTACCAGCCTGAGCCTAGGCTCCATCGCCACCTACATCCAGTCCTTCACCAACAGCGGCCACCAAACCGGAGCGACGGAGCTATCCGGCCGCGCTCCGGCGTATCAATACGATCAAATCTGGCGTTTGAGGCAGGAGACAATCACAGGCGATCCCGTTTCGGCCAACAACGGTGTTCTGACGTACATGCTCGATCCGGTCGGCAATCGCACCTCGCTCACGTCCACGCTGCCCGCCCTCCCGGCGCAATCGTTCACCTACGACGCCGACGACCGCCTGCAATCTGACACCTACGACGCCAACGGCAACACACTCTCCAGCGGCGGCACCAGCTACACCTACGATTTCGAAGACCGCCTGCTGACCGGGTCCACCGGCGCGACTATTGTCTACGACGGCGACGGCAACCGCGTCTCCGAAACGGCGGCCGGCATCACAACAAAATACCTGGTTGATGATTTAACCCCGACCCACTACGGCCAGGCCGCCGAAGAAACGGTCAACGGCGCAGTCACCGCCCAGTTTACATACGGCCTGATGCGCATCAGCCAAAACCGCGCGGGTGCGGTCAGCTACTACGGCTACGACCCCAGCGGCTCGGTACGCGAACTGCTGAACGCCAGCGGCGCCGTTACCGACGAGTACTCGTATGACGCTTTCGGCAACACGGTCGCCCAAACCGGCTCGACCGCGAACGAATTCCTCTACCGCGGCGAGCAGTTCGACGCCGGGCTCGCGGTGTACTATCTCAGAGCGCGTTACTACGTACCGCGGACCGAAAGGTTCTTGACGGAGGATAAGTATGAGGGCGAGGACCTCGCGGCGTGCGATTGCCCCGCGCGCAGAGACTGGGCCGCGAGAACGAGCGGGAGCGGCCTCTTCTGGTATGCCGAGGCAGATCCGATAAACTCTGTCGATCCCAGCGGAAACGACTCCCTCCTCGAAGAGGCGCTCGTTGTTGCGAGGAACGTCCTGTCTACAGCACATACGTTCGTCGTTCTGAACGCGCAAGTGATCGCCTATTTAGGGTGTACGGCTGTAGCGATCTACTGGGAGTACCCGACTGCTCTGAGCTGGGTCCCACCAGACTTTCCTCCATCAATGTACCCGCCGCTGCCACCAACTGAGTGGGCAGCGCTTATCGGTGACGTCCGTGGCATCGTGGCGGCCGGGGGGGCCCTCTCGGTGGCAACCCTCCTCTGTGGCCCTTTACTGTGGGGAGTGCCCCTTGTTCCCTAGTCAGCGTGTCCGATTCTTTCTCTCAATGATGGTTGTCGTGCTGGTGGGGCGACGGCTTCTAGGCCAGCCTCCGGTCTTCCGCGGGGAGTTCATATGGGATGATGCGATAGTGCTTTTAGCAATTGGGTGCGCCGCAGCCCCTTCAGGAGTCAGGCTTCTCGGCTACTACCTGGTAACGAGTGCGTTCTGTTTGCTCATGGCGATTATCACCTGGAAGGTACGATCGCGGGCCTTCCCAGCGATTGAGGCGGTATTCCCAACGGTCTTCATTATCCTCCTCGGTGCGTACGCGGCAGCGCTTTTTGTGCTTGGACTAAGGAAGTTCCTAAGGAGTTCGCCTACGGCCAGCGGGTCGTAAGAGTGGCGGTTGGTCAAGGCAACACCGATGAGGTCCGCGTCTCCACCGGACTCGCCCGCTCCGCCGACTGGATTGCGGCCGAATACGCTAATCAATCCTCTCCCTCTACGTTCTACACGCTTTCGCCCGAGTCGCAGTCCACACTCGCGGTTTCGCCCGACATTCTTCTGCTCCAGCCTGGGCAGACTCAGCAATTTACCACCGTGCCGGCCGCGTGCAGTTCCCTGGTCACCTGGACCCTCTCTGGCCCCGGAACCCCGACGCCTACGGGCCTGTACACCGCGCCCGCCTCAATTGCGAACTCCCAATTCGCCGTCGCGGCCGCCTACCAATCGGTCACCGCCTCGGCCGCCATCACGCTCGAACAGCCGGTCACGGTCACCGTCAATCCGCCGTCCGCCACCCTCACGGCCTCGCAAGACCAATGTGGCGTATGCTTGGGATGCGGATAATCGCTTGCAGACCGTAACCGACAACCGAGCTGATGGCGTGACCACGTACAACTACGACGCCACCAGCCAGGTGTCCTCCTTCGCCTATCCGAATGGCGTGACTCATTCCTTCGGCTATGATCTGCGTGACCGCACCACAAGCCTGAGCCTGGGCTCAATCGCCAATTACGTCCAGTCGTTCTCGAACAGCGGTCACAAGACCGGCGTGATGGAGCTTTCTGGCCGCGCGCCTGCGTATCAGTACGATCAAGTCTGGCGCTTGACGCAGGAAGCAATCACAGGCGACCCTGTTTCGGCCAACAACGGCGTGCTGACGCACATGCTCGATCCGGTCGGCAATCGCACCTCGCTCACGTCCACGCTGGCCGCCCTGCCGAACCAGTCCTTCACCTACGACCCCGACGATCGGCTCCAATCCGACACTTACGACGCCAACGGCAACACAGTGTCGAGCGGCGGCGTGAACTACAGCTACGAATTCGAAGATCGCCTGGTGTCCACCTCAAATGGTGTGACCATCGTCTACGATGGCGACGGCAACCGCGCCTCCGAAACCGCCGCCGGCATTACAACAAAATACCTGGTAGATGATTTAACGCCAACCCACTACGCACAGGTTGCCGAAGAGACGGTCAACGGTGTGGTGACCGCGCAATTCACCTACGGACTGATGCGCATTAGCCAAAACCGCGACGGCACCGCCAGCTACTACGGCTTCGACCCCGGCGGCTCCGTTCGCCAACTGCTGAGTCCGGCGGGCGCCGTGACCGACACTTATGCCTACGACGGCTTCGGCAACACTGTAACACAAGCCGGTTCAACTACGAACGAGTTCCTTTATCGGGGCGAGCAATGGGATTCAGCGCTCCAGATGTACTATCTGCGAGCGCGTTATTACGTGCCGCGAACAGGCAGATTTCTGACGTCTGACAAATTTGAGCCTGGAGATATTGCCACATGCGATTGCCCGATGACCAGCCCGGCTGGGCATCAACTCAGCATCCATAACCTGTTTGGGTATGCCGCAAGCGATCCAGTCGGGCTTCGCGACCCCAGGGGAGCGGAGGAGGAGGAGGAAGGTCTCCTCTCGCAGATCCAGAACGGCGTCAAGAAATTTTATGCGTCCTCGGTAGGGTTGACCCTGTATAGCCTATGTCGCGGCTATACCCTGTTCAGGCTGGTCGGATCAATTGCAACGTGGAGCAGTTTCGGAAGTCTTGGTCTTAGCGTCGACATCGGTTGCGGTGTAATTACGTTTGGCCCTTACCTGTTGAACGTATCTACTCCTAATGTGGTGGCTGTCATCCAGTGGTTCATTACGCTCGCTGAGGGGGAATTGCCAGCGAACCTCCTAGACCTGTGATTCTCATGCCAAAAGCAACAGTCGATGAAACACGTCAAAACATTAAGGGAGCAGCAGTGGGTTTCGGCCGCGCGGTATTCGCCCTATGTTGGCTCGTATTTATTGCGCTCGACTACGGCAGGTCGAATCGTGCGGCTTTGGTCACGTGTGCAGCCTTGGCGGCCGCTGCCTTTCTGCTGTCGTCATGGCGACTCTTCGCCGTCCTTATAGGAACGAGCGGAAGGGAAGCAGATCTGGTGCTCGGGCAGGTTGGGGCAAGGGCCGGCGAACTCGCAGCGTGTCTTATAACGATGGGAATTTTCATTCGGTTATTGGTCGGACGTAATCCGTAGAAAAGCCTTCTGCAAAGGGACTCGACCTAGCGGAGACAAAGCCGCGAAAAGACGAGTAGCGAAGGAAATTGGACCAGCCTGAACTGAGCCATTCTCCGCGAGTCTTCGCGACCAACGCCGTAAGGTCAAAATACTGAAACGAGCTTTGTCCGGCGTAAGATGGGCTGTCGTCATGAGGTATCAAAATGGTTGCGGCTGCTGGCTTATGTCACGGGTACCGTGAACCAGGAACGGAGTCACTACCGCCACCGGCATCACACACATCATCGTCAATCCCGGCACCCAGACCGGCGCTACACTCTATCTCACGCCGTCCTCCCTCGGCCCCAATCCGATCGATACCCAGGTCTCTCTGCAGGTCGGGTTCACTTACAACATCTTTTGCAATGCCGTCCCCGTCACCATGACCGTTACCGGAGCGAATCCGTTTACGACCACGGTGACCACCGACAGTTCTTTCCACGCCACGTTCACCTATTTCGGCAGCCATCCCGGTACGGCACCGTCACCGCCTCCATTGCTCCTTCGCTGTGTAGCGGCGGCACCTCCAATCCTGTCACGGTCACCTGGGTGCAGCCCACGCCCGGCCTGACCACGTCTCCAGTCACACGGTGGTGGGCAACTATAAGCCAGGCCGAGTGACGGCGACGATCACGGACTTCACGGTGCCCGCGCCAGGATTGCCAATCCAAATCCAGCGCACATACGACAGCCTGGTGCGATCAACATCGTCGGACTTCGGGTTCGGGTGGAAGCTGGGGATCCAGGTGGATCTTGTGACCAACCCGAACGGAGACGTGACGTTCACCATGAACGGCCAGCGGGAAGACGTTCTTCTTCACGCCGCAAGGCAATGGGTTTTCTCCTACTGGTTCTTGCCCGCGTACACAGCAGAGCCAGGTTTCTACGGGTCTTTAACGACCACCGGCGATAACTGCAGCGGAGTGTTGCTAAGCATGGGCAGCACGTTTGAATGCGCGATCGACAATGCCGGATTGCCGTATCAGGCAACAGGCTATGTGTACACGGACCCGTATGGGCGCGTGTATACGATCGGAGCGGATGGATCGCTGCAGTCGGTGCAAGACTTGAGCGGGAACACCATCACCGTTACGCCGAGCGGCATCACGAGTTCGAATGGGCTGAACGTGCCCTTTGTGCGCGACAGCCAGGGGCGCATCACGCAGATCACGGACACGCTGGGGAACGTCTACGTGTACGCCTACGAGGATGGCAACGGCAACCTGACCAGCGTCCAATATCCCGGTATCCCGACGGCCGGAAAGTACGCCTACGACGACACGCATCTCCTGACGGCGGAGTTCGACAAGAACGGCAACCTCGCCGGCTCCACGGTCTATGACACCTCCGGCCGCGTCTCGTCCATCACCGATGCCGTCGGCAACACCACTCAATATGCCTACGACACGACTGGCCTCACGACCACGGTTACCAATCCGGATGGCGGGACGGTGGTCACCGTGGCTGACGCCTACGGGATGCCGCTCAGCGTCACCGAGAGCGTCACCGGCGCTCAGCAGCGCACCACCAGATACACTTACGACGCGAATCATAACAAGCTTACGATGACGGATGCGTTGATGCAGACGACCAAGTACATGTACGACACGAATGGTTTCCAGACAACCATCACCGATCCGCTGAATAACGTCTCTACGAGAGTCTATAACCAGGTGGGTGGACCCACAACCATCACCGACCCGCAAAACATCGCGCGGAACATAACCAACGTCGTATACGACACAAACTTCCGCGTCTCGACGATCACCGACGTGGTAGGCGCTGTTGCGCAGTTCCCCCTGTACAATGCGGCCGGTCAGCCGCTAACTTACGTGGACGCGCGCGGTAACTCTTCCCACTACACCTATGACCAGTTCGGCAATCTTCAAACCTCCACGGATGCCCTCAGCCGGGTCACCACTAGCGTTTATGACACCATCGGCAACTTGAAGACCCGAACCGACCCGCTCAACAACACCACTACTTATTTCTACGATGCTTACAATCGACAAACGTCGGTGGTCGACGCCACGAACCACGCCACAAAATACACTTACGATGGCAACAACAACAAGCTCACCGAAACAGACCGGAATGGGAATAAGACCACCTACACTTATGACAACGCCAACCGGGTAAGCCAGGTGCTCTACGCCGACGGGACCACGCGAAGCTTTCCGTCTTATGATTTCCGGGGCAATAAGTTGACGGAGATCGATCAGTTGCAACGGATGACTACGAACTCGTACGATTTAGTGGGCCGCCTGGTGAGTAAGACGGTGGCTTCGGGCACAACGGATGCGGCCACGACGGCTTACACCTACGACGGAGACGACCGCAAACTCACCGAGACCGATCCACGCGGCAATACTACTTACTACGCGTATGATGCCGCTGGCCGCATGACGAGCGTGAAGGACGGCGCCGGCAATCTGACGCAGTACGGATACGACAGCAAGGGCCAGCGCACGTCCATGCTGGACGCCAAGCAGCGGACGACGACCTATACGTTCGATCCTCGGGGGAGGCAGCTAACCACCAATACGCCAGACGGCAAAACTGTCACCAAAACCTATGACGGGTTGAGCAAGGTGCTCTCCGTGCAGGACGAAGAAAGCAACACCACATACTACACCTATGATGCCGCCAGCCAGTTGACGCAGGTTGTAGATGCCCTGAACCAGAAGACGAGCTATGGCTACGATATGGACGGCAACAAGACCAGCCAGACGGACGCCAACGGCAACACCACCAGCTACGTCTACGACACGCTGAATCGCCGCACTTCTCGCACGCTGCCGCTGTTGCAAACCGAATCCTGGACCTACGATTTCGAGCAAAATCAAGTCACGCACGTGGACTTCAACGGTAAGATCACTACCCTTGCGTACGATAGTTTGAATCGTTTGCTGAGTAAAACGCCGGATGCCACTTTCAGCGCAAGTACCGTATCCTTCATGTATACGGCCACGGGGCAGCGGCAATCGATGACGGATGCGAGCGGCGTCACGACATACACTTACAGCAATCGCGATCAGGTGCTACAGAAAGCGACGCCAGAGGGCGCCCTGAGCTACACCTACGATCTGGCTGGAAATGTCGCCTCGTTGCTTTCGTCGAACATGAACGGCACCAATGTGTCCTACGCTTGGGATGCCGACAACCGGCTCTCGATCGTGACCGACAACGTGACCAATGGCGTGACGAACTACAGTTACGACGCGACCAGCCAGATTGCCTCCTTCACGTATCCGAATGGAGCGACCCACGCGTCCACCTACGATTTGCGCGACCGTACCACCGCTCTCAACGTTACCGGGCCCGGTTTGTCAGCGATCGCGAGCTACGCGCAGACCTTCGGCCCATCCGGACACAAGCTGAGCGTGGCGGAGTCAGGCGGTCGAGCGGAAGGCTACGGATACGATCTTATCTACCGCCTCCTGAATGAGACCATCTCAGGTGATCCTGTCACGGCGAACAACGGCGTCTTGACATACATGCTGGATCCAGTGGGCAATCGGAAATCGCTGGCCTCAACGCTGGCCACATTGCCGGCACAGACCCTAACCTACGACAACGACGACCGGCTGACCACCGATACGTACGATGCGAACGGCAATACGGTGTCCAGCGGCGGGACCAATTACACGTACGATTTCGAGGATCGTTTGCTGTCCACCTCATCCGGAGTACAGATCGCCTACGACGGTGACGGCAACCGTGTGTCCGAAACGGTCGGCGGAGTCACAACAAAATACCTAGTGGATGATTTAACGCCGACCCGCTATGCGCAAGTGGCTGAAGAGACTGCCAACGGCGCCGTCGTGGCGCAATTCACCTACGGTCTGATGCGAATTTCCCAAAACCGAGTGGGCGTGTTGAGCTATTACGGTTATGATGCCGGCGGTTCTACGCGCGAGCTTCTGAGCACCGCGGGCGCGGTGACGGATACCTACGAGTACGACGCGTTCGGGAACACGGTAGCGCAGACTGGCTCGACGGTGAATGAATTCCTATATCGCGGCGAGCAATTTGATCCGGCACTAGGAATGTACTATCTGTGAGCGAGGTACTATGTGCCTCGGACCGGGAGGTTTTTGACGGCGGATAAGTGAGAAGGAGAAGAGACACGTTCTTGTGGCTGTTCATCCAGTGGCGCGAGTTTGGCTCCGAAGGGTAGCCATCATTCGTTCGTCTATGGAGACGTCGATCCCGTTGACCTTGTAGATCCGTCAGGGCGTGACGCCTTCTTGGATGACGCCATCACAACCGCCCGCAACATCCTGAATGCGGCAGTGCCGGCAGTGCAAAAGCTTTATATGTATGGTAGCACCATTAGCCTGTTGGGCTGCACTGGGGTTCTAACATATGCGTTCGTATTGTATTTGAACGAGAACGACCTACCTCCCCAGCTACCTGAGCCCACGATGGCAAATATCGACGTAATCGGCGTAGCCAGATTATTCATCTCTTCTCAAATAGGTTTTGGCATTTGCAACACTATTATCCAAGTTCCTTTGGAGTAGCTTATGAGGACGCCGTGAACCTGCCCCCTGGGCTGAGACAAACAGTTAAGAGACTGGTTACCGTTCGATGGTAAATGATTCCCTTCGAGGCGGCAATAGATTTAAGCTGAGGGTGCCGGTGAAGCGGAGACGGGCCATGCTGGCGAGCAACCCGTTGAGGAATAGCCGGCCGGAACTCGTCGTGGACGATGGGCAGGGCGTGGTTACTTCCGGCGCGTCCTATAGCCTGGCCCGGACCCGACCGGGAAGCGGTACTCTGGCCCAGGTTTATCAGCAGGAACGACACATCGGACCGATAGATTCCGGCATGCCTGCAAAAACGCTTGTTGAGGGCGCCCTCAGTTTTTGGTCTCGTAAACAACCGGCCTTTCATGCACAAACCTGCTGCGAGGCTGGAAGCGAGCGTTCGAACTCGATCGGCGGACGGTAGTCCAGCGCCGAGTGCAGCCGCTTGCCGTTATAGATGTTTTCGATGAACCGCTCGATGGAAGCATGCGCGTCAGCCAGATCGCGATATTCCTGGCGATAGACCTCCTCGTATTTCAGGGTTTTCATGAAGGATTCGCAGAAGGCGTTGTCATAGGGATTGCCTTTGCGGCTCATGCTGATCTGAACCCCGTGATCGTTGAGCAGGCGGGTGTAGGCATGAGAAGCATACTGAACCCCTCGGTCGGAATGATGGGTCAGACCTTCCGCTGGTGACCGCTGCCGGAATGCCATCTCCAATGCCTCGATTGCCAGGTCGGCTTCCAGTGACCGATCGAGTGCCCAACCGATCACTCTACGCGAATAGGCGTCCAGCACAACCGCCAGGTAGACGAACTCCGTCTCTAGCCGTACATAGGTAATGTCAGCGACCCAGAGCTGATCGATGCCAGTCGGCTCCAGGTCGGCTGCCAGATTCGGATAGACCGCCAGACCATGCTTGGAATCCGTGGTTGTCACCACGAATTTCTTGCGGCGCAGGCACAGCAAATTATCTTCGCGCAGGATCCGCGCCACCCGTTTGTGATTGACCTGCCAGCCGCGCCGTCTCAACTCGGCCGTGATCCGCGGCCGGCCATAGCAGGGGAACTCCAGCGCGATCCGATGAATTTCGTTCCGTAGATCCAGATCGTCATCGGCCGCCCGTTCGGCGCCGGGATCGAATCGATAGAGACCCGCCCGGCTGACTTTTCCCAGTTGGCACATGCGCGTCGCCGTCATCGGGATACCTTCTTCGATTTGGCTCCGGATGTACTGGTAGGTCGCGGCTTTCCAGTCAGCGCCTGCAGCATCCGCTGTTCCTCGATTCGCTGCAAGCACCCTTTCAAAAAATCAATCTCCACGGCCTGCTGGCCAACCTTGCGCTCCAGGTGCCCCACCTTGGGGTCCTCCCAACGCCGCTTTCCCACACCGGGGAACGCATTGCCGGGACCATGGCGGAACTCCTTCCGCCACCGGTGCAGCAGGTTGGCATTGATTTCAAAGGCCCGCGCCACCGCGGCGGCTGACGTTCCTGCTTCCAGCTGCTGAACCGCAGCCAGTTTCATTTCACGCGTGAACTTCCGTCGGGACAATCCCATGAGTCGAATCCTCCATTCACTGATTTTCGACTCTTAACTGGTTGTCTCAAAATAGGGGGCAAGTCCACCGGACCTCCAGAAGTTCTTTGTGATGTCTACGACGCTAATTGTGATGCGGTTGGTAATTGGCGGATCATCGCTCTCTATCGGCGAGCTTGTAGGCGAGACGTCGATTCTTACGTTGACTACATTATTTTGGGTAGCACCCTCCAAACTCAGACCCACCATCTGGAGAGTGACAAGTTGCGCGATGAGCGTCACGGTGGCCCTCGTATGCTGGAACCTTGCCAAACATCCTCGAACCTCAGCAACGACCATTTTCTTGATAGCGCTCTTAATCTTGCTAGCCACCATCGCTGGCGCAAAAGCTGTACTTGAAGGTCTAAGGCTTCGAGAGCAGTCTAAGTCCGGGCGACCCAAGTCATAACACAACGCCAGACCTACGACCTGGTGGGTCGCTTGATCAGCAAGACCGTCGCCTCCGGAACAGCGGATGCCGCGACTACAAGCTGGACTTACGACGGGGATGACCGAAAACTCACCGAGACCGATCCGCGCGGCAACACGACCACCTACGCCTATGATGCCGCCGGCCGCACGACGAGCGTCAAGGACGGAGCTGGCAATCTAACTCAGTACGGATACGACAGCAAGGGCCAGCGCACGTCCATGCTGGATGCAAGCAACGGACGACAACCTACACGTTCGACCCGCGGGGCCGGCAGCTAACCACCAATACGCCGGATGGAAAGACAGTCACCAAGACTTACGACGGGCTGGGCAAGGTGCTGTCCGTGCAGGACGAGGAAAACAACACGACGTATTATACCTATGACGCCGCCAGCCAGTTGACACAGGTTTTAGATGCCCTGAACCAGAAGACGAGCTACGGCTACGATATGGCCGGCAACAAGACGAGCCAGACGGACGCCAACGGCAACACGACCAGCTACGTCTATGACGCTCTGAATCGCCGCACTTCTCGCACGCTGTCGCTGCTGCAAACCGAATCCTGGACCTACGATTTCGAGCAAAATCAAATCACGCACGTAGACTTCAACGGCAAGACCACTACTCTTGCGTACGACAGTTTGAATCGCTTGCTCAGTAAAAAGCCGGATGCCAGTTTCAGCGCAACTACCGTATCCTTCATGTATACGGCCACGGGGCAGCGGCAATCGATGACGGATGCGAGCGGCGTCACGACATACACGTACAGCAATCGGGATCAGGTGCTGCAGAAAGCGACGCCAGAGGGCGCCCTGAGCTACACCTACGATCTGGCTGGAAATGTCGCCTCGTTGCTTTCGTCGAACATGAACGGCACCAATGTGTCCTACGCTTGGGATGCCGACAACCGGCTCTCGATCGTGACCGACAACGTGACCAATGGCGTGACGAACTACAGTTACGACGCGACCAGCCAGCTTGCCTCCTTCACGTATCCGAATGGAGCGACCCACGCGTCCACCTACGATTTGCGCGACCGTACCACCGCTCTCAACGTTACCGGGCCCGGTTTGTCAGCGATCGCGAGCTACGCGCAGACCTTCGGCCCATCCGGACACAAGCTGAGCGTGGCGGAGTCAGGCGGTCGAGCGGAAGGCTACGGATACGATCTTATCTACCGCCTCCTGAATGAGACCATCTCAGGTGATCCTGTCACGGCGAACAACGGCGTCTTGACATACATGCTGGATCCAGTGGGCAATCGCAAATCGTTGACTTCGACGCTGATGGCGCTGCCGGCACAAACCCTGAACTACGATGCTGACGACCGGTTGACCACAGATACGTACGATGCGAACGGCAATACGGTGTCCAGCGGCGGGACCAACTACACATACGATTTCGAGGACCGTTTGCTGTCCACTTCATCCGGCGTTCAGATTGCGTACGACGGCGATGGCAAGAGGGTGTCTGGAACGGTCGGTGGAGTCACAACAAAATACCTAGTGGATGATTTAACGCCGACCCGCTATGCGCAAGTGGCTGAAGAGACTGCCAACGGCGCCGTCGTGGCGCAATTCACCTACGGTCTGATGCGAATTTCCCAAAACCGAGCGGGCGTGTTGAGCTATTACGGTTACGACCCGGGCGGCTCGGTGCGCGAGTTGCTGAACAGCGCTGGCGTCTCAACGGACACGTACGAGTTCGATGCATTTGGCAACGTGGTGGCGCAGACGGGCTCGACGGCGAATGAGTTCCTCTTCCGCGGCGAACATCTCGACTCGGCCCTGGGAATGTACTACCTGCGGGCTCGCTACTACGTGCCGCGGACCGGGAGGTTTTTGACCCAGGACAGGTATGAGTCCCCCGAGGGAACGCTATGCTTGTGCACCGGACAGCGACGTCTCGTTCCGAAAGGCGCGGTTGCCAATTTATTTGAATACACCACCGCTGACCCAATCAATTTCGCCGACCCTCTCGGGGAGGAAAATATTTTCTGGGTGGCGGTGCGGGCGGCAGTCTTTGAGGAGGGTACCGCAGTTGTTTTTGCTGCGACCACCCTTTACTGCATAGTCGGGGCCCATGGTGGTCTTGGCCATATTCAGAACCAAGAGCTCTTTAATCTTGTGTGTGAAATAGAGGCGGGAGCGTTCGGCGCCCTCACTGTCGCGGCATATTTTCGATGAAAGCCGTTAAATTACCTTTCTTCACTCGCCGAGCTGTGCCTAGGCGTTTTTTCACCGTCCTAGCATTGTCCCTGGTAGTCATGTTTGGCTCGGACCGACTGCTGCCAGGTAGTGCCAGCGCTGCACTGATCTGGTGTGTGGTTGCGTGCATCTGGATTCGCATGGCCACAGGACGACTGATAGATGCGAACATCCACCCCGGCTGGAGCTTCCCTTTGATAATGCTGATAGTCGCGATCAGGGAGCTACTCCCGGATAGCCTGACGCGCGACGTCTCCATCATAGCCGTGCAGTTGCCGCTGATGCTGATTCCGTCTCAGGTCGTCCGCAAGGCAAGCGGCGGCAGGTGAGTCATCGGCACTGGCGTCCGCATCTCCGGTGACGATCGCAAATTGAGCGAGACCGACCCGCGCGGGAACGCGACCTACTCCAGCTATGACGACGCGGGCACATGACGAGCTCGCAGGACGGCGCTCGCAACCTGACGCAGTATGGCTGCGACAGCAAGGGGCAGCGAACGTCGAAGCTGGATGCGAAGCTGCGCACGATGACGTATGCGCTCGATCCTCGCGGACGCCAACTGACCACCACAACGCCCGACGGCAAGACGGTCACCAAAACTTTTGACGGGTTGAGCAAGGTGCTGTCCGCGCAGGACGAGGAAAACAACACGACGTATTACACCTACGACGCCAACCACAGCCAGCTCACCAAGACCGATGCCTTGGGGCAGACGACGAAGTACATTTACGATTCCAATGGTTTCCATACAACCAATCACCGATCCGCTGGGGAACGTCTCGACGAGAGTCTATAACCAAGTCGGTGGACCCTTTACCATCGATCCGCCGAACATCGCACAAAACATAACCAGCGTCGTGTACGACACAAACTTCCGGATCTCTACCATCACCGACCTGGTGGGTTCGGTTGCCAGTTTACTTACAACGCGGCCGGTCAGCCACTTACGTACGTCGATGCACGCGGTAACTCTTCCCATTTCACCTATGACCCGTTCGGCAATGTTCAGACCTCCACGGACGCACTTGGCAGGCGCACGAAAAGCGTTTATCCTGAATTCCGAAGTTGAACTCAGCGGTCAGCGTAGACTGGGCGGATGGAAGCTGAGAGCACTCGGATCTTCGGTGGACAGAGAGTTTCATTGCAGGAAACGGACCGGGCGCTGACGCCGTTCGGGGGCATGGTGGTTTTCCTGGAGTTTCTGAACAAGATCGGGTTGGTGAAGAAGGTCAGCGAATGTATGCCGGTGACGCATCGATCTCCCAATTCAATCCCGCCTGCTCAGACCTACATTGCGTTTTTAATTTCGGTAGCGGCCGGTGCGCGACGGTTCGCGCAGACCAGTTGGCTGCGGGGCGACCGGGCCTTGCATGGCCTGTTGGGAATCGATCGGTTTCCCAGTGACGACACCATCCGGAATCTGTTTCTCCGCTTCGGAATGGGGGAAGTGCAACGATTCTTTGAGCCGATGACCGAGTGGATGATGGAGCGGCTTCCGCGGCTCACGCAAGGGCATAGTCTGGACTTGGATTCGACGGTGTTCGAGCGTCATGGACAACAACAGGAAGGTGCTCTGAAAGGCTACAACCCGCGACGTCCGGGACGAGTGAGCCACCATCCGCTGTTAGCGGTGCTGGCGGAGAGCCACTTCGTGATGCATGGATGGCTGCGTAGCGGCAACAGTGGCACGGGACGAGGGGTAACGGAATTTCTGAAAGAGGCACTGGCGCTGTGGGGTCAGCGCGGACCGTTGCGAGTGGTGAGAGCGGATGCCGGTTTCTTTGACAAGGACCTATTCATGTTTCTGGAGCAACGGAAAATTCCTTACATTGTGGTGGCGCGCTTCACCAAGTGGGTGAAGCGGGAGGTGACGCGGATCGTGGACTGGAGAGCGTTGGACGACAATTATGCAGTGGGAGAGTGTGAGATCAAATTGATGGGCTGGGATCGGCCACGACGGTTCGTAGCCGTGAGAGAGCAGGTTCGCGATAGCAAACCGTCGGTGGGAAAGAAATTGATTGACCTGCCCGCCTACACCTTCCGAGTGCTAGTGACCAGTTTGCCGGCAGCCCCGGAAGAGATTTGGCGCGACTACAATCACCGTGCTGATATGGAGAACCGGATTGCCGAGCTAAAGCACGATCTGGGGGCGGACCGTTTTTGTCTCCAGGACTTCCAAGCCACCGACGCCGTTTTCCGGAGCGTGCTGCTGTTGTTCAACTTGCTCAGTGAGTTTCGGCGGGCCAGTGGCATGGGGCAACACAAAGAACCTGGCACGCTGCGATCGCAGGTTTTCTTGTGCGGTGCGGAATTGATCCATGAGGGCAACGAAATCATTCTGTTGATGTCCACAGCATGGGGTGGACTCAAGCGCCGCATCTCTCTTCTCACCAGCATCTTGGCTTGGGTTTTTCCTACCTCACCGAAGTTGGTGCCTGTCGCGCCTGGCTGACTCCGATTGCCGTGAATACGGAACTGAATCCTTATGCTCTAACGTCTAACTTCGGAATTCAGGTTTATGACACCCTCGGCAACCTGAAGATGCAAACCGACCCGCGCAACAACACGACCACTTACTTCTACGACCCTTACAACCGCCGTACATCAGTTGTTGACGCCACGATGCATACCACGAAATACACTTACGATGGCAACAACAACAAACTCACCGAAACGGACCGGAATGGGAACACCACAACTTACACCTATGACAACGCCAACCGTGTAAGCCAGATCCTCTATGCCGATGGGACCACGCGAAGTATCCCCTTCCCCGCTTATGATTTCCGTGGCAACAAACTCAGGGAAGTCGATCAATTAAACCGGACGACGACTTACACCTATGATTTGGTGGGTCGCTTGATCAGCAAGACCGTCGCCTCCGGAACAACGGATGCCGCGACTACAAGCTGGACTTACGACGGGGATGACCGAAAACTCACCGAGACCGATCCGCGCGGCAACACGACCACCTACGCCTATGATGCCGCCGGCCGCACGACGAGCGTCAAGGACGGAGCTGGCAATCTAACTCAGTACGGATACGACAGCAAGGGCCAGCGCACGTCCATGCTGGATGCAAGCAACGGACGACAACCTACACGTTCGACCCGCGGGGCCGGCAGCTAACCACCAATACGCCGGATGGAAAGACAGTCACCAAGACTTACGACGGGCTGGGCAAGGTGCTGTCCGTGCAGGACGAGGAAAACAACACGACGTATTATACCTATGACGCCGCCAGCCAGTTGACGCAGGTTGTAGATGCCCTGAACCAGAAGACGAGCTACGGCTACGATATGGACGGCAACAAGACCAGCCAGACGGACGCCAACGGCAACACCACCAGCTACATCTATGACACTCTCAATCGCCGCACTTCTCGCACGCTGTCGCTGCTGCAAACCGAATCCTGGACCTACGATTTCGAGCAAAATCAAATCACGCACGTAGACTTCAACGGCAAGACCACTACTCTTGCGTACGACAGTTTGAATCGCTTGCTCAGTAAAAAGCCGGATGCCAGTTTCAGCGCAACTACCGTATCCTTCATGTATACGGCCACGGGGCAGCGGCAATCGATGACGGATGCGAGCGGCGTCACGACATACACTTACAGCAATCGCGATCAGGCGCTGCAGAAAGCGACGCCGGAGGGTGCCTTGAACTACACCTACGATCTGGCCGGAAATGTGGCATCCGTGGTTTCGTCGAACGCGGGCGGGACGAATGTGTCGTACGCTTGGGACGCGGACAACCGGCTCTCCAGCGTAACGGACAACGTGACCAACGGCTTGACGAACTACAGTTACGACGCGACCAGCCAGATTGCCTCCTTCACGTATCCGAATGGAGCGACCCACGCGTTCACCTACGACTTGCGCGACCGTACCACCGCTCTCAGTGTGACCGGTCCCGGCTTGTCAGCGATCGCGAGCTACGGGCAGACCTTCGGCCCATCCGGACACAAGCTGAGCGTGGCGGAGTCAGGCGGTCGAGCGGAGGGCTACGGATACGATCTTATCTACCGGCTCCTGAATGAGACCATCGCAGGTGATCCTGTCACGGCGAACAACGGCGTCTTGACATACATGCTGGATCCGGTGGGCAATCGCAAATCGTTGACTTCGACGCTGATGGCGCTGCCGGCACAAACCCTGAACTACGATGCTGACGACCGGTTGACCACAGATACGTACGATGCGAACGGCAATACGGTGTCCAGCGGCGGGACCAACTACACATACGATTTCGAGGACCGTTTGCTGTCCACTTCATCCGGCGTTCAGATTGCGTACGACGGCGATGGCAAGCGAGTGTCTGAAACGGTCGGCGGCATCACAACAAAATTCCTTGTAGACGATCCAACGCCAACCCACTATGCGCAGGTCGCTGAAGAGACAGCCAACGGCGCGGTAGGGGCGCAGTTCACTTACGGATTGATGCGGATTTCGCAAAACCGCGATGGCGTAGTCAGTTACTACGGGTATGATGCGGGTGGTTCGACGCGCGATCTCTTGAACGGCGCGGGCACGGTCACGGATACATATGAGTACGATGCATTCGGGAATCTAGTGGCGCAGACGGGCTCGACGGCGAATGAGTTTTTGTGTCGCGGGGAGCAGTTTGATTCGGCCCTGGGAATGTATTACCTTCGGGCGCGGTATTATGTGCCGCGAACGGGGCGATTCTTAACCGCAGACAAGTACGAGGGTGAAGACGTGCATGCGTGCGACTGCCCGCTGAAGACGCCCCGTATCAATATCAATCAGGTGTTTGGATATGCCAACGCTGATCCCGTGGGCATGATCGACCCGGGCGGCAGAGGTCCATTGCTAGATGCTTTAGTGGATGCTGTGATTTGGGTTCAAGTAGCCGCGTACGTGGCGATAGGGACTGCCTATCTAACGCTGAAGTTAGCTCCGGACATTCTACATTTCGTGCTTTGTGCGGACGCCTGGGTCACCGGCGATCCCGGCGCGCAGGCGGCGTGCACCCAATGGCCTCTGATAAATCAGAACTAGTTTTCTACTCTACAGGAGTTGTGTCTCTGCTTCTAGGGATCTACTATGTATCCCGTGAGGTGTTTCCTCCAGTCTTACTTCGAATTGAGATGCTACTCATTTCTGTGTCACTCCTTCTGACGATATTGTCTGCCAAGGCCTATGTGTCGCGGAGGTTGCCGGTAGCGGCCGTAGCATTATTGACGACCATAGCTTTTGGACTTGGGGAAGTGCTCGATCGAATGATTCGCCTTCACATCTCGGCGAAACTGTGCGCGCAGGCCCCAAAAGGGCCGGCCTGCGCCGTTCTGGCGAGCGCGAAAGAACCTAGTCAGGTGTTCTCACCGGTCGCCGGGGTCGTTCTGGCGATTTCCGCTATCCTTATTTTCGGTCCGCCGTTTTACCGCAGGCATTTCGACAAAACCGGGCGCCCGGGGCAGCCTGAGCGGCCCACTTCAGCCCGCGAATCCGTCTAGGTCAAAAAGGGGTCGGCAACTCTTCAGTAAGCGACGAACTTCGCTGTCGCCAAGCAGCGGACGACCGCCTATACATTCGACCCGCGGGGCCGGCAGCTAACCACCAATACGCCGGATGGAAAGACAGTCACTAAGACTTACGACGGACTGAGCAAGGTGCTCTGCGTGCAGGACGAGGAAAACAACACGACGCATTACACCTACGATGCCGCCAGCCAGTTGACTCAGGTTCAGGACGCCCTCAGCCAGAAAACCAGCTACGGCTACGATATGGCCGGCAACAAGACTAGCCAGAAGGACGCCAACAGCCGGGGAACGTATACTACACAAAGGTGTACGTAAAGTACGACCGGATATTATATATATACCCAACTAACTACTTAGCAACACCACCAGCTACCAGTACGACGCTCTGAATCGCCGCACTTCTCGCACGCTGCCGCTGCTGCAAACCGAATCCTGGACCTACGATTTGGAGCAAAATCAAATCACGCACGTAGATTTTAACGGCAAGACCACTGCCCTAGCGTACGACAGTTTGAATCGCGTGCTCAGTAAAAAGCCGGATGCCAGTTTCGGTGCAACTACCGTATCCTTTACGTATACGGCCACGGGACAGCGGCAATCGATGACGGATGCGAGCGGCGTTACGACCTACACTTACAGCAATCGCGATCAGGTGCAGCAGAAGACGACGCCAGAGGGCGCCCTGAGCTACACCTACGATCTGGCTGGAAATGTGGCATCCGTGGTTTCGTCGAACATGAACGGCACCAATGTGTCCTACGCTTGGGATGCCGACAACCGGCTCTGGATCGTGACCGACAACGTGACCAATGGCTTGACGAACTACAGTTACGACGCGACCAGCCAGATTGCCTCCCTCACCTATCCGAATGGAGCGACCCACGCGTTCACCTACGACTTGCGCGACCGTACCACCGCTCTCAGTGTGACCGGTCCCGGCTTGTCAGCGATCGCGAGCTATGGGCAGACTTTCGGCCCGTCCGGACACAAGCTGAGCGTGGCGGAGTCAGGCGGTCGAGCGGAAGGCTACGAATACGATCTTATCTACCGCCTCCTGAATGAGACCGTCTCAGGTGATCCTGTCACGGCGAACAATGGCGTCCTGACATACATGCTGGATCCGGTGGGCAATCGTAAATCGTTGACTTCGACGCTAATGGCGTTGCCGGCACAGACCCTAACCTACGATGACGACGACCGGTTGACCACAGATACGTATGATGCGAACGGCAACACCCTGTCCAGCGGTGGGACCAATTATACGTACGATTTCGAGGATCGCTTGCTGTCCACTTCATCCGGCGTTCAGATTGCGTACGACGGCGATGGCAAGCGAGTGTCTGAAACGGTCGGCGGCGTCACAACAAAATACCTAGTGGATGATTTAACGCCGACCCGCTATGCGCAACTGGCTGAAGAGACTGCCAACGGCGCAGTCGTGGCGCAATTCATCTACGGTCTGATGCGAATTTCCCAAAACCGAGCGGGCGCATTGAGCTATTACGGTTATGATGCCGGCGGCTCTACGCGCGAGCTTCTGAACCGCTCTGGCGCGGTGACGGATACGTACGACTACGACGCGTTCGGCAACACCGTGGCGCAGACCGGCTTAACTACGAACGAGTTTCTGTATCGCGGTGAGCAGTTTGATTCGGCGCTGGCGATGTATTATCTGCGGGCACGGTGGTATGTGCCGCGGACGGGGCGGTTTTTGACGGCGGATAAGTTGGAGAGGGAAGAGGTGGGTGCGTGCGACTGCGGCCCAAGCAAGCGGGTTCTTATAGGCGTTCAGCCTCTCTTTGCTTATGCGAATAGCGATCCCTTGAACCTGATCGACCCGTCCGGACGTGAGGCGTTTTTTAGTGTCGCTAGGCTCGCCCAGGTGGTTGTCTTCGCGGCAGCCACATTTCCGGCAACGGCGTGTGCTCTTCCCGCATTCTTAAACCAGTATAGGGCTGCACATAATCTCCCTCCGCTACCGTTGGAAGACTTCTACCTTACTGATGTTGGATGTAACGCTATATTCATTTTCAGCACAATACTTGGTATCGGAGCGTTATTTGCATGACTTTGATTCGCAGGGTCAATCGGGCGGACTTCATTATGGTATTGCTCTTTTGCTACTTTTGGACGATAATTTTGTCGGTCCCTTCCCACGTGCCCTCCAAAGTAATAAGGGTGGTAATTTGGGGGGTGGTGCCCTTGGTGTGGGCCGTCAAGGCTGCCGGCCGTTTGCTCGATGCCGGCCGTCCATGGTGGTGGGCGCTTCCTTACCTAGCTTCTGTCGCTGGCTTATGGGGCCTGTCTGTATTCCTGTTTAGCGGCCCCCAGGCGACCCTCATTGGAACGTTCGGGACCATTGCGGTCCAGCTTCCTCTTATGACTGGTAAGCGATCATAAATCGCATATATTTAGCGGAGGGGTTCCCAGTGACCTGACGGCGCTGCTTGCCGGAAGGAGGATACAGCGACAATCAGACGCGGACGATTTACTACTCAGAAAGATGGCACCATTTTGAGGCAAGCGATATCCTTCGGGTATACGGTCTGACGTACATGCTGGATCCGGTGGGCAATCGCCAGTCGTTGACTTCGACGCTGATGGCGCTGCCGGCACAAAGCCTGAACTACGATAATGATGACCGGTTGACCACAGATACGTACGATGCGAACGGCAACACTGTGTCCAACGCCGGGACCAACTACACATTCGATTTCGAGGATCGTCTGCTCTCCACCTCATCCGGAGTGCAGATCACCTACGACGGCGACGGCAAGCGAGTGTCCGAAACGGTTGGCGGCGTTACAACAAGATACCTAGTGGATGATTTAACGACTAAGTATGCGCAGGCGGCGGACGAGACGGTTGGCGGGGCGGTGACGACGCAGTTCACTTATGGGCTGATGCGGATCTCGCAGAACCGGGGCGGGGTGCTGAGTTACTACGGGTATGATGCGGGCGGGACGGTGCGCGAGATTGTTAATGGCGCGGGCGCGGTGACGGATACGTACGACTACGACGCATTCGGGAACACAGTGGCGCAGACCGGCTCGACGGTCAATGAGTTCCTATATCGCGGCGAGCAGTTTGACGCCGCGCTCGGCGTGTATTACCTACGGGCAAGGTAGAGGTGCTCTTGAGCCGAACAATTCACGTCGAACAAAAACTGGTCAGCGCTGCCGGCGGTGATTTCATTATCGCGCTGGGGTCTAGAGTGAACATCTGCCCGGAATGTCAGGTGGCGATAGCAAACGCATACCAGAGATTTGGCCTTGCTCTAAACATTTGCAAGTAGAACATCACCTAAGGTTATAGCGCCATGCTGGAACTGCCCGAAGAAGTCCTGGAACTGCAGTGGGAACCGATGACGGCGGCGCTCTTGCAGACCATTTACAAAGGTGACGGTTTTGAGGAGCGCAGCGACGCTCTCGACACCGGGTTCCAATGGTACAGTACACTCCGCTCCCCGGCTCCCAAATGGGTGCGATCTCTTCTCCCCCTGTTATCGAATGAGAGCGACCCGCTCGTGCGAGAGTTGTTGTTATACCTTTCGTTATACTCAACCGAACTGGCCCGATCTGGGTCCGACCTTAGCGAAGAGGCTCTGGCGATGTCAGACGCAATTCGCGGCGGCTACTCCAACTACTTGAAGCTGTTTCATGTAGATCCCGTCAGCACCGGTAGCCTCCTCACGGTTTGTCCCGAGCGAGCGAAGGAGTATCTGGCGTTGCTCCTCTCTGACTACGACGCGGAGCAAGACTCTTCGAACAAGGTGGGAAAACTCCTAACACTTGCGAGAGTCGCATCGGCATTGCCCGGCTGGCGAGACCGCCTTGCGGACGGCCTTCAGTCAGAAAGCCAGGAGCTCAGGTTTGTCTGCGGGATGGAGATGATAATGCTCGACGGAGATCACACTTCGACCGCGACTGTGGACGAAGTAGTCCATGCTTGGTCTGGCCTCAAATCGATTTTGCCGTTTATACAGTGCATGAATCGGGCCTTGCCTAAACTGTCGAAAGATCGCCAAGTGGCGGTGCTTGTTCGTATCCTTGAAGAAGGAAAAAGCACCGATCAGTGCCAGTTGGTATGTAAATTTTTGCTGGAGGCTGCTTACGGAAGATTCGGAGTCGTCGGCGATTTCCCTGACATGTCGTTCTTCAAAGGCAACCGCACGATCGAGTTCCTCTGGATCGGACCTGCGCGGACGCACAACTTACAAGCACCAACAGATGAGGATGAACGAGACTGGCTTGCCGCTCTCTTAAAGAAGACTGAACTTTGGCAAGACAACTTTCCAGGTAGAAACCGACATCAGTTGCATTCGAATCTCTACGAGCTTTTCGGCTTACCAAACGACCGAGAAGGGCTCGTACGTCTCTGGAGCGCGGTGCATGGCCGTAACTGGGGTTGAATCTGGGGTCTTTCTGATACTTGAGGAACCGTAATTGAGAAACCTAGCTGAGCTTGTTCGCGGGGTTGCCTAAGTCGTGGCGAAGGAGGAATATGCGGCTTCGCATCACGGTTAGGCCGCGGCATCACGAGTACGCCTCGCCGCCGAGGGCCGAGATCTCCGGAAAATCCAGCTTTCGCATCGTTGCGTTGTACCTAGGCGCCTGGATCGTGCTCTCTGTTTCCTGGTTCTTGCTGGGTACCCTTGGCCTAACGGTCTTCATGCTGCTTCCGTGGGTCGCGGTGGTTCTGGCCTTTTGCCGTCCTTGCGACTTCACCCTTCTGCTGGCGGTCCGAAACTTGGCAGAACCCGAAAGAGGGCCGGCCCCGTTGACGCTTCCTTGGCCGCTCGTAGCAGTCGGCCTCCTCATGCCGCCTGGAATCAAATTCATCGGACCCCCGGCACAATTTCTGATGCCAGGAGCGCTGCTCGGCGCGATTCTGTTCCTTGCCGTCGCCTTGGTTACCGCCTTCAGGGCGCCGGAGACCAAAGCAGGTATTATTCGGGGACTAGCGCCTTTACTGCTATTGTCGCTTGTCTACGGCTATGTGAGCGCGAGAGGCCTAGACACAATCTTAGATCGCTCCAAGGAAACAAGCCACTATGCTGAAGTCTTGGCAAAATCTCAGGGTCGGGGGGGCGAATATCACTTCACCATCGGGCCTTGGGGCCCAGTCCGGACGACCACCAAAGTTCGTGTCTCCTTCCGCGGCTACCACGCCACTAAAGTCGGCGATTCGGCTTGTGTGACACTTCACGGGGGGGCTCTGGGCGTGAGCTGGTACGAAGCCGGGCTGTGCAAGTAAGCATCTTTGATAGAGAGGAACGAGGAAAGCGAGGGACTGCCGGAGCAGCCACTGGTCCCAGCGCCGGATTAGCTTAAGGGCCATCGCTCCGATGGCGGTGACGAGTTCGGTCGGCGAGCGGTCTCAACATTTTCGCGGCGCGGTCCATATTTTCCGCTCCCTGCTCTCGCACACCGCGAAACTGATGAGACCTTTTTCAGTCACAGCAATCTTCAACTTTGTGGCATTGAAAACAAAATACTTATCCGAATGCCCAATCCGCGTTCGACGACCTCCATACGACAATCATTCTTGGAATCCAAATCTACCCAAGGAGCCAGAATCATGTCCCTAGTAGAATCATGCGGGGGCCACGCCCGCCCAGGAAAAACCCAAGCGGCCAAAGGGTGCATGTCCCGAACGCCAGACCGTCACAACCTGCAAATGCAAAATGGTCAAACGAACCTAATCCCAAATTCGGACACTAACAACCAGTCCACCCGCTCTGCAACCCACCCCGCTATACTGAAGTCAAATGAATGAAACAGGCGTGTTCTGGCTGCGCGTAGCCACGGTGCTCTACGCCGCGGGAATGCTGGACGCCATTCTGGTGCTTCTCCGCAAAAAATCGGAGTTCTTCCGCTACGCGATATTCGCGTTCCTGGTCGGAGTAATTCTGCATATGGTCGCTATCGTCGAGGCGACCATGTCTCTGGGTCACTTCCCGGTCGATAATTTCTATGAATCCAGCTCGGTCTGGGCCTTCCTCATAGCCGTTCTTTTTCTATTCGTCTACTGGCGCTATCACTTCGCGTCCTTCAGCGTTTGCGTGTTTCCGCTGGTGTTCATCATGAGCCTGGTTGGCGCGATGGAAACGCCGGTGGCCGGTTGGTCCAGCCAAGGCGTGCGCAACGCCTGGCTGGCTGTGCATGTGGTCCTGATCCTGCTGGGCTACGCGGCCTTGCTTCTCACTGGCGTGGCTTCGATGTTCTATCTGGTGCAGGAGCGGCAACTGAAGCGCAAGCGGCCCAGCCGCTTTTTTGAGCGCCTTCCGCCGCTCGGAACTCTCGATACTCTGATGACCACCGCCATGACCTTCGGGTTCATCTTTATCACTTTGGGCGTGGTGGCCGGCATCACCTGGGCATCTGTTGAATCGGGTACGGACTGGATCCATAGCCCGCAAGTGGCGCTCGCGCTAGTGACCTGGGCGTTCTATCTGACCATGGTATTTTTCCGGACGAACGCGGGTTGGCGCGGCAGAAAAGTTGCGATCATGGCGATCGCTGTAATGTGCTGCTCGGCGCTGACCTGGGCGGCTCACATCGGCTTGCGTTCCTTGTTGACTAAGTAGTTAAGTAATGTTGGCGAAGTACACGGTTTCGAAAATTCGGCGACGTATTGCGCGTCCCCTCCCTGACGGCCGGGCTGGTTGGGAGCGGCGGGCCGTTTCCGATACGATGGCGTGTTTATGAGGCGGGGCGCAAGATAAAAGAATGTGGAATACAACGTGACTCCTGTGGACGAAACCGCTCGCTCACGGTCGCAACTCGGTTCCGCCGATTCCGAGCCGCGACCGTCAGGGAGCGGGAGCGAAGTAGTTAAGCCATGAAGTTCTCCATCACAGGCTTGAACCATAAGAGCGCGCCGGTAGAAGTGCGCGAAAAAATAGCCTATACCGAGGAGTCGATTGGCGCGGCCCTGCAGGAGCTAAAGCGCCGGCCGGGATTTTCCGAGGGGATGATTCTCTCCACCTGCAATCGCGTGGAACTGGCGGTCACGTGCGATGAGAAGATCGCCGGGCCGGCTGAAGTGGATCAATTTCTCGCCGACACCCGCAACGTCGAACGCAGTTGGGTGAGACCGTATCTGTACCGCTTTGAGGATAAAGACGCCATCCGGCATCTCTTTCGCGTTGCCTCCAGTCTGGACTCCATGGTGGTGGGCGAACCGCAAATTCTGGGCCAGCTCAAAGCGGCTTTCGCGCTCGCGAAACAGCATGGCTCGGTAAACCGTTTTCTCGATGAACTGCTTCCGCGCGCCTTTAGCGTAGCGAAGCGTGTGCGGACCGAAACGGAGATCGGCGCTGCGGCCGTTTCCGTCAGCTATGCGGCCGTCGAGCTGGCGCGCAACATTTTTGGATCGTTAAAAGACAAACGCGTGTTGTTGGTCGGCGCAGGCAAGATGTCTGAAGCCGCCGCGCTTCATTTACGCAGTTCGGGCGCCACTAACATCTTCGTCACCAATCGTACGCGGGAACGCGCGGTCGAAATGGCCGCACTCTTCAACGGCAAAATTATCGAGTATACCGCGTTCACCGCGTTTCTCCCGGAGGTGGATATAGTCGTGGCCTCGAGCGGCGCTCCGCATTACCTGCTCACGAAAGCGGACATGCGCCGGGTCATCGAAGCGCGAAAAAACAAGCCGATCTTCGTGATCGACATCGCCGTACCCAGAAATATTGAGCCCGCCGTAAACGAACTTGATAACGTTTTTCTGTACGACATTGACGACCTGCAGAAGGTGGTGGATGGCAATCTCAAGGGACGCCTGCAGGAGGCGGTAGAGGCTGAAAACATCATCGCCGAAGAAGTGGAACGCATGGTAGCGCGGCTGAGCACGCGAGAGCTGACGCCGATCATTGTTGGCCTGCAGGAGCAACTGGAGCAAATCCGCGCGGCCGAGATCGCCCGCATGCGCAAGAAATTCGGGTCGATGACGGCCGAGCAGGAAGAGGCGCTGGAACTGCTGACCAAGGGAATCATCAACAAAGTGGCGCACGGCCCGATTTCGGAGTTGCGCCGCCAAGGCGCGGGCCCCGAAAGCGAGTATTTCATCACCATCATCAGAAAGGTGTTCCGGCTCGGTGAATAGATGCTGACCATTGGCTCCCGCGGTTCGAAGTTGGCGCTGTGGCAGGCGCATTGGATCAAGGCTCGTTTGGAATCGCTGGGGCAGGAATGCCATCTGGAAATTATCCAGACTACCGGCGACAAAATTACGGACGTAGCGCTCTCGAAAGTAGGGACCAAGGGCCTGTTCACCAAGGAGATTGAAGAAGCGCTGCTCGATGGCCGCATCGATTTAGCTGTGCATAGTTTGAAAGACATGCCCACCGAACTGCCGCTGGGCTTGACGCTGGCGGCCATCCCGGAGCGTGAAGATCCGCGCGACGCCGTAGTGGGAAAAAAGCTTTGGGAACTGCCCCAAGGCGCGAAAGTGGGAACCAGCTCTTTGCGGCGCGCCGCGCAGATGCGCGTGATTCGTCCGGATATGCAGATCGAGAACATCCGCGGAAATGTCGACACGCGCCTGCGCAAGCTCGACGAGGGACAGTACGACGCGATTCTGCTCGCGGCCTGCCGGCCTGCGCCGGCTGAGCTGGGAATCCCGCATTGCTGAAATCCTGGAGGCCGCGGATATGTGTCCGGCTGTGGGGCAAGGCGCGTTAGCCGTCGAAACGCGCGCGGATGAAGGCCAGGCTCAGCGCATGTCCCGGCAATTGGACCACGCCTCGACGCGGATGGCTGTAACCGCGGAGCGCGCGGTATTGGCCAGACTAGGCGGCGGATGCCAGGTGCCCATCGGCGCGTATGCCTCCTTTACCGGCGGCCGTCTGCAAATGCGGGCGGTGGTGGTGTCTCCCGACGGTACGATGGTGATCAAGAAGAGCGCCGAAGGCGCGCCGGCCGAGGCTGAGGAGATGGGCAAGCGCCTGGGCGATGCGCTCCTGGCCGAAGGCGGGCGCGAGATTCTCGAGTCGGTATACGGATCGGTCCCGATTCCGAAATGAGCAAGGTCTACCTGGTCGGCGCCGGACCAGGCGATCCGGATCTGATCACCACAAAGGGCCGCAATCTGCTGATGCGGGCCGATTGCGTGCTGTACGATCACCTGGCCAACGAGCATCTACTGACTCTCGCGCCCCCTGGTTGCGAACTCATCTATGTCGGCAAGAAACGCTCCGATCACAGCCATTCGCAGGAAGAAATCGCAGCGCTCATGATCGCGCGGGCGCGCCGCGGTCTCACCGTCGTGCGCTTGAAAGGCGGCGATCCATTTATCTTCGGCCGCGGGGGCGAAGAAGCGGAAATGTTGGTAGACGCGGGCATTCCCTTTGAGGTGGTCCCCGGAGTGACGTCGCCGCTAGGCATTGCCGCTTATTGCGGCGTGCCCCTAACCCACCGCGATCACACCTCTGTGGTCAGCTTTGTCACGGGGCACGATCCCGCCGCTATCGATTGGGACCGCGTGGGTCAATCGGAAACGCTGGTCATCCTCATGGGCCTGACCACAATTGGTACGATTGCGAGTGAGATCGTCGCGCGCGGGCGCTCGGCGAACACTCCGGCCATGGCCGTCCGCTGGGGAACTCGGCCAGATCAGCGCACAGTTACCGGCACGCTCGCCAACATTGCAAGCCTGGTGGAAGCAGCCAAATTGAAACCTCCGGCCACCATCATCATCGGCGAAGTGGTTGCGTTGGGAGAGAAGTTGAACTGGTTCGAACGGCTGCCCCTGTTTGGCAAGAGCGTCGTAGTGACCCGGGCGCTGGAACAGGCGGGCGAGTTTTCCGCCAGTCTGCGCGCGCTCGGCGCGAACGTCATTGAGCTGCCCGTGATCGCGTTGGTTGCGCCTGACGATTACGGTCCACTCGATCGGGCCATCGAACGTTTGTCTTCCTATGACTGGCTCATCTTTACCAGCGTCAACGGAGTCAAGTTTTTCCTCGACCGCCTGGACCGCTCCCCGCATGACCTGCGCTCGTTAAAAGCGCGCATCTGCGCCATCGGTCCCGCAACTAAACAGGCCGTGGAAGCGCTGCACCTCAAAGTGGATCTGATGCCGGACGAGTATGTCGCCGAAGGCGTCCTCGTGGCCTTCGCTCCGTTTGATTTGAGCGGTACGAGGATTCTGCTGCCGCGCGCGCAGGAGGCCCGCGATCTGATCCCCGTCGAATTGGAAAAACGGGGTGCGCAGATCGATGTAGTGCCGGCCTACCGTAATATTGTTCCGGAGATCTCTGCGGAGCGCCTGGCCCACGCGGCAGCCGCGGATTGGATCACCTTCACCAGTTCGTCCACCGTGAAGAATTTCCTGGGCATGGCAGGAGCGGACGCTTTGCGAAGTGCGAGTATCGCTTCCATCGGCCGGGTCACCTCGGCGACCTTGCGCCAGCACGGGCTCACGGTCCAGGCCGAAGCCAAGACCTACACCATCGACGGCTTGCTGGAAGCCATCCTCAATGACCACTAGACGCACGCCCAGCCCCGGCCATAAGCAGAGCCCACTTGACGGTGTATTAGTTAACTAGTACACTGTACCTCAGGCGAAGGACAGGAGGAATACGCCAAATGTCGATCCAAGGAATTTCACTCGAAGGATTCCGGCAAGACGCTCGATTCGCGCTACGAATGATGCGCCGCAGCCCCGCGTTTACAGCCGTTGCCGTTTTATCGCTGGCGCTCGGTATCGGCGCCAACACCGCAATTTTCAGCCTGATCGACACCCTGATGCTACGCATGCTGCCGGTGCAGGATCCCGGGCAACTGGTCGAGCTGCTGCAAAAGTACCCGGGTGAGCCCCGCGGAAACGGCTTCTGGACGCGCCAGAGCTTCGAGCATTTCCGGGATAACAATCATGTCTTTTCCGGGATGATCGGCTCCTCCGGCGCTGCTCCTCTCAACGTGCGTGGTGACGGCTTCGAACCAGAGACCGTTTATGGAGAATATGTTTCGGATGAATTCTTCACGGTTCTCGGTCTCAAGGCTGCGGCCGGCCGGCTCCTTGGCCGGGAGGACGCGAGTTCCGCCGTGGCAGTTTTAAGTTGGTCTTACTGGCAGAGCAGATTCAATCTGGATCCGGCGATGGTGGGCAAGCGCATCGTTGTGCAAGGTCTGCCGTTGACCGTTGCCGGCGTGACGCCGCGTCAATTCTTCGGGCTGCAGGCAGGGACCAAAACCGGCATTTGGCTGCCGCTGACGGCGTCCGGACCCAAGAGGCTGAATGTTCTTGGGCGATTGAAGCGCGGTGTCTCGATCGATCAAGCGCGCGCCGAAATGGCTCTGCTGTACCGGTTCACCATCGCTGAAAGAGCCAGCACCAGCAGCGACCCATTGATTCGCCAATTGAAGATCGAGGTCGAGCCGGCGGGCGCGGGCCTGTCGAACCTGCGGGATCGGTTCGCGCAGCCGCTGCTTGTGCTGATGGGCGTGGTGGGTCTGCTGCTGCTCATTACGTGCACCAACGTGGCCGGATTGCTGCTCGCCCGGGGAGCTGCCCGCCACAAAGAAATGGCGCTGCGGGTCTCCTTGGGCGCGGGCCGCGGCCGTTTGATGCGCCAGGTATTGACAGAATCGCTGCTGCTTTCCGGAACGGGCGGGCTATTCGGTATCGCTCTGGCCTACTTAGGCGCTGGCGCGCTGGTGCGCATGCTCACGTCCGGACGGCAGATCGCCGGATTACCGGCACACCTCGATATCCCAGTGCAGCTCGATATGCAGATGTGGCTTTTCGCGGCTACGGTGGCCTTGTGCGCCGGAGTGCTGTTCGGCATCGTTCCCGCTTGGAACGCCTTCGCTTCGGCGCCGGCATCGGCATTGCGCCAGACGGGAAAAGGCAGCGATACAAGATTCGGCCGGATCTTCGGAAAGAGCTTAGTAATATCGCAGGTAGCGCTGTCGATTGTGCTGCTCAGCGCGGCTGGCCTATGTATCTCCGATCTATCGAATCTACAGCACGTCGATTTGGGCTTCCGCCGCGATCACGTTCTGGCGGTAACCCTCGATCCGTCGAACAGCGGCTACAACGCTGAGCAATCGTCTCTTCGCTACCAGGAACTTCTCACGCGCCTGGAACTGATCCCCGGCGTCCACTCGGCCTCGCTCAGCGACCCGACTCCGCTCTCCGGCGCCGGCGCCAGCGGTTTTGCAACCGTGGAAGGCTATTGGGAAAAACCGCAAGACCCGCTCTATCTCTCGTTCGTCTGGATTGCACCCAGATACTTTGAGACTCTGGGAACGCCGCTCCTCGCTGGCCGCGATTTCAATTTTCAAGACCAGGGACGCTCGCGCGTCGCGATCGTCAATCAGGCCATGGCCCGTTACTATTTTTCCGGTGTCAGTCCCATCGGAAGACATTTTACGGTGAAACACCTCACCGGCGACAGCGTTGAAAAAACATACGAAATCGTGGGGGTCGCCGGCAACGCCAAATACTATGAAATCCGCGAAGACGCGCCGCGGACAATTTACCTCTCCGAGTTTCAGGCCGGGAAAGCAAACCCGCACCATGTCTTATTGCGCACGAATATTAACCCAACGGCGGTTGCGGCGGATGTGCGGCGTACGGTGGGCGATGTGCTCAAGACCGTCCCGGTGACCCAAGTCACCACGCTCTCAGATCAGGTGGACGCCTCCATTGTTCCGGAGCGGCTGATAGCGGCACTTTCCGGATCGTTCGGCGCCGTTGGGTTACTGCTGGTAGCCATTGGTATCTATGGCCTGTTGGCTTACACCGTCACGCGGAGAATCCCCGAATTCGGGATCCGATTCGCGCTGGGCGCAACGCGTAGCAACGTGGTTCGGATGGTGCTCAGGGATGTAGTGATCCTGGTCTGCGCCGGACTACTGATTGGTATACCTGCGGCGCTTTGCGCCGGCATGCTGGCCGCGAATCTGATTCCAGGTCTGCAGGCCGGCAGCTTGGGCCCGATCGCGTCCGCGACCCTGGCGATGCTGGGATGCGCCTTGCTTGCCGCTGGTGTTCCGGCACGCCGCGCGGCCAGCGTCGATCCGATGGAAGCTCTTCGGCACCAGTAGCCTCCGCTATTCTCAAGTTGTGACCATCCAGATCATCGGCGGCGGCTTGGCCGGCTGCGAAGCGGCCTGGCAAATCGCTGCCGCCGGCCTCTCTTGCGTGCTGACCGAGATGCGGCCGCTGGTTACCACCAATGCGCATAAGACTGACCGGCTCGGTGAGCTTGTCTGCAGCAATTCTCTCAAAACGGAAGGCGCTAATAGCGCGCCCTGGCTCCTCAAGGAGGAACTCCGCCGATTGAATTCGTTGCTGCTCCAGGCCGCCGCTCAGGCGCGCGTACCCGGTGGCCAGGCGCTAACCGTTGACCGCGTGCGCTTCGCCGATGCGGTGACAGAGGCCATCGAGACCCATCCGCGCATCACGGTGGAGCGTTCGGAAGTCGGCCGGATTCCGTCAGACGGCATCACGATCGTCGCTACCGGCCCGCTCACCAGCGGCGCGCTAGCGCAAGACATCGCGGAACTGACCGGCACGGACCGGCTTTATTTCTACGACAGCATCAGTCCGATTGTCGACGCCGAGACCATCGACACGTCCATCGCCTTTCGCGCTTCGCGCTACGGCAAGTCGATCGACGGCTCGGACGACTATCTCAACTGCCCGTTCGATAAAGAACAGTACGATCGCTTTCTGGACGCGCTGCTCGGGGCGCAGCCTGTGCCGGCGCACATTCCCGAAGACCGGCCTGCAGACCGCACGCCGTTCTTTGAAGCTTGCCTGCCTATTGAAGAGATCGCCCGCCGGGGCCGTGACACGCTCCGCTTCGGCCCCATGAAGCCCATGGGCTTGACCGATCCGCGCACCGGGCGGCGGCCTTACGCGGTGCTTCAGCTTCGCCAGGAAAACGCCCGCGCCGACAGCTATAATCTGGTTGGTTTTCAAAACCACTTGCGTTTTCCGGAGCAGGCGCGCCTCTTTCGCATGATCCCCGGTCTGGAACAAGCGGAGTTCCTCCGCTACGGTCAAATCCACCGCAATACCTACATCAACGGGCCGCTGCTGCTCACACCGTCGCTGCAATTGCGGACGCGGCCATCTGTTTTTTTCGCGGGACAGATCTCCGGCGTGGAGGGCTATGTAGAATCCATCGCCACCGGCCTCATGGCCGGCCGCCATGCCGTCTCGCTGGCGCTGGGAGAAGAGATTCGGCCCTTCCCTCGCGAGACCGCGCTGGGCTCATTGTGCGCTTATGTTTCCGGCGCCGATCCAAAAAACTACCAGCCGGCCAATATTACTTTCGATCTGCTTCCCAAGCTCGATGAAGTCACGCAACAGCGTCTGCGGCGCGATAAGCCGGCCCGCCATGCCGAGGTCTGCCGCCGCGCCCTGCAGGCATTAGACTCGTATGTCGCCGTCCAAGTCTGAACTCGAAACACAAATCGGTCATTATCTCGACCATCTTCGGCGGGAGAACGCGTCGGCTCATACGCTGCGCAACTACGAGTCCGACCTCGTGCAGTTTTTGGACTACTTCTCGAGGGAAACCGAACCTCCCGCGCTCCGGGACTTCGACGCCCTGACGCTACGCGAGTGGCTCGGGAGTTTATATGCCGCAAACCTCGAAAATACTTCGATCCGCCGCAAATTGGCCGCCGTCCGTTCGTTCTTCAAGTTCGTGCTGCGCGAAGGCCTGATCGACAACAATATCGGCAAGCTGGTGCGCACGCCCAAGGCGCCGAAGACGCTGCCCCGCGTGCCTACCGCCGAACAGACCAATGCCCTGATTGACGGCGTTGGGGCCGACCGGCTGGAACGCCCGTTCCCCGCGCGCGACGTCACGATCTTCGAGTTGCTTTACGGCTGCGGCCTGCGCATCGCTGAACTGGTTGGACTTAACCTGACGGATTTCGACACCTCAGAACGTTGGATTCTGGTGCGCGGCAAAGGCCGCAAAGAGCGGCAAGTGCCTTATGGAACCAAAGCCGCTGCCGCGCTCGACCGGTATATCCCGGAACGGCGTCCCGCTGTTTCCGCCGACACGGCTCTCTTTCTCAACCACCGCGGCAAGCGCTTGACCGACCGCGGAGCCCGCGGCATCGTCAAACTGTACGCCGGGATTCTGGGCGGCGACTCCGGAATCCACCCGCACAGCTTCCGCCACGCCTATGCGACGCATCTATTAGCCGACGGCGCCGATCTGCGGGCGATTCAAGAGCTGCTCGGCCATGCCAGCCTGTCCACCACGCAGAAATATACGCAAGTCTCGTTGACGGACCTCATGGCGACGTATGATCGGGCTCATCCCAAAGCCTGAAGCCAAAAAACCGGGGAACGTCTCGTCCGTCCCTGGTTTTTGCCTTGACAGATGGAGAACAAAAGGCGAAAATAGTGCCATGCTGTTCGAGGATTCTCCCCGGCTGGGCCTGGTGGGTATCGCAAAATTAGCCGCCCAAAGCCAGGCCCTCGAACAGAAAGCCCGGGTCGAGTATCTGGAACTCGAAACGCGTCGCTTCGTGGGCCGTTGTTCCGGCGTCAACATGCCGTTTGCCTGGACCATCAATCCTTACCGCGGATGCGAGTTCGGCTGCAAGTATTGCTACGCCCGCTATGCGCACGAATTCATGGAGTTGCGGGACCCGGTGCTGTTTGAACGCCGGATTTTTGCCAAGCAATTTTCCCCCGGTGCGTTTCGCGAGGAGCTTCGTAAGATCAAAGTTGGAGAATCCATCTGGATCGGCACGGCCACCGACCCCTATCAGCCCGCCGAGCGCCGGTTCCAGGTCACGCGCCAAATTCTAGAGGTCTTCGCGCGCCAAGCCGGCCACCAACTGGGCTTAACCACCAAATCCGATTTAGTCGCCCGGGACGCCGCGCTGCTGGCCGCTATTGGGCATGACAACATCGTCCAAGTGAACATGACCGTCACCACTACTGACACCAAACTGGCTCGGTTGCTGGAGCCAATGGCGCCCCGGCCCGATCTCCGCTTGGAAGCGGTTAGGAAACTAGCGGACTGCGGAGTAGAGGTCACCGTTTTGGCGAATCCCGTGATGCCGCTCATTACCGACCAGGAAGCAAATCTGGAGGCTGTATGCCAAGCTGCGGCCGCCGCCGGAGCAACCTCCTTCCGCGCCGCCCCTCTTTTCCTGAAAGATTGTGCCAAGCAAGTATTTTTGCCTTTTGTGCATCAGAATTTCCCTAATCTTTATACCCGCTATCGCGATCGCTACGCACATCAGGCGTATCTAACTGGCGCTTATCCGGAGAAGGTGCGCTCACTGGTGCAGAAATTGGTGGCCAAGTATAATCTCGCTCCCAGCAAAACGAACTCTGAACCTTCCCAATTGCCGTTGTTCACTTGAAACGTTCACTTGACTCGTTCACTTGACTCCACTGGCTTCGCGAGCGGGCAAAAATTCGTCGCCGGCGAGCCAGGAGGGTAATTTGTCCTGATTCGCTACATCCAGACCGATGCGCAAACCAAGCTGGACAACCTGCTCCATGCCATTCATGTTCCAGTTGTCGTTGTACTCATCGCTGGGTTCGTGATAGTGCTTGGCGTAATATTCGGCTGCCACTTGTTCGCCATAAGAAGCGGGTTTACCCTCGAGTTGCGTGCCGAGACTAATCGTGAACGCAGGAATCCCCGCGTGGGCCAGCGAAAAATGATCGGAACGGTAGTAGTGCCCCTGCTCCGGATGCGCCTCCGGGGTAATCTCTAGATGCATCTCATGCGCCGCTCGCTGAACTAACGGCCAAAGCGTCGTTCTGTCAGCGCCAGTCAGGAAAACATCTTTCGTGCGCCCAAACGGCAGCACGATGTCAAAGTTGATGTCGACCGCGGTTTTGCCCAACGGTACAACCGGATGGCGCGCGTAGTAGGCGGATCCAAGCAAACCAACTTCTTCCGCAGCCGGGGCCAGAAACAGCGCCGAGCGCCGCGGCCTGGGTTTCAGATTCGACCAAGCGCGCGCTAACTCGAGCAAAACCGCACAGCCGCTCGCGTTATCCACAGCGCCGTTGTAAATCCGGTCGCCGTTCACCGGCGCACCGATCCCGACGTGATCCCAGTGCGCGCTGAAAACGACCACCTGATCTTTCAACGCCGGATCGCTGCCCGGAACCATGCCCACGACATTCTCCGATTCCAGATGCCGCTGGCGGGTGGGTATGTTGCCGCGCAGATGGATACCCAACGGTATTGGCCGGAAGTCTTTGGAATCGGACGCGGCTAAAAGCTCGTTCAAGTTTAGGCCGGACATGGCCAGCAGGCGCTGTCCGGCTGCCTGTGTAAGCCAGCCCGCAAAAGCCAGCGCGCGTTCGCCCGGTCCAAGCTGCAATTGCGGATCTTCTTTTCCCCAGGAAGAGCGAACCACGTCGAATGGGTAACCGGCTGTGGAAATTGTGTGGATAATGAAAACAGCTTGGGCGCCACGCCGCGCCGCTTCCTCATATTTGTACGTCCACCGCCCATAGTACGTGAGCGCCGGGCCGGCAAAGAAGGCCGGATCGTTGGACGTTGGTTCATTGGTAAAGAGAACCAGTACTTTTCCCGACACGTCCAGGTCCTTGAAATCGTCCCAGCCGAATTCCGGCGCGGAGATTCCGTGCCCTACGAAAACCACGTCTCCATCCAGCGTGACGTCCGCCGGCTGCCTCTCGCTGACCCCCACAAAGTCGTCCGCCCAACGGAATTGCGCACTTTTCCCGTTGCCTTGCGCCGCGCCGACAGAGTCGCGTTTGGCTGGGTCTCGGCAGCAATCATTGGGACCTTTTGAAAATAAGTACTGTTATCGCCCGCCGGCCGGACGCCATTCAGCGCAAGCTGCGTGGCGATGTAGTGAGTGGCCAATTGTCCGCCGCGCGTACCCACTCCCCGCCCTTCGAGCAGGTCGTCGGCGAGGAATTTAATATGTGCCCGCATTCTCTCGCCTGATATTTCAACGGATTGCGCCATGAGAACCGCCAGCGCGAGAAATGCGATTACAATTTCACGCATCGTCTACAGTGTAGCTGCCCAGAGCTGCCACGAAAATTTTTCTTGGCATCGGTATATTTTTGATAAAAAATGCGTGCAATCTGCTGCGTTGTCCCTTATGATGGTGATCTAACAAACATTCGAAAGGGCATAGCCCATGGACATTCAGAAGGCTCTCAACGAGCTGTATGAAGAGAAGAAGCGCCTGGACTGGACTATTTCCACGCTCGAAGCGCGACTGAAAAAAGTATCGGTCGTTTCCCGCAGCCGCCGTGGCCGAAAGAGTATGGGTGGCGAGGAGCGGCTCGAGGTATCGAAACGCATGTCTGCCTATTGGGCGGGACGACGGGCGGCTAGACGCGCAGGGCAAGCAACCGGCGCCGAAAATCCCGGCTCCGAGCCTGTCGGCGACGGCGCGCACCAGAATTTTCCGGTGCAGGAACACCCGGAGTCCGAGCCACAGAGCGTTGGTCCGCCGAGTATCGGTCCGCAAAGCGTGCAGAGCCCGCATTTGGACGACTCGCGGCTCAGCGCTTAAAGAACCACAGCCAAAAATACTGCTCACCTGCTCCGTGGCGGTAGCGAGGCTCAAACCCGCAGCGCAGGGCCATCTCTACTGCGTCTCGATCGGAAAAAGGCACGCCCAGCCAGGTGTCGTCTGGCCGGGTCTCCAGCGTACTGTCCCCTTGCACCTGGAACTTGAACAGGGCGCCCGGCGCCAGCAGCCGGCCCACTTCCCGGACGTAGTTCTCGATCACCTCACGGCTGGGAATGTGTTGGAAGACAATCGACGAAAAAGCAAAATCGAACGGTTGCGCCGGTACTACATCCAGATCTTTTCCATTGTTTTGATAGATGAACGCGTTGGGAAAATCCGCTAACGACCGCTTGGCCCGCTCCACCATCTCTCCGCTTACATCCACGGCATGGACTTCGCCGAAGATCTTTGCTAGCGCCCGCGTCACCCGGCCCGCGCCGCAGCCGATCTCCAGCACTCGCATGGCGCGCGCATCCTTCCCTTGACAGACGTTGATCATGTCGGTGAGAATCTCTTCCCTCACCGTGCACTCACCGGAACCAAAAAATTCTTCGTCGGTCCATTGTTCGTTCGCGGTGGCAACATAATACCGCGCGTTTTCCCGGGCGCGTCGATCCCAGTCCTCGCGCATCTTCGCTAAAAGTTGGGCCTGCTCTTGTTCCAACGACATCTGCTCCATAAAACATCTCATTCTCACACAATCAGTTCGCTGTGCGAGTTTTCGTACTGGGTTCTTAGTACCTATCCCATAGTCCCTTCCTCTAGTCCCATGCCCTATTGACCTTAGAACCAAAGCC
This sequence comes from Bryobacterales bacterium, assembly GCA_963836595.1. Taxonomy (GTDB): domain Bacteria; phylum Acidobacteriota; class Terriglobia; order Bryobacterales; family Bryobacteraceae; genus DATFZA01. Next base: position 2,546,562 of record CAWIKC010000001.1, read on the forward strand.
CGTTACATTCGTACTGACACCCGTGGCCGAACAAAGACGAAACAAGCGATTTGAACTGCGGCTTCCTCTAGAACTTATTAGGAGCGGCACAGAACGAATATCTGAGATGTGCGAGACAAAAAACGTCAGCTCGTGCGGCGTTCTGTTCCGCACCGACACCCCGATGAAAGCTGGTCAGCCCCTGGAGTACTTGATCACGCTGCCTGGCCACAAAGGAGCGGAGGTGCGTCTGCGCTGCATGGGCAAGGTGATTCGCCATGCCAGCGATGTCGAGATCGCGGCTACCCTGGAGCGCTACGAATTCGTCCGCGAAGCGTGAGGCCGCGCCGCCGTTCGCCTGAAGACCGTTCCCTTCAAAGCTTTCCCACCAACTCCTCTCGACGTGCGTTTTTCGGCCAGCCGCTTTCTCTCCCGGACGACCTTCCCAAAGTCAAGTAAGGCCAAGTCAAGTAAGATTCGATAATTGCGGTGCGAATTGGGTCAGACGCTGGCGGAGCGTTTGATACGCACGGAACAGAATCGACTTCAACGCCGGTATCGAGCAGTCGAGAACCTTCGCAATCTGAGCGTAGTCCATTCCCTCATACTTGTGCATGAGTACCGCCGCCAGTTGCTTGGACGGCAAAGTTTCCACCGCTTTGCGAATTTCCATGGCGCGGCTCTCTTCGACCAGAACATCCTCCAGACCGGGCTCTTTGGAGCGAAGCTCCATTCTCGGAAGTTCGACATCGTCCAGGCGGATGTGGCTATTCTCGTAGCGGGAATCGCGCTTCCAATTCAAGGCCACGTTGGTGGTGATCCGGAACAGCCAGGTGGTGAACTTAGCTTCCGGCTGGTAGCGCTCCCGGGAGCGGTATACGCGGACAAAAACATCCTGTGCAAGTTCTTCGGCAATGGCGCGATTATGTACCGACCGGTATAGATGATTCACGACGCTGGAGCGATGACGGTGCAGGAGCAAATCGAAGCTGCAGGAGTCGCCTTGCCGTACTTTCAGCATCAGCGCCGTATCGGGGTCTAGGATAAGTTCTATTGCCATCTACCCTTAAACATACGTACCTACTGACGGACGTGTTACGTCGAGAGCGCAAAGTCTCTGTAAAGCTTTGTAACTGTAGGGCGTCCACGCCAGCGGAACATGGCGAGGGCACCGGCGAGGCGGCTGCACCCCGAACCGGAGAAGCGGTGAAAAATGGGCGATCGGGTACCTATTCGGCCCACTGGCGCAAAATTCAAGCGAACCCGGGGACGTGGTCTCCCTGCATTCTGGCCGGGAACGTTTTATTTTAGGCTAGCGGCGGCACGGGCCTGGGAATCATGCCTGACCGGTCTGCGGCCGAACTGCCCTGAGGACGGCCCTGAGGAGGGCAATGATGGCTCCCGATCCGCGACAAAATGGCCTTCCTGGCCGCCTCTTTCTTCGGGCCCTCCGGCCAGTCCTCAATCACTTCCAAACGATACTTCTCTAACGCCAGCCAATCATCCTTGAGACGCTGACCCGCGAGACGCTGATCTGCCATTCGTTTGCTCCTACCTCTTCTGATCGGCGGGAGCGCGGGATTGTCCAGGGTTACTTTTTGGCTTGAGGTAACAGGTACAGGTAGATGATGTGCTTCTCGCCGTCCAGCGCCCGCTCCACCTGCTTAGGCTGCCAGCCGGGCACCGGATAGTCGTGGGACACCACCCGCGCGCCAGGTCTCAGGTAGCGCTCCAGGTTGGGGCGCAGTTTGGCGTTGCTATCGGTCATCAAATAGATGGTCACTACGTCGGCGGGACTCAAATCGACGTCCATCAGGTCGCCGTGAATCACTCGCGCCACGCTCTGCAGGCCTAAGCGTCGAATTCGTTCATTGGTGCTTTGCACCAGCTTCTCCGAAAGTTCCACGCCCACGGCCTTGGCGTGGAAACGCTCCACGGCGGTAATGAGAACGCGGCCATCGCCGCTCCCGAGATCGTACAGCGTCTCATTCGGGCGGAGGTCGGCTAGCTCCAGCATGCGGTCGACCACGCCTTGAGGACTGACCACATAGGGCGCCAGACTGTTGCTATATTTTGGCGGCCGGCTGTTTTGAGCAAACAGAATTTGCGCCGAGGCCGGGACGCTTGCCAAAGCAAACGCCGCCAGAGCTGCCGCCGCAGTCAGATTCCACGCCGCCTTACCCCAGATGGCCATACCCGCATCTCCACACCAAAAACTCTTTACACCGGGCATCTTCACGCCCTGTAAGCGAATCTTCACAAAAGGCTATCGACACCCTCGGTCTATCTAATGAGTAGAGATGGCTGCCGAGCGTTTGCCGTTCCTAGATTTTACGACCCTCGTCACCAAATCCGAGACCGCGAACCACAAATCCCGGGGCCGGCTGATGGTGTATTCGGTTCCCCGGAAGTACTTGACGGTATGGCTGATCGCGTCCTTCCAGGGCACCGCCTGGGGATACAGGTTGTAGTTCATGTAAAAAACGGGAAAATCGACGCCACCCACCTGCCGTAGAGACTCCTGCGGAACATTCGAGTCCAGCATGACCTTTGGTCCCGCAAAGATCACCGCATCCGGATGCTCAGCGCCCGTTCCCGACACTTCCTTTTGGATCAAGTCCGTCAGAAAGTTGGTGTCGCTATGCTTTTCGCTCAGCCGTTTCAGGTCGACGGTACCAAGATTGAGTGAATCCAACGCCTTACCCAAAGCCGGAAAGTCGATCCGGTCCTCGTCCGACTGGCGATAGACCACTTTGCCTTCCTGCATATTAAAGGCGGTGATGGAGAACTTGCCGATGCGGGGTTCCCGCGAGATGCCCCGCAAGATCGAAACCAGGGCTGTGGTATCGACCGGCTGGAGCGCGGCGGACAAGGAATTTTGAGGCGCAAAGTTGATCAGTACTTTTACGTTCAGTGGCTCGCCTTGCACCCGTTGCACGGGTGGTTCCTCATTGAACTGCCCAGCTTCCGAGCGCTGAACCGTACCGGGGGCGACCACCAGCGCAATACCTTTATCTTTGGGAGCGATCTCCGCCTCGACATCCCAGCTATCGGCGCACACGCGGTCGGAGCGGTCCCGCATGAGCCAATCCACGTGGTAGTTTCCTTCTCCCAGATCGAAAGCCCCTTGCAGGAAGGCGTCTCCCTTGATGTCGTCTTCGAGCAGCGGAACCCGGACGTGCTGCATGAAATACGTCGGCTGGTCCTTGCGGCTATCCGGCGTGACGCGGAACAAAATGCTGAGCAGATTCTCCCGGCCCGCCAAGTCCGTCATGGGCACGGTGACATCGTAGCCGGCGTGAAATTTCAAATCGAAGCCAAGCTCCGGTTTGACGGGCCTTACGGTGCAGGGAATGTCCTTGCGCACATCGCCCGCTTCGAGCACGGCGAGGTCGGAGTTGATCACAATCACGCCGCCGCTGGGGCCGGAGCCACTGATGGTTGTCTGGGCGCAGAGCAGGCTAGGAAGCAAGAACAGAACGTACCAGCGCCAGTTCCAGGACATCCCTTCACCGAAACAACTGATCCTCATTCTACATAAAAGCGCGCCCGCCGCGCAGCGATTCTTTGACCCAATCGTGAGCATCGTAGTTTCAGTACTTTTCGGCCAGGGAAACTCTCTTGTGATACAGTCCTTGCATATGGCATCGCGCAGCGTAAACAAGGTGATTTTAGTGGGCCACCTGGGCAAGGACGCCGAGACCAAGTTCACGCCCTCGGGCGCCGCGGTAACGAAGTTCTCCGTGGCCACCAACCGCCGCTGGAAAGACCAGCAGTCCGGCGAGTGGAAAGAAGAGACCAACTGGACCAACGTCTCTCTCTGGCGAGCCGAAAACCTCGCCCAATACCTGACGCGCGGCAAGCAGGTGTACGTGGAAGGGCGCCTGCAGACGCGCAGCTACGACGATAAGGACGGCAAAAAGGTCTACGCCACCGACGTAGTCGCCGACGACGTAATCCTGCTGAGCGGCAACCGCGGAGAAAGCGGCGGCGGGGCCGGCGGCGACGAGTTCAGCCAGAGCGCCGCCGCGCCGGTGTCCATGCCGCGCGGCGCCCAGTCCCGTGGCGCGGCCGCCAGTGCCCGGCCGGCCGCGGCGGAAGAACCCGCGTTCGATCAGGGGATCACGGACGACGACGTACCGTTCTGATTGGGGCCTGGGCACAAGGACCGCCGCGGGTCCATGTTGCCCGCTGAAGCGTTTTCGCGTACCCTGAAGCCATGGAAGTGCACTTCGCCCCTGACGTTCAAGCCAAGCTCGACCGGTTGGTCAGCGAGACCGGACGTGCGCCCGGCAAGTTGCTTGAGGACGCGATGGCCGGGTACGACGTCGAACTGGCGCACACGCGCGAGATGCTAGACAGCCGCTATGACGATCTGAAAGGCGGCAGGGTGAAGCCCATTCCAGGTGACGAAGTAGCTGCCTATTTCCGTGAAAAGAGCGCCGCCGCGCGCTGTTCGCCGCCGGATTCATGACCGGATACGAGTTTCACCCGGATGCTCGGCTTGATCTGGACGAGATTTGGGAGTTTATTCGCGCGGATAGTCTCGACGCCGCCGACAGGGTGATTGGAGAGATTCTTGCCAGAGTTGAAGGCCTTGTTCCGTTTCCCAATCAGGGATACAAACGCCCGGACCTGACATCGCGGGCGCTACGTTTTGCCATCGTGCGCGACTATCTGATTGCATATGCGCCGGAGGAAAAGCCGTTGTGGGTTGTAGCAGTGATGCACGGTAGACGCAACCCGCGCGTAATCGCGGCGATCCTGCGAGGCCGAGTTTAGCCACAAGCCGCGAATCGCAAAGTGCGCCATGAGCAACCAGTAGAATTCCTGCTGCACCAACTCCGGCGTCTTGCTGCGCAAAACGCGTCGCCGTTGGTATTTCCCTATCCCACAGGAGATAAAAGCCCCGCATCCGCCACTACCTTGGCGGCATGCCCCTATTCCGCACCCGTAGCGCCGCTGTCTTTGGCATAGAAGCCCACGTCATCGACGTCGAAGTAGATATGTACTCTGGCGGCTCCGCCCGCGATTTCGTCACGGTCGGCATGCCGGACACGGCCGTGCGCGAAAGCCGGGAGCGCATCAAGTCGGCGTTGATGAACTCCGGCTTCGGATACCCCAACAAATCCGTGACCATCAACCTGGCGCCCGCTAACGTCCGCAAGGAAGGCGCGGGTTTCGATTTGCCCATGGCGCTGGGCATCTTGGGCGCGATGGGTACCGTGGGCCGGATGGAGGAACATCTGCTGGTCGGCGAATTGTCGTTGGATGGCTCGCTGAAGCCGGTGCGCGGCGTGCTTTCGATGGCCGTCTGCGCACAGAAAGGAGGCATTCCTAATCTTCTGGTGCCGGCCGATAACGCCGCTGAAGCCGCTGTCGCCGAGGGGGTCAACGTTTTTGGCCTCCGGCACCTTTCCGAGGTGGTGCAGTACCTCAATCAGCCAGACCGATTTCAGCCCAGGAAGCCGGTGTGTTCCACCGACCCGGCCGAAGCGCCTTGCGTCATTCCCGATTTTCGAGATGTCCGCGGGCAGACCACGGCCAAGCGGGCGCTGCTGGTGGCCGCAGCGGGAAATCACAATGTCCTGATGATCGGGCCGCCCGGTTCGGGAAAGACGATGCTGGCTAAGCGCTTCGCGGGGATTCTGCCGCCGTTGACCTTTGCGGAATCGCTCGAGACCACGCAGATTCACAGCGTCGCCGGAATCTTGCCCAAGGGCCGTGGATTGCTGGCGCAGCGGCCGTTCCGCGCTCCGCATCACACGGTGTCGGACGCCGGCTTAATTGGCGGCGGAGCCGGGTCCGCGCGGCCCGGCGAAGTGAGCCTGGCGCATCACGGCGTGCTGTTTCTGGATGAATTACCAGAATTTCCGCGAAATGTCCTGGAGATGTTGCGGCAGCCTCTGGAGGAGCGTTCGGTGACGCTGGCGCGAGCTAATATGACATTGTCATTTCCTTCGCATTTTTTGCTCGTGGGTGCGATGAATCCTTGTCCCTGCGGCTTTTTCTCGGACCCTACGCGCGAGTGCCGTTGCACTGGCGCAATTATTCAGCGTTATTTAGGCAAAGTGAGCGGGCCGTTGTTGGACCGCATTGATCTGCATATCGAAGTGCCGGCGGTGCCGTATAAGGAACTGCGCGGCAATGATAGCGGAGTGACAACGGCTGAGATTCGGGCGCATGTGGAAGAAGCGCGCGCTACGCAACGCGCCCGTGGTTTTTATAACGCGAATATTCCGACGCATTTGTTGCGGAAACTGTGTGCTTTAGATGAAGCGGGAGAGCGGACGCTGGAGCTGGCGGTTCGGAAGATGGGGTTGAGCGCGCGGGCGCATGACCGCATTTTGAAGGTGGCCCGGACGGTGGCGGATTTGGATCATGCGGAGTGCGTTTCGGCCAAGCATCTGGCGGAGGCGGTGCAGTATCGGAGCTTGGATCGGAATTATTGGACGTAGGGGGGTGTTCTATACCTGGCCACCTCAGTACCCGACGCTGGCCTTTGTATTCGGGCACGAGTGTGGCCCAAAAAATCAGCGCATGTCGGGCTCCGCACCAAGCTGTTTCGTCTCAAAATCATGGGTTCTTCTGGCGGGTTTTCGAGTGCTGACCGCTTGGCAGCGACTGCCTCCGCAAGGATGATCTCGCCCTATCAATCAACCGATTCCAATTTGCCAGATCAGAGGAACTGCAGTAGCGTTCCGAAACGCAGGAATCGGGTCTGAATGCAACGACGGGTGATAAGCCTTCCCGAGTTGAAGGGCGGCACGACGGACCTCCGTTGAACGCCGCTTTTCGTTTTTATCTGTTTCCGACCCCGAAAGAATCTTAGAAACGTTGCAGCATTGAAATACAGCGCCCGATTCGCTAGACTGTCGATTGTGCCTTTCCCAAGGAGCATGATCGTGCTTTTCGCGGTCTGCGCACCAATTTGTGTTTGGGGCCATTTACTGGAAGCCAATCGCGGGCAATTTTATTCCGGCATTCGCTTTGCAGCGCAAAACGGCAACATCTCCACGGCTATTACCGATTCCGGGATAGTTTTTCGCGGAAAACACCAGGAAATTTCTCTACTCGCAGAACGGCCGCTGGCCTCTTGTCTGCCAACATCGCCCCTGCAAGGCGAAACGAATTACCTGGCGCGCACGCCTCCGCTTTCGCACGTTCCGCAGTATTCTTCCGTCACTTGCCGGAACGTCTACCCAGGGATTGATTGGGTGTTTCGCAGTACCGGGTCCTCCCTGGAACACGATTGGAACGTTGCTCCGGGAGCGGATCCCCGCAAGATCGCCTTGCTGCTGGACGGCAAAACCTTAGCACAGATCACGGCCAGTGGAGATTTGCGACTCAACTCAGGAGGCCTTGCCATCACATGGAAAGTTCCCGAGAGCTTCCAGATAGAGCGCGGAGTGCGGCAGTTGGTCGCAACGCATTATCGTTTGAACCGACGCCGCATCACGTTGGAGCTTGGTCGCTACCGGCATGATCTTCCTCTCGTGATTGACCCGGTTATCGATTTATCCTACGTCATCAACGGGAACGGCGACGATCGTGGCTGTCAGGTCGCTGTCGATAATAGCGGCGGCATCTATCTGGCAGGTCTGACGCTCTCGGGCGACTTCCAGACCACACCAGGCGCGGCTTACCCGGTTCCGGTGTCCTCGGCCGGCGCCTATTACCAGGTATTTGTACGCAAGTTGTCTCCGGATGGGTCGCAACGGATTTACTCGACTTATCTTGGGTTGGCGTCTTTCGATTCGCCGCACCCTCTGGGCATGCGCGTCGATTCATCCGGAAATGTTTACCTTGCCGCGGTTGTTTTCGAGCAGCCGACGATTGCGGGCACACCTATCGATCCGAATGGAATCGTCGCGGTTTACAAACTGTCGCCGGCCGGCGACCGGCTGCTTTATGCAACCCGAGTGCTGCCGGGATTCAATTACGGTGAGGCGGTTGCGCTCGCTATCGACAATTCGGGAAATGCGTACGTTGCAGCAGGCAGTCCACAATTGCAGGTTTCGAAGATCGATCCTACGGGAACCAAGCAAGTTTATCTATACACTACCGCCGCAACTGAGAGCCTTACCCCGGGTGATATCGGAGTTGCATCAGATGACACCGTCTACCTTGCCGGCTCCGGGTCCAACCTGATTACCACGCCGGGCGCGATGATCGCCAACGTGTCGAATCCTCAGGAGACGCACGGCTTTGTCATCCATTTGACAGCCGACGGAAGCAATCGGATTTACAGCACCTACGTCGCCAACGATGACGGGGATTATGTTCAAGCGCTGGCCATTGATGCTTCGGGGTCGGTGTACGTGGGCGGACAGACATTCGTCTTTAGCAAGCTACCCGGCTTGCCAGGAAATCTGCTCGGTTTCTCACAGCGGCTCCCGCAACAGGCTTTTGTGATGAAGGTGAACGCCGCGGGGAGCGCGGCGACCTATACCGCACTTCTTCCAAATGATTCGACGAATGCGATCGCCGTGGATGCGGAAGGCAATGCCTATGTAGCAGGTTCGTACGGAACAACGAGTCTTGCTGCATCCAAGATCGCCCCAAATGGCGACAAGTTGCTTTATTTCTCCAGCATTTCAGCAGCGGTGAATTCATCCACACTGACCGCCGGAATCGCCGTGGATTCATCCGGAGCGGCCTATTTAACTGGATCCGCGAATAGTCTTCGAGTGCCTGACCAAACTACATCCACCGCTATCTTGCCAAATGCGTTTTTACTGAAGATTGATCCGGATCCGCCACAATGCGATCTTTGGCTGGAAGCCCCTTCTGGAACCACTATTCCGGGAATGACAAATGATTTCCCCTTCGTGATTCACAATAACGGTCCCGCGGATGCAGAGAACGTAGTGTTTTCCGGGCCGTTGCAAGGTGGCGAAATTGTGCAGTGCCGCGCCAGCGGGTCGGGAGTATGCGGCACCAACCCCGATGCCGCGCGGGTTTGGTTCAGTTCCATCCCCGCGGGCGGAAGCGCGACTGTGGCCCTGCAGGCTGTCACGGACTACAGTCCACTTATGAACGTTGTTCTCCAGGGCCAGGTGTCCACACTCACCTCCGATCTCAATCTGGACAACAACTCGGCGGCGGGTACGCTTGTTTCCAGCGGAGTATCGGTGGAGATTGCTGCGGACTTCGAAGCGCGGTATGTAGTCACTCTGGGTACCCAGGCGCCCACTGGCGGCGACACTCGATTATCTTCATTCCTTTATGCGGCGCCCAATACTCAGGTTCAAGTTTATTGGCCTTCGCCTCAGGTGTCCCCACTTGGGACCTTGACATTTCAAGGCTGGCAGGATGGATCCACCGAAAATCCGCGCACGTTCACAACCTCGACGGCTGACCTGTTGGTCAACGGGAACTTTTGGTTTCTCAACACGCCGTATTTCACGCCCGCCAATATTACTAGCGCCGGCAGCTACGCCGCCAACGCCGTATCGCCGGGAGAGCTGATCTCGTTGTTCGGCTTCAACCTAGGAGCGCCAGGCACAGCCCAGGTGCAAAATGGCAGATTTCCTACGGTTCTCGCAAACACCTCGCTGACATTCGATGGAGTGCCGGCTCCACTGATCTACAACAATTCGCTGCAACTCAACGCCATTGTGCCTTACGAGATCGCGGGCAAAAGCTCGACCAACATTACCCTGCAAGCCGGGAGCATGAGTTACAGCGCGACCGTCCCGGTTGTTGCCGCTACGCCCGCTTTGTTTACCGCCGATTCTTCAGGCGCGGGTCAGGCCGCTGCCTTAAATCAGGACGGCACGCCCAACTCTCCGGCAAGTCCTGCCAATCCCGGCGATGTGATTGTGCTTTACGGTACGGGTGAAGGACTGATCTCGCCACTTCCCGCGGACGGCACTATCACGTCCACGTCGCCTCCAGAGCCGGCTCCCAAATTGCCGGTTACGGTCAATATTGGAGGAATGCCGGCAGAGGTGATCTATGCGGCTGCCGCCCCCGGACTCACAGCGGGTGTCATCCAGATCAATGCGCGAATTCCTGCGGCAATACCTTACTCCCATCACGTGCCCATTTCCTGGAGTGCGGGCAACTTCGTAAGCCAGGCAAATGTGACCATCGCGATTAAAGATTCGCCCGGGCCTCCTTTCGTTTATCACGTTGGCCCCGACGATCTAAGCCTCAGCGCCATTTCTTTGACTCCGGCACGCGTCGCGGCTGAATCCAAGTCCACTACGGTGACCATCAACGGCTCGGGTTTCACTAGCGCTATGACTGCCATGTGGAACAACCAGACCAGACCAACACTGTTTGTCAATTCGTCTACGCTTACGGTCACACTGAGCGGAAATGACTTGGAAGTGGCTCAACTCGGCAGCATCAGCGTGTGGGACGCATCGCAAATTGCGCAGCTCACTCAGTCTGCGCCTTTACTGGTTTACCTGCCGCTATTGAATTGGGATTTACTATATGATTCGGCGCGAAACGTGATCTACGTAGCGGTAGCGGCAGAGCAGCTTCCTCAAGGCGCATCCATCGCGAGCGTCGATCCGGAGACAGGCAGAATTGAGAGCTCTTACGCCCTGGATAAAGAGCCAACCAAGCTGGCAATTTCTTCAGACAATCACTATCTGTACGTTGGACTGGGTGACACGGTGCGACGAATCAATTTGGATTCCTGGACGCCTGAAGTGGATATACCGCTCGGACAGAATCAGTACGTTGTGGACACGATGGTGACCTTGCCGGGCATCAATAACTCGCTGGCTGTATCATTCGGGCAGACCGGATCCAGTCCGTTCTACCAAGGCACGGCAATCTTTGACGATGCCAAGATGCGCCCTACGCTCGTGACGCTGTTTGACGGCCCGGGTGATCTGCTGGGCGGCCCGGACACAAATACCCTCTACGCCGCGGGCGGAGAGGGAGCTCTGTATTCTTTGCAGGTGGATCAATCCGGTGTCAAGATAGCCAGCACGGTAGAGAACCTTCTCATCACGGCGGGGGTTTATGCCGGCGGGTTGATCTACGACAATTCGGGCACCGCGGTCGACCCTGTGGCTATGCAAGTGGTTGCTGAGTACGACAACCAAGGCCCCATCGTCCCGTTGCCGGATCTCCAGAAGGTCCTGATTTTGGGCGACATTCCGCCGCCGGGCTCTGCCGTACTTTCGTTAGGTCCAGTTCTCACACTGAATGACGCCAACACGGGTCTGCGAGCGTGGTCGCTTCCGTTACCGGTAACGCTGAGCCTGGATCAGGGCCCTATGATCCGCTGTGGGGTCAGCGCGTTCGCACTGCGGGAGTCTCAGACATACTCGTCTACTCCCGCACCGAGCATCGATCTCTTCCACTTGTACCTCGGCAACTAAAGGCTCATTCGACGGGTTGTGTTTTAGCGTTTGCCCGAAAGGAGAAAATCGGTGACTCGGTTCTGCTGGAGGCCGTGGCGCGCGCGGAAGAGGGTCAGGTGGACGTCGACCTTGGCGGTGGAGTCATCAAGCAGCGTATTGCGCGGACGGGGCAGGGCAAGTCGGCGGATACCGCAGATCGTTCTCTTCCGGAAAGGGGAGCCCGCGGTGTTCGTGTACGGGTTCGCAAAGAGCGAGCGGGCGAACATTAACGCCGATGAAGCAAAGCGGTTCAAGGAGGCCGCGCAGCACGGGTTGCGGTTGACGGAAAGAGCTCGAAGACTTGGTAACGCAGGGCGATTTTGTGGAGGTGAAACGACATGACCAGGAAATATCGAAGTGACGCGATGGCCTCCGTCCACGAAACGATGAAGGCCCTGCGCAAGGTGGGCGCCATCGACAAGCAGACCATGCGACGTTTCGACAAGGCTTGCTTGACACCGGTGCAGCCGCTGACGCCGAAGCAGATCAAGGCGCTGCGCGAGCCGGAGGAATGAGCCACCTGAACGTGACGCCGAACCTGATGAGCAAGTGGGAGCGGGACGAGAAGAAGCCTTCCGGGCCGGCGCTTAAGCATTACTGCGGTTGCGTGAAGCACTCGGTGGGTTGGATCGGGGATTCCACGTTCCGAGTCGGAATCGATGACGGGTCAGGAGGCGCGACCAGGGGGTCGCGCGCGGGCGAGGGCGCCCGCCCCACGGCGAGACTAGTGGTCTTTTTTCGACAGAGTAGAATGACTGGATGTCTGTTGATGAGGCCGAGCACCGCCGACAGCTCCGCCGCGCGGTCCTCGCTGGCACCGTCGGGACGGCGATTGAATGGTATGACTTCTTCCTCTACAGCACCGTCACCGGCCTCGTGTTTGCCCGGCTCTATTTTCCGCGGGCCGATCCGTTTGTCGGCACTCTGGAAGCCTTCGGTGTCTATGCAGTCGGTTTCGTCGCGCGCCCGATCGGCGCGGCGATCTTCGGCCACTATGGCGATCGTCTCGGACGCAAGGCGGCGTTAATCGCGACCCTGCTGCTGATGGGCATCGCCACATTTCTGGTGGCGCTCGTACCCGGCTACGAACATATTGGCATTTGGGGCGGGATCATCCTCACCGTTCTGCGTTTCATTCAGGGCATTGGCGTCGGCGGTGAGTGGGGCGGCTCGGTACTGCTCTCGATGGAGTGGGCGCAATCCAACCGGCATCGCGGATTCATTGCGTCCTGGCCGCAATTCGGCGTACCGGCCGGCTTGTTTCTTGCCAATCTCGCGGTATTCGCGGTGAGTGCGATGTCGGGCGAACAATTCCTGACTTGGGGCTGGCGCATTCCGTTCCTGTTGAGCATCGTGCTGGTCGCGGTCGGGATGTACATCCGGTTGGGAATTCTGGAGACGCCGGTATTCGTCAAGCTGGCCGCCGAGCGCCGGATTGAGCGTGCACCCGTACTCGCAGTCCTCCGCCGTCATCCGCGCGAGATCGTCCTCACCGCCCTGTGCCGCATGGCTGAGCAAGCGCCGTTCTATTTATTTACGGCATTCGTGTTCGCCTACGGCACAGACGTGTTGCGTCTCAAGCGCGACTTTCTGCTGCTGGCGGTGCTCGCCGCCGCGCTGATCTCGTTCGTCTCGATTCCGCTGTTTGGCCATCTGTCCGACCGGTTTGGACGCAAGCGAGTGTACATGCTGGGAGCGGCGCTCACCGGGGCATACGGATTCGCCTATTTCGCAATGCTCGACACTCGAGTGCCTTCTTTGGCCGCGCTCGCAATTGTGCTCTCGCTGATACCGCACGACATGATGTATGGTCCGCAAGCCGCGTTAATCGCGGAGTCTTTCACGGCGCGCCTCCGCTACAGCGGCGCGTCGCTGGGCTACCAACTATCGTCCTTGATTGCCGGTGGTCCCGCTCCGCTGATCGCCACGTCTTTACTAAGCCGCTATCATTCGGCCACGCCGATCGCCATTTTCATTTTCGCCTGCGCGATCATTAGCTTGTTCGCGACTGCGATGCTGAAAGACAACACCAATCGGGACATCTCCGGCGAGTGAACCGTGCACGAAGGCGGCTGCACCGTTCGCGTTCGAGAGGCTTCTGACGGCGATGCTGCCGGAATTTCCGAAGTTCTCCGGCTGGCGTTTACGGAGTTTCGGGCCCTTTACACGCCTGCCGGTTTCGAGGCCACGACGCCCGGCGCCGAGCCGATTCGCATGCGAATGAGGGAAGGCCCTGTTTGGGTCGCCGTTCAACAGGAGATGTTGGTTGGCACAGTGGGCGCAGTGATCCAGTCCCCAGATTGTTATGTAAGAGGAATGGCAGTTCTGCCAGGCTCCCGCGCTCTCGGGGTGGGCCGGCAGCTTCTCACAGTTGCCGAGCGGTTTGCCATCGAGAATCGATCGCGCCGCCTCCGCCTGAGCACCACTCCGTTCTTGCAGGGGGCGATCCGCCTCTATGAGAACTTTGGATTCCGGTCAGTTCCCGAGATGGCGGGAGACTTGTTTGGAACGCCCCTGATCACCATGATCAAAGACCTCTAATGCGTCTTCTCCAAAAACTTCCCACTGGTCGCATCCACAAAAACGGAGTAGTCGCTGGTGCCGATCGACTCGCCCCAGATCACGCGCCAGGTCAAATCGGGAAACCGGTTGGTAAACTCCATTACGTACATGATCGGCTTGGTGGGGTTCTTCTTGATGTAGTCTTCGCTTTTGGCGGCAGCGGCATCGTATGCCTGATCGGAATCAAACTTGATAGCCGGGATCAGGAACGGCTGAGCACCCGTCCGGGAGGGGGACCAGGAATCCTCCGAGCCGGCGAACGAGCCCTCGTGCAGATTGCCCGGTCCTTCGACCACTGAATAGGTCCAGCTCTTCGATCTGTTCAACGTCGGCGATACAAAGGTGATCTGCCAAGCGCCGGCCTTGCCTTTTTCAGGCTTCAAGTCGGCCAGTTGGATGCTCTTCACCTGCAGCGGCTGGCAATCGGGCGCCCAGGTGCGAGCCTGCGGATAGATGTGCTGGAACGCCTGGCGCCCGGTGAGGGGTTCAGCGATCTTAGGCTTGGGCGGTTCTTTCGGCGCCGGCGCCTCCGCCGATTTGGGCGCTTCGGAGCAGGCTGCCAATCCCAAGAGCAGGCCAAGCGTTAAGCCTCGTGGTCCGATTTTCTTCATCCATCCATTCTGCAACAACTAGACCGGTCTGCAACAAATCTAAGATGGGTTTACATTGGATAGAATCTCTTCATGCCGTACGATCCCAAGCCGATCGACAATTCGAAAATCAAGCTCAGCGACGCCCTCGACAAGCTCGTGGAACGGCTTGCTGCCAACAATCATGACTTGTGGGCTCGACGCCGGCTGGGTGAAGGGTGGAGCTATGGCAAGCAGCGTGACGATGCCCTGAAAGAGACTCCGGTTCTGGTTCCTTACGATGACTTGCCCGAGAGCGAGAAGCAGTACGACCGGGAAATGGCAATTGAATCCATAAAGACGATCATGGCTCTGGGCTGGAAAATCGAGGATCCCGAGCAACTCATGCATGCGGATTGGAGCCTGGAACAATTCCAGGCTGAGGCAAAGCAAGCCAACGCGAAAGGTGAGGCGCTATTGGCCTACGATCTCACCGATCAAGGTCTCCGCATTTGGGCGGGCGACGTAAAACTCCGGCAAATGCAAGCATTGGCGCTCGCCCGCATGGGATCTCAAGAAAAGGCGCACAGCATCCTGGAGCAGCTACAAACCGACGGGCACACAGACGAAGAAACCCTCGGCCTTCTTGCGGGGGCATATAAGGATCTTTGGCTGAAAAGCGGCAATGCCAGCGACCTAAATAGAGCCTACGAAGAATATTACAAAGCTTTTCGCGGAACACCGGCTAGTTATTGGACTGGAATTAACGCCGCGACGCTCGCATTTATGAAAGGAGACACGCGGGCCGCCCGGGATCTGGCGGCGCAAGTGCGTAAGGTTTGTGAAGAAAAGAAAGACCACGCGTCCCCGGAAGACTCGTACTGGATCATGGCCACGCTTGGCGAAGCCTACCTGCTGCTGGACTTGATTCCCGAGGCCGAGGAAGCTTATGCACGCGCGGCGCAGCTGGCGGAAGAGCGAGCTGGGGATATTCTAGCCACCTGGGAAAACGCGAGGCTGATCCTCCCCCTATTGCCGCCCGCTGTTCATGAACGCATTGAGCGGGCGCTTCAGGTTCCGAATGTGGCGATTTTCGCCGGCCACCGCATAGACGACCCTGGCGCCGTCAGGATTAGGTTTCCCGCAGAACGAGCCAAGTTCGTCAAGGAGCGGATTCAAGCCCATCTGTTGCAGACCCGCGCACGCCTTGGCTATTCATCCGCCGCCTCCGGGGCCGACATCCTTTTCATCGAGGCCATGCAAGCCCTCAAAGGCAGAACCTATATTGTATTGCCCTGCAAAGAGGAGCAATTCATTAAGGAGAGCGTCGGCCCGTCTAGTGAATGGATCCAACGATTCCACGAAGTGAAAAAGCATGCGACGGAAGTCATCATCGCCTCGGAAGAACGCCTCAACGTCGGTTCTGTGGCCTACGATTTTTCAAACGAGCTGCTACATGGCCTCGCAACGCTGCGCGCCCGCCAAAACGGTCTCGAACTCGTCCATCTGGCCGTGTGGGACGGCGAAGAGAGCAACCGGCGCGGCGGTACGGCGGATATCGTCAGCCGGTGGAGGCGGCAGACGCCGAACATTAGCGTGATCCGGCCTTTAGACGCAGCGAAAGACCAAGGCGGCGGAGCAACCGGCATGGAGACGCCATCCTCTGGCAGCGTTCTTCCGGGCGTTCGTTCGGAGGTCCGGGCCATGTTGTTCGCCGACGCGTTTCATTTCAGCCTTCTCACCGAAACGCAAATGCCGGTTTTCGTACACCATTTCATGGGCGCAATCGCAATGTTGCTTCGTCAGACTTGGCCCAAACCGCTGTTCCAGAACACCTGGGGAGATGGACTCTACGTTGTTTTTCCTACCGTTGCCGCGGCGGGCCACTTTGCTTTGAAGCTCGCCAAGCGAGTGGCGGATATCGATCGAAAGTCGCTGGGGCTGCCAAGCGACATGACGCTGCGGATTTCGCTGCATGCCGGGCCCGTCTACGTGTACAAAGACCAGATCATCGATAAGGAAAACTACATCGGCTCACACGTAAATCGTGCCGCTCGCATCGAACCAGTCACTGTGCCTGGCCACATTTACGCCACCGATGCTTTCGCGGCTTTGGCCGAACTGGAGGCGCCAGGCCAGTTTCGATTCGACTATGTGGGCAAGGTCCCGCTCGCGAAGAAGTACGGAGAGTTTCCTCTCTACGATATGCGGGCAGCTAGCGATGTTCGCTGGATGTATTTGGGGTGACGATTCAAGTTGGAAGATTCAGCATTTGGATTTGAGCCAGGCCGAAGAGGGCATCGTACAAAAAGGGATGAACGCATTGCAGGACAACCCGGTACATCCTGAAGGAGGAAGCCGCGCGCGAAGGGACGGTGGCTACCGGGTGGAAGATCGAGGTTGTGAAGCGGTGCGAGAGTGAACGCCACAAACGCAAGTGTAGTCGAAACCCATGGCTCAACTGCTGGAGCGCCGCTAACTAAGAATCGCCTCAAAGAGGGACATGGAAAGTGCAAAGGCTGTCTGCGACATGTCGGACATTGACACCTCGCATTACTGGCTAAGCACCTCGTCAAACATGGATGGCGTGGAGCGTTCCGGAGCTTGCGGCCCGAATTGTATCGTGTTACGATACAATCTATCGAAGACTTGTCCCTGGAACAGTACCGTTCTCTCGCAGAGTTTCGCTATCAGATACGGCGATTCCTGTGCTTCAGCGAGGGGCGGGTCCGTGCTGCCGGAATGGAGCCCCGGCAGCACCAGTTGCTCTTGGCGATCAAGGGCATGCCCGAAGGCGCTACGGCGACCGTCGGGGAGCTGGCAAAGCGCTTGCTACTGAAGCATCACAGCACAGTGGAATTGGTAAACCGGCTTGAAAAGCTGGGCTACGTGGCGCGCGCAACCGGCAAGCATGATCGCCGGCAGGTGATTATCCATCTGACGCCCTCCGGCGCCAGTATTCTGCGTAAGCTGTCGCTCGCCCATCACGAGGAGTTGCAAATTGCCGAACCCCGGCTCGCCGAAGCGCTCCGCTCGATTGTCCGCCGACGGGGAAACAAGCAGGCGGGGGCGGCGTGAAGAACCAGCCCCGCATACAAGAGCTTGGCGACTTCACGACTGACGGGCGAGTTATCCCGATTTCGCTCCTCGCCGCCGCCATCGGCGTACTCAGCACCGGCGTGGCCTGGGCCTTGTTGCGGCTGATCGGGTTGTTCACGAATCTTTTTTATTTCCATCGCTGGAATACGGCGTTGGTATCGCCCGCCGGCAATGCACTCGGAGCGTGGGCGGTTCTGGTGCCGGTGGCGGGAGCTCTCGTGATCGGATTGATGGCGCGCTACGGCTCGGAGAGAATTCGCGGGCACGGCATTCCGGAAGCGCTGGAGTCCATCCTGATCAATGGCAGCCGCGTCGCTCCGAGGTTGGCGATTCTCAAGCCGCTGTCTTCTGCGATTTCAATCGGCAGCGGCGGCCCGTTCGGCGCCGAAGGGCCTATCATCATGACCGGCGGGGCGCTCGGGTCCATGATCGCGCAGTTTTTCCACCTCACGAGCGTCGAGCGAAAAACCCTGCTGGTCGCGGGCGCCGCGGCCGGCATGTCGGCGACCTTCGCTTCTCCGATCGCGGCGGTGCTGCTGTCTGTCGAGCTGCTGCTATTCGAGTGGAAGCCCCGCAGTCTGGTTCCGGTTGCGCTTGCGAGCGCAGCCGCCGGTGCGGCGCGCAGATACATTCTGGGGGTCGGCCCGCTCTTCCCGGTCCCGGCGCATCCTGTGTTTATCGGCCTGTGGGGACTGGCGGGCTGCGTGGTTTGCGGGATTCTGGCGGGTGCGCTTTCGACGCTGCTGACCGGCGCCGTATACGCCGCCGAGGATGCGTTTTCGAAGTTGCCCATCCATTGGATGTGGTGGCCGGCGATTGGCGGCCTGGTGGTAGGACTGGGCGGCCTGATTTTTCCGCAGGCGCTGGGCGTGGGCTATGACACCATCGGCGCCTTGCTGCAAGGGGATGTTGCGCGCAACATGATCCTAGGAGTGCTGCTCGTCAAGTCCATCATCTGGGCTGTGTCTCTCGGGTCCGGTACGTCGGGGGGCGTGCTTGCCCCCTTGTTGATGATGGGCGGCGCGCTTGGGGGTATGGAAGCGGCTTTCCTGCCAAACGAGGGCGCAGGCTTCTGGCCGCTCGTGGGCATGGGCTCGATCCTGAGCGGCACGATGCGATCCCCGCTCACCGGCATCGTTTTTGCCCTCGAGCTCACGCATGATATAAACATCCTCCTGCCGTTGCTGGTGGCCAGTGTGATAGCGCACGCCTTCACGGTCCTGGTGCTGAAGCGGTCGATTCTGACCGAAAAGGTCGCTCGTCGCGGGTATCACCTGAGCCGCGAATACGCAGTAGACCCGCTGGAAATCCTTTTCGCGCGGGACGCCATGAGAACCAACCTGGTGGCTTTGACGGCCGAGAGCACCCTGGAGCAGGTTCAGTTAATCCTGCGCGCCAATCACGCGTCGCGCGGCCAGCACCTGTATCCGATCGTTGATGCCGACAGGCGCATGCGCGGCGTCGTGACAAGGAGTGGACTGCGAAAGTGGCTTGAAGATCCCCATCCTGTCGGCAAGACCCTTTCAGAGCTGGCGCGCGATCCCGTGATCGCTTATCCCGACGAGCCCTTGCGCGTGGTCGTGTACCGCATGGCCGAAACCGGATTGACATGCTTCCCGGTCGTCGAACGGGGCGCGGAACGAAGACTCGCAGGGGTGGTCGGGCTGCAAGACCTCTTGTCCGCCCGTACCCGCAATCTTTCCGAAGAACGCGATCGCGAGCGTATCCTGCGCATTCGACTTCCTGCTTTCCGGAGAACCGCCGGACGGGGGTCCAAAACCACTCATAAAATGCACGAGTGAAAAGTGAGTCTGCGTCGTCAATGCCTGTATGAGCAGGATTGCCCCGATGCCCGTGAGGCTGGCGTGGAGATACCTCAGACAGACCTTTGAAATCACAATGGAATCGATGCCCGACGTTAAGCCCAAAGTTTCTGCGATTCTCAAAGGGGCACCCCTGTTCGCAGCGCTCACGGATACGGAAATTGAGTCCTTGGCGGCCCGAGTAGTCGTGCGATCCTATTCCGCTGGAGAATCGCTCTTTTCCGAGGGAGACCCCTGTGCTGGGTTATATCTGATCGCGTCTGGCCGCGTCCGCATCTATAAGGCATCGCCGAGCGGGCGGGAACAGGTCTTGGCCGTGGAAAGTCCCGGCGCTTCGATCGCCGAGCTTCCTGTATTTGACGGCGGAAACTATCCTGCTTCGGCGGCCGCGTTGCAACCTACAGACCTTTTGTTCGTCTCTCGGAAAGACTTCCGAAACGTTTGCCTCGAACACCCGGAGGTCGCGCTGAAGGTGCTTCAGGTCGTCGGCGGCCGTCTCCGGCGACTCGTCGGCATCATCGAAGAGTTATCGTTCAGCACGGTACGTCATCGGCTGATTTCGTGGCTGCTGCGACAAGCGAAAACGCAAGGCGATCGCGGGCCGGTCGTACTTTTGAGTGCGGGTCAGCAGGAACTTGCTTCGCAAATCGGAACTGTGCGGGAACTCGTCTCGCGTAACCTGGCGAGATTGCAGGCGCAGGGTTTTATCAGCATTAGCGGCAGGGAAGTTACGATCCTCGACGAGGCGGGACTCGAGGCGGATTTGAGTTCCACGGTCTAGTGGTTTTGCGTTGTGACTTTAGTCATTGAGGGTTCGTCGCGCGCGCCTTAATCTCAATGCAGGGAAGAACCAATGACATTTGACAAGAACCAGACAGTGCGAGAGATTGCGATCAATAATCCCGCAGCCGTGCGTGTTTTCGAGAACTTCGGAATCGACTATTGCTGCGGCGGGAGTTGGTCGCTGCACGAGGCCTGCGCCAGAGCCAACGCGCCTGTGGACCACCTGATGCGAGCGCTTGATGAATTAGATGTGAATGGCACCTCACCTGGAGAAACCTGGACGAACAGTTCTCTAGCGGACTTGGCGGCGCATGTGGTCCGCCGCCACCATCGTTACGTGCATGACGAGTCTCCGAGGATTGAATTGCTGTTCCAAAAGGTCGTGAACCGTCATGGCGAAGCGCACCCTGAGCTCGGTGCGATCCAGGACACTTTTGTAGCGCTCTCGCAGGAGTTGTTTGCACACATGATGAAAGAGGAGCGCGTTCTCTTTCCGTTTCTGGAGGCGATGGAGGCCGCCGCCAGCGCCGGCCAACCGGCGCCGCTTGGATGTTTTGCTTCGGTTGAGTTGCCGATTGCCCGGATGTTGGCGGATCATGACGACGCCGGCGCGCTACTCGCCAAGATGCGGGATCTGTCCGGCGGCTATCGCGCGCCTGATGGAAGCTGCCCCAGCTATCGCGGGCTCTATCAGGCCCTGGAAGAATTCGAACGCGATCTTCACCATCACGTCCACCTGGAAAACAACATCCTGTTTCCACGGGCAATGGAGATGGAACGATCGCTCAAGGAGACGGTGCATGTCTCCCGTTAATATTTCGGTGCGAATGGAGGACAATGCACCTTTTGTGCAGCGCGAGAGGCGGCTACAGCAATTGGTGACTGCTTACATCGTGGCTGGCTTGCTGTTTATGTTGCTTCCTGGCACGTTCCTCGGTGTTTGGAATTTGCTTTCGATCAGCGCCCAGCATACTGTGGACACCTTGTCGCCCGCGTGGTTGCAGGCGCACGGGCATGCGCAGATCTTCGGCTGGCTGGGGACGTTCATTCTGGGCATCGGCTTCTATTCGCTTTCGAAGATGGGAAACTTGCCGTCGTTTGCGGTCTCCCGAGGGTGGCTGTCCTTCGGATTGTGGACCGCGGGGGTCTCCTTGCGGTGGACGGTAAACATTACCGCCTGGGCGTGGCGCGGGTTGCTGCCGCTCTCGGCGGCATTCGAGTTGGCCGGCTTCCTTTTGTTCTTTCTCACCGTGGTCAGGCATAGACCGGCCCCGGCGTCCGGTCCACCGCGTAAGAAGGACGCCTGGATGATTGTGGTCATTGGGTCGACCATCGCGTTCCTGGCGACGCTGCTGGTCAATTTCGGCGCGGCGGTCTATGTTTCCATTTACAGTGACTCACCGGCCCTATCCTTCAGGTTCGACCAACGGCTTCTTGTGCTTCCGACGTGGGGTTTTCTGGTTCCCACGGTTTGGGGCTTCAACGCCCGCTGGCTGCCGACGTTCCTTGGGCTGAGGGCGCCCATGGCGAGACCTTTATACGCGGCCATGCTGACGGCGTGGGCGGGGGTTGTCATGATGCTGTACGGTTACGTTCTGTACTCGACGATGTTTCTTCCCGTAGCCGCAGTCCTGGCCATTTACGCACTAGGGATCTTCGAGCGGCCCGTACAACCGGCGAAGCTTAACGGCGTTCATCACAGCTTCCCGATTTTTATCCGAATCGCCTATATATGGTTGCTGACGGCGTCACTGTTGTCGGTCGTCGCTGCCCTAACGGACCGGGCGGGAGGAGTTTGGGAGGCCTCGCGGCACGCCCTGACCGTCGGTTTTCTGGCTACCATGGTCTTCTCCATCGGCCCCAAGATTCTCCCGGCATTTTGCGGCGCGCGAATTCTCTTCAGCCCGAAGCTGATGTTCCTTTCATTGGTCTTGCTGAACACCGGCTGCCTGTTGCGCGTTTGCTCCGAGATCGTTGCCTATGAGGGGTATGCAAACCATGCCTGGTCCGTGCTACCGGTGTCGGCAGTGATCGAGCTTGCGGCCGTGACGATCTTCGCATTGAACCTGGGGGTGACCTTTTTGCGGCCCCCCGCACACCTAATGGAAGCGGCCCGCTGAGGACGTATGATTGCATTCGATGCAGCGCACAAAGCTGTCCACTATCCGCCCGATCGCCGATTTCGCGTCTGGATTCGGCCGTCAATCCTGATCGGAGCCGCTAGCGCGATCCTAGCGCTGGTTGCGGCGGCCTGGGTCGAGGTTGCCGTGATCGGCATGCCCAGCATTCCTCCCGTTCCCCAGATTTATCCGAACGACTTTGCTGGGCCGCATGGATTCCCCCTTTGGGTTCGATACTGCCATTTCTTCAATTTTCTTTTCGTAATGCTTTTGATCCGTAGCGGTCTTTCGATCTTGATGGATCATCCTCGGCTGTACTTTAACGACCACTGCACGCCCGGTAGCGAATGGATCCGGTTTACGCCGCTTGAAGTTCCTCGCGATCGAATTTGGACTGCAAAAGACGATGCCCGGTATATTTCTCCTCTGGCCGGCACTCCCGGATACCGGCACACCATCGGTCTCGCGCGGATCTGGCATTTCATCACGGTCCACGGATTCATCGTCACGGGCGTTATCTTCATCGCCATGCTTTTCGCTACCGAGCAATGGAAGCGTCTCGTGCCGACGTCTCCGCTCGTGCTCCTACATGCCTGGAACACCTTCGTGCACTACGCGACGTTTCACATGCCAGCAGAACCAAACGGGTTTTACGGGTACAATGCCTTGCAGCAGATTGCCTATTTTGTGGCCGTCTTCGTCTTTGGCGTGCTGGCCATTCTGACCGGCATCGCGATGTCGCCCGCAGTGGTGAACCGATTTCAGTGGTACGCGAAGATCTTCGGGGGCAGGCAGGCAGCGCGCTCGATTCACTTCCTTACGACGCTTGGTTTCCTGGCGTTCCTCGTAGTGCATGTGACGTTGATCGTGATGACCGGCTTCGCGCGGAACATGAATCACATTGTGTTGGGCACCGACGATCAAGGCCGTCTGGGTATGCTGCTGGGCTTTACTGGCATCGGCCTGGTGATCCTCTCGTGGGTCGCGGCGCACTACCTATCTTGGTTCCGGCCGCGGGCATTGCAGCATGCTCTCAAGTCGGTGACGTATCCGATGCAGCTGCTTACGCTCAATCGTCTGGCTCCGCAGCAGAAGTATGTCGAGGAAGACATCTCGCCGTACTTCTGGCCAAATGGAAAGATGCCGATCCGGGACGACTGGAAGCGCCTAGCGGAAGGCGGCTTCGAGAGCTTTCGGCTCAAGGTGGGAGGCCTGGTTGAGCGGCCGGTCGAGCTTTCCCTTGCCGATCTGGAGAAACTCGGAGAGGTCGAGCACGTCACCATGCATCATTGCATCCAGGGATGGAGCGGTATCGCTAAGTGGGGCGGCATACCCATGAAGGCGCTCATCGACCTCGTGGGTCCAAAGCCGGGGGCCACCGCGGTCGCCTTCTTCTCTTTCGGCGAGGCTCTGTACGGCGGCCCCTATTACGACACGCAAAGCATAGAAAATGTTCTAAAGCCACAGTGCCTGCTTGCATCGCGGATGAACGGGCAACGGCTTCCGCAGGTATACGGAGCGCCGCTGCGGTTGCGCGTCGAGAACCAGCTTGGCTACAAGATGGTCAAGTGGATCGAACGCATTGAGTTCATCGAGTCGGAGAAGCTGCTTGGAAAAGGAGAAGGCGGTAAGAACGAGGACGACGAATACTTCGACCTGCTGCCCAATATCTGATGGGGAATCTCGATTCGTTTCCTGCTCCGGGCGCCGGTCGGGAGCAAGCGGGGGCTGATCACATTCGCTTTTTGCTGCAACGGCTTCGGCTGAATTGGTTGCTGCAGCGCTTCCCGCCACGGCTTGTACAGGCGCTCTACGTCTTTGTGAATAGCTTTCTTACGATCGGCGCGCTTGCACTATTGGCGCTGGTGAGTCGCAATCCTTTCGTATTTCCATCGCTCGGACCCACGGCATATCTACTATTCTTCTCCCCGCTTTCAAAAGCGTCCAGCCCGCGAAGCACTATTTTCGGTCACGCCATCGGGCTCATCTGCGGTTATGGGGCTTTCGTTGTCACGGGCGCTCGAGCCCTGCCGTTCGGAGTGCACACCGGTATCTTCTGGCCGCGAATCCTGGCGGCGGCTCTCTCACTGGCGGCCACGGGAGCTTGCATGGTTCTGTTCGAAGTCAGCCATCCACCGGCCGGAGCCACAACACTGATCGTTTCTCTCGGGATCATCTGGCGCCCGCGTGAACTGATCATCATCGAGGTGGCGGTGCTGCTGCTTGTAGCCCAGGCAATGGTGATCAATCGACTTGCCGGATTGTCCTACCCCGTCTGGAATGTCCCCACGGGCGGCGCAAGAAGACCTCCGTGCCCTCCGATTGAAACAGGATCTTGCCGCTCGCCGGGAACGCATCCGTGGCTTCATTGGCCAATTCGCCGTTCACCCACTGCTTCACGTGACCGTCCTGGATGACCCGTTCGAACAGGTTCCACTCGCCGTGCGGTCTTTCCTGTTGCTCCGTCAGGCTTGGCCCAAACCGCTGTTCCAGAACACCGGGGGAGATGGACTCTATGTGGTTTTTCCTACGGTTGCAGCGGCCGGCCACTTTGCTTGGAAGCTCGCCAAGCGAGTGGCGGATATCGATCGAGAGTCGCTGGGGTTTCCGGACGACATGACGCTCCGGATTTCACTGCATGCCGGCCCGTCTACGTGTACAAAGACCAGATCATCGATAAGGAAAATTACATTGGCTCGCACGTAAATCATGCCGCGCGCATCGAACCGTCACTGCGCCAGGCCACATTTATGCCTTCGCTGCTTTGGCCGAACTGGAGGCGCCAGGCCAGTTTCGATTCGACTATGTGGGCAAGCGCTCGCTGGCGAAAGGGTACGGAGAGTTTCCTTTCTATGATATGCGGGTCGCCGGCGACGTCCATTGGTGACAGAGCTGGCCTGAGTCCTTCATCCAGGGCTGACACTTGACCAGGGCCGTCGCAGCCCGCCACCTGGTCGGCTCGTTCGATTCAGCAGCATCGGACTATCGAATGACTCTTCGATCTCCACGCCGCCTCGCGGAGGTCTATAATTGCGGATAACTGGCGGAAAGGCGGATTCGATGTACCGGCACGGTTTCTTGGGCACTCTTAACGGCATTCTCTTCATTTATTTTCTGGCGATGACGGCGCCCGCGCCCGCCCAAACCACGCGCAACCCCATAGGAAGCCCAACCACCACGAACGTCCCGAATCAACCCGGAACAATCCCGCAAAATGCACCGGCCTCTTCGGACATTGCGCGCCCCGTTTATATCAGCGGGAAAGTGGTGCTGGACGATGGAACGCCGCCGGCCGATTCCGTGACGCTCCAATTAATGTGCGGCGCCAGCTCTCCCCGCAACGTTGGATTCACCAATTCCAAAGGCCAGTTCAGTGTCGATCTCACCGACCGGACCAACAACTCGCGGTTTGCCGATGCCAGCGTGCCGGGCGCAGGTTGGGATCCCTCGGCTGCCGGAAACTCGAACGGCGGCCCCTCAAACGGCGGCCCCGGGCAGTCGGGGATCGGCTCGCGCGCGGGTTTTTTCGGATGTGAACTATATGCCGTTTTGCCCGGATTCAGTTCCGATCGTATCGACCTGAACAACCGGCGTTCCTTGGATAATCCGGAGGTTGGGACGCTGGTGCTGCACCGGCTAGGCAACGTTGAGGGGTTCACTATCAGCGCAACCACGGCGATGGCGCCCAAAGACGCGAAAAAGGCGTTTGAAAAAGGCCGGAATGCCGAGAAGAAGCAAAAGTGGGATGAAGCGGAAAAGGAGTTTCAAAAGGCGGTAGACGAGTATCCAAAGTTTGCGTCGGCCTGGTACGAACTAGGCTTCGCCCAGCAAAAGCAGAACAATATCGAGGTGGCGCGCAAGTCCTACACACGCTCGCTCGAAGCCGACCCGAAGTTCATTAACCCCTACGGACAGCTCGCCGCGCTCGCCGTGCGGGAACAAAAATGGGAGGAAGTGGCCGATACTACATCTCATCTGCTGCATTTGAATCCCGTGGATTTTCCCATAGACTGGTACTTTAACGCCGTCGCCAATCTACAGATGCAGAAACTGGACGTGGCTGAAAAAAGCGCCCGCGAAGGAATCGCTACCGATCGCGAACATCGTATTCCGAAACTGAACCACCTGCTGGGCGTCATTCTGGCCCAGAAACACGACTATTCCGGCGCGGTAGAGAACCTGCGTGCTTATCTATTGTCGTCGCCTCCGGCCAGCGACGCGGATCTGGCCAAACAACAATTGGCCGAATTCGAAAAACTGGCACAACCAGATCCCCAGCCACATCCCCAGGCACATCCCCAGGAGGATAAGCGGTAGCGTTCCAGTACCGGCAGGGGGGTAGTCTAGCCCTGCAATACCTTGGTGCGATCCAAAGAAAGCTCGACACTGATGCAGAGCCTATCAATGGAACGCGCAGATCTCGAACAATGGAAAGCCCGGGAAGTAGCCCGTCTCCTGGCTTTGGTGGAGACCGAAAGACGCTACTACCAGGACATCATTGCGGCGTTACCAGTAGGCTTGCTGGTTCTTTCCAAGGATCTGTCGATTTTGTCCGCCAATCGGGCGGTAAAACGCATCTTCGGCTTGCGGACCGGAGAATCGCTGCGTGGCCGGCTGGATAGTTTGCTCCCCAGTTGGCTGCTCGATCGGGTGCAACGCGTCCTGAACACGGGCTCATCCGAGACGGGCATCCAGTTAGTGACCGATTCCCCCGAGCAGCGGCATCTGCAAATCGCAATCCAGGCAATTCACGACTGGGACGATTCGCCCGGACAAGAGGCGCTGCTGACCATTGAGGACGTCACGGAAATCACAGCGGCGCGGCCTGTGATCGCGCACGAGCCTGGGCCCGCTCCGGTTGCGGCAGCTCCCGAGGAAGCGCCCGCCCCTGAGGCCGAGCCCGCCATCGAGCCCGTTATGGAGCAGCGGCAAGAAGCTCCCACGCCTGAGCCCGTTCACGAGGCGCTGGCAAGTGCAGTGGAACCTCTGCCTGCCGTGCACGCCGAGCCTGCACCGCCTCCGGTAGAAGTCCCCGCGCCAGCTCCCGTCCCTGAGCCCGCCCCGAAAGAAGACACGCTGGCGCCCGCTGTCATGTTCGAGAATCTGCGGGCGGCCATTTGGGCGCTCGACCTGGACTCCAACAAGCTCCTGTTCGCCAATCAAGAAGCACGCCAGTTGCTGGGCGACGAGCCCTGGCAGCACATCCATCCGGACGATCGCGTTGCGACGCTCAAACTCTATCACGCTGCCATTGAAAATCCCTCCGCCCACGGCGACAGCGTCACCTGCGAATACCGCGCTCTGTCCGCCGGAGCGCCGGTTTGGATCCGGGAAACGTCGCGCATCCTGACCGGCGATGACGGGCACTCCCGTTATCTGGTCGGCGTGAGTCTGGATTCGACCGAACGGCATCTGCTGGAGCACCAGGCCGTGCAAGCCGGACGCGTGGACGCCGTCACCCGGCTCTCCGGCCGTTTGGCGCACGATCTGAACAACATGCTCATGATCGTGACCGGCTATGCGGAAGAATTGACTCATTCCATCCCGCAAGCCAGCCCGCTGCAAGCGGATGTGCGGGAGATTCTCACGGGTACCGGACGCATCACGGCGCTCACGCATCAATTGCTGGATTACACCCGGCTGAAGGCCGCCGATCCCACCACCATCGACCTCAACCAGCAACTGACGCAAATCGAGCCCAAGCTGCAAGCGATCGCCGGCCCAACCCAAGTGGAGCTGCATCTCAACCCCGAGCAGATCGGCGCCAAAGCCGAAAGCGGCGAACTCGAAGAGATCATTGAGGCGCTGCTCCGCCGGGCGCGGGAGGTTTCCGGCGGCAATGGAGTAGTCTCGATTGAAACGGAAGCGTGCAGCATTCAGCAGACGCTGCCACGTCCGGGCTCTTCGCTGCGTCCCGGCAATTATGCCGTCATTTCCGTTACCGATGAAGGTAAGCCGCTGGATGAAGAAACGCGGGCAACGTTGTTTGAGTCGTTTCTGGTTTCTCCGTCCCTGGCCAAGGCGTACTCAATCGTGCGGCAATGGGGTGGCGACATCGTAATCGCGGAGTCCACGCAGGCCGGCACCACCATCGACCTTTACCTACCCTTGACCACACCCCCGCCGGCGCCCAAGGTCGAGCCGCCACCCATGCACGCTCATGCTCCCGAGCCGTTAGCAGCGGAGCCTGAGCCGATAGCTCCTCTGGTGGAGGCCGTCCCCCCGGCTGCGCCGGTTGCTCCTCCCGCGCCGCCCCCGGAGACCGTCCTCCTGGTCGAGGACGAAAGCGGTATTCGCGCGCTGGTCCGCAAGATCCTCCGCCGCCAGGGGTACGAAGTTCTGGAAGCCGACAGCGGCGAACAGGCGCTGGAACTATCCCGCCAGTATTCGGGCAAAATCGATCTGATCATCACGGACTTGATGTTGCCAAAGATTGGCGGCCGCGAACTGGTAGCCGAGCTGCAAAAGGAAGGGCACCAGATGAAGGTGCTCTATGTCTCCGGCTACACCGACGATCCGGCCGTCTACGCCGAACAGCTTCCGCCCGGAACGGCGTATCTGCAAAAGCCATTCACGCTCGGCTCGTTGTTGGATAAGGTGAAAGATGTGTTGGGCGTCGAGCACGATTCGTAGCTAGAACCCGCCCGTGGTCGATTAATATTCGGCCGCACAGGCTCAAGCCTGTGCCACGAGGCAGCCAAGGTGGCACGGACTTTAGTCTGTGCAGAAAATGGAGAAACTCTAGGCCGATTAATAATCGGCCGCAGGTTGATAACCTGCCCCACAACGCGGGTTAATGGTCGACCCAGTTTCCGTCGATCAATAGTTCGGATGTCCGCGAAAAAACAAACTCCCCTCCATATCGTATTTCTTCGGGTGTTTTCGGTGTTCGTTTTTCTGGATGCGGTCTTGGTGATCGCCTACTTCCCTTACTCGACCGACAGTCTCAAGGAAGATCCGGCGGAAACGCGCGCGCAGATCGAAAACTTCTACGGCACCGTGTATGCCAAACCTGAGAGCGGGAGGCAAAATAGCGCATATGTCGATCTGGCGCTCGAAAACGTCGGCAAGGGAGTCAAGCTGGCGGTAGCGGACTACGTAAAGCAATACCAATTGCAGGACAAAAAGGTCTTGGAAGTCGGCGCCGGCTCGGGTCAATTGCAGGACCTGGTGGCCGATTACACCGCCCTCGATATTGCTCCGGAAGCGAAACGTTACTTCCATAAGCCTTTTGTTGCGGCCTCCGCGACCTTGATGCCGTTCTCCGACGGGGAGTTCGACACGGTCTGGACCTTTTTCACGCTGGAGCACATTCCACATCCGGAAATGGCTCTGCGGGAAATGCGGCGCGTGGTGCGCCCGGACGGACTGTTGATCCTTGCCCCGGCGTGGAACTGTTCCGAGTTCGCCGCTCGCGGGTACCGGGTACGCCCCTTTAGCGATTTCGACGCGTCCGGCAAAGCCGTCAAGCTCTGGTCGCATATAGCCTCAACCAGCTATGTCGAAACCATGTTTCGCTTCCCGCACCGCCTCATTCGCTTGGCCCAGACCAAACTCTCCGGAGGCGAAACTCCGCTCCACTTCCGCAAGCTCAAGGCGAACTTTGGCACCTATTGGGAGCCCGATGCCGACGCCTTCGTATCGTTGGACATGTACGAAGCGTATTTATGGTTCAAATCGCGAGGCGATGAGTGCCTCAACTGCCAGAGCATCCTGACCGACCCTGACCATCCGCTGATCATTCGCATAAAGAAACCTGCGGGGGCGTCCTCCAATCGGGCCTCCAATTGAAGAAAAGCGTTCACTCGCCCAGATAGTGCAGCGCCACGCTACGGCGGTGGGGATGGACGCGGTGCTCAAACAGGTACACGCCCTGCCAAGTGCCCAACAGCATCCTTCCGTCATGGACCGGAATGCCCAGGTGCGTCTGAGTCAGAGCCGAACGGATGTGCGACGTCATGTCGTCCGGACCCTCCGCCGTGTGCCGGTAAAGATGCCGATCGTCTTCTCTCACTAATCGCCCCATGAAGTCGTTCAGATCGGCAATGACGTCCGGATCGGCGTTCTCCTGAATCACTAACGACGCCGAAGTATGGCGGCAGAATACCGTCAACAGGCCAGTTGAGACGCGCTCGGATTGCAACC
This sequence comes from Bryobacterales bacterium, assembly GCA_963836595.1. GTDB lineage: Bacteria > Acidobacteriota > Terriglobia > Bryobacterales > Bryobacteraceae > DATFZA01. The sequence goes on from CAWIKC010000001.1 coordinate 2,577,011, forward strand.
AAGCCTCAATCTGCCGCGTGAACTCATACAAGCCCTTGCCGCGCGTGCTCACCGAGATATGGTGGACCGCGTTTTTCAAGCGTTACTCAACCGTCACGCTCTTGGCCAGATTGCGCGGCTGATCGACGTCGCACCCGCGCCGGATGGCGATGTGATAAGCCAACAACTGCAGCGGCACGATCTCGAGCAGCGGAAGCAGCAGTTCGCGCGTCGAGGGGATCGGAATCACATGATCCGCCATGCCGCCGACCTCCTGCTGATCCTCTTCGCAGGTAACGGCGATCACGATGCCGCTGCGCGCCTTCACCTCCTGAATATTGGAGATGGTTTTTTCATACCGGACGCGGCTTTGGTCGCTCTCCGGATCGCGAGTGGCGAGCACGATCACCGGCAGATTTTCGTCAATCAGTGCGTTCGGGCCATGCTTCATCTCGCCCGCCGGATAACCCTCGGCGTGAATGTAGGAGATCTCCTTCAGCTTGAGCGCCCCTTCAAGCGCAATAGGGAAATGCACGCCCCGGCCGAGATACAGAAAGTCCGTTGAGCGGAACAAACGTTTCACCAGCTCGTCGTAGCTCGAATCCCGGTCCAGAATCGTCTCCAGTTTGCCGGGCACGCACATCAGTTCCTGCATCAGCGCCTTGGATTGTTCGCTCGACATCGTCTCGCGCGTCTGCCCCAGATACATGGCGAGCATGAACAGCGCCGCCAATTGGCAACTGAAAGCCTTGGTGGAGGCGACGCCGATCTCGGGCCCGGCGTGCGTCATCAGGGTGCCGGCCGCCTCGCGCGTAATCATCGATCCCACAACATTACAGATGGCCAGTGTTTTTGAGCCTTTCTGCTTGGCTTCGCGCTGCGCCGCCAAGGTGTCCGCGGTTTCTCCGGACTGCGAGATCACAACCGTCAGCACTTTCTTGTTTATGATCGGATCGCGATAGCGGAACTCGCTGCCGTAATCCACTTCCACCGGGATGCGGGCCAGCTTCTCGATCATGAATTTACCCGCCAGCGCCGCGTGCCAACTGGTGCCGCAAGCGACGATCTTGATGGATTCAAACTCCTTAAACTCGCGCGGCAGGATGTTCATTTCATCCAGGAAAATGCGTCCGGTTTCCTGCCCCACCCGGCCCAGCATGGTGTCGCGCACGGCGCGCGGCTGCTCAAAAATCTCTTTGAGCATAAAGTGCTTGTAGCCGCCCTTTTCGGCCTGGATGGGATCCCACAACACCCGCCGCACGTGGCCCTTGATCGGCTTGCCTTTGAAATCCGTGAGGTGAACGCCTTCGAGCGTTAGCGTCGCGATGTCGCCGTCGTTCAAGAAGATCATGTCGCGCGTGTGGCTCAGGATCGCCGGAACATCGGAGGCGACGAAGTATTCATTCTCGCCCAGCCCGACTACCACCGGCGGCCCCAAACGCGCGGCGACGATTTTGTTCGGATCGGAGCTGGCGATGACCACTAGCGCGAACACGCCATTCAGATCGTTAACCGCGCGCCGCACAGCGTCTTCGAGGTTTCCCTCGTAGTATTTTTCCACCAGGTGGGCGATGATTTCGGTGTCGGTCTCGGTAACGAACTTGTGCCCCTCCAGTTGCAATTGCTTCTTGAGCGCCAGATAATTTTCGACGATGCCGTTATGCACGACCACGATGTCGCCGGTGCAATCGCGGTGCGGATGCGCGTTCTCTTCGGTCGGTCGCCCATGCGTGGCCCAGCGGGTATGGCCGATTCCGTAGGGTCCATCGAGCGGATTGACGCGAATCGCCTCTTCCAGATTCCGCAGTTTTCCCTCGGCGCGCCGCACGGAAAGATGATTGTCGCCATTGAGAACCGCGATGCCCGCCGAATCATAGCCGCGATATTCCAAGCGGCGCAAGCCGTCCAGAATGATGGGGACCGCTTTCTGATGACCGATGTATCCGACAATGCCGCACATATAGTTTCAGGATACAGTGTGTGCTTGGGGGTGAGTGAACGAAACCGTTGAAATCGCTTACGTCCTGCGTCGCGATCGTCAGCCGATGTTCAACGGCGTGGCAGCGATCAGACCATCAACGATGCCTTTCTTTAGGCGCTTAAGGGCGAAGCCCGACAAAATGATTGTCGATGTTCAGGCGACCAGCCCCAACTCCTGGAAAACGCCGTGCATGGCCGTGCGAATCGTCTCGTAATGCATATCGATAACGCCGGGATTCTGCGCGCCGCGGGATGGCCTTTGGTTCTGCGTGCCGGCTAGCAATGGCTTGATGGCTTTGTTTCTCAGGACCACCAGAGCCGCCATCGCACGGAGTCCTTTGGGCAGCGATTCATATTTGCGCGTCTGCCCCATCCGCTGGACGATCTTCTTTCCCCGGAGTTTTTTTAGGTCATAAGCGGCGCGCCGGGCGCCATACTCCGCTGCGCTTTGCTTGCTGAACACTCGGACCTGACTGGCCAACTGGGAAGCCGTGAACCCACCGGGTGACGGCGATAAGGCGATCACCACTTCAATAACCCAGCGTATACGGGCCTTGTTGAGATCGATCCCACCGACTTTCGTTTTCCCGACCTGCGATGGAGCCGGGAGCTGTTCCAGCATTCTATCCGCGATGAAGCACTGATCGATACAGCTCAAAGCTTCCATGAATCGCCCTAGGATGCCCTTTGCTCCGGTCACGATCTCGGGAAACTTCTCCAGCGAACGGCCACAGCGGAGTTCCTGGGTATTGTGGACGACCACCTCGATGCGCAGCACACGCTCGCCTTTGGTATAAATCTTCAGAGTCAGCTTGCCGCAGTGCAGCTTGAAGACCGTCAGATCATACGTAGGTTTCTCGACCGCGACTTCCCATTCGGCAGACTTCTTTTTCCGCTTGCGGTACTTCGGGCGGCGCTGGTAACCCAGGATCGTACGGACGGTCTTCAGGTCCAGCAGCACGCGGCTGCGATCAATCAATGCCTGAAACACCTGATCCATGTGGCCGCCGAGCTCAAAAATCAGATTCCGGCTGTATTCCACCTGGTAGTTCGAGTACTGGTAATGAAACCCGCTCCGCTTCAGCTCTTCCACATCGAGCGCGAAACATAAGCAGGTGGTATAAATCCAACGCTCGCAGACTTGGCTCAGCCGCCCTACAGTCCGCTGCCCGGACAAGGTGTCCGCGATCTTTGCCAAGCCTGTGGCGTCAGAGATATGAGTAAAGCAGTTTCCCTCTTTTATAAAGCTGATTCCGGCTTTGCCCGCTTGGCAGGCCACGTATTCATGACCATTCAGGATCACTTGCGCGGGAAACGGAGGATGTCCGCTGATCTTGATGGTGACGTGGCCCCAGTCGGGATCGAGGATAGGAAACGAGTAATGATTGACGTAAGGCAGCGGCTTTTCCGTTCGAGGTGGTGATGACCGCTGACATCCCAAACGGGTGCTTGAGCGCGACCTACCAGAATGAGGAACAACCCTTGAGTGACCGTTGTCTTGGCCAGGTATTCTTCGGCGATTTCGTGCTTCCGTTCCCCGACTGGACAATCCACCACGGGGATCCCGCTGGCTTTGGCATAGCCTCGAACGCGCCTGCTGAAGCGTCCCGCCATGCGCATCAGGTGAGTGTTGTCGAGTGTTTCATCGGAACCCGTCAGTTGACGCCACCATATGCGGAACCCACCGGGATCGTGCCCCATCCGAAAATACGCGTTCAGCACAATCCGGTCCACGCAATCGTAGCTGCCTGTTAGCAGCTCCGCATACCGATCACTCAATGAGTCAGCCATCTGCCGATACTAACCACGGACGTGCGGAGAGCGCAAAATTCTGGCTTCTGACTTCCTCGACTCCTGACTACTGCTGCCCTGAAAGGGCCACTTTTTCGCGGCGCAGTCCGCGAAAAAGCGTAGACCGTTATTGGGGCCCCAATGAGAATTTTGTTCTCGTAAAGGACGATCAAGCGGCGATTCTTAGGCCGACAGCGAAGGTCAGTTGATCCAGAGCGGCCGTTACGGATTGGTAGAGCTTGTCGAGTCGAGCCAGCCGTTCTTCCGGCATGAGTCGATCACCGCGATATGGATGGAGGAGGCCGGCAACGAGGGGCGCGTAGATCTTGTCGAACAGTTTGAGGAAGACCACACAGATCCGGTATCCCTTTGGCCGGAGTCGATAGCGGCGGGAATGTGGGAGCTTATCAACCAGTCCTTTGGCGCGGAGTTTCGACAATTCATAGCGCACTGAGCTGAGCGGGCATTTCTCCACCGGGACGTCGAGGGCTTCGGCCACCCCGGCCTGCAACTCCGACGTGGTGAAGGTATCCCCGGCGGCGACATGAGAGAAGCGTACCAGGGAACTCATCACGGCCAGTTGCCGGGGATGGTCCAGTTTAAGTCCAGGAATCCGCTTGCCATGGGGAAGCACAGTCGGCTGGCCGAGGCTTCGTAATTCGCCGCGATCGAGGAACGTCTCCAGGATGTCCTGCTGCACCTCCTGATAGCGCGTGGTTATGCCTTGTAGTTTCTCGCGTAGGGGAGCCAGATTTTCCACTGCCTTGTTGATGCCGTAGTCCTTGTAAACGTTGTTGGTCGCGGCTTCGATGCGCAGCACGTCGTGGTCGCGCACATAATGCTTGGCGAAGCCATTCTTGTAGTAGCTCCGCATCACCGGATTTCCCAGGTGCATGTCTTCGATTTCGGTTTGCAGTTTGCCATCGTATCGCTTGTTGATCCGCCGGCCAAAGATCACGGTCAGCTTGTCGGGTCGACCGATATCGCGATTGACATCGAGCAGTCGTTCCCCCAATTCATCCAGCGCTGTACGCTGGCGGAAGATCAGGTTCTCGCAATACTCAACCTGTGCAAAGAACAACTGGTGCCAGCAACCTGCTTCCCGCCGTTCTTTGGCTTGAAAAAAAGGGATCAACCGGTTGATCCATTTGTGTCCACACCGGGTGAGATCGTCCGCCATTAGGGAATCGGCCAGCTTCTGCAGCGCCGCCGGATCGCTGCATTGACGGAAGGCGTTTTTGCTTTGGGTAAAGTGAATGCCGGCTTGCTTCATCTGGTGGGCCAGCCAGTGATGCTGATTCAGGCAGATCCGCGTGGAGAAGGGAAAATACGGGCATACTCGAACGATCAAACCGACTTCCCGCTCCTGATCTCTGGAACGTTCTCCTACTTAGCCACGACCGCTAACGGCGGGAAAGTCCAAAACGCGAACGGATACGACATCATTTTCACGGATTCAACCGGCGCCACGCAATATAACCACGAAATCGAGAGTTACGATCCAACCACCGGCCAGTTAGTTGCCTGGGTACAGATTCCGACGCTCTCTTCGTCCACCGACACGGTGCTGAATATGTGGTATGGCAACGCGGCGGTAACTACGAGTCAGGCGAACCCAACGGCAGTTTGGCCAAGCTATGCGTCCATTTACCACCTTGCGAACGTAGCGGAACCGGCTGCGTTCGACTCGACTGGCAAGCCAGATGCGGGCATTCTCTACAATGTAAGTCCGGCTGTGGGTCAAATTGGCGGAGGGGGCCAGTTCAACGGCATAAACAGTTACCTGGCGATTCCGTCGTCCCCCAACGCGGGTGGAGGCTCTTTCTCGTTTTGGCTCAAAACGACCGGCACCGGCGTTGTTCTAGGAGAGACTGATGGGACGCTTCCCGGCGGTACGCCCGCCCCCGATGGGTGGACATCGTTACTCTACATCGATTCCAACGGTTTGATACACGCCACGGGTACGGAAGAGACTGGTAACCCAACCGGTGACGTCATTGGACCGAAGGTGAACGATGGGCAGTGGCACCTCATATCATATGAAACCGATGTTCATCGACAGACCGAGTCCATAGGCGGCGCTGTTCCGCACGCCTCCCCGGCGCAAGAGTCAGTTACTTTGTACGTGGATGGCCAGCTAATTGCGACAAACAACGCGGTTGGCGCCAGTGGATATTCGACAGCGACAAGTTACTCGTTCTTGCTGGGCGCTGGCTACACCGCGTCCAATTCCGGACCCGGCAGTTGGAGCTATCTCAACGCGGCCTTCGACGAATTTAGGGCCGAGGATGTTATGCCTGCGTCGCTGTCGGCGGAGTATAACAATCAATCCTCGCCGGGCTCGTTTTCTTCGCTCTCAACCGAGAGCACTGCATCTTCCACTTCTCTGCTGGTGGTTCCCGATTTTTATCAGCTTGGTCCGGGACAAGCGCAGCTCATTTCGGTTACGTCACTCGGCGTCTGCGTGGCCGCGGTCTCCTGGTCCATCGACTCGCCCGCCAATGGCAGCATTGATCCGGCCAGCGGCTTGTATACCGCGCCCGCAACCATCTCGAGTTATCCAACCGATACAATCACCGCGATCAACCAGAACAATCCTTTGACGACGGGTAGCGCGACCGTCCAGCTCTATCCGGCTGAGATCGACATATCCCCATATGACACAGATCTCTATGCGGGCCAAACCCAGCAATACAGCACCAACATCCTCGACGCGGACACCGTGGTCTCCTGGTCGCTACAGCCCCCGGCATCGGGCGCCATTTCATCCACCGGCCTCTACACGGCACCCGCGAACATCACGAACTCCGCATCCGACGTCATCATCGCGACTTTGGCCGATGGAACCAGCGGTACTGCGTATGCCGAGCTGATTCCTCCCATTCAAATCAGCGTGACACCGGGCACCTTGACGCTTTTTGGCGGCCAGACGCAAGTCTTCAAAGCCGCATTGACTAACGTGAGCAATGACGCCGTTACCTGGTCCATCAGCCCGCCAAATGCGGGCGCCATCAGCGGTTCCGGATTCTACACCGCGCCCTTGATCGTAACTACTCCGCAAGCCGTAACGATCACGGCAACCAGCGTCCAGAATCCGGCCGCCAGCGCGTCGGTGGTTATCAATCTGACGGGCACAAACGCCTTCAGCCATCACCGGGCGATCGTCATCGACCACACCAAGGTCCCAAATACCGATCAGACCAACTTCCCCGTGCTGATTTCGGGAACTTACAGCTTTCTTGCCTATGCGGCCAACGGCGGCGGAGTTCAGAATCAGAACGGCTTCGACATCGTCTTCACGTCGGATTGTAACGGAAACAACCTTCTGTCACACGAGATCGAGAGTTATAACCCGGCAAACGGGCAATTCATCGCCTGGGTCAATGTTCCAACGCTTTCTCATACGGCCGATACGGTCCTCTACATGTGGTACGGCAATAGCCTGATTACGGCCACATTGGAGCAGCCAGCCAAGGTTTGGACCGCGCCTTTTTATTCCGTGTTCCACATGGGCAAAAACGGCAGCGTGTCAACGGCCGACTCTACCGGAGCGTTATCTTCAGCGAGTGGCCTGGCGCCGGTTACGGGCGTTATCGGCGAGGGCGCCGCGTTCACGAGTTCATCCGCTTTGTACGGCAACGGCAGAGGTTTCCAAGATTCGCCCGGGGCGACCATGTCGACGTGGTTTAACACATTGACCGGCGGCAGCATCTTGAGTCTTGGATATCCACTCGGCCTGAGTGACTACTCGGGGTTGAACTTTACCAATCTTGCAGTCCCCGGAAATTTTAACGACGGCCGATGGCACTATGCGGTCGGCACTTATGATGGAAGCCAATTGCGCTTCTACATTGACGGCGCCTTGCTGGCTTCCGGAGCGGGGCCACAGTCGTTTTACCTGAACGGCGATGCCCTCGGGCAGAATTCATTTTCCGGCGACCTGGACGAGGCTCGCTTCAGCTCCGTTGCCCGGTCCGCCGACTGGATCGCAACCGAATACAACAACCAGAGTTCTCCCGCCACCTTCTTCACCGTTTATGCCGAAAACACCACGACGTTAGCGATCAGCCCCGCCGAGGCGCTGTTGACCTCCGCCGGGACCGAACAGCTTTCCGCGACGCCGATTGGCGTGTGCGGCAGCGCGGCCATAAGTTGGTCCATCAATCCCGCGGTGGGGACCATCAGCACAACCGGTTTGTACTCTGCTCCGGCGAGCGTCACGGCTTTGCAGGAAGTTACAGTAACGGCAACCGCTCAAACTACGCCACCATTGTCGAGCACCGCGGCCATCATTCTGGAGCCGCCAACCACCGTTCCTCCCGTCTCCGTGACGGTCACACCCGGATCGGTGACGCTGTACGACAGCAACACGCAACAATTCACTGCCGCGCTGGCCAATACCGCCAATACCGCCGTCAATTGGTCGATCGCGCCGGGCACGTTGGGCAGTATCAGCGCTACCGGGTTGTACACGGCGCCGTCCACCATCGCAACCTCGCAGGTGGTCACCATAACCGCCACCAGCCAGGCGCAGCCTTCGCAAACCGGCAGCGCCAGCGTGCTGTTGACGCCCGGTCTGGGCTCGCCCACCATCAATTCGCCTTTCGGCTCGGCATTGGATCTCGTCGCCCAGGCTTTGTGCCGGGGACCGCACGACGCACCCACGGTCAATGCCGGCGTGGATCAATTCATCAATCTGTCGAGCGGGACCGCGACCACCACACTCACCGGATCGGTGTCGAACTACACGCTCCCGCCGGGCCAGTCGTTGACCTATCTCTGGAGCCAGGTCACGGGGCCGGCGCCGGTGCAGTTTGCCACGGCGAATGCCCTTTCTACCAGTGCCACCTTCACCGTCGCCGGGACCTACACTCTGCAACTGGCGGTAGACGACAGCGTGCTGACGGGCACGGCTCAAGTGCAGGTGACCGTGGCGCCGGATGTAAACGGCGGCAGCACCAGCTTTCTCATCACGCCCGCTATCAATGGGCCCAATCCCGTGGGTAGCACCATCACCCTGAAGCTGCTGGCTCCGAGTTCCGTCCAGTCAAGCAACCCGGTCACCTTGCAAATTACCGGCGCCAACCCGCAGACCGTGAACCTGACTCTGGTCGATAACTTCGAGCAATCCTTCACCTATCGCGGCGTCAATGCCGGCACGGACACCATCGTCGGCACGGCTCCCGGCATCACCTCCAACACGGTTACCGCTACCTGGATTACTGAGCCGCAGGTCCTGTCCGCTTCGCCCGTAGTGGGCCAGTTCTTCGGCGCGGATGGCTCCGGAGTCTTCAACACACCGAACACCGCCCAGCCGCTGTTCTCGCAAACCTTCCCGAGTATCGATTTCAATCCTGCGTCCGGCGCGGTGAACGGCAATAGCACCATCACCAATGCCACGCGGCCCTTTACCGAAGTGGTCACCGATCATCTCGGTAATTTTGTCGGACCGCTCGCCGCGCAAGGCAACGGCTATCAGGCGGGCGTCGGGTCACTCGCCAACTTCAGCGCCGTGTTCACCGGCTACCTGAACGTCCCGGCCGCGGGCCAGGTGACCTTCACCTTCTCGAGCGACGATGCCTTCATCTTCGGAATGGGCAACGGGGCGCTTCCTGTCACCGGTCCGCAAACCAACACCCCCATCAACTCGCCGTTTCGCAATTATCCCGTCCTGGGCGGCGTGAACCAGCGCAGCGCACCGACGGCCAGCTCGATCACGGTGAACTTCCCGGCCGCGGGCACTTATCCCTACGAAGTGGATTACGCCAAAGGCGGCGACAACAATCTTACGCTGACCATGACCGCGAGCGGCGTGCCCATTCCGGCTGCGGTTCTGTTGACCATGACGCCGAGTGCGGTTCCGTCCACCACAGTGGACCAGGCGCACCAGTTTGCGATCGCGGCCACGGACGCCAATGGCGCAGCGCTGGCCAATATGCCGGTGACCGTGAACGTGACCGGTCCGAATCAGGAGAGCCTGAGTTTCCTGACCGACGCGACGGGGCAGGTGATGTTTGCTTACTCGGGTTACGCGGTGGGCACGGATGTGGTGCAGGCGCAGATTTCAGGCCCGGATGGCGTGGCGTATTCGAACGCGGTAAGCGCGACGTGGAACAGCGGGGTGAATCAGGCGCCCACGGTCGAGGCGGGCTTATCGCAGACGGTGACGCTGGCTACGCCGGTGACTCTGTCCGGCACTGTGTCTGACGACGGTCTGCCGAACGGGACGCTTGTTATCACTTGGTCTATGGTCAGCGGGCCTGGGACGGTGACCTTTGCGTATCCGAACCAGGTGATGACGACGGCGACGTTCTCCGCGGTGGGAACGTATGTGCTGCAACTCACTGCGTTTGATGGAGCGCTGACTACTAATGCCACAGTTACAGTTATTGTTACGGCGAATCCGCAGTGGAACAGTGGCTGGTTGGAATCGCCGATCAATGGAATTACGATCAGCAGCCCGACGGCGATTACGCTGATTCCGGGTATTACGCTGACCAGCGGAACACTGAGTATCTATCCGGCTTCGAACCCGACGGCAGTTACGGTTCTCAGCAGTAACACGACCGGCGCAGGCCAGATAGCGACGTTTGATCCGACGTTGCTGGCAAACGGCTCTTACTTTGTGGATTTACGCGCGACGAACTCGTCGGGAATGACGCAGGATAACCTCGCGCTGGTTAAGGTCGTCGGGGACTATAAGCCAGGACGCGTGACGGCGACTATCACCGACTTCACCGTGCCGGCGCCGGGCTTGCCCATCCAGATCCAGCGGACGTACGATAGCTTGGTGCGCTCTACTTCAGCCGATTTCGGTTATGGATGGACGCTGGGCGTCAATATTCAGACGGATATCAGCCCGACGGGCGATGTGACACTGACGCTGAATGGGCGGCGACGGACGTTCTACTTCACACCGCCAGCCAATGGCATCTTCGTCTTCTGGTACACGCCACAGTACACGCCTGAGCCTGGACTGTATGGTTCGCTGGTGAACACCGGGGATAACTGCAGCGGCATTCTCCAAAGCGTGGGCAACATCTGGCAGTGTGCCATCAACAATGCCGGCAGCGGCTATCAGCCCACCGGGTTCAAGTACACCGATGCCTATGGCCGCGTCTACACTATGGGAGCCAACGGGCAGCTCCAATCGGTCCAGGACCTGAGCGGCAACACGATCACCGTAACGCCCGCAGGCATTACGAGCAACAACGGTCTCAGTGTGCCATTTGTTCGGGATAGCCAGGGCCGCATTGCTCGGATCACCGACACGCTTGGTAACACTTACAACTACGGCTATGATTCAAGCGGGAACTTGACGAGCGTGACGTATCCGTCGGTTCCCACGCCATCGGGATATCAATATGACCCCACGCATCTCCTCACTCAGGAGACCGATCGCCGTGGCAATATAGCGGGTTCGATTACGTATTACGCCGATGGCAAACTCAGGTCAATCACAGATGCATCTGGTTACACCACTGAATACTCTTACGATGTGCCGCACAACGCAACAGCCCTGACGAACCCGGACGGCGGGCAAGTGGTAACGGTGACAGATGCGTATGGCTCTCCAATTGAGATCACCGATCCACTTGGCCGCAGGACGACCGCAATCTACGATTCCCAGCACAACTTGACTAGCGTAACGAGCCCAGCTGGAAATACCGTCCAATATACGTACACGGCACAGGGCTTAGTCTCGACAGTGACAAATCCTTTAAATCAAACCGCGGCGGCGTCCTACAATGCCCTCGGAATGCCGGTGAGTAATACCGACGGAAACGGGAAGGTCTCTACCGCGAGCTACGACAGCACTGGAAGGTTGATGTCGATCCCCGACAGCCTCGGCCAGTTCGTTGCCTTGACCTGGGACCCCCGCGGGAATCCTCTCACTCTCACCGACGGGAACCACAACACAACCCAATTCAGCTATGACGCCGCTGGGAATCAGACATCGGTTCTTAACGCGTTGGCGCAAAAAACATCATTCACATACGATTCGCAGGGAAATCGACTCAGCCAAACCCGTCCCGGTGGGGGAGTCACTTCGTATACCTATGACGCCCTCGGCAGGCTTCTTTCAACTACGAACCCTGAAAACAGCTTAGATCCAACCGATCCGAATGCACTACCACGAGTCGCTGCGAGAGCAGTTGCGAGTGCTACCACAACTTACCAATACGACGCAAATGGCAACTTAATCGAGCAGACGGATCCTCTTGGGAATTCAACTACTTATACCTATGACGCGGCGAATCGTGTGATCGAAATCAGCTATCCAGATGGCAAGAGCCGCTCCGTGACCTACGACTTCCGTGGGCACCCGCAGCAAGTGACTCAGCCCAACGGTCGCGTAGATCGTTTTGACTATGATCAAGCTGGGCAGCTCATCAAGCGAACATTAGCCTACGGTTCCCCCCTCAGTTTGGCTACCCTATTCACTTACACTAGTGACGGACACGTTGCCTCGGCAACTGATCCACGCGGAAACGTGACTGTGCTGACATACGACGCAAGCGGTCGGCTCGTCCAGTCCGCAGACTCGATTGGGACTCTGGTGGCCTACGCTTACGACGCCATGGGCCGCATGACTCAAATGACGAATGCGACTGGCGCACTCACTATGTTCAACTACGACGACCGTGGCAAGCCGGTGAGCGTTACCTATCCGGATCAAACCACGCGTTTGACTACCTACGACGCTATCGGAGACGTTCTTTCCCAGACTGACCAAGCTGGGATCGTTACAAGTTTCGGGTATGATGCCTTAGGACAATTGCTTTCTGTAGGTGACCCGCTCGGCGGTATAACGGGATACGCCTATGACGCCGACGGTAATCTTATTTCTCAGACGGACGCCAATGGACACACGACGACCTACTCCTACGACTCCAGGGGATTTCGACTTGGCCGGACGCTTCCTTCAGGAGCCAGCCAGACATTTGGGTACGACCTAGCAGGAAATCTCATTAGTGAGACCGACGCTGCGGGGCGGACGTCGGCCTTTGGGTATGACACCATGAACCGCCTCATCTCGCGAACTCCTCCGGCAGGCTCCAACGAGCTTACGATCGCGTACACTTACTCGGCTAGCGGAAGCTTAGCTACGATGATGGATGCCTCTGGGTCCACTTCTTACGTCTACGATATTCTCGACCGTCTGATCTCGAAAACGACTCCACAAGGAACGCTTAGTTACACCTTCGAACCGGGTGGCCGCGCCTCTACAATTCAGTCTTCCAATCCCGGTGGCGTAAATGTAAGTTATCAGTACGATGCGAGAGGGCGCCTCACATCGGTGATGGACAACCTGATCCTTGCCAAGACTGAGCTTTCTTATGACAATGGGGGGAGGCTCGTTACTGCTTCTCTCCCAAATGGCACTCAGCTGACATATTCTTCGGACAACCAGGACAGGATTGTGAACCTTGCGCAGGGTCTTCCTCAGTCCGGAAGTGGGTCGTATGGCTACTCCTATACTGTGGGAGGAGCGATCTCAACGATCTCCGAACCAACAGGACGGAGCCTTACGCCCATATACGACAGCGCCTATCGTCTATTGAGCGAGACACTCTCCAGAGGAAGCGCGAACGGCACGATCTCTTACTCGCTGGACGGAGTGGGCAATCGCATATCTCGTTCCTCGACAGTTGCTGGCGTTCCGTCGGGGACAGCAAACTTTGATCTGGATGATCGGTTGGTTGGCCTAAGCTGGGACGCAAACGGGAATTTGTTATCGGATGGCACTAGGGTCTTCACGTATGATTCGAGGAATCGCTTGACTAGCTTCCACAACAACAGCGCAAGCGCTTTTTTTGTTGTGGATGGTTTGGGGGAACGAGTATCGAGAACGGCGAATGGTGTGACCACAGGCTATCTCGTCGACGACCTTAGTCCGACTGGGTATCCGCAGGTGGTGGAGGAAGTGTCGGGCGGTGCTGTGTCGCGCCGGTACACCTATGGCCCATCTAGAATCTCGATGACCAGCCTTTCGTCCAATACTACCTCTTACTACCTCTACGACATTAGTGGAAACGTTCGAGCGCTGACGGATGCTACTGGCAACATCACAGATTCGTATGAGTACGATAGTTATGGGGACCTTCTCGCCCACGAAGGCTCGACTGCTAATGACTACCTTTATCGGGGCGAGCGGTTCGATGACGATTCTTCCCTTTACTACTTGCGGGCTCGATACTACGATCCAATGTCAGGACGATTTATCACAGCCGATGAATTTGAAGGTAGGGAGGGCGACCCACGTTCCCTCCACCGTTATTCTTATGGAAAGGCGAATCCGCTGAGTTGGAGTGACCCCACAGGATTCGATGCAGAGGAGGTAGGGATTGCATTAGCGCCATCGGCAAAGGCAGTGCAATTCTTCATCGTCTCGGTCGAGTTCGGAGGTGAAAGTACCTTGGTGGCTCCAGGTCCATTGTTCACGCCTGGTCCATTTGTTGAGGGTACGTTGACCGGAGCACTAGGGTACATAGCTGCCTGTCTAATCGTAAGGGGTGTCTCAGGGGCGGGGTTACTTGATGGGGTTGACGTGAATCCACTTTTACGGACAGGCATCGGTGCCTTCGACACGATTTGCCAGGCATCGTTGCCTTTCATAAAGTCACCGAAAAAACCGCCACTTCCAACACCGGTGCCTGCCCCCGCTGGCCCCCGCGGAAGTGGCCCGCCGATTCCAGGATTTGCTCCCAACAATCCTTGTAAGACGCCACCTTATTTCGTGGGTACGTATTACGCCGTGTTTGCGTTGAACACGGGCTACGACCCCGGATGTTTTGAGGCGCACCATTCGCCGCAGTGGGCTTGGGCGCAACGGTATCAGTCCTCGGAGAACCTCCGCCGCGTCAACAGTCTCACTGCTCCGGCGATCTCCCTGACTCCCGAAGAGCATTACCGCATAACGACTATGCAGAGGGGCCGACAGGGTGCGGGCAACATGTATCTTCAGATCATCTATGACGGCGCTGAGGTGCAGCAATTCACCGGCGCTCCTGCGCTGAACGTAGAATTGCTGGTGCTGCTAGGCTTTTTCACGTGGTTTTTGTAAATCAATTATGTCTGCGAAACTCAACCAGGAACTCCGGGCTCTTCTTGATCAATTGATCGGGGCCAATATTAAACCTAAGAAGGCGGTGCGGCTGAGACCCCAGCCGGCTCTGGTGGATCCAGGGTCCAGCAAGATTGGTGGGCTTCCGTGGTGGCCAGCAAAGGAGCCGTGGCCAAGCTCCCAAGGGAAGACCTGCGTTCTCCTTGCCCAGTTAAGGAAGGACGAGTTTCCCGAGATATCGTTTCCACGCGGGAGCGAGCTGCTGCAGGTTTTGTGGGCTCCACACTATCCTGATCCCTCTACCGAGCGTTTAACACCCGACACAATCGTCATTTGGCGATCGATCGGTGACTCTCAAGTCTTGCAGAGTACTCCAATGGCCCACGACCCTAGCCCAGGGCTTGTCCCAGTCCCGTGCCAAATTCACCCGGAGCGGCTGGAGGACTTTCCCAGCGGCCCGGAGCTGTTGGTGCTTTCAGCGCCGAACGTCAGAGAGCTTGTCGGCAAAGCCGGAAGGGACGCCGAGCTCTTTGAGTTCTGTGCACCAGGGTCAAAGGTCGGTGGTTATGCTTATTGGCTTCAAAACCCGACGCAGATATGGTGCTCATGCGGACGTGAGATGGAAATGCTCCTGACCCTGGCGAGTTGGGAATATGAGGAGAACACGCGCTGGGAGTATGCCGATCCTCGTTGGGCCAAGAGCCTAGAGCATACGCTGGGACGCATTTCGGGATTAGAGCTCGGCGACGCCGGATACTTATACCTCTTTTACTGCACACATTGCGATGAAAGGCCTACCCACGCCATGAGCCAGAGCATGTAGAGCGCTCAGATTGTTCCTCGAAACCTAAAAGCTCTGCGTTGACACGTCCAGTGGTCTATCAGCGCATAGTGAGCACCTGTGGAAGTAGACGATTCCACGTTTCTCGATATTGAGGCCAGTGGCCTCCTTCCGCGCTTCGCCTCTTGTATTCGATAGAAGCCAGCCCCATCGTCCGCCCGAGTCGGTGTATTCGATCGTTGCCAAGCTGAATAGGTGCTCCATGACTCTCCCGCATTCGCATTGGGGAGTATCGTCATTCCAAAGCCAGTGGGCGTACCCACCTGCCTTGCTCGAAGGCGATGGACCGAATTCGAGCTCATAGGCAGGAGGGCCATCAGGCGGACCGGGTTGCTTTGACAACCATTTGTCGAAATCGCGTCTGACCCTCGAAGGCAAAGCCTCCCAGGACGGGTATTCGACTACCATTTCGGGAAGAAGACGCGAGCGATGGAGTGTCCAGCCGGGGTGGGCGCTTTCGGCTGACGAAATCGGCCTCATTGTTTCCATTTCGGACAATGTTCGCCAATACGCTCTTGCGACCGGATGAGGGCCGGGGCTCCACACTACTTGGAGAAGTTCTGTTGCGTCAGGGAACTGGATCACAGCGAAGTCTTTCTTGTTCAGATGGACGACAGGAAACAGATTGGGCGTGCTCTGGGCTCTGAAATCTCGCGGCGGCGCGGTATCCCCAGGCCACAGCAATGGTTCGCCGATTCGGCTTTCAAAGGGTGTCACGTCCGCCGCGGGCTGCGGATGAAACAAGGATGCCGAGCGGGCCCTTTCCTCAAACCACGGAATCGAATGGGCAAGGTCCCATCGTGGCTTTGCGCTGTTTGGAGAACGTAGCGACATAGTACCAGTATGGCAAAGTCAGGCATGGACCACGCCGGCGAGCACCTGCAGATTTGCGCTCTGCCAGCCGTAATACGTCCGTCAGCAATTTAGGCGGCCCTTCGCTCAAGTCATCACCGACCATCTCGGTAATTTTGTCGGGCCGCTGGCCGCGCAAGGCAACGGCTATCAAGCCGGCGTCGGATCGCTTGCCAACTTCAGCGCGGTGTTCACCGGCTACTTGAATATCCCGGCCCCGCGCCAGGTGACCTTTACCTTCTCGAGCGACGACGCGTTCATCTTCGGCATGGGCAATGGCGCGCTTCCCGTCAGCGGACCGCAAACCAACACCCCTATCAATTCGCCGTTCCGCAACTATCCAGTGATGGGCGGAGTGAACCAGCGCAGCGCGCCGATGGCCAGCTCAATCACGGTGAATTTCCCGGCCGCGGGCACTTATCCCTACGAAGTGGACTATGCCAAAGGCGGCGACAACAATCTCACGCTGACCATGACCGCGGGCGGCGCGCCCATTCCGGCGGCGGTTCTGTTGACCATGACGCCTAGCTCGGTTCCATCGACCACGGTGGATCAGCCGCATCAATTTGTGATCGCGGCCACGGACGCCAATGGCGCAGCGCTGGCCAATATGCCGGTGACGGTGAATGTGACCGGCCCGAATCAGGAGAGCCTGAGTTTCCTGACCGACGCGACGGGGCAGGTGATGTTTGCTTACTCGGGTTACGCGGTGGGCACGGACATCGTGCAAGCGGAGATTGCGGGCCCGGACGGCGTGGCGTATTCGAACGCGGTGAGCGCGACGTGGAACAGCGGGGTGAATCAGGCGCCAGCGGTGGAGGCGGGCTTAGCGCAGACGGTGACGCTGGCCACGCCGGTGACTCTATCTGGCACGGTGTCGGATGACGGCTTGCCGAACGGCATGCTTACGCTCACGTGGTCCATGGTGAGCGGGCCTGGGACGGTGACGTTTGCTTATCCGAACCAGGTAATGACCACGGCGACGTTCTCCGCGGTGGGGACGTATGTGCTGCAACTCAGCGCGTTCGATGGAGCGCTGACCACTAATTCGATGGTGACGATTATTGTGACTGCGAATCCGCAGTGGGCTTCTGGGTGGCTGCAATCGCCCATCAACGGGATTACCATCAGCCGCCCGACGGCGATTACGCTGATTCCAGGTATCACGCTGACCAGCGGAACGCTGAGTATCTATCCGGCTTCGAATCCGTCGGCAGTTACAGTTCTCAGCAGCAACACGACGGGCGCAGGCCAAATCGCGACGTTCGATCCGACTCTGCTGGCGAATGGGTCGTACTTTGTGGATTTGCGGGCGACTAACTCGGCGGGGGTGACTCAGGATAACCTCGCGCTCGTGAAGGTCGTAGGCGATTACAAGCCCGGACGAGTGACGGCGACGATCACGGACTTCACTGTCCCCGCGCCTGGCCTGCCGATCCAGATCCAGCGAACCTATGACAGCCTGGTGCGCTCCACCTCGGCCGATTTCGGGTATGGGTGGACGCTGGGCGTCAACATCCAAACCGATATCAGCCCCACCGGCGATGTGACGCTTACGTTAAACGGGCGGAGACGGACGTTCTACTTCACACCGCCAGCCAATGGCGTTTTCGTTTTCTGGTACACACCGCAATATACGCCGGAACCCGGCTTTTACGGCTCGCTGGGCAACACCGGCGACAACTGCAGCGGAGTGCTCCAGAGCGTCGGTTCAATCTGGCAATGCGCGATCAACAATGCTGGGAACAGCTATCAGCCAACCGGGTTCAAGTACACGGACCCCTACGGTCGCATCTACACCATGACAGCGAGCGGTTCGTTGCAATCGGTCCAGGATCTGAACGAAAACACGCTCGCCATCACGCCCACTGGGATCACTAGTTCCAGCGGTCTCAGCGTGCCGTTCGTCCGGGACAGCCAAGGGCGGGTCACGAAGATCACCGACACGCTGGGCAACAATTACGACTACGGCTATGATTCAAGCGGCAACTTGGCGAGCGTGACCTATCCAGCCGTCCCGACACCGTCGCGATACCAATACGACCTGACACATCTCCTCACACAAGAGACCGACCGGCGTGGCAATGTTGCCGGAACGACGACCTACTATCCAAACGGCCAAGTGCAATCCGTCACCGACGCAGTAGGGAACACCACGCAGTACGCCTACGACACGACTGTTCTCACGACCACCGTCACGAACCCTGACGGAGGAACCATCGTCACGGTCGCGGACGCCTACGGCATGCCGCTCAGCGTCACCGACCCGCTGCAGCGCACCACGACCTACACCTACGACGTGAACCACAATCAGCTATCGATGATCGACCCGCTGAACAACACCACGACGTACACATACGACGCCAACGGCTTCCGTACGTCTACGACGGATCCGCTTGGTAACATTTCAACCACGACCTACAACCAACTCGGTGGGCCACTCACCATTACCGATCCGCTGAACCAGACGCGCACTCTCACGTACGATTCGCTCTTCCGTCCGAGCACCATTGCCGATAGCATCGGGCAGCTCGCGGCGATCGGCTATGATAATTATGGCAACGCCACGTCCCTAACCGACGCCACCGGGGCATCGAGCCAGTTAGCATACGACAGCAATAGCGACGTAACGTCTACGACTGATCCGCTCAACCGAATCGCCACGGCCACCTATGATGGGTTGGGTCGTCGCCTCACGATGACCGACCCGCGTGGAAACACTATTGACTATGCCTTTGACGCCTTAGGGCGACTAACACAGACTACCAACCCGGACAGCACGGTCACGTCGGCGACCTATGATGGCAATGGAAACGTGATCGCCCGAACTGACGAGCAAGGGCGAATAACCGCCTACGCCTATGATGCCGCTGATCGATTAGTCCAAACCATCTATCCGGATTCCACAACGACCTCGACTACCTATAGCTGGCGGGGGCAGCCGTTAACGCAAACTGATCAACTGGGAAGAATAACGACCTCTCAGTATGACTTAGCGGGTCAATTGCTGTCGGTGACGTCAGCGACGGGGACGCCGGATGCGTCGACCACGCACACGGCTTTTGACGCGGAGGGGCGCAGGACCAGCGAAGCCGATCCACGCGGTGACGCTACCACCTACGGTTACGATGCAGCAAGCCGATTGGTGACCGTCACCAACGCCTTGAACCAAAGCGTTACTACTGCCTACGATGCTGCCGGGCGAAAAATATCGGTCACAGATGCCCTGGGCCGGCAAACTCAGTTCGGATACGATGCGCGCAGCCGTTTGACAATGACGACCTTCCCGGACGGAACCGCGACCCAGTCGACCTTCGACGGCGTCGGCCGCGTGATCGCGTCCACTGACCAGGCGGGACGGGTGACGACTTACAACTACGATGGCAGTGGACAGATCATTTCGGTGATCGACGCGCTGAGAGAGGTCACAAGCTACACCTACGACCCGGCCGGGAATCGCCTGACCAAAACCGGCGCGAATTCCCACACAACAACCTACACGTACGACACGTTGAATCGATTGACGACTCGCGTCTTGCCCGCAGGCGGACCACTTGCAACCGTCACATACAATCCGACAGGTACTCAAGCAAGTACTACGGATTTCAATGGAAAGACGACGACTTACGCCTACGACGCGATGAATAGACCAATCTCGACCACGCCCGACCCGAGCCTCAATCAGCCTGCCATCTCGATTGCCTATACCAATACTGGGCGGCGCGCATCCATGACAGACGGTACAGGAACCACGACCTACACCTACGGCAACCTGGACCGTCTGCTTTCCAAAGCAGCTCCGCAGGGTACTTTAAGCTACACCTACGATGCGACGAGCAACCTCACCTCGATTCGCTCGTCCAATGTGAACGGTACGACGGTGAACTATGCCTACGACGCGCTCAACAGGCTGCAGTCGGTGACCGACAACCGTCTGCCGGGGTCAGAGCAGACCACGACATACGGCTACGATGCTGTTGGGAACCTAATTTCGATGGTGTATCCGAACGGCGTGAGTACCACGCCGACGCTCGACATAATGAACCGTGTGACGAATCTGACGATCAATGGGAGTTCGACCCTAGCCAGCTATACGTACAGCTACGGCGCCACGGGGAACAAGCTGTCGGCCGCCGAGGCGAGCGGGCGGAATTTGGCATTCAACTACGATTCTGTGTATCGTTTGATCCAGCAGACCATCAGCGGCGATCCCGCCTCCGACAACGGCACGCTAGGGTATTCGCTGGACTCAGTCGGTAACCGGCTGGGTCTGAGTTCGACCCTCGCCGGAATCGCTTCCACTACGGAGGCGTATGACTCTGACGACCGGCGTACAACAGATACGTATGACCCTAATGGAAACACACTTACCTCGGGCGGCAACACTTATGCTTACGACTTCGCCAACCGATTAACAAACGTGAATGGTGAATCAGTCACGATGGCATACGATGGTGACGGCAATCGCGTGGCAAAGGTCGCGGGCGGCGCAACCACACAATACCTCGTTGATGCAACTAATCCAACGGGATTGCCGGAAGTAGTCGAAGAGATCGTGAGCGGTGCGGTGCAAAAGAGCTACACCTATGGGCTTTCGCGGATTGGCCAGGACGACGTGGCGTCGGGCGCCGTCGTCCCTAGCTTCTACAGCTATGATGGTCACGGTGACGTGAGGCTGCTGACCGATCCAACAGGCGCCATCGCCGGCACCTATAACTACGACGCCTATGGAAACGTCGTGAGTTCCACAGGGTCGACCACCAACGCATTTCTGTATCAGGGAGAGCAGTTTGATTCGGAGACGAGTTTCTACTATCTGCGCGCGCGCTACTATATTCCGGCTACAGGCAGGTTCTTATCCGTCGACCCGGCGATGGGGGTTGATGACAATCCAAGCTCCGCACACGCGTACCTTTATGCGGCAAGCGACCCGGAGAACCGTACTGACCCCACTGGGCTTGATGCAGTAATTTTCACTGGGATCGCTGCACAACTTATCACGGCAAACTCCGCCGTGTTCGTACCCAGTGTGCCGTTCAGTAATAACTTTGGGAATGGGACGTTCAACCCCATAGCCGCACTCTGGGCCTGCGACATTAGTCTGGCCGCATCGGCAGTTAGGACTGCGGCAGGCTTGTTCAACTGGGGCGATTGCACCTCGAACGTCTACTTCGCCCAAGCATACTCCGGAGGGCCCGCGCCCTCACCTTGGCCGTCGCCAGCCCCGCCCCCGCCGGCCCCAGCCCCGCCGCCGAAAGGCCAGTGCCCAGGCGAATCGAACCCCAACTACGACCCGACCTTGTGGAATACAGGAGGTCACGTCACGACCAACAACTGCTATAGTTACGCCCGAAATGACCTGCACCCGCCTGGGCCCGACAACAAGCCGCAGCCGGGTGCCTCGTCCGGGAGACCCTTCACGCCGAGCTCCCTCGGCGATTTTACTTGCGGGAATATCGAGTCGCTTGCAAGGTCCGACGGACTAGTGAGGCCTCAGGGTAAATGTTGTCCAAAAGGCTACTACAAAGTACTGCTGTTTGTCGGCCTCACTATACACGTTCCAGGAACGCCCGGGACCTTCCCTGACTATCACTGGTATCGTCAGGACTCCAATATGCTGTGGTCGTCGAAGCACGGTGCGCTGCCAGTCGGCCCGCAGGTAGCTGATCCTAAAGCCGATGCGAAGTCTTGGCAATACAATACGTCTTGCTCCGCGCTTTGTGCGCCGAATCACTGATATGATGCGGCTGCTCCACATAGTGCCTCTCGCCTGTTGTATGCTGGCTTCTGCTTGCATGGCGCAATTCCGCTCTTCCGGGCAAATGCCCCGGACATATTTGCTGTACGGCTGGGAAGATAGCAAGCGGACGTGGAACTTCACTTTGCTTCCGGGAGAGATCAGCCGAGAATTTTGGAAAAAGGAAGTTTTCGATAGGAAGGTAGCCATTCGGGGCGTTGAAGCGTTTAAGCTGAGAATCTCAGAACTACCACCGGGGTCCACTCTAATCTGGTATGACAGCCTAATAAGCGGGAAACGGTATGAACACATCGGATATCCTCCGGCGGACTTGGTTGAGGAGGTAAAGCGCTACGCGGAAGCTCGAAAGGTCCGAGTGCTGGGCCCATGAGGCTCAAAGCATTGCCGCCACTGGGTGCGGAAGCTGGGGTTGTGCATGGCGAATTGTGACGTTTAGGCGGCCATCGGCGTTTGGTTCGAAAACTCGCTTGCGGCAGAAGAGACCCTCCACCACCGTGAACCAGGCGCATGAGTTTGTGATTGCGGCCACGGACGCCAATGGTGCGGCCTTGACTAACATGCCGGTGACGGTGAATGTGACGGCCCCAATTGGGAGAGCCTGAGCTTTTTGACCGACGCTACGGGGCAGGTGATGTTTGCTTACTCGGGATACGCGGTGGGCACGGATGTGGTGCAGGCGCAGATTTCGGGCCCGAACGGCGTGGCGTATTCGAATGCGGTGAGCGCGACGTGGAACAGCGGGGTGAATCAAGCGCCGACGGTGTAGGCAGGGTTGTCGCAGACGGTGACGCTGGCCACGCCGGTGACTCTATCTGGCACGGTATCGGACGATGGTTTGCCTAAGGGGACGCTCACCATCACGTGGTCCATGGTCAGTGGCCCCGGCACGGTGACGTTCGCCTATCCGAACCAGGTGATGACCAGCGCGACGTATCAGGAACATGGCGGTGCCGCGCATTACGCCTGACGGCAGACATCTGTTCGGGTTCGTTTTGAAAGGGCTGGACCTATGGTGTAAGCCGATTATTGGGTTTTCCCCCGGTTAACGAATACGCGATTGTCGTTTATAGAGTCTCGGATGGCGCCGATGTTCTGACGCAGAACGTGGATAAGGCAGGGACCGGTGAGCCGTACGATTGGATAGACCCGACGGTCTTTGCGCATTGAGCCTTCGTGGTGACCCAGTTACGATAGTCGACAAAGGGGGATGGCAATGTCGTGTAGGCGACGGGGGCGGTCAACGGCAACACCTCCACTAACGACACGACGAGGCCGTTCACCGCGCCGGTGACCGATCGGTTGGGTAAGGCCGCGCACGATAGGTGCGCAGGGCGGAGTGAACCTCGGCGCAGCGCGCTGGCGGGCAGTTCGATTACGGTGAACTTCCTTGTGGCGGGACCTTATCCGTAAGAGGTGGGTTCCGTTGCCCGTTCCGCCGACTGGATCACGACCGAATACAACAATCAGAGTTCTCCCGCCACCTTCTTCACGGTTTATCCGGAAAACACGACAGCCTTGGTGGTCAGCCCTCCGGAGTCATTGCTGTCGTCCGCAGGCACCGAACAACTCTCGGCGGCTCTGGTTGGTGTGTGCAGTACACCAACCATAAGTTGGGCCGTCAATCCCGCGGTGGGAACCATCAGTACAGCGGGCTTGTACTCTGCCCCGGCTAGTGTCACAGCCCTGCAGCAAATTACAGTAACGGCCACAGCGCAAAGCACGCCACCATTGTCGAGCACCGCGGCCATCATTCTGGAGCCGCCAACCACCGTTCCTCCCGTCTCCGTGACGGTGACACCCGGATCGGTGACGCTGTACGACAGCAACACGCAACAATTCACCGCCGCGCTGGCAAATACCGCCAACACCGCCGTCAATTGGTCGATCACGCCGGGCACGTTGGGCAGCATCAGCGCTACCGGGTTGTACACGGCGCCGTCCACCATCGCAACCTCGCAGGTGGTCACCATAACCGCCACCAGCCAGGCGCAGCCTTCGCAAACCGGCAGCGCCAGCGTGCTGTTGACGCCAGGTCTGGGCTCGCCCACCATCAATTCGCCTTTCGGCTCCGCGCTGGATCTCGTCGCCCAGGCCTTGTGCCGGGGACCGCACGACGCTCCCACGGTCAATGCCGGCGTGGATCAATTCATCAATCTGTCGAGCGGGACCGCGACCACCGCACTCACCGGATCGGTGTCGAACTACACGCTCCCGCCGCGTCAGTCGTTGACCTATCTCTGGAGCCAGGTCACGGGGCCGGCGCCGGTGCAGTTTGCCCCTGCGAATGCCCTTTCCACCAGTGCGAGTTTCACCGCCGCGGGGACCTATACTTTGCAACTGGCGGTGAATGACAGCGTGCTGACGGGCACGGCTCAGATGCAGGTGACGGTGGCGCCGGACGTCAACGGCGGCAGCACCAGCTTTGTGATCACGCCCGCCACCAATGGGCCCAATCCGGTGGGTGGCATCATCACCCTGCAACTGCTGGTCCCGAGTTCAGTCCTGTATCAAGGCACTCCGGTAACTTTGCGAGTCACCGGCCATTGCGGATTCCGAGCCATGAAAATTATCATTCCGAGCTGATGAAAATCATCGTTCCGAGGTTCGCGATTGCCGGTTCCGAGCCGATGACGATCGGAAAATCGTCCGGGTTCGGAATGGTTGATCGCGATGACCTCGGAGTGATCGATCGGGATCGGATCGGAACGAGCGCCGGGTGGCGCTTGACATCAAACAAGGTAACGGCTGTACCTGGCAATACGTCGGTGACCAATGCGACGCGGCCGTTTACGGAAGTCCGGGATGGTGACCCGGCCCGGGAGTTTTGTGGGCGTCATTGCAGCGCAAGGAAATGGGTATCAGGCCGGAGTGGGGTCGCCTGACCAAAACGGACGCAAATTCGCATACGACGACCTATACGTACGTATACGTACGATACGTTGAATCGATTGAAGAGTGGGGAATTGAACCGGCTTTTCCGATTGAATCGGCGACTATTTAAGGCGTACATTCTCAAAGAAAGCTTGGAACGGCTGTGGGACTATCGTTACCCCGGAGCGATGATCAACTACCTCCAGAGGTGGATGGATCAGTTGAAGTGGCAACGACTGATCCCCTTTGAGAAACGCGCCGACACATTGCTGAAGCACCTGGAAGGGATTGCAACTACTGCCGGACTAAGGTTCGCTTCGGAGTGGTGGAAGCCGTCAATGGGAACATCCGCATGTTGATCAATCGTGGTCGCGACTATAAGAATCTCCGTTACATGCTGCTGAAGGCCCAGCGAGCGGCCGTGACCAATGTCGAATTCATCGCGGTCAGCGCTGTGAAGAAAGTCGCGTAAAATGGCGGTCCGTTACGAATTCCTGTCGAGAGCCCTATAAAGGGATCGGCAGAGTCCCGCGCGATCTTCGGGGCAAGACTGATCCCGCACAACGAATTCTCTTAGACCGGCTGCCCAGGCTACTGGCTGGCTACGGAAGGAGCCAGCCCGCGTCGGATTCCGCGATTGTTGTCTTGCTCGACCTCGATAATCGAGATTGCATAGTCTTCAAACAAGAGTTGCTCCAAGTGTTGAAGCCGTGCAACCCCAAGCCCCGCGTTATGTTTCGATTCGCGATTGAGGAGATCGAAGCGTGGTTATTGGGCGACAGAAAAGCAATTCTCAAGGAGTTCCCGCGAGCTAAGATACATGTTCTTGATTCGTATATCCAGGATTCGATATGTGGCACATGGGAGACGTTGGCTGATGCTGTGTTCCCAGGTGGTTCTTCCGCCCTTAAGGCGGAGGGGTGGCCCAGAATCGGACAGGAAAAGTGCAAGTGGGCCTCACGAGTAGGACGGCATGTTCGTGTCGAATCCAACCGTTCCCAGAGCCTCCAGGCTTTCAGGAGCGGTGTGCTGAAGACGAGTGGCGCGCAAGCATAGATCAGAGAGGCAATGTCCGCCAAAATTCTCCTTGGCTGTCTAGGAAGCCGTACTCACGACGCCAGTGTTCCCGCCTTGAGTTCCGCCAGCAAGCGATCCACTTCCTCATCGCGCTCCAATGCCGCCAGACGATCTTCCACCGAAGTCCCCATTAAGGCGGCGCGCGCGTGGCTGACCGAGTCCGCCAGTTGCACCTGGCTCTGCAGCCGGTCGAGCGCGCCCTGACGCGGCCCTTGCGCCGCCAACAAACCCGCCTCCGTGGCTCGGTCCACGGCGCGCGCCCGCCGATGCTGAGCCAGAAGAAGCTCGGCTTTGGATTGTGCTTCCGCCAATTTGGCTTCCAGCTTGCGCAAGGCAGCTTTCAGATTCTCCACCTGCACCGCCTGATCTTCCAGTTGCTGGCCGAAGCTGTCGCCAGCGCGTTTGGAGCTGACGGACCGCTCCAGCGCCGTGCGGGCCACGTCATCGTGGTGTTTGGAGACGGCCAATTCGGCCTTGCGCCTCCATTCGAGCGCCCGCTCATCGTGTTCCTGCTTCTTTTTCCGCAGCAGGTGCTGGTCGGTGATCGCGAGTGCGACCTGCGTTTTCACTTGAACCTGCTGATTCTGCATGTCGAGAATCATCTGCTTCAACAGTTTCTCAGGGTTTTCCGCCTGCTCGAGCAAATCGTTCAAATTGGCCCGGAGCAGCATTGCCACGCGTTCTAACAGAGCCATATGAATACCTCCAAAACCTATAATTTCGGGCCTATTTTCCCGGCGTCGCTTTTGGGCGGCGCGTCGCCGATCTGGCGAACTTTGCCCAACAGTTCCGACATCTTCATGCCGGAAAGAGTTTCAAACAGAGCCGGAATTTGAGCAGCCATCTGCGCCATGTCGCCGGTAATTTTGCTCATGCCCGCGCTGTTGCCATCTCCGGTCGAGACAATGGTGATCTTATCGACGTTGGCCAAAGGAGAAGCCAGCGCCCGCACGATTTCCGGCATGTTGCTGATGATTTTGTCTACCACCGCGGCCTGGTTCCACTCCTGGTAAGCCTCCGCTTTCACGTTCATCGCCTTGGCTTCAGCTTCGCCTTTCTGCAGGATGATCTCGGCCTCGGCTTGACCGGTTTGCCGGATCATGGAGGCTTGCGCCTCTGCATCCAGCTTCTTCTGCGCGGCTTGCCCTTCGGCTTGGGCAATCACGCGCTGCTTCTCGGCCTCGGCGATCGTCTCGATACGTTTGCGCTCGATCTCGGCGGCTTTTAGGACGGTCGCGATCAGTTCCCGCTCGTGACGCTGGATTTCAGCGTCCTGCACCTTGATCTCCTGCTCCTTCTCCACCTGGCGAATCTTCACTTGCTCGGCCATCACCTGCTGCTGCATGATGTTGGTCTGAATGTCGTACGCCTTGTCGGCTTGCGCCGCTGCTTTCTTCACCGTCTCCTGATAACTGGCCTTTTTGATATCGAGATCGCGTTGCGATTCGGCCTGCTTGGCTTGCGACAATGTTTCGGCGAGCACGCGCTCCTGGTCCGCCTGCGCTTTGGCGACCGCGGACTCGCGCATGGCGATGGCGCGGCGGATGGCCGTGTCGCGCTCGGCTTCGGCGGCGGCGACGTCGGCATCGCGCTTGATGCGCGCGATGTCGGGGCGGCCCATGTTGGCGATGTATTCATTCTGGTCGCGCACCTCTTTGATGGTGAAAGAGATCACTTCCAGCCCCATTTTGCCCATGTCTTCGGCGCAGGTGCCGCGCATGCGATCGCCCACCATTTCGGGCTCCTTCACGATTTGCTCCACCGAAAGCTGGCCGATGATGCCGCGCAAGTGGCCTTCCATCACCAGCCGGATCAGGCTCTCCCGCGCGTCCGGCGTTTTGGTGAGGAGCTGTTCGGCCGCCGTGACAATCGATTCCGGATCGGACTTCACTTTGATCTGCGCCACCGCCTCCACGTTCACCGCTACGCCTTGTTTCGTGTACAGATCCTGTTTGGGCGCGACATCGAACGACATCAACTCGAGCGAGAACTCGCGCGCGGTTTCAATCAGCGGATAAATGATGGTGCCTCC
Organism: Bryobacterales bacterium; assembly: GCA_963836595.1. GTDB lineage: Bacteria > Acidobacteriota > Terriglobia > Bryobacterales > Bryobacteraceae > DATFZA01. Next base: position 2,605,260 of record CAWIKC010000001.1, read on the forward strand.
GCCTTTGATGATGCGCGTCCCGCGCGCGCCATACACGATCAACGCCTGATGGGGACCGGCCTTGCGGTACAACCTGGCGATAAACATCACGAGGAACAGAAACGTCAGGACCATCAGTCCCGCGATCACAAATACGCCCGGCATGTTTTTACGCTTTCTCGTCGCCCGCCAGGTCTTCCCAGCGGCGAACGTAAGCGATTCCTTTCTCTAAACGAGTAATCACTACTTCCACGTCTTTTTCGATGCGGCCGCCCTCTTCACTCCGAATCGGTATGCAGCCGCGCGCGCCATCGCGCGCAAAAATCATCTCGCCGACGCCATTTTCAAACACGGTGGCGGAAACGCGCCCCAGCCGGCCGATCATGTCGTAGTCGGCGGGGTTCATGGAGAAATCCCGGCTAGCGAGCTTGCGCAGTACGGAAAACACAGCCGAGGCGCCCACCAGACCCGCGGCGATCGAGCAACCCAAGGCCAGCCAGACCCACAAAGTTGTGTATTTTTCCAGCAAATACCCGGTTCCGCCGAACCACGCGAGAAACGCGGTCAGCGTCATCGAGTTCACTTTCGGAACGACGCCCGGCCCATGCGCCGAACCGTGCGCATCTCCATGGGCGGGACCGTGGCCATGCGCGTGACCGTGAAAATGCCCGAAGTGGACCGACTGGCCCAGAAACGAAACCAGGCTCAGCAAAAAGCCCACAATAAAGCAAACCAGGTAAACTGCTTCCCAAGTCATGAGGCTCTCCTCGTGTCGGGGTGGTCGGCCAAAAGGCCGGTCTCGAGAATGTTTTCGAGCAGCGCAAGGCACTTGCGCGAATCCGGGTGGCGTGCAATCGCCAGCAGCGCCTGGCTGACGGCCGGATCGTTGCGAAAACGCTGCGCTCCGTCAATCAGCCACAGATCCAGCCGGTCTTCGCAACTGGCGATGTCGGTGATGAGATCGGTCTGAAATCCGGCCGGATCGTCCACCAGGTAACCCGGGTGTACTTTGAAAAATTTCGCCAGCAAAAGACGAGTCTCGTTGGTCAGGTGCGGGCGGTGGCCGCTCTCGATCTGCGAAAGGTAGGACTGCGACAGCGAGCGCCGCATTTCCCGCTTCATCGCCCGCATAACCTCTTGCTGCGTCATGTCGCGCCCGAGGCCGCGCAGATTGCCTTCCACTTCACGCAGGTGGCGGATTTTCTCGCCGAGTGTCATGCGCGCTCCAAATCCGCAGGGTGCTCAGGTGAGCCTTTGCCGAACCTTCTACCGCGGCTGCCGATGCCGGCGCTGACAACCATGTTGACGGCCAACTCACGCGCCGCAATACGATTGCTTCTAGCCCCGAACGTTAGTGAGGGGAGCGGAGCTGGTTCCCTCACTAACGTTCGGGGCTGATTATCTGCTAGACAAAGCATTGGAACACTCTATTGCGATCTGCTATATGTATATTGCAATTTGTTATCGCTGGCAAGGAATATTTGATAGCTACCGGGCAACCGCATGAATCGTAAGAGTTTATTTAGCAACTAAATTTAGCGGTCGGCAGGACTGTCGGCGGTTAGCTTCGCCCCACCACGACACAGCTTGCGCCGAAAGGTATTGGGGTTCGGCGCTCCAACCTCTGCAGCTCCCAACGGAACACCCGATCCATCACTTTTTGAACCGCCGCCGATCGAATCTGATGCTCTGCCCCAGTCTGATGCTCTGCCCCAGCGTTCTGTGCGTCTGTGTGAAGCCCCAGCCACCTCGGCAGGGTTCTCCGCAGAAAAATAGGCAAAGGGAGCAGCGCGAAAATGTAAGACGCAAACTCAATCTCAAAGCCGGCACTTCGCATTTGGGATGTCAGCGAACCTAAGGTGTAGCGGCAGAAGTGTCCCGCCAATTGGTCTTCCGACGACCAGAGAAGTTGATACGCGGGCACAGTGATATAGATCCGCCCACGCTCCACCAACAGCTCGCGAATGATTCTTAAGAATTGCCCGGCGTTCTCGATATGCTCCAGGACATCGAAGATTCCAACCGCGGCCAAACTATGCTTCCGGAAATCCGTGTCCTCTAAAGTGGCGCACACCACGTTCTCCAAACCACGATGACGGGCGTTCATCGCTCCGGTCAGGCCCGGTTCCACCACCACAGTCTGCCAGCCGGCTTGTTGAAGGCCAAGGGACACGAATCCATTTCCGCCCCCAATGTCAAACACCGGGCCCGCGGGTGGGAAGGTCCCCACCAGGCTGGTGATTACCCGATTTCGATGCTGGAACCAGAATGAGTTGTCCTCAATTTGATAACAAGCTTGGTTGCCATGAGACGGATACGAAACCGCGGATCTGCTTTTAGAGAACCAGATCCCGGCTTCGCGGCGTTCCAGGTTCGTGGCGAAATCGGGGAAGGTCACAAGCGCGCGGCCGTGCGAAGTAACAGTCGATGCAAGAGCCGATTCAAGAGAATGTGGCTTCATAACGATAGGCGCGCGCCATCTTCGTCCGAGTATCCATCGACATTTGACGCGGGCCTCTTTATGGCTCAAAGAGGCCAACTAAGAGCTGGCGAACTGGCAGGCTTTACCTTTTCAGTTCCGTGGTCGGCAGATGAACCCGATAGCGCGCTTGGCCTTGCGCGTCGAACAGGTCGAACGTGCCGCCCAAACTGGGTGGTCCGTTTTGGCCGCCCAGGAACGTCACCGATCGCGCCCCGACTTTTCCCGTGCCGCCGCGGTTTAAGTTCCAAGTGCCCGATTCCAGCCGCGTGGGCGGCGTCACTTGAAAATGTAAATCCATCGTCAGGATCGAAGAGCTATCCGTGATCAGCAATTGAACGGATAGGCGGTCGCCGTCACGGACGCCACGCGCGCCGCCGAGACGCATCAGCCCCATGTCTCCGCCATGATTCAAATCTTCGAGCAGCGGGCGGTGATTCCCCGCGCACGATAGGAGTCCTAGAAAAAATAAAAGATTGAGGTGCGATTTTCGCCGCCGGTTTCGCACTGGTGGTGTATGAGATTCCTTTTCGGAACTATTGTGGCGTTGTCCCTGATCAGCGGGCTGGCGGTTGCGTCCAGCAAAACAAGCGGCCAAAGCAAGTCGAAGTCCCATCGCTCTTCCACCCATAAGAAGAGCACTCACAAGAGCAGTAGCTCCAAGAGCTAGTCCGCTTTCTTAGACCAGGGCGGCACAATGCCGTTCACCCGGGCGTAAGCGATCGATTGGCCCAGATGCTCGTGCATATGATTGGCCATGGTGAAGAGCACCAGTTCGTAGGTAGCCGGCTTACCGAACATCTTGGTCTCTTTGGCCATGTCGGCGTCCGACAGCGCTGAAACGCCCTCGCGCACGTGCTCGAACGACTGCTTGAGTAACGCGACCACCTGCGCCTTATCGGTAACCGTTTTTTCAGAATTCGGGCTAAACGCTTTAGGCGGAATCTTCACGCCCACCATGGTCGGGAAGAAGAAATTTGCGCCTGCGATGTGCACAAATACTTCGCTGACGGAGCGCACGCCCTCGGCGGGTCTCCAGGAATATTTCTCCTGCGGAGTGGCTTCGGCGAGACTTACGGCTTTCTTTTCCACATCGCTCAATTGAGCCAGAAACATTTCTTTGAAGCTGGCGGGGGCCGCGGTTTGCCCGAACAGGGGAGCGGCGGCGAGGACGAGGCACAAACCTGCGAACTTGGAGTTAAGTTGCGTCATGTTCCTGTTGTAGCATTGCTGGAGTACGCCCTGGGTTGACGCAATTATGACGATCGCATGTCCGCTGCTCGAGAAGTTTGCGCTGGATTTGACGCTGGCGGCCGGAGTGTCTCAACCGAAAGCCGCTCTCGTCGCCGAATCCCTGGTGGCCGCTAACTTGCGCGGAGTGGATTCGCACGGCGTGCAACTGCTGCCGTTTTATCTGGAGCAGTTCGCGGTGAACAACATCGATATTCACACCGATGGACTGGTGGCCACCGAGAGCGGAGCCTGCCTGACCTACGACGGTAAAAACGGCATCGGCCAGTGGATCGCGAATATTTGCTGCGGCCATGCGGTCCGCCTGGCAAAGGCGCATGGCGCCTCAGTCGCCGTCGCGCGGGAATCCAATCATTTCGGCGCCGCCGCCTTCTGGGCGCAACGCATCTCCGCCCAGGGCCTGATCGGCATCGTCATGTGCAACGCGTCCCCGCTGGTCGCTCCCTGGCAGGGGAAGGAGACCCGCTTCGGCACTAACCCGATTTGCATGTCCCTGCCCGGGCCCAATACCTGGCTGCTGGACATGGCGACCACCACGGTTGCGCTGGGCAAAATCATCAACGCGATGAATCACGGACGCGCCGAGATTCCCGCCGGGTGGGCGATGGACAAGGAGGGCGTCCCGACCACGCATACCGAAACGGCGCTGAACGGATTGCTGATGCCGCTGGGTGGATATAAAGGCAGCGGTCTGGCGATGCTGGCGGAGATTCTGTGCGCCGTGCTCTCGGGCGGAGCGATGAGTTCTCAGTTGGGCGCTCTGCGCGCTCCGGGACAGCCCATGCGCGTGGGACAGGTTTTCCTGGCTATCGATGTCGCCCGCTTTATGCCGATGGACCTGTTCGTGGAACGGATGCGAACGCTGGTGGCGCTGGTGAAATCGTCCGCTCCCGCCTCCGGCTACGACGAAGTCCTGGTGGCGGGCGAGCCAGAGTGGCGCCAGCAGGAGCAGCGGTCGCAAACGGGCATCCCGGTATCCGCCGGCGTGTGGCAAGCGCTGGAAGAGGCCGCCGGAAAGTTGAACGTGCCGGTTCCGAGTAGCGTGTAGGAATCCGGCTGCCGGCCCGAAGCGAGCAGGCCCACCGGCCTGCGCGGCCATTTTATCGCGATCAAAGAACTCTACCAACTGTCCACAAAATTCCGGCGCGGCGCGGCGGTCGCCGCCGGCACGGAGTCGAGCCCACGAATAATCCAGTGGCGTGTTTCCACCGGATCGATCACGGCGTCGATCTCCAGCACCGACGCAACGTTGATGGCTTTCCCCTTCTCATACATTTCGGCGACCAGGCGGTCGTAGAGCGCTTTGCGCTCGGTTTCGTTGGCCACGGCTTCCAGTTCGCGACGGAAGCCCAGGCGCACGGCGCCTTCGAGGCCCATGCCGCCGAACTCGCCGGTTGGCCAGGAGATGGTGAACAGCGGCGCGTGAAAACTGCCGGCCGCCATCGCCATCGCGCCCAGGCCGTAGCCCTTGCGCAGCACCACGCACATAAACGGAACGCCGGCCGCCGCCCCGGTAATATACATCCGGCAGACATGGCGCACCTGCGCCTGCTTTTCGATCTCGGGACCGACCATGAAGCCGGGCGTATCGCAGAGTGACAGAATTGGAATGCAGAAGGCGTCGCAAAGCTGAATGAAGCGCGCGGCCTTGTCCGCGCCTGGAGCGTCGATCGCGCCGGAGAGATGCTTGGGGTTATTCGCGATCAGGCCGATTGGCCGGCCTTCCATGCGGATCAGCGCGGTGATCATGCCGAGACCGAATTGCGCGCGCAACTCGAGCACAGAATCTTCATCGGCCAGCGTCTCGATCACTTGGCGGATGTCGTAAACGCGCAGGCGATTCTCCGGAATCAGTTGCCGCAACCGGCGTTGATCGGGCGCCGTCCACGCAGGCAAAGCGCCCTGGAAATAGGCCAGGTACTTGCGCGCCGCCTGCACCGCTTCCACTTCGTCGCGCACGCGCACGTCCACCACGCCGTTCGAAGACTGAATATCGATCGGTCCGATCTCTTGTGGCCGAAAGACGCCCAGACCGCCGCCCTCAATCATCGCCGGACCGCCCATGCCGATATTTGAGTTCTCGGTGGCGATGATGACGTCGCAACATCCGACCAGCGCCGCGTTACCCGCAAAACAGTAGCCCGAGACGATTCCCACCAGGGGAACCTGACCGCTGAGCTTGGCAAAGTTAACGAAGCTGGGAGTATCGAGCCCTCCCACCGATATGGTGTCGGTGTCGCCGGGCCGGCCGCCACCGCCTTCGGCGAATAGCACCACGGGAAGGCGCCACTTTTCGGCCAACTGCAGCACGCGATCGGTTTTCTTGTGGTTCATTTTGCCCTGCGTGCCGGCCAGCACCGTGTAGTCGTAGGCCAGAACCATGACGCGCGATCCATTCACCTTGCCTAACCCCGTGACCAGACCGTCGGCCGGGGTTTGCTGGATCAACTCTTCCAACTTGCGTCGGCGGCGCTGCGCGGCGATCGTCAGCGCGCCGTACTCGATAAAGCTCGCGGGATCGCAGAGTGCAGCGACATTTTCGCGGGCGGTGCGTTGCCCGGTTTTGCGGCGTCGCGCGACCGCGTCGGGACGCCGTTCGTCGCGGGTGATGGCGTGGCGCTCGATAACCTCGCTGAGGTCGGGCCGAATGGTATCGAGGTCATGCTCCTCAAGTTGGTGATGCGTGAGGGCCTGGACCTCACCTTCTTCCAGATACAGCAGGACGTGCTTTTCGAACACGGCCTGACCCGGGCTGACGTTGACCGCGCGCACCCTTCCGCTTTTGCCGGCAGCGATGACGTGCTCCATCTTCATCGCTTCCATCAGCAGCAGCGGCTGGCCCTGCGCGATTTCGTCGCCGGCCGAGACCTGCAACGCGATCACGGTGCCCTGCATCGGCGACAGGACGGCGTGGAAGTTTTCGATCCCGGCGATGTCCACTTCACTGGCCGGCAAGAGTTCGGCCAGGTGGCGCTCAATAAAACGCGTGGACACCTGATTGTTCTGGAACGCCGGGTGCCGAAGTATGTTGCGCAGAAAGGCCTGATTGGTGGGGACACCCTCTATCCGGAACTCGGCGAGCGCGCGCCGGGCACGTTTGAGCAATTGATCCGCGTCCGGCGAATGGACGATCAATTTGGCCAGCAGAGAATCGAAATTGGGCGTGGTGCGGTAGCCGCGATAGCCGAACGTGTCCACGCGCACGCCTGGACCGGAAGGGATGTCGAAGACGGTGAGAACTCCGCCGGCCGGCCGCGCCCGTCCGGTGCTCTCCATAGTCTCCATGTTGATCCGCAATTCGATGGCGAAGCCACGGGGCTGCGGAATCGGGAATTCATCGAGCGACGCGCCGGCGGCGAGCCGCAATTGGATTCGCACCAGATCGAGTCCGGTGATCTCCTCCGTCACCGTGTGCTCGACCTGCAGGCGGGGATTGGCTTCCAGGAAGACGAATCGATCGTCATTCAAAAGAAATTCGAACGTACCCGCGCCACAATAGCGGGAGAGCTTGGCCAGACGAACCGCTGCGGACGTCACTCGCTCCCGCTGTTCCCGAGTGAGACTCGGGCTGGGCGCAAACTCGATCAGCTTTTGATTCTGCCTTTGGATGGAACATTCGCGCTCCCAGATGTGCGCCGCGTCGTGGCCGTCGCCGATGATCTGGACCTCGATGTGGCGGGCTGGCGAGATCAGCTCTTCCACATAGAGATCGCCATTGCCGAACGCGGAAAGCGCTTCCGAGCGGCAGCGCGCATAGGCTTCCGGAAGATCGCCGAGGTCGGACACGACACGCATGCCGCGGCCGCCGCCGCCCCCCACAGCCTTGATCATCATCGGGCATCGTTGGGTTAGGCAATGGGCATTGAAAAAGGACTGGGCTTCTTCCAAAGTGGTGGGCCGATTGGTGCCTGCTGGAACGGCGATGCCCGCCCTCAGCGCCAGTTCCCGTGCCTTGGTCTTGTCTCCGAACAACTCCAGAACTTCCGGCGGCGGACCCACGAAGAGAACGTTCAAGTCCGCGCAACGGCGCGCGAATATCGCATTTTCACTCAGGAAACCGTAGCCGGGATGGATGGCGTCGCAGCCTGCCGACAAAGCCGCCGCTAGAATTTGGTCGATGTCGAGATACGCCTGCGCACCGGCGCCGCGCAACGCCTTGGCCTCATCCGCCATTTGCGCGTGGAGCGAGAGAGCGTCATCCTCGGAAAATACCGCCACCGTCCGGATGCCCATGTCGGCTGCGGTGCGGGCCACGCGGATAGCGATCTCGCCGCGATTGGCGATGAGCAGCTTGTCGATTTTCATGCCAGGGACTATTTCATTATCGGCATAGGCGAGGTCGTGAGGTTGGGGGGGTGGCGCTTTCGCAAATGCGTTATTCTGGTGAAGAAGCACCTAATAAGGTGCATATAGGAAGAGCATGACCGACATTACCAAGGACATCCAATCGCTGACAACCTTCCGTCGTAGGTCCGGCGATTTCATGAAACAGCTCAAGCGAAATAAACGCCCGGTCGTGCTGACGGTGAACGGCAGGGCGGCCGCCGTTGTGCAAGACGCTGAAGCATACCAGCGTCTGCTCGACATTGCGGCGCGGGCCGATTCCCAAGAGGGCATCCGACAGGGACTGGAGGATGCGAGACGAGGAAAGTTGCAGCCGGCGGAGGAGTTCTTCGAAATATTCGAAGCCGAGCATGGGATATCGGGTTAACCTCAGCGCGCGCGCACGGCGCGATCTCACACAGTTGTACCGCCAAAAAAAATGCCGAACATTCCGCCGCTGCCCTGAGGTGGTATCGAGGGCTCAAGGAGGCGATTGTGGGCCGGGCAGAACAGCCGAACCGATGCCCCATTGCACCTGAGAGCGATAAGCTAAGGCACCTCTTCTACGGGAACAAGCCGCACATTTATCGCGTAATTTATCGAGTGCTGGAGAAGCAGAGACAGGTTGAAGTGCTTCATATTCGCCACGGTGCAAGGCGCAGCCTCGAGGGAATCGACATGGCCTAGCATTTGGGGAAAACTCTTGGCTCTATCTTGGAAGTAAGCATGGACACTGTGGAACCGTTGATTCTCGATCTTCTCGACTGGTTGGCCAGGCGTGAGCGCAGCTACGAAGAGGTGATGGACGCCTGGCGCACGTCCTGCCCAAGGTTGCCGGTCTGGGAGGATGCCAACGATCGCGGGTTGGTCAAGACAGAGCATGCCAACGGCCGTTCCGTCGTTCGGGTTACGCAGTCAGGGATCGAGTTGCTCGGCCAGCGGCGATGAGAATCTCTATACTTGACGATTACCACGACACGCTGCGCACGCTGGCCTGTTTCGAAAAACTGAAGGGCCACAAGGTCGAAGTCTGGAACGATCATGTACAGGACACGGAGACGCTGGCGCGCCGCCTGCAAGACACGGAGGCGCTGGTATTGATCCGTGAGCGAACCAAAATTTCCGCCGATTTGCTCGGGCGTCTGCCAAAGCTAAAACTCATCAGCCAAAGAAGCGTTTACCCGCACATCGATATCGACGCGTGCACGCGGCTGGGCGTGATTGTTTCCTCAAGCCAGCATCCCGGCACACCCTCCTATGCCACCGCCGAGCTGACTTGGGGTTTGATACTGGCCGCCGCACGGCAGATCCCCCAGCAGATGGCTGCGCTCAAGGCAGGGAGATGGCAGATCGGCGTCGGCCATACTCTGCGCGGAAAAACACTCGGAATCTACGGCTACGGACGTATCGGAAGCGTAGTTGCCGGCTACGGCAAAGCTTTCGGCATGCAGGTGTTGGTGTGGGCGCGCGAGGACTCGCTCGCGCGGGCGCGGGCCGATGGCCATGCGCTGGCGCGCGGCAAAGAGTCGTTCTTCGAGGAGTGCGACGTGCTGTCGCTCCATTTGCGTCTGGCCGGCGCAACGCGCGGAATCGTCACTGCGGACGATCTGGCGCGCATGAAGCCGTCGGCGCTACTGGTGAACACCAGCCGAGCGCAACTGATCCAGCCCGGCGCTCTGGCGGGTGCTTTAGCGGCGGGACGGCCCGGGATGGCCGCGATTGATGTCTATGAAGAGGAGCCGGTGCTGGATGTACACGACCCGCTTCTGGCGATGGAAAACGTCGTCTGCACGCCGCACATCGGTTACGTTACCCGGGATGAGTATGAGATTCAGTTCTCTGAGATCTTCGACCAGATTACCGCCTATTGCGGCGGTAAGCCGATCAATGTTGTCAATCCGCAGGTACTCGCGCCCCACGCTTAGCCCTTCGGCTTAGCGGGGCCGCGTCACTGCTGAGGCGGCTTGTGCTGCGGATGGGCGGCCCGCGCGGCGTCGCCGGAGTCACGACTAATTTGCTATGGGACGAGACATCGAGCTTTGGCGACGTAGTGTTAGAGTCGACCCAAGGCGGTGGAAGCGTCAGCTATTCACTTGGCGCCGATGGAGAACTAATTTCGCAGAATCGTGGTAGTGGTCCGGCTTTTTATCTAACCGATGGGCGCAGGAACGTTACCGCGCTGGCGGATTCGACGGGGACGATTACCGATACCTATCGATTTGATGCGTACGGAAACCTGTTGAATTCGCAGGGTAGTACCGTCAACAACTATCAGTATAGGAGCCAGCAGACCGATGCTGCGAGCGGGCTGCAATACCTGCGGGCGCGCTACTACAGTCCAAAGGTTGGCAGATTTTTGTCGCGCGATATAGCAGCGTATCGTTTCGACGATCCAGTGGAGATTAACAGATATACCTATGCTGCGGCAGACCCAATCAATGGCTTCGACCCGCTTGGCTTGGCCGATCTCATCGAAGAAGGCGAAGCCCAAGGAAATGTGGAGCAAAAGGTGTATGAGGATTACAGGGTAGCCTATCAAGAGGAAAAGGGATTGGCGTGCTTATACGCGGTCAGCAGAGCCAGGATTCTTCAAGCGCTCTTGCTTTGGGATGGCTCACGAAGGTTCGCATTCGGCAATAACCTGGATAAGATATTCAGCGCTAGCTACCTTAACTATACGGTGGCGGCGGCGGAATTGCTGTTGACGAGGCCTACGGCCGACCCAATCAAGCGTGCCGACGAATACGAGTATTTCCCGAGTCGGCTTGTTATTGGCATTAGCCGAAATGGTGTCAGCAAGCTCGGTAACAGCAGCGTTCGCGATACAATCAGCGGCTGGGTAAATTCTCCCGAACAGCTAATCTTTGGGACGTTCTCTGGTGTTGATAAGGACTGGCACGCCGAACGTATGATCATAAGTAATGCCGTTCCTTTCTGGGAGATCCTGTCAATTGGAGCTGGCTGGCGAGTTTGCTGGACTTGCCAAGGAGTGCTGAATACATTGGTCACTCCTGAAGGAGACACGCCTCGTATTTGCAATCCGAAGCCCGGAATTGCACCATAGGATCATGCTCCAGCGGACACAGAAGTGTCTTGAGTCGAATCTCGGTTCGCGCCGATTCGTAAGTACACTGGTCCGGCAACTCCCCTTATGGCAGGAGTTCCTCCATCGTTGGTCCGCGCGGCACGCGAGCCGCCGCCGTGCGATCCGAGAAATCAAAGATCAGATCTCGATGGCCATTCTCGAAACTCGCAATGAAAAGGAATACAGCATACCGAATGACCGCCGGTACGTCGACCGCTGGGCTCAATTGGTCCCAAAAGAAAACCGGGAGGGTCTGTTCGCCCAATACCTGGACCCTCAGGCGAAGTACGGGCCTTCTTACGACTGGTTGCTGGAAGATGCCCGCAAGCGAGGGTTGGAAGGCGATGACCGGTTGGAGCATGTCTGCAAATGGGGAGAATGGCTCTACTCGGTCAGGCCTTTATGGCCATTAGACCTGCCGACGACCCCGAATTGGGATGTCAAGACCCGGCTGCAGGAAGAAGTCCATTGGGAGCGAAACGACGAGGATCTGGAAGTCCCCTGGCTTGCGGATGGGGTTGGTATTGTCTGGCGCTTGCGTCTGAACGATTTCCCGGACCATTTTCTATACACGTTGTTTGTAGGCGATAGGGAAGTCGGCCACTTCAACGATTGGCCGGAGACCTGGATCCGCTCTGGCGAGAAAAGAGCCAAGCCCAGGCCGAAGATTGCGACGCCCAAGCTGGTCTACACCGGTAGCCTTACGGAGCGCTATCAGGCAGGGGACTGCGAGGGAGTGTGGGCAGACTTGGTGGCGCTGGGTCCCGGGGTGCGTACCGAGCCGCATTACACAGAGGCGCAAGCGGTGGCGCGGGAAACGATGCGCCGCGCGCTGCATAACATGCAAGTTCTGATCGGGCGCCTACGCAAGCTGAACTATGACTTTGCGCTGCAGTTGCCATCGCCTGAGCTACCTAACCCCGCCGGTTCCGAGGGCCATTTCCCTCCCCCGCACAATACTGCCGAGTTGCTGGCACGCTTGGAGGAGATTGCAGGTCCGATTCCTATCTCATTACGCGTGTGGTGGGAAAAGGTGGGGGGCGTGAGATTCATGGGCTTGCACCCGAAGCTAAATCCGGTGGATCCGGAGCCTCTTGGCGTTGAAGGCGATGAGGTTGACGAGCAGCGGCTTGCGGATCCGCTTGAGGTGGCAGGTCTCGAAGATGTGTTGCGGCAAGTTCAGAGCGGCCACGGTCCGTGGCAGATTCGATTGTCACCTGATGACGAGTTCAAGGCGTTGATCCCACAGAGCGATGAAGAGGCCGGGTACATGGTCCAGCTCCCGAATCCTAGCGCCGACGTGCCACTGCTGAACGAATGGCACAATACTACGTTTGTCGGATACCTGCGCCACTGCTTTCGCTGGGGCGGCTTCCCTGGCTGGGAACGATACGACAAACGGCCCAAGGCTCTGTTGGCGAAGCTATCAAAAGACTTGTTGCTCGTTTAGAGACTGACCAAGTCCCCAGTCGCCGGTTTCTCTACCGCCGATGGCTCGGGCGAGCGCTTCTTTTGCTTCGCCGTTGCAGTTCCCTGGTTACCTGGAATCTGTCCGGCCCCGGAACCTTGACGGGCACAGGCCTCTACACCGCGCCGGCCGCCATTTCCAGCTACGGCGCCGCTACCGTCACGGCAACCTACCAATCGGTCACCGCCTCTGCCGCGATCACGCTCGATCCGCCAGTCACGGTCACCGTCAATCCGCCGTCCGCCACGGTCACGGCCTCCCAAACCCTGGCATTCACGGCCACCGTTACCAATCCAAACACCGCCGTCACCTGGACGGTCTCTCCGTCGGGAATGGGAACCATCAGCGCGTCCGGAGTCTACACCGCGCCGGCTTCCGTTCCCGCACAGCAAACCGTCACCGTCACCGCCGCCAGCGCCTTCGATCCAACCAAGACCGCATCGGCCACCATCACGCTGATCAACGCGACCGCCTTCACTTACCGCCGGCCAATCGTGATCGATCACACCAAGGTTCCCAATACCGATCAGACCAACTTCCCGGTGCTGGTCTCGGGCGTCTACGGCTATCTAGCGAGCGTGGCCAACGGCGGCAAGGTCCAAAACCCGAATGGCTATGACATCGTCTTCACCTCCGATTGCGCCGGCGTCAACAAGCTCAATCACCAGATTGAAAGCTACGATCCAACCACCGGCAAAGTTGCGATTTGGGTCAGTCTGCCAACGGTGTCCCACAGCGCCGACACCACCTTCTACATCTACTACGGAAGCGCCAATTTCCAGAGCACCGCCGAAAATCCAGCTGCAGTCTGGGACAGCAACTTCCAAGCCGTATGGCATTTGAACGGCACGCCCTCGCTCTCGGCCGCCGATTCGACGGCTAACACCTGGAATGGCACTATCGACGGCGCCACCGCCGCTCCCGGCCAGATCGCCGACGCCGCCGGTTTCTCGGGATCGGGCCCATACATCGACATCGGAAACCTGGGTAACTTCCCACGCCAAGGCACCATCTCCATGTGGGTCAACGCGGCGGCGCGCGCCGACGGCCCCAATCCTTTCAGCACCGACACCTTGAGCAGCAACTGCGGAACCGACGGCGTGCGTTGGCAATTGCAGTCCAGCGGTACCTTCAGCGCGGTGATCGGCAGCAACACCTCCGGCTGCGTCTACAACTTCACCAGCGTCCCGGAAACCACGTCGTTGATTCCGCTCGCATGGCATCACATCGCAGTTTCCTGGGATGTGAACCAAAATTCGGAATCGGTGTACTATGACGGCGCCCTGGCCCAGTCTGTCTCTCAAGGCAACTGGCCCGATAGCTATTCCGACGTCAAGATCGGCCTCGGCCGCGACACGCAAGGCTATTGGAACGGGCAAGTGGACGAAGTCCGCATGTCCACCAGCATCCGCTCCGCCGATTGGGTCGCGACCGAATTCAACAATCAAAATTCACCCTCCACGTTCTATACGGTCTTTTCCGAGAACTCTCCATCGCTGAGCATTCTTCCAACCACCGCGAACTTATATGCCGGCCAGAGCCAGCAACTGACAGGCGAGGTGGTCGGCGATTGCAGCAATCCCAGCGTGACGTGGTCCGTGAGTCCGGCTGGAGTGGGGACGGTAACCGCGACCGGCCTCTACACCGCTCCGGGAACAATTCCCACGTACCAGACCGTCACCGTCACCGCCGCGGATCAGAACAACGGCTCCGTTACCGCATCCGCCACACTGACCTTGATGCCGGCCGTCTCGGTGAGCGTGGTCCCGAACGTGGCGGCCATGTACGGCGGCGATACGCAACAATTTGCCGCCGTGCTCACCAATGCGACCAACCCGGCAGTCACCTGGTCCATCAATCCCGCCGGCGTCGGAAGCATCGATGCCACCGGCTTATATACCGCGCCGGCAACGGTGTCCGCTTCTCAAACCATAACCATCACCGCGGTCAGCGTGCTCGATCCCACTAAGTCCGCATCGGCCACCCTAACGCTCCTGCCGGGCCAAGGCGTTCCCTCCACGGGCAGCGCCTTTGGCGACGTTCTGGCTGAGATTGCGCAGCAGGAGTGCCGCACGCCCCACACGGCCCCGGCGGTCAATGCCGGCGCGGATCAATACGTCACGCTGAGTTGCACGGGCAGCGTGTGCTCAGTGGCGCCGACTTTAACCGGTTCGGCGTCGGACTACGCGCTGGCGCCTGGCACGTCGTTGACTTATGGATGGTCGCTGGTGACCGGACCGGCTCCAGTAACATTCAGCAATGCTAGTGCGGCCTCCACGCAAGTGACCCTGACCGCAGCAGGCAGTTACACCTTGCAGTTGACCATAAACGACGGCATCTCCACCTCCACCGGAGTGACCCACGTCATCGTCAATCCGGCGGGCCAAGGCGGCGGCGCTCTGTATCTGACGCCGGCGGTCGTCGGACCCAATCCGGTGAATACTCTCGCAACGCTGCAGATCAGGTTCGTCGGGTTCTTCTTCGGCGTCTACGTATGCAACAACGCCGTCGTGCAGGTGAATGTCACGGGCGCCAATCCGTTCAGCACGACGGTGACGACCGACATCAACGGCAACGCCACGTTCACCTATTTCGGGCACAATCCGGGGACCGACATGGTGACGGCTTACGGGAACAACTGCGGCTATAGCAACACCCCGTCGAATACCTTGACGGTAACTTGGGTGCAGCCGGGTTCAGGGCTGACCAGTTCGCCGGTGACAGGCCAGTTCTTCACCGCCGACGGCTCAGGCGTGTTCAATACGCCGGTGTCGCAGCCCGCGGCGTTCGCGCAAGTCTTCCCAGGCATCAATTTCAACGCCGCAGGCTATACACCCAGCGTCACCAACGCCACGCGCCCGTTCACCGATATCGTGACCGGACCAGGCGGCACATTTGCCGGCACACTTCCGGCGCAAGGCAACGACGCGCAGGCCGGGACGGCGGCGCTCTTCAACTTCAGCGCGGTCTTTACCGGAACACTGGATGTGCCCGCGCCGGGTCCGGTGACGTTCACCTTCACAGCCGACGACGCGTTCATCTTCGGCGTCGCCAACGGCGCGACCCGTGTCAGCGGACCGCAGACCAGCACTCCGGCGGCCACACCATTCAACAACTATCCCGTAATGGGCGGCGTGAATCAGCGCAGCGCCGTGGCCACCAGCACGATCACGGTCAATTTCCCGTCCGCGGGCGCTTATCCCTACGAAGTCGATTATGCCAAAGGCGGCGACAGCAACCTGACGCTGAGTATGCGGGCGGGCGGTCTTCCGATTCCCGCCGCCTCGCTGCTTACATTAACCCCCAGCACCGTTCCGCCCTTAACCCAAGGCCAGATTCTTGCGCTCAACGTAGTCGCCATGAACGCCGACGGCACGGCCGGAGAGAATGTTCCCGTCAGCGTGAACGTAGTCGGCCCGAACGCCCAATCCCGGCCTCTAAACACCGGCGGCAGCGGACAGGTGGAATTCGCCTACGCCGGTAGCCATTTCGCGCTCGGTACCGACCAGATTCAGGCGACCGCCGTAATCAACGGCGCGGCGGTCTACTCAAACATCGTCACCCAGATCTGGAACGCCGGAGTGAATCAAGCGCCCGTAGTGGGCGCAGGATTCCCGCAGACGATTCAGTTGCCAGCCAAAGCGGTCCTCGATGGCTCAGCCAGCGATGACGGCCTCCCGAACAACACGCTGACCGTCACCTGGAGCCTGCTGAGCGGTCCCGGCACAGCAGTCTTCGATAATCCGAACCAGACGGCGACGCAGGTCGCGTTCAGCGCGGCAGGCACGTATGTGCTGCAGTTCAGCGCGAGCGACAGCGTCCTAACGTCCACGTCCACCGTAACGATTACCGTAAATGCAAACCCGAACTGGAGCGCCGGCTGGCTCGCGACCCCGCTGGACCGCAGCACCGTCATGGGTCAAGTGCCGGTGACGTTAGTAAGTGGCATCACCCTAGTAAGCGGAACGCTGACTTACTATCCGGTGTCTAACCCCACAGCCTCAGTAACACTAAACGCCAACGCGACAGGCACAGGCCAAATCGGCACGTTCGACGCCACGCTCCTCAGCAACGGTGCGTACTGGGTCCAATTGACCGCTACGAACTCGGCCGGAGTAACGCAAAATAACCTGGCGCTAGTTACCGTGGCAGGCAATTACAAGCCAGGCCGCGTGACAGCGACCATCACTGATTTCACCGTCCCGGCCCCAGGTCTGCCGATCCAAATCCAGCGCACGTACGACAGCCTCACGCGAGGCACGTCCAGTGACTTCGGCTTCGGATGGAAGCTGGGCATCCAGGTAAACCTCCAGACGAATCCAACCGGCGACGTCACCCTCACAATCAACGGCAACACCCGCACCTTCTACTTCACGCCTCCGCAGTCCATTCTCACCTACTACACGCCCGCCTACACGGCGGAACCAGGTCCTTACGGCTCCCTCGCAACAACGGGCGATAACTGCGAAGGCGTTCTGATCCGTGTTGGCAATATCTTCCAATGTGGCATCGACAACGCGGGAGCGCAGTATCAAGCGCTCGGCTACGTCTACACCGACCCCTACGGCCGCCAATACACCGTCGCCGCGAACGGCTCGCTGCAATCTCTCAAAGACCTCAACGGCAATACGCTCACGGTCACGTCGACGGGCATCACCAGCTCCAACGGCCTGAACGTGCCCTTTGTACGCGACTCCCAAGGCCGCCTTACCCAGATCACCGACACGCTGGGAAATGTCTATTCGTACGCCTATGATTCCAGCGGCAATCTGAACACGGTCAATTTCCCGACCACCGGATCGCCGATCTCCACGACTTACGGGTACGATTCGACGCACTTGCTGACTACCGAGAAAGACCCGAACGGCAATTCCGCCTCGTCTGTCTACAACCCAGACGGCACGTTGCAATTCATCACCGACGCCGCCGGCCAAACAACGTCCTACGTTTACGATGTTCCGGCGAACACCACCACGGTCACCAACCCGGATGGTGGCACCGTGACGACAATCGCCGACTCCTACGGAATGCCGCTCAGCGTGACCGATCCTTTGGGCCGCACGGCGACCAACGCCTACGACGCCAACCACAATCTGCTGACCACCACCGACCCGCTGAACGAGACGACCACTTACACCTACGACGCCAACGGCTTTCGCACGTCCAAGAAAGACGCACTCGGCAACACCTGGACCACGGTCAACAACCAATACGGCCGGCCGACGTCGATCACCGATCCGCTGAACTTCGTCCAAAACATCACATACGATGCCAACTTCAACCTGTCCACCATCATGGATTCCATCGGCCATGTCGCCGCGTTTACTTACAACGCGCAGGCGCTGCCGTTGACGATGACGGACGCGCGCGGCAAAATCACCACTTACACTTACGATCAGTACGGCAACAAGCTGACCTCAACCGATCCGCTGACGCGCACTACTAACTACCAATACAACACCGAAGGCTGGCAGACCCAACAGACCGATCCGCGTGGCAACGACACCCAATACGGCTACGATTCATTGGGCCGCAAAACGTCCATGACCGACCCGTACTCCAGCGTCACCAGGTACGCTTATGACGCCAACAACAACAAGACCAGCGACACGGACGCGCTGGGCCGCGTCACCGGCTACAGCTATGACGCCGTCAACCGCATGATCGGCACAACCTACGCTGACGGCACGACCAAGGGCGACACCTACGATTTCCGCAACCACAAGCTGACAGAGACCGACCAGCTTGGGCGCGTCAACAAATGGGTCTACGACCTCGCCGGCCAGTTGACCAGCACGACCGTAGCCTATGGAACCTCGGACGCCGCAACCACGAGCTACACTTACGACAAGGCAGGCCGCAAGCTCACTCAGACCGATCCGCGCGGCAATACCAGTTCGTACGCTTACGACGCCGCCGGCCGTATGACCAGCGTGAAAGACCCCGCCGCCAACCTGACGCAATACGGCTATGACGCCAAGGGCCAGAGAACTTCAATGACTGATGCTAAAGGCCGCGTCACGGCGTACACCTATGACGCCCGCGGGCGCCAACTCTCCTCCACCTTCCCAGACAACACGGTTGCCAGCAAGACCTACGACGGCATGGGCGCGGTGCTCTCGGCCACTGACGAGGACAGCCTCACCACCAACTACAGCTACGACGACGCCGGTCAGTTGATCCAAGTCAAGGACGCCCTCGGCCAGATCACGCAATACGGCTATGACAACTCCGGCAACAAAACCAGCCAGGTCGACGCCAACAATCACCAAACCACCTACGTCTACGACAAGCTGAATCGACGCACCTCGCGCGCGTTACCTGCCGGGCAGACCGAATCGATGGGCTACGATGAAGTCGGCAATAAGACTTCTTATGTTGATTTCAACGGAAAGGCCACCGCTTATTCGTATGATTCGCTCAACCGACTCTTGACCAAGACGCCCGATGCGTCGTTCGCGGCGCCGTTGGTGAGCTTCGCTTACACGAGCACCGGCAAGCGCCAATCGATGACCGATGCGACGGGCACGACGAGCTATACATACACCAACCGCGATCAGGTGCTGACGAAGGCGACGCCTCAGGGGACCTTAAGCTACAGCTACGATCCGTCGGGCAATGTGGTCTCAGTGGTTTCCTCGAATGCGAATGGGACGAATGTATCGTATTCTTGGGATGCGGACAACCGCCTGTCGAGCGTCAAGGACAACGGGACAAACGGCGTCATGAGTTACGCTTACGATCAGACGAGCCAGATTTCGTCGTTTGGCTATCCGAATGGCGTGACACACGGGTTCACATACGATTTGAGGGATCGAGCCACTGGGTTGAATGTGGCTGGGCCTGGGTCGTCCGTGATTGCCAGCTATACTCAGACGTTCGGCAACGCGGGGAACAAGCAAAGCGTGGTCGAGTCCAGCGGCCGGAACGATGGCATCGGCTACGATCAGGTTTACCGATTGCTGAATGAGAACATTTCGGGCGATCCTGTTGCGGCGGCTAACGGTGTCCTAACGTACATGCTGGATCCCGTAGGGAACCGGAAATCGCTCACGTCGTCGCTGGTGGCACTACCTGGGCAAAGCTTCAGTTATGATACCGACGATCGGGTAGGCTCGGATACCTACGATGCCAATGGGAACACAGTGGCTAGCGGCGGGGCCAATTATAGATACGATTTTGAGGACCGGCTGCTGACAGCGTCGCCCGGAGTGACGACTGCTTATGATGGCGATGGGAATCGGGTCTCGGAGACGACGGTCGGGGTAACAACACGATATCTGGTGGATGACTTAACTCCGACTAAGTATGCGCAGGTGGCAGAGGAAACCGTTGGCGGATTGGTAAACTTGCAGTTCACTTACGGGCTTATGCGGATTTCGCAGAACCGTGGTGGTGTGCTGAGTTACTACGAGTATGATGCGGGCGGGTCGGTGCGCGGGCTTGCGAATGGCTCGGGCGCGGTGACGGACGCGTACGAGTTTGATTCGTTCGGGAACTTGGTTTCGCAGACGGGTTCGACGGTGAATGAGTTTTTGTATCGCGGAGAGCAATTTGATGCCACGGTCGGGATGTACTATCTGCGGGCGCGGTGGTATGTACCGCGAACGGGGAGGTTCTTAACCGCAGACAGGTGGGAAGGCTCTCCTGCAGAGCCAGCCTCACTCAAAGCTTACCTCTACGCCCAAGCAGATCCAATTGATTTTATCGATCCGAGCGGGTATAACGTCAGCGACACGGTGCTCTATGCAGAGAGAGGAAATTTGGACGCGATAGCTCTTGCGCGGCAGGCGGTTATCGCTTTCGGAGTCACGTGCGTTCTCGTACACACGTGGAACCAACTGGATAAGGCCAATATGGCGAGTGGTGGAGCGCCAACTTTGCCTCCTAATCTGTTGCCACAATGTCAAGACAAGCCGACATGCGATAAGAATTTCGCCAACTATGTAAAGTGTATGGACATTGCGCAGGACGGCTATACCTGTGGTCCGTTGAGCAACGCCCTCGCGAAGATTAGTGCGTATTGGGGGAGGCCCGTCGGTGTAAAAAACCCAGCACCGCTGTTGAAGGGCCCGTGCAGCGTTGGGTCCGGCAAGATGTCCGGAGAGCATTTTTCCACGCAGTACAGCGACGGTGGACCTAAGCAGCCTTACCCTGGCAGCGTCGGCTGCTGCGAATGCTGCCACGAAACAATTCAAGGCGGGGCAAGCCTTGAGAGTCAATGCAAGATTTTGAATGTCGATCACCAGCCGTATGTTCCATAAGATTTGGCTCCGGCGGGCACTATCGCTGAGGACTGATCGAAGTTAGGGACGTGCAGATAAGGTGCTATCAACACTCGAAGCGGACATAATCTTGAGCGTAGATCACGTGGGGTGGTACGCGGACTTATGGTTTCCGATTGTCCAGAGGGACGCCCTAAACCTCGCTACCGATGTAGAGGACGAACTCGTGCATGCAACGTTAGTGGGATTAGTTCGCCGCGGTTTATTGGCGGCAGTACAGGTCGATGAGGGCAACCTCAAACTCCGTGTTCCGGAGTGGCGGCCAACAGTGGAGGCATTAGCTCAAGCCAAAGCGAAAGTAGACATGCACTAGGCTAGGTCTCCAACCACGTAAAGACCTCCTTCTGTCGTCGACTGCTATCCCGAAGGTGGTGTCGTAAGGCGACAGCCGACGATGCGTTTATCTTCGGTGTGGCCAACAGCACCACCCAAGTCAGTGGTCCGCAAACCAGCCCGCCAGTGGTTACTCCTCTCAATGGCTATCCGGTGATGGGTGGAGTGAATCATCGTAGCGCGTGACCTGTGTGTAGCCAAAAAGCAGGCTGAGATAGCGTTGGACGAGTTTGTTGGCCGATGGCTCTGCTGCTGGCGAGCCCAAAGGAATCCAACCGGCTCGTCGGAACAACTCGGACAGCGGATGGCTCTCCGTTGCGGCGGAATCCTGGGGCTTGAAACCGTGATGTTGCGGTTCTGACACTTCGACATTGCGTCACAATTTCCTGGCGCGCCGAATCGGGAACTTACCCCTTCCTGAAGAGCGTCGCCAACGGGGGCGAGATGCAAAACCCGAACGGCTTCGATATCGTCCTCACCTCCGATTGCGCCGGCCTCAACAAGCTGAATCACCAGATTGAAAGCTACGATCCAACCACCGGCAAAGTTGCGATCTGGGTTAGTTTGCCAACGGTGTCCCACACCGCCGACACCACCTTCGCCGACACCACCTTCTACATCTACTACGGAAGCGCCAATTTCCAGAGCACCGCCGAAAATCCAACCGCCGTCTGGGACAGCAACTTCCAAGCCGTATGGCATCTGAACGGCACGCCCGCGCGCTCAGCCGCCGATTCGACGGCTAACACCTGGAATGGCACTATCGACGGCGCCACCGCCGCCCCCGGCCAGATCGCCGGCGCGGCCAGTTTCTCCGGATCGGGCCAATACATCGACATCGGAGACCTGGCAACCCGCGCCAAGGCACCATCTCCATGTGGGTCAATGCAGCGGCGCGCGCCGACGGCCCCAATCCTTTCAGCACCGACACCTTGAGCGCCAACTGCGGTACCGACGGCGTGCGTTGGCAATTGCAGTCCAACGGTACCTTCAGCGCGGTGATCGGCAGCAACACCTCCGGCTGCGTCTACAACTTCACCAGCGTCCCGGAAACCACGTCGTTGATTCCGCTCGCATGGCATCACATCGCAGTTTCCTGGAATGTGAACCAAAATTCGGAATCGGTGTACTATGACGGCGCGCTGGCCCAGTCCGTCTCTCAAGGCAACTGGCCCGATAGCTATTCCGACGTCAAGATCGGCCTCGGCCGCGACACGCAAGGCTATTGGAACGGGCAAGTGGACGAAGTCCGCATGTCCACCAGCATCCGCTCCGCCGATTGGGTCGCCACCGAATTCAACAATCAAAATTCACTGTCCACGTTTTACGCGATCTCCTCAGAGAACGGGGCATCGCTGAACCTCCATCCAACCACCGCGAACCTGTACGCCGGCCAGAGCCAGCAACTGACGGGCGAGGTGGTCGGCGATTGCAGCAATCCCAGCGTCACCTGGTCCGTCAGTCCGGCTGGAGTGGGAACCGTAACCGCGACCGGCCTCTACACCGCTCCAGGAACAATTCCCACGTACCAGACCGTCACCGTCACCGCCGCGGATCAGAACAACGGCTCCGTTACCGCATCCGCCACACTGACCTTGATGCCAGCCGTCTCTTTGAGCGTGGTCCCGAACGTGGCCGCCGTCGGCGCTACTGGTGAACACCAGCCGAGCCCAACTGATCCAGCCCGGCGCTCTCGCGACTGCTTTAGCGGCGGGACGGCCCGGGATGGCCGCCGTTGATGTGTTTGAAGAGGAGCCGGTGCTGGATGCCCAACACCCACTTCTGGGGATGGAAAACGTCGTCTGCACGCCGCACATCGGTTACGTTACCCGGGATGAGTATGAGATTCAGTTCTCTGAGATCTTCGACCAGATTACCGCCTATTGCGGCGGTAAGCCGATCAATGTTGTCAATCCGCAGGTACTCGCGCCCCACGCTTAGCCCTTCGGCTTAGCGGGGCCGCGTCACTGCTGAGGCGGCTTGTGCTGCGGATGGGCGGTGGCCCGCGCGGCGCCGAGCAACTGCTCGAGCTGGCCCTCGGGAATCGCTAACGCCATTTTGACCGTAGTTCCGTTGGACGTCAGATCCAGGTTGTCCATCCAGTCGGAAACCTGCGCGGCGGTGGTGTTCTGGCTTTTGTTCTGCTGAATCATCCCGATCACGAACCGGACCACATCCATCAAAGCCTGCGCGTCTTTTTCAGAGCGGGTAATCGCTTGGCCACTGATATTGACCGTGGCGCCGAATTTGATGCCGCCGCTCGCTTGCGTAATGCCCTGCATCAAATTGCCTTTCATCGCGCCTTGGAGGTTCTCGTTCGGCATGGAGTCGGCAAACTCCGAGATCGGCACCAGCGTGGTGAACCAAAAATCGTTATTGGCGCTGATGTTTCCCAATCGCGCCACCAAGCCGGGATCCGCGGGCATATTGTTCTTGCGCCGGTTGATAGCAGCCTGCACGGATGCCAGATCGCCCATCACCGCGCTGCCGCTGTCGAGAAAAGCGATGTTAGAATCGCCGCTCTGGCTACCGGCCAGAATATTCACACCCTCGAAGTTTTGAATGGTCCCTCCATGAGCGTGGACCGCTTGCGTAATCTTGGTGAGATCGAAGGAGCCTTTGGCGGCCACCAACCACCGGCTGGTGGGGCTCTTGCTCTGCCAATTGGTCGCCATCACAACTTCCGTCACGTCGCGGCGCGGGTCGAAACCGGTTTGCGAAACGAAATCCTGGAAACCGGGGTCGCTGGGCTGAAAGTGAGCCAGCAGGTACTGTCCAAACGGAGAGTTCTTGGCGCTATCCACCTCGACGCCGGCGATCACTTTGGCATCCGGCATCATCAGGCTGAGCAGCGAGGAATCGGCGGCCAGCGACAGGACCGGAAACGCGGCTGCGGCAAAAAACGCGAGTTTAGCAAACTTCATCGGGGAACCTCTACCAACCACAACGAGCGTAGCATGGGATAAAGTTCCGTAAGAAGCGCGGCTGGCTCCCGAACCGCCCGGGAGCCCAGGCAAGAAGTGCGCAGCGAAATACTAACGATGCCGGCGCGGCGGCGCGGCGTTTACACCGGTCCAGCCCTTGAGGCTCTCTTTGTCCACCTTGAACGTCACCATGTAGGGACTGGCGGTGAAGCTGACTGGCGTTCCGTCGAAGCTCAGCACGGTACCCGGTTCCACTTTACCCGGCAAGGGAGCCTCAAACTGGAGCGTGGCATCCGGAGTGGTGCCATCTTGCACGGACAAAACAACGGTCTTGGGCCGGACGGCGGGTTCCATCGAAATCACTTTTCCGGAAAGCCCTTGCACCAGCGTACCCTTCATCTGGCTGTCGAAGTAGTTGGCGCCGTCCGGACCCGTGAGAGAAGATTTCACATTCAGCCAAATCGCTAATCCAGGATTGGTCTTGGCCAGTTCTTCCGCTTTCGCTTCATTTTCCTTGGCGATATCCACGGTGCTTTCAATCTTCATGTCGGCGGGCATGGTGGCAGACGACTTAGCCGCTGCCGCCAGCGCATCAAATCCGTCCGCACTGCCATGGTAGGTGGTGTAGATTTTCTTCGCGTAGTTGAGTACGGTCTGCCGGGTGTTGGCGTCCAGTGCGCCGGGACCGTCATATTCCGCTGCGCGAGTGTAGTAGAAGATCGCCTGCGCATACTTTTTCTCGGTGAGCATGCGCTTGGCCACAGTCCCGTAGACCAGGCTCATGTCTCCAGGATTTACGGTAATCGCTTTGTCATACTCGCCATCGGCCTGGTCGTCATGCTTTTGCTGGATGTCGACCCAAGCCAGAGATTTGTGCGAAGCCTCCTCGACGTCGCGGCGCGCTTGCGCCCATTGGGTATCGGTTACGGTGGCAGGCTTCTTGGCGGCGGCAAACTCCGCGTCCAGGCCGCCATTGAGCAGGGAATTGGCCGCCTTGGTGGCCGCGTCCAACTGGTCCGGCGTGGGTGAAGTGAGCTGGGGAGTCAGCAACATCGTGTAGTACTGCGCGGTGAAATCGCTGGGATTGGAAGCCAGGATGTCCTTAGCGACATCCAGCGCCTTGGCGGGTTGCTTGGCTGCGGCGTAAGTGGTGATAAACAACTGATCGCGCTGTTTGACGAAATCCGTCTTAGGGTACTTATCTTTCCACTGATTCAGCTTGTCCAGCCGGGTCTGTGGATTGGTGTCTTTCTGAATTGAGTCAAACAGATCGTATTCCGCACGATCCTTCCACTCCGGCTTCTGTCCGGCTGGCGCGGCCGCTTGCTGGGCCGCCATCCGGACGGGTCCAATCAAGAGCGCGCCCGCTAGAACGGCCGCAAACAAAAATCTGGATGTTGTAGTCAACACTCCCCGCCTCCCCGAATCTCATTTTACTCGTTGAATCCGGCCGACTGAGCCGCCTGAAAGCGCCGACACGGTGCAGCTAGCAAATTCACTGTGTGCAATTGCGGAGTATAGCCGAAGTTCAAATAGGATCGCAACTTCTTCTTTACGTTTAGATGCCGGACAGGCGATTCGTGTTCCCTCCCGGCCCAGGAAAATCTTGTCGTCCTGATAGACTGGTTTGCAAATGCCGCTATGAGCACTTCCCGGACTTTGCAGGGAGGCAGAGCGTCCCGCGAGACCCTGCCCAAAGGCGAAAACGGCCGCGCGTTGTGCCGGTTTTGCGGGCTGGAGGTGCCGGCCGGCCGGTTGACTTTCTGTTCGGATTGGTGCGTTGAGGAATGGCGTCTGCGCTCCGACCCAGGCTTTTTGCGCGAGAAAGTACTGGAACGGGACCGGGGTGTTTGCTCGGTTTGTCGAATCGACTGCCTGGCTGAGTGGCTGCGCCTCAAGCGCGCCCGGGGAGCGGCGCGGGCCCGGGCGTGGGCCGAGTGGAGGATTCGTCCGGGACAGCGCAAGAGCCTGTGGGATGCCGACCACATCGTTCCGGTGGTGGAAGGCGGCGGCGAGTGCGATTTGTCCAACTTGCGGACGTTGTGCCTGAAGTGCCACCGCGCGGCGACGGCGGCCCTGCGGGCGCGGCGGGCGCGTGAGGGGCGACCCAGTGTCTAGCGCGACTGCCATCCGCGCCACGCGGGGCCTGCTACCGTTATGAGCAAAGTGACGAAATCCGCCTAGCCGAGACATCGCTACACTCACGACGACCAAGCCCAGCCTCGAAGGTTTGCGAGCTTACTTTGCGTGTCTCGGCATAGATGCTTGCTACAGATCATTTATTGGTATAAGATCGCGTTCTGGGCAAACAAAAATGAGTCTTCCTGCAAACTGTGAGGCGTTGGTTCAACGATTTCGACCCTATTATAAGTTCAGCAGCGACCCTGGACACGGGGGTGAAAAGGTGCGTCCCGTGGCGTGGGAATGGTTTGTCAGCCACAGCCACCTCTCCCAAGGTGGCCAAACAGTTTTGACTCAGCAACAACTGGCGGCCGACCCAACTGAGATCTTGCGAATCATCGGGCCGAACGGGAATAGCGATTTGCGCACCGCCGCGGTGAAGGATGCGCGATTCGTATTGACGCCCGATACGAGCTTTTATGGAGGGCAGGCCTGGACCGATATAGCCGGCAACGGCGCCGGTTTGTACGCTCAGGCGGAAGCAATCGGCGACGATTTCGTCGTGCTGATTTATTGGAACCTGTATATGTACAACTCGGGTACAGGCGGACCGGCATTCGATCATCCCGGGGACATCGCCGCGGCCTCCGTCGTATACGACCTGCGCCGTGACATGCTGGTCCGCGCGAATTTCGTCATGCATGGCGCCGTGCTCGAGGAGTTCGATCTTCAGGCGCCTGAATATACGGCGCCCCTGATGCTTTCGGGGGGTTCCGTCGCGGGCGGACATGAGTCGGTCGAAACCAACGTTCTCCATATCGCGGCGGGGCGGCAATACCAAAACGGTCCCGCGTGGCATAGCCCGACCAACCCTGCGCAAGTGTCCTTCGCTCTGGATCCCGCGACCAGGAAATTCGAGCATCTGGTGTTATTTATTGAATGGGGAACTCACGAGGCGTGGCCAAGCACGTCCGGCTCCGTAATGGCCGCGCCCCAGCACAATGGCAACGACATTTCGTTCCTGCCGGCGAAGGTGCGCTTTCTGGGCTCGATGACCCAACCGGCGGCGCCGGAGTCGCCATTCTTGTTTTTCAATGGAAAGTGGGGCGATCCTCCCGGGCCCTTGTTTCATCCCATTAGCTGCCATACCGGCGACCCGGCCACACAGCCGATAGCAAAAGCCATGGTGGACCGCGATCCCTATTGCGTGGGAGCGGCGCCCTGTGGCGGTTTAGCGTGGCCACCAGCGCGCGAGATGGACCCCGTCGAGGCAAGGATCTCTGTGTCGTGCACCGGAGACCAGGGAGGCGCTCAGGTGGCGCTCCGCTGGGGTCACCCGGACCACGACAAGAACGAGTATTTCCCGTTGTGGACAGTTAAGCCAGGCCCACTCCAGGAAAAGACTTTTCTCTTACCCGATGCGAATACTGAGCTCGAAATCCAGACCGAGGGTGGCGAAGGAACATCCTACTCCATTAGCATCTGGATCGATGTTGGGAACGGAATGCCGGCGCAACCGTCAATCGTTTTGAATCACAAAGTGAATGGAGTGGCCAATCAGGACGTGGTGCAGAACAACGTCGCCGCGAAGCGCTCGAGCGCATTAAACAAATATGGCGAGCAGAATATTCGAATTGATACGTTGCATCCCTCGCCTGGCGTCGTTCAGTGAGTCGTTCAGTAAGTCGGTCAGTAAGGGGACGAGGTAAGTAAGACCACTCCTGTTCGCGAAGCTTTCGGCGTTCGGAGTCGGGAACCGAGTCATCCCGCGCGGATACAACGACTGTTCACCAAGAAGGAACCCGGCAGAACCAGCCATACGGGCCGGCTGTGATAATGTCTCAAAGGAGGAGTCATGGCTTCTTACCGCTGGACGTTGCAAACGTTCCGTATCACCGATACGCGCTCACATCACGACGACACTCTGATCGCCGGTTTGGCAGTTTCGGTAAATTCAGTCCTTTATCCTCCTATTTGCGCGCAGATGGGCGATTTCAACAACGGAGATCATTCCTTTGCCCAGCATGGTTTGAAGTCGCTTGACATCAATGCTAACTCCGATGACGCCGTGCAAATGATCTATCAGATCTACAACAACGGGAACCAGAAAAAGCCGAATTTGGCGGATCTGACCGCGGCCCTTACCAAAGACCTCGATACGATCAATCAAGCGCGGCTGGTGAGTCTGGCGCGAGTAGAGGCTGCCAGCAAGAAGCCGGTTACTACGAATACCGGAGCGGCGTTGAAACCACTTGACGATGAACTGGGTGCTCTGGGTGAAGTCTCAGAGGTTGGTCTTAATCCGCCTCAAGGCGAAGTAGTGCAGCTAGTCAACGAACCTGGAGCCTTCTGGTACGACTTGTTCACTGGCGGCCTTTATACCCTTTTCCAGTAAGCTTTCCAAAGCTGCGATGGTCCCGTGGCGCTGGGTGGCTTCGTGACGATTCAGTTATCTTCGCTCATTCAGCAATCGCCTGGTAACACTTACACGCAAGCTGACACCTTCAACGCCAAGAAGCTGAACTTGGGCGTGCCATGCAACAGCTCCGGTTCGAATTACATCGTGAATTGGACGGTGCAGGCGCTGTAAGGATTAAGTCGACATTCAAGAGAACCGCTAGCCGGGCAGTGATTGCGTTCTTCCTCGTGTTTCACAATGGGTCCTTTTTGCGACAATGACGAAACCGCTCTTGTGCTCCGAATGACGGATCGCGGGTGGTTCCGCGCGGTGCGGACGTTGATATGCTTCGAGTATGCACGAGGCAACGAGAATCATCGTCGTCATGCTTGCGGTAATGACGGTGAACGCACAGGACTTGAAATGGAGCCCCGCGATTCCGTCCGGGCAGCGTGAGGCTCTGGCTAAGCGCTTCGATGCTTACCTGAAAGCGAACCGCTCGCGAGACTGGAAAGGGCTTTACGGCCTCATCTCCGAGTCGGGGCGCGG
The DNA here is from genome assembly GCA_963836595.1 of Bryobacterales bacterium. Lineage (GTDB taxonomy): Bacteria > Acidobacteriota > Terriglobia > Bryobacterales > Bryobacteraceae > DATFZA01. The sequence continues at coordinate 2,634,455 of CAWIKC010000001.1, forward strand.
AGGGACCGATCTGCAAGCTTTCGTGAGGCGAATGCAGGAAACGCACGGCAGAGAGTTTGCGAGCGGCCCTGATCTGCTTAAATTTGAACCAGCCCGGAGCGTCAACGAGAGTGGGTTTGACATTTACGGGTGTGCAAAAGCGCAGAGAGAGGGTCGGGAGTTTAACGGCGTTGCGGTGGTTCACGCGGTCTTCGAGCGCAGCGATTGGTATTTTTCAGGCTGGATGTTCACGGAGTTTCCGAATGAGCCGTGCAAGGCACTCTCAAGTCCAACTTGGGAGATACCCGGCCCAATGGGGTGGAACCTGCCGATGGAAGAGCTTCGCGGGGTCGGCGGAACTCCGTTCCATGTGGACGGTGCCAAGAAATAACCCGCCGACGTGCGCGGACATCAGAGAATATCTTGGCGGCATCACCAGAATGGAAAATCCTCGCAAGCGTAAAGCTTCAGGCTCATCATTGGCCGAGCAAGACGCGGCACATGATCGATGGAAAAGAATTTCCTCCCTTCATCGGGCTTGAGATCGCAACGTATGGACCAGACGATGGCTTTTACCTTCTTTACATCTCTCCCGAAGGTCTGGGAACGGACACTTGGCATGAGACTTTGAACGACGCACTCGACCAGGCACAATTCGAGTTCGGCGTGAAAACACACGAGTGGATCACGCGCCCGGACTGAGTGTTGAATCTCGTCTCGCAAAGGGTAAGTTTGAGACTGCTACACGGCTTTCGAACACGCCGTCGCGTCCTACGTCGCTAGCCGTTTGTTTGTGGTGGACGGGGATCGTAGAACGAGTGAATTTCCTTCATTTCACCATCGAGCAAACGTATGCGATCGAACACGCGATCGATTCCATCGGTCGTCTCCATGTCAAAAACAGTGGCGACGTAGTCTCCTTCGACGATGTGCTGCTTAATCTGGATACCCTTAATTGCCGGAAGAATCATCTTCAGAAATCCAACCACGGCCTCTCGCCCGGCTAGCGGGGGAACCCGCGGCCCCTCAAAGGTGACATCGGTCGCAAAGGGTACCTTGGAGATATCTTTGCTGACCAGGCCCTTCAGGTACGCTTCGACCACTGCAACCTTTTCATCGCGTGTCAATTATGCTCCTCCTTTGGTTACATCGCGCCTTTCAGCGATACGTTGACATTCGGATGACGCCCGGAGCCCAAGAATAACAGACCTGGGCGAAGCGCCTCGTGGCGTATCTCGCAAAACCTTTCTGCAACGCGCTTACCGAGGTCGATCGGGCCGCGGGCCGGTCTCGGCGATCGGATTGATCTGCCTCTCTATGTGTTGCGCGAGAGGCGAAATGTTTGCGATAGCATGCTCGTTAAGAGGGAGTGGGGGAAGTTCAGGAAGGGAAGTTTGCAATGACAGAAGCGCCGTCAGGATCGAAGTTGAAGACTTCAAGACGGTGATCAAGAACTGCGCTTCGCCACGGTCAAGTGTAATCGTTATGGACTCGACGGATGCAGGAGTCACCTCTAAATCCTACCTTGCCAGGTCGGCGGACGGGGGGTCGTGCGGCGCGCACACGACGGGATGCTGGACGGAGTCGCTACGGCGTCGCCGCCGGTACACAAGTACGCCCTTAATCACGGGGGAACGGAAAGCTAATGGCCTGGACTCAACTCCTCTTATTTCCGGGAGCCGTAAGCTTTGTTTTGACGGTCACAATTCGCTTGCCGAACGGCGAGGCTTATTATGACATACTAACGGCAGCGAGAACAACCCGGTGGGCCTTCACGACTGGCTTCGGCGATTTTCCCGACCAAACGACGCACCTTCCAGCCCGTTCGGCTGGACCGACGACTTGTCCGTAAAGTTGCGAGCCGGTTGCCCAGTGGAGCAGTTGGTCGATTACTAGTCGATTACATACTGTTAGCAGGTGAGCAGAGCCGGCAGCACGAACTGCTCATTGCTGAGTTGGGCGCACAGTTCGGTTTGTCGGATGAAGACGTCGAGCTTTCGGTCGATCGCGTGTGCGGGGGAATAGTTCGTGCCCGGACGGGCAGCCGCGCCAACTGTCCAGATCGCATCAAAGATCCGATTGCTTGGGCGAGTTTTCAGCGTGCGATTGCCAAACGATAGAAGATCGCCGTCCACGCGCATGCATCGCGTCGACTTGCCACCTTGCCAATCAACCTCCGCGTTTCGAAAATCGTCAAAACGGCAAGGCGCCCGCTTTGGTCTTAGCCGCCGCAGGACGAGCCGACTTTGACACATACCAGTTGCTGAGGCCGAAAACAAGTTGGGGCACGGCCCCAAGTAAGCCAGAAGGCGTGTTGCTCAAAACTCAGTCGTCTGCGACACTACTGCCACACCGTAACGATCGACGGTCAGTCGCTGCGCGAGTTGCAAGGTTGAGGGCATCGTCATGGACGACGACCGCAGACTGGAAGAATATATTTGTCGAGTTCTTCCCTTGCCGACTGCGCACGAATGATGCCGATTCACCCGACTGAGGTCCGATTGAAAACACTGGGTCCGACTCCGGACTAGCACCGTATGAGTCCGCTGCTCTAACCGCTGAGCTAAGGGCCCCCGCGAAGTCGTGCGTTTTGACCTCGTTTTCTACCTTGTACTGTCAAAAGCCCGCTGGCTCACTATGCCTATAATGGTGCGTGTTTACGCTTCGCGATGGCCTGTTGGCTGCCGTTTGCGCATTGCACTTGGCCGCGCAATCCTTGGCAAGCGTGCCACAGTTAGAGGCTTCGGCGCGGCGGCATCTGGCGGCCAAGGACGCCGCCGGAGCATTGGCCGACTACCAAAAGCTTTCGCAACTTGTGCCATCGTCGGCCGTGTATGAAGATGAAATCGGCTTTTTGCTGGCCGCTTCGAACCGGCCTTTGGAGGGGATTCCTCATTTTCAACGGGCCACGGAGTTGAATCCCAAGATGGCGCAGGCCTGGTATCACCTGGGAGTGGCGTTGTGGCTGGCGGAAAAGAAAGACGATGCCCTGACGGCCTTACAGCAGGCCGTTACTTTGGCGCCGGATCACGCCGATTATCGATTCCGTCTGGGAACCGCCTACACGGATACGGGGCATTATGCCGAAGCTATTCCGGAGCTGGCGAAGGCAGCCCGGCACTTACCCAAGAACGCCGGCATTTGGGAAAGTCTGGGACTCGCGTATCAACGGCAGCGGCGATTCAAGGAAGCGCGGGACGCTTACCGGCAAGCGCTGGCCATTGAACCCAAGAACAACGCGGTCCGTAACAGCTATGGCCAGGCGCTGGTGAATGCGGGCGATCCGGACGCCGGCCTGCGGGAGTTTCAGCGGATTCTCGAAGAGGAGCCCGATAATGAGCACGTCGAAGTCAACGCGGCTTACGCCTATATCGGCGCCGGAAAGTATGCGGAAGCGATCCAACTGCTTTCCCAAGTGATCCATCTGCATCCCGATCTGGTTTCCGCGCACTACGACTTGGGTGTCGCTTACAAACAGTCCGACGATTTGCCGGATGCGAAAACGGAACTCGAAAAAGCGGTGGCACTCGACCCGGCGTTGGCCGAGGCGCACTATACCCTGGCCATGACGTATTCGGATATGGGGGACATGCCGAAGGCCATCGAGCAGTTGCGCGCGGCAGTGGCACAGCGTCCGGACTACGTCGAGGCCTGGTACCGGCTCGGCAGCATTCTCAAGGACCAGGGCGAGGTGGATAGCGCGATCGACGCGTTGCGCCATTCGGTGGCGCTGGACGATACAGACGCCGGCGCGTTCAACAATCTGGGTCTGCTATTGCGGCGCAAGGGCGATTTGGCAGGCGCCAGGCAAGCCTTTGCGAAGGCCGCCGCGATTCGTAGCGCCGAAGAAGAACGAAAAGAGAAGAAGCTGGGAACCAGCGCGTCGCATTAGGCTAGAACAGATTTCCAGCCACCTGTTCCGCCACTTTTTCCGCCTTTTCGCGCAGCACCTGCCGCTCGAAACCGCTGGCGCTCGAACTGACTCGAACCAGGAACGCCTGCCTGCGCACTCTGCCAACCACCTGTTCGGCCACTTCCCGGTTTCTGGTATCGACGCTGCAAGCCAGCGCCTGATTGCCGATGGCTTTCAGCGGGACCCCGGGCACGCTGCATTCCGCTTGGTAAGCGGCCAGTTCGTCCCGCGACGCGTGCATTGCGACCACTTCGATGCGCAGTTTTCCGGAGGAATCGCGGCGCGAAAATTCGCAGGTGGCGTCGTCGCCATTCTTGGCGACTGTCGTTTGGACCGGACCCTCCAGCACTCCTTCCGCGGTCGCGGCATTCAGCCAAGGACACATTGGTTCAGCGGCTTGAGCGGCACAGCAGAGCGTCAACCACGCGGCCACTTGCCCGAGCTTCGCCTTCATGCCTTTCGCGCCGGCTGCAACGGATCGGATTTCAAAATCTTGCCGCCCTCTTGGATAACATAAAGGCGGTTTGGCGCCAAGTCTGTGAGCCGGTCTACCTGCCCGCTAAGCCACCGGATTTCGACCAGGTCCACTCTGGAGGCGTGGTCCAACCCGAAGTGCATGCGCAAATCGTTCTGCGAGAAATAACTCCCGCCGCTGCGCAACTCGTCCATCTGGCTTAGCGGCTTAAGCGCATCCGGTTTGGTCTTCGCCACCACAGTCACGCGGCTGCCTAGGCCCGTGCGGTTTGACTTCACGCCCACCAATTTGATCTTGATCCAATTGCGATTGAGCGTGCTATCGCAACGCAAAAGCTGCGGGATCGCATTCACACAGTTCACGGCGACGTCGATATCGCCATCGTTATCGTAATCGCCGAATGCGCATCCGCGAGCCGGCGCTTCTTCGAGGATTCCGGGACCTCCCTTGTCCGTAACGTCTTCAAACCGGCCGTCCTGCAGATTACGATACAGATACTTGTGTTCGGCGTACTTCAGGTCGGCGTTCGACTTATCGACTTCCGGATACACATGGCCGTTCGACATCAGGATGTCGAGCCAGCCGTCATTGTCCATGTCGAAAAAGCCGACGCCCCAACCGAGCAAGCGCGTATTCACTCCGAGACCGCTCGGGTAAGTCCGATCTTCAAACGTCGCGTCTCCCAGATTGGTATAGAGCGAGTCGGTATCGCCGGCGAAATTTGTCTTGACTACGTCAAGATTGCCGTCCCGATTGTAATCGCCGATCGAAACTCCCATGCCGGCCTGCGGCTTGCCTTCCGGTGACAAGGCGGCGCCCGACTCAATAGCGATGTCCTTGAAAGTCCCGTCTTTCTGATTCTGATACAGCGTGGCCGTGCTCGAATCGTTGGCGACATAGATATCCGGCCAGCCGTCATTGTCGAGGTCCGCTGCCGCTACGCTGAGTCCGTAAGTTCCCGGAGTATTCCAGATTCCAGCCTTCTCACTTACATCCGTGAAGGTGCCGTCGCCATTGTTCCGATACAGAATGTTCTTGCCGCCGCGCAATCCGGGAGGGCCGCAAGCGACCAGCATTCCTTTATAGGTGCAAGGACCCGCTTCCGGAGGAGGAGCGGTTTTTAGATCGAAGTCCACATAGTTGGCGACGAACAGATCCAGGTGGCCATCCTTGTCGTAGTCGACGAAGGTACAGCCGGTGTTCCAGCGAGTCTTGGGGCCCGGCTGGATCAAACCGGCTTCCTGAGTGACATCGGTGAACTTACCGTCGCCATGATTGCGATACAGAGCATTTTGTCCGTAGTAAGTGACGAACAAGTCGTCATGGCCGTCGTTGTTGTAATCGCCTACGCAGCAAGCTTGCCCCCAGCCCGTGCGGTGCTCCAGCCCCGATCCTTTCGTAACATCGGTAAACGTACCGTCGCGGTTGTTCTTGAACAGCCGGCAACGGGGCTCTTGCCCTGCGGCGAAACCTTCGAGGCGCCAACCGTTAACCAGGAAAACATCCAACCAGCCATCATTGTCGTAATCGTAAAAAGCGAGACCGCAGCCGGTGGTTTCCAGAAGAAACTTGTTTTTTCTCTCGCCTCCATAGATGGTCTTCGAGGCTAGGCCGGCCTCTTTTACGACGTCTACAAAACTGAGTCCGAGAGGCGTGCCTTCAATCGGCGACTTAGGGCCAGGCGGAGCAGCTTTGGGCTTGGCGTCATACTTGCGTTCAATAGGCCCTGACAATTTCTGGGGCGCTGCCCAGGCGAGTATCTCCGCAAACGGCAGCACCAGCGAGGTGCGGCTAAGAGAACGAAGAAAGCGGCGGCGATTGTCATTCAACAAACTTATGATCTCCTCAGGGCCGGTCTTGCGCGGCAGCGGCGTCGGTAACGGAAGGGTGCGGTATATCGGTATGAATGTGCCACGGCACGCTCTCGGTGGAAATCTCGGGGTGTTTGCTGAGATACTCCAACGAGTAAGTCGGAGCTCCGGGATCGACTTGCTTAGTGGCAAATTTGGCGGCTTCTTGCGCTGCTTTCTCTTTCATGCCCATGCGGCGATAGAGGATGGAAAGATTGTAATGCGCGGCGACGTCATCGGGGTCGATGGCCTGCAGCGCCTGAAACTGCCGCAGAGCTTCCTCATACCAGTGCTGCTGATAGTAAGAAATTCCCAGCTCCCGCCGCGCATCGCGCGACTGGGGGTACTGCTGGACGACGTTTTGTAAGTCGGCTATTTCGGCGTCGAAATGACCTTCACGCCTTTCTACCAGAGCGAGGTAATAGAGAGCGCGTGCATTATCCGGACTAAGCGCCAACGCTTGCTCGAGGCCGCTGCGTGCCGCGCTGTATTTCTCCCACTCGATATTTGTCAGGCCGAGATTCGTGTAGCCATCTGCATAGTCGGGGCGCAGTTTCACAACTTGACCGAAGGCGTGAAGCGCATCGGCGTATTGCAGTTGATCGAGATAGGCGATTCCCAGATTGTTCCAGCGCATCCAATTTGGGTTGTCCTTCGGGTTCGGATTGTCCTTCGGGTCTGGAGACGCAGCTTCATTGGCGCCAATGTTCAGCGTGCTAGTGCGTGAAGCGATCTCCACCACCGGATACGCCGGATGATCCGTTCCGAAAATGTTGTTCAAATAGCTCTGGCGGAAATGACGATAGTTCACGCGGGCGGTAACTGTAAGTGGTCCCTTGGCGCCCGCCGGAATCCGGAACTGATAGCGGACCAGAGCCGAACGGCCCGACTGGATTGTATTGTCGTAGGCGACGGACTGAAGCGTCCAAACCGCGTGGTTATCGACAAAGTTTCCGCCGGAGTTCACCGGCCGGTTAGTGAAACTGTGCGCCCGCTCATCGAGCGTACCGTCCGGCTTGAGGAACCCGCTGTGATAATATTCCTGGCCGCTGGAATCTTTCACTAGGAACTCTACCCAGGCTTCATAGAGATCGCGCACTTCCGGAATTAACGAGTGGCCGATATCCTTGTTCTGGATGACGACCATCATTTCGACCACATCGCCGGGCGCGAGTTGGAATGGCGAAGAGCCGAGCGGCGCGATCATGTCCGGCTCGCCTTCTTTTTTGATCCCGAACAAATCCACGTTCAGATAATTTCCCGACTGAAGAAAGCCGATGGTCTTTTCGAGTTGCTGATCGAAGCCGTAATAGAACGGAACCGCGGTATTGCCCGCCAGCCAGCGATGCGAAGCGAGGGCGCCATTTTTGGCGCCGTAATCCTTCAGTGTCGCCTGCGCCCGCGGCATGTGGCAGCTTTGGCAGGTCTTAAATCCGGCGGAATAGAACGTAAGCGGGTTTCGCTTCGAGAATTTGGAGTTTTGCCATTCGTCATACGCCGTAAAGGCGCGGATGAATTTGTAATCGTTCAACTCTCTCGGCAGGTTCGCTTTGTGGCAGGCGGCGCAAAACTCCGGGGTTCGGTAAAAGTCCCGCATCACGGCCTTCGAGTGCCGCTCCGGATGCGCCATGATCTGTTCGTAGGGGACTTCGCCCGGTATGCGGTTGCCGTCTTCGTCAACCAGGACCGAAGGCACGCCCATGACAAAGCCGCCGTTGCCTTCGGTCGATTTCAACTTTTGAATGGAGTGGCAGGTTGAGCAGGTGAGGCCGTCGGAATCGAATTCCCGATCTACGTGAGAGTTCTGAGTCAGTGCTCCGGAGAGCACGGCGATCGGATTGTGGCAGCTATCGCAGTGCCGGGCGAACTCGATGCCTTTGGTGTGCGGCAGTATGTTGACGCTGGCGCGGTAGAAGGGTGTGCGGAATGAATTAGAATGCAGCGCCTGCCGCCACTGGCTGTAAGCTTCCTCATGACAGTGCGCGCAGTAAGTTGCTTTCGGAAAGGCTCCGGGCTGGATGAAGTCCCCGTTCTCAACTGAGGCGTTGCCTGGCAGTGCCGGTTTGTCGATCCCGAACCGGAAGTTATAGGTCTCGCGGATTTTTGCGGCGTAGCTGTCGCGCCCGTTGCTATCGGCCGACTGGGCCCAAGCGCAGGAAAGGACGACGAAGCCTGCAATCACCGGACGCGTACGCCCGCATCCCATATCTACTCCCTTGACTGAATCGATTGTCGCAACCCAGGAAACCGATCTCTTTCAATTCTACCTAGCTGGGCGGCTGATCTGACGCGAAGGTATCGGGGGACGAAATGGCTTCACAGATGCGGGTCACCCAGGCAGGTTCATTATCGGCGCGCCAGACGATGGCGCCGGATCGCGTTTCCAAGACCTTCCGGGTCAAGTCTGAATTGTCAAACACAAACCCCTCGTGCGCTAACCGCGGAGCGGCCGGGAGGTTTGAGAGGCTTCGATGGTAACGCCGCCGGATATCTGATTCGGGTACATCGTGGCCGCCTTGCACGACGCGCTCACGAACGCGTTGAATGTTGAGTTCGGCGGTGTCAAGACAAACGTACAGGAGCCGCACCACAAATCCGAGTGCCTTGGCTTGACCCATGGTGGCGAGCGTACTGCCACTGGAAAGAGTCGTTTCTATGGCAAAACTTTGGCGATTGTCGAGATATTCGCGCGTTTTGAGAATTACTTCCCTCGCGGCCGCGACGGCCGCTCGCTGAGGGTCTTCCGGATTGATCCGCTTGGCAACGATATCCGGATTCAGGAGACTCTCCAGGCCTTCGAACTCTTGCGCGCAGATGACACTGCTCTTGCCCGAACCGTTCGGTCCCCCGACAACTGTGAGCGTCGGCACTCGTCAGGCGGCGCTTCTGCCGAGTTCGCGCAGCACTTCGTAGTTTCGATCGCGAGGCGCTCCAGGCACCCAACGTATCTCGAATTTGCGCCCGTCCGGCTGTTCCATAATGTTCAAGCCCGAGGCAGAGTCGAGATAGAAGACAGGAACACCGGCGTCGAGAGCTTCCTGGCGTGCCCGAGCACTTGATGCCTTGATTGCCTCGTCGAACTCGGGGCTGGAAAAGTCATGGATCATGGGAGCCTCACTTACGATGATACCGCCCCACGCTCACCCATGCAGACGCCGGATCAGCACCAAATCCTGAAACGACCGCAGACCGCTCAGCAAGCTGACCTTGGTTCCCTCGACATTACTCCACCGCACCGGCACTTCGACCACACCAATCCCTAGCTTTTTTGCGATATACAGGTCCTCTACGTCGAAGCTGAAGCCGTCGAGCTTCTGCCGCGAGAAAATCGCCTGGGCCGCGTCGCGCCGGAATAACTTAAATCCGCATTGCGTGTCGAGGAACGCCAACCCGGTGGTCATCCGCATCACCAGATTGAAGAATCGTCCGGAATACTCGCGGAATGCCGCCTGGTGAACTTTGACCAAAGACCGGTCCAGCGCGCGCGAGCCAATGGCAACCTGCGCATTGCCGGCAGTTGCCGCGACGCACAGCTTGTCAAACTCGTCAATCGGGGCGGACAGATCGGCGTCGGTATAAAGAACCCATTCGCCGTTGGCCTCTAACATGCCATGGCGCACGGCATAACCTTTTCCGCGATTGCCGGGGTTGCGCAACAAGCGGACGCCGCGCCCGTAGGATTCCGCCAACTTCGCGGTTCCATCGCGCGAGCCGTCATCCACCACCAGAATCTCCGTTTGATCCCAACTCTTGGCGGCCAGCCAGCCGGTGATCCGGTCGAGCGTGTCCGGCAATCTCTGCTCTTCGTTGAAGGCAGGGATGACAATGGAGAGTGAGTGCAAGGCTCAATTATAATTCGACTGGGTTCGCGAGGAGACCGTATTGCCGCTGGAAGATGAACTGTATGAGCAGCGCGTCGCACGTATTGCCGAGATAGAGGCGCTGGGGTTTTCCGCTTACGGTCACCGCTTCGACTTCACCCATACCATCAGGCGGATTCTCGCGGAATACAGCGCCAAGACCGCCGAAGAGCTGGATGGCGATCGGATCGCGGTGCGCGTAGCCGGCCGGATTCTTACCATCCGCCGCATGGGCAAGGCGGGATTCGCGCATCTGCAGCAGGACGGCGAAAAGCTCCAGGTCTATATCCGGAAAGACGCGGTCTCCGAAAAAGAGTATGCGCTGTACCAACTGCTCGATCCAGGCGACATCGTGGGAGTGGATGGGTACGTGTTCCGTACGCGCACCGGCGAGTTGAGCATACACGCGGAAAAGCTGTATTTTTTGTCAAAAATTCTGCACACTCTGCCCGAGAAGTTCCATGGATTGGAAGACGTGGAGACGCGCTATCGCCAGCGCTATCTCGACCTGATCGCCAATCCGGAGTCGCGCAAGGTGTTTGTCACCCGGACGAAAATCATCGCGTCGTTCCGGCGGCAACTCAATGAGCGAGGCTTTCTGGAGGTGGAAACGCCCATGCTGCAGCCGCTCTATGGCGGCGCGGCTGCGCGTCCGTTTGTCACGCACCACAACACGCTGGACATGGATTTGTATTTACGGATCGCTCCCGAACTGTACCTGAAGCGTCTGGTGGTGGGCGGGCTAGATCGCGTATACGAAATCAATCGAAACTTCCGCAATGAGGGTATTTCCACGCGGCACAACCCCGAGTTCACGATGCTCGAGTTCTATCAGGCATACACCGACTACCACGGGCTGATGGACCTCACCGAAGAGCTGTTACGCCAGGCCGCATTCGATGCCACCGGGTCAACGGTGGTTGATTATCAAGGCCAGCAGATCGACTTTGCAAAGTTCCACCGCATTTCGATGCAGGAGGCAGTGGGCGACCCCAATTTGAAAGGCGACGATCTGATGCATGCCTTTGAGAATATCGAGCACACACTGATTCAGCCGACGTTCGTGTACGACTATCCGGTGGAAATTTCTCCGCTATCGAAGAACAAGCCGGACAATCCGGCGCTGGTGGAGCGTTTCGAGTTGTACATCGGCGGAATGGAGATGGCCAATGCGTTTACGGAATTGAACGACCCGCGCGAACAGCGCCAGCGTTTCGAAATGCAACTGGCTATGCACGAAAAAGGAGATGCAGAGGCGCATCAAATGGATGAGGACTATATTCGCGCTCTCTCTTACGGAATGCCGCCGGCGGGCGGCGAAGGCGTGGGCATCGACCGGCTCACCATGATTTTGACGGACTCGCGCAGCATACGCGATGTCATTCTGTTCCCCTTATTGCGGCCCCTTGAATAACTCATTCTCATTTTTTGTCGCCCGCCGCTACTTGAGCGCTAAACGCAAGCAGGCGATGATTTCCGTCATTACCGTGATTTCGATTGTGGGAGTGGCGGCGGGCGTGATGGCGCTGGTCATCGCGCTCGCTATCAATAACGGCTTTCGCAGCACGTTGCAACGCAGCCTGCTGGGCGCCCGCGGCCACGTGATGCTGCTCGAGAAAGAGCCGTCCAGCGGGATTCGGAATTGGGAAACGCTCGCTCCGCGCATGCTGAAGATTCCCCACGTCATCGCGGCCGCGCCCGGCCTTTACGGCAAGGTATTGCTGAGCGGCCCGATGCAGTCTGAGGGCGCGGAGCTGAAAGGCATCCCGATCGATCAGCCGCCGGTACTGCTGCTCCATCTCCAACAGGGATCGTTCGCCGCGTTACGCAATACGCATGGCCTGCCGGGAATCATTCTGGGCGCGCGCCTGGCGCAGAATACCGGCATGCTGTTGAACAGCGTGGTGGATGTGCTGAGCCCGCGCGGCGAGCTGACGCCGTTTGGGCCGCACTATTCCCGCTTTCAGTTTCGCGTGGTGGGTATTTTTGAATCCGGCTTCTATGACATAGATGCCTTCGGCGCATTTACGTCGCTTCAATCCGCGCAGCAGGCATTTTCGCTCGGGGACGTCGTAAATACGATCGAATTGCGTTTGGACGACATCTATCAAGCTCCCGAGGTGGCCAAAGAGGCGGAGCGGATTGCGGGACCGGCGCTCGTCGCGACCACCTGGATGGAGCAGTATAAACAAGTGCTGAGCGCGCTGAATACCGAAAAGGTTGTGACGGCGATTACCATCGGGCTGATTCAACTGGTGGCCGGCCTGAATATTCTGATCGCGCTGATCATGATGGTTATGGAGAAAAACCGCGACATCGCGATCCTCATGGCCATGGGCGCCAAGCATCGGCAAATTCGCCGGATTTTTTTGACGCAGGGCGTAATTATCGGTGTGGTTGGCACGGTGATTGGGCTGGTGCTGGGGTATGGCGTGTCGTTCCTGGCCGACCATTACCGGTGGCTCCGTCTCGATCAGGAAGTGTACGCGGTGGCGTACGTGCCGTTTGCCGCGCGGGCGCTGGATGGCCTTTGGATCGCCGCAGCCGCGATCTTTGTGAGCTTTATCGCGACCATCTACCCGGCGCGGAGCGCATCGCGCATCGCTCCCGCGGAAGCTTTGCGGTACGAATAAACTGGGGACGGACGTCACGTTCCCCGGTTTCTCACGCCGCCCGGCGGAACGTGGCTGAGCAGCCACGCGGGGGCGGTCACTCCCGGCTGAATTTCGCGATTCAGCACCTGGTTCGCCAGGACGTTCCGCGAAAATCGGCAATAGTCATCCATCAACCGGACCTGCCGTGTTCTGTCCAGCAGTGTGATGCACGGACCGGGCGCGCAAGCGGTGACGCAGCCCAAGCAACGGCTTCTCGATCAAAAAGTACGACGCCAGCGCCGCGGCGACCGAAAAGATAATGTTCTGTGGAAATGCGTTCACCCAAGCTCCGGAATACCGGTTCAGGAACAGTTGCTGCCAGAGATACAGCGAGTAAGAGAGAACGCCAACAAAAGCGACTGGTTTGCAATTGAGAATCCAGCCGATCGGGTCGTTTGCGTGGTAGACAGAGCGATGAATGAGAACCGCGAGAGCCAAATACGCGATGGTCGTGCCAAAAACCGAAACTATCGTGTAGCCGCCATATCGATTTGACAGCAGAATCAATGCCAGCAACAGCAGAGAATACACGGGGCGAAACAACTGCAGATACCAGGTCTGCTGCTCTAGCCAGCCCCTCAGCCTGGCCAAAACGCACCCCGTGGCGAGACTATCCGCGATCATTGGAAACCAGGGTTGATCGTGATAGGGCGTCCCGATCAGGATAAACCGGTCGCCAATGCGAGCGAAGATGCCAAACAAGATTACGCCCGCGGCGGCCCAGGTCGCCTTACGCGGTCCCAGTGCCGCAAAAGTGAAGGGCCAAAGCAGGTAGAACTGCTCCTCCACCGAGAGAGACCATAGATGGCGTACCTCCCATGAGGCATCCGGCATGTAATTGACGGTGTAGGTGAGCGAATGCCAAAGGTCCGATGGCCTCAAATGAATCAGTCCCACGATCCACAGCGCGCACACGACCGCCAAATAGGTGTAAGACGCGGGAAAAATGCGCAGAGATCTGCGCGCGTAGAAGAGCTTGAGAGAAACGCTTCCGTTGGCGTCGAACTCGGAAATCAGCAGGCTTGTGATCAGGAAACCGGAGATCACGAAAAAGACCACGACCCCGAAATGGGCATAGTCTCCAATGCCAAAATCCAAGGTCGCGAATCGGTGGGTCCCGGATAGATGGCCGATCAGGACCAGCGTGATCGAAATCGCACGCAGCCCGTCGAGCGACGCCAGACGCCCGCCGGATGGGCTGGTCTTACGCGGCGTTCCCGCTTCTTGATAGGCAATTGAACTCAAGTACGACTCCGCAGTCCTAAAGTAGCAAAGGTTCGCCGGCTGGCAGCCAACTCTTAAGGCAAGTTACTGTATTTCCGTTGTTTTTTGCCTGTGCGAGAGAGCTCTTCGGCGCACTCGTCACTTAGTTTCTGCGTGCTATATTGACCATGGGTTTGACAATGGATCTGGGTTCGTCTCTGGTGGAAGAGCTCTTACGCAAGCGCAAGCGCCTGCGCAGGGAGCTGTTGGAAACTCCACATTTGCAGCCGCTGAAGCTTGCCATTCTGGGTGGCTCGACGACGAACGAGGTGGCCGACCTCCTGGAACTCCTGCTGCTGTCCGCCGGTCTTGCTCCCGATATCTATCAGTCCGATTACAACAAATATTACGAGGAAGCGGTACACGATCGGGAACGGCTGCAGGCATTCCAGCCCGACATCGTTTACATCCATACTCACTACAACAACATTCAGCAGTTTCCGCCGGTTGCGGCATCGGACACGGGCTTCTCCGAACGCCTGGCGGCTGAGACGGCGCGCTTCGGCCGCATCTGGTCCAGCCTGCACGAAAAGGTTGGATGCCAGATCATCCAGAATAACTTCGAACACCCGCCACATCCAGTGTTGGGAAACCTGGACTCCGTTGTCTATGGAGGCCAGACTCGGTTTATTTACGGGCTGAATCTCGAATTTGCCCAAGCGTCGCAGTCCAACCGTAAGTTACTCATTCAGGATCTCAACGCGATCGCCGCCGGCGTTGGCCTTACGCGCTGGTTCGATTGGGATCGCTGGCATAGCTATAAGATCCTCACAACGCCCGAAGGTAGCCTGGCCATCGCCAAATCGCTTGCGTCCATTATAGGGGCTATTTCAGGAAGGGTGAAGAAGTGCCTGGTGCTGGATCTCGACAATACTCTTTGGGGCGGCGTGATCGGCGACGACGGGCTCGACAAGATTCAGATCGGCAAAGAGACTCCCGTAGCGGAGGCCCACACCGCGTTTCAAAATTATTGCCTCGCCCTGCGGGAGCGCGGCATCCTGCTCGCCGCGTGCTCTAAGAATGACCAGGAGATCGCCAAATCGGGCTTCTCTCACCCCGACTCGGTTCTGAAGCTGGAACACTTCTCCGCCTTCCGCGCGAACTGGGAGCCGAAACACGAGAATATCCGCGCTATCGCGGAAGAACTCAATCTTGGGCTTGACAGCTTCGTCTTCATCGATGACAATCCAGCCGAGCGCGCGATTGTGGCCGCGCAACTCCCCATGGTGACGGTTCCCGATGTAGGCGCTGAAGTCGCGCACTTTCCTTCTATCATTCAGGCCGGCCGCTACTTTGAAGTTGTCTCTCTGTCGCAGGAGGATCTCGAGCGCGCCGACACTTATACCGCCAACGCCGCTCGTGCCGCCGCTGCGTCGAAATTCGCGAACTACGGCGAGTATCTTGACTCGCTGGAGATGAGCGCCGAGATTCAAACTTTTCGTCCGGTGTATCTGGAGCGCATCACGCAGTTGATCAACAAGACCAATCAGTTTAATCTCACCACCCGCCGCTACACTTTCGCCGAGATTGAGGAAATCGCCAACAGCCCGAAATACATTCCGCTATACGGCCGGCTTGCGGATGTGTTTGGCGACAACGGGCTGATCTCGGTGATCGTTGGGCGGTTGGATGACACTTCCTCGAATCTGCATATCGACCTCTGGATCATGAGCTGCAGAGTGCTCAAGCGGGACATGGAGTTGGCGATGCTGGACGCTCTAGTCGAGCGGGCCAAGGCCGCGGGTGTTTCGCGGATAGTTGGCTACTACATTCCAACCGCGAAAAACGGCATGGTTGCCGATCACTACGCAAAGCTCGGTTTTAGCCGGCAACCGGTCCTGACGGACGAGAACAAGTCCACCTGGAGTCTCGACGTCTCGCCTTACCAACCGCGCAATACTCATATTCAAACGCGGGATCTAGTGCATGGATAGCGCCACCATCATTCAAGACCTGCAGCCCATCTTCCGCGACGTGCTCGATCAGCCGGAGTTGAAGCTCACGGCAGCGAGCAACGCATCCAACGTGGAAGACTGGGACTCGCTGGCTCACGTCAATCTGGTCGTCGCCATTGAAAAGCAATACAAAATCAAGTTCGCCTTGGGCGAGCTTCAGGATCTCAAGAACGTCGGCGACATGGCGGAACTGATCCAGAAGAAGCTTTCGAAGTAATCGCCGATGAACCACTTCGCCTGGGATGATCTGAAGATCGGCATGAGTGCGCAATTCGACGTGGTGCTGACCCGGGAGATGATGGAATCGTTCGCCGCGATCTCAGGCGACGTCAATCCTCTGCATGGCGATGAGCGGTTCGCCAGGCGCGCCGGCTTTCCTGGCAGAGTCGCCTTCGGCATGCTGACGTCCGCGTTTTACTCACAACTTGTGGGCGTCCACCTGCCGGGACTGCGGGCTCTCCTGCACGGGATAGATCTCGATTTCAAAGCTCCGGCATTTGTGAATGACAAGCTAAACGTCTCCGGGGAGATCACCTTCCTCAATGAGGCCTATCATCGCCTGGAACTAAAGGCCGCCATCCGGAACCAGGAGGGTAAGATTATCTCCAAGGCGAAAATCCGGGCGGGCTTGCATGAAACCTGATCTTGCGCTCATCACTGGCGCATCGTCAGACATAGGACTCGCCCTGATCCGTCGCTTGGCAACTTCTCCGAATCCGCCCATCATACTGGCCCACGCGCACGCGAGCGCGGAACGAATCGAAGAGCTCCGCTCTTCGCTGCAGTCGGACGCGATCCACGCCCTTCAGTCGGATTTCAGCTCGGCGGATGCGGTCGCTGCTTTTGCCGAAAAGATCATAGCCGACTTCGGCGTGCCAAACAAAATCGTTCACCTGCCCGGACTCAAGCTGGTCTATGAGCGCTTTCCGAAGTTCAAATTGGATCACTTCGAGGCTGATTTCCACGTGCAGGTGCGCTCCGCCATCATTCTGCTCAAGCGCTTGATGCCGGCCATGAGCAAGCTTTCAAATGCGCAGATCGTCTTCTTGCTATCGAGTGTCACGCGCGGTGTTCCGCCCAAGTTCCTGTCGATGTACACCGTGGTGAAGCACGCGCAGCTTGGGCTGATGCGGGCGCTGGCCAGCGAATATGCCGGCACTGGCATCGGTGTCAACGCGGTCAGCCCGGGCATGGTGGAGACGCGGTTTCTCGACAACATCCCGGACGTCGCCAAGCAGATGAGTGCCTCCGCCATTCCGCGCGCGCGCAACGCGACTCCCGAAGATGTGATTTATGCGATCGAGTTTCTGCTATCGGAAAGAGCCGGCTATATCACCGGAATCGAGCTCCCTGTTACCGGAGGGAGCGCGTACTGATGGTTTTCAA
The DNA here is from genome assembly GCA_963836595.1 of Bryobacterales bacterium. Taxonomy (GTDB): domain Bacteria; phylum Acidobacteriota; class Terriglobia; order Bryobacterales; family Bryobacteraceae; genus DATFZA01. Next base: position 2,651,790 of record CAWIKC010000001.1, read on the forward strand.
CTCGTTTGCATTTCTGTTTCTGTTCCTGCCGACCGTAGCTGTCGCGTATGCCATCGCGCGTGAATCGATCGGGCAGCGGTCCGCGCAGGCTGTGCTGCTGCTGTCGTCGCTCTTTTTTTATGGTTATGCCAAACCTGGTAACCTGCCGTTGCTAGCTGGGTCTATTCTCTTCAATTGGGCGATCGCGCAACGGATGGGCTCCGCCACTCCGGAGTTGACGCGCAAAATATTTCTCTGGATTGGCTTGGCCGCCAATGTCGCATTTCTAAGCTGCTTCAAGTACGTCAATTTCTTTCTGCTTGGCCTAGCTTCCTTCAACGGCCCTAGATTCGCGCTGCCCGATTGGGAGTTCCCGCTCGGCATCAGCTTCTTCACGCTTACGCAGGTCATGTATCTGGTCGACACCTATCAGGGACTCAATGCACCGAACTCACTTTTCGATCACGCGACCTTGGTCTCATTGTTTCCGTATGTGTCGGCCGGTCCCTTGGTGCGGTCCCGCGTCATTGTTCCTCAATTTAAGAACGTCACGGCCGGCGATGGCCGCTTGGCCCTAGCCTGTCGGGGCTTCTTTCTGTTCGCCATGGGCCTCGCCAAGAAGGTCGTTCTCGCCGATTCCTTTGCCCGCATCGCCGACGCCGGTTTCGGTTCGGGCCAAAATTACTCCACGCTGGAAGCCTGGATTTTTTGCTTTTCTTACACTTTTCAGATATATTTCGATTTCAGCGGATACTCCGACATGGCGGTCGGCAGCGCCTGGATGATCGGCATCGATATCCCACAAAACTTCAACGCTCCTTACATAGCAAAGTCGATCAGCGAATTCTGGCAACGCTGGCACATCTCACTGTCGAATTTCATTACCAATTACCTTTACACTCCGATCTTGCGGTCCATGGGCAAAGCGACGATCACGACGTCTGCGATCGCCATTCTGCTTGCGATGACCATCGCGGGACTTTGGCACGGTCCGGCCGGGACCTTCGTCGTTTTTGGCATGCTGCATGGCAGCGCGCTGGCGGCCAATCAAATCTGGAAGAAACGAAAATTGAAGATGCCGGACTGGCTTGGCTGGCTTTTGACGTTCACATTCGTCAATGTTGCCTTTGTCTTTTTCCGTTCGCCCAGTATCGCTGCCGCTTTGCACCTGCTCACCGCGATGCTGCCCCACTCACCCATCTTTGCTACCGCTGCGGTAACCGGCGTACTTCCGCTTACTCCGCTTCTCATCCTGCGTCCTGTGACCATCGGCGTTGTCCTGGCTTTCTTTTTCGACACCTCGCAGAAACTGGCTGGGGCCTTCCAGCCCACCCGCGTTAACGCGTTTGCGACCGCTGCCCTGATCCTGTTTTCGCTGTTTTTCATGAACTCCACGGTGGCAAAGGAGTTTGTCTACTTTGCCTTCTGATGTTCCGGGTATGACCGCGCGGGCATGGCTTATCCAAACTGTCGCGTCGATCCTTGCGTTCTCGGTTGCCGTCATACTGACAAATGTCGCGATCGATATCTACGGTCTCTTCCGGAACTCCCAAGGGCGCCACCTCGCCGTCTACGGTGACGAACGGATTGCCAAGTACCTTCTGAGCGAACGATACGCGCCAGATAACTTTGACGCGGTACTTATCGGATCGTCCGTCTCAGCCAATTGGAATACCGGGAGAATCGATTGCCTTCGGGTCTACAACGAATCGCTGAATGGAGGCAATATCGTCGAGGAAAAGACCATCGCGGACCAGGCGTTAGCGAGTCAGCGGATCAAGGTTGCCATTGTCGTCATTCATCCGTACCTCACTTCCTCCCACGATTTCGAGACGGTCAGATTGACGCCGAGAGAAAACTTCGCCGCGCTCGGTTCGGAAAGTCTCCTCGAAGCATACGAGGACGAAGTCCGTGTCAGATTGCATCATGGCACGCCGGACTGCGATGAATTTGGCACGCACGACTTCGGCGATGCACCCAAAATACTGAATGCCACGCTGCGGAAGATGATGGCCCCGGGCGCCGACTTCGACGTCGATCAAATTGCGTTAAGCGCTCACCGGGCGCTTGTTAATGAACTTCACGCGGCGCAGGTTCGGATCGTTTATGTCATTCCACCCATCTCCCAAGCTTTGCTAGTGTCCAAAGACCAGGCCTTTGCGCACTACATGAAACTTATGTTGCAAGGAAAACCCGACCAGGAGCTCGTGATTGATTTCCTCTCGGACGAATTTCTGGAGTTCCGCAAGAATGGCGCAAATTTCACAGATGGCGTACACCTGAGCAGTCAGGCAGCGCGCACGATCGTGGCCGTGATAAACGATCGATTGACGGCATCCATCGGCAAGGATGTTCATTAGCGGCTCGTCCCCTCGCAAGTGCCAGAAACTTCTGTGGGGCGGATTATCAACAGGCTGCCACTTGGTCGGCCTCGCCGATGTCTCCGCGATCGCGGCAGCAACGGCTGGATTCAAGAGGGGAGTGCGCGCGCCCGCGCAGATCACTTGGGCCCAGCCTCCGGGAGGTTCTTGGCCGGCCTCGATTCGCGGCTAGATTGAGGTAAAGTTGCCTGTCCGCCAGGTAGAGATCGGTGTTCTTGGCGGAACTCTGCGGCCACGATATCGGCCTCGCCAAGTAACATGCTGCCGTCCGGCTTCTGGGCGGTCAGGAACAAGTTCTCGCCACCATCCAACGCTCGAATTGACCGGCACCTTTTCTTATCGATGAGAGCCCCGCCGCCAACCTGGGCCTTGTCTGGCGGCTTCGCGACCTCGCCGGAGCCTCTTTTCTTCTTACGCCGTATAATGAAGTTTCCAGCGGTTGAAGATCGACGCCCAACCGCCCGATCTGTAGCCTATGAGCAAATTTAAGCCGGGGCCGCTGCCTTTGCCAAGACCGGCGATGCTCAGGCACCCCGTCACGTTGCCCGCCCGCCCTTTGCCGCTGCCCCCCCAAGCGACACGAGCGCTTGTGGCTCCGGTCGCCACCAACGCGTTTCAGAGCTTCGGCTTCATCATGCTCTGCCTCTATTTGGTTACTCCGTTTCTGAACGACATCTTCGGCCACTTTTTCGGATTTGTCCCACGCCTAACGCTCATACCCCTGGCGCTGTTAGGGCTGTGTACCGCTTTTAGCGGCACGCTAGGGAGAGCGTTGCAGGCGCCCTTGGGCCGCTGGTGGCTGGGGCTGTTCGCCTTCATGCTGGTGAGCACGCTATTCAGTTTCTGGCCCGGCGGCAGCGTGGCTCTGCTCGAGGATTTCGTGCCCAAGCGATATATCGTGCTGTTTTGCGTTTGCGCGGTGCAAATCGCCGTCCCGCAATGTGTCCGGTTTGCCTACGTGAATATCCTGCCGGCCACCCTCATTCTGTTTTTGTGCTTCAAGTACGGTACTGTCAGCAGCTCCGACGGCAGGTTTTTGATCGATCAAAGCTTGTTCTTCGATAATTCGAACGACCTGGCGATTGGCTTGCTCATGGCGGCGTCGGGTCTTCTGTTCGTGTTCTTCGCGCGCGGTTTCCTGCTCAAATTGATAGCCGCTACCGAGATCATTCTCTGCCTCCTATACATCCTGAAGACCGGCTCGCGCGGAACGTTTCTGGCCGCGCTCACGGCCGCCCTGTTCGCCATGCTGTTCGCAAAGAAGCGGTTGCTCGTCATGCTGCTGGTTCCCGCCATCCTGGCGGCCCTGATTACGTTTGTTCCGGCAAAAACCATTCAACGGCTGATGACGATCGTCTCTGATCCGGAGCAGGAGGTCGCGGCGGGCAACGCCGGCGGCGACGTCGAATCCCAGCTCCAGCGCGAGGACCTGGTCAAGCTGAGCCTGAAAATTACCGTTCAGCATCCACTGCTCGGCGTTGGGCCTGGCATGTTCGATGATTTCGTTCAGCAGGGAGCGAAACAAGCCGGCAAGCATGTGATATCGCTGAATACCCACAACGCCTACACGGAGATTTCGAGCGAGTGCGGTATTCCCGCGTTCATCTGTTACCTGGCGACGATTGTCCTGACGATCAAGTACAACTACCGGATGTACCGGGCCTTCTTGAAGGAGCCGCAGAAATTTGATGCGCGGCTGGCAGGCATCGCTTTTTCCGGGTTCATTGGCGGCATCGCCTACGCCGTGGCGAGCATTTTCCACCATATCGGATATGGGGCCGATTTGTCGTGGTTGGGTGGCGAGACCCTAGCCCTGTGGCTGGCCACCCAGCCCTTGCTTTCCGGCATCACAAGCGTCGCCCGGCGAGCCTAGGTGTTGTACCACCCGACATGCCGTTAGTATCGAGCGCCGCCGCGAAGCTGATGGCGCTCTTCGAGCCTCGACAAGCGATCGATGGCTGCCTGGCCCTGGCGCTGACAGGCGTTGTATGGCTGATCGTCAAGAGATGGCCCGCCCTGGCCGCCAACTGCGAAAGCCGTCTGCTGGTTTTTTCCGGGCACAAAACGATTAATATTTTGTTCTCGGCTGCGCTCCCTATCTTTCTTCGGGCCTTTCTGCTTTTTTGGGTACCCGCCCCGGTGCCTGCAACACACGACGAATTTTCTCACCTTCTTCTGGCGGACACCATCGCATCCGGAAGGCTCGCCAACCCCCCACATCCCTTCCCCGAACATTTCGAAACAATTTATGTGCTTCAATCGCCTGCCTACGCCTCAGTCTACCCTCCAGGACAGGGCCTGGCGCTCGGACTGATGCAGCGGATCGCGGGCGACCCATGGTGGGGAGTGTGGCTGAGCGTCGCAGCCATGAGCGCCGCAATCTGCTGGGCGTTGGGCATGTGGACATCGAATGCCTGGTCCTTACTTGGCGGGATCTTGTCGGGGCTCGCTTATTGCGTATCCACTTATTGGATGAACTCCTATTGGGGCGGCGCGGTCTCGGCTACTGGCGGAGCACTCATATTCGGCGCCATCGGTGGTCTTCGTTACTCGTTACAGGCAAGCTACAGCTTCTTGTTGGCGCTGGGACTAGTTGCGAGCGGACTAAACCGCCCCTATGAATCGTGTTGCGCCGGCATTGCCCTGCTGGTCCTTGCGTTAAAGCTGCAACGAATCGGCCACTGGCCCCTCGGCGCCTCTCTTCTGCGCTTTGCTTTACCAACCTCCCTGGTGATCCTGGCTGGCGTCGCCTTTATGGCGGTCTACAACCAAAAGGTTACTGGCTCGGCCCTCGATCTGCCGTATCGCGCCGATCAAAAAGTTCATGGCGTGCCGCAGAGTTTCGTCTGGCAACAGCCGATCTCGGCTGGCCCTTTCCGCTTTAAAGATATCGAGGATTGTTATCTTTGGCAGCGGCAGAAACGGCTCGAAATGTCCACCTTTCCTTCCTTCCTGCTGCGCTCGGCCTATAAGCTGTTTGTTATCTGGCGCTTCTACGTAAATTGGTGGTTCACCCTCCCTATCCTCGCCTTGTTGTTGTATCCGATCGACCGCATAACACGAGCGATCGCGGGCGTGTGCGTTTTCGCATTCTGTATGTCCGCCCTGTACGTGTATCTTCTCCCGCACTATTTTGCGCTATACACGGTGATTTTTGTGTACCTGGCCATGGAGGGCCTGCGTAGTGTCCACAGGCGCTTCTGGCGGGGAGTCCCGATTGGTGCTCTGGTGCTCGCGTTTTCCTGTTGCGGAGGTCTCTTTGCAAGCCTCGACCTGATTGGCCCTTACGCCACTCCGGTGGCGAAAGCGGGTGAACGCGACCGGATCGCCGCGGAGTTGGCGGCCCGCGGCGGCCGCCATCTGGTATTTGTTCACTACGGCGCAAATCACTCCTTTTTCGACGAGTGGATCTACAATCGCGCGGACATCGATAGCTCGGCGATCGTGTGGGCGCGCGACCTGACATCGGCGGAGAACGAGCGCCTGATCCGCTACTTCCCCAGGCGCATGGTTTGGCTGGTGGAGGGAAGGGAAGAAAACGCTCAGATTCGCCCCTATAACGGGACCGAATCGGAGCCTTTCAAGCTGGTTTCTCGAACACCCCGGGTCCAAACGCGAGAGGGAAGGCCCCCGCAGGAGCCTAAGCACACCAACTCGGCAATCACCACCGGCCGGGGACGGCCGCAATCGACCGACGTGCCGATCTGGTCCCGCGAGTTCCGCGGGGAGTGCCCACACCCGAATGTCCAGGCCTCCCCGTCGGAGTATTCTACTAGCAGGTGATGAACCTGAATCAGCCGCTAGAGCCATGAGCAATCTAGAAACCAAACCGCTGGCCGTCACCCCACTCCCCTATGAGCCGGCGTTGGCGTTCGACACCTCGCTTGAGGATGACAGCCAAATTTCCGCGTGCGAAGGAAAGCGCATAGGGATTCTCATCGTCACCTACAACGCCGTCAGCACCATCCCGAAAGTTCTGAAGCGAATCCCTCCTCACGTCTGGGAGAACGTCGAAGAGGTGGTAATCTTCGATGACGCCAGCCCGGATCCAACTTACGAAGTCGCCATGGGCATCAAAGTGTTGTCCGGCATTCCGAAGCTGAATGTGCTCAAGAATCCCAAGAACTTGGGTTATGGAGGCAACCAGAAGGCCGGCTATCGCTATTTCATCGACCGTGGCTTCGATATTGTTGTGCTGCTGCATGGCGACGGGCAGTATGCTCCGGAGATTCTCGCGCAGATGTACCATCCCTTGGTCCGTGAGCAAGCCGACGCGGTCTTCGGTTCCCGCATGATGAAGACATATGGCGGACCGCTCAAAGGAGGTATGCCACTCTATAAGTACCTCGGAAACCGCATGCTCACGAGCTACGAGAATTGGTCGCTGGGTCTTCATCTCACGGAGTTCCATAGCGGATATCGCGCTTACAATCTTCATGCGCTGAAGTGTATTGATTTGTCGCGGATGACGAATGAGTTCCACTTCGACACGGAAATCATCATCAAGCTTCACCACCAGGGCTTCCATATCGCCGAGATCCCGGTGCCGACGTACTATGGCGACGAGGTATGCTACGTCAACGGACTCAGGTACGCCCGGGATATACTGCGCGCTGTCCACCGGTACAAAAAGACCGTCCGCTCGGCCGCGAAATTCCCTGAATACGAGGAGTATTTTGTGCAGGACGCGGTGACCAACGGTGCTGTGGTCCAGTCTTCGACTGGCGAGCCCAGCAGCGATGCCGGGGGATGAAGGCCCGTCTGTTTTAACGCTAGACGGTCGCCGCTATGGCGACCAGAGCCATGCTCGCCAGCACGAAATACGTCGCCCGGTCCTTCAGGGCAAATAGAATCGGGTCGTCGGGGAGCGAACCTCGATTCGCCAACGCAATGATCCGGTTGAACCAATACAGCAGCGCAGGGCACATGCCCCACAAAATTTCCGGGCGTTTGTAGAGAGCTAAGACCTGCGGGCTGTTCAGATACAAAATCAAGACGAGTATGGCGATGTTCGCGGTCGCCGTCGCCTGTGGAACCAGGAATTGCCGGTCGGCGGACTGATAAGCGCGATGCCCCATCGATTCGGCGCCCGATAGCGGCATTTTGGCCAGATCGTTGATTCGCTTAGTAGCTGCCAGCGCAAAGAAAGTAAACGCGGAAAACGCGGCCGTCCACACTGAAATCTCAATGCCGGCCGCCAGTCCGCCATACCAGACCCGCGCGGTATAAAACAGCGCCAAAGCTACTACATCGGCGATGAGAAGTTTCTTGACACATGCGGAATAGGTCAGCGTGGCGCACCAATAGCCGAGCAGGAGCAACGCTGCCCAGGCGGGCAAAAGAATCGAGAGACCCGCCGCCGTAAGCAGCAGAACTCCTACCGCCGCGATGCCCGCCGGAATCGGGATCAATCCAGCCGCCAGCGGCCGCAATCGCTTGGTTGGGTGCTTGCGGTCGGCCGGCAGATCCAGCAAATCGTTCAATAAATAGGCCGAGGATGCGATCAGGCTGAAAGCCAGGAACGCGACCGCGGAGCGCGTTACCACCGGCCAGTCGAAGATGCGATGCGAGGTCAACACGGGGGTGAAGACCAGCACGTTCTTCATCCACTGGTGAACTCTTAGCGCTCTGGCCCAGACCCCCAGGGTTGCGCGCGGCGCGTCAAACCGCCGGTGCACCTCGATATTGTGCCGCCGGAGCGCCGCGATCACGCCATTGTCCGGCGCGACCACGATCGCCCTTCCACATCGCCGCCAGATCTCGATGTCGGCCATGGAGTTGCCCGCGTAGTCGTAGGCGGTGTGCAGCAAGAGGTTCAGCAGATCGGCCTTGGCTGGCCCGGTTGCATTCCGGACGCCGTCGCTGGCCACCACGCTGTCGAAGATTCCGAGGTGTCCGGCGACCGCGGAGGCCAGTTTTTCATCCGCCCCGGTCGCCAGGATCAGCCCGCGGCCGAGGCTTTTCTGTTCGCGCAACCAATCCAGGCATTCCACCCGGTAGGGCAGAGTGGCAGGGTCCAAAGTGGTGGCGGAAACCAGCCGGGTTTTGAATTTCGCCTTGCCCCCGAGAAGCCAAGCAAGCAATTGAAAAATATGAAAGGGTCTTTTCGTGAGAAAAGAGACGATCAATTCCCACAGTGTATCCGTGGCCAGCAGCGTGCCATCCAGATCCACCACCAAGGGCGCCAAATCTGCCGTTGTTCCAGTTGGGTGCGTGACTCGCAGCATGATCGGGCGAAGGTTGCTTCGAATGGTCTTTATAGGGCGCGTAACATTTTTACCGGACTCGTTCACCGGACTCGCCAAATAAGTGACAGGCGCGCTTCAGCAGGCCGGCTGATAATGCTCCCACGCGCGGGTTAATAACCCGCGGCAGGTTAATAACCTGCCCCACAAGCCGACCTCTTTAGGTGCCGGACCGTCAAAAGTCGCGACTTCGAGCGTTCCGCCCACTAACATTGGTATCGGCCGGAAAAGACGGGACCGTTAATCGTACAACCGCCAACCTGGGTCGGTGTTGGCGCCTGCGCCGCCCTTGTGGGCTTTGCGGGCGCGCCGCTTTCCCGGAAAGTAGCCAAGGGCTTGTCAAGAAACAACCAATTCAACCGCTCCCTAACCCGGCAAAGCCGGAACCAAACAGGCTCTAGGATGGTGCGTCACCGCTCCCTCACGGTCGCGGCTCGGTACAATTCGTCAAAAGTTGGAGATTGTCGGCAACCACATCCTGATGCTCGTAAACACTGGGTGAAACGCATGGGCCCAAGAATCCAACTATGTAGGTACTGACGGTCGCGGCTCGGAAGGCGTGAACGAGCCGATCGTCACGGCCGGCCCCGATGTGGGCGTGAACGAGCGCGACGGGTCAGGAGCGGTCCCGAAGTGAGGGTAAAGTTGTTTCCTGGCGCGGCCCTACGGTACTGCTCGCCGCTGCGTCGGCCCAGTATCGGTTAACGCGCCAGCGGTAGAATAGCGCTCCACCCGATAGTACAGATACCGCCCCGAGATCGCCGGGATGTTCACCGTGCAACTATTTCGAGTGAGCGCGCGGCGGGAACCTTCGCTGGTACAGGGCGCCGGGCTAACCGGCCCCTCGGTTGAGAACATGAACGGCATGCTCTGCGTGGGCGCCGCGACCGTCAAACAGGAATCGTTATAGCCCGAAATCCAGTTCCCTTGGGAATCGGAGACCCCCTGGCAGCGAAAGCTCGAGTCGTATCCGAACCGAATCGCGACCGGATCGCCCGCCGGCAGGGTCACGGGAATCTGCACAAATGTCGTCCGGTTCACCGTGTCAATGGCGATAGCCGGGATGCGGACAGCAAATAGCTCAGGCCGGTATCCGCTAGCATTCCAAGATTTATAAAACCCCCAGCGGCCATCCGGCGTAAACTTCATTGCCTCAAACCCCGCGCTCAGAAACGGCGGATTGAACAGACCGGTCAGACGTATGAAGTTCCGGCCTTCCGGGTCCGGGTCCAAGGCGTTCCACAGCATCGCCTGTCCGAACACGCCGTAGCTGGTTGACACACAAGGCGCGCTAAAATCCCACGCTTGCGACCAGCAGGTAGTGGAAGGTTCGATAAAGGGAGCGTTCAGGTAAAGATCGTTGACCGAGCTGCCAGAAACGCACTGCCCAGCTTGATAGGCGTAGCAAAAACTTGACGTGCTGGAATCCGTAATCGAGGAAGTTGGACCGCTGATGTCCTTCAGCAGCCAGCGCCCGGAGAATCCGTACCAGGGCGAGTTCTTGAAATCGAAGATGCTGGTCGGCGAACCGATTTTGTAAACATGCGAGAACCCGCTGACCAAGGTTGCCGTCACCGGATACAGATTTCCAGGCCCCGCACCCCCGGTCTGCGGCGTGCGATAGTCCGAGACCCATTTTTTGATCGTATTCGTCCCATTGATAGCCGTCGCCGATGAGTAGGTTTCAAGGGACCCAGGATTCAGCGATGTGCCGTTGAAGGCTTGATTATAGCCACCGAACATAACGGTGGTGTACCCGGTAATGTCGGCAATGTTGGTGACAATTTGAGCCGATCTTCCACTAGCACCGTTGCCACCAGCCTGATAAACGCCAAAGATAGCCGGTGCAATTGCGTGGCCTCCGACATAGCCGTGCGTGCCGGGGAGTGGCGGTGCAATGGCCCAAGCTGTTGGATTCGAGAAGTTCGTCCACCAGTTTGCATTATCGTTCCCTGCTGTCTCCCGTGGACCCCATCCGTCTCCGTGAGCGAACTTGCCCGGAGCAGACCCGCCCGAATTGTTGTAGGGGTTGTATGAACCATCCTGCGGATCGTAGGCGCGATAAAGCCAAATAGCTTTTGGATAAGAGCCCGACGCGATTTTTACTATAGTGAGTTGCTCACAATTCCGGCACGGAGAACCATAAGCACCCAGAGGGTTGCCTTCCATTAGCGTGTCACCCACCTGCAAGTCGCCGATAGTTGCTAAGGAAGAATTCCAAGGACATGTGCCAAAGGCCAGCTCCGCGGCGCTCGCCGTGGTGGTGCCGTAGACGCCACCTTGCGCGCCGTTAGGTAAAGTGCAAGGTTGCCCGCTTGCCATGACCTGAATACAATTTTTTTGCCCGTAATAAGGGCTCGGCGGCGTGAGACCCGCCGCCGTGTAGATACTGTTAGCGGTCGTTTGCGTCGCAAACCAATATGTCGAGGTGTCCGCCGGGCAATTATAGGCAAATTGCAAAGTTCCTACGCCAACGGCGCAACTGCCAGAATTCCCGGCATCCTGTTCGCAGGTGTGAGTACTGTCCCAAGAGCCGGTAACGCCATCCGTCGAGCGCCACACCTGGGAGATCGGGATCACATAAGGACCACCGCCGTTGCTGTTACCATTGTTATTCGTTAGCCTTCCGATATTTACCCAAGAATCGTTTCCACCACCAGTCGGCTGCGCAGTGTGCCATGATCCAAAACGACCGCACAATGCCGGAGCGAGACCGGTTGTTCCCGTGCATCCTGGATTCCCCGTGAAGGAATTGATGATTCCTGTGAATTGCTGATTGATTACATCATAAGGGAAAACCCAAGCAATAGTATCCTGACCTCCCGGAGCGACTACGTTAAAAAAGGCATATTGAGAACTGGAGCCATTGAAAAAGCCGGTCATGTTCGGGATAACCCCGGTCCACATGCCGGCCGTTACGCCGGTGTTGTAAAGATTAGAGAGAGTACTGCCATTGGCCAGGAGCGTCGAAAATGCCGTGCCTACATCCGATGGGCCATAGGGGTAAGTGAACGTAGTGGCCGGATCCGGATTAGTCTCTGGCCATGTAATCGGACTCTGTTGATAGCCGCCATAGGCTCCCGAGACTGTCTTGTTGTAGACTTGCTTACCGAAAAACCTTCCGTTGGCCGGTCCCCACCCGGAGCCGCCAAACCAGAGATACCAGGTTTTGGGGTCGGTAATGTCGAATGGGTTTGTTCGCAGGTTATTGTTCCCGTTGCTCCCGTAGCCACTAACAAAATTGTCGGTCAACCAGCGATCGCTCCCTGACGTCGAGTCCCAGAAGTGAACTGACCCGATACCGAACTGACAAAGAAAACCAACGTGCGAATTTGGAAGCGATGCACCAGTGATCGTCAGGCTGGTTGTGTCCGAAACCCGGCTGCACTGTTCTCCGTTGCCTCCCGAGCCCAGCATGTTCTGAATCGTCGAATACGCGAAGCCGAAAGCCGCATTGAGGCTGATGCTGCCGCTTCCGGAAGACTTCCAGACGAGAACGCCGGCGTTGAGCGGCTGAATGGTCTGAGTACCCAGATTAGACTGCGGCTCGTTAATCGTCAAATGAGAAGTGTCCGTAACCGATGCAATAGTGCAGATGTTATTCGTGCAATTGGAAGTAGGAATGTATATTGGCGACCCGGCTGCCCATTCATCGTCGAAGGTAATGCCGTTCTGGTAGTTCACCGCGGTAAGCGTTACGGCGGTACCGTTTACGGTCGCCGGCATCGGTGAAGCCGCAACCAGATGAGACGGTAGTGGTTGTGTGGACCACCCGTTGAAGGGACCAGGCCAAGGGGTCGCGGGCCATGGCACCGCTCCATTTCCCGCGTCTCCAAACTGGATCGCCGCCGCGCCACTGCCCGGACTGCGCGTAACCGTTCCGCTGTAACAGGTCTGCCCGTCCAGCGAGAGACACGCCGAGACCTGGTCACCACTCGTGGAGGATACAAAAAGCTGTAGTTGAAGATCGTCTATATATGCGCCGCCGATATTGCCGCCATTGCCGTAAAATCCCCCGGTCAAACCCCATTGCCCATAGTGCCCGAAGGCGAGAAACAAGCTCCGGCCGTTGGTAGAGGTGCTCGCGTAGCTTCCGCTCTTATAGGAGAGAGCGTTGTTGGCGTTCGACCACGCGGAAGAACCGCTCTGATCTTTCGCGCCCGCAAAGGGAACCAATGTGCGTACGCCGGGATAACTCTGTTCTTCGCCCGGACCGGTCACGCGCTTCACCAGCGCGCCAGTGAGCGCGTCCACATACCCGGTGTCTTTGCCCCCCACCGTCCAGTCGATGGTGGGTTGGCAGTGGCCCCAGGTCTTAGAACCGGAACAGTATTGGGGCAGTTCGGGATAAGAAGTTCCCTGAGCGATGGTGCGGGTGGCGAACTGGATGGTTCCCGAGTCGGACCCGCAGGTCACGGTCAAGGTGTGCGGCGCATCGGCCTGTAGCGAGCGGCTGTAAATCTTCCCGTCCGACCCTTGCTCATAGACCCGATGGCCCAACAGCACTTTCCGGCTTGGGCCGTCGGCAATCGTGTCCGGCCGGGCGAGATCGGTGCTGGCATTGGTGAGCAGCGGGTTCACATCCCAGACGGTCACGCCATAGCCGGAATTGTCCGTCACGGCCAGAGTACACGCCCCGCCGATGGTGGATGTGTATTGAATCTCGGCTTGCTGGGAAGTAACGGAAACTATTTGCAGCGGAATATTCGCTCCCCACAGCGCGGTTCCATATAAAAGTAAGATCGAGGCTTTATACGCGCAATAATTCTTCATCGGATCCCTGCCACTGTCACCGTCACATCCTTGCTGGCCCCGTCCGCGACGGCGGTGAACTTGATGAAGTCCCCCGCCGCGATCGTCACCGTTCCGCTTTGGACGCCGGCCACGCCGTCCGCCGTATTGCGGCAGACGATGGCGGAAGTCAGCAGCGCGGCGCCCGCGCCGTTGGTGGCATTGAGCGTCGTGCTTCCCGCATCGTCCGTGCGGCATTTGATTCCCGTGATGGTGTAGGTGCTCCCATACTCGTTGGCGCAGCCTGCCTTAACGTATGTTGCCGCCGCGAGCGAATTCGCGCCATCTCCCAGGCTAACGCTACAAACCGTCGGTAAACCGGTTACCGCGATCAATCCGCCAGTAATCGAGATCGCGTTTCCCGCGGTGTAGGGAACCGGAAAGAAGAGCGAGCCCCGAGTGTCCATCGACTCCGCGATGGTGTCCCACACATTCGCGTTGGTCATGGTAGGCGCCCACAGTTGGGCATACGGGCAGCTTGTTCCAGTAAACACATGGCCCGACAAATCGCCCGAGCCGGTAATGGCCGCGGCCAGATTGTGATACAGCGAGACTTGTCCAGTGGTTGGGTCAAAGCAAACGCGGACGGCGCCCGTAGAAGCAGTTCCCGAGACGGTGATGGTGCTGGGAGCGGTGAACTTATATGCAGTCGTGCCTCCAAAAATCACCGCCGGATTGCTCGTGGATATCGTACCATTCAGCGTCAACACCGTAGCCGAGGTATTGGTCAGTAGAAAACGGACGTCGTTGGCGTTGTTGACCACGCCGCCGGTGCCGCCGCCCCCGCCTTGCAACGACCAGATATTGGTAGCGGTGCAGAGATACCAGTTGGACCCGCCGGGAGCGGTGGTCAAGAAAAACGCCTCGCCCACGCCGCACGCCACAGGCAGGCTGGTCCCGGTCTTCGCCGGCTTCGTGGATGGCGCCGCGCTAAAATCCACCTCGCGGCTTTGTGTTCTCAGATCCACTTGAGTTTGGCCCCAAAGAGCCGCGCCCGCTGCCAGCAACCCCGCTGCCATGCCGCGCCAAAAAGCAACTGCTTGCACTGAAATTCCTCCCACGCCCATAGTAGCCGAGGACCTGCCTAAAACAGGTCTGGCGCGGAGGAACTGCGACGCTTTAGCAGAACGATAAAGTCTTTGCCGGCAGACGATTAAGGCATCTTTCCGAAAAATTGCCTCATGCCGTGACTGGGTTGCCGCGAATTCGCGTGCAGTTCGGCGATCACCCGCCTCTGGCGACAATCTACTTGCTCAGGCCGGATGGAACAGGACACAAAATGGCGTCAACACCAACCCCCGGCTCGGGTTCCGATAAGGGTGCGTTTCAGTCTATCGCGCTGCCAGGACCTCAGCGGGTTTCCGGGCGGAGGAACCAATCCCATCGGCGTGCGACGCGTCCGAAACTCCGAACTACTTAGACAACAACTGAAGGACATAGGGTGTCAGTGCGACTCCACCAAACGAATCGGACTGCTCAGCGTGGCATTCCATGCAGCGGGCACGATATCCGCTGGCCGTTGAATGCATCACGTCCAGGACCGACCGATTATTCTTCAGCACATCATCCGTGTGCTCTGTCGCGATTGCTACGCGCGGACGAAAGTCCGCCAACGTCTTGCTGGCTCCGGAGAGCGCCTTCGATTCCGCGCCTTCGATATCAAGCTTGATAAAATCGACGCGAGATAGACCAAGTTCCCGGACAACATTATCGATGCTGGTCAGCGGGACTTCGATACCAGTCTCGGTTCCCCGGACTCCTTCTCCCTGCACGATCTGATCCGATCCTGCATCCCCGAGGGGAATGGCGAATAATGCTGTGCCTTCCTCGTTCCAGAGGGCTTGATCGCGGATCGTAACGCGGCCGGATGCTTCGCCCAAGTTTCGCGTCAGCGCTTTCCTGATGGCGGGAGACGGCTCAAAGCAAATTACGCGCTCTGCGCCCGCATCCAGAGCTGCGCGGGCGAACATCCCGATGTTCGCCCCACCATCGATAACGATGGAGCCCGGCGCGAGTTTTCCAAGTCCGTAGATATCCATTTGGATCTCTTTTGGCATCTTGTCCAGGAACTCGGGACGCATCGCGGGGGCCCACCAATCTCTTCCGGCGATGCGCCAAAGTTGCAGATCGCCGTCAACCTCAATTAGCTTTGGCGGTTCGTGGATCGAGGTGAGCGCGCGGACCGCGTCGACATCCTGTCGAAAAGTCATGCAGTTCAATTGGCCGCACAGTGGCGCTCTCCCCGCCAGGCGCATCGCGATCCTGCGTCCCTGGCGGGCGATAATCCAAGCCGATTTGCTCTTGGTCAATAGTTTGGACATCATTCCACTCATCTATTCTATCGGCGGGGCACAGAGACTTATTTTCCTTTTCGCGCCGGGGAGCGCACTGCACCCACGGGGGATGCACAACCCATTGACAATGAGTCGGCGGAGAGTACGAATCGATCGAAATCTCATGGCGCGCTTAGTGGCGTGCCCGTGGTCAACCCCTTTGCTACGATTCTTGAGAGGGATTCTGAAGGGAACCACGACCGAGACACTGGAGAGTGACGCCACTCAAAAGTCTGTCTACCTGGAGTCGGGAAAGCCCCTAAAGGCGGGATATGTGAGTCTTGAGGGTTTGCAAAGGCGGCTCGGCGCGGAATGGCCGCATCTTCGACAGGCGCGCGAGTTGGCCATTGCGACGCGGCGACAATTGCAGGAAGCGCTAGCCGACTTCGATTCGGACGACACGAGCGTCGTCGTAGCTGGATCTCTCGGCAGGGATGAGTTTACTGAAGGAAGCGACATAGACTGGACGCTGCTTATTGACGGGCAGGCCGATCCGAAGCACTACGCAGTCACGACGAGAATCGCCGAAGTTGTCAGGTCGATAGCGCCAAAGTCAGTTGGGCAAGAAGGAACGTTTGGAAAAATGGTCTTCAGTCATGATATCGTCCATCATATCGGCGGGGAAGACGATACAAACCAAAACCTAACCCGGCGTGTGTTACTGCTGCTCGAATCTCACGCCCTCGGCCGGGACGAAGCACACCGGCGGGTCGTGCGCCACCTGCTGAACCGGTACCTGCTCGAGGATCGCGGTTTTTGGCGAGGGTCGGGAGCCTGGATTCCGCGCTTCCTCCAGAACGATTCTGCTCGGTATTGGAGGACTATGGCTGTCGATTTCGCATATAAGGTGCGACGCGAGACGGAAGGGGCTGGGCCATCCGAAACCTAAAGTTGCGAATGTCCCGGAAGTTGATTTACGTGTCTGGGTTGCTGGCTTGCTATCGATGCCACCTCGACCATTCACCCGAACAACGATCGACGATTGCCAGTGACCCTAGCCGCAGGCCGCAGGTAATCGACTACCTCGACGGACTCTTTCGAATGACTCCGTTAGAAAATAACCGCCAGCGTTCTCGTGCGCTTCGATCACCTGGATCAGACCACGAAGAGCATTTTGGGCTCCTATGATGAGTTCATAGGTATGCTCGCCGATGTAGAAGTGCGAACCCGCTTGGAAGGCTTGACCGAAGAAGACGCTGAGACCGACCAGGTTTATCAGCGCGCCCGTGCGCTGAGTCATCAATTCCGAGATGGACTTCTCACATTCTTTTTCGATCCGGACAGCGGATTGGAGACGTTGACCAAGACCTACGGGGTGTTCTAAAATGCGGCCCATCGGCTTTTCCACGGGAGCCTTAGCCTATGCAGACTTTCGCCAGGGCCTCTCGATGGTGAGTAAGAAACGGCTAGCTGCGATTGAGCTCTCGGCTTTGCGTCAAAACGAGTTGGTCCCACTACTCGACGCGCTCCCATCCTTGGAACTTTCTATGTTCGAGTATGTGTCGATTCACGCGCCAAGTCAATTTGAGCCCGCATGGGAAGCAGCTTCGTGGGCTCGCCTAAATGAGGAGGCGAAGCGTGGCTGGCCAATCATACTCCACCCCGACGCCATTTCGGATTTCGGTTTGTGGCGCGAGCTAGGACCTCTTGTTTGTATTGAAAATATGGATAAGTGCAAGCCGCTAGGCCGGACTGCCGATGAACTCGCGTCGGTTTTTGAGCAACTGCCCGATGCAACGTTCTGTTTCGATATCGGCCATGCCCGGCAACTTGATCCGACTATGACTGAGGCCTACTTGATTCTGCGGGAATTTGGGTCCAGGCTAGCTCAGGTACATGTCAGCGAGGTGAATACGCGAAGCAAGCACGATAGGCTGTCCTACTCTTCGATTCTTGCATTCCAAGAGGTGGCGCACTTGGTCCCGCCTCACGTGCCCCTTATCCTCGAAACGCCAGTCCGGGAGGACGAAATAGAGTCGGAAATCGCCAAAGTACGGGAAGCCCTACCTTTACCCGACCGGAAAAGCATGGTCGCTTAGCGGCTTGAAGCCGGCTTTTTTTGCCTCCGATTCGGCCCTCGCGCAACTCTGCGCCTAAAATAAAGTATGTCCTTCGACCAAGCCGAAGAGTTCTATCGCATCCAGAAGTTACCCCCCTACGTTTTCGCGGTCATCAACGAGATGAAAGCCAAGGCGCGCGCCGCGCAACTCGACGTCGTCGACCTCGGCATGGGTAACCCGGACGGCTCAACTCCCAAGCCGGTGGTCAATAAGCTGATTGAAGCCGCCCGCAATCCCAAGAACCATCGCTATTCCATGTCGAAGGGCATTCCGAAGCTGCGCGAGGAGATCGTCCGCCGCTACCAGCGCAATTACGGAGTTTCGCTCGACCCGGAAAAAGAGGCCATCGTCACCATCGGCGCCAAAGACGCGCTCGCCCATCTGCTTTTTGCCGTCATTGGCCCGGGCGACGCGGTGGTCTCTCCCAATCCCGCGTATCCGATTCATCAATACGGCGTAATTATGGCGGAAGGACACGCCTGCATGCTTCCGATGCCCAGCCCGGCGGAATTTCTCAACTCGCTCGAAGACCTTTATCGCACCTCCACCCGGAAACCCAAGATGATTCTCATCTCCTTTCCGCATAATCCGACCACGCAAACGGTGGATCTGCAATTCTTCAAAGAAATCGTCGCGCTGGCCGCGCATCACGGCACCAGCATCGTGCACGATTTCGCCTACGCCGACATCTGCTTTGACGGATACAAAGCGCCCAGCATTCTCGAGGTGGAGGGCGCCAAGGAAATCGCCGTCGAGATCTTCTCGCTCTCCAAGAGCTACAACATGGCGGGCTGGCGCGTCGGCTTCTGCCTGGGAAATCCGCGCTTGATCGCCGCGCTGGCGCGCATCAAGAGCTACCTGGATTACGGAATCTTTCAGCCCATCCAGATTGCGTCCATCATTGCGTTGCGCGAATGCGAGGAGGACACGAAGAAGATCTGCGAGACCTATGCCAAGCGGCGCGACACTTTAATTGAAGGCTTGGGCAGAGCCGGCTGGCATGTTCCGCCGCCGCGCGGCTCCATGTTCGTGTGGGCGCCCATTCCAGAGCCTTTCCGCGAAGCCGGTTCTCTGGAATTCTCCAAGCTGCTTTTGCAACAGGCGCTGGTCGCGGTTTCGCCCGGCATGGGTTTCGGCCCCATGGGCGAAGGCCATGTCCGCTTCGCGCTCATCGAGAATCAGCATCGCACCCGGCAAGCCACTCGCGCGATCCAGCATTTCTTCGCGCACCACCGGCTCGCGCAAAGCGATCTCGTTCCGGTGTAGGCTGAATGCAATGGCGGCTCTCTCGGACACTCCGCTTCCGCAACCCCAGTTAATGGATTTGCGCCAAATTGGTGCGTCCGCCATGCAAGCGCTGCTGGACGAAGAGACGGTCACCTGGGAGCGGATGCTCGATTGGGACTTCCGCCCTTCCGCCAGCCTGGTTCGCCGCTTTGTAGACATGCAGGCGCTCACCGGTCATGTTCTCGCCGTGCAAGGCAAAGTGGTCGGTTACTCCTATTTCGTTTGCGAGGAACGCAAAGGGTTGATCGGCGACCTCTACGTGATGGAGGCGTTTGCCAGCGTCGAAAACGAAACTGTCCTGCTGGGCGCCATCTTAGACGATCTGGTCAAAACGCCGTCGGTCCGCCGCGTCGAGTCCCAACTCATGATGCTTCGCAACTGGCCGCGCATGCGGATCCCCTATGCGCCTCACGCCCGGCTCTTCAAGCGCCTGTACATGGAACTGGACTTAGCCCACACCGGCGGCCACACCGGCGGCCACACCGCCGCCTGGCCGGCCGGCAGGCGGTCGACGCCAGTTGTGATCGACAATTGGACCGAGCGGCGGCAGGATGAGGCGGCTACTCTCATTGCCGACGCTTATCGCGGCCACATCGATAGTGAAATCAACGATCAATATCGCTCCCCCGCCGGCGCGCGCAGATTTCTGCTCAATATCGTCCAATATCCCGGCTGTGGCAGCTTTTTTCAGCCCGCTTCCTTTGTCGCGCTCGATCCATCGAGCCATCGCTTGTGCGGGCTGAGCCTGAGCAGTCTGGTGCATGCCGACATCGGGCACATTACCCAAATCTGCGTGTCGAATGCCGCGAAAGGCCACGGGGTCGGCTATCAATTGATGCGGCATTCGCTGGAATCGCTCGAAAAACATGCTTGCCGGAAAGCCAGTTTGACCGTGACGTCCAATAATCTGGAAGCGATTCGTCTGTACGAGCAACTCGGCTTCCGCCGTGTCCGCGAGTTTGCGGCGTTGGTCTGGGAAGGCTTCTAGGCTGCGCGGAAGCTTTTTTGTCCGGGGCGGCTCTCATCAAACAACCGGCTCCAACCGCTCCCTCACGGTCGCGGCTCGGAAGGCCGGACCGCGACTCGGAGTGGCCGGACTGCGGCTCGGAAGGGCGCGCAGCTCGGAAAGACGTAACCGAGCCGCGACCGTCAGGAAGCGGTCCCATTACTGATGCGCCGGCTTGCTCTGCGGGGTCGGAGCCAGCGGATGCACGCCCATGCCCACTTCCCTTTTCTGGAAACCGGCGGGAATGTCGAATTTCGACGAATCCACCGATGCCGAGGAAAGGCCGCTCAACTCCGTACTGGTTTCGAGCATAGGTTTGCCGCTACCGGGGGCGCCAGGGGGCGATCCGCCATGAATCGAGGCCATTTGCTGCAGCGGTATTCCGTTCGCCTTGATCAGGGCTTTGGTTGCTTCTTGCATTGTTCTTTGCATTCCCGGAGCACCCACGTCTCCCATCTTCCGCGCCATGCGCTGTTGAAACTGGCGGACTTCCTCGTAGCCCGGAACCATTGGGCCCAACCATACATCGGTGTCGATCTCGGACCCCGCTACTTTCACCGTCATCAGCATCTCTTTGGCTGTCACGTTGCCAATCACGCGAGTTTTGCCCGTCTCGTGGGAGGTGACATTCACTTCGCCCGGCTCTTCCTTCGCGCCGCCCATCTGCGCCATCATGGACTTCATTTGGGCGAAGGTCATCACCGAGTAAGTCTTGTTGGCGTAGTTCACGTTGGTGACGGTCTCTTTGTCGAGGTCCGTAATCTGACCGCGCTCCGCGCCGATCCGGGCCATGCGATTGCCTTTGACGTAGGTAGCGTAGGTCTGCGGCTTAGGCGCGGTACCACCCTGGCGCATCATCATGCCGCCGGTCATTTTGGTCGTCTCCTGATAGCTGAAGTCCGCCAGAGCCGTCGTCCCGATCAGCGCAGATAGGGCGACGGAGAGAAGAATGGGTTTCATTGCCTTCATTGTATTAGACGTATTAGACTGGGTCGTATTAGATTGAATCAGCGAGAGGTTCCATGACGAGACTCTGTTTGTTGCTGGGTTGCGCGGCTTCGGCTCTGTTTGCGCAGTTGACTCCATCCGACACCGTGTTCGCGGGCCTTTCGGCCCGCACCAAGCTGCTGGCCTACCAGCAGGCAGGCGGCGATACCAAAGACATTTTGCCCTTGATGAAACAGCAGAACTATCGGGCGCTCACGCATGCCATGGTTCTGATGGACAAGACACCCTGGACTCCTTCGGCGGAGTTGGCGACCGGCCTGGATTTCGCCATTTCGGCCAAGCTGGTGGGCACGGGAGAGCCGCTCGCCAGCCGGGCGACGTTTCTGTTCGATGCGCCGGCCGCGCCTGACGCTCCCTACCGCATGAAGCTCGACTTGCTGGCGCCTGACGGTAAGAAGGAAGCCGCGATCGAGCCGGGCATTGGGCTGGGCGACGTGCGCGGCCGCACCGGCGGCGAGACCATCGGCTTGACGTTCGACCCATCGAAACTGGTTGGCCCCGGTCTCCACACGCTGCGAGGGACCTTGGAGGACTCGAACGGGAAGCAGTTATATCAATACTTCCGGACGTTTTATATCGTGCCCGACTTAGGCAAGCGCACCGCGGCGCTCGAGAAGACACTCGAACTTCTGCCCAAGCAGGATTCGCCCGGCGCTTTGACGTTACGCCAGATTCTCGAGACGGTGCAGTTGGCGCGGCATACTTACTACGGAACGGGCTTCCAGACGCTGACGGGGTACGTCTTTACGTCGATGCGCGCCGCGGGATTGGGCGCCAAAGATCCGGTGGACTTTCCCGCTTCGCTGGAGCATGCGACGCGTCTGGCAGCGGCCTTGAAGGATGGCGGCGATCCCACGCTGGACGCGCGCGGATCGCTGGCGCTAGCGTATCGATCCGATTTCGACGGCAAATTGCTGCCGTATCGCGTTTACGTTCCGAAGAACTACGACCGCGCTCAGAAGTATCCGCTGGTTGTGCTGTTGCACGGAGCGGGCGGCGACGAAGGCAATTTTCTGGACGATTATCAGCAGATGTGGCCCAAGCTGGCCGAAGAACACGGCTACCTTTTGGCGTCGGTGAACGGACGCGGGCCGCTGAGCGGTTACGCCAAGGAGAACGGCGCCGAGCAGGACGTTCTGGATGTGCTAGGGATTATGCAGAAGCGCTACAACGTCGACCCCAATCGGATCTTCCTCGGGGGTCATTCGATGGGCGGTATGGGTACCTGGAGAATCGGCATGGCGTATCGCGACCGGTTCGCAGGACTGATTCCGATTGCGGGAACCGGCAAAGCGGTGAGTGAGGGGCCGCTGAAAGCCGCGGGCAAAAAGATTCCGTTGCTGATTATTGCCGGTGAAAAGGACGCGCTGGTGCCGGCCGCGGGATGCAAGGAAATGGCGGAAGAAGCCAAGAGCCTGGATTATCCGGTGACGTACAAGCAGTATCCGAATCAGGACCATTTGAGCGTGGCGGTGGTCTCGATCCCCGACATCTTCGCGTGGCTAGATGCACAGAGTAAAGACGCGGAAGGTAAGTAGCGCGCTCATCCTGCTTCTGGCGCTGGCGGGATGCCGGCACAAACAGACGAAAACCATCGCCGTGATTCCGAAGGGGACTTCACAGGTCTTTTGGGTATCCGTTCAACACGGGGTGCTCGCAGCCGGCCAGAAGTATGGCGTGGAAATCATCTGGAACGGTCCGTCGCTCGAGACGGATTACGACCGGCAGATTCAGATCATCGATTCGATGATTGCGCGGCGTGTCGACGGCATCGCGGTAGCGCCAACGGAACGCAAGGCCCTGGCCGCGCCCATAGAACGCGCAACGGCGGCGGGAATTCCGGTGACGGTATTCGATTCCGCTGTGGACACCACGAGCTATCTGAGCTACGACGCCACCAATAATGTCGAGGTCGGCAGGATGGCGGCGCGGGAACTGGGACGGCTGCTGAAAGGCGAAGGCGAAATCGCGATGCTGATGAATGCGCCGGGAAGCGCATCCACCATGGAGCGGGAAAGCGGCTTCGAGCAGGAACTGGCGGCGAAGTTTCCCGGCGTGCGATTGGTCGCGCGGCAATACGGGATGTCGGACCGGTCGCGCGCCATGGGCGCGGCGGAGAATATTCTCACCGCACAACCGGGGCTGAAGGGGATCTTCGCGTCGTCGGAGGCCAGCGGCATCGGCTGCGCGCTGGCGCTAAAGGCGCGCGGATTGAGCGGCAAAGTGAAACTGGTCGCCGTGGACGCGAGCGACAGCATGGTAGACGACTTGCGCGGTGGAACCATCAGCGCGCTCGTGGCGCAAGACCCGTATCGCATGGGTTTTACGGCTGTCGAGACGCTGGTGAACAAGCTGCACGGCCAGACACCGCCGCGCCGGATCGACCTACCCGCAACGCTGATCACGAAAGAAAATCTGGATACCGCGGCGGTGCGGAAGTTGCTCAAGCCGTGAGGTCCGGGGAGGCATCGGGGCTGACGCCGGCCGACAGCCCTGAGTGGCTCACCGATAGGCGCTCACACAGAACCGTCGTTACGTTGACCGCAGCGCTGCGTGACGAACGCGCGCCTTGCTTATCTGTGTCCGCGAGGGGCCTCGTGTCCACGCGAATCATGCATCGCTTGGCCGTGAAACTCCGCGCGGTGTTCCGCGGGGTGTTCCCCACGGGCGGGAAATGGACCGTGGTAACCCTTGCGATAGTCAAAATGATGATCCACGTGACCGTAGAAATGCTCTGACCCGTGGTACCAAGGTCCGGCGCCGATGAAGATACCGCCAGAGAACCACTCTGGACCGTAGTAGCCATCCGGAGCGCAATTGTACGGCGGAACTTCGTAGTACCCATAAGGGCAGACTGGCGCCGGACCGATGCTGATCCCAATCTGGGCGGGAGCCCCATAGCCCGAGAGCGTGAAAACCCCTGCGCAAATCGTCAGCAGGGCCAAGCGTGTAAGCACCTTCATTGTTTACCTCTAACGTGAAGACTACCGACAGCCGCAACTTGTTTCAAGGCGGGACGCTTCCATTGCTCCTCGCCCATGAGTCGGGTGCTTGCATCGTTTGATCGGGTTCGGGCCCTCCGGTCATTTGGTTGCGAGCGGCGGGTGAGCCAGGCGCGCGCAAAGCTCCACATGCGCGTGACCGAGGACGGGGAGATCTCCATTACATCGGCGGTCTCCTCGAGCGAGAGGCCGCCGAAACAGCGCAACTCAACCACACAGCAGCATCTCGATCGGCAGCATGGGCTATTATTACGGCAACACGAGCATGATCGGCGCCGAAGGCACCGAGACCAGTACTACGTCGCCGGCATCACGCCCCCCTGTCCAGTCCGTTGCGTTTATTTCGAATTTTGCCTACACTTAGATAGAGAGCGAAATCACCGTTGGAATCTGCCACCATGCCTGAATCTGAAGCCCGACAGATCCAAGAACTCTATGATTTGCTTCAGTTGGGACCTCCTGCGCTGGTCGGCTCAAATGGATCGGAGCGGATCGATCTGCCGCCAGCCGTTTACCGCATCTTGAAAGAGGTTGTGACCAATATGAAATTGGGGCGGCCGGTCACAGTCCTCCCAGAAGAGGAGCAGGTGACGACGCAAGTGGCGGCCAATATTCTTGGGGTCTCCAGACCACACCTAATTAAGCTGCTCGAGGCCGGAGAAATCCCGTTTACGCGAACCGGAAGTCACAGGAGAGTGCTGATCAAAGATATCAAATCCTACGAAAAGCGGCGTGACAACGAAAGAAGGGTTATCCTCGCGCGCTTAGCCAAGCACGCGCTCGAAGAGGGTTCATACGAAGGCACTCCTATACCAGACGGTGGCGAGGATGAATGAAGGCAGATTTCGGCGTCGTTCTGGACGCTTGTGTGCTTCTGCCCATGCCGTTGGCTGACACTTTATTTCGTCCTGCGGAACACCCTCGCCTCCTACCTTCCAAGATGGAGCGATACGATTATGGCCGAGGTTTCACGCAATCTGATGAACAAGTTTAATAAGACGGAGGCCCAAGCGTCATATCGTGAGGCCGAGATCAAAAAGGCCTTCCCCGAAGCCTGGGTCGAGGGCTATGAGCCGTTCATAGACGTCATGACCAATGATCGCAAAGATCGACATGTGCTGGCGGTCGCGGTACGGTCAGGTTCCGGAGTGATTGTAACGTATAACAAAACAGATTTCCCGCCCGCGGCCTTGAAGCCTTGGGGAATAGAGGTTCGCGGCCCCTCCGGTTTCTTGCGCGACTTGTATGATCTGGAACCAGGGATCGTCACTCACAAAATCACAGAACAAGCCCGCACGCTAGATCTACCGATTGAACGTCTGTTGCTCAGATTGCGAGTGAACGTCCCCGGCTTTGTAGATTTCTTCTGCCGGCAGATCGGCATAGAATTTCCTCTACAGTCGTTGCCGCAGGGTCCTTCTTGAACCTATTCCTGCCTTAGCGCTTGAATGGGATCGATGCGCGCGGCGCGGCGCGCCGGCAGAAACGTAGCGACCGCTCCGATGCCGAGCATGAGCGCGAACACGACCGCAAAGGTCAACGGGTCGCTCGGCTTTACTCCATAAAGAATTCGTTGCAGGAGTTGGCCCGCGAACAAAGCGACGCCCAAGCCAACGACTAAGCCGGCGGCGATCACAGTGGCGGCACGGCGAGCGACCGTGGCCAGCACCTGCGCTTGCGTGGCCCCGATCGCCATGCGGATACCGATTTCGCGCGTGCGGCGGGACACCGCATAGGCCATCACTCCGTAAATTCCAGTTCCCGCCAGCACCAGAGCGAGAATTCCGAAGGCGCTGAGCGTCCCGGCCGCAATACGCGCGGGGAACAATGCGACCGAAAGCTGATCTTCCAGTTTGCCGGTCGCAAATAGAGCTATGGACGGATCGATTTCGCGCACAGCGTCGCGGATCAAACGCAGAGCGGAATCGGCCGACAGCATGCTTGGACGCACCACGAGTGTGGCGTTGGAGCTATACCAGATTTCGAGGGGCGTGAAGAAGGCCGCCTTGGGCGGCTCATTCAAATTGAAGTACTTGCCAGTTTCGACAACGCCCACAACCTCGATGGGCTTGCCCTGCGGACCAAGGGAGAAGTGGCGGCCCAGCGCCTGGCCCCCATCCATCAGTTGCTTGACGAAAGCTTCATTGACGATGGCCACACGCTTGCCGTCCTGCTTGTCACGGGCGTCAAACTCGCGTCCGGCGATCAGGCGCGTCTGCATGGTTCGGAAATAGTCCGGGCTGATGGTGTAGTCATACGCGAGCGGCGCGTCCGAGGGTTTGGGAATGGGTTTGCCCTCGATGTAAACCGCATCGTTGGAGTTGTTCAGCGTCAGAGGAAGGTTGTCGGCCAGGGCGGCGGATTCAACGCCAGGCATCTCCCGGACCTTGCGGAGCAGCCGGCGCTCGAAGTCGCGGCCGCGCGCTTCATCGTAGCCTTGCATATTGAGGTCAAACGAAGCCGCGACTGCGCCTTGGGGATGGTAGCCGATCGGCGCATTGAGCGAACGCTGCAGACTCTTGACCACCAGCACGGAACAGAACAACAACAGCACCGACAGACAGACCTGCGCCGCGACCATGTAATCGCGCAAGTGCCAATAGCGGAATCTCGGCGTGGCGGCTTCATTCTTCAGTGCTGGCACGAGATCGGTTTTGGTGGCTTGGAAAGCCGGCAGCAACCCGAACAAGAGCGCGGTGACAGTGGAAACGGCCAAAGCGAACAGGAAGACGCGCACATCCACAGGCGCATTGACGACCAGCGGGATGTCTACCGGCGGATGCCATGCGGCCAGCGCGCTGGTAATCCAAATGGACACGAGCGCTCCTCCCACACCGCCCAAAAGGGCCACCAACATGTTCTCGACCAACAGTTGCCGGATCAACACGCCGCGGCCGGCGCCGAGCGCCAGGCGGATGGCGGTTTCCTTGCGCTTGTCGCCGGCGCGGGCGAGCAACATGCTAGCCAGATTCGCGCAGGCCACCAGCAACACCAAACACGAGACGCCGAACAGGGCGGCGGCGAATCCGATGGTCGGGCCGCGGACGTAAGCTCCCGCCAAACCTGGCGGAGTCAGCACGATCTTCATACCGCCGTCCTCTTGTGGGTACTCTTGCGCCAGTTGATTGGAGACCCCGTTCAGCTCCGATTGAGCTTGCGGCATGGTCACGCCGGGCCGGAGGCGGCCTACTACGAAAAGATTGTTGCTGCGCCGGCCGTCAAGGTAGCTGGCGCCCTCCAACTCCTTCTGCATCGCCATCGGGAAGAACACTTCGGGAGAAAAGTACAGCTCAGTGCCGAAGAAGCCCGGGGGA
This sequence comes from Bryobacterales bacterium, assembly GCA_963836595.1. Classification (GTDB taxonomy): domain Bacteria; phylum Acidobacteriota; class Terriglobia; order Bryobacterales; family Bryobacteraceae; genus DATFZA01. The sequence goes on from CAWIKC010000001.1 coordinate 2,679,196, forward strand.
GTGACGCCTAAGACGGTGAATTCACGGCCATTGACTAGAATTTTCGCGCCGATAATCTTGAGATCGCCACCAAAGCGCTTTTGCCAGCCGGTGTAGCTGAGAACCGCCACCGGATGGCCGCCCCGGACTTTATCGTCTTCCGGATGCAACAAGCGGCCGGCGCGAGGAGTAATGCCCAGGACATCAAAATAGTTGCCGGTCACCAGATAACCCCAAATTCTTTGGGTATTGCCGGCTTGGCCTACGCTCGCGGGCAGAAAACGGTAGGCTATCAGGCCCGAAAGCACCGTATTGCGGTCGCGCAGATCCCGGTAGTTGGGATAGGAGAGAGAAGGAAAGGTATCGCTGCCCATGGTTACGTTCAACGAGACCAGTTCGGAACCTCGCTCCACCGGCAAGGGGCGGAAAAGAATGGAGTTAATTACGCTGAAAATAGAGGCATTTGCGCCGATGCCGAGCGCTAATGTCAAGATCGCGACAACCGAGAATCCCGGGTTCTGCTTCAGGCGGCGAACAGCGGCGCTGAGATCGTGGCTTAAGGGCATTTGCGTATCTTTACGGCTGCGCGGCAGATTTTGTTCCAGCTCTCTCCATGCGGAGTCAGGCCGCGCTGGGCGTGGCGATATCCTCGGGTTCTCGTCATTCCGAAGAAAGCCTCTAGGCATTGTCGGACGGCGGTACCGGGCAGCGTGATCCGGCGAGCCGCTGTGAGCCGACGCCTCCCCAATCCCTATCGGCTATCCAAGAGCGCTTGACAATCTGTTAAGTGCAGGTCAGAATTGAATCCGCCAACTATCCGCCGGAGGAATGCGGAACGCGAGAAGAACTCAAGTGCGTACGATCAAAGCCCATGCGGGCCGAATTCATATCGCGTCCGAACGCGCCAACGAGGCACACAACCAACAGTTCGTGTTGTTGATGCCAGGGCCGGGCGAGCGCGCCGAAAATCAGGTTTGGCGGAACCGGCGGCATTTCTTCGCTATAGGTGGCAGAGAGTGCCAGAGCGATGCGTAGGTACCTGATCGATCGTGCCGGCGGCGGGCCCACTGTCCCGTTCACGCCGCTGCGCAGCGCCGATTTACGCCCGGGCAGGAACGCAGAACTGGAGTTAGTCGTCACCATCGACAGACTGTTCGAACCAATGGACGCCGGCCACCCCGAATGGCGCCAAACCGTGGAAATCGAACGGCAGGAGCCGGGAAATGCCCGTCGAGCCGCACAATAACGAGGACACCGTAACCAACGACGAACTCGTCATGAGCCTTGTCGAACAGGCCCTCAGCCGGCCTGTGGAAGATCGCGAAAAGTACGCCCGGCAAGAATGCGGCGCGGACTCGTCTTTGTTCGACACGGTGTGGCAATACGTCAAGTGGGACGAGCGTATGAAGGGTTTTCTCGTCGATCCGCTCTATTCGTTGCTGACCAAAGAATCCGAGCTGCCATCCGGACTGATGCTGGAGAACCGGTTTCGAATCGTGCGCAAGGTGGCCGCCGGGGGAATGGGGGTCGTCTACGAAGCTCGGGATGAAAAACTAGGCAGGCGCATCGCTATCAAGTGCGCCAAAGCCGGCTTCGATGGAAGCCTTCCCCCGGAGGTGCGGCACGCCAGTGAAATCAATCACCCCAACGTGTGCAAGACCTGGGAAATCCACACCGCGTCCAGCCCGCAGGGCGATTTGGACTTCTTCACGATGGAATTCATCGAGGGCCAGACGCTCGCCGAGCGGCTGAAAGATGGTCCACTGCCGAATAAGGAAGCACGGCTCGTCGCGACCCAACTCTGCTCCGGGCTGGCCGAAGCCCACCGCCATCAGGTGATTCACGGCGACTTGAAAAGCAATAACATCCTGCTCGCCCACGAGCCGGAGGGCACGCGCGTGGTGATCACCGATTTCGGCCTGGCGCGCCCCTGGTCCGCGCAAGGTCCGGGTGTCATGTCCGGCGACTTGGGTGGAACGCTGGCGTATATGGCGCCCGAGTTGTTGAAGGGCAAAAGGCCATCGGCGGCTTCCGATATCTACGCGCTGGGAGTCATCCTGTACGAAATAGCGGCCGGGCGGAAGCCGTTCGGCGAAGCGGTCTCCATCGGGGAACGGGTCGTGCGCCGGCCCCCGCCTTTGAAACATCCCTGGGGCCGCATCATTGCACGCTGCCTGGAACCCGATCCTGCCCTTCGTTGCAAAGATGCCTCCGAAGTCGCTGCGGCTCTGGTTCCGCTTCCCCTGCGCCGGTGGTCGGCAATCGCCGCCGCCGTTGCGATTGCGGCGCTCGCAGGCGCCATAGGGTATCGGACGATAGGCGTGTCGCAGGAAGTAATTCGGCTGGCGGTCCTGCCATTTGCGACGGATGCGGACAGCAAGCCGCTGAGCGACGGCCTGCTGCAAGATACTACCGACCGGCTGCGGCGCGTGCGGGATAAGCACCGGAAGCTGACCGTGATCCCAATACGCGATGCGGTCCAGAACAAAGTTGACACGCCCGAAAAGGCGGCGGTCCGCCTCGGCGCCACCCACATCCTTACAGGTACGTTGCATCGCGACAACGGCCACGTTACGATCCACGCCTTGTTGACGGATGCCCGATCGGGCCTTCCGTTGAAGGGTTGGGACGCCGAATACCAGGCAAACGAGTTGCGAAGCATGCCGCTTGCCTTGGCCGGCATGATTACGGGAGCCATGCGGTTGCCGCCGCTGGTCAAGACCGCGACCGTAAATGCGGCAGCTTACCCCGATTTCACCGCCGGGGTTGGTCTGCTGCAGCGCGACAGCGTGGATGCCGCGCTCACTTCACTGCAGCGAGCCGTGGCGGCAGACCCCGATTCGCCGCTGACGCACGCTCGCCTCGGCGAAACACTGGCGCGCAAATACAATCTTACGCTGGATTCAAGTTGGCTCGACCAGGCGCGGACGTCGTTGCACGAAGCTCAGCGGCGCGATCCCGACCTCGCTCTGGTCTGCGTGGTTTCCGGTAGGATTAACGAGTTCCAGGGACGGTACGAACTGGCTGAGTCCGATCTCAAGCGTGCTCTGGAAATAGATCCTCGGGACGGAGACGCCTGGCGGATGCTGGGCAGGGTCTACGGGAAAAACTATCGCTACGAAGAGTCCGAGATGTCGTTCCAGAAAGCGATTGAGATGCAACCTGACTACTACCTGAACTACGAAGATCTCTGCGGGGACCATACGTATCAGGCGAACTATGGCCAAGCCATTCAGCAATGTCGCAAGGCGGTGCAACTGGCGCCCGATTTATCGGAGGCTCATTTTTCCTTGGCGATCCCACTCTTCTGCCACGGGGACGACGTTGAAGCCGAAGCGGAGTTCCTCCGGGCAATCGATCTCGACCCGAAGTCGGCGACTGCGATCTTCGGCCGGGCCTTTGCGCTTACGTCCCTAGGCCGCTCCCAGGAGGCGATTCCGCTTTTTCATCGCGCTATTGACATCGGTCCCGCCGCGTATCTGATGTATCTGGATCTCGGGACTGCTTATCGCCTGGCAGGTTCGGCGGCCGCGGCCAGGAAGGCCTACAGTTTGGGGCTGGACTTGGCTGACAAAGCGCTGCAAAAGGACCCTCGGGACACCATTTTGAGAGCCCGGCTGGCCTATCTTTGCGCGCGGCTGGGTGAACGCAGGCGAGCGGCCTCGGAGGCGATTCAAGCCGGGCAACTGGCTCCGACTTCAGTGGAAGTCGGTTGGTGGCTGGTGCAAACCTGGGATGCGCTTGGGGAACCAGACGAGGCCGTGAAAATTCTCGAGCAGCTTCCCAACGACATCCTCCGGCGTCTCAATCGCGAAGCTGATTTGGCGGACTTTCGCCGGAGTTCTCGCTTTCTACAGTTGATGACACTTCGCCACATTCCAACAGAAACAGGCGACAACCGAAACCAGTAGTACCACAACTAAGGAGATCCAAAATGGCGCTGATCGAATGCGAAATTCAATGGGATGCTACGACAAAAACACAAACCAACGTTTACAAGATTAGGGTTGACCCTAGCGACGAGGTTAAGCTCATTAACAAGAGTAACGACCCTATGGCCCTTCAATTCAACGGCGAAGGTGCATTCGTAATGCCGAATGGGTCGAACCTTTATCCGCTCCCGCCCCAGAGTGCACACACAAACCTTCCGCCCCTCCGGCCCGCGAAACAAATATGGTTGGATGAAAAGACCCTTGCGAAGTGCGGTGTAATTGACGCTGTTGGCAACTTCGAAGAGTGGCCAGGCGCTGGTTTTCCGGGTATCGGCCACTAGGTTAATAGATCGAAAAGCGAATCGTGCCGTGACCGGCGAACGCGCGCGGTCACGGCCGGTACGCCGCCACGCTGGTATCCGTCTCCCAAATCCGCACTTCCGCGATATGCGTCCCCGGCGCGCCGGGGCGCATACCTCCGCTCACCCGATCGTAGAAATACTTGGCCAAATTCTCGGCCGACGGATTGATCGCGTCAAACGGCGGCAGATCGTTGATGAACCGGTGATCCAGGTAATCGATCACCTCCATCGTCAGCCGCTTCAATTCGATAAAGTCGATCAACAGCCCGTTCGAGTCGAGTTCGGGGCCTTCCACCGTGATTTGCACGCGGTAGTTGTGCCCATGCACGTTCTCGCACTTCCCTTTATAATTCCGGAGCGCGTGTCCGGCCGCGAACGTCCGTTCCACGGAAACTTCAAACATCGAAAAACTGTTCCACCTCGCTGATCTCTGTAGTAAACGCGTAATCGGGCAGGCTATCGAAGAACACTTGCCCGTACCGCTGCTTCGTAATTCGATTATCCAGCAGAACCAGGACGCCGCGATCGGTACGGCTGCGGATCAGCCGGCCAAAGCCCTGCTTCAACGCCAATGCGGCTTGCGGAATCTGGTAGTCGTAGAATGGATTCCCGCCTTCATCGCGCAGCCGCTGCACCCGCGCTTCCACCACCGGATCGCTGGGCACGGCAAAGGGAAGTTTGTCGATGATTACGCAGCTCAACTGGTCGCCTTGCACGTCCACGCCTTGCCGGAACGACGCCGTGGCGAACAGAACGCAGTTCGGCGTGCGCCGGAACTCCTCAAGCAAAGCGTTGCGCGGGGCTGAGCCTTGCAGCAACGTCGGGTATTCAATCTCGAAAGACACCCGGTCGTAAACCAGCCGCATCTGCTGATAGCTGGAAAACAGCACGAACGCGCGGCCCCGGCTATGCGTGAGAATTCGGACGATCTCGTCCGATGCCGCGGCCGTGAACCCCGGGCTGCGGGGGTCGGGTAAATGCTGCGGAACATACAACAGCGCCTGCTTGGGATAATCGAAGTGGCTGGGCACCACCAGTGAACGCGCCGATTGGATACCCAGCCGCTTTTCCACATATTCGAAATTGCCGCCCACGGCCAGAGTGGCCGACGTCAGAATCACCGTGTCAAGAGCGTCAAACAGTTTTTCGCGCAAGATGGCTGAGACGTCAATCGGCGTCGCCTGCAGATACACGCCGCGGCCCCGCCGCTCAATCCAGTAAACATAGGCGGCATCGCCGCCCTTCATCCAGAATTCCAGCGCCTGCCGCAGTTCAAATGTGCGGCGCAGAAGGGGAGAGACTTCATCGGCGCTGCCCTCGATCGTTTGCAGCCGGGTCGCGAGCATGTCCAGCGCCAACAATACCTCTTCGTATTTTTCGCGATGCGTTTCCAAAAACGCCACGTGTCCGCGGAAGCCGATTCTGCCTTCCACCGAACTGAAGGCCAGAAAGAACATCTCTGTCCGGTTTTCGAGTGTGGTCAGAATCTGATCGAGTTCGACCGAACCGGCGTTTTTGCGGCGGGAGAACGATGCGGTATCCCGCGACAGGTCCAGCAATTGGTGATTGCTGACGCTCATCCCGAAGTATTGCCCGGCAACGTCCTCCAGTTCGTGCGCCTCGTCAAACACCACCGCCGCATACTCCGGGAGAATGCCCCCGAACTCCTCGTCCTTCACCGCCAGATCGGCGAAAAACAAGTGATGGTTCACGATGATGATGTCGCTCTCCTGCGCGCGCTGGTGCATTTTGGTAATAAAGCAGCGCTCAAATTGCTGGCAACGCTGGCCGGTGCAGGTGTCCCGGCGGGCATCGATCTTGCTCCAGGCCGAACTGCTCTCGGGCAGTTTCTTGATTTCCGCGCGGTCGCCATTCACCGTCGTCTGTTCCCAGGCGCGGATGACCTCGAAATCCGCGACTTCTTCCAGGCCCGCAAGAATCGCCTCTCGCCCGGCGTCGTAGACTTTCTGCCGGCACGCATAGTTCGCCCGGCCTTTCATGTAGCAGACCTTCAGCTCGCGCTCGAGATGCTGCTGCAGGAAAGGAACGTCTTTGAAGAACAGTTGTTCCTGCAGGTTCTTGGTGCCGGTGGACACCACTACTCGCCTGCCCGACAGAATGGCCGGGACCAGGTACGCCAAGGTCTTGCCGGTGCCCGTACCCGCGTCCACCAGCAGGTGGCGCTTGTCCTTGAGCGCCGCTTCCACCGCCTCCGCCATCTCCAACTGGCCGGGGCGGAACTCATACTTCGGGTGCCAACGAGAGAGAACACCCTGACGCGAAAAAAACTGGCGCGAGTTTAGCGTCTTGGCCGGCGATGTCGACAACACTCTTATTGTAGAAGGACGTGTCAAGATGAGTAGTGTAAATGGCTGACTTCCGTTCTCTCGAAAATACATTGATTCAAGCGCTGGCGTTGGAGGCCAGGCCGATCGCCATAATTTTTGGCGGCGAGCCGCCCGCAAATACGGAAAAGTTCGTGGGGTCGGAACCCAGTGGATGCAGTTTTTGGCGTCTGGCCGCCGAAGGTAAAGTCTTTTACACCGTGCCGGAAGATCATTACAACTGCCCCATTGGTAGTCACAGTCTTGGCATTGCGCTGCCGCCGCCTCGCTCCGGAGAATTGCCGCAGTTGCTCGATATCATGACGGGCATCGGTTACTTGAAGATGGAGGACGTACCCGGTTTCTCCACCCTGTCGAGCCCGCCGAAAACTATTTCCTACGCGCCGCTAGGCGAGTCGCCGGCCGACCCGGATGTGGTGCTGGTGGTCGCGGTGCCGGGTAAAGTTATGTTGCTCGAGGAAGCTGCACTGCGGCTCGGTGTTCTCGCCAAACTTCCTTTGCTTGCCCGGCCCACTTGCGCGGCGATCCCGGCGGCACTACAACAGGGCGTGGTGGCCAGCGCCGGGTGCATTGGGAACCGTATTTACACCCAGATTGGCGACCACGAACTGTACGCCGCCATTCCCGGCCGGTGGCTCCAGGCGATCTGCGAGTCTTTGCGGTTGATAGTCGACGCCAACAACACGCTCGAGCAGTATCATGAACTCCGCAAAAGAGAATTGGCCACGCAATGAACTGCGCCATGTCCGCTCCTAAACCGTGGGGGCTACAGCGGGTGAAATTTTCCGAATGAGTTAGCCCCCAACACGTTTGGCCCCCAACACGTTTGGCCCCAATACTGTTTACTTAACAGAGTGAGCGGATTGCTTGCTGGTACGGTCGGCCGGACATTGAAGAGCGGACTCCCGTCTCCGGCCGAGACCATTCAGCGGCGCCGGCGTTTCCCGTCGACGGACCGCGGGAATTTTGCGCCGGAAAGTAGCTAGCGCGTCAACCAGGAGGCATCCGGACGGAGCGCATCTCCGATATGGCGACGATGCGTCCAAGTGCATTGCTTCCGGACTCGCGACGATCCGACTGCAGCTATGGAGTGCCACGCAACAGGATGGCACACCTGGCTTTCCTACTGGTTGGCATCCTAGCTAAGCTACGTACAGAAGGGGCAGATTTGAGATACTGATATCTCATCATGATATTGCAGGATGCCTCTCACATGCGCGCTGGGACCCGGCAGTTCGTTTTCGAATCTCAAGCCACGTTCGAGACGTAGGGTTTACTGCGTTCAGGAAGTTTGGCGAGACTTTGATGCCTACGTTCGAGGTGCCGGCATGACAGCGCTTCGGTCTGTCGTTATAGCCGCGCTAGGATTTCTTGCGGTTTCGGGGATCGTGGGCGCTGTTCCACTGATCTGGAATCCAACCGGTGAACCGTGGGCCATGCCTCAGCGCCTGCTGCAATACTCCCCATTTCACTCGTACCTCGTTCCTGGAATCATTCTGCTGGTGGGGAACGGCCTGTTCACTCTGATCGTCCTCTGGCTGACGGTATGCGAACACGTTGGTTACGGCCGTTGGGTTGTGGCGCAAGGTTGCGTTTTGATGGGATGGCTCATTGTCGAGACAGTTATGCTGAGATTAGTTATCTGGCCGCATTATCTGTACGGAAGTCTGGCGTTCGTTCTTGTTTTGGCGGGGGCTTTTTTGAGTGTGAGTCGCACCAGAACACTTGGCGAGCGATCACCCGCGGTAAGTGCTGACTAAGGCGTTGCTTCGAGCGGTTAACGTGCCAACCGGAAGTTGGGCGGTGGCGGTCAAGTTGCGCAATAACTCCCTTATCCGCGGATGTGGTGGAACTGGATTCCGAGCGAATCGTCGGGCACGCGGAAGTAGTCCGAGTTGGCGGTTGCCTTCTCGGACTTGTCGATGTGTCGATGCGGGAGGTGTCCGGAAATGGAGCCGCTTAAGTAAGTGAATAGTATTGCGTCTAGCCCGACCGTCAGGGAGGGGATCGCAAACGCGTTCGTTCACGGACCCCGGTTGTGCTCGGGTTACTTAAGTTAAACCGGCGCCGCTTCCAGCCGGCCTTGAAAGTACGCTACCGTCTCCCTCAGTCCGTTCTCTAAAGACACCTTGGGCTCCCATCCAAGTACTTTCCTGGCCTTGTCTATATTGGGACGCCGTTTCTTCGGGTCGTCTTCCGGCAGTGGCTCAAAAACCAATGGCGCATGACTCCCGGTGAAACGCCGTATCTGTTCGGCGAAATCGAGTATTGTCAGTTCCTGCGGGTTGCCGAGATTTACCGGATAGCGCTCCTCGGACATCGCTAGTTTGTACAAGCCCTCCACCAGATCCCCGACATAGCAGAAGCTCCGCGTCTGGCTGCCATCGCCGAAGATCGTAATCGGTTCGCCGCGCAGCACCTGATCGAGAAAAGCCGGCACCACTCGTCCGTCGTGCAATTGCATGCGTGGACCGTAAGTATTAAAAATCCGGGCGATGTTGGTGCGGACGCCATGCACCCGGTGATACGCCATGGTCGCCGCTTCCGCGTAGCGCTTGCTCTCGTCGTAACAGGACCGCGGGCCTACCGGGTTCACATTGCCCCAGTAAGTCTCCACCTGCGGGTGCACCAGCGGATCGCCATAGGTTTCTGAAGTGGAAGTGAGCAGAAATCGCGCGCCCTGTTCTTTCGCGATGTCCAGCAGGTTGTGCGTTCCGGCCGAGCCGGCTTCCAGCGTCTCAATGGGATGCTCCAGATAATCTTTTGGACTGGCCAGAGAAGCGAGATGCAAAATGGCGTCGAATTTTCCCCCAGCCGTGAACGGCTTCGAAACATCACATTGAACAAACTCGAAATCCGGATGACCGAGCAAGTGCTCCAGGTTTCTGAGAGCGCCCGTCATCAGATTATCCAAGGCCACCACGCTATGGTTATCGGCAATCAGCCGGTCACAGAAGTGCGAGCCAATGAAACCCGCGGCTCCCGACATGAGAAAACGCAAACTATACCCCCGTTCCAGAATAAGCGATGCCTAATAAGGCGTTTCGACATGCTGCATGATACAGTCTAATTTCGGCTCCCGCTCCGGAAACAGAAATGGTACACCTCACATGGTTGGAAACAGCCATATTCGTTGTCTGTCTGGCCGCCTCCGCGTACGGCTTCTGGTTACGCTTCGGCAAGGTCTGGCGCATTGTTCTCGCGTCGAAAAAAGATCCTGAGTTTGACATTCATCCTATCGGCAGACGGCTGCGAACCTTTATTTGGGAGGTTTTGCTACAGGGCAAAGTCATCCAGCAGAGACCTTTGCCCGGCTTCGCCCATGCCTTGGTGTTCTGGGGTTTCTGCGCTTTCGCGCTGATCACCATCAATCACTTTCTCGAGGGCATCCATCTCGAATTACTCCAACGCGACAGTTGGACCGGTGGATTCTATTTCTATTTTGCGGCCCTGTTCGCCATTGGTGTGGCCGTGGGAATCGCCGGTCTCGCGTTTCGCCGTTTCGTGATTCGCCCTCGCTGGTTGGGGCCAGTCAAGTATGAGTCGGGCGTCATCGCCTTCCTGATTTTCATGCTGATGGTTAGCTTCCTGGCGACCTTTATTCCTGGCTGGCAGGAGAGCAAGCTTCTCTGGTGGTCCCATACCGCTTGCATCCTAGTTTTCATGCCGCTGATTCCGCACACCAAGCATCTGCACCTGGTGTTGAGTCCGCTTACCGTTTTTTTGAAGCGCGACCAGTTCAGCAAGATTCCGCCGCTGGTCGGCGACGAAGATTTCGGCCTCGACACGGGCAAAGATATTACTCAGTTGATCTCTCTGCAGGCGTTCTCCTGCGTCGAATGCGGCCGCTGCACCGAACATTGTCCCGCCAACTTCACCGGCAAGGAACTCAACCCCAAGGAAATCGCTCTGGGCGTCCGTGGGTACCTGAAGGAATTCGGTCCCGCGAGCGAGGAGCCGCTCATCGGCCGGCATCTCTCGCTCGAAGCGGCTTTCCAATGCACTACCTGCGGCTCCTGCGAATTTCAATGCCCCGTTGGCGTGCAGCACCTGCCCATGATCGTCGGCCTCCGCCGCGGCGCCGTGAACACAGGCAAGTGGGAGGACGATTACGGGAACAAACTTTTCCTCAATCTGGAACGCAATGGCAACGCGCTCGGCTTCTCCAGCAACGACCGCGATAAATTTATCCAGAAGCAGGAGTTCCCGATCTTCGACGGAACTCAGGACTACTGCCTCTGGCTGGGTTGCATGGGTTCCTACGATCCGCAAGGGCGCGAGATCGTTTCTTCGCTCGCCCGGGTGATGAAACACCTGAACGTCACCTTTGGCGTTCTGCGCAAGGAGCGTTGCACCGGCGATCCCGCCCGGCGCCTGGGCAACGATCTTGCCTTTGGACAATTGGCCGAAACCAATCTCGAGACCCTGAAATCGAGTAACGTCAAGAAAATCATTTCCATCTGTCCGCATTGCATCCAGACCATGACCAAGGACTGGAGAGAGTTCGGCGAGGCGCCTCCCATCGAACACCACAGCGAGTTTCTGGCCAAGCACCTGAACCAACTGCCGCCGCAAACGCTGGCAGGCCAGAAGATCGTTTACCACGACCCTTGTTACCTGGGCCGCTACCGTGGCACCTACGACCAGCCGCGCCAGGTAGTGGCTCATTTCGGCGAGCAGGTCGATCCCGAACGGGCGCGCGAACGCTCCTTCTGTTGCGGCGCCGGAGGGGGCCTGGCGTTCTTGGGAGAGGAAAAGGGCAAACGAGTGAGCGTGGAGCGAGCCGAGCAGTTAATGGCCACCGGCGCGACCATCGTCGGCGCTGCCTGTCCCTTTTGCAACACCATGTTCCGGGATGCGCTGACCAACCTGTCGCCCAACGCGCCCAAGCTGATGGATATCGCCCAGATCGCCGCCGCTTCGCTGCCGAATCCGCCATAGGCCGTGCTAAACTCACGGTTGGCTCGGTAGGGAGCCAATCCGCCAAGGTTCGTCTTCCGCAAGCAGGGGCGCGTAGCTCAATTGGCAGAGCAAGTGACTCTTAATCACTAGGTTGAAGGTTCGATTCCTTCCGCGCTCACCACTAACATCGACCAGTTAGGGCGTACGCCGGGCCGTTACCTGCGGCCGATTTCCCATGCTGGCTCCGTCGCGCCGACCCGGGCAAGGCCGGGCCTTGACCGGGAGGCCGGCAGAGTGTCAGCATAAAAACCGCCACAGTTTTCGCATCAACCAACCAATCGTGAATATGTCAGACCGATCAGACCGACGCCTGCTTGAGGCTCTGCTGGACTCCTGGGACCGGAACAACGCCATCCTGATCAATCTGCTCCGCGCCCTGCCGGAGGGCGGGCTTCAGGTCAGCGCGATGGAGGGCAGCCCATCGATCGCGGAGCTGTTCACCCACATCCACTATGTGCGGCTGGTGTTCGTCTTGGAGGACGCACCCGAGTTCGCCAGAAACATGCCCGAGAACGAGTGGGTGGCCGAGCACGACCCCGGCCGCATCGAGAACATGTTGAACGACAGCGCCGAGGCGGTGCGGGACGCGGTAAAGAGCAGGGTGGAGGCAGGCCGGGATATGGACCTTCACTACGACCACCCGATCCTCCTGCTCCAGCACATGCTCTGGCACGAGGGCTATCATCACGGCCAGATCAAACTGGCCCTCAAGCTGGCGGGCCGCCCGCTGACCGATAAGGAAGCCGGGCCGGTCACCTGGGGCGTCTGGATGCGCAAGAAGTGAGCGGTCAGTTCTTCCCGCGCCTGCCTGGTCGCCGTAGTCCCTAATCAATTCTCGATCGGGTAAACTGAGGGCTTGTTCTCGAAACAACCGATGCAACCGCTCCGGGATTGACGCAGAGACAACCATAATGACTAACAAAATTCGAATAGCCGCGATTTTGATCCTGCTTCGAGTTCATCCTTCCATAGGCGCCGCGACTCTGGCGCCGGAGACGAAAGCCGCCTGGGACGAATACCTTCAGGCGGCCAATGACGCCATGCAGGCCCGTCTCCAGCCCGGGGCACACTTCCTTTGGCTGGACGACGAGCCGGAGCGGGCGGAAAATATTCGGACCAAAGGGCCTTACATTGCGCCCATGAGCCCGCACATACCCAAGAAAGTCCCGCACGGACTGATCCACGATTGGCTCGGCGTCGGATTCGTCCCAAACACGACCATCGCGGACATTTTGCTGATACTGCGCGACTACGACCATTTCAAGGACATCTACCGCCCCGGCGTAATCGACTCGATGTCACGTGGCACGGACGGGGCGAAAGACCTCTTTTTCATGCGCCTTGCGAACAGAGCGGAGGTAGCCAAGACCGCTCTCGACGCGGATTGCGAGGTTTCCTATATTCGCGTGGACGACCAGCACTGGTACGGTATTTCTAACACCACGCGCATCCTCCAAGTCGATAAATTTGGCACACCCGAGCAAAAAGTTTTGCCCGAGGACCACGGGACTGGGTTGATTTGGCGGCTATCCAGCATCACGCGCCTCGAGGAGCGCGACGGGGGCGTCTATGCGGAGTTGGAAGCACTCGCCTTAAGCCGCGATATTCCGGCCGCGCTGCGTTTCTTCGTGACGCCGATCGTGCGCCGCGTATCGAGAGATTCGCTCGCCAGATCTCTTCACCAAACCAGGGTCGCCGTCGATGCCGCCAGAGCGAAGCGCACGCAGGCGCCAGCTCAATGAGCTTGCGTGCCCGCCCAAGCCCCTCCATCCATCACGCAGCGGAAGCCCGTGTGCTCCATCGGCGTGTTCACCTCCGCCGGCATGCGCGCGCTGGGCCGGTAGCCGCCGCAATACGTGTCGTTGCATAAGAACGACCCGCCTTTGATCACTCGCTTAGGGGCGCCCGGCTCCTGAGGATCGTAACTTGTCGCCGGACCACGCGGGTTCACTGCCGGCGACGACGGATCGAAGGCCGGCTGATACCAGTCCGAAGTCCACTCCCAAACATTGCCCGCCATATCGAACAGACCATAGCCGTTGGGCGGAAAACTTTCCACCGGAGCGGTCCGCTTGAACCCATCCTTGCCGCTGTTGTGGTAAGGAAATTCGCCCTCCCACAGGTTCGCCATCTTCTCGTGATCCTGCTTGCGCTCGTTCCCCCAGACATAGGTGGCCTGGTCGAGCCCGCCGCGCGCCGCAAACTCCCATTCCGCTTCCGTCGGCAAACGCTTGCCTGCCCAGGCGCAATAGGCCGCCGCATCGCCGTACACCACCTGCACTACCGGAAAATTGTCCTGGCCCGCGATGCTGCTTTCAGGACCTTGCGGATGGCGCCAATCCGCTCCTGGAACATAAGCCCACCATTGCGTGAAATCATTCAATGGAACCGCGGCTGCCGTTCCGGTGAACACCAAACCACCCGGCACCAATTGTTCCGGCCGCGCGTCGGGAAACTCCTCGCCGCTGGGCGTTTTCTCGGCGACCGTGACGTAGCTGGTGGCTTGCACGAACTTTGCGAATTCACTATTGGTCAATTCGTGCTCCTCGATCCAGAACGCCGATACGGTCACCGGATGCACCGGGCCCTCATGCTCGTTCTGCGACCCCATGCGGAATTCGCCACCCGGAATCCAGCGCATGTTTACAGGGTGCGTCGCCTTAGTGTTCTGCGCCATGGCCGTGAGCTGACGATTGCGGCGCTCCACGCGCGCTTTTTCTGAACAGCCCGCGAGGCATAGCAAGAGACAAACGAGAAGGATCACCGAGGCGGCCTTCCGTACGCGCCGGCCGGCAAATTAGGGTCGGACTTGCGGGCTTGCGATTCCGCCCAGGCTTTTTGCACCGGCTCCGGAAAACTCGGCAGCAGGGCATTCACCCGTCGGAGAATCTCCGCGACGACGGTCGGGTTTTCCGCCGCGGCATCGTAGCTCTCGTCGGGATCGGTCGCCAAATTGTAAAGCTCCGGCCTGGCCAGCGTGTAGTTCAGACGCCCTCCCGGCGGAGCCGGCGTATACGCGGCGGTGTTGTGGCGCGCGATGTGCAGCTTCCAGTTCATCCAGCGGGCGCATTGCAAGTCCCAATCGTCGAAGTACAACAGCACTTCGCGATCGATCGATTCCTGCTTGCCCGTTAGCATCGGCCAGATGTTGATTCCGTCGAGCGGCTTGGGCGGCAGAGCCGCGCCACACAGCGCGCTCACCGTGGGGAAAATGTCCATCATGGACGCCAGCCCGTTGCAAACCCGCCCTTTCGGAATTGTACCGGGCCAGGCCGCGATAAAAGGCTCGCGCACGCCGCCTTCATAAGTGGTGTTCTTGCGGCCGCGCAGTTTACCGGGACTGCCTTGATACCAGGGACCGTTGTCGCTCGAGAACATCACCAGCGTGTCCTTGTCCAGACCGTTGCGCTTTAGAGCCTCGCGAATCTGGCCGGCGCTCCAATCGAGTTCCTCGACCACGTCGCCGTACAAGCCCTCCGGCGATTTGCCGCGGAACCGGCTCGACGCGCCGAGTGGAATATGCGGGTAGGTTTGCGGCAGGTACAAAAAGAACGGCGATTGCTTGTTCTGTTCTATGAACTTCACGGCTTGCTCTGTGTAGCGGGCCGTCAGAGTATCGAGAGCGGCCGGGTTTTCAATGACCTCCGCATTGTGCATCAGCACGCGCGGATTCATGTCGTTGCTGTAGGGAATTCCGAAGTACTCATCGAAACCGCGGCTGGTCGGCAAGTATTCCGCCGGTCGTCCCAAGTGCCACTTGCCGATGCACATGGTTTTGTAGTTTTGTGCCTTGAGCACGTTCGCCAGCGTGACCTCATCCAGGTTCAGCCCGCCTTGGTCTTGCGGGAAGAACACGCGCGGCACTCCCACCTGCGTCGGATAACGGCCAGTCAGCAAGGCGGCGCGAGACGGCGAACACACCGGATCGGCTGCGGAGAAGTTGGTAAAGCGGATGCCTTCGGCGGCCATTTTATCGAGATTGGGAGTGGCGATTTTTGAGCCGTAGCAGCCCAAGTCCCCGAATCCGAGGTCGTCGCAAAGAATGAAAACGATGTTCGGCTTGCGAGGCTTGGCGCTTTGTAACCGCCCTGCGAACAAAATTCCGGCTGACGCGAGGAACACGCGCCTGTTCATCACTCACCATCCTCCAACACTGTTTGGCAGAATGGATTATACAGCAACCTGTGCTGATCAGGAGCCTGAACACTACCATGAACAAACGCATCAACATCATTCTTCCCGAGAAGACCGTGAGCGTACTCGACCGGGTTACCTCAAAGGGAAGCCGGAGCCGGTTCATCGATCGGGCTGTCTTGCACTACATAGAAACCCAAGGTCGCGAGAATCTCATCGGGCAACTCAAGGTTGGCTATCGCGCTAACGCTGATCGTGATCTTTCGCTCGCCGCCGACTGGTTCCCTATTGAAGAAGAAGCAGCGCAAGAATTCTCACTCACCGCTCGGACACCGGCCAAGAAACGTCCACGATCAAAACGTACATGAGCTTTCCGCGGCGAGGCGAAATCTATCTAGTGGCCTTCGATCCGGCGCTGGGCCCTGAGATCAAAAAGACGCGCCCGGCGCTTGTCATCCAGAACGACATCGGAAATCGCCAAAGTTCGGTGACGATTGTCGCCGCGATCACCTCGAAGCTCTCCCCGGCGCCGTATCCAATCGATGTCACCGTGCAGCCCACGAAAGGCAACGGCCTCGCCGTGGAATCCGCGATCCAGCTCGGCCAGATTCGTTCGATTGACGCGCGTCGACTCGTTAAACGGCTCGGCGTCCTCGACCCGGCGACCATGCAGCGCGTTGACGAAGCCATCAAGATCAGCCTGGGACTAACTCCCCTTTCGAAATAATCAGACGCGAAGTAGGAGTAATGTCGCGTATTGTGCTACCGTCGGCATTGAACGGCTCGCCCGACAGTGCCCAGCACGAAATTTCTTTTCTGGAATATCGCCAAGAAACCGCTTGCCGGAGTGATTTCTAGTCTCGCCGAGGAACATCGCGCTGATGTAGTCATTCTGGTCGAATGCGCCATCCCGCCGGTGGATATTCTGCTTGCGCTGAATGCCAAGGAAAGTGAATTTCACTTGGCCGCCCTAAGCGAGGGCATCATAATACTCACGAGATTCCCTAGCGACTTCTTTCGACCAGCGTTCGAAAGCCCCAACGCGCGCACGATGATCGGGCGACTGACACTCCCGGAGCGTTCGGAAATCCTACTCGGCGTCGTGCATCTGCCCAGCAAAACGCACTGGGGGGATGACGATCAGTCGTATGAATGCGGCGAACTTGCCCGCGACATAGCAAAGACGGAAGATCAATTTGGTCATCGCCGAACGGTTGTGGTCGGCGACTTTAATATGAACCCGTTCGAGCGCGGTCTAGTCGGCGCGGGAGACCTTCACGCGGTTATGTCACGGCAAGTAGCGGACCGTGAATCGCGAAGCATTCAAGGGCGGGACTACCGCTTCTTCTACAATC
Source organism: Bryobacterales bacterium (assembly GCA_963836595.1). Lineage (GTDB taxonomy): Bacteria > Acidobacteriota > Terriglobia > Bryobacterales > Bryobacteraceae > DATFZA01. The sequence continues at coordinate 2,696,265 of CAWIKC010000001.1, forward strand.
CGATGTGGAGTCACTTCGGCGACGCCGACCGGAATTCCGCTGGGTCTTACTACTATGCCGCGCCGGGGCACGTTTCCTACTACTGGAACTTGTTCGATCAAGTGCTGCTCCGCCCTGAACTCGCCAGGCAGTTTGATTCAGCGTCCTTGAGGATCTTAACGTCCTTCAACGGTCAGGCGTTGATTCGGGAAAATGGAAGACCGGACAAGACCAAGTACTCGGACCATCTCCCGATTGTCTTCGGGTTGGCATTTTGAGAGGATGGGATTATGGCGGCTGTGACAGATTTCTGGGGCAACATCAATACGGAAGAGGTTGTCAGGACACCTGTGTCAATCCTCAAGGAACAGGCGGCACTCCTGGGAAAGAAAACAAAAAACGTTCTTGAGGCGAAGGTAGATACGATCAAGTTGGAAGACGGATGGTTTGGTCACAGGTTGTTTCTGGTTGCGCCAACGCTTGATAACTATACCTACGAACTCCTTAGATTCTGCCATCCAATCCAGCTCTACCCGGTGTTACCAGATTCGTTCAGGACATTAGCCTCCTGGAAATCGTCGACCACTCCTCCGACGGAGGGTACGAGGCTTCCCGACGAAGATGCCTTCTTGAGGTGGCTGAGCGGTAAGCTCTCCTCCGACGAAACTCACAGAGTCATAACGAATCTTCTTTCTCAATCGATGAGTTGATCGTCCGTCTCACGATCCGTCCCTCAATGCGATAATCAAGTTACCTGCCTTGCAAGATTCCATCCTGATCCGCGGAGCGCGGGTCCACAACTTGAAGAATATTTCGCTGGCGATTCCGCACAATCGCTTGACGGTGGTTACGGGTGTGTCCGGCTCCGGCAAATCGTCGCTGGTGTTCGATACGGTCTATGCGGAAGGGCAGCGGCGCTACGTGGAATCGCTGTCTTCCTACGCCCGCCAGTTTCTTGAGCGCATGGAGAAGCCGGACGTCGATGAGATCGACGGTATCGCGCCGCCCATCGCCATCCGGCAGAAGAACACCACGCGCAATCCGCGTTCGACGGTTGCCACGTCGACCGAGATCTACGACTTTATGCGGTTGCTGTATGCGCGGGCCGGGCGCAGCTATTGTCCGGTGTGCGGCAAGCGCGTGGAGCGAGACACGGTTGACCAGGTGGCGCAGGCCATGCTTCGCCAACCGGAACGGTCGCGCTGGTACGCGCTGTTTCCCGTGCAACGCGAGCAGACCACCGAAGCCTTGCGCGATCATCTGTTCAACCTGCGCGGCAAGGGCTTCAATCGTTTGTATCAGAGCGGCAATACGTTCGAGTTTTCTACTCCGGAGTCGCTGCTCGATATCGATTTTCACCAGCCGCTATTTGTCCTGGTGGACCGCTTTGTGATCGCGCCGGATGTGCATCAACGGCTCGTCGACACCACTGAGATTTGTTATCGCGAAAGCGGCGAGGTGATCTTTGAGGAAGCGACGCCCGAGCAACAGCCGGGCCGGAGCCTGCGCTTCAGCGAGAAATTCGCCTGCCGCGACGACGGCACGGAACTGGCACAGCCGGAGCCCGCTCTGTTCAGCTTCAACAACCCGATGGGTGCTTGCCCGCGTTGTCAGGGCTTCGGGAACACGGTCGATTACGACATGTCGCTGGCGATTCCCGATACCGGCCTCACGCTCGACGAGGGCGCGGTCGATCCCTGGACCAAGCCGCAGCACGACTGGTATTACCCGGCTTTCACCCGAGCCGCCAAGGTCGCCAAAGTGCGTTGCAACGTCCCGTTTGCCGATCTGACGGATCGCGAAAAGGCGTTCGTGTTTGAGCATGTGCGGCTGTTCTTTGCCGAGGTGGAAAAGAAGAAATACAAGGTGCAGGTGCGCGTGTTTTTGAGCCGCTATCGAGGCTACACGGAGTGTCCCGACTGCAAAGGCAGTCGGCTGCGGAAAGAAGCGCTGTATGTGCGCATCGGCGATCGCACTATCGCCGATGTCTGCCGGCTGAACATTGAGCGCGCTTATGACTTCTTCCAGAGTTTGGAGCTTTCGCCGGAGGAGACCAAGATCGCCGATAAGGTGCTGGTGGAGATCCGGCAGCGGCTGAAGTTTCTCAACGACGTCGGCCTGCAGTATCTTACTTTGGACCGGATGGCCTCGACGCTTTCGGGCGGTGAAGCGCAGCGAATCCAACTGGCCACTTGCCTGGGCTCACGGCTGGTGGGCGCGTGCTATGTGCTCGATGAACCCTCCATCGGTTTGCACAGCCGCGATACCGGGCGTTTGATTCGTATCTTAGAAGAGCTTCGCGATTTGGGAAATACGATTCTGGTGGTCGAGCACGATCCGGACGTGATGCGTTGCGCCGACCATCTGGTGGATCTGGGGCCGGGCGCGGGCGAACTGGGCGGCCGGATCATCTTTGAAGGTTCGTATTCAAAGATGCTGGGCGATGGCGCGTCTTCGCTCACTTCGAGTTATCTCAAGGGAGACTTGCATACCTCGCAGATCACCGAGCGCCGCGAGGTGAATCCCAAACAGGTGGTGACTTTTCTGGGCGCGCGGGCGCACAATCTGAAGAACATCGATGTCGCGATCCCGCTGCACATGATGGTTGCGGTGACGGGCGTTTCGGGTTCCGGCAAATCGACGCTGGTCCATGACGTTATCTACCAAAATCTCGAAAAGCGGCTGCGCAAGGATGAGCCGACCGAGAGCGCGGATGAGTTCGGCGGCGTAATTGAGCGCGTGACGTGCCGCAAGATCGAGAAAGCCGAGCTGCTGACGCAGGTAGTGCTGGTGGATCAGTCGCCCATCGGCCGCACGCCCCGCTCGAATCCGGTGACGTATATCAAAGCCTTCGACCTGATTCGGGAGTTGTTCGCGATGACCCCGGAAGCGCAGAAGCGCGGGTATAACGGCGGGCATTTTTCGTTCAATATTCCCGGCGGACGCTGCGAGAATTGCCAAGGCGACGGCACGGTAACGGTAGAAATGCAGTTTCTCGCCGATGTGGAGCTGGTCTGCGAAGAGTGCAAAGGCACGCGCTACAAGAGCGCGATCCTCGACATCCGCTATCACAACTTGAACATCCACGAGGTGCTGAAGCTGACAGTGCAGGAAGCGCTGGCGTTTTTCTCCGATGTTCCGCGGCTGGTCAACCGGTTGAAGGTGCTGAACGACGTGGGGCTCGGCTATTTGCGGTTGGGTCAATCGGCGACCACGCTGAGCGGGGGCGAGGCGCAGCGCGTCAAGCTTGCTTCGCACCTCAGCCAGGCGACCTGCAAAGGGACGCTGTTTATCTTTGATGAGCCGACCACCGGCTTGCACTTTGACGATATCCGCAAGCTGCTGGATGCCTTTCAGCGCTTGATTCAGAATGGCGGGAGTGTGCTGATTATCGAACACAATCTCGATGTGATTCGCAGCGCCGATTGGGTGATCGACCTGGGGCCGGAAGGCGGAGACGCGGGCGGTCACGTGGTTGCCGTAGGAACGCCGGAGGAGATCGCGCAATGCGAGAAGTCATATACGGGGCGGTATCTGCGCGCGGTATAACTTGTCATACTAAAGGCGTGAAGACCGCTGTCTCGCTTCCGGACGACCTATTCCGCTCAGCGGAGAACGCGGCTAAGCGGCTGCGGGTATCCAGGAGCAAATTATACGCGACCGCCATTGAAGAGTTCCTCAATCGCCAGCCCGCCAATCCTGTGACCGAACAACTGAACAGGTTCTATTCCCGCCATCGAGCTAAGCTCGATCCTGCCTTTGAGCGAGCCCAACTGAAGTCCCTGGACAAAGAGTCCTGGTAGCTCCGATGGGGGACAGTTGGCACGGTGAGATCTGGTGGGCCGGCCTCCCTGAACGCCGGTCCGAACCTGGATTCCGGCGGTCGGTCCTCGTCATTCAGGCTGACTCATTTAATTAATAACAGCCGCCAATAACAGCCGCATTGATACGGTGATGGCCGCCCTGATCACCACGAACCTCCGGCTTGGCGGATTGCCCGGCAATGTGGTGCTTCCGGCGCGTTGCTGCGGTCTTCCAGGCACCTCTGTGGTCAATGTCTCCCAAGTGGTCACCTTGGACAAGGAATGTCTAACGGAGCGTGCCGGAGTGGTGCCCGCGCGCTTACGGACGTTGGTCGACGCCGGTTTGCGTCTCATCCTGCAGTTGTAGCCGGAGCGCAACGGGCCGGGCTCCGCCGATTGGGCGATAGACCTTGGGCCGGAAGGCGCAGACGCGGGCGGTATGTGCGAGAAGTCGCCGAACGGCCGAGCTTGATCTGGGGCGACCAGGGGGTCGGCCCCACACATAATGGAGCAATGCACCAAGCTCAGCATGTCGAGAAGCACTTCACTGCGTCCAATTTTGTTCGCGACATAGTCATCGGCATGGCGGATGGGTTGACCGTGCCGTTCGCTCTGGCGGCGGGGTTGTCTGGGGCCATAGCCGCGACCCGCATCATCGTGATAGCGGGATTGGCCGAGATCGCCGCGGGTTCCATCGCCATGGGTTTGGGCGGCTACCTTGCGGCCAAAAGCGACGCCGATCACTACGCGAGCGAGTACCGGCGCGAGGAGCGAGAAGTAGAAGAGATCCCGCATGAAGAAGCCCGCGAGGTGCTCGAAGTCTTCCAGCAATACGGGCTGACTAAAGAAGAGGCCACGCCCATCGTCGAGTCCTTGATGCAGCGGCCAAAGGAGTGGATCGACTTCATGATGCGGTTTGAGCTTGGTCTGGAGCCGCCCGATCCGGGCCGGGCGCTGCGCAGCGCTCTGACCATCGCCGGCGCGTACATCGCGGGTGGCATGATCCCGCTGGCGCCCTACATGCTGATACCCACAGCAAGCACTGCTTTGCTCTCGTCGATTGGGCTAACGCTGGTCGCGTTGTTTGTCTTCGGATTTGTGAAAGGGCGCTACACGGGCATGCCGCCGTTAGCCAGCGCGGTTCGCACGACGGTGATTGGAGGGCTGGCAGCCGCGGCGGCGTTCGGAATCGCCAGTCTGGTGTCCGGAAAATGAGCGCCGGCGCGTCAAACAGTCATGATTGATGTGTTGATTGCCGGCGCCGGACCAACCGGACTGACGCTGGCCATAGATCTGGCGCGGCGCGGCGTGCAATGCAGGCTGATTGATAAGGCGGACGCTCCGGCTACAACTTCAAGGGCGCTGGCAGTGCAAGCGCGCACGCTGGAGTGCTTCGAGTACCTGGGCATCGCCGATCGAGCCGTGGCGGCAGGAATGCCCATGCACGGCGTTCGATTGCATGGCGATGGAAAACTGGTGGCGCACGTCACTTTCCAGCAGATCGAAACCAGGTACCCGTTCGTTCTGGTGTTGCCACAAGCGGGTACGGAGCGTTTGCTCTCGGAACGCCTCAACGCGGAAAATGTGACGGTGGAGCGCGGTTGCGAATTGGTCTCCGCGCGAGATCTGGGAGACCGGGTGGAAGCGCTGGTGACCAAGAATGGGCAGAACGAGCGGATTGAATGCCAGTTTCTAGCCGGTTGCGACGGGGCGCACAGCCAAGCGCGGCGCCAAGCCGGAATCGCGTTTGAAGGCAGCGCGTTTCCGGAAAAATTCCTATTGGCTGATTTGTCGATTGACGGGATTGGCTCGGTTGACGAAGCTAACGTCTACTTGCAAGCCGGGCGCCTCGTGGCGATTTTCCCCCTGCCGGACGGCCGCTATCGAATCGTGCTCGAAGACCCCGATCAGCCGGATGGCGATCCGACGATTGAAGAAATTCAGAAGGCTGTCGACCAGTACGGACCTGCCGGAACACGAGTGCACGATGCGGTCTGGACATCCCGCTTCCGCATCAGTCAACGGCAAGTGACTGCTTATCGGGCCGGCCGCTTCTTTCTGGTGGGGGACGCGGCGCATATACACTCGCCCGTCGGAGGCCAGGGGATGAACACGGGCATTCAGGACGCTCTGAATCTGGGATGGAAGCTGGCTTTGGCGGTGCAAGGGAAAGCCGCGCCGGCGCTGCTGGACAGCTTTGATGCGGAGCGGCGGCCCGTGGGCACGCGATTACTGCATGCTACCGGCTTCGCCACGCGAGCGGCCCTCGCTTCCCATCCCGTGGTGGAGGTGCTCCGCAATCAGCTAATGCATCTGCTCACTTCCTTCAACGTGGTTCAGCAGGAAATGCGCCGGGCCGTATCTCAGATTGCGGTCAGCTATCGCGACAGCCCCATAGTGGTGGCCGGGGGCGAGCGCATGCCAGTGCCTAGCGACGGCCTGCAACACTTGCTGTTGGCTGCGGAAAACAGCGCCATTGCTCAACTGGCTCAAAGCGAGTACGGCCGATATGTCCGGCGCCGCGACGCCGCGGAAGCGAACGGGCCAGCTATTCTGATTCGGCCCGATGGGTACGTCGGACTCCAGGCAAATCCGAGCGATGCCAATGCCTTGCAGCGCTACTTTAGCCGTATTCTGGCCTCGAACTGAAACCGGGCGGGCTTCCGCGACATCTGTTGCTACGAAGATGGAGATCACTCGACGCGCGGCTGCAGCCGTGCTTGCTTCCGGGTTTATTGGCGCGCTGCGCGGCCAGGAGTCGGAAACGATTTCCAAACGGCGCCCGGCCTCAGGTTCAGACAGCGGCACGGCCGATCAGCCGGTGATCCGTGTCGACGTGGATCTGGTCAACCTGTTCTGCACTGTACGCAGGCATAACGGCAAACTGGTCGCGAACTTGACCCAGGACGATTTTCGCGTATTTGAGGACGGAAAGGAGCAGAATGTCACTGCCTTTTCCCGTGAGACGGACCTGCCGGTGAAGCTGGGCATGCTGGTGGACATCAGCGGCAGCCAGAGAAATCTGATCGGGACAGAACGCGACGCGGCATCGGCTTTCTTCTCGAACGTGATGCGCCACCAGGATGAGGCGTTCCTGCTGGCCTTTGGCCGCGATACCGACCTGCTGCAGGACTTCACCAATTCGGTCCATAAGCTGCAGTCTGCTTTGGACGCATTGCATGGCGACATGCAGGGCGGCGGCGGAGGCCAGCGGCGTGGCGGCGGCGGTGGTGGTGGCGGCCAACAGGGCTCGGGAGGCGGCGGGCCTTGGGGTGGGCTGGGAGGCGGCGGACCTTGGGGTGGTGGAGGTGGCCGTGGCCGGCACGGCGGCGGACAGAGACGTCCACCTGGCGGGAACGGCAAGGGCACGCTGCTGTTCGATGCGGTGTACCTGGCCTCCCATGACGAGCTGGCGGCAAAACCTGGGCGCAAGGCGCTGATCCTGATTACCGACGGCGAAGACCGGGGCAGTTACTACAGCCGGACGCAGGCCACGGAGCAGGCGCAGAAATCCGACGCGGCAATCTACAGCATCTACTATGTGGATCAAAACGGGTATCGGGGACGCGGCGGCGACGAGCCGCGAAACGGGTATTCCGATCTCGAGAGCATGTCGAAGGAGACCGGTGGCCAGGTGTTCAAGGTGAATAAGGATCTTACTCTGAGCAAAGTGTTCGACGAAATCCAGGCGCAGATGCGGTCGCAGTATTCTTTGGCATATAAATCGAATCAAGCGCCGGCGCCGGGGCAGTTCCGGAAAGTGTCGATTCGCATGCGGTCGGATGAGTTTGAGGTTCAGGCGCGCAACGGGTACTACGCGAAGTAGGGGGTGTCAAGCCGCCGGGCGCGCGGGTTAACAACCTGGTTAACAACCCGCGGCAGATTGACAATCTGCCCCACATACTGAAACTTCCCTGCGCCACATTTTGCGCCAACAGCTCCGCGCGGCACAAAAGCAGAAACCCACGCGCCGGTTAACTAAGCTTATGCACCGGGTGCCTGGTCAGGCCTCGCCCATCGGGGGCGTCGGCCGCCGTCCAGGGGGACGGCCACTAACTTTGGCTGATAACCTGCCCCGCATCTGATTTTCCTTAGTGGTTTTTTAGCAGTTGTTTGACGCGGGCTTCCCGCTCGGCGCGCAGCTTCTCGTACTCGGGAAGCTGGTAGGCGGTAAGGATACTCCGGACCTTGGCCGTTTGGTCCGCTTTGATTTGCCTCAAGGCGTTGTCGTGTATGGCGTGGGCCTCATGCGCGCGCGCCTTGGTTTCATCCAGGATGGCGTTCAGTTGGGTCGCTTGCTCGGCAGTCAGCTTGAGGCGGCTTTGCATTTCACCCATGTATTGTTTGCGCCAATCCTCGGGGGCCGCGGTCTTGGCGGCTACGGGAGAATAGAGGCGCATCCCGAAAGCGCCGACAATCACGCCGCTTGCGAAAATGAGCAACAAATACAGACCAATTGAGGGATTGGAGCGGGTCATCTACTTGCCAAGTTCCGCCGGGTCGCGAACGATTCCCAAAGCAGCCAGGCTCTCGGCGGGATGGGAGGCGGCGAGAACGTCCGTGTAGGTCGCATGCGACTCATGAGTGGCGGCATGCGGTACATTGACGGCGGCGACCATAGCCACACAGGCGCAAGCGGCGCCGGCCAGGATCAAGCCTGTCACCCGCCTGATACGCAGAGCGAAGCTACGTCTGGCATCGATGGCCCGCCACAGATTGGGCATGAAGCCGGCGCTCGGCTCCGGGTCCGGCAGGGACGCACGGTATTGCGCGAAGAGAGGAGTTACTTCATCATTCCACTGATCCATTTCAACTCTCCGAATTCAACTCTCCGAATCCAATTTCAAGCTCTCAGAACCCCGTGACCGGGCCTCTTTTCACCGCTGCCTGTCACCGTTTTGACCGCTGCCTCGCTCAGGTATCCTTATTTACTTCCGCGGGATTTACTTCCGCGGAGGGCACTTTTTCACGGGAGGCTTCAAACGCCTTCAGAACCCGCTGGCGAGCCCGAAATAAACGGACCTTCAAGGCATTCTCATTTACCGAGTATATCTTCTCCAGTTCTTTTAACGACAGACCCTCGACTTCCTTCAAGGTCAGCAAAATCCGATCCTCCGAAGAAACGGTATCGAGCAGTTCCTCCACCAGCTCTCTGACCTGGCCCTTGCGCTGCTGTTCAGTGTCCTGTTTGCCTCCGGCGACGGCATCGGCCAGCATGACCTGCTGTTCGCTCAGGTCGGCCATGCGGGACTCATTGCGCCGCCTTTGCCGACGTAAGTAGTCATACGACGCATTTACGGTCAAGCGATAGAGCCACGGCTCAAAAACCTCCGGCGTGCGCAACTGATCCAGCGAGAAGAAGAGTCTCAGAAAAACCTCCTGGGCCACGTCCTCCACATCCTCCGGGCGCCCAATCAGGCGGGCGATGGTGCCTAAGATCCTTTTCCGATAAGCGGTTACAATGCGGTTGAAAGCGGCGTCATCGCCCGCTTGGGCTTGTCCAATCAGCTCAAATTCAACCAGCATCGCGGCTTTTCAAACCAGCCGCCCCTCAAACTAGAGAGGCGCACCAGCAAATTGTTAGGTTACAAGGACTTTGGGTAGAAAGCAAAGGACTTTCCCGACGCGTGCTCTGTCGCGGGGATTCGCGGGTAGCGCAACCCCTCGCTTAGGCTCAGGGCTAGTGCGTTAGTCGGCGGCGACTCGTTTTGTTGGTCGGGCGCTCGAAAAAACGAACTGTCAGGCGGACCGCTGCTACGGAAGGAAATGCTTGGGCGGAACTCGGGACGCGGCCCGATTGCGAAGCGAAAGGTCCTGCGGGTCCAGAGGCTGGCCGCGAATTGCGAGACGAAATGGTCGAGCGGGCTCGATTCGACTGCGCGCCGCGAATCCCAAACAGTCTTGCGGGCGACCGATGGCTTGACTCTTTTGCGAAACGAAACGGTCATGCGGCTGACGAACTCTGCATGTGTTGCAAAACCAAATGGTCCGGAGGGTGGCCGCGAATTACGAAACGAAATGGGTCGAGCGGGCTCGATGGTGGTCCATCGTTGCGAAACGAAATGGTCGAGCGGCACGGATTCGACTGGGCACCGCGAATCCCAAACAGTCTTGCAGGCGACGGCTGGCTGACTCTTCTTGGGAAACGAAATGGTCATGCGGCTGACGAACTCTGCGGGTCCGGAGGGTGGCCGCGAATTACGAAACGAAATGGGTCGAGCGGGCTCGATGGTGGTCCATCGTTGCGAAACGAAATGGTCGAGCGGCATGGATTCGACTGCGCGCCGCGAATCCCAAACAGTCTTGTGGGCGAGGGACGGCTGACTCTCTTGCGAAACGAAATGATCATGCGGCTGACGAACTCTGCGGGTCCGGATGCCGGAGCCGTGTTGCGAAGCGAAATGGGTCGAGCGGGCTCGAATAGTATTCCATCGTTGCGAAACGAAACGGTCGAGGAGCACGGATTCGACTGGCGCCGCGAATCCCAAACAGTCTTGCAGGGGACGGCTGGCTGACTCTTTTCGAAACGAAATGGTCCTGCGGGTCCGGAGGGTGGCCTCGAATTACGAAACGAAATGGGTCGAGCGGGCTCGATTGGTATTCCATCGTTGCGAAACGAAACGGTCGAGGAGCACGGATTCGACTGCGCGTCGCGAATCCCAAACAGTCTTGCGGGCGACGGACGGCTGACTCTTTTGCGAAACGAAATAGTCCTGCGGCTGACGAACTCTGCGGGTCCGGATGCCGGAGCCGTGTTGCGAATAACGCTCCGCGCGCGGGTTAATAACCCGCTGCAGGTTAATAACCTGCCCCATAATAACGCGGCAGACTGCTCTTTGCGAAACGAAATAGATCGATCTTGTGGGCTACAAACGGCAGCCAGCTTTTTGCGAAACGAAATTGGTCTTGCGGGCTCGAACTGCTGGCCTGGGATTTCTCTGCCTACTTCCATGATAGCGGCCACAGCCAAGAGAATTCGGCTAAAGCGTTGAAACCATTTGAGAATTCAGTCGTGACTGGAATTGCGGGCTAAAGCGGAGATTACCCACTCACTTAGCTCGGGGACGAACCGTTCCGGGAGGTCCGGGCGGCTCAGGCTCTCGGCAGCGCTCACGATATTGATCACGCAGGAGAAGTCGCTCCAGTTGTCGGGTAGTTCTCCGCCACCATGGCGATAACCCAGAGAGAAGTGGGGTTCGCGACGGGGTCGTTCCCGGCTCTCATAGCAGACAAACCGCGCGGCATCCCACAGCCCAGAGCCCGCAAATGCCAGTTCCCAGTCCAGAATTCCGGACACGGTCCATTTGCCATTCTCCTGCTTCACGAGCGTGTTGCGGTTGTTGAAATCGACGCGGGCCAGAGTTCGGTACTCATCGAGATGACGGAGCTGCGGCAGCCAGGCTGAAACGATCTCGCGCCAGCGATCGAGCCCGGCAGCCCCGATGCGAAGTTTCAGAACGAGCGAGTGCGAACCATCGTGCAGCAGTTCGCGCCAGGCCGGTGGACGGGCAGAAATGTTTGGCGGCGCCGGAACTGTCCGGATGTGGGCCAGAGCGGCGCCGATGGCATAAGCAGCTTCAGCCATGTCCTGAAGGTTGCCGCGCGCTTTCAGCTCCTGGAACGTAATCCCTTCCCGGAAACGATAGTTCACATAGACCTGCCCGGCGCGACATCGCCGCGATCCTCAAGCGAAGCCTTCAGGAATTTGGGAGGGACGCATCTCTACGCTACACCGCCCTGATTCGGCAAGCGTTGCTGGATGTGGAAACCGACTATGAACGGATGGGCTCGAAGGAGCGGCCCGAGATCATGATCGAAGGGGCGCGAACGTATCATCTTGCGCTGAGCCGCACCAGAGTAAGCGGAGCCGGGGTGAAGGAGCCCCGGCATTTTCTACTCTACCGACGGCGCGGCGATGTCATCGTGGTAGCGCGCGTTCTGCATGACAGCGGGGATCTAGAGCGGTATCTTCCACCCGGCTATCGCCGCGCCGATTAACCTGTCCCTCGCTCCCGTCCTTTTTCTCGCGCGTGAGGAGGCCTCGACGTATTTCTGAAAAGGCTACTCTGGAAGAAACGAGGCTCCGCATGTCTGCTCTCGACTGGTCACAATGTCCCGCCGTGGAAAGCATCCCCGGCAAGGTCAGCGGCGCTTTGGATGAAACAGCCTGGTCAGCCCTCCCGTGACCGGATCGATGCCCGCAATGTTCGCTTCCCTTGTATCGATTGCAGTGGATACATGCGAACGCAAGGTTCTCAAACTCGTCTCCGCCGCCGTGCTGTTTTGCAATGATGTGGTCTGTCTGGAACGGTGCTGGAGTTGTTGGTGGAGAGTGTAATGCGCGGACGAAGCAAGCTGACAGTATTCACAGCGTCCCGCGGCCGCTCGCCGACTTGCCGGACTATTTCGGCGTTCACCCGCCGCTATTCCGCCGTTCGCAAAGACTGCCTGGCCTTGGAACGGATCACTGCCAGCAAGTTGCTCACGTGGATATAGCTATCCAGCTCAGCCGCCTCAGCTCCGGCCAGCGAGCCGCGTCGTGCCATCTCGCTTAGCGCGTTCATCCGCGCTAGATCACGCTCGTCGAACTGCAGCGAAAGAAGATACTCCGCCGCGTCGCGGGATAGATCGCCTTGCCTGGTTTGAATCAGACGCGCGAGGATTCCGGTTTCCGAATTTTGCCCGAAAAGCTGAGCGTTCGTGGCCATCGATACCTCTATTCTATTCCTGCTGACCGCGGATCTGGAAGCTCCATCCTGGGCCGGAGCGCCGGCGAACTGCTATGCGGGCGAGTGAACGACAGTGTGCGCCTTTCACCCCTCCTGGATTATACTCGACGTATAAGCGTTTATCTGCTTAGGAGTATAAGTGCCGTTATGGAACAAGAAGCTGTCCGCTGGAGCATCAAGGTCTCAAAGGACACCGATCTGACACTTCGCACCTATCTGGGCGCCCAGGGCGCAAAAAAGGGAGACCTTTCGAAATTCATCGAAGAGGCTGTCCGCCGGCGCGTGCTTCAGTGCACCATTCAAGACATCAGAGCGCGGAATGCCGATGCCGACCCGGATGAAATTCAGCGCATTGTCGATGAGGCCGTCAAGGAGATCCGCTCCGAACGCCGCGCCAGACGGAAGGCCGGCAAAGCCTGATGCGCGTGGTGTTGGATACCAACATCATAGTGTCTGCGCTGATCGCGCCAGCCGGTAGGCCTGCCGCTATCGTGGATGCTTGGTTAGACGGAAAATTTACGCTGCTGACTTGCGCGGCGCATATTGACGAGTTGCGCTGTACGCTGCAAAAGCCGCGTGTGGCCGAACTTGTCAAACCACATAAGGCAGGCAAGCCTGGTCAATCAGGTGAAGAAGCTGGCCGAGGACATCGCGCCGCTGCCACGCGTTAAACGCTCACCCGATCCGACGGACGATTTTCTGTTGGCTTTGTCCGAAGCGGGAAGGGCTGACTATCTGGTTACGGGCGATAAGGGCGGCCTGCTTTCGCTCAAGCGCCACAAGAACACACGGATCATATCGGCGCGCGAATTCGCGGGGTGGTTGGCTTAAGGAAACGGAGGTTTGGTTGCGATGGGCACGATCCGATGAGACCATCGGCGAAGGGGTGGGTGCCGAACCGATTATGGCGCTCTTTGTCCGTTAACAGATTTTATCGGACACAAGCCAAGAGGCGCAAGGCAAAGTATTGAAGGAATTGACGAACCGCCCAGCGATAATTTCACGTCGATTGCTCAGGCTGATGGCGTCATTCGTCATTAGCGTTCCCGCGACCGTTAAAGCGAGTCCCCGCCCTTCCGTCCTCCACCGGCATTTGCTAGGGTTGTTCGCGTTATTCTGAAAGAGGAGCCAGCATGATCACGACGCTAACCGAGCAGGAGATTCAGCGGAACATGCGGGCCGTGGCTCACGCAATCGGGCAGCAGGAGCTTGAAGGGCTGACGGTCCCGGCGGCTACAATTGCCGACCTTCATCGTGTCGCACGGGGCGAGATCGACACGAATGAAGTGATCCGAAACATCCACCGGCGTCTCCAAAATGTCCCGCTACTCCGACAGTGATCCGTACCTCGACCCGACGACCCACGTTTTAATAAATCGTCTTGGTATAACCGACAAGAGCACCCTTGAACAAACCGAAGCCGCTCTGGTGGCGACCCGTTCTTTCGAGTTGTCGCAGGCACCATTGAAAGGCCGTTTCGATCTCGCGCACCTTCAGGCGATCCACAAGCATTTATTCAGCGACCTGTACGAGTGGGCCGGGCAGTTGCGGACCATCGACATCAGCAAAGGCGGAACCGCTTCGCCAATCACATGCAGATCGAGAACGCCGCCGCGCCAATCTTCCAGCAGCTAGCCAAAGAAAAAAATCTGGCCGGATTAGAGGCCGAGGCGTTCAGCGATCGGGCCGCCTATTATTTGGGCGAGCTGAACGCGCTTCATCCCTTCCGCGAAGGCAACGGGAGAGCGCAACGCGAATTCATCAGCCACCTGGCGAACGCAAGCAGATATTACATCGCGTGGGAAAACATGCCCCCCGCCGATTTGCTGGCCGCTACGATTGCATCTTTTCACGGCGACACTTCAGGGCTGGGAGCGTTCATTCGCCGGAACCTTAGCGTTCTTGAACGATGATAAAGGGCCGAGCAGTCTCGGCCCGAACCTAGCCTCGCATTGCACGGACATTAGAGGTCACAGGAAGATCTTGGGTGTAGTCATACGTCCCATCATCTGTGAGAACCACCAACGAACCGAGACGATCAATCAATATCGCTATGCGGTCGAGCTGGTCGTCAAGGGAGATCGTACAACCTAGCATCCTTATGGTGCGCTATCCGGCGTGTGCCTCGCCCCTGGCTTCGAAACGCGAGCGGCCCGATAGTGCTGCTCATGCAAGGGTTACTGGGACGGCGCGGGTGGCTTGTTCGCACCTGGCGGCGTTTCTCCCGGTGTGCGCGCAGTGCGCATCTGGATTGTCTCTGCACGTTCCTTAGAAATCGCCTCCTCCACGCGCTCTACAAGCAACTTGAAGGCATCCTCGGATGTCCTTCCGCGATAGGCCCCCCGCTCCGGCCTGAAACAAACAGGCTTCTTGGCGGAGGAATGACTTCATGAGATCGTAGTTCTTCCAATGTTCCCGCCAGTGAAATATTCCTTCGATCCCGACAAGAACCGTCACAACCAGACTCAGCAGCGTTGGGTAGATTTTAGGAACGGTTGGTCCCAGATTGATCAACACGGGAACGGCTGCCGCGGCAACGGCCGATGTCGCAGCCATTGTCGAGTACCACCAACGGTACATCGTGCCCTTAGCTCGATAGGCCTCCGTCTTGAAGTCGACACGAGTACGCAGGTATTCCTCGGAAGTTTTCGCTGAATACGACGAAGACGGTTCGCCTTGGGGCACGATCCTCACCTCCCGACTGGTCACAGCAGATTAATAGATGGCGAACATACTTTATCGTCTAATAAAACAGACAGCAGGAAGGCGCGTGGCCAGATAAATCCCGCTTCACTCGCCGCGAAGATCGCCAATCCCTTGGCCAATGCTACCCACCGCCAAGGCTGATGACGCGATGACGCCGTACGCTGTCGCCGGGTTCGGGCCGACGATAGTCCCGGCGGCGAGCAACAGGTTGCCAGCGCCTGCAATGGTCCCCGCGAGTATCTTTCCGACCCCGTTAAACAACTTGCGCTTCTTTTTCTCGGGTTTCTCGCTCACCGTTTCTTCGGATGCGAGCTCTCCGAGGCGCGCCGCAGCACGCTTTAACTCGTCTTGCGCACGAAGCGCCATCTCCGAAGGGGGCGTTTCCTGCCTGCTCACGAATCGCCGCCGAGCGTAGTGAACGACAAGCGTGATTTCTGCTTCGGGATGCTCAACGCCAGCACGCCTCAGGAGTTCAGTGTCTTCGGGGGGGATCGCCGATTGACGCAGGTTTCCGAATGTAATCTCAGGAGCTTCGTCGAGCGCCGCCAAAACACCTGATCGTTCCATGCACGTATCACGCCATCCACATATGCATTTGCGATCTCTTGTGCCGCTTCCTTGACGAGGATCTGCTTGTCGGAGCGCTCGCTCACGGCCCGAACGAACCGGGCTATTGACGACAGCCTATCGATCTCGTATGCAAGCTCCCCGTGCATCATGTGCTTTCGCTGAAAAGCAAACACATCCAGGTACTTCCGTGACAGCGCAGCCAGGTATTCGCGATATTCTTCGTCGGTCACAACGCCTCCGTCTCGACTGTAAAGAGACCATATCATAACCCGCGGCAGCGTCGCTCTCTACTTCCGATAATCCTATTTGAGATATATAGGGGACAGCTCTTGGTTTTAAAGTAAAGTTGGATTAGGCTTCTAAGTAGGAAAGATTTTCTTTAATAGAGTAGATTAGATAGATAAGGAATGTAGAGTGAAATTCTTAGGAATAAATAGGGAGAGAAAAGACGTTGAATACTGAGAATAGAGATTGTAGTGAGGATGACAGGTGTTTGGTCAAAAGATAGGACTGTGGTCGGAGTTCTCTCTTATAGTGTACTCGGAGAAGAGTATGGCGCATTTCTAAATGCTGCGGAAGTGGCGGCTCATCTAGGCTCGTCTAGACGAACACAAACGGACTCGACAGCAGTTCGGCGGCGAGGCGGAGAGATACGGGATCGAAGCTGGCCAAACGCTGAGCGTACTGCGTGACAGAAAAGGTGACGCCGACCGGTATATCGGCCAGGGTCCCACTGAGATGGATCACGTCCAACTCGCCGGGCTCGCGAGCGGCCCCCCCGTCTCCCTGGACCGGGGAAAAGCTTTGACTTCCGATATCGGCGCTATGTAAACTCGGGCGTGAAATCCGAGGACCGCCGCCACGGGCGCGCGGTTTGCGAGCGTCAAAGCCGGCTAACGCTGACCGATGAAGGCTGGTTGAAGCCCGCCTTCGCCCCCGCATGTTAAAATCACCTTGCAACCCCTCCTCATGGATTTTCTTGAAGGCCTCAATCCACAGCAGAAAGAGGCTGTTTCTCACGTCGAAGGACCGCTGTTGCTGCTGGCTGGAGCAGGCAGCGGCAAGACGCGGGTGATTACTCACCGCATCGCGCATCTGGTGGATCATCATCGAGTTCCGGGGCCGTGTGTGCTCGCGGTGACGTTTACGAATAAAGCCGCGGACGAGATGCGGCAGCGGGTGAATTCGCTGCTGGGCGATCCGGGGCGGGGGAATTCGCCGCTGGTGTCGACGTTTCACTCGTTCTGCGTTCGGATGCTGCGGCGGGATGGCGCGCGTCTGGCGGACATTCGCGATGGGTTCACTACCAAGTTCACGATCTATGACGCGGACGATCAGCTTTCGTTGTTGCGGTCGGTTTATCGGCAACTTGGGTTGGACGATAAGTTCATGCCGTATCGGAGCATGGTGTCGTGGATCAGCCACAGCAAGAGCAAAAAGATCTCGCCCACCGATATCGCGCGCGATTCCAAAGATGACAAGACCAGCAAAATGGCGAAGATCTACGACGACTACGAAACGCGGTTGCGCACGGCGAACGCGTTCGACTTCGACGATCTGTTGCTCGAATCCGTGAGGCTGCTGGAGCATGACACGCATCTGCGGGAGCAACTCGGCCGGCGGTTTGAGTTCGTGATGATTGACGAGTATCAGGACACCAACCGCAGCCAGTATGAGTTGGTGCGGCTGCTGACCGGCTCGCATCACAACGTGGCCGTGGTGGGCGATGAAGATCAGTCGATTTACGGCTGGCGCGGCGCGGATATCCGCAATATTCTGGATTTTGAGCGCGATTATCCGAATGCGGCGGTGATCCGGCTGGAGCAAAATTACCGGTCGACCAAAAATATTCTGGAAGCGGCGAGCGCGGTGGTGGCCAACAACACGGAGCGCAAGGGTAAGTGGCTCTGGACGGAGGCCGGCGCGGGCGCCAAGATCGGAATGTACGAGGCAATTGACGGGGAGAACGAAGCGCTGTTCATCGCCGACACCATTGGGAAGGTGCTCCGGAGGAATCCGGATTACCGGATCGCGGTTCTGTATCGCACCAATTTTCAATCGCGCCAGATTGAAGAAGCGCTGCGGCGCTACGGGCGGAAGTATCTGGTGGTGGGCGGGCTGAGCTTTTACCAGCGGGCGGAAATCAAAGACATTTTGTGTTATCTGAAGGTGCTGCAAAGTCCGGACGATTCCATTGCTTTGCTGCGGGTGATCAACACGCCGGCGCGGGGAATTGGCAAGAGCACGATCGAGCAAGTGGAGCAATACGCGCTCGAGAACGGGCTGAGCATGTGGACGGCGATCGGCAGGATGCTGGAAGAGCGGGCGTTTCCCGCGCGCGCGGAATCCGCGCTGAGCAGCTTCAAAGCGCTGATTGAAGAGTTGTCCGCCGAGCTGCCGCATAATGAAGTTCACGAGCTGCTGACCGATATTCTGGAACGCACCGGCTATCAGAAAATGCTCGAAACCGATAAAGATCCGGAAGCCGAATCGCGGCTGGGGAATTTGCACGAGCTGGTGAATGCGGCGGCGGAAGCCGCGGAGCGCGGCGAAGGCGTTACCGAGTTTCTGGATCACGCGGCGCTGGTGGCCGATAGCGACGACCTGGACGATCGATCGCAGATTTCGCTGCTGACCATGCACAATGCCAAAGGGCTGGAGTTTCCGGTGGTGTTTGTCGCGGGGTTGGAAGAGGGGTTATTTCCGCATACGCGATCGCTCGAATCGGTTGCAGCCATGGAAGAAGAGCGGCGGCTGTGTTATGTCGGGATGACGCGCGCCGAGAAACTGCTGTACTTGACCTGGGCTCAGTTCCGGCGGCGGTTTGGCGGAGGGTCGCCGGAGCGGGCGGTTCCGTCGCGATTCTTAAGAGAAGTGCCGCGCGGTTTGACCGAGAATTTGCGGGTGGACGACCGGTATCATCAGGTCGACCTGTTCTCGGAGCAGCATGAAGTGCGCGAGGCGGTGAAGAAGAATCTTTATACCGGCAAGACTTATAACTCAGTTGAGAACATCCACCAGTTTTTCGCCGAGAAAGGGGTGGGGAAACCGGTTATGACGCCGGTGGCGCAGCCGGCTGCGCCGCAGAATGTACCGGCTTCGCAAGCAAAACCAGCGGCCCCTGCCGTTCGTCCGCCGGCTAAGCAAAAAGCGTTCGGGGCTGGATCGTCGATTGTCCATCCCAAGTACGGGCGCGGAATGGTGCTGCGGCGCGAGGGCGAGGGAGAAGATGCTAAGCTGACCGTTAGTTTCCCGGGCTACGGTCTGAAGAAACTGGTGGAAAAATTCGCGGGGATCAAGAACGGTTGAGAGGGAAGAGCCCGGCCAGGGGGCCGGGCGCGGGCGAGGGCGCCCGCCCCACAAGCGGGAAAGCGGGCTGGCGCGCGGGTTAATAACCCGCGGCAGGTTAGTAACCTGCCCCACAGGCCGAGATAGTGAATATTCGAAACTTAGATGAATACTAAACACGTTGAAGATAAGACTGAGCGTAAGAAGGTGAAGCGGGCGGCGCGCAAGAAAGCGGCGCCGGCGCAGAAACGCGCGTCGGGAGTGGCGCGCGGGTCGATGAAAAAGAAAGTAGCAAAAATGTCGAAGGGGCAGAGAAAGCGATAAAAGCCTCTCTCTTTCGCACCAAGTCAATCGACGAGCTGATCGCTTCCTCGGAGGCGCAAGGGCACCGGTTGCGCAAATCGCTGGGACCGTGGAGCCTGATGGCGTTGGGGATTGGCGCGGTGATCGGTTCGGGGATTTTTACCGTGACTGGAACCGCCGCGGCAGGCAAGGTTGTCCCGGTCAAATCGATTCTGGATGCGACCGTTCTCGATCTTCTGCTGCATGGCGCCAAGACGGGAGTGGAAATGGGCCGGCCGGGGGCTGGGCCCGCGCTCACCGTTTCTTTTATTCTGGTGGCGTTCGCCTGCGGATTCGCGGGATTATGTTATGCCGAGTTGGCGTCCATGATTCCGATCGCCGGGAGCGCGTACACGTACTCTTACGCGATTCTGGGCGAGATTGTAGCGTGGATCATCGGCTGGGATTTGATTTTGGAGTATGCGGTCTCCAATATGTCCGTGGCCGTGGGCTTTTCCGCCTATTTGCAAGACCTGTTCGAAAATCTGTTCGGATTCCGTTTGCCGCCGCAATGGGCGTTTCCGCCCGTGCCCGCTCCGGGGCAACCGGCGGGGTGGTTCGATTTACCGGCGCTCGTCATCACCATGGGAGTGACGGTGCTGCTGGTGCGAGGGGTAAAAGAAAGCGCCGAAGCCAACAGCACCATGGTGATGATCAAGATCGGAGCTATCCTGCTCTTCTGCTTTGGCGCGGCGCCGCACGTCGTCGCATCCAACTGGCACCCGTTTGCGCCCAACGGATTTTCGGGCGTGCTCACGGGCGCTTCGATCATTTTTTTTAGCTATATCGGGTTCGATTCGGTTTCGACCGCGGCGGAGGAGTGTAAGAACCCGCAGCGCGACCTGCCGTTCGGCATCATGGGGACGCTGGTGGTTTGCACCATTCTTTACGCGGCCGTATCGCTGGTGCTGACGGGCATCGTGCCCTGGACGAAGCTGGGGACGGACTCGCCGGTGGCGGACGCGCTGAAGACGCTGGGGATGAACAAACTGCGAACAGTGGTCACGGCTGGCGCGTTGATGGGGATGCTGTCTTCGCTGCTGGTCTATCAATATGGCCAGGCGCGCGTTTGGTTTGCGATGTCGCGAGACCGTTTGCTGCCGGACTTGTTTTCGCGCGTACACAAGGTCTATCAGACGCCGCACATAAGCACATGGATCGCGGGATTTGTGGTAGGGATTCCGGCGGGAATTTGGGACATCGACACGTTCGCCGAGTTATCGAATATCGGGACACTGTTTGCGTTCATTCTGGTCGCGGTGGGCGTGATTGTTCTGCGGAAGAAGCAACCGGAGCGTAAGCGATCGTTTCGGGTTCCGTTGGTGCCGTTCACGCCGATCTTTTCCATTGTGTGCTGCCTGGTTTTGATGATCGGGTTGCCGCTCGAGACCTGGATCCGGTTTGTGGTGTGGCTGATTATTGGGCTGTTTATTTACTTTCTCTATAGCCGGCCACGCCTGGCCGTATAGCTGGATCGTACGGCGATAGTTTTACAAATTCTTTGCAAGTTCTTGCGGCCGCCCAGGTAAATTGATAACTGAGCCAAGGATGACGTCCTCCGCTTCAGCACAGGCGTATTGGGATACCGCCGCCGCCACATACGACCGGAATTTTAGCGGCCTGCTTACCGCTCAGGCGCGCCGCCGCATCGTCTGGCGTGCCCTGGAACGGGCGTTCCGGCCGGGCCAGCGCATCCTGGAGCTGAACTGTGGCACGGGGATCGACGCGGTACATCTCGCTGCCCGAGGCGTACGTGTTCTGTCTTGCGACATCTCGCCGCGCATGGTGGAAGTTGCGCGGAGGCTGGCAAACGACGCACACCTAAGCCAGCGCGTGGAATTTCGCGTCCTCGAGAATGAGAACATTGGCGCTCTGGGTGGGGAAGCTCCTTTCGATGGCGGTTTTTCCAGTTTCTCCGGATTGAATTGCGTGGAAGATCTTCCCGCCGTGGCCAGAGTGCTGGCGAGCCTGTTGCCACCCGGCGCCCGCTTTATTGCGGGAATGACCGGGCGCCTGGTTCCGTGGGAAATCGCGTGGTTCCTCGCGCATGGCAGACCGGACAAAGCGCTGCGGCGATTGCGCCAGGACAATGCCGATTTCAACGCGGGCCCGGTTCAGGTCCACGTCTACTCAGTTGGTAAAATTGCATCCGCCTTCGCTCCCGGTTTTCAATTGAGGAGTTGGGACGGTGTCGGCATCGCCGTGCCGCCTTCCTATATGGAACATTGGGCACGGCGCTTTCCCCGCGTAACCAAGGCACTGGCGGAGGTGGATTGGCACATTGGGCGGC
This sequence comes from Bryobacterales bacterium, assembly GCA_963836595.1. Classification (GTDB taxonomy): domain Bacteria; phylum Acidobacteriota; class Terriglobia; order Bryobacterales; family Bryobacteraceae; genus DATFZA01. Next base: position 2,717,972 of record CAWIKC010000001.1, read on the forward strand.
TCCCGCTGTTCCGAAACCTGGCGGACGGCGTCTTGTTGGAATTCGAGCGGCGGTAGAAGATGACTCTGCTGAAGCGAGCCCGGAAGTCTCTTCGCCGGATGCTACTGGGCGATACCGATTTGCCTCAACAGGTCACCGTCGCCATGCCCGACCCGCAGGATGAAATCAGCGTGTGGTTACACGGAGCAGGCGCACCGCGCGATGTTACCGACGCTCACGTGCCTGCCTGCGCCGCGCCTTTCACCATAGGCATTGGCCTCGAAGGCGATCTCGAAGAAAGCGCGCATCTCGCGTTGCGGTTCTGTGAGCGACAGGGCGAGCGCCATGTGCTGGGCGAGATCGGCCTGCGAGCAGCAGGAACAATCCGGACCGGCGGGCCGGCCGTGCACCTGTTTGAAGCGCGAAGCTGCCGCAACCGCTGCCTCCCGCCCGCTCGGTTATGGGCTCATCGCCTGCACCAGGCTCTGGTCCAGGGGCGAGGCGGCAGCGACCCCGACGTGCGGATGAGCCCGCTGGGTACGGCCTCCATGATCGTCGCGTTCATCTGTCCACGCCCGGTAGTGCTGGTCAGCGCGATCGATGGCCAGCGGGGAAACATCTTTCCGATGAACCTGCTGGGCGCGATCGGAAGCGGGTATATGGCCTTTGCGTTGAACAGCGCCCGTCAGGCTGCACCGCTGGTGGAGCAGGCGCGGCGCTTGGTTTTCAGCAGTATCCCAATTGACAAGACGGAGGTGGCGCGCCAGCTCCGCGGGAACCACCGCCAGAAATCGGTGCGCTGGGATCAGCTTCCGTTTGAAACCATCCCGTCGCCCGCGCTCGGAGTTCCGGTCCCGCGTTTCGCGCTCCGGTTAAGAGAGATGGAGGTCGAGGCGGTTCGGAAGCTGGGCAGCCACACGTTGTTTGTAGCGCGCGTGATCAACGACGAGCGCCGGGCGGCCGGGCCGCAGTTCACCATGATCCACGGGATTTACCATGCGAGAAGACTGAGGCGAGAAGACTCAGAATGATGCATTATGCCTTCAGATACCAAGGCACATTCACGGTAACAATCCGTTGGCTGCCACGGAGCAGGAGCCAGGTCTTCAGGATTTCGGCCCGTTGGTTGTGCAGAACGTAGTGATACCAATGCAGCTCGACCATTTCCGGGAGCACCACTACAATCTGCCGGCTGGGATTCTCCTTCTCGACCTTGAGCACGTACTCCAAAATGGGCGTCAGAACCCAGCGGTAGGGCGATTCGAGGATCACCAATTCGGGCGGCGGCAGGCCGGCGATTTTGGCCGGAACTCCAGCGAGAGTGGACCACTTCCGGCAAAAAGCCGCGCTGGCGTCTTCGCTATCGACGGCGACGTAGACGGCACGCACTTCGTGAGAAAACTTATAGGCAAAGCGCAGGGCGCGCTGGCTGATCTTGGTCCAACTGGCAATCGGCGTGATCACCAGCGGAGGCTGCAGTTGTTGGAAGTCCGCCGGATCCTGAGTGGCGATCTCCTCGGCAACCGCATCGTAGTGATGCCGAACGCGGTTCATTAAGAGCAGGATCAACGGAATCAGCAGAACGGTAACCCAGGCGCCTTCCAGGAACTTGGCGGCCAGTACGACAAGGGTGGTAACACCGGTGGCGAAGGCGCCAAAGCCGTTGATCAACATGCTGCGCCAGTGACCCCCCTGACGCCGCCAGTGCCGCACCATGCCGGCTTGGGAAAGCGTGAAAGCGAGAAATGCGCCCACCGCATACAGCGGAATCAAACGGTCGGTGACGCCGCCGAAAAGAGTCAGCAGACCGGCGGTGAGGACGGCCAGCGCGATAATTCCTTGCGAATATACGAGCCGCCGTCCGGTGGACGCGAGCGAATGAGGCAGGTAGCTGTCGCGCGCAATGATGCGGCATAGGCGGGGAAAATCGGCAAAGGCGGTGTTGGCGGAAAGCGAAAGCACCAACAAAATAGACCCGATGGACACGTAATAGAAAACCCCTTTGCCAATCACGGCGCGCAACAGCATAGAGAGTACGCTCTCGTAGTTTTTATTGGGATCGGTCGCGCCGACATGGTACGCGGCGGCCAGATAAGCAATTCCGAGGAGCAACAGCATCAGCAGGGCAATGATGACGGTGAGGGTTTTCTGGGCGTTGGGAGCGGTCGGCTCGCGAAAAGCTTTCACTCCGTTGGAAACCGCTTCGACGCCCGTCATCGCCGCGCAACCACTCGAAAAGACTTTCAACAGCAACCAGGCGCTGATGGCCGCGGTTGCCGCGGGCATGGCGGGCATGCTTTCGACCGGCGCGGGATGGCCGCCGGCGAGCAAGGCTTTGGCCACGCCGATCGCGATCATGGTAAAAAGGCAGCCGATAAAAAGGTAAGTGGGAACCATGAACGCGACGCCGGCTTCGCGCAATCCACGCAGGTTGGTAATGGTGATGACAAATAGAATGCCGAGACAGATGATTAGCGTGTGGGGTTGCAGGCTCGGTACCGCGGAAACCAGCGCGCCGACCCCGGCGGAAATTCCTACCGCCGCGGTGAGCACGTAGTCGATCATGAGCGCCGCGGCCGCCAGCAGTCCGGCGCCCGCACCGATGTTTTCCCGGGCCACCGTGTACGACCCGCCACCTGCCGGATAGGCGGCGATCGTCTGACGGTAGGAAAAATACAGGATCGCCAACAGCACGACGATGCTGAGGCTGATGGGCAGGATGTAGGCAACGCCCGCGGCCCCCAGCGGAATCAGCAAGGTGAGCGCAGCTTCCGGACCATATGCGGCGGAACTGAGAGCATCCAGCCCAAAGATCGGGATGCCGGCCGCTGGGCCGATTCTCTCCGCGCGTTCCTCTTTCGACGCCATGGGACGCCCGAACACGATATCCATTAGAGGCATTAGAGTATTCTCGCCTATAGCGCTGAAAGAAATCTTCGGGTGGCGGATTGGCTCAAGCAAGGCAGGCTCCCCGCCTAGCCCCGCGTTAGCGAGGGATGGCGCTCGGTCCCCTCACTGACGTTCGGGCCTAAACATTGGGCTAGACAGGCCAGGAAGAAATCTTCCGACGATGCCTTGCGCTTCTACACGTTGTTGTGGCAATATGTAGAAGCGCGAGGTACTCAAAAATGACGCAGCCGAAATCGGAATTGCCTCAAGGCACACTCGACTTACTGATTCTGAAAACGGTCGCGCTTGGTCCCGTTCACGGCTATGCCATCGCCCAGCGCCTGCAACAGGTGTCGCGCGATGTGGTGCAGGTGCCGCAAGGCTCGCTCTATCCGGCGTTGCACCGGCTGGAAAGCCGCGGCCTGCTGGCAGCGGATTGGAAAAACACGGAGACCGGACGCGAGGCCAAATTCTACCGCCTGACGAGAAAGGGACGGGCGCAGCTCGAAACGGAAACCGCGAGTTGGCAGCGTCTGACGGAAGCCGTCGGGCTCATCCTCGACTTATCCACGGGAAGTGCGGAATGAACTGGCGCCGCCGTGAAGAACATTTGGAGAAAGAACTGCGTTTCCATCTGGACCAACACGCGGCCGATCTGATCGCGCGGGGCGTGACGCCCGAGGAAGCCCGGCGCCAAGCCCGGCTGGCTCTCGGTGGGCCGGAGCAGGTGAAGGAACAATGCCGCGAGGTCCGCGCGACGCGCTGGCTCGAAGACCTGCGGCAGGATCTTCGCTACGCGCTCCGCACGCTGCGGCAGCAGCCGGAGTTTGCCGCCGTCGCGTTGTTGACGCTGGCGCTCGGCATCGGGGCCACTAGCGTTATGTTTACGCTCATCAACAGCGTTCTGCTGAAGCCGCTCCAATATCCGCACTCCGAACGCCTGGTGACGCTGCATGAGCACACCGTGAAGTTCGCCGATCAGTGGGGTTTTGCTTATCCAAGTTTTCAGGATTGCCAACGGGAGAGCCGCTCGCTGGATTTAGCGGCGTGGACTTACGGTGGCGGCACGGTCAGCAATCCGGGAGAGCCCGAATATGTGACCGGCCGGCAGATTTCGGCGGAATTGTTTAATGTTTTGGGCATTACCCTTCCCACCGGACGCAGCTTTGAGCCCAGCGACGACCAGCTTGGAGCTGCGCCTGTAGCCATCATCAGCTACCGCTACTGGCAGCGGCGCTACGGAGGGAAGCCGCTGGCTGGGGCGGTTCCGCTGGTATATGACGCGATCCCGTATAGCGTGATTGGCGTCGCGCAGGCCGGTTTCCAGTTGGGCGGGGAGGTTGACGTGTTCACTCCCTTGGGCCAGAATCGGGAGCCCAGGATGAGGAATCGCGGCGCGCACTTTATTCATGTGTTCGGGCGCATCCGCGACGGCAGGACGTTGGGCGACGCGCAAAGTGAAATGGCCGTGATTGCCAGCCAGCGGGCGCAGCAGTATCCAGAATTCGATGCCGGCCGCGGAATCGTGATTGTCCCTCTGCAGCAGGAATTAGTCGGCAATGTTCAAGCTACGCTGTGGATGCTGCTAGGGGCCGTAGGCCTCGTGTTGCTGATCGCGTGCGTAAATGTCGCGAGCTTGTTGCTGGCGCGCTCGGTCGCGCGCGAGCGTGAATTTGCCATGCGGGTCGCGCTCGGCGCCGGCCGAAGCCGTCTGGTGCGCCAAAGCCTGACGGAGAGTGCATTACTTGGCCTTTGCGGCGGCGTTCTGGGAGTGGTGTTGGCCCGATTGGCGATTCATCCCTTCGTGCTGTTCTGGCCGGGCGGCCTGCCGCGCGCAACGGAAATCCGTCTCGACTGGCGGGTGCTGATTTTCGCGCTGGCGATATCGCTGCTCAGCGGTATCGTTTTCGGGCTGGCGCCCGCGCTGCGCACTCCTGGCAGCCACTTGGAGCAGACGCTCCGCGCCGGAGCGCGGTCGGTGGTGCAGGGATCGCGCCGTATGCACGGCGCGTTCGTGGTTTCCGAAATCGCGCTGGCGGTGGTGTTATTGGTCTCGGCGGGTATGCTGGGCCGCACGCTGCAACGACTGTCGTCGCTCGATCCGGGCGTGAATTCGACCAATGTACTGACGGCGCGCGTGGCGATTTCGCCGCATGCGCTCGCCGATCCCAGCCAGACTCGAGCCGCCTGGCAGGAAATCCTGGATCGCGCCCGGCATGTGCCGGGAGTGCAATCCGTTGCGCTGACGGATATCATTCCCATGCGGGAAGGCGAAAATGTGCTGGGCTATTCGGCAACCGCGGCTATGCCGCCGCCCAACGAAATGCCCGCCGCTCTGGCGTCGAGCGCCACGCCCGATGATTTAAAGGTGATGGGAATACCCTTGCGGGCAGGCCGATTTTTCGACGAGCAGGATCGCCTGGGTAAAGAACCGGTGGTCGTGATCGACGGCGACTTGGCGCAGCATGCGTTTCCGGGAAGAGACCCGGTCGGAAAGCGTCTGTGGGTGCCGTCCATGGGCCCCAAACCGGTCCGCATCGTGGGTGTGGTGGGCCATGTCCGGCACTGGGGGCTGGCCGGAGACGATTTGTCGCGCGTGCACGATCAAATCTACTACCCTTTCGCCCAAGTGCCCGACCGGTTAATGCATTTTTTCTCTTCCGTCATGTCGATAGCGATCCGCACCAATGTCGATCCGTTGAGCATCGTTGAACCCTTGCGGCGGGAGCTGAGGGGCGCTACGGGCGATGAGGTTTTCTACGAGACGGCGACGTTGGAGCAATTGGCGGCCGCATCGCTCGACCGGCAGCGATTTCTGGCGGTGTTGTTCGGTGTATTTGCGGGCTCGGGCTTGCTATTGGCATGCATCGGCATCTATGGCGTGCTCGCCTACCTCACCAGCCAGCGCGTTCCGGAAATGGGTCTGCGCATGGCCTTGGGAGCAAGCGCTCAGCACGTGGTCCGGCTGGTGCTGCGGGAGAGCCTGGCAATGATTTTTGCTGGTGTTGGGGTGGGAATTTTAGGGGCCCTGGCGGGGGCGCGGCTGTTGCAGCGTCTGGTTGAGGGCATGCGGCCGATGGATGCCCTGACGCTTGCGATCATGATTGCGATCCTATTCGTGGCCGCCCTGGTTGCCAGCTATCTGCCGGCGCGCAGGGCCAGCCGGATCGACCCCATGATCGCCCTGCGCATGGAATAGCGCGGCCCGCTCGGTCCCGCCGATTCCGAGCCGCGCGGCCTTCACGAGAGCGGGTGCGCTCAGTACACATGCCAGACGCCGAACTGGTCATAGTAGCCGTAAGGATGCCAGACGCCGAACTGATCGTAATATCCGGCTGCGGGCGCCACGTTGATTCCAAAGCTGAACCGGAAGCCACTGCGGTCTCCACCCCGGACAATGCGATGATCGTCACGGCGCTCGACGCGGGCAACGTCACGATGATCATCGCGGCGGCCATCGCGGTCTTGAGCGAAAGTAAGTGTGGGCGCCGCAACCGCCAGAGCCGCCGCCAGCGCCAGAGTAGAGATTCTCAGCTTTTTCAGCATTTTCTTTTCCGCCTTCAATCCATTGGATGGGGCGCACCTCGCGACGCACGTATGGGTTCGTAAATTCGTGACGGGAGCTTCGCCGGCCATATGTCTGAAGCAGTGTTTGAAGCAGTGTCTGAAGCACTGTCTGAAGCCATGTGTGAAGCTGGATCTTCACACGTTGCGATTGATATCATGACTGGGAGTGCTTCGAACCTATTTGGCTCGCGCTCTGGTGTTCGCGGGGCTCGCACTGGTAACCTCATTCTGTTATCTGGCGATTAGAGCGCGCTACCTTCCTCAAGGCCAGGGCTTCCGCTTACCGGCCGCGGGTCTGATTTACCCGCTCGTCCGACCCTATGCCCTGGCTCCAATCTGGCGCGAGAGCGGCTTTTCAGAGTGCTTTTATGCCCGGGCCGACGGTCTGGGAACGATGCAGTTCCAGGTGTACGCTTACCTTGAGCATCGCCGTCCCCATCCGGTTGATTGGACGCTCGAGGATATGGATCACCCGGGCGGATTGGTGGTGAGGAGCGGATCTTTTCCCGCGACAGAAATGCACGACTATGGTTTTGTCCGGCTACGGTTCGAGCCGATCCCGCGGAGCGCCGGCAGATTGTACAAATTTGCCCTGAAGGCGCCGGAAACGATTTTTCGCGAAGCGGGAGCCGTCGCCCTGTACCGGATGGCGGACGCGCAAGCAATCGCGGCGCAACGGGCTTGTGCCTTGTCCCGGCCCTCGTTCTCGCTGCTGTTCGACCCGGCGCATGAACACGAGTTCTCCAACATCTTTTTCCGCTACGGGGCAACGGTATCCGAGATATTGACGCCCCATCAGGAATATATGACGTCCGTGCAAGTGCAGCTCACAGTGGGCGGTTTGCCGAGCGATTACCAGATCCATTGGAGTCTGATTCGGCTCGAGGACCAGGCGCAAATCGGTTCCGGCGAGCTTGATTCCTTAAACCAGGAGGATTGGCAACTCGCCGACCTGTTCCTGCCGCGGCGGGAGCGCTGTTATGGCCGGCAGTACAAACTCACCTTAGGCGCAGGCGCGGCCGGCGGCAACGAAATCGGCGCAGTCGGATTGCCGATATTTCCTTATAGAGGTAGCACGGTGACAGTTTCCTCCGGGCATCAGCCCGGCGTTAGAGATGGATTCAGCGCTAACTTAATCATCATGGATTCTCAGGTGATCCCAGGACTCCGCCTCTTCCAGGGGGCCGGACACGAACTCCTCACGCCCGACGATTATCTATCCTCCAACATGACGTTATGGTATTTTCCCTCAACTCCCTCAAAATAGACCGGGGAGCCTGGGCCGCCGCTCTGCGGTCGCGGGCGGCGTTATTTGCCGCCTGTTTTGCGGTCTGCTTCCTCTTTCTGGTAATTCGCACGCCGTTTTCTTTTTTTGAACCGAGCTTTGTCGCCGAAGACGGCACCGGCTATTTCAGCGACATTGCCAACAAAGGATTATTGGCCGCTCTTGGCCACACGCACAACGGATACTTCGTCTTTGGAAACGTGTTGCTCAGTGAAGCGGCGATCCTGGCCGATCGCGTCTTCCTGGGCGGCGACGTCCGCCAGGTCCCGTGGGCGATGGCGCTGGTGTCGGGGTGTTATTTCGCGTTGCTAGCCACACTTCCCATTCTGCTTTTGCGGCGCCGTCTTTCTACCGCATGGCTGGTCTGTTTGGCCGCTATTGTGGTTGGCACTCCGCTCAGCGGCGGCGATGGCGGCATTGTGGGGCGAATCTCCAACACCGGCTACAGCTTTGTTTACCTGGCGGTCATTATTCTTGCCTATCGAGTATGCGAGAAGCCGTCAGGCGCGCGGGCGGTGATGTGCGACGTGGTTTTGTTTGTTTGTGCGAATACCAACCCCACGGTGATTCCGCTGTTGATTCTGGCGTCGATCCCATACGCGAGCCGCATCATTCACGGACCGCGTGGACCCCGCGGCTGGGGGGAATTGCTCCGGGATCGATCGTTTCTCAGTCTGATTGCTCTCGGCGTCTGCGTGATGGCGTGCGCAATCCATCTGTACACGCCGAAAGCCGCTACGCCGCCAAATTATCTGGGCGGGCCTTTTATCTGGGCCAACGGCGTGGAGATGATTCTGGCGAGAGAGTTGTTATATCCATTACTAGTCGGTTTTTATAATCATCTCCGGGATAGCTATGTCGTGCTTCTGGCCGTGGTAGTGCTTGCCTCGCTGGTGTGGGTTTTGCGCCGGCAGACCTGGAAGGAAAATCAGGTTTACGTCATAACGATCGTGGGATTTTCGGTATTCGCGGCGGCTAGCGCGATATTTCGTCCGGGTTTGAGCGCCATCATGTACCGTTACGGGGCGCAGTACTTGCCGCAGTATTTCTACGGCATGAATATGGTCTCGAGCCTGCTGATCGTGCTGCTGTGCCATGACCTGACGCGGAAATTTTCGACCACCGTCAAGCGCGCGGCGCCGATGCTGTTATTTGCCCTCTACGCGCCTGGCATCGCGCTGGGAGGCGGCTTTGGAACCCCCGACGAAATGACCACCGGGCCGGCGCCATTCTCCCAGGATGTCTCTTTTTCGGTCGCGACGGGACGTTATGCCAACCGGGACGGTACGGGATCGGCGGATGGAACCGAAGTAATCAGCAATTCCCGCCCGTATCTGAAGGGATGGTGCCGGGTCTTTGTTCCAAAATCCTGGGCGCTTGCATCGGTGAAGCACGATCGGAGCGGGGATTTTGCGAAATTCATCGATATGAAATTCATCAGTGCCCCAATAGCGCAGATCCGCGCCTCCCGAGGTTTGCCCGCGCCGGCCGGCTATCGCGTCAAGGGGATTGCACAACTCGGCTACATTCGGACTGGGGCGGGGCCGCCCCTTCAAAGAGCACGCTGTACGTGGGTTCACGAGGACTCCGGCAAGGTAGACCCGTGGCGGCGGGTACCGGGCCCGCTAGCGGAAGTACATTTCGAGTGCCGGCCTGGCGACATTGCTTTGGTTGGCGATTGGACCGGTTCCGGAGAACCGTCTGTCGGTATTTTTCGCCACGGACTCTGGCTGCTCGGTGTCGGCGGCGGGCGGCGGCCTGGAACGGCCGACATAACCTTTATGTTCGGCGGCCGCCCGGGTGACATCCCGGTCACGGGCGACTGGAATGGCGATGGGCGGAAAAAGGCTGGAATCTACAGAAGTGGCGCCTGGCTGCTGGATTTCGATGGCGACGGGAAGGACGAAACCGGCGACTCGAATAGCGGCGACCGCACGTATACGTTCGGGGGCGGCCCGGGCGACGTCCCGGTGGTGGGCGATTGGGATGGTTCAGGCCGGGATAAGATTGGCATCTTCGGTTCCGGATACCTTTGGGTCCTCGACTATAACGGCAACGGCACGTTCGATGAGTCAGGAGTAGGCGGTGATATATCTTTTCCGCTGGGCGGAATTCCGGGCGACATTCCCGTGACTGGCGAATGGAATCGGGACGGGCGCACCAAAGCCGGGGTGTTTCGCGACGGCCAGTGGCTGCTCGATGTCAACGGAGACAACCGTCTGGATGAACCCGGCCCAGGAAAAGATACTATCGTTATCTGGAAAGCCCACCCGGGTGACAAGCCCGTGGTCTCGACTCACCGTTAAGTACCCATTGCTGTCGGACCGCGCGGGCTCCAAAGCTGCGGGAAATCGATTTTCGGTCCGTTTTGCAGAGGGCAGATCTTTGAAAACATTAGCGGACAAAAATGGCTTTGGCGATTTCGTGACCGCTCCCTCACGGCCGCGGCTCGGAAAAACGCGGGTCAGGGAGGAGTGCCGGACGGCCCGCGGCGGGCCATCAGAGGTGATATAAACGCACGTTGGTTGCACGACGAAATCAAGATTTTCTGACCGTCGGAAGACGCCGGTCGGGGGTGCCCGTTGGCCCGCGGCTCGCCATCGAAGGTGATATAAACGCACGTTGGTCGCACGACGAAATCAAGATTTTCTGAGTCGGAGGACGCGGGTCAGGGAGTGCCCGATGGCCCGCGGCTCGCCATCGAAGGTGATATAAACGCACGTTGGTTGCACGACGAAATCAAGATTTTCTGACCGCTCCTCACGGCCGCGGCTCGGAAGACGCCGGTCGGGGGTGCCCGTTGGCCCGCGGCGGGCCATCAGAGGTGATATAAACGCAGGTGTTCCCACGAACGGAATCAAGATTTTCTGACCGCTCCTTCGCGCCCGCGGCGGGCTATCGAAGGCGATATGAACGTAGGCTGGCCGCATTGAATCGGTTATTTCATGGCTATGGCGGAGAAGCGCGGATTTGCTGCCGTGATATGCTCAACCCATGCGAGCCGCGCTTATAGGTTACACCGGGTTCGTGGGAAGCAATCTCCTGCGGCAGACGACATTCGGGGATTGCTACAACTCCGCCAATATTCACGAAATTTGCGGACGGGAATTCGATTTATTAGTTTGCGCCGGAGTGATTGCCACAAAATGGTGGGCAAATCAGAACGCCGCCGAGGACCGGGCACGCATTCAATCTTTGCTCAAGTGTCTGGGATCGGTGCGGTGCGGGCGCGCCGTCATCATTTCCACCATCGATGTATACCCCCTCATTAGCGGTGTCGACGAAACCTACGATTGCCGCTCCCGGCCCAACCATCCCTATGGCGCGAATCGCCTGGAATTCGAAGAAGGAGTGCGCGCTATTTTCCCGCAAGCGATGGCGGCGCGAGTGGCCGGCGTGTTCGGGCCGGGTTTAAAAAAGAATGTAATCTACGATCTTTTGCACGAGAATGGCCTGGGCGCCATAAACCCCGCGAGTTCCTTCCAATATTACAATATTTCGAATCTTTGGCGTGACTTGCGCCGCGCGGAAGAGGCTGGAATCGATACCGTGAACTTTGTTAGTCCGCCCTTACGCACGGGGGAAATCATCGAGCGGTTTTTTTCCGGCGCCGCCGTGGGCAGCACCGCGGGGCCGGAGGTTCACTATGACGTCCGCACGATTCACAGCGATCGCTTCGGTGGCCCTCCGGGCTACCTCGAACACGCCAGCCAACTTCTCAATGAATTGGAAGCCTTTATCGAGCAAGAGAAGAAGTACGCCTAGGCTATGAAACTCGCGGCATCCAACATCGCCTGGTCCTCGGATACGGAACAAGAGGTTTTTCGAATGCTCCGGCGCCTCGGCGTCGGCGCCATCGAAGTGGCGCCCACGCGTATCTGGCCGGAGTGGCGGGGCGCCACGGCGACGGCTGCGCGTGAGTACCGCGGTCAGGTGGAATCGGAGGGCCTGAAGATTTCTTCGCTGCAGGCGATTTTGTTTCAGAAGCCGGAACTGCGGCTGTTCGGCTCGGAGCAGGATCGCGAGGCCCTGCTGAGCCATCTCCGCTATTGCGCCGATCTGGCTGCTGAACTTGGCGCCGCCTCAGTGGTCTTTGGCGCGCCAAAGAGCCGCGCCCGCGGAACGCTGGATGAGAGCGAGGCGTTTGCCAAGGCGACTGAGTTTTTCTCGCAGCTTGCGCCCCACTACGCCGGACGGTCCGTGCAACTCGTGTTCGAAGCGAATCCCTCCGAATACGGCTGTAACTTCGTAACCGAAAGCGGAACGGCCGCCCGCCTGGTCCGCGCGGTCGGGGCAGACGGCTTTGCCTTACACCTCGACAGCGCCTGCATGCATCTGGCGCACGAAAATCCGGCCGCATCCATTCTGGCCGACGGCCGATATCCTTAGGCATTTTCACGCCAGTGAACCGAACCTCGCGGGTTTCGCGAAACCCTTGAGCGACCACGCCGCCGCCGCGACTGCTCTCGCCCAAGCGGGATATCAAGGATATGTCGCCCTCGAGATGCGAGCAGGAGACCCCGCCATTCCCGCGCTGGAACAGGCCCTTGCCTTTGTTGGCCCCGTGTATGCAGGCTTCAAATAATGCCGGCCAGGCGCGTTCCGGCCGCGAAGTTCCCGCATACGATATTCACGAGTTTCAAGCCCGGCAAACACGCTACGCGGTCCTGATTCCCGTGCTCAACGAAGCCGAGCGGCTGCGGAATCAACTTCGCAAAATGGAGTTTCTGCGCGGTGTTTGCGACATTGTCATTGGAGACGGCGCGAGTACGGATGGCAGCGCGGATCCGGAACGCATGAGGAGCAGCGGAGTGCGCGCACTGCTGATCAAGCGCGGCGCGGGGAAGTTGAGCGCCCAGCTCCGTATGCTGCTAGATTATGGCTTGAACCAAGGCTATGAGGGCTTCGTACTCGTGGATGGCAACGGCAAGGATGGCATCGAAGCGATTCCCGCGTTTCTGGAGGCGCTAGCGAGCGGCAGCGACTATATCCAGGGTTCCCGGTACATCGAAGGCGGATTGGAACGGAATACACCGTGGGACCGGAAGCTGGGCGTGGCGCTGTTTCACGCTCCGCTCATCAGTTTGGCCGCGGGATTTCGCTATACGGACACGACCAACGGATTCCGAGCGCTGAGCCGGCGGGTGCTGCTCGATCCTCGGGTCCAGCCCTTTCGAGATGTCTTCGATACCTACAACCTGCATTACTACCTTTCGGTGCGGATTCCGCGCCTGGGATATCGGGTCAGGGAGTTACCCGTGCGCCGGGAATATCCCCGGAGCGGTCCCTTACCCAGCAAGATAGGCGGCATTCGCGCCAAGCTGCATATTATCCGGTTAGTGGTGCTGGCGGCTCTCGGGAGATACAACCCGGCAAAGGGAAAACAATGACCACTGAGGCCGATGCACTGGTCATTGGGGGCGGATTCTACGGCTGCTACATCGCTAAGCATCTGAAGTCCCGGATGGATTCCGTGGTCCTGGTGGAACAACAGGCCGGCCTGATGCAGCGGGCCTCCTTTACCAACCAGGCGCGGATTCATCAGGGCTACCATTACCCGCGCAGCCTCCAGACCGGGTACCGGAGCCGGCTCAATTTCGACCGCTTTGTGCGCGAGTTTCCCGAGTGCGTGATGGAGGGAATTGTCCACCTATATTGCGTCGCGCGAGAACGCAGCAAGGTCTCACCGCGCCAGTTCGAGCGATTTTGTCAGCTTATCGGAGCGTTTTGCGCGCCGGCCAAGTCCGAATACGCACGCCTGTTTAGTGAGCGGCTGATCGATACAGTTTACGAGGTGAGGGAACACGTTTTTGACGCGACGGTTCTGCGGGACCTGCTCCGCGCAACTCTGGAACGAGCGGGCGTGGAAACGCGATTGGGGCTCCGCGCCGAAAAGGTCGAGCCCGATGGCGCGCGCTCCCGGGTATCGTTCTCCGATGGCTCCGAGCTTACGGCGCAATATGTCATCAACTGCACCTACTCGGGATTGCGGCAGATCGGAGGCACGGCCTCAAAGCGGCGTGCGATTCTGAAACATGAAATCGCGGAACTGGCGCTGATTGAGCCGCCCGAAGAGCTTCGCGACCTCGGTGTTACGGTGATGTGCGGGCCATTCTTCTCCGTTCTGCCTTTTCCGGCGCGCGGTTTGCATTCGATTTCGCACGTGCGCTATACGCCGCATTGCTCGTGGACCGATAGCGGCGCGGACGCTCCCGAGCCGGATGCGGCTCTTTGCGCGCACAACCGCCGGTCGCAGGCCCGGCTGATGCTCAGCGATGCGCAACGCTATATCCCCGCTATGGACAAAGCGCGCCTGGTGGATTCCCTGTTCGAAGTGAAAACTGTTTTAGCCAGAAACGAAATCGACGACGGGCGGCCAATCCTAGTAGAGCGGAGCGATACACCGAATCCGGTCTGGTCGGTTCTGGGCGGCAAGATCGACAACATTTACGATGCGATTGAACGCTTGCGCAGTGAAGGCTTATGATTCCGGCCACCAAGACCGAAATGGATGCGGTGGTCTCGATCATCGTGCCGGTTCGCGACGCGGCCACATTTGTCGGCGGCGTGATTGGCGGCCTGGACCGGGTTGCCCGCGCCCTGTTTCACCATTATGAAATCGTGGTGGTTGACGATGGCTCGCGCGACGGTACGGTCGAGATCGTCGAGCAACTCCAGAGCAGCGTCGCCAACCTGCAGTTGTATTGTCTGAACATGCCATCCGGGTTTGAAGTGGCTCTCACGGCGGGTCTCGATAGCAGCATCGGCGACTTCGTGATCACGCTGAATCCGGAAACGGACTCCGTCGATCTGATTCCATTGCTGTGGGAAATGGCCGGGCAAGGGAACGAGTTCGTATGTGGAGTCTGGCGGGATAAAGAGCGCCCCAGAAGGTATGCGATGCGGAGGCGCATCTTCAGCCGGGTATTCGAAGCCGCCACCGGCTTGCTGATCCCTTCTGAAGCGTCTCAGTTTCGCCTGTACAGCCGGCGCATCGTGGGCGGTGTGACGAGGAGCAGCGACCGCCATCTCATGATCGACGTGCTGCCGTTTTTTAACTCACACCGGGTGGCGACTTTTGAATACGCGCCAGTCCAGCTCGGAAATAGCTTCCATGAAGACAGCCTCATTGGTGGCTTCGTCCGTGCGACGACCATCCTGCTGGCCACTTCAGCGCGCCCCTTGAGGCTGCTGACCGTAATGGCGCTCTTAGCCAGTCTTTTAAGCCTGCTATTTGCCGGATGGGTGATGGGCGTGGCGATATTCAAGCACAACGTGGTCGAAGGCTGGATATCGCTGGCGCTGCCCATGGCCGTAATTTTCTTTCTGATGTCAACCATGCTGGGAGTGATATCCGAATATCTATACATGCTGGCGCAGCACTCGGGGAACCGGCCAGTCTACTCGATCGTGAAGGAATCGACCAGTTCAGTCATTCATGCCCGCTCGGCGCTCAACGTGGTCGACAATCGAGGGCGCGATTCGGAGTGAGTGCCAGGCCTCGCATTGCGCCTACTTCTCACCGTTAATCAGAATGGTCAGGCTCTCAGTGCCAGTGGTAGACGAGGCCCAGGGCGAACTGGTGCCCCAAATTATGGAGAATCCATTCACGGTGGATGTGCCCCAAATCAGCGATGTCCCCCAGATAATAGAGCTGCCACTGACGTTGGTGCCCCAAATTACGGAAGCGCTGTAGGTATTGCCCGTTCCCCAAATGATGGAGGCGGCCGAAGTGGAGTTCAGATTGAGGCTGACGGTTTTTGTCGTGGCGTTGTAGTAGGCAGCCGGGGAAGCAGCGGAGCCCGAAGGCATACTGGTGTCGTTGTAGGCTGCCCAAAGATCGACCATCCCGGCGCCCACGGTAAATATGTCGGCATACACGGTGTAGACCGCGCCCGTGGTGGTATCGGTAATGGTCATCGTGGAAGGGAACGTCCGCCGGGCGGTCCGCATGAGCTTGGCTTTGACCTGATCGGGAGTAATAGAAGGGTTTTTATCGATGAGGAATGCCGCTGCGCCCGAAACCACCGGCGCGGCCATGCTGGTGCCCGAGAGCGTGAAGAAGTAGGGAGAAGCGGAGGTGCTGCTTCCCGGAGCGTAGTCGCCAACCGGAATACGGTTGCCCGGATAGTTATTGGTGAGGGTGGCGCCGGCGGCTTGGCCGGAAATGACGAGGTTGCCGGGAGCCACAAGATCGGGCTTCACGATGTGATCGATCGCCGTGGGGCCCTTGGAACTGTAGGACGTCATGACGTCGTTACTGGGATCCAAGTCCTGTTTGTCGTTGGCGGCGCCGACGGTGATGACGTATGGGTCGTTTCCAGGAGCGGTGATGGTTCCGTATCCATTGGTCTTGGCCGAATTGTCGCGGCCGTCGTTACCGGCAGCCACAACCACAACAATGCCCGCCTTCCAAGCTTGCTCGACGGCCTGACAGAGTGGATCGACTTTATAAGATTCAAAGACTGAACGGCCTAGGGACAGATTGATGATCCGGATGTTGTAAATGCTCTTCAACGCGATGGCGCGGTCGATGCCAGCGATCACGGTGCTATCGTTACTGGAACCGTTTGCATCCAACACTTTCAAGTTGATGAGGCTGGCATCGGGCGCCATGCCCCAGTAGGCGGCCAGTTTGCTGGGCAGAGCGGACGTGACGTTGTCGGTTCCCGCGATGATGGCCGCCACGTGAGTGCCATGTCCATATAGGTCGTTGGGAGTGGAATCGACAAAACTCTCACTGTGCAGAATTCTGCTCGGGGACGACAGATAGGTCGTGAAATAGGGTTGGGTTGGATCGAGGCCGCTGTCGATCACGGCGACGCCGACGCCGGCGGCTTTGGCGCGCTTGATCGAATTGTAGTAGTTGGTTAGCGGCGTCAGATCGACCGATGCCCCAACGTGCTCCAGCGTTCCGCTCACCTCGCGGTCCGGAGAGACATACACCACGTCAGGATCGTTTTCCAGAGCCGTCAGCGCGGCTGGTGTTACGTCGAACGCGGCCATCGGCAGGTTCTTATAGGTGCGATGAATTCGTCCCTGCTGATCTGTAACCTTCCGGAAGTGAACCTCGCTTGGCTGTGTGGAGTATTGGACGATCACCCGGACGGTGGAGTTGGCATCCGGCCGTTTGAGGTCAACCGCGGTTTTCGCGGAGGCCAGGCTGCCAACCAGCGCCAAGAACAGAATCGAGTACACAATGCGCATGCCCAGCTAACTGCAAGTTCGCCTCCAAATAATCAATGTAAGGCGAAAGTACTAAGGATGGTCTATGACGAAGCGGCTATGGCAAGTGTTGTCGTGCAGATCCGCGGCGTCAATGGTTCGATGAATGAACAATCTACTCCCTCTGGAACTCGTCATGGCTAGGGACGGGATGGCCTTAAACGAGCGACAAGTTGTCCACTTGAGTCACTCCACTTGAATCACTCCACTTGAGTCACAAGGGAACTTCGTCCGGCAGCACCTTGCCGGGATTGAGCAGCCCCAGCGGATCGAGCAGCTTTTTGAGCGAACGCATCAGTTGGATCTCCTCGGCGGAGCGCGACCAATGCAGGAACGGCCGCTTGTCCAGTCCGATTCCATGCTCGGCGGAGATCGAGCCGTGGCGCGGACCCAGGCCTTGGTAAACCACGCTCTCCACCTGGTGACGCACCGCCGGTTGGTCGCTGCCCACGCCTACAATCACGTGCAAATTGCCGTCGCCGAGATGCCCGAAGATGAAACAGCGATGGTCCGGCCAACCCTGCTTGAGCGCCGCGACCGTATCGGCGCAGTAGCTCTCCATGAACTGCAATGGCACGCTGACGTCGAAGGAAAACACGGGCCGGTGTTGATGGAGCAGGTCCACCGAATCGCGCGCTTCCCACAGCGCATTGCGCTCCGTGGGTGAAAGAGCGATCGCGCAATCCACAATCAGCCCACGCTCCTGCGCGTCCGCCAGAATCTTTTCAAAGCGCAACTGATCGGCGGCTTGATCGGAGCCCGTGGCTTCAATCAACACGTAATAGGGATAAGTCTGCGGAAGCGCCGGAGCGTTGCGGGCCGGC
Organism: Bryobacterales bacterium; assembly: GCA_963836595.1. Lineage (GTDB taxonomy): Bacteria > Acidobacteriota > Terriglobia > Bryobacterales > Bryobacteraceae > DATFZA01. The sequence goes on from CAWIKC010000001.1 coordinate 2,735,741, forward strand.
GGCGTGGTCACCAGACGATAATAGTCGTTCCACATCGCTTCGAAAGCGCTCAGAGTTCCGCCGAGACGCGTTCCCAAGAACTTGAGCAGAAGCGGCAGTTGTCCGAACTCGTTGACCGCGGCCAGCGCAGTGGTCTGGCTGGCCGGTTGCGGAACCAGCCGCAGAACCGCGCGGGTAATGATGCCCAGCGTCCCTTCGGCCCCGATAAAAAGCTGCTTCAGATCATAGCCGGTATTGTTTTTCAGCACCGGACAGAGATTCGACAGCACCGTGCCGTCGGCCAGCACCACCTCCAAACCGAGCACCAGGTTACGCGTCATCCCGTAGCGGAGCACGGCGTTGCCTCCGGCGTTGGTCGAGATGATCCCTCCGATCGTGGCCGAACCGCGGGCGCCCAGGTCCATGGGAAACAACAGGCCGGCTTGCCGCGCTCTTTCCTGCACCCGTTGCAGGATGACGCCGGCCTGCACCGTCATGGTTTGCCCAGGCTCGTCGAGTTCTTCGATCTGGTTCATGCGTTCGAGCGAAAGCGCCAGGTCACCCGGCTGGGTATGGACTCCGCGGACCACACTGGTTAAACCGCCATGCGGGACAATCGGGCGCCGTTGAGCAGCGCATAGGCGTAAAATGGCGCTTACTTCCTGGGTAGTCTTGGGCCGCAGAATGGCCGCGGCGTGGCAGGGTTCCGGCGATCCCCAGCCGCTGCCGCGAGCCTGGGCATCGCTGCCGCGGAGCACCAAGTCGGGGCCATAACGCTCGGTTAGCTGGGCGATAAATTGTTCCATTGGACGCCAGCATACACCCGCCGCAAAGTCCGATTCGATCACCCACGGCGGACATCATAGAATAAAGAAACGAGTTACATGGCTACATTTACGTCCGAACCACTTTCTTCCATAGGCCGCGACCCGTCGGTCGCGCTTTGCCTGAACACTCACTTGCTGAGGTGGGTGGAGAAGATGGCGCATCTCACCAAACCCGCCGCAATTCATTGGGTGGACGGCTCCCAGCAGGAATACGACGCCCTCTGCGCACAGATGCTGGAAGGTGGGACGCTGATCAAGTTGAACCAGGAACTTTGGCCGGGCTGCTATTACGCGCGTTCGGATGCCAACGATGTGGCACGCGTGGAAGACCGCACGTTTATTTGCTCCTTATCGAAGGACGGCGCGGGGCCGACCAATAACTGGGTAGAGCCGTTCGAGATGCGGCGCAAGTTGAAATCGTTGTTCAACGGGTGCATGCGCGGCCGCACTATGTATGTTTTGGCATACAGCATGGGACCGGTGGGCGGGCCGATGTCGCAAATCGGCGTGCAATTGACCGACTCACCCTACGCGGTGGCGAATATGCGCATCATGGCGCGCGTGGGCGTGCCGGTGTTCCAGGAAATCGACAAAGATTATAAGCGCGTGGTGCCCTGCATGCATAGCGTGGGAGCGCCGCTCGCTCCGGGACAGCAGGATGTTCCATGGCCGTGTAATAAAGACAAGTACATCGTTCATTTTCCGGAGACGCGCGAGATCTGGTCCTACGGATCCGGCTACGGCGGGAACGCCTTGTTGGGCAAGAAATGTTTTGCTTTGCGAATCGCTTCTAACATCGCGCGGGACGAGGGTTGGATGGCCGAGCACATGCTGATTGTCGGCATTGAAGATCCGCAAGGAGAGAAAACCTACGTGGCGGCGGCGTTTCCCAGCGCGTGCGGCAAGACCAATCTCGCGATGCTGATTCCGCCCAAGGGTTTTGAGGGCTGGAAGGTCTGGACGGTGGGCGACGACATTGCCTGGATCAAGCCGGACGCGTCCGGCCAGCTTCGGGCCATCAATCCGGAAGCCGGATTCTTTGGCGTGGCGCCGGGCACGTCCGTCAAAACGAATCCGAATGCGATGACCACCTTGTCGCGGAACACCATCTTCACCAATACCGCTCTCACCCCCGAAGGCGGCGTGTGGTGGGAAGGCATGACGGACGAGCCGCCGGCCGAGTGCCTGGATTGGCAGGGGAAACGCTGGACGCCCGAGATCGCTAAAGAAACCGGCGCCAAGGCGGCGCATCCCAACGCCCGCTTTACCGCGCCGGCTTCGCAATGTCCGACGATCGATCCGGATTGGGAGAATCCGGAGGGGTTCCCGATCAGCGCGTTCATCTTCGGCGGCCGCAGGGCCACGACCATGCCGCTGGTTTACCAGGCGTTCAATTGGGGTAGCGGCGTGTACACCGGCGCGACGATGGGTTCGGAGACCACGGCCGCGGCGGCGGGCGCGGTGGGTAAAGTGCGCCGCGATCCCATGGCGATGCTGCCTTTCTGCGGGTATCACATGGGCGATTATTTCCGGCACTGGATCAAGATGCAACGCAACTTAACCATGACGCCGCGCATTTTTCACGTGAATTGGTTCCGGAAAGACGCCGAAAGCCGTTTCTTGTGGCCTGGCTTCAGCGAAAACATGCGCGTGCTGAAATGGGTGATAGACCGGGCCAGAGGACGCTCGGTGGGGCGCGAGACGCCGATCGGTTGGATGCCGCGTTATGAAGACATCGGGTGGAACGGGCTCGATTTTCCACGGAGCAAGTTTGAAGAGCTGCAAGCGTTCGATCGCGCCGCGTGGCGCGCCGAAGTGATCGGGCACGAGGAGTTGTTTCTGGACCTGCACGATCATTTGCCACCGGAAATGATTTACGAGCGGGAGCTGCTGATCTGCCGGCTGTAGAGGCTGCGCTTCTCCTTCCCTCCTTCAATCGAAGATAGCGGCAATGAAACGAAAGCAGCCGCGACGCCACTAAACCAGGTGAACGGACAGATTGTGTCCCTACCGCGAGAGGCTGCTTATGAACTATCTTCCGATGAATAAGCTGGGTGCGCAGGAAATATCGCCCAAGGTCATCCAGTTTGGAATTTTCCTGCCCGGCGTCGATTCCGGCACAGGGTACGGCGTTTCGGTCAAGATCATTCACGAATTAGACCAATATCTGCAGGCAGCCCAGCCGGCGGCGGTGCCACAGGTTCACTCTGTCGACGCTACGTATGGCGATTACTGGTCCGGGCAGATCGATCTAACAACCGCGCCACCGCCGCCCGGGACCTCCAGCTTCGGGCAAGCCGGACGGTACGTTTACCGCTATGTCATTCACAGCCCGGCGCGCGGCGATATCGACTTCATCATCGATCCGTTCTCGCGCGAGGTGGGTGTCGGCCGCCTGTCTGCGATCACCGCCGGAAGCACGCCGTACGCATTTTCCCCCAATGAAACCCGATGGAAAACGCCGCCTCTTAAAAATGCCATCATTTATGAATTGATGATCAGCGAGTTCCGCGTAGATCTCGCTCGCACCATCAGGCAGTTGCCCTATTTGGCTGACTTGGGAATCAACTGTATCGAAGTAATGCCGGTCTCGAACGTTCTCGCGACAATCGATTGGGGCTACGACCCGATTGGCTATTTCTGTGTCGCGGAACGCTTTGGCAAAACGTCCGATTTTCAGCATTTTGTGGATTGCTGCCATCAAAAAGGAATCGCCGTTGTCGTAGATTCGGTCTACGGCCACACCGGGGGCGACTTTGGGTACACGCAGCTCTATGGCGCCCTGCAGAACGATCTTCCCAACCCGTTTAACGGCGGCGGCGGAACCTATGGCACTTTGAGCGATTTCTCCAAGCAACTGACGGAGGATTATTATTACTCCGTCAATCAATTCTGGTTAGACACGTTTCACGTGGACGGATTCCGCTTCGACGATGTGCCCGAATATTGGGATGGGCCGACCGGAGCGGGCTATGCCAACCTAGTCTTCTCCACTTACCAGTACATCAAATCCAAGGCCGGGGCAACAGATCATTATCAGCGCTTTTTCGACGCGAGCGGCAACATCAATCTGATTCAGATTGCCGAGTATCTTCCGAGCCCGCCCGATATTCTCAAGGGGAGTTATAGCACCGGCACCTGGCAGGACGGCACCCTCTCGGCCGCGGCCCAGTGCGCCGTTGGCAGCGCGGGCGCTATCGAACAACTGGGACTGCAACTCGGACTAACTGGATATCCGGCGTCAGTCACGGCAAACGGCGACACGTTGCCCAAGACGGGTCTTCAATACATTGAGAATCACGATCATCAACGTTTCATTTGTAACTTCGGTACCGTCGCTATCGACAACGACCCTGACGACGTTTTACTCAAACAAGGTGACAGGGACGGCAGATGGCCAAAGGTGCAGCCGTATCTGATTGCCTTGCTGGCGAGTAAGGGAACACCGCTACTGTCGGAGGGACAGGAATTCTGCGAGAACTATTGGGTACCGGATTCGGGCTATGGGCGGGTGATGCTCTATCTGCCCGTACGCTGGAATTACTTTTATGACAACGACGGCCAGCCGATTATCCGTCTGATTCGAAAACTGACGAAAATCCGCCGCGGCGGCACGCAGTTCAGCGATGGACAGCATTATTTCTACAACGATTACAACAACTTCAACTCCAAGGGATTGTTGGCGTTTTCACGCCAGTTGGGGAGCGTTTTTAGCTTGATTGTTGTGAATTTTACAGATCAGCCGCGGACGGCGAGCTTCGCTTTTCCCACCAGCGGTAACTACGTCGAACAAATCGAGGGCGCGCAGAACCTGATGGGCGTTACCGCGGGGGTGACGCAGACGCTTAATGTTAATAGCAATTACGGGTGTATCTGGACTGTTACGCCGTGAACCACGAGGCAAGGCAGGCTCCTGACGGTTCAGCCGGCCACAAACCGCGGATCACTTCCAGTCGGCGGTGAAGATGTTGAACTCGTAGTGGCCCTTGGCGTCCTTGTCGCTGGCGAAAACCAGCTTCTTGCCGTCCGGTGAGAACTCCGGGAAGGACGTGAAGCCGCCGAAATCGGTCACCTGCTCCAGACCCGTGCCGTCGGCATTGACCAGAAACAATTCGAATTTCCGAGTATCGCAGGCTTGCTTGTTGGAGGAAAAGAGGATTTTCTTGCCATCGGGCGTGAAGGTGGGCGCGAAACTGGCGCAGCCGAAGCTGGTGATCTGCCTGGCGTTCTTGCCGTCGGCGCCGGCGGTAAACAGCTCCATCTTCATGGGTGTCGTGAGGTTTGCCGCGAGCAGTTCGCGGTAGGTCTTGAGCGCTTCCGGAGTGGCCGGGTGGCCGGCGCGCCAGACAATCTCTTTGCCGTCGCGCGAAAACACCGCGCCCCCGTCATAGCCTTCGGTGTGAGTGATTTGCTTTTTGCCGGACCCGTCGGTATTCATGGTCCATAGCTCGAGATCGCCCGACTGCATGGAGGTGTAGACGATCTTGCCGGTCTTCCAGTTCACTGTGGCTTCGGCGTCATAGCCGGGAGCCTCGGCGAGCTTCTTTTCGATCTTGCCGTCATCGGTCGCCAGATAGATATCGTAGGTGCCGTAGACGGCCCACACGTAGCCTTTGCTGCGGTCGGCGGGAGGCGGGCAGGCCGGTGACGCCGCATGCGTGGACGCATAGATGATGTGCTTGTTGTCTTTCAGAAAGTAGGCGCAGGTGGTGCGTCCTTTGCCTGTCGAGACCAGGTGTTGGTTGGATCCATCGGCGTTCATGATGAAGATCTGGTCGCACTCGTATGGATCGCGCGTGGTCTGGAAGATGAGGCGCTTGCCATCGGGCGCCCAGTAGGCTTCGGCATTCTGGCCGCCATGGGTTAGCTGGAGGAAATTGGTCAGGTGCTGGGCTGGGGCGGCGCAGGTTATAGCCAGGAAGAAGATCGCTGTTCGCATTTATTTTATTCTCGCCGATGACGCCGCGGTGCGAATCCGGCCCTATGATCGTTTGCGGGGTTCGGTGCGCTTCGCAATTGCGAGCAGCGCGCGGAGCGCGTCGTTCACGGAGGCGGAGTCCGGGAAGGCGGCAGCCACTTCCGGGTCAAGCAGGACGACGTTCGTCCCGTGTTGAAAGCGCCGGACATATTTACCCCGAACGCCGCCTGAAAAGTCGTACTCCGGGCGCATTTCTTCCCGGCCGCGTTTAGAATAAGGTTTCTTGGTAGCGATTTTTTTCATGCTTGGTAGCGCTTCGAGCGCTGATCAGCCGAATTCGTTCTCCATCTATAGTATGAACTACGACTAACAGCCTTCGTGACGACGACAGCCCGACGATGACAAAACGCTCCTCGTGGATTGCATGACCGGGCCGGGAATCGTCACCGACAGAGGATCGCCGAACACGGTCGAAGCTTCCGCGAATTCAACGCCATGTTTACGAACGTTTTCCGAAGCCTTCCTCGAATCCCATTCGAAGGTAATCTCCAGGGTTGGGTCGGCGGTTCTGCGGCTACGCGAAGATTCGCTCGAACAGCTCGCGGGTGCGGTGGCGGATTTGAGCCGATTGCGCGGCTAACGGTAAGTGATTGAGGTGTTCGGGGGTCCAACGGTGGACCAGGTCGGTGATCACGGCCAATTGGGTTTCGGATTCCGGCAGGCTGCCGTGGGCATGGCCGGAATATAAGCGCTGGGCGTGATCGACGGCGCGGAAGAAGGTGGCCGCGTCGCGCAGGAATTCGGCATCGGCTCGCTCCAGGTGGCCCATGGCTTCGGTAATGTCGATTCTCGCGGGAGTGTTTAAGACTTTGTAGAAAATTCCAGCGCCTTTCAAGCGTAGATAGAGCAGAACGAAGTCGACGTCGTAGAAAGCGCCCACGCCGGCTTTGAGGGGATTGGCCGCGCCTTGTTCCTTTTCAAGCCGCGCCCGCATCTGGCGCAGGTCTTTTTTGGAGCGGCCGCTCTGTCCGTAGCGGCGCCAGTCCACCCGCTGCAGTTGGTTGAGAAAGCTGGTGACGCGATCCAGATCGCCGCCCACAGCGCGCGACTTCAGGTAGGCGATGCCTTCCCAGGCCTCGGCGTTTTTTTCGAAGTAATCCTGGAAGGAACTCTCCAGTTGCACCAGCGCGCCGGCGTTGCCGTTGGGACGCAAGCGGGTGTCCACCGCGAACATGCTGCCGGCGCCGGTATAGGCGTTCAGCAGATCGATCATGCGATTGGCTACGCGCGTCCAAAACACCTGTTCGGCGTGATCGTCGTCGGCCAGAACGAACAGCAAATCGGCGTCGGACGAAAGATCGAACTCACGCATTCCGAGACGGCCCAGCGCGACCACCATCAACTGACGGAACGGTTGGTAAGCGGGATCGGCGGGCGGATGAGCGGCGCGCACTTGCTCAATGGCCATGCGGTAGGCCGCGCCAATGGCGGCATCGGCCAAGTCGGAAGTCTGCTCCAGACTCTGAAATACCGGTACGCGCAAGCAAAGGCTGGCAGCCTGAATGCGAAACATCTCCTGCCGGAAAAGGCGGCGAAGATCGCTCGCCTCCCGCGCCGAGGCAATCTCATCGGTCTGCGAGTACTTCGCGGTGAGCGAACGCAATTGGGTGAGAAGTTCGGGCGTCCGGATGAGATCTTCGGCGAAGTGCGGGCTGTTCTCGAAAATCTCCAACGCATGCCGCGCCAGCACCGGGTCGCTATCGAGCAGATCGAGCCAACCGGGGTTGGCCATGATTTTATCGAGAAACGCCTCGAAGCTACGCCAGCCCCGCCGAAGGCCGTTTGAGACCACGGCGCGCGCTAACTGAGGCGCATGGGAATCGAGAAAACGCACCAGATTGCCAACGGCGGGCTCGGCCGGCGCCGGTTCGTCCATGGTCAAGGGCGGCGCCGGCAAACTCGCATAGTAATAGGGTTTCTTCGAATGGATCACGCGTTCATAGATCTCTTCGACCGCGGCCAGATGGCCTTCGAGCTGATTCAACAATTTGTCGGCGGAAGGAGCGCTGCCTAATTGCACGGCCGGCATCTTGGCGGCGAGCACTCGCAACTCGCGGGCATCGGACGGCAAGGAGTGCGTCTGACGGTCGTCGGCGAACTGAAGGCGATGTTCCAGATTGCGCAAGAAACAATAGGCCGACACCAACCGCGCGTGCTCGGAAGCGGAAAGCAGATCCTTGTCGCTCAAGCGCGCCAGAGACAGCAGCGTGCCACCGTGGCGAACCCAGGGCACCCGTCCTCCGTGAAGGCGCTGGAGACATTGCACCAGAAACTCGATATCCCGGATGCCGCCGGTAGCCAGTTTAATATCCAGCGCGCCCGGCGCCGATTTGCGCGCCGCCAGCTTTTCGCCGATGCGCTCGCGCGTCATGGAAACGGCTTCGACCGCGCCGAAATCGAGCGTGGTGGAGTAGATCAGCGGTTGAACTGAGTCGAGCAACTGCCGCCCCACACCGATGTCGCCGGCGGCCGGCCGGGCTTTGATCAGCATCTGCAGCTCCCAATCGCGGCCGCGCGTCTGGTAATAGCGCTCAGCGCCCTCGAGTGAAGTGCAGACCTCACCGAGCCTGCCGTCCGGCCTTAGACGCAGGTCCACGCGATAGCACAGTCCTTCCGCGGTGTAGGTCGAAAGCAACTCAGTATATTGGTTGGCGACTTTTTTGTAGAACTCCTTGTTTGAGATCTGGTGTTCGCCGTCCGTTTCTCCGTTGCCGGTGTAGACGAACATCAGATCGATATCGGAGCTGTAGTTCAGCTCCCGGCCGCCTAGCTTACCGAGCGCAATTACGGCCAGGCCGCATTCCTGGTCGTTGTCGCAGCGCGGCGTTCCATGACGCCGGACGAGATCGGCGCGAATGCGGTGGTAGCACAGGTCGAGAATGGCGTCCGCCAGGTTCGACAGCTCTTCAGTAACCTCGGCCAGCCCACAGAAACCCAAAACGTCCCGCAACAGAATGCGCAGAATTTGTTGGCGGCGAAACACCGCGAGTGAATAAGCCGGCGGGATGTGGCCATTTTCTGAACCGAGGAACTGCTCGAGGTGAGCCAGATAATCCTCGGTGGAAAGCACCCGGTCCATGGTAGAGACCTGCTCCAGCCAGTGCGGATTCTGCAGAATTTCCTCCGCCAGGAAATGGCTGTAAGAGAATATAGCGATCAAATAATGCAGCCGGGCGGGGGTGGTGGTCAGACGCCGGAATGCCTCCGGATGGCGCTCCTTCAAACTGGTGAGATAGTGCACCGCGCGGGCAGGGTCGGGAGAAGCGTTGAGCAGAGTCTCGAATTGGTTTTGTATCTTGATAGCGAAATCGGCTGCCAGAGACGCGGCATCTTCGCGCGCACCGGGTTCTCGGAACGCAATCGTATCATGCGGACGGGGCATTTATGCTGGGTTAGACGACTTGGTCCACCAAGCTGATTATATCGCGCGGACGGATGACGCCGGATTTGCGGACCGCGGCGTAAAAGCCGCTCAGTCCCCAGCGGGGAGAAGCGGGATCGCCGGCCTTGACTAACTGGTCGTAAATTTCCGCTTGGATACCGGGGCCGAGGGCAGTGAGCGTGTCGCAGGGGGCTCGCACTTTGGTCAGTTCAATCAGGGTTTCGCCGATGCGGTAGCGTTGCCCAGGGCGCATGTGGCGACGGCCGATGCCCGCGAGGGTGAGGTTCTCGCCCAACGCGCCGGGATAGACGGAGAAGCATTTAGCGCGCAGTTCGTCGATGCCCTCGGAACAAATGAGCAATAGCGCCCGATTGGGACCGCCGTGGATGCGCGGGTGTGCCCAGGCGTCACCTTGGATGCCGGTTAGCGTTACAAGGGCTTCGGGAATCGGACGCTTGGGAATGCCGCCGGGCGAGACGTTGATTTGGAGGATTGTGCCGGTCATTTTCGGAGCCCCGGCTTAAACGAGGGCTACAGCAGCCGGAAGTTCATTTCAATCCTAACGTGAACTGGAACCGGCACGCCGTCTTGCAGCGCGGGTTTGAAGACCCATTGTTTGATGGACTCGACGGCTTTCTCATCCAGGCACGGCCCAGCGAGCGCACCATCCGGATGTCCCCGCGGAGCGCCATCTTGTCCACGACAACGGAAAGAAGACAGTTCCTTGGTGGTTGGCGATGCGGGCATCCTCGGCATACTCGAGTTCCAGCTTTGTGGCGGAGACGGGGAGGGCTGACTCCGCGACCTCGTGGGCGCGGTTTGGGCGGGCAATCCAAGGCGCAAGCTTAGTACACTGTTTCGTAAGTAAGCCGACGTATTGCAGGTCCCCTCACTAACGTTCGGGGCTAGGCTATGCGACGCGACCGTGAGCCAGGGGACCAAGCGGCAATACGAGGCCGTAATTGCGAAGCGGTGTACTTAGCTACCTAGCGCTCCGCGGTCTTGAAGAAATCGACAGCAGCGTCGATTATCCTGAGCAACGACTGGGCCGCGTCCCTTACGTCGCTCAAGTCACTGCGCTGCTCCGAATTCAGTTCCGTTGAAAGCACCGCGTCCGTCAGGCCGATGATGCTGTGCATCGCCGTGTGGACTTCTCGCCTGAAACTATCCAGGAACTCAATTTTTTCGTGGCTGGCAGCCTCGGCGGCATCTTTTGCTCTTGTCAATTGAATATTCAAGCTAGCGGGAATCACCTATCGGCATCTTAGCGATTACCGGGGCTGAACACTATCGTTGGAAATTGATTTTTGCGTAGGTCTTACGCAGAGACGCGAGTAGTTGTTTGTACTACAGCTTCAATTCTCTTTCACTCCACTCTTTCACTCCACTAGCCGATTGCGAAACGCGTAGCGCATCAGTTCGACGGTGCTGGCCAGGCTCATTTTTTCCAGGACGCGCGTACGATAGGTGCTGACCGTCGCTACACTCAAATGAAGTTCCTGCGCGATGTGGCCCACCGTCTTTCCGGAGCCGATCATCAGCAGAACCTCGAATTCCCGGGCCGACAACGCATCATGGGCGGGGCGCGGCGACCCTTCATGCAAGTCCTCCGCGAATAGCTCCGCCAACGCCGGGCTGACGTACCGGTGACCGGCGAGCAGCTTGCGCACGGCTTGCAGCAACTCTTCCGGCGCCGACTCCTTCTTTAGGTAGCCACGGGCTCCCGCTTTTAGCGCGTGCTTGGCATATTGCTCTTCCGGATGCATGCTCAGCATGAGTATGGGGAGGTTTGGCTGTGCCTGTCTTACGTCCTTAAGAATGTCAAACCCGCTTCTCCCGGGCATGGTGATATCCAGAATCAAGACATCCCATGGCTCACGATTCACCTTTGCAAGAGCCTGCTCGGCATTAGCGGCTTCGCAGCATTCCACTGTCTCCAGGTGACGAACCAGGAGTTCTTTCAGTCCACCGCGAACGATCGGGTGATCGTCCGCAATCAGCACCTTTATCACTTTTCCTTACTCGGCGACGATACTAGGGTCCGGAATTAGGACTCTAACGGTCGTCCCTTTTCCTAGGATACTACTGATGGTGAGCGTGCCTCCGAGCAAGAGAACTCTCTCCCGCATTCCCAGAATTCCCAGCGAGGATTTGTCCGAAAGCTGTTCCTCGCTTGCGCCTTTGCCGTTATCGCGAATCTCCAAAACCAAATTGCCATTTTCTTTTGCCAGTCGCGCTTGCACTTCGGTTGCTTCCGCGTGCCGGGCGACATTGGTCAACGTTTCCTGAAATATGCGAAACAGCGCCGTGGCACGCTCCGGGTCCAAAAGGATGCCGCCATCCGGAAGGCTGATTTCACATTTCGTTCCCGTGCGAGTTTGAAAGTCTTCGGCGGCCCATTCGAGCGCAGCCGCGAGGCCCAGGTCGTCCAGTATTCCGGGCCGAAGTTCCGTTCCGATCCGCTGGACGGATTGAATCGCTTGATCCACCAGTTTCAAGATAGATCGGCTTTGATGACCTACAGGCCCTTCGTTCGACGGCGGATTTCGAAGCAGCGCTGTTAATTCGAGTTTGATGGCAGTCAAAGCCTGTCCCAGTTCATCGTGAATTTCCCTGGCGGTTCGAGCTCTTTCCTCTTCTCGCACGATCTGCAACCGGGCTGCCAGCGCGCGTAACTGAGCGAGCGATTGCTCCCCTTTGAGAATGTTGTTCAAGAGGCGATCGACCTCCCGCGAAGGCTGATCGGGTTTCAGAAATTCTTCCGGAGGGACGTAATAGGGATTCTGGCAGACAATGCCGCCATAAACGACCACTGGGTGAGAACGAATCACACCCAGGATGAACTCCGACGAAAAACGCTTGCGGTTGTATTGGCATAGGATTCTGACGTCGTGATCGCGGACGAAGTAGTTGAGCTTGGCTTCGTACTCCATCAGAGTCTGGGGTGCGATTTCTTCCCCAATGGCCCAGGTCATTTCCCCAAGCAGCGTTCTCAATCGAGAGAACCTGCCGGCGGTCTCCTCGGTTGATTCGGACAGGAAACGGATCCATAAATCCGGATCAAAGCGTCCGTGCTCCAGATAGGTCTCTCGTTTGCCGGTCACAATCAGCGCACCGCTGCGCAGGTAGCGATCGATCTCAGTCCCAACTTTACGCAAAGCTTCCAGGACGGCAGCGCTGCTGTTCTCGTCCGCTATATAAAGGCACTTTTCATGATGCTCAAGGCCGGTTCTCAGAAATGGCACGGCCGCTGCAAATTGCTGTTCTTTCGTGTCGTAGATAAGGCAAAGATGTTGATGAAGACCTAGCCCGCGAGCCAACTCGGCCAGACGTGCAAGGTCGGGATTGGCATCGCTCACTTTGTCCCCCGGACAATCCGCGCAAGTCCTTAGGCGCCGTTGCCGGACCAATTATAGTCCAGATCGGGACCCCGCTTCACCGCAACTCAGACTCGGCAATCCCGCTTTTCGACCCAGCTTCCTCACAGCCAGTTGCCCATGAGAAAGAAGGGCGCCCAGTAGAACGGATGGGACCACTGTGTCTTTTCGGCGGGGCGAAGCTCCGGCGTCAAGTCCCGCGTATCAATTGTCCCGCCTAGCAGCGACAGTTGAGCTGCGCGCAGGGCTTCCAATTTTGTAAGGGAGGGATTTCGTTCCCGCGCGCGATAGAACTCGCGCATCAGCACGGCCGTGCTGGTATCGGCCACCGACCATAAGGACGCGATGACCGCTTTGGCTCCCTTGCGCTGCGCCAACGCGCCAAAGCCTTCCACTTCACTTCCATCGGAGGTTTCCAAATCGCCGAGCCCGGTGCTACAGGCGGATAGCGTGAGCAAGTCTACTCCGGCAAACATGGTGTCGGCGGTCTTGAGGTCGGCCAGCGTAAGCTGAGCGCCGTCCCCCAGCAGCAGAAACGACCGGGATTCGTCGCCCGGGCGGAACTGGAAATGGCTGGCGACATGGACCACCGGATAGCCCAACATGAGTTCGCGATCGAGAGCCGCCCGGGTAAATTGCCCGTCGAGGACCAGCCGGCCTTGCAGCACTCCGCGATCTCCCGGCTTTTCACGGACAATTCCCGCAAGTTCGGTGGCAACTTCGGGCAAGGGGTCAAAACCCGGATGGCCTTTGGTGACGCCAAACCCGACCGCTCGCCAACCTGCCTGCGGCGGTTCCTTCAGCCGGGAATTGCTGGCGGGAGTAAATACTTCGGTGCGGTATTGCTCAATGAAGTAGCGCTTGCCGTCGTGCAGGGCCACGATCGGCACGTAACGGAGCGGGCCGTCGAGCGACCACATCACGGTTTGCGCCCGCGCCAGTTTGAGATCCTGCGCGAGCGCGGGTGGAATGAGGACATGATACAGATCTTGCGCCGGTGGGAGCGGATTCGATCCGGGATCTTCCAGCGCCTGACGGAAGGCCAGTATTTTCTGGTTCAACTCCGCAGGCGTGATTTTTGTTTCATAGGCGCGTTCCACGCGCGGCGTAATTAAAATCGCGACGTAGCGGTCGGAGGCGACCAGCGTATAGATCGCGACGGCGCCATGGCGCAGATCGGCGAGGTCGGATTTCAGCGCCTCGGCTTCCTTGAGGTTGATGGAGGTCGCGCGCGGATCGGGCTTGGAAGCAAAGTGCAGCTTCAATTCACCCAGATAAAGTTGGAACGCTTGATTGCCGGCTTCCAGATCTTTCTGCAAGCCGGAGATTTCCTGTTGGGTCTCGGGAGACTCGGCGATAGAGGGATGCTTCTTGATGTGTGCACGCAGGTCCTCCATCTCGGCGCCCTTGGCCACCAGAACCTCGCTGATGCGCCGATAGCGGTCCGCCCATTCAGATTCTTCCGCGGTGAGGTCGGCGCGGCCGGAAGCAGCCCGCTGTTCGCGAACGTAATCGGACAGTTCGCGCTCTTTTAGCAGATTGAGGACCTGCTGAGCTTCGAGCAGCCGGCCTTGGGAAACCAGCAAATTCGCGAGCGTGCGAAAGGTGTCTTTCTTGCTTTCCAAAAAGCTTCTGCGCGCTTGCAAACTGAGGCCGGTAGTTTCCGAGCGCAGATTCTGCACCAGATTGACTGCCTGTTTGCCGCAGAAAATCGCGAGCCGGGGCTGACCCGCGGCCTGATAGGTTCGCATCAGGCCGAGCAGCGCGTCGTGCTCGCTGGTGCGATTCTTCACCTGCCGCGCGATGGCCAACGCCTGTTGTCCGTAGGCCTCGGCTCGGTTGGTCTGATGCAGCGCCAAATACGCCCGCGCGAGATGATTGATGGTGTCTCCTTCGGTGGTGCGGTCCTTGATTTCGCGCGCAATTTCCAAGGATTGCTCGAAATAGGAGATCGCCTTCTCGGGTTGATTGAGATGCAGGGAGGCGGCGCCCAAGTCGTCGAGAATCCAGCCTTCGACGGCGCGATTTTTGGCTTTGCGCTCGATCGGGAGCGCTTGTTCGTAATAGCCGATGGCCTCCCGGTAACGTCCACGCGCGGTGGCGACGTTGCCCAATTCGTTGAGCGCCATGCCTTCTCCGACGCGGATTTTGAGTTCGCGGGCGAGTGCCAGGCCCTGCTCGTAATACTTGATCGCGGTTGGATAGTCGCCCAGCAGGCGGTACGTGTAGCCCATCAATCCAAGCTCAACGCCTTCTCCCAGACGGTCCTTGGACGCACGCGCGGATTGCAACGACTGCTGTTGATAGCCGATGGCTTTGTCATACTGGCCGATGGTTGCGTAAAGCAGGCCCAGATTTCCAATCACTACGCCTTCTCCGGGCTTGTCTTTGAGCTGGCGATGGATGGCGAGAGATTGTTCATAGGCGTCGATTGCTTTCTGATACTGGCTCAGCTCGCGATAGACGATTCCGAGACCGTTGAGCACGCTCGCCTGAACCGGAAGGTTGCCCACCTCCTGGCTGATTGCCAAAGCTTGTTCGTAATAGCCCACGGCCACTTCGTGATGCGTGAGCGCGAAATGCGCGTAACCCAGTTCTGAAAGAGCTGCCGCCTCCGACCCCCGTTCTTTCAACCCGCGCCAAATTGCGGCGGCCCGCTCCTGGTTGGCGACCGTCTTTTCGGGCTGGCCCGTACGCGTGTAGGCTACGCTCATGATTTGAAGCGCGGTTGCCTCGATGGGGCCATTGCCCAAGTCGCGGCCAATGACCCGCGCTTTCTCGCCAGTCTCAATCGCCTTGTCATATTGGCTGCGGGAGAGATACGCTCTGCCCAGCAGGTTGAGAACGTAACCCTCCCCAGCGGGCTCTTTCAAGCCGGCCCACAAAGCCAGCGCCCGCTGCGCGCCGGCGACTTTGGCCTCGAAGTCGTTCCCGCGGCCCCGCAGCGTCGAGGCCACGGTGAAGCAGAGCGCTTGCCTCTGGCGGATTCCGAGCCGTTCAAATTGCGGCGCGAGTTGTTCAGCCGCCGGCGCCGAGTCAACCTGGTTCGACGCCGCCAATAGCCGCAGTTGCGCGTCGGCCTTGGCTGCGGCGCGGTCGTTAGGCGTAGCGGGTCTTTGGGCGACCAGGCGGAGAGTATATGCGCCGCTCTGATCCGGATGAGCGGAAAGGACGGCCAGAGTATAGCGGCCCGGCTTCTCCGCCAGATAAATGAGCAGCTCCGACCCGCCGTAGCCGAGAAAGTTCACCTCTTCGACCTGTTTGCCGTCCGGATCTGAGAGGCGCAGAATGAGGTCGACGCCAGTTTGGTCGGCCCGAAGCTCGAGGTAGTCGTCGCTGGCTAGTTCGAGCGGATAGGCATCGGTGTGGCCTGGTTCGAGATGTGCAGATAAGGCCTGGCCAATTTCGAGACGATTCTGCGCGATGGCCGGAATGCCTGCGGCCAGCACAGCTATCAGGCCGATTGCTTTTATCATCCGCGACTGTCGCCTCAATGCTGGAAGTATATCCGAAGTGGGGCGGACGCGCGCCCTCGTCCGCGCTGGACCCCCTGTCCAGCCCATGCGCGGTAACCCAGGAAGTATTCTCTCTGCGGCGGTGCTTTGGGGCGGCCGGGGCGATCGGGTCGAGTGACGGGGATTGCGCCCCGCCACCCTCCCACACCACCGGACATGCGGTTTTCCGCATCCGGCGGTTGAACCAAAAGCGTGTTAAACATCTCTCCAGGTCGCTGGCAAAAAAAAGAAAGCCGTATCTCCGCAAGACCGCTTTGCTCAGTGCGGTGTTCAGCACAGGGTGCCGCGACACAGCGCAGGCTCCGCGGCTGCTGTAGGCGATTCCCAGGTCCCGGGGCTCGGTGGCGCGTTCGTTATTTGGGCAGAGCGAACGCGACAATCGTTCCGCCAGACGGGTCCGATGATTTGCCGCCGCCGGCCGCGATCACCACGAACTGCCGTCCGCCGATTTCATACGTCGAGGGTGTAGCGTTGCCGGCGGCTGGCAAAGTGGTCTCCCAAAGCAGCTCGCCGGTCGTTTTGTCGAACGCGTGGAATTTCTTGTCGTAGCTGCTTGCGCCGATAAACAGGAGACCGCCCGCCGTCACTACCGGTCCTCCATAGTTCTCCGATCCCGTATTCTTGAGTCCTTGCGCAGCCAGTTTCGGATACTCGCCAAACGGAATCGTCCACGCATACTCTCCGGTGTTGAGATTGATCGCATTCAAGGTTCCCCAAGGCGGCTGGATGGCCGGATAGCCGTCGGGATCGAGAAACCGGTTGTAGCCGTCGTTAATATATTTCATGAAGGAATGCGCGTCCTCGGTGGAACGCACGTTGGAGTCTTGCCCGGTCATGACGTAACTGGTAATCGCTTTCACGGCGTCTCGCCCCAAATGACCGAAGCCGGGCATACGGCCACTACCCTGCAACAGGAACTGCATAACGTCGGTATCTGAGTAGACTTCCTTCAGGTTCTGGATCGAGGGGAACTCGGGAGGGCCGCCGGTCAGATCGGATTTGTGGCAAGCGGCGCAGTTCTCCAGGTATAACTTCCGTCCGGACGTATGGGACTGCCGGCGCTGTTCCACCAATTTCAAAATCCACGCCATCTCGTTGGCATTGACGTAGAGCAGGCCGGTTTCCGGATCGAACGCGCTTCCGCCCCATTCGGCGCCACCGTCGAAGCCCGGGAAAACGATGGTTCCCTGCCGGCTGCCGGGAACGAACTGGCCATCGCTGCGCAAGTGGCTGAAGCTCTCGAGTGCGGCGGCGTGCGCTTCCGGAGTGCGTTCGGTCAGCATGTCCGCGGTCAGCCGTTGGCGAGCGAACGGCGCCGGCCGCAAAGGGAACGGCTGAGTCTTCGCCGCGGTCTCGCCATCCAGATCGGAAGGGGGCACGGGGCGTTCTTCAATCGGAAAGACGGGCTTTCCGGTCTCCCGTTCAAAGACATATACAAAGCCGGACTTGGTGGTTTGCGCCACTGCGTCGATGCGCTGGCCATGGCGCTCGATCGTGACGAGACTGGGAGGCGAGGGAAGATCGCGATCCCAGATATCGTGATGCACTTCTTGGAAATGCCATACGCGCTCTCCGGTGGCCGCGTTGAGAGCGAGCAGCGCATCGGCGAACAGGTCGTCTCCAGCGCGATTGGCGCCATAGAAGTCGAAGGCCGCGGAGCCAGTTGGCGCGAAAACCAGGCCGCGCTGTACGTCGAGGGCCAGCCCGGTCCAATTGTTGGCCGCTCCGCTATACGTCCAGGCGTTCTTGGGCCATGTTTTGTATCCGAATTCTCCGGGATGGGGAATGGTGTGGAACGACCAGCGAAGTTTGCCCGTGCGGACATCGTAAGCGCGAATGTCTCCAGGAGAAGCGGGCAGAGTTTCGCTGATTAAGCTTCCAACGATCAGAAGGTCTTTGTAAACCAGCCCCGGCGTACTCAAGGAAACCATGTTCTTCGGTTCGCGGCCGAGATTGTCGCGCAGGTCGATTTTGCCGGCATCTCCGAACGCGGGATCCGGTTTGCCGGTCTGGGCGTCGATGGAGTACAAATACGGCCGCCAGGCGGTGAAAATTCGCTCCCGGCCTTCCCCGGTCCAGTACGCGACACCTCGATTACGCATTTTGCCGATGAGGCGCCGGCCCTGGCCGGGCTCGAAGCGCCACTTGAGTTTCCCAGTGGCCGCATCGAGCGCCACGACGTTCGCCTTGGGTGTAGTGGCGTACAGAGTTCCGCCGACAATCAGCGGATTGCACTGAAACTCCGAGCCGCGGAAACTGTCGCCGGTATCAAAAGTCCAGGCCACCTGGAGCGCGCGCACGTTGGCGCGATTGATCTGCTTGAGCGCCGAATAGCGGATGTCTTCCGGGCCGCCGCCATATGCGGGCCAATCGGTCGGTCCAAGTTGCGCAGCGGTCGACAAAGCAAGCGAACAGGCAGCCACGAGGAGAAATTGCGCCGGCATTGTGTTCATCGTAACCGGCTGCGCTAGCCGGCCGTAAGGCTGAGCGGCTCCACAGTGGTGGTCGCGGGTTCGGAGAACTCGATCGGCGCGTCCGCCCAATCGCGCAGGCGCCGGCGGCGGAGCCACCGGTATGCAACCAGCACGATGACGCTAAATTCACCGAGCTTCGCGGGGTCGTGCAGGCCCGAGCCGATCCAGGCCGCGCTGACGAGGGAATAGAAACTCAGTTCGGCTAAATGCATCACTACGGAAATCGCAAAATGGCGGCGGGCTGGATTTTGCGCAAAAGTGAACGGAATAGCGCGCCAACCGGTGAGCAGATATTCACTCAGTGCAAGGGCCAGGACGATTTGGACGATCAGCACCAATAAGGCTCGCGGTCCGAGGACCCAAAACTCGAGCGGCGAACAGGCGATCAGGATCGGCAGGCCGCCCAGCAGCACGAAAGTATTGAACACGGCGTCAAGTTTCGTGCGGCGCGTGGCGGGCGCCGATGTAATTTGAAAAATCCAGTTGGCGGGCAAGTCGGCAGCGACGCGGAAGACGCGGCGGAGTCCGACCATGGCGAAGAAGCTCAAGGTGAGCGGGAAGGCAATGACGGTGTTTTCGAATTCCCGGCTGAACCCGTACATGGTCTGGCGGTGTAAAGCGAGATAGACGGAGCTTTCTACGACCAACGCGATCCCGGCGCCAAAGATGAGTAGGAAGATCAGCTTTTGCCGGCGGCCGCGGGTGAGAGTTTGCAGAATGAACTCCGAAATGGCTCGGGTTTGCGCAGGGCCGAAGCCGCGCAGGGGAATCGTTCGACGGCGGTGGGGCGATTCGAGCAGCAATCGTCCGTAGGTGAGATAGGAGCCAAGGTAGGCGCTTGCCGCAAGGACGGCGGCAGCGACAGTAGCGGCGGCCGCGCGCACAGCTAATCGCCGGATCAGGGGATCTCGCGCTCCCGCCAGCCATTCCGCCAAGCCCCAAGACCAAATCGGCGGCAACCACACGATCCAGGATGGCCGGGCGGTGACCAGGTAGTGCGCAGGCAGGTCAGGCAGTAGCGGGAAAGCGCACAGAAATACGAGCAGCAGCATCGCCTGGAGACCAAATGATGTGGTTTCAAACCAACAGACCGGCAACAAAAGCAGCAGCAATCCCTGCAACGCCAGCAGGGAGAAGAACGCGAAAGCGCAGCCGTTTAACGCCGCCGCCAGCAGAGCGGCGATTCTGGGCAACAAAGGCCGGGGTTCCCAGCGGCCGGAAGCGATGGAGGGGATGGTGAGGCTCGAGAGTAAGGTGATGGCGGCGACGAACAGAGTAATGAACAGGAGCAGAGCTGCCAATTTGGCGGCGAATAGTTGCTTTCTCGTTATGGGGAGTGGCGCCAGGATCAGGTGATCCTTTCTTCCTGGAAACAGAGCCGGCCATTCGATCACCGTGATCAAGCTGATCAGGAGCATCATCAACACGAGCGTGAAGAGGCAATCCGAGGAGTAGGCGGCCTGGTACGGTTCCGGCGATGCCAGATTGTGCAAATAGAGGTAGCGGCGGAACAACTGCACTGGAAAAAACCAACTGGCGGCGATCAGGATCGCTAGCACCTGAATCAGCCAGGCAGCGAAGGTGTCTTCGCCGGCTACGGACTCGGGCCGGAAGAGGGCTTTGAAAAAGAAGCGCGTCAGCTCGGCGACTGGAGGGCGGGTGCGCTCAAAGTATTGATCGATTAGTTTCACGGGAGTTGGTTACGCGAGGAATTATTGGGTGTGCGCTGGAGCGCGACCGGGGGGTCGCGCGCGGACCAGGGGTCCGCCCCACAAACAGAAATACAGCGGGATATTGAGACCTGTCATGTCGATACGACCTGCACGATTTCCCTGGCGCGGGCCGTGTAGTCGTCCTGGTGTATGCTTCGCCGGCTACGGACTCGGGACGGAAGAGGGTTTTGAAGAAGAAGCGCGTCACCTCGGCGACCGGAGGGATCGATTAGTTTCACGTGCGTTGGTTACACGAGGGATTATTGGGTGTGCGCTGGAGCGCGACGAGGGGGTCGCGCGCGGACCAGGGGGTCCGCCCACGGGGTCCGCCCCACAAACAGAAATACAGCGGGATATTGAGACCTGTCATGTCGATACGACCTGCACGATTTCTTTGGCGCGGGCCTCGTAGTCGTCCTGGTGTGTGAGTTGAGAGAAGACCTCCACTAGCGAAGGCAGTTCGAGCAGACTTCGGAGGTTGGTGATCGCATCCTGTGCAACTACCTGGCCACGGTACAGAATGACCACCTGGGAACAGAGTTTCTCCACCACTTCGAGCACGTGTGAGCTGAACAGGATCATGCGGCCTTGCCGGGCGAGTTCCTGTAACAATTGGCGGAATAGCAGTCCGGCACTGACATCTAAGCCGGAAAATGGCTCATCCAGAATGATCAACTCGGGTCCTGCGAGCAGAGCGGCGGCGATCAACACGCGCTGGCGCATGCCCTTGGAATAAGAAGTAAGCAGACTGAAGCGGCTATCGGCGAGATCGAATAGAGCCATCAGATGCTCGGCTTTCTGGGCCAGTTCCCGGGCCTCGATGCCACGTAAGCGGCCGACCAAGGTGAGGTATTCGAGACCAGTTAGGTGCGTGTAAAGGTGTGGTTCCTCCGGAACATACCCCAGGCGCCGTTTGAAACCTGCCAGGTCGTGGCCGATGTCGCGCCCATCGAACAGAATCTGGCCTTCAGTGGGTTCGAGCAGGCCAGCCAGCATTTTGACAGTAGTACTCTTTCCCGAGCCGTTAGGACCAACATACCCGAGAATTTCGCCTGGTCTGAGCTGGAAGCTGACATCGGAGACCGCAGGAATGCCGCGGTAACGCTTGGTGAGATGGCGCACTTCAAGCACGGCGCCGCCCGGCAAAGCGGAACCAGGTTACGGCAAGAATCAGGGTGAACGAGACAGCCAGCACGGAAGCCAACGCGATAACCATCACAAAGCCTACCGGTGAATCCAACTGGATGGCATCCAGTTTGGGTGACCTTTTGGGAACTAGAGCGAAGCCAGGCAGCAGCGTGAGAAGAGCGCCGAGCGGGGCCAGCACCCACTTCCAGAGCCCGGAACGAAGCAGCCACTGGCGCGCCAGGGACGCGAGGCCGTCTGTCAGGAGCGGGGCTTTCCTAGGAGATTCATCGAAGATGATGAGCATCTCGGGGCTGAAGCGGCGGCGAAACCGGGGCGGATGGAGCAGCAACAGCAAACGGTAGATCAGCCTCAAGGCTCCGTCCTCCAAGCTTGAAGATGGGGCTTGACGTAACGGATGAAGCTCTCCAGCCGGGCGATTTCTGCAGACAGCACTTGCCGGCCTAACCCGCTGAGACGATAGTATTTACGCCTGGAATCCTGGGCAGCCGGTTGGGAAGTAAGCTCCTCCACGACGCCCAGGTCTAGCAATTTCCCGAGATTGTCATAGAGGGTTCCGGGACCGAGCTTGTACTTGCCTTCGCTTTGGCGGGCGACCTCTTGCATGATGCCGTAGCCGTGGCGGTCTTCCCCGGCCAGCGCCAACAGAATGTGCTGGACGGCGGGGGAAAGGGGGAGAAAGGGGATGAAATCGTCGGACATACTCGGATTTCGTTATATCGGAATCCGAGTAATCTGTCAACAACGAAAAAATCGACCGTTAGCGTACAATAGAGGCACCGCTAGAGTGGTGCAATTGTGGACCTAGACCAGCTCCATACTTTTCTCGAAATCGTGAGGCTGAAAAGCTTCTCCAAAGCGGCTCAAACCTGCTACCGGACGCAACCGGCCATCAGCGCCCAGGTACGCCAGTTGGAGCACGAATTGAACGCTACGCTGTTTGAGCGCCTGGGGACTCGGATCGCTTTGACGACGGCCGGCCGGATTTTCGGCGGATACGCGGAGCAGATTCTGGATCTGCGGAGACAGGCGCAGGACGCCATCAATGAACTGGAGCGCGTGCCGCGCGGGGAACTGGTGATTGCCGCCAACGAGGCCACCTGCATCTACGTTTTGCCGAGGGTTTTTTCGGAGTATAAGAAGAACTTTCCCAACGTACAGTTATCGGTGGACCGGTCTTATGGCACCCGGGTTGTGGAGGCGGTGATGGACAACCTGGCCGATTTCGGAATCACGCAACTGCCGGTCGCGGAGCGGAAGCTGCAAGTTGCCCGGATTCACTCCGATGAGATCAAACTGCTGATGCCGGCCAAACATCCTTTGGCAACGCGGCCCAGCGTGTTTCCGGAAGACCTGATCGGGCACCAGATGTTGTTGCCGAAGACGGGCGTCACGCGGGCGCGGCTGGACTGCTGGCTGGAGCCGGTCGAAGACCAGCTACAGATTTCGATGGAATTGGACTCCACGGAGATGATTAAGCGGTTTGTAATGGCCGGGCTGGGCCTATCTTTTATCTCTTCGACCACCTGCCGGGAGGAAGTGGAGGCACGGAAGCTGGCGGCGGTGTCGTTGGGGCCGGATCCGCTAATCCGGAGGCTGGGACTGATTCATCGAAAAGATAAAGCACTTTCGAAGGCCGCGCTGGGCTTCATTCAGGTTATATTAGAACATGCGGGGGATGAAGCCCCGGCGGCCGGCATGGGTCGAGTGCTCCCCAAGCCGATGGCCAGCAATCAGTAAGAGCAGTAGTGTTGTCTACTAAACCAGTGATGAGAGCCCACGTATGTCGCACGTCACTTTGAAGAGTTCGACGATTTTTATCTCGGTGGGCGACAAGACCCGCGTATACCGTTCTGTTGAAGAGGTTCCGGCGCCGTTACGGAAGAGGCTGGAGCAATCGACGAATGGAATTCATTCGGCGACCATCCTGATCGCCGACCGGCGCGGAAAAGAAGAGATTCTGCGGGCGATTCGCGGCGGATCCAACCTCAAGACGCGCCTGACGTCTTTGCGGAGTGAGGCGGTCGAGGTGAGCAAGCCCTCGCATCTCGCCCTCCGGCTGTTGCGCAATAGCGTGGAGTTCGTCATCCCGGCCGTCATGGGCTTGCTGACCTATTTCCTGATCAGCCTGAAGTAGCTTTGGCCCGATCAGTTGTCTTCTTTTTTCCGCTGTTTTCCATCGTCGTAGCATGCGGGCAGAACGCGTGTGACGGTACCCCGGCTTACAAGCCTTGTGAGTTGACATTCGAAGTTCCTAGCGACAAGAATCCGTACACATCGGTCGAACTGGAAGCGGAATTCAAATCGCCGAAGTTCAAGACTTTTCTGATGCCGGCATTTTGGGCGGGCGGGAATCGGATGGTCATCCGGTTTACGCCGACGGAAGCGGGACAATGGGATTACCGGATCACGAGCAACGTGGCGGCCTTATCGGGCAAGACGGGATCGTTCTCGGCCGCGGCTTCCGAGGCGCCCGGGTTTGTGGTTGCCGCAAACGTGCATCACTGGGCCACGGAAAACAAACAGCCGCATTTATGGATGGGCTGGGTTGCGGATCAACTGACCTATGGTTCGGATGCTGAGTTCGCGCAGGGACTGGAGGCGGCGGCATCTCACAAGTTCACTCACATGCGGTGCTCCATTCTCGGAGGATCGGGCGAATTTAGCGCCCCGGATCAGCCCAATTTCGCATACTTCGACAAGTTGGACCGGCGGTTGCGGCAGGTGCACGACCGGGGATTGACTGCCGATCTGTTGCTGGGTCCCGATCCGGATTATGTGCGGCGCCTGTTTCCGGATTGGCAGGCGCGCGAGCGATTTGTGAGATATGTGGTAGCGCGCTATGCGGCGTTCAACATAACGTGGCAGGGTTTTGCCGAATGGGAGGACGCGGCCGACGGACGGGCGCTGCTGAAAGAACTCGGGCTCGAGTTGAAGAAGGTTGACCCGTATCAGCATCCGCGATCTTCGGGCGCGAAGTTCACGTCATCGCCACTGCTCGGAGACGGCTGGATGACTTATGTAGTGGAGGGCTCTACCGATCCGCAGATTGGCTCCATTGAGCATCAGTTGTACCAGGTTCCGATTGTGGGCATGACGGATGCCGCGCATCTCTGGAGCACTACGATGGACGGCTCTTATCCGCAACTTCGCCCAGGCGGTGAGGAGATTGCGAAAGCCTGGTTCAGCCTGGTCGACGACACGCGCCACTGGGAATTGGAGCCATACTTCGAGGTGGATGGTGGCCGCGCCGTGGCCTTAGAAGACGTGGAATATCTGATCTATATCGAGAAGCCTGCCGGTCCCGTGGAGGTTTCGGTGGAAAAGCACGGCTACGACATCGTATGGTTCAATCCATTAACTGGCGAGATGCTTGCCGCCAAGAAATATAAAGGCGAACACTTTGTCGGAGAAGCGCCGGACCGGTCGCATCCGTGGGTGCTGCTGGTGGCGCGTGAAGGCCGGGTGGAGTCGATGGCGAAATCGTACAAATTTGAATCGCGGCCGGTTCCAGTGCAGGAAGTGGAAGCGAACACAGCCAAAGTTCCTTATGGAATTAGCCAGCCTGAGGGTGACTCGGTGACGATTCACCCAACGCCTTATGCGGTCAAGATGCTGAAGGAGACGCGAGCTACCCGCTCCATGATGTTTCTGTGGACTGGAGACGTGCCGGCCGACGGACGAGGGTTTCGGGTATTGGGTACCGGCGCGAAGGGGACCTTCACGATTCCCGCCGTTCTGGCTGAGAAATACCCCGCGGTGCTGAGCATCCGCGTGAGCGCGATCAATGCCAATGGCAAGGTTTACTCCGTCGACAAGGTATTCGAACTCACCCAGTGATCCTGGCAATTGATACCACCGCGGAGTTCGGCAGCCTTGCGTTGTGTGAAGGGGATCGCGTGATTGAGGAGGTTGCGATTCACTCGCCTGACGGCTTTGCGCATGTGGTGTTCGGCGAATTGCAAGCGCTGCTGGCGCGGCATGGTTTGCTCGTCACGGATATCGACCGGGTTGCCGCGGCGTCCGGACCGGGCTCGTTCACCGGCGTCCGCGTGGGATTGACTCTGGCCAAGGGGCTGGCGTTCGCATTGGGGAAAAAAGTGGTGGCGGTTTCCGTGCTGCAGGCGGTGGCGAGTTACGGTACGGGTCCGCTGCGGGCGGTGGCGATCGAGGCGCGGCGCGGAGAAGTTTACGCGGCGGTGTACGATGCCGGTCTACGGTTGGTGGCGCCAGAGATGGTGACAACATTTGACCGGTTTACGGCTATGTTGCCCGCTGAGCCGGTTGAGTTTGTGGTGCTGGATCTGGCGCTTGCGAGGGGTCGTAGTGCAGTGGTGCTGGCCCCACGCGAATTGGCGGGGGCGATCGGCACAATCGCGGCCAAGAGCGAAGGGGAGCTGCCTGCAACGATTGATGCCAACTACGTCCGGCGCTCCGATGCCGAGCTATTTTGGAAAGACCGCTAGCGGGGGTGTGCAGGTGATAGAGTTTCTGAGTGTCGTTTGTATCCGGCCTTTGGGTGAAGCTGCCCGTCGTGCCATCGTCACTGGCCTTGTGGTCGCGCTTCCGGCTGCGAACGTTTGGCCGATACTGTTGCTCCACCTCGGCACGCCGCTGGCTGCCGGCGCCGAAGCAGTGTTCTTAGCGCTGTATGTATGGTGGACGGCTGGCGGAGGGTTTTCAGGCATTTTGCGAACCAGCCGGGCCATTGCGTTCCGCCGCGGCACGCAGTCGTCCGCGCAGTGGTTATGGGGGATGGTCGCTGCGCTCTGCTTCGCCGCGACGATTCACGCCTCCATCGTCCTGCTGTTCCGCTTTGTGCCATTCCCAGTGGCGGCGTTCCGCCAAGGTTACGATTTTTCGTTCATTCCGACAGTGCCGCTGCGCTGGCTGGCGGTCGTGATCTCGGCGGCTTCGGCGGGGATTTGCGAAGAGACGGGCTTTCGCGGTTACATGCAACGTCCGATGGAACTGAGCCACGGGGCGCCCGTGGCGATTCTGACTTCCGCGTTTTTCTTCACCTTGGTACATCTCACGAAGGGCTGGGCGTTGGCGGGGTTGGTCCCCATCATATTCGGCGCCGGGATCTTACTCGGGCTGCTCGCCCGATCCTCCGGGTCGCTCATCCCCTGCATGATCGGCCATACCATCATGGACGTCGGGCTATTTGCGTATTGGTGGACCGGGATCGCCGGCGAGTTCGTGCTACGACCTATCGGAGAGACCGGCGTGGACCGGGCTTTCATCATCGCGTGCATCGCTGCATGCGCCATGCTTGCGATTACCCTGTTGGCTATATGGAGGCTCCGCGGTCTGCGTCAGAACGTGTAGGCGATGCTCGCCCTAGCGATTTATAGAGCCGCCTGTCGAGGTTCCTTAGACGGCTACTGATTGCTATTGAACGTATTGCAGGCTCGAATGCTGCCTTCCTGCATGCCGGTTTCAAACCAGTGCGTGCGCTGGGCGGAAGAGCCGTGAGTAAATGTTTCCGGGCTCACTTGCCGGCCGGCCATGCGCTGCAAGCGATCGTCTCCCACGGCTGCCGCCGCCTGCAAGCCTGCTTTCACATCGCTCGAATTGATAATCTTGCGCTGTTCGGTGGTTTTCGCCCAAATTCCGGCGAAACAATCGGCCTGGAGTTCCAGACGCACCGAAAGTGGATTCACCTGCGAGCGGTTCCGTTCCTGCGCCTGGCGCACCTGCGCTTCGATGCCGAGAATCTTCTGCACGTGATGACCGAGTTCATGGGCGATCACGTAGGCCTGCGCAAACTCACCCGGCGCTCCGAAGCGCTGGGACAATTCATTGAAAAACCCGAGATCGAGGTATACTTTCTCATCGCCCGGGCAATAAAAAGGCCCGGAAGCCTCACTGGCCGTGCCGCAGGCCGACGGATAGGAATCCCGGAACAAAACCAGCTTGGCGTGCCGATAGCGGACGTTGGTTTGCTGCGGCAAAAGCGTCTCCCAGGTATGCTGCACGTCGTCCAAAACAAAGGACACAAACTGCACTTCGCGCTGCTCGCCAGGGGCGTTCACCGCCGGCGCCGAACTGCCGCGGGGCGCGGTCATAGGAACGCCGCCGCCTCCGGTAAACAGGGAAAGGAGATTGGTCTTGAAAACCAGGCTGAGAACGATCAGCAAGATGGTTCCGCCGATACCGAGGTGGATACCGCCGAAGCCCATGGGAGAGAATCCGCCGCCTCCTCCGCCGCCACCACCACTGTCTCCTCTGCGGTCTTCGATGTCCTGGCTTTCGCCGCCGGGTGTCCACTCCATTTGAGCCGTTCCTCGGGTCCAGGATAGCAGTAAAGCTGGCGCCGCTCTGTTGCAGACGCGGTCCAAATCATTGATCCTGCGAAACCGGCCGACGGCGTCTGCATCGCTTCGGGGCGGGCTGCGGGCCCATGGGGACTCTGTTGAAGACGCGGTCCAAATCATTGACCCTGCGAAACCGGCCGACGGCGTTTTCATCGCTCCGGGCGGGCTGCGGGCCCATGGGGACTCCGTTGAAGACGCGGTCCAAATCATTGGTCCTACGAAACCGGCCGACGGCGTTTTCATCGCTCCGAGTGGG
Organism: Bryobacterales bacterium; assembly: GCA_963836595.1. Taxonomy (GTDB): domain Bacteria; phylum Acidobacteriota; class Terriglobia; order Bryobacterales; family Bryobacteraceae; genus DATFZA01. The sequence continues at coordinate 2,763,707 of CAWIKC010000001.1, forward strand.
CCGCAGGCCCAAGGGGACTCCGTTGAAGACGGGGTCCAAATCATTGATCAAAGCATTGATCCTGCAAACCGGCCAGTGGCGGCTTCATCGCTCCGGGTGGGCCGCAGGCCCAAGGGGACTCCGTTGAAGACGCGGTCCAAATCATTGATCAAATCATTGATCGTGCAAACCGGCCAGTGGCGGCTTCATCGCCCCGTGCGGGCCGCGGGCCCAAGGGGACTCCGTTTGAAGACGCGGTCCAAATCATTGATCCTGCAAACCGGCCGACGGTGTCTTCATCGCTCCGGTTGCGCGCGGGCCCATGGGGCTGCCTATGACGGTCGCAGCTCGGAATGAGGCCTGACATACTAATAGCGTGAAGCTCGCCAACCTGCTTTTATCGCTCGTTCTGCTCGCGCCGGCGCTCCGGGCGCAAGTACCCACCGTGGCCGAGGCGAAGGCGTTTATGGACCGCGCCGAACAGACACTGTTGACGCTGAGCGTAGACTCCGCGCGCGCCGATTGGGTGAAGTCCACCTTCATTACTTACGACACCGAGATTCTGGCGGCCCAGGCCGACGAGAAGGCCACCTCGACCGCGGTCAAGCTGGTGAAGGAAGCACAGCGCTACCACAACCTGAAGCTTCCTCCGGAGCTGGCGCGCAAGTTTGAACTGCTGCGCAACTCGCTGACGCTGGCCAGCCCGGCCGATCCGAAGGAATCGTCGGAGCTGGCGCAAATCGCCTCTTCCATGGAAGGCGATTATGGGCGCGGCAAGTATTGTCCGGCTTCCGGAAAATGTCTCGATCTCGAACAGCTCAGCGAGATTCTGCGCACCAGCCGCGATCCCAGGCAGCTCGAAGAGGCCTGGGTGGGTTGGCAATCCATCGGCAAGCCAATCAAGCAGCCCTTTGCGCGTTATGTCGAACTGGGGAACAAGGGCGCGCGCGAGTTGGGCTTCGCCGACACGGGCGCGATGTGGCGCGCCAAATACGATATGCCGCCGGATCAGTTTGCCCGCGAGATGGATCGTCTATGGGATCAAGTGAAGCCGCTGTACCTGTCGCTGCACGCCTATGTTCGGGCAAAATTGCACGACAAATATGGCGGCCTGGTCCCGGCCAGCGGGCCGATTCCCTCCGATCTGTTGGGCAACATGTGGGCCCAGGAATGGGAAAACATTTATCCATTGCTGGCGCCTAAGGATGCCGACAAGGGTTACGATCTCACTGCGATTCTCAAGGCGAGAAACACGACGCCGACGGACCTGGTGCACTATGGAGAGCGCTTCTTCACATCGCTGGGTTTTGCTCCGCTGCCGCAGACATTTTGGGAGCGGTCTCTCTTTTCCAAACCGCGCGACCGCGACGTGGTGTGTCATGCCAGCGCCTGGGACATCGACCAGGTGAGCGACGTGCGGCTAAAGGCTTGTCTCGAGATCAACGCGGAGGATTTCTCCACGGTGCATCACGAACTCGGCCACAATTTCTACCAGCGCGCTTACAGCGGCCAGCCTTTTCTGTTTCGCGACAGCGCCAACGACGGTTTTCATGAAGCCATTGGCGATACTATCGCTTTGTCTGTGACGCCTGAATATTTGAAGAAAATCGGGCTGCTCGATACCGTGCCGGATGCATCGAAAGACATCGGGCTGCTGCTCTATAAGGCTTTGGAGAAGGTCGCATTCCTGCCGTTTGGACTGCTGATTGACAAATGGCGCTGGGAGGTGTTCTCGGGGCAAGTGACGCCGGATCATTACAATCAGGCGTGGGACGATTTGCGCCTGAAGTATCAGGGAATCGCTCCGCCGGCGCGCCGGAGCGAGGCCGATTTCGACCCAGGCGCGAAGTACCACGTGCCGGCCAACATGCCGTATGCGCGCTATTTTCTGGCCGATATCCTGCAGTTCCAATTTCACCGGTCGTTGTCCAAGATCGCCGGTTGTACCGGACCGCTGAATCGCTGTTCGATTTACTCGAGCGCGGAAGCGGGCCGGCGTTTGAATGAAATGCTCGCCATGGGTTGCAGCAAGCCATGGCCGGATGCGCTCGAAGTGCTCACCGGGCAGCGGCAGATGGATGCGACGGCGATTCTCGATTACTTCGCCCCGTTGAAGAAGTGGCTGGATGAGCAAAATAAAGGCAAACCGGTGGGTTGGTGAAGGCATGAAGAAAACCGTGTTCCTGATGGCCATGACGCTCAGCGCGAAGGGAATTCTGTTAGAGGACCTGACCTGGCAGGAAGCCGAGAAGGTGCTCACTCCGGCTACCGTTGTCGTGATCCCGATCGGCGCGGAATCGAAGGAGCACGGGCCGCATCTCAAGTTGAAGAATGACTGGCTGATGGCCGAATATCTCAAGCGCGAAGTATTGAAAAGCGCGGATGTGGTGGTGGCGCCCACCGTCAATTATCACTACTATCCGGCCTTTGTCGAGTACCCGGGGTCCACCACACTGCGGCTGGAAACGGCGCGCGATTTGATGGTGGATATTTGCCGCAGCCTGGCCCATTATGGTCCGCGAAAATTCTATGCCCTGAATACCGGCGTTTCGACCCTGCGCGCTCTGAAACCGGCCGCCGAAATTCTCGCCGCGGAAGGGATCACGCTCCGCTATACCGACATATTGAAAGCTTCGTCAGCGGTGGAGGCTGAGGTCCGGCAGGAGGAGGGTGGCACCCACGCGGACGAACTGGAGACGTCCATGATGCTCTTTATCGCGCCGGAGACGGTGGACATGAGCAAAGCTGTAAAGGATTATCATCCGGGCCCCGGCCGTTTGACGCGCGACCCAAAGGGAGCCGGCGCATACTCGGCATCCGGCGTCTACGGGGACGCAACCCTGGCGACCCGTGCGAAAGGCGAGAAGCTAGTCCATGCCTTGACGGCGTCAATCCTGTCGGAAATCAATGATTTGAAGGCCGCGCGCTAAGGCGAAGGCCAGATCCTGCCGATAACTGGGAGCATGAAGAGGTTGTTTGGCTTCGTTTTGCTCTTCGCGGTCTTGTTGGCCCCGAGCGCTTCCGCGGGACTTTTTTCCCGAAGCAACAAGGGACCCAAAATCAACTACAAGAAGAAGTACATCACCCAGAAGTACAACAATAAGAAGCGCAAGAACACGGCGGCAAAGTTCGGCGTGCCGAAGGGGCGGTAGGTCCGACTGCGCCGGGCCTTTTGGGACTCTGAAAAGAGTGACCGGCGGATAACGCTCGGCGCGCGGGTTAAAAACCCGCGGCAGGTTAATAACCTGCCCAAGCACAGGCTGCTAGCCTGTGCCACGAAACGCCAGCGACTATTTGATTAAAATAGACACATTCCCCTCTAGCCCCGAACGTCAGTGAGGGGAAGGGCGAAGTTCTACACAGCACCCAATGAGAAGATTCGTCGCGGCAGGAAATGTAGAAACTCGGGCGCCAGGTTAATAACCTGCCCCACACGCCACGCTGAAGGGTCTCCTCTGGCTATAGTGCTGTTGCGAAGCGGCCCGCTTCGCGGCACTGCGGCTGTTTGGCTGAAGCGGGCCGCCCTCACACGACCTCCGCTTGGCTGCGGTTCTGGCGTGATAAATGTACTAATCCCAGGGTGAGCAGATCATCGGTCTCCGACGCTTTCGACTTGCGCTCGCTCTTGGTGGAATACATCCTTTGATCGGCTTTTGAAAGCAGCGATTCGGCGTCCAAGCCATCGTCCGGAAAGAATGCGCAACCGCCACTGACGCCTACGAGCGCCTCTTCCTGCAGCAGTTCCCGGCTGGCCGCCTGTACACCGGCTTGCAGAGCGGCCAGGCGCTCGGCCAGGTTGCCGGGCGGAAGGCCGGGCATCAGGATCACAAATTCGTCTCCACCCATGCGCGCGACGTAGTCGTAACCGCGGCAAGACTCCTTCAGTTGCTGGCCCACCAGATGCAGCAATGCGTTGCCTTGCAAATGGCCGAAGCGATCGTTCACCGCCTTGAAGCCATCGAGGTCGCACACGACCACGGCCAGCGTCTCGCGGGAACGGTGGCAGCGCGCCACCTCCGCATCCAGGTGCTCGAACAGCGCGCGGGAGTTCGGGAGTCCGGTAATAAAATCAACCGTGGCTGAAGACGACAGTTGCTGGAAGCGCGTGGCGTGCTCCAGACACAAGCCTAGCTTGGACGCTACCGCCATGCCAATGCGGAGATCTTCGGCGCCGAATGCGTTCTTTTCCCTGCGATAGATGGACAAGACGCCGGTGACTCCCAGATTGCCCTCGAGCGGCACCGCGAGCAGCGATCCAAACGAAGGGAAAGGCCCGCTCGAGAATTCGCTTTCGGTGGCAGGGTCGGCATTGCAAATCGGCTGTTTCAGTTGCGCGGAGGTTCCGGCCACTCCCTGGCCGAGGGGGATTTCGAGCGAACATAACGCCTCGAATTCCTGCCCGTTGACGAACTGGGGTTTCAGCCTGCCCTTGGCCACTCCATGAATAACCACGGCATCAAACGACAGCATGCGTTTCAGCCGGATCGCGAATTGCGGCAGAACTTCCTGCAGTCCGACCGAATAGTTGAGGTCGTGCAGCATGTTGGAAAGCTCCAGCACCTCATTTTGCGCCTTTCCGATCGAATTCAACCGCTCTAGCGTGCTATCGTCGATGCTGGTTTCCGGATTTTTCGATTTTTCCTGATTCATTCTTTGCTCCAATTCTTTATACTGTTCGCGGAGGACGCCCACTACGCGCGGATCGTAGCCATGGCCCGACTCGTTGGCGATGATTTCCATGGCGGCATTGGGCGTCAATGCGCGCCGGTAGGGACGCGGGCTGGTCAGCGCGTCAAAGCAGTCGACCACGGCCAGAATACGGGCCGCCAGCGGAATCTGCTCGCCCTCGAAACCGTTCGGATAGCCAGTTCCGTCCCACCGTTCGTGATGGGCCGAAACGATCTCGGCCACCGGATAGGGAAAGCTGGCCGACGCCAGGATTTCCGCTCCTACGAGCGGGTGGATCTTGATCTTTTCGTACTCTTCCGGAGTCAATTTTCCCGGTTTGTTGAGAATATGCTCCGGTATGGCAAGCTTGCCGACGTCGTGCAACAGGCTTGCGGTGGCCAAGGCTTGCAGATCCGCTTCTTCCAACTGCAATTGTTTGGCGATCTCCACCGCGAAAAACTGCATGCGGCGAAGGCGGGCATGGGTGCGGTCGCGGGCGCCTATGGCCAGCGCGAGCAGCTCAATGATCTGCAAATGCAGTTCCGCTTCATACTGCGAGTATTCCTTGCGCGCGTGAATTCGCTCGAGCGCCAGCAGACCCACCCAGCCGAGGACATAGCTGATGGGAAGACAAACCGAGGCCAGTTGCCAGCCGACCCAACCGCCGAGCGCATGGGTCAGGCCAGCGACAATCGCGCCCGCCAGGTACAAGCCGAACATTCCCTGATTCCAGCGGACCTGCACGGGCTGGCCTTGGAGCCAGCCGAGCACCGATTTCACCAGGCCGAAACTCAGCATTAGATATAAGAGCGCCGCAGCGATGCCCAGCCGCGGTATCGGGGCGACTGGGACGTGCTGCCATAAGGGACAATGAAAGGCCAGATAGGCGGCGCCGGCGGCAAAACAGGCGTCCAAGACACCGACGATGGCCGGGGCCGGATCAAACTTCTGGCGCCAGAGGCGCAAGGGTTGGACCATCGCGCCGGCGGCGGCAAGGAATATGGTTTCCCGGGGACTCAAATCGACCACACCGAGCAGGATCGGGACAAAAGCAATCGAGGTTGGGGTTCCGGGAAAATCGAGCCGAATCGCCGCGGCGATCAAAGTCAGGGCAAGATAAACGAAGAAGCGCACGGGATCGGCAGGACGGAACGCGAGGATCTCGAGCGCGGCGGCGCAAGCAAACACTGAGCCCAACAGCAGCGAGTAGACGGGCCGGACTGAGATCGCGGAGGGCATTCGACGGTTTCCCGGTCTGGTAAAGCACGTTCGGAACCATCCCTAACGCCTTGCTGTGGGGGAGTTTAAATAAATTGATAGACAAACTGTCGCCCGCGATCCGCCCACGTGGGACTTTTTGTCGTGTAGTCCCGGTGAGCAGAGATAACTTAGTGCATAGAGGTGTACGGCGCCTGTCCAGTTCAGGCCGCCATGGCGGACTTTTTCAGCTTCTGGCTGACGGCGAGGGCCTGGCGGCTGCGGGTTTCGCGGTCGCGGAACGCATCGATGACGTCGTTCGAAAAAACGAACCCATCGGCCGCCGGATTGTACGGAACCTGTTGCTTTTGATGGGCTTGGCGGGTGTCGTGGAGAGTCTTCAGGCGCGCGGCCTCTTCGAGTTGCTCCTTCTCGTGACGCTTGCGGGCGGATTGGGTTTGATCGATCAGTTTGAGGGTACGCTCGAGCTGGCGCGAGAGACGCTGTTCATAGATAGACAGGTTGCCAACGCTCTTATTGACGTGCTCCTCGAAGGCGAGCGCGGCGGCCATGGCATTGGCGCAGCGATCATCAGCGGTCGTGATCTGGTCCTCCTGCCGGACGGCGGACAGGGAGAGACTGGATTGTTCCATGGCGGTGATGCGGTTGAGGCGCCAGGAAGTGTCGGCGATGGTTTGGACGAGCTGGCGCTCGACGGGGCCGGCGGGGGAATAATGGGTGAAGAATTCCGCGCAGAATTTCTTGTAAGCTGGCAGGTCGTCGGACGGGATGACGACGGTGTGGCCGGTGAGGCCGTGGCGCAGAGCGTTGAGGCTGGCGCGCTGTTTGCCTTCCGGGGTGCGGGGGCCGGTGGGATGCATGAGTTTTTGCCTTTCTGGGTTATGGGAGTCTCTAGTTGCAATTTAGCTGGTGGGGTCAAGGGATTTGGGGGATTTTAGCGTGGGGATGCTTGTAAATTGTTGAGGGGATTGAAGAGAATTTATTTTTTAGGGGCGTGACTGGGAGTCTCATGAGAGACAGGAACTCATGATTCCTACGGTCATATTCGACACGAGGGAAATAAACGCCCTCGAAAAGGTTGGCACGGCGTCCGAGCCTTTAATTCGACTGCTCAAATGGGAGTTCAAGGTGATCCTCAACTTTATGAACGCGGAGGAACTCGCCGCCACGCCCGACCCGGAAGAAAGAGAGTCTCTCCTTGCTCGTTACGAGCGGCTATGGCGATTGGGGCCGATTGCATCTGCCCGCCGCATGAGATCATGCGACTCTTGATCTCAAATGACCCATCGCAATTCGACTGGGCGAAGGTGGCATGAGGACCGCTGAATGCCGAGCATGGGGTCTGAGAGAGATTTCGAGCGGGCATGGCATCTCGGCAAGCACGCTGCGGGAGATCGCATTCACGTCTAAGATAAACCCAAGGGAGGTGTTTGCTTTGCTCAAGCGGATTGCGTTCGTCTTAGTTGGGTTCTTGGTGTCTACGGCCAGCGCAGCGGATAAGAAGCCCGCCAATTTGCGCGAGGTTCTGCTTTCGGAATTGAAGGAAACGCACAGCCAGGAGGAATGGTTTGTGCCGGCGAACATCGCGGTGAAGGGCTTGACGGCGCAGCAAGCAAGTTGGACGGACGGAAGAGGCAACCATTCCGTAGGGCAGCTTGCCTATCATCTGGTGTATTGGAACCGTCAGAATCTGGCGCGGTTAAAGGGGCAGAAGCCGGAGAAGTTTAGCGGCGACAATGAGGAGACGTTTGACCGATTCGACGCCAAGCAGTGGAATGACACGGTGCGCCAGTTGGACGAAGTGATGAATGAGTTGGAAAGATTTGTCGAGACCGCCAGCGAACCGCAGCTACAAGGCGCGGCACGAACGCTGGCGCGCATCAGCATGCACAACGCCTATCACATCGGTCAGATTATTTACGTCCGGAAAGAGCAGGGATCGTGGGATCCCAAAAACGGCGTGAAGTAGCGGCCTCGGCCCCTGATCCCCCCTCGCGCCCAGGGATGTATTTGAAGCGGTACTGATATCCCATCACGCATAAATATTTGGGCGCGGCTTGGAGTGGGAAACTGCGAGGACATTGGTTGCGTTTCTACTAAATATCGGACGCTCATTCACCGCTTTCTTCTTCATCGTCGCCGTCGTCTTTAACCTGCACCTTGGCCTTCTCGCCGGCGGGCAGCGCCAAGTAGGTCTCGATTTCGTTTAGAATCTGGGCCGCGCTCTTCGGGTGTGGCGGCAGGCCGAGACTCGTGACGAATTTGCGGCCGGGGTGGATGGTGTCCCAGATCGATGTGTATTGGTCCTTCCTCCGCCGGCCAGGGGTCTTGATGCCGAAGCCCTCGACAACTTTGTTCCAGACAGGCTGGAACTTCTCTATCATGTAGGTCTCGCCCAGTGGAATCCAGATGTCATCGACGACGAGGCATCGACAGGAGAAGTCTTTGAGGTCAAGATTCGTAGCTGAGTTGATAGTGTCGGCGTGGTGCTTCAGACGGCTGGCTAGCGCCATTGAGTTTTCTGGGTTCTGGATGAGCCCGCCTTTACGCGAGCCTTTGGGGACCGCCTTGCCCACGTAGATCGGACAGTTGAACTGGCCATCTTGGTTTTGTTCCGAAATGCGCCGGTACTGCTCGAACGGTCCAGCGTAGTAGATCGCATAGATTCCCGCGCCCCTGAAACGTCCCGGTGGCATCGGGAGCGGCTTCCGGTTCAGGAGTGCGTCCCTGACGCTCACCCCTAAATTCTCCTTGGCTAGCGGGTTGTAAGGTGTCGCCAACTGGCGATTATCGCATTGCGCCTAACCGAACTCCGATCCCGTTCGCGACGGTCTCGGCGAGGAGCACCGGCACTGCGTTGCCCAATTGTCTCATCGCTTCGGTCCAGGCGCCGAGGAAGACGTAGTCATCGGGGAATGTTTGGAGCCGCGCGGACTCACGGACAGTGAAATACCGAAGCGAGCCGTCTGGTTTCAACAGAGTGTTCTCCCCTCCGGGCACTCCGTGATCACCAGCTTTGAGAGTCTTGGCCGGTTCGTCGAGGGGACTTCCGGTATGTCCAACGTAGCTTCGAGCACCGGGGTTGTGCGCGTGGTTATGCCAGTGCGAGCAGTCCTCGCTTTCAGGATCGGGCAGGCCGGACAAGGCGTCCCTGACAGTCTGCCACCGAGCTGTTTCAAAAAGCTCCAATGGTCTCGCTGTTTTCAGCTCTTTGACGCGGGCGGCAAATCGCGGGGGCATCTTCGGTCTGTTCTTCTTAGCGACCTCGTGGCGCTCCCAGTATTCTCCAGTCACCCACTGCTGGACCAATAGTGAGTCCAGCGAGTTGGTCTCTTCAGGGAATGTCCACTCAATGCCCAGGTCCGATCGGAATCCAACGAAAAAGACACGCTCCCGCCGCTGCGGTACTCCGAAGTTTGCGGCGTTCAATAGACGCGGCACAACGTTGTACTCGAGACCGGACCAGCTACCCCTCGTGTGGTAACATTCCAGCCTGCCTCTGTGCTCCGTCCAGGGCTCGTCATTGTTCCTCGCGATCTCGGGATGGCTGAGTTGCAGAACGATGTAGCTGAAGTAATTGGCGAAGGTCTTGCGCGTGAGTCCTTTGACGTTCTCGACGAGGACCGCGCGCGGCCGCAGTTCGCGAACTGCTCTGACTACCTGCGGGAACATATCTCGTCGGTCTTTGTGGGCCTTGTGTTTACCACCGATTGAGAACGGTTGGCAAGGCGGACCGCCAGCCAGCAGGTCGATGCCGCCCTTTATGCTCGCATAATCGAAGTCGCAGACGTCACCAGAGAAGAGCCTCCAGCCGTTCAGAAGCTCGAACCCCCTTACCTGGTTTGCTTGGATGGTGTCGCAGCAATCCTTGTCCCGCTCGATTACCGCGTCGTGGCGAAACCCCGCTCTCTCGATAGCGAGGGCCAGTCCACCAGCTCCAGTAAACAATTCCACAGACCTCATTCGGCCTCCAAGAACGCGCGCAGCTTCTCGGCGAGAAACTCGCCTTTCTTCAACTGACACTCCCATACGACCAGGACCTGCCACCCCAGCTCCCGAAGTTCCTTTCTTACGAATTTGTCTCGCTGGCGGTTCCGTTCCAGTTTCGGCCGCCAGAACGCCAGCTTTGACTTGGGCCACCTGGTGAACCCGCATCGCATACCGTGGCGGTGCCAAAAACATCCATGCACAAAAATGATTTTACCTCGGCTTGGAAAAACCAAATCCGGATTGCCTGGCAGGCTTCGGTCGTGTAGCCGGTACCGGAATCCCATCCGATGAACAAGGCTCCTAACCAGCAGTTCCGGCTTCGTGTCTTTCGACCGAACCCGACTCATCCGCTCACTTCGCTGCGCGGGGGTCAGGGTGTCCATACGATCTTCCCTGACCAATGTACTACGCACTACGTATCGGTCGAGATGGCGGCATTTTGAGTCCGTTTGAGCGCAGGCAAGGTTGGAGCCTGTTATTTTTGGCCGCGGGCGGTGGCGGCCTGCGCTTCGGCGATGCCGCGGCGGGGCTCGGGATCGTCGGGCCGCAGTTTTGCCGCTTCGTCAAAATAGCGCAGCGCGTCGGCGTTCTGGCCGGCGGCCAGACTGGATTGCGCCAGGCTCAGAGCTGTACGGTAGAGCAGCTCGGTGGTCCTCGCATCCTGCCGATTGAGCTGGTGGGCGCGTTCGAGCACTGGCCAGGCTGCGCGCTCGTCGCCGAGCTGCAAGAGGACCGCTCCATACAGGGAATTCAATTGGAAGATATCGGGCCAGCGCTCGACGGCGCTCGCGATGGGCGCGCGCGCTTCTGCAAACCGATGGAGTTCGTAGTAGGTGAAGGCCAGATTGTATTGCATTTGCGGGGACTGGGGGGCCAGTTCCGCGGCGCGGCGCAAGGGGTCAAGCGCGTCGAGAAGGTCGCCGTGCTGGCCGTAGATGGTTCCCAGCGCGGTTAGCTTTTCGGCGTCGTTCGGATCATACAGGCGGCCGCAGACCGCGCGCGCTTCTTCGCGGGGACCCTGGTCGAGCTTTCGCGCGCATTCATGCCGTACTTCGCTGTCTTCGGCCGCGCGCCGATGGAGTTCCGCCGATAGAGCGAGGGCTTTTTGTGCGTCCTCGCCGCGGCCTTGCTTGCGATAAACGAGACCGAGCTGATACTGGATGGCGCCGTCGGCTGGGTTGGCCTGGGCCGCGATCTTGAGAAACTTTTCCGCATTGAGGAGATCGCCCTGTTTGAGATAAGCGAAGCCAAGATAATAAGCGGTGTCGGGGAAGGGCGGATTTTGCAGGGCTTGGGTCAGGTTTCGGATGGCGCCTTCGAAGTTCTGGTCCAGCAGATCCAGCCTGCCGAGATAGTAGAGAAGATTCGGGTGGTCTCCCAGTTCGCGGCGGACTGCTTCAAACTCCGGGCGCGCGGCGGCAGAATTCTTCATCTCGAATAAGGCGACGGCCAGCGGAAATCGCGCACGCGAGACCAGCTTGGGATCGAGGCGGAGGGCCGCGCGAAATTCGACCGCGGCTTCCTCGTACCGTTCCAGCTTGAGCGCGTCGTAGCCACGTCCGAGATGGGCTTCCGGCGTGTCCTGCCAGGCCATCAAATTGCTGGCGAGGAGCGTCAGGAGCAACGCGCGCAGCGAGGTGGTGAGGAGCCGGGACACTTCTCTCACGATACCGCTAAGGGCCGGTCATGAAACAAGCAAGCCAACCGCTCCCTGACCCGGCAGAGCCGGAACCAAACAGGCTCTGCGATGGCGCGCCACCGCTCCCTCACGGTCGGTATGCCAGGATAAGCCTGGCTGATCTTGTGAACTGAAAGGAGTTCACCATGTAAATTGCCTGTTCAGCATGTAGCCGAACGAGCGTGGGTTCCAGCAATGGAAGTGGCGTGTCGGGAGGCGAACCCGTGAGCCGTAACGCAAGTGAACCCGATTCGGCCTCGATAGGAATACGAAGGTGGCCAGCCTGCCGACTAAGGTGAAGCCAGACAGACCGTTGGTGAAGCAACAGGCAAATGCAGCCAGCGGACCTTCCGGGGTGGTTGGGGACAGCGCGCGGGGAAAGATCAGTCGAGGAGCCTGGGAGGCCCGGCAGGATAGGCAGCGAAAGCGACCGACGTGCGGCGGGAATACATAACCGCCGGCGCGGTCTTGTCGGGAGTCGGAGAGGCCCATAGTAGCGAAGAAGCGGGGTAACGCCCGTGGAGCGAAGGGGCCTTACTGAAAGCATGAGTCTGTAAGAGGAGGAGAAACCCGCTTGGATGAAAATCCCACTACGGAGACTCGGGCAGCGCAAGATAAGGCGAAGCCGGAAACGGTGAAAGAGCCAGGACTGCCGGAGAAAGTTTCTCAACTGAGACAGAAGCTGGGCCAAAAGGCCAAGCAGGAACCGAAGTTCCGGTTTTACGCGTTGTACGACCGGATCTATCGGATGGATGTGTTGGAAGCGGCATGGGAACGGGTGCGACGGAACAAGGGAGCACCTGGGGTGGATGGCATCACGATCGAACAGATCGTGGAGTCGGACCAAGGCGTAGCGGGGTTTCTGGAAGGGCTTCAGGAATCGCTGCGCACGAAGACCTACCAGCCGCAGGCGGTGCAACGCGTCTACATCCCGAAGGCGAATGGAAAGCTGAGACCGTTGGGCATCCCGACGGTGCGCGACCGGGTAGTGCAAATGGCGACCCTGTTGATCCTGGAGCCGATCTTTGAGGCAGATTTCCTGGATTGCTCGTATGGGTTCCGACCGGGGCGCTCGGCGCACCAGGCGCTGGAGGAGATACGCGGTCATTTGCAGGCCGGGTATCAAGTGGTGTACGACGCGGACCTGAAGGGCTATTTCGATTCGATTCCGCACTCTCAACTACTGGCGTGCCTGCGCGCACGGATCGTGGACCGGTCGGTCCTGAAGCTGATCCGGATGTGGTTGGAGGCGCCAGTAGTGGAACGGGGTGAGGGGCAGGGTGGAGGCAGTACATGGAGCCGGCCGAAGAAGGGAACGCCGCAGGGCGGAGTAGCTTCGCCGCTGCTGGCGAACCTGTATTTGCACTGGTTCGACGCTTTGTTTCACGGCCCGCAAGGGCCGGCACGAAGGGCCGGATGTCAAGCTGGTGCGCTACGCCGATGATTTTGTGGCGCTGGCGAAACAGATGGGATCGGAGACCATCGAGTTTATCGAATCGCGGCTGGAAGGAAAATTCCAGTTGGAGATCAACCGGGAGAAGACGCGAGTGGTGGACCTGCGGGGAGAAGGGGCAAGTCTGAACTTTCTGGGGTACACATTTCGGTTCGACCGCGATCTGAAAGGACGCGGTGGAGAATATCTGAATGTGTTTCCGTCGAAGAAAGCAGTCCAGCGGGAGCGGGAGAAGCTGCACGAAATGACGGACAGTCATCAGTGCTTTAAGCCAATCCCGATCCTGATTGGCGAGCTGAATCGGCACCTGAAAGGCTGGGCGAACTACTTTTCCTTCGGGTATCCCACCGGCGCCTACTGTGAGATCGAGCGCTACGTGCAGGGCCGTCTGATCCAGCATTTGCAACGGCGCAGCCAGCGGCCATATCATCCCCCGAAAGGGGAACCATGGTTGGTGCACCTGGCGCGGTTAGGCCTGGAACGTCTGTCGGAACTTGCGCATGCCTGAGGCGAGAGCTTTCAGGAGAGCCGGATGCGGGAAATCTGCACCTCCGGTTCGACGAGGGGAGAGCGGGTCGCGCTGTTTGCGTCGCCCTCTCTCCTACTCTACCGGCTCGGTAGAGTTCGTCAATGTTGGAGATTGTCGGCAAACGTCATCCCGATGCCCATAAACACTGGGTGAAACGCAATGCGCCGAAAAATATTCCGCCAGAAGCGGCAAGAATCCAATTAGGTGGGTACTCACGGTCGCGGCTCGGTAGAGTTCGTCAATGTTGGAGATTGTCGGCAAACGTCATCCCGATGCCCGTAAACACTGGGTGAAACGCAAGCGCCGAAAAATATTCCGCCAGAAGCGGCAAGAATCCAATTAGGTGGGTACTCACGGTCGCGGCTCGGTAGAATTCGTCAATGTTGGAGATTGTCGGCAAACGTCATCCCGATGCCCGTAAACACTGGGTGAAACGCAAGCGCCGAAAAATATTCCGCCAGAAGCGGCCGGGATCCAGCTATGTAGGTACTCACGGTCGCGGCTCGGTAGAGTTCGTCAATGTTGGAGATTGTCGGCAAACGTCATCCCGATGCCCATAAACACTGGGTGAAACGCAATGCGCCGAAAAATATTCCGCCAGAAGCGGCCGGGATCCAGCTATGTAGGTACTCACGGTCGCGGCTCGGTAGCGGTTTCCGCCTCTGAGGGAGCGCGCTGGCTCGAACCAACGGTATCAACAATTCAGGGTAACGGCGAGAGTTGTTTCGAGGGTGTGTTAGATTCCAGTTTCGGATGTCTGATATGTTTCGCTCCACTGGTCTTCGCCGGCGAAATTTTCTTTTGAGTGGATTGGCATGGCCGTTGCTAGGGCGGCTGGACGCGCAAGGCGCGCCGCTGGCCGACGCAACGTTTCACCTGCATCCTCATTATCGGGAGCAGACGCCGCTGGACAGCGCCCGTCTCAAAATCAGAGCGGGCTCGGATGATTTTCCGAGTGAAGTATTTCACGACCGGATCGCCGGCGTACTGAAGGATTGGAGCGCGGGTTTGCTCGATTCGCCTCGGAATACGCGGGCGATCGAGAACGCGCTGGGGCCGGGTTTTGCGGGGTGTTCGCTGAGGCCAGTCGAATCGCGGGTGGTGCGGCCGGGTCCCGCGCTCGAGGTGCGGCATATTGCGTACGCAGACAAAGCCGCTTTGGCGCAAGTGCAATTTGTGGCGGAGCTGCATTCGGCACTGAGTGATTTTTCAAAGCTAGAGACCGCGCAGTTTCAGGTAACAGGGATCGATGGACAGCGGACGCGGCTGCGTTATGAGCTGGTAGGCGAGGGTCAGGGTTTTCACCGCGAGCAGCGCGTGGGCACGTGGGAACTGGAATGGGAGAAGACTGCCGACGATCGGTATCGTCTCCAGCGCTGGTTGGCCGGAAACGAGACGCGGAGCCGGTCCGCGAAAGCCTGGTTCGGGGATATTACCGGGCAGGCGTTGGGACATTCGGAGCAGATGGCCCAGGGCGTCGATTATTGGCGAACGGTTCTCGATGGGGCATCGGGCATCGATATTTACGGCCATAATGGCGTGTCGGTGGGCGATATTGACGGAGACGGATTCGACGATGTGTACATCTGCCAGCCCGCCGGCCTGCCCAACCGGCTGTATCGAAACCGCGGCGATGGAACGTTTGAAGACATCACGGAGGCGTCGGGCGTAGGTTTGCTCGACAACACGGCCTGCGCCATTTTCGCCGACATCGATAACGATGGGCAGCAGGATTTGATCGTCGTCCGCGCGACTGGGCCGCTGCTGTTTCTGAATCAGGGCGGCGGAAAGTTTCGTGAGAAACCCGGCGCGTTTCAATTCGCCAAAGCTCCGCAGGGAACGTTTACCGGCGCGGCTGCGGCAGATTACGACCGCGACGGATGGCTGGATATTTACTTCTGCCTCTATACCTACTATCAAGGCGCCGATCAATACAAATATCCGATACCTTATTACTCGGCCGAGAACGGGCCGCCCAATTTTCTGATGCGCAACAACCGGGACGGGACATTTAGAGATGCGACCGAGAAGGCGGGGCTGAATCAAAACAACACGCGCTATAGCTTTTGTTGTGGATGGGGCGATTATAACCGCGACGGCTGGCCGGATTTGTACGTGGTCAACGATTTCGGCCGGAAGAACCTGTACCGGAACAACGGCGACGGGACCTTTACCGATGTGGCGCCGGCGGCGGGCGTGGAAGACGCGGGCGCGGGGATGAGCGTGTGTTGGTTCGACTATGACAACGACGGCGCGGAAGATCTCTACGTTGGCAATATGTGGACGGCCGCGGGCGAGCGCATCTCGAGCGAGGCCAAATTCCAGCAGAGCGCGCCCGACGCCGTGCGGGCGCTCTATCGCAAACATGCCATGGGCAATTCGCTTTTTCGAAACAAGGGCGATGGCGCGTTTCAGGACGCGACTACTTTCGACGGCGGCGGAATGGGCCGCTGGTCGTGGTCGAGCGATGCCTGGGATTTCGACCATGACGGTTTCGCCGATTTGTACATTGCCAATGGCATGCTTTCGGGCCCGGTGCGCGAAGACTTGAACAGTTATTTCTGGCGGCAGGTAGTGGCAAATTCGCCCAACGGCGCGACTCAATCGCCCGAGTACGAAGAAGGCTGGGGCGCGATCAATGAACTGATCCGCGCCGATTACACCTGGAGCGGGTTCGAGCGGAATGTATTTTACGCCAACAATCGGAATGGGACGTTTTCCGATGTTTCGGGCGCAGTAGGGCTGGATTTTCCGGAAGACGGCCGGGCGTTCGCGCTAGCGGACTTCGATCATGACGGGCGGCAGGAAGTGCTGTTGAAGAACCGCAACGCCCCGCAGTTGCGGCTGCTGAAAAATGTCGTGGAGGAGTTGCCGCCGTCGATTGCATTCCGGCTGCGCGGTGTTAAATGCAATCGCGACGCGATCGGGGCGGCGGTCACGATAGAAACGCATGCGGGACGCCAGACGCGGCGGCTGCAAGCGGGATCGGGATTTCTTTCGCAACACAGCAAAGAGGTGTTCTTCGGGCTGGGACCAATCATCGGCGGCCAGGTGAAAGCCTCGATCGAATGGCCGAGCGGCGTGGTGCAACAACTCGGGGAGTTGCCGGTGAATCACCGGATCTGGGTGGAAGAGGGCGTGGCGCCCAGCCGGATGGAGGCATTTAAAAAGGGCGCGCGTTGGTCCGCGGTTTCCAAACCACAAGCGGGCGAGGCGCTTCCCGTCGCGGTGGAAACGTGGCTGCTCGCGCCCGTACCGGCGCCCGATTTTTCGCTGCCGGATTCGTCGGGAAAGGCGCGGACGCTCTCCGCGCTAGGCGGCAAGCCGGTGCTGCTCAATTTGCTTGCTCAGGCTTCCACCGAGCTGGCGGGGTTGCGGCGTCTGGAGCCGGGTCTCGCAGTGATGACGGTGATCTTCGGGGAAGGGAAACTCTCGGGCGATTTTCGCGTGTTACGCGGGTCCGACGAGGTGGCGGCCGTTTACAACATTCTCTATCGCTACTTGTTTGACCGGCGGCGGGATTTGGCATTGCCGACGTCGTTCCTGGTAAACCAGCAGGGCGAAATCGTCAAGGTGTATCAAGGCCCTGTCCATCCGGAGGACGTCGCAAGAGACTTGCTGATTATTCCGCAAACTAACGACCAGCGGCTGGCTCGGGCGCTGCCTTTTCGCGGCAATGCGGAAAACTACGGCTTTGGCCGGAACAATCTCTCGCTGGGGTCGGTATTTTTTCAGCGGGGCTGTTACGACCAGGCGGCAGTATTCTTCCGGCTGGCTCTGGCCGACGATCCGGCGAGCGCCGAGGCTCAATACGGATTGGGCAGCGTTTATCTCAAACAAGAGAAGAACGAGGATGCGGAAGCGAGCTTTCAGAAGGCGGTGAAACTGAAGGCCAGCTATCCGGACACGAAGGCGAACGCGTGGAATAACCTCGGCCTTTTGGCTACGCGCGACGGGCTGATCGAGCAAGCCATCGCGTGTTTCAAAGATGCGCTGAACGCGCGTCCGGGCTATTGGATCGCGCTCGAAAACCTGGGCAATGCATACCGCGAATTGGGGATGGGACAAGCCGCGCTGGCGGCTTTGGAGGCCGCGGTGGCCGCGCGCCCGCGCGATCCGGAAGCAAACTACAGTCTGGCCCTGCTTTTTGCGCAAGCCAACCGGACGGAACAGGCGTACGAATATTTTCAGAATGCCTTACGATTACGCCCAAATTACCCGGAGGCTTTGAATAATCTGGGCGTGCTGTATGTGAGAACCCAAAGGCGCGATGAAGCGGTGGCTATTTTCGAGAAATGTATTCGGGTTGCGCCCGCGTTCGACCGGGCTTACTTGAACCTGGCGCGCGTTTACAGCGTGGAGAAGAACCCAGAAAAGGCCAAGGCTATTCTGCAGGAGTTGCTGAAGCAGCATCCGGACAGCATAGAAGCGCAGCAGGCGCTGGAGCAGTTGAAGTGAGAAGGCGGGCGGGAGAACGGCGCGCCGGGATTGGGGCTTATTGCCGCGGCGGCGAGTTCGGCGTCGATCGCCTTGGACACGTCATCGTAAGTGAAGCGCTCGACAAAAGGCTGGCCGTTCACCAGAAGGGTGGGCGTGTGGGCGATGCCGCGCGCTACGCCCTCCTGGAAGTCTTTCTCGACCAGAGCGGCGAGCGCGGGATCGTCGAGCGCGGCTGAAGCCTTTTCCGGATCCACTTTGCGCTCTTGGGCGAATGCCGCCAATTTGGCGGAGAAATTGGCGGCGTTTATCTCGGGTTGATGTTCGAAGCAATAGCTGCGAAAAGCAACGCCCACGCGCGGCTCCACTTGGTCAAAGAAGCGCGCGGCGATGGCGGCTTTTCTGGCCCAGGCGTGTTTGGCCAGCGGGAAATCACGGTGCTCGAACGTTACGCGGGTGGCGTAGTTGGGCAGCAAACGCTCATCCAGCATGCGCCGGAAATCGGCGCAGTCGGGACACTGCAGATCCTCGTAAATCAGGACCCGGACAGGGTAAATCAGGACCCGGACAGGGTAAATCAGGACCCGGACAGGGTAAATCAGGACCCGGACGGGGTAAATCAGGACCCGGACGGGGCTATGCTCGATTCCTTCGGTGAATCGCTCGCCGGCGAATCCGGACGAAAGGGTCATAAAGGTGGCCACAAGCA
Source organism: Bryobacterales bacterium (assembly GCA_963836595.1). Classification (GTDB taxonomy): domain Bacteria; phylum Acidobacteriota; class Terriglobia; order Bryobacterales; family Bryobacteraceae; genus DATFZA01. The sequence continues at coordinate 2,782,368 of CAWIKC010000001.1, forward strand.
ACCGCTTCATAGCGGGCTGGTTTGTTGCAGCGTGAAAGTGAGCCGGGTTTCGGACGGGATTTTTACCCGCTGGCCTTTGGTGAGCACTTCGGCTCCGCCACCGACGGCCGCGCCGGAACCGGCTCCGATGGCCGCGCCTCTTCCGCCGCCGGCAATCGCTCCGATGATCGCGCCCAAGGCCGCGGTGCCGCCAACTACCTTGGCGGTCCGGCTACCGCGGGAAGAACTCGAGCGGGAAACATCTTCACTGTTGATGTCGACCATGCGGCCGTTCACCTGAACCTGCATGAGATCGAGGGTGAGAACAGTGCGACCCTCAAACTTGCCGGATTGTTGATCGTTCACCAGCTTGACGACGGCATCGGCGCCGCGCGGAATCAACTCCCGGCCGTTGACGAAGACCGGTTCGTCGACGCTGGCGCGAAACGTCTGGCCCAGGCGGTCACGGTTGGAATCCACCGACTGAACCATGCGGACGACAATGTCGGTTCCGGCGGGCAGCTCGCCATTGGAGCGCCGGTCGTAGTCGCGATCGGGCGGAGGATTGACGGATGCAGCCGCGGGCGCCGGAGACGGAGGAGGCGGCGGTGGGGGAGGAGGCGGCGGGTTGTCCGCTTGCGCTTGCGCTTGTGATGGTGGTCCGCCAAACTGCAAACTGGCGACCTCGCCGATCTGAAAAGTGTTGACATGATCGCCCACAGCCATGCGGATGACATGGGCGTCGCCGCCGAGATACTGGCCTTCGACAGAACGGCCGTTACGCAGGGTCAAGGTATCGGCTGCGCCGATGGCGAGAATTGCCGAAAGCATCAGCAGACTACGGAAGATCATGGCTTTTGCTCCATAAATAGGGTAGATTTGAGTGTACACCCACTCAAGAAAAGGACGGTCCATGCCTGAATCGGGTTCCTCGATTGCGCTTTCCCAGATCGGTCAAATCGCGCTCACGGTGAGCGATCTGGACCGGGCGGTAGCGTTTTACAAAGATTCCCTGGGAATGAAATTTCTGTTTCAGGCGCCGAACCTGGCGTTCTTCGATTGCGGCGGCGTTCGTCTGATGCTCGATCCAGTGGCGAACACCAAAGACAAGTTCAGCTCGGTGCTGTATTTCAAAGTTGTCAACCTGGAGGAGGCCTACGCGGGGTTGCAAAGCCAGGGCGTGGAGTTTGTGGACAAGCCGCATCTGATCGCCCGCATGCCGGATCATGAATTATGGATGACGTTTTTCCGTGATCCCGACCAGAACCTATTGGCCTTGATGAGCGAGGTGCGGCCCTAAATTTGCGAGCAAGCTTCGGATAGTATGGCGGCCCGAATCGGCGTAGGATCGGGACATGTTGATGGCGACCTCGAAAACATTTACCGACACCGATGAGCGGGATTTTTGGAGCGCACGCTACTGGGACGCGCTGAGGGAGCGCGACCGGCGGCTGGATGGCGTGTTCTACTACGCGGTGGTGACGACGGGAATTTACTGCCGGCCATCCTGCGGCGCGCGCCAGCCGAAACGCGGGAACGTGTTGTTCTTTGAGAAGCGGGAAGCGGCCGAACAGGCCGGGTTTCGAGCGTGCCGGCGTTGCCATCCGGAGCGCGAAACCAACGCCGATCCGCAAGCCGAGATGGTGTTGAAGGTGTGCCGCTATATCGATCGGCACCTGGACGAGCCGGTGAGGCTGGAGGATCTGGGGCGCAAGATCGGTCTGAGTCCATTTCATTTGCAGCGCACGTTCAAGGCTTGGTTGGGAATTACTCCGCGCGCTTACGCCGACACGCGGCGGCTGGAATCGCTAAAAACGGGCCTCGAAGCCGGTCAAGACGTGACGCGCTCGATGTATGACGCCGGCTATGGATCGAGCAGCCGATTGTATGAACGGGCGGTTTCGCAGTTGGGGATGACGCCGTTGCGCTACCGCAACCAGGGAGCGGGCGAGAAAATTCGCTTTACGATCGGCGAGTCTCCGGTGGGGCATGTGCTGCTGGCGGCGACCGGGCGAGGATTGTGCTCGATCCAATTTGGCGATTCCCGCCAGAAGTTGGAGGCGGCGCTGCGCCAGACCTTTCCGCAAGCTCAAATCGAGCGGCAAGACAAACCGCTTGCCGAATGGTTGGAAGCGCTACGCGAGCAGATGGAAGGAGTGTTCCAGCGGCCATTGCCGTTGGACATTCAAGCCACCGCGTTTCAAAGGCTGGTGTGGGAGCATTTGCGAAAGATTCCGTACGGGCAGACCGCCAGCTATCAGAAAGTTGCGGCGGCAATCGGGCATCCCAAGGCTGCGCGAGCGGTGGCGCGGGCGTGCGCCAGCAATCCGGTGGCGATTGCGATTCCCTGCCATCGCGTGGTGCGGAAGGACGGACTAGCGGGCGGGTATCGTTGGGGTTTGAAGCGGAAGGCGGCGCTGTTGGAGCTGGAGGGGACGTAGGCCAGGCTGCTGGGGCGAGTTCTTGCGTGTGCCAATCGAACTCTTCGTGTGAAGCGCCCAACTAAGGTTTTTGACGGATCGACTTACCTATCAACAAGGCACTACTGTCAAATTAATGGTTGCAGCGGCGCCTACAGTCAACTACTACGATCTTTTTCAGATCAATCCGCGGGCGGAGACGGAAAGCATCGACCGCGTTTACCGGATTCTCTCCGCCAGATACAACCCAGTGGCCTCGGCGACGGGCGATCCGGAGCGGTTCCGGATGCTGACTGAAGCCTACCAGGTGCTTTCCGACCCGGTCCGGCGCAAGGAATACGACAAGTGGCTGGAGGCGAGCCACGGATCTCCTCTCGCGATCTTTTTGGGGAAGGAATTCACCGACGGGATCGACGCCGAAGCCAAGATCCGGGTAGGGGTTCTGTGTCTGCTTTATAGCAAGCGGCGGGCGAATCCCGATTTTGCCGCGCTCTCCCTGTTGGACATGGAAACTCTCATGGCGTTTCCTCGCGAGCGGCTGCTGTTTGCGTTGTGGTATCTGCGCTCGAAGCGGTTTGTGTTGCAGGACGACCGCAGTAGCTTCCACATCAGCGCCGAGGGGGTGGATTTTCTCGAAGCGCAGTTACCCACCAACGCGATGCTGTACAAGATCTTCCAGGCCAGCGAGTCGGGCGTCATGGTCATGTCCAAAGCCATCGGATCGAAGGGTATGGCCGGCTAGCGCCCGGTATGAAGCAATTTTGTCAATAGGGGCAGACCGCTCCCTGACGGTCGCGGCTCGGAAGGCGTGACCGAGCGGCTCGGAAGACGTGAACTGAGCGGTTGCGGAGGGCGCGGTCGAGCGGCTCGGAAGACGTGAACTGAGCGGTCTCGGAAGGCGCGACTGAGTGGTTGCGGAGGGCGCGACCGAGCGGCTCGGAAGACGTGAACTGAGCGGTCTCGGAAGGCGCGACTGAGTGGTTGCGGCGGGCGCGACTGAGCGGCTCGGAAGAGGTGAACTGAGCGGCTCGGAAGACGTGAACTGAGCGGTCTCGGAAGGCGCGACTGAGTGGTTGCGGCGGGCGCGACCGAGCGGCTCGGAAGACGTGAACTGAGCGGTCTCGGAAGGCGCGACTGAGTGGTTGCGGAGGGCGCGACTGAGCGGCTCGGAAGAGGTGAACTGAGCGGTCTCGGAAGGCGCGACTGAGTGGTTGCGGAAGGCGCGACTGAGCGGCTCGGAAGACGTGAACTGAGCGGTCTCGGAAGGCGCGACTGAGTGGTTGCGGAGGGCGCGGTCGAGCGGCTCGGAAGACGTGAACTGAGCGGTCTCGGAAGGCGCGACTGAGTGGTTGCGGAGGGCGCGACCGAGCGGTTGCGGAAGGCGTGAACTGAGTAGTTGCGGAAGGCGCGGTCGAGCGGTCTCGGAAGGCGTGACTGAGCGGTTGCGGAGGGCGTGAACTGAGTGGTTGCGGGAGGCGCGACTGAGTGGTCTCGGACGGCGTGACCGAGTGTGCGGAAGGCGTGACCGAGTGTGCGGAAGGCGCGAATGAGTGTGCGGAAGGCGTGACTGATCCGGGAGAACCCGGCAGGGGAAAATGGTGGGGATGCAAGATCCCACCGTTATTCATCGCCCCGGTCGAGACTCCGCTCATCCAACACTGCCGGAACCAGACACGGGCATGGCCATCTGGTTCACTGGACTGAGTTCAGCGGGAAAAACCACCATCGCGAAAGAGGTCCAGCGCCGGCTGCTCGCCGCGCGGCTGCGGACGGAACTCCTGGATGGCGATAGAGTGCGAGAGAATCTCTGCAGCGACCTGGGCTTCAGCAAACAGGATCGGGACACGAACATCCGGCGGATCGGTTTTGTCGCCGAACTTCTGGCGCGCAACGGAGTGATCGTTCTGGTGGCGGCGATTTCGCCTTATCGGGCGCTGCGCGAGGAAGTGCGCTCGAAGATCGAACGCTTTGCGGAGATTTACGTCAATGCGCCGCTGGCGGTTTGCGAGCAACGGGATGTAAAAGGCCTGTATAAAAAGGCGCGAAGCGGCGAATTGCGAAATCTCACGGGCGTCGACGACCCTTACGAGCCGCCGTCCTCGCCAGACGTGGAGTGCCGTACGGACTTGGAATCTCTGGGCGAATGTGCCGACAAGGTGATGAGTTTGATCCTCGATTGGCGAAGGTAACGCGGGCCGACAGGTCATTTCATAGGACGATACCGGCGCCGGGAATGCGACAATTCAGGATGAGGGGAACCGATGGCCAAGCTCGGCGACATGACGCCGGTTGTGGATTTGACCCATGGCAAGGGGACCGGACCGGTGCGGGTTCAGCGTCCGGTTTACATGGATTTGCTGCCGCCCTGCAACCACGCGTGCCCCGCGGGGGAGAACATTCAGGCCTGGCTCGAGCTAGCCCAAGCGGGCAAGTTCCGCGCGGCTTGGGAAACACTGGTTCGTGACAATCCCATGCCGGCCGTGCATGGCCGGGTGTGCTATCACCCCTGCGAAGGCGCCTGTAATCGCGCAGAGCTGGACGCAGCGGTGAGCATCCACGCCGTCGAGCGTTTTCTCGGCGATCTTGCCACCCAGAATAACTGGCCGTTCCCGCTGGAGGCGCCGCCGAGCGGCAAACGGGTTTTGGTGATCGGCGCCGGTCCCAGCGGGTTATCCGCCGGCTACCATCTTGCGCGCTTGGGCCACGCGGTAGAGATTCATGAGGCCGGACCGCTGCCGGGCGGCATGATGCATTTCGGGATTCCGGCCTATCGGTTGCCGCGCGCCGATCTGATGCGGGAGATCGCCCGGATCGAAGCCATGGGCGTCCGAATCGTTCTCAACCATAAAGTTGAGGATCTTCTGGCGGAAAAGTCCGCGGGGAGTTTCGATGCGGTGTTCGTCGCCATCGGCGCGGGCGCCGGCAAGCATGTGGACATTCCGGCGCGCGACGCCGTGCGCGTGCTCGACGCCGTGTCGCTGCTGCGGGATGTCAAAGCCGGTGAACCGCCGCGGCTTGGCCGCCGGGTGGTGATCTATGGCGGGGGAAACACGGCCATGGACGCGGCGCGCACAGTGCGGCGCCTGGGCGCCGACGAGGCGCTGATCGTGTACCGGCGCGATCGCGCCCATATGCCGGCGCACGCCTTCGAGGCCGATGAGGCGATCGAGGAAGGCGTCAGAATCAAGTGGCTGACCAGCATCAAAGAGATTGCCGGGGCCGATCTTACGGTCGAGATGATGGAGTTGGACGTTCATGGCCGGCCGCAACCGACCGGACGGTTCGAGACGCTGCAGGCCGACGCGATCGTGCTGGCCCTAGGGCAGGAAACGGAAAGCGGATTTTTGCGAGCGTTGCCAGGCATCGAAGTGGCGGCGGATGGCGGGGTTAAAGTGGACTCCAGCATGATGACGGGTCATCCGGGCGTCTTCGCGGGCGGGGACATGGTGGCCGGCGAGCGGACGGTGACGATATCGGTTGGCCATGGCAAGCTGGCGGCGCGGCATATAAATGCCTGGCTGCGGGGGGAACGCTATCGGCCGTCAATCCAGCATCCGCTGGTCAGCTTCAACATGCTGCATCTGCCGGTCTACAGCGATGCCGACCCGGCCCCGCAGCGAACGCTCAGCATCGCCGAGCGCGTGAGCGGATTCGACGAGGTGGTGGCGGGTTTCAGTGAGAGGGAAGCGCGCCGCGAGTCGCAGCGCTGCCTATCTTGCGGGAATTGTTTCGAGTGCGACGCCTGTTACGCCGCCTGTCCCGAGGACGCGATCATCAAGCTGGGGCCGGGACGGCGATATCGATATGACTATGCCAAATGTACGGGCTGCGCGGTCTGCTTCGAGCAGTGCCCATGTCACGCCATCGAGATGATAGCGGAGCCTCTATGAGACAGACCGCGACGATGGACGGTAACACGGCAGTCGCCCACGTGGCCTATCGCGTCAACGAAGTGTGCGCGATCTATCCCATCACCCCGTCTTCGACGATGGCGGAGCTGGCGGATGAATGGGCGGCACGGGGCATCGCGAATATCTGGGGCAACGTCCCCGTCATCCAGGAGATGCAAAGCGAAGGGGGCGCGGCCGGGGCCTTGCATGGCGCGCTTCAGGCGGGCGCGCTGACCACCACTTTCACGGCATCGCAGGGTTTGCTGTTGATGATTCCGAACATGTTCAAGATCGCGGGGGAGTTGACCCCTACGGTGTTTCATGTGGCGGCGCGCGCGATCGCGACGCAGGCGCTATCGATCTTCGGCGACCACTCGGATGTGATGGCGGTCCGCTCCACGGGCTTTGCCATGTTGTCGTCGGGTTCGGTCCAGGAAGCCCACGATTCGGCGCTGATCGCACAGGCCGCGACGCTGAAGTCGAGGGTGCCGTTTCTGCATTTCTTCGATGGGTTCCGCACGTCTCACGAGATCAATACCCTTAGTCTGCTGAGCGATGCCGAGTTGCGGGCGATGATCGATGACGAGTTGGTGCGCGCCCACCGGGCTCGCGCGCTCAACCCCGAACACCCCTTCATCCGGGGCACGGCGCAAAACCCGGACACGTTCTTTCAGGCGCGCGAGACGGTGAACCCGTTTTACGCCAGGGTCCCGGACCTGGTGCAGGCGGCCATGGATGCGTTCGCCAAGCTTACCGGACGGCAATACCGTCTGTTTGACTATGAGGGTCCCGCCGACGCCGAACGTGTAATCATCCTGATGGGTTCGGGCGCCGAGACGGCGCGCGCTACCGCCGAGGCCCTGAGACGAGAGGGGCAAAGCGTCGGCGTTCTGCAGGTGCGGCTGTTCCGGCCGTTTTCAGCGGCGCATCTGCTCGCGGCCCTGCCTCCGGCTTGCCGCGCCGTTGCCGTGATCGAACAAACAAAGGAACCCGGATCTTCGGGCGAGCCGCTCTACCTCGACGTCATCGAAGCACTGGCACAAACTGTTGCGCGCGGACAACGCCAGGCCATGCCCAGAGTCGCCGGCGGCCGTTACGGACTGTCCTCCAAGGATTTCAGTCCGTGCATGGCGAAAGCGGTGTTCGACGAACTCACCAAGCCGGATCCGAAGAACGGCTTCACGGTGGGCATCCATGACGATGTCTCGCACACCAGTCTCGAGTTCGATCCGAGTTGGTCGATTGAACCGGACGATGTGGTGCGCGCGGTGTTCTACGGCCTGGGGTCTGATGGAACCGTGGGCGCCAACAAGAACAGCGTAAAGATTATCGCCGAAGATGCGGGGCTCTATGCGCAGGGGTATTTTGTCTACGATTCGCATAAGTCGGGCGCCCAGACGGTGTCGCACCTGCGTTTTGGGCCGCGTCCGATCCATTCGCCGTATCTGGTCGGCTCGGCGAACTTTGTCGGTTGCCATCAGTTCAATTTCCTGGAGCGGCAGGACATCCTGCGGCTGGCGGCGAGGGGCGCGATTTTTCTCCTCAACAGTCCCCTTGGACCCGAGGCCGTGTGGGATCGATTGCCGCGGCAAGTGCAGCAGCGGATCATTGACCTCAAGCTCAAGTTTTTCGTGATCGACGCCAGCCGGGTGGCGCAAGAGGTAGGGCTCAAGAACCGCGCCAACACGGTGCTTCAGACATGCTTTTTTGCTCTGTCGGGCGTGTTGCCGCACGACCAGGCGATCGCCCAAATCAAACACTCCATCCAGAAGACCTACGGATCGAAGGGAGAAGACGTAGTGCTGCGGAACTTCAATGCCGTGGACGCTACGCTTTCTCAGTTGCATGAGGTCAGCGTGCCAGCCGAACCCAGCAGCGCATTTGAGCGGCTGCCCACGGTGCCGGCCGCTGCGCCGGAATTCGTCCAGCGGATTACCGCCAGAATGTTCGAGGGCCTGGGGGACCAGATACCGGTAAGCCTCATGCCGGTGGACGGAACCTGGCCTTCCGGCACCGCGGTCTGGGAGAAGCGGAATATCGCCGAAGAGGTACCCGTGTGGCGCGCCGAACTGTGCGTGCAATGCGGCCAGTGCAGCTTCGTGTGCCCGCATAGCGTCATTCGCGCGAAGTACTTCGACCAGTCGCGGCTGGAGGGCGCGCCGCTCTCGTTCCCATCGGCGCCGGTGAATGCCCGCGGCTATCCGGACGTGAACTTCAGCCTGCAGTTCTATGTGGAAGATTGCACGGGGTGCGGCTTGTGCGTCGAGAGCTGTCCGGCCGAGAGCCCCACCGAGGCTGGCGTCAAAGCGATCAACATGCTGCCGAAGGCGCCCCGGATCGAGCCCGAGCGCGCGAATATCGCATTTTTCGAGCGCCTTCCGATGAACGATCGCGCACGAGTGGATTTCGCCAACGTGCGGGGCGTGCAATTCCTGGAGCCTCTGTTCGAGTTCTCGGGCGCTTGCGCGGGGTGCGGCGAGACGCCGTATCTCAAGCTCGTCTCGCAACTTTTTGGAGACCGAATGATGGTGGCGAACGCAACCGGCTGCTCGTCCATCTACGGCGCCAATCTTCCCGTCACGCCGTGGACCAAGAACCAGGAGGGCCGGGGACCGGCGTGGTCGAACTCGCTGTTCGAGGATAACGCCGAGTTCGGACTGGGCTTCCGCCTGGCCGCCGACAAGCACTACGCCCTGGCGAGCAGTCTGGTTAAATCCCTTGCGGCTGAGCTTGGAGAGGGATTCATCACGACCGTTTTGACGGCGCCCCAGGTGCGGGAATCGGAGATCCGGGCTCAACACATCCGCGTGGCTGAACTCAAGACTAAGCTGCTCAAACTCGCCGATCGCGATGAAACGGCGCGCAACCTTCTTTCAGTGGTGGACCATCTGGTACGGCGGAGCATCTGGATCGTAGGCGGCGACCGCACGAAGCGCGCCCCTTTCACTGAAGCGTTGATATCCAGCACGCCCGCCAGAAATGCCGGCTGATTGGCCACGATTCCCACTGGCCGCCCATCGAGTCTCGCGAAGCCCTCCACCAGATTTTGCGCGAAGTGTTCCTGCACTTCGAAGAAATAGCCTCCGTCCACGATGCGGTGAATCACGTCCTTTATGTCGTAAGGCTGCATCGCGTCTTCCGGCACCAGCCCGTTCAGCGCCTCGTCGGCGCGCTCGGGTGGATCGGCGCTTCGCAATACCGGCGGATCTTCTAGGTTGTTCGAGGGGAAAAACCGATCAGTTCGCGGATCATCGCCAGGCATTCGCGGTCGTCCCGCGCCGCAAAATGCGCCACACCGCTCTTGGCGTTGTGCGTCATCGCGCCGCCCAGCTCCTGTTTGGTCACTTCCTCATGCGTCACCGTCTTGATCACGTCCGGACCGGTCACGAACATGTAAGACGCGCTGAGCGTCATAAAAATGAAATCCGTAATCGCCGGAGAATATACAGCGCCGCCGGCGCACGGACCCATGATTGCGCTGATCTGCGGGATCACGCCGCTTGAAAGTGTGTTGCGCAAAAAAATATCGGCATAGCCCGCGAGTGACATCACCCCTTCCTGTATACGGGCGCCGCCGGAATGGTTCAAGCCGATCATGGGCGCGCCCGCCCGCAGCGCCAGATCCATGATCTTGCAGACTTTTTGCGCGTTGGCTTCCGAAAGCGAGCCGCCAAACACCGTGAAATCCTGCGCGAAGACGTAAATCAGCCTCCCGCCGATCCGTCCAAAACCGGTGACCAATCTGTCCCCAGCCGGCCGCTGATTCTCCATACCGAAATCCGTCGACCGGTGCCGCACGAATTTATCGAGTTCCTCGAAGCTGCCTTCATCGCAAAGCAGATCGATGCGTTCGCGCGCCGTTAGCTTTCCGGCCTTGTGCTCGCGTTCGCGGCGCTCTGCGCCTCCACCTGCCTCTGCTTCGGCATCCAGTTGGCGCAAACGCTCGATCTTGTCTTGGTGGGTCAAGTCTTGGAAATCACTCGGCTAGCGCTGCAGCTTCAATCCTGTTGGACCGATATATTCCGATTGCGGGCGGATCAGCCGGTCTTCCGCGTGCTGCTCGATCACGTGTGCGCACCATCCGGCGACCCGGCCGCATGCGAACATTGCCACAAATTGCTTTGGCTCGAGTCCCAGAGCTTGCAGCACCAGCGCCGTATAGAACTCCACATTCGTCCGCAGCGTGCTCCCCGGCTTAGCCTCGGCCAATACACGCAGCGCGGTCTGTTCCACGGCACGCGCCAATTCGTAAAGTTGCCGGTTCTCTAGCTGGGCTTTCCCCATACGCTCGGCCACACGGCTCAACACTTCCGCGCGCGGATCGCGCACCTTGTAGACGCGGTGCCCAAATCCCATGATCCGCCGGCCTTGTGCCAGTTCGTTGCGCAGCCAAGGCTCCGCTCGATCTGCGGTGCGGGTCCCCAGCAGCATGTCCAGCACGGGACCCGGAGCTCCCCCGTGTAGCGGACCCTTCAATGCGCCGAGCGCTCCCGTCACGGAACTGACCAGATCAGATCGCGTACTAGCGATCACGCGCGCCGTAAAGGTTGACGCGTTCATCCCGTGGTCCATCACCGTCACCCAAGATGCGTCCAGCGCTTGCGCTGCCGCCGGATCCGGCTCCTTGCCATGCATCATGTAGAGAAAGTTTGCCGCCAGTGGGAGATCGGTCCGCGGAGCAATCGGCTCCTGTCCCTTGGCAATGCGGGAATGCGCCGCCACGATCGTCGGAAAGCACGCGGTCAATCGCATCGCTGCCGCGAAATCCGCTTCCGGCGTGATCGCATTGGGATCCGCGAGTCCCAGCGAAAGTGTCGCGCAAGCCATCCGCAACGCATCGATCGGCGGCGCGGCCTTTGCTGCGCGCAAAACCTCCAGCGCCAACTTTGGGAGAGCCCGTTGTCCCGCCATCTCTGTGGAAAGTTTTGCGAGTGCCTCTCGGTCGGGGAGTTGTCCACGCCACAGCAAGTGCGCCGCTTCCTCAAAAGTCACATGGCCGGCCAGATCCTCAATCTGGTAACCACCCACGATCAGCACGCCATTCTGTCCGTCCACATGGCTCAGCCGCGTTTGCGCCGCGACAACCCCTCAAGTTCCTTCGGCGCGCCTGCTACGTTCGGCGACATTCCCTCTCCTTATCGAAGCTTCGCAAGCAAGAGTGCCACACCGAAGAAATTGGGGCAAGGTTGCGCGAGGCTTTGTCACGCCCGCTGCATCGGAATGCGGAAGCTGCCGTATTTACGCCGCGGACCTTCTGTGGCGTTCAGTGCACGCCGGACCAGTCGTCGGCCACCACGATCGAATCGCTTGGATTGGAAGGGTTGTACTTCACGCTTGCCGACTGGCCTACCGCAAGCAAATTCAGCCGGAGGCGTTCTTCGAGCCCGGTTACATCCTGCGCTGTTTCGTAGGTCACACCGGAGATCGAGTAGCTGTAGCAGACCAGTTTGCGGCCGCTGGACGCGCTTGCAACATTTGTTCGCGGACGCGCGCAGAAATCCAGATTTCACCGGCGTTGCGGGCGCCTCGATCAGTTGGGTCACCTGCCCTTCGACGATGCGCCCGATCTGGTTGATCCGAAGCCTGCGCCGGCGTTCCACTTCTTCCGTGCTGGGCAGCCGATGAAAGCGCCGGTATAGCGCATATCCTCCCGCCAAACCCACGGCTGCCGCCGCGCCCCCAACAATGGCTAGTCGCCGGAAAAGCTCTTCAATGCTATGTCCCCGATCTTTATGCTGCCAAGAGTGGCAATACACGGATCCGCATTCGGCGTTTTAGCTGCTCTGCGCCACCACGCGATTGCGAAGCGTTCCCACTCCACCGACGGTCACTTCCACCGTGTCACCGGACGCGAGCGGCCCGATGCCGGAAGGCGTCCCCGTCGCGATCACATCACCGGGCAGAAGCGTCATCACGCGCGAAATCCATCGAATTATAACATCAACGGAAAAGATCATTTCGCTGGCGCGGCCGGACTGCTTCTTCAGCCCGTTCACGTACGTCTCGATCGTCGCTGCCGCCAGGTCGAGCTCGGTTTCCAGCACTGGCCCAAACGGACAAAACGTGTCGAAGCCTTTCGCGCGCGTCCATTGACCATCTGTCTTTTGCAGGTCTCGCGCGGTCACGTCATTCAGGCAGGTAAATCCGGAAATGTACGGACGAACGTCCTCATTTTCTGCTAGCCGCGAGCAGTTTCGCCCGATGACAATGGCGATCTCGCCTTCATAGTCCACGCGCTTGGATATCGCGGGCATCACGATTGCTTCTTCCGGCGCAACGATCGCGCTCGGCGGTTTCAGGAAGATCAACGGTTCTGCCGGCACATCATTGCCTAACTCTGCCGCATGCTCGCGATAATTTCTTCCTACGCAAACGATCTTACTCGGCACCGAGGGCGGCAAAAAGTTCACTTGCTCGATGGGCCAGGTCTTTTCCGTCGGCTTCCAGCCCGCGAAGAGGTCACCGTCGAGTTGCCGCACATGATCCTGCTCGACGCGCCCGAGCAGAACATCGGGATGGGTTGTTGTTCCGCTGCGGGAGGGGACTGCTTCAAAAACGAGCGGCTGAAACCGGCAAATCTTCATTGCGGCGTAACGGGCCGATGGTGCGGTTCATGGACCAAGTGGGTTCGGCGGAGCGCTCGAATCACCGTGCTCACCCACACCAGCGCGGCAGCCAAGCCGTAGAGCACCGCGCCCATCACAAACAAGTGAAACACGCCCATGCGGTCGTCCAGTTGCTCAAAGTAAAGGCACCACGCGGAGTAGCACAGGCTCACGATTGCCCATGTGGTCAGTCCGGAAAGCACCAGGCCCCTTGCCGACCGCCTGAATCGGAAGAACGGAAGCGCCGCAACCACCACGGCCGCCACGGCAGCCGCGATATTACGCGCCACCGCGTAGGGTTCGAGCGCTGGGACGCGGTTTGCTACGAAGAGCCAGCAGGTGAGTAAAATCGAAAGCAGCAGGCCCGTCACCAGGCCCGTCATCAGCGCCGGTCGCACCACCGATAGCATTTTCCGTGGGTCCCGCATAAGGGCACGGCCCATGGCGCCTTCCTTCCCAAAACAATTCGCTTTTACTGCGAAATCTCTGCCGAAACGGGAGAACTCAGCGGGCTCTCGTTGCCGGATCGATCCATCGCGGATACCCGGTAAAAATAGCGTTTCCCGGTGACCGCTGTCATATCACGGAAAGCCGGGCTTAGCAACGGTTGCGTATTCAGCCTTTGCCCGAGTGTGCCGGAATCCTCACTGCGGTAAACCCAATAGCCTGCCAGATCGGTTTCCGGACTGATGCTCCAGGAGAGTTCGACGTGGGCAGCCTCCAGATTGGTCGATGGGACGACCGTTTCCACCAATCCTGCAGGAGTCGCCGGCGGGAACACGTCCGCAGCCGCGACGCTTACCGGCACCGCGTCCGCCGATTCCACTTCATGGCCCGATTCCCCAACCACGGCGCGC
>CAWIKC010000002.1:0-1493345 GCA_963836595.1 Bryobacterales bacterium
GCAGTTCTTTCTCTAGCTTTTCACTGCTAGGAGGTAGCGGAATTCCGGCAGTACCGAAAACGGGCGCGTCGGTGCTCCGAGTTCTTCCGCCAACATCCTGATACGATCCTCGCGAAGGTTCCCAAGGAAATGGCCCCCCTCGGAGAGATGCCGAACCCGGAGCGGATCAAAGCCCATCAGTCGTGCGCAGGTCGCGTCTGCCGCGACAGGATCATCGGCAAGTACAATCTTGCCCAGTTGGCGGGCGCTTCCTTGAAGAGGGCCATTGCCTTCCATTGCAGTAATACCGTCTGCGATCACGAAGTGAATCGGAACGGTCGCGCAGATGTCGAGGATGCTCTCGTGAATACCGCTCCAGTGCAATAGATTCTTCGGCCAGCCGTACTTCATGCCCGGCACAATACCGAACATGTTCTTCAAGCTCAGCGTGACCCCTGCCCAATGATGGGTCTTCACTTTGGGCATTGAAACAACGAAGTCGGATTCGAGAACCGCACTCGGCAGCCAGAGCTCGCCTAGACCGCTGTAATTGGCTTTTAGCTTCACTTTTCTGAGCTCGTCTCGGTTGAGATCCACGAACTCGATCTTCCGTTCCGCGAGATGCGGCTTGAGACCTGCCGCCTGCACTACGAGTTCCGTGTCGCGTTGATGTCCAGGACCCTCGCCAATCACAACCCGCACGGCGCCAAGACGGAGGAAACATCGCGCCGCGGCGCCAATCAGAGCCGAGTTCGTGTTCACTGGACCCGGCAAATCTTCCACCAAGTTTGGTTTTAGAAGAATGGACCGCCCCATCACCGGTAGCCGGAATAGCCGCAAACCATCCAGAAGGAGCGCCTCGATCCTCTCTGAGTACTCGTCCACATTCAACACCGCTACAGCCGAATGAGGTCGACGGTACGAGACAGAATGCTTCGGCCAAACCCATTCGGCCGTCACTCCTGTTGCGGCAGCCACACCCACTGAGGAGCCAAGGAAGCGTCGCCGATCGAGCTTCATCTCAGCACCACGAACGGATGAATCATCTCGCCACACTTCAGCGCGAGAAGCGCGGTGGCGAGAGTCGCATTGTTCCGGATGTTGCGGCCGTCTCCGACGATCGTTGCCAACCTGTTCTTTAGCCCTCCGATAGGCTCTTGGTACACGAACAAGCTGAGAATGCACCAGGCAAGACTGGAAACAGAATCGACGATAGCTGCGTTCTGTCGCAGCCATGACAAGCTCTTTTGAATCATTTCGGTTCGCTGTTCGTCCTGGAGAGCCAGCAGCGCGATCGCCGTGGCCTCAACATGCGGGCGCAGCGGTACTCCGTAAACAACGCTGTTTCCGGAGTTCCACCCTCCGTCAACACATGCGCGGTCCAGAAGCATCTCGACGCCCAGATGGATTCTTTTCTCCGACGCCTCGGACCGGTTGCAGACCGTGAATTGCTTGATCGCGATGACGCTGAACGCTGTAGGGATGACCCAGCTTGCAGAGCCGGAAATCCAGGGCCAGCCATACTTGTCGGGATCGAAGCGGACGTTGCGATCGGCGGTCTTGAATTTCCATCGCCAGAACCAATGCGCCTCTCGGCCCCGCTCTGCGATGAGCCAATGAAAGCCCTTCTCACGGGCGCTGGCAAAATCAGTCATTTGATTGAGGGCGCAAAGGGCAAGGGCTGTTGTCCAACTGCCCTCCGAATCTCCCAGAAAGGCCGGCCAACCTCCATCTCGTCGCTGCAAACGCAACAGCTGCTCAATTCCCGATCCACTCGCGTCCGACGATTCCGAGCCTAATGCCATTGCGGCCAAAGACGTCGCCTCGACGCTGGTTTGGGAAGAATTCAGATAACTCCAGCCCCCCAATGGAAGCCGTTGCTCCTCGAGAGATCGGGCCAGTTGGGACACATTCGGCATACCCCTTATATGGGGCAGATCCTCATATAGATCAAATCGATCCGGGCGTTAGTAAAGCGAAGGCCCGAGAGCCGTCCAGCGTAATGAAAAATCGATGGAGCCTCACGGTCCATTTGAACAATTTTTAGTTTCGGGTTATTAATCTACGTGTGATTCCAAGGCGGCTTTCCGCCCGCGGAGAATTGTATGTCGACCTCCCCCACTCTTTCGATCTCCGAGCCCGGAGACGTTTTTGAACGGCTAGCGGCGTGTCGTGGATTCCTGACTGCGCGGGACGTGGCCAAGATGCTGGCAATCAGTGAAAAGACGGTATACAGCTATGTCTCGCGAAATATGATCCCGCACTACAAGATTGAAGCAAATGTCCGTTTTCGCCCCCTTGAACTAGCCGAATGGTTGCGAAACCACGCAGGTCTCACAATACAGCCGGCCCTCTCGTCAGGAAAACCCGCGGTGCAGTGATGCTGTGATGCTCACACGAGGAACCGGAGGCGGCACGAAGGAACCGGCGCGCCCCAAGTTTGCGTCTACCGCACTCGTGAACGTAATCATTCCAATCCTACGAGCGCAGCTTCCGCCGCACGGTCGGCCGCATGATCTCGCGTCCGGCGGCCTTCTTGGGAACGAGGGGTTCGGCATCGCCCGGAAGATCAATCTCGTCTAAACGGTCGTGCACATCGGTTGCGGGAACGAGGTACCGCATGGTGGTCTCTAGCGACTTGTGCCCCATCCAGTCTTGAACAGTTCTTACATCAAAACCTTTTCGCAGCATGCGCGTTGCGTAAGTGGATCGAAACGTCTTCAAATCGAACTCCGCCGGATTGAGGCCAGCTCGCTCGGCGACCGCTTTACACCGAAGAAGCATGTTCTGCTCACGTTTGCCGGAGGGTGAGGGAAACATGAAGACACTTCCGTTCATCTGAGGGTGCCCTTTGATGATGTTGGCTAAACGCGCCGGCACGGGTACTTTTCGTTCTTCCCAGCGCTTCGGAAAAAAGCCGAGGTCTGGCTTGGAGGTGACCCGCATTGTCCGCAACGCTAGGTTCACATCGCCCCAAAACAGGTACATCACCTCCTGCTCGCGAAATCCGGTCAACAGAAAGGTCGAGAAGAGCGCGCGCTCCCACTCATCACAGGCGGTCAAGAACTTGGCCAGTTCCTCCTGCGTATACTCGCGGGGGAGCGGGGAAATCCTCTCTGGAAGTTGCAGGAGTCTCGTAATGCCCGGCCGACCATTGCGCCTGAAGAACTGGGCGATGATGATGACGTTGTGGAGAACCGTATTGGGCGACATTCCGCTCTTCTTTAGTTTCACGACGAAGTCATTGAGGTCTTCCACGGAGATCGCGTCCAGCGTCTGGCCGACAAAGTCTTTCGCGAAACGCTTCAGAACGGCGTCGTACTTGCGAAACGTGTTGGGTTTCTTGAGGGTCTGGATCTGGTCCAGGTATCGGTCTATCAACGCTTGCAGCGGCGCCCTTTTCACATCCTCAGTCTGCAACCGTGGAGCAATGATGCCGGTTGCGAGCGCTCCAAGTTCGGCGTGTTTTCTCCGCTGGACCTCCAGCGCCTGGGCGACGGTTGTCCCGGCGGGCAGGCGACGGCGCTTGCTGTTCTCGCGCCACTCGATGAAATAGCTGCCATCGGGTAGTGCGTTCCAATCGCGCTGTCCATTAGGCTTCTTGGGAATCGATCGCAGCACCCAGCGATCATCGATTTTGATCTGTTTGAGGAGATTGACGCGAGCCACTGTGCCCTCCGAATAACACGATTTCGGAGAGCACGCAAACGGACAGCAAAGATGACAGTAAAGCGTCTAAATCATAGAAAGGAAAGGGGGCTGCGGGAAGCTGGCATTCTACCACTGAATTACTCCCGCTTTCTTTCGCTTCCGCTACTTAGCTAATTTCTACGCGGCTCACACTTTAAGAAAAGAACGTTGTCTATACCGTCTATACTGTCTGCAAAATCCCCCCGTTCGGAGCAGATTCTGGACAAGTAAATCGGACAGCAGGCGGGTGAGATTCTGCCCTCCCAAGCGCTTCTCAGTCTTTCGCACACCCGCAGTCTATCATACTGAACATTCGTGGAGAGTAAGTTTCCGCGTCTTCGTTTCCATCTTTCTTAACCCTGCACAATCTAGCGTCCTCCTTGGAACCGGGACTGGCGCACGTAAGCGGTTGCTTGCCTGCCGATTCTGTTCCCGCACGGCCGGACGCTCTTCGCAAGCCAACCCAAAGTCCGGCCCGCCGTTCTCACGGACAACAAGACTATCTCACGTGCCGCAAACCAATCAAAGCCAGCCATCATACTGCAGAGACGGCAAAACGTGCGGCTACCTTTCCGGGGAGCTACTCGCCATCACGGCCAGCAGCGAGTGCTGCTGTGCCCCTTCATCAAAACCGTTCGTCAACGAATTCAAGTTCACAGCACCGTTGGAATTTGAATTCGTCGTAACAGCCACCAGTTCCTGGATCGCGACAGCCGTGTATTTGTCCTAGACCGCTGACGTCTAGTGAACCTGCCGGCAGGGCGTGGTTACTTCCGGCGCGTCCTATAGCCTGGCCCGGACCCGGCCGGGAAGCGGTACTTCGGCCCAGGTTTATCAGCAGGAACGACACATCGGACCGATAGATTCCGGCATGCCTGTGAAAATGCTTTTTGAGCGCGCCCTCATTTTGTGGTTTTGTGCGTCGCCGCTTTTCATGCGCAAGCCCGCTTACCGTTATACCCAAGCCCCCGCAAAGCTGAAAGGACGCCAGGCTTTTGGCCAGAGCTTCTCCTTCCTAAAAGTTTGCAGGAACATGACGATACATCTTATTAGGCTGCAAAAGCCCTTGCGTGCCAGTCAGCGAAAGCCTTCTATAGGACGGAATTCAAGTGTCGCGATGAAATCAAGCGTTGTCCGTGAGGAAAGATCAATCAACAGCGGGCAAACTCCACCCGAATTGCAGGAAGCTTTACAGCAAAGCGAGGCCAGGTACCGAGCCGTTTTTGACGCTTCGCGAGACGCCCTATTGATTGCCGATGCGCAAACCGGAATGCTCGTGGATGCCAACCCGGCGGCGCTGATATTGTTAGACCGGTCGATAGAAGAAATTCGCGGCTTACATCAGAAAGATATCCACGCTTCGGAAGATGTCTTGGCGGGGACGGCGGCGTTCCATCGGTATCGGCATGAATCAGGAGCGTCACAGCATGTTGTGCTCCGCCCAGATGGTATGCGAGTTCCTGTGGAGATCGCCGCGACTCCTATGCAAGATGCACAGGGCCGCGATCTTGTACTGGGCATATTTCGCGATCTAACCGAGCATCGGCGGGCAGAGGAGGAATTACGCGAAAGCGAAGATCGCTTTCGCATCATGGCCGACTGTTGCCCGTCGATCATGTGGGTGACTGACGCCGACGGTCTAATTCGGTTTATCAACCGTCCTTATCGGGAGTTTTTCGGAATAGTCGGCGAACCGGGTGAAGGAGGCAACTGGCGCCTGGCGGTTCACCCCGGCGATGAGGATGAATCTAGCGAAGCATGGCAACGCAGCGTCGAGCGGCGCACGCCCTTCGCCGCGGAAGGGCACATCCAGCGTGCCGACGGCGAGTGGCGTTGGCTTGCCACCCGCGGGGAACCGCGTTTTTCCCGAAGTGGACAGTTCCTGGGGCATGTCGGCGTTAGCTCCGATATTACCGATCGTAAACAAGCGGAAGAAGCACTGCGAGAAAGCGAGCAATCATACCGCCGGCAATTCGCCGACAACTCCGTCATTATGCTATTGATTGATCCCGCGGATGGGCAAATCGTGGACGCCAACGCGGCCGCACTTGTTTTCTACGGCTACCCGAGAGAGCGCTTGCTAGCCATGCGTACTACCGACATTAATATTCTCCCAGGCTCCGAAGCGCAGCAGGTCATTGCCCCCCTGCAAGAACAGAACAGCCAACTTCTCCAGCGCCAGCACCGTCTGGCCAACGGTTCGGTGCGAGATGTAGAAGTATCGTTGAGTCAAATTCAACTCGGCGAGCGCATTGTTGTGCACTCCATTGTCATTGATATCACCGGCCGCAAGCTTGCGGAGAAAGAGGCGCAGTGGAGTGAGGCGCGGTTGCGCGGCATTACGGAATCGGCCCAGGATGCCATCATCATGATGGACCCCGAAGGTACTATCAGCTTTTGGAACCCAGCCGCGGAGTCGATCCTAGGCTACGGGGTCGAAGAGGCGAAAGGAAAGCACCTCCATACGCTGCTAACTCCGGAACGTTACCTCGAAGCGCACCGGGCGGCATTCCCAGAGTTCTTACGCACCGGCCGCGGCAACGCCATCGGTAAGACAGTTGAACTCGCGGCCCGCCGCAAAGATGGCCGTGAGATATCCATCGATTTGTCGTTGTCGGCGGTCTCTCTGAACGGCAGATGGCACGCGGTAGGTATCCTCCGCGACATCACTGAACGTAAGCAAGCCGAGCAAGCGTTGCGGGACAGTGAAGAGAAGTTTCGCCAGTTGGCGGACAACGTTCGTGAAGTGTTTTTTGTGATGACCCCAGCAGGCGATAAGACGATCTATATCAACCCTGCGTATGAACAGATTTGGGGCAGGACCTGCGACAGTGTCTACCAGAGTCCCATGTCCTGGGCGGAGGCAATCCATCCGGACGATCAGCAATCAACCCGGTTATTGGCCGCGAGGCAACTTCGGGGAGAGCCAATCGACGCGGAATACAGAATACGAACACCCGATGGGCAGGAGAAGTGGATTCGTAGCCGGACTTCTCCCATTCGCAATGAAGCCGGAGAACTCATCCGCATCGCCGGAATCGCCGAGGAGATTACCGAACGCAAACGCTACGAGGCCGAGTTGATTCTCGCCAGAGAGGGTGCGGAAGCCGCCAACCGGGCGAAGAGCCGCTTTCTGGCCAACATGAGCCACGAACTGAGGACTCCTCTTAATGCGATTATCGGATTCAGCGAACTTCTCATCCATGAGATGGATGACCAGGGAGTGCATGAGTGGGATCAGGACCTCAAAAGGATTCAGCGCGCTGGCAACCATCTAGCGAGCCTGATCAATGACATTCTCGATCTTTCGAAGATTGAGGCCGGAAAGATGCGATTAAGCGTTGAGGATTTCGATATGTCCGTTGCCGTTCGCGATGTAGTCGCGAGTCTGGAGCCCTTGGCGGCGAAGAACGAAAATGAAATTGAGGTGTTCTGTGAGCCGGCCATTCTGCATAGCGACGAAATGCGAGTTCGGCAGTGTCTGTTCAACCTGATTGGGAACGCCTGCAAATTCACCCGTGGCGGCCGTGTGCTTATTAACGCTCAGCGAGAGAGCGGGGTGGATGGCGTCTGGTATCAAATACGCATCAGCGATTCGGGGATCGGCATTACGCGCGAGCAGTTGGCCGGGCTGTTTACCCCGTTCAGCCAGGGCGACGCGGCCACGACGCGCAAATTCGGAGGCAGCGGGTTGGGCTTAACGATCAGCCGCACACTGTGCCGAATGATGGGCGGCGATATTACGGTGGAAAGCATACCTGGGCAGGGTTCTACATTCATCATGCGAATTCCGGCATCATGCGAATTCCGGCATCATGCGAATTCCGGCATCATGCGAATTCCAGGATCATGCGAATTCCAGGATCATGCGAATTCCAGGATCAACCGTGACTGAGGGGAAGGGGAACGGCGATTCACAGCCGAGAGCACGCTCGGAATGTCTTTCGTGAAGAGATGAACCTATGACAAGAATATTGGTTGTTGAAGACGACGAAGCGAATCGGGAATTAGCAACTCGATTCCTGCGGCGTGAAGGGTATGAAGTAATTCAGGCGAACGACGGCAAGGCCGGTGTTGCGCGCGCTCTGGCCGAAGTCCCCGACCTGATTGTTATGGATCTGAATCTTCCGGAACTAGATGGCTGGGAAGCGACGCGGCAAATCAGGGCGAACCCCGTTACCGCGACTATACCGATCATCGCGTTGACCGCTCATGCTTTCGCCGAGGAAGTGCAACAAGCCTTGCAGGCGGGTTGTAACCAATACGAAACCAAACCGCTGGTTTACGGTCGGCTGATCAAGAAAATCGACGATCTGCTGAATCCTGGAACTTAGCCGTTTAGACATGCGGCATTACAACAAGGATAGATCGCGAACATGACGGGCAGAACCTCATTCGGTGGCGAGACGTCGATTTCCGATTGGCTCCCCGGCATGGATTCGAAGCATTCGTCAGGCTGGCAACTCAGCACGTTGGCGAGTTCTCATCTGAGCCGATAGTTGCTAATCGGCCCCCACAATCCGGACGCCTGCAACACCCACACGCACACCGCTACCACTACGACCACGTTCAAGATCGTCTTGATGCTAGATGCCATCGGAATGAAGCGATTGACCAAGTACAATCCAATTCCGACGACGATCAATGCGATCACAATATTTATCAAAGGCATGGTTTACTTACTCCTCATGGACCGGAAAAGCAATTCGTCGTCCAATGCTTGACAGGCCGCGAAGCTCGCTTTTCCCCGCTTGGGGCCCCTTACAACTTTCTGACATCTGACCGCCGGTAGCCAGTTGACCGCACTTGGTCACCGGCTTCTACCCCAATTTTTGCTCTCTGTTGCTGATGCCTGGTCCACGTTTGGATGCTGGGAACTTCCGGAGGGTCCCCGGGGCAGGCACAATCAGATCGAGACCTACTTTGACGCGCCATCTGTCTGAAGTCCAAGCGGCGCAAGGCCGCTCTGACTTCACGCAGGCAGTTGAGTTGAGCTTTCAGATTCTGAAGCTTTGATGGCGAGACACGTTTCTTTCCAAAATGCTCAATCCCGCTAGTTCGACGAGGTAGCTTTTTGCCCTTTGACCTGCAACTCGTTCACGACCTGCTGCACGTTCGGAACAGTAGACGCTACGGACGCTGCCTGGGCGCGCGTCGATTCGGAGTCGACCTCGCCAGTCAAGGTGACGACTCCGTTCTTGACCGCATATTTTACGCCGTCGTGCAGCTTCACTTGGATGAGAGCGGCGTCCAGGTTTTCGCCAATACCCTTGTCCAAGTCCGAATTCATTTTCTTGGCATCGCTCTCACCGCCGGCCGGAATCACTGCAATCTGATTCGCCACGACTTCGGACCCCGCGATGGACTGCGCTATCGTCTCGGCTTGCGACTTGTCGGCGTCGGCGGCGACATGGCCTGACAAGGTCACGACGCCGTTGTCGCGATCCTGAGTTACCGAGACATTCTTGAAGCCGGCCTGATCCAGCGACTTCCGGACCTGGGTGGAAACATCCGCTGATTTGGTGGACGTAGTTGCGCACCCAACGAGAGTTCCGGCAGCCACAACCAACAGCAAAAACGAGCAAGTTCTGAAAGTTTTCATCTTCTTTATCCTCACTTGCTGCCAGGAGCATTAGGAGGACCGAAGACATATTCCCGCGTACTCAGCGCCCAGCCGCTCAAACTGGCGGGACTCACGCTCAAAAATTCCGCCGAATTATAACGCTATATGGTCAAAACGACCAGGCATGGTCACAGAAACAAACTCGCGAACCGGCGCAGCGCGGCCGCGAGGCGCTGGTGAGGCATAGAAAATGAAAGAAGCTTGCCGCGGCCAAATTGCGTGGCCACAGCAAGCTTGCAGACTGCATTTTTCTTATCGCTGGTGTGTCAAGCGGGCTTCGCCACCAGGGCTATCTCCGGCTGGCTGAGGAGGTCCTCAAAGAGCGTCCGGAAATGAATCATTGCCTGGCGCAATTCTTCCGTGGTGGCTTTGCCTTGCGTCTGGCGAAGCGCGATATCGTGCGCGGTCCGGTAGTTTTCGAGGACCACGGGATGCCCGACGGAGATATCCGCCGCCCGCTGTTCAAAGTTACTTACGGGGTAGCCTCGCGCCGACATCACATCGCCCAGCAGTTGATCCGCTTCCGCCACGGCGCCAGCGGGGCCGTCAACGAAGCGCGACTGGACTTTCTGCCAGGTCTCCATGAAGCGCGTGCGGTCGGCCGGCGCGAGCGGCCGGACATTCAGTGCCTCGACCCGTTGCGTGCGATCGTCCAGCCCGGCTTCGGCATCCCGCCGGTTGCCATCTTTCGCCAGGGCGCGAGCATATTCGGCGTCGCCGAACTTAGTCCGTAATTTTCCAGTTCGGCGCTTTCGCAGGGCGAAAAACGCTACGATGCCTAAAACGATAACCACGACGAGAGCACCGATCAGAATTAGCTCGGTTGCGCTCAATGTTGAAAGTATGTCCATGCTTGTCTCCGCTTCTTTTTGTATCTCCACTTACTCGCCGATCGGCCAGGGAAATGTGCCGGGCCCGCCGGACATGATCCGGCGCGGCTCAGAAGCTCTGCGGGTACCGTCTGTTCCGCTCAGAAACGCATTTCAGACGGGCCCCACAGCCGCTTCCTCCGACTCCTCCGATTCCCATGCATTAACTGCCGCAGCCCGCTGAAGCCTGACTGAAAACGCCAGTGACTCGCAGTCCGCGAAGGTAGGTGCGCCACATCCAGGGTGGAGCACGCGAAGAGCCACAAAGACTACCGTAGATCGCGCTTTGCCTGACCGCCACTTTGACCGCATTCGGTCATCGTGACCTCGCACGGTCAGTTTGCGCTTCAACGTGCAACCTTGGGGGACATCCCGGCCGTGGGCCCCAGGCGGGTTCCATGGAAGCGTTCGAAAGGCTGCGCCGAAGCATTTTCCGCACGGCTACAACGCCTACGCACCATCCCTACAGGCAATGGGCCCGGGCATGCCCTCCTGGCTGAAGAGCGAGAGCTGGAGCAGTTCTCACCGAGCTATACAACCACGGGAGCAATGCAAAATGAAAGTTTTTGGAACCGCATCAACAATCTTTTCGATGGCGCTACTGG
Source organism: Bryobacterales bacterium (assembly GCA_963836595.1). GTDB lineage: Bacteria > Acidobacteriota > Terriglobia > Bryobacterales > Bryobacteraceae > DATFZA01. The sequence goes on from CAWIKC010000002.1 coordinate 10,767, forward strand.
CAACGACTTTCTTGCCGGCCGCGCGGGCGGACGACTGGGGCAGAAAAACCGAAGTGACCTTTAGCGGCCCCGTGGAAATTCCCGGAGTGCATTTGCACGGTTGGGCTGTGTTGCCCGCCGGCACGTATGTGTTCAAAATCCTGGATTCACAAGCGGACCGGCACATCGTACAGATTTTCAACAGAGATGAATCGGTCATCTACGCTACGATTCTGGCTTATTCCCAACTATCGCCTGAAGGCCACTAGCAAAACCGTAATGACCTTTACCGAGAGGCCGGCCGGCGAACCCGAAGCTCTGCGGGCTTGGTTCTATCCAGGCAGAACGTGGGGCGAAGAATTTGTTTATCCCAAGCCCAGGGCGATTGCACTGGCGCAGGCCGCCAATGTACCGGTCCTGTTCACTCGAGCCGAACTTCCACTGGAAGTGTCCGAACCCATCAAGTCGGCGGATGAGCCGGTGGTGGTGGAACTCAAACATACTCCCGTCATGGCGGTCCAGCCGACGGGAGAAGAAGTCGAAGTGGCGCAAGTCGTGACGCCGCCACCCTCTACCGAGACGTAAGTGGCGGCAGAGCCCGAGACAGCGGATAGGACGCTTCCGTCCACCGCCAGAGAAACGCCTTTGTTGGCAGTCTGCGGACTACTCGCGCTGGGTGGAAGCTTCATCCTGATGGTAATTCGCGAACGCATCGCGGTTAAGGTCTAAATGATCCCATTAAAGCGCGGTGCAGCGATGCTCCGCGTCTGACGCGAAGGGCAGTAGATGCTTGGGATTTTGCGATGGAGTCAGCGCCATTTTCAGGCCTCCGCTTGATTCTGTTCCAGTTCTTGGTGAAGGATCGCGGCCGAGGTCGCTCCAAAACGGTTCTCGAGAGGCGGGATCCGGTTGGACTTCCAGTTGCGTCGGAAACAGTTCGGAACGACTTCGTTTCAAAGGAGAACATGAACATGCTTTGGACAATTTTTGTGGTTTTGCTTGCCCTCTGGTTTTTTGGGCTGGTCACATCCTATACGTTCGGCGGGTTTGTTCACATCTTGCTGGTCATTGCGGTTGTGGTGCTGGTGATCCAGCTCATTCAGGGACGGCGGATCGCTTAGGGGGCCCAACGGTATCGCAATTGAGGAGGGAGTGCAAAAGGCCGCTTGAGACCGGAGCGGCCTTCGTCAAATTTCCTCACGGAGCGCCTGGGCGCCAAGGTTAGCACTAACTTGTATCGAGGCAGGATAAGGTCGACCCACGACATTGCCCGCAAGTCGTCGGCGCACCTATTAGCCTTAGCGGCGCCCCGCTGCTCCGCCTTTTTGCAGGAAGGCAGGCCAAAGCCGTTCAATTTTAAGGTCTGAAGCCGCGGTCCCGGAAAGTTACCGGCAGCCCCGCAATTGCGATCATCGTCCGCAATCAGTATGGGCACCGCGTTTGGCCAGCTTCGGAACACACAACTTTCAACTGGGGATCCAGGCTAGCGCAATCCAGTACATCCATCGATTCGACCGCATTTGGTCAGTCCATGTCACCGCCGCAAGTAGAGTTGCAATCAGGAGGTGGATTGATTGGGCCAAATTCACTGCAAGCCAGCATATGAACGCCGGCTTAGCAACTAAGAGTGCATCATTCCAGAAAGTCCCGGAGCGCGCAAGACTCCACAAAGGAGCACTTCCATTAACAAACAACCGCGTTGGGACACGAAAACGCAGCCATGAGCCAACTCACGAGAAGCCGGGGCAGCCAGCGACGCCGGCTGCCAAATCATACGCTGGCAAGACCATCGGATCCAGGAGTGGGCCGCGTTCCTTGTTTGGGCGCACACGTGCTCATTGAGCATTGAATATCGCATCCGCGCGGATTGGGCTAACTAATTCGGCGGACCCGATGCGAGAAGGAGAATCATATGAAATCGAGTACAGAGGACCGAGTCGAGGGTACCGTTCACGAAGCGAAAGGCGCAGTGAAAGAGAAGGTAGGCGAGATCCTGAATGACCCCGATTTAGAGACCGAAGGGCAAGTCGAAAAGCTTTCGGGCCAAATCCAGCAGAACGTCGCGCAAGTGAAGAAAGCGTTTAAGAAGTAAAACCGCAACAACTAGCTACAGGCAGCCGGACGCTTAGTTCGGCCTTTTCGAAGCGAAGGCAGCGGTCGCGCTGCCTTCCGCCTGTGCATCAAAACGAAAGAAAAAGAGGAAATTGTTATGCGAATGAATCTAAAACACCGTATCTGGGTTCTGGCAATTGCCGGTTCCGTTACTACCGCCGCTTTCGCGGCGGACAGAGCAGTCAAGGTCGACGACAGGCTGGATGCTTCGGCCGAAACGCTGACAGCTATGATGCACGCTTCCGACCAAGGAATCCCCCAAGATCTGATCGATAAGGCGCGCTGCGTGGTTGTCATTCCGGGAATGAAAAAGGCCGGATTCATCTTCGGCGCGGAGTATGGCCGCGGGTTCGCGGTCTGCCGCCGGCACGGTGGCTCGGGCTGGAGCGCCCCGGCTGCAATGCGGTCGGAAGGTGGTAGTTTCGGCTTTCAGATTGGCGCTTCGGACACGGACGTTGTGTTGCTCGTGATGAACGAGGGCGGAATGAAGCACCTGTTAGCCGACAAATTCAAGCTAGGCGGAGATGCGACGGTGGCGGCCGGCCCGATTGGCCGCTCTTTAACCGCTCAGACGGACGCCGAACTGCAAGCCGAAATGCTGTCGTATTCCCGTTCGCACGGGCTGTTCGCGGGCATCGCCCTGACAGGCGCGACGCTTCGTCCGGATGAAGAAACCAATCATGAGCTTTATGGCCCCGAGGCGACGAATCATGAAATTCTGACCGGGGACTTCAAAACTCCGGTGGTCGCGAGAAACTTTGAAAGGGCGCTGCATCGGGATTCGGCTCATCTCAGCCGGTAGATTTGGCTTTCAGTTAAGTTAATTAGCGAACTCCAACGGTTCGTGCGCGATGAGATGGCAACCTCATTTTCGAGGAGAGGCGAGGGCGGCAGTTCTGCTGACCCTCGCGGGCGGCATTTTTATGCGCCCAGGAGGTTGCGTCTCCGGAGGCGGCGATCGCCGGGGGTGCTTCGCCAGGCTTGTCATCACTCAATGCCGTTCCACGTGGCGGACTGGGCTCGGCGCGGCCAGAGGAAATCACTCAAAATGTGGCAGCGCCATGCCTGGAACCGCGGTCAGTTCTCAGACGCGAAGACTATCAAGGTCCATTTCAGAAGGTAGTGGGAGCCTTCGGCCAGAAGCTGGAGCTGAAATCGGTGCGTCCTCCGCGGTACAAACCCGGAACCTTACTATGCACTTTCGAGGTGAAAGACAAGTTCAGCCTGTTCGTTCGGGATGCGTTCGATCCAATCTCGTTTGTTGAGGTTGCCTTCCACGCAGGTTTGAATCAGGCAACCAATCGGGACCCCACGTTCGGACAAGGCGCCGCAGGTTATGGGAAACGATTTGGCGCCGACTTCGCCGGTCACACAACGTGGAAGTTTTTCACGGATTTTGCGTATCCGGCGATCTTCTCGGAGGACCCTCGATACTACCGCATGATTCACGGCAGCGGCAGGAGACGTTTCTTGCATGCAGTGCAGCATACCTTTGTGGCGCAACGCGACAGCGGCAAGCCGATGTTCAATATGTCGCAATGGTTGGGAACAGCGACCGCAGTCGCGCTCAATGACGTCTATCATCCGGGCAACGAACGCGGGCTGATTCCCGCCGTGCGGGTGGGTGGTTATGCGCTCGGGGTCAATATGAGTCTGGACGTTCTCCGGGAATTTTGGCCCGATATCGCCCACAAGCTTCATATGCCCTTCCGCGATACGCGCGAGCGGCCGGCGACAGAGATCAGCCGCTCGCTTGAGTAAGTCGCTCGCACAACAGAAGTTCGGGCAGCCTCGAGAATGCGAGTTCCCCTCCAAGCGCTTTTGAGTAAGTCGCCTGACTTGCCCGATTGTAATGAGGTGCTCCCGCGCCTCTGCGCGAGCTGGTTGGCTTGCGCTCTGTCGGCGAAGGTTTCCTTTCCCTCGGCGAGCCCTTACGTGGCTGGCCGGCTTTGCTGCAGACAAAGCGCGACCAATTCGGAGATGTCCGCTTCGCCCACGCACATGACCGTGTCCGCGCCGCCCCAATAGATCTTCACCGTTCCGTCTGGCTCCGGCACGGCGCCGCAGGTGAATACTACGTTGTGGACATATCCGGTTACTTCCCACGGGTCCTCCGGCTGCAAAATCCACGAGTCGCTTACAGCTAGGATTTTCGCCGGGTCCTGCAGGTCGTGAAGAGCGACCCCTAAGCGATAAACCGACCCGTCCATGGTTTTGAAAACTCCGTGATAGATGGACAACCATCCGGACTGCGTTTTGATGGGAGGCGCGCCGGGGCCGATTTTCATCTCGTCCCAGTGATAGGGCACGGGCCTCATGACGAGCTGGGATTCGCCCCAGAAACGCAGATCCGGAGAGTACGAAATCCAGATGGACCAGGGAGCGATTTCTGAATGAGGACGGTCCAGCCGCGCATAGAGTCCGTCGAACTTCTCGGGAAAGATCACCACATTGCGATAGTCCGCCTCCGTGATCAGAGACACTCTCTCGATTTGCCGGAAGTCCGTGGTCTTTGCCAAGGCAATGCGCACGCCATTTCCGGAGTAAGCACTGTAGGTGATCAAGTATTCCCCATCGATGCACGTCACCCGCGGATCTTCCACGCCAAACTCCTCGTAGGCGGCGAACGGGCCGTCCCTCGCGGGTGTTAGAAAGGGCGTGGGATCGGCGATGAAGTGGAACCCATCCGCGCTGCGCGCTAGCCCGATAATGGAGCGGCCAGTGCGGAGATGACTGCGGAAGAGCATGATGTACTCGTCCTCAAGCTTGTCGTTCTCAAGTTTCACCACGGCCGCGTTGTGGACCGTTTCCACCGGGTACGGTATGTCAGCTTTGGTCAGGATGGGGTTGTTCTTATATCGTCTGACGATGTCCCGTTTCATCAAAAATCCTCCAGTAGACCCGCTCGTACGCCTCGACCATCTTTTCGACAGAGAAGCACTGCTCCACTCGCCGCCGGCAGGCCGTGCGATCGATCTCCGAAACGCGCTCTAACGCTCGCACCGCTTCCTGGACGTTGTTGACGAGAAAACCCGTTTGCCCATCCTCGATCACCTCGCGGCAGGACCCGAGATCCATGGCGATTACGGGCACGCCGGCGGCATTGGCCTCGGCCAAAACCAGTCCGAACCGCTCCGGGATCGTGTTCAGATGCAGCAAGGCTCGGGCACTTGCAAACAATTCGTTCTTGCCTGCAACGTCCACGGGCCCGACGTAGCGGATCTGCTGACCGAGATGAGGCTCGACTTGATCCCGGAAGTAGTTCTGGTCCTGAATGATGCCCGCAATCAGAAGCGGAAGGCCGGTGAGTCGCGCAACTTCAATTGCCAGGTGGACCCCTTTATCGGGATGAATGCGGCCCAGGAAGATCAGATTCTCGCCGCGTTTCTGCAGAGAGCTTTCCTGCAGCGGGTACAACGAGACGTCGATCCCGTTGTAGACTGACGCCAGATAATTGAGTCCCGGGGCGCGGTCGGAGTTACTGATGGAAACAAAATACCCGTCGCGATATTTCTCATAAACCGGCATGATTTGAGGCGAGGAGAACCCGTGGATGGTGGTCAACACCGGCGTCTTCACCAGCCGGGAGTAAGACAGAGCCATGAAATCGTAGTGGCTGTGGATGAGATCGAACTCGTTGGCGTGTTCGAAGACTTCGGAAATATGCAGGTATTCAGCCACCTTGGGATCGACGGTGCGATCCTCTTCATACCCGCGTTCGACTACCGCGTGCAGGTGCGCCCTGGTAATTGAATCTCCGCTGGCAAACAACGTCACATCCCAGCCGCGCGAGACCAGGCCCTCGGTGATGTTGCTCGCAACTGTCTCCCACGCTCCATATTGACGCGGCGGAGTTCGCCACGCCACCGGCGAGAGCACAGCCACTCTTTTATTCCGCATGCATGGCGGCCAGAACTTCGGCAAGGGGAACGGTAGCGAACCCGGTGGCGTGATCCGCCAGACCGTAAGGAATGATCAGTTCATCCCGATGCACCAGCGCGCCGCAGGTGTAGACGACGTTCGGCACATATCCTTCGCGCTCATTTTCGTTCGGCTTGAGCAAGGGCTCAGCAAGACGGCCAATCACCTTGCTCGGATCGTCGCGATCGAGCAGAAACGCGCCGATCGAGTATTGCCGCATCGGCCCGACGCCGTGGCTGAGCACCAGCCAGCCGGCGTCCGTTTCAATCGGCGATCCGCAGTTGCCCAACTGCACCAGTTCCCAAGGAAACATGGGCTTGAGCACTACTTTGTGGTCATTCCAGAAGTGCACGTTGTCTGAAAACATAAGAAATATGTTTTCGTTATCCTGGCGGGAGAGCATGGCGAAGAGGCCGTTGATTTTCCTGGGAAAGAGCGCCATGCCTTTGTTCTGCGCGGCCGGGCCATTCAGCGTTCTGAATCGAAAAAGGACAAAGTCGGACGTCTCCACCAGCTCCGGCACCACCAACTTGCCGTCATAGGCGGTAAAGGTTGCGTAGTAGGTGTAGGCGCCGTCTTCATTCTGAAAACAAACAAAACGAGCGTCTTCGATTCCATTGCGCTGGGAGGGAGTGGCTGGAAACAGGATGCGCTCAGAGAGCTGCTGCTCGGGCAGAAACTGGACCTCGTAGTTGGACCGGGCAACCATCCAAATCCCTTGGGCTTCGTCCTGATCCTTACGTGACATCCCATCCGGCAGGCGAAACTGTTCCGCCTGCAGACTGGCGCGCAACTCTTCCAATGCGAACGTCTCTCCCAGTTTGTTCATCACCCGGTGGGTGAAATCGCGAGTGAGACCGAGTTCACTGAGTTTCCGCGCGAACAAGCCTTTCTCATAGTTCGGGTTGGGGATTTGACGAGGCTCGGTGAGAAAGCCCCCAGGGGTACAGACCTCGATCCGCTGATCGGCGCGGATGATCCCGCTCCGGAACGTGATAGAGGAAATGTGCCCTTCCCCGGTCGCGCGCAAGCTGAGAATGAAACGCAGTTCGCCGGCTTCCAGCCCGCTTTGGTCGGGGTGCGGCACGATCGAGGGATTAAATAGCGCGGCCGACTCCAGCGAGTATTCGGCCAGAAAATAGGAGCCGATCAAAAGCCGCCTCTGCGCGGAGATCTCCTGGCCGGCCGGCGCCAGCTCGTGGACTTGTTCAAAGCGTTCGAGGAAGGTCTTACAGATCTCCCGGTGGCGTTGCGAAAATTCCGCGGCGATTCCGTCCAGCAGCGGACCGACTTGCTCTTCCGGAATCGACATCACTCGACCGATGATCCCGCTTACCCGTTCCGTATCTCCGGGACTAAAGGGCCGCAGCAGGACGCGCGTTTGGTCCGGCTGCAGGATCGTAGCCGTCCGCTTCAAATGTATTGGCATTAATCTCCGGCGGCAATAGGCGCTTTGAAACTCGTCAGTATGTTTAAGGCCAGGCGCATCTCGGCCAACGAGAGCAGAAAAGCCAGCGTGGATTCCGCTCCCTGATTTCCGTTCACCCGGTCTACATGCAAACCATCCCGGCAACCGCCAGTTTCGGGAGAGTACAGCTCCAGCCCGAGATCGTTCCACCCGATAAACCAGTCAAAAGCACGTTGAGCGTGCTCGTACCATTGGAGGTCGGATGTGGCGCGATAGGCTTCCAGACACGCCGAGACGGTGGCTTGCGCCTCAATGGGCTGCTGATCGAAATTGGCGCGCGTACCGCCCTTGCGGTAGAACCCATTGCTGCCAATGGGCCGGAAGTGGCCCTTTTCAGAGGTCTGCAGCGCAGTGAGCCAGCGCAGCGCGTGCAAGCCGCATTCAAACACCACTGGGTTTCCCGTTGCTCGTCCGCTCAAAATCAACGCATGGGCCAGTTTGGCGTTGTCGTAGGAAAGTTCTTCTTCAAACCAGCACCAATCCGGCTGCGCATGGTCGCGGAAAAGATCCATCAGCCGGGTGGTGAGGATTTCTCTTGTCTGGTTGACCACACTGTCGCCGCTCAACCGGCGCAGATATTCGTGAATGCCCATCAGCCCGAACGCCCAGGCTCGCGGCGAAGTGAATTCCGTGAATGCGGGTAGCGCGAGTGCGAACAGTTGTCCGGCCATCATCTGAAAGCTGCGGAACGGCGATCGCCCGACGCCCACGCCCAACGCCCAAAGCGCCCGGCCGTGACAATCTTCAGACCCGGGCTCGTCCAGCCAACGGCGGTCGAAACTCAGGTGATTGTGAAAGCGCTTACTCTTGACGTCGAAGGCATGGTGCAGAAAAGCGGCGCAGGTAGTGGCCAGAGTCCGCACCTCCTCGGCGTCTTCTCCCAACTCGCCCAGCAAGATGGAAAGAACGAAGGCACGCGCGTTATCGTCGGTGCAATAGCCTTCACTAAAATTAGGAACGCTAAAGACCGCATGTTGGAAAACACCCGTGGAGTCAGTCATGCGGGAGAGGTGATTTAACTTAATCTCGGGAAGTTCGCGCGGTTTGCGGTCCAGTGTTTTGGACGTCAGCGACTTGCGGACGAGCGGCGCCCCTTCCAGCCGCGACAACTCGAACGAGTGCATATATTGCTGCGCAACGTTGCTCCAGACCATATCCCGGCCCATCCGATAAGCGTTCTTCCGCATGGCGTGACGGCGGTTATCGTCGCGCAGCAAACCGATCACTTCGTGAGCTATAGCCGGCGAATCTGCGAATGGCACCAACACTCCGCGATCCTCCGCCAGCAATTCCGACGCGTGCCAGTAGGGAGTGGAAACCACCGCCTTTCCAGCTCCGAACGTGTAAGCCAGCGTGCCCGACGTGATCTGCGCCTCATTGAGATACGGGGTGATGTACAGGTCCGCTGCGCCAATGAACTCCTTCAGGTTTTCCAACTCCACAAACTGGTTGTAGAAGATGACATTTTTCTCAACTTTATTCTTCCTGGCAAGAATCTCCAGGCTCAAGCGGTACGCTTCGCCGTGTTCGCGAAGTTCATTGGGATGGGTCGCGCCCAGGACGATATAAACCACGTCGGGAAACTGCTCCAGAATATCGGGTAACGCGTTGAGTACATATTCGATTCCCTTGTTAGGCGAGAGCAGTCCGAACGTAAGCAGCACGATCCTGCCTTCCACGCCAAACTGGTCCTTGAAATAGGTGGGGTCGACGAAACCGACGTCGGGGATTCCGTGCGGGATGAGATCGATCTTGGCGGGCGGCGCTAGATAGATGTCCTGCAGCATGTCTCGTCCTCGTTCGGACATCACTACCAAACGAGTAGAGAGCGAGATTAAGCCTTCCATCACTCGCCGCTGATCTTGTTGCGGGTTGCGCAGCACCGTGTGAAGGGTGGTGACCACGGGCATTCTCAATTCGCGCAGGAGCGCCAGAATGTGGCCGCCCGCCGGGCCGCCGAAAATCCCGAATTCATGCTGCAGGCAGACCACGTCGACATTGCCGATATTGAGGAAGTCCGCCGCGCGCAGATAAGACGACAGGTCCTGCTCTTCAATTTCGAACCGGACTACTTCCGGGTATTCGTAGCCGCCTGCGATGTCGTTCACCGAAACGCAGAAACATTGGCTTTGGGGATGGGCGGCTGCAACGGCCGCGAGGAGATCGGAAGTAAATGTAGCTATGCCGCACTTGCGCGGCAAGTGATCGCCTAGAAATGCGATCTTGCGGACTTTGGAGCTTTCTTTCATATCAGAATGCTTGGATCCGTCGATACTCCGGTTGCCACATCGCGTCTTCCACCTGTTGAACGATGTCCGGGAGATGCACGGTCGCCAACCCTTCCGCCACGGCCGCCTCAGCCACTGCGGCAGCAATCGTAAGCGTCACGCTGCGCAAATCGTCGATATGTGGAAGCAGCGACGCGCCCGATAGCCGGACTGCGACCAGGCTGGACAAGGCGTTGGCCGCCGCCGCGAGCATACCAGTAGTGACCAGGCGCGCGCGAGAGACAATGGCGCCCAGGCCCAGGCCGGGATAAAGCATCGCGTTATTCGTCTGACCGATGACATGCGTGATTCCCTTGTGAGTAACGGGCGTGAACGGACTGGCAGTCGCGATCAACGCTCGTCCGCTGGTCCAGGCGATCAGATCGGCGGGCGTGGCTTCGGCGAGCGAAGCGGGACTGGAGAGGGGAAAAATTATGGGCCGGTCCGTGTGTCGCGCCATTTCACGAACCATAGCCTCGGTGAAGGCGTTCCCAGTACCTGACGTGCCGATTAGAATCGTAGGCCGCACCTGACGAATCACCTCACCCAGACCGATGGCGTTTGCAGGTCCGTCACGCTTCCAGGTTTTGACGTCAGCCGCTGGACGGGCATAGTCTGACTCGCTGATAGCGTTGGTCAGCAAACCATCGGTATCTACGCACCAAAACCGCTGTGTGGCGGCCTCGGCGGACAAGCCTTCCTCGATCATCACATCGCGGAAAAAGTCGGCGATGCCGATGCCGGCGATGCCTGCGCCGAAAATCACAATGCGTTGGTTGCGCAGCAGAGTTCCGCAAATCCGCATGGCCGACACGGCGGCCGCCAGCGCGATTGCGCCGGTGCCCTGCAGGTCGTCATTAAAGGTGCGGATCTGGCGGCGATATTTCTCCAAAATGCGGCGTCCGTTGGCGGGCCCAAAATCTTCCCATTGCAGCAGAGCATTGGGAAACAGCTTAACCGCTGCTTTGACGTAAGCGTCGATGAAAGCATCGTAGCGTTCACCGCGAACCCGTCCATGGCGATTGCCCGGGTACATCGGATCGGCCAGCAGGCTTTCCCGGTTAGTGCCGACGTCCAGCATCACGGGAATCACGCGTGTCGGGCCGATCCCGCCCGCCGCGGTGTATATCGCCAGCTTGCCGATGGAGACCTCAATTCCGCCCACGCCCCAATCGCCAATGCCAAAAATCCGTTCGGCGTCCGTGGCCAGGATCAGGTCGATATCGCCGGGGCCTGCGCCGAGATTTTGAAACGTTTGCTCGATTGCATCGAGATGGTCGATGGAGAGGTAGACTCCTCGAGGACGGCGGCACTCGTGGTGGTATTGTTCCATGGCCAGGCCGACCGTCCGGTCATTGACAATCGGAATCATCTCGCGCAAATGTTCGGAGAGCACGCGGAAGAACAGCACTTCATTGCGGTCGTGCAGCGCGGTCAGATAAATGTTCTTGCTCAGCGCATCCGGCAACCGCTGGTACTGGAGATAGGCGCTTGCCACTTGTGCTTCCAGCGTGCTGATGACGGGTGGAAGAAGGCCGGTTAGGCCCAGGGCCTCCCGTTCCTCGGCAGTGAAGGCCGTGCCTTTGTTTAGCAGCGGTGTGGTGAGCACTGACATGCCGCGCGCCTTGGTCTCATAGGAGGCATTCTGCGCACGGCGGCTTTTGCGTACCTGCGGCTCAAATAGCGGCACAATTCTTTGTTGTTTCACGCAAACTACCTCACTGCGCCAGCGGGATTGCCAAAATCGACAGTATTCTTAAAATCGGAGCCGGAGTTTCGCGGATCTTTGACCGCTCGCCAGGCTCTCGGGTGAGCGCGGCATACTGTGAGCACAATTTTGCTGTCAGGCATTTCTACCGTGAGAAGCATTTGCAGGTCCGTTGTACTTTGGAGGCAGTTTGCCCGCAAATCGAGCCACAGTGCTTGGGCGAACGCTTCGAACCAACGCCGGCTCGATTAATAGAATTGACGGCGCAAGGTCAGCATGACCAAATAAGGTCAGTCACATTTCCGGAGGTAGTTTGCTATTGACGGCCGTCGTACTCCGGCGGCACATTATCCTCCCGGACTTCTCGCGTGTGAACTTCGGCCACATCGGCGTCGGGCGCATTTTCCACGCCGCTGATGGCCTCCGCCTCGAAGAACTGCCCTTCTTCGACCAACTCTTCTACACTCTCGGAGCCGGCCTCCGCGACACTCGGCAATCCCTGGGTATCCCCGGATTGCCCGCCGGAGTCAGGGCCCAAACCCCTCTTGTAAGCTGGCATGTCTCTCACTTCCGAATGTCCGTGGCGCGAGCCCGCAATTGCTGTGCGGCCAGGAACCAATCCTGCTCGGGTGATCCCGTCGGGGCGCCCCTCGCCTGCCAGAGTTGGTGAGCCAGCAGCGCGATATCTTCATGGCCAAAGAGAACGATGCCGTGTTCGTTCACTTCGTGGCGGGGAAATAATTCACTAGCCTGGTGAGCCGTTTGAGAGTGCTCCAGGGCTTGCCTGCTGTGCTCATGCGCGGTTTGCCGATCCTGTTTCTCATGCGCCTCCGCCGCGCTCCGGTGAGCGTGGGCGGCAACATCATGCAACTCCGCGGCGCGTTGATGATTTTCGTAGTGCGATCCGTTGTTGTAGCGAGTTGACATCTTTAAAGACTCCCGATCCGGCCTGACTTGTTGTGCGCCTCTTCGGCCAGTTGATACGCTCGATTGGCATACTCGAGTGCCGTTGCTCGTGCCATTTCCCGGCCTCGTTATCGCCTTTTTCGTTGTGTTCGGCGGCGGTGCGATGGGATTGCGCCGCAAGTTCATGTTGCTGGGCGGCTTCTCGGTGTAGCTGGTGCATAACCTGTGCGAGAGCACGCGTCGGGCCGCATCCTGAAGTCACCTTTCGAGCTGGGCACTATCTGCTGTCGCCGGCGACGACGCGCCGATTTTCGCGAGCGGTATGAGACACACGCCAGTGTTTCGCTCAGGGTCACGGAGAACCAGTCCAAAACGGAAAGCGGGACTTCACTCGGCAGCCTTCCTCACCGCCATTATCGAGAAATTAGGCCCCCTAAGCGGTCGACGGCTCGATAGTTCTCGTACCGTGTAGGGCTGGCACGCTGTGGGGAGGGTAGCGCCCCGGACAGCAGCCCACCCAAAATGCCAGCTCCGCAGCCGACGGGAAGGTAGCGGCCTCCGGACCCAATGTGAGTGACTTACCCGGGGTCAGCAGCCGGCGGATGATGAAGGCCATGGCGGAGGGCCGTCTTTTTCGCATGCCGGAGCAGCGCTTATCGACGGATATCTTCGGCGTAATGGGAGTTAGAAACTGGATCACCCGAATGAGCGCATCACAAGGGCCACCCGAAGAACGCGTAATTCCGGTTGACCTAAAAATGAAATTTCCCGCGCTCCTGTCAAGAATCATGAAGGCGGCGACCGGCGAGGCGGCCAGCTACCGCTCCCCCGGTACCGTATCTTTCGGCGGCGCGCGCTTTTGCTCTGGCGGCTTCTTCTTCGCGGTTCTTTGGCGCCGCGCTCGTCTCGAGCGAACGCAGAAGCCGTGCCGAGACCTGCGCGATGTCCTCGACGGCAGCCAGGAACGGACCCTCGTTGGTCTTCGACGGCTTCGTAAATCCGCTGATTTTCCTCACAAACTGAAGAGAAGCCGCTCGAATCTCTTCTTCCGTGATCGGTGGATCGAAGTTGAAGAGGGTTCTAATGTTCCTGCACATGGGTCCTGCAATCAAGATAGCAAGCGCTCGCCGTGATTTGGTTGTCATTCTGCCGGACCATAATGGAACTTTCCCGGCTCCCGCGACGCCGCCGAACTTGTCATCCAGACCTGGTGGAATGCGGAACGGTTCGATCGGCCCCGGCTTTGTGCACCGTGAGAGAGGTACGAGGCGGTTGCCCGCTCTCTGCGTGACGTGCTTGCTCGAAGCAGGCGCGGCTGGCAACGTCTACACTAGATAAAGTCAGAAGTTCAGAAAGGAACGACCATGTACGGTGTAAAACTGGCCAAGCAATTCGACATTCCCAATGCCCTCAAATTTGAGGACGCGCCCGGCGGCTTGGTGCGCGCGGTGATCTCAACGCCCGCGGCGGAAGCAGACATCTATCTCCAAGGAGGGCATGTGACCCATTGGACGCCGCGAGGTCAGCGGCCGGTGCTCTTCGTCAGCCCCAAGAGTCTGTTCGCGCCTGGCAAGGCGATTCGCGGCGGCGTGCCCATCATCTTCCCGTGGTTTGGCGGCCGGAGCGATGGCAAGCCCGGCCCGGCCCATGGCTTTGCGCGCAGTATGGAATGGGCCATCGAAGGCGCCAAGCTGCGCAACGACGGCAACGTGGAGATCACTTTGGAGCTAGCACCCAACGACGCTACCCGCGGTTTCGGCTATGACGCCTTCCATCTGCGCTTTCGCGTTACCGTCGGCGCGGAATTGGAAATGGAACTGGAGACTCGCAACGACGCGAAGGAGCCGCTTACCTACGAAGAGGCGCTGCACACCTATTTCTCGATCGCCGATATCGACAAGGCTTCGGTCTCCGGTCTCGAAGGAACCACCTTCATCGACAAGACAGACGGATTTAAGCACAAGCAACTCGGCAGCGAGCATGTGCGTGTCGCCAAGGAGACCGATCAGGTGCACTTGAACACCAAGGCCACCTGCGTAGTACATGACCCGGTGTGGAACCGCAAAATCGTGGTCGAGAAGAGCGGCTCCGACAGCACCGTCGTATGGAATCCATGGATCGAGAAGACCAAAGGTATGGCCGACATGGCGCCCGGCGACTATAAGGACATGATCTGCGTCGAAACGGCCAATGCGTCGGACAACGCCGTCAAACTGGCGCCCGGAGCGTCGCACACGCTGAGAGCGGCGATTCGTGTGGAGTAGCCGGAGACCTTCACGAGACAGTCTGGACGTTGGCGCCCGTCGCGACTGAGCAACAATCCGGTCGGGCATGTCCGGGATATCCATGCGTGGGACCTGCCGCATCGCCTCGACAACTTCGCTAGTAAACGGGGCCTCTTCCAGAACGAAATCGGGATCGCTGAGCGCTCGTCTGAGTTCGTCCTATGCCGATGCTGGGCAGGCGGTCTTTCTCGACCAGATAGACAATCTCGGCCAAGCTGATCGGAGAGAGCGCGATATCGTGGCCGGCGTTGGCGGCATCGTCCATAAAGCCGCGCGCGGTGTCGGAGAGACGAGGATTCCTGAACAAGTACCAAAGCGCCGTGTGTGTGTCGGCAACGGCCGCAATCACGTGATGTCCTGGGCGAATCCGCGGAACATCTCCCGGCGGTTCTCGTCAATGTCCTCCTCGGACGGGCCGGGGCCGTACTGGGTGAGCAGGCCGCAAGCGGACTTCTTGGGCTTGAGCCTTTGCTCTTCCACCGACCGTACCGCCTGTTCAAGAACCTGCCGCGTAAAACGGGCAAGCGATACGCCTTGCTCTAGTGCCTTGGCTTTCAGCGCTGCCTCGAGATCTTCGGGCAGCTCCATCTTCAGGTTAGCGCCAATCGAACCGCGGCTTCCCCGCTCCTACAACACAAGAAAATAGCGGCCCTTTACAGGGCCGCTTCCTCCAAAAGACACACGACTGATTAGGAGAAGAGAGAGAAACTCTTACGAACACCCGCTCGTTCCACCGCAGTTTTCGCACTTATAGCAACTGCCGTTGCGGGTCATCATGCCGCCACACTCCGAGCAAACCGGCGCGTCGGCATTCGGGTTTTCAAATTGCAAAGTCTGCTGCGGCTCGGGCTCCGTGGGACGCAGCGCCGGCGAATTACCGGCTTCCGTGATGGCGTATTCCGGGCCCAGGAACTTCGCGCCCAGCCAGCGGAAGATGTAATCCATGATCGACTTGGCGTAGGGGATTTGCTTGTTGCCGGTCCAGCCGCTCGGCTCAAAACGCACGTGGCTGAATTTGTCGACAAAAAACTTCACCGGCACGCCATACTGCAGCGCATAGCTGATCGAGGTAGCGAAGCTATCCATGAGCCCCGAGATGGTCGAACCTTCCTTGGCCATCGAGATGAACACTTCACCCGGCGTTCCGTCTTCATACATGCCGACGGTGATGTAGCCTTCGTGCCCGCCGATGGAAAACTTATGGGTGAGCGACTTCCGTTCTTCCGGCAGCTTGCGGCGGATCGGGCGGTAGACTACCTTCTCGGTAACCTGTACGGGCACCGCCACGGCGGCTGTCGTCGCTTTCTTCTCGCCCTTTCCGGTGCCGGAACTCAGCGGCTGCACACGCTTGGAATTGTCGCGGTAGATCGCCACTGCCTTGAGACCCAGCCGCCAGCTTTCGATGTAGGCGTCCATGATCTCTTCGACGGTGCATTCTTCCGGCATGTTGATGGTCTTCGAAATCGCGCCGGAGATAAAGGGCTGCACGGCGGCCATCATCTTCACATGACCCATGTGATGAATGGAGCGGCGTCCGTTTTGCGGACGGAAGCTGCAGTCGAAAACGGGCAGATGTTCTTCTTTGAGCGCCGGCGCGCCTTCAATCGTGCCGGTCGAGTCAATGTGGCTGACAATCGCTTCCACTTCTTCCGGCGTGTAGCCGAGGCGGATCAGCGCCTGCGGCACGGTGTTGTTGACAATCTTGATGATGCCGCCGCCGACCAGCTTTTTGTATTTGACCAGCGCGAGATCGGGCTCGATGCCAGTGGTGTCGCAGTCCATCATGAATCCGATGGTGCCGGTCGGCGCGATCACGGTGACTTGCGCATTGCGGAATCCGGCGCGCTCGCCCAGAACATAGGCGTCGTTCCACACTTTGACGGCGTTCTCATAAAGCGCCTGCGGAACTCGCTTGCTGTCGATGCCGTTCACCGCGCGGCCGTGCTTGAGAATGACGTCGAGGAACGACTCTTCGTTCTCCGCGTAGCCCGGGCACGGCCCCACCGCCTCCGCGATGCGGGCGCTGGTGAGATACGCCTGACCGGACATCACGGCGCTGATGGCGCCCGCCCAATCGCGCCCTTTGTCGCTGTCGTAGGGAATACCCAGCGACATCAGCAGTGCGCCCAGATTGGCGAAGCCCAGGCCGAGCGGGCGGAAATCGTGGGAATTCCGGGCGATTTTCTTGGTCGGATAGCTGGCGGAGTCCACTATAATCTCCTGCGCCATGGTGACGGTGTCGCAAGCGTGACGGAATGCTTCGACATCGAAGCTGCCGCCGGGCGCCATGAACTTCATCAGATTCAACGAGGCGAGATTGCACGCCGAATCGTCCAGGAACATGTACTCCGAGCAAGGATTGGACGCGTTGATGCGATCGGTAGTCTTGCTGGTGTGCCACGCGTTAATCGTGGTATCGAACTGCATACCCGGATCGCCGCATTGATAGGTAGCTTCGGCGATGGCGCGCAACACTTCCTTGGCGCGGTAACGCTTCACCGGCTGGCCGTTGACCACCGAGCGCGTCCACCAGTCGCGGTCATCGGTCACGGACTGCATGAACTCGTCCGTAACGCGGATGGAGTTGTTGGCGTTCTGAAAGAAGATGGAACTGTAGGCTTCCCCATCGAGGCCGGAATCATACCCGGCGTCGATCAATGTGTGGGCCTTCTTCTCTTCTTTGGCTTTGCACCAGATGAACTTTTCGACGTCCGGATGGTCCGCGTTGAGGATCACCATCTTGGCCGCCCGCCGTGTCTTGCCACCGCTCTTGATCACGCCGGCAAAGGCGTCGAAGCCACGCATAAAGCTTAGCGGACCAGAGGCGCGGCCGCCTCCGGAAAGAATCCCATCTTCTTCGCGGAGGCTGGAGAGATTGGTTCCCGTGCCGGAGCCCCATTTGAACAACATGCCCTCGGTCTTGGCGAGATCGAGAATCGATTCCAACGAGTCGCTGACCGAATTGATGAAGCAAGCCGAGCATTGCGGCTTGCTGGCGCCATTCTTAAGCTTCAGAATGCTATCGGTCACCTCGTCATAATAGAAGCCGTAGCCGCGAGCTTCTTTGACGCCCACGTTGAACCAGACCGGCGAGTTGAAACACGCCTTCTGGGTGAGCATGAGATGAGCCAGTTCATTGCGGAAATTCTCAGCGTCTTGCGTGGTCTGAAAATAGCGGCCCGCGGAACCCCAGTCGGTGATGGTGTCCACCACGCGCTGCACCAGTTGCCGCACGCTGCGCTCCCGGTCGGGCGAGCCGATCTTGCCGTGAAAGTATTTGCTCACCACGATGTTGGTGGCGGTTTGGGACCAGTCGGCGGGCACCTCTACGTCGTTTTGCTCGAAAATGATGGCGCCCTTGTCGTTGCCAATGGCGGCTGTGCGCAGCTCCCACTGCACCTCGTCATAGGGGGTCTTGCCTCCTTCGAGCTTCTGGGTGAAATAGCGGGGAAAAGGTACACCTTTCCGTTCCACGACCGGAAGACTCCGTTTCGAGGTGCTTTGGTTCAAACTGCCAATCTTGCTGCTCAAGTCTGCGCTCAATTGTCCCATCCTATTGGTTCTCCTGGGGGCCTACTTCCATTGTCACAAAACTGAAATTGAGTTTTGCGGCTGAATGCTATGGTGCCCCAATATGTAGTGGCGAGTCAAGGATTATATCTATATACGGGACAGTGGTTTGCAGTGCGTGAATCGCTGCCAGCTTGCCGGCTGGCGTCAACTGTCCTTCTTGAAACGGAAACGGGTCGTTTGCTCGGGTAGTGAAGATGTTCGTCTTTGGGTTCGTTTGTTGGCGATCGAGTTTGAGAATCAGTGTCGGGTTCGTTTGGGTGATTAGCGTGTTTCGGTTGTGGTTCGAGCGGAAAGATGTGGTCTTCGGGTTCATTTGAGGCGCGGCAAATGGGCGGAAGGACGATGCGGGGTCTTCTTTATGGAGATTTTCGAGCGTGAGCTTGGGTTCGTTTTCATCGGGGGCTGGTTCGCGGAAGTCGCGAGGTCGCGGCCGGTGGTTGACACGTCGGGGCGGATGATTTGGACGGGTAGAGCGCCGGGCGGACGGATTTTGCGGAGGCGACGGACCTCGGCCAGGGCGCGGACTTGGGTTCGTTTTCGCTAGGCGCTGCTTCCAAGGTTTCAAGCGTGGGCTTGGGTTCGTTTTCATCGGGGCCTGGTTCGCGGAAGTCGGGGTCGCGGCCGGTGGTTGACACGTCGGGGGCGGATGATTTGTATGAGTTGGGCGCGGGGCGGACGGATTTTGTGGAGGCGACGGACCTCGGCCAGGGCTCGGGCTTGGGTTCATTTTCATCGGGGGCTGGTTCGCGGAAGTCGCGGGGTCGCGGCCGGTGGTGGACACTCCGGGGCTGATGATTTGGATGGGTAGAGGGCCGGGCGGACGGATTTTGCGGATGGCGACGGAGCTCGGCCAGGGCTCGGGCTTGGGTTGGTTTTCGCTGGGCGCTGCTTCCAAGGTTTCAGGCGTGGGCTTGGGTTCGTTTTCATCGGGGGCTGGTTCGCGGAAGTCGGGGTCGCGGCCGGTGGTTGACACGTTCGGGGCGGGTGATTTGGACGGACGGATTTTGCGGATGGCGGCGGAACTCGGCCAGGGCTCGGGCTTGGGTTCGTTTTCATCGGGGCCTGGTTCGCGGAAGTCCGCGGAGTCGCGGCCGGTGGTGGACACGCCGGGGGGCGGGTGATTTGGATGGGTAGAGGGCCGGGCGGACGGATTTTGCGGATGGCGACGGAACTCGGCCAGGGCGCGGGCTTGGGCGCGTTCGGCGGCGGCGAGGTGCTGGATGAATTCAAAAACGGCCGTGTTCTCAGTGCAGAGGCCGACCGTTCTGACGGAAAGGCGGTATCTTATCGCGTTTTGCGAGGAAACGTGGTTGCCTTGCGGAGCGACGGGGCCATTGCGGTTCGATGCTTGCATTTGTAGTGCGGATCTCATCGGGATGGAGCTTCTCCTCGAGACCAAGGTACAGGGCGGGTTCGCGAAGCCAACGCATTGCATTGCCGCAGGTGGTTGATATGGAGGGAGATGTTTTTTGCCGATTGCAGTGATTGGGAATTTTCAAGGTTCTGGCCGGGAGCGGCGCCTAGGATTGGGGCGTGGTTTCGTCATCGCTGCTTGGCGCCATCAACGCCAGGCTCATCCCGCCAGTCTTCGCGGATGCCAACGCCGGCACTGCCGGCGACGTCAAGGGCGGCTGGGACGAGCGCGAGGATAGGTACAAGAGGACGCGCTCCTGAAGCTGGAGGCGGCAGCGGACAAACCAAATGCGACCGCTGGAGGGGACGGGAATTCAGCAGATTCCGAAGACCGGGTCTAGAACCGAGTGGATGGCCGGCCACTCGGAAGCTGGAGCGCGGGAGTTGGCCGCCAGCCAGCGTGGTTACGAGATCCGGACGCACCACAGTCCCTAACTTGCAATGCTTCTCGTACCTTCATCCCAAAACACCGGCTTCTTCCGGAAATAGGATTCATTCGCCATGTGGCATGCGATGGCGGCGTGATTGCCGAACACCGCGTCTTCCACCACCGGGTTGCGGGTCCGCACGGCTTGGAAGAATGTGTGGAGATGCGGGCCGAGATCGTCCCAGTCGTGGCCGCGATAGACCGTATCGGCTATGATTGGCTCCTCACCGGGGGTGATTTCATGCTCGGCGTGCCAATTTTTGACATATTCCTCGCGCATTTTGCGCGGAAAGCCGCCCGAATAATAGCTCGGCTCGGTGTCAACGCCCTTTTGCGGGCTATGGCGGAGTTCTGATCCGGTCGCGTCAAGAATGCCCTTGGGACCCAGAAAGCGGGCCAGCTCCGGCGTCTCGGTGCCCAGTCCCAAGCGAACGTACACGGGAATCCCGTGGTAGTCGAACAGCACCACGTGCAGGTCCGGCATGTTGCGGCCGTCCTTCCAGCGGAAGATGCCGCCGAGAGCGGAGGCCGAACGCGGTATCTCGTTCCAGCCGAGCGTGAACAGCATGCCGCTGAGCAGATGGACCATCAAGTCGCCGCCCACGCCGGTGCCATACTCTTTCCAACAGCGCCAACGCGCGAAGCGTTCCGGACTGAAAGGAATCTTGGGAGCATCATTCAGCCAGGTGTCCCAATCGAGGTTTTGTGGCGAAAGATCGGGCGGCGGCGGATATTCCCACGCGCCCGTCGGATCGTTGCGGCCGAGCGAAAGCTCGACCATTTCTATGTCGCCGATGGCGCCCTCAGGTGTTGGCGCCGATTCCCCAAGCCAGGGAGAGAACCGCCGCCACCGTGAACATTGGATTCAGCCGGAGCTGCCGGAGCCCAAAACGCAAATCTCTGGAATAGCGATCCATCTTGCCTCTTATTGCTTATACTGAGCGCGGGCAAAACGGTTACGCTGTTTCCTCAGATCGGCACTCGATCGCCGGACGCGGGGGCCGGGCAGGTTTTCACTACTTTTTGAATGCTGCTGCATTCGAGACATGTCGCTATTCACAGGCGATGTCGCGGGTTGGCCATGAATCGCATTACTTCACTGTGATCGACACGCCGCGCTAAGTTGGAACCGTCGGCCAGTCGCGACCGACGTTCACCTGAAACAATCCGGCGACACAACGGCTGCTTGCCCTGCGATTCGCCACCTTCACCGGAACCGGCATCTTCGACTCCGTGTACCGCCTAAGCTGCCCGTGACACCGGCCGGCAAAGTTTGGCCCTAGATCGTCCTACCTGTTGCTTCCCCAATGGAACTGTGTCATACTTCCTGTTGGTAACCCAATAGGGAGATATGAAGGGCAAGACCGATGTCCCGCAAGGGACGCTAGCGCTGATGGTGCTGAAAACGATAGAAGTGCTTGGGCCGTTGCACGGCTATGCCATCGCTAGACGCGTTGAGCAGATCAGCGGAGACCTTCTCACCGTAAACCAGGGCACGCTCTATCCCGTTCTATTGAGGTTGGAGCAGGAGGGTTCGATTGCTTCTGAATGGGGCGCCTCAGATAACAACCGGAAGGCGCGTTTTTACCGGCTGACCCGCGATGGGCGCAAACATCTGCAGGCGGAAGCGCGGAACTGGGAACAGACGGCCGAGACGATTGGGAAATTCTTTGCGGCGAAGGCGGAGGATTTCCAATGAGATCAATCAGAAGATTCCTCAGACGTCTAGGTGCCTGGGCGAGAACGCAAGCGGATGAGGAGCGGCTGCGGTTGGAGATTGAAGAACATCTGGCGCTGCAGACCGCGGAAAATTTGCGGGCAGGCATGCCCTCCGCGGAGGCTCGAAGACAGGCGGTGCTGAAATTTGGAGCCTTGGAGTCCGTAAGAGAGAGCTATCGCGATGAAAAGGCCCTGCCGTTCCTCGAAACATTGGTGCAGGACACGCGGTATGCCGTGAGGCTTTTGCGAAAGACGCCGGCATTTACCGTGGCGGCTGTGCTGACGCTAGGGTTGGGGATTGGCGCGACAACTTCGATTTTTACGTTGGTTCATGCGGTGCTGTTGAAGTCGCTGGCGGTATCGAATCCGAGCCAGTTGTACCGATTGGGACGCGAGACTCACTGTTGTGACTACGGAGGCTACCAACAATACCAAGAGTTTTCGATTGTCTCATACGACTTGTACAAACAGTTCCGGGACAACACCCAAGGCTTTGCGGAATTGGCTGCGTTTCAGGCTGGTCAATCGCTTTTTGGCGTGCGGCGTTCTGGCCGCCCCGACGCCGCGCAGAGCTATCCGGGCGAGTTTGTGTCCGGCAACTATTTTGCGATGTTTGGCATACGGCCTTACCTCGGGCGGATGCTGACCGCGAGTGACGATCGACCCAACGCTCCGCCCGCGGCCGTGATGAGTTATCGTCTCTGGCAGCGGAGGTATGGGGCTGACGCGTCCGTGGTAGGCGGCATCTTCACATTGGACGGTATGCCATTTGTGGTGGTAGGAATTACTCCGCCGAGTTTCTTCGGAGACGCTCTGCGTGAAACGCCGCCCGATTTGTTTGTGCCGCTGGCGACGGAACCGCTGGTACAAGGCGTTTCTCACCTCACCAGGCAGGACGATCATTGGTTAGATCTAATTGGCCGCTTACAGCCCGGCGCCAACGCGTCTTCTGTTGAGGCGCAGATGAGGGTGGAGCTAAAACAGTGGCTGCGCGCGCATTGGGGAGAGATGAATGCCTACGAGCGCGCAAAGTTTCCCCAACAGACGCTGTACTTGAGCCCGGGCGGCGCCGGGATTACCGAAATGAGAGAGGAGTATCAGCATTGGCTGCAGATCCTGATGACGGTTTCGGGATTTGTGTTGCTCATCGTGTCGGCCAACGTGGCCAACCTGATGCTTGTTCGCGGAATGGAGCGAAGGCAACAGACGTCGTTGAGTATGGCGCTGGGGGCACGAGCGTCGCGACTGGTTCGGCAGGCTCTTACGGAAAGCGTTTTGCTTTCGCTGCTGGGTGGCGTGGCGGGTTTGGTGGTAGCTTTTGCGGGTACGGGTTTGATTCTGCATTTTGCGTTTCCGCCATTTGCGGGTATGGGAGGAGTGCCGATTAGTGCTTCGCCTTCATGGCCGGTGCTGGTTTTCACGTTCGCGGTTTCGCTCATCACCGGAATTGCGTTCGGTATCGCTCCGGCCTGGATGGCAACACGGGTTGACCCGATTGAAGCGTTGCGCGGGGCCAATCGATCGACTGCAAAGGCAGGTTCGGTGGCACGCAAGACGCTGGTGGTGGTACAGGCGGCGCTTTCACTCGTATTGCTTTCGGCCTCAGGGCTCCTTACGCTCGCGTTGCACAATCTGGAGAATCAGAACTTCGGATTTGACCAAGAGCGGCGCACGGTAGTGGGTTTTGACCCCTTGCTGGCAGGATACAAAGCGGCGCAGTTGACGCCGCTTTACCGGCGCATACACGACTCACTTGCGGCGTTGCCGGGGGTTGGCGGCGTTGCGCTTTGCCTTTATTCACCGCAGAGCGGGGACAGTTGGGACGACAGTGTCTTCGTCGAAGGGCAGCCGGCTCCGCCGGATGACGACAACGAGGCCCACTGGGATCGAGTGACGCCGGGCTACTTCGAGGCGGTCGGGAACCGGATCGTTAGAGGCCGCGCCATCACGGCGGAAGATACCGCCGTATCACCTCCGGTGGCGGTAATCAACGAAGCTTTCGCGCGTAAGTTTTTCAAGAATGAAGACCCGATCGGCAAGCGCTTCGGAAAGCGTCATGTGGAAGTAGTGGGCATCGCGAGGGACGAGCGACACCTGACCTACAACCTTGACAAACCGATTGGACCGTTCTTCTTTTTGCCCGAAGCGCAATTTACCACATTTCCTAACCCTGCCGACACAAAAAGCGACCTCTTCTCGCACTACCTGCATGACATTGTGATTGTGACAAAACCGGGAGCGAGGCTATCAGTGGCACAGGTGCGGAAGGCTATCGCTTCGGTGGACCCGAATTTGCCGGTAATTCTCGTTCGCACATTGAAAGAGCAAGTGGCGGGCCAGTTCAATCAACAGCGGCTGATCGCGCGACTGACTTCGTTTTTTGGAGTGCTGTCGCTGGTGTTGGCATCGATCGGGCTTTATGGAGTGACTGCGTACAATGCGGGACGGCGAGTAAGTGAGATAGGAGTGCGTATGGCACTGGGCGCAAATCGCCGCGATGTTGTGACGCTCGTTTTGCGGGGCGCTTTCGTTGTAATTCTCTATGGACTGTTGGTGGGATTACCAGGTACGTTTGCAGTAGGCCGATTTCTTGGCGGCCAGCTTTACGGAATGAGCCCTTACAACCCCGGGCTGATTTTAATTGCGGCTTCGGCGCTTGGACTTTCAGCGTTGATTGCGTCGCTTATTTCGGCAGTCCGGGCAAGCTTGATTTCGCCCTCGGAAGCACTACGGGCGGAGTAAAGTGTTACTTAAATCCTGCAAATCTTTTCCGGGCGGAGGTTGCCCGCAGCCAGGATCGTTATGAGACCCGGACGCACCACAGACCCTAACTTGCAATGCTTCTCGTGCCTTCATCCCAAAACACCGGCTTCTTCCGAAAATAAGATTCGTTGGCCATGTGGCATGCGATGGCGGCGTGATTGCCGAACACCGCGTCTTCCACCACCGGGTTGCGGGTCCGCACGGCTTGGAAGAATGCGTGGAGATGCGGGCGGAGATCGTCCCAGTCGTGGCCGCGATAGACCGTATCGCTCAGGATTGGCTCATGACCGGGAGTGATTTCATGCTCAGCGTGCCACTTTTTTACATATTCCTCGCGCATTTTGCGCGGAAAGCCGCCCGAATAATAGCTCGGCTCGGTGTCCACGCCCTTTTGCGGGCTATGACGGAGTTCGGACCCACTGGCGTCGAGAATGCCCTTGGGCCCCAGGAAGCGGGCCAGTTCCGGCGTCTCGGCGCCCAGTCCCAGGCGAACGTAAACGGGAATCCCGTGGTAGTCGAACAGGACCACGTGCAGGTCCGGCATGTTGCGGCCGTCCTTCCAGCGGAAGATGCCGCCGAGCGCGGAGGCGGATTGAGGAATCTCGTTCCAGCCGAGCGTGAACAGCATGCCGCTCAACAGATGGACCATCAAGTCGCCGCCCACGCCGGTGCCATACTCTTTCCAACAGCGCCAACGCGCGAAGCGTTCCGGACTGAAAGGAATCTTGGGAGCGTCGTTCAGCCAGGTGTTCCAATCGAGGTTTTGCGGCGAAAGATCGGGCGGCGGCGGATATTCCCACGCGCCCGTCGGATCGTTGCGGCCTAGCGAAAGCTCGACCATTTCTATGTCGCCGATGGCGCCCTCATGATAGAGTTTGCGGGCCTGGGCGCACAGCGCCGAGCTGACACGCTGGGAGCCTATCTGCACGATGCGGTTATTGGTTTTGGCCGCGTCCACCATTTCGAAGCCTTCGGCGGCGGTGTGCGACATCGGCTTCTCGCAGTAGATATCCTTGCCGGCATTGCAAGCGTCCACCACCACTCGCTTGTGCCAATGGTCGGGGACAGCGGCGAGAATGCAGTCGATGTCCTTGCGCTCGAGCAGCTCGTGATAACGGCGAGTAGTGGGAAGGCTCGGGTTGCCGGTGATCTCCTTCGCCAGGATGTGGCGGCCGTCGTAGAGATCGGCTGCGCCGACGCACTCGACATCCGGCAAGGCAACGGCGGTGGACAGCACTCCGGATCCTTCCATGCCGACGCCGATGATGCCGAAGCGTAGTTTTTTGCCGGTCGAGCTTTGCGCGGCCGCGCCCAAGGGCCGGGGATCCAGCAAAATGGTCTGTGCGGCCAGCAGGCCGCCGGCCGTCGCCGAGCCAGTCCGCAGGAACTGGCGGCGCGAAGAATTTGAACCCATAAATAAGACCTCCCGATGGCCTCCGGTGGTTCTTGAGGCGTCCGAGTTCAGTCTAGCCGATCGGAAGCGGATTGCGCCCGGGTACCGGAACCGCGTGGCACTTAGTACTTCCGTCTCTTTGAAATTGATACCAATCGGGGGTCAACATGTACCGCCGCAAATGCGATAACTAAACGAGACGATGTGGTGAATACGCCGACAATTGTTATTCATCAGCCGCTGACCAGGTTATAGGAAAACAGGAGGATGCTTGGAGACGAGCGCCAAAACACACCGCCCGAGAACGCCCCGGAAGCAAGCTAGCTCGTCCGTGGTTCGCCTGGAAATACCAGACAATCAGGGCCACCCGCGCTGGGTGACCGCCGACCTGGTCGATTTCTCCGACGCCGGATTGGCTCTGGGGTTATTAATGCCTCTCAAGGCCGGCTCCACCTTGATAGTGCGTGGCAAGTTGAGCGAGACGGTCACTGCCGACGGTCTGAAAGCGGGAGTGCGCTGGTGCAAGGAAAAGACCGACGGCACCTTCCGCGCCGGCCTGGAATTTCTACACCAGCGTTCGACTTTCACGCCGGGTGAGGAGCCGAAGAACCCGAAGTATCCCAACACATTGGCCGACACGTTGGCCGACACCTTGGATTGTTACGAAGCGATGCAACTGAGTCCCAACGCGGAGCAGGACACCATCGCAAGGGTTTATCGAATCCTCGCTGCGCGCTACCATCCCGACAATACCGAAACCGGGAATCGCGAAATGTTTCTGCAGCTTTCGGAGGCGCATCAAATCCTCAGCGATCCCGAGAAACGCGCGAGTTACGATGCTACTCACCGCGCATCTAAGCGGCTGCAGTGGAAGATCTTCGATCAGTCGTCGGCATCCACCGGGAGCGAAGGGGAGAAGCGAAAGCGCAAGGGCATTCTCGACCTGCTTTACGTCAAAATGCTGAACGATCCGGAACAGGCCGAGATGAACATCCAACTGATTGAGGAACTGCTCGGTTGCCCGCGGGAACATCTGCAATCGGCGCTGTGGTATCTCAAAGGGAAAAACTACATCAAGCGCGGCGATAACGGCCGCTTCTCCATCACCGTCGACGGCTTCGAAGAGGCGGAAGCGCATCGGGCTCCCAGCCACCGCCAGTTGACGGAAACGGCGCGCGCCAGTTGAAGCGGGCGGAGGTCGCAGCCGCCTGGCGTAGCCACTGCTGGTAACATCGAAACAGGACACTGGACATGACCGTTCAGCTCGAATGGCCGCCCGATGTAGTAGATCGCCTCACGCAAGAAGCACGTCAAAAAGGGCTCTCTTTGGGCGACTATGTTTTGCAAACTGTTCTTCGTCTTAATGGCGCTGAACTCCAGGATGATGAAGCGAAACGAAAAGCGCGCGACGAGGCAGGCAGGAACATTCGCGAACTCCGTAAGGGCAACGTTCTTGGCCCCGATCTAACCATTCGCAACCTGATTGAGGAAGGCCGCCGGTTCTGAACACCTTCGTTCTCGACAATTCCATCAGTGCTGCATGGTGCTTTGAGGATCAAAGCACGCCATATACAGAAGAAATACTTCGAGCGGTGATCGACGGAGCACAAGTGATTGTGCCGGCCATCTGGAGGCTTGAGGCCGGTAATGCTCTTGTCGTAGCCGAGCGCCGGAAGAAGATTACGCCGGCGAAGAGCACTAGATTTCTGCGCGACCTTGAAAAGTTCAATATCACGATTGATATCGATGGACTGGAACAAGCCTTCGGTGTGGTTGTTGAACTGGCCAGGCTCTACCAGCGTAGCGCCTATGACGCCTCGTATTTGGAACTTGCGTAGCGCCGAGGACTACCCTTCGCTACGAAGGACGAGCCGCTTTGGAAAGCGGCTTCAGAGCTGGGAATAAGTCTTTTTCGACCGTGAGCTTTTACTTCGCGGTCTTCTCGATCAACTGGGCCTGCAGGCGCCGCATGCCTCGGATCCACCGGTCATAATCGGTCGCCTTGCGGTGCAGATACTCTTTTACTTCCGGATGCGGCAGGATGAGAAAGTGCTCGGCATCGATGCCTTTCACGACTGTATCGGCAACCTGTTCCGGCTCCAGCGCGCCCGCTAGCAAAAAGTTGCCGGCGCCGTGTTGTTGCGCCCTTTCGAGCATGGACGTTTTGACGCCCTGCGGGCAGAGCGCGGAAACTTTGATGCCGTGATCCCCGTAGGTGATCGACAGCCATTCGGCGAACGCCACTACCGCGTGCTTGGTCACCGAGTATGGCGCGGAGCCGATCTGCGTCAGCAACCCGGCAGCGGATGCGGTGTGCAGCAGATAGCCCTGCTTGCGGGCGAGCATGCCAGGCAACACGGCGCGCGAGGAATACACGTGCGCCATCACGTTGATCTCCCAAATCCGCTGCCAATCGCGGTTGGGGACATCGCAGCCGCCGTCGACGCCGATACCGGCGTTGGCACAAAACAAATCGATCCGGCCGTGTTTCACGACGGCGGAATCCACCATCGCCTGAACCTCCGCTTCGGCTTCCACGTTGACGCAGAAGTGCGAGCCGCCGATGCAGGCGGCCACTGCCGCGGCGCCTCTTTCGTCGATGTCGGCGACCACCACTTCTTTCGCGCCTTCGGCCGCAAAGCGCTCGCAGAGAGCTTTTCCAATGCCGTGCGCGCCGCCCGTCACCACCACGATTTTGTCTTTTAGTTTCATGCCACTTCGATCATACACCGCGCTCTTTCCGGGCTTCTAACTCCTCCAGGGTTCGCGGCCAATCCTGGCGCAGCAGGCGGGACAGACCGCGGTCGGCCAGAAGCTTTCCACTGGTTTGACAGTTCACACAGTAGTTGGTTTCGTTGCTGGCATAGCGGATTCGTTGCACTTTGGCGCCGCAGCGGGGGCAGGGAAGACCGTAGCGGCCATGCACCGCCATTTCTTTCCGGAACGCAGTCACGCCTTCGGGAAAGCCGCCCTTTGTCTCCGCGCGCAGGCGCTCGGTCCATTCGAGTAAGACGGCGCGCGTGGAAGCGTAGAGCCGCTCAATGTCCGCGCTGGTCATTTTCTGAGTGAGCAGCACCGGCGAGAGGCGGGCGTGATGCAGAATCTCATCCGAATACGCGTTGCCAATACCGCTGAAGATGCGTGGGTCGGTTAGGGATCTTTTTAGCGTGTGATTGGTGGCGGTGAGAGCTTGTGCGAATGCGGGCAGATCGGCGCTCATGACATCAATGCCGCCAGCGTCCAGCGCGGCCGGGTCGCGGACCACGTGCAAAGAAGCTTGATGGCGCGTGCCGGCCTCCGTCAGAATCACGGAGCCGTTCGCAAAATCGAAGGCGGCTAGCCCGCGCCGGCCGGGGAGCTTGACGCCGGGCTTGGCCCAGTGCAAGCGGCCGGCAATCATCAGGTGCAGCACCAGCCAGATGTCGTTCTCCAGACCGATTGCGATACGCTTGCCCACGCGCCGGAGTTGAGTCACTTTTTGGCCGAAGGTCTGGTCGAGACGGGGATCGGTAGTCCTTATCAGGAACGGGTTGCCGACGCGGACTTTTTCGAGAGTCTGCCCGAGGATGCGCTGCTCCAGCGCTTCAATGTAGACCGTGATGTCTGGCAGTTCGGGCATTTCGTATGGTCTACCTTAGCAGTTGTGGGGCAGGTTGTTAATCTGCGGCCGATTGTTAATCGGCATGGGCGGTTTACCAACCAATTCCAGTTTGGTTCGTGGGAGGAAGAGGCGGGTTGACAACCCGCCGCCGGTTACCAACCGGCCCCACAAAGCTTACCAATTCGAGTTTGGTTGGTTTTTAAGGAGAGGCGGGTTGAGAACCCGCCGCGGGTTACTAACCGGCCCCACAAGAGCTTACCAATTCGACTTTGGTTCGTCGAAGGGAAAGGCGGGTTGACAACCCGCCGCCGGTTACCAACCGGCCCCACAAGGGGGAAGAGAGGAGATCGACCAAATGAACTGGAATTCCGTTATCCTGACCGCTGCCGCCGTGTCGTTTACGGTTGCGGCGCAAAACCCGGAAACCAAATTGACCTGTAGCGAGCATTCCTGGAACCACCATCGGCTTGCCACGCACTGCGAGATCAAGGAGCAGACTATGCCCGCTTCCGGAGGCGCCATCGACATCGCGCCGGGAGAAAATGGCGGAATCTCGGTGCAAGGCTGGGACCGGGCGGACGTTCTGGTGCGTGCCCGGATTCGCACGGCTGCGCCCACTGACGCGGAGGCGCGCGCGCTCACGCCGCAAATTCGATTTGCCAGCGGATCGGCGAGCCTGCACGCCCAGGGTCCGGCGACCGATAGCGATCATGAATGGTCGCTCGACTACGAGATTTTTGCGCCCCACAATAGCGATCTCACGATGACGGCGGAAAACGGGGGCATTCATGTGGCCAACGTGCGTGGAAAAGTGCAATTTCATACGGTGAATGGCGGAGTCCATCTGGACCAAGTCAACGGCGATGTGAAGGGCGAGACGACCAACGGCGGGATTCATATCGCGATGGCGGGCGCTCGCTGGGAGGGCAGGGGCATGGACATCAAGACCACTAACGGCGGTATCACGCTGGTGGCTTCACCGCAATTTTCGGCGCACGTGGAAGTCTCGACCGAAAACGGCGGCATCTCGCGGGATGGAGCCTCGCTGGTTCATGCCAATTCCGGCCGCAGCATGGCGTTCGATATGGGCGCGGGCGGACCCACCATTCATTTGGAGACCACCAACGGCGGCGTGAAAATCTCTACGGGGTCGACGGCGCTGTAGCGAAAGTCTACATCTCCGCCACAAACGGACTGAAGCGCGTATCGTAGTCGAACGTGTCTAACCCCTCGGCCCGCTTCAGCCCGTTTACGATCGCGTAGGTCATGGGTGTAGCCACGATTTCGTACACCACTTTAAAGAGATAAGCCGAGCCCGCCAAAGTCATCAGCGTAATAAACGGGACTGTCCCGCCGAACGCGACCAGCATCAGGACAAACGTGTCCACACCTTGGCCAATTACGGTGGAACCGATGGTACGGGTCCAAAGATGCCTGCCTTTGGTCCAGAGTTTCATCTTTGCCATGACAAAGGAATTGGCGAACTCTCCGCACCAGAAAGCGATCAGGCTCGCGGCCACCAGGCGCGGCACCTGATAAAAAACGGTGGCGAACGCCGCTTGATTTTTCCATTCGGGCGCGGGCGGCAGCGCGATGGTTGCCCATCCCATCAACGCCATGAGGCCGGACGCGAAGAAGCCCACCCAGATAGCTCGCCGCGACGCCGAGTAGCCATATACTTCGGTGAACGTGTCGCCAAAAATATACGTCAGGGGGAACAACAAATCGGCGCCGCTGACCCGGAATGGTCCGAACGCGCAGATCTTTTGGCCCACGAGGTTCGAAATCAAGAGCACGACTACAAAGGCGGCAAGAAAGTAGTCGTAGAAGCGAAAGTTCTTCGGGTCCGGAGTCAAGCCTTCAGTATAGATGCGCGTCAGAACAACCGCCATGCGCCCGCCGGTCTCGAATGCGCCGCCGGTAGCATTGTGGCCGCTCACTGGCGCGTCCGGCCGGTCCACCACGAATTAATAATCGGCCGCAGGCTGCTAGCGTGGCTACTAGCCTGCCCCACAATAAAAAACATCCCCGCCGGGAATAACCAAACACCTGTTCGAGTCAACACCGGCGGAGGCAAAATGAAGCACCTTATAAATGACGACAACATAGACCGCCGAGGATTTCTCCGCTGCATGGCTTGGGCCGGAACGGGCATGGTCTGGAGCATCACCGGCGGCATCCCGACGTCGAGGCTATTAGGCCAGACCACCGGCGGCCAAGGCGGGTTCCGCTTTGTCCAGATCAGCGACAGCCATATCGGTTTTAACAAGCCCGCAAACACAGACGTCAACGGCACGCTGCAGGCGGCCATTGATAAGATCAACGGACTGCCCCAGGCGCCGGACTTTCTCATCCACACCGGCGACCTGACGCACCTGGCCAAGCCCGCCGAATTCGATACCCTTTCCGAACTCTCAAAGGGTCTGAACACCAAGCAGGTCTTTTATGTTCCAGGCGAACATGATGTCGCAATCGACGACGGCAAGGAGTATCTGAGCCGCTTCGGGAAAGGGACCAAGGGCCGGGGCTGGTATAGTTTCGATCACCACGGTGTCCACTTCATCGGGCTGGTGAATGCGGCGGCTCTCGAAGGATTGGGCGTCCTTGGCCCCGAGCAATTGGCCTGGCTGAAAGATGACGTCGCCGGGCGCTCCCCGAGTACGCCGATCGTCGTGTTCTCACACGTGCCGTTGTGGACTGTGTATCAGGATTGGGGCTGGGGCACCCAGGATAGCGAGCAGGCGCTCGCATTACTGAAGCGCTTTGGATCCGTGACCGTGCTCAACGGGCACATTCACCAAACCATGCAAAAGGTAGAAGGCCAGGTGACGTTCCACACCGCCATGTCCACGGCTTTCCCCCAACCGCAGCCCGGCAGCGCACCCTCGCCCGGGCCGATGAAAGTGCCCGCCGATCGGCTCAGGGCCACATTGGGAATCACGGAGGTCGAGTTGATCGCGCACCCGCATCATTTGGCGATTGTCGACTCGACACTGGCATGAAGTACGCATGCTGTTTGATATTGACGCTGTGCGCTTACGCGAGTGCATCTGCAAACGATGCCAAGGACTTGTTTGAGCGCCGCTGCGCCGGCTGCCACGCGCTCGATAAAGACAAAGAAGGGCCGCGGCTCAGAGGCGTGTATGGCCGCGTGTCCGGCTCGGTCCCGTCGTTCAGTTATTCCGACGGGTTGAAGAAAGCCGCCATCACGTGGGATGACCAGAGTCTCGAACGGTGGCTCACCAATCCGGAGGCAGTGGTCTCCGACACCGATATGGCGTTTCACGTCAAAGAGGCCGAAGAGCGCAAGGCGATCATCGAGTATCTGAAATCGCTTTCCGGTCGCCCGGCTGCCGCGGCATCAGGCCGCTAACGCTTGTCCCGCGGCATGTTTCGCTCGATACCAGCCTGCCAGCAGTCCCACCAGCGCTCCGGTCGCAGCCACGCCGAAATGCGATATAAGAATGTGCCAGGCATCCAGGTTGGAGCAACGGATTTCGAGCATGGTCGAGCCAACCAAGCCGGCCAGCAGTCCGGCAGTGGCGCCAGCGGCAGGTAACGAAAGAATTGCGCCGCGGCGCAGAATCAGCCAGAAGGGCGCTGCGGCAAGCAAAGCGACTGGGGCCCCCACGCGAAAACAGTACCACCATTCTCCCCAGAAATTCAGTTCCCGCTGAAAGGAAAACAAGGCTACCACCACCACAACCAGCGCCAGAAACACAAAAATGGGTAATATTTCGGGCTGTACCCGATGCTTGCTGCCCGGGACCATTTGCCACATCAGTGAATCGGTCAGCACGATGGCGCCGGCGGCCAGGGCGCCGAAAATTACGCCGGCTTGAACCGGGCTCATCGCCATCAGACCGAGCGCGCCTGGATAAAGCGCGGATGCTCCCACGGCAAAAACAAAAATGCCGGCGAACGTTGCCACCAGTCGCGCGAGAGGAACTGGCTTGACCGGGCTCAAATCCACCGCGATCCGTTGCTCGATCTCACGCAGGGTCGCCGGAGAGAGCGGCTCCGTAGCCAGGGACGCGTTCAGCGATCGCAGAAGCTTCTGGCAGCGTGGGCAATTGCTTACGTGCTCCTCGGCTTGAGGCGGCAACGGTGTTCCAGTATTGACGAGTGCGTTATCCACGTCAGCGCAATCCACCTAAGGACCCTCCTCCAGCAATTCCCGCAGCCGCGCATAAGCGCGATGAGCCTTCTGCTTCACTGCGCCTACGGTCGACGATGTAGCGCGCGCGGCTTCTTCCAGGCTCAATCCCCCCACCTTCAGCAAGGTCACTACTTCCCTTTGCGACTCGGGCAGAGCCGCCATCAACGTCTCGAACGCCGGAAGCCGCGCAGCCTCAACCTGCGCCGGCTGCTCCGGTAGTACGTCTACGCCAGTCTCGTGCTGGCTAATTCGCCGCGTCCGCCGGTAACTGTCCACGCGCACGCGCCGGGCGATCGCGTACACCCACGGCAGAACAGGCTGGCCGGGCCGGTAGGTGTGCCGGACACGATGGATCCGTAACCAGGTCTCCTGCAAGAGGTCGTCCGCAAGCTCCCGGCTCGCCAACTGACTTCGAAAAAATCTCAACAATTGCGGGCTTAGCGCCAGAACCAGGACGGCCGGCGCTTCAGGATCCGCCTGCTGGTAGAGTTGCATCCAGCGATCCAGATCTGCACGCGTCAACGCTCCAGTCTGCTTGTTGGGAATCGAACCGTCGGGAGACATGTAATCGGCAATTCCCGGCGCGGGGCGGGTTTCACTGATAAATGTCTTTTCCTGGTTTGATTGTTCCCGCTTTCACCGCAAAATTCTAAGCGGCCACCCCCGAAGGTCCTGTGATCGGCCGGCCGGCTAGTTTGCCGCTCTTCCGCGATGCCAGAAAAGCGTCCACCGATACCAGCCCGGGCCCAAACAGCAACACGATCAGCGACGCGATCAGGAAAGTGAACGGCGCGGCGGCGCTAAATTTATCCGGACTCGAAATGATGGAGAACAGCGCCTCACGGTCGGCGGTGATATATGCAACCAGCATGTCAATTACCAGGGGCAGCGCAATCAACCGCGAGCCCAGGCCGAGAATCAGGAGCAGCCCGCCAACAAACTCCAGGCCTGAGACAAAGTAGGCGTTCAAGGCCGGGGCGGGTATACCCAGAGTGGTGAAAAATTGGATCACTTTGTCGATGTCCGTCAGCTTGCCCCAGCCCGTCTGCATGAACTGCCAGCCCCAATAGAGCCGAACAGCCAACAGAAAAGGAGATTGGAGGCTCGTCGCTACACGGATCAACAAGCGGTAATATCTTTCGAGCAACATGGTCATCCAGATACCTTCTTTCTATCAGTCGATTCGGGACTGCCTAGCCGGGCACAACCACCCCAACTGGGACCAGGCCGCGAACCACTGTTCCAGCAGCGACATCTGTTCGGCGTTCAAGGCCGAGCTAGCTTTAGTTGTCGAGCCGTTTTTAAATGCGTTATGGATCGCCCACCCGATCGGTTTTCCGGTTCCCAGGGCGGTCAGCAGACGGTGCTCTTGCTCAGCCAGTCTGCGATAGTAAACAATGTAATTCAAGCGGTGAACCGCCAGAAATATTGGCTGCGGCGGCAAGCGGTGCATCCGTTTTGTCAGATTCCGGCGTTTCGGTTTGAGAACGGCGTTACTGGCGGCTTCATGGTCCTCAGGTCCCTGATTGATATGAAT
The DNA here is from genome assembly GCA_963836595.1 of Bryobacterales bacterium. Classification (GTDB taxonomy): domain Bacteria; phylum Acidobacteriota; class Terriglobia; order Bryobacterales; family Bryobacteraceae; genus DATFZA01. Next base: position 45,998 of record CAWIKC010000002.1, read on the forward strand.
CCGCAAATCGTCCACGGGATACTGCAGCGACAGCAATCGAAGATAGGGCTGGAGCCGCGCTCGAAAGCTGGCCCCGAGTTCCAGCAAGTCTTCCGGCCCCAGGGCCTTTTCAGCGGCGTTGTCGAACGCTTCGGCGTGTGCCCACTCCAACTGGACCATGTCCACGGCCAGCTCGGGATTTCTTCCCGCAAACTTTGGATGTCCACGCAACCATTCCTCCAGACGCGCCCCAAGATTGCGTAACGTGAACGAGCGCGAAGGGCAATCGGCGAGATACGCACGCGACAATTCGTGGAACGCCTTCTGTCCTAGCACAGCGCGCAAACCGGGAAAATCGTCATACAAGGAATCCAACGCCCGAAACCAATAACTACGGCAGTATATCTCAAGGCGTTCTCTCGACGTGAGCCGGTTGTTCGCTTTGATAAAGCCGGCGGTGGTTTTGGGAGCGATGCGATCGGCCCGGGCCAGCGGCTGCATAATCGAATGCGCCATTTGTCTCTGTAATTGGAGCAGTGTCATGAAGCCACCGCTATGGGAGCGTGCAGATATTTCTCAGCCTTGCGCGCTTCCTGATGCACTTCGTCGAAAGAGGGAATCCGATCGTCCCATTCGAGCAGCGTCGCAGTAGGCCCGACCCGGCGGATGGCATGGTCATACAACTTCCAGACCGGGTCGATCACCGGATGATCGTGAGTGTCGAGAATGTACTTGGCGAACTTGGAGTGGCCCGCTATGTGGATTTGCGCCACGCGTTCGGCCGGTACGCTGTTGAGATACTCGTACGGATTGAAGTCGTGATTCTTGGATGATACATAGATGTTATTCACATCCAGCAGGATTCCGCAATCGGCGCGCTCCGCCACTTCATTGAGAAACTCCCACTCGGTCATCTCGGAAACGTGAAATTCGGCGTAACTGCTGACGTTTTCGACCGCAATCGGTATCTCCAGAAAGTCACGCGCCGCGCGGATGTTGCGGGCAGTTACCTTGGCTGCTTCAAACGTGTAAGGCATCGGAAGCAGATCGTGGCTGTAAGTGCCGTCCACGCTACCCCAGCACAAATGATCCGTCAACCACGGCGTCCTGGTGCGCTTGACCAGCGTCTTCAGCCGCTTCAGATGCTCCCGGTTCAATCGCTGCGCCGATCCAAAATACATCGACACGCCATGTTGCACCACTCGATACCGTTCGAGAATGCGATCGAGCGTCGCCAATGGCCGGCCGCCGTCTACCATGAAATTTTCCGAAATGATTTCGAACCAATCCACCACTGGGGCTTTCTCGAAGATGTGTTGGTAGTGGGGAATGCGGAGACCGATTCCGATCCCGTAATCCGTAAAGCCGTTAAATCGATTGGCGGGCATTTGTTTCAGTGTGGGGGCAAGTTGCTACGCACCTGCCCCCGAGCCGGTCTTCGTGATTCTATTGCTTCTTGGAGCCGTCTGTCGCGCAGCCGCCCTTACCCTTGCAAGAGTTCTTGCCTTTGCAACCGTTGTCGCTCGTCTTGCAACCGCCCTTGCCCTTGCACGAGTTTTGACCCTGGCAGGCGTGCTTTTCCTTGGCTGCATTCAGCCCGGTGGAAAGCTGTCCGGCCAGGGAAGACATCGCCGGGTTAGAACTGCCCTGTGAGGGAGCAGCGTTCAAACGGGCCATCGTGCCGCCCATTAACCCTGTGAAAGCTGCTGTGAGCACCAGGGAATTCTTACGGATCTTCATGTATGTTCTCCTTTTACGAACTTTCTTAGCTTGCCCGTGCGGTTTGCGTCCTTGGATCGCGTTTTGCACGAACAGAGGATAACTGTCAACTAATACTTCGCGGCCTGGCAATCAGAAGTTACGGTAAGCCGGGAAAGCTTTATTCGCGCATAGTCTCAGCACTTGTTAGAATTTTTGTGCCGCGGCGGCAATAATTCGTCCGGATTGAGCGTCTTCAATGAAGGCGACCAAACGCGATCCACCGGCTGCCGACGCGGTGGGGAGCTTCAGCGATATTTTTCTCGTCGAAGCCGCGCCTGTATCGACCGCTCCGGCTTCGCTGAGCACTCGGGTCACGGCGACGTGCCCCAGGGTGTGTCCGGCGTTCTCTCCTCGCGAAACCTGGGACTCAGCCCGGTTGTCGGCGATGGCCACATACAAGACGCCGTGGGCGTTTCCTTCCGCGGGCACGTCAATCCGTGCGGTCACTTGGTTTCCCTGCCGCTCGACGTTCGAGATCCGGATGGGAATTTTCCGATCCTGCATCGCCTTTTGAATAGCGGCCCCGGCCTCGCGGCCATCGCTACCGACAAATCCGAATCTCCCGTCGACGACCATTTGCGGTGTGTAGACGCCGCCGTCGCCTTTCAGCCGGCCGGCGTAATCCTGCTGCCGCGACGTGTACTTGGATGACGAGAACGGATCCTTCCAGCCGAGGCGATCCCAGTAGTCGACGTGCTCACTTAAGACGATCAGGTCGACGCCGGCTACGGGTTGCTTTTCATCCAGAGCTTCCAGTAACCGATCCGCGGGCGGGCAGCTCGAGCAGCCTTCTGAAGTGAAAAGCTCTACCAGCACCGGGACACGCGCTCCATTGTCATGTTCCGCGGCCATGGCAAACAAGGCGGCGGTAACCGCGAGAGAACTCAATTTGATTAACATTCGTCAATTGACCGATTCGTCACTAGTATATTCGGCGCGGTTGCGCCAAAGGTTACGCCGCTCTTGACTATCGAACGACCGTCCAGCCCCGAACGTAAGTGAGGGGAGCGCCGAAGGCGGCGGCGGTTTTAGGCAGTCGAACCGTCGCCTGTCCCGGACGCACGCATACGCCAAATTATCGAGAGCTGAAGAACCGCCGTGTTTGCGGCTCAAGATGTGATCGACTTGGTGAGCAAAGCCGACATCGTCTTCATGAATGCGACAGTACTCACAACGATAACCGGCCCGCTGAGCCACGTCGGCACGGACTCTCGCGGTAACGTCACTAGCCACGCGCGAGGAGTTGCCGGGCTTTGGCCTTTGCCATTCTTAGAATATGCTCCAACTCCATGAAATGATCCAACTCCGACCTTTCATCCAGCGAAAGACCGCTTTCTTTCTCCCGCTCGATCAGTTCTGCGACGCGCCGTTGCGCCTCGGGCGATGGGTGGAAGCGGACGACCCCTTCAGAAGTTGTCCCGGCGGCGATGAACTCGATGATCTCAAGGTACGCTGGACTCGCGGTGCTCATGAGAAATCCGCCGCCGGGCGTTTGCTCCAACTGGCTGCCAGAAAGTCCCGATTCATGCGGCCGATCACTTCCAGCTTGATTTCCTTGGGACAAACAGCTTCACATTCGCCCATGTTGGTGCAATTGCCGAAGCCTTCCGCATTAAATTGGGCAGTCATTTTCAAGGCCCGGCCGTGACGTTCCGGTTGCCCCTGCGGGAGCAAGCCGAGATGGCTGATCTTGGCGCCCGTGAATAATGCCGCAGAGGCGTTGGGACAGGCGGCTACGCACGCGCCGCAGCCGATGCAGGCGGCCGCGTCCATGGCCAGATCCGCCGCGGTTTTCGGAATGAGAATGGCGTTGCCGTCCTGCGCGCTTCCGGCGGACGCGCTGATGTATCCGCCGGCGGCGATGATCCGGTCAAACGCGCTCCGGTCCACCACCAGGTCTTTAATAATAGGAAACGCTTTGGCGCGCCACGGCTCCAAGTACAGTTCGGCGCCGTCTTTAAAATGGCGCATGGTCAACTGGCACACCGTCGTCCCGGGCAAGGGACCGTGCGCCACACCGGAAATCATGAATCCGCAGGACCCGCATATGCCTTCGCGGCAATCGTGTTCAAATGCGATGGGCTCTTCGCCTTTGAGGATGAGGTCTTCATTCACCACGTCCAACAGTTCGAGCATGGACATCTCGCCGTCCACGTTACCCGCTTCGTAGCGGACCATCTTGCCGGCGGCGTCCGGCCCTTTTTGCCGCCATACGTGCAGGGTTAATCGCATTTCAGAAATAGCTCCGGCTGTGCTTCCTGAAAAGGCCAGCACAGGCTAAAGCCTGTGCCACCAGTTGAAGCTAAATGCCTTGTGAAAGGTGGCACAGGCTTTAGCCTGTGCTGGCCGACCGCATTTTTCGCCGTCCTCACTTGTAACTCCGCTGACTAGGATGCACGTACTCAAACTCCAGTGGCTCCTTATTCAACACCGGCGGTGCGTCCTGCCCTCTGTATTCCCAAGCCGCCGCGTACGAAAAGTGTTCGTCATCGCGCTGGGCTTCGCCATCCGCGGTTTGATACTCCTCCCGGAAATGCCCGCCGCAGCTCTCATCGCGGTGGCGCGCATCCAGGCACATCAGTTCGGCGAGCTCAAAGAAATCTGCCACGCGTCCGGCTTTTTCGAGAGATTGGTTCAGCTCGTCTCCCGAGCCGAGCACCTTGACGTCCCGCCAGTATTCCGCGCGTAATCCCCGAATCTTTTCGATCGCCTGTTCCAGGCCGGCCGCATTGCGCGACATGCCGCATTCATCCCACACAATCTTGCCCAATTCGCGATGAAAGCTATCCACCGTACGTTTGCCATTGATCGAGAGTAGCCGCTTGGTCATCTCCTGAACGCAGGCCTCGGCTTGGCAAAACGCGGGATGCGTAACGCTGAGCTGTTCCGTTTTGTTAGTGGCGATGTAGTCGCCAACGGTGTACGGCAGGATGAAGTATCCGTCGGAGAGCCCCTGCATCAGAGCGCTCGCGCCGAGGCGATTGGCGCCGTGGTCGGAGAAGTTCGCCTCGCCGGCCGCAAAAAGACCGGGAATTGTGGTCATCAGGTTGTAGTCCACCCACAAGCCGCCCATCGTGTAATGAATCGCCGGATAAATGCGCATCGGAACTTTGTACGGATCTTCGCCGGTAATGCGCTCATACATGTCGAACAGGTTGCCGTAGCGCTCTCGAATGGTGTTTGCCCCCAGCCGCGTAATGGCGTCGGCAAAATCGAGATACACCGCCAGTCCTGTCTCGCCTACGCCGCGGCCTTCATCGCAAACCGCTTTGGCATTGCGCGAGGCGACATCGCGGGGCACCAGATTTCCGAAGCTGGGATAACGGCGCTCCAGATAGTAATCGCGCTCGGATTCCGGAATCTGATTCGGACTGCGCTTGTCGCCCTTCTGCTTAGGCACCCAGACACGCCCGTCGTTGCGAAGCGACTCCGACATGAGAGTCAACTTGCTCTGATAATCGCCTGAGACCGGGATGCAGGTGGGATGGATCTGCGTGAAACAGGGATTGCCGAAAGCCGCGCCCTTCTTGTAAGCGCGCCAGATCGCGGTAGCGTTGGAGCCTTTGGCGTTGGTCGACAGATAATAGACGTTGCCGTAGCCGCCAGTGGCCAGGACCACGGCGTCAGCGGCGTGAGATTCGATCGCCCCGGATACCAGATTGCGCGTGACGATGCCGCGGGCGCGGCCATCCACTACCACTACGTCCAGCATTTCAGTACGTGGATACATCCTGACGCGGCCCGCGTCGATCTGCCGTTCGAGCGCTTGATAAGCGCCCAAAAGCAATTGCTGGCCGGTCTGGCCTCGAGCATAAAACGTACGCGAAACCTGCGCGCCGCCGAAGGAACGGTTGGATAGCACTCCGCCGTACTCGCGCGCAAACGGAACGCCCTGCGCCACGCACTGATCGATAATGTTGACGCTGATCTGAGCCAGCCGGTAAACGTTGGATTCGCGCGCGCGGAAGTCGCCGCCCTTCACCGTGTCGTAAAACAGACGATAGACGCTGTCGCCGTCGTTCTGATAATTCTTCGCGGCGTTGATTCCGCCCTGCGCGGCGATGCTATGCGCGCGGCGAGGCGAATCCTGAAAGCAGAAACACTTGACGTTGTATCCCAGTTCGGCAAGCGTAGCCGCGCCCGCGCCGCCCGCCAGCCCGCTTCCTACCATGATGACCGTGTGTTTCCGTTTATTAGCTGGATTGACCAGCTTCATCTCAAACTTGGCTTGATCCCAACGATGCTCAATCGGTCCGGAAGGCGTCCGCGAGTTCAATTCCATGGCTAGCGCACCACTCCGGTCAACACCGCGACGGGAATCGAAATATTTCCGATCGCGATCAGGATGGCCACTACCTTGGCGGTATTCCGAAGCATCGCCGAATACTTGGGATGATGCAGCCCCAACGTTTGGAACATGCTCCAGAGCCCGTGGTAAAGATGCAGGCACAACAGCACCATCGCAATGATGTAGAAGGCCGAGATCCAGGGCACGCTGAAGCTGGCGACTACGTTGTCATGAACGTGGCCCTCGATGTAGTTCGGGTTCGCAACGCCAAAAGTGAAATCGAGCAGATGATAAATCACAAAGGCTAGAATGATCGGCCCGCTCCAGTACATGGTGCGGCTAGCGTAGGTCGATTGGATGGCCTTCTTCTTCACATAGCCGGTTGGACGGGCGTCCATTTTCCTGACCGCCAGTTGAACCGACGACCAGATGTGCAGCAGCACCATCGCCAGCAGCGTGATGCGCGCGCCCCATAGAGCCGCGGGCAGCGATCGCAAAAACACCGCGTATTGATCCAGCTTATACACGCCGTCAGCCGACGGCGGTTCGTAGATCTGAAGATTGCCAACCAAATGACCCACCACGAAAAGGAAAAGAACGATTCCGCTGACCGCCATGACGGCCTTCTTGCCGATGGTGGAATCATAGAACCGGATCGCCCGGCTATGCGGGGGGACTGCCGCCGTCACACTCATGCGTAACTATTCACCCCTATGGATGATCGCCGCCCGCGTTGAGGCGCTAGTGGATTGTGGGTGTGCTTCAAAGATTAGAATAGCGCGGCCGGTTTTGGGGTGTTAGGAGTTTGTTGATCCGCTACTCGTCGTGCGGCCCGAAGGCTTCCCACTCCTGCCTGTCCTTGGTCCGTCTCCCGCCTCGGCGATACCAGTGGAACCGGACATAACGCTGTGGTCAACGGATTGCAGCTATAAATCCTAAAAGAGTAAAAGGAGGAATTCCATGATCCGAATTCTTGTTGCGTGCCTGGCGTTTCTCAGCATGGCTAGGGTACTTCCAGCGAGTGGCAACGACCCTCATACACCAGTCCCGCTGATTGCGACTGTGGAGCCCGATACTGGGAAAGCCGGCCATGCGGTGCAAGCAAATGGGACGTCACTTGACAAATCGGTAGTTGCAGGCCTGTACCTGATTCAGGACGAGAACACGACTGAGGTGAAGATCACGAGCCAGACTGAAGCTGCCATAAAATTCACGGTCCCCGGCGCAGTAAAGCCTGGCCGTTATCGCCTGATGGTACTGACCAACGCTTTGAATCCGCAGTATATCGAGGAGCCAGTTTTTTTCACGGTTGAGTAGCGTTTGCACGCCGCTTGACGAGACATTGTTCTGGCCCATCCGAGAGCGCGTGTGCGCTATCGCACCCAGACCAAGTGGCGCCTTCGCGCAATTTCAGGCGGACGAGACGCCGCGAGTGGGCGCGGAGTGTCTTACGCTACTGTGTGCCGAAGCTCCAGCGGACGCCGCCGCGGAGATAATCGGTGCCTGGGCCGAAAGCGATAATTGCCAAGACTCCAGAAGACTTGGCCGAGGCGTCGAGTTTTGCACCATGCGTAAGGGGGGCGTGACCCACGCCGAGATTTCCTGGCGCGCGGGCTCTTCGCGAGCGAATTCCTGACCCAGCGGCACCCCGGCCAGGCGAGCGCTGCGAATGCTCCCATGACGAAGATCGAAACGACGTCTGACGCGCCCAGAATGCCGCTAAATTGCCATTGTGTTCGGCGGCGCACGCTACCGGGCGCGCGGCATACTTCCGATGTTATTAGCCGCAGACCCCAGCCGGCGCCGGTTTTAAAACGGGTCCAACTCGGCGCCCGGACGCAACTCGAAAAAACGAACTGGCCGGTCCGCGGGCGGGGTTGCTCGAACCTGTCCGGATGTTAGAAACCACTCCGAATGAATGCCAACTTAATTAGAATAATTGACAGTACTGGTACCGATGAGAGTATATTGGCAAAAGTGGCCTGCAGGGCGTAAGAGGGCCTAACCGGCCTTCGTACAGAGAGATAGGGACCAGCCGGTCAGCGATCAAGCAGAAAAGGTTCATTCTAAAGTGCATAGAGCAGTAGCGCGGCTTCGGGACACGGGTATTCCCCTAAGTAGTACTGGTACCCTTGCCCTCAATAAGGACTAGTACAAAAGCTAGACAAATTGTTCGGGCCCGGATATACTTGCTCCATGCTGCGATTTAAGCCCTCGGTTTGTGTCCGCAAGTTTCTGACTTTTTCAGTGCTATGTTTCGTCCCCGTGATCATGCATGCGGATACGATTTTCAGCGAGAACTTTGACGAGCTAACTCCGGCTTTGGGCGTAACTAGCGCAGGCGCCTTCAGCGCCATCGATGGGACCAATATCGATATCCTCGGTGGCGCCCTCTACGGTTTCGAGTGCCTTGCGCCCGCCTCGGGTAACTGCATCGATCTTGGTGGCAGCGGCGGGGATCCACTCGGTGACTTCGTGTCTGCCTTGATCTCGATTCCGAGCGCCGGCACATACTTTTTGAGTTTTGATCTGATTGGCAACTCGATCAACGCAAACAACACTTCCGCCACGGTAACCTTGGGTGGTTCGACCGATCCGACGATGCCGCCGGGTGCGCCGATCCTCTATCAACAGAGTTTCACTTTGACGCCGCAGGACACGGTTGACGGAGTCGTTTCGGGCGCCCTGATAACGGTCACGACACCTGGCACGTATAGTTTGGAATTCTTGAACACGACAGCGGGCAGTGATATTAACGACGGCCCCATCCTCGACAACGTCTTATTGGCTAACGCGACCCCGGAACCGGCCACCGGCCTTCTTTTGGGTTCCGCGCTACTGGCCGCTTCCTTAATTCGGAAACGCGCCGTTCGCTAAACGTTGCAACGGTTTCTTCACGACGGCGGGCTGTGCGCTTATAGGGCGCTGGTCCGCTGTTTGTTGTTTTGATGGGCCTAATTTCGGTGCATGTCTGGACCGTATTCCTCCGTCCCGAAGAGGCGGCTCTTGCTTCGCTAGCGAAACTGCTTTCTCAGGACGAAAGGGACCGGGCGAATCGTTTTCATTTCGAAAAGGACCGCGTCGCTTATATTGCCGCGCACGGCGGGTTGCGGCGCATTCTGGCGGCGTACTTCACTTGCGATCCGGAGGACGTGTGCTTTCGCGATGGTCCAAACGGCAAGCCAGCGGTGGACGGAATCCAATTCAACCTGTCACACTCGGCCGATCTGGCCGTAGTAGCTGTCACCGAAGACAGAGAACTTGGTGTGGACGTGGAACGCGTGGATCCCAGCCGCGCCGACCAGAACGTTGCCGAACGTTTTTTTTCGCCCTATGAAGTGAGCTTGCTCCGAACCCTGCCGCCCGGACAGCAAACCGAAGCGTTCTTCAACTGCTGGACGCGCAAGGAAGCTTATTTGAAGGCGATCGGACTTGGTCTGTCCGTCCCCCTCGACAGTTTTGACGTTACGCTGGTTCCCGGAGAGCCGGCCCGCCTGCTGCGCGGCGTGGAAGCAAAATGGCGATTGCGTTCCTTTGTGCCGGCGCCCGGTTACATTGGCGCCTTGGTGGTAGACGCCGCCCAAGACGACATCGAGACCGTCTTGAAATCGGCTGAAACGCTGGTGTAATACAGTTGCCATCATCCGAGCGTTATTGATCGCTGACCGCAAGGCGGCCGTCCCCTGTTTGCCCTGGGAACCGAATAAACCACAGGGCTCGGCCCGTTCAACGCGGACCAAATCGCTTCTCGCTGACTGTGCTGGAAAAATCCGGCTGCCGTAATCCCGCCAAGGTGCGCGAACCGAAAGATCCCAAACCGGGCCCGCGGATGGTCGATCCGGCGGAACTGCGCACGCAGCATTTGCAGTAGCGCGGCCTCGGCAAACGCGAATCCTACGCTAGTCTAGGTAGCGTGACGGAATTCCTACGCCGGCGGGCGGCTGTTCTCTGCTTTCTGGCGTTGGCGGTGGTCTTCTGGCGGGAAAATCGAGACGCTCACCGGGGTTACTTCAGTGGGGACGACTTGACGACGCTCACCTGGGCGCCCACGGGTGACACTGGCGTCTGGCTCAAGTTATTGATCACGCCCGCACTAAACCCCAGTATTTTCCGGCCGGTCGGAGCTTTCTATTACAAATGGATCGGGATGAAGTATTGGTTGCGGTTTAGAGCGTATTCCATTGCTTTGCAATGGCTTCATGTCATCAATGTGGCTTTACTTCTGGTCTTGTCTGGGCGGCTGAAGTTGCCGCTGCTCGCAAGCCTGGCTGGCTGCTGCTGGTTCGGCTTTTCCGCCCTCTTGCTACCGGCCTTCTGGAAACCCATGTACGTCTACGACGTGCTGTGCTGCTTATTCTGCCTGCTGACGCTATTGCTTTACGAACGTGACCACTGGATTCTGGGCGTGTTCGCGATGTGGCTCGCTTACCGTTCCAAAGAAGTCGCGCTGATGCTCCCGCTCGCTCTGACCGCTTACGAGTTCCTGCTGGCCGAAGGGCGCTGGAAACGGCTGATCCCGTATTACTTGATCTCGCTGAACTTCGGCGTGCAAGCCTTGCTGCAAAAGGGACCCGAAACAGTTTACTCTTTGCATTTCACGCCGGCGGCGTTAGCGGCCACGACAGCCTTTTATGGCCAAGCCTTGTTCACCGGGCCAGCTCTGATTTTGCTGGCTCTGGCAGTTCCGCAAACGCTGCGCGATCGGCGCTTCTGGTGGGGATTGCTTTCGGGAGCGTGCCTGCTGGCGCCCATGCTCGCGCTGCCCGGCCGCCTGTTTGCGGTCTATTGGTATGTCCCAATGATCGGTATGGCTGTGGCCGCGGCGGCGCTGGCTGCGCAAGCGCCCCGTTGGACGCTGGCGATTGGCTTGGCCCTCTGGATGGCCATTAATTACATGCAGGTTCGGGAGGCTGGCCAGGCGCTGTTGCACGAGGAACGGGAAGCGCGCCAGTATGCGCAGGACGTCGAAAGCTACGCCCGCCTTAACCCCGAGCGCAAATTGATTCTGTATGATTACACGCCGGAGGGGATCAAGAGCTGGGGATTAGTGGCCCTGGTGCAGTTAGATTGGAAGACCAATACTCCCAAAGTGCAGCGCGCGGCGGAAAACCAAACGGAGGTCGAGCCCGGTACCGGGCTGTTCCGCTGGAACAGGGAGCGGCACGTCCTCGAGATCGTCAGTAAATAAGGAGAACTAAGGACCCCTCCTGAAAATATCCTTGCCGATTCCCGACATGCGCCTTCCGAGCCGCGACCGTGATGAGGGAGCGGTCGCGTCACCCTAATCTGTCGCGTCCGGCTTGCGGCCTGCTCCCAGATGATCGAAATTCAGTAGCGCGTTGAACAGCAGAAAGTAGCTGCCTTGGGTCTGATTACGCCACATGGGATTATTCGCGAAAAGCAGCACGTGCCCCTTGCCGCGCGGCACATCGACGATCATGGGGCGATTGGCCAGTTCGCGGCCTCCGGATAGCATTCCGGAAACAAGCAAATCCTTTTCATCGGCAAAGCGCATCACCACGCGAGGCAGCTCCTCCGGTCTAGGGAGCGACGCCCGCAGGTACTCGCGCGTGTCTTCATCGAGAGGCGGCTCTTCACCAGGACGGACTTGCGGTTGCGGGAGCGGCTCAACGTACGGCCGGGCCTGCACGATGTCGGGGTCATTGATGGTGCCTCGGCCAGTCGGCCGCCCTGGGACCGGAGCGCCAAACCCGCCCCCACCGCCACCGAATCCGCCCACGCCCCCGGTCGAGCTTACGGCGAGAACCGGCGCCTGGCTGAAATAAACCGCGAGCGTATCGCCGTAGCCATAAACAATCGGGCTGTGTTTGTCTGAAATCTTTGCGCTCAGAATGCTGCCGCGGGCATTGAGGTCGCGTGTTGGCACGATTGAAACGCCATCGATCAAGCCGTAGTCAATAGGTATCGACGCGTTGCTGGTGATGGTGATAAACAAACCGCCTGCATCCACAAATTTCTCGATTTTGATCAAGCCTTCCAGCCCCATGCCACCGCGCATGTCGTCGGTCGTGTCGGGGGACATGCCCAGATTGGGCGTGAGGGCTGATTGCTTCCACGGAATCGGCGCTCCGCGCATGGGCGCGCCATTGACAATCCGCTGAGCGCTGCCCGGCGTCGGTCCCAGCAGAATAACGTCGTATTTAGCGCGCAGATCGGCAGTTTTCTTTAAGGTTTGATCGGAAATATAGTCATACGGTATTTGGAGCGTATCGAACGCCACGCGGTACCAGCCTTCGTTCTGCGTGTTCAACCAGCTATGCACCAACGCGATCCGCGGCGCAGCGAGTTCATGCATTGGCACGGAGGGAGCGCTGTCCATCGCGTACACCATCAGACCCAGCTCTTTGGCGGCGGCTTCCACGCGGCTCTTATCGGCAATGTTCTGAATGACGAATGCGCCGGCGTTGAATTTGTGATTTTCCGCTGTAAAGGCCTCCTCGGCAGCCGACATTCTCACATCCTTGAGACGGAAGCGGAACGTGGCCAGCGTATTGTCGGTGTTGTGATCAATCACGTAAACGTTGCCCGAGCCGGAGACTGCGCCTTCCACTTTTGGATTGGGCGCGATCATCTGCATGGGCGCCTTGAGAATGGCGGCGTCGGTAATGCGCAGGGTCTTGACATTACGCATGGCGCCCAGCGTCCAGCCGGTGTCGTCATACGGGCGCGGATCGGCGACGTTGTAATACTGCGTGTCCAGCAGCATGTCCGCCATGCGGCTGTAGGGTTGGTCCATGCGGATGACAAAGCTGCCCGCCGCCAGTTTTTGCTTGCCCAGTTCGACAGCCGCTTCCAGCTTGTGTATCTCCACGCCCTGCGCCTGCAGCAGACTAAACATGCCGGCTGCCTCCACCGGGCGCGGATTGTCGGCCGGAACCACCCACGCGGCCGGACCCTCCGTGGTCGCTTTGGCGACTGAGCGCTTGCTCTTCAAATAGAAGTTCTCGAGAAACGTCTTGCCATTAGTTGCCGTGTAATTCATGGCAAAAAGAATGGCGCTCTGCTGCATATTGATGTTATTGCGGATCGACCATTTCACTCTCTGGAGTGGAGGATTGGGCCGGAACCAGGTGCGCGTGGTCAGATCGCGCTGCACCGTGCGTTCGCCCGTATCGGCGCCGCGGCCACCGAAAGTCTCATAAAAACGTCCGATCGAGTTGTGGCCGTTGGCGACATAAAACATATAATTGGGCGCCCAGCCATCGTAATAGCCGTGTGTCCAGACACCCGGCACTCCGCGTTTTGTCATCTCTTCGATCTCGACATAGGCCATCTTTTGCCATTCATCCACCACGATGGGATCGAGCCACGCGTTGTAAGGACCCATGCCGGTGGACGTGTAGAGAAAGGGAACCGACTCATGCAAATCATGCAGCACGGTGGGATGAAAATCGAGAAACGTTTTCATCATGATCTTGGTCAGTTGCAACGCCATTCCCATGCCGTCGCGATTGTTGTCGTGCGCGACGTAGCGGCCCCAGTAGACCAGGTTCGGCGCCGGTTTGTCCGGATTGGCCTTGTGATAGTTATAAATGTCCACTTCTTTATCGCGGCCATCCACCTCCAGGCACGGCGTGATCAGCACAATCATGTTCTTGCGGATGTTCTGAATCAAAGTTGAGTCTTCCACCGCCAGCCGATAGGCCAATTCCATCAGCATCTCGGGAGAACCGGTCTCGGGCGAGTGTATGCTGCCGGAAGCCCAGTACATGGGGATATCTTCGGCGATGATCTGCTTGGACTCGGCGTCCGTGGTTTTGCGCGGATCGGCCAGGCGGGCATTCAGCTCTTTGTAGTGGTCCAGCTTCTTGAGATTCGCTTCATCCGAGACCGCGACCAGCAGCGTTTCACGGCCTTCTTCCGACCTGCCGATGGTGAACACCTTTACGCGCGGGCTGGCTTTTTCCAATGCGCGCAAATAGCGATAAATGTCTTTGGTGTACGTGAGTTTATTGGGCGTTCCAATGGGATAGCCAAGCACCTTGTCCGGCGACGGCACGGTGTCGGACGCCGGCAGATGGTCCACCAGTTCCGTCAGGAAGAACGGTTCAGTGGTGTACTCGTGAATCTTGGCGCCGTAGGCCTCGTCCATTTTCTGTGGAGCGGCGATCAGGGGGATGGCGAGGGCTAAGGAAGCGAGGATAAAGTAGCGCATAAGCGGTATCCGGTCATGATAACGCCTGGCGCGGCTTGGGTTCGCGCTCTGACGCTTGCGTCGATCCATCCATCCGGCCGGATGCAACAATAAAGAAAATGACAGGTAACGAGATACGCCAGAAGTTTCTGGACTACTTTGCCGAGCGCGGACACAAAGTTGTGCGCTCGTCTTCGCTGGTTCCGGCCAATGATCCGACTCTGCTATTCACCAACGCGGGCATGAATCAGTTCAAAGATGTCTTCACGGGCGCCGAGACTCGGGACTACAAGCGCGCGGCGTCGTCTCAGAAATGCGTGCGCGCCGGGGGCAAACACAACGATCTCGATAACGTCGGCTACACCCGGCGTCACCATACGTTTTTTGAGATGCTGGGGAATTTTTCTTTCGGAGACTACTTCAAGGCCGAGGCGATCGATTACGCCTGGACGTTGATCACCAAGGAATTCGGCCTCTCCAAGGATCGGTTGTACGTGACGGTTTTCCGGGAAGACGATGACGCCGAAGCGCTGTGGCAGAAAGTCGCGGGCGTTCCGAAGGATCGAATTTTCCGCCTGGATGAGGAAGACAATTTCTGGCAGATGGGCGACACGGGGCCGTGCGGTCCTTGCTCTGAAATTCATTACGATCTGGGACCGGATGCCGATCCGGGCCGCAGTTTTCCTCACGACGCGGGTGAGCGTTTTGTAGAGATTTGGAACCTCGTCTTCATGCAGTTTGAGCGCTCGTCTGACGGGACCTCGTCTGACGGAACAATGACGCCGCTTCCTCGTCCCTCGATCGATACCGGGATGGGGCTGGAACGCGTTGCGGCCATCCTGCAGGGCAAGCTCTCGAACTACGACTCCGATCTGTTGCGGCCCATTATCGATCGCGCGGGTGATTTACTGAGCGTGACGTATGGCGATGACCCGAAGACGGATGTCGCGCTACGGATTAACGCGGATCACAGCCGCGCCACTACGTTTCTTATCCATGACGGTGTGTTGCCTTCGAACGAAGGCCGCGGATATGTGCTGCGCAAGATCATGCGCCGGGCGATTCGCAACGCGCGCATGGTTGGCCAACCTGAGCCGTACTTGTACCAACTGGCCGGTTTCGTCGCTGAACTCATGAAGCCCGGATATCCGGAACTGCTCGAAAGTATTCAGCGCGTGGCGCGGGTCATCAAGGAAGAAGAGCATCGCTACGCCACTACTTTTCAGGTGGCGGAGAAAGTATTTCTTGAGGAAGCGAAGAGCGCGGCCGGTGGCGTGATTGCCGGCGCGACTGCGTTCAAACTCTACGATACTTACGGTCTGGCGCTCGATGAGCAGCAAGAGATGGCGCGCGAGCGTGGTCTCTCGATCGATACGCAGGGCTTTGATTCGGAAATGGAGAAGCAGCGGGTGCGCGCTCGCGCTTCGTGGAAAGGCGCCGATAAAACGCAGATTCCCGCGGTCTATCGTGATTTGCCCAGCACTCAGTTCGTTGGCCGCGAGACGCTGGAAACTCCAGTAAACGTGCTGAAAGTGATCGAGCACGACGGCCGGACGGAACTCGTGCTGGATCGCACGCCGTTTTATGCCGAAGCGGGCGGTCAAGTCGGAGACAAAGGCGCGTTACTACGCGGTGAAGAGAAAGTCGCGGCCGTCGAAGATACTTACAAGCCTGCGCCCGGCGCGGTGGTGCATAAAGTTCAGTTAGTAACTCCCGTGCGCGAGGGAGAGACGCTTACTGCACGCGTGGATAGGGTATTACACGCTTCCACGATGCGGAACCATACAGCCACTCACTTACTGCATGCGGCTTTGCGCTCGGTTCTCGGCAGCCATGTCAAGCAGGCCGGCAGCGTGGTGGAACCGGACCGCCTGCGTTTTGACTTTACTCACTACACCGCTATGGATGCGGAAGAGTTGACCGAAGTAGAACGCTTGATGAACGAGCAGATTCTGGAAAATAGGGAGGTGCACACTGACGTGATGGACCTCGACCAGGCGCTGACTACCGGGGCCATGGCGCTGTTTGGCGAGAAGTACGGCGACAAGGTTCGCGTGGTCTCAATTCCCGGTTTCAGCAAAGAACTGTGCGGTGGAACGCATGTTTCGAGAACTGGCGACATCGGTCTGAGCAAGATCGTTTATGAAGGCAGCATCTCGCAGGGTGTGCGGCGCATTGAAGCAGTGACCGGGGAGAAGGCGCTCGAGACTTTCCAGCAGACGGTGAAGTCGTTGCATCAGGTTTCGGATCTGGTGCACTCGGCCGACATTCTGGCGAGCGTGGAAAAGCTGGTCGAAGACAAACGCGCCCTGGAGAAACGCGTCGACCAGATGAAAGACAAGCTGGCGAACGCCGAAGTCTCCGGGTTAGAAAGTCAAACCAGGGACATAAAGGGAATAAGGGTTCTGGCCACCGAGGTAACTGCCATGGACCGGCAACAGATGCGGACCGTGGTAGACAGTTTGCGCAATAAGGGCACAAATGTAGTCGCGCTGGCTTCCAGCGATAATGGCGCTATTAGCATTATCACGGCGGTTAGTAAAGACTTGGTTACCAAGATACACGCCGGTAAGTTGGCCGGCGCCATCGCGCAAAAAATCGGCGGCAAAGGCGGAGGCCGTCCCGACATGGGTGAAGGTGGCGGGAAAAACCGGGAAGCGCTGTTGTCCGCGTTGACTGATGTCTATACCACCGTCGAAGGGACTTTGTAGGCTCCGGCCATGGACTCCTTCGACGTCATCATTGTAGGCGCGGGGCCAACGGGCTTGGCGTGCGGCATCGAGTGCAAGCGGCGCAACGTGAACGCACTACTGCTGGAAAAAGGCTGTCTGACGAACTCCCTCTACCATTACCCGACGCAGATGGTGTTTTTTACTACGCCGGAGTTACTCGAGATCGGCGACCTTCCCATGACGAGCCTCAACGAGAAGCCGGGCCGCATTGAGGCGTTGAAATACTATCGCCGCGCAGCCGAACATTACCACCTGAAGATTCATCAATACGAGAATGTGCAAGCGATTCAGGGAGAAGATAACGAATTCAGCGTAGTAACCTCGAAGGGCGTCTATGCGGCGCGGAAGATCATTCTTGCCACGGGTTACTACGACTTACCTAACTTCCTGGATGTTCCCGGTGAAGAGCTGGACAAGGTTCTACATTATTACAAGGAGCCGCATCCCTACTACGATCACGATGTTATCGTTGTGGGCGGCAAGAACTCGGCCGCCATCGCGTCGTTGGAATTGTGGTGGACCGGCGCAAGAGTTACACTGGTTCACCGGGGGCATGGTATCCACAAGAACGTCAAATACTGGATCAAACCGAACATCGAGAACCGCGTCAAGAACGGCGAAATTCCGGCCTATTTCAACTCGCGTGTCAAAGCCATTTACCCCACCTGCGTTCTGCTCGAAACGCCAAACGGCGAGGTCACACTGAAGAACGACTTTGTTTTTGCATTGACGGGGTATCACCCGGATCTCGAGTTTATGGCCAGGCTAGGCATTTGTCTCGATCTGGGGACGCAGAAGCCCAGAACCAATCCCGAGACGCTCGAAAGCGACCGGCCGGGTATCTATCTTGCGGGCGTCATTGTGGCGGGCATGCACACCAACGAAATTTTCATTGAAAACGGCCGTTTCCACGGCAAACAGATCGCAGATTCCATCGCAAAGGCTTTATGATGACACGCCGTTTCTTCAGCAAACTTGCATTCGCCGCCGCCACAGTAAACTCTAAAATCGGCGGCGTCATGGTAGGCTCCCAATCCTACAGTTTTCGAGACCGGTCCTTCGACGCCATGCTTGCGGGCATGAACACGGTGGGCCTAAGTTATCTGGAACTGTGGCAAGGGCACTGGGAGCCGAAAGGCAAAGAAGAGGAGTTTCGCACTCATCCCGATTTCGACCTGATCCGCGCGCTGCGCAAGAAGGCCGACGCCGCAGGCATTGATATATACGCCGTGAACATCAGCATGCGCGATAACTGGACGGATGAACAGATCGACAAGGCCTTTCTGACCGCGCTGGCGTTCAATGTCCGCCGGATCACCTCGTCGTCGAACATCAATACGATTCCTCGCATTTATCCCTTCTGCCAGAAGTACAAAATTCCCGTCGCGGTGCACAATCACGACAGCATGAAGGCCAATGAATTTTCCACGCCGGAGGACATCGCCAAGGCGCGGCGGGGCAGGGAAGACTGGATCAAGATCAACCTGGACGTGGGCCACTTTACTTCCGCCAACCAAGACCCGCTGCCGTATCTGCAGCAACATCATGCCGACATCATGACGCTCCATCTAAAGGACAGCCTGCCGGACCACGGCGGCATGGTGCCGTTTGGCCAGGGCAAAGCCAAGATCAAAGAAGTGCTGCAGATCATGAAGGCCAAACGCTACCCGTTTCCAGCCATGATTGAGTACGAATACGGGAAGCCAGAGACGGATACCATTGTTGAAATGCGGAAGTGCTTCGAGTATGTGAAGGAATGCCTGGCGTGAGCGCACAAACCAAAGCCAGACCTCGCTGTTGTCTTGCCTCTAGGAACGAGTCATCGAACGCAAAGAGACGTTTGCGATGGGTTCAAGATGATCCGATGTTCACTCGAGAGGAAGCCCTTCCACGATAAAGAGGCGGCTTTTTGCCGCGCTTTGCCGGATGGGGCGTATCGCAGCATAGGCCGGCGAGTTGTACCACTCGCGCGCTTTCTCGACGCTATCGAATGCGATCATCACGATTCCGCCCTTGGGCGGCTCGCCTTCGAGGGATTGAGTCTTGCTGTTAAGAACCACGTAGTGATGGCTGAAGGGCGCCAGTGTCGCCGGTACCTTCGATCCGTACTCCTGCATGCGAGCGGGATCGGTTACGTCCACCTCGGCGATCACATAGCCGGGTCCCGCTTTCGTTTGCGCTTGTAAAAGCCTTGCGCCTAAGAGACCGGCGACAATCCCGATCGAGACTCCGGCCAGGACAGCGCAGGTGAGTTTTCGTTGCGTTTTCATGGGTGCATTTCGCCTCTGCAAATACAGTCTAGCTCGTCCTGCTCGAGGAGCATCAACCGCAGACTCCAACCGAGTCTCTGCTGATCGAAAACATGGCCCAAGCTCATTGGCGCCTCCAACGCGTCCGCGCCCGCCAGGACGAGGCCTTCGAGTTCGAATCGCTCGACGCCAGGCTCCTCGCGCCGCGCATCCAAACTCACCGTCGCAAAACCACACGGACGATGAAGGTTCAAGTAAGGGTTCAAGTGCGCCGTATAGAACTTCTGCACTCTCTCGGCATACTCGGCCCCGATGTGTCCGTAGCCGATGTGCTTGCGGATGATCGCTCCATTCTTGCCTTCCACCAACGCGTTGTCTTGCGTCCGGTTGGCTCGACTTTTGGTGAACTCGATGAGCAGACTCCGCAGCAGTTTGGCTACCTCGTAATTCACCTACTCCGAGCCGTTGTCGGAGTGAAAGCCTCGTATCCGAAACGGAAACTGATGCAGCATGGCCTCCAACACGGCACGAGAAACTGCTCGCTGATCCGCGCCACGCAACCCACCACCTGCCATTGCGTCACGGCATCCACGGCATTGATGTGATACACACCCTTGACGCCCTCCCAGTCGCCTTGATGCACTGTGTCCACGCGCAGAAAACCCGGCTGGCCCTCCGGATCTCGGCTGGCGCCGCTCCCCGATCCCAATGGCGCTGGGCCGCGTCGGCTCCCATTGTGCAGCCAGCTTCCGGTACGGCACGCTGCGCCGCAGATTGTACAGATGCGCTACTGAGATCTCCGCCAGGCGCGCACACTCGGCGCGGCCGAACTGCTCGTATTCCCGCTTGAGAATGTGCACCGTGGCCGGCCCGCTCAGCCACTCGTGCGCGCGATCCATCTCCGCCAACACCGCGATGTCCCGAGCCGTGTATTTGACCGGAAAGCGCCGCCGGCGATACGTCACCGCCTCTACGACTCCCTCCTGCCGGTACTGCCGAATCAAGCGCGCCGTTTGCGGCAAACTCAGTCCCGTGACCTTGCTCGAGTACGTGCGAATCGTGCCCCGTTGCTTTTTGCCTTGCACGGCATATTCTCGAGCCACCAAGACTCGTTGCACAAACTCGTACCGCTCGGCCCGATTCTGGCCCCGGAATTCGATGGCTTGACTGCCTCGCAGGAACTCTTCGATTTGTTCCTGGGTCAGATCTTCTGCGTTCTGCATGCGTATTTGCATCCGGCCGCAGTCCGCCCCGCCCTCTCACATTTTCACGATCATCTTGTACTGGAATCAACTCCCGTTTCAGGATCATCTTGTATTGGACAATTCTGTGATCAGCAGGCGGCCCGCCCGCAGATACAGGCGGCGGCCCTCGGCGCGCCACCAACCGCGGATCGAAGCCACCGCGAACGCGCCTGTGTCGTGGTCCGTGCCCACGTTGACGAAGCCGGCGTTGCGCCCCAGGTCGTAGATGCCGTAAGGATAGGCGCGAGGCACCTCGGGACCGGGAAAATCATGTCCGTTGACCTTGTCCGCCGTCCCCGTCTTGCGCCACTGGCGGCCCTGGTTCTGGTAGTTGCCGATCAATTCCTTCTTCTTCGTGTCCACGGAAATGACGGGCTCGCCTGCCCGCAAGGCGTGTTTGACGGCGCGGTTGATATGCCGGAACTGCGCGTCGCGGTCGGGATGATCGTCCCCCTCCTCGGTCTTGCGGTTGCCCTGCAGGCTGTAGCCACCCTCCTTGCAGGAGTTGGGTGACTTTGGTGTGGCTGACCGGGTGGCGCCGAGCTGTCAGTTCCGCCGCCAGCGTGCGAGCGCTCTTGCAGGTCCAGCGCAAGGGCGACTGCGGGTCGCCGCGCGCCGTGGGCTCGACCATGCCGTCCAAGGCGGGCGCCAGCCGGGATCGTTGGACGTCAACGCGTGTCGTCCGCCGCCCTCGTGCGAATCCGGCCCGGGCCAGCGGCGCGGCCTGCAATTCCTCAACGCCCTTGGTCAACGTGACGCGCGACAGGCCGCAGGCGCGGCTGACCCGCGAAATGCCGCCATAACCCAGTTCCACAGCTTTGCTGGCGGCTACCAGGCGCCGGGCATGCTCGTCCAGATGCGGCCACATGCCGGCAAAATACTGTGCGAGTTGGGCATCGGTGTCCATGCCCAACTGGCATAACACATCCGGATGGTAGTTGTAAACTTTATTGATTTACGCAGCCTTACTCAAGTTCGCGCCAGTGCCGCCTACTAAAGTCAGACAACACGAGTCGACGAGACGTAGTCCTCTTGCGCTTACCATCCCGGTCCAAGAAAGAGACAACTGGTGGTTTCGTTCGGCAAGCTTGCAGCGGTCGTGTCGCGAGGGAATTCCTCGAAAACGAGGGCGCACTTCTGGTCATCGAATACGGCCTACGCGCGCGAGAAAAGCTGGGCTTCCGGCAGAAGAATGTTGGCCGAAGAAATGGGCCCGTCACTACCTTCGCAACGACGCGCAGTTAAAGTGATACTTTTGGCGATTTGACGTCACTAACCTTGTGATTGCTGACCTCGCTGCCGCTTCCAGACGGTCGCGGTTCGGGTACGGTCCCCGGCCGCGGCTGCCAGAGGCGGCAGTTTGCTATCCGCGAACTGATTACTCGGCCCGCAATGCGGTATGAGGATCGATGCGTGCGGCATGCCAGGCAGGCACAAAACCGGCGAACAACGCTACGGCCATCAAACCAGTAACTGCCGCGCTCCAAACGGCAGGACTGTGTGGCTCGACGCCGTATAGCGCTGATCGCACATAGCTGGCTGTTGCGAACACGAACGGGATTCCGCACAAAGCGCCTGCGATTCCCAAATAAGCGGATTCACGCAACACCATGGACAGCACTCGCCCGGGGGTCGCCCCGATCGCCATCCGAATCCCCAGTTCGCGGTAGCGGCTGGTAACCGAGTAGGACATCACTCCGTACAAGCCCACGACAGAGAGCAGCGTTGCCAGCGCCGCGAAGCCGATCGACAGATATCCTAAACTTCGTTCCACAAACAACGATTCATCGATCACCTGCGTCATGGACGAAAGCTGGTTGACCGGCAGATCCGGGTCCATGCGATGAACCAGGCTGCGAATACTCGCAATCACCGGCTGCTCACTGGAGCGAACCCGCACGTAGAAAGTGAGTGACGAGAGATGCTCGGCCGCCAGGTAGGGCAAGTACACAAATGGAGTGATCTTCTTACGTATCGTGCTGTGCTCGCTATCGGCTACCACGCCGACAATCGTTTCGTCCAGAGCCACGGCGCTGCCGGTTCCGAAATGTGCGCCCAGCGGATTCCTTCCCGGCAGAAAGCGCTTGACGAAGGTTTCATTAACAATCGCCACCTTGGCCGCCGGCACGGAATCGGACGCCAGAAATTCGCGGCCCGCAAGCAAGGGAATTTGCATGGTGGAGAAGAACCCAGGGCTAACCGAGTTATCTCTTTCATCCCCGCGGTCTCTATGCGCAGGCGCGCCCTCCACCGTAACATTGCTGCCTTCGTCGGTATCCTGTAAGAGCGGTAAGGTTGCGAGCGCGGCCCGTTCCACGCCGGGCAGAGTCCCCAATTTCTGGCGCAGTTCCTCGCCGAATATCTTGATGCGCTGCTGCGAATATCCCGCTTGCAAAGGATTCACTTCGAATTTCACAAGCTGGGTTGTCTTAAAGCCTACATTTATGTTCTTCAGATTTTGCAGACTGCGCGTGAACAAAATAGCCGAAGTGACCAGCACCAGAGACAAGGCTACTTGGCCCACCACCAGCACTCGCCGCACCCAACCCGAGTGCCCGGTGTTTCCACGGCTGCCTTCCGTTTTGAGCGCCAAGGCAACGTCCGTCCGGGCCGATTGCCAGGCGGGAAGCAGGCCAAGAATCAACCCCGCCGCGAAAGTAACCAGAGCCGCGAACAGCATCACATGCCAATCGGGGCGGGTTGCAATACTGACGGAACTCAAGTCGAAACTCAACGCGTGCAGCAGCGCCGGCGTGCAGCCATAGGCGAACGCGACTCCCACCGAACCACCCTGCGCCGCCAGCACCAGGCTCTCGATCAGGAGCTGCCGCGTCAGCGCGGCTTTGCCCGCGCCTACCGAGAGCCGGATGGCCATCTCACGCTGCCTCGCTACGCCGCGCGCAACCAGGATATTCGCCACGTTCACGATCGCGATCAGCAACACAATACCCACCATGGCCATGAGAATCTTCAACGGATTGCTCAGTGCATCGCGCAGCGATGCATAACCCTTGCCGCCCTCACTGAGATCGATCTGCTTCTTTGCGTACCCCTGCCTGAGCGCTTTTGACGGCGTCTTGATGAACGCCAGATCCTGGTCTCGCAGAGGTGGGTAGATCGCGCTCAAAGCCGATGTCGCCTGCTGCAAAGTGAGGCCCGGCTTCAGGCGCCCGATTAAGTTGATCCAGTGATGCAGCCGGTCGTTCAGCGGAAGCGTGTCGGCCACAACATCGGCTTTCATCGACAGAGGAACGAATAAGTCGGCCCGCGCGCTGAGATCGATTCCATAAAACCGCGGAGGCGCCACACCCACCACCACATACGGATGCTTGTTTAACAGAATGGTGCGGTCCACGATACCCGGATCGCCTCCAAAGCTTCTCTTCCATAGCCCGTAACCGAGCACGACAACTGGATTTGCCCCGGGCTTCTGGTCGTCGTCCATGGTGAACAGCCGGCCGCGCCAAGGCGTTACTTGTAATACCTGAAAAAAATTCCCAGAAATCATGCCGCCAGGAACGGTCTCGGTTGACTCGTTTCCGCTCAAGCTCACCTTGATCGGGAAAAAAGCCAGGATTCCGTCAAAGATTCGCGAAGTGCCGGCATTCAGATCCCGATACAGGGGATAGGAGAAACTGCTTCTCATCCCGGTGCTGTAGCCGAGTCCGACTTCCGGTTGCTGGTTGTGCAGAATCACCAATCGCTCCGGCGCCGGGACCGGCAAATAGTCGAGCACGACCTGCTTCATCAACGTGAACACCACGGCGTTCGCTCCGATCCCCAATCCGAGCGAAAGGACAATCACCGCCGTCACGGTAGGAGCGCGCCGCAGCATGCGCAACGCCAGCACGACGTCGCGCTTCATCGCCTCCAACCAGACAATCAGATCTGACTCGACGGTGTCTTCTTCGAGCGCCGTCAGATTTCCCACCCGTTTCCGGGCCGCCTCGCGCGCGTCTTCCAGGCTCAGGCCCTGTTGCACGAATTCCTGAACGCGCTGTTCAAAATGCGACGCCAGTTCATCCGCGGCGTCTTGGCTCACCGCTTTTTGGCGAAAGCTGTTTCTCAGTCTGGTCAGAACTCCCATCGCCGTACTCCTAAACAAATCTCAGAACCTTGCCCACAGCCGCTGTGATCTGCTTCCAGTCGTTTTCTTCCAGTGAGAGCTGCTTTTTACCCTTGGCGGTGAGCTTGTAGTACCGGACGCGCCGATTGGTGTCAGACAGGGCCCATTCCGATGAGATCCAACCCTCCTGCTCCATGCGATGCAAAGCGGGATAGAGAGATCCCTCTTCCACTTGCAGTACTTCGCCCGACACGTTCTGGATGTGGTTGGTGATGGCGTAACCATGCAGAGGCCCGCGGCTCAGCGTTTTCAGGATCAGAAGGTTCAGCGAACCTTGCAGTGGTTTTGAAAGCAGTCGGCCCATATATGAATGACAGCATAGCATAGATTTCTATGCGTATGAATCTATGCCAAACCTGCTCGAATGCAAAGCAGGGCCCCTGAAAAGCCGAAGACCGCGCGGGGCGCTTGCTAACCTGAGCTTGTTAACCTGAGCTTGTTAACCTGAGCTTGTTAACCTGAACTTGTTAACCTGAACTTGTTAACCTGAACTTGTTAACCTGAACTTGTTAACCTGAAAATGTGCAGGCGCGGGAATGGCTGAAGCAAGCGCGGTCGGTGGCTGTCTTAACCGGGGCGGGTGTGTCGGCGGAGAGCGGGATACCCACTTTCCGCGATAATAACGGCCTGTGGCGTCAGTTTCGGGCCGAGCAATTGGCCACGCCGGAAGCATTTGCCAGCGATCCGGAACTGGTCTGGGAGTGGTATGACTGGCGGCGCGGACTGATCGCCGCCGCGCAGCCCAATGCGGGCCATTTCGCACTGGCCGAGATAGAACGCCGGGTTCCGCGCTTCACATTGATCACCCAGAATGTGGATGATTTGCATGAGCGCGCGGGGAGCAGAAAAGTGCTGCACTTGCACGGAAACATTTTTGTACAGCGCTGCCTGCGGTGTGAGCGTGAGAGCACTGGTCCGCGGCCGCCGAAGTGCGAGTGCGGAGGGATGCTGCGGCCGGGGGTGGTTTGGTTTGGCGAAGCGCTGCCGCCGGGGCCGCGGTTCGCAGCCGAAGAGGCGGTACGGGCCTCCGATTTGCTGCTAGTGATCGGAACGTCCGGCGTGGTGTATCCGGCGGCGGGACTGGTATATCTGGCAAAGCGGGTGGTAGAGATCAATCCATCTTCGACGCCGCTTTCCAGCCGCATGGACGAAAGACTGGAAGGGCCATCCGGCGAAATTCTGCCGCGCCTGATTGCTTAAGGGCACTGTCATGAAACAACCAATTGAACCGCTCCGTAACCCGGCAAAGCCGGAACCAAACACGCCGGAACCAAACACGCTCCGCGATGGTGCGCCACCGCTCCCTCACGGTCGCGGCTCGGAAGGAACAAGACCGCGAGATTTGGCATTAACTGCTTCATCGTCATTGGTTTGCGGCAAAGTAAAAAATGCGCCGAGAGCGGAGCTTGTTCCTGACGTTTTTGACCTGCGCCGCCGCGGCCAGGTCTGTCGCTCGGTATAATTCGTCAAAGTTGGAGATTCAACTACGTACGTACTAACGGTCGCGGCTCGGAAGGCGTGACTGAGCCGCGACCGTCAGGGAGCGGTCCGGAAGGACTTGCAAGGTTGTTTCATGACGGGTACTAAGAATTTTGGCTGGAAGATTTCCGAATGAAAATCTGTTATCTCGATGCCTTCTCCGGCATTGCCGGAGATATGACGGTCGGAGCGCTCGCGGACGCCGGCGCCGATGCCGGTGAGCTACTGCGGTTGCTCGACGGCCTGAGCACGGGCGCGCGTCTGCGCCTGGAGAAGACCAAGCGCGGAGGCATTGCCGCGTCAAAGTTTGTGGTCGAGGCTGAGGACACCCGCAAACACCGCCACCTGCCACATATTCTCGAGATGATCGATCGGGCCAATCTGCCGGTGACGGCGCGCACCAACGCAACCGCGGTGTTTCAGAAGCTGGCGGAGGCGGAAGCGGAAGTCCACGCCGTCCCGCTGGAGAAGGTCCATTTTCACGAGGTGGGCGCGATCGATTCCATCTGCGATATTGTGGGCGCCTGCATAGCGCTGGCGCTGCTGGAAGTCGACTCAATTCAGTGCTCCGCGATCAATGTGGGTAGCGGGACGGTAAAGACCGAGCACGGAGTGTTGCCGGTGCCCGCTCCGGCCACGGCGGCTTTGTTGAAGGGCCGGCCGATTTATGCACGCGGCCCCGCATTCGAATTGACCACCCCGACTGGCGCGGCGATCGCGGCTACACTCGCGCGGGAGTTCGGCGCGTTGCCGGCCATGCGCATCACCGCAACCGGCTACGGGGCAGGGGATCGCGACTTCCCTGAGCAGCCCAATGTCCTGCGTGTTCTGATCGGCGAGAGCAAAACCGCGCAAGAATCGACTACTGTGTCGGTGATTGAAGCCAACATCGACGACGCGACGCCGCAGGTTCTCGGCTACGCCATGGAGCGATTGCTGGAAGCCGGGGCGCTCGACGTGACTCTCACTTCGGTGCTCATGAAGAAGAACCGTCCTGGCGCGCTATTGCGCGCGATCGTGCGCCCCGAAGACCAGGAAAGTCTCTGTGCCATACTGCTGGCGGAGACTCCCACTCTGGGTGTTCGCATTTACGGCGCGGAACGCCGCGTTAAGGAGCGCCGGTTTGAAGAGGTGGGGATTTTCGGACAACGCGTCAAAATAAAAATAGCGGAAGATGGGACGTTCGCGCCTGAATATGACGACTGCCGGAAGGTGGCCAAGGAGACCGGCCGGCCCCTGCATGCGGTGATCGCGGAAGCGAACTTCGTGTTCCTGAAAAGCAAACGATGAAATATTACCTGACCACTCCGATTTATTATGTGAACGCAGCGCCGCATTTGGGCACCGCGTACTGCACCTTTACGGCCGACCTGATTAAGCGCTTCAAAATTATGCAGGGGTTCGAGCCGGTGGTGTTGACCACCGGATCCGACGAGCATAGCCGCAATGTGGAAAAAGCGGCGATCCAAGCGGGCAAGGCCCCCGAAGAATACGCGCGCGTGATCGCGGAAGAATTCCAACGGCAGTGGAAGCAACTGGGCATTGGGATCGATCATTTCATCCGCACCTCCGATCCGCGGCATCACGCGGTGGTGCGCGATCTGTTTTTGCGCTGTCAGAGGAACGGCTATATCGAAAAGGGTTCTTACACCGGACAGTATTGCCCCAACGACGAAGCCTACATCAACGACGCCAAGCCGGGCGATCCGTGTCCGGATTGCGGACGCCCGACCGAGACGGTGACGGAAGACAACTATTTCTTTAAACTGTCGATGCTCGAAGACCGGCTGTTAGAGCTGTATGAGAAACAGCCCGGCTTCGTGCAGCCGGAATACCGGCGCAACGAGATCGTGTCTTTTGTTAAACAGGGATTACACGATCTCTCTATCACGCGGACGAATTTGAAGTGGGGCATTCCCGCGCCGGTGGAGGGAAACCATGTTTTCTATGTATGGTTCGATGCCCTGATTTCCTATATGACTGCGGTGGAGGGCGAAGGACTGTGGCCGGCCGATCTGCATCTCATTGGCAAAGACATCTTGCGTTTTCATGCCGTGTACTGGCCGGCATTTCTGATGGCGGCCGAGCTGCCGCTGCCGAAGAAAGTATTTGCGCACGGTTGGATTTTGAACGACGGCATCAAGATGAGCAAGTCGCGCGGAAATATCGTGCGGCCCGGCCCGATCGTCGATGTGATCGGCGCCGACGGATTGCGCTATTTTCTGTGGCGCGAGATGACCTTCGGGCAGGATGGCACCTTCAGTTATGACGCGCTGATCCAGCGCTACAACGCCGATCTGGCCAACGGATTGGGTAATCTGGCGAGCCGCACGTTGAGCATGATTCAGCAATACCGGCGCGGAGAAGTCCCGGCTTCGGGCGGCGCTGGACATGTCGCCGAGGCTTCCGATTACATGTGCGCGACCGCGCTTGAAGCGTTCGAGCAGTTTAATTTCTCGCGGGGACTGGAGGCGATCTGGGCGTTCATCTCAGTGCTCGACCGGTTTATCGTGGAGCGCGCGCCGTGGAAGTTGAACAAGGATCCGGACTCGGCCTCTCAGAAGATTCTCGATGAGACGCTCTATACCGCCGCGGAGGGACTGCGAATCGTGACGGCGCTCTTGCACCCGGTAATGCCGGACGCGACCAACGAAATCTGGAAGCAATTAGGATTCTTGACACCGATTTCGGCTGTCCGGCTTCCCGAGCTGCATTGGGGGAAACTCGAAGCCGGGCAGAAAATCGGGCAGCCGTCACCAGTGTTTCCCAGGCTGGAGGCCGCGCCGCTGATCGAGAAACTGGAAGAGCTGGAGGTGCTCGAGAAAGCGCGGCAAGCGGTTCTGATGGGCAAGACTCCCGAGCCGGAAGCGGCTCCTACGGAATCGGGTACCCCGGTGACGCCACTTGCGCCCGAGATCGCGATTGACGACTTCGTCAAGGTAGATCTACGGGTGGGCCAGGTGCTGTCGGCGGAAAAAGTGAAGGGCGCCGACAAGCTGCTGCATCTGAAAGTGGACATCGGCGAGCCGCAACCACGCACCATCGTGGCCGGAATCGCCGCCGTCTATCAGCCGGAGATCCTGGTCGGACGCAAAGTGGTGATCGTGGCGAATCTGGCGCCGCGCAAGCTGCGCGGGCTGACGTCGCAGGGGATGATCGTGGCCGCGTCCTTGGAAGGCGGGTCGCCCGTGCTGGCGGGCTTTCTGGAAGATGTTCCCGTAGGAGCGCGGCTGAAGTGACAGCAATTGGCCGCGGCCGTTTTGAGGTAACCGCGAGCGCCATTGCTATCGCCCCGGCGGCCCGCCGGACCTGTGACCTTCGCGATCACTCTGGCGCCGCGCAAGCTGGCGGGCTGACGTCGCAGGGGATGATTGTGGCCGCGTCATTGGAAGGCGGGTCGCCAGTGCTGGCAGGCTCTCTGGAAGACGCTCCCGTAGGAGCGCGGCTGAAGTGACAGTAATTGCCCGCGGCCGTTTTGAGGTAACCGCGCGCGCCGTGGCTATCAACCCGGCGGCCCGCTGGACCTGTGACCTTTTCGACGACACGCCGAGGGGGCGCGGCTGAAGTGACAGTAATTGGCCGCGGCAGTTTTAAACTAACCGCGCGCGCCATGGCTATCGCCCCGGCGGCCCGCTGGCCCCCTGACCTTTTCGATGACACGCCGAGGAGAGGGCGGCTGAAATGACACTGGTTGATTCCCACTGTCATCTGGACGGAAAGGAGTTTGACGCAGACCGCGATGAGGTGGTCGCGCGTGCCGTCGACTCCGGAGTGGAAACAATGGTCGCCATTGGCACCGGCGACGGTCCCGGGGCGCTCGATACGGGCATTCGCATGGCGGAACGCTATCCGCAGTTTCTGGCGACGGCCGGCATTCATCCGCACGATGCCGCTAAAGCGCTGCCGGAACATTCAAAACATCTGGCCGAGCTGTTGCGGCATCCCAAAGTTGTCGCGGTGGGCGAGATCGGTTTGGACTATCATTACGATTTTTCGCCGCGCGAGGTGCAGCAGGCTGTGTTCATCGAGCAGATGACGATTGCCGCCGAAGCGCGCAAGCCCATTGTGATTCACACCCGCGAGGCATGGGATGACACGTTCGCTTTGCTCGAACGCCATTGGAAGCGGCACGGCCTGCCTGGCGTGATGCACTGTTTTTCGGGTGGTCCGAAGGAAGCCGCGCGGGCGCTCGACCTGGGCTTCTTCTTGAGTTTTGGAGGAATCGTCACGTACCCAAAAGCGGCGGACGTGCACCAGGCGGCGCGGGAAGCTCCGCTCGACCGAATTCTACTCGAGACGGACGCGCCCTATCTGGCGCCCGTGCCCAAGCGTGGCAAGCGCAACGAACCATCGTTCCTGCCGTTCACGGCACGGCGAGTGGCCGAACTGCGCGAAATGCCGCTGGAAGATCTGGCACGGACGACAACGCAAAACTTCCGGCGGCTGTCGAGTGCGGCTCCTGTTGCTAAACTGTAAAGATTCCCATGGGTCTCGGCAAACTCGGTCAGGTTCTGAATGCGCGTGAAATCCTGGACCTGGTTCGAGACGACCTCGAAAAAGTGGAAGGCGTCATCGGGCTGGAGTCGATTTCGAGCGTCGACACCGTGACCACCATCGGACGCTATCTGCAATCGGGCGGGGGCAAACGCCTGCGGCCGATGCTGGTTCTGCTCTCGTCCAAGCTGTGCGGCAAATCGACGGAAGGATCGATCTCGATGGCAGCCGTGGTCGAGATGATTCACACCGCGACGTTGGTTCACGACGACGTGATCGACATTGCACAGACGCGGCGCGGACGGCCGTCGTCGAACACGATTTGGGGCAACCACACCTGCGTGCTGGCGGGCGACTGGCTGTACATGCAGGCGTTTCAACTTGCGCTGCGGGAGCGCAATTTCCATCTGCTGGATCTGCTGATGGGGTTGACGCAGATGATGGTGGAAGGCGAGCTGCTGCAGTTGGAGCGGATCGGCAAAATCGACATCTCGGAAGCCGACTACATGCAGTTGATCGACCGCAAGACCGCCAGCCTGTTTTCCGCATGTGCGCGATTGGGTGCCATCATGGGCGGCGCCAATGAGGCAACCGAGGCGCGGCTAGGCGAGTTTGCGTGGAACCTGGGAATCGCTTTTCAACTGGTCGACGATGTGTTGGACTTCACTGCCAGGGAGGCCGTACTGGGCAAACCCGTAGGCAATGACCTGCGCGAAGGCAAAGTCACGTTACCTTTGATCTATGCGCTTGAAGCCGCCTCGGACGCGGAGCGCGGCCTGATTGCGACGGTCCTCAAGAATGGGAACTACGATTCCATGCCGCTGCCGAGAATATTGAAGCTCATCGAACGCCATTGTGGCTTCGAGCGCTGCCGGGAGCGGGCGCTCGCGTTCACCGACAAAGCGCGCGCAATTATCGGCGAGTTTCCGGAATCGCCCTACCAGCGGGCTTTGTGCTCGATCACCGATTTGATGGCCGACCGCGATCATTAGCAATCCGCTCGTTTCCGGCGCGGGCAGAATAACCATGCAGACCGCAGCCATCCCCGGGCTTCGACCATCGGCTGTATGACCGCTCCCTGACGGCCGCGGCTCAGTCACGACTTCCGGGCCGCGCACCCTGACGAGGGAACGGTTGCGACAACGCCAACGCAACTTCCGGCTAGCTCCGCTTTCAGCGCCGGACGGGAAGATTTAACGGGCGAGTTTGTCGCAGATTTTCTCGAACTGCTCTCGCTGGCCCGGTTTGAGGATCTGGAAGATGCGCGACTTGCCGGTGGCGCGGACATCGTCGATTTGCGTGCGGACGTTCTCCAACTGGGCCTGCAGATCTTCGTTGTACTTGCCCATGTCATCGAGGATGGAACGCAACTGGCTGGCTTGCTCCGGATCGAGGTTCAGTTCCTTGGACAGAACGTCATAAGAGAGCGCCGGTTCAGGGCTAGCATGCATGGCCGAGTGCAGGCCGGAGCGCATGCCGAGAGCCCCGGTAACAGCTCCGGAGAGAAACACTAACCCGAGCATCGAGAGGATGCGCCAATTCTGCCAGGTGGCACGCTGCGTCAGCATGACCTATTGCTGATAACTGGCGAGATTGACGAGGACCGCGTCCCGCTGCTGCGGGAGCGTGCTTTCCTGGCTGATCTCCTGCTGAGCCGGGGCCGGGGAGCGGCGTTCGGAGGTGATCAAATATGAACCGAGCAACACTACCATGGCGGCAGAGGCAATGGCGATGCGGCGACCGAAAGTTGGCAGCAGCAGGACCGCCCAAATCGAGTTGTCGGCCTGCCGGTCAATCCTGTCCATCACCCGGGCATAGAAGCCGGCCGTCGGTTCACACTCCGCCCGCAAAGTTCGCAGCAGATTCGACTGCTTTTCAAGCTGCTCAAGTTCTCTCGCGCAAGGCTGGCAATCCGTCAGATGCGCCGCCATTTCGCGAGGCATCTCTCGCCCGCCGCGGCGATTGAGATAATCCTCAAGGCTGTCCCTAACTGGCTGATGCATACTTCTTCCCTCAAAAAGACCACTTATGTCTTAACTAGCCTACACGGATCGAAGCGTCCGTTTTGTTACTTCCGTACTACAATTCAACGCTGAAGCGATTCAGCCTAAAATTCCCTTACCCTTCTGGAGCCGCTCCGCGGCTTTGATCATTTTCTGCCGTGCACGAAATAACTTGACCTTGATGGTGTTCTCGTTCATGCCGCTCATCTGCGACAGTTCTTCCACCGAGTGGCCCTCCACCTCTTTGAGCACCAGCAGCGACCGGTCTTCCTCCGACAACTTGTCGAGAAGCTTGATTACCAGGTCATGCTGAGCGAGACGTGTATCCACAGCCGGACTTTGCTCGACGGCGGTTTCGCTGTTTTCCATCCGGCGCACGTCTTCCTCTGAAAAATCGCTCTCATAGACCAGCTTGCGCACGCGTTTCTTGCGCAGGTAGTCATAACACTCATTCACTGTGATCTTGTAGATCCAGGTGAGCAGCGAACTGCGAAAATCGAAATTCTGGATGGAAAAATAAATCTTGGAGAAAACCTGCTGTGCAATGTCTTCCGCGTCGTTATGGTTGCGAAGGATGCCGTAGATAATGGAGAAGACCTTGGCCTGGTAGCGCTCCACGATTTCGCGGAACGCCATTTCGTCACGGGCCTGCACGCGGCGGACCAGCGCGGCTTCTTCAGTTGAGCGATGATCCACTCTGGTCTTTGTGGTCCTGGCGGCGCCGGCGGCTGGCGGAAACGGAAGGACTTGAGTCAAGCCGTTCATACAGTCGAGGAGACGTATGCGGCCTATTATTGGTTGCAACCATCTGAAATCAAACCCCGTGCTGAAACCCCATGCTGAAACCAATGCTGAAACCAATGCTCGCCCGGATGCCCCGCGCCCCGGCCAAAACCAGGCGCCCTGAACGCGCACGGGCCGTTCTGGACTGGATAAGAGCCGCGACCGGCGGGACGGACACCCCCCGGTCCGGTGCACTCTGCATCCCCATCCGGGAGTGTAGCATCCAACCTTTGGGGACTGGCGGCCAGCCGTTCCTCTTGTTATTCTAAAGTTTAAGCGATCTGATTTTTAAGGGAGGGTCCCAGTATGGTGCAGTTGACAGAAACGGCGGTTGGCAAGGTGCGGGAGATTCTGGATTCCCAGGAACCCAAGCCGGCAGGTTTGAGAATCTCGGTGGTGGGTGGGGGCTGTTCTGGTTTCAGCTACTCCATGGCCTTTGAAAACACGCCGAATATGCTCGACAAGACCTATAACTTCGACGGGCTTAAGGTGTTTATTGACCAGGCGAGCATGTTGTATCTGGATGGCGCGCAGGTCGACTACGTCGAGACCCTGGAAGGCTCGGGGTTTAAGTTCAACAATCCAAATGTAAAAAGCACTTGTGGCTGTGGCAGTTCGTTCAGCGCATAGCGCAGCATAAGGCCCACAAGGTCCCTGGTTTCGAAACAGCGGGGACACTCTCGGATAGCGACCCGGAGTGTCCCCGCAAGTTGTTTTCGGGCGTAAAATGCTGGATCATCTTCTCACCGGACTTCTCACCGAACAAGTCAATCCGGATTCGATCGATATCGATACACGGCCCGCTTTGGGGATCGTCCGGATTCTGAACCAGGAGGATCACAAGGTTGCCGCGGCGGTAGAAGCGACACTGCCGCAAATCGCGCGCGCCGTCGACGCGGTGGTGCGAGCGATCGAAGCCGGCGGGCGGCTGTTCTACCTAGGCGCGGGAACCAGCGGGCGCCTGGGAGTGTTGGATGCGGCCGAATGTCCACCGACTTTCAACGTGAGCCCGGAGCTGGTGCAGGGGATTATTGCCGGTGGAGAAGCCGCACTGGCCCGCGCTACCGAGGCAACCGAGGACGACCCGCAATCGGGAAAATGCGATCTGCTGGCGCGCGGGTTCAACAGCGGCGACGTTCTGGTGGGCATCGCAGCGAGCGGGCGGACGCCCTACGTATTGGGGGCGGTGAACGCGGCCCGCAAGATGGGGGCCGTAACGGTAGGGATCAGTTGCACTCCGGATTCAGAGCTGGAGCAGGCCGTGGACATCCCGATTACTCCTTTGACCGGGCCCGAAGTGATTGCCGGGAGTACCCGGCTAAAGGCCGGGACGGCGACCAAGCTGGTGTTGAACGCGATCAGCACGGCGGCGATGATCCGGCTGGGCTACGTATATGGCAATCTGATGGTAAACGTGCAGCCGCGCAACGCGAAACTGCGGGCGCGAGCCCTGAGGATTATCGCCGGGGCTTGTGCCGTGAGCGCGGAGCGAGCGGCAGAACTATTGGCGCTAGCGGGGCAGAGCGTCAAAACTGCTATTGTGATGGGGCGGTTGGGATTGGACCGATTAGCGGCCGAACAACGGCTGGCTGAAGCGAAGGGGAGCGTTTCGCGAGCCCTAGGACACAGGAAATCATCGCACGGGAAATCGCCGCACGGGAAATCATAAAACTTATGGACAAATTTGTCATTCAGGGCGGCGCCGCGATCGAGGGAGAAGTTGCGATTAGTGGGGCGAAGAACTCCGCTTTACCGGTGTTGGCGGCGTGCCTGCTGACAAAGGATGAGGTGCGGCTATCGCGGATACCGGCAGTGCGCGATATCGGTACGATGGAAAAACTGCTGGGTTACATTGGCGCCTCAGTGGACGTTTCCGGCGATCAGGTTACGGTGAACGCCGGCGCTCTTGAAAAGCCCGAGGCGCCTTACGATCTGGTCAAGACGATGCGCGCTTCGAGCCTGGTGTTGGGGCCGCTGGTGGGCCGGACGGGGCGGGCGCGCGTTTCCATGCCCGGCGGGTGTGCGATTGGCGCACGGCCGATCAACCTGCACGTTCTGGCGCTGGAGCAACTGGGCGCGACGATTACGCAGTCGCACGGATATGTGGAGGCCGCCGCGCCCGATGGCTTGCGGGGGCGCCGATCCATTTTGATCGGATTACGGTCACGGGGACGGAAGATGTGTTGATGGCCGCGGTGCTGGCCCGGGGCGAGACGGTGATCACCAATGCCGCCCGCGAGCCGGAAGTGCAGGATTTGGCGGCGATGCTGCGGAAAATGGGCGCCTGCATTGAAGGCGCGGGGACATCGACGATTCGGGTACGCGGCGTGAGTGAGTTGCATGGCTGCCGGCATACGATCATTCCGGATCGCATCGAAGCAGGCACGTTTCTGGTAGCGGGCGCCATGACAGGAGGGGACGTTGTGGTATCGGGTTGTGAGCCGGTGCACGTCGAGGCGCTGGTCGCGAAGATCGGCGAGAGTGGCGCAACCGTGGTCCCGGTTGGCGCTCAGGCGCTTCGAGTTAAGGGGAAGGGACGATTGAAGCCGGTGGACATGAGGACGGAAGAGTATCCGGGGTTTGCAACCGATCTGCAAGCCCAGTACATGGCCATGATGTGTATTGCCGGCGGGACTTCGCTGGTCACGGAAACCATTTTCGAGAACCGGTTCATGCATGTGCAGGAATTGGCGCGCATGGGCGCCAATATTCGCTTGGATGGGAGGACGGCTACGGTGGTGGGTGTGGAGAGCCTGGCAGGGGCGGAGGTGATCGCCTCGGATTTGCGAGCCAGTGCGTCGCTGGTGCTGGCAGGTCTGGTGGCGCGTGGGCGGACGGTGTTGGACCGGGTGTATCACATCGATCGGGGTTACGAAAAAATCGAAGCCAAACTAGTGGGGCTAGGAGCGCGGATCGAGAGGGTGAATTGAAATGAAGACGCACAAGCCGGGGTTTCTGGCTCTGGTGGCCGACGCCAAGACACGGGTCAAGGAGATCGATATCGCGCGGTACCGCGAGATGGTGGAAGCAAAGACGCCGATCGCGCTGGTGGATGTCCGCGAAGACAACGAGTGGAACGCCGGACATGCAGCGGGGGCCGTTCATCTGGGGAAGGGCATCATCGAGCGCGATATTGAGACTGCCATCCCGGATCCGGCGACGCCGTTGGTGCTGTATTGCGGCGGAGGATACCGTTCGGCCCTGGCGGCCGACGCTTTGCAGAAAATGGGATACAAGAATGTGGCGTCGTTAGATGGTGGTTGGGGGGCCTACCAATCCGCCGGGCTACCGATCGAGAAGTGAATCGGGGACTTTATAACTGCCAGCAGCCTTATAACGATCGCGCTGCTCACGTTGGCCGGAATGGCGGCGTGCCATCTGCCTTCATTGCGAGCAATGCGCGTCGATCGGCTGGTCTCGTTGCGGCACGAATACATGCCGCAGCTTCATAACTGAACGAAGTTGCCGGCGGTGAAATAGACGAAGGCGGCCAGGACGCCGTACTCGCAGAGTTTGATGACGCGAGTGAAATTCGGGCTCATGAACTCGAAGCGAAGCAGGCCGCCGAGCGCCAAACCAACGTAAACCAGATAGGGAGGGAAGCGGTCGTCGAGACTGGCGGCATACCCAATCATGCCAAAGTAGAAGATCAGCGGGAAATTGCTGTCGAGCCAGTTGCGCGTGCGGATGTAAATGACGATCAACGTGCAGGCGAGCACGACCATCGCGGTGATTCCGTCGGGCGAGCCGTTCAGTTGCATGCCGCCTCCGAAAACAAAAGCGGCCGGGCTGGCTGGTGGGCGAGATTGCATTCGAGCCAGTTGCGGGTGGGGATGTAGAGCACGACAATGGCCGTGATTCCGTCGGGCGAGCTGTTTAGTTGCATGCCGCCTCCGAAACCAAAAACGGCCAGGCTCGCCGGTGGCGCGTGGGAATGTAAATGACAAGCAACTTGCAGGCGAGCACGACCACATCAGTGATTCCGCCGGGCGAGCCGCTTAGTTGCATGCCGCCTCCGAAACCAAAAACGGCCAGGCTCGCTGGTGGGCGAGGAACTGGCCGTCGACGAAGACGAACTTCTCAGGCATCGGTGTACAAATCGCGTTAGACGCCTTGGAGGAACGCTATAGGCTGAAACTCAGCCCAGCCATGATGGCGAAGTCCTGCACCCAGCCACTGATCTTCGACCCGGCGGCGGGGGCAATTACGTTCTTCGGGAACGGCGAGATGTAGTCGTGGATGTCCAGACGAAGTTGCGCGTTGCGGCTGACGTTGAATTTGACGCCGCCGCCGAGTGAGAGGACGGGCTCGAGCTGGCTAGTCTGAGTGAGAAAGGCCAGATTTTGCAGCGGCTGAACGTCGGTCTGCGCTCCGGATCCGGTATAGAGCTTGACGCCCGCGCCGGCCGCCAGGAACGGCCGGATAGTGGCCTCGCTGGAGGTGAGATTCAACAAGAAATCGTAGTGAACCGCACTGGTATGGCCGGCAAATGAAGCGGATGTGCCGCCGGAGGAGAGCTTGAGTCCAGCGTCCTCGAAATCATACCGCAGCTCGCCGCCTAGCAGACGGCCGGGACTGTGTCCTACCCACGCGCTGAAATTGAAGCCGTTGGCGAAACCGGTATTGCCGCTGACCCCAGCGTTCTGAACCGATTGCGAGGTAAAGAAACTACCGCCAGCGCCCGCGCCGACTTCCCAGCTTTGAGCCGGAAGCACGGGTGCCATGGCGGCGATCACAAAAAACGTTACGACCGCAAAATGTTTCATGGTTTAACCATTTCTATTGTACAACTCGGATTGGAATACTCGTAGAAATCGATCCCTGTGTAATCGTCAGGGGAATCGAAAGACCTAAAGGAACGCTGCTAGGAACCTTTACGTTGATTTGATACACTCCGATCTCACCCGGCGCGAGGCCGGCGTAGAGAAGGGATAGATTGGCGGAGCCTAGCGTGACCACCGGGGCGGTCAGAGCCGTTGCCAACGGGCTTGTTGGCGAGGGCATGCCGGTCTGGACAGCCGGAGCGGTCTGACCGAGACCGGTAGCGTATATGATGAGCACATCTCCGGGATGAACCGGATTGGAACCGGTAACCATTTCTCCATTCGCGTTACGGACGATGGTTGCGACTGGAGTAGTGAGGCCCGGCAGCATGGCGCTAAAGACGCTCGGAGCGGTGGGCAGAACTGTGGTGTTGTAGTTCTCGCTGACGCCACCCGGCGTCCGCAGGATCACGGTAACGTTCCCGTCAATGGAGAACGGCATCTGAGCGTTGATCTGGTTGGGCGATACAAACAGAATCGGGATCGGAAGGCCATTCACGGTGAGGCAGCTATTGGCGACCGCCGTGGGCAATGGGATCTGCGAGGTAGCCAAGTTTACCGGACTCAATTGCTGTCCGTAAATCGAGATCAAGCCGCCCGGAGCGATATTGGGGCTCGAGTCGGCGGCATTCACTACGTTGCTGATCACCGGGATGACGGTTGCGGCCGCGTAGGTCCACGGCAAGATAGTGAATCCGGAGACGGTAAGATTGATGATCGTGCTGCGGTTATAGAGAGGCGCCAAGGTCCGCGTGAAGGCGGCGTTCGCAGTTCCAAGAAGGGGCGCTTCGACCATTGCCGTGGCTTGACTCACGGAGGGCGCCGAGGTCTTGGAACTCAGGTCGAGGCTTTCAATGTTGCCGGGAGAACTGGTGACACCCGTAGTGCTGCTCGGCGATGTGGTCCGGTAACCGAACTGATCGACAAAGGCAAACCCCGAGGGCGCGCCGGTTCCGGTCTCGAATTGGCCGACGGACACAAGCGAGGCATCGAGGAGGTTGTTGCCAACCACATATTGATTGAAGCTAGAGGCGGCATAAGATCCGCCGAGCGTCGCGTGGTCTTTTCGGGAAACTGTGAACGTGTCGGTATTGGCGTCATACAACATAACGCTGCCGTCGGCGCCGGCCATTAAAATCGAGGAGCCATTGGGGGAAGCGGCAAGAACCGAATTCAAGTTAACCGTGTTGCTGTACACGCCCAGGCTGGCCAGTTTCGTACTGGTTCCGCTTTGCAGGTCGATTCGGTGAATGGACGGACTACCGCCGGCCGCGTTGCGCGTGACAGCGAGAATCGCGTTGGCGGACGCGGCCACGGACTGAACGTAGTCGCCGCCCGCCATGCGAACAACGCTCGATGGCTGCAAGGCGGTCAAATCATACACATAAAGATACTGCGAATTGTCGCAACCCACCAGGAGATAGTTGTCGTCGAACGTGATAGCCATCCCCTTGGGGGTGTTTCCGGTTCTGAGAGTAGCGAGGAGGCTATTGTTGCCTCCGTCATAGACCAGTACCTCGTTTTGGTCCTGGCGCAGCACGTAAAAGCGGTTGCGGCCGGGGTCGGGCAGAAGATCGACCAGTGTACCGGGGACATCCACGAACGTTCCGCGTTGCGAGGGATCTTGTGAATTGATCAACACCCGGACGCTGTTGGGGATATTGACGGCTTGGGCAGATTGCAGCGTCAGTGACGCAGTCACCGTTCCCTTCTGGTTAGCGAACACGTTGGGATCGACCGACACAGAGATCGTGGCCGGGGTGACGCCGGAAGACGGGCTGACACTGAGTCCGGTAGTGTTGCTGGAGATGCTGAAGGCCGTATTCCCGCCGCCCGGATCGATGACGGTTAAGGTCTGCGTCGCGACTTGACGATCGCAGAAGTTCCCTCGAAAGACGATATCTGGTTGGGCGGGCTCGATCCTAGGCGCCTGATTGATGGAACCGACAGGAAGCACGAGAACGCCGCTGTCGGAGATGCTGTACATCGTCATGTTGTCGCTACTGAGCACACTCTTGCCGGCCAGGTTTTCCGGAAGTTGAATCTGATCTATGATCGTGAGGTTGTCGGAGGCCACGATCTGCATGATGGGCGGTCCGTTGGTGGAACCGGTGCCGGTGGTACCCGAAGCGGTGCTCGATGCGGTAGTGGCTACCTGGGCGTAGATCAGGTTGCGTGAGGAGTCAATTAAGGTGCTTCCTATATTGAGAGCACCCGACGGATTGGCAAACTGAGACATGTTGTAAAACTGGTTGTCTTTGAGCGCCCAGCCAGCGGTGAAGGAAGATCCATCCTGACTGACGCTGACAACCCGCGGGCCGAGCGGAGGGCTGGCTGTATACAGACCGGCGCTCAGCGACTGGGTAGTGACGTCGTAGCGAAACAAGATGGTGTCGCCGAGACCATAGATAGTGAGGCCGTCGCCCGAGACGTTCATGGATGCCGCCACGATGGTCGGCGGAAACGTGGCAGGGGGTTGGGGCAAGGTATTGGCAACGAGGCCGGAGATCGTCTGCAACTCTGTAGTCGTTCCCAACACCGGATCAAAGAGTACGAAATCCGAGGTTGTGACCACCAGCGCTTTCCCATCGATGCCAAAGGCCACGCCCAGCGGCGGCGCGCCGAGGGCGAAGACCTGTTGGGTGTTGGCATTGAGATCAATGACCGTTAAGGCATTGGATGGCGTGGCGGGGGCGGCATTGTTGCCAAAGTGCGCCACCAGCAGAAATCGATCGTCGGGCGACAACGCCAATGCGCTGGGCTGAGGAGCGACATTGATCGATGTCTGAATCGAGTAATTGGACAGTGAGACTACTTCAATCCGATTGGCTGTGAAATTGGCGACATACAAGACGCCCCGAGGCTCGTCCAGCGCGAGATCGGCCGCGTGCCCCCCGATGGCGACTACTCTGCCAAACGTTCCGCCCCACAGTGCTGCTCCGAAACCGAGCAGGATCGCTGATTTCCACCAAAATGCTTTAATCATACCTTTACTCCGAGACCTGACCTATACTCCGAGACCTGACCTTTTACTCCGAGACTTCTGAGAAATATCTCTGCCCGACCAAAGCTTAGCCAACCGAAATGTGCTGCGGGAGGTTCAGAGGGCAGATCCGGGCCTCCCGCGGCGAAAATGCTAGTCGGCGTTACTTTTCTTGCGCCGCAGTACGATCAATCCGAGAAACAAGACCGAAAGCACCGCACAAACGATACGAACTATCGAACTATCCATCGTTTTTCCTCTCCTTTCCCTCTAGAGAATCTCTATCGCAGCATGCTGTTAATCGCTACATGTTGTTCATCATGGGGAGCAATTCCCGCATGATTTTCATGACGACCGGACCAACGGTGACCACAAACAAGGACGGCAAAATACAGAAAAAGATCGGGAAGACGAGCTTGACGCCCAATTTGGCGGCTTTCTCTTCGGCGATCTGTCTGGCTTGCACACGCATATAATCGGCATGAGCGCGCAAACTCTGTGCAATGCCGGTGCCGAATCTGTCGGCTTGGATGAGAACTGCGACCAATTTTTTCAGATCCTCGACCGCCGTGCGATCGGCGAGATTGCGTAACGCCTCCGCTCGCCGTTTGCCCGCCTTCAACTCGAGATTCACAATGGCGAACTCTTCACTTACTTCCGGATGAGCGTGTTCCAGTTCCTTGGACACCTGCAGGATCGCTTGATCGAGGCCCAACCCCGACTCCACGCAGACGACCAATAAATCCAGGGCATTCGCCAATCCGCGCTGGATCTCTTTCTGACGGCGCTTGGCTTTCATCCTGACCCACTCGTTCGGGCCGAAGAAACCCGCCGCTCCGGCGCCGAAGATGGCCATAATCTTGTTGCTCTGATCGGCGCTGGACTGCATGGCGGCCACAATCGCCAGCAGAGGAAAGGTCACGCCGAAAACAGCCTTGGCGCCATAGAGAAGTTTCAGCGCGTTGGGCGTGCGATAGCCGGCGCGAATCAAACGCCGCTGCATCACGTTGACGTCTTTGGGCGAAGCCGGCACCAGCGTCCCCAGGCGCTTGACAATATCGTGGAATACCAGGCTGGGGTGAGCGGGAGTAACTTCCTGATGTTCGATGCTCGCTCCGGTGACGCGCTCCATCGCCTCTTTGGGCCGCACGTAGAGTTTCATGCCCAGATAAGAAACTCCCACCGCCAAGGCGATAAAGATCAGAAAGCTAAACAGGAGTGGCATAAAGTTAGACCTCGATCTTCACGATTTGCTGGATGACCAGATAGCCGATGAGTTGTAAGCCGATTGCGGCGCCCATCATAATGTGCCCGACGTCGTCGGTGAAGAAAAACTTCACATAGTCGGGATTCACGTAGAACATCAAGACCGCGACGCCCAACGGAATACAGGTCAGTGCAAGTCCGGTCATACGTCCATGGGCGCTGATCGCTTTAATGCGGCCGCGCAGCTTGAAGCGTTCCCGAATTACGTAGGCGAGTTTGTCGAGAATTTCGGCCAAATTGCCGCCCGTACGCTTTTGCAGCAGGACGGCGGAAACGAAGAAGTGGACGTCGAGCAATGGTATGCGCTTGGCCAATTTCTGAAGCGCGACTTCGAGCGGCAGGCCAAGATTGTGTTCCTCAAACGTGCGCCGGAATTCGCCGGCCAGCGGCTCTTGGAACTCGCGGTGAATCATTTCCAGAGAAACCGAAAAGGCGTGTCCGGCGCGCATGGAACGGGAGACAAACTCCAGGCTGTCGGGAAACAGTTCCTCGAAACGGTGCAAGCGGGATTTGCGCGCTCGCCAAACATAGCCAATGGGGAGGAAGAGCGCGACCGCGCCGACCAAATAGCAAATTTGCCGGTAGCCTCCCGGAATAAAGACATAGGAGATAAAGAAACCCGCCGCCCCGGCCAGAAAACAGATATTGACGAGCTTGGTAGGGGTCCATTTCAAACCCGCCGATTCGAGGAAGGCGTGGAGTTTGGCCTGCAGTTGAAACTTCTGTACCACTCGGGCGGCAATCCCGGTCTTGATGTCGTCCTGCAGCAGCGAAGCCGGCTGGTCGGACTTCTTCTCCCGCTTGGGCTTGGTCGTTCCGAGGAGACGGGTTTTGAGACGATCGACATCCGCGTGCCGGGAGGCATTAAAGAATACATACCAGACGCCAAAGAAGCAGATCCAGATTCCGAGAAACAAAATAAAGTAGAACATCCGTTCAAACCTCTACTACTTCGTCGAAGAGAT
This sequence comes from Bryobacterales bacterium, assembly GCA_963836595.1. Lineage (GTDB taxonomy): Bacteria > Acidobacteriota > Terriglobia > Bryobacterales > Bryobacteraceae > DATFZA01. The sequence goes on from CAWIKC010000002.1 coordinate 89,328, forward strand.
CCGGCCGCAGCCGGATGCCGGCGGAAAGAAATTTCTCGTAGAACTTAGGCCGGATTCCGGTGGCCGCAAACCGGCCGACCACGTGCCCGTCGGCATTGAGCCCGCGTTTCTCGAACACGTATATGTCCTGGAGGGTCACGACTTCCCCTTCCATTCCCGTGACCTCGGTGATATTGATGACGCGGCGCGAGCCATCGCTCATGCGGGAGGCTTGCACCAGGACATGCACGGCGCTCGAAATCTGCTGGCGTACGGAGGTAAGCTGCATGTTCGAGTTGGCCAGCGACACCATCACTTCCAGCCGCGAAACTGCGTCGCGCGGCGTGTTGGCGTGCACCGTGGTCAGCGATCCGTCGTGACCGGTGTTCATGGCCTGCAACATGTCTAGGGCTTCCTCGCCGCGGACTTCGCCAACCACAATGCGGTCGGGACGCATACGCAGGCTGTTCATGAGCAGTTCGCGCTGACGTACCGCACCATGCCCTTCCAGATTGGGCGGGCGCGTTTCGAGCCGCACCACGTGCGGCTGCTTCAGTTGAAGTTCGGCCGCGTCTTCGATCGTGACGATGCGCTCTTTGGGAGAGATAAAGGCCGACAAGGCATTGAGCAAGGTGGTCTTACCGGCGCCGGTACCGCCGGAAATAATGATGTTCAAGCGGGCTTTGACGCAGGCTTCGAGCAATTCCATCATGCCGGGCGTCATGGCGCGGCGATCGACCAGGTCCGGGGGCATCAGCTTATCGGTGCTAAACCGGCGAATGGAGAGTAACGGCCCGTCCACAGCCAGGGGCGGAATGATGGCGTTTACGCGCGACCCGTCACTGAGACGCGCGTCGACCATCGGCGTAGATTCATCCACCCGGCGTCCAACCTGCGAGACAATCTTGTCGATGATGCGCAACAGGTGTTGATCGTCGCGAAAGGTGACGCTGGTTTGTTCGAGGAGACCTTTGCGTTCGACGTAGACCTGCTTGTGCGTGTTCACCAAAATGTCGGAGATGGTGGGATCCTGCAGTAACGGCTCGAGCGGTCCGAGGCCAAAGACCTCGTCCAGCACTTCGTCGCAGATTTGCTGCTTCTCGACCGAGCTAAGCAGCGTCGGTTCGCTGTCAATCAGCGTGATTAACGCCTGGCGCACTTCGGTGCGCACCCGCTGGTTGTCGATGGTCGCCAGCGCTTCGAGGTTGATCTTATCGACCAACTTGCGATGCAGGGTGAACTTCAGTTCCTGGTACTCGGGCTTGAGGCTGGCTTTGGACCGGTTGCCATTTTTCAGCAGCCGCTGCTCCCAGCTGATTTGTTGCGAAGATCGGGGTTCAAGATTGGGAAACATTGGAATCGATTACGCGTAGGACAACTGCGCCTTACCCTCCGCCACTCCTGGTCTTTTGGCGCCTCCCGCCGGATTTGGCGCGATCAATTTGTCAGCCAAGGCCTCGATGGCTTTGCCCAACTCCGAATGCGCATCTACCGGTTGACCTAAGGTGACCGCGCGATGCAAGGAAAAATAGTCGTTCGGGAATCGAGAATGCACGGCGCAGTTGAACAGCTTCTCGATATCGGACACCGCAATCTCGTCGCGTTTGTTAATCCGGTTCATCAGAATCTGAAAACGTTCGCGGGGAAAGCCGAGTTGATTTAGCAGATTGACCGCTTTTCGCGCCAAGTGAAGGCTCGGAAGCTCGGAAGTCGTGATGAGGAACGCCTGATCGGCCTCGGAGATCGCCATCAGGCTCAGGCGCTGAAACACCACCGGCACATCGATGATGATCCAGTCATAGTTCTGGCGGGCAAACTCGAAAACGGCGTGCAACCGCGCGGTATCGATGTTGGCCGCAAAAGGAGTGTCCGGCGCCGAGAGTATATCGACGCCGTCATGGCTGGCGACGAGCGTGGCCCAAAGTCCTTCATCCAACTGATCGGCGGCCTGGAGAGCGTCGAGCACGGACCGGCTGTGATTTAGCTTCAGGTAGAACCCGATCATGCCTCCCATGACATCGAAATCCGCCAACAGTACGCGTTTCTGAGTGGCGCGCTTTAAAGCAAACGCAGTTTGCGCGGCGAGCGTCGAGGAGCCGGCGCCGGGCTTGGCGCTACTGAAAACGGTCAAGTACCCTTGTTCGTGCTCGGAGGGCTCGTCCGGCTGCAACAGGCGCCGCAGACGTTCTCCGGCGGCGGCCTGCGTGCCAATCTCAAAGGGCGCTGGAAGAAATTCACCCGCCCCTGCACGCAGCGAGCGCAAGATGGCCTGGGCGTTGTTGTCGTGATGAATACCGATCACCTGGAGTTGTCCGTCCAAGGCACAGCAGGCGCGGATGATCTCGCAGCTAGCGTCCAGGTCGCTCAGCACGTCGATGAACACCACATCGGGCTTGGCTTGTCGCAGCCGCATCTCGAGCACCTGCGCGGCGGGGTAGGCCTTCAACTCGCTGGTTACCTCGAAAACCCGGGCTTGTTCCACGGCATGCAGAAACTGCTGAGCCAGATCGCGATGCGGGGCGATCAGTAACGCCGTCAACTGTGGTCCTTTGGTTCTCATACCGGTTCTCTTGTCAAGCGTTCGTGAGACTAGCCTTTCGTCTTGTGGGCGCCCTTGGGCTTTTCATCCAGTTCGAGGAGAAAGTCCTTAGGCATGGCGATGGTCGGCTTGGCTTCGCCGGGCGCGATCGGGATGGTGAATTCCGGCGTAACCGTGACGATCAATTCGCTGTTGGTGCGGTTGAGGTTGCGGCTCTTGAAGAGCGCCCCGAGAACGGGAATATTGCCGATGCCGGGAATCTTCGCCCAGGAATCGGTGACCCGGTTGTCGAGTAGTCCCGCGATGACGAAGCTCTGTCCTTCCCCGAGTTCGATGGTGGTCTCCATTTTCTTGGTGGCCAAGGCGGGAATAGTGAAGCCATTTAAGGTGACGGCATGACCGTAATCGAGGTCGGAGACTTCGGGCTTTACGTGCAGCCGGATGGTGTTATTCCCGGTGATGACGGGAGTGAAGGAAAGACGGACGCCGAATTCCCGGTACTGCACGGTCACGGCGCCTGAGTTGGCGCCGCCTTGCAGCACGGGAACGGGAAACTCGCCGCCGACTACGAAGCTGGCCTCGGTGTTATTGGCAGTGATTAAATTCGGTTCGGCCAGGATCTGCACCAGGCTCTTCGACTCCAAAGCGCTAATAAGCGCCCCCAAATTCAGGTCGGGACGGAAGGCGAAGATGTTCAACGCGTTGGTCACGGTCAGGGTGGGTGGGCTGCCCGCTGTTCCGGGAACGATGCTACCCCCGTTGGTCTGCCCGGTGGTGACGCTTCCCACTGTATTGGTTGCGCCCGTCGAGAGCAGATTGACGGCAAAACTCGTGGCCGCGGTACGATCCAGCTCAGCGAACTTCACGCGCAGCAAAACCTGCCGTTCAATCGGACCCGGCGCGACCTGCATGTTGTTTACGATCGTTTTCGCGAACGACGCCGCGAGCGCGGTGGCGCGTTCGGAGACCTCCTTGTTAGCGACATGGCCGTTGAGCGTGATGGAATCGCGGGACGTGTAGACGGTGATCTCGTCTTTGGGGAAGGTTTCGCGCAACAGCCGGCGCAACGGCTCCAGATTTTGGTCGACGGTAATGTTGTAGAAATTCCGCTGTCCAGTCTTGCTCCAAACGACTAGCGTGACGCTCCCGAGCGATTTCCCATGCAGCAGGATTTCTCTCGTGGTCACCGGAGATGCATCCACGATATCGGCATTGCTGGTGGAAATGCGGGCTACATCGGTTGGATAATCGATGACCACGCTCTTGCCCAGGCTGAGGCGAACCTCTTCCGGCCCCGACTGTCCCATTGCCGGGACGAGCGCCAGGACCAGCGCGCCCAACGCGATACAAAACAAAAAGCGAACAACTTGTTTGGTCATGTCTGATTACCTTCCGGTTCCGCGGCCGCTACCGACCACTTCCACAGTCTTTGTCGTCCCTCGAATGACCACCACCTGATCGGGCGGAGGCGGTGGCGGTGGCGGCGGAGGCGCGGCGACCGCGACCGCCCGGGCCCTCGGTTGTTCGTCTTCGGCCGTCCGGAATTTGCCGCCGTACAGCTCTGTCAACTGAGCGCCCTTGGTTTTTTCCACGGTTTGGTCGCTGGCATTGCGCAGGACCAACTGAATATGCCCTTCGCTGTTGGCGAGCGTGAGCAGCTCGGCTTGTTCCGGCGAGGCCAACAATGTAACGGTGGGAGCCTGCATTGCAGCGCCCCGCGCGTCGGCCTGGATCGAGGTTCCCGCCGACAGGACCATCATGTCTTGCAGAGTGGTATGCGTCACGGTGGACGACTCGCTCCGGGGCGGATGGCCGGTGACCAGGACATCCACTCGCATGCCGGGCAAGACAAATCCGGACACCCCACTGACGTCGTTGACGCGCACCGTGACGGCGCGCATTCCGACGGGAATTATCGGGGCCAGTCCCAAACCGCTACCGCGAGCCGCCAGACGGCCCTCGACCAGAGCTTCGTCCGCTAAAATCGGACTGATAACGGGCCGGTCGTAGACTTCTTCCGGCTTAGAAAAGCCGTTCTTGGGAAACGCCGAAGCGGCGATCTTGACCATTTTGATGTCTTGGGGCTTTATCATAGTGCCTACGCCAAGTGCCCGCGCGGCGGTCACCAGAATCCCTCGTCGCATCGTTCTGCTCAGCTTTCTTAGGTGTGCTCGCCCGGGCTGTCATCTGGTAGAACACCATCGAGATGACCAGCGCCAGCAACAGACTTGCACCCAGAACCGTTAATACTCGTCGATCCATATAGCCTTTCCTTGGGCACCCTGCCCTTGCTCTTGCCTTTCCCGCCTAAAACCACTCACTCGACTTCCCGTCCTGTTCCGATCACTGAAACCAACCTTTGCCTAACGCCAAGCGACTCCTGCAAGGTTGGGCTAACTCTTGGGAACCAGACTCAGCCACACCCCAGCGGCGATCGCTGGAGCGTACGGAATCGAATCCGGCTGCTTCCGTCCCGCCGAAGCCACAGCTTCGTTCCGCTGGCCGAACAAACCTCGAATCCATCTGCCGGCCAGGTAGAGAACCGCGAACACCCCGCCGGCGGCAGCGGTCCACAGCGCCGCTTCGAGTACCTTCCAGCCTCCCAGCAAGGCGCCAAATCCACCCATCAACTTGATGTCTCCGCCACCCATCCCTCCCAGCAGATAAAACAGGAGAAAGACTCCTAAACCGGCGCTAGCGCCGATCAAGGCTGCGCCCAGCCCCTGCCAGCCGTGGAGCCAAGTCTGCAACCCGAGGCCACTGGCGAAGGCCACCGACGGAATCCAATTCGATATCTGCCGCCGGGAAACATCCTCAATCACGGCCGCAGTGCCCACCGCCAAGGCAATCCCAACCTGCGCGGTCATGCCTGGCCCACTTTCTTTACCGGCGGTTCAGACCGGCGGGCATCGGGCGCAAACAGACGGGCATCGGGCGCCAACAATAGCGGAGCCAGAAATCCGGCCTCGAGCGCGAATTGGGCCAACGGCTTTCCCGACGGTAAACGCCACACCGCCGCATCGCCAATTCTCGATAAGATCGGCTTGGGCAACCTATCGAGAGACGCCCCGCGCGATGCCGAAACCGGTCCCGAAATCCTCAACTTTCGCGGCGCTACATTTCGCGGCGCTCCATTTCTCGGTGCTCCATTTCTCGGCGCTAGAGTGGGTGAAATGCGGTCTTTCATAAGGACTCGGCTCCCTGTTTATTAACTTCGACCGGGCGGGAGGTTTTCATTAGCGCTCCGTAGGGTTTTCTTTAGTACGCGACACCAGCCCGGACTGGACCATGGCCGCGGTTCGGGCTGGTCCTCGTACGAACAGCAAGGCCTTGCCGTCATCCCGAACCAGGCGCCAGCGCGGTTCCTGTTTGAGCAGATTGGAGAGCGGCCAGGCGGCCGGCAATAGAGCCACGTCGAAGCGGTACTTGTCCAGAATTGCATCCCAATCCCACGCCCCCTGCAGCAGGCGAAAATAGTCGTTGCCGAACTCGGAACCATAGAAATCGCTGCGCCCATCGATGAAAACCTTCAGTTTCGGTGTGTAATGGAATATCAGATAGTCTCCCCATTGATCGGTGGTCAACAGGCGGCCCGAGGCCAGCACGGACTGCTGTTCTTGAATCATGCTTACTGGAAAAAGCTCAGTAGGAAAATCCGTAGGCCACGATATTTGCGGGAGCATTGCCAAGCCCACCAAGGCGGCCAGTGGCCAGATGGTTACTCGGCTGAAACTAGGGACTAAATCGTTGCCGAGTTCATAGAAAATCCTCGGTACGAAGGTTTTCTGCCGGCCACGAATCCAGCCGGCCCACAGCAGGCTGACTTCGGCAGCAATTAGTGGGCCGGCCAGTCCCGCATACAACGGTGCATGCCGCAGGCTAGTGAGCGCCGAGTGTCCCAGAAACAGGATCCAAAGACAGCCCGTCACATTGCGTTTTTGCAACAACCAGCCGGACAGCAATACTCCCGCCAGGAGAAGCACTTCAAACTGCATCTCCCCCTCGGTACGAAAAGTAGGCGCCTCAAACTCCTGAATGTGGTTGCGGATCCAGTCCGATTCCAGGTAGGCCAGAACGTGGCGATGCAGCTCGGTGCCATAGGGGTTGCATAACGTAGCGGCGCTACAGGCGGCGGTCAAGGCGCTATAGCGCCAAACTGAGTTCCAGCCGCGTGCGCCCAACCAGGCTTCCACCGCCGAACCGGCCACCAGCAAAACCAGGCAGGCGATGAAGATCGCCCAGCCGCCATGCAGATTCGTCCAGAGCACCGTTAGCGGAACCAGCAGCCAGACCCAGTTCGAAGTACGCCGGCGATCGGCCTCAATCAACCAAATGCCGAGCGGCAGAAACAGCAAAGTGAAAACGTGCGGCCGCGCCAGAAAATGCATGGTAGAGGCCCCGATCGTCACCAGCACGGCCAGACCGGCGACCATGGGGTTAGCGCCGCGCCAAATCGCGAAACATAAAATCACTCCCGCGAACGCCGCGATCATGACTCCGGTAAACAGCAGCAAAGCCTTGAAGCCGGCGGCGTGAAACAGCCCGGCAAACAGTACGTCGGAGAGCCATTCCCAAGCGAACCAGGGGGCGCCGGCCTTGGAAAACGAAAAAAGGTCCTGGGTGGGAACGCGGCCATGCGCCAGTATCCATTCGCCGGTCCGAATGTGCCACCCGGTATCGCCGTCGGCCAGCAGCACTCTCCAGCCGCTCGGGCCAGCCACGAAGAGCCACACAAAGACGGCGACCATCAGGAAATCGGTTAAGGAGGGCACCAGGGCTCGCCCCCAGCGGGTGGTGAGAGCGCGCGAGAAGCTAGTGGAACGCGACCCGACACCGGGAGCGGAAATAGCTTGTGGTGAGGTGACCAGGGAGACTCCGTTTTTCAGAAGTCAGAAAGTGCGCCTGCGGGAGTTAACTCGCTCCTACGCTCCAGCTCGCGCGCTTCCACTTCTACAGTTCAACTTCTATACTTCAACTTCAGATCGACCCGCTTCGACGCTGGCTTTAGAGTCGCTCGATGTGGTGCTGTCCAATGTCGCGCTGTCCAATGTCGCGCTACCCAATGTCGTGCCACCCAATGTCGTGCTAATCGATGCAGCGTTAATGGATGCTGCACCAACCGATATTGCGGCAGCAGTGCCGGGGTCCGCTTGACTGTCCTGTGACTCCGCCGCAACCCTTATCCCGGGCAGGTTCCGGCCATGCGCGGCCAGAGCGAAGCGGTCTTTCATGCCAGTCTTCTCGAAGATGTGCATCAGGTGAACCTTGACGGTTCCCGGCGTGATGCCTAGTTTTTCGGCGATCTGTTTATTCTTCAGGCCGCTGCAGATGAGCAGCACCACTTCGCGCTCGCGCGCGGTGAGCCGGGAGGCCTCCCGGCGGTGCAGGAACCCGACAATTTGCGACGAATCCTCCATCCAGACGCGGCCGGCGCCCACCTCGCGAAGACAATCGAGCAAGGCGGCGACCGGCGCCGTTTTCTTCACCACGCCCCGGAGTCCGAGCTGTACCGCGTGCAAGGCGTCCGCTTCGGAAACGTCGGTGGTCCACAAAACGGGGTAACACGTGGGCTCGGTATTCTTAAGCAAGTTGACGAAGCGCGAGATCGAGTTCATACCCGCGCTTTGATCGGTCAGTAACAGGCGCGGTTGCAGAGTGCGGACCGCATCGGTCGCCTCGCTCAGCCTGGTAACCCAACCGCGAAGTTCGAACTCCGGGTGACCGGCGAATACTTTTTGCAGCCCTTCCACCACGATAGGCTGGGCTTCGGAAACGAGGACAGGGATACGCTCCACTATTGAATAGTTCGGCGGCTTACATGCCGCCAGTAGGTACTAAGGTTTTTTCCATTCAGGCGTTCACGAAACCTTGGCTTCGCCGGCCGCCTTGGCTGCTGACCGAAATGAGAAGTACAATGAGAACAATGCATGGAGCGTCTCTCTACAGCGCTGCACAACATCCCGCGAATCGATTTTCCCGCCGTCATTGACATTGTTATTGTCGCTAGCCTGATTTACCAGTTTTTTCTCATTGTGCGAGGCCGGCGCGTGGCGCACATTCTCACGGGCTTGGGTTTTCTCACCGTCGCTTATCTGTTGGCGATCTGGGCGCAGCTCGAATTGTTGCGGACCATTTTGGCGACTCTCGCTCCCTACACCGCGATTGCGTTGATCGTAATGTTTCAATCCGAGCTGCGCCGTGTGCTGGCGCGGTTGGGCCGCCGTCCTTTTTTTGGAGTCAGCCAATTGGAGCGCCGCGAGGTGGCCCAGGAGATTCTGCTGGCCGTCTCGCAGCTTTCGCAGAAGCACATCGGCGCGTTGATCGTGGTCGAACGCAAGATCGGATTGCGCACCTTTACCGAAAGCGGAGTCCGTCTCGACGCAGCCATTTCGCGCGACTTGTTGTGTTCTATTTTTCAGCCCAAGGGAGCCCTGCATGATGGCGCGGTAATCGTTCAAGGGGATCGAATTGCCGCTGCCGCTTGTTTTCTCCCGCTCACCACCAATCCCTCCTTGTTGAATGAGCTGGGGACGCGCCATCGGGCCGCCATCGGCATTTCTGAAGAATCCGATTGCTTGTCGGTGGTGGTTTCGGAGGAGACCGGGCGCATTTCCGTCGCGGCCTTCGGTGAGATTGAGCAAGACGTGTCGCTCTATCACCTGGAGCAGGCTCTCACTGGCCGTCTGGAGCGGGATGATTTCCGGCACACGGCATCCGCCGCGAGTCAGCCGTTCGCGATCGAGCCACGTGCGATAGAATCCGCCGCGATCGAACCGCCCGCGATAAACGCGGCGGGGATTGAGCCGGCCGCGGCGGGGGGCGATACCAGCCTCAATCGCTCATGAGGCGCAGGTAATGCACGTTCTCAAGAGCATTTTCACTAAGAATCTAGGCTGGAAGCTTCTTTCTCTCTCCATCGCCTTGGTGTTGTGGATTCTGGTGGCGCGCGAGCCGGAACTGGCAACCTCCGTCAGCATTCCCATTGAGTTCAAGAATCTGCCGGAAGATCTGGATATTAGCTCGTCCGTGCCCGATCGCATTCACGTCGAGGTTCGCGGACCATCGGGCAGGCTATCGCGCGATTATCTCTCCGACATGGCGCTGGTTTTGGATTTGCGCGATGCAAGTTCCGGGGAGCGAACCTTCACGATTCGCGACTCTGGTCCGTCGGCAAGTGTGAAACTGCCGGTGGGCGTGACGTTTTACCGGGCTGTTCCGTCGCAGCTCACTCTGCGTTTCGACCGCCTTCTGACCCGCGACATCCCGGTCGCCCCGCGCTTCGCGACGTCTCCTCCGGATGGCTATTCGGTGAGCACGCTTTCTATCAGTCCGGCGAAATTGCGGTTGCGCGGGCCCGAAGACCATATCCAGCAGATTAAGGAGGTGCTCACCGATCCGATCGATTTGAGCGGCGTGGTCGGGCAAATGGATTTTCAAGTTCATGTCAACCTGGGCGATCCGCAGGTGCGCCTGGAGACTCCCGGAGCCGTGACGGTGCATGTCAATGTTACCCGCCGGGCGCCGGAATAGTGGCCGCACTGCCGATGGATGCTCCAGGGACGTCAGATCGAAATGGCTAGAAAACTATTTGGCACAGACGGAATCCGCGGCGTGGCGGGAGAATTTCCGCTTGACCAGCCGACAGCCTATGCGGTGGGAGTGGCCCTCGGAATCCGGATCCGCGAACGGGCGGGGAATTCGGCTGTAGACGCCGGATCACCAGAGGTGGCATTAGGAACACCACCAGAGGTGGTTCTAGGAACACCACCAGAGGTGGTATTAGGAATGGACACCCGCGAGTCCGGCCCTTGGCTGGCCTCGCATCTCGCCGCTGGACTTGCATGCCAGGGCGTTGGAGTCCGATTCGCCGGCGTGACAGCCACCCCGGGCGTAGCTTATTTAGCCAAGACTCGCGCTTTTTTGGCGGGCGTCATGATCTCGGCCTCACACAATCCCTACCAGGACAATGGCATCAAGATTCTCGGTCATTCCGGATATAAGCTGCCGGATCTCGAAGAAGAGCAGCTCGAAGAGGAAATTTTCCGCGTACTCGCCAGCGGGCTCCAGCCACACAGTGCGGCTCTTATCGTGGATGAGGGTCTGGACCAAGCCTATATAGACCATCTGGCGGCCACGCTGCCGAGGCCTGTCTCCGGCTTGCGGGTGGTCGCCGATTGCGCCAATGGATCGGTCAGCAATCTCGCGCCGGCGCTGCTGTCGCGGCTGGGGGCGAAGGTCGTCGCGATTGGTTCTTCGCCAGATGGCCGCAATATTAATCTGAACTGCGGTTCGCTGCACCTGGAAACGCTACAGGAGACGGTGCTGCGGGAAGGGGCCGATCTGGGAGTTGCCTACGATGGTGACGCAGACCGGGCGCTGTTGGTCTCGCACTCAGGGAGGGTGGTCGATGGCGACGCCATCTTATATATTGTGGCGAAGTTCTTGAAGGACCGGGGGAGGCTGCCTGTACCAGTGGTGGTTGCAACCGTCATGTCGAATCTAGGATTGGAACAAGCTTTAGGGCGCCGGGGAATTCAGATGGTTCGCACGCCGGTAGGGGACAAATACGTCTTGGAGGAAATGCTCAGACTGAGGGCCAGCGTGGGCGGTGAGCAATCCGGACACGTCATCTTCCGCGACTATGCTACTACCGGAGATGGGATGCTCACCACGCTGCGAGTTTTGGAAGTGATGCTAGAGACCGGGCTTAACCTGGATGATCTCGTTCAGGACTTGCACATATTTCCCCAGTTGCTTGTTAACATTAGAGTTAAATCCAGAAAGCCGATTGAAGACATGCCGTCGGTGGTAAGCAGCATTCAGGCGGCGGAACACGCCTTTGGAACCGAGGGACGCGTACTGGTCCGGTTTTCGGGCACGGAGCCACTGGCCAGAGTGATGGTGGAGGGAAAAGATCAGCAGCGCGTGCAATTTTTTGCCACCGACATCGCCGCGCACATCCGAAGCGAGTTGGGCGTCGATTCCAGTGTTACTTAATTCCAGCGTTACTTAATTCCAGTGTTACTTAATTCCAGCGTTACTTAATTCCAGCGTTACTTGATTCCAGTCTTACTTGATCCAGTGTTACTTGATGTCGAAGCGTCTATATTATTGTGATCACTATACCATTCCCCTCCCGCCAGGTCATCGATTTCCCACGGCAAAATATCGCCGTTTGCGTGACATTCTAGCCGCCGATAACGCTTTCGAATTTGAAAGTTCGCCACTGGCGGACCGGAGCGACATCGAGCTGGTACACGATCCCCAGTATGTCGGTCGTTTTCTGGACGGCTCCTTGGAGCCATCCATCTTGCGGCGGATCGGTTTCCCTTGGTCTGAAGGACTGGTGAAACGGACGCTCGCCTCGGTGGGCGGGACACTAAGCGCGACGGAGGAAGCGTTGCGAACCGGTTGGGGGGGCAATCTGGCGGGAGGCACTCATCATGCTTTTCGATGTGAAGGTTCTGGATACTGTGTTTTCAATGATTTGGCGATCGCAGTTCGAGTGTTACAGAGAGCCGGTAACATTTACCGTGCGGCGATTATCGACCTGGATGTGCATCAGGGCGACGGCACCGCGCAGATCTTTGAGGGTGATCCGAACGTACTGACCATCTCGCTGCATTGCCGAAGCAACTTCCCGTTCCGTAAACAGAGAAGCCAAATCGATATCGAGCTCGCGGATGGAAGCGGCGACCAGGAGTATCTGCGAGCGCTCGATCAAGTGCTTCCACAGATGCTGGCGTTCGATCCACAAGTCATTTTTTATCAATCGGGAGTTGATGGCCTCGAAAGCGATACTTTAGGTAAGCTCGCGCTCACCGAAGCGGGGTTGCAGGAACGAGATCATCGTGTCGCGGCTGCCGCCCTAGTCCAACAGGCGCCTCTCATCGTCACCCTCGGGGGAGGATACTCAGAACCGGTGGAGCGGACCGCCCAAGCGCACGCCAACACCTACCGCGTTGTGGCTCGGACATTTACAGGGCCGGAGATGGACCATGAACTGCTCTACAAAGTGGGCTAGCAATCATTTTCGCCCCTTGACCGGTAAGTATCTCAAGGGTTTAGGCAAAAGAACCGGATGCCCTTCCTTTATCCTCGTCTGAAGAAATTACCCGCCACCAACTACAACCGCGTAAATTTTACCCTCCTGTCGATCAGTCCCGATGAAGGTGATCGGCATTCCCTGCAAAGCATCCTGAGTTCTGATGGCTGGACCGTTCAAGGGGCTCGGTCAGTGCGGGAAGCTACCGATTTACTCGCGGAGCAGCCCAATTTGATTTTGTGCGACAGAGAACTGCCCGACGGAAGTTGGAAAGACGTCTTTCGCATAGTTTCCAAGTTGGCAAATGCGCCCGCGATAGTAGTAGCTTCCCGTCAAGCTGATGAACGCTTTTGGGCCGAGGTTCTGAACCTGGGCTGCTTCGATGTTTTGCTGAAGCCCTTTGAGAAGAGTGAAGTATCGCGGGTTCTTTCGATGGCTTGGCGCCACTCATTGAGCCTGGAGCCGGCACTCTCGTACTGAGCCTTCAAATTTTACCACTGGCAATCCTGGTACCCGTCGCGGCTTCTCTCTCCGTCCATCTACTTTCGTTTCGTAAAATGCCTTCCGCTCCCGCCCACGGACGCCTGTTCAACAACTATTTGCCGATCGTCTGCGATTGCTGCCATTCCTTCTTTGCCGCAAAGCCGCGCCAAATGAGAAAGTTAGGGAACCTAGAACGCCGCCCGCCGTACGCCTCGTGGACGGCGCCTTCGCACTACAATCTGGTGATGGGCCTGCTGCCGCACCGGAGCCCGAAGCGCGCCATCGCCGGGTTTCCGCTCGGCTACATGACGATTGCAGGTGGCAACCGCAATGTTTTCGAGGCGCCATTCGTGGAGAGGAACATCGGCTAAAGATGTTTCACGGCCCTGTGTTCGCCTACGTCGGTCCGGGCGCCGGTTTCGCCATCGCCGGATCGCTGCTGGCTTTTCTGCTGGCGATCGCCGCGAATATCATTTCGTTTCTGTTCTGGCCGTTTCGCGCGGCCTGGGGATATCTGCGATCGCGCGGAGCACTTCGCCGGGCTCACATCCGCAAGCTGATCTTTATCGGTTTCGACGGGTTGGACCCGCGCCTCACCGAGCGCATGATGGCGGAAGGCAAGCTGCCCCATCTCGCCAGTCTGCGCGAGTCTGGTTCTTACAGTCGCTTGCGGACCACCTTTCCTGTATTATCGCCGGTGGCCTGGTCCACATTCGCAACCGGCGTGAATCCGGCGCGGCACAATATTTTCGATTTTCTGAATCGCAGCTTGAAAAGCTATGTGCCGGAACTCTCTTCAGCAACCGTCACGCAAGGGAAGGGCAGTCGCCCCATCGTAGAAGGCAAGCGGCGCAGCGAGTCTTTCTGGGCCATTTTGGGCCGCTACCGCATCCGGTCCACCATCCTCAGGGTGCCGGTGACGTTTCCACCCGAGAACTTCAACGGGCTCCTGCTTTCCGCCATGGGCACACCCGATTTGAAAGGAACGCAGGGCTCCTTCTCGCTGTTCAGTGGCGAATCTTTATCAGGAGATATAGAAGGTGGTTCGCGTTACGCCTTTCAGAAGGATGCCGATGGCTATCGCGGATTTCTCGAAGGCCCGCGGCAATTGCAAATTCCTTTTCAAGTGCGGAACTCCGGCAAGCTGGTTCTCCGGATTCAGGGCCAGAGCTTCGAGTTGCGGTCCGGCGACTATACGCCCTGGATTCGCGTCAAATTTGCGGTTTCGAATTTTCGTTCCGTCTCCGGAATCGTGCGCTTTCTGGTGACCGCGCCTGAACCGCATTTCGCGCTCTATGCGTCGCCGGTTCAGTTGGACCCCGAAAGCCCGGGTCTCGCCATCAGCCATCCGGGGTCTTACGCTGTCTATCTGGCAAAGCTGCTGGGAACGTTCGCTACGTTGGGCATGGCGGAAGACACCTGGGCTCGAAATGAAAATGTGCTTTCAGAAAAGGACTTTCTCACCCAGGCTTATTCGATTTTTGACGAGCGCCTGCGCATGTTCACTGACGCTCTCAACAAGACGCGCAAGGGCGTGGCCGGTTGCGTTTTCGATACCAGCGACCGCATCCAGCATTTGTTTTTTCGCCAGATGCGCGATCGCCTGCCGGAAGCGGAATTCGGCGGCGTGATTGAAGACATGTATCGGCGCATGGATCGCGTGGTCGGCCTGGCGTTGCAACACGTGGATTCGGCGACAGCGCTGGTGGTGCTTTCCGATCACGGTTTCTGCGCCTTTGACGCCGGAGTGAATTTGAACGCGTGGCTGCGGGACAACGGATATTTGAGCCTGAATACGAATGCCGATGCCGGCGGCAAATACTTTGCCGGCGTCAATTGGCAAGCCACGCGCGCCTACGCCCTGGGCTTGGGCGGCCTGTACCTGAACCTCCAAGGCCGCGAACCCGAGGGCGTGGTCGCGCCCGGCCAGCAAGCGCAGGCGCTGAAGCGAGAGCTAATCTCCAAACTCGCTGGACTGCGCGACGAAGAGCGGGGCAGGGTAGCCATTCGCAACGTCTACGACGCCGATGCGATTTATTCCGGCCCCTATATCGACCGCGCGCCGGACCTGATTATCGGCTACGACGCAGGTTACCGCACCGCCTGGGAAGCAGCCGTTGGGAAAACGGCCGGTCCGGTGATCGAGGCGAACGACCGGCCCTGGAGTGGCGATCATTGTGTCGACCCTCCCCTGGTGCCGGGCATCTTTTTCGCCAACCGAAAGATCGATTCCTCAGATCCGGGCATTGAAGACATGGCGCCAAGTTTCCTGCGCCTCTTCGGCGTTGAGCCGCCCGCCTGGATGGAGGGAAAACCGGTCTTAGAATGCTAACCCTCCCGTGGGGCCGACCCCCTGGTCGGCGGGCGACCCCCTGGTCGCCCCTGATTGGGATCCTAAACCTATTTCTACTGTCCTGCGCCCATCCAGTTCCCCCCAATCTCCCTCGCGTGATCGTCCTCGGAATCGACGGCATGGATCCAAAATTCCTAGAAGCCCACTGGCCCGATCTCCCGAACCTGGACCGCCTCCGCCACGACGGAGAATTCAAGCGCCTCGCCACATCCATGCCTCCCCAAAGCCCGGTCGCGTGGGCGACGTTCATCACCGGCGCCGGTCCCGACCAACACGGCATCTACGATTTCGTCCATCGCAATCCGCGGACCTTGCAGCCGTTCTCCTCGCTGGGCGACACCGAGCCCTCGGCCCACACGCTGGCGCTCGGCCGATTTCAAATCCCCCTGACCGCACCCAAAACACACACTTTTCTTCGTGGCCGGCCATTCTGGGATAACCTGACAGCCCACGGAATTCCGGTTACGGTTCTAAAAATGCCCATGAATTATCCGCCGATGGAATCCGATGGCGAATTCCTATCCGGTATGGGGGTCCCGGATATGGAGGGCACGTTCGGCACGTTCTCGTTTTATACCGACGACCCGGCAGTGGTCACGCACGACGTGCCCGGCGGCCGGATTGTCTCAACCCGTGTCCAAAACGGCCGTGCAGTGCTGCCTATTTTGGGACCGCCGAATCCCTACCGGCGGGACGAAGCTTTCGCCAAAATAATTATTACCGTGGATATCGATGCGACTTCTCCCGTGGCGCGCTTCACAATCGGGAATAAATCCTTTATATTGCGCCAGGGCGAATGGTCGGATTGGATTGAGACTGAATTTCCGTTAGTCCCCGGCTGGAAATCCGCGGCCGGAATGTTTCGCGTGTACGCGCGACAATTGGCGCCGGGACTTGAGCTGTATGTTTCGCCGGTAAATGTGGATCCGGAGCGGCCCGAAGTCCGGATCTCCGCGCCCGCTTCCTACAGCCGGCGGCTCGCCAGCGCCACCGGCCTGTACTACACGCAGGGAATGCCCGAAGACACGGCGGCATTGCGGCAGCATGTTTTCGATCGCAAAGAGTACCTGATGCAGAGCCACATAGTGGCGCGCGAACAGATTCGTTTGCTCAAGGAGGCGGTGAAAAAGTTTCGCGGCGGGCTGCTGTTCTTCCATTTCTACCCGGTCGATCAGGATTCGCACATGCTGTGGGGAAAATTCGACGATTCTTTGCTCGAAACGTATCGCATGGTGGATGAGACTGTCGGCTGGGTGCGCGCGCACGAAAAAGCGGCAACTTTAATCGTGATGTCCGATCATGGTTTTTCGAACTTCGATCGCGCCGTGAATCTGAATAGCTGGCTGCTGGCGGAGGGTTTTCTGCGCTTGCAGCGGCCGCTGAACGAAGACCAGCACGATTTACTCGCCAACGTGGACTGGGCGGGAACGCAAGCCTACTCATTGGGGTTGAACTCCGTATACTTGAATTTGCGGGGGCGGGAGGGTCACGGTTCAGTGGCGCGCGGCGATGCCGCGGAGTTAGCGCAGCGGATCGCCGACAGACTGGAAGCCATGCGCGATCCGGATACGGATAAGCCGGTGGTCAGCGCGGTCTGGAGACCGCATCCCGATTTTCAGGGCGACATTGAATATGCGCCCGACCTGGTGGCCGGATTTGCGGCCGGGTATCGGGCATCCTGGGACGGCGCTCTGGGCGCCATCGCCCGCTTGACGATCGAAGATAATCGCGATGAGTGGATCGGCGATCATTGCATGGACCCGCGCGTGGTGCCCGGTGTGTTGCTGGAAAACCGGAAAAGCCGCTTGGAAGATCCGGGCCTGCGGGATCTGTCCGCGTCTCTACCCACGCTGTTCGGGCTACCGGCCACGGGAAGGAATATCTACTAAAGGGAGTGAAAACTCCGCGCAATGTCTATTTCGGTCAATGGATTCGTATCGGCAATGGACTCATATCGGCGATGGATTCATAGCGGCGATGGATTCACATCGACAACGGATTCATATCGGCAATGGCTTCATATCGACAACGGATTCAGCCCCGAACGTGAGTGAGGGGATCATGCTATGCTGCAACCGAACATAAAATTCGACAAGGACACCTGGGCTCGCATCGAGCGCGCGGCGGCCGCGGCAGGCTACTCGTCGCCCCGTGAATTTGTGCTGCACGTCCTCGAAAAGGAACTCGCGCGCCTGGAAAACGCCGGATCCAAAGAAGAGCTGATGGAACGGCTCAAGGGGCTGGGCTATCTGGAATAGCCTCTGCCGCGCGGCGCTGTCGCCGTTCTCCGCACGCGACCTGACGGCGGCCATAGTCTTCGGCGGTTTTGCAGGCATCGCTCTGGCTTTTTCGTTCTGGTTGTTCGCGGATCGCGAGGCCATCGGCGTGCTGCGGCGCAAGCTATGGGCTCGCGTGCTGGAATTATGGCTCTTCGGCGAGGAGCCTTCTCTCGCGTTCAGCAGCCTGATCGGCATCGTGAAAATCAATGCACTGCTCGTAGCGCATGTGCTGCTGCCTCTGCTGATCGCCGCGCCCGTCGTGGCTCTGCTGGTGCTTCCCTTAAATGATTTCTATGCGCGCACTCCGCTGCAGAATGGCGGAACGGCGGTTCTCACGGTGCGCTCGCGCTCGCTGGATGCAGTGAAACTCACGGCTCCTTCCTGGATTCAAGTGGACGCACCACCGGTGCGCGTTCCGGCGGACCGGGAAATCAGTTGGCGCCTGCGTGCAACCGCTGCGAATCGGGGCGTGTGCAAAGTCTCCGTCGCGGGTGAAACCGTCACCAAGGACCTGGACGCCCCGGTCCGCTCCCGCGCCTGGTGGGAATCGCTGCTGCACCCGGCCGAGCAACGGTTGCCGGAAGGTCCAATCGAGCGCATCTGGATCTCCCAAGCTCCGGGGCTCGATTGGCAGGAGTGGTTCGCGGGCGCGGCTTCAATCACCGCCTGGCTGTTCTCAGTCCCGCTCGGCCGCTCGTCCCTACGGCTGGCTTCTTCGTTAAAAGAGTCCGTAAAGCGCTGAGTGTCATACCTGCACAATTCACAAAAAATACTCTGATTTATTTTGCAATCAGTTTAGCGCTGGGTTAAAGTTGGCTCTTACATTCCTGCGACTGCCGTTTGGGTCCGGAATTTCAGAAGAAACACTGGAGTTTGGAGAAGTCCATGCGCAGTTGCATTGTCTTCGTACTCGCCGCCGCTCTGTTAGCGGCTCAGAGCACGACACCAACCGGATCAGTCAGCGGACATTTTGTCTCCCCTGGCGGGCAGCCGCTCTACGGGTATCTGCTCCTGACGGGGCCGGCGCTCGGGGCCGCATATAAGAAGGTTTTCTCGGCCGACGGGTCTTTCCAGTTTACCGGGCTGCCGGCCGGAGTGTATTCGATTTGCACTCGAATCACCTATGCCCGAGCACCCTCCACCGAGGAACCGTTTCTCGATTCCTGCGCCTGGCCGTCTTTCGCTCAAACCGTGCGGCTAAAGGCCGGACAAACGCTCACAGGCGTCAATGTGAAGGCCCAGCCGGGAGTGAGACTGCATCTGCGCGTGAATGCGGCTCTGTCCACTCTGCTGACGCCGCTCGGAAATCCCACCGCGCTGGACCCGAATCTCGAGTTGCACGTGCGGGGCGCCGACCAGTTGGCGCATATCATGCCGGAGGTTAGTTCCGACGCCGGCGGACGCGACCATATGCTGGTGATTCCCCACGACAGCTATCTGATTCTGCGGGCCAAAAGCAAGACTTTGTCGATTAGCGATACGACGGGTAAGCTGGTCCCGAACGACCAGCAGATTTTCGTGAAATCCGGCACTCTTCCCGCCAAAATCACCCTTCAGGTGGCCGCACTGCCATGACCACGCAAAGAACGTACTTGTGGGACCGACGCCCCCGTCGGTGCTGGACCCCCTGGTCCAGCCTTGCGGCGTGTTTCACAAAAGCCGCACTCTTGGGAATTTTGATCGCGCTGGCTTCCTCCGCCGCCTACGGGCAAGCACGGAAAAGCAATGTCGGGGTCTTCCGCCAAGGCTTTCTTTGGGTTCTGGACGCGGACGGAAATGAAGTGTTCAACAGTCCTCCGGACCTGGTGACCGCGTTCGGCGGGATTGCGGGAGACATTCCGATCTCGGGCGATTGGAACGGAGATGGGTACACAAAGATCGGAATTTACCGTCCCAGCAATGGATTATTTATCCTCGACTCCAACGGCGACGGGCAACAGGACACCGGGGACGCGGTGTTCAACCTGCATATCGGAACCCAAGCGGGGGATATACCCGTGGTCGGAGACTGGAACGGGGATGGCCGCTCGAAAGTAGGGTACTTTCGGCAAGGATTCCTGTGGATTCTGGACTACAACGGCAATGGCGTTTATGAAGCCGGAATCGACAAATCCTATACGTTTGGCGGCGTAGCGGGTGACCTCCCGGTGGTAGGCGACTGGACGGGAACAGGCACCAGCAAGATCGGGATCTTCCGCCAGGGGTTCCTGTGGGTTCTGGATGCCAATGGAAACGGTACCCAGGATGCGACCGATCCCGTGTTCGCGTATGGCGGGATCGCGGGCGACCTTCCAGTGGTGGGCGACTGGACGGGAACGGGCACCAGTAACGTCGGGATCTTCCGGCAAGGGTTCCTGTGGATTCTGGACGCCAACGGAAATCGAACCGAGGACGCGCCAGATCCGGTATTTGGGTATGGTGGGATCGCGGGCGACGTACCGGTGGTGGGAAAATGGAACGTGGCGCAGGGAGAAGAAACAGAGCCGGTCTGCGTTTCCAGTTCCGGCTCGTGCAGCGCGCCGCTGGAAGGGCAACTGCCGGTGATGAACACCAATGTGGTGGCGCCGCAGCCGGGTCAGCCTCCTGGGCCGTATTATATGCTGACGGCACAGTACACGAACGCGCAAGGCGTGAGCGACATCACCGGCGGACAGATCCTCATCAACGTGGACACCACCACCCCGCCAGCGGGTCTGAACGGCTGCGTCGTCACCTGGTACACCACGCCAACCTTCAATTTGTACATGGCGGACGCCGTCGCGCCCTCGGTCGAAAACGCCACCGCTGGCGCCAACGATGGCTGGATGTACGACAACAACTGCGGCGTCGTGTCGCTACAGTCCTCCATAACGCCAACATCGTCAGGCTACACGGTAACGCTTGCGATGTACTTCCAACCCGGCTTCTCCGGCCAGCATGCCGTTTACTTGAGCGGCAACACCCCGGGGACGATTTCGCCCTGGGTGGAGATGGGGATGCTGGGCGTCCTGCCCCCTTCCAGTATGCCCGCTGTCAGCTTAGTCACACCGCAATATGAAACCCTCCTGCCCTCGGCTACGGACACCCAGATTCCCGCCGCGTTTCTCAATTTCAACAGCAATCCAGATCCGGTCACGTTAACCGCGGCCACAGTCACGGACTCCAACGGCAACACCATCACCACGACCTTCCAGCAAAGCACCACAACCGGCCCCACCATGGCCAGCGTGTCCGTCTCGCCCAACATGGCAGCGGGCGTTTACAACGTGCCCGTAACAGCCACTGATACGGTCACCGGCGCGAGGGCCACGCGCAGCATGTCGGTCACCGTATCGGCCAATGCAGTTTTCTACATCTATTCGAACGGCGACCCAGTCTACACTACGACCTTGCCCGCCGGCGACGTGTGCACTGGCGGCGACTCGACGTTGGGACTCTTCTCCGTCCCGGATCCCTTCCTTGGCGGCGACAACGACTTGTACATCTGGTCCACGGGCGGAGGAGCCGGCGAATATCAGATCGTCTGTACGCCAAACCTCTACCTCATCGCGCACCCGCTCACTCCGGCGCCCCCGCTAATCTACACGGCCCAGAACGCCTTGGGCGGGAACCACATCGTGGTGGGCGCGAATGGAGGCGGGTACGCAGCCGTGGACACGTCCGGCTCGCTGGATCTGCCTGGCGAGAGCCTGACCGCGGGTGGCCAGACGCCGCAGCCAACGATCACCTCCGATGACGCCAGCATCACGTTCTCCCTGCTCCACGCTCAGGACAACTTTGTGGTCGTCAATTACACCGTGGGTCCCAATGCCCGAATCGGCCAGCACGTGGTAAGCTTGACCACCGTCGCAGGAACCGACGACAGCGGTGGAATCTTCCAGGTCGACGACGCGTATCCGGTGCTGACGTCCATTCCGCCGGGAGCCTTTCAAGGGGGCGCGACGTACTACAACGTGATCATAAACGGGCAGCACCTGGGAACGAACTGCCCGGCCATCGTCTCGTCGAACAACGCAATCGCCTCCTTCTCTGTAACCCAGGGACAATGCACGGACACCCAAGTGCAGGGGACCCTGGTGGCGCCCTCGGCTGGCACGGTCACCCTCACAGCCAATGGCGCCGGATACAACGGCAACGGCTTCGCCCCGCAGCAAGGTGCGCCGCCGCCTCCCGGGCTGCCGGTGCAGATCAACTCGCCTGGCTGCTCCGGCCCCAGCATCTCCAGGGTGGTCATAAACGGCCAGACCAACAGCGCCATCACCCTGGGTAGCAGCGGGATGATCGTAATCAACGGCTGCATGTTCACAGGGACAACAGCGGTTACTGTCATGCCGTCGTCAAACTCCGGCGTGAACGTGACGCTACTCACAGTCACCAGCACACAAGTGAGCTTGTCCTACACGTCGCAGGCGAGCGCCACCCCAGGCCAGATCACTCTACAACCAAACGCACAGGGCGTTCCGCGCAGCTCCCAGATCCAGACCGTAGCGCCGGTAACTATCACGACGAACGGAACGATTATTGCCAGCACAGCAGGCAACGTCGTCTGCGGTTCGAACTGCCAGGTGGTTGTGGGCCAGCAGCTCCAACTGACAGGGTCGCCCGTCGGCAGTGGGGTCTGGAGCGTGCAAGGGAATGTATACCAGCAGTGGGTACCAGGGACCGCGCCAGTGCTGGTTCCCTACTACAATGATCCTTTGCAGTTCTATTGGGTTCTAGGTGGTTTCTTCCAGGTGACGTACACCGCCGGAAATGGGGTTTCCGTGACCGCGAATTTCCTAGTCTCGCAGCCGACTGTGACGTACAGCGCGACCTTTCAGAATATGGAGATTGGGACGGTCACGAACCCGCCCAGTCGATACGGCGATCAAGCCCTGTCCGCCGCGATTAGTGCCCAAGACGTAGTCACCCCTCCGCTCGCCTTCGCGGCCAACGGCCAAAGCACGACTAATTGGGTGCAGGTTATACGTGAGTACGAGTGGGGATGGTCGGGGCTGACCGCACACCAAAACTGTCAAACGAGCGCGACATTGCCCTCGTTGGACGGCGGCAACCCTTACCCATATAGCGATCCTGGCGGGACCGGGATGGTCGATTCGCCGAACATCGACTTGACGAAAGCCTTAATCGCAGGGTGGACGAGCATAGGCTACTACAACGCGGCATTTGAAGATTTTCTGCTCTGGCAGCCGATTCTTCAGACAGGGGGCACCACATATCCCGTGCCGATCGCACACAACTTTTGGACGATGGCTGGAAACGCAAAGTACAACGGGACAAATTGGTTTGCGTCGCTGACGCCCACGTTGGGATCGGCGAGCGGCATTCCGGTCAATCCGCGTCTGCTGCCAACCTGGGCGAGCGTCAGCCCCACGTTAGTCAACTCGTGCCAATGACGCAACGCTAAGTATCAGGAGTTACGACATGACGAGATCAGAATACCTCACAATTTCGGTAATCACGTGCGCGATAGCCTTGTCGGCCAGTGCCAGGCTTCGGGCTCAGGGATTGAGCCGGTGCGCCGTCAACCAGCCCTATTCCTTGGATCTGGCGAACGAGGAACGGGACCGGACCCTGCGAAGCAAAGGGTACTCACTCACCCAGGAGAGCCTGCTTCCTGGGCTGACGAGTCCCGAGCCCACGATCCGCGGCCTCGCCGCCGACAAGCTGGCAACTGTTGGCGACAGCAACGCGGTCCCGCCGCTGACAAAGGCTTGGGAATCGGAGAGCGACCCGTGTGTAAAGACGTACCTCACGTCGGCGCTAGACGACCTCATTGGGAGGAACTGGACAGAGGGGAAAGTGATCGGTCGCCTGGGGACGCCGCTGAGCACGCTGGCAACGGCGGATTGCGTCCCTTCAAGCCCGCCGCTGATCTCCATTCAGCTTCAGCAGATTCCTATCTGGGATAAGGCGGTCTGGGTTTGGTATCGAAACCTCACGCAATCTCCGATTCCGTTCATAGGCATCCCAGGCCCATCCAAACTGTTTGAGCTTCGGGTCATCGGCCCGGATGGGAAGCCGGCCAAGATCCAACCGGCCAGGGAGTGCGCTTTCAAAGATTGTCCATCGCCGCCGGGGCACGTGGACGTAGGGTCGGGCGGCATGGCTATTCAGGTGCTGCAGCCTTTAAAAGACGTCGAGGAGTACTGGATGGTCGGCCAGGATTTTGACATGTCGGCGCCTGGGACCTATCAAGTGAGTCTCGGCGCAAGGCTAAAATACCTTGGTACGACAGTGTGCTCGAACGTGGCGACGGTCACAGTGAGATAGGTCTGTCACTTTGGACTGCCGAGCCTGGCCGTTTAAAAAGGCCGACTTTATCCTGCCCAACACCCGACAACCTCTCTGATTGCGGTTATCAGCAATGGCCGGAGAAAATTGGCGACCCGGTGCTGATGGCCACCCGACGCGCACATACCTGACGTGCATTGGGCCTTTCTCGGACCGTCAGGACCGGTTGAGCCGGTGAAGCGCTAGTCTGGGGCTGTTCACTTAACCTTCCCCTTCACCGCCGGCAGCTCCTGCCGGCACGCCTCCGAATCCGGCGCTATCTTGCAAGCGCTCTCCAAATGCTGCAGCGCCTCCGCGTGCAGCCCCAGATGCTCCTCGGCGATCCCCAATCCCAGCAGCGCCGCGTAGTCATCCGGCGCCACAGCCACGGCCTTTCGAAAAGCCTCGCGAGCCTTGGAATAGTCCCGGCGCTCCGTCCACCAGGCGCCCAGCGCTTCGGCGGCAGGGACATATTGTGGATCGAATTTCAACGCGTTGGTCCATTCGCGGACGGCGTTGTCCGGCTGCCCGGCGCGCTGGTAGGCTTCCGCCAGGTAATAGCGAGCCATCGAATTATGCGGATCGCCCGTCAGCAGTTGTCCGAAAGCCACAATCGCCGGCGGCACTTTGCCGGAATACATGGCTGCCAGCGCCTTCTCAAAAAGGTTATATTCCGGCAACCGGTCCTTGGGATCGGCGTCCGACCCGGCGGCGGCAGAACTGCGGCCGAGGTAGCCCAGGGATTCCAAGGCCCGCCGTGTTTGGGAGGAGGTAGCCGGAGAAGATGCCGGAGCCTTGCCGGCATTTTGCGCCAGCAGGCTACTGAGCCGGCCGCGGAGAGTCCGGGCCATTTGCGGGTCTTCGCGGATGATATTGTGCAACTCACGCGGATCGCGCTGCAAATCGTAAAGCTCCGGCTTGGGGGCGTCAATATACTGAAACGCCCCTTCGCGAAGGCTGCGCAGCGGCGCCCAGCCAAAAGCGTCGCGCGTGTACATGCTTTCGCTGTAAACAGCGCGGGCGCCGGTCAACAAGCTGGTTCCGCGAAAACTGGGCGGGGCCGGTAGCTTCAGAAAATCGAGAATGGTGGGCGCGACATCAATGAGGCCGCCGGGTTGGCTGACGCGCGCGCTGTAACCGGACGCCGCGCCATCCGGCCAGTGAATCATCAGCGGGACATGCAGCGTGCTCTGGTAGATGAAATATCCATGACTCAGTTCGCCGTGCTCGCCCAGGCTTTCCCCGTGATCGGAAAGCAAGATAATCAGAGAGCGATCCCACCAACCAGTTTGCATCAGCGCCTGCCGGAGCTGCCCCAACAGCCGGTCCACGTAGGCGATCTGCACATCGTAGCCCGGTGCGTTGGGCAGGCCTTCGGGGCTTGGCGCCTGAGAGTAAGGGGCATGCACGTCGAACAGATGGATAAACGCGAACACCGGCTGATTGCGATTTTGCGCCAGCCATTGCCGCGCGGCCCGCAGGACCAGCGCCCCATCGCGCCTGACTCCGGCCGCAAATGGGTTCCCGGATTCTTCCGTCGATCCGTGGAACGGGCTGTCATAGTAATCGAAGCCCTGGTCCAGGCCGCGGCTGCGATCCAGCAGCACGCTGCCCACGAACGCAGACGTTTTGTAGCCGTGAGCGCGCAAGATCGCGGCGAGCGTCACCGTCCCGGCAGGCACGCGTTGGTCGTTTTCTTCGATGCGGTTTTCGAACGGGTAGGTCGAGGCAAAAAGCGAGGTGTGCGAGGGGAGAGTGAGTGGAATCTGCGAATCAATATTCTCGAACACTGTGCCCTGGCTAGCGAACGCATCGATGTTCGGAGTCTGAATTCTACGGTAGCCGTAAGCGCTCAGGTGGTCGGCGCGCAGCGTGTCGATGGAAATCACAATTACCGGCGTCTGAGCAGACGCCGCGCAGGCAAGCAGAGTGGCTAGAAATAGACGGATGGCTTGCCGGGTCACGCTTTGTCCAGAGTAGCGGACGAATCTTTGGCGACTCTCCTGCTGGGTCAATTGACTCACAAAAGCACTCTGTTTCGGCATAGCGCGCCAACACAACGCCAACCGTGCGAAATAACGCGGATATTTTTGGACCTCTGCGTGCTACGCCAAGCTAAGAATCAGAAAGGACTCCCTGCCGAAGGAAGTGAAGAAAAGATGAAGCGATTCATAGCAACGCCATTGATGTTTGCCCTGTGCGCCGGAGTGTTGCTCGCACAGAAGCCCTCAGCCGCAAGCAAGGCAGCCGAAGACGAACTCAAGCAGATCGAAAACAATTGGACCGACGCGCAAAAGACCAAGAATGTGGACAAGCTGCGCGCGATTCTCGCCGACGACTGGGTGGGACTTGGCTGGGACGGCGAGACGTCGGACAAGGCCAAGGCTCTCGCGGACATGAAGGCGTCCGGCAATTCGTTGGACAGCATGAATATTGGCGCGATGAGTGTTCGTATCTTCGGGAACACCGCCATCGTGACCGGAAGCGACACCGAAAAGAGCATGGAACACGGCAAAGACTCCAGTGGAAAATATATCTGGACCGATGTGTTCGTAAAGCGGCAAGGCCAGTGGAGAGCGGTCGCATCTCAATCCGCCAAGGTATCTGAATAACGTCACGTGGCCGCCGAAAACGCGCGCATCTCAGACCACCCTATTCCGCCGGGCCGGCCCAGTAACTCTTGCGAGTCTGAATCGCCGCGTCCGGATAGTCCGGCACGCGGACTCGCAACGTATGAAGCCCGGCCACAAGCGGGGTTGACGGCTCGAAGCTGAGCAGGTAGTAATTATGGACCTGATTCGAGATACGTTGCAGAGCTTTTTCAAAGCCTTTTTGGGTAGTGAAGTTGATGTATTCTCCGCCCGAAAGCGCCGCCAGCTCGGAGGCTGCATTTCTCCGGAGAGCGTTCACCAACGGCATGATTTGTTCGGGCAACGGAAACAAAGGAGGCGGATCCGCATAACTCTCTTTGTGAGCAGGCTGGTTGGGAGACCCGGACGAAGACTGCGCCAACCGGGGCGGCGGTGGCGGATGGTCGCCATAGCGGAACCCTTCAATAAACTCGTCTCTGACCGGAGAAAATGCCACGGAGTAAATCATCGTGTCGCTGGTTCCCAATTCGGCAACCACGTCCTGAAGCTTGGAGCGGCTCCCATGATCGCGCGTTTCACCGATTAACAGGACGGCGCGGCGGTAATGATTCCGCCGGCTCTTCAACAACTTGATCGCGCCATCCACGGCGTCGATGGTGACGGCCCGCAAATCGTCGCATGGCTGCAGTCTCGACAGCCCGAGGGTCACGGCTTCGGGGCTGCTCGAAAAATCGCTCAGCACGTAAGGCCCGGCGCCGTAGCCGATCACGGATATCTCGTGCGGGGCATCGCCGACGATCGCGTCGATCATGGCGCCGAGTCCTTTCAGTTTGCTGAATTCCGACGCCGCGCCCCGGCTGCATTGCACCAGCACAATTAGAGACAAGCCGGAGAAATCCGGATCGTCCACGCGCACCACCTGGCGGACGCCGTTGTCTTCCACCAGGAATTGTTCGGCTTTTAGCCCGTAAATGGCGCCGCCCTTCCGGTTCTCTACCCGCGTTGGCAGGAAAACCACATTCGACCGGGCTGTGAACTTGGGTTTATCCGGTTCAATTTGCCCAAACGCGGAGGCGAGCAAGGCTGCGGCGATCAGGTACGCGAGCATGGCTTGTTACCTCGCAGCCACCTCAATTACTGTCTCCCAAAGAAAGCGCAGC
Source organism: Bryobacterales bacterium (assembly GCA_963836595.1). Lineage (GTDB taxonomy): Bacteria > Acidobacteriota > Terriglobia > Bryobacterales > Bryobacteraceae > DATFZA01. The sequence continues at coordinate 117,009 of CAWIKC010000002.1, forward strand.
ATGGCCGGAATCGAAGTTTCCAGCACTCGCTCCTGATCCGAGTGCGGCCCGTGCAATGTCATCTCGCTCTCCTCGGTGACTGGACCCCAGCCATACGCCTGCACGCCCTTGGCCCGCATTTGCGCCATGTCGGTAGCCGCCGTCAACATGGCCGGAAGCGTGATCGCTTCCGGATACATCCGTTTCTGGGTCCGCTCGATGGCTCGAAACATTTCCGTGTCCAGGCGTGAGGGAGGGCTCGGCTTGCGGGAGGAGTCCGTCGTGCCGGCGCGAAGCACTTCCACCGCCGGATCGCCGATCACTTTACGAATCTGCTCAAAAAGTTGGTCCACGTTCTCATCTGGGAGCATGCGTATGTCGAGCGTCGCCTCGGCTTCCGACGGGATCACGTTCGAGCGGAAGCCGGCCTTGAAAATTGTTGGAACAATGGTGGTCCGCAACACCGAGTAGTTGCTGGGCTCATGCTCCAGCAGATAACGTTGGATCTCGTCTGTCTGCGAGGGGTCGGAGATGTGATTGTAGCGGCGCGCTGCTTCCGGAGAACTGATGGTTGCCAGCCGTTCAAAGTATGCGCGCGTGGTGTCGTTCAAGCGCATCGGCGGCTGCCAGGATTGAAATTTCGCCACCGCCGCGGAAAGATGCAAGATCGGATTGTCAATTTTCGGGATGGAACCATGTCCCGCCGTTCCGTGCGCCAACAGGCGCGTGGTCCGCGGGGCTTTTTCGGTGGTCGTAATCTCGACGTAGCGCACCTTGCCGTTGTGCGCGGCTACAAATCCACCCTCGGCCAGGGCGAACTCGCAGGCGATGTCATTCCAATGTTGGTTCACCAGAAAGTCGATGCCCGGTCCGGTGGTGCCCTCTTCGCCGGACTCGGCAATAAAGATCACATCGCGATTTAACGGAACATGCAGACGCTTCAACATCAACAGCAGCATCAGCCCGGTAACGACATGCGGTTTGTCATCCGACGAACCGCGGCCCCATATATAGCCGTCCTTATGGATCGCCGCGAATGGATCTACCGGCCACTTCTCTCTTTGCACACCCACCACGTCGGTGTGTCCCATCACGGCGATCGGCTTTTTTTGGCCGTTCCCGCGTAGCCGCGCGACCAGGTTGGCGCGATTGGGATCGAGCGCTAGCACCTGGACTTCAATGCCTTCTTTTTCTAGAATCGGCCGGAGATAGTTCACCGCTTGGGTCTCGTTGCCGGGTGGGTTGCTGGTGTTGATTTTCAGCAGCGCCGTGAAGTGTTCCATCAATTCGGCGTCGACTTGCATCCAATCCACCGGGTAGCGCTCCGCGGCCGGAGCCAGCCATGTCGCGCAGAGCAAAGCAAAGAGAAAACGTCGCATGTGCTGATAAGGATATCAACCTGCCCTGTGCCTGGACCCTTGTCTGGCTCATATCTAGCCCCGAACGTCAGTGAGGGGATTGCGCCGGTCCCCTCACTGACGTTCGGCGCTGACATTCTTGTAACCTTACGCCAATGGTGAGTCTCTAATCGAGAGCGGAGTTATGGACTTACAACTTACAGGCAGAATTGCGCTGGTTACCGGTTCCACCGCGGGCATAGGATTGGCGATCGCGGTTAGCTTAGCGCGCGAAGGCGCCGAGGTCACCGTAAACGGCCGTACTCAGGAGCGTGTGAACAGCGCGTTACAGCACATCCGCGAGGCGGCGCCGCAAGCCCGCGTAGGCGGTATCGCGGCAGACCTGGGAACAGCCGGCGGAGCGCGCTCCCTGATCGATAAACTCCCGGAGGTGCAAATTCTGGTGAACAATTTGGGCATCTATGACGCCACGCCCTTCGAGAAAACAGACGACGCGATGTGGACGCACATTTTCGAGGTCAATGTGCTCAGCGGAGTTCGGCTTAGCCGGCACTATTTGCCGCTCATGAAGCAGGAAAACTGGGGGCGCATCGTGTTCATATCGAGCGAATCCGGCTCACAGATTCCGGCCGAAATGATTCACTATGGAGTAACCAAAACCGCCCAGGTGGCGCTGGCGCGCGGCATTGCCGAGACTCTGGCGGGCACGGCGGTCACCAGCAACTCGATTATTGTGGGTCCCACGGCTTCTGAAGGCGTGGGCAGCTTCATCAAAGATATGGCCGCTTCGCGAGGGGTTGACGCAGAGGTCGTGGAAAAGGAATTTTTCAAGACAGTGCGTCCGACGTCCCTTCTGCGCCGGCTGGAAACGCCCGCGGAAGTGGCGGCTTTGGTGACCTTTGTTTGCAGCCCACTTTCTTCCGGAACCAACGGCGCGGCGTTGCGGGTGGATGGCGGGGTGGTGAGAGCAATATTTTAGGGCCTGTCATGAAACAACCAATTCAACCGCTCCCTCACGGTCGCGGCTCGGAAGGCGTGACAAATTCGCGCGTCGGAAGGCGTGACAAATTCGCGCGCCGGAAGGCGTGGCAAATTCGCGCGTCGGAAGGCGTGGCAAATTCGCGCGCCGGAAGGCGTGGCAAATTCGCGCGTCGGAAGGCGTGGCAAATTCGCGCGTCGGCAGGCGTTACCGAGCCGGAAGGCGTTACCGAGCCGCGACCGTAAGGGAGCGGTCCGTAAGCCATCCCAAAGTTTGTTTCATGACGGGTACGTAGTATTATTTTTTGGTACCGAGAGGAGAGATTATGAAAGCGATTCAAGTGGACAAAGTCGGTGGCGAGCTAAAGCTCGTCGAATTGGAAATCCCGAATCCGCCGGCAGGCTGGGTGCGCATCAAAATCCGCGCTTGCGGCGTGTGCCATAGCGACAGTATGATACTCACCGGCCTGTGGCCGGCCAGCGCCTACCCGCGCATTCCCGGACACGAGGTTGCCGGTGTGATCGACGCGCTGGGCGAGGGCGTACATCTATGGAAAGTGGGCCAGCCGGTTGGCGTGGGTTGGTACGGCGGGCATTGCGGAGAGTGCATCGCCTGCCGCCGCGGAAATTTCGTCTATTGCCGCTTCGCCAAAATTTCCGGATTCACCCAGGACGGCGGCTATGCCGAATACATGGTTACTCCGAAAGAGTCGCTGGCGGCGATCCCCGATGGGCTCCCGTTTGATGAAGCCGGTCCGTTGATGTGCGCCGGCGTAACCACTTTTAATGCTCTGCGGCACACCGGCGCGATGCCCGGCGATCTGGTCGCCATTCAAGCCATTGGCGGACTTGGCCACTTGGCGGTTCAGTTCGCCAGCCGAGCTGGGTACCGGACGGTTGCCATTTCGCGCGGCAAAGAGGCGGAAGCGTTGTCGTTGAAATTGGGCGCGCACGCCTATCTCGATTCCGATGCCGTGGACGCAGCCGCGGAGTTGCAGAAAATGGGCGGCGCCAGGGTGATTCTCAGCACGGCGCCCAGTGGCAAAGCGATGTCGGGAATGATCGAAGGATTGGGTGACGGAGGACTACTGCTGGTAGTCGGCGCCGCGGGCGATCCGATTCAAGTTGCGCCCGCTCAATTGCTGGGCCGCCAGAAGGAAATTAAAGGTTGGTATTCCGGCATAGCTACAGACTCGGAAGACACCATGAATTTCTCCGCCTTAACCGGCGTCAAGCCTATGATCGAGACTTACCCGCTGGAGCAGGCCCCCGAAGCTTACGCCCGCATGATGTCGGGCAAAGCCACTTTCCGCGTTGTCCTGAAGATATCCTAGAAGGGTTGTATGGCTAAACCTGTCTTGTTGACCGTGGATGACGATCCGGAGGTTCTGCGCGCGATCGAACGCGATCTGCGCAGCCGTTTCTCCGAACATTATCGGGTGATCCGCGCCGATTCCGGCCGGGCGGCGCTCGAAACTCTGCGCCAACTGAAAACGCGCAACACTCCCGTTTCGCTTCTGCTGGCCGATCAGCGCATGCCGCACATGAGCGGCGTCGAGTTTCTACATCAGGCCATGGAAATCTACCCCGACGCCAAGCGCGCCTTGCTCACAGCTTATGCCGACACCGACGCCGCCATTAAGGCGATCAATGAAGTGAAAGTTGACCACTTCCTTTTGAAGCCTTGGGATCCTCCGCAGAACGAACTGTATCCGGTGCTCGACGATTTGTTGGAAGATTGGCAGGCCAACTACCATCCGCCGTTTGAGGGTACGCGCGTTTTGGGGAATCGCTGGGATGCCCGCAGCTATGAGCTGCGGGATTTTCTGGCGCGCCACCACATTCCTTACCAATGGATCGATGTCGAACTTGCGGCCAGCGATCCCGAGGTTAGCCAGTTGATGGCTGCGCTCGGCGGAGACCAACTGCGCTTGCCGGTGGTTTTGCTCAAGGAGGGAATGCGGCTGGATCAACCCACCACCGCTGAACTGGCCGCACAGCTCCACCTCCACACCACCGCCGAAAGCGATCAGTATGATTTGATCATTGTCGGAGGTGGTCCCGCGGGTTTGGCGGCGGCAGTCTATGGCGCCTCTGAAGGTTTGCGCACCGTGATGGTGGAGCGCGAGGCGCCGGGTGGACAAGCGGCGCTCAGTTCCCGCATTGAGAACTATCTCGGATTCCCCTCGGGTCTCAGCGGCAGCGATCTGGCGCGCCGCGCGGTGACGCAGGCGAGGCGTTTCGGCGTCGAGATCCTGGCGCCGCTGGAGGCCATGTCCGTCCGGCTGGACGGGCAGTACAAGTTCGTGAAGCTCAGCAGCGGCGCCGAGATTTCCTGTCATGCGCTGTTGATCGCCACCGGCGTGCGGTGGCGCAAGCTGGATGTGCCGGGCGCCGATCGCTTTCTCGATTGCGGCATGTATTACGGCGCCACGCCCGCCGAAGCTGTCTCCTGTAAAGATGAGGACGTGTACGTCGTGGGCGGGGCTAATTCCGCGGGCCAAGCCGCCATGAATTTCTCGAAATACGCCCGCAGGGTGGTGATGCTGGTGCGCGGTGATTCGCTCGCGGCAACCATGTCGCGATACTTGATCGATCAAATCAAACAGACCTCAAACATTACCGTGGAATACAACACCAAGGTGGTTTCGGTGCAGGGCGCCGAGCGGCTGGAAAGCATCACCGTGCAATGCGGGACCAGCGGCCAGCAAGATACCGTGGCGACTTCAGCGCTCTTCATCTTTATTGGCGCCACGCCGGATACGGATTGGTTGGATGGCGTGGTGGAGCGGGACGAGCGCGCCTTTATTCTCGCCGGCCGCGACCTGGTGCGGAATCCGGAAACCCGCAAGAAATGGCCGCTGGAACGCGAGCCCTGGCTCATGGAGAGCAGCGTTCCCGGAATCTTCGTAGTCGGAGATGTCCGGCACGGATCGGTGAAGCGCGTCGCTTCTGGAGTGGGCGAGGGTTCCATCGCGGTGCAGTTCATTCACCAATATTTAAGCCAGGTGTGACATGCCACAGACACTTACGCTGGTTGACGCTTTACGGAAAGTCAATATTCTTCAGGATCTGACCGATTCGCAGCTCCAATGGATCGCCGATCACGTGGAAGAGCTGCATATCGCCACCGGAGGAGCGCCGTTTCGCGAGGGGGAACCCGCCGACGCTATGTTCTTCCTGCTGGAAGGGGAGTTTCGCTTCCAGAGAGAAAGCGGCGGGGCCGACTCACCCGCATTTTTTGCGCAGACCGGCGAAGTCACGGGCAAGCTGCCGTACTCCCGCATGGCAAAGTGGGCGGGCACGTCCCGAGCCACCACGCCGGTGTGGGCCGCGCGGCTTTCAGACACCCACTTCGACGAGATGCTGCGGACCATTCCGGTTTTGAATCAGCGGCTGGTCAGCCTGATGGCCGATCGCATTCGGGAAACCACCCGAAACCAGCAGCAGACCGAAAAGCTTACCGCCTTGGGCAAGCTCTCAGCAGGTCTGGCACATGAGATCAATAACCCGGCAGCCGCCGCGAAACGCGCGGTGGGAGTTTTACGCGAAGTGCTGGATCGTCTCCGTGACGCTAACCTGGCAATGGACAAGCAAGGTGTGACCTGCGAGCTGCGCAGGATGGTCACCACTGTCGAAGGCAATGCGATTCAACGCGCCAACTCGCCTGGCCCTCCCGTGGACCGCCTGGAAGTTAGCGATCTGGAGCAGGAACTCGGCGAATGGCTCGAAGACCGCAAAGTCCGCAACGCCTGGGATCTTGCTCCCGGGATCGCCGAGGCCGGTGTACGGCCCGAGCAACTGAGCGGCATGGCGGAAAAAGTTCCTCCGGAAGCCCTGGGCCCGGTGCTCACTCGCATTTCTTCTACGGTCGCCGCCACTCAGTTGCTGAACGAGCTGCAGCATAGTCTCGATCGCATTACCGACCTGGTTTGCGCGATCAAAGAATACTCTTACATGGATCAAGCCCCGGTGCAGGAAGTGGACCTCCACGACGGCATCGAGAGCACGCTGACCATTATGGCCTACAAGCTGCGCAAGAATGACATCGAAGTGGTTCGCGATTTCGACCGCTCGCTGACCAAGGTTTGCGCTTACGGAAGAGAACTGAACCAGGTTTGGACCAACCTCATCGATAACGCCGCGGATGCGATGAAAAATGGCGGCACGCTACGTATCAGCACGCGTCCAGCGGGGGTCGACGTCCTGGTCGAGATCGCCGACACCGGCTCCGGTATTTCTCCCGATGTGCAACAGCGAATCTTCGATCCGTTTTTCACCACCAAGCCGGTGGGCGAAGGCACGGGGCTGGGTCTCGACGCGGTAGTGCGCATTGTCCGAAAGCACCACGGCGATGTCCGCGTGCAATCGAAGCCCGGCGAAACCATTTTCACGGTTCGGCTCCCCAAGGCAATTTCGCATCCGGCCTCGGGGCCGGATAAGGACTAATCTTGTGCCAGCCTGTACTCACCTGGATCAGATTCATGACGTGCGGCCCAAAACCAAAGGCTGCGAAGAATGTTTGAAGATGGGCGATACGTGGGTTCATCTGCGTTTGTGCAAGACCTGCGGCCACGTGGGTTGCTGCGACAGCTCGAAAAACAAACACGCGACGAAGCACTTTCACGCGACGCAGCATCCCATTATCCAATCGTTGGAACGCGGCGAACACTGGATGTGGTGCTTCATCGACGAAGATGAGGTGGTCGTTTAATTCAAGGTTTAATCCCATGAAGAACCGCTCCGTGCCGGCCGACATCCTGCTCCCTCACGTCACCTATCGGAATGTCGATGATGCTATTGCCTGGTTGACCACGGCGTTTGGGTTTGAAGAACACTATCGCTATGGCGATCCGCTGGATGGCGCGCAGATGCATCTCGGCGATGCGTGGGTCATGGTGCATCGCGCGCGGGGAGCCAGCTTAACTCCGGCACAACTGGGCTACGGCACACAGAGCTTAACCATATTTGTGGACGACGTGGATTCCCACTTCCAGAGGGCGAAAGCGGCGGGCGCCACCATCGTGGAGGAACTTCACGAGACAGTTTACGGCGAACGGCAGTATGGAGCTGAGGATCTGGACGGCCACAAGTGGCTGTTCTCCAAACACGCTAAAGACGTGAGTCCGGGCGAGTGGGGAGCCACCGTCGCCAAAGGCCGCTAAACACAACGTCATTCCGAGCCGCGACCGTCAAGGGAGCGGATGCGCCGGTACCCGCGACGCACAAGTTAGAACTCGGCGCGGTCCTGGCCTGCATTGCTAGACTAAAACCATCAACGCAACTTTATCAATTGAACAAACCGCTCCGGAGCGGGAACAAAGCGTGGCAATTGTGTTTCAACCGCGCAAGGCCCAACCTGCGCGCGCGAAACACAATTTGCCCGCGCTCACCGGTCTGCGCTTCTTTTTGGCCTTATGGGTGATGCTGCATCATCTGGTGGGCAAAGGCCAGATGCTGGAAGCATGGATGCATAGTTTGCCGCTTCCAGCCCAGCGCCTGTTGGATGGCGGCTACCTAGCCGTTGGAACATTCTTTGTCCTTTCCGGTTTTGTGATGTCGCTGAGCTATCGCCACTCCGTCTGGACCAGGCAGAGTCTGTTGCACTACGGTGCGGCGCGTTTTGGGCGTATCTATCCGGCGTATCTCGTGAGCCTGTTCATTATCACGCCGTGGATCCTGGATTTTCTGAATACCGCAGCGCCGCGAATCCACAAGGCGGTGACGTTGGCGAACTATGGACTGGTGTTGCAGGGCTGGACGGGCAATGCCTCCGTCTCCTGGAACACCCCTGCCTGGTCGCTCTCGTGTGAGTTTTTCTTTTACCTCTGTTTCCCTCTGGCGGTGACGTGCCTCGCCGGCAGCGGCTGGCGCAAGCTGGCCTTTGTGATCGGTCTTTGCCTGCTACTGCCCGTGGCGCTAAAGTACTTCGGCGTCCCCGTGATCTTTAAACCCATCTACCGGCTGGCCGATTTTCTCATTGGCATCGCCATTGCCGGGCTCTACGAGACTCTTTTCAATACGCGGTTGCGCCTGCGCGGCTCTTGGTTGTACCTGCCGGCCATAGCGGCCGGCATACTAGCGGTAGCTTATCCTGAATTGGTCGACAATCGTTTTACTTTGAATGGATGGATGCGGCCCGTAAACGCGGCGCTGATTCTCGGCTTGGCGCTGGGCGGCGGCGCCGCGGCCCGCGCGCTCGCCATACGGTGGATCGCATACCTGGGACAAGCCAGTTACTCTATGTACATCGTGCACATTCCGCTGCTGTGGTGGTATCGCCGCTTGTGTTTCGACCAGAATCCATTCTTATCCAAGCCAGCGGCCGCGGTGCTGTTTTTGCTTTTCACGATCGTGGTATCGGCGCTGATGTTGCGCTGGGTGGAACAGCCGGCTAACCGGGAAATCCGGCGTTGGGCGGAAGCGCGCTATGGCTCGTAGGCGCAGACGGCGGCGCCCGCGTCTGCCACCGCAGGCCGTGGACCAGCGCTCTAGCGCGGCGGGGCTGCGGGCGATTGCGGTGTTTGAGGCGACCAAGGGCGCGCTGGTGATGGCGCTTGGTCTGGGTCTGCTCGGACTGATACATAAAGACCTGGAGCAAATCGCGGAGGACCTGCTCTCCTATTTGCATTTGAACGCCGAGCACCCTTTAGGCAGGGTGATTCTGCACGCGGCATCCAGCACCACCGACGCCCGCCTGTGGGCACTGGCCGCGGGCGCGGTAGCTTACTCCGCCGTGCGTTTTATTGAAGCCTGGGGCCTCTGGAACCGCCGCGTTTGGGCGGAGTGGTTCGCCCTGCTCTCTTGCGCGCTGTACCTGCCGGTGGAGCTTGTGAAGCTGGCCGAACATACCAACTGGGTACATTTCGTGGTGCTCTTCGGTAATCTGGCGATCTTCTTTTACATGCTTTGGGTGAGAGTAGCGGCTTACCGGGCCGCAATTCCCGAGAGCCAGGAAAGCGCCGGCGTAAGCTAAGGGCCTGTCATGAAACAACCGATTCAACCGTTCCCTGAGAACAAGCCGGGAAATCGATTCCCGTGCCGTTTTGCACAGGCATCTGGTCCCGAGGCGCCGGCGCCGGATTCGGTCTCACAAACACTGGCTCTCCCGACTGAATAAATTCATCCAGCTCTTCAAAGCGCGGTTCTCCCAGCGACGCCCTGAGTTGGCGCACATGGTCCAGAATTTGCCGCGTCCTTTGCTTCTCTAACTCGCGCAACGCTTCTAGCAATGCAGCCGGAAGGGCTCCCGAGTTCTTGGCCTTCTCGCGCGCTTCGGCCACGGTTGGCGCGGCCTTCTTCTTGAAGGCGCGATTCTCCGCCACCAGGTCTGCCGTAATGGTCAGCATCGAATGCAATTCAGTGTCGGAAAGCTCCAGATGCCGGACCTCCTCCGAAAGAGGCATCGAGCTAAATGCGATGATTTCGTTGAAGAAGTTCTGATACATCCGAATCCGGGGTTCGACGGCCGGAACCGCTCCCACTGTGATCGAGGACAGAGCATCGTCCGGAGTGAACGTTATCGCGGGCTGGCAAACGCCATCGTAGGCGATGAGCCCAAGGAGCATTCCGAGAAATGCAAAATCCCGCATGCGCTTTGATGGTATCGAAGATGAGTTCCAACAGTACTAACCTTGAACTGTATGCACACTCGGCGCCCTGGCCTGCTCCTTCTCTGCTTGCTCACAATTCTTGGCCAGGCGCGCGCTCAAAGCGTGATCACAACCATCGCCGGTACGGACTGGCTTTTTCCCGGGGATGGACTTCCGGCCATCAACGCGCCGCTCAGTGGCCCGCTCAATCTCTATGTCGCGGTCGACCAAAACGGCAATTACTATATCGCTGATGCGGGCAACTCGGAGGTCATGCGGGTCGGCCCGGACGGCATTCTCACGGTCATCGCCGGCAACGGCATTCCGGGCTATACCGGCGATGAGGGCCCGGCTGTCAGCGCTTCGCTGATCAATCCGGAGTCCGTCGCCGTCGATGCTTCCGGCAACGTTTACATCGGGGGTTTCGGCGGAGACATCCGCAAAGTCACTCCCGACGGCATCATCAATACCATTGCCGGCAACGCTTATAATCCCGGCTTTAGCGGCGACGGCGGCCCTGCCATCCAAGCGCTGCTGAACGGTGTCTACGGCCTGGTACTCGATTCGGCCGGAAATATTTTCATCGCGGACTATTTCAACAACCGCGTTCGCGAGATCACTACCGACGGCATCATTCACACCGTTGCCGGCGGCGGCTCCAGTACACAATCCGGCGTGCCAGGCACTTCCGCGCAACTGAACGGCCCTACCCAGTTGGCAGTCGACTCCGCTGGAAACGTCTTTATCACCGATACCGGAGACGGTATCGCCAATGGCCTAATCCGCAAACTGGATGCGAAAGGAATCCTCACCACCGTAGCCGGGGGAGGCAACAGCCTGAGCGACGGCGTTCCCGCCACCATGGAAACGCTGCTGCCCGAGGCGGTTGCCGTGGATTCGTCCGGCAACCTCTACATTGCGGACTTCCTCAGCGTCGGCATCAGAAAAGTGAATGCGCAAGGCATTATCTCGACCATCGCCGGCGGCAGCGGGAACGAGGGTTTCTCCGGCGACGGCGGCCCCGCCTTGCAGGCTCTTTTTGAGTTCGGTTCGCCCGCCCTCGCGGTAGATAATTCCGGCAACATTTATTTCGCCGACAATGATAATTACCGCATTCGCAAGATCACTCCGAATGGCGAGATCAATACTGTTGCGGGAAACGGGCTCTTTCATTTTTCCGGCAACAATGGCCCGGCTGCTTCGGCGACGCTCGATTTTCCCACCGGCATCGTGGGCGACGCGGCGGGCAATATCTATTTCACCGAACCGGAAATGAATCGCATCCGGCGTATCGCGCCGGATCGCACCATCAGCGTCTTTGCTGGAACGGGGATGCAAGGCTATTCCGGCGATGGCGGACAGGCCACGTCCGCCACTCTGGGTCTTCCAGCATACGTTGCCATTGCTCCCGACAGCTCGATCGTCCCGGCGGGCTCTCTGGTTTTCTCCGACCGGTTGAATTGCGTCATCCGCGCTATCGACCTCAACGGCGTCATCAGCACAATTGCCGGAGTGGCGGATAATTGCGGGTTCAATGGCGATCTTCTTCCCGCTTTGCAGTCCCATTTTTTCGGGCCGGGCGGCGTCGCGTTTGACAATGAAGGCGATCTGCTGATCTCCGAGATTGAGGGCCAACGCATTCGGGCAATCATCGCCGGCGGCACTTATAAGGGAATGGTGGCGACTTTGGCCGGCAACAGCACCGCCGGTTACAGTGGGGACGGCGGCGTTGCTCCCAATAAAGCGGAAGTGAATGGACCCACCGGACTGCGCGCGCACGGCACGGGCGTCTATTTTTGTGACACCAATAACAACGTTGTCCGTTTTGTGGACTTCAGCACGGACATCATCACCACCGTGGCCGGCGACGGAACGGCCACCTACTCCGGCGATGGAGGTCCCGCCACCAAGGCATCCCTATATTCGCCTACGGGCGTTAATTTCGACGCGCAAGGCAACATGTATATCGCCGATCAGAACAACAGCGTCATCCGCAAAGTGGATACCAACGGCATCATCACCACCTTCGCCGGATCCCAGTCGGAGGATTTAGGCGATGGCGGCTCGCCGCTGCGGACGTTCATTGGTGGACCCGGCGACCTGTTCTTCGATGCCAGCGGGAATCTGATATTTACCGATGGTCCCGAGGGCCGAATTCGCGAGGTCCTGACCACACCTCCCGCTCCCACTTTTCAACTCACCCCATCGCAACTGGCCTTCACCGCCGCCGCCGGATCTCAACCGCAGGATCAAACCGTCGAGCTGGCGAGCGTCATTTCCGGTTCGCCCGCTAGCGTGACTGTCAGCGCCACCTGGCTCAGTGTCTCCTTCACTTCCGCCCGCCTGCCCGCCAGCCTGCGGGTGATCGTCGATCCATCGGCGCTGGCTGCCGGGACTTATCAGGGCACCGTCACCGTCAGTTCCGCCTACGCCAATCCAGTCAACTATACGATACCGGTCACGCTCACCGTCACCGCTGCCGGGCAACCATCCCTCAGCGTAAGCCCAACTGCCTTGACATTTTCTTTTGTACAGAACGGAACCGCGCTCACGCGCCCGGTCACGTTGTCGAACGTCGGCGGAGGCGTGCTCACCTTCAACACCAAAGTCACCACCAACTCCGGCGGCTCTTGGCTCCGAGTCGCGTCGTCCACCGGAAGCCTGTCTGCCTTCGCTTCGAGCCCGCTCACCGTTACCGCCGATCCCACCGGACTCGGGCCCGGCACTTACTCGGGCGCCATCACCATCGCCAGCACCATCATCCCGGTGACCATGATCGTCACCTCCATGCCGCAAACCATCCTGATCCCGCAAACTGGACTAACTTTCTACGCGGTGCAAGGCGGTGGCATCCCGCCCATTCAGTCTTTCAATATTCTCAACAGCGGCACGGGCATCATGCCTTGGACTATTTCCCCTAGCACCATCTCCGGCGGCCGGTGGCTGGGCATCTTTCCGGGAACCGGGCAAACCGACGCGAGCGTGGCCTTAGTTCCCGTGGTGGGCGTCCAGGCCGATCCCACCGGCCTCGCCGCCGGCACTTATTACGGCATGGTGAAAGTTTCCGCGCCCGGCGCCACCAACAATCCACAGTTCGTGTCGGTGGCTTTCACCGTGCTCCCGCCCGGCACGAGCGTCGGCCCCATTGTGCAGCCCTCTGGAATGATTTTCGCGGGCGTGCAGGGCGCCCAATCCCCCGGTTCGCAGACCATCACGGTGGAAAGCACCAGCAGCACTCCGGTGACTTTCACCTCCAGCAGCGTCACCATCAGCGGCTTCACCACCGTGCCCGCGGCGGGAACCGTCACGCCCCTCCAGCCGCAAAGAATTGTCATTCAGCCCGATACCACCGGAGTCGCCTCAGGCGTTTATCGCGGCACCTTGACGCTGTCGTTCTCGGACGGAAGCACCCGTCTTGTGTCGCTGGTGCTGGTGGTCACCGCGGCTTGCACTCCCACCACGTTGGCGCCCGTGTTTACGCAGTTGTCCGATGGCTTCAGCGTAGTTGGCGGCTTCCCGTCACAAGTCTCGGTGAAGGTGGTCGACGACTGCGCCAATCCTATGATTACCGGCGGAGTCACAGTCAGCTTCGATAACGGCGACGTCCCCATTCGCCTCACGTCTCTCAAAGAAGGAACCTGGGCCGGCACCTGGACGCCTCAACATCCGGCCTCGCAAGTGGTCATCACCGCTAACGCGTCTATCCCCGCGCAAAATCTCAAAGGCACTACGCAAATCACAGTGGGCCAACAGAGCGGCAATCAAGCCCCGATCATCTCCTCCGGTGGCGTCGTGAACGGCGCCAGCTTCGCCGCGCAAGCGCCGCTCGCTCCGGGCAGCCTGGTGTCGTTATTTGGAAGCAATCTCGCCTCACAAGCCGCAGCCAGCAGTCTTCCGCTGCCCGCCAGCCTGGGCGGCAGCAGCGTGCAGTTCGGAAACGTGGTGGCGCCGTTGCTGTTCACCAGCACCGGCCAAGTGAACGCCATGGTGCCTTATGGCATGCAGGTCAACACCACGCAACAGGTCATCGCGTCACACGGCGCCAGTTTATCGGTTCCTGAACCGATTACCGTAGCCGCCGCGGCCCCTGGCGTCTTCACGGTAGATGGCAAACAAGGCATCGCCTTCGACGGCCCCAATCTGGTCAGTGCCGCCAATCCCGCCCACGCCGGAGACGTGCTCGTGATTTACTGCACCGGCCTAGGTGAAGTGAACCCATCGATCGTCGCCGGGACGCCCGCGCCGCTGACGCCGCTATCCAACACCGTTAACACTGTCACCGCGACCATGGGCGGAATTGCGTCCACGGTCCAATTCGCCGGCCTGACGCCGGGCTTCGCCGGACTGTACCAGGTGAACGCAATGGTGCCAACCGGAATCACCGCAGGCACCCAGGTTCCGCTGATCCTGACCGCTGCCGGCCAATCCAGCGTCCCAGTAACCATAGCAGTCCAGTAAAAACCAGGGACGGACGAGACGTTCCCCAGTTTTCCACCGGTTCGCCAATCCGGCGTCCCAGGGACCCGGCTAGTGAATATTCGCAGCCGTCTGCGTGCCCACGCGCTTCGCCAGAATTAAGCTCGACGGGCGGCGCCAGGCGCCATAGCCGAGCGAGAAGCCAAGCTGTTTCACGCGCGATGGATCCTCGAACGCCTTGGCTAGATCCTTCTGATATTGCGCCTTGAACGGCCGGTCCGGCGCGCTGTACTCGCCGAATAGGGTGACCTTCCACTCCGGTTCCTTAAAAAATCGATAAGGAACACCAGTATCGTCTTCGAGCACCAGGTTGCTCTTGGCCAGAATGAAGTTGCGCAGCTCTTCACATTGCTTCCAATGCAGCAGAAACGATCCCGATTTCACCAGCGTGTCCGGCGTTCCCTGCCGTTCGACAAACTTGGGGAAAGGCTTACTGTCGAAATCGCCCGCCAAGTCCCCCGAGTAATAGTAAATCGTCCGAGTGACCGGCTCCGTGCCGCGATGGTAGGCGATTGCGACAACTTCTTGTTTGGCTTTGGACTCGGGTTCCTGCACAAACTCGCCCGACTGATCGAGGTGACCATAGCGGACACCCTCAATCGTGTTGCCGCTACGCGCCAGCAGCAGCAGCATCATCTGGAGGAGGCCATCCGCCACGCGGCCGCGAAAGTGGCTGTCCATCTCGCTGGTCACAAAAAAGCTCCGGTTGAAGATGGACGATAGCCCCTTTTCCCAACCGTTCAATTCTTTCTCCAGGTTGTCCGCGTTGTAGCTTCCGGGTTTCCGGATATGGCCCACCGGTTCCAGGCCGGCAAAGACCATGGTCGTGGCGTCCGGAAAGAAGCGCGTGGCATACAACACATCGGGGCCGCTCAAGGGATAAAAGAGGAATTTGCTCGAGCTATACTGGCCCGCCAGCTCGCGCTTTTGAAAGGCATCGATCGCGCCGAACTGCTTGGCGTCCGCGGTCTTCCATTTCGCGGTCAAGGCGGCCGAGTATTTTTGCCATTCCGGATCAGACTCCAATGCATGGAAGGGGCCATCCGGCCGTCCGGGAATCCCCGCCAGGAATTGAGCCGTGTCGTTATAAACGTTAGGCGAAAAGGCAGCTTTCGCCGGCGGTTGGTCGAGCGCGGCTTTGGCGTCGTGCTGGCCGCAACCGGAACTCGACAAAACCAGGCCAAGCAGGATGCAGAAAGTCAAGAAAGTTGAAAGTTTGGGAGACACAGTATTTTATCGGCGAAATCTCAGGATAATACAATTCCGATGCCGCTGAGAGAGGGTTTTTAGTGAATTCTCCTTCATCTTATCAATGGGTTGAGGGGTTGAGGGCGTAGCTCAGGCTGGAGCGTCAATCGCCCGGATGATACTCGCGCTCGGTGTGACCCTTCAGTTGCGAAGGATAGAAGTACACTTCGCGCAGGTTGCCCGTAGTATAACGTTGCGCCTCGTCGTCAAAATGGCGCGACGACGGATGCCCGCTCTCACCGCCCGCCGTCACTGCCTTGGCGTGCACTTTTTCTCCAAACTCGACTACCGCGACGAAGCTGTTGCCGCTGGTTCCGTACCATTTCTTCGTGCCCGGATACGGCCGCGCGCTGAACGAGGCGAGAGATCCCCAAGCAGAGTACGTGAAGCCCACGGGGATACTGGGCGCCGTGTCGCTGAACGGTTGGACGAGGTCGCCGTTGATGCGCTGGAATCGATTGATCTCGCCCCAGGGCGTCTTCCAGGTCCCGAAGTCTGCTTCCAGTTTGCCGGACGCTGTCTCAAGCGCTTGCAAGAAGCCGCTAGTCGGCGCCCGCTGCAGCTCTTGTCCCCAGAACACGGCCAGTGACGTGGCGATGCTGCTCACCGACCAGCGCAGATCCCAGGCTCGAAGCACCCCCACTTGGCCGGCCAATTTGGCCTTGAGGGGATCGGAAGCCGGCAACTCATCCCAGGCCTTAGTTAACTCAAGAATCTTCTTTTCGAACCACGGCAGGTAGCTATCGTACGCCGCCGCGATCAGCGAATCGAGCGTGAAATTCCTGGTGTTCTCAAGTAGCCGGATGGCATGCAGCCCGCGCGCGGACTCGCCGCCGGTCTCGACATACTTGGGATAATCGGCCTGCTTCGGACTGCTCGGCCCGGCCGCGGACCACGGCCAGTTGTTGGAATTATACAGCCAGCCGCTGGCCGGATTCAGCAAGTGGGGTGTTTCGTCCACTGAAAGCAGTCCGTGCCACTCCGTCGCCGGATTGCTGCCATCCACCGGTTTGGTCCAATCGAAACTCGTATCGCGCCGCGGGATAAAGTTGCCATGGAAATAAGCAATGTCGCCATCGGCGTCGGCGAAGACCGTGTTGTTCGACGAGTTGGCTTTCAGTTCCATGGTCTGGCGGTATTCTTTGTAGCTCCTGGCTTTAGTGCGCAGGTAAGACTGGGTTAGGGCCTTTGTCGGCAACTGCATCAGCCGGATACTTACCCATTTGCCGTTCTCCTCGCGAATCACGGGTCCGTGATGCGTTCGATACACGGTGAACTTCTTTTCAGCAATTCCATGATCGGTCGCGTAAGGTACAACGATCTGCCTGGCGGCAATCGGGCGTTCCTGGTTGCCGTATTTGTAGTAGAAGCGGTCTCCCTTGTGCGTTACGGTTTCGAGATATTCGTCCACCGCGTCGACGCCGCTCGAAGTATGCATCCAGCCGGCGCGCTCGTTGAATCCCTGGTAAACGAAGAACTGGCCCCAGGTCACCGCGCCATAGGCGTTCAGGCCCTGATCGCTGGTCATCTGCAATTCGGATCGGAAGAAGAAAGACGTATGCGGGTTGATTAGCAGCAGCGAATGGTGATCGATGGTATTCGCGGGCGCGATGGCGATGCCGTTCGATCCGGAGGGATCCACTGGAAAGCCGTCGTTCTTGCTCGGAATTTCGCTTACCGGAGTCTTGCCGTAAAAGGCTTCCAGCTTCGCAAGGTTTATGTGCTCGATGTCGCCCCCGATGCTTCCCTCGGTGAAGCTGAGCGCCATCCATGGTTCAAAATGTTTTATGACGCGCGGTTTGACTGCGGGGTGCTTCAGCAGATAGTAATTCAGCCCGTCGGCAAAAGCGTTCATCAAGGTCTTTAGCCCCGGGGGGCTTTGCGAGTATTGCCGCTTCAAGTCGGCTGGATCGATGAACAGCTTCATGCGCAGGTCCTGGTAGATTTTGGACTCGCCTTCGGCTTCCGCCAGGCGGCCCATGGCGTTGATGTAGTTGGTCTCCACGCGATTGAAGTCGTCCTCGGCCTGCGCGTAGATCATGCCGAACACCGCGTCGGCGTCGGTCTTGCCGTGAACATGCGCGATGCCCCAATCGTCGCGGACGATGGTGATGTTGCGCGCCTGTCGCTCGCAGCGGGCGATTTCCGGCGCAGTGGGCTTGTCGAACGCGAATGAACAGGTGCAGGCGAGCAGCAAGATGACCAGGCTTTTGGGCATAACGGCAGTCTTCTCAGTTTATGGGTTGCCGGATTCGCCGGGCTGCGTTATAAATAAGTATGCACTCACATATTGATTACTCCTACCCGTGGTTCCTCTCCTACGGTCACCTGGTGCTTGCCGTCTTCGGGCTGGCCGTGACGGCGCTGATCTTCTTTCGCCGCTGGTCCCCGATCCTGCTGGCGATCTCGGGAGTATTCACTTTGTGGGCCGCCTCGGCTGCGGCGATGGTGCTTTACGGGTTTAACGTCAACGGCCCGATGGACCCGCCCACCGAGAACTTTCTCCGCGCTGGAACCGGCAAGGTGCTGGACATGGGAGCGGGCACCGGCCGGTCGTCCATCATGCTACTCAAAGCGCGCCCGCAAGCCACCTTGGTTGCGCTCGATCTGTTCACGGAGCAATACCAAGCGCACTTTGGCAGCGGTTTTAGCGGGCAGGAAAAGCTGCTGGCCAATCTCCGCGCCGCGGGAGTCGACAGCCGGGCGTCTATCCAAACCGGCGACATGCGGAAACTGCCCTTTCCCGACGCTACTTTCGATGGAATTATCAGTTGCTACGCAATCGACCATCTCGATCGGGAAGGCGCGCACGCGGCGCTAAGTGAATCGGCACGCGTGCTGAAACCGGGCGGAGAATTCCTGTTGGTAGTGATCGCCAAGGACGGTTGGCTCGACTATACTTTTGGGCCGCTGCTGGCGCACACGCGTATGCGTTCGTCCACGACCTGGCCGCAAATGATGCAGGACGCTGGACTCAAAACCGTGGAGCAGGGCACGCACCCCGCTACACTGTACTACGTGGCGCGCAAGCGTCCCTGAATGGCCCGCACCAAGACGATCTCCGACGCTGAACTGCTGGAAGTTGCGCGCGGGGTATTCGTGGAAGCGGGGTTCGGTGCGTCTTCCAAAGAGATTGCCCGCCGCGCCGGTGTTTCCGAGGGTGTTCTTTTTCAGCGCTTCTTAACCAAAGAAGAACTCTTTTTCGCCGCCATGACGCCGCCGGTGGCGGATGTCAGCCGCATGCTCAACCATCCTGGCACGACCGGCCAACCGCTGCTCGAGAAGATTACGTTCGCCATGCTCGAATACTTCCGTTTGCTGATGCCGGTGCTCATTCCCGTGATGTCGCATCCGTCATTCGTATTCGAAGAATTCGCGCGTCGACAGCCCGACTCCCCACTGGCCGTGCTCCGCCGCCAGTTGACGGAGTTCATGATCCGTGAGAAGCGCGCAGCCAGAATCGGACCGGTCGACCCCGGGGCGGCCGGCGCTGGTGGTGTGGTCGACGGCGCAGACGATCGCATTCTTCGAAAGGCTTGGCGCACATGACGGAGCGATGGGCGATGCGATTGTCCGAGCCTCGGTCGAGTGCTTGTGGAAAGGGATGCAGCCACAGCGCAGTGGGCCGCGCGCTAAGCGCAGATCGTGAAACAACGGCACAGGCTGAAGCCCGTGCCACGAGGGTAGCCGTGGCACAGGCTTCAGCCTGTGCTGTCTCGGCTAAGCCGGATGCGCTAATCAGCGCGCAGCGCCTGCATCACATGCGGGCAGACTTCAGCATGTGCTGGAAATGTAGAATGCGGGCAGCCGTGGCACAGGCTTCAGCCTGTGCTGTCCCGGCTAAGCCGGATGCGCTAATCAGCGCGCAGCGCCTGCATCACATGCGGGCAGACTTCAGCGTGTGCTGGAAAAGTAGAATGCGGGTAGCCGTGGCACAGGCTTCAGCCTGTGCTGTCTCGGCTAAGCCGGATGTGCTAATCAGCGCGCAGCGCCTGCATCACATGCGGGCAGACTTCAGCGTGTGCTGGAAAAGTAGAATGCGGGCAGCCGTGGCACAGGCTTCAGCCTGTGCTGTCTCGGCTAAGCCGGATGCGCTAATCAGCGCGCAGCGCCTGCATCACATGCGGGCAGACTTCAGCGTGTGCTGGAAATGTAGAATGCGGGTAGCCGTGGCACAGGCTTCAGTCTGGACTTGCCCCCTATTTTGAGACAACCAGTTAAGAGTCGAAAATCAGTGAATGGAGGATTCGACTCATGGGATTGTCCCGACGGAAGTTCACGCGTGAAATGAAACTGGCTGCGGTTCAGCAGCTGGAAGCAGGAACGTCAGCCGCCGCGGTGGCGCGGGCCTTTGAAATCAATGCCAACCTGCTGCACCGGTGGCGGAAGGAGTTCCGCCATGGTCCCGGCAATGCGTTCCCCGGTGTGGGAAAGCGGCGTTGGGAGGACCCCAAGGTGGGGCACCTGGAGCGCAAGGTTGGCCAGCAGGCCGTGGAGATTGATTTTTTGAAAGGGTGCTTGCAGCGAATCGAGGAACAGCGGATGCTGCAGGCGCTGACTGGAAAGCCGCGACCTACCAGTACATCCGGAGCCAAATCGAAGAAGGTATCCCGATGACGGCGACGCGCATGTGCCAACTGGGAAAAGTCAGCCGGGCTGGTCTCTATCGATTCGATCCCGGCGCCGAACGGGTTGCCGATGACGATCTGGATCTACGGAACGAAATTCATCGGATCGCGCTGGAGTTCCCCTGCTATGGCCGGCCGCGGATCACGGCCGAGTTGAGACGGCGCGGCTGGCAGGTCAATCACAAACGGGTGGCGCGGATCCTGCGCGAAGATAATTTGCTGTGCCTGCGACGCAAGAAATTCGTGGTGACAACCACGGATTCCAAGCATGGTCTGGCGGTCTATCCGAATCTGGCAGCCGACCTGGAGCCGACTGGCATCGATCAGCTCTGGGTCGCTGACATTACCTATGTACGGCTAGAGACGGAG
This sequence comes from Bryobacterales bacterium, assembly GCA_963836595.1. Lineage (GTDB taxonomy): Bacteria > Acidobacteriota > Terriglobia > Bryobacterales > Bryobacteraceae > DATFZA01. The sequence continues at coordinate 137,637 of CAWIKC010000002.1, forward strand.
TTCGTCTACCTGGCGGTTGTGCTGGACGCCTATTCGCGTAGAGTGATCGGTTGGGCACTCGATCGGTCACTGGAAGCCGACCTGGCAATCGAGGCATTGGAGATGGCATTCCGGCAGCGGTCGCCAACGGAAGGGCTGACTCATCACTCCGACCGAGGGGACTCTTGTCTCATGCAAGATGAGCCTGAACTGGCGCTTGGATTCTCACGCAAGATGAGCCTGAAGGGAAAAGACGGGATGCTGGGGATTGATCATCAGCATGGACGACACAGAGGCCACGAGCCTGGAGCAGATTCAGGCGTTCCTGGCCGGCAGCGAAGAGGTGCGGTTTGCCGGCCAGCGGCGCGAGGAGGTGTATGGTTGGATCGAGAAGACGCTCGTGCGGCACCAGTACGCGGGCTTGGACAAGCCCGGCAAGGGATTGGTCCGGCGCTACCTCTCGCGGATGACGGGGTTGGGTCGAGCGCAGGTCACGCGTTTGATTGCGCTGCAACGCCGCACGGGGCGGGTGAAAGCGGCCGTCTATCAGCGGACCAAGTTCGCCACGCGCTACACGGGCGCGGACGTCAATCTGCTCGCCTATGTCGACAAGGCGCACGGGAACCTAAGCGGACCGGCGACGTGCCGAATCCTCGAACGAGAGCACCGCGACTACGGGCAAGTAGCGTATGTGCGGCTGGCCTCGATCTCGGTGGCGCACCTTTACCGGTTGCGCAACAGTGCGGCTTATCGGAAACGCAACACCAGTTATCAGCCCACACGGCCGACGCCGATTCCGATTGGCGAGCGGCGCAAACCGCAACCGCGCGGCGAACCGGGATTCCTGCGCATCGACACCGTGCATCAGGGCGATCAAGCGGGACGCAAAGGTGTGTATCACATCAATGCCGTCGACGAAGTGACGCAGTGGGAGATTGTGGCCGCAACGCCGCAGATCTCCGAGTTGTGGCTGCTACCGGTGCTGGAGTCGATCCTGGAACAGTTCCCGTTCGTGATCCGCGGATTTCATTCCGACAACGGCAGCGAGTTCATCAACTACAACGTCGTCCGGTTGCTGGACAAGCTGCGCATCGAGCAGACCAAGTCGCGCGCGCATCACTGCGGCGACAACGGTCTGGTGGAGACCAAGAACGGCGCGGTGATCCGCAAGCACATCGGATTTGGTTACATCGATGCAAAACACGCCGAGGCGATCGATCAATTCCACCGGGAGCACCTGAACCCTTACGTGAACTTCCACCGGCCATGCGCGGTGCCCCAAATCCTCACTGCGGCCAACGGCCAGCGGCGGCGCATCTACTTGCGGTGGGCCACACCGTTCGAGATGTTTCGGGAACTACCTCAGTGCAAGAAATACCTGCGGCCCCAGGTCACGCTGGCGGAACTGGATCGCTTCGCCCAGAGCCAATCCGATACCGAAGCCGCTCTGGCGATGCAACGCGCCAAGCGCAAGCTCTTTCAGAGCTTCCAGCAGAGCAACACCGCATGATCCGTTGCCGTCGGCGCCTCCCGTTGGTTGGCGGTCCGGTGCATGCCCTGATGGGGCGTGCAAAAACCAAAACCTTCCTAAGAAGGGAAAACCAAGACCAGGCTGGGGGCTCAGCGCGCCTCCCGTTGGTCGGCCCAGAACGATCCAAAAATCACCAGAAAGGGGACCCTACTCCCGCCCACCTCAATGCCGGTTTTCAGGCTCATCCTTCGATGAGAATATGCTCCCTCCACAAGCGTTTTTGCAGGCATGCCGGAATCTATCGGTCCGATGTGTCGTTCCTGCTGATAAACCTGGGCCAGAGTACCGCTTCCCGGTTGGGTCCGGGCCAGGCTATAGGACGCGCCGGAAGTAACCACGCCCTGCCCATCGTCCACGATGAGTTCCGGCCGGCTATTCCTCAACGGGGTGCTCGCCAGCATGGCCCGTCTCCGCTTCACCGGCACCCTCAGCTTAAATCTATTGCCGCCTCGAAGGGAATCATTTACCATCGAACGGTAACCAGTCTCTTAACTGTTTGTCTCAGCCCAGGGGGCAGGCTTCAGCCTGTGCTGTCTCGGCTAAGCCGGATGTGCTAATCAGCGCGCAGCGCCTGCATCACATGCGGGCAGACTTCAGCGTGTGCTGGAAATGTGGAATGCGGGTAGCCGTGGCACAGGCTTCAGCCTGTGCTGTCCCGGCTAAGCCAGAAGCTCTAGTCCGACCGCAGCGCCTGCATCACATGCGGGCAGACTTCAGCATGTGCTGGAAATGTAGAATGCGGGCAGCCGTGGCACAGGCTTCAGCCTGTGCTGTCCCGGCTAAGCCAGAAGCTCTAGTCCGACCGCAGCGCCTGCATCACATGCGGGCAGACTTCAGCATGTGCTGGAAATGTAGAATGCGGGCAGCCGTGGCACAGGCTTCAGCCTGTGCTGTCCCGGCTAAGCCAGAAGCTCTAGTCCGACCGCAGCGCCTGCATCACATGCGGGCAGACTTCAGCATTTGCTGGAAATGTAGAATGCGGGTAGCCGTGGCACAGGCTTCAGCCTGTGCTGTCCCGGCTAAGCCGGATGCGCTAATCAGCGCGCAGCGCCTGCATCACATGCGGGCAGACTTCAGCATGTGCTGGAAATGTAGAATGCGGGCAGCCGTGGCACAGGCTTCAGCCTGTGCTGTCCCGGCTAAGCCAGAAGCGCTAGTCCGACCGTAGCGCTTGCATCACATCCACACGCGCCGCGCGCGCGGCCGGCAAGACAGACGCGAACACGGCCGCGGCCAGCAGCACCAGCGAAGCGCCGGCCACGGGCAGCGCGTCAGGCATTTTGACGTCCTCAAAATAGCTGCTTGCGATTTGCGCCAGCGCAAACCCGCACACCGCTCCCGCGACGATGCCGGCGCCGGCCATCACCGCGCCTTCAGCGATCACCCCGGTGAGTAGACGGCTCGGCTGAGATCCGATCGCCAGGCGGATACCGAATTCGCGGATGCGCCCGCTCACCGAAAACGCCAGCACGCCCGCTACTCCGACCACGGCAATAATCAGCGCAACCGCCGCGAAGCCGCCGAACACGAATGTATTCAGCCGGTCCGGCGTCAAAACTTCCGCGCGCACGTCTTCCAGCGTGGCCGCGCGCTCCACCGGTTGATCGGCGGACATATTGCGGAGGATGCGCGTGACCGGCGTCACCAGCGCGTACGGATCGGTGTGCGTGTGAACGAATATCCGTCCGCCAAATTGCTGCTGCTCGAACGGATGATACACGGTCAAGGCCGGGCCGGGCACTACATTCTCATCTTCGATATCGCGCGCCACGCCTACAATCCGGATAGGGTCTGGCTTGATGCCGGCGAATTTCATGACGGGATCGGTCCACATCACATGGCGGTTGACGGCGTCCTGGTTGGGAAACATGCGTTGGGCGACACTTTGGCTCACGATGACAACCGGCTCACTGGTGCGGCGGTCGCCATCGTTGAAATCTCGTCCGGCGATGATCGGAACACCCAGCGCCGCGAAGAAGCCGGGCGACACAGTTCGCAAGCGCGCGCGCGGATCCTCCCCGCCGGGCCCGCGCACGTGGCCGTCGGCGGAGAACTGGAAGCCTGGACCGGTTTGGCCTGCATCGCGCCAGGGAACCGCCGCGCCCACCGCGACGCGGTCGACGCCGGGCAAGGCGTTGATGCGCCGGATCGCGTCCCGGTAGAAGCTCAAAATCTGATCCTGCGTCCGTCCGTACGACATGATGGGGACGTTCAATGCCAGCACGTGCCGGGTGTCCATGCCGGTTTGCGCGGCTTGCAGCGCCAGCAGCGTTTTGAGGAGCATGCTGGCGCCGGCCAGCAGTACAAAAGAAGCGGCGATCTGCGTCACGGCGAACATCCGTAAGCGGCGGTTCGCGCTGCCCGTAATTCGCAGGCTCCCGCTGGCCAGACTGAACCCGCGCGATCCATCGGCCGAGGGCAGGCGCGGAACAAATGCCAGGAGCACGGCGGCTACCAGAGCCAACCCCGCTCCCACCCAGAGCATGCTGGCGTCTACCGTCAGATCGAGCGCGCGGACGGAGAAACGGGAAGCATAGCGGGCCAGTATGGCGACCATCGGCTCGGCGATCGACACTCCGAGCGCGGCGCCGGCGCCGCACAGCACCAGGCTTTCCGCCAGCAGCGTCCGGCGTAAGTCTCCTGCGCTCGCGCCGAGTGCGGCCCGGATCCCTAACTCGCCTTCCCGCCGGACGGTCCGCGCCAGGATCAGGTTGGCGACGTTCGAACAGGCAATCACATAAACCAGCAGCGCCGCCGCCAGCAGCACCAGCAGAACAGTCCGCGCGCGCGACGTGATCTGGTCGCGCAGCCGAACGGCATCAATCCGGAAATCCGCTTTGGGCGAGTATGCTTCCGGATGGTCTTTTTTCATTGCGCCATAGGCCGTCCGCAGTTCCGCGCGGGCTGACTCGAGATCGGCGCCGGGAGCGAGCCGGGCGAACAGTTCCGTCATCCGATGGACGCGTCCGGTGACCATGGTCGCCGACAGATGATGCGGACTGGTGACGATGTTGGCGATGATTTCGGTTTCGGCGGGATAAGGTATGGAGGGCTCGAGCACGCCAACGATGGTTGCCGAACGCGAACCAAACGAGTCCAGCCGCACCGTCTTGCCGAGCACGGAAGGATCGCTCTTCAGCGCGGTGGTCCAGAAACGATAGGTGAGGACCATCGCGCCGGCCGCTTTCGGGCCGTCGTCCCGCATATCCAGCAGGCGCCCCAGCACCGGGTGCAAACCCATCACTTCGAAGTACGACCCGCCCACCACGCCCGCGCGAACCTCCCGCGGCTCGCCCAGGCCCACCATGCTGAATCCGATGGTGGAGAAATCGCCAAACTCGCTCAGCGTCTTCACGCTCGCGCGCAGATCCTGGATCTCCGGAACCGAGAAAGTGGCATTGTCCATGCCCATGCCGCGCGCACTCTGGCGGATATAGATGAGGCGGTCCTCGTCGCGATTGACCAGCGGACGCAGCAGCACGCCGCGCACCAGGCTGAAAATGGCGGCGTTGGCGCCGATGCCGAGCGCCAGCGTGAGGATCACGGTGATCGTCAGCCCTTTAGTGCGGGCCAGCGAGCGGAAAGCGAATTTTATGTCTTGCCAGAAAATCATGCTGGGCGGCTCCTCTAACGCCGGAGTATAAGGTTCTAATTTTCTAATATAGACGATTGGCTGTGATGCGAAGCGGGCTCAAAACCGGGGAACGTCACGTCCGTCCCCGGGTTCCCCCGCTATACTGTGATTGCTGTGTTTGACCGCCTCTGGCAAGACGTCGTTTATGCGCTGCGGACGGCTCGCAAGAATCCGGGATTTACGCTGGTCGCGATGCTGACGCTGGCGCTGGGCATCGGCGCGAACACCGCGATGTTTACCGTGACTAACGCGCTGCTGCTGCAGCCGATGCCGTATCAAAATCCCGAGAAGCTGATGCTGGTGGCCACCTCCGACCCCGGCACGAGTTTCTCGCGCGGCAGCTTTTCCTTTCCGCGCTATCAATTTCTGACCGAGCGCAGCCGGGCGTTTGCCGGGATCGCCGCGTTTGCCGGCGAGACCTTCAATCTCACCGGGCAAGGCGAGCCGGAGCAACTAGTATCGGCGCGCGTCTCGGCGAATTTTTTCTCCGTGCTGGGAGTGAAACCCCAAATCGGAAGAGGATTTCTGCCGGCGGAAGACCAGCCGGGCGGCCCGGATTCGGTCATTCTCAGTCATGGGCTGTGGACGCGGCGGTTCGGCGCGAACCCGCGCATTCTGGGGCAGAGCATCGCGCTGGACTCGCGGCCTTACACGATCGTCGGCGTGATGCCCGCCGGATTTCAATTCGCCTATCTCGGCGCCGACACGGAGTTGTGGGCGCCCAAGGTGTTCGAGTTGAATTTCGGTAATCGGCAGTGGGTGCAAGCGGGAGCCATGTTCCTGCAGTCTGTCGCGCGGCTGCCGGAACACGGCACTCGCGAGCAGGCGCAGGCGGAAATGGATGTGCTGAACCGCCAGTACCGGCAGGAGCACGCCGGGATCGCAGATGCCAATCCCAAACTGTCGATTGCCGTGGATGATTTGCGCGAGCAAGTGGTAGGCGATGTCCGCCCCGCGATTCTCATTTTGTTAGGCGCCGTAGGCCTGGTTCTGTTGATCGCCTGCGCCAACGCGGCGGGACTGCTGCTTTCGCGCGCCATTGCTCGCCGCAAGGAAATGGCGGTGCGGGCCGCCCTGGGAGCGAGCCGGAGCAGGGTAATGCAACAACTGCTGACCGAAAGCGTGCTGGTCTCGGCAACCGCGGGGCTGCTGGGAATTTTATTGAGCACGTGGACGGTGCGCGCGCTGATTCCGCTCGCTGGCGACTATCTGCCGCGCGCCGGAGAAATTCATGTAGATGGGTGGGTGCTGGCATTCGGCGTGGTGTTGTCGATCGCGACCGGCTTGTTGTTCGGCTTGATCCCGTCCTGGCAGTCTGCGGCGGTCGATTTGAATGCGGGACTGCGCGAAGAGAGCCGCGGGTCTTCGGGCGGGCCGATGAAGAGCCGGTTGCGCGGAGCGTTGGTGGTGACACAGGTGGCGCTCTCGCTCGCGCTGCTGATCGGCGCGGGTCTGTTGATCCGGAGCTTTGCCCAACTGCTGAATACCGGGCCGGGAGTCGACCCTGCAAACCTGCTGACGCTGCACATCAACCTGCCAGGCTCTCAGTATCCGACGGTAGCTTTTCCCGGCATGGGAGCGCAGACACAAAGTCCGAAGATGGTGAACTTCTATACTCAGCTTGCGAAACAGGCGGCCACGTTGCCGGGCGTTCGTTCGGCGGTGGTCTGCTCCGCGCTGCCAACGCGCCCCAGTCGCTTTACGCCGATGCTGTTTGAAGGCCAGCCGCGCCTTCCGCTGCCGCAGCGGCCGATGGTGGTGATCCAGACCTCGACGCCTGATTACTTTTCAACGCTGCGTACTCCGTTGCTCGCGGGACGCGCGTTCCACGATCATGACGACTCGGGCGGCCCGCGCGTGGCGATTGTGAATCAATCGCTGGCCAAGAGGTTCTGGCCCAACGAAAGCCCGCTCGGCAAGCATGCCTATCTGGGCCGGGACGGGCTGCCGGTGGAGATTGTCGGCCTGGCGGCTGACGAGAAGAATGTCACGCTAGCCGGTCCCACGCTGCCCGAGATGTTCCTTCCGTATCCGCAACTCCCGACGCGCGGCATGAACCTGGTGTTGCGCGCAACCGGCGATCCGCACGCGCTGATTGCTGACGCACGGCATTCGATCGCTTTGCTCGATCCGGATTTGCCGGTCACCGCGGTTCGCACCATGAATGAAGTACTGGCCGAGTCAAGGCTGCAACCGCGCTTTCTGATGCTGCTGCTAAGCGGATTCGCAGCGATGGCGCTGATCCTCGCCGCCATCGGCCTGTATGGGGCTATTTCGTACTCCGTTGCGCAGCGCACGCAGGAACTGGGCATTCGCATGGCGTTAGGAGCCAGCCGGGGCGATATTATCGCGCTGGTGATCCGGCAAAGCCTGGTGTTGACGGGGATCGGGCTGTGTCTGGGCCTGTTGGTGGCGTTCGCGCTGAATCGCCTGTTGAGGGACTTGGTCTTTCAGGTGAGCGTCGCGGACCCCCTAACTTATTTACTCAGCGCGGCGCTATTCCTGGCAATTGCAGTTGTGGCGAGTAGCGCGCCCGCCCGGCGCGCTACTCGCGTCGACGCGTCGCTGGCGCTACGCGCCGATTGAAACTTGGGGTAGCACTGTGGGGCAGTGACGTGTGGGGGACAATCCATCTTGGATCGTCAGATCCATCATCACCGCCGACGCGAGGCGTGTTCACCTCGGTTGTAACTGCCCCGCGATGGCCGCGTTCACGGCTGCTCGTGATCGCGTTTCGGATCGCGCCGGCGTTCGGACAGCAGCCCGTCAATCTGTCGTCTCAGCATCGGCAATCATTCTTGACGGTCGTCCAGACGATTTCCAAATCGACAAAAAAATACTCATGGATCGCAACATTGCGCATCCCGCGCATTTGCGCCCACGGAACCTCGGGATGTTGCTTAATTAATAAAGTCCGGTGCGGTGCTGTTGATCTTGATTACGGCCTCGCCGATGATTTCCTCGCCAATGATTTGAGTTTCAATGTTGCGAACGATGGCGTCTTGGACCTGCCGGTTCTCTTGAAAGGCGGCGAGGTCCGGGACGGGCCGAAGATAGGCGGTTACCCACTCAATCGCTTCTACAATATGTTCCAGATAGTCTTCTACGCGCTCCAGGTGCTTCATAAGGGCTGCGCCTGTTGCAGCACGTCGTTGCGGAACTTCGGCGGCAATCCCTTTGGAGTTAAAACCGATACCGGCACTCCCAGCAATTTCTCGGCGTCGATCTTCAAACCGGCAATCGTAAGCAGGCTTGTGGATCGTCCGGGATCAACCAGCAAGTCGAGATCGCTGTCGTCTGTATCCGTGCCGCTGACAACCGACCCAAACACGCGGGGCCGTGCCAGACCGTAGCGGCTGACAAGCTGCCGCAATTCGTCGCGGTGCGCTGTAAGAGCCTCCGATGGTTTCATGGCCGGGTCCTCCGCTCTCCATTTTGATCGTAGCGTTTCAAAACGGATCGGTGCTGCTCGTCACGCGAAACTGACAGCCAGTAAAAGGAAGCTAAGGGAATTCCCGAAACCTACCCTTTCTGAAGCGCCTCCATCCCCAATCGCCCTTACAACCCCATCCGCTGCCGGATCAGCGCGTAATATTCTTCCTGGCTAATCTTAGATCGCGCATCCAGCACCATTTTTGCGTCGTCCCCGGCGATATAGCGCAATTGGTTAGTCCCGTCGGTGGCCGCCTGGTACATCACCTCAGCCACCAACTCGGCAGAAGAGCGCTGCCGCCCGGCCGCCCAGTTCTTCATGAAGGTTTCGAGCATCGGGTCGTACGCCGTGAGACCGTCCTTCTGCAGGCGATCTAACGAACGGCTGGCGAAGTCCGTTTCTATCGCGCCGGGCTCGATCAGCTTCACGCGAATTCCCATCGGCGCCAACTCGAACTGGAGCGACTCGGAGAAGCCTTCCACCGCCCATTTGGTGCCATGGTACAGCGAGTAAAAGGGAAACGTGGCGCGGCCTCCCACGGAGGAAATATTCATGATGATGCCGCTCTTGCGCTCGCGAAAGTGCGGCAGAAAGGCGCGCGTGACATACATCAGGCCGGTGACGTTGGTCGCGAACTGGCGCTCCAGTTGTTCATCGGAAACCGCCTCGAACGGGCCGAAGGTCCCATAGCCGGCGTTGTTGCACAGCACGTCGATCTGGCCAAAGGCCTGCAGCGCGCCGTCCAGCGCTGGAGCGATCGTTTCCCGCTTGGTGACGTCCAGCGAAAAGCAGCGAATCTCCGCCGGCAGGCCGGCTTTCGAGGCGTCGCGCATGGTGGCGGCGACGTTCCAGCCCTTCTGGTGGAAGTACAAGGTAGCGGCGCGGCCGATTCCGGTAGAGGCGCCGGTCAGGAATAAAGTAGGGGCCATCGCGTTAACGATAGCAAAGTATTTCAGGCGGCCGCGGTTGCCAGGGTGCAGTGTCCCAATGCATCAGCCAAGGGGACAAGCGCCGCCAGTTCCTTGGCGGAGAAGGCATCTTGCTCTCTGCGGTAAAGCGTCAAAACGCCGCCCGCCGCCGGCATGGCCAGGGCGGATTGGACCAAAACCGGATTGCTGGCCGGCTCCACCGCCGGGTTGCCATTCAGGATCGGCCGGCGCGCGGCGGCGACCCAGCCGGTCAAGCCGACGCCCAGTGGTACTTCCGGGCAGTCCGGAAGCAATTCGACTTCGCCCGTGGCATAAACTCGCCGCACCACGCGATCGAGGCAGGCATGATAGGTAAGGGCGTCGAAGCGAACCATGCTTCCCACCTGCTCGGCAAGGCTGGCGAGCGAACGTTCGGTAAGCACAGTTTCCGCGTCTTCGCGCTCAAAGCCCGCGGCCGGAGCGCTTCCGCGCGTGATCTTCATGTCGGTGGAAAGAACCGGCTGCAGCTTCGGTTTCATCTCGGTCGCCTTGTGTTCGAGTTCTACATAGCGGGCCAGCAGAGCCCGGACCACGCGGGGATCGAAGCTGGTGCCGGATTCCGACATCACTTTGGCCATGGCTTGGTCTAACGGCAAGGCGCGGCGGTACTGCCGGTCGGAGGCCAGCGCGTCCAGGCAATCCACCGCCGAAAGAATCCGCGCGCCGATCGGAATCTCTTCGCCTTTCAGACCGTATGGATAACCGCTGCCGTCCCACCGCTCGTGATGAGCGCGCACGATTGGCGCCACGGGGTAGGGAAATGAGACGCGTTCCAGAATCTCCGCGCCCACCACCGGGTGAACTTTCATCTTCTCGAACTCGGCGCGGTTCAACTTACCCGGCTTGTTGATAATATCTTCGGGAACCGCGAGCTTGCCGATGTCGTGGAGCACCGACGCGGCGCGTAGCGCTTCCATATCTTCAGCCGAAAGCTCCAGGTCCTGGCCGATTTGCAGCGCGTACAGTTGCACCCGCTGCAGATGATCGTGCGTGGTGTGATCCTTGGCGTCGATGGCGAGCGCCAGGGCTTCGATGGTGCGCAAATGCAGCGCGTTCATCGCTTCCACGTGCGACTTCTCCACTTCCACTTGTTTCAGGTGGCCGCGGTTGGAGCGGTGTACCAGGTAGACCACCGGCAAACAGATAATGGGCAGCTCCCATTGGATGGATGCGGGAACTCGCGAGACCAGCCAGGCCATGCTAGCGCCGACGCCGTAATACGGCAGCACCCATTGGGAACCCCGCCAGGTTGCCCACAGTCCGCGACGCTCAGTCAAGGCGACGATGGAGGCAACGGGCAAGGTGTTGGCCACAAAGTACGCGACGGCCATCAGCGCCAATGCCAGCGGCTCCAGACCATGCGTATTACTCCAACGAAAAACCAGCCAGGAAACATAGATGGCATTGACGATGCAACACACACTGAAGCAAATCTGGATTGGCCTGACGCGCGTACTTCGCAGAAAGGTGGTCTGAACCAGAGTGGAAAGCGCTCCCATAACCAGCGCTTCCGGAAGACTGAGAACAACAATAGCGATCAGAAAGAACAGGGCGCTTACTGAGGCAGACAGGTTGACTCCGGGCAGGCTTACCTTTAAGACTGCCGCAATCATGGCCGTCAGCAAAAAGGCCAGGAAACGCGGCCAATCATGGCATTCCCAATTGGAGCCCGCGATCACCAGGACCGAGCCGGCCAACACAATATGTGCGGCGAAAAAAATTGTGGTGAACGGCTTCTGGTCCATTTTACTGCTCGCCAATCCCGCTGGCGCCCCAAGTCACGCTGGAACCCCAAGGTGTGCTCGAACCCCAGGTCACGCTCGAACCCCAAGTCACGCTCGAACCCCAGGTCACGCTCGAACCCCAAGTCACGCTGCTGGCCCAGGCATTGGATGAATTCCACAGGCTGCTTCCGCCACCGGTCACCTGTGCCGAGCCCCAAATCACTGGGACCGCCCACGCTGAAGTAGAGCCCCAGACTTCACCGGGCGCGAAGACGAAGGAACCCTGATGAGAGAGGCCATTGTAAAAGGAGCCCGGCGACGCGCTGCTCTTGGCTGTCGTGTCATAATTTCCGATCGCCGCTCCGATATCCAGATATCCGGCGCCGATCGTGAAGACATCATATTCGTCGGTGTACGTTTTGCCGGTCGTAGGATCGGTCGCCGTGCTCGACACCGGAAACGTCTTGCTCGCGGTCTTCATCAGGCGTGCCTTGACGCTGTCGGGCGTCAACGTGGGATCCTTCTCAATCAGAATCGCCGCCGCCGCCGACACCGCGGGCGTCGCCATGCTGGTGCCGCTCAGGATGAAGTGATTCGGCGCCACGATATTCGCCGGATAAGTATTCACCAGCGTGGATCCAGGCGCAAGGCACGAGACCACCAGATTGCCCGGCGCAACAATGTCCGGCTTTACTGTCTGATCGATGTACGTCGGCCCGCGCGAACTGTAACTGGCGATCAAGTCGTCATTGCGGCTCGGTGTCCCCATATCCTTCATCGCGCCCACCGTGATCGCATGCGGGCTGTTGCCCGGGCTGAGGACGGTCGAGTAACCATTTCTGCCCAGATTACCCGCGGCCGCTACCACCACGATGCCGTTGCGATATGCAGCCTCTACCGCCTTGCAGAGCGGGTCAAGAGTACAGCTTTCGTAAATCGGCCGGCCGAGCGAAAGGTTAATCACTCGAATGTTATATTTCGATTTTAAGGACACAGCCGTTTGGATGGCGGCGATCACCGCGCTATCGTTGCTGACCCCGCTGACGTCCAGAACCCGGAGATCGAGAAGATTCGCCTGCGGAGCAATGCCGTTGGTCCCGGCCAAAATGCCCGCCACATGCGTGCCATGGCCGAAATCGTCGGTCAGCTTTCCACTCACGAAGCTTTGCCGGTAGACCACACGCCCGGCTAGGTCCGGATGAGCGTAGATGCCGCTATCGATAACCGCGACTCCGACCCCCGCGCCGTTCCAACCCGAACTCCAAGCCACTGGCACGTTGGTCGTCGGAACGCTCAGGTCGGTCATTGTCACGACGTGCCGGTCGGGCGAGATATAGGCGACGTTCGACTGATTGGACAAAGCCAGCAGGTTGCCAGCCGGCAACGTCGCGGTCACTGCATTCAGCAGAGTGAACACTGTATTGACCACGCCGCCCAGCAGATTGAGCGGCAGACATAATACGGAGCTCAACAGACCGCCGCCGCAAGAATTAGGAGTAGGCGATGAATACTGAACAATCACATTTACGGATTGTCCGGGAGTGGCAAGTGCCGATTGTAAATCCGGAGAAATCTTCGAAATATCCGCATAGGCCATGCCAGAGAGAAGTACTGCTATTAGACCGATTTTGGTCTTATGCGCTGTCATGATGGGAGGGAAAGAAGCAAGCGCGTTACCAACTGATGTAACTCTTTAAATAGAGTCGATTAGCGGGAACGCTACGGGACGGTCAGCCACATTGGCGGCCTCATCTGGCGGTCATGAGACAGATTGTCCCGTTTATCGTAGGCCCTTGGTCGTAAGGTAGGCGATCAGCGCCGCCGGGTCGTCGCTGATAATGGCATCCACTTTTGCGTCGATCAGCGTCTGCCATACTTGCGGAGTGTCGGCGGTCCAAGGGACCACTTCGAGCCCAGCCGCGTGCGCGGCTTTCACTTGCTCAACGGTCACCAGCTCGTAATACGGCGAAATAATCGATGCTCCGGCTTCTTTGGCAATGTTCACGAAAGGACGCGGCGATCCCTCGTAGAGAGCAGCCAGCCGAATCTCCGGCGCGAGCTTCTTCATGGCATGCAGCGTCCGGAAATCGAAAGATTGCATGATCACGCGGCTCTCCACTTTGTGTTTGCGAATCTGATCCAGCATCAGGCGGGCAAAAGCTTCGGGCGTGGGCGTCAGTTCAGGGTGATCGGGAAAGCTTTTGGTCTCGATATTGAACTGAAATGTCCCCATACCAGCCAAATTCAGCACTTCATCGAGCGTCGGAATGCGCGTTCCGGGAACCGGGTGCTGTTTCGGAAAATGCGGATTCTTTAGCGCGCCGCAGTCATACTGTTTCAACTCCGCCAGTGTCAATTCGTGAATCGCGATGCCGGGATGAGGGCCGGTGCAAATTTCCGGATTAATGTGCGGGTCGTGAGAAATGACCAGGACGTTGTCCTTCGTGACGGCCAGGTCCATCTCCAGCACGTCGGCGCCTTGGTGAATGGCGTATTCAAAAGCCGGCAGCGTGTTCTCGGGATAAATCGCGCGCGCCCCGCGATGGCCATGAACCAGAATTTTCCCGCCAGAGAGCATCACGGGACAGAGTAGCAAGATCGTAGCGGCTCGCAACCGATTCATTCTGTCCTAGGCTCCGGATCCGGTCGGAACAACTCCGGGATAGCCTCTGACGGCGTCTGCAAAACTTCCGGTTCTGGCGCCGCGTGAAGCTCCGGCTCTGGTTCCGATACCGGAGCCAGATGCTCTTCGGTCTCGACTTCCGCTTCCGCGGCGGACAGCGGAACATCGCAGCCGCAGCAGTCGCTACAGCGTTTACACCGTTCACAGCGATGATTCCGGCAGGCGTCTTTGGTGCAGGCGACGCAGATGTCGTGCGACGGCTCGCCGCAAATACTGCAAGTAAAGGTGAGGATCTCGGTAGTCAAGCGTCAGTCTCTCTTCTTCTTTGCGGAATTCGTCGTGTTCTGCATCAGCATTCCCCGGCAGCGTTGCGCCTCTTCGTCGGCCACGGCAAATTCCAGCTCTTTTTGATGCGCCAGATCCTGTACATATTGACGCAAAGTGTCGCGGTTGTTCCCGTTCTCATTGATCGCATCCTGCACGCGCCGCGCCAGGCCGGCATCCTGATATTTGCGCACGCCTTCTAAAACCGAACCGAGAACATTCTCGAGGGCAACCATCCGGAAGTACGTATCCATCGCCAGAGTCAAGCGTTCCGGTTTCTTCTGTAGAGCGGCGTTATCGTCCAGCATGTATTGCAAGTCCGCCTTGCTGTGGTCCCATTGCTCCACGTACGCTTGCGGCGCTCCACGCGAAACCCAGGTCTGCGGCTGAATTTGCGCCATGATCGGGCCCAGGCGCCGGGCCTGCTCGTCCAGATTATTCAGCAGACGGCGGACTTCCCACTGCGAAAGAACTCCCGGCTGATTCTGCGGCCAGGCAGCGCCGGCAGTGAGAAAGCAAAAGACGATTGCAGCCTTCACATCCCTTAGTTTGGCACGCTATTTTAGCGGGCCGGCCGGCTTAGGCGGAGCATGCTCCTTTGGCTCCTTCTCTTTTTCCTTGGCCTTCGCAGGACTGATCAGGACATGCGCATTGCGGCCTTCCAGCCGCGGTTGCGCTTCCACCGTTCCGAAAGTCGACAGATCCTGCGCGAACCGATTCAGCAGATTCTTGCCGAGATCCACGTGCGCGATCTCACGCCCGCGGAATTGCACCACCGCCTTCACGCGGTTGCCTTCCTGCAAAAAGCGGATCGCGTGGTTCTTCTTGAACTCGTAGTCGTGGTCATCCGTATTGGGGCGGAATTTCAATTCCTTGACCTGGATCACGTGCTGCTTTTTCTTGGCTTCGTGTTGCTTCTTTTTGTTTTCGTATTGCCACTGGCCATAGTCCATGGCCTTGGCGACCGGTGGTTCGGCGGTGGGCGCGATCAATATCAGATCGAGCCCCAGCTCCTGAGCTTTGCGCACGGCCGCCATGGTGGGCATGATCTCGACGGATCCGTCCGGAAACACGGCGCGCACTTCACGAACACGGATGGCCTCATTTACGTTTTCCCGGATTCTCGGCCTGCGGGGAGGGTAGTTTCTGGGCGGAATCATTTAAGAGAAACTTCGGCGGACTGCTGGGGAAGAAACAATACTCATTAGCCCGATCATACCAGAAACCCACGAATGTGAATGTGGGGCAGGTTGTCAACCTGCAGCGGGTTGTTAACCCGCCCGCGTGTCCAGTCGCACTTCATGGCCTTCGCGACTGGCGGCTCGGCGCCCGGCGCGATCAAAACCAAATCGAGCCCGAGTGCCCGAGCCTTGCGCACGGCCACCATAGTGGGCATGGTCTCAACGGATTCATCGGGAAAAACGGCCCGCACCTCGCGCGCGCTGATGCCCTCATTCACGTATTCCGTGCGGAGAGGATCGTTTCCGGGCGGGTTCATTGCTTTAAACCGGGCTCTCAACCGGGCTCTAAACCGCCCCCTCTCGCCTGAGCGCCTCATGCAACAGCATCTTTATGTAAGTTTGATAAGGAAGTCCCTTCTCCTGAGCAAGCTCCTTGGCGGCCTGAATGTCCGGCGCCGGAAGCCGCATCGTGACCGTCTTGAGGGGTACCGGCCTCCGGGCACGACCGGACTTCACAGCGGCTTTCATGATCTTGGTGGCCGCCTCCGGCTGACTGTCCCACCATTTCGCCTCCTCGGCCTCGCTGCGGAACTTCGGAATTGCGACAGATTTCTTGGGTGTGGTCATTGTTCCTCGAAATACATTTGTTGTTGTTCCTTGGTCATGTCGTAGGCTGTGACTACACGCGTTTTGCCGTGCCGTTCGGTGAAAATGACTGTAAGTAGACGGCCTGAATTCGTTCTTCCAAGGCAGATCACTCTGTTTTCGCTCGCGTCCAGTTGAACCTCCGCTTCCAAGGGCTCAATGACAACGGCTTGTTCGGCCTCTTCGCGGGTCACCCCATGCCTAGCAATATGGTTGAGGTTGCCGGAGTCCCAATCGAACTCCATGCTTTACATTGTAAATACATCCCCGGAGGCTGGTCAAGATTTCACCGGGCGGCACGTCCTCGTCACCGGAGTCGCCCGGGCCTATGCTTCATCAGCACACCAGCAAACTGCAACCGGTCACGGCTGAATCACCGCCATCCGGAACGGTCCCGCATTCGCTGCCGCATGGGCTACGGCTTCGTTCGCGTCATCCAGACCAAAGCTCGTAACCTCGAAATTTCCCAGATCCAGCAGGCCGGACCGGATCATGCTGGCCACGCGGCCCGCAGCCTCGCGCGGGTACATCCATTGCCCGAGCACCGAGATGCAATTCCGCATGATCCACGGGTAAGGAAGCTCCAGTGCCGCGCCTCCCAACATCCCGACACCTCCCATCAGGACCACTCTTCCATTGCGCCGCACCGTCATGGCGGCAGCCCGTACCGTTATCGCGTCAGCCGAAGGTGGCAGCAAATCCAGTACGCAATCGATTGGACCGGGCGCTGCTTGCCGCATCCGCTCGCGGTCTTCGTCCTCATTGCCAACCAGCTTTACGGTTCGAATGCGGCCGGCAAAACGCCGCGCGAGATCATCCAGGACCTTCTCATTTCGCCCCGGCGCAACCACACAACCCGCCCCCATCGCCAGCGCCACCGCAACCCCGGCGCTCCCGAAATTTCCAGTGGCGCCGCTGATCAGGAGCGTTTCTCCCGCCTGCAGGTTTGCTTTCAGCAGGCCGCCATAAGGCGCCAGGAACTTGCTCATCGCGCACCATCGGGCCGCGTCCGCCGTATTCAGCGCACCGAGCCAAGTAGCGTTCTCCGTCGGGACCAGCATCTGTTCGGCATAGGAGCCATGGTGGTAATACTGTTGCAGTTTCATGCCACCTTCGCCCCGCGCACTCAAGCCTTGCAGCGTGATATCGGGGTCCAGGGCATCGTCGCGCGACCGCACAGTCGCATCGCATAACACCCAATCGCCAACCGTAAGACGCGTCGAGTCCGGACCCGTCGCGCGCACGCGGCCGATCGCTCCAGTTCCCGGCACCATGGGGAGAGCCAGCAGGTATTTGCGCGCTCCGCTAAAGACTTCTTTCGCATAGGAGAGAACCGGTGCCGCCACAACGTCGATAATCACCTCGCCCGTGCCCAGCACCGGATCGGGCAAGGTCTCGACGGCGAGTGGCGATCCGAACGCCTTGAGGATGGCAGCTTTCATTCTCTTGAAACCATTCTGGCAGTCCTCGCAAGGCCAGAGCCGGTTTGCATGCGGAGACCCATTGATGTTCGCAAATAGCGTGACGAACCTATCTCGGCTTGTGGGGCAGGTTGTCAACCTGCCGCGGGTTGTTAACAAGGTTGTTAACCCGCGCGCGCAGCGTGATCAGCCCCACTACCGAGCGCGCCTGTCACTGTTTTAGCGAGTCTCAATAAAATGGCCAAGCCAACCAAACCCGTCACCGGCGCATTGGAGATCCTTCATCGCCGGCATTACACCGGCCAGCCGGCCCGGCTGAAGAACCTTGAGGAGGCGCGAGCGAACGAAGAAATCGCCCGCAAGATCCACCAGTTGAGGTCTGCCGCGAGCCTCACCCAAACGCAGCTTGCCAAACTCGTCGGCACAACCGCATCGGTCATCTCCCGCCTCGAAGACGCCGAGGATGAGGGCCACTCCCTGGCGATGCTCCGCCGAATCGCCGGCGCCCTAAATCAGCGAGTCGAAATCCGCTTCGTCCCGATTCGCCGGTCAGCCTAAGCTTGGGTTAGGCGCGAGGAGGTGCCGAACTCGCCTATGAGCGCACCCAACAGAGACTTGTTACAGTACAGGCGGTAGAACAATCCATGGCGTTCCAACCCGATATCCTCGTGACCATCCCCGGCGAGCCGCGCGTCACCATGGTCATCGAGACAAAGAGGCTGACAGCCGAGTCCGTTTGGCGAGTTCTTCTCCCTCCAAAAGCCCGCAAGTACCAACCCGGCATCGACTGACGCGGGGCCGGCGCCCCAAGCAGCCCCGATCTCCTGGCCCTGCCATACATCATAATCGTAGTATTGATACAATGATTCCAGCATGGTTGCCCACCAGCGAGTTGCCCCCTGGAATACACTTCACCACCTGGGCCGAGGTCGATCGACGGCTCGCCTTCAATCCCCGTCGTCGCCGCCTGCTAGACGGCTTCCGGCAAGCCTGCCGGCAACTCGGGCAGGCCGGCTGCCGCTTGATATACCTGGATGGAAGCTTTGTAACCACCAAGCCGAATCCTGGCGACTTCGACGCTTGTTGGGACATCCGCAACGTAAACGAAGAAACCCTAGACCCCGTATTCTGGGACTTCTCACTGGGAAGGGCAGCGCAGAAGGCCAGGTTCCTGGGTGAGTTCTTCCCGGCCCAGCTACCGGAAGGCGCCACCGGTCGGGCGTTTCTCGAGTTTTTCCAGGTCAGCAAGCGGACCGGAAAACCGAAAGGCATTCTAGCGATTCGGCTGGCGCGCACGAAGCAGCGACGAGCAAGCGAAGGGAGGAAGAAAAGTTGATTAAGAACGACAAGCAATATCGCATCTCCAAGGCGCAAGCCCGGCGTTTCGAAGACGCCCTCGCCGAACTCGGCCGCCAGAAGCGTCCCGCCGACATCACTCCACGGCTCTGGCAAGCGCAGCGCGCCGCCGCCGAAAGCCAACTGCAGGATTTACGGAACCAGGTGCAAGCCTATGAGCGCCTGCATTCACAAAAGGACATCGTCCTGACGCTCGACGCTGTCGAAGATCTACCCAAGACCCTAATCCGCGCCCGCATCGCATCCGGAATGACGCAGGAAACCTTCGCCCTGCGGCTCGGCCTCAAGACCCAACAAATCCAGCGCTACGAAGCCACCGAATACGAAAGCGCCAGCTTCGCGCGCATCCGTAAAGTGGTTCAGGCGCTCGGCCTGCGCCTCCCCAAGCCAGCGCGCCTGGTCCGTCAGTAGTAACCCGCCGAAGGCCGCTGCAAGCCCCACGCGAAGACAGCCGCCGCCCTTCCAATTATCTTCCGAATCCACCGCCTTTTTCGCTATAATACCCAGCGTGCCAGATCCATTTACCGCATTAATCGGGCTCGCCTGGGCCGGCTCTCAATTCGCTGGCGAACCGGACAACCCCGTTCTGAAAAAGCTGAGGGACCTGGCTATCGAGCAGGCCGGACACTTGACTAGCCACTTCGCGCATGCCGACCTCGAACGCGCCCGCGAATCTCTCCACGAGTACTTTGAAGGCCACCATCCCGAAAAGAACCTGGACTTGGAGCGCGCCGTCACCCGCTCCTCCCTTCACGCCGACATCTACTGTCTGATGGAAGCCCTGCACGAACCCTTAGAACCACCCAAAGGCCGGATCGAGCGCTGGCGTCGCCTGATCCTCGAACGCGCTCCGGAAAGTCTCCAAAGCCAGCCCAAAACCGGCGTCCTCACAACCGGAACCCAGACCACGCTCAGAAAAATCAAAGAGGACCGTGAAAAACGCCTCCGCGAAATCGAAAAGATCGACGAATTGGATCCCCCCGCCATCGACCCCCGCCTCCTGCTAAAAATGGCTAAGCGCCAGCAATACGGCGCCAGCCTCACCGCAGCAGCCCTCACCGAAATCGAATCCAACCACGGAAAACTCCCCACCCAAGCCCGCGCCGTCTTCCAGCAACGCTGGTTCCCCTACCTCTGCGGCTTCGGCGCTCGGGAGAATTGACCCGCCTCTACTCTCCAGAAATGACCCAGGCATTCTGATCTGACCGGCGGTACTCGGACGGTATAGGACGTCGTGATGAAGATGATGAAACATCACGATGCCAGAGGCCGGGAAGAGACCGTGCACCATCTGCCGCCGGTGGTTCCGGCCGAACTCGCGAGTGGGAGACCGGCAACGGGCCTGCGGTAATCCGGGATGCCAGACGGCGCGCCGTCAGAAGACCCAGGCAAACTGGCGCAACCGGAACCCCGGCTATGCCATCGCCTGGCGGATCGACCAGCGCGCGGGGCAGCCGGAAGCGGCGGAGCCGCTGCGCATGCCGGCCCCGCTGGACCAACTACCCTGGAACCTGGCGAAAGACCAGTTCGGCTCACAAGGCGCTGATTTCCTTGGCGTTATGGGAGCACTAATGATCCGTACCGCGAAAGACCAGATACGGCCGTATCTCATTGATCCGGCGGGAGTTTCCGGTACACTTCCGCTTTTCCCGCAAAAGACCAGTTCCGGTTTCGAGCATACTCGGACTCAGTCGGCAGCGCATGCAACTGGAGTTTCATCAACTGGACCGGCGGTGGGAGCATCTGCGAGTTCGCGAGCCGCACCGCCAACGCCATCTTCTGGCGTCGCTGGCTGAGAGCGGCCAGCAAACGCCCATCGTCGTGGTGGTCTTGAAAGACGACCCCGGCCGCTACCTGGTGATCGACGGTCACAAGCGCATCGCCGCGCTCCAGCAACTGGGTCGCGACACAGTGGAGGCCACCCTCTGGCCGATGAGCGAAGCCGAAGCTCTGCTGCTATCGCGGTCGCTGCGATTGAGCCCGCAGGAAAGCGCGCTCGAACAAGGCTGGCTGCTCTCGGAGATGGAGCGGCGCTTCGGTTATTCGCTCGAGGAACTGGCGCGCCGCTTCGATCGTAGCGTGAGCTGGGTATCGCGGCGGCTGGCGCTGGTTGAGTTACTACCCGAAGCGATCCAGCGTCAGGTGCGGGAAGGAAGCCTCAGCGCGCAAGTGGCGATGAAGTATCTGGTTCCCATGGCGCGAGTTAGTGCGGAGGACTGTGAGCGGATGGCCGCCGCATGGGTGAAGCAGCGCTGCAATACGCGGCAGGCCGCGCAGCTTTACACCGCTTGGCGCGAAGGCTCGCGCGTGGTTCGCCAGCGCATTCTCACCGAACCCGAACTGTTTTTGAAAACGCAACGGCAACCGCCGATAGAGAAGCCCGCGGCGGTGGAACAGGTAGAGCGCGATCTGGAGATGGCGCTTGCCATTCTGCGTCGTGCGGGCCGGCGGCTCCCCGAAGCCATCGGGGAGATGAACGACGCGCAGCAGCAGCAAACGCAACGCTCGATCGAAAGCGCGCGCCGGGAGCTGGGCCGGATGGCGGAAAGAATCGGAAAAGAACCGGAGGCCAAACATGCTGAGCCAAGCACAGCGAACCGCGATTCTGGAGTTGCAGGCCAAGGGAGTGAGCAAGCGCGAGATCGCTCGTCTGTTGGGGATATCGCGCCTGAGCGTGCGCAAAGTTCTGCAATCGAACTCGACGAACGCGCCGGAGATCCAGCGGCCGGAGAAAGCCGAACCCTACCGTCAACAGATCCTCGATCTGTTGGCTTCCTGCAAGGGGAACCTGGTGCGAGTCCATGAGGAACTTGCGGCCAGCGGAGCGGCGCTGTCTTATCCGGCGCTGACGGCGTTCTGCCGCAGACAGGGCATCGGGCAAACGCCGGTTATGCCCGCGGGCCAATATCACTTCGATCCCGGTGTGGAAATGCAGCATGATACATCGCCGCATGCAGTGGAAGTGGGCGGCAGCAAGCATAAGGCGCAGACCGCCTCGGCGGTGTTGTGTTACTCGCGCATGTTGTTCTTTCAGATCAATCCCACTTTTCAGCGCTTCGACTGCAAGGTGTTTCTCACCGACGCGGTGCGCTATCTGAACGGCGCCCCGGAACGCGTGATGATCGACAACACGCATGTGGTGGTGCTGCGCGGCACGGGACGCGAGATGATTCCGGTGCCCGAGATGGAAGCCTTCGCAGACCGCCTCGGATTCCGCTTTATCGCTCATGAACGCGGCGATGCCAACCGGTCGGCGCGCGTAGAACGGCCATTTTCGTTCATCGAAAACAACTTTCTGGCCGGTCGCACTTTCACCAGTTGGGAAGACCTGAACCGGCAGGCGCGCCAGTGGTGCGACAAGGTCAACTCCACCTACAAGAAACATATCCGGGCTGTGCCGCGCGAGTTGTTCGCGCAGGAGCGGCTGCATCTGAAACCTCTGCCGGCGTGGATCCCCGAAGTGTACCGGCTGCATCAGCGCACTGTGGACGTGGAAGGATACGTCTCGGTGCATTCCATCCGTTACTCGGTTCCGGTCCCTTGGATCGGGCGGCGCGTGGAGATTCGCGAGACCCGGGACAGAATCGAGATCGAACTCGACGCGCGCCATATCGTTACGCACGTCCGCGCTCTGACGCCATTGCCGCAGCGGGTCACGCTGGCCGAACACAGACCGCCGCGCGGGGAGGGCGTGAAGCGCGGCGATCCGCATCCGGAAGAACAGGCGCTGGTGGAAGCCGCGCCGGAGATCGCGCTCTATGTCGCTTCCCTGAAGCAGAAGGGGCGCAAAGTGGTGGCTCTTGCCCTGCGGCAACTGTTGCGGCTGTTGCGGGAGTATCCGCGCGAACCGTTTCTTGCCGCGGTGGCCGAAGCGGCTCACTATGGACTCTACGATCTGGATCGATTGGAGCGCATGATTCTGCGGCGCGTGGCGCGCGACTACTTTCTGATGAGGGAAAAGGAACCGGAGAGCAATGACTGAAGAACTGGAACAACTACTGAAGAATCTCAAGCTGCGCCGCATGCTGACTGTGTACGGCGAGCAGTTGCACGCGGCGGAGAAGGCGCAGATCTCTTACACCGAGTTCGTTGCCGGGCTGTTGCGTGCGCAATGGCACGACCGTCAGGAAAGCGCGTTGGAGTGGCGGATTCACCGGGCCAACTTGCCAGAACGCTGGTCGCTGGAAACGTTTCCGTGGTCGCGCCAGCCGGGCGTCAACCGCAAGCAGATGCGCGCGTTCGCTGAACTCGACTTTGTGGCCAAACACGAGAATCTGGTGCTGGTGGGCCCGACCGGCGTGGGCAAAACGGGCCTCGCCTGCGGCCTCCTGCTGAAGGCTTTGCAGAACGGCCAGCGTTGCCAGTTCATTCGTGCGCAAGATCTTTTTGACGAGATGTATGCCTCACTGGCGGACCGCTCCACGCGCCAGTTACTCAACCGGCTGGCGCGCCTGGACGTCCTTCTGATCGATGAGTTCGGGTATTTAAATCTCAAGCCCGAACAGTCCAACACCTTCTTCAAACTGATGGAGGAGCGCTATCACCGGCACTCGACGATTATCACCACCAACCTCGGCTATGACGAGTGGCAGAACTTTCTCGGCAACAAATCCATGGTGGAGGCGCTGCTGAGCCGGGTGCGGCATTACTGTCACACCGTAACCATCAACGGGCCGTCGCTGCGCGATCCCCAGGCCTGAGCCGCAGCGCCGATGGAACAGCGTGAGTATGTCCGGCAGGTCCTCGAAGCCTATCGCGCAACACCGGGAACTCCGGGCGCGGCGCGTCGGCCGGACCGTTTGTTGGCAGCTCAACTGCATGCGCGCCGCGTGCCGGTCGAAGCCGTTGAGAACGCGCTGATCCTTGCTGCGGCTCGGCGTTTGGCGAGGCCAGCCGATGCGCCTCCGCTCGGCGTCATTCGATCGCTGGCCTACTTCTCCCCGGTGATCGAGGAAGTCCTGCAACTGAAGGTGAGCCAGGAATACTTTCAGCATCTCCGCCACAAACTTCAACGCGCCACTACCCCACGATAACCGTCACTTTCCCAACCCCTCGACGCGCGCCTTTCGGCGCGGATGATATCGAGCCCACTTACGCTCCGCGCAACCACCGCACACGCCAACGGCGTGGATGGATGAATCGTGCTCAGGCCGCAATCCTGATCCTTGCCTGGCTCACTTCAATCGAGCGCTGCTGGGTCACTTTTCGTGAGCGCCGAAGCTCTGCGGATCCTTCCACTTCGAAATCAAGCACAATCCGCCGGTCTTTCAGATATTCAGCGCGCTCAGCCTGGTGCGAATTGAAGACGCCGTCCATGACGAAGGCAAGAAAACGCGCCGGCTGATGCGGGAAATGTGGACCAAGCCCCCACTTCCCAACCGCCAGACCGATCCCACCCTCTACCTCGAAGCCCTGCGCGACATCACCGCCCACATCGACATCCGCGGTCTGCGCGTCAGCGGAGGCAAGTCCTACCAGTTCGCGATCGACGAGTTGTACACACCACTAACCACTGTGCTGGCTCATGAACAACCGGGCAAAGACCCCCGCTCCCAACCCAGCAAAGTTCCGTTGCAAGACGCCCTGGCGAACTCACACATCGTCCTCGTCGGCGACCCCGGCGCAGGCAAGTCCACCTTTCTCCGCCGCATCGCCTTCGCAGCCTGCCAGGCCATCTTAAACGGAGATCCCCAAGCCGCAGCCGGATTCATCACCACGAACCCCATCCCGCTTCCCATCCTGATCGGCGCCGCCAGCCTCGCCGAGCACATCCGCAAGAGCAAAGCGGGCCCAGCGGGCCCAGCGGACACACATGACCCCGAATGGCTGATTCTCTACCTCGAAGCAGCATCCGAACACGCCAACTGGCAACTCGACGCTCAGTTCTTCCGCGACCATCTCCGCGATGGATGCCTGCTCCTCCTCGACGGCCTGGATGAAATCCCCGATCGCACACGCCGAAAATCCGTCGCCCGCTTACTCGAACAAGCCGCCCGCGCTTACAAGAAAACCCGCATCGTGGCAACCAGCCGCCCTCCTGCATACGGCGGCGAAACCGTCATTCCCGGTTTCGAAACCATCCAGATCGCCGACCTCGACCAGTCCGCCATCGAGACCTTCGTTTCCAAATGGTGTTCCGCCCTGTACCCGGCCAAACCCACAGCCGCGGAACACCGCGAGGCACTCCTCAAGGAGATCAACAGCAAAGCCGAGATCCGCAAAATGGCGGGAAATCCAGTGATGCTAACCGCACTCGCCGCCCTAAATTGGAATCAAAAGAGATTGCCCGATCAGCGCAGTGAACTCTACTTTTCCGTGCTCACGTGGCTGGCCGAATCGCGCGAAGCCCAGTCCGGCCGCTCCGCTGTCCACTGCCTTCAACTCATGCGCCGTCTCGCCTACGCCATGCATTGCCACTCCAAAGGCAAGCAAGTGGAAATCACGCGCCACCGCGCCGCCGAAATCCTCGCTCCGGAGTTTCGCGATGCCACCGAACCTCATGAAAAGCTCGAGGCGGCCCTCCGCTTCTTGGAAACAGAGGAAACCGATAGCGGCATCCTGATCAGCCGCGGAGACACGCTGCGCTATTGGCACCTCACCTTTGAGGAATATCTCGCCGCGGAAATGCTAGCGATCAAAGACCAGGACCGCCAGAGGCTTCTGTTCGACGAAGGAAAGCTCTACCTACCGGAGTGGCGGGAAACCGTGCAGTTGCTTGCCGGCGTCCTTTGCAAACAGGATCGCGAACGCGTAGACGCCTTCCTAACCCAAATCCTCGACCTGCTTAACGCCGACGCCAAACTGGCGGACCGCGCTCGCTGCGTGGGCCTGATCGGATGCATTCTCCGAGACTTGAAGGCCTGGGACTACCGCATCGCAGACCCGCGCTACCAGCAGAACCTGGATCGCTGCCTGTCGATCTTCGACGCAAAAACCGCCAAGGAGATCCCTTTCGAGACGCGCCTCGAAGCGGCGGAGGCGCTCGGGCAATCCGGCGACCCCCGCTTGGACGATCTAGCCCCGACCGTCAGGGAGGGGAACCCACCGCAAGACAACTGGATCACCATCCCCGCCTGCACCTTCCACATGGGCGCGGAGAAGTCGGACGACCCCGAAGCGCAAGACCACGAATCCCCAGTTCACGAGGTCAAGCTGAACGCCTTCCGCATCCGGCGCTATCCGGTAACGGTGCAGGAATACAGCGCGTTCATCGAAGACGGCGGTTACACCACCCGAAAATACTGGCCCGACGAAGGCTGCGGCAAATTCGAGGCCCCCGAAGATTGGGAGCAACAGCGGCAGCATCCCAACTGGCCGGTAGTGGGGGTGAGTTGGTATGAGGCAGCGGCGTATTGCGCCTGGGCGGGAGGCCGCTTGCCGACCGAAGCCGAGTGGGAGCGAGCGGCCAGAGGACCGCACAGCAGCCGCTACCCGTGGGGAGACGAACCACCCCTCAGCCCGGCGCACGCCAACTACTACCACGAGAACGCGCCCCGGCATCCGACGCCGGTTGGCCTCTACCCGCAAGGCAACTCCACCGAAAATCTCTGCGACATGCTAGGCAATGTTTACGAATGGTGCGAAGATTGGTACGTACCATATGAGACTGGAAGCAAGAAACGGGCTCGAGCCCCGGCTGACTACAAAGTGCTGCGCGGGGGCTCCTGGAGCAACATTCCTCAGGGCGTCCGCGTCTCGTACCGTAGCAGCGACGTGCCGTCGAACCGCTACGACGATTTAGGGTTCCGTTGTGCCGGGGAATTAAGTTAGGTGTTTAGTGTTTTGAGTTTATGAGGGGGGGTTGGGGGGACCCTTCCCCCCAAACGAAAATTTTTTGCAGCATACCGAACCGGGCATCGTTGTTCAAAAAGCTTATGACTGGTCGCTCTGGATCATCCCCAAAGTAGAAAAATTCCCCAAGTCCTTACGCTTTTCCATCGGCCAGAATCTGGTCACGTCCTCCATAGAGCTACTCATGAACCTCGTCGACGCGACCTATCAATCGCGTAACAGCGGATCCCTCGGGGCCGCCGTCCGCGAAGTCAATCGCACCCGCTACCTGCTACGCCTCGCCAAGGACCTCCGCACCCTCAACCTGGACCTAGATGCGCTCGAAATCGCCGTAGGATCACGAGCCTCAGGACGGCGGCGAGCCCGACCCAACCTAGCTTGCCAGTCGCCGTCCAACGCTTAGGCGTGTCTCCCAGCGAACCGCCGTCTTTAGCGTGAAAGGTCACCTGCGCGCGTTTTCCAGGAGTTGAATTGCCCCTTGAGATTTTTGAGGAACAATCCAAGCGACGGCTCACGCCCCTCCACTTGGCCCAAATTCATTGCCATCACAATATCTTCGGCGTACTCTTCTCCGCCCAACGGAGCTTCAATACCGCTGTCCCGAATCTCTTTTCGCAGTAACCTCTTGTATTCGCCTTTCGCACACTTAATTGCAGGGAGGGTGCAGCCACGGCCGAAAACGGTATGGAAAGCCTTGGGATCCACCAGCATCCATCGCTCAATGTGGGGATCGGGAATTGCGTAAGAAACGAGCTGCTGAAACTGCGTATAGGCAGTTAGCACTCGGTCCATCACATCCTTACGCCCGTTGTACCCCTGGCAGTTAGCATCTACAACGACGATTATGGAATCCGGAAGCTGCAGCCGTTGTCTCGAAAGGTCATGCAAGAAGCCTTTGAACTCATAGTGCATTCGAGACAGACCACCCTGAGCGCTCAGGAACCTGGACGTAACGCCGACTCCGTATTCGTTTGCGAACCTTTTGAGCATGGCGCCGATGAATTTCTCATGAAATGAGTCCTCGCAGAAGAGCGTCATCTCAGGCATCGAAATCGCCCCGGAGCATTCGTTGCGACACCGGCGCCTCCTCTGCATCTTCCTCAAGGGCGGTGTCGATTTCGGAACGGCGCGCCAGCGGACCCCAAGCCGAAAATGGCTCAATGACCGTGCCGGAACTCTTCTTCTGGCAGACAAAAAGAGATTCGTTCGGAATATGGTCCGGCAGAATGGGCGAGTGCGTGGTAACGATCAATTGCGTATCCCCTGACTCGGCGCGGCTTTCAAGTATTTTGGCTATGTCCCGGATTCGACGGGGATGCACTCCATTCTCTGGCTCTTCAAAGCCAACCAAAGCTGGTGGCTCTTTAACTCCGCTCAAGGCGAGCAAACCGAGCGCGCGGAGCGTGCCTTCGGAAAGAACTCGCGCCGGCATTGCCACCGCGCCTTCCATGAGGCTCAATTCCACCTCGCCCACCTTGTTGACTTCGGTACGAATCCCTGTGATGGAGGGAATTAGGCTATGCAAGGCCTTTTCGACGGCCTTAAATTGGCGCGGGTCGAGGCTGTTCAGCGTGTTAAGGAAAGCGGCCAATTCTTCTCCCATCGACCCAATGTGGCGCACCTCCTTCACGCCGGTGGGCGCCCGCATGCGCTCGCGAGGCTCAAAATAGTAAAAGAACCAACTCTGCAACTCCTTCTTGAGAGCAGCGAGATGAGGGTAGTGCGGCGCGTAGAGCGGCCGGGAGACGATGGCGTGGTCGAGATACTGATCAAAATAGGTGGGATGCGCCTGACCTTCCATCCTTAAATGAATTCGATGGTTCACTCTTTGAAGGAATGGTAGGGGCTTGGATCGGGGTTCACCGTTTTGCCCGAGCGCCACCAGGTATTCGTCAGATACGTGGAGCACTCCGGATCGCGGCGTGATTCCGATCTCAATACGATAGCGAAGGTTCTCGTAATGGATAAACGAAGCCGGCCTCTTGGCGTCAGAGCCGTTAGCGCCGGACTGCCCGCGCTTTGTCTCCAGGATCTCCTTGTTGACTGCCGCGATCACCGCCGGCGAGAGCTCAATATCGGCTTCTATTTGGAAGGACACCGACTCCTTATGCATGAGGCCTTCCAGTCCGGTCTCGTCGAAAGAAAAAGACTCCATCGGCTTGCCACGGTAGGGCGGTTCGAAGGCCTCCTTCAGGCTCCGGCTCGCAGCGATTCGAGAGAGAAGTTGAAGAGCGTCGATGAAATTGCTCTTGCCTGCCGCGTTCGGACCAAACAATACTGAAAGTGGCTTGAGCGCGACCTCCACATCGCGCAGCGATTTGTACCTTTGAATATGAATTCGCCGAATCATTGAACGATCCATCCCCATCTTAGTGCACATCCCCTCCCTGCCTAGCTCGCCGCTTGGGCACTCATGAGCGGACTAATCCGCCGCATGCTCGACCCGCAACACTCCACAAAAGTGGAATGCATTCATTGACGCTCTATCGGTCTTGGGCAAACGGATGACGGTGGAAGTCGGCGACGCAGCGTAAACCAAGAGTGAAGCGGATCGGTAAACCTCTCGTCCGCGTGGTCAGTTGGCAAAATCTCATCAACTCCGCCCAGAGCCCAATCGCAGCACCAAGGTTGCGCGAACTCCGCCAGCCGCAGGCGCGTTGACCAGGACGTGCCGCCCGTGAGAGCATACCGAATAAGTGCATCGTTATCGAAGCCAGCAGCCCCTTGACGCCACCCGTCTGGCGCGGCGTATACGGAGCCAGATCTCAAGAAAGTGGGACCTGCGGGCCGGTGCTGGCTTCTTCAAGGAGATTCCAGGCGCGCCAACTCCGTTTCCGGGCCGTGCGTCCCGACGCCGCCCATGCGGCGTCAAACATCCACCGGCGCCGGGCTTTCTGGTAGCCTCACCGCGAACGCCAGCCCGGATTGCCTTTTGCCAAACACTTCGCTCCGGCAGAGCCTGGCCGCACCAGATACCAACCCGCATTTTGTTCTAAAATTGGCGGCAATGGCACATGACCCGGTTGTATTTATTTCCTCCACCTCCGATGATTTGACAGCCCACCGGGAACAAGCGGCCAAAGCTGCGTCCGCCAGCGGATTCTCCCCGCGCATGATGGAGTATTTTCCATCCTCCGGACACCAACCTTCCCTCGCCGTATGCCTCGAAAAAGTCGCCGAGGCGGAAGTGGTCATCGTGCTGGTGGCCCACCGCTATGGTTGGATACCGGACGGTCCGGAAAACCCGGACTCCAAAAGCATTACCTGGCTGGAATGCCGGCACGCCTGGCAGGTATCCAATAAAGAAGTCCTGGCCTTCTTGGTCGATCCGAAGTTTGACTGGCCGCCCGCTCTGCGTGACGACCATCGCCTGATTCAAGGCAAAAACCTGCCCGATGAAGAATATATTCAGCTCCGCAACCAAGTCAAACGCGAGGAAGAGAAGCTGGGGCAGTTCAAGCGGGAACTCAGCCGCTACGTCCGCAATTTCTTTACTGACGCAGCCAGCGTGCGCCCCTTAGTCTCAGAAGCGCTGGCCGATTGGGGCCGCCGCCGGCATCCCGCCGCCGCGCCATCCACCTTTCAGGACCCCGATACTTACCTCAAGGCTCTCCAGGAAGAGACTCGCCAGATTCGCATCAAGGGCCTAAAAACCAAGCGCGCCGAGCCTTACTTCTTTGGCATCGACGAGATCTACATTCCGCTCACCACCGTTGCCGCTACCCGCGGCGGCGCGGAGCAACCGCGCCGCATCGTTCTCGAACAAACGCTTGCGCAACCCAAGGTCGTCATCGTTGGCGATCCCGGTTCGGGCAAATCCACCTTTCTGCGCCGTGTGGCCTTTGAGCTGTGCCGCAAGCTGCGGGACAACGTACCACCCGGCGCCCCTCCCTTTCTAGGCGAAAACGACCGGCGCTTCCCGATCCTCATTCGCGTGGCCGACCTGGCAAAATTGTTGCCCGCGGGCCCATCGCAGAAGCCGGACGACTCCCCGGACTGGATTCCTTATTTCCTCGGAAAGCAGAGCCAGGAGTACCAGTGGGGTCTCGATGAGGCTTTCTTCCGCGCCCGCCTGGGCGGCGGAAACTGCCTGCTGATTGTAGACGGGCTCGATGAAGCGCCGGAACGCCGCATGCGGGAGCGCATTGCCCGCTTGTTTGAACACGCTACCCGATCTTTTGAAAAGTGCGATTTCCTCATCAGCACGCGTCCGCAAACCAATATCGGCGACGCCGTGCTAGCGGGCTTCCATCCAGTCCGGATCGGCGACCTGCAGCCGGAAGAGATCGGGAGCTTTTTCCATCGCTTTGCCCAGGCGCTCGCGCTGAACGACGCCGAAACGCGCGATTTTAAGACCGGGCTGGAGACCGCTCTCGACAGCCGCCCGGAGATCCGCGAGATGAGCGGCAACGCGGTGATGCTGACCGCTCTCGCCGTGCTGCAGCACAACGGCGGCCGCTTGCCGGAGTACCGGGTCGAATTGTACGAATCCATTTTGGGCTGGCTGTCCAGCGCCCACGAGCACAAACCGGGCCGGCCGGCGCCCGAAAAATGCCTGGAGTACATGCGGAAGTTGGCGCTCCACATGCAAGATGCCCCGGGCGGCGCCCGAATGGTACAGATGAACAAGCGCCAAGCCGCGGAGCTGCTATCCTCCGCGTTCGGCGGCGCCGCCGACGCCAATGAAGTCCTCTTGGAATCTGAAACCCACGACAGCGGCATCATTTCCTCCGCCGGTAGCGATTTGAAGTTCTGGCACCTGAGTTTCCAGGAATATCTGGCCGCGCGCGAAATCGCCAGTCTGGGTGAACAACAACAGATCGCTCGCGTAGTCGCCAGCGGCAAACTCTATCATCCGGAATGGCGGGAGGCCATGCGGCTCCTCGGAGGAGTGTTGCGCCAGCAGGGCGAATCGAAAATTGAAGGCTTCTTTCGGGCAATTTTGGAGAGCCTGGGCAAGCAACCCACCCTGACGCAGCAGGTGCGCTGCGCGGCCCTGTTGGGGGCCATGATGCGAGACCTTTCACGCATGGGGTATGAGCCCAAAACCCCCGGCTACCGGCAGACGGTGAAAAGCGTGATTGGTATTTTTGAGGCCGGCGCTGCCGGCCAGATCGACATCCAGACGCGCTTGGAAGCCGCCGACGCATTGGGCCAGGTAGGCGACCCTCGGCTAGACCAGCATAGTGACGAGAGAAATTGGGTTACTATTCCCGCGTGCACTTTCCGGATGGGCGCCCAGTCGAGCAGTAAGAACGAGCCCAACTTCGATCCGCAGGCTCAGGAACCAGAGTCGCCGGTGCACGCAGTGACCCTCCGGCCGTTTCGCATCGCGCGCTTTCCGGTAACTGTGCAGCAGTTCGGGCAATTCATGAGGAACAGTGGCTATTCAAGCACCAAATTCTGGAGCCATGGCGGCTACGGCAGTGTCGAGCGGCCGGAAGATTGGGAGCGCCAAGAACAGTATCCCAACCGGCCAGTTACGGGGGTGAGCTGGCATGAGGCATCGGCGTACTGCGCATGGGCGCGATGCCGCTTGCCAACAGAAGCCGAGTGGGAGCGCGCGGCACGAGGGCCCAAGGGCAGCCGGTATCCGTGGGGCGAGCAGCCCCCACTCAGTCCAGCGCTCGCCAACTATGACGGCGACCGCCCGACGCCGGTAGGTTTGTACCCGGACGGGAACTCGACTGAGGGTCTCTGCGACATGCTGGGCAATGTTTGGGAATGGTGCGAAGATTGGTACGCGCCATATCAGCAGCGCGCTAGCGCTTCGAAAGATTTCAAAGTAATGCGCGGGGGCTCCTGGTTCAACATTCCTCAGTTCGTCCGCGTCTCGTTCCGTAACGACTTCGAGCCCTCGTACCGCGTCAACTGTATAGGGTTCCGTTGTGCCGGGGAATTAAGTTAAGAGTTTAGTGTTTTGAGTTTATGAGGGGGGTTTTGGGGGGACCCTTCCCCCCAAAAGGAAAATTTTTTGCAGCATACCGAACCGGGCATCGTTGTCCAAAAAGCCTACGACTGGTCGCTCTGGATCATTCCCAAAGTAGAGAAGTTCCCTAAGTCTTACCGGTTCTCCATCGGCCAGAACCTGGTCACGTCCTCAATCGAGCTACTAATGAACCTCGTCGACGCGACCTATCAATCGCGCAACAGCGGATCCCTCGGGGCCGCCGTCCGCGAAGTCAATCGCACCCGCTACCTCCTGCGTTTGGCCAAGGACCTGCGCACCATCAACATCGATGGCTATGAATTCGGATCCAAAGCCATGGATGAAGTCGGCCGCATGACCGGCGGCTGGCTCAAGAGCACTCGCCAAAAACATGAAACGGATCGGTAACCTCTGGCGCCAACCTCCCGAACCTCAATGAACGCCGTCTCGCTGCGCAAGTACTCCAGATAAGGCCTTGGATCGGTCTCCACTCCTGGCGCCGGTCACCTCCGGCCGCTGGAATCGGCAACTCTCGCCAGATCCCGGCGATGAATTCAACCCGCGTGTGCTCGAATCTCACCGCTTTCAGGCGCATTTAATACTCAGGCATGTCGAATATGGTAACTTAAGTCCTTGTAGTGTCTGGGACATTAGGGTCTTAGCTATAATGCGAGTCGTTCGGGAGATCGACCACGGCGGGTTCGGCGTTGTTCACGAGGTAGAGGACCAAAAAAAGAAGCGTTGGGCGCGTAAATCCTTCGCTCCGGCGCTTCGAAGTGGCGTGGAACGAGATAAACTTCAAAAACGATTCGCCAGGGAAGTGCGAGTCCAATCGAACATCCACCATCCGAACATCATGCCCATAATCGAGCACGATCTGGACGCCGACCCCGCGTGGTTCACCATGCCGCTGGCAACTCAGTCGTTCATGGACAAAATCCAAGCGGACCACATACAGGGGCGTTTCGACCCGGCGCCTTGGCAGGACATTCTTGCGGCTGTAGAGGAACTGCACCGTCTTGGCTATGTGCATCGGGACCTAAAACCACAAAACATTCTCTTGGTTGATGAACAGTGGGTGCTTTCCGACTTTGGCCTCATTCTCCCAACAGCTCGGGGTACGACGGTCCTCACCAGCAGCAAGTCCGCTTACGGCTCGTACTCCTACGCGGCACCCGAGCAAGCGCAGGATTTTCGAAACACCCCGGAACAGGCTGATATTTTGCTTTAGGGTGTATACTCCACGACGCGGTCGATCTAAGGCCTACAAGAATCCCGTTCTCACAAATTCGGGCAACCGGGCCGTACGGAGCACTTTTGGAGAAGTGCACCGAAACTCAGCTTAAGAAAAGATTCCCCAACGTCGGTTCATTGAGGGCGGCGCTGTTCGACCTTTGGCGCACGTCTCAGTTTACGCCTCCGGCGAAAGACGACGCTACTATTCTCGACGGGGTGCTTGCTGACCCAGATTCTATCGACGATTGGCGCATTCTCGTCAGCCACATCGAAGGAATCGACGGAGATCAAAAGGGCACACTCCTGAAGGCTCTCAACGCGGATCTACTTGTAAAGCTGAGCACGGTGGATGATGTCCTTTTCGCCAGGACGATGAATCAAGTTTGCAGACTGGGCTGAAGGAACAGCATTCAACTTTGAATACTGCGACGTGGTGGGGGACCGGCTGTTGGAAGCCTATCGCGTGAGCTTCGGCGCTCGGGAGAATTGACCCGCCTCTACTCTCCAGAAATGACCCAGGCATTCTGATCTGACCGGCGGTACTCGGACGGTATAGGACGTCGTGATGAAGACGATGAAACATCACGATGCCAGAGGCCGGGAAGAGACCGTGCACCATCTGCCGCCGGTGGTTCCGGCCGAACCCGCGAGTGGGAGACCGGCAACGGGCCTGCGGTAATCCGGGATGCCAGACGGCGCGCCGTCAGAAGACCCAGGCAAACTGGCGCAATCGGAACCCCGGCTATGCCATCGCCTGGCGGATCGACCAGCGCGCGGCGCAGCCGGAAGCGCCGGAACCGCTGCGATTGCCCGCCCCGCTGAACCAACTTCCCTGGAACTTCGCGAAAGACCAGTTCGGCCCGCAAGGCGCTGATTTCATTGGCGTTATGGGAGCACTAATGATCCGTACCGCGAAAGACCAGATCCGGCCGTATCTCATTGATCCCGCGGGAGTTCCCGGCACACTTCCGCTTTTCCCGCAAAAGACCAGTTCCGGCTTCCCGCATACTCGGACTCAGTCGGCAGACCATGCAACTGGAGTTTCACCAACTCGACCGGCGGTGGGAGCATCTGCGAGTTCGCGAGCCGCACCGCCAGCGCCATCTGCTGGCGTCGCTGGCTGAGAGCGGCCAGCAGACGCCCATCGTCGTGGTGGTCTTGAAAGACAACAGCGAACGCTACCTGGTGATCGACGGTCACAAGCGCATCGCCGCGCTCCAGCAACTGGGCCGCGACACCGTCGAGGCCACAGTCTGGCCGATGAGCGAAGCCGAAGCGCTGCTGTTATCGAGGTCGCTGCGATTCAGCCCGCAGGAAAGCGCGCTCGAACAAGGCTGGCTGCTTTCGGAGATGGAGCAGCGCTTCGGTTATTCGCTCGACGAACTGGCGCGCCGCTTCGACCGCAGCGTGAGTTGGGTATCGCGGCGGCTGGCGCTGGTTGAGTTGTTGCCCGAAACGGTCCAGCGTCAGGTCCGGGAAGGAAACCTCACCGCGCAGATGGCGATGAAGTATCTGGTTCCCATCGCGCGAGTCAGTGCGGACGACTGCGAGCGCATGGCCGCCGCATTCGTGAAGCACCGCTGCGATACGCGGCAGGCCGCGCAGCTTTACACCGCATGGCGCGAAGGCTCGCGCGTGGTTCGCGAGCGCATTCTCGCCGAACCGGAACTGTTTTTGAAAACGCAGCGGCAGCCGCCGATGGTGAAGGCCGCGGCGGTCGAACAGGTTGAGCGCGATCTGGAGATGGCGCTTGCCATTCTGCGCCGCGCCGGCCGAAGGCTCACCGAAGCCCTGCCGGAGATGAACGGCGCGCAACAGGAGCAGACGCAACGCCGGATCGAAAGCGCGCGCCGGGAACTGAACCGGATGGCGGAACGAATCGGAAAGGAACAGGAGGGCAAACATGCTGAGCCAGGCGCAGCGAACCGCGATTCTGGAGCTGAAGGCAAAGGGAGTGAGCAGGCACGAGATCGCGCGTGTGTTGAGGGTGTCGCGTCCGACCGTGCGCAAAGTCCTGCGCTCGAACTCGACGAACGTGCCGGAGATCCAGCGGGCGGAGAAAGCCGAGCCCTTCCGCCAACAGATCCTCGATCTTTTGGACTCCTGCAAGGGGAATCTCGTGCGAGTCCATGAGGAACTTGCGGGCAGCGGAGCGGCGCTGTCTTATCAGGCGCTGACTGCGTTCTGCCGCAGACAGGGCATCGGGCAAACGCCGGTTGTGCCCGCGGGCCAGTATCATTTCGAGCCCGGCGTGGAAATGCAGCACGATACATCGCCGCATGAAGTGGAAGTGGGCGGCAGGAAGTATAAGGCGCAGACCGCGTCGGCCGTGTTGTGTTATTCGCGCATGCTGTTCTTTCAGATCAATCCCACCTTTCAGCGTTTCGACTGCAAGGTGTTTCTCACCGATGCGGTGCGCTATATGAACGGCGCCCCGGAACGCGTGATGATCGACAACACGCATGTGGTGGTGCTGCGCGGCACGGGACGCGAGATGATTCCCGTGCCCGAGATGGAAGCGTTCGCGGACCGCCTCGGGTTCCGTTTTGTGGCGCATGACGATCGGCGACGCCAACCGTTCGGCGCGCGTGGAACGGCCCTTTTCGTTCATCGAAAACAACTTTCTGGCGGGCCGTACTTTCGCCAGCTGGGAAGAGCTGAATCGACAGGCGCGCCAGTGGTGCGACAAGGTCAACTCTACATATAAGAAGCATATCCGCGCCGTGCCGCGCGAACTGTTCGTGCAGGAGCGGCTGCATCTCAAACCATTGCCGGCATGGATTCCCGAAGTGTACCGGCTGCATCAGCGCACGGTGGACGTGGAAGGTTACGTCTCGGTGCAGTCCATTCGTTACTCGGTTCCGGTCTCCTGGATCGGGCGGCGCGTGGAGATTCGCGAGACCCGGGACAAGATCGAGATCGAACTCGACGCGCGCCATATCGTTACGCACGACCGCGCTCTGACGCCATTGCAGCAGCGGATCACGCTGGCCGAACACAGGCCGCCGCGCGGGGAAGGCGTGAAGCGAAGCGATCCGCATCCGGAAGAACAAGCGCTCGTCGAAGCCGCGCCGGAGATCGCACTTTATATCGCGGCGCTGAAGCAGAAGGGACGCAAAGTGGTGGCTCTTGCCCTGCGGCAACTGTTGCGTCTGTTGCGGGAGTATCCGCGCGAGCCGTTCCTTGCCGCGGTTGCCGAAGCCGCTCGCTATGGGCTCTACGATCTCGACCGACTGGAGCGCATGATTCTGCGGCGCGTGGCGCGCGATTACTTTCTGATGAGGGAAAAGGAACCGGAGAGCAATGACTGAAGAACTGGAACAACTGCTGAAGAATCTCAAGCTGCGCCGCATGCTGACTGTTTACGACGAGCAGTTGCACGCGGCGGAGAAGGCGCAGATCTCTTACACGGAGTTCGTTGCCGGGCTGTTGCGTGCGCAATGGCATGACCGTCAGGAAAGCGCGTTGGAGTGGCGGATTCACCGGGCGAACTTGCCAGAACGCTGGTCGCTGGAAACGTTTCCGTGGTCGCGCCAGCCGGGCGTCAACCGCAAGCAGATGCGCGCGTTCGCTGAACTCGACTTCGTGGCCAAACACGAGAATCTGGTGCTGGTGGGCCCGACCGGCGTGGGCAAAACGGGCCTCGCCTGCGGCCTCCTGCTGAAGGCTTTGCAGAACGGCCAGCGTTGCCAGTTCATTCGTGCGCAAGATCTGTTCGACGAGATGTATGCCTCACTGGCGGACCGCTCCACGCGCCAGTTACTCAACCGGCTGGCGCGCCTGGACGTCCTTCTGATCGATGAGTTCGGGTATTTAAATCTCAAGCCCGAACAGTCGAACACCTTCTTCAAACTGATGGAGGAGCGCTATCATCGCCACTCGACGATTATCACCACCAACCTCGGCTATGACGAGTGGCAGAACTTTCTCGGCAACAAATCCATGGTGGAGGCGCTGCTGAGCCGGGTGCGGCATTACTGTCACACCGTAACCATCAACGGGCCGTCGCTGCGCGATCCCCAGGCCTGAGCCGCAGCGCCGATGGAACAGCGTGAGTATGTCCGGCAGGTCCTCGAAGCCTATCGCGCAACACCGGGAACTCCGGGCGCGGCGCGTCGGCCGGACCGTTTGTTGGCAGCTCAACTGCATGCGCGCCGCGTGCCGGTCGAAGCCGTTGAGAACGCGCTGATCCTTGCTGCGGCTCGGCGTTTGGCGAGGCCAGCCGATGCGCCTCCGCTCGGCGTCATTCGATCGCTGGCCTACTTCTCCCCGGTGATCGAGGAAGTCCTGCAACTGAAGGTGAGCCAGGAATACTTTCAGCATCTCCGCCACAAACTTCAACGCGCCACTACCCCACGATAACCGTCACTTTCCCAACCCCTCGACGCGCGCCTTTCGGCGCGGATGATATCGAGCCCACTTACGCTCCGCGCAACCACCGCACACGCCAACGGCGTGGATGGATGAATCGTGCTCAGGCCGCAATCCTGATCCTTGCCTGGCTCACTTCAATCGAGCGCTGCTGGGTCACTTTTCGTGAGCGCCGAAGCGCGTGAGCCCAGTTAGACTCCAGGAGCCCGCCTGAAAGGCGGCATTGAGCACAGTTTCCCGAGATGGTATTTTTGAACGACCCACCATGGCAAAGACTCTCCCTACCTTCGACGAGCTGCTCAACCCGTTGATCAAAGCATTGCGCGCCCTTGGCGGCTCGGGTTCAATCCAAGAGATTTACGACAAAATAGTCGAACTGGAACGACTGCCGGAGACGGTTCTTTCACAGCCACACAATGACAACAGCGATCGGACCGAGGTGGCGTACCGGCTAGCGTGGGCCCGTTCATATCTGAAAAAATTCGGGCTCGTGGACAATTCCAAAAGAGGGATCTGGTCCCTGACGGCGCAAGCGAAAGACCTCGACAAGGTGAACCCGCTGGAGGTGGTTCGGGCCGTCCGAGGGCTCGGCAGAAAGAGCAGCGCGAAGAGCACCGAACCGGCTACACCAACGGACATTCCCGAAGAGTTGTTGCAAGAGGAAGCGCTAGAAGAAGCATGGAAACTGAAGCTTAACGGCATACTCTCGAACCTTGATCCGGCGGCTTTCGAGAGGCTCGCACAGCGTATGCTGCGGGAACTGGGTTTCACGCAAGTCGATGTGACGGGCAGAAGTGGTGATGGTGGGATTGACGGGCGGGGTATTGCTCGCATCAACGGTGTCATGAGCTTTCACGTGCTGTTCCAGTGCAAGCGCTTCAAGGGCTCGGTTGGCCCCGGTGAAATTAGAGATTTTCGGGGCGCAATGGTGGGCCGCTCCGATAAGGGCTTATTCATCACGACTGGCGCGTTCACACCGGCAGCGGTCAAGGAGGCCACGCGGGACGGCGCACCGCCTATTGATCTGATCGACGGTGAGCGATTTGCAGAACAGCTTAAGGAGTTAGGTCTCGGAGTGCGAAAAGAACTGATAGAAACCATAGAGGTTGATGAGACGTGGTTTGATGGTGTTTGAGGCAAAGCGGCTCGGACG
Source organism: Bryobacterales bacterium (assembly GCA_963836595.1). Classification (GTDB taxonomy): domain Bacteria; phylum Acidobacteriota; class Terriglobia; order Bryobacterales; family Bryobacteraceae; genus DATFZA01. The sequence continues at coordinate 176,936 of CAWIKC010000002.1, forward strand.
GGCATCTACGACCGGCGGAATGACGAGGTGTCGCTCGACGAAGTGGAGCGGATCGTAATTTGAGAGTCAAAGTTCAACTGGGAGTCGTAGAAGGCGACCGTCCTGCTCGTTTCTAGTTTGAGTGCCTTAACCGCGTTTGGTGGTGGCGTTCAGAATCTTGGTCACCTTGATCGCTTTTCGATAATTCCTTGGGTCGCGGTGCCACCGATCATTCCTTTGCAATGACGGTGTCGTAAAGCCCGTAATAGGTCAGTCCGGGGTGGCTTTCTATTCCGGTGTAGCGGAGCGACGCGTCTTCATACCGCCGGAACGCGAATACGGCCTGATTCATCTGCTCAGTGTTGAACACCTTCAGCCGGACGAGCAAATGGAAGTCCTTCACCGTCAGGCCAGTGACGGCCAGGAACAGCTCCGGTTCCAGCTTTGTGATGACATCCTGCAAGGTGTTCTCGCGAAAGTCGGTCAGGTACATGAACGCCGGGATTCGCGTCGCGAATTTGATCAGCTTCTCCTGCACGAGCTTGCGCTTGGATTTGTACTCCTTTTCCTCCTCGCTGAGCTCCCTCTTCTCTTTGGCACTCAACTCCTTGTTCTTGGCCTTGTTCTTGAGTTCCTTAACCCTCTCGCTCTTGTTGATGATTGTGTCGATGATGTTCTCGCCCAACGAGCGCCAGCCCTCAATGCGCTCAACAGCGGCCAGCGCCTCGGGGTTGTCCAAGATGCGCCGCAAGGTGTCGTTATCCACGTTCACGAGCAGCGCGCTCTCCCACTTACGGGCAAGCAGCGTGGCCGAGGTACCCGCCATCGCGATGTCGAGAATGCCGCCCGCATCGATCTGCGTCATGTTCGCGCCGTCGTAGGCCAGCACTGGCAGGAACGACACGAGGTCCTTGACCGCGTTCTCTGGGTTCGATTCGTTGGGCGACAGGCCGATCCCGTACTCAGAGAGCTGCCTCAGGGCGCGTGTGGGAGCGAAGTCGAACACGAAGCAACCAGGCTTGACGATCTCTTCCTCGTTTGGGTTGTCGCCGTTGGGGTTCTTAATGAACCACGGCGACTGCACGCGGAATGCAGCCTGAAAGTAGGTCTCTGGCGACTTGAGATTGCGTAGCATCAGGATGGATGACCACTGCGGCACCGTGACGCCGGTGGTGAGTTTGCCGCAGGAGAGCGTGATGGTCTTGGTCTCGAATCCGCTCGCGATGGCTTTGCGTACGGGCGGCAACGCTTCCAGTCCAATGCCCGCCGAAGCGCCAGCGGCGACCACCACGTCGTAGTCATGCCAAAACGTATTGTGCTTTTCGGCGAGCAAGTTAGCCATCGCGTGGCAGGCCGCGACGTTGGGAAGAAACCAAAACGAGTGCTGAAGATAGGGCAGCAACCGCACATCCGAATACGGAAACGGGGGCCGCGTGCCAGTCTTCAGATGCTCAGCCGCCCTGGGCGCGTATCCGCCACGGATGATATCCAGCCACTTCTGCACGTCGCTCTTGTGTTTGAACTGCGCTTTGGGTCCCCTCCCCGATGCCTCAAAGAACGAATTCAGATCAAACTCGTCGAATTCTCCGGCACTCGCGATCGCCAGCAACTCGTCCGGCATCTGGTAGGTCAAAAGGCGCATCTGGGGCAGCGCCCCGTAGGGATTCCACGCTCCCGCGCTCTTCGCCGCGAACTCCTCCTTGGCGCGCTGCTCGTCGGTATATGTCCAGTTGAAGATCTGCTCCTCAATAAACTCCCCCGTGGCCAGCGCCCTGAATGGCGTGCCCGAGAGGTATAGGTACGCTTTAGTCGTGATGGGTAGGAACTCAGTCTCCTTCTCCGATAATTCGCTGAGGTCTTCGTTTACATCCTCAAGGCCACTGCCATATTCGAGCTTGGCCTCCTTTTTAGAAACCTCCTCCTCCTCGCCCTCGAATAGCTCCTTGGCAGTCTCGCGCCATGCACCGAAGTGGTATTCGTCGAAGACCACGAGGTCCCAATTCACCTCGTGGAGCCATTCGTTCCTGGGTTTGATATTACCCGCCGCATCGCGGCCGAGGAGGTCCTGGAAGGAGCTGAAATAGACGACCGGCTTCCCGTGGCTAGCCTTCCTTGGATCGCCATCGGAGTTTCGGGAGAGGTACAGCCACCCATCGAAATCAACGTGGGATTCGAGGTCCGTCTGCCACGCGTCTTCGACGGCGGGCTTGAAGGTCACCACCAACACTCGTTTGGCCCCGAGCTTCCTAGCGAGCTGATACGCGGTGAAGGTCTTGCCGAAGCGCATTTTCGCGTTCCAGAGGAAGCGCGGAACGGCGTGCACGTCCTCCTTCCAGATTGAGTGGAAATAGGCGTGCGTCTTGTTCACGGCCTCGGTCTGCTCGCGACGCATCGCAAACGTCTCATGATGCGTGCCGGTGAACCGCTGGCCCGTACGCAACTCGGTGAGCACGGTCTTCACGTCCTTGACCGAGCCGCGCATCCACTCCAGCTCGGCGTTCTCGAAGCCCTTTCTGACAAGCGCCGCGCGCACGTCGTGGTCGGTGAAAATGGTGCCGTCGTGGCACTCGGCAGACTCGTCGAGTTCGATGCGGAAGTTCTTAATCGCAGCGGTCTTCAACTGCTCGGCAACGCGCTGCTTCACGTCGCGCGTGGTTTGCCCGACCTTGAGGAGACCCTTGTGCGCCTGGTCACTAATTGAGTAGGCGTAGATGCGTGGCCGAGCCTCCGGCTTGGGGGCGAGGATCTGGTCTATGGTGGGTTTACTCATCGTCTTCGTCTGTGAGACCGCCCGAATCATTGCCGGGGTGGTCCGCTATCAGGGACTCGATAAACTTGATCTGGTCCCGCGTGACGCCATAGCGCTTGTAAAGGTCTTCGTCAGTCCACCGCCGGTTCATCGGGAGCAGCGGGACGAACCGGTAAGAATCGCGGGTGATGTTCTGGGTGATCTTCCGTAACGACACGAGGAACCTCACGAACCGCGTCCGCATGTACGCCGCGAGGTGCTGAGCCTCCACTTCGGAAGCGCACACGCCGATTACAAGGTAAGTCTCAGTACATGCGGTCTCCGGTCCCGCCACTACTGGCTCGCCGAGAATGGTTACGTCGTCGCGACCGCTCGTCCCATGAGCCTTGACCAATAACACCTTCCACTTGTCAACCCAACCAACATTGGAGGTAATAGCCGTCCGCGGCAGATAAGACGTCTGTTGGTTTCCGTATACTAAGACTGGGTTCTTGACCTGGGCAGATGTGGGCTTGCCGCGTTGATTCGTGAGGCCAAACGGCTTCCTCGCCGAGACCTGTCCGCCGAGGCTCGGTTCGGGCTTACCGTTGATGCGATAGCCAGCAACCTTATCCAGGATGCGCACAGACTCGTTCCGGCGAACGAGGACATCATAGGCGTCGAGCTTCCGTGCGACAGTTGCGCCGATGATCTCTTTACCGATCATGGTCACAACCTCGCAGGCACCGTCATGATCGCGGCCCCATAGCCAATACGAGACCCCGCCACGGATCTTTACACCCGGAAACACGTCATACAACTGAGGGAAGTCAACGAGCTTGATAAGGCGGTGATCGCCCAGCATTTTGGCGCGAAAGTCGTCGAGGCCCTTCCCACCGGAGAACCATCGTGACGGCGTGATCATCACTGCATAGTGAGGTTCGAGCGACAGCGCTGCCTCGACGAATAAATTGTAAATGGGAGTCGCCGACGCACCGCCCCCTCCGCCGCCATCACCGAGTTGATACGGTGGATTGCCGATGATCACGTCGAACTGCATATCGCCTCCAAACAACTCGGCAACCCGAGTCTTAATGTCGTCGGTGTGAATGAACGCATACGCGTGCGTTTCAAGTCCCTCGCCCCGGTCAAGTGTCTTCTTGCTGGCACCGCAGTACGTGCACTTGCCATCTGCCCACGTGTGCTCCAACCGCTCGAACCAGATGTTGCCACTATCGCCCGCGGAGCTGGTCGCAATGGAGTGCTTGCCCTTGGCGTGCTTCGAGCAATAGACGCTACGCCGTGCCAGCAGGCTCGTGAGGTGCGTAGTGGCGATGCCGAACACCTGCTTGGTCAGGATGTGATCGACGCGCTCCCGGATATCGGGAAAGTCCTTCTCCAATCCTTTGGTGAGTCGGCTTGTGATCTCGCGCAGAAACACGCCCGACTTCGTGCACGGGTCGAGGAATGTCACCGTCTTGTCCGCCCAGAGGTTCGCGCCGCCGCGGTCCGCCGCCCACGCCTCAGCCAACATGTCCAACATCTGGTTTGCTAACTCCGGCGGCGTGAAGACCTCGTCGTTCGAGAGGTTGGCGATGCACGTCAACACATCCGGGTTGCGGTCGCGCAGCACAAAGCTTGCTTGAGTGCTCATGTGACCTCCTTCGGTCGGTCACCAAGGGCGGCAGCTAGTTCGCCCACTGTCATCGGCGGGTAGGTCTTGCTCGGTGTGAAGATCTCGTGCTTGCCGAGGTGAGCGAAGAGTGAATCCTCCGCGCTGAAGGCCGACGAAAGGGTGAGGGTGTTGAGGTGGAAGTCGCGGCGCTGGAACTTGCCCTTGCCCAGGTAGCCCCACTCCGCAAAAATGATTGCCTTGTTGTCGTGCCTTCGCATCGTCAGCGCATCGCCATGCACCAGATTCTGAGACAGCACGTAGGATGAAGCGCTATAGAGTTCGTCCGACTTATTCAGATTCAGGTACTCAGCGAGGATCTCCAGCACATTCGCGCGGCACTCGGCGATGTTGTCCGGCAGCAGCTCGATGCCGTAGATGCACATCAGCGCGAGCAGTGCATAGTGCCGTTTTTCAAAGTTGGAGCTTCCGAACTTGATCTCGACGGCGGCGAGCTTGCGCCGCAGGATCTTCACGAGGAAGTTACCGCTCCCGCACGCGGGCTCCAGGAAGCGGGAGTCAATCCGCTCGGTCTCGGCCTTCACAAGGTCCAGCATCGCCTCGACCATCCACTCAGGGGTGAATACCTCACCATGATCGGCGACGCGTTGTTTTGACTTCGTTTGGCTCATGTTCTGGCTGTCGCCGAAGCAGTTCGTGGATTCGCCTCTGCCTTTGGCAGACACAGATTCCTAAAGTACTGCGCTTCTTAACGTACCAAACGTCTCGCGTCTCCGGTGCGGTTCGGGAACGCGCTCACGCGCAGCAGTCAAGGGCGCGCGGGTTTTTGGGCGGCGGCGGCGAACCCTTGACGGCGAGGATGAGCGTTTAGACTGGACCCCTGGGGAGCAGGGGTTCTGAGCGACCAACGGGAGCGCCCCGAAGGGCATAACACCTGATCCCCTGCCAGACGGCGAGTCGGAGAGAGTCGAGAGAGGGGAAACCTCTCTCGTAAGGTCGCAGGGGCAACGCCCCCGTTCTAGTTCACGGGGCCGAGCTGCTGCACTATGACAGCGAGATCGTCCATCGCTGACTGTGGCAACTTCGCTAAATCGTCCTGCATCTGTGTTTCCTCAAGGCCGGAAAACAAACCGAAGATGACGTTAAATGCCGCTTGCCGTTGATTTGGTAGCAGCGTTCGGTGTTCGTTGAGAGCCACGTAACACCGAGAGACGCGCTCCCACCAAAGTAGCTCGCGCTCGGGATTTGCATCACGCTGGAAAGCATCCCGCCATTCTGCCTCGGTCAAGGCGCATACTTCCGCCACTGCTGCACGAACGGCTTCGATACGTAGGATTAGCTCAGCCGGAACTTGCGGGTGCCGAATGGGGCCGGGTCTGATGTCCTTGATGTTCATGGCCTGAAAGTCCATCGCATCGGCCACCATTTTAGCTCGGCGGCTGCCTTATCTGTCCTGGGCAAACAGATGACGGTGGAAGTCCGCGACGCGGCGTAACGCCCGTTACTGAATGCTGGCGGCGAATCGCGCGCCTCCGCTAAACGCGAGATAATGTGTTCGTGTTCTCTCCACCCGGATTCGTGAACCAGGCCCAGCTCGCGCAGAGCGTCAATGATGCCATTCGGAGCTTGAATCCGTGGGAGGTGGTGCGTGTAGCCTATTCCATTGGCAACGATTCAACGGATGACCCGGCGATATTCTTCCGCATCGTGCTTACCGACGCAGCCAGCCGCGAGGATCGCCTGGCCGATGTCACCGAGCGTGTGGAATCCACCCTATCCGGCTCGATTCGTCCCATCGAGAACTGGGGCCTAACTCCGTATTTCAGTTTTCGCAGCTTTTCGGAGCAAAGCTCGCGAAACGATCCGGCCTGGTCATAGAGCGTGGCCTACCACGATGAATTATTGCAGCAAGCGAAAGACCTGGTTCACAAGAACCCGAACAACCAGGCAGACCTTCGCCGCTCGGTATCGTCAGCCTACTACGCCTTGTTCCATTTATTGATCTTCGAGGCGTGCCTGAACTGGAGTAACGACGTCTCCCGGCCCGGTCTGGCTAGGATGTTCGACCACGGCGTGATGAAGAGGGTATCGAAGAAAGTCACCGACAACACGAAGATGCCTTACACCGGAGTAGATCCCGTGATCGTCGCTAAATTGAGGTCTTTCGCAGGTCTATTCGTCAGGCTGCAGGAGCAGCGTCACGAGGCGGACTATAACCTCAAAGACGCCTGGACCTTCACTCAGTCGCTCAAGGAAATGCTTGCCGCTACTCGAGCATTCACGACCTGGCAAGAGATTCGCACCGAAGAGATCTCGCAAGACTATCTCGTTTCTCTGCTAATTCGACCGCGCGACTAAAACTATCGCGGGTTATCACTATTTGCCCGAGCCCCCGCCGATCAACTCCAAGACACGGCTGACCCCACGAGCATAGTCGTCTTGGCCTCCTTGTTAGGCCGAACAGTTAGGCCGAAGAGTTAGGCCGAAGAACCTCGAGCTAGGCAAAGGAATCGAGCGAAACCCTCAACCAAAAATCTTTCAGTCACGGCATTTCCAAAAAAACATCTCCCTCCCTATCAACCACTTACCGGAATCGATAGGGTAGCCCAAAGCAACCCACCGCGTACTCTAGTGCCAGGAGATCCTCCATTTCCATGAGATCAGAATTGCAAATTCAAGCTTCCCGCCGTAATGGCGCGCTTTCCCGCGGTCCCATCACTCCGGAAGGCAAACAACGTTCTTCGCAAAACGCCGTAAAGTACGGCCTTTCCGCCCGAACTGTCGTCCTCTGCACGGAAGACATGGCCCTTTTTGAACAAGTCGAGCAGGATTATATCGATTCCTTCCAACCTTGCACTATCTTCGAAGTCCATCTCATTCAGCACCTCGCCGTCGCCGAGTGGCGCCTGCGCCGCGCCTGGGCCGTCGCCACCGCCATCACCGACAAGTGCATCGTCGATCACGAAGCCCAGGACGATCGTGAAATTGGCGACAGCGACGCCGATTATCGCCTCGGTGTCAACCAGCAACGCGTGGAAAAGGCGGTCGCCGCCGCCGAACGCGCCGAAGCCCGCTTCGAACGAACCCAAGCCCGCACCCTCGCCGAGTTCCATCGCCTTCGCAAACTCCGCCCGCCCGATGCCCAACCCATTCAAATCACTCGTCCCGACGTCTCCACCACCGGCCGCGACCCCGCCCAATATCACCCCGACTCGGAACCCGAACCAGCCCCCACAGAAAACGAACCCAAGCCGGAGGCTGAACCGTGTATAGTAATCCCGCATTACCCAAAATCCGAAGAAGACAATCTGGACGACGGCCGCCCGCCCGGCCAACGCCTGGCATCTTGACCCCAGCAGGCACAAAAATACTCCTCCATCGAGCAAGGCCGCAAACCGACCAAGCCCAAGCTCCCTGTGGGGCGGGCTCCCTCGCCCGCGCCCGACCCCCCGGTCGGGCCCTTCCCCGTCGTGCCAACCCGGTCGACGCCCAAGCTCCGTCTCCGCACGACGCCGATCCCATCTCTTTCGCGCGCCATCGCCTAAACTTCATCCCCGACCCCCAACAAGAGCGCGTCCTAAAACCCGGCGCCCGTCGCGGTCTCTTAAACTGCACCCGCCAATGGGGCAAATCCACCGTTATTGCTATAAAAGCCGTGCATCACGCCTTCACCCAGCCCAATCGATTGGTCGTAGTCTGTTCTCCCTCCATGCGCCAATCCAAAGAATTCTGCCGAAAAGTGCTTGTATTTCTACAAAAACTAGGCGTCAAATCGCTAGATCTCCCCAACGGCTCAAGAATTGTCGCTCTCCCGGCCAACGAAAACACCATTCGCGGCTTCTCCGCCGCCACACTTCTGCTCATTGACGAAGCCGCCCGAGTCTCGGAAGGCCTCTACGCCGCCGCCAAGCCCATGCTCGCCACCACCGGCGGCGAAATGTGGCTGCTCTCCACTCCCCACGGCGCTCGCGGCTTCTTCCATCGCGAATGGATGGACGCCGGCTCCAACTGGGAGCGCATCTGCGTCACCGCCGCCGAATGCCCGCGCATCGTTCCCGAATTCCTCGCGGAAGAGCGCCGCTCCTTAGGCGATTTGCGCTTCCGCCAGGAATATTGTTGCGAATTTCTCGCGGACGGCCGCGCCGCTTTCCCCGCCGCCTGGATCGACCAGGCCTTCGCCCCGTGGCTCCGCGCCGGTGAGTGGCGCATCGGCGCACAATTCTCCATCTGCGTCGACCTGGGCCAGATGTCGAATCCCACCGCCATCGCCGTCCTCGAACGCTGGGACGAACCCACCGGCGAATGGAACCGCGTCACCTGGGAGCACACCACTCGCCGCCGCTACGCGGTCCGCTGGCTCGAACGCATCCCGCTGGGCACTTCTTACGTAGACGTAGTCGACCGCATTTTCTCCATCGTCCGTCAGTGGAAGCAACTCGGCAACTGCGAAGTGATTCTCGACGCCACCGGCGTTGGTGGCGCAGTCCTCGACATGTTGCGCAGCCAGTCCTACCAGCATTGCCGCCTGATCCCGGTCGTCTTCACCAGCGGCGAGCGCGACAGCTTCAACATCGACCGCTGGCACGTCCCCAAGCTCGACCTGATCCAGGGCCTGGCGATCCTGCTCGAATCCGGCAACCTCCTGATCGAACCCCGTCTCCCCGAATCCGACGCCCTCCGCCGCGAGTTACAAAACCTGCGTTGGGACATCTCCCCCGCCGGCCGCGACACCTTCTCCGGCGGCCCGGAACACGACGACTTGGTAATGGCATTAGCCCTAGGCGTCTGGCGAGGACGCAAGACATGAATCAGAAAATCTTGGGGACACGCAGGCCCACCGTCCGTTTCGCGCCAGGCATCCGTAAGCTCCCCGCCGCATCCCGCCCGCCGCACTGGACCGGCGACTCGCTGCTGAAGGCGTCCACCACGAGAAGGTCGAAGTTCTCCCGAGCCTCGCGCTCCAGCGTGAGGCGCGCATCGCCGATCACAACCACCGGCGGACTGGGGCAATCGTGCTCTCGCCCCTACACCCAAAGTAGATTCTTTCACGCCCGAATCCCGCCACACTGTAGGGCCGGCCCCCTGGCCGGCGGGCGACCCCCGGTCGCCCCTCCCCGCACCCAAATCGCCCTCAAAAAAACCAACCCGCGCCAGAGCCTGGGTTTTTCCGCCCACCAAGCCTAGAACGTAAACTTAACCGCCGCCTGCATCAGCCGCGGCGCCGCCGCCTTCACCACCTGTCCGAACAAAGGGCTGTCGATATTGCCATTCACCGCGCCCGGCCCAAAGAACTCAGCATGATTAAACGTATTAAATGTCTCCAGCCGAAACTGCAGCATCCCGGATTCCCGAATCTTGAAATTCCTGAGCAAGGCAATATCGCAGTTAAACATGCCCGGCCCATGAAACGACCGGCGCGACGCATTGCCGGGCGTCCCGAGTGCGCTCTCCGCAAAAGCGCCCGTATTGAAAAAGGGAAGTCCATTGCGCGGATTCCCGTTCAGATGGAGAGGTAAGCCGTTGTAGTCGGCCGTGTCCAGACTATAGTTGTTCACCCCGTTCGGAATGCTGCCTTGCAACGAATTATCGTCGTTGCTCTTGATCGTGACGGGAAAACCCGAAGTGACGCGCGTGATACCCGAAACCGCCCATCCGGACGTCAGGCGTGACCACTTCTTCGTAAGCCGATCCAGGGGAAGCTGGTATTCATAGCTGGCCACCAGGTCGTGCGTCAGGTCCCAGGCCGACAGCGCTCGCGTCGCCTTGTAGTCGAAGGGATTGACTGTGTCGCCCAAAGCGGACGCTTCATCGATCGACTTGCTAAACGTGTAGCTGATCAGAAAGGAAATCGTCCGCCCGGTGTGGCGCAGCGTGGCCTGAAAGGAGTTGTAAGTCGAGTTTCCGAAAGATCCTTCGAAATCGTCGTTGCTGAATGCGGACCCGTAGGGCCCGCGCGTCCCGTTATACACCTGGCCGGACGCGCTCACATACTGAGTGTCTTCTCCAAAAGGTCCGCACGTGGCCGATCCTGGCGCCACCGAGGACGGCGTGCTCAAAGCCAGGCACAGCGCTGGATTGCCCGGGTTGACCGAATACGTCAACAACAAGTGATGCGCCTGCGACCCGACGTAGGCCAAACTGAGCACCGTGTTCGCCGCCAGTTGCCGCTCGATCGAGAGGAAGTAGTTTTCGTTGTAGGGATACGTGTTGCGCGGATTCGGACCGGTTGCGCCCGCGATTGGTTCGAACACCGAGAAATTGACGTTGGAATCGGGATTATTTACCGTCGTATTCAACGGCGGAAAAGTCAATGGAAACGGATTTCCTTGAAACGACCCGTTGGCGGCCGTAATGAACGGAGTGGCGAACAACGGCGGGCCCGGGCTCGTGTAGCTCAATCCGTAAGGTGGCTGCGGCAGATCGAACGCCAGAGTTTGGCCTTGAATGACCGAGTAGAACACCCCATAGCCGGATCGCACGCTGGTCTTTCCGGGTCCACCGATGATTTTGCCCAGCCATCCGGTGGAATTTCCGGGCGACCACGCAATTCCGATCCGCGGTGAAAACTTGTTCGCGGCCGGAACCAGCGTACGGGGAACTCCCACGTCTGTCGGATACACCAATCCCAGCGGAGCGGTTGGGAAAACCTGCGACTGCTGGCCCAATTCAAACGTGGGTTCCTGATTGTATTTCTCATACCAATACTCCATCCGGTCCCAGCGGACGCCGTAGTTGATGGTCAGGTTCGGCCGGATGCGCCAGCTATCTTGCGCGAAAGCCGCGGCGTACTTGTGGCGCTCGTAATAAGTCTGGGAGTCCGCTTGATTGTAATTGCTCGCGACACCGATCAGGAAATCCGCGAAATCGAGACCGGTTTCCGTCCCGGCAAACAGAAATGATCCGTTATAGGTCGGATTCGGATTGACGTTTATCTCGGCAAAACTGCCCTGAAAACCGAGCTTGATCGAATGATTTCCCCAAACTTTGGAGAAGTTGTCATTCACTCCAAAGGTATTGTTCGCCTGCTTCAAATTGGTGATCGGCACGCCTAGCACGAACGAGTTGAAGATGACGTTCTCAATGCCTTCGATGTTTGGCGCCAGCGGCACGATTCCCGGCGTGCCCACGCCGGTAACAAAGCCCTGCGACGCCAGACTGGGGCCTACGCCGCCCTGCGGCTGGCCCACCGTGTTGGTGCCGCGGAAGAAACTGAGCCGCACTTCGTTGACCTGCGACGGGCCAAACGATTTCGTGTCGCCCAGCGTGATCAACTGCCCGCTGCCGACGTTCAGCGCGTTGAAGCCGGGGACGCTGGCGCCTCCCTGTCCGGTGGGGTACGGATTATTGACTTGAAAATCGTCAATGAAGTAATACGCCGAAAACAGCCCCAGAAGATTGGTGTTGACGTCGGTACGGAAGCTGGCTTTATCGTCCTGGACGGTTTCCGCCTGCCCGCCGGTCGAGAACGTGCTCGCTCCGGTGTTGGGAAGTGGGATGTATTGAAGCAGATGCTGCGCCGGCGCCGACCAGGCTCGCTGCGGGATCACTGCGTTCGGAAACACGCACTCCGCTGGCGTGGCGCAGCCCGGCGTGTAATACGGCTCGCCCGTTGTGACGCCGTAGCCCAGTTTCTGTGATAGTTGCTGAGCCAGGTAAGGCCCGCTCACGGCGCCGCTCAGCGACGCGGCTTGATCGATCAGATTCCCGCTGCGATCGGCCAGCGAAGGTACGGCGATCAGCCCGGAATCGATGCCTTGATTTGTCCGCGTGCCCTGATAATCGCCGAAAAAGAAGAACTTGTTTTTCCGGATCGGGCCGCCCATTGTTCCGCCGAACTGATTCTGCCGGTAGAAACTCCGGTCGGGCGAAAAGAAATTGCGGGCGTCGAGATCGGTATTACGCAGGAATTCAAAGCCGGTTCCGTGCAGGGCGTTCTCGCCGGATTTGGTGACGGCATTCACAATTCCGCCGCTGTAGTTGCCGTACTGGGCGTCGAAATTGTTCGTCAACACCCGAAACTCCGCCAGCGAGTCCAGATCGGGCACGATGAGCGTTCCGCCGTTCTGCAGTTCTTTGACGTCGGCGCCATTGACCATGAAGCCGTTGGCGTCTTCCCGCTGGCCGGAGATCGATTGATTGCCCGGATTGAGGGTGCCCGAGGGGTTGATCGCAACCGTTGCGCCGGCCATCACGACCGAGTCGGGCAACTGCGTGGACATCGGCACAATTCCGGGTTGCAGCGCCAGCAGGTCCGTATAGCTGCGGCCATTGAGCGCGACCGCGGTCATCTGGCGGCTGGTGACCACTTCTCCCACTTGCGTGCTTTCGGTCTCGACATGTACGTCATCGGCGCTGACCGTGATCGATTCCACTTTCTCGGCCAGTTGGAGCGTCAAGTCGATCTGCAAGGCGCTGTCGAGATCGACGGCCAGCCCAGAGCGGACTTCCGGCTTGAAGTCCTGCGCGTCCGTCTTAAGATCGTACCTTCCGACCGGCAAGCTGGGGAACGTGTAGGCCCCTTTGGAATCGGTGATGGTCTTGGTCTGGACGCCTTGGCCGGTATTGGTGACGGTGATCTTTACTCCCGGAATCGCCAACCCGCTTGGATCGGTGACGATCCCCGAAATGCTGCCCGTCGTCGCGGCCCACGCGCATGCGGCGCCAAAGATCAAAAGCCAGTTCGGGAATCGTTGCATGCAGGCCGGCTTGCCAAATTAAGCCCTTACATCAAATTTAGATTGCTTCAGGATGCCATGGGTTATCTTTTGGCCATTTCCTTCTCTGCATGAATGCCATTGGGCATCCCTGGCCGTCTCCGGCGAGGGGAGAGTTGGCCGCGCTCGTGGCGTCGCCTTCTCCCTACTCCACCGGCCCGGTCAGGTCTTCCGAGCCGCGACCGTGATGAGGGAGCGGTTGCATTGTTTGTCTCGATCGCCTATCTTTCGGCCATTTCTTCCTCTGGACGATTGCCGCGCGTGGCCACGGCTATCGAACGCCTCACCGGCGTCCGCAATCATCCCGGGTTCGTCTAACTTGGAGCGCCGATGTTCGCCTTTGATCCAGCGGACAGTCCGCTAAAAATAACAACGAGTGGTCCCTCCCGCTGGCCGAGTGCATTCACATCGCTTCGCAACGGTCGATTTCTGCATGCTGTGGCTCGCCTTCCGCAAGCAAACGTCCGACGCAACTGCTGAAGGAAACTTCCCTCTGAACTCTGGCTTGGCAATCATGTCGATGGGCCGCCGGATCGCTTACACCCGCGCGACCCGCATTGCCAGGACTACGCTCGCGCCCAGCGTTAGCGCGCCGTTGGTCAAGTGCGCCACGGCCACCCAGGCGAACACCGGTGTCTGGTCCGAATCGAGCAACCGCATCAGAAACGCGGCAATCCCCAGCGTGATCTGCACCAGGACAATGGACATCAGAGCAATGGCGGCTGAACGGGCTGGGCTTGGCTCGGTGAGCCGCTGCAGCAGGATCACCGAAACCAGCAAGGTAAGTAGCACCACAACCATGGCGCCACCCATGTGCGGAAGCACGCCCGTGACGTTGTGGCGGTAGAGCGCTCCGAGCGAGGTCTGTATCAGAACCAGCGGCGGAATCGCAAGAGCATAGCGCCGGAGAGACGCCGCTTCCTTGGGGCAGATGCCCAGCGGAACGGCATCGACGACTGTTATCGCGAAAATCAACTGCGCCAGGATGGCGTGAACCACGCTGAGCGCTGGAGCAAACAGGCAACCCTCTATTGTGACCAGCGCTAAAGCCGCCCAACCGATTCGCGAGTGCTCGCGCACCGCGGACCATAGCATCAGCGCCACAAACAAGCCGCCCAGTGCAATGTGCACCGCTGCCCCCTGGCTGGTGCTGAAGACAATGCCGCCGGTGATAATGACTAGCAGCGCCGCGGCAACGGCGTAGCGCTTGATCACGTTTACTTCAATCTACTCTTCGCCCGATAGACCGCGGGCTATCTTTCGGTCAATTTCTTTTCAGAAGCGATCGCGTCAACGCGAAACCACCGATTCCAGCGACCGCTCGATCGCAACGCGCACCAGTTGTCCGCGCGTGCGTACGCCGGTCTTGTCAAACAACTGTTGCAGGCTCGCTTTGACCGAACTCAGCGATACCGCCAGCTTCAGCGCGATCTCTTTGTTGGTTTCTCCTTCGAGAACCCCCCGCAGCACCTGCCTCTCCCGAGGCGTGAGCCCGTGCTGCGGAGGCGGCTGGGCCGACGTTCCCGCCCTTGCTTCCGGATCGTTCCAGTTGGCGCCGCCCGCAACCATTCGAATGGCGTCCAACAGCCTTCCCGGCGAGCTATGCTTGAGGGCGATTCCCGAAATCCCCAGTTTCCAGGCGAGCGAACATTGCAGTTCATTCATGCCCGCCGTGACCATGAGAATTCTGCCGCGGAACCCGCCCGCATTCGCCGCCGAGATGAACCGCGTCCCGGTATCCGTTTCCAAATCGTAGTCGAGCAGGACGACATCGACCGGGGCGCGTTCCAGGGCCTTCAAGGCTTCCGTCGGATTGCCGCACTGCGCGACCACCTCAAAATCCTTTTCCGATGCCAGTAAACGGCTGACGCCTTCGCGGAACAGAACGTGATCGTCAAGCAACAACAATCGGATCGGTTGCATGTAGCTCCTCGATAGATGTCTCTTCCGCCAGATCGGGCGCCAACGCAAGTTCGATCACGAACGAACAGCCGGGCAAACTTGGCTCATGCCGCAGCTCACCGCGAAATGAGCGCACAAATGCGCGCGAAAGATACAAACCAAGACCATTCTCATCGGCGCCGGTTTGCAAAGGCTGGAACAGATGGCGCGGATCCGGGACACCGGGACCATTGTCGGATACGCGGATGGCGACGCCGTCTTCGCGCGCCCAGGCGGATACCGAAATCGTCTTCGGGGAGACCGGTTCGAGCGCCCGCTGGCTGTTTTTGGTGAGATTGAGCAGCACCTGCAACAGGCTGTGCCGGTCCGCCTGGGCCAGCGGCAGATCTTGCGGAACGTCCCAATGGAGATCGATTCCGGATTCCTCGCAGCTAGGTTCGAGCACGATTCTGAAATCGGTCAGCAACTCGTGCAGGTCCACGCGTCCTGGCTCCGGCGATCCGATGCCTTGCTTCAATTCGAGCGACGCGATCTTGGCCAGCGTTTCTACCAGCGACCCCAGAGCGTCAAAATCCTTGTTGCCCCGCAAAGTCCCCTGCCGGGCGAGGTTCTCATGCATCACGCCGATTGCGCCGCACACATTCCGGACTTCGTGCGACACCGCCGCAACCAGAATCCCGGATCCGGTGAGGAGTTGCTGCAAACTGGCCTCTTCGCGCTCCCGCAGATGATCGGAGGCGTCAACGACCAGTGCGGCGAGCCGCGCTCCCGCGGGGGTGCCGTAGGTCGAGAAAAACACGTCGGCCAAGAACACGTCCCCGTTCTCGCGTTGCCCGCGCGTCTGCATCTGCGTCCGGAAAATACGGCCGGTTTCATTGATGGAAGGAACCGAGGCCAGTGCGGGAACGTAGCCGCCGATGGAACGGCCCGCCAAGGCTCCTTCCGGGACTCCTAACAGCCGGTGCGCCGCAGGATTGGCGAGCAGGATCTCGCCGCTGGCGGATGTAGTCAGCACCGCTGCCGGGCTGCTCTCGACCAGAAATTCCAGTTGTTCTTCCGCCGCGCGGCGGGCTTTCATCTCCCGCTCCGCCCTGGCGACGCTGTCCATCTCGCGGCGATAGCCCTTGGTCACGGCATGCGCGAGCAGTCCGGCGGTAGCGAGGGTCATGAAGATTAGCACATCCCGCGGAACTTGCATGTCGACAGGAAACTGGTCCAGGCAATCGGAAAGGTAGGTGCAGAATGCCGCCGCGAGCAGAAGGCGCTTCCAACCCCAGATCGTACCGAGCAGCACCAGCGGAAACATGTAGAGGAAGCCGAGCGTGGCCTCAAAAACAATCTTCCAGTCCGTGACGGCGATGGCGGCGGCGAGTGCCGACGCCATTAGGAGGACGATCCAGGGACGGCATTGTAAGATCCGGCGCATCACTTCAGTTCCGTCTTCTTTCAATTGTGATTTTACCGTAGGCCGAACCAGGCCAAGAAAAATTGGCCGAAAGATAGGCCGTTGCGAGCGCATTTGGGTTTAGGGGCCGTTATTAAACAACCAATTCAACCGCTCCCTCACGGTCGCGGCTCGGAAGGTGTGACTGAGCCGCGACCGTCAGGGAGCCGTCCGGGAGTAGTGGCATGGCCAAAAAAACTATGAACAAAGCGGGAGCATTCGGAATGTTCATAGTGATGGCATTCACGAGCGCCTGCTTCTTCCTTCTCACTGCCGCGGTTGCCTTCGGCCAGGCGGACAAAGGAGAGTTAAGGCTGCAAGTCTCGGACCCCAGCGGATCGCCCGTCTCAGCGTCGGTCGAGCTGACCAGCGAGGTGAACCAGTACGACCGGACCTTCGATGCGGATCCGGCGGGTCGTGTGATTGCGAAAAGGTTGCCTTTTGGCCTCTATACGGTGACAGTGCGCCACGCCGGCTTTGCTACCGCCAAACAATTGATCGACATCCGATCCGCGTTGCCTAAAGAGCTAAAGGTAGGGCTTGCCTTGGGGGCACTGCAAACAACCGTCAACGTAAGCGCGGACGAAACATTGATCGACCCCTACGCTACCAATAGCGCGAATCGGATCGGCGGCGACACTATCACAGACCGCTTGGCTGCTCAGCCTGGCCGGGGATTGGCTGAATTGGTAAATCAGGAGCCCGGCTGGATTCTTGAAGCAAACGGAATTCTGCATCCCCGCGCCGAGGAATACGAAGTCCAGTATGTCATTGACGGCATGCCGCTGACGGAAAACCGTTCCGCCGCTTTTGTTGCGGATTTCGATCCGGGCGATGTTCAGGAGATGACCGAAATGGTGGCCGGTTTCCCCGCCGAGTATGGCCGGAAGCTAGGCGGCGTGATTGAAGTGCAGACCGTGCGCGACAGGCGGCCCGGATTTCACGGCAAGGCTATATTCGGAGGAGGTTCCTATGACACTTCGAATGGTTATTTCGAAGGCCAGTACGGATTTGGTTCCAGCACTTTAAGCATGAGCCTGGCCGGGGCATCCACCGATCATTTCCTCGATCCGCCCGCTACCCAGAACTATACCAACCACGGGACAACGGCCGATTACATGGCTCACTATGAGTTGGACATCGACCCGAATAACCGCATCGGCGTGATCGTCAGCCGCAACCAGTCGAAGTTCCTGGTGCCGAATGAAATTCCCCAGCAACAAGCCGGCCAGCGTCAGGATCGCCAAAATTTTGAAAGTTCAGCGCAGTTCTCTTACCAACACATCTTCTCGCCGAACGTGCTGAGCGATTTCCGCGCCATGGCTCGGGACATCACCGCGGGTTTTTGGTCCAACGATCTTTCCACGCCCATAATCGCCTCGCAGGACCGCGGCTATCACGAAGAATACGTGAAAGGGACCGTGTCGGTCCACTCCGGTATTCATGAGTTCAAGTTTGGCGGCGAGGCGGATTTCGCGCAAATTGAAGAGGCTCTCAGCTACCTCATTACGGATCCCACCCAGTTCGATCCCGGCACTCCGCTCGCGTTCACCTTTTACGGGCACGCGCCAGACCGCGAACAGTCCGCTTTTGCACAGGATGATATTCACTGGAAAAATTTCGCCTTAAGCGGCGGAATTCGCTTCGATCATTACGATCTGTTGGTGAACCAGACCGGCTGGAGCCCGCGGGCCGGCTTGGCGTACTACTCGCCGAAATTGAAGATGAACTTCCATGCCTCCTACGACCGGGTTTTTCAGACTCCGCCTTTTGAAAATCTTCTGGTGTCCAGTTCTCCCGCGGTGACCAGTCTGGATCCGCTCGTTCTGCGCCTGCCAGTACAACCGGCGCGCGCCAACTATTACGAGGCCGGCTTTGCGCGGGGCTTTTTCGGGCACATCCGGTTTACCGGTAACTTCTTCTGGCGCCGATATCACAATTATCCCGATGACGACTTGCTGTTAAACACCGGTGTCAGTTTCCCGATTACCTTCGCTCTCGCGAACATCTACGGAGAGGAAGCCAAATTGTCAATTCCGCGGTGGGGCAAGCTGTCCGGCTACATTAGCTGGACCAACGAACGCGGTAACGGCTACTTTCCCGCCACCGGCGGCCTCTTCCTGGGTGACGACGCCTCACAAGCGATTCAGCAGACCAGCGGCGTGTTTCCGGTGTCGCAAGAAGAGCGCAACGCCGTGCGGGCGCGGTTCCGATATGAGGTGACAGCGCGATTTTGGCTGGCTGTTGGCGGCAAGTACGACAGTGGCTTGCCGATCGACTTTGGGGGATCGGAAGCAGACGCGGCCGCGCAGGGATATACGCAGAATATCCTCAATCGCGTGAACTTTTCCGACCTGCGCCCGCGCCCGTTGTGGTCGCTGGACGCTTCGGCCGGCGTGATTCTGAGCAAAAGCGAAAAGTACCCGATTCGGTTTCAAATCGATGGAACAAACCTGACCAACTCGCTGAACGTCATCGATTTTGCCGGCCTGTTTTCAGGCACGGCGACTGGCATCATGCGCTCGGTAGACGCTCGCCTGCAATTCAATTTTTGAGAGAGGGCAGCGTGCGACGATAAATATGTTTGCAGATGTGGCACTTTCGGATTTTTTGGCGGCCGGGCAAGGCCATTTTATAATGTCGGGCGAATCATCGGAATCGGCTTTACGGCTCGAGCTGGCGGAGGCAAGCAAAGCCGGTTCTTCGGTGGTTTCGGAGGTGGTCGGTCTGTTCGATCAACTGCGAGATCGCCTGCTGCGCTATGTTCTGAGTCTCGGCCTCCCCGCGCAAGACGGGGAAGAGATCATTCAGGAAGTCTTTCTCTTGCTGTTCCGGCACCTCCAAAGCGGCAAATCCCGCAGCAACCTTCGCGGGTGGGTGTTTCGCGTCACGCATACGCTGGTTTTGAAAAAACGCAGTCAGGAGCGCCTGAACGGCCATAATCTGGGCGACGTAATGGCGGTCTCGGAAGCCTGGTTGCGAGACCCAAGTCCGAATCCGGAAGAGCAACTGGTGAGTTCCCAAAAGCGGCAGCGACTGTTGGGCGCGCTGACAGCGTTGCCGGAACAAGACCAGCGGTGTCTTTCTCTACGCGCCGAGGGTCTCACTTACCGCGAGATTGCCGGCGTTCTGGATATTTCACTGGGGGCGGTTGCACTTTCTTTATCAAAATCGCTGGCGCGCTTAGCGCGTGCGGCTGAACGGTAGACTTATGGAATTTCGAGATTCGCATCCTTCCGATCAGGAGCTTATCCTCGCTGCCGACGGCGAACTATCGGGTCCGCGAGCCGAGCGGCTGCGCAAGCACCTTGCCACCTGTTGGGAGTGCCGGGTCCGCGATCGGGAACTGCAGGCAGCCGTTACGGACTTCGTTCGTCTCCATCGCGCGACTCTCGATCCGCTGCTGCCCTCCGATTGCGGCCCCCGCGCTTTATTGAAGGCTCAACTCGACCAACTCGCCTCATCGCTCGCCTCATCGAACCAGCGGCCACGCTGGTATAGGCTGCTGCAATTGAGTGCCTGGCGGCCACGGGTCTTTGCACTGTCCATCATCGCTTGGTCGATCGGCGCCTGCGTGCTGGCGTCGCTGGCCGTTTTCATGCTGAGCCGCTGGTCTGGGCGGCGTGAGTTGCCGGTAACGGTGCCAACGGCGCGCTTAACCCCCGGAGCGGCCCGATCCGTGACCCGGGAAGAAGTGTGCACCGGCAGCTCAGACAACAACCGTGCGGTCCCAGTCGCCCTACGCAGCAGGGTTTTCGAAATGTACGGAATCTCCGGGGCGAACGCCAGGGCCTACGAGGTCGACTACCTGATCACGCCGGCTCTCGGCGGAGCAGATGACATTCGTAATCTCTGGCCGCAATCTTACTCGGCGACGATCTGGAATGCCCAGGTGAAGGACGCGTTGGAGGACCGTCTGCGGGAAATGGTCTGTGATGGAAGCCTGGATTTAAGAGAAGCCCAGCGCGAGATCTCAGGAAACTGGATCGCAGCGTATAAAAAGTACTTCCGGACCGACAGGCCTCTGGCGGAGCACTGCGGGCGCTGCACTCCGTGAGTTCGTTGCTGACGGCTTCTACTTTGCCGCAGTTTGCGTGCTGATGGTCGCACCCAAATCCTGCGAGAGCAGCCGCAACCCGGTGGTCACGCAAATGGACGTGCTCGCGACCGGCACGCCCGCGTTCACCACCACGCTCAGATCGTTGGAGTCGATTACGGTTACGCTCTTCACCAGCACATCGCTGGTCCCGAAGCCGACATAAGTTTGTCCGTCGACAAACAAGGGATGGGTCGGATCCGGATTGCTCCCGGTAGCCGAAATGAGAACGGTAGTGTCCACTCCCTGCGGAATGGATGCCGGAGTGACGCTGAGCGCCGGCGAATCCGGGCCAGAGTCGTAGGTGTAAGCCGGAGGATTGGCGCTCTGGAGGTAGAAGGAGTTTTGACCGTCGGAGTTCAACGCCGTCACCAGCGCCGTATAGCCTGCCGGCGCGGGAGGCGGCACCACCAGAAATCGCCCATCGGCTGCAAGCTGGCGGATCATGCCGGGTAAGCCATCAAACGTGAACCGGGTATCCGGCGCGAAGTTCTGTCCTGCGATCCAGACGGCGCGATTGCCATAAGTGTCGTAGGTTTGATCCAATGCCGTGATCGATGGAGGATCGTTCGACACGACATTGAACGCAGCGGGCAGCACATAAACGTCGTTTGCTGTCGAGAAGAGCAAGGTTCGCGGACCGGGTCCGCTGTTGGTCATGGCGGCCACGGGTTGTACCTGCATGGCAATATACGGATAGCCAGTGTCCACCCACACCTGAGAAATTTCTTGCGGTCCCTGGAACACCTGCACACCCAGACCCTGAGTCAGCGTAGTGTAATTGTTTTGGAGTAAGCCGGCGCCCGTGGCTACCAGCGGTGTGTACTGTCCAATCTCGGTGCCGTTCAGCGCCGGGGACATTTCCGGCGTGCCATTAGACGAATATCCATAGATGCGCACCGAATGTACCGCTACCGTTGGGCGGTAACTGACGTTGAAGTCAATATTGTTTACCACCGCTCCCGCGGTGACGCTCACGGCGGCCGCTTGATTCGGATCGCTGGTGCCGGGGTAGAAGCTAGTAGCGAAAGCTGTGTAGTTGGGCTGAAACGCCGCTGTACTGCCGCTGGCGTCCACTGGAAACTTGATGTTGTCGACTGTCGTTTCGCCGGAATCGGTCAGGGCAGGGGGCAGGGGATGAACATAAACGGAGTAGTTGACGCCCGGCGTTAGCCCGGCAATCTGGTAAGTGCCGTCGGGATTGGTGAGCGAACTGATCGCCTGTCCAACCGCCGGGACGGCAACCACCGAGGCCAGATTCAGTCCGGTTTTGCCCAGAGTAACCGTTCCGGATATCGTGCCGACGGCGGCCAGATATGCATCGGTGGGATACAAATTCGAGATACCGGCGATATCGTCGGCTTCCAACGGTTCCGCTTTGGAGCTGGAACTGGTAGTGGCGGTCGCCATCACGCTCGAGGTCAGCGTGTGCTGCAAGCCTAACGTGTGGCCAAACTCATGCACCAGAGTTATAAAAAACAGTTCGACCGAGCTGGGGCCCATGCCCGACTGGCTAAGATCCAGCGGGAGCAAGAGCCGGGAACGCTCGATCGGCACGAAATTCCCAGTCGATCCTCCGTCGTTGGTGATCGCTGCTTTCACCTGGGGACCGCTGAGCGCCAGCAGCCCGGGTGGAATGTCGGTCGAGAACTCAACATCGATACCAGGGGCGGATTCCGTAGTCCCGGCGACAAAGAGTCCGCCATAGGCCACTCTCAGCGCAGAAGTCGCCACCTGATTCCAGGCATCCGCCGCAGTCCGTATTTCGCTTACGATTGCCGGGAAACTGTCTCCCGGATAAGTGGCCGATGGCCCGGAATCTGAAATGAAGAAGCTAACTGTATTATTTGGCAGCGCGGTAAGGTCGAATTTCTCAACGATTGGCTGAAAGGGCCCGGAGTGAGAAGGGAAGTGAACGTAGTAGTAATAGGCTGAACTGGTCGAGGCGAAACTGAATAAACAAACCGCTGCAATCAACGGGCGCAAGAGCTGCCTCACTGAGCCACTCCGTTAAGGACCGCTTGCACCCGGGCTCGCAGATCGGAAAGCTGCATGACCAGATCGGTATCCGTCACCGGTTGTCCACGGCGGTCCAGCAACATTTCGGTGGTCGCGGGGCGCGCTACTTGCGAGGAGCTGATTCCGAACAACCCCTGGGACAGGCCAATCACCTGAGTGACACCGTTCTTACTGGTCCACAGGAAGAAGACGTATGCTTTGCCCAGTTGCAGCGCCGGCGCTCCCGAGTAGGATTGCTGGACGCCGTTAAAAATGCCTCCAGGAACGGCTAAGTCCACGGAGGAACCAACTTGGCCTTTCCAAACTTGCGTCACTTGGATTTGGTAGTGCGAGTAGATTACCCGGCTGTGAACCGCGGTCGTTACCGGACCTTGAACGATGCCCTGAACGATCATGGTTGACTTCTGCGTCATATCGTCGAGGCTCAGTTGCTGGAGGGTAGCGCCCGGCAGACCACTAACGCAGACAACAATCAAGCCTAGGCTGCTGAGGGAGGCGTTCATACCAAATACTTGTGAAGCACTATCGTTGGTGCAATCCGGCGGCCAGACGGAAGCCCTTGAAAATACAAGAGCCTATCCCGTGCTCTTGTATCCATCGGACACAATGTTGAGCCATTCTTTGGCCACCGGCCACACCTTAGCCGCTTAGCCGCGATCCCGGACGATCATCAACGGCATATTTACTCTGTGACGTACAGCATTAATTGTAGTCCCAAAGATGATGTCTTTCAACCCCTTATGTCCGTGGGCACCCATCACGATGAGATCCGGGTTGAGTTCCTGAGCATAGTGGATAATTGCATCCGTGGCGTTGCGGCTGTGGCGGACAATAGTTTCCACCTGGAGACCTTGGTCCGCCAGTTCAGAGGCGATCTCTTCGAGGTACTCCTGGCCGGCGGCAACTTCGGCGGTAGACGCAAGCGGTCCATAGATTTGGCTGGTGACGCCCTCTTCGACATGCAGCAAGTAAAGTTTGGCTTGGGGGGCCTTCGCCAGCGCGGCCGCGTATCGTATCGCGAAGCGGTCGATATAGGTATGATCCAACGGGATCAGAATCTTATGGTAAGTGACTTCAGGCAAAGACTTTACTATCGCCTGTGGCAACGGAACCAAAGGAGGAGATACAGTGTGAGTACGGGCAGGGAACAGCGGTTGTAAGGTGATCCAGACCAGTAGCGCGGCTATGGCGACCAAAAGCGCAAACACAATGCTCAGGATCAGGATTCGGTATGGAAAAATTATGGTTAACCAATCGCTTAGGACATCGTAAGTCAACCAAACATTTAATACAATGATCACCGCCGCGGTGGACCAGGACAGCACCTGAACCCAGCGCGCGTTCGCAAATTGCCCCATCCGTTGGCGATCGCTGGTAAAGTGAATCAGCGGAACAACGGCAAAGGGCAATTGCAGACTGAGGATTACCTGGCTCAGAATGAGTAGCTGAAAAGTTCCCTTATCCCCGGCCAGATACACGGTCAAGGCCGCCGGTAAAATAGCCGCGCTGCGGGTCAATAGCCGACGCAAGGGAAGACTCATGCGAAAGTTGAGGAAACCTTCCATAACGATCTGACCCGCAAGGGTTCCAGTCAGCGTGGAAGATTGTCCGGAGCAGAGCAGGGCAATGGCGAAAACGATGCCGGCCGCTCCCGCTCCAAGCAGCGGGGCCAGTAGCACCTGAGCTTGCTGGATTTCCGTGACCGCGATGCCGCGGCGGAAGAAAACCGACCCTGCCAGAACGAGAATGGCTGCATTCACCAGCAGAGCCCCATTCAAGGCAATACTTGAGTCGATCAGATTGAAGCGGCAGGCTATCCGTTTTTCCGGATCGCTGTCGCCGATTTGCCGCGTCTGGACCAACGCCGAATGCAGATATAAGTTGTGCGGCATCACGGTTGCGCCCAGGATGCCGATGGCTACATAAAGATTGCGGCTATCGAGAACGGGAATCACGCCCCGCAGCACTTGACCAAAGACCGGTTGCGCCCACCAGATTTCCACCAGAAAGCAAGAAGCGATCACCAGCACCAGCGCCAGGACCACGCTTTCGATAACCCGGATCCCCAAACGGGTGAACCACAGAACCAACAAAGTATCCAGGGCGGTGAGCAAAACGCCTGCCAGCAGGGGCAGATGGAATAACAGGTTCAGTGCAATCGCCGCGCCCAAGACCTCCGCCAGATCGCACGCGGCGATCGCAATCTCACACAAGATCCACAGCATCCAGGAGACGGGGCGCGAATAGGTTTCCCGGCAAGCCTGGGCCAAGTCGCGCTGCGAGACAATTCCCAGGCGCGCGGAGAGGGTTTGCAGCAGGATCGCCATCAAATTCGAGAGCACCAGCACCCACAGCAACTCATAGCCGAACTTGGCGCCGCCTTCGATATCGGTAGCCCAATTGCCAGGGTCCATATAACCGACGCTGACCAGATAAGCCGGCCCCGAGAAGGCGAAGAGGCGTTTCCAAAGAGACAGTTGGGTGATACCGACGGATCGATGCACCTCGGGAAGCGATTGGTTGACTGTGGTTTCCGGCGGCAACTTAACTATAGTTTAACCAGATTCCCGTCTCACGGCAAGGCAATTGGTTGCCAGCGGGCGCAGGTGGTGCTTTTCGGCCAGGGGAAGCTCCTGACTTTTCTTCTAACTGTTGGATTAAAAGCCATTTACCATTCGGTCTACCGTTTGCAACAAAGCCAGAGAAGCATGGGAACGACGATGACACCGAGATCGCTGGCACTGGTGGTGGCGGCAGGCGCTTTGCTTGCGCTGAATGCCCAAAATCCTCCACCGCAAAATCCAGCGGCCGACGGAACCTACGATGCCGGCGCCTATCCCGGGCCGAACCGCGGTGTGGCTCGGATCAGCCTACTAAATGGTGACGTATCGGTGCGCCGCGGGGATTCGGGTGACGTGGTCGCTGCGTCCTTGGATGCTCCCGTCATGGTTCAAGACAGTGTGCTCACCAGTTCCTCTTCGCGTGCGGAGCTGCAGTTCGATCCTTCGACGATGCTTCGGGTGGGCGCCAACAGCGAAGTGCGGATGGCGGCTTTAGATAATCATAGCTATCAATTACAGCTTGCAATTGGAACCATTACTTTCCGTGTGTTTCGTCCCGATAGCCAATCCGAAATCGATACACCGAGTGTCGCCGTGCGTCCCCTGCGTCCCGGCACGTACCGGGTAACGGTGCATGAAGACGGCTCGACCGAGGTCACGGTTCGAGAGGGAGAAGCGGAAATCGCCAGCGCCAATGGAATGCAGCGTCTGGGCTCTTCTAGCACCATGCTGGTTCGGGGCAGGCCGGAGGAAGCGGAGTTTCAGACCGTGGCGGCTGCTCCTCTGGATGCCTGGGACCGTTGGAACCTGGATCGAGATCGCCTGTTCGAAAATTCACGTAGCGCTCAATATGTCGGACCCGATGTGCCGGGAACTGAAGAACTTGATAACAACGGGAGGTGGGTGACAGACCCCAATTATGGTCAGGTTTGGACGCCGAACACGGTCGATCCCAACTGGGCCCCGTATCGCAACGGGGATTGGACTTGGGAAGACTATTATGGCTGGACCTGGGTCAGCGCCGATCCTTGGGGCTGGGCGCCGTACCATTATGGCCGCTGGTTCCACGGCGGTTTGGGCTGGTGCTGGTGGCCGGGGCCGGTTTATGGGCCACGCTACTGGGCGCCGGCCTATGTCGGATTTTTTGGTTTCGGCCCCGGAACCGGGTTCGGATTTGGATTTGGCAACCTCGGCTGGGTCGCGTTGGCGCCGTTTGAACGATTCCATCCCTGGTGGGGCGCGGGCTGGAGCGGGCGCAACATCTTTGAAAACAGCCGGTTGGTGGGCAATGGAAACATCCTGAGCGCGTATCGTAACGCCCGCTTCGCAAACGGAGTTACGGGCGTGGCGGCCAGCCAGTTTGGACGGCGGGGCGGGGCGTTCTCGAGCTTCAGCGGATCGCAAATCCAGAACGCGGGCCTGGTGCGCGGCATGCCATCGATCGCGCCTGGGCATTCGAGTATGGCTTTGAGCAATCGGTCGGCTAGCGGAAACTACCCGCAGACGGGGAACCGGCAGTTCTTCTCGCGGAGCGGGTCTGCCTTGGCCGGGCAGCGAACTTCTTTCACTGGCCAAGCAGGCAGCCATGATTGGAGCCGGTTTGGTTCGCCGATACATGGAGGCGCAACCGCTGCGCCACAACGGAGCGGAGGATGGGGCGGGTTCGGCGCTCCCGGAACGTCAAACGCTGGAGCGCGCGGAACGAGTGGAGTCCAGCCGCGCGCCGGGGCGCCGAACTCGAGCTACGGATATGGCTATCGCGGTGGAGCGCAGGCGCTTCGAATCAATCCTTCGATTGTGCAGCAGCGCGCTCCCAGTTATTCAGCGCCGGCTTACAACAGCGGCGGACGTTCG
The DNA here is from genome assembly GCA_963836595.1 of Bryobacterales bacterium. GTDB lineage: Bacteria > Acidobacteriota > Terriglobia > Bryobacterales > Bryobacteraceae > DATFZA01. The sequence goes on from CAWIKC010000002.1 coordinate 203,866, forward strand.
ATGCCAAGCTACAGCGGGCCGAGCTATCGTCCTTCGGCGCCGGCCTACGGCGGTGGAGGGCGCGCCGCGCCGAGTTCAGGCGGCAACAGGCCGTCCGGTGGAGGCGGTCATAGCAGCGGTGGCGGAGGCGGCCATAGTGGCGGCGGTGGGCACCATCGGTAAGACAGAATTCGAAACTGACAATTTCTTCCCTTGGGCCTGAGTTCCATCCTCCCGGAGAACTCAGGCCTTATTTTTTGGCGGGGCAGACCGTCTGCGCGGCCGGAACTGGAGAATTGTTCGGGGACACTGCCGGATCCAAAAGTTTACATAATATATGTTATCGGAAGTGAAATTCAGGCCGTTAGGGCCCCGCGCGCGGGTTTTAACAACCCGCGGCAGATTGACAACCTGCCCCACATTCGACTTAGAAATGCTGCGGGGCCGGCTACAGCGCCCGGCCGAGCACGTAATATTGCGCGCCCAGCGGCGCCTTCACCAGCGGCCGTTCCAAGAACCGTAACGCCGCCAGAGACCGCGGCATGTAGAACAGAAATCGCGACCCTAGTATTTCGAAGCCCGCAGCTTTCATTCTGCGGCGCAGCTCGACGAAAGACAGGGTTACCGCGTCGCGGTCAAACGGGATACGGCTCATGACCATGCGAGTTCCCGGGTTCCAGGGGTTGTTCTCAAAAATCGCCGCCAGCCCGCCCGGCGCCAAGGCCCGGCGGATCACGCCCAGCGCCTCTTGCCGGCCGGCGGGACTGATATGGTGGAAAACGCCGTTTACATAGCAAAGATCGAAGGGTGCTTGCGAAGCAAGGTCGGCAATTCGTCCGAACGTTACCCGCGTTGAGGCATGCACCTGGCGCGCGTAATCCAAGGCTGCCTCCGAGAGGTCGACCCCCAGCACGCAAGCTTGCGGAAACGCTTGCGCCAGGTAGGCGCAGGATTTTCCCATACCGCAGCCAAAATCGAGGATGCGGCCAGGCGGGTGCGGGAGTTGCGTTTTGAGGTCCTTCACCCGGCCTTCGATGAAGAAGTCCTGGCTCTCACCCGAGAGACCGATGCCCTGGTTGAGCATCGACTCATATTCTGCGGCCCGGTCGAAAAGCTCTTCCGCCATCACCGGTGCTCTTAGTCCCCGGCGGCGCGCGCCACGACGGCGTCTTCCACAGTCAGGTCTTTGATGAGCTGGAACTGCAGGTAGTCCAGACGCGCCACGACCAGGTTGAGAAGGGATTCGGTGAGGCGCGTGACCGTCAAAATCAACGCGACAGATACGAAGAACGTCATGGCTACGTAGCGGGACCAGTTCATGTCGGTCGCGCCGGTGAGCGCCCGCTCTACTACGCTCGAGAAGATCAGCGCCAGGCCCGTAAAAGCAAGTGCGGCCGGCAGAATCCAGAACCAACGGCTGCGGAAAAGGCGGAGAGAAACTTTCCGCCGGCGATCCTGAATCTCGGCCCGGAGAGCAATGGCAACAATCCGATCCGCCAGGAATCCGGCGCAGAACAGCAGGCAGGCAGCGATCCCGCACAGGTCGCTCACGAGGAAGCGGTAGATCATCCAGGAAAGTACCTGGTGATGGCTCAGATAATAGAGGATCGGTTCGATCATCAGTCCCGTCGCTCCTAGCAGGAACGCCGAAGCAGCGATACCCAGCGGACGGGCCGGCCGGTAGAGAAACGCAGTTTCCAGAATGACCTTCAGAAACCGCAGTCCATCTTTCAAGACGCGCAGTTTCGAATCGCCGGCGCGCTCGTGGTACGGCATGTCCAGTTCGACAATCCGGACCGTATCGCTCATCATCGCGCGGGCGCTCATGGCCGGCGTAAAGTGCATGCCGTTGGGAAGCGGGTACAGATTTTGCAAGGCGGTGCGCCGCACCACCCGCATGCCGCTGGCGGTATCGCGGACGCGGTTGGACGAAAACACCGTCAAAATCGCGGCGAAAATCCTATTTCCCAGGCGGCGAATCGCCGGCATCCGGCTTTGCTCATTCAACCGGCAGCCGAGCGCCACGTCGGCTTGTTCCTCGACCAGGCACTCACAGAGGCGGGCGAAAAATTTCGGATCGCAGGTGCCGTCCGCGTCTAGAAAGCCGAGAACGCTCGCGTCCGATCGCCGCCACGCTTCTTTGATCGCCGCCCCGTATCCCCGATTCTTCGGGAAAACAATCAGCCCGATGCGACCCCGGTAAGCGCTGGCGATTTCCACGGTGCGGTCGGTCGAGCCGTCGCTGATAACGGTAATTTCCACTTCAGTAATAGGTGAGTGATTACAAATATATGCTTTAGCGTCCAATGCAGCAAGAATGATATTTTCGATGCTTTCTTCTTCATTTAGTGCAGGAATAGCAATCAATAGTTTCATTTTGCTCACACTTTTGCCGAAACGGCGCGCTCCGCCGCGTTATTCGCCAGATACCATGCGTTTGCAGTCTCCACCATCGTCCGCAACGTCGAGTGCCGCGGGCGCCATCCCAGCACCGTCCGCGCCCGGCCCGTCTCCGCCACCAATACCGGAGGATCGCCCGCGCGACGCCCCGATTCCCGCAGCGGAACTCTCCGCCCGGTCGCCGCTTCGACAGCCCGCACCACCTCACGGACCGAGTGGCCTTGCCCCGTTCCCAGATTGAATATGCCGCCCACTTCCCCGCCCCATAGATGATCAAGCGCCAGGGCGTGGGCTTCAGCGAGGTCAGTGACGTGAATGTAGTCCCGCACGGCGGTGCCGTCCGGCGTGTCGTAATCGCTACCGAAAACTTCCAGGGCTGGAATCGCGCCATGCGCGGCCGCGATCGCGCGCGGAATCAGGTGCGGTTCCGGGTCGTGCAGTTCGCCCAACTCACCCTCCGGGTCAGCGCCCGCCGCATTGAAATACCGCAGTGCGACCCATTTGAGTCCGTAGGCCGCGCCATACCAGTGGAGCATCCTCTCAGCCATCAATTTCGACTCGCCATAAGGATTAACCGGCTGCGTGGCCGTATCTTCGGTGATCGGCTGTCTAAGTGGATTTCCGTAGACCGCACAGGTGGAGGAGAATACCAGCGCCTTCACCCCGTGGCGCCGCATCGCGTCCAGCAGGTTCAGCGTATTGGCCGTATTATTGCGGAAGTATTCGGCCGGAGCGCCCATGGATTCACCAACATAGGCGAGCGCAGCGAAGTGCATCACGGCTTCAATGGGGTACGAATGGAACGCATGATCTAGTACGGCCGAATTGACCAGATCGCCAGTAATGAACGGGCCCCAACGGACCGCTTCCCAATGCCCGCGAACCAGGTTGTCGAGCACAACCGGAACATGCCCCGCTTGTGCGAGACGCTTTGCGGCATGGCTGCCGATGTACCCCGCACCTCCAGTTACGAGAACATGCACTGGAGGTAGAATATCACAATTAGCGCCTTATACAGTACTGAGTTGCGCGAGTACCACAACCTAAGGTATATCACCCGTCGAAAATAGGGTGTTCACCTTAGGAAGACCTGACTAACGGCGGTCCACCGCGAACTCGGCACGGCAGCCCCGGTCCACCCAAATGCCGCGCCGGTCATAACCCCAGGTACGGCCTTCTTCGCACGGTGAGCCGCTAATCTGGCGAACCAGGCGGACGCCACGATGGGTGTCGGCCTCGCAGAAGTTTCGCCGGCCGTCATCGGAGGAGCAACGGAGGACTGCGGCCTCCCGGCGGCCTTCGCCCCGGTCTTCATCCCAAGCCCACTCGCGCCGGCCCCAATCGCCACCGGTCCGGGCAAAAATCCACCGCTGATTGGAATCGCCGTTCGGGTCGAACACGTTGATGCGGGCGCCATCGCGCGTGGTTCCCCCGGGCACGTCCAGCGCGTGGCCGACGCGCGAAAAGATCAACGCGTTGCCGTCTTTGCCAGCCTCGAAGCGAAACATTTGGGCTTCACTCCCATTAAATGGCGTCCCCTGCAGCGGAGCCCCATTGCGTTCCTCGACCACCGTCAGCGCGTAGCCGTTCATCATATTGCGAATGAAAAAATAGCCGCCGCGAGCCGGCCGGATTTCCCAAGCCTGGTTGTTGGTCCCGCGCGGCGAAAACTGGAGCACGGTGGTGCGGTCGTTGCGATCGAGATCGAGCACCTTGCCGGACTTGACGCTCGTGATGACGTAGCGGCCAGGGCCGCTGAAGCCGCCTTGGGCCCAGGCGCCGGCCGGCAGCAGGATCGCCAAGGTGAGGTGAATCGCCAGTGATGGTTTGTTCATCGGATTTCTCTTATCCATTGGAACACATCCGTTATGTGCTGGTGCCAGCGTCGCTCCGCGACCCGGCTGATCGTCTTCAGCTCGGAATGAGTGATTTCCTTCGTCGGAATCGGCACTTTGGTCACCACACTGCCTACCGCGTAATCTCCAGGAAGAAGAGGACAGCAATTACAACTCGAATTTGATTGAAGCTCCGCTGAACCCCTTCCCGCCGGGGGGAGGATCATTTTGAGGGCGACCTGCTGCGGAACCAGGCGCGCCGTCTCCTTTCTTCGTGTCTCGGGCGGCGGGCGCTCCCCTGCGCTTACGGCAAGCCTGGGCAACCGCGCGCCAGCCACGCTTCGAATTCGGACCGCGCTTTCGCCTCCGCCGCTACAGTAGTGCTCGGCGAGGCGGCCGAAAGCGAGCGTTTCATCGCCGAAGACGGCAGCTCTTGCCGCCACGCCCGGCAGATGGCCGGCGAAACGACTAGCCCCCCACTTGTTATGAGAGTCCGAATGTCCAGTAAGATACGATCCAACCCACCGTTTCCGGAGTAAACCCGAAGCCATTCGGAAGGGTCTTCCGAGATCGAGGCCACAGCACTCTCGACTGCGGACGCAATCTCCGCGCGTAGCTTCTGTACCCGGCCGGATGAATCGGTGGCCGTCGGAAGCTTGGATAGACAGGGTGACGCGGTCCAAAATGTCCTTGCCGACACCATACAAGCGCAGTCGCTCAAAGGCCCGAGCCCCTCGGCTGCTACCTCGTCCAGCAGTTCCTTCGCCTTCCTCGAACCAACGAGCGAACATGTGTTGTTCACCAGGGGCGCGAGCGTCATCACCTCGCAATCCGGAGAGATCGGAAGCGTCAATTGAGCGATCAAAAGCAACGTGGGCGTCGATATCGGCAGCGTCACATCTCGCGTTATCGGCAGAATCGGTTTCCGATCGTTGGCCGCCCGCACCAGCCCGCCATCCTCTGCCAGCGTGAAAACACCCAACTGGCCGGCACGCAAATAGACCAGCCGCGGCCCGTCGTATCCGTACTGTGGATCCGGAAGCAAGTACACAAAACGCAGAGGCGGCTTCGGGGACCTGCCTTTAAGGGTTCGCTCTACCGATATTTCCACCTCGACCGCCCGCCATCCATCGACAACACGAATCGACCGCGTTGCCTGAACCGACGAAATCCGGCCAGTGACCACCAGCGACGCGGCGTCGATCATTTGGCTGAGCCGTCTGATCGCCCCGTCTCGGTACCAGCGGGCCGATGACTGCCGCAGCCGCGAGCCCGCCGATGGTGATCAGCCCGGCCACAGTCAGGCGCAACGTGATCAATTGGGCCATACCTGCATCGAGGCCGGTTGGTCGTTCGGCGCAGCCGTGCCCTTATCTTCGCCGTACGGATAGAATGCAGAGCTACCGCCATTCGAGCCGGCGTTCCGCACCGATCCCACTCGATCCAACGCCGTGGAGACCAGGACCACGTAAGAGTTGATCGTCGATCCCGCTCAATGTGCCACACGCCGCTTGCCAAAATGCACTTGCAGATCCGTCGCGACCAACTGGCCCGGCGAACCGAACTGCGCCACGTACGTCCCCAACTTCTTCCCATCGGCCCCGCAAAAATACATCTCCTGCGCCGTGACCACGCCGCTGTTGTTCACGGTGTCGTGAGGGCCTGCGCTTCATCATTTAGCTTTCACAGTACGCTCCTTGGCAGCACCCGCTGCAACGATGGGGACGATGACCGGGTCCCTAACCGTCTGGATCACAAGCTGAGCCGGAGCGGCCCCAAGGTGCCCAAATCCCAATCTTAGGGCGGATGGTATGCCGGGATTAACGCGCTTGTCCAGGTCGGAATAGGTGACAAACAGACCAACTAAAGTTTCCTCAAGCTGGTCCTTCTGACGATCAAAACCGTGCTCACCGACGTAGCGCGCAACCCGACGCACCGCTTCCCAGTCCACCTGGAAATCGGCGTGATCAAGTACGCTTGATGAGCCATTCCGCGGGTATGCTAACCAAATTATGTTTGGCCAAACCACGCCACTGGTTTTCAACTCATACCTGCAATCCTGGCCGGCATCCAGCGACGTGCCCTCCATGCCCCCTCGAACTAGCCCCCTAACTGCAACGAGACCGCCGCTGTACGCCTCCCTCCGCTCTAGCAACTCGCACACGGATAGCTCTGACGCCGGGCGCACCGGCTGCGCGGCAGCGGGCAAAATTGACGTGCCCAAGAGAACGACGCCAGCCAACACCCTCGGCGGAAGTACCATCGCTAGTTACCAAGGTTGCAATCTGACTTAACCAAGGCCGTGTTAGCAAAGCTCTGGTCAACGCCAGCCTGGCCCGGTACCTGCTGCCCGTCGGGCTGAATTTGGCTAGTACCGGGTCCGAATAGATCGGTGTATGCGTGCCAAGTTCATGAAGCAGCGTAGCCGCCTGGGCAATGAGGCCCTGGCTAAAGAACCCCCCAGGCATATCGTTGAGCGTAATGACAACTGAAGCGCTAACAAGCATGCTGGACCCCGGGTAGTTCAAAAGCGGAATAGTCGCCATACCTTGGCCAGCCGTCGTAGCCAACGTCACCAAACCTGGGTCCCCATTAGGTATCGGCTGGAGCACGTACGAGTTCTGGAGCTCGTCAAAAAGTTGCAGCCCAGTAGGAATCATAATGTTGCCGTGGCCAGCCGTGCCAGGCATCCCAAAGAGAGCCGCGCATTTCGGGTCGAGCAGAGCGGAGGCTGCGATGTTTTCGGCAATAGTAAGCTCGGCATAATCCCGATCGAGCATCAGCTCCGCGAAAGCGTCCTGACCGACAGGGGCCGTCACGACCGCGCTGTCACTGTCGCCACCGTCCCTTTCCAAGCCTGTGGGGCCGCCGTCGTCGCCGCCGTCACCCCCGTAGGCGGCGCCGGTCACGCAAAAGTCGGCAGCGCAGTCGCTCATGCCACGAGGATCGACGCGATTGACTGGGTCGCTCCTGGTATACGAATAGCGATTCCAGCTCTGGGGATCACCCGGCCCCGCGCTAACCTTGTACGGATCCGGACTCATGAACCTTCCCAGCGAATTCGAGTAATACCGATTCATCGCGTAATCCAGCCCCGTCGCCGAATCCCGCGTATAAGTGGCAAACTTCATCTGATCGTTCGGTGCTGCGGTTCCCTTATCCTCGCCGTACGGATAGAATCCAGAATTCCCCCCGCCAGAGCCGGCATTCCGCACCGACCCCACCCGGTCCAACGTTGTGCTAACCAGGATCACCTGAGAGTTGATCACCGATCCCGCCCAGTGCGCTACCCGTCGGCTACCAAAATGCACTTGCAGGTCCGTCGCCACCAACTGGCCCGGCGAACCAAACTGCGCCACGTACGTACCCAACTTCTTCCCATTGGCCGCGTAAAAATACATCTCCTGCGCCGTGATCACGCCGCTGTTGTTCACCGTCCCCTTCCACACTCGCCGGTTATACGGATCGTACGCGTACAGCTCCTGCGGAACCGTGTACTCTGTCGCCGACGTCATGCGGTTCTCCACGTCATAGCCCATGTACAGCGGACCGCTCGGCACATACGTCGTATTCCCGTTGGAACACTCGTAGCGCTGATCGCATTCGGCGCGACCGTATCGCGCGGGCCCAATTGAACATACGAGATCGTATTCCCTGCTGGCGCGGACGCCACGCTAATCCCCGGCTCGCCCATTGTTATGGAGGAATCGGCCACGGCCAGATACTGAGCATTGTTGATGTAAACTGAAATGATTCCCGAGTACAGCATCGCCGCCCGCACCACCATCCCGTTTTGACAGGCAATATTCGTGGAGCTGAGACTTGTTGCTGTCCCGGAAATCACCTTGTACGCCGACAATGTCGCCGAGCAAACTCCGCCCGTGAAGGTCACATTGCTCACTTCGACCGCATAAAACGTCCCGGTAGCCGATGAAGTGCCCAAATTCGCGGTGGGCGATGCCCGCAGCAGCGCGCTGTACGTTCCGCCGGATTGCGTCAGCGTCAACACCATGCGAACCTCATAGGTCGAATCGCCCGGCGGCGGCAGCGCTTGCTTGTAAACCAGACCGCTGGACCCGCTAGACGTAAAGCCGCCTGAAGTGAAAGAACCCGTCCCGTTCAGAGTCCAGTTGGTGGTGTTGTAGCTGGTCAGGCTATCGCTGTAATAATAAGCATACTGCCCAAAACCAGGAATCGCCGCTACCAACAAAAATAAAGCCGCTATTTTCCCTGTGGGGCAGGTTGTCAACCTGCGGCCGATTATCAATCGGCCTCGGCCGCTGTCCGCCATTCCGCTCTTCATCACATCGCCGCCAATCGGAAAGTATTGATATTAAAATCCTTCTTCAGCGCCAAGAACGCCGCCACAATCCTTGCCAGATCCTGCTGTCCCCTGACAAACGGAGTCACCGTGGAATCCGCGAGCAGAGCCTTAAATGCCGACCGGTCCTTGGCTACAAACTCCACCAGCGCCCGCATGCCATCGTCGCTGATCTCGAAGTGATAGCCCAAAATCCCCGCATGAGCCGCCGGTGACTGGCTATGCGGCGCCGGCGCATACAGCGGACGCTTCGGGTCGTCCATCGTGCCCGCGCCGACCATCGGCACAATCGCAAAGACGCGCTCATACGCGTTCGCAGGGTCCACCCGCGGCCGGACTTGACGGGTGGACAATGGCGCCGAAACACCGGTTGAACTGGTAGTTGCGTCCGCCCGCCCCGGATTTTGCCCAAATACCGGCACAGACACGAAAAATGAACACACGATGACAGCCGCTTGCCTCATAGCGCTCCTCGCCTTATCGAACTTATTAGTCTGAATCCCCAGTCGAAGCGCAGAATGAACGAAGCGCAGAAACAAGTCAAGAGAAAACTGTAGGAATAATCAAGAAATCTGAGACAGATCGGGCCGGACCAGTGAGGCAGCGTCATCAATACAGGAATCCCTGTATTTTTCATCGGGGAAACCACTACGAAACCCGGCGTACGGAGGAAGACTTCCCCTGGCGCCGGCCACGCAAAATCCCAGTCACCGCAATCCGCAAAAAACATCTTCTTCCCTATCAACCACCTACAGGAATTCCACGCGTTGCCGCGCTACCCCGCCCTGTACCTTAGTCTTGAGGAGTAGATCTATCTCTATGAGATCTGCATTACAAATACCAGCATCGAGCTGCCAAAGCGCGACAAAATACGGCCTTTCCGCCAGAACGGTCGTTCTCTGCACCGAGGACATGGCCGTTTTTGAACAACTCGAGCAGGATTATATCGATTCCTTCGAACCCTGCACCGTCTTCGAACTCCACCTCATCCAGCACCTCGCCGTCGCTACCGCCATCACCGACCAGAGCACACTCGACCATGAGGCCCGGGGCGACCGCGAAAACGGCGACTGCCACGGCGATTATCGACTCGGCCTCAACCCAGCAACGCGCGTCGAAAAGGAAGTTGCCGCCGCTTCGAACGAACCCAAGCCCGCTACCCCGCGGAATCTCTCCCCGAACCCGGGCCGGATGAAAACGAACCCAAGCCGGCGCCCGAAACAACCGAACCAGCGCCCCGTGAAAACGAACCCACGCCCGAGCCCGAAGATCAGCGAAAAGAAGAACCTTGCATCATCCCTCCGCCCATCTGCCGCGTCACAAACGAACCCGCAGTCGAGCGCTCCTCGCTCGAATTACAAGAGAAACACACGAATCACCAAACGAACCCAACGCCGACTCTCAAACTCGATCGCCGCTGGAATCTTGTATCGTCCTCGCACCCAAATGCCGCCCTCCTGTTGTTGGCATCCGCGAGGAGCAACGAATGGGATCCCGCTTCCCTGCCCTCTCATGCCAAGGAACCGATCTCTTGCGATCCCAACCCCACGCCGCAAGCATTCCCATACCGTGACGGATACTCCCTATCGCCGGCAGTGCAAGCGCGGAAGGGCGTCGCGACCAAGCCAACCTGCGCCCGTCAGCTTAAACCTGAATCCCGAAGTTGAAAGCCACACTTTAGGGCGAATCGACCGTCTTATCAATATCTTGCATTGTGGAAATCAAACCAAGCCGAAGTTGGCCCTAAGACCGGAAAAACTCCTGAAAATTCGAGGACTGCAGGAGCAACTTCGGGATCCAGGTTAAAAACCTCGTCGAGTGCGTTCGAACCGGTAGGCGTCGCGGCGAAAACGCCTCTCATCTTGAATGAACGAGGCTAAATCACAGCGCTTCGGAAATTGTCGAGTTCGCGATGCCGTTTAGCGCCCTTTGTAGTCCACAAAAAGATCCGGAAATTGCTTCTTGAGAGCGCTAATTTTCGGTAAATCGCAAACCTCGATGTACGGGTTGTCGGGATTTTTCAGGGCGTAGTCCTGATGGTAGTCTTCGGCCCGATAGAAACCCTGCAGCGGCACAACCTGCGTCACGATTGGTTTGGGAAAAACCTTCGCCGCATCCAGTTGCGCGATGTAGGCGTCGGCGATGCGCTTCTGCTTTTCATCGGTATAGAAAATCGAGGAACGGTACGATGTGCCTACATCCGGACCTTGCCGGTTCAGCTCCGTCGGATCGTGCGCGACCGAAAAATAGATGCGGAGCAGTGTCCCGTAAGTGATCTGGGAGGGATCGTAAATCACTTCCACCGATTCGGCGTGTCCGGTGGTTTCGGTGATCACCTGTTTATAGGTTGCGGTCATGGCGGAACCACCGGCGTAACCGGCTGCGGTCGAAACCACGCCTTTTACACGTTCAAAGACGGCCTGGGTGCCCCAGAAACAGCCGCCCGCCAAAACGGCGGTCTGCTTGCCCGAAGATTTCGCCAGCGGCTCATCTTCGGTGGGGGCCGGAATCGGACCCCTTGAACCGGCACAGGCGAGAAACGAGAGGAAGACTCCGAGAACAAGAGAAAGACGCAGTGCTGCCAACGGCATGACAAACTCCTGTATTCAGGATACCCGGTGGGACTTGTGCGCGCCGGCGAGCACCGTTCCTCGGTTGCCGGCGGCCGCTCACGCCGGTACAGACTTTGACGATCCGCGATGCGGAGCCGCGGCGTGTCGGCTACCGGCTTGAGCGTGAGGCTTGTTTCGTGTCACTGCCGAAAGTTATGAGCCGCAATGGCGCCATCTGGGTAAAGCACCGCCCATTTGTGTTGAAGGTTTCCACGGCGACAGGACAGAAAAGGGCCGGCGATGCGTCGGCCGCGTTCCAGGGGGATCGTCCGACCGACAGACGCGGCTGTTGGTAAAGAAGGTGAGAAGGGGGTGACGTTGGCTGGCAAAATATGCAGGCTCGGCCGGTGCCCCATTCAGTCGGCTTGATAGGATTCAAGTAGTTACGCCTGCTGGGTGAATGGGCAGATCGTGGCGCGCCAATTGCTACACCACTCGCCATGAAAATGAAACTCCCTCGTTTCTGCCAAGCTGCTTTATTGGGGGCCATAGCCCTAGCCCCGATTGCGTTTGTCCCGACCACTCTGCGAGCCGATGAGCATCGCTATCACGACGAACGTCACCATGACGATCACGTCTGGAATGACCGCGAAACGCGCGCCTATCGCATTTGGGTTAAGGAAAACCATCGTAAGTACAGGGATTTCGCCAGGTTGCGGGCGGAAGATCAGCAAGCCTATTGGGATTGGCGCCACGAGCACTCCGACGCCCTGCTCAAGATTGATATTCGTTGACGACATCAGAGATAACACGTCACGCGTTTTGAAGGCCGGCAGGGCAGAAGAATATTCGCCTTGCCGCCCGGAGTAGTTCTTTTGAAGCCTTTAGTATGCTAAGGATGTGCCGCGTGTCAAGAACCTGGCGCACGAGACGAAGCTCCAGTGACGCTACAACCCAGAACGCAGATCCCGTCACCTGAAACATTGGAAGTCCTGCATCGCCGCCTGCGCGAACTGGAGGAAGAAAACCATCGCTTGCGCCAGGAGAATGCGCTACTTCGGTCGCGCGGCGGTGGGGACCAGCATTTTCAAACCCTGCATCTTCAATCTCTGATCGATGCGTTTCCGATGCTCGCATTCGGCGCCGATCCCGATGGCAACATCCGCTACCTGAGCGAGATGACCAAGCAGTATGCGGGGATCGAGGATGGCGCCGGCGACGCCTTGCTGATGTCGGTTCACCCGGACGAACGGCCGCTGGCTGGGAACCGGTGGCGCCAATGCGTGGCCGATGGCGTCCCTTTTGAAATGGAATACCGGATGCGGCGTGCCAGCGACGAGGCGTTCCGCTGGCACTTGGCGCGCGCCGTCCCCTTGCGCGATTCGTCCAGCGCAATCGTTCACTGGTTCGGTACCATGCTCGACATCCACGCCGCCAAGGAGTTGGAACAGGCCTTGCGCGAAAGCGAGCACCGGCTGCGGCAGGTTCAGGAAGGCGCAGCCATCGGGTCGTGGGAGTGGGATCCGGAGACCGACCGGGTGCAATGGTCGGATGAGATTTATCGGATGCTTCAGGTTTCGCGTTCAGAGCCCGCCAGCCTGCGCGGGTTCATGGAGCGGATGGCGCCGGAAGACCGCGAGCGCGCGCTTGGCGAAGCCCGGCAAGCCATTCAGGCTCGCCTTCCTTTGATCAACGAATATCGCATGACGCGCGGCGATGGTGAAGTGCGCTGGGTGCAGGGCCGCGCCCAGCTTTTTGACAAGCCCGGCGGCGGACAGCGCATGGTCGGCGTAGTGATCGATATTACCGACCGCAAGCGAACGGAGCAATCTTTGCGGGACAGCGAAGCGCGCTTCCGCAGCATCTTCGACACCGCAGCCGCCGGCATGGCTTTGGCGGAGATCCCGGAAGGCCGTTGGATCGCCGTCAATCCGCGGCTGGCCGAGATGACTGGCTACTCCGCCGGCGAATTGATCGGTCAGGCATTCTTCGACCTCACCCATCCGGACGACCGCGAGGCCAACCACGCGCTGTATGACGATCTGCTGGCCGGCCGCATCGGTTCTTATGTGCTGGACAAGCGCTATCGCCGCAAAGATGGTTCGTATCTCTGGGTAAAGACTACGGTGTCGATGGTGAAAGACGTTGCAGGCCGGCCCTGGCAAACGGTGGCCGTGATCGAGGACATCGGCGCCCGGCGTCAGAGCGAACGCATCTATCGCGCGATCGGCGACTTCATTCCTTACGGTATCTGGATAACCGATGCCGCCGGCCGCAACATCTATGGCAGCCAATCTTTTTTCGATCTGACCGGTAAGTCCCAACAGGAGTGCAACGAATTGGGATGGGCGGGCTGGCTGCATCCCGACGACGCCAAGACGCAGTTGCCGGCCTGGCTCGAATGCGTGCGCACGGGCAAGATGTTTGACGCGGAGATGCGCTGGCTTGGCCGGGACGGCGAATATCATCCGGCGCTGGTGCGCGGCGGTCCCGTCCGGGACGAGCTGGGCGTAGTCACCGCGTGGGCCGGAATCAATCTGGATATCTCCGCTCTCAAGCGGGCGGAGACCGATCTGCGGTCCGCCAATGCCGATCTGGAGCAGTTCGCTTACGCCGCCAGCCATGACTTGCGAGAGCCACTACGCACGGTCACCAGCTACGCCCAGTTGCTGGCCTTGCGGCAGGGGGACAAACTCGATGCGAGCGGCAAACAGTTTCTGGACTTCATCGTCGGCGGCGCCACCCGCATGCAGTCTTTGGTCAACGATCTGTTGTTTTACGCCCGCGTGACGCACTCGCCCAATACGCCCGACGATGCATTTCAGCCGGTTTCTCTCGGCCGCGTATTTGAGGACGTTGTGACCGGTCTCGGAACCGCCATGGACGAGAGCGGCGCGCAAATCCGGACGGATCCCCTGCCGGAGATTCAGGGAGATCCGACGCAACTGGCGCAATTGTTTCAGAACCTGCTCAGCAATGCCATCAAATACCGGCGCGCCGGCGTGCCTTTGAAGATCCATTTGAAAGCGGAGGCGCGGGATAGCCACTTCCTCTTCTGTTTCGCGGACAACGGGATGGGCTTCGATCCCGCTTATGCGGAAAGAATTTTTGGCGTCTTCAAACGCCTGCACGGGGCGGAGATTCCGGGCACCGGCATTGGCCTGGCCATCTGCCGCAGAATCGTCGAGCGCCACAATGGCCGCATCTGGGCGGAAGCCGAACCCGGCCAAGGCGCGAGATTTTGTTTCACCCTGCCGGTTAGAAACATCTAAGCACTATATGTCCGAAAAAATTGTCAAGTCCGACCAGGAGTGGCGCAAACAGTTGACGCCCGAGCAATTTCAGGTAGCCCGCAAAAAGGGAACGGAGCGCGCCTTCACCGGCGAATATTGGGACAACCACGCAACCGGCACTTACGCTTGCGTGTGCTGCGGCGCGCCGCTGTTCAGTTCCGAGACCAAGTTCGAGTCCGGCAGCGGCTGGCCCAGCTTTTCGGAACCGTTAGCGCCGGATAACATCGCCACCGAGACGGATCGAAGCTATGGGATGAACCGGACGGAAGCGCTCTGCGCCCGTTGCGACGCGCACCTGGGGCACGTTTTTCCCGACGGCCCGAAGCCTTCCGGCCAGCGCTACTGCATGAACTCAGCCGCTCTCAAGTTTGACCCGGAGAAATAACAATCAGGATTAGCCGCGGATAAACCCACGGCCACGGATTCTTTGAGGAGATTCGAACAGTCTGGCGATCAACTGAAGGCCCCGACTTTCGGCGCGGCGGCTCACAATTCCGAGAACGCAAAACCAGTCGTCTTGGCAGCTTTTGGTACAGTGGCGTAAGCCTGTAATTTTGCTTCGGGTGCGCCGGTTGAGACTGGATGTATGTGGTTCATTGAGAACATCGAAATAAGCGGCGGATTTCTGCCCGGCTTGAGCGTCAACATCCCCCGCGGCCTAACCTGCATCATTGGAGCGCGCGGCAGTGGAAAATCAACGCTCGCTGAAGCAATACGGTTCGCGATCCGCGGCGCATCCGGAGCGCCGAAACACTGTGTTGATCTGATTAACGCGAATCTTGCGGGTGGCGCGCTGGTAAACCAAAACCGCTCTCGCGGAAGGCTCCAATCGCTACACCATTAAGCGGGCTCTCAAGCAGCAACCCATTCTGCTGACCTCGGACGGCAGAACGATCGCCAATGCCGATCTCGATCGGGGTACGTCTTTGCCGCTGGACGCTTATAGCAGCACCGAGATTGAGGCCATCGCCGATGAGGTCCTCGGCCAGACCCGGAGAAATCTCTTGGACGACCTCCGTAGCGACCAGATGCGAAACATCCATCTATCGCTGGCGGAAAGCGCGCGTGCGCTCGATGCCAATGCCGACCGTGTCAGGACATCGCAACGGGCAATCCAAGACCTGACCGAGCAAGCCGAAGAGTTCGGCGACGTCCGCGCACGCTTGCACTCTGGGGCCGTCGGATCGCGAGTCGGCGGCCGATTTTCTCCAACTGTCGCGCCAGCAGCAACTCAATCAGCGCGAAATCGCGAAATTGTCGTAGAGCGAAAGCCTGACCATTTTTTCGCTTTGTTCTCCGAACGCGAGCGCTTGGGCGATGGCTTCGGCGCGAGAGTCCTCCGTTATTTGCATTTGGTCCAGCTTTTGGGCGGCGGCGAGCGAGAGCGAGCTGTGTTCCATGGCGCTAATGCGGTTGAGACGCCATCCAGTGTCGGCGATGGTTTGAACGAGCTGGCGCTCGACCGGGCCGAACGGCTGGTAGTGCACCTTGAACTCATCGCAGAAGGATTGGTAGGCCTGAGCGTCCTCGGTCGGAAGGAGGACGGTTTGGCCGGTGAGGCCGTGGCGCAGAGCGTTGAGGCGGGTGCGCTATTTGCCTTCAGGCGTACGGGGTCCGGTGGACTGGTTCATGGGATTTCCTTTCTTGCTTCGGGAGATGTCTCCTTAATTGCAATTTAGCTTGGGGGTGCAAGGAATGCGGGTGTTTTTTGGGGTTGGTGGCTGGTAAATGGTTGAACGGATTGGGGCGGATTTAATTTTGAGTTGTGTGACTGCTAAAGGTTACTTTAGGTAGGCGGGCTTCTTCGGCGGTTCTTGGTCTATCTCCTTCCGCCAATCTGAGCCGGCCGGAAAATCCTCGCACAGGAGCACTTGAAACTCTTTCTCTTTGAGTTCGTCATGTAGTTGGTTGACGCGCGCCTGGTAGGAGCCTCAGAGGATTTCGGCAAAGATATAATTGGTTGACATCGAACTCGATCCCTTGCCGCTGCCAGAGCCTGCGAAAATGTCCGAATCGGCGACTCACTCCAAGCCGGCCTATCGATACCACTTCGACTCCTTTTGCGTAGACGCAACCAAGCGAGTATTGCTGAGAGATGGAAACCGGGTTGTCATTACCGGCAAGTCTCTCGATACGCTGCTGGCCCTGGTCGAGCGCGCCGGCCAAACGGTCACCAAGCGCGAACTCATCCGGGCGGTCTGGGGTTCGGCGTTAGTAGATGAAAACAACCTGAATCAGTGCATTTCCGCGCTACGGAAGACTTTGGGGGAACAGCCCAGGCAACACGAGTATATCGTTACTGTCAGCGGCGTCGGGTACCGTTTTGTGGCGCCGGTCAGCCGCATTGAGGTCGAAGCGCCGAGCCCCGAGCCGGAAGGAACCGGGGTTCTTTTGACCGATGCACCCTCCGGCCGCCGTTTTCCTTTCCGAATCCTGGTTGCGCTCGCCGCTCTGACCCTCCTTTCTTTCGCCCTCTACGCGCTTCACGACCGTTGGAGCGCTGCGGGTAACTCCGCCAAGCGCCGAACGGCCGTTATTCTGAATCTGCAGGTCCTGCCCGCGACGCCGGAAAACGCCTGGCTTTCCACCGCAATCGGCGAAATGCTCTATCACGAGCTGGCCGGCCCTGGTTCCCTGCGCATGATTGCACCAGACGATGCGGCCCGCATGCAACGGGAGCTGCCGCGGCGCAATTCGGCTGCTGAATCGCTGCGCGACATTCAAAACTACACGCAGGCGGACTTTGCGCTCGGCGGCGCGGTCACCGTACTGACGGATCAAGTCGACAAACCGTTGCGTATCGACCTGCACTTGCAGGATCTCCGTAGCGGCGAAATACTGGCAACCACGTCGTCAGATGGCTCAGAGCAGAACTTGTTCACGCTGATCCATCCGTTGAGCGATCGCATCCGTCAAACGCTCGGAATCGAAGCCACCGCCTCCCGGCCGAATTCTCCGCTTCCTGCCAAGCCGCCGGCTATGCAGCTTTACGCAGATGGAGTGGCCGCGCTTCGATCCTCGGATTTTTTAACGGCCAAAGACCGTCTACTCAAAGCGGTGGAAGCAGACCCCTCGAATGCGTTATGTTATGCGGCGCTTTCGTCCGCCTGGAGTGGTCTGGGATATGAGGCGAACGCCGCCGCCGCGGCCCGGCGAGCCTTTGAGCTCTCCGGTTCCCTTCAACAACTGGACCGGCTGGCCATTGAAGGCCGTTATCGCATGTCCATTCACGATTGGCCTCGCGCGGCGGAGATCTATAGATCTACTTGGAAGCTCGTGCCGGATAGCATTGAAGACGCCTTGGCGCTGGCGGAAGTTTACCGCACCTCGGGTCAGATCGATTCGGGCCGGCATGTGTTTGCCAGCCTTCGCAGTCTGCCCGCGCCGTTGCGCGACGACCCACGTATCGATCTCGAGGAAGCCCGCTTCCTGCGGTCCACGTGGTCGGACTATCCGCGCGTCGCGCAAATCGCCGGTGAAGCCGCCCGCAAAGCTCGCGGACGTCACATGCTCGAATTGTATGCGAATGCGCTGCTGGTTCAGGCCAGTGCCTTGATCCAGCAGGGCGACGCGCGTGGAGCCGCGGTTCACGCTGAGGCCAAACAGGTGTGCCAGGACCTGCGCGATCTGCTGTGCCTGGCGCAGATTTCCCGCGGGGAAGGCAACGCCTTTCTGCTGACAGGCAAGTTGGCGCAGGCGAGGGACACGTATGGCCAGGCGCTCGTGCTGCTCACCCAAATCGGAAACCGCAAGGAGCAAATCGATGAGTACAACGGCCTAGGCTTGATGCATTTCTGGATGGACGATTTTTCAGCCTCGGATGCCGATTTTCGCGAAGCCTTGCGCGCCGCCGACGACACCGGGCGCCCGTATCCGGAGACTCTGATCAACTACACCGGTTTGCTGTTGGCTTCGGGACGACTCGCCGAAGCCGACCGGTCCATTGAGACCGCGCTTAGTCACGCCCGCAAGTTTCAGGAGGTGGACTCCGAAGCCAACTCCCTGTCGTTGCGCGCGCAGTGGGAGATGCTAACCGGCCATCCGCGAGATGCCGTTGCGACCACCAAACAGGCACTGCTTGTGGCGAAACGGTCAGGCGCCTGGGACACCGCGTTGAGCGCACAAATCGAATCCGCGCGCGCCCTCGCGATAACCGGAGACTACGCCGGCGCCAAAAATGCGATTGCCACGGCCGAGACGTACCGCGGGCACGGGCTGTTCCAGGACATCGACCTGGATTTCAACCACGCGCAGGTGCTGTTTTATCAAGCCGCCTACCCGGAGGCGGAGCGATTGGCGGGGCGCGCGGCCGAAAGGGCCCGCGGGTATCAGGACCGTGAGTTAGAGACTCGGGCGGAGAGCCTGCTGGCGCTGGATCTGCTGGCGCAGGGGCACATAGATGAGGCTTACGCCGCGAGTGCTCGTCTTACGTCGGCGCCGCAGGGTACGCAGCTTGGCTTATCTAGCCTGGAAGCCCGGCTTGCCATGCTTGCGGTGAGCGCACGCCGAAATCCGGCGAGAAGTTCGGCGGCGGTTTTTCAGGCTCTCGCCAGCGATGCCCGCAGGGCGGGTTATGCAGAGCTAGCGTTCGAAATTCGACTCGCGGGAGCCCGGCCAGGCCAGGCTTCCGACGCTCGCAAGCTGGAATCCGAAGCGGCCGCGCTGGGTTATGGTAGCGTGGCTTCCCGCGCA
Source organism: Bryobacterales bacterium (assembly GCA_963836595.1). Classification (GTDB taxonomy): domain Bacteria; phylum Acidobacteriota; class Terriglobia; order Bryobacterales; family Bryobacteraceae; genus DATFZA01. Next base: position 222,938 of record CAWIKC010000002.1, read on the forward strand.
CACAATGTAGCAGGAAGTATACAGTAGGCTTCATTCCATGACGCGTGCAGTTTTGAGCCACTTCAGGTTTAAGGTGAGAGTGAAACCTATTGTTTCTTGAGCGTAACGCGGTTGACCACTCCTTGACCCCCCGTTCGGGGCACTTCTCATATGTTTGTGTAGATGTCCCCCTAAGGGTCTGAAAGTAACCGAGGCGCCTGTATGGATCCTCAGCGTGGAGCTCTATTGAACCTGCCCCCTGGGCTGAGACAAACAGTTAAGAGACTGGTTACCGTTCGATGGTAAATGATTCCCTTCGAGGCGGCAATAGATTTAAGCTGAGGGTGCCGGTGAAGCGGAGACGGGCCATGCTGGCGAGCAACCCGTTGAGGAATAGCCGGCCGGAACTCGTCGTGGACGATGGGCAGGGCGTGGTTACTTCCGGCGCGTCCTATAGCCTGGCCCGGACCCGACCGGGAAGCGGTACTCTGGCCCAGGTTTATCAGCAGGAACGACACATCGGACCGATAGATTCCGGCATGCCTGCAAAAACGCTTGTGGAGGGCGCCCTCAGTTTTTGGTCTCGTAAACAACCGGCCTTTCATGCACAAACCTGCTGCGAGGCTGGCAGCGAGCGTTCGAACTCGATCGGCGGACGGTAGTCCAGCGCCGAGTGCAGCCGCTTGCCGTTATAGATGTTTTCGATGAACCGCTCGATGGAAGCATGCGCGTCAGCCAGATCGCGATATTCCTGGCGATAGACCTCCTCGTATTTCAGGGTTTTCATGAAGGATTCGCAGAAGGCGTTGTCGTAGGGATTGCCTTTGCGGCTCATGCTGATCTGAACCCCGTGATCGTTGAGCAGGCGGGTGTAGGCATGAGAAGCATACTGAACCCCTCGGTCGGAATGATGGGTCAGACCTTCCGCTGGTGACCGCTGCCGGAATGCCATCTCCAATGCCGCGATCGCCAGATCGGCCTCCAGTGACCGATCGAGTGCCCAACCGATCACTCTACGCGAATAGGCGTCCAGCACCACCGCCAGGTAGACGAACTCCGTCTCTAGCCGTACATAGGTAATGTCAGCGACCCAGAGCTGATCGATGCCAGTCGGCTCCAGGTCGGCTGCCAGATTCGGATAGACCGCCAGACCATGCTTGGAATCCGTGGTTGTCACCACGAATTTCTTGCGGCGCAGGCACAGCAAATTATCTTCGCGCAGGATCCGCGCCACCCGTTTGTGATTGACCTGCCAGCCGCGCCGTCTCAACTCGGCCGTGATCCGCGGCCGGCCATAGCAGGGGAACTCCAGCGCGATCCGATGAATTTCGTTCCGTAGATCCAGATCGTCATCGGCCGCCCGTTCGGCGCCGGGATCGAATCGATAGAGACCAGCCCGGCTGACTTTTCCCAGTTGGCACATGCGCGTCGCCGTCATCGGGATACCTTCTTCGATTTGGCTCCGGATGTACTGGTAGGTCGCGGCTTTCCAGTCAGCGCCTGCAGCATCCGCTGTTCCTCGATTCGCTGCAAGCACCCTTTCAAAAAATCAATCTCCACGGCCTGCTGGCCAACCTTGCGCTCCAGGTGCCCCACCTTGGGGTCCTCCCAACGCCGCTTTCCCACACCGGGGAACGCATTGCCGGGACCATGGCGGAACTCCTTCCGCCACCGGTGCAGCAGGTTGGCATTGATTTCAAAGGCCCGCGCCACCGCGGCGGCTGACGTTCCTGCTTCCAGCTGCTGAACCGCAGCCAGTTTCATTTCACGCGTGAACTTCCGTCGGGACAATCCCATGAGTCGAATCCTCCATTCACTGATTTTCGACTCTTAACTGGTTGTCTCAAAATAGGGGGCAAGTCCATATAGAATACTGGCGTCCTAGGTCACTCCTAGTTCTGTTCCACGTCAATATCGCCGCTTTAGGGTCCCAATTCATAAGAAACCATTCTGTCTTTTCTTTTCCCTGCACAACCCTGGCAGAGACGGTTGGCCCAAGCCCAGCCACCTTTAAGGGGGCATCGTTAATAACCATCGTGAGCTCTTTGACGCCCGCCGCGCGGCCACAAACGGTAACATCCTCGGTGCCCTTCCACACTCCTTTCAGGTGCGGCTGATCGGCTGCACGAGATAAGACACTCAGAAGCAAATAACAGATGATCCATCGCCCCATATTCTTGAAATCCTCCTACGGTATGGTTCCTCCCGCACCGGACAGTACCGCCGGCGTATAGGTGATTGCACCGTTGGAATAGTTAGCGAAGTTGGCGGTCGCCTGGACACTCTGTCCCGGCAACAAGCTCCCTCCCGGCGGATTGACGGTGAGGTAGGGAGCCCCGGGCGCCGCGCAGACCGAGAGTTGATTTCCGTTATCCATGATCACGGCGTCGGGAAGATTCTTGAAAACGATCAGCAGCGGACCGGAAATAGGCTGGGCGCTGGTATTTTTCAATACGATCTGCTGGGTGAACTCGTCAGTCGACTGATTCAACTTGAAAGCGCCCGTGGCGATTTTGAATTGGCTGGAAATATCGGGGTCACAGAGTTGAGCGGTGAAGCCAATCCCAATACCGCCTGTGTCGAGATAGTGTCCGGCAACCATTCCCTGATTGTTCAGCTCATACGATCCGGTTTGCAGAACGCCAGCCAAGTCGTACTGAACCAGGCCTGCCGGCGGCCCGACGAATCCGTGGACGATGCCGGCAGAATCGATAAATTGTCCGCTGATTGCCCCCGCGTCTGTGATCGAATACGGAAAGGTGTTCGTGGCGCTAGGGAAGTCGAACAGAAATGGCGACTGGTTCCCCGCCGTCGTCACGAAGCCGTGACTGACGCCGTTAGAATCGACCCACCGGCCGACCACGACATCCGAGCTGTTCACGCCATTGGCAAGCGTTTGGGTCGCATTTGGAATAGCAAACGTTGCGGGCGGGTGCCAGGCGGAGGCTAATTGCAGAAAGCCTTGGTCGGGCTGGCCGCTGCTGGTGAAGTTGCCAACGAAATCTCCCTTATCGTTGATGCCGACGATTTGCGTGGATTCGGCGCCGTTGAAATCGTAAGTTGTGTACGAACCATTGTTAAAAAGAAAACCGTGAGAATTGGTGACGCCGTCTATATTTTGTTGGAACCAGCCGACGACGGTGCCGCTGTCGTTCAGGTCGTCAGCGACTGTAAATCCGACGTTATCGTTGGGCGCGACGAGCTTATTGAAGTTGTTGCCAGGCGTTTCGTACCATCCGCTAACCGGGCCTCCGTTCGGGGATTCATATCCCGCCTTCTCTCCGGTGCTCAATTCTTCTCGAACCGTAGTATTGGCATTTGGGTCATTAAATGCATCAACCGTATTAAATTTGTCGGCGAGGGTCAGAGTTTTGGCGCCGGTCCCCACGTTGGCCATGCTATTGGGTGTTTCGTTTATCGTTCTCGCCGTCACCAGAATGGTGTATCGCTCGGAAGCCCCGATCTCGACCGAAACGGTCAGGGTGTTGGAAGCTCTACCGGGGCTGTTCGGGGTCCAAGAGGCGCAATCCTGCGCGCCATCGCTCCAAATGCAGACGCCAACCAAGGACGCCGATCCGCCATTGCCGTTTGGATCTGTGGCGACTAAAGCGAACGCTGGAATGCTCAGGGTGAGAACGTTGCCGCTGACGCCACCAGCGGGCAGGTTCTGTTGGTAATAGGTCACTTGAGCTTGGGCGATGGCGCCTTCAGTTGCCTGCGTTATATTGGCAGCCGCGAGTACATTTTCAAGATTGGCGAGTTCCGTGGTCGTAGCGGACATGGTAAAGGTAGGGTCGGCAGTCGCAAAACCGCTGAGGTCCTGATCTTTGGCTATAGCGTTATAGTGTGCGCCGTCAAGAATTAGCGTACTGCCTCCACAGTTCGTCACAGGAAGCCCAGCTTGAGCGCCGGCGGCAGGGGGCTCATAGACGCTCGGCAAGGCCCTGCTCGCACATCCTGAGTCTGCTCCGGTGAGCGTAGTCGCCCGGAAAAAGCCTCCGTAAGCAACGCCGCCCTGACTTGAGTATTGATAAATGGGCTGGCTCACGGCGTACGCGCCGGGTCCCGGAACCTGAGCCTGCGCAGCCGATAGTAAGGACGCTGCGATTCCCGCAGCGACATACTTGAGTAGCGGGTGAACCCGCCGTTGGCGTCTTTTCCGAAAAGCCAAGCCGCACAGATTCAAGGCGCAGAGAGGGAGCGTATCCGGCCCGGGAATCGAGATTATCGTCCGCACCGCTGTAGTTTCATCCATAGATGAATAAACGTCCATCGAACTGTCTGAGCCGGGATCAAAGGGCGCGACCGCGCCGGCCGGATCGCTGGTTGTTAGGAGCGGGAAACTGTCGGCCGGGTCCAGCAGGTAAAACGAAAACCCGTCCGCAAAGCCGCCCGGCGAGGGAGGGCTGTCCGTCTGGTCGCGGGCAACGGAGATGATTGAGTCGAAGGCGAATCCGTTGCGGTATTTGTTGAACACCATACTCCCTGGTACCGTCCCAATAACGTCGCCGGTAGGCGTGACCGCACCGAGCGTCCCGTCGCTCGAAAAATGGGAGACGGTGACCGTGCGAAAGGATGAGCCTCCGGCGATAAAGTCGAACGCCAAGTCGCCGGACATGCCGGACAAGGACACAGTATCGATAGAAACATCCACAGTTTCGCCGAAGACTGTCGCCGGCGTAAGGAGGGCAATGAGGGCGAGGAAGATGGGCGAGGCCAGTTTCATAGCTTTCCTTTCTTACACTGACGTTTCTGAAAAATCTTGTGATTTGGTCTGAAATTTTATGAAGTGCGCTGCTCCAGCTTTGTTTGCAGATAGTTGTGGATACCTTAGGTTTGCTCAACCGCGTTGGCCCAGAGTACTGCTGGTATCCAAGGGATGGGGAGTACCAGGCGTGTGCCGGGCAGACTGTCCCGGTAATTTCGACACCGGATGCGCTCTAGAACGGGGAATCACCGTGGTCTCCGATCACGATCTGCTTTGTCTGATTCGGCAGCTTCCGCAGGAGGGGCAAACCAGGTGAATAGAAAGATTCCTCTTTCCACAACCCTTGATATACGAATGAGAATTAAGCGGCCATAGCAGTTTCCGGCTCTTTTTCGGTGACAATTGGGGCTAGCGGATGTGAGGGAAGACTGGCGTTAGGAGCAGTCGAAAAAACGAACTCCCCGGCTGCGGCTTTCTTGGCAAGCTGTGGCTTTTGAGCGGGTTGAGCGTTTGCGGTAGCTACGGTCTGGGCCGGTTCTTGCGTTGCCTGCTGTTTGCGGTCGGCTTGCATTTCTTTGATCAGCTTGAAGGAGCGCTCCAATTGGCGCGAGAGGCGCTGTTCGTAGAGCGAGAGCTTCGCCAGGCGGTCGCTTTGCTCTTGAAAGGCGAGCGCTTGGGCGATGGCTTCGGCGCGAGAGTCGTCCGTTGTTTGCAGTTGGTCTAGCTTTTGGGCGGCGGCGAGCGAGAGCGAACTGTGTTCCATGGCGCTGATTCGGTTGAGACGCCAGGAGGTATCGGCGATGGTTTGGACGAGCTGGCGCTCGACGGGGCCGAGGGGTTGGTAATGAACCACGAACTCATCGCAGAAGGATTGATAGGCCTGAGCGTCCTCGGTCGGGAGGAGGACGGTTTGGCCAGTGAGACCGTGGCGCAGAGCGTTGAGGCGGGTGCGCTGTTTACCTTCAGGCGTGCGGGGTCCGGTGGAAGGGTTCATTGATTTCCTTTCTTGCTGGGGAGATGTCTCCTTAATTGCAATTTAGCTGGTGGGTGCAAGGAATTCGGGTGTTTTTGGGGGTTGGTGGCTGGTAAATGATTGAATGGGTTAGGGAGGATTTATTTTTGAGTTTGGTGATCGCTAAAGGTTACTTCAGGCGGGAGGCTGAAATGGGCGGGGCGAGTGATTTCTTGGCGTCGGAGCTTTTGTTCGTTTACTTCGACTCCCGCCAAGTTCCGTCCGGATGGAGCGTGATCGGAGCAGGGGCGGCTGGTGGTGACTTCCCAGAACGGGACGTAGGGACCGCAGGCGATTGGCGCACTTCTGCGGCATGTGCCTTTACACTTTTAGGGAAACAGAGGCGATTGCCCGTGCAGGCCAAGGTGGTGGACATCATGGAGGCTCTGAGGGCGAGCCTGGCGCTGGCGAAGAAGCCGGCGAGAAATAGGGCCATGGGGTAACCTACTGGGGCCACGCAATGCCGCCGATGTGGGGACATGCGGGCTACAGTTTTGGCGTTAGTCATGTCAGCCCTGGTCGGGTGTGCACGAATGGCGAAGCTACCTCGATTCGACTCCAGGATCCTGGTCAGTTCCCTCGATCGGATTGTCGCCTGGCACCGGACGAATGCCCCTCAGCTCGCGGATAGCCTGTCGCCTGGGCTGTCGCGATCGGATATCGAGGCGCACGCTCGAAAGCGAAATATTGTCCTCCCTGAGGAAGTGTACATTCTCTACGCATGGCGCGGTGGAATGCGCGACGGCGAGCCGTTCTTTGACGTATATCGCTTCCTACCTCTGTCCGAAGCATTTGAATACAGCGACATGCTTCACGAGAACAGTCCGGGCGAGCCTTACCGCCTGCTTGTCTTTCAGTCAATTCTCTCGAACGACGCCTACTATGTCGAATGCCCCCACGAGCCGGCCGCACAGGCACCAGTTGGGTTCTTTCTAGAGGGCACTTCACCGGAGATGGATAGCTTGACCACCTTCGTCCAGGCGATCGCGGCTTGCTTCGATCGAAACGTTTTTGCGGCGGGGCCAGATGGGTTGCTTGAGGCAAACGAGCACGAGCTGCAACGAACTCTGATGGATTTCCGCCCGAGGCGAAAGGCCGACATCGAGACCCTCCTGCGCGGCGAGGCAATGAGCTTGCCGCTCGCACGCCAAACCCAGGCTTACGGGGACTTAGTTCTGATTGGGCACCCTCGCGCAGAGGAGCTGATATCACACGGCATGAGCGCGTGGCTTTACAACCGAGAGGCGCGTTTCTCGACGCTTCTTGCTCTGGCGCGCTTAAGAACTCCTGGCGCTCTTGCTCTGTTACAGCGAGCGGCCATTGACCCCGACATCGAGGTACGACGCACCGCCTACGCGACGTTGGCGTGGCAGGCGGGACCCTTCCGCCTTGCCCCCGAAGTCGAGCAGAGGGCAATTTCGGATCTGCTCGCTCCTCGTCCTGAGCTTTGCGACCGGCGCGAAATTGCGCGAGTCCTCCGCTGGGCACCAGATACGAAGCCCGTTCCCGCCTTGATCAAGGCCCTCCAGGCCCTGGACATGGCTGACCCCTGTGCGAGAGACACTCGTATCGCGATCGCGACGGCACTGGGACAACTGGGTGACCGTTCGGCGATTCCCCCGCTGCTCAATCGACTGGAGATCGAGACGGATCGGGGAACGCAGCTCACGCTGGCGTCGGCCCTCGCCGATCTCGGGAACGCCGAGGGGGAGCGCGGGTTGCGCCAGCGGCTGGAGGCCATGGATGAGAATTCTTTGTGGAATATGGCGAACCGAGGAGGGAGCGCGACGGCGATTCGCATTGCCAAAGAGATTTATGATCGCCGTAAGAGGCCATAGACCGGGCCAAGACCCCAAACGAAAGGGGACTTCCACAAATCCTTATTCACAATGGCAAGCGTCGGTCTGTGGGTGGATTGTCCGGCGATTCTAGGCATTGGCTCCCAAACGGGGTTGTAGTCCACCAGTCCAGTGGACTACAAGGGACAGTGGACCGCGCCTGTGAATTTTACATCTGCACCTACCACGTTCTACCTCCCTGTGGCCTGGATGCGCTTCAATTTCAGCCGCGAACACCACCTGTCACTGCAAACTTCAGCGAGCCGTGCGTTGTAATGCTGAGTCTAACTCACGAATCGAGTAGAAAATCGACCGGTGTGAGAGTCCAACAACACGGACTCCCGCTCTACTTTTTCGGCCTGTTTGGGCCGATTAGAACTTACGCCCACGACTTCGACCGTACGGAAAATGGGTTTAACGGGTGGAACGAGGGAATGACGCCATTTTGGAAAGTGGCAGGGCCGGTAACATGCGTGGCGCTGATATCTGCCGCAGCAATCCTCTCGCCGGTATACCAAAGGAGAGCGACCGAGCGGAAATTCGCTGAGGCTGCGCGGGCTTATCGCGTCCGGGCCGAGCAGGGCGATGCGCCCGCTCAATACGGTCTCGGTAACAGCTATCGCCGACGTGAAGGAGTGCCATTGGACTACGCCGAGGCTCTCCGTTGGTACCTTAAAGCCGCGGACCAGGGGGACGCAAAGGCGCAATACGGTCTCGGGTTCATGTATCGAAATGGCCAAGGAGTGCCGCAGGATAACGCCGAGGCCGTCCGTTGGGACCGCAAAGCCGCCGACCAAGGCTACGCGGAGGCGCAATACGTGCTGGGGCTCGTGTACTCTCGCGGCGAGGGCGTGCCGCCTGATGACGCCGAGGCCGTCCGCTGGTATCGGAAAGCCGCTGATCAGAATTACGCGCCTGCCCAACGCGCGCTAGGCCTAAGTTATTTCCGCGCAGTACCGCGTGACGACGTCGAGTCCCTGCGCTGGTTCTGCAAGGCCGCCGCCCAGGGTGACAGGTTCTCCCAGGCCCATCTGACTGTTAGTTACTTCAAAGGCCAAGGAGCGCCCAGGAATTACGCCGAGGCGGCCCACTGGTCCGGCAAAGTCGCGGTTTCATGTTTCGAAACGATCAACGGTGGGCCGCTGGGACGCTGGATGTTGATCCTCGCTATTTTGTCTGCCGTAGGCGTACTAGCGGTGCCTCAACGCCGGTGGGGACAGTTCAACTGGTTGCCCTGGGTGCTGCTCTTCGCGGCGTTGGCGACAAAGGTGGATCACGAACTGGTCACCGGTCGCATGCTCTGGTTCGCAGTGTTCGCGGTGTTCGCAATCCTTTCGGCGATCATGACCGTCGGACTAGCCGTAGAAGCCGCGCGGATCGAAATGCGGTACTGAGCAAGGTAAAGCAGAGGCGAGGAGTTAGCCAGCCAATCAGTCTGCCAGTTGAAGCAAACCACCGAAGCGGTCCAGATACGGGAATCTGGGAAGTGTCGGCTTCGTCCAGATCGTCGGCAAACTGGACAGAGATAGGAAACGCAGGTCCACGAAAGCTTGTCTCCGAGTGGCGCGTATTCCGACCGGGAAAGCGCGCGTGCACCGCCGGCCCCGGTGGAACCATGCAGCGCGGCGATTCGGCGCTCAGGTCAGCGCGGGGCGTCATCCGGAATGGGCATATTTCGGGAAATCGTCCAGACGCCCCCAGGCTGCCGCTGCCAAACCGTAAGATACCGGTGGGTCATCCTCTTCCCGCCGGCAAAGTTGGACCACCGACCGGCCCCATTCATAGACGAAGTCACCTTGTTTGAACCGAGCCCAGACTAGTCGCGGTAGCCGACGTGGCGCGACCGAACTTGGCGAGCCGAAGCCTCAGGTAGTCCTCAATCGCCGCGCGACCTTTCACGCATTCTCCGGCCGCCGTGCAGTCCACAGCGTTCTCCGCATAGGTCGCCGCGATCGGGGCGGACCGGCCATCTTTCATGCCCGCCACCCAAGCCTGGTTTCCAGCGTCGATGTCTTTCCTCGCCGCCGGGTCGATGGCTCCGGCCTGAGCCGCTCCAATCACCGAGAGAAGAGCGCCCAATACGAAAAAGCCCGCCGCCCTGATCGTGCTTTCGCTCTTGAATCGGTCCCCCTGGAATCGAGCATGGTACAACTCCAGCGTCTCTGGCAGGGAAGCCGGCTGTGTGCATATGGTCGCCGACTCGTAGAATGACCGTTCCGGACGTCCGCGGCATGCTACGAGTCGCGCGTGATTCGCACGAGCATCCTTCCCAGAACTGGACTTCCCGTTACTCATCCCATCTGGAAGGATCGCGAGTGTAAGAGTCCCAACATGCCTTAGGAAGTGTAGGGGCCGAAGCTGGCCGTCACTGTGTCGCTTTCATCAGCGTTTGAGAGGATGTGCACGGCGAAGGTCTCTCCGCCGGGTTCTACGCGGATAACGATGTGTCCGGCGCGCGACTTGAGGTCGTCGGTCTTCTTATTGGCGATGCGATTCTCCTGCTTGACCGAGGTTGCGAAAACGTCGCGGTTCCCGGAGTAGATGGCTTTGGAGTAGAGCGTGTTCAGCACATTGACGGTCGGGTGCGCGGAGTCCCAGGCCGGGATGACAAAGACCTGCGGCTGCAGTGCGCGAACATACCGGTCGCCATTGGCATTGAAATAGCCATGGTGGTTAGCGACGGCGACACTGACCGGGCCGCACACTTCGGCGGCGGGAGATTCGGAGTCGCGCCAAGGATCGCGGCCGTAGTTGGTGTCGTTGATGAGATCGCCGCCGGTGTAGTAGCCGAACTTTCCATAGCGGAGACGAATGGCGCAGGAGCAGGGATTCTCCGCGGGGTAGTCGACAGGCTTGAGAGTTGATACTTCTGGGAAAAGTTTTCTTGTCTGCTCGCCCTTGCCGGTCCAGACCTCGCCGTTGGCAATCAGGTTGCGTATCTCAAAGCTGGGGTAGTCGGCCGATTTGTGCTTCAGGGCAAACTGGTCTTTGGAGCCGGGGCGAAAACGCTCGACTCTTTTGCCAGTCTGGATTTGCGCTTGAAGGAACGCGCGATAGTTCTTCTGGAAATCGATATCAGCAGGCACTGGATAGGTGTAGTCCGGCCATGCGCGATCAACGAACCTCTGGATCGGGACGATGGCGGCCACGTCGGAAACGCCTGTAAGACGGTAAGTGCCGTCGGATGGGAGCGGACCGTCCGGCGGAAGATAGCCGACGTGATCGCCGTGTAAATGCGTGAGCAGGAAGGTGTCAATGGTTGTAAGTCCACTGGCGTCGAAACGCCGCTTTGCATAGCGGCCGATCCACTCGCCGGGACGATGCTGGCCTGAAGGAAGCGGATCGCTGAGATATGGCGTGACGCCATAAATGGCGCCGGCATCGACCATCATGGTGGCGCCGTCGGGCAGGATCAACAACGTACTGTTGCCGCGATTGGTGGCGATCTGGTGGATTTCAAGTATGCCTGGCTTCCATGCGGGGAGGGCTTTGAAAACGGGCGCCCCAGCGCGGAGAAGCATTGCGGGAGGGCTTTCAAACGCGGCAAGAGCAAGCGAACTGAGTAGAAAGCGGCGACGTGGAAGCATGCGATATAGTATGGCTCCGTTTTCAGCTTCTGCCCCGAGGCGAAATCGGCTAGCCAGAAGTTTCCTGGGGGCAGTTTCGATAGAGCCGTTCCAGTGGGTCGCTCGCGTTTGCGGCAGATGCGATTTGCTATGGGAATTCAATCGTAATCCCGCTGCTTGACCGCGCCACTACAGCCTGGGAACGGTATCGTTGGAAGAAGCAGCAGGTCACGATGGCTCCATTATGCTCCAGGAGTGAAAGTTGCAAGCATAAGAGAATGCCCGATTGCCGGCACGCGTAGCGTCCGCCGCGCGACCGGCTTACTTGAAACGGGTTCGGGTCCGCCAGGCCAGTGGACTACAACCGGGCTTGTGGCCTGCGCATGCGTCTCCAGGCGCCCAGCGTTGTTTTGCAGCTCGCCCCACCCGCTGCGCATTTTTGCGAACGCCAAAGCCGAATGTCGTTCGACCAAATGGATAAGGAGCAGAACATAGTAAGTGTCTCGGCGGCGTAAGTGGCTAGAGGCCATCGCCATCGCGGGTGCGTTAGCGATCCTAGACCAATCAAGTTTCGCAGCGCGCTGCATTTTGATGTTGACAAACATACCGACTGGTTGGTATGCTTCGTGAATGGGATCTCCCGTTACACGCCGGTCTAGCGAGACCGGCTCGCGCCAGAAGCTACTGAACGCTTCGCTTACGCTGATCCGGCAGAAAGGCTATACCGCGACCTCCGTTGATGGTCTTTGCGAAGCAGCGGGAGTCACCAAGGGTGCATTCTTTCATCACTTTAAGAGCAAAGACGATTTGGGTGTGGCGTCTGCAAAGTACTGGGGGGAGTCGACCGGCGCCTTTTTTGCCGCAGCTCCGTATCACTCGCATAGCGATCCGCTGGATCGGGTGCTGGGTTACCTCGAATTTCGAAAGACCTTACTCGCCGGGACCCCCTCCGAGATCAGTTGCCTTGCGGGCACGATGGTTCAAGAGGTTTACAATTCGCATCCCGAAATCACGCAAGCCTGCGCGGCCACGATCTTCGACCATGCGGCGAACATTGAGAAGGACATCGCGGCCGCGATGAAGCTCTATGGTATACGCGGCGAGTGGACAGCGCATAGTTTGGCGCTGCACACGCAGGTCGTGCTACAGGGGGCCTTCATTCTGGCCAAAGCGAAGAACGACGTCGAAGTGGCGATCGAGAGCATCGATCACTTGCGGCGCTATATTGAGCAGCTCTTCAAAAACGAAAAACGAAAAGGCGGAGTTAAGCCATGAGAACAAAACCTACTCGAGACGGCCAGGTGAAACTTATTACAAGGACGCGCCGGAATGTTTTCGAAGCCGGTGGCATCGCTCTGGCTGGCGCGCTGGGAATGGCAAGCTCAGCAAATGCCCAAGCCGGGGCCGGCGCTTCGACCGAAGAAATTGTTCGACGTTTTTACAAGTCGTGGGAGCAGAAAGACTGGGGTCCGTTCGACGTCATACTGGCCGGCAACTTTACTTTTACCAGCGCAAACGGCGACGACCACATTAGCAAGAGCGCCTTCAAGTCGAACTGCTGGGAGACGCAGAGGGATTACATCCATCATTTCGATATCGAGCGGCTTTTCGCTCAGGGCAATGAGGCGTTTGTGAAATACCTTTGCCACACCACCAACGGTAAGACATTCCGGAATACAGAATATGTCCGAACCAGCGGAGAACAGATCGAAGCTATCGAGTGTTACTTCGGTGGAAAATCCACTTTCCCGTCGGCGGTAAGCACGGGAAAAGCTTAAGAAATTCCGCTCAATCGAATTGCGGCGGCAACAGATCTGGACTGTCTTAGCTCAAGGCAGGCCCGTCTGAGCTAGTCTCTCCTCTTTTGGGCGGATGGACGAGCAACGCCGGTTACCCCAGTCTGCAGTTTACTTTAATTCATCAGAAAATATGGCTATCTGTATGTGTGTTGGATCATGCACGCGACCACCTGGCCACAACTCTCCAAATACACTTTGATTTAGTTTAACTTTTGGAATGTTTCGAGCGGTTTCCTACCGGAACTCGTAGATTATTCGATTCATCGCTTGCATCTTCATGTTTCCAGGTTGAAGTTCGATTGGTCACGGAAGTGCAAAAGCGTTGGCAATAGATTCGGGGTTTGACTCGCGCAGAAATCATCCATGGTCTTGCATCTGAGCAAGTCACCTAGGCCTTTGAAGTAGCTACTTCTCTTGATGCGTTTGTTAGGCCGGTTGCGCAAGCTCTGCGCAGAACCGGACGATGGGGGCTATTTAAGCACGTCACTCCTGGAGTGAACGTTGTTAAGGGGGAATATATGATGAATCGTTCTTTCCGAGGCAAGTGGTTACTGCTACTCGCCTTTTGCTTCACGCTATTTTCAGTTACCGCGCATGCGCAGGCCATCAGCGGCGACTTAACCGGCAAAGTGTTCGATTCCAGCGGCGCGGCCATTCCGGGGGCAACGGTCGTTGCGGTGAATGACCAGACCGGGGTCGGAACAACTACCCAAACGACCGCGGAAGGCGTCTACCGGTTCGCGAATCTGCCAATCGGCAAATACTCAATAACCGCATCCGCCAGTGGCTTCCAAAGCAATCAGTTAAAGAATGTTGAGGTGGTTCTCAACAACACCTTAACAGCCAATTTGACACTTTCGGTTGGCACGGTGGGAACTACGGTGGAGGTGAGCGCGAGCGCAGCGGGCATAGATACGACAACGGCCCAACTGCAGACAACGTTCGACGCCCATCAGGTGTTGGAACTCCCTCAGACGGGTCAAGGTTCGGGTGTGTACAACCTGGCGCTATTGGGCGCCGGCGTGACCTCGCAGGGCGGCGTGGGACAGGGCGTTGGCCCGGCCATCTCCGGTCAGCGCCCCGACAACAATTCGTTCTTCCTGGACGGCATCAGCAACAACAGCTACATTAATCCGGCGCCGCTGGTTGTTGTTTCGAACGAGGCGGTCGGCGAGTTTACCTTGCTGCAGAACAATTTCTCGCCGGAGTTTGGCGGCGGATCGGGCGGCCTTTTCAACACGCTGTTGAAGAGCGGGGGCAATCAGATTCATGGCGCCATCTACGAATACCTGCAGAACCGCGACCTGAACGCCGTGAACTCCATTGATTCGGTGCAAGGCCTGACATCCAATCCCCGCTTCGACAGTAACCGTTTCGGCGCGGATATTGGCGGACCGATCATCAAGAACAAGTTTTTCTATTACGGTGACTTCGAATACAATCCAGTTGGGCAGTCGGCGGTACCTGGATCGCCGTTGTATGCTCCTACAGCGGCTGGTTACTCGATCCTCAACGGCATCCCCGGGCTGAGCAAAAATAATTTGTCAACCTTTGAGAAATACATTCCGGCAGCCCCCCAAAACGATCAGGGCGCGATCACGGTGAGTGGTCAACAGATTCCCGTGGGTTCGATCGCATTCGTTAGCCCAACTTTCACAAATACTTACGACGCCGTCGTATCGCTCGATTACAACCTGAGCGACAAAGACCAACTACGCGGGCGCTGGGTGTACAACAAGTCCTCCGGGATCACCGCCGGGTTTGAACCGGCATTTGACGTGTCAGCTCCGAATGACAGCTATTTGTACACTCTGTCGGAGTTTCATAACTTTTCGCCCACCATGCAGAACGAGTTTCGGCTGTCATTCAGCCGCAATCTAAACGTCACTCCGCTTTCTCCGTTACAATTTCCCGGCTTGGCTGCGTTCCCGCAGATCCAAATCGATGAGCTGAACGGTCTGGAGTTTGGTCCCACCAACCCCTCCGGCACCACGCAAAACCTGTTTCAGGCGACCAACAACCTGACTAAGGTGTGGGGCAAACACACGCTCAAGTTTGGCGGCACCTTCATCGACACGGTCACCACAAACTACTTTATCCAGCGGGTAACCGGCAACTATGAATATTCGACGCTCGGCTTGTATCTAACGGATCAGGCGCCGGACACGCTGGGAGAGCGCAGTGCGGGAGCGACGAGCGATCCTGTGGGCTTCCTGCAATACGCCGGGTACGTGAACGACGATTTCCGCGTTACCTCGAACCTGACCATAAATCTCGGCATGCGCTATGAGTATGTCACGCAACCGGTGGCTTCCCGTTACCAGGGACTCAGCTCGGTCGCCAGTGCAGGTGGTCTCACGTTCGCGGAGCCACACTTCAGTCCAACCAACTTTGTCCCGAAGATCGGGTTTGCGTATTCGCCCGGCAAACAGGGAGCTTGGTCTATCCGCGGCGGATTCAGTCAGTCTTATGATTTGGTGTATGGGAATTTGACTGCGAATGCAGCGCCACCCTATTTCCAGCAGACCAACGATTGCCCTGGTCCTTTGTGCCCCCAAACTGGCTTCCTTGCCAGCGGCGGTTTGCCTGGCAATCCAGTTCCGCTACCGACGACTCAGGCGGCCGCCCTCGGAGCGGTTAGTTCATACACCTTCGGCGGCAAGCGCCCTTACGGCTTAACCTATACCCTTGGCGTGCAACACGTGTTGTGGAACAATTACACGTTTGAAGCGCGCTACGTCGGTACTCGTGGAGTACACCTTTGGAATCAAGATCGCATCAACATCCAACCATTGGTGAACGCTAACAACTACATTCCGACCTTCTTCACCATGCCCGCTTCGTTCGCTGGGCTGAATACGACTTTGGCGCAGGTCAAATCGTACGTCGTACCTGGCGGAACTGCAGGGACTCTGGCGAGTCAGACCAACGATCTTTCCGTTTACGGCTCGACAGCTAATATCACAGCCTACGCCCCGCAGGGTTATTCCTCCTACAATGGACTACAGTTGCAGTTGAACCGGCGCTACTCGAACGGGCTCGCTTTTGTTGCAGCCTATACCTGGAGCCACACGGAGGACGACTCAACCGCGACGAATTTTTCAACCTATCTGACGCCGCGCCGCGCTCAGGACTTCGGCAACCTCGCGGCAGAGTGGGCTACGTCCGCGCTCGATCACCGGCAGCGGTTGACGATCACGCCGATCTATGAGTTCAGACCGTTCAAGAACGGCAATTGGCTCATGAAAAACGTGATTGGGAACTGGAATATTTCCGGTACCTATACCTACGAATCGCCAGAACTTGCCACCGTCCAGAGCGGCCTCGATTCGAACCTGAACGGCGACACCGCCGGCGACCGGACGATCATCAATCCAAACGGCGCAGCGAATGTAGGCACTGGCGTCACCGGATACAATTCGTTAGGCCAAGTTGCAACGTCGAGCGCGACTATTGTCGCTTACGTTGCCAACAATCCGAACGCCCGTTACGTCACTGCCGGCTCCGGTGCATTGGCCAACGGCGGACGCAATACGTTTCCGCTCTTTCCGACCAATAACATCGACCTAGGGGTCAAGAAGCGGCTCAGCTTCCGCGAGCGCTACTCCTTCGATATCGGCGCGCAAATGATCAACATCTTCAATCACCCGCAGTGGACGGGTGGCTCGGTTAGCGACGTTGCGACTCAGGCCTTTACTGGCGCTCGCAACGATCTACTTCCCAACGACCCGTTGTTCGGACGCTTCGATCAGTTCTACAGCAGCAACTCACGAACCGTGCAGGTGTTCGCTCACATCGTGTTCTAAAGACTCACATCGTGTTCTAAAGAAATGATGAGTAGGGCTCTCCTTTGGGAGCCCTACATTTTTTTTTGTCAGTCGCCGGATCACCAGTGCTGGGAAGGGAACGGAAACTGTGAAGAATTCAAAAAGCTCGGAGCTTCCGTCTAAGGGATTCAGGCGCTGTGCAAGCGCACGGTGTTGTAGTGGTCCACATATCCCTGAATGAGCCGCCGCGCGTCTTCCGGCGTCAGCGGTGTACCCGGTCGGATGCATTCTCGTTTGAGGGATTTGTGCCACCGCTCGATCTTGCCGTTGGATTGGGGATAGTACGGTGCCGTTCTTACGTGGGTCATCCCCGAGATCCGAATAAACTCCTTGAAGTCGCGGGCGATGAACTGTGGCCCGTTGTCGGAGATGATCCGGGGCTTTGCTTCCGGGTGTTTCTCCTTGGCGCCTTCCAGGATAATTTCGATCTCGGCCTCGGTCATCGATTCGCGCAAATCCCAATGCACGATCGCCCGGCTATAGCCGTCCAGCACGCTGCACAGATAGTAAAACGTTCCCCCAATGTTGATGCGGGTACGGCGGCTGTTCAAAGCCCGTTCCCTTCTTCGATGGCTTTCCATTCCACTTTGCTAACAACCCGGCCTGTCCCAGCACCCGCCAGACGCTGGACGGGCTCACCGCAACGATGTCCTGATCCAGCATCATGAACGTCAATCGGCGATAACCTTCCAACGGATTCTTCAAATGGAAACCAATGATCGCCTGTTTCTCCCCATCGTCCAACCAGAAATCTCGGGGAACCCAACCGTTGTGCTCGTTCACCTTGCCGTAGCGCTCCTTCCAGTCGTAGAACTTGCTACTCCTAACACCGAGCCACACAACGAACCGCCCAGCGCCGATCTCGGTCTTCTCGGACCAGCGCCGGACGAAATCCACGATCTGATCCCGCACGTCGTGCGGCACCCAGACCCCGGTCAAAGCTCCCCAAGACTTTTTTTTAAAGCCACATGCTCCGCCATCAGTTCGGCCAGGACCTCGTCCTTGACCTGGATCTTTTTCTGCAGATAATCGATCCGTTCCTGCTCGGCCGGCTGGTTGGCCCGCGCTTTGGTCTGAAAGGCGGCGGCTCCATTCTCAAAGAACTCCTTCTGCCAGCGGTAGAAGACCGTCGGCTGGAGCCCCAGTTCATCACACAGTTTTGAGATCGGCTCGTGCTCCAGCAGATGCCGCCTCAGGATGGCCACCTTCTCTTCGGCTGTGTAGTGCTTCCGTGTCTTTTTCACGCGTTCTCTCCGTTATCTTAACGGCAGAACGCCCTCTCCATTTCCAGCTGAGGCAAAACACATGGGATTCGCATGGATGAGCGGCAATCGGGCCGTTGCCCAGACCCCGCAGGTAGAAACCGATGAAAATATCAAGTTATTCAGGAGGGACGTCAGATCCCTGAAGAAGCAGCTTATCGCTGCCAACATGGACCTGACGGATACCGAGGCTCAACAGTTCTGGCCGATATACGATAGGTACACTTCGGAACTGGCCGCGATCACCGATACGAAATACACGTTGCTCCAGGAGTACGCGCAGAACTACAGCGCTATGACCAGCGACCAAGCTGAAAGCTACATCAAAGGACGCGCGGCTGTGGAGGGATCGATCATGAAGCTGCGGCTGAAATATTTCCCTGTTTTTCGCCAAGTGCTGTCTGGGAAAGCAACGGCGTTGTTCTTTCAAATGGATTGGCGGCTCGGCTTGATCATGGAATTGCAGTTGACCTCGCAAACGCCGCTCATCGAGCCCTAATCGAACTCGTTTGGCCAATGCACATGGAACCGATAGCGTTCGAACATTACCGAATCCACGTAATCGAACTGTGGCCGGACGGACCGAGGAGGCAAGCGGGGCTCGCTTTAGCCCGGTCTGTTCTCGATCGCATGGTCCGGACCATGCCCGAAGGGTCGTCATTCGCGTGCTCGATCTGCGCCAGCAGGCGGCAGATCCTGACGGAGATGCCGGGCAGTTCGCCATTTCACAAGCTGCCCTCCACCCTGGCAGCGTGACTACGGACAGGCCTGTGCGCCACGTCACCGCTCTCCTCCCAGAGGATGGGTCATTTCCTCCGGCCGCACCCAGGAATCAAACTGCTCCCCGGTGACAAACCCGAGCTTTGTGGCGGCGTCGCGCAAACTCAGATCTTCGTGGTAGGCGGTCAGTGAGATCTGTGCTGCCTTCTCATAGCCAATATGTGGATTGAGGGCCGTCACCAGCATCAGTGAATTGTCGAGATGCTCTTTGATGCGTTTCTCGTTCGGCTCAATCCCAATGGCGCAGCGATCGCAGAACGAGCGGCAAGCATCGGTGAGCAGCTCGATCGATGTCAACACGTTGTGCAGCATCACCGGCTTGTACACGTTCAGTTGAAAGTTGCCTTGCGAGCCCGCAAACGCGACCGCATGGTCGTTTCCAAAAACCTGGACTGCCACCATCGTGAGCGCCTCGCACTGAGTCGGATTAATTTTGCCCGGCATGATGGAGGAGCCGGGTTCATTTTCGGGAATTTTGAGTTCACCGATCCCCGCCCGCGGCCCACAGGCGTACCAGCGAACGTCGTTCCCGATCTTCATGAGCGCGCCGGCGAGTGTGCGCAGAGCGCCGCTCACGCTCACCATACCGTCGTGCGCCGAGAGGGCCGCAAATTTATTGGGAGCTGAGACAAATGGCCGGCCGGTTTCCTCTGCGATCCGCCGGGCGGCCACTTCACCGAAGCGGGGATCGGCATTGAGCCCTGTGCCAACCGCCGTTCCTCCGATTGCCAGCGCGTAAACGCCGGGCAGAGCCTGGCGAATGCCGTCGAGCGCCTGGTCGAGCTGCGCCACCCAGCCTGAGATCAGTTGGCCAAGGGTGAGCGGGGTCGCGTCCTGAAGATGCGTCCGCCCCACCATCACGACATCAACATAAGCGCGGGCTTTCTCGTCGAGGACGTCACGCAGCCGGCTTACGGCTGGAAACAGTCCCCCTTCGACCGCCTCGACGGTAGCGATATGCATCGCGGTTGGGAAGGTATCGTTCGAGGACTGGCTGTGATTCACATCATCGTTGGGATGGATCGGCTTTTTTGAGCCGACTTTGCCACCGGCTAGCTGAATCGCCCGATTGGCGATCACCTCATTGGCGTTCATATTGGTCTGTGTGCCAGAACCTGTCTGGAACACGACTAACGGAAACTCCTGATCCCATCGGCCGTCGATCACTTCCTGCGCCGCAAGCACAATCAGGTCGACCTTTTCCTTAGGAAGTTGGCCCAATTCCCCGTTAGCCAAGGCCGCGCATTTTTTCAAAATGCCGAGGGCGCGAATGACTGGCCGGCCCCAGCGAAAACGCTCGACTCCAATTGGAAAGTTTATGTGAGAGCGCTGGGTCTGCGCACCCCACAAGTGCTCGGCGGGGACCTCGACGTTACCGAAAGCATCTTCCTCGATGCGGAACTGACCCGTTACTGTGAGACTCATAATCCTTTTACCTTTCGGTAGAGAGTTCAGCGGCCCGTAGTCCGAATCAACATCTCCTGCCCACTGTAGAGTGTGATCTTCTGGTGTCCATGGAACGCGGTGGTGCCGAGTCCTCCGGCGCCGCCGATTATGGACCCGATCCCGGCTCCCTTACCGCCGCCGAAGATTCCGCCCAGCAAAGCGCCAGCTCCCGCCCCGATCACGCTGTGCTCGATGCTTTTTCGGCCCCTGCCACCTGACTCAATCGCGCCTTCGACGTCGACCTTCTCGCCGGACGGTGCATGGTAGAGCTCAACAATTTCGGCATGAATCCGCGCCCGGCGGCCATCCGGCATCATTAGGCGGTCGAACCGGAGCATCATGCTGGTACGGCCTTTGACCCTTCCGGACATATCAATCTCCGTGATGTGCCCGTACACACGTGCATTCCGGTATTCGCCCGCGTCAACAACGGTTGCGCTGAACGGATCGCCGACCTCGGAATCAACGCTGGTCAGCGTGTCGTCTAAACGAATCCGGAGTGCGGTGTCCTCAGGTACGTAGAAGTTTGGGGTTGCGGTCAGCGACAACGTCCCCGTGAGAACGACCAGGAGAGCTATTTTTCTAATCGTCATACTTAAGACCTTACCGCTTCTTGGTGTGTGTCCGTCCCTCATGAAGCCCCTCGTGCCGATCAGCCGCGGCTGGAGTTGCACAACATTGGTGGCGGCCGGCGGCTGTGCCAGACCGCTGCAACATGCCGGACGACTGGGTAGGTTGCGTTGGCCACGATATTTACCGATCTCAAACCGGCGAAGGTGAGTAAGCGGGAACCCATTGGGTATCCCGCACTCTCTGACGCAGCTCTTCTTCGCTGAGCTTCGGCGCGACGCCGGCCTTTTGGGCCTCGCTGCCGACCGCAACTGCGATTTCCGCGGCAACTTTCCTTATGTCGGTGAGCGGAGGAAGCAGTGAAGCGGAGGCGTCTTTCAGGGCAGGCGAATTTTCGCCGAGCGTTCGAGCGGCTGCCAGCATCATCGGCTCCGTGACCCGGCGAGCGCCCGATGCGACCACGCCCAGACCCATTGCAGGAAAGATGTAAACGTTGTTGCACTGCGCGATCGGAATCGTGCGTCCGCCGTATTCAACGGGCGCAAACGGCGAGCCTGTGGCGACCAGTGCGCGCCCGTCCGTCCAGCGAATCAAGTCCTCGGCCGTTGCTTCCGATCTCGCAGTCGGATTCGAGAGCGGGAAGATAATTGGCCGCTGAATCTTGCGGGCCATTTCACGAACAATGGGCTCGGAAAAGGCGCCCGCAACGGTCGAGAGACCGATCAGGATGATCGCCTCGATCTTTCCAATGACGTCGGCAAGACCGATGTGTCCGTTGGAAGTTCGAGGCCACCCGGAAACACGGCTCTCCGGTTGGGCATAAACGTTCTGCTCCGGAGTAAGGTCCTTGCGGCCTGAATTCAGAAGGCCATCTTTGTCGACGACCCAGAAGTGGCTTCGCGCGTCCTGTTCGGAGAGTCCTTCTCCTTTCATCGCCTCGCGTAATCCATCAGCGACACCGATGCCCGCCGAGCCTGCGCCCAACATGACGATCTGTTGGTCCTTTAAACTTTTTCCAGTCACCTTGACGGCGCCTAAAATCGCTCCGAGGGCAACCGCCGACGTTCCCTGAATGTCGTCATTGAACGTCAACAACTGGTCGCGATAGCGGTGGAGAATCGGCCGGGCATGCGGAGTAGCGAAATCTTCCCACTGCAGGCATGTTTCAGGAAGCTCCTGCTTCACGGCCTGAACAAACTGATCTACAAAGTCAGACACCCCCCGCGAAGCGGGTGGCTTGATGAGTTGGGCCGCCTCAAAGGCGGTTGGTTCGCAGACTTAGGCGTCCGTTACGCTGGAAACACCGGCAGGAAGATTCGAAACATCGAGCGAAAAACTCTGGAATGGCTGCAAGCTTACCATTGGCCGGGCAATATTCGCGAGCTGCAAAACGTGGTGCAGAGGGCGGTCATCCTCTGCGACGGGGAGAGAATCGTCAACCGCGGGCATCGCATCTCACCATCGGGGATGTACCCGAATGAACCTGCGCGCCTGCGTATCGACCAGGAGATTCACATGAGGCTGTCACCCGCGAAGCTTGGCCTCGATTGCACGCAAGCCATTGAAATTTTGGGGAGGCGGTGAGGCCGGCTCCGGTAACCCACAGCTAGAATCCATGGCACGAGCAACTGAAGATCGGGCTCAAACCCATCGCAGGCAGTGCTGTCACGCCGGCAGTGATCGAGCGCGGGTGTTCGAGGCGTGTATTAGGATTTCAGGCCGAACTTCCGCGCCATCCAGGGACGCACGATGGCGGCCCCTTTGGAGGGAAAGCGATGCTGGCCGGGGATCAGGTGGAACTCGACGTCGCTGGCGTGGGCGGCTAGCCGCCGCGGAAATTCCCGCACCTGGTCATTGGGATAGAACTCGTCCTGATCGCGCGAGATATGCAGGATCGCGGCGGTCACGCGCTGGTATTTTGACTCTTCCCAATCGCGCGGAACGCCCCCGCACAGACCCAACGCGCCGCCCACCTGGTTGGGGTGCGTTCCCACAAAGCGGTAGTTCAGCCCGACTGGCTGGGAAAAGCCTACCAACAAGCAGCGCTCGGCGCCGACGCCGAAGCGAGCCCGCAGGGATGCGAGCGTTTGCTGCACCATCTCATGGTGCAACCGTACCCCCGAGGCCCAATGATCGCGGATTCCCCAGTTGTAGGCGGCTGTCGAACTGGCGCCGCGCAGCGCCTGATAGTGCTGAAACGGCGCTTGCAAGGCAGCGACCGGGAAGTCCTCGCCCACTAGGCCTACCGTTAGCCGCAGCATACTCTCGGGAGTCATCCCGTAGCCGTGGAGCGCCACCACCACGACCTTGGCTTCACCTGGATCTTCCTCTAAATTAGGCACATGCAGCAGGTAACGGCAATCCAACTGGGTGGTGAAGGTATGGACCTCTGGGACAATTTCAGGCATCCTTGTCATTTTGCAACACAAAATCCGCCGAACCTGCCGATTAGTGTAGGGACGGCGAGATTCGAAGCCGATTGAAGCTGGTCGCTGCGGAGGCTATTATGGGAACAATCACAAAGAATGAGTTGCGTCCAGGGCAGGATTCCTACTCTGCGCACAACGATGGCGATCTGATGACCGATTCCCCACGGCACTGGGATCCGGAAAATGCTTTAGCGCGGGTGGAGGGTGACCAAGCGCTCTTGCGGGAACTCATTCAGCTTTTCCTCGATGACTACCCGAAGACCATGGAGGAGCTTCGCACCGCGATCTCCCAAGGCGACCTGCGCAGCCTGGAGCGTCATGCCCACACCCTTAAGGGTTCTGCCTCGAACTTTGAAGCTATTCCCGCCGTCACAGCCGGTCTTCAACTGGAAACCTCCGGATACCAAAAAGATCTGACCAATGTCGCTCAGCAGATGAAGGATCTGGAGGCCGCCCTAGCTGATTTGCACGTCGAGCTGCAAGCCTTTTTGACGGGCGCCAGCGACGGCCAATAGTACCCACCTAACCAGCTCACCCTAACTCCTCGCGAGCCATTCGACCCGGACCCGTTTGCTCTGGAGCCGTTTGCTATAGTGAAGGTCTTACCCGATGTCTATGACGTCCTCTACTACGGAAATCGTCTGCGCTCATAGCCCCGATTCCGACGACGCTTACATGTTCTATGGGTTGGCGACCAAAAAGGTCCGGTCGCGCCTGATTACCTTCCGCCATATCCTGGACGACATCGAGACCCTGAACCGAAAAGCTCTGGAGGGAGCTTACGAACTGACCGCGATCTCCTATCACGCCTACCCCTACATCGCGGACAAGTATGCTCTCATGGCCAGCGGCTCGAGCGTGGGCGATGGTTACGGTCCGCTGCTGGTCAGTTTGCACCCCTTCCCGCCGGAGGAGATCAAAGGCAAGCGCATTGCGGTGCCGGGCAAGATGACTTCCGCCTTTTTGGCTTTGCAACTCTTTGAACCGGATTTTGTCGCCGTCCAGATACCTTTCGACAAGATCATGGAGGCGGTTGCCGACCAGACCGTCGACGCCGGCCTGGTCATTCACGAAGGGCAGTTGACATACGGCAAGAGCGGCTTCCATAACATTGTCGACCTGGGCAGGTGGTGGAAGAAAACTTACGGCCTGCCGCTTCCCTTGGGAGCCAACGCCATTCTGCGCGCCTTGCCCGAGGATGTCAAAAGCGAGTGTTGCCGGATGATGCGCGAGAGTATTCAGTACGCGCTAGACCATAACGAAGAGGCGCTCAATTACGCGTTACAGTTTGCCCGCGACATGGAACCGCGCTTGGCGGAGAAGTTCGTCGGCATGTATGTGAATCACTATACGGTGGATGCGGGAGACATTGTACCCAAAGCGGCGCAGAAGCTGCTCGATTTAGGTTATGAGGCTGGTTTGGTCTCGAAGAAAGTCACGTTGGAATTTGTTCGCTAGTTGGCTCATTTTTCTGCTTGCGTTCACGGCCCTGGCGGCCGATGGTCTCGCAGCCGACAACGATGTCAAGCAGCGGGTCAAAGACGTCAAGGAACTGGGCAAGGGCGGGTCTGATTCCATCCCGCGGGTCGAACCGTTTCTCAAGGACCCGGAGACCGCTGTGCGTCTCGAAGCGGTCAAAGCGCTGATCCAGATCGGCACGCAGCGCAGCCTCGATCCGCTAATTGCCGCGACGCGCGACAACGATCCGGAAATCCAGGCCCGCGCCGTGGAAGGGCTGGTGAACTTTTATGTTCCGGGCTACATCAAAAACGGCGTGACCGGACCCTTTCAGCGCGCCGGATCGGCCATCAAGTCCAAATTCAGCGATACCAACGATCAAGTGATTGATGCCTACTTACAGGTGCGTCCCGACGTAATTCAGGCCATAGGACGGGTGGTCAGCGGAGGCGCCAGCCTCGATGCGCGCGCGAGCGCGGCTCGGGCCGTCGGAATTTTGCGCGGACGCGCGGCGGTTCCCGACCTGGTGCAAGCCCTGCAGTCTAAAGACAGCCGCCTGATCTATGAGTCGCTGATCGCTTTACAGAAAATTCGCGATCCGAGTGCCGGGCCTGACGTTCGTTTCCTGCTGCGGGATCTCGACGAGCGGGTGAAGATCGCGGCCATCGACACCGCGGGGATTCTGCAGGATCGCGGAGCCATCAACGATCTTCGAGATATCCTCGACCGGTCACGTTCAGCGAAAGTGAAACGGGCGGCGCTGACCGCGCTGGCGCTCATCGCCGACCCCTCCAGCCATGCTCTGTTCAAGGCCTATCTCAACAACAAAGACGAAAATCTAAGAACCGCCGCGGCCGAGGGCCTGGGCCGTGTGCGCGACGACGCGGATGGCGCGACCATCGAGAAAGCGTATAACGCCGAGGAGAAAGGCGCTCCGCGTTTGGCCGACGCTTTCGCCCTGGTCCGCTACGGCAGCACGGACATGACGGAGTTCGGTGCGCTCCGCTATCTGGTGAACCAGCTCAATTCCGCCGGCGGCCGCGATGCCGCTATCGCCTACCTTACCGAAGCGTCCCACGATAAAGATGTCCGCCGCGCCCTTTATCCGGAGCTCCAGAGCGCATCCGCCACTAAGGCGGAGAAGACGGGCCTGGCTCAGGTTCTGTCGGTGAGCGGCGATCGGGACACGCTGCCCTATTTGAAAACGTTGTCGCAGGATCCGGATCCCGAAGTGGCGCAGGCCGGATTGCGGGCCAGCCGTAACTTGAACGCCAGACTGTAAGTGACACCTATGGGGCCGTTGCCTTGGGCCGCCCCCCGGTCGGCGCGGGTCCCCCTGGACCCGCCTCTTCGGTCGAATCCGAATGCTCCTGCCAACGCGATCCTCAGTGTGTTTGCACGGCTAACGCGGGGCACCCCAAGCCCCTACGCGACCCGCATCTCAATGTAGGAAAACCGAGGTCGTGGGCTCGGGGACCGGCCTTCCAGATGGAGTTCCATGGCTTCCCGGATGTTCCGTTCAATTTCTTCCACTGTCTTCCCCTGTTGTGATGCAGCCAGGAAGATCTGGAACTTAAGCAGAAAGATTGTTCGGTCCGCCCTCGATGACAACAGCGTATCTCTTCACGATTTGCCTCTCAAGCCAGCTTGGTTCAGAACGCTCTTCAGTGCATCCGGATGAACGTTGTCGCCTGGATGCCCAGGCGACGCCGACTAGCATCAGCACAGTGGCTCGCGGTAACGCCGGCCAGCGGACTAGCCGCTGCCGGGGGAGATTCGCCTGGATCAGGCCTAGCGTAAGGCCGGCGAAGCTTACTGTACTGGAACGTCCAATGTCCCATTGACAACATATAGTGAAATCACTATATTAGGATCTTAGGTATGACCGGGCCGCCCTTGAAGCCCGTGATCTGGGTCGGCTCGAGCCGCAAGGACTTGCGTGCATTTCCCGAGCTCGTCCAGGATCGCATCGGATACGCCTTGTACACTGCGCAGCGCGGCGGCAAACACCGGGACACGAAGACCTTGAGCGGCTTCGGTGGGGCCGGAATCGTGGAGGTGATCGACAATTTTCGAGGAGACACATTTCGGGCCATCTACACGGTCCTTTATTCGGATGCAATCTATGTATTGCACGCCTTCCAGAAGAAATCGAAGACCGGACACGCGACGCCGCGCCAGGAGATGCAGTTGATTCAACAGCGGCTGCGCGAGGCTGAACAAATCGCGATGAGAGGGAGTCATGCGCAAGACCAAGTTTGAACCCGGCAGCCACAACGTGTTCCAGGATCTCGGCCTGCCGAACGCCGAAGAGCATCTTGTCAAGGCGCAACTCGTGTACAAGATCGACGGCATCCTGAAGAAACGCCGCCTGAAGCAGGTCGATGCCGGCAACTTGTTTGGCATTCCACAGCCGGACGTCTCCAAGATGCTCCGCGGCGAGTTCCGGCAGTTTTCGGTCGAGCGCCTGCTCCGGTTCCTTGTCGCGCTCAATCACGACGTAGAGATCGTCGTCAAACCGCACCGGGGGCAGGGCGAACCGGCGGCACTGAATGTCTTATGACGGCAGGTTTTGCCCCGGTTGTTCGGCCACAAGTATAAGCTTGGCAGCCACACGCGCTCAGTTGCTATTTCAGCCGGCGCACTTCGACGTCGGCCGGAGGCGTCAGCATGAACTGATCCGGAGTCAGTTCCGGATTTACCTTGAGTTCTTCCACGCTGAGCTGAAGCGAGTACCCTTCCGGCGGACGATTGATGTCGACGGTCGAAGGGTATAACTGACTGCCAAAGGCCTTCCAATCCGCATACCGCGTGTCGCTGACGATTTCGCCGCCTGAGTCAAAGGTTCTTTGACGGGCGATTTGCAGCGTATATCGATCGAAGTAGATGCTGCGCGTAAGAAACGGCTGCCCGGCATCGCGGTTGATGATCAATAACTCGTACTGCGCATGCATTTCATCGGTGTCGTCTTCGAGCACCGTCAAGTCGTTATCGCCCGGCGGCAGCACCAGCAGCGAAACCAGAAAGGCCGCCGGACGCAAGTTTTCCAATTTGTTTTTAGAAAGCTCGCGCACGTCGTTTCGCCCGGTAATGAGCAGGTTTTTCGACGGAATCAGCAGTTGAAACGTAGCGCCGGTCGACAGCATATCGAAGGCCTTCGTGTGGATCACCGGATCCAGGCCGATGATGCGAATATCGTCCGGCCTGCGATAGAGGATGTAACCGGGTATGGTTGCGTAGTCGGTCACTGCGCCGCCCAGGGTTTGGCCCACCGATGCCGACAGGTCGGCGGTCATGCTGAACGATTGGATGCCGTCGGAAAACTTGCGCACGCGCTGGATCAAATCGTCCTTGGTCGCGCTGAGAAGCGGCCGGTTGGCGGGTTTTCCCGGCGCGGAGACCACTCGCCTGCGCACGAAGCAACCCGAAAGAGTCAACATCGCCACACACACTACGGCAGCGACAAGGCGGCCCGGCCACCAAAAAAAGCATCCCCGCATTCTCTGGACACCAGTATCGCATCCGGGCTTTCATACGATTGAAAGATGCGGGCAGGTTTCCAACCGCCTGCGAAGCCTACAGCAACTCAGCCATGCTGAAGAAGAACGGGATCTCGACCGCCGCCGTTTCCGGAGCGTCGGAACCATGCACTGCATTGCGCTCAATATTCTTGGCGAATTTCTTCCGGATCGTACCCTCGGCGGCCTTCTCGGGATTGGTCGCGCCCATCAGCTCGCGCCACGCCTTGATCGCATCGTCGCGTTCCAAGGCCAACACGACCACCGGTCCTTCGGTCATGAAAGAAACCAGGCCGCTGAAAAAGCCCCGCTCCTTATGGACTTCGTAAAAGCCCTCGGCTTGTTGCTTTGACATGCGCAGCATCTTCATGCCGCGAATGCGAAATCCCTTGCCTTCTATCATGCTCAGAATCGAGCCCGTATGTCCCGACGCCACGGCGTCCGGTTTGATGATCGCGAATGTTTGTTCGATCGCCATTATTTTTTCCTACGCTGCCTTAGCTTAACCCTGGCAAGCCCCTCGCGCGGGTTAACAACCCGCGGCAGGTTGACAACCTGCCCCACCTTCGACGGCACCGCAGCTCTTTGACGAACTCTACCGAGTTGACGAACTCTACCGAGCCGCGACCGTGAGGGAGCGGTGGCGCACCATCAAAGCACAGGCTTCAGCATGCCATCATATCGTCCCCGCTAGCCGCCGTTGTATCGTCTCGCCAATATCCGCCGGCGAAGCGCACACGCTGATCCCCGCGGTTTCCATGGCTTTGATTTTGTCTTCCGCCTTGCCGCTGCCGCCCGAAATGATCGCGCCCGCGTGGCCCATGCGCCGCCCCGGAGGCGCGGTTTGGCCCGCGATGAACCCGACCACTGGTTTCTTCACGTGCTGCTGAACGAACGCGGCCGCTTTCTCTTCCGCATCGCCGCCGATCTCGCCAATCATGACGATGGCGTGAGTGTCCGGGTCTTCATTGAAAAAGTGCAAAGCGTCGGTATGGGACGTTCCGATAATCGGATCGCCGCCGATCCCGATGCACGTGGACTGGCCGATCCCGAGCGACGTGAGTTGGCCCACCGCCTCGTACGTCAGCGTTCCGGAGCGGGACACCACACCGACGTTCCCTTGCTTGTGAATGTGCGCCGGCATAATCCCGATCTTGCATTTTCCGGGTGAAATGATCCCCGGACAATTCGGTCCAATCAGCCGCGTCGCCCGGCCCGCCATAAATGCGTGAACCCGCACCATATCGGCCGCCGGAATGCCTTCCGTAATGCACACTACCAAAGGAATGCCGGCGGCTACCGCCTCCATGATCGCGTCGGCGGCATACGGCGGGGGAACAAAAATGCAAGACGCATTCGCCCCGGTCGCCTGCACGGCCTCGTGAACCGTATTGAACACTGGCCGGTCTAAATGTTTCTGGCCGCCTTTGCCCGGAGTCACGCCGCCGACTACGGTCGTCCCGTAATCGATGGATGCCTGCGCATGAAAGCTGGCTTCCCTGCCGGTAAATCCCTGAAACAAAACGCGAGTGTTTTGATCGACCAGAATGCTCATTTAGCGCTGCCCTTTCGCGGCCGCGACGGCCTTTTCGGCAGCGTCCCGCATCCCTTTGGCTACCGTGAAATTGAATCCGGAAGTGCTCAAGATCTCCTGTCCCTTCTCGACGTTGGTACCCTCCATGCGAACCACGATCGGAATCTGCACGTTCAACTCGCGCGCGGCCGCAACCACGCCGGTGGCCAGAACGTCGCAACGCAGGATGCCGCCGAAAATATTGATCAGCACCGTTTTCACGCTGTGGTCCGACAGCAGAATGCGAAACGCGTTCTTGATCTGTTCGGCATTGGCGCCGCCGCCGACATCCAGGAAGTTGGCCGGACTGCCACCCGCGTATTTGATGATGTCCATGGTGGCCATCGCCAGCCCCGCGCCGTTCACCATGCAGGCGATGTTGCCGTCGAGCTTGATGTAGTTCAGGCTGAAACGCGAGGCTTCCACTTCCAGCGGATCCTCTTCATTCAGGTCGCGCAGCTCGATCAGTTCTTTATGCCGGTAGAGCGCGTTGTCGTCGAGATTCATCTTGGCATCGAGCGCGTAGACCTTTCCGTCCTTGGTGAGGATGAACGGATTGATCTCCGCCAGCGATCCGTCCACCGCGTCGCAAGCCTTCACCAAAGCCGTCATCGCCGCGACCGCCGCATTCACGCTTCCTGCCGGTATGCCGATGCCGAACGCCAGGTTGCGCCCCTGATACGGCGACAAACCTTGTCCTGGCTCCAGCGCTTCTCTCAGAATCAGTTCCGGAGTTTTGGCGGCAACTTCTTCAATCTCCATACCGCCGGCCGAGGACGCCATCAAAACCGGTTTTCCTTGCGCGCGGTCGAGCACGACGCCCAAGTACAGCTCTCTGTCGATGGGCAAGGTCTCTTCGATCAGCAAGCGATGCACGATGCGCCCTTCCGGTCCGGTCTGGTGCGTCACCAGTTTCATGCCTAAAATCTGCTTGGCCAGAACCGCCGCTTCGTCGCTGTTCTTGGCGACCTTCACTCCGCCGCCTTTGCCGCGGCCCCCGGCATGAATCTGCGCCTTGACCACCACGCTGCCGCCAATTTTCTTGGCCGCCGTTTCCGCCTCTTCAACGGTATAGGCGACTTCGCCGCGCGGCACAGGAACATCGTATTTCGCCAAGATGGCCTTGGCCTGATACTCGTGAATTTTCATGGGATCACAAACCAACTAGTCTAACGCGGCGGCGGACAAATCAGTTCCGGCCGCACAGACCGGGGTTCTGGCACATGCCACTCGGACATGAGGGCATTTCGCTCGCCGCCGAGCGGCCGGTGGCATGGGCAGCAAAGGTGGAGAGCTGTGGCTGGAGGTGCGCCTCGCCGCAGGAGGGGCAGGCAATCCCTTCCCCGTTTCTCACGAGCTTCTCGAACTTCGTTCCACAGTCTTCGCAGAGGTATTCGTAAATCGGCATAGCAGTTACCTCCCAGTTTACTGTATAAGAGCCAGCCCCGCTTCATCCAAGAACTTAGAAATCAATTGCGTGTTCGCGCCGAAATTGTTGACGAGAATGCTAAACGCCAGCGTAGTCCCGTCCTTGGTCTGCGCATAACCGGACAACGCCCGCACATGACTCAACGATCCTGTTTTGGCCTGGATGCGGCTTGCCTCCGGCCGATGCGAGAACCGATGGTCCAAAGTCCCATCCACGCCGCCGATCGGCAACAGACCCATCCACAAATCACGCCCAGCGGGCGCATCGGAGTTGTACATGGCCACCAGCAGTTTAGCAACGGCCGCCGGAGTGACCAGCGCATCGCGTGAAAGCCCCGACCCGTCACTAAACACGAAATCGTCCTTGCTCACGCCTAATTCCTGAAGTAGTGCGCTCAGCTCGAGCAGACCGGCCTCCCGTGTTCCCCGATTCAGACCCACCGCGCCTACTTCGCGCAGCAGAACTTCGGCATGCAGATTCTGGCTCACCTTATCCACCACTTGAAGAATGTCGCTCAGCGGAGGCGAACTACGCCGCGCAACCACTGGCCCAACCCAGGCTGGCTGACTCTCTCCGTTACCTCGGTGGCGGGCAACGGCGGCGCCGTGAACGTTCACGCCGCGCTGAATCAGGGCATCGCGCAGGAACGCGGCGGCCGATTGCGCCGGATCTCCCACCGCCAGCGCTTCCGTTAGGCCGGCCATCTTGCGCGGGATCGTGCCGGTCAAAAGGACCGTTCCGAACGGAGTTCGCTCCATATGCACTTCCGTCTTAGCCGTGGCCACGCATTGAATGCGGTTATCGATCAGGAGCCCCGGTGGCAGGCCGACGGTCGCTGCCTGCGCCAGCTCCCCGTCTTCGGTGGGAGCGATCTGCACGAGAAATCGGTTGTCGTTCACGATGAGAGCGCTTACCGGCGCGCCGTAGGCTTCCTGTTCGTCGCCTGCGCTCCAGCCCTCCGGGTGCGGTTCATACGGATAGCGAGTGTCGTCGCCCACAATGTCGCCGGTCACTTCATGCACGCCGGCGGCGACAATCTGATCGGCCAGAAAGCCAACCGGCGCAAGCGACAAAGCGCGCGACAAATCGTCGGTGTTGTTGCGATGAAGATTGTCGCGGTAAGGATACTGCCGTCCCGACAGCGTGGGGTCTCCGCTGCCGATCCAAACGATGTCGCCCGCAACGCGACCCAAAGCATCCGGAGCCTTGGTCGCCACCACCGTAGTTTGAAAGCGATAATTGGGGCCGAGGCGCCGCAGCGCCAGTGCGGAGGTGAACAGCTTCATGTTCGAAGCCGGAACAAACAAATGGTCCGCGTTGCGTTGATAGATCACCTGGCCGGTGCTCAACTCGATGACCTCGATGCCGGCAAAAGCGGCGTTCAGCGCCTGGGACCGCCGCAAGGCTTGGTCGATCCGTGCGGCCAGACTGGATGCGGGAGCGCCGGCCCAGGCCGCCGCCATGACTAGGGCCAACCCTAAGATCGTCCAGGCGCGCATGCGTCGGGGGTTTTTGAAAATAGGTGTCAAAGCACAGGCTAAAGCCTATGCCGCTTTTTATCAACCGTCCGCCGGCATTCTTCCTTCCATCTCCCGAGTAGAGTGAAGGCGCGCCAAGGTTAGGTCGATCGGCCTCCGGTGTATCAGCCCTTTCGGGCGTCGTGGCAAAGAGCCGCCAGACCATGCTTACGTTTCCTCCACCCCCTCTAAAATTCCGTACAGTGGGTTTTCCCCAGTACGGCTTCAAACTGGATTGCTCAGCCGCGACCTTCGCTCGCCCCGCCGGGCGGCAAGCTTAAACGTGGCCCATCGCCCTCCTCCGGTCCCGGGCATGTTAATGCGGGGCCTTTGCGGAAAACATTCCAGTCCAGGATCCAACGCTACTCTGGCCTCATGGGCGCCTCTCCAGGATCCTGCGAATACTGGAGTTCCAGGAGAAGGTCCCCACTTTACTCTGCCTATCTGTACTCTTCGTGCCGCTCCCCGTACCCCGGCGGACAGAGCGACTGCACTCGACTGTTGCTTCATCACTCTCGCTGGCCTTCGCCCTGGCTCGGCATCCCACCAAGGACTTCATCGGTTCTTGCCCCGGTTCCTAACGAGGCTGCAGACTTCGCTTGCTGCAGACTTCGCTTAGTCTTAATGCTGCGGCCCGAGGAGTTTGCTCGCCCGGCTCCGATTCGGGCTTTTACGTTCGAGCTTTCACCTCCCGAGTCACCTCCACAGAGGCGTCGAATATAACTACGCGGCAAACAATCAATTTCCGCGGCCAGACCTTTCCGGCTAGATTGGCAGCCTTGTGGGCTGCGAACGAACGTAAGTGAGGGGAAACATGAGAAACTACGTCAGTCGCTCTCCTGACCCGAGCCGGGCAGGCCAGCCGGGTTCTCGTGCACACGCTCGCGAAAGCGTCCCTTCAATCCTGTCGCCAGCGACACGCTGTCTTCGCCGAACCGGTCCCGCATCTGATCCACCGCGGTGAGCGCCTTGCGCCAACGCTGGGTCGATTCTTCTTCCAGCAGGTTCATCTGTCCTTCCACGTTCTCGAATCCCGAAGCCTGCACGCCAAGCAGGCGGATTGCCGCGCCCGCTCTGCGATGGCGATGCATCAAGGCGCGGGCTTGCTGGAAGATCTCGTTGTCGAGTTGGGTCGCGTGGTCGAGCGTGTGCGCCCGCGTGATGGTTGTGAAATCCGAGTAGCGCAGTTTCAGTTGGATGGTACGGGCGTGGAAGTGGTGCTCGCGCAACCGGCGTCCCACCATCTCAGAGAGCCGCGCCAGCGTGGCTTCCAGCTTATCGACGTTGGCCGTATCTTCGTTGAACGTATGTTCGTGGCTGATGGATTTGGCGGCGGTGTCGTCACCCACTTCGCCGTCGAACCAGCCTCCGGCGTCGAGACCGCGCGATTTGCCGGCGAGAGCCAGACCCCACGCGCCGAAGCGCTTCTGGAGAAATGCTTCCTCCAGCTTGGCAAGGTCTCCCACCTGTTTGATGCCGCAGTCATGCAGCTTTTGCTCGGTGACCTTGCCCACGCCGGGAATGCGCCGGACATCCAAAGGCGCCAGAAACCGCGCTTCTTCGCCTGGCAGCACCCACAGAACGCCATTGGGCTTGGCCTGATCGGAAGCGACTTTGGCGACCATGCGCGAGGTGGAAATTCCAATAGAACAATTGAGCTCGGTTACGGTTTTTATGCGCTGATGCAGCAGGTGCGCGGCCTTGAGCGGCGGGCCATGGAGACGCTCTGTTCCGGTAAGATCCATGTAGGCTTCATCGATCGACGCCATCTCCACCTGCGGCGAAAACGTGGTCAGAACCGAGTAGACCTTCTGCGAGTACTCGCGATAGCGGTGCGGATGGCCATCGACGAAGATCGCCTGCGGGCAGAGCTTGGCAGCGGTGCGCAGCGGCATGGCGGAATGGACTCCGAACTTGCGCGCGGCGTAGGAGGCGGCAGACACCACGCCGCGCTGATCGCGCTGGCCTCCGACCACGACCGGCTTGCCTTTGAGAGACGGGTCGAACAGTTCTTCCACGGACACGAAGAATGCATCCATGTCGAGGTGGAAGTAAGTCTTCATGGCACGCTGTCCCAGACGCCGCCGCGATCTTGCCCGCGGCAGATCGCATGGCACCATCATATCCATGAGGATCTACCTCGATGCGTGCTGTTTGAGTCGTCTCACGGACGATCAGACCCAGCGCCGAGTCCGTGAGGAAGCCGAGGCGGTTGAGAAAATCCTGAAGCGAGTGCGCGAGGGTGTCATTGAATGGGTGTCGAGTGACGCATTGGCCGAGGAGATCGGGAGACATCCCAACCCAGAGAAGAGATTTGAGAATGTTGCTCTCCTGTCTTTCGCATCGGAAACCGTCGACACAACCGGTGGAATTCGCGTCCGGGCGAGGCAACTTCAGCATGCCGGTTACGGACCGTTTGACGCGCTGCATTTGGCTTGCGCGGAGGCGGCGCACGCTGACGTTCTACTGACCACGGATGATGGACTTATGCGCAAAGCTTCCCGTGGCGACGGCCGTCCGCGTGTGGCTGTGCTCAATCCGCTATCCTGGAGTCAGGAAGATCGCTTTGAGTAAGCTGGAAACCATGACTGACGAACAGTTCGAACGCTATGCATTCGATGTTCTCGCTCGTGAGCTCGGTGTCGACGGCCTCGCTCGTTTTCTTCGACTAAGCCGATCGGGACCCGGCGATTACACAAGAGACCGTCTTCAATGGCAAAAAGATCTGACCGTCGATGAAATCGTCGACTCGATTGAGCGCCGCCGGCAGCAGGGATAGGCGGAGACGAGGGCGCCGCGACTGGACCCACCTGTTGAGTTCGACCTTCCGTTTTTCTGCAGCCATCAGCTCTGAAGCATTTCGCTTGAAAATGTTATGATGGCACCGGAAGGCGTTTTATGAGTGCTTGCGATATCGGGGAAAACCGTGCAGCCACCACTGGGCTGACCAGCTACTTGTGCGTTATCTGCAAGTGGTGCAAGAGCGCGATCCCATTGGAAGAGCGGCATCCCGATTTCGGTCTTCTATGACTTCCCGAGCGGTTCAAGGCAAACTGCCTGGAATGCGACGTGGAGCTTGCTTACGAGGGTTACGACTTGTTCCCAAACGATAAGCAACCCGTCGCTGGGCTGTGCCTCACCCAGAGTTTATTAGGCTATATCGCTACTGGGCGGTGGCGAATCCGTGGCGTGACCAATTCACTGTTTCCTGTCGTCAGCCATGAGGTTGTCCATCTCAGCTGCGGCGTCGAACCACTCAACCTTGCCTAAGCGGCCCTTTATTTCGCCCGTTGGCGCCACTCCTATCATGCCCTTCTGCAGATACGCAAGTTCTTCCCCGGTCTGTCCGTCGTACAGATGCCGCTCCACGTAGTCCGGCTCAAAGTGCTTCAGGACGTCATTCTTCATCTTCGCGGCTTGTGCGTTTCCGTTCGGAAGCGCCATGAGCAAGGCGAGGTCGACTGTGACACGAAGTTCCACGTAGCAGCGATTTGTCTTCGGATCGTAGTGCGAAACTTGTTCCTGTGTGAGAAAAGGCGGTTTTTTCTGTATCGCCGCGATGTCACTCCCCGTAGTGTCATGCTCGCTACTGATCTTGCTAGCTAATTCCGCGCACCTTGTGCGCAGGTTGAAGACCTCCGTAGCGGTCGGCTTTCGGAATGCTGGCTCATCCGCAACGGCTGTGGGAGGCGGCGGCTTCTGACAGCCGGAGAGCGTCGCGAGCACGAGCACTATCAATACGACGTCGATAGGCTTCAGGATCACGACACCATACATGGATCGGACGCGAGACAGATTCATCGCACAAAACGCGCGGCGAGCACGCGCGGCAGCCCCGCCAGATCGGACAACACTTCCACATCCCGCCAGCCTGCGCTGAGCATCTCCTTTACCGGGCCTACCGAATTGTAGCCGAGTTCCACCAGCAGCCACCCGCCTGGCCGGAGGACGCGCTGGGCGTCGGCGATTAGGCGCTGGTATTGCTCCAGGCCGGTTGGGCCGCCGAAGAGCGCCACGTGCGGTTCATAGTCCCGCACTTCGCGCTGCAGGCCGGGCTGGTCGGTGAGCGGAACATAGGGCGGATTGCACACCAGCACATCCACGCTGCGATCAGCTAAGGCTAGGCAAAGATCGCCTACGAAGAATTGCACGCGAGCCAGCCAGTTCTTGGCGTTGTCGCGGGCTACTTTTACCGCGGCTGGCGAGATGTCGCCGGCAATCACATGGACTCCTTTCTCCAGCGCCAGCGTCACCGCGAGCGCTCCGGAGCCCGTCCCGATGTCGACCACCGTGTCACCGAACGCGATACGCGACACCGCCGCTTCTACTAAATGCTCGGTTTCCGGACGTGGGATGAGGACATCCGGGGTCACGCGGAATTCGCGCCCGTAGAACTCCTGGCGCTGGGTGATGTACTGCGTCGGCATGCCTTGCATGCGCTGATGCAGGTAGCGGCCGTAATGAATCCAGGCGACCTCGGTCAGTTCTTCCTCGGGATGTGCGTAAAGGTAGACGCGGTCCTGGCGGAGAGCGTGAGCGAGTAACACTTCCGCAGTCAGGCGCGGCGCAAGGATAGATTCCGCCTCAAGCAGTTCCGTTCCCTGTAAAAGGGCCGTTTGCAGGGTCAAGTCGCTAGGCTGCCTGCTCGCCCTGCTCTTTCAGCTTTTCGGTTTGGTAATAGGCGGTGAGCGCGGTGATGAGCGGCTCCATTTTGCCTTGAATCACCAAATCAAGCTGATGCAGGGTGAGACCGATGCGGTGATCGGTCACGCGGTTTTGGGGGAAGTTGTAGGTGCGGATTTTTTCGCTGCGGTCGCCGGTGCCTACCATGGTGCGGCGCTCCGCGCCAATCGCTTGCTGTTGCTTCTCGAGTTCAATCTCGTACAGTCGCGAACGCAATACGCGCTCGGCTTTGGCGCGGTTCTTGATCTGCGATTTTTCGTCCTGGCAGGAAACAATCAGCCCGGTCGGCAAGTGCGTCAAGCGCACCGCGGAATAAGTAGTGTTGACCGATTGCCCGCCCGGCCCCGAGGAACAGAACGTGTCGATCCGAACATCCTTGGCCTCCAGCTTGACTTCCACTTCATCCGCTTCCGGCAAAACCGCGATCCGGATGGCGGAGGTGTGAACGCGGCCCTGCTGTTCGGTTTCCGGAACGCGCTGGACACGATGCACGCCGCTCTCATAGCGCAATTGGCTATAGACTTTGTCGCCGCTGATGAGCGCAACTACTTCTTTCAGTCCGCCGACGGCCGACTCACTGACATTGGTTACTTCCACGCGCCATTTTTGCGTTTCGGCATAGCGCGTGTACATGCGGAAAACCTCTGCCGCAAATAATGTCGCTTCGTCCCCGCCAGTGCCGGCGTGAATTTCGAGCACAACGTTCTTGTCGTCCAGCGGATCCTTGGGCAGCAGGAGAATCTTTAACTCGCTCTCGATTTCTTCGAGTTGCGGTTCCAGGCGAAGGATTTCTTCGGCGGCCATCTGGCGTAGATCCGGATCCGGATCCTGCTGCATCTGGCGTGCGCCGTCCAGATCGCTGGCCGCCTGTTTATATTCGCGATATTTGTTGACGGAGGGCTCAATCTCGCTGCGGGTTTTCGCCGTCTTGCGATACAAGTCGGAATCGTTGATCACCGCCGGATCGGCCATCTGGCTGGTCAACTGGTCGAAGTGCCGTTCGAGTTCGTCTAGCCGCGAAGAGTATTTCATGCGATTACGAGTTGGCCGCCTTGCGATTCTTCCAGCGCCATGGCGCCCTCGAGCGCGGAGATGGCCACCGCGGCCTGCTCGTCGCTCGGAGGTTGCGTCGTCACCCGCTGGAGCCAGAGACCGGGCGCGGTCAGCGCTTTCAAAAACATGCCCTTGCTCTTGGCGGCTGCACGAATCAATTCGTAACTGACGCCGACCACCAGCGGCAGGCCGGCGATGCGGGTGGCGAGCTTCGCCCAGAACCCGTCAACGGGCAGGAAGGCATAAGCGATGAGAGAAATCACCATCACCACCAACAGGAAGCTGGTCCCACAGCGTGGATGCCAGGTGACAAACTTCTGGGCGTTCTCGACCGTCACCGGCTGGCCGGACTCATAGTTGAACACTACTTTGTGCTCCGCGCCGTGGTACTCAAAAACGCGGTGCATGTCTTTCATTCGCGAGATCCCATAGAGGAAACCCAGCAGGATGAGAATGCGAATGGAGCCGTCGATCAGGTTGATCGTGACGCGCCCGTTCATCGCAGGGTAGCGATGGCCGATCTGGGTAGCGAGAAAAAGCGGAACGAATTTATACAGGAACAAGAAAAATAGAAGCGAAAACGCGAGATTCACGCCCATGACCCAGCCCGGCATCTCTTTTCCTTTGCTCTCTCCAGCCGCCGGTTCTTCGGCCAAAGCCGCCTTGGCGGAGAAGCTGAGCGCTTTGAATCCGAGACCCATGGCTTGACCCAGCGTGCCGAGCCCGCGGAAGACAGGGAGCTTGAAGATCGGATATTTCTCGGACATGCGGGGGACGGGCATTTCTTCCTGGATGATCTCGCCGTTCGGTTTCCTTACGGCGACACAATAGCTGTGCGGCGCGCGCATCATGACGCCTTCCATGACCGCTTGCCCGCCGACGAGCGTCTCTTCGCCGCTTTCGAGAATGGGCAGCATCTGGACATGGGCGCTGAGACGCAAAAATTTCCTGATATTCAAGGGGATTCGCTCCATCTCCATTATACCTTGCGGGTCTGCATTGTATTTGCGCTGACCACTCCCTGACGGTCGTGGCTCGGAAGCAGTCGCGCGGATGCCAGCTTGATCGTTGCGCCGGCGCGGTTCCGCCCTCCAAGTCTCTGAAAATCAGGGCCGTTTCCGGGAGGGCAGCGGCCTGTTCGGCCTTTTGCGAAACGAAAGTTGGCGGGGATTGGGCGAGCCGGGACGGACCGCTCGTAGCCGGTAGCATCGCGGTTGCAGGAGCGCGGCATCGAGGTTTTCGTAACGGACACGATCGGCTCGCTCGGCCGGCGCGGTTCCGCTCTCCGGGGCTGTGAAAATCAGGGCCGTTCCGGGAGGGCAGCGGCCTGTTCGGCTTTTTGCGAAACGAAAGTTGGCGGGATTGGGCGAGCCGGGACGGACCGCTCGTAGCCAGTAGCATCGCGGTTGCAGGAGCGCGGCGTCGAGGTTTTCGTAACGGACACGATCGGCTTGCTCGGCCTGCTCGGTTCCGCTCTCCGGGTCTGTGAAAATCGGGGCCGTTCCGGGAGGGCCGCATTCGGCTTTTTGCGAAACGAAAGTTGGCGGGGATTGGGCGAGCCGGGACGGACCGCTCGTAGCCGGTAGCATCGCGGTTGCAGGAGCGCGGCATCGAGGTTTTCGTAACGGACACGATCGGCTTGCTCGGCCGGCTTGGTTCCACCCTCCGGATCTGTGAAAATCAGGGCCGTTCCGGGAGGGCAGCGGCCTGTTCGGCTTTTTGCGAAACGAAAGTTGGCGGGATTGGACCGGTAGCATCGCGGTTGCAGGAGCGCGGCATCGAGGTTTTCGTAACGGACACGATCGGCTTGCTCGGCCTACTCGGTTCCGCTCTCGGGTCTGTGAAGGTCAGGGCCGTTCCGGGAGGGCAGCGGCTGATTCGGCTTTTTGCGAAACGAAAGTTGGCGGGATTGGGCGAGCCGGGACGGACCGCTCGTAGCCAGTAGCATCGCGGTTGCAGGAGCGCGGCGTCGAGGTTTTCGTAACGGACACGATCGGCTTGCTCGGCCTACTCGGTTCCGCTCTCCGGGTCTGTGAAAATCAGGGCCGTTCCGGGAGGGCAACGGCCTGTCCGGCTTTTTGCGAAACGAAAGTTGACTCGAGTTTCCTGAACGTTTTCAATGATTTGAGGGCGCTCAATATCGGCCGCGGATAAACACCGATAAACGCGGATTACGGGGCAGTATTTTTTGAAGGATTCGAGTCAAGAGTGGCTGAAATCGCCGGCCGCAGGTTCGTCAATCCGTGGGTCAAGGCCTGGGTCGCCAAATCGGCGAACTGAAGCAAGCCGGCTTCGGACTCGAACGGGATGTGTCCTCCGATCGCTAGTTTGGCTAGGCCATGCACCTGCGACCAGGCGATGAGGGCAAGCGCGTGTGGGTCGACGGCGGGGAGCTGTCCCGCCGCCTGAGCGGTCACGACGCTGTCCAGCAAAATGTGGAATGCCCGCTTGCCGGCGGCCGCGTGTTCGCCACGCGTCTCCAGTCCGTCAAGGTAGTCGAACATCACCAAAAAGTGCTCCGGGTTGCGCCGGGCGAACTGTACGTAGCCTCGGCCGTTCAGCAGCATACGTTGCAGCGGGTTGGAGGCGCCGGCGGATACCGCCAACATTGTGTCCGCCAAGCGATTAAATCCGTCCCCGGCTATGGCAGCCAGCAAATCGTCCTTGTCGCGAAAATGGCGATAGGGCGCATTGTGGGAGACTTTGGCTTGCCGAGCCACTTCCCGTAACGTAAAGGCGCGGGGACCAACCTTGCCAATCAGTTCCAGGGCTGCGGTCAATAATTCTTCTTTCAAATTTCCGTGATGGTAGGGCCGGATGGCTTGAGCTTCCACTTGAACCCCTATTTTACATGAAATATGTTGACAAGAGCAACATCCTTACCTTACAATGTTGCTGATGGCCACATTAAGCTACAAACAACATCCCCTGGAAGACAATTGGGACTCGATCGTCATCGGTTCCGGCATTGGAGGCCTGACAGCAGCGGCCTTACTCGCCAAGCACGGCGGCAAGCGCGTGCTGGTGTTGGAACGGCATTATGTTGCCGGCGGATTTACGCACGTTTTTCATCGCCCGGGCTACGAGTGGGATGTTGGCGTTCATTACATTGGAGAGACCCGCAACCCAGCGTCGCGCGTGCGGGCGGCCTTCGATCACGTGACGGAAGGACGGCTCACCTGGAATCCAATGCCCGATATTTACGATGAGTTCCGCATCGGAGACCAGGTGTATCAGCTTCCCAGCGGCGCCAAGCGCTATCAACAGATGCTGAAGACGAGGTTCCCGGGAGAAACCGCGGCCATTGACGGCTATCTCAGCGCGGTCGAGGCCAGCGAGCGGGCCAGCCAACTTTATTATGCGGAGAAAGCGATCCCTTCGGTCGCCGCCAAGGTGGCTGGTTCCTGGATGCGCTCGGGCTATGTGAAGTGGGCCAGCCGAACCACGGCCGAAGTGCTGGGTGAACTGACGAACAATCGCGAACTGATCGCGGTGCTAACGGCGCAATGGGGAAACTATGGGCTTCCGCCATCGCAAAGTAGTTTCTCGATGCACGCGACGGTGGTGCGCCACTATTTCGCGGGTGGCAATTTCCCGGTTGGGGGCGCGGCGCGCATTGCCGAATCCATTCTGCCAGTCATCGAGCGCGCCGGGGGCAAGGTTGTGGTCAGCGCCGAAGTAGACCAGATTCTGGTGGAAGGCGGATGCGCCGTTGGCGTTCGCATGGCGGGAGGCCGCGAGTTCCGTGCTCCGCTGATTCTCAGCGACGCAGGAGCAGCGAACACATACAGCCGGCTGTTGCCTCCGGAAACGGCGGGCGTGGAGGACATTCGAACTGAACTTCAAGCCATTGGTCCGTCGATGTCGCATATCTGCCTCTATGCCGGGCTCGACCGGACCGCGAGTGAACTTGGTTTCACGGGAACCAATCTGTGGGTGCATCCTTCGAACGATTACGACCGAAACCTGAATCGATTTCTGGAGAATCCGGCCGCACCCTTTCCGGTGCTGTTCATTTCGTTCCCGTCGGCGAAAGACCCGGAGTTTGAGTCGCGGCATCCGGGGCACTCGACTATCGAAGTGATTACTACCGTGCCGTATGCGCTTTTTGAACGCTGGGAGAAAACCAGTTGGAAAAAGCGCGGCGAGGAATACGATCTCTTGAAGCGATCCTTCACCGAACGGCTCAGCGGAGAGCTGCAGCGGTTGGTTCCGTCGACGGTCGGTCACCTGGCGCACGCTGAACTTTCGACACCGCTGTCCACGCGCAACTTTGTCAACTATTCTCGGGGAGAAGTCTACGGGATAAGAGCGACTCCGGCGCGCTTCCAACTGCGGTCGCTGGGGGCTCGCACGCCGGTGCGGCAGTTGCTGCTCACTGGTCAGGATGTCGCATCGCTGGGAGTCACCGGCGCGCTGTTCGGAGGCGCGATCGCCGCATCCGTGGCTTTGGGGCGGAACCTGGTGTCCAAAGTGACCAAGGGTGCTCAAAGCGAGGCGGCGTAGATCAGTT
Source organism: Bryobacterales bacterium (assembly GCA_963836595.1). Classification (GTDB taxonomy): domain Bacteria; phylum Acidobacteriota; class Terriglobia; order Bryobacterales; family Bryobacteraceae; genus DATFZA01. Next base: position 265,898 of record CAWIKC010000002.1, read on the forward strand.
TGGCCGCGGCAGTCACGATCTGACGAGTGGGACCTCGATCCGGGACTCCTTCAAATGGATTTAGAATGCGAGCCGCATCGATATCTGAATCCATCTCGGATTCAGCATGGTTCTCGGAGTGCCGAAGAGTGGATTGGCAGGACTGCCGACTCCGTCGCCGTAATGCTGGGGAACCGGTCCCAGAAAATCGGCATAACCGTAGACTGAATTCACTTCATCTACGTTGGCGCGATTCAAGGCGTTGAATGCATCGACTGCAAAGGTCAGGCGGGAATGCTCGGTTAGGGCGAAGTAGCGGCTCAGGCGCAGGTCGGCGGAGAGCAGTTTGTCGCCATAGTAAGTGTTGCGCGCGGATTGGCCGACGCGATCGGTGACCGGATTGGTGTCGCCGTTGGCGTCATATCCGACAAAGAGCGTGAACGGGCGGCCGGATTGCAGAGTGACGATTCCACTTAGCTCAAATTTCCGCAGGACGGTCGACGCGGGACCATCGAAGGTAAAGCTCGACACGAATCGCTCCCGAACGTCTTGATTGGAATTGGCGCGCTCGAGATTGCGCTCATAAACGTCTTGGGGCGTGCTGACGAAGGTGGTGAATGTGCCGTCATCCAAGGTCTTCGACAACGTGAAGTTAGCGTTGAAACGCAGCCATTGTCCCAGGCGCTGGGAGGCCTGCGCGGTGGCGCCATGGTAGACGGCGTTGCCGCTATCGTCGGTATAGTAAAGCAACCCCGCGTTTGAATAGAGCGGTCCAGAGAAAAACTGTTTGCCGTCGGGCAAGACGCCCGCCGGAGGGCTGACATTCAGGTTCTCGGCGCGGACCTGGTGATGCGCGTCCAACTCGTGCTCAAACGGTTGTTATAGGACGGTCAACAGGACGCGCTGAACACCGGCTCGGGTTCGTCGGTCTCGTCGGCGAGTTCCTCGACCGCGCCGGCCACCAGCCGCAGCAATTCCTTGCTGGCCTTGAAGCGCGCTATTTTTTTGGCGGGACTGGTCACGTGAGCGCCCGTGATCGGATTTCTGGAGGGCCGGGGAGAACGAAGCCGCGTATGGAAAGTTCCAAACCGCCGGATGTAGACGCTATCTCCCTTTTGCAAGGCTTCAATAATGGCATGCAGCATGCATTCCAGCACCACTTTTGAATCGCGGCGGCTGAGGTGGCACACTTCGGAAATTCGCTGCACCAGTTGTGTCCGCGTGAGCAACGGCGGTTGGCACTCCTTTGACATACAGGACTTGCCTGAGCAAGCGGAGCGCCAGAATGTATCAACTGTTAAATCAAGCCGATCCGAGCGTAACGGAAGTCGAATCGGATCTCAAATCTAAGATGAAATTAGTTAATGTGAGATTGCAGCGGCTTCCTCTTTTGGCGCCGCTGCCGCGTCTTCCTTTTGCGCCGCTGCCGCGTAGAGGATCAACTTAGCGATGCGTTCCCGGTGATACAACGCATCGCCGAAAGCCAACTCCGACGCCTTTGCGCGACGGTAATATAGATGACAGTCGTTTTCCCAAGTGAAGCCCATGCCTCCGTGCACCTGGATCGCGCGATTTCCACATTCCCGGTAAGCTTCGCTCGCATATGACTTCGCAACCGAAACCGCCGAGGCCGCATCGGGCGTGTTTTCCGTGATGGAATACGCCGCAAAGTAAGCCGCCGAGCGGGAACTTTCGGTGTATACCAGCATGTCGGCGCATTGGTGTTGCACGGCCTGGAAAGAGCCGATCGGCTTACCGAACTGCTTACGCGTCTTGGCGTACTCGACCGTGATTTCGAGTAACCTTTGCATGCCTCCCACCATCTCGGCCGATATCGCGACCGTGGCGATGTCGAGCGTGCGCTCTAGAGCGGCGGCAGCGTGTTGCCCTGAAGCCAACATGGCTTCCGGACTTGCCATCACATTCTCGAAAGTCACTTCATACAGCTTGCGGGTGAGATCCATGCCACTCATGGCGGTGATGCTCATCCCCGCCGATCCCTTGGGCACGACAAACAGCGCCAGTTCTCCAGCCAGGCGGGCGGCAACCACGAGAAAATCCGCCACTCCTGCGTCAGTGACAAATAATTTGCGCCCGTTCAGGGCATATTGCCCGGCTTTCGGCGCCGCGCGCATCAACACCGCGGACGGCGCCCAGCTAGCCTTATCTTCGAGCAGCGCCAGCGTCGACTTGGCCTCACCTGAACAGATCGGCGCGAGAAAGCGTTTCTTTTGCGCAGCGTCACCGGCCTCATTGATGACGGCGCCCGCCGTGAGCGTGCTGAGATACGGCCCGGGCAATAAAGCGCGGCCCATTTCTTCTAACGCGGCGGCGAGTTCCACGGCGCCCATGCCAAAGCCGCCGAATTCTTCCGGAAAGATGATGCCCATCCAACCCTGTTCGGCCATCTTCTTCCATAGATTAGCGTCGAATGCGTTCTCCGTCTCGATAATCTTGCGCACATCCGCCGGAGGACATTCCGCCGCCAGAAACTTGCGAACCGTATTCTTCAAGGTAGTTTGTGATTCGTTCAATCCGAAATTCATGTGGTGTCCTCCTTTAATAACTCTTCGGCAAGCCGAGCACAAAGTGCCCGATGATGTTCCGCTGCACTTCCGACGTACCGGCCTCAATCGTGTTGCCGCGCGTACGCAGGAACGAGTACGCCCATTGGCCGTCGTCAATCGCGTGTCCGTTGCCTTTGGTCAATTGGCCGTACGGGCCGAGAATCTCCTGCGCCACTTGTTGGAAGCGCTGATTCAATTCGCTCCAGCAGATTTTCAGTAGCGAGCCTTCCGGGCCAGGCTGGCCCGTCTGCATGATGCGCGTGAGAGCACGCATCTGATTCAGCCGCATAATCTCGAGATCGGCGTAGCTGGCAGCCAGCTTTTGCCGCACCACCGGATCCTCGCTGGCAGGTTTTCCATTGCGGTCGATAGTGCGCGATAAGTCGAGCAGCCGCTCAAACTGCCGTTTGAAAGCGATCTGCATTCCGGTGCCGAGCGTGGCGCGCTCATGCGACAAAGTCCCCAGCGCGACCTTCCAGCCATCGCCGATTGTGCCCAGAACGTTCTCCTTGGGCACCCGCACATCGTGGAAAAAGATTTCGCAAAACTCGCTTTCACCCGTCATCTGGCGCAGGGGCCGCACCTCGACGCCGGGCGACTTCATGTCGACCAGCAGATACGTCAGACCCTTATGCGTTTGCGACTCCGGATCGGAGCGCGTAACTAGCGCGCACCAGTCCGCCGCCCAGCCGTAACTGTTCCAAACCTTTTGGCCGTTGACCGTGAAATGATCGCCATTCAAACGGCTTTCGGTGCGCAGGCCGGCCAGATCCGAGCCGGCGTTAGGTTCCGAAAAACCCTGGCACCAAATCTCGTCGGCGCTGAGAATCTTCGGCAGGAACCGCGCTTTTTGTTCCGGCGTGCCATAGTGAATGATCGTCGGGCCAATGAGGCTCAACCCGAGCGTGTTGGCCATGGGCGGCGCGCCAGCCCGCGCCATCTCTTCATAGAAGATGGCTTGCTCCATCAGCGTGGCGCCGCGCCGCCATATTCCTTGGGCCAAGACACGCCGGTCCAGCCCGCTTGAAACATCTTCTTCTGCCATTGTTTCAGGTAATTGAAGCGCGAAAGCATGTCGTCTTCCGTACGCCGTACTTCCCAGTCGGTGGGAACATTTGCCTGCAGCCAGGCCCGCAGCTCATCGCGGAATTTCAACTCCTGGGGGTTCAGATTGAGGTCCATGTCCCCTAAAGCATATCGCAAAGAGGTTCAGGGGAGCGGGGTATGGCACGCCGATCGCTTTTCCATGGCGAGGGAGCGGCATTGATTTCCAGGCGCGTTAAAATGAAATCGCAATACCCGAACTAAAATCAGTGCCCGTCGCGGCCCCACATCCAGTTCAGCGGCGTTACCTCGCAGAACAACTTGTGCGTCTCCGGCGCGCCGACGAAGAGGAACGCTATGCATCCTCGCAGCGACAGGGCCGGATCGATCCCAATCCGCACCAGATCGATGCCGTCATCTTCGCGCTCAAGCGAATCCCGGAAGGTGGCTGCATTCTCGCCGACGAAGTTGGCCTCGGTAAGACTATTGAGGCTGGTCTCGTAATCGCGCAACTGCGCGCCGAAGGCGCTGCTCCCCGTGTCCTGCTGATCGTCCCCAAACCCTTACTCGGCCAATGGCAGGACGAACTCTATCGGCTTTTCGGCATTCAAGCCATTGAAGGACGCATGGAGCCAGGCGGCTTTTCAGGCGAGGGCGTGTTCCTAGTCGGCCGCGAGCTCGCAGGCGGCGAGCGCGGCGCCGCCATTTTGCGCGAGACCGGCCCCTTCGACCTTTGCGTCATCGATGAAGCCCACGAGATCTTCGCTAACATCTATCGGCGCTTTGACAGGTATGGTACCGAGCGCGCCGATTCTAACGAAGCCCGCACAGCCGACCGCGTTCGCAGCTTTCTGCGTCAAAGCCCCGTCCTGCTGCTCACCGCCACCCCGATTCAGAACAATCTCACTGAGCTCTGGGGACTTGTGCAATACGTGGAACCCACTGGAACCCTGCTTGGATCCCTTCCCACGTTCCGCGACGTGTTCTGCGAAGGCGACGACCGCAGGCTCGCGCCCGGCCAGGACGACGAATTGCGCCGCCGCATCGAGACGGTGGTTCAGCGCACCCTGCGCCGGCAGGCACAGGAATTCATGGAACGGCCATTCGTCGGCCGGCGCGCGCAGATCTTCGAGTACTCCATGACGCCTGAAGAGAAATCGCTGTACGACGGCGTCACCGCATACCTTCTGGAGCCTCGCCTCTTCGCTTTTCAGGGCAACCAAAGGCTGCTCCTGCTCATTGGCTTTCATCGCTTGATGGGATCCTCCATCGCGGCGCTGGCCGCGAGTCTGCGAAAAGTGGCGCAACGGCTGGACGCGATACTTAAGGGCATCCCTCCGGACGATAGCGGATTGAGCGACCTCGATGAGGACGATGAACCTCCCGCTGAACCGAGCGAACAATCACGTGAATCGCCGGACTGGGTCCTGATTCAGAGCGAACTTCAGCGCGTGAACGACTTCATCCAGCGCGCCGCTGCCTTGCCACGTGACAGCAAGGCCGAGAAGCTGCTCGAAGTCATGCGGGTGATTGCCGAACGTCCCCCGGACCGGCGCCGCGTCGTGATCTTTACGGAATCGTTGGCGACACAGACCTATCTGCGCGATCTTCTGATCGAAGGCGGCGGAATCCCTGCAGGCGATATCACGCTGTTCCGCGGGACGAACGACTCGCCGCGCGCAACCGAGGCCCTGGAACGCTGGCAGGCCGAAATTGGCGAAAACCTACAGAAGTATCAAAGACCGAGCCGCACCGTAGCTGTCCGCATGGCGCTGGTGCACGAGTTCAAGACCCGTTCTCAGGTGTTCATCTCTACCGATGCCGGAGCCAAGGGTCTGAACCTTCAATTCTGCGACACGATTATCAACTACGACCTGCCCTGGAATCCGCAGCGCATTGAACAGCGCATCGGCCGCTGCCACCGCTACGGACAGCAGCACGACGTCACGGTGATCAACTTCCTCGCGGCTGACAATGAAGCGCAAAGACTGACGTTCGAGATTCTCAGCCGCAAATTGGACTTGTTCGGGAAGGTGCTGGACGCCTCAGACGTGGTTCTGCACGAACCCTCCAGCGACGCGCCCGAGACGTTGGCCGGAACCTTGGGCGGCGATTTCCAGGCGCGCCTCAGGCGCATCTATGAGCGAGCCCGCAATCTGGACGAGATCACCAGCGAGCTCCGGCGTTTGCGTGAAGAGATGGACGAGCAGCGAAAGACCTACGAGCAAACCTGGGCGCGCACGGCCGGCTTGATTGAGACGCGCTTCGACAGCCGTGTGAAGCAGGCGTTCCGGCGCTTGCAGGCGGACTTGCCTAAAGGCCTTGCCCGTATTGATGGCGAACTGGACCGGCTGATGATAGGATTTCTGGGCGCTATTGGTGTTTCCTACCGGCGAGCCGCGAGCGAGGGCCATATCCGCTACGAATTGAACTCCTCTCCCGATTTGCCCGAAGGCTGGCGAGATGGAGGCTCCGTGGTAATTGGTCGCGCGAAGGACGTAGACGACTGGGACCCGCTTCACCTTGGCCACCCCCTGGTTCAGGCCGCTGTGGAGGAAGCTCGCAAGGCGACCGGAAACAGCCTCCGTGTTGCTTGGAAGGTCGGAAAAGCCGCACCAGCCGAGCTCAAATTGTCTAAGGGAAAACGCGGACGGCTGGCGCTCAGACGGGTTCGTTACGACGGCTTCGAGCGTGTCGACCGGCTGATCGCGTCGGCCGTGATGGAAGGCTCCGAAGCACCTCTCGACCAGGATTGCGCGCGCTGGCTGTTGGAACAGACGCCGCATGATCGCGAGGACAAGGCGCCTCTTCTCAACATGGATGCCGAGCTCGAAGATGCCATTGATGCCATGGTGTTTCACGATCAGGCCGAAGTGACAGCCTATGAGCAGCAGCGATTTGAGCGCAACCTAGAGCAGATCGATCGCTATGTCGAAGATCAGCTTTTGGTGCTGAAGAGGCGGCTCAATGTGGAATCGGGGGCGTTGCGAGCGGCGGAGGCGAGACGGGATGCAGCCCTGGGTTCAGAAGCAAGGACTCAGGCCGAAGAACGTCTCCGCAAGGTCCAGGCCGAAATCGACCAGATCGAGGCGGAGATGCAGCGGCTCGAAAACCGCGACGACCCGAACTACGAAAAATGGCGCGAACGTGCCCATGAACGGCGCTATCGGCCGCCGGAAATCACCCGCCTATTGGACGTGGAGTTTGTTCTTGAATGAAACCGATGGAGGAACAGGACGTGGCGTTGAAGATCCTGCACACGGCCGATTGGCACCTGGGCCGGAGCTTTCCCGCCTTCGCCGAAGAAGATCAGACGAAGCTGACTCGCGCGCGCATTGAAGCAGTGGAAAAGCTTTTGCGCGTGGCCGAGAGCTATGCCGTCGACGCGGTTTTGTGTGCCGGCGACCTGTTCGATGATCCCGTACCGCCGGACACCTGGTGGCGCGAGTTGCTCAATAAGTTCGAGCGCCGCAACTGGAAAAATCGCCCCGTGTTTCTGCTGCCCGGCAATCATGATCCGTTGTGGCCCAACTCGGTTTGGGAAACCGGGCACCCGTTCCGCCGTAGCCTGCCTGCTTGGGTCCATGTCGTCGATCGCGACGATTTCGAGTTTGCGATCTCCGAGGAAGCGGTGCTGTATGCGGTCCCCTGCCGCAGCAAAGCCGGCGCCGACGACCTCGCGCTGCGGCTCCCAAAGCGCCAGCCTGGCGACAAGCGCATTCGGATCGGCATGGTTCATGGCCAGACGTTCGATATACCTGGCCATCAGACAAACTTCCCCATTGCTTCCGATGCGGCACAACGACGCGGTCTGAATTATCTCGCGTTGGGCGATAACCACGGCTATAAGGAACTGCCGCCCAGAACTTGCCCTGCAGTTTATCCCGGCACTCCCGAGGCTGAATCGCATAAGGTAAAGGACTGTGGCCTGGTCGCCGTGGTGTTCTTTTCCCGGCAGGGCCAGCCTACGATTCACAAAGAAAAGGTAGGCCGCTGGCATTGGCAGGATGTCCGCTGCACCAGCCTCGATGAATTGGAGGAAATACGCAAACAGGATCTCCAGGATTGCGTGCTGCGGCTGACGCTCGCCATGGAGGTCAACCTGTGCGAACGCGAACGCGTGGACGTCATCATTGAGGAATTGAAGGGTACGGAAGCGGCTCATGGTAAGGTGGGCGCGCTTGTTCACGATGTTTCGGCCTTGGAATTAGCCGCCACGCCGTCTGACTTTGATGTTTATGTTCTGCCGGATGTCCTCAAGTCGGTGATCGCCCGGCTTGAGTCGCAAGCGGTGGAGCGCGAGGGCCACGTCGCGCGCCGCGCGCTCTACCACCTCTACAAAAGTCTGCGGACCAGTGGGGCCGTGGCTCAGGCAGGTGTCCGGCCAGCGCGGCGCGGAGCGAACCCGCAATGAAGCTCCTCTCGCTTTGCGTCGAACATTTCCGTTGCATCCGGAAGGTCAGTGTCGAATTCGCGCCGGGGCTCAATGTGCTATATGGCCCGAACGATCTCGGAAAATCGAGCCTCGCGCACGCGATCCGGGCTGCGCTGCTCTTGCAGCACAATGTTAAGGAACACGAGAAGTTCGTGAACTGGAGCGGATCGGGCGACCCACATGTGGAGCTTGTATTTGAAAGCGAGCCGCAGCGGATCTGGCGCGTGCGGAAGACGTTTGGCATTGGCGGATCGTCGTTTCTCGATGAATCGCGGAACGGAATCGATTTCAGTTCAGAGTCCAAGGGACGCGAGGTCGACGGGCGCTTGCGCGAAATTCTGCGCTGGGGAATCGCCCCACCCGGCAAGGGCGCTCAAAAAGGGATGCCAGAGTCGTTCCTGTCCACCGCCTTGTTCGCCGAACAGGACCGGGTGGACGCCATCTTTGAACACACGCTCAGCAAGGATTCGGACGAGGGGGGCAAGAAGTACCTGTCGGAGGTCCTGCAGGCCATGGCGGAAGACGAGGTTTTCCGCCACGTGCTCACGAGAGCACAGGAGCGCGTGGATGAAGCTTTCAACAAGACTGGCGGCAGGAAAACCGGCAAGAGCGCGCCTTGGCCGAGGCTCCGCGAAGCCATTTTGCTGGCCGACCAGCGCTTCCAACAATCCCGGGAAGAGTTGCAAACTACCGCGGCGCTTGAAAAAGAACACCAGCAGTTGCTCGTTCGCAAACTGCAATCGAAAGACGCCGTGGAGCGCGCGGAAGCCGCGTTCGGGAAGCTCGAAGGAGATCTCGAAAAACAAGAGCAGCGCAAGCAGACCGTGGATCGCCTCGAAGGCTGTAAGGCGCAACTCGCGGGCATCGCGAAACAGCTCGATGAGTTGGCTGCCGCAGAGAAGCACCAGAACGACCTGACCCGTCGCGTGGCGACGCTCCAAGATGCAGAGGCCGCATCGAAGCGAGCGGTGTGCGAGGCGGGCGAACGCCTGACGGCCGCCGCCGATGCATTAGCGCAACTTCAAAGCGAGGATCGCGTTAGTGAACGGCTTTTGAAAAAAAGCACGCTTGAAAAACGCAAAGCCGATCTAGGCACTGAGCGTGAAAGAAATCAGGGCACGCTCGACCGGATTGCGGTCATCGAATCGGCTGCGGCGAAGGTCCACAACATTGAGATTGAAGCAGTGTCCCTGTCGAAGTCCCTAGCTGATGTGAACGACAAGCACGAAGCGGCGGTGAAAGCCGTCCGCGATTTGGAAGAGCAGCAGCGGGAGCTTGGCGCGCTCGGGCAATCGTTTCGGCTGAAAACCGCGATGGCCGAGTTGGATCAAGCCCAGCGGTCACTTACGCAAGTCAATCAATGGCGCGAAGAGGCGCGGCAGAAGCACACCGCCGCCGCGGCGCTGGAGAATTCCCAACCGTTGTTTTCTCTGCCGGACACCGCCCGGATCAACGACCTCCGGCGGTTGGAAAGCGATCGCCGAGTCGCCGCGGCAAGGCTCGATGTCGGCTTGGCCGTGACCGTTCGGCCCAAGCGCGGCCTGCGGCTGACGATTCAACGCGATGGGGCTGAGCTCGAAGAACACGACTTGCGCGATTCGGCCTTTGAGGCCAGCGCACGCAGCCAGATCTGGTTCGAGATTGACGGCATCGCCGAAATTTCGTTAGCCGGAGGCGCGGACGATGCGCGCCATCAAATGGACCACCTGGAACGCCGGTGGCAGGCCGAGGCTGCGCCGCTGCTGAAACTCGCCGAAGCTGTAACGCTGGAACAACTCGTCCAGATCGTCAACGACGCGGAACAGCGGAAGCGCGAGATTCACAACGCCCACCAAGCGGTCGCACAGCTTGAGCAGCGCATCGGCGATCAACGAGATTGGGCTGCTCTCATAACCGAAGGGAAGGCGCAAGTAGCGGCGTCCGAAAAGCAACTTGCCGATGCGGATCGCGTCAAGCTCGAAAGGGCGGCTGTCAAATCCGGCCTCGCGGACGTCGCCGCAGTGGAGAAGCGGCTCGAGGTTCTACGCTCGAAGCACGCCAGCCTAATCGGGTCCCGAAACGACCTCGCCACTCAACTGAAAGTGGATCAGGCCAGGCAAACCGACCTGCAAAAATCCTTGGATTCCGACCGTGACGAACTGGCGCGGGCCGAGTCGAGCATTGACGGCAACTGGCAGGACGGCAAAGGGGAGATCACAGGCCGGCAAGTAGAGATCGCCAACGAGCTGTGCGCCATTCAGACGGAGATCGACGGCTTGGAAGCCGCCGTGGACCGAGGTGTCGCCGAAGCTCAAAAAGCCTCGGAGGACCGCAAGCAGGAATTGGAGGCCGCCGAGGAGGCGCACCGAAGGGCGACGGGTGCGTTGAGCAAGGCGCGTGAGGAGCGAGCAGCGGATGAAGGCGGCCTCAAAATACGTCGCGAATCAGCCGCGAAGCTCGACGAGAATGCGGCTCGACAGGCCGTCGGGCAGGTTGAAGCCGAACTGCAATCCATTCCCGCGCCAGATCCGCTGGTCACGGAGCAGCATCTGGCGGAGGCTCGTGAGCGCGTGGAAACCACGTGCGCTCACCTCGAACAAATCGAAAAGGAAATTCTCGAAAAGCGTGGCGCCTTACAGCAGGTAGGCGGCGATGTGTCGAGGCAGCACGCCGAAGAAGCGCAGGCCCAGTTAGATGCGGCCAAGCACAACGAGCGCGAGACGGAACTCGAGTTCGAAGCGTGGCAACTGCTTCGCAGCACGCTACGCGAAGCGGAGGAGGAAGAGAGTGGTCACCTTGGCCGCATGCTTGCGGGCCCTATTGCTTCCCGCATTTCCGATTTGACTGCAGGACGCTACAGCAAACTCGCGCTCGGTCCTAGCCTGGAAACGCAGGGCATCTACGTTGCGGGTGACGACCGTGACGTGTCGTTGCTCTCGGTTGGAACGAAGGACCAACTCAGCACGCTCTTGCGCCTGACCATCGCTGAGCAGCTAGGAAGCACGATCGTGCTGGACGATCAACTAACGCAAAGCGACGCTTCCCGGATGCTATGGCTCCGGGACTTTCTAGTGCAGATTGCAGCGAGTATTCAAGTAGTTGTCTTTACTTGCCGTGCGGGGGACTATTTGCTCGACGGAGGTGGAAGCACAGCAGTTCGTTCCATCGATCTCGTTAAGGTCATCGATAGATCGCCTGCTTCGGCCGGACTGTAGAGAACATTCTGAAGCGTGTTGGCCATGGGCGGCGCGCTGGCCCGCGCCAGCTCTTCATAGAAGATAGCTTGCTCCATCAGCGTGGCGCCGGCCGCCATATTCCTTGGGCCAAGACACGCCGGTCCAGCCCGCTTGAAACATCTTCTTCTGCCATTGTTTCAGGTACTGGAAGCGCGACAGCATGTCGTCTTCCGTACGCCGTACTTCCAGTCGGTAGGAACGTTCGCCTGCAGCCAGGCCCGCAGCTCATCGCGGAATTTCAACTCCTGGGGGTTCAGATTGAGGTCCATGTCCCCATAAGCATATCGCAAACGAGCTGAGTGGAGATTCGGTCGGGCCGGACGAGCGTGAACGGCACCAAGCGCTGGCTTCGGGGGTAGTAAGCGCCGGCCCGTGGTCGGCCATGGAATTCATTTACGGCAGCAGGCCAGCCAACTTCATCAGGTGGCGTTGAAGCCCGAGTTTGAGTGCTTCATTCCCGTGAATCGGAATAGAAATTCGGACCGGGCTGCCAGCCTTGGCGTAGATGTGATGGCTACCATTAACGCGCTGCAACGACCATCCATTCGATTCCAGCATTCGCGCGAATTCCTTGCCCGAGAGCGCCTTCACACGACAAGTTCGATCACTTGATCATCGGAATAGCTGAACGATGTGTCTACCGGAACCGACAAACATCCTTCGATGGCTTCCCGCAGATTGAAACGAAGCTCCTCCATCGTCTCGCCTTGCGTCGCGCAACCAGGAATGGCGGGGACTTCAGCCCAATATCCGCCTTCTTCGGCCCGGTGTACGATGGCGTGAATAGTCATAGCTACTTTGGTGGAGGCGGCGGGAGTCGAACCCGCGTCCGAGAAAGCCCGCCGTGAAGAGCCTACGTGCGTAGCCGCGCTCTAGTTGTCGGCCAGCGCCTCAGAACGGGCGAGAAAGCGACGGCCCAGCCCGATTGATTGTCGGCTTTACAGCTCCGAGCAGAAGCCTTGAGCGTAGCCTGTGAGATGACGCTTACTAGATACCGTACAGGCCCAGTACCCGAAGCGGCTACCTAATTAATTAGGCAGCGTATGCAAACTGCTGATTGGCAGTTATGTTTTCCGATCGTTTAACGGGAGCTCGGAACCCGGCACGCCTCCCCACAACGATTCAATCCCGTCGAATCCGTTGCGCCCCCAATTACCTCTTTCATTGTACACCCTTCCCACTGGTCGCTGCCCGGTTTCTAGTACTACTGGAGCGTTTGCAAGGGTGATTCCCGTAGCCAAATCTTTTATTATGGAGAGGGTATGGCTCGCACTCGCACCGTGGCAGAACCGGAGATCGATCAGGCGAACCAGGAGCAACACACTCCGTTGTTCAATGTAGTGCTTCTAGACGACGACGACCATACGTATGAGTATGTCGTGGAAATGTTGGCCAAGCTGTTCGCCTACCCCGAAACCACCGCTTGGAACATGGCTACCGAAGTGGATGTAAGTGGCCGCTGCGTGATCGTCACGTGTGAACTGGAAATCGCCGAATTCGGGCGCGATCAGATTCACGCGTTCGGCGCCGATTGGCGCATGCCTTGGTCGAAAGGGCCGATGTCGGCGATTGTGGAACCTACGACCGTAAGCGCGCATTAAGCGAGCCCTGGCGGTAGCCCTCGCAATCGATCGTCACGTAGTCGAAACCTAGCGGCTTGAAGATAGCCGTGAACGCAGCCGCCATTTCCGTGGTCAGGGCTTTCGGCAGTTCCTCTTTCGCGATCTCGATCCGCACCAAATCTCCGTGAAAGCGGACCCGGAACTGGCGGAAGCCCAGGGCCTTCACTGACTCTTCCCCGCCCTCCACGGTCTTGATCGTCTCAATGGTCACCGGCGTTCCGTAGGGGATGCGGGAACTCAAGCAAGCGGCGGCCGGACGGTCCCAAGTTGCCAGATTGGCGTTGCGCGACAACTCCCGAATCTCCGCTTTGGTGAGGCCCGCTTCGACCAGCGGGGCTTTCACCTGGTGCAATTTGGCTGCTTTTTGGCCGGGCCGGTAGTCGCCCAGATCGTCTACGTTCACGCCATACACGATGTGGTCGAAACCGCGTTCGCGCGCTACTTCGTCGAGACGAACGAACAGTTCGTCCTTGCAGTGGAAACAGCGATCCGGATCATTCTTGACGTAGTCCGGATTGTCAAACTCGTGCGTAGCAATGTATTCGTGCCGGAAACCGCAGTCGCGGGCGAATTGCTCCGCATCGCGCTTGTGGGACTCGGGGATGGACGCGGAATCGGCCGTAATGGCGACGGCGCCGTCGCCCAGCACTCGATGCGCGGCCCAAGCCAGGTAGGCTGAGTCCGTCCCGCCGGAATAGGCGACGATCACGCGCCGTAACGGCTGGAGCACGGAAAACAGCTTGCGCTCTTTTTCGGTCAAGGCTTCGGGCAGTTGAAGAGCGACTAAGCTAGCCATCTTTCTTAGTATATCGGCGCTTGGTGAGGCTTAGAGCCGGTGTTAAGAAAAGGAGCGTGAGTGAGATACGATGACCCCAATTGTGCGCGTTGTCGCGCTGGCTATCTTGTGGGCCAGCCTTGTTTCTGCTTTCACCTGTATTACTCCAAACGTCCGTCGTGCCCGAAAAGGCGCCGAGATAATCTTCCGCGGCCGAGTGACTGCATTTCGGCAAACGAGTGAAGGCGAAGTAGTCGTCTTTGCAGTTGATCGGGTGTGGAAAGGCAAAGTTCCTCGGGTTTTTGAGATGCCGGCCCTGAAAGAGGGCGCCGCCTGCATAGGTTTCTGGCCGAGCTTGCTGAAAATCGGAAACTACCTTCTCGTTTACGCGTACAAATTTGGTGATCCGCCCGTATACATCACAAATATCTGTTCGAGGACTAATCTTGTCGAGGAGTCGCGGGATTTCGCGCAACTATTGAGGCTCGCAAAATACAGTGACAAGGGCGCTCAGCATGCGGGCTGATGGCGCTCCACGCGCGGGTTCTTCGCAAATTCTGCACACCCGGGACAAAACGCGGGTTAACAACCCGCGGCAGGTTGACAACCTGCCCCACAAGCCGAGATAGATCCCTCACGCTATTTTGCGAGTCTCAATAGGCGTCGGGCGGGCGCCAGAACCCAAGTAGCCACAACCCAAATAGAGATCGGGTGATCGCTCCGCCCGCCGGCCGGACGTGACACATTCCTGACACAAATCCGATTCAATTCGGGCGTCTTAGCGCGTACAATCAGGATTGTTATGACGGCTCTGCGGAAGTGGCTGACTCCAACTCGGACGCTCCTGTTGTTGCTTTTCCTGCTTACCCTCGCCTCCATTTCGACAATGGCGCTCTTTGCCTGGCGGCTCCTCGGGCAACAGCGTATGGTGGAAGCTCAGCGCTCGCAGGAGCGGTTGGAACAGGCAGCGGACCGGATTACCGCCATCGTTCGCGGGACTTTAGCGGAGTCCAGTGAGCGCCTCGGCGCCGGTCTGGTTGCGCCGGGCGATCTCTTGTTCACCTTGAGCGCGACCTCGCTCGATGCGACGCCGCCCGGCCAGTTGCTGTATTATCCCTTCCCGCCACCCGATCCGGAGCCGCATCCCGAGGTTTTCGCCGACGCGGAATTGTTCGAGTTCCCGGAATCGCAGCCGGCGGAAGCCCTGCGTGCTTTCGGGCGTTTCGCGAATTCGAGCGAAGTTTCCGTCCGTGCCGGCGCCCTGCTCCGGATGGCCCGTGTTCTGCGCAAGCTGGGTAGGCGGGAAGAGAGCATCGCCGCTTACGGGAAGCTTGCGGCCCTCGATGCGAGCGTAGCCGGTGTTCCGGCGGCGCTTGTCGCCAGACACGCGATGTGTGAGTTGTCGCAGAGTCCTCGCGAGGCAATGGAGTTGAGAAACGATCTCAGTTCAGGCCGTTGGCGGCTAACTCGCGGACAGTTTGAGTTCTACTGGTCGGAGGCCGGGCGGATGGCGGGAACTGCCGAACCGCCGCCGCTTGAAAAAAGGCGATTAACCGAGATCGCCGAGTTGGTGTGGAACGATCGGGCCAATCATCCGGGAGCCCGCGGCCACGAGACCGCTTGGCTGGGCGGCGCTCCCATCCTTTTCATCTGGCGCGGTACGCCGGAGCAAAGGCGGGTACTTGTCACGCGGCCCGAATCATTGCTGCAACGGAGCCCGGCGGCGTCTGGTATTCATTTCGCTTTCGTGGATGCCGAGGGCCACACACTCGCCGGGCGGAAAGACGGAGACGCTCGCTCAGTAGTTCGCACCGCCGCTGAAAGCGAGCTTCCCTGGACGTTGTTTGTGTCGGAGACAAAGCCGAAGGAGAGCGAACTGATTGCGCAACAGAGATTCCTGCTGTTGGGCCTCTCCGTCATGATGTTGTTTCTCGTTTTGGGCACATACTTTATTGCCCGCGCCATCCGGCGCGAGGCCGAAGTGCAGTGGATGCAATCGCATTTCGTCTCGACCGTGTCGCACGAATTTCGGTCCCCGCTCACATCCATGCGGCAATTATCGGAAATGCTGGCGCTCGGGAGAGTCCCCGGCGAGGAGCGCAGACAAATGTATTACGAGACGCTGGTGCGAGAAACCAGCCGGTTGCAGCGCTTGATCGAGGGGCTGCTCAATTTCGGAAGAATGGAAGCAGGGGCGCGTCAATATCAATTTGAGGAACTCGACGCCTCGGCCATTGTCGAGAACGTAGTATCCGAATTCGAGGCGCAAATCGCCAGCGCGGGTAAGCACATCGAGACTATGCGAACCAATGCTCCTTGTTGGATCGAAGCGGATGTCGAAGCGGTATCCGTGGCTCTCAGGAACATGCTGGACAACGCCGTGAAATATTCTCCCAATCAACCGACGGTCTGGGTCGGGTGCGGCAGGGAACAGGAAAAGGTCGCGATCCACGTGCGGGATCAAGGCCTGGGTATCGCGGAGTCGGAGCGACGGACAATTTTCAGAAAGTTCATGCGAGGCAGTGCGGCAGTGGCGGCTAATGTAAAGGGCTCGGGTGTAGGGCTGGCCATGGTGAGCCACATTGTAGCGGCGCACGGCGGGGAGATGGTGGTAGCAAGCGAGTTGGGGCGCGGAAGTACATTCACGATGTTATTCCCGGCCAGAAGCGGAGATGGTATGGAGAAGGCATGTCAAAAATCCTGATCGTGGAAGATGAGCCGGGCATAGCTCTCGGTTTGGAGGACGACCTCAAGATGGAGGGCTATGAAGTGGAGGTTCTTGCGGATGGGAATGCCGCCTGCCGGAAAGCTCTGGATACCGCATTCGACCTGATCGTGCTCGACGTTATGCTGCCTGGCAAGGATGGATTCGACGTGTGCCGTGAGTTGCGCCGCCGCGGTTCGAGCAGCCCGATCCTGATGTTGACCGCTAAAGCGCAAGAGGCCGAGAAGGTGATGGGTCTCGAACTGGGCGCGGACGACTACGTGACCAAGCCTTTCGGGACGCGCGAGCTGCGCGCTCGCATCAAAGCGTTGCTGCGCCGCGGCAACTCCGATCGATGCAGTGCTGGCTACTCGTTCGGTGAAGTGGAGGTGGACTTCGAGCGTGCGGAACTGCGAAAAGCTGGACGGCCGGTGGAGCTGACGCCCATTGAGTTTCGGCTGCTATCGGTGTTCATTCGTGCTCGCGGCCGTGTGCTCACGAGAGAGCAATTGCTAGCGGGCGCGTGGGCGCCGGACACTTTTGCGTCGGACCGGGTGGTTGACAATCACATCGCCAATCTCCGAAAGAAGATTGAGCCAGACCTGGTCAATCCAAGGTTTCTGGTCAACGTGCGTGGCATGGGCTACCGGTTTGATGGTTAAGTCCAGGCCTGTCGTGAAACAACGAATTCAACCGCTCCTTAACACGGCAAAGCCGGAACCGAACAGGCTCTGCGATGGTGCGCCACCGCTCCCTCACGGTCGCGGCTCGGTAGAATTCGTCAAAGTTGGAGAATGTCGGCAGCCATGTTCTGATCCGGGTAAACTCTGGGTGAAACGCATGCGCCGAAAAATGCTCTGCCAGAGGCGGCAAGAATCCAACCATGTAGGTACCTACGGTCGCGGCTCGGTAGAATTCGTCAAAGTTGGAGACTATTGGCAACCACATCCTGATGTTCGGTTACCGAGCCACGACCGTGAGGGAGCGGTCCGAAAGCCCTAATGGGTTGAGTCAAATGTTACTCAAATCTGACCAATCCGGGATCGTACTCGCACATTGGTTTTCTATCCTGTTTACCAGAGGACGATTGGTGTTGATCTTAACGGTACTTGGGACCTCAGCCGCGGCCGGCGCCGATTGGGAGCAGAAGCTGGAAGCGGCCATCCACCAGGAAATCGTGCTGGGCGATTTGAAAGGCGCGATGGTGCAGTATCAGTCTGTGATCCGTGAGTCGGAAAGCAGGCCCGAGGTGGCTCGCGCCCTGTATCGTTACGCGCGGTGCCTCGAAAAGCTGGAGCGGCGAAGAGAAGCGTACGACGTTTACACGCGAGTAGTGAAAGATTATAACGACCAGCCTGAGGCAGCTCTGACTCGCGTACGTCTGACAGGCTGGGAGTACTCCGTCTCCGGTCCCGCGAATCTGAAATTCGAGCAGGGCGTCCCCGGCAAACTGCCGAATGCGTGGTTTGTTCCCGCGCTGCCGAATGACGTCGATCACTGGGCCCAGTTGCGGCGGGACGGCTGCATGAACCACGACAGTTGCGCGGTTGTCCTGGTGCCGGAAAACGAACCAGTGCGTACCGGAAATCTGATGCAGAGTTTCAAGGCGGCGGCCTATCGGGGCAAGACAGTCCGGCTGACTGCTTGGTTGCGCCTGGAGCCAAGCGCCGCGGAAGATCGCGGACAAATGTGGCTGGGCGTCGATTGCGCGGATGACAAGAAGGGTTTTTTCGACGACATGAGCGACCGGGCAGTGCTGTCGCGCGAGTGGACGTTCCGTGAGATTCGAGCGCGGATCGATCCGGATGCCACGTTTATTAAGTTTGGCGTCATGTCGATTGGAAGAGGGCGGGTGTGGGTCGACAACGTAACGTTTGAAGTAGTGCCGTAACACAGCACAGGCTAAAAGCCTGTGCCACCCGGAGCTTTGACATTTCTGCATAGACTGACGGCGGTCTCGTCGCACAGCCTTTAGCCTGTGCTCTGGAGTTTCCTCATTTTCGTCAGCCCCGAACGTCAGTGAGGGGAAGGGCAAGGTTCCCCTCACTGACGTTCGGGGCTGGAAGGACGAATTGCACAGGCATTAGCGTGTGCTTCACTGACAGCTATTTCTCTACAAGAAATAAACAAAAGAGGATACGTGTATGCGCTTGGTTGCGTGGTTTGTCCTGTGTGCGGCTGGCGCCGCTGTTGCCGATGGCCAGCCGAAGAAAAATTATAAAGATCGGCAAGAATTTGATGCCTATAATGAAGTCACCAAGGATTTTGCCGCCAATAATTTCTCAAAGGCTCTGACGGATTTAGGGCGGTGGAGCGACAAATACCCCGATTCGGATTTCAAAGACGACCGTCAGATACTCTACGTGCAGGCGTATGCCGGCGCAAATCAAGCGGCAAAGGTTCTCGATGCCGCCGGAGTCGTGCTGGCAAACGATCAATTCGCTTCCGGCAATCCCGCGACCGTAATCCGTGTGTTGTACGACGTGGTGACGGCGATCCAGCGTGTCCCCGACCCCAGCCCGCAGCAACTCGCCACGGCGGAAAAGGCCGCCGGGCTACTCGAGTCGTATGACACTGCGCCCGAAGGCGCGAGCGCGGCCGCTTGGGCGTCAACACGTACGGACTTGCGATCGGCTGCACGAGCCGGCCTTCTCTACATCGCCATCCTTCCCGCCTCACGCGCCTTGAAGACAAACGACTGCGGCAACGCCGAAGTGGCGGCTACTAAGGCGATTCAACAATTCCCCGACAGCGTTCAGGCGGCTTGGGTTCTGGCCTTGGCCAACATCTGCCTCGCGAAGTCCGACCCGGCGAAATCTTCTCTGGCATTGTACGAATTGGCGCGCGCGGCTGCGCTTGACCCGGCCAAGGGGATGGCGGACGCTAAATGGCAGCAGACGACCGTGATCCCATACATGGAGAAATCCTACGCGCAGTTTCACGGCGCCGATCCTCAGGGTCTCAAGGAACTAAAGGAATTGGCCCGGCAATCGCCTCTTCCGCCTGCGGGATTTGTGATAAAGTCCGCCGCGGAAATAGCGAGCGAACGGGAGGCTAATCTCGAAACCGAACATCCGGAGTTAGCGCTCTGGAAGAAAATCCAGGATGCGCTTTCGGCAAATGATGGTGAGCATTATTTTGAATCCGAATTGAAAGGCTTTTCGATTCCTGAACTTCAAGGAGTTTTGGTTGAGGCGCGTCCGGCCTGCCGGCCGACCGAGCTGCGCGTCGCCATCCGGCTGCCGGACGATGCCAAGGATCAGCACGCTAACCTCGTGTTGAAGCTGGAGAAGGCCCTCACCGGCGAACCTGAACCTGGCAGCGAACTTCATTGGACAGGCGTGGCGACGGCGTTCTCCAAAGATCCTTTCCTGCTGACCATGGATGTCGAGCCCGCAAACGTGAAAAAGCTGACTGTCTCTCCTTGCCAGGCAAGCCCGAGGAGGAAGGCCAAATAGCCGCCCTACTCGTACCGCAGCGCGTCCATCGGATCCACCGCGAACGCGCGGCGCGCCGGAATTAAGGCCGCTAGCCCCGCCGTCGACACCAGCAGAAGCACCACCGCCGCCGTCGTCAACGGAGAGTGAGCACTTCCCTCCTCCCAGCGCCGCAGGAGCCCGCTGAACATCAGGCTCAACACCGCTCCGGTCACTAAACCGGTCCCCACGGTCCACGCCGTGGATCTAAGCACCAGTATTACCACTTGGCCGGGTGTTGCTCCCAGCGCCATCCTGATCCCGAACTCATTCGTTCTTTGAGCCATGCCATACGACACTACGCTGAACAGCCCGATGGCCGCTAGCGCCAGAGACAGCAGAGAAAACGCGCCAAACAGAGTTGCCGCCAGCCGGCCGTAGGCATACTCGTCTTCGCGCTGGATCCAGTGCTCCAAGTCCCGAGTGTGTCCGAACACCTGTTGATCGCCGTCCACCTCCTTCACGGCGGCGCGCACCCGATTCAGCACACCCAGCGGCTCGGCTCGCGTCCGCACCAGGATCTGCGTATACATACGCATCGATAGCGTGTAGGGCAAATACACCGATGGCTTCACCGGCTTCCGCAGCCCGTCGTTCCGCGCATCGCCCACCACGCCGATAATTTGCAGCCATCCATCGCTGCCGGCCACCGCCTGCGTGAAAGGCGGCTGGGCTTTGAGGTCGGGTAACCGCACCTGTTTTCCCACCACGTCGCCATTTGGCCAAAATTGCCGCGCCATGGTTTCGTTGATCACGGCCAGCCGGGCTCCTCGTCCCATCTCAGTTTGATCCCAGAAGCGGCCCTGCAACAGCGGAATCCGCAATACGGTGAAGTACGCGGGGCTCACCCAGTTTGCCCGCAGTTCCTCGCGCTCTCCCATGGTCCGTCCGAAGATCTCGAAGATCATATCGTTGCCGTTGGAGGGCGGAGTTGCATTGGTCGGTATCCCCGCCGACTCTACCTCCGGCATCGCCGCTACCCGCGCCAGCAAGTGCTCAAAATACTTTGCCCGGTCGTCCCAACTCACATGCGAGTTCTGGTGTACGGGAATCCCCACCGACATGGTGTGGCGCGGATCGTATCCCAGGTTCGTTCGCGTCAAGCGCATGAACCCGTTAATAACCGCGCCGGCCGCCGAGAGCAACAGCAGTGTGAGAGCGATCTGCCCGGCTACCAGAACCTGATAGGTGCGCTTGCCACGCGCGCCTCCCGTGGACCGCCGGGAACTTGCCTGAATGAGCTGCGCCACCGCCGGCCGTGAGAACTGGAACGCCGGAGCGAGCCCCGACATCACGCCCGTGATCACCGCGACGACCACGCTGAACGCCAGCACGGGCACGTTGATGCGAATGACCGCTTCGTGTGGAACCGCGTAGTCCGGCAGCCAGCGCACCAACAGCGGCAACAGCCGATACGCAAGCGCGATGCCGCCCGCCGCGCCGGTTAGCGACAACGCCAGCGCTTCAGACAGTAATTGCCTTTGGATCTGCCAACGGCTGGCCCCGATCGCGCTGCGGATCGCCAACTCGTGCTGCCGCGCGGTTCCCCGCGCCAGCAACAAGATCGCTACGTTGGCGCACCCTACCAGCAACAACAGCGCAACCGCTCCAAACATCAAATAGAGCTGGCGTCCCAGCCGCTCCTCAAACTGATCGTTCAACCCTTTCACTTGCACTCGAAACTGTTTGGGAAAATGAGTCGGCGTCTCGCGGGCGAACTGCTCCAGCAGCGGCTGCAATTCCGCGTTCGCGGCGGCGTGCGTTACTCCCGGTTTTAACCGCAACAGCGGACCATAGTCAATATTTGGATCATTGGTGACCTTCAAAGGCAGATAAACATCGGCGTCCTCCCAGGTGAACCGTGGCGGGAGCACGCCGACGATCGTGTAATTTTTGTGCACCAGTTCCAGCGTTCGCCCGACCACCCGTGGATCGGAGTCATAATGCCGCTGCCAAAACAAGTAACTCAGTACCACCACCGGCTGCGGATCCTGACCATCCGGAGCATCGGAAGGGAGCAGCGTCCGGCCGAGCATCGCCGGAACTCCGAAATGGATTCCTGCGTTCGATGTCATTTGAGTGGACGGCACGTCCTCCGGCAGATCTTCGCCGGTCGTTGTCAGGTTCCAGGTGCCCCAGGTCGCGGCGACACTCTCCAGGCACTTCACCTGTCTGAGCGATTTGAGTTGCGAACCGGTGACGCCGGGCCAGCGCTCCTCGCCCTTGTCGTTCTTTAAGACAAGGTGGATCATGCGGTCCGCGTCCCGGTAAGGATAGGGATTGGCCAACAAGCCGTAGATCACGCTGAACACGGCGGTGGTCGCTCCGATCCCCAGCATCAGGGAAACGATCGCCGTGATAGCGAGGCCGGGCCGCTTACGCAACTCGCGAAAAGACAGACGAAGGTCTTGCAGCATGCTTCTCCTGATACGTTCGATGGTTGGGAAAGTTAGGCACGCCGTTCAAAACTCCGAGAAGTTGGGCGATGCCCAGTTCGCGCCAGGTTCCGCATCCCCTGACGAAGGTCTTGGACCAGCGTACTGGCGAGTGTCGTCACATAAGGCTGTACTGGCTTCGTGAAAGAAGGTTACTTTATTTTCGGGCCGGCATGCCATCCTGATAGACATGGCCACTGAGAGAGAAATCAAGCTACCGCTTCCAAACGATCTGGAGACCATTCGCCGGCAACTGCGCAAACTCCAGTTCCGGGTGAGCAAAACGCGCATCTTTGAGGCGAACGTGCTGTTCGACACCGCCGATGCGCGGCTTAGGACCCAAGGGGAGTTGTTGCGCGTGCGTACCGAGAACGGCACTACTCTGCTCAGCTACAAAGGCGTCGCTAAACCCGGCAAACACAAAAACCGGGAAGAGTTGGAGACCCACCTAGACGATTCTAAGGCGTTCACCCAGATTCTCGGCCGCCTGGGGTTTCAACCGGAGTTTCGGTACGAGAAGTTTCGAACCGAATATACGCATGCCGCGCAATCCGGTACTGTGATGCTGGATGAGACGCCAATCGGCAATTATCTGGAGATCGAAGGTGGCGCCCGGTGGATCGATCAAACCGCCAAAGCATTGGGCTTTTCACAGTCCGACTATGTCACCAAGAGCTATGGTGGACTCTATCTTGAGTATTGCCAGGAGCGGGGCATCCCGCCGGCCAACATGGTGTTTGGTCGTAAGCAGAAAGCCTAAGAGCCTAAATGCGAAAATACCTTACGAAGGTATTTATCTCTTGTAAGACTTCCAAGTGAATGGAAGAATAGAACTGCAAGCACAGAACAAAGAGGCTAGTCCGGTTCGTTGGCGGCCGGTATTGTGTTGGATGGTTCTCATTCTCTCCATCATCGGTGTGACGGTTGCGGTCGGCGCCATCTGGTTCCGGTTTGCCTGTACGCTGATCCTCAGCGCCAAGCCCGCTAAGGATTACCGGCAGCTAGTGATCCAGGCCAATCAACTGAAGTTCCTCGAACTGCAGAAGGACCTGGTGGAAACCCGCAAACGGCACGAACTGGATCGCATCCATCAGGACCTGGAACGAGACTATCAGTTGCTGACGTTCGTCTTGCGTCACGGCGCCGCGTTTCAGTTTGGACCGGATCCGGTGGAGCGGCGATTATTGATGATCGACTTCGCCATGCTGCGTTACTGGTATGGCCTTTCCCGCCGTTTGAGCTTAGTGAACCCGCAGCCCGCGCTGCACGAAATGATCTCAATTCTGAGCCATCTCGCGAACTCTATGGGCGAGCGGGTGCTGTGTCCTTCTGAGTAGCCGCACGTATCACTTTCACAGTCACGATCACTTCTCCGACGTGCCTTTGCGTGTGCTCGGCGATGTGTGTCAGCAGGCCGCCGAGCGTGCTGGGAAGCCGTTTGCGGCCGACTTCTCTCGGCTCGGTGAGCCGAGCCGCGTCCAGCGTGCGGACTTGCTGTTCGGCTGCTTGAAAGCGTCTTGCCAGATCGTTCAACAGACCCGCGAGCGCCTGTCCCGATGCCATTTCGCGCTCCATTTCGCCAAGCTGCGACTCGGTGAGTTGGCCGCCCATGGCATAGGCCATCAGTCTTTCCACGCTGCCGCCGATGTGGCGTATATGGAATCCGATTGCGCCTAAGCCCATGGGCCGGGCCCAAAGCTGATCGGTGGTCAGGCCTTCAGTCCAGCGGCGTAAGTCTTCGCGGGCTTGCTGGAACGAATACAGAATCGGAGCGAGCAGCGGATGGACTTCCTCGATCGGTCCTCGCAGCCAGGGTTCGGTTGTGAGATGGGCGTTCACAGGTATGACAACATTCGTTCCCGGAATTGCGTGGCCGCTGCGTTGTCGGCGGTGATCACCAGCACCGTGTCGTCTCCCGCCACCGTCCCCACCACGCCAGGATCGTCTTCTTCATCAATGGCGACGGCAACCGAACTGGCATGCGCCGGCGAGGTTTTCAGCACGATCAGATTCTGCGCCTGCCGCACTTCGACCACGAATTCCGCGGCGACGTTGGCAAGATCGGTCCCGCCGCCGGCTGCGCCCATCTGCCGGTAGCCGTTCTGAGTTTTCACCAGCCCGAGATCGCGAATGTCGCGCGAAAGCGTTACCTGCTTGGCGTGCGTCTGGAACTCTTGCTCTAGCGCCTGAGCCAGATCTTCCTGGGTGTGCAGTTCGCGCTTGCGGATCAGTTTTAGAATCTGTTCCTGGCGAACGCTTTTGTTCATGTTTAGCGCCGGAGCTTGGCGAGCAGGCCCGCCGCACGGTCTAGGGCCTTACTCACCGCTTCCGGACCCGTGCCGCCGGGCAACTCGCGAGTCTTCATGCCCTCGGCCGGATGTAGGAGCGAAGCGATACCGGGAAGCTGAAACTCCGGGGCGAACTTCGCCAGGCTATCGCCGGTCCAATCGATTGGTTTTTTCCCGGCCCGGACGCTCTCGAGAACCAGTTTGCCGACAATCTGGTGCGCTTTGTGGAAAGGCGTTCCCGCGCGCGCCAGCGCTTCGGCCAGGTCCGTTGCCACCACCCAGCTATCGTCGGCCGCTCGCGCGGGCGCCTCCGGTTTCAGCGCCGTGGAGCGAATCACGCCCTCCGCCATCTCCAGCGAACCGGACAACTGATCGGCGGCTTCAAACAGCGGCTCCTTGTCTTCCTGCATATCGCGGTTATAGGTCATGGGCAGACCTTTCATGGTGACAAACAATGCAGTGAAGCTGCCGAAGACGCGCCCGCTCTTGCCGCGGATCAGCTCCAGCGAGTCGGGATTCTTCTTCTGCGGCATCAGGCTGGAACCGCTGGTGACGCCGTCGCCCAGTTCCAGCCAGCCGAATTCTTCGCTCGAATACAGAATCCAGTCTTCCGCCAGCCGGCTGAGGTGAAGCAAGATAAGCGATGCCGCGTAAAGAAAATCCAGCGCGAAGTCGCGGTCGCCGGAAACATCCATGCTGTTGCGCGTGATGGAATCGAAACCCAAATCGGCCGCGATGGCTTCCCGGTCGAGCGCGAAACCGCTGCCGGCCAGCGCCCCCGAGCCCAGCGGCATCACGTTCACCCGCGCGCGCGTCTCCATCAGCCGCTGATGATCGCGCTGGAACATCTCAAAATAGGCCATCAGATAGTGCGCCCACAGCACGGCTTGCGCGCGCCGCAGATGCGTATAACCCGGAACCACAACGCCGGGATTCTGACGGGCCATGTCCAGCAAGGCCTGCATCACGTTCACGAGCTGAATCGAAACCGAATCAATCTCGTCCCGCAACCACAAGCGGACATCCAGCGAGACCTGTTCATTCCGGCTGCGGCCGGTGTGGATTTTGTCGGCCACGCCGCCCACCCGCTCCTTGAGTTTGCGAATGACCAGGGTGTGAACATCTTCGTCTGTGGCGCCGTCATAGAACGAGGGATCGGCGGCGGCATCACTACGAATCTGCTCGAAGCACTGTTCCAGTTGAGCGCGTTCGCCGCTGGTGAGGATGCCGCCGCGCTCGAGCGCCCGCGCAAAGGCCTGCGAACCGCGGCAATCGGCGTCAATCAACCGGCGGTCGAAATGGAGCGAACCGGAAAAGCGTTCAAAGACCTCGGAAGGCCCGGTTTCAAATCGTCCACCCCACAGTTTCACTGAAGGCCCAGCGTCTTCACAGCAAACCCAACAGCAGGGCCTTCTGCACGTGCAGCCGATTTTCCGCCTGATCGAAAACGATGGACTGCGGCGAATCGATCACCTCGTCGGTGACCTCTTCCCCGCGCTTGGCGGGCAAGCAATGCAGGAACACCGCGTCGGAGTCCGCCTGCACAAACAATTCGGCGTTTACCTGGAAGGGCGCGAATATGGCCCGCCGCTGCTCTTTTTCGCTCTCCTGGCCCATGCTGGTCCAGACATCGGTGTACACGGCGTGGGCGCCGTCGATGGCTTGTTCGGGATTGTGAGTGATCTCGACCGACGCCCCGCACACGTCCGCCAACGCTTTGGCCTGCGCCACGATGCCGGCGTTGGGCTCATAGCCGTGGGGACAACCGATGCTCACGTGGATTCCCAACCGGACGGCGTTCAGCAGTAAGGAGTGGGCCACGTTGTTGCCGTCTCCGATATAGGCCAGTTTGATGCCGCGCACGGAGTTGAAATGCTCCTGCAAGGTGAACATGTCGGCGAAGGCCTGGCACGGATGATATAGATCGCTGAGCGCGTTGATCACCGGAACGCTCGACCAGCGCGCCAGCTCTTCAATCGTCTGATGCGAAAAGACGCGCGCGACGATGCCGTTGGTCCAACGATCCAAATTGCGCGCGACATCCTTAATGGGCTCGCGATCGCCGATGGGTCCGGTGCTCACCACCGCGTCGCCGCCGAGTTGCTTGATGGCCAGCTCAAAAGTAAGCCGCGTGCGCAGGGACGGCTTCTCAAACAGGAGCGTCAGATACCGGCCGGCCAGTGAGCGGGCGTAGCGCGAGGGATTGGCCTTGACGCTCTTGGTCAGATCGAGGAGTTGGAACAGTTCCTCACGGCTAAGGTCCAGATCGCCTTTGATGTCGGGCGCCGCGATCTTGGCCGGCGTGCGTAAGGCGGTACGAGCGGTAGCCATGGGCATGTTCCTCCTTGTGTGTCTGTTGAATGGCGCGTCGGCTGAATGTTTATTCAGCTAAATGAATAATTACACATTCGGAGGCGGGTGTCAAATGGGGGCACCCTACGGTCGTGTCCTGCCTTGCGGTCCTGACCTAAATGAATAGTTATTCAGAGTTTAGAATCAATAAGTTACATCGACAACTTAGTAACAAAGTGGCTCGTCAACAGAAATCGTGGGGCTTCACTGCGGTAGAATTGATTGTCCCTGGACTCGTTTGATGACCCCAACAGCTTTGTCTTTTCCCGAATGCGGAACGGACCTGTCAGGTCTCTCCACTTGTCGTTCTAGATCGCTCGGAAATTGCCAAAACCCATCCGTGCTGAACCCGAGATGCACAAGAAGCATTTCGATTTCTGCCACCGGAACAAGTTGATCCTCGGGACGATCATGTAGCGGGTAACGCTTTCCACGCGGTCCGTTGAAGTATCCGTCCCCGCGCTCGTACACCATTATTACTGGAACGCTAGGGTCCTCGTCACTGACAAGATGCGCTTCGAGTTGTCGGAGGCGTTCGCGGAATAACCGAAACGCTAGAGGGCAAGGACTCAACCTCTACCACCTTCATCCAAACGGTTTGGTTGTTAGGCCGTCGTTTAAATTCTATCATGTCTGTCCGAAATCCGGTAGTCAGAGCGACATCAATAAACGCGGACCAAGCGGCTGAATTGGCCTTTCTGGATAAACCTTCCAGAAAATTGTCGTGAGCACAGCTATCTACATGCGCTACTACGACCTGCTTCAGCGCGCTCCACGCCTCCTCTTCCGAAGGGGCGGAAGTTATGATGTCGAAATCCAAGGAGTGTCCAAGCCACATGCCTGAATCTTGATCACGCGATAGCAAGCATATCAGTTGCTTTGGAATGCCAAGCATATCGTTCATGGTTAATTTCACCGAACTCTCAACGCCCCATATAATGAATGGGCGTTCTTGAATCGACGTGCCCGCGCCGAGCAAATAAGCGCGGTCCTAGGTGACGCCGACTAATTTCCTCTCTCGGCTCTTGATTGCACTCCGCTCTTATCTTCGCAAGGTATTGAGTTTTTTTAATGGAATGCTAAAGCCGTAAGATCATCCGCTGTCAAACTTCTCCTCACAACGTATGACGAATGACCATGGTAGATCGTTGCGAACCGAAACACGACCCCCCACAAGACTCAGTATCTACTATGTAGTACCTAAGTATCAATGCCTAAATAGACTGTGAGCAGTACTGGTACCGGTTCAGCAATATAAGCGCGATTGGCTCGATTTTCCCAGTCGGCTAGACCAGCGGTACTGGTACTAAGGTACTAGGTAAAGCTCCGGTTACTCACTATTGGCCAAAGGACGAGTCAGAGCCAGAATTCGACAGGTCCTCTACTCTGCCAGATACGCCGGTCCTTACGGACAAGCAAGTGATCGAAGCGAGGGCTCAATATGAGGCTTCGAAAAAGGCCAATCCTTAGAGCCTCCGAGGACCAATTGGGACCATCGGGAACGCCTGTTGAAGTCGTCCTCAAAACCGGAATACAGTGCCAAGTGTATACTCAGGGCGGAGATCCTCTCAGATTATGGTAAACGACCTCCACCCACCTCAAAATAAATTTTCCCAAAAAAGGTTCGGCTAGTCGGAGCCTGAATGGGCACTTGCAATGGCCTTCGCCTTGGCAGACATCGCGACCTTCTCCCGTTGCTCTAAAGCATCGAGTATTTCAGGAGTGAAAAGGCGGCTTGGAACGACCTTGCAAGGTTCGACGCTCACAACACGCCCGTCCATGACCTCAATTTGAAGCTCGTCACCTTCGCCTATGCCAAATATCTGCATCAGGCGTTGTGGAACCGTCACTTGACGTTTCGACGCAATCTTCAGCCTAAACAATTCCTGGGCCATGGCCTTATTTCACTCCCTTCACCTATGATGACGCTCATTTGTCGGATTTTGTTGACATCCGCGAATCTGATTATCCGAAGTTCCGTTAGTGGAGTCAATGGGACTTTGGTGTGGGACCTGAGGAATAGGAAGGGGTAGACGCGGTACTCGCATCGGGGGTACGTGGTTCATCGAATCTAGCTATCAATAAGCAAAGAAACCCAATTGTCAGAATACATCCTCCCCAGATACCTCGTCGGACCGAAGATCGAATCAACAGCAATTCTACATCATCCTCATTCTTCAATACGATGCCATTTCGCTCGAGAGTAACCTTAGCTAACGCCGGGTAAGTTATGGTTTCTAAAAGGGATTTTGACCTATTGAACCCGCGCTCCTTCAGGATGGCATCTAGCGCTAAGAGCGCTGAACCGATGAACGTGAGAGAATCTCCAACAAGACCGACCAGGGAGCGCATCTCCGACAAGTATAGCTACCGTTCGGGAATGTGAACCGTCGCTAATCAATCCTTGGGTTGCGGGCGGTTCGCACCGTAGCATCCCGTATCGATGTCCCGGACAGCGCTAACGCCGCCTCCAGCACCCACGCAGGCTTCCCTAGCCCTGGCTTCATCGGATCGCCGGAGACCAAGCCAATCGCTTGAGTGCGGTCCGGGCCGGTACAGGTCGAGGGCCTTCAACCCTCCGTGGTCGATGCCGTTGAAGAACGTCGAGCGTTTGACGGAAAAACCAAGACAGCGAGTCCGCACTTCCTGCCAGCAGGAACTCTTGGCGACTTCTATCATTTGCAGACTTTTTCGATGAAATGCCGCGTCAAGGACTACTTGGCCTCCTCTACTTCACTTCATTTCGACAGGCAGAATCCAATAGCGGCGAAAATCGGCATGCAAAGCAGTGCGACGCCAATCAAATCACCCGCTACTCGACCGTAGGCTTCGGTCATGCAGGCACTCCCGTCATCGCCAGGCTCACCTTTCGACTCAACAGAGGCGATTTTGGGGACCGATACCAAAAACAATTTGCTTTGGGTAAGCGTGTTTGGCACTGAGAAAGTATTGCACAGGATACACATAAAGACCATATAGCACGGTACTATACGGTACTATTTGGTGCGTTGAATCCGTCAGCCGGCTTCAAATTATCGTCGGAGCGCGCAGGGCGGGGACTGGGGACACAACGGGCTCGATATTGTCGCGGCGGTATCCCCGAATGCAGGTAGGCCTGGGCGGTTTTGATTCCGTGCGGGCTGTCTGCTGCAAACCTGGAAACACGCGGGCTGTCCCCTTCGGAACCCCTTCGAGGACGTCCCCGTGCGGAACTGGATTGATTGGGGAAAGGTCCGCACGGAGACTAGCTGCTTTACTTATCTATACGTACGTGCCAACGAAACGGTAGGTTCCCTAACTATAGAAATTCCGGTCCCAGGCGTGGCGGCGTAAAATCTGTAGCGTCTCGCCGGGAAGAGGACCTTTTTCCGATACTGCGGTGTTGGCTTCCGCGTTCGCCACGCGGCGCATGCCGGGGATCACTGTGGTTACCGCGGGATGTGACAGACAAAAGCGTAGCGCTACTTCTGGCAAAGGGCCGGCGGCCGAACCGAGATCTTTCTGCAACGCGTCCACGCGCTCGACCACCTGCTTTTTGCGATCGCCGCGGAAATATCTGGCCCGGAAATCCCCGTCAGCGAATTCCGACTCCTCCGTGATCGTGCCCGTCAAACTGCCTTCATCCAGCGGCACTCGGGCCACCACGCCGATATTTAACTCCTGGGTCAGAGGGAACAGGTCTTTCTCCGGAGTCTGATCGAAGATGTTGTAGATCACCTGGACCGCGTCAACCAAACCCGTGCGGATGACCTCCAACGCCGAATCGGGCTGATGGTCGTTGATCGAGAGGCCGATGGCGCGAACCTTGCCGGAGCGCTTCAATTCCTCAAAAGCGCGCCGCCACTCGTCGCGGCCGATCCACTCCGGGTTCCAGACATGGAGTTGCTGCAGGTCGATGGTTTCGACGCCCAGATTGCGCAAACTCTTG
The DNA here is from genome assembly GCA_963836595.1 of Bryobacterales bacterium. Taxonomy (GTDB): domain Bacteria; phylum Acidobacteriota; class Terriglobia; order Bryobacterales; family Bryobacteraceae; genus DATFZA01. The sequence continues at coordinate 296,718 of CAWIKC010000002.1, forward strand.
TCCGTGCAGCTAAGAATGTAATCGTAAGGAAATACTTCCTCGATTCCGATTCCGGGGCGCGCGGGCCACAACAGATTCTTGGGTGGTACTTTCGTGGCCACATAGATGCGCCGGCGGGCATCCTTGACGACTTGGCCGACCAGCTTTTCGCTATGACCGGATCCGTATGCCAGAGCAGTGTCGATAAAATTGAGCCCCAGATCGATGGCGCGGCGGAGGGCCAGGAGCGATTCGTCGTCGTTGCCGCCCTGCCATAAGTTTCCTCCGATGCCCCAAGCGCCGTAGCCAATTTCGCTAATCTCAAATCCGGTTTTACCAAGTTTTCGATAACGCATCGTTTCCCATGGTGTCATAACTCGGCGTCAACCGATCGTCGGGGCGACGCGGGGACGCTGCCGCGATAGGTTCGCCCGCGCAAAGATCGAGCGAGTAATGATTTCGCGCGTTTTCGACAACGCATTTCTAGCTATGTTGTCATAGGAATATGGGGACGAAACACCGCGTCGTTATCTTAGGCGGCGGTTTTGGAGGCTTGTACGCCGCCAAGTCGCTCAAACGCGCCCCGGTGGATTTGACTTTGGTCGACCGGCGCAATTTCCACTTGTTCCAGCCGCTGCTGTATCAAGTGGCAACGGGCTCTCTCTCGCCGGGAGAAATTGCGTCTCCCCTTCGTTCGGTCTTGAGTTCCCAGCAGAATACCCGGGTGCTGCTGGGCGAAGCACACGATCTGGATGTGCAACGCCGGGTCCTCAGGCTCGATGAAGATCAGGAACTCGGCTATGACACGCTGATCGTGGCGGCCGGGTCGCGCACATTTTATTTCGGCCACCCGGAGTGGGAGAATCTCGCGCCCGGCCTAAAGACCATCGAAGAGGCAACCCAGATTCGCACCAAGATTCTTTTCGCTTTTGAAGCTGCCGAACGGGAACCGGATCCTCAAAAACAAGCCGCATGGCTGACGTTTGCGGTGGTGGGCGCAGGGCCGACGGGAGTCGAGTTAGCGGGAGCGATGGCCGAGATCGCGCGCGAGACGCTGCGCCACGATTTTCGCTCGATCCAACCGGAGCAGGCGCGCATTCTGTTGTTGGATGGTTCGCCGCGCGTGCTGCCTGGTTATCCGCCGGATTTATCGAAGGCAGCGGAGCGGTCGCTTCTTCGGCTCGGCGTGCACCCGCGGGTGGATGTCCGCGTCACGGCGGTCCGCGAGTACGGCCTGCATGTCGAGGGGCCGTCCGGCCCGGAAGAAATTCGGGCGAATACGATTATTTGGGCGGCGGGCGTCCGCGCTTCCGAGTTCGGAGAACGGCTGGCGCGGCAAACCGGGGCCAAACTCGACAAGAACGGCGCGGTGTTCGTAAGCCCCGATTGCAGCCTGGAACAGCATCCCGAGATTTTTGTCATCGGCGATCTGGCGCATTTCGAAGAGAACGGGAAACCTCTGCCGGGAGTTGCGCAAGTGGCCATGCAACAGGGACACTACGTGGCCCAGGTGATCAAACGGAGGCTTAAGGGACAGCCAACCAAGCCGTTCCATTATTTCGATAAGGGCAGTCTGGCCGTGATCGGGCGTGGATCGGCGGTAGCGGAGTTGCGGCGCCTGCACGTGTCGGGTTTGCTGGCCTGGCTGATCTGGCTGTTCATTCACCTCATGTATCTGGTCGAATTCTCCAACCGCGTGCTGGTGTTCGTACACTGGGGATTTCTCTATCTCACCTGGGATCGCGGCGCGCGGCTGATTACCGGCGAAGCTGGTCATGCACACGATGCGGATGCAGAATCCCAAAGCCGCGATTCCGTCCGCTCATGACAATCTCGCCTTGAAACTTGAGAGGCGCTGCTGATGGTGGGCGAGCTTGGGACTTTCGAGCGCGCAACGTTGATAACAGAAGCGATTACCGGAGAAGCTTACTCATGCACGCGATGCGGGTGCGGAATCGCAAAGCCGCGATTCCGTCCACTCGTGACAATCTGTTAGAAACATGAGCCGGCTGCCGAGGGTCAACTGTGCCAACTTTCGATCGAATAATCGAAATGCCAGCGCATCATCTGGCTCAGGGCCGGTAGTTTGCCGGCGCCGAGCCTGGGACTTTCGAGCGCTCACCGTGGATTACCGGAGAAGCTTACTCATGCACGCGATGCTGGTGCAGAATCTCGAAACCGCGATTCCGTCCGGTCGTGACAATCTGGCCTTGAAACTTGAGCCGGCCATTGATTGTCAATTGCTGGGGACTTTCGATTGGACAATCGAAGGCCAGCACGTCCTCGGGCTGCAAGTCCAGTAATTCCTCGGCTGTGAGTTTGGGTCCATCCAGCCGTCCTTGCACTTCGACCATGCTGTTCTTGATCAGCCGTAGAATACGCGCTTGTTCTTCTTCGGTGGAATGGGTCTTGCGCACCGACCATTGCTGGTCGAATTTGTGCCGCAACATCTTGACGATGATGGACGGAATGCCGATGTTCATCATGCCGGACAACTCGCCTACGCGTACTTCCATGCTGACCGCCACCACTGCTTCATTGGGCGCCAGAATCTGGAGCAATTGCGGGTCGGTTTCGTAGGCCTCGATTTTGAAATCGAGCGGCGTTACGGCTTGCCAGGCCATCTTCAGGTCGTGCAGCGTGATGCGAAACATGCCGTCCAGGATGCTTTGCTCGATTTCCGTGATCTCCCGGCTGATTTTGAGAGCGGTTTTCTGCGATCCGCCCAGCAGCATTTCGAGAATTGGAAATATCAGGCCGGTGTTGACCTCTAATACGGCATTCCCCTCGAATGGCTTCATCCCTAGCGAAACCAGGCAACTGGGAGACGGCAGCGCCCGCGAGAACTCGATAAATGATAGTTGCTCCACCGAAACCAGGTTCACGACGACGTAGGCACGCAGATAAGCCGAGAGACTGGAGCCCAGCGAGCGGGCAAAGTTCTCGTGCAAGAGGTGGATGGAGCGAAGTTGATCTTTGGCGATTCGATCCGGGCGGCGGAAATCATACGGTTGCGCCCGCCGGGTGGAATCTGCCTGCGCTTGGGTATTATGCGCGTTGCGAAATACTTTGTCGATTTCATCCTGGGATAGGACACGATCGCTCATCAAGCGTTCATCGGGGGAAAATCGCGTTTTCTTTAGGATGGTGGCGTACTTTGGGCGAGGTCAGCCCTGGACTCGGCGGCTTTTGCCTTCCCAGTATTTTTCTTTCAGCACCATTTTGCGGATCTTGCCGGTGCCGGTCTTGGGCAGGTCTTCGTCCCGAAACTCGATCAGGCGAGGGAGCTTAAATTTGCCCAGCCGCGGCGTCAGGAAGTCCATGAGAGCTTCCGCCGTCAACTTCGATCCCGGCTTACGTACCACCACCGCCACGGGCACTTCTCCCCACTTTTCATGCGGCGCCGGAACCACGGCGCACTCGTAGACTTCCGGGTGCGCAAAGATGGCCTTCTCCACTTCAATGGATGAAATATTTTCGCCGCCGCTGATGATGATCTCTTTCTTACGGTCGACGATTTGGATGAAGCCTTGTTCGTCCCAGACGGCCATATCGCCGGTATGGAACCACTCGCCCGTCATGACGCTGGCCGTTACTTCAGGCTCCTTGAAGTAGCCTTCCATCACGTGGTCGCCGGTGGCGACGACTTCCCCGATGGTGCTTCCGTCGCGCGGCACATCGCGCATTTCGGAGTCGACCACGCGGACTTCGACGCCCAGCACCGGCCAGCCGGCGGTGGCGCGCCGGGTTTGGCGATCTTCGTCGGAGGTGTACTCGAGGCCCGGTTTGTTGCGCGCCGATGAGAGCACCGGGCAAGTCTCGCTCAAGCCGTAACCGCCAAAGACTTTGCAATGGAACAGCGCCTCCAGGCGGGCGACCAGATCAGGCGAAGATGCCGCGCCGCCCAGCATGACGTTGCGCATGCTCGAAAGATCGTAATCGTTGCGATCAGGCGCGTTGAGCAGCGAGTTCGCCATAGTCGGTACCACGCACATGTCGGTGGCCTGGTGTTCCTGAATCAGCTTGAAGACAAAAGTAGGCTCAAAACGCCGCACCATAATTTGTTTGGTGCCCATCATGGTTGACGCTTGCGGCCGGCCCCAGCCGTTGGCGTGAAACAGTGGAATGGTGTGCAGATCGGCCATGCTCTCGACCAGCTCAAACATCGACGCGATGGACATGGCGTGCAAATAGAGGGTGCGGTGGGAAAGCGTCACGCCCTTGGGCGTGCCGGTGCTGCCGCTGGTATAGAACAGCTCGGCGACGGAGTTTTCCTCGATGCCGAGAATGTCGGCGCGTTCAGGGTGCCCCTTGTCGAGCAGTTCTTCATAGCTGTAGTCGGCGGCGGGAATCTTCGTGTCAGTCTCATCAATGGCAACCCAGCGCGTGACGTCGGGACACGCTTTGCGGAGCTGGCCGATGGTGTCCGCAAAATCGTTTTCGAAGATCACCATCCGCGCGCCCGAGTGGTTGAGAATATTGACCAGTTCCACGACCGACAGCCGGACGTTCAACGGCATCACGATGGCGCCGGCTTGGACGACGCCGTAATAGCCTTCGAGCAGTTGGTGGTTGTTGAAGCTGAGATACGCGACCCGGTCGCCCGGAGCGATGCCCTCGATTGTCAAGGCGTGGGACAACTTTTGACAGCGCTGGGCGAATTCGCCGTAAGTGAACTGCTTGCCGCCGCAAACCACTCCGACCCGGTTGGGGAACAAATCCAGCGCCCGATGCAGACAGCGGATCGGAGTAAGAGGAACGAACATTGTGACCTCGAGTGAAAAATAGATTACAAGAGAAGAAGTTTAGCAGGCGGCAGGCCTGGCGATGCAATTTTCCCCACAGCTTGTAATACGCGAACGATCGCAGCCACCCTTAATAATAATGCCTGGACGGACAAGAACTGGAAGACCGAGCTGATTCACCGCGATGTCCGGAAGCATTCCGATCGCTCAACGTCCCTGTCCATCGCGCCTCCACGACAATTTTCTCCAATATCGCTCTGGTTACCGGCTAATGGGACCGGTGAGGCCGGCTACACCTACGGCTTTACGAGCACGCCGATGTCTGGAACTGAGCGAAGAAGCATATTCTAGAGCGCAGGCTTGGGCCAATGCGGGCCGATTATTAATCGGCCGCAGGTTGATAACCTGCCCCACAAACACATTTACTGCTGGTAATCGTTTTTATTTACCGGTTGTCCTGGACGGCCGGGTGCGTTTTCGGGCCCTTCGCTGAAAGTCCTAAAGCATCCCAACCGTCCGCCGATTGAAGAATGAGGACGTGTGCGTTGAGTGACTTTCCGGACAAAACCAGCCGACTGCCCCTGCGCAACATCTTCGTGTTCAGCGTAATCCTGGGCCCACTGTGTTTCGTGGTGAACAACCTCGCCGTCTGGAGTGCGATTCTGCGCCCGCCTGCCGGCTATATCCCTCGCTACGTGCTTTCTAATCTCGACGTTCCGATCTACTTGACTTGGATGACACTCGCGCCCACCCATTGGCTGCTTCCCAATTTTGACGCGCCCTGGGTCAGCGATGACGCGCTCTTGTCTCCGCTTGTGCTCATGGTAGGCAAGCTTTCGCACCTGCTCGGCCTGTCTCCCGTCGCGGGCTTTCAGGCCTTTCATTTCGTCTTCTATATCGTGGCCGCATTCGCGCTGGGGGCCGTAATTTGGACCTTTTGCCCCACCCGGCGCCAGCGGTTGGCCGCGGCATTCGCCATCTTTGCCGCCTTGCCGCTCCCGTTGCTCGCGCTGGGCTGGTTGCATTTGGCCGGCAGAGAAGTTCCTCTCTTTTGGATCGGTCTGGTCGAGTACGCTTATGAAACCGCGGACGGCCTCACGCGGGGCGGCGTCTCGAACACCTTCACGTTGTCTTTCGGAACCGCCGCGAACCTCTTCGCGCTCTGTCTGCTCGCGCGCTTCGTGCGCCAGCGGCGCTCCAGCGACCTCGGCCTGCTGGCAATGGTTGCGTTTCTCTCCGGCTTCTTTCATCCCACGGAAGTCTGTATCATCACGGCCGCTTCGCTCGCTTCCTTCGCCATTCTGGCCTGGCGGGAACGCCGGCTCGCGGTCCTGGTTCGCAATGGCGCGGTGGTGGCCGGCGCCGCCGTTCTGGGTCTATTGCCGTATGTCATTCAGACCTCGCGAAGCGAATGGGTGCGCGACATTTCGCGCTTGTATCAATGGCAGCCGGCATCCGTCTTATGGGTTCCGCTGGTCTTCGGACTGCCGACGGTTGTGGCCGTGTACCTGCTCTTGATGAGGTTCCGCTTGCAGGCGCCCGGTGACGAAGTATTGCGCACCTGGTTTTTGTCCACCATCGCCCTGCTCTTTGTTCCAGGAATTCCGTTTAAGTTGCATATGTTCGATGGTTTTTCTTATATCGTCGCGGTTTTGCTGGTCCGCCTGCTGTCGGGGCGTGTCCAAATCCATTCGTTTTTGCGGGATCATTCCCGTCCGGTCTATGCGACGGCCGTGGCCGGACTTCTGCTGTGTGTCCCCGGTTATAGCGCTTTATACAGCCAGATCTGGAAGGACGGCAGAGCGCCCCAACCGGACCTTCTACTGAACGCTATCTCCCTGCGAGAGGAGCCGGCCCTCATCGATTGGTTGCGGCACAACGCCCAGTTGAACCAGCTCGTCATGGGACCGCTCGAAACCGCGCCATGGCTGGCAACCACACCTATGCCGAGCGTGGCGAGCCACGATCTTTTCGGAATTACCTACGATCGGCAACAGAAGTTCGTGGCCGATTTTTATGCCGGCAAGCTCTCCGAAGCGGAAGCCGAGAACTCGCTGGCCCGCTACGGAGTTCACTATCTGGTAATGCCGAACGACAGCCCCGGGCGCAGGTATTTGTCCGACAAGAAAGCGTTGGGGAGCGTCGGTCCCTGGACTATCTTTGAGCTTCCGGAAGGCCAGCGGCCGCTCTATCCCGGCCTGGCGGCTCTTCGTCCGGACGTCGCGAAGCAATTCGATTTTGGCGGACTGATGACGGCTGTCCACAAAGTCTTCGCGCCTTAGGGCCTGATGGCGAGCGACGGCTAAAAACCCGGGGAACGTCTCGTCCGTCCCTGGTTTATCCTATGTCTATCAACAATATGCTCAATTCTCACCTGCAACGTACATTGGCGGTTGGCGTACTTCTGGCGATCCCGCTCGTCTCGCCAGCCGCTACCTGGAAGATCGATCCCAATCACTCGGCCGCTCAGTTTTCCGTGCGCCATATGATGATTTCCACCGTCCGTGGCCAGTTTCAGAAAATGACCGGTACGGCCGAATTCGATCCTGCCGATCCGGCCAAAAGCAGCATCGATGTCACGATAGATGCGGCCAGCGTCGACACCCGTCAAGAGATGCGCGACAAGGATCTGAAGAGTCCCAATTTTTTCGACGTGGAGAAGTACCCGACGCTGGCTTTCAAGTCCAAACGCGTAGTGGCGGCCGGGCCGGGCAAGCTGAAGCTGATCGGCGATCTGACGATCCATGGCACGACGAAGGAAGTGACGTTTGACGTTGACGGCCCGAGCGCGCCGATCAAGGATCAACGCGGGACCGAGCATGTGGGCGCATCCGCGACCACGACTATCAGCCGGAAGGATTTTGGGATGCTTTACAACAAAGCCTTAGAGACGGGCGGCGTCTTGGTGGGCGATGAAGTGAATCTGACGATTGACGTCGAGATGACTTCGAAGCCTTAAGCGCGCGTGACTTAGCAGTGACGCGACGCTTTCTGATAGACACCGATACCGCTTCCGACGACGCGGTGGCGCTGATCATGGCCTTGCGCGCACCGGACGTGGACGTGGTGGCCATCACTACGGTCGCGGGAAATGTCGGCGTGGAGCAGGCCACGCGCAATGCGCTCTACGCGGTGGAACTCTGCGGCGCGATAGTGCCGGTCTATGCGGGCGCGGCGAAGCCTCTCCATCGGCCCTTGGAGGATGCAACCTGGTTTCATGGCAAAGATGGACTCGGCGATCGGGGGTATGCACCGGCTTCCCGGCAGCCGGCAAATGGCGATGCCGTAGAAGTAATTCTGGACAATGTCGACAGGTATACGGACCTGGAGCTGGTGACACTCGGGCCACTGACGAATATCGCGCTGGCGCTGCAGCGGCGTCCCAATATGGCGCAACAATTAAAGCGCTGCGTGCTGATGGGCGGCGCGCCCTGTTGCGTGGGGAATGTGACGCCGGCGGCGGAATATAACATCTGGACCGATCCGGAGGCAGCGCGCATCGTACTGCGTAGCGGCCTGCCAGTGGATTTGATTGGCTGGCATTTGTGCCGAGGCGAAGCGGTGCTGAACCCGAGCGACATCAGGCAGGTTCTAGCTCTCAATACCGATCTGGCCCGCTTTGCGGTCGACTGCAACGGACACGCGCGCGAGGCATTCCTCGAGCAAACGGGTGAAGATGGAATCTCGTTGCCGGATCCGGTCGCCATGGCGATCGCGCTGGACCGCACCATCGGAACTGTCTGGAGCCGGCATCACGTGGACGTCGAAGTTTCGAGCGACCTTACACGCGGCATGACCGTGGTCGACCAATTGAATATCGCCGGAAACCGCCGTAACCGCGACGTGTGGTCCAGCTTTCAGAACCGGAACCCGTCCACGGACGTCTGCTGGAGCATGGATGTTGGGCGCTGGAAAGAGGCGCTGGTGCGGGCTTTGGCGCGGAGCGATGGCATTTAACTTGCTCTGTAACGTCAATGGAGACCGGAGTGGCGACCACATTAAAGAGTTACGCTCGCTCGTTCAAAATTTGGGATCTCCTGAAACCACATTCGGCCGCACTGGCGGGCGGGATCGTCGCAGTTGTGGTAGAAGGTCTGACCAATCTGCTGGAGCCCTGGCCGGTTAAAATTGTCGTCGACAATGTTCTGAAGTCCCATTCGACCAGTGGATGGTTGAACACGTTGATTCTAACCACGGTTGGGGATGACAAACTCGCCGTATTGAAATTCGCCGCCATCGCCGCCTTAGCGATCGCCTGTATCGGAGCCATTGCTTCTTATACAGAAACGTACCTCACGACCAGCGTCGGGCAATGGGTGATGCACGATCTGCGCCGAGCCCTGTATTCGCACCTCCAGAGGCTTTCGTTGAGATATCACGACCACAAGGAGACGGGCGATCTGATCAGCCGCGCCACCACCGATATCGACGCGATACAGAGCTTCGTTACCTCGGGATTGCTGGGAGCGCTGATCAACAGTTTGACGCTGGTGGGCATGGTCGGCGTGATGTTCTACATCAACTGGCGCTTTACATTGATCGCCCTGTCGGTTGCGCCGCCACTGTTTGTAATTGTTTATACCTACACCAGGCGCATCAAGCAGGCTTCGCGCGAAGTGAGAAAGAAAGAAGGTGAGATTGTCTCGGTCCTGCAAGAGACGCTCTCCTCGATTCGCGTGATCCGGGCGTTCGGACGCGAGGACTTCGAGCAGCGCCGGCTGGAAGAAGAGAGCCTGGAAAGCGTCGAAATCACCTTGCGGGCGCGCAGCCTGAAGGCGAAACTGGCGCCGCTGGTCGACATTCTGGTGGCGGTTGGCACCAGCCTGGTGCTGTGGTTCGGAGGGCGCATGATTCTGGCGGGAACTCTGTCCGCCGGGTCGCTGATTCTTTTCATTCTGTACATAGGAAAGATGTACAAACCGATGCAGCAACTTTCGAAGATGACGGACACGTTTTCGAAGGCGTCGGTGGGTTACGAAAGAATCCGCGAAATCTTCCAAACGGATGGGGAAGTGAAAGACTTGCCCGGCGCCCGGCGGATTGGCCGCGTGAAAGGCGGAATCGAGTTCGTTCATGTGAGTTTCAGCTACGAACCTAACGTGCCAGTACTGAAGGATGTCAGCTTTCGGATTGAGCCGGGACAGACCGCGGCCCTGGTCGGCCCCACGGGCGCCGGCAAGAGCACAATAACCGCGCTAATCCCCCGGTTTTACGATCCTACGGAGGGCGTGGTCCGGATCGACGGCAACGACATACGCCGCTTCCGGCAAAAGTCTCTGCGGCAGCAGATCAGCTTTGTGCTGCAAGAGACTCTGCTGTTTCATGGATCGGTCTGGTACAACATCGCCTACGGTAAACCGGATGCCAGCCGGGCTGAAATTCTACGCGCCGCCGAACTGGCCAACGTTCACGAATTCGTGGAGAAAATGCCGCAAGGCTATGACACTATCGTCGGGGAACGCGGCGTGACTTTGTCTGGCGGGCAGCGCCAGCGCATCGCAATTGCCCGGGCCATCATTCGGGACACGCCGATACTGATTTTGGATGAGCCGGGTACGGGACTGGATGCGGCTTCAGAGAAGCTGGTTTTTGAGGCGTTGGAGCGTCTGACGGTGGGTAAAACTACGCTGGTCATCGCGCACCGGCTTTCGACGGTGCGGCGGGCGGACATCATTCTGGTGGTCGAAGACGGCCGGATTGTGGAGCGAGGAAAGCATGAGCAGTTGGTGAGCGCCGGCGGCCTCTATGCCAAACTCAGCGAGATCCAGTTCATACAAGATGAGCAGATGAATCACGTCACGGCGCCGTGAGGCTGCGGGGTGCATGCGTCGAGCGCCGAACTCGCCTGCGGGCTCAGCGCCCTTCCCCTCACTTACGTTCGGGGCTAAGGATCTGTCATGAAACAACCTTGCCACTACTTCCGGCCCGCTCCCTCACGGTCGCGGCTCAGCCACACCTTCCGAGCCGCGACCGTCAGGGAGCGGTTGAATTGGTTGTTTCATGACAGGCCCTAAGGTGATGCCGCGAGTGAAGGGGCCGGTGGTGCCGGCAGTAAAGGGTGCGGGTCAACAGCGTGTCTCACAGCTCTTTGAGGGCGGTAATCCGGCGCTCCATGACTTGAGTGAATCCTTCCACTTCCTCGGGAGAAAAACCGGAAGCACGAAAGGCGTTGCGAATCTGGTTGGGCGAGAGTTGCGCCAGTAGCTGACCGACCCATCTGGCATCCGCGCGGGGAATGCGCCGGCCGATCCACTCCATTTCACAGCGCCGGAAATATTCCGGCAGATTGACCAAGAAGAGAAAGGATGGCCGGGCGGGCTCCTGGAAAGAGACGTATTCCGGCGTGACTTTCCTGATGAACTTGGAGCGGGTATAGGAATCGAGGTTTCCTTTTGCTTTGGCATGCGGCCACGCCGCACCGGCGGTTCCGAAACTCGATCCCAGGTCGCTGATCAGGTAAACCATTTGAGGGTGATCCGCAAACCGGCGGGAGTCCTCCATGTAAGCAGCGTTGTTGCTGTCCTTGAGATCCCAATTGTTGATCACGGCCATCAAAACGCGCAGACCGTTGAGTTCGCGCGTTCCCGTAAAGGGATCCTCACGCCAGCGCCAGGTTCCCATCTTCTCTTCGCCCTTCAGATACCGTTTCAAGCGCACGGCGTGTACGATGCCGCCGGGTTGCACTAAGTTCTGTCCGCGATGCAAATGAGCGGGCATCCCGTGGACCTGCAACTCAGTGAGGAAGTAGTCTTCATTGGCGAAATAACCAATCGACCAGACCAGGCGCGAGGCCGCTGTTTCCGGACGAGCTTCGGTACCCAGCTTGACTTTCCACTTGACGCCGCTGTCGTCGCGCACCACGAATTTCGGATTGGAGCCTTTGAGATCCTCCTCGATAAACGTGAAGGTACCCTGAGGCTGATCTTCCTGCCCGCCAGGACCGTAGTACAGGCTGCGGGAAGAGATGCCCGCGGGATTTCGCCAGAGCACGGCCGGCAGGCTCCCGGTAGATTCTACCTTCGCCTTGCCGTGTTTGTGTTCTTTTTTCGCGGGCGCGGCGACCGCGGAACCTGCCACAAGAGCGGCGGTGAGAAGCAAAAGCAGTTTTGTGTTCAAGAACATATCGATCCGAGGAGGCGTGACGCGCCAACGCGCGTTATTAACGTGCAAGAAGAATGCCAGAGTTCAGATTCCAGTGAAACTGCTGCAACAGCCCGGAGACGGCGTCATGCCGATCGTCAGCGCGATTAACGGCGCAAAAAGTACCATCGAGATCGCCATTTTCCGGTTCGATCAGCGAGAGATTGAACGAGCGCTGGCCCGTGCGGTGAGCCGTGGAGTCTCCGTGCAGGCGCTGATCGCGCACGTGAACAGTTCGGGCAAGGAAGGCCTTAGAAATCTGGAGCTGCGCTTGTTGGCCGCGGGTGTGACTGTCGCCCGCACCGCCGGCGACTTCGCGCGCTATCACTACAAGCTATTGATCGTCGACCGCTCAGAACTCTATCTTCTGGCGTTTAATTTCACGCATCACGATATCAACCGGAGCCGGAGCTTCGGGCTCGTGATCGACGATCAGAAGCTGGTGGAAGAAGCGTTCAAACTGTTTGAAGCGGATTCGAAGCGGCAGTCTTACGAACCTGCTTTGTCCAACTTTGTGGTCAGCCCGGAGAACGCGCGAAAGCAACTCGCCTCCTTCATTCAGGGCGCCAAGACCGAACTTCTGATTTACGATCCGAAGATCAGTGACGCGGCAATGCTTGCTCTCTTGAAAGACCGATCTAAGGCCGGAGTGGATGTGAAGGTGATCGGCCGGGTTTCGTCTGAAGGCGCACAGCTCATGGCACGCAAGCTATCCGGGTTAAGCCTGCACGCGCGCGTCATGCTGCGCGACCGGCAGTGGGCTTTTGTGGGGAGCCAGAGCCTGCGGGAGATCGAGCTCGACGGGCGCCGCGAGGCGGGAATCATCTTCGAGGACCAGGAGATCGTAAAACAACTGACCAAGACGTTCGAAGAAGACTGGCAATTGGCCCAACCGTCAGATCGGCAAGACACCGCATCCGCCGCAAAAATCGCCAAGCGCATTGCCAAGGCGGTTACTAAAGAGTTGCCGCCGTTGGCGCCGGTTTTGGAGGCGACTGTCAAGCAGATTGCCGGCGACCGGACTGAGGTGGAGTTGGACGCCGAACAAGTTGAGGAAACTGTCAGAGAGGCAGTGAAAGAGGCGGTCAAAGAGGCAATTCAAGAAGCCGTCGAGGAAGCGGAGCAGCAAAAACTGGCTTAGAACGGGTCTTGTGCTAACACAACCAATGCAAGCGCTCCCCGACCCAGCATAGCCGGAACCAAAAAGGCTCTGCGATGATGCGCCACCGCTCCCTCACGGTCGCGGCTCGGTAGAATTCGCAAAGTTGGAGATTGTCCAACGCACGCGTCGCAAAATTCTGCCAGAAGCGGCAAGAATCCAATTACTGGAGCGGACGCGGAGTGATTCAAAGTTGTTTCAAAGCGGGTCGTTACCTTAACCCAAGCTTTTATACCCGCCGGCAGATTTAAGAAACCCCCACCGTTCCACCCGTGTCTATGACAACAGGGAGTATTTTTATGAGAATGTTTTCACTTAAGTCCGGGTTAGGTTCAGTATTTTTCCTTGGGATATTTCTGATCGCTTCTTCAGGAGCACAAGAAGTCTCCCCATTTACTTTCAGTATTGGCGGTGGTTTTACCCAGCCCGTGGGTAACACTGGGGGACATCTGAACGAGGGTTGGAACGTTGAAGGCGGAGCCGGCATGAACTTTGGCCCGTACGTCGGAGTGATGGTCGATCTTGGCTATAACTCCTTTGGTCTCAATACGCTGACGGCTACCAACGCAGGCGCCACAGGAGGTAACCTGCATGTCTTCTCCGCAACACTGGACCCGATTGTACATCTGACGCCGCACAGCCGGTTCGATCTCTATGTAACCGGGGGCGGGGGGATCTTTCACAGAACGCAGGAGTTCAATCAACTTGGAGTCACAACCGCTGCAGGTATCGATCCATTCTTTGGTATTGGGCCGGCAACTTCATCTTATTCTGTGAACAAACCGGGAATCGACGTGGGAGCCGGCATTGCATTTGGGACGAAATGGCACGGAAAGTTCTTCGCCGAGGCGAAGTACGACCGCATCTATACGAATTATCGTCACACCGACTACCTGCCGGTTAGCTTCGGCTTCCGCTGGTAGAGCTTACTGGGTCGAGGCGAAGTAACCTCTGCGGTAATAAATCCGAAGGCGGGGGTCGGTGGTGAGCTTTATCCGCCGGTAACGTCCGTCGCGGTCGCCGTTGGCGGGCACATAGCCGAGCACATATAAATTGCGCAGATCGTTTCCGATGCACTCGGCAATGTGTGGGAGATCGTCGAGGTCTCCCACGCGGTAATGGCGGCCACCGCTCTCTTCCGCCAAGTCGTCTAGCAATTGCGGTCCGTTTCGCTCCTCGATCGTTTTCGGTAAATCCCGATCGAAAATGCCCATGGCGTACACTTGCACGTCGGACTCGAGGATGGCGGATTTGATTTCGCCGGCCGTCGTGTGACTCCGGTTATCGCCGCCGTCAGAGACAATTACGAGGGCTTTTCTAACATTGCGGGCTTTCTTCATTTGGGTTAATGCCATATGAATTGCATCCAAGAGAGAAGTGCGGCCTAGTACGCGAGTCCGGGAAATGTGCTGATATAGCGCATCGGAATCGAGGGTAAAGGGGACCGCTAACCACGGCCGCTCATTAAATTCGACCAGGAAAAATTCGTCTTCCGGATTGGCAGTTTTAAAGAAAGCGGCGGCCGCTTGCGCCGACCTGCGGATTTTGTTGCGCATGCTTCCGCTGGCGTCGAACACAATACCGACGGACGCGGGGACATCGTCTTTGGCGAAATAAGCGATCTTCTGTTCAACGTTATCTTCAAAGAGCCGGAACTGGTCTTGGGTGAGATCGGTGACTGATGCGCCGATCGACGTGGTGACGTGAGCGGGGACAATGACCAGCGGCGAATCGACACGGATCACGGATTGCGCACAGGCTGCGCTTCCAATTGCGAGAAGGAATGCGAAGCAATGCGCGACCGGGTGGACGGATGGCGTGCGCATAAGAAGCGATTATAGAAAGCTTGAAGACCAGGCGCAAGGCCGCCGGTGTTTCCGCGTCGGGAGGGTTGCTAACCCGCCGCAGACTGCCGTCCGAATTTTCGGGCTGACGCGGGCTCCCCTAGAACAGCACCCGCACTCCCAGTTGTACGGACCGTCCGCCACCAACGCCGTTGACGCCGGTCCCGCTACCGAGCGTGCTGGTCACGAAACCGAAAGTCGGGCTGGTCAGGGAACTCGTCGGGTTAGCGAATTGCGGCGTGTTCGTCAAATTGAATGTCTCGCATCTCAGTTGAACATTAAAGCGCTCGGTAATCCGGAAACTCTTGAACAGCGACAGATTGAGCCCGAACAGTCCCGGGCCCGAGAGTATGTTGCGGCCGGAGGTGCCATAGACCGCGCCAACCGGCTGAGTGAAGCTCGCGGTGCTGAACCATTGGTTGCCGGTATTGATGCCGTTCAGAATACTCACCGGGGCCACCTGGTTCGCGGTCTGCGTACTGCCCGGCAAGTTCAACGACCCGCCATTCGCGGTAACGGTGAATGGCGTTCCGGAAGCCACTGTCAGAATTCCCGACAACCCCCAGCCCCCGAGAACATAGGAAGGCGGACCGGAAGTGAGCCATTTTCTGCCGCTCCCAAACGGCAGTTCGTAGACGAAGCTTTGGACATAGTTGAACTCGCGATCGTAATCCGCGCGTGCGTAGTTGCGCCGCGGATCGACGTAGAACGTTAGTCCGCCGTCGTCGTCGGCCTGGAAATCCATAGCTTTGCCATAGGTGAAAGCCGTGGTCACCAGGAATCCATTGCTGAAACGGCGATCGAACTTCGCCTGCAGGGCTTCATAGCTCGAGGAAAATCCCTGAAAATAGAGCGTGGTGCTGGCGGTGCGGCCGAAGGCGGCATATTCCAGCTCGCCGGCAGTGCCTGCGCCGATGATTTGGCCGGCGTTCAGATTTACGGTCGATGCCGTATCGACACCATGGCTCCCGATGTACGTCAAATCCAGCGTGAAGTGATAAGGCAGCGCCTGTTGCACCGCGAAGTTCCAACTATTGACGTGCGGGTTCTTGAAGTCATGGTTGATCACGAAGTAGTTGGTGTTGAGCAGGCTTCCGGTGGCCGGAATAATCCCGTTGGAGGGAATGGAAACCGGCACCGGCGCGGGAAATCCCGCCTGAAAGGTTGCGGGCTGTCCAGCGCTGATCAGTGCGGGACCGTATCCGTTGCCGATCGGGTTGTAAGAATTGTTCGAGCGGACAGGAAAGTTGTAAGCGTACGTGTTGTCGGGAAACGGAGTGTAGCTGATGCCGAAGCCCGCGCGAATGACGGTTTTTTCGGTCAATCGGTACGCGATTCCAATGCGCGGCGACCAATAGTTCAGATGGTTGACCAGGCCGAGATTCGATGGGTTGCCGCCAACGCCTGCGACCACTAGAGTGTTGTTGTTCTGGTTGTAGTTCGAGAAGCCGCCCGGAAACTCGGGAGTGGCTGGGGGATAGAGTTCCCAACGTAATCCCAGATCGACGGTGAGCTTGGGCGTGACGACCCACTTGTCGCCGGCGAAAAAGAAGAACTGCCAGGCGCGGTACGCCGGGAAATATGTGTTCACGTCGCGCCCTACCGTGGCCGGAACATCCAGCAGAAAACTCGCGATGTCATTGGCGATTCCGGTCGTCGCCCCGGGGATGGAGGTTTGATTCTCGGCAAATTCATAGATTCCGCGCGGGCTGAAAGTCTGGTCCTGCAACAGGTCGTCGCGCAGGCGGCGGATGTCGGCGCCGAACTTAAAAGTGTGATTGCCGAAGATCTTGGTCACGGTGTTGACAAAGTCGACGTTGGCCTCCGCGCGGATCCACGGCAAGCTGGCGGAATAGCCGATGAGATCGGCTGGAGTGCTAAGAGTTGAGCCAGCAAAGTTCGGAATGCTGATCCCCACCTGCCCGCTGGTGAAGGCGCTGATGTTCACGCCGGGGATTCCAATCTTGGTCGCATCCGTCGAGCCAAAGTCGCTTTGTTGGGCCGCGTTGTGGTAGTGCGCGATGCCGAGACGGGATTCGAGCAATAGGCTGGGCGAAAACGTGTGATCGTAATTCAGTCCGGCGCTGTAGGTCTTCTGCGTTCCGGTGCCCTCGAACGCGCCTTGGGCCGGGCCTCCGGCGTCGCCGAAGATGGGCGATTGAAAGACCACCGGGCGGGCGAAGCTGAACCGTCCGCTCAACCGGTCGCTGTCACTGATGTTGTAATCCATCTTATAGTCGAGCGAATCGGTGGTCTTTTGAAACGGCAGCAGCGCGTAGTAGTTGTTGCTCGGCTTGGCGGGGTTGAACGCCTCGTTCGTGCCCGGGAGCAACCCGAGGATCGCGGCGGAAACCGGATTGATGCGATTGGCCGGGATTTGGTTGTTCGGAAATGGCGTCCGTCCCGTTCCATCGGCATTACCGGTGGCCGGGTCGTACACCAGCGTCGTGCCGGCGCTGAGATCGCCTGTCCGGAAGGCGGCTGAAGGGATGGTGGTGAGGTTGGTGTTCGCTTCGTGGTCCATCACCCGCAGGTAGTCGCCAAAAAAAAACAGCTTGTTCTTCTTGAACGCGCCCCCGAAATTTCCACCCACGTAGTTGTAAGCCAGGTGCCCGACGGACGGATTGAAAAAGCTTCTGGAGTTGAAGTCGCTGTTTTGCAGAAACTCGTACGCCGCGCCGTGATAGGCGTTGGATCCGGATTTCAGCACCACGTTGACCACCGCGCCGGTGGCGCGGCCGAGTTCCGGATCGAAGTTGCTGGTGGACACGTCCACGGTTTGGATGGCCTCGATGGGCGGCACCAGAATCTGCAGCAAGCCAGTGCGCTCGTTATCGTCGGTGCCTTCGATGAGGTAGTTGTTGCCCTCCCTCAATTGGCCGTTGACCTCGGTCTGCAGAGAACTGGACGCATTGAAAAACTGGGAGTGCTGAAAGACCGCCGGCGCCGTGCCGGGAACCAGATTGAGCAGGCTTTGAAAATTGCGATTGGTGCCGAGCGGTGTGTCCGCCACCAGCACTTGCTCCAGCTTCCGGCCGGTGTCGGCACGGTCGGTTTCGAGCAAGGCCGGCGCGGCAGTCACTTCCACGGATTCCGAAACGTTGCCAGGCTGCAACTGCACGTCGACCCGCGTACTGGTGTTCACCAGAAGAGCGATGTTGGTGCGGGTCTCCACTTTGAAGCCGGCGATTTCCACGCGAACCGAATAGTCTCCGGGAGGGAGGTCGGGAAACGTGTAGTTGCCGCTCTCATTGGTCTTCCCTGTATGGCTGATGTTGGTGTTGACTTCTGTCACGACGACTTTGGCGCCGGCAATTACTGCTCCGGTCGAGTCGGTGACTGATCCGAGGAGGGTGGCGTTTACCGCCTGCGAATACGCGAGTCCGCAGCAAACGATGCCGGACACAACTGAGATAAGAATCCAGCGGGGATCTCTCATGGCCAAATACTCCTGTACTCTTTACTTCTTGGAACCCTAAGCGTTTACTTCTCTGACGGTACATTATCCAAGGTTGGGGCCGTTGTCAACCGGGTAGGGCTGGCAACTCTGCAAGGAATCTCAACCGCGCAGTTGTAGGCCGATCTGCAGAAGTTGAGATCCGACGCGATGGCTTGCAGGCATTAACCGGGAACCCCCCGGCGACGGAACCGGGATGAGGGAAGGCTCCAATTCCGGTTCGCGTCCGGAGGATGAACCGATCTGCGTATTCATCGAGCGTCATTTGAATTGCTGCGAGTTGGCGAGGCCCACTGCATGGGCCCGCCTCAGGTCCCGTCCAGGTATTGCCGATGTTCATACCGCAGGTATACACTGGATTCATACTCATGAAGACTGCCATCTCCATTAGCGACGATCTGCTGCAAGCGGGAGACAGGGCTGCGAAACAGTTGGGCGTCAGCCGGAGCCGGTTGTTTTCGATGGCTTTGCAGGAGTACTTGCGCAGCCGCCATAAGGCCGAAATTGCGGAGCAACTCAGGCGCGCTTATAGCGACGATCCTTCGGCGGAAGAGGGCGATCTCACGAAACGCTACAAGAGCAAGCTGCGCAAGAACCTCGATCGATGGTGACCGAAGTACGGCAGGGCGACGTGTACTGGGTTGACTTCGGACCGGTTGCCGGATCGGCGCCAGGTTATCGGCACCCGTGCGTCGTCGTGCAAAGCGACACCTTTAACCGGAGCCCGCTGGCAACTACGGTGGTGTGTCTGATCACCTCGAACATGAAGCGAGGACTGGCGCCTGGGAATGTCACGCTGCAGAAAGGCGAGGGAAACTTGGCGAAGGCGTGCGTGGTAAACGTCTCGCAAATAGTGACCGTGGATAAATCCGAATTGGAGGAGCGGGTCGGACGGTTGCAAGCGGGCACGGTGGACCGAATTCGCAATGGCCTGCACTTGCTGATCGATCGCGATTGACCTACCGATTGTCTTTGTATTCTTCTAGCCAGGCCATTTGGATCGCTTCCAGCTTGGATTCGTTGGACTTCATGGGGTCGTCTTTGAAGTCGGGGAGTTCGGTGATCCATTTCAGCAGGTCGGTGTAGCGGATGTGCGTGGGATCCATATCCGGGAATTTCTCCGAAAGGGCGAGCGCGATGCCTTCCAGGTCGCTCCAGGTGAGGGCGGGCATTTAGATCTTGGTTCCTTTGAGTGCGCCACGCACGGCGGTGTTCATCATGTTTTCGGCCAGCTTTAGGGTCGCCTGGTTGAGCTGCTCGATTTTCGAGAGAATGAGGTGATGGTCGTCAGAATGATAGACGACCAGCAGCTCGTTTAAGCTTTTCTCAATGTCCGCGCGCTCTTGGCCGGAAAGCTCGAACCAGGCATCCCGGCGGCGGGCCTTTTCGATGGCCGCTAGGATGGTGTCGGCTTCCACTCTGGCTTCGCGCACCTGGCGGTCGTTGAAATCCTGCTCGGCTTTTTCAAAAGATTCCTGGATCATGCGCTCGACCTGGTCGTCGGTCAGGCCGTAGGAGGGTTTCACTTCCACCGATTGCTCTTTGCCGGTGCGCTGATCGCGAGCGGTGACGCTCAAGATTCCATTGGCGTCGATCAGGAACCGCACCTCAATGCGGGCCATGCCGGCGGGCATCGGATCGATGTCCTTGAGGTCGAAACGGGCCAGGCTGCGGCAATCCTTGACCAGTTCGCGCTCGCCCTGCACGACGTGGATGAGCACGTTCTTCTGGCCCTCAACCGCGGTCGTGAACGCTTCCGTGGCGCTGGCGGGAATGGTGGAATTGCGGTGAATCAGTTTGGAAACGACGCCGCCCATGATCTCGATGCCGAGCGACAGGGGAGTTACGTCGAGCAGCAGTTTGTCTTGCACACTGCCCGCGAGAATACCGGCTTGTACGGCCGCGCCCAGAGCCACCACTTCCTCAGGATTCAGCTCGATGTGCGGGCGCGTCCTGAACAACGTTTCGACCGCGCTGCGCACCAGCGGGATGCGCGTGGAACCGCCGACCATCACTACTTCATCGATCTGCTGGACCCCTACGCCCGAGTCTTTGATGCAATCGCGGCACGGTCCCAGAGTCCGATTGACGATGGGTGTAATCAGTTTGTCGAACAGTTCACGGTTGATCTCGCGGGCGTATTTCTTGCCATGGTATTCGAGTTCAATGTGAGCGGCCGGGACAAAGGAGAGTTGTTCTTTGGCCTGGATGACGGCGCGGCGCAGGCGCTGCACGCCTTCGTTATCTTCGCTCAAATCCGCGCCCCACTCGCTCTGGATGTCTTCGAGCGCGATCCGCAGCAGCAGATTGTCTATGTCGTCGCCGCCGAGATGCGTGTCGCCGTTGGTGGCCAGCACCTCGAAGATGCCGTCGTGCAGTTTGAGAATCGAGATATCGAACGTTCCACCGCCGAGATCGTAGACCGCAACGATTCCGTTCTCGCGCTTGTCGAGACCGTAAGCCAGTGAAGCGGCGGTCGGTTCATTGACCAGCCGCAGCACCTCGAGGCCGGCGATGCGCCCGGCATCTTTGGTGGCCTGGCGCTGAGCGTCATTAAAATAGGCGGGCACGGTGATCACGGCCTTGCTGACCGGCTCGCCGAAAAAGGCTTCGGCGTTTTGCTTGAGCTGGCGCAGGATCATGGCCGAGATTTCGGGTGGAGTGAAGGTGCGGTCTCCGAGTTGCAGTTGAATTACGGCGCCACTGCCTTCGGCTATGCGAAACGGAAACAGCCTCAACTCGTCGCGGACGTCTTCGAGCCCGCGGCCCATCAGGCGCTTCACCGAATAGACGGTGCGCTCGGGGTGCGTGAGCAGCAGCTCGCGCGCGGCGTTACCGACCACTATTTCGCCGTTGGCGGCGATCGAGACCACGCTGGGGACCAGCGGATTGCCATCGGTTCCAGGAATGATCTTCGGGCCGGTCAGGTCCAGGTGGGCGATCAGGCTGTTGGTGGTTCCGAGGTCGATGCCGACAATCCGTTCAGTGGTTCCAAAATCAATTTGAAAGGTGCTCATGATGGGAGAGCGGTCTGTACTTCATTTACCAGATTCTGAATATACTTTCTTCGATTCAACAGGGCCCTGATTTGAGCCAGTTTTTCTTGGTCCGGGGCCGCGTCATAGGCTGCGAAGCGCGTCTGCAATTCCGCGTCCGAGGCCTGGATCATCGCAGCGAAATTCTCTTGTGCGGCTTCCAACTGAGGCCGGGCCGACTCATCGCCCCCGCGCAGTTCTTCTAAGGCCATGTTGAGTTCGAAGACTTCTTCCAGCAGTTCCGGCGGCACATCGTTTGACCGTTGCTCGCCGATCTCGAAGCCTTGCTGCTTGAGCAAATACTGAGCGCGGCGGACCGGATCGCGCAGGGTCCGGTAGGCGTCATTCAGGATGGAGGTCGCGTCCAGCGAATATTGCCGCTCCGTCTCCGACTTTCGCATGAAGCGATCCGGATGTAAGAGGCGGCTCAAATCATAAAACCGGCGCTGCAGGTCTTCGGGATCGATGTTCAGCTTTTGCCGCGGCATGCCCAGCACCCGATAGTAGTCGCGCGATGGCTGCTGAAGTGATTTACAAGACCGGCAAAACAGCGAGTCGCTGATGGGCTCGGCGCATTGCCAACAGATAGGTCCGCTGCTCACGCCTCAAGCTGAAAAGGACGTTCCGCAGCCACAGCTTTTCTTGGCGTGCGGATTTTCGAAGGCGAAACCCGACTGAATCAAAGAATCTTTCCAGTCGAGGGTCATACCGTCTAGAAACACCATGCTCTTGGGGTCGACAAACACTTTTACGCCGTCAAATTCGAAGACCTGATCGGTGGGACGCGGCTTGGGGTCAAATTTGAATTGATAGCTCAAGCCGGAGCAGCCACCACCGAGCACACCAAGGCGCAGGCCACCGGAAACTTGCTGTTTCGCGAAGGCCTCGCGGATTTTACCGACGGCTTTGGGAGTTACCTGGATCATAGATTACGTGAGTCTGCACAGGCTAAAGCCTGTGCCACCTGCTGCGAGTGGCACAGGCTTTAGCCTGTGCTGTTATCCATTTATTGCACCCTGGACAGAGTTTCCTGCTTGGCCGCGCCTACCTTGCTCTTGTAGTCGGCAATGGCGGCTTTGATTGCGTCTTCGGCGAGAACCGAGCAGTGGATTTTCACCGGCGGCAGCGCGAGTTCGCTGACGATGTCCGTATTCTTGATCTCGAGCGCCTGATCCACGGTCTTGCCGTGCAACCATTCGGTAGCCAGCGACGAACTGGCGATGGCGCTGCCGCAGCCGAACGTCTTGAACTTAGCGTCCTCGATGATTCCCGTCTCCGGGTTCACCTTGACCTGCAGTTTCATCACGTCACCGCACTCGGGCGCGCCCACCATGCCGGTGCCAACGTTGGGATCGTTTTTGGGGAACGAACCCACGTTACGCGGATTGTTGTAATGATCGAGAACTTTATCGGAATAAGCCATCTTCTTCTATCTCCCTTTTGGTCCAGAGGACCTTTTCAATTAGTGAGCGGTCCACTGGACCTTGGTCAAATCGATTCCCTCTTTCGCCATTTCATACAGCGGCGAAAGTTCGCGCAACTTGTTCACCACGTCGATCACTTTGGCGGCGACGTAATCCACTTCCGCTTCTGTGTTGAAACGGCCCAGTCCAAAACGGATCGACGAATGCGCCAGATCGTCGCCCGCGCCCAGAGCCTTGAGTACGTAGCTCGGTTCCAGAGTCGCGGATGTACAGGCCGACCCGCTCGAAACGGCGATATCGTTGATGCCCATCAACAGCGATTCGCCTTCCACATAGGCAAAGCTTATGTTCAGATTGTTCGGCAGCCGGCTTTCCATGGTCCCGTTGATGTAAACTTCGTCGAGCGCAGATTCCAACTTGTGGCGCAGCCGGTCGCGGAGGAAGGCCATGCGGCGCGATTCTTCCGGCATCTCCTTTTGGCAAAGAGCGCAGGCTTCGCCGAGGCCGACAATCCCGGGGACGTTGAGCGTGCCGGAACGCATGCCGCGTTCGTGCCCGCCGCCATCCATCTGCGCGGTGACCTGCACGCGCGGGCCTTTGCGGCGAACGTAAAGCGCGCCACAGCCCTTGGGGCCGTAGATTTTGTGGCCGGTGAGGGAGAGCAGATCGATATTGTCCTTGATCACATTGACCGGAACCTTGCCCACCGCCTGCACGGCATCGGAGTGGAACAGCGCGCCGCGCTCTTTGGCGATTTTGCCGATTTCCGCCACCGGCTGGATCACTCCGATTTCGTTATTGGCGTACATCAGAGTCACCAGGATGGTCTTGTCCGTGATCGCATCGCGCAAGGCATCGAGATCGACCAGGCCGTTGGTTTGCACGGGCAGATAGGTGACACGCAGACCTTCCTTCTCCAGGTGCTTACAAGTGTCGAGGATCGCTTTGTGTTCGGTCGCGGCGGTAATGATGTGATTGCCTTTTTCGGCGTACATTTCGGCCACGCCTTTGATCGCCAGGTTGTTCGATTCCGTGGCGCCGCTGGTGAAGATGATCTCCTTCGCGGTCGCGCCGATCAGGTCGGCGATCTGTTTGCGCGCCTTTTCCACGGCTTCTTCGGCCTGCCAGCCAAAGCTGTGATTGCGGCTGGCGGCATTGCCGAAGATCTCGGTGAAATAGGGCCGCATCGTCTCAAACACACGCGGGTCCATCGGCGTTGTCGCGTGATTGTCCATGTAGATCGGCAGTTTCATAGCTTCCTTAGACAGTCCTCCCGGCGGCCGGCGCTGAGGTCACGTCATAGAGACGAGAAGCGTCGGGCGCCACACATTCAGTAGTACTCTTCGAACTCAATTCATCCTTCGCCATATCAGAGATGGTTATGCCGTTCAAGAGTCGCAGAATTCCTTCATGGACTTTGCGCAACGGCTCACGGACATTGCACTTTTCGGTATGGGTGCAGGTCACATGCTCGGTAAAGCAGGCCGTCAGGACGATCGGACCGTCGATGCTGCGTATGACCTCCAGCGTCGTGATCGCGCTGGCATCGCGCGCCAGCTTGTAGCCGCCGTTGGTGCCCTGTTCGGAAATCAGAAACGAGGCTTTGGCCAGTTTTTGCAGAATCTTCGAGAGCAGAGCCAGCGGGATTCCATACGTGTCGGCGATCTCCTTGGCGCTGGCGCTCTTGGGCGCCTTGACCGCTAAGTGCTTGAGAGCAATCAGCCCATAGTCCGCTTTCTTGGTGAGCTTTAGCACGCTTCTTGGTAATCCCGACCGGAACGGTCCTGATTTATTATGAAGGTTTCTCAGTGGCTAGTCAAGTCGCAGGGCTTGGTCAAAGTTGCTTTTTGCGCTGAGCGCCGGGGGGGTCCGGTGGTTGGTTGCTAGGGCGAAGGGGTTCGGCTCGTACTGTCCCAGAGTTGGCGACCGTTCGGAGGGATTTGTGACCCAATCTTTCTGTTCACCAGCGCCTTGTATCCGCGGACCCCCTACATCTGAGTTGCCGTCAGCCTTCGGCTCAATCCGCGGACGTTCGCGCGAGTTGGAGCTGCTCAAGATGGTTCTTCAGCCCCTTTTCTAGCCGTCGTGGCACGGCCGTGAACAAGGCCTTTAGTCCTTCCGTCATGGGATGGTCGGGTGCTGCAAACATACCCATTAGTTCGCCTCCCTCAGGCCCAAGGCCGTGGATCCGAGAATGCGGTCACTTTGCGCGTCGATGAGCGTCTTCATGAACCCTTATGAGTGCGGTCGCTGCCGAGCCTCTCAAAATTCCTGCTCTTGCAAAAGCGCAACAATTTCGCCTGAAGTTGGAGAGGGATGTCGCCGGCTTCGTCCAAAAAGCGCGTGCCCTGATTCGACAGAGGCGTCGCTGCCGTGAACACCTTCAGAGTTCGCCGGACACTATCAATGGAGAGCGTCCGCGCCAGCAAAGGCAATTGCCGTTCCTGTTGGAGTGCGAAAAAGGAAGCAAGCGAATCAATTGCGAGCGACGACTTGGCGGCTTGCTGCGATATTAGCTCGTGCGCCCACGACTAATTTGACCAAACGATGTCTAGTGTATCGAGTAGCTCGATTGCCTCGCGGCTGGGCATTGGCAGGCAGCAGGCAGGCCGCCTTCGCTTTTCGCCCTTTGAGGCTGGTGCGACCGGGTAAGAAAGTACGTCGGGAGCGTGTACGGCGCTGAAACGCAAGCCTATTGTTGCTTTGCAATGAGGAGCTTCGCGGCCAAATGCAACTACCCTAAAGATAAATATTGACTTGATTACGTTATGGGCGTTAGTCTTCAGCCGTGAGCTACCTGAACCGGCTAGCTCAAACTCGTCGCACAAATCGTCTTACGTTGCCAATAAGTCTTGGCTAATGTAGTTCTGGTCACAGCTTAACAGTACGAATTCCGGGAATTGCGCCGTGAAGGATCCGGCGTCCGGAGAGGGAAAATATGCGCGTCTCGCTCAGATGTTCGAAGCGTATTATGACGCAAGCGTCATTTTGCGTCATTATGCTTTGTTTGGCTGGCGACTCCACGGTCGCCTTTGGCCAGTCATGTCCAGCCTGCGACAACGCCTGCTACAGCGGTTCATCGCAATTTTGCGGAGGCGTGTGCCTAAACTGCGTCGCCTGTGGAGCCGTATACAAGGCTGTCTGCCAGGGCGGCGCGGTGAACTGCGTCCAGTCCCCAATTATCATCGACGTCAGCGGAGAGGGCTTTCATCTCACTAGCAAGTCTGCGGGCGTTAAGTTTACATTCGGACTTGGCGAGCCGCCGAGGCAAACCAGTTGGACGGCCCCGGGATATTCGAACGGATGGCTCGCCCTGGACCGTAACGGCAACGGAGCCATCGATAATGCGACCGAACTGTTTGGAGACCTTACCCCTCAGCCGCCAGACCCAAATCCAAATGGCTACAAGGCGCTCGCGGTCTTCGACGACCCCAAACAAGGCGGTAATGGGAACGGTAAGATAGATCCCGGCGATGCGGTTTTTTCTCGGTTGCGCGTGTGGGTGGATCGCAATCATAACGGGATCAGCGAGCCAAATGAACTACTCACCCTCGCCGAAGCTGGGATCAATTGGATCGACTTGACATATATCGAGTCCGGCTTCGTCGATCAGTTCGGAAACCAATTTCGCTTTTCCGCGAAGATTTCAAGTCGGAGCGGAGGGCAACAGAAGCAGTGCTACGACGTTCTGCTCGTTGTTGATCCGCTGCCACCCGGCACGACGTCTAGAAACGAGGACTGGCAGCCCACTGCGCGTCCAGGCGAGGCCTATCGCGACCTCTTTGCGCACGCTGTCGGCCGCGCCTTCATCAAGCCGTTCGCGGTTGGCTGGCGTCAGAGACAAGAGATGGGGGCGACGACATTATGAACCGAAATCACAGGTGGCAGTATATTCTTCTTCCATGCGTTTTACTCTCTGCGGACCTTACTTCCATGGGGGCTGAAAGGCGGCTTACGGTCCACAACCCGCTCAATGACGAGGGGCTGTCGGTCGTCGATGCAACGTCTCCGGTGTTTATGGATGAGGTGAAGCGAATGCTTACCCCGGAGGCGTTCTCCAAAGCGGCTTTGTTCCTTCCGCTCTCGCTCGTAATCAAGAATAACACTGGCAGATATATTTGGGGCTTCGCGGTCATCTACACCCTCCCGGACCGCATCTCCGCCTCGGGCAAGCCTTGGCAGTTTCAGTTTAGCCACTCGGCCCCCGCGCCGGACCGCAGGCTTATGCTTGGGCCCGATGAAAGCTTCTTGATCACACCAGTATCGAGTTTCGATGCGTCGATTGACGCCACCGGGAACCGAACGCGCCAGCCATTGCTGGATGAAGGACTAGATAGGGTCATTGAGGTTTTCACATCCCAGTATTTGAACGACCGAATCGAGGCTTCTGCGGATTCAGTGATATATGAGGATGGAACGCTATCCGGGCCCGACTCCATGAACAGGTTGGAGGAGGTGAACGCCCGGCTAAAGGCGAACAGCGACCTGGTCGCTTCAGTATCCGACCTTCGGGGTGAGCCGCTCCGCAAGGAGCTACAACTGCTTAGGGGGCTTTCGCAAAGGAATGACGCGTACTCTACTCACTTGAGGGATACTGCTACGGCTCTCCTCTCTATGCTCGACGCCCCGGGAGGCGAAGGTTCGGTGCTGGAATCCGTCGCCAGGATGGGTTCGGCAAAGTGGTTTGGGAATTCGCAAACTGTCAGGAGAAAACAACAGTGATTACAGTACTTAGAAAGTTCCTGTTAGCCGCAGCTGTTTGTCTGTCGGCCCACAGCATGTATGCGCAGAGCCAGTGTGCAACCAGCGTTCTAGCCAACATCAATTGCGGCGGCAACCAGGCGACCTGCTTCCAACAAAAAGCCGACGTGTCTGGCGCTGTTCGATGCACCTGCACCGCCTCGTGCTTATCAACCGGGTCCCTCAACGCTTCTGTGGCGGCGACCAAGGCTGTCCAGTGGGGCGTATATGTAAACAACGCCCCTTGTGGGTCAACGTTGACAGGAACGGCTTCCGGAGGGTCAGAGCCGGGGAACACCCCGACCGTCTTCTCCTCTGTCTTTGCTACGGTCTCGTTGACGGGTGGTTTTCTTGGCTCACCTATGACAAGCAGCCAGCAGGTCGACTGTTTCGCAGGGACGATAAGAAACAATGCCGACATCAAAAGCTTATGCTAAGGGCGGGTGATTTATCCCGATCTCTTGTTCCTATCGTGAGGCGAGCTGGCCCGCTATGTTGGACTTCCGAAAAATGGGCTGCCAACTTGAGCGGCCCACGTCTGTTGGCCCGAAAGGCGCATCCCGCGGCACGGTCGTCTATCGGAGCCAAAGTTGCTTTTTTGCGCCAGGCGCCAGGTGTATCCCGGACGCAGCAAAGGCGCCCGCTTTTCACAATGTCGGAGTCGGCTTGAGGGCGATACGCGGTTAGGTAGGCCGGTTGTCTTGCTGGTTAACATCGACGCTCTAAGCCTGGGTTGTCGGTCCGGAGTGGTAGAAGATGCAACGTTTGTCGTTGTGGTGATGCAGCTTGGCGCAAACCGGACCTTTGCCTTGACGGACCAGCAGAAAAACCTCAGCCGCCGCCAGCATCCCCAGGGGTGGCGCGACGAAATAAATCCAAAGGGTGTGCCAGTAGCCGGCATAGAACGCCGGGCCAAACGTCCGCGCGGGATTCGTGCTCGTACCGGATATGGGAGATTCGAAAGCGATGTAGGCCGCAACCAGGATGGCGGCAAAGTAGTGCGTATAACGCGACAGGGTTTCGTAATTAGACGTGAACAGGATCGCGCTCATCAAGATAAACGAGATAACCAGTTCCGCAACAAAGGCGATGGTGTCGCCATAAATTCCGGGCATCGTGGCAGCGTAATGGACCGTTTTGTCCGCCGGCGCGCCGTGCAACACCAGCGAGGCGAACGCCACGCCGGCTACCGCACCGAAGAATTGCCCGGCGCAGTAGAACACCGTATCCCACAATGCCACTTTCTTCAATCGATAAAACGTGAACGTGACCGCGGGATTGAAGTGCGCCCCGGACTGCTTGCCCCACGGTGAAACGACGATCGCCATGATGGTCGCGCCCATCGCCAAGCCCATCAACATTCGGCGGACAGCATCGCTCGGCAGGTATCGCTGGACCGGCGAAGCGGGGTGCCATAACAAGGTGGCAACTGCGCACGCAGAGAACAGGTTGAAGCCCGACTCTCCTGCTTCCATCAGGTACTCGGGCCAGTGACGACGCAGGCTGTCAGCTACGCTCACGGGCCTCAGTCTGCACGCTTTCCGTAATCCCGACCGGAACGGTCCTGATTTATTATGAAGGTTTCTCAGTGGCTAGTCAAGTCGCGGTGCTTGGCCAAAGTTGCTTTTTGGGCCAAGCGGCAGGAGGAGTCGATGGTTGGTGCTAATTAGCAGGGCTACCTTTGCGGGCACGAGCGCGCGCTTCGCCCGCGCCTTGGCTCTAACCTCTCTGCTTCCGGGCCTAGATTCAGCGTCCTGGTGGTTTTCAACTTCAAATCCAGGCTCTTTCTTCAGCTCCATTTGGTACGGCTCAGAGGGTCTTCAGAAATGCGATAAGCGCCTTGCGGTCCTCAGCCGGGAGATCCAACCCAAAGACATGGCCCTTTACGGCAAATGTCTCAGCTCCGTAGGGCTTGAAGCCGGTAGGGACGTAGTCACCTCGCACCCGGTTCGGATCGAACCAGTCTTCGAGCGTGGCGCACCAGCCGTTGTGGCCGAACATGCTCCGATACCATACGCCCCTGATGGAAGGCACCTTGTAGTAGCCGGTTCCTCTCCGGGTTCTCATCGTGAGGTTTGGATCCGTTCCAACCGGAGTGGGAAGGACATCGAGAGTCGTGCGCTCGTCCCCCGGAACATCGAAACCGTCCGCCGGCGTGAGCTTGTTATTGGTGTAAAGAGGCGGCGTGTGGCAAACGGCGCAACCCTGGCTTTCGAAGATCCTTTTGCCGCGCTCGGCAACTGAATCCATCTTGTTAGGATTTGGCGGCGGCTGCAACGAGTACAGGTACAGGGCGAGTGCATAGAGCTGCTCGTCGCTATAGCGGCCACCGACCGCGATAGGATCTGCCGGGTCCAGTGGCGTAGTCGAATAAAGGAATTCGGCGGGAACGAAGCCGTCATAGCTCGCGAGATCGTCGGCGCCCTGGTTCAGAGCGGCGTATCTCATCAGGTCGGCGATGGAGCGCTGTTTCTGCAAGCCAGTGCGATCCAGGTAATGCCTATCTTTCACACCGATCAGGTCCGGAGTCGGGACGGGCAACGACAGATTGAGGCGATGCCGTCCGATCACACCGGCTGGAATCGCTGCGTGCGCAGCTAAGAGCTGGGTAAACGACAGAGCCTTGAGCGCGTCGAGTGAATTGGGAGAGATCCATGGCACGGCAAACAGGCCGCCATCGAGCCGGCGAAGCGCCGATTCCTTCGCCGAAAGCTGTCCTGGCGTAGCCGAAGAGGGACGAAAACTCCACGCCTTGCTCTTTTCGAACGGGAAATTGCCCTGTGCTCCCTTGATTACGCTGCCATCAGGCATCACGCGGCTATGGCAGAAGCCGCAGGCAAAGTTCCCCACGTCGACCGTGCCCTTCTTGCGGATCACGTAGCGAACATAGGGCAGCGTGCCATCCCCGCCAACAGGCGCGCCTGTTGTTTGATACCATTCCGGATTACGAACGTCCGCCAAAGCCACAACACGGTGATTCGTGTAGTAGATCGGGGCGTCGAAGATGGCTTCACCGGCCGCGATCCACTCGCCCTCACTCTTGAGGCTGGGTTTGTGGCCGGCGTCGTCCCAAACGATTTCGGGTTCCCGCTGTTTGAGCCAGTCCAAGTAACCCTCAGGCTCGCGGCCCGGCGCGTAGACGGGATATGTTTTGTAAATAGGCCGCTCCGGAATTCTATAGTAGAAGTCCGAAGAGACATGCTTCGGTGAGCCAGCCGGATTTGCCAGCGGCACTTCGAGTGTTGCGATTGCCTGGTCGTCCCACACCCTTGGCACGACCGGCCGAACTGCCGGCTGCGGCGCCTGTGCGTTGACGGGCAGGAGGACAACCAGCCCTAAAACCCAAGCGGCACCTAAAACCCAACCATTGGAAATTTGCATTCGTCCCCTCCTCACCCGCCAAGCGTTGCCGACCCTCTGCTCACAAGCAATGGAGAGAATCTGAAGAAATCTGTACCGGATGTGTATTCTCGTGGCGTATGCGCTAAGCTTTTGAATCTTATGGCTTTCGCAATCTTAAGAGGTAGGAATGTAGAATGGGAGACTGCGGCGTATGGACTCCATCGGTTTCGAGGACTTCGATCTAGACGCGCGCAACTATCGATTGCGCCGCTCCGGTCAGGACGTAAAACTCGAACGGATTCCCCTGGAGCTGCTGCTGCTATTGGCGGACCGTGCGGGAGAGGTCGTTACACGGGAGGAAATTGCCGAAAGGCTGTGGGGCAAAGGAGTCCAACTCGATACCGAGAATGCAATTAATACGGCGATTCGGAAAATCCGCCTGGCGCTCGGTGACGACCCGGCGCAGCCCCGGTTCGTTCAAACGGTAACCGGAAAAGGATATCGTTTCATCGCGAGAATAACCGAGCCAGCACCGTCCACCGTTGTGACTCCAGAGGGACCGGAAGGCCGGATCGCCGGTTCCCATCCACGCAGAAGCGGAGGGCGCGTTGTCGTTGTGACCGGTTCCGCCGCATGCCTTTTGGCTCTCGGCATCACCCTCACGCGCTGGAATGAGACCCAGCCGCAAGCGTCCAACTTCGTACAGATCACCGACGACCGCCAGCCAAAGATGGGCCCGCTGTTGGCGGACGGACTGCGTTTGTATTTCACGGAAGGATCGCAGAATCATCGGGTACTGATGCAGGTTGCTGCTTCGGGCGGGGAAACAACGGCCCTTACGAATCCGCTGGAAACGCCGCATCTGATGGATATCGCTCCGAATCGGTCCGACCTATTGATTGGTTCGGTGACACCGTCCAACTCCGCTCTTTGGATGCTGGCTCTTCCTGCAGGCGGAGTGCGGCGCATGGGAGACGTACGGGCCTAGGATGCGGCTTGGGCTCCGGATGGGCGCAACGTCGCATATGCGAGAGGCACTCTACGCAACGGCTCCCGGACATTGCACTTTTCGGTATGCGTGCAGGTCACATGCTCGGTAAAGCAGGCGGTCAGCACGATCGGGCCGTCGATGCTGCGAATGACCTCCAGCGTGGTGATCGCGCTGGCATCCCGCGCCAGCTTATAGCCGCCGTTGGTGCCTTGTTCTGAAATCAGAAACGACGCTTTGGCCAGTTTTTGGAGAATCTTCGAGAGTAGCGCCAGAGGGATGCCATAGGTGTCGGCAATCTCCTTGGCGCTGGCGCTCTTCGGCGCCTTCACGGCCAGATGCTTGAGAGCGATCAGCCCGTAATCGGCTTTCTTGGTGAGCTTTAGCACGTGCTTCCTAGTAATCCCGACCGGAACAGTCCTGTTTCATTATGAAGCTTTCTCAGCGGCTAGTCAAGCCGGTACGACACAGTCGGTACAACAGAAGGGCGCCCACGCCACTAATCCAACAACAGTGCCTCGGGCGCCATTTTGACTAAGGCGCGGTCGAACGTTACTAATCGCATTCCGCCAGCACGCGCAAACGCGGCCAGGTAAGCGTCGGTCCAGATCTTTGGCGCTGGGCGATCCTGCGACGTAATGCGCCGCCACTCCGGTTCCAAAGAGAAGGGCTCCGGTGCGAAGTGAATCCTTTCATCAGCCAGGATAGTTCGATAGCTGCGCCACGCGTCTATCGACGACAATACGTCGCTCCCCATCACGGATTCATGGGTCAGCAGCCAGAGCAGACCCATCTGAGTGATACGGCAAAATACAACTTCAGCGGATGAAATGGAGTTTAGCCAAGCGCCGCATACTGGCGCATGAACGTGCCGCTGTGAGGCCAATGCCAGCCATACATTCACATCAGGCAGAAAGATCTTCGATGTCGGCATTGGTGAGATTCAGGCTGCCTGGTTCGTGCGACTTGAGCAGCGGAAACTTCACCCTGCGGCCTGCCTTACGCTCCGCTTTGCGAATCTCTTCTTCCAGCGCTATGCGTATGACTGTCTTTAGCGAGGCGCCTCGTCTCGCCGCGATCGCCTTGACCTCCCGGATCAGGTCATCCGGCAGATCGATGGTCGTACGCATAAAAGCATATTAGCATATCGCACGACTGATTCTTGGGCGAGGGTGCTGCGTCGGTTCGTGCGATAATCGTTCCGTAGTTGAAAATCTAAATCATGGTCGCGGCGCCAAGTCGCCGCATGGAGGCCGTGCATGAAAACAAACAACCTCAACCGTTAATCCAAGACAAGAATGACCCCAGATATCTGCATCTGCGGTCTCTGCAAACTCCATCAGGCCGCTTCCGCACCGGCCTTTACCTCATAGAAGGCATCCGGCACGTTGCCAGGGCTGTTGAAGAACGTGCTCCTATCGAGTCGATCTTCGTCGAACCATCGTTTCTTTCCAACCCCTTTGGCCAAAAGCTGGCTCGGAAGCTCCGCCAGGCCGGCATTGTTTGTACCCGACTCGTGCCGCATCTTTATCGCGATCTTACGCTCGCTTCAGGTCCACAAGGGATGGGCGCCGTCATCCGGCAGCAATGGACTTCCCTGCGCGGCATCCAGCCGGTCCGCAATCGTCTTTTACTCGCGGTGGAATCCATCGATTCGCCTGGCAACCTCGGCACGATCCTCCGGACCGCTGAAGCGACCGGCGTCAGGGAGGTGATCGTTCTGGGGGATGGCGCCGATCCCTATGAGCCCGCTGCCATCCGGGCGAGTATGGGATCGCTGTTTTCGCAAAGACTAGTGCGCTGCCCAGTGAAAGAATTCACGCAGTGGGCCAGGGCTTCGAGCTTAACTATCGTCGGATCTTCGCCGGCGGGGTTGCTCGATTATCGATCCTTTAGAACTCACGGCCAGTGCCGATGGCCGGCGGTGCTGGTGGTTGGAAGCGAGAAGCGCGGGCTGACGGATCAACTGGCGGAGGCGTGCGATTTCGTGGTCCGAATTCCGATGCTGGGCCGGGGTGACTCTATAAACGCCGCGGTCGCGGCCGGCATACTTCTTTATGAACTGTTCGATCAGCGCCGCGAAGAAGAAACGCGGTTAGAGAATCGCTAGTCGATCCAGTCTGGATTCTTATTCCGATGATGATCCATCTGATGCGCGAGAGCCTTCGGCGATAGCGTTCGTCAAGCAAGCGGCTAGTCAAGCCGCAGTCTTCAGTTTAGCGTCTCCGCATAAAGCGGGGACGCGCGCCAGCAGTTCTCACAGCTCGCCATCAGCTATAGGTGGTCCAAGGATACAATGCCCTGAGCGCGAACAGAAAGATCGGGTCATAAATCTCTCCGAACAGGCGCCAACCGATCAGTAGCCCGGCGTAACTGAACACTCCGGCGGAGCGCCCAAATTCTCCGAGCCGCCGGGCACGGTCCTCGCTCATGAGCAGTCCGGCTGCTCCGAATCCGTCCAACGGAGGGACGGGTAAGAGGTTGAAGCTGAAGAGCAGTAGATTCAGAGAGAAGAGAACGCTGAGCAGGGTCGCGAGCGCGTCCGGCACGCCCCCATTTCGGGACATTACTACATGCGTGAAGTTAGCCGAATCCGGCAGCTCAAATATCTTCAGCAGCAAGCCGGCGTGAATCCCGGCGGCGGCGATCAGCAGCAGCGCGAGATTAGCGCCCGGACCCGCCAGCGACATCCAGGCAGCGCGATGTGGGTGCCGGTAGGCCCAATTGGGATCGTAAGGCGCGCTGGCCCAGCCCATCATCCAACCGCCGAAAAGATACGACAAGATTGGAACCAGCACCATACCGAACGGTTCCCGCCGGATATGGGGCACGGGATCGATGGTGACTTGCCCGCCGTGAAAAGCGGTGAGGTCGCCACCCCACTTGGCCGCCAGTGCGTGCGCGGCCTCATGGCAGGTAGTGGAGAACAAAAATACCGCATACCAGAGCACGCCCAAGACGAGCGTTTCGGCGTTCATTTGTGACTAGTTTCTCATAATTGTGAGAACTATTCGCTAGTTGCTGGCGCGGAGCGCTGCTAATGTGGTCCGCATTGCGTCTTGTACTACCACCACAGATTGTCGAGCGGATTGGCCATCGCCCTTGAGTGGTTTATGTAGAAAGTCACGCCCTCGACCCGATAAACAACTTGGCGGTAGTTGCAAAGTCCAGGGAAGTCGCAGAGAACCTGCTCCGGCTGTGTTCAAGCATCACTGAGGCAAAATTCCGGACCTCACTTAATCCATGCTAAATAACCGATCTCTCGCACCGATACGTGAAATAGCGACCCGGCATTACTGGCCGCCGGCGGCAAGAACGCCGTTGAGAATTTTGAAAAGGAATCTTCGTGAACTTTAGAATCGCCCATTTGGGAACGTTACTGGCATTGGCCGGGTTCGCGGCGTGCTCGGCTTCTCTGCATGCTGCCAATGTATTGACGGCATCTCCAGCCACCGGTGTCCAGCTCTACTGCGGCAACGCCGCCACCGCGACCATTACCGTGAAGCCGGTCAGTGGAACTGCCACGATTGTCATCACATTGAACACCTTGCCTGCCGGACTCTCTGTCAGCCCGTCCACACAAACCCTCAACTCGGGTAATTCCGCCGCTGGCGTCACGTTCACCCTGAGCGCCCCCACGTGCGCGGGCGTTGCGGCCGGCGCCAATACTTTCACACTCACGTTGAAAGCAGGCGGCGTGAGCGATGCGACGGTGGCGGGGACCATTAATGCCTCCGCGCTTACCGCTTCTCCTGCCTCGCTCGCGATCACTTGTGCCTATGACGGAACGTCGAAGTATGTCACGTCATCACCGCAAGCTGTTACGGTCGGGGCATCCAGGCCGCCAGCTTTGCGGGAATACAAAACCCGGGTTCGCTGGTCATCAGCAACAACCCCACGCCAGTCAGTCTCACCGCTTCGACTACCACTTCTTTCAGCGCAACGGCCCCGTCGACGGCCACCTCCGGCACATGCTCGGCTGGCTCAACGACATTGGGTCTGGGCACGGGTTCGGGGGTTACGGAAGTGTTTAAAGTGATTCCGGTCACGATCACGTCGGTGCCGTTCACCCCGTTGACGATATCGCCCAGCGCCCCGTCGCTGTCCTACGTGAGCGGTTCCGGCAATCCGGCCAGCGTTACCGTCACCGTAAACTCAACTTCCATCCCTACGGCATTCTTTAGCGTGGATACCACCACCCTACCCTCTTACCTAACGGTGAATTCGATTTCCGGGACGGTAAACGGAAGAAACACGCTGACCTTCTCTACGACCGGCGTAGCCGACACGTTGACACCCGGAGTCCAACCCGCCGCCCATGTCCACCTCAAGGTCTCGGGTTATGGGGACCTCGATATGGTGTTTACTCTGACAATAAGCAACCCAACTGCGAACTTGACGGTGGTGGAAGGAACTACCCGGAACCTCACTTGGGCGGTGGGCAGCACTATTCCCGCGCCCATCATTACCGCCATCTCCAGCGGTTCGGCGATTCCATTCACCTTGAGCACCGTCGCCGGTCAGCTATCACCTTCCGTTACGCCCGAATCAGGATTGGCTTATAGCTTCGGCACGGCCATT
Source organism: Bryobacterales bacterium (assembly GCA_963836595.1). Classification (GTDB taxonomy): domain Bacteria; phylum Acidobacteriota; class Terriglobia; order Bryobacterales; family Bryobacteraceae; genus DATFZA01. The sequence goes on from CAWIKC010000002.1 coordinate 333,152, forward strand.
CCGGTCACATTCTCCCCGCAGGCTTTCGCGTCCGCGCAACCGGGCAACATTCTGACGGGCGCGGTGATCATTACCTGGGGCGGCACCAAAACCATCACGGTCAGCTTCAACGTCACCGTCACGTTCCAGTCTTCCACGGCCACTCTGAGTTCGCTTTCCCCAACGACTTTGCCAACCGCCGGCGCCGGCCAAACCTTCAAAGTCTCGCTATACGGCACGGGATTTGTCCCTAGTACGGATCCCACGCAGCAAACTGTCGCCGGCATTGTTAAGACCACTGGGACGACAACCGCTATTGTGTCCGACGCCAACGTGACCGCCAACGTGGTCAACGCCTCGACGATTATATTGACCATCACGAACCCGACGACGGCGGATACCAATCTGCCTTTCAGCACGGCAAACTCGGTAGTGAAACTCGGTGTCTGTAATCCGCAAGGGGCTTCCACGTGTTCCGTTCCAACTGGAATTGTGTCGCTTACGATCGGAGCGGGCCCGACCTTCACCTCCGCCGGTGTCGTGAGCGCCTCCACGTTCCTGCCGGTCGCTTCGACCGTAGCTCCCTACGACATCCTGAGCATCTTCGGATCGAACTTCTGCACAGCGAACGGCACAGGCTGCACTTCTGGCCAGTTGCTGTATGGAACTCCCACTGCCCCGAATTTCACTTATCCCACTTTCCTGACTCCCGACGCGAACGGATCGGGCGCCACACCGCGCCAACTCACGGTCACATTCTCCAAAACCGGACAGACGTCGATCAATGCCCCACTGCTGTTTGCCACCAATAACCAGATCAATCTGCTGGTTCCGAGTGGCGTCGCTGCTTTTGGAGGGTCGGCCAATATCACGGTCAACTTCGGGAGCGTGTCCAGCACCGCGGTGCCCGTCACCATCACGGCTACCGACCCTGGAATCTTCACCATCAACTCCGCTGGAACCGGCGACGGCGCGATCCTGGACGTGAACTATAACCTCATCAGCAATACCAACCCGGCCGCCATCAGAATTGGACCCGGCTCTTCAGATATCGTCCAGGTGTATGCAACCGGCCTCGGCGCCCCGGTCGACGGGACCACGGGTTGTATCACTCTCGCCGCCTATGAGGCGTTGCTCTCCCCTAGTCCCGCGACAATCGACGGCGTCGTGTTGCAGAGTTCACTATTGGCGGGCGCCAGCCTGAATCCTCCCTGCCTGGCAACCACTCCCACGTCGAAAATCGGCAACGTAGCATCGGTTGCTTTGGGCACTCCGTACGCTGGATGGGTCTCCGGCGCAGTGGCTGGGCTGTACCAAGTCAATCTACGACTTCCCGACAACGGAAGCGGAGTAACCTTCACGGACGCCGCTGCCCACACGCATACCACCGGCGTCACAGCCCCCCTGCTGTTGCCAATCATCGTTGGCACAAGCCAAGCCGGCGTTTCGATGTGGGTCGTACCCGAGCTAGACATGGTTGCCCCGACGGCTTTGACCGGAACCAACGGCACAGCATGGGCGAGCACGAATAACGTGATTACGGGCACCGCTACGGCTTTCACTGCCGTGCCTGCCTTTATGCTGCCCACTGCCCTGACGATCGATGACACTGGAGCTATCGCGGGAACTCCCACCAGCAACGGATATTTCGTTGTCACCGCTAGCGGGAATGACGCATCGACTCCGCCCATTACCGGAACGATAACCTTCACGCTGAACGTTGCCGCTGCAACCTCTCCCAGTCCCGTGACCCTTGCGGCATCGTCCATCACCCCGACCACCTACCCCGCGGCCAATGCGGGCGTGACCACTATTACGCCGGGAGGAGGAGTTGCGCCTTACACCTTCACCCTAAGCCCGTCGGTCGGGTTGGCGATAAGCACGAATCCGAACACTGGAACCGGAGTCGTCTCAACACCAGCGTCACTCCCCGCCGGAACTTATGAAGTCACCGTCACAGCTACGGACTCCACCCCGACGACGGCTCTGACCAACACCATTCAATTCCCACTTACTGTCGCCCTGGCCCTCGCCAGCAGCAACGGCGAGTCCGTTAAGGGAACGGCCGGTCAAGCGAACACCAATTTAACCACCATCAGCGCCACCGGGCAAACCGGCGCTGTCACCTATAGCCTAAGCAACCCACCAGTGAATTGGTTTACTCTCACTAACGGAGTACTGAGCACCACGAGTTCGGCAGTAGCAGGCACCTACTACCTTACGATCACGGCAGCCGATGCCGGCTCTGCGCCCAGCTCTCAAGCGAACGCCGCCGGCACGATCTACATCGCTGTAACCATCCAGTAAACTTGCTTCACAAGGCAAGTTGGAACTACCTCTTCGGCGGCGGGATAAAACTCCCGCCGCCGTTTTTTTTGGCGCCACCGCGAAGGGATTCTCCTTCGCCTGGCCGCGGTGGGTCCTTAACCGTGCCTTCGCAGCGGGAATGAGCCTCGGCGCCAATTCGCTTTTTTGTCCGGATCCTCACAGGCCAAAAAGGACACCCCTTCACCGCAGCAGTCTGATTATCGGATGGGATCCCCGGTGGTCCATTCCGCTTGGCTTGGTTTCGAAGGCGCCGAAATTGGCGTTTCCTTAACCGTGCCTTCGGCGGCGGGATTATAACTCCCGCCGCCATTTTTGGTTCCCAGACCGCGAAGAGACTCTCCATCGCCAGGTCGCGGTGGCCTTTCCGTCAAACCCAAGGCAAGCAGAAAGGCTACCGGGACTAGACGAAGGAGTGACCTTTGGCGGCGGAGCTTTACCGCCGCCAAAGGGCTGGTTAAAGAAACGCCAGTTTCAGCGCCTTGTCGAACCCAAGCCGATCCCGACGGAAGCCAGCAAGCTCATCAATTCCCCGGCGCCGATCTGCAAGGTAACCTAAAGACATATGGAAATCGTAAAAGTTACTGGCCGCGAGATCCTCGATTCGCGTGGGAATCCGACCGTGGAGGCCGAAGTTCACCTGGCGGACGGGACCGCCGGACGGGCCGCAGTGCCCTCTGGCGCTTCTACAGGAGAACACGAAGCCGTCGAGCTTCGAGACAACGACAAAAAGCGGTATCAGGGAAAAGGAACGCTGAAGGCAGTTGCCAACATCGGAAAAAAAATCGCGCCCGCTGTGGAGGGGATGGAAGTGGAAGATCAGGGCGGGCTCGATCGGAAAATGATCGAGCTGGATGGGTCGCCCAACAAGGGCAATCTGGGGGCAAACGCGATCCTGGCCGTGTCTATGGCGGCCGCCCGGGCGGCGGCGCAGTCGCTGATGGTCCCGCTCTATCGTTACCTCGGCGGCGTGGGCGCGAATTTGTTGCCCGTTCCGCAGATGAACATCGTCAACGGCGGCGTACACGCGGATAACTCGGTGGACCCTCAGGAATTCATGATCATGCCTTATGGAGCGCCGACGTTCGCTGAAGCACTGCGAATGGGAGCGGAGATTTTCCACACTTTGAAAGGCGTGCTGAAGAAGCGCGGTTACTCGACGTCCGTCGGCGACGAGGGTGGGTTCGCGCCGAATTTGAAGTCCAACGAGGAAGCGATCGAAGTGGTCATTGAGGCCATCCAACAAGCCGGTTACCAACCGGGCAGCCAGGTAGGAATCGCACTCGACCCGGCGGCCAGCGAATTTTTCGATAAGGCATCCGGCAAATACGTTTTTAAGAAGTCAGACAAAAGTGAACGCACGCCGGCGCAGATGGTGGAATTCTACGCCAAGTGGGTGGAGAAGTATCCCATCGTGTCTTTAGAAGACGGCATGGCGGAAGACGATTGGGATGGCTGGCAAGCCGTGACGGAGGCGCTTGGCAAGAAGATTCAGTTGGTGGGAGACGATGTGTTCGTCACGAACACCGAGCGCCTGGCGGAAGGAATCAAAAGGAAAGTCGCCAATTCAATTTTGATCAAGCTCAATCAAATTGGCACCGTCACCGAAACCCTGGAGACTATGCATATGGCGTCCGAGGCGGGTTACACGTCGGTGGTTTCTCATCGTTCAGGCGAAACCGAAGACCCTTTTATCGCCGATTTTACAGTGGCGACGCGGGCCGGCCAGATCAAGACCGGTTCCCTCAGCCGCACGGATCGGATCGCCAAATACAATCAACTTCTCCGGATTGAGGAAGAACTCGGAGCGGCGGCAAGATTTCCCGGACGAAAGGTACTTCATCAGGCATGAAGGGCCTGAAGAAACCATTGATCTTGACGATTCTCGATGGCTGGGGGTATTCGGCAGCTACCGAAGGCAACGCCATCGCCGCGGCTCATAAACCGGCCTATGATGCCCTACTACGCGACTTCCCCAGCACCTTGATCCAGACCTCAGGCCCGGCGGTTGGACTCCCAGAAGGTCAAATGGGCAACAGCGAAGTGGGCCATCTCAACATCGGCGCCGGGCGTATTATCCAGATGGATGTAACGCGCATCGATTTGATGATCGCTTCCGGCGAATTTTTCGAGGATCCGGTTCTGCTCGCGTCCATGAAGCACGCCCGCACGCATCGTCTGCATATTATGGGATTGTGTAGCGACGGCGGCGTGCATTCGCTGCTTACGCATTGCTACGCGCTTTTAAAAATGGCGCGGCAGCAGGGGGTGGAGCAGGTGTTTTTGCACTGCTTCATGGATGGCCGCGATACGCCCCCGGAGAGCGGCGCCGGGTTTCTCGAGCAGGTGCAAAAGGAGACGCGGACTATCGGCGTTGGCAAAATCGCCAGCATTTCCGGCCGTTACTACGCCATGGACCGGGATAAACGTTGGGAGCGGATCGAGCGGGCCTTCGAGGCGATGGTGCATGGCGCGGGCGAGAAGGCAACCGATCCGGTGGCGGCCGCCAAGCGCTCCTATGAGCGCGGCATTACCGACGAGTTCATTGAACCGGTGACGATCGTCGATTCCGCCGATCAACCGGTCGGACTGATTCGCGACGACGACGCGTGCATATTCTTCAACTACCGGGCGGACCGTGGGCGCGAAATGAGCATGGCCTTGACTGAGCGTCCTGGCGCGCCCAAGAACCTGCACTTCACCACCATGACCGAATACGACCATACGTTCAAATTGCCGTTCGTGCTGGCGCGTGAACATCCCAACAACATCCTGGCCGATGTGATGGCGCAACTACAGTGGAAGAATCTGCGCTGCGCGGAAACCGAGAAATACGCGCATGTGACTTATTTTTTCAACGGCGGCAACGAAAAACCGTATCCCGGCGAAAGCCGGGAGCTGGTGCCGTCGCCGAAGGTGGCGACTTACGATCTAAAGCCGGAGATGAGCGCGCAAGGAATCACCGACGTGATTGTGAAGAACATAGAACAGGGCGGCTTCGACGTCATCGTCATGAACTTCGCCAACGCCGACATGGTCGGACACTCGGGTAAAATGGCTCCTACTGTTCGCGCCGTGGAAACAGTGGATGGCTGCCTGGGCCAAATCCATGCCGCCCTGAAACGCCAGGGCGGAGCGTGGATGATCACCGCCGATCACGGGAACGCTGAAATGATGATCGATCCGATTACCAAAGGACCGCACACGTATCACACCACCAATCCGGTGCCGTTCATTCTGGTTGACGAGAACACCTCGAAGCTGCGCCAGGGCGGGTCATTGCAGGATATTTCACCGACCATCCTCTGTTATTTGGGTGAAAAACAACCGAAAGAAATGACGGGAAGGGACCTTCGCATTTTATGACGATTCACCCCAAGGGGATCAATCGGAGACACGCACTGGTGACGATCGCGGCCATCGCCGCAGCCAGGCCGGGGGCGGCGGAGCCGGCTTTCCCGGATGGAGAACTGCAAATTCTGGCTCGTCTGGTCGATATCATCATCCCGCGCACCAGCACGCCCGGCGCGTCCGATGTTGGAGCACATCTATACATCGATCGCGAAGCGAGCAGCGACTCCGGATTGCGATGGACGTTACAACAAGGTCTGGCCGAGTTGCGTAGCCAGAATTTTCTCGAAATGCCTGAGGGATGGCAAGCCAGCGTTTTTGTGGATAGTCCGCTGTTTCAGCCCATCAAAGATTTGACGATTGATGCTTATTATTCGACCAAAGAAGGTCTGGTGGATGAGTTAGGCTATCACGGCAACACGTATGTCGCCGAGTTCGAGGGCTGCACCCATCCTGAACACCAACCTGAGGCCGAACATCAACCAGAAGCCGGGCGCCAGCATGCAAATTAATTCATCGCCCGCGGTTCACGATTGCATTGTAATCGGCAGCGGGGCGGCCGGCGGCATGGCGGCCTGGAACCTCACTCGGCAGGGCGTCAATGTGCTGATGCTGGACGCGGGAGAGAAGTTTGACCGGGCCAAGTTTTGGTCGCATGTGAAACCCTGGGAAGCCCGTTACCGCAATCTTCGCGGCCAGTTCAGCCCGCGTTTCTTTGTGGAGGACGAAGAAGCTCCCTACACCTACCCTGCGGACAAGCCGTTCGAGCTAACGCGGGTGTGGGGCCGAGGAGGGAAAACTAACGTTTGGGGCCGCGTGTCGCTTCGTTATTCCGACCTCAACTTGACTGAGCCGGAGCGCGATGGTTGGGAAATCCCCTGGCCCATCCGATACCGCGACATCGCGCCGTATTACGACAAGGTCGATCAGTTCGTCGGGATTTGCGGCGGCTCAGACGATAATGCATGGTTGCCTGGTAGCCGCTTTCACTTGCCTCCGCCGCGCCCGCGTTGTGGCGAACAACTGTTGTGGAAGGCGGCCGCCAAATCCGGGATGACCTTTGTTGCCGGGCGCAGGGCGGTTCTGACGCAAGAACACAACGGTCATCCAAAATGCCACTTCTGCGGCGCTTGCGGCAAGGGCTGCGACATTGGCGCGTTCTTCAATGCGTCTGACTACCTGGTGGATCCGGCGATCGAGACCGGGCGGCTCGAAATTGTCGACAATGCCGTGGTGGCGCGCATCCTGGTAGACGATCGCGGCCTGGCCAGCGGCGTACAGTACTTCGATCGCGCAACCAAGGCCGAACGCCGCGTACTTGCTAAGCGCGTGGTGCTGGGCGCTTCCTGCATCGACTCCACACGAATTTTGCTGAATTCTAAATCGAGCCAATACCCCAATGGCATCGGCAACTCCAGCGATGTGATCGGCCGCTATCTTTGCGAACAAATCCGCTGCCAGGTCGCTGGGTTTGTGCCGGAATTACTAGGCAAGCCGGTCCAGAACGACGACGGGATCGGCGGAGCGCATATCTACATGCCGCGTTTCGATCGCGGAAAGCAAGACTACCTGCGCGGCTTCGGCATTCAGTTTTGGAATTGCGGCGCACAACAAGATGTGGGGTACGCGAAGAAACTCCCAGGATACGGCGCGGAGCTAAAGAGAGCGATCAAAGAGCGCTATCCGGCCTTGGTGGAGCTGCATCCGTTTGGCGAAACCTTACCGCGTGCCGAGAACCGCGTCACGGTAGAAGGCACGGCGCTGGACAGATTCGGAGTGCCCATCGCGCGGATTGACTATGCGATCGGCGACAACGAGCGCAAAATGGCCGCGGCTATGTATGACACGGCCGAAGAGATCCTGCACGCCGCGAAGGCCGAGATCCTTCCTTTCGATCGGCGCTGGCTCGACAACAACGGCGGCGCCATTCACGAACACGGGACCTGCCGCATGGGCGCCGATCCCAAGAAATCGGCCCTGAACTCATTTTGCCAATCGCATGACGTAAAGAATCTCTTCGTGGTCGACGGCGCCGCGTTCCCATCCGCCACCGAGAAGAATCCGACGCTAACGATTCTCGCTTTGAGTTGGCGGGCTACCGATTACCTGGCGGAAGAAATCCGCGCTGGCCGCGTCTGATGCTGCTGTTCGCAATCGCGGCTTTCCTGATTTCTCCGATTCCGCCCAATTTTCAGACGCGCATGCGAGGGGTCAGTTGGCATGTGGGCTGCCCCGTGGAGATTCGAGATTTGCGGCAAGTCGAAGTGCCCTACCTCGACTTTCATCGCCGGCCGGCGCAAGGCATATTGATCGTGCATAAAGATGTAGCGCGCGAAGTAGCGGGGATTTTCCAGGATCTGTTCCAACATGGATTTCAGATTGAGCGCATGGAGCCGGTGGAAACATACGACGGCAACGACGATCGCTCGATGGCTGCCGACAATACATCGGCCTTCAACTGCCGGGACATCACCGGCCAGCCGGGCAAATTTTCCAATCACAGTTGGGGCCGCGCCATCGATATAAATCCGCTGATCAACCCTTACGTCAAAGGTGACAAAGTGCTCCCTCCGGATGGCCGGCGCTATCTCGACCGCAATCGCGCACACCCAGGGAGCATTCAGACCGGCAGTTATATTGTTCGCCTGTTCGCAAGGCACGGCTGGACCTGGGGCGGAAGTTGGAAAGATCGTCAGGACTATCAGCATTTTGAGAAGCCTGCGCGGATTTGAGAAAAAGCTAAAACCGGTCTGAGAAATCCTAGGCCGGAGTAACCCTCTCTAACGTAATCAACCCTTCATTGCAGGCTTCTAACTGGAGGAAGGTGCCGCTTGAAACGACCGCTTGTGACGCTGCTTGTAACGGTGACCGCCGGCTGCATCCTCGCTGTGGGGACTGTGGCGTTTGGGCAACAACCCGATAAAGGCGGCGGAAACTCCGCTTCTAAGCAGCGGGACATGAATGATCGCGAAACAGCCGAGCAGATTAGGAAGGCGATCGTGGACGACGACTCCCTCTCCACTTATGCGCATGACGTCAAGGTGATCGTGCGGGACGGAGAAGTGACGTTAAAGGGGCCGGTGTATTCAGAAGACGAGAAGAAGACGGTCGAATCGTATGCATCGAAAGTGGCCGGCGCCAATAATGTCAACAATCTGATCACAATAAAGATCGACCCCTGACGCCGGCCGAATAAAACAATAACAAAGGACAGACTCATGAGTAAAAATACAGCAGTTTATGGAATTTACCGGAACCGGGTTGATCTCGAAAACGCGGTAGACGTGCTTCGAGAAGCCGGTTTCCGAAATACGGATATTTCCGCGCTGTTACCCGACAACCAGAGCAACAAGGAATTCGCTCACAAGAAGAGCACCAAAGCTCCGGAGGGTACGGCGACTGGCGCAACCACCGGAGCTGTCGTTGGCGGAACTCTCGGTTGGCTGGCGGGCATCGGCGCGCTGGCGATTCCAGGACTCGGACCGTTCATCGCGGCTGGACCGATCATGGGCGCTCTGGGCGGTATCGGAGCGGGCGGAGTAGTCGGCGGGCTCATCGGAGCGTTAGTCGGGATGGGGTTGCCGGAGTACGAAGCCAAGCGTTACGAGGGCATGATTAAGGACGGCGGCATGCTTCTGTCGGTTCATTCCGACAGTTCGGACTGGACCAAGCGCGCCAAGGACATCTTGAAACAAACCGGCGCCAAGGACATAGGTTCGTCGGGCGAAGCTTCGGCGGACTATGCCAAAACCGATCGGCCCGAGCAAGTGCGATCCGGCCGTTCATAAAGCCAGAATATCTATAAGGAAGACGGCGGAGAACTCAGGACTCCGCCTTTCCCCGCTTGGCTAATCGGTTCTTAATGGGCAGTAGCGCCCTCATGGCAAATAGGTTCATCAACGCCAGCGCTATTGCGATGCCGTAGTGCTCCAGCGCCACCGATGCGCCGATCGCGCCGGCATTCCAAACGCTGGCGGCAGTCGCCGTGCCTTTTACCGTCGATCCCTCTTTCAAGATCGCTCCCGCGCCCACGAATCCAATGCCGGTTATCAATCCCTGAAGCACGCGCGAAGAGTCCGCCGTGGTTCCTGGCGGACTGATGATCAACAGGTAAGCGCAACTGGCAATGCCAACGACCGGGAAGGTGCGCACGCCAGTGGTGTGCTCTTCGCTTTCACGATCCCAACCAATCACAGCCGTGAGGACAAACGCAGCCAGGATCTTCGCGAGATCTTTCCATGTTTCCATATAGGCGAGTCCCCTCCAGGGAACGCCATTAGAGAGTCTTCAAATACGCGACGACGTCGGCCTTTTCTTCATCGGACAGCATGTCCGCGTAGGAAGGCATTCCGTTGCCTCCGCTATTAACGACACTGAGCACGTTCTGTTCGGTAACGGGCTTGCCATTCTTGAGTTTCGGATGTTTGAACAGGCCCTTCAGACCGGGGCCGATTTTCTTGTCATCGGAATCCGCATTATGACAGACGCCGCACTGCTCGAACACTTCTTTTCCTTTTGCCGGGTCGCCCTTCTTTCCGGCGCTAAAGAGCGATCCGCTGACCAGGAACGCGGCCATGCCCGCCCATAGAACTGCACTTCTCATGTAGCTAATTCCTCTCCCTCAAAATCAAGTCTACTATGCCATCTTGGTCGATCACGGGCTCGGTTGGCAAGGGTGCCCAGCGGTTCATGCAGCGGATTTAGGATTCGCCGCGAGCCGGTCGAGCCTTCTTTTTTTGCAACTTATGAAGCCAGCCGGTTTGCCGGCTGGCGATGGTTCGCTTGAGCACGCGCCCCGTGCCTGGGGTGACCGCATTGCGGCGAAGGCCAGGCCGGTCCAGTTCCTCGGGTTGCTGCTGGCCGCGGGATGCGAGGACCCAGTTTCCGAAAGAGAATTCGTCCGTTCGCAAGCACTAAACAGAAGAGCTTTCTGCCAGTCGAGGATCGGGCAAGTTCCAGATGGAGTACAAGAGCTTCAAATGGAAAGCCCGGGGAACAGCCCGGGCGATCCGATACAAACCAGAAAGGAGGATCAGCTTATGATCCTTATCGTGAGATTTGTGATGAGATACATCACGATCAAAGTAAAGATCAGCCGCTCTCGAAAGAGACGCTAACTTCACTTTGGACTTGCCCCCGATTTTGAGACAACCAGTTAAGAGTCGAAAATCAGTGAATGGAGGATTCGACTCATGGGATTGTCCCGACGGAAGTTCACGCGTGAAATGAAACTGGCTGCGGTTCAGCAGCTGGAAGCAGGAACGTCAGCCGCCGCGGTGGCGCGGGCCTTTGAAATCAATGCCAACCTGCTGCACCGGTGGCGGAAGGAGTTCCGCCATGGTCCCGGCAATGCGTTCCCCGGTGTGGGAAAGCGGCGTTGGGAGGACCCCAAGGTGGGGCACCTGGAGCGCAAGGTTGGCCAGCAGGCCGTGGAGATTGATTTTTTGAAAGGGTGCTTGCAGCGAATCGAGGAACAGCGGATGCTGCAGGCGCTGACTGGAAAGCCGCGACCTACCAGTACATCCGGAGCCAAATCGAAGAAGGTATCCCGATGACGGCGACGCGCATGTGCCAACTGGGAAAAGTCAGCCGGGCTGGTCTCTATCGATTCGATCCCGGCGCCGAACGGGTTGCCGATGACGATCTGGATCTACGGAACGAAATTCATCGGATCGCGCTGGAGTTCCCCTGCTATGGCCTGCCGCGGATCACGGCCGAGTTGAGACGGCGCGGCTGGCAGGTCAATCACAAACGGGTGGCGCGGATCCTGCGCGAAGATAATTTGCTGTGCCTGCGCCGCAAGAAATTCGTGGTGACAACCACGGATTCCAAGCATGGTCTGGCGGTCTATCCGAATCTGGCAGCCGACCTGGAGCCGACTGGCATCGATCAGCTCTGGGTCGCTGACATTACCTATGTACGGCTAGAGACGGAGTTCGTCTACCTGGCGGTTGTGCTGGACGCCTATTCGCGTAGAGTGATCGGTTGGGCACTCGATCGGTCACTGGAAGCCGACCTGGCAATCGAGGCATTGGAGATGGCATTCCGGCAGCGGTCGCCAACGGAAGGTCTGACCCATCATTCCGACCGAGGGGTTCAGTATGCTTCTCATGCCTACACCCGCCTGCTCAACGATCACGGGGTTCAGATCAGCATGAGCCGCAAAGGCAATCCCTACGACAACGCCTTCTGCGAATCCTTCATGAAAACCCTGAAATACGAGGAGGTCTATCGCCAGGAATATCGCGATCTGGCTGACGCGCATGCTTCCATCGAGCGGTTCATCGAAAACATCTATAACGGCAAGCGGCTGCACTCGGCGCTGGACTACCGTCCGCCGATCGAGTTCGAACGCTCGCTGCCAGCCTCGCAGCAGGTTTGTGCATGAAAGGCCGGTTGTTTACGAGACCAAAAACTGAGGGCGCCCTCCACAAGCGTTTTTGCAGGCATGCCGGAATCTATCGGTCCGATGTGTCGTTCCTGCTGATAAACCTGGGCCAGAGTACCGCTTCCCGGTCGGGTCCGGGCCAGGCTATAGGACGCGCCGGAAGTAACCACGCCCTGCCCATCGTCCACGATGAGTTCCGGCCGGCTATTCCTCAACGGGGTGCTCGCCAGCATGGCCCGTCTCCGCTTCACCGGCACCCTCAGCTTAAATCTATTGCCGCCTCGAAGGGAATCATTTACCATCGAACGGTAACCAGTCTCTTAACTGTTTGTCTCAGCCCAGGGGGCAGGTTCACTTCGCGGGTTAGGGCGCCAGCCAGCGCCCTAATCCTCTCATGATCATAGACTGTTTCCGTTGCCGACACAATACCCCAGAAAACAGGCCGAAAAATCGTTCGCGGTGTGACGAAGGCTCAATTTCCGCAAGAGAATTCGTCCGGTCGGTAGCACTAAACAGAAGAGCTTTCTGACAGTCGAGGATCAGGCAAGTTCCAGATGGAGTACAAGAGCTTCAAATGGAAAGCCCGGGGAAGAAGCCCGGGCGGTCCCTTACGGAGTAGAAAGGAGGATCAACTTATGATCCTTATCGTGAGATTCGTGCTGAAGTTCATCACGGTCGAAGTAAAGATCAGCCGCGCTCGCAAGAGGCGCTGATTTCACTTCTGGATTAGGGCGCCTGCCAGCGCCCTAATCCTCTCATGATCATAGACTGTTTGCTTTGCCGACGCAATAGACCTGAATCGATAAGGGGACATGCTGGCCGATCGCGACCTCCAGCGCATTTCATGCAACGGGCGCCAAATACCTGCGTATACACAAATCATAAACGCCGCCGCCGATCACGCCTCCCAGCAGCGGCCCCACAATCGGCACCCAAAATACCAGCGAACCGTCGGTCAGCCCGTTGTTCTTGAACCCCGCAACCACCGTGAACAAGCGTGGCCCAAAGTCGCGCGCCGGGTTGATGGCATAGCCGTGCATGCCTCCAAACGCCATGCCGACGACGACCACCACCAGCCCCACCATTACGGGCGCCATGAACTGCGGCGGAGTATTCCTCTCATCGGTGATCGCGAAAATCAGCAATAGCAAGAGCGCCGTGCCCAGGGTCTGATCCAGTAATCCGAACAGCGGACTTCCCGGAAAGGCGGGAAAAGTAGTAAAGATTCCCGCCGTATGAGTCAGCCCCGGATCGTTTTTCAAAAATGCGGGATAATAGTCCCAGAACACAATCGCCGACGCCAGAAACGCGCCCGCTGTTTGAACGAGGGAATACGGCAAGACTTTGCGCCACGGGAAACCGCGATACACGGCCAGCGTCAGGGTCACTGCCGGATTGAGATGGGCGCCGGTGGTCTTGCCGGCTACATAAATTCCCATCGTGACGGCCAGGCCCCAAGCGATCGTTATATTGGTAAAGCCGCCGTTCACGACTTCGCCCGGTAGTCCGTGACCAAAAAGGAGGGTCATGGCGACCACTCCGGCGCCAAATAAAATCAGGACGGTGGTTCCTAAGAATTCCGCCAGCAGTTCAGCCAAGAGGGTTGGTTTCATGAGAACGGGAGGATTGTATCATTATCACAAAGACGATCACGAAGACGAAACCGGATACTGAGCGCTCGGCCGATTTCGCCCGGCTCTGGATCGGTCAAGGCGTATCGGAAGTCGGATCGCGCATCTCGCGCGATGGTCTGCCTCTCCTGGCTGTGCTGGTGCTCGGCGCGACCCCTGCCGATATGGGAGTTCTCACGGCGATTGGCGCGTCCGCCATGCTGGTGTTCAGTCTGCTAGCGGGGGTATGGGTGGATCGCCTGCGACGCCGCCCCGTGATGATCGCTGCTGACCTGGGACGCGCGGCGCTGTTGGCTACGATTCCGTTGGCCGCGGCGCTGCATAGGCTATCGATGGCGCAAGTCTACGTTGTAGTTGCGCTCGCCGGCACGCTGACGGTGTTCTTCGATGTCGCTTATCAATCGCTGGTGCCCGCGCTGGTGACGCGGGAACGCTTGCTCGACAGCAATTCCAAGCTGGCCGCGACTTCCGCGGCGGCCGAGGTCGCTGGGCCTGGCATCACGGGGATTCTGGTGCAAACGATCACCGCTCCGCTGGCGATCCTGTTGGATGCTGCATCGTTTATTTTCTCCGCCATCATGGTCTGGTCGATCCGTTCTAAGGAGCCGGCGCCCGAGCCGCAGCCGCGCGAAAATGTTTGGGCGGAAGCCAGCGCCGGTCTGCGCTTTCTCAACACACAGCCCCTTTTGCGCGCCATCGCGCGCTGGTCCGTATTCGCTAATTTCTTCCACAGCATGGTGGGCCCGCTATATGTTCTGTATGCGATTCGGAATCTCAGCCTCAGCCCGGCGCGACTGGGCCTGGTGATCGCCATGGGCGGCGCCGGCAGTCTGGCGGGGTCCGCGCTGGCGCCGCGAATTGGGCGCGCGCTCGGCACGGGACGAACGATCCTGGTGTCTACCATCTGCATTCCGTTCGCCTTGGTCTTCATTCCGCTGGCGCATGGACCGGCTTTCGCCGCCATAGCGTTTCTCGTCGCCCAACAACTGCTTGGCGACACTGCTTACACCACGTTCATCGTCACGGAACTCAGCCTTCGACAAGCGCTCGCGCCAGATCATGTCCTGGGGCGAGTCAACGCCGCCATGCAGTTACTTTCGCGCGGCATGTGGCCGCTGGGCGCAATCGCGGGAGGCTGGCTGGCGAGTACGCTGGGAGTGCGGCCTACGCTGTTCGCGGCAGCGGGGGGCGTCGCCTTGTCCTGGCTGTGGCTGATTTTCTCGCCGCTTCGTAAATCGGCGCCAGAGAATAAATAACAGATGATCGCCGGACTGATTTCGGACACGCACGGCCTGCTACGGCAAGAAGCAGTGGATGCGTTACGAGGGTCGGACCTCATCGTGCATGCCGGCGACGTCGGCGCGCCGGAGATTCTCGACAAACTTCGCGAGTTGGCGCCCGTTGTCGCCGTCCGCGGGAATGTCGACAAAGGCGCCTGGGCCGTTGCGCTTCCTGAAACGGCGATCGCCGAGGCTGGTCCGGTAGCGATTTATGTGCTCCACGATCTCGGTGAGCTTGATCTGGATCCATCCGTGGCGGGCTTTCCGATCGTAGTGAGCGGCCACTCGCATCATCCCTCGGCGAAAACACGCAACGGCGTCCTCTATATCAATCCCGGAAGCGCGGGGCCACGGCGCTTTCAGTTGCCGGTCACCGTTGCGCGGCTCGATCTTGAGCGGGTTCCCTGGGAAGTGGAATTTCTCGACCTCGAGATGAAGAAAACTCTACCTTAAAATTCAACAAGATACGAAACTCCGAGCGGTCGCAGGCAATCTCTAGCTGTGGAGGCAGTAAGCATGAAAAAGTACTTCGGACTGATGATCGCTGGGCTGTTGATGGCGGGTTTGACTTTCGCCGCCGATACTCCGGCCAAGCAAGATGTGAAACAGGCTGGCAGCGACGTGAAGACGGCTGCTAAGAAGACGGGCTCGGCTAGCAAACACGCGGCCAAGGCCACGGCGAAAGGCGTTAAGAAGGGCGTTAACAAAACCGCGGCTAAGGTTGAAGATAAGACAAAGTAAACTTGGGAACCCGGCGGCTCTTTGCTAGACTGGAAGAGTTATGCCTATCCCCAACGTGAAGAGATTTCGTCCGTTCTGTCCGACTTGTAACGATTCCTTTACGCTGATGGCGGTTTTGCCGAAGGATGTTGACATGAACGCGTATCTCAAAGATGTAGTTGCGCGGCACGATCACAAAGCCTTCCAGGAAGCCAAGCAGCAGCACTTTAAGGTTCGCGTCGGCCAACAGAAGCAGAAAAAGGCGAAATAAAGACCTCGTATTTCTCCTGTGTGAATTGTCAAAAGGCCGGTTCTTCGGAATCGGCCTTTTTTACGCCCGGCGATAGAAAAACCCCAGGGACGGACGAGACGTTCCCCAGTTTTTCCAGTTTTTGCCCGGCCTCGCGCCGCCGAAGCGGCAAAGCGGGAACGTCTCGTCCGTCGTGGGGTTTCCCGCAATCGACGTTGAGGCGCGCCTAAGCCCGCTTCACTACGTTGAAGCCTTTCCGCTCCATGGCGCCCCAGCCGCCCTTCTTGCCTTTAATGGCCTCGATCAAACCTTGCACGCGCCAGAACGTCAGCAGTTGCCGGAATCCGAAGTTCTCCGCGATCGCTGAGAAAAACAGCCGGTGACTGTGCTGCCAGTTCGGGAATCGGCACACGGTGAATTCTTCCAGTACCACCGCGCTGGTCGACAGGAGGATTCCGAACATCACCGACACGCTAAAGAACAAAATGGCGATGGGCGGAGCGATGATGCGGAACACCAGGCCCAGGATCGTCAGGAAGTATCCCAGAAATTCCACCGCCGGGCCGAGCATTTCGAAGATGGCGAAGTAAGGGAAGGCGAACATGCCGACCACGCCGTACTTGGGGTTGAACAGCATGATGCGATGGCGCCACAAGCTCTCCACCGTTCCCCGCTGCCAGCGCTTTCTTTGGCGATGCAGAATCTTCAGTGAGTCCGGCACTTCGGTCCAGCAAACCGGCGCCGCGACATAGGCAATCCGATACGGCTTCTTCTTTTCCAGCCACAGGCGATGCATGCGGACCACCAGTTCCATGTCTTCGCCGATGGTGTCATGATCGAAACCTCCGGCTTCGAGTACGGCGTCCCGGCGAAACAGTCCAAAAGCGCCGGAAATAATCAGCAGGCAGTTCATGAGGCTGAATCCCACGCGCCCGCCGAGAAAAGCGCGCAGATATTCGACCGACTGAAAATTCGCCAGGTGCGATTTGGACGTTCGGATGGTCTTGACGCGCCCATGTTCTACATCACAATCGTTCACCGCGCGCACCGTGCCGCCCACGGCGATGATGCGCTCGGGGTCTTCCAAATACGCTTTGACCAGGTTCAACAGGCCGGAACTTTCGATCAGTGAGTCGGAATCCACCACCATCACCAGCGGCGAAGTGGCCGCATTCAAACCGACGTTGATCGCGTCCGCTTTCCCGCCATTCACTTTGTCGATCACGACCAGCCGAACCGGATCGGCCGATTGGTAAACCTGCTTGACCGGCTTGGTGACCAGCGTCCCGGAGGGGACCTGCGCGGATTTGTACAGGTGAAACTCTTCAATCAGAACCTGCAGCGTGTTATCTTTGGACCCGTCGTTGACCACGACCACTTCATAGTTGGGATAATCGAGCCGCAGCATCCCGCCCACGCTCTCCCGGCAGGTCGCCGATTCGTTGTAAGCGGGCACGATCAAAGAAAGAGCGGGCAGCAAGGGCGAGCGCATCAACGCGTCCTGTTCCACCGGCGTGAAATGGACATGATGTCGGCGCAATGAGAAATAGGCGATAACCGTCAGCAAGAAGTAAATCGCGTTAATGGTGAAGACATAGAGAATGATGCCGCTCTCAAAGAAAAAGTAGACGCGGTGAACCAGTATGTCGAGCATCAGGCGATCTCGAGCAGCGCGGACCGGGCGGTGCGCATGCGCGCCAGGGATTCGGCGGCGCGTCCGGCCGATCGCGGGTCGCTGGTCATGATGTCGCTCTGCAGGAAGGCCTCGCCCGATGCTCCCAGCATCGCCAGTGCCAGGCAGGCCAAACGCGATGTTTCTCCGTCTTTGTGACGCATAACTACAACCAATCGGCCAAGTGCCTGGTTCAGCCGCAATCGTCCCGCCAGGCCGATGGCCGTCTTTTGGACTTCCGGAGCCGGATCGTCCAGCGCCCGCAGAATCAGCCGTTCCCCGCCCTGGCTCAAACCGCTGAAGGCGGAAAGCTTCAGCGCATTAGCCCGAACTTTCGCATCCGGATGCCGCATCAGAGGCGCAAGGGCGGTCAAGGGCAGAGGACATCGCCAAGCGGCCGCCATCTCCAACGCGCCGGCGATCTGCCGCGGCGTGCCGTCTTTCAGAACGGCCGGCAGCGCTACGGCGGTCAGTTGCGGCGCATAGTCGCGCAGTTCGCCAGCCAGCATAGCCCGCAACAACAGCGGAGCATCCGCGGCATTTCGAAACAGCAGGTTCAGGTCGTCTTTCGAGGCGCACCGGACCAACGCGCGATAGATAATCGGTTCCGCCGCCGTTTTGGGGTTCTTCAGCAGCGGCCGCAAAGCCGAACAAGCCAGACTGGGCGTGAGTTGGCCCAGATGCTCCACCGCCTGTTTGCATTCGCGCCTGCCACGCCTGCTCCGCCGGCGCCAGCGGTCGACCAAGCCCAACTCGACTGCCAGTTCACTCAGTTTCCGCTGAGCTTGGCCGTCTACAGCGGTGAGTGCTTCCACCAGGCAGACCTCTACGTCCCTCGAAGAGCGCCGGCCCAAGGCACGCAGTTCCGCCGGCACGTGTTTACTGTCTTGACCTACTAGAAACGCCGCGATCTGCTCGCGGATTGCCGGCCTCAGCCGGGCTGAGCGCGCCGTGCGGAGCGACTCAACCTTCTTCACAAAGGAAGACGCCAGCAGTTGTATGAAAATGGAGGCGACCTGAACGCCGATAAACGCGATCGCCAGAGACAGCGGTATCTGGGGAACGCGGCTCGACACGACGTTGCGATGGAGCCACCAGACAGGGTACAAAAACGCCGCCATCACCACCACCGCTTTGAGCAGAATCACCGTCCGATCGAGCCCCGTCTGGCGAAATGCGGCCCACTTTGTTGTGGCTATGCGGCGCGCGTTTTTTGCGATGCTGAGCGCGCGTGGGACGTGGATCGCCCAGAATCTCTTCAAGGCTTCCTCAACAGAAACCGCTTCAGCCGGGCCACCACTTCCATCGGGCTAAACGGTTTGGTGATGTAATCGTCCGCGCCCAACCCAAAACCGCGCAGCACATCGGCCTCGGTCTGCCGGGCGGTGAGCAGAATCGTAACCGTGTGGCTCATGGCCGGATCCCGTTTCAGCTCCGCCAGCACCTGAAACCCATCCAGGCCGGGCAGGCTGACGTCTACCATCACGGCATCCGCCTGCTTGGCTTTCGCCAACGCCAGCGTGTTCACGCCGTTCTCGGCCACGTGGCAGGCAATGCCTTCCTGCGCCAGAACGGCATGCAGCAGCGTGCTGGCAGCAGTATCCGCGTCGCCGATAATCACCAGTTTGCGGCCGGTTTTCTTGCCGCGCCGCGTTTTTGACGCTTCTATCCTGACCAGCAGGGTAGCGGCCCGCCACACCGCGTCTTCGACCGCCCATGGCGCCGGAATAAATTCTCGCGGGCCGCCATGCGTCCATAGCGCCACTGCGCTCAACGCATCGCGCCCTCCCATGATCAGCACCGGCCGCTTGGTTTTCAAGGCGCTTCCGGGATAGAGCACACCGGGCTCACCCCATTCCGGCTTGGCCTGCATCATCAACAAGTCACAGCCGCTGGTAGAGCCTTTCTTGAACTCCGCTTCCTCGTGAGTCAGAATGAGAAACGAGCAATACTGGGCGGCCAGCGCGCTGCCCAGCAGCGCGGCGTCGTCTCCCGAAAACCCGATTACGCCAACTGTCTTGCCGGCGAGAATCGGATGCCGCTCGCTGGCTGGCCGTTCGGCTTCCGCCTCTGCCGGTTCACCTACAGTCTCCGCTGGTGCGGTATCCACTCTGGAGTCTTCCGTGAGGGTCGAGGAGTTTGCCCTGCCGTTCGCGGACTCTGTATTCAAGGTTTCCAATGCGCCGTGAGTTGAGGATGCGACCGACATCGAGCCGACGTGCGCGGCAAACGCCAGTAGCTCCGTTTGTCCGCCTGCATCAGCGGGCGCGCCGGTCTCGGACCGACCCAGTTCGACTTCATCCGACTCCGCCTCGTCCGTCTCTAACCCGTCTGCTGCCTCTAAATGTGCAGCGAGACTATTTAGGCTTTCCGAGTGCCCCGAGGCATGCCCCGGTGTATGACCATTGCTGGTGCTGGGCGGGAGCGCATTGATCGCAGGCAACCGCGCGTCCAACGTTTGTGAGGAGGCAGCCGTCTTGCGCCGGAAGGTCAACCCGAGTCCGCGATACTCGCGGACTTCGTTCGTCCCCTCCTGAAAAACTTCGGTTTCGACGATGCCGAGGCGCGAAGCGAGCGCGCCTAAAAATCGCGAACCTCCGCCGTTCTTACCGGTGGTCATCTATCCTCGTTAAAACGCATGTCGGCGTTCGCCGGAACTGTTTCTTTTCAGACGATTTGCTGTCTACTGCTTCATTCGTCGAGATAGAGGTATTACTTTAGGCCATGGCCTAGGGGCTGACCGGGACTTCTAGTCCCCTCCGATGAGCCCCAAGGTACAGAGAACTAAAGGTTAAGCCTCAACTGGCCGATCCATTCCGTAGCGCATGGTACTAAGGGGATTCCGCTACCCGGTTCTGGTCGTTGGGCTAACACTCGTGGTGTCAGTACAGTATTTATGTGCCGAGGACGACGTTCTCACCCAAGCGCGCCAATTAGCCACCCACAAACAACGGCCTAAGGCTCTCTCCTTATTGGACGACTATCTGGCGCAACACCCCAGCGACAGCGACGCCCAATTGCTGCGCGGCTTGATCCAATCCTGGGAAGGAAACTATTATTCGGCGCGCCAGGATTTGCAGGCCGTCTGGACCAAGCACCCCGCATATACCGATGCCGCCCTGGGACTGGTGAATGTCGAGATTTGGACCGGCGATCTGCCGCGGGCCGAGCAGATCACCGGTCAGTTTCTAACCGAAAATCCGGACAATCTGCCGATGCTTTTGGCGCGAGCCAAGGTCCTGGCCAAAATGAATCGCAATCGTGACGCGCTGGAGATATTGAAGGTGATTCTGGCGCGCGAGCCGCGCAATGAGGAAGCCTTGGATCTCCGCCGCGATCTGCGGGACCTGGATCGCGCGTGGCAAAGCGGATCGTCTTATGACTTCATCAAGTACGCAAACAGCTCCTCTACCTGGCAGGAGGAGTCGATCAGCTTGAAACGCGGCTTGAACGCCGGGTCTCTCATTTTTCGGTTTTCGGAAGCCTCGCGTTTTGGACTGAACAGCTCGCTGGCTGAAGTGGACTGGTACCCGGCGCTACGCCCTGGGACGTATTTGTACCTGAACGCCGGCTACTCACCGCAAGGCGCGTTATATCCGACGTATCGCGGAGCGGCTGAAATTTTCCAAAATCTTGGGAAGGGCTATGAGGCGTCTTTGGGGATGCGAAGGCTCGCATTTACCAGCTCGCACATCAATATTTTCACCGGAAGCGTCGGCCGTTATCACAAAAACTGGTATGGATCGCTCAGAACCTATATCGTGCCGGATAGCCAGCAGGGAACTTCCGTCTCTTACCAACTTCTTGTCAGGCGATATTTCCATGACAGCCAACGCTATGTCAGTTTCCGCTACAGCCGCGGGTCCACCCCCTTTGAAGTCCAGAGCATCAACGAAGTGGGCATTCTGAATTCGTCGGCGTATTTGGGAGAGTTGAATTGGCAGGTCGCTGAACGAGTCTTCTTTAACATCTTGGCGGGTACGGCCATCGAAGACCGCATCGATACATCGGGCCTCAGGCAATACTCGCTCACGGCGACCTTCTATTACCGGTTTTAAGTCGTGGACGTCCCTTTCATCCGGTTCGCGTTTCCCGCGCTGATCCTCTACCTGTTCTGGTGGGCCTTTGTCGTCAACCCTTATACGGATGAGGCGGCCGAAGAAAACGCCGACGGCCACAGCCTCTCCGTCTCCGCGACTCAGGAGATGCTGGCGCTGAGCCGGCAGTTGATCAAGGACAAGCGCTTGCAAGAAGCATTGGTTCCACTCAGCAGGCTGCATTTGGCCTACCCGGAAAACCAGATTTATCTCCAACAATTGGCCGAGACCTACGACGAGCTGGGGCGCTATCGCGAGGCGGCGAAAATGTGGGAGGGCTACTTGCAATATTCCCCGACGCCGCTCGAAGGCTGCCCGCAGATCGGCCAGTCTTATGACAAAGCCGGCATGGATGCCGAGTCTCTCAACGCGTTTGAGCGCTGTTGGAAGATCGATCAGGATTA
Source organism: Bryobacterales bacterium (assembly GCA_963836595.1). GTDB lineage: Bacteria > Acidobacteriota > Terriglobia > Bryobacterales > Bryobacteraceae > DATFZA01. Next base: position 355,249 of record CAWIKC010000002.1, read on the forward strand.
CTCGGATTCGATCCTCTTTTATGCGCACGCGCTCGAACTGGACGGCCAGTTCAAGAAGGCGCTGGAACTGTATCAGCACGGCGTGAAACTCAACCCTGGATACACCGACCTCAACATCGGCCTGGCACGCATGGAGATGCGGGCAGGACAATACACTTCGGCCCGCACCCGCATTGACAAAGTGCTGGTGAATTATCCGAACTATTCGGACGCACTGCTGACGGCCGGGTTGGTCTACTCTTCCCAAGGCGACAAGCGAACGGCGATCAAGTTTCTGGAGCATGCGCATGAACTATCGCCGCACTATAAGGACGTAATGAAGGTTCTGGAGCACCTGCAAGGCCGCGCCAAATCTGTTAGGCAGGTTGATAACCTACGGCGGGTTAGTAACCCGCCCAAACCCCTAAAAACCAAACCGGAGGCTCCATGAAGCTGGCAGCCAAGACCCTCTACGTGGTCTTCTTCTTACTTACCTCCATCTACGGACTGTTGGCTTTTGTCCCGTTCACGTTCCAGCAAGTGATTAAAGGCGAGTTATTTCCGCCTCTCAACGAATTCGGCCGTTTGCAGCCGTACTTATTCTGGTTCGTACTGTTCTTCGTCACTCTAGCCGTTGGAGTGGCGCGCACCCGCGCCAGCATTCTCTTCGTCAGCGCCAATATTGTGCTGGGCATCTATCTATTCCGTTGGCCCGTACTGACTCATCTGGAAAATAATGGCGCCGCCATGGGCTGGGGAATTGCTTTTCTCGCGCCCATCGTTTGGCTAACTGCCCTGGACTGGATGGAACGCTTTCCGCGGTTGAAATGGTCCGCCAAAATTGCGGACGAAGAGCGCCCGGCGTTTCACGCCGCTTGGCAAACGGCCGCTTTTCTGACAGTTGTGTATGCGGCGATCGCTTTATACAAGCACCCGGCGGGCGAATGGAACGCCGCTTCGGGATGGTTTGCGTTCTTCGTCAGCGCGGTGTCGCACTTGCTGGTCTTCCTGCTCTTCTTTGCCCTGCTCAACCTGCTCAGCGTCCTGGCAACCTGGTGCCGCTGTCCACCCAGGGAGCAATTTCTACTCTGCTACGCGCTGGGCGCATTTGCTCTATTTTCTGTGTTCCGGGTAATTGTTTTTCCCGCGATGTCCTTTAGTGGAACGCCCGCTACTGCCTACGCGCTGTCCTTTTCGGTCGCCGTATCTTCGTTCCTTTCCGGCATCTGTCTGACGCGCCCAGGCGCATTGGAGAGGGAAATCGCGAGCGGCTTCTCATTCGCTTTTTGGCTGCCTCCCCCTCCCCCTCAACCCCGCCGCTGGTTCCGGCCGGTGATCGGCGCTGTCATCGTCGCCATCCTGGCGGCCGTGCTGGCCGTGGCTACATCGAAAATGGACTGGAACTACCTGGTCCAAAAGATCACCGCGCTCATCATTTGGATTGCCACCTTTCGGATGTTCTTTGTGCTGGCTCGCGAGAGACACCGTGTAGCCAGTCATACCGGCCGGCTGCTGGCGTGTGTGCTGCTCCTGTTGCCCATTTATCGCGTGCAGGAGGCGTTTCGTTTCCATGCCTGGAAGAAGATTGGAAACAAGCTGACCGTAGGGCAGTTTCTCGATCGCTGGGCGGGTTATGACGTTTCCTTCAAAATGATTCACGACCTGTTGACGCCGGAAGCGCGCGACAACGATTTCTACCGGTTTCTGGTCCGCAATACCAATATTCCCCGCTCCATCCATGTCGCGCCCACACCCATTCAACTCGCCGATTTGAGCCAACCGTCGGCCAAGAAGAAGCCCAACATTTTTATCATTACGATCGACAGCCTGCGCCGCGATTACCTGTCGCCCTACAACTCGCAAGTCGACTTCACGCCGCAGATCGCGCGGTTCGCCAAGGAAAGCATCGTCATGCAAAATGCCTTTACCCACTATGGGGGAACGGGCCTTTCCGAACCCTCCATCTGGGTGGGCGGCATGTTGCTGCACAAACAGTACGTCACGCCATTCGAGTCGATGAACTCGCTGGAGCACCTGCTCGAGGCCGAGCACTACCGCGCCTATGTCAGCCGGGATTCCATTCTGGAGACGATTGTCACGCCCTGGCCGAAGCTGGTGGAGTTGGACAAAGGCAGACTCAGTATGGATCAGGATCTCTGCGCGACGCTAGAGGAACTCGATGGGCGGCTGGCCACAGACCCGGGAGATTCGCCGATCTTCGAGTACACGCAGCCCCAGAACATCCACATTTCCGTGATCAATCGGGAAGGCGCCAAGCCCATATCGAACGAAAACTATGGCGGTTTCTACGCACCCTATGCTTCGCGGCTGAGGCGCATTGACGGATGTTTCGGAAACTTCATTAATAACCTGAAAAAACGTAATCTTTATGACTCGAGCATCGTCATTCTCACCGCCGATCACGGCGATTCGCTCGGCGAGCAGGGCCGCTGGGGCCACGCCTATACGATCTACCCGGAAATCATGAAGATTCCGCTGATCATGCATATACCGGAACAATTCCGGCAAGGGCTGTATTTCGATCCAACTACCATTGCGTTCTCCACCGACATTACGCCAACGCTGTATTACATCACGGGGCACAAACCGGTCAACCACAATGAGCTGTTCGGACGTGCGCTGTTCACCGAACAGGCCTCCGAACAGACATCGCTCAAGCGGCAGGAATATCTGGTGGCGTCCAGTTACGCGGCGGTTTACGGCATCCTCAGCGGCGATGGCAAGTCTTTGGTGGTTTCCGATGCGGTGAACTACAAAGACTACGGATTCGATCTGAGCGCCTTCGTGCCCGGCACCCAGAATCTGTCCGGCTCGAGTAAGACAACCACCGAGCGGTTGATCAAACAGAAGGTGTTGGCGCTCGACAAGTTTTATGGGTTCTCCGTGGACAAGACGGTACACTAGCTCTTACCGGCAATGAAAATCTCGGCCGCGATCATCGCGCAGAATGAAGAGCGCAACATATCTCGCGTGATCGAGAGCCTGCGATGCTGCGATGAAATCCTGGTGGTCGACAGCGGCTCTACCGACCGCACCGTGGAAATCGCTTCGAAGCTGGGGGCGCGCGTGGTGGAGAGCCCCTGGCGCGGATACGCGGGCCAAAAGAACTTTGCCGCCGAGCAATGTGAGAACGACTGGATTCTTTCACTCGACGCCGACGAGTCCTTGAGTGAGGCGCTCGAAGCGGAGATCTGGCAAATCAAGAAAAATGGCGCCGGCTATGACGCCTACACCATGCCGCGCCTGGCGCAGTACCTGGGTTCCTGGATCCTGCATTCCGGCTGGTATCCGGATCGCAAGGTGCGTTTGTTTGACCGGCGGAAGGCGCATTGGGTGGGCAAGTATGTGCACGAATCGGTGGTGGTGGAGGGACGGATTGGGCACCTGGAATCCAACATTCTGCACTTCACGTGCAGCTCTCTTTCCGAGCACCTCAAAACCATGGACCGATATACGACGCTCGCTGCTGAACAGATTATCGACGAAAAGCGCAAGATCGGGTTGCTGCAAATTCTGCTCGATCCGCCCTGGACCTTTTTTCGCGCCTATGTTCTCCATCGAGGGTTTCTGGATGGCGCCGAAGGATTGGCGGTTGCCTATATGGGGGCATTCTATAACTTCCTGAAGTACGCCAAGGCCAAGAACATGTCTCCTCGGCGGTGAGCATGCGGCTTCTGCACATCGATAGCGGACGGGAAATGCGTGGCGGCCAGTGGCAGGTGCTGTATTTGCTGCGCGGTCTACGCGGCTTGTGCCACCAGGTGAAGCTGCTGGCCCGGCGCGATTCGGAGTTGCTTCGTCTGGCGAAGGAGCAAGGTATCGATGCCCAGCCGGCGCGCCTGATTTCCGCTCGGGATTTCGACCTGATTCACGCTCATGACGCCCGCTCGCATACGCTGGGACTGCTAATAGGAAGAGGGCGCGTGCCGCTGGTAGTCGCGCGCCGCGTGGCGTTTCCGGTGCGCGCCAACCAGGCCTCGCGCTTCAAATATCGGCGCAAAGCGCATTTCATTGCGGTGTCTCGTTACGTCGAAAAGACTTTGCTCGCGGCCGGTGTTGGCGCGGAACGAATCGGCATTGTTTACGATGGCGTGCCACTTTCCCTGCCCTCCAGCGGTCAAGAACGCTCCGGAGTGCTGGCCTTAGACTCCCCGGATCCGCTCAAGGGGAAAAGACTCATCCAACAAGCCGCCGCGCTCGCGTCGGTGAACGTTCGCTTCTCGCATAACTTGCCGGAAGATCTTCCCACCGCTTCGGTGTTTGTATACATCAGCGAATCGGAAGGCCTGGGGTCCGCCGCGCTACTGGCCATGGCGGCGGCGACGCCGGTGATTGCGAGCCGCGTGGGAGGTCTGCCGGAAGTGGTGGAAGATAGAATCAGTGGCCTTCTCACCGAAAACGATCCGCGTGCCATCGCGGACGCCATCCGGGGCCTGCTGGGCGATCCCGATCTGGCCAGGCGGTTGGCGATGGAAGGCCGGCGGCGTATCGAGGAGCGTTTCTCTCTAGAACGGATGGTGACAGAAACTGTGCGTATTTATGAAAAGGTACTGGCTTGACCGAAACATTGTTAATTCAAGCATTATTGGCTGCTTTATTCGGATTAGTGGTAGGAAGCTTTCTCAACGTGTGTATTTACCGCATGCCGCGCGATCTATCGGTATGGAATCCTCCACGCTCGTTCTGTCCGGCTTGCGAGAAAACCATCGCCTGGTACGACAACCTGCCGATTGCGAGCTACGTTCTGCTGCGAGGCAAGTGCCGGAGTTGCTCCGAATCCATTCATTGGAGCTATCCGCTGGTGGAACTGCTCACCTCCGCGGCATTTTTCGCGGCGATTCTCAAAGTAGGATTGGGGCCCGAAGGCATTGGCCTTTGCCTGTTATCGGCAATTCTCATCGAGCTGGTGTTTTCCGACCTCGAAGAACGAATTCTTCCGGACGAATTCACCATTGGGGGCACGGTTCTGGGAATTGTAATGTCTTTCTGGATCCCCAGGCACTTTGGCCTGCCGCAAATTCTGCTTTCGTCGTTCACCCACAACGAGCGGATCCTTTCCGCTTGCGATTCCGCCTTTACCGCCGCCTTCTGCGCGCTGGTGCTGTGGGGAGTGGGAGCGGCCTACTATCGCATTCGGCACAAAGAAGGACTCGGCTTCGGCGACGTGAAGATGGTGGCCATGATCGGCGCATTTCTCGGGATGCAGGGCGCTCTCATCACCATGGTGATTGGGTCGTTGCTGGGCTCGGTGATCGGCATCACGTTCATTGTGATTCGCAGGAAAGATATGGCTTCTTATGAATTGCCTTTCGGAAGCTTTCTGGGAATCGCGGCGTTGGCCGTGGCCTTTTGGCAAGCCGGCCAACCGCGCTAGCGTTGAGCCCAGGCTAAAGCCCGTGCCACCTTTGATCAAGCATCTGTCAGCCCCGGGTGTCAGAGGCCTTACCCGGAGACGCGATCCCGCTGGATCGCGAACGACGCCCCGCCGGTCCCGGGCAGCCCGTCGCCCAATCATCCTATTGTGCCTGACAGCTCTCACTCCGGCCCTTGCCTTGTGCCAAACGCCCCACATCTTCTACACCGACCTGGTGAGCGGACCGACGACCGGAGGACAAAACAACAACGGCGCGTTCATCACTCTATACGGCAAGCGCTTCGGCGCGGCCCAAGGCAGCGGCGTGGTAACTTTCGGCGGACGCGCTGTCGCCGCTTATCCCGTGTGGACCGACAGCAAGGTGACTGTTCAGCTCGGCGCCTCCGCGGAAACAGGCAATATCGTTCTGACCAATGCCAACGGCGGCTCGAATGGAGTCCCATTCACCGCGGCGCCGGGCAACATCTATTTTGTGGCCACCAACGGCAGCGACAGCGCCAGCGGCAGCTATGCCAATCCCTGGCGCACCCTGACTTACGCACGTGACACCATCGCGCCCGGCGACATTGCTTACGCGATGAACGGCGTCGCGCAGACCACCGACGATGGCCAAGGCTGGAGCAGTTGCTTGACCATCGGCGCCAACTCCGGATCGCCCGGTCAACTCAAGGCGATGGTGGTCTATCCAGGCGCGACGGCAACCATCGGTAATGTCAGCCGAACCGCTGACGGAGGCTGCGATACGGGAGTCCGGGCCAAGGGACAGGGGGAGAGTTACTGGGCTTTTGCCGGATTCACGATTCGCGGCGGTGGCGTCGCGATGCAACCGTATGGCGAGACCGGCTGGCGCATTGTCGCCAACGATATGAGCTGTCCTAACGGGAACGACCAGGCGGGCTGTCTGGACCTGGTAACGGAATCCTCGCTGGCGGTCTATGGGAACAACATTCACCAAGTGGGCACGAATCTAAACCCAGGCGACGTGACGGCACTCTACCACGGCGTCTATATTTCCGAGTTCAATCAAGGTGTGGACTTCGGCTGGAATACTATCGCCTACGTACAGGGGTGCCGCGGCCTGCAGCAGAACGTCAATGAGGGCAGCAGTTCTTACGATCTCCACATCCATGACAACGTCATCCATGATACGCAGTGCGACGGAATCGTCATGACGACTATCGATCCTTCGAAAGGAAGCGTGGAGCTGTATAACAACATCATCTACAATGCGGGTACCGGACCCGCCAACGCGGAGAATACCGGCGTGTGGAATTGCATGACAATCGAAGGTTACGACCCCAACGGATATGGTCCGGGGGCGGGCACGGTGGAAGTGTACAACAACACGCTCTACGATTGCGGGAATTGGACCAATCCGCCGTATGGCGAATCGGAAGGCTCTCTCTTGTGGTACAACGCCGGAAACGCTAGTAAGTCCCTCCGCTTGCGCAACAACGTTATCTATGCCAGCTCCGTGAGCCCGTACTGCGACGACCTCGTATGCAGCGGCATCACGGGCAGTAATAACATTTTCTACGGCCACGGCGCGCCTCCGGCCAACAGCAGCCTTACGGATTCACTAAACGTGGATCCCCGGCTCGCGAACCTGTCTCTTGCAAACCCCGACTTCCACTTGCAACCCGGCAGTCCCGCCATCGACGCTGGTGTGACCATAAGCGGACTGGCGACCGATTTTGACGGCATTCCGCGGCCGCAAGGCTCGGCTTTCGATATCGGCGCATACCAGTTCGTGACGGGAAGTTCGGCCACAATGACGCTTTCGGCCGCTCCCACGAGCCTGGCTTTCGGCAATGTTGAGGTTAGCCAGGACAGCACGCTCACGGCGACCATTGCCAACACCGGAAACCAGAATGTGATAATCACCGGGGCGGCGATTACGGGTGTGGGCTTCAGCATCGCCGCCCAACCCTCTTATCCTTGCGTCGTGACGCCGGGTGGAACCACGCAATACTCGATAAAGTTCGCGCCCGCCGGCACAAGAAAGGCGAGTGGCGCGCTAACTATCACGAGCAACGCCACTAACTCGCCAGCTACGATTTCGCTTTCCGGGGCCGGCATAGCGGTTCGTAGGGGGCCCAGAAGATAGAATCCTCGTACTCTGATTACAGACTTGAATCTTAGCTGAGTGTCTGATACAACAGAGAGACGTGATTTGCGGTACTGCCACCTCAGGCAGAAAGGAAACATGATGACTCGAAGAGCTGCTGTTTTGTTATTCGCTGGGGCAACTGCTTTCGCCCAACGCGATCGTTTTTGGTGGCGGGAACCGTTGAACCGAGTGCGGGCCGATATCGATCGCGCCGAGCGCGACTTGCATTACCTGAGCGGGGAGGAGTTGGATCGCTTCAACTCGGCCCGCAGGGAAATCGGCGAGTTTCAGCATAGATGGGAGGAAGGACATTACGATAAAGGCGCCCTCGACCGTGTCATCGGAAATCTGAATCACGTGGTCGAGCACGGCCGTCTGCACGCTCACGATCGCGATCTTCTGGCCAGAGACGTAGATCGGCTGCGGGACATGCGGGAACACTGGGGCCGCGAGCACCGCTAAGGTTCGCGGATTTATCTTACGGTTGGGAAAACAATGCGGCGCCTTCTTTCGAGGGCGCCCTATTTCCAAGTGGCAGCCTAGCAAGCAAAGCATCGTAAGCGGCAGCTACTTCCATCACCATCACTTCCACTGTGAACCGATCGGCTATGCGCCGGCGCGCAGCCGCGCCTAAACGTTTGCGTAACTCGGAGTCGCCCAGTAATGTGACAATGCGATCCGCAGCCGCGGCAGCATCGCCGGTGGCGACTAGAAAACCGTTCACACCGTCCTCCACCACCTCCGGATTGCCACCCACGGCTGACGCGACTGGAGGAATTCCACAGGCCATGGCCTCGAGTAAGGCGTTCGAGAAACCCTCGCTATGGGATGGGAGAGCAAATACATCGCTCAACGCCAGAAGCCTCGAAACCTGAGCGGACGCGCCCAAAAAGCGGACTTCCCGTTCCAGACCGAGTGTTTTTCTGAGCGCTAAGACCTCCTCTTTGTAAGCGATGTGCTCGGCATTCGTTCCAAATACACCGGCAATCAGAAATATGGCATCTGGAAAGCGCTGCTTCACCAGCGCCGCGGCGCGCAGAAATACATCAATGCCTTTGATGCGGCGGATGTTGGCGACCATGGTCACAACCGGATTGCCCGGCACGCAACCTAACTCCTGGCGCAGGCTGTCAAGGTTCTCGGTTGCGTCAACGGCCATACGAGTGTCCACGCCGTTGTGGATCGTGACGACTCGTTCCGGATCGAGTCGATCCGCCTCGATCGCGTAACGCCTAACGCTCTCCGAGACCGTTTGCACCTGATCGTAAATCCTGTGCATCAGGCGATAGGCGGTCCGATGCCAGGACTGGCGGACGATACCCATATCGCGCCGGCCGGAGATCAGTACCCGCGCGCCGCTGAACTTCGCGGCTGGCCCGAACAACAGGTCGGAAGCCGGAAAGAACGTGTGAACGATATCGAACTTCTCCTGGTGAACCAGCCGCCGCAGCCGGTTCAGCAGGCGAAGCGCGCTCCAATGACGCAGACTCTTTAGCGGCCACACTTCCACCGGGCATGGAAACCGGGCAAGGAAGCTTTTGGACACTTCATCGGCGTGGAATGTGATCACGCGGCACTGGTAACCTAGCGCCGGCAGACGCTCCACCAACCGCAGCAGACTCGTCTCCGCGCCACCAGCGCCCCAGATGCTGTCAATGAGAAAGAGGACGCGAACTGGTTTGGCGGAGATCATGAATTTGTCAATGAGCACACCCGCGCCGAATGTGGGGCAGGTTGTCAACCTGCCGCGGGTTGTTAACCCTCGCGGAGGCGGCTTGACAAGCCGCCGCAGGATGCCATCCTGCCCCACTGACGGAAAACAACAAGTTGCCCTGTGCTCTCGCTAGGCCCACTTATCCTCGCTTTTTCGTCCACGCAGTAATCTCTTAGCGTTGCGTACCGCCAGAAAAGAGTTGAACTTCACCGCATCGCGCCACGCGGATTGAAATGGCGGCGTGGGCTGCATACCCACGCGGCGCAGCTTCTTGTTCATGTGGTACACAATGGCCTGCTGTTCAGCCATCAAGCTACGGTAAGTGATGCTGAACGAAATGGAGACTTCGTTCCCATTGGTAACCCAGTGCGGCGCTCCGAAGGGAAAGTGTAGCGCTTCGCCAGGCGTCAGATCGAACATGGTGGCGCGCGGTAGATACTCGTCCTTATACGGAAGATAGCAGTCGTATTTTTCGTCGTGAAAAAACTCAAGCATGGATTCCGCTTGCTCTTCGCTCATCACGGAGCGGTCGTCTTCATCCCACAGCGCGATCCGTTTGCTGCCCCGAACCTGCATCAGAAAACTGTGCTCATCGTCCACATGGCAGGGCGTGACGGTTCCGGGAGACGAGATGAAGATGAAGGCGTAGAGACGATGCATATCTCCCATCCAGCGCTCGCACGGCAGACCAGTCATCTGAGCCCGGACTTCCGCCAGCAGGCCATGAAGCAGTTCCCGGTACTCGGGGTCCGCCTCCACGTTGCGCACAGCGACCCAGGAAGGCACCTCCTCAATGCGGCGGATGGTGTCGGAAATTGATAGCCCGTTAGAGGGATAAGTCTTCTTCTCGACCGTAAAGCCCACCGCCCCCGAATGGTACTCTACCTTATCCTGCGGCAGAAAGTGAATCAATTTTTCCAGGCGGGGGAGTTCCAGCAAGGGATGATTCGAAAGCCTATGTTGAATCTTAAAACCCTGGTTTGGGAACTTGGCCCGAAATGTTTCCCGGTCGAATTGGAATATGCCTTCGGTGCGTTTCATCGTTTCGGTAGCGGTCATGACAGGTCACCTTGAGAATGAGTTGAAATTTGCAGATAACTGGGATGATTGTTCGGCCGGACGAGTTTACCGGCCCAACGTACGAGTGGGAGAACTGAGATCAGCAGGTCTCCGGCAATTGAGCCATTAGAAAACAAGGATCGCCGGATCATGCGGCGCTCGCGCCAGATACGGCTGAGCAAAACGTGACGCGGCGCGGCGCAGGAATCCATCCACCGCACGCCTGGACGCTCCCTGATGCGCCGCATGACTTCGAGTTCGAGCAAGGTTCCAGGCGAATGCCTGGCGTATTTTTCGTCATATGCCGTGCGGAAGGCAAATGCGCCTTCCCCAGCCAGCAAAGTGTGCCGCATGGCGATGGGCTTGCCATCCAAGGTGAGAGACAACAGGAGGACGCGGCCGCGGCTGAAGGCTTCCCGCGTGATGGTGCGGAAATAAGCGGCGTCCGGTTCATATGCCGCGAAGGCGCCCCGCCGGTTTCGCCCTTCCAGCCGGCGGCCTCCAACTTCAGAAAATCCTCCAGCCATGCATCCACTGCGCCGGGTGCATCCACCGCCCGGTATTCCAGCGCGCCCAACTCGGCCAAACGGCGTTCGCGGCGCTGGAACTCGAGCTGGCTCTTGCGTGAGACGATCCGCGAGAGGTATTCGGAAAGCGGTTTTTCGGTTCGAAACAGCGCACGCGGAAAATCATTTAGCATCAGCGAAACACGGCCCATGGCAAAGTCGATCCATAAATCGTGGAATTCACCATCGGCCAGCAACCAGTTGGTGTCAAGAACGCGCGCGCCCACGCGATTACTCTCAAACCAGCGCCAGAACGCGTCCAGCGTCTCGCGGGCGTGACTCAAATGCAGCAATGGCGCCGTCACGTAACAATAGCGATGCTGCCAGAAAGCCAAATTGCGAATTGGCAGATGCAAACACCGCGATTGCTTCTCCAGCGGAATAAATCCCCACAGTTCCTTTTCTTCCGGACCGAAAACCAGAAGGAAATACAGGTGATCGGTGTTCGAGGAAGCTTTGAGGACCGGCAGCACCATCCAGGGTTCGTAAGCAATATTCGGAAACAGCGCCTGATCGCCGAGTTGTTGCCAGGCTTCCAGATAAGTGGCTAGTTCAGCGGCGCGAACCAGGCGCACCGTGGCTTCAGAAACCAGCGAACTCAAACGGGCGGGCCGGGACACTTCCACGTGAGTGATCATGCCCTGGCCCCTCCCTTGAATTGATGCCGCGCATACCGCAATAGCGGAAGAGCGGAGACAAAGAAATCGGCGCGGTGCGATCCGTTAGAGATTAAGGTGCGGCGAATGACGCGGCGCTCATTCGAGATCAAATCATAGAGCGAGTGCCGCGCCGAGGCGCCGGTATCGATCCAGTTGATGGCCGAACCGGCGTGCCAGCGCTCGAGATCTTCCAACTCCAGAATCACTCCCGGCGAGTATTTGGCATAGCGCTCGTCATATGCGATTTTGAAAATGTGCCCGCCGTCCTCTGAAGTCAACACCAACTTCATCGCCACCGGATTGCCGTTGAGATCCAGCGACAGCAACCGGGCGCGGTTTTGGGCGAAGCCGGCGTAGGTGACAGCGCGGAAAAACTCCGCATCGCGCGGCCGGATTGCCATCGCGCCACCATCCCGGCCCTTCCAACCCTGCGATTCGACGTAGAGAAAGTTTTCGATCCACGTCTCCACGTCGGCGATGGTCCGCAATTCGCGAAAGACCACGGAGCCGAGTTCTTCCAGATGACGCTGGCCGCGGCGCAGTGCATGATACCGCTTCTTCGAGAGCTGACGGATCACGTACGATTCAAAGCTCGCTTCGCGGACTTGCAGGCCTCGCGGATGTTCGTTGAGCACCAGCAGGTATCGGCCAATCAGGGCGTCGGCCCATTTGGCGTGAAATAGCCCTTCCCCTAGCAGGTAGTTAGTATCGAGAACGCGGCAATTTAGCGGATTATTTTCAAACCAGCGCCAGAACGCGTCGATCACCTGATCCGCATGATCTTCATCCACTAAAGGAACCGTGAGGTAACAATAGCGGTGCTGCCAGAATGCCAGCGTGCGCATGGGCAAATGCAGGCAGCGGGGTTGCACTTCCACTGGAAAGAGGCCCCAGAGCGGTTCCGTGCCGTCTAGCGCGGCCGGACCGAAAACTAGCAGCAACTGGACATCTTGCCGGTCGCGGATGTGCTCGATGGCCGGCAGCAGCATCCACGGCTCATAAAAGACGTTTGGCTCAATCGCACTAGCCGCCAGCTTCTCCCACGCGGGCAGATATTGCCGCAGTGCGCCGGCCGGCGCCAGGCGGACGGAGACCATCTCCTTGCGGACCGGTTGTTCAACGGCGTGCAGCGCGGTGCTCATATCGCGTTCTCCGCGGGCCTGAAGAAGTTGTGCACGGCCTGCCGCAACGCTACCGCCGGATGGATCAATGTGGCCGGAATGTGCGACGCCGCGCGATAGAGAAGTGAAACACCGGCAAGCGATCTGATCTCGGTGCGCGCTTCAGCGGGTCTGCCCAGCACAATGAGACCACGCACCTTCGCCAGCCTCACCTTCCTGACCAGCGCGCGATACTCCTCGCCGTGTTGAGCGAGAAACCGCGGATCGGAGCCCCACACATTCTTGAGAACGGTGAGCCGCGACTCAGCGCGCGCCACCCAGTCGGCATCCGTGATACGCGGCCCAGGGTGTTTGTGCTGCAGTGCGCCGATGCGATCGAGAAACGCGCAGCGGCCGCGGCCCGCGATGCGCCCGAAGCACTCGCATTCCTCGAACGTCGCCACGCCTTCGGCAAAATGAATTGCGTCTCCGGCTTCGGGCCGGCGGATCATGGTGCAGACGATTGAGAAGTAGTTGTGATACATCGCTCCGTGATAGAGGTCGCCGATGAATACGTCGCACCCATCAAAGCGCACTGGCGGCGCAAGAATCTCATCCCAATCGCGTAAATCCTGGTGCCACAGGCCACCGCGCAGCAGCGCGTTGCGCTGGCCGCCGTAATCCCGCGCCAGGTCGGTAAAGCAGAACAGGATATCGGGATGCGCGGCCAGGAACTCACGCTGGAGAGCGGCTTTGCCGGGTAGCCACTCGTCGTCGGAATCTTGAAACGCAATCAGCTCGCCCTGGGCCTCGCGCACGCCGCGATTGCGGGCAGCGCCCGCGCCCGCTTTGGCCTGCCGGATATAGCGTATGCGATGGTCGCCAATCCCGGCAATCACCGCCTCCGTGTTGTCGGTTGAGCCATCGTCCACCACAATGATCTCGTCGCCGGTCTCGATCTGCGAGCGAACGGACTCAATGGCTCGCGCGATCAAGTGAGCTCGGTTAAAAGTGGGAATGATGACGCTCAGGCGGGCCATATCTATTTCCTCACCTGCGCGGAGGGCGAAATCCCGTCATATTGAAACGCGCCGATATCGAAACCGGTGACAGCATCGCGCGGCAGGCCGTCGTGATCGGCGCCCGCGCCAACATCTTTTCCGGCATGGTGCGCGGAGCTTCCGGTGAGGAGATGAAAATCGTTTTGGGCCAGATTGAAGAACAGCGGGTCTTTGCCAACGGTGTTGAGCACCCGGGGGAAGCCGGACCCCGCGCCGCTGCCATGAAACAAGTTATTAGAACCGCTAATTCCCGTTTTAGGACCGATAAGGTATGGAATATTGCCGGATTCATAAATAATGTTGTTCACCACTTGAATCTGCAAGTTAGGATTATGCGCGCCGTTCATGACGCCGCCGTTCGCATCCCCCCAGGGAGGATTCGCGAATGTGCCGCAGTTGAACATCGTGTTGTTGTAGATGTCGATCGTTCCTCCGCCTGGCGGGCCGGTATTCGTGCTGCCGGGCGCGTAAATGCAAGCCCAGTTGCCGGAGTTCTCCGGATTTGCCGGGCCTTTGCCTGCGTCGTAGATGATGTTGTTATACGCCTCTACTTTGCCTTGCGACGGATCGACGGTGGCGAAAATAATTCCGTCGCACTGCGTGTCATGAATCACGTTGTCATGCACGCTGAGGTCGTATTGGTTATGACCGGTGGGATCCTTGGGTCCGCCGCCTTGAATCGGAGAGGAATGAAACTGAATGCCGCGGCAGCCGTGGACGTTGTAGATGGCGTTCCAGCCAACGTCGATATGATTGGAATCCGTCGAGAAGTACACTCCGTGATAAAGCGCCGAGGCCTTCGGCGTGCCGGCGTCGTGCACAGTGTTGCCGAGGAACTCAACATGAGAAGCCTGGGTAGTCTCGAAGCAGGCGCTGGGTCCGTCCCCGGTGGGGCAAGACATGTCGTTGTTTACGAAACGCCAGTAATCGGAGGCCAGCAGGACGACCGCTTCGTTTTGACCACGCAGCGTCAGTCCGGCAAACACCCAATTGCCCGCGTTGGGCCGTCCTCTCGATCGAATGGCGCTGCTGGGCCCATGGATGTTGCCCATAGTTACCGTAGCGCCCGGATACGCGACAATCGCCACCGGCATGCCAGACTTGCCGCCCGCGTCGAGCAACAGGCAGGTATTCCAACCCTGACCATCATCCGTGGTCTGAGCGACGCCATTCATGGCATAGGTGATGTCACCCGGCTTCATGGAATCGCGCGCCTTGAGCAACGTCTTCCATGGCGAGGTAAAGCTTCCCGAGTTAGAGTCCTTGCCGGTGGTCGAGACGAAATGGATTTTGCCGGAACGCACGGTGAACGGAACATCGTTGGAAGCGCCGGCCGGCGTGGTCACAACAAGAGACCCGGTGGCGGCGGCTGAACCTAATTGGATACAAATTTTGGTGTCCGTCCAGCAGGGGTAATTTGTTACGCGCCCGCCGCCCACGGTCACATACGACGACGGGCCCATGGAGGCGCCGAAGCGCTTTCCGTTAATGGTGACGAAGGCGCCGGCATTGTTTTCGCCTCCGGCGTTGGGCCCGCTCTCTAAGTCCGTGTAAAAGATGCGCGGGGCTGGGCCCGCGGCCCGCGTAACCGCAATGGTGAGCAAGCATGCCGCAAAGAGGCGCTTGGTACGCATTCAGTTTGCTCCTGCCTTGCCACGCAGCAATTCGTCATACAGCGCGACCAATCGGTTGACCATATGATTGGCCGTAAAGCGTTCCTGAATCAGCGCGCTGCCGCGCTCTCCCATGCGCCGGCGCATTTCGAAATTCCGCAGCAATTCCAGAACGCGACCGGCGCTGTTCTCCGGATCGCCGGGCGCAACGAGAAAACCGCTGCGTCCATCCTCGACCACTTCAGGATTGCCGCCCACGCGGGTCAGAACGCAGGGAAGCCCGGCGGCCATGGCTTCCAGCAGCGCGTTTGACAGTCCGTCGGTTCTCGACAGGTGACAAAATACGTCGCTCGACTGCAGCAAGGAAAATGCCGGATCGACGTGGCCGAGAAAACGAATATTGTTGGTAAGTCCCAGTCTGGAGATGAGTGCGCGGAGCTGATCGTAATACGCGAGATCCTGTAGTGCGCCGGCGATCGCGAAGACCGCTCGGGGAAACCGCGCGCACACCATCGCCGCGGCGCGAATCAACACGTCGTACCCTTTGACCGCTTTCACTGAGCCCACATCGACAATCAGGTGAGAAGCATCTTCGAGGCCGTGGCGGGCGCGGAAGCCGGGATCAAAATGCCGAGCCAGGCTGTCCGTATCCACTCCGTTGGGAATCGAGATCACTTTGTCGGAGGGCAGGCGGTCCTGGAGAATGGTGTAGTTCCGAACCGCATCGGAGACGGTGTGGACCTGATCGAACATGGGGCCCATCACTCGATAGGCCAGACGATGTTTCATTTGCCGCTGAAAGCCCATGTCGCGGCGGCTGGATATCAGAACCGGGGCGCCGCTCAACCGCGCCACGGCGCCGCCCCACAGGTCTGACGAGGCGAAGAAGGTTTGCACCACCGAGACCTGCTCGCATTGAATGATGTCGCGCAGCAGACGAGCCACCTGCAGACTCCGCCAGCCATAGGAACGTTTGAGCGGCAGCATGTAAATAGGACACGGAAATTGACTCAGGAAACGCACGTCCGCTGGACGGCAGAAGGTGGCGATGGAGGCACAATAGCGGTCGGACGGCAGCAACTGCACGATCTTGAGGAGCGAACGTTCGGCGCCTCCATCGAGATTCCGCAGATGATCGAACACGTAAAGCACGTGCCTGGGTTGGCGGACAGGTGAAGAGGACGACGCGTCCGCCAGGATGGGTAGCGTAGCGGAGGGCATCTTCACTCTGAAAATGCGCTCATGGCGAGCGCCCTCCCATTGGCCACATCCGGTTTGCGCAGAGCCATGCGCCACAAAGCGACACTCCAGAGCCGGATGCGCGGATCCATTATGTATAACGCCGCGAAGTACACCGTAACGGCGATCGTGCATTTTGCGACAACGTTGAGCAGTGGCGTTCCCAAATCGGTAACAGCCGCTAACAACCAGGCCAGAATTCCCGCCGCTGAGTAGCGCACTACCGCCCAGATCGAGATTCGCAAAGGCAGTACCCGGAAAGACGAGCGCGCCAGCCAGAGAGTGCACACCAGATAAGCAACCAAAGTGGCCAGCGCGGCGGCTTGCAGGCCCATGCGTGGCAGCAACAGCCAATTGAGTCCGATATTCAAGGCCGCGCACCATCCCAGAATCACCGCCATTTTGCTGGTTTGCTTATGGATGAGCATTCCGGCGTTCAAGAAAACCTGCGCCGTGTAGATAAGCAGCCCGGCAACCAACGTCGGAATTAGACGCTCGGCGCCCGCGTAGCGCGAGGAAGCCAGTAGCAGCACCGCATCGCGCGCTCCCGCCGCTGCCAACGCCATGATGAGTCCCGCGGCAATGAGAAATCCGTCCATGCCCTGGCTCAGAAACTCGATGGTCTTGTCCCGGTTCCCCGAATTCCAGAGTTTCATGTATATCGGTACGATGGCCAGACTCAGCGGCGCCATCAACAGCGTATTGACGTAAACGGCCAGCCCGTAAGCAACGGAGTAGAGTCCGAGAGCGTAGTCGGTCAAGAAATGGCGGATCATGAAACGATCGCCGGAATCGAGCACCAGGCCGGCAATTTCTTGAATCACCATCGGAAGGCCGAATACGAAGGCGGCGCGGGCGATGGTGGAGTCGACATCGCTCACATTCGCCAGACCTCGCCGTACCAGCGGGATGACCAGCAGCGCGACAACGGCCGCCTCCACCAGCAAAGTGCCGGCGAAATATGTATGGACCGATGCGCCCAGCACCGGAAGCAAAGCACACACCGCCGCAAGGGTGGCGGCCCGCATGATCAGGCTCACGACATTGTAGGCTTTGGTTCGCTCTTCAATACGCAGAAACGACCACAGCATGGACTGGGCGGAGCGCAGAAAAATCAGACCAGCGGCCAGCATGAGAATCGCGCTTAATCTGGCGTCCACTAATGCGCGAGGCGCCCAGTAAAGAGCAGCGACGAAAAGCAGCGTTACAGCGGCGGCCGGCGCGAGCACGCTGAAGAACATGGTGGAATAGTAGCGGCGTTCGGCGGTTGGATCGGCGGCGAACTCCTCGCGATTGTAGAAGCGTAGCGCCGAGTTCTGCAAACCGCATTTCGAGAGCGCCACAACCAGTAGAATAATTTTCTGGCCGAAATCGATGAGCCCGTAGTCGGGTACCGAAAAGACACGGGTATAAATCGGGAAAGAGACGAACCCCAGCGCCAGACTGGCCAGCAGCCCGAACAAATAATGCGAAGACTGGCGCAGCAGTTGCTTCAGTTCGTTCATGCCGAAGCCTCCAACAGCTCGGCGTAGCAAGCGGCGGTTTGTTCGGCGATGGCGTCCCAACCGGGCTCTTGCGCACGGGTTTGACTCAGACGGTTGGCCAAACGGCCGCAGAGGCCGGGGCTGGCAATCAAGCGCTCCAACTCGCCGGCCAGTTGCTCGGTGTCTCCATAAGGAACCAGCAAGGCATTGTCTTCGTGGTGTAGAATCCGCTCAAACGCGGGCAGACGGGAGGCGATGATGGCCTTGCCATAGCCAATGCCCGTAAGCAGCGCGCCGCTGGTGGTTGCCTCCGCGTACGGATATACCAAAATGTCCGACGCTGTGTGAACGTCTTCCAACTCGGCTACGGTAACGAAGCGAAGAGCCAGTTGCACGCTATCCGACAACCCAAGCGCGGCAACCTGGTTTCTCACTTCCTCGATCAAAGCATCTTCGCCCGTACCAACGATCGCGAGCCGTGCGTCCGGAACGGACTCGCAAACCTGCCGCCAGGCTTGGAGCAGAAACTCCACGCCCTTGTAGGGCCGCAGAATGCCCTGCCAAAGCACTAGCCGCACCTCTTGCGGGATGCCCAGGCGTTCGCGGGCCCCGGCCTGAGTAATCGTCTGCCTGGGGGCCAGCAGTTGGCCGTGCGGAATGACCGAAATGCACTCGGCATCGCAGCCGAACTCTTCCACTAGCCGCTGCCGCGCCGCGAAATCGTGGCAGATCAAGCGGCAGGCCAGTGCGTATAACCGCCCGTAGAGAGAACGGTGACGCTCTCCGGTATCGTGCGGCAACACGTTGTGAACGGTATACACAATCCGGATGCCGCGGCTCCTGACGAACCGCAGAAACCAAAGCTCAAATGGCAATCCGAACAGCGCCATCGGAACAAACTGGACGTGCAGAATGTCCGGTTTGCGAAAAGTGAAACGCACGGCCAGTGCGAACAGGTTCACCAGACACTCGGCGGTCTTGAAGACGCGACGCAATGGCCGCGGGATGCTCTTCATCCGGGACACGATATCGAGCCCCGGAGACGTGCGCAGGCCCATGCGCTCGAAGCAGTCCGGGTCCAGATAGTAGCGGACAGCGCCAACCTCGAGCCGAATATCCGCGCGGTTGTCGAGTGCTTCACACAAATGCCCGGTGTAATAAGGAACGATAGACAGCAAGTCCATCATGAAAACGCGCGTGGATGTTTTCACGCCGCGGGCGGACTTCCGCGCCAGCGGCGCTGCGATCTCAACTGGGGCCGTGCCTGGCAAGTGATTATGCCCTCACCAATCCCGGCTGCGCGAGCTTAGCCGCGGCGGTAGACGCCGCCGGCTTCCTTTCGGCCGAAGCCGATGAAGCCGGAGACTCTGAAGAAAGTTCACTGCATTTGTATTCCGGAACCAGCAGCTTCATGTGCTGCAGCGCGCCATCGCCGTCTCGATTCCACAGCAGATGCTGGAGTTCGGAGATCCAAGGCGCGAGTTCCTGCAAAGTCAGGCGCCGGCCCTGAAAGCTTCGAATTTTCGGATGGCCCGTCACCAGCATGTTTTCATCTTCAATTCGCAACTCCTCTACAATTTTTTCGCCTGGCCGCGCGCCGGTGAAGCGGATCTCGATATCGTCGTCCGGCTCAAAACCGGCGAGAGTGATCATGTTGCGCGCCAGATCCACAATCTTCACTGGCGTTCCCATGTCGAGCACAAAAATTTCAGAGCCCTTCCCCATGGCCGAGGATTGCAGCACCAGTTGCACCGCCTCCTGCACGGTCATGAAGTAACGGCGCATTTCCGGATGCGTTACTGTGACCGGGCCGCCGGTGGCGATCTGCTTTTGGAAGATGGGAACCACGCTTCCGTTGCTGACCAAAACATTGCCAAAGCGAACGCAGACGCAACGGGTTTGTTTTACGCCGATTGCCAGGGGTGTTCGTTGCGCGGTCACCAGCAACTCGGCTACGCGCTTGGTGAGCCCCATCACGCTGGTAGGGTTGACCGCTTTGTCGGTTGAAATCAAAAGGAAGTTCGAGACACCGGCCCGCCATGCGGCCTGTACCAGATTCCACGTGCCCAGAACATTGTTGCGCACAGCCTCGCAAACCTGGCGTTCCATCAGAGGAACATGCTTATAAGCCGCGGCATGGAAGATGGAGTTCACTGAATGACTGTCGATAATCTGCTCCATCTGCCGCGCATCGCGAATATCACCGACTTCCGCCGAGAGCGCGAGAGCGGGATACTTGGCGCGCAGATCGGCTTCCAGTCGGAACAATTCGCTTTCCGCCTGGTCGAGCGCGATCAGCAGTCTGGGTTCAAACTGTGCGAGCTGGAAGCACAGTTCGGTTCCGATGGACCCGGCCGCGCCCGTCACCAGAACCGAGCGGCCGGACACTGTTCTCCGGACCAATTCTAAATCCATATCCACCGGTTCGCGGCCGAGAAGATCCGTCACCGAGATTTCGCGCATTTTGCCCACGGGAAGCTTGCCGCTGATCAGTTCACCCAAACCGGGCACAATGCGGCAGGGAATGCTCGCGACGCTTCCCTTGGCCAGCGCGGCGCGGATCTGGCGGCCAGTGGCGGACGGCATGGCCACGGCAATTTCCTCGATTTTCTGCTTACCCTCAAGGCTCGTCTTCACAATCGAGCCGGCTTGGTCTCCGCCGCCGAAGACTGGCAGACCCATCAGCGTGGTGCCTTGTTTGCGCGCATCGTCATCCAGGAATCCAATCACCCGATAGCCGAGCTTCGGGTTATCGCGAATCTCACGCGCTAGCGCCAGCCCCGCCACTCCCGCTCCGTAAATCAGCAATCCCTTGGCGCCGGCGTGCCGCTGCCAGCCCGTTCGAAATTCGCGTTGAAAGCGCAGAGTGAGCCGGGCGCCGCCGCTAAACAGAAAGCAGAGCAGCAGGTCGAGTATGTATACCGAGCGCGGAAACTCCGCGCCAATGGTGAGGAAGATCAAGACGCCGGCGGTGGCGGACTCGATCAGATTTTGAACCAGGACCCGCAGCAAATCAGACAAGCCCTGATGGCGCCACCAGTTTTCTTTGTGCAGCCCGGCGGCCAGAAAGAGCGCCAGCTTCACGGCGGCGACAATCGCCAGACCATGGTAGAAGCTCACGCGCTCCGCCGCCGGAATATGGAAATCGAACCTCAGTAGCCAGGCCAGCCAGTAAGAGAATCCGACAATCGAAATGTGGAACAGCGGCGTTGCGGAACGCAACCGCCGGAGGGTTCTCATCAAGTGGTCTGACCTCCGGCGCCTGAAATCGCGAAGGTCTTGGTCTTTCTGGTTTCGCGAATGACCTCTTTGACGGCATCCGCGACGTACACCACATCCTCTTCCGTCATGGCGGGAAAGAGCGGCAAGGAAACCAGCCGCGGATACAACTGGAGCGCCGCAGGTGTGTGATTCTGCCCATCCTGGAGAAATGGGGCAAAAAATGGATGCAGCGGAATGGGAATGAAGTGTACGCTTGTACCCACGCCGCGCTCGCGTAGCAGGCTAATGAATTCGGCGCGATTGATGTCCAGTTTTTCCAAATGCAGACGCAGCATGTACAAATGCCAGGCATGCCGGCAATCCGCTTTGTCCGGAGCCAACTCCACCTCGTCAACATCCGCCAACAGGCGATGGTAGAGGCCGGCGTAGCGCGCGCGCGTCTCCGTGAAAGCCTCCAATTTACGCAACTGATGAATGCCGATGGCGGATTGCAGATCGCTCAGGTTGTACTTGAACCCGGGGGCCAGAACTTCGTAATACCAGTTGCCTTTGTCGCTGTAGCGGTTCCAGGCGTCCTTGCTGATGCCATGCAGGCAGAGGACCTTCATGCGCTCGGCCAGATCTTCGCGATGGGTGGTCACCATGCCGCCCTCGCCCGTGGTCAGGTTCTTCGTCGCGTAAAAACTGAACGCCGCGGCGTCGCTGTAGTCGCCGGATTCGGGGTTTCCCGCGCCGATGGGCCAGCCGCGATAATGGGCTCCCACGGCATGCGCGCAATCCTCAATCACCAACAGGCGATGCCGGCGCGCCAGCGACCAGATGGCGCTCATGTCTACGGGCAATCCCGCCAGGTGCACCGGCAGAATCGCCCGCGTGCGTTCGGTGATCAGCGAAGCCACTGACTCCGGATCGATATTTCCGTCCGGCGCAACATCCGCCAGTACCGGCGTCGCGCCAGTGTGCAATATCACGTTTACCGACGCGCAGAAGGTGAGCGGCGTAGTGATGACTTCAGCCCCAGCGCCGATATGCAATGCCGACAAGGCCAGATGCAAAGCAGCCGTGCAGGAATTCACGGCCAGAGCGTTCGGAACCCCCAAGTACTCGCGGAACTCCCGCTCAAACTGGGCCGTGCGAGGACCAGTGGTCAGCCAACCCGACCTCAGCGTCGACGTAACTTCGTCGATCTCCTCTTGGCCGATGCTCGGGCGGTGAAAGGGTACGTGCCGCAGATTCATTATTATTCCGAAAAACGTTCCATCCGTCTCTATCTGTGGACCAAAGCTTTAAACACGAAACCAACCGTGTCGAATACAATCCGCGCATCGGACCAGGGACTGCGCGTGGCTAGATATTCCAAATCGGACTGGAGTTTGTCCGCCATGAGATGCGTTACGTAATACTGTTCCGGCTCCACACCCGCGGGAATAACTTCCGATTCTTCGCCCGCCAATTGAACCCGTCCGGTCACTCCCGGCTTCACGTCGAGAACACGTCTTTGCTCCTCGGTATATAGCGCGACCATGGCGGGAGCCTCCGGCCGCGGCCCCACCAGCGTCATGTCGCCCAGCAGAACATTCACAAACTGCGGCAACTCGTCGGCTTTCGTAGCGCGCAGAAAGTGGCCCAGCCGGGTGATGCGTGGATCTCGATTTCCAGTGATCGCAGGCCCCAATTTGCCCGCCTCAGAGACCATGGTGCGGAACTTCCACATGCGAAAACGGCGGCCTTTGAGAGCACAGCGCTCCGCAAAGTGCAGCGGGCTGCCAGGAGAATCGAGAACCACGGCCAAAGCAATCAACAACAGCAGCGGAGCTAACCCGGCCAGGACCAACACCGAAACGAGAATGTCAATCCCGCGCCGCATCGTAGTCTCGAAATCCTCGCAAGGATTCGTCACCTGGTGATCCTCGCGTAAACCGAATTGGAGGACAGTTTTTCTTCGCCTTCGATAGCGAAGCGAAAAAGACCGGCAAGGAATCCCAATCCGTAGGAAACATGGAAAGCGCCAAACACCCCAGGCAGATACGGAAGCGTATCCCAACCGGCTTTCTTTGCGGCAATCACGGAGGCCGTCAAAATTCCCAAGATATAAACTCCCGTCATGGTGAGCCATAGCGCGCCAGTCCAGACAAATGCTCCGGCCGCCACACCCAACACAGCGCTCACCGCAAGAGTAAGTAGAAGCACGACGTGCGCCAACACAAAGCCCGCTGGTACTAAATGACGCCATGAGCCGGGCATGCGGTGCTTGCGAACGACTGCTACTTTCCAAAAACCGTACTGGAAGTACTGATGAAATAATGCTCGAATTGTTGTGCGTGGCGAATACCACGACACGATGGCCGGGCTTTGCCAAATTGTTCCGCCCGCCCGGATGAGCCGCAAATTAAATTCGTCGTCCTGATTGCGGACCAGCGTCTCGTCGAAATCTCCGACTGTCGCGAAAAGTTCACGCCGCCAGCAACCGTACGGAACAGTGTCGACGTAGCCTTCAAAGCCGGCGTCGTGAAAACGCGCTCCACCGGTGGAAAAGCGCGAGTGATAGGCCGCGGCAATCGCGCGCGCTTTCACTCCCTGGGCACGCGTGCGCGCCGGTCCGCCCACGTTATCCGCGCCGGTGCGCTCCAGCGCCTCCACGCACCGCAGACAATAGTCCGCCGAGTAAGTGGTATGCGCGTCAAAGCGGAAAATGATCCGGCCTCGCGAAGCTGCGATGGCCGCATTGAGACCCGTGGAAACAATACGTCCACGATTAGCGAGCACGCGAATGCGGGGGTCTTCCGCGCTGATTCGGTCCAGGATTTCACGTGTTCCGTCGTCGCTCATACCGTCGGCGATAATCGCTTCCCAGCTCATGCGGCCCATGTCCTGGCCAAGAATGGATTGAATAAACTCCGCAACGTGGCTCGCCTCATTGCGGCAAGCGCAGATGATCGAAATGTCCACGCTCTGGTTCATACCGAATCCACTCTGCCGGCTATTGCGCTCACCGGCTCGGTGTGCTGGCAAAGCGCGCGTTCGTAGATATCCAGGTAGTTGCGCGCCATGGTTGTTGACGAGAACGCCCGCTCGATCAGTACCCGGCCCTTTGCGGAGCGCTCGGCTGCAGGCCCGGGATCTGCAAGTGTTTGCACAATCGCGTCCGAGAGAGCCGCTGCATCGCCCGGCTTTATCAACAGACCGGTGATCCCATGGCGAACGGCGGAAGCCACCTCGCCGACATCGGTGGCAATCACCGGACACCCTGCCGCGAGGCCTTCCAACAAACACATTGGCATCGCCTCATCGAACGAAGGCAGCACCAAAACATCGAACGACGCATAAACGCCCGGCATGCCGGAGCGAGTTCCCATGAAGAACACGCGCTCGCCAATTCCAAGCCGATCAGCCAATGCCTGCCACTCGGCGCGGCACTGCCCTTCCCCAACAAAGACCACCGCCGCTTGCGGAAATACGGCAAATATGTTTCTCGCCGCCTCCAGGAGAACCGCTCCGCCTTTACCTGGGATCAAGCGGGCTACGCAGCCGACTACCTGCTTAGGCGCGCCAGGAAGCTCTGTTCGCAGCGTGGGTCTTGCATTCTGAAAACGGCCCGTGTCGATTCCGTTCGCGATCAGAGTGATTCTGTTGCGCGATACACCGGAGTGCTCGAGA
Organism: Bryobacterales bacterium; assembly: GCA_963836595.1. GTDB lineage: Bacteria > Acidobacteriota > Terriglobia > Bryobacterales > Bryobacteraceae > DATFZA01. The sequence goes on from CAWIKC010000002.1 coordinate 380,107, forward strand.
ATCGACGCCACGTTTTTCGAGGGCGTGGTCACCTGATCGAACCAGCGCAGAACCAAACGGTCCGCGGCTGCATACGCCCGCATCGTCATGCGGCGGTCCGGCCAATTGTGGCAGGTGGACACCAGAGGTATCCGGAAGCGCCGGGCGGCAGCGAAACCGTACCAGTCTGCCTTATAGCCGTGACAATGCAGCACGTCCGCGCGTTGTTGTTTCAGGAGCCGGCGAAGGCGGCCGACAACGGATAGATCAATGCGTCCGCCGCAAGGGACCAGATGAGTCTCGATTCCCCGCTCCGCTGCTTTTTCGGCGATTCCTCCCGCTTGAACGCGGGCCGTTCGCGCATCTTCGAACACGGCCAGGACCGGTTGCATGCCCGCGCGCAGTTGCGCTTCCGCCAATGACAGCAACATGCTCTCGGCGCCGTAAAACCCTTCGCTGCTGATCAACTGAACTACCTTCATGACAAGACAGTCTGTGGCTGCTGCTGCTGCTCCCAAATCGAGTCCCGCTCAGCAAGTTCGAGTTCCTCGGCGGGAGGCTCGTCCCGCTCCATCATCCAGCCGCGCGCGGCGAGGCCCGCGATCACCCACATGTATCCGTTCACTTGCAGGAAACTCCAGCGGTCTCCGAACATGTTCGCCACGATGGAGCACACCATCCATCCCGCCAGCCCTAAACCCAAGGCCTGTACCAGCGGATCCACCGCTCTCCAATGCAACACCAGCCCTACCCAGAACAACCGAAACACCAGGCAAAGGAACAACAACAATCCGATTACGCCCGTTTCGACCAATACCTTCACGAAATAATTGTGCGTATCTTTGTAAATACCGACTCGGCCCATGTAGGCATAAGTATTGAAGCCGGTTCCAATCAGGGGACTGGTGTCGAAGACTTGTATTGCGTCTTCCCAGAGGCTGACGCGAACCTCGGATGAATGATCCAGTCCACCGTCTTTGGCGTCCCAAGTCATGAACACGCGCTCGCGCACGGCATTGGGAACCACAGCCGTCCAAACCAAGCCAAATACGGCAATCAGCACCAGCAGCTTGCGGTTTTTCATCAGGCCTACGAAGAAGAACCCGGCCAACAGCGCGGCATAGCCGCCGCGCGAAAGACTGTAAGTGAGGCAGAACACTGACGCGGCGGTGAGCGCCCCGTAACCGCAGCGGATCAGCCATCTCTTCTCGTAGCAGGCCAGAACCAGGGCAAAAGTAGCGAATTGCGCTTCAAAAGCCGCTAAACCGTTTACGCCCGCATAGCCCATTGCGCCTGGGTCGCGCAAATCCTCGGAATACTCGGAGAAGTCGCGGTCGGAAACCGTGCTCCAGAAACTTTTGTCGATCGCCACGGCGCCCAGGCACATCAGGGCGACCAGAATGACAATCTGCTTCCGGTTTTCGACTGCCGCCGCGGTCAAAAACAAAAAGCCCGGCATCAGAATGTATTCCCGCCAGTCTGCAAACCGCTCGTCGTGGGCGGCGAAGAACGGCAATGGCTGCTTGAGAAACACCGAACCCCAGCACAACGAGGCGAATGTGAATAGGCAAAAGACGATGAGAACGGTATTCCAAGGCGTTCGCCCGAGAAGAGATCTCCGTTTGAACAACAATCCCAGTGCGACTGCCAGAAGCGTAATACCCACCACGCTCCCGCCTAGCGGATAATCCTGCAGCCGGTACCTAATGGTCTGCAGCGGAATCATGGGCACAAGAACATACAATCCCGCGAGCGGTCGTTTGAATATGCTGTAAAGTACCAGCACAATCGCGAGAAAATACAACACTCCGCCGAGATATCCCTCCAGACCGAAGTTAATCATACGGTCTCCCGAGGGACGCGTAGGGCGGCGCCGTGACCGGCTTTCCGAGCTTGCCGGGCGGCGCGCCGCATCGCCAGCCAGATCTTCCAGACCGTCGCGTATTCAAACATGGCCGCGGAAAACCGGCCGCTTATGCCCACCAAATCTTCCTGCTGGATATGGGCCCGCGGGATCACCAGAGGATCGGTCTCGGGCAGCCAGGCTTCGCGCTCGGTGGTAAACCCCCGCCGGAACCCCTGTCGCGCCAGCTCGCTTCGAACCTCCGGCGACCAGTCCCCGTTGGGATAGGCGAACATATCGCATTCGCATCCCAACATCGTTTCTAACTTGTGTTTGGACTCCCTGATCTCCTCGGCCGCCTGATCGCGTGGCACCGCGCTCAATATCGGATGGCAATGGCTATGCGAACCAAAACGAATGCCTTGCCGGTGCATCTCGCGCACCTGTCCCCAATCGAGCGTCGCATCCACTCCGCGCGCTTGGGCGGCATCCTGATTCGGCGACTGGCTGAGCAACATGTTTACGTGTTGTTCCCGCGCTTCGGGACTACAGTATTTCAGGCTCTCTACCAGTGCTTCAATCAAATTTTCCGCCCGTCTTCCGCACCTGCGCCGCATCGAGGGGCGCAGCGCCCGGCGCACTTGTTCCGGCCAGAACGGCGAATTTTGGCCCGCCAGACCAGTACAGAGAAACACGGTCGCGGGGATTCCGCTGGCGCGCAGAATGGGCAACGCATGAACGTAGTTATCCTGCCACCCGTCGTCAATCGTGAACGCCATCCGCGGGCGCTCGCTCACTACGCCCGGAACCGCATCGTAGATATCCACGGATTCGTAGTGATCGGAAACATAGCGGACCAGCCTCGAAAAAGTCCGCTCCCGGACCACAATAAACGGCAGGCTGTCCGTCTCGAGAAAAGCGCGGTCGCCCAGGATCCGGTGAAAGGTCACGACCACGATGGCCCCGCTGCGCCGCAGTTCCCGTTTCGCCCACCAGATCGCTCCACTCAGGTACAAGGCGCGCACCCACACCGCTTGCACCAGCGTGTGAACCGCGTCCAAGAAGCGGCCGATATAGAACAACCAATCGGAGGATGCTGGTCTCACGATGCAATCCTATGCTTGAGCGAGCGAAGCCGGTCGTACATCCAGACCCGCGGTCCGCGCCGGCGGATACGGGTCCAAACCAACTGCCGGCGCCCGGTGGACATCCACTCTTTGTAGGCGGAATCTCCCGCCAGAAAATCGAATTCGTCGAGGCCCGCCTCCCGGCTGTATTCGATGGCCAGCGCCAGGGTGACCACGCCCGGGCTCAGGCGCTTGTCATCGGTGTAGTTGTATCCGCATTGATAGAAGCAGGCCTTGTTCTGGTGCACCAGGTTATAGAGCACGCCAACGGTCTCATCGCCCGCTGTGACGCGAAGCATCTGAATTTTCCCGGCCCCGAAGCTTTTTTGGACAAAGCTCCTATGAAATGCGGCGAAACGGCTGGAGTTCCATACCCCGCGCCGCCCCAGTGCGTCAAATCGCCGGCAGTTCAGAGCAGCGAGTTCTTCCAACATCGCCAGCGCTTCCGCCGCGCTGGCCGCGGCCTGAACCCGCAACTCCCCCAGACGCGCGTGATAGCTGGTTTTTCTTTGCACGTATTTGCTGCGCCCTGGCCCGAGCGCTTTGCTATAGGAAAGGCCGGACGTTCGCAGCGCGGCCAAATCGACGTGATAACTGGCCTGCCATTGTTCTTCTATGTCAAACCCGGCGAACTGCATTTTCAACACGTCGTATGCAGTCCCTGAGCAGAAGCCATCCAGTCTGCACTCGTCCCAGGATTCGCCGATCAGATATTCAGCCAAGGCGCCGGCGGTTTCGCTTTGCCAGCCGGGACGGCACAAAATATCATTCAGTTCCACATACAGTGTGTCCCCGGCCGGCTCACCGGAGGCGTTCAGAGAGACTTTCCGCAGCGGTTGCGCCAGCGAGGGGGCGGTGTGAACCACCAGGCAGGCGCCGATGTCGAGGCCGGCGGAGCAGAACGACACCAGAGAAGCGTTTACCACCTCGCCAAATGTTTCGATCCACGTTTCAATCCACAGTGGCGAAAGAAAAATTGAATACTCGGCGCCCTCGGCAAGCTTTTCCCAGCGCGCGGCAAACCGCGGCCAGTTCGAGGCCGGCTCGACGATTCGTTCTAGCGGACCCTGCGGACGCGGTATGGACAAGCGCGACAAACTCCCGTTACTGAGAGGCAGACCCATGATGAGCGATTAGTAGTTCTTTCCTTCGGCGGCGGCCTTCAGAGGCAGCCCTCCGTTGGTGTTCTCCTGCCGCTCAAACAGCCATTCAACGTCGCTCTCCAGCGCCCGCGCGATTCGCAGGCGCAGGTCGACGCTCGGCTCGCGAAAGCCGTTCACGACTTTGCTCAGAACCGTTTCGTCGATCTCCAGGATTTTTGCCAGCCGGTTCTGACGGATACCGGACCTCCACAGTTGCAATTTCAGGTTTGGATACATCGTGTGACCCAATTCGGTTAAAGTTCCGGATCTTTCTGCGTGTAGTAATAGTCGTTGTCCCGATTGCCCCAAAGAAACCAGTCGGGAACCGCGTTTAACAACGTTCCCAGCAGTTTTTCCTTGGACACCGTTTCCAGCGCCTTGTGAAACAAAGAACGCTTGGTATGATCTGGCCGCAAAACCAGCAGCACCGCGTCGCTGGCTTGCTGAACCAGTTGAAAATCCGCTACGGCCGCAACCGGGGTGGTGTCGATAATGACATACGAAAAGCTGGCGCGAAGCCGATCGGTAATCCGTTTCCACTGCATCGAATCCAGCAACTCGGCCGGATTGCCCCCGGTTTCCCCACACGGCAGCACGCATAGACTCGGAATCTCTTCCAACCGCACGATGGCCTCCTCCAGCGTGCACTTTCCGCGTAGCGCTTCGGTCAGACCCGGGGATGCCGGAATGCCGAGCGAAGCGGCGATTTTGCACTGCCGCAGATCGCCATCCACCAACAACACGCTGGCGTCTGTCTTCAACGCCAAAGTGCCCGCGAGGTTGACCGAAGTCACGGTCTTTCCGTCGCCCGGGCTGGCACTCGAGATGGCAATTACTTTGGGACGAGCCGGATGCAAAAGAATATTGGTGCGCAGCATCCGGTACTGCTCGGCGGTCCGGCTATCTGTGCCGTCGAAAGGAAACAGCGGCCCGCTCGCCAGGTCTAGCTTGACTGTCCGATAATTCGCCGGCTTCGGATCAGGAAGCACCGGGTCTGGCAGGAAACCGTCCGCGGTCTCGATACCGCTTCCATCGCCATTCGATAGAGCGCCGTTAGAAGTCTCGATGGAATCCACCAGCGCCGTCGTCGCGGAATCGTCGCGCCGCGTTAGCGCGGCAAAGAATCGGCTCACTTCTTCCTCCATTTGGCGAAAGGACCATCGGGGAAAAGACGATTGGCGAAAAGGTCGCTCGCGCGCAAACTAGCTTTCTTCGCTTGGATCGTCACCAGATTGAAGCGTGCCAGCCAGTTCCTCAGCCGCGAGACTGACTGCGGCGCCGGAGCATGACGGTCGAGTTTTCGCACGCGCAGGGGTTCGCGGAGAGCGCTCGCCGCCGGCGTGGCAGACCCTGCCGGTGCGGCATCCGAAACGGCGGGTGGCAAAGGCAGGGAGGATGTTTGGGTAATCGGCGGCTGCCTCACGGCGCCCCGTTCGGATCGTTGAAACACGGATGGCCGCGACCGCGTGGCTGCCTGGGCCCGAACTCTTTCGCTCTCGATCAAGATGTCTGGTTTCGCAACTGGCGAAGGCGCGGAGACAGCGGGACTTGCTCCATTCGGCGGGTAAACGGCCTTGTGGCCATTGCCATTACCGTTGCCATGCCCATTGGTCTCTGGGACCACCGGCTTGATCTCATGGACTGAAACCGGAACTTCTTGTTCGGGCTCGGCTTCCTCCGCGGGAAGCTCTTCCAGCGGCGCCGGCAGATCCAGATCCCGCGCCACCTCAAGAATCTCGTCGGCGCCAACTTTTCTCACTTGCTGGCTAAATGCCAGCAGCAGCGCGTTATCGCAAATCGAATTCACCAGCCGGGGAATACCGCGCGACCATTGGGCAACCAGGGTGACGGCATCCTTGGTGAACGGATGCGGATCGGCTCCGCCGAAACGATTCCAGCGATACTCGATGAACGCGCCCACCTGCCGCGTGGCCAAAGGATCGATTTGCAAGCGAACCGCGATGCGCTGCTTCAGTTGCCACAAATCCGGATGACTGAGAACGGTCTTCAACTCGGGCTGCCCAGCCAACACGATCTGCAGGAGTTTGTCTTCGGCGGTTTCAAAGTTGGTCAACAGCCGGATCTCCTCAAACACGTCGTGACTCAATTTATGCGCTTCATCCACGATCAACACCGCCGTCTTGCGTGCCCGGTGCGTTTCGAGCAGCAGTTCTTCCAGCTTCAGCAGGCGCTGCGTTTTACTGGCAGGCATGTCGCGCAAGCCAAAGTTGAATAGCAACAATTCCAGAAACTCCGCCGGTGAAAGCAGCGGATTGAACACTACGCTGCAGCGGGCATTCGATTCCTTGGAAAGCTCCACCAGCCGGCGCAATAGCGTGGTTTTGCCGGTGCCGGCTTCCCCCGTCAGGACCACAAACCCCTTGCGGCTGAATGCCCCGTAAGTCAAACCCGCAATCGCTTCGCGGTGCGCCGTGGTCAGAAACAGCGAACTCGGATCGGGCGTCATCGAGAACGGGTTTTTTTGGAGTCCGAAAAATTGGTAGTACATGACGCTTAGCCTCGCCCTCCCAAACTCACTGCAGGCGGCTGAATACTCTCCGAGACTCGACCCAACACCAAAATCTTCGACGGAAGTTCCCACTCGCCCAGAAACACGTCCTTCTTCAGTTCCCTCGCCAGGCTCAGCGCCAGCCCCATGGCGAGCCCCGCGAAGGCTCCCGCGATATACATCACTCCGCGCCGTGGTTTGATGGGCAGTTCCGGCGGCCGGGCCGGTTCGAGCACCGTGAAGCGCTCCGACTGCTGGCTCTTCTCCATCTCGGTGGCCATCTCGGCCGAGATTCTCTTGTCGAGCAGCGACCGGTAATTCGCTTTGGAGGTTTCGTAGTCGCGCGTGAGCGCCGCCATTTGCTGTTCCCGGATGGGCAGTTTCTCAACCCGAGCCTGGTAGTCGGCCATGTCCCTGAGGATTCGCTGGCGCTCTAACGCCCGTCCGTTAATCTCCTGATCGATAACCTGAAGCTGAGTTCGCGTGGCGGAAGCGCGTTCCTTTTGCTTGTCCAACTCGGCCTGAAATGGAGCAGCGTCGGCGCCACCCGCCGGGGCGGCCGGCGTCGCGGCAATCGCGGGGGCTGGGTTCTTGGCTTCGTCCGCCACTGCTTGTTCCAGCTCGAGCTTCACCCGCCGGACTTCGGGGTGGTCGTCATAGTAGCGCTGTCTCAGATCGTTCAGTTGCGCCCGGAGCCGGACGGAGGCAGGCACTGGAGCGGCCGGCGCCGGACCCACGGGCGGATTGGCTGCCGCGGCGGCGGCTGCGCGCGTCAAGGTGGATACCGAACTCTCCGCGAAACGGAGACTGTTCTCAAGCACCAGCTTGTTTTGCTCGGCACGCGCGGTGGCCTCCTGATTGCCTTGTAATTCCTGCTGCAAACGCGACAGCGCACCCATCAGAGCGGTTTCCTGCTGGGGCAGCTCTCCGGCCCATTTGAGCTTGTAGTTGCTTAATTGCGCCTCCTGCAGATCCAGGCTTTTCTTCGCCTGCTTTAACTGGTTTTCGATGAACTCCGAAGTTCCCTCCGCCCGTTGCTCGCGCGTCTTCACGTTCTGCGTCACAAACAGGTCGGCCACCTCATTCACCACCCCCGCCGCCACGGAGGGACTCGGCGCGTCGTAGACGACCCGAAACGCGCCCGGCCGGCCTAAACTGAAACCCCGCTCCAAGGTGATATCCAGATCGTGCCGGAGTTTCTCCACCAGCTCGTCCTTGGGTTTGACTTTCCGCAGGTCCGGATACAGGTTGTACTTGTCGAGAATTTGTTCCAGCCGGGTCACTGTGAGAACTTGCTGGCTGATGGAGTTCAAACTGTCTTGGACCGAGACTTGAACGGTGGAGGCCACGAACTTCTCCGGAATCTTTTGTGAGTCCACCAGGATCACCGCCTCGGCTTCATACACGTCGGCCAGGTTATGTACGATCACGTAGGCAAGCGCGCTGATAACGACCCACACCAGCAACGCCAGCCAACGTTGTTTCCATAACATCCGGATGATCGACCGGGCTAGAAAACGCGGCTGCGGCGCGAACGTATTACCGGCTTGCGGCATTTGGATCACATCCGCTCTTCTCAATACCTGTCAACATCTTGTTGTGGCTGTGAACGCTAAGCATTTCAAAGTCCAATCGGTAGCACTCCTGGCTCTCTTTTTCTAGCCGTTTCTTCGATTTGCCGGCGAAAACCCGTGGGATTTTCTGCCAGTAGGTGGAAAGTCGCGATTATGGCGTAGTCTTGACGCCTCCGCCAAGGGGACCGGTGTTTCCGGGGATTTCGGTGGGAACCGGAACCCACGTAAAGGTGAGCCGCACAATCTGCGCGCTCAAGTTGTCGTAGACCGTCACCGGCGTCAGGCTGCTCCTCAGATAGCCATAGCTAAGGCTCAAGGCGGTTTTGCGCGTCAGCGCGCGGGTCAAGCTGGCGCTGGCTTGCCAGTTGTCGCCGTCTCCAACCGGCCCACCAGTTAGCCGTTGATAGAACACCGCGAGATCGGCGGACCAGTTGCGGCCCGGTTGCCGCCAGCTCCAAATGCTGCGGATGCCTTGACTCGAGGAGGATGCGAGTCCATAGAGATCGCCCGCCATCTTCTGATACGAGACGATGAACGACGTTTCGCGGCCATGATAGCCCACGCCCAAGCTGGTAGTGAACTGTGAACCGGAAATCGGGATTCGCGGCAGTCCGGCGGGAGTACTGATCGGCGTGTAGACAGCTATCCCGGCGTCGGCATACGCCGACCACCGGCGGGACAACTTTCTCGCAAAGGTACCGCCGCCTGAAGTGGCCCGGTAATCTCCGAACACGGTGTGATATTGCAGCACCGAGCCTTGCCCGCCAACCTCCGTTCGAGGAGTAAGTGAGTAAGCCGCAATTACATCTACGTTTTCAAACTGCGCCCGCGGAATCACATAAGCGGCAGTGTTAGCTGTCCCGCCGGTGTTGGTAGTCCCACCGGTGTTGGTTGTCTCAGATATGCCGCTGCGGGTTTGCGATTGGAAGAAGCCGCCCTCAAAGGAGATGCGAAAACGGGTGTTGGGACGGTAAGTTAGACCGGTGCGGCCGCCGGCGGAAAAAACACGCCCGCCATATAATAGCGTCGGTCCCGGAGAGATCGAGGACATGGCGGTACTTACAAACGAGCCGAGATCCTGCCCGCTGCTCAGCGTGTTGGCGCCGGGCTGGAGAGCGAATGCGACCACGCTACTGTCGTCGGCTGTCGCCACAAACGAGAACTTCCACTTAGCGGCAAACCGAGATTCGAAAACCAATTGCAGATCCTCATTGAAGCCTTGCGCTCCGGTTAGTCCGTAGTAGTTCGAATAAGATGGCGTATACACAGCGTCGAAGCGATTAATGGGTCCGGTGTGCGTGTAGCCGGTCGTGGAAGATGCGACGCCGTAGCAATCGCAACCGATCTGGCGAAAGTCCGAGCCGCTGCCCAGCAGAGAGGAGGAAAGGGTGGAGTAACCCACTGAGCCGCTGACTTGATAGACGTGAAATCCGTTCTTATTTACTGCCGCGGGAGGACCATCGGCGACCTCGGGATCGGGTACGGCTTCTTGCTGCTGCTGCTGATCTTGTTGTTGCTGGTCTGGTTGCTTCAGATCTTGCCCGCGGGTCGAAGCGCCGGTGAACAGCGCACCGATGATTACCAAGCTCGACACCGTCAAGCGGAAATCTTTTTGGACTACATCCCACACTTTTTCACCCAGTCCCCGAGTCGATATTTTCAATGCGCAGCTCTTCATTGCGGCACCACCACCGTGTCTCCCGGGCGCAGGATAATATTCTCCTCGCTCCGTTTGCCTTGAATTACCGCCGAATAGTCGAAGGGCAAGCGCACCTCCTTGCCGTTTTCGCGGCGCAGGATATAAATCTTGCTGCGTTTCGCGTAGTCGGTAAGACCGCCAGCCTCCGCCACTGCCTGTAAGACCGTCAGCGGCGCCCTAACGGTGATGGGGCCTTCTTTCTTGACCGCGCCGATCAGATAAACCTTTTCGCTGTGCACTTCCTTGACGATCACGGAAATATCCGCTTCGCGAAAGAAATGCGCAAATTTTAAGGAGAGTTGTTTTTCCAGCTCGATCGGCGTCAGCCCGGCAGCCTCAACCTCTTTCACCATCGGCATCGAAATGAACCCATCGGGGCGCACCACAACCGACGGCAAAGACGCCTCGGGCTCCTTCCAAACGTTTATGGCCAAAACGTCACCCGGGCCAATCACGTAATGCGAAGCGGTGGGAGCGGCCAGGGGATCGCTGGCCTTACTCGATTGCGGACTCGCCAGGGCGCACACCGAAAAGAAGAGTACGGTGCGGAATAAACGGTAATCTCGATTTCGTTGGCGCATAGGCGTGCTTGAAGTCATAGCAAGACGGTTGCCAACAAATTGATGGCAATCTCGTTGGTTAGAATTCGCCGCCGGAAGCGGAGGTCGCCACCCGGTAACTCTCGATGCGGAACGCGACGCCAAACCGCTCCGGAACGCCATCATCGAACTCGCCATCCGGCTCTACTCGAACTACGCGCACGGTGCATTCGAGGTGCGCCCCAATTTGCGCAGGCCGGACCAGTCCCGCAATCTCGAGTAGCGAATCGAACTGCTCGCCACACACAAATCGTTCCTCGCACACACTGTAGAATCCGCCGATGCTGATGTTCCGCGTCGTAATCCTGATTACGTCCGGTCCCCGAAAGATGTGGGCCTGCACTCGCAAATTTTTGCGCGCGTGTCTTCTCCGCTCCGCAAGGTTCAGATGAGTTGTCGGATCCATGCGTGGCGTGGTGGTAATCGTAGCGAAGCGCGTAGCAATTTGCGACCCATAGGCGGCTCATGGCTCAAGGATGTTAACAGGAAACTTCGTCCGGGTTCAATACAATCTCTCCGGCAGGACTCACAGTACGCGCACCAATCTTATTAATCCGGAGGCAACTGCAACCGGTTACAGAACGGAAGGTTATTTGCCCGCTAGTACTTACTGGTTCTAAATACCCGGAAAGCGCATTGACATCAAGCCAGTTCGACTCGTATCCTCAAGCTTCCTGATCGATTCCCAGAATTTGGTACTATGCGCCGCGGAACGAACTTAATTGAAATCTTTTGGGCTGTCGTGTGATTTCCATGGGTACCACCACGCTCGCTGTGATCTCGGAGGATGCCGGACTGATCGCGATGTGCCGCGAAGCGCTTCGCGATCTCGTGCCGGCGGGCGCTTGGGAACTGGTCACGGCAAAAGATGGCCCGCCCTCCGCCGCGGGCGTTTGCCTTTGGGATTACACTCCCGGAGGCGCCTTCATTTCCAGTCCGGCTACGCCGGGGCTAATGCACTTGTTCCTCGTCAGTCCCAAAGATCTGGACGAATTTCGTCGCGCTATGCCGCTGTCCGACGGCAGCGTCCTGCTTAAGCCGGTAACACGGGCGGTTCTCCAGGCCTTTCTCGGTTCCATTGTTTCTTCGCCGTTGCATAACTCGCTCCGCGCTCAGCGCGATGAGTTACTCGGCTGCCTGCTGGAAGCCAATCTGAAGTTACAGGAATACGATCGCCGGCGGACGAACTTTCTCGCCCGGGCGGTCCACGAGTTCCGCGTTCCGCTGACCGCTCTTACTGGGTTTTGCGGTTTGCTGTCGGCGGGAGAACTGGGCGAACTAAATCCCAATCAGTTGGATGCCCTGCACCGCATGCAGCACAGCCTTTCCCGGATGACACGCATGACTACAGCGATGTTTGAACTCAGTATCGCGGGTCAGGCCGGTGGGCAGGAGGCCCCGCGGCCGCACTTGGAAAAAGGGAACCTGGCGGAAATTGTCGATCAAGCCATCAAGTTGATGCGTCCCCTGGCTGAAGAGAAAAGCCTCCGGCTGATATCGGGCAACTTGTTGCCGGCCGACCTGCCCCTGTTCTTTGAGAGCGAACAGATTGAGCAGGTTCTCGTTAACTTACTGGATAACGCCTGCAAGGCGTCGCCTCGGCAAGGCTCTATCGAAATTTGCGGCTATCCTTATTTTTGGGAACGGCGCTTTCTCACTGGGAATCGCAATCCCGGCGGCGCTCGTAATTTCAATGACCGGCGCAGCCGCCAGATACCGGCGCCCAACTCCTATCGAATCGACGTACGCGATCAAGGTCCGGGAGTGCACCCGGAGCATATTCAAAGCATTTTTGAAGAGTACACATCTTACTTCGGCCCCAATGACCGCTCCGGCGGAGGATTGGGCCTGGCCATCTGCCGCCTGATCGTCGAGCGTCACAATGGCCGGATTTGGGCTGCTTCCGAGCCCTCGGGCGCTGTATTCTCCTTTGTGCTTCCCTATGCCGCCGCGAAAAAAGCCCAGAAAGCGCCGCCGCCAGGGCAAAAATCTCAAACTGCGTGACAGAGATAAACCATGCTTAATTCAGACCCGTCACGGGAGACCATTCTTATCGGCGAAGACGAGAGCGAGGTGCGCGGATTCCTCGAGATGTCGCTTCGCTGTCAGGGTTATCAAATTCACTTCGCCGAAAATGGCGACGAAGTGCTGGCCCAGCTTCGAGAGCATCGAACCATCAGCGCGGTCCTCCTTGACATCATGATGCCCAGCAAAGACGGGATCGAAACCTTGCGCGAGATCCGGCGCTTGGATGGCGACCTGCCCGTGGTAATGCTCTCTGGGCTCGCGACGCCCGTCAAGATTGTAGAAGCCATGAAGTTCGGCGCTACCGATTTTTTGGCCAAGCCGGTCACGCATGAGCACCTGCGCCACACTTTGCGCAAAGCTCTGGATGGAAATTGCGCCGCTCCCCCGCCCCCTCAAGCCCCGGCTGCGCAACCGCTTGCGCGCATGTTCTACGGCGCTCACGGCGATATGCGTGAGATCCGCAAGGTTATGCGAAAAGTCGCCGACAGCGATTGCCCGGTGATCATTCAGGGTGAAACCGGCAGCGGCAAAGAAATGCTGGCGCGCGAGGTGCACGATCAATCGCCTAGGGCCGGCAAGCCCTTTTTGAAGCTGAATTGCGCGGCCGTTCCCTCTGAGCTGATGGAGAGCGAGTTGTTCGGCTATGAGCGCGGCGCCTTCACCGGCGCTTATCAACGCAAGGCTGGCATTTTTGAACTGGCGGACGGCGGCACGCTGCTGCTGGACGAGATTGGCGACATGGACTTGCGGCTGCAGGCCAAATTGCTGCAGGTTTTGCAGGATCATGAATTCCGCCGCCTGGGTGGCCGCGAAAGTGTGCACGTGGAGGTGCGCATCCTCGCCGCCACCCATCGCGATCTGGAACAGGCGATGTTGAACAACACTTTTCGCGAAGACCTGTTCTATCGCCTGAACGTGTTCACCTTTCACGTGCCGCCCCTGCGGCAGCGCCTCGAAGACATTCCCGGCATCGCGGCATTCCTCTTGCAAAAATACGCCCGCACTAGTCACGCAGAGCGCCTGCTCACTCCCTGGCTTCTCGCCGCTTTTCAGGAATACGACTGGCCCGGCAACATCCGTGAATTGGAAAACGTGATTCGCCGCTTGATCATGCTGGGCGACCCCGATTTGGTCGTCGCCGAACTCGCCCGCAACCGGCTCCGCAGGAATCGGCCCGAGACCCCGGAGATGCCGGAGCGCAACGCGTCGGCCCTGTCGCCCGAGCCGCTGATTCTCGAACATGTGCGCCAGCACAACGACCAGAACGAGACTGCGGCGATTCTGGCGGCGCTGGAGTCCACTCGCTGGAATCGCAAGCAAGCGGCTGCGCTGCTCAAGATCGACTACAAAGCTCTGCTGTATCGCATGAAGAAGCTCAATATCGGCAGCGAAAAGGCCGGTTGACGTGTGGGGCAGGCGATTAGCCTGCGGCGGGTTCTCAACCCGCCTCTTCGGGCCCGTTAATTCCCGCCCTTCACCTACCTATTTCTTTCGCCCCAAGTAAAAATCCCGCCCCTGCCCGACATCCCCCTGCATTCCCAAATCGCGCGCCGCGTCCAGCCGCTCCACCGTAAACCCCGCTCGCTTTAGCGCCGCCATCACGGTCTCCGGCGTATGATACCGCTGCGTCAGCCGAAAATCCGACCGCTGCCAATGAATTCCTTCCCTTTCAAACAGCGTGACATCGCAGGTCGCCAGCCGCGTCCGCTTGTCATATGCGCCGCGCGCCACGCTCACCGCATCGGCGTCTACCGTATGCGAATCGTGCGCCCAAAAATCGAAGTAAGCCTGCTCCCGGTTCAGATCGAACACAAACCACCCGCCCTGTTTCAACGCTCTCTGTACATTGCCAAAAACCTTGCGCAACTCTTTCGCGTCCATTACGTGATTCAGACTGTCAAACGTCGAGATTACGGCATCGAACTCCTCGCGCAAGTCGAAGCACCTCGCGTCCGCCAACAGAAAGCGCGCCAGCGGGACCCGCTGCCGCGCCAGTGTCAACATGCGCTCAGATCCGTCCAGGCCGGTAACCGCAAACCCGCGCCGCTGCAGCTCACGCGTGATGCGCCCGTCGCCGCAACACAGATCGAGCACCGCCGCGCCCTCCGGCAAGCGGTGAAGCAGTAGACGGTCCAACGCCGGCGCCGCTTGCCGATGGAACTCATCGCCCCAATAATTGGCGTACAACCAGGCAAACGGATCGTAATCGGTGTAGCGCTCCATGGCTTGTTCTATCATCGCCTCTGTGACTACTTTTCTGCTGATTCGTCATGGCATGACGGCCATCACCGGCGCCGTGATTACCGGCCGTTTGCCCGGCTACCCGCTCAGCGGCCAGGGCCGGATGCAAGCGGAAGCAGTTGCCGCAACCTTGGCCGCGGTTCCCATCCGCGCCATCTATAGCAGCCCGCTGGAGCGCACGATCGAGACTGCCGCGCCCCTGGCCGCGCGCCTTGGCCTTTCGGTCCACGTCTCTCAGCCGTTCAACGAAATCGATTACGGCGCTTGGACGGGCATGTCGTGCGCCGACCTAGCAAAATCCCCGGACTGGCAGGCGTTCAACCGTCTTCGTAGCACCTCCAGGCCGCCCGGGGGCGAATCCATCCTCGATATCCAGCACCGCACCGCCACCGAATTAGAACGTCTCCGCGCCCTGCATCCTGAGCAGACCGTCGCCATATTCAGCCACGGCGACCCCATTCGCGCCGTGCTTATGCATTCCCTTGGTATGAGCTGCGATCTGCTCCACCGCCTGCAAGTCGATCCGGCGTCCATCAGCATCGTGTGCGCCGAGGACTGGGGTCCCACGGTGACTGCCATCAATCGGGAAGCCTGATCTGTCCGCTATAGTGAAAGCGTGCGGTTTCTACTTCTTCCGATTCTGGCCGTCCTCTGCTACGCCCGCAATCCTTCAAAAAGCGACGTGCTCGATATCAATCAGTCCGTGAAATTCGCAAGCAATATTCCCTGCGATGGCGCCACCAATCCCCAACAAGAGATCATCCTCGATGCCCACTTTTCCCCGGAAGGCGGGGCGCGGAAATTCATCGTCGACAACTATCAGGACGAGTCCTGCCGGGCCGACATCGGAATCAAGTGCTTCAAACACGTGCCCGCCGGCTGGCGCGACGACTTGATCGTCAGTGCCGACGGCGCCAGTCATTATTGGCTCAATAGTTGCCGGACCCACGGCAGCAAAGATCCGGCGCAATACACGCTGAGCGGCTGGTATAAAGACGGCGCGGCAAAAAACAAGAAGCTTCCGTGGAAGCAGGCGCCGCTCAAGCAGGTGTCCACACAGCCGGAAGTCTACCAGTTCACCAGTCCCGATGGCGGAACCGCCCGGGTAGAGATCCGGCGCAGGTGAATGCGCGGCTTTGCTGAAGGGCCCGCCGCGGGAAGCCAGCGAGAAATGTTCCGGCTGTGCTAGACTTTAAAGAGTTAGCATACAAGCCGCAAGTTTGCCTGCGGATCCCAGGACACCAAAATGCCTAAGCTAAAGACCCATAAGGGTGCGTCTAAACGGTTCAAGAAGACGGGAACCGGCAAGGTGGTTCGCCACCATGCGTTTGCCCGCCATATCTTAACCTCCAAGACGCGTTCGCGCAAGCGGAGACTCGGCCAGAGCGTGGTTGCCGATCCAACCAATCAGCCCATGCTCAAGCGCATGATTCCGTATTAATTTTTCGACTGTCAGCCGATTGAAACGGCGCCGCACGTGCCGTTGTCGCCGGCGTAATTGAACAAGGAGAACCAAACGTGCCCAGAGTTAAACGCGGAACCGGCCGCCGAGATTACCGCAAGAAAACCTTGCGGCTCGCATCCGGCTATTTTCTTACCAAAAGCAAACTCAATCGCGCCGCTCAGGAAGCCGTGGAAAAGGCCCTGCGCTATGCCTACGTCGGACGCCGCCAGAAAAAACGCAATTTCCGTTCGCTGTGGATCATACGCATCGGCGCCGCCTGCCGCCAAGGCGGCATTTCTTATAGCAAGTTCATGGGTGGCATGAAGAAAGCCGGAATCAACCTCAACCGCAAAGTGCTGGCCGATATCGCGCTCAATGATGAGCCGGCGTTCCATGCGCTGGTGGAAAAGGCGAAAGCCGCTCTATGAGTGTCGATACTCTGGCAAGCGCCGATTCCCTGGCGAGTCTCGAGGAACGCATCACCCGCGCCGTCGAATTAGTCACAGCCCTCAAGGCCCAAAACGTTAACCTCGAAAAACAAGTCCAGGCCGCCCTCGCCGAGCGTGATGCGACCCGGCAGGAAATCGAGGATCTGCGCGCGGAGCGCAAACAGGTGCGCGCCCGCATTGAGAAATTGCTCGGCCAAATGGATTTGCTCAGCAACGTCTGATGATGTCAAGCTAGAATCATGGCCAACGCGGATCCGGTGCGAGTGACGATCTTCAACCGCACATATTCGCTCCGCGCCAACCAACCCGCCGAATTGACTGAACTGGCGCATCAGGTGGACGACCAGATGCGCGCCATTGCGTCCCAGGCCGGCAACGCCGACTCAACGCAGATCGCGGTGCTCGCCTGTCTCCACTACGCGGATCGCCTGCGCGAGTTGGAACTCGAAGTGGATCGCCTCAAATCCAACGTGCAGAATAAGGCGCGGCAATTCTCGCTCTTGCTGGACACAGTGATCGAGTAGCTTTTCGTCCCGTCCTCCCCAATCCCCTCGCCGGTCATATATACTTGGTGCAACCCGCAACACCGCGAGCCGAGAGGTAGGCCGATGATCCACGTGCTGATCGCCGACGATCATGCCATCCTGCGCCGCGGACTGAAAGAAATCCTGCTGCTCGCTTTGGAAAACGTGACCTTTGGCGAAGCCGATAACGCCGGCCAGGTTATGTGTCAACTGCTTAATCAGGAATGGGATGTGCTTCTGCTCGACATCAGCATGCCGGGTCGCAGCGGCTTGGATGTCCTGCACGACGTGCGAAAACTCCATCCATCACTGCCCGTTCTGATTCTCAGCATGCATACGGAACAAGAGTACGGCAACAGGGTCCTCGAAGCCGGCGCCTCCGGCTATGTCCGCAAGGACAGCGCTCCGGAGGAATTGGTCTGTGCGGTTAAGAAAGTGTTAGCTGGTCAGCGGTACATAAGCCCGGCTTTGGCCGAACAGTTGGCACTCGTGCAGAGACACCAAGCCGGGGATCGCCCCCTGCATGCAATCCTGTCCAACCGGGAGTTGGAAGTGCTGCGCTGGCTGGGGTCCGGTAAGACGGTCGGCCAAATCGCCGAAGAGTTGAAGATAAGTGTGGCTACTGTAAGCACATACCGCGCACGAATGCTGGAAAAGATGGATATGACCACGACCGCGCAGCTTATGAATTATGCATTGCGCAATCATTTAGCCGACCTAGTCGACTGAAACCGATTCTCAGCGCGTGTAGTACAAACGATGAGTGCATCGCTTTTCATAGGTGTAACTTAAGTATCTAAAGTACTACGGCTGCGCGAAAAGCCCCATATTTGGCCTCTCTGGAGAGCGGCTTCATCGGTTTTTCCGATTTCAACAATTTGTGGGAACAATTCTTCCCATTCTGTGCTATACCCGTAGGCATACAAAAAGGTTTATAAATCTAAAGTCGGTCTATGACGACTGCGGCTCGAATTCTTGTTCGCACACGGCTGCTCGTGTTCGAATTCTTATACGCGCTGTGAGCCGTGGCTGTGAGCTGAATGCCGCGGGGCCCTTCGATGACGAATAGTTGGCGATGCTTGACGAGTTGCGAAACGTTCGGTGTGAAGAACGCCGAGGGATGTAATTGCCCATGAAGCCTGCCATGCGGAATCTGGCTATCAGGCTAGTTGTTTTCGGTTTCGCAATCGCCGCCGCCGGTGCATCGAATTTGGCGGCCTTCGCTGACGAAACAAGACTCAAGGGACGCTCAAATCGATGACTAACCTGACACATGTGCTGATCGTAGAGGACAACAGCGCCGATGTTCGCGTCATCCGCATGGCATTAGCTGTTGAGAAGGATTGGCCTTTGGATATTTCCGTTGCCGAGGATGGTGAGAAAGCGATCGCCTACCTCTCCCGCCAGCCACCCTATGAGCAGGCACAAAAACCAGACTTCGTGATTCTGGACCTGAATCTCCCGAAATATGACGGCACGGAGGTTCTGCGGGCCATTCGGGCCACGGAGGACCTGCGGTCGCTGCCGGTGGTTGTGCTCAGCTCGGCGCCTGTGAGCGTGCTCCAAAGCAAGATTCGTGCGGCCGGTGTTAGCGCCCGCTGCTACCTCACCAAGCCGTTGGAGTACAAAAAATGGATGGTCCTCGGAAAAGAAATCCGCCGCTGCTACAACGAAGGCGGCGAGGACGCAACTCTGTCCGCCAACTCAGCTATTTGAGCTTCATGGCTTCCGGATCCCACTCGCAGATGCGCCGCTCGAAATAGCTCAGATTGGCCAGCAAAGCCGGGCCGGATGCGCGGAATCCGAACTGCGCATCTTCCACCACGGGCTTTCTGGTCCGGACCGCGTTCAGGAAATTGCGGTGGTGGTCGCGGTGATCGCTGTAGCCGGCGGGCGCGCTGAAATGCAGATCGTCCTGCTGCCGGATGCTGTCGGCATTGGGCGTCTGTTTGGGATACTCGGCGAAGTATCGCTTCAGGAATTCGTCTTGCGTCGCCTGCGCGAATGTGCCAACGGTATAGCCGGGTTCGGACTCGCGCGGGACCTTCGAGACGGTGACGCCATTGCTGATGGTCATAGTGCCATCACTACCGATGAACCGGAAAGCCTCGTTCTCCTGGCCGCCGTCGACAAAATTGACGTGCAGGGCAAGGTTGAACCCAGGGTAGTCGAAGTACGCCAGCATCACGTCCGGCACATCGCGCCCGTCTTTCCAGAAGCGCAGACCGCCGGTGGCGTACACGCGCGTAGGTCCAGTGACTCCAGTGACAAAATGCATGCCGGAGAGCAGATGTACGAACAAGTCTCCGGCAACGCCGGTACCGTAGTCGCGGTAGTTGCGCCAGCGGAAGAGCCGCTTGGCCTCAAACGGCCTCTTGGGAGCGCGGCCCAGGAAGCGATCCCAATCGATGTTGGCTTCCGTGGCATCCGGCGGGATGGAATATTGCCAGGCGCCGATCGCCGAATTGCGGTCCCACCAGGCTTCCACCAGATTGAGCTCGCCGATCGCTCCGCTGTGATAGAGTTCCTTGGCCTTTTGGTACAGGATGGAACTTACGCGCTGGCTGCCGGCCTGCAGAATACGCCCGGTCTTCCGTTGCGCTTCCACCATCGGCAGACCGTCCTCCAGCCGCTGCGTCATTGGCTTCTCGCAGTACACGTCTTTGCCGGCATTCATGGCATCGATGCTGATCTGCTCATGCCAGTGATCGGGAGTAGCAACAATCACCGCGTCCACGTCCGGCCGGGCCAGAACCTCGCGATAATCGCGCGTGACGAACACGTCTTTACCCCAAAGTTCCTGGCAGTGGGTCAACCGCCCCTGATACACATCGGCTGCGGCAACCAGTTTGCTGCCGACCGACAGGGACGACTTCACATCCCCGTGTCCCATTCCTCCAGCGCCGATGATTGCGATTTGAATACGATCGTTTGCCGCAAGCGCGGGCAGGGCGAACCCTAGTCCGGCGGCGGCGCCGAGAAACTCACGTCTGGTTGCCATCTCTTGATTATGACGTCTTCGAGGGGGTGGTGGTTATGGGGTTGGGCGCGGAGCTGGACGAATCCGATTTACTCTCGGTCTTAGTATCGCTTTTGGTATCCGATTTCGAGTCCGTCTTTCCATCGGCCGATTTTGTTTCAGCCGTCTTGGTTTCAGAGGCGCCCGGATCGTTGCTGCCGCCAGAACCCGCGGCGGGCTTTTTGGCGTAATCGTTCACGTACCACCCGCTGCCTTTGAATTGAAACGCCGGCGCGGTCATCATGCGGTGGACTGTGCCGCCGCACTTCGGGTGTACCGACAGCGGCTCGTCGGCAAACTTCTGGATCACGTCGAACTGTTCGCCGCAGTTCTCACATAGATATTGGTAAATCGGCATCTTGCGATCGGGCGCTTACCGGTCCTCGTCCGCCTGTGCCGCCGCCACGGCCTTGGCGACTTCCGGCTTACCTTTGATCACGACGTCGATCGCTTTCTTTAGCAGGATGTCTTCCTGCGCCTTTTGCGGCTCGTCGGGCAACGGGTTCCCGTCTTGATCGACCGCCACCGCTTCCTGCTCGGAAACCGGCACGGAGGGAGTAACGCCCACGTCCTGGATAGCCTTCCCGCTGGGTGAATAATACTTCGCCACCGACAGAATCACGGCCGAGCCGTCGTCCATCGTAATCGCCCGCCGCACCGCCGCGTCACCGTAAGTACGCTCGCCGACAACCTCAGCGCGCTTATCGTCCAGCAGGGCGGCCGCAGCCACCTCACAGCCATCCGCGGTTCCCCGATCGGCAATCACGACCAGCGGCAAATGCGTGATGGCCTCTCCCGGTTTTGCGTTTATGTCCTCACGAGCCTGCTTTTGGCCCTGAATGTAGGTAATCAGCCCCTTGTCTAAAAATAGATTGGCGAGCTGAATGCCTTCCGTGGGAGAACCGGTGGCGCAATGACGGACATCCAGCACCAGCCGCTTGGCCCCCTGCTTTTGCAGATCGGCCACTTTCGCGGCCACTTCCTTGGTGTCGTCCCCTTCGAGACTCTCGGCCTGGATGTAGCCCACGTTATCAGCCAGCATCTTGCTGCTGACCGGTGGAATTTCCACCATGGCGCGGGTCAGCGTCAACTTTTGCGGCTCCGGTTTGCGGAAGCGCAACACGCCCACTTCCACTGTCGAACCCACATCGCCCTTCAGCAACAACTCCGCGAACGCGAGCGGCATGTCGCGTGTGGCCACGCCGTTGATGGTTTCCAAAACATCGGTGGTGGCCAGTCCAGCTTTGGCGGCGGGCGATCCCGGGATCGCGTCCACGATACCGACGTAGCCGAATTTCTTCGACAGCACCAAACCCACGTCGGCTTTTTTCGAGTCTTTACTCTTCAGCCATTGCTTGTACTGATCGGCGTTGAGATAGCTGGCATAAGGATCGATGGATTCCAGCAAGCCGTTCACCGCGCCCAGCGTGACGCTCTTCATGTCGGGCTCTTCCACGTAGTCGCTCTTGATGCGCGAAAGCACTTCGGTGTAAACCGCCAGATGACGATACGTGTCGTCGGGCGAGGCGCTTCTGGCTGCCCATGGCGCCGAGCAAAAGCAACACCACCAGGCAGGAGGAGGTGGAAACCACAACGAGTTTAAAGCGGGTGTTCATATAGAAGAAATACTGGCCGACTCTATCAACTAGTATACATTGACGTTGTCAGACCGATTTGGTTGCTTCTCCAGCGCTCAAAGGCCGCATCAGCTTTTGCCGCAGACTCTCTCTCGCTGGCTCATCGAGAAACGCCGCCTCCAGCGCCGCTCGATTGCAGGCCAGCATTTCCGCCGGGCCCCAGCCGAAATGCCGCTCCAGCTTTTCGTATTCCTCGGTCAGGGTGATGTTGGTGATGGTGCGGGTGTCGGTGCTGATGCCCAAGCTAACACCGGCGCGGAAGAGGCGGTCCACCGGGTGGTCTGCGTAGCGCTCCACAATTCCCGTTTGCACATTGCTCGTCGGGCAGACCTCCAGGTGGATGCGCTCATGCCGGATATGCTCGATCAAAGCTGGGTCTTCAATGCTGCGCACGCCATGACCGATCCGAGCCGGCTCGAAAGCACGCAAAGTCTCCCAGACGCTATCGGCGCCCCGTGCCTCGCCGGCGTGAGCGGTCCGGTGCAGTGCGTTCTCGATGGCGTGGCGGAAAGCCGGAATGTGCGGATCGATGCCATGCGCGGCTTCGTCCGCCGCCAGGTCAAGCGCCACTACACGGCTGCCCCGGAACTGCTCCACCAGGCGCGCGGTCTCGATTCCCTGCTCCGTGCCAAAGTGGCGCAAGGTACACAAAATCAGGCGCGCCTCGATTCCCGTCGCCCGGATGGCGCGTTCGGTCGCCCGATCCACGGCGGCCACCACCTGCTCCGCGCTGAGACCGCGCGCGGTATGCAAGAGCGGAGCAAACCGAATCTCCGCGTAGATCACGCCGTCGGCCGCCAACTGCTCGAACAAATCTTCGGTGACCAGTTCCAGCGCCGCCTCACTCTGCATCAGTTGGAAGCCGCGGGGAGCGCGCAGCAGAAAATCGGCCAGGCTGGAGCAGCGTGGTGGCGCAATGAATTCGCTCGCATACTCTTCCGCGCCGATCGCCGGATCGAGTTGAGAAACCGCCTTATAGCTCAGCGAACAATCCAGGTGCAGGTGGAGTTCGATTTTGGGGATCATGCGTTAATTCGAAATTAGCACTGCGCAATCCAAAATCGAATCCCGCTATACTTCAGCCAGAGAGTCATTATGAGCAACCTCTCGCTCGTCCTCACGCTAGCTACCCTGACATCACTCTCCGCGCAGTACCGCGTGACCCACACCTACACGCTGGGCGGCGACGGGAGCTGGGATTATATCGTGCCCGACCCACCGAATCACCGCCTGTTTATCGCGCGGCAGAATCGCGTGATGGTGGTCGATGAAGACAGTGGTATGTTGCTTGGCGAAGTCACCGGCGTTCAGGGCGCGCATGGAACCGCGGTGGCCCAAGCCACAGGGCATGGATTCGCTACCTCGAGTAACGACCAGTCCGTAGTGATGTTCGACCTGAAGAGTCTTAAGGTGCTCGGCCGGATCCCGGCGGCCGAAGACGCCGACGCCATCGTCTACGACGCCCCCTCAAACCGCATCTTCACGTTGAATGGCGACGCGCACTCCTCGACGGTGATCGACCCGCGCGCCGGCACGCTGATCACGAACATTCCTCTCGGCGGCAAACCGGAATACGCCGCTTCCGCCGGCGACGGCAAGGTGTACGCGAATCTCACCGACACCAACGAGGTGGTTGAGATCGACGCCAAGACTGCAACCGTAGCGCGACGTTGGTCCACCGCTCCCTGCACCCGGCCGGTCTCCATGGCGATAGACACGGCCCACCATCGGCTGTTCAGCGGCTGCCGCGGCGGAGTGATGGCGGTCTCCGATTATCGGGCGGGCAAGGTCGTAGCAACCCTCCCGATCGGGGCCGGCGTGGACGGCGCTGGCTACGATGCGGCCACGGGCGACGCCTTTGCCTCAAATGCGGACGGCGCGCTTACGGTGATTCATCAGGACACGCCGGACCAATATCGTGTAATCGAAAACGTACCAACTCCGCGGGGCTCGCGCAATATGGGGCTCGACCCCACAACTCACCGCGTGTTCCTCCTTTCCGCGGAGTTTGGACCGTCACCGGCGGGAGCGCCGGCCGGGAGGCGCGGAGGACGGGTGCTGCCCGGATCGTTCACATTGATGGTGGTCGATCGCGACGCGGCGAAGCACTGACCGCGCCATCGCCAAGACAATCGCCACGACCCGGCTGCTCCGGAACTGCTCCACCAAGCGCGCGGTCTCGATCCCCTGCTCCGTGCGAAAGTCCCGTCGCCCGGACGGCGCGTGCGGTCGGCCGATCCACGGCGGCCACCACCTGCTCCACGCTGAGACCGCGCGCGGTAGGCAAGAGCGGAGCAAACCGAATCTCCGCGTAGATCACCCCGTCGGCCGCCAACTGCTCGAACAAATCTTCGGTGACCAGTTCCAGCGCCGCCTCAGTCTGCATCAGTTGGAAGCCGCGGGGCGCGCGCAGCAGAAAATCGGCCAGGCTGGAGCAGCGGGGGGGCGCAATGAAATCGTTCGCGTACTCTTCAGCGCCGATCGCGGGGTCGAGTTGAGAAACCGCCCGGTAACTCAGGGAGCAATCCAGGTGCAAATGAAGTTCGATTTTGGGCGCCATTGAACGGCTCTGCTTCGAATCAACGCGGAAGTCTCCCGATCAGCACTTCCAACTCGGCCTGCGATTGCAGATATCCCAACTGCGCCTTGACCAGATCGGCCCGAGCCTTGGCCAGCGCGGCCGTTGCTTCCGCTCGTTTGGAGCTGAGAATCACGCCATGTGAGAACTGCACCGTCGCGATCCGGTCTCCTTCCGTCCGAAGGTCTAACACTTGCTTGGCGACATCGATCAGGCTGCGGCTCTGCTCCATTTGGTCGAGCGCTCTTTCCACGTTCGCGCCGGCGTCGTCTTTCAGGCGTTGCAGATTCTGGACGGCCTGTGTGCGCTGTGCTTCGCGCTCGCCGATGACCGCCCTCCTTTTGCCTCCGTCAAAGAGCGTATATTTGAATTCGGCGCCCACTACGGCGTAGTTGTGGAACAGAAAAGCCACTCCGTCCTGATAGTCGTGCCTCGCAAATACCGATACATCCGGTACGTACTCGAGTCTGGCCGCTCGAACTGCAGCCTCGGCCTTCTTTACGGTTTCTTCGGCTGAGGCGATTTCTGGCGTTGCAGCCTGCGCCAGCCGAATGCATTCTTGTTTGTCCGGCAGTTCGCCGGCGCCGGCAACCTGTTCTTCGACCTCAATCTGAGTATTTTGCGGCAGTCCCACAACGTTGTTGAACTGGGCCCGGATGTCTGAGTGACGAATTCTCACCACCAGTTCGTCCTGCTTCGCTTCGAGCAGCCGCGTGCGCGCTTCGGTCATGGATACCTCGAGCGCTTGCCCGCGCCGTACTTCTTGTTCCGACTCCGTGATCTGCTCTTCAGCCACGTGTACCTGCTCCAGGGCGGCCTTCCGGTCTTGCTCGGCGGCCAACAGTCCGTAGTAAAGCTTGCGGACGGCCAGCGCGACCTGTTCTCGAGTACCCTCCAGGTCGGCGCGGGCCGCCCGTTCATCCGCTCGCGCAACGCGCTCGCCCTCTCGCACCCGCAGCAGTTGCGTCAAGGGCTGAGCGATCTGAGTGCGGACTAGAACCTCATTCGGGTTGCCCTGCGCGACTTTCAAATTTTCGCTGGGAAGACTTCCCAGGCCCGGAAACGTTCCGAAGGCGCCTTGAGAGAACTGCAGCACGTCGGTATTCGTCAGCCGCGTGAAGGTCGAGGTGTTGGAGACTTGCGGGTAGTAGTCGGCGGCGGCTTTTCGACTGACGCTGTGCATCTCGTCGGCTTTGGCCGCGCCGATGCCAATTGCGTGATTGTTCTTAAGCGCGAGGTCGATGGCTTCGGTAACTGTTAGCCTCCGCGCCTCGGGCGGCGCGGCGACACTCAGACACAGGGCGAGAGAGAAGACAGCACAATTTCGACCGCCGGATTGAAGGCACATCAGACAAACCCCTTGAAGTTGGAAATGCGCAGCCGGACGAATGCGATCAGCACGAGAACGATAACCGACGCCCAGGCGATCACCGTGAATGCGTCTGCAAAGGCCATGGTCGATGCCTGCTGCCGGACAGATGCGCCCAACAAATAGCCGCTCAGACCGATGGCATGCGACGTGTCTGTGCTAACCGAACCCAGGGCCGCGGAACTACCGCGCAGAAAGCCGCTCACAGGCAAGCGGGCCGCGGCCGTGTACTGGTCGAGGGTGGCCACGTGGAACTTTGTTCGCTGGCTTAACAAATGCAGCAGCAGTACGGTTGCGATCTGCCCGCCCATGATGCGCACGGTATGGAAGAAACCCGAGAACGTAAGCACATCGACCGGGCGCTGAGGCTTACCCGCGGCCGAAACGGCCCCTGAACCGATTACCTGCAGAACCAGGGCGCCAACCATTCCCAGCATCGCGAACGACTCGCCGGCCGCGAACAGCACCGCGTAGGGAACGTAGGTGCTCGGAGCCCAGGCCGCGCTCAGGTGTGAGCACAGGAAAGCCGTTACGCCGATTAAGCCAAAGCCCGCCGCCATCAGCAGCCGTGCATTGACCACGCGTAACGCGAATCCGACGATCCAGGCGATGCCGAACTGCAGGAGCGCCACAATCGCGAGCACCGGCCCCACCTGCTCGTCGCGTAATCCTTCGACGCCCGCCAGAAACTGCGGGATCAGCAGCGCCGTACTGAGCAAAAAGAGACGGAATCCGAACAAAATTCCTGCCAGCAACACCGTACTCCGATTCCGTATAAACGGAAGGGCGATCAGCGGATTGGGATCTTGTTGACGCCGCACAATCGACACCAGGACCAGGAACAGGCCGGCCATCAGAAGCGCGGCGAAGGTAGGCGAGTCGAACCAATGAACTCGTTCGCCGATATCCAAAGCGCCATAGATCAGCGCCAGCCCAAAGCTCCAATACAAGAGCCCACGCCAGCTAATATGCACCTGCGGATTCGGCTTCGGCAGCGGCGTGCGGGGCATACCGAAATAGACGCAGAGGAACATGAACACCGAAATCCACGCCAGACCCCAGAAGATCCAAGTCCAGGACGCGCTGAGAAACCACGCGGAAAAGGAAGACGCTATGTTGGCCGAGAACAGAATTGTCAGTGAGTACGCCGCAAGTCCTAAGTGAGCGACGCGAGTAGGCAGGTTGGTCAGGATAAAGCTCAGCGTCAAAGGATAGAAGGTTCCGGAACTCAAGCCGGCGATCGCTTGCAGCACTAACATCGCCGGATAACCTGACGAGAGCGGCAACAGCAGAGACGCCACCATGTAAACCAGGCTGCCGGCCAGCAGCACGCGGCGCGGGCCCAAAAGCGCTCCCAAATACACCGAGAACACGCCGATAAACATGATGGCCATGTTATAAGAGGTCGGAATCCACGCGGCCTCATCGACACCAAGATGCAGCGCCCCGCGCAGATCCGGCAACGCCACGCTGAGCAGCCTTCCGTCGAGCGTCGACAGCAGGCCGCCCAGAAGAACCGCCAGAATACCGATCAGCAGCGTAAAGGGCGATGGCGTCTGCGGTTTTGCTCCAGCGGCTTCTTCGGCCATACCGCCTCTAGCCTCCTTTGCCCGTCTTCACGGTTACCGTGGCGGACATGCCGGGTCTCAGCGATCCCAAATCCTGATTCGGATCGAGCGTGATCTTGACCGGGATCCGCTGAACGATCTTGGTGAAGTTCCCGGTCGCGTTATCCGGAGGCAGCAGCGCGGTCTGCGCTCCGGTTTCTGGCGCGATCAGCAGAACGTGGCCCTTCCAGGATCGTCCCGGAAATGTATCGATCTTGATTTCCGCCTCGTCGCCCGCGTGGAAGCGCGTGAGTTGCGTCTCTTTGAAATTGCCCTGGATCCACGGAGCTTGCTGCACCAAAGTAACTACTGTCGTTCCCGGCGTGACCATCTGGCCGGGCAGGACGTTCCGGGATGCAATGTAACCGGCGTTGGGGGCCGCAATGGTCGTGTAGCTCAGCGCAATTCTCGCCGACTGCAGCGCCGCCTTTCTGGCTTCGATCTCCGCGCGAAGCTGCTCTTCCTTCGCATTCAGAAGCTGACGGGAACCGATGGCCGAAACCACATCCGCCTTAGCGCCGTCCAGCGACGCCTGCGCACGCTTCAGGTCGGCCTTGCGAGCTTCCACCTGCGCTTGCGCAGCCTTTATTTCCGACTGCCGGCTCTCGAACAACGCGCCGGCAGCGGCCGTCTGCGCGCGCTGATTTTGCAGCTTTTGCAGCGTTGCCGCCTTCTCGAGGTAGAGACTTTCCTGCCGTTCCCCTTCCTGCGACGCGTCCTCGTACTGCGCTCGAACGCCCTTCAGCCCCGCTTCGGCGGCGTGCACCGAAGACTCCGCCGCAACAATGGCGGCCTGAGCCGCGCCGATCTGACTCTCGGCCGCGGCCACTCCCGCTTTCGCCTGGTTGATCTTTGAATCGCCAATCTCTTCCTGGCGGCGCAGTTCGGGAAGCTCCGCTGCCGTAGCGTTCAGTGCGGCCTCGGCCGAATCCACTTGCGCCTTGTAATCGTCGTCCCGGATGGATGCGATCAGTTGCCCGGCGTCCACGTGTTGATACTCGGTGACGGCCATCCGCGCCAGAAGACCGGTAGCTTTCGTGCTGAGAGCCGTGACGTCCGCGCGTACATAGGCATCGTCGGTACGCTGATCCTGCCGGTCGCTCTCCCACCGGTTCCAGTTGCCGTAAATCAGAAAAAAGATTCCGGCCGCAATCAAAAGAATCACTAAAGAAATGACCGCGGGGGGAACACGAGGAGACTTCCGGCTGGTCTGCGCCGGCTGTTTATCTTTCGAATCCTTGTTTGGGGAATCTTCTTCTGGCATTACATTTTCCTTCCGATGGAATCCTTATCCAGCGCCCTTTCCGCTAGCGAGCCGCTCCATCAAAACCTGGAAGCCTGCATTCGGCGCATAGTCAACCATGGGAGTTGCTCCCCAAGCGCGCCAATGCCGGAATCGGGAAGCGTAAAAACTCCACACTCGGGCCAGCCGCGGCACGATCGTCTCGCGCCATGGGTATCAGAATACCGGGTTCGGCTGGCAAAGAGCAAGGAAAGCTTCCCGGCGACGATTCGGTATCGCAGGCCACTGGCGGGCGAGTGAAGAATGAAACCCGGCGAAACGACCGGACGCGCGACATTGCGGCGGACCCAGGCGCTGCGGATGCCGGTTAACAACAATAGGGCGATCGACCTCGCGACGGCGTAGGCCGAGGTCCACTGTCGGATTTTGTCCTGTCGGCTAATGGTCTCCGTCACAGCCACGACAATGGAACCCTCTTTTGAGTCATCGTAAACACCTGTTGTCGCTTAGGATGCGCGTTCTCCACACTCTGCACAGCGTTAGGTTCCCGAAGTGCATCGAGTGAGATCGGTGAGTGAGCGAAATACTTCCGACGTTATAGGTAGCTTCCTAGCGCGGATGTGCGGAACGTTCAGATCCGGCTCCAGGGAAAGATTTCTAGTTGACGGAAGGAGTCTCTGTCCCTAAATGATCTGGCCATTACTCATGTATTTCGCGCTTTTGGTTGTTCTGGTGGCTGCCATCCTGTTTGTCTCCTACCTGTCGGGGCAAATACATTCCGAACTTGCGACAGGAGCCGTTGGCGGTAGGTCTGCTGCCTTGCTGGATAGGGCTGGCAGGCCAGATTTATTTAATGGTGGCGGTCCTGCGGCCGGATCGGTTGCTTTACTTACTTTGGGAGCCCGCCTGGCGCGCGACCGCACGTCGGCCGGACGCGCCTGGTGCTGCTTGCCTCCGTTTCATATCTGCCAATTCCGCTGGCGTAATAGTGCTGGATGCCACCAGCGTCAACAAATCGATCCGCCAATGACTCTAGATTGAGGTACGGTGAATATGCCTGATAAGGTTCCCACTGTTGTGATCGTCGGAGGAGGTTTTGGCGGACTTGCGGCCGCCAAGGCACTGCGAAATACCGCCGCGAACGTCGTTCTGATCGACCGTTCGAATCATCATCTCTTTCAGCCCTTGCTCTATCAAGTGGCCATATCGGTGCTTACCCCCGGACAGATCGGGTCGCCGATTCGTGGGATTCTCCGGAAGCAACAAAACACCACCGTAATTCTGGGTGAGGTCACGGGCGTCGACAGAAACAAGAAGTATGTCCGGGTCACTTCTACTGATCGAACAGACGTTCCGATTGAATATGACTATCTGATTCTGGCGACGGGAGCAACCCACAGTTATTTTGGGCACCCCGAGTTTGAGCGATTTGCGCCTGGAATGAAAAGTCTGGCCGATGCGGTTGCGGCTCGAAACAAAATCCTAGCCGCTTTCGAGCAGGCTGAAGCAGAGGAAGATCCCAGCCGTCACCGAGATCTCTTGACCTTCGTGCTGATAGGCGGAGGACCCACTGGAGTGGAGATGGCGGGCGCTATTGCCACGCTGGTGCGCCTGACGCTTCGAACGGATTATAGACGAATCGACCCTTCAATGGCGCGCGTCATTCTGCTGGACAGAGGGTCGAGGGTTTTGGCGACGTTTTCCGAAGACCTTTCGCGCGCGGCAAAAGCGCGGCTGGAGCGCCTGGGCGTGGAAGTGAGGCTGGGGGTTTCCGCGGACCAAATTGATGCCAACGGTGTTACTGTGGCCGGCGAACGCATCGCGAGTAAAGCGGTGATGTGGACCGCCGGCGTGGCTCCGTCGCCGGCCGGCAAATGGCTGAATGCTGAAACGGATCGCGCGGGGAGAGTTCGCGTCCAGCCCGACTTATCGGTTCCGAACTCGCCTGAGGTGTATGTGGTGGGCGACACGGCCTCGTTAGACCAGAAGGGAAAGCCGTTACCGGGAGTGGCTCAAGTGGCTATTCAACAGGGACGCTATGTTGGCCGCCTGATTGAGCGCCGTATCGCGGGTAAGCCTACGCCTGCGCCGTTCCGTTACTTCGACAAAGGCAACATGGCGGTAGTGGGTAAGGGTTTCGCGATCCTGGAGAGCCACAAGTTTCGGATGAGCGGCTTTCTCGCGTTTCTCGCCTGGGCGGGCGTGCATTTACAGTTTCTGGCGCAAGGGAGCAATCGGGCGAGTATTTTTCTACAGTGGTTCTGGAACTATATTATGGGGCAGCAGGGTTCCCGGATTATCGTAAATCATCATTGCGCCGAACAGTCTGTCCACTGCGCCGCAGAGACAGCGAGCGTTACTGAGCCCTTAGTTAAACTATAAGCCGGGGGTTCGGCCGATCGTCTGTTGAAGTTCGGCCCACGCAAGCACGTGGTTGCGATTCGCTTGCAGTAAATCTGCCTGAGATTTGTAGCTCGCGGCGGCTGTCGCTGTTCGGAGACGCGGATCACCCCCGGAGTCACCTGATTCTTCGCCAAGCGTTCGCTCCCGCGCCGCAAGCGGCCCAAGTTCGAGCGGAGTATCCAGTGGAAGCGCCATCAGGTCATTCAGCACGGTGCTGAGATCGGCGATTTGGAAATCCAACTTGAGTACCGATTGCTGCGGCGTGAGTACGCCGGCGCGTTCCAGAGTTGCCACCGGCGCGCATTTCCGTGACGAAAATCGCGCTCGTTCTCCCGGAGTGGCTTTTGCATAAGCGGTCGGCTGCTACGCGGCTTATTTCTGCAGCCGGCCGATGAGCCCTCCGAAATATATGGCGAACAATCAATCGCAACTTGTGTTTTGGGCTTCTTGAGATCGTCACGAGGCATAGCGGTCCCCGCCGCTGCGATCCGGTTATTCTCGTGAATCCGAATCAGCCCCCGATCTTGATTTGTGCGAATTCTTGATCGGAGACCTGGATGCCCGCCAGGTAGCTTCGGTCTTGAGCACGGCATGGACTTGAGGCCGGGACAAATTCACGGTGATTGGAACTTTGAAACCCAACCGCGGTAGTTTCGGCCACGGCTCGGGAATCCGCTAAATCTATCGTCGGGCCGACAAGAAAGTGAAAGTATACCGATGCCCTTATCCACATCGATCCCCACGCGGATGAATTCGAGGCCGTTCCCGAGAACCAAACTGTCCTTTGCCCACAAAGTCACGAACCGATCCTAATTACCGGCATCGGCCATAGGATCCAATTTTGGATCAGCTCTCGTATTTGCGATTCGATCCATTACGTCGTTCAACTAGCCCTTTTACTTCAGAATCAGCACTTCGCGCTTAGGCGTGCCGCGCTGCACCGCTTCGTAGGCTTCGACCGCACGATCCAGAAGAACTTCGTCCGTGGGAGGAGCTTTTAGCGCGCCGCTCTCGAATTCAGCGCGGAGTTCGCTCAGGATGCCGGCAGAGTGGTGTCCTGTGAAACCGGTTGAATCCACACCGTGGAGCGTTGCGGCGCTGTGATAAAAGTCGACCAAATCGAATTCGACGCGTCTTTTTCCAGGACTGGCGATCGCGATCTGACGTCCACCGAGACGTAGCGTTCTCAATGCCGGCTCGAACAGGTCGCCTCCAACAGTATCCAGAACGATATCCACTCCCGCACCGTGTGTCAGTGTTTTGACGGCCTCAAGCATCGCCGGCGTCTCCAGCACCAAGCCCACGAAATCCAATACCTCGCTCTGAATGTTAATAGTGAAGTCGGCGCCCGTGGAATTGCTGCTTCGTTGGACTCCGATCACCCTGGCTCCCCGGCCATGAGCTATCTGCGTCGCGGCACGTCCGACCGCCCCATCGGCTCCGGTTATAAGTAACGTCTCGTCTTTCTGCAGTTGGCCGACTCTGACCAGCGCCTCATAAGCGACGATGAATGGAACGCCACTCGCGGCAGCCTGAGCCATGGATAGATTGCTTGGCTTCGGGACCAGCCAATCACGCGGTACGGTCACAAATTCCGCATGCGCGCCGTCGCGGTTGATCCCCATGCTTTCGCCGCTGCCCCACACTTCCTGGCCAGCACCCGCACCTTCCACGATTACGCCCGCAAAGTCACGGCCGGGAGTGCGGGGAGTCGTGGAATTGAAAGCTCCCGCAACAGCCGCGAGATCCGCACGGTTGATTCCCGCCGCGCTCACCTGTACGGTCACTTCGTCGGCGCCCGGCCGAGGTACCGCCGTCTCTTCAACAGCCAGAACTGATGGCTTTCCGTAGTTTCGAAATCTAAGTGCTCGCATCTTGTTATTCCTCCAACTCAAAAATCAGGAGCGTTCAGCGGCCAGATCGCGGATCGAAATGCAATATGCTTGCACTCGATAAAATCGCGGGTACGGCGAGGCCGCGCAGACGACCGTGGCGGTCGATTCACAGACTAGAGCATAGAGACCTTTAGCCGCTACGCACGTCACCACCCTTGCTTCAGATCCGTATTCCAGATCGGCTTCGTTGATCTTGCCCAAGAGGCGAAGAGCGGCAGCCGCTACGTGATCCACCGTGAAGCCCAGATGAGCAAGAACGTCCTGTCCAGGCGCCGACGCCCCAAAGCGCTCCACACCGATGACCGTACCCTCGTCGCCCGCCCAGCGATGCCATCCTATCGGTGAGCCGGCCTCCACCGTGACGCGTTTCTTGATGGCTCGCGGAAGAACGCTTTCACGATAAGAGGCCTCCTGGGCCTCGAACAGGCTCCAACTCGGCATACTGACTACGCGTGCCTTTACTCCGAAATTCTTCAGCTTCTCCCGCGCCAGCACACAGAGACTAACTTCGGAGCCGGTGCCGATGAGGATCACATCCGGAGAACCGCCTTCGACGTCCGCGAGCACATAGGCGCCGCGTGCGACACCGGGATCTTTCGCCCCGCTGCGGTCGAGATGTGCGACGGTCTGCCGCGTCAGCACTAACAGCGTCGGACCGTTATGTTGAACTGCAAAGGCCCACGCCTCCACGGTTTCGTTCGGATCGGCGGGACGGATGACCGTAAGCCCTGGAAGTGCGCGCAAGCCGGCGAGGTGCTCGATTGGCTGGTGAGTCGGGCCATCCTCTCCGAGTCCGATGCTGTCGTGCGTAAAAACGTAGATCGCTTTGAGATGACTCAAGGCCCCCAGGCGGATGGCAGGCTTCATGTAGTCGGAAAAGGTGAAAAACGTCGCGCTGAAGGGAAGCACACCGCCGTGTGCGGCCATTCCATTCACCGCGGCTCCCATAGCGTGCTCGCGAACACCGAAAGCAATGTTCCGCCCGGCATAGCTCCACTCCCCGCCGACTGCACCCAGCGTTCCCGGTCCCGACACTTCAGGCGATTGGAAATCTCCCAGACCCTTAAGGGCCGTCCTGGTCGACGGGTTCAGGTCCGCTGATCCGCCGATCAGGTTGGGGATGTGTTTGACCAGAGCGTTCATCGCTTCGCCGCCCGCGGCGCGAGTCGCGATCGGTTTATCGGTGGGCTTCCATTTGGGGAGATCGGCGTCCCAGTTTTGCGGGAGCTTGTCGCTAACGATGCTCTCGAACTCGGCGGCTTCCTTTGGAAACGCTTGCTTGTATGCGTCGAACTTCTTCCGCCACTCGTCCTCCATTTGCGCGCCATGAGGAACCGCCTGACGGAAAAATTCCACCGAGTCTTGGGGCAGGTAGAACTTCTCCATGGTTGGCCACCCCAAGGCTTTCTTGGTGGCTTGTCAATTCCTCTTCTCCCAAGCGGGTCCCCATGCGCGGTGAAGTTGTCTTGCTTATGAGGGCTGCCATAGCCGATGTGAGTCCGCGCCAGGATTAACGATGGCCTTTGATCCTCGGCCTGGGCTTCGCGAATTGCGCTTGCCACGTCTTCGGTATCATTGCCATCCGGAACCACGCGAGTGTGCCAGCCAGACGCTTGAAAGCGTTTGGCCACGTCCTCCGTAAAATCGATTTCGGTGGCTCCGGCGAGCGAAATGTGATTCTGGTCGTACAGATAAATGAGTTTTCCCAGGTGCAGATGTCCGGCGATTGAGGCAGCTTCCTGACTGATGCCCTCCATCAGATCACCATCGCCGCACTCCACGTACGTGTAGTGATCGACGATCTTGTGTCCGGGGCGGTTATAACGCGCCGCGAGCCAAGCCTCAGCGATCGCCAGGCCGACGCCGTTGGCGAATCCCTGCCCAAGCGGTCCCGTGGTAACCTCGACGCCGGGCGCAAGACCACGCTCAGGGTGACCCGCCGCTTTACTCCCCCATTTTCTGAAAGTGTTTGATCTCATCGAGAGGCAGGTCGTAACCGGAAAGGTACAGCAAGCTGTACAACAGCATCGACCCATGTCCCCCGGATAATACGAAACGATCGCGGTCGAACCACTGCGGGTTCCGAGGATTATGCTTGAGAAACTGCGTCCAAAGAGTAAACGCCATGGCAGCAGCGCCCATCGGCATGCCGGGATGACCGGCGTTCGCGTTCTGGACAGCATCGGCCGACAGTATTCGGATCGTATTGATACATAGGTCTTCCAGTTCTCTACTGAGCTTCGGATTCATATCTGCCTCCACTGACGGCCGTCATGCGCCAACGGCGCAGGAAGTCCCATGCTGCGACTCGGATCGGTTGGTGACTTCCAGTAGGGACGGGCAAGCGTCATTGCGACGTATAAGAGCATTCGCAGGACCATTTAGATCGAGTCGGCTTCTCAGGCCGTTAGACGGTATCTCTGTTGACTAAAGTCGATCCGCCGACGCAGAAAGGAATGGGACAGTCAATGGAAGAACAATTTTGTTGCAAGCTTTCAGCAGGGCTTCTAAAGGGAATTCGCCGTGCAAGCAAAGTCTCCGAGGAGGAAGGAAATGAAGCCGTTGCAGCAGATTCTGTCCGAAGCTGATCAGCAGAGGGTTGCGGTAGGACACTTCAATATCTCTGATCTGGTGGCGTTGAAGGCGGTGTACTTAGCAGCCCGGGAAGTTAATGTGCCGGTTCTGGTCGGTGTCTCCGAGGGCGAGCGCGACTTCATCGGCGTTCACCAAATCGCTGCGTTGGTTCGCAGTATTCGGGAACGGGACGGCTTCCCCATATACCTGAATGCCGACCACACTCATTCGATCGAGAAGGCCCGCGAGGCTGCTCAAGCCGGTTTTGACCTAGTGGTGTTTGATGGCTCCGCGTTGCCGTTCGAAGAGAATGTGACTAAGACGAAGCAGGCGGTGACCGAGATGAAAGCGATCCACCCCTCCATTGTGGTCGAGGGCGAACTCGGTTTCATCGGCAGTTCTTCTTCAATTCACGACAAGATCCCCGAAGACATGAGCCCGATGACCACGCCTGAACAAGCGAGCGAGTTCGTCGGGCGTACCGGCGTGGATGTACTTGCGCCGGCGGTGGGTACCATGCACGGGATGCTAAAGAGCATGGTCGCGGGCGAAACCAAGAAGCATGTGGATCCGGCGCGGATCGCTGCGATCAAGCGCGCTACGCGAAAACCTCTGACTCTGCATGGAGGATCTGGTACGGACGACCAAGGGTTTCTGGACGCGATTGAAGCTGGAATCACGATCGTCCACATAAATACGGAATTGCGGGTTGCGTGGCGCCGCGGATTGGAGTCGGCGCTGGCGAAGAAGCCGGACGAAGTGGTCCCCTACAAGCTGCTGCCGGACGTGGTCGAATCCGTCAAACAGGTCGTGTGTTCGCGCCTCCGGCTATTTAACACGTCCCTCCAGGGTGCTTCCGCACACTAATCGTCGTGGCCGAAGGCACTCGAATTGACGGACGCGCAGCACGATTTTCGTTAGCCAGGCCCATTGATTTCATCGCGATCTGGTTCGCGAGACGGGTTAATCGATCTATCTCGCGAAGCAAGGGGACGAATGTTGCGCCGTGCTCTGAGAGCAAGAGTCGCGATTGGTCCGAGCCCGCACCGGCAAAGTCAGCGGGGATGTCGGCGGCTAAACGCAAAGAGCAGCCCGAGCGAATGAAGGCGTATTGGGCCAGGAAGAGCAAGGCCAAATCATCGTCCCAACAGGTCCATACATTTCGGTGCTCCGCTTGAGCCGACTGTGTCTAAACTGATTCGGGCACGAGCCGCCAATTCGAGGGGCGACAGATCGTCGTCGTACCATGCATGGGCGATTCGGTCCATTGCGGCACCTACCAACGGAGTTATTGTTCGCAAGCTGGCGCGGAGAGCAACGCCATTGGTAATTCCGCCGTGCAGCACGAGATTTCTCTGACGATAGAGCCGACGAAAAGCTGCCGTCGTGTACGACTCGATGTCTTTCAACACCGGGTGGGGGTCGGACAACAACTTCTTCAGTCGTTGATACGCCGCGCGGTCAGAATGGTCTAACAGCGTAATCAAGGGCTGATTAGTGATCTCGTCGGCGATCATTTCCGAGCGATCGCGATTCGTTTGGCAGGCATTGAGTCGGGCTGAAAGTGCGGCATCTGCCTTGGCGGCTTGGTAGGACAGAACTGTTAGCTCGGCTCTGGGAAAAGAGCAGGCTGCAATCGCGCCCATTCGGTCAGCTACTACGGCATGGTTTCCCGGTTCGCTCAACAAGGCTTCAAATGCGGCCCAGCCTGAAGCAACGGCTGTCGCGGGAGCACCCGAGGCCAGTGGCTCCAAGAGCTCTATTCCTGCGTCAACTCGGCTGTAGGTTGACTGTGGATAAAGCTGCTTCTTCCGCTCCAGTGAATGGACATCAACTTCTCTGCCTTCATGAGCGAGACGGAATTCCTTCGGCTCACCATCTATCCAAGCCGTGGCCAGCAAAGTGAATTGACGATTCGAGCCAACCCTGACTCTTGCGGCCATGGATTCTAATCGCTCTCGCATCGATTCGATGGCTGCGTTGGGATCGCGGGCAAGAATCCGAATTGAGATGCCACCCTTTTGCCTTATATCCTTCACGTCAAAGTTTCGGGATTTGAGCCACTGCGAAACAGCGGCCGCGTCAAGCCACCCCACGGGCATACTGTCTTTTCGTTTCGTGAAGGCGCTGAAAGCGGCGAGAACGTCATATTCCCGAAGTGGGTTCATCGCCAGAGTGTGAGCATCGTCGACGATGTCCGCGAGCGGGCGAACGCCATTTTCATAACGCAGCTTAAAGGTCCACCATCGGTGAAGAAACGGCTGGCTGAATCCGCGGTCTAGCAGATGGCTCGCAATTGCTCGGGCCGTTCTTTCTGGTGCGGTGCGGCGGTTTGAGCGAAGGGAGGCCGCCCACCGCGTCAGATACTGAGAGTCGATTTCTTCTACCAACTGCTGGACGACTCGATAGTCCATCCCTAAAAACCGGAGTTCTGTACGCAAAGCGCGTTGGAGCGAGTCTTTCCGTTGTTTGTCGCCCACGCCCGGATCGCTGCCTGCGAGCGCCATGGCAGCCCTAGAAAGGTCCTCTACAGAATTCTGAAAAAGAATGGAGGACCGCACTGCCTCGGAGACCTCAAGCAACTCCTTTAAAGTCAATATGATTCCGATTGTCCAGAGGACTCGATGCCAGGGCGTGCGCGTGCCAAAGTAATCGAGCAGCCGCGCCCCCACCAGAGTCTCGTACTGGTCGTTGACATCGATCATGAGCTTTGGTAGATTATAGACAGGACGAAAGTCCGCGATCTAACAAGGGGCAAGTCCTCGACTCCGATGGCTTAAAAACCGGACGGTTGAGCCCAAGCCCCTTTTTCAATTTTCCGATCAGCTCGATCCTACCACAGCCAACATGTCCAGCCGCAATGAACTGGTTCGCCGACTTCATGGGGAAATGGCGGAAGAAATTGTTGCGCTCAAACTGCCCGACCAGAACGAGCCGCTTTGCCCTCTTTGTTTGCGCCCCTTTATTCTGGACTCAGAATCCGACCAGCGCCCGACCGCCGAACACATCGTTCAGGAGAGTCTTGGGGGCACCCTCGAATTTCCTACACTGACGTGCGCCAAGTGCAATAACGGCGACGGTTGCCGCATGCAGGGACACCTGAAGAAGGCGATGCACGCGCTGGATTTCATGGACGGCAAGGGCACTATGCCGGCCGTGATTCACAATGATGTCGGCCATGTCGTTGCCAATGTGGACTGGAATATGGCGGCACCAGTCCAGATCAAAGTCGTTGGCGAGAAAGCGAGCAACGTCGATGCTGTAGAGGCTTTGCCAAAACTTTTCCGCGAGCACGCGAAAATTGGCATGACGTTCAAGTTTGATTTCATCCAAGAACCGTACCTGCGTGCCGTTCTGCGCGTAGCCTATCTCGCCGCGTTTAAGCAGTTCGGCTACAGCTATGTTTTGAGCGAAGGCGCCGCCCAAATACGAAGGGTTCTAGATGACGGGGAATTGCCTTGCGCGTTTGTCATGGAAGCCTATCCAAGCGCCGATCCGCCGCGACCGGTCTTGATTCATGCCATTGATCCGTCGGCGATGCTCGTTGTTTTCCGGCTGGAGAATCTGAACACTAGGTGGCTCGCCGTCTTGATGCCCGGACCGGATGGGTGTCCGTGGGACATTATCGGGAATTCCGTTGCGAACGCGGAACGCCTGATGTTGCAAGTTACATCTGAGAAGTCGGAAACCGTCGTGAGCGTCCGGTTCGACAGGGAGCCGGTTGAGCAACTGCGACACCTCAAGATTCCTGCCGTCTCTCCGAGCTGACACGCCTCAGAGGAAGTGGCGTTCCCACGCTGGCTAACGCAGGCCAGCCTGCCTACTGAAGCGCTCCCACCATTCGTTTCGCCTCCTCCGGCTTTACCTGCGCTTGTTCGCTGGGCTCATTAACTATAACTAGTCA
Organism: Bryobacterales bacterium; assembly: GCA_963836595.1. Classification (GTDB taxonomy): domain Bacteria; phylum Acidobacteriota; class Terriglobia; order Bryobacterales; family Bryobacteraceae; genus DATFZA01. The sequence goes on from CAWIKC010000002.1 coordinate 419,494, forward strand.
GACGGGTGCGGCTCGCTCAGTGACTGGCTGGCTGCTGGGCCGATGCCGATGTGATCTGCAGGCAGGTTAGCGCCCGCGTGAACGCGAACGACTTCATCGGCCGAGAGTCACGCTCTCACTGACGGCGGGAACTTCGCGGCCGGGAAGTACCGTTTTCGCTACTGCCAGACTCCCCATCTGCCCAACGGCTGGGACGCTGACGTGCCCTTCGAACAAACGCAGAAAACGCTGCTCGGTTCGGACCTGTTCCATCAGGCCGGCGACGTAGAACGCCTCCGAAAAAGCTCGCCGACCTAAAACCGAAAACGTTCGCCATCGTGCGTGGGTCTGGCTTTACCCATGACTGCGCCCGGGTACTCGGAGACCTCGATGTGGCGTCACGCGAGCTCTTTGGCCCACGAGGTAGAGGCGGTCTCGAGTGGTCGGCGACCCGAAAGCGCAGCACGATTTTCCGCTAGTCAGGCCGATCAACTTCCATTGCGATCTGGCTGGCCAGGCGTCTTGTCAATCGGTCAATCTGACGAAGCAAAGGGACGAATGTTGCACCGTGCTCTGAGAGTAAAAGTCGCGATTCGTCCGTCCGGCACAACTCAAGCGTTTGCTCCAGGAGGGCGAAGGAGTCCGCAGATACAGGCCTTCCTTGCGGCGTCTTACCCTCCATTCGATCCGCTACATCCTCAAGCATCTGCGCGGAACGCTCATCATACGCCTGAAGGGAGCCGATCACAGCTTCTGGCAGTACGAAGCCCGGCAACTGGAGACGGTACTTGAGGGAGGCACTCCGCATAATGAAGAGCGCCCGCAACTGGGGTTGCCACCTCCGGATGCGGTCGCGCAAAGCCAGGTCGTGGCGCCGCGAGGGACCGAATTCGAGAAGAACCCCATCGGCAAGCGATCTCACGTTATCGAATTTAGTATTGATCGTATCGCGCAGGGCAGAGGTGCGCTGATTCGCCGACCGGATGTCCGTTGAAACTGGTTCCCGTGCGAACTGCGCTAACAGGCGCAAAGTGGAAATGAATGCTCTCCTCATCTCCACACTCGCCGAAGCGCCCCAGAGTTGATCGAATATCAACCACATCATCAGCAGGCCCAGGAACACGCCCGCCACGCGGTCCCTCGCCACGGAGAGCGACGTCTCCCTCGCGAACTTCTGGTTTATGTTGATCACGAAGAACACCGCGCCCAGTTGCAGCCCGAAAAATGATAACCGAGGGCTGGACGTCATGAACCACGCGGCCAGCGCGGTGACGAGCATGAAAAACACCGTGAATCCCGCAATCGAATCTACATAGGGCAGAATGAACACCTGGGCGCTCATGCCGACTAGAAGGCCACCCACCACGAAGCCCGTGAAACGCAGAACCTGTCTCTGCCGGGATACACCGACGGTGGAGACCGCAGTCAGAAAACAGGTGAGCATCACCGGTACGGCCATGCCCGGCCAGTCGATGGCGTTATAGATGAAGTAACACGCGCTCACTGCAAAGCACCCCTTCAGCGCGAACCGAAAGTGCTCCGGGTTGACGAACGCGTCGGAGGCGAAAAGCTTTGCTCTTGGCATCTGTTCTGAAGGCGCTTGATACTCGTCGATGGATCGAGAACCCGCAAACGCTTGAGGAATGAGCGCGACCGTGTTCTCCATCTCACGCAGCAACGGCACACGATGCGGTTCCTCTTCGGTGTTCACCTGAATCGGGCCTGGAATTCGCCGGTTCATTAGATCGCTACGGATGCTCGCGACGGCCAGTGCCAGGTTCCGCATATGCTCCCGATCAATGATCGAAGGCTCAAAACTAAGCTGGGTTAGCGCAGTCGTAAGATCTACGAGTGTGCCAACCAGGGCAATCACACCACTCATCTGTGCCCTGTATTGGGGCGAATAATCTGACCGGTGCAAAGTGCGCCGTAAAGCCGATGTTCCCAGCATGCCCAACCGGATGACTTTTTCATCGGTGGCTTGCTCCACCGGGCGTCTTTCCGAATAGCAAATCAACACGTTGTGAATCGCGGCCAAGCGATCTGCGACCGGCACAACGATATCGTCTCCGGGCCGAATACGTCCAAAAGCCAACTCCACCCCGGTTGTAACAACGACCGCTATGAGGGCCACCAACGATAGATCGAGCGTGGCTTCGACGTTCGTTTCTGCTGATACGTGCCGCTCCCAAATAGTAACGGCGATGGAGATCACCAGAGCGAATGCCGCGAAAGCTCCGTAGTTGGTGACTACTCTGAGCGCGTAGAAGGCCAGGAACAGCGAGCCTATGGTCCAGAGAAAGTGAAGAGGTGGGACACTGACAACAAATTGGACCGAGACTAACACATACGCGACACCGGTTGCGGCAAGAAGCAATACCGTTCCCGCCGAACTCAAAGTGGATCGAGGGCTTTCGCGCGAGATGAGCAGTGCATAGATGCCGCCTAGAAAGGCATAGGGAATTCGAAAGGTGTTGCAGATAATCATCACCAAAGTTGCTGCCAGAACCATGCGCGCCACGGTCGCGGCCCGCCCTGGATACGGAGCGAGTTCCTGTTTAAGGAACTCCCACAGCCACGTCAATGGCCGGGGTGGTTCCGTTATTTCGTGCACGAGGGTGCCCACCTCAACGTCCTCGAATCACGACGACCGCTGACTCGCTCACTCGAAACAAGTCCTCGGGAGGGTTTTCCACCCGCACGCGAACCGGGTAGCGAGTGGCCAGGTGCACCCAGTTCAGGGTTCTCTGCACATCCGGAAGGACTGTTCCCAAACGGCCCACGACGTCTGCATCCGGAGTCACCCCGAAGCCGACGCTGTCCACCACGCCCGTGAAACGGATATCTGGTTTGGACATCACATAGACCTCGGCGCGCATTCCGGGAGCGATGTGTTGCAACTGGCCTTCACGAAAGTTGGCGACCGCCCACCACGTTCGCGCGTCGATGAGTGTGAACACCTGCTGGCCGATGTGTGCGTAGGCGCCTTCTGAAATCGTCAGATTGGTGACGCGAGCCGCAAACGGCGCATAGACCCGGCAGTTGTTGAGGTTGTAGCGGGCTGTCTCTACAGCCGAGGCTCTTGCGCCGCGCTGGTTGACCAATGGTTCGAGCGTGGTTACGGCATTCCGTGCCTGTTCGTGCTGGGCCCTGCTCTGTACCAGCATGGCCCGTGAGCGCTCCTCTTGAGCCAACATGGAGTGCAGTCCTGCCTGCGCCTGCCGCAGTTGAGATTCCGCTTGCTTCAGAGATTCTGCCTCCGCAACCTCCGAAGTCCTCGCCCGATCCACTTGATCCACCGTGACAAACTGCTTGACCAGCAAAGGCTCAATTCGATGCAGGCTATTGTTTGCATAGGTCCACTCCGCTTGGGCGCGGCTGACGCCCTGTTCGGCGTTTGCCACGTCAGCCCGTGCCTGGTCCACCGTCGCCGCGGATCGAGTGACGTCGGCTTCTGTTCCTTGAATATTTGCCTGGGAAACGGAAACCGCGCTCACGAGCGCCGCGATTCGTCGCCGCTCATCCGCGATCTGTCCCTCGAGAGCCGCCTGCTCTGAAACTGCGTTCTCCAGAGCGTAGCGGTAAGGCCGGTCATCGATCTCGTAAAGCAGATCCCCTTGCTTAACTAATTGGTTATCGCGCACGTTCAGATGCAGGATCGGACCTTCCACCTGAGGCGCAATTCCGATGAAATTGGCGAGTATCTCGGCATCGTCGGTTCGTGGATAGGAGTTTACGTGGTATAGCACCATAAGCCCCAGCGCCACTGCGCCAATCACGATAGCGGCGCTCAGCACACCTCCGACCACTTTTCCAATTTTCGTGTCAGTTTTCACATCGGTCTTGGACGTCATCGGGATTTCCTCCTTATCGAAATAACGCGAGCCAAAGCGCGAAACTAAAGAGCGCCGTCAGGCTCGGATAGGTCAAAACTGGAAGCGCGATCACAATATGAAGACGCGACAACAGCCATCGAGCGGCTGCCGTGAGCACCAGAGCCAACGCCAAGCATGCAAGCCAGGCTGGAAAGAACGACCCCAGGACATCGAAGGAAGGGGCCCGCCCGCAACCCGTCAAGAAGAACGCTGCGAGCATTAACCACCACCTCGAAATGTGCCGCCATGCATTAGTGCTCATGGCCGGGGTTTCCTCGTATTGGATTGGATCGAGTCGCCGGATCGGAACGCCAAATCTGCCAGGGTGGTTAGTACCTGCGTCCGCGCCAGAATGTCGGCCGAGCGGGCCTGGGCGAGAACCTTCTGGGCTGCCGTAACGTCCAACAGGTTACGAACACCGTAATTGTAGGATTGAAGAGCGGCGGCGTAGGACTGGGTGGCGGAGTCCAGCAGCGCGGTAGCGGCCTCGCGCTGGCGAAAGGCGGTGTTCAAATTCGAATAGGCGGTCCAGACTTCGTCCTCGATGCCATCGCGCGCAGCGCTGACCTGCGCCTCGGCCCCGCGGATTTGGGCTTCCGCCTGCATCAGGCGATTTCGACGCGCGCCTCCGTCAAACACAGTCCAGTTCAGGCTTAGGGCCACTCCGCCGGTTAAGTCGGCTGTATGTCCCCCACGCAACGTCTGCTGTTGCAGGTAAAGCGATTGGGCGCTCGGGTTGGCTCTGACATTCAAGCTGGGATAGTATGCAGCCCTCGCCTCCTTTCGCTGCGCCTCCGCTAAGCGGATGCCGGCCAGCTCAGCCTGGAGGTCTGGCCGCTGGTCGAGAGCGCGATAAATCGCCTGCTCGACGGTCTCGCCGATCGACTCCGGAGTAGGTACTTCGCTCAGCGGCTCTACGCGAATCATGGTGGCGGCGGGAGCCCCCAAAGCTGTAGCTAAATCGCCCCGGGTGCTTTGCTCCGCGCCTAACACTGCCTGTAGATCATATTGCGATTGCGCGGTCGCACTGCGAGCCTCCAGAACGTCGGGCAGAGTTGCCAAACCATTACGTAGCCGCTCTTCCGCGGCTTGTTGCACCGCCTCCGCATTCGCCAAACTTGCTCTTGCGGCGGTGTCCTGGGCTGAAGCATTCAAAAGGCGATAATAGGCCTGCTGAACCTGAAAGATAAGTCTCCGGTGAACGTCGTTGAAACCGAAGTTCGCTGCCAATACTCGCGCGCTCTCGGCGGCGATTCGGCCGCGACGGGCCCCGAAATCAAAGATTGTGTAGTTGAGATCCAGTGAAGCCTGAACCGCCGTGTCCGTGTGGCGGTAGAACCGGGTGCCAAGCGGAACCTCCTCGCGATCCACACCCGACAGCGCCACCGCCGATACGGTCGGATATAGTTCGCTGCGTGCGATTCCAAGCGCTGCCCCCTGGGCGATGGCGTTCTCCCAAGCGACACGAGTCTCGGGATTATGGGCTTCAGCCAGATCGATCAATTCCGCTAAGGAATAAGCTTTGTCGGGCTCGATGGGGAGAGCCGGCTGACGAACGCGCTTCCTATCGTCTGTCACCCGCCGTTCGTCGATGGTATGCCACGGGCGATCGGGCGACGACGGCGGGCTTTGAGCGAAAACGGAAATGGCGGCCATCAGAATCACAAGCGGAATCGTTGTCCCGGAATCGAGCAACAGGCACGGCTCGGAGCTGTACTTACGAAACGTTGGCAGCAACACGAGCCTCCGCAATTTTCGCTCTCCTTCCGTCAGCAGCCACTTCGCGGTTATCCGTCCAGCGGCTGCTCTCGGTGAGAAGAGCAAATGACGCTCCACTTGCGAATAGTGAGTGCGGAATTGGATTGTTTTTCATGAGGGCTCCAGTGGTCAGGCCGATGGACACGAAATGCACCGCGAGTTTCCGCTACAAGAGCCCATAAAAAGCACAAAGGCCACGGAACTGGCATCCGCGTCCTGCGCGATCGTGTCCGGCTAGAATCTGGAATCTAAGTTCGAGTGAGGCGTAAACGAGGTGAGAGCCACTGCGACCAAGATCAATGTGCGGAGTCGACAGTTCGCCATTGACCCTTCAGCATCTTGACGGTCGGGACGATCCGGGCCCGCCGAGAATGGGAGCGCAGCCAGTTGGCCGCCAACTACTCGCTTAACCTCTTTAGACCGCTAACGTACGGATTACCGCGCTCATAAAATCGCCACCGTCGATCAACGTTGCGGGTCAGGCCAATGCGCACGCTCTCGCCGATGGCGGCAGTATTCTGCCCTGCCGCCGCGAGCCAAAGTGTACCGGCGGCGCACAAATCCAGGCCATCTTGTCTGAGATCAATCCGCATCGCTTCCGCGAGCCGGCCAGGACCCCTGGCCAAATCGGTCAAGCGCGTCGTGGCGCGGGAGCGTTGCATCAAGTCGATTCCCTCAAGCGGTTCGAGGGCACGTAAGAGGACTCCGCCGCCAACGCCGCGTACCTCGCTTGTAACGTTCAGCATGAACGAGGACCCATACACGAAGTAGACGTAAGCGTGCCCTCGCCCGAGAAATAGGGAACTATTGCGCGGCGTCTTCCCACGGAACGCATGACCTGCCGGGTCGCCAATTGGATAAGCTTCCGTTTCGACGATCCGCCCGCTGAGCCTGCCCGCGGCAACATCGTGGACCACTACTTTGCCAATCAAATAGCATGCCAACTTCAGGGTGTCCACCGGAAGCTCCGCGCGGCGAAGACGGCGGAGCCGGCCACCCGGCGCAGTCTGATCGGAGCGCTTCATTCTCCGTGCACTATTGACCGACCCGTGGCTTGTCACGGCCAGCGGCTTGAGTTCGCCAAACATCGTCGGGATCAGTTCGGAGATCGTCGGGCGAATACATGCCTCCTACGTCGTCGTCATCAATGTCCCTTCTGCTCGACCCATTGGGCACGCCACGCCGGAGCATCAAATGGGTCGGCAAAATACTGTGTTTCGTGGACGACCTTGCCGTTCTTGAATTCCATAATGCTCACTGTGTACGCCGGCCGCCCCTGGTACACGATCGTGTATTCAGTAATCCAAAGATCGCCGGATCCGAAGAGCCTCCTGATCTGGAATCCCGCGGGCTTGCCGGGATGATGGCTGCGCAGAGCTTGCAAATTCTGTCTCCCCAGGATCCGCTCACCGGACTGAGGATAGTCGCAGACGGCGTCGTCCGCATAAATCTCGTGTTCCGTGTTCTGATCGCCGGACGCGGAAGCTGCCCAGTGTTGGTTCAACGCAGCGCGAATCTCTTGCTCCTCCATTAGTTACCTTCCTCCATGATGCAGTGAATCTGCGCCGGTTAAACGGGATTACTACGTTATCACCGGCGCACTTCGATTCGGGAGGCCACTGTCCTTCAGGCAGCAGCGTCCTTTGAAGCCCCGTGGACTTCCCTGATAAGACCGGTCTCCACGTCGAAAATAAAACCCCGCACAGGAACTTCTTTAGCGATCCACGGATGCGATCTGACCTTCTTTATCTGTTCCCGTGTGTTCTGTTCAGGGTCCTTGTAAGAGAACAAGCGCATTGGAGCAGGCGACGCGTCGCCGGTTAGAGCAGTGAGTTTCGCGTTCAGCTCATCGTCGGTGAATGTCGTGAATCCACAGCCGGTGTGATTAAGGAGCATGATCTCCTTCGTTCCGAGGACACGGGTGGAAACGACAAGCTCTCCGAGCACATCTTCGGTTACCGCTGGCCCGCCGGTCCGGATAACGTCGAGATCGGCGTGCGGTAGCCCCAGTATTTCAGGGAGGTCTGAAAGTCTGGGATCCATGCAGGTTACAACTGCGACTTTGGGGGTTGGATGCGCCCCCAGTTTTCGATCGTGCTTCTTAGCATACGTTTGGTTCGCTTTTAGCGCTTTATCGATAAGACTCATTGTAAATCTCCTTATTGGCTAATGTCGGTTGGCCAGAAGAACCGCGTTCGGGTGCATCCCTGACCACATGGATCACCTGCAAGTGCGGGGCCTTCGCGAGCAGCACGGCCTTGGGCTCGCAAACTTGCCGTTGCTACACCATATAAAAGACGCTCGCCGATTTGAGGACGGCCGCGGATACGACAGTTGGCGAATATCCGACGCGGCATTTGGTTGGATGTCGACGGTGTTGACTAAAGACAACGGAGATTCCGGCGGGACTTGCTTCACAGATCGATGACAACATCACGAATCGGTTGTGAGCAGCAAACGAGAACATTGCCTTCAGCGGGTCTGTCGAGCGGCTCCGGACCGTAGGCCACCGCTCCCAAAACCAAACCGCTCTCACAACTGTGACACACACCACTCCGGCACGCCCAGCGGACCGGAACGTCGCACGCTTCGGCCAGTTCGAGAATGCTCTGGTAGACCGATGCATTCCAGTGTGCCGCGACGCCGCTTCGCGCGAACGACACCAACGACCCGGTGTTGGTCTCGCCCGCGGGTAGATGCGGATTTCGTTTAACCGCTCCGACCACACCGGGACTCATCGATTCACTGCCGTTGAAGATCTCGCTGTGAACCCGTTCCGGCGGGAGGCCATAGCCCACAAGCGCCGCCTTAATGTCCGCCATAAAGGCAGCCGGGCCACAAAGGTAAACGTCCGCTTCTCGCGGAATGCCGATCTCTTCGAGCACCGATCGCGACAAATGACCGGCGGCATCGAAATCCTCACCCAACTTGTCGAAAGAGGCCGGTTTGCTGTAGCAGACATAGCTTCGGCCGTGTGGAAAAGCGAGCATCAGGCGGCGGACTTCGGCGGCAAATGGATGATGCTCGCGATCTCGAGCTGCGTGGAGCCATAAGACTTGCCGGGCCGGCCGGGCCACCGCCAACGCATGGAGCATCGCCAGCACCGGTGTCGCCCCGATCCCGGCGCTGAGGAGGACGACCGGCCGCTCTCCGGCTTGCAGAATGAAGCTGCCGCGAGGTCCACTGACGTCGAGAGCATCGCCAACTCGTACACGATCCCGCAGCCACGTTCCAGCCACACCGCCCGGCTCGATCTTCACGCTGATTCGATAGCGCTCGGCCGAGAGAGGACCGGAGAGCGAGTAACTGCGGAAAATCGAGGCCGCTCCGGCGGCCGGCTGAAGCCGAAGGACGATGTACTGGCCCGGCAAAGCCGCCGGCAGCGGCTGAGCGTCCAGACTTTGCATCGTCACCGAGAGGACGTCCGCAGATTCCCGATCAATCGACGTCACCGCGAGCTGGCGAAATCCTGGTGCGGCTGGATGCGCGGCTGCTTCCGGCATGAGACCTGCATTTCCATCTGTTGAGCTCCGCAGCAATGCCTCGAACGACCCGTGCCATCCCGGCGAAAGCGCCTCGATTCGCAACGCACGTTCCAACAGCTCGTGGGGATGATTCGGGAAGTAGAGAAGCGCATTGACCTCAGTGACCGTCATTCGCTCCTCGGCCTCACCCACCTTCACGATTTCGTCGCCCGCGCCCACTTCGCCTTCCTCAAGAACGCGGAAGTAGAACCCAGGACGGCCACTGGAGGTCAGCAGCGCCGCCATGCGGGGCTCGTTCATCCGAATGCCCACGCGATAGCAGGTGACTCGCGGTTGCGTGACTTCGAAGAGTGCGCTCCCGATCCGATACCGGTCGCCGATGCACACCGCATCATCGGGTAAGCCTTCGATGGTGAAATTTTCGCCGAATTGCCCGAAGGACTTCGGATCGCCCAGGCCGGGCCTCTTGAGTTGCTCCCGCCAATAATGATACGAGTCGATCTGGTACACAAAGACGGCGCGGTGTTCCCCTCCGTGTCCCTCCAAATCTCCCTGACCGTCTCCGTCGAGATTCAGCCGGCCGGCCCGACACCGGCCCTGGACCGGATTTTTCCAGATTCCGGTGTGCACGGTGCGACCCTTCCACTCGATGTCGCGTGGGAGACCGACGTTGACTGACAGTAGCCGCGCCATAGATCCAAGTCTGGCATTTCACTTGCACGTCTGATGCCGGATGCACCAGGCGTGGCAACCGGTGCATGTGAGGGCGCCACTTTGGCGGGATGGGTTCACCGGAAATTCATATCGCGTCGATAGCTTGAGTCGGCCCGCAAACATCGGTCGAGCGTGCTTTGGCTGGCGGCTTTTCTTTTCCGAGTCTGGGCGTTGGCCTGAAGCGTGCGTTTGCAAATCCTCCGTCACACCCGGCGCTGCAGACTTTCTGGCACGGAAGTCGGAGTGAACGTGATTAGCGATTACTTGATCGTCATGCGTTGAGGAAGCGAGAAAATCATGCGAGGAACTTTTCTCTACGGGCCGCGTGATGTGCGCTTTCAAGAGCGCGATACCCCAGCAATCATCAAGCCGACCGACGCGATCATCCGGATCTCGGCGACCTCCGTGGATGGCACGGATCTGTGGGCATACCGCCGCACCAGCCCGGTCGCTCTACCCACACCAATGGGGCACGAATACTGCGGCATCGTCGAAGAGGTCGGCAGCGCAGTCACCTCCGTTAAGCCCGGCCAGTTCGTGATTGGCTCGTTCTTCGCCTCGGATAACACCTGCCCGCACTGTCAGGCGGGTTACCAGACGTCCTGCCAGCAGCGGGAAGTTGTCAGCAGTGCGCAGGCGCCGATCTTGCGCGTTCCGCTCGCAGACGGCACCCTGGTGGCCACGCCGGAGGCGCCTTCAGAGAATCTGATTCCGAGTTTGCTGGCGCTTTCCGATGTGATGGGCACTGGCTGGTTCGCGGCGGAGGCAGCGAATGTGAAGCCGGGATCGACGGTCGCGGTCGTCGGGGATGGCGCGGTCGGGCTCCTTGGTGTGCTCTCCGCCAAGCAGATGGGGGCCGAGCGAATCATAGCGATGAGCCGTCATAAGTCGCGGCAGAAGCTCGCGCGCGAGTTTGGCGCGACCGACATCGTTGCCGAGCGCGGCGAAGAAGGAGGGGCTCGCATCAAAGAAATGACCATGGGAATTGGCGCCGATGCCGTGCTGGAGTGCGCTGGTACCCAGGAGTCGATCATTCAGGGGGTTCGCTCGACACGCCCCGGCGGTTCAATGAGCTACGTCGGACTTCCTCATGGCGTTGAACTCGACGCGGAGCAGTTGTTCTTCGCCCACGTTCACCTCCACGGTGGGCCCGCGCCGGTGCGCCGCTATCTACCTGAGCTAATCGATCTGGTGTGGCAGCAAAAGATCAACCCCGGCAAGGTATTCGACCTGACCCTGTCACTCGATCAGGTTGCGGAGGGTTATCGCGCGATGGACGAACGCCGCGCGATCAAGACGTTGTTGCGGCCGTAAGGAGACCAACGTACGCGAAGAAGGATTCGACCATACCGTTGCGCTCATTGACCCGGTTTCGAGCAGCCGCTGCAGCCGCACCAGCATTGGCATATCGAAGTCAGCTACATCAATATCGCCAAGATCGATCCCGCTCACTCGTTGGCTCATTTTCAAAGTCCGGCATATGGCGATCGCCAGGGTTCGCGGGAAAACCCGCGTCATGAGAAGGACATTGAATTGGAACGAAAGCAAGCTGGCGACTTGACCAATTCACGGAGTTATCAGGCCTGTCGAACTCCGGGCGCGACGTCCTCACGTTCCTCCACAGCCGGGCAGTCGCAGCCCGTGATGCGGGCGATCTCGATGGTAAGCAACTCGTCCCATAATTTCCAACCAAGCCGCGCCGCAAGTTCGGCTGCGATATCCGCCGCTTCGCTGCCGTATCGCGATCGATGGTAATGGTTTTGATCATTCAACAGCGTCGCCAAGTAGCTTCCCTAACCCACAGCCACTCCGCCAGCCTTGGGATCGTTCTTGCGAACGATAAAGGAAAGCAGAAACATGATGCTCGCCGCGATGGTCAGCACCCAGAAAATATCGATGTAAGCGAGTGTCTCTACTTGTCTTCCCATAACCCGGTAAAGCAGACCGTAGGCCCGCTTGGGCGCGTCGGCAACGCTCGTGCCGGAGTGCACCAGTCGCAGGCTCAAAGCTTTGACCTGGTTCTGAACAGACCGATCGAACCGGGTGGTATGCTGCGACAGCACCACCTGGTGAACTTGCGCGCGCCGCGCCAACAGCGTCGTGACCATAGAGGTTCCCACGCTGCTGCCGATATTGCGCATGAAGTTGATGATGCCGGCCACGCTATTGGCTTTGTCCGCGGGCATCCCGATGTAGCCCGCCATTGTTACGGGAACAAACAGAAGGCCGAGGCCCACGGATTGAATCAAACGCAGCACGGTAGCCGACTGGAAACTGATCAAAGTATCGAGCCGCACTGTGGAGACATACATCCCGATCGCCAGTGCCAGCCAGCCCGCGGCGATGATGTATTTGGCTGGATATTTTCCGGCCAGCATGCCCACGATGGGCATCAGCGCTAGTACCACCGCGCCGCCGCCCGACAGAACCAACCCGGCATTTTCCGCCGTGTATCCCAAGACGGTCTGGAGAAATTGCGGCATCGTCACCAATGCGCCGAATAGCAGAACGCCGAAAATAAACATCATGAGGTTTGCAGTCGCAAAGTTGAAGTTCTTGAACAGATGCACATCGATGATGGGCGTCTTATGACGCCACTCCCAAACAACGAGACCAACCAGACAGACCACCGAGACGATCACAAGGCGGGTGATAAACGCTGAGCCGAACCAATCATCCTCCTGTCCCTTATCGAGCACCACTTGTAGCGCTCCCACGCCCAAAGCAAGCAGCGAGATACCAATAAAGTCGACGGTCACGCCTGCCCTCTTCGTTCGCCGCAGGAACGGCGGATCTTCGACCAGATGCATGACCAGGAACATCGCCAGAATTCCTACCGGCAGGTTGATGAAGAAGATCCAGCGCCATGAATAGTTATCGGTGATCCATCCGCCCAGTGTCGGTCCGATGGTGGGCGCCATGATCGCGGTGACTCCGTAGAGCGCAAACGCGAGGCCCCGCTTCTGCGGTGGGAACGTATCGGCGAGGATGGCCTGCGCCATGGGCTGGAGCCCGCCGCCACCGGCACCCTGGATAACGCGAAACAGGAGCAGCATGTTCAGGCTGGTAGCGCTGCCGCACAGGACCGAAGCCACTGTAAATATGAAGATGCAGATAATGAAGAAGCGTTTTCGGCCGAAGAGGCTGGCCAGCCAGCCGCTGATCGGAAGGACGATGGCGTTTGACACCAAATACGACGTGAGCACCCAAGTGCTCTCGTCGTTGCTCGAACCGAGGCCCCCCGCCATGTATGGCAAAGCCACATTGGCGATGCTGGTGTCGAGCACCTCCATGAACGCGGCCATCGCGACCACCACGCCGATGAGCCAGGGATTGAATTTCGGCCGCCACGGCTCGGGAGGTGGCGGTGGCGGAGGCGCAGGCGCCGAAGGTACATCAGCGCTATCGGACATAAACTTTCGGCTCCACTGACATACCGGGCCGCAGCCGATGGTCGCTGTTTTGGTTGGGGTCGATATCTATCCGGACGGGAAGGCGCTGGACCACCTTTACGAAATTTCCCGTGGCATTTTCCGGCGGTAGCAAGCTGAGCAGCGAACCGCTGGCGCCGCCGATACCGGTGACTCTACCTTTGTATTCACGGCCGTAAGCATCCACACTAAACTTGACTCGCTGGCCCGCTTTCATCTGGCGTAGCTGTGCTTCCTTGAAATCCGCCGTGACCCAGATGTCATCCAAAGGTACAACTGCCATTAACTCCTGACCCGGTGAGACGTTGCTACCTACCTCGACGCTCTTCTTTTCGATGATGCCGCTCACCGGAGCGACAATCGTGCAGTAGCTGAGATTCAGCCGGGCCTGATCGACGACAGCGCGTTTTTGAAGCACCTGGGCTTCGGACGTTTTGGCACGAGCCTGGCTGATGGCAACCTGTTGCGGCGCGGTTAACGCGGCTTGGATGGAAGCATCCGCCTGCTCGATTCGGGCATTGGCCTGGTCCACGGCGCTTTGCGCGACGCGGATATTGTCCTGGGCTTCGGCGGTCGCTGCCCGGCGTGCGTCTACGGTCGCGTTTGCGGAGTTGGCATTGTTAACCGCCGTATCGTAGATTTGCTGCGAAATTTCATCCTTGTCCACCAGCACTTTGTACCGAACCACATCATCCGCAATCCTCTTGTGGGTTGCCTCGGCTTCGCGCACATTGGCCTGGGCAGTAATCAGACGTGCCCGGGCCGCGCTCAACTGGCGCTGGGCGCCCAGCAACGCCGCTACCGCGTCCACTTTGCCGGAACGCGTCGAGGTCAACTGGCTGCTGGTGGTGGTCGAGGTAACGGGTACATCGGTGCGATAGCCTTGGTAGCTTGCCTCGGCGGCGGCCAGATCCGCCTCGGCTTGAGCCAGCGCGACTGTGTAGTCCTTGGGATCGATACGCGCCAACACTTCGCCCGCTTTCACGTAACGCTCATTGTCGACGGGCACATCCAGGACGTAGCCATTAATCCGCGCACTGATCGCGTTGATGTGGCCGTCGATTTGAGCGTCATCGGTAGATTCGTACGCGCTGAAATACTTCCAGGCGTATAAGGAGCCAACCGCCAGCGCCGCCAAGGCGATCAGCAACACAATCACACGAACGAGCGTTTTATGTCCTTTTGATGGCGCCTTGGGGCGGATGGAATCGACTGGCCCCGTGCTTGTGGCCGGGCTTTCGGCTGTTGTGACATTAGGCATGGCTACTTTACCTCCATGAATTTCTGAATCTGTTGCTCGGTGGACCCCAGGGCGCGCGCGAGTTCGACCTTCGCGAGGTTGTGGGCGTACAAGGCTGAGATCAGGTTGTCGTTGGCCACGGCAACCGATCCCTGGGCCTGCACAACCTCAATGGTGTCGGTGACTCCGGACGCGAAGCGGTCTTGGGCTTGTGTTAGGGTCTGATTCGCGAGATCGAGATTGCTCCTGGCGACCGCGACCTGGTCGGCGGCCGACTGGATGTCCAGCAAAGCCGCCCGCACTTGATAGTCGATCTGGCCGCCAAGATCGGCTAGCTCGTCTTGGCGCTGCTTCAAGGCCGCCCGGGCTTGAATGATGTCGCCGCTGATTCGGCCACCGTCGAAAACATTGAATTTGGCAGCAGCTTGAAAGGTGAACGTCCCGTGAGAATTGTTGAGCGTCGTTCCGATATCGCCGTAATCCGCGGAAACGCCCAGGTTCGGGTAGCGCTCGGCGCGAGCAGCACTGACGGAGTCCTCGGCGGAGTGCACGGAGGCTTGGGCGCTCTGGAAATCGGCGCGCTGTTGATAAGCTGTGCGCAGAGCCTGATCCGGGGTCATGGCAGCCAGCGGCGAGTAGGGTTCCGTATCCGCAATCTCAAACTGCTGGCCCGACGGCAGGCCGATCACCCGTCCTAAAGCCAGCTTGTCTTTGGCGACCTGATTTTCCTGCGCGATCAGTTGCTGTTGTTCCTGTTCCAACTGCACGTGAGCGCGAAGTACATCGATCGTCGCCGTCGTCCCCGCGCTTTTCTGGTCGGCGGTGCGGTCGTAGATGGCCTGATCGGTTTTCACCTGTGCCCGTAACGCCTCCGCCCGCGAGGAACCCGCAATCACGAGCAGGTAGGCATTGGCCACGGACTGCACCACTAAATCGCGAGCGTCTTTGAACGATAGTCGAGCGGCGCGCTCGCCCTCTTGGGCGGCGTGATGGCTTTTGTGGAGGCTGTAATCGAAGACGCTGAAGGAGGCATATGCGCGGGCATCGGTATAGTGGAACGGGCCGACGATTGTCGGAGTGGAAAAACCGGGGAGATGAAAGTTGATCCCGCGGGTTTTCAGGTCTATTTGCTCGACGTTCTCGCTTACCGCTCCGGTCACTTGCGGCAGGAGCGCGCTCAGGGACCGCAGCCGCTCACCGCGCGCGGTTTCGCTCGCCTGTCCGCTGAGCAGCAGACCGAGGTTAGTTCGCAGGCCGCGATCAATCGCATCGCGGAGTGTCAGCGAGAGGGGAGCGGGAGAAGCTACCCCCGCCGGAACGCTGCCTTGAAATTGAACTTGTTGTCCAGAGAGCGCCGAACCGGCGAACAGGGCCGCACAGGCGCCGATGAGCCAGTAGGTCCATCCCCTGCCCATTCGAACGTGAGCAACCAGATTAGCGCCGTCATCCGCGACGGCGACGTTCATTGGCTGGCCAATTAATTCCGCTTTCCGCTCGGCGCCGGCACTGGTTCGCTCGGAGTCAGCGAGACTGGTCATGATGGCTCCTTAGTCATCCATTCGGCTGGTGTCGTCTCGGCTGTTGTTCCCGCCGTAGTCCTGCCCACCGGGGTCCAGCAGAAACGATGATCGACCGAGCGCCTGCGGATGCGAGCACCGTTCAGCGCTTACTCATAGTTGTGCACGCACGTGGCGCACCGCGACGAAGGTATAGAAACGAAAGACTGAAGTATAGGCCGTTGTACACAATTGTTCGCGGACCGACTCAACGGGCCGACGCGATCGGACTTTCCAATTCAGGTCCCCGGAGGAGTCTGGCCTTGTCTTCCGTCAATACCCCGACACTGACTGCCGTCACCTCCGACTCAGGCCGCGTGTATCTTCTGAGATACTAGGCACCGAACGCGTGGAATCAGACCTGCCAAGCAATTGACGGGAGCTGCTTATGACTAAAGACACCGTCCAAGAAGTTGCCGTGTCGGCATGGTCGATCGACCCGGCCCACTCGTCGGTTCATTTCAAAGTCCGCCACCTGGCGATCGCCTGGGTTCGCGGGGAGTTCCGCGTCTTGCGGGGGAAATTGGATTGGAACGAAAACAAGATAGAGGAATCGCGGGTCGAAGTCGAAATTGATCCTTTCTCCGTGTATTCCAGCGACCCGAAACGAGATCAGCATCTTCGGAATGCCGACTTCCTCGATGTTGAGCGCTTTCCGTCGATGCACTTTCAATCCACGCACATCTCGCGTCTTTCCAGCGATACCGCGCTAGTTGCCGGCGATCTGACCATGCACGGGGTTTGCCGTCCCGTCGAACTCCGAGTCACCGAGATCTCGGCGGCGACTCAAGATCCATCGGGGAACGTCGTTCTTGGAGCGTCCGCCAAGGCCAAGGTGAACCGAAAAGAGTTCGGCCTCACCTGGAACACAGCTCTCGAAACCGGTGGGTTTGTGATCGGCGACGAGATTCTGATTGATCTCGACGTCGAATTCGTGAAAGCGGCGAACTGACTTACCTTTCGGGTGGAGGGTGTCAGTTTCCTTGGGCCCTCCGCCGTCTCGGCAGTTTGTCACTCGTGGCCCCAAGTTTGGCTGGGGGCGCATTGGTTGGGCTCGATCGCGACGGACGCCCGCGGCAGATCGGCGGTTGCCGGTTTCTCCGTCGGATATATTTCAAGGAGGGGCATCTGATATCAGGGCTTGTATCTATCAATGTTGGGCTTCCTCGTGACGTCCCACAGCTCTCTGGAAGCAAGTGGTCCAGGGCAGGATTGCAGTCCGTCGCCTGAATGTGGCGGGCGGTGGACAGGGGGATCTCGCGCGTCATGAGGCGAACACCGCTTGGTGATGGTGTATCAAATGGAAGCTAGCCGCCACTTCATCGGGCTGGCCTTCGGGCAGGATTGCGCCATCTGATCCCCAGCGGAGTTTCGTGCTGCCAGCGAGCCCTCACCGACCGCAGGGCTTTATATCGGATGCCAAGGCAGCCATTTGCTCCATACCTGACTAAACCGCTTTTACACCTTTGTTCCATCCGTGGAAGGCCGACACGTCGCCCGCTTTCCAAGCCTCGCGAAGTCCAGGAGTCCTCAGATCCCAATCTGGGCGGATCTCGCTCGTCACGGCCCGCAGGTCGTGCCAGAGGTCGACGACGGAAGGCCGGCCCCAGAACCAATAGCCGTTATAGATGCTGTGGATGATGAGTCCCGGCTTAAGAACGAGTGTGTGCGGAATCATCGGATTATGCTCCGGGTCGGTGTATTCCGCGATATCGAGGTCCTTCTGAACCGTTCTTTCGGGGTCGGAGAGGAAGGTCCACTGGGCGCCCACCGACGCGCGAAACTCCTGGAGCGTGTGGTGGTCATCGGTGGAGATCGTGGCAATCTGGGTGTATGCCACAGCGATCTTCGGGTAAAACGCGGCAAGATCCAAATGCTGCTGGTGTTCCTTCGGGCAGTAATGGCCGCGCGCAAGCGTTAGGATCAGGGGATCATCGCCTTGGACTTCGCTGAGCCTGCGCGGTGTGCCCGTGTGATCGGGCAACTGATAGTCGGGAAAAACGGTTCCGGGTACGAGGTCATGGCTCATGATTGGATTCCTTTCACAGATGCAAGTGGGTTATGGGCTATAGACGTTCAAGGGCACGCTTCGAGAGTAAATCTCGATTACATGCGCGGCGTCTCCTCAACAGCTCGCGGCCGCACGGCACTGTTCACCCGCCAACTGCCGAATGGGGCGTGCCCTCCGGGACCGGCGTGTTTCAATTCCAAGCTTTCGCATCTTATAAATCAGCGTGGTACGCGGCAATCCAAGGCGATTGGCCGCTCCGTCCTGCCCTCCGATCATCCAGGCCGTTTGCTTCAATGTCTCCAGGATATGCTCGCGATCGGCATCGGCCAGCGTGCGTGAAGCGCTCTCGGAGCTCTGCTTCACCGTGTGCTTGAAGTCCAGCGGCAGACGCAGCACCGACCCTGGTGAAAAGAGCACCGCGCGCTCGATGAAATTCTGTAGTTCGCGAATATTGCCCGGCCAGTCGTGCGCTTGGAGGACCGCGATCACTTCATCGGGAATCAAATCGATAGGCCTGTTGAGGCAGGCTGCAAATTTTGCTACGAAGAACTCCGTCAACGGCAGGATGTCCTGAACGCGCTCGCGCAACGGAGGCAGGCAGATTGGAATTACGTTCAGCCGGTAGAACAGGTCCGCCCGAAACAGCTTCTTGGCCACGAGTTGCCCGAGATCCTGGTTGGTCGCCGCCACCACCCGCACGTTGACCCGCACGGTCTGGGCGCTACCCAAACGCTCGAACTCCCGCTCTTGCAGGGCGCGTAAGAGCTTGGGCTGAAGTTCCAGCGGCATGTCGCCAATTTCGTCCAGAAAGAGCGTGCCCCCGTCCGCGCACTGAAGTCGCCCCTTGGTTTGTGTGCACGCGCCCGTGAAAGCGCCTCGTTCGTGGCCGAACAGTTCGCTTTCCAACAATGCGCTCGGAATCGCTGCGCAGTTTAGGGCTACAAAACGGTGATTACGGCGAGGACTAGCCTCATGAATGGCTCTCGCAATCAGTTCTTTCCCGGTGCCCGTTTCGCCCTGAATCAGGACGGCGGAATCCACCAGCGCAACCCGTTCGACGTCATTGAGTAAAGCGCGGAACCTCGCGCTCGATCCAATCAAATCCGTGATGGCCATGTGTTACTCCTTGAAAATTTCGGTGCGCGTTGCCAGTAATACCGGGTATTCCTAAGGGCAAAGCTCCGTGTATTACTTTCCGAGCCGTTGTCGGGCGATCCACTCGGAGCTACCCTGCACCAGATTCGGCACGGACCCAATCGACACCTGTCCTCTTGCATTGAGCGGGCAAAACCCCGCCGTGACTCTGAAGTCATAACTTCGAAGGCTCGCTATCGCTTGTTTATTCCGTTCATAACGCGGGCCGAGTGTGGCCTGCCAACGTGGGCAGCAGCCGCTGCGGCTCGGAACGAAATCGGCTTAACACCGGATCGCCGCTCTTAGAAGTGTCATCGTTCTCTCATCTAAGCCAGCTCACTGTCGGAGGATTTATTCCTTCGACATTCAAATACTAACAGCGCTGCGGATCGAGGTCTATTCTACTTTGGTGCAATGTTCCCGGAATTTTGTACGGGACGCAATCGGGCGTTAATTAATATTAATGCTCCCTGGTGTCGCCCTGAGATTTAGCTTGATCGCGCCCTTCCTGGTTGCGATCAAACCGCTGCGCGCCGAAACGTCGCGCATCAATCGGCCATGCCCCTGGGCCGAGCATCGCCACGGCAGCGGTCAGCGCTGTCATCCATTGACCATCCCGCGCCGAAGTGTAGACAGAGAACGCGATCCACAACTGATCGACGCGACGCAAACCGATCTTGGGCTGCGGCGGATGTTTCGCGTCACGGAGAAACCGGGTTTCCCTGCGTGGTGGGTTCTTTAAACCAGCACCTAGCCGGCCCTCTGTTTAGCCACTCGACGGAAACGCCGGGGAACAGTCTTGGGGCGGGTGCACACGGCTGACTCAACCGTCTAATAGGTTGCTAGACCGCCGTCCGTGCAACGGTAATCCATTGCTCCGAGCGGGGGTTTAAGGCTGGGTCGCCGCTTCTACAAGTCTCACCAGGTCGTCCCGCCGGAACGGCTTGGAAAGGAATCCAGTTGCGCCCCGGCTCATCGCTTTTTCACGATTCGCCTGAGTCCCGTGTGCGCTGACAAATACCATCGGTACCCGACTGTCCGAACCGGCAAGCCGGTCCTGCAGTTCCAGGCCTGTGATGCCTGGCAATTGTACGTCGACGATCAGGCAGGCAGCTTTCCGCGCAGATCCCGAAGCCAGAAACTGCTCGGCCGAATCGAAGCTCTCAACGGCATATCCTGCTGATTCCATGCAGTCTCCCAGCGATTGACGCACGAGCACGTCATCGTCGATGATCGCGATGATACCCCTCAATACCTTGCTCACGTGATCCCAAAATCGCGCTCGATGTTGCAGCTTGATCCCCTCTAACCTTGAAGCTAACAATAGTCCGCACGGAGGTCAATTACACCTTAGTAGAATGCCAAGTCAGGCAGAAACTTTGAGCTTCTCGGCCATCCGAACCAGTTCGGCCAGCGACCCGGCGCCCATTTTGCTCATCACGCGGCCGCGGTGCACTTTGATCGTCTCCTCGGTGGTCCCAAGCTCGCCTGCGATCTGTTTGTTTAAGAGGCCAGTAACAACAAGCGCCAGGACTTGATGCTCGCGCGGAGTAAGGGTTCGAAGCCGCTTTCGGAGCTCCGAGGTCTCGGATCTTTGCAGGCGACCCTCGCTATCGCGCCGCAGAGCCTCCTGGACAGCTTCAAGCAGTTCCTGTTTCCGGAACGGCTTGGTCAAAAACTCCACGGCGCCCCGCTTCATTGCCCGCACACTCATTGGGATATCCCCGTGTCCGGTGAGAAAGATGATGGGCATCTCGACGCCTGAGTTCGCCAGTTCGGCCTGAAGGTCGAGACCGCTAAGACCCGGCAATTCCACGTCGAGAATCAAGCAAGCCGAAAGATCCGGACGTTTGCTCTGGACGAACTCGGCCGCCGATCCAAACGTTCGTACCTCGAACCCGGCAGAGTCGAGCAGATCTGCAACCGAATCGCGAACCAATGGGTCGTCGTCGACCATGAACACGATGCAGTTTGGATCGCTCATTCGCTTCGTGCTTTGATAGGCAGCGTGAAATGGAACACAGCCCCACGAGGCTCATTCTTATCGGCCCACAGCCGGCCGCCGTGCGCCTCTATGATTGATCGACAAATCGGCAATCCCATGCCGATCCCCTTTGGTTTGGTGGTGAAAAAAGGAGCAAAGAGGCGACCCGCATGTTCCGCTTCAATTCCCAGCCCGGTATCTTCAACGGAAATGAGAATTTCACTTGTATTCCAAAGCGTGGATCGAATCATGAGCCGCTTGGGCTCATGACCTAGACTAGCAATGGACTCAATGCCGTTCATCGCTAAGTTCAGAATGACTTGCTGCAATTGAACGCGGTCGCCGCTCACGGAAGGAACGCCGGAGTGAAGTTCGGTACGCATGAAAATCTTGTTCCGTTCCGCCTCATGGTGGACTAGAGAAATCGTGTCTGCGATTACCGCATTCATGTCTACCGACGGAGTCATGGAAGTCGTCTTCTTGAATAGGGCACGCAGACGTTGCACGATCTCGCTAGCTTGTGTAGCGGCTTGAATTATCCGGCTGGTAGCAGCGCGAGCCTTGTCCAGATTCGGCGGATCATTCGACAACCACGCCGAACAACTGTCACCACTGGCGATGATCGCGGAGAGAGGCTGGTTCACTTCGTGAGCAATCGATGCCGTCAGCTCGCCCATCGTCATCACCCGATTCACGTGTGCGAGCTCAGCCTGCGTGTTGCGCAGATCCTCCTGCGCCTGCTTCCAATCGTGCATGTCCACAACTGTGCCGTACCACTTCACGATACGCCCTTGTTGGTCGAGCAGTGGGAGTGCGCTCATTACGCACCACCGGTACATGCGGCCGGCCAAGCGGAAGGTGCGAACCTCGACTCGGTACGGCGCTCCAGTAGTGACACAAGACATCCACAATCGAGCGGCCTGATCAACGTCGTCTGCATGAAGAAGTTTGATCCAACCGTCTCCCATGAGTTCTTTGGCCGAGAAGCCAGTGTAGTCGAGTACGCGTGTATTGCAGTAGTCCATCGCGCCTTCTGCCGTAGCGCTCCATAGCATCTCGGGAATCGTCTCTGTCATTCTGCGCAGGTGGAGCTCACTAGCCAGCAGCTTTTCTTCCGCGAGTTTGGATTCGGTAATGTCACGAATGAAGGCACTAAACACCCAATCGTGGCGTAGTCTCACGGGCACTACTTCCAACTCAACCGGGAACTCAGCGCCGCCGCGCCGGACGGCTATAATTTCGATACGTCGTCGCAATATAGGGCCCTCGCCAGTTTCAAGGAAGCGGCGCAAGCCGAGTTGGTGAGCAGTGCGGTGTTGTTCCGGGATGATCATGTCGGCCATGTGCCGGCCGATGGCTTCCGTACAACTCCAGCCGAAGGTAATCTCAGCTTGCTTGTTCCAACTAGTGATCTGTCCTTGCGAGTTCATGGTGACAACCGCGTCGAGCGCGGTCTCGATGATTAATCGCGTGCGTTCATCGGCCCTCCGTAAATCGTCTTGGGATTGTTTCAGATCGTCAATGTCGGTGGATGTGCCAACAAATCGAAGGATTGCTCCTTTTGCGTCACGCAGTACTACAGCTCGACTGAGATGCCAGCGATAGGCCCCGTCGTACATGCGGCGAAACCGGGCTTCGAAGGTAAATCCCTGCCCTGAGCGCACACCGCCCCAAAAGCTACTGGACGCCATCTCCCGATCCTCGGGGTGGATCGCCGTCATCCAAGCCTCAGGATCCGACCGGATGTAATCGAGTGCCTGACCGGTGTACTCCAGCCAGTTTTGGTTGACGAAATCCGGTGTCCCATCCGGCCCCAGCGTCCAAGCCGCGACCGGAATATGTTGCAGCAGGCCTACCTGAAGTTGCAGCTCTTCGTTGGCTTTGGCAAGTTCTCTAGTTCGTTGCGCGACCCGTCGATCGAGTTCGCTCGCGACATGCTTTTGTTCGCTCAGCAGCCGCGCCCCTTGCAGCCCGATGGACACTTGATTCGCGGCTACGCTCAGAATCAGTCTCTCGGTTTGCCGCGGGAAATCCGCTCGCTCCGACCCTGCTACGATTTCGCCAATTTCACCCTGCAGCCCCAGTCCCAAGGGCACGATCGAAATGTCTCGGCCTCCCATCGGGTTCCGCATCAGCGGAGGCCATTCCTGAGGGTTGGCCCCCAACCAGTGTTTGAGTACCTCGCCGATTTCGTGCGGTTGGGCCGTCTGTTCTTGCGCCGTCCGTTCCAGCGCCGTCCGTTCTAGCGATGGAGCGAACCGAACCAGCTCGACGGGCGCTTGACCGCCCGAGTCCCTCAACCGTATGTAAACGAGATCAAGCTGGAGCATACGCAGAAGCGCGTCGAGCAAGGTATGAACAATCTGGGATGGCTCACCGCCGCTCCACATGGCAGGAAGGGCGAACAGGCTGACCAGATCATTAATGCAGCGCTGAAGCCGCCTGATCTCCTCTGCAACATCTCCGGGTTGCACATCCATATCTCAGGCCGTCGCATATGAGCTACTGCGGCCAGCACGCCGTTGGCGAAATTCTAGCAGGAACTCATCCGGCGGCACAAAGAAAGGATTCTGCTGCAGGATACCGCCGACAATGACCATCGGATGCGTCCGCATGATGTCAATCACCGCGTCGCCTCCAAACTGCCCCAGATGGTAAGTGCAGATGACCGCGTCGTCGTGGCGACGCCACACGTCGTTTACACGCGACTCGAACTCAATCACGTCGTCGACATGAGATCGATCTTCAACCGCCCAGTCCATACGACAACAAATGCGACTCAGCGGAAATCCTCCCTCGGCGTTTCCACTGGCCAGTCGCTCAAACACCCGCAGCATCCTATCTTGATCGAAGCGGCCATCTGGAAGGTAGACTTCAGTGTTGACCCGAAGTTCCATTTGCCCGCTCTGCTGTGCGGCCTCCGGATCAATGCCTGCGGCAGCCAGGCGCTGTAGATGATCCTGACGTTGCTTTGGGTTTAGGACATGAACGGCTTTGTCCCCAGCTTTCAACCCGTCCTTTATGAACGGAAGCAACACGCGATATTCTTCCTCATCGCTGTTGAAAAACGCGCAGATGTGACGGGTTTCGCCGAGTTGGGATCCGGCTAGGGAAATGGGTGCTGGGACGCTCTTCATGGGCCTATTCTCCCACGTGGATCTCGGTACAACGCGGGTCTGATAGGGCCGCCACACGGCGTGCGTTTACATTTGGAGAGCTTTCTGGAGCGTCATCAGAATTATTCCCTTGAACCCGCTCGGGCGCTAAAAATGCGCAAGTCGAACGGACAACCCCGCGAGCCCGGCGCCTATCGGAGGACCAATCACCGGCACAGCGGCGTAGCTCCAACCGGAGCCCATCTTCTTGGCGAGCGGGAGAAGCGAATGGGTCCGAGGTCGCGCGCCGGATTGATCGCGTAACCGGTGGTGCCACTCAGAGACAAGCCAATACTCACACCAAGACCCCCACCACGTAATGCCCGAGGCCGGCGACGGGGCCGCCGATCCTTCAACTGGCCTTCTTGAGCGCATCGCTCTTTGTTTCGATCACGCCCATCAGATCTTCCCATGACTTCACGAAGGCTTTGGCGCCTTCATCCTGAAGCCGAGCCGCAAGCGCCGGAATATCTATGCCGGCTCTGGTAAATTCGGACAGAACGGTTTCGGCGTCGCCACCATCCGCTGGCAGGACGCCGCTCATCTCTCCGTGGTCGCCAAAAGCCTTCAGCGTGTTTTCCGGCATCGTGTTCACGGTGAAGGGCGCCGCCAATGCCTTGACATAATGAATGTCCGACGCTCTCGGATCCTTGGTGCCCGTGCTGGCAAAGAGAAGGCGTTGCGGCCGTGCGCCGAAATTCATGGCGCGCTGCCAGCGTTCGGAGGCGAGGAAAGAGCGGTAAGTCTTGAAGGTCTGTTTTCCGACGGCGATTCCGAGGCGGTTTTGCAGCGCCGCTGGAACCTTCGCCGCGACGGCCGTGTCCCAGCGGCTGATGAAGAGAGACGCGACCGAACCCACACCCGGATTGAGACCGGAGTCGATGCGGCGCTGCACCCCGCGCAGGAACGCCTCGGAAGCCGCCAGGTATTGATCGTGCGAGAAGAGCAGCGTCACATTCACGGGAATGCCTGCAAAAATCGCCTCTTCGATGGCCGGGAGTCCTTCCGTGGTACCAGGGATCTTGATGAACACGTTGGGTCGCTTTGCGCGCTCGTATAAATCCTTCGCGGCGGCAATGGTGCTCGCAGTGTCATGCGCGACCAGCGGCGAGACTTCGATCGAAGCCCAGCCATCTGTACCGTTTGTACGCTGGTGAATCGGACGGAAAAGGTCAGCCGCGCGCGTAATGTCTTCGAGGGCGAGGTTGAAAAACACCTGCTCGGCGGCGCTGCCCTTGCGCAGACCCTCGCGGATCGCGGCGTCATACCCCGCGCTGTTCTTGATCGCGTGATCGAAGATCGTGGGGTTCGAGGTAAGTCCCGTGACCGACAGCTCTTCGATGTATTTCCTGAGAGTTCCGCTGTCGAGCAGGTCTCGGGTAATGTTGTCGAGCCAAAGGCTCTGGCCCAGATTATGCAGTTGCTGTGTTGCTTTCATAAGTCTCTCCTTATTGGACTGTCAACAGAATTTATTCAGGATTTCGGTGCGCGATTGCCGGAAGAGGCAGCGGTATCGGATCCCGCGCACGCCCCGATGTGCTGGTAAGCCCGATCCAGGTCCGACTGAAATGGCCGGGGATCGATCCGGAAATTAGCTGCCCCTGGCGGACGAAAGAGCCTTCGCTATATTCCTGTTTCACGAGATAACCGGAAACCTGAGTTTCGATTTCCGCATTGACCGAGCCGTCAACTCTGCCGATCCATTCGCGGTACAGCGGGGCGTCCTTTTGTGGAACGTCAGCCACTAGGACCTCGAGCGCTTTAGGCGCGGCCGCGCCTTGGGTCGCGCCCCCGCATGCCGTCGCGATTACGAGTATCGCGCCGACTGGCAAAAACACCAAAATTCTCATTTCCCTTCCTCCCGTCGTTTCAGATACGGAGAATCTCGGCGTCCTAGCTGCCCGACGTAATGCCCGAGGCGGGTTTCCACGTCGCCTGGTTTGTGAAAACCCTGCAGCATCAGTTTGCTGATTCTTTCCTGAGCGGCCGGCCGTTTCACCGAAGCAACGAACGCATCCCATTCGGGCGCGATCTCGACGTCAGGCGGCAAGCTTGCCCTGTCAACGAGCCGCTTGGTTTCCCGAATGGCGTCCTTATCGAAGGTAGCGATGCGGGTCGCGAGCGCGTCAACAAATCCGTCCAGCTCGACATCAGGGAACGAGCGATTCACGTACCCGTAGAGTTCGGCCAGGTCACCGGGGATATCGTCCGCGCCCAGAAGGACCTCGAGAGCACGCCCTCTGCCCATGAGACGTGGCAACCGCGCCATGGGGCCGCCACCGGGTACGAGGCCGGCGCCGACTTCCCACTGTGACAGGACAGCCTTCTCGCGGCTGGCGAACCGCATGTCGCTAGCCAGCGCGAGTTCGCTCCCGACGCCAGTCGCGCGCCCTCGAATCATCGCGATGGATACAACGGGCGCACGACTGATGCGCACCAGCATGTCCGGCAGTTGCTGCAGTCCCGTGGGTCCGGGAGGGAGGCTGGTCGAATCTTCCAGTTCTGCGAGGAAATCGTAGTGCGTCAGGAAGAAGCCTTCGACAGCGCTGTCAAACACCACCACCTTCAAGGACTTGTCGGTTTCGAGCGCTGTGACAATTTCGTTCAATTGCGGAATGGTTTCCGGGCCGAAGATATTGAGCGGCGGGTGATCGAACGTGACTCGCCAGTACATCGGCGAGCGCATTACCACACGAATCTGTTTTGTGTTTTCCTGTATGCCGTTTCGGTGTTCCATGGTTACTCCTTTCAATTGCGTTGGGAGACCTGATCCGCTTCGGCCAGCCCCAAGAGATGCGTCCTGCGGTAAGGATGGGAGACTCCACTTAGGCGCCGAACGGCTGCTGCGGCGGCGCGAGCCGCTTGCCGAGGTCGTTCAACCGCTGTTCGGCGCTCGTTCCGGGAAGACTCGACGGTGACTGCAATTTTGATCATCGGAGGTTGGGTTATCCCTCTCTCCTCAAGCTGATTTGCCACGGCCATTCACTGCCTAAAAGGGCAACGGCAGGGCCATAGCCAAGGCTTTGAAACTTCTGGGCTACCGGCAACAGTCGGTGACGATGTCGGCAATCGGAGTCGGAAGCGCGACTCGATGGTCGAAGGAGGTCCCCGCCATGGATCGCAAACTGGACCAACCGTTTCCAATCCATCTCTTGTCCCTCCATCGAAGGGAAGCGCTGTAACGATACCCGATGTCACACCGACTTGTCCGGCAACCGCGCTAATTAGAACTTAGCGGCAGTCTGGTTGACTAAGGCCGACGGTAGCTGTCGGCCGTCTGTAGTTCTTTCGTCGCAGCAAATGCACATGGCCGGCGCCAATCCTAATAACGTCGCGCTGATCCACGCCGTCTCACGCGCACGTATCACCCCCCCGCTCGCCCGCCGCAGGTCCCGGAAATAGAAGCAACCGGGGCTGGGCGCGGGAGAGATTTTCCGTACCGATTTCACAGGGGACGGCACGCTGGAGGATGTTCTGCCCGGTTCCCTAGAGCTTCGATCCGCACCCGCCAGCGCTTAAATCCGCGTCCCAACCCGGCCGAGCGCCAGCCTTACGTGAGGTCGGTGCTCTGTCCGACCTCGATAATGTAACCGTCAGGATCGCGGATGTAGCAGCGAATCTCGCCGTACTTTTCCTTCGGCTCCGTAATGAACTCGGCTCCTCGACTTCTCCATAGTTCATAGCACGCTTGAATATCCGCAACGCGGATATTCAAGAAGCTGCTGACCTTATCCGGGTCGGCGGGGACGCTGAGCGTTACCGACGGCTTGTCCGGGGTGGGCCCGCCACCGACGTTGACAATCAGCCAAGTATTCGCGATCTGGATGTGCCCAGACGCACCCTTGCTGTCGCCCCTGCTCAGAATGCGCCCGCCGAAGACCTTTTCATAAAAATCAGCCGATCGGCCGATGTCGGCGACGGTGATGAAATGTGTGACGGTGAACCCGTCGCGCGGGGGCATCTCATAGCTCTTTTGTTCGATTTGTACGCTGCTCATTGACGGCTCCAATTCCGATAAACAGTGCTCATGGGCTGATTCTCGTTAATTCGACCAAGGTATCGCGATTTCCCGCGCCTTTCCAACTAGGCAACCCGCCATCATGCGCGAGGAAACATTCGCATCAGCGGTGGATGTAGGTTATGGCTGCGGGAATCCGAACATCAACCACGACTGATTGGCTACCCAATGCGGGTACAGCTCCGTCATCTGATCGAACAGCTCCTGGTCGGATGTCGCGGTTTTCTGCACCCGATCGAAGTCCTGCAGGTAACGCTTGGTGTCTTGGATCGTCGAGGGAGAGTCGGGCGCGCCAGGCTTCTTGTGACCGGCGACAACAATCGCCGGGTTCAGCGCCGCTAACCGGTCTAGCGCCGCGATCCAATTCTTTCGGCTCTCGGGGGTGGTGTCGCCGACGTAAATGCGGCATTGGTTGTACACAACGTCGCCAGCGACGATCAGGCCGATCGATGGAACGTATAGAGACGTCGAATCGGGACTATCGGTGCGGCCCTGCTCGATGATGCGCAATTCGTGGCCCTCGAGAGTGAACGTGTCGTGCTCATAGGGCTCAGGTGGAACCAACTTGGTGGCCACTTGCCCAGGAAAGAGCCGGCGAGCCAACCGCTCCACTGGGGGAGAGAAAGACATCTGCATGGCGTTCACCGTCTTGGGCGTTGCTATCGCCCGAGCGCCCGGGAAACGGTCGAGCAGAATGCTCAGACCGTAGAAGTGGTCGAAATGGGCGTGCGTTATATAGATGGTCTCCAAGTTGCGGTTGTGCAGAGCGACCCAATCCGCGAGAGCCTCGGCCTCAGCCACTGTCCCCATTGCGTCCACCAGCACCGCGTCGTACTCGCCGAAGATTAAGGTCGACGTGATAGGGTCAAAGCCGAGCGCTTCGCCAAAGGGCTTTGGCCGCTCGCCTACCATTGCCTTTCCCGGTGCGGTAAAGACGTTGAAACCAAGCGTGTTCGACGTGATGGGGGCGGTCATGTGCGTGGTCTCCTTAAGTTCATATCATGCTCCTATGATGGTCTGTCTACTCCAAAGTTGTCGTCGGTTCAGGGGCCCGCATCACGCGCGAGCAGGCACTAAGCGTCGCAAGTGACGACGCCGGTCGCATCGGGCTTGAACGTGTCCGACCCGGGATCATAGTCGAACACGGCGTATGCCCATCCCTTCGTGCTCGGGAATTTCTTGGTGTTCTTCTCGATGAGGAAAACGTCTTGTAATGTGTCCGGTATTCTCACTGAAAAAGGGGCTTCCGTGCTCTTTTTCGGTTTCCACTCGATTTTTGCAATCTTGGAGCCGTCGGGAAAAGGCTTGCCGTTGCCGGGAACGCCGGCCCGGTAGGCGTCGATCATCGTGGGATTGGCGACCATCACCTTCAGCAGCTCTTCAGTCTGACTGACGGCGACAACCTGCCAGTTCTCGTACCCCCTGAAGTCAGTGAATGCGAGGCCATCTGGCAGGCGCAGTGTGTACTTGTCCTGCGCGGCAAAGACCCTGCCGCCCAGGACCGCTAGCGCTATGCCAAGTGCGGCTGCTGAAACCGCTCGTAAACCGCGTGATGGCAAAAACGTTTTGTCAAACATGACTTCCCCCTGCTAGACGTGCTTATGCGCAGCGGAGCGCATTTGGTAACTGCAGGCGCACGCTTCGGGCCAGGTTTTGCCCCTCGGCCCGAAATGCTGGAAATTGCCGTGACCTGAGCGGTTTAGCCGGAACGCTGTGGGTCGGGCGGCGCTGTTCAGATATCTGATGTCGGGCGGCTGGCACCGCGGGTAGACTTCCCAATGGCTCTTCGTCCGTTGCCAGGATTGTCAGGACTCAGTCCAGATGTGTGACCGCGGAGGATATGGAAACGAAAGACAGAGCGGGAACCGTCGCACGCGATTGTGCGCGGACCGACTCAGCGGGTCGACGCGATCCGGCTTTCCAATTCAGGTCCGCTTGACTGGCCTCGAGTGAGCGAATAGTAGTTGTGCTCAGGTCGGGTATGTTCTTTTGGCGACGCCTTTGCGATCACTCTGGCCCAGGCTGAGGAAGCCAGCGGATGCGGATGGCGGGCCGGACCTCGTTTGTCGCAATGGAGACTTCAAGGTTGAGGTAACCGCTTCCACTGCGGGTCTTCTTCAATATCTTCGTGCCGAGCGGAGGGCGGAGGTCTTGATGGCGTCTCAGTCGGCAAGTGTCCGGCCGTCTCCGCGCGCCGCTAAAAACTTTTCCAGCGCCGACCTTATCTTGGCTTCAGCTTCGGCTTCGGTGTCCTTCGACCACTGGGCATGACGTTCGTCACCAATGAGGGATGGATAAGCGTGCTGATCCGCATGTCTCACGTAGTACGGCCGCAGTCCGTAACTACCTATTCCGCAAACCTGCGAATAATCCAAATATATGTCGACCGGCAGGGACCAGACGTCTGCGTGCTCCAGCAGCACTTTCGCGCCTAGATCGGACACGACGTAACATTGTGTCCCGTAAGCTTCCGGCGCGAGCGAAACGACCTCGAAGCCATCGGGTGTCGCCAGGATTGGCGCACTGTTCGGGCCCTCTGAGATCAGGCCGAGACGCAGCAATGGATAGGTTGCGAGCAAGCCCGGGACGGCCTTAAGCGCTCGAACAAATCCATCGTCAACCAATACGTCGTCCTCCATGATCACCAGTGGTTGCCGCGCTTCCACGCATTGCCGCCATAGAAGGTAGTGGCTCGCGAAACAGCCGATCTCGCCCAATGTGAAGGGCTGATGATGGTCGCGCCAAGCCGCGGACGCCTGGTACCTGGAGATGCCGAGATGCTGACCGAGCGATGCGTCGATACCGGTGAAGAACTCGAATTTCAGTCCGAGACGCCCAAGATTGGATTGAACGAGTTCTCTGCGATCTTCTGAGCGGGCCAGATTAATAACGGCAATCTTCATGCTTGAAGCGAGACGCCACGAAGTATAGCAATATTTGTAGCGTTCGCGTTGGCTATCCAAACAGCTTTGGACAGCCTCTTCTGCCGCCACCGCCGCGGCCACGGCGGCCTGGGCCGCGCCGATCTGACTCTCGGCCGCGGCGACTCCCGCTTTCGACTGCTTGATCTTTGAATCGCCAATCTCTTCCTGGCGCCGCAGTTCGGGAAACTCCGCCGCCGTAGCGTTCAGTGCGGCCTCGGCCGAATCCAATTGCGCCTTATAATCGTCGTCCCGGATGGATGCGATCGGTGCTCAGAGCCGTGACGTCTGCGCGAACATAGACATCGTCGGTACTCTGATCCTGCCGGTCGCTCTCCCCCCGGTTCCAGTTGCCGTAAATCAGAAAAAAGATTCCGGCGGCAATCAAAAGAATCACCAAAGAAATGACCGGGGGGAACACGCGGAGACGTCCGGCTGGTTTGAGCGCCCTCTCATCGCGGGGGATTGAACGTAACGACATCGCGTAAGTATATCGGCAGGCCGTGCTGCTCATCACGGGGAATTGAACGTAACGACATCGCGTAAGTGTGTCGGCAGGCCGTGCTGCTCATCGCGGGGGAACCAAACGTAACGACATCGCGTAAGTGTGCCGGGCAGGCCGTGCTGTTCATCACGGGGGAACCAAACGTAACGACATCGCGTAAGTGTGCCAGGCAGGCCGTGCTGTTCATCACGGGGAACTTCCGCACCGGGTGCAGATCGCTCGGCGGGAGATCGTATTCCTGAGTGAGCCACCGATAGAGCCCAAGCGAGCTAGCGCTGCTGGCGCGCACCCGCCACGCATCCGAAAACCGCGCGCCTAGGAAGCTGCGCTTTGCAGGTCTGTGATCGCGATCCAAAAAAAGATCCTGTAAAACCTGGTTCGAATCGCATCTGGGGAGCCGAATGTACCAGCCAACTGCCGAAGGTAGCCAAAGACAACATCAACGATGCGATACTCGCTGTCCTCGGGAAAGAAAGTCCTGCCGACGGCGGCGGCGTAGTAACCGAACACCATGAAATCGTACATTTCGAGGAAATTCCCACTGGAAACGCGGATCACGCCCCTCGAGCGGCGGCAAAAAATCAAAGCAATTAGTGGATCTCCCGGGTCGTTGCCGTTCGAAGGTTGCGTGACTGCTTTCTCAGGATATTACTACGGCCGCGTGACCACGAACGAGAGGAAGTTGTTGTGTCGTGGTCTTCCTCCGAGCAGGGGTTTATCGGCGGACGCACTTCGTTGGATGTTGGGCGGTCTTGTGAAGGTTGGCTCGGAGACATTGGTGGCGAAGGTTGGGGTCGAACTAGGGACTTCCCTGAACCAACTGTAAGTTGCAGATGGGCCGGGCCTGGAACCCAGCGGCCAGCCGTTTTGTTGCCAGGGAGCGGGATTTTCCAGTCAGATGATTGCCACCATCCCAGCTCAATAGACCGTCTGCTGGAATGGCAACAAAGCATCGCGTCTTCTCAGACGGCGCCGGCCGGATGCGTGCGGTTTGCGCCTGATACCATTCTTCGAAAGACGACATAGGCCTCGCCCAAGGCAGGAAGGTCATCGTGAGATTGGTATTAAGCGCCGCGGCCTGCTGGCGCAGCGGCTCGCTCACCGTGATCTGGCCATCGTCGATTTTCCAGTCGACGCCGAGCGCTCTTGACGCAACGGCGACCTCTGTTTCCCTCATCGGATGGCCAGGATAGAACGTTCCCTCCACCGGATGCCAGGCACGGACCACATCCCCGGTTTCCCATTCGCGTTCGATCAGCATGCCGTACAGGAACCGCTGAACGCGCACTCCGTTTTCCGCAAATACGAAGCGCGGCAGCACCGGGTCGAGCACCCAGTCGCTTAGATACTTGGCCCAGATCTTGAGTACCGAGGTATAAGCTTGGACGACATCGCGCCCTTCGCTTTGCGGTCCACAAACCGGCGTGGTGGCGGCGTTCAACATCCCCGCCTCGGCGATGGCCGATCGGTCGGAAATCCCGTTCTTGGCGAGGATTTCAAGGCCGAAGCCTGCACTCTCACCGCAACCGAGCCCGAGATTGTAAACGCGAACTGCGTGCCCGGGCCTCGAGAGGCGAAACCCGAGTTCGGCCGCCGATAAACCGAATTCAATGTGAGATGAGCCTATCAGGAAAACGTCGGCGCGGCGGAGTCGAGCGCCTATGTTGAACAGGCGGTGGAGAAAGAGGTCATGTGCCGCGTCCGATCCGGCCGCCGAATATTCCGCCGGAAAGGTTCGGCTCAGTGTGGGCAAATCCGGGCGCGGCGGCCGCTGCGCCGGCGGACCCGCAGTGAAACGGTTAACAAGAACCAGCGCCGTCAACGCACAGGTTAAAAAGCCCAGCCAGTATGTCCGCCAATTCATAACGTCACTCAGAATTTGAAATAGATGAACACCTTGGAGGGCGCCAGAATGACCAGATCTGCCACGCCCGCCAGCGCAGTAGTGGCGCCCAGCGCCCCCGGAATCCAGCGTCGTGGCAGCCGGACGATGCCACGCTCATAGGCTTGGTGAACCAGAGCCCCAAGGCAGAAGCCGGCGCCCAGGCGGATCGACGGATGGATGACGAAGCGGCTCGGCGATCGGTCGGCCATCGCGCTAATAAAAGTGAGCGCGCGATGAAGATCGGTCGCTCGGAAGAAGATCCATGCGAAAGTTACCCAAGTCTGGGTTGCCACGAACCAGCCCACGCGCGCCAGCCCGCGGCTCCGGTTCGAGCCCAGGACGCGCTCCGTCACGAGGCCGGCGCCGTGCATTGCGCCCCAGATGACGAAAGTCCAGCCGGCGCCGTGCCACAACCCGCCCAGTAGCATCGTAGCCATGATGTTGACGCCGGTTCGCCACCGCCCAGCTCGATTGCCGCCCAGCGGCTTGTACAAATAGTCGCGCAGCCAGCGTGACAGCGTAACGTTCCAGCGGCGCCAGAAGTCCTGCAGGCTCGACGCGAACATCGGCTGCCTAAAATTTGGTGGCAATCGATACCCCAAAAACCGGCTCATCCCGAGTGCTATAAGGCTGTATCCGGCGAAATCGGCGTATATTTGACAATAATACAGAACGGCGACGGCCCAGTGATCGGCGCCGCTTGGGATGAATGTCGCGGTGCCGTCCCAAATCGGATCGATCAACTGTGCGATATTGTCGGCGACGATCGACTTCAGAAAGATGCCGGACACGATCTGATAAAGTCCGAGCGGCAAGTCGCTTCGGATACCACGGCGTTTGCCGATTTGCGGAAAGAATTGCCAAGCCCGGACAATTGGTCCCGCAACCAGATGCGGAAAGTAAGTCACGTAGAACAGATACTCCCGGAACCCGGCGCGCCCGACTCGACGGCCGTGTAAATCGATGAGATAGCTGATGAGATGAAATGTGTAAAAGGAGATTGCCAGCGGCAAGCCGAGATCGTTATGAAGCAGCGTTGTGCTCGCCACGCCGTTGAACGAGTCGACGAAGAAGTTGAAGTACTTGAAGTAGCCGAGGGCCAGAAGATCCCCCGCAATCGTCACTGCCAGAAGGTACCGTGAGGCCTGTTCACCGGCTCTTTCAATGCCAATTGTCGCCGCGAAATTGACGGCAATGACGCTAAGAAAAACCAGCAAGGAGACGTGGCCCCACGATGCCAGGAAAATTAGACTGGCGGCGACGATCAGCCATTCGCGAAGCCGGACAGAAGTGATCGCATACCGGACCACTGCAGCGAACGGAATGAATAGAACTAAGAAAAGCGTGTCAACGTACGTCACTCAATAACGTCCCCTTCAGCCTCGGCCGCACCCACCATGTTTTATCCGCCTCCGATTCTACTGGCTTTCCGCCGGTAGTCTTCAATGTCAGTCGGCGCAGCGAACACTGCCTAGTTGAAACGCGAGCCGGCGCCGGTCTCCCTTCCATGGAAAGGGCGAAGGAACGAAGGAGCGGCGAGCGATAATCCGGAAACGGAGAGGTTGGCCGGCTAGATCGGACGGAATTTGGATTTTAATCCCGAACACTCCAGGCCCGACCGGGTAGCGGCCAATCCGCCGGCCGCCGCACTCCACCTGAAGCGACTGTCTTTGAAGCTGCCGCACGTCTTCCGGAACACAACCCTCGATCAGCACCGACCGGCAACCGCTTCGCAACATATAGAACAGAGTCTTCCCCGCCCAACCGTCGGCGTACAGGCCCTGGGCGTGAAGGAGGGTGCGGCCCACTACGTTTCCAGCAGCGAAGCGGATTGCGTGCTCCAGGAACTTTCCGGCCAGCCTTAGCAATCCAGGCGTTCGGCGCCGGATGGCCCGGCACGCGAGTTGGGAGTAAGTGTCCAGTCCATAGACCATGGACCCGGGCGGCAGAACCAATGCCGTGTACTTTCTGAGCATGGTATGCAACTCCCGCACCCGCTCCACTCCGCCAGCCGACGACTTGGTTTCCGCATACTCGCGCAAGCAGCCCAGATGTTGAGAGACGTACGCCAATCTGTATTTAAAGCCGATTCGAATGAGAAGATCCCAGTCTAATCCGTAGTGCAAAGATTCATCCAGGTAGCCGACATCTTCGAGAACTTGCCGGCGAAAGAAAACCGTTTGCTGGAGAATGTAATCCGAAAGATGGACGAGCCGCCATAGGTCCGGCTCTCTGGTGTGGGGGAACTGGCCCGTCACATTTCCGGCCGTATCGATGAGGTATCCGTCGCCGTACACTAACCCGGCGTCCGGGTTGCAGCGCAGCGCTCGTACGGCTGTGCCGACGGCTCCGGGAAGAAAAACATCGTCTGAGTTCAGCCACGCCAGCACGTTTCCTTTCGCTAGTCCAAAGCCCTCGTTGATCGCGTGAGCCTGTCCGCGGTCCGCCTTACTCACGAAAACGATCCGGCTTCCATATTCCCGGACAATCGCGGCGGTCTCGTCCGTGGACCCGCCATCCATCACAATGTACTCGAGATTCCGGTAATCCTGGCTCAGGACGCTCTCGATTGTGGCGCGTATGAAGCGACCCTGATTGTAGGAAGGGGTCACCACGCTGACAAGCGGCTCGCTTTCCATATGGCCGCTAATGCCTTCCCGCAAGGAAATCATGCGAGGCGGAATATTCCGAAATTTCCCCTGGGGCGTTCCAGGATCGCCCCGCTCTTGGCGAACCTTGCACGTGGTCGCAACCCCAAAGCCTTTCCGTCCTAAGCGCCAGGGCCGCGCTGGTAGCAAGGCGTCGGCAGCCACCAACTCCTCGACTTTCCCTTCCTATCACTCCACAGCCGCTCGCACGCTGGCCGAGTTCCCCGGACGCTCCCGCTTCGCCGCAGCCGGGAAAGATGACTCGTCTTCGCCTATCGACTCCCATTTTGTCTGGCTCTTCTTCAGCGCGGGGTGAGACACCAGCAGGTGCCACACGACTGATTGGAAAGCCTCGGTGTGTGGCGTGATGTGAGCCGGGTTGCAGGTCGGTACAATGACGCATTCATCTGCGATCTTGGCGGTGTATCCGCCGTCGCGCCCTACGATCCCCAGGATAGTGGCGCCAGTTTGGCGAGCGAACGAAAGCGCGCGGACCAGATTCGGACTTATGTTTTGTTCCAGGCTTCCGCCGCCAACTGAAAGAGCCAGCACCGCGTCCGAGGGCGCCAACCGGCTAGTGCGGAGCCACGCTTCGAACACGCTGGCCCAACCCTCGTCGTTGGTTCGCGCGGTAAGTTCTGAAACGTTGTCCGTGGGTGCATACGCCTCCATACCCGCTATCTTGCGAAGATCGTTCACCAGGTGCGAGGCATTCGCCGCGTTGCCACCGACCCCCAACGCAAAGAGACGCCCGCCGCGGGACCGCACGGCCGCAAGCGTGTGGGCCATCTTTTCAATCGCGCCGCTGTCCACTTCATCCAGGATGGATCGCGCTTCGGCGAGAAACTGCTCCGTAAAAGTCATGGTCCTCAAAGTCTCCGGACGCCTGACGCGGCAAAATGGATGGCCAAACCGCGCGGCCAACACGATCCCCGCGAAATACCCGAACCTCGGACGGCTTGGGCGCCAATCCCTGAAAAGCCTGATGCTTCCATGTCAATCCTTTCTCCGATCCCCGGGCGCCATGCGGCTCCCGCTAGGCAGGCGGCAGGACGCTCTCGACAGCCAGGTTCCCGCCGTCTCGTTAAGCGCCCCTTTTCAGGCACTACCCACCAAGGCGGGTGAATTCTCAATGATATAATACCGTTCTCATGAAAAAAGCCCTCATAACGGGAATCACCGGCCAGGATGGGTCGTTTTTGGCGGAGTTCCTTCTCGCCAAGGGCTACGAAGTACACGGCATTGTGCGGCGCGCCTCTACCTTTAACACCGACCGGTTAGATGCCATGTACGCCGATCCACATGTTCCCGATGCGCAGCTTTTTCTGCATTACGGCGATATGGCGGATGGGACCGGACTGCGTCGCATTTTGGAGAAAATTCAGCCCGATGAGGTCTACAATCTTGCGGCGCAATCTCATGTACGCGTGAGTTTCGACCAGCCCGAATATACCGCCGATGTCGTTGCGACCGGTTCTTTACGTCTTCTGGAGGCCATGCGGGATTACGTCGGCCGCGGTGGCGGAGCGGTGCGTTATTATCAGGCGGGGTCTTCGGAGATGTTTGGCGGGGCGCCTCCACCCCAAAATGAGTCGACACCGTTTCACCCTCGCAGTCCTTATGCTGCTAGTAAGGTGGCGGCCCACTGGTACGCCGTCAATTATCGGGAGGCTTACGGGCTGTTCATAGTCAATGGAATCTTGTTCAATCATGAATCTCCCCGCCGGGGCGAGACGTTCGTGACGCGGAAAATCACCCGGTCGTTAACGCGCATTTCCCTGGGACTGCAGCGTCTCCTCTACCTGGGTAACTTGAACGCACGGCGCGATTGGGGCTACGCCGGCGATTATGTGGATGCTATGTGGCGCATGCTGCAATGTGACCACCCGGACGATTATGTGATAGCCACTGGGGAATCGCATTCCGTGCGAGAGTTCCTCGAACTGGCCGCCGCTTATTGCGGTCTCGACTATACCAAGCATGTTGTAGTTGAGGATCGCTACTTCCGTCCAAGCGAAGTGGATCATTTGTCCGGTGACGCCAAAAAGGCCCGGATGTGCCTGGGCTGGGAGCCTACCGTGCGATTCGAGGATCTCGTTAAGATGATGGTCGATAACGATATGCAACTCGCGCAACAGGAGCGCACTCTGGAACGGGGCGGACACCCGGTAGTTGAGCGAGGAAGAGCTCATGCTTTGTGATAGCCGTATCCTGGTTGCCGGACATCGCGGTTTAGTGGGCTCCGCAATCGTCCGCGCTTTGCGGAAGTGCGGGTACGGTAATCTGATTTTGCGAACCCGATCCGAAGTAGACCTGCGGGATTCGCTTGCCGTTGACCGGTTCTTTGCGGAAGGCAAGTTTGATTATGTCTTTCTCGCCGCCGCGACCGTCGGAGGTGTGCTGGCGAACGACACCTATCCGGTGGATTTCCTGCAAGACAACCTCTCCATTGAAATCAATGTGATCCGGGCGTGCCACCGTCACGGTGTGAAGAAACTTCAGATGCTCGGCTCTTCGTGTATTTACCCCAGGGCGGCCCCGCAGCCGCTCAAAGAAGAGTACTTGCTCAGCGGACCGCTGGAGCCGACCAATGAGTGGTACGCCATCGCAAAGATCGCCGGCATTAAACTTGCCCAGGCCTACCGCAAGCAATACGGCCTGTCTGCGATTAGCTTGATGCCTACTAATATTTACGGCCCGGGCGACAATTTCGATCTGTTCTCTTCGCACGTACTCCCAGCTTTGCTGCGAAAGTTCCATCAGGCGAAGAACGTCGGCGACTCCGAGGTGGTTATCTGGGGTACCGGCACTCCACGGCGGGAGTTTCTCTACGTCGACGATCTGGCCCGAGCCTGTATTCTCCTCATGCAGGTCTACGACAATCCCGAGATTATCAATGTAGGAACGGGCGAAGATCTGACGATCGCGGAACTCGCCGAAACGGTTTCGAACGTCGTTGGTTTCGAGGGAACGCTCCGCTACGACGCCTCCAAGCCGGATGGAACGCCTCGCAAGCTGCTGGATACATCGAAGATACGGGCATTAGGCTGGGCTCCCGCCGTTGCGCTGCGAGACGGAATCGAGGAGACCTATCGTTGGTATCTGGATAATCGCGAAAAGGCCAAAGCCTCGGCCAGCCCCGGTGAATGAGGATCGCATGAGGAAATACTGGGCGCAGCGCGGACCTTAACCCGGAAACCAGACTGTGACACCAGACTTTGGCACCAGACCGTTGCTACGGCGAGTGACCGCGCCGGCTGGCGTCGATGACGTGATTGTAAACCTGCATGTCGTATCCAGTAACCCTTTCCATGAGTCCCC
Organism: Bryobacterales bacterium; assembly: GCA_963836595.1. Lineage (GTDB taxonomy): Bacteria > Acidobacteriota > Terriglobia > Bryobacterales > Bryobacteraceae > DATFZA01. The sequence continues at coordinate 459,114 of CAWIKC010000002.1, forward strand.
TCTCCTCATCCGTCGGCGCCGATGCTTTGGGCCCCACATTGATGGCACGGGCGGGCCTCGCCGCCCAACCATAATGCGCAGCGACTGCCTGGATCGAAGCCCCCAAATATTCGGTGAGCCCCACATGTACGAACCGATCCCAAAACACCTGGCCCACGCCGCCATAAACCATCGTTCGACCCTCATTCGCTCCGCCATAATTTGCCCCGCAAAGCAATCGCGCCTGAACATTATCCACACATGGCCGTGTTTTCGGGCTCGTTAAGAACTCGGCAAATGTCATCCCCAGCATTTCGTAGAAGACTGACGGGATGTTTGGCTCGTTCCGTGACGCTAAACTTCGCCAATAGTGGAAGGCGGAAACCAGCCGATCGTGAGGGTGACGAAGCAGGGTCACCGTATCGAACTCAGGAATCTTGCGCGCCAACACTGGCATCGAAATGTGGCCGCGAAACAAACGATAACGCTTCAGCTCGTCAGGCTCACGAGAGAGAAGGTCCCATTCGAAATCACATGGACAGATCTCTTCCGGAGGAAACTGTTCCTTGAGGTAATCCGCAAAGGATTGACCGGCCGTTTTGTGAATATGCATAAACAGCAAGGGTTTCATCGGCACGGCCAACTAACTTAGCTCCGCCTCTTGGCAATTCGGCCAATTGATTTCGGCCAGCGCAACGTGTTTGCCCGGAGCTGGCTCGCCAGAGGCGAACCCGCTGGAGACGGGCGTGATACTTTAGACAATCAGGGCCCATGGAAGATGATATCGATGTCCACCTGATGGTGCTCACTCCTGGCGAAGTCGTCGCCCGGCAAATCGGGATCAAGGGGAGGTATGCGCAGTGCCGATTCCGGAATCGTTAGAATCCTGCATGAGCGGTGGGGCGTCATTCCGCGAGCGAGGGGCCAACCCTCACGGCCGTCCAGGCGGGAGCCGCGCGCCGGTCCATCATTGCAGAACTGTCGATCGCCGGAAGAGAACGCGAGGCTAGCCGGTTGCTGGAAAGGGCCCCGCTGGCACCCGAAACACAGTCAAGAGTGTCTGCGCCTCCCGCTAGCTCAACCTTTTGCCCTGCCGGGCGCCAGGGGCGCCGTCAAACTGCCGGCAGGGCCTATTTCGAGCGTGGGCCTGCACGGCCGCCTCAAAATGAGGAGGGCTGGGAGTGATTCAGCCAGCAGGCGAAATGGTCCTCCTTATTTCGGGTTGCAATGCGAGTTCGGGGGGGCTTTTCATGCTCGACGCGGCCGGAGTAACAACCATCGACCGCCTGAGCACCCACGGTTTGGCAATGCGCGCCGATCGGGTATACCGCGTGATCGGGTGCCGGGAGCATGCGCGGCCCGCGAGTGATCTGCTGGTGTATGACGAAGCCGGGGTCCGGCGATTTGACCGGCTGGACGGCGTCGGAGATCCGCACGATGTGCTTCCGCGAGACGGACATGTCGTAATTTCGTCCTCCACGGAGAACGCCATTTACACGATTCGCGATGATGGCCAGAAGGCCACGCTATGGCAAGCGGCGGCGCCCGAAGACGCCTGGCATGTGAACTGTCTGACCGAAGTGGACGGCGAGTTGTACGGGACGGCGTTCGGCATATTCGACCAGCACCGCGCCTGGTTGCGGGAGCCGCGCGCGCCATCCGGCATCCTGATGCGCTTTCCCTCGGAAAGGGTCGTGCTGCGAGGGTTGACCCAGCCGCACTCGCCACGACTGCTGAATGGCGAATGGCTGGTCTGCAATTCGGCCTTGAACGAATTAGCGGCCTATGATGCACAGGGAAATGGATTGCGGCGCCGCCAGTTCGCCGGCTACACCAGAGGTATCGCGTTCGACGAGCAATATCTCTACATCGGCGAGAGCGCGGATCGGCATTTAAACTGTGGCGTTGAACAGGTGTCGCGCATTACGCTCCTCGATCGTTCCGATTGGACGGTGGCGGACTGCTACGAAATTGAGACGTCCGAGATTTATGACCTGCTGTTGGTTCCCAAATCGCTAGCCCAGGGAGCCGCAATCGGGTTTCGCACAAATGCGACGCGTGTGGAACAGCAGGATCAGCTCTCCATGTTCGCCTCCGTGGGAGTGACGCCGCCGCGGCTATGGGCGGTCGGCGAGCCACTGCCGCTGGCCTCGCTTCGAGCCTCGCTGGATGCCGAGATTCCCGCCGCGGCCATCGTCGACGACGTGTTCATTCTGCCCTGCCGCGTTACCAACGCTGGGGACGCTATCTTCGTCAGCGCGCCCCCCAATCCAGTCCAGTTCTGCTATCGCTGGTTCGATGCGTCGGGCGCGCCCGTAGGCGCCGGCGAGTGGATCCATACACCCCTGCCACATGCGCTCCGGCCGGGCGAGGCGATCGATGCTGGGATTCGCATCACGGCCCCGCACATTCCAGGCGCCTACACCCTTGCAGTTACGCTGTTGCAAGAAGGTGTCGCGTGGTTTGACGACCTTTCGCCTCCGAGCGGGGTCCGCGCCGCCGTGATGGTATCCGCGCGATAACGGCGAAGATTTCATCGTCCCCTTTCACGGCGAGTTCGTCCACCGGAAACTCGCTACCCTGGAATCATGGTATGATTTCAAGCAATTTCGGCATGGATATGACTCTACTCCAGCCGTGGCGCACGGGCCCCACTGCCATGGATTCTTCAGGATATCGAGGCGGCCCGAAGAGGACGCACGGCGCCATAAACTCGCAGGATTTCGAATGCGCAATGCACCGATAGATCGACTGCGCGGCTCGCGATATTAACCGTGCTCATCGGCCATTCGCCAAGATTTATTGGCCAATGGCAGCCGGCGCTGCCTTTCTTCATACATGAGCACATCGTAACTGGAGTCTATTACGGAGTCCGGGTTCCCACGCCTCTTGCGCCCGGCCATTCTGTCGCCACAAAGATTGCTCTGCCGCCGTTACAGTTGGAAGCCGGATTGCAGCGCGTCGTCGTAAAACATCTTTACCGTATCCAGGGACCGCTCGCCGAGATCCCGCCCTAGCAGATCGATCTTCTGGAGAATGTCGCTGGTTACGGTAATAATGTCGCAGCCGGTCTGGTCGGCCTGCACGATGTTGAGAAGTTCCCGCGGACTGGCCCAGATCAGCTCGATCCCGCCGCTTGCGCGGAGAATTTCGGAAGCCTCGGCCATCACGGGAACCGGGTCGCATCCCGCATCGGCGATCCGGCCCGCGAAAACGGAAAGGAAGGACGGCGCGCCCCCTGCCAGCGCGAGCGCCGTTTCTCGAACCTGCGCAAGAGTGAGCAACGCCGTTACATTGAGCTTGATCCCGGAACCCGAAAGTTGGTGAATCAAGTCCAAGGAGGGCTCGCGGCGTGTATTGGTCACGGGAATTTTCACGTATACGTTGTCGGCCCAGGACGCAATGAGCCGCGCCTGGCGGTCCATTTCGGCAAACTCGTCCGCAAATACTTCGAACGAGACCGGCCGGTCTGGGATGGCCGCCAGAATATCCCGTGCAAATGCTTCGTAGTTAGAGATGCCGGCCTTGCGCATCAAAGTAGGGTTAGTGGTAAATCCTCGAACCCAGGGTTTGGCGTACAAGTCCAGAATCGCCGCTTTGTCCGCGCCGTCCGCAAAGATTTTCACGCGCAGGGCGGATACTGCCAGATCGCTGCTCATTGGGCCTCCTAGACTTGCGATATCACGGCCGTGCCTTGAAAATCGAATCGCCAGCGTACTTCTGTCAGGCCGGCGTCCAGCAGCGCTTTGCGAAGCCGCGTCTTCTCCTCGGTATACAAAAGTAGAAACCCTCCGCCACCCGCTCCCACCAATTTGCCGCCGAGCGCGCCGTTGTTCCGGGCAAGTTCATACCAGCGGTCGATCGCCGGGTTGCTCATACCTTTGGACCGGCATCGCTTGCGTTCCCAATGCAGGTGCATGAGTTCTGCAAACCGGCGCAAATCGCCGCGCTCCAGCGCATCCTTGCTTTCGAGGCCAACCCGCTTCGTGAAATGCAAGTTGTCGAGCATCTCCGGATCTTTTTTGTAACTGCGCGAATCCTGATCCTGGAGAATATGGGATGCCGACCGGGTGAAGCCAGTGAAGAACAACACCATGTTGTCTTCCAGATCGTGGAGAGTGTGAGTGCTTAGCTTCAGCGGGGTGACCTCCACTTGGCCGTTGGGCAGAAAACGAAAGCAGGTAATGCCGCCGAAAGAGGCGATGTATTGGTCCTGTTTACCGATCGGCTCGCCCAAGCGGTTGATTTCGATCTCGCACGCCTGAGCCGCAAGCTCACCCGGCTGAATAATGTTCTTGCGATGGGTGTGGAGAGCCTTGAGCACGGCGGTGGTGAAACTTCCCGACGACCCAAGGCCGGTTCCGGTTGGGATGTCCGCCATGCTGGTGATCTCCAGGTTCGTTTCCCGAATCTCAACCAGCTTCAAAGCTTCCCGCAAGATGGGATGCTTCACTTCTGCGATCGATGCCACGCGCTCCATACTCGAGTACTTGATAATCAGATCCGTGATGAAGGTTTGATGAATGGTTATGTAAACATATTTGTCGATGGCCGCGGCGATCACAAAGCCTTCATGCTCCCGGTAGTAGGAAGGCAGATCGGTTCCCCCTCCCCCCAAAGACAAACGCAGAGGGCTGCGAGTGATAATCATGAGGCCGCCTTGCGGTAGATCTCTTCAACGATCTCGAGAGCCGAAGCAGCTTCCCGCAGTCCGGGCCGCGGCGTTTCGCGCCGCTCGATAAAGCCCTGAAACGCGTCGAGTTCCAGCTTCCAGGAGAGATCCTCTCCGGGAAATTCCCAAATCGTTGTTTCGGGCGGTCCCATCTGCGGCAGCATCTCATAATAAGAGACTCGCTCTACGCCATAACTGCCTCCCAACCCTTCGACGTGCAGTTTTCCCTGCTGGCCGAAGATCTCAAACGAGAAGAGGTTTTTCCATTCGGTGCAACTGGCGTGTAATTGCGCGATCTGATTGCGAGTGGTACGAAGAAGCAGAAACCCGTTATCCTCAACCGCCATGTCCCAGAAGTAAGTGTGTGTGTAACCGTCGACGTGGGCAAACGAGCCAAGAAACCAGCTTGCCAGGTCGATCAAATGCACTCCCTGATCCAGCAGCTCACCGCCTCCGGAGACCTCTGGAATTGCCCGCCATTCCCGTTCGTACCCCAATCGCCCGCCATGGCCGTATCGACCCCGGACAAACATCAACGGTCCCAGCGCACCCGAGTCGACGATCTCGCGGGCTTTTCGCAACCCGGGGTGATAACGATGGTTGAAGCCCACTTGTACACAGACTTCCCGCGCCTTCGACGCTGCCATCAACGGCTGAAGTTCCGCCGATCTGCGGGCCGCTGGTTTCTCTACCAAAACATGCTTTCCGGCTTCTATCGCGCCCAGCGATATTGGAGCCAGGCACTGGTTAGTAGTTGCTACGATCACAGCATCGACGTCCGGGCGGCGTACCACTTCCCGCCAGTCGGTTGTGACAACGGCGCCGGAAAATGGCGCCGCCAGCAACTGCGCCTGCTCTAAATCGGTGTCCACGGCGGCAATCAGCCGATGTTCACGCCCTAGCGTGCGGGCCCGCTTCCGGCCGACCAGGCCGCAACCGACAATGCCTAACCGCACCGCGTTACTCCCATGTCAATCCCCGGTCGGCCGGGACAATGCGCCGCAGCGTGTAAACATCCGTCTGATTTAGCTCCACAACATGCTTTTGCAGCTCCGTCCACGGATCCCAGACCGCGCTGATCAGTTTGCCGCTGATGCCATCGCTGGCCGGCGAGAGCAGGAACACACACAGATCGGCGCCGCACTTAAGCGGGGCGCCACCGTGCTCCTTCTGCTGCAACGCCCGCTCGAAAAAACCGGCGCCCACTTTCTCGGGGCCTTTCGCCAGAACATCGTCGAGAAGACGGGTATTCAGGGCTCCTGGTGCGATTGCGTTCACGTCGATTCCCGTCCCTCTGGTCTCTTCCGCCAGCGTCTCGGCCAGCCGGACGACGGCCGCTTTGCTTGCCGCGTAGGCACTGATTCGGGGCAAAGGCGAGGTTGCTCCGCCCCCGGACAGAATTACGATTTTCCCGTGCCCCTGCCTTCGAAAAATCGGAAGGATCTCCCGGCAGCCCAGCATGACGCCCAGCAGATTGGTCTCAACCGCGCGCCACCACTCTTCAACTGGGACTTCTTCGAGCAATCCCATTGGCCCGTACACCCCGGCGTTGTTCACCAGCCCATCCAGGTGCGGCAACTTGCCGGCTGCACATTTAAAGACGCGTTGAACCGCCTCGCAATCTCTGACATCCGCGGACTGGGCAATCACTTGTTGCCCGGCGGAAGCTTGTGAAGCGAGCTCTTCGCGTGTCTGCTCCAGCAATTTTGCATCGCGGGCGCAGAGCATGGCATGCGCGCCCTCCCGAATGCAAGCTTCGGCAATCGCCCTGCCCAAACCTTGACTGGCGCCCGTAACGATAATCCCGCGTCCCCGCAACTTCATGCGGACTCCTTGGGCATACCGACCGCAATATACACCAAAGCCGGATTGCCGGCCAGGGTTTTCTCGAGAAACCGGTTTGCGTCCAAGACTACGGGCGTCTTCATTTGGCCGATCAGATCGTCTGCGGCGAGTTCCCGGAACTGCGGCCAATCCGTCCCGAACACCGCCGCGTCGCAGCCCTGTAAAGCCTCCATGGCGCGGCAGCAAAGGATGACGCGGGTGTTCAGGTCTTCCGGCAGTTGTTGCACCGCTGGGTCGTATGCGCGCACGTTCACTCCTTGTTCCAATAGCCAGCGGCAAAGCTCAACTGCCGCCGAGCGGCGCAGCGTATCGGTGCCCGGCTTGTAGGTCAATCCCAGAACCGCGACGGTTCTGCCGGAGAGCTCTCCGAGAACGGATTGCAGCTTGCGCCTGGGCCAGTTCTTGTGGAGGTCATTGCCGCGCCGCACGGATTCCAGCAGCGGCACCGGCACGCCGGCTTGTCCGGCTCTTGCGATCAGAAATAACAAATCCCGAGCCAAGGTGCCTCCCGCGAAAGGCCCGCCGGCTCCCAGATATGCGCGGGGACCAATGCGTTCGTCGGTTTTCAAGCCTCGTTCCACCTCCCTGGCATCGGCCCCCGTTTCCTCGCAAAGCGTACCGATTTCGTTGGCGAAGACGATGGAATTCGCGAGAAACGAGTTCAGCGCGTGCTTGGTCATCTCAGCGGACTCGCTCGACATCCAAACCAAATTGTGACAAAAAGGTTCCAGCAATTGACGCAGTCTTTCGCGATCCGCCGCGGCATGCGTTCCCTCGTTTTGCGTTCCCAGAATAATGCGTTCAGAATGGCGAAACGCGTCCAGGGCTTTGCCCAATCGCAAATTTTCCGGCGAATAAGCGAAGCGAATTTCGCGTCCCGGGTATCGCTCGCGATATAAGGCGGCCATGTGGCGCGTCGAGCCAACCGGCAGTTGCGATGAAATCAAGACCGTTGAGCCGTCGCGCAAATGGGGAAATAAGCCGGCGATCCGCGCTTCGACATAGCCCGCGTCAGCCCGGTCTTCGTCGTCCACCGGCGTATCGAAAGTAACCCAGACAATATCGGCTTCGCCGGCGGCCTCGCCCGGATCGGTTGTAAACCGGAGCATATCGCGGGAAATGCCGGTCCGAACCAGATCGGCGAGTCCAGGCTCCAGGATCGGAGGCTGAGCCGCCCGTAAGCTGGCGATGGTGGCCGGATCCGGGTCCAATCCGACGGTGAGAAAGTGTTCCGCCACGCAGGCCGCGGTTACACATCCCAGATGCCAGAGACCGAAAACACAGATTCTCATGCTTGAACTGGAGGCCCCAAGCCGATCTCCCTAAGCGGGTCCCGCGTTTGCCGGCATGGCTTCTTGCGCCTTCAATACCCAATGATTCCGCTGGAGGAACTGAAGGGTACGAATCACGCTTTCGCGAATTCCCAAACGCGGTGTCCATCCCAAATTTCGCATACGGGTGCAGTTCAGGTAGATAAAGGGGTTGTCGCCCACCCAACCTCGGTCGCCCCCGCCGTAACGAATTTCCGGACGCACACCCAGATGCTCGCAAATCCATCGGATCGAGTCGTTCACCTCGCTGTATTCGTCCAGTCCGACGTTAAAGATGTTCATCCGTTCCTGCGCAGCTTCCAACCCGAGCAGGATCGCATCAATGCAATCCTGTACATAAAGGTACGACTTCTTTTGCTTGCCGTCGCCCAGGACATCCAAATGCCCTGGGTGCTGCATCAGTTGGCGGTAGAAGTCCAGGACATGGCCGTGCGTGTAACGCTCCCCCAGGATCGACACCAGACGGAAAACATGAGCCCGCATTCCGAAGCCTTCGCAATAGGCTGAAATGAACCCTTCCGCCGCTAACTTCGAGGCGCCATAGAGAGAGTTCTGAATTGGAAACGGAGCGTCTTCCGGTGTTGGTATCACTTGAGACTCGCCGTAAATGGACCCCGTGGAGGTGAAGACCAGGTGCCCGGCGTGGCTGGCTCGCATGGCCTCGAGCACGTTCCAGGTGGCGATTACGTTCTGATCTAAGTCCCGGCGTGGATGTTCCAGACCGAACCGCACGTCCGCGTTGGCAGCCAGATGAAAAACGAAATCGCATCCTTGCATCGCCCGTTGCACCTGGCGCCCATCCAACAGGTTCCCGCGCTCTAACCGGAAATTCGCGTTCCGGGATCCGGCAACCAGGAATTCCGGCCGGCCGGTCGAAAAATCGTCAAAGCCAACCACCGAGTGGCCCGCCTGCAAAAGCCGGTCTACGAGGTTGCTGCCGACGAACCCGGCCGCGCCGGTGACAAATGTATGCAAGATGTTCCATCCGACAGGAGAGAATCCTGAGTCTCCAGCATAGCCGCTTCGGAAGCCACGGTTTGGCTGTCCAAGCGTGAAAGGGAATGCCGGATCTTAAAAATATCGATTCCATTGCGCAGATTGCCGCTCAGCAAACGTAGCCGGCTATCTCCATCGTCGCGCCAGCGGATCGGGACTTCCTTGATAGAGAACCCCAAGCGGCGGGCCAGCGCGAGAATTTCCACGTCAAACATATAGCCGTCGATCTTTTGGAAATGAAACAATTGACGAGCCGCTTTTCGGTCGAAAAACTTGAATCCACACTGCGTATCCCGAATCCCTGGCAAGCCCACCACGTTCTGCATATAGTAATAGAAACCCATGGCCCCGAGCCGCCGGTACCAAGGCTGCCGGCGCAAGACCTGCGACTCCTCCAACCCGCGCGATCCAGTGACGACACGATAGCCCTCCCGCAGCGCCGCCTCAATCCACTGATAATCCTCGATGGGCACTTTGCCGTCGGCATCCGCGTAACCGATGATCTGCCCACGGGCGAGAGTCACCGCCTCGCGAATCCCACGCCCTTTTCCCCCGCGGGCCGCGTGACCGATCACCTTCAAATCGGCGTTTCCATGCGCCTTTTGAGCGACTAATTCACGCGTTCCATCGTCGCCATCCGCCGCCACGATAATCTCGGCTCGCATTCCCCGGCTATTGAAATAGGCCGACGCGCCATCAATCGTCGCGCTAATGGTCGCCCGCTCGTTATATGCGGGCAGTATAAGTGTAAGATCGATGGGTCCGGACATCCACGGCCTATTCTCGCCAGTATATCGCACAGAGTTCTTGCGCTTCCTCTAAAAGGCGCAGTTCGAATCTGTCCGTGTCCTCAGGTTGAACAATCGCTACACTGATAAGGTCAACTTTCCTGAGGTGGTTTTCCATACATTCGGGAAAGCGCGAGAAGAGAGGCACGTCGGATTGCTGGCATTCGGTCTTGTAATCGCTGTTTTTTGCTTTTGGTCTTTTGTCGGATTCCCAATTGTGGCGGCGTTATCCACGCGCCGGAACCTGCTGCAGAGCGCGTTGTTGGCGCCCGTGACCGGCATGGGCGCGACCGTGCTGCTGGTCACCACGCTGAACTGGGTAGGGCCCGTTCGCATTGTCGGTCCAATCGCCACCGTGCTGTTGCTGGCGCTCTCGGCCTGGCTTCTGCGCCGCCGCCGGACTCCCGTGCCGTTCCGCCGGCTGGCGCCGTACGCGGCCGTGCTGTTACTGGCCGCGCTCGCCACCGGATATCCGATGTTCCGGTTTGGCTTCAATTGGATCAGTTATGGCAATGACGATATGGCGAATTACTGCCTTTCCGCGAAACTGCTCCTGAACCACAACCAATTCACGCCACCTTCCCTTGAGGACATCGTCTCCAGCCGCGACGCCAGCCTCTTTTATTGGTACTTCGACATGTTGCCGGCCCTGCGGCACGGGGCGGACGAAGTGCTGGCGTGGGCCGTCAGCCTGACTGGCCTGCCCACCCTGCAGGCCTTCATGCCCTTGATTCTCGCTTTTCAATTGGTTCTGATTGCCGCAACCGGGGCTCTGATCTTACAGAGCAAGAAGTACCGGCGTGCCGCGTTGCTGGTTTGCTTCTGGCTGGCGCTCTCCGCATTGATAACGCTCGGAGCCGTTTACCAACTCCTTGGACAGGTCAGTGGCCTCGGCGCATTAGCCGGAGTTGTCACCGTTCTTCTTCGGCAGCCTGGCGTTAGACCAAAATCGGAACTTGTGCTGGGCGGTCTGTTACTGGCGTCATTAGCTACGTTCTACCCTGAGGTTCTGCCGTTTCTGGTTCTCGGCTATTTGGTCTATCACGCCATCTCCATACTGCAAGGGTACGAGCGTATGCGTGACGCGGCCGGAACGATTTGGCCGATCGTGGCTTCGTGGCTTCTTTTCGTAAATGTTTCCCTGGCAGCGCCGATTATCACTCTCATTAATCAGGCTCATGCCGTCGCACCATCCAGCAGCATCAAGGGCCTATTTCCGTACTATATGACCCCTGCGGCGTTTGCGTATTTGTGGGGCTTTCGCGGCATTAGCGAGGCTTCCCGAGGAATTTTTCTTGACCTCGGTATTGTCGCGGGAGCGCTGGTTTTCGGCATGGCCATATTCGGCGCGGCCTGGCACACCTGGCGGCGCAGGCCCGTGGCTATCGTCTGCCTCATCATGATGGCCCTGAGTCTGGTGCTCTTTGGAACGCACTCGGAATTCGGAATGTACAAGATTGCGATGTACATGCAGCCATTCTTGGCGGGCGTGGTGGTTCTTACGTGGGATGACCTGCGAACCCGGGCCGCTCGATGGTCTTACGCCCGCGCGCTGCTGGTTGCGGGGCTGGCATTGGTGATCGGGTTTGGAGCCCGCGGGCAGTTGTTCTACACCGTTCGAAGCATGGGGCTGGGTGGAGGCGGGTTAGTCGAAATACCCTTTGCATCCAGGGATGGGCTCATCTCGCAACTCAAGGATTTGCCGCCGTACCATGACATCACAATCTCCGACACCTCCAACCAGGTACTCGCCAAATTCGAAGCTGCGTATCGGGAACGCCTCTACTTCCTGTGTACAGACTTTTTTGGACACATCGTCGGCGAGTTTGAAGCTCGCGGCGAGCGATGGAATCCGGTGGACGCGCTCTACCACGCCGATTGGCTGAAGGCCACCGCAGCGAGGAACCGTCGATTTCTTCCGGAGACCTTCGACATGCATGCTGCCCTGCCCCGAGCGAATCGCTTCACGGTTAGCCAGCCTATCGCGGGCAACCAAGAGTTTGCGCTGCTCGATACGGGACCCAAAATGTCGATGCTGAACCGGCGCGAGAGTGTCCCTAACCACGCCGGTGCGATTCGATTGACCACGACCCAAGCCGAACAAGACCACTTGGTCTTTGTAAGCTCGGAGTTCGGCCTGCCCTACTATACTTCCCGCGCCGACCGCTCTCTGGGCGTGATCTCCATGTACCAGTTGGAAAACGACTTTTTTTTCCGCGGCGACTCGATGGCGGCCCTGGGGCGGATTTCCTTGTTCCGGGTGCTGAATCCAGCGCCGCACCTACGCGTGGTCTTGGAGTACACCGCATCTTTGAACCAGGATCATGAGAATCGAATCCCCGCGGCGAGCGCGATCGGCGACGCCCGCGAAATGTTCACTGCCGTGGGGCGCGGCTCGGCGCGTCTGATTTCTCCGGAGGTTCAGCCGCAACAGATTGCAGGCGGCGATTACGTGGCTGTCGACATGGGCGATTGGGGGCATACCTTTCCGGATCGCCGCAGCTTCATTATGGGCCTGTGGGGCCGCCGCTACGTAACCGACAACCGGCGCATCGTCGGATTTTGCCGCGACATTTCGTTGATTTCCGGCGATCGATATTCCGCGCTCCAAGCTCCCCAGGCGATCCAGACCTTTCCCGGCGATCTAAAGAACAAAAATCTGGAGTACAGCGGAATCTACGAGGATGGTTGGGTGGCCGAGTCCAGCGATATCGTTTTGCAACAAGGCCACGGCGCCTCTTACTTGGTGGTGTCCTTGCTTGTTCCCACGTTGCAAGGCCGAAAACCTGCTTCCTGGGCGGCGTTGTTGGTCGACGGCCGCGAGGTGGAGCGAAAGCCGGTGGCTTCGAGCGGCGTTGGGTTCAATGTCCCGGTTAGGGGGGAAGGACGCCGCCGGATCGGACTTCGCTTTGACAACGTGGTGAGCCTGCCAAGTCCGGACTCGCGCCCGGTGTCCGCTCGATTGCGTTACGCGGGCTTTCAGCCTTAGCTTATCTAAGTACGCGGTTTCATAAGTAAGCCGACGTATTGCAGCCCCTGCAGTTATGAACCTGTTTCGGATGAGCGCCGGGGCGCACAGAAGCAAGAATGAAAACCGGCGAGCTGGTGAAGCAAGCAGACGGGTCGCGGCGATCGGGCCTCTCGCCCATGCCGCTTACGAGCCACGGCGGTAGAGGTAAGATTCATAGTTCGACTTCCGGGCGCTGGCAAGTCAGTAGGCAGCGGATGCCAAAAGGGTAATAAATCCGTTTCCGCAGTTTGGCTTCGAGGTCCATTATGCGGTATAGAAGCGGGTTCGTCCGCGCGCTCGCGATCTGGCGGGAAACGATCGCCCTTTGAATCTCCTGCTCTGCCCTCAACAACCGCCGGCCTCGCTTCTTGGCTACCCAAAATGCTGGATACAGGAAGAACCCGAGATGCGATTGCGTCAGGACGCGCAGTCCTCGACGAGAAACCTTCTCGATCAACTCCCGCATGCGGTAACGCCGCTGGTGCAGAAGCTGCCGGTCATAGATATCGTACAAATTCGGACCAGCCGGAACTTCGATGACGACAATCCCGCCGGGTTTCAGGATCCGCGCGATGTGCGCCAACGCTACCTCGTCCTCTTCGATGTGCTCCAGTACATTGAGCAGCACAATCCCGTCGAAGCTACCATCCGGCAGCGGGCAAGCAGTCAAATCGAACTGCAACAATGGGACGCCGGAGAGACTTCTGGCCAGGGCATCCAGCGGGCCCCGGACGTAGTCCGCGCCCAAAATGCTGCTGTCCCGAAACTCCCGCAACAACAGTTTCAGCATCGCCCCCGAAGAGCAACCGATGTCCATGATCGCCGGCGGCTTGGCGCCAAGCCAGTGGCGCAACTGGTTCAGAGTATGCTTCCGGGAGGCGCGATCGATGTAGTGATCGTCGCCCGCCGTGGCCTCGTGAAAAGCCGTAAGTTCGTCGGTCCAGCCCGATCGCCCCGTTGCATAAGACAACACTGCTGTCTCGCAATCTCCAATCCGGAATGCTCGCCCTGTCCAGACCGGTGATTGAGTGTGGCCAGCGGGCGGAGGAAAGGTTATTGGACAGGTTGGAGAGCAGCGGTCTTGTAGCATCAGGCTTCCTCCGCCACCGCAAGAATCCAACTGACCGCGGCGCTCAAAGATGACACGCGGCAGTCCGGCAAATGCTTTGGACCTCTCTCGCGGTATTGACGGTCAATCAATATGGTCCGACACCCGGCGGCTGCCCCCGCGTCGATATCGCGCCACCGATCTCCGATCATGAAACTTCGCCGCAGGTCGATTCCTCGCCGGAGGGCGGCATCCTTCAAGAGCCCGGGCTTGGGCTTGCGGCAGCCGCAACGCTCGGCGTCGTCATGGAAGCAGACGCAGAACTCGTCGATGGGCAGCGTCGCGTTCAGCGCGGCGTTCATCGCCTCAACCGCCAGCCTGCTCCGCGCGCCCCGAGCTACATCGGGCTGATTGGTGACCACGATGAGTTCGAAGCCCGCCGCCTTCAGTAGCGCGAGCGCCGCTGCCGCGCCCGGAACCAGCCTTAGATCCTCCACGTTGGATGGCGGGTAAGGGTGTCCGTCGCGGAGAACGGCCTCGTTCAAGACGCCGTCCCGATCCAGGAAAACCGCGCGCCCAGTCACCGCGATTGCGCCCGGCCTTGCGCGCTTGAAGCCGGCGATTCGCTCCGCGCGAGGAATTCGCTGAACTCCGCGATCCCGCCCAGCGATCCGATCTCATGGAAACGCTGCTCTGCCTCGTAGGCTGCCAGTTGGCCGCGCCCCAGTAGATCCCGGTAGACCTCCGCGAGTTCGTGGGGGCCGGAGCCGGTAAGCTCGCGAAAAACTTGACCGTGGAACACGCCAAGTCCGTAATCGATGTGGCGCATTCGCGGAGCCGGATGCACTTTGTCGTACTCCAGAATGCCGCCTTCGCTGAACTCCACGTTACTGGTGTCTCCTTCGCCGGAGTTGTGAAAAACCGTCATCAGTCCCAACTTTCCCGACTGCCGGAAACGGCGCTCCACCGCGGCGTAATCGCATGGCAAATAGGAATCGCCATAAACTACGAAGAACGCCGTCCCCAGCCACGGTAGAGCCTGCCGGATCGCGCCGGCGGTACCGAGGAGATCGGCTCCGTCGAAAGAATACGCGACGTCTAGACCGAATCGGCGGCCATCCCCGGCGAAATCGCGGATCTGGTCGCACCGGTGGCCCACGCAAAGCACGATTTTTCGAATACCCGATCGGTTTAGCAGCCGAAGCTGATGCGCCAGAAAGGGCTCGCCCTGAATCTCGACGAGGGCCTTAGGTAACGCCTTTGTCAGCGCACCAAGACGCGTGGCGAGCCCCCCCGCAAGGATGGCTACCGGCAGCATGCTCCGCCTGCCATTCTAACGTCTGCAGAGTCTGAGTCTAGCGCTCCAACTACGCGCGTCTGAGAAGCCGCTGCGAACCCGGCGAAGCTGAGCCGAGCCCCGATCGGGCGATCGTCTCCGTTTGGCAAGAGCTGCACCGATCTAAAAACCAGGCCAACGCGATGCTTGCCCGGGTTGGGAGGCACGTGGGCTTCGATGGAAAAATTACCGAGACCGACCGATTTCTCGGCCATCACCTTGTCATCCAAGCTCAGGTCGACTTCAGTCCTAAAATCGTCGCGATCGATTTTAGGAATCATGCCGCGGATCACGAGCACTTGCTGGCCACGCGGCTCGAATAAACTTAGAGACGCCTTGGGAGCGGTCCAACCGTCGGCGTAAATGCCGTCGAGTTCCAACCGTGGGTCGGACAAATCGGTGGGGAACTGCTGAATGTGCGAGGGGCCCTCCGTTCGGGCGGGCCCCCAGGTGCAGCCCGAGGCGGTCAGGGCAAGTATCGCCACCGCGACGTCCAGACTGAGCTTCAGCATCACCCTGTCCCTTTCAGCTTTCAATACGGAAGCGGCATAGAATCCAGGTCCGTTACCGTTCTAGTTTTGTTTCGCCGGGCCCTTGATCGGGGCTCTGGCTTCGCAATTCTGCTGCCATCCGGCACGTGCTTTCTGGCGGTTGAAAACCAATCGAGATCCGCCGGATCTCGCTACCCGGATGATCCTCGAGACCGGCGTTGGCGACAGGTCTGCCATTCGGTCCGTGCCCGGTTGGGATACGCGGCCGGTTGGAGAGATTCCGCAGATAGAGTGCGATATTTTCCGTCTTGATCTTCGAGCAAAACTCCCGCCAGTACCTCAGCGGGTACTTCCGATTGTGGTACAGGCCTACCGGCAAACAGGCAAGAAATGTTGATAGCGACGGCTGGAGCGGCTGAAAAAACTGGTCTCGGCGATCACGCGCGTACTGCATCGATCCATAAATCCAGTTCAATGGAACATACCCGGAGTGCCGCTTCAGCAAGCGTATCGACTCCTGAAACACCAAGTCCCGCTGGCTAAGGGATAAATTTTCCGAGTGCATCCGGGAGGTCGCCGAACAGATTGGAATCGAAATAAAACGATAGGAACGCCCCATCCGGATCCACAAATCGTAGTCGAACACAGTCCGAAGCGATATGTCCAGTCCTCCAATCGCTTCATAGGCGCTTCGGCGAAAGAAACAGGTGGGCTGGCAAATGGAGCATTCCCGGGAAAGCATCGCCGGATCATAAGGCTGAACCGTAGGGTATGGTCCGAGAATATTGCCGCTTTCGTCAACCCATTGAGCTTCGGCGTAGACCGCGCCCGCGCCCGGATCCGCCTCCAGGCTCTCCACCGCCGCACGGACGGCGCCCGGCAAATAATAATCGTCGGCATTAAGCCACGCCAGGATATCTCCCTGTGTCATCTCGAATCCCCGGTTGACGGCATCCGCGGTTCCCCGGTCGCTTGCCGAGATAAACCGGACTCGTCCCATTTGTTCCTCGAGAATCGCCAAGGTTTCGTCGGTGGAACCGCCATCAACGACCAAATATTCAATCCGGGGATAATCTTGTTCTAGAACGCTCTGAATCGCCTGTTTTAGAAAGCGGCCCGAATTGAAGCAAGGCGTGACAATGGTGACCAGCGTTTTGGCGCCCATTCCTTGATGGTTACACAGCCGTCGTCATCTTGCTCCTTCGCTTCAAGCCCGGCGCGCCTAAACAATCAGGATTGGTGTGTAGAACGTTGGCTTCGCTCTTCCGGCAGGAATTTGGCTGCTGGTTCGGCAGACTGAATCTGTCACGGCGATGCAGATGCGATCAATCTCAGCGTGCCTTCTTCTTACCCGCAAATGGCGACGTGGCCTTACCCGCCTTGACAAGCGCCCAGCGTTTCTTTGCAGCGGCGGCGATTGCCTTGCGGCCTGCCACACTAAGAACTCGCTTCTTCGGCGAGTCTCCTGTTTGATCCTGCGATTGCCGCCACCTTCTTGGAGGTCGTCCAACGCGCTTCACTGGCGCAGAGATCCCCTGCAGAGCTTTTATGGCAGCGTCGAGACGATCGCGTTCTTCAATCAAAAGACGGATTATATGTTCTGATGTCATTAGACCGATCCTAACATCGGTCATTCGCGTAAACAAAACGACGCGCAGGCTGGGAGTAACTCAATTTCACTCAGTTGAGGGGCTTGATGCTGGTCGCCAGCGCAGACGCACCCTTTTGACACTGCTCGATCCGAGTCTGGAAGCGGGAAGTAGTCACCCGGCGGGAGTGCTAAGGTACTCCGCCTGTTCGCTCACCAACGACGACCAACAAATAACTAAAGCCCCAGCGAGCCAGCGCTACCGGCGCGCGCCCGCCACGGGGGGGGTGTAGGAGCAGGTTCTGCCCCCACGTATGTAAGATGCTGACGATGCCGATTTCCGCGCCGAGATGCTTTCGGTCGGCGGCAAGTTCTATGGCTGCGGCAGCACTGGCGCGGAACAACAACTCGTAGAACTCTCGCGGGTTGTTCAGCGCCAGTACGTTCAGTTCGTGGGGCACGGTGAAGACCACATGAAAGTAACTGGTCGCAAGAAGCTCTTGCTCCCGTTTAGCGATCCAGCGTTCCCGTGCCTGGGTTTGGCACTTGGGGCAGTGCCGGTTCCGGCACGTAATGGAGTGCACTCCATTACCTGCCTTATGGAGAGTAATTTCGAATGGGGAGTGTGACTCGACAACCGACGATGTGGCGGGCCTTTGAACACGGGCTGGGCCACGACAACTCACCATAACAACGGCCCACTCCTGCTACTGTGGTTCGGCCATCTCTCCCTATCACAACCAGGAGAGCCCAATGCTAGAGAAATACTTCTCCGCGCCTAAGACGCTACGGCGCTTGCGCGGTGGAATCAGTGGACCACATATCGACACGTTCGCAGATGACCTCGAACGTGAGGGATATGCCCCGGCAAGCGCGGTTCGATATCTTCGAGCGGCCGCTCATCTCGGCTGTTTCGTTCAGCGGAAAAGCGGCGTTTTGGCGGACATCGATCTCAACACACTTGCTTCCTTCAGTCAGCATCTTCGCCGCTGCCGTCCGGCAGGAGTTATAGGAGATGGCCTGATGCCCGCATTGTGGACAGGAATCGAGGTGTCCACCCAAAGCCGCAGTGCGGCAATTCTGGATGGCGCGGAAAGCCTTGAGCTGCTGATAATCGAAACTCGATTCGTATCGGTCCAGAAAGCGACTGCCCTGTGCGCGGAGGATGTCGGCCACCTCCACGGCAGGCCGGCTCATTCTTGCTTTTTAGATTTAACCCCGGTACTGCTTTCCTTCACTTCGGAAAGTTGGAGCTTCGCAAGCGGATTGGCAGCGCTGTGCCGGTGTTCCTGCGAGAGATGAATATAGCGTGCAGTCGTCTCCAGGTCTCCGTGTCCAAGCAGCATCTGGATGGTCCGCAGGTCGGTGCCCGCTTCGAGCAGGTGCGTCGCCCAACTATGTCGTAGGGTATGAGGTGTGACGTGTTTGGTGATGCCGGCCTTCCGTGCGGCATCGCCGCATACGTGCCAGACTGTCTTATCGGAGAGCGGCACGTCCGGTGCTCTGCGCTCGCCGCGGCTGGGGAACAGGTATTCCTTTGGCTTGCGCCAACGCCAATACGCGCGGAGGGTTTCCAGCAGTTCCGGGTTCAGCGGCAGATCGCGATCTTTGCCTCCTTTGCCTTGAACGACGCGCATGATCATGCGCTTGCTGTCGATGTCGCTTACCTTAAGGCGGACCACTTCGGAACGGCGCATGCCGGTCCCATAAACGGTCATCAGTAACGCTCGCCGGAAAAGATTGCCGCTGGCATGGATGAGGCGCGCCACCTCATCCAAGCTCAGGATCGTCGGGAGCCGCTCCGGTTCCTTGGGATACGGGATGAAATCCCGAAACTCCGGCCGCTTGAGGGTGCGGACGAAGAAGAATCGCAGCGCCGCCACATGGTTGACCACGGTGCCCACCGCCACCTCAAGTTCGGGATCAATGGAGCTGGTTCCGCCCTTCAGCATCCCGCAGGCCAGCTCATGATCGATTTTGGTCGAATTCCCCGTCTCGGCTACGCTTCTTGCGGTTGCGCTTTCGTGCGAGGGCCTCCTTCGCACGCTTTTTCTGACCCGGCGGCAAATAAAAGGATCGCCGCTTGATTTCCTTGATGATGTCTTCTCGAAGAACCTTGCTCTTAAAGCGTTTGAGTGCGCTCTCCAGGCTCTCGCCCTCGTGAATCTGAACTTCAGCCAATAGAACTTACCTCGGTTTCCAAAAGAGATCGACATTTCACCGTAGCAGTTCGCGCATGCTTTTGGCGGCACATCATCCTCGAATCACATCGCGGAGGCGAAAATTTCAGCCACGCTTATTTCTTTGCAGTGGCGCCGATTGCCTTGCAATTTTCGGCGTTGAGTGAACGCCGCCGCCATGCAATTGCGGTCACACCCAGAGGAGTGGCTGGCGGATCGGGTAGTTGCGGATAATCTCTTTATCTGTGGGGTCCGGATTCAAGGTCTTCCAAAGATCGAGATACTTCTGCTCATGACAGGCGATGCCCGAAAACAGCAAGCCTGGAGATCGAACCGGCCAAGAGTCTATCGCGGTATGCTCGCCGTCCGAGCGCAGCACGCGCCCGAAGCAAAACAGACGCAACGCCACCTTGTCGTGCAGCAACGCCGGCCAGTAGATCATGACTTCCACCCGGTCGCGCGGCCGGAAGACCTGGTCGGTTTCTATGACGAAATCCGCGAGAGCTCATCGCCAAAGGCATCCCCGCAAAGGAAATCGCCTATATCCACGACGCTCATATCGAATAGCTCGCCCCGGGTTTCGTTCCCACTTCCATCAAGTCGAGGTGCTCCAAAGTACCGAACTCTGATCGCCGGTCCACAAGAGTCGCCTGGTTGGTAAGAAGAGGTGTGGCTCCCCGGAAAACATGGTTTCCAACTACCTCTCCGTTCGTAACTTATTGATTAGATGAGGACGCAGGTTTTACGATTTCGATTGTGGGCTCGTTATCAGAGCAAGCCAGGAGGCGCCTGTGTGGATTGGACGGCCAATCTGGAGGGAAGCGGTCTGGCATTTCAACGGTGGGACCCGGTTGATTTTCCGCATTCACTGTTATACATTTTGTATAGCGATGCGGTTTGAATGGGACGCCGAAAAGGACCGGATCAACAAACAGAAACACGACGGCCTCAGTTTCGAGAGCGCGGCCCTTGTATTCGACGATCCCAATACAATCTTCCGCAAGGATCGCATCGTGGCCGGCGAACAGCGGTGGCACGCCATAGGAATGGCGACGGGCGCGCTGCTGCTGGTTGTCCACGTCTATCGCATGGAGAATGAACATGACCAAGAAGAAACCATCCGCATCATCTCGGCCCGCGAAGCTAATAAGCGTGAGCGCCGAATCTATATTCAGCAAGCCGCCGAGTAAGGCGCAGAAGGCCGTCTTATCCCGGATCGCGAAGCGGCAGGCTGCCGGAGACGATTCCGGCATTGATTATTCGGCGATCCCTCCTCTGACCGACGCGCAACTCGCGCAATTTAGCCGAACTCCGAAAGTGCTGGTCGCCGCTCGTATCGATAAGGAAGTCTATGACTGGCTCATGCAGTATGGCAAGGGTTACTCGACCAGGATCAACAGCATCCTGCGCACTGTCATGGAGAGGGCTCGGTAGTCAACGCGCCTGTGACTCGTTGCTATCCGCAAGATCGTGAACCGTTCCTGGCATGACAGCCTTGGGGTCGAGTCGCGGAACCGGCGCACGCGGACGTTGCAGGCATCCGGAGCACACTTGACTGTCAACCGAGAGGCCCGGGGTAGGAAAGTGGAATTCCTGGGGGCCCATGTTGGACGGTGGCTCCCCTTCGTGGGCAGTTATCGAACTTTTTTCGATAACCCGAGCGCTGGCCATGCCAGCTTGTTTATTGCACTCACCGGCCTGTGAATAGGCAGATAAGGTTTTTTTATAATGGCTTGCCCGGCAACTGATTTCCCTTCCGATTCGAACAACCAGCGACCCCACCTCGTCAAGCAGAAAAAGAGCGAATATCGCTGCGCTCCTGAGGGGAACGGAATTGCTGGTGCGACGGGGGTTTATCGACAGGAATAGTATTGCGTGGCCCAAGCAGCGTATCGGCCATTCTCCGAGTGCCGACCATCCGCCCGGAGCGGGGTGCCGCACCATTTTTCCGGTTAGGGCGTTAGGCGGCAACTTGAACGCGGCTTTCCGGTTCGACGGCGCTCCGGTGGTCCTCAGCACCTGATTCGCGTGAGCTTTTGTGAGGTCATGAACCATCTCTGCGACCGCGATCTGCCAATCATCGGATCAGCGGGCGAAACCAGCGCGTCTCATCACCGAGTGGAGGCGGAGGTTGCATTTCGCCCTTAACTTGGGGATGCTAAATCATAATGGGAATGGCTTCGACGTTCATCAGACATTCAACTCTGCTGGCAGGTGCTCTGTATTGCGCGGCGGCTGCGTTCGGCCAAAAACGCATTGATTGCCAGAATGGCGAAGTCCACTATGAGATCGATGTGGAGAAGCTGAAGCTTGAATACAAAGGCCAGTCATTTCAGACCACCCTGAGCGGGTTGGCTGGCCTTGGGGTGAAGGCTGCGATTCAGCCGACCACGCTCCAGGCAGCCGATGCCGCCACCCAGCAATGGAACCAGCTTCTGCAGGGCCTGGCAGCTGGCTATAACAGCTGCGCTGTCACCCAGGCGGCATACGCCGAGGGTATCGGGAAAATCTACCCGAGACTGAAGGACGACGCTACCGAACTTGAAAAAATCCGCCAGGATCTTGCGGGCTCCCGTGAAGTGGACCGGAAACATTTTCAATCTATCCTGGACAGGTATTTCGCGAACCTGCGGGAGTTTGCGCGAGCCGGCAACAACTCGATCGTTGACGCCATTCGGGCGGTTGTCGACCAAGCGGCCGTGCGAATCGAGGGGCGGATCGACGACAGCTCCGAGAAAATCCTGCAGGCAGTGGACCAACTGAGGGAACAGATCAGGGGTTTGCCTCACCCGACGGAAACAACGCAAGAAATTAGCGGATTGAAACGGGGCTTGTTGGCCAGAGCCGACGAAGCCGAACGGGAGTACAGTCTCGGGTACAGCCTTTTGCAAGAGTTTCGGTTTCAAGATGCAGTAATCCATCTAGACGCGGCGATAGCCGCGGTTCCGCTGCCTTCGTTCTTTCTGACGCTTGCTGAGGCCCTTCGTGGAGTCCCAAACCTTCCACGCGCGGAACTGATCACGAAGCAGGGACTTGCGCTAAAGGATTTAAAACCTCGCGAAGATGCTCTCCTCACCAATACGCTGGGCGTGGTCTTGGCCGCTGAAGGCCACAAGAGTGAAGCGCAGCCTCACTTCGAGAGCGCCCTGAAGATGGCAGAGAAAGTTTATGGCCCCAACGACGAATTAGTTGCGGCCATAGCCAGTAACTTGGGCTCGATTATGGGGAACGGGATCGGGACTTTGGCGGAGGCGCAGCGCTATGCTGAACGCGCCCTGGCCATCGAGGAGAAGCTCTACGGCCCCGGCGCCCACAATTTCGGAATTAGCGCGGCCGCACACACTTTGAGCGTGATCCTGTTCAAAAGAGGAGATCTCGCTGGAGCGCAGCACAACGCGGAGCTTGCCTTGGCTAGCTTAGAGGGCTTAGAGGATACTGGCGCCGATCGCCGCCGGAGTGCAAGCGCTGCCAGTGACCTGAGCACGATTCTACTCGGTAAGGCAACAATAGAGCTGCAGCTATTGGACGACCCGGACGACGGATTCGGCCCGTTAATCGACCCGGACGGAGTGACCCCAAACCGGAGTAAGGCAATGGGAGAGCTGGCAGCAGCGGAGCGCTACGCCGAGCGCGCGCTAACTATTGAACAAGACACCTACGGCATCGACAACCCGCGTGTCACGGTTTACGCCGACAACTTGGTCAAAATTATCCTACTGGCCAAAGGTGAAGAAATGGCCGTGGCCGAACGCCAGCACAGGAACGATCCAGAGACTCCGACTCAACTGGAGCGCTTCCATTTGGAACTGGCGCAGAGCAACGCCGAGCGCGTTCTGAGTATCGATCAGAGGATGTACGGTCCCGATAGCGACAAGGTAGCGGCAGACGAATATACTGTGGGCCGAGTTTTAATCCTACAGGGAGATCCGTCGGGAGCTCGCCACCACTGGCAAGAAGCCTACGCTAACGCTGTAAAGCGCTCCGGTACCCAGTCGTATGATGCGGTGATCTATGCGTTCGCGTTGTCAACGCTCAAGGACAAACAATGAAGCGGTTGAGATTCGCCAACGTCAGTCGAGGCTCACAATATGTATTGATTACGCTGATTCTGGCACTCACGGCCCTCGTCATGGTTTGGATGTTCCGCCCGCATCCGCGAGAGGGAGTCGTTCCGTGCTCGGACGGCCCCCACCCGTTAATTGACGCGACGCAGTTTCAGGTACAGTATTGGACCTACTCGCTTAAGCTGCAGGGGAGTCTTGACAAAGTAAAGCTCGTCGGCGATCTTGTGCCGAGCCAACTGCAACAGCTCTCAGAAGCTCTTCAGCAGGGCAACGAATTGCGTAAGTGGTTGGTTAACTCCTACAATGCATGCGCAATCTCTCAGCATGACTACGCCTTGTATGGACAAACCTTCGCACGCATGGACAGCATCGCCCGGAGCATTGATCGAATGCGGGAAAACGGAACTACTGACCAGGGGAGCCAGGGCCAATTACGCAATCTCGTCAAGGAATACGTCGAGCTTTCGCAGGAGCTAGGCGCGACGAAAAAGTGAGGTCCACCGCCCACAAAGGCGGCGGCTCCGGTAACGGGCTGTACGCCGTGTTCCGGCCAAAGGCCGACGTAAGGAGTCCAGCGGACCGCAAGAAGTAGATGGACCCAACCATCTACTCGGAAATCCTCGTCCAGCGTCGTATTATGATTTGCGATGTACTGGGCGACGAATACGTGAAGCATCCTATTGAATGCCCAACGTTCTTCTGCGGGGCTACGAGGCACGGCGGAATCCGTTTTGGCCCCACATGGATTCGAACCGGAAGTGGCTGAAAACAAAATAGTTCTACCCGAATGTATCGCTGAGGGCTACAGTAAAGCAATCTTATCAATGGGTTGGCGGCGTGGCTCCCCGGCATGGATTCGAACCACGATTCACGGCTCCAAAGGCCGCTGTCCTACCATTAGACGACCGGGGAAGAAAGCAGAGTAACGCTAAAAACAGTCTAACATCAGCGCTCAATTGGCTCATACATTATGGAAGGTTGGTTGCGGCAGGCTTTCACGAGTCTGTCGAAACGGTGACCCGGGTCAGATGGTGTTTGCGAGCACGAGAAGCATACACCCGAGTCAAATCCGCCTTCCAGGCTGGTCTCATCGGAATTACAGCGGACGTTGGCCGACTCAACTCGGTTTGAAGAGACTACGCCTGAATTCAAGGCTCTCGGCGATCCCGCACGCCGGCCGGCGCCACCGCGTGGCTTAAATCGGATCCCGCGGAACTCCGGCCGCTGCCCCCGGCTGTGCCGGGCCGTATTCGAGGAGGATGAGTTTTGAGTCAAGAACTCTCGTATCGATCAGTTCGAGGCTCGTCCGTGGGTAGGCGTCAAAGACGGGCTCCCTTCCTGCGGCGCCAAGGATCAAAGGAAAAATCATGAGCCGGATTCGATCCACCAGTCCGAGCTGCATCATGCTCTTCACCAGGCTGATGCTGCCAATCGATCGAAGTGGGCCTTTCGCCTGCCGTTTGAGCCCCCGGATCTCGTCCGCAACGGAACCCTTCGATAATTGAGTGTTCTTCCACGCAAGCGGCTCCCGCAGCGTGCCTGAGAACACGAACTTCGGAAGTTCAGCCATTCGCAGGCTCATTTCATCCGCGCCGGCGGGCGCGAACTCCGCCAGAGACACATACGTTCTGCGCCCCATGATCAGAACCTGCGGTCGGGCAAGATGCTCCCGCACCCAGTCCCCGAGTTCCTCGCCGAAGCACCCGAAGAAAGCGGCCTCGTTGACTCCGGCGGCGAAACCATCGAGCGAAATGAACAGGTCTGCGATAAGCTCTTGAATTTGTCCACCTTCCTTTCCGATAATCGCACTTGACGCCGCATGGCCCGCCCGGAGCCATGCTGTGTAGTCGGCGAATCGACCAGAGTATATCGCCCTGACGCACTCCGACAGCGGTCGAATGGGTAAGCTGCGCTCCTGGTTCTCGGCCTGACCGACCCATCCAATCGTAGACGAAGACCGCTCGTTATGTCGACGAGTTCGCCGTCATCCCACAGATGGGTTGAGATTGAGGAGTCGCCGATGGTCCTCTCGACGGCGCGGAGTCCCATTTGACGAGCCAAGAAACAGTGTCGCAGACAGCGCGCCGTCACAGACCTTCGCCAGCAAAGCGCGTGACAAGTACCGTTCTTCACCGCGCCGCGAACTCCACGGTGTCGGCCCCGTTGCCCCGCGCGCGTTGAGATAAAGTATCAGTTGACCAACTATCAATTAACAATGTTCCAAAGGACTTCTGAGTGAAACTGTTGGGCCACGTGTTTTGGGCCGTTCTCTCCGTCGTTGCGGCCTTCTGCCTCGCCGGAATCGCCATGAATCGTGGGGAGCACATCAACAGCATGTGGCTGGTGCTGGCCTCCACCTGCACTTATGCCGTCGGATACCGCTTTTATGCCAAGTTCATCGCCGCCAAGGTCATGGTGCTCGATAACAACCGCGCCACTCCCGGCGAGCGGCTGCGCGATGGGCACGACTTCGAGCCCACCAATAAGTGGATCGTCTTCGGTCATCACTTCGCGGCCATAGCCGGTCCCGGTCCGCTGGTCGGCCCCACGCTCGCCGCGCAGTTCGGCTATCTGCCCGGAACGCTGTGGATCATCATCGGCGCCGTCATCGGCGGTTGCGTGCAGGATTTCATCATCCTGTTTTGTTCCATGCGGCGCGACGGCAAATCGCTCGGTCAGATGGCGCGCGAAGAGATCGGCAAGCTGGGCGGATTGGTCGCGGTGGTTACCGTGCTGATGATCATGGTCATCCTTTTGGCTGTAGTCGGCCTGGTGGTCGTCAATGCGTTGAAAGGCAGTCCTTGGGGCGCCTTCACCATCGCTGCCACCATGCCCATCGCGCTGCTGATGGGATTGTACCTGCGCTACTGGCGTCCGGGCAAAGTGCTGGAGTGTTCGTTGTTGGGTTTTCTGCTGGTCATCCTCAGCATTTTCGGCGGCCAGTGGGTGGCGCAGTCGGCAACCTGGGCGCCGTGGTTCACTCTCAGTGGCATAGCGCTAGCAATCGCCACCATTATTTACGGTTACCTGGCCAGCACTCTACCGGTGTGGCTGCTGCTCGCTCCGCGCGATTATCTCAGCACCTTTGTGAAGCTCGGCGTGGTGTTCATCCTCGCCGCCGGCATCATTTTTGTGCGGCCGCAACTGGAACTGCCGGCGCTGACGCGCTTCGTCGATGGCACTGGCCCCATCTTCGCGGGCAAAGTATTTCCGTTCTGCTTTATCACCATCGCCTGCGGCGCCATCTCTGGCTTTCACGCGATAATCTCTTCGGGGACGACACCCAAAATGATCTCGCGCGAGTGGCACGCGTGGCCGGTCGGCTACGGTTCCATGGCGCTCGAGAGTTTTGTCGCCATCATGGCTTTAATCGCCGCCTGCTCCCTGCAGCCCGGTATTTACTTCGCGGTCAACTCGCCGGCCGGCGTGGTCGGCGCTACGCCCGCGGCGGCAACCGCAACCATCAGCAACTGGGGCTATCCGGTAAGCCCGGCGGAAATGAGTACGCTGGCGCATGACGTGGGCGAGGAAACGCTGTTCTACCGCACCGGCGGGGCTCCTTCGCTCGCCTTGGGCATGGCGCATATTTTTGCCACCACCATCGGCGGCAAGGCTATCCTCGGCTTCTGGTATCACTTCGCCATCATGTTCGAGGCCATGTTTATTCTGACGATTATTGCGTCAGGCACGCGCGTTGGGCGCTTCATGCTACAGGAGCTGCTTTCGTACGTCTACGCTCCGCTCGGCAAGAAGAATTGGACTCCCGGCATGCTGTTCACCAGCGGCCTGATGGTCGCGGCCTGGGGCTACTTCCTGATCCAGGGAGTGCGCGATCCGCTGGGCGGTATCAACTCACTGTGGCCGCTGTTCGGTATCGCGAACCAGTTGCTCGCCACCATTGCGCTGTGCGTCGCGACCACAATTCTCATCAAGATGCATGGCGCCAGGTACATCTGGATCACCGGCACTCCGCTGGTTTGGCTGGTGGTGGTTTGCTACACGGCGGGCTGGGAGAAGATTTTCTCCAGCCTGCCGCGCCTCGGGTTCCTGGCCGAAGCCACCAAGTTGCAAACCGCTATCGACACGGGCGCGATCGCGGCTTCGAAGGTCGCCGCCACGCAAACCCAAATCTTCAACGACCGGCTGGACGCCATGCTATGCGGCCTGTTCCTGGTGCTGGTCTCGATCATTCTCGTCGATTCCGTACGGACCTGGGCCGCCGTGCTCAGCGGCGCCAAGAGCGCCCAAACAGAGGAGTCTCCTTTTGTTCTGACGCAGCTCACGGCGGAAGAGATATGAAGCGCTTCTTCCAGACCTTGCTTGCGATCCTTAGGGAGATCTCCGACGAAGGGCCGTATCAGCGGCACCTCGCCGCCAACGGCCTGAAGCACTCGCCGGAGGAGTGGCGCCGGTTCTCCGATCACCTGTTCGCGCACAAGTACGCCCGCGGCAAGTGCTGCTGAGGCTGGCAGGCGTGGCCTGGTGCTACACTGAACGGCCATGAGGCAGCGGCGCTGGATAACCGCGTTACTTTTGGCGTTTTCCTGCGGCTGGCTTCGGGCCGAACCGAATCCGGCTGCCGGGCGCTACGTCGTGCTGGTCTCGCTCGATGGTTTCCGTTACGACTATGCCAAGCGTTATCACGCCACCCATCTGCTAGCGATGCGGCAGGAAGGCGCCGCCGCGGACTCGATGATTCCATCCTTTCCCTCCCTCACATTTCCCAATCACATCAGCATTGTTACCGGCTTGTATCCGGGCCATCATGGGATCGTTGCAAACAATTTCTACGACCCCGCCCGCAACGCGACCTACTCCAACGCCAAGAATGGAGCGGACGGGACGTGGTACCGCGCCAAGCCCCTGTGGGTAGTCGCGGAAGAGCAGAACGTAAAGAGCGCGTGCATGTTTTGGCCCTCGAGCGACGCTGAAATCGATGGTGTGAGACCCTCTTATTGGTTCAAGTACGACGCGCAGGTCTCCACGCAAGCAAGGGTTACGCGGGTCCTAGACTGGCTGAAACTGCCGGATCCACAGCGGCCCCATTTCATCACTTTGTATCTCAGCAATGCGGACGACGCCGGGCATAAATTCGGTCCGGAATCGAAAGAGATAGAACAAGCGGTGCACGAGATCGATTCCGCGATCGGAGATTTGCAAGGCGGCATCCGGTCGAGTGGATTGCCCGTGGACTTGATCGTGGTTTCGGACCACGGCATGCAATCCATGGCCGGCGCGGTCGAACTGAACCGCTATGCGGATTTGAGCAAAGTACGGTTCATGAGCGGGGGACCTTTCGCCTTGATCTATGCGCCCGATACCAAGACCGCGGAGCAGGTGTATCGAGAGTTAAAGCGGAAACATGGGCCATATGAAGTGTACCGGCGGAAGGAAACTCCGGCCCGTTGGCATTACTCCCAAGATCCGCGCGCCGGCGATCTTGTGGTAATCGCCACCCGAGCATTGCGGTTGGTAGGTGAGCCGCCTCGCGGCGTACCGCCGAAGGGCGCGCACGGCTTCGATCCGGCACTTTGGAAAAACATGCGCGCCATTTTCTATGCGACCGGCCCGGATATTCGAGCACGCACGCGGATCAAACCGTTTGAGAACGTCGAGGTGTTCGCTTTGGTGGCCAAAATTCTGGGATTGCAGGCCCCGCCCGGGCTGGACGGTTCGGGCCAACTGAGCGGAGTCTGTCGGCTACGGTAAACGTTTTCCGTTAGTGGGGCGGACGCCCCGTCCGCGCGCGTCGCCCCGTCCCGCCCAAGCGGGTCGGTTTCAGAGATCCACTGTGATTCGTTGCGCCATAATCGTCGATGCGAGTGGCGCTCGATCTCGATCCTCTATCGGTGGCGATTTATTGGGATATCGGCAACAAACTGCTCGCCGCGAAAAGATACGACGAGGCCTTGCGGCACTTGGCGAAGGCCAAACTTCCCACTCATTCCATGGCTTTTCTTGCGAATTCGCCGCTCAGGATGGACGTCGCGCCGAAGCCCGGCAGGTCCTGTAGCAGGTGGAACAGTTTCAGTGGTGGACTCTGCTCGGCGCTGGGCGACCGGACGCGGCTCAGGCTTTGGCTGGATCGCTCTTATGCTGAGCGATCCGCGCTGTTTCTCGATGGGCCTTGAATGGGACCGATGTACGACGACGATGCCGAAGTGCTGGCGTTTTTCGGGCGCCATCGCTGACCGGTGGAAAAGCACCACGAATGGTGATCGTTAGCCAAGCCCGCCCGCATCCAATCACGATTTCTCAATCATTTACGAATGGCACACCAGATGCCTCATAGCCTGCCAGGAGTGGCCCTGAAATGAAATCAAAATTGCTTGCGGTACTTTTGCTGGCGGGAACTTCGATGTTTGCAGGTCCCCGCGTGTTCTTTGGACTTGGCGTTGGTCCGGTTTACGCGCCGGCGCCGGTAGTTGCCTACGCGAATCCGCCCGCGCCGGTGGCGGCCGCTTACGCGTGGCGTCCCGGTTATTGGGCTCGTCCGCCTTATGCCGGCGCATATTGGGTTGGTCCTCGCTGGGAGGGCCATCGTTACTACGGCGGATATTGGCATCGCCGGTAAGTGAATTAAGCCGTTGCGCAATTACGGGCTCGTATTGTATTACCGCTTGGTCCCCTCCCTCACGGTCGGGGCTAAATCTGACCCCGGCCGGGCTAAATCTGGCCCCGGCAGTCTAGCCCCGAACGTCAGTGAGGGGACCCAAAATCGGGGGACGGATCCGAGCCGATCCGCCCCCCGTTTGCATCTTGTATGGCATGGACGCGCTTCGCGAGCAGATCGCTAAACAACTGAATAGTGAAGAAGCCCATGCCGGCTTCGAAAAAGCAGTCAACGGATTGTCCGCCGACCTCCGGGGCAAAAAGCCCAAAGGCGTTCCGCACTCGGCCTGGCAGCTTTTGGAGCACATTCGCTTGGCCCAATGGGACATCCTGGAGTTCACGCGCAACCCCAAGCATCAGTCTCCCAAGTGGCCGGAAGGTTACTGGCCGAAGACCGCCGAACCGCCGGATGACGCCGCCTGGCACGACAGCATCGCCCAGGTAAGGCGCGATCGGAAAGCTTTGCAAGACCTGGTCCGCGACCCGAAACGCGACCTGCTGGCCGAAATTCCCGGTGGTACCGGACAGACTCTTTTGCGCGAAGCCCTGTTAGCGGCCGATCATCTGGCCTATCATGTGGGCGAACTGGTGTTTCTGCGAAAGATACTCGGCGCGTGGAGTTAGCACCCGGCCGCGAAACAAACTTGTCGGCATTTCGCGACAGCTTGCTGACGCGCACGGTTCGGTAGGCGTTCCGCGGTCCGCTGATACCGTCTGGGCTGTCCAAACTAAGCAATTCATACTATCCGGCCGATAGTACCGGTGGAGACAGCCTTGAGCACCACGCAATCCCTGCCGCTCACTCACCCGCCGCGCGCGGCCGCGCTGCAAAACCGGCTCCAAAGTTGGCTAACGCCGTCCTTTTGCGACGTGTTTTTTCTGGCCTTCATCGGTTGGTCCTTTATGGCCTCCGGCACTGGCTGGAGCCGCCTCTTATGGGATGGCGACACCAGCCTGCACACCGCGATTGGCCGATGGATTCTGGATCATGGCCATATTCCGGCTGTCGATCCGTTCTCGTTCGCTCTGCCGGGCGCTCCCTGGCTCGCGGTCGAGTGGGGCACGGGAGTGCTTTTCGCCTCGCTCCTGCAGGCCTTCGGGCTGAAAGGGATTGTCTTCCTCTGCGGCGTAACGATCGCCGCTATCATCGCGATTTTGTTGCGCACCATGCTCAGCGCCGGGGCGGACGGGCTGTTTTCCATCGTGGTGGCTCTGCTGGCTTCGAACGCCCTTTCTCTGCACTACCACGCGCGTC
This sequence comes from Bryobacterales bacterium, assembly GCA_963836595.1. Lineage (GTDB taxonomy): Bacteria > Acidobacteriota > Terriglobia > Bryobacterales > Bryobacteraceae > DATFZA01. The sequence continues at coordinate 490,309 of CAWIKC010000002.1, forward strand.
CGCATTTGTTCACGCTGCTCTTTTTGGCCGTCACCGCATGGATCGTCACGTGCGACCGCCAGCAGCCCACGCGCTGGATCTGGCTGCTGCCGCCGCTCACCGTCTTGTGGGTCAATCTGCATCCCGGCTTTGCCATCCTGTTCGCGTACCTCGGCGTTTTGGTCGTGGGGAGCGCTGTCGAGTGGAAATTGGGAAATGGCTCGTTAGCCCAAACCAAGCGCTACGCCGGGGTCATGTTGGCTTGCGGCGCCGCAACGTTCCTGAATCCCTTTGGATGGAAACTCGACGCTGAAGTCCTGTCGTACTTCGGAGCGAGCGGCATGACCGATCTCATTCAGGAGTTCCAGGCGCCCACCTTCCGCTCTCCCCCGCAACTTTGCTACCTGGCGTTCCTGCTCGCGGGCCTGGCCTTGTGCGGCTTGTTCTTAGCCCAGAAACGAATCTTCGAGCCGTTGCTCATCCTCGGCCTGGCGTATGCTTCGCTCACCTCCGTCCGCCACAGCACGATTTTTGTGGTGATCGTCGCGCCCTTGATCGCGGCGGAGCTATCCAGGTTCTGGCGCAATTGGGTGGAAAAGCAACCTCCCAATTCCGCGGCGCGGATTCTGGACGCGCTCTCCGCCGAAAAACGGCCCGCGTTCTCGCGCAACAGTTTGTGGATTTTCGCTGGCCTTGCCGCCATTTTTTTCCTTGCTCCCGAAGGCCAGTGGCCCACCGGATTCGACCATGACCTCTTTCCCGTCGACATCGCGGCCCAACATCCGGAATTGGCCACCGCGCGCGTCTTCACCAGCGAACAGTGGGCCGACTATTTGTTACTGCGCAATTATCCCCGGCAGAGAGACTTTTATGACGACCGCGCTTTCTATGGGGAGAAGATGTTCCGCATGGTGCAGAATCTGCTAGACGGCGGCGTCGGGTGGCAAAGCGCGCTCGATCGATACCACACCGACATGGTGCTCATCCCGCCCAAATCGCCGCTCTCCGCCCGTCTGCACGAATCGTCCGCCTGGACCATGGTCGACCAGAACAAAACCGCCGAACTATTTGCTCGAGCGCCCACGCGTTAATTCCATGGCGCTATCGATTGTCGTCCCGGTGTACAACTCCGAAGCCAGCCTCGAACTTCTCAGCCAGCGTATTGAGAGTGTTCTCGGAACCGCTTACTCACCCCTCGAACTGATCCTGGTGAACGATTGCAGCCGCGACCGCAGTTGGGAAGTGATTGAACGGCTGCAAAGCCGGCATCGCTGGATCCGCGGTATCCATCTGGCGCGGAATTTCGGCCAGCATAACGCGCTGTTATGCGGGATTCGCGCGGCGCGCTACCCGCTGACCGTCACCATGGACGACGATCTGCAAAATCCGCCCGAAGAAGTGCCCCGGCTAATCGCGGCTCTCGAAGCGCAGAACGCCGATGTCGTTTATGGCACTCCCCTGCGCGAAGCGCATAGCTTTTGGCGCGATCTGGCCTCGGTCGTCACCAAGTTGGTCCTGAAGCACGCCATGGGCGCCGAGACTGCCCGCAATGTTAGTGCTTTCCGCTGTTTTCGCACCGCCCTGCGCGACGCTTTTGCGGAATATAGCGGTCCCTATGTGTCGGTCGATGTGCTCCTCACGTGGGGCTCCCGCCGCTTTGCCTCGGTCCCGGTGCGCAATGAGCCGCGTCCGTTTGGCGCGTCTAACTACACTGTCCGCAAGCTGATCGTACATGCCATGAACATGATGACCGGCTTCAGCACGCTGCCCTTGCAGTTCGCCAGCATGCTGGGTTTCGGCTTTATGCTGTTCGGCATGGCGGTTTTGGCCTTTGTCGTCGGCCGCTATCTTCTGCAAGGATCGGTGGTGCCCGGCTTTGCTTTTCTCGGCTCGATTGTCGCCATCTTTTCCGGCACGCAATTGTTTGCCTTGGGCGTCATCGGTGAATACCTGGCGCGGATGCACGTCCGCAGCATGGGACAACCAAGCTATGTTGTGAAGCAGGCGGTCGGAGATTAGCGCGCGTGTTTGAGCGCCTGGATTGGGATTCCGCCTTCTTTGGCATGGGCGTGGGACGTCTGCACGCCAGCGCTCTCACTGCGGAGGTGGCCTCTCAAAGCCGGCAGTGGTGCCGCGAGAATCAGATTGCGTGCTTGTATTACCTTGGTCCGGAGGCTGGCGAAGCTCCGCCTGGGTTTCGCCTGGTCGATGAGCGCGTCACGCTCGCCTGGGATGCTCACCCAGTTGCGGCCCCATCGCCCGCCGTCCGGCCATTCGCTCCCGCCGACCTGCCGTCGCTCGAAGAGATCGCCCGCCAGAGCCATCGCGACAGCCGCTTCTACGCCGACCCGCTCTTTGACCGCGACCTCTGTGATGAGCTATACGCGACCTGGATCCGCCGCAGTTGCCAGGGTTGGGCCGACGCCGTCCTGGTCGCGGTTCATGGAGGACTTCCCGCCGGCTACGTGACCTGCCAAGAGGGCGCCATCAGCCTGATCGCCGTCGCTGTCGGTGCTCAAGGCCGAGGTCTCGGCCGCCAACTGGTGACGGCCGCGCAAAATTACTTTCAATCGCGCGGCCCCGCCCGAGTCACGGTAGTAACCCAGGGCCGCAACCGAGCCGCTCGCGCGTTATACAAACGCTGTGGATTCCGCGTCATCAGCGCCCAGCATTGGTATCACTACCACGCCTGCCAGACCACCTGCCAATAAGCACAAGCTAAAGCATGTGCTCCCTCTGTGGGGCCGGTTGTTAACCGGCGGCGGGTTGTTAACCCGCCCAGGGCCGATTGATAATCGGCCGCAGGTTGATAACCTGCCCCACAAGCAAATCCCCTAATGCTCATACGCGTACAACATCGGCGGATTCCTCCCCAGCAACCGCGCGAACACATACAACTGCCCCCGATGATGCCAATGCTCGTCATAAGCGAATCCAAAAATCTGGCCCGCCGTGAATGCCCCAAACGGAGTGTCGATCGACTTAGCCACGCTGTCGTCCGTCAGCCGCGCCGCCACTTCATCGGCATACTGATGCGCTTCCTTTGCAAACTCAACACACTTCGCGATACTGGTCAGTTGCGCCGCCGCTGCTTTGCCCGGCTCCGTCTCCGGAACCGACCGGTCGCTCGCCTCCTGGGTCATCTTGCCGAGGCAAACGCTTTCCGCCAGCACTCTCTCCAGTCCATACATGTGAGACATGAGATCGCGCACGGTCCGCATTCCCTCTTTGGGGCGATAGTCGAGGTCTGCTTCGGCAAATGTGCCGATCAGCTTCAACGTCACGCCGTGCACCATCTGAAAATACCCGCGCTGTTCAGCGACAGCCTGTTTATTCATGGGAACGTCTCCTTCGCGTCCAGCATAGGCCGCCGGAGTGACAACCCTATGTCAGCAGTTCTCCAACATTTTTCGCGCTTCCTCGCGAACCAGCGATTTCAGCGACTCCGGCTCCAGCACGCGGGCGTTCCCGCCCCAGCCGAGAACCCACTGCACCAGTTCGGCTTCCTGATGCGCCCGCAGCGTGACCAGCAATCCATCCGGAGTTTCGGCCACCTCCGTTGCGTAATAGGACATCCCTTCGCGCACCCAAAAACCGATTTCGGGCGCAAAGAGAACCCGCGCGGTGTACGGCCGGCCCTCGATCGGATCGCCCTCGCGTAGCCGGAAATTCACCGGCCGCTCGAACGTTTGCTCGCCCAGCTCCACTTCTCTGATGCGTTCGGCGCGGAAGCTCCGGATACCCCGGCGCAGATGGCAGTAGCCGACCAGATACCAGACGCCGCTCCAGTTGACCAGCGCGTAAGGATCGATTTCGCGCCAGTTTTCTTCGCCGCCCGGTTTGCGCCCCGCATGCCGGGTCCGATACAGCACGCGCAGCCGCTTCCGCTCGAGCACCGCGCGCCGCAACACGGGCAGGCGATCCCGCGTCTTCCCGCTAAACGGCGGAGCGCCCGTCATCAGCGAGATCCGTTCCCGAAAAGCGCGCACGTCGTCGCGCGTCTGCGGACTGAGTACGGCTTCAATCTTGCTGCGGGCCGTGCGCGCCGCCGCGCGATATTGCGCGTCGAAATTGCCCGCCACAAACTCCGCGCCCAACACCAGCATGATCGCTTCATCCGGTGTAAAGCTGACCGGCGGCAAAAAATATCCGTCCAGAATCGAGTACCCGACGCCCGGCTGCGCGACCACCGGAACGCCCGTTTCGCAAAGCGCCTGGACATCGCGGTAGATAGTGCGCTTGCTGGTCTCGAAATGCGCCGCCAGATCTTCCGCACGCACGCTCCGGCGCGATTGCAGTTCGAGCAGAACACCCAGCAGGCGATCGGTGCGATTCATGCGCGGGCCATATCGTGTATCCTACCGCTGCAGATTGGGTCTCCGAAGAACCCACGCCAATACACCTGGGAAAGGCCGACGGTCTGCATTTCTGCGGATGTCCATTTGAATCCAGAATGCTCGCAAGATGGTCATTGCCATCATAGGTGTACTGGACTTGATTACCGGCGGCTTCAGAGGCCGGGATTGGGCGTTTGGACCGACTACGTTCACGCTGACGGGAATGTTCTCGGCGGCTGTGCCGTCGGCGTTCATGGCGACTACGTTGAGAGCTAGGATCCGGCCCTCGGACGCGGTCAACTGCAAGACGTGGGTTCCCGCGGTGCTGAAGCTCGCCGCCGTGTTCACTTGATTGGCGTTGTCGAAGACCACCGTTCCAGGGCCGCTTTGCATCGTCCATCTCGGTAAAGGAGAGCCGCAAAAGTCAGCACCTGGGCTGCTGTTGCACACTGTGGGCGCTCGCCGTAACGGAATTACTCCGCGCCCGGGTCCATGTCCGGCCAAACATGCACAAGCGCTTCCTTCCAGCCCCCTTGCCTCTTCCGTGTTTGTCCCGCGCGCGATCGGGTAGAGCCGTGGTGCGATTTCATTCGCCTCTGCGGTCCTCCCCTGCCGCCGCAGAATACTCGCCATGCCGTAGAGCGCGAGGGGATTCCCAGGCTCATAGCTTAGCACCCGTTCAAGGTACAGCTTGGCGGCTTCGCGGTCGCCGGTAAACTCCGACAGTGCCGAGGCATGCATGGCTAATGCCTTGATGGCAGGTTCAGAGTTGCAGCGCTCAGCCTTCGTCAGTGCCCGGTCGGCTACTTCGAGAGCCTCTTTGTTTCGGCCGCGTAGCGACAGTACGCAGCTCTCACCAATCGCGTTCCTAACTTCATCAAAAATTTCGTCAAAGCTGAGCATCCAAACTTCCTTGGGCGCTTCCAGAATTTCGCAGGCTTATGGGCATCGTTCGCTACAAAAGCGATGGCAGCGTCGCCCGCCAGCGCCTCGGCGAGACCCAACTCAGCCGTCAGCAACTCACCGCCGCACTCGAACCGCGCCACCGCCCGGGCCATGGACGCATCGCGGAAACCCGTCGCGCGCTGGCGCTTCTGCCGCCCACCGCCGTGTGATGACGTGGTTTCGAGGTGGGCCAAACCGTCGGCACGAACGCATCGCCACCCCGGCGCGAACGCCCCAGTCCAGCCCCGAGCGTGAGCGAGGGGTTAGCGCGCTGAAGCCCGTCACTCCACCGACAACTCGCCAACCCTGCGCACGCCCGAAATCTCGCCACCGCGAAGGTCCCGATAAAGTTCCCGCAGGTTCTCCTCAAGCTCCGCCAGCGACTCGCCCTGCGTGCGAAAGTCCGGGAACTCCTCGAGGTAGCCGAGCCACATCTCTCCGTCCTGCCAATGGACATATCGAGCCGTCGCCATAACTCAATCATCCCGCCTTCTCCCACCCGCCGCTCACCGCCTGCATCGCTGCCTTCGCCAGCGCCCCGCGCCTTCCCCGCGGGTCCAATTCCACCGCGCGCGCCAAATACTCCCGAGCCCCCGCGTCGTTGGCCAGCGCCTGCATCGCCATCCCGGCGCGATAATACGTCGTCGCCAAGTCCGGCAAGACATTCTTCGCTGTCGCGTCCAGCGCCCGGTCAATCGCCGGCGCCACCTCCGCCCGCCGGCCTAGACGCGCCAGCGCCCACGCCTTCAGCGCCCAATAATCGTCCTGCGGACGCCCGTTCTGCTTTCGCTGGCGATACGACAGCCCGTCAAAATCGATGATCTTCTCAATCCACTCCAAAGCCTGCTCGGGCTTTTTCGCTTGCCGCAGCAGCATCTCCGCCATGCCGCGATAGGTTCGCCGCCGCCACGGGAAGGCGTACAACGCGGCCTCATAACTCCGCATCGCTTCGTCATACCGGCTTTGTTCCATCAACGCGTCACCCAGGAATTCCAACGCCGACCCGTAACTCGCGCGCGCCTGCCCGCTCGCCAGCGACCGGCGCAGCGTCTCCTCCGCCTCGCGATACCGCCCGGCAAGCAGCAGCACGTGCCCGATGGTCCGCAGGGCTTCGATACCAGACGGATTATAGAAGTTGAACCAGCGAATCACGTTCAGCGCCCGGTCGTAGTCCCCCCGCCGCAGCGCGCCGTTCATCAGCCTCACCATCAGCCCCTGATACATGCCTCCGCCAAAAATCAACACCCAGAGCATCCAGCCGCGCAGAAAGCTGAGCATCGGAAAGCGATCGAGATTCAGAAACAGGACCACCAACGCCGTACCAGCTACCGTTTTCCACGTTTTTCCCCAATCGTAGCGAGCCGGCGCGCCCGGCCCGATCGGGTCCCACGCTTGCGGCGTTCTCTTCACCAACGACTGCTCGACCGTGATCGCCAGATGGATCGCCAGCACCATCACCGGGTAAACCCACACCGGCGCATTGGGCCAGAACCGGTGCAGCAGCGCGAATCCGGCCACGCTCCCGCCGATCATGATGATCCCGTACCATCCGCCCCATTTGATCCTCTGTTCGCCTTTGCGGAGTTCCTCGGGGATCTCGCCGGTCGCATGTTGCACCGCGCTGCTGACCAGTTGGTGTTGCCGCAGTTTGCGGCGCCGCGACCACCAAAACAGCCAAACCATCAGCGCGATCAACACCGCCGGCATCAGCAGGATGATTGGCAGCGTCTTTTTCACCACTTGCAACGCCTCCGCTGTCGGCACGCCAAGCGTCCAAAGCGCTCCATCTGGTCCAACCGCCACGCGCCGGTAGCCAGAGACATCCTTGCTCGCCGACGGCAAAGTACGCCAGGCTGCGCCATCGAATTCGCCGTCGAATTCCACCACTCCGTTGGCACTCGCAAACCAGGTCTTTTTACCATCCGACGCCACGTCCAGCGGCTGGTTTATCCCGGTTTGGGAGGGCGTGTAGGAGTCCCAATGTTTTCCGTCCATCGAAACCGAGCGCAATCCGGAAGTGTCGGACAGCCAGACACGGTCTCCCGCGGCGCCAATTAGTTCTACACTTTGGGCCACTGGCGACCACGCGCCGTCCTCCCAACGCCACAGCCCTTGCCACCCCAGCCACACCGCGCCATTCGCCGTTCGCGCGAGTTTCGGATAACTCTTGTCCGGTTTGACCTCAGGAGGTTTCTCGATCTTCCACTTGCCCCCGGCGAAGTGCGACAGCTTGCCGGTTGAGTCAATCACCCAAGCTTCGCCGCCACCGGCGACCAGAGACGCACCCTCGGACGCAGCCGCTTCCTTATAACATTGCCAGTGCTTCCCATCGAAATGGACCACGCCTTCATCCGTCGGCGCCCAAACCCCCTCGCCATCCAGAGCGAAGTCGCCGTCTCCGTGATTGGCCATCAGCCCGACTTCGGCGGTGGGAAAGTATCGCCAGACCTTGCCATCCCAGCGGGCAAACGCGGAGGCGCCCTGTGTGCGCACCCAGACCGTGCCGCCGTTGGTAACCCGTAGCCGGTCTGGCGAGCCGGCTGGACTGCGCACTTTTTCCCACCCGTTGGGGACCCGCCGATAGATGTAATGCAGATTGTCCATCTGCGATTCCATCCGCCTCAGCTCAAACAGGTATCCGGCAGCCAGCAGCGCCATCACGGCCATGGGCCACGACAACCACGGACTTCCCTGCGCCTTTTCCGGCTTCGGCGGCAGAAGATTCTCTGGCATGCCAGTCATGCAAATGGCCTCCCGCGCCGAATCCCGACAATACCGGCGTTATCCCGGCTATCGGACAAAGCCGTAACCCCCTATATGGATTTAGCATTGGGTAATTACCAGAAAATACGAAATTCAGGTGTTTCACTCAGACCGGCACGCCGGTCACAGCGTGCGAAAATAAATTTTTCCTAGCTTTCTCATTATGTTGCGAAGACTATAGCTCCCCATATCGGGCGAATTGCTTGCACCCGCCCGCTAAACTGAAATCTAAGAGGCTCAGCTCATTTCGTCGTAGCGGAGTCGACTAAAGCGCAGAAGTCCCCGGGCAACCCAGTGCAATGTTGGTGACGACGAACGTAGCCGCTTTCGAGAAACGGCCCCTTGCCGTTGAGGGTTTCAACGGACCATGGAGGCCTCCCTCGGATTTTCTCCCCCGACAAAACGGAGCGGGACAACTGTGTCCGCTCATTTGCGGGAGTAGTGTCGTTACTGCGCGAAGAATTCGCCGCAACGGCAAATTCGTGACGCCCAGCCTGCGTCATTTCAACCAGCAAGGGCTGAAGCCCGTACCACATTTATCAACCCTTTACCGGCACAGGTGGCACAGGCTTTAGCCTGTGCAGCTCTGGTTCGCCACTTGCTCACTCCGCTCGCGGAGACAATTCGCTTGGCAACATCATCCGCTTTGCTGGTGACAGACGCGCGCCCCACCACCCAGACCGAAGACGCCGCCGTTCGTCCCAGACGCCTGGATCGAGGATTCTTTGCGGGGCTGATCCTGGGCGCGGCCTCGCTCCTGACCGGACTGCTGCTCACCGGAATGCGGTCCAGCTATTTCTTGAATCCAACCGCTGTCGCGCTCGTCCTCGGCGGAACGCTGGCTGTTCTCGGGATCACCACGCCTCTGCACGGCCTGCGGCGTGCGCTCAATCGCGTCTTAGAGCTGGCTTGCCTTCCCGATCTCGACTGCGAACAATTGAGCGAAGAAATCGTGCGCTACGCCAAAACCGTGCGCCAGGAAGGTTTGCTGGCGATCGAACCGCACATCCGGAACGCCAGCAGCGCGTTTCTGCAAGACGCTCTGCTGATGGCGCTAGACGTGAAAGCCAAGGCGGAGTTGCAAGCCGCGCTCGAGATCGAGTTGCGCCTGATTGAGCGTCAAGGCGAGACCGACGCCAAGGTGCTGGAAGTCGCCGGCGGCTTTGTGCCCGCCATCGGAATTCTGGGAACCGTGGTCGGATTGATCGACGTCTTGCGCCATTTTTCCGGTCTCGCCACGGTGGGCGCCGGCATTGGCATGGCGTTCGTCTCCACCATCTACGGCTTGGTATTGGCCAATCTGGTGCTGCTGCCCATCGCACACCGCATCCGCTCGCGAGTCGCCGCCACCTTCGAGATTCAGGAACTGATCATTGAAGGGGTGCTGTGTCTGTATGATGGCTTGCATCCGACGCTGGTACGGCTGCGCCTGTCGGCCTTTCTCCGCTCGCCCAATTCGAATCTGGCCCGCTATGACACGCAGAGGCATGACAGCAGACATGACTTACAAGCCGAGGCCGAGTCGGCGGAATTCCGCCGGTGAGCGGCGCCACCCGCAGCCGTCAGCCGCACTACTTGCAACAAGCCACCAGTCATCAGGACCGGTGGATGATCAGCTACGCCGACGTCGTGACGATTCTGTTGATCTTGTTCATATCGATCGCGGCGCAGACTTCCCGCACTGTTCCAAAAAGTCCTCGCCCCGCTCCCCAACCCGCTGCTCCGCCCCGGCCGGCGCCGGCCATCGTTCCCGCTCCCCGGCCACCGGCTCCAGCACTCAGCGCCGCTCAGGCCGCGCTTCAAAAGCATGGCATTGCGCCCAAGCTGGATCCTCGTGGCTTGGTGATTACGTTGCCGCAAGCCATCCTGTTCCCGGCGGGCGAAGACTTGATCCTCCCCGGCGCGCTGCCGGTGATCGAGCAGATCGCCGGCGTGCTCCGCGATATGGACAACAACATCCTGCTCGTGGGCTACTCCGACTCGACGCCCATCCACACTCAACATTTTCGAAACAATTGGGAACTATCCGCTGCTCGTAGTATTCAACTGCTCCAGGTGCTCACCGGTCGGTTCGGTCTGTCCGAGGACCGGTTCAGCATCGCGAGCGAAGGGTCTCACAGCCCGCTGGGCTCCAATGACGACGAAGAGGGGCGGGCGCAAAACCGGAGGGTGGAGATCGTCATCCTGGATCAATCTCCCGGACACGCTCTCTAAGGATCTATCATGAAACAGCCTCGCCGCTACTTCCGGCCCTCCCCCGATCGCGGCTCAGTCACACCTTCCGAGCCGCGACCGTCAGTACCTACATAGTTGGATTCTTGCCACTTCTGTACCGGCATCAGGATGTGGTTGCCAACATTCTCCAACTGTGACGAATTCTACCGAGCAGCGACCGTGAGGGAGCGGTCGCGCACCACCGGGCTAGGGAGCGGTTGAATTGGTTGTTTCACGACAGGCCCTAAGGTGTCCGCGCTATCCTGAGCATTTCATGCCCAAACTGCCCGTGATGGTGCTGCTGCTGTCGACCCTCGTCAGCGCCGGAGCCGTGGACCTCAAGCCGGAAACCATCGTCGCTTTCGACCAATACGTCGCGGCCGCGGAAACCCGGATCCAGGCCTCTTATCGCGAAGGTCTGCGGCTGCCGGACAGCCCTCAATTGCGCAGCGGCGCCATTCTGCTCGAGCCGGCGCGCGGTAACGGACTGATCCAACTCAAAGGCGGTGGTTTGATTGAAGATTGGATCGGCGCGGCTTTTATTCCGGGCGTCGACATAGCTAACGTGCTGGCCGTGGCGCAGGATTATGCGCACCATAAAGATTACTTCAAGCCGGAAATTGCCGGCACTCAGGTGCGCCGGCACGAAGGCAACAATTTCGCGGTCTTCATGCGCATCGTGAAGACCAAATTGTTCCTAACCGACGTGCTGAACACCGAAAACGACATTCGCTTCGTGCCTATCGACGCCAAGCGTTGGTACAGCGTCGGCCGCAGTACGCGCGTCGCCGAAGTCGCCGACTCCGGCAAGCCGGGCGAACATGAATTGCCGGTTGGAAAAGACCGCGGCCTGCTGTGGCGGCTGAACGGGTACTGGTATTTCGAGGAGAAGGACGGCGGCGTCTACATCCAATGCGAGTCCATCACGCTGACGCGAGATGTCCCTTTCGGAATGGGCAAACTCTTCGAACCTTTCATCCACGGCCTGCCCGCCGAGTCGCTTCGAAATGGCCTGGAAAAGATTCGCAAGGCGGTGTTGGCCCGCACTGCGCCAGGCCGCTAAAATTAGAAGTCGGATTGCAGCGATCATCGATATACATCGCTGCGGTCGCCGATGCGGTGAACCCTGATCAGGTCGGCAGTCTCGTCGAAGCGGACGCGATGATTGCCCACGCGCGCCTGACACTGCCGACGCCGCTTTCGGCATAGCGGTGGATTGCTTCCAGAATTTTCAGGGCGGTTTTCTGTTCGATGGAGCGGACCTCAGCCGGGACGTTGGGTTGAAAGAGGATTTTCTTTTAATCGCTCTTACGGCCAAGCACCTGTTCCATGCTGAAACCGAGGTCGGCTACCACCTGCTCGAAGGAAAGACCCTCTCCTCCTCTCCGGAAGTACTCGCGCGAGAAGCTGACAGCGCGGCGGTCTTCATCCGTCAGTTCGTCGTCCGCTTCGTGAAGCATCGCTTTGAGCAGATGGACAACGGCCGCAACCTGGCCGGGGCCGAGCTGGTCGAGCAACTGATGGGCCTGCTGTCTGTCCGTGTCCATTAAGTTCCACCTCGCCGCTGCGACTTCTTCCAGTATAAGAGCTATTTGGCAAGCGGCGGCGTCGACATTGTTAAGATTAGGGCAAAACGCAATCATGGCGACATCAACGATTCCAGCGTTCACGCCGAGCCACCAAACTCTGACGACTGAAGCGGAAGTCTTTCAATGCCTTTTTGAGTTTGAGGCTCCTCGGTGGGTCAGGGACGCTGATGGCGATGTAGCCTACGAGGCCTGGGGCTTCAGAGGCGTTAACTGTGCAAAGTTCCGTTTAGAGCCAAGTATCGAGCGCGACGGCGTGGGTACCGATTGGTCGGCTTTGGAGGTGAATGTATCTGAGGAATTCAAGTCCCGCGCCCACTTGCACATGGGTTCTAACCTGATGCCCGCTGATGAACTCACGTGGTTCGCGCTAATGCAGCACTACGGAGTTCCAACGCGCCTTCTTGACTTCACGCTCTCACCGTTTGCTGGACTCTACTTCGCACTTCGGAATGCGGACAAGAAAGTGGAACATGTTCGTCTCTGGGCTGTGAACCTGGAAGCGGTAAATGATCGATTTCTACGCGTGATGGCACGGGCAAGAATGGAGCAGAACAAGCGAGACGGAAAGAAGCACTCTGGTCGGGTGAGCTCAGCGCCTGACGACGCACTAACGGATCGTGACGTCTACAGGAGCTATGCGTTGTCGCTCCGCGCGCGCACCTTCGACGCTATCTTTGCTGAAGGTACGCTGCGAGGCGAACTAGATCGTCGAGGATGTGTCTGTGCGGCCTTCCCAGCGTCCTTCAATCCGAGGCTGGCGAGCCAGCAAGGCATGTTCTTGCTTAATTGTGCACAAAATCTTATTTTCGAGCGGTCCCTCTCCACGTTAATGAATGGAGCCGTCGGCTGGTGCAAGACATTCGACATTCCCAGCGGCCTGTTGCCAAAATTAGAACGGCGACTTCTTCAAATGAATATCCATGAGCAGTCGCTCTTCCCCGATATGGCGGGACTCGCGGGCTTGGTGCGACAAAAGATTAGCCGAAGTTCGTCACCACGGAGCCCAAAGAGCAGGTAAGTCGTTCAGAATCAGTTTAGGCAGTCGCCGAGTCTACACTACATTTGCGATTGAGTTCGAAGCGTTCGGGAAGACTGAGACCGAGCTGTTGCAGAAGAGATGTCTGCTCAGGAGTGGGTTCCGTGATCCGGCGCAGGCGGATCTCACGACCGTCGGTAGTGGGCAGGATAATATCGGCGCTGTGCAGAGCGGAGAGCAGGGCAAGCGCTTTCATGGCCGACAACGGCTGCGCAGGATTCACTCCGCTCTGGGATGGTTGCAGGATGATCTCGGCCCGTCGCTTGAGCAGATGTTTGAGCGTGACCCATAGAGCGTAGCCGAGGAAGGCCACCATCACATGGGCCTTGACTCGTGTCTCCAATTGATGGAACAAGGGGCGGATGGACAGCTCGCTTTTGAGCGCGCGGAAGGATGCTTCGGCCTCGGTCAACTGCATGTAGCGAGACCAGAGTTCCTCGGCGCTGCCGGCCTGCAGATTGGTGCGCAACAGGTAGGCGCCCTCCCGGAGTCCGCGCCAGACCTTGCGATCTTCGTGGATCGTCCAGTAGAGACGAACGCCCTCGGGCGTGTCGCGCACCGCGACCTCGTAGAGATCGTTTACTTGGGGATGGGTGGCCTGAATGCGTCCCAGACGCCGCTCCATTTTGTTGCGGTCTTTCAGCCGGCCGGTCGCGATGGTTTTCGCCAGACGCTGTAGAGCGTCTTCCATGCGAGCAGAAAAGCGGTTTCGGATGGCCTGCTCTTTTTCCTTGCGGCCGCGGGTGCGGCACAGGATGAACGTCTCCTCGCCTTGCGGAATGGTTACCTTCTTCACTTCCACATCGGGCCGCACCTGAGTCCAGTCGTCCTTCAGGAGTTCTTCTTCAAACTGCTTCATCTGGCTGCGCGGCGTGCCCACCAGATACTGACCGCCGCGCTGGCGGATCGCCTGCAGGTTCTCGTCACTCACAATGCCGCGATCGAATACCCAGGTCCGCCGCGCCTTGCCGTATTTGCGCTCCACCATGCGCAGTATCGTTTCCATGGTCGACACGTCCGCACGGTTGCCGTTGAACGTCTCATAGCTGAACGGGAAACCTTCACTGTTGACGATCAGCGCGATCACCAACTGCTCGCAGTCGGGACGATGGTCCCGCGAGTAGCCCCGGCGCATCATCGGATTCTTCTCTGCCGCGCCTTCTACGTAGCTGCTCGTCAGATCGTAGAGCAGCACGTCAAACTCGGCGCCGAAGAGCTCGCCGTAGCGCTGCTTGAGATGCCGCTCCAGCTTCGTCTTGTGCGGCAGGATCCGGTCCAGGCAACGGTACAGCCGCGTGTCGTTGATCTTGCCTTCCTCGATGTCCAACAGATCGTCTAGCGCCGTGGAGGGATACCAACGCTCTTCAATGGCTAACTCGCTGCCCGGCGCACACAGCCGGTTGATCGCCAGCACGGCAGCCACTCGCGACCACGCGACGTCGGCCTCCTGTTCATCTACAGCTTGCTCGAAGAAGCGGTCCAGTTCCAGACGCCGCCACAGTTCCAGACCCAGCCAGCAGCTTCCGAATTGCCGCGTCCGCTCCAGCCGAACCTGGTTCAGCAGCACGCGCGCTACCTGCGGATCGTCCGCCGGCGGTTCGAGGTTCGAGGGAAAGAGCCTCAGTTGTTGTGTCTCGCCCTGCTCGTTGAAAACTTCGATGGTCTTCAACCAGCGCGCCTGCGCGGAGTGGTTCAGTTCGCCCAGATAACATAGCGTTCGCTGCCGCGGCCCATCCGGTGTGCGCACCGTCTCCACCAGCGACCAGTAGGTATGGTCCTTGCCGTCTTTGCTCCGACGATTCGGCCGCAGAAACATTCTCGCCCGATCTTGTCACGAGAACACCATCTCTTCAAGAGGGTAGGTCTACACTACATCGACTTTTCAAAAGCCAAGATTGCAGGCACGAGACTTACAGCGCTCCGGAGTCGGAAAATTGCCCAAATCGAGGGGATCGCGACGAAGTTCGGTTAGGCTCGAATACCGTTGAGCCGGCAGGCCCGGTGCGTCGATTTTCTGACTGTTAGCGCGTGTCGATCGCCGCCGGATGGGCCGATTCATACGCCCCGATCGCGATTTCGTTTTGCAAAATGTAGCCCAGTTCGTCGATGCCTTCCAGCAGACATAGCCGGGAAAATGGGTCGATAGTGAACTCCACTTTCTTGCCGCCAGGCAGTTCAAGGCTTTGTGAAATTAGATCTACCTTGATTAATTCTTCGCCGCCGGCCATCAATTCCGCGTGCACGGCCGGCGGCACCACGATCGGCAGCAATGCATTTTTCAGCGAATTCTGCTTGAAGATATCCGCGAAAGAAGTCGAGATCACCGCCCGAAAGCCGTATTGCGTCAGCGCCCAGGGCGCGTGTTCGCGCGAGCTGCCGCAGCCGAAATTGTCGCCCGCGAGCAGAATCTTGCGCTGCTTGGCTTCGGAGCTATTCAAAACGAAATCGGGCTTGGGTTGGCCGCTCGCGTCATAGCGCCAATCGTAGAAAAGCTGATCGGCCAGGCCGTCTTTGGTAATGGTCTTCAGGAACCGCGCGGGGATAATCTGATCGGTATCGATATTGTCGATGGGCAGCCGGACCAGCCGGCTTTCAAAAGGAGTGAACTTGATCATGAGAGCAATGTCCTGACGTCGGTAATGACTCCGGTCACAGCGGTGGCCGCGGCCGTCAGCGGGCTGGCCAAAAAGGTCCGGCCGCCTTTCCCTTGCCGGCCTTCAAAATTGCGGTTACTCGTAGACACGCTGTATTCGCCGGGTTGTAGTTGGTCGCCGTTCATGGCGATGCACATGGAACAACCCGCCTCGCGCCAATCGGCGCCGGCTTCGCGGAAGATGCGGTCGAGGCCCTCCGCCTGCGCCTGTTCCTTGATGATCTGCGAACCGGGAACCACCATCATCCGCAGTCCGGCATGCACTTTGCGGCCTTTGAGAATGGCCGCCGCGCTGCGCAGATCGCTCATGCGCGAGTTGGTGCAGCTTCCGAGAAAAACTACGTCGACCTTGTGACCCACCAGCGGTTCGCCGGCCGGGAGATCCATGTAGCGCAGCGCTTTCGCCAGAGATTCGCGCTCGATGGGGTCGGAGACGGAAGCCGGATCGGGCACGGGTGCATTGATTGAAATACCCATGCCGGGATTCGTGCCAAACGTGATCATGGGCTCAAGCGATGAGCCGTCAATCACGATGGACTTGTCATAAGTTGCGCCGTCCTCGGTGGGAAGTTGGCGCCAGCGCGCGAGCGCCGCCTCCCAGGCAGCGTCTTTGGGCGCGTACGGACGGCCATGCAAGAACTGGAACGTTGTGTCGTCGGGAGCGATCATGCCTGCGCGAGCACCTCCCTCGATCGACATGTTGCACACCGTCATGCGCTCTTCCATCGACAGACGAGTGATGCCCGACCCGCAATACTCAAACACGCAGCCGGTGCCGCCGCCAATACCGATGCGCGAAATCAACGACAAGATGATGTCTTTTGCACTCACACCCGGTTTCAATGCGCCATCGACGCGCACTTGATAGGTCTTCGAGGCCCGCTGCAGCAGACACTGCGTGGCCAGCACATGCTCCACTTCACTCGTTCCGATGCCGAAAGCCAGCGCGCCAAACGCCCCGTGCGTGGATGTGTGGCTATCGCCGCAGACCACCGTCATGCCGGGCTGCGTTAGCCCTTGCTCGGGACCAATCACGTGGCAGATTCCTTGCTTCTCGCTGTGAAAACCGAAACACGTAATTCCGAAATCGCGGCAATTCTGCTCCAACTGCTCTACCTGCGCCGCGGCTACTTTGTCGAAGATCGGCAAGGAGCGCGGTGTGGTGGGCGTCGAGTGATCGGTGACAGCGATGGTGAGATCGGGCCGCCGGACTTTGAGCCCGCGTCCGCGCAGCCCGGCAAAAGCCTGCGGCGACGTTACTTCATGCACCAGGTGCAGGTCGATATAGAGCAGCGCGGGCGCGCCCGGCTGCTGGGCCACAACATGGTTGTCCCAAATTTTTTCAATAATCGTACGCGGTTGCATTACAGTGCCTCTACTACAGCATCTCCCACTTGCGCGGTGGTGGCGGGGGTCCCGGCAGGTTTTAGATCGGGTGTGACACGGCCGGAGTTCAATACCGCTTCCACAGCATGGTTCACCGCGGCGGCTTCTTCTTTGAGCCCGAAGCTGTATTCGAGCAGCGCCGCGACGGAACCGATCGCGCCAAACGGATTGGCTTTATTTTGTCCCGCGATGTCCGGCGCCGAACCGTGTACCGGCTCATACAAACCGGCATAAGCGCCTGACGGCCGCTTGTCTCCCAACGAAGCCGATGGCAGCATGCCGATGGAACCGGCCAGCACCGCGCCCTCATCGCTCAGGATGTCCCCGAACATATTTTCGGTCAAAACGACGTCGAATTGGCGCGGGTTGAGCACTAATTGCATGGCGCAGTTATCCACTAATAAATGATCCAGCGCGATATCCGGAAATTCTTTGGCTACTTGAATCACAACGCGGCGCCAGAGCTGCGAAACCTCCAGCACGTTGGATTTATCCACGCTGGTTACTTTTTTCCGCCGGTTACGCGCCAACTGGAACGCCATGCGGGCGATGCGTTCGATCTCGGACTGCGCGTAAGCCATGGTGTTCACCGCGCGCGGCTCCGGGCCGTCCTCATAGATGCCGCGGGGCGTTCCATAGTAGAGACCGCCGGTGAGTTCACGCACGATAATCATGTCCACGCCCGAGACCAGTTCGTTCTTGAGCGGTGAAGAATTGAGCAGCGCGTTGTAGGAGCGCACTGGCCGCAGGTTCGCGTAAACGCCCAGCAATCTGCGCAGGCCAAGGAGACCATTTTCCGGACGCTTATCGGGAGGCGCGGAATCATACTCCGGCGCGCCTACGGCGCCCATCAGAGTTGCGTCGGATTCTTTCGCGAGCGCGGCGGTCTCAGGCGGCAGCGGATCGCCGGTTTTGTGGATCGCGATACCGCCCAGCAATCCTTCCTTGAGATTCAGTTTGTGCTGAAAGCGATCCGCCACGCGCCGCAGCACTTTGACCGCTTCGCAGGTGACTTCGGTACCGATGCCATCGCCCGGCAGAATCAGGAGGTCAAGCTGCATCAAACAGCCGCCGCCGCACCCGCGGTCTGGCCAACCACTTGCTGAATCAACTGGAGAATCTCGTCGTTGCGGAGGCCCTTCTTGCGGTCCGCCATGGCAGTGAAGCGTTCGTAAATCTCGCCCAGCTCTTCCTTTGAAAGCGTAAAGCCCAGATCGGCGGCGCGCTGATTCAGCGCGTGCCGTCCACTGTGCTTGCCCAGCACGAGCTTACTTTGAGGAACTCCCACGCTTTTCGGTTCCATGATCTCATAGGTGGTCCGTTCCTTCAGGTAACCATCCTGATGAATGCCGGCTTCATGCGCAAAAGCGTTCTCTCCGACGATCGCCTTGTTCGGTTGCGGCCCGAACGTGATCAAGCTGGTCAAGAGCTGGCTGGCGGAATACAACTGCTCCGTGACAATCTTGGTCTCAAACGGAAGCCGGTCCGGACGCGTCTTGAACGCCATCACGATCTCTTCCAAACTAGCATTGCCCGCTCGCTCGCCAATCCCGTTGACGCAGCATTCAATCTGCCGCGCGCCGGCTTGCACCGCCGCCAGGGAGTTCGCAACGGCCAATCCGAGGTCGTCATGACAATGCACGCTGACAGTTGCCGAATCACCCAGCAACTTCACCATGCGCGCAACCAACGCGCCGTATTCCTCCGGAACGCAGTAGCCGACCGTATCCGGATAATTCACCGTTCGCGCGCCCGCTTCCACCACCGCGCGGGAGACTTGCTCCAGATACACGGGATCGGTCCGCGTGGCGTCTTCGGCGGAAAACTCGACATCGTCCGTAAACTCGCGCGCCAGGCTCACTGCTGCTGCGGTCTCATCCAAAACCTGCGCCTGCGATTTTTTGAGCTTGTACTTCAGGTGGATGTCGCTGGTCGCCAGAAACGTGTGGATGCGCGGACGACGGGCATGCTTCAAAGACGCAGCGGCCCGTTCGACATCCACGGTGCAGGCGCGCGCCAGCGCGGCCACGTTGGCCCAGGGGAACTCGCGGCTGATCGCTTCGACCGCTTCAAAATCGCCGTCGGAGGCGATGGGAAAACCAGCTTCCAAAATGTCCACGCCCAGCTCCACCAGCTTGCTGGCCATGCGAAGCTTCTCGCTTACCGTCATACTGCAACCAGGCGACTGTTCTCCATCGCGCAAGGTAGTGTCGAAAATGTAAACGCGGTTTGGCATCACCCCCGAGTATGGGGGCGGTACCGCAATTTGGCAAATTTATAATCTTGCAGTGGTGCATAAGACTGACTGATGTTATAAGTTAGTTTTATGGAGTTGTATCCTCTCAAAGTCTTCTTGACGGTTGCGAACGAGAAGAGCTTTTCTCGCGCCGCAGAAAAGCTCCTCCGCACCCAGCCCGCGGTGTCGTTGGCGATCCAAAAGCTGGAGTCCGATCTGGAGGAACGGCTGATCGACCGGTCGGGGAAAGACCTCATGCTGACCGATGCCGGCCGGATCGTTTACGATTACGCGCGCCGCTTTGAGAATCTGGAGAGCGAACTACAGAACTCGCTGGCTGAGTTGCGCGACCACTCGGCGGGACGGCTCAGCATTGGCGCCAATGAATCTACGGCGTTGTACTTGCTCGATGCGATCGAACAATACCGGCGGCTCTATCCCAAAATGAAGGTACAAGTGCGGCGCACCTTGTCGAGCAAAATACCCTCGCAATTAATCGACGGCGAACTGGAATTGGGCGTGATCAGTTATGACCCCGAGGACGACCGCCTGGCTTCGATGGTGCTCTACACCGATCATTTGTCTTTTGTCGTGTCCCCGAAGCACCGCTTTGCCGCCCGCGAAGAGGTCTCCATTTCCGAGTTGGGTATGGAGACATTTATCGCGCACAATGTTCTGTCGCCGTATCGGGCCGTGGTCCTGCGCGAGTTTCAGCGCCACAAGGTTCCGCTCAACATGGACGTCGAAATGCCAACCATCGAGACGATCCGCAAGATGGTGCAGCGCAACGAAGGCGTGGCGTTTCTGCCGCGCATGTGCGTGGAGACCGAAGTGAAGCAGGAGGCCTTGCGGGAAGTGAAGGTCACGGAACTGACCGGCGTGGAGCGCAAGATCCGGTTGGTGTATCCGGGCAAGCGCAGCCTGAGCCATGCCGCGAAGGCGTTTTTGGAGCTGGTGGGGCGAAGTTAGGACGGGTCATGAAACAGCCAATGGCCACCGCTCCCTGACGGTCGCGGCTCGGAAGACATGACCGAGCTGCGACCGTCTTTCTGGACGATTATTCTTCGTCGCATGCGTTTCACCCAGTGTTTACGGGCATCAGAATGTGGTTGCCGACAATCTCCAACTTTGACGAATCTACTGAGCCGCGACCCTGAGGGAGCGGCTCGGAAAAACGTAACCGAGCAGTGTCCGTCAGGGAGTCCCCCCATTGGGCCTACGGCCCACCTTGAGCGATGAAGACGCCGCTGGCCGGTTTCGCAGGATCAATGATTTGGACCGCGTCCTCAACGGAGCGGTTCGGAAGGAGTGGCAAGGCTGTTTCATGAGGGTGCTTCGCTCCAGATTGGCCGCCAGGAATTTCAGCAAGTCACCCGCTGTGCATCGGAAGATCCAACAACGTGATCTCCCGATCGCCGCGCCTGGGGACCTTGGCATACCCTATCAGTTACCCCGAACGTCCGCGGCTCGCGTGACCCCCTATTTGATCCGCGTCTGAGTGATTTTCTGAGCGAGGTAATTGACCACTTTGGCATCGTCGCGCGCAACTTCAAAATACGCCGCGCGCAGAAGCTGGTCCTTGCGGTTCAATAACGTTTCACGGATGCTCTGTTGGACGCGGGGATCGCTGAGAGCGCGCTGGCCAGCCGGTTCACGCGAGAAGATCTTGAACACGCGATAACCGCCGTCGGTCTTGATAATCGGCGAGACCTGCCCGGGCGGAATGCTGAGAATCTTCCGCACGTCCGGGCCTGCTTTTTCGAGCGCCGACTCGGGCACAAAACCGAGATCGCCGCCGTTGGGAGCGCTCTGCGGATCCTCCGAAAAATTCTGCGCCAGCATGCCGAAATCCTCGCCCTGGTGGATGCGGGCTTCGAGCATATGAATCTTCTTCTGCGCCTGATCGTCGTTCTGCGCTTTGTCGTTTTTCAGATTGCGCACGTTGGGGTCGGGTTGCGGCGTAACCACGATTTGCGCCATATGAATTTGCGGCTCGGGAAAATTGAAGCTGCTCTTGTTGGCGTTGTAGAAATCGCTTACGTCTTTGTCGGAAATGCTGATGTGCGACGTGATTTCCTTATTGATGAGCTTTTGCACGCTCAGCTCGCGCTTCAATTGAGCCTTCAGATCGTCCAGCGACATCTTGCGCGCCGCCAGTTGTTTTTGAAATTCTTCCTGCGTAAAGGGCGACTTGAACTCGGTGATCTTGGCTTCGACGTCCGTATCCGTCGCCATCAGCCCCAGCTTCTCCGCGCGCTGCAGCATGATCTCGCTGTCGATGAGACTGCGTAGCACCTCGAGCTTCTGTATCATCGCCTGATCGTCACTGGCTTTCTCGGGCGATGACGAAAATTGCGATTGAAATTGCTTATCGAGTTCGGAATAGGGGATGGTGCGCGCATTGACAGTAGCCGCGACGTTTTCCGGAACCACCGTTTTGCAAGCACTCAAGAAAGTAGCAATGACGGCCGTTGCGGCCAGGAGAGGGACGCGAAGCATTCAGATGCCTAATTGTACCCCCACCTGTTACAATCGCGGCTTGCGGGCAACGTTTTGCATTTTCGCCCTCTGGCTGCTATTGGGCGCTCTCGCTCTCCAGCCACAGGCCAACGGTTACCGTTTTGTGGTGCTCGGAGACCGGACCGGCAATGCCAACGAGGCCATTTATGAACAAGTCTGGCGGGATGTGGAAGCGGAGCATCCGGCCTTTGTGCTCAACGTCGGCGACACCATCCAGGGCCTGAACGACGCGACTGCCCAATCGGAATGGGACGCCTTGCGCCACATCTGGACATTGCCCCAATACTTCACTCCCGGCAATCACGACATCTGGTCGGATGCGTCCCGCAAGATCTACGAACGGGCGACCAGGCACCCGGCCACGTACGGGTTTGACTATGCGAACGCGCATTTCACGGTGCTGGACAACAGCGGCTCACTCGACTTGGACGACGAGCAGATGAAGTTTCTCGAGGCCGATCTGGAGCGCAATCGCGGCAAGAGCCTGAAGTTTGTCTCGTTTCATCAGCCGTTTTGGCTGCTGCCGCTGAAATTTCAGAGCAGTGAGTTTCCGTTTCACAAGCTCGCCAGAAAGTATGGAGTGACGGCGGTGTTCAGCGGACACGGGCATCAATTCGTACAAATCGAGCGGGACGGAATCGTGTATCTGGAAGCGGGCAGCGCGGGCGCGCTGCTAAAAGGACGCGGCTTTGCGCAAGGCTGGTTCTTCGGCAACACGGTGGTGGATGTAAGCGGCGCTACCGTGAAGCTGGTGATGCATGAAACCGGCCCTCCGTTCGGTGAGTCTCGCGTTTTCGAGACCCGCTAAAATAGAGTCATCATGGCAATTAAAATTGGAATTAACGGCTTCGGCCGTATTGGGCGCAATGTGGTTCGCGCCGCTCTCAATCGGCCGGACCTCGAGTTTGTCGCGGCTAACGATCTCACCGACACAAAAACGCTGGCGCACTTGTTGAAGTACGACTCCGTTCTTGGTCCGTTTCACAAAGGCGTGCACGCCGAGGCGGATGGGATCGTGGTAGACGGGAAGCACATGCGCGTGTTCGCGTTGAAGGATCCGGCCGAACTCGACTGGACTTCGCTCGGCGCTCAGATTGTGCTGGAGTCCACGGGGAAATTCACAGATGCAAAAGATGCCGTCAAGCATCTCAAGGGCAGCGTCAAGAAGGTGATCATCTCGGCGCCGGCCAAGAATGAGGATGTGACCATTGTTTTGGGTGTCAACGAAGGCGCCTACAATCCCGCAAAACACCATATCATTTCGAACGCGTCATGCACTACGAATTGTCTGGCGCCGGTAGTGAAGGTGTTGCAAGATACTTTCGGCATCGAGTTCGGGTCCATGACCACCATCCATAGCTATACCAACGACCAGAACGTGCTGGACTATCCCCACAAGGACCTCCGCCGCGCGCGTGCGGCCGCTATCAACATGATTCCGACCACCACGGGCGCGGCCAAGGCCATGGGCCTGGTGATGCCGGTGCTTAAAGGCAAGCTGGATGGGTATGCCATGCGCGTTCCCACGCCTAACGTATCGGTGGTGGACTTGACGGCGGTGATGTCGAAGCCGGTGACGGCGGAATCCGTAAATAGCGCTTTGAAAGAAGCCGCGGAAGGCAGGATGAAAGGCATTCTGGCCTACACCGAGGATTCGGTGGTTTCGACCGACATGATGCAGAACCCGAACAGTTCCATTGTCGACTCTCAGCTTACAAAGGTGGTCGGGGGCAATCTGCTAAAGGTCGTGGCCTGGTATGACAACGAATGGGGCTACTCAATGCGGATCATCGATTTGATCGACTTTCTCGCGAAGAAGGGCCTGTAAAAGGATCTGCCAGAAAACAAAGAGGGCGAATGCCAAATTCCCCAATATGGGAGGCATCCGCCCTGGTTCAACCGACCAAGGAGTAATCTAGAACGCGCAGCTTGAGCTGATTCCGTTGGCCTGCAGAACAACTTGCATTTTCTCTAGCGCCGACTTGTGGATCTGCGAGACGCGGCTTTCGTTGATGCCGAGGACGCCGCCGATTTCCTTCATCGTCATTTCATTGGTGTAGTACAGACTGACGACCTTTTGATAGCGCTCCGGCAGAGCTTTCATGGCCACGCCCAAAACCATGCGCATCTGCTCATGGGCGCACATGTTGTCGGGCTGGGTTTCCGGTTTGCTGGGAAAATCGGGGGCAGGAAGTTCTTCGTAGTCGGAGGTCCGGGAGGAGGCGGAGATCAGTCCGACGTTGCGCAGGTCGAGCATCATCTGACGCCAGCGGTCGACGTCGACGCCGAGTTTGGCTGCCAATTCGGCTTCGGTAGGCGCGCGTTGCAGGGTGGCGGAGAGTTCGCGCGTGGCGGCTTCCAGTTGCTTATGCCGCCGGCGGAGATCGCGGGAAGCCCAGTCGAGTTGGCGCAGGCTATCGAGAATGGCGCCTTTGATGCGATGCTTGGCGTAGCTCGAGAACGCGACTTGTTTTTCGGGGTTGAACTTGGTGGCGGCGTCGAAAAGTCCGAGCACGCCGGCATGAACCAGATCATCCAGGTCCACGTGCACCGGCAGGTTCTCGTGAACGCGGACGGCGATCGCCTTGACGAGCGGCAAATGCTCGAGAATGATGCGATCCCGCTTGGCAATCTTGCTGGCGTGGAGGGCCGGAGTTCGTTTGATCTTGGTAATCATGCTGCCTGTCTAACTGCAACCGTCTCGCCATCGCAAAACTCAGCAAATCGCCATCGCCGAAAGTCGGGTCTTTTGTGTAGACCTCTGGCATACAGTCACAACTGGTACAAGCAGTTAACCTTGCGAGGATTCGGCTACCGATGGCCCAGAGGCATACTACTTTCGGACTAGACCGCCGCTCTTCGAATTTCGTTCTGGAACAGCGCGGAACCGAAACGGCTCCCAAAATGAAACCGGCGTTCCAGAATGGAACGGCAATCCCGTTCGCCTGATTCTCCGTATCGGAAGGTTTTTGGGATTCGATAGGGGCTAAGGCTCTTGAAGACCGGCGATATAAGTCTTGACCGCTAGTCCACCGAGGAATACCCATACCGCTAAACGCATCGGTCCGTCCAGCGTGAAGCCGGCCAACGCCGCTAGTACTACGTAGGCGCCCAGGGCTATCCAAAGCCTTGCGTTGGCCAGCATGATACTAGCTTGTCAGAATCACCGACACACGACCTCGGGTCGGGCTTAACGCGGCGCTTCCGCCGTACGCGTCGCTCCGCCATCAACTCGATTGATCTCAAAATGAAGATGTTGTCCGTGGCGGACGAGTTCCGCATTGAAGCCGGTCTGGCCTATGGCGCCCAAATAGTCTCCCGGCTCAACGATTTTCCCAACGCGCACCCCTCAGCACACGCTGACGCCTGCCTGGAAAATGTGACTCGCCCTTCCAGCCCCGAACGCGAGTGAGGGAAACGGCAAAGTTCCCCTCACTTACATTCGGGGCCGCGAGGATCGTCGCCGCGCTGAGACTTTACACGGCGCCGAAAGTGGCTAAGCTCCGCGCACCTGTCTTCAGCCTGCCCTGGCATGCTCTCCGGAGAGTGGTCCAATGTAGGAATGAAGAACTTTCTGATCGGGCTCTTCACCGGGCTGCTGGTCTGCGTGCTCACGGTTTTCATTCTGATCTTCGCGGTGGTGCGCTTCGCGGAATCCTACGGCGAACGAAAACCATTGGTGGCGGACGGATCGACGCTGATTTTCAAACTCGAAGGGGACGTGCCGGAGATGGCGCCCACCGAGATTCCGATCCCGCTGTTTGAACAGCAAACTCCGATCACGATCCAGCAGACTTGGGAAACTTTTCGTAAAGCAGCGGCCGATCCCAAGATCAAGGCGGTGGTTTTTGAACCGGTGGGGCTGTCGATCGGCTGGGCGAAGATGCAGGAGATCCGCGCGGAAATTTTGAATTTCAAGAAGTCCGGCAAGCCCATCGTCAGTTTCCTGGTCGGTCCCGGATCGCGCGAATACTACCTGGCGAGCGCGACCGACCGCATTTTTATCACTCCCGATGACATGCTGGACCTCAAGGGGCTGCGCATAGAGTCGATGTATTTTAAAGACTCGCTGGACAAGCTAGGCGTCCAGATGGACGTGATCCACGCCGGAAAGTTCAAGGATGCCGGAGACATGTTCACGCACACGGCCATGTCGCCGGAGACGCGCGAAGTGTTGAGCGAAGTGCTGGATCAGTATTACGGCGATCTGGTGGCCGTCATCGCGGCCGGGCGCAAGAAGACTCCGGAGCAGGTGAAAGCGCTGATCGATCAAGGCCCCTTCACGTCGGGCGAAGCCAAGAACGATGGACTGGTGGACGTGCTGGGTTTTGAAGACCAGGCGATGCAGGACGTGCAGAAGCGGTTGAACCAAAGTTCGCTTAAAAAGATTTCGGCGCGGGCTTACAGCAAGCTTGCGGAGGCGTCGAATGGCGGCGCCCGGATTGCGTTGCTGGCGGCGGAAGGCGATATTACTCGCGGCGGCGGGAATGATCCGTTCGGTTCCGAAACCGGCATCCGATCGAGCCCGTTCATCCGGCTTTTGAAGGACCTGGAGAACGATTCCAGCATCCGGGGTGTCATCCTGCGGATCGACTCGCCGGGCGGCGATGGCGTGGCATCGGACGAAATTCTGCAAGAGACCAGGAATCTGAGCGCGAAAAAACCGTTGGTAGTCTCGATGAGCGACTATGCGGCCTCGGGTGGTTACTTCATGTCGATCACCGGCGATCCGATTGTGGCGTACCCGAATACGCTGACTGGTTCCATCGGCGTCATCATGATGAAGCCGAACCTGCATGGCCTTTACGACAAGCTGGGCATCACGGAAGACCTGCTAAAGCGAGGGCAATTTGCGGATATGGACTCCGAATTTTATCCAACGACTCCGGAGCAACAACAGAAATATCAACAGGAGATCGATAGTTTCTATTCCGGATTTGTCAGGCGCGTGGCCGCGGCCCGCAAGAAGTCCTACGACCAGATTAACGACATTGCGCAGGGGCGCGTGTGGCTAGGCGCGCAAGCGAAGAATAACGGACTGGTGGATGAACTCGGGGGGTTGGATAAAGCGATCGAGATGGTGAAAGTGAGAGCGCAGATTCCGCACAGCGAGGACGTCACGCTGGTGCCGTACCCGGC
Source organism: Bryobacterales bacterium (assembly GCA_963836595.1). GTDB lineage: Bacteria > Acidobacteriota > Terriglobia > Bryobacterales > Bryobacteraceae > DATFZA01. The sequence continues at coordinate 517,106 of CAWIKC010000002.1, forward strand.
CAAAAGAAGCATTTTGGATGTCCTCATGCGAAGCAACGAAGATAACGCCAGCATGGAAGTAAAGGCCCTCCGGAAACTGGTGCATGGCTTGCCGGTTGAATCGTTGATGCACGGCGGAATATTGAAGCTGATGCCGTACCGGATTGAAGCGAAATGAGGGCTCATTTTGAGTACGCTCTTGACAGTAACGATCCGGTGCGGGAAGTATGAAGTATGCTTGCGGTTCATCTGGAAGGCGGCGCGGTTGGCCTGCGCCAGGTTGCTAAACCGCGCCGGCCAGAAGGCTTTGCGTCCATTCGCCTGCTGTATGCGGGCATTTGCAATACCGATCTCGAACTGCGCCGCGGCTATTACGGCTTTCGCGGAACGCCCGGGCATGAATTCGTTGGCGAGGTAATCGGCGCCGATACGCGAGAGCTGATCGGCAAGTATGTAGTTGGAGAAATCAACCTCGCATGTGGCCACTGCGAGTGGTGTGCGCGCGGCCTCAGCCGTCACTGTCCAACGCGCACCGTGCTGGGCATAGTGAAACACCCCGGCGCATTTCGCGAAATCCTCACTCTGCCCGAGCGCAACCTGCACGCGATCCCAAAATCGATTCCATGGGAACATGCCGTGTTTGTCGAGCCGCTGGCCGCCGCTTGTGAAATTCTCGATCAGGTTGTAATCGCGCCGGGTGAACGCGTGGCGGTGCTGGGAGACGGGAAACTCGGGTTGCTGATCGCACAGGTGTTGCACGCCCATGGCGCTGAGGTCCACCATTTCGGGCGGCACAAGGAGAAGCTGCAAATTTCTCGAAACGCCGGGATACAGACGCCGCGCAAACCTGCGGCCTATGATTACGTGGTCGACGCAACCGGGTCGCCCGACGGCTTGCGGGAAGCGGCCGCGATCACGCGGCCGCGCGGGACGGTGATCCTGAAAAGCACCATGCATGGCCTGGTTCCGGTGGATACGGCGCCCATCATCGTGAACGAATTGACGCTGGTTGGTTCGCGCTGCGGCCGCTTTGCGCCGGCTCTGGAGCTTTTGGAATCGGGCAGAGTGAACGTTGCGCCGCTCATCTCCGAGATCATGCCGCTGAAGGAAGCGGCAGCGGCTTTCGATCGCGCCAGCCAGAAGGGAGTGCTGAAGGTGCTGCTGGCGCCGGAGTAAGCATTACCGCGGAGCGGTTCGCAGGGCTTGCCGCAGTAGCTCGAAAACAAAAATCAACATCACCACTCCAGCCACGCGGTAGGCGAGCAAGAGCCAGCGATTCTCGAGTACGCTGGGAATCGGTTTGCCGAACGCCAGGGCGCGGAATGTCTTGAGCGGACTCAGCGCCAGGCAGAAGCCCAAAGCCATCAGAATGCAGCAGTAAAACACCTCTAGAAAGACCAGCATGCTGTATCTATCATGCCCTAATTGTTGCGGTGTGGGGTCACCTGCGGCTGCGGCGGACTTTGTGTTTCCGCTGGGCGCGGCCGGACCAGGGGGTTCCGGCGCCGACGAGGGCGTCGGCCCCACTATAAGGCCAGCATCAGGCCAGCACCAGGCCAGCACTAGGCCACAGCGGGCCGCGACAACCTACGAGAGAAATTTTGGCTACAGGCTTCCTTCAGCTTTATTGGCTAGGATGGAAACGTGCAGGTGCTGATCGTCGAAGACGAGCCTAGGATGGCCGGGTTGTTGCGCCAGGCGCTGAGCGAAGAAGGTCATCAGGTCGTGGTGGCGCGGGATGGGCGGGAGGGGTTCGACTTCGCACGGTGCTCGCGGTTCGATGTAATCGTACTCGATGTGATGCTGCCGCTGATGGATGGGCTGGCGGTCGCGCGCGGTTTACGCGACAGAGGCAACCAGACGCCGGTGCTGATGCTGACGGCGCGCGATGCTCCGGCCGATGTGGTGCGGGGTCTCGATTCCGGCGCCGACGACTATCTCACCAAACCGTTCTCGATTGACGTTCTTTTGGCCCGGCTGCGATCCGTGAGCCGGCGCGGCGACATTCCGCGGCCAGTGCGTCTGGAAGTGGGCGATCTCAGTCTCGATCCGGCCAGCCACCGCGTCAGCCGGGCCGGGGAAGAGTTGAACCTGACTCCGCGCGAATACAAATTGCTCGAGTTGTTCATGCGCAATCGAGGACGGGTGATCACGCGGGACACAATTCTCGAATCGGTGTGGGGATTCGGCACGGAGATCGCCGAGAACACTTTGGAAGTATTCGTACGCCAACTGCGTCTGAAAATCGACACGCGGGAGCCGAAGCTGATTCGAACCGTGCGCGGTTTTGGTTATGTGCTCGAAGAACCGGAAGCGCAATGAACACGCGATCGATCGGCTTTCGGCTCACGGTGTGGTATGCACTGGTGTTGAGCGCCGGATTCGCGCTGTTTGGAGCGCTGACCTGGTTCGCGCTGCGCCAAGAGATTCTGGGCGAAATCGATCAGCGGCTCGACCGCCTGGCGAGCCAATTTACGACATATTTCGAGAGCGAATCGGCCGAAGACGCCGCCGGACTGCGGGACGAATTGAACGAGTTTTGCCAAGCCTTGGCGCCGGCAAATTACATCGATCTGCGAGGCGCGAGTGGGTTTACGTTCCGTTGTCCGGCGAACGCAATCGCGAACGATCGGGTGCTTCGCCGGCAGTTTGATTTCCGGAGCGAGCGCTTCGATCTGGAACTCGGAGCCCCAATGGAAGCCGCGGCGCACACGCTCGACCTGTTGCGGCTATTGCTGCTGGGGTTGAGCCCGGTGGTGATTGCCATTGCCTGCCTGGGCGGAGCGTGGTTGAGCCATCGCGCGCTGAAGCCGGTGCAAGGCATCGCGGCGGCGGCTCTCAGCATCAGCATTGAGAATTTGTCGGAGCGGCTGCCGGTGCCGGAAACCGGTGACGAACTAGGGGCGCTGACGAAAGTTCTGAACCAGATGCTGAGCCGGCTGGAATCCGCGGTCAAAACGCTGTCGCAGTTCGCGGGCGACGCTTCCCATGAATTACGCACGCCGCTGGCGGTCATCCGGACCACGGCGGAGCTGGCGTTGCGCCGCAACCGCCCACCCGAAGCATACCGGCAATCGCTGGAGCAGATCGTCCTCGAAGCGCAACGCATGTCGCAATTGGTGGAGGACCTGCTGCTGCTGGCGCGCAAGGATATCGGCGCCCAAATGCCGCTATCGGCGATCGATTTACGCGATATACTACGCGAGATTTGCGTCGAATTGAGCAGTCTGGCGGAAACTCGGACGATTCATTTCGAAGCGCAACTGGGTAAGGAGCCCGCCGTCGTCTCCGCGAATGCCGCGGCGTTGCGCCGTTTGTTTCTGGCGCTGCTCGATAATGCTTTGAAGTATTCGCCCGATGGCGGAGAAATCGTCATTACGCTCGAACAAAGTGAGTCAGTGATTTCCGTCGCCATTCAGGATTTCGGGCAAGGCATCGGCGAAGCCGATCTGCCGCATGTCTTCGACCGTTTCTACCGGGCAGATGGATCGCGAAGCACCGAAGGCTACGGCCTGGGGTTGTCCTTGGCCAAGAACCTGGCCGAAGCACAGGGTGCGCACATTGAAGTCCGCAGCATGCCAGGCGCGGGATGTGTATTTCGAGTGCTGTTTCCGGCGCGATCCGGTCGAACCTCAGGCAATCTTCAGCTTGCTTCCATATAACAGGTACTAACATGAAACCAGTCCTGCTCGCGCTTTTGGTAGCCGCCGCCATGGCCGCTCCGCCCACCTACAAAGTCGTGAACAAAATCAAAATCGGCGGGGGCACGCGCTGGGATTATGCTTACGCCGACAGCGCCAATCATCGTCTCTACGTTGCGCACGGCACGCAGACGGAAGTGGTGGACACGTCGACGGACAAGCTGGCGGGAACGATTCCGGATACCAAGGGCGTTCACGGGATTGCGGTGGCAAACGATCTCGGCCGCGGGTTCATCAGCGATGGCGCCGACAACGATGTGACGGTATTCGATCTGAAGAGCCTCAAAGTGCTGAGCAAGGTAAAGACGGGCCAGAATCCGGACGCGATTATTTATGAGCCGGTTTCCCGCCGCGTATTCACGTTTAACGGCCGCAGCAGCGATGCAACGGCGATCGACGCCAAAACCGGCAATGTCATTGTGGCGTCGATTCCGATGGGCGGCAAGCCAGAATTTGCGCAGGTGGACGGAAAAGGTCACATCTACGTGAACCTCGAAGACAAGAACGAGATCGCCGAGGTGGACGCCGGCAATGCGCTGGTGGCCAAGCGCTACTCGATCGCGCCGTGCGATAGCCCCAGCGGTCTCGCTTACGACGAAAAGAAAGCGCGCCTGTACTCGGTGTGCGAAAACAAGCTGATGATCGTGAGCGATCCGGCGGCGGGAAAGGTGCTGGCGACGCCGACCATTGGCGCCGGAACCGATGGCGTGGCTTTTGACGACGGATATGCTTTCAGCGCCAATGGCGCAGACGGGACGATCACCATGGTTGGCGAAACGGCGCCGGGAAAATTTGAGCCGGTTGCCACGATACAGACGCAGCGCGGGGCGCGCACCATTGCAGTGGACAGGAAAGCGCATAAGCTGTATTTGCCGACAGCCGATTATGCCCAGGCTTCCAAAGGACGCCCGACGCCGGTGGCGGGTAGTTTTCAGATTTTAGTCGTGGGGCGCTGACCGCGTGGGCGCCGACTAGGCTGGCAGCGACCCGCGGCGAATAATTTTCTCCATCACTTCTGTAAAGGTGTCCACTTCTTCAAGCGTCGTGTAGACATTCGGGGTGATGCGCAGGCCCTGGTATTCTCCCGGCGTGTCGATCGCCACGGTCCAGATGCGCTCCTTCTCCCACAGATACGCGGCCAGCTTGGAGGCGTTGAACCCATCAATGCTGATAAAGCCGATAGCGCAGGATTGCTGGGGGTCTTCGCTGTTGAGAATCTTCACGCCGGGCAGCTCGCGCAGGCGGTTGGACCAGCGCTTGCGCAGGTAGCGGAAGCGCTCCGCTTTACGCTCCGGGCCGATGCTCTCGTGGAAGTTCAGCGCTTCGGTGATGGCGTTGCGCTGCGACGCCGGATGAGTGCCGATCTCTTCGAACTTACGGATATTGGCGTTCATCGATTCCGGCGCCGGCATCATCGGCCAAATCTTCTCGATTTTGTTTTTGCGCACATAGAGCATGCCGGTGCCGATGGGCGCCAACACCCACTTGTGGAGCGAAGTACCGTAGAAGTCGCAGTCGAGATCGGCATGCTTGAACGGGAACTGCGCGAAGGCGTGCGCGCCGTCGATGATTACCTCAATGCCGCGGTCCCGGCCCATCTGACAAATTTGTTTCACGGGGAAAATCTGGCCAGTGCGGTTGGTGATGTGGCAAATGTGGATCACCCTGGTGCGCGGAGTGATGGCCTCTTCAATGCGCCGCGCCAGATAATCCATGCTGGGCGGCGGCACCGGGAAGGTAACTTGCTTCAGCACGATGCCATCGCGGCGCTCGCGCTGCTGCCAGGTGGTGATCATGCGGCCGTAGTCCTGGTTGGTGGTGACCACTTCGTCGCCGCGCTTGAGTTCCAGGCCGAGTTGGACGATCTCAAGCGCCTCACTGGCATTGCGGGTAATGGCGATTTCTTCGGGATCGCAACCAAAGGTGCGGGCCAGACGGCGGCGGACGGTCTCGATTCCGGGGTCGAGCACGTTCCACATGTAGTAAGACGGATTCATGTTCTCGATCTCGAGATAGCGCGTCTCGGTGTCCATCACGATCTTGGGAGCGGGCGAGACACCGCCATTGTTGAGATTGATCATATTCCGGTCAACCGTGAAGGCGTGCCGGATATTGAACCAGAAATCCTCGTCTCGGGCTACGGTGTCGGCGGCGCGGCCGGACACGGATTCCACGGCGGATTGAGCCCGGAGGAGTGAATCGGCCTGGAAAGCGGCGAAGGCGGCGGCTGCGGAGGAACGAAAGAAGCGTCGGCGGTCCATGCCGTACGATAGCTGTGCGGCGGGGTGGGAGTCAAGCGCGGCATACCGCGAGTTTTGGTGAGAACGTTTCGGCTGCTAGCGGATCATAAGCGTTGCCTCAAAATGCGCGCCACATTCCGCTTTCGGTGAAGCACGCCGAGGATCTGAAGCGAGTTGCTTCCGGGTTGATAGAGGAAGGAAAAAATGTGACGATCCGGTCTACCGTCTCCAGGCCCTCCTTCTCGAAGAGCAAAAAGGAGTATCGGCGTGTCCCTTTCCATGCGCTGCCGTAATCGCTAATTAAGGGGGCGGGAAAGAGAGCCGGCGCGGGACATCGGTCCCGGGCCATGGCAACTGGGACAAGTTCGTCGCTACCCGCGCGGCTTAAGGTTGCCTTCGAAGCCGATGCGCTGCGGTCCAGTCGATACCGGGCCATGGCCGGTGAGTTTGGTTTCAGTGCCGGTGGAATCGCCGATGCGGTCGGTCCAGTTATTCTCTGTGGGCGCCTTCGAGGAACTGGCTTTTCTGCCGTTGGCGGTCGCGGCATCCTTGCGTTTCGGCCGTTGGGGAGCAGGCTTTTCCCCGCCCTCTTCCGGAGTCGCTCGGTTCTGGAGAACCTTGGCGACAATTCCCGCCCGCGTGGTGACGCCCATCTTGATCATGATGAGCCGCAGGAAAGCCTTTACGGTATTCGGACTGATGTGCATGCGCTCCGCCACTTCCTTACTGCCCAGCCCGATGAGGATTCCTTTGAGCGCTTCCATTTCCCGCTCGGTGAGATTGTATCTGGTGCCCACTTCGTAAGCGGCGTCGCTGGCCGACAGGTCTCTTTCCAGATGGAGGGCCATAATGGGCTGCGCATACCCTTCACCCCCGCTTTCGAGCACATACGCCCGGCACACATACTCGCATAACCCGAGGCGAAGATGCGTCTTTAAAGGCGCCGACTCGCTTGGCCTATGCTCGCGGAGCAATTCGAGCAATTCCGCGGGAATCGAGTAAGCGCTTATCGGAGACAGGCTTCCCGGAGACACCGCGGGCAGGTTCGGGTAGTTCAGGATGGACGCCGCCCCCCGGTCACAGGCGATCAAGTTGAACGACAGGTCCATAAGTACGAGACCTAATTCCGCTGTAATGGGGGTCGGCGTGTGGGTTTTTGACATTAAGGTATGTACTGCATTACGTAGGTTCCCCAATTGGCAAGGGGAGTGCGCACCGAATTCGGAATATACTCCGCTGACATCCAAACTGAGCCGTTGGTATCAACGATGGCCGAGGAGTAATCTCCCCAGCGAGCAATCCCTACAGCGGGATACCCGAGATTGGGATAGCCGGTAAAGCCATCCTCCGGGAATGCGCCAGGGCCTGCAACCTGAATGGTAGAGGCTGGCGAAAACGAATCAAATGGTACAAATGCGGCGCTGGGATAATAGTCCGGACCAACCAGCGTGAAGGTGATGGCCCCCTGGCCCTGCGCATTTACAGCGATGGCCGGACGCAATAAATGATCGCCGTCCACTAACAAATAACCTTGACGGAAGGCTGTTCCCGAGAGGCTTCCGTTGCGTAACGAAGGCGAAATGACAACGTAGGCGCCGCCCGATCGCTGAGTCCCGGTATTGTCGACCACCAGTGTTCCGAGGGCGACATAGAGACGGCCGCCCGCATAGCAGGCTGACAAGACGCGAACATCGCCGCCATCGAGTTCCGCCAACTCCCCGGGCGGATTCAGCGTCAGCGCATAGGTAAGCGGGCCAGGTTTCTGGGTGGCGGGGTTCTGGAGATTATAAGTAAGAGAAGGAACGGTGGTCTGGCTCAGCACCATGGTGGGACTCGGAGTATTGAGCGAACCGGTGTTATTGATCGCCCAGAGCGCGAGATTATCACCAACGACGTCCATCAGGCTACTTACCAGATACTCCACGCCGCCGTTGGCGAGGAAGTTACTCGCGCCCGGCGGAGTGGACGCGGGCTGAATGGTAAATTCGTAGCCGGTGGTAAATGGAACCTCGAATTTCACCGCCGCCGGCATCATCGAGCCGGCGGCCAGCGCCGTCTTCGATATCGCCAGAATGCTGGCGGCATAAGCGAAATCGAAGGTATTGGCGTTAAATTCGTTGGCGCTGATGTAGAACCCGTACTGATCGGCCCCGATTTGCGGGTAGTCGTTTACGCAGGGGCATTGAAAACTGGCGTAGTTAGTGGTGTCGTAGGAATAGATGTTATAAGTCTGTGTCGGATCGTTGGTCTGGCTGACGGCCAGAAGATACTCGGACATGGGCAAGGTATTGCCATTTACATCGTTGGCTTGAACCCTTTGCAAGACGAAAAAACGATCGATGTTGACGTCGTAGAATATGCGCATGTCGGTGGGGAACACGCCACGGGCGTTGTTGTTGCTCCGGTTGATGGCGGGCGAGACACCGAACAATTGATTGGTCGACACCACGGCCGGCAGCAGAGGTGTGCCCGCGGTGGTATACACCTGAACGGCGTTATTGACACCCAGCAATACATAGCCGTCGGCAGAGGCGATGCCGACGTTAGGCGGCTCCAGCGTCAACTGGTTACCTCCATTGGCGTTGCGCTGGTCATAGTGAGTGAGGCCGGAGAAGCCAAAGATGCTGGACGACGGATTGACCGTAAGACTCGGGCCGGAGGGCGAGAGAATCGTATCCAGCGTCGATGGGAAGCGGCTGCTGCGAAAAAACGGTAAAGGCGCCTTGAATCGCGGCGCGCGGCTGACTTCCTGACTTAGCGCTAACTCCCGCGCTTGTCTGAGATTCAAACCGCCGAGAGTTAGATCGCGTCCCGGCTCGATCGCCCCACGGGTTCGCACCTGTGCTTGTACCGCGGCCTGGGCTTGGGCGGTAAGATTGACACTGCGGATCAGAAGCAACTGGCCCGTCACATTAGTGCCCGCGTAAAAGTGTTGCGTCTGCGCTACCAGCCCGGTAGCGCCAGCCAGGCAAACGCCAGCAAGAAGTAAGTACGACTTATTCACCCGACCCTCTTCATTTTAAAGTTCCGTAAGACACCAGCGGCCACCAACGCGCTCAGGGCCAGCGGAAGAATCGATCCGGTGGCCGGCTCAGGCGTGGCCAGACCCGGGACCGACGAGATGGTCAGGATGCCGGGCTCGAATTCGTTATCCGTAGTCCCCACTTCGAAGCCGAAAATCTGGCCGGCCGTAACGTTCAGCATTACCGTTCCCGACGCGCCATTCGCCTCGGCCAGCGGGAACAAGAGACCATTGAGAAGATATCCGCCGTAGTCCGCATTCGGGATGTCGAGCGAAGCATACGACCACATGAACTGAATGACGCCGGTGGTCAGGATCGTGGTGGTCAAGTCAGTGGTTCCGGGCTCTCCGCTACCGCTGTTGCCGCCGGTCAATACGATGGAATCCCCGCTCATGGTTGCAAATCCGTTAGTAAGTTGGGTGTTGGGCGAGTTCACCAGCGTGAAGCTGCTGAGCGGATACTGATCTATGAAACCTGCATGGGCCAAGGGCGCCAATGCGACCATAAGCAGAGCCAAGAGGAAGCTGGGATGCTTGCCAAAAGGTGGCACAGGCTTTAGCCTGTGTTCATGGACAGCCTTTTCCTGCGACCGCCACACATCCGGCAATGGCGTACTTAGTATCATGAGTCCTCTAACAACTATTCAGTTCGATTGTTGCCACAGTTCCCGCAAGTCCGTCAAGGTACAGGACTAACGGTACAAAATGCCGCTATTTCGATACCGTCACCTTGAGTAACGCATCGTTACTCGACTGTATAAAACCGGCCGGCGTAACCACCGAAAGCTCCACCGATCCCTCGCTCTTGGGAACAAACTGGGTGACGGCATGATCGGATCCGCCATGGATGGTCACGCGGGAGTCGATTGAGCCGGCTTCCGGATTGCTGTTCTTCAGGTCCACTTCCAAATCCATCCCCCCGCGCAACTCTTGAATGGTAATGTCGGCCGCCCGGTGGCTGACGGGATCTAACTGGACGGTATCGATAAAGAGCCTGGTGGGCGTTCCCGACACTTTACTGAGAAAGCCCTGTTGCCGGGCGCCGCCTTGTTTTGGAGACCGGAACAACTGGCCTTCGGGCAACGTGAGAGGCCCAACGATCACCACTCCCGATGGGGCCAGCCCTACGGTTGCCGTCCGGCTTTGATAGCCGGGTGCGCTCCCGGTGTAAGTCACGGTTCCGGAATCGTCCAAGGCCTGTAGAAAATATCTGGCAGTGAAGGCGTTTTCGGGGATAGTAACGGTAATGGTACTGGAACCTTTCTCATGTTCGGAAGCCGACAGGAGCAGTTTGTCCGGCTGATTGCTGGTCAAAGTCACCTGGACGCCGCCTTTCTCCGCTAACTTACCCATGCTTACCGCGCCTGCGATCTGGAGATTCCGGCCAATGAAGACGTCGTGGGTGAGGCCAATACCGGGAGTAGCAATGATCACCTTGATCGCTCCGAACTTCGCGGAATGGCTAAAGCCGGGCGGGACGCTCGCGGTCAGCGTGATTTCTCCGGCAGCAAGCGGCTGAAAAACCGTCACCGCGCTACCGAATCCGCCGGGAATGTTTAATTGCGCGGGCTTCAGGGAACCCAATGCGGCGTCGGAAACGGTGAGATCGACTTTGGCGGAGAAACCGCCCGCCACCTGTTGCGGGGTGTACTTTTCCGCTCCGACGGCGGCGGAGAAGACGTTCAATTTGAATGGCCGGGAACCGGCAGTGGCTTGAAAGGTGGACATGGCGGCCGCATGTGGGCCACTGATCAGCATGGCGGAAGGGACCAGATTCACCAGGGCGGTGCCGGGATCGAACCCAGCCGCGGCCGCCGTGTACGTGACGGAACCACTGTCGCTCAATCCCTGCACATAAAATTCGGTCGTGGAGTGAAAATTCCCGCGGGCCGGCACTTGGATGGTTGCGGCGCCCGCTACGTCCGGAGTGAGGGAGAAGTGAACCTTGGCTGGATCGCTGCTGGTAATCGTTATGGCCAGTCCCTCCGGCGGCGCCACTTCGCTGAGGGTCACTATTGCCGTGGCTTCCAGATTCGCTCCCACGGTCACATTGGTTAGACGGAGTTCCTTGGCGGTACCGGCTGCCGAGGCGGCCAGGATGGAGAGCAGGAAAACGGTTGGTATGGAAACTTTGAGCATTGACTTTAGACTCGCCGACGCGCCGGAAATGGGAAATGGGAAACTTGGACGGATTCGCTGAGCCGGACGTACTGGTTAAAAGGTTAGGGAAGGCGTGCGTGTGCGCGCCTTCCCGGAAGCTATGTGTTCTCAATTCACTTTAAGGTTGGTCCCGTAAGTGGAGCTGACGCCTCCCTGGGCCGTGATTGAGGTGGCTTGCCCCTGTTCTCCCGCCGCGGCGTTGAACTCCAGCGCAAATCCGTCGACCCCACCTGTAATGACTACCGGGTTGGCTGGGGTCACGCTTCCAGCGGTCGGGTTGCTATTGAGCACGTTGATGGGCATCGTGAGGCCGCCGGCTAGCGCCTGATGACCAGTTGGCGCGTTGGAACCGTTGACCAAAGCGAGATATAACGTCAGGAGTTGCTGGGTCCCATTCGGCACGTTTATCTGGAACCCCTCATCCTGGCTGAAGGCGTTGGGTCCCCCGACGTAAGGCAGCACCGAAGCGACGCTGATGGAGCCGCCGCCGCTATTGAAGCCGGGCGAAGTGGCCGTGTAGCTCGGGGTGGCGCCGACGCCGGTGCCAATCCCATTCGATACCGCCTGCAGATAGAAGACGAAGCTGGTGGTCATGCCGTCCGCCCCTACATTTACGACGAGTGAGCTCGATCCCGCCTGAGTAGGATCGGTAGATATCAAGAGACCTGCCGTGGTCGTGAGTGTGACATTCACGCCACCCGATGGTGGCGGCTCGCCTATGGCGCAGGAGCCCTGAACCTCAAGGCCTGAGCCGACAGTAACCGCTCCTCCGAGGGTAGGTGAGCCCGTACAAGTGAGGCCGGGCGTGATGACCTGCACCGAAATAGACGCGCCGACTTGGGGATTGATAAACCCACTTGGTTCGGTAACCGCCAATGTCCCGCTGGAAACAGCGGTCGGCGTGAAGGTAGTTTGCGTGGCCGCAGTTCCAGCCGCAATCGTCACGGGAGAGGAGAAGGCGCCAGTGACCGTTTTGACTACGGTCACGCTCTGCGCGTTAGCGACCGGCTGGTAGCCGATGAAGACCCCGCTGCTGGAAACTTGAGCGGAATAGAGATATACGTTTTGCGGGCCACCGGTCGGCGTCGTCAAAATTCCCGCGCCCGGTTGCGTCGACGGCCCCGCAATCTCAATGCTGGAATAGGTGAAGGTTGCCGTGGCTGTGGCATTCCCAAAACCGTTGGGGGCCATCGCCGTGAAGGTTCCTGAACCGGTTGAGGCGAGTCCGTTCACGTAGAAAACGCTACTTAGCGTTTGACCTGCCTGAGCAAAGACTTGAATGGAGGATGCTGCAGTCCCGCCAGGCGTGGTCGAGAGAGTGATACTGGAACTATTCGAAGTCACTGTGATGTTAATGCCGGACCCTTGGATGTTCGGGTTACCGGGGACCACGCCGCCCAGATTGACCTGTTCCGACGCCTGCAGACCATTGCCCACGCTGACGTTCGGCATAGTTGCCGTCGGCTGTGGAACATTGATGAACACCGAGTTCGCCGGCATGCAACTGGAGGGGCAGCCGATCATCGGGTTGGCGAAGAAACCACCGCCGGGACTGTTGGCAGTAATGGTCGTCGTGCCCACGGCAACCGGATTGAAGGTTACATTCTGAGCCGTGTCTCCGCCATTAAAGGTCACAGACGCCGGAACAGTCCCGGTGGCTGACGTTGTATCTCCCAACGTCACGGTGACCGGATTTTGAGTAATGGCGCTGCCGTTGTTACTGAAGCTCGTGCGCACACCCTGAATGGAAACGAAGTTACCCGAACCATCCAGCATGGCGGAGTTCACCACCAGGGTTGTGGGTATCCCCAGGGTCGCGTTGAAGCTGGCGCCAATTCCATTCCCGCTCTGTTGCGAGAGAACGAAGCCGGCATTGGTCACGTTAATGGTGTTCATGCCGGGATCGTAAGTTGTGGCGGGATTGGTGCATGTTCCTGGGCTAATCCCAAATCCGGGAGTATAGGTGAGGTTGAGCGTGCCCGTCACGGTAATACCGCCGGTGCCTCCGCCCTGACCCTCGGCGAACGCAATTCCCTGGGTGTTGCCGGCCTGTATGACGATAAATGAAGTACCGGCCGGTGGCGCCGTGCCACCGCCGTACAAGAACAACCTGTTCGGATCGCTGCTGGTAAGCACCACGCAAACCGCGCTGGTGAATTGCGTCGGGATGGTCACCAGGAACGAGGACTCCAGATTCTCACCCACCGTGGTAGAGCCCACCACTACCTGGCTGATGTTCTGCAGACTGAACATTGCCACGGGCGTGATCAGGCCCGCCTGCGCGGTTACCGTGAAGGAACCCTTGGTTGCGTTGGCGGTAAACTGCGGGGACGATGCGGTGCCGAGCGGTCCGGTCATGACGCCCACGGTATAGGAATTGTTAAGGAACAAGCCGCTGGCGCCCGAGCCGGGCATGGGCGCGGTAAACGTCACAGTCACGCCGGAAAGCGGATTACCGCCGGCGTCCGTAACGAGCGCCACCAGTGGCTGAGCATAGGCGGCATTGATCTGGGCCTGCTGCGGTGTTCCGGAATAAGCGGTGATGACAGCCGCCGTGCCGGCGGAAACGTTAATCGCCGAAGACGTGCCAGTGATGGAAGAATTGACAGTATCCGTGGCCGTGATGGTGGTGTTGGTCTCCGCCTTCTTGAGAGTGGCTGAGAAGGTTCCCGAGCCACTGGACAGCGTGGTATTCGCGGGTAACAGCGCACCATTCGGATCGTTGCTGGAGAAGTGCACAGTACCCGAGTAAGTGGTCACCACGGTCTGGGTATTGTCCAGCGCCTTGACCGTGAAGTTAATCGGAATTCCGGCCGTAGCGGTGCCCGGGACAGTAACCGAGAAGTGCGTGGCCGTCCTGGCGACGGTGATTGTGCCGGTGGTCCCGGTGATGGAACCGTTCGAAGTATCGGTGGCCGTTACCGTCTGACTGCCGAACGTGTTGAGAGTAACTGAGAAAGTGCCAACGCCACTGGTCAGCGTGGAGTTGGACGGCAGGACCGCCATGCTGTCGGTGCTGGTAAAGTGCACCGTCCCGCCGTAAGTGGTGGCCGTGTTATTGAACGCATCCAGCGCGGTCACGGTGATGTTGAATGCTGCGCCCTGATTGGCCATGGAAGGCGCTCCGGTGATGACAAGCTTGGTCGCCGCACCAGGTCCCACGTTGATCGCTCCGGAAGTGCCGGTAATTGCAGTAACCGTATCGGTGGCGGTAATTGTCTGCATGGCGCCGACGGTTTTCAGCGTGGCGGAGAACGTTCCCACGCCATTGGTCAAAGTCATATTGCCAGGCAGCACGGCGGCGCCGTCGCTGCTGGTGAAGTGCACGATTCCGGTGTAGCCGGTGACTGTGGTGTTACCCGAACTTAGCGCGGTGACCGTGAAATTGAACGCAGTACCCGCCGTGGCGGAAGAGGGCGCCGAAACCGAGAAGTGGTTCGCGCCGGCGACTACGGAAATCGAGTTCGAGGCGCCGGTGATTGAGCTATTCACAGTATCCGTAGCCGTGACCGTCTGGGTGGGAGCGGTATTCAGGGTGACTGAGAAGGTTCCCACGCCGCTGGCCAGCGTGGCGTTGCCCGGTAACACTGCGGCGCCGTCGGTGCTGGTGAAGTGTATGGTCCCGGCGTAAGTGGTAGCAGTGTTATTGAACTGATCCTGGGCTGTGACAATGACGTTGAACGGGGCGCCAACCGCCACGGAACCTGGCGCTGTAACTACCAGATGCGTGGCCACCGCGGATCCCACATTGATCGTATTGGAGGTGCCGGTGATGGAAGAGGTCACGGTATCGGTCGCGGTGATGTTCTGAGCCCCCGAGGTCTTGAGGGTGGCGGAGAAGGTGCCTACGCCATTGGTCAGCGTCGCGTTGCCCGGCAGCGCGCCCGCGGGGTCGCTGCTGGTGAAGTGAACCGTGCCGCTATAAGTGGTCGCGGTTGCGTTGTTGCCATCGAGCGCGGTTACGGTGAAATTGAACGCAGTCCCCGCTGTAGCGGAAGAGGGCGCGGAAACCGTGAAGTGCGTGGCGCTGGTTACGACGGCGACCGAAGCCGAGCCAGTGATCGTACTGTTGGCTGTATCGGTTGCTACCACGGTCTGATTTCCGGCGGACTTTAAGGTTATGGAGAACGTGCCCACACCGCTCGAGAGCGTCGAATTCCCCGGCAACACGGCTAGCCCGTCGCTACTGGTAAAGTGCACCGTTCCGGTGTAGCCGGTCGCGGTGTTGTTGAACGAATCCTGCGCGGTAATGGTGACGTTGAACGCCACGCCACCGGTTGCGTTGGCTGGCGCGGAGACGGCAAAGTGAACGGCTGCACCCGGATTATTCGTAAAGTTGAAGGTAGCGTTCGGCGCAGGGCTGGCGGAAGCCGTAACCGTATATGACCCTGGCTTGCCGTTCGCTGTAAATACGCCGGCGGTGGCTACGCCACTGGAATTGGTATTCACCGTGATCGTCCCGGTGCCGTTAGAGAAGGTTCCGCTCTGCCCGTTGCCGCCTGGTACGGCGGTGAAAATTACAGGAGTGCCGGGCACCGGCGCAGAATTGCCGTCCTTCACGGTCACAGCCAGCGCAGTGCCGAAGGCCGTCCCAACGGTTGCCGATTGCGTTGCGCCGGCATTGATGGTGATGCTGGCCGGGGTGGCAGGCGCTACCGTAATGTTGGCGGTGGTGGACGCGACGTTGGCCGTCGTCGTGCTTGCCGTCACGGTTGTTTCGCCCGGACCCGCGCCGGTCACGGGAACATTGACGCTGGTGGCGCCGGTGGCGAACGTTACTGAGGCGGGGGTCGTGACGATGCCTGTCGGGCTGGAACTCAGGTTGATAACCAGTCCGGCTGGAGCAGGCGAGGACAGGTTCAAAGACAAGTTGGTAGTCGCGGACCCGATAATGTTGGCGCTGGCCGGCGAGAAGTTAATGGTGGCGGCCACCTTCACCGGCTGATTGGCGGATACGTAACCCGCGGCGACGGCATTGATGGTGGCATTACCCAGGTTTACGCCCGTCACCTGCGGCTGGTTCGTGGGCGCGGTCTGACCGCCGCTGATGGTAACGCTGGCGGGAGAGATAGTCACTTTCGTCGTGTCGGTGCTCGACAGCGTGACGCTCACGCCGCCCACCGGGGCGGGTGAGCTGAGCATCACCGGGAAACTGGCTGATTGGCCGGGGGACAAAGTAACGTTGCTCGGCAGGACGACCATTCCGGGCGGGAGGACAGTGACCGGCGCGGTGGCGTCAGCGATATTCGGCAGGCTGCTGGCATGGACGGTGGTTGTGCCGGCATTGACGCCGGTCACCGGCAAAGTGGCGCTGGTAGCATTGGCGGCAAAGTGCACGGTCGCCGGGACGGTGGCGACGGTCGGATCGTCCGTCTTCACGTTCACAGTCAAACCACCCGCGGGAGCTGGCGCGGAGAGGCCAAGCGAGACATTTACGGTGTTCGTGCCATTGATGCTGATGGGCGTCGGGAAGTAACTGAGTATGTCGGTAACATTCACGGTTTCGGTGTCGCCGATCAGGCCGAAAGCGGCCGCTGTAACCGTGGTGGTTCCGAAATTGATTCCGTTCAACTTGAGTACCGAACTGGAAGTGGTCGCGCCCGCGGGGATCAGCACATTCGCCGTGCTGAGGGTAGCAACGGCCGTATTCGCAACGGTCAACGTTACGAAGATTCCGCCCGCCGGCGCCGGCTGCGCCGAGGTTACCGGATAGGCGACGGTCGCTCCCGGCCCGACCGTGACGTTGGCAGGCAGGAAAATGTCGCGCGTGATTGTGACGTTCACCGTGGCCGTGGTGTCCGGCAGATTGGGAAGCGAGCTGGCGTGAATGGTGGCTGTACCACTGGATACGCCGCTTACCGGAACCTGCACACTAGACACGCCAGCGGCGACGTTGACCGTGGTCGGAACCGTGGCTACGGCAGTGTTGCTGGAGCTAAGGTTGACGGTCACACCACCGGAGGGCGCGGGGCTGGACAAATTGAGAGTCAGGTTTTGCGGCGCGGTTCCGGTTACGGTCAGCGTCGGCGGGTTAAAGGCTAGGGTTCCGGTTACCTGAACGGTCGCACTGCCTTGCGTGAATCCGGCGCCCGAGGCCTTGATGACAGCGGCGCCGAATGCAACACCGGTCACCTGGGGTTGCGTCGCAGGCGTGGTCTGACCGGAGGAAATAACGATCGACGCCGGCGAAATGGTCGCGACGGCAGTGTTACCGCTGGAAAGAGTGACGGTAAGGTCGGCCGGCGCCGGCGTGGAGAGCGTTACAGAGAAAGGTGCAGACTGACCGGTTGCCACAGTGACGTTGGTGGGCAGCCCGATGGAGCCGATTGGCGGCGTCACGGTCACACTGGTAGTGGTGTCCGCCAAATTAGGCAGAGAACTGGCATGAATGGTTGCGTTGCCTTGGGCCACGCCCGTCACGGGCACGTTCACCATGGTCGCGTTACCCGGAATCATCACCGTGGCCGGCACAGTGGCCGCCGCGGTATTGCTGGACGACAGGTTAATCACCACGCCCGTTGACGGCGCGGCCGGACTGATCAGCAGCACCAGGTTCTGGACCGCTCCGGTGGTTACCGTCGACATTTGGGAGGCAAAGCTGAGCGAGGCGGTTACCTGCACCACACCGCTGCCGGAGGCATAGCCTGACGCGCTCGCCGTAATTGTCGCCGAACCGAAGTTCACTCCGGTCACAGTCGGCTGTTGCGGAGGCGCGGTTTGTCCGGCGGAAATGCTCACCATCGAAGGCGAGACGGTGGCGTTGGCGGAGTTGCTGCTCAACATTACAGTGACGTTGGTGGGCGCCGCTTGCGGCAAGGTAACCGGGAAGGCAACCGATTGGCTGATGCCGACCATCAAGCTGGAAGGTACGTTGATCGCGCCCTGGCTCGCTACGTTCACTGAAGCCGTGGTGTCGGCGAGATTGGCCGAATTTGCATGAATGGTTGTGGTTCCCGTGTTGGCCCCAGCCGTTACCGGGACATTGACGCTGGTCGTATTGGCGGGAAAAGCGATGGTCGCGGGCACCGTGGCCACGCTCATGTTATCGGAGCTGAGGTTCACCACGAGACCAGCGGGAGCGGGGCTCGACAGGGTCAAGTTCAGATTCATGGTGGCGCCCGTGGCAAGTGTCAGCGTAGCGGGCGAGAATGCCAGAGTGTCGCTGACCGTAATCGTTTCCGTGGCGCCGATAAATGAATTGGACGAAGCGGTAATAATGGCCGATCCGAAGTTGACGCCGTTGGCCACGGGCAGGGTGGCCGGGACAGTGGCGCCTTGCGGAATCATCACTAAGGCAGGAACCGTAACTTTGGTAGGATCGCTGCTCGTCAGCGAAACTGTGACGCCACCCGCGCCGGCGGGCGTTGAGAGACTCAACTGCAGGGGCACAGTTTGATTGGTTCCGACCGTCGCCTTGGAAGGCAAATTGATCTGCCCCAGGTTGGAGACGTTGATGCCCGTAGAGGTTGTGGTGTAGCCGGGTGAACCCGCGGTGATGGTAGCCGAGCCGACCGTCAGACCGGTGACCGTGAACGACGCCGTGGTGGTCCCAGCAGTCACTTTGACGGACGGCGGTTCTACATCTACGATGCCCGCCGGGGTGGAACCCAAACTCACCGTCACGGTGAACTGAGCAGGCGTATTGAGGGTGATGGTACCGTTGATGGTTTTCGTCAGTCCAACCGTGGGTGAATCGAGCGCAATCGTAATGGCGGGAGTGACCACGGTTACGACCGCGATGGCCGGCACCAGGCCCTGCGCAGCCGCCGTAATGTTGGTGGACCCGACCGTGCCAGGCGTGACCGCAATCGAGGCGGTCGAAGCGTTGGCGCCAACGAGAACGGTGGCGGGAACGCTGGCGATGGTTGGATTGTTGCTGAGAAGATTAACGAGCTGGCCATTGACGCCCGCCGGGGCGGACAAAGTCAAAGTGAGCGTACCGGATACGCCGCCCGCGTTGCTGATGACCAGCGGATTGGGCGAGAGCATGATGATCGGCGCCGTTGCCGCGGTGACCATCACGTTGACGGGGCTGCTGGATTGGTAACCGTCAAAGACGATCAACTGCACGACGTAGGCGCCAGCCAGGTCGGCGATAAACGTCGGCGTCGCGGTGTTGGCGCCGGACAGGCTGGCATTGCTGTTAGGGGGAGCGGTCAACAGGGTCCAGGCATACGTAAGTGGTTGATGATTAGAGTCCGAGGACGCGCTTCCGTTGAGCTTCACGGTGGTTCCCGGCGTCACGGTCTGGTTCGGTCCAGGATTGGCTATGGGAGCAACGACGCTCGTGGAGATCATCACGGTGGACGGGGTGCTCGGGAGGAAACCGTTGTTCGCGATCAATTGAACCACATAGGTTCCACCCAGGTCGGCGACAAAGGTTGGTGTCAAGCTGGTCGCGTTGGTAAGCGTAGCGGTGCTTCCCGCCGGCTTCATCAAGATGGACCACTGGTACGTCAGGGGAAGCGGCGGTTGGTTCGGATCCGACGCCGTTGCGTGGAGCGTCACCAGACTGCCGTCGGTCACCATCTGGGGATTGCCAGCGCTGGCGACCGGAGCCAGGATGGTGTTTGAAGTGATGGTCACGGTAGACGCTTTGCTGTTTACACCGCCTGCTGTGACGATTAATTGCGCAACATACGTACCTTGAACGTCGGCGACAAAGGTCGGATTCACGATATTCGGATTACTCAGCATCGCTCCGCTTCCCGCGGGCAGCGTGATCAGACTCCAGGAGTAAGAGAGCGGGAGGCCGTTGACGTCGGTCGATCCCGAACCGTCCAACTGAACCGTCGCACCTTTCGCAATCACCTGATTCGGCCCGGCATATGCCACGGGAGGAACCATGGTGGACGTGATGATGACATCAGAAGGCGTCATGCTGTTGGACATGCCGTCGTTCACGGTCAACTGAACTTCATACGTTCCGAGTTGGTCCGCCACAAAGGACGGAGTCACGGTATTGGCGCCCATCAGGGTTGCATTGCTGCCAGCCGGAGATTGGGTGATGGTCCACGAATAGGTGAGCGGTTGGCCGTCCACATCGGTCGATCCGCTACCGTTCAGCAGCACCGTGGACCCGATTGTTACGGTCTGATTGGGGCCGGCATTCGCAACCGGCGACGTATACGTAGTGCTGATGGTCACATTCGCGGTACCGCTGCCTACGCCATTGCTGACCGTGAGCTGGACTACATAGGTACCTTTCACATCGACCACAAACGAGGCCATGACCGAATTTCGATTCGCGATGGTGGTTGAGCTTCCCGCGGGACGCGAGACAAACGCCCAGGCATAGGTTAACGTGCCGACCCCGCTGGGGTTAGTGGAGCCGCTGCCATTGAGAATCGCGGTTGAACCCAGCGGGACGGTCGCATTCGCCCCGGGGTTTGCGACCGGGTTGACCGGAGTGGTGGTATAGGCCCACGACAGGTTATTGAAGCTAAAGGTGACGGTACGGTCCACCAAAATCGTGAACGTATTGCTGCTGGTAACTTGGCTATTGGCGGGCACCGGCGCGAAAGTGAGAAAATCTTCTCCGGAAATGGTCCGGAAGCTGAAGGGATTGAGGGTGGTCAGCTTGGCGGTAACGCTGGCGAAGGGGACTCCGGGATTGACCAGGTCCGCCTTATAAGTGACCTGCCATTGCGTGGCGGTGACGGGACTCTGGCTGATGAGCTGGTAATTCGTAATGGAAAAGCTTTCGGCCGAGCCACCGAACGCCAGGGACGAAATGATTAATAAAAAACCTGTTGCCGCCGCCGAAGAAAAATGACGCATAACGACCTCGTAAAGAATTCTCACTCGACTCATTTATGAAATTCCGGACTCTGTCTCACCAACACCGCTTAGCGATAGCTCGCTCACCCGGGCATGTTGCACTACAATTGCTTGCGCCGCTAGTTTTCGCGACCAACCTGCCGCCAATAAGCCGAGCCCGACGGGCCAAAAACCAAACGGTTCCGGCGTGGTGGCCAAGCCGCCCGCGGCCAAGGTGGTCGTACCCGACTGAATCAAATTTTCGAACGTTCCGTTGCTGTCAACGTTATAAAGGAAAAATGGTAAAATTCCCGGTTGCCCGCTGGAGCTGAGCGCGACGCCGATACCAAAAGGACCGGCCGGCGATGAAGTCGGGCCGTTGCCCGGTTCCTCCACGATGAAGTCGCCGGTTGTCCCTGGGGGGTTGCCGGGCTGAAGCGCCGTGAGAGTAAATCCGGCGGGGCCGGACGGGCCCGAGAGCGAAAGATAAACGGCCGGGTCAAACTCGATGTCCAGCGCCTGCCCGAGAGCCAAGTCGAAACCGGTCAATTGGAAGGTGTACTCAAAGGTATTCGCGCCCAGCGCGGATATTTGCTCCTGGATCGTGCCGCCGCTTGCGGACACAGCCAGGGAGCCGGCCACCACCAAAAAAGACAATCGCCGCATCGCTTATCTCTCCCCATCTCTTCTTTTTGGTCCCATCTTTTTGGAACCTGTTTTTCGGCTGTATTTCTTCAGCCGTTTCTTGCTTCCTTCGGAAACTCCAAGAGATTCACTCTCCGTGCCGCGCACAGTTAGAGTGAATCTCGTAGAGCCCAGTGAATGGCTCACTAACCAGTCGCTTAGCGTTGACCGACTAGCGCGGCCAACTGCGGCGGCCACCTACCGCGCCCACTACCGCGTGGCCAATTTACAACCTGCTCCCTAGCGCGAGGCGGTATTTTTGGAGCGCGCGGCCACGGCCGCCAGTTCCGCGTCGATCATCTTGTGCCAATCCTCAGCCGAGAGGTTGCCGCTGACAAAGCGTCCGTTCACGAAGAAGCTCGGGGTGCCATCGAGTCCGAAGGCTTGTCCCTCGTGCAGCGTGCCTTTTACTTTTTCCGCATTCTGGCCCGAGTCCAGACATTTATCGAATTCTTCACCATTAAGATTCATCAGGCGGGCAGCCGCTTTGAGTTGGGGAATTTCGAACTGTCTGGTGTCGTACAAGTGGTCGTGATATTCCCAGTATTTGCCCTGGTCGCCGGCGCAAAGCGATGCTTCAGACGCCTTCTGGGCGTGGGCATGCATGGGGAGCGGCACGTCTTTGTAAATCAGGTCCACTTTCCCCTGGTTCTCGGCCAGCACCTTGCGGAGGATGGGTTCGGCTTGCTGGCAGTAGGGGCATTCGTAGTCCGCGTACTCGACGATGGTCACCGGCGCCTTGGCTTCGCCACGGACCGGGATTGCCTTCACGGCCACTTCCGCGCGGGGCGGACCGATCAACAATTCGATCTTGGCGTTCTGGCGAAGAGATGTCATGTAGGCGGCTTTCGCCCGGGCGATGCGAACTTCACGCAGGTGCGCGAGGATCTGCTCCCGGACCTTTTCGTAAGGCTCGGTGGTATCGACGCCTTCGTAGTACACCCGCAGCGCTTCTTCGGAAGGATCTTTGGCGATGGTGCTGTTGACGTGGCGCTCGAGCAATTGCTCGACTGTCAGGTTTTCTTTTTGCGCCTGGCGTTGCAGTAAGTAGTCGTCCACAAACGACAGAACGACCTTCTTTTGCCCTTCATAAAAAGTGTTCCGGGCATGAAATAGAGCAGAAGGATGCATGCGCTCGATGTCGGCAAGAGTTATCTTGGCGCCGTCGATTTCGACCAGAGCGGCGTCCGGAGAAACATCTCCGGCGATCGCGGCGGCGAAAGAAACAGCCGGTAACGCCGAGCACACGAAACCTAGAGTCAGAAGAGTTTTGCAAATCATAGTTTTGAGCTTTCGGTTGGGATTTTTATTACTATATCGAAGAAATTCGGGTAATCGTAAGTGAAAACTCCACGATTACCCGATGACTAACGGTTACAGCTAACTAACGAAACTAACAGCGGCCTATTGGGTCGATATGGTTGAGCCGAGGCCGTTCGCCGGGCAGCCCGCGCAGATACCGAAGCCGCTTCCATCGCCCTGAATGAAACCGCAGGTCGACGTGATGTGCGTCAATTCAGCGGCCGACAGGTCGGCGAAAGAGAAGGCAGTCTCGGTAACCGAGTAGCTAGGAGCGGCGGTCGACGTGTTCTGGTGCAGCGTGGTGCCCCAGGCAAGCAAACCGTGCGCCAGACCGGTAACGGACGACGCATTGCAGGCGCCTGTGCTCGCTACGGCCTTGATCACGACGGCCGTCGGGATGGCGGGCGTCAAGGGGTTGCTGATCAACGACTTAACAACGGACAAGGAAACCAAACCGTTGGGAGTAACAGAGCAAGTGCAGCAGGAAATCAACTCTTCCTGCGGATCGAACGTGTACAGGTTGACGCAAAGATTCTGAGACACGCCGTTCGCAACTGTGGCGCCAGAATTGGTGAAGTTCACGAACGAATCACCGATGTTCAGGTTGGCGGCATACTTAATTTGAAAAGTATCATCCGCGAAAGCGACCGTCGAAAATGCGAGAGCCGCGAGAGCAAGTGTAAAACGCATGTGCATGGTAACTAGAAACCTCCGATTGCGACAGTAACATCCCCTAGGAATCCGTTCAATCCTCTATTTGGGTTAGCCAAAAGGCTTAGAACGGAGAAATTAGATACGGTATGTGCTTTATTTTTATAGATTGAAAGCGGGCTTTTCGATTGCAGCAGGCGGTTTAGATCCAGCCTTCCAAAGGCCGAAACGTGAGCATGAACAGTACTAGTAGTTTCGTTTGCCGAGCCTCGCGGGCTTGGCTTAGCGCTTGCAAACACAGATGTTAGGGCATAGGACCACACTCCGGCGCAACGCACCACCAACCCCGGAGTGGCGCAGGCGAGTGGAGCGGCCATGACGGCGAGTTTCCCGGTACTTAGAATCATGAGTTTCGGCTGTGATAAATCGTAAGCTGCCACGGGTTCGGGCTTAATGCTGGTCGTTGCTGGCGGCGCGCGCGCCCAGAACTCGGGAAATATGGCCGCTCAACTCGCGCAGGGCGTCATCGAGATCCTCAAGCCGCGATCCTAACGTTGTTAGATCCTCCCCCAGGGAAATGGTCGTCTTATTCAGCGTTTGCATCCTGTTCAGAACGGCATCTCGTCCGAACTCTGAGACGCTCCGCACTCCATGGAGTTCGCAAGTGCTCCGAAGTGCCTCATATTCCGCCTCTGACAGGCGAAAGGTGACTAAGCGAGTGAGTCTTTTCAGAGGGGTCAAGGCGATTCGTCCAATCGTTCCAAATTGATCTGACTGGCCAGAGGTGCGACCGCGTTCAAACGGTCAGTTCCGGCTGTGTGTAATACAAATTACGATATGCGCTCAAGGGCGATGGTGTTTGAGGCTTGTCCTGGGATCCGGCGTGCGGAAAGGGGACGAATCCACTGCCGGTCAATCTCGATGAGAATCGACCGGTTCAGCAAATTGACAGACAGGACCAATCTGGCCGAGTTTTTGATGTCCAAGACCCGGCCGGTCAACCCCATCAGCGGGCCTCCATCCACTTCCACGACTTCGCCAACCGCCAAGTGAGGCCAGGGCTCCAGCGGCTGGCCGCAGTTCACCGCGATTTGGAGGGCCGCGACTTCTGAATCCGGAATGGGAGCGGGCTCTTTACCGCAGCGGACGATATCGATCAAGCCGGGAGTGCTGAGGATTTTGGAGCGCGAGCCGGCATCGAACCTGCCAAAAACATAACGCGGAAACAACGGGAAGCTGACGTCCGTCTTGCGGTCAGCCCATTGACGCAGTTCAGAATACAGGGGAAGAAAGGTCTCGACACCTTTGGTTCGAAGGGTGGACTCTACTACTTTCTCGTGCCGGGGTTTTACTACCAGAGCGAACCACTGGGTCTCAGCCACCGAAAAACTCCTCGTTCATTTCTTTTGACAGTTCTAATACTTTCTGACCGTTCTTCTCTGGTTCGGCTAGGAACCGGCGCAAAACAGGGCGCGGCACGATCAGGTTCCGGCTACGCTGTTGACCACTCTCCGACCCCGCTCTTTCAGCAAGATTCGGGCAGGGCTTCGCCATACTCACTTACATTTTGTCTTCTCCTTGTAATCGATCAAGCCCTAAGTTTGATTACAAAGAGTTACCTACGAAGTGCAATTCTGCACCGTACCGCTGTTTTTGTCAACGGCAAGTTAGATTAGCCAAGCCTCGTTACGGGCGCGTAATCGCCGTCGTGTGATGTCCGTAAATTAATGATACAATTACACTTATTCCCATCCTTGAAAATGGGCCCGAGGATGGTCAACCAGGATACTAGTACTAAGTCGAGCATTGGTAGAAGTTGGGTCAGTCCGAAATGTCTACTCCGGCATCACCTAAACGACTAGTCTTGGGGCCTACGCCTGAGGGTAGGACTACGCTCAAGAGAGAACCAGACCGGCCAGCCCTCCAAATTTCGTGCGCCTTTGAGGTGCGGCGGGAGTACGCCGGGTTAGTAGGAAGGGAGGGGCGACCTGGGGGGTCGGCCCAGGGGTCGGCCCTGGGGTCGGCCCCATCAGCATTGAGGACTTCCGCGGGCCAGGCTTCCTTTCGCGCTTGGGAAGCGCAACTCATTGAGTCGATTGCCGCCGGCGTTGAATTGACCTTTACAAGTACTGGCCGCATAGGCCGATTGGGATAGAGCATGGGTACGGTTCAAAAACTACACCGATGGTTCAGTTTTCCAACCGGAGGCCAGTGCTATGCTGGGTTTTCGGCCGGCTCGAATCCTCGCCCGGCTTGAGAATATGAATTCCAGTGCGAAAAGAGGCTTGAAGCAGCACATGAAATCAGCAATCCTTCTCTCGGCGATCGTGCTTTTTAGCGGGACAGCGTTCTCCCAGACCGGCGACGACAAGAGAGTTCTTGATGAGAAGGACGTTTTGGCGGTGGAGCATACCTGGCTCGAGGCCACCAAGAACGCCGATTCGAAGACGCTTTGGAAAATACTCCGCGACGACTATCTCGATGTGGATCTCAAAGGCCAGATTTTCAACAAGGCCGAAGTGTTGAAAGCGGCGGACGACGAGGATTCGAACCCCAAGAAGCCGGGCGGCCCAAGGTTTTCATTCAGTGCGGTTCTGGTCCGCTTTTACGGGAACGTAGCAGTGGTCCACGCCGCGGGGATGCTCGGTGGGCCGAAGGGGACTCCGGTCCGGTTCACGCATGTCCTGGTCAAGACGCAAGGGCAATGGCTATTGACCTCGTCGCAGACCACTCGGATTGCGCCGTTGCCTCCGCATGCACCGGTTAAGATCGAACGCGCCCATTAAGTTTGGCGCCCATTAAGTTTGGCAATGGATACCCTCGCTTGTGGGTATTCGGGGTAAGCAGTGTTCCCCTCCCTCACGGTCGGGGCTGGTGGCAGTCGGGCTGGTAACGGGGCGGACCTCTGGCGAACATCGGGCGGGCTCGGTCACTTCCAAAACGATGGCGTATTTAGGAAATGACGCACTTAGGCAGGTCACATCCCCACTTAGTGCACAGTTCTGTGTCTTCTAAGAGTTTTCTCCACTAATTGGTACTTGTCTCGGACTAAGACCACAGGGGAACCTGAACCTTGGATCGAATCAGGAGACGAAGCACCCCTCATTTTTGGGTTAGTCGAGCCTAATACTAGGGCATTCTCCTCAGTTACTCGTGCGCTCGCGACAGCGTTTCACCACCTGGGATGAGAACAAGTTTTGGACTTGGCCACTGTTGTATCTGATGCGGCCGATATGTACTAAGACGTGTCTGGATACAAGGATTTGAAAATACCGATGAAGCCTCACCTCCGTTTCTTTCCACTGAATGCCGCACTGGTCTCGGCGTCTTTAGCTTTGATGGCGGTTACCGCGCAAGGACAAACGATCAACCACCAAGTGGCTGCCCCTCCGGGATCCAGTTGGTGTGAGGACAGCCTGATCGACAGTCTGATGACGGAAATTAACCTGATCCGTTCGCAAAGCAATATTCCAGCTTTGACGATGGATACGGTCGGCATGAAGGACGCCGATCTGCGAGCGATTCAATTCAGCGAGTATATGCTGACTAATCCCCCGGGGTCGCCTGGATTTAATCCGCATACCGGTTACGACACTACCGCGGCCAGCCTGGGCTATGACCTGGTCGGCGAGAACTTGGCCTATGAGACCACTGCGCCCAGCTACGTCGTTTATGTAGATTGGGCCGATCCGCTGCATCTGGCCGCTCTCTTATCAACCAACGCCAATGTGATGGGCGTTTCGTGTATCTATGCGAACGGCGGGATCGGTTACATTAGTTACGAGCCGGGATACAACGCGTCGGTGTCCACTCCGACTCCCACTCCAACACCTCCTCCGACTCCGACTCCGACTCCCACCCCGACACCGACTCCGACCACGCCTCCGGTGCTGAATACACAGGAGGCGGCGTTTCTGACGTTGATCAACAACTATCGGGCGCAAAACGGCGCTGGCGCACTGCAAGTATCGGAGGCGCTGGAGCTGTCATCGCAATGGGATAGCATGGACATGGCCACCAACAACTACGCCAGCCACACCGATAGCCTGGGCCGCGATCCGGCTACCCGGTTGGCGGCGTTTGGTTACCCTTACTCGCCTTGGGGTGAGAACATCGCCGGCGGCTTTTCCGACGCTCAAACTACCTTCAATCAATTTGAGTCGGCGTGCGACCCAGACTCCAACGGCAATTGCACCTTTGAACATCGAGCAAACATGCTCAATCCGAGTTTTGTCGTAATTGGCATTGGAAACGCTTATAGCGCCACCTCCACTTACGGCTGGTATTGGACGACCGATTTCGGCGGCGTGCTGGATCAGACTATATCTCCGACGCCCAGCCCGACTCCTACGCCGACACCGACGCCAACCCCGACGCCCACGCCAACTCCTACGCCGGCGCCGACCGCGCCGCCGACCATCGTCTCGTTCACCGCTTCGGCCACGACTGTCGCGCCAGGACAATCGGTCACGCTGTCGTGGAGTGTGACCGGCGCCACCACGATCACGCTGGATAACGGAATCGGGTTCGTTACCAACCTGACTTCCGTGACGGTCACTCCCGCCCAGAGCTCTATCTACACGTTGATCGCGACCAATAACCTGGGCCAGGCGGTGTCGCGGCTGACGGTTTGGGTAAGCCAAACGACAACGCCTACTCCGACACCAACTCCGACGCCGCCAACGCCCACGCCTACTCCCACGCCGAATCCAACCGCGCCTCCGACGATCGTATCGTTCACGGCCTCGGCCACAACCATTGCGCCTGGGCAATCCGTCACGCTTGCCTGGAGGGTTACCGGCGCAACCAGCATTACCTTGGACCACGGAATCGGTTTCGTAACCAACCAGACTTCTGTAACGGTCGCTCCCACACAAAACACGCTGTACACCTTGGTCGCGACCAATAACCTCGGCCAAGCGGTATCGCGCCTGACGGTTTGGGTAGGCCAAACGACTACTCCTACTCCGACACCCACCCCGACGCCGCCAACGCCCACGCCGGCGCCGAATCCAACCGCGCCTCCTACGATCGTGTCGTTCACAGCTTCGTCCACTTCGGTCGCGGCTGGACAATCGGTAACACTTTCCTGGACTGTTACTGGCGCAACCACCATTACGCTGGACCACGGAATTGGGTTTGTCACTAACCAGACTTCCATAAAGGTGACTCTGACGGCGAACACCATTTACACTTTGATTGCGACTAATAACCTGGGCACTGCTACGTCGCGCATCACGGTTTGGATCAACCCGAACGCGAGCAATACGCCGCCGACGATCCAGAGTTGGCCGGCGAAGACTGGTGTTAGCGTTTTCGCAACCGCCCTTAATGTTGAACGAAGGGAATGGATGTTACTCGATGCGGGAGTAGCTACCCGGCGGCGATTGCTAAGTTAGGTCGCCAGGAAACAGCTTTGCCACTAACTCCGGACCGCTCCCTGACGGTCGCGGCGCGGTAGCGATGGCGGCTCGGTGGCGATGGCCGATCAATGGCAGTTGCGGCTCGGTAACTGTGTCGGCTCGGGAGTGGTCACGGGCGGTGGCGGTGGCGGATCAATGGCAGTTGCGGCTCGGTAACTGTGTCGGCTCGGGAGTGGTCACGGGCGGTGGCGGTGGCGGATCAATGGCAGTTGCGGCTCGGTAACTGTGTCGGCTCGGGAGTGGTCACGGCTCGGTAGCGGTCGCGGCTCGGGAGCGGTGGCGGCTCGGTGGCGATGGCCGGTCAATGGCAGCGGCGGCTCGGTGGCGATGGCCGGTCAATGGCAGCGGCGGCTCGGTAACTGTGTCGGCTCGATAGTGGTCACGGCTCGGTAGCGGATCAATGGCAGTTGCGGCTCGGTAACTGTGTCGGCTCGGGAGTGTTCACGGCTGGGTTGCGGTCGCGGCTCGGCGGTGGTGGCGGATCGATGGCAGTTGCGGCTCGGTAACTGTGTCGGCTCGGGAGTGGTTGCGGCTCGGGAGCGGTGGCAGTTCGGTAACATTCGCGGCTCGGTAGCGCGTTCAAGACCGCTCCCTGACGGTCGCGGCTCGGCAGGGGCTCGGTAGCGCCATCGGGACCGACCCCCGCGGTCGCGGCTCGGTAATACTCGCGGATCGGCGGCGGTCGCGGCTCGCTTTAGCCGAGTGTCCAAAAAAAAACGGCCGGTTGATTCGGTAGATTCAGCCGGCCCATCCCCATAATGCGGGACTTCGCCAAGGATTGCAGAAACGGAGCCGGCCGATAAGGACGCGAATGGGCGCTTGTCTTTTGCGTTTGATCGCCACCTGGCCTTTGTCGCCGGTTGTTCTGCAATCAGACTAAGTCGTAGCGGTTAGTCTGTAAATAGTACGCACCTTCCAGTACCGCCTCGCCCTGCCAGTACGGTTAGGGCAGAGTGAACTTTACGTCGATGTAAGTAATGACTTCGACCGGCTGCCCGTTGAAGAAAGTGGGCTGATAAACCCATTTGCGGACCGCTTGCTGGGCCGCATCCGCGAGCGATTCGGGACCATTGATGAACTGGGTGCTGGCGACATGGCCGTTCTTGTCGATGATGGCATGAAGCTCGACCGTTCCCTGAATCTTTTGTTGCGCGGCGGCGGGCGGATACACCGGATCCGTCTTCGAGATCAGCTTGGATGCCTGGGCTTCGCCAGCAACGCGCAGCCGTTCCGGATTGCGTAGCTTTTGGGCTTGCTTGGCCTTCTCCGTCCACTGGAGGCTCTGCGCGATATCCGCCTGATAATGAGAAGGGGAGTCGCTTAAATCCGCCCGCACGCGCGCTACCCAACTCATGGTCGCGAGCGCATCGGCATATTCCGGATCGATCTCCAAAGCCTCTCCCAGGTTGGCCGCAGCCGCATCGATGGCGCGGCCATATTTGGCGATCAATTCCTGGCGGACCGCGGCGTCCGGCAAAGGGCCAGCCGCATCGAGTTTGAGACCGAGTTTGGTTCGCGCCGATAGCCAGGCGGGCGAGAACTGAAGCCAATCGATCAATCCGAGCGAATAAAAGGCGTCTTTGGATCGAGGGTCCAGCTCGATCACGCGATGGAACCAGTCGCGGGCGTCGTCGAGTTTGGGCCGCCGATTGGCTTCCGGCAGCCCTTGGGCTTCTTGCAGGCTGAGCTTTCCCAGGTTGCGCAAGGCGGTCATGTTCCGGGGATCCGTCTCGATCACGCGCCCGAATTCCGCCCTGGCTCTCTCCGCCAGAGCGACATTGCCGGGCACAAGCGACCCCGGCGTGTATTGCGCCAAGTAAGCGCGAGCGAGCGCGAGACGCGCGCCCAGGTCGTCGGGGTTGAGGCTGGTAGCCTGTTGGAAATCCAGCACCGCATCCGGGTAGCGGGCGCTGCCGAAATCCGACCCTCCCTTACCCATCCAGCCGCGAAAATCGTTCGGCTGGGAGGCATCCTGGGCGAGAAGCGCGAACGTGGCGGCGAGGACAAACAGCAGTGCGAACTTTGCCAGTACCTCCAGACCGCTCCCTGACGGTCGCGGCTCGGTCACGCCTTCCGGAGCGCTTCCTGAGAAGGTGTCAGGAAATCGATTTCCGGGCGGTTTTGCACAGGGCCAGCCGTTGAAAACGTTAGCAGCCAAAAATGGTTTCGACGATTTGCTGACGCCTTCTGACGGCCGCGGCTCGGTAACGCATTCCGAGCCGGGCGGGTCAGGGAGCGGTTGAATTGGTTGTTGCATGGCACGTCCTAAACGCATAGCTGCTAACCTATTATTTCATTCGTGGACTGTCTGGCGGAATGTAACGGTAATCCCGCTACGTACCAGCAACCTGTTGGACACCTCAAGCGTCAACAAGAGACCCGTCCCGCGTCCAGCAGTACTAGCGGCTGATCTTTGCTAGGCTAGCATTTGTAGCAGACTCACTGTTTTCGCAAGTTTACAACGCTTATATTGTGCCAGCCGCCTGCTCTCTGTACAGACGTCCGAAAGGTGCCGAACTAAATAACATGGTGTTGAGGTAATGAGTCAAAACCCTATGCGCTCAGCGCTCCCCATCATCCTGGCCGGTTTGATTTCCACCGTTATGGCGACCAACTTAGCCGCCCAGGCTAACCTGCTGGTTGGTCCGACTTCGCTGGAGTTTGCCGTCCCGGACGGCGGCAGCCAACCTTTGCCGCAGGAATTTTTGGTGGCCTCGAGTACGGCTTCGTCCAATGCGGCTGCCTCGAGCGTCGCGGGACTTCCCTTCGAGGCGCACTCGACGGCTCCGTGGCTTTTCGTTAGCCAAACCTGGGGCGCGACGCCCGCCGCGCCGCGCGTGAGCGTGGATGCGACCGGCCTCGAAAACGGCGTCTATCACGGTTATATTTCTATCACTTCCGGAATGTCGACACCGGCCATGCTAGCGGTCACCCTGCGCGTAGGAGGCGTGGTGAACCGGTCTTCGGCCGCAGTCACTTCGATTCGGGCCGCGGAACAGACCATCCGGAGTTTTCCGAGGGGTCTGACGTTTATTGCCAAGTCCGGGACAGGCGCGCCAGCGCCGCAGTCGCTGTTTGTACCCAAGTCAGCCCGCGAGAACGGGGTCGAGGCGACCAGTTCGGCGGCCTGGCTAGCGGTGTTGCGGCCTGGCTCCGTCCGGTGGTTTCCAACAACTCAAGGTCTCAGCGAACCCCGAGGGCTTGGCGCCCGGTCAATATACCGCCTCCGTGCTGTTGAGAACGCCGGGCGGCGGGGAGCGGACCATCCCGATTACGTTCGACGTCGGCGACGATGCCCATCTCGTAGCGGAGCCGAGCGTGCTTTCGTTCCGGGCGCAACCCGGGTCCGTACCCATCGTACAGACGATTAGGATCAAGAGCACCAGCCAGAATCTCCACTACACGGCAAGCACGCAGTCCGGTTCCTGGCTGGCCGTGGGTCCGCAGGCGGGCTCGACCGATGGATCGAGCACCATCACCGTGGCGGTGAATCCCGCGAACTTGTCGGGCGGGACGACTACCGGCTCAATCACGGTGACCGCGCCTGGCGCGATGGAGCCTTTAGTCATTCCGGTCGCTCTGGCGGTGAGTTCACAACCCGATGACATTTCGGTCGGGGGACAAACTAACATCACCGTACAGTTGAGCGGCGCGTTGGGTGGGCCGCTGCAGACCATGACCTATCAACTGGGCTCAAGCATAAGTGGCGAGACATTCTCGGTGGTGCAGAGCGTGGCGCCTTGGTTGACCATCACTCCCCAAACCGGCAGCGTGCCGGCAACCTTGACTTTGACCGCGGACCCGAACCAGGCTGGTCTGGGCTCCCACATGGCTCAAGCCTATGTGGCCGGCGGCGCCGGCACGGACGAGGTAAACTTTTTCGTCGACTTTGCGGTAGCGGAGGGTTCCGCCAGCACTATCAGTGCCAGCCCGTCCGCGCTAACGTTTGCTTACACTATCGGTGGAACGGTACCAGCGTCGCAGACGGTTCAGTTGACGAGTTCGACCTCGAATACATTTACCGCAACTTCCGACTCCAGCTATGTGAACGTGACGCCGGGGCAAGGCACTACCAGTTCAACGGGGACGACCTTGACGATTTCGGTAACTCCCAACGGGCTAAGCGCGGGCTCCCACACGGGAAACGTAACGGTGTCCGGCGGCTTAAGCTCTGGCTCGAGCCAAATAGTAATTCCTGTCACGATAAATATAACCAGTAACGCGCCGACCTGCACGATCCCGGTAACCCAGGTAACTTTCAATTCGTTCCTCGGCCAAGGAGCGCCGCCTTCGCAAACAGTTCAATTGTCGTGCAACGTCACGACGAGTTTTACCGCGGCGCCGGCACAAACAACGCTAGATACAGTAAGTCCCGCCAGCGGAACCATTACCGCGGGATCGTCCGCGACTCTGACGATTTCGGTGCTACCGGGCACACTCGCATCTGGGACTTACGGCGACGTGATCACCATTGCCGGCACCGGAGTTCCAACGATTACTTTGACTGTTATCTATAACATCTCGAGCGCGACAGCGATTGTCGCAAGTCCGATGAATTTGTCGTTCAGCCAAGTGGCCGGCGGTGTAGCGCCTCCAACACAGACCGTTATGCTTACGAGCGGCACGCCGACGGGGTTCAGCGTGATGAGCGACGTCAATTTCCTGACAACCAACGTTAGCGCCGGAACCACCCCGGCGACTCTGACAGTTACAGTGAATGCGATCG
This sequence comes from Bryobacterales bacterium, assembly GCA_963836595.1. GTDB lineage: Bacteria > Acidobacteriota > Terriglobia > Bryobacterales > Bryobacteraceae > DATFZA01. Next base: position 550,753 of record CAWIKC010000002.1, read on the forward strand.
GCCTGTCGGCCGGCACTTATCAGGGCCACCTAAATATTACCGGCGGCGCGGCCGCGGTCCAGGTGACCGTGACCGTGAACGTGACGCAATCCGGCACGACGGCGACGATCATCGCTACGCCCGCCAGCCTTAATTTCTCGTTCGTCTCGGGCGGATCCTTACCCAATTCGCAAACCACTCAATTGACAACCACGCCAGCCGAGACGGCCACCAGTTTCAATGCTACTTCGAGCGTGCCATGGCTGGACGTAGATCCCACTTCGGGCGCCACGGATCAGCTTCTGACGCTGACGGTCAACTCCAACGCAAAGGGGTTGGGAACCGGAACCTTTCCGGCCACTGTCTCGATCACCGGAGGGGCCACGACGACGACGGTGACGGTGATGTTGACTATCACCAACGCCTCGTCGGGCGCGATTACCGCAACGCCTTCGATGCTTACGTTTGCGGCAGTGGCGGGCGGAAGCGCTCCGGGTTCGCAAACGGTCACACTGACGAGTAACCCGTCAACGACGTTTACTGCCGCTTCGACGAAGCCTTGGTTGCTGGTATCTCCGACGTCCGGTACCACCAATACAAACAATCTAACCGTTTCCGTGGTGCCGTCGGGGATGGGAGTGGGCATTTATACCGGAACGATCACGGTAACCGGAGGCGGGGGCATTGTCTCCATTTCCGTCACGCTGAATATCACCGCCTCTTCCTCCATCACCGCCGCGCCGACTTCACTTTCCTTCGTTCAGATCTTGACCGGAGGGCTGCCCGCCGCGCAGACGGTGAGCCTGACAGCTCCCACGACAACTAACTTTACGGTTGCGTTTACGCAGAGCTGGCTCAGTGTCAGCTCGACCACCGGCAGCACGCCCGCCACTTTAACCATCTCTGCAAACGGCGCCGCGCTGGCCGCCGGCCCCTACTCGGACACGATCACGATCACTGGCGGCGCCACGCCAGTTACCATCCCCGTAACGCTGACCGTTTTGGCAGGAAGCCAAGACGTGATCACGCCGAGTGTACTGGGAGTTGCGTTCAACCAAAACTTGGGAGATGTGGCGTTTCAGAATCAGCAAGTGATGTTGTCCTCTGCTACCCAAATCAGCTTCAGCGCCAGCACCAATGTGTCGTGGCTGACGGTATCGCCATCGACGGGGACCACGCCGGCAACATTGACGCTCACGGAAAACCCATCCGGCATGGGGCTGGGAAGCTACACGGGTACGGTCACGGTCGTCGGCGGCGCCGCGCCGGTGACGATCCAGGTGTTTCTGACCATCGCGACGGCTGCCAATGCGATTACGGCAACTCCGTCTTCCGTGACTTTCTCTCAGTTTGTAGGCGGAACTGCGCCTGGTTCCCAGACCGTGCAATTGACGAGCACAAATCCAACGGCGTTTACGGCGGCCAACACGCAGAGTTGGTTGACGGTGACTCCGGGCAGCGGAACGACGAATACCTCAATCACTCTGGCGGTAAATCCGTCCAGCCTGGTGGCCGGAAGTTATCAGGACACAGTTACTATCACCGGAGGCGCGACCACGGTCACGATTCCGGTGACTTACACGATCAGCCCCGATACTTTCGTGCCGGCTCCGGCGACGCTTTCGTTCGCGCAAACGCTGGGAGGGGCTGCACCGCCTTCTCAAACCGTGCAAGTGACCAGCGGGACGCAGCACACCTTTAATGCGTCGGTTAACCAGCCGTGGCTCTCGGTATCGCCGATGACGGGCACTTCTCCGGTGACTTTGACCGTTACGGCGAACGGGGCCAGCCTGGCAGCGGGCACGTATAACGGGATTATTACGCTCAATGGAGCGGGATCGCCGGTAACGATCACGGCCTCTCTCACGGTCGCGGTGGCGACGGGAGCCGTGTTCAGTCCAACCAGCCTCACGTTCTCCGTAGCCTCAGGCACGCAGACTTCCTCGACAGAAAATCTGATGGTCACCAGCCAGGCCGGGCAATTCTCATTCACCGCCGCGGCGGCGGTGAGCAATGGCGGAAGCGGCACCGGGAATTGGCTCTCCGTCTCGCCGGCTTCGTCGACAACACCGTCCACACTGACGGTGACCGCAAACCCGGCCGGACTGGCATCGGGTGAATACGCGGGAATCATCACGGTCACGCCGACCGACGGATCCATCCCGACCCAAAATTTGTCCGTAACACTGAACATCGCCAGCTCGGGTACGACATCGAACGCATTTGTGCGCTCGGTGGTGAGCGCGGCGAGCTTCCAACCGGGGCCGGTTTCGCCCGGCGAATTGGTCACCCTGTTCGGCCTCGGGCTAGGGCCGACCACGGGGGTGGGCGCGACCGTATTGGCTTCCGGCGCGATCGACACGATGGCGGGAGGCACCCAGGTGCTGTTTGACGGCGTAGCGGCGCCGATCCTCTACGCGCAGGCGGGTCAAGTGAATGCCATTGTGCCGTACAACGTCTATGGCCGCACGACGACCAACATGCAGGTGTCAATCTCGGGCGCGTTTTCGGCGCCGATTGGCCTGGCGGTGCAGAATACCGCGCCGGGAGTGTTCACGGTCAACGGCTCGGGGACGGGGCAGGCGTCCGTCATTAATCAGGATGGAACGCTCAATGGACCGAACTTCCCCGCCCCCAGCGGATCGGTGATCGAAATTTACGGGACGGGCGAAGGGCAGACCAACCCGCCGGGCCAAGATGGAAGAATCATCAGCACGGATCTGCGGCACCCGCTGGCGGCGTCGTCGGCCACGATCGGCAATGTGCCGGCGATGATTCAGTACATCGGATCGGCGCCGACGCTGGTTTCGGGGGTGTTCCAGATGAACGTGGTGGTGCCGGCCGGATTGACGCCGGGGCTGCAACCGCTGCAGTTAATGATCGGGGGCGTGACCACGCAGGCGGGGATCACGGTGGCGGTGAAGTAAATTGTGTTCGATTTTGGGATTAGGTTCGTTTGAACATTTTAGCTTTTGTCCACCGGCATAGCGAGTAAACGGTTGATTTAGTTGTCCTCGGACCGGTTGCGCGGATCGAGTTGGTGTCATTTTTTCGTATTTTTCGGCTTGCGTTCGCTCATTCATTTTGCGCAAAAAAACGCGATAGGGGCGATTCTTCAGGTCACAACCGATGCCGCGCATTTCTACCGGCATTTCGTTCGATAACTCGCTCCTCTCCTCAACACTACACCGCTCCGCCGGGGCCGGAGCATCTCAGTGCCCGCAACAGCCTGATTTTATGGATCAAATTTTTTTCAAATCGCCGTGAATCACTTTGGCGCCGCTGCGCGGCGCGAACTTCCCCGCCCCCAGCGGATCCGTGCTCGAAATTTACGGGCGAAGGGCAAACCAACCCGCCGGGCCAGGATGGAAGAATCATCAGCACGGATTTGCGGCACCCGCTGGCGTCGTCGTCGGCCACGATTGGTAATGTGCCGGCCATGATTCAATACATCGGATCGGCGGTCGACGCTGGTTTCGGGGGTGTTCCGGATGAACGTGGTGGTGCCGGGCCGGATTGACGCCGGGTCTGCAACCGCTGCAGTTAACGATTGGTGGCGTGATAACGCAACCGGGGATCACGGTGGCGGTGAAGTAATAGTGTTCGATTTTGGGATTAGGTTCGTTTGAACATTTTAGCTTTTGTCCTTCGGCATAGCGAGTAAACGGTCGATTTAGTTGTCCTCGGACTGGTTGCGCGGCTCGGGCCGGTTCCATATTTTCGAGTTTTTCCGGCTTGCTTTCGTTGTTCCATGTTGCTTAAAAAAACACGACGGGGGCGATTTTTCAGGTCACAACCGATGCCGCGCATTTCTACCGGCATTTCGTTCGATAACTCGCTCCTCTCCTCAACACTACACCGCCCTGCCGGGGCCGGAGCCTCTCAGTGCCCGTAACGGCCTGATCTTATGGATCAAATTCTTTTCAAATCGCCGTGACCCGTGATCAGGCTCGGCTACGCTCGCCAGGCTAGGGGGGATGAAAACGGGGTTGTTGGGATAATGGAAGCAAGCCCCACAGCGACAATAAGCCGAATTCAGTCTGAGTCTTCTCGTTCGTGACCCTGGCACGGGCGTTCACAGGGAGCAGAGAATACCGCGCTAGTCCTCGGGCAAGTAGCCCGTAAGGGTAAGGGAATGTCTACTTTATTCTCCCGTCCTCCGCTGTGCGGCCCGAAAGGCACCAATGAAAGGCACCACTTCAAAAGAGAAATATCGCCGCTGCCGCGGCATGGATGTTCATCAAGAGACGGTAGTGGTCTGCGTACTTCCTCCGAATGGCGAAGATGGCCAGCCGCTGAAGAAAGTCTATGGCACGTTCCGCAACGATCTGGGACGGGGCTGCCGATTCCGATGAAGAAAATCACTCATTCCGAGCTGAGGACGATCAGCCGGGTCTCGGAGCGACACTGGCACTAGCATTGTGCTTCAGATGATCGTCATGGGTCAAGGAGAGGGCCGGGGAACTGCTCGGCAGCATCTCGTTTCTTCCCCTCCGGGCCCGGTTGCGGCCTCACGCTGCGGGGACGCCAGACGTACAGAGCACGTTTACTCCATGCGGCCCTGATAACGTATATTGTCCTGGGCAGTAAAGGTTGTGACTGCGGAGGGGGCAGTTGAACTGTTGGAGAAGATTGCGGTCGGGGCATTCATCTTCGCTGTGGCTGGCGTTCTCGGCGCCTATTGGTGGGCAAAGGTTCCGCCCAACCGTCCGAAGGGGCTGTCCGTCAACGCTGTCTGGTTGTGGGCTCCGCCTGTCGGTCTTCCCGCTCCCAAGAGAGGGGTCTGGCTTAGCTGCTGGTTGGAGCCTCGCGATGGGACGTGCCATTGTAAAACCACGGATAAGCATGGACGCACGCTGTACGAAGGGCCGTTTCTGCCATACAAACAAAGGTCGGTCTCGGAAAGTGACCTGCCGATCAGCGTCGATCAGACGCAGTTACACAGGCTCGACCAGGGAGTATTTGTCAACGATGAGCTGGTGCCTTTGGTTTATCTGAAGAGCGGCGACGTTCTGATTCCGCAGGCGCAATACGAAAAGGGTAGAAAATTGCTCGATGCGTCGCGGAAATCGCAGTGACGGAGTCATGTCTGCCTTTGCATCGTCTGGGCGCTAACCATGTTGGCGCCTGACATTGAGAGGTCCTTGAAATTCTACCATGCCGATCGCTGCCCGTGCGACTCGAGTCTCGCTGCGCGCTAGGCCGATTAATAATCGGCCAGCAGCAGACCACCCCATGGCACGTCGTACGCCTTCAACTGTGGGTATTTCCTCACAGGAGCGCTGAGGTCGGAAACGTATCCTTCCGGGCGGAGCCTCTACTTCGGACTTGATACTGTCACGACCAACCCGAACTCGGTTTCTGGCTGGGCGCCGACCGGCGGCGGGGCCTACACAAATACGAGCTACGCCCAGATCAATGCGTTTTGGGGAAACGGCGCTGCTCAGGCCACGTCGCTAAACTTCTCCGGGACCGGCAACGTATTCAACCTGACCAGCGCTAACCTGACCAGCACCCTGGACAGCCGTCAGCGTCCGACGGCCCTGAGCATAACTGCCCCGGGAGGGTCGGAGACTCTGGGATTCACGTGGGCGCCGAACGGCAACCTCAGTCAAGAGGCAATCGCGAACTCCCAGAATGCCCAAACGTTCACGCAGGCCTTTATGTACGATCCGCTGAACAGGTTAATCCAATTTGCCGAGACCGGCGGGAGTCAGGCAGCGGAGTGGACCCAGAACTTTGGATACGATCCGTTTGGCAACCGGTCGTATTTGTCGTCGAGTATTCCCATCTATCCGCAATATTCGGGCGTGACGCCGCAGGCTACCGCGCCCGCCGCTCCTGGGCAAACGGTCTCTGGGCCGTTTGCGAATAATCGGTGGACGCAGGCGATGTATGATTCCGCCGGAAATATGACTACCAAGTCAACCGTGCAGGTTGGCCCCATCGCGACCTACGACGGCGAAGGCCGGGTGCAGACGATCACCGGCCTGACGGCTATGGGCGTGTCGGAAGGTACGATTCGCTATTATTACGATGGGAACGGGAATCGCGTGATGAAGGTGATTTGCTCCGGTTCGCTTTGCACGTCGGCGACGGCGGGAGCGCAGATCACGACTTATGTGTACGACGCCTTGGGACAACTGGCGGCGGAATATGGGCCGCCGGCGTCGGTGACCGGGACGCAATATCTGTTTCAGGACCATTTAGGGACGACGCGGCTGATGGTGAGCAGCACCGGGCAGGTGACCCAGTGCTACGATTTTGCCCCGTTCGGGGATGAGTTGGGGCCCACAGTTGGGCCGCGAAGCGGTTGCTATGAGGCGCTGATGTATCCGTCGGCGAGCCAGGCGTCGACTGCGCTGAAGTTTACGGGGCAGGAGCGGGATACGGAGACGGGAGTGGACTATTTCGGGGCCAGGTACATGAGTCCCTGGCAGGGTAGGTTCACGAGCCCGGATCTCCCTTTTTTGAATTGGAATTTCACGGATCCCCAGAGCCTCAATTTGTATAGTTATGGCCGTAACAATCCCCTCCAAAATGTTGATCCGACGGGACGCACGTGTGTCACCGTTACTCATGGGGACGGAACGTCTAACCTTGCGGACGACGGAGATGGAAAGGGTTGCGTGGGCGCAGGCGTCAATCCGAGCACGAATCAAGGGTCAGGGACCACGAATTCCAAGGATGACCAGAAAGATATCGCGCCACAGGAATTCAGTTTCGATGGCACGACGAACATTCTATCGCTTGTGCCGACACCCGTTGGAAACGCAGGTCAGAATGCGAAGAGGATCGGTTCGTGCTTCGTCAAGGGCGCGGCCGCAGGTGCAGGAGGCGCTCTCGTAGTGGGCGGCCTGGCGCTTGGGGCGATGACTTTGGGCCCGGAGGCAGCGGCGGTAGTCACGGGCACCCTTTTCGTCGCGGGGGTGGCGGGCGGCCTTCAGACGGGCTTTTCTATTGGGACGAGCATTGCGAACCGGAACTTTAGTGCCGCCGCGTACGGTCTGGGTTCTCTGTTTGGCAGCGCTGCGGTCGCCGGAGCCATTGGGGGCACGGTCGGCCGCGCGATAGACCCTGATGCGACTCCTGGCTGGAGCCCTATGCGCGACTGGATGAATCGTTACAGACCGAGTCTCGGAAAGCTCCCGCAGTGGCTCGCAACGGGGCCTGATGTCGGCGCTGCCAGAGGGTCAACTGCATTGGCGGGTTCGGGATTGGGCGGCTTACTCGGGGGTTGCAACTAGCCCGGAATGCTGTGGACAATGTTGCTTGCCATCTGCTTTCTGATCGCCGTGCGGGGTGCCGTCGACGCTGTTGGAGTGAAAGGGCTCGGCCTCGCCGGTTATGCATTGGCTGTTGTCACGGGTTCTGTGGTTGGGGGTGGTTGCGTTTGGGTGCAGTCCAGGCTTGCACGAACCGTTGAAGCTATCACGTCGAGAGCGGACCAGGGATCCGCGCAAAGGCGGTGGTTCACCGCTCTCTATCTGTGTTGGGCTTTCTGGATTCTGGTCGCTGCGGTCCTCGGAAAATGGCTCACCTCCACTGTGATTCGGCTCGTGGGGTCGTGAGGCGCTTGTTGCGCTGGCAGTCTGTCCGGCAAGGACGCTTCCGCGAGTGGTTCGCCTTACATACTTCCGCAGCTACCGCATGGCTGCAACCTGATGGTGAGGGTCGCCGGGGGGCCGTGGCTCGCAGGCATGACGGGTCTCCAGCGCTGCGCTTGGGCAAAGAATGATCGGCCCGCCCGTTCCGCGCCGAACCGCCTACTGAGCGGTGGCCATTCCGGTAACGGCCCATGTAGGAATCGAAAACGTCGCGGATGCGGCTCTGCATGACGGCTTGGCCCATGGTCGAGCCATAGAGCGTGGTCGCACAGTTTCTCCACCATGCCTTACGCGTGGGGAACGGCCAGAATGGGAGCCGGAGGTCTCGAAGAAGTATGATCGAAGAGAGGCGAATCGCGATGGCGGAATACAGCTACACAGTGTTGTTCGAGCCCGCCGAGGAAGGCGGTTTCGTTGTGACTTGTCCGGCGCTACCAGGGCTGGTCACCGAAGGCGACACGCTGGAAGAAGCCCGTACCATGGCGCAGGCCGCGATTCTCGCCTACCTCGAGAGCCTGCGCAAGGACCATTTGCCGTTCCCCTCGGACAGGACGCCCGTGAAAGAAGAGGTCCGCGTACTGTTGCCAGAATCGGCATGAGTCAGCGGCTTCCCGCTCTAACGCCGAAAGATGTGCTGCGGTTGCTCGAACGGGAGGGCTTCGCGGTGCACCATGTCAGCGGCAGTCATTACGTGCTGAAGCATCCACACAAGAAACATCTGCGAGTTACGCTTCCCTGGCATGGCCGGGATCTCAAGCGCGGGACGCTGGGCTCAATCATCCAACAAGCCGGTTACCGGGAGTGGATTGGTTTACGACGCGGTATATGTCGAGCGCACCGGGTCGCTTCACAAGCCCGGACCCGCTGGGCTTTTTGCTAGCGGATCTGACAGACCCGCAGACTTGGAATCTGTACTCCTACGTGGGCAATCATCCTCTTGGCTACGTTGACCCAACAGCCAACCGCTCGGTAAAAGAGGGTGACACGAGGGCAACCGACGACCCGGACGCGCCGTGTGTGGCGCCCGCAGACAAGAGCACGACAGTTTCCGCGAAGAAAGATACGGTCCCGACATTGACGGCCGAGACCGGCCCAGATGGGACTATCGTATTCTATGCGGAGGGTACGGCTCGTAGGGAAGTCGTCCCAGGCAAAACGCCGGTCGGAACTCGGCTGCGGGGGGTTGCCAACTGTGCGGCGAACTTCGGCAACAAGTACTCGATTGCGGCCGGGGTTTCGGCCGTCACTGGATTCTCGAAGAACAACGCATTTATAAGCACCGCATTTGGTAACGACGCGTCGAGCATCTCCGACATTGTCACGGGGCGGAATCGATTGGGCGCAACCATCTCGGAGGTCTTGAGCAACCCGGGGTCCAAGAATGCGCTCTCGTTTGCCGTAAGGGCCGCGGGTGAGATTCGAACCGGGGGCCCGGCGACCGCCGACCTAGGCATGAACAGCGCTGGCTCGTATTTCGTCAAGGCTTGGAAGCCGGCTACGGTTGCCGGCACAGTACTCGGGAAGAGCTTGGGTGCCGCTCTCAACGCATTCACGAAGTACAAGGCTATTTACGACTTCTCTTTGTACGGAGTGGGTTTTGCGTCATGCTGGTGACGGGCGAGCCCAGCCGGGGGGACACCGCCCGAGCGGTGGTGGGCGCTATCTTCGCATTTCTAGTGATGGCGTTGCTCTACGAGCCGACGGTGAGGCTGTTCGTACCGAAGCTGCTCTTCTTCTCCGCCATTGTCATGCTTTGTGTCGTAACGGCTAGGAGTAAGGGTGGCGTTCTGCTGGGCATCGTGGGCATCATCATATTGCGATTGATCATTGGAGTTGGTCTTTTCGGCGTTAGGTTCAACCGTTGACGGCTCCGCCAGACTGCGATCTGCTTCTGATCGCCATGCGGGGTGCGCTGGACGCGGTCGGACTAAAAAGGCTCGGTCTCGTCGGTTACGCGTTGGCTATCGTCACGGGTTCGGCAGTGGAGGGATTTTGCGTTTGGGCACCGTCCAGGCTCGCAAGAAGGATTGATGCGATCACGTCGAGGCCGGAGCGGCGGTCCGCGCAAGAGGTGGCTCGCAGCGCTCTATGCGTGTTTAGCTTCCTGGATTCTAGTCGCCGCGGTGCACGTTGTCGGGATCGCGGAAATAGGGTTCCTTGACGCCGTTGGAGTCGCGGATGGTTGGCTTCATCGCCGTGCTTCTCCAAAACGGCCGTGGGTTCGAAAGGCATAACGTTCCCATTCGAGACAGGAAAAGGTTCACGCAAAACCGGCCAGAATTTTCTATTCGGCCGGTTTCGTCCGCCCAGACGGGTTTTTGGACCGGCTTGGGGCAGCGTTTCACGAACTTCTTCAACGGCAGTGGTTTCAAAACCAACGCGGAACTCACGCCGGATGTGACATCCACTTTGTATTTCTTCTACTCTGCATCTGTGGAAGCCGGTCCCCTCGCTCAGTCGCTTTCTTATGTTCCATTGACAAACAGCTTGATCTACGCCCCTGCGCTGGGTAGCGGTACTGGTGTCTTCCTGACCGTTGGGTTGGCAAAGAACCCAAATGGCTTTCTTGAAGGTCCAAGCGGCGTCGCATGTGGTTTCGTTATTGTTGGAGGGTGTTACGGCGTTGCGGCCAGTGGTGACCAAGCCGGTCAATTTGGGGTAGGATTAGGGGGTTGGGGTGGGTCGGGTGGAGTTGGTTACGATTTTATCAGAATTCTCGTGGAGGGCATGGTCAACGGCGAAGAGCCGGACCCTTTTGCTACGAAAATGGGCGATGCGTACTTCGAAGACGTCACGGGAATGTTACCGATTAACCACTAAGGGCGGGAATGAATTCGATGGTTGATAAGGGCCACGGTTTTTCGCCCGTCTGGAATGGGACTAATGCTTGAGCGGTTTGCACGCGGATATCTTCGTCTGCTCTTGGTGATCGAAATACTACTCTTCAGCTCGGCGTTTATGATACATGTGGGCGTGCTGGGAGGAGCGATGGGTTTTTATGCAAAGTACGGCCAAGTTCTATCTATCGCAACGGTCAACGTGTGTGTTTCGGTATGCCCGTTTATAAAGGATTCGCTTCGGTGGACGGACCAGCTCAAGATCTGCCCAGCCTGGATCTGGAAGGCAACTCGGGTGTTAGGAGTTTATATCCTTGGCGTGGCGTGCGTTCTGATCCTGTTCGCCGGGGATGTTGGTGCTCTCCTGGAATCTTGCATTCTCATGGGCTTGGACGCAATAGCGCTTTTTATTATATACTCTACGCTATACGCGGGCTACTTGGAGGGATCTGAACTTGTAAGACGAGCCGGGGGCTCGTTGGCTATGGCAGCTTTTATTGTCGTCACGCTCCTCGCCTACCACGCTGGATATTTGCATCATTCCCAAAGCTATTGAGCTTGGTTACTTGGGCCGGCATCTCAAATTTCTTTTTTAAGATTACGATGATGAACATCCCGGTTAGTTGGGCCTTGGTCGGAGCGATCTCAATCGGCACACTGGGCTGCCACCGGGCTTCGCCCGCGGCGTGGAACGGCTCGTGGAGGCTGAGCCAAGCCAAAAGCAACGTGCCCTTCCCCAACTTCACGATCACAGTGTCTGCGGAGACGGGGAGCCAGTTTGGCCCCGCAAAACCGGCCTCGCTCCTGGGCAAACGGTCTCTGGGCCGTTTGCGAATAATCGGTGGACGCAGGCGACGTATGATTCCGCCGGAAATATGACTACCAAGTCGACGGTGCAGGTTGGCCCCATCGCGACCTACGACGGCGAAGGTCGGGTTCAGACGATCACCGGATTGCCGGCGGGTACGGTCCGCTATTATTACGATGGGAATGGGAATCGCGTGATGAAGGTGATTTGCTCCAGTTCGCCTTGCACGTCGGCGACGGCGGGAGCGCAGATCACGACCTATGTCTACGACGCCTTGGGGCAACTGGCGGCGGAATATGGACCGCCGGCTTCGGTGACGGGGACGCAATATCTGTTTCAGGACCATTTAGGAACGACGCGGCTGATGGTGAGCAGCACCGGGCAGGTGACGAGGTGCTACGATTTCGCTCCGTTCGGGGATGAGTTGGGGCCCTCGGTTGGGCCGCGCAGCGGTTGCTATGAGGCGCTGTCGTACCCGTCGGCGAGCCAGGCGTCGACTGCGCTGAAGTTTACGGGGCAGGAAAGGGATGCGGAGACGGGCGTGGATTACTTTGGGGCGAACTCCGGTCTAGGTGGCACGACCAGTGAACGATCGCCCACAGCGAGTGTTGACACGGGAGGCCGTTACTATAGCTCACCTCAGGGTCGATATACTAGTGCTTAGTTGCATTATAACATTTCTGTATGATAATGTTTTGGCATGCCCAGACATGCCTCGGTCTTGGAGTGTTCAGCGGATGACAAGGCGAGCCTGACTGCCATCAGTACGAGCCGCACAGAAGAGGCTCGGATGGTAGAGCGCGCTCGCATCATCCTTGCGAGCCTGGAAGGAAAAGAGATACAACAAGTAGCGCGGGAATTGGGAGTTTCTATCCCGACGGTCAGCAAATGGCGGAAGAACTTCGCGTTGTGGGGATTGAAGGGCCTGCTGGATAGGCCGCGGAGCGGCAAGCCCGTCACTTACGACGACGCCTTTCGGAACCGGGTGTTGGCGCTGTTGGAACAGCCGCCGCCACCCGGAATGTCGCACTGGGACGGACCGGCAGTAGCGGAGAAGCTCGGCGCCAGTGTGCATGCCGTGTGGCGCGTTCTGCGCCGTGAAGGCATTTATCTGCAAAGAGTGCGAAGTTGGTGCGTGAGCACGGACCAGGAGTTCGCTCGGAAGGCTGCTGAAATTGTAGCCTTGTACCTCGATCCGCCAACGAACGCGCTGATTCTGAGCGTGGACGAAAAGCCCAGCATCCAAGCCATCGAGCGGCCGAGCGGTTACGTGGAGACCGATAACGGAGAAGTTGTGCGTGCACTCAAGAGTACCTACAAACGACATGGCACGCTGAATCTGTTTGCCGCTCTTGAGGTCGGCACCGGCCAAGTTCACGCCAAGACGACCGACCTCAAGAAGCGCAAAGATTTTCAGGACTTTCTGGATGGAGTGCTGGCGGAACTCCCGCTGGACAAGGAAATCCATGTGATCTTGGACAACTACTCGACGCACAAGAAGAACGATGATTGGCTAACCAAGTTCCAGGGCCGGGTCCGTTTCCACTTCACTCCCACATCGGCGAGCTGGCTGAACCAGATCGAGATCGTGTTCAGTCTTCTGCAACGCAAGACGCTCAACGGAGGCAGTTTCAAAAGTAAAGATCAACTGCGTGAAGCCATCGAGGCCTTCATCCAGAGGCACAATGAACATGCCAAGCCGTTCCGCTGGCGCAAGCGCGAGGTCAAGGGCAGTCAGCTCCGCAATACAATTGTCAACTTACGCAATTAAGCACTAGTCCCGATCTGCCACTTGTCGATCAGAGCCCGCTGGACCCGCAGAGTTGGAACCTCTATGGTTACGTCCGGAACAATCCCTTAATCAGCGTCGACCCAACGGGTAGAGTCTGCGTAGTGGATCCGAGTACCGGGAAGGAGACGGACGACAAGTCGCTGCCCGGCCAGTCCTGCTCGGATGCTCGCAAGAGCAGCGAGAATAACCGCCCTAGCGCCACCGCCTATGGAGGGCCGATGGCCGCGCAGCAGGAGGTCGCTGACGCGGTAGGCGCATTTTTCGGCAAGGGGCCAAAGAACATTTACTATGGGCCCGACGACCCATTTACGATAGCCTTCAAGAAGTCGGCCGGTATGATCGCGATCATGACGGGTGTAAAAAAGAACTGCAGTGTCACTACGGGAGGGCTATCGGTGGGGACCGGCGAGGCATTTGTGAACACTATGATAGACGCGTTAGTTGGGGGTGCGGGGCTCGACAGCCCGGAGGCGCAGATCGGCGCATTCAATGCTACATACAGCCGCTCAAATGGGAGGGTTGATATAACGGTTACCAACCCGATCAGCTTGAACTCTCTTTTACTCCATGTTCCAGCCAAGGTTGGTGTAGGGAACCCGGCGCAGGGGTCTTTCGGAACGGTCAACCAGACATTGGAGATGGCCGCGTCTGACCCGTGTAACTGAGATGGTCTCTCCCCGTTTGGGCATTTTCTCGTTTTTGATCTCTATACCCGTTATTGGCGGTCAGCGTGGAATTTAGGGCCCGGGCTCCAATCGGCGTGTTTATCGTCGCTGCAGGAATGCTTGCCGGATGCGTTACTGTCCGTTCTAAGGTCGATGTGGTCGGCGTATACGAGCTGCGTGTCGGCCGTGAGAGCATCAAACTCGATCTTTCTGCTGACGACCGCTTCACAGAGGTCATCCAGTTCGCATCTGGCAACGTTGAAACGCGGGTTGGACGTTGGAGCTGGAGCCCTGGCAGAGTAGGCCTTGACGGGCTGTGGGTTCCGTCGTCGTTTGTGCCTGACTATATCTTACGTGCCGATTCTGACGCGGCTCCAGGTAGGCCAAAATATACGGGGGTGAGGTATTGGTCCGTTTCCGTGGAGAGGCACTGGCGCACGACCATTCTCGAGCTGTTTCCGAACTCCGACGTTGATTTTAATTTGAGGATGGTTCGCCGATAGCATTGTCAGCCCTGCCGGGTGCGGTCGGGAAGGCAGGTCCGCCGCGTGATGATCAGGTGGAGTCGCGCCCGAGCTCGGACCTCAGCGCATATGCTCGTTCGTAAACCACCGTCAAAGGTGCCTTCCCGCGATGGCGCACGATGGTCCGCGCTCTGCAACTGCGCTTGCACGTGGTCGGGATCGCGAAAGTAGAGCTCTTTGACGCCGTCGCGGTCGCAGATGCTTGGCTTCACGCCACGCTTCTACAAAACGGTCGGGGGTTGAAGGCATAACGCTCCCATTGGAGACTGGGAGCCCGTTTGGTCACGCAAAACCGGCCAGAATTTTCTATTTTGTTAAGGGCCGATGTGGCAGGGCTGGCCCAGCGCAGCCTGCACTATACGCTGGATGTCGGTCGCGTCGCAGACTCCGTCGCCGTTCAGGTCGCCCGCGCCGCATGGGCGAAGGTTGAGCGCTGCGTTAATCTCCAACTGAACGTCAACCGCGTTGACCACGCCATCGTCGTTGAGGTCGCAGGTGGCGGCTTGGCCGGAGTTCGCGTTGACCATCATGGGAGAAACGTCCACGGCTTCGAAATTCGACCCCGCGATGTTGGTCAGATAGTGCAGATCGTCGTCGTCCCAGCACGAATCCGGCGCTCCGGAAATGTACCAGGAGCTGCCATTGTCGGCGATCATCATTCCATACTTCTTCAGCGCGGTCAAAATGATCTGGTTGATGGCCGAATAGCTCGAAATGTCGAAGCTGGCTTTTAGGCGGAAGCGGACGCCCATGGGTGGATACTGGAGACCGGTCAAGCTCGATGCCTGATGCCGCGCCGGCCATACATAGGCTTGCTGCGATTGCGGTACCGTTACGCGGATGGCGTGTAGGATTGCACCCGTCAGTACTTCGTCATACCGCACTAGCCCGGGAAAAACCGGCAGCCCCGCGGCGTCGGTCGAGGTCCATTGCGCGGGGCGCAGCGCGTTCGACGTCAGATTGAAGATGGCCCCCGCGTCGCCCTGCCAGCTCGCTGTTTGCGGATACGCCGAGCCAATCTCGTATAGGATGCAGTTGGTGGTATCGATGGAGATCGTGTGCCGGTCGCCGGTGCTCTGGCTGCCGCCCTCGATGGGCGCGTTCAGTGGAATCGCGTAAGGTCCGGGATCGCTCTCGTCCTGATAGAGGAAGGTAGCCGGGTATTTGGTCTGGGTTCCCGGCACCGTAATGAACGGGATTCCATTCGGAGCGCCGTTGTAGACCGTCCCGAAGTCCGGGTGCAGCGGCAAGGTTGGACCGATGGTGGTTACATAAGCCGCGGAGTTGCTGGAGACCGGTAAGCGATCCACCGGCATGTTCCAGATGTTGTTCGTCGGCAACACCGGGCAGGCGCCAATCACCGGGCCTTGCGCCCAAGCGGCGCCCGCGAGTACGATGCCCGCCCAAAACGCACGCATTGCGGGCTTGTTGTTGCTTGGCATCTCGGTTCATGTTAGTCCCGCCGCCGGGGTAAGGCACCCGAGGAAACAACTGACGCGGTCGCCTATTTCGCCTTAATGGATTTGCCGCGCGTGCTCGGGACTATTTCCGCTCTTGAGAAATAGTGTCCGATGAACCTTGCGATTCTTCTCTTGAACTGTCCAAATGCGGCTGTGCGGACAACCGAAGGCTTGTTGTTGCTCCGAGTCAACGGAATTAAGGGCCCGTCATGAAACAACCAATTCAACCGCTCCCTCACGGTCGCGGCTCGGAAGGTGTGACAGAGCCGCGACCGTCAGGGAGCGGTCCGGAAGGAGTGACAGAGCCGCGACCGTCAGGGAGCGGTCCGGAAGGAGTGACAGAGCCGCGACCGTCAGGGAGCGGTCCGGAAGGAGTGGCAAGGTTGTTTCATGACAGGTGCTAAGGTCGTGATTCTCGATCGACCTTCTGAGTCCACTATTGGCCGGAGGCATTGATCGAGTTGGCCGCTTGCCATAAGAAGTATGATCGAACA
Source organism: Bryobacterales bacterium (assembly GCA_963836595.1). GTDB lineage: Bacteria > Acidobacteriota > Terriglobia > Bryobacterales > Bryobacteraceae > DATFZA01. The sequence continues at coordinate 566,919 of CAWIKC010000002.1, forward strand.
GAGGCGCATCGCAAATGGTGGAATACAGCTACACGGTTTTGTTCGAGCCCGGCGAGGAAGGCGGTTTCGTTGTGATTTGTCCGGCGCTACCAGGACTGGTCACCGAAGGCGACACGCTGGAAGAAGCCCGTACCATGGCCCAGGACGCGATTCTCGCCTACCTCGAGAGCCTGCGCAAGGACCATTTGCCGTTCCCCTCGGATAGGACGCCGGTGAAGGAAGAGATCCGCGTGCTGTTGCCAGAATCGGCATGAGTCAGCGGGGCGCCAGGCCGATTGATAATCGGCCGCAGGCTACTAGCCGGCCCCACACACACTCATTGGCCCACGATGAGATTGGTGGTGTTTCCCGCCACTCCGCCTTGGGAGACGACCAGCGGCAGGCTCCCTGTGCGGGCGTTCGCCGGAACCTGGAAATCGATTTGATAGAGACCGACAAAGCCCGGCGCCAGGCCGGCGTAAGAGACTGCTGCGTTCTGGCCATCAACCGTCACCGTGGGCATGTTCACCACGCGGGCCAGCGGCTCCTGGGACGGCGCGGCGTGACCCGACGGCACGGCGGGGTTGGTGGCGCCCAGGCCGGCCAGATAGATGATGACTACTTCACTCGGGTTGGCCGGATGAGCGGCCGTCACGTACGAATAGTCCGCGTGTTGCGCGATCACATTGTTGCTGCCATCGGTGTAGGCCGCGATGCCCGCCTGAAACGGGTTGATATCCAGCAAGTCCGGTAAAGTGAGCGCGCCGTTTGCGATGACGACAATGGTCTGCTGGCCGGTGGTCAAGTCCGCCGGCAATTCGATGTTGATCTGGCCGGGGCTGACGTAATAGATCGGCGCCAGTTCACTTCCCACCATCACGGAAGTGCCCTGGAACGTGCCCGGAAGCGGGAGAGAGCTTGGCTGCCCGACGCCGGCGGCCATTGCGGAGCCATAAACCTGCGCAATCAGCCCGGGCGAGAGCGCGGAAGCTGCGAAATAGTTATTGATCGTGCCGCTGGGATAAAGAACTGGCGCAGCGTTTGGCGTCACTCCGCCACTGACTTGGATGCTGGATGCCTGAAGCGTGCCGGACGATCCGCGAAAGCTGATCGTCACTCCGGCGGTTGGGTTTGCCGGCTGCCAAGTGGCGGAAAAGACCCCTAGCGCGCCTGGGTGCATGCTGAGCGGCGGATCTCCATTGGTGAACGATGCGAACACGGAGCCGCTGGCGAGCGAGTTACCGCAATCGTCAAACATCATGATTTCAAGTGACGCGGGCCAGCCGGCGGGGACATTGAAGTTCGAGAGGATTCCGGTTTGGGTGAGGACAGTGCGTGTGGGCGTGCAGGAGGAAGTCGCGGCTCGCGTTTGGGGAACGGCTGATGCGCCAATGCCCGCAGGGACGATGAACGTTATATTGTCGCCGCGGACTTGCGTTCCGGTCACAACGTTGATTAAGCCGGTATACACTCCCGCTTTGAGCCCGGCTGGATTTACGGTGACGGCGAGATTGACCGGATTGACGCTCGACACTGAGCCGGTGGCCGGGGAGACACTCAACCAGGTACCGCCATCCGTCGTGGTGGCGGACGCGGCGAAGTTAAGAGGCGAATTGCCGCTGACCGATAAAACCAGAGTTTGGGATCCCGCCGCTGTATACACCAAGCCTTGGGGCGTCGGATTGGGCGCAATCGGAGTGTTGTCGGCTGCGACGTCCAGCACGACGACGACATCTTGCGGCGAATTATTCGAGTTAGGATCCGCAATCTGCAGCAGCGCGTAGTAGCCGCCAGGAGCGAGACTTTGCGCAGCGCTGTTGACCGTCAATCCGACCATTCCAGGCTGGGAAGTTGTCGCGGTTCCGGTGGCGGGAGAAATGGTGAGCCATGTCGCGGAGTTGACGACACTGGCGCTGAAATGTACGGTCGAGCCGGGATCGCCGTCGTTGAGGACGGTAACGGTGTTGGTGGGACCCACGGTTTGACCTTGCTGCACCGCGAATGTTAATCCGGTTTGATCGACGTTGAGAAGCGGACCACCGGCGCTGACGAAGAGAGAAATCGGAACATTGATCACCGTGCTGCCCGAAGTCACCTGGACGACGCCCTTGTAGCCACCGACCGCCAGGCCGCTCGTGTTGATTCGAACATCCACCGAAGCGGGGTTGTTGGGGGAAGCCTGACCGCTGCCCGGTGTGATGCTTTCGAGCCAGGGAATCGCCGCCTGCGCGGAGACCGAGAAGCTGAGGACGCCGGAACCGCCAGTGTTGCGAATGGTGAGCACCTGGTCCAGCACGCCGGTGCTTTGCGCCCGCGCCGCAAAGCGGAGAAATGCGGGAGCGACCGATAATTGCGCGGGAGCCGACGTCACTGTCAGGGTCACAGCGGCGGCCATTGCGTTGACGAGAATTCTGGCGTTGTACGATCCGGCGGTCAAGCTGCTCGGGTTCACGCTTACGGTGAGTACGCCGGGCGTGGTTCCGGCGGAGGGACTGACTTGTAGCCAGGACGGCGCCGGAATACTCGTTTGCCCGCCATCGGTTGTGACGGTGAACGCGACCTGTGCCGTGCCGGCGGAAAGGACCGTCACGGTCTGCGCGGCCGGCGAATTTCCCCCCGCCGTGGCGCTGAAACTCAAACTGCCGGGCGAAAGCGCTACCGCGCCGGTCGCGGCCGAGGTCACAGAGCCACTGCCCGCCATGGTGTATTGCACATCCGCGGAGGTCGTCCCGGGCGGGGCGATCAGCGTATATTGGAACGATCCAGTGGCTCCCTGAAATTGACCGGTGCCTCCGGAAACGGACGCGGAGCCCGAGATTTCATCCGGGGCGCCTTGGCCGAAAGAGGTCGCGACCAAAGTATCGCCGTCCGAGAAAGTGAAGGTGAACTTCATGGGAATGGCGGATATGGTGCCCGGTGAGCCCACGACTACCAGCGTCATGTTACCGAAAGGACTCATGGTGCCCGAGCCAGTGAGGCCGAACCCGGTCGTCAAATCGCCGCTTCCCTGCCCGGTGAGATTGATCGTTATCTGGTTGGTGACGAGTGTTTGCGCCTGCGCGCCGAGGGCGCATAGCGCTATCAGCAGCATCGCTGTCTTTCTATGCATTCGCTTGTGTTCGAGTACCAATTTTTATTTTACTGGCCGTCTGCGCTGAGGGCATCACCAAATTCAACCGCTCCCTGACGGTCGCGGCTTGGAAGGCGTGACTGAGCCGCGACCGTCAGGGAGTGGGCCGGCATTCGTGGCAAGGGTATTTTACTGGCCCACAATCAAATTCGTCGTATTCCCGGCCACTCCGCTTTGCGAAACCACCAATGGCAGGCTCCCGGAGCGGGCGTTGGCCGGAACCTGGAGGTCGATCTGATACAGGCCGACAAAGCCCGGCGCGAGGCCGGCAAATGCCACAGACGCGTTCTGCCCGTCCACCGTTACGGTGGGCATGTTCACCACGCGAGCCAACGGCTCGGAGGTTGGCGCGCCTTGCCCCGATGGGACCGTGGGATTGGTAGCGCCCATGCCAGCCAGATAGATGATCACCGTCTCGCCCGGCTTGGCTGGACTGGCGGCGGTGACGTACGAATAATCCGCGTGCTGCGCGATGACATTGTTGCTGCCGTCGGTATAAGCGGCGATGCCCGCTTGAAATGAGTTGATGTCCAGCAGGTCGGGCAACGTATATGCGCCGTTGGCGCTGACCAGAATCACTTGCTGGCTGGTGGTGAGTTCGGCGGGCAGTTCTACGTTGACCTGCCCGCTGCTGATGTAGTACAGCGGCGCCAATGCGCTCCCGACTGTCACTGAAGTTCCCTGGAACGTTCCCGGAAGCGGCAGAGAATTGGGTTGACCTACACCCGCTGCCATGCCGGAACCGTATACTTGCGCGATGAGTCCCGGTGACAGAGCCGAAGCCGCGTAATAGTTGTTGATTGTGCCATTGGGATAGAGCACCGGAGCGGTGTTGGGATTCACCGCTCCCGTGATTTGCGTGGAACCGGGTTGCAGTGTTCCGGAGGAGCCCCGAACGGTGATGGTCATGCCGCCGGTGGGATTGGCGGGCTGCCAGGTGGCGGAGAAAACTCCTGGTGCACCGGGATGCAGGCTCAGCGGTGGATCTCCGTTGGTGAAGGAGGCGAACACAGAACCGGTGGAAAGCGCATTGCCGCAGTCGTCATTCATGTTTACCGAAAGTGCGGCGGCCAACCCGCGGGGACGTTGAAGTCAGTCGGCAGGCCGGTCTGAGTCACGATCACCTGAGTGGGCGTGCAGGAAGATGTGGTGGCGGGTGTTAGCTGCTCCGCGGCAGCGCCTGCGCCTACGGGCACGATCAGCGTCACATTCACGCCGCGGACCTGAGAGCCGATGGCAATGTTCACCAAGCCTGTATAGATTCCGGCTTTGAGGCCTGTCAGATTGGTGGTAACGCTGAGATTGGCGGAGGTAGCGCTGGAAACGGAACCGCTGGCCGGAGAAACGCTGAGCCAGGCCGCGCCATCATTGGTAACCCCGGCGGCGGTGAAGTTGACCGCCGAAGAACTGCCTACGCCCACCGTGACTGCCTGAGTTGCAGCCGCGGTGAACACCAGCCCATTCGGAACCGAATCGGGCGCGACCGCCCGGCTGTCATCACCGATATCCAGCACTACGACCACGTATTGGGGCGAGTTATGCGAGTTCGCATCCGTGATTTCAACCAGCGCATAGTGACCTCCCGTGGCCAGACTTTGCGCATTGTCGTTCACGGAGAATTGGAGGGCTGCCGGTTGGGTGGTCGTGGCGGTTCCGGTGCCAGGCGAAATCGTGAGCCAAGTTGCCGCGTTGGCGATGCTCGCGGTAAAGCTCACCGTGGTTCCCGGATCTCCATCGTTCAGCACTTGGATTGTCTTGACAGAACCTACGCCCTGGCCCTGCCGGGCCTCGAACCGGACGCCAATTTGATCCACGTCCACGATCGGACCGGGAGGACTTACAAAAACAGAAATCGGCACGTCGATCACGGTGCTCCCGGAAGTGAACCGGAGGGAGCCTTTGTATCCACCCACCGCCAGCCCGCTGGTATTGATCCGGATCCGGACAAACGCCGGGATGTTGGGCGAGGCTTGCCCGCTGCTGGGGGTGATACTGTCGAGCCAAGAAATCGGATTGGGCGTTGAGACGGAGAAATTCAGCGCGCCTGAGCCTCCGGTGTTGCGAACTACGATCACGCGATCGAGCAGGCCGGGGTTTTCTATCCGGGCTGAGTAGCGCAGGAACCCGGGGCTGACGGATAGCGTTGGCGCAGCCGCCGCCACGGTCAGGCTCACCGTTACGATGGCTGGCACAGCGGTACCGGCTCCGCTAACGATAATCCGGCCGCTGAAAGAGCCTGCACTCAGGCTGGTCGGGTCTACACTTACGGTCAGCACGCCTGGGGTAGTGCCGGATAACGGCGTTACTTTCAGCCAGGCTGGTGCAGGGATATTAGGCCCGCCATCCAACGTAACGGTGAAACCCGCGGCGCCGGAAGAAAGCACCGTGACAATTTGCGAAGCGGGCGAAGCTCCCGCCGAGCTGGCCGTGAACGTCAGCGAGCCGGGCGAAACCTGCAACGGCGGTTGCGCAGCGGTGATGCTGACCGGATAAGTCTTTCCGGCGCTGTTTCCAATGCTGTCGGTGACCACCACGGGAATCGAGTAGGAACCAATCGTAGTCGGCGTTCCCGTAATGCCGCCGGTCGAACTCAATTTCAACCCCGGTGGCAGCGTGGGAGTGCCGAATGGACTCGATGCCTCCAGTGAAAAAACGAGCGGCGGATCCCCGCCGGTAGCGTTGATCTGTTGCGAATACGGCACGTTCACCACGCCATTGCCCAAGGCGTTGGTCAGGAACGTGATGGGGGTGATCACCATTCCGGTATATTGCTCGGTCGCGGTGGATTGCTGAGCGTCAGTAACTTTCACCGTGAAACTGTACGCATTCGCGACCGAAGGCGTGCCGTTGATCGTGCCCGCCACGGCATCGATCGACAGTCCCGCTGGGAGAAAGCCCGCCGATATGCTCCAGGAATAAGGAGTGAGCCCGCCACTCGCGGCGAAAGTTTGCGTGTACAACACGCCGACCATGGGAGTGGAGATGGTGCTGGTGGTGATGCGCAAGGTCGAGTTGATGATGAGATTGAACCGGCCCGCGGCGGTGTTCTGGGGCTTGGCGGAATCCACCACGGTTAGGCTGACGGTAAAACTTCCCGCTTGCGTCGGCGTTCCGGCGATCGAGCCGGAACTTGCGCCAATCGCCAATCCCATCGGAAGACCGCTGGCCGACCAGGTGTAAGGAGCCTGGCCGCCGGTTGCCGTGACGGTTTGCGAGTAGCTCGAATTGATTGTCCCGCTGGTGAGTGAGGTGGTCGTGATCGTCAGCGGAGCTAGGGTGATCGTGATGGAGAGCTGCTTGCGCGCGCTCGACCCGTTCGCGCCCGCCGCGGTGGCGACGTTAATAACGGGGATGAAGGTACCCGTCGCCGTCGGGGTGCCGCTCAGGAGTCCCCCAGACGATAGAGACAAACCAGGGGGCAATTCGGTGGGAGGGACAGTCCAAGTGTAGGGTGTCGGAAATCCAGCCGTCGCTGCCAGTTGTTGAGAATAGAAGACGCCTAGCTCACCCCCCGGCAGAGGCGACGCAGTGGTGATTTGAAATTGCACCTGCGCCTGGAGCGCCCCGGACACGATCAGCAGACTCGCGAATCCCCGCAATACTTGTCGCATTGATTTCCCTGCTTTCGATTCTACGTTGAACCGGGGTCGCTTTGGATGGAGTACTACTAGCTGGAACTCCGGCGTCGCTGAGTACGTCTTTTAGTATGAGAAGCGAAACCTTCTCCTCCTCTGGTTTGGCGCGGCTCCGGAAGTGGGCCGCGCCGTTTTGTTCCCGAAACAACCGATTCCGAACCAGGAATTGACTCATTCGGCAAAACCAGATATACAATGATTAGTCGGTCTATCCGCACTGAAATCAATGCTGAGATGCTTAAGATTCTAATTGTCGAGGACAACGAAGGCGACGTCCTCCTGGTAAAAGAGGCGCTACGGGAGCACAGCATCGAGTTCGACATCAAGCATCTGTCCGACGGCGAGCAAGCTCTGGCTTATCTTAGTAATAGAGTTCGGTTTTCAGGCTCAAATGTACCGGATTTAGTGTTGCTGGATTTGAATCTGCCCAAGCGCGACGGCTGGGAAGTGCTACAGGTCTTGCGGCGGTCTCCGGATCTCAACCGGACACCGGTCATCATTCTCAGCTCCTCCAACGCGCCGGAGGATGTGCAGCGAGCCGCCGGCCTCGAGAGCCTGATCTACATCCGCAAACCCACTAACCTGGAAGATTTTCTGGCCATCGGAAAACGGATTGAAACTTTTTGGCTTTCCTGCCAGCCTTCTTGAGACGCGGCCAGTCTCGCGCGGGTTGACCAACCCACGGCAGGTTGACAACCTGCCCCACATTTGGATGCTCACAATAGCGCCCAGTAGTTGGTTACGTCCAGTGGGATATCGATTCAAATTCCAATAATGGCCCGCGTCTGCCCTAAACAGAGCGGCTTCCTTCAAAACGTCTCTATCCGAAGTGATTCGGCGGTCCCGATTCCGCCGGCCCCAACACTTGCGCTCCGGATCACTCCAGATGGAGTCCTAGCTTGTCCGGCCAACCTCAGCGTAGGCAACGGATACGGCAGCGTGGTTTCGCAGACCGGCATTGAGCCGAAAAAACCTCTCGGAGGCGAGTCCTCTGACCGTTCCATTCGCATGGGGCATCTTTGCCACGCCGGGCTGACGCTGCGACCTCACCACAGAAAATTTCTACGTGTGGGGCGCTTGTTCCGGAGACCCGCGCCCAGCGCTCCTATTACGCCCATCACAACCATCGACCAGGTCGCGGGTTCAGGGACAGCGGACCCGACGGCCAAAGCGACAGGGCGGCTCAGCCCTGTTATAAGGTTGGCGTTAATCGCGGCTCCGGTGGTGGCGTCGTATTCACCAACCGTACCGTCGCTGTTGTTTCCAACGAAAAGGATACCGCCCGACAACGTAAGCCCGTCGGGGCCGTCAAGCCCCGTGATGAAATTAGCGTTGATCGCGGCTCCTGTTGTTGCGTCATATTCGCCAACCGTGTTCGTGTAATAGTCAACCGCGAACAGGATGTTGGCAGACGCGGCAAGTCCAAGTGGGTCGCCTCCGGGCGGGGGAACCATAGGTAAAAGGTCGCTGTTGATTACGGCTCCCGTCGTAGCGTTATATGAGCCAACCGTGCCGTAATCGCCGTCTGCCACAAAAAGCGTGTTTTCCGAGACCGCGAGTCTCTCGGGGAGGTTTAGGCCCGTTATGAGGTTGGCGTTAATCGGCGCTCCCGTAGTGGCATCATATGCGCCAACCGTGCCGGTTTCGTTCCCCACGAAGAGGGTGTTGCCCGATACTGCGAGCCCGATGGGAGTGCTTAGCCCAGTAATGAAGCTGGTATTGATTGTAGAGCCTGTGATGATGTTGAAAGCGGCAATTGTGTCGCTCGAGTAATTGGCCGCGAAGAGGGTGTTGCCCGATGCCGCTATTCCAAAAATGTAATTATCATAGAAGTTGGCGTCAATCGCCGTTCCGGTCGTGGAGTCATATTCGCCGACTACGCCAACCTCGAAGTTCTGGAACTGGGATACAAAGAGGGGGGCCGCGTGCCCAACAAAAACGCCTGCGATTCCGAAAAATGCCAATTGCGTGAGCCGTCTGGTCATAATATTTCCCATGAATCTTCGAACATTCAAGCCATAGCTTTGACAGGGAACCGAAGCTGATTCAGAAAGAACGCCAATTCAGTTTATTTGTTGATGAAAGTTAACCTGAATGATGCTAACACAAGCGCGAAGCGAGCGGCACAAAATTTGTTTTGGGGAAGTACTACACGATTTCCCACTAGGCAACGTGGCTTCGCCCACGTCGACGGACGGCAGTTGATGACACCTGGTAGCGCAAGCTCCCCAAATGTCCGGTTCGAGAAGCGTGGGGCGGTTATCTCTCCTCGACGCCGTTTTGGGGTCAATTTCCGATTCTTCTTTGCGTAGCGCTATACTGCTACGAATCGTGGACCCACAGCTTTCGGCCGTCGAGTTTGCTCCGGTGTTAGCGTATTGATCGAACTCGTCCGCCCGAAATGACTCCCACGACGATCACCAGCGGGCCGACGATCTCTTCCAGGAGCTGCGTGGACTCCCCGAAGACCGGCGCACTTCTGCTCTGGAATCAGCTTGCGCCGGCAATACTGAGCTGTGCCTCTACAATTTGGAGTTTCTCAAAGCGGATCCCGGCGCCGTGAATGACGCCTCCCTGAAGCAGCGAGCGATAGAATAACCAAGGTTGATAACCCGCGGCAGGAGTTTCTACATTTTGTCAGCCCCGAACGTTAGTGTTAGTAACGGGAAGGGCGAAGTTCCCCTCACTGACGTTCGGGGCTGGAAGAACGAATTGCACAAGCGTTAGCCTGCATTTCTTGCGAACCTCGTGGCATAGGCATTAGCGAAGACGACCCGCGGCGGCCCGGTATCGCGTGTCCAGAAGCTTTGAGTTGCGGTGCCGTCGAATCTGGGGCACAGTCTTGGCGGAGGCAAAAAGTTCGTGACCTGCTATCGCCGACCGGCTGCAAACACCAAAAAATTCTGGCGCGGTAGAAAGTCGAATTGAGCCACCTGCTTATATCCGGCTTTGGACATTTCCGCGCCGGCGGCAACTTCATCGACACCGCGAATCTTTACACCAACGGAACCAGCGAGAAATTCCTAGGCGAGTTCCTGGGCGCGGATCGCGAGCGTATCGTGCTCGCGACCAAGTACACCAATTCCATGCCGGGCAACGATCCCAACGCAGCCGGAAATCAGCGCAAGAACATGATGCAGGCCGTGGAGGCCAGCCTCAAGCGTTTGCAGACCGATTACATCGATCTCTATTGGCTACACATCTGGGATTTCCTCACGCCGGTGGAAGAAGTGATGCGCGGCTTTGACGACCTGGTGCGATCCGGCAAGATTCTCTATGCCGGAATCTCCGATGCTCCGGCCTGGGTCGTCTCCCGCGCTCAAATGTTAGCCGAACTCCGCGGCTGGACCGCGTTTGCCGGGCTGCAGATTGAGTACAGCCTGATCGAGCGGACCGTGGAGCGCGACCTAATCCCCATGGCGCGGGAACTGGGAATCGCGGTAACGCCCTGGGGAGCGCTAGCGGGCGGCCTGCTCACCGGTAAATACACGGCGGGCAACACCGATCCCAAGCGGATTCAGAACCCCACGCTCGATGCGCGGCGGAACGCCATCATCGCCGCCGTTCAAGAAGTGGCACAGGAGACTGGGCGCACGCCGGCGCAAGTTGCGCTGAATTGGGTGCGCCAGCAACCCGGGACCATCATTCCTATTCTCGGAGCGCGCAAACTTTCGCAGTTGCAGGATAATCTGGCGGCTTTGGAATGGCGTTTGTCGCCGGAGCAGGTGAGCAAGCTGAGCGAAGTTAGCAAGATTGAACTCGGTTTTCCGCATCACTTTTTTGAACGCGAGATGGTGACGAGATTCGTGTACGCCGGATTCCGCGAGCGCATTGACGCCTGATTCTTGCCGCCTCTGGCGTCAGGATGTGGTTGCCGACAATGTCCACCTTTGACGAATTCTACCGAGCCGACGGCCGTGAGGGAGCGGTGGCGTACCATCGCAGAGCCTGATTGGTCCCGGCTTTGCCGGGTTCGGGAGCGGTTGAATTGGATGCAGGCGCTGAGTAGACCAGCGGCCCGTTCCCGTCTGGCAAAGCCATTTTCCAAGAAATGGCACTATTGCGCCCGCTCTTCCGCTTTACCAGATGAATGGAGGTTCTTCACATGAACCGGACGAGCAAAAGAATCGCATTGATATTGGCGGCCGCCATGATCTTATTGATCGGCGGGACTGCTTTCGCGCAGGGAACCTGTGTCTTACATCCGGCAGGTGACATGGTCCCATGCGTCCACTGGATCGCGACACCCTGGGGACCAAGATTGGCCCATGCTTTCGATGTTGTGCCATGCACTCACTTCGTGCCGTGCTATTAGACGAAACTGAGCTACTCGCAGGAGAGTCCCGATTACGCGGGAAGCAACGATCCGCTTATCGGGCTCTCTGTTTTGCGCCAACCGCAAACATCAAGAAATTCTGGCGCGGTAAAAAGTCATACTGCGCCACCTGCTTATATCCGGCCTTGGACATTTCCGCGCGCAGTTTCCGCGGCGAGAAACGGAACTGTGCGGGCGGACCCTCCGGAGAATCCACCTTGAAATCGATGATCGCGATCCTGCCGCCCGGCTTGAGTGAACCGGCAAGCTTGTGGAAATAAGCGGCGCGATCGCCGATGTGGTGATAAGTATCCACGATCAGGATCAGGTCCACGGGCTCCGGCAGATTCGGCGTGTCGGCGGCGGCTTGAACGGCAACCACGTTCGTCAGCCCTTCCTTGGCCGCGCGGCCACGCAGATAATTTACCATCGAAGGCTCGATGTCGGCGCCGTAAACTTTCGGCGCGGCTGGCAGCTTCGCCAGACGGATGGAAAAATATCCGGTGCCGGATCCGATATCGGCGACCAATTGTCCTGGTTTCACGTCCAGCGCCGCTAGCACGCGATCCGGCAACTGCCAGGCATCGCGCTCCGGGCCGTCGAATCTCTTGGCCCATTCCTCGGGATTGTTGAAGCTGTGTTCCATGTGATCCTGGCCTCGGGACGGCGCGGAGGCAAGGGCGGTGGCGAAAAGCATGACGCAGACACTACGATTGCTCATGATAGGATCTTAAGTCGTCATGAGAACCATCACGTTGATCCTCGTCGCTCTTCCCGCTATGGCTTCAGATTGCGAAAGTCTGTCCAGCGCGAAACTGCCGGACACCACCATCGCTGTCGCCAGCGTCGTTCCGGCGGGCAAATTTGCGCCGCCCTACGGAAATCCCATCGATGGCCTGCCCGCATTCTGCCGCGTGTCGGGCGTGATCCGGCCGACGAAGGATTCCGACATTCGTTTCGAAGTCTGGATGCCCGCTTCCGGCTGGAACGACAAATATCTGGGCGTGGGCAATGGCGGCTTCGCAGGCGCCATCTCTTTCGACCAATTAGCTGGGAACCTGAAGCGAGGCTACGCGACTGCGGCCACAGACACGGGTCATGAAGCCGACAACGTGGATGCGAGCTGGGCCTATAAGCATCCCGAGAAGGTCACCGATTTCGGCTGGCGAGCGCTGCACCTGACCACGGAAAATGCCAAGCGCCTGATCGAAATGTATTACAGCCAGGCCGCCAAGCACACCTATTTCGATAGCTGTTCCGATGGCGGACGCGAAGCTTTGATGGAGGCGCAACGCTTTCCCGAGGATTTCGACGGCATCCTGGCCGGCGCGCCCGCCAATTATTGGACCAAGCTGGTGGCCAGCGGCGCGGCTAACTTTAAGGTGCTGCGCGACGACCCAGCTTCGTACATCTCCGCGATGAAGCTGCCTGCCATCCACAAAGCGGTCCTGGAGGCATGCGACGCCGAGGATGGCGTCAAAGATGGAGTCGTCAACGATCCGACACGTTGCCATTTCGACCCGTCGGTTCTGCTCTGCAAGGGCGAGGATTCGCTGCATTGCCTCACGGCGCCGCAAGTGAAGTTTCTCAAGACCATCTATGCCGGGGCGTCGAATTCCCGCGGCGAAAATGTTTTTCCCGGCCGCATGCCCGGCGGCGAACTGGGACCGGGCGGTTGGGGAGCCTGGATTCTCGGTAACGCGCCCGGCGCGGGACTCGGCACCGGCTTCTATGAGAACTATTTCCGCTACATGGTTTACGACGATCCGGCATGGAATCCATTTACCGCTAATTTCGATGCCTCGCTGCACTCAGCGGAAGAAAAAACCGCGCGCGCTTTGAATGCAACCGACCCGGATCTGCACCGGTTTGAAGCACGCGGCGGAAAGCTCATCCTGTACCACGGCTGGAACGATCCCGCGATCCCGCCGCAAAACACGATCAACTATTACAACAGCGTCCGGGAGAAGATGGGTGCGCCGGAGGTGGAGCGATTTGTCCGCGTGTATATGGTTCCGGGGATGCAGCATTGCATCGGCGGTCCCGGCGCGACTACCATCGGGCAGTTTGGCACCAAGACGGTGGATGGCGGCGTTTACGGCGCGCTCGAAGAGTGGGTGGAAAAGGGCACTGCGCCCAAGGAAGTGGTGGCGACCAAGTACACCGGCGATAATCCGGGAAAGCCGGCCCAGATGACCCGGCCGTTGTGTCCCTATCCCCAGGTTGCGAAATATAAGGGCAGCGGCGACAGCAACGATTTCCACAATTTTGTTTGCGGCGCCAACTGACAAGTGGGAAGTGAACAGCTTGACTTCTCGGTGCCCCCGGGGTGGACGCTAGACCGCTCCGCCAACGCCCCCACCCTGGTTGCTCCGGAAGGCGATCTCTGGATCGCCTTTGTCGAGGCCAAACCCGGCGCCAGCATCCAGGAGACCGCCCTGGCAGCCTGGCGCGTCATCGATCCGGAGTTTGCTTCTAAAGTAAGGATCGAGGCTGCGGTGCCTCCACAAGGCGCGTGGGACGAAACGCACCAGGTCGTTTATGAGACGCCGGCTAACGAGGCCCGCATCGAGCTTGCGCTCGTCCGGAGATTGGGGGCACACACATTCGTCAACCTGGTGCGTGGATCGAATGCGGCCGTGAGCCGGCGCGGCGCACAGCTCATGGAAGCGATGACCAGTTGGAAACCACCGGGTTATCGGCAAGCCAACTTGCAAGACGCCGCGGCTTCCCCGTGGACCGATCAGCTCAGTCGCGAGTTAAAGGAATTTCTCCTTTCCGCGATGACGGCCATGCAGATTCCCGGAGTGTCCGTGGCCGTTGTGCAAGGAGGCCGCGTGGTCTATGCCGAGGGGCTGGGCATCCGCAATCTCGACGACAACGCCCCGGTTACGCCGCGGACACGGTTCATGATCGGCTCGACGACCAAGCCGTTAACAACCCTGTTGATGGCGAGGCTGATCGACCAAAAGAAGCTTAATTGGTCGACCCCGATTTGCGATATTCTGCCCGGATTTGCTCTCGCCGATCCGGAACTGACCCGCCGGCTGGAGCTGCGGCACACCGCATCGGCCTCAACGGGAATGCCCCGGCAGGACATGGAATTCATCTTCCGGTATTCGGGCATCCGGCCCGAGGACCGCATTGCCCAGATGAGAACGATGCGGCCGACCACGGGATTCGGTGAAACTTTTCAATACTCAAATTTCTTGGTCGCCGCGGGCGGATACGCGGCGACTCGCGCCTTCGATTCCGATTCGCCCCTCGAAAACGCCTTCGACAGCGCGCTTACTGAGTTGGTCTTCCGTCCGCTGGGGATGAAGGACAGTTTTGTGCGTCAGGAGGACGCGCTGGGCGGCGAAGCGGCTTCGCCTCACGCCCCGAACTTCGATGGCGGCGTTAGCCGAATCCCGCTGAGCATCGAGATGTCCGTCTACAGCGTGGCGCCCGCGGGCGGCGCATGGTCGACCGGGCCGGACCTGTGCCGGTATTTGCTGCTTGAATTGGGGAAGGGACGGATGCCGGAAGGAGAACGAATTATCTCCGAAGACATCTTGCTCGAACGCCGACAAAAGGGTGTCAAAATCGATGAGAACTCCTATTACGGCCTGGGATTGTTCGTTAGCGACGAGTCGGGATTGCAAGTCATCCACCACGGTGGAAACACCCTGGGATTCAGTTCCGATCTGTTTTTTGTGCCCGGAAAAGACCTGGGTGTCGTGGTGCTGACCAACGTCCAGCAGGCCAATGTCTTCCTCGGTGCGGTTCGGCAAAAAGTGTTCGAACTCGCGTTTGGAGCGGAACCAAAGGCGGAGAAGACGATCGCAACTGGCGTGAAGTTGCGCCAGGACGTCCTTGCGCTCCTTCAGGAGAAGATCACTACCGACCCGGCGTCTCTCGCGTGGATCGACGAATTCCTAGGAACGTACCACTGTCCGGAGCTGGGCTCGGCTCAGCTTACCAAGAGCGAAGACGGCTTCTGGATGCAGTTTGATGAGTGGGGCAGCGCAGTGGGCAGTGAGATTCAGCCGGGCGGAGATCGTCTATTGCGGTTGATCAGCCCGCCATGGCGCGGCGGTTTCCGGCTGTTGGCTGACGCCGCGAGCCGAACGCTTTCTCTAGATGCGGGCCAGAGCAAATACGTCTTTCACAAGCAGGATTGATCCGATCGGCGAAGTGGGCTGCACCACTTGAGAGTATGTGGGGCAGGTTGTCCAACCTGCCGCTGCACAGGCTAAAGCCTGTGCTACGAGGCAGCCAAGGTGGCACGGACTTTAGTCTGTGCAGAAAATGTAGAAACTCCAGGCGCGGGTAGATAACCAGGTAGATAACCCGCGGCAGGTTGATAACCTGCCCCCCACATCTAGCCTCTTGGTCTGGTTCTTCGGCGAAACTCGTCGAACGTTACCGCGACAATAATCGCCCCGCCGATAATCACTTGCTGCCAATACGGATTGACACCCAGTAAGTCGCTTCCGTTGGCCAACAGTCCCATGATGAAAGCGCCGATTAGCGTGCCCGCGACGCTGCCTTCGCCGCCGCGGAGACTGCCACCGCCGATGACCACCGCCGCGATGGCGCTTAACTCATAGCCCTGTCCTTCGGTGGGCTGGCCTGCACGCAAGCGCGAAGCCTGCAGCATCCCCGCGAGCCCGGTCAATAATCCGGCGATCGCATAGATGGCCGTCAAGTGAAACTTCACGGCAACTCCCGAATAGCGCGCTGCGTCGCGATTGCTTCCGATGGCAAACGTGTATCGACCGGCGCGCGTATGCTCGAGAAAAATGTGAGCGGCCACGGCGCAGAAGGCCAGGATCCAAAGCGGCAGCGGGATTCCGAGCAGGCGGCCTTGGGACAACGCCGCAAAGGATTCCGGAACTCCCGTGACCGGAACGCCACCGGAAATTACCAGCGCCAAACCGCGATACATGCTCATCGTGCCCAGCGTGACGATGAATGGATTGACATCCAGCGTGGTGATGGCTAAACCATTCGTCAGTCCGCAGAGAGCGCCGATGGCTAAACCTGCCAACAAACCCACCGCCACGCCCGATCCACGTTCCATTGCCATTGCGCCCAGCAAACCCGACAACGCCAATGTCGAGCCGACCGATAGATCGATACCGCCCGAGATGATGATCAACGTCATACCCAACGCCATCACATTGATCACGACGGTTTGGCGCGCCACGGCGGCCAGATTGGTCCCCGTAAAGAAGCCGGGCGAAGCCAGCGAAAGGCCGGCAAACAGGGCGATCAGCATGGTGAACGGCAATAGGCGTTGAATCAAGCGACGGCTTCTCCCGCCGGCGCGGCGTGGCGCAGAATCTCATCCTGGGTAGTGGGAACCGCCAGTTCCGCGCTGATGCGCCCTTCGCGCATCACTAGAATTCGATCGGCCATCTGTAAGAGTTCCGGCAACTCGGAACTTACCAGCAGGATTGCGGCGCCTTGGCGCGCAAGCTCTTCGAGAATCTGGAACACTTCCAACTTGGCGCCGATGTCGATGCCTCGCGTCGGCTCATCGAAAAGGAAGATCTTCGCGCCGCTCAACAGCCATTTTGCGATGACCACTTTCTGTTGATTGCCGCCGCTGAGGCTCGATGTGATTTGGCGGCCGGAGTTTGCACGAATGTTCAATCGCGCCATGGATTCCGTGGCCGCGCTCAGTTCCCTGCCCGGCTCAATGAAGCCCAAGCGGCTGACTTTCTTCAACGCAGGCAAAGTGAGATTATGCGCCAACGGCAACGCGGTGGCTAGACCTTGTAGGGCTCGATCCTCTGGAATAAGCGCCAGACCAGCGCGGATGGCGTCCCGCGGCGAGCGCAGATCCACCGGTTGCCCGCGCACGCCGATCGTGCCGCGATCGGCTGGCTTCAGACCGAATAACGATTCGCACAGTTCGGTTCGGCCGGCGCCCGCTAAACCGGCGATGCCAACGATTTCGCCCGCGTGAAGCTGGAACGAAATGCCGGCAAACGCGCCGCGCCGCGTAAGCCGATCCACCCGCAGCAACTCCTCGCCGCCTTTAATCGCCTTGCGTCCGGCGCCGGCCGCCAACGCGCGGCCGGCCATATGCCGGATCATCTCCGGCGTACTGATTTCATCCAACGCGGCCGAGTGCACCGTTTCGCCGTCACGCAGGATGGTCACGCGATCGCCCACCGCGCGCAGTTCGTCCATGCGATGAGTGATGTAGATAATTCCAGCGCCGCGCTCGCGAAACCGGCGGACGGTGCGAAACAGCGCCTCCGTCTCGGTAATGGAAAGCGAAGACGTCGGCTCATCGAAAATGAGCAATCGCGCATCGGCGCGCGCGGCGCGGCAAATCTCAACCATCTGCCTGCCGGCGGGGCTCAGCTTGCCAGCCAGCCATTCGGTTTCGAGCGGAAATTGCAGCTCTGCGATCAAGTCCGCCGCGGCCCGCAGGGCCTTCCCGCGCGAAACCCAGACGCCTTCGCGGCCCAGAAAAATGTTCTCTGCCACCGTTAAATGCGGAAAGAGCAGCGGTTCCTGGTGGACCATCGCGATGCCTTGGGCCGCCGCTTCGGCTGGACTACGAAATCGCATGGCGTGGCCCTGCCAGAGGAATTCACCGCCATCGCGTGGGAGCATGCCGGCCGTGATGCGCATTAACGTCGACTTGCCCGCGCCGTTTTCACCCAGAAGCAGGTGGACTTCCCCGGCGCGCACGTCCAGATCGCCGCGCCGCAGTGCCGTCACGCCGCCGAAGTTTTTTTGGATGGCGCGCAGTTCGAGTAACATCACTCGTAGCGCAGGGCCACCATCGGATCGACGACCGTAGCACGGCGCGCGGGAATCCAACAAGCGAGCACGGCGACGGCGGACAGCACGACGGCGACGGTCGCGTAAGTGGCTGGGTCGGAGGGACTGACTCCGATCAGGAGCTTGCTCATGACCCGCGTTGCGGCCCACGCGCCGAGCAAACCTGTCAACACTCCCGCGATCACCAGATTCACGCCCTGACGCAAGGCCAGCTTCAGCACGTCGGCGCGCCCGGCGCCGAGCGCCATCCGGATCCCGATTTCCTGCGTCCGCCGGCTCACGCTGTAAGAAACCACGCCGTACACGCCCACCACCGCGAGCGTCAGCCCGAGCAGGCCCAGCAGCGCCGCCAGCGAAGCCGCCAAACGAAATATGAACAGACCGGAGAGCCCCTGCACAACCGCCTGCATGGTACGGGCATCGATGATGGGCAAACCGGGCGCCAAGCTCCGGATTTGCTCCTGCACACTAGCGATTACTGCTTCCGGCGGGGCCGAGGAGCGCACCTGCAACGACTGAAAGGTTGTGAAGTTCTGGGCGGTCGGAACATAGAAATGCGGCACTGACACGGATGACAGAAAGAAATACTGGCTATCGCGCGCGATTCCTATAACTTCGAGAAACGGCCCGCTGGCGCTCTTTATACTGAAGCGCCGGCCAATCGGGTCTTGTCCTGGCCAGAGCTTCGCGGCCAAGGTCTGATTGACAATCGCAACTGGGCGCGATTTGCCGTCGTCGGACTCCCGAAAAGCGCGGCCCGAGAGAACTGGTATGCGCATGGTCTCGAAATAGTACGAATCCACGCTGTTGAACTGAGTCATCGGAGGCGGCTGGTCCGGCCTCAAAGGCCGGCCCTCCACAAAAACTGGCCCGGCGTGCCCTGGGTACACCATGGGGGTCGCATAAGAAAGGCTCGCGGATTGAACGCCGGGCAGAGCGCGAACCCGGCTTTCCAAATCGCGGTAAAACGTCTTGGAGCGAGGTTCGTCATAGCCGACCTGTTGCGGATCGAGCATCAACGTCACGACGTGCTCGGGATCGAAGCCCAGATTCATCTGTCCGGCGTGTCCCAGACTGCGGACGAAAAGGCCCGCCACGATCAAGAGCATCACCGAGCCCGCCACTTGCCCCACCATCAAAACGCTACGCGCCCACTGGCGCTCCGACCCGCCCGAATCGCTCCGGTTCGCGCTCATTACACTGGCGGCACTCGTGCCGCTGGCGCGATACGCGGGCCAGACGCCAACAAAAAGTCCAGTGAAGATAATCGCGGCGAAAGTGTAAGTGAAAACCCTCCAATCCGGGCCGGCGTCCATGCGGTAACCGAAGTTGGACGTGGTCGTCATTGGCAGAAGCAGGGCACCGCTCAGAGTCAACGCCCAGTCGCTCACGATTACCCCAGCCACTCCCCCAATCGCCGCAATGAGCAGGCTCTCGGTAACCATTTGCCGAATCAACCGCCTGCGCCCTGCTCCCAGCGAGGTGCGAATCGCCATTTCCCGTTGCCGCACCGTCGCGCGGGCCAGCATGAGGTTGGCCACGTTCAGGCAGGCCAGCACCAGCACGAGCGCCGCGAGCGCCAAGAACAATCCGGCGATCAGGGGAGTAAAGCTAGAGACGAACGGCGCGGGACGCGCCAGATACTCGGGAATAACGCGGACGCTGACGCCTTTATTGGTGTCCGGATATTGGGCGGCTAGGCGTTCGGCAATCAGGGAGACGGAACTCTGCGCACGCGCTCTGCTGGACTCCGGCTTCAGCCTCCCGAGAACCATCAATTGCCGATCGCGGCGGTTGTTCCAGAAATCGCCCGAACTCTCGCGAGCGGCCATCGTGCTGAGCGGTAGATATCCGTCCATCTCGAAAGCGAAGAACGCGCCACGAAACTCGCGCTGAACGACGCCAATGATGGTAGTGGACTGGCCGTTGATCAGAACTTGTTTCCCAACGACGCCCGGATCGCCAGCAAACTTCTTTTGCCAGTAAGAGTACCCCAGAACCGCTCGCAAAGGCTCGCCGGAGGTTTCTCCCTCGCCCGGCAGGAATAAGCGGCCCTCCGCCGGCTTCACTCCCAGAACCGAAAAATAATTGCCAGTCACGCTCGAGTAGGCGAATTCGTTGGCTTTGCCATGGTCGCTGAGCCCGGCGATGCCAAGTCCGTAGCCGATGATGCCGGAAAATTCGGCGGACTGCTTCCGATAGTCAGCCAGGTCGGCGTACGAGAACGTTTCGTTCTGCTGAGAACCCAGAACCACGATCTGCTCCGGAGCTGGCACCGGTAAAGGACGCAGCATCCAGCCATTCAGAACGCTGAATATGGCGGTGTTCGCCCCGATTCCCAGAGCCAGCGTGAGCACCAGGATTGCCGTCAGCCCCGGCGATTTTGCGAGCAGACGGACGCCGAAGCGCAAGTCTTCGAATAGCATTCAGTCATCTTACTCCCGCGGCAACCGCGGATGGCGACTGGAGTTTCACCGCTGTGTGGGGCATAAAGGACGAATCGCAGCGGCTGAATTCCGCGCGCAGAGCCATCGCCGATCAGCCGCCCAGGAAAGTTCGGCCCGCTGAAATTCTCAGCTCGAGCCACGCGCAGGTATCGAGTTATTGCATTCGCAACGCAACACCGCGCGCCAATTGGCCAAAACGCGAAGTGGTGGGCGCATCGGTCAAGGACTCCTGGCTAGCAGAAGGATGCATGCGGCGCCGGATCGCCTCAACGATCCAACGGCCTCCCTCATACGCGCGCCAATACCGGTTGGAACGGACCAGATCGTTTCGTGCGGTCAAGATTTCGCGCCGCGTGAAGCGCTGGAATCCGCCGCCATGTTGCGGAACCGGCGTTGCGTCGACGGTTTCGGTAGAGAGCCGCGGCGCCGGACAGTCGTTCAGCCCGATCGCCACGATGCGCCCGTCCGTGGTCATGGGATCGTCCGTGGCATTGTAAGCGGAGCGTGGGATATCGGCACGCTCCGTCCAGTCCAGCAGGTTTCCGCACGACGTAAACGCCAAATCATAAGCGACCTTGTCCCGCTCGAGGTCGACGTTCTCCTCGATTTTATGCGTGAACTTTTCTCCCGGACGCAGATATGCGAAATCGACGTCGCGAGTGGCGGCCGCAATCCACATCTCCTGACCGCGCCAAGTGCCGGGTTCTCTCCATATCCGGATATGGTGACGCTTGGAAACATCATTGAAGCCCTTTTGCCACGACATGTCCGGAGTGGTCCCATTCAACAACAAAGAGGACATGGGCCCGGCGTCGTCGCCCCGGCGTTCCGCCACCGCCCGGATCCAGGCGATCCGGTGGCGAAACGAGGCCCGGCGCGCCGGGGTCCAACCAGCGGCGGTGAAAGCGGCGGCGATCTGGTCGTGAGAGCCGAGAAACAGCACGTTGGTAAGATCAGATTCCCGGCCGGAGACCGGAGCTTCTGTGCGGGATGGCAGGTCCGCAACGACGCTGGTCAACTCACCGCGTTCGTCGTCCGTGATTTGCGAGACGGCAGACGAGGGAAACGAGGCTTGCAACGACAGAGGTTGGCTCAGTGTCAGCGTTAATTCAACTCCGGCAGGATAATAAATTTCCGGCTCCGGAACCTGTACCAGCAGCGACCGGATTGCCCACGTTGCAAGAGCGGCATGCACCTCCCACGCAAGAGCGATTCTGAGGTAGCCGCTAATTCGGTAACACAGGCTATTGGTCGAGCGGACTCCTTCAATGCGGCCATCCCGTGTTACGCGTTCCCGGCCGTTGTCCACCTGAGATACTTCCGCGGACAGGAAGACTGGCGGTTCCGCCGGCGGAGTGATTTGGTTGAATTCCAGATCGAGTTCAGCGGTTTCGTGGCGCACTCCGAACCCGACGCGGGTGACCGCCTTCACCCTCCCGGACAAAGTGCTTCCCGCGGGCAACACCGTTTTCCCATCCACTTGCACGGGCGCAATCAGGACCGCATTGACTGGCGACCCTCGGAGGCTGGCGTAGGAACCGACCGTTTTCGTCAGCCGGATGTGGAGTGGTGTGCCCTTTGGTAGTGGGCGGTTCGACGCGGCGATCAAGACTAGCGTGCTTACGAAAAGGGGTATCATGCCGGCAAGCATCCCCTCAGGCCGGAGCGCACTACCCCGCCAGTCTTTCTTTAATCCCGGCTTCGACCCAACTAGCGATCGAATACACGGATACTCTGTGAGCGGCGCTTCGCTGCGGCAAATCTTCTCCTTGATTTCCGGTTCTTTCTATTGTGCATCATTCCGCGCAGTTTTTCTTACTTTTTTTGAGGAGGTCGGACGGTGGGGTCTACGTGTTTCAAAAATCTGGAGAAAAGCCCGGTTTGCGATACGCCGCCGCCAGGCGCCACTACACCTTCGGCCGAACCACTTCAAACCGGTCCGTAGTCCGCACGTAGCTGTTGCCAGCCATGCGGCCAATCGGTTGCGGTTTGTCCGGGTCAACTCAGAATTCTCGACTACCGCATCGGCCACGCGAAAGCGAAGCACATCATCCGATCACTTCGGGCCGATCACTTCGGGCCGATCACTTCGGGCTATAACGTGCGTCGCGGCGCGAGAAAACACCGCGGCCTCAAGTCCGAACTCCTTCTGTCAAACAACCGGCGCCGTCCCTCTGGCGCCTGGCGAAAGCTGTTTTTGAAAAGTGCGGCCAGCCCGCCACACCCGTTAGCATGAAACGATGCCGCAAGAGGCCAGCCCGAATGATGTCCTTTGGCGCGATGGGTCGAGACTTGGCGCCGTGCCGGCGCGGAATTAGAATCCATCCGGCGAGCCGATTCGCGCCATCGACACACAAGAAGCAGTCCGCCAAATCTTCGGCACTGTTGATATCGCCCCGGCTGCGGCGGCTCCAGTGACATCCGGGTTAGTGGAGCAGCAGGCTTGGTTCGCGCGTATTCAGTCTGCGCGCTGCGCCCGATGAGCTGGAATTACAGACATTCCTCGCCTCGCAAGGCTGGCGCTTTTGCATCATAGGCGGTCTCGCGGTGCTCCGCTGGGGAGAGCCGCGCTTCACTCGCGATGTGGACGTCACGCTGCTGTGCCCGTTCGGTTACGAGGATGAGATCTCTGCGCCGTTGTTGGATGCCGGATACATAGGCCGGATTTCCGACGCACAGGAGTTTGCCCGTCAGAACCGGGTGCTGCTGATTCAAAATCGGCATGGGGTTCCCATCGACGTCGCATCGGGCGCCCTGCCCTACGAGGAAGATCCCGCTTCCGCATCCAGCTTGAGAATCACCAGGTCTTCCGCCGAGCAAGTCCGCAGCACACATCCTGCCTCGAATTCGAACAGGCTGGATCGTTCGTCGGACGTTGGCCACTACACCTTCGGCCGCACCATCTCAAACCGGTCGGAGGTCCGCACGTAGCTGTTGCCAGCCATGCGGCCGATCGGGTGCAATTTGTCCGGGTCGATGCGGAAGTTCTCCATCACTGCGTCGTCCACGTGAAAGCGCAGCACCTCGCCGATCACCAGGCTTCCGCCCAACGGCAACGTGCTCACGGAAACAATCTCGATCAGCTTGCACTCCATGCTGATGCGCGATTCCGCCACGCGCGGAGCCCGCACCAGATCGCTGGCCACGGGAGTCAAGCCGGAAACCACAAACTCGTCCACCTCCGGCGGGAATTCCGGCGCGGTCAGGTTCATCTTCTGGGCAAAATCTTCAGAAACGATATTGACCACAAACTCGCGCGTGGCTGCCACGTTGCGCAAGGTATCTTTCTGCCCCCCGTCGCTCCCGCGCCGCATGGGTGAAAAGCAGACCGCCGGCGGATTGGCGCTGATGCCCGTAAAAAAGCTGAACGCCGCCAGGTTTCTGACACCGTCAGGCGAAACCGTGGATACGAAAGCGATCGGTCTCGGCACGATCGCTCCGACCATGAGCTTGTATACGTTGACAGGCTCCGTGGACCCGGGGTCGATAATCAAGCTACCGGGTCTCCACGGGTTTCTTTTCCATCCAACTGGCCCAGTATTCCTTCCACTCCACTTCTTCGCCGGCCGGGAGCACATGGATCGGATTCAAGCCGTCCAGCATTACCGCGTACTCGTCGGTGTGGGTCTTTTTCTTCTGATTGGCCAGCGCCTTGGGGTGAGGACCGTGGTGGATTCCTCGCGGGTGCAGCGTCGCCATGCCCGCCTTGATGTTATCGCGGCTGAAGAAATCGCCGTCGTGGTAGAAAATGAATTCGTCGTAGTCCGTGTTGCGGTGATAGAAAGGCACGCGCAACGCCTCCTCGTCCTGCTCCAACGGCCTGGGCAGAAAGCTGCAGACCACCGCTCCTTCCGTGACGAACGTAGTGTGCGCGCTGGGCGGCAGATGCGCGCGATGGCTCATGATGGGCCGGATATCGCGCATGTTGATCTTCCAAACCGTCAGATCGCCTTTCCAGCCGACCACGTCCATCGGATTAAACGGGTAGACGATCTTGGAAATCTCGTCGTCCACCTGAATCCGTACTTCCCACTCGTTGTCATCGTCCAGTTGCGGAGCGGGCTCGGGCGTCACAATCACGGCCGGGTCGTACAAAGCATGCTGGCCGATCAACCCTTTCTCGGGCTGGTCGAACTCCGACTTCGACTCCAGAATCAGGAAGAAATTATCGCGCGTCTCCGGAATCACGCGATACGTTACGGCGCGCGGAATATTGATGTAGTCGCCCTTCTCAAATGGCAGAGGACCGAAGTCGGTCTCCATCGTTCCCTGCCCCCGATGGACAAAGTACAACTCGTCGCCGTCGGCGTTCCGGAAATAGAATGGCATCGGCTCAGAGCGCCTGGAAACGAGCACGCGAATGTCCTGGTTGCCCATGAAGGCGGCCGGCCGGCCCTCCGCGTCATCCAGATCGCTTGGCCGGAGTTGATTCAAGTCGAATGCGTGCGGCCGGAGCTTGCCTTCAAAACGAACCCATCCCGTGGGCGGATGCGCGTGGTACAGGTGCGCGGACTTGCCGTAAAAACCCTTGCGTCCGTGCTCCTCTTCAAAGGTACCCTGGGGCAGACCGACGTGGGCCTGGCGAGTGGTTTTTCCTTTCTTGAGTGGATACATGCGTGGTCTCCTGCCTTCAGTGTGGCACGGCGTAGGTTTGTAGGGCGGTCCGCCAAGGTGGCACGGGCTTTCTGCACAGACTGAAGTCCGTGCCACCTTGGCCAAACCGTCTAGCCCCGAACGTCAGTGAGGGGACCGGGCGCCATCCCCTCACTGACGTTCGGGGCTAGACATGGTTCAGATCCACATGCCCACAAAAAGAGCCGGATGTTGGTCAGACACCCGGCTTCAGGAGCACCCACAAGCGCCACCGGAGTGGCGCCTGTAGTGGAGGAGCTTGTTACATCAGTTGTTACACCGTTACACTATGGCGCCAACAGACCGCCGCACCCAAGGCAGGCAATCTCCCAACCGGAAACTCGATAGCGGGCCAGCATCGGCGGGAGCACCAAGTCCACCACGTTGGACTTCGCAGAACGGAAACAACCTGGCGCAGAAACCACTGGAACATCGTCTTTGTAACCCAAAAGCAGCAGATTGCCGGGCTCTACCGGCGCTAGAAAGCGCTCGATATGGCAATCAATCCGCGCCATCGCGCGGCCGATCACATCCTCTGGGCCCGCCGGGGCCGTAGTGGACGCGACCAAAATCGCGGTAGGCCGGGTGCGCAGCAAATGCTCGAGGGAACGCGAAACCGCGCCCTCCTCCTCGAGCGAGGCCAGTACGTAGCTCGCATTCACACCCAACCGTTCCAGGCGTTGCCGCATAATCGCTTCAAACAACTGGCGCGCCCGATCGCCACTCACCGGGTCGGTATACAAAACCGCCACCGATGGCGAGCGGATCGGTCGAGCCTGAAGAATCTGTCCCCTCTCTTTAAGGATAGATATTACCGCTTCCAACTGTGGTTTGGCAACTGCAAAAGGGGTGCTTTTCACAGTTGCAACGCGTTGAGCGGCGGGAGCATATGAAAAATTGGCGCTGGTTGCGATGGCCACGCTGGCGGTGCAGTTGATTTGGCGCAGAAGTTCGTCGTCCACCAGCATGCAAGAGGGCTCGGTAGTGAAGAGGTTCGCACGGCCTCCGGCGGCCAGACGAATCTCCAGCGCACCGCATCCTAGCTCTTGGGAAACCGCCAGAACGGCGTCGTCTTCACTGACTTCGCCATCCTCCAGTTCGGTGACCCAAACCTTTTGCATTCCTTCGGTTTCCAGCAGGCGGATGTCTTCATCGCTCAAGACATGGCCTTTCGCGAGCAGTTTCTTGCCACCAGGACGAAAGACGGTGCAGCACAGGATGCGGCCCGTTGACTCCCGTATATCGACGGTCAGAGCCTTCATGGATTCACCTGATTTCTGGAGCAACCCGATTATACATACGACTAGTCGAAAACGCCAGAAAAAATCTCAGAAAAGCTTTTGGCCATTTAGCGCAGCACCGTTCGATTTGGCGCAGGCGCCGTTTAACCATTGGGGCATTTCCCCCAGCTAATGCGACTACTCGTCTGAATGCTTGAGGTTGGGTAGCTGAATGAGCGCAAACTCGGGATCGAATTGCTGCGACTGGGCCTCGGACGGGTTTAGTACCAGGTCCGGTCGTAGCGCTTTCAACACGGCGATCTCGTCGCAGCGCTGAAATTTCTGGCATCGCAGACAGTCTTTCCATACCTTTAACGGGAGTACTCCCCGCTCGACGGCACGGAAGCCGACTTTGCGAAAAAAGTTAGGAACATACGTAAACGCAAAGATTGCGTGCAGTTCGTTCGCCATCGCCTCGGCCTCGAGAGCCGAGACTACCAACCGGCCCAGACCCTGAGTTTTGAGCGCCGGGTCCACCGCGAGCGAACGCACTTCCCCCGACGTGGGCGTATAAAAGTGCAGCGCGCCGCACGCAACTAATTTATTCTCCGAATAAACGACCGTGAAATCCCGAATATTTTCCGACATCTCAAACTCGGTCCGCGGCAGCATCGCCCCGTTGGCGGCGTAGTCGTTGATTAGACCGAGCAGCGGCTGAATGTCGCGCATGGTGGCTTTTCGGATCGCCAGATTCGAGATAAGGTCTTCCACCAGAACAGGTGTAGAGACACTAGCCATGAATAGAAACCTCCACCGCATCGGAAATCAATCGGGTGCCGGCGTCCTCACCGCGTAAACAACGCGCGAGCATGCCCGGCGCGGCGCCGCCGGCAATGATTACCTCTTCGACACCTTGCTCCAAAGCGGCGCTGGCCGCCTCCAACTTGGCGCGCATGCCCCCGGTTGCCACGCCGCCTTCGACCAAAGATCGGACGCCAGAAGGAGTAAGGCGCGGCACCACCCGGCCCTGGCTGTCCTTCACGCCTTCGACATCGGTCAGAAACAGCAGCTTCGCGGCGCCGAACGCCCCGGCGCACACCACCGCCATCTGGTCGGCGTTCACGTTATAGAAGTTGCCCTGACGATCGCCCGCCACGCACGCGACCACTGGTAAATAGCCATTGTCCGTCAACAAATGCAACAGCTCGGGATTAGACCGCACCGGCCTTCCCACCCAACCCAGCTCAGGTGACATCTGCTCGGCTTCCGCCAGCAGCGCATCCATTCCGCTCAGGCCGACGGCTGAGGCGCCCGCAGAAACAAAGGCGGCCACCAACTGATGATTCACCGTACCCGCAAACACCTTGAGCACCGCGTCCAGAATCTCGGGAGTGGTCACGCGCAGGCCGTTCACAAACTGGCTTTCAATGCCCCGCTCGGCCAAAAAGCGGGTCATCTGCTTTCCGCCGCCGTGAACCACCACGGGCCGCACGCCGGAACGCATCAGTTCCGCAATTTCGCTCGCCAGCCGGTTGCGCGTTTCCGCGGCGTCGAGCAACGCGCCGCCCAGTTTGATGACTACGTTTTTGGTGACTAGGTTGCGACTCAAAGCAATCCCTCCACGACTCAAATTAATCCCTCGACTTCAGGCAAACCCAGCATGAGGTTCATGTTTTGCACGGCCTGCCCGGCAGCGCCCTTCACCAGATTGTCGATCGCGCTCACCACCACCGCTCGTCCGGTTGGCGCATCGAGTTTGAAACCGATATCGCAGAAGTTTGTACCGGCCACGCCGCGAATATCCGGGAAAACTCCGGGTGAGTACAGGCGGATGAAGGGCTCGTCCCGATAGGCTCGCGTGTAGACATCCAATAGCGCTCCGGCGTCTTTCACGTTGTTTGCCCGAAAATAGATGGTTTCCAAAATTCCCCGCTCTATAGGAATCAATTGCGCCGTGAAACTCAATTCCGCTTCCTCGAGACCGGAAATCTTCAAGATTTCCGGAACATGCTTGTGGTCCAGCACGGAGTAGGCTGAGAAATTATCCGCAACTTCACAAAAACTGGTGCTCAGGCTCGCTTTGCGCCCAGCCCCGCTTACGCCGCTCTTGGCGTCACAAATTATGCCGGCCGACCGGTCGACCAGCCCGGCGGCGATCAGCGGACGAATCGCCAGGTTCGCAGCGGTGGGATAGCAGCCAGGATTCGCCACCAACCGTGCCCCGGCGATGCTTCGGCGGCACACCTCCGGCAGACCGTAAATCGCCTGGGGCAGCAAGTGCGCTGCGGTGTGCTTCTCCCCATACCAACGGGTGTACGTGCCTTCTTTTGCGAAACGAAAGGCACCGCTCAGATCCACCACCCGGGCCTTAACGGATAGCATGGCCGGCGCCAGTTCCATCGAGACCTCAGCGGGGGTCGCTAAGAAAACCACAGCCAATCCTTCCGCCTTCACGGCCTCGGCCGTGCAAGGGATCCGCACAGGACTCGAATGGCCTAGCGGCGCGGGCCGGCCGCCGGAGTCTGCCCGATGCTCCAGCAAAACGGGCTCGATCCGGGGATGGCGTGTGAGCAGACGCACCAGTTCCGCTCCGCTATACCCGCCAAACCCGACCACCCCGACCCGAAACGCATAATTATTCATCAGACTGAATAATTATACCAGATGCGCCGGCTTCTGCCCGGGCGGATTACACTGAAACCATGGCTCTGGAATGGTTCGGCAACCCTTTGCCGGTGGGAACGGCAGCCCCGGATTTTACCTTGCCCGATCAGGAGGGCCGGCAGATTTCGCTCGCCGCGCTGCGAGGTAAGAATGTCGTTCTGATCTTTTACCCGGGCGACGAGACGCCGGGCTGCCGCAAGCAATTGTGTGAGTTCCGGGACAGTTGGCAGGCGGTGGCGGGCAAGAATACCGTGGTCTTTGGAGTCAACCCGCAAAGCGCCACGAGTCATGCCAAGTTCCAGCAGAACCAGAAACTTCCCTTTCCGCTGTTGGTGGACAGCGGCCAAAAAGTTGGCGCCAAGTACCTGACCTCGGGACTGTTTGTCCGGCGAACCGTTTACCTGATCGGCCCCGACGGGACCATCCGGTTCTCGCAGCGCGGCAAGCCCACGCCCTCTGAGGTACTGGCGGCGGCCGGCTAAGGAGACTCGCCAAATACAGTACAGGCTGATAACGCCCCGCGCGCGGGTTAAAAACCGGCTGCAGGTTAATAACCTGGTTAATAACCTGCCCCACAAGCCGAGATAACTCCGTCACGCTATTTTGCGAGCCTTAATAATAGTGGCAGGCTAATAGCGATGAAACGCCATTGTTCCGCGAACTCCATTCACAAAGCAAACCAGCAGAATGATGGTCAGCGCGATGGGCCCGCTGTTCTGGGTGCGCTCAATCAGGAAAATCAGCAAGGCCAGAACGGCCGCCGACCGCGAAAGCCGGTGAATGCCAATGGCGAGCATCCCAAACAAAATCGCCCGCAGGACCGCCATCTGAGGGCCTTCCCCGACAATTGTCACGCCGTTGTTTACCAGAAACGCCGTTAGCGCCGTAATGCCGGAGGAGCAGAAGGCCGCCCACATGGCCAGCCGGGCAGCCATCCGCGCGCTAGTGGCGTCACGGATTTCGGGCCACAGGAAGTTCTGGTGCTTCTTGCCAAATCCCAGACCGATGCCCGCCGCCGACACCGATATAGCGACGAAGACCAAAATCGCCGCCGCCAGTTCGGCATAGTCCGCCGTGTTCCGCGCCGATGGAGAACCGGGAAAGAAGATAGCGAGTAGCGTCAAGGCAACCCTTCAAACCAATATCGGCATTGAGAGGCGGGCGCTGTACCCTAGGCGGGGCTGGGTGCGGAACGATTTCGTTCTATTCAGCGCTGTTCCTTCAGCTCACGAGCGATAGGTCCCCGGCGGGACGGCTGCGTCCCCTCCCGAACCCGTGCTAGCATGTGGCCAATTGGAGGCTGGCTAATGGCTCACTACTCCAGACGGAATTTCTTGAAGACCGGATTCGCGGCCGGTGTGCTCGCGGGAACCGGAAGCCTGCCGTTGCGGGCGGCGCGCGGGACGGCGACGGATTGGGTAACGCTCGGAAAATCCGGCGTCAAAGTCACCCGGCTCGCGTTCGGCACCGGGACCTACAGCGGGGAAACGCAGCGCGAACTGGGGCAGGAACAGTTCACCAGGTTGGTGCGCTACGCTTACGACCGGGGCGTTCGCTTTTTCGAGACAGCGGAAAGTTACAACGGCATGCACAAGATGCTGGGCGTGGCGCTGAAAGGCATCCCACGCGATAACTACCGGTTGATGTCCAAGGTCACGACGCGCCAGGGGTCGGATCCGCGGGAGAAGATCGATGAGTTGCGCAAGCTCGCGAATACCGACTATTTCGACGTGATGCTGATGCACTACCAACACGTGGCGACGTGGCCGGAAGACACCCGGCGATGGCAGGACGGAATCCTGGAAGCGAAGTCGAAGACGGCTGTGCTGGGCTACGGCGCGTCGGTACACGGGCTGCCGGCCCTGCGCCGGTTTCCGGGAAACAAATGGCTCGATATCGCGATGATCCGGATGAACCACAAGGGCGTCAGGATGGACGCGGAGGAATACGACACCAACGGGCTAGGCAACGTGAGCGAGGTAGTCACGCATGTGCAACAAGTCCGCAAGGAAGGCATGGGCGTGATCAGCATGAAACTGGTGGGAGAAGGCGCGTTCACGAAACGCGAGGACCGGCAAGCGGCCATGAGATTCGCGTTCAACCATGCAGGCGTCGATAGCGTGACGGTTGGGTTCAAGAATACGGCGGAGATCGACGAGGCGATTGAGAACTTGAATCTGGCGCTGGCGTAACGCCCTATCGCCCCTGTAATCTATACGCGTAAATCCGGTCCGCCGCAGCCCCGCGCCCGTCGCCCGCCATTTGTTTGGCATTGGCGCGCCCAGCGTATGCCTGGGCGTTGTCCGGCTGCAGGCGGATGGCTTGGTTGAAGTCCTGAATCGCCTTGTCATGCTGCCTGAGGCGTTCATAGAACTGCGCTCTTCGTAAATAAGCCCCGGCGTCGTTGGGGTTGGCCTGGATGGCTTGGTTGAGGCTGTCGAGGGCGGGGTCAGATGACTGAGGAACTCTGCTCTCGGCGGGCGGGGGCGCTGGCGCCGGGGCCTGTTCCTGCGTGGGTGGTGGGACATAGCTCTTGGTAGCAATGGCCGGGGACTGCGTGGCTTGTGGCGCGACTGGCGGCGCGGCTGGGGGCTGCGCGGTTGGGTACCGAGCGACTGGGGGCTGGGCGGCTGGGTATTGCGCGACTGCCGGCTGCGCGACTGCCGGCTGCGCGGCTGGAGGCTGCTCGGTTGGGGCCTGCGCGGCCGGAGGCTGCGAGACTGCGGGCTGGGTGGCTGCGGGCTCCGCAGCCGCGGACGACGCGGCGGTTGTCGACGCCGCTAGTGGCGTCGACGCTTTGGCTCCTCCAGAACCGGTGAGACGCCAGAGAACCAGAGCCGCAACCAAGAACACTAGAGCGCCAACGAGCAGCAGCGGAAGCGCGCTGCTTTTCCGCGGCTGTGGTTCCGGCGCCACTGCGACGGGACGCGCGGGCGCGGCCGCAACCGGCGGCGGTAGAGCTACAACAATTGGAGGCGCGGGTTCAGGTGGCGCGGGCTGACGGGCTTGTGGCGCCTGCCATGTACCCGTTGCGGGCGGCAGCAGACTGTAGACCGTGTGTTCCCGGACGTGCTTATCGGTTTCGATTCCCTTCAGCTTGAAGAGCACCTTATAGTCGTCGGAAAGGCAGCTCACGACCTCGAAGTAAGACTGCGAGACCAGGATCTGGTTATCCGGGGCGAAACTCATGACTCGCTGTCCGGAGTTGATCCCTTCGCCGATCGCGTTGAGCCGGCCGTTGAGGTCCTTCACTAGCTTGACCGGGCCCAGGTTCACTCCGGTCCGGACCCGGAATCCAAATTGCTGCGCGGGCTCATCATGAACGAAGTTCTGTAGCATTTGGAGCGCGGCAAACATCGCCACTTCCGGAGCGCCGAGAAAACACACTGCGGCGCCGTCTCCGGTATCGAGAATGACGCGGTCGCTCTCGGGTACATCCCGAATCGCCTCGCCCAGATAACCGTTGAAACGCGCCTTCCACTTCATCTGCGTATCGACAGGCTGAGAGGAGTAGTTCACGATATCCATGAACAGCACACTGCACAGCCAAGTGCGGTCCATTTTTTGAAAATCGGCCATAGGAATGCCTTTACGGGGTTGCAGCTAGTATAACCGCCCGCCTATTCGGCTGGCAAGCTGAGTTGCGATTCCTGTCAAGGCAAAGTAGAAATGTCCGCATCCTGGCAAAGTAGAAATGTCCGGTTGGGGGTGGGGCTTTGGAAAAGCCATGGCAAGTTGATCGTGCCGGTGAAGCGGAAGCGGGCCATGCTGGCGAGCAACCCGCCGAGGAATAGCCGGTCGGAACTCCTGAGTTGCGATTCCAATTGTCTCTGCTGATTGGTCAGGCGGCGCGGGGCGCGGGGATATCCTCGAGGTTCTCGAAGTCCGGAGGCGGGCCGGGAGGGGCGGTGAAGGCGTCCATCAGTTTGAAGAAAGCCTCCTGCTCGGCTTTTTGCGAAACGAAAGTTTGCTTGGGTTGGGCGAGGCGCTCCTTTTGCAGTTGCTTGAGCGTTTGCAAGGCTTTGAAGAAGGATCGCTCGTAGCCTGTCGCGTAACGGTGGAGCAGTGCGAGGAGCTTGGCGTCGAGAGTTTCGGACTCGAACGCCGTGTCCTGACGGTAGCGGACACGATTCAAGCGCCAGTGGGCTTGGGCCATTTCTTCGACCAGGAGAGCTTCCGTCGGTGAGCCGGGGTCGTGCTCGTCCATGAGGGTGTCGAGGAGGCGGTCGTAAGCGGCGCGGCTTTCGCCGGGGAGGACGATTTTGTTAGAGCTGCAGCCGTGCTTGGCCGCGTTCATGGAAGAAGCGGCTTTGCCTTCGGCGGTTGTGGGACCGGTTTGCATAAATTGAGTCCTTTCGGTTTGACGATAGCAGGCGAGGTCAAGAAAATGGGGGTGGTTTTGGGGGTCGCTGGACGTGAAGCGAGTGGGGGGATTGGGGTTAGCGATATTTTCTGGGGCTGTGACCGGCCATTTGCGTTCGCCGCAGACAGAATTATCCAGAGTTTGTTAGGGTGAATTTCGTTATTCCCGACGGCGTCAACCGTTTTCGTTTATTCTGATTTTGTGGGCTTGCGATGGACTCTGCCTTTTTTCTCGGCTTGCCTGCTTGGGCAGGTGCCGACATCACCTTTACCGCTGGTCGTCTCCGTCGCGGGCGCGGGTCCGGGAGCAGTTGCGCAGATTCGCTTAACGCTTGCGACCCCGCATAATCTAGTCTCTGGCAGCTTTACCGTCGATCTGGATCCGAACGTATTTGGGCCGGTCACCGCAGTGGATGTCATCGGCGCAAACGGCGGCCAGCGCGGTCAATCGACTGTCGGGAAGAATCAAGTTGTCACCGCGTTTGCCTCCGATTCCGGTGGAATCGGACAGCTTCCGGGGGTTCCGGCAGTGGTGATCACAGCGCCGGTATTGCCGTCGGCTGCGGCTGGCCTAGCCACGTCCATCGACTTTCAATTCGGTTCCACGCCCTGGGAAGATCTCGCCGGAAATTTATACGTGCCCTCGGCGCCGGCGATCGAGTTCACTGTGGGAGGAAGCTTTTCTATCGATAGCGTCACGCCCGGCGGCGGATTGCTTCCCGCCGGCACCAAAATTCAGATCATTGGGCACGCGTTTTTCGGTTCCACGCAAGTGCAGATCGCCGGCGTTCCGCTGTCTAACTCGGTCGTCATTGGCTCTCCCTTCGGGTCGGCTGAGATCGACGTGACGCTAGCGGCGCCTGCTGACATCACCGGCCGGCGCGTCTTATTGCAGAATATCGATGGCACACGGACGGATTTCTATCCCGCATTGCGTGGTGAAATCCAGGGCGACCCGACTGGTAATCTTCGGCTGAGCTTTCCTCAGCAGACCGTTCTTGGCGGCGGGTTGACCGGCCTTCTTGCAAGCGGTATCGCCGTCCAGAACCCAGGCCTGGTGCCAGTCTACGTGGGAGTAGCCGGCTGCGTTGTAGGACTGGAGAATTCCTGCTCTATCGCCGGGACCACCAACCTGTCTCTCAGCCCCTCCGAGATCGTCTACACTCCTATCTTTGAAGAGGAGTTTCCCGATTTTGAGTCCACTTCCAGCGCACCAGTGCGGATTCTTGCGCCGCTGAACTCGGCGGGCGTTCAGAGCGGTCTCACCGCCGCTTGGTCACCCTTTACACCCGCGTGTCAGATCAATCCCCTCGACCCACCCATCGCGCCGTGTATTCTCGCGCTCTCGGAAGGTGCGCCAGTCACATCGTCTTTGAACCTTTCTCTTTATGAAGCTGTACCGTTTACGGTGGCGGTGGATGCTGCCGCCCAGCCATGGTTGAGCGTTTCTCCGCAGAGCGGCACCACCACCAGCAGCAAACTGACGCTCACACTTACCACTGACCCTCATCTTCCGCCCGGCGACTATTCCGCAACCATCACCATCACACCCGCCGATCCGGTTCTGCTGCCCGTGACGGTCCCGCTCACATTTCGCGTGGCAGGTTCGTTGGTCTCTTTCCAAAACAACCCGCCCTTTCTTTATTTCGTCGCAAAGAAGACCGATCCGATTCCGCCGCCCGTGCAACTCCAAGTCACCGCGACGTCCGCCGGAG
Organism: Bryobacterales bacterium; assembly: GCA_963836595.1. GTDB lineage: Bacteria > Acidobacteriota > Terriglobia > Bryobacterales > Bryobacteraceae > DATFZA01. The sequence continues at coordinate 601,804 of CAWIKC010000002.1, forward strand.
TTCCCTTCACCGTTCGGGCCTTGGCCTACCTGAATCAGACTCAACAATGGCTCTTGGTCTCACCCGCGCAGGGAATCACTCCGGCCACGCTGAACGTGACTGTCGATCCATCCCAGCCGAACACGGGAACCGTGGAGCTGTACGTGGTCGGCCCCTTCAACTCCGTGTCCGAACCTGTTGGCATTACCATCAATCCTCCTCCCGGTTCCATATATCCCAACCCGTTGACTTTTTGGGCCAAGGCGGGCGGCGCTTCTCCCCCATCGCAGACCGTCATCCCGGATATCGGGAGCCAAGATATAAAGTTCACCGTCGCCACAGATGACGGAGGCTCATGGCTTTCCGCGGTAGTCGGCAATTACGTGACGGTTCAGGTCGACTCCAGTCAACTCGCCCCGGGAACTTACCACGGCACCGTGACTGTTTCCTCTATTAGTCAACCCGCAACTGTGCCTGACCTGGTTTCCGTTCAGTTGTTCGTCTGGTCGACTCCTCCGCCGATCACAATCACTCCGTCCAGTGTGGAATTGACCTCGCCCAGCGGGTGGGGTGCGTTCGCTTATGTCACGCTTTCGAGCGGCATTTTGCCTGTCGACTATGTGGATACCATCAGTACCGTGAGCGGGGGGAATTGGCTTTCGGTTGAGCCTAACGGCTATGAGGATGAGACTGTCGGCATCTTTGGCAACGCGCAAAACCTTCCGCCGGGGACGTATCAGGGCAACATCGCCTTCATCGCGCCCAGCGGCGCACCTCCAATCAACCTTCCCGTTAGTCTGACCGTCACGGATGGTGTGTTGCCAACACCCGCTCCCAGGCTGCCATTGGCCATCTCGGTGGTCAACGGAGCATCGTTCACTTTTGGCGCAATCGCGCCGGGTGAGCTGCTGAGCATCTTTGGCGCGGGCCTGGCTGCGACTCCGGGTTTAGCGGTGCTGATTGACGGTATCGCGGCTCAGGTGTTGCCCGTCAGCCCATGGCAGGTGAATGCGGTTGTACCCAGCGAGATTACGCCCAATGGCATGGCCACCATCGAAGTGCAGAACAATGGCGGCCGCTTTGCTACGAGCCTGAACGCTGTTTCGTCCGCTCCCGGAATTGTGACCGCGGATGGCACGGGCACCGGCACGGCTCAAGGATTCACCACGCCGGCGGCGCGCGGTTCGGTGGCGAAGCTCTTGGTAACGGGGATCGGCGAGATCAGCTATCGGAACAGATTTTCCTTTCCACGCGTCGCCATCACAATCGGCGGAATTGAAGCTCCGGCGGGAAGGATCCACTCACTTGGGAATGGAATTTACGAAGTGGAATTTCTCATTCCTACGACCGTCTTGCCGAGCGCGGCAGTTCCGGTCTTCGTCTCGGCCGGATCGTATACTAGCCAGCCCGGCGTTACGGTTCCCGTTAGCTGAGTACCCGTTTCGCAATTACGGTCTCGTATTGCCGCGTGGTCCCCCGCTCACGGTCGGCCACAGTTAGGACCCGTCATGAAACAACCATGTGAATTTTGCCCGGAAAGTAGCTAGCCCCGAACGTAAGTGAGGGGACCTGCAATACGTCGGCGTACTAAGCTAGAGACTCGCAAATTCACAAGAGTTACCTCGACTTGTGGTGCGGGTTGTCAACGCGCGTTATGCACAGGCTAAAGCCTGTGCCACCGTTCAACGGCGTGGTGGCACGGACTTTAGTCTGTGCTCCGTCAGACCTTCTTCAGGAAGGCAACCATTTTTGCCAGCGCGCGGCCGCGGTGGCTCACTTGCATTTTGGATTCGAGCGGCGCCTCGCCGAATGAGCAGCCGAACGGCGGATAGTAAAACAGCGGATCATAACCGAATCCGTTTTCGCCGCGAGCGGCCAGCAGGATCTGTCCTTCCACTTCGCCGCGGAAAGTTTCGATTACCTGCCCGCCTTGCGCTAGCGCGATCACGCTCACAAAGCGGGCGCCGCGTTCCTGAACATCGCGCAGTTTTTCGAGCAGCAGGTGGTTGTTCTCTTCGTCGCTCGCATCGGGGCCGGCAAAGCGGGCCGAGTAGACGCCCGGAGCGCCGTTGAGTGCATCTACCTCCAATCCGGAATCCTCCGCAAAGACCATGCCGTCGCAATAGCGAGCGTAGTAGAGCGCCTTGAGAACAGCATTCTCTTCAAACGTGGCGCCCGTCTCCTCCGGAGCAGAAATAGCGCCGAGATTGGGAACGGTCTCGACGTCTACCAGACCTTTTAGACCCTGCCTGAACTCGCGCAGTTTTCCTGGATTGCCGGTCGCGCAATACACCCGCATTAACCGCCGAGCGACTCTCCCTGGATGGTGATCAACTGGCCGGCGCCAAGGCGGCCGAGAGCGATCAGCTCCGCGAGTTGGGCGTCGTCGAAGGGGACTTTCTCGCTGGTGGCCTGCAATTCGACAAATCGCCCGCTGCTGGTCATCACCACGTTCATATCGACGTCGGCGCCGGAGTCTTCGTCATAAGCGAGGTCGAGCAGCGCGGCCCCACTGACGATACCAACGCTGACGGCGGCCACATGTTCCCGGATGGGCGAAATCTTGAGAGCGCCGAATTGCAGCAGTTTCCGTATGGCTAACGAGAGCGCGACAAAACCGCCGGTGATGGCGGCCGTGCGGGTGCCTCCGTCGGCTTGCAGTACATCGCAATCGATCACGATGCTGCGTTCGCCCAGAGCCGCGAGATCGACAATTCCGCGCAGGGAACGGCCGATCAATCGCTGGATTTCATGCGTGCGTCCGGAGGCTCGCCCCTTGGTCACTTCGCGTTGCGTTCTGGTGGCGGTGGCGCGCGGCAGCATGGCATACTCGGCAGTCACCCAACCCTTGCCGCCGCCGCGCAGAAACGACGGGACGCTTTCTTCCACGGTGGCCGCGCACAAGACGCGCGTGTTGCCCACCTCAATGAGCGCGGACCCTTCCGCGGTCTTCAGATAGTTGGTCGTGATTTGGACCGGACGCATCTGGTCCGGCCGCCGTTGGTCAAGTCTCATGGATTACCGGATTGCAGCGAAAAATAGAACAGAACGCAAACCAGCAGAATGCCGAGCACAATGATGGTCAGGCAGGGAAGCGCGGCGCGCACATCGCTCTTCACCTTCGGCTTCTTACTGCCGGCGAGACGGAATTTTGCCACTTACTGGCCCGTAAAATCGACCGTCGTCGTCCCCGGCTCGCGCACCTTGAAATACGCCTTTTCCCAATTGGCGTGAACCGGCGAGGCGGCGTAAGACCGGAAATCGTCGGCTTTTCCGAATTCCATGCAGACGCCCCACGCGCGCGGCGGCTCGGATTCCATGGGGCGGTTCAGCTTGCCGTACCAAACGTGCTTGAGTCCTTGGGCCTTGCCTTGCAGCGCGTCTGTCGCGGCGAAGAACGCCTTCCAATCGGCGCTGCTCGCGCTCTCGATGGGCGTGAAATAAAAGCAATGCAGAAAATCCTTCTCTCCCGCGGCTGCGGCGCCGCTCGTCAACAGCAACGCGGCGATTCCTGATAGTAACCACATGCGCATCAAAATCTAGTCTCCTGAACCCATCTTATGTGAGCGGCGCGGACTGGTTCCTTCGAGCGCCGCACGGCGTCATTCCAGTACAGCATCAATTCAATACCACGTCGCCGGACGCCGCAAGATCCGGAAGCAGTTTCGGATCGCTCCCATCGATCGCGACGTCGACCGCAATGTTCCGTATGTAATAACTCTGCTCGCCGTTACCGATGAGTTGCGCGGACTGGTTCCTTCGAGCCCGCACGGCGTCATTCCAGTACAACATCACTTCAATACCACGTCGCCGGACGCCGCAAGATCCGGAAGCAGTTTCGGATCACTGCCATCGATCGCGACGTTGACCGCAATATTCCGTATGTAATAACTCTGCTCGCCGTTAGCGATGTGAGCGGCGCGGACTGATTCCCTCGAGCCCGCACGGCGTCATTCCAGTACAGCATCAATTCAATACAACGTCGCCGGACGCGCAAGATCCGGAAGCAGTTTCGGATCGCTCCCATCGATTCGCGACGTCGACCGCAATATTCCGTATGTAATAACTCTGCTCGCCGTTACCGATGTGAGCGGCGCGGACTGGTTCCTTCGAGCGCCGCACGGCGTCATTCCAGTACAGCATCAATTCAATACCACGTCGCCGGATGCTGCAAGATCCGGAAGCAGTTTCGGATCGCTCCCATCGATCGCGACGTCGACCGCAATGTTCCGTATGTAATAACTCTGCTCGCCGTTACCGACCGCCAGCGGCCCGATGCTATAGATATGGCCGGGAAAGGAAACGCCGGGGTACGCATCCAGCCGGACGTTGACTCTCTGACCTATGTGCAGCAAGCCGCTCTCGGCCTGATTGGCGCGGGCTTCCAGTTGCATGGATTCGACATCCACCACTTTCATCAACAGTTGGCCGGGAGCGATGCGGTCGCCTTGTTGCACCGGTCCCGATTCACCGCCCCGCGGCGCCGATTGCATTACCGCGAGCCCATCCATGGGCGCTTTCAGCTCAAATTGCCGAAGATCGCGCGCGTACCGGTCGTGCCGGCGCTGCTCCAGTTCGCGAGACAGCTCCAAAATGCGCATTTCGGCTTCGAATGAAGCCTTTTGTAACTTTACGGTCTCCTGCAGCTTGGTGTAACGGGCCTCGGTTTCTTCGACGTTCAGACGCAGCAACTCCCGTTCAATGTTGGTGAGCGTGCCGGACTGGCGAGATGCATCCATTTTCGCTTTTTCTGACTCGGCTTTCGCTTTTTCTGACTCGGCTTTGGCTTTTTCTGAGTCGGCTTTGGCTTTTTCTGACTCGGCTTTCGCCTGCCGGAGCGATTGCTGTAAAGTCTCCCACTCGACAGCCTGTTCGGCCTGGCGTTGCTCGATGCCTGATTTTGCCTGCTTCACCTGGCCGGCGAGATCCTCGACGTGGCTAGCGATCGACTGTGCATCCAATTGAGCGAGCAGTTGCCCCTTTTTTACAGGCGCTCCGGCTGCGACGAGGTAAGTCAACTCCAGGGACCGATTTTCCAGCCCGGCGGTTAGGGGAGCAGAAATGTTCGCATAGCGCCGCGCGGAAGTGTGACCGGAAAGGCGCAATACTCGACGGGCCGTCGCGGATCGCTGGACTTGGGTTGGGGAGCTTGCAGCGGTTTGGGAGCTTGCCGCGATCAGCACGAGGCCGAGTGCAGTGCTGAGCGTAATTAACGACAATACGAGCCAGATCCGCGCCCACATGGATTTTCTACTTTCCCAGGATACTATGTGGGCCGAGGATACTATGTGGGCAAAGGATACTATGTGGGATGCCACCAGCCGCCGACCGGGTAGTGTCTGAAAACGACCGGCAGAAATGGCTCGCACTGTGGGCGGCCATGCTCGGCTACATGTTGGACGCGCTCGACGTGTTGCTCTACGTGTTTGCCGTACAGACGTTGCGGGCGGAGTTCCACTGGCCGGCGGCGACGGCGGGGCTGGTCAGTTCGGCGACACTCATCGCGTCTGCCGTGGGGGGAATTGGCGCGGGAATTCTGGCCGACCGCATCGGCCGCACACGCACCCTGGTATACACAATTCTGTTGTACTCGCTGGGGTCGGCCGGCTCCGCCACGTCCACCGGCCTGTGGTCTTTGTTGGCGTGGCGCGGCGTGGTTGGGCTTGGACTGGGCGGAGAGTGGTCGGCCGGCGCAGTATTGGTATCGGAGACCTGGCCCGCCGAGCACCGGGCCAAAGCGATCGGCGTCATGCAATCGGGCTGGGCCATCGGATACATGCTGGCAGCGGGCGCAACCGCCTTGATTCTTCCGCATTTTGGCTGGCGCGTGTTGTTTCTCATTGGAATCCTGCCCGCCTTTTTCACGGTATGGATCCAGCGACAGGTGAAAGAACCGGCTATTTGGCTCAACCGGAAGGCGACCGCGCCGCTGTCGGACTTGTTCCGGAAGCCGCTGCTGCGCACCACCGTGTTAGGAACGCTACTGGCCACGTCGGTATTGTTCGCTTATTGGGGATTGTTCACCTGGCTGCCGGGATTTCTGTCCGCGCCCAAGGATCAAGGGGGCGCGGGACTCAACATCATACGTACCAGCGGCTGGATCATTTTGATGCAGATGGGCGCGTTCGTGGGCTACCTGAGTTTCGGCTGGTTCGCCGATCGCTTTGGCCGCCGGCCGACTTTTTTCGTATATGTGCTGCTGGCGGCGATTGCGACGCCCGTTTACGGCCTGACTCCGCGCTGGGCGGGCGCAAATTCGGAAGCGTGGCTGCTCGCGTTAGGCCCGTTGGTGGGCTTTTGCGGCACCGGGTTTTTCGCGCTATTCGGATCGATGCTGGCCGAACTCTATCCGACGCCGATCCGCGGCGCGGGACAAGGTTTGGTTTACAACACGGGCCGAGCGGTGAGCGCGCTCGCTCCTTTTGCGGTGGGGGCGATTGCAGACCGCCAAGGTTTAGGGGCGGCGCTGGCGTTGAATTCCGCGTTCTTCCTGATTGGCTCGGTGCTGGTGTTCACTCTGCCGGAGACCAAGAATACACAGTTGGTCTGACGCTAGCGGGAGTTTACTGAGAAGGTTCTCAGTAAACTCCCGCTAGGGAATCAGGAAACTACCAGTCTTCTCAGTTGGACGGGTCTTGCAGCCGTGGCTCATGCGTAAAGCTTTTAACTTTGGGATGAAGCGGCACTCATTACGGAAGCAATGGAGCTGAAGATGGTGCTGATGCTATTGGCGACGCCCGGCATAATCGCGCCCGCCGCGACCGCCACAAAACCGGCCATGAGAGCATACTCGATCAGATCCTGCCCACGCTTATTTTTCCAGCATTGAATACATAGTGTAACTATTGTTGTCACGTTGTCTCTCCCTATGCCGATCATGGGGCCATCTGATGGACTGAACAATACCGGACTGAAGGGATGAGAACTAAACAAATTCATCTAGCCGCGCCAGCACAACCTCGTAGTCGTGCCGCGGACAGATCTTATGCCAAAGGGTTTCCCTGAGGTCCACGAAACGATTTAGTACCGGATGTCACTAATAGCTGGCATTTAACGCTGAAGGAGGTGTTATGGCAGGTTTTGATGCAGGTTTTGAAATAAACACGTCTTTGGTTCTGGCGCAGGCGGCATATGATGTGGCGAACGGGCTGCCACCGAAACTGCCGGCTGGGTTTTCAAAAGTCGCCGATATTGTCGCCGACCTGGCCAAAATCGAGCTGCACATAAATGCGGGGACCACCGGACAGCAGGCGTTGTTCCGCGGCATGATGCTCGAAAGCCAGCAGCCGGACGTGTTCGGATTTGTCGCCAAGAGCGCCGACACAGTGGCCGTCTGCTTCCGGGGCACCGAGTCCCCCGAAGATTGGCTAAAGGATTTTGATTTTATTCACGTGGGCTACCAGGCCGTGCCCGGTTTCGGCAATGTGCACCAGGGGTTCCAGCAAGTGTACGACACGGTTCAAGCCAGCATGAAGGCCGCAGTAAGCGCTTGCGGCGCCCGCACAAAAACGCTAGTCATCGGCCACAGTCTGGGCGCCGCTTTGACGGTACTGTGCGCTCCGGATCTGGCGATCAACAATCCGTCCGGTCCGGCGCCGGAGGTACACAACTTCGCCAGTCCGCGAGTCGCGGGGCCGGATGATCCGGATATCCTCAAGTCCACCTACGCCTCGCGCTTCGATGCAACCATCCCTACCTGCATCCGAATCGTGAATCGATGGGATATTGTGCCGCACCTGCCGCCGTCGGTGGCGGCCTATCGGCACGTCGGCCAGGGAGTGGGGGTCGATGGCGGTTTCACGCTCGACCTGGCGCGCGCTCATAACCTGCAGCTCTCGTATCTGGTGGGGCTGGAGCGCCTGTTGCCGCAGGCTGCGCAAACGCTGCACATGGCCGCGGTTGCCTGATTCGGTTGCCTGAATCGGGGGCTTCCGGCGGCGCAGCACGACCCGCATCAGGAGTGCGTGCCTGCCAGGCTGGCCCGAATCTCTCGCTTCAGAATTTTCCCGCCGCTGTTTTTCGGCAAAGCGGACTGGAACACCACGCGGGCCGGCACTTTGAAGCGCGTCACATACTGGCCGGCGTGCTGCCGGATCTCGTCCTCGGTAACTGAGGCGCCGGGTATCAATTGCACTACAGCGCAGATCTGTTCGCCGAACACCGGGTCGGGGAGGCCGACGACGGCGGCTTCGACAACCGCGGGATGCAAATAGAGCGCTTCCTCAATCTCACGGGGCGAAATGTTTTCGCCGCCCTTGACGATCAGGTCCTTCTTGCGGTCAGTAATGTAAAGATAACCATCTTCGTCCAGGTAGCCGACGTCTCCGGTGCGGAGCCATTTTTCCCGGAGGGCTTCTGAAGTGGCCTCCGTATTGCGCCAATAGCCGGCCGTGACGTTAGGTCCGGCGACGCAAATCTCTCCGATGCGGCAGGGCGGAAGCGAACGGCCGTGGTCGTCGGCGATGCGCAATTCGACGCCGGGAACCGCCTGGCCCGCCGACCCTGGGCGGTAAGGGCGCCTGATTTCGTACCCCGTGGCGACGGAAGCGGATTCCGAGAGCCCATAGCCCTGATCCACCCGGCAATGGAAGGCGTCTTCCAAATCCTGGCGCAACTGCTCCGGAAGTGCGGCCCCGCCGCAGGTGATTCTAAACAGGCTGGAGGTGTCGAACCGTTGCCGCTCCGGATGGCGCAACAGGTAAACCGCCATGGTGGGCACCACAGGCAGGTAGCGCACACGATGCCGTTCGATCGCCTCCAGCGCGCGCGTGGGGTCGAAGTGAGGGAGCAGAACGATGGTGCAGCCCCAGATGTTTGACAACTGCTGTATCAGGACGCCGTAGACGTGAGACAAGGGCAGGCTATGCAGCGTGAACCCTGGTTCGAGATCGGGATTTTGCCGGAACGCGCCGTCCAGCGCCGCGCGCATATTGCCATGAGTCAGTATCACGCCCTTTGGTTTGCCGGTGGTGCCGGAGGTATACAGCAAAATCGCCATATCCGATGGCGACAAATTCACCGGAGTCTCGAGCGGCGGCAATTGAGAGATAAGCTGACTGATATTGATAGCCCCGGCGACATCCGACTCACCAAAAACCAGCAGGCGCCGATCGGTCCCAGCCAGGTTCATGGCTTCTTTGAGCCGCGGGGCGTGCGAAGGCGCGGTCAAGACAATCGAGGCGCCGGAGTCCGCCAGGATGGTCGCCACCTCCGTCGCAGTCCATTGCGGAATTACCGGAACAATGGACGCCCCGATCGTCCAGATCGCTGGAAACGCGGCCATCAGCTCCGGCGAGTTGGGCATCATCACCAGCGCGCGGTCGCCGGAGCCGACGCCGTAATTCCGCAGCAGGCGCGCTAACGAGCCCGCGAAGCGGAATTCCTGTAAGTTGCTGGACGAGCGGTCTCCAAAGTGTAGCCTGGGATAAACTCCAAAGCGGTCGAGGTTTTCGAGTTCGAGCAGAGCGAGATTGCCGGACAAATGAGTACCTGCGTCGAGGACCGGCTGCATGGCGGTTTCCTCCTCACGGAATTGTTGCGACGTACTGGTTCGGCTTGGGCACGCCGCCCTCCACTCGCAGGTTGGTACCAGGGCGCACTAGGACGGAGTAAGTATGCCGGTTTGGGGCAATACACCCACCGATGATCGTTTGAATTGAGCGATTCGCAGCAGGAAGAGACCGACGGCTCACGAAAAACGCTTTTTCTCCGGCAGGCTTGTTGGAAGAGTACTTGCTCTATCCAACTCATAACCGGGACGCTCGATCCGATCGGGCGCGCTAGGAGCAACCACGATTATGACTAAGAGTATCGATCGCGAAGCGGCTCGGGTACCGCGGGACAGGCAAAACGACTACACGCGCGAAATCGCCGCCGGACGGCGGGAGTTCATCCGGGACGAAACGGGCGCCGATCTGTCGCATGTTGCGCAGTATTCGTTCGATCCGGCGATGGTGAGCGGGAATATCGAGAATTTTGTCGGCGTGGCCCAGGTTCCCCTCGGCGTTGCCGGGCCGCTTCACATCCGCGGCGAATATGCGCAGGGAGATTTCTATGTTCCGCTCGCGACCTCCGAGGGCACCCTGGTAGCCAGTTACAACCGCGGCATGAAGTTGCTGACGGGGTGCGGCGGCGTGAAGACTACGATTGTTGAAGAATCGATGCAGCGGGCGCCGGTCTTTATTTGTGGTGATGCGACGGAGGCTCGAGAATTCGGCAAATGGGTTTTGGCAAATTTCGAAAACATCAAGCAGCAGGCCGAAGCCACCACGCGCATAGGGAAACTCGTCAACATCGGTCAGTACCAGGTGGGACCGTTGCGGTATCTGCGGTTTAACTACACGACTGGAGATGCGGCCGGCCAGAATATGACTGGTAAAGCAACCTGGGCGGCGTGCGAATGGATCAAAGGCGCCTATCCGGGCGAGGTGAAGTACATTCTCTCCGGTGGCTTGGATACGGACAAAAAACACTCTCACGTGAACACGCTTTTGACGCGCGGCAGACGGGTGGTGGCGGAAGCCGTGCTCCACAAAGATCTACTGAAGAGTCAGATGGGTGTGGACACCCGGGAACTGTTCTTCTCCCGCCAGATCAGCCAGGCGGGCGCATTTCTCGCCGGGTCGGCAAACAACGGAGCGCACGCGGCCAACGGATTGGCGGCGCTGTTTATCGCGACCGGCCAGGATGCCGCCAACGTTGCCGAGTCGCATGGCGGCCTCAATTACAGCCAGCTTCTGGAGAATGGCGACTACTATTGGTCCATCACGTTACCGGCGCTCATCGTGGCAACCTGCGGCGGCGGAACCGGGCTCGCAACCCAAAAGCAGTGCCTGGACATGCTGGGCTGCTACGGAGCGGGCAAGGCGAACAAATTCGCCGAAATCTGCGTGGCAACCGTGCTGGCTGGAGAGATCTCACTAGGGTGCGCGGTGCTGCACGGAGATTGGGTTTCGAGCCACGAGCGGCTGGGGCGGAATCGGCCTTAAGAGTCAGTAGTATTCGGTTTCGGAGATTCGACCACGTATTATGCTCGTCCCCTCCCTCACGGTCGGGGCTAGTTGGCGGGCGGCGGAACGTTGGCGGATGCGTATTTAAGAAAAGGGGCGCTAAGCTCATGTCCCCTTTCCATGTCACGGCGCCTTCGCGACCGTTGCAATTTAGTACAAAACTCTGACAATCAGAATTGAAATTGTACGCCATAGTTGAGTTATGAGAAGAGATCCGCAAATTATTCAGGGTGGTATGGGCGTGGGCGTCTCCAACTGGCGGCTGGCGCAGGCCGTTTCGCGGCTCGGCGCGCTGGGAGTTGTGTCAGGAACGGCTCTGGATCAGGTGTTTGCCAGGCGGCTGCAGGACGGCGATCCGGGCGGGCACATGCGGCGTGGGCTCGATCATTTTCCTTTTCACGAGATGGGAGAGCGCGTATGGAGTTCCTACTACATTCCCGGCGGTAAACCCTCCGACGAGCCCTATCGGAGACTGGCGCTACACACGAAAGACGACTCCCGGGAACTGCGCGAGCTGTGCATCGTGGCTAACTTTGTGGAGGTGTTTCTGGCGCGCCAAGACCACAATAATCCGGTGGGGATCAATTATCTCGAAAAAGTTCAGATTCCGCACCTGCCTTCCATCTATGGCGCGATGCTTGGGGGCGCCGGATATGTCTTGATGGGCGCTGGTATTCCGTTGAAGATTCCCGGTGTCCTGGATAGTTTCGTCAATCACGATCAGGCGACTTATCCGCTGCAGGTCACGGGGGCAGGCGAGGGCGACGATACGTGCATGACATTTGCGCCGCGCGATTTTATGGATTACAGCCTTCCGCGCCTGGGCCGTCCGCGGTTTCTGGCGATTATTGCCTCCAACACTCTGGCGGTGACCATGCTCAAGAAGGCCAACGGCAGCGTAGACGGATTTATCGTCGAGGGACCCAGCGCGGGTGGGCATAATGCGCCGCCTCGCGGGAAACTGCAATTGGATGCGGCCGGCGAGCCGCTTTATGGCGAGCGGGATCGCGTTGACCTCGAGAAGATGCGCCAAGTCGGGGCGCCGTTCTGGCTCGCCGGCGGATACGGGACGCACGGGAAGTTGCGCGAAGCGCTGGCCGCCGGGGCGGCGGGAATTCAGGTAGGGACTCCTTTTGCTTTCTGCGAGGAGTCGGCGTTGCGCGACGACTATAAGCGATCGCTGGTGCAAAAGGCCGTCTCCGGCCAAACCGCTGTCTTCACCGATCCATGGGCCTCACCGACTGGCTTCCCGTTCAAGGTGGCGCAGCTCGAAGGCACGCTTTGCGATCCGGGCGTTTATGTGGCCAGGCCCCGCATCTGCGATCTGGGGTATCTCCGCGAAGCCTACCGGACGGCCGACGGTTCCATTAACTATCGCTGTGCCGGAGAGCCGGCGACGACCTACGTGGCAAAGGGCGGAAAGGTGGAAAACACAGCGGGCAGGAAATGCCTGTGCAACGCGTTGCTGGCGAATATCGGCCTTCCGCAGGTTCGCGGCAGCAAACATGTGGAGCAAGGTTTGATCACGGCAGGAGACGATCTGGCAGGCATACGCCGATTTCTTCGGCCGGGCGAATCGTCGTACCGGGCCGCGGACGTTATCGACGTGCTGGTGAGCGAGGCGTAGGCATTCTCGCGCTCGAATTCATTTGACCGCCGCAAGAAACTGCTCGACGGTCAAGCCGGCTTTCGAGATCAAGGCTTGCAGAGTCCCGCGCGCGACCTGCGGGTGATCGGGCACCGACAGGGTCGCGGAAGCTCCTGTTTTCGCGAGAATTATGTGGCTACCGTGGTGGAAGCGGCCGACATCAATACCGCAATTTGGACTTCGCGCGTGGTCACGGTCGATGGCATCCTGAGTTCAGCACGGACAGCCAGGCATTCGCGGATTGCATCGGCGATGTTCGCCTCGGCTTCCGCCTCTGTGTGCCCTTGGCTCACGCAGCCAGGGATCGAGGGGCACTCGGCAATGTACGCGCCGTCCTCGTCTTGGTAAATCGATACAGTGAATGTCATGCTGTTTTCTTTTTAGATACTTTCAAGGCTGCCGAGGTGGCTTTTCGAATGGCCTCATTTACCGAGACGCCACGGCCCATGACACGCGGACGGCCTGGAACTGAAGCCAGGATCCGCCCGTCGTCCTCTCGGCCGATTTCAATCCGAATCGGCTGGATCTCCTCCAGGTCTTCTCCGGCTGGTTTGACCTTAATTTTGAGGGACCACTTGCCTTGCTTGCCGCGGGTAATCTCGACGGATGCTTGCTCCGCCATCGTAGGTAAGAACGTGTCCGTTTGGAGAACTACTTAATCACAGCGCGCGATGCGTTAACAGTTGGCCCTCCCGTTCCGTCTCATCCCAAGAAGGAGATTGGCTGATGCGACTTTTTCTCACTCTGGCTTTCGCGGCGGTCCCGATGTTTGCCGGCGCGCTCACACTGCAAGTGGACGAATCAAAGACGAACGCGGATGCGATCGTGGCCCATATCACCGCTTGTCACTCGCCGGAAAAAACGACCGTTACCGCGTTTGCGGAAGGTGTTGTCAACGGCCAACGGCAGAGTATTCCTCTGAAGGTCAGCCGCTTATCCGAGCCGGGCGCGTTCTCTGCCGCTCGCAATTGGCCAAAGCAAGGCGTTTGGGTGGTGAAAATGATCGCCACTAATCCGGAATATAAGAACTATTCGACCGCCATTGTCGTGCCGGTCGAAGCGGACGGGACTAGTCGGGCGCCGGCGAAGGTTTTTTATCATACGCCCTCGACGGAAGAAGTGGACTCGGTGCTCAAACAAACTACCCTGGAATAAAAGGACGTGCTGCTGACCTCCGACCCGCGAATTGACGAATCCGGCCTGGTGCGCGCCGCGCAAGCGGGCGACCGGGCGGCGTTCGGAGCGCTCTATGGACAGTTCGCGCGGATGGTGCATGGCATCCTCCTGGCTCACGTGCCTTATAGCGATGCCGAAGATCTCATGCAGGACGTGTTCGTGCGCGCCATGGAGCAATTGTCCGGGCTGCGGGAACTCGCGGCTTTTGGAGGTTGGCTCGCTTCCATCGCCCGGCGCGCGGCTTTCGATCATCATCGGCGCATACGTCCGGTCACCGATCTGCCCGATACTCTAGCCGGCGGTGAACGGCCCGATGGCGAAGCGTTCGCAGTGCTCGCGACGATTCAGCGGCTGCCCGAAAGTTATCGCGAAACGCTGGTGCTGCGGTTGGTGGAAGGGATGACGGGCCCGGAGATTGCGGCTCGCACCGGGTTGACGCCCAGCTCGGTGCGCGTGAACCTTTGCCGAGGAATGAAATTGCTCCGGGAGCAACTGGCTCCGGGAGCAGAATGAAAGATAAACCATGAACGAAGAATATTTATGGGACCGTAGCGGCGAACCAGATGCGGAGACGGTTCGGCTGGAGAAACTGCTCGGCCCTTTAAAGTATAGTGGCGCGCCGATGCGTCAGCGTCCGCGGGCCAAGCCGGTGAGGCTCTGGTGGCTGGCCGCGGCGGCGGTTGTGATTGCCGGGCTAGTCACCGTTCTGCTTTTGTTGCGGGGACCCGTCACCAAGTGGCAGCTTGCGGATGGCAGCCGCGTGCGCGCCGGTCAAATCATCGAAACCGGAGCGAAACGCACCACGAAGATTCAGTCGGACGACACCGGCGAAGTCACCATCGATCCGGGGTCGCGGCTGCGGCTGGTCGCGGCGACCGAGCATGAGGAGCGTTTCGATCTGCAACATGGCGTGATTCACGCTTATATCTGGGCGCCGCCCGGTCGGTTTGTGGTCGACACGCCTTCGTCGAAAACTATCGATCTCGGCTGCAGCTATACGCTCGAGGTATCTAAGAACGGGACCGGCCTGCTGACGGTGGAGCTGGGTTGGGTCGCATTCGAACGGAACCACATCGAATCGTTCATACCGGCTGGCGCGGCGTGTGTCACACGGCCGGATCGCGGTCCCGGCACGCCTTATTTTACGGATGCACCCGAAGCGCTGACCAGCGCGCTGGCCCGCTTCGATACGTCCGGCGCTCCGGCGGCGCTGGAAACTGCGATTGTTACGGCGCGGCGGCGCGATGCGCTGTCTTTGTGGCATCTGATGGTCCGGACGCAGGGAAGCGAGCGGGGGCAAGTATTCGACCGCTTTGCGTCGCTGGTGACTCTGCCGCCGGAGGCCACGCGCGAGGCCGTTCTGCGGGGCGACGGCAAAGCGATAGACGCTGCCTGGAACGCCCTGGATCTGGGTAATACGGATTGGTGGAGAGGATGGAAAAGACAATGGTAATTCGACTGACCTTGTTAGCGGCGGGTTTAGTGTCCGCGGCGGAGATTGGACAACCGACGGCTCAACTGACCGTTCACGAGTGGGGTACGTTCACTTCGGTCGCCAATCGCGATGGTGTGCCGCAGCGCTGGAAGCCACTGACGGGAGTGGTTTCCGATCTGCCCTGCTTTGTGCATCGGTTTGAGGGGTTTTACGCCAAGAGCGGATTGGAGGGAACCGTTCGCATGGAGACACCGGTTCTCTATTTCTATTCGCCGCAACCGGCCACGGCCTCGGTGCATGTCAGCTTCCGGCGCGGCACGCTCACGGAATGGTATCCTCGCGCCAAAGCCGAGCCAGGCTTCAATCATCCGGCGGACATCGAGTGGAACCCCATCAAAATCTCACGGGAAGAACACGCCGTACCGAATGAATCGACTCCGAGTCATTACTATGCGGCCCGCAACACCGATGCCCTGAATATCGAGTCGCGCGGCGAATATGACAAGCTCCTGTTCTATCGCGGCGTGGGGAGCTTCGATATTCCTCTGCGAGCGGTAGTCGACGGCAATGGACAATTGGAGGTCTCGAATACCGGCTCCGCCCCGCTGGGGCTGGCCGTCATCTTCGAGAATCGAGGCGGAAAAATCGGCTATCGAGCCATTCATAACCTCATTGGATCGATTGTCGGATTGGATAGCTTGTCGGGCAGCCTGGCGGAACTTCGCAAGGAACTAGAAACCGGGCTGGTTCAAAGCGGACTCTATCCAAAAGAGGCGGCAGCGATGCTCGACACTTGGCGCGATTCATGGTTCGAAGAAGGCGTCCGGGTGTTTTACATCCTTCCGCAATCGAGCGTAGATGAGGTCTTGCCGCTCTCCATTGCGCCTCAACCAGAGAAGATCGTGCGGGCTTTCGTCGGACGGATGGAAGTTCTAGCGCCCTGGATGCGGGACAACATTGTTGCGGCCCTTCGCGATGGCGATCTGCCAGCGTTGTCAAAGTACGGGCGATTTCTGCAGCCGTTCATAAGACAAATCGGAAACACGCCGCACGCCGCGAGCGCCGATGCATGGCTCGAAGCCAAGGAATCGGAAGTTCAGCGCGAAGCTACCAGGCCATGCGGTAAGTAGGGCCGAGGCTGGCATACAACTCGCCGCAATGAAGCCAGACAAGATCGTGCGGGCTTCCGTTGGACGGATGGAAGTTCTGGCGCCCTGGATGCGGGACAACATTGTTGCCGCCCTTCGCGATGGCGATCTGCCAGCGTTGTCAAAGTACGGGCGATTTCTGCAGCCGTTCATAAGACAAATCGGAAACACGCCGCACGCCGCGAGCGCCGATGCATGGCTCGAAGCCAAGGAATCGGAAGTTCAGCGCGAAGCTACCAGGCCGTGCGGTAAGTAGGGCCGAGGCTGGCATACAACTCGCCGCAATGAAGCCAGACAAGATCGTGCGGGCTTCCGTTGGACGGATGGAAGTTCTGGCGCCCTGGATGCGGGACAACATTGTTGCGGCCCTTCGCGACGGCGATCTGCCAGCGTTGTCAAAGTACGGGCGATTTCTGCAGCCGTTCATAAGACAAATCGGAAACACGCCGCACGCCGCGAGCGCCGAGCCGTGCGGTAAGTAGGGGCCGGCCGACTCTGTACAATGGCGGAAGTGATATTCCGTCCTTCCCACCCAGTCGACTTTCTCGTGATCGGCGCCGGCGCGGCCGGTGGCGTTATGGCCAAAGAACTATCCACCGCCGGCTTCTCGGTGGTGGTGCTGGAGCAAGGGCCGTATCTGCGCGAGCGGGATTACTCGCACGACGAGATCAAATATGTCTTCCAACCGGGCTTGACCAACGATCCCAAGGTCCAGCCAATGACCTACCGGAAATCGGAAACCGAGCCAGTGAAGCGCATAAAAGCGCTCGAGTACGGCCGGCAAGTGGGCGGCGGCAGTGTACATTTTACTGCTAATTATTGGCGTTTTCACGAAAGCGATTTTCACGAGCGCAGCTTATTTGGAGAAATTAGCGGCACGGGCTTCGCCGACTGGCCCATCACATACGCCGATCTGGAGCCTTATTACACGCAGGCCGAATACGAACTCGGCATCTCCGGATTGGCGGGCGCCAACCCGTTTGAAGGACCGCGCTCCAAACCATATCCGCTGCCTCCCATGCCGGTGAAATCGTCTGGCGTGCTCTTCGAACAAGCCACGCGAAAACTAGGCTTGCACCCGTTTCCTGCGCCGGTGGCGATTTTGTCCCAGCCGTACCAAGGCCGGGCGGCCTGCGTCAATTGCGGCTTTTGCGAGAGCTTTGGCTGTGAGATGCGCGCGAAATCGAGCACTCTGGTCACGGTGATCCCGGTGGCCGAGAGGACCGGCCGGTGCGAGGTCCGGCCCAATTGTTACGCGCGCAAAATCGAAGTGGACGCGCGCGGCCGCGCCAGTGGCGCGATTTACTTTGACGCCAACCGGCGCGAAGTTTTCCAGCGAGCCAAGGCCGTGGTCTTATGCGCGAACGGAGCGGAGACGCCAAAGCTGCTGCTGATGTCCAAATCCGCGCGATATCCGCAGGGCCTGGCGAACTCCAGCGGGCTGGTTGGCAAATACCTGATGTGGGACAACGGCGGCGAGGCCAGCGGACTGTTTGAACATCCGTTGAACGAATACAAAGGCATTCAAGTGACGCGCTTGATCCACGATCATTATGCGGCCGATCCGAAGCGCGGTTTTTATGGAGGCGGCGCCATCGATGCGCGGTTCGATTATTACCCGGTAAGCTTCGCGCTGAACGGCATGCCCCAGGACGCGCCGAAATGGGGGAGCGATTATAAGAGAATGGTGGGGAATTATTTCACGCGAACCATGACTGTGCTCGCTCACACCACTTCCGTGGCCCAAGCGAAAAACACGATCACGCTCGATCCCGAGGTCCAGGACGCCTGGGGCTTGCCGGCCATCCGCGTAACGTTCGATCATCATCCCGACGATGTCGCTACGCTGCAATGGGTCCTGAAGAGACAGGTGGAAATTCTGGAAGCTGCCGGCGCGCGAAAGATCTGGTCGCAACCCATGTCGCCAGAAGATGAGATGCCTTCGCGCCACCTCATGGGGACCTGCCGGATGGGCAACGACCCGAAGACGTCGGTAGTCAACCGCTACAGCCGGACACACGATGTAGGGAACCTGGTGATCGTGGACGGCAGCAATTTTGTTACTTCGGCCCGCCAGCAGCCGACTGCGACGATTCAGGCGCTGGCGTATCGAGCGGCAAGCCATGCGATGGAAGCGGCGAAGCGGGGGGAGTTGTAGAGGCGCGGCGCTCTATCGGGGGTTGGACTTTGCCAGGATGTCGTAGACCGGCTTGTTGTCGGCATAGACGCGCCATTCTTTTACCAGATCGCCTTGCACCACTGCAAGCCAGGCTGCGGGAGTCCGCCATTTGTTTCCAGCAATAGCGCCACCCGCGGCGCCGAACACGGCCACCTGCATGCCATTTTGGAAAATCTCTTCGTGCGAGATCCAATAGTCGGGGCACATGCCATAATAGCCACGCCACCCGGCCCGCATCTTCTCGCGGCCATGTACCGCCGTGCCCAGGGAGTCAGTAAACACGTGGTCGTCTGTCATCAACTCAGCGAGCCGATCGGCATCATGCTCATTGATCCGATCGAGGAAGCGAAGGACAATCTCAACAGGGCTCATAGTGAACCAAATGGCTGATTTTAGCAGTTTGGCAAGTGTCAATGTGGTTGGGATTATTGGGATGTACAAGTAGCGGCGGGGGCGAAGGGCTGTTGAAAGGAGGACGCGATCTTAAGAGATTCTTGAAGATCGTCCGGCGCCAAGGCCTGAGCCGGACGATCTTCCCAGGAACAAGTGAGGGAGAAACTTACCGCGCGCGCCGTTTACGGCCCGCGAAACCCAGTGCAACCAAACCAAGTCCCAGAAGAGCAATCGAGGCGGGTTCGGGCGTTCCGAGTAGCGGAATAATTACGCTGCCAGAACCATAATTTACGGCGTTAATCCCGCTCTCGCCCTGCAGGTTGTGCAGGTCGGAATTAGTTACCGACGAGGTATAAGAGCCGAGAGTTGTGGCGCCGGTTGAGTTGGACACTTCAAACGAGAACCCGGTAAAGACAGATTGATACGTGCCGACGCAGCCATGTGAGGGATTCACAATGCCGCCGCAATAAATCGTACTGCCCGTGTAGTAGAAGGTGACATTTTCGATGGAACCGCTATCGCCGTTTGGCGGGTTCACATTGCCGCCCTGGCTGGTGACGGGGGTCACGCCGACGAACTGGGTAACGACGCCCCAACCGGCGTTGCTGCCGACGCTCGGGCTCGAGCCGTTAATGACGAGATTGGGAATATCGTAAATCGTCGCGAATGTCGTGCTAGGCGCGCACGGCATGGAGCCGCTTCCGGTGGTGCACATCGCGCCGGTGATGGCCGCGGGATCCAATTGATCGTTGTCTGCGGTCGTCAAAATATAGTTGAACTGCCAGACGCCTCCACCCACGCTCGTCGCGTTGACGAAACTGGCAGTCAAGCCGGCTTGCGATGCTGCTGTGCAAAGGAGAGCTAATGTTAAAACTGCAAAAAAGCGATTCATCTTTTCTTCCTGTCCTCCAACTGAGCAATCCTCAGGTGTATAGTCCGGACGTTGCTTTCACTGGCCAACGTCCGGTTAAGGTCTAGCTTAGGTAGAATCCCGGTGTCGAACAATAGTCCTATTGAGTCCCCTGCCGGGAAAAATACTAGTACACGCTCGGTATTGGTTTTATTTGGATCGACAATGTCTTAGTTATTTCCTCTCGGCTTAAGCTACTTGGCTTAGCCTGAAAATAAGGCGTTTGCGCGCGAAGAGGCTTTAGAAGGAGGGCGGGTAGCCTGAAAGGCTTAGCCCGTCCTTACTGGTATTTGCTCGAAACTTGAGGGCTACGGGTACAGGCGGTTGAAGTCAATTTGTCGATTGCATCGCGCCGGGATTCTAGTAGAGTACTTTGCGTAACAGAGTGATCGGCGTGGCGCGGCCGGCACTGGATCGCAATCAGCCGGCAAGGCGGCGGACTGCCTTTGAAATGGATTACCCGGCCCACCGGGCTCCAAGAACGCGCCTTCGACCCGACAGTCTGAGGCGAAATCATGGGACCGATCCCAACTGCGACGGTTGGGCAATTTTTCCGGACTCCCTTGCGCGATTTTGGACGGTGCGATGTGTGCGGTGGTTGCCGGACCGCGCATAGCAGGATAGACTGCCCGGAGGGCCAGATTCTCAGAGAAAAGATGGAAGGAGCAGGCCAGCGCCGCATGAAAGCTGCCGTTTATCGCCGCTACGGATCGCCAGAGGTCGTACAAATTGAGGATGTCGAAAAGCCGGTTCCCCACGACAACCAGGTTCTGATCCGCATTCATGCGACGACGGTTTCCGCCGCGGACTGGAGAATGAGAAGAGCGGTTCCATTCATCGTAAGATTCATGACCGGCTTTTGGAGGCCCAAGAAGATCCGGATTCTAGGGATGGAGTTCTCAGGAACAGTCGAGTCAGTAGGGAAGGCCGTGACCCGCTTCGATGAGGGCGATCAGGTATTCGGATCGACCGGGTTCAAGTTCGGAGCGCATGCCGAGTACCTATGCCAACCTGAGGATGCGTTACTGGGCGATCAAGCCGCTCAATATGTCGTTTGAGGAAGGCGATCTTGTTTGGCGGGGTGTCGGCGTTGCATTTCCTCAAGAAAGCAAATATTCAACGCGGACAGAAAGTGCTCGTCTACGGAGCGTCCCGGGAGTGTCGGAGTTTTCGCTGTTCAACTTGCGAAGCACTTCGGGGCGTACGTCACGGGGGTGTGCAGCGCCGCCAACCTGGACCTGGTGAAGTCTCTTGGCGCCGATGCGGTGGTCGACTACACCCGAGAGGATTTCTCGAGAACCGGTCCGGTCTATGACACGGTTTTCGACTCGGTGGGCAAGAGCGGCTTCTCGCGCAGCCTGAGGTCCCTGAAGCGAGGCGGTTTCTACGTTCGAGTGGGCGGTTCCGGACGATTGTCGTCGATTTTTTGGGGGATTGTTCAAGAGAAGTGGGCTTCAATCACGGGTGTGGCGAAGATAATTGGCGGAATGGGAGGCGGAACCGCGGAGGATCTGTCTTTTCTCAAGGGGCTCATCGAGACCGGAAAACTAAGGACAGTGATCGATAGACGATATCCGCTAGGCGAAATCGCAGCGGCTCACCGGTATGTTGAAGCCGGACACAAGAAAGGACACGTGGTCATTGTCGTCCAAGAGACGAGCGGGTAGGTTAGAAGGTGAGGTGAGGTGCCTAAGCTGGCACCGCTTCCCGCGCCCACGACTTCAGAAACCACGCCGCGCCATCCTTCCCCATATAGCGCTCCAGCACGCGCGGATCGGTTTGCGTCAGATCGACCACAATCAGCCCATCCAGCGCGTTGGCGAACTGCGCGTCCACGTTGAACCCGACCAGTTTGCCTCCCAGCTTGAGATACTGCTTCAGCAAGATCGGAACGCCTTTCTGATCGGTCTCCAGGTCGGCAACCACGGTGGACAATTCCTCGATATTCCAAGCGGCGCCCCCATTCAGTTTGCGAGGCTTTGGTTTGAAAGGGCTGCGCGCCTTTACCAGCGGAGTAAGTTCCCGGGCCTGATTATATGTCTTCAGGAAGCTGACGATGAGCTGCTGAGACGTCGGATGGTACTCGTTGCTAATGCTGACGGGTCCAAACAAGGTCTTATATTTCGGGTTCTTGACGACAAAAGCGCCGATGCCTTTCCACAACAGCAGCAGCGGGGCGTAACTGCGCTGGTATTCGCAACGCACAAAAGACCGGCCCATCTCGATGGCCGGCTGAATACGTTCCAGAAAGCCGCGCTTATAGGCAAACAGTTGGTTGGTGTATAGACCCTTTTTACCATGCAGCCTTACGATCTCGTCCGACAATCCCAGGCGGTAAGCGCCGGCAATCTCCGACTTGCCGCGATTCCAAATGAACAAGTGGAAATAGTGGGCGTCGAAACCGTCCAGGTCCATCTCTTTGCCAGTGCCTTCGCCCGCCGCGCGAAACGTCAATTCACGCAGCCGGCCAATCTCGCGTAAAGCATGTGGAGCTTGGTGGGACTGCGCCAGGATCGCCGAGAGTTCGCCCGATTCCGCAAGGGTTTGGTCCTTGGGTAGGGCTGCGATTTCCGCCGCGAGAAGGGCGGCGGAGACCGGCGCAATGACCGGCACGGCGCGTTCCGCTGTTTTGGATGTCTTGCGTTCACGGTCCTGCAATAGATACGTGCGGTGCCGGAGATAGCGGATCAGCGCGCCATCGTCCGGGTAGGCTTCCAATTTCTTGGCCGGAATGACATTCCCGATGCGCAATTCAATCACGGTGTCCTGCTTATTGAAGAATTCATGCAGCAATAATACAGTGCGCAGGCGTGGGTGCAATAGGGAGAAAAATTGAAACAGCGCGCTGTTGGCGCCCTTGAAATATACCGGCAGAACGGACGCCCCGGCCAGCCGCGCGATGCGGGCAATAGCCGGACTCCAGTCCGGATCGGTGATGCCGCG
Source organism: Bryobacterales bacterium (assembly GCA_963836595.1). Lineage (GTDB taxonomy): Bacteria > Acidobacteriota > Terriglobia > Bryobacterales > Bryobacteraceae > DATFZA01. The sequence continues at coordinate 624,624 of CAWIKC010000002.1, forward strand.
CTTTTTGATATTGAGATGCGCTACTTCGCCCGCGGGAAACACTACCAGCATGTGTCCATGCTTCAACCACGACAAACTCTCTTTCACGCCGCGCAGGTTGCTTCGGATGGCGTCCGGACCGCCGAACGGGTCCACCGGAATGATCGACTCCCGCGCTTCTTCAAACCCGGTAAGCAGGGAGTTGGTCATGATCTTCATGTCGGGGCGAATGGCAGGCAGAACGGCGCCCGCCACCATCCCTTCAATCAAGCCAAACGGGTGGTTGGCGACCACCACCACGGGGCCCTCTTTCGGCACCCGCGCCAGGTCGCTCTCCGCCACCAGGGCTCGGACATTGAGGACCTGTAGTACCCGCTGAAAAAACGGAACGCCGCCCCGGTTGGCGCGAATCTGGCGGTAGACTTCTTCCAGACGATCCAGAAGAAATAACTTTTCGAGTGCGCCTTCCATCGGCGCCGGAAGTCTATTTCCGAACAACGAGCCCAGCGCTTCCCGCATTCTGTGATAACAGAAAAACACAAATTTATGAATCTGTGATTAAAGGCCTTGTATGTTCGTCACCACATGCGGCTTTTCTTACTTATTCCGCTCGCCGCGGGCCGTTGGACCGTGGATCAATCTGGGAACTAGCGGCGAACCGCCATCCGCGGACTGATTGCGGCCTTTTTGCCTTAGGGCCTGTCATGAGACAAGCAATTCAACCGCTCCCTGACGGTCGCGGCTCGGAAGGCGTGGCTGAGCCGCGACCGTCAGGCGCTGGCACGGTCGGATTGCCGCCCGGTGCCTGCGGAGGGAGCGGTTGAATTGGGCGAGCATGTACCACCTTGGCATTCGACACATCGCGGAAGGTGTTTGTTTCATGACAGGCCCTTGGGTCAATCCGGGAACAGAGGCTGGTGTATCCTCATCTCTACACATGCGACTTTTCCCGCTTATGGTCTTTTCGATGGTGTTGTATGGACAGGATCAGACCGTGGACCTGCTCCGCCAGTTGGCTGACGCTGCCGGCCCTCCCGGTTTTGAGGAGCCCGTCCGGTCGGTGATGGTGTCCGCTATGAGGCCTTATGCGGATTCGCTGCGGTTCGACGGAATGGGTTCGATTCTGGCCGCGCAAGGTTCCACCGGGCCGAGAGTGATGGTGGATGCTCACATGGATGAACTCGGTGGTGAGATCCGCCGCGTCACTCCCAATGGTCTGCTTACCATGCAGATGCTGGGTGGATGGTTGGACCAGGCTTTGGTCGATCAGCGCTGGATCATCCTCGGCGACAAGGGACCGATTCACGCGATCACCGGAATCCGCGACGTACACGTCGTTCCGGCCGAAGAGCGCACGCGCGTGTTTCCGCGCGACAGCCTCTATCTCGATGTAGGGGCCCACACGGCGGACGAAGTCAAACAAATGGGTCTGTCGCCGGGCGATCCGGTCGTACCGGATTCGCCGTTTCTGGCGCTGAACGGCACCAACAACTATTTGGGCAAGGCCTGGGACGACCGGGTGGGATGCGCGGTCATCGTGGAAGTGATGCGGCGCCTGGCCAAGCAACCGCATCCGAACCAGATCGTATACGCGATCGCCACCCAGGAAGAGGTCGGATTGCGGGGCGCGCACACGGCCGCGGAAGCGGTCAAACCGGACCTCGGTTTGGCGCTCGAAGCCGGAATCACGGGCGACGTTTTTCCCGGGAAGCCGGAAGAGACGCAGGCCAAACTCGGCGCCGGGCCTGGCATCTTCGTTTACAACTCATCTCAGTTGCCCAATCGGCGGCTGGTCGCATTCGTTAAATCCACCGCGGAAAGTCTGAAGATTCCTCTTCAACTCGACCTGGTGCAGGGCTACGGGGACGATTCCGCTGAAATCCAGAAGAGCAACGGCGGGGTCCCCACGGTTTGCCTGGTGGTTCCGGTTCGTTATACGCATGCTCACAATGGCATCATGAACCGCCGCGATTTCGATCAGATGGTGGAGTTGATGGTCGCCCTGCTCCAAGGCCTGGACGCGGCTACCGTGCAGCGCATTCGATCGTTTGCCGATCAGTAGAAACCAGGAGTGCGTGGGATGCTGCGCGGGATAATGGCCGGCGGTTTTGCGCTGGCGTTCGATTCTGGCGCCCGGAGTGACACTCTTGCTGCTGGCGGGCTGCGGCGCGGTCAGCTTTTTAGTTTCGGACGGGATTATTGGTTCCCGATAGCCGTGCCCTTGCTAGCAGTCTGCGATCTCCTATCCGGGAACACCGGTTGGCGCTTCCTAACGCGGCAAAAGCCGGAACCAAACGGGCGCTGCGATGGTGCGCCACCGCTCCCTCAGGGAGCGGGCATACAGTAACGGGTCCTTAATTCGAAGCTGGCTTCGATCGCCGCAAGTTCTTCGGCGATCCAGCTTTCGAATTCGAGGTCCGCTATAGTGGCCGGTCATGAACCCGCCGCGCAGCGCCAGGCCGCGCGCGACGGAAGTGAACTCACTTACCGATGCGCGGGCGTGGACGTGAGCTTTTTGGCCAACACCAGTTGGTGATGAAACGACCAATGCAACCGCTCCCTCACGGTCGCGGCTCGGAAGGCGTGGCTGAGCCGCGACCGTCAGGGAGCGGGCATACAGTAACGGGTCCTTAATTCGAAGCTGGCTTCGATCGCCGCAAGCTCATCGGCGATCCAGCTTTCGAATTCGGGGTCCGCTATAGTGGCTGGTCATGAACCCGCCGCGCGCAGCGCCAGGCCGTGCGCGACGGAAGTGAACTCATTTACCGATGCGCGGGCATACAGTAAAGGGTCCTTAATTCGAAGCTGGCTTCGATCGCCGCAAGTTCTTCGGCGATCCAGCTTTCGAATTTGAGGTCCGCTATAGTGGCCGGTCATGAACCCGCCGCGCAGCGCCAGGCCGCGCGCGACGGAAGTGAACTCACTTACCGATGCGCGGGCGTGGACGTGAGCTTTTTGGCCAACACCAATTGGTGATGAAACGACCAATGCAACCGCTCCCTCACGGTCGCGGCTCGGAAGGCGTGGCTGAGCCGCGACCGTCAGGGAGCGGGCATACAGTAACGGGTCCCTAATTCAAGCTGGCTTCGATCGCCGCAAGCTCATCGGCGATCCAGCTTTCGAATTCGGGGTCCGCTATAGTGGCTGGTCATGAACCCGCCGCGCGTAGCGCCAGGCCGCGTGCGACGGAAGTGAACTCATTTCCCGATGCGCGGGCGTGGACGTGAGCTTTTTGGCCAACACCAGTTGGTGATGAAACGACCAATGCAACCGCTCCCTCACGGTCGCGGCTCGGAAGGCGTGGCTGAGCCGCGACCGTCAGGGAGCGGGCATACAGTAACGGGTCCTTAATTCGACGCTGGCTTCGATCGCCGCCAGTTCTTCGGCGATCCAGCTTTCGAATTCGGGGTCCGCTACAGTGGCTGGTCATGAACCCGCCGCGCGTAGCGCCAGGCCGCGTGCGACGGAAGTGAACTCATTTCCCGAGCTGATGCGGCCGGCGCCGAAGCGCGTGTCGAAAATACGCCGCACCGAGGGAACGAATGAAGAGCCGCCGGTGAGGAAGACGCGATCGATGTCGCGGGCGTGGACACGGGCCTTGACGAGCACCCGCTCGACGCTGGCTTCGATCGCCGCCAGTTCCTCGGCGATCCAGCTTTCGAATTCGGCGCGTGCGACCGCGGCTTCGATCGATACGTCGCCATCTTCAAAACGGAAGATAGCGGTTTCGTGCTCCGACAGGGCGCACTTCAGATCTTGCACGGCGCGGTGCAGATGGTATCCGAGGTCGTTCTCGACCAGAAAAAGCAGCGCCGCGATCCGCTCCGGCTCGAGCGCCTGGCGTTCCACGCTGCGCAACATGTTCAGCGTCTCGCTCGACCGCAGCAAGGATAGATGGTGCCAACGCTCGAGCTTGAAGTAAACCCAGTTGGGGACGGGCAGAATTTTTCCCGCGGAGTTGAGCGAAGAGCCGGCGCCCAGCGCGGGCGCGATCAGATGGCGGACGATTTTGGCGTCGAAGGAGTCGCCGGCCAGACCGAGTCCCTCATTGGCCAGCAAGTGTTCGGGCTTTCGGCCACGCTTGCGGACTTCCGGACCCACGCGCAGCACGGAAAAATCGCTGGTGCCTCCGCCGAAATCGCCGATCAGAATCAGTTCGTCATGGTCGAGCGTGGATTCATAAAAATAGGCCGCGCCGATCGGTTCAAACTCGAAGTCGATCTCTTCAAAGCCGGCCTTGCGCAGAGAGATTTCCAAGCGCGCCTGCGCGTAGTCGTCGTCTTCCTTTGTTTCCGAGCCCACAAAACGCACCGGGCGGCCGCTCACCACGCGGCGGATCGGCACGCCAAACTGTTTCTCCGCTTCCAGGCGCAGGTCGCGCGCTATAAAGGCGATGAGATCTTCGAGCGCGACCCGGCGGCCGAATACCTCGGTGTTTTTGAGGCTCCGGCTGCTCAAGAAAGATTTCAGCGATTGGATCAGGCGTCCCTTGTGCTCGGCCGCCAGGTAACGCTCGATCCCGCGCGGGCCGGTCCAGGACTTGGTGGCCTTGCGCCCCGCGCTGACGGCCTGTTCCAGATATAACAGCGATCGAAACGCGTCCGTGAAGCCGGCGCCTTGGGGAAAGCGGGCAAGGCGAATGGTTCCGTCCGGCAGGAGCGCGGCCAGGGTACTGTTGGTGGTACCGAAATCCAGACCGAAGGCGAAGGGTTGCAAGCGGCGTTCTTCATGGTAGCGCCGCTGTTGGCGGCGCCGGCGGCATCGAAAGCCCATAGGCGCCGAAAAATTTTCCTAAAACATTTTCGCCTGTTTTCGTGTATGATCGATTCAAAGAGACTAGGTCGCGATTCAGCCTTTTCGGCGGATGGATCGTTTGGTTCGCTTAAGGTTTGTGGATGCGTGCGCCGCGGCACGGCCGCGTGCAACGGCGCCCTCCATCGTTCAAGAGGAAAGGCAGGTGTCACGAATCGGCCGTGATTCCTGATGAACGTTGTCTGAGAAAAACTAGCCGGGAACGCCACATCAACTACGATGGTCCTTCTCAAAATGCTGGCGGCGACCGTGAGCGTGCTGGGTGACGCCACTTGGCGCCCGTTATTGTTGCTGGTTTATGTTTGGACCGCCTACGCGGGCTGGCATACGTTTGGATTGCCAGGGTTGATTACGCCCCTGTTCCTGCCTGGCATTTCGCAACTGGTTTGTATCCTATATCTGTGGCAAGGCAACGCGCCGCTTTTGGCGAACTATGACTGGACTTTGCTGGGCGCGTTGCTGGCGTGGGTGGCTTCGCGTTGCGGAAATGAGCTGTGGAACTGGATCGAGACCAGACGAATGGAAGCGCTCGCGGCGGCCATAGAACCGCGCCCCGCGCGCGAGTTTCCGCTCCCGAACCGCACGGTGCAATCCGGCGAAGTGGCGAGCTAACGCTCTAGCCTAGGGGCGTTTTCGCGGCACGGGTTTGGCCTTCACCGGCGGTACTCTTTTGGCCTTCACCGCCAGGGCCGGCATGGCGAGCTGAGTTTGCAGGTTTTGCTGAACCATTTGGATCGGAACATCCCCCAATTCCTTCGCGGCCTCATAGGTGACATCGATAGTGATGCCGGCCGGGCCGCCCAAGTCCACGGTGAACTGCTGAATGGGCGCATCCGAGGAGGGCCAAATCGCCTGTAGCGCCGGACGAATTCTGTCTAACAGATCCTGTTGCATTTCGGCAACCGTTTTTTGTTTCGGAACCACCGGCGGCGCCGGACGCGCCAGACGCTCCATTAGTTCGGCTAATTCGCGCTTGCTCGCCACGGCTTCCACCGATAGCTGAACTTCGAGACCCGTGCGCCGCATAAGGTCCTGCCGAACCTGGGTGATTTTTGCCTCGGGGATCGGCTTGGTAGAGATTAAACGAATAGCTATCGCGTCATTGTCGACACTCACTTGTTGCGAAACCAGAGTATCGGGCGGGGCCAAGCGCTTTAGTTCTTCCTGCACTGCTCCTCTGGTAAGTGTTTCCTTGGCGACCTGAAGCAAGGCCCGGCGTAATGGCACAGCAATCGATGCCAGGAGAATCAAAATCATCACGATCCGCCAGTGCAGTTGTCCTCCCATGGCCAACATTCGCTTGATCGGACCGTGCGACAAAGTTCGCGCCAGACGCTCGTCTTGGCGCGACGCTCGCACCGCTTCCCGGACTTCAGAAGTATCCAGTCCGACCAGCAGGAAGATCAGAAAGGCACTGGCGACAATTGCGACCAGGTTGGTGAGAAAAAGAAGGCCAGAGCCCCCCATGATCTCCAGATTTACTCCACTGCCCAAGCCGAAACCCATGACACAAAGGGGCGGCATCAAGGCGACCGCAATAGCGACTCCGGGAAGAGCGGTCACGCCTTCGCCGGTTCCCCGGGAAACTACCACCGAACCCGCCAGGCCGGATAGCAGAGCGATTCCGAGGTCCAGCAGATTTGGGGTCGTTCGCGAAAGAATTTCAGTCGTTGGTGAATGAAACGGCAGCAGCCAAACCAAGAAGCCCGAAAACGCGATGGATACGCCAATACTCGCAAGCAGGTTGAGTACCGCCTTGATCCCCAGATAGAGGTCTCCGGCCGCCAGCGCCAAGCCGGTGCCCATAATCGGGCCCATCAAGGGGGAGATAAGCATGGCCCCGATGATCACAGCCGGGCTGCTCTCCACCAAGCCGAAGGTTGCAATCCCAGCCGAAAAGAAAATTTCCAGCCAATAGCTCAGGCTGCCGATTTTGGCCGCGGCGGAAATCTGCGCGTAGACCTTGGGCTTGGTGCTCGCTTTGATGCCCAGCCACGCCTGAAGACGACGGTGTGGGTCATTGTGTGGGTCATTGGTCCCGCGAATTTTGGCGGAAGTGTCCGTGTTTCCAGTATGCAATGCCGAGGCGCAGTCGAGGGCTTTGCGAGTGTTCGGTTGGCGGATTCAGGCGAACGCTCGGCGCCCAGCGCCGAAATTTTGGCGGCCGCCAGCACCGCAGGTAGAATTTTGCCGGTGGCTCCCCGGTGGCCGTTCCTTTTTGGCACCCGTGTTCAGGTTTTGCACGCTGGCTGGCGCTGGCTAGGTAATTTTTTCTGCCGTCATACGAACAAAAGCTCTTAGGCGCCTTAGAATCAATACCTGCGTATTTGGCAGGAGGCTTGCTCATAGAGCGGGGAACATGAAAACAGGGAAAGCTCAAGGAGTGCCGGTCGATCCCCCCACACTCTCCGCAGTTGCGACTTCCAAACCCCTGACCTCTGTAACCCAACGTTAAAGAACCCTCCCGCCCGCCTCCTTGAGCTTTTAAAACAGCCTGCTTCCTGAAGTCAGAAGTCCCCGAGGTCCGTTCGCACGCACTTCGAGTTCTAGCGCGAAAACCGTGGCAGCCGCTCCTGTCATCGCTCGATTCCAGCGGGCTCTTCGGCCGCCGTCGAGAGGCCGGCCGGGAAAATCGCCCGTGATCCGAATTGCTAACCTACAACCATATGCGAGCTATTCTATTCAGCGTGCTGGCACTGAGCATCGTCCTGGCCGCGGAGCTGCCCTTGTCCTACCCTCATACACGAAAAACGGATCAAGTGGACGATTATCACGGCGTAAAAGTCGCCGATCCCTACCGTTGGCTGGAAGACGACAAATCGCCCGAAACCCTGGCTTGGGTAGCGGAAGAGAATAAAATAACGTTCGCCTATCTCAACCAAATTCCCTATCGGGCGCAGTTACGCGAGCGTTTGCGCCAGCTTCTGAACTACGCCAGGTACAGTCCGCCCGTCCGGCGCGGCGACCAGTACTTCTTCACCAAAAACGACGGCCTGCAAAACCAGAGCGTCTGGTATGTGCAAACCGGCCTCGACGGCGCTCCGGAGCTGTTGCTCGATCCGAATAAGTTATCCGCCGACGGCACGACGCGGCTCGCGGCTGCCTCCATCTCACGCGACGGAAAGTATCTGGCCTACGGCGTTTCCAGCGGCGGTTCGGATTGGCTGGAAGCGCATGTCATGGAAGTATCCACTCGCAAGGTTCTGCCCGATCAATTGAAGTGGCTCAAGGTTACGGGCTTGGCCTGGGCCAAAGACGGCTTTTTCTATAGCCGTTATCCCGCGCCCGCGGCCGGGCACGAACTGTACAGCAAGAACGAATTCCACCAGGTTTACTTCCACCATCTCGGGACGGCGCAGAGCGGCGATCAACTGGTCTATGAGGACAAAGCGCACCCGCAACGTTTCAACACCGTACAAACCTCCGAGGACGAGCGCTTCGCGATTCTCGACATATCCGACCGTGGCGCCGGCAAAAAAGGCAACGCTCTGTTTTATCGCGATCTTTCCGAACCGGAATCCACCTTCCGGCCAATCGTCGCTGAGATCGGAGACGATTCTTACAATTTCGTGGAGAATATAGGCGGCCTGTTCTTGATTGAAACCGATCATGGCGCTCCCAACCATCGCGTCATGCTGTTCGATCCGGTCAAGGGCTCCTGGAAAGACGTTTTGCCCGAGCGGGCCGAGCCCTTGCAGAGTGCTTCCGCCGCGGGCGGAAAGCTGTTTGCGCTTTATTCCAAAGACGTGGCGACCCATGCCTACGTGTATTCTCTGGACGGCAAGCTGGAAAATGAGATTGCGCTCCCGGGTCTGGGAGTCGCGGGCGGATTCTTCGGTCTGCATGACGACCGGCAGGTTTTTTATTCGTTCACGTCGCTGAATTACCCGCCCGCCATTTTCCGCTACGATATCGCCACCCGCAAAAGCGCGCCTTTCCGCGTTCCGGAGATACCCGGCTTTCATCCCGGAAACTACGAGAGCAAAGAAGTATTCGTGACCAGCAAGGACGGCGCCAGAGTTCCCATGTTTCTGGTCTACAAGAAAGGACTAAAGCTCGACGGCGCGAACCCGGCGTTGCTGACGGGCTACGGCGGGTTCAATATCGTGGAAAATCCGACCTTTTCCCCCGTCCGGCTGGCGCTGCTCGAACAAGGCGTGGTGTTCGCTTCGGCCAACATGCGCGGCGGAGGCGAATACGGCGAGAAATGGCACGAAGGTGGGATGAGGCTGCATAAGCAAAACGTGTTTGACGATTTCATCGCCGCGGCCGAGTGGCTGATCCACAATAAATACACCTCGCCCGAGCACTTCGCTATCAACGGAACGTCCAACGGCGGACTTCTGATCGGCGCGGTGATCAACCAGCGGCCGGATTTGTTTCGCGTGGCCGTGCCGCAGGCCGGCGTCATGGATATGCTGCGCTTTCAGAAGTTCACCATCGGTTGGAACTGGATCGACGACTATGGATCGAGCGACAACCCGCGGGAGTTTGCCGCGTTGCGCGCTTACTCGCCCATCCACAATGTGCGCGTCGGCGTGAAATACCCGGCGGTGTTCATCACCACCGCGGATCACGACGATCGCGTGGTGCCCGCGCATTCGTTCAAGTACGCGGCGGCGATGCAAGCGGTGGCGACTCCGGACCGGCCTGTGCTGATTCGCATCGAGACCAATTCCGGCCATGGCGCCAGCAGCACCGGGAAACAGATTGAGATTACCGCGGATGTCTACGCGTTTATCTTGTACAACCTGGGCGTGCCGGTAAAGCTGTAGCGCAGTGGTTGAATTCGCGCCCCTGCCCTTTGCGCCTAGCTTGGTAGACCGTTTCATAAGTAAGCCGACGTATCGCAGGCCCCCTCACTAACGTTCGGGGCTAGGCTATGCGGCGCGACCGTGAGCCGGGGGACCAGGCGGCAATACGAGGCTGTAATTGCGAAACAGTGTACTAAGCTAGAACCGCAGCCCGCTGAGATACTCGTAACTTTGCCGCAGACTGGCTAGTGGGTCGCCCGGCGTGCGATCCTGCTCCACAAAATAATGCTCCACGTGCGCCGCCGCGGCCGCACGCAAAATTGCCGGAAAATCGAGCGAGCCGTGGCCTACTTCCTTGAACGCGTCAGGCGGCACGTCCTCGTTATATTGCACTTTGAAATCGCGCGCCTTGTCCTTCAGGTGAAGCAGTTGGACTCTATCGGCGTGGCGCTTCAGCAACTCCACCGGGTCGTGGCCGGCCACGGATACCCAGAAGACATCCATTTCCAGGCCCACCAAATCGGGCTTGGTCTCCTGTAGCAATACGGCAAACGGCGTCGTCCCGTCAATCGGCTGGAACTCGAACGCGTGGTTGTGGTAGCACAGCCGCAGTTCCGCCGCCTTGCTCTTTTGCCCCGCTGAGTTCAGCGTCTTTGCCAGCTTGCGCATGCCCTCTAAGCCCGCGCGCTCGGCCGGGTCCACGTAAGGATATACGACAAAACGCAGCCCGTTCGCCTTCGCGTCGGCCAGCGCGGCGCTCAACCGCGCCTCATTCTTGGCTTCGAAAAGAGCTGGGCTCAGGTGCTCGCTAACCGGCTTCAGCCGAGTCTGGCGCAGCTCACTCCAAAGCGGATGGTCCGCCGAAAACGTTGTTTCCACCTCCCTATAGCCGATGGAGTGGATCTCTTTGAGTACTTCCAGCGGGTGCTTTGGTAGCACGTCACGCACGGTGTATAACTGAACGCCGATGGTCTTCAAAGAATGCCCTTCTGCAGCCGTGGCCAGGCTCGCTGGAATGGCCATTGCTCCAGCGGGCAACATTGCAGCACGCAACAGGGCGCGGCGGGACAAAGTTGACATCCCAACATTATCCGCCTTTTGCGGTTACGGTTGCGCGATGAGAATCGTCCCGGCCGGTGTCGCCACTCCTCCCACCGTCAGAATCACGGTCTGATTCCCGGCCGCTATTGAGGCCGGCAGTTGCAGGTTCACTTGATACAAGCCGGCATCCTGAGTCACCCCCACATACAGTACGTTCGCCGCGGGCGCCGTTACGCCCGCGACGCTGACCTGAACCGCCGCGTTCACCTGCGCCGCCGTTCCTGGCAAATCCCCCGCCTGAAAAGCCGGAGTGGTCAGCCCGCCTCCCGTGCAAAACAAAGTCAAGATATCGCCCGGATTTGCGGCTATGGTTGTGGCGCCCGGAATGCTCCCCGGCTGCGCGATCAATGTACCAGTCTGGGCGTTGATCGCGGCAATCGCTGTACCGCCCGGCAGGTAGAACCATTCCGGTGACGCCGGCTGAACCGTGATCGACACCGTGTTACTGGTCTGCTGGCTGGGCGTCCCGCAACTATTCATCACTTGCACGGGATAACTACCAGGGGCGAGCGTCGGCACTTGAACGTTCAATTGCTGCGGTGTGACCACCAGCACCGGCGCGAGCACGGTTCCGACCTGCACGCACACACCCGCCAGGTTGGTAGGGATTTTGCCGTTCACCAGATCGCTTCCACTGACCTGTTTGAAAGTACCGGGCGCCGCGAAGAGTGAACCAAAGATCGAAATCAGCGCATTCGGCGAAAACACCTTGACCGGCGGCGTGCTCAAACCCGCGCCGACAATGCCGCCCGTCGAGATGACCGGGGCGGTCGGCGAAACCGCGGCGTTCGCCGTCAGCGTGAAGGTAGCGGTTGGCAGTTCCGTTGCCTGCGCGGTGATTTGGATGGTTCCGGCAGTTGCGCCAAGCGTGACCAGGGTGGCCGCCGTTCCGTCGGCGAGAGTCAAAACCGCCGCGGGGTTCAAGCTGGCCGAGCCGCTTGCGGCACTAAAGTTGACTTCGACTCCCGGAACGGGAGCCCCGCTCGAGTCCGTCACTTTCACCACCAAAGGCATCGTCAACGCCGCGCCGACTGCTCCACTTTGGTTATTGCCGCTCACAATGGCGAGTTTTGCCGGAGTCTGCGGGACCAACGTGAGCTTGCGGATGCGGTCGTTGAGAAAATCGGCGACATAGATGCCGCCCGATGCGTCCACTGCGAGATGATATGCGTCCAATTGCGCGCTCAGCGCCGGCCCACCGTCACCGGAGGCTGGAAACAGAGTGCCGTTACCGGCAATGGTTAAAATCAGGCCGGAAGGAGTCACTCGCCGCAGCACGTGATTCCCGCGATCGGCGATATACAGGTTGCCGCTCCCGTCCACGGCCACTCCGGCCGGTGCGTTCAGGCTGGCCTGAATCGCCGGCCCGCCATCACCCGCGTCTCCCGCGGTCCCATTTCCAGCTACCGTGCTGATGGTTCCATCGGAAGCGATTTTGCGGATGCGGTTGTTGAATTGATCGGCGATGTAGAGATTGCCGCTGCTATCCACGGCGATATCCTCGGGGTCGAAGGCAGCTTGTAGCGCCGGGCCGCCATCGCCGGCAAAGACATACTTGCCATTTCCTGCAATGGTCGTGATTATACCGGTCGCGGCCGTCACCTTGCGGATGTAATTGTTAATAGGATCGGTCAGATAAACGTTCCCAGCGCTGTCCACGGCAACGCCGGTGGCCACTTCAATGGTCGCTTGCGTCGCTGGGCCATTGTCCCCGTCGTAGCCGGCGCCGTTGTTTGTATTTCCCGCCACAATCGTTGTCGCGCCCGTTTGCGAAATCTTTAACACCAGCGGTTCGTCATCGCTGACAAAAGCGTTGCCGGAACCATCCGCCGCCACAGCCTGCGGCGAGCCGCCATTGAAGTTTCCCTCTGAGCTGATCGTTCCCGCCGTGCTAACCACGCGCAGCGTGCTGTTACCGGAATCGGCAATCAGCAGCCGGCCGGCGGAATCGACCGCGATACCCGACGGATAATTCAAGTACGCTTTCAGCGCGGAGCCGCCATCGCCGCTGGTCGTACCGGCGATCGTAGTAATTTGGCTGTTGGTGACTTTGCGAATCCGCATATTGAACTGATCCGCAATGTAGAAATTGTGGGATGAGTCCTCCGCCACGGCGGTGGGGTAGTTTAACTCCGCGCTCATCGGCGGACCGTTGTCGCCGCTAAAACCGCTGGAACCATTTCCAGCCACCGTGTAAATCGTGCTCGTTGGCAGATCCAACCTCAACAGCTTGCTCTGGTTGACGTCGGTGATATAAAGCGATGTACCGTCCAGCAGCACGGAGCTGGGAACCAACAGGTATTGGATGGCCGGAGCGCCGTCGTATATGTAGCCAAACTCGTTGGCTGTTCCGGCGATCGCCGTAATCACTCCGGTGGGATCGATTTGGCGCACTACGAAATTATTGGAGTCGGCGAAATAGATGGTTCCGTCCGGACCGACAGCAATACCCGAGACGATATTGACCTGCGCCATTATGGCGAGACCGCTGTCGCCGGAAAATCCGATCCGTCCCGTGCCGGCGATCGTAGTAATGATACCGGATACGGCGTCTACTTTGCGAATCCGATAGGTCGCGTCCCCGATATATAGATTCCCCGCCGCGTCCACCGCTACCGCGGTTGGCTCGACTTTCGCGTTTGTCGCTAGCCCGCCGTCGCCGCCAAATCCTGGGGCGCCCGTACCGGCCACGGTGTTAATGATGCCGTCGGTAGTTACTTTCCGGACGCGATTATTTGTGCTGTCTGCAATATAGACATTGCCGGCACTGTCCACCGCGACGGACGTTGGAAAAAACAAGTTGGCCTGCGTCGCCATTGCGCGATCGCCGCTGTACCCTGGCTGTCCCGTCCCGGCAAATGTGCTAATCAGTCCGCCGGAGTTTATCTTGCGAACCCGGTTGTCCAGGGCATCGGCGATGTACAGATTGCCGGCGCTATCGATAGCAATCCCCGAGGGAGCGCGCAGAGGCGCGCTGATAGCGGGAACGTTCTCCGTGACCCGGTTTGTTCCGGCCACGGTACTAATCGTGTAATTCTGTGAATGTAGGATGAATTGCGTTGCAGTGCAACCGAGAAAAAACCAGAATCGAATCGTCACCGGGCGAGTGTAACATACGAAGTTGACAATTACTAGCCGGAATGTTTAAAAAGGCCTGTGGTCGGCAAGTTTCTAACACTCTGTGCAGCCCGAACATGAGACGCCGTCTAGCCCCGACCCTGAGGGAGGGGAACGCAACATTCGTTCCCCTCACTGGCCGGAATGATTGAAAGTTGCAGGCAGACAGACCTTAGCCTGCGCTATACAGGCTTGAGCGGCAACGCATTTCTCCCAACCATCAGAAATTAAAGCGCACTCCAAGCTGGATCTGCCGCTTGGGAAGCGCGGAGGTAAAGCCCAGCGGTTGGCTCGGCGATAGCGCCGCGTTTCCCTGTACATGGAATGTCGTGTTGCCATCGCCACCCGCGGCAACCGGGAGACCGAAGCCGGGATCCACTTCATTGTTCACGCTGGCATAGTTGGTCCGGTTGAAGAGATTGAATCCTTCCGCCAGAAATTGCAGCTTATACTTTTCCCGGAAAGTAAACACGCGGCTCAGCCGCATATCGAAACTCGCGTAATTGGGACCCAGCCCCGTGTTCCGGTTCGCGCCGATTGGACGGCCGTTGGTGGGATGATTGTCGCCGTTGACCGCTTCACCGGCCAGCAAGTTGAACGGATGGCCGCTGTGGTATTGGATAATGGGGGAAATCTCGAAACCGGAAGCAAACTTGTTTTTCCACGGGCTGCTGATGACCGCCGCAACCACCACCTTATGCCGTTCGTCGAAGCTGGAAAGCGCCCGATCGGCCGCCAGGTTCGTAGGATCCAGCGGTCCGTAGTCGGTATTGAAATCGGTGGAGGTGTCGTACGCCTTGCTGTAGGTGTAATTCCCCAGCAGCGTGTAGTGAGAACCGAAACGTTTCTTGATTTCGATAATTCCGCCTTGATACAGCGCCGAGGCGGCAGAGGTGTACTGATTGTTTTGCACGATCAGCGGATTGACGAAGCAGCCCAGCCCCGCGCCCAGCAAATTGCCGGCGCAGTTAGGAGACCCGACACTGGGCGTGGGACCGAGAGCCGGATTGGTATTCCAATTCCGGTAAGAAGTGTACGATCCATTCGCCAACTGCACCGTCGTATAAGGCGCCGGCAGCAGATTCGTGTCAATCGCCACGGGCAGTCTGAGCGTATGGACATATACGTAGCTCACCGAGATGACGAACCCGGAAGCCAGTTCGTGCTCAATCCCGAAACTCGCCTGCTGCGCGTAGGGAGTCTTGTAGTTGGGCTGGCTGGTGAAAAGCACCTGCAGGGGCGAAAGCGGACCCGAGTTCGCGACATTGAGGCCAAATTGGGTCAAATCGGCCGGCGTGATGCAGGCGGCGTTGCCGGGCGCAGGCGTCGTACACTGGATTTTCCCTTGGCCGAACAAAGTCTGGAAGACCACAGCGGAGTTTTGCTGCCCGAGACCGGCGTTGGTGATCGGATCGATATAAATGGAGATCGGCCGGTTGCAAGGGCTGCTTCCACTGCCGGGAATAATGCCCGCGATTCCGCAGGTAGCGGTTACGTTGGTGACCTGGTTACCGGGACCCGTGTTGTCCACCGAGCTGTTATTACGGTTTAGCACGCCCAAGCTGTAGTCCACGCCGGGGATCTGCGCGTCGATGGGTCCGTAGAAAATTCCATATCCGCCGCGGATAACCGTTTTATGATCCTTCGTCACATCCCAAGCAAAAGAAATGCGCGGGGCAAAATCTTTCTTGTCCGTGTTGAGGGGAGCATACTGTGAATCCAATGAATAGCGGAGACCGTAGTTCAGCGTGAAGCCGTGGAAAACCGTCCAGGCATCCTGCCAGTACGCCTCCGTCAAAGGCCGCGTGAACTTGTTATAGTCCGCATTTCCGAAGCCCTGCTGGTACACTTGCGGCAGTCCAAAAGAGACTGTTTGCAGCGCATCCAGGTTCGCGGCGCTCAGCGATCCGGACAATCCGCAACCAGGATTCGTCGTGGAGCCCGGCGAACCGCCCGGGTTTCCCAGGCAAGGACTCACCAGGCTGCCTGGCAGCGAGCCAAAGATAAACCTGCCCGGAAAATACGTGTGGGACTCGGTGTGATTCCCGCGCAGCAACTCGTGGAAGCCGAATTTCATGTTGTGTTTGCCGCGGAGGATGGTGACGTTATCGGCCATATCGTAGCGGCGCAAAATCGATAAGTTGGGGATGAAAATGTTCGTACCCAAGGCGTTCGCGTAACCCGCTATGCTCAATCCCGCCTGCGCCGGCTCGTTCGGGATCACATTGAAAGATGTGTAACCCCACTGTCCCCTGAGTTCGTTCTGGACGGTCGGAGTAAAGGTGTGATACCACGCGCCCGCAACAGTGCTTTCATAGGTGCGCAGGGAACTACCCGCCGAATAGCCGGTCAACGATTGAACGTCCGGGGACTGCTCCAGGTCATGTCCGTACCGGTACGTAAAATTGAGCTGATTGGTGGCGTTGACGGTGTGATCCAGACGGCCGGACGCAAGATATTGGCTCGTATTGTAATTGAAGACACCTCCATTACTTTCAAAGGCATTGACAATATAGCTATTCAACGCGGCTTGACCTGGGGTTAAGCCGGTTGTTTGGCTGATGGTGAGAGCGCTCTGTAAATAACCGGCGCAAGTGGCCGCTGGGAGCGTGACGAAACCGCCGGCCGGATTGGCGAGGCAAGGCACTGCGGGATTCCCGGGTTCAGTCGCCAACGCGCCGAGAATCGCCGACTGACCGCTGGTGGGGCGAAAGATGTCTGTGCTCGTCAGCAGGGGGACTGTGTTCTGCGCGTCCTGACGCAATCCTTCGAAAGACAGAAATAGAAACGTCTTGTCTTTCTTGACCGGGAATCCAATCGTTCCGCCGTATTGCTGGCGGCTTAACCCATCCTTGATCGGTTCGCCGGTACTGTCCGGGACGGCCGGATTGAAAGCCTGTCCGGGTTGCAGCGCCTGGCTGAATGCGAAAGGATTGCGCGCATCCAGGGCTCCGTTGCGGAAAAAGCCAAATAAACTGGCTTGCACGGCATTCGTTCCCGACTTGGTTACGATGTTGACGGATGCGCCCGTAGCCCCGCCCAGATCCGCCGCATAGTTGCTGCGATTGACTTGGAATTCCTGTACCGCGTCTTGACCCACCGTCAGGCGGACGCCGCCGGCGTCGTCTCCGGTATCGCCTCCGTCCACGGTAATGCTGTTGCCGCGGCCGTTGCTGCCGTAGAACGAGAGTCCGCTGGTGGGCGTCTGCTTGACCCGAAAATCCTGATCGTCGGCGACCCGGGTGGAATCGGAGACGCCCGGCAATAGCAACGTGAACGTGAGATAGTCGCGGCGATTAATTGGCAGACTTTCCACATACGTCTGATTGATGGTGTCGGATTGCTTGCCCTGGACGGTGTCAACCGCCGGCGGCGCCGCGTTAACTTCGACCACGGTACCCGTCTGAGCGACGGTCAAGCCGAAGTCGACGGTAGTAACGGCGCCCACGGAGACCGTTACCTTCTTCTGAACCTTGGTGGCAAAGCCGGAAAACTCCGCCGTCACGTCGTAGGTTCCCGGGGCCAGTCCGCTCAGGTGATACTGTCCTAAACTATCGGAAGCCGCCGTGTACTTAGTTCCTCTTTCTGTATCGACCGCGCTGACACTCACGTTCGGTATGATTGAGCCGGTAGCATCGGTGATCGTGCCTTGGAGACCGCCCGAGGCAGCTACTCCTTGCGCGTAGGCTGCGCTTGCTGCGAATACCAGAAATGCCGCGACGCACCACGCCTTAAACCACTTCGCCTCTAATAATCTCATGGTATTGTCCTCTCACATATCGAACTCGGATATTTTGAAAACGAGGAGTTTGCCGCATCGCTGGTCTTTGTCCTGGTAGAACTTTGACTAGCCGTGGCGCACGGGCTGGCTTCGCCCGCGGTCCAGCGCTCTAAACGCTACTCAAACAACATACCCTGAGATGTGGCGCTGAGCCTTTTCTATCATCGCCAGGACCTTCAGATACAGAAAAGCTGGTTGCTAACTGACAGCCACACTGAAGCATCTCGCACAATTACGCTGCGTAAAGTCTACCTCTGAAGATTTTGCGTGTCAATGCTTAATTTACGAAGCTCGAAGCACAGAATATTCGACATATCGGTCGCCGTTCCGCCGAATGCTACGGCGCGGTCCAAAGTGTCAGGTCTTGATTCGCCGTTTGGGACGCACTTACTTGAACGGACGCCGCTTGGGCTTCTTCCAGGGCTGGTTCGTCCACCTCGCTCAGATCGAAAGTCGACAGAATTCGATACTCTCCGGGCGGCAAGCTGTCGAAGTGGTACTGCCCGCCGGCATCGGAAAGCACCTGCAAGTATCCATGTAACGATCGCCGCGCGTTGTCCGCGACCGGCCACAGAAACACCGGAGCGCCCGCTATTTCCTTTCCTTCGCTGGTCACTTTACCGCTGACCTGTCCGGCCTGGTCGGACATGATGATCTGCACTCGACCAAACATCTGGTACTCCACAAACACGTCAAAGGCATCCGGCGGCTGCGGCACGTCAGTCCGCGGACCGCGCCGGCGGAACGCATACGGGCCGGCGATCGATTCCACGTATTGACCAGGCACAGTTGTAGCATTTATCTCCCAATGGCCAGGAGTTAGACGGTCCAGCGGCACTTTGATTTCATGGTCAGTCCCGATATCCGAAAGATCGCGCCGGTGGCCGGTGAGGACCACCGGAATGTTTGCGTCTCCGGAAGAGCCCGCGCGGCGCACCTCAAAAGACACCTCCGGCAACGGCCGCAGAGACACACTGGCGCTGGTTGTGTCACGGTCGGCATATAACTCGAAGTAGCCCGCATCTGAGCCGCCCACTTTTTCACCTAAGATCTCATACAGCCCCGGAGCCAGGCCGGCGAATGTGTAAGGAAACCCGCACCCCGCTTGCAAGCTCCGCTTGCCGGTCTCGGACGACAAGGTCACGTTTACCGGCGCACCGGCCGGCGAGCAGTCCAGCAGACCACCCAGGTGAAATAAAACGCCGATTTCCGGCGCCACATCGGCTTCGATCGCGTCTGCGTCAAGCCGTGCATCTTGAACCCGTGCGTCGCGAGTTTCCCTGGATTCCGGTCCGAAGGTCGGCAACAACCCAGTCCCGTCATCCAACGTGTACGCCGCGGAACGGATCCAGTACTTGCCCGGCGCCAGCCCGTGAATCCGGTATACGCCACGATCGTCGGAAATACCGCTGCCCGCAGGCCTCACCGGCAAGCGCGAGCGGTAGGCGAACACCTGCACGCCGGTGATGCCGATGCCGTTTTCATCCAGCACCCGCCCGGTGATGGCCGCCTTCCGAAACATGCGCAGATCGGTAAAGAAACTGGAGTCGTGGGTAACTTCTATCGGCTTTCCTTGTCCACTGGGCCTCCGCGTACCAAAGGCACAGGGAAAGTATCCTTCTCGTTCCGCGATCAGCAAATACAGTCCCGCCCGGACGTTGAAAAAGGTAAACCGGCCGGAGCGCTCCGCTCGCACATGAATTGGATCCGGGCGGCTGATGCCGCGGGTCGGCACCGGCTGCAGCCGGACGCGTGCCCGCGCCAGAGGCCGTCCGGAAAGGTTCTCGATCACCACTCCCTGCACGACGCCGGCGTCGGCGGCGGCGAACAACGCCGTCCAGCAAAGCAGCAGCATACGCATATTCTTGTCGATATGACGCGCGCTGTGCGGTAAGCGTGCAGATCCCGGTTCACCAAATCACGCCCCGCGCCAGCAGGTCCGCCTCCAGTTGCGCGGCGGTCTGAAATTGCACGGCGTCAATTCCCGCGCGCCGGGCCCCTTCCACAAAAGGAAATATGTCGTCGGTGAAAAAGCATTCCTCCGGAAGGCAAGCCGCTTTCTCCAGCGCCGCTTCGTAAATACGCGCCGAGGGTTTGGCCGCGCCGACTTCATGCGATAAAACGAACTCGTCGAAATACCGTAATAATGGATAGTTGCTTTGCACCATGGAAAAGTGCAGATCGTTCGTGTTGGAGAGCAGCAGCATGCGATAGTTCCGCTTTAGGCCTGCCAATAAGGACTCCGGAACCAGCGTAGCGGGAAGGAAAATACAGCTCCACAGCTCGCGAAACTCGTCGTGTGTGACGCGCAATTCCAGCACGCGGGTCAGTTGTTCGATGAAATCGGGCGTGGAGATCTTTCCAGTTTCATAGCGCTGCACCAAATCCGTGGTACGCAGCCGCGGCGGAATCTCGCTGACGGCGTAAGGGCACAGGCCCTCCATCTTTGCATAGGCCCGCTTGAAATCGAACGGCACCAGCACGTTGCCCAGATCGAAAATGATGGTTTTGATCAATCCCCAGGATAGCGAGTGGCCCCGCGCGCGGCCAAGGCGGCAAGGTCTCTAGCCGTCTTCGGTAAAATCAAAATAGATGCTAAGCGGAGTGCGAATTGCGCAGAGCGTGGTGGTCGGCGCCGCTCTGACCGTACTTTGGTTCACCTTCTCGCCGCCGCG
This sequence comes from Bryobacterales bacterium, assembly GCA_963836595.1. Classification (GTDB taxonomy): domain Bacteria; phylum Acidobacteriota; class Terriglobia; order Bryobacterales; family Bryobacteraceae; genus DATFZA01. The sequence goes on from CAWIKC010000002.1 coordinate 644,843, forward strand.
TCCCAAGGTATCGGCGCCGCTGGTTCAAGCCGGCGACCGGCTGTCCATGACCGGGATTCATTTGAAGGATCTCAACGGACAGCCCTGGCGGCTGGAAGACCAATTGGGGAAAGTGGTGCTGGTGAATTTTTGGGCCACCTGGTGCCCGCCTTGCCGGGAAGAGACTCCCGGCCTGATCCGTTTGGCGCGCGACTATGACACTCGCGGGCTAAAGATTGTGGGAATCGCCATGGATGAAGGCGAAGTGACTCCGGTCGTTCAATTCACCAATCATTTTCAGATTCCCTATCCGATTCTGCTGCCCGGCAAAGGCTTTGCTTTGGCGGATCGAGTGGACAGCCTGCCGACCACGTTTTTGATTGATCAGCGGGGCCGGATCGCGAAAACTTACATAGGCGCAGTGCCCGAACAGACGTTTCAGCAGGATGTGGACCGGTTGCTGGTTGAATAGGAGCGCATTGCCTACCAGCCCCGAACGTCAGTGAGGGGAACGGCGAAATTTCCAAAGGGGACACAACCACGCATTACCGCTTGGTCCCCTCCCTCACGGTCGGGGCTAAATCGGGGTTAAATCCAGCCCCAAGCGTTAAGTTAGGGGACCTGCAATACCTCAACGTACTTATGAAACCGAGTTACTCAGTGATGAGGAGGGCTCCTCCCGCTCCGCCCTCCCCTCCTCGTGCGAGCTATTCCCTGCAAGGTAGTCTCGCCGAGCTTGCTCTTACGCATTCGGATCATGCAATCGGGAGACCGATGCGTAAGTTCTATGCCGCCAATGCCAGCCGCCATCTCCTGTCTCACTCCTGAACGGACATCTCAGGCGCGAGAAGATTTTTTTCTGCGATCCTAGAGACTTAATACTGATTGAGCTTCATCGTTTCATGAAAATTACGCTGCTTGCCATTGATGACGATCCCGGTTCTCTCGCGCTGGTTGCGGCGTCGGTAGAACAGCCTGAACTCGAAGTCCTCACCTGTTCCAACCCGGTGGAGGCGCTGGATATCGTCCGCGACCGTCTGCCGCGGGTCGTAATCTGCGACCTGATGATGCCGGAGATGACCGGCATCCAGGTGCTGGAGCAGATTGAACAAATCGATCCCACCATCGAAGTGATCCTGCTTACCGGTCACTACTCCACCGATTCGGCGCTCGAAGCGATCAAAAAAGGCGCTTGCGATTACCTCGTCAAACCGGTTGCGCCAGACAAGTTGCTGGAGCGCGTCAATCAGGTCCTTGCCGAGACGCGCCGGCTTCAACATGCCGCGGATCTGGACCGGGAGGTGCTGGATACCAACCGGTTTCACGGAATGTTCGGACGGAGCCCGGTGATGCTCGATGTTTTTCGCAACATTACGCGGCTGGCGCCGCATTTCCGCACCGTCTTGATTACCGGCGCCACCGGGACCGGCAAGGAATTGGTGGCCCGCGCCCTGCACCATGGAAGCCCGGTGTCCAAGGGACCTTTCGCGATTTGCAATTGCGCGGCGTTGCCGGAAAGCTTGATTGAGAGCGAACTGTTCGGCTATGCCCGCGGCGCTTTCACTGGCGCCGTTCAAGATAAGCCGGGATTGTTTGAGCATGCTCACAATGGCACTTTGTTTTTGGATGAAATTGGAGAATTGCCGCTTCCCGCGCAGGCGAAAATCCTGAGAGCGGCGCAACATCAGGAACTCCAGCGGCTGGGCTCTCCGGCGGGGAGAAAAGTGAACGTCCGGATCATTGCCGCAACCCATCGCGACCTGCGCCGTATGACCCGGGAGCAAACCTTTCGTGAGGACCTGCTCTATCGGATCGCCATGATCGAGATCAAACTGCCGCTGCTGCGCGAGCGCGGCGACGATTTGCCTTTCCTCATCCGCCACTTTGTCGCCGTCATGGCCGCCCAATACGGAAAGAAAGTGCTGGGTGTGACGCGGCGGGCAGAGGCGGCGCTGCTGCGTTATAGCTGGCCGGGCAACATTCGTGAATTAGAAGGCGTTCTCGGCGCGGCAACGCTCATGACCGAATCGAGCCTGATCGATCTTGCCGATCTGCCGCCTCAGTTCCGCGAACGTTCCCTCCTGGCGGAGTCCGAGGATAGCGACGAAATACTGATTTCGCTCGACGACGCTCAACGCCGGCATGCCGTTCGCGTGCTGGAAAAATTGGGTGGTGACAAAGTGGCGGCGGCCCAGGTGCTGGGAGTGAGTCGGGCCACTCTGTATCGGTTGATTGCGCAGAAGTCGTCTGCGGCGGGCCGAAGCGGCTAAATTTCCGGGTCGTGACCGTCAGGGAGCCGACGCGCCTTCCCGAATGTCCATGCGTTCGATAAGACCGTTGCGGATAGTGTACAAATGCTCGACCGTGCGGTCCATCAGCTTGTTTCCGCCCAGGTCCCGCACCACTTGGTGAACCTCCACCACCGTTCGCGCCGTCTCGCCGTCTTCCACCCGCAACGGCTCGACATGAGGGTCGATCATGCTGAACTGCCGTGTCCAGTAATCGCGCAAGCCGGCGCGGCCTTGAATTCTGCCGCCCCCCATTCCATTTGGCCAGTCGACGTCCGGGTGGAGCGTTTCGAGAACCGCGTCAATGTCGCGGGCGTTGAACCGAGCGTAGACAGTTCTCAGCAGTTCACAATCGGCGACTCAACGCGGATTCTTCGACTCCTAACGGAGACACGCCTTCATTGTGCGCCTGCAAACCAGTCGTCTTTGCAGCTTTTGGTACAGTGGCGTATGCCAGTGATTTTGCTTCCGATGCGCCGGTGAGATTGGATGTATGTGGTTCATTGAAAAGATCGAAATAAGCGGCGGATTTCTGCCCGGCTTGAGCGTCAACATCCCCCGCGGCCTAACCTGCATCATTGGAGCGCGCGGCAGCGGAAAATCAACGCTCGCCGAAGCAGTACGGTTCGCGATCTGCGGCGCATCCGGAGCGCCGAAGCATTGTGTTGACCTCATTAACGCGAATCTTTCGGGTGGCGCGCTCGTAACCATCACCGCTCTCGCGGAAGGCTCCAATCACTACACCATTAAGCGCGCACTCAAGCAACCACCCGTTCTGCTGACCTCGGACGGCAGAACGATCGCCAATGTCGATCTGGATCGGGGTACGTTTTTGCCGCTGGACGCTTACAGCAGCACCGAGATTGAGGCCATAGCCGATGAGGTCCTCGGCCAGACCCGGAGAAATCTCCTGGACGACCTCCGTAGCGACCAGATGCGCAACATCCATCTATCGCTGGCGGAAAGCGCGCGTGCGCTCGATGCCAATGCCGACCGTGTCAGGACATCGCAACGGGCAATCCAAGACCTGACCGAGCAAGCCGAAGAGTTCGGCGACGTCCGCGCGCGCTTGCAAGCTCTAGGGCCGTCGGATCGCGAGTCGGCGGCCGATTTTCTCCAACTGTCGCGCCAGCAGCAACTGAATCAGCGCGAAATCGCGAAATTGGATACCGCGGAACGGGATTTTAAGGCGTTAGGGCAAGCTTTGGACCAAGTACGGGCGGTTGCGCAGGTTGCTTTCAAAGCGCGCCTGGGCGAGGAACAGTCCGCCAATGCGGACGTTCTCGGCAAATATGAGGATCGACTGAAGGCGTCTTTAGCTAAAGTCGAAAAACATATATCGGCCATTAGCGACCAGATTCGCGAAGCTCAAAATGTGGTGGCGCAGGCGCGCGAAAGCGTCACGCCGGCCCATGCCAGCCATGCCAGTGAGTTGGCGAGGTTGAATGCGCTCCATGAAGCGGCCAGTGAGCAGGCTCGAGTGCGGACAACGCTGGAGCAGCAGGTCGCCAAGCTCGAAAGCATCGAGGATCAGCGGCTGGAACTGAATAATGAATTGAAGACCTTGCTGGAGCAACGGAAATCTCTCAAGACGTCTCACATTCTGATGCGGGATAAAATTTCAACCCTGCGCGAGGAGGTCGCCTCCGAGCTCCAGCGCGAAGCGGGCGACCGTGTCCGCATTCGCATCATGCGCAACGCCGATCATCTGGCATACCAGCAGATGCTGGTGGAGGGACTGAAAGGCGCGCGGGTCAGGAATCACGACGAGCTCCTCGCGACGCTGATGCAGCTCCGGCCGGAGCAGCTTGCGCAGCTCATCCAGACCAACGATGCCGCTTCTTTCGAGGAACTCACCGCATTCGGAAATGAGCGCTCTCGCAAGATACTGGATTCATTCCGGGAGACCGTGGATCCACTCGCGCTCGAAGTAACCGCGATCGAAGATCGAATTGGCATCGAGCTAAATGTTTCCTCGGCGGGACCGCCTAATTTTAAGGACGCGGCCGATCTCTCCCGCGGCCAGAAGTGTACCGCTCTGCTACCCATACTTTTGGCGAGAAGAGATAGCCCTCTGATTATCGATCAGCCGGAGGACAATCTGGACAACCACTTCATCTTTGAAACGGTGGTGAACGCGGTGCAACGTCTAAAGACACGCCGGCAAATGATCTTCATCACTCACAACGCCAACATCCCTGTACTGTCCGAAGCGGACCTGGTACTGGTGATGAACTCCGACGGGCGGGCCGGAGTGGTGGAGAAGCGGGGAACGGTCGATCAATGCCGCGAACAGATCATCGACCTTCTCGAAGGCGGAAGAGAAGCGTTCGAACTTCGCTCGAAACGCTATGCAACCGCCTGAGAACCCCTACGAGAAGCTCCGGCATCTCGCTGTGGAGGACCCGCTTGAGGCCCGCAGGGTATTCCTGCAACTTCTCAATTCCGGCGGTCCCGTGCTCGACGACTTTCTGGGACGGATCGCGGCTCCAGCCAATGGCCGCCTGCGGCAACTCGTCGCCAACGCGACGCGGAGCCAGCGAGACAAAGAGCGTCTGGCGCCACACCTTATTGTGTGGCAGGAAATGGAAACCGACGAGTTCACGCGCCGTGCGATCGCCGGCGCCCTGGTTGGCCTCGACGCCCGGCCAGCGGCGCAGATGGCTTTGGCGCAAGAGGTTGCGCGATTAACGACCGCCATCGGCCGGGAGGAGGCGCAACGGGAACGCTTGAATCGCGAGTTGGAAATCGCGCGGGATGTGCAGGAGCGTCTCTTCCCTCAGCGCCTCCCTGCGATGCCGGGCCTGGACTACTGCGGGCAGTGCCGGCCAGCCCGCGAGGTCGGCGGGGACTACTATGATTTCCTCGATTTGCCCGATGGCAAGCTGGGGATCGCTATCGGGGACGTCTCCGGCAAAGGGATCGGCGCCGCGCTGTTGATGGCCAGCCTCGAAGCTTCCCTGCGCGGTCAGGCCCTGGTGGCCCACAATCTGGCGGAACTGATGAACCGGGTGAACCGCCTGGTGCTCGATGCGTCCTCTGCGAACCACTACGCGACTCTTTTCTACGCCGCCTACGATCCTCTCAGCCGCCGGCTTTCCTACGTCAACGCAGGCCACAATCCGCCGGTGATTCTGCGCAGGTCCGGCGCGGGCTGCGAAGTCTTCCGCCTGGAGACCGGCGGTCCGGTGATCGGGCTTCTCCGGCGGCCCTATCAGCAGGAATCGTTTGCTCTCGAACCCGGAGACCTGATAGTGCTCTTCACCGATGGAATCTCTGAATCGATGAACGCCCGCGACGAGGAGTGGGGCGAAGAGAGATTGATCGAGTTCGCAAAAACCTGCCACGGGCTGCCTGCTCTTGAAGCTATGACCAGAATCATGGCCGCTGCGGAGGCTTTCGCCGCCGGCGCTTCCCAGCACGATGATATGACGTTGGTCGTGCTGCGGATTGTGGAGTGAAAACTTGTTATCGAACGCCCTTACAGACGGCCGCTTTCACGATCCTGCTGGCGTTGAAGAGCACTGCGGCAACGGGAGCCGGCGTCGCCGGTTTCGTTGGTGTCGGTGGCGACAAATCCCGCGACGATTCGAAAGCATCGACTTGGTCCTAAAGCATGACCTGCGGTCGCCGATGAGACGTACGTTAAGTTCGTTGCAGCCCGTCCTATGGTCGTGGCGCTGGCGGTTCATACAGCGGCCCATTCGAAATGCGTCGTGGTTGATCCCGCGCTCCGCGAATTGCGCGTTTCGATTTGCCGAGATTGCGAATTTCGATACGTCTGCTCCGATTGCCGTGCGTATCTCGAAGAGCCGAATGACGCGTTCAGCAAGCCTCTGACATGCGATATGATCCCTACACCGCTACATGGACTGACTGGGCTCGGAACCCGTTGAAGGCGAGGGCTGCGGAGTTCTACGGGATCGAGCTGCATTTTCCTAGCGAAGCCCCGAGAAGGGCAACGGCGACTTGAAACTCACCTCGCTGACGTATGACAATCTGACTGGGAGCGGAGGCAAAAAAGCTGCGATTTGAGTACTTAGACACGTGCTGGCAGGATGTCCGATATGCGTTACGATTGATGGCCCGTACTCCCGCGGTCACCGCCGCAATCGTTGTTACGCTGGCGCTCGGGATTGGCGCCAATACCGCCATCTTCAGCCTTTTGAACGCTGTTATGTTTCGGGCGCTTCCGGTCGAAGATCCGTCTCAGTTGATGCTCCTGCAGTGGAGCGCCAACCACGCTCCTCGATTCACTGGCTATGCAAACTATGGGGAAACGAAGCGGCTCCCGCTGCTGCAACGTGGGATGAGCAATCCCCGTGGGGAGTCGTTCTCGCACCCCTTCCTCGAAGAGGTCGAAAAGTCGGGCGTCTTCAGCGGAGTGGCCGCGTTCGCAGGGTCCGGGCAGTTAACAATGAGCGGCGAGGGGCTGACAACGTATGTCAACGCCCAGGGTGTGAATGGCGATTTCTTTCGGACTCTCGGGATTCGAGCGGCGGTGGGCCGGGTGCTCGATACCAGCGATGATCTGCCCTCCTCCGGGCCAGCGCTGGTATTGAACTACGGATACTGGCAGCGGGCGCTCGGCGCTTCGCCATCGGTTGTTGGAAAAATCGTGAACCTCGGCGGCGTGCCGTTCACAATCGCTGGAGTGGCTGAGCAGCGATTTGTCAGCCTCTCTTTCGGCAACGTTTACGATGTGTGGGTTCCGGCGGCCAAGGAGCCGGGGCTAGATGCGAAGATGGGAGGTGCGGACCCCAAGGATCCAGCCTTATGGTGGCTGGTGCTCGCCGCGCGGCTGAAACCTGAGGTGTCAGCCGCGCAAGGGCAGGCCGCCATGAACGTTCTGTTTCGGAATCACGTCCTTCATGGCGGCAAGCCCCTTTTGAAGGAGGAGGACGCCCCGCGGATCAATCTTCTGCCAGCACGAGAGGCGCTGGTCGGCGCGAGCGGCCAGTTCACTGACCCTCTGCGCGTGCTCCTGGTCGCGGTAAGCCTCATTTTGCTGATCGCGTGCGCCAACGCGGCGGGGCTGCTGCTATGCCGGGCTACCGGTCGGAGCCGCGAAGTTGCGGTGCGGCTTGCGCTGGGCGCGCGACGTGGCCGCCTGCTCCGGCAAGCCCTGACGGAAAGTGTCGTGATGGGCCTGTTGGCGGGTGTTTTGGGATTGATTCTGGCATTCTGGGGCGCGCGCGTCATCGTGGCAATTGTAGCCACCAACCGTCCGAGACCTCTTGGGCTCACCGCAACCATTGATGGCCGGGTGCTCGCTTTCACCACCGCGATTTCGCTGCTCACGGGCATCCTCTTCGGATTGGCTCCCGCGATTCGAAGCCTGCGTGCAGACCTGACGCCAACGCTCAAGGGCGACGGGGGTAACGCCGAAGCGCGGCGACGCTGGTACGGCATGGGAAACATCCTCGTTTTGCTCCAGGCCGCGCTCGCTGTCGTGGTTATGGCTGGCGCCGGGTTGCTGCTGCACAGCCTGACGAATTTAAGAAACTTGGATCCAGGCTTCGACACGCGCAGCACGCTGACTTTTGGCCTGAGCCCACGACTCGCCGGGTACAAGGGCCGGCAGATCGACAATCTTTATCGCGACCTGCGGCGAGAGATTGGTGCGATGCCGGGCGTGAGTGCAGTGAGCTATTCAATTGCACCGTTGCTCAGCGGTCGTGCGATGCGAATGACCATAAGGAATTTACCGCCGGGGAGCAACAGCAACACTTCACTAGATGTTGTGCCGGTTGGGCCCGGCTTCTTCGACACCTTGAAAATTCCCACCTTGGCCGGAAGGACGCTGAGCCAAGCGGACGTCGAGTCGGGCTCGACCGAAACTAGTGTGCCCTTACCGGTGGTCGCGAGCCGGATGCTTGCCGAAAAGTTCTTCCCAGGCCGGAATGCCGTAGGCCAGCGATTCGGCGAAAATGCTGGCAGCGATCCTCACCTGCCCGAGAAGTCACCTGGATTTGTCATCGTGGGCGTGGCGGGAAACGCCAAGACCGGCAACCTGCGCAGCGAGATTCAGCCAACCTTATACGTACCTCTTGCGGGACAGAATGCCGCGTTCGAAGTGCGCACGACCGGTGACCCCAAAGCCATGATCCCTGCGATTCGCGAACTGATCGGCCGCCACAACCGAAACCTCCCGATGATCAAGGTCCTTACCGAGAGCGAGCAGATTGACCGCCAACTGGAGCAGGAGCGCCTGGTCGCGCGACTTTCCGGTTTCTTCGGGATCCTGGCTCTGCTGCTGGCATGCGTAGGATTGTACGGACTGTTGGCGTATGGCACCATACGCAGGACGCGCGAAATCGGCGTGCGCATGGCGCTGGGGGCACGGCGCGCCGACGTGGTGCGGATGGTGATGTGGCAAGGGCTGGCGCTGGCGGGAGTTGGCACGGTCCTGGGGTTAATCGCAGCGGTTGCGACGGGACACTGGTTTGGCGCCCTGCTTTATCGGGTAAAAACCACAGACCCTGTCACGTTGGGAGTAGTCGCGCTCTTGATGATGATTGTGGCTGCTCTTGCCACCTTCGTGCCGGCGCGGCGAGCCGCCCTGGTGGATCCGGCTTTTTCATTGCGATGCGAATAGGAGGAAAACTAATGCGAGGTGGTCGAACCTACGGGTGGATGCTGTTGGCTATCGGGCTAGCAGCCCAGACGAAAGATCCAGGCGCGACGGGCGCTCAGGCGAACAGCGCGCCGCAAATTGAAATCAAGCTGCCCGAACATGAGTTCCTGGGGCTGAGGAACGCTCCCCTCACCATGGTCGAGTTGACTGACTATCAATGCCCATACTGCCGGAAGTTTCGACAGACTGTGTTTCCGGAGTTGAAGAAGGAGTACATCGATTCTGGGAAGATGCGCTTCTTCAGCCGCGACCTTCCGATGGATCAGGTGCATCCTGACGCTCACCGCGCTGCGGAAGCTGGCCGCTGCGCCGCGGATCAGCACGAGTTCTGGGAAATGCGGGAAGCGATGGGCGCGCATCCCGAGAGGCTCGATCTCGACAGTCTGCTGGCCGACGCGCGCGATCTAAAAATGGACGTGCCCCAGTTGCGCAATTGCGTAGAGAGCCGCAAGTACAAACATGCGGTTGACGAGGAAGTGGTCGAAGCGCAGCGCTTAGGAACTCAGGGCACGCCGTCTTTCGTCATTGGCAGAACCACGGCCGATGGTGTTGAGGGTGAGTTAGTGCAGGGCAGCCGGTCGCTGGCCGATTTCGAGCGCCGTCTGAAAGCGCTCGAAGCCAAAGCGACACCAGTGCCTTAGTTCCGCACTACGATCAGCCGGGCAATGCCATCGCGACGGAAGGCAAAACCGTCGTGTCCGGCGAAGGGATCGGCGCCGCGCTGTTGATGGCCATCCTCGAAGCTTCCCTACGCGGACAGGCGCTGGTGGCCCACGATCTGGCGGAACTGATGAACCGGGTGAACAGCCTGGTGCTCGATGCGTCCTCCGCGAACCACTACGCGACTCTTTTTTACGCCGCGTACGATCCTCTCAGCCGCCGGCTTTCCTACGTCAACGCAGGTCACAATCCCCCGGTGATTCTGCGCAAATCCGGCGCGGGCTGCGAAGTCTTCCGCCTGGAGACCGGCGGTCCGGTGATCGGGCTTCTCCGGCGGCCCTATCAGCAGGAATCGTTTGCTCTCGAACCCGGAGACCTGATAGTGCTCTTCACCGATGGAATCTCTGAATCGATGAACGCCCGCGACGAAGAGTGGGGCGAAGAGAGATTGATCGAGTTCGCAAAAACGTGCCACGGGCTGCCTGCTCTGGAAGCGATGACCAGAATCATGGCCGCCGCGGAGGCTTTCGCCGCTGGCGCTTCCCAGCACGATGATATGACGTTGGTGGTGCTGCGGATTGTGGCGTGAAAACGCACACCACGCGAAGTGATCGATACAGGGCGAAGGTCATGGCCGAACCAGATTCACTTCAATAGCGGAAGATATCATCCACGTTTAGTCTGGCGTCACCTCCGAACAATCCTCCGAACAATGCGAGCGGAATTTCCTGGCCAGCCCCCCAAGTCATGGTCCGACCCTCGTCGGTGGTGACCTTTACCCGCCGGCGCTCTGGATCCACCACCCAGAACTCTTTGGACCCGTTAGCGAGGCATGTTTGCTCTTTATCGTACATCTCGGCGGCCGAGTTGGATGGGGACAGAACTTCGACGACCAAATCAGGAGCGCCTGTTATGTTGTCTTCGGGGTCGGCTTGGCGGAATCGCTCCGAGAACAGGTAAGCGACATCCGCCACCCAAAGCTCGTGTTCCGGAAGCGGCCGGAAGGCAACCTCTATGCTCACCAGTGCCTTCGGCTCAGCGTGGTGTCGAAGCAAATCCATCAGATTCCGTTGGATGAGCGAATGCTTGAGTTGGGGAGGAGGCAAAGCGATGAGCTGTCCATGGTGGAGTTCATAACGTGCGCCGTGGTTATCGGGAAGGTTCCGAAACTCCGCGACTGTCATGAGATGGGTGGTAACCGCCATTATGCTTGATTTTAGTTCAACTTCGACCTGCTGTCCAAGCAGCAGGAGTTACAAGTTGATTCTCCGGAACCCGAGACGGGAGTCGCTTAGCTCCCGGTTTTTCAGCAGTGGGAGGCTCCAAGCCGGTGCTGAGCCTTATGGTCCGAGCCCTAAAAAGGAAAAAGCCGCTGAATTCGATCGAAAAGCCAGCACACGAGCCTGCCTTGGACGGTTCGTAACAACCCTCTGTAATCATATGAAAACACAACGTTAGTACAGTATGCTACCGTAATCCCCTAGTAAAGAAATCTTAACCTGCCTACAATGAGTGGCGTTGCAAAATTCAATCCAGCGCCGCCGGATAGCCTGGATAAATCGATGATATTTAACGGTTTAGGGAGAAAATTGTGAACTACGCCAGACCACGTCAGTCTTTGCTGTTGCTATGGTGCATCCTGCTACTGGCCTTCGGGTTCCATGCTTCGGCCCAGCAGGCCACCATCGTTGGAACAGTAACCGATGCCACGGGCGCCGTGATCCCCGATGTCGCCGTCAAGGCCAGCCTCACCTCGACAGGACAAAGTTTCAACACTACTAGCAATCAGGCGGGCCAATATGTGCTGCCCAGTCTCCCGAACGGCTCATTTGACATTAGAGCTGAGGCTAACGGGTTCAAGACGTTCGAAGAGAAGAACATCGTGGTGAACGTCGGGGACCGAGCTCGTGTCGATATTGCGCTTCAGGTCGGGGAAACCAAAGAGAGCGTCAATGTGGAAGGGACGGCCCTTCAGGTCCAGTCAGACTCCGGCGAAATCAGCGAAGTAATCAACAGTAACCAGGTTTTGAATATCGCCACGAACGGGCGGAACATGGTGTCCCTGGCTGAGTTGATGCCGGGCGTGTCCTCTAATATCAACGACTTCAATGGAGTGACTCCCAACTCCAGCAGCTTTGCGCTTAGTTTCAACGGTCAGAGGATTGGCCACAACGTCTGGCTGGTGGACGGTGGCGAGGACTATGATCGCGGCTCCGGCGGCAAGTTCTCGATCATGCCCTCACAAGACGCTATCTCCGAATTCCGTGAGCTGAGTTCGAATTACGCCGCTGAGTACGGTATGGGTTCCGGCGCAACGCTGAGCCTGGCGTTCAAGTCTGGCACGCGGGATTTCCACGGGTCGGCCTGGGAGTTCTTCCGCAATGACGCCCTGGACGCCGGCAACTACTTTACCAACGCCGCGGGCGCGGCCCCTCCCGAGTTGCGCCTGAACATTTTTGGATTCAACCTGGGTGGACCGGTCATCCTGCCGCACTATAACAAAGACCGGAACAAGACTTTCTTCTTTTACAACCAGGAGTGGCGCAAGTACGTTCAAGGCGGCGCGTTCAGCCAGCAAGTACCGAACTCAAGCATGGCAAACGGCGTTATTCCCCTGTCGCAGGGTGTGATTACTGTCCCAACCGCCAGCCAGTTGAGTCCCACTGAGCTTTCGCGCTTCACTTCCCTGGGATTGGTTCCCGGTCAGCCCTTCCCGAACAACACCATCCCCGCGGCATTGATCAGCCCGGCCGCCACGGCTTTCCTGGCCACGGGCGCTTTGCCGGCGCCGAACTCCATTAGCGGCAGCGGCGTACCGGAGTTCGTGGGCGGCGCCGGCGTTCCAACCGATCTGGACGAAGAGATATTGCGCGTAGACCATCAGATCTCCGACAGATTCCGGCTCTTCGGCCACTTCGTTTTGGAACATTCGACGGCGACCTCCGAAGGCGCCATGTGGAGCGGGGACAGCAACCCGCCGGTGACAACTGTTTTCAGTAACCCCTCTTACAGCGCGGTCGTGCACGCCACTAACGTCATCAGCCCCAACGTGGTGAACGAGGTAGCGTTCAACTACAACGGCAACATCATCAACATCGTTCCGGGCGGAGTCTACCAGCGGACCACCGCCTTCAACCCGCCGCGGGTCTACTCCGACGCCAACAACGACAACCGCCTGCCGGAGATGAACTTCCAAGGCGCCGGCATCAACAACGACTACACCGTTTCAAACTGGCCGTGGACGAATCAAGCGGAGGATTATCAAATCCGTGAAGATTTGTCCTGGAGCAAGGGCCGGCACAATTACAAGTTCGGCTTCGGATACATGCTCTTTACGAAAGCTCAGGAGATCTTCGGCCAGACGCAGGGTAGCTTCGACTTCAACGGCACTTACACCGGCAACGGCTTTGGCGACTTTCTCCTGGGATACGCGCACAGCTATTCGGAGCTGGCCTATCAGGACAGCGGCCACTGGCGCGATAACAATTTCTCGGCCTACGCGCAGGATACCTGGCGCGTCAACAACCGGCTGACCCTCAATTATGGCGTCCGCTGGGAAGGGATTCCTCACACCTACGAAGAGAATAACCGGTTGGGTAACTTCTATCCGAACCTGTACAACCCGGCGAACGCCCCCACTCTCATTAACGGCGGGAACGATATTGCTCCCGGCAGCCCGGGTCTCGGAACCAGTCCCAACCAAGCCCTGGCCGGCATTGCGTTCTACCTCAATGGGGTTGGGATCACTGGCGTGAACGGCATTCCGCAGGCCGGTGTCCAGAACCATTGGAACAACTGGGCGCCGCGACTGGGCTTTGCCTACGACCTCACTGGCGATGGCAAGACCATCGTGCGCGGCGGCTTCGGAACCATGTATGAACGCGTGCAAGGCAACGACGAGTACAACATGGGCGCCAATCCGCCCTTCAGCGGTTCGGCCAGCTACACCGGCGTATACCTTTCCAATCCGACCGTGAGTCTGCTGACGGGCACGGCGCCGAGTTCGCCGATTCCGGTCTCCAGCATCTCCGGCCTTTCTTTCAGTAACTACAAGAACCCGGTCAGTTATCAATGGAGCGTCGGCGTGGAGCGGCAGCTCTGGCGTGGAGCCGTTCTTTCGGCGGCTTACGTGGGCAACCAGGATCGCCACCAAAACGCCTATGTCGAGATGAACGATGTGCCGTTGAACGCTACGGCCCAACGGCTGGCTATCGTCAACGGCGCCAACCCCAACCTTTACGCCCCCTACTACGGATTCGGTTCCATTAAATTATCCGAAAACGCGGAGAATGCCAGCTACAATGCGTTCCAGACGGAGCTTCGCATACAGGCGTGGAGAGGCCTGACCCTGCAGATTGCCTATACTTACTCCCGGGCGTACGACGAAGACAATGGGGGCCAGAATACAGACGACCTGGAAACCATCTCCAACCCTTACAACCTCCGCTACGACTACGGTCTCAGCGGGCTGGACCGCACCAACGTCTTCCTGGCCGACTACATTTACCAGCTTCCGTTCTTCCGGACCGCGACCAATACGGCGGTGAAGACGTTTCTCGGAGGTTGGCAGTTGTCCGGCGTTATCATCTCGGAATCGGGTGTGCCGCTGAACGTATCGCTTGCGGGCGCCAACTCGAGCGCCGGTCTGGGTAACAATGCTACCAACCGGCCGGATCAGGTGGCTCCCATCACCTATCCAGGCACCATCAGCGAGTGGTTCAACACGGCCGCATTTGCCGCGCCGGCCTTGGGGGCTTTCGGCAACGCTGGGCACAACGATGTTCGCGGGCCGGGGCGGACCAACCTGAACACCTCTCTGTTCAAGGACTTCGGCGGAATCAAGTGGTGGAACCCGGAGGGCGCCACCATCCAGTTCCGGTTTGAGACCTTCAACACGCTAAACCACACTCAGTTTCAGAATCCGAACACCACCTTCGGCAGCGCCAACTTCGGAGTGATTACCGCCGCCTACGATCCGCGCGTGTTACAGCTTGCGATGAAGTTGATCTTCTAATAGCTATGTGGGGCCGACCCCCAGGGCCGACCCCAAGGGGTTTTATCTGGGTGGCTCTACCGTGTCTTGGGGCCTCGCCCAGGGCTCGCGCAGTCGCATGGGGGACAATCATGTAATAGTTCGAAGGGAGGAGTTGAGACTCGAGCCCGGAATTGTCCCCTTCCGCGTCGCCATTCGGAATGCCCATTCCCGTAGCGTTCGCGATGGACTCCAGCTTTGGGCAAATGTTGGTTTACATTTTGCGGCGGCCCCAGACGCCCAGGGCTTGGCGCCGGGGCGGAGCACGCGCTGCTGCTTGAAGGAGTGGGATTCCCGCAGCGACCGCAGCTTTGTTCAACGCCTTGTCTAAGGAGGCCAAGGGCAATTGCTTGCGCAGCCTCGTAGCAGGTCTTAACGCCAGTCGTCGATCACGTAGACATCGGCTCGATTGAACCCGTCCGCATGCGGACTTTGCATGGCAACACCCTGCATGGTCACCCGATATCCGTGGGCGCGCAGGCGCCGGTAGGCATCTTCGCGAGCCAGGTTCACGCCAGCCTCTACGGTCGCTCCGCGTGAGGATGCAAACGCCTCGCAAGCATCCAGCAACTTGTCGAAACGTTCACCCGCACCTGCGCCAACACGGGCCGCACCGAACTTGATGTAACACGTCTTCTCGCCGCCCTCCGATCCGGGGCCATTCAGGCACACCGCGAAAGCATCGAGAACACCGCGCGTATATGTCAACACGACGTCGCCGGTGCGCTGCGCAAGTACGGCCCTGATCTCACCAGCAAGATCGAGTCCCTTATCGATCTTGTGGGTGAGTTTGCCGCATGCCTGGATGGCCGGTTCGCGTTGGCTCTTGGTGAAGGCCGATAGCAACACCGGCGCATTGGCAGGGTTAGCCTGCCGCGCCGGGCTAGCCTCCGGCGTACGGGTCATGATCGCGGTGAGATAGCGCGGCCAGTAGCCGAACGTCTGGTACAAGCCCACGTGTTTAGCGCTTTGCGGGAACGTGAACAGCCCGGTATGACGCACGCCCCATCGGTCGAAAATCGCCATGGTGGCTTCGAGCAGCCGCTTCGCCACGCCGCGATCCCAGTATTCCGGCAGCACAGTCAGGGGGCCGAAGAACCCGAACGATCCCCAGCGCGTGGCTACGTTCGATCCGATCAGGCGGCCACCTTCGCGTGCCGCGATCACTTTGACATGGCTCGAGCGCCAGCGCGGCGCAATCAGATTGCGGTCTCCCATGAAGCTGAGTGGATCAGGCAATCCCAGAAAAGTTCCGAATGCCAGCCGGACAATACGGTCCGCCTCTTCGAGTTCACTCTGTTTAAGCAGACCAATTTTGATGGACTGATTCGTCGACATACTTCTCCTTTGTTAACCCCGCGACCTTTTGACGCATCAGATCTTGAGAATCTGCTCCATAGAGTCGATTGAGGCCGTGGTAGGGCCTGGTGACGGCGCACTCAGAAGTTATACCACTTCGACGCCTCACGACCCTACTCGTAGCGGCGCCGTATGAAGGCGTGGTCCTCGTCTTAGGTCGGGCCTGGTAGGAGCCACCAGATCACTGGCTCACGCACCCGGAGGAGAAACGCGCCGTCGGGCTACTGACACGCCGATCTTGACGCCGTCGACGGCGAGAGCGCGGTGCGGAGCTATACTGGCCACAGACTGGAGCAGCCGTTATGAAATCGATCGGGATCGTGCTTTTTGCCGGAGTTCTTTTAGTTTTGGCGCCCTCGCTGGCTCGCGCCGACGAGCGGAGCAAGAACGCCAAGATCGAGGAAATGTTGCAGCTCACGCATGCGGAGCGGATGATCGCGCAGGTGCTCGATCAGATGAACAACGCGATTACGAGCCAACTCGCCCAGATCGACGTGCCGGCCAAAGACCGTCAGGCTCAGGACGAGATGCAGCAAAAAATGATGAAGCTGATCGCCGGCCGGTTGAGCTGGGACAGGGCCAAACCCGCCTTTGTCCAGATTTATGCGGAGACGTTCACCGAAAGCGATATCGATGGCATCCTGGCTTTCTACAAATCTTCCGCCGGCCAGGCGATGCTCGAGAAGATGCCGCAACTGATTCAGAAATCCATGGCCGTCGGCCAGCAGTTGATGGGCGACGTAATGCCTGAGATACAGCGCATGGTCGAAGAAGCGAAGCAGAAACAGAACAAGCAGTAACCCCTCATCGCGCACAAGCCGGCCAGGGGGCCGGCTGCGGTCCAGGGGGACCGCCCTACAATCCCGCCGCATTTGACGAATTCACCGTAACTTATTCCCGCCGCGCAGCACCGTTGCGAGTTCGCGGCGCAGCGGTCCCGTGGCCTTCGAGTAAATCATTTTGTAAGCTCTGCAAAAATAATCCAAGTCTTCGAATCTGCGATGGGGACCGGCGCGGAACTTCGGGCATCCGCCATGGCAAATAGATTCGTATTCACAGACCTGGCACTCGGGGTGGCCGATCGTTTTCTTAGCGGCAAACTGAAAGCGGCGCGGGCGGCGCGCGATCTCGGCCCAGGACTCGCCGTGTATGTTTCCCAGTTTCCAGGGTTTCTCCACGAAAAAATCGCAGGGAAACACGTCGCCATTGTATTCGACAACTACGTAGCTGTCACAGGTTTCGAGCATGGTGCAATTGGACGGCTTGTGGCCGCTGAGGCTCTCGACCATATTGTCGAAGAAGCGGATGTGCATCTTATGGCGGTCCGGCCACCACGCGTCGAAAAGCTCCACCAGGAACCGGCCGTACTGTTCGGCGGTGAGTGAAAACTCTAGCGGCTCGCCCTCAGCGTTGAATTCCGCCAGCGGTATGAATTGAAGGTTGTCGACGCCGATGCCCTTGAAGAATTGATAGAGCTGCCTGGCGTGGGCGACATTGGCCTGGCTTACGACGCATAGAATGTTGAATTGCACGCCATTCTTTTGCAACAGGGTGACGGTTTCCATGACCCGCTTCCAGGTTCCATGGCCGTCCTTGTTGTAGCGATACAGATCGTGCATGGCCTCCGGACCATCGAGAGACAGACCGAGGAACCAATCGTACTGCTTGAACAGCGGGCACCAGCGCTCGTCTAGAAGAACCCCGTTGGTTTGCAGAGCATTGCTGACCTGCTGGCCGCTGCGGCCGTGTTTCTTCTGAAATTCAATGAGCGATTCAAAAAAGGGCAGACCGGCAAGGGTTGGCTCGCCGCCTTGGAAGATGAAGCTGCTGCGGGGAAACGAATAAAACAGGTAACTCTCTACCAGCCTTTGCAACGTTTCGAGCGTCATGCGGCGCGCCGGCAGTTCCTTATATGGATCGGCCTCGCGATCCAGGTAAAAGCAGTAGGCGCAATCCAGATTGCAGACCGCGGAAGCCGGCTTGATCAAGAGAGAGGAGATAGGCGGAGCGATCGCGCTTACGGGTCTCTCGCTATACAAGGGGAAGAGACCGGTGGACATGCAAAATACTCGTTAGGGCTAGGAGTTTGCCAAGGCGGGTAGAGCCCCGACAGAGGTGTACTCGACCTGTTTGCTCATGGTGCCGTTCCAGGCATTGACTACGTCGCTCGGGAAGGTGGACAAGTGCTTCTTCATCCGAGCGGTGATGTCAGCAACGACATCCGGATGCTCCGGGGCCACGTCGCAGGTTTCCCCCGGGTCCAGTGCCATATTGTAAAGCTCTGGAGCGGGCAATGGCAGATTGAAGGTGCCACCGACCGGGTTGGGACCCCAGGGAAAATTGTTGATGCGCGAAATGTGCAGTTTCCACTGCTCGTAACTTGCACATTGCAGGTCCCAGCCGTTGAAATGCAAAATGACGTCGCGATCGATACTGTCCACCTGTCCACGCAGGATCGGGCCGATGTCGATGCCGTCTAAATTTTTCGGGGCCGTGGCGCCTGCCAGGCGCGCGAGCGTGGGAAGAACGTCCATCGCCGACACTACGGCGTTACTCATGTGGCCAATTCCAGGGAAACCACTTTGTTGAGTTTTGGCGCGGCTGGCGGAAGCAGGGATCTGAGAGGGCCAACGGGCAATAAATGGTACGCGGACTCCGCCTTCATACGTCGACCACTTGCGGCCGCGCAGCCTCCCGGCGCTGCCTTGATACCACGGCCCATGGTCGCTAGTGAACATAACCAGCGTATTGCTATCGATCCCATTGTTTTGCAGGGACTGGATTACTTGGCCCACGCTCCAGTCGATTTCCTGGACCGCATCGCCATACAGCCCCAGCGGCGATTTGCCGAGAAACGCCGCGGAGGGAGTTAGCGGCAGGTGAGGAGAATTATACGCCAAATAGAGGAAAAACGGGTTGTTCTTGTTGTTGGCAATAAAATCGACAGACTTTTCGGTGTACCGCTGCGTGAGCGTATTCAATTGAACGGGCGACTCGATGACCGTCGTGTCCTGTACCAGGATCGACGGCGTCATGTCGCTGCTGTAAGGGATGCCGTAATAATGGTCGAAGCCCCGGCTGGTCGGCATGAATTGCGGCTGTGAGCCCACGTGCCATTTGCCGGTACACATGGTGGAGTATCCGGCGGGCTTCAAGACTTCGGCGATGGTGGGCGACGAAAGCGAGATGCCGGTGGTGTCGGTGGGCCAAAGCACGCCGGGGACACCGACGCGCGTGGGATAGCAGCCGGTCAGAAGTCCCGCGCGAGACGGCGAGCAGACGTTGTTGGCTGCGTAGAACTGCCGGAACTGGACCCCATCCTGAGCCATTCGATCGAGATTCGGAGTGGGGAGCGACGATCCATAGGAGTGGAGGTCGCCGTACCCGAGGTCATCACAGCAGATCAGGACAAAGTTAGGCGGCTTCGAGGATTGAGCGCGAACCGCCGACGCGGAAAGAAGCACGGCAGCTCCCGTGTTGACGAACGCGCGTCGCGACACTGACTCTTGACTCATACGGCGGTTCCCGCTAAATGGATCGGATACCTCAGTGTAAGCCGCCTCCTTCAGCAGTGTCAACGCGTGGCAAATGTCATCTGGTCGGCCGGGAAACGCGCAAAGCGTCTTCGGGCGCCGTGTACAAATCGGGCATGCGGAACGTCCGGTATTCGGTTGAGTTGAATTCAACGCCGAAAACGATGTTGGCGAGAGGGCTCACTTCCAACGACTCGGCGGCGTTGGTGACATTTCCGTTCGCATCCACGCCGATGATGAACCCTGCGTCGAAGTGGTAGTTTCCGTCCGGAAGCTGCTGGGCCGAACCCAGGGCAGCGCAGTACACCCCCAAGTCGGCGTTGAGCACGGGCGTGACCATTTTCGTGCTTTCGTCGACTGTGAACACCTGCCCGCGGCTGTGAGCGTTGGAATTGGCCGCCTGCCGTACATTGCCGTCATCGAACACCAGGAGCGTGGTATTGTTCGACTCGAAATTGGAGTCATGCTGGTGCGAGAACCACGGGTACGGATCGGAGGAAGCAATTTGGAAATCGCCGTCGACGCCCATGCGCCAGAGAATGTTCCCGTTCCCTGCGCCGTTGGCGTAATCGATCTTGATGACCCAGTCCTGATGGCGGGTAGAGTACAGGATGTTCCCATCGGGCGTCAGTTGCAGAGCATTGCCGTGAAGCCAATCGTTGGCGGTAGGGGCGAGATAGAATGGCGCGCAAGCAATTCCGGACTGGAGGGTACACGTTTCCCCCAACGTAGCCAGGCGGGACGGATCGAGGTAGTCGAATGCATCCCATGCCCAGGTGACTTCGAGGTCCTGGTTCAGGACCACAATGGTGTCACCGATGACATCCACGTTGCCGGCGCCTTGAACATTGAACAGGATCCGCTCTGAATCCGCAAGCGCCAGGTAGCCGCCGTCCGGAAGTTTTCTCAACTCGTGGTGGAAGGCATTAATGCCATGCATACCCATGGCGGCCAATTGCTGGCTGACTCGAGCCGCGTTGGTTTCGGCGACGGTGATTCCGGCCAAGTCAAACTCTCGGATGAACTGTTGTGAGGAATCTTTGGTGCCGTCCTCGCCAATGCCAAGAAACGTACCGCCCGTTACGGGGCGAGTGAGATACGTGATATCGGACGGCCCGAGCCAGATCAGATTGCCAAACAAATCGGTTGCCAGGGCGGGGCTCCCGAAGACGCTCTGCAACAAGAGGCCGGGTGGACTCGGGGTGATGGCCAGCGCGGTGAACGCCAGCGGGCTGCTTGCGCTGGCGGGGACCGAAAAGTTTACTATCGGCCCAAGCTCCGGGACCCGGCTGGTATCGGGCTTAAGGATGTGCTGGATTTGGTATACAGTGTTTTGCAGGACGCCGGCCAGGTAAAAGTTCATGCTGGCTCCGGCCAAGCATGCCTTATCCGGTGTCATTTGAACCGGGCTGTCAGGTGTTTGTGCTTGGAACTGCACTTTCATGCGCCCGCCGGCCGGGCACGGAGGAGCGCTGTAGATGAGCACTTGAGGGTTGGCGCTGACCGTAACCACTGGAGTTGCGCCGCTGACCAAGGGGCTGAAAGAGAACGTATTCGTGGCGACCGACTCTTCCAGCGTATCGAGGTTCAGCGCGGTGACCTCGATTTGGCAGGGACCCTCGCGATCGACGGTTGTCCAGGTGAGGGACGCTTTTGGTCCGTAATCTACAACGGTCCGGAAATCGCCGCCCGGTACTTGAACCCGGAAGCGGTACCAGATCGTAACGTTGCCAGTTCCGGAAAGCGTGGCGGTCCAGGTTACCGGGGTGCCGAGCGGCAACGGTGAAGCTGCCGAAGCATGCAGAGATAACGTCGTCTGTGCCGACAGCCCTGGCGCCAGCACGAGAAAGAGCAGGATCACACTCCAAATGCGAGGGATCTTCATGGCCGCCTCCGTACTGTTAACCCGCGATAGGAGCAAGAAGTAGCAATTGTGTTACAGCTTTTTCCGCCACCCGATCGGGTCTGACCGGTGCTCGGCTCTTCGGTGGCTGGACGAATTCAGATCAAATGGATTCGTTCGGATCACCGCCCAGATGGAGGCTATTATCGGCGACGGAGTCAAGGGGCCGGGCCATGGCTCTGTTGTTTCAGGACAGCCCTAACGAACTTATGCCAGGAACCAGCTTTTCGCCCGATAAGCAAATAGAAGTTGGGGTTGACGGCCGCGGCGGCGCATCACTCCGGTCCACCAGTGCTCGCAACCGGAGGTTCCAGTACAGCGCCGCAGAACGTTACAGGACCGGACGCAAGAAACAGAACCTGCCGTCTCATAGGTGGGAGCGGATTTTCGCTTTACCGTCAACCAAGAGGGGCCGATTCGCGTGATGTTCATCCGAAGCTCGCACAGGGCCGGGCGGCCCACAAATTTGGAAGGAACTCGCCATCTCGAAGCCGCCCGCTGCTCCGTTGTGCGAGCGAGTTCCTTAAAAGCGCGGAACGCTGGCGGTCTAGCCAACATCTATATGGATAACAGGGAGACGTTATGAGGTTCGTTCGTATGGCAGTGGCAGCCGAGACTAGAGTATCGGCGCAGGATTTGACGCCCCTGCTGTCCGCACTGCTTTCTCCTGCCTCCGTGGTTGCGTTGGCGCTGGCTTTCTGGCGGCTCGGCGCGGACTTGAATTGGACCGGGGAATTCGCGATCTCCAGCGGTCTGTTTTCCCATTGGCAGGTTTGGATGGCGCTGGCTGTCGGTTTGCAGACCTGGGCCGCTCATCTGAGCAAAAAACAGCGGAATTCGCGCCATTAGTTGCTATTCTGAAAGCAGACGCTAGCGTCTCTTCCATGGCCAATCGTAGCCGTTCCCGTTTTTCCGGGGTTCTCTATACTCCCGGCTTTCCGCCCGGCGTCAAGTGGCTGCTGATCGTCAACATAGCTATTTTCGTCATCGGCTATTTCGCGGGTCTCCTGGGAATAGATCGATACCTGGGTTATTTTGCGCTTTCGCCCTATCAGGTGGTCCACTACGGGATGATCTGGCAGTTGGCGACATACATGTTCCTGCATGGCGGGTTTGGCCACATCATCTGGAACATGCTAGGGCTTTGGATGTTTGGCGCGAATGTGGAAACGACCTGGGGCACCCGCCGGTTTCTGAACTTCTACTTCTTCTGTGGCATTGGCGCCGGTCTGTGTGTAGTCGTTTTGAACTACCTCCTGCCTTGGGGAAACCCCGTCATTCCCACGTTGGGCAGTTCCGGGGCGATCTTCGGAATCCTGATGGCGTGTGCTTTGCTGTTTCCCGATCAAGAGGTGCTGTTTGGGTTCCTGATCCCGATCAAGATGAAGTACTTCGTCATGATCTTCGGAGCAGTTGCCTTTCTCATGTCGTTTCAGCCCAGCAACGGCGTCAGCAATTTCGCCCATCTCGGCGGGTTGCTGTTCGGTTACCTTTTCGTGCGAAAGATGCGTGCCCGGCCGCGTTTCCAGTTCGATCCGATTTCGCCAGTACAGTCCGCTTATCGGGACTGGAAGTTGCAACGCGCCAAGAAGAAATTCCAAGTTTATCTCCGGAAGCAGGGCTCCGACCGTGACCGGCGCGTGCATTAGATCCGCCGCCCGGCTTTTGCTAGACTTCCCTCAGGTAGTCCCATGAAAATAAGTGCCAGCCTAGGTTCCTTGGCCGTTGCGTTAGTTCTGGGCGGGGTAATTTCACTGATTGCCCAAGAAGGCCCGTCTTCACAATCTTCGGAGACCGTCGCCAAGCCGCGGAAGAAGCCCGCCTCCGACGCCGATGCGGCCCAACCCGTTGCGCCTCCGCCGGAGCAGGCGCCGATCCCCAGCAAGTTCACCAAAAAAGACAAAGAGATTCCGGAGGGTCTCCCCAATTTCAAGAGCGATGTCACCACCGTGCAAGTGGATGTGTCCGTGCTCGACAATAAGGGCCGGTTCATCCCGAGGATTCCGCGGGAAAAGTTCCGTATTCTAGAAGACAATGTGCCCCAGCAGATCAGCACGTTTAGTACTGGCAAAGATGCGCCGATGACGGTGGCGATGGTCATCGAGTTCAGCAACCTTTTCCAGCAATACTATTCCGAAGGCTGGTATCAGACGCTGACAGCGGCATATGGTTTCGTGCAAACTCTGAAGCCGGACGACTACGTTGCGGTGGTCGCTTACGACCTGCGGACCGAGATCCTGTCCGACTTCAGCACCGACCGCAGCAAGACCATGGAAGCGATGCAGCGGCTGCGCGTGGCCGGTTTTTCAGAAGCCAATTTGTTCGACGCGCTTACCGATACGGCCGAACGCATGCAAGAC
Source organism: Bryobacterales bacterium (assembly GCA_963836595.1). Taxonomy (GTDB): domain Bacteria; phylum Acidobacteriota; class Terriglobia; order Bryobacterales; family Bryobacteraceae; genus DATFZA01. The sequence goes on from CAWIKC010000002.1 coordinate 668,594, forward strand.
ATTGAAGGGCGGAAGGCCATCGTTCTGATCGCTTCCGGCCGCGATACTTTCAGCAAGCTTACCTTCGATAAAGCTCGCAAAAGGATTGCCGAAGCCGCCGTTCCAGTTTACGCGATCGGTCTGTTGCAGACGCTGCGCGAACTCGCGGACGCGCGCGGCGGCATGGGGTCGATGCAGCGCCTCGATTTTCTGCAGGCCGACAGTGAGATGAAGACGTTTGCCCGGGAAACCGGCGGCCAGTCTTACTTTCCACGCTTCTACGGCGAGTTTCCCACCATCTATCAATCGATTTCAGAAGCGCTGCGCAACCAATACTCGCTGGCCTATCAGCCCAGCAACCAAGCGCGCGACGGTAAATACCGCAAGATCAAAGTGGAACTCATCGATCCGGAGACCAACGAGCTGCTGGCGATCAAGGACGAAAAGGGAAGGCCGATGAAATACGAGATCATCGCCAAGCAAGGCTACACAGCGCCCCGGGAAGTGGAGTGAACATCACATTCGATCGCGCTAGTCAAGATCTGAATGTTGCGCTCCTCCAATTGAATACAAAATCATTGACAGTTTGGTGAATGCTCTGCTAACGTCACTCAAGCTGACGCATGGTAAGCGCCTCTTCCCGAACCACTCAAACACGCATTCTGATCGTTGACGACAACAAGATGGGACTCCTGGCGCGGCGGAGCGTGCTGGAAGAGCTGGGATACTTGGTGGTCACGTCGGCGGCTCCTCAGGAAGCGTTGGAACTGTGTTCCAGGCAACACTTTGATGTCGCCATCACCGACTACAAGATGCCCAAGATGGACGGCGTCGATCTGATCGCGAAGCTGCGCAAGGTGGATCCTGTGACGGCGGTCATTCTGATTTCCGGGTTCACGGATGCGATGGGCCTGAATGAGCAGAACACCGGCGCCGACGTGGTGCTGCAGAAGAGCGCGAACGAGGTGAACGCGCTGATCCGCGCGGTCAACCGCGTGCTTCGGAAGCCGCCGCAGAAGAAGAGACCGGGGAGCCAAGCCGCGCCGAAGACCGACAAGAAGAAGCCGGGTTAGTTCGCGCAAGGGCCGGACCAGGCAGTCCGGCGCCGACAGGGGCGTCGGCCCCACGACTAAAGTGTTTTCTAAAGTTGAACTGAGTTGAGCGGCTTCCTGTGCCAAACTAAAGCTAATGCCGACATCGCGCCTGCGCGCAGCGCTCGCCGCCGCTCTCATTCCTTTCTTGGTCTCTGCAGCTTCTGTCGCCCGCCCTGCCGTCTCGCTGCATGACAAGGTGGCGCAACTGGTGATCGTGTCGATCTACGGCGAGCCGCTCAATGTGCGCTCGCGCCTTTTCAAGAAATATCAGCACCTCATTCGCGAGGTGCATGTGGGTGGTGTGATCGTCACCGGTCACAGCGTGCATGGCGCGATTCGGGGCGCCGATCCTTATGCTTTCGCGGCTCTGGTCAACCGCTTGCAGAGCTTGGCGCCGGTCCCGCTGCTGGTGGCCGCCGATTTTGAACGCGGCGCTTCCATGCGCATCGCCTCCACAACCATTTGGCCTTACAACATGGCGTTCGCGGCGGCGCGCGATTTGGATGGCGTTCGTTATGAGGGCGCGGAGACCGCTCGCGAAGCCCGTACCCTGGGCGTCAACTGGGTATTCGCTCCCGTGGCCGACGTGAACAACAATCCCGATAACCCGATCATCAACATCCGTTCGTATGGCGAGAATCCGGAACTGGTCGCAAACTATGTTTCAACGTACATTGAAGGCGCGCACTCCTCAACCAAGGATCCAATTCTGGTCACGGCCAAGCATTTTCCCGGACACGGCGACACCATGGAAGACAGCCATCTGCAAATGGCTCGCCTCAATGTCGATCGCAAGCGCCTGGACGAGGTGGAACTGGTTCCCTTCCGCGCCGCCATCCGCGCGAACGTAGACGCCATTATGACCGCGCACATGGCCGTTCCGGCGCTGGAGCCTGAAATCATTCCCGCCACGGTCTCCACCAAAATCCTCACCGGTCTGTTACGCGACGAGATGAATTTCAAGGGTCTGATCGTGACTGACGCCATGGAAATGGAAGGCCTGATGCAGATGTTCGACACGGGCGAAGCAGCCGTGCGGGCGCTGCAGGCCGGGGCCGACGTGCTGCTGATGCCGCGTGACCCCGAGGCTGCGATCGCGGGCGTGCTGGCCGCGGTGCAATCGGGCCGGCTGTCGCAGAGGCGTATCGATGAGAGCTTCAACAGAATAGAGGCCGCCAAAGCGCGGCTTGGATTGTTTCGAAATCGATACACGGACCTCAAGACCATCGCGCATGTGATCGATGCCCCGGAAGACGAGGAACGAGCGCAACAAGTGGCCGATCATGCCGTGACGCTGCTCAAGGATACGGGCGATTTGTTGCCTTTGCGGACACCCGAGAAGACCTGCGTGATTGCGCTCACCGAGAGCCGCTATGGGCGGGAAGGATGGCGCCTGATGGAAGAGGCGCAGAAGCGCGCGCCCAAGATGCCATTCAGCATGGTCGATCCACGGATGTCGAAAGCGGATCTGGATGATGTGGCGCGCTCGACCGCGGCCTGCACCGAGATTGTCGTGGCCGCCTATGTTTCGGTCTCCGCGAATCGTGGTGATGTGGCGCTGCCTGGCGGCTATGGGGACTTTCTCACCGCGTTGCTGGCCGGCAAGACGCCGGTGCTGTTAGCGGCGCTGGGTAGCCCGTATTTGGCGCATAGTTTTCCCCAGGCCGGCGCCTATCTCACAACGCTGAGCACAACGGCAACTTCAGAAGCGGCATTGATCCGGGCGCTGTTTGGAGAGATCGCGATCACCGGCAAACTCCCGGTCACCATTCCGGGTTTCGCCAAGTACGGCGATGGCATTCAATTGCCCGCCGTGAAAACGGCCGTTCAATAAAACGAGAGGATACGCATGTTGGAAATCACCTGGCTAGGCCACGCTACGTTCCAGTTCCGGCTGGATTCGCGAGAAGTGTTGGTTATGGATCCGTGGGTGGAAGGAAATCCCAAGTTTCCCAAGGGTCACGAGTTCGATCGCATTGACGCGCTATTGATTTCTCACGGGCACTTCGATCACATCCACGATGCCATTCCGCTGGCCAAGAAATTCAAGCCAACCGTAGTCGCGATTTATGAGACTTGCCACTGGCTGGGCTCCAAGGGCGTGGAAAACTGCAGCGGGATGAATAAAGGCGGCACGCAAGCCGTGGGCCCAGTGAAAGTCACCATGACTCATGCCGTTCATAGTTGCGGCATCCTCGATGGCGATCAGATCGTCTATGGCGGCGAAGCAGCGGGTTACGTATTGCATCTGCCGGACGGGCGCAGCGTTTATTTTTCCGGAGACACCAACGTCTTTTCGGACATGCAACTGATCCAGACGTTGTACCGTCCGGAGCTTGCCTTCATCCCGATCGGCGATTTCTACACCATGGGCCCGCGGGAAGCGGCCTTAGCTTGCCGCCTGCTCAAAGCCCGCAAGGTGGTCCCGATGCATTTTGGCACCTTCCCTGCCCTGACCGGCGAACCTGCACAAGTGGCTGAACTGATTCGCGATCTGCCGGAGACCGAAATCTGGCCGCTGGAAATCGGCAAGTCCGTCAAATGGTAGCTGTAATCATCGGGCTGTAACTCTTGTCGCCGGAATCTCTCTAATCTTACGGAGGCGAGAGAATGCGACCACTGATACTAATCGCACTGTCGGCTGTAACTTTGTTTGCCGGAGTGGACCGACTGCTGGTTCATCGCGCTCAAGTCGGCAACGACGAGGGCAAAATCGTGCTCACCGGCGGTCAGCTCGTCTTTGTCGACGACACCGATCCTAACGGATCGTTTGCCATCCCTCGCGCCGACATTCTGTCGTTGCGTGAGGAGAACGGCTTGTTGGGAGTGCAGTTCGCCAACGGGTGGATTCGGCTTAGCGATCCGGCCAGTACAGCCTTTGTCGCATCGTGGACGGGTTTGCCGCTGAACACGGCGGAACGCATGACCGTGCCGCCCGCGGATGGCATGCAGTTCAACATCCGGCACGATGACGATTTCGGCCGGCTGGTCATCGGCGATCGCGGTCTAACCTTTGACGCGTTATCGAATGCGCGCAAATCCAGACGGTGGCTGTATGCGGAGATCAAAGAATTCAAGCACGACGTGGGCGACCGCGAGTTTAAGCTAAAGACCTATGATGGGGATGAATTCAAGTTTCATGTGACGGATCGCGACCTATCGAACGACGTGTACAACTTGATTGCCGACCGCATTGTCAGCGCCCGCCGGCCGTAATGAGTTTTCGGCGCGGACGCGCGACAGTCTTTGAGCGCGGCGGGTCGGTCGCTCCGAGCACAAGCCCCGAACGTGTGTGAGGGAAAGGCGAAGTTCCCCTCACTGACGTTCGGGGCTGGATCGACGAATTGCACAGGCGTTTGGATCTTATGCAGCATTTGGTGGCACGGCCTTCGCGGGTTAACCTGTCGGCCTTAGGGCTTGTTATGAAACAACCAATTCAACCGCTCCCTGACGGTCGCGGCTCAGAAGGTGTGACGAGCCGCGACCGTCAGGGAGCGGTGGGGAAGGTGTGGCATGGTTATTTCATGACACGTGCTTAGTTCCTCACGCGCCGGACGCGTTATCGTCAAGTTAATGAGAGTGTTGATATCGGGCGCGGGAATTGCCGGACCATCTCTCGCTTACTGGCTGGCGCATTACGGTTTTGAGACCACGATGGTGGAGAAAGCGCCGGCCCTGCGAACGGGCGGGTACATTATCGACTTCTGGGGCGCTGGCTTCGATATAGCCGATCGAATGGGTCTGTTGCCGGAACTCCGCCAGAAGGGATACATGGTTGAAGAAGTGCGCGTCGAGGACCGGAATGGGAAACGGGTGAGCGGTTTCCCGGCCAGCGTATTTACCCGCGCCACTAAGGGCCGCTATGTGAGTCTCCCGAGAGGGGAACTGGCAGCGTCCATCTTCGGCGCGATCGAGGGCAAAGTCGAGGCGATCTTTGGCGACAGTGTTTCGCGGATTGAGGATACTGGATCGGTGGTTCGCGTGACCTTCGAACGAGGGCCGGAGCGCGAATTCGATCTGGTGATCGGCGCGGACGGACTTCACTCGCGAGTACGGGAGATTGTATTCGGCGCGGAAAGCCAGTTTGAGAAGTATCTGGGCATTCAAGCCGCTGCCTTTTCGGTCCCAGGCTACAGACCCAGGGACGAGCTGGTGTATGTAATGTACACCGAGGTTCGCCAACAGATAGCACGATTCGCCATGCGCGGCGACCGCACGTTCTTTCTGTTTACATTCGCGGACGACAATCTCGTACCAGCAGGCGATATGGGAGCCCAAAAGGCGCTGTTGCGTGAACGTTTTTCCAACAGCGGATGGGAATGTGCGCGAATATTGGAAGCGTTGGATTCGAGCAGCGATCTCTATTTCGATCGAGTGAGCCAAATCCGCATGGGCCGGGAGCAGGGATCGTGGACACGAGGCCGCGTGGCGTTGCTCGGTGATGCGGCTACCTGCGTATCGCTGCTGGGCGGGCAAGGCTGCGCGCTGGCCATGGTGGCGGCCTATATCCTAGCTGGCGAACTCCACCGGGCCGGTGGCGATTATGCGGAAGCCTTTCGGCGATATCAGCAGCTATTCGCACCATTTATTCAGGAAAAGCAGAGAGCCGCGGAGCGCTTCGCGGGCGTGTTTGCGCCAAAATCGAAGACGGCACTGTTCTTTCGTAATTGGATTATGAGCTTTCTCAGAATTCCTTGGGTCGCGGATCGTGCGTTTGCCGGTGAACTCACCGACGAGATAGCGCTACCTCAATACTGACGGCGCCGTGATCAACTGCCATCTGGAAATCCGCCGCGATGCAGCACCATAGGGTAATGTGGCAGCGTGTCCGCCTTGCGGACCGATGCCCTCCAGCCGTCAATATAGGGCTCCAGACCGAGGAACAGATGCGGAGCCAGCCGTGCCATTGTTTCCCGAAGGGCGCCGATCGCGTCAGCGCCAAAGCGCTTCTTCCAACGCTCTTCGATTGTATTCAGTAACACCTTGTATGCTGCTTGCGCTTCGCGGCCCTGGGGCGTGAGGCGGGCGATTTTGGTGCGGCCGTCCGTCTCGATCGCGGCAGCATGACTCTTTTGGAGAATTCCCATCGCCATGCTGATCGCCTCCTTCGACACGCCAGTAAGGATGGGCAGGTCCCGAACCCGCACTCCTTTTTCATCGAGCATTCGCAAGATATTGGCGCTGATCGCGAGCGAGAAGTCCGACTCGCGCTCAAACTCGATGGCGAACGCCAGCAGCGCCTTGGAAAGGAGAGCGGCGAGAGGGAGACCGCGTTGAGGGGAAGGTTGCCGCTCGGCACCCGGCGCGCCGCTAAACAGCCCGTAACCCAGAATCGGAAGACAGTCTGGCAGGTCAACGTCAAGTTTGTCGATGATCGCTTCTAAGGATTCTCTCAGCCGATCGATCTCGACCTTGCCGAAGCGAGTCTCCCAACGCTTATCGATGACGCTAAACAGCGGCCGCCATACCTGCTGAGCCTGCCTTCCTTTGGGCGTGGCGCGAATCACCTTCTCTTCTATGGTGATGTATCCCCATCTCTGCATGCCGTTCAAATTCGTCTTGGTGCGGGCGAGTTCCTCAAGCTTGTGCACGGTCACGCCTTCCTCGCCGACAAACCGCATGCAGTTGGACCACATCACGAGTGATACTAGCCAAGGCCCTTGCCCCGAGCGATTCATAGTCGTCCGATGCGGCATCTGGTGCTCGAACTCATTGTCGTACTCGATGGTGTACGCAACGAGTACCTGCGAGAGCAGTGTGGGCAGTGGGAGGAGGTCAGACATCACTGCGCGGGCGCGATAGCCAAGTCGATGAGCGTTCCCACACCAGCGAGGGGTTTCACCAGATCGGGGCTGAGCCCAAAGCGCTGCTGCAGGTAATCGGGCGAATTGAAGCTAATCCAAACCGCGCCCGCGTTGTCCTGCCAAGCTTGCGCTTTCAGCGGGAGGTCAAGGCCGGCCGTGGGCTCGGCTGCCATTATTGGAGTGCCGGCGAGAGGGTTGCCGAAGACCAGCAGTTGGATCGGAGCCAGAGACAGCCCGGCTTGCTGCGCGGCCGCGCTTTGGTCGATGCGGGCGAAGACCTTGATGCCCTTGCTGGCCAATACCGCTTCCAGCCGGTCCATCGTTTCAGGCACCGAATACGGGCTCGGTTTAGTGATGACTCCCTGGCCCCCGGCCATACTTATCTCGCGATCGACTTAATCTGGAAGAATTCTTCCAGGCCGAACATGCCTAGCTCCCGCCCTATGCCCGAGTGTTTGTAGCCGCCGAAAGGCGCCATGGGATTGTAGCGTCCGCCATTCACGTCCACCTGCCCGGTGCGCATGCGGCGCGCCACGCGCATCGCGCGATCCGCATCGCCGGACCAAACTCCGCCAGCCAAACCGTAGATGGTGTCGTTGGCAATCTGCACGGCTTCTTCTTCAGTGTCGTATGGCAACACCGAGAGCACCGGCCCGAAGATCTCTTCCTGCGCGATCGTCATCTTGGAATTGACGTCGGCGAAAATGGTCGGCTCCACATAATAGCCGCGGTCGAAACCAGCCGGCCTTCCGCCGCCGAGAACCACACGGGCGCCTTCTTGTTTGCCTTTGGCGATGTAGCCTTCCACGCGTTCTCGTTGCGTGGCAGAGATCAGCGGGCCCAAGCGGGAAGCGGCATCGAGCGGATCGCCCACCTTGAGCGAACCGATCGCCGACTTGGCCAGATCGAGAGCTTCCTGATAGCGGCTGCGCGGCACCACCATGCGCGTCCAAGCGGAACACGTTTGCCCGGAGTTCATCATCGCGTTGCGCGCGCCAGCGGGAATCGCTTTGTCAAACGGAGCGTCATCCAGGACGACGAACGCGGACTTGCCGCCTAATTCCAGCGTGACTTTCTTGATGGAATCGGCTGCCAGCGCGCCCACGCGACGGCCCGCGCGAAGCGAACCGGTGAAGCTCACCATGTCTACGCCAGGATGCGAAGCGATGGCTTCGCCCACCACCGGGCCGTAGCCGGTGACGATATTGACGACGCCTGGAGGCAGGCCGATGGCCTCACAGGCTTCGGCGAGGAGGAACGCATTGAGCGGAGCGACTTCGCTTGGCTTCAGGACGACCGTGCAACCGGCAGCCAGCGCGGGCGCGACTTTGGCCATGATCTGATGCAGCGGATAATTCCAAGGCGTGATGGCGCCGACGACACCAAACGGCTCCCGCACGACCAGCGAGTTGCCGATTTCCTGTTCCAACTTTATTTCGGTGATGAGCTTGGCATAGCCGACCGTGACCGCAACCGGCAGTCCCGCTTGGACGGGCGTGGCCATGGACATCGGCGAGCCGACCTCTTGCGCGATGATGGTCGCGATGCGTTCGGCGCGTTCTTTCAGTGCGCCGGCGAGCTTGGTGAGCCATTCGGCGCGCTCGGCCACGGTGGTTTGGCTCCAGCCGTTATCGAAGGCGCGCCGGGCGGCAGTGACCGCTTGATCGACATCGTGCGCTGTGCCTTCGGGAATCGATCCGATCACTTCCTCGGTGGAAGCGGAAAGCACGTCGATCGAGGCGGGGCTGCTCGCAGCCTGCCATTTGCCGCCGATGAAAAACTCGCGGTAGGTATTCGTCTTGGAAGTGGTTGCGGTCATCGTTTGTTATTATCGCGCGAACTGCTCTGAGGTGAGCACGCTCCCGCGCGCCGGAAAGAACTTCTCGACCAGGCACGCGTGGAGTTCCTGATTCAGGTCTGTACAGCAGTCTGTAATCACCGCAGTCCGGTAGTCGGCGTCGACCGCATGCAGCAAGGTGGATAAGACGACTCCGCTGGTGGCGATGCCGAACATGGCCAGGGTGTCGATGTCATTCGCACGCAGGATCATGTCGAGGTCCGTGCCGGTGAACGCGCTGATCCGGTGCTTGGTAACCACGATGTCGTCTCCCTGCGGCGCAACTGCCGGATGAATGACCGCGGCCGGGCCATCAAACAATTTTTGGTGCTGGACCGAGGACTTGATCTGCGCGAATAGCGTGTTGCGGGAGCTGACCTCCGGAAGGCCGGGGCGGAAGCCGACTTGGATGTGGATCACCTTCATGCCGGCTGTGCGCGCGCGCTGGAGCACGCCGGCTGCACCGTGGCATCATTTCGGAGTCTTTCACATAAATGGAGACGATGGAGGTTTGCAGGTCCATGCTGAGCACGGCGGTGCGGGCGGGAGCGAAGGCGGGTAGATCCGGCATCGCTTCTCAGGTTAGCCCGATTCTGCATGCTCGACATTTCCGAGCGCCTGCGACACGCGTTGGAGCAACTCTGCGTCTGGCTCCTGCTGCGCCTTTTTCGAGGACTCCCGGTAGTCGTCGGCGATCGCGATCGCCAATCGCCCAAAAGCTCCGGGCATACGAATGACAAACGGAGCTAGGACCGAGAGGGCTTCTTTGAGGTCGCCGGCCGCGTCGGGAAACTGTTCCAGTGCTGCGCGGCATTCGCCGAGTACATAAAGCGACCGAGCCAGTTCGGGCAGAAAGGCGTCCGGGCGCGCGGCCGCGAGAGAACGATAAATGCCAACCGCTTCCTGGATGCCCGCAAGCGCCTCCTCCCGCTTCCCCAGATCGCTTTGGCAGGTCGAGAGGTTGTTGAGCGACTGAGCCAGATCGGGCAGGAAGGCATCCGGGCGCGCGGCCGCGAGAGAACGACGAATGTCCACCGCTTCCTGGATGCCCGCAAGCGCCTCCTCCCGCTTCCCCACAGCGCTTTGCCGGTTCGAGAGGTTGTTGAGCGAGCTAGCCAGTTCGGGCAGAAAGGCGTCCGGGCGCGCGGCCGCTAGCGAACGATAAATGCCAACCGCTTCCTGGATGCTCGCCAGCGCCTCCTCCCGCTTCCCCAGATCGCTTTGGCAGGTCGAGAGGTTGTTGAGCGACCGAGCCAGATCGGGCAGGAAGGCATCCGGGCGCGCGGCCGCTAGCGAACGATAAATGCCAACCGCTTCCTGGATGCTCGCCAGCGCCTCCTCCCGCTTCCCCACAGCGCTTTGCCCGTTCGAGAGGTTGTTGAGCGAGCGAGCCAGATCGGGTAGGAAAGCATCCGGGCGCGCGGCCGCTAGCGAACGATAAATGCCAACCGCTTCCTGGATGCTCGCCAGCGCCTCCTCCCGCTTGCCCACAGCGCTTTGCCCGTTCGAGAGGTTGTTGAGCGAGCGAGCCAGATCGGGTAGGAAAGCATCCGGGCGCGCGGCCGCGAGAGAACGACGGATGCCAACCGCTTCCTGGATGCTCGCCAGCGCCTCCTCCCGCTTCCCCAGATCGCTTTGGCAGGTGGAGAGGTTGTTGAGCGAGCTAGCCAGATCGGGTAGGAAAGCATCCGGGCGCGCAGCCGCTAGCGAGCGACGGATGCCAACCGCTTCCTGGATGCTCGCCAGCGCCTCCTCCCGCTTCCCCAGATCGCTTTGGCAGGTGGAGAGGTTGTTGAGCGAGCTAGCCAGATCGGGTAGGAAAGCATCCGGGCGCGCAGCCGCTAGCGAGCGACGGATGCCAACCGCTTCCTGGATGCTCGCCAGCGCCTCCTCCCGCTTCCCCAGATCGCCTTGCCGGTTCGAGAGACCGACGAGCGATCGTGCAAGTTCCCGCCGAAAGGTGTCCGGCTGTGCGGCAGCCGAGGTTCGCAGGATCCGAACGGCTTCTTCCGCGTTAGCCAGAGCTTCCTCGCGACGCCCCAGCGCGCCGAGCGTTTCTCCGAGAGACGTCAACGCCCCCGAAAGCTCCGGAACGAAGGCAGACGGTTTCTCGGAGACAAGCTGGCGATAGCGTTCGACCTCGCGCGCGAGCGGTGCGTCCGGCAATTCGTTCAGCCATAATCGCAGTTTGCACCAGGAGAGCAAATCGGGGATGGCTAATTCGATGGCGGCAGAGAGCGGGAGCGGGATCCACCAAAACTGGATCAGCGGACGCAGCACGATGGGATCCCGGCGCAGATTGAAAGCCGCGAACGCGCGGATGGTCGCATCGCGTTTGGGCCCTTTGGGTTGAAACGGACACAGGACCGCGACGACAGCGGGCGCAGCCCCGTCTGGGCCATGAAGTGCGTCGAGTTTCTCTTCCAGCCAAAGCCCTGCATAGTCTGGATCTGGTGGCTCCAAAACCACTCGTGGCAGGGGCATCTCTTGTGAAAGCCGGTCGAGAACCTCGTTGCGGCTGAGATCGGATGCGTAGCGTATCCACACGATTCCGGGCTGGCGCAGCTCAATCCAGGCGCGCAACCTGTCGGTAATGCCTTCAATAGAATCCTGGGGAGCGAGCGGTTGGTCGCTCATTGGGACGGAACAATGCGGTTTCCGCCCGGATCATCCGGACGGAGCATTTTGAACTCGATCAGGAGATCGACCACCAGCGGGTGAACGCCCATCCACATGTCGCCGTTGAATTGAAGTACGAAGCGCTGTTGCAGCAGTTGGTACAAAACAGGATCCGGGACGTCGGCCTTTGGGTCGTCGCGCCGATAAATCTTGACGAGGCGCTCCAGCTTTTGATCGAGCGTGATCTCGTTTGGCTCTTGTCCGGTGGTGCCCAGGTGTTGTTTATACTCGTGACGTAAGGTGATGATTGCGCCGTTTGCATCTTGCGCGGAAATCGACCTGGCTTCCCGCAGTCTGGCAGCAATCATCGAGTCCATGATCAGCAGAAAGAGATCCCGGATATTGCCGCCTGAGGCGACGCAACATTGCTCCAGCACGCCAGGATCGAACAGCCGCCTATCGATACGTGCCAGCGCTAAGTCCGCAAGCGCGGAAACCACCTTCCCGTCTTGCACATGGTTCTGGTCATAAACCGGGAGATCGGGCACCAGAAACCGCTTGTAGTTCGCCGGCAGGATGATGTTCGCATCCGCGGCATTCGGAAGCCACACGGGAATGGTAACGAGAATATGCGCTTGCAGATCCTGAAGCGTGGGACGTAAGTTTGTGAAGGTCTCGCGAATCTTGGTTGGGGAAAACCCGATCTTTTCGAAATCTTCGACTACGATCATCCAACTCTGCTTCTGATGCTTATTCAGGAGCCGATTGCATTCCGCGAAGACGTCGTTCATCAGCTCAACCAGTTCTGAAACAAACGAAAGTTCGTACTCTTCTTTGCCCTGCTCGCGCGAGCCCTTTAGATTTCCAAATAACTTGAAGAGCGGGAGGTTTACGCCGGCTCCGAATTCCCCCGCCTCAGTCCGCAGGTGCTTAGCCCATTTCGTGGACAGATGGTCGCGTACACGTTGATAGAGGAGTTCAACGTCGGCGCCGGAGAACCCGATCAAAGCAGGCGACCGGATCGCTTGTACCAACCGGAGCAAAATTAACAGGAGGAGATCATAGGAGCGAAAGCTGGCGGGATTCAGTTCCGACGTGACGCTGATACGTAGTGGCCGGATACCAGTCATCTGAAGCAGGAGTTTCGCTAGTTCTGTGGTTTTGCCAACACCAGGATGACCGAGGAAGAAAGCGCGGAAATAGCGGTTGGCGGCCAGATCGATTTCGAGCCTCGTGCGAAGCTCGGCCATTCGATCGGTACCGCGAAAGGGCCGGATTTCGTCGCAATAGAAGGCATCCAATTCGGCTTGCGTTAGCAGCGGCTCATCCCTCACAGTCTGAGCGATTTGAGCCAGCGTCTGGGCGGGCTTCAGTAGAGTGAGTTGCTGCTCGGACGACACGGGAACCATGGTGTCATTCCATTCTATGGCCTTTGCCCGCCAGCAAAGCTGGCCTTTGGCGCCAGCATGAAACTGGCCTTTGGACGATAAGCCGGTTTCTGTCTCCCCTCACGAGGCGGCAGTCATTCTTCTCGACCGGCCATTACTGGCCGGCTCTAGCGACCTACCCGGAAGTGGTAACGGAGCGGGCCGCTCCTCCTCCCCTATTTGGTCTTGCTCCACATGGGGTTTGCCCTGCCGGACGGATTACTCCGCCCGCGGTGCGCTCTTACCGCACCTTTTCACCCTTACCGGCCGAAACCGGCGGTATATTTTCTGTGGCACTTTCCGTGAAATCCGCTTTGAGCGAATCCCCCCGGCCGTTAGCCGGCATGTTGCCCTGCGGAGACCGGACTTTCCTCCCGCCCGGCGCTTGCGCGCGCGGACGAGCGACTGCCTGTCCAAAGGCCAGCTTTATTGTCTCAAACCACGGCCTCCAAACTATACTGGAGATTGCTTCTTTCCATTTTGATCCCTGTGTACAATGAGCGCACAGTTGTCGAGCGCAGCCTGGCGCAAGTGCTGGCGGCGCCGTTGCCGGAGAACCTGGATCGCGAACTGGTGATTGTCGACGACTGCTCGACGGACGGTACTTCCGCTATCCTCGACGAACTGGCCGCGCGCGAGCCCAGCATCCGGCTTTTTCACAAGCCGGCGAATGAAGGCAAAGGAGCGGCCGTGCGGACCGCTATCCAACACGCCCGCGGGGATTTTTGTATTGTGCAGGATGCCGATATGGAGTACGATCCAGCCGAGTATCCGCGTCTGTTGAAGCCGCTGCTCACCGGGCACGCCGACGCCGTGTTTGGCTCCCGCTACCTGGCCGGAGAGCAGACCCGTATTCTGCCCTTTTGGCATTCGATGATGAACCGCGGCTTGACCATGCTTTCGAATATGTTCTGCAATCTGAATTTAACGGATATGGAGACATGTTATAAAGTTTTTCGCACAGATTTATTGAAAAGCATTCCAATTCGCTCTAATAGATTCGGCTTTGAGCCGGAAATAACGATGAAATGCGCCAAGCGCCGGTTGCGCATCTACGAGGTTCCGATCAGTTATCATGGCCGCACCTATGAAGAAGGCAAGAAAATCGGCTGGAAAGACGGTCTGCAGGCGCTTGGCGTCATCTTCCATTTCTGGCTGATCGACGATCTGTACTCGGAGCCCTATGGCCGCGCGTTTCTCAATAATTTGAGCGGCACACCGCAATACGTGAACTGGCTGACTCAAAAGCTGCGCCCGCATTTGGGAGATTCCGTGCTCGAGATTGGCGCGGGCATTGGTACCCTGACGGGCCGCCTGATGGGGCGCCGCTTGCGGTATGTGGCTGGCGAGCGGGATCCACTCTATCTGCATGCTCTGCGGAATCGTTTCTTGCGGACACCCAGCGTTTCGGTCGTGCAATTGGATCCCGACCAACCGGAGGATATCCAGAATGCCGCCGGACCCTTTGACACCGCCTTGTGCATCAACGTGCTCGAGTACGCAGGTAAACCCGAGGAGATTGTGGCGGCCATGCGCGATGTGGTCAAGCCCGGCGGTTCGATCATCGTTCTGACGCCGCAAGGACCCGGACTGTACGGCTCAATCGACCGGACGCTGGGGCACAAGCGGCGTTATTCGAGACAGCAACTGCGGCAACTGCTGGAGTCTCAAGGGCTGAGCGTGGTCTCGGCCGAAAGTTTGAACAAGGCGGGAACTCCGGCCTGGTGGTTCTTTGGGTCGGTTCTGCGGCGCAAATATATTAACAAACTGACGCTGAAATTGTTCGATAAAGGCGTTTGGTTATTCAAACATCTCGATGGCTTGCTGCCGTGGCACGGCGTCTCGCTCATCGCAGTGGCGGTAAAACCGAAATGAAATACATAGTCACGGGCGGCGCCGGATTTATCGGCTCCGCTCTCGTTCGAGGACTGTTGCAACAAGACCCATCCGCGCAGGTTGAGGTAATCGACAACCTTTACAGCGGTCATGAGAAGAATCTGGCGGACGTGCGGCCGCACGTCGTGCTGCATCGCACCGATATCCGCTGTGCCGATCCGTTGCTCGATATCGTGAATGGCGCCGATGTGGTTTTCCATCTAGCTGCGATTCCGTCGGTACCGCGCTCGATTCATGAGCCGGTTCCCTCGCATCAGGTGAACATAGACGGAACGTTCAACGTGTATCACGCCTGTGTGCAAGCCGGCGTGCGGCGCGTGGTGTATGCGGCGTCGTCATCGGCGTATGGCGAGACCGAAGTGCTGCCCAAGGTCGAGACCATGACGCCTTCTCCGAAGTCTCCGTATGCGGCGCAGAAGCTGATGGGCGAGTATTACGCCAGCGTGTTCAGTTCCTGCTACGGGTTGGAAACCGTCGCCCTGCGCTTTTTCAATGTGTATGGCGAGCGGCAAGATCCGAATAGCCCTTATTCGGGCGTCCTGTCGTTGTTCATGAAGGCGCTGATCGAGCGGACTTGTCCCACGATTTTTGGCGACGGAGAGCAGTCGCGCGATTTTACCTACGTGCAGGATGTGGTCGCGCTCTTGCTGAAGGCTTCGGTGGCCAAGGGAGTGTCGGGCAAGGTCTACAACGCGGGCAACGGCGGACGGTACACGCTGAACTTTATCTGGTCTGAGCTGCAGAAGATTGAGGGCGTCAACCTGCCTCCGCAATATGGACCGCCGCGGGCGGGCGACGTGCGGCATTCCCAGGCGGACACCGTGGCCGCCAGGGGCGACCTGGGGCACGATCCGCAGTTCACGCTGGAAGAGGGATTGCGGCGGACGCTGGCTTGGTATCGGACGAACGGATAGGGCGAAGCGGGTCCGTCTTAAACGGTGGTCGTCTATACTGTGAGAGACGAACATGCCAAAGGACTATGTTGAGGAGCGGGATGGCGGTTTCTACGTCGCTGCTACCCGAGTATCTCTGGACTCGGTCGTCTACGCTTATCTGCGCGGTGAATCCCCGGAAGGAATCGCGGAATCTTTTCCCGCGCTCAGCCTGGAACAGATCTTTGGCGCGCTGGCCCACTATGCTGCCAATCGCGAAGACGTGGATCGATATCTCGCTGCCGGCCGTGCCGAATTCGAGGCGCTGCGTCAACAGTGGCGGCAGACTCACCCGGCTCTCTATCAGCGGTTAGTCGAGGCCCGGCATAGGACCCAAGCACCCCGCGCATGAGGCCGCGATTCCAAGCGGACGCCGATTTCAATCACAAGATAATCGTTGGCCTTCGACGGCGGGAGCCTAGCGTCGATTTTATGACTGCGCGGGACGGCGAGGTGATTGGATTGGCAGACCCGGACGTCCTTCGCGTCGCTTCTGAAGCGGCTCGAATTCTTGTATCCCATGACCGCAACACAATGCCCGGCATTTCGCGAAGTTCATTGAGAGCCGGTCCAGCCCCGGCGTTTTCATCGTTTCCCAGGACTTTGAGATCGGAGCCGCTATAGACGATCTAATTCTGGTATCGGCAACAACGGACGCCAGCGAGTGGGTGAACCGGATTGGCTATCTGCCGATCTAGACGCGTCAGATCTTGAGTGCGATCTGGATGACCGCCTTTTGGGTTTCGGCTCAACCGGGCCGCGGGTTTGCTGGCAGGCGGAAGTCGACGTTCCCCTTAAATGCCGGGCGGCGGCTGCAAAGACTTGCATACCAAAATTGATACTCTAGAGCTGTCCCCGGAGCGCTGACTTACTTTGAAGAAGATCTCCGCCAACTCCAATTTAAATTCCACCGCGTGGTCTTCCGGGTCGACAAGCCTTCCGGTACCGTTTGCGTCCTATACCGGCGTCATGCCAGCCGCCGGGCGGTAGGCGAGCCGGAAGCAGATTAGACCTAGCCGCCATATTCCCATCACGCTCTCGACGTTTGCCACTCGGTGGTTGATCGGTCATCGCTCCTGAGTTCATCCTCCAGTTCGTCGTACGTGAATGTCAGAGCGTGAAAACCCTCCCGCTCATTCGAATGTGGATTGGCGATGAGCCACTGCCGAATCGCGGGCAGAGCCGTGGCTACCAGCTTGTCTTGGATGACGTGCCTGAGTGAGCGCGGAACGGCGTCAACCCTAACCTCCCATTTCGGTACCTCTTGGGAACCGGTAAACAATCGCGTCGGCCCTGAATATGAGACCTGCAATACCTGATATTGCGTGGACGGCTTATGAAAACGTGCCATTGGCCGCAGGTACCAAAAGCCGATGGAAAGTTGCTCGAACTGTGGCACGCCGGCAAGCACTTCGGAAACCATCTTCGCCCCGAGCGGGTAGGTGTGCGTCTTCGGAATTTTGTGCTTCCTATGTAAGGTCGGAATGATCGCAGACGCATCCATCCAGTTGCTATCGTATCCCGGCGTAGAATCGAGTGATGAACTCACTGGACGGGCGTGTGGCCGTGATTACGGGCGGCAGTAAAGGACTCGGGAAAGCCATTGGACTTGCCTTAGGGCATGCGGGCGCGAAAATAATTCTGGTCTCGCGCAAAGCCGATGAGCTTGCCGGGGCGGCGGCGGAGGCGCGGGCGGCCGGAATCGATGCCCATGCACTCGCGGCCGATGTTTCCGACGAGCGCCAGGTGGAACAGCTCGCAAGCCAGGTCGCCGAGATTGGCAAGGTTCATATTCTGGTAAATAATGCCGGGATCAACGTTCGCAAAAATCTGACTGAATTTACTTTGGATGAGTGGCGGTCGGTGCTGGACACCAATCTCACCGGCGTCTTCCTGATGTGCCGCGCCTTTATTCCTCACATGAAGGGCAACGGGTATGGACGCATACTCAATCTGACTTCGATCATGAGTCATGCCGCGCTGCCCGGCCGGACTCTCTATTGCGCGACCAAAGCGGGCCTGCTTGGGCTGACACGCGCGCTCGCGCTCGAACTGGCGGCGGACGGCATCACGGTGAATGGCATTAGTCCGGGGCCGTTTGCGACGGAAATGAATACCTCTTTGCTGCAAAACCCCGAGGTAAACCAATTTTTCACGTCTCGCATCCCGCTCGGCCGTTGGGGCAAGGTGGAGGAAGTCGGCCAACTCGCGCTGTACCTCTGTTCGGAGGATGCCAGCTTTATCACCGGAACGGATGTGGTCATGGATGGCGGCTGGTGCGCCCAATAAAAGATCTGCTGTCCTTGGCGATATACAATCGATATACTATGCGTTTTCTTCCATTGCTCCTAATTTTCGCGGCATATCCCCACGCGGCCTCGGAAAGCGCGGCCGGCAAGCTGTGGGACGAGCTCAAAGCCAAGCGGGAGGCGCTGACGAGCTTTCATCAGAAGTTCGCCGTCTCGCGCACCTCCAAAACGGGGCATGGCGACCCGCGGTCTTCCAAGAGCAAGGTCGTTCTCGATGCGTCTCAAGGACGATGGCGGGAAACTTCAACCGGTTCCGGCGAGCAGGTTAGCATCTTCGATGGCAAAGACCTCTTCTCCATGGAAGCTGGCGGCGATGAATACGTCCGGACCAAACGCAAAGCCAAGGACGAAGCCCCGGCCGCCTTACCCTACGGGCTCGGCGATCCCGACTGGGCCAAGGCCACCGAAGTGTCGCGCCAGTCCTGCGGACTGAGCGGGATGACGCACCAGTGCGTTCTCTTGGAGGCGCCGCTCAAGCCCTGGGTGCATGGCGATCCCAGCCATTCAAGTAAGTTACTGAAGGGTACGGCGCGGGCGTTGGTCGATCTGGAGACCGGGTTGCTGATCTCGTCCCGCACTCTGCAGGCGTTTGAAGACAGCCGGTCCGGAGTTTACCAAACCGACACGTCTTATAGTATGCAGCGGATGAGTTATGGCGCACCGCCGGATGAGGCGCTGTTCACGCTGCCCAAGGATATGCGGGAGGTGAAAGAACTCTCCCGCTGGGGTCCGGAAAAGATCAAGAAACAGTTGGCCGGTAAGCCGGCGCCGGATTTGGCGGTCGTCGATTTGCATGGTAAAACGCTCACGCTGGCGGATTTTAAAGGCAAGACAGTGTTGCTGGATTTCTGGACCACCTGGTGCGGACCCTGCCGCGCGGACGCGCCTTCCATCGAGAAGCTTTATCGCAAATACGGCGGCAAGGAACTCATGATCGTCGGCTTTTCGGTCGACGAAGAACGCGGTGTTGTGGAGAAATTCCTGAAGGAGCATCCGAAGGAATATCCGATCGTGCTGACCTCGGAAAATGACATGCCGCGGCCGTACCAGATCAGCGCTTTTCCCACCTACATGATCATTGCGCAGGACGGCACGCTGTCCGCCGCGGCGGAGGGAGATCAGGGCTTCGGCGAACTCCGCAAACTGCTCAAGAAGGCTGGCCTCGATACCGACTAAGCGTCATGTTCGATCAAATCCACGCGGCCATCCGCCGCATACCCAAAGCCAAAGTGGCGACCTACGGCGAGGTGGCCAAGGCCGCGGGTTTTCCAGGCGCCGCGCGCCAGGTGGTTTGGGCGCTGCAAACGGCGGAACGGCTCCCGTGGCACCGGGTAGTGGGCGCGGGCGGAAAAATCCTGCTTCCGGCCGAAAAGGGCCTCGATCAACGGTTCCGACTGGAGGCCGAAGGAGTGCCTTTTCGGGGCAGACGGGTGGACATCGACCGGTGCCGCTATATATTCTTGAAGCATGACGTTCCCCAAGCTCCTGCCCGTAAGACAAAAGTTTCCCGATCGCCAGCTACCCAACGTCGCCGATGAAGTGAGAAAGCAACTGGCGGCTATGGGCTTCGCGGCCCGCGTGCCTCCCGGAGCCCGTATTGCGCTGGGGGTGGGCAGCCGGGGCATCGCGAATATCGCAACCATTGTGCGAGCCACGGTCGATTATTGGAAGGATGCGGGTTGCTCGCCGTTTGTGTTCCCGGCCATGGGAAGCCACGGCGCAGCCACTGCCCCCGGGCAAGCGGATGTACTGGCGCACTACGGTGTGCATGCGGCGGGGATGGGATGCCCCATTCTCAGCTCGCTGGATGTCGTCCCGCTGGGTGAGACCAGCGAGGGCATTGGCGCTTTCATGGACCGGAACGCTTACGAAAGCGACGGCGTCATGCTGATCGGACGTATCAAGTGGCACACCGACTTTTCGGGCAAGCTCGAGAGCGGCCTCTTCAAAATGATGGCCATCGGTCTTGGCAAATTCGCCGGCGCCCAACGCTATCATTCCTATGCTTATCGCCATCCGGGCGGTTTAGAGCACATTATTCGCACCGTAGGCCGGCAGGTGCTGGCTTCGGGCAAGATACTGGGCGGACTGGCGATTCTCGAAGATGCACATCACCACACCGCGCAACTTTCCGCGGTCCCGGCGGCCGACATGGAAACGCGGGAAGAGGAATTGCTCGCTTTGACGAAAAGCTGGATGGGGCGCCTCCCTATGCCGCTCGACATCCTGATTGTCGACCAGATGGGAAAGGATATCAGCGGCGCGGGAATGGATACCAAGGTGGTGAATCGCAGTGTATTTGGCGGCGCCAACACCTGGGACACGGCGCCCTGCATCGAGCGCGTGTTTGTGCGAAATCTGAGCAATAACTCGTATGGCAACGCGGTGGGCATCGGCATGGCGGACGTAATTCATGACCGGCTGCTCGAAAAAGTGGACTGGGACGCCACGCGCATCAATGTGCTGACCGCTTGTTCGCCGCGGGCGGCAAAAGTGCCGCTGCACTTTTCGTCCGACCGGGAGTGTTTAGAGCGCTTTGCGCCAACCACTGGGCGGGTGTCGCCGGCGGAAGTTACGTTCGGATGGATCCGGAATTCGATGGAGCTGGCGCAACTGAAGCTGAGTGAAAACCTGCGGCAGGAGATCGACGGGAATTCGCTGCTGGAAATAATCGGCCCGGCGGAAGAGATGGTGTTCGATGCGGCTGGGGATTTAGTGGGATCGCCGCTGGCGGTGGAAGAAGTCGCGGTGCACTAGCTGAAGGCGGGTAGAAGTTATGGGGGGCAGACCGCGAGACAGTTCCCACGGCCCACCCGTCCAGGAATGTTAGCTCTGGTTGGCAGCGGCAGTCATCGTGCTCGAAATCTTGCTGAAAATCGTGCTGATGCTGTTGGCAACGCCCGGCATGATGGCGCCGGCCGCCACGGCCACAAAACCTGCCATCAAAGCGTATTCGATGAGGTCCTGACCGCGTGTATCCTTCCAGATGCGCAGCTTCCAAATCAGTTTGGTAATTTTGTCCATTAAAATCTCCTCTCCCGTGTGCGAAGGTGTGTTCTCCTATCGCCAATTCAAACGTATCATCGGCACAGATTTGGTTAAATCAGAGAGACCTCTTAGAAAATACCTTAAATACACTAGACTTGAGTGCCACAGCCTGCCCTGGTGATAGTACTGACATACTGTATTGGTTAGTTCTAGTGGTGGGGTTCGCCGACTCCGTAGAAGTTACTCTACGCCAATGATGACAGTGGTCCCACGCGTTTTTTGATACTTGATTTCGACGCGAAGATGCCGTGGCGCGGGGTGAGCGGTGACAGAACGCCGGAAGGTTAAAGCATACTCTAGATAGGGGACATGTCGTCATGATTCCGCCTTACGTGAGCCGGAGATCCGAAAAGGCTGGAATGAGTTGGAAATCAGTCCGGAGGGAAGCGATCGTCTCGCCGCGCTGGTCAATGCCCGCCGGTTTCACATGCCCAAGGTCGGCGGCTTGGCGAAGGTACTCCACTTTTTCAGGATCGACACCCATGATTCGGCAGCAGGTTGCGTCCACGGCCATGAGATCGCGGCCCATGACCAGCGCGCCAACCGGCTTGGGCGTCCCCTGGATGGGCCCGTTGCCCTCCATACCGACCACGCCGTCCACGATGGCGAAGGTGTTGCGGAACAGGCGATTGAGCGCGACTACCGATTCCGGTATGCCGATATAGTGCAACTTGTTCTTGGGCCATCCATAGACCGATCCGGGAACCAATCCGAACAGGTTTTTCATAGCCAGGGTAACGCCCGCCCAGTGGTGTGTCTTCATTTTTGCCAGCGAAACGATCAGATCGGCCCCCAGAATCGTGTTGGCGAAGTAGAATTCATTCT
Source organism: Bryobacterales bacterium (assembly GCA_963836595.1). GTDB lineage: Bacteria > Acidobacteriota > Terriglobia > Bryobacterales > Bryobacteraceae > DATFZA01. The sequence continues at coordinate 690,364 of CAWIKC010000002.1, forward strand.
CCTGGGCGAAGTTCTTGACCAAGGAAACATCGTCGCGATTGAGGTCGACGAAATTGCCCTCGAAATGGCTGACGGTGGCGCGATATTTGGCGTCATCCGCCAGATCGAGCGTGTCGCGCCGGTGGCCGGGCCCTTCCCCAATGGTGACTTTTGCGGCGCCTAGCTTCTGAAACACTTCATATGCCGCGGCGACCACATTGGCGTCGGTATTGATCACCGTGGCCGCGTCAAATTCCACCAGGTTCGGCTTCAGGAGAACGCTCTTGCCGCGAACATCCAGGCCGCATTCCCGGATACCGGCAAACATGCGGCTCACCAGGTCGTCAGCATAGGACTGCGCGCGGATGATGGCAACGGCAGACTTGCCGGGCGGTCCGTCGGGCAGAGGCAGAGGCTTTTCTTTGGGGCGAAGGCTCGCGTACCCGGACGCCACGCCGATGGCAGCTATTGGAATGAAGTCTCTGCGTTTGAGCGTCATACGCCGGTTCCCAGGTGTGGCCTTCCAACCTGTAGCAGGTGGTAATTGCCCTCGGGGTGGCCTAGCGCCTGTAATGCCGTGAGCAAAATGTCTTTGGAGAGGTCTTCCGAAGGAGCCACGGGTTGCCGGCCATAGTTCCTGAGTGCGATTGCCAGCCAGGCCCGCGCTAGTGACGATTTAGTGCTGCGATGCATGGATTCAGCCACTACCAGTGCCTCCGGGAACTCCTGAGTACTTCGTCCCTGCAGGCCAAGCAAAGCCAGGGCCGTGCTTTCGGGGTAGGAACGCAGGTCGTAAGACAAGGTAACGGGCGTGCCGGCGTTCCAGCCGCCATCGTTGCAGCGGCGGCTGAGCACCATGATTTCCCCCTCCTGAATCCGGCTGAGCAGGCGGTAGGAGTGGTGCAGACTGGCGGCTTTCTTCAAGGAGATCAAGGTTTGGCAGGTGGGCTCGATCCATGAGGAATTGCCTGGGAACCAGGGCCATCCGGGGTGAGCCAAGTCCAGCTTGATGTCCGTGAGGTGGAAGAAATTGGCGAGGCGGGCGGCTAGCCGGGTTTCGGCGCCGCGTTCGGTGAGTAGCCAGTCGATGGAATCGAGGCTGGCCTGACCATGTTCTCCATGGATTGAGGCCAGCAGCAGCGCCAGCGCTGTAACCCAAGTGCTTTCCTGGACTTGGCCCGATGGCCAATAGCTGCCGTCGGGTCTGCGCCAAGTCCCCAGCAGGGCTCGCCCGCGAGCGACGTTGGTCTCCGCGCCGGCTACGCCATGCAGGGCCAAAAGGGCGTAGGCGGTGGGTTCCATCCAGGACTGTTTAGCGGGGAAGTAGCCCCATCCGCCATCCTGGTTTTGCGTGGATACCAGGAAATCGTGTCTGGACGAAAGATACACCGCTGGCCCCAAAAGTTCATATCGGCGCGTTCAAACCACAACTGTATGTACCCGAAATCGGGGTGGAGTATGTAGCCGCAATCGCTTCTTCCGGCCGTCGGCGGCAGGCAGCAGAGCTGGAGTCCCGGTGGGGGGCCCAGCCGCATACGCGGTCTTTCCTTCCCGTTCAGGGTAACCTGTATCGTAAGACCTCGACAGACCTTGATCGGGAGCGGACATGGCGGACCTTGCCCGAATTGGCGTAGCGATCGACGAAGAGTTATTGACGAAATTCGACAAGCTGATCGCACAGCGAGGCTACACCAATCGCTCCGAAGCGTTTCGCGACCTGATCCGCAACGAACTCATCCAGGAATTGGTCGAGTCGTCGAACGTCGAGATATTCGGCACCGTGACCTTGGTCTATGATCATCATGTCCGCCTGCTCGCGGACAAACTGACTGAATTGCAGCACAAATATTACTCGTCGATCATTTCCTCCATGCACGTGCATCTCGACCACGACAATTGTCTCGAGGTGATTCTGGTCCGGGGCAAGGCCTCAGTGGTGCAGAAGCTCGCCAACGCCCTGATTGCCATAAAGGGTGTAAAGCATGGCCGCTTTACCGCGACCACGCCTCACGAGTGAAGGCAGGCGATGGGATTATGTCGGGTGCACCGAGAAACAGACCGCTGCATGCCTAATACATTAGGCTAAATGCTTGCAGCGCAACAAAATGCCTAATATACTAGGCACATGCTTGACTTGGTCTCCATAGGCACCCAGATTGCCGAGCGCCGCAAAGCGCTCAAGTTGAGCCAGGCCGCGCTCGCGAGCAAGGCGGGCATCAGTCGGGCTACGCTCGAAGCGCTCGAAAACGGACGTGCCGGAGAGCTAGGGTTCGCAAAACTCACCAAGCTGCTTGCCTCGCTCGGCCTGGAGTTCAAGCTGCAGGCCGCAGGCTCGCACCGGCCCACTCTGGACCAACTTCTCGAAGAGGACCGCGATGATCAAAGTCTGGACCGACGCCGCTGAGGCGGGACTTCTCGACCGTCACGACGAGCGCGGCAGCACGTTCGCCTACCTGCCAGGCGCGCCCGACGTGCGTGCGGTCTCCGTGACTATGCCCGTGCGGCTTGAATCGTGGAGTGTCCGCTATGGCTTGCCTCCGATTTTCGAGATGAATCTGCCTGAAGGTGTTTTGCGTGAGCGGCTCCGGCTTACCTTCGCCAAAGCCACCGGCACGTTTGATGGATTCGACCTGCTCTCTGTGGTCGGCCGTTCACAGGTCGGCCGCATCCGCTATACCGGCCATCACGAGCAACTGCACGAGGACGTGCCATTCCAGTCGGTCGACGAGATTCTCGAACGCAAGCGCGGCGGCGACTTGTTCCGCTACCTGCTGGAGAAATTCGCATCATTCTCCGGCATCAGCGGCGTGCAGCCGAAAATCCTCGTGCGCGACGAAAAAGCCTTCGCTGAAATGGAGCAAGCGGGACACCGGCTCTCGCAGAGCTACAACTCGCAGAGGCTACAAGGGTGCGACCCATATCGTGAAATTCTGGGAGACGAACGAGTATCCGCAGCTCGCTGCGAACGAATATTTCTGCCTCACGGCCGCGCGCAAATGTGGACTCGAAGTGCCCCCCTATCGCCTGGCCGAAGACGGCATGGCGCTGGTCATCGACCGCTTCGATCTGCGCATGGATGGCACTTACCGCGGATTTGAGGATTTCTGCGTGCTGAACGCCCGCAGGACCGACGAAAAATATCGCGGCAGCTACGAGACCTCCGTCATGAAGCGCTTCGGGCAGTTCGCGAAGTCGACCCATGTCGTCGAGGATATGGAGAAGCTCTTCACCCTGATTGCGCTTAACTGCGCGCTTGCGCAATGGTGACGCGCATCTGAAGAATTTCGGAATCGTCTATGACGACGTACAGGGCGAAGCACGGCTTGCGCCCGTCTACGATATCGTGACCACGTCCGTTTACCTGCCCAAAGACAGCTTGGCCCTTACTCTCAACGGCACTACCAAATGGCCAAGGGCAAGAGATCTGCGGAAATTCGCAGAAACGCGCACGGGCAGCGCGCCCGCGAAGGTCAGAGCGATCTTGGAACGCCTCGACGACGCGATTCAGGAGACCGCAAAAGAAGTCCGCCTCTATATCCGGCAACATCCGGAATTTGAGGAAATCGGACAACGAATGCTGCAAGAATGGGAAAAGGGTTGCGCCACTTCGCTTCGCACCTAAAGCCCCCTTTCGTTATCTCGGCTTGTGGGGCAGGTTATTTAACCTGTTTCGTATGAGCGCCGGGGCGCACAGAAGGAAAAATGAAAACCGGCGAGTCGGCGAAGCAAGCAGACGGGGACATTGCGGGCTCGAGCCCGAACTCCTTCGCTTAGAGCTATCGCAGCTGTGTCGCCTGGCGCTTTGTCTGGTTTTTAACCCGCGCGCGGAGCGTTATCAGCCTGTCACCGTATTTAGCGACTTAACGGCCAAACTTGTAGGTAAAGTTCACGCTCGCGTACGATGGAATGCGCACTCCCACCACCTCCGCGATCGGGTTCTCGGGAACCGGCAGTGGACCCACATATCCGGGTTTATAGTCCGAAGCGAAGTTCTCCGTGGTCTGCCCCGTCAAGCCGCTGGCGACCAGCATGTTCACGCCGACGTTGATCTTTCCTTCCAGAAATGGCCGCACCAACGCCAGCCGGAACTCCTTGTTCGGCACGCCGACGCAGTAGGAGCTTAAATCGTTGGGGTTGCTCTGGTTGCATCCGTTGCCAACCACTTTCCTGCCTACATACTCAAATTCGCCTTTCGCCTGCAAGTGGAAGGGCAGCTTTTGATACGTCCAGGAGAGATCGCCGATCAATCTCGGGGCCTCCGGCGTCACCTGTCCCGAGTCCAGATCGCGCGCATCGGCCTGCTCAAAGGTCACCTGAAACGATCCATGGCTGAACTTCTGGCGCAAGGTAGCGGCCAGGTAACGGATGCGGCCGGGCCCCAGGTCGAACTGCAATCCGTTGTCCGGATCGATCTTGCCATACTCGGCGGTTTGCGTTTCGTGTCCCAAAGTCAGCTTCAGTTCGGTGTCGTGGAAGCGCTTGCTCGCGACCAACTGATAGGAGCGTGCCGTTTCTACCGGATTGGCGGCTGCCGGCGTTCCGGTTGCGGTCTGCTGTCCAAAAGCCGATCCCGTTCTCGGATCTTCCGTGAAGAACGACTTCCCAAAGCTGAGCGCGATCTCGGGAACATACCAGGAGTCTGGCGGAAAAAACGTGATCGTCGCCTTGGGCGAATTCAGGCCCACGAACGCATTCGAGGAATTCGCCGGAGTCACCAGGTCCTGGTTGTTGATCCTAATCTCATCGAACCTCCAGCCCAAGTAATAGTGCAAATACTTCGTCAACTCGCCCTCCCCGGCGATGTATGGCGATATCGAGGCGATGGTCACATTGTTCCCGTCCACCTTTGTGAAAGGCCCATAGTAATCGGGATCGGCGGGATTGTAGAAGTTGTAATGATCGAGATCGTCGCGCCGCGGCGCCTCGCGCTCGTAGTCGGCCCCGGCGAGGAATGTAAAGTTTTTCGACACCTTCCTCTTATACGCCGCGCTGCCGCCGGCCACGGTGCGGAATTCACTCTGGCGGATCAGACCGTCCCCGAAGTCGGAGAAGAGCGAGAGATTGTAAGTGCGGAAGAACCCGGAGAGCTGAAGCTCCTGGTTTTCGCCGAGTTTCCAAACATCGTTCAAGGCTAGCAGCGTGGTGTGGGTCTGGTCCTTTTGCCTGGGGTCTACCGTGTCCGGGTACTCCGTCCAGCCGTTGGCGGTATCGATGGAATTGAAGCCGTAGATAGGGTGCAAACCGGCTACGTAGGAGAAACCGTAATACCCGATTCCAAACAATGTGAGCGTGTGATTCCCCACCTGAAAAACCTGTCCACCGTTGAGCTTGATTTGCTTGCGATGTTCCAGGCGGTCCAGAAATCCGCTCCCATACGAAAACTCGAGCGCGATCCAGGAACTGGCGGACGGACTGAACCCTCCCGTGCCGCTGATGTCCCGCTGATCTCCGGTCAAAGTGAAGAACGGATCGAGATGCGAGCGCAGCGCATAGATCGTCGCCAGGTTCAAGGCGTGATTCCCTTCCCTGACGTTGAATGCGCCGCCATCCACCTGAACGCTCTCGATCACACTCGCAATATAAATGTTCGGGTCGGAGTAGCCATTGCCGTGCGCGTTCGCGGACAGGTTGTTGGGCGCCAGGAAGGCGCCCACCTGGACGTACTGCGCGATCGGCTCGCCGTGATCGCCCGCTACGCCCGGCGCAAAATATTGCGGAGCCTTGATACCGCTCGAAGCCGTCTCAATCGGATATCCGGGAATCGAGATCGGCGCGCCCGGGCGCCCTGGATTGGCATCCAGCAAGTCAGCGCTCGAGAAAACCTTCTCGGCGGGATCCGGCGAGAGGACGTCGATATCCGTCACGTCCGCGGTGACATTGACAGTATCCGTCCGCGCCGCAAGCTGAGAGAACTGTAAATCCAGCGTCAGGGCCTCGCCGTTCCTTACATGGACCGCTTTCTTCATTTCGGCAAACCCCGCTGCCGAAGCGGTGAGCTGATAAGTCCCCTCCGCCAGAGAAGAGAAAACGAACCGGCCGCCGGAATTGCTGGCCGACTCGACATGGTTGGACTCGCGGCCGGAAGTCATCGCGAGTTTTGCTCCCGCGACGGCCTTTCCTTGTGGATCGGTCACGCTGCCGGTTACGCTCCCGTCGGCGGCCCACACCGGTGGCAACCAGGGGAGAAACAGGAATGGAATAAACAGCCAGCGGTAGATCATACGGCTCCGATTCGTGCTAAGGAATCTTGCAGCGCTGGTTCACGTGCTACGAAAATTGCAATCATGATACTAACATCGATGCTACGAATGTTCAATACGTAATACGAGGGGATTTGGATTTCGCGAACTGCGGCAACCCGCTCGGAATCGCGCGGCGGCATCGAGCGTAGTGGGCGCTCGATCGGATTCCCGCAAGCCGCCCAATTCCGAGCCGCGACCGTCAGGGAGCGGACGCTAAGTACCTGTGTAAACTATGTTTTAGCTGCCAACCAAAAAGTATGCCTTGAAGAGCCTCCAGGCTTCGTTCACACGGCCTTCCGATGCTCGATCTAAAACGTCAGCTTCGCGCCAAGCTGGACCAGCCGGGGCGCCGTCGCGCTGACCACCTGTCCGAAGGTCGCACTGCTAATGTTCCCGGCCACCGATTGCGGCCCGAAAAACTGCGCGTGGTTAAAAACATTGAACGCCTCAACTCGGAACTGAACCGACTTCGATTCAGTGAGGCGCAGGTTCTTGAGAAGCGCCACATCGAAATTGGCCATTCCCGGTCCGTGGAAATAACGGCGTGAGGCGTCACCGGGAGTGCCCAGTGCATTTTCGCTGAAGAGCGACGCATTGAAATAGGACTGCCCGTTTCGCGGGTTGTGATTCAGAGCCAATGAACCAGGGGCAACATCCGGTTGATCGACGCCAAAATTATTGATGCCATTTGGCTCCGCGCCCAGTAGTGAATTGTCGCCGTAATTGATCAGCGTCACGGGCAGACCTGTACTGATGCGCGTGATCCCGGAGAGTTCCCAACCCTGCGTCCAGCGGTTTGCGGCACGCAGAACGCGTGCGAACGGAAGCTGGTAGCTGTAGCTCACCACAAAATTGTGCGTAATATCGAAAGCGGACAATGCCTTGCTGAGCGAGGGATTGATCGGGTTGACCTCTTCACCCAGGTTGGAAGATTGATCCAGCGATTTGCTGAACTTATAAGCCGCCAACAACTGCAGCGGTCCGCTGGTGTGACGCAACGTGACTTGCAGCGAGTTATAGTTCGAGTTGCCAATGGTGGTTTCCGCGGTGTCGCTTCCGAAATTCGATCCCAGCAGGCCCTCTGGTTCCGTTGATCACCTGACCGGACGCTGTGGCCTTTCCGCGAAGAGAGCAGAATGTTCTTAACGCTCTCCAACACGGATCCAGTTGGCGACCTCGTCGGCGCTCCATTTGGGCCACCGTTTCTTCCTAAACCGCTCGTCAACGACTAGGTCCGAGATACTCGGGGGAAGAACCTGGAGGCTCTTGAGGAACTCAATGAGGCAGTCGCGTTCGTAAGTAGTTGCGTCGGCGAAAGCCTGGCGGCTGGCTTCAGCCTCGCCATGGTGCGCGAGCACGCTTCGCCTCAGCGTATTGTACAGGCCATGGTGAAAGTACGGCGGCGAATTTCCGACGCCCCAGAGCCGCTTCGTCAAGAACTCGCGATTGCCCTCGTGGAATCGGGGCGACCACGAGGGCTGGTTTTGGTCCAAAGGCTCATAGTTCCTTTCGTCCGGACCGCAGATGTTGTGCAGGCGGAAATCCGTATAGGCTGGCACCTCGATCACCGTAGAGGTGCGACTCGCTGGAACAAGCCGGGGCTGGGGAAGGCGCGGATCGATCAAGCTGATCTTAACTTGCTCAACTTGACTAGCTCGAAGATTTCCCGGCGGATTGTACTTTCCTGGCTCAGAATACGTCCAGCCTTCTTTGCTTAGAGGGAGCGACGGGACGTGACAGGTCGCGCAACCAATTTTGGCGAAAACGAATTCACCCACGGCAATTGCTTTTTCTATTTTAGGGTCGTTCGGTATCACGCGGCCAGGTACTTGAACCACCGCTTGAAAAACTGAGACTGCGGTGATTTCGGCCCTCGTGAGTTCATTAAGGACTCCGTCTCCATCCGCGTCCGTATTATCGCCAAACCGCTCGGTACTCTGCATTCCATGGTGCTGGTTGAAGGCGTTGTTAGAGAACTCGCGAAGGGAGACGACGCTGCCAGCTTGATGCCAGGGTCGGACGATCAGTGAAGGCGCCTTGGCGGGATCAACCGGCGCGGATGAATGTAGACTCTGGTGCGGCAATCCCCTGACCTCTGAAACGTCCCAGGAGCCGTCCTGTCGTCGGGTCACTCTGCCAAAGCAAATGCTTTTCGATACAAGTGGGGCGGATTGACCGGGCGGGAGATGATCACGAATCGACTGGAGATCCGCCGTCATCTCGCGCGCAAGCATCTCAATGTACCCAGCCCCGAATAGTCCTGGGCTGCGTCGGAAATTTCCGAAAGTTTGAAGAGAAACGGCGGTTTCGTTCTCGTCGACGGATCCTTTGGTGGGTATTAAATCCGAGTTGTCGAAGGTTATAAAATCGAATCGCTGCCCGAGAACGAACACGCCAGAGGCAAAGTCGCCGCCTCCGCCGGGGATGCCGAAGGGCATGTTGTGACAGCCAAAGCACGAATTTGCGTCTGGCCCGGAGAGGCGGTTGAGCGAACGCGATCCCACTAAGGGGGAAGTAGGGTCGCTGAGAGGCTGCCCGTTTCCTTTAGTCTGCGGTCTGCCAGCGCCGTCCTGCTCGGTCCAGTTAGCACAGAAAATTCGGCGGCCCCATGTAATCAGTTCGCGAACGGTCAGGTTATGCTCCTCTCCGTCGGCGAGGTGACGACCGAGCGCGTGCTCCCGGCCAATTTGCGGGTCGTTGGCCCACGCGTACATGAGCCGGAACGGAAGGGAGCCGATCCGAGCAAGACACCTAATGGCCGAAAAATGAATCACGCGTGTCATACGTCAACTCCTAATCCTTTCCAGGCCTTGCCTCTGGAATCAGCGATCTAATCTGCTCCACGCTTGTCAATCCGACAAGACGGTGGCCATTGATAAAAATTGTAGGCGTGCCTGTCACGTCCAACTGCTGGCCGAGCGCCACTGCCTCTGCCACGCCGCTGTGCGTCTTCGATTCGGCGCACTGGCGAAACTCCGAGATCTGCTCTTGGCTACGGCCTTTGGATGCGAGGTAGTCCGTGAGTCGATTCGTGAGGTTGGCTGGGTTTGTTTCGGATTGGTGATCAAACACAAAAGCCTGCAGATCCCAGAAATTTTCCCTAGCGACACAGTCGCTCGATTCAGCAGCAGGACGTGCCCAATTGTGCCCGGGCAGTGGGAAATGGAGATACACGATGCGGGCCGCTCCAGCCGATATATCTGGCAGTTGCTTGGTGAGTATCTCCAATGCCTTCCGGCAGAACGGGCATTGAAAATCCGAGAATACAACGATCGTGATCGGTGCATCGCTGCGGCCCATAATCGGAGGCTGATGTCTCTCTATGTATGCCTTGAGCAGCATATCGATGCGGGATGATTCTTTGCCCTCCGCCTCGATCGGGTCAAGATGCGAATCGAAAAGTTCCGTCGAGAGGAAACGCTGATCGGGAGATAGGTAGAAGGGGAGCTTCCCTCCGGTTCCTTCGACAGAAAAGACCAGTTTTCGATAGCAGGAGCCCGCTTCCAGCCCAGCGTCGAACAGTGCGACCGCAGACGATTCCGGTATTCTGCCCAGCTTGCGGATGTATTGTGTCAGATCGTTTCGCGCGTGTTCTGTCAATGGTTCACAAACGATGTTCGAGGCGGAGGATTCGCAAGGCGCGATCAGCGCTAAGGCGAGCAGCACCTGTCTTTGGGATGTCTTCATCAGCAGGAAGCCTCGTAACTAGTTGCAAGGGACCTTCATCTGGACCGTAGATGGCCGCACCATCTTTGCGTTATTCTTGCCTGGATCTCCAGCGGAGGGTCCAGGGATGGGCCGGCGAGACGGGATCCCACACGACTAGCGAATCGCACCAAAAACTTCCCGCCGTAAAAAGCTCGCTGTTCGTATCCGGGCTACCTAGCGGTTTAGGCTGATGCGGCACTGTTTCATCCACCGGGAAGAAGATCAACTCCGTTACGGGAGGGATCTCTCGATCGGACAGAGTGTCGACGTAAGCTCTCACCCATGTGGACGAGTGAGCCAATGGAATCGACGGATCATCGCTGAAAAACTTGATGGCCCTCACCAACACGAGCGCGTCATTGTCGACATTGACGAAGCGTGCTGTTGCCGGGCGAAAGATCGCTCTTTCGTGGATTTCCCGTTGAAGCCAGGCAGCGGCTTCGGGACTCACTGAGTCGAGGACGGTGACCCCTTTCACGATGCCTTCCTTGCTTATGGCGACCTGCGCGAGAACCAGGTCAGAAGCAGCTTGGTCTCGCACCGGAGGATCGGGCGGCGTCAACTGGATGCGTCTTTCCAGAATCGTGCCCTCAATCGTCGCTGGAGACCGAATGGTGCTATTCCCAGCCAGAACCTCTTCGCCTTTTCCGAGTATTGCCTGACTGATCATATGAACGCGCGCTTTGGTCACTTTCGATGCAGGCGCCAGTCCACCGGCGAGCGAAAGAAGCGTGCGGCTCTCCCGGCTCGCAACGGGCCGCAGATCGTTGACCAACGGCCCGGACTCCTCGCCACGGTGCTGATAGGTTGCAAATAGAAGCGTGAAACACGGACGGCCGCGCGCATCGTAATATTCAACATAGAACTTAGCCCACTTGACCGGCGCGCCAACAACATTTCGAACCTGTAGCGTGCCCCAGGTATCCGAGGTTTGTTCCTCAAGTTCGGCCTGAGTGACCTCCCAGGACCGGGTGGTGGCCTCGTCCAGATCGAAGGGGATCGACGAGATTTGCACCCTCCTGATCGGGGACACATCGGCTTGCCCGGCGAGGGGCGCGGCCAGCGCCCCGCATAGCAAGAGTAAACTCAGGTGGCGAGCGAAGCCGAAAACAGAGGGTGCCGGAAGGTCTATTCGCACGTCTGCCTCGAACTGTATGACACAGCACGTCCATAGTTAAGCACCAACTGAACGGTATAGTCCGCGCCAACGCCGCTAGCGTTACCGGTCCAAGTCATTGAACCCGACCATATACCCGCCTGCAAGGTGCCGGTGCAACCTGTCACACTGAGCGAGCTAGTCGGGAAGTAATTCGGCGCGGTCGTGTAGGTGGGGCAGCTAGGGTCACCGAATTGCTGTGTTACTGTGCAAGTGGTCCTTAGATTAAAGGTCACACTGGTGGCGTTGGTACTACTACACGCTACGCCCCTGTCCGAGGGCTGCAATTGCGCGTTGCACACGTTCGCCACCGTCTGCGCAGAGAACCACTGGTAGGGCTGGTCCTTGGAACAATTTGGATTGTAGTCCCAGTAGGTTCCGTACAGTGGCAGGTAGACACTTCCAGTGATCGTCGCCGATCCCTCGGTCCCTCCTGCAGTCACGTAGCCTGCTGAAACAGAGGCGATGGCGGAGTTAGTTGTGCTCCAGGAGGCGGTGTATGTGTAGTCGACTTGAGATCCATCGTCGTATGTTGCCAACGCATGGACTTGAACACCGTCGCCGGAGATCATGGCTAGTGAGTTTGGATTTAGTGTAACCCCAGTGTACCCGTCGCAAACAACCCAGGTGTATGTGCAGGTTCCCTTGACTACGTTGAAGATGCCGACGTTGACGTTCAACGATATCGGGGAATGGATGTCATTGGCACTGTGGAAGATCAGGTTGCCTTCGAGCGTGCCCGGCGGCACAACGTTGCCCAGCGCGTCCGGCGCTTGGTTAGCGATCAGCTCCTTGATGCCGAAGTTGGCAGAGCCGAACGCAGCAAGGTGAACCTTGAAATCGTAGTGGTTCGGCCCGCCTTGGTAGCTCAGGGTCACCACGACGTCTTCCGGTTTCGAGCTCGGGTTCCATAGCGCGACCATCGTGTCGCTTCCGTCACCCGTCGTCCAATAGGTAGATTGTTTGCTGAGGCTCTGCTCCGTCGGGCGTCCCTCGACTTCAAAAACGTAGGTGCCGCCCGCGTCCACACTGCCCGCAACGGCGAGAACGTCATTGATTTGCCCATTGTGGCTGACCGCAAGAGTAAGCATTCCACTATAAGCTTTCAGGACCGTTTGTTTGAGGGCGCCATTCAGATCGACTTGACGGGACTCGAACGCTTGCAGGGACTGGGCCGGCACGCTGACCGCAACACCTTGCTCGGTATAAAGAGTCAGAGCGAGCGAGACGGACTGTGGCGTGACGTTTCGGAACGCGAGATACGGCGAAAAGGAAGTACCGCTGGGAAACCCCATGGACGGGTCTGGCGCCCCGACCATAATACCGGGGAAGCCGAGCGTCACGGCGGATGGGCTCATGCCAGCCATGGGGGGCACCCAGAAGGGCATCACCGCGGAATAGCCCTCCGCGCGATTTTCGAGGCCCGCAGTAACGTTCACTTCTCCCATACTACCCGTAAACTGGACACGCAAGCCGCCGGCGCTACCGGCCGTGAGCGGGGCGCCTACCAGCGTGATCAGATTTAGCATCTGGTTTGCGTGCGGCGGCAGGCTGAAAGCCTGACTTGGCTGGGATTGGCCGTTCCCTGCGAGGACCTGAACCGTGACGTTCTTTGTGCTGGCGGTCGCATTGCTCAAGCTTAGGAAACCTCCCATGCCGGAATCTCTGGCCCACCACATTCCTTCCAATACCTGGGACCCCGGTGCGCCCGAGGCGATACCCGTGAATCTCGCGTTGTAGCTCAGGCTAAGGCTGGTACTGCCGAGAACGGTCTGGGCGAGGAGCGAAGCCTGTGGCCCAAGTACGCGCAATGTCGCGCTCCCGTATGTCGAGGTGTGGGCCGCCGGGGCACTTGCTTGCGAGGTCTGTATTGCGTCGTTGATTTTCAGGGTCGACACTCCTGCGGGCGGGAGCGTAATTGGCGTCAAATCGACCTCTGTTCCATCGGCCATATACAGAATGGGCGTGACCGTGATCGGAACCTTAATATTTCGGTTTTTCAGGTCGATCGTGGAGATGAAGCCTGAATCCGTGCGCCACAAACCGCAGTTGATTGACCAGGTTGCGGAGCTGTTTCCGGCGACGGCTGATTGGGCAGAAGCGGCGCCTGTGGCGAGTGCTGCTAGGGGCAAGATATGGGCGAACATTTTGGGGAGCATCGAAGGCATTCCTCCAGACGCAAGCACTAGAAACATTCTTTAGCGAAGCCTTTATGCTTGCTGTTTCCTGACAGTAAAACATTTAGCATTCAATGTTCCTTCCATCAATACCCCTTGCGAGGGGTACGAGATCCCAAGTCTGCCCTGCCTCGCGCGGTCTTAAGGCAGCGTAATCCATGTGTGCTTATGCTGCACCGCATAAACGGCAAGCGCTGAAGTACAGTGCACTCCCAGCTTTTTGCAGATATTCTTTCTGTAACTTCCAATCGTCCATATGCTTAGCTGTAAATGCTGAGCAATCTCTTTACTGGTCTTGCCTTCTCCGACTAAATATAAGACAGACTGCTCGCGCGTCGACAGTCCTTTCGCTCGCGCTGGGAGTGTTGGGAGGGTGTTCTTCATAGAGTGTGTCAAAAGGTAAAAAATTTCGCCGAAATCAGTATTATCTCTACGCTGCGCCGCAGTGCCTTTCTAGACTCCTGGAAACGGCGAAAGGTTTCTTGGTTTTTCAGCTCCTATCCCGAAAGTGTAATTAACATTCGATAGGCAGCAGCAGCCATGCGCAACGTGATCGGTGGCTGCGGGCGCTAAGCACCTATGTAAACTATATTTAGCTTAGCCAGCTCAAAAAGAGCGCCGTGAAGAACCCTACACGTTCCGATCTAATTCGATCTAAGATCTAAAACGTCAGCTTCGCGCCAAGCTGGACCAGCCGGGGCGCCGTCGCGCTGACCACCTGTCCGAAGGTCGCACTGCTCATGTTCCCGTCCACCGATTGCGGCCCGAAAAACTGCGCATGGTTAAAAACATTGAACGCCTCAACTCGGAACTGAACCGACTTCGATTCAGTGAGGCGCAGGTTCTTGAGAAGCGCCACATCGAAATTGGCCATTCCCGGTCCGTGGAAATAACGGCGTGAGGCGTCACCGGGAGTGCCCAGTGCATTTTCGCTGAAGAGCGACGCATTGAAATAGGACTGCCCGTTTCGCGGGTTGTGATTCAGAGCCAATGAACCAGGGGCAACATCCGGTTGGTCGACGCCAAAATTATTGATGCCATTTGGCTCCGCGCCCAGTAGTGAATTGTCGCCGTAATTGATCAGCGTCACCGGCAGACCGGTACTGATGCGCGTGATCCCGGAGAGTTCCCAACCCTGCGTCCAGCGGTTTGCGGCACGCAGAACGCGTGCGAACGGAAGCTGGTAGCTGTAGCTCACCACAAAATTGTGCGTAATATCGAAAGCGGATAATGCCTTGCTGAGCGAGGGATCGATCGGGTTGACCTCTTCGCCCAGGTTGGAAGATTGATCCAGCGACTTGCTGAAGGTGTAGGCCGCCAACAACTGCAGCGGCCCGCTGGTGTGACGCACCGTGACTTGCAGCGAATTATAGTTGGAATTGCCAATGGTTGTTTCCGCGGTGTCGCTTCCGAAATTCGATCCCAGCGGCCCTCTGGTTCCATTGATCACCTGGCCGGACGCAGTGGTAAACACATTGCTCTCGTTAAACGGGCCGCAGGGAGTTTGGCCCGGGGCCAGGTTGGCCGGATTGCTGAACTGCAGACACAGCGCCGGGTTGCCGGGATTGGCCTCTCTGAGCACCAGCAGATGATGCGCCTGATTGCCCACATAGCTCACATCGAGCACCGTATTGTTTCCGATGCCGCGCTGGATCGAGAGCATGTATTCCTCGGTATACGGAGTCTTGTTGCTGGTCAGATAATTCGGCACGCCGCTGATCGGTTCAAACTGCGACCAGTCGAGGGTGGTATCGGGATGACTGGCCGAAGTGCTCAAAGGCGCAAGTTGAACCGGAAAATATTGGCCCTGATTTTGACCGTTGGCCGCCGTGATGAACGGCGTGGAAAACAGCGGCGGAGCGGGACTGGTATAGGTCGTGCCATAGGGCGCGTTCGCGCTGCTGATTCCAATCGTCAGCGCCTCGATGGCGGTATAGAACATTCCGAAACTGGCCCGCACGCTGGTTTTGCCCGGACCGCCTAAAATCTTGCCGAGCAGGCTGTCCCGGCCGGCGCTGGGCGAGTAAGCCAGCCCGATACGCGGTGCAAAATCGCGATTTCCCGGAGGCGCAAGCGTGCGTGGGACGCCCGCGTCGCCCGGAAATAAAATGCCGGCCGGTGCGCCCGGAAACACGACGGACTGTTGGCCCGGAACGAAAGTCGCGATCTGATTGTATTTTTCATACCAGGGCTCGATGCGGTCCCAGCGCAGACCGTAGTTCACCGTCAGATTTTTGCTGACCCGCCAGCTATCCTGCGCGTAAAGGCCAGCAAATTTATTGCGGCCGTAGAACGGCTGAAGCTGGCTTTGGTTGTACTGGCTTGGAATGCCCAGCAGAAAATCCGCGAAATCCACGCCCGTCTCGCTTCCGAAGAAGATGAAATTGCCGTTCAACTGCGCGATCGGATTGGTATTCACCTGATCGTAGTGGAATTCGCCGCCCACTTTGATGGTGTGGGTGCCAATCACCTTGGAGAAACCGTCGCGCCATTGAAAAGTGTTGTTCGTTTGCCTCAGCTCATTGGTGTTGGTCCCGATAGAGAAGTTGTTGAAGTCGACGCTTTCCACGCCCTCGGTTTTGGGCGATAGAGCGACGATGCCAGGCGTATTGGCGCCGGTTACGAACCCCTGGGAGGCGAGAGTTGTGCCAACTCCGCCGATAGGACGACCCAAATCGGTGGCGTCGCGCAGAAAACTGAAGTGGAACTCGTTGACGGCGGTGGAGCTGAAAGTGGTGGTGTCGCCCAGAGAAAGCAACTGCGCGCGTCCTGCATTCAAGGCGTTAAAACCAGGAACGTTCGCGCCACCCTGCGCCACCGGGTACGGGCTATTCTGCGACCAGTTGTCTAGAAAATAGTAGGCCGACAACATTCCCCAGCGTGTCGAGCTATCCAGCCGGTAAGCGCCTTTGTCATCCTGTAAGGTCTGGTTGTAGGAAGAAGTCGAAAAGGTCCCATTGGGATTGTTGGGAGCCGGGATATACTTCAAAAGCGCGGCTGCTGGAGCGGACCATGCACTCTGCGGAATAATTGCGTTCGGTAGCACGCATTGCAGGGCAGTGGTGCATCCTGCAAAATAATACGGCTCGCCCGCGGTTACGCCGTAGCCCAGCTTTTGTGAGAGCAGATTGGCAAAGTAAGGCCCGCTCACCGTAGTAGGCACCGTGTTCCCGTTCTGATCGACCGTGGTAAACGAACTCGCGGCATCCGATAAATTGCCGCTTCGGTTTTCGAGCGAAGGCACCGCAATCTGCCCTGTGTCCACTCCCTGCGTCAATCGCGTGCCTTGATAGTCGGCAAAAAAGAACACTTTGTTCTTCCGGATCGGGCCGCCCAAGGTAGCGCCAAATTGGTTTTGGTCGAACTCACCCCGCGTGGGCGAAAAAAAGTTGCGCGCATCGAGATCGGTATTGCGGAGGAATTCGAAGATATCCCCGTGAAATGAATTCGTGCCGGATTTGGTGACTACTTCGATCTGGCCTCCGCTGAACTCGCCATGTTCGGCGTCAAAATTGCCCGTGAGAATGCGGAACTCAGCGATCGAATCCAGGTTCGGAATAATGGCCGAGCCCATGTTGACGTCTTCCTCCACGTCGCTTCCATTCATCACGAAGCTATTGGCGAATTCCCGCTGTCCGTTGATCGAGATGGTGCCGGGGTTCAAGTCCCCGGAGGGAGAAAATGCGCTCACGCCGACATCCTGCTGAGTTTGAGAGGTCAATGAAGTGACCGGAGCGACGCCCGCCTGCAGCGACAACAGGTCGGTATAACTGCGGCCGTTGAGCGGCACGGCCGTCAACTGTCTGGCCGTTATGACCTCGCCCCTTTGCGTGTCGACAGTTTCCACATGCGCCGCCGACTCGGTGACGATTACCGTCTCGACCCTTTCTCCAATGACCAGCGACGCGTCCACCACCGCCTTACTTTCGACATTGATGATGACACCGGTACGCCGCAGCGGCTTGAACCCCGGCGCGTCGACCTGAACGTCGTAGCGTCCGACGGGAAGACTCTGGAATGAATAGAAGCCTTGACCATCGGTTGTGATCGTTTGCTTGGTGCCCGTGGCGGCATCGGTTGCGATGACTTTTGCGCCCGGAACCGACGCGCCCCGCGGATCGGTAATGGTTCCTAACAGGCTTCCTCCGCCGCTAGCCCACAGAGTTGAGACAGCAAAGGCAAGCAAGGCGCAAGTTCTCGCGCTGGCAATAAAAGAGCCGAGCGATAACCCCCATCTCATTCCGCTACTTGCAATCGAGTCGCATTCCTGTAAAGATCGGTCCTGGCAGATTCTAACATCACCAATTCTTTGGATCTTCATATCCGTGGAGATTCTTCCCGTTCTGTTTGTGTTTGGCCCTGAGCGGCTTCAATCGCCTAATCTAGGACCGCTTCGGTCCATATTACGGATTCGGATCTTTCAAGTCAATAGTAATCAGCAAATGGATTGCAACTACGCCTGAAAAGAGGAGATCCTTGGCCGAGTGGGGATTGGGGGCAACACGGGAGATCTGCGAGCCGGCGGGCAGCCCGCAGAAACTTCGCTTGACGGAAATAACATAACTAATCATTATATAACTATGAATCGTGAAGCTCGTCGATCCTCTCTCGGACTCATCCTTCTCGCCCTGCTGGTCGAAGAGCCCATGCACGCCTACCGCATGCAGAAGTTGATTAAAGAGAGGGGGAAGGACAAGGTCGTCAATGTCCGCCAGCGGGCCAGCGTCTACCAGACCTTGGGCCGGCTTCTTCGCCTCGGCCTGATCGAGATTTCAGGCAAAGTCCAAACCGGGAGCCACCCGGACCGCATCGTCTACTCGATCACAGACCGGGGCCGCGATACGGCCAAGTTATGGCTGCGCGAGATGCTGACCGCCTTTGGCGCAGACTTTCCCGAGTTTCCCGCCGCGGTCTCCGTCTTGATGCTGCTGACGCCCGGCGAGGCGCAAAAGCAATTCGAGATCCGGGCGGACGCTATCCGAAATGAGTTGGCCAAGCTGGAGGCGGAAAAGCGGGCAGCGGGAGAATTGCCGCGGCTGTTTCTCCTGGAGGACTCCTATCGAACCGCCTTGCTCGAGGCCGAACTCACCTGGCTCCAGGGCGTGGTCGCAGACCTCGGCAGCGGTTCACTTATCTGGGACGACCGGTGGCTGCGGGAGGTCGCGGCGAAATTCTCAAAGAATGACATGGAGATTCTAAATGACAACATCCACATTACCCAAAGCTCGTAAAGATAGCGCCATGGAAGGCCGGATCGCCAAGTGGTATGCGGCCAACACCGGCAAGTCGCTCGATGAATTCACCAAGCTCGCTCGCCGGATTTCGAGTCAACTCCCGCCGGGCAGTGCGGTGCTGGAGGTCGCGCCCGGCCCCGGCTATTTTTGCATCGAACTCGCGAAACTCGGCCCGTACTCCATCACCGGCCTCGATATCAGCCACACTTTCGTGGAAATCGCTCGCAAGAACGCAACCGAAGCCGGAGTCCGCGTGGACTTCCGGCAAGGCAATGCCGCCAGCCTGCCATTCCCGGACAATTCCTTCGACTTTCTGTTATGCCGCGCGGCTTTCAAGAACTTCGGACAGCCGGTTCGCGCCCTGCAGGAAATGTGCCGCGTGCTCAAGCCCGGCGGACAGGGCTTGATCATCGATCTCTGCCGGGATGCTTCCCCGGAATCGATGAATCACCATGTGGACACGCTCGGATTGAGCGCGGTCAATAAAGTGGTAACGAAGCTAGTCTTCCACCTGAAGCTGCGTAAGACCGCCTATACCCGGGAGCAATTTCAGCAAATGCTGGCACAGACCAAGTTGCGCGGTTTCGACATTCAGGAAGTAGATATCTCGCTCGAGATTTCCATGACGAAGTAGCTCACCCAGAAGGCCATCTGAACCGTCCGAATTCGGCTTGACTAAATGGGCAAGCCACTGGTTCGACCAGCGCGACTCGAAGAGGGTTGACCGATCAAGCGGTAAGCCGAGCTTGCCGACACCCTCCGTGATTTGCTGATGGGTTCGTCAATAGAGGTTGCTGAGCGTCAAGATTGAAAGCGCGGGGAGGAGCCGGCTATTGAGGTTCGCGAAATAGCGTGACAGAATCTATCTTGGCTTGTGGGGCGGGTTATTAACCACGGTTATTAACCTGCCGCGCGTTATCAGCCCGCACGTTATCAGCCCGCCTGTTAAGAGCCCCTGTCACTGTATTTGGCGAGTCTCAATAGGTGTCGCAGCTCGAACGAATAGGCCTGATCTTGAGTCATGATGGCGCGAATTGGAATGGGGTATGCTTAACGACGGGCGTTTATGCAAGGCAGGTTGGCCGAGGAGATCGTCCGATGAACAGCGGGCCATGTAGGCCTTGGAGGCGGCTGCTTCGCTGCTGCACTTGTACCGTCGCCATGGCTCTAGCCGCGGTCTGGCCCGCGTCCGCCCAGCAGAGCCCTGACTTACAAGAGCAACTTCAACAACTGAAACAACTGTACGAGCAGACCACCCGCGACCTTGAGCGGCGCATCGCCGCACTGGAACAGCAAATCGAAAAAGAAAAAGAGGCAAACCAAAAAGCAAAAGAGGGAACTATCTCGGCGGCGGAGTTAGCCGCCGAACACGCCGCTAACAAAGCCATCCATGGAAATTCAGATCAGGTCGGGGCGAAGTTTCAAGGCCAGATCCCTTCGGAACCAACTTATGACTTTTTGAACGAAGCGGAACAAGAGATCACGAAGTTGCAGCAAGAAGTGAGTGCGTTTGAATTCCACGGATATTTTCGTTCAGGTTACGGTCTAAACAGCGCCGGTGGTCAGCAGGTCGCTTTTGAAGCCCCGGGCGCCGAAGCGAAGTACCGCTTGGGAAACGAAGCGGAAACCTACGCCGAGCTGATATTTGTCAACAATTGGCTGAACCCGAACCACACTACCGACAAGGCCTGGATGAAAACAGAGTTCATGGTAGAGGCCAACACCACGAATTCCGCCAACTCCGCAAGTTTCCCCAACGGAGTCGGTGACGATCAGTTCCGCTTCCGAGAAGCGTTCGTTCAAGCCGGCAACATTTTTGCAACCCAGCCCGATGCCAAGTTCTGGGCGGGCGAAAGATACTACCGTCGCCAGCACATCGATATCAACGATTTCTACCCGCTGGACATGAGCGGCTACGGCGCGGGCGTTGAGGACCTTAATGTTCGAATCGGCAAGCTGGCGGTGGCCTTCGTAAGCGCAGCCCGGCCCGACATTGTGACTCAAAACGGGAACCTCGCCAAGAGCAACATCGACGCGCGCCTGTATGACATGAAGGGACCGGCGGGTCTTTGGGGTTTGTGGTTCGATTACGCAACATCGAAAGGCGGTTCTTTATCGAGCGTTAGCACCTCAACCGAGACAACAATTCCCGCCACCATTCCCACTACCGATGGATACGCTTTCGGGTTCCGCCACCAACGCCTTGAGTGGCACGGCGGCTATCACGTGTTCTCCGCCCAGTACGGAACCGGAGCCGCCAGCAACTTCAGCAATCCCGGAAACGGCACGACAATCGCGAACCCAACGCCGTTTATCGATAGTTCAAGACAGCTTCTCGTCACAGAACAAGTGGTCCTTCAGCCGAACGACATCTTCGCCATCATGCCAATCTTCATCTTCCAGCGGACCAAGGACGGTAATCCATTACACCCCTGGGCGGAGTGGATTTCGTTCGGCGCGAGACCGGAAGTCTTCTTCACCAACCACATCTCGCTGGCGCTCGAGGTAGGTTTTGATCACACTCATTGCGTAGCCGGTTGCGTAAATGCGGCCGACAGCCTGATCGGTCCCTACGATGGCTGGCTGCGCAAGTTCACCATAGCGCCACAAATCGGAGCGGGGAGAAAGTTTTTCAGCCGCCCGGTGCTACGCGCCTTCCTGACCTACGCAAACTGGTCGGACGGATTTCGCGGGCTGGTGGGCGGAGTGCCGTATCTGAATAGAACGAGTGGCTTGACCTACGGAGTGCAGGCCGAAACGTGGTTTTAGACGTCAGGTTGAAGGTGAGGTGAGGAGAAATGGCGACTCGAGAAAGTACTGGCCCGGCTCAGAGCGTCCCGCTTAACTCGGCAACCCCAAATTACTCCCTCCCTCTGGCTATCGTCACTACGCTGTTCTTCATGTGGGGGTTTCTCACCTGCCTGAATGACATTCTGGTGCCGCACCTCAAATCGATCTTTGACCTGAGTTACGCGCGAGCCATGCTGGTCCAGTTTGCCTTCTTTTCGGCGTATTTCCTATTCTCGGTACCCTGGGCGAAAATTGTAAACAGAATCGGCTACCAGCGGACCATGGTGATGGGATTGCTCACTATGGCGCTCGGAGCATTTCTGTTCCTACCCGCCGCATCCGCTGCTTCTTACCCGCTGTTCTTGGCTGCGCTTATCATCCTCGCCGGGGGGATCACGGGTCTTCAAGTGGCGGCCAATCCTTACGTGGTTTTGCTGGGAAAACCAGCAACGGCGTCGAGCCGGCTGGATTTGACGCAGGCCTTCAACTCTCTCGGCACCACCATTGCCCCGAAAATCGGGGGCCTGCTCATCCTCAGCGCCGTGCCGCTGGCTGTGGAACAGTTGCGGCAGCTCGCGCCGCATGCTCTGAAGGCGTACCGCGTGCAACAGGCGGCCTCGGTTAAGATGCCCTACGCCGTGATCGGCTTTGCACTATTGCTGTTGGCGGTTTTGATCGGCACTTCCAAGCTGCCAAAAATCGAAAGCGCCGCATACCGTCCTGCAGAAAAGGTGAAGGATTCGATCTGGAAACATCCCAATCTCGTCCTGGGCGCGATCGGGATCTTCGCCTATGTGGGCGCGGAAGTTTCAATTGGAAGCTTTTTGGTTAACTATTTCGGGTTGCCTGAAATCGCGGGCCTCCCCACCAAAACAGCCGCGGGTTTTGTTTCCTTCTATTGGGGTGGCGTCATGATCGGGCGTTTTCTCGGCGCCGGATTTCTACGGCGGTTCAGGGCTGGACATCTACTCGCTATTTGCGCGATCGTCGCGGCAACGCTGGTCACTGTTTCCATGCTGGCAGATGGACGCACGGCGATGTGGAGCATTCTCGCCGTCGGGTTGTTCAACTCGATCATGTTTCCTACCATCTTCAGCTTGGGAGTGGCGGAGCTCGGCTCGTTGACGGGAAATGGCTCCGGACTCCTGAACATGGCGATCGTGGGCGGCGCAATTCTGCCACTGATCCAGGGCGCAATGGCCGACCGTATCGGGCTGCACCACGCTTTCTTGATCCCCGTGCTCTGCTACCTGTTCATCTTGTTCTATGCTCTAAGCGGATCGAAGCCGAATAGCGAGCGGTACGCGGCCGCCTGATGCAGCAAACAGGAGAAACGGCAATGCTAATTGCGAGTGACATTGGCGGAATGAAGACTGAATTCTGGCGAGGAAAGTATTGGCGACACGTGGACATGATCACTGGGCTCACCTCGGTTGAGTACGAACGCTCATTAGCGCCCGCACCCCAGCCAATTTGCCCGCGCTCCGTTTCAGAAGCTCGGATCCCAAGCCATTGCCCTCGGGTCCCTGAATAAGGTGTAGCGTTTCGGACGAGTCCACCCAAAATGCTCCTTGTAGGCCGTAATTCAGCGCCGCGACAGCCCCAGATGATGCGAATATAAGGAACATAAGAAGCGGCCGTGTTTCTGGAAGAACACCATTTTCGCTCCTCAACATAGTGACGGTGACGCCATCGACGACATCCGTACCCGCACGTTCGGGCATAACGAACTCATCAGGGGCAATGGGGAGAAGTGATGCCGGAACGAAGTCTATAAACTTCTCACTCGGCTGTTCCTCAAAGATAACCATCGGAGAAAATTTCTCTAGGACGCGGTACTTGCGCCACGTGATAACAAGATATTCATCGTGAGTCGTCGCCTGGCCTAGAAACCTTGCTAACACTAAAGTGGTATGCCCCAGCGCCGCGTTAAGAGGCTCGGGTTGCGCCGTTTCGTGGTTTGGCGCCGCCACCGATATTGACGTTTTGCCTAACCTTCGTGCCTCGCGAGCGCGCCATCGGAGGGAGCTGTTGTCATCCGGCCGAAGCGGCTTGGCGTCTTCTGTCTCCTGGGCGCTGAGTATTGTTGACACGAACGCCAGCGCGGCCAATACCACAATAACTCTTGAAAAACGTCGCCATGTGTAAGCTCGCCGGGACTTTAGCATGCGAATATCCGAACCTCGACAACCACATTACGCTGCCGTCAGCTCAAAGGCAACGGTGAGAGTCTCCAAACGCAGATGCAGGGCGCGACTCCGACAGCGTTCGCAAGCATCTTCCAGCGACTCTTCCTACTTCCGCCAGGATTTCCAGCCGTTGCCCGTCGTCTGAGGCCACCTGTTGCAATCTGCTCATCAATGGCGGCGAATCGCCTTGCCCTCCTTGCTCTCCAAGCTCAATGGTTGAAGCGCACGCGCTCACACCCGCGGCGCTACGCTTGCCACGCGTTCTGGCCCACTCGTGGCGGTCCAATTCGGCCCGCGCTTGAGAGTGTTCCCGCGAAACGGGGAAGCGGTCGAGCACATCCGCAATAAGAACAGGCGCGACTGCCGCAATGAGCGAAGTGCTGGAAAATCCTCGACGTTTTTCTCCCTTGAGACAAACGCAAAAGGGCCACCGTCGCGACGCCCACAGTCTCGATCGGATGGATCGCCACGTTATCCTGAAGTGGTGTCAGACACCGGAAACCGGTTTGCGCGGCTGGTGGAGATCATGGCGCGCCTGCGTGCTCCGGGCGGCTGCCCCTGGGACCGCGAACAAACTTTTGACTCGATCAAGCCCTACACGCTCGAAGAAACTTACGAGGTTTTCGAGGCCATCGACGCTCGCGATTGGCGGGGTCTAGCCGAAGAACTGGGCGACTATCTGCTACAGGCGATCTTTTATGCCGAGATGGCCGCCGAGCAAGGCCACTTCACCATAGACGACTGCCTGGATGCCATCAACACCAAGCTGATCCGGCGCCATCCGCATGTCTTCGCGGATGCCGAAGCCGAAACCGCAGGCGACGTCAAGCGCCGCTGGGACGAAATCAAAGCCGAAGAGAAAGCCGAAAAAGGGCAAACGCCCAAGACTCTGCTGGAGGGTGTTCCGCGCAGCCAGCCGGCCGTCAGCGAATGCCAGCAGATCACCGCGAAGGCCGCCAAGGTGGGCTTCGATTGGGACAACTATGGCCAGGTGATGGGCAAGCTGGAAGAAGAGCTGAAGGAGTTGGAGGAAATCCGGCTCTCGGGCGACAAGCGCAAGATCGAGCACGAATATGGCGACGTGCTGGCGACCGTCGTCAACTTGGCCCGCTTTCTGGACGTCGACGCGGAGCAAGCGCTCCGGCTGGCCAACCGGCGCTTTCGTACACGCTTCGCTTATGTCGAGGCCAATGCGAAGCTACCGGGCGCTACGCTCGACGAAATGGAAAACCTCTGGCAGGAGGCCAAACGGCAGCATGCCGATTGAGGCCCGCGCGCTCCACTCGCAAGCCGAGTTGCAGGAAGCCGTGCATCTGCAGAAGCTGATCTGGGGATTTGAGGACGTCGAGCTTTTGCCGGTGCGCTTGTTTGTGACCGCCAGCAAAGTGGGCGGACAGGTATTCGGAGCTTTCGACGGAAAAAAGATGGTGGGCTTTTGCCTGGCGGTTCCGGGGATCAAGCCGGGGCCGAAAACTTATCTGCACAGCCACATGCTGGGCGTGCTGCCGGAATATCGCGACGCGAGGATCGGCCGGACGCTAAAGCTGCTGCAGCGCGATGAGGCGCTGGCGCGCGGCATCGATCTTATCGAATGGACCTTCGATCCGCTCGAACTCAAGAACGCGTTCTTCAACATCATGCGGCTGGGAGCGATTATCCGGCGCTTCGTGTTGAATCAATACGGGACGACTAGCAGCCACCTGCATGGCGGGCTGCCGACCGACCGCTGCATTGCGGAGTGGTGGATCGCATCGCCGCGCGTGAAGGCGGTCACCGAGGGTGGTCGGTTTTCGAACGCGACTACGGAGCGGATCTCGGTGCCCGGAAACATCGCCGAACTGCGGAATTCCGATCCCCGGCGCGCGCGCCACATTCAAAAACAGGTCAGCGAACAGTTTCTGGACTTTTTTCAGCGCGGCCTGGCGGTGATCGGCTTTGAAAAGACGGAAGACTCCGGCGTGTACTTGCTGGGGCAGTGGGAGGGAGCCAATGGCGCTAGTGATTGATCGCATCGTACTCCGGGAGATTCGGATGCCGCTGGTGCATTTTTTCGAGACCAGCTTTGGCCGCACCTATGAACGCAGCATCGTGCTTGTGGAAGTACTTTCCGGTGGGATCTCCGGCTGGGGAGAAGTGACGGCCGGCGAAAACCCTTTTTATAACGAAGAATGGACCGAATCGGCGTGGTTGATTCTGCGCGATTATGCCGCGCCGCGTGTGCTGGGCCATTCTTTTGAAAGGGCTGCCGAGGTTGGTTCGCGCACCGCCCATATTCGCGGGCACAATATGGCGCGCGGCGGTCTCGAAGTCGCGGTTTGGGATTTGGAAGCGCGGCAGGCCGGCGAACCACTATACCGGCTTATCGGTGGCGGAGCGCGTAGAGAGATTCCTTGCGGAGTCTCGATCGGCATTCAGGATACCGTGAAGCAGTTGATCGAGAAAATAGCGGTGGAACTGGCGGCCGGGTATCAACGCATCAAAATGAAGATCAAGCCCGGTTGGGATGTGGATGTAATTCGACAAATCCGCGCTGAATTTACGGATATTCTGCTGATGGCGGATGCGAATTCCGCTTATACCCTCGCGGATATCGACCGGCTGAAACAACTGGACCAGTTTCATTTGATGATGATCGAGCAGCCGCTGGCGCATGACGAGATTATCGACCACGCCAAGCTCCAGGCCGAACTCTCGACGCCCATTTGTCTCGATGAATGCATCCGCTCCGCCCATCAAGCGCGGCAGGCGCTGGAAATAAAAGCCGGGCGCATTATCAATATCAAGCTCGGGCGCGTGGGCGGGTTTGCGGAAGCGAAGCGAGTACACGATGTGGCTCAGGAATTTGGCGTACCGGTCTGGTGTGGCGGCATGCTCGAAGCCGGAATCGGGCGCGCGCATAACATCGCGCTGGCAACGCTTCCGAATTTCACGCTGCCCGGCGATGTGTCGGCGAGCAAGCGCTACTGGAAGCGCGACATCATCTGCCCGCCGGTGGAAGTGAGCGCGCACGGGACCATCGCGGTGCGCGATCAACCGGGCTTCGGCTATGAACTCGACCGCGAGTTTCTGGATAGCATCACCACACGGAAGGAAGAACTGGCGGCTGGCTGATGTCAGATTTCCTCCGCCTGCTGCAGCGGAACCGGAACTATCGCTTCACCTGGATCGGCCAGGTGGTCAGCGAAATCGGCGATCACTTTAACAACGTCGCGGTGTTCAGCCTGGCGCTGGCGAACACGGGCTCAGGCATGGTGGTGACGGCCATCATGCTATCGCGCGCGGTGCCGGCGATCTTCGCCGGGCCGATTGCGGGCGTCGCGCTGGACCGCGTGGACCGGCGCCGGCTGATGCTGGCGAGCGACATCATCCGCGGATTTGTCGCGCTCGGATTTATCTTGGCCATACCGTCTAAGAGCACCTGGTTGCTCTACCCGCTGAGCGCGTTGCTGATGTTCGCGTCGCCGTTCTTCACCAGCGGCCGGGCTTCCATTTTGCCGCGCATCGCCGACGACAAGGAGCTGCATACCGCGAATTCGCTGACGCAGACCACCCAATGGACCACGCTGACCATTGGGTCGTTTTTAGGCGGGACGAGTGTACTGGCGTTCGGCTACAAATGGGCGTTCGCGTTCAACGCACTCTCGTTCTTTGTCTCGGCGCTGTGCATTTCGAAGCTGAAAGTCCAGGGCGATTTTCGCGCGCAGCGCTCGGTGGAACTGACCGAGAACCAGGTGGTGCGGCCTTGGCACGAGTACTCAGAAGGGCTGCGCTATCTGCGCTCGTCACCCTTGATTTTGGGAATTGTTTTGGTGGCCGCCGGTTGGGCCTCCGGAGGCGGCGCGGCGCAGATTCTGTTCAGCTTGTTCGGGGAACTCGTGTTTCACATGGGGCCGTTGGGCATTGGATACCTGTGGGGCGCGGCCGGCATCGGTTTGCTTGTCGGCGGCGGGTTGGCGCACACGCTGGGCAAGCGGCTGACGTTTCGCGGCTACAAGTGGACCATTTCTGTCTGCTATGTCATCCACGGCGGCGCCTATATCGTGTTCAGCCAGATGCCGACGTTCGGTTGGGCGGTCGTGTTTCTGGCCATTTCGCGATCGGCCGTCGCGGTAAGCTCCGTGCTGAACTTTGCGCAGTTGCTGCGGCACGTAAGCGACGAATTTCGCGGACGCGTCTTCGCCACCATGGAAACGGTGAGTTGGGCGGTGATGATGATGTCCATGGCCGGCGCAGGCGTGGCCTCGCAGCACTACAGCCCGCGAACCATTGGCGTGGTTTCCGGGCTGTTGAGTTCAACTACGGCCTTCTTCTGGCTGTGGGCGAATCTAGGCGGGCGATTGCCCGAACCGGCGGTGGCGGGCGTCGAACCGGACGCGGTCGAGGTGCATGGCGATCCGACGGTGTGAGCGGCCATGACTTTTCTTAGCGCGCACACCGCCGGTGTCCCCCTGGGCGCGCCACTAACTTCCGTGCGGAATTAGGGCGATCAGAGTGGTTTTATCCTTCTGGATCTGGGCTGCCGGGTGCTTTCTACCGGTGACATGCACGCGGGGAGACTCTGTCTCGAGCGCCACCCGCTCGTTCCCCGACAACCGCGGGTTCCCGGACTCATCGGTGTACGGATTGTGATGGTGCGCGAAGAGAAGCCCGCTCCCCATCAAGCCGCATATGACCAATCGTTTCATTCCGGTGTTCTCCTTTCGTGGTTGTCAGGTGCAATTCCGTTGCCAGGATCTTATGCCTTTGAAGGCGTAGAAGATCTGCAAATGCAGGCCGTCATAGCTTGTAAGATTGACCACGTGACATGGATTATCTCGGCTTGTGGGGCAGGTTATTAACCTGCCGCGGGTTAGTAACCCGCGTATGGAGTTTAACACTTTGTCAGCCCCGAACGTTAGTGAGGGGAACGGCGCGTTCCCCTCACTGACGTTCGGGGCTGGAAGGACGAATCGCACAAGCATAACTAGCCTGTAATTAGCCTGTGCACCGCGGGTTACTAACCCGCGCGTGCCCGAGTTACTCAAGCACTGAGCAGGAATTGATCGGCACTCCGTTTCGCTAAAACTACAAACGGATGACCTAATCCGTACTCGCGGACGCGCTGGCCGCCGGGCGTCTTCCGAGAGCGTCTTCCGCATACGTACGCAATACTTCCGCAACACTCCAGGCTTGGGCAATACAGCCGTTCGGCCGATGCGGGGCATCGCCGTCAAAAATCTCGGAAATTTGTCCGAGACCCGCTTGCCACAAGTGCTCCCGCAATGGCTGGAGAAAACGGCTCACCTGGTCGCGCACCTCGGGAGAATCACCGTGCACCTTCGCATAGGCCGTCAAGAACGGGCCCAGCAGCCAAGGCCACACGGTCCCCTGATGATAAGCGCTGTCGCGGGAACGCGAGTCGCCTTCATAGCGCGGGCGGTATCGCGAGTCGCGCGGCGACAGAGTGCGCAAGCCATAGGGCGTCAGCAGTTCCCACTCCACTACTTCGAGCACGCGGCGCGACTTTTCCTCGTCCAGGATAGAATAGGGCAAACTCACCGCCAGAATCTGGTTCGGGCGGATAGCCCCGTCCGGTCCCTCTGGAGCGATCACGTCATAGAGGCAGCCCGCGGCTTCATTCCAAAAGAGCGGCGAAAATGCGGCACGCGCCCGCTCCGCCATGGCGCCAAAACGCTCCCGGTCGGTTTCGGTTGGTGCAAGCTGGCTCATCACGCAGAGCGCGTTGTGCCAGAGCGCCTGAATTTCCACCGCCTTTCCGGTGCGGGGAGTCACCACCCAATCGCCGATCTTGGCGTCCATCCACGTCAATTGAACGCCCGGCTCGCCGGCCAGCAGCAAGCCATCCTGGTCCATTCGAATACCATAACGGGTGCCCTTCACGTGCCAGTCGATTACGCCCGCCAGTGCGTCGTAGAAGTTCTCTTGAATGTACTTTCGGTCGCCGCTATAGCGCAGCAGCTCAGACACCGCGTGGAACAACCACAAAGTGCCATCCACGGTGTTGTATTCGGGAAGTTCCCCGCGGTCGGGAAACCGGTTAGGCAGCATGCCGTTATCCAGATGGCGGATAAACTCGACCAGCATGTTACGCGCGTCTTCGAACCGGCCAGTCACGAGCGCCAGACCGGGTAACGAGATCATCGTGTCGCGGCCCCAGTCGGCGAACCAGGGATAACCGGCAACCACCGTTTTCTGATCTTCCCGCGCCACCACGAACTGGTCGGCCGCCGCCACTAACTGCCGCTCGAACAGGTCGGCGCCCTTCACCTTGCGGCGCTCGATTTCGTGCAGTTGCAATACCGGCACTTCCGAGATTTTGTGCGGAGTGAGCGACGCAATCAACGCCGGAAACGCCGTGCCCGCTAGATCGTAGCGCAACACAAGCGGGCAATTGAGGTCCTCTTCGAAGTCCAGGCCGCGCTCGCGCTCCCGTTCGTATTGGAAATGATAATACCAGTTCCCCTGCGCTTCAACTCCCGCCGCATTGTGCGCGAAATGGAGACGGGGCAGACCCTGGTACGGCGCCAGGCTCACCTGCTGATCGCCCATTTCCAGGTTTCCGTTGAAGGCCGGGTTGGCGTGCGCGGTGGAATGATAGTCGCGAAACGCAACCAACGGGCGAACTTCGAGAATCGTGCCGTCCTCGATCGGTCCCGTCACTTGATAGGTCACCACCACCGTATTTTCGCCGTGCACCAGGAATAACCGTTTCTCAATGCATAGATTGGCTACCTGGTAGGTGAACACCGGGAACGGATCCAGCCGGAAACTCTCGAGGTATTGATCGCCCCGGGGATGGATGCTGCCGGGGTACTGATTGACGCCGAGATCGTATTTTGCGTCGCCGACGACCAGCGTCTCCTCCAGTTTGGAAAGCAGCACGAAGCGTTCCGTCGGTGGCTTGGTCGCGGCCGTGAGCAGCCCGTGATAGCGGCGCGTGTTGAGGCCGAGAGTGGTGGAAGATGCCGACCCTCCCAGTCCATTGGTCTCTAGCCATTCACGGGAGGTTGCTTCTGCGAAATCGGAGAGGGTGTGTGTGTCGAATTCAATGAGGCTCATTTTAGGCGATCCTATTGTTTCACAGACGCGAACGTTTTGCTGGACCGGCTATAGACCGATGTCCGCTGTTCCAATCGTCTTCCGTGAGCCATGATAAACCCGGTAAACTAAAACTCGCTTGTTGCCATGCTCAACGCCGAAAATAATTCGGTGCGAAAAGTAGACGAGTTGCCTGATCTCGGACTGGAACTCGTCCGCTTCGGGAATGATGGAACAACGCTCCGGAGATTCTTCGAGAGAGAAGATTGCGGCGATGAGCCCTCGGAACCACTTGTCAGCGCCTTCCGGCTCCAACCGAATTTCTCGAATGAATTTAACGTATTCCTCGGCGTCAATCAGCGCGGGGTCGGTGATGTCAACCCGGAATGCCAAGTTTCTCCTGAAGCTGTCGAAGCGCCCGGCGCGCGGGCTTGACCCTGCCGCTCTCGGCAGCGGCAATACCTAGACGGATCGCCTCAACAGCCTCGAAGCGCTCCAGGCGGTCTAGGATCTCCTGGTAGCTCTCCGCGTCTTGAACGACCAGTTCCGCTTTGCCGTTGACGGTGAGCACCACCGGTCGCCGTGTCTTCTTCATTTGGCTCACAAACGCGCCAGTATTTCTCTTGAAATCGGTGAGAGGGAGGATATCCTGACTTAAATTCACCATGGCGACATTCCGCATCTTAAAAGCATCTTTAACGATGCTAACATGTTTGAACCGTCATGGAACGGGTTACTTCATGCTTGGATCTGTCAAGCACGCTGGCGCCGATCGATCTTAGTTCGTCTTCCTCAAACGACCTGCAAAGCGACAATAGTAGTGTCGTCGCTTGGCCCGTCCGGCGCAAAAGCGCGCATGGCGCTCGCGATTCGCGCGACAGACGCCTCGACGTCGGGCGCTGTATTTGATGCGAGAACAGAGACCAGCCCGCCTACTCCAAACTCAGAACCATTTTCGAGGCCGGCTTCGATTACGCCGTCCGAACAAACGCACAGCAGGTCGCCGCTCCGCAGCTCGACAGTCTTCATCTCACCGGTCCAGTCGGGCATCAGTCCGAGCGGCAGCGCGGTTCCTTCCAGCCATTCAATCGTTCCGTCATTCCGCAGAATGACGGCCGGCTGCTGGGCACAGTTGACATAGTCCAAGCGCCGCGTGCGGTCGTCGTACCGGCTAAAGAACAAAGTCGCGTATTGCTCCGGCAGTGTCGATTCGAAAAAATGCGCGTTGACCAGTTCGAGCATGGCTGGCAGGCTGCTGAACCCGTGCGCGCATTCGCACCGAATGGCCGATTGCAGGTTCGCCATCAGAAGAGCGGCCGGTACGCCTTTGCCGGAAACATCGGCCAGGAGAACGCCCAGCGCATCCGGCCCGAGATCGAGGAAATCATAATAGTCCCCGCCGACCCCTCGCGCCGCCGCGGTCATGCCCGCATATCGAACCGAGGCGAGCTGCTTCGCTTTGCGCGGGAGCATTTGACGCTGAACCGCAATCGCAAGATTCAGATCGGATCCGGAGCGCCGCTGAGGTACGCTGGTCACTGCTTCATTCACGGCTATCTGCAACATTGGTTCGTTCCCGCTTTCTATCTATAGGTCGTCTAGCGGGCGGCGAAATCGACAAGTTTTATCTTCTTTTTTAAGAAAGTCTGCCGGATTGCACGTTCAGCGGGCGGGCGCCGTCTAGCCTACCAAAGGAGTGGACTCCACTATGCGCGTGAATGCGATCCGGCAGGTGGCATTCTTCCTGATCTTGCCCGTTCCACTTTCAACCGGTGACACCGCCGATCTCCCGAACACTGCCACCGTACAAGACTTTCAAGAAGTTGCCGCGTTGGTCCGCTCGATGACGGGAATCCCGCGCGCATTTACCTGCAACGCGCCCAGGGCGCTCGCGGTGCGAGAGCCCAGGGCTCGCCCGTTCGCCAATACCCCGTTCACCAATACAGGGTTCCGCAAGACCGCGACGATGCGGTCCGCATACTTTATCTTGACCCGAGCGAGTCTGTGGCGGCTTTTCAGTAGCGGGTCACCGCTATGCGCCAGACAGTTGCGGGACCACGAACGAGATCGCGTGGGCCAATCAGTTGCTCACGGCGAAGTGAGTTCTACCGCCCATACGCCCTCGAAGTCGACAAAGTAACCTTGCACTTCGAGCTGCGGTAAAACATTTCGCAACCAGTCCGCGGCACGCCCCAATTCCCGCTCCTGACTTTCCGCTTCACGCACTGGATCGCCTCCAAAGCCGCCGGCCAATCCGCCATAGGCGCCGCAATCGGAGTGCAGCATCAGAATCACCAGCTTGGTCCCATGCAGGCGGACGGATTTCCGGATTTGGTCGAGCACAAACGCGCGGTCGGCTTCGTGTTCCGGCGATGCCAGGCTCTTGGCGCCGCCGGCAATCTTGATCGGGTCCGAATTCACTACTCCAATCCGCTTGAGAAACTTCGAGAACCCGAGTTGGAACCGGTTGTCGAAACACCAAACGATCGCGGCGTCGCAATGGTATTTCTCGCGCGGAGAGTCGAAGTGAAAGACCTTTTGCATTCTTGGCCCGGCTTCAATCGGCGCGGCTCAGAACGATACACCCGCCAGGGGCGCGACGGCCTGAATCAAAGCATGATTCCCCAGCCCGCCTTTGCCTTCGCGCTGAAGATGTCCATAGAGCTGGCTGATGATCGATGTCGCCAGCAACGGCACGCCCAGTTCTCGCGCGAACTCCAGCACCAGATCCAGATCCTTCTGCTGCAGATCGATGGTGAATCCCGGCTTCCAGTAGTCATCAAGCACCTGGGGAGCGCGTTTGGAAAACATCCAACTGCCTGCCGCGCCCGATTCCACCGCGCCCACCGCTTTGCGCAGGTCCAAACCAGCCGCGCGACCAAAGACCAAAGCCTCGCTGACGGCGAGCATGTTCACCACCACCAGGATCTGGTTCAGCAGCTTGGTCACTTGCCCTTTGC
The DNA here is from genome assembly GCA_963836595.1 of Bryobacterales bacterium. Classification (GTDB taxonomy): domain Bacteria; phylum Acidobacteriota; class Terriglobia; order Bryobacterales; family Bryobacteraceae; genus DATFZA01. Next base: position 723,837 of record CAWIKC010000002.1, read on the forward strand.
CCGCGGGGCCCATGTGCGTGATGCGAGTGCCGATAGCCTGCAGGACCGGCTCGGCGCGCAGAAAATCGCCATCGGCGCCGCCGGCCATAATCGCGAGCGTGCCTTGCGCGGCGCCTTCGCTACCGCCGGATACAGGCGCATCCACGAAAGCGATGCCGCGCTCACCGAGCCGGGCCGCGATCGACTCCGTCGCCTTTGGACTGATGGTGCTGCAATCGATCACCAGGCTGCCGCGCACCAGCGCATCCGCAGCCGAAGAGTCGCCGCCAAAAAGGACTTGTTCGACATCTTGGGTGTTGGTGACACACAGCATCAGGATGGTGGAGGATTCACTTAACTGACGCAAGGACGCCGCGTGCTCAATGCCGAGGGATTTTGCCAGCGCCTCTGCCTTGGCGGGTGTGCGATTCCAGATGCGCACGCTGTGGCCTTTGGTGGCGAGGTTACGCACCATGCCCGCGCCCATGATTCCGAGTCCGATAAATCCGATCGTTTCAGTCATCCTTGCCAGTGTAGCGCCCGCGCACAGGAGGAAGAATGAAAACGGCGAGTTGGCGAAACTAGCGGACGCGGTTGTCAACCGCCTTAGAGGCGGATGAAGCCCAATCTTGCACGCTGACCACCACGTTGCGTCGTAGTTCAGCTCCGCACTTGCGGTCATGACGTGGACTCTGAACATAACTCGTGTACCCAAATCCTGGGCGGCCAAATTCCTCGACCATTGGTGTCGCCAAGTGATGCGTTCGCGGATCGAGCCGATGAAGAAAGTCGCCAGAACTTTACGTGCCCACCACGAACTCATCCTCAATTATTTTCGCGCCCGGAAAGAGTTCTCCAGCGGCGTCATTGAGGGCCTGAACAACAAGGCAAAAGTCACTATGAGAAGATCCTATGGGTTCCGAACCTTCTGAGTCACTGAACTGGATCTCTATCATGCACTTGGCAAGCTGCCCGAGCCGGAACTCACCCCGCCGGATTAGTCTGCCGATCTATGGCATGTCGCGCTGGGGTGATGTGATCACAGCTCGGCAGAAACTGGTCTTGATGACGTTGGCGCGACACGTTCGCGAGTGCAACGCCGAGAACGCTGCGGTGCGCGAGCCGATGGCCATCCTTCTTGATCGCTGCGCCGACAGACGCGTCTTCAGAGCCTCATCAGCTATGCCGCCCTTCTTCCTTCCCCGCTTTGGCGCGACATCGTTGTTGCAGGCCAGCGGCAGGGCTAACGCGCTGCGGTCGCTGCTCAAGTCCGAAACCGAGCGCAGTCCTGATTTTTTACGCCTGGCAAACGCACTATCGGCGCTGTATCCAAAAGAAAGCGAAGAAAAGCGCCTGCTGGACGCGATGTTGCTTGCCGCGCCGCGCTAGATTCTGAGGGATAATGAGACCGGAGCATGATTACATTCCCCAAAAAGAAGCGGATGGACAAGGACGGGACACTCTCCCTGTCCATCGCGACGGGATTGCAGGACTCCGAGGTCGACGTCATTGTGGTGGCCGAACCGGTCCGCCAGGGTGCCGCCGTACCATCGGACGAATGGCCGGAACGGTACTTCGCCGAGACGTTCGGATCACTCCGGGACGCCGGGTTGCAGCGTCCGCCGCAAGGGCAATTGCAGGAGCGCCTGCTCCTCGACTGACGATCGCGGCCCCTGGTGGGAGATGACGATGTTGACCTTCAAACAGTTCGTAACCGAGTTGGCAAGGGAAGACGTGTCGCTCTCGCCAGCCGAAGTGGCGGAGATGACCGCCCGGTTTGGAAAAAAAGTGCGCCAGATGGGTCACAGCGGGGAAGATGGTTCCATGCTCGTTCCGGTGGATTGCATCGTCGAAGCCGCGCGTTCGCTTGGCGCGCGAACTCTCACCGAAGCCGCGGAGGTTCTTAATAACGAACAGATCGTCTCCTTGCTGCAGTCCGGGGAATCCCTTGTAGAGAGAGTGATCGAAGCCAGAGAACAAAAGTTGCGAGAGGCGATTCGAACCTTTCAGAACGAGCGCGATGCCGGCAAGTCGCATAAGCAGTGGAAGCAAATCGAGAAGGAAGTCTTTGGCGTCGATTATAACGACTGATCCATGCCGTACATCGAATGGAAACGCCTGCCTAAGGGCGTCCGTGCGCACCTGGAAGACCGGTTGAAAGACCGTTCCATCACTGAAGACGATATGATCCGGTTGACGCATTGGGTTAAACCAACCCGGAGGTCCCGGATGGCGATTGGTGTAAGGACTTCGGCTCCTTTAAGCTGGCTGGCGCCGGTGCGATTCCGAAGACATTTCTCCTGAAGGGACTGCCGTGTAAAAGGAGAGCAGATATAAGAGCGACCCCGAGGCGCCGGCCCCGTTGTCCCGCGGCTGGGGCGTCGGATGTGCCGGCGGACGGCGTAAGATGGATGGTTCATGGCGGAATTAGACCCCTGGTACAAGGTCGCGGTCCCTCGTGACGAGGTGCGCCAGGGGCGATCGTTCAATCCCGACGAATTTGCGATCCACCTGGAGCAGGTGGTCGCCAAGAAGGGAACCGAGGATTATCGCGATCCGGAGAAATTTTTCCTCCGGAACGTCTTTACACGCGCGCTGGCAACGCTCTATCATCTTGCTACGTCGGGCAAGATCGCGGCCGGCTACGCCGGCGTCAGCGATCTCCTGACGGCAGCGGGACTGTCTGAATGTCCCACGGCGAAGGTTGGCGCTTTCGTAGGAAACGCATGGGACCCAAAACCGGGGCTGGAGACTCCGTGGCTGGACCTCGCCGACCAACTAGCTGGACCCGCCGGAATTGCGCCGCCCAACAGGCCGCGCCCGGAACAGAAGCATTGGGTCGGCTCTTCGATGCCGCCGGCGGGCGGGTGCTGATCCTTTGCGATGAGGTGCTCAACTTCTGCAACCGGCACCGGAATCTGACCGATGGGTTTTATGCGTTTCTCCAGAACCTTACGGTCGCGATGACGGGTACCACGCATAGCGCGGCTGTGATCAGCATGCCAAACGTCTCAACCCATGCCAATTTTCATCCGTCCTGGTGGACGGGCAGCGGCGCCAAAGTGATTCACTGCGATCCGAAAAATAAATCTCCCTCCCTATCAAATACTTACCCGGACCGATAGCGTTGGCCGCGCCAACCCATCCGGTACCTTGGTCGCAGGAGAAGATTTGTCCCCGATGCGATCAGAACTACAAGTCCAAGCCTTCCGCCGCAATAGCGCACTATCCCGCAGCCCCGTCACCCCGGCAGGCCAACAAAATCCCTCGCAAAATGCGATAAGGTACGGCCTTTCCGCCAGAACCGTCGTCTGCAGCGTAAGCTACACGCTTTCTGAACAACCAGTGCAGGATTATATTCAGCGCATCGCCTCGGTATCAACCAGAAGCGCGTTGAAAAGAATTTCGCCTCCATCGAACGCCCTGAAGCCCGCTTCGAACGAACCCAGGCCGGGGCCGTCGCTGAGTTGCACCGCTTCCGCGAACTCCGCCCGCCCAACGCCCAACCCCTCCAGGTCACGCGTCCAAACGACGCTACCACTGGCCGCGACCCCGGCGAATACTTCCCAGAATCCGAACCAACGCTCAACGAAAACGAACCCAAGCCCAAAGCTCCTCCCAGAGAAGAACCCTGCAACACCCTTCCGCCCACCGGGCCGCAGCCCCCGAAGACCTCTCCGAATCCGAACCAGCGCTCCGCGAAAACCAACCCAAGCAAACTCTTCCCAAAGAAGTACCTTGAATCAACCTTCTACCCACCGGCCGCGACCCCGGCGAAGACTTCCTGGAATCCAAACCAACGCTCCGCGAAAACGAACCCGAGCATCATTCCTCCACCCCTATGCGCCGGACTCGGCGAAGACTTCGCCGAACCCGAAGCCGCGCCCGGGCGAAAACGAACCCAACGCGACTCCCCAAAACCTTCCCCAAAAAAGAACCTTGCATCACCCATCCCCGAACAACCGTCCAGCGAAAACGAACCCAAAGCCCGAAATCCCAACGAAAGAGAACCAGCACCAGCCGGGCGCCTCTCGGGCCTCAAACGAACCCAAAGACTATCGCTTCCCGCGCGGATTACAAGAGGAACACACGAATCAACCAAACGAACCCGAAAGCGACTGTTCCTGCTCGAATTACAAAACCGAACCCGAGCGAAATATTCCTGGGCCGACCCGCCTGAGCCAAATCCGGCCCTCCCTCTGCTCCACAATAAAAGTTGGAACTTTCCGGCCCCCCGGTGCCAATGCAGGATTCGAGCGTGAGTGATCTTAGCGACGAGGAACTCTACCGGCGCATGCGAACGGGTGATCAAGCCGCATTTTCAGAACTTTATGAGCGCCGGGCGCCCTCGCTGTACCGCTATGTCCTATATTCCGATGGCAACCGGGCAACGGCCGAAGAGGTCACTCACGAAGTTTTTCTGCAGATGATGTCGCCGTTACAATCGTTTGATCCCAAGCTTGGCTCGGTGGAAGCTTACCTCTATGGCATTGCGCGGAATCTGGTGCGCGGCCGGTCGCGCTATCTGCGCCGCGAAAGTCCGCTGGGAGACTACCCGCGCGCCGACGCTCTTGCCGGCAATCTGATCCAGGAAGAGGCGGCCAAGGCGTTGCACGCCGCGGTCAGGGAGCTGCCCATGCGCTACCGCGACGCGATTGTGCTGTGCGAGTTCGAGGAACGCAGCTATGAAGAAGCCGCGCGGTTGATGCAATGCCCGGTGGGCACGGTGCGGTCGCGGTTATCGCGCGGACGGGCGCTGCTGGCGTCCAAAATGAAGCGCTTTGCGCAGGTGACGCGATGGAATTAGAGCACGGACTCAAAGCAATTCGAAACTCAGTCGGCCGGGAGACGCCGCCGGACTCTCTCCGTCAGGATTTGATGCGGGAGTTCGGACGGGTTTCCAGGTCGCGGATGCGTCGCAAACTAGCCGTCTGGTCTGTGTCTGCGATCGCCGCCGCGCTGCTATGTTTCGTCGCGCTACGGACCTGGCCGCTCCAGCCCCGAACGTCAGTGAGGGGACCAATGGAAGCAACCCTCCAGCTTCCTCTCGAAGACGGGTTTCAAGCCGTACCTTACGCCGCGCCGCCGGCTGAGGGCGAGTTTGTCCGGGTGGTTCACACCGAAGTTGCCCCGGATACTTTGACCCGTATGGGTGTGTTCATTGCGACGGCTTCCGGGGATTCGATTCCCGTGGATTTAGTGGTTGGTCAGGATGACGCGCCGTTAGCTGTGCGCGTCGACGACGAAAACGAAGAGAATTCAAGCTCAGAGAATTTAGACCCACAGAATTTGCACAAGGAGACTCCATAATGATGATTCAGAAACTGACGTTCGCGGCTGCGCTCGCGAGCATTGCATTGCTGGCCCAAGGCCCTCCTCCCATGCGCGGAGGCATGCGTGAAGGTCCCATGGGATTTGGCGGCATGGGGATGGGAGCAACCGTGACCGGCGCTCCTTATTCCGGCACGGAGGTCGTTCAGACGCAACAGACCTTGGCCAACGGCAGCCAGATCAGCCGCCAGGATACCAGTAAAGTTTATCGCGACAGCCAGGGCCGCACCCGCGTCGAACGGACCATGCCCGCGCCGCCGGAGGCAGCCTCGCAGACTCCGCGCACCGAGATCACCATCTTTGATCCGGTGGCCGGATATGTCTATCACCTGAACGCGCAAAAACAGACCTACTCGCAAATGGCGATTCGGCAGCATGGCGCGCGTCCCGCCGGCGCCACCGATGCCATCCACGCGCGCCGCGGCGAAAATCAAGCTCAGACCGAGACGTTGTCGGCCCAAAGCATCAACGGGCTCACCGCAACCGGAACGCGCAGCACGCGAACCATCCCCGCTGGCGCCATCGGCAACACCTCCGCCATCGAGGTCGTGCGGGAGCGCTGGATTTCACCCGATCTAAAGGTTCCGGTAATGATGAAGACCTCCGATCCGCGATTTGGAACCACCACCATGAATTTGACCAACGTGACTCGTAGCGAACCCGATGCTTCGTTGTTCCAGATTCCCGCGGGCTACACGTTGCAAACCGGGCAAGGCATCCACCGCGGTCATGGCGGTCCGCCGCCGGCGCAACAATAGCCTATAATCTCCGCATGCGCTTATGCCATGCGGTAGCAATTTTCTTCCTTCCATTATTCGGGCTGGCCCAGACGAGTATCGTTCTGAAGCCGGCCCGCATTTTTGATGGGGACTCGGTTCACCAAGGATGGGCCGTCCGCGTCACCGGCGAGCGGATCGAAGCCGCCGGTCCCGCCTCCGGCATCAGCCTGGCGGATGCCAAAGTCATCGAGCTTCCCAATTCCACTCTGCTGCCGGGCCTCGTCGAAGGCCACTCGCACATTCTCCTGCACGCTTACAGCGAGACCGTCTGGAACGATCAGGTGTCCAAGGAAGGGCTGGCGTTGCGCGTGGCGCGCGCGGTGAACCATCTGCGCGACACCCTGCTGGCCGGCTTCACCACCGTTCGCGATCTCGGAACTGAAGGCGCGGCCTACTCCGATGTCGAACTGAGACAAGCGGTGGAGCAAGGAATCATTCCCGGCCCGCGAGTGCTGGCCGCGACTCGCGCGATCGTCGCCACCGGGAGCTACGGTCCCAAAGGTTTTGCACTCGAATGGCGCGTGCCGCAAGGCGCGGAAGAGGCCGACGGCGTGGACAGCCTCATCCGCGTGGTGCGCGACCAGATCGGCCACGGCGCCGATTGGATCAAGCTGTACGGCGACTATCGCTGGGGTCCGCATCCGGGCGCGCATCCCACTTTCTCGCTCGAGGAAATGAAGCTGGCGGTCGAAACCGCGAAAAGCGCGGGCGTGCCCGTGGCCGTCCATACGGTTACTCCCGAAGGCATGCGGCGCGCGACGCTGGCCGGCGCGGAGACCATTGAGCATGGCGACCAAGGCACGCCTGAGGTTTTCAAGCTGATGGCGGAGCATCATGTCGCCTTATGTCCGACCTTGGCGGCGGAAGCCGACACGCCCCGCAAGCGAGCCAGTTTCCGCGCGGCGCTGGACGCGGGCGTGACCATTCTCAGCGGCAGCGATGTGGGGGTTTTCCCGCACGGCGAAAACGCCCGCGAAATCGAACGCATGGTGAGCTATGGCATGCCGCCATTGTCTGCGTTGAAATCCGCGACCTCCGTCGCCGGTCAGGTGCTGCATATGGACATCGGGCAGGTGGCGGCCGGCAAGCTGGCCGACCTGATCGCCGTGGATGGAGATCCAGTGACGGATATCTCGGCTCTGCGCCGGGTAAAGTTTGTGATGAAAGGCGGAAAGATTTATAAGCAATAAAGTCCACCGCCGCCGCAACTGGAGTATGCTGCTTAGAATGCAATTTCCCATGGTCAAAAAACGCTTATTGATCGCCACCGCCACCGCTACGCTCCTCCTCGGACAGCAAACCCGGCCCGTCCGTCCTGCGCCGTCCCCCGTCCACCAGCGGGTCACCGAGATCGGCTGGCGCGTCGCGCCTTCCGATCAGGCCTATTCATCCATTGACGGCAAGCACCTCATCCAATATGTGGACGACTTGACTGCCATGGCCCGCCGGTATCGCGACAACGGCCATCCGCAGTTCTGGGGCCGCATCATCGGGACCGAAGCCGACACGGAGAACGCGGAATGGATGCTCGCCAAGTTTCGCCAACTCGGTTTGTCGGACGTCCACGAGCAGTATTTTGATCTTCCTCCGCAATGGATGCCGCAATCCTGGAGCGCCACAGCATCCATCAACGGCAAGACGCTGGCGCTCGACACCGCGCAGCCGACTTACCTGTCCAAAGCAACGCCCGCCGGTGGTCTCGACCTGGAAGCGGTTTACGCCGGAATGGGGAGCGAAGCCGACATAGCGCTGGCCCGCGACGTCCAAGGCAAGGCCGTATTCTTCTACAGCACCGACACCGCGTCGCGCCACATCGGCATTTCCGGCGGCGCGATTAAGCGGCTGGCGGATCGCGGCGCCGCGGCCATCTTCGTAATCCTGGGCGTTCCCGGCAATGAGCGAACTCAGTTTTACCCGGTAAACAGTCCGGTTCCCAGTTTCTCGCTCGGTCAAAAGGATGGGCTCGCCCTGCGCGATATGATTGCGCAGGCCAGCGGCGAGCCGGTGCATGTGAAAATCCGGCTGGATGTGAAGCTGGTTCCGAATCTGAAGTCTGGCACCGTGTGGGGCACGCTGCCTGGCGCCACGGATGAAAACGTTGTTGTAGTGGCGCACCGGGATGGGTGGTTTCAGGGCGCCAACGACAACGCCACCGGGGTCGCCACCATGCTGGGCATCGCGGAATACTTCGCGAAGGTTCCCCAACAGAAGCGCCGCCGGACCATTCTCTTCGCCGGAACTACCGGCCACCACAACAATAGCGCCGAGAGTGGAGTCTGGTTTCAGCAGCATCCCGAATTTTTCGCCAAGACCGCTCTGCTCTTCAACTGCGAGCACACCGGACTGAAGCAGACCGCCATGGGTACCAACCTGTTTTCCAACGCCCCGGCGATTTACCGCTGGTATGCGGGCGACAGCCCCAAGCTGCTGGATATTGCCAACCAAGCCATGCTGGCTTTCGGAGTACCTACGTTCCCTGAATCCTCCACATCGCCGCCCGGCGAGATCGGCCGCTACTATCATTACGCGCCCTCCGTCGAAATCATCAACACCGGCTACGTTTGGCATTCCGACCAGGAGACCACGGAGACCATTTCGCTCACCGGTATGGAGGCTGTGACGCGGACCTACGCGAAGATCATCGCCGATACGGATTCCGTCAATCGGAATGAGCTGCGGGTGGGAGAATAGTCACGGATATGCGAGAAGGCCGCAAACAATTGTGGATTATTGGCGTGGCGGCGGTTGCCGCCGCGGCCATGTGGCTGGACCGCGTTTACCCGTTTCCGGTTCGCGTGATCCGAAACGGGAAAGGCATTTCAGGGAAGATGGTGGTCCAGGATCAGAGTCTCAAAAGCCTGGACGCGGGTGAAAACCGAGTCATTGGTGACTAATCCAGTAGCCTTGGCGTTCAAAGCCGTTGCAGCCTGCAGCGCGTCCGGAGTCCGCAGGCGATGTGTCGCGCGAATGTTGGCCGCAATGTCCGCGATCGCCAGACTCGGTGCAATCCAATCGAGATTGGGATAGGTGGAAAGAAGCGCGTAAAACTGATTTACACGAAGCTGGCCGGAATCCCGGTAGGGTTGAACCAGCAACTCCGTCATTGTGACGGTGGACGTTACGGCGCTATGGCCTGGCCCGTCAAGCCACGCGAAAATCTCGTCGGTTAGAGCGCTATAACGTGGATTGTCTTCCAGTTGATAAATGAAGACGCTCGTGTCCAGGCCGATTCGCGGATGGCGGCGCAAAAAGGCGCGCAGGCGCGCTAGTCCCAACTCCGGCGTTCCTTGTTCAGATAGCCTTTGGGATAGTTACGATTCGCCAATCCGCGGATGGCGGCATGTTGAGCAGCCGGCTTCTGCAGCACGATAACACTATCGCCTCGTACTACAACGAGCAGCTTGTCACCACCCTTGACGCGCAAGGCCTCACGCGCCTCCCGAGGGATGACGATCTGGTTTTTCGCAGAAAGCGTGACTTCTTTCATGCTTTACATTCTAGCAGAAGGTAAAGCATGACATTTCCCCGGCGGCGAACTCGCGAAGTCCGCTTCATCGATAGTCGTGTGCGACCCTCCCAGCCGGACGGGGTGCCGCTTTGCGGGGATCAGGTACCGGTGCGGCTCGGTTGGCATTACTTTTCTCCTGCAGGAAGACCTGGACGCCTGGATCGCCAGTTTCGCCGCGATGCGCTCTTCCAATGTTCTCGGGAGTTGGAAACGGATGCTCCGATAGAGTAAGGCCAAGACCCAGAACACTACGATGCCCAGCAGAAAGTACTCAATCCGATGATGAGTCCACGGGAGCCTCGCGATGCGGTAACTCATGTGCGGATTCCCAATTCGATGGGTCTCCGAATACCAGGACCATTGCTCGCCGAGCAGAACGCCGGCGGCGCTAGCGAGTAGGGAAACGACGGCGAGCATGAGAATGGTTGCCGCCCAACTTTCCGCCGGTCCGTAGATCCGATAAAGCCGGCGAACCACGATGCTCGCAGCAAAGGCGTACAAGATCGCGAACGAGCCGGCAATCGCTTTCCGAATTGGTCGACTGCGTCAATAGTCTCCTGATGACGCAAGAGAGCCGCGTGCAGTTCCTTGATATATCCTGTGCTCAAGACTCGATCCCCGCGTATAAACGCAAAAAGTCCGTCCAAAGCATCGGCACGGGACTGTATGATGCGCGCTACCAATTCAGGATCGAGATTGCTGGCATCGTGCGGTATATACGAAGCGTTAATTCCTCGCGAAATCAGTGTCTGCGTAATACCGCGATCCAGTGTGTAGACATTTTCTATTATTCCTGTCTCGATCGCCCATTCTCGGGCAATTCGCGCATTCAGGGCTTTCATCCGCTCATCATCGAGCCGGCTGTCGTCGCTGTTCCAGACCTCCCACAGGGATTCGAGTTCACGATCACGAAGTGAGTCGACGTTTTGCGGAAGGTCGGAAATCTCCTTCCAGTGGCAGCCGGTCGGACGGGGAGAAAAAGGGGATTCTGGCATTTACCACTCCCCCGGATCGCTGACCCAATAATCCGGCGCCCAGCGGGCCATCTCCTCGCGGTCGCCGTAGCCCCACAACACGGCGCATGTCTTTACGCCCGCGCGCTTGCCCGCTTCCATATCCGCGGGTGAATCGCCCACAAACAAGCATTCTTCCGGCCCCACGCCTAAGCCTGCGAGCGAGCGTAAAATGACGTCCGGCGCGGGCTTGGCCGGAAAACCGTCGGTGCCTTGCACGTGGTCGAAGTATGGGAGCAGTCCTTTCATCTCCAGCACCAGGCGCGTGGTCGGAGTGCCTTTGGTAGTGGCAGTGGACTTCTTGCCGGGCAGCCTCGCGAGCAATTCGGGAATGCCGGCATACGTACCCGTCTGGCTGTGATTGCGGGCCAGATACACCTGGCGGTAATGGACGACCATCTCATCCACTTGTTCCGCCGTATAGCCGGGGAACACGTCCACAAACAGATCGATCAGATGCCGGCCGATGTAGCGCCGCAAGAAGGCGTCGTCAATGTCGGTGCGCTGCTGGGCGGCGAACACCTGCTGGATGGCTCCGCAGATGTCGGCCGCGGAGTCAACCAGCGTACCGTCTACGTCGAAGACGTAAGCTGAGAATTCCGGAATTCGCAAGTCTAAGCCGGCGCCGGGCTTTCGCCACCGAGCAGGCCTGGAACTCTGGTGCCACCTTCGGGCCGCACGGTTTGGGGTTTCCCACCGTCCGGCGACGGCGGCTTGGTGTTGGCCGGCATGGGCGGCAGCGGATCGACGCCTTCAATCAACTGGCGAACTTCGGCGCCATCCAGGACTTCGCGCTCCAGCAGCGACTCCGCGATGCGAACCATGGCATCTTTGCGCTCTTCGATGATTTTGCGGGCGCGCTGATAGCCGTTCTCCACCAGCTTACGCACTTGTTCATCGATGCGGATGGCGGTCTCTTCGCTGTAGTCGCGATGCTGAGCGATTTCGCGGCCCAGAAAGATCTGCTCTTCCTTCTTGCCGAAGCTCATGGGACCTAATTCGCTCATACCCCACTCGCAAACCATCTTCCGCGCCATATCGGTGGCGCGCTCGATGTCGTTGCCCGCGCCGGTAGTGATGTGGTGCATGAAGATCTCCTCGGCAATGCGGCCCGCCATGAGAATGGTCAACTGCGCTTCGAGATACTCCTTGTTGTAGGAGTGTTTATCGTCGATTGGCAGTTGCATGGTCAACCCCAACGCCATACCGCGCGGGATGATGGTGACCTTGTGCAACGGGTCGGCTTCCGGTATCAGCGCGGCAACCAAAGCGTGACCGGCTTCATGGTAAGCGGTGTTGCGCTTTTCTTCATCGCTGATGATCAGCGATTTGCGCTCCACGCCCATCATGACCTTGTCTTTGGCCAGTTCGAAATCCACCATGGTGACCATTTTGCGATTCTGGCGAGCTGCCACCAGGGCGGCTTCGTTCACCAGGTTGGCGAGATCGGCGCCGGCGAAACCGGGTGTTCCACGCGCCAGTACGCTCAGGTCGACATCGTCGGACAGCGGGGTTTTCTTCGAGTGAACCTTGAGAATTTGTTCGCGGCCCTTCACATCCGGACGGCCCACCACCACGCGGCGGTCGAAACGGCCAGGCCGCAGAAGGGCGGGATCGAGCACATCCGGCCGGTTGGTGGCTGCTACTAAGATCACGCCTTCATTCGATTCAAAGCCATCCATCTCGACCAGCAACTGATTCAGGGTTTGTTCACGCTCGTCGTGCCCACCTCCCAAACCTGCTCCACGATGGCGGCCCACGGCGTCGATTTCGTCGATGAAGATGATGCAGGGGGCGTTCTTCTTCCCCTGTTCAAACAGGTCGCGAACGCGGCTCGCGCCCACGCCAACGAACATTTCGACAAAGTCGGAACCGGAAATTGAGAAGAAGGGAACATTGGCTTCGCCGGCGATGGCCCGGGCCAGCAGCGTCTTGCCGGTTCCGGGAGGCCCGATCAGCAGCACGCCTTTGGGGATGCGGCCGCCCAGCTTCTGAAACTTCTGCGGCTCGCGCAGAAACTCGATGATCTCCTGCAACTCTTCCTTAGCTTCTTCCACGCCCGCGACGTCCTTGAAGGTGACCTTCTTTTGTTGGGACGAATGCAAACGCGCCCGGCTTTTGCCAAAGCTGAGAGCTTTGTTACCCCCGCTCTGCATCTGGCGCATCATGAAGATCCAGAACGCCAGCAGCAGGACGAACGGAATCGCCTGCACCAAAATGGAGACCCATCCACTGCCGTTCTCCTTTTGGTATTTCACGTCCACGCCCTTGGCGAGCATGGCGTCATCCAGCGTCTGGTGCGTGGTGGGGATAACCACTTGCAATTCGTCGTTGGATTCTTTGTACACGCCATGGAGATCGTTGCCGGTGATGGTCACCGACTTGATCTTGCCTTGCTGCACATCGTTCATTAACTGGGTGTAAGTGAGGTGTGCATCTTTCGGCGCCTTGGTGTTCTTCACCACGGTCCACAACAGAACCACAACCATGATGATGACCACCCAGAACACGGCAGTCTTGATGTTGGAATTATTCATTCAAAATTCTCCAGCAACGAAAGTCCGGCGAAGCCCCCACATCATTAAGACGTCAAAAAACCTCATCCAGATTCGTCAGTTTCCCGGATTGAGAGCACGAACTCGGAATTAGTGTCGGCCGCAAACTCCGCAGCGGGGCCAAACTGTTTCGCCCAAACAATTCTCCCGGCAGCCGTGAGCACCGGCCATTCATGACGCTCCCACAACGGAATACGGAAATCCTGGAACATCTGTTTGATTTTTTCAGGGCGACCTTTCGCGGCGACGCCTTTCTTGGAACCCGGGAGGCTAACGGAACCCGAGTAGTCAACTCTGCAATACTGGTCGCCCGGTTTCCAGTTCCGAAGTTCCAGGCCGGGAGGCTTTCCGCCCTCGATTTGCAATGAGATAAGCCGTTGCCAGTCTATCTTTTCCTTCACTGTAGCACACGGTTGCCCATCTTTAGCCATATCGGCGGCGACCCTGACCAAGCCTAACCTTATCGGGCCGGCAATGAACTCCCCGGTCTCTAATTCGGCAGAATCCAGTGGAAAGCTGTAGTCCCGTACCCGGGACTTGTCGTAACCCAACGGGGTTATCCGTAAGAGACGGAAGGACCGGATGGCATCGATGCCCGGCAAAATCGCCCGATCGTGGCCTTCTTCGACCTGGGCGGCCATCCGCAAAAGGCGTTCAATATGCGCGAATTCGATTTGGCGCAGGTCGCCTTTGACCTGAAAAATAGCCTTCCGCAGGAGGCGCCGGCCCCAGGCGGCGGGTCGCCCGGCCACATCGGCGGTGTTGAGAATCACCACCGGGCCGGACGGCAGCCTCGGAAGCGTCTGATGCCAATAGGCTTCCTCGTCCTGAGCAAGGATTGCCAAATTTGCCAAGGCGTCTTCGAGTTGGGGGTTGAATTGAGACTGGAGATTCGGAAGGATTTCGTTGCGGATCTTGTTGCGTTGGAGCGACAAGTCCTGGTTGGTCGCGTCCTCGCGCCAGGCGAACCCGCGCTCGGATAACCAGGCGCGAACTTCCTGGCGAGAGAAAGGGAGCAGAGGGCGAACCAGACCTTCGTTGGTGAGCGGGAGAACTCCCGCGAGTCCGGTTAACCCTGAGCCGCGCAGAACCCGGTAGAGCACCGTCTCGGCTTGATCGGAGCGGGTGTGGCCGGTGGCGATCCGATCGACTTGTTGGTCTTGGATCAATCTGTGGAAGAAAGCGTGCCGGGTGCGGCGTGCTTCCTGTTCCAAATTGCCTTCGGCTGCGAGGATATTCGCCTCGTGGAGATGAAATGGCAACGCATATTCGGCGGCCAGGGAGCGGACAAATTCGGCGTCTTGGCGCGAGGCGGCGCCGCGGATTCCGTGCTCGACGTGCACTACGGAGAGGCGCAGATTCCAACGCGGAGCGAGTTCATGCAACGCGTGTAACAGGAAAACGGAATCGGCGCCTCCGGAAACCGCTACGCCGACATGCTGGCCCGGTAAGAACAGGGCGGATCGGGTCGCATGGTCGAAGAGGCGATCAAGCACGCCCGCAGGATAGCAGGCTTTACTCCGCGAAAAGTTGAGCCAGCGAGACGCGGAAGCCGTGCAAAACGGAGGACGTCAGTTCGTCCCCGGAGTGGAGACTTGCGGCCAGTTTCAGACCGGCATCTTTGCGCTTCCGGTAGACCTCGACGGTCTTGGCATCGGCGTCGACGATCCAATACTCGTGGACCCCCTGGGCGGAGTAAAGGCGGCGTTTTGTTACCCGGTCGCGCTTTTCGTTAGCGGCGCCTGGAGAGAGGATCTCCACAACGATCTCCGGAGCGGCGGTGAGCCGGGGGCCGCTAAGGATCTGCTCTTTCCGTTCGTGAGTCAAGAAAACCAGGTCCGGAATGACACCGTTGAATTCATCAAAGATCACGCCGACGCCCGGAGCCACCACCCCGAGCGGGTGCTCCTTCAGATAGTCTTCCAGCCCGACGATCAACTTGACGAGCACGCGTTGATGGAAAAAACTGGGCGCGGCAGACACGTACAGCTCTCCTTCAATTACCTCGTATTTGTTCCCGTCGTCTGGCGTGTTTTCCAGATCGGTGACAGTGAACGGAAGCACGCTGGACTTCATCTAGTGGAGCCTTTCATGGTAGATGATTCGGCGAAGAGTTCGGCCAAAGAGATGCGGAAGCCGGGCAAAACGGAGGACGTCAGTTCGTCTCCCGAGTGGAGGCTTGCAGCCAGTTTCAGACCGGCATCCTTACGTTTCCGGTAGACCTCGACGGTCTTGGCATCGGCGTCGATGATCCAATACTCGTGGACCCCACGAGCGGAATAGAGGCGGCGTTTTGTTACCCTGTCGCGTTTTTCATTCGCGGCGCCCGGCGACAGAATCTCCACAACGTCAGGAGCGGCGGTGAGCCTGCCCCCACTAAGGATCTGCTCTTTCCTTTCGTGAGTCAGAAAAATCAGGTCAGGAATGACGCTGTTAAATTCATCAAAGATCACCCCTACGCCGGGGACCACCACGCCGACACGGTGGTTTCGTGAATGCAATTCGAGTTCAAAGCTCAAATTGACCAGGACTTGTTGATGGAAAAAACTAGGCGCTGCAGACACGTGCAGTTCGCCTTCGATTACCTCGTACCGGTTCCCGTCGTCTGGCGTATTTTCCAGATCGGAGACAGTCAGAAACTCAGTGGACTTCATGTGCCGGAGCCTTTTCCCGATGGTAGCAATCCCTTCAATGCCGTTTCCACCGCCCGGGCCGATGTAAGGTAATCGCGGCCTTCTACAAGCAACGGTTTCCCGATCACTACGCGCACGCGGCCTGGCCGCGCCATTTTCCAGGTTCTGTGGAGAACATGGTCTAGTCCGTACAAGCGGATCGGGACCACAGGCAGATCGAGTTTTCCGGCGATCATGCCCACGCCGGGCTGAAACGGATTGATTTCGCCCGCATCCGTCATGCGGCCTTCGGGAAAAATCAGTACGCATTGCTTCTCATTCGCCAGTTCTCCCATATAGCGGAGGGTTTCGAGCGCGCCGGCCTCGCGCTGCGGAATGGGAAACCCGTTAAACAGCCAAGTCGATAGATAGTAGTTCAGGCTGTTGCTGAAGCTGTGGCCGTGAAAGTGATCGTGGAAGAATTCCTTGCGCATGGCGGGCGCGGCGCGATAACGAAATTTGCGCGGTAGCGCGGCAAGAATGACCGGCACGTCCAGATAGCTCTGGTGATTAGCGGCGAAGATCACGGGGGGCTCGACGTTCTTCAGATTTTCGCGGCCTTGGGTGTGGACCCAGGCGAACACTCGCGTGAGCGGAAGCAAGAACCCGGGAAGTAACACGCGTCGCAGCGCGCGTGCGAGGCGAGTTCGATTCCAGACGGGAAACGCGATTTCTTCTTCCGGCAAGTGCGTCTGGACTTCGGATTCGTCCACGCCGAGCGCCACCATGCGCTCCACGCGTTCGAGCGAGGTGAGAGACTCCAGCGGGATTGCCGGGTCGAATTTCGGATGCTTTTCGGGAGGGGGCGTTCCTTTCGCAATTTCATGACGCTTGAGCTTGCGCGTGCCGTCGGTGCGCGGAAATTCGGCGTAAGGCCAAACCGATACGCTACGGATTCGCTGGTAATCGGCGAGTTGCTCATTGGCCTTTTGCACGATGACGTCCGCGTTGACCCCGGGTTCAAGAATCAGAACGGCGTGCACCCGGTCCTGGCCGATCACCGCCGAATCCCGCACGCCCGGCAGCCGGTTCAGCGCCTCTTCCACGTCTTCGGGAAAGACATTCAGGCCTTCCGGCGTGACGATCATTTCCTTCTTGCGGCCAAGAATCTTTAGCTCGCCATTGGCGTTGAGCGCGCCGATGTCGCCGGTGTGAAACCAGCCGCCCGCGAAGACGTCGCTTTGCGGCTGTCCATAATATCCGCTGGTCACATTGTCGCCGTGCACCAGAATTTCGCCGTCTTCCGCGATTTTGACTTCCACGCCGCCGATGGGCTTGCCCACCGTTCCTTTGCTCGCGTGAAAGGGATGATTCAGCGTGACAATCGGCGCGGTTTCGGTAAGCCCGTAGCCTTGAATTACCAGAAACCCGAGATTGGTGAAGAATGCTTCCAGTTCGGGCGCGAGCGGCGCCGCACCGACGATGAAACTCCAAAACTTCCAGCCGAACAAGTTGTGAATGCGGCGATAGCGCCACCAATGCACATACCATTTGTCACCGTCGGGTTTGGCATCTTTGAGTTCGGGAAACCGCTGCAGCAGGTGCTCGCGCAGAATCTCTAGAATCTGGGGTACCGAAACCAACACGGAGACGCGCCGCGTGCGGATCTGGCGCAAAATCTCCTGCGGATGATAGCCGCGCATAAAGACCACCACGCCCGAGAGCATGGGCGGAATAAACGTCGCCATGGCCTGACCGAACATATGGCTGAGCGGAAGCAGGTTGAGAAAACGAATGGGCGCGAAAGGCTTGGCGTAGAACAGATACTTGCGAACTTCGTTTTCCACTGGAACAATGTTGGCCAGAATGTTGCGATGAGTGATGATCACCCCTTTGGGATCGGCCGTGGCGCCGGAGGTGAAGAGGATTTCAGCGGTCTGATCGCGCGAAACATTCTCTTGCACGCTTGTTCCGGTGGCTTTGCTCAATGGCGCGAGCGGCCAGACGCGGTCCGAGACCGGCAATTCCACTTCCTCGCCGGTCAGGATGATTTTCGCTTTCACGATGCCGTCGATGCGCTGGACCAGCTCCGGAGCGGAGCGAAGGTCGATCGGCACAACGACGATGCCCGCCAGCAGCGCGCCCCAGAGCGCGATCAACCATTCCGGCCGGTTCTCGCTATAAATTATGATGCGGTCGCCAGGCGTCAGGCTGGCCGCGCGCAGCCGTTCCGCAAAAGCTTCCGCGCTTGAGGCGATCTGCCGGTAGGTGAAGCGCTCCGTGCGCAGGCCGTCGTCATAGACGACAAACTCAGAGGTTACGGCCGCGAAGTCATGGAAGAAATCGAGCAGCGTTTCGCGGGCCATCTTTTATTATGCGTGGCGCGGCAAAGTATAATCGACGGAGTCATGAACATCCCGCTTACACGGCGCAAGACTCTTCAGGTTCTCGGCGCCGGCGCGGCTTCGGGTTTCTTGCCGGGCGCTTCGGCGAGCCCCAAAGGCCCCATCATTCGGACCATTTTGAAAGACATGCAGCCGGAGGAGCTGGCCGGCGGCGCAACCCTGTTTCATGAACACATGTCGTTTACGGGCGATTTCTGGGCGCGATTGATGGTAAACATGCGAGCCCAGTTTGCAGCGCGCAATCCCAACACTGCTCCCTCCCCCGCCCCGCCTCCTCAAACAGGCACGTACTTTATGCAGGACCTCGACCTGATGGTGGAGGAGATCCGGGCCGCGGCGCAAAACGGAATCGCGTGCATCGTGGATGGCGGCCATGAGGACATGGGGCGCAGCCTTTCCTTTTTGACGCAACTTTCCATGCGCTCCGGGATGCCGATTGTCGCGGGCGGCGGATATTACACGCAGCCTTTTTATCCGCCAGAGATCGCGACGATGAGTGAAGATCAGATCGCGGAGGAACTAATCCGTAAAGCGAAAACACAGCCGCTAGGAGCGTATGGCGAGATAGGCAGCTCCGACGTGATTACGCCGGACGAGCGCAAGGTGTTCCGCGCGGTGAGCAAGGCTCATCTGAAAACCAACCTGCCGATTTTCACGCATACCGCTTTTGGGCGCGCGGCGTCGGAGCAGCTCGACATCTTTGAATCCATGCATGTGAATCCGAAAAATGTCGTCATCGGCCACTTGGGCGGGATTCTCGACCCCCAGGCGGAGATCCACAAGGCGATCGCGAAACGGGGCGCGTACGTGGGTTTCGACCGGCTCGGCGGAGGCACCGATGCCCGGCAGGTGCCGATTATTCAAAACATGCTCGCTGCTGGATACGCCGATCGGGTGTTGCTTTCGTCGGATTTCAGCAATGCGAGATTGCTCAAGCACAACGGTGGTCCGGGTTATGCCGTGACGCTGACACGGTTCGTGCCGATGCTGAAGAAAGCGGGTGTCGATGAGAAGACCATCCATGAAATCGTGGTGGAGAACCCGCTCCGGTTTTTGACTTTTGCTCCCAAGCACAAGCATGTTTCGGTGTCTGTCAGTGCTTGAGCCGAAGCCTGCCGGGATGCCCTTTTCCTGCGACGCCGTTCTTTTCGACATGGACGGCACGTTGGTCGATTCAACCGTCGTCGTGGAGCGCATGTGGAGGATGTGGGCGCGGCGTGCCGGACTCGATGAGGAATCGCTCGTCAAGGTGATGCACGGCCGGCGAACATCGGAGACCATGCGCGAAGTCGCGCCTTGGCTCGATACCAAGCAGGAGACAGCCTGGTTTGACGCGCGGGAAGAACTCGACACCGAGGGAATCGTCGAAGTGCCGGGCGCCAGCGCGCTCCTCCCGCAAGTGGAACGTTGGGCGGTTGTGACCTCCGCGCATCGGCGTTTGGCGGAGATCCGGCTGGGCTGCGCCGGTTTGCCGGTCCCGGCCGTGATGGTCTGCGGGGATGAGATCGCGCGCGGCAAGCCCGATCCGGAAGGATACCTGACGGCCGCGGCATTGCTGGGTGTTCAGCCCGAGCGGTGTCTGGTTCTGGAAGACGCTCCGGCGGGCGTTGAGGCGGGCCGGCGCGCGGGCATGCAGGTGATTGCGCTGAGCACCACGCACCCGGCGAGTGCTTTTGCGGGCATCGCTTGCATTCCCGATCTATATCGCTTGACAATATATCGAGACACGGTATACTGCCAAGTGTGAACGGCGAGCTATCCGCACAGGCCTTTCATATTCTGGTCGCTCTGGCCGATCGCGACCAGCATGGCTACGGCATCATGCAGGATCTCGCTGCCCGCGCCAACGGCTTCGAGCGAGCCAGGACCGCCTTCTTCTGATTTCCTTCTGGTGGCAGACGATGGCGCGTGCTTTCTCCGGTTTGACCGGATTCTCGGTCATTGCGTCCGATCTGAACGCCGAATGGACCGCAAGGCGCCAGGGGCGCATTTTCTTTCAGACCCTGATTGTACATCCGCTGCTGGTCGCACCTGCGACGACGAGAAAGTTGCCGTGATCGGCTACGCGCTGTGGCAGTCGCGCCTTGGAGGCGACGCAGAGATCCTAAAGAGCCAGATGCGAACGATCCAGCCGGCGTGTTGAGCGTTGATCGCTCGCGCCGAAAACTCGGTCACCATTTCCCGGCCACCGGTATGTCGCCCGGGATCCCGCCATACCCAAAAACGTAGTCTCCCGCATCAATCTGTTGATCCCCATTGGCATCCAGCACCCACAGGAATCCCTGCCGGAATATACCTGCCTTCGTGATTCCGCTTCCATTCCAATCTCCGGTGACCGGCACGTCGCCGGGAATGCCTCCATACGGAAAAACAAGATCCTCTCCCGGCCCCGTCCCGTCTAACGTTCCATTGCCGTTCGCATCCAGGATCCAGAGAAATCCCTGCCGCACGACTCCAATCTTGCTCGTGCCCGTACCCGTCCAGTCTCCGACCACCGGAACGTCGCCGGCAATGCCCCCGAAGGCGAAGACCTGATCGCTGCCCTGTTCAAACAAACCATCCCCATTGGTATCTAGAATCCACAGGAATCCTTGGCGGAAGTACCCGACTTTGGTACGGCCATCTCCGTTCCAGTCACCGGTAACGGGTATATCTCCCGGTGATTTTCCGATATGCAGGTTGAAGACGGAATCTCCCGTATCGATGACACCGTTTCCGTTCGTATCCAAAATGAACAACCCATTGCTCGGCCGGTAGATTCCGATCTTGGTATGACCATCTCCGTTCCAATCTCCGGTGATCGGGATGTCTCCCGGAATTCCACCGAATGCATATATGAGGTCCGGAGGAATGTCCATCTGTTCATTGCCATTGGCGTCCAAGACCCAGAGAAAGCCTTGGCGGAAGATCCCAACTCGCGATATGGTGCTGACGGAAGAAGTTCCGGCCTGAGTAACCATGAAGCTTTGTCCCGCGATCGTCAGCGTTCCGGTGCGTTCAGCCGCTCCGGAATTTGCCGTGACCGAATAGCCCACCGTTCCGCTACCCGTCCCAGAACTGCCCGACGTCACTGTTACCCAAGCCGCATTACTGGCCGCCGACCAGGGACATCCGCTCGTGCCGGTGACGGTGACTTGGCCGGTTCCTCCCGCCACCGGAAAAGAATTGTTTGTTGGCAGTATGGAATAGCTGCACAGTAGTCCGAAGACCCCGACCCCGTTGGTTGTGCCGACGTATACTTTCCCATTCGCCACGGTCGGCACGATGTACTTGTTGCCGGTTCCGAAATGATCGCGTCCATTGGCGGCCTGATTGCTGTTATAGAGTTCCGTCGCTAGATTGGTCGCATCAAAAGCATGAAGAACGGCCGTGGATGAATTCTCGGCCGCCCAAAGAATTGCGTTCTGTGTTCCGTTGGCGGAAATAGAAGGTGTAGCTCCGGGGTATTCGAAGGAGCTTGACGACTGTGAATTAGGACTCAGCGGAAAGCTGCCGTTGGAGAACTTGAAGGCTCTCAAAGTGGCGCCTACGGACCCGTAGTACAACGTTCCGTTGAACCAGGCAGGGCTGGACCAAACACCACCCGGCGCGGCCCCTGTCATCTGTTGATAGATGGTATCGGCAGTCGGGCTGAACTTGCCCAAGTTGCCGCTATCGACCACGTAAATGTTCTGATCCTTGCCGGCGCCCACGATTAACGAGCGGCTTTGCCCGCCAGAATCGTTTACTGGCGGCAATAACATGAGGCCGCCAGAACCCAAGTCGGTATCCGAGCCGGACTCCGACGTGGTGTTGTCCATGGTGAAGTAATCGGCGACGGATAGCTTCCCGTTGGCGCCTACCTGAATCTTGACAAATGCGTTGCCATAATCGCCCTGGGACGGGAAACCTCCAGACAATGTCGTGTCGAACGTTCCATTGCCGATCAGGAGATAGAGATTCCCGGCGGAATCCGCAGCCGGTCCGGCGCCAGCCATCCAGATTCCGCCGTCATTTCCGTTGGGCGTGAGGTTCAGTACACCGGTCTGCGCCAGCGTAGATTCGTTGTAGCCCATCACCCAACCCGTGTAGGGCCCGGCGTCGCAATGGGAACCCCAGGTTGTGTAAACAATTCCGTTGGAGATTAGCAGCCCTGGCCGTTCCTTATGTTGACTGGCGGAGAAGGTCTGGGTATTGCTAGCGCCCTCCGCTCCGCTGCCCGGGTAAGTAGCGGTAATTTGAACCGGTCCACCGAACAGTTCCGCTCCAGTAGCGATATCCAAGGCATGTAGCCTGTGAAGGTAAGTTCCCGATGTGGTTTTCGACATTGCTATCAGATACATGGTTCCATGCGAGCCCATCTGCAAATCGATCGCCGGCGTAGCGGTGATTCCTATTTCCGGCGTCACTTGGCCACACCCTCGGTCGTCGGAGGATGTTTCACTTGCTCCCAGCACCGACACTTTCCACAATTGCGCGCCGGTGTCGGCGTCAAACGCGTACGCGCTGTCGTGCTCAGTTGCAACCAACAAAACGTTATGAATGCCATTTCCCGGAATCGCTAGCGAGGCTACGTAGAGCGGCTGGGCGTCAACTTTGCCATCCACCGTAATCGTGAACAGCCTTCCAAAGGTGGAAGACTTCACGTTGGCCGGCGTCAAAACCGTTTCTTGCAGGTTTTGCCCCGATCGCGCGTTGTCGTTATGCCAAGTCAAAACATTCGGCTGAGCCTGAAGCGTTTGTACATAGCAAATTGCCGCGCACACGGTGAACACCCCGCCAAGCATCCCGCGGACCCACTGGGAGATGAAATGCATTTTGCCTCCAGCTACGAACATCGTCGTTACCCACATCGGCCTTTACCGATTATGGGGGCACACCCGGCACTTTACGGTATTTCCCTCTCCCAGCCCAGAAGGGAAGGACCTTAATAACCTGACTAAAATGGCGGTCTCTCAGGCAGTCTCTCTCAAGCGGTCTCTCAAGAGAGTACGGAGCAGGCCGAATAATCTCCGATCGCCCGTCGCCGAAGCCGAAAGAGCGGCACGCTGACTGGGTTTTACTCCTTTGCCCAATACTATATCGCTTGACATTATATCGAGGCGCGGTATACTGCCAGAGTGAGCTCTGAGCTTTCCTCCCAAGCCTTCCACATCCTGGTTGCTTTGGCCGACCGCGACCGGCATGGGTACGGCATCATGCAAGACGTCGCTGCCCGGACCAACAACCAACTCCAGTTGAGCGCAGGCACGCTCTACGGCTCGATCAAGCGGCTGCTGGAGCAAGGCCTTATCGTGGAAGTGCCAAATCGCGAAGCGGATGGCGACGAGCGCCGGCGCTATTACCGGCTTACGCCGCTGGGCCGCAAAGCCGCGCGGGCGGAGGTCGAGCGGTTATCCGAACTTCTGGAACAAGCGAGGAGTCATGGATTGGCGCCCAAGCGCGGTTAAAGTCTATCGGGCGCTCCTGTTTGCCTATCCGGCCGAATTTCGGCACGAGTACGGGGCGGAAATGGAGCGCCTGTTCGAAGACCGGCTGCAGGCCGAGCCGCGCTTCCGTGTTTGGCGCCAGGCGCTGGCGGATGTTGTCTTGACCGCGCCGCGTGAGCACAGCAATATTCTCAGCGCGGACCTGCGCCATGCCGCGCGCTTATTCGCGGCAGCGCCGGCATTCACGGCTGTCGTGCTGCTTGCGCTGGCGCTGGGCATCGGAGTAAATGTGGCGATATTCAGTCTGCTGAATGCAGTTCTGTTACGATCTTTGCCGTATGGAGAAGCGGAGCGGCTGGTCTACATTTGGACCCCCAATGCCCACCTGCCGCCGCCTGTTCCGCGCGAACTTGGCCCGGCCCCGGCCGATTTCAACCAGTGGCAGCTCTTGACGCATTCGTTCTCCAGTCTGACGGCGTGTTCCCGTGCTGTGTTTAACGTGCCGGGCGGCAACGGCGCGCTGGATCGCGTCCCAGGCGCGCGCGTGACGAGCAATTTCTTTCAGACCCTCGAGGTACATACTCAGATCGGCCGAACCATCCAAAGCGATGACGGCCAGGTTGCCGTAATCAGCGAAGCGTTCTGGCACTCGCGCTTCGGCGCCGCCGCGGACATCCTCGCCCGATCGATCCTGCTCGATGGGCGCACCTACCGGGTCATCGGAGTGATGCCTCCGGATTTCCACTATCCGCGCGGGAATGAGCTGCCGGAAGGCGACCGCGATCTGAACTCGGCGCAGATTTGGATTCCGCTGATTTTCACGGCCAAGCAAAAGACGATGGCCGGTTGGGCGTGGGACATCGATCTGGTAGCCATCGGCCGGCTGCGCTCCAGCGTTAGCGTTCGACAGGCGCAAAGCGAAATGAGTGCCGTGATGCAGCGTCTCGACCCGCTCCATCCAGCCGATGAACAAGGGATCGGGCACGGCTGGAGTGCCTGGGTCGTTCCTATGCTAGACACTGCGCTGGGACCGGTTCGGCCTCAGATGTGGCTGATGTTTGGCGCCGTCTCGCTGGTCCTGCTGATCGCCTGCGGCAACGTCGCCAACCTGTTGCTGGCCCGAGCCGCGGGGCGCGGGCACGAAATGGGCGTGCGTTCGATCATGGGCGCGTGCCGGGCGCGGCTGATCCGCCAGTTGCTGACGGAATCGGTCCTGCTGGGCTGTGGAGGTGGGTTGCTCGGCATCCTGGTCGCTCGCCCATCCATAGCGCTCCTGTTGCGGCTTAATCCGGGAAATATTCCGCGCTTGGAGCAGACCGCGCTCAATGGCCGCGTGCTGCTGTTTGCGGTTGGCGCGTCGGTGTTGACCGGCCTGCTCTTCGGCATCGCGCCGGCTCTTGCGATCTCGCGGACAGACCTTACGACGGCGCTCAAACAGGGCGGCAATAGAGGCACGGTCGGAACTTCCCAGTACTGGCGGCGCTCGCTCATGATTGCGGAAGTCAGTCTGTCGGTGATTCTCTTGGTGGGCGCGGGCCTGTTGATTCACAGCTACCAGCGGTTGGAGGCGGAGGGTCCGGGTTTCACGCCCAACGCCCTCTCGTTGCGCATTTATTTCAACGACAGCTATCGAAACCACCTGGATCGGCAGCGCACCTTCGTTCGCAGTGTACTGGATGAGGTTCGTCAGTTGCCAGGTAATCCGATCCCGGCCCTGATCTCCGAGGTTCCGCTGACTCATGCCGAATCGGCCGCATTTCTTCGCGTGGAGGGCGACCCTGAGCGTAAGCCGCAAATGATCGATTCGCGCCGCGGCACGTCGGGTTATTTTGCGGCGATGAACATCCCGCTGATCGAGGGCCGTCTCTTTGACGACGACGATGTGAAGCGGACTGGCGTTGTAGTGAACCAGGCTTTCGCCAAGCGCTTCTATCCGGGGCGGAGCGCCCTCGGGCGGCATGTTCAATGGGGCAGCTTCGGCGGCCCCAACTCTGGCCCGATATCGACGATTGTCGGCGTTGTGGGCGATGTGCATCACTCGCAACTGGACGAAAGCCCGCGCCCCGAGGCTTATTTTCCGTTGGCCGGCGTCGGTCTCGACTCTTCGATCTTCCTGGTAGTGCGCTCTAGCGGTAATCCGGCGCAACTTGCGTCTTCCATTCGCGCGATCATTCAACGGATCGACCCAACTCTGACCATCGACGACGTCCACACGACCGAAGGTCTGATTGCGCAAGCGGGCGCGCTCCGTAGGTTCCAAACCGTATTACTCAGCGCGTTCGCGGCGCTCGCCTTGTTTTTGGCGTTGCTGGGGGTTTACGCCGTGATCGCGTATTCAGTCCGGCAACGAACGGCGGAGATCGGGCTGCGCATGGCCTTGGGTGCAAGCCGGAAAGACGTACTGCGGCTGGTGCTGGGCGAAGGCATAGCGCTATCGCTGGCTGGCCTGATTCTCGGTCTCGCCGCCGCAGCCGCTTTAACGCGCTTGCTCGCTTCCTGGTTGTATGCGGTATCGCCGGGCGATCCCGCAACATTTGCAGGCGTCGCCGTTCTGGTACTTTCGGTTACGGTTATGGCGTGCTTGCTGCCGGCCGCCAGAGCGATGCGTATCGACCCAGGCAGTGCGCTGCGGTACGAATAAAGCGCGAGGCTGCCAACGGGCGCCAACGGCGCTGATCTACAATAGTCCTTTACCCGCGTAACCGCGCCCGCCTCGCTGCGGTCTTCTCATTTTATGTGGATTGTTCGACTGGCATTGCGGCGCCCATACACCTTTGTCGTGATGGCGCTGCTGATTGTGGCTCTGGGCGGTATGGCCATACTGCGCATGCCGGCGGATATTTTCCCGGAGATCAATATTCCGGTAGTCAGCGTAATCTGGTCCTACGCCGGCATTTCAGCCGCGGAGATGGCGGAGGTGGTGACCATTCGCTGCGAGCGCGGATTTACCACCACCGTGAACGACATCGAGCATATTGAGTCGCAGTCGCTGGCGGGCTTGAGCGTCATCAAGATTTTCTTCCATCCGAACGCCAAAGTGGAATCGGCCGTAGCGCAGATTTCGGCTTTGACGGGGCAGTTGCTCCACATTCTTCCGCCCGGCATGTCGCCACCGGCGATTGTCCGCTATAACGCCTCCAGCGTGCCCATCCTGCAACTCGGAATTTCCAGCGACAGCATGCCGGAGCAGGCGCTGTATGACGTGTCCACCAATTTCATCCGCACCCAGTTGTCGACGGTGCAGGGCGGATCGTTCCCCAGTCCCTACGGCGGCAAGCCGCGGCAGATCATGGTCGACATCAAGCCGGAGGAGCTGTATGCGCAGGGGCTCTCGCCCATGGACGTGGTGAATGCGCTCAATAATCAGAACCTGATTCTGCCGGCCGGCGCCGTGAAGATTGGCCAGAGGGAGTTCGCGGTGCGTTTGAACGGGATGCCCGACGCCGCCGGGCTGTTTAACGATCTGCCGATCAAGCAGGTGAACGGCGCGACCGTATATATGCGCGACGTGGCGCACGTGCGCGACGGCTATCAGGTGCAGACCAACATTGTGCGGCACAACGGCAGCCGGGGCGCGCTGCTGACGATCTTGAAAAACGGCGGCGCATCCACGCTGGACATTGTGTCGCGAGTGAAACAGATTCTGCCGCGTATCAAGTCTACGCTTCCGGCGGCGTTGAATGTGAAATTGCTGTTTGACCAATCGATTTTTGTGCGCGCGGCCATTGATGGAGTCCTGAAGGAAGCCGCCACGGCGGCGGGGCTGACGGCCCTGATGATTCTGCTGTTTTTGGGAAGCTGGCGCAGCACCGTGATTGTCTGCGTTTCCATTCCACTGTCGATCCTTACGTCGATCGCCATCATGTACCTGATCAACGAGACCATCAACGTCATGACGCTGGGCGGACTGGCGCTGGCGGTGGGCATTCTCGTCGACGACGCGACGGTAGAGATCGAAAACATTCATCGCAATCTGGCTCAAGGAAAGCCGATCTTGCGGGCGATTTTGGACGGCGCGCAGCAGATTGCCGTTCCGGCGTTTGTCTCCACATTGTGTATCTGCATCGTATTTGTGCCGGTGATCTTTTTGACGGGCGCGGCTCGATATCTGTTCACGCCCCTGGCGCTGGCCGTGGTGCTGGCGATGATGGCGTCCTATTTTCTGTCGCGCACGCTGGTGCCGACCATGGTGCATTTTCTACTGGCCGCCGAAGTCGATCGCTATAGCCATGGCGAGGAGGAAACCAACCGGAAGGGCGACAATATCTTCTGGCGCGCTCATCATGCCTTCAACCGCCAATTCCATAAGCTGCGGGAAAGTTACCGGAACCTGGTGACCGCCGCGGTGGATCATCCGCGCATGGTCGCGGCATTTTTTATTTTGCTGTGCGGCATGTCGGGCGCTTTGGCTCCGTTTCTGGGGCGAGATTTCTTCCCGCAGGTAGACGCCGGGCAGATTCGATTGCATGTCCGGGCTCCTGCCGGCACGCGTATTGAGCAAACCGAAGTGGACTTCGCCAAGGTGGAAGATACCATTCGCTCGGTGGTCTCGCGTCACGATCTCAGCGACATCCTGGATAACATCGGCTTGCCCTACAGCGGGACCAGTCTGGCCTATAGCGACAGCGGAACAGTGGGAGCGTTTGACGGGGAGGTCCTGATATCGTTGAAGCCGGGCGATCATCATCCCACCTGGGATTATGTCCGGCAATTGCGCACGCGCCTGAACCGCGACTACCCGGAGATGACTTTCTTCTTCCAGCCGGCCGATATCGTCGGCCAGACGCTGAATTTCGGTTTGCCCGCGCCCATCGATATCCAAGTGATCGGGCCGCTGGCCAACGAACACGCCAACTACCGCGTCGCGCAGGAAATTGAACGCAAAGTGAAGCGGATCGCCGGAACCGCCGACGTTCACATTCATCAGGTGGTGGATGTGCCGGAAATGCGTTTCGACGTGGATCGGGTTCGCGCCGATCAATTGGGCATGACGCAGAAGGATGTCGCCAACAGCATGCTGGTGTCGCTGGGCTCCAGCCGCGACGTCGCGCCCAATTATTGGATCAATCCTCAAAACGGGGTGGATTATCCGGTGGTGGTGCAGACGCCAACTTATCAAGTGGATTCGACCGCAACCATGCTGAGCACGCCCATCCGTTCAACGGCGGGTCAAGCCCCGCAACTGCTGGCCAACATCGCGGGCCTGAGACGCGATACCGCTGCCGCCATCGTGAACCACTATAATGTGCAGCCCTTGTTCGATATTTACTCCAATGTCCAGGACCGCGATCTGGGCTCGGTGGCTGGCGAAGTAAGAGGCTTGCTGGATCGTCTGGAATCCAAACTGCCAAAGGGCAGTTTCTTTGAGATGCGCGGCCAGGTGGAAACCATGCGTACTTCGTTTATCGGTTTAGGTGTCGGCCTGGTGTTTGCAATCCTGCTGGTTTACTTTCTGATGGTGGTCAATTTTCAATCCTGGTTAGACCCATTCATTATTTTGATGGCCCTGCCGGGCGCGCTGGCGGGTATTCTGGTGATGTTGTTTCTGACGCAAACCACGC
This sequence comes from Bryobacterales bacterium, assembly GCA_963836595.1. Taxonomy (GTDB): domain Bacteria; phylum Acidobacteriota; class Terriglobia; order Bryobacterales; family Bryobacteraceae; genus DATFZA01. Next base: position 752,988 of record CAWIKC010000002.1, read on the forward strand.
TAAATGTTCCGTCGCTGATGGGCGCGATTATGAGTATCGGCGTCGCCACCTCGAACAGCATACTGCTGGTAACGTTCGCCAACGACCTGCGGCTGCAGGGCGAAGATGCCCGCCGGGCGGCTGTCGAAGCCGGCTACACTCGTTTACGCCCGGTGGTGATGACGGCCCTGGCGATGATCGTAGGTATGTTGCCGATGGCGATCGGCTTAGGGGAGGGCGGCGAACAGAACGCGCCGCTGGGCCGCGCGGTCATCGGGGGCTTGCTGATGGCCACGATTGCGACCCTGTTCTTTGTCCCAGTGGTGTATTCGGTGTTGCGCAAGCAAGCGCCGTCGCAGGCGGCCGAAGAGCAAATGCTTCTGCTGGACGAGGAGCGGATTTGAAGATCGAGGAACCGCCGGCGACCGTGATTGCGCCTCTTCGCGCCCGTAAGACGCGAGTGCGTCCGCTGCTGACCTTCTTCGCCATCCTGGCGCTCGGCGTGATGGCCGCGATTGCCGCCGGCCTTTTGCCGCGTTTGCGCCGGGAACAGGCTCTCCAAGCGGCGGTCGAAAAAGTAGAGAGCGACAAGCCGGTCGTCAACGTGGCAACGGCCCGGGAAGCCCCGGCAAACTCCGCTCTCGAACTGCCGGCCGATTTGCAGGCCGAGATCGAAACGCCGATATTCGCCCGCGCCGATGGCTACATCGTCAAGCGCTATGTGGATATTGGCGATCCTGTGAAGGCCGGGCAGGTGATGGCCGAGATCGAGACTCCCGAACTCGATCAGCAGATCGATCAGGCCAAAGCGACGCTGGCGAACGCCAAATCTGGACTGATCGAAGCTCAATCGAATCTGGCCCTTGCAGAGGCAAACTTAAAGTTGACTCAAAAGACTTACGAGCGTTGGAAGCAACTCGAAACCAAGGGGACCGTGTCGCACCAGGAAGCGGACGAAAAGGGCGCCGGCCGCGATGTGCAGGTGGCGCAGGTGGAAGCCTCGAAAGCCAAAATTGGCAGCGCCAACCAATTGGTGGTAGCCAATGAGGCCAACCTGCGGCGGCTGGAGCAACTGAAGGCCTTTGCGCGCGTTACCGCGCCGTTTAAGGGCGTGGTGACGTCGCGCACGGTTGACGTGGGGACGCTGATCAACGCGGGAAATGGCGGCACGACCAAGGAGATGTTCCGGGTGGCGCAAATCGATCCGATGCGCATTTTTGTGAATGTCCCGCAAGCGGACGTCGGCAGCGTCGAGCCCGGCGTGCCCGTCGAGCTGCGGGTGCAGGAACTCCCCGGCCAGGTATTCCGCGCCAGGGTCTCGCGTATTGCCGACGCCATCGATCCAGGCTCCCGTTCGATGTTGGCGATCGTCGAGATCCCCAATCCCACCGGCGTGTTGAAGCCTGGCATGTACACCCAGGTTCGATTTGCGTCCGCGAGATCGCGGCCGGCGGTGCTGATTCCCGGCGACGCCTTGGTGTCGGGGGCCAAGGGTACGCAGGTGGCCGTAGTGGATGGCGCGAGCGCCGTCCATTTTCGGGATGTGAAGATCGGCACCGATCTGGGCAGCGACGTGGAAGTGGTAGCGGGGCTTGCGGTAGGCGACCAGGTGGTCACCAATCCGTCGGACGCCGTGCATGAGGGGACAGCGGTAGAAGTGCATCTGGCGCCGGCCAAGAAGTAAATAACAATGAAAACGACCCCGTTGATAATTTGCGCGGCTTTGTTTCTTGCGGGAATGTGCCGGGCGGAAACTCCGTCGCAACTGCTGCATGATCCCACCGTGGCTGCCGCCCTGGAGGCAGTCGACCGCAATGAGCCGGAAATGATCGATGAGCAGGTGCGGGTTTGCGAGATTCCCGCGCCGTCGTTCAAAGAGCAGGTGCGCGGGCAGGAGTTGAAGCGGCTGTTCGAGAAGCTGGGCTTGCACAACGTCTACATCGACAAGTCCGGCAACGTGCTCGGCACGCGGCCGGGCGCGGCGCCTAGGCCCAATCTAGTTTTTGCGGCTCATCTGGACACGGTGTTTCCGGAAGGCACCAACGTGAAAGTCCTCCGGCAAGGAACCTTGCTCAAGGGACCGGGAATCGGTGACGACTGCCGCGGACTCGCCGTCATGCTGGGCGTGATCCGCGCCCTGAATGACGCCCATGTCCAGACTCCGGGAACGATTACATTTGTCGCTGACGTCGGCGAAGAAGGCCTGGGCGATCTGCGTGGTATGAAGCAATTGTTCTACGACGACATGAAGGACAAAATCGACAAATTTGTCTCGGTGGATGGAACTGGTCTGGGAGTGGTGAACATCGGCGTGGGCAGTTACCGGTACCGCGTAACCTTTAAAGGGCCAGGCGGGCACAGTTACGGCTCATTTGGGATGGCCAACCCCATTCACGCCCTGGGCCGCGCCATTGCGAAGATTGCCGATTTCGAGGTGCCCGGCGACCCCAAGACGACTCTTAACGTAGGGCGCGTCGGGGGTGGCACGTCGGTGAACTCGATCCCGTTTGAGGCGTGGTTTGAAATAGACATGCGGTCGGTTGACATGAAGGCTCTCGAGGCAGTAAACGAGAAGTTTAAGATTGCCGTGCAATCGGCTGTGGAAGAAGAGAATCGGCGTTGGAATTATCGCGGTAAAATCACCGGCGAGCCGGAACTGGTCGGCCTGCGTCCGGCAGGCGAGACGCCCATCGATTCGCCGATCGTGCAGACTGCCTTGAGCGTGTCCCGGGCGCTCGGGATCGACGAGGTCTTGCGTGAGGGTTCGACTGACTCCAATGTGCCGATGAACCTGCACATTCCCGCCATTACGATCAGCGGCGGCGGGATGGGGAGAAACGCGCATTCGCTGAATGAGTCGTTCGATACCAGGAATTCGGCCAAGGGCACGCAGCGGGCGGTGCTGCTGGCGGTTTCGCTGGCGCGCTGAGCGTGGTCTTTACGCGGGGTCGGGGAACACCGCGCTCAGCGGGACTTCGAGGTCCCCAGCAGAGTTGCGAAGAACGCGATCCGATGCCTCATCGGCGCCTTCTTTGGTGTGAATCCAGGCGCGCTGGCGTTCCGGATCGATTAGCCAGACGGACGCAATGCCGAACTGGAGGTACTCATCGATCTTGTCTTGGACGTCGGCCGCGCGGTCCTCAGGCGAGAGGACCTCGACGGCCACCTCCGGCGGTGAAGTGATGATGCGTCCCGCCGGGCGTCCACCTCGCACAACGACAACATCGGGGACGCGATAGCGATCCGGGCGCACTTGGACCCGGATCCCGACGCCGGCCCAAAAGCCGCGCGCGCTAAAAAGAATGTATGCGTAGGTGCGGCCCTGCGCGTCGCCGTGATTAATCTCTCCCACGTTCCGCTCCACCAAACGGCCTTCCACGTACTCGCAGTCCGGGTCCATAGTCCGGGCCAGATAATCACTGAGCGGGACAAGCGCGAGCGAACTCATTTATTGGCATTTTAGCAGCTCATGTGTGGCGGCGGACCGGAAACGCCCGTCTCGCAGGCCAGATACGTCCCAGGCGGCCATTTACGAGGGATTGCTTTACAGTGGAGCAATGACCGTTTCCGCCAGCGAGGATCTTAAAGCGCAACCCAGCCAGGCTGGCGAGCAGTTGGTGAAGTTCTACCTGTTAGCGCTGGCGATTGCGAGCGCCATGATTGCGCTTACCTACGCGATGCACGCCACCAGCGTGGTTTCGGATTTAGTGAAGTGGCTGTACGCGCACAATCTCTATCCGAATATTCTGACGATTGCCTGGTACGGTGTGGCGGCACGGCAACCGATGGTGTTGCGGGTGTTTTTCTTTGCCGGCGCGCCGACGATCGCTGCGTTGCTCGTCACGGCCTGGAGCGGCAGCGGGTTCAGCGATCTTTTGTCGAGACTGCGGCCCTGGCGCGGTGGAGTTTCACTCGGTTCCGCTGGCCGGACCTACGCGGGAATATTTGCCGTGTATTTCGCGGTGCTGGGCGGATATTATTGGATCACCTGGTCGGCGGGCAAGAGCGGCACGGTTTTGGGCGGTTCGATTGCGGCGCTTATCTTTTGGGCCCTGATCGGCCCATTCGTGGATGAAGGCGGCACTTTAGAAGAGCTGGGATGGCGCGGGTTCGCTTTTCCGCGGCTTCAAGAAAGCATGGGATCGCCGTTGTGGGCGAGCGTATTCCTGGGCGTGATCTGGACCGCCTGGCACCTGCCTCGCGAGGTCCCCGCCTTGCTGGCCGGAGTGAATTGGGGTGCGTGGCTGTTGAATCAGGCGCAGTTCGTTCTGCTGTGTGTCGCGCTTTCCATTGTCAGCGGCTACCTGGTGAATCGGACCTGTGGTAGCGTGATTCCCGCAATTCTGGTGCATGGCGGGTCCACCGTTTGGAGCAAGGCGGTGGGAGCAGTACCCAATGAGAGGCTGCACGCGGACGTGCGGACTGTCGTGGTGGTCGCGATCGCGGCGCTGATTGTGGTTTTTACGGATTTCCGCAGGCCATTAGAAAGAACGAAGACTCCCCAGGGTGGTCTCTTACGACCGCGGCCCGGAATCCTTTGATCCCGAGCCGCGCGCGTAAGCAAGTGTGGTGGGAAGACCCACTATCCTGTTGGGAATGGCACTTGACTAGAGCTGTCTTAGAGGAGTTCTACTTCTTCTTGGGCCGTACGATCGCGTCTTTCACCGCTTTGGCTACGCGGAACTTCACCACTTTCTTGGCTGGGATCTTGATCGCTTCGCCGGTTGCGGGATTGCGGCCGATGCGGGCCTTGCGTTCGACACGCACCAGGCGGCCGATTCCCGGAATTACACCGTTCTTCTTGGTCTCGCGAACAGCCATTTCGGCAAAAACCGTCATGAAGTGTTTCGCGGTCTTGGTGGCGATATCAGTGGTGTCCGCCAGTTCCTTCACGATGGCGGACTGGGTCATCTTGGTTGCTACTGCCATTTCCGTCTGCTTCGCGGCGAGAGAAGTTCTGAAACAGAACCGCTCTAAAATGTTTTGCTACTAAATGAAACGCGCAGCGCCCATATAAAGGGAGAATCGCACGAAAACTGTGTTTTTACAAGGTTCTTTGTGTGGGGGCGCTTCCAGGCCCCATTTTACCGAGCTTCGGCGGCCAAATGACCGACCAAAGCCTTGTTTTCGCGCTCTGGGCAGGTCCGGCGCGGGGCCAGCGAGCCGACCGAAATCTGACCGGGACCAGCCTTGAAAGTGCGCTTCGAATCTGGCTTTGCGAGCACCGTAAACCATGGGCCAGTCTGGCATCTTACACATAACAACGTTGTAACAATTAGTGCCTATTTTTTGTTTTGACATCGGGGTATTAGTAGTGATACCTTAGTGCAGGTCAAGGTATTGGACGTGCTCCGCTGCCTGATTTTAGTCCGCCATAGGGCTAGGCCGATGGAAATTACTCGAAAAACCTTCGTAAGAATGTCCTTGGGTCAGTTCTGTGGCTTGTATTTAGCCCTTTCGCATCGGGGTCAAGCATTTGCTTCTCCGCAGCAACTCGGTTGGCGTGATTTTGTCGACCGCTTGGAGGTTATCGCTCACGAGCAACATCTTCCACAGTGGGATCAGGCGCGTCATGTCCGATTGGTCAGGGAACTCGCGCAGTCCCTCGCTCCGGAGACTCTGCGTTGCGATAGACAGGTCCATCCTGGCCCTTTTCCAGCTATGGTGGACGTTCATCGGGCTATTGATGTTCAGATTACTCTTTTAGAGTTTGAGCCGGGTCAATTCCTTCCTCATCACAACCATCCTGAGATGACGGGTGTGATGCTTTGTACCAGTGGCTCTGTTGCCGTCGATGAATACGACGAGGTGCCTGGTCCGACGGACTTGCGCCTAATCCGTTTTCGCGGTCGGGCTCAACTCTCACGCGGACGCACAACCACGTTGACCTCGCGGGATGCCAACATCCATCGTGTTGGCGCCATTGAGCGCAGCGAAGTTGTGGATATTTTTACGCCACCGTACACTCATGAACGCGAGGAGCGGACTCGGTGGTATTCTGTCGAGCCATACGGCTCCTCGCCGAACGTATTTAAGACAAGCCCGTATTTTTGAGGCGTAGGGAACTCCTATGGCACCCCAGCTGCTCGCCGAATCGGGTACCGTACCAATGACGAGTGTGTCACATGCGTTTCTTGAAGGAGGTAAATTGATGCTCAAGCACAAAAGCGTTCTGACCGGCATAGCATGGGTTCTGCTTTTCGGGGCCGGGACGACGCCAAGGTGGGAGTCCCTTATGGCGCAGGAACAGCCAAACGAAAACGAACTAGAGCGTGCCGCCCGGGCGGCAAGTGTTGCCGACCCACAAAGCATACGCTCGCTAGGTGCTCTCACCCTGGCGGCAATGCCCGTCCATTTCCACCCTGATCTGGCCGTGTCCGAGCGTCTATTTCGATCGGAGCTAGCGTTTAGACAAGGGGGTCGCGCCGGTATCAGTGCAGCCGAATTGGCAGCGGCGCTGAACGTCCTGTGTGCAGCGGAGGGCATTCCGGACATGACCACGACGGCCAGGCAGGTTCAGACCTACCGCACACTTCTCATGGTTGCGTACCCCAGCCTTGTCGGCGAAAGGTATGATTCCCAGAAACGGGCTCCCGGTGCCTCGTTTGGTCCCCTCCAGGCGTTATTTGTAGGAATTAACCTCCTTCACCTGAAGGCCACGGAGCCGTCGTACAAGATAGACCCAGACGTGTGGGCACAGCAAGTGGATCTTCTAAGGCAAGCTCGATCAGAAGCCCGTGAGGCACCGAGTCGAAAGGTCGAGTTTGTGGTTCGCCCGAGTGCCGCCGCAGCGCCGCCGCAGTATCAGCGCCTGTTAGAGGCACTATCCGATAATGCGGGTGACGCGGTCCAATCCTTCTTAAAGTTTCTGTCAGGGATAGGAGTCGACTAAGATGTTTAATCGGTTGTTCACCGCTGCTAAGGTAATATTTGCGCTCGTCGTGACGGGCACCGCTGGGAACGTGGCTTTTGCGTGTCCTCAGCCGCCAGGTTATGGGTTCTCCATCGGGTATACCTTTGAGATGTATGTTGACGGCGTGTTGACGGTTAAGGCCTTTACTCCCGGCATTGGGCTTCGCGGGGATTATGAGCGTGCTTACAACTCGTCGACTAGAGGCGCGACGTACCAATACAACGTGTACACGTCGGGTGTTCCTAAAGGACCGAGCATAGCTACCTTCGGCGGCGCCGCCACACCCGCTTACTGGGATATCACGGCCACCAGCGGCGCATGCAAGGGTCACGTTCTGCTCGATCAAGGCTATTTCCAAGCCAGCAACATTCCCGTCCAGATAGCCTGCATCAATATTGTTACGGGGTCAGTGACCTTTTCGCCCTCACCCGTGACAGCGGGGAGCCCCGTGTCAGTCGAGGTCTCGTCCGCGAATTTATCTGGGACTTATGGCAATGCCTCCATCGAGGTTTACGACCCGAATGGCAATCTTGCCTTTACGCAGACAAGTCCCGTCAGCGGGAATTCTGTCAACGTTACGTTCGACCTCGCCCCAGCATCGCAGGGGATGTACTCGGCGGTCCTATACAATGCACAGTCCGACGGCAGCTATACGACGCCAGCGGACGCGGGAGAAGTTCGTGTGAATCAGTCGTCGTGTCCGACGTGCGCAAAGTACTAAATTTGGTGTCCCAAGGCGTTGGTCTGGTGGGCTCCGTTGGATGCAGAATGAGGGGCAGGGAAGTCTCCAGAGATCGCGCAAGCCCTTACGACTGCGGCTCAGAATGATCTCCCGAGCCGCGCGCGTAAGCAAGTGGTGTGGGAAGACCCACTATCCTGTTGGGAATGGCACTTGACTAGAGCTGTCTAGCGGGAATTCTACTTCTTCTTGGGCGGTACGATCGCGTCTTTCACCGCTTTGGCTACGCGGAACTTCACCACTTTCTTGGCCGGGATCTTGATCGCTTCGCCGGTCGCGGGATTGCGGCCGATGCGGGCCTTGCGCTCCACGCGCACCAGGCGGCCGATTCCCGGAATTACGAACATGCCGTTTTTCTTGGTCTCGCGAACAGCCATTTCGGCAAAAACCGTCATGAAGTGTTTCGCTGTCTTGGTGGCGATTTCGGTGGTGTCCGCCAGTTCCTTCACGATGGCGGACTGGGTCATCTTGGTTGCTACTGCCATTTCCGTCTCCTAGTAGTTTGTTTGCGCCTTCGCGGCGAGAGCGGCTCTGAAACAGAACCGCTCTAAAATGTTTTGCTACTAAATGATACGGAATCGCAACGCCTATGTAAAGGGAGAATCGCACGAAAACTGTGTTTTTACAAGGTTTTTTTGCGTGGGGGTGCTTCCAGGCCCCATTTTACCGAGCTTCGGCGCCCAAACGGCCGCCCAAAGCCTTGTTTTCAGGCGCTCTGGGCAGCCTGGACTACTCCGCCAGCGCCTGCCGCCTCGGGAATCCCCAGTTCGCGCCGTAGCTCCGCCTCCGCCCTTAGGCACAACTCCGGATGTTCTTCGAGGTACGTCCGGGCGTTGTCGCGGCCTTGTCCGATCCGTTCCCCGCCGTAGCTGTACCACGCCCCGCTCTTTTCAATCACCTCCTGCGTTACCGCGAGATCCAGCAAATCGCCCGCGCGCGAGATGCCCTTGCCATACAATATGTCCACCTCGGCTTCCCGAAACGGCGCCGCTACCTTGTTCTTCACTACCTTGATGCGGGTACGGTTACCGGTTACCTGATCGCCATCCTTGATAGAAGCAGTCCGCCGGATTTCGACCCGTACGGAAGAGAAAAACTTCAAGGCCCGGCCGCCGGTGGTGGTCTCCGGATTGCCAAACATGACCCCGATCTTCTCCCGAATCTGGTTAATAAAGATGAGTAACGTGTTGGTGCGCGCCACCGTTCCGGTAAGCTTGCGTAGCGCCTGGGACATCAGGCGGGCGTGCAGGCCCATGTGGCTGTCGCCCATTTCGCCTTCCAACTCCGCCTTCGGCACCAGGGCCGCGACCGAGTCCACCACCACCACGTCGATCGCTCCACAGCTCACCAGAGAGTTGGTGATCTCCAGCGCCTGCTCACCATAGTCGGGTTGCGAGACGATAAGGTTGTCGACATCCACACCCAGACACTTTGCATACTTAGGGTCCAGCGCATGCTCGGCATCGATAAAGGCCGCGCTTCCACCGGTTTTCTGGGCTTGTGCGATCACTTGCAGAGCGATGGTGGTTTTGCCGGACGATTCCGGTCCGAAAATCTCGATTACGCGCCCGCAGGGAAATCCTCCCACGCCCAAAGCCAGGTCGAGCGAGATCGACCCGCTGGAGATCGCCGTTACCGGCAGCGCGCTGCGCGATCCTAGCCGCAAGACGGCGCCTTTGCCGTATTGCTTGTCCATCTGAAGGAGCGCCGTGTCAATCACCTTTTGGCGCGCGGCGAAGTCGTTTATGCTGGTGGCAGTCACATTCCACTAGTGTGTATCTCACACCGGTCCTCTCAGGAGAAAATGAGAAGCGTGCCAGGCAGCGTGCTCACCGTCCCCGTGCAAAGGTTCGAAGGATCGGCTTCGAGCGCGTTGCAGGACCTTTTAGCGGTGGAAGAACCGCTGGAGATCCGCGTTGGCGATCGGCCGGTCTCCATCACCATGCGCACTCCCGGCCATGATTTCGAACTCGCTGCCGGTTTTCTGTTTTCTGAAGGCATCGTCACGGATATGGCGGAGATCGAGACCATCCGGTACACCCAGCCGCGAGTGAATCATCGGCCGGCGGGAAACTCTGTCACGGTAGATTTGAAACCAGGCGTAGAGATCGATCTGGAGCGCTTGGAGCGCCACTTCTACACCAGTTCCAGTTGCGGTGTCTGTGGCAAAGCGTCGATTGAGGCGGTCGAGTCCACCGGCTGCCGTCTGCTACCGCATGACGGTCTGGTGGTTGCGGCCGCCGCAATTCATCGGCTTCCCGAATTGCTGCGCCAGTCCCAAGCGGTTTTTGACCGCACCGGCGGGTTGCACGCTTCGGCGCTATTTCAGCCCGATGGCGCTTTGCTCCAGGTTCGCGAAGACGTCGGTCGTCATAATGCGCTGGATAAGCTGATCGGCGCGGAATTTCTGGCCGGCCGTACGCCTCTCAACGATCGGATTTTGCTGGTCAGCGGACGAACCAGCTTTGAACTGGTGCAGAAGGCGGTGATGGCCGGTATCCGGGTCCTGGCGGCGGTTGGCGCGCCATCCAGCCTGGCCGTGGAACTGGCGCAACGATTTCAACTCACGCTGGTGGGTTTCGTACGGGACGATCGGTTTAACATTTATTCAGGCGCTTGGAGAATTGCATGAAACTCCGCATCCATGACAACAGCATCCGTTTGCGGCTCAGCCGCAGTGAAGTGACGCGGCTGAAAGAAACCGGACTGGTCGAAGACGCGGTGCACTTTGGCGCAGGCGGCGCCCTTTCGTACTCGCTGGAATCTTCCGCCGCTTCGACAGGGCCACAGGCGCTGTTTCGCGATGGCAGGCTGCGAGTGATTGTGCCCGAGCAGCTTGCCCGCCGCTGGGCTACCAACGAGGAAGAGGTTGGCATGGGAGCCCACGACGCGCAGCCCGCCGTCCTGATTGAGAAGGACTTTCAATGCGCGCATCGCGAAGAACACGATCCGGAGGCTTTTCCGAATCCGCTGTTAACCTAGAACCTTATGCGTTGCATTGAGATTCAAAAATTCGGCTTGGATGGATTAGCCGTCGCCGAACGTTCCGATCCCACTCCGGGCCACGGCGAAGTGCTGGTGCGGGTCGGCGCTTCGTCGCTCAACTTCCGCGACCTGATGATGCTGCAGGGTATGTACAACCCCAAGCAGAAGCTGCCGCTGATTCCGAACTCCGATGGCGCCGGCACGGTGGCCGCGGTGGGAGCAGGGGTCACGCGCTTTCGAGAAGGGGATCGCGTGGCCGGGATCTTTTCGCAAGGCTGGCTGGCCGGCCCTCCCGTGCGCGAAAAGATGACTGCGACGCTAGGGAGTCCGCTCGACGGCATGCTGACCGAGCTTCGCGTGCTCAACCAGGACGGCTTGGTCCATATTCCGAAGCATCTGAGCGATGAGGAAGCGGCCTGTCTGCCTTGCGCCGGCGTTACCGCCTGGAGCGCGCTCGTGGAACATGGCGGCGTCAAACCGGGCGAGACGGTTCTTTTGCTAGGTACCGGCGGCGTCTCGATCTTCGCCCTGCAATTCGCCAAACTGGCTGGAGCGCGCGCGATCATCACTTCCAGCAGCGATGAAAAGCTGGCGCAGGCCCGCCAGCTAGGAGCGGACGAAACCATCAATTACAAAACCACGCCGGATTGGGACAAGAAGGCTCGTGAGCTGACCGGCGGCGCGGGTGTGGATCACATCGTGGAAGTGGGCGGCGGCGGAACTTTTGGCAAATCCTTGCGGGCGATTCGCGTCGGAGGGACCATTAGCGTGATCGGCGTGCTCAGTGGCGCAAGTAGCGAGACCAGTCTGCTTCCCGTCCTGATGCAAAACCTGCGGCTGCAAGGCATCATGGTCGGTAGCCGGGAAATGTTCGAACACCTGAACGCCGCTCTCTCGCTGAGCGGGATCAAGCCCGTGATCGATCGCGTTTTTCCGTTCGACCAGGCAGCGCAAGCCTTTGCTCATATGGCCAGCGGCGCTCATTTTGGCAAGATTGTGGTGAAGATCTCCCAATGAAACTGCTCGCTCTGATCGCTCTGTCCGCGGTTGGCGCGTTGGCCCAAGACTCAAAGCTCGACTACGAGTTTTTCAAGACGAAAGTCCAGCCGATCTTCCTGAAGAAGCGGGAAGGACACGCGCGGTGCTATGTGTGCCATTCCACCGGCACGCCGTTTCGCCTCCAAAGGCTGTCGCCCGGCGCGAAGACTTGGAATGAAGAGCAGTCCCGCAAGAATTTTAAGGCCGTACAAGCCATGGTCAACTTGGAGAAACCCGAAGATAGCCCCTTGCTGCTTCATCCGCTGTCGGAAGACGCGGGCGGCGATGCATTCCACTCTGGCGGCAAGCACTTTCATTCCAAGAACGACCCGGAGTGGCTGGTGCTCGAAGAATTTGTAACAGGACGGCGCTAGGCGCATCCAAGAACGAGGAGAACGCAATGACTACTACTCATGCAATGACTACGTTAGAAGTTGGCCAGAAGCTGGTGGAGCTGTGCAAACAGAACAAGGTTGAAGAGGCGGTCGAGAAGCTTTATTCGCCGCATATCGTGAGCGTGGAAGCCGCGAGCATGCCCAACATGCCCGCCGAAATGAAAGGCATTGAGGCCGTTCGCGGTAAGGGAAAGTGGTGGATTGAAAACCACGAAGTGCATTCGTCGCATGTCGAGGGCCCATTTCCGAACGGGGATCGGTTCATTGTACGCTTCACCTACGATGTCACCAACAAGCCGTCGAAGCAGCGGATGAAAATGGACGAAGCGGGGCTCTATACGGTCAAAGACGGCAAGATCGTGAAGGAAGAGTTCTTCTACGTAACTGGATGACGGTGGCCGGAGCCTCCGGCCGGTCGTGAGAAAGAATCGCGCCCGGCCGGAGGTTGTATTAAGGCAAAACGCGGATCCAAGCCCGTTGCTGCGTCACCTGCTGCCGGAAGTAGCGGACGGCGACGCGTTTTGCGGCTATTCCCAACGATTGTCAACCTGCGGCCGAGGCCGCGCCACGGATGCCAGTTAACTAATGGCGACGTGTCATTTCCGCGATCCCGACAGCAGCCAGCGGCGCACCGTCAAATAGTGCCCGCCGGCGACCGTCTTCACCAGCTTCTTCGCGCGCCAGGAAGCCGCCTGCCGCATCCCCGATTTCCAATCGCCCGAGGCGAGTGCTCCCGCTTCAGAAGCGTCTGTCGAGCGCAGAATCGCGTAACGGCCCAGAATTGAGCAGCCATCCACTTGCATCACTCCCGTCGTAGGTTCCGAGTTGAACAGAAACTTCAGCCCCGCCGCGGCCGCTGCCCGTCCCACTTGCCGCGAATAATACCCGTCGGAAACCGATGCTGTCGCGATCGGGGCGCCCAGCAGATCGCTCAGCACGGCGCAACTGTCCACCCATTCCGCCAATAGTCGATCCCACCCGAGATGAGACATGCGCGCCGGATGCGAACTTGTGTGGCTGCCAATGACATGCCCGCGCCGGTGGAGATCGCGGATTGCGGCTGCATCCACAAAACCCGGCCGCCCGATCCAGTCTGTCGTAATGAAGAAGTGGCCGCGCCAGCTTCTGCGCTCCAGCTCTTCCGCCGCACAAGTATCGGCGCCGGCGCCCCCATCGTCGAAAGTCAGGAACACGGGCGTTCGCGTCGGTTCCCAGGCGGAGGTCGCCAGAGAAACCATGCTGCCGGCGAAAGCAATCGCATCCAAATGCGCGCGGAATTGCAGCCGGCTCAGGCTATAATGCGCTGCCGCGGCACGGCGCGCCGTCTCCGGAGCAGTTCCCTGCTCCACAACATCGTGATATCCCAGCGAGATTGCCTTTGCCAGCACGGTGGAACTTCCATCTCATCACAATTCACGCTCGCGCCAGGCCTGTGGGGCAGGTTATTAACCAGGTTATCAACCTGCCGCGGGTTATTAACCCGCGCACGCACAGGCTAAAGCCTGTGCCACGAGATGCTGCTGACTGCTTGAGTCAAGCAGCACCTCCGTCTAGCCCCGAACGTTAGTGAGGTGATTGGGCGCCGATCCCCTCACTAACGTTCGGGGCTAGACAGGGGTCAACATGGTTCAGAAATGTAGAAACTCCACCCGCGGGTTATTAACCCGCGCGCGCAGCGTTGTCAGCCCCACTGCTGAGCGCGCCTGTCACTGTATTTAGAAAGTCTCAATAGTTCCCTGGGCTGCTCGAAAGCGGTCTTAAACTCCTGGCGTCGGTCTGAAGTGCGCTGGCGTTGGCCCGAAGTACTGATGCTAAATTCGAACTGAGCGTCCCCGTGTCGCGCTTTGGAGGAAGGTTGTGCGTTTTCTCTTTAGTACGCTCTTTGCGCTCTCCTGTTTCGGCGCAAATTTAAGCCTCGCCATCACACCTCGCGCGCTGGCGTTCGAAGCACGCGGCCAGGAATACGTCTCTCATGGCCTGGGCTATTCGTTCTCCGTGACTTCACGCGGGGCGGCCCTGAATCTGGCTGGGCATGTCGTACGAATGTCCGCCGCTGGCGCGAGTCCTCGGTCGTCTTTGGAAGCTCTCGACCGCATGCCGGGTACGGCGAACTACCTGCTCGGCAGCGACGTCCGCGCCTCCTACGCCCTCTACGGCCGCGTCCGCTGGCGAAGGGTCTATTCCGGCATCGATCTCGTGTTTCGAGGCAACCAGCAACACCTCGAATACGATTTCGAAATCTCAGCCGGAAGCGATCCACGCACAATCCTGCTCGGGTTCGACGGCCTCGACGACATTTGGATAGACGCAAACGGAGATCTCGTGCTGCAAGTTGGCGCGATCCAGTTCCGTCAGCCCAAGCCAGTGGCGTACCAACTTGTGGCGGGCCGAAAACAACCGGTCGACGTAGCGTATCGGATCGACGCCTCCAACCACATGCGATTCCGAACCGGCGCCTACGATCGCCGGCGCTCCCTGGTGATCGATCCCCAAATCGTCTTCGATAATTCCTTCGGTGGCAGCGGCCAGAGTAGCGTGGCGGGCCTGGCGCGAGACTCGCAAGGCGCTCTGTATGTTGCCGGCACGACGAATTCAACCGACTTTGCAACGGTGAATCCGCTCCAGAGCCGTCTAGGCACGGGTCCGCTCCTCGTCACCGCCGACGCTGGGAAAACCTGGAGCTTCCCATCAGCCGGGCCGGCTCGTTTGGTCAGCCAGATCGTGGCCGCCCCGTCCGCGCCGTTGGTGGTCTACGCCGCAACGCCGGTTGGTGTTGTTAAGAGTGCCGATGGCGGGTCAACCTGGACTGCAGCAGCCAATAGCGGTCTTCCGGTTCCACCATCGGCCCTGGCAGTGGATGCGGCTTCGGCCACCACACTCTACGCCGCAACATCACAAGGCATCTTCGTCAGTACCGACGGGGCCGCCAGTTGGCACGCCTTGACGAATGGCATCACGGGCACTGGCATTCTGGCGATCGCCGCTCATTCCTCCGAGACCGGAACAGTATTTGCGAGCGCCCAGAATCCACCCGCTCTCTTCCGCAGTACCGACTTCGGCCAGACTTGGACGCAACTCGCCACCCCTACGACGCCCAACCAGGACAACTCGATTTATGCAATCGTTGTTGCTCCCAATGGTACGATTATCGCCGCAACCTACACTGGCTTGCTGATCTCCACCGACGGTGGAAATACCTGGACCTCGGGAGCGAGTCAAGGCGTTCAAAACAACCAAGCGCTCGCAATCGGTCCGGGCAATTCATCCACGCTCTACCTGCTCAATGCATCAGGACTGCAACGGAGTTCAGACGGCGGCCAGACCTTCACCGTGGTGTTGTCCTCTGTCAGCTCGGCCAACTCTTCGCAATATATTGGCCCTTTTGCGATCGATCCCCGGAATCCATCCACCATCTACGCGGCGGCCACTATATACTCGGGTTCGACGGTCACGTTTCCTCTCTTTCGCAGCACGGATGGCGGACAAACCTGGTCCCAGCTCTCGCTGCCATACCCGGTCATCGTGCAGTCGCTCTTCATCTCGCCGGCAGACTCGAGAGCGTTCGTGGAAGCCGGGACCTCGAACAATGTGTTCGTCACCAAATGGAGCGCGGACGGCAGCGAGATTCTGTACTCCACTTATCTCGGTGGTAGCGGAGGCGATGGAGCCAGCGGAATCGCCGTGGACGGCGCCGGCAGCGCCTACATCGCCGGTTTCACATCCTCGCCCGATTTCCCCACTACTCCCGGCGCATTTCAGACCAAACTGAGCGGCGCCCCGGACGCGTTTGTTACAAAACTCAGCCCCGATGGTTCGCAACTGGTTTACTCTACGCTGCTCGGAAGCGAGTCGGCGGGAATCGGCGGCGGCATCGCCGTCGATAGCACAGGAAATGCGGTGATCACCGGGTTAACGCAAGGCAATTATCCGGTGACGCCGAACGCGTTCCAAACCGCGCCGGCCGCGGGTTGCACCACCTCCGAGTTCAACGCGGGCCAAGCGTTTGTGACCAGGATCGCCGCCAACGGTACGTCGCTGATTTATTCCACATTGCTCGGCGGGAGTTGCCCTAACCTCAACATCCCGGAAGTCGCCCCGGCAACCTACGCTACGAATGTAGCCGTGGATGCGAGCGGAAACGCCTGGGTAACCGGCTCGACTCTTTCTCCGGATTTTCCCGTTACTTCGGACGCCTTGCAACCGAAGTTCGGCGGTGGACTCTACGACGGTTTTCTGGCGCGCTTCAATCCGTCCGGTGGTCTCGACTATGCCACCTATCTCGGCGGTCCCGGTTACGACACCTTAACGGCTATCGCCTTCGATTCGTCCGGCAACATTTATCTCACGGGTGAGAGCGGCGGTTTATCGCAGCCTGCCTCTCCGGGCGCGTTCCAACCACAGGCCAGCACGAGTTGCCCAGTCTTCAGTATTGGGCCGTCGTTTCCTTCACCGATGGGTAATGCGCTCGTCCTGAAGCTGGATCCCGCGGCGCATTCGATTGAGCGTCTGACTTATCTGGGAGCGCCGCTTTGTCTGTCGGCGTCGTCGATCGCGGTGGATTCTACCGATGAACCTTGGATTTCGGGAGGATATCAATACTATTCCAGCGCACCGCAGACTGTAAGTCCCTTAGAAATCGGAATCGGACAAGGATTTATTAGTAAATTCAGCGCGGATTTAACTCAGTTGCTGTTTTCCACCTATTTCGATCCGGTCTCAGGCCTCGCTCTCGACTCCTCAGGATTGGCTTATGTCGCGGGGACAGGCGCGCAGACGGCCTCGGGAACGCAGCCCGTCTACCTCGCCAAAATCGATCCCACGCCGGCGCCTATTTCGCTGGATTCTATCGTGAGCGTCGTCCAGCCCGCGAGCGCATCCACTTTCCCAGGCATTGCTCCAGGAGAAGTGATCCAAATTCTGGGCAAAGAAATGGGTCCGGCCATGGAAACACCCGGCGTGATCAACTCAGGGGTTTTGGCCGGCAACGTAGCGGGCGTCCAAGTTTTATTCGATGGCGCCCCTGTCCCGCTTCTGTCGGTGAGCGCTCAAGAAATCGAATTGGTGGCCCCTTTTGAGCTGGCCACCAAGTCCGCCACCACCGTCCAGGTCGTATACAACGGTGTCCCATCGAACACGGTTCAAGTCGCCGTAACTGCGGCCGCTCTGCAAATCCTGGGCGTATTCAACGAGGATTTCTCCGTGAACTCCATGTCGAATCCGGCGCAAGCGGGCTCGATCATGAGCCTCTATCTGGCCGGCGCGGGGCAAACCAATCCACCGAGCCAGAACGGTCATTTGAACGCAGCTCCGCTCGCGGCTCCTGGTATGCCGATCCAACTCGAGTGGTTCGAGAACAACTCCAACACCCCAACGATATTACCGATTACGTTTGCGGGCGCAGCGCCTGGCTTGGACGCCGGCATTTTGCAAATCAACTTCGTCGCGCCGCAGCAAAGCTTGATGAACGTGAATCTCTTGCTGGGAAACGCGGGTACCCTCTTCAACGTTTTTGTACGGCAATAGAGGCTGGAAGGGCCGCGACCGTTAGGGAGCGGCCCCACATGAACGGCGAGGTTGTTTCATGACGGGTCCTAAGCTCCTAGGCCAGGCGCGGATGGAAACACTGCGGCCCGCGCCTAGCGTTCAGGCGCGTTTTCGATCCACCTCGGCTTCCCCGGCGTAAACTTGTTTCAGGATGAACCTGCTAACGGTCGCCGACCTGCAACCGCACGACGAATATTACCGGCACCTGGAGCAAGGCGGAATCGTGTATTTCCCCGTGAATCCGTTTCCCGTTCCCGCGGACGATCAGGACCTGCTACTGAAAACCGCGCAGACGTCAGGCAGCCACCATAAGAACATCGCGTACCGTCCGGCGGAAGACCGCGTCAGTAACTTCGATTCCTCCAGCGCCGCCGATCCCGAGCGTCTGCGCGCGGCTCTTCGCGGCTTTTCCCAGCGCACCCTCGCTTTTCTGCGCGATGTTTTTCCGCGCTACATGGAGAACTGCCGCATCGATTACGCCAGCTTTCGTCCGCAGGAAGAAGAGGGTCGCGATCTCCCGCTCCACAAGCGCAACGATCTGCTGCATGTCGATGCGTTTCCCACGCGCCCGACCTCCGGCGACATGATCCTGCGAACCTTCACCAATATCAATCCTTCGAAAGAGCGCGTTTGGGTTGTTTCCGATCCATTCCGTCCACTGGCCGAGCGTTATGCGCAGCAAGCCGGCCTGGCGCGCGCGGCGCAGGGGTCATTATTGGCGGCCGCCTCCGGTCTGCTCGGTTCGCTCGGTCTCCCGCTCAAGCAGCGCTCCGCTTACGACCGCTTTATGCTGGGCTTTCATGACTGGCTGAAGGGCAACGAGGAGTATCAGAAAAACTGCCCCAAATATCGCTTTGAGTTTCCGCCGGGTTCGGCGTGGATGGTGTTCACCGACGTGGTGCCGCACGCCGTCTTATCGGGCCGTTACGCTTTGGAACAGACCATCATGGTGCGCAAGGAAAATCTGCTCTCGACGGCCGACGCCCCGATCCGGATTTTGGAAGACCTTTGTGGGCAGCCGCTAGCCGCGCGCTAACTAAAATCCGGTGGCACGCGACATCCGCCGGCACGCTTCTATGACTAACTCCGGCTGATCGAGTTGAACCCAATGCCCGGCGCTTTCCGCAACCAGATGTTCCCCGCAAGATAAGCCGCGCAGCATCGCTTCGCGTTCCTTGCGCTCGGCGACCGTGGAAGTACCAGCCGAAATTATGCACACAGGCACATCCGGAAGCGGGCCCAGCGCCGCCAGCGAGGCCGCGCTGGCCGGCAACTGCTCCAAATGTGCGGCCATCCCCTCGAAACACTTCGGATCGCACCAATGCGCTTGCACTACGGGCCAGGATTCGCGCGGAAGCTTGCCGACCTCGCTCACCAGGCGGGATGCCACGCTCGCGCCTCGACCACTGGTAATTTTGGCGATGCGCTGAGGCAAGCGGCTGTCGCCCGACAGCAGCCGCGCCAAGGCAAAACGGACTACGCCTAGATGCGTGAGCCATGCGCCCCGCCGGGAGAGTCGAACTCCCCGGCGCAGGCGGCGCAGGGAATCGTCCGACGGCCGCGCCCATTCCTCCACGGCGACCGGGTCCACCAGCACCAACCCCCTGATCTCGTCCCGATAGCGGGCGGCGTAGGCGCGCACCAGCAGTCCTCCGTAAGAATGGCCCACGAGCAGGTAGGGGGCTCTGGCTCCAGCGGCGTGCAACAGGCCGTGAAGTTCCGTTACGCTTTGCTCCAGCGTCCGCGGAGAGCGCACCGGCCCGCTCCAGCCCAATCCCGCGCGGTCGTAACTGCAGGTGCGGGCGAACTCGGCCACGCGAGGTTGCACCAATCCCCAACTCACAGACGACGCCGCGATGCCGGCTTCAAAGATTACTGTGCATTCGCCGGAACCCGTTTCGAGCAAATGAAATTGGCTGCCATCCACCTCGACCAGGCGCCCGGGCGGCGGATACTTCCGCAGATCTCTCCGCCGGCCGGCAAACTGGTAGACAATTCCCGCCAGCGGAAGCAGGCAAAATAAGCCCAGAAAGATCACGGTTTGCCTAGCGGTATCGACACGCTGAGCGGAGCGCCGCCACTGGTCTTGGCGGCGGGTTGCGCTCCGCTGACGAGCGACACGCCCGCAAGCGACAGCTCCAACCGCAGAATATCGCCGGCTCTCACTGTGAGCGGAACGGCCGGAATAACGTAGGATTGCCGGGCATCCACCTTCATCAGCGGCGCGGCGAGCGAGGACACTCCATGCCCCACCAGATACAGACTCAAAGTGCCGGCAAACTGGGGTTTCAGACTAACGCGAATCGCATCGGAATCGCGAACGTTCGCCGGCAACACGGGCACGTCCCGGCCATCCGCATCGCGCCGAAGCAGCGTATAGGCGACGGGTGAAACCGATGCCTTACCCGCCAGCAGCGCACTGGGCTCTCGCGGAATGGATTGCATCTCAGCCTGCCGATTCATGGCGTCGCGCGGGGCCGGCGCATCCAAAATTTTGCTGCTTGCAGCGGCTACCTGAGGTATCTGCGCTGACTGAGCGGTGACGAAGACTTCATTTTTCGGGGCGTTTTTTGGGACTGGCGCGGGAGACGCGGGAGCGACGGGCGCCGCCGCGGCTGCCTCCTTTGCTTCCCCTCGTTCGACGCTCACGGGATTACCAGCCGCGCCGGCCGCTAACGCCGTGTCTTTCTTTTTGTCTAGCGCCTCTGGCTTCTTCTCTAAATCGCCTCGCAACAAACCGGCTGGTTCCTGTTTCGGCTTCGCTCTCGCCGGCAAGTGGGCGAGTTGTGCGTGTGGACCCGGCTGCGGCTCCGCTGCACCTGGATTGCCCGCACGCGTTGCCGCGGCTGGCGGCGCTTCCGTCTTGGTAACTTTCGAAATTTCGACGGGAGCTTCCCGATGCCAGTTTCCAGACCAGACGACGGCCAGCGCCAGCGCCGCGACCGCCGCGCTCGCCCCGCCCCACGCCCACCAGCGCGTCCACCAGGCGGCAGACGCGTGGGATTCCGGCGTCTCCAATGCCTGCCGGATCTCAGCCCGCGCCACCCGGTCGTCAAACACGTCTTTGAGCGCCTGCTCGCGCTCCAGCGCATCGAATAGCTCCTGATCTTCAAGCGCCGCGGCCAGCAGTGCGTTGCGCTCTTCCTCGCTCAGCGAGTTGGTGGCGTAACCGCCCAGCAGCTTCATGGCTTCGTCGTGCGTCACCGGCTGTGCTCCGAATCCGTGCCGATCAACTCCATCAACTGTTTGCGGCAGCGCAGATCCCAGGTATAAACCGTATTCAGGGAAGCCGCGCCCAGCATCACCTGGATTTCAGCAAAACTCTTTCCGTCCAGCTTCAGCGCCAGCAGCTTGCGGCATCGCTCCCCAAGTTGCCCCACCGCGTGTTTCAATCGCGCTGTCATCTCGCGGCGCTCCGCCAACAGCAGGGGATCGGCCGCGCCATCCGTCAGAGGCAACTCCTCCACCGGCAAGGCTGTGTACTCGCCATGGCGCACTGCCTTGCGGCGCAGTCCCAGCATTTTAAAACGCACGATCCGTAATGCCAGCGGTAACAATTCCTCTAACGGCTCCACATGGCTGTATTTTTCGTGGATCAGGATCAGCACTTCCTGCGCCAGGTCTTCCGCCGCATCCCTCTGTATACGAGATGCCGCGAAACCGACAATCCTTTCGCGCAGTTTGCGCAACAGTTCGTCCCGCGCTGCCCCGGTCTTGGCGCCCGTGCTGGAGGACGGCGTCATCGTTTGATTCTCGGCGTTTGATTCTCGGCGTTTGATTCTCTCAACGCTGATTCTCTTGGTCCTAATCAAGCATATATCGAGTCCTATAGTTAAGTAAGGATAGTTACGTAAGGACCCGTCATGAAGCCATCCTTGCCGTTACTTCGTAACCGCTCCCTCACGGCCCCGGCTCGGTCACTGCTTCCGAGCCGCGGCCGTGAGAGCGCCGTTGGATTCATGGTAGGCCTTGAGAGATCAAGTAAGGGAGCCGAGTAATGAGACCGAGCATAACTTTTGGCAAGCTCTTCGGCATCGAGGTCGGCCTGCACTATAGCTGGCTGCTGATTGCCTTTCTTATCGTCATGTCTCTCGCGGGACAGTTTGCCAGCAAGCATACCGATTGGAGCGAGGCAGTCGTCTATTCCATTTCCATTCTCACGGCCTTGGCCTTTTTCGCGACTCTCGTCGCCCACGAACTCTCCCACGCCCTGGTGGCGCGAGCGCGCGGCATCTCCACCCGGTCGATCACGCTGTTCGCGCTGGGAGGCGTCGCGTCCATTGAAGAAGAGCCGCATGACCCGAAGACCGAGTTCTGGGTCGGGATTATCGGACCGATCACCAGCGCCGTGATCGGCGGCCTCTGCCTGCTTCTGTCCCACGCGCTGTCCAGACCGGTTGAGACGCCCATCAGCGCGATGTTGCTTTGGCTCGGATACATCAACCTGATGCTGGCGGCCTTCAATCTCATTCCGGGGTTCCCACTGGATGGCGGGCGCATTTTCCGTGCGATCGTCTGGTGGTTTACCAAAGACGCCGCCAAGTCGACGCGGATCGCCGCGCGCGGTGGACAGTTTGTGGCCATTTGCTTCATTGGGCTGGGCATCTTCCGCTTTTTTTCCGGAGAGGGATTCGGCGGCCTCTGGATCGCGTTCATCGGCTGGTTCCTGCTGCAAGCCGCCAGCGCCACGCGGCTGCAAAATCAGCTCACCGACATCTTGAACGGCGTGCGTGTCCAGGACTTGATGGCGCAGGACTGCGCCGTGGTCGATCCACAAACGAATCTGCATCAGTTTATAGAAGAAATCATGCTTCACAGCGGCCGCCGCTGCTTTGTGGTCGAGACCAACCATGAGGCCATCGGCCTGATCACGCCGCATGAAATTCGGACTGTGGAACGCCGCCTGTGGCCTTTCAAAACCGTGGCCGACGCAATGGTCCCTCTGGAGCGCGTACATACCGTTAGCCCTGCGACGCCGGTGCTGGAGGCCTTGGAAAAAATGGGCCGCGACGACGTCAACCAGTTGCCCGTGATGACCGACCGCCATCTGGACGGCGTGATCACGCGTAACAACATCCTGCAATACCTCCAGACCCACGGAGCCAGTTAACCTTGGCAGGTATCAATACGCTTCACCACTCGTTCCGAGCATAAGGCTCAGCCGAAATCGCCATCTGGAGTTGCAGGGACTTGCACCAGGCGCGATGCATCTTCTCCACCTCCGCTATTTCATGCCCCTGGGCGGCAAGATAAGGTTTGCTGGTCTCGTTCATCACCGCAATTAAGGCGATGATGCCGCGTAGCGGTCCGGTGGCTGGCGTTCCAGGACGGGACGGCGGCGCGTTAGTGCAACCGGGCCAGTTCCTCGCGATATAAGCGATTTTGAGGATACTCAGAACTCAGCCAGGTGAGAATCCGGCCGGCTTCCGGTTTATTCTTGTCGCGTAAAGCCGCCACGGCTAACAGCAGACGGGCATAGGGCTTGAAAAAATGCCCCTTGTCGGCTGTCAGCCGCAGCTTTTCGAGGCCGGTTTCCTTATCGGTTTGCGCTCCCGTGGCGTGCAGAATCCAGCGCACAGGCGCCGGTTTCAGACTCAAGAGGTAGTTCTCCAGGCCGACTGCCAGATAGCCGTCATAGCAATCGGGGTGCTTGGACAGCAAAAGTTCGGCAAAGGTCCGGCCCTGCTTCACCTCTGAGAGGGCGGCCATGTTGCGCTTTTCGATCAGGGACAAATAGTCGGCGCGCAATCCGGTGCGCATGACCGAGGCGAGCAAAGCATTGACGTCATCGGGCGAGGTAGCGAGCACCGTGGACGCAAGCTCTTCGGATCGATGGAGGTCCTGGTCGAAACCCGCCTTGACCGCCGGATCGGCGGTCGAGCGGTGCATGGAAAAGAAGCTGTTATTGTCGACAAAAAATTCCGATTGCAGGATTCTGAGGCGATCGAACTCGGAAAACAGAAAGGCAGCGGCGTCCGAGGCCGGGCCCAGCGGATCGGCTGGCTTCAGCTTCTCATACTCATGGAAAGTGCGGTGCGCCCCGCCGAAATCGAGGTTGTACATCTGGTGAAAGCCGAGATCGAGCAGATCGCTCTGCGCATACAAAGGGATCGCCGCCGCCCCCAACGATAACAGAAGCGTCGAAAACCTCATCATCTATAGAATAAAGACTTTCGGGCGGGAGAATAAAGACTTTCGGGCGGGCGTTCGTAACTGGGCAGGCCTGCGAAGCGCGGGAGGCATTCCTATGTACAAGACGGACGCCCGGAGTTCCCGGTTAACATCCAAAGCAAGATTTCTTCACTCCTTGCCCGGCCAGGGCGATATGGATCTTGGATGTTCGCAATCATTGGATTTGTCGTCGTCATCGGCGCCGTGATCGGTGGCTACCTGATGGAGCACGGCAACTTGAAAGTTCTGATGCAGCCGGCGGAACTGGTCGTGATAGTAGGCGCGGCGTTAGGCACGCTGCTGATTGCGAATCCACTGCCGGTAGTGATGGCCATCTTGAAAGGACTGATGGCCCCGCTGAAAGGGTCTCGGTTCAACAAAAAGTCCTACCTGGAGGTACTGAAGATGTTGAACGAGGTATTTGTTTTCGCGCGCAAGAACGGGACCGGCCAGTTGGAGTTACACATCGAGGATCCCGGCAAGAGCGCGATCTTTTCCAAGTATCCGATCATTGCCAAGGATCACCATGCTTTGCACTTTGTATGCGACGGCTTGCGGATGGCCGTGAGCGGTGGAATTGCGCCCTTCGATCTCGATTCGATGATGGAACTGGATATTGAAATTCACCACCACGAGTCGACGGTTCCGGTGGCCGCGCTGAGCAGCGTAGCCGATGCCCTTCCCGGCTTAGGGATTGTAGCGGCGGTGCTGGGCGTAGTGATCACCATGGGTTCGCTCGGCGGCCCTCCCGAAGAAATTGGCCACAAAGTGGCCGCGGCTTTGGTGGGAACATTTCTGGGCATTTTGTTGTGCTACGGATTCATCGGACCGCTGGCCGCGCACATGACGAAGCTGGCAGACAGCGAAAGCCAGTTTTATCAAGTGCTGAGAGTGGGCGTGATGGCGTTCATTCGAGGCACCGCACCCATCATGTGCGCCGAATTCGCTCGCCGGGCAATTCCTCAAGAGTGCCGGCCCTCCTTCAAGGAGATGGAAGCGGCTTGCAAGGGCGGGGTCGCGGCGGCGCCGCAGGCGGCTTGACATGGCGGAAGTCGCTCCCATCATCGTCAAGCGGAAAAAGGGCGGCCATGGGGGGCATCACGGGGGTGCATGGAAGGTCGCCTACGCCGACTTTGTCACCGCAATGATGGCGTTGTTCATCGTTCTTTGGTTGATGAACAGCAGCGACCAGGTGAAGAAAGCGGTGGGCGGTTACTTCAAAGACCCCACCGGAACCGGCAAATTGGTAGGCTCGGCCATGGCTGGATCAGGCGAAAGTCTCTCCATCGCGAAAGACGATATGAGCAAGCTCAAGGAAAAAATTGAGTCGGCCATCAAGGCGATGCCAAAATTCGAGAAATTCAAAGACAATATCGAAATGACCATCACGGGCGAAGGATTGCGCCTGGACTTGCTGGAATCCGCGCATGGGACATTCTTTGTCAGCGGTAGTCCGCAACCTACCGAATCGGGGAAAGAAATATTGGACAAGCTAGCGAAGGAACTCGCGAAACTTCCCAATCCCATCGTCATTGAAGGGCACACCGACGCCAAACCATTCGCGAGCAAGGGCGATTATTCCAACTGGGAATTGTCCGCCGACCGCGCCAACGCGGCTCGCCGGTTGATGCAGGAAGAAGGGCTTCCTGCCGGCCGGATCAAACAGATTCGCGGTTTCGCCGATCAGAGCCTGCTCGATCCAAAGGATCCGGAGTCTCCCAAAAACCGCCGTGTCACGGTGATTGTGCAGTATGTGGAACCTCCACACGAAGCAATGGCGGCGGCCACACCGGAGAAAAAGGCCGGGCATGAGAAACCTCACGAATAGAACGCCGAACCAGGGAGCGAGAAGACGGCTCCATAAATCGCGGACTCACTATTGGATCAGGGCCACGGATCAATATTAGCCGCTGATGAATACCGATAAACGCGGATTCTCTGGTTCTCGGACGGGCTTCCGGTTTTTTACAATCGGTGTCTATCGGCAGCCAATCACAGTTCCGAAAGCGCCCAAGCAAACTTTCGTTTCGCAAA
The DNA here is from genome assembly GCA_963836595.1 of Bryobacterales bacterium. GTDB lineage: Bacteria > Acidobacteriota > Terriglobia > Bryobacterales > Bryobacteraceae > DATFZA01. Next base: position 778,786 of record CAWIKC010000002.1, read on the forward strand.
AAGACGAACACCGAACTTTCTTCCAAATGATGGACTCTTCAATCGCCCGTCTCTCTGGCCCGGCGCCGAAAGACAAAGACCATCGGAGTTAACCGGTGTTCATCGGCGGCCCGCACGACAAAGCCACAACCAACCACCTGGCATCCAGCGGCAATGCCGATCACCCTCATGAATTCTATTCATCGGTCAAACCCGCGCCTGCGTGTTATTTTGAAGGTGACCCCACCCTAAACCATGCTGGAAACCAAAACAATTTCGCAACACGATGTAAATCCGCAAGAAACCGTTGAGTGGATGGAATCGCTCGAAAGCGTGATCGATGAGGAGGGCGCCGAAAGGGCGTCGTATCTGCTCGACCGGCTCACGGAGCGCGCGGCGATTCACGGCATCCGCAAAGCGCCTTCTTTGGTCACGCCTTATATCAACACCATCCCGGTGGAAGACGAAGTCCCGTATCCCGGCGACCGCAAGATTGAGCGCCGCATCAAGAGCCTCATCCGTTGGAACGCCATGGCGATGGTCGTCCGCGCCAACAAGTCCGACGCCGGCATCGGCGGCCACATCTCAACCTTCGCCTCATTAGCGACGTTGCAGGAGGTCGGTTTCAATCACTTCTTCCACGCCAAGTATGGCGATCAGCCCGGCGACTTTGTGTATTTTCAGGGTCACGCCTCGCCCGGTATTTACGCTCGGGCGTTTCTCGAAGGCCGCCTCACGGAAGATCACCTGAATAACTTCCGTCACGAATTGCGCGATCATCCCGGCCTCTCTTCTTATCCGCACCCTTGGCTGATGCCCGATTTTTGGCAGTTCCCCACCGTCTCCATGGGACTCGGGCCGATCAACGCCATCTATCAGGCGCGCTTCATGAAGTATCTGGAGCATCGCGGCATCGTTCCCCCAACCCCGCGCCACGTGTGGGCCTTTCTCGGTGATGGCGAAACCGATGAGCCGGAGTCCTTGGGCTCGCTCACGCTGGCTTCCCGCGAACGCCTGGACAACCTGATCTTCGTCGTCAATTGCAATCTCCAACGGTTAGATGGCCCGGTTCGCGGCAACGGCAAGATCATCGATGAACTGGAGTCCGCGTTCCGCGGCGCCGGCTGGAACGTGATCAAAGTGCTGTGGGGCGAGGGCTGGGACGAGCTACTGGCCCAGGACAAAACCGGCGTCCTGATGAGGCTCATGCAGGAATGCGTGGATGGCGAATATCAAAGCTTCAAAGCCAAGAGCGGCGCCTTCGTTCGTAAGGAGTTCTTCGGCAAGTATCCCGAGACCGCCGCTCTCGTGGCGGATATGACGGACGAGCAAGTCTTTGCTCTACGCCGCGGCGGCCTCGATCCGCAAAAAGTCTACAACGCCTACAAGCGGGCGGTGGAGTTCAAAGGCGGCCCCACCGTGGTGCTGGCGAAGACCATTAAAGGTTACGGCATGGGCGACGCTGGAGAAGGCCGCAATCCGGCGCACCAGCAGAAAAAACTCACCGCGGAAGAGTTGCTCTACGTCACCAAGCGCTTTGATATCCCGATCTCGCGGGAAGAGATTGAGCATGTCAGCTTTTACAAGCCGGGCGAAAATAGCCAGGAAATCCGGTACCTGAAACAGCGGCGCGAAGCCTTGGGCGGCAGTTTGCCCGCGCGTAGCGTCCCGCCGATCGCAATCAAGGCGCCGCCGCTGGAACTCTTCCATGAACAAACCGAGGGCTCCGGCAACCGCGAAGTTTCCACCACCATGGCGTTTGTCCGGATGCTCACGCAGCTCATGAAGGATCCGCAACTCGGCAAGTTCATTGTGCCCATCGTGCCGGATGAGGCGCGCACTTTCGGAATGGAATCGCTGTTCCGCCAGTTTGGCATTTATGCCAGCCAGGGCCAGCTCTATAAACCGGTGGATAGCGATTTGTTCCTGTACTACAAGGAGGCCCAGGACGGGCAGATTTTAGAGGAAGGCATCACCGAGGCCGGTTCCATGGCTTCGCTTACCGCCGCCGGAACCTCCTACGCCAACTACGGCGTGCCCACCATTCCGTTCTTCTCGTATTATTCGATGTTCGGGTTCCAGCGCATTGGCGATCTGGTGTGGGCCTTTGCCGATTCGCGCGGCAAGGGCTTCCTGATGGGCGGCACGGCCGGCCGCACCACGTTGTCGGGCGAAGGACTGCAGCACCAGGACGGGCACAGTTTGATTCTTTCTTCCACCGTGCCCACCTGCCGCTCGTACGATCCCGCGTTCGCCTATGAGATGGCCGTAATCATCCAGAACGGCATCGAGCGTATGTTCGAGAAAGCGGAAGACCGCTTCTACTACATCACAATGTACAACGAGAATTACGCGCAACCGAAGATGCCCGAAGGCTCGCGGGAAGGCATTCTGCGCGGCTTGTATCGTTACCAATCGGCCCTGAACGGCCAAGCGCAAATCCAGCTTTTCGGCAGCGGAACGATCCTTCACGAAGCGCTGCGCGCCCAGAAGCTGCTAGCCGAAAAATACTCCATTGGCGCCGATGTCTGGAGCGTAACCAGCTACAACGAATTGCGGCGCGATGCCTTGGAAATCGAGCGCTGGAATCGTCTGCACCCGTCTGAGCCGGAGCGCCGGCCTTACATTCTCGAAGCGCTGGAAGGCACGGAGGGCCCCATCGTGGCATCCTCCGATTACATGAAAGCGGTACCCGACCAAATTGCCCCGTGGCTCCCCGGCCGCCTAACTTCGCTCGGAACGGACGGTTTTGGCCGCAGCGAGAATCGCGAACATCTGCGCACCCACTTCGAAGTCGGCGCCGAAGCAATCGCTGCCGCCGCCTTATCGCGTCTGTCGCGGGACGGCAAATTCGATCCACAAAAGGCCGCCGCGGCGATTGTCGAGCTGGGCCTGGACCCGAACAGTTCCGACCCCGTCACGCGCTAACAGCAACCAGTCCTGCGGGGCAGGTTGTCAACCTGCCGCGGGTTGTCAACCCGCGCGCCCGCCGCCAGCCTCACGTAACCGCACTCTGCACCGCTTCAGCCAGCGTCGGGTGAATATGCACCGCATCGCGAATCACCCTCGCCGGCGCACCGGCATTCATGATGTCGACGTACATGTGAACCAGTTCCGCCGCTTCGTTGCACACCACCGCGGCGCCGAGAATGTGACCGGTGGATTCATCCGTAAGCACCTTGATGAACCCTTCGGTCTCTCCCATCTCCCGCGCCTTACCATTCCTCTTCAACTCGAACCGCTGAACGCGAAAGCGCCGGTCTTGTTCCTGCGCCTCGCGCTCCGTCAGACCCACTCGGCCCAGTTCCGGATCGGTAAACACACCGTAGGGCACAATGCGATCCGTCGTTCGCGCGCCATCGCCGGCCATCTGCGAAAGCAGAATCCGGTAGTCGTCCCAGGACGTGTGGGTGAACATCGGGCCTCCGCGAATGTCGCCCGCCGCCCAGATGCCCGGGATATTGGTTGCCAACCGCCGGTCTACCTTGACGATGCCGTGCGCGTCGCACTCGACACCGGCAGTCTCCAGGCCCAGATCTCCTGTATTCGGCGTCCGCCCCGTCGCGACAAAGACGTGCTCGCCTTCCGCGATCGAATCGATGCGCGCGTTCAAATGAAACTCGACGCCCTCTTTTTCGAGATAACCTTGCAACGCCGCGGAAACCTCATCGTCCTCCCGCGCGAGCACGCGTGGGCCGGTCTCCCAGACGCTCACAACGCTTCCCATGCGCCGATAAAACTGCGCCATCTCCAGGCCGATGTACCCGCCTCCAATGACGCGGAGCCGGTCCGGAAGACGATCGTGATCCAGCCAGTTGCCGGCGTGGAGGCAGTTCTGCAAACCCGGTATCTCCGGGATCATGCTGCGATTTCCAGTGTTCAGAACAATCTGCTTCGTCTCCATGCTTTCATCGGCAACCCGCACCCGAGTAGGGCCTTCCAAGCGCGCATGGCCACGAAGCCACTTCGGGTTCTCCGAGTTTGCCAGCGCCTTTTCCTGCGAGTGGCGCGACTCCAAGGCGACCTCTCGCGCGCGCTGAATAACGGCCGGAAAGTCGACGCTCACCTCAGGAATACGCAGGCCAAATTCTGCTCCGCGTCTCGCGAGATGCGCTACGCGGGCCGACGCAAGCGCCGCTTTGGTGGGCGTGCACCCGAAATTAATGCACGATCCACCCAGATACTTGCGCTCGGCGAGAGCCACCCGCATGCCCTTCTTCGCCAGCGCCCAAGCCAGCGGAATCCCCGCTTGGCCCCCGCCAATAATCACGACATCGAAGGTCAATACTTCACCCCGGAAAAGCCGCCTGCTCCGCATTCACGGCGGCGCCGACAACCGACAGATCGGGCCCCCCAGGAACAACTTCCACCGTATAGCTTCCTAACGGGCTCATTTTCACCATCTCGTGGAGGTAGCGGTCGAGCAGGCTCAAATCGACGTGATGAGCCCGAGTTCCAGTGATCAGAAATTTGCCCGGTCCAGCCATGTGAATAGAACTCGCCGTGGCGGCCGCCAGCGCCCGGTGCCACAGTTTCACGAAGTCGGCGCAACGCTGATCTCCATGCGCGGCTTGCTCAAAAACTTCCTCCGGTTCCATATCGAGAAAACGCAGTCGCATGGCGCGATACCCCATCACGCCCTCCAGGTGCCCGCGCCCGCCGCAACCGCAGAACTTCTCTTGCGGATCGAGCGACACCACCATGTGACCGCCTTCCCATACCCCCGGCGCGTGCGGATAGACGCCGAATCCGATTCCGTTGCCGAGCGTCCACACGCGAATATTCCGATCGAGTTGATCTCTCCGGGCAGCCAAACCGGCCGCCACCGTGTCCGCATCGTTGTAAATGAAAATCGGCGCTTCCAGCCCGCTGCTACCCAGGTGTCCGCGAATCAAGTCCGCCATCGCAGCGCCCTTCAACTGCTGCAGATTGGGCGACTCTTCGATCACTCCGTTGCGGATGATCCCAGGAAAACCGGCGCCGATTGCGTCCACCGGCTGGTTGTCAGCGGCCGCCACGATCTGCTGGCAGATCTTTTGGGCAATCGCCTCGGCGGGCAGTGTGAGCAGGCTTTCCGTTGCTGAGGCTTCCTCGGAGAGCTTGTTCAGCTTTCCAGCCAGCTTGCCGCCTTCCACAGCTCCAGTCGCGATGTTGTCCGAAACTGCCACGCCAATGCTTCGTCGCATGACGCCTCCTCCACCCTAGCTCTACACGTTGCCTTCATGAAACCGCTGCAGCTTGTTTACGCCGTTAAAAGCCGCCGCTTTGTAACACTCCGCCAGCGTCGGATAGTTGAACACGGTGTTCACAAAGTAGTCCACTTTACCGCCTAAAATCATTACCGCCTGACCGATATGTACCAGCTCGGAAGCTCCCTCCCCTATAATATGCACGCCCAGGATTTCCCGCGTCTCCCGGTTGAAAATGATCTTCAACCTTCCGGTGGTATCGCCGCGAATCTGGCCCCGCGCGATCTCCCGATAATATGCCACTCCCACCTCATACGGAACATCCTCGTCCGTTAGTTGTTCCTCGGTCTTGCCGATGAATGAGATCTCCGGAATGGTGTAAATACCGTAGGGATAATTGGCGGGATCGGAGTCGGTAGGCATGCCAAAGGCATGCGCCACCGCCATGCGCCCCTGCTCCATCGAGACGGAAGCCAAGCTGGGAAAACCGATCAGATCGCCCACCGCATAAATATGCGGCTTCGAAGTCTGATAAAACGCGTTCACCTTGACGCGCCCCCGGCCGTCGGCTTCAATTCCCGCACACTCCAGGCACAGACCGTCCACGCTGCCCTGACGCCCGACGGCATATAATAGCGCGTCTCCGGAGATTTTCTTTTTGCTCTCCAGATTCGCCACCACATTGCCGTCGGCGGTTGCTTCTACGCTCGAGACTTCCTCGTTCAGCCGCATGGTGACACGGCTGTCGCGCAGATGGTATGACAACGCCTCTACGATCTCCTGATCGGCGAACTCCAGCAGCCTCGGCCGCTTTTCGATGAGAATGACCCGGCAGCCCAAGATCGCGAACATGCAGGTATACTCGACGCCGATCACGCCCCCGCCCACCACGATGAGCGTCTTAGGCATTTCGGGCATCTGCAAAATCTGATCGCTATTGATGATGTTGCGGCCGTTGATGGGAACCTTCGGCGAGACGGATGGCTTGGTCCCTACCGCCAGAACGATGATGTCGGCCGAAAGAATCTGGTGCCCCCGCGCCCCCTCCACCCGGACCGTCTTGTCGTCAACGAAACTAGCTGCCCCATAGAAGAGTTCGATGTTATTCCGGGAAAGCTGCGCTTGCGTGACGTCGATCTCCGTCTTGATCACATGCTGGACGCGAAATGCCAGGTCCGCCATCGTGATCTTCTCTTTGACCCGGTAGTTGACGCCGTACACGCTCTGGTAAAGGAAACCGGACAGATGCAACACCGCTTCGCGGATGGTCTTGCTGGGAATGGTGCCGGTGTTGATGCACACACCACCCACCACGTCTTTCTTTTCCACCAGCGCGACGCGCTTTCCAGCTTTGGCGGCTTGGATCGCCGCCCGCTGACCCGCGGGCCCGGAACCAATGACGATTAGATCGTGGGTTGCCACTTGTGCTTTAGGTTACCGCACCGATTGTTAGTCTGCGATGACAGCGAGGGATAGGCCGAGACGATTTTCAGCGCACGGCGCGCCGGACATTCAAGAAGGCGGCGTTCGTGGAAGCGGGTCTTGCCGCCGGATCGGTTGCACGCCGCAAACCGATTGTTTCGTCTGACACAACTCAGCGAGCTGCGCCGCATTCCACGAGGGAACCACTTGGTCATTAAGCCCGTTAATATCAGCGCCGACACCGAAAACACGCTGTGGACCACCGCGACGACTATGTTGTCCAGCAACATTTGCTTTTGCTTACCGCACTACGTGGCACAGACTTTAGTCTGTTCTGCCAAGCCCTATCGGCGCCAAGCCGCAGCGAACCAATACAGCGTTGCGAGCCCACAGAACAGACTGGTCAGCAATGCATGCCCCGCCACAAACGCATTTCCCCGTGGCCAATCGCGGTAGTCATACCAGACAAAATCGATCGCTACCCGGACGGTCCAGAATAGAGCAATGAACCCGGCCAGCCATCGTGCGGCCTTTTCGCCCGCCAGAAACGCGTCCTGCAGATTCCAAGTCAGAACGGCGAAGCCCACAATGCAGAACACAATATAAAACCCGTAAACCCAGAAGATTTTTCGATTAAATCGCGTGAGCTTCGGGATATCCTGTTTCCAGCCCAAGCGCGCCGGAGCTTGCACGCTGGCGATCAGGATAACTAGGTTTCCCAAAGCCGCGGCGTAGAGCGCATGTGACAAGTACCACTCACAACTATTTTGCGCGATCGCGCCGTGCAGCCAACGGTAGAACGGGACGATCAACACGCGCCGGAACGGCTCATGAAAGAGCCAGGGCGAGGGAGCGATCAGCCAGAACCAGGTCCACGCCCGGTTTACGATCCGGAAGCGCTCTTCGACAGCAACCAGCACGCCTTGCAGGAGAAAATAACCGAAGGGCAATCCCCATCCGGCGCCCGCCGGGAAGCTGATCGCCAGCTCATGCAACAGCCCGGAGACTGCGAAAAGCGCCAGACGCGAGCCAGACGTGCCGAGGTATCGATACACGGGCCGCAGAAGAAGACGGCGATTCATTTCCACAAATGCCAGGTTCCAGCGCCGGCCCCAAAATTCGCTGAGCGATCTCGCGGCCCAAGGGCGATCGAACAGAAGGGGCGCGTCGAAGCCCGCCCAACGCAATAACCAGGGCAGCAGATCGCCGACGCCGAGGTGGATGGCGAGGAGCAGCGCCGCGACGCCGGCCAGCCCCAGAAGCGGGTCCGAAAGACGCGGCGCGGAGACAGCCAGCAGAACGATGGAGGTCAAACCCACGGCCATTCGCGCCCAGGCTGCGAAGAAGCGCCGCGGCTCAATCGGTTGAGACAGCCGGCGCTGCGCGAAGCAATCCGGAATGACACCGGGCCAGGCGAACAGGAACACCGGCAAACCGATCGCGGTCATCGGCCGGCGGCGCATGGCGAGCGCGGCCATTTTCATGACATAGATCACGCCGACGGAACCCAGCAGTAAGCGTACGGCGGAAGTCATAGTTCGCCTGCGAGAGCGCGATCATAATTGAACGTGTTCAAGTATTAGTATGCTCGCCATCCGTCGCGGCGTCAAGAGTTTTTTGAACGTGTTCAGGGATGTTTAGGAGAATATGCTCGCCAGATTCAGTTCGAGGGCGGGTTGCGCCATTCGCAGAGTTTCGCCCTGGAACTCGCGGAGACCATCGGCTGTGGTCACGGTGTAGGCTTGCTTAGCGGAAAAATCCAGCAGCCACACTTGCTCCACGCCCGCCGATAGGTAATCAGCGAAACGCTTTCGCATGTCTGAGAAGCGATCGGCGCGGACCATCTCGATGCACAACACGGGTACTGGGTCATTCAGCTCGGCGTCCGCTGGCGCAGACAAATTGTGCTGCTCGCGCAACTGGCGCAAGAGTTCGCGCAGCTTGCTCTCTTCCTGCGAGTACCGCCGCGCCTTCTCAAACTCGTGGTTTGCAATCGCGTTTTCCATGTCACGCACGATGGATTTAAGCCGGCGGATCAGTTGGACGATTTCTCCCTCGGGAGTCGAGGGCGTTGTCGGTCCTCCCATTTTCAATGCATCGGCGCCCGCGTAAATTGCAAAGTCGGGAGTGTGATTCGCAACATACCCACCGGGCGCCACCGTAACGCCGCCTTGCTCCTCCCAAGCGCGCAAGAGCTTGGCCAAAGCTCCCGGTGGTTCGCGTCTATGCACGCTCGTCGGTTCCGATGCCGGCCCTGACCGAGACACTTCTTCGCGCACCGTCGCGAACTCCACTCCGTGTTCACGCAGCAATTGGGCAGCAAAGGATTTTTCTTCCCGCAACAAACCAAGCAGTAAATGATGCGGCTCGATGTGCTTGTGCTGCATCTGCTCGGCCTCTTCTGCCCCATAGGCGAGCACGCTTTTGCATTCGCGACTCAACGGGAGATCTACAGAGGTAGAAATCCTTTCGCGCACGGTACTGCTTTGCTCGATTTGTAGGCGAATGGCTTCAATCTCGGGGAAGGAAAAGAAACGATTCGCGAGAGCCTTGTCCTCGCGCAATAAGCCTAGCAGCAAATGTTCGGTCTCAATATACGGGCTGCCGAATTGACTCGCTTCATAGCGCGCAAAGAAAATCGCGCGCCGGCTTTTTTCGACGTAACGCTCGAACATCTTGCTCTCACACGCCTGCCGACCGCAACGTTCAATATAGCAGCGTTCGGGGTCACATGGGCATGCTTGTGCGTTTCCGGACAAACGGTCCCAAGACCGGACGGCGTGCGGGATTATTCTTCTTAATCTTGCAGACACTTGCCGCAGGACGCTCAATTGCACTGCGTCCCGCTGTGACTGCGTTTATCCAAGACCTACGCTACGGGGCACGCGTCTTGCTGCGCGCGCCCGGATTCACAGCGGTAGCGATGTTCACGCTGGCGTTGGGAATCGGCGCCGCCGTGGCCGTGTTCAGCGTGGTGGAGGCTGCGCTGCTCCTGCTGCTGCCCTACCGGGACGCGAAAAATGTAATGGCGTTATGGGAGCAGCGGCCGCGCGAGAACCAACTCCGCGGCCCAGTCTCCACGCTGGACTTTCTCGACTGGCGCCGCCTGGCCGGGAGCTTTTCGAGCATGGCCGTCTACGATGCGGAGCCCATGACCATTGCCGGCCTGGATAAGCCGGAGCGCGTCCAGGGTGCGCGTGTCACGCCGGGTTTTCTGGCCGCTCTGGGAGTCGAGCCGCTGTTGGGCCGTTCGTTTCTCCAAGACGAAGAGCAAGCAGGCAATGAGCACGTGGCGATCCTTACCTATGGCGCGTGGCAGCGCCGCATGGGAGGGAGCCGCGCGGTGCTGGACAATTCCATCAAAATAGATGGCGAGCTATACCGTGTGGTCGGCGTGCTTCCGCGGGATTTCCGTTTTCCATTCGCGTGAGAGTGCGCCCTGCTCACCCCCATTCACTTCAACGCTGACCAGTTGCGGTATCGCGGCATTCATTCTTACGGCGCCGTGGCGCGTCTGCGGCCGGGGGTCACGTTGGAGCACGCGCGGGCTGAAATGGCGGTCATTTCGAAGCAACTCGCCGAGAAGTATCCGGACTCGAACACTGGGCACGCAGCCAACCTGATTCCGCTCGAGAGCGAACTGGCTTGGCGAATCAAGCCCGCTCTCGGGATGTTATCCGGCGCGGTGTTTCTCTTGGTGCTGATCGCCATCGCCAACGCCTCTAACCTGCTGCTGGCGCGTGGAACCGCGCGCCGCGGAGAAATGGCGGTGCGGACGGCATTGGGCGCCGGACGGTGGCGGCTGGTACGGCAATCGCTGGCGGAGAGCGCCTGGCTGGCGGTTGGCGGCGCGGCCGGCGGAATCCTGCTGGCGTCGTGGGGCTTGGAAGCCTTGCGGGCGGCGTTCTTCGAGCGGATCGAATTCTTCTCGCAGGCCGGCCTGGACAGCGCGGGAATCGACTGGCGCGTACTCGGTTTCACCCTGGTCGTGGCGGCTGTATGCACGCTGATCTGCGGGGCGGTGCCTGCGGCGGCGAACGCCGGTACTGACTTGACTGTGACCATGCGAGCCAGCGGCAGGTCCGCGGCCGGCGCCGCGCGGCATCGCTTTCAGGACGCGCTGGTGGTGGCGGAAGTGGCGCTCTCGCTGGTATTGCTTACCGGCGCGGGACTGCTGACAAAAAGCTTCTTATCGCTCCTGCGTGTGGACCCGGGTTTTCGCGCCGGCCGGCTGTTGACAGCCGGACTCAGCCTGCCTCAAGTGCAATACCGCACCACGCCAGATGCGGTCAGCTTCTACGACCGGCTGCTCGAAAAAGTTCGCTCGTTGCCCGGAGTAGAGTCCGCCGCGCTCACCGACACGCTGCCGCTTTCGGGCGACGACAACCGCACGGGAGTGATCGTCGAAGGCCGCGCTGAGCCCCCGGGAGATCATTTCCGGATGCACCCGCGGCTGGTCAGCTCCAACTACCTGGACACCATGGGAATCCCGTTGCTCGCGGGGCGCAGCTTCACAGCGGCCGACGATCGGGCGAAACCACTGGTGGCTATCGTGAGCGAGACCACGGCGCGCCGCTACTGGCCAGGGCAAGCTGCGGTGGGCCGCCGTTTCGCGTTCTTCTCGGCAGCCGGCCCCTGGTACGAAGTGGTCGGAGTGGTGGGCGGAGTACACAACCTGGCCATGGATCGGGATGCCACCGAAGACGTCTACCTGCCGTTTCGCGAGAACCCGTTCCGCTTCGCGCCGGACTCGGCCTCGCTGGTATTGCGGACCTCCCAAACGGAAGCGGTAATGGCGCCGGGGCTCCGCCGCGTGGTTGCCGGTCTGGACCGCTCAATCCCGCTTGGCGCGATACGAAGCATGGAGGACTATCTCGGTAATTCGGAAGCGCCGCGCCGCTTCAACCTGATTTTGATCGGGATCATTGCAGGCGTGGCGCTGGCGCTGGCGGCGGCCGGCCTATATGGCGTGCTCGCATACCTCGTGAGCCGGCGGACCGGCGAGATCGGGATCCGAATGGCGTTAGGCGCACGCCGCGCGGACGTAGTATGGCTGGTAATCGGCCGCGGATTGTCGCTGGCCGGAACCGGGTTGGCGGCTGGACTTGCGGCCTCCCTGTTTACGGCGCGGGTAATGAGCAGTCTGCTGTTTAACGTGGAGCCGCGCGACGCCACCGTGCTCGCCGCAGCTCCCGTGGTTTTACTGGCCGTCGCGGTGCTGGCGTGTTACATACCGGCACGGCGCGCGGCGCGCGTGGATCCGGTGGTGGCGCTACGCCTGGAGTAGCGGTCAGGGAAACGAGTAGCGGTCAGGGAAACGAGTAGCGGTCAGGGAAACGAGTAGCGGTCAGGGAAACGAGTAGCGGTCAGGGAAACGAGTAGCGGTCAGGGAAACGAGTAGCGGTCAGGGAAACGAGTAGCGGTCAGGGAAACATTTCGCGCCTGGCCGGTGTCTGATGTTCCATGCCGGTCTGGCTCGAAACTACCCTTGCGGACCTGCGCTACGCGGTTCGCGGTCTGGCGCGGGCACCCGTTTTCGCGCTCACGGCGCTCCTTGCCATCGCAGTGGGAATCGGCGCGACCACGGCCGTTTTTAGCGCCGTCGACCGCATCCTCTTCCGCCCGCTCCCCTACGCCAATGAGCAACGCCTGGTGTCGGTGGGAATGCTGGCGCCGCTCGACACCAACGAGTTCATGTTTGCCGTGGAATACTTCGATCTGCGCCGCGATCCCGGCCCGTTTGAGGCCGTAACCGCGTTCCAGGCTGGCGCCCTGGACTGCGATTTGAGTGAGAACAATCCGCTGCGCATGCAATGCCTGCGCGTGGAATCGGGGTTTCTGAAAACCTTGGGAGTGCCGCTGGCGGCCGGCCGCGAGTTCACCCGCCAGGAAGACATCCCGAACGGTCCCCGGCTCGCGATCATCTCTTATCAGTTATGGCGATCGCGCTTTGCGGGAGACCCAAATGTAGTGGGGCGAACGCTGCCGATTGACGGCGCCGCGACCACGGTCGTGGGAGTTTTGCCGGCCGATTTTGAAACGCCGGCGCTGGCGCGCGCCGACGTACTTCTCCCGCTCGGGTTGAATGAATCGCGCGAACGGCAAGGGCGCGCTTTTCGGGTATTTGGCCGTCTCAAGCCGGGCATTACGCTGGCGCAAGCCCGGCTGCAACTAGAGCCACATTTTCAAAGAGCGTTGCTTGAAGCGCCCGCGGCATTCCGCAAAGAGATCAGCCTGCGTATCCGGCCAGTGCGCGACCGGCAAGTGGGCGAAAGCCGCGCCGCCTCGCTGATCCTGTTGGGCGCTGTTTTGGCGTTGCTGCTGATTGCCTGCGCCAACGTCTCCAATCTGCTGCTGGCGCGAGTACTGGCGCGCGATCGCGAGATCGCCATGCGATTGGCTCTGGGCGCGACGCGAGCCAGGCTGATTCGTCAGACGCTAACCGAGAGCGCGTTGCTGGGTGGACTTGGCTGCGCAGCGGGTTGTGTTCTGGCATGGATTCTTCTGCGCCTCACCATCGCGCTGGCGCCCACTGCCTTGCCGCTGCTCGATAAGGCGAATGTCGACGGGAGGGTGCTGGCTTTCGCCGTTGCGGCTTCCGGCTTGGCGAGCCTGGCGTTTGGAATCGCCCCCGCGCTGCGCCGCCCCGCCAGCGGATTGTTGGGCGGATGGCACACCGCAGGATCGCAACGGAACTGGCTGCGGCAAACCTTGATCGCCGGTCAAATCGCGGTCTCACTGACGCTGCTCGCCGCTGCCGGGTTGTTACTGCGCAGTCTGTGGAATCTGCAGAACCTGCCGCTGGGTCTGCGGGCGGATCATCTGATCACCGCGCATTTCACGCTGGGGCAATTGCGCTACGGCAAACCAGAAGATCAGCTCGCTTTCTTCAACGCCATGGAAGAGAAGCTGGCCGCGTTGCCGGGCTTCGAGGCAGTGGCCATCAGCGATTCTCTGCCGCCGTCGGGAGGCACTCGCGGACGCTTGCTGGCTGCCATTGATGTCGAAGGCCGTCCGCGAATGCCCGAGGGAACCGGCGGCATGATCACGTGGCGATTCGTCACGCCAGCCTATTTCCGAGCCATGGGCATTCGGATGCTGCGAGGCCGCGGCTTTACCGAACAGGATCGCCTGCCTGCGGCCAACACTGTAGTACTCAGCGAAGCGCTGGCGCGGCGCTTGTTTGGGAACGAAGACCCGTTAGGAAAACGCATCCTCAGCGGCGCTACTGTTATCGGCATCGCGGCGGACACCAAGAACGTGAATCTGACGCGCAGCGATCCGGAATACTATCTGCTGCGCAAGCCGCTCATCGACGCTACTTTCCGCAATGCGGAACCGCCGCTGGGCTGGCGTTCCGCCTGGATTGCCGCCCGCACACCGCTCGACCCGACGCTGGCCCTGCAAACACTGCGCGGCGCTCTGCGCGAAGCCGACCCGGCGCTGCCGGTACAGATGGCCACCATGCGCGGCCGGTTAGTGCAACTGACCGAGCGCCCGCGCTTCAACGCCTTGCTGCTAGCCGTCTTCGCAGGCATCGGCTTGTTCCTGGCCGCCATCGGCTTCTTCGGAGTGATTTCGTTTTTGGTGACGCAGCGGCGGCGTGAAATCGGCGTTCGACTGGCGCTGGGCGCCACCCCGGCGCGCATCTTCCGCCAACTGACTTTGGAGACTGGGCGCTGGGTCGCGGCCGGAGTAATAGCGGGACTCGTGGGGGCCTTGACCTGCTCGCGCTGGCTGCGCTCGTTGCTGTTTCAAGTGGAGCCCAACGATCCCTATGCGCTGATTGGAGCCGTTCTGCTATTATGCCTGGTCTGCGCTTGCGCGATGGCGGGGCCGGTGCGCCGGGCATCCACGGTCGATCCGATGGAGACTTTGCGCCAGGAATAGAAGGCCTCTTTTCCATTTCCGAAGCCCTATGGGACCCGCCCTTCTCGCAGCGTAAGACGGGTGCGGCCGCGGGCGTTGGCGTCCGCTCAGAACTACTTCCTCGTCATCCGAAGCTCAATCATCATGCGCTCGTTCCCTTTGTCATCGATCAGGAAATGGCGATGCAGGAGAAGGCGACCGTCATCCTCAAGGTGCGCGCGCGCGACGGTCTTGCGCCCGGGGCGTTCGGTATCGAGGGGCGTAGTCCACAGTACGATGTTCTTGCCATCAAACGTGCCGTCACTCTGACGGATTGACATCGTTGTTTGCTGCGAGTCGTACCACACAGTTGTGAAGCGATTCGTTTTCGAATCGAAACCGGAGATTCCCGTGCCCGTGCTGCTGGTTCCGTCTGAATCTAAGAACGTGAAGTCGGACTGCAAAAACTTGCCATCCTGGATCATGTACTGTTTGCACGTTGCTTTCGTCACGACGGGCTTCCCATTCATCGGAAAAAACGACTTTACAACCTCCCAGTCGCCCACGAATTGTGCCAACAGCTTTTGCCCCGCGCCCGGCGCGTTGGGCGGCTCATATTGCTTGTGGGTTTGCTGCGCGACCGTCGCAGTGGTGATGAACAAAATCGCTGTAAACCACTTTGTCATACCCGTGATTATATGCAAACGGTGAGGGCCGTCATCAAGATGGCTGCGTTCGGCCATCCCATCCGCTCCTAACAGGCCGACGACCAACGATTCCGTTGATTGGCGGAGAAGCCGCTCTCTCCGAGTGGCGCGTGATTCGACCGATAGGTCGCGACAACTTTTCAGAACGCCGTTTTTTGTACAGAGCCAGGGCAGCGTTTCGAGGCAGAGTTATACAATCGTTGGCTACTTAAATTTGCAACGTTGAGCGCCTTTTACGGACGGATAACGTCTAGCCGGCGGCCCCGGTCAATCGCGGTACTTTTGAGAGAGCCTCCTGCAAGCTCTGGAGCGCTTGATGTTATCGGTCAGCACCCCTTCTGAAAACCTACCCTTTACGAGACAATTGCAGGTACACCACGTCGAAAAGGATAGAATTGCATAAGTGATTCGAGCAGGAGGCAGTATGATCCGCTACTTCGCGTTGGCTGCTGCGCTGGTGGCCGGTTGGGCGCAAGAGCAAACTGGCAGCGTGGTTGTATCTTCGGGCTACAACTACTCCTCTGGAACCGCTGTCGTACCAGGGCAGGTTTTCAGCCTGTTTGCGCAAGGGATCAATGTTCCCGCGGCGCTTGCGAGTACACTCCCTTTGCCCACTGAACTGAGCGGAGTGCGCGTAGTGGTGGTCGGCTCCGTTCCGAACCCGAACTTCCCATCCGTTCTCCCGATACTGAGCGTGAGGCCTACGGCCGATTGTGTGGAGAATGGTCCCCTCGGAGCCTGCGCAGCCAATATCGTAGTGCAGTTTCCTCTGGAACCCATCTGCCTGATCGTCGGCGGCATAGGTTGCATACCCGGGCCCGCGTACGCTGTTGATGTTGCGGTTGAAGTAAATGGGATCGTCGGCCGGAGTTTTAGAATCTCACCAACCGGGTTGCCCCATTTTTTGAACTCCTGCGATTCCATCAACGTGAACCCCACGGGAATCTGTCACCCATTGACCACACATGCTGACGGTAGCTTTGTTGCTGGGATTGGGCTTGATCCAGGGTGGTCGCCTGCTCACCTGGGTGAGACCATCGACATTTACGCCGTTGGTCTGGGGAGCACGCTTAACGGTAAAACCGGCCAAGCAGCGAGCGCACCGGACAGGGTGACTTATGACGTGTATCTAACACCCGCTTTGGTTACAAGTACGTCGGCAGTGTTCGGAGCCCCGGTTAAGGCGGACTGGGCTGGGTTGACTCCCGGTTATGTTGGCCTCTACCAGATCAACCTAACGCTTCCCTCGAATCTGCCATTCGCCATTCCGGCAGGCGGATACGCGGGCTGCTCAAATCTCCGATTGTTCTGGGGACAACTGACACAGGAAAATGTGTCCAGCGATGTCCCCTATGTGGATGTTTGTGTGGCGAGCGCCTCGAACTGACGTCACAATCGCATCATCCCTCGGCAACGTTCATCGGCGGTCTTTGAGCGTATCGTCGGCGATACGTACGATGGGAGAAAGGTTTTGGCAACCACGTACGAGTAGCACCTATCCAGGATCAACCCCGGACAGAACACACCTCCGAGATGGGGACAAGCCGTCAACATGGCTTTGTCAAACGCTACGGCCAGGTTCGCGACGACCGCCATGAGGCTCCACCGGTTATGGCGCCCTTTCGGAGAAGTCCAGCAAGACCTTTTGCTGTCCTGCCTCACCATCGGCCAGGCGCACTGCTTCTTGGAAGTCCTTAAATGAATACCGCCCTATCGCTGGCGGCGTAAGTGCTCCGTTCGACAACATGGTGAGGAGATCGCTCGTCGCTGCCCGCACTTCGGCGAGCGGCTGGGAACCCACCCAACGCGGAAGCCACCACCCGCGAACCGTCGCTGTCGAATAAATCAAACGCGGAGCGAAGAGCGGCAAGGTGAATTTCGCAGGGTCCGTCTGCCGATGACTGGAAAGGGCGCCATACACAAGCATGGTTCCAGCGGGAGCGAGGTTGCGGGCAATCTCAGCGCCAAGTTCCCCGGCAACGCAGTCAATCGCTCGTTCAACGCCCTTGCCGGCGGTCAATGCCTGCAGGCGTGCCCTGAGATCCTCGTCGGCTGTGCAGATCACCTCATTGCCTCCGAGGTTGCGGATGATGGTTTCCTGCTCGCGCCGCCGGATGACGTTGATTGTCTTGAATCGATACTGCTGCGCCAATTGAAGCACCAACTTCCCGACGCTGGATACAGCCGCCGTCTGTAGGAGCCAGTCGCCCTGCTTGAGGTTGTGACTCGATCTCGTCAATGCCCATGCAGTCAAAGGATTCGTGTAGGAAGTGGCGGCGGCCGGATCGTCCACGCCGTCCGGAACGGGCACGAGTCTGTCCACTGGGCACACAATCTGCTCGCGCCAGGTGTTCCAGGTGTGAACGAAAACTACTCGAGTTCCAACATTCGGACCTGGCACGCCCGGACCTACGGCCTCCACAATCCCCACGCCTTCAGCGCCCGGGCTGGCAGGCAATTGCGGCTGATAGCAATAGCGCTCGCGCACCATGTGCAGGTCTGATGGGTTGATCGGGCTCAGCAACACTCGGACCAGCGCTTCGCCATGGGCCAAAGGCGGAGTAGGGATCTCTGCCAGTTTCAATACGCTGTTCGGTTCACCGGTTTCGGTAAAGATCAATGCTCTCATCGATGCCCCCTGGGTCTTTAGGCGACGGCCGATAACGGTCGAGAGCCTCATGCCACGTCGTGAATGAATTTTCAGCTAGAAACACGTCAGCATTGGTATCCTCAAACGGCATGGGAAAACCCTACTCTCTGAGCGTTATCGCGCGCCGAACTGGAACTCACGGCTTTGTACATTCTAGCCGGTTGAGTGAAGCTGTTTGCAGCCACCCACTCGAAGCGAAAGTTCAACAATCCAGTATCATTTGACGAAAAACGCCATATGTGTGGATGTTGGCAGTTGGGTTCCGAGCGGATAACGACGTGATGCAGGTTTGAGCCCGCGACGCGGCTTGGTCAATCGGCCTCAACCCTATCCGCGGCGTTGAAACGGCGCCTATTGGAGCTGTTATGCCAGGTCTGCATTTGCGCGCTGGCGGGGCCGGTGCGCTAGCAGCCGAACTGCCGCAGATGATGGTCGGCGTGCATATATCCCCAGCGCATCCAATCGGAAACCGGCATGACGCCAAATATCGGATGCGGCCCAAATTTCGACGCGGAGCCGAAACGGCGGACCAACTCAATCAACACCTTTTGATCGGCCGCAAATTCTACCGGCTTGGTTCCACCACGCTCTTGATCGGCTTCCGGCATGGTTGCCGCGCCATGCGGCCATCTCGGCAACAGATACAGCGCAACTATACGTTGCAGGCCGGCAAGTGGAGCGAGCTTGGCGCTCGCCGGGCGTTCTCCCAGACCCACCAGATAACTATCGCTGAGATGGCAGATGGCCTGGTGCGGCGTCATGCGGCCCCAACGGCGAACGCTTTGCGGCGCGAGAGTTTGCAAGCGCGACTCCACTTCCTGAACCGTGGCTGGTTCCGACAATTTCTTCATGCGATTCCTCTGGTCCGGTATACTCAGAGTTTCCCATGTTTTCACGACTTGTTCTTACTATTCTCGTGGCCCTGGGCGCGCTGGGCGCCGCCACACTACCCCGGAAATCGCCGGAATTCGCGGTTCAACTGCCGGACGGTAAGGAAGCTCTGGTAAGCCAGTACCGCGGTAATGTGCTGTGCCTGGTTTTTGTTCTCACCACTTGACCGCACTGCCAATACACCACTCAGGTTCTGAGTGGACTTTATCCCGAGTTGGAGCCGAAGGGATTCCGCATCCTGGAAGGAACGATCAACGAAAACGCGGATCCAGTGGAATTCGCCCAGAAATATGGAGTAAAGTGGCCGCTTGGAAAAGCCAATCCGAACGCCGCGACCGAGTACATGCAACTCGACCCAATGCAGCGGCACTTCGTCCCGTACATCGTGTTTATCGACCGGAAAGGAATCATCCGGGCGCAATATACGGGGGAGAACCAGGACTTCTTCAACGAATCGAAACTGGCGCAAACGATCAAAGCGGAGGCGCTGAAGTACTTGTCAGAGCCCGCTGCCACGCGAGCGCCGGTAAGGAAAAGGTAGCTTCAGTTCGCGCCAGGGACGGAGACCGTTAACTGCGCACCACTGCTTTCGGACCGCTCCCTGACGGTCGCGGCTCAGTTACGCGTAGCGGTGAATTGCTTGTTCATGACAGGCCCACGCCCATCACAGCGCCTTCAGCAGCGTGTCCTTGAGCCGATCCCGATAGTTGCGGCTGAGCGTCAACTGCGTGCCATCGTGCAGAATCACCAGGTAGTCTCCGCGGAACCAGGGCTGCAGTTCTTTGATACGGTCCATATTCACGATGGTGGAGCGATGGATGCGGATAAAGCGCCCGTTATCCAGTTTTGCTTCGAGCGCATTCATGGTCTCGCGCATCGGATGGGTTTCCGCGCCGCAGTGCAGGCAAACATAATTGTCGGCCGCCTCCACCCAGTCGATATTCTGCGTCCGCACAAACACCACGTGGCCGCCGGTCTTGATCGCGATGCGGTCCAGCGGCTTGCGCCGGTGGCTCAAGCCTTCGAGCAGCGCCACCAGACGCTCGTTCAGGCCAGTTTCCTGCATCCGGCTCAACTGAGTTCGCGCGCGCAGCAGCGTGTTTTGAAAACGCTCCCGGTCAAACGGCTTCAGCAGGTAGTCGAGAGCGTGCACTTCAAAGGCGCGCACCGCGTATTCGTCATAGGCAGTGACAAATATGACAGCGGGAATGTTCAGGTCCGAGACGGCCTCGAACACTTGAAACCCGTCCAACTGCGGCATCTGAACGTCGAGAAAAAGCAGGTCCGGCTTATCCCGGCGAATCACCTCGATCGCCTCGATCCCATTGGAGCATTCGCCGATTAATTCGCAATCGGCTTCTTCGAACAGCAGATCGCCGATTCGCTTGCGCGACAGCCGTTCATCGTCAACGATCAGGGTTCTGATCTTGTCCATTTGTCCTCCGCATGCTCACGGTCATGAATGGCACCACGATCCGGGCCACAAAGCCGCCCGTGTCCGGCGCTTCTAAATGCAACGCTTGTCCTACGCCATAGAGCCGCTCCAGCCGGCCTTTGGTGCTGGCGAGCCCCACGCCTTGCTTGATGCTCAGCACCCCGGAAGGCGCCAGTCCCGCGCCGTTGTCGGCCACTTTGAGCAGCAGATCGCCGCCGCGCTTTTTGGCTGAGATGATGACTTCTCCGTTCTCCACTTTGTTGGCGATTCCGTGCCGGATCGCATTTTCCACCAGCGGCTGCAGGATCATGTTCGGCACCAGCGCATCCAAAGCGGCCGGATCGATGGTGAAGCGAACCTTTAACCGCTCTTCAAACCGAGCCTGTTCGATTTCGAGATAAAGCTGTAGAAATTCCAGTTCCTGGCGCAGTGTAATCTCCTGCGTACTGGAACTATCCAAAGCTCGCCGCAACAAATCGCTCAAACGCGCGATCATCGTTTCGGCCGTTTCCGGATGATCCCGCACCAGGGCGGAAATGCTGTTCAGAGTGTTGAACAGAAAATGCGGGTGCAGTTGCATTTTCAACGATTGCACCTGCGCCTGCGCCAGTTGAGTCTGCAGGTGGGCCGCATGCACGGCTTCCTGTTCGTAGCGGCCATAAAGATCCACCGATACGGTGATCAGCACAATCAGCCAGTACAAGAGACAACCGAAATCCGAATAGCCGAAGACCGACCGGAACATCTTCTCGAACGTAAATGTGGCGTGGGCATAGTTGGTCTCCGATCCCGCCACAAAGTCCCAAACGCCTTTGGTGACAAACGAAAACACCAGCATTGCGAGTAAGTGCGGGCCCAGATTCCGCATCCATTTCTTGCGTACCAAAGGATAATGCCGCTTGATCGACACAACCAGGGGCGAAAGCGCCAGCGCGAGATAACAGTAAGTGAACTCGGAACGGATCGCGGCGGGCCAGCTTACGGGGTTCGCCGACTTGGCTCCTTGGACGTGAACCAGAATCGCGCTGTAGACGGCGAGCACCGTAAAGGCGCCACACAATAAGAACGCCAGATGGAGGCGGGCGCGCAGTCCTTTTTTTTGCAAGCCATTTTGCCCGTGATTTGGCCCCTGATTCGGCACTCTTTCGACCCACCCGAAGTTTGGCAGACTCTCCGCGCGAGAGTTCGCTCCCCAGGGGTGAAACATCCCTCGTACGGGGCGAACCGGCGCGGACACAGTTGCCATGGAGATTGCGCTCTGTCTTCAGACGTTCGCCGGCGCATTCCGTTTGACCGCTGTGGGCCAACGTTCCGCCCCTGGATCCGAATTGTCCCTCGCTGCGCGAGTTTCACATTGCGGCGAAACTGAGCCTTTGCCAGCGGCGCGCATCGCGTTCACGTCCGTCACGTTCGGGACTTTCACTTCAAATGGCAGCGCCTTTTCCGCCGCCACAACGAACCAACAACAGGCGCACGGCGTCGGACACGGAGATTCCCATCCCGGCCAGCGTCTTTTAATGCACGGGCTAAGCCTGGCCACGAATGCAGCATAAGATGCTGACTCAAGCCTGTACAATTCGTCATTCCCGCTCAGGAACGTCAGTGAGGGGAACTTCTCCTTTCCCCTCACTAACGTTCGAGCTGACAAAAGTGTGCACCAGAGCTTAGCGCATCAGGGGGCGTTTCAAGTGCTCGCGGCAAGCCCAAGATCTCTTCTGACCACATTGCCCGCCAGTTCCGCCCCAAAGGCATTTCGCCTTTTCAACGACCGCTGTAATTTCAGCTATGTGCTCTTTGCAGTTTGACCGGGCCTCGGGAAAGCGCACAATTTCTCCCCAGAATTGCGCGGGACTTTCGATCCATCCGGTCTGGAGCATTATGTGTCCCAGTTTGATGAAGCTTGGGCGTACCCCCTTACGCCCATTTTTTCCGATCTTCCTCTTGTCGTCTCTGGTTTGGGCGGCGCCGGACCTTCCGTCGGAGTTCAACGCCGCGTCGGAGGCCGCGAGCCGCGGTGATTATTCGGCCGCCGAGAGCGATCTTCTGACTATTGAGAAAAAGCTTTCTCCGCAATCCGCCCGCTCGGTAACGGAAGGCACGATCCTACTTAAGCTGGCGGACGTTTATTCCGCGCAAAACCGGCTGACGGATCTGACCGCTGTGCTGCGGCGTGCGATCGCGATCTATGAAAATCTTCCCGCCGAATACCAAAACCTGTCCGTTGCGCTGAACAATCTGGGCGCCGTCGTCGAGAGAACCGGTGACAACATCGAAGCCGGCCGCCTGTACTCCCGCGCACTACAGGTGCGCGAAACCGCGTTGGGCCCGGACGCTCCGGAGTTGGCCGGTATCCTGAACAATCTCGGAAACAGCGAGCGGGCGCAGGGCCTCTCTGGCGCCGCTGAGCGCCACCTGCGGCGCGCGCTCGTCCTCTCCCTGAAGTTATCTGGCGCGGAAACCAGAGCACGTATCTTCAGCAATCTGGGGTTGCTTTACCGTAACGAAGAACGCTACTCCGAAGCCGCGGAGAGTTACCGGCAGGCACTCGCACTCGAGGATCGGACCGGTCTATCCAGCGAAGCCAACCAGGCGGTGACGTTAAACAATCTGGGCGATTTGCTGAAGGCGCAAGGAAATTTGGACGAAGCAGAAAAGGTACTGAGGCGCGCGCTCGAGTTGGAGCAACGGCGTTTTGGCGCCGGGAGCGTAGAGGCTGCCGATGTTTTAAACAATTTGGGCGGAGTCTGCGCTGCCCTCGACAGAACCAGCGAGGCGCAATCGCTGTATCAGCAGTCCATCGGCATTCTGGAAGCCAAGTTCGGCCCGGAATATCTCCGGCTTGGTCCGATGCTGAACAACCTCGGCCGTCTCTATTTGGTGGAGGGGGATAGCAAGAAAGCCGAGCCATTGCTCACACGGGCGGCGCGCCTCTTGGAAAAGTCCAACGGGCTGAACCATCTGGACGTGGCTTCGGCCGTGACTAATTTGGCGAGCCTAAAAGCCTTCGAGAAGCGATACGACGATGCCGACGCGCTGAATCGACGCAGCCTCCGCATTCTCGAGAAAGACTCCGACTCCACCCACCCTCTGATGGGCTCCGTGCTGAACAATATGGGCGTCGTCTCCTTCGGGCGTCATCAATACGGAACCGCCGAGCAGCAGTTCTTGAAGGCCATCGAGACGAAACAGAAGACCGGGCGGCCCGCCGACACCTCGCTTGCGCCGGTGTTTCGCAATCTAGCCGATGTATACCTCGTGGAGAAGCGCTACGCGGATGCGCAACGTTGCTTTAGCGAAGCAATCCGTATCTGGGACGCGGCTTCCACCTCACTCAGCCCGCAGTTTGCCGCTACGCTCGAGAGCTACGCCCAATTGCTTCGCAAGATGGAAGACTATGCCGGGGCCGAGCAGGCCGAAACGCGCGCGCTGGGCATTCGTGTGCGGAGTTCCTTACGGAACTGAAGCACCGGCTAAAGTGGCGCTGTCTCTGGGTTGGTCTGCGGAAGGTGAATCGATTGGTGGCCGTCTTCATGGCGTCAAATTGTGGCATGGACCGAGCCTAAAAAACTTTTCGGCCACTGCCCGTTGTAGCGCCATATTATTACGTGCGGAATCTACTTCACAACAGCAGTCTGTGCTTGCGAGCCAAAGATAATGTAGTTATGTTTCAGCGGATCATCGATCTCAGCGTGCCCCTGGAAGAGAACGCCGTGAGTGAACCGTGGCCCGCGCAGATTCGTTACGTCGATCACGCGACGGAGGGTTTAGAACAGATGCGCGCCGCGTTCGGAGTCAAGACCGAAGACCTGCTCTATTCTTCCGGCCAAGGATGGGCCGTAGAAGAGATTCGCGCCATCACGCATACGGGCACGCACGTCGACGCTCCGTATCACTACGGTTCCGTTTCAGAGGGAAAGCCGGCCCGGCGCATTGACGAGGTTCCGTTGGAATGGTGTTTTGCTCCCGGCGTGGTTCTAGACGTGACCCACTTGGCGCCGGGCGCGGAGATCACAGTCGCTGATCTCGCTGCGGCGTTGGAACGCATTCGATACCAGTTGAAGCCGCTCGATATCGTGCTGCTGCGCACCGGCGCCGACCAGCGCATCGGGTCGAAGGAGTACTTCGCGCAACCCGGCTTGGGCCGGGACGGAACTCTCTGGCTGGTGGAGCAAGGCGTGAAGGTAATCGGAATCGACGCCTATACCCTCGACCGGCCCTTTGCCAGCATGGTCGCCGACTACCAGCGCACCGGCGACGGCCGCTTCATTTGGCCGGCGCACTTTGCCGGTCTCACGCGGGAATATTGCCAGATCGAGAAGCTGGCTAATTTGGATCAAATTCCGGCGCCATATGGATTCTATGTTTCCTGTCTGCCGGTGAAGATCGCGAAAGCGAGTGCCGGCTGGTGCCGGGCGGTCGCGCTGATTCCGTAGGACAAGTACGCGAACCAGTTCCTTATCGTAGCGCCGTGGGATGCGGGTTCGCGCGTGGCCTATCGAGAGGAACCATATAGCCGCTAAGATGATAGTTCCATGGCGATCGATTGGTTTCCGCTCTGGCTGAGCTTGCGCGTCGCGGCTTTATCCACGGTGTTTGCATTGGCGATTGGTCTCTGGCTGGCCTGGGTGCTGGCGAACGCCCAATTTCGCGGTAAAGAAGTGCTGGATGCGGCCGTGACCCTGCCGCTGGTTTTGCCGCCCACCGTGCTCGGATATTATCTGCTGGTTGTGTTGGGACACCACAGTCCTTTGGGTCAACTGTATGAATGGATTTTTGGCCAGCCGCTGGTTTTCACCTGGCAGGCCGCGGTGGTGGCGGCGTTGTTCCATTCGGGTCCTCTGTTGATTAAGTCCGCGCGAGCGGCGCTCGAAAGCGTGGATCATTCTTATGAGCGGGCGGCGCGCACGTTGGGCGCTTCTGAGCCGCGCTTGTTTTGGCGAGTGACTTTGCCTTTGGCGGGGCGGTCGATTTTCGCGGCTGCAGCATTGGCGTTTGCGCGCTCACTCGGAGACTTCGGAGTGACGCTCATGATCGCCGGCAATATTCCAGGCCGAACCGAAACGGTGGCGGTAGCGATCTACGATGCGCTCAATTCCAACAACGGCGCGCTGGCTCGGGATTTGGTGCTGGTGATCTCCGCTGTGTCCCTCGCCATTCTCGCGTTGGCCAACCGCTTTGGACCGCGCCAGCCGGTCTTATGATCGAAGCGCGCATTAAAAAGCGTTTCGAAGCGGGCCGGGAGTCGGCGGGTTTTCACCTGGACATGGCGTTTCAGGCAGGGCCCGGTGTTACCGCGCTTTTTGGACCGAGCGGCAGCGGCAAGACTCTTACTTTGGATGCGATCGCGGGGTTTGAACGCCCCGACGATGGGCGCATCCTACTGGACGATCAGATTCTGTTTGACGGCCCGGCCCAGGTACATCTGCCGCCGCGGGCGCGCCAATGCGGCTACGTCTTCCAGAATTATGCGCTGTTTCCGCATATGACATTGCGACAGAATCTCGAGTTTGCGGTGGAACGCGTGCCGCGACTGGAGCGCAGCCGCCGCGTGACCCAGCTCCTGGATGAATTTCATCTCACCGAGGTTGCGGGGCGGCGGCCGCATCAGCTTTCGGGCGGGCAAAAACAGCGCTGCTCCATCGCGCGCGCGCTGATTGGCTCACCGCGCGTGCTTCTGTTAGATGAACCTTCACGCGGCCTCGACCCGGCGCTACGCGGCGAACTGCACGCATTGCTCGAGCAAGTGCGCTCAGAATATGACAAGCCGATTCTATTGGTCACGCACGACGCCGAGGAATGCTTCGCGCTGGCCGATCAGGTATTGATCGTAATTGGCGGGAAAGTGGCGCAGAGCGGAGTTCCGCGTACCGTGTTCGAGCAGCCCGCCAACGTTGACGTGGCCCGAGTGCTAGGCCTATACAACGTGCTGCCGGTGGAAATTCGCGCGCTCGATCCGGGAAGAAACTCCAGCCGGCTGCGTTTAGGAGATGCGGACCGCGAGATTGCCGGCCCGTACTTTCCCGGGCGGCTGATCGGCGATCGGGGATGGCTGTGCGTGCGGCCGGAGCGCTTGACGGCGGTCCCGCGCGATGGCCGGCCGGGGAAGAATCAGGTTCCCGTGTTGTTGACTCGCGTGATGACTACGCCGTGGCGGACGCGATTAGAGTTCGAAGGCGATCTGGCGGTGGAAGCGCCACAGTTTGACAGCGAGGCTTTGCGTACCTGCAAGGAATGGTGGATTGAGTTTCCGCAACAGGGGCTATGGCTGATCTGAAACGCTATTGCATTACGGATTCGGCGTTGGTCGCGGCCCGCGCGCATAACGCGGAGATGATCCAAATCCGCGCCAAGGAACTTTCCGCTCGCGAACTGTATTGGCTGGTGCAAAAGGTTCTGGCGCTGACGGACAGGCCGGTGCTCGTCAACACGCGGCTGGATGTCGCCTTGGCTTGTGGCGCGGTGGGCGTTCATCTGCCTGCGCACTCGATCGCGCCGAGCCAACTGCGGCGAATAACTCGGGAACATTTTCTGGTCGGCGTGTCGTGTCATACAGAAGAAGAGTTGCAAACCGCGGAGCGCGAGGGCGCCGATTTTGCCGTATATGGGCCGGTATTTGTGAGCCCATCGAAGCCGGTTTCACCGATCGGCATTAAGGCATTGCGAGCGGCGCTGCGGAGCGTCCAACGCCTGCCGGTTTACGCCTTGGGCGGGGTAACAGAAGAGAATGCGGCGCTGTGCATTGCGGCCGGCGCGGCGGGCGTGGCGGGAATTTCGCTGTTCACTTAGGGGGTCATTTCCGCTGCGAGGCACCGATCGCCTTCCGGGCATTGGGCGGATCAACAAACCCAGTTTGACACCATGTCTAGCCCTGTCTAGCCCCGAACGTCAGTGAGGGGATCGAGCGCCATCCCCTCACTGACGTTCGGGGCTAGACGGAGGCTCTACGTGATTCAAGCAGTCAGCAGCATCTCGAACAGGCTCTAGCCTCTGTCGGGCGGGTTAACAAACCGGCCCCACAAGGAAACAGCCTACTTAGTCGCCATGACCCAGACGCCATCCCATCCCTCGGGCGGCGGAGCGCTGAGAAAATGCTGGCAGCGCTCGGCGTACATGGCGGGCAACTTATCCTTTGGATTTATCTGCTGCGCGTGGGTGAAGCGCGCCAAGGCGCATTCGAAATCTCTTTGCTTATACGCGTTCATCGCTTCCTGAAACACGCCCAGAGACTCGGTTAGATTGGGGAAGGTCTCGGGGCTATAGAAATCCATCACCTCAAACAGCGCGACCGGCGCCGTCTTGCCCTTTACGATTACGCGATCTACCTCGCGCACCAGATAATTGTTGTGCAAGGAGTTCCGGGTGAATTCACTGATCACCAGTGACGTCCCGTAGGTTTTGCAGGAACTTTCCAAGCGCGACGCCAGATTCACGCCATCCCCGATGGCCGTATAATCCATGCGCTTCAGAGAACCGATGTTGCCGGAGACGACTTCATCGGTGTTCACGCCGATGCCAATGTGGATCGGCGGCCTGCCGGAACCGACACGTAATACATTCAACTCGCGCAGATCGCGCAACATTGCGATGGCGGCGCGTACCGCGCGGTCCGCGTCGTCCGCTTGCGGAAAGGGAACGCCGAACAGCGCCATTAGCGCATCGCCGATGAACTTATCGAGAATCCCGCCTTCCCGGACCACGCAATCCACCATCACGGTGAAATATTCGTTCAGCATCGCGACCGTTTCCTGCGGACCGAGAGATTCGGCCAGATTGGTGAACGATCGGATGTCGGAAAACAGGACGGTTGCTTTTTGGCAAACGCCCCCTAGCGCATCCTGGCCGCCTTCGAGCAGGCGTTCGGCAACTTCCTTTGCCATGTAGCGCGCCATGGTGCTCTTTACGCGCTTCTCGCTGGTGATGTCTTCAAACACCAGCATCGTGCCCAGGCGTTCTCCTTTGCCTCCCTTGAGCGGCACGGTGTTTAAGTTCAAAGAGAGCTTGTCGCGTTCGCCGAGAATCACCTCGGCGTCCACCGCAACATCCACCAGATCGCTGGAGCCGACCTTGGCAATCTTGTCCTGAATCCAGGCGTTCTTGCCAGTGAAATATTGTTCCGATAACTGACCCAGAACATTCTCCGGCGCGGTTTTGAAGATCCGCAAGAACGATTGATTGCATTTCTGGACACGGCCATCTTCATCCAGCGTCATCAAGCCGTTGGTCATACTTTCGAGCATGCTCTCGTTGTAGTTCTTGATGGTGGCGACTTCATCGAACAAGGTGGCGTTTTCAATGGCAATCGCGACCTGCGATGTAAACCCAGCCAGTTTGCGCTCGTCCGCCTTGGTGAACGGACCGCTGTTTTTGTTCACCACCTGAGTGACGCCGAGCTTCGTCCCTTCGCGATTCCGGATCGGCATACAAAGGATGGTGCGCGTGCGGTAACCGGTCTGTTTATCTATGTTCTGGTTAAAGCGGGCATCGGCATACGCGTCGGGGATGTTCATGGTCTCGCCGGAAGTAAAAACCGTGCCGGCGATGCCCAGATGACTGGGAAAGCGGATCTCCTGGGTATCCAGACCTTGGGCCAGAAACGAATACAGCTCATTGGTCTTCTTGTCGTTGAGAAAGACAGTGGAGCGATCGGCCTCCAGCAGCCCGGAAATTACGCCAACAATCTTCTTGAGCAAGGGACGCAGTTGCAGCTCGGAAGAGATGCTGGTCACGACGTCATGCATCTGCGCTTCTTCTTCGCGGGACCGTTTGATCACTTCCAGCATGCTGGCGTTGGCAATCGCGACCGCGGCCTGCGACGTCACCGCTTCAAGCAGCAGCAGATTTTCTTCAGTGAAATCTCCATCCAGGCAGTTGAGAAGCTGCATCACGCCGATGACCTCATCCGACCGGGTGCGAATGGGCGCGCAAAGAATGTTGCGCGTTTTGTAGCCGGTCCTGCGGTCTACTTCTGGGTTAAAACGCGGATCGGCATAGGCATCCGGAATCAGAACCGGCACGCTAGTGGTGAAGACGGAACCGGCAATTCCCGCGGTATTGGGAATGCGGATCTCCCGGTGTTCTCCACCGGAAAGCACTTGGGCGACGAGTTGGCTGGAATCCGGATCGTTCAGAAAGAGCGTGCCGCGTTCGCAACGGGATACTTCCGTCGCCAGCGCCACGATACGATCGAGCAGCGTCTCCAGATCGAGCGTGCTAGAAACCTGATTGGCCACATACACCAAGGTCGCCAATTGCTCGAACGTCGATGGAAGTTGAGCACCGAGGCGCTCCATCAACGATTCCGCCTCGCCCAGCCGGATCGGGTGCTGGAGCAAGGTATTCAGCACCCCACGGTCCAGTTGCCGGGGTGAATTGCCAAGTGAACTCATTGTGGCGGATTTTATTATACGGCATGCGGGCATTCGCCGGTTGTAGCTGCCACGATTCCCACATGCCCACCGCGCCTACGGGTTCTCTCGTTCTCTCAAAACCAAACCAGAAAGGAGTTCTCCGCTCCCGGTCCGCCTCATCTCAGTTCAGGCTCATTCTTCGATAAGAATATGCTAGCCCAGCCTTTGTAACCGAACCGATGTTAAGCGCGCGATCTTCGCCGCATTCCGTGCGCCGATGGACGGCGTGCCCTTTTCCGCGGTGACTCTCCGCTCCTCCCGCTGCGTATCCCGACATAGGCCGCAAAGTGAGCGGCCGGATTTAAAAAGCTGAATCCCTCAGCGCCCTCGATCATCCTATAGAAAACAGACCGAACGGTCTGAAATGGAGGCTGACCCATGGCGCTCCCGGGGACGATTGCCGTCCTGACCTTGTTCGTTGGCGTATTGGCGGCGGAAACTCCACTCGCCGAAGCTACGCGCCTCAACAATCAAGCGGCGCGCTTCTACGCAGAAGAGAAATTCGCGGAGGCGGAGCGGGTTTACCTCGCCGCGCTAGCCATCCATTGCGATGACGGCCTAGCCGTCGCGTCTATCGCCAGCAACCTGGGCGCGTTGTACAGACATCTCGACCGCTATGAGGAATCGGAACGGAGGTTCCGGCAGGCTTTGGATCTGCGGCGAAAACTGCTTGCGCCGGAACGCATCGAAGTGGTTCGCGCGCTGCACAATCTGGCTGGCATCTACCGGGTTGAGGGCCGTTATTGGGAGGCGCGTAATCTTGCCAGGGCGGCGGTCGAAGGCCTGGAACGATCGAATCCGCGCAGCCCGGAAATGCCGGCCATGCTAATCAATCTCGGAGTGCTTGAAAGATATCTGGACGGCCATGACCAGGCGGAACGTCTGTTGCGTACGGCTCTCAGCTTGGAGCAGGAGGTCGGCGGACCTCGGAGCGAAGTGGCCGCAATCGCTTCCAGCAATCTTGCGAAAGTTTTGGAAGACGCTAGAGACTACGGGCAAGCGGGACTGCTTTACTCGAGCGCAGTGGAGGCGCTAGAGAACCTCGGGCCGCGGTACTCCGGCGATTTGGCGCTGGTCCTCACAAACTGGGGACGCATGCAGGGGATCCTCGGACATTTTGAGGAAGATAAGCAAGCGCAGGCGCGTGCCCTCGCGCTAGCGGAAGTACAGCCATCGCGGAATGAGTACGTGTGCTCCGATATTCTGCTCAACACCGGAGAACTGCTTGCCGGTGAAGGCAGGGCGGCCGAATCCCTCGGCTATTTTCACCGCGCGCTGGCGCTCAAGGAGAAGATCCTGGGGCCGGAGCACCCCACTATCGCCGATATCCTCTTCGACTATGCCGCCGCGGCCCGGCGAGCGGGCAGAAAGTCTCAAGCCGATAAGCTCGCAAAGCGCGCCGAAGAGTTAGTCGCGCGCCAGGAACGGGCCGATCCCGCGAGACTGAGCGTAAGCGCCAAGGCTCTTCGCAACGTGCATTACTAGGCGCGCCTCCGAATCCAGCGGGGCTCCCGCCCGGGGCCAATAACGGCAAGATTAACCTGCGTTTGTTGAAAGGGCCGTGTGACGGTGAGCGGCTCGCAGAACGATCACACCATGTCCCGCTACCCTGATTTTGTCCTCGCAGGTGACGACCGCGAATAGAACAGAGCGGCGCAGTTTTGTTGCGGAAGATTTCCACTGCATAGCGAAGGTCGAGCGGCGTGGCGACGCAGGCGGCGTCATCGAACGCGCCATTGCAGAGACGGTCGCCATGAATGGGTTCGCCGAATCCATAGCCATCCAGGTGCGCGGACAACACCAGGTCACCGATAATTCCGAGCACGGAAGCGTCCGGCGATTGGCCGGGTCGCGGCTCCAGACTGCGGCCGCCTTGCATCCTTCATCGCTTTGCGACTCCATCACACGTCCGATAACAGGTATTGATTGCGAAGCGCGGGATCGGACCGGGCAGAACGCCCAGGACGGATCGAGGCCTTGTCGTCCGCCACCAGAATCTTCTTCATACAACTGCCATGCCTCTCGGTCGCCGAGGATGGCAGCCTGCCCGTATCGGCCGATAGTTGCCACAAGACCGCTCGCCGGGCCATTTCCCTTTTTGATATCTGGCGTTTAGCATAGCAATTTTTCCGCTCCGGGCGCTTTCGCAGCCGGTTTGTAACACGAAAGTGCGGGGCGGCCGAGCACGCCGGACCTTGGAGCGGTATATTGTACAAATGACTCCCACTGCACAGATGACTAGCACAACCGAACGTCCCTCTTGGAAAGCCCTGCAAGCGCATTCCGAGAAGATGCGCAACGTCCACATGAGATCGCTGTTTGCGGAGGACCCGCAGCGCGCCGCTCACTTTACCGCTCAAGCTCTCGGACTTTATTTCGACTATTCGAAAAACCGGATCACTCAGGAAACTCTCGGGCTGTTGCTTTCGCTCGCCGAGGAAAGCGGCCTGCGCGGCAAGATCGACGCGATGTTCCGGGGAGACAAAATCAACATCACAGAGAACCGGGCGGTGCTGCACGTGGCGCTGCGCGCGCCCAAGGGAACATCCATCAAAGTGGATGGCCAGGATGTGGTTCCGGAAGTGCATCAGGTGTTGGACCACATGAGCGAGTTCTCCAACCGCATCCGCAGCGGCGCTTGGAAAGGCCACACCGGCAAGCGCATCAAGAACATCGTCAACGTCGGTATCGGCGGATCCGACCTGGGTCCGGTGATGTGTTATGAAGCGCTGAAGCACTACAGCCAGCGCGACCTGAACTTCCGCTTTGTTTCAAATGTGGATGGCACCGACATCGTGGAGTCCACGCTCGATCTCGACCCGGAAGAGACCTTGTTCATCATCGCTTCGAAAACCTTCACTACCCTCGAAACCATGACCAACGCGCAAAGCGCGCGAGCCTGGGCGCTGGCCAAGTTGAAAGACGACAAGGCCATCTCCAAGCACTTTGTCGCCCTTTCCACCAACGCCGCCGAGGTGACGAAATTCGGCATCGATACGGCCAATATGTTTGGCTTCTGGGATTGGGTGGGCGGCCGTTACTCGATGGATTCCGCTATCGGCCTCTCCAGCATGATCGCCATTGGTCCGGAAAACTTCCGCGCCATGCTGGGTGGGTTCCACGCCATGGATGAGCACTTCCGCACCGCGCCGTTCGCTAAGAATCTGCCGGTGATCATGGGTCTGCTGGCGGTCTGGTACAACGATTTCTTCAACGCTCAAACGGTGGCGGTCCTGCCCTACGATCAATACCTGAAGCGCTTTCCCGCTTACCTGCAACAGCTCACCATGGAGAGCAACGGTAAACACGTTGCGCTCGACGGCAAGAAGGTGTCGTATGAGACGGGACCGGTTTTCTGGGGAGAACCGGGCACCAATGGACAACACTCGTTCTATCAGTTGATTCACCAGGGGACGAAACTCATTCCGTGCGATTTTATTGGCTTCTGCAAATCGCTGAACCCGCATGGCGAGCATCACGATTTTCTGATGGCGAATGTATTCGCGCAGTCGGAAGCGCTGGCGTTCGGCAAGACGGTGGAGCAGGTGAAGGCGGAAGGCACGCCGGATTGGCTCGCGCCGCAAAAGGAGTTTGAAGGCAACCGGCCGAGCAATACGGTTCTGGCGGACAAGTTGACGCCGGAGATGTTGGGCAAGCTGGTGGCGCTGTATGAGCACAGCGTCTTCACGCAAGGCGCGGTGTGGGATATCGACTCGTTCGATCAATGGGGCGTGGAACTGGGCAAGGTCCTGGCGAAGAACATTGTGCCGGAGTTGCAGGGCAGTTCGGCGCTGAAGCATGACAGCTCTACCAACACGCTGATCGAACATTACCGGAAGCACCGGAAGTGAAGTTGCGGCTCTGCTTGCTGGCGGTGGCTTCGGTTGCCGCCGCCAGCGCGGGTCCGTGCACCAAGGCAGCCGAGAAGTGCACCGAATTCGTGCCGCTGGAAGGCGGCCCATCGCGCTCGTTGATCTATCGCACTTACCCTCTGCGCGAAAAAAACGAGAACATCCGGCGGGCGCTGGTGGTGGTGCATGGAGCGAGCCGGGATGCGGACAATTATTTTGAAAGCGCGGTCGCGGCTGCTTCGCGAGCCAAGGCGCTGGAAGATACCATTGTCATCGCTCCGCGCATGGCGTCCAACGATGGCCGCAACTGCCGAGATCGCTTGGCCCCGAACGAAGTTGACTACAATTGCAGCAGTTGGCGCAATGGCGGGCCCGCCCTCAGCGACGATAAAGTAAATTCCTTTGAGTTTCTGGATGAATTGCTGCGCCAGCTCGCGCAGAAGGATGTTTTTCCCAACTTAGGCGCGATTGTTGTTACGGGTCACTCGGCCGGCGGACAGGTGGTGACGCGTTATGCCATGGCCAACCAGGTCCACGACCAGTTGGGCGTGCCGGTGCGCCATGTGGTGGCGAATCCCTCCAGCTATGCTTATCTCGACGATACGCGGCGATTTAAAGCAGACAATTGCGCCAAGTACGACAACTGGCCGTACGGGCTCAAGCGGCGAAGTGGCTACACGGCGCAACTGACGGGTGAATAATTGAAGAAACAAATGGCGGAGCGCCCCGTGGTGTATTTGCTGGGCGAAGAAGACGTTCCACCGGTCCGCGGTTTCGATTCCACTTGTCCGGCGATGGCTCAGGGGCCGACGCGGTTGGCCCGAGGAATGGCCTATGCCAAGTACGTGGACGAGAAATTCGGGGCCAAGCATACCGTGATCGTCGTGCCGCGCTGCGGGCATGACGGGCGCTGCATGTTCACCTCAGGTGCGGCCTTGCCGATTTTGTTTCCGCGCTGAAAAGGTTGCTTCTGATTTCGCTGTCCTTGTTTGAGTCTGTTGAGGCTCCCAGGTGTTTCGCGGCTGGCGGCATTCAGTGATCGCCGGACAGGGAAGCGCGACATTGGACTCCGCGGTCCTGTACCAAGATTGAAGTATGCAACGTCCTCGACGCTCTTGCCGCCTGCGGTTCATGACCAGCTTGCGGCTTATGTGTTTTCTGCTGGTCGCTGGCAGGGGAGGAGGGCAAGTGAGCGACAGGTCGCCCTCCGAGCTCGTCAGGTCCTTAGCTGACCAAGGCCAAGGGACGCGGCCAGCCGTTTTCTCATGCGGAGGCTTGGGCGTGGGTTGGGAGGATCGTGCGATTGCGGCAGCGCTGGCCCACCAAGGCGAGGCGGCGATTCCGGAGCTCGATCGAGCCTTGGATGATGTTACCAAACGAGGCGAGAATTCGCGTTTCTTTCAAAATGGGGGTTGGCTTGCGTTCGCTTATGCACGTATACTGGGCACTGCAGCCGTTCCGCGTTTTCGGGGCATGGAGAGGCGCCCCGGCCTTGTCGGCCTCGGGCGCAGCCTGGATCAGGCCGTGGCGTTGTCGCTTGGGATTACATCCTATGTGTCGAGTTTTGGCTGGCACGGTTCTGCTGTTATTTGCCGTCGTGGCGAGCCAAGAGACGCGTTGGACCAGCTAATATTTTCTCTTGAGCGCAACGATCGTTCTCAATTTGAATCGAGCCTCGGGCCCGACGCGCGAAGCGCGCTAGGCCAAATGCTCGACGGTAAGTCGTGGGAGTCGGTGCGCCGAGAGTTTTGGCACGAGCGCCCCCTCGGGCAGGGCGCTGTTGGGTATGCCTTCGACATACCGGGCCGGTGGTCAGAGCCGGAGGAGACGCTCCAGGCAAGCAGGGGAGATGAGCCCGCTCCAGTGACCTCTCAGGACTTTGGCCTCGACACGCAGTTCAAGGCTGGCGATGGCGGAGATTGCGCGAGGTTCACGGTCAAATTTAGAAGGGTCCTCGAGCCAACGCGCGCTGATTCGTATCTGGTGAATAACAGCGATCTGGCGGGCCTGATGCGAGCCATCGGTGGCTGCTTCGCCCAGTGACGAGCTTGGCGATTTCGAGGCTCGCGCGACGGACGGCCCAGAACTATTGCACGGGCTTGTTGCCGTCGCGACATGCGTTGCGCTCTTGCGGGGAATTTTTGCCCAAGCCGACCCGGGCCGTGCTGGGTCAGGCGATCAAGCTTTCAAGCGGGTAGCCGGGGTGCGCTTGCGATCCGGCCAACTACTGGCAAACAAACAACTCCGAGATGGCTGGCACCCTCCTCCACGAAATCATTCATATCGCCAGCAACGATGACTACGCGCTCTCCGACAGATTGCCACGATGCGCGGCGTCGAAAGTCAAATCAAGCACAACAGTCTCGGCGTGGCAACGGATGATAGCGCCATAATCAAGAAGCTGGCAAACGACTGTTTCCAACAGGCAAAAAATGACGATTATTCAGGTCCTTCGCTTGCTCGCTGGCGCAGTCGGCAGCGTTAATGTTTTCGCTACGAACTTCACCATGATTGCGATCGGCCAATTTGGTGAGCCATTGACGAAGTGTCGAGTGGACAGTTTCGAGTCCAGAGGGACCGGGGCTAAACACCCGAAGGATTACAAAGACCGCTTTCGTGGCCTGGCTGCGGGCGATGTTCCGGATGGCGAATATAGGGTCGACATAAGCTGTCGTGGGGCTCGCGCGTTTGGCGAAGTCAAAGTCAGCAATCTCGATAGGTTCGAGGTGGTCAGTGAGTACAGGAGGTTATCGAGAAGCGATCCCCCTCCACATCTTGCCGTTCGCATGGATAGTCATCATCCTCAGGGGGAAACGTGGTGGCTGACCTTGCGAGCCCTGTATCGCAAACATAACGATACGGTGGAATTCAACCGCGAAGCTGGTGACGCCTACATTACCGATCCGGATCCTGGGAGTTATTTGGTCAGCGTCCTATCGTCGACGGGGTACAATTGTCTGCGCGAAATTGATCTGGTCGAACGTACTCGCTTGTGGACCTTTGATCCAGCGGCGTGCGTCTTCTATGTCGACGCGTTCGCTCATGTGGTGACGGACGAG
Source organism: Bryobacterales bacterium (assembly GCA_963836595.1). Classification (GTDB taxonomy): domain Bacteria; phylum Acidobacteriota; class Terriglobia; order Bryobacterales; family Bryobacteraceae; genus DATFZA01. The sequence continues at coordinate 815,224 of CAWIKC010000002.1, forward strand.
GACAAGCGGGTGCTGAAGACCACGACCTGGTATCAACAATTGCGGAAAAGCGAGGAGGAGTTCTGGCGTGCCTTGGACAGGCTGGCAAGTGGCGCTAGCGATTCCGATTCACGAAGATGACCACCTGACTGCGAGGAAGTGCCGAGGTCGCTAGGACGCTGGCAATCCCGATCCCTCGATAGGCCCGCACGATGTTGTACGACGACGAGGGACCGCCGGAGTCGGTGTAATCGCAAGCGTGCTCCAGGTACTCGCCAGAAAGCCCGATCGCAACCGCGAAGGGGGATTGTCCGAGACTGCACCTGATCCGCTGCGACGAGCGCCACCAGTCTTCCTGCGGACCGCCCACCCGAAGACGGGCGCTTCTGCTCGATCCGGTATTTTTTGCGTACCGCTAACAAGGTGAAACTCACGCTGCATTGAACCCAAACCACTTGGCCGTCCACCAGTTGGCAGCCTACTTGCTTTCTATCCCAAAAGGAGGTGGAAAGTGAAGTCAGCGATCGTTCTGATCTCCTGTGCTCTGCCGGCGATGTGCCAGCAGCAGATAAATCCGAAAATCGGGCCAGCTCCGATTTTCCAGGTCACGGTGGTAGAGCGGACCGTGAAAGCCGTCAACTATCAGTACCGGTCCGATCCGACGATGATCGATTTTCGCGGCACGGTGCTGCTTCCGAAGGCCAAAGGCGACGCCGTCGTGCAGTCCAAGCGGGGCCGCACGGAAATTGATGTGAGGTTTGACAATCTCGCGGAACCGCAGCGATTCGGCCTGGAATATCTGACCTACGTCCTATGGGCGCTTACGCCCGACGGCAGACCGCACAACCTGGGTGAAGTTGTGCCGGGGCCAAGCGACAAAGCCAACCTGCGAGTGACCACAGATATGCAGGCCTTCGCCATGATCGTCACGGTCGAGCCCTACTCCGCCGTCCGGCAGCCGAGCGATGTGGTGGTGCTCGAAAACGTGGTGCGGCCCGACACCGAGGGAAAAATCGAAACCGTCAACGCAAAATATGAGCTGCTTCCGCGCGGCTCTTATGCGTTGCAGATACCGGCTCCAGTCGACGCCTCAGTCAACAACGGCCCCAAAGTTTCGATGCACGAGTACGAGGCTATATCGGAGCTGTATCAAGCGCAGAACGCGGTCGGATACGCTCGTGTCGCGGGCGCGGATCGATATGCGCCCGATACCTTCGCCAAAGCGCGGCAGTTGTTCTATCAGGCGCAGCAGCTTCAGAACGGGCAAGCGGAATCGAGCCGCGTGATCGAAACCGCGCGCGAAGCGGCGGAGACGGCCGAGGACGCCCGCGTGATCGCGGAAAAGCGTAAACAGGATGAGAAGGTGGCTAAGGCGCAGGCGGAGGCGGCTTACGCTCAACGGGCAGTTCACCAGGCAGTGTTGCGGGCTCAGTCAGACGTCGAGAACGCGCAAGCCGAGACCCAAGCCGCGCAGGCGGAAGCGGACGAAGAACGCGCAGCGCGCCGGCAGGCCGAAGCGGAAGCCGCGGCCGCGATTGACCAGGCCGCTCAGGCGCGAGCGCAGGTTCGAGCGCAGAGGGTGCAACCCGCCAACCTCGTTCCGAAAATTGCCGTGCGTAGCCGGCTGTTGCAGCAGCTCAACGGCTGCTTGCCAACGCTCGATACGCCGCGAGGTTTGGTGGCGACGATTGCAGATGCGGGCTACACAGGAGCAATGCTCACCGAGCGCAGCTCAGATCAAGTGGCGCACCTGGCTGCCACAGTTGCCGCTCGCCCGGACTTGCGGATTGAAGTGGAAGGGTACACGTCGCATCCCGATGCTACAGGCTTGTCGCAACGCCGCGCGGAAGCGGCGAGGCAAGCTCTCATCGCCAGCGGGGCGCCAGCAGGAATGGTTGTCGCCGTAGGATTCGGCAATTCGCGCCCGGTGGGTCCCAGTGGGACGGCAGCGAATCAGCGGGTAGAGGTGCTCATTTCGGGCAACAGCATCGGCAATGTTCCGGTGTGGGACCGGACTTACTCGCTGTTGCGGCGATAGATCGTCAGAGCCAGTGAATAGCGTGGGTTTTTTGGGAATCGCCCCTACGGGGCGCAAGTCAATCCCCGGATTGCCGACCTTACCACGCGCGGGACCGTGGGAACAAAGCTGGGACCTGAGACAGCTTATTGGTTCCCGGGGTTCTTCGCACCCGGCTTTCCTCCTGCTTCTTGAAGGCTACCCATTTCTGCGCTACAGGCCGGACGATTTGGAGGAACTGATCCTCCGTATAAAGTTCTCGAGCGCCCAACCCCTTTATGAGCGTTTTGTAGGGAACAATGTAAGAGGGTCCCGCCGCGGAATTCTGGGGCCGAAGCCAGAGCGAGTCCGTCACTAGTCCAGGCAAGAGGAGAAGCTGGAGGCTAAACGTTTGCGCAGGAATTTCATCGACGAGTGGGGGATCGGTGAGCCTCTGAATCGAAGTCAACAAGTTTGATATTTCCTCGCCTTTTCGTATGCACGCAAGCCTGGGAGTTCCCGCGGCAAGCGGGTAGGGGCGAGTGCGCGCCACGGTGTTGCCGGTATAAATGTCGGCGGCAATCACGTGCGACCCGGAGCGCGCGGCGACGCGCCACCCACCTCGGTCGGCACCCTCCAAACCACTCCCGCCTATGAGCACGTCGGGCAGAAGCAAGGTGAAAACTTGCCAGACGTTGCCCTCGCCACTCGCGGCTGCCAGCAGCGCGTCCTGTAAAGCTTGGTCGGCCGATGTGAAGGTGTGGAAGAAGCCCAACCCTTGCTCAAGCGCTTCCAGGTTCTCTTGCGATAGCTTCTCGATAAGAAATTTCGTGGGCATAAGCACCTTCCTAGCTTGGGCTTAACTGAAACTTGTTGAATACGGTCTGCAGATCTGACACGACGCCGCACTCGTTATCCGCGTAGTAGTACCTACTGAGAAAATCAGCCAAGGCGAACTCAACGGAATCGCCACCGAGGTACGGGTCTGCGACCCACACCTGTTGAGTGTCGGGGTCTATGCCTGTGATGGCGACAGCATGGACGATGTAATCGTCGTCGGCGCCGAAGTCAATCTCCGCGCACACTGGCACTTTTACCCCACTCTCGTCACCTGAGAGTTGATCTAAGATGATCTCGAAAAAGTTCGCGACTTGATCGTATTCTGATGCCCAAATCCCTAGTCCATTCAGCCCGTTTGCAAGAGGGAATGGGAAGGGATACGCACAATCTTGACCGACGGCTTGCGCCACGCAACACTGGGTTACGGGCGCCGGCGGGGGCAGCGAGTTATACACGTTGGAGACCACCGCCGCCCAACACCAGTATTCGTTTTCTTGCATAACATTAACATAGGGTACAGTTATTGTCGCCATGATGGTCTCCTTTTCCGTGATTCCTGGGTAAGCCTTTACGGCGCACCTGGGGGAAAACCACCTTGACCGCCCGGTGCAGGCTCAAATGTCAGGAGGATATTGCCGTCGGCATCAAGCTTGGGGGGGCCGAGTAGCACGCGTTTCGCTTTCGTTGGATCGACGATGGCCACCGCAATTTCGGGAAGGCCCCCTGCTCCAACGACCGTGACCTTTATGTCCAGCTTCGTGCCGTTTTGCTGGAATATCAGGAAATCTCCGTTCACAAATACGACGGGGTTCTGGTCTGGTGTCAATGTCGGAGCGCCGCCCACGACGGACACTTGGTAAGTTACAACAGCCATTTCTCTTTCTCCTTGGTTCATTGAATGGTTAATGCACACTACTGGAAATCAACAACTCGGCAAAACGCCGATCGCTCTGGAGCCCTGTAAGATCGGGCCATCGATTCAGGTCGGCAAGCAACTCATGCGGGGCGGAAGAAAGTACGGAGAGTGCGGCTTCCCGCTTGCCCAGTGCCTCATAAGTGAGCACCGCGATCCATCGCACCTCTACGCCTTCAGGCGAAAAAGTGACAGCCTGAGAGATTTCCGATTCCGCCGTTTCCACATCTTTTGCCCTGTCTTCATCCCGTTGCGCTAATTGCGAATTAAAATACGCCAGGTATCCCCGTGTTATTCCCAGTCTTGGATTGAGAAGCTTATCTGCCTCAGCCGCCTCCCTTCCGAGGCGGTTCACCTGGTCGGCCTCTTTCTGGCGATTAAGCCGGCGGTAACAAATGCCAAGATCCATCAACGCCAGTTTGTCATTCGGGTTAATTTTCAGGACTCGTTCAAAGAACGACACTGCATCCTGTTCATGCCGCTCGTATATCAAGGTTTCACCAAGTTGATCGAGAACCAAGACTGTTTGCCCAAACTTGAGCGCTTGGCGCAACTCCGATTCGGCAGCCTGGAATTGCCCAAGACTCTTATAGGCGAACCCGAGCTGATCGCGCGCGCCTGGCTCATCCGGGGCAAGAACCACCGCACGCCGGAGAGGTTCGAGCGCCTGGCTGTATTGATCCGAATTGTTCAAGAACCACCCCAGAAAGTAATAAGTCCGGTAATTTAGCGGATCGATTTGCACTGCCCTGCGATAGGCAGCGATGGCATTTTCCCGTTGTCCACTGAGTTCATAGACCCGGCCGAGGAACCGGTAGACATCGCTGTAGTTCGGGTCCAGTTCGAGCGCCCGTTCGTATTCGGTGGTGGCCAGTTCGTAGAGACTGTTGACAAAGTCGGTAGTGCCGGCCACATAAAGCACGCGGGGGAGATCGGGGTTGCGCAACTGAGCCTGTCTGCTACATTCCATCGCACTAGCCCGCGAATCGCCGCTGTGGGTCAGCCCCCATTTGAGCCAATGGGCCTCAGCGAGTCCAGCGTAGGCCAGAGCTGAGTCAGGATCGAGTTCTGCAGCGCGGCCAAATGCCGCGAGGGCGGAGTCGATTGTGGAGTCGCGCTTAAGAAAAGCGCTGCCCGCGTCATAGTCCGCCCGCGCGGCTGAATTGATCGACGAGATCCAGAGCAGCGGAAGGTGTAGCGTGCCCGTGACCATGCCCGCCAATGCCACCGGAACGTATCGTACCTGCCCCGGCGCATAATGTATCTTCCAGTCCTTTACGTTGACTCCATTCCGCGTGTCGGTCAGCAAGGCGTGGAGCACGATCTGGTCTTTTTCCTGGGTCAGCGTACCGTGGAGTACGTGCGTGGCTCCGAGTCTTGCCTTCGCTTGCTCAACCGTGGTGGCGCCCACTCGCTGAGCTTCTTTCAGGGGTACCGCGGAATAACGGGCTCGGGGCCCACCAGTCAGCTTTTCGAGATTGGCCGAGGTGTCCCGAAAAACTTTGTCCGCATTGGTCGCGGGCTCCAGGCTAGAGTCGAACGGCAGCATCGCCAGTCGTATTATTTCTTTCGGGGCGGTGGCACGTTGGTAGGTCATGAATCCCGTAGCCACGGCTGCCAGAGCAGCGGCGGCGACGACCCCGAACCAGCGGCGGGTTTGAGTAGGCTCAAAGGCACGGGCGACTTCGGCAGCGGATGGGTAGCGGTCGCGGGGAGCATCGGCGAGGCACTTGGCCAGGATGCGGGACCACTTCGTCGAAAGCCCGGAAGACTTGACGCTGCCGGTGGTCAACTCCCGGATTAGCACGCCTAGCGCATAGACGTCAGAAGCCTGGGTGGCCTTTTCACCTTTCCACAATTCCGGGGCCATATAGTCCGGAGTGCCGCCGCGAGGGCCGGATTGGGCCGTGACGTGGGACGATCCCCAGACCCGCGCCATTCCGAAATCAGTGATAACGGCCCGCGCCGATCCATCTTCAGCTTGGGTGAGGATGACGTTGCTGCTCTTGAGATCGCCATGAATCACACGCTGGCTGTGTGCCGCCCCGAGTCCGGCACACAATTGGCGAGCGACTGCCAAGGCTTCCGCCTGGGGCAAAGCCCCCCGCTTCAGCCGCTCAGCGAGCGTCTCGCCTTCGAGAAACTCCATGGTAATGAAGTCGATGTCTCCGTGGCGCGTGGACGCCGTGTGAATCTCGAAAATCTTGCACACATTAGGGTGGCTGATTTCTCTGGCGTGGCGCACCTCCGGCGGCAGGCGCTTGCGGAAGCCGGTCTTGGCGCACTTGATGGCGATCCGGCGTTCGAGCTTCTCGTCCCAGGCTTCATACACCACGCCCATACCGCCTCGGGCGATTTCGTGCTCGATCCGGAACCGCCCTTCGACCAGGTCGTCCTCTTCAAAAGGATGTTCCGGCGAGAGCGGCTGGAACAGCGGCTCCTCTAGGAAGCCTTGCATGCGATCTTCCCACTCCACATAGGTCCACGCCTTCTGATAGAGCGTGGGATCGCCGGAACTGGCTTGGCGCAAAAAACTTTCGCGTTCCTCGCGTGGCTTGGCCAGCGCCAAGTCCACCAGGTTCATAACTAGATCGTCGTCGTTCGGTTCTCCGGACATAGAGTTTTTCCGGAACTATTCTTGACTTCCAGCCGCGTGCTCGAACAACCATCGGCGGGCGTCTTTCCACATGCGCTGCATGGTGCGAAGCTTGATCCCCATAGTTTCGGCCGCTTCTTCATCCGAGAGGCCGAGGAAATACTTGAGTTCCACCAACTGGCACCAATCGGGCTTGGCCTCGGCCAGCTCGCTGAGTAATTTGTCCACCGTGAGCGCTAAGTCGATCTTGGCGCTATCGGCGGGGAGGAAATCTTCCATTCCCTCCAGGGCAACGAAGTCCGCGGCGGGACGTCCGCGTGCATGATCGATCAGGTATCTGCGCATGGCTCTGGCTGCTAAGGCAAAGAAGTGGCTACGGTTCTGCCAGTCGCGATCCTTCACGGCGACCAGCTTGATGTAGATCTGGTCGACCAACTCGGTGGCTTGGAGAGTGTGGCCCTTGCGCTCGCCCTTCATCAGGTGATGGGCCAAGCGGCGCAGGTTGGGTGTCACCAGCGCGAACAGTTCTTGTTCCGCGCCGCCGTCGCCGTCGCGCCACTGTTGGAGGAGAAATGTTATGTCCCCCACATGCCTCCGCCGTATGAGTATGGGCTGTGGCTTTTGAGTATATAACATTGTCACCTCAGGTGAAAGGTCCCCGCTTGTGTCCTCGCATGTGCCAACGCAGACTGTCATCAAACTTAATAGCGAAATTCCTGGGAATTTCCGCCAGGTTCGAGTAAGTGTTTAGCTTCCTCTCTACTAAATTGATTTTGAAGGACTTGAGAAGCTTTCGCGCAGCGTGGCGGTTGTGCCCGTGTTTGCCGCTATCCGATACGAGAGGTATGTGGCTCGATCATCGAGCCTCCAAAAAAGGAGCACCCAATGAGCAGTCTGAAGCAGTTGTTCGTTCTCACCGTATTTGGCGCGCTGGCAGGTTTGAGTCTGAACGCGCAAACCGTCAATTTGAAGGCAAATATCCCGTTCGATTTCCACGCCGGTAAGCGAGTGATGCCGGCCGGGGAATATCAGATTCATGGGGATGGCCCATGGTTCGTGGTGCAACCGGTTCGTAGCTACAAACCGGTCACCTCATTTCTAACGTTTGTGGCCCTTGGCGATGAATCGAATCGCGGCAAGCCCCGGCTCGAGTTCCAGCGCTATGGGAACACGTACTTTCTGGCCACGATATGGAACGGCTACGCAGCCGATGGGCGCGAGGTTGTCAAGGGGCCGATCGAAAAACAGATGGCCAAACAAGTCAAGCCAGTCCAGACGATGATCGTTGCCCGCAAGTAGTTCGCCCGCCGTGCGGCGCGGCCACATCCGGCAAGGGATGAGCGCGCCGCACAATTTACTCCTTGTGCGCCTGCCCTTCCACTAACTCAATACGTATATGATCCGGCCCTTCAATAAACGCGAAGCGGACTTTGCCACCCAGCACTGATTTGGGCTCGTCGGTCACCACCACTCCGTCCTTCTTTAAGCGAGACAGCGTTTCATCCAGGTTGTCCACTCCGAAGCCGATGTGATCCGTAACATGGCCCTTGGTGGATTCAAAATCGTCGCGATCTTTCCATAGGTCCGGCCACTGTGTCTTCGCATATTGATAAGGAAAAATGATGATGTTCACGTTGTCCATCATCAGCGACATCGACGGCCCGATCTGGAACCCGTTGTACATGCGGGCTTCGCGCGAAGGTGTGCCGCGGCCGCGCCACTCGAGGCCAAACTCCTTGATGTACCACTGGCCGGCGGCGATGGGATCCTTGCTGAGCAAATGAATGTGGCCGAAATTGTGATGGTTCGCGGTGTTCAGCTCAATCAACTGGTGGTCCGGGCCATCCACGTAGGCATAATAGAACAGGCCTTTGCCCCTGGCGCTCGCGTTTCCCCCGATATCGCTGATGTCGGTGATCGGTGTTTCAAACTTCGTCCCGCTGTCTAACTGCTTTTGATAGGTCTCCGGCATGTTTTCCGCGCCCCAGCCGATGTGCCAGATCGTCGATGTGATCTCGGACTTAGGCGGCGTGCTTACTTTGGTGAACAACAGCCAGGATTTTTGCGCCCACACGGCATCCACAACGCCGGCAAACTTCGCCTTTTCCGCAGCGAACTTCGTGGTGTAGAAATCGATGGCGGCCTGGGGGTCGCTCGAATTCAAATGAACGTGGTGGAAGTGCGCGAGCGGTTTCACCGGTTGGGGTGTTTCCTGCGCGATCAACCAGGTAGCCGCGAGCACAGCAACGGAGCTGAGAATTGTTCTGAGCACGGAGCCATTGTATCGCCGTGCTGGCAGCGAGGGGGGCGGGCGAGCACAGGCTAAAGCCTGTGCCACGAATAGCTAATGACTCCTTGTCAAGCTGGGCCTCCGCAACCCGTCTAGCCCCGAACGTCAGAGAGGGGATTGGCCGCCGATCCCCTCACTGACGTTCGGGGCTAGACGGCCGGACCAGGGGTCCGGCGCCGACGAGGCGTCGGCCCCACAATGGCTATTGGACAGTAATCAAAGACTACCCGGGCAATGCCAACGGCTACTGGACCGGCAGCATGACCACGTTGCTAGAGTAGTTTCCGCTATGTACGTACAACTGCACATTACCAGCCGCCAGCCCCGCTGGCACCTGAAAATTGACCTGATTGAGCCCCACAAACCCGGGCGCCAGTCCGGAGAAACTCACCGTGGCTGGCGTCGTTAGCGTCGACAAGAAAACCTGCGGTATGGCCACCGTGTAATCCAATCCGTTGGAGGAATAAGTCGCGCCCAAACCCGTTAGATACATGGACACGATTTCGCCCGCGGCAGCCGGATTGGCAGCAGTGACCGGCTGTCCCGAAGAATGCAGGATCGACGCCACGCCCGTGCCCGACGAGTCCTGCGTGAAGATCGCCGGCACGGCCGGCGCCAGCAGAACTTGCGTGGTGTGCTGGCCGCCGGTTGACGTGACCACCGAGATCCGCACCAGGCCGGATAGACTGGCCGGAAGATAAGCATTGATCTGGGTCGCGCTCGCGTAGAACAGCCCGAGCGGCTGGCCGTTGGCGGTGAGCATGGAGCCGGCAAGCTGCATCGGCAAGGGTAAAGTTGACGCCTGCGCGGTGCTGGCTGCAAGCCCCGCGCCATAAACGGAAATGATCGATCCGGCGGCGATGCTGAGCGTGTTCACCGCGCCCGCCGCCGGCAGCACCCGGCTAATCAAGGGAGCGTACTTCACAGGAAAAGCAAGATATGCGCCCGCCCGCACGGTCACTTGGACGGGAATATCGGTTCCGGTCTGCTCAATGTGCAGAGTGCTCACGCCGGCCGGCAAAAAGTCCCCATAAAAGAGCGTGGGAATCGAATGGGAGAGCTGGGTCTGCGAAGTCCCGAGGTACATCTGGCTCACGTTGGTGTAGAAGTTGTCGCTGCCGTCCTTGAAGGCCAGCAGCAAGCCACCGTTGATCGAAAGCACCGGGTCCTGGCTCGGAGCGGTCCCGATGCTTTGCCACTCGGCAGTGTCGGAAAGAAAAGATTGGATGATGAGCCAGGTGGGATGCGAGGGCGAATCCACCAGCGCCAGTTGCAGGGACGCATTGCAGTTAACGCCTTGGCTGTGGCAGGCGGGAAGAATGCGCGTGTACAGATCCGGACGGGAGAATCCGAGGGAGGCGGAAGAGAGCGCTACTACACCGTCACTCGGTTCAGACAAGTTGCCGCCGGAGCCGATGATGGCGATCGCGTTAGTCTCCCGCAGATCGTCAATGCCCTGGTTCCAAATGGCCAGATCGTACAGAAACTGGCTCCCGGGCGTACTGGAGGAAAGTTGCGCGCCGGACCCAATTCCCACCAGCGAACCGAAATTGGGTGCGCCGATCAGGATCAATTTGCCGACCCGCGTATTGGTTGGCGGGCTGAAACCGCCGCCCGCCTGCTTCCCGGAAAGATAGGAGCGTACAATCAGACCGCCCAGGCTGTACGCGATAACATCCACTTGCGGATAAGGAGCGATGAATTGTCCAAAAAATTGGCCCAGGTCTTCCAGACTTTGAGTTTGATATGGGCAGGCGTCGAAGAACAGGACGGTGCGGTCAGACAGCAACTGGGGAAGCTGCCCGAAGGTCAAAGCCGGGTTGGAAGTCGAGGTGCAAGCATTCTGGAAGCCATTGACCAGGACCACCGGTGTTTGCGCCGCGCAGACGCAGACCGTCAACGCGGCCAAGACGAAAGCCGGAAGCACTGTGCGCAGCCGATTCACCCTGATTATAACTTACCCTATTCTTCCCAGGTAACGGCGGAGGCGGTCTCTGCGTCAAGCTACTGTGACCTCTAAGTCTTGGAAGAATATCGCTTTTGCAATCGCTCTTTGCGGTTTGAGCGCCCTGCCTGGCGCCGCTCAGAATTTTGACACCAGCGCCACCGGCACGATCAAGGGCGCTTACTTTGTCCGGCATATATTTACGGCGGACTTGGACCCGGGCACCAGTGCCATTGGCCGCGCCGTCAGCCTGACCGGGACTATGACGTTTGACGGCGCCGGGAACTACGCATTCGCGGGCCAGATGACAGACTCGCAGGCGGGAAGCAGCGGGGTTTCCTATTTGGTCAACGGAACATACATGGTTTCGGCCAGCGGATTGATCAAGCTTACCAACCCGGTCGATACCACCGATACCGTGTACGGCGGAGTCGGGGCCCTCGGGCCATCCGCGATCGTGGGCAGTTCGACCGAAGGCCCCAACAGTGACATCTTCATCGCCATTCCCGCCGGCTCCGGCGCGTCGAATAGCAGCGTAACCGGAACCTTCAATGCCGGCTTCATCGATTTCCTGCAAGCCAACGCCGGGCAGGTTCGGGACGGGTACTTCTCGCTGACCTCCAACGGAAGTGGCAGTTTCGGGACGGTCAGTGTCAACGGTTTCATGGCGAATCAAAGCAGCACAGCCACTAATCAAAGCTATTCCGGGGTGAGTTATACCGTCGCCAACGGCAACGGCTCCGGTACGCTTACCTTCCCCACGGCGGGCTCGCCGTTGAGCACGTTGGTAAGCGGCCAGAAGACTTTGTATGTTTCCGCCGACGGCAATATCATGATCGGTGGAAGCCCGACAGGCTACGACCTTCTCGTCGCGATCAAAGCTTCCAGTGCGTCGGTCTCCGACAGCTCGTTTCAGGGGACTTACTTTAACGCGGCTCTGGAGAACGACGCTTCCGATTTGTCGGGCGGCAATAATGCCATAGATTCCTTTTATGGCTCCGCGCTCGGCCTGGGTGAAGGCGACGGCATTATTCATCAGCGGCTGGTATATTTCAGTGGCGCCCCGTTTGACCAAACTCTTTCTGTACCGGAGGATTTCAGCGCTGGCGCGATCTACAACGACGGCTTCTATGAAAACCTGCTGGCAGCCAATGGTCAGGCGAATCTGCAGGTCGGCACGGCGTCCTTCTATTCCCTGGTAGTGAACCTGCAAGCGAAGTCGACGCCCGCAACCGGCGTGTTTATCAATCCCCTGGGCATTCTGAATGCCGCCAGCTATGCACCGATTACTAACTCGGTAGCGCCCGGCCAATTCGTCACCCTCTTCGGATCCAACCTGTCGCCGGGAGTCTTTACGCCCTCCTCTCTACCTTTGCTAACTAAGCTGGGCGGAGTAAGCGTGACGGTAAACGGCCGCTTGGCGCCGCTTAGCTACGTCGGCCCGGGCCAAATCAATATACTGATGCCATACGAGCTCGATCCATCGTCGGAATATTACGCGACCTTCCAGGTAAATAACAATGGTACGTTGTCAAATCCAGTTACCATATACACGAATTACAGCGCGCCGGGCATATTTACCGGCGCTCCCTCCGGAATCGGAGAAGCCGCCGTACTGCATGCTAACTACTCGCCTGTGACGCAAGCCAGTCCCGCTCAGGTAGGCGAGACGGTGTTGCTCTATCTCACCGGTCTGGGATCGGTGACTCCCGCGGTCGGCGACGGAGCAGCCGCGCCATCCAGTCCTCTTAGCATGGTGGACGACACGAGCCTGGGGCTTGATCTCTTCGATCAGACCGGTATCGACACCATTGTCACGAATATACCTTTTGCGGGATTAGCGCCTGGATTTGCGGGCCTATATCAAATCAACTTCCAGATTCCCAGCGGAGTCGCGAGCGGCCCGGCGTATTTAGGTATCGTCACTGAGGACGCTTATAGTTCCGAGGCGACGATTTATGTCCAGTCGGGACTGAGCGCGAGCGCAAAACCGGGCCCAAAACCGCGCGCCCGAGCGCCGCGTCCAGCGCGCAAGACGGGACCTCGTTCCTACAATACCGGCCGCCCGTCCGCCCTTCGAGGAACCGCCCAATAACGGCCCCTCAGGCGAGTCGACCGCCTTACTCGTACCGCAACGCGATAATCGGGTCCACCTGCGTGGCCCGATACGCCGGAATCCAGCACGCCAATGACGCCACCAGCGTCAGCAGAAGCGCGACCGCCGCAAAGGTCAGTGGGTCGGTCGCGCTGACACCGAACAGCAACTGCGCCAGAAGCCGCATCAGCCCGTAGGCGCCCGCCAAACCGATGACCACGCCTATCGCGGTCAGGCGCATTCCCTGCCCCAGCACCAACCGCTGCATGTCGGACTGTTTGGCGCCCAACGCCATCCGGATGCCGATTTCCTGCGTCCGCTGCTGGACCGAATAGGACATCAGCGCATAAATTCCGACCGATGCCAGCGCCAGCGCGATACCGGCGAAGATCGTGAGCAGAAGCATATTGAAGTTCTGGCGCGCGGTGGATTCGGCGATCACCTGATCCATGGTGCGGATCGTGGCGACCGGCAGTTGCGCGTCTACCGCCGCAAATTCCTTTTGAATCGCGGGGCTCAGGGATTGTGGGTCGCTCGCGGTTCGCACCACCCAGCTCATCGGTATCACGCTGTTTGCCAGCTTGGTCAAATTGTCGATCGCCTGGGAGGCTGGGATGTACATGACTGGCGTATCGCCTTGTTTAATGCCGGTTTCCCGTACGCTGCCAACCACGCCCACGATCTCGCGCGGCGGTTCTTCAAATTCCTTGCCCATGCCTTTGCCGACGCTGAGTATCTTGCCCACTGGATTTTCCCGCGCCCAATATTTCTTCGCAAATGCCTCGTTGATAATGACCACTTTCTCGGATTTGCCGTTGTCCCGCTCATCAAAAAGGCGGCCGCGCAATAACGGAATGCTGAAGGATTCAAAGTAATGCCCAGCCACTGACCGGAATTCCTCGTCGCCGTGCGCTTGCTCGCCCTTCGGCAGCGGCCGGCCCTCGATGACAAGCGGCAGATCGACGCCGCCTTCGCTCGGTAGCATGAGCGCCGTGGCGGCCGACTTCACCCCAGGTAGCGCCTCCAGCCGGAGCAATACCTGTTGCGTCAGCGCCGCGACTTGCGCCGTCGAATCGTAGCGGCCTCCGCTCATGGCCGTCTTCAAGGTGAGAATGTTATGAGTCTCAAATCCAAGCTTGGCGTTTTTCAGCCCGGCGAAGGTGCGAATCATCAACCCGGCCCCCACCAGCAAGATCAGCGCCAGGGCGACTTCGGCCACCACCAGCGCACTGCGGGTCCGGTTTTGGCGCAGTCCGGTTCCCGATCGCCCGCTGGCCTCTTTCAACGAGGAATTTACGTCAAACAAAGAAACGTGTAACGCGGGAAGGACGCCGAACAGCAGCCCGGTGAGCAACGCCACGCCAAATGTAAAGCCGAGCACCTGCCAGTTGATCACTGGCGCGCTCTGGAGTGAAGTGATTAAGCGTGTCAGGTCCGGCGGGGCGAAGGCGATGATCCCGCGCAGGGCCCAAATTCCCAAAACGAACCCAGCCACGCCGCCAACCAAAGAGAGGGCCAGACTTTCCGTGAGCAATTGCCGGACCAGCCGCCAGCGATTGGCGCCCATGGCCGTGCGGATGGCGATTTCCTTCTGCCGCGAAGTGGCTCGGGCCAGCAACAGGTTGGCGACATTGGCGCAGGCGATCAGCAAAACGAAGCCAACCGCCCCTAGTAGAATCAGCAGCGGCAGGCGAACCTCGCCTACCAGCGCTTCCTGCAAGGGTTTAGCGGTTGCGATCTCATCGGGCGACATATCGTTGGAATGACTGGCGCGAAACTGTTCGCCAATCACCCTAAGTTGGCTCTGGGCGTCTGCGAGAGTCGCGCCCGGCTTCAAGCGGGCGGCAGCTCGTAGATAATTGGCCGGACTGGTGCTATTCGGGTCGGCTTGCTGCGCGATGTAGAGATCAACAGGTTGCTCGGAAACAAACTTCTCGGGTAGCACTCCTATGACTAAATAAGGGTCGCCATTCAGCGAAATCGTTCTTCCCACCAGACTTCGATCACCGCCGAAACGGCGCTTCCACAATCCGTAGCTAAGGATAGTGGCTTTCGGGCCGTGCGGCAAATCCTCGGCTTGCGTAAACGTACGCCCGATGGCCGTCGAGGTCCCGAAAACCCGGAAGTAGTCCGCCGAGACGTGAATCGCCTTCAATTGTTCGGGCCGGTCTCCGCCGGTAAGATTCACCCCAGGCCCTTCACCGTCATAAGTGGCGGCGGATTCGAGCGCCGGGGCATGGCGCCAGGCCATGAACCGGGCAATAGAGACCGAGTCGCCATCGCCTTCTTTAAAATGGCGGGTGAGGCGCAAAATGCGCTCGGAATGCGGATAGGGAAGCGGTTGCAGCAAGACGGCGTTTACCGCGGAGAAGATCGCGGTGTTGGCGCCGATTCCCAGCGCCAGCACGGCCACACAAACCGCGGAAAAACCGGGGTTCTTGAGTAAAAAGCGAATCGATTGGCGAATATCGGCGCGCAAGCTCTCCATGCTCGATTTACGCAGCCCCTTGCGCGAAAGTTCCTCTTTCCTTCTGCCGATATACATCGTAGGGAAGCAGGATGCAGTTTAAGAAAATACGACAGAGCATCTGGCCGGTATCGGTTTTCGGCCTCGGCTTCCTGCTGCTGATTATCGGTGTGGCCGGGGTGGCCAACCTGGGCGAGGCACGCCATATCTATCGCGACATCCTGAGCTTCGAAGATAGTCACCGGCACATGGAAGACCTGATAGAAGACATCCGCACCGAGACGTTGCATCTGGGCGAGTCGGCCACTTCGAGCAACGAAGTGGCGTTGCATCGGACACGCATCCGCTCGCTGGTCGCCCAGCTTCGGGAACAACGCCCCAGCGATGTGTCGGGAGCGGTCGACCGGCTGGACGCGGCCCTGGAAAAATACTTTGCCGCCAATAGGTCCGGTCACGCCGTGGACGTGAATAGCGACGCGGCCGGCCATCGGGCGCGTATTTTCGGGATCACCGATGAAATTCGGAAGCTGAATGGCGAAAATCTGGACGCGCGCAAGCGCGCCTTGAACCAGGCCGTGGATCAACTGCAAAGCGAACTCTGGAGCAATCTGCTGACGGCGTTGTTCGTTGGCTTATGCATCGCGGCCGCGGCCGTGTTCCGAATTTCGGAGTTGGAGCAGATCTCCGGCAGAGCGCAAGAGGTAACGCGCGAAGCGGAGCGCCGTCTGCGCCACCTCTCGCAGCAACTGGTGTCGTCGCAGGAGCAGGAGCGCAAAGTACTGTCCCGCGAATTGCACGACGAGATCGGACAGAGCCTGACCGCGCTGCGCATTGAATTGGGCAAACTCGAGCACGTTAGGCAAACTCCGGAATTCAGTGAGCATCTGGAAGAGACCAAGAAACTGGCCGAGCAAACGCTGCAGTCGGCTCGTTCCATCTCGATGGGTTTGCGGCCGGCGATGCTGGACGAACTCGGCCTGGGTCCCGCGCTACAGTGGCAGGCGCGGGATTTTTCCAAGCGTTTTCAGATTCCAGTCAATCTGCAGATCCCCAGTGACTTGCGGGACCTGCCGGATCAACACCGGACTTATCTCTACCGGATCGTGCAGGAATGCCTGACCAACTGCGCCCGTCATTCGCGGGCCACGCATGTGGAGGTGTCCGTCAACCAAGCCGAAGACGCGATCAGCCTGCGGGTTGCCGATGACGGCGTGGGTTTTGAGCATCGCGAGAAGCAAGGCTCCGGCGGACTAGGTCTGCTGGGGATTTCCGAACGGGTCCACGAGTTGAGCGGGGAGATTTCGATTAACTCCACGCCCGGTCAGGGCACAGAAATCAAGGTCAGAATACCGGTGCTGGCCGGCGTTCCCGCGTAGCCAGTGCAGGCATTTTCCAAAATCCTACTAAATCATCTCCTTATTCTTTCCCGGACGCTGCGGCATTCGGCGCCCACAATACTTCCTCGACACCCAACTGCCGATTTGCCCAGCGGCTCCAGACAAACAGGGCGTCGCTAAGCCGGTTGAGATACTGGATCGCGTCCAGCGGCACAACCTCGGCGCGCCTCAAGGCTACGGCCAGGCGCTCGGCGCGGCGGCAGATGGTGCGGCAGGCATGGAGTTCAGTATTGATCCGCGAGCCGCCCGGCAGAACAAACGAACGCAACGGGGCCAAGCCGGCGTTCATGGCATCGATCTCGGACTCTAATTGTTGTATCTCAGCCGCGGTTACACGCGGCTGCTTGGGATGCACATCGTCCGACAGCGTGGCGAGAATGGAGCCGAGGTTGAAGAGTTCGTGCTGCACTCGTAACAGGATCGGAGCCAGCTCGGGTAACGCTTCGAGCGCGGTCACGCGCGCCATGCCGATAAACGCATTCAGCTCGTCCACCGTTCCGTAGCAGTCAATGCGTAGCGAGTCTTTGGGAACCCGTTGGCCGCCCACCAGGCCAGTCTCACCTTGGTCGCCGGTGCGCGTATAAATTCGATTCAGCGCCAGCCGCGGTTCGTTAAATTTTTCCACTTTAGCGGCACTCCTCATGCACAGCTTTGATTGCGCGGTCCAGGCCGTCCCGCCGGACTACTATGCTGATGGTCAGCTCGCTGGAGCCTTGCGCGATCGCGATGATGTTGACGTTCTGCGCAGATATGGCGCTGAACAATCTTCCCGCCAGGCCGGGACTGCCGCGCATGCCTTCCCCTACCACGGCCAGCAGTCCGACGTTCTGATCGACTTCAATCGGCTTCACATAGCCGTGAAGCAGTTCCAGCGCGAGGTCGGCTTCCAGGCGCTCCAGAGCGCGGGCCAGTTCGTCGTTTCTGACCAGGAAGCAAAAGCTTTGCCGGTAGCTGGAACTGGAGAACGCGAGTACTTCCGCATTGGCTTCGGCCAGCGCATCCAAGGCGCGCGCCATGATGCGCGTGCCGCTGACGGCGGCGTCGGCCGGCTCCATCGAAATCAGCGCGACGTTCGTCAGGCTAGTGACAGCGCGCGGCCCGGGCGTCGCGCGGGCAGTGGGCGCAATCCTGGTGCCGGGATGCTCCAGGTGAAAACTGTTTTTGCTCCAGACTTCAATTCCGCGCTCAATCAGCGGCGCCAGCGTTCGCGGATGCAGCACCTTGGCGCCGTTGTAGGCGAGTTCGGCTGCTTCGTTATAAGTGACTTCGTCCAGCACGCGGGCGTTGGAGACGGAGCGCGGATCGGCGCTCATGATCCCGTCGACGTCGGTCCAAATCCAAAGTTCGCCGGCATCCAGCGTGGCTGCGAGAATGGACGCGGAAAAATCGGACCCGCCCCGGCCAAGCGTCGTCGGGCGGCCATCCGCTGTGGCTCCATTAAAGCCCGTGACGATCGGCAGAATATTTTGTTCCAGCAGCGGCTTGAGAATGGCTTCGGCCCGCTTGCGCGTCTCGGAGAGAATCGGCGTAGCATTGCCGAAAACGCCGTCGGTCACGATGACCTCGGCGGCGTTCACCGCGCGCGCGGGAATTTCGAGCGAAACCAGGTACTCAGATAACAAAATGGAAGAGAGCCGTTCGCCGATGGCGATGGCCTCATCCACCGAGCGGGGAGGGCGCTCGCCCAACATCCGGATGCCGTTAGCGATGCGGCGGAAATCGGCCAGCAGCGCATCGATCGCTACTATGGCCGCCGCGTGGCGGGCGCCCGCCAGCAGCTCGTCGCAGGTTGAGTGATGACGCGTGGCGATGCGCTCCAGATTCGTCTCGACGCCCGCTTCATCGCCCGCTTCGGCATGCCGCAAGGTGTCCAGCAGTAGGTCTGTGATCTTGGACATGGCCGACACCACGGCCACCACCGGGCGCCGGCGGCTTTGCTCGCGGCAGATTTCGGCCGCCACTTGCATGCGTTCCGCGGAGCCCATGCTGGTTCCGCCGAATTTCATTACGAGAAGATCCATGGTTTTTATTGAGTACGTTCCCGCCCGTTCGAGGTCCGTTCGCGAATAATACGCAGCAGGGCGGCCTCTACGTCGTCTATCGACAGGCCGGTGGTGTCTACGTAGACTGCGTCGGGCGCTTGAACCAGCGGGCTTTCGACGCGGGTCCGGTCGCGCTGGTCGCGGTCGACGATTTCGCGCGCGACTACCGCCGGAGGCAGGTCGGCTTCCGCGGCGCGGCGGACCACGCGCTCTTCCGGATGAGCGTCGAGAAAGATCTTCACACCCGCCTCGGGAAACACCACCGTCCCGATATCGCGGCCTTCCATCACCACGGAAGCGGTTCCGGCCATGGCCCTCTGTTTCGCTACCAAGACACGGCGCACGGCCGGGATTCGCGAGATCTCAGATGATGCCGCGGTAATCTCCGGAGTGCGGATGGCTTCGCTGACATCCTCTCCGTTCAGCAGGACGGTGGCTTGACCGGGAACAAACTCGATACGCGCGGCCTCTGCCAATTGCTCCAGACGGTGCATGTCCGACGAAGCGGTATTGGTGCGCCGCGCCCAAAGGGCGACTGCGCGGTACATCGCGCCCGTGTCGATATGCAAGTAACCGAGCTTGGCGGCGATACGGCGCGCCACCGTGCTTTTGCCCGCTCCGGCCGGACCGTCGATGGCGACTGTGATTTGTTTCTTCAATCCTTTATCTCAGCATAGGCTGGCGTGACTGTCCGGCGGAACCATGGATCGTCTTAGCCGTTCGTCGAGTTCCGCAAGGTTCACGACAAACCAGATCTGATCGCCCCGGTTCGATTCGTACACAAAATCGCGCAACGCCGCACTCTCTGCCACAAACGCCGAGATATCCCCTAGAATTGCACCCGCGTCCGGTAGTTCACAAACTTCTGCAGCATCTCCCCGGCAACCCGTGTCTTCAGCCGGAAGAAATCGTCGTCCAAGCGCACCACGGGAATCACAATTAAGCTTGCGCCGTTTTCTAGCGCTTCACCGATCAAGTCCACCGCATCGCGGTCGCTGCGCAGCTTCTCTGCACAAACCAGTATTTGTGTGCCATGCAGGTTGTAAGATGCAGCGCCACTCATATGTTCCTAGTATCGGCGTTAGAATCGAGTGAATGCGACGGCACGCGCGCTTGGTCGCTGTTACCGCTCTGGTCTGGTTGGGAACGGTGGCCTCGGCCCAGCCCCGCGAAGACGCGGCCGTTTGCGCCGGTTGCCACCCCAAAGTCTGGCAGACTTTTCGCCGCACTGGCATGGCGCGGTCATTCTATCGCCCCCGGCCCGAGAACGTGGTCGAGGATTACGCTCGCAAAAATGCTTACTATCATCAGCCGTCTGACACGTACTTCGCGATGCTCGAGCGCGGCGGACACTATTTCCAGCGCCAATATCAAATTGGTTTCGACGGCCGCCAGACCAACGTCACGGAAAAGGAGATCGACTTTATTCTGGGTTCCGGCGATCACGTGCGTACTTATCTTCATCGCACGCCCGACGGCCGTTTAGTCGAGTTACCGCTCGCCTGGTATGCGGAAAACGGCGGCCATTGGGGCATGAACCCAGGCTACGATCGCCCGGACCATCCGGGTTTGCGCCGCAGCGTCACTTACGATTGCATGTTTTGCCACAATGCGTATCCCGAAATTCCAGCCGCTAATGGTGTTCCCCGTGCAGCTCCGGTCTTCTCCCGTCTGCCCGAAGGCATCGACTGCCAGCGCTGTCACGGCAGCGGGGCCAGGCATGTCGCGTTAGCAAGCACGGCCGGCGCGCGCCTGGAAGACATCCGCCGCGCCATCGTAAATCCAGCCAGACTCTCCCCGGAGAGACAGTTCGAGGTGTGTTTGCAATGCCACCTGCAAACGACAAGCTCTCCTTTGCCAGGCTCAATCGTGCGCTATGAACGGCGCCCGTTTTCTTATGAGCCAGGCGAGCCGCTGGCCGATTTCATGCTGCATTTCGATCATGCTCCCGGCGCCGGCTACGACGACAGATTCGAGATCACCAGCTCGCCCTACCGGCTCCGTCAGTCCAAGTGTTTTCTAAAGAGCTACGGCGCCTTGAATTGCATTACCTGCCACAACCCGCATGATTTTCCGCGCGGCGAAGCCGCGGCGCGGCACTACACAGCGGTCTGCCGCCAATGTCACGGCAAGCTGTTCGACGACCTGGTGAAAGCCGGCAATCACACTGCGTTCACCGATTGCGTCGGCTGCCACATGCCCAAGCGCCGGGCTGGCGACGTGGTCGATGCCGTCATGACCGATCACTTGATTCAGCGAAACAAGCCGGCCGCGGACCCTCTCGCGCAAATTCCGGAACGCCGCCAGACCGACGCCAATGGTTATCGCGGCGAGGTTGTGCCTTACTATCCGCCCGCCTTGACCGCACCCGCCGATGAACTCTATCTCGCCATCGCACAGGTCGCACAGAACAGCAATCTTGAGAGCGGAATTCCGCGGCTGGCAGCGGCTCTCAAGAATTATCGTCCGGCGCACGCCGAGTACTACCTGCAATTGGGAGACGCGCTGGTCAATGCCAACCGGCCCACCGACGCGCTGGCGTGGTATGAAGAGGCGCAGCGTCACGAGCCAAAATCCGCAGCCTCGCAGGAACGCCTGGCTCTATGCCTGGCGACTTTGAAGGAGTTTCCACGCGCTGAGGCGATTTTTAAACGCAGTCTCGACCTTACGCCAAACGGCGCTGCGATTTGGGTGGAACTCGGCGCCGTGCTGCTCCAGCAAGGCCAGACCGCCGGCGCCCTGGCAGCCTTTGAACGGGCCATTCAACTCGATCCGGAAATGGTGGAAGCCTACAACAGTGCGGGCGCCATTTGGTTTGAAACCGGAGACTCCGCTCGTGCCGAGCCGGCTTTGCGAAACGCCATTCGCATCCAACCAAACTACGCACCCGCGCACAATAATCTCGGGAATTTTCTTTCCGCCGCGGGACGGTTTGAAGAAGCCCGCTACCATTTTGAAGCCGCGCTCCGGATCCAGGACGACTATATCGGCGCGCGTTATAACTACGCGTTAGCGCTCACGCGTGTCCACCGGCTGGATGAGGCCCAGGTCCAGTTGGAAGCCATTCTGAGAATCCATCCCCGTAGCGCGGAAGCACACGAGTTCCTCGGCAATTTGTTCGCGGCCCAAGGGCAGCTTGACCGCGCCCGGCAGAATTATCGCGCGGCGCTCGACATCGAACCCGGCTTCGGACGGGCGAATCTGGATCTCGGAACCCTGTTGGCTAAAGCGGGAGACGTAACCGGCGCCCTGCCCTACTTGCGCAAGGCGGCCACTAGCCGGGACACGTTAGCCAAGGAAGAAGCCAGCAAACTTTTAGAAACTCTCTTGAAGCGACCGTGAGCGACAGTTTGCGACCATTCCTTCTCCGCCCCGATGTCGCAAAAACCAAAATCCTGGGACAGAACCAACCGGCTTCCGCTGGTCGGCCCCGTGACACCTCCCGAAGGAAAAGGGGCTAGTCTCGCCCGCCGTATTCTCGATAATCTCGACAGCCACGTGAAGAGCGCATCGTCCTCTCGCGGCCGAGTGATTTCGTAGGAAGAACGGACCGCTATACCGGCGCCATGGATACAGTTCGAGTACACAAGTTGAAATACGTGAACCGGGAGGAGTTGGACTTTACCGCCAAGATGCAATTCGCCCCGGCGCGACCTGCGCCGGCGAAGGCCGGGTTCAGACCATCAGACCGTCGCTCTGCTGGACAGAAACGTCCTCCCTGGAAGGGGCCAGACACAAACGTGCAACGTGCTTTCGCAGAACCGGACGAGGGCGTCCGGCGCCGACCAGGGGTCGGCCCTACAGATCTTGGCTGAATACTCTGGTATTCTTCTGTGTACTGCAAAAATTGTCTCCTCATACAGTCATCCAGGTTTCCGGAATCCGCAAGACGTATGGGCGGACGGTGGCCGTCTCCGAGATTTCGTTCGATGTCAGTGAAGGCGAAATTTTCGGGTTGATCGGACCGAACGGCGCCGGGAAGACAACCACGATGGAATGCGTCGAAGGAGTGCGCCGGCCGGATCGGGGAACGATCTCGATTCTGGGGCTGGATCCGTTCCGCGACGTGTACCGGCTACAGAACCGCATTGGAGTGCAGCTTCAGCAGGCGCAACTCCAGAAGAGGATCAAAGTATGGGAGGCGGTGGATCTCTGGGCCTCACTGTATTCGAACCCGGTGGACGGCGGCCGGCTGCTGGAACAACTCGGGCTTTCGAGCAAACGGAACGCCTGGTTCATGACGCTCTCCGGCGGACAGAAGCAGCGGCTATTCATCGCGCTGGCGCTGATCAACGATCCGGAGGTCGTGTTTCTGGATGAGCTGACGACGGGGCTCGACCCGCAATCGCGCCGGGCGATCTGGGACCTGGTGCGCGGCATCCGCGATCGCGGTAAGACGGTTTTGATGACCACTCATCTGATGGAAGAGGCCGAGCGGTTGTGCGACCGGGTGGCCATCATCGAGCACGGAAAGATCATCGACGTGGGCAGCCCCGGGGAGTTGGTGGGGCGGCACTGCCCCACCCGAACAGTCGTGCTGGAGACCGCCGATGCACTGGCCGAGGAGCACTTGCACCAGATCCCGTCAGTGGAGAGGGTGACGCGGCAAGATTCCCGGTTCACGATTCAAGGGCGGGGCGACGACTTTGTGACCGAGGTGATCCGTTGCTTGTCGGAGAACCGGATCAGAGTTACCGATTTTCGCACCGAGCTGCCGAATCTGGAGGACGTGTTTTTGAAACTAACCGGCCATTCCATTCGAGATTAGGATTATCAGACATGTTTCGCGGACTTTGGAAACTGACTTGGCTCGAAATCAAGATCTTTTTGCGCGAGCCGCTGGGCGCATTCGGATCGATTTTCTTGCCGGTCATTGTGTTTGTGGCCGCCGGCCGGTTTTTGGGCGGCCGGCTGACGACGGGCTCAATCTCCGTCAGCGGGTTCGTGCGCGTGGGGCTGCCGGTTTTCGTGTCCATCTTCATCGCGCTTAGCGGAGTGTTGTCCCTGGTTACGATTATCTCGATTTATCGCGAAGGCGGCATTCTCCGCCGGCTGCGCGCAACACCCTTGCGCCCGCAGACCATTCTCACCGCGCACGTGCTGGTGAAGCTGGCGCTGACGGTGGTCACCATGGCGTTGATGGTGGCGGCGGGCAAGCGCTATTACCCGGTGAATCTTGATGTTCCCGTATTCGGATTTGCGATGGCGCTGCTGATCAGTACGTGGAGTATTCTCTCAATCGGTTTTCTGATCGCGAGCATTGTGCCTACAGCGCGCTTTGCGCAGCCGATCGGCGCGGCGATTTTATATCCGATGCTCGGCTTGTGCGGATTGTTTGTGCCGCTGGTGTCGCTGCCGCCGGCGCTCCGCGCCGTGGCGCGGGTGGTGCCGCTAACCTATGCAGTGTCGTTGCTCGAGGGGATCTGGAAGGGCGAGGCTTGGTCGAGGCATGTTGGCGACGTGGCGGCGCTGGCGGTGGTGTTTGCGATTTGCACGGCGGTCTCGGCGAAGGTGTTTCGGTGGGAATAGGGCAGGTTAGCGAGCACGTCAATTCATCGAACGTTACCTTTGTCGGGTGGATTGCACGATGGCATCCGGATCTCGGCGTCACCTCGAGCTTGAAAAAACGGACCGAGGTTACAAGCGTCAACAAGTTCTAGCGCAGCTTATTTATGCGCTTCGTTGATCTCGATCTCGCGCCTCAGAACGTCGGTAAGCAGTTGCGATAGACCAACGCCTTTTCGTTCCGCCTTGTCCGAGAAATACTCCCAGACACTTCGTTCGATGGAAGCCGGCAGAAAGACTTCCGTATCCGGCGGAACATGATGACGGCCGCGTGAGGCCTTGCTGAAATCGATTTCCGCCGGCATTTCGTCGTCGATGGGTTTATTATTCATGGGACTTCCGTGTAATGCCGAATTTCGGTGGCCGTCGCCCGGCGAGCCGTTATCAGCCGAATCTTGGTCAGGCTTGGCTCAGGTTCAGTCCAAAGGTAAGAAACAGACAACATCGCCCCAGTGCTGGCTAGTCCAATCGAGAACCAGCGTTCTTCAAACTCGCTGTGCGTCGTGTCGGCGAGGGTGAGGATATGGGGATCGTAGAAAACAGACTTTACCAACTCGAAAGACACGCTGTGCTTGCAAGTATGAACCCAACACGGCGCGTTCCGCAAGTAGCTTGGCGCATTCTGCTAGTAATCCTGGCTACTCTCGGTTCCCGCGACGTTGCGCGCCGTTTCGATGAGGGTGACGTCGAACTGGACGGGCGAGCTTCGTCGCCGCAGGTAGCCGACGTTGCGGCGCTGGAGGTCGTATTTGCGGCTATCAGTGCTCGGAGAACCAGGCCAGCACGCGGCGCCGAAACTCCGCGGGTGCGGTAGCGGCCGCGCCGGTATGGCCCGCACCCGGCACCAGCCACAGTTCGGCTAGGGAATTTGCGCAAACGAGCGCCTGAGAATTCCGGGGCGGCGTTTTGTCGTCCTTCAGGCCGTGGATCAAAAGAATGGGTGTGCGTGTTTGCGCCATGGCCCGAAGCGGCGACGCTTGGGAAAAATCGAGTCCGTATCTCAAGCGGGCGTACGTCATTCCGCCGCGGACGATCGCCTTGCTCAACAAGGCGGGCGTTGGGAGCCGGTATTCGGCGATGTCCTCCAAATTTGAATACGCAGACTCGGCCACGGCTGCCCGGAAGACCGGCTCGAGCGCAGTGGCCTCGATGAGGATGGATGCGCCGAGAGACTCGCCCAATCCATAAATAGCGGTACAACCCGATCGCTCTAGCCAATGCGCCCAAGCGAGCACGTCGTAGCGTTCCAGCAGACCATAGGTGACGAACTCGCCACCGCTTTCGCCATGGGCGCGGCTGTCCGGCGCCAGAACAGCGTAGCCGCCATCGAGAAACATCGGCGCAAAGCCCACGCTGCCGGAGCGCGAGTCGGAAATTCCATGCAGAACGACAACGCAGCGTCCGGAATATTGTTTGGGTCGGATGAACCAGGCACGAAGCTGCGCCCCATCTCGGGCCGAAATCGAAACTGTTTCCCAATCGGCGGGAGGAAAACGCTGTTTAGAGGCACTCATCGATCCGGGAGGTTGGCGCCGCACGTGAAGCGTGGCCGCGCAGAACACCGCGGAAGAGATCACCGGCAAAATGGCGACGGTCGAGAGGAAAATCAACAGGAACCAGCGTCGCAGCGTCAATGGATTCGTCCATTGGATTTTACGCCGGCGCCGGCCGGTTTGTTCCCGCTAAGCCGTTTCCCAGGGATCGTAGGTTCCCACGTTCCACATATGCCCTTCGGGATCGCGGCAGGTGAAGGCGCGGCCCCCATAGCTCTGATCCGCTATGTCCATGACCATCTCCGCACCCGCGGCCTTTGCCATTGCGTAGACCACGTCAGCGTCGGCGGCAATCAGACAGGCGCTCTGCGTATTCGCCATTCCAATCTCGTCGGGTTGCTTGATATGTTTGCCGTATTCGGACGGGACGACGGAACCGAGCATGATCATGCCGTTGCCAAACTTCAACTGGGCGTGCGCGATGGTTCCGTCGGGATTGGCGTAGACGGCCTGCTTTTCGAATCCCAGCGCCCGGCAAAGCCACTCGATGGCGGCGGGAGCATCCCGGTACCGCAGAGCCGGGATGATGGTCGCTGTACAGTTTTTTGCTAGTTGAGACATGCCCCATTATGGGCAAGGCAGGATGATCGCGTATTGTAAAAAAGCGAAACGCTCAATGCGCCGTGTATTGCGCCTGCGGAAGCTTCAAATGCACTTCCACGGTTTTCTGTTGCTCGTCGATGTCGAGGTTTTCGCCGTAAGTCTGGAATCCTTTGGCGATCACTTGAACCAAAATCTTGCCCTGCGGGATGCGCGGCAACGTAATGGAACCTTCCTGGTTGGTCTGTAACTCCCATTCGGTCTTGGTTCCGCGGCCGAGTTTCAGCACCGAGTGGCCGCTCACAAACCGGATGATCACGCTGGCGCTGCCGACCGGTTTGTCATGCGGGTCAGTGACGTGAACGGTAATCTTGGTCATCGGCGGTTCAGCCCACGCAAGCCCCGCCGTCAAACCCAGCAGGGCCTGGCCCAGTACGACGAGGCCAATGAGGTTCAGGATACTGCGCATATGCTATTAGTTTAGCGAAATCGTGTCGGCGCGGGTTGAGAATTGTCCTGGGCCGAGAGGCCTGCAGAGCAATGCTAGAAACTGACCCCGCCACTTCCTGATGCCCCAATGTATTGCAGGTCCCCTCACTAAACGTTCGGGGCTAGATGAGGGCTGGATGTAGCCCCGACCGTGAGGGAGGGGAAAAGCAATTGACGAGATTTGCACCTGCCGCTAATGTACGCGGGCGCGGGTTTGCTCGTTATGCACCAGCTCATCGAAAATCGCGAGCACTTGTTTCCGGTAAGTCACTACCCGCTTTAGGGAATCCTGAAAGCCGTTCGGATAGCGGTTGGTCCGGAACCACTTTTCCATGATGAGCCGCGGGACGTCGATATCGCGCCGGAGGGTGTCTGCCGAGTGGCCGCGCAGGAATAGGCCATAGAACATAGCGGCTTCGCGCTGGGGCGCTAATGGATCAACGTCATCCCGTAAAGTCATCGGCATCGCTCCGCGATGAAAAAGCCAGTATAAACACTTGGAACATTCAAATCAAGAGCCAAATGTTTGGCTGGCAGCCGGTGGTAAAAGCTGCCAGCTTGGAATATCGCCCAAACTTGTTTCAGTCTAACAGACGTCTCTCTAGTTGCCGAAATTTCGCCGTCGCTTGCTGCCTTTTGAGCCGGTTGCGGGCCAGGATGCTGGCCGAACAGACCGCCGACAGCACGATAACTAATTCAAACAATTGGGTTATGCTCATGGGCTAGCGGGAGAGCAACTGATCAGCCGGTTTGGCGCTCACCGTTTCAGCAACTTAGAGGATTTTCTGTGACAACTTCTTGCCGGACACAACATTGGTGGCGAGAAGAATTCTCGCCAGGAGGCGTAAGCCTCCTGGCGATCAGTCTTACTGGCGCATTACAGCTTTACTGTGACCGTCTTGACTTCCGTATATTGCTGTAATCCGTATTCTCCGAGTTCCCGTCCGATGCCGGACTGTTTGAAGCCGCCGAAGGGCGCGGCGGTGTCGAGAACGTCGTAGCAATTCACCCAGACCGTACCGGCCCGGACGTTGTTCGCGATGGCGTGCGCCTTGCCTATATCCCGCGTCCAAACCGCCGCCGCCAAACCATACATGGTCTTATTGGCCCGCTCCACCACCTCATCCATGTCCTTGAACTTGATGATGCTCTGCACCGGGCCGAAGATCTCTTCCTGCGCGATCTGCATGTTGTCCTGCACGTCCGCAAATACGGTGGGTTCGATGAAGTATCCGCGATCGCCCACGCGGTTGCCGCCGGCCACCAATTTCGCGCCTTGCTTCTTGCCGCTCTCGATGAAGCCCATTACCTTGCGGAACTGATCCTCATCTACCTGCGGACCCTGCTCGGTCGCAGCGTCGAAGGGATCGCCGACTTTGCGTTTTTTGGCGCGGGCCGCGCTGCGTTGGACGAATTCGTCGTACGCTTTCTCTTCCACGAACAGCCGGGATCCTGCGCAGCAGCACTGGCCCTGGTTGAAGAACAGGGCGAAGTGCGAACCTTCCACGGCCTCGTCCATGTTGGCGTCGGCGAAAACGATATTCGGGCTCTTGCCGCCCAATTCCAGGGTGACGCGCTTCAAGTTGGATTTGGCCGCGGCCTCCATGATCAAGTGACCGACTTCGGTGGATCCGGTGAACGCCACTTTATCCACGTCCATGTGGCGAGCCAGGGCGGCGCCGGCGGTGGGACCGTAACCGGGCAGCAAGTTGACGACGCCTTCCGGAAAACCGGCTTCGAGAATCAGTTCGCCCACGCGCAGCGCGGTGAGCGGCGTTTGCTCGGCGGGTTTCATCACGACGGTGTTGCCGGTCGCCAACGCCGGTCCCAGTTTCCAGGCCTGCATCAGCAGCGGAAAATTCCAAGGGATAATCTGGCCGACTACGCCTACGGGTTCGTGTTTGGTGTAACAGAAATAGTCGCCAGTGATTGGAATCGTCTTGCCTTGAATCTTATCGGCCCAGCCGGCGTAATACCGGTAACAAGCGACCGTCAGCGCCAGATCGGCCGCTTTGGCGACCGAGTACGGTTTGCCATTGTCCATAGCCTCGAGCCGGGCTAGCTCGTCGGCGTGCTTCTCAATCAGATCCGCCAGCCGATTCATGAGGCGGCTACGTTCGGAACCAAACATTTTGCGCCACGGTCCTTTGTCGAAGGCTGCGCGAGCCGCTTTTACGGCTTTATCCACGTCGGCGGCGTCAGCTTCGGCCACCTTGCAGATCTCTTCTCCAGTAGCGGGGTTGATGGTCGAAAACGTCTTACCGGATTCGCTATTGACCCAGCGGTTGTTAATCAGCAGTTTGGTCGCGGACACGGCGGCCGGTTTCTCGGTCGGGGAGGACACTACAGATGCCATGACTTTTTTCCTTTCGGTGTGCGCGAGCGGGCGTGCCGCAAGTGCAACTACGATTCGACAATAACACCAAATTGGGCGAGCGTGCCAATTTTCAATGGCTCCGGCCGGTGAGCCATTTGTGTGTGCCCCCGCTCCCTCACGGTCGCGGCTCGGTTACGTCTTCCGAACTTGTCGCTTTTAGCGGTGTTTTTCGACGCATGCGTTTCACCCAGTGTTTACGGGCATCAGGATCTGGTTGCCGACAATCTCCAACTTTGACGAATTCGACTGAGCCGCGACCGTGAGGGAGCGGTGGCGCACCACCGCGGAGCCCGGCTGTGCCGGTTAGGGGAGCAGTTGAACCGGTTGCCGAGTGAGCGAAGCAGACCCGTTGATGCCGAACCTTGGTATATCATTGGCTCTGTTATGAAACTGCTGAAATCCGCGCTTGCCGCGGCGATCCTGGTTCTGACGGCCAGCGCTCAATCGGAATCCGACGCTCCCACCGGCACTCCCACTATCGCTCCCACGAACGATGCCCCCAATCCTTATCGCACCATCCTGGGTTGGGGCCAATTGCCCGCGGGCAGAAAGTGGGGATCGACCAGCGCTGTCGAGATCGCCAAGGATGGCAAGTCGATATGGGTGGCGGAGCGGTGCGGCGCCAACAGTTGCCTCGACCGCGCCACTGGTGAAATTTTGAACATCCCCGTCATTCTCAAGTTCGATACCGATGGCAAGCTGCTCACCAGTTTCGGCGCTGGAATGTTCATCGCCCCACATGGTATTTATGTCGACAAGCAGGGCAACGTCTGGGTGACCGACTATCAGGATGACGCGCCTCTTCCCGCGCGCCGCCCTGCGGGTAGTCCCCGTCCGCCTCCACCCAGCGGTCCGATCGGGCCCCGTCCCGGAGCAACCAGAGGCCACCAGGTCTACAAGTTCAGCCCCGACGGAAAATTGCTCATGACGCTTGGGAAAAAGGGCGGCGCGGCCGAGCCGGACTATTTCTACGCGCCGAATGACGTCGTAGTCGCCCCTAACGGCGACATCTTCGTCTCGGAAGGACACGGCGCCGGAAACGACCGAATTCTTAAGTTCACCAAAGATGGCACGTTCCTCAAGAGCTGGGGAAAACGGGGAACGGGTCCGGGCGAGTTCGATCAACCCCACGCCTTGGCTTTCGATTCCAAAGGCCGCCTCTTCGTCGGCGATCGCAATAACAACCGCATTCAGATTTTCGACCAGGACGGCCGCTTCCTTGCCGAGATGAAACAGTTCAGCCGGCCCAGCGGCATCTTTATCGACCGGCACGACATCATTTATGTGGCTGACTCAGAATCCATGTCGGTGTCCCGCAACCATGACGGCTGGAAACGGGGCATTCGCATGGGGAGCCTCAAAGACGGCAAAGTTATCGCCTTCATTCCGGACCCGGTCGAGGATGCAAAGGGCACCAGCGCCGCTGAAGGAGTCGCCGTCGATGCCCAGGGCAACATCTACGGAGCGGAAGTAGGGCCGAAGGGCATCAAGAAGTACGTTAAGTGAGTAACGGGACCGTAACTTAACCGAGCAAGCGGTTTTCGTCCGGGTCGCCGATGTTGGGGAGTTGCTTGGACGGGCCGATTCGACTACCCTTGCGGTTCGCAACGGCTCGCGCGGTCATTTCGATCGGAGCACTTTCCGCCGGTTTCCAGGCGGTGCGAGAACAGGTTCGAAACTCGTAGTGCTGGATCTTGATCGCGGCTTTACTTTCGTCGCTGCGAACAATCCGGCCTTGCGCTACCAATTGCAGGGCTACCGAAGCGTTCAGTTGTGCCGGCCAACTGATGGCAACCTCGACCCGATTTCCAAGTCTCAGCAACCGGTCGGTGGTGAACAGCACACCGGCGCTGCTAATGTTGATGGTTTGGCCCAGTCCGCATTCCGCCAGCTTGCGCTTTCCTATTGTTCTAAAGTGCACCTCGCGCTCAATAGGAAATCGGCTCGCAGTTCGCCGTTCCTCGGCCACTCTACTACTCTTCCTCACAAATCCTCCTCTGCTGTGGTGTAGTTCAGTAGTACATCGTTACTGCGTATGTTGGGCAACAAATCCAACCACGTTAGGAGACTGCAACGAACTCCCAACGGAACTCCAATCTAGTGCGTCCAATGTCTCGCCCTGTATCTTTTGTTAACAGTGTTCGAGAATCTGGACAAGTCTCGGTCTGTAAAGTGAGCGCTCTCTAATTATGCTCAATTGCTGCATTTACTGCTAGGAAACTTAAGGCGAAGAGAGCGTCATTCAAGTTACAGATTTCCGGCCTTTGCCCGGCTTCCGGCAGCCGCGTCCCGGACGGCAGTGGGCGCGAAAAGCTTATTGAGAATCTGTAAGTTGGCATGGAGGATGGAATTCTGGTTACGTGGTGTGAGAGGATATTCGAAGCATGCAACGAAAGAGCGCCCAGGATTTTCCTCAAGAGCTATTATACCTGTTCGACCGTTACATCCATGGAGAAATTGAACGGCGGGATTTTCTGGAGGGAGCGAAGAAGTTCGCGGTGGGCGGCGTCACGGCCACAGCCATCTGGGAGAGCTTGAGTCCGAACTACGCCTGGGCGCAGCAGATCCCGCCAGACGATCCCCGGATCAAGACCGAGCGCGTGACCGTCCCTTCGCCGGAAGGAAACGGTGAAATCAAAGGTTACCTGGTACGCCCGGCGAAGAGTAACGCTAAGTTGCCCGCAGTGTTAGTAGTACATGAGAACCGCGGTTTGAACCCTTATATCGAGGACGTGGCAAGGCGACTGGCCACGGCGAATTTCATCGCCTTCGCCCCGGACGGCCTGACCAGCGTGGGCGGCTATCCAGGTAGCGATGAAGAGGGGGCCAAGCTCTTTCCGAAGGTCGACCGGACCAAGATGCTGGAGGATTTCATTGCCTCCGCCCGTTGGCTGAAGGCGCGGCCGGATTGTACCGGCAAGCTCGGCGTTGTCGGATTCTGTTTTGGAGGCGGCATCGCTAACGCATTAGCGGTCCGGCTGGGCGCGGATCTCGCCGCCGCGGTTCCCTTCTACGGTGGACAACCTCCGGCCGCGGAGGTCGCCAAAATCAAAGCGCCGTTGCTGATCCATTACGCCGGCCTGGACACAAGAATCAACGCGGGTTGGCCCGCTTATGAAGAAGCGCTCAAGGCCACCCATGTTACTTACACCGCTTACATTTATGATGGCGTCAATCACGGCTTCCACAACGATACGACGCCTCGCTACGATGAAGCCGCCGCCAAATTGGCCTGGCAGCGCACGCTGGATTTCTTCAATAAGTATCTTCGGGGTTGAGGACAGTGCCTCCGGCGATGTTACGGTGATGTTTCATGTGGGTGACAGTGGTGCGACGGAGCACAACTAAGTACGCGTCGTGAAACCACCTTGCCACTAACTTTCGAACTGCTCCCTCCACGGTCGCGGCCCGGTCACGCAGTTGAGTTACAAATTCTCTCGTAGGGGTGGGACCCTCCATGATTCCTCCGCCCATGACCGGACAGTTCCGGAAAGGCGATTTGATGGGCGTTTGGGCCCTGGACAAGGTGCCTGGCTCCCCGGTTCCTACTGGCAATCTTTGCTAATTTTGGTAAGATGGAATCAAGCTAACGAGGAGTGACCTATCATGCCCACTCGCAACGTCAATTTGACTGAAGAGCTTGACCGTTTCGTGTTGGAGAAAGTCGAGAGCGGCCGGTACGAAAACGCCAGTGAAGTCGTGCGTGCGGCGCTTCGCACTTTGGAACGCGAGGAACAGCAATACCAGACGAAGCTTGCCGCCTTGCGCACAGCTATCGACGAAGGCGATGCCAGCGGCGTTGCTGAGGGTAACGTGTTCGCACGCGTCCGGGAAACACTCAACCTCCCCGCCACGCCGCGATAAACCGTGGCGGCGTTTCGTCTCTCTCGTCGTGCCGAAACCGACTTGCTGAGTATCGCCCATTACACCCTCCGCACGTGGGGCGAAGACCAGACCGTCCGTTACCTTGACGACATTGAGGCCTGTTGCCAGATGCTTGCCGACAATCCTGCGCTGGGCCGAGGCTGTGACGAGATTTCTTTCGGACTTCACCGGATGGAGCGTGGCAGGCATGTCGTGTTTTATCGCGAGAACGCCGGAGGCATTCTGGTTTCACGCATCCTGCACCAGCGCGTGCTGCCCGAGAGACAAGACATCGGCGATGATAATGATGGACCGTAGGACGAATGCGGCAACTCGGCTGGGCTCGGTCACGCAGTGAGTTACAAATTTCGCTCGGCCCTCAGCGATGTGTTATCACTTTCATGAGAGCAGGTTGTGCAATTATGACAGCAATCGACACTGCCCCGGCGTTTCTCCGGCGCTTCCCCGCCCCGCCGCTCTCCGAGTTCGTAGAATTTCTCTGGTTCAGCTTCTCCGCTCCCGCCGCCCATGCATTCGACCACATGCTGCCCAACGGCGACATCGGCATCGTCGTCAATCTGCGTGAGGACCGCTGCTCCGTTCGCCGCGGCGCAGTCGTCGAAAGCTACCCCGGAGCGATCATTGCCGGCACTTCCTCGCGGCCGTTCGTCATCGGAACCGCACAACAATGCCAAACCGTGGGAGTGAAATTCCGCTTGGGCCGGGCGGCAGCTTTCCTGGGAGTCCCGGCCGGCGAGCTACACAACTCGCATCTTCCATTAGCCGATCTCTGGAAATCCCGCGCCTCGGAACTGCGCGAACGTCTGCTCGCGGTTAACCATCCGCGCGAGACGCTATCTGTTTTGGAACAGGTTCTCTCCCAGCAGTTATCGCGCATTCGACCCTGGCACGCCGGCATCAACTTCGCGGCCGGCCGGATTGCGGCCGCGCCAGGCCGCGTATCCATTTCGTCTCTGGCCGATCAAACGGGCCTCACCGCGCGCCGGTTCGCGCAACTGTTTCAGGCCCAGACCGGAGTGACCCCCAAAGTGTTTCACCGGCTACAGCGTTTTCATCTCGCCTTGGAAATGATCCACGGCAAGGATCAGGTGGAGTGGACAGAAGTAGCCCTCCAATGCGGTTATTACGATCAAGCGCATTTCGATCACAATTTCCGCGAATTTTCAGGCTTCACGCCATCGGACTACCTCGCCGCACAAGGCGAGTTCCTGCATCACGTACCGCTCATCTGAACCATCTTAATTGGGTCCACTCACAATTAATTACCCACTCACATGACTTGCAACCGCCGTGGGGCCGGCCCCATGGTCCGGCCTTTGCCGTCACAACAGAACCCGAGGGTCGACGGGACGCCGTCTTGCGAAAACGGCCTCTGAACGCCCTTCCCTCAGCCGCCTCCGCCGGATCCGATATATTGCTCATCAGTGGTCGACAAAACTCTAGGCAGTTACCGCATCCTCGACAAGCTGGGCGAAGGGGGCATGGGCGAAGTCTGGCGCGCCAAGGACGACCGCCTCAACCGCCTGGTGGCGATCAAGAATCCTGCCTCCCGATGTTTCTAAGGATCCGCCCCGGCGGGCCCGCTTTTCGCAAGAGGCCAAGGCGCTCGCCGCTCTCAATCATCCCAACATCCTGAGCATCTTCGATTTTGGCGAAGAGAACGGACAAGTCTTTATCGTCTCCGAATTGGTAGACGGTGAATCGTTGCGCACGATCATTGACCGGGGTCCGATGCCGGTCCGAAAGGCCGTTGACACAGCCGTCCAGATTGCGGAAGGCCTCGCCGCCGCTCATTCGTTGCAGGTTGTGCATCGCGATCTGAAACCCGAGAACGTCATGGTGACTCGCTCCGGCCAGGCGAAGTTGCTTGATTTCGGACTGGCCAAGCAAAGCACCGTCTCGGACGATCGAACCGCCAGCTTGGCGCTCTCGGTTCCCGGGACGGTCATGGGCACTGCCGGATACATGTCCCCGGAGCAGGTTCGCGGCGAGCCCGTGGACACGCGGTCGGATATTTTCAGCTTCGGTTGCGTCCTGTATGAAATGCTGACCGGCAAGCGGGCTTTCAAGGCGCCCTCCGGCGTCGAGACCATGCACGCCATCCTGCATACGGATCCGGCCGAGTTCCAGGGCGACATGAAGATGCCTCCGGCGCTCGCCGAGATTGTTCGCCGATGCATGGAAAAGCAGCCCGGCCAGCGCTTCCAGTCCGCGGCGGACCTGGCGTTCGCCCTGCGCGCGATTGGCAGTGGCGCGACGGTCGCGCAATCCGTCCTTACTCAATCAACTATTACTCAACCAGCCCTCATCCAGCCGGCCCTGGCCGAACCAGCGCCCACTAGCGTCCCAAAGCCCCAGCGCCGCCGCTGGTTTTGGCCCTTACTCGCGACGCTCGCCGCCATCGCCGTTTTCACGGCCGGCTTTTTGTTGCGGGATAGATTTGGAAAGCGCGAGCCCGTCCAATATCAGCGCCTCACGTTCCGCAAAGGGTACGTCCTCCGGGCCCGCTTCACGCCGGACGCCCACAGCGTGGTGTACAGCGCCGCGTTCGAAAACGGTCACTTGCGCAACTATCTTTCGATCCCCGGCAACCCGGATTCGCGCGATCTCGAATTGCCGGACGACCAGAGTCTCGAAGCGATATCGGCCACCCAGCAGCTCGCCCTGATTCACGACTACACGCTCAGTGTTGCTTCGCTTTCCGGCGGCCAAATGCGGCCTTTACTCAATGGCGTGCTCGCGGCTGACTGGTCTCCGGATGGCTCTGCCATGGCGGTCT
This sequence comes from Bryobacterales bacterium, assembly GCA_963836595.1. GTDB lineage: Bacteria > Acidobacteriota > Terriglobia > Bryobacterales > Bryobacteraceae > DATFZA01. The sequence goes on from CAWIKC010000002.1 coordinate 850,972, forward strand.
TACGGCACGTGGACAACGGCACTCGTCTCGAATACCCGATTGGCACTGTGCTGGTGGACAAGATCGCTTGGCCCCAGGAGATGATTAAGGTTTCGCCGGACGGCTCGCGCGTAGTATTTGCCACTTACGGCGGGGGCTCGAGCATACAACTGAAGGTAGCCGACAAGAGCGGCAAAATCACCCGGCTCGGTGTTGTGTCCGGACAAGGCAGCACCAGTGAGGATGCCACACTCAATTGGAGCCCGAAGGGCGATGAAGTCTGGTTCCGCTCCTTTGACACAGCCACCCCAGGCGCCGTTTACGCAGTGGACATGCAAGGCCACCGGCGCGTGGCTTTGACGTTGCCCTCTCGTGTGAAGCTGTACGATATTTCCCGCGACGGACAATTATTGATCGGCACCGGCTTGGCATCTACCGGCATTTTGGCCGCTGGGCCGGGAGATACGGCTGAGCACGATTTGTCCTGCCTCGATTCCGGCCAGGTGCGCGCCATCTCCGACGATGGCAAACTGATCGTCGCCAATGTCACCGGCGAAGCGGGAGGGCCCAAAGGCGCAATTTATCTCCGCAAGATGGATGGTTCCGCGCCAGTGCACATCGCGGATGGTCACGCGTTTGTTCTCTCGCCGGATGCGAAAACCGTCTCCGGATTTGTCCAGAACAGCCAGGGCCTCAAACGGTATACGCTGTTTCCCACTGGTCCGGGAGAGGAATCGGAACCCCATGCTCCGGGTCTCGAAACGACAATTGTGCTGGGATGGCTAGCAGGCGAAAATCACTACCTGGTGGAAGGCGCCTATAAAGGAAAAAAATTCCAGTGTTTCGATTGGGACGTCAAAAGCGGAGTAGTCAAGCCGCTGTGCCCCGAAACGGATTCCGAGCCGCAGATGTCGGTCTCGCCAGACCGCAAGCTTGTTCTCGTCCGCGATTGGGGAAAGTCAGTCAACCTTTATCCGGCCGCCGGCGGCCCGCCTCAACCCGTACACGGCATCGGTGACCAGGACGATATCGTCGGCTGGCATAGCGACAATCGCTCCGTCTACGTCCGGCCCGCCCGCGATGACCAGAAGTTCTTTCCCATATCCATCGTGGACTTGATCACCGGCAAAATCACTCCCTGGAAAGTGCTGCGGCCCGCGCAGCCGGTGTTAGAGATCCATGACCTGCAGATCGCTCCGGACGGCGCCTATGCCTACAGCTACGTGCTCGCAAACTCCGATCTCTACATCGCGCGCGGCGTTCACTAAGGGCCTGTCATGAAACAACCAATTCAACCGCTCTGTTGAAGACGCGGTCCAAATCATTGATCCTACGAAACCGGCGCGCGGCGTCTTCGTCTCTTTGGGTGGGCCGCAGGCGGCCCATGGGGACTCCCTGACGGTCGCGGCTCGGAAGGTGTGACTGAGCCGCGACCGTCAGGGAGCGGGCCGGAAGTAGCTCGTCCTCCCGGCCCCAGCCAAGGATCCAGTATTTTGCGAGTCTCGAATAAGTAGTTTCACTGACTGCCGATTCCGGCATTGTGGCGCATACTGCACAGAGACCCCTATGTCTGCTCCACTCGCTGGCAAATTCCAAGACCACTACGAAGTTCTGGGCATCGATCCGAAATCGGATTCAGACGCGATTCAACGCGCTTACTCTATACTCGCGCAGCGATTTCACCCCAGTAACACGGTTACTGGCGACAAGGAGAAGTTCGACTCCGTCAATCAGGCCTACGAAATCCTCTCCGACATCGAGCTGCGGAAGAACTTCGACGGCATCAAGGGCATCAGCCAGGAAGACGCCGTCCCGAAATTCAGCGGACTTGACTTCTTTGATGCTCTGAGCCGGGGATCGTATTTGCGTGCAACCATACTCAGCGTGCTCTACGATCGGCGCCGCACCAATCCGTTTAAGCCCAGCCTTAGTTTGCGTCACATGGAAGCGATGCTGAACGTTACCGCCGAGGAACTGGCCTTCGCGATGTGGTATCTCAAGCAGCGAAGCCTGGTGCTCAGCGACGATAAGAGCGCCCTGTTGATCACCGTGGAAGGCATGGATTTTCTGGAAAACCATCAGCCGCCCGCGGATATGGTGCTGCATCTGATCAAGCCCGCCTCCCTCGCCGCCGCCAAGGCCGCGCCGCCGGCGCCTGGCCGGTTTGCTCAGTTAGGCCGAACCAAACCGGCGTCCGTCGTCGCCTGAAGCGGAAGACGCTTGAAAAAAACGCCTGGTCCGGCCGTCAGCGGTGCTTCGCCTTCTCAATCTCCTCACCTGCATGCGGTTCCACGTTCAAGCGGCGCGAGCGCGAAAAGTAGAACAGCAGCAACAGCACAAGTAATCCAAGCAATAACAGCGCCCAAAGCCTAATCATCGCGGCAAGTATTATTCTGTATCACGCTGTCGCTCATCTTTACTGCCGGAGCGGCTTGCACGCAATGCGCCGCCATCCCAAAACCGCTGATGACATTATTCTCGATCCGTAGATGGCGCGCCGGATCTGGTTTGGCCGCGCCGCCGGCAAGGTAAATGCCGCTGGCGAGAAGGCCGGGCTGGTGCGCGCTGTTCAATCGGGTCATTTGATTACCTGAGATGTGATGGCCGGCGCCGATCACAAAGATTCCGCCAAACTTCATCCCCTCCAGGCGATTGTCCGTTATCGAGATATTTTCAGATTTCACGATCGGCGTATTGTTGAGCGCGATGCCGAAGTTGCCGTAGGGATAATTCTCCAGCTTTTCCCGGTTGATGCAGGTGTTACCGCGCACGGCGCCGTCGTGAAATCCATCCAGGTCGATGCACTTGCCATCCACTTCTTCAAATACATTGTTCTCATACGTGCAGTTGTCTACGTTGCCGGCCGTGTCGATACCAACCGGATCCTGATCGACGACGTCGACCGGATAACCAATGCGCCTGCCGCGATTGTCATGCACGCGCACTCGTGTAGACCGGCCGACCTGAATGGCGTCGCGCCCAATGCCGTCGAACGTGTTTTCGCCGATATCTCCATCGTGATTGCGCAGCGCCCAATAGTAGGAATGCGTCCAGACGCCATTACCGCGGATGTTCTCGAAATGCGAGCGCACCACGCGAAACTGGCCGACGCCTTCCTCTAGAACAAATCCGCCTGTCGTGTTGTTTCTGCCTAAAGCGTTGCGCGATCCGCTGTCGAGCACGGAACTGTCCTCGATCACGACGTTCTGAGAAGTTTTGACGAGAATCGCGAAGGAGGCGATGTTGCGAAAATGCAGCTTCTGGAACGTGACGCCGTCGCTGTCTTCCACCAGCAGGCCATTATTGCGAAAATACTTGGCGAACGCCAAATTGCCCTTCGGCGGCGCTTGCCGCCTTTCCAGCGCGTCGCGGTTGCCGTCAATAGCGAAATCCCGAAAAGTGAGATTGCGGCACTGTTTGCAAGTGAAAATGGCGCGGCCGTCAAACCCATTGGAGGCTCGCAGGATGGAGTTTCGCCCGCCCGTGATCGTCAAATCGTGAGCGCCATCGGGCAGCCGGATTTCCGCCGCAACTTCGACCGTGCCCGCCGGCAATTCAAACGTCCCGGTTACAGGAACCGTGAGGGCGAACATCCTCCACAGAAGCAAGGGCGCCAGCAGCAAAGCGCGGTTATTTCCCTTCGAGAATGAAGGTCGGAGCAACGCCGGAGAGGGTGGAAAAGCCGCCGCTGCCAACCGAGGTCAGCCAACTGGAACAACCTTGCACTTTGCCCAGATAAGAATGCGGATGGACATCCACCTTCATCTTGCGCATTTCCAGATGGCCGTACGTCAATAGAGGAAAGGTCTCGATCACCGGCTCAACCAGTTCCTGAACCACATACGGGCTGCGCAACGCCGTCTTCAGCGCTTTTTCCCAACCCGAAGCGTCTACCTCGGAGCCACGGTACGAGTTTTGTTCCGCATTGTCGTCGTTGGGCCGCAGCACCAGCCGTTCGCGATTTTGCAGGATAAAGTCGGTAAGATCGATTTCCTTATCGTAGAAAGTTGTCTTGGCGCCATGGACCACGCGCGTCCAGGGAATGAAGTCGCGGATTGCCTTGCGTTCGGCGGTGGGAAAGTTCGCGGTGATGGCGTCATCCGTCAGGAGATCGAAGATGGCTTTTTTCTGGGCCATCTCGGAGCGGAAATTGTTGATCACGCACACGGCCCGGTCGCGATAGGCGCGCAGCAGCGGATGCGTCAGGTCGAAGCGTACGAGAAATTCCTGGATGCGGACCCGGCGGAATACCAGGTCGATCGCGAAATCGCCCTTGCGCAGGACGCCATTGCGGTACTCCACTTGTTCCGGCGTGGCGATCTCGGTCGAAAAGCCTTCCTTGCGGAAGTATTCAGCGATGAGAACATTTTCGCCGGACTCGGTGGTCTGAAAAGGCTGCCGGAACTCGAGGATCGCAATATTCGGGCGCTTGTTTTTGCCGCCCCAGTCCTTGTAAGCCTTCACGATGGCCTGCAGCATGTGTTTCATGCCCGGCATCTTTTCAAGCGTGTAGCGCTTGCGCAACTCCTTCACCGGGGGGGCGTCGTAAAACAAGTCGGCCAAGGCGTCGCCGTACGCCACACCGGTCGGAGTGTCCGGATTGAATTGAGCCACTCGTAGAGTTCCGTTGTTGATGTGCGTATTGATGAGCGAAGTGACCGAGAGAAACGAGGAGCCCGGATCCACCGCGGCCAGCATCTTCTCGGCCGGCAAAAGCTCCATGCGGGCCAGCAACTGCGGTGTTCCGGCGGCCATATTCTGAACCCGTTCAATGGCGCTCGAAAGTGACTCGACCGCGCGCACCATCGAAACGTATTGCCGCCGCGTGATAAAATGCGGACGCAGGACCGGAGACACCGGTCTTCCGGCTACGGTGAGCCTCTGGGCCGTCATGCGCTCCTGCAAGGCGTGTGCCCAGGAGAGGTCGGCGTACGGTTCGGTTTCTAAGAGCTTGTGATAGCGGGCGATAGCCTCGCCTAACTGCGTCATTCGAGCTTCGATTCTTCCTGTTACAAGTATTGCACGCCGGGAGGCCCATTGTGAAGCTTCGACCTTCGCATTAGGTATCTAACCTATTGAAAATAGGGTAGAAATCTGATTTATCAGGAACCTCGCGAATGTGGTACTATGGGCACCCGCAAGACCGGCGGCGTCAAGACCAAGATCCGTCCCGGTAAGTTCGCGATAATGAAGGTAGATTTCGAAGAAGCTATTTTTTGTATAAACGTTTAACGGCGGAAAGGGTGCGCCGGGCGCCGCGGAACTGGCCAGGACTTGTTGCCGCCGCCCCCCGGCAGGTGCGGGCAGATAGGTGAGGTGAGGGGAAAATATGAGAATACTTCGATTCCGGCGGCTGTTTTTCGCCTTCGCGATAGCGGCATGCTGGTTGCCGGCGCAAGCTCCTCCCCCAAACCCGATTGATGCTCTGAAGGACGCGCAGCGGCTCATAACGCAGCACGATTTGGACGGAGCTTACGATGTCGTGCGGAAAGCTGCTTCCGAAGGGCCCGACTCCCCGATTCTGCTCACGGCCATGGGTCATATCGATTACCTGCGCGGTGAGATAGGCGCCGCCGAACTCGAATTCAAGAAAGCGCTCCGGCTGGACGACAAGACCGGCCGCGCCTGGCTCGGCCTCGGCAGGGTTTTTGAGGCCGCATCGCTCGAGAGGCAAGCAAAACTCTGCTACATGAAGGCCTTTTCGGTCGATCCGGAAGACTCGGATATTCGACGCTCCTACATCCGCCTTCTCAAGCCCGAGGATCAACTGCGGCAGTTAGAACAGTTGCTCGAATCGGGCGCCAAAGATTCTGGACGCCGATGACCTCGACAGCCTGAGAAGAAGCGTGGCTCGGCTGAAATTTATTGGTAACCGCCAGACCTACGCCTTGGCTTCTCCCGACGAGCACACGGAAGTGAAGTTGAGTTATCTGATGTACGATGCCAAGCGCATCCGAGGTTTCGCGCTTCCCGTGAGTCTGAACGGTGGCAAGACGGTAAGGCTCCTGATGGACACCGGAGCGGGTGGGATTGTCGTGAACCGGAAGGCGGCGGAGGCGGTGGGTTTGCCCAAGGTCTCCGACACGAAATTTTACGGGATCGGCGACGAAGGCGATCGCACCGGGTACACGGCTTTTGCCGACAAAATCAAGATCGGCGGCGTGGAGTTCAGCAATTGTCCGATCGACGTTTCGGAGAAGAAGTTCCTGACCGACCAGGACGGACTGATCGGCACGGACGTCTTCTCCCATTTTCTGGTGACCATTGACTTCCAGAAAATGGTGCTGAAGCTTGACCCGCTGCCCAAGCACGAAAAAGGGTCCGGCGAGTCCTATTGGGAAGATCGTGAGGTAGCGCCGGAGCTGAAGGAGTTCACTCCGTTCTTCCGCGTAGGGCACGACATTCTGCTCTCCACCCGCGTGAACGATTCCCAGCCGGTATTGTTTCTGGTGGACACCGGTTCTTCCAACACCCTCATCGATCCGGCTTTCGCGCATCAATTCACCAAGGTTCGTGGGGAAGACCTGGTCAAGATGAAAGGTGTGTCTGGGAAGGTGGACAAGGTGCAGAGCGCGGATGCGTTCAAGCTGGAGTTCGGTCACTACCGCCAGCCGTACCGGGATGTGCTTGCCATCCCGCTGAGAAAGGTTAGCCGGGACCGGCCGCAAATGACCGGTATTCTGGGTGTTCCGACGCTGATTCAATTCCGCTGGCAGATCGATTACCGGGATGGGATGGTGAACATGGAGTACATCGGGCCGAAGTGGTAAACCGCGGTCAGGTGAGCGGTCTTAGCTCGACGTGAACTTCGGCGAGTCAACATTTCGCAACCCGGACCCGCGCAGGCGAGTCAACTGAAACATGGTCGCTCGCGTCTTCGTTCTGATCGCGCTCGCGATGCACGCATTCGCCCAGACCGAGTGCGCCTACCCCTGCTGGACGGAGATTGGCCCTCGCAACTTTACCTCCGAATCGTTTCGAGTCGAGCCGCCGCCACGTGTTCTCCCACCTTACGAGTTTTCGCTCCCGTATCCATCGCAAACTCAGGGCGCCTGGTCCGCCGCTTGCAATGCGGCGGAAAACCCGAACGTCGATTTGTACCAGTATGATTCCCAGACTCAGACGTGGACCGGACCTCTTACCGGCCCGGTTTACCGCAACCCAACCTACTCGGAGGTGAGCACGCTAGGAAGTGGCAGAAAAGGTCTGGCCGCGCAAATCTCCTACTCCGGAAGCGCGGATGCCTCCAACGGCAACACTTTGGTCGAGTCCGTTTTCTTTCACACCGATCGTTGCTACCACGCCAGCACGGAGTTCGGATTCTCTCATTATGTGAAGGGGCTGGCCACCGACAATCAAACCTCTTTTTATTACGAGCTGAATGCGAATTGCCAACCTGCCGGCAAATGCCGCGTACACGAGACCAACGAGATCCTGATCGACCAGCGAGTCAACATACCCATCGACATACCCGCCGGACTGAACAGCCATGGCGGTTCAGATTGGCTTTATGAAGCCTGGCTAGTCGATGGTGGCTCACAGTGGCGCGTGCGAGTGATCGACCCTTACACATTGGTGGAAACTGTCGCGCCTGTTGACTACAATGTGAGCGCTTTTTTTCTGGATATTGCCCAAAATTACTCGGCCAATGGCGCCATTGGCTATGTGACTGCGACCTCCACCAGAAATGGATCGCTCGAGCTGTCGCCGGAGCACCCGGTCATGAATGTGGTCAAGATAGATGTGGCGAAATAGGCAGGCCCAAATGGGTAGCAGATGTATGATTGTCACTTGCGGGCTCGCCGCCGCAAAATGAAAGGACTTACCATGCGCTTCAAGCTGGCAGCCGCGATTCTTCTGCTGATTCCCTCATTGAGCAACGCTCAGGACGAAACGTCTCGCAGTGTTGCGGGCGGTGGCATCACCGTCCCGGGCTGGACGGGCAAAATCGACGACAATGAGGCCCGGCAAGGCAAGACGATCAACGACGCGAAACTTTCCAAGGAAGGTGGTGCGCTCAAAGTAGTCACCGGTCCCGCGGTAACGTACTGGAATCCTGCGAATCAAGCCAAGGGTAACTACACCGTCAAAGCCACGTTCAACGAACCGAAATACATGAATCTCAATAGTCACCCGCACCCGTACGGCATTGTCATCGCGGGAACGGAAATGGGAACCGGCAAAGCGAGCTACCTCTACTGCGCCGCGTATGGCAACGGCAATTTCATTGTGCGCGGGTTTGCCCCGGAGCCGTTTCAGATGAACGGCCGGCGCGGCGAGGCGAATGCGGCTGTCCATAAAGCGGCCGGAGTGGGAGAGCCCGTCACGCAGGAGATCGCCATGTCGGTGAATGGCGGCAAAGTCGAGTGCTCCATCAACGGAACAGTCGTTGCCAGCTATGACAAGGCCGCCGTCGTTACGCCCGGAAAGCTTGCTTCTACAGATGGCGTCTACGGGCTTCGCTTCGCCCACAACACCGATGTCATTGTGACCGGGCTGAGCTTGACGAAGAACTGAGCGTAGTTCCGGAAACATGCGCCCGCTTCAATTCACTTGATCGCCACAGTAATCTGCGGCTGGTCCGCCCCGCGACCGCTATGACCACCGGCACCGCGCTCCCGGACGCGACGCCCGCAGGCAAGCTTGCGTTAATCTGATACAACCCCACCAGGCCCGGCGTAAGCCTGGCGAAGCCTACGGGAACGCTCATTCCCCGAATCGTCACCTGCACTCCGTTCAGCGTCTGAGCCGGCTACCCTGCTCTCGATTGGTCACAACAACGCCCCGCCCAGTGCCGATGCGCCCAAGGCTACTACGCCCCCGGTCCCTTATGTTTCAGAAGAAGCGCAGCGAGCAAAGCCGTCGGCCTTCGGAAAGTCGTCCCCGCCAGCGCATGGATCGCTTGCGCGAAATCCACCAAACCACGCTCCGCCGCTAGATCGAGTAATCCAAGCGTGCCGGTCACGCGTAGCCCCCTTTTCTTGGCCACGCGAGAAACCCTCCCGCTCGTCGATCAGCAATAAGTCGGCATGGAGCGATTCCGCCAGGGCGATGGCCGCGGTCTCTCCGTCATCCAGCCCAGCACATAGAGGCAACCCGCTTGTGTCGTTGATCTCATGTCGTGGATCTCAAGCCATGCTGGAGGGTGCGTTATCCAGCGCTGAACCAACAAAGGTGCGAGCGCGTAGGAGAGTTCGGCCCGAACCGCGCTCGGAATGGCTACTCGTTCAAACAGGCGAGGAAGCCGCTCGACCTGACCGATCTGGACCAAGTAGTTGACCGGGCCGGTATCGGCAATCGCCAACCGCAAGGGTCAGAGCCCCAGCTCTTTGAGAGCTTGGCGTTCCCGCTCGAAGTCTTCGACGGTGTACTCCGGATAGATGCCATGGGACTTTAGAAAACCGTCCAACTGGATGCGGGCCAGCCCCAGCATCTTACGCAGTTGCGGTTCGGTGATGCGGCCCGCCCGGAGTTCTTCCAGGGCGAAGGCTTCCAGCGCCCGCCGCTCCAGTTCGCGATGAACGGCCTCGCCGCCGAGGTGGGCGGCCAAGTCGTCAGGAAGTTCGAGAGTGAGCTGCATGAGACGACCCTACCGTGGCCGATCATCGCGCGTCAAACAAAGAATCCGCGCTAGCCGAAGATTGTCATAACCGAGGCGGAGGACACTACGTTTTCGCCCGGCGCAGCTCCGGGAACATGCGGCTCCAAAGCGCAACCACCAACAGCGTTCCCGCGCCGCCCATCACCACGGCCGGAACCGTGCCGAACCACTGCGCGGTCATCCCGCTCTCGAATTGCCCCACTTCATTGGACGCGCCAATAAACAGCATATTCACCGCGCTCACGCGCCCGCGCATTTCGTCCGGCGTAGCCACTTGTACCAGCGTCCCGCGCACAATAATGCTCACCATGTCGCACGCGCCGAGAACAATCAGCGCTCCGAACGAAAGCGAGAAATTGCGTGACAGCCCGAATACGATGGTGCACACGCCGAAGCCGAACACGCCCCACAGCATGGCCGGGCCGGCGCGCTTCTTCAACGGCCAATGCGCCACGACAATCGCCATCACCACCGCGCCCACGCCCGGCGCGCCGCGCAGCAGCCCGAGACCGCGCGTGCCGACATTCAAGATGTCGCCCGCGTATACGGGAAGCAGCGCCACCGCGCCGCCCAGCAGAACCGCGAACAAGTCGAGCGAGATCGAACCCAGCACCAGCTTATTGCTCCAGATGTAGCGCAGCCCGTCGCTGACGGCGGTGGCCGAGACAATGCGCCGCGCCGTCTGCGCGCGGATCGGTTCTACCAGAGTGACCGCGGCGAGCGCCAGCAGGTAACTGCACGCCGCGCAGAGAAACACGGGCAGCGGGCGGCCCGTCCATCCATAGATCAACCCTCCCGCGACTGGACCCACGATGGTCGCCATTTGAAACAGCGACGCTCCCCAAGCCACCGCGTTCGGGAAATGCAGTTCCGGCACCAGCAGCGGCAGGAATGCCTGGCTGGCCGGTCCATTGAATGCGCGGACCAGGCCATTGAGCAACAGCACCGCATAAATGGACGCCAGCGTAACCGCACTGCCTTTGGTAGCCAAGAAGGCGAACAGCAACGAGCAAAGCGCGAAGCCGCAGTAGCAGATCTGCAGGATACGCTTGCGCGGAAAGCGGTCGGCCGTGTGGCCCGTTACCAGAAACAGCAACACGCCCGGCAGGAATTGCGCGAGCCCGACCAATCCCAGATCGAGCGGCCGGTGCGTGATGGCGAAGATCTGCCAACTCACCGCGACCGCTTGCATTTCAGAAGCCAGGACGGCCAGAACCCGCCCCGTCATGTGGTAGCGAAAGTTCGGAAACGTGAGCGCGACGCGGCCTTCGGACAAACAGCTAGCGCCCCGGCTCCAGCACCTTAACGCCCTCAGGCGAAGCCAGCAGCACCTGCGCCGTCATGCCGACAAACAGCCCGTGTTCCACCACCCCCACTGTCGCATCCAGTTGTTCGGCTAGCTTGGCGGGATTAGAAATTGGTCCGAACGATGTGTCCAGAATGTAGTGGCTCCCATCCGTGATGTACGGCTTGTCCCCGGCCATGCGCATCTTCGGATCGCCGCCGAGTTCGCGCAGCTTGCGCGCGGCGACCTCCCAGCCGAAGGGATTTACTTCAATCGGCAGCGGCGCTTTGGTGCCGAGATGCTGCACCAGCTTGCTGTCGTCCACGATCACGAGAAAGCGCGTCGAAGCGCCCGCGACAATTTTCTCCCGCAGCAGCGCGCCGCCCAGTCCTTTGACCAGATTCAACGGGCCAATCTCCACTTCGTCGGCGCCATCGATCGCCAGATCGAGCTTGGCATACTCGGCGAACGTCGCCAACGGGATGTTCAAAGACCGCGCCTGTTCGGCCGTGCGCTCGGAAGTGGGGATGCCCACTACCTTCAACCCTTCGGCCACGCGCCGTCCAATGGAATCCACCGCATGTTTGGCCGTGGAGCCGGTGCCGAGACCGATTACCATGCCATCTTTAATCTGCGCAACAGCCGCTTCGGCCGCGCGCTTCTTCAGTTCGTCCGGAGTCATGCTTTATAGATTAGCGTTTCCGGCGGCAGATTCCATCCAGGTAGGTCTGGGAGGCAATCTCGAACTGCACCCGCAGTTTCTCTTCCGGCAAGGCCGTGTACGTCAACCGGTATCCCGGTGGACCTTGGCTCGAGAAAACGATGTGCTGGTTGTCGGCCTTGACGGTGTAGCGAATCACGTGGCCTTCGCTGTCGTAGTAATCGGCGCGCGTCGCATCGCCTTCGCGATACACGATCATCAAGTCATCATGCCGGGCGCCGGGATATTCGGCGAAGCTGTGCCGGACCAGAATTTTGCCTTGCAGTTCGGGAACGAAGGAGAATTCTCCGGTACCTGTTCCCGGCTTGCCTGAACCTTCGCCAGTCCACTCGCCCAGCAACATCTTCATGTCATTCCAATCGGCGCCGGGCGCCGCCCCGGAAAACGACACCGAAACCCAGAACAATCCAATCGCAAGGCGCAAAATCATCCCAGCCTCCGCAATCGAATCGTACCCACCACCGCAATGACGACCAGCATTGCCGCGCTCGCATAGAACACCGTCACGATGCCGAAACGCGATGCGAAATCACCCGCAAACAGTAACGCAATTCCTTGTGTCAGGGCAATCAGCGAGAGTGAGCTGCTGCTGACCCTTCCCCGTATCTCGGGCGGTACTTGCCCCTGCATCAGCGTCATGGCGGGAATGATCAAAAAAGACACTCCGATTCCGATTCCGGCGCATCCTGCGAGCGCTACAAACGGATTGGCCACGCGGGCGATCAAAGCGATAAACACGCCGCAGAGCAGAATTCCCACGCTGATCAGATAAGCGGCATTCTTGACGCGCCGGGCTACATGCGGCACCCCAAAGCCGGCCAGCAGCATTCCGGCGCCGATCATGGAACCCATCCCGCCAAACAGATAAGAGCCGCCATGCAGGACGTCACGGACATATACTGCCGTCAACGACCCGAAAGCGCTGATCGCAAACGTCCCCGCAGCGATGGAGAGAATCACGAATGCGATCACGGTGTGAGTCAAGATAAAGCGCGTCCCGGAAAACAAATCCCCTAAGACCGAAGTCAACTCCTTTCCGGGATGCGCGGCTCTGGCTGGAATCGCAATGGAAGAAATCATGATTCCCGAGAACAGAAAGCTGGCGCTGTCGAGGTAATAGCACGAGCTGGGTCCGGCCCAACCCGCGAGCGCGCCGGCTACCGCCGGACTCACAATCCGCACCAGTTGCAGCGTCTGCTGCGTGACGGCATTGGCGCTCATCAGTTGCGGCAGCGGGATGATTTGCGGCATGGCCACCGATTGCGCCGGATTGAAGAAGCTGGAGAACGTGCTGATGGCGAAGAATACCGCATAAATCTGCCAGGGCGCACCCGCCAGCACCAGGCCCAGCGTCAGCACCGCGCGCGAGAAATCGCTCGCGATCATGGTGCGCCGGGCGTCCCAGCGGTCGACGAACACGCCGGCCACCGGGCCTACTAATGCCAGCGGCAAAAGAAAGAAGACGCTCACCAGCGTGATGCCTCGCGCCGAAGCGTGCATCCGGAACGACATCTCGCTCAAAACCGCATACAGCGCGAGAAAATCCCCGAATATGCTCACCAACTGCGCCAGCCACAACTTGCGGAAACCAGGAATCGCCAGGACCTTCCGCATGGAAACCGGCGGATGCGCTGAGGTGTTGGTCGCCATCCCCGGCTTGGCAACCGCGGGCGCTTGTTTTTCCACACTTATCAAGAGCCCGTTTGGCCAGAGAAAGTTAGCGGAGGGCGAAAAGAATTAAGACCCGCCAGGAAACCGCCTGGTCATCACAGTGTGACCGCTTCCTTACAGGTCGCTTGCGAGGGGAGACCGCGAGAGAACTCTACCTGTCGGGCCGCCACGCAGGCGGCGATGCGAATCTCTGCCCGGTTCGGTAAAGACCTGCCATGAAACACCCATTCAACCGCTCCCTCACGGTCGCGGCTCGGAAGACGTGACCGAGCGGCGACCGTCAGTACCTACATGGCTGGGTTCTCGCTGTTTCTGGCGGAATATTTTTCGTGGCATGCGTTTCAGCCAGTGTTTACGAACCTCAGCACGGGTTTCAACAGCCCCCAACCTTCACGAATCTTGCCGAGCCGTGACCGTCAGGGAGCGGTGGCGCAGAGCTGCTCAGCCTGTTTGGTTCCGGCTATGCCGGGTTAGGGAGCGGTCACACAGTAGTGGCATGGTTGTTTCATGACGGATCCTAAGGGCAAATTTCTAGCCGTTAATGAACGAGATCCGGCGCACCGCTTGAGCTACTATGAGTGATTATGCGCAGCCAATGGGTTTCTCCCAGAATGCAGGATCCAATCCGGACTCAGATCCACTATGCCCGCAAAGGCATGGTCACTCAGGAGATGGAGTACGTCGCCAAACGCGAGAATGTCCCGCCGGCGTTGATCCGGGAGGAAGTGGCCCGCGGGCGCATGATCATACCCGCTAACATCCACCACCTGAATCTGGAGCCGATGTGCATCGGCATCGCGTCCAAGTGCAAAATCAACGCCAACATCGGCAACTCCTCCACCACTTCTAATCTCGACGCGGAAGTCGCCAAGCTCGACTACTGCGTGAAGTACGGCGCGGACACCGTGATGGACCTTTCGACCGGCGGCGACATTCCTCGCATTCGGCAGGCGATCATCGACGCTTCCCCGGTGCCCATCGGGACGGTGCCGATTTATGAAGCCCTCAGCCGCGTCCGCCGCGTTGAGGATCTAACCATCGACGTGATGCTCGAAGTGATCGAAGAGCAGGCTGAGCAGGGCGTCGATTACATGACCATCCATGCCGGCGTGCTGGTTCAATACATCCCGCTGACCACCAAGCGCATTACCGGCATCGTGAGCCGCGGTGGAGCGATCCTGGCCGAGTGGATGGTCAAGAACCACAAACAGAATTTGCTGTACGAGCATTTCGACCGCATCTGCAAAATATTCCAAAAACACGATGTGACGTTTTCGCTGGGCGATGGCCTGCGTCCCGGTTCGCTGGCCGATGCCAGCGACGCCGCGCAGTTCGCCGAACTGAAGACGCTGGGTGAACTCACCAAAATCGCCTGGGACCACGATGTTCAGGTGATGATTGAAGGCCCCGGCCACATCCCGATGGACCAGATCCAAATGCAGGTAGAGAAGGAAATGGAGACGTGCCACGAAGCGCCGTTCTACACGCTCGGGCCCCTGGTCACCGATTTTGCGCCCGGCTACGATCACATCACTTCCGCCATTGGCGCCGCGATGATCGGATGGTATGGCGCATCCATGCTGTGCTACGTCACGCCGAAAGAGCACCTGGGCCTGCCCAACCTCGAAGATGTGAAGCAAGGCATCATCGCTTATAAAATCGCCGCGCACGCCGCCGATATCGCGCGGCATCGCCCCGGCGCGCGCGATCGTGACGATCAGCTTTCCCGCGCCCGCTATCGCTTCGATTGGAAAGAACAGTTCGCGCTCTCGCTCGATCCGGAGACCGCGCAGTCCATGCACGACGAGACGCTGCCGGAAGAAGGCTTCAAGGATGCGGCGTTTTGTTCCATGTGCGGCCCGAAATTCTGCTCCATGAATCACTCCGCCAAAACCGAGCAGTTTACCGAGCAGGACGCGCAAGCAGTGCTGGCGCAGATTGTGCCGGCGACCACCGGGCGGTAGACACTGAGTAGCCGCGACTGCATCGAGCAAATCCGTCTGCTCCGGCTCGATCCAAAACGGCGGACCAGCATGTCAAAGTACCCGCACGGCTGGCCTGGCGGGCGGCAGAAGAACATCCACCGCTGTATCCCGCTGTCACTGCTGATGAGGTGTCCAAGGCCGAGTCGCTATTGGGATTTGCTACGGCTTGTGGGGACTCCAACGTGGCTTCCCTGCTGGAGGCTATTTGCTCCCATTGGCTCCAATGTTGTCGATGCGTACCTGGCAGGCCAAGCCTACGATCCGTCCAAGCGGCTGATTACGATTTGCGATTGGGGATGCTGCAATGGTTCGGCAATTGACTGCTCGACAGCAGAGGGCAATATTATTTTCATGCGCGACAAACGCGTCAACGTCGACGAAGAGATCAGCTTCTTTCAGTGGATGAAGGACTGGGCAAATGGCATCGACTTGTGGAAGCGCACATACGGCGAATCGTGAGACGCATTGCGCCGGCGGCGACAGGCCGGTAAGCGCCTATTTCCTTGGCCACAACAGACCGTTCGAATCGATCGAAACTATCTTCCAAATCTGCCTGGAGCCGCGCTTTTTCGCTGGATTCCAAGAACTCTCGGAAGATTTTCGCCTGTTTGTTTAGGGAACAACCAGCCGCGGAAACACGGTATGTGTGGTTCTGTCAGTAGCTCGCCCTCCGGCAAGAACGCATACTCCAGACCATTGCGCACCGCTGCTTCAGCGTGGCGCACCGGTAGAACGCCCCAGTTTTTCCAAAACTCAGGTTTCCGATAGAGAGTTCGTCCGCCAGGCGAGCACTAAACCACCAGAGCTTTCTGCCAGTGAGGATCAGGCAAGTTTCAAATGGAGCTGAACTAGGGCTTCAAATGGAAAGCCCGGGTAACAGGCCCGGGCGATCCCTTACAAAGCAGAAAGGAGGATCTTATGATCCTTATCATGAGATTCGTGATGCGTTACGTAACCTTCACGATCGAGGTAAAGATCAGCCCCTCTCGCAAGAGACGCTGATTTAGCCTCAGGTTTGGGGCGACGCCATCGCCCCAAACCTCTCATGATCATATAGCGTTCCCTCGATGAACGCAATAGCCCCTGAATTCTCGCCGTTAGATAGAGAGTTCGTCCGCCAGGCGAGCACTAACCACCAGAGCTTTCTGCAAGTAAAAGATCAGGCAAGTTCTAAGCGGAGCAGCAGTACTCGGGCTTCAAATAGAAAGCCCGGGGTCAAAGCCCGGGCGATCCCTTACAAAGCAGAAAGGAGGATCCTATGATCCTTATCATGAGATTTTGTGATGCGTTACGTAACCTTCACGATCGAGGTAAAGATCAGCCGCCCTCGAAAGAGACGCTGATTTAGCCTCAGGTTTGGGGCGTGCCATCGCCCCAAACCTCTCATGATCATAAAGCCTTTCCCTTGACGAAAGCAATACCCTTGAATTCTCGCCGCTAGATCGGCGGGCGTAAGAACCGCGCCAACTGAGGCCGCGCGCAGACACGCCCGCGCGATCCTACCCGAGCGCTCTCACCCCTCCATTATTGGCAGGCGGAAACGGTTTGGTTCCCGGCCGGCCCGATGGTGTTAAAAACGTTCACGCTAACGGGCCCCGGCAAAGCGCTCGAAGCCAGCGTTAGGTCGTAAGGGACGGTTAAAGCAAACGCTCCGCCCGCGGCAATCGAAACCGGGTCGGAGTAATACGCCGTAGAAATACCGCTCAAATCCGTCTGGAAGCTCAGGTTTCCGATGGTTACGTTGGCGCTCGCCAATTCCCGTGTTGTCGAATAGCCGTTCAATTGAAGTGTGATTCCAGTCGCTGTGAGCGTATAGCAGGCCGACGTGACGACCGGCGCGCTGGCGGGAATACTGAATACCTGGGGTGTCGGAACCAGGCTTAAATTGGCCCCTGCCGCGCGGAGATTAGCCAGCGACACGGTGATAGTGCTCGCCACGGTGCCCGTGGAAATCAGCGGCATTGCTAGCTGGGTCGAACCGGCCGGTAAGGTAAAGCTGGCGGTCGTCTGCCCGTTGGCGAAACGCAATTTGGGATCGGGCTGACTGGCGGCGATGTTCAGCAGCACCTGGCCTTGAATGGGCTGTGAGTAGGCTTGTGCAAGCTGGATCGGGATCGCGACATTGCTGGCGGCCGGTGGCGCCGAGGCGGGCAGGGCGCCGATCTGAATCTGCGGCGCGGGAGGCAGAACGACGTTCACCGAACACGGCGCCGAGGTCGAGCGGCTTTGTGCGTCCGAAACGCGGACCAGGAAAGACAGTCCTCCTACGCTTTGCGGTGTTCCCGAGAGGACGCCGTCTCCCGACGCTGCGAGTCCATCCGGCAGAAAGCCGTCGAACTCGAACTGATAAGGCGCCGTACCGCCCGCAGCCGCAATACTCGCCGAATAAGCTTTCCCAAGCTGGGCCTGCGGCAACGGACACGCGGTCGTAAAGTGCAACGAAGGTGGGATTACATTCAAACTGCAGGCCTGGGCGAAGGATTGCCCGAATGCTTCTTGCATGATGACATTGAACGGATATACGCCGGCGATGGTGGGCGTTCCGCTCACCTGGCCATTGCTCGAAACCTGAATCCCGGCAGGCAGTGCCCCGGTCGTGGTAATGCTAAACGGAGCCGATCCGCCCACTGCGGTCAGCGACCCGAAGTACGGTGTACCGGCGTTGGCGTCGGGAAGCGGACATCCGTTCACGGCAAGCGGACCTGGCGTCACAGCCAGGCTGCACACCTGCCCGACTTGATTCCCATTTGGGTCGGAAGCGAGCAGCAGAAATTGCTTCGGTCCGGAGCGCATGGGTATTCCGGAAACCGTTCCGTCCGGAGTGAGCGATAGTCCCACCGGAAGTGTGCCCGACACGGACCAGACATAGGCGGATGGAAGAGTCGCGGTGTAGGCCGAACCGGTGACCGCCGGCGGAAGCGGGCACACCGACGACACGCTGAATGCAGGCGAATTTACGCTGATGGAACAATCCTGCGCCGCCGCTTTGCCTTGGCTATCGGTTGCGGATATGCGAAATGGCAATGACACCGCCGCAGTGGGTGTTCCGGAGATGGACCCGTCTGGTGTCAAGGCTAATCCCACGGGGAGCTGTCCGAAGAGTTGGAATCGATAAGGACCAATTCCGCCGTCTGCCGCCAGCCACTGCGAGTAAGGCACGCCGACCGTGCCGTTCGACAGAGCACATCCGGAAGTCAGGCGGACGGACGAGGGAACTACTGTCAAGTGACACAGCAATTGTCCGGGCTGAGAATTATCAGAAGCGCTGCTGCGTGCACGCAGGTTGAAAATGTAAGTGCCTGTCGCCAGAGGGTCGCCCGCCAGCAGGCCCCCTTTACTGAGTGAGATTCCTGGTGGCAGCGAATACGGATCGTCCACGCCCCATATATAACCGGCGCTGCTTCCGCTGGCGCTTAGCGTCAGTGAGTAGGGCTGTCCAACGGTTGCATTCGGGGCCGGGCACGCCGTAGTCACAGAAATGACCGCCGGATCCACTGTGATGCTTCCGCGAGCGGAGACCGTAAGGACGCCGTCGTCCGTCGTGGCCGTAACGGAAAGCGTGTAGCTGTAAGTTCCGGCCGCGGTCGGCGTTCCGGACAGAACTCCATCTTGACTGAGTGCCAAGCCAGGTGGAAACAGGATGTCCGGATGTATCGCCCACCGAAACGGCCCGTTTGCGCCCGTGGCAACCATCGCGGCCGAGTACGGCGCGCCAACCGTTGCGTCGGGAGGGGAGGAGGTCGTAATACTCAAGCCGGGGCTGATGACGCCGTCGCGTGCGTGATACAACAACCTGCCTGGCACCGGCGCCGAACTATTGGAAGACGGCGTGTTAACGCCCTGCAGGACCAGCGAATAAGGCCCGTTATCCAGAAACGAACCCGGGATCATGGAACCCGGAGCTTGATAAGACGTACCCGGATCGGTAGTGCCATTGGACCACCCGACGGTCGCGGACACGTTTCCGAATCCATTCACGCCGCCGCTCGCGTCGCCCGTCTCCCATAAGATCTGTGCATAGTTGAATTCAAGATCGAAGTTGCCCGTTCCCGTGTCGCTGCGATCGATCAGCACCACTTGGAAGCTGTTCAATTTATCGGCGTGCTCGTCGTAATAGCCAACCGAAATGTAGTTCGCGCCAAAGGCCTTGTGCCCGTTTACGGTGTCTTGCCCGTAAGTCACTAGCTTGGAGCCGGCCGGGCGGGTGTCTACATCCGCGAAAAACGGAGCTATGATTTCACGTTGCGTCTGCTGCAGACCAAACGGAGTATAGGTGGCCAGCGCGGTATCGAACGTTATATTTCCGTTGTTGTTTACGTAAGTTGAGCTGCGCGTTATTCCAAAGAAGTTGATGGAGAAGCCCAACGGCGTAAGCGAAGCCGAGCCGTCGTCATTGCGCGCAATGGTTTGGGCGGCAAACCCGGCATTTTGCCGGATGGCTTGCCCATAGGTGGCCGGAACATCGAGAATGGCGGCCAGCGCGACCATTGGAAAAAGAAAGTGTTTCATTGAGCGGTTCCTCCGTTCACCGATAACGAGATCACTCGCGCTTGTGCGGCATCGGCATCCAGCAGCAACTCAGAACCGGATTGTGAATCGGTCAGATGGACCACCAGGTTGCCCTGCAGCCGGTCAAAGCGCGCAGCCTGGCAACTGCAGGAAATTGAACTCGTATGGCCGTCCCCGAGACTGACTATCGTCAACGCGCCCGGACTCGCCAACGCTGCCGTCCTTCCATCCGCCGAAACCGCGACCGCATCCGGCTCTTGATGGAGACTCAAGACAACCGACGCCGCGGCATCCGTGAGAACATTGCGAATCAGGGTCAGGTTTTGGGCTGCGGCATCCGTAGCCAGCAGATCCGTGCCGTTGGGCAAGAACGCCAGGCTCGTCCATTTTCCGCCCGCGGCGATCTGCCGCGGCTTGTCTCCGAGTATGACGATCGCTCCGGCGCCCGTCCCGGCAGCGACCAGACCGTCTGGGTTCATTGCCAGTGCGGTGACGCCATTATCGGGAGTGAACGTGGCCGCTTTTGCCGGACTGTCGCCGAGCCCCGACCAAACTTCTACCGTCGTGCCGTCCGTGATCGCCGCCCGATCGCCCGCCAGGCTGAAGGCAACCTGCGACACTCGGGCCAGAGACGAAGTCAACTGCGTAATTTGCGGCGTTGCGCTCCACTGAACCAACACCACCGATCCTTCCTTGGTGTTGGCGATCGCAACGCGAGCCCGCGAGTGAACGAATCCTGAATCCAACGCAGTCGCATTCGTGGATACCAGGTTGTCCAAGCTAGCTGCGCCCGGTACGCCGGAAATCAGCCGGATCGCCTTGGAATTTCCGTCGAAAACATAGCCAAGACTGGGCACGCTTATTTGAGGTATTGGCGGCGCTGCGGCCGCGACAACAGCGGTGGTGATCAAGAGAAACCGGCGAATCATGTCACATCTCCTTAACTACCTTCGACCGGCATCTCAGAACCGGCTGTAGAGCGATAGCCTTAGGAGGATGCTAAAAAAGGCTCGGCGGCATACGGAATTCCGCTAGCAGTCCGCTCTAGCAGTCCGCTCTAGCAGTCCGCTCTAGCAGTCCGCTCTAGCAGCGCTATGCCGCTTGGCAACAAAGCCTTCTTTTCCTGGAAGCAGTGATTGGCTCTCCACAATCCTGCGGATTGCGACAGTGCCGCAAAACTAGGGATGACTACCGGAAACCAGGTGCGTGGTAGAACGCGAGGCCCTTAGCCTCGGCCTTGAGGTGCTCGTCCAATAGGCGGATCACGACGCCGGCGCCGCCACGCCCCAGGAGTTCAAGCACTGTAAAAGTCGATTCGAGTTTCCAACGCCGCC
Source organism: Bryobacterales bacterium (assembly GCA_963836595.1). Classification (GTDB taxonomy): domain Bacteria; phylum Acidobacteriota; class Terriglobia; order Bryobacterales; family Bryobacteraceae; genus DATFZA01. The sequence goes on from CAWIKC010000002.1 coordinate 872,057, forward strand.
CACCCGCCGGTCACCGGACTTCAAAATAAATCCGCCTCAACCCGCTCAACCATTTACCAGCCGTCCTCCGCCAAATACCCCGAAATCCCTTGCACCCCCAGGCTAATTTAGAGCATGAGAGATGCGCCGCCTGATGTTCCCTCCCCTTGTGGGCCGGGCGCCCTCGCCCGCGCCCGACCCCCCGGTCGGGCTTTGTCTAACTATGGAAGCAACGAACAACCGCCGGAACCCGCATCCGCATCCCGTTTCACCAGCAATATGGTCACATCGTCGTCATTGAACTTCGGGTTCACTAAAGATTGTAGATGCGATATCGTTCTTTCCGAACCATCAGCCAAAGCGTCGCGTAAACTGCTCTCGGCATCGTCTCCGGAAATCGAATCGGTCAAACCGTCGGTGTAAAGAAGGAGGGCGCCACCAGGCGAAAGCAGAGCCGTATGACTTTCATATGCCGCTTTGGAAAACAATCCAAGCGGCATGCCCGTAGCTTCCAGGTTCGTCGCCTGCTCCATCGTTGATCCGGAACCGAACACCATCGGGGCGTTGTGGCCGGCATTTACATAGGTTAATTCTCCCGAATCGCGGCTCAACACGATGAACACTGCTGTTGCAAAGCGATCGCTGGGAGTATAACGGCTCAGGTGCTTGTTAATCTGCCGGGCCAACACCAAGGGATTCGCCTCAATACTCACGATGCTTCTAACCAAGGCCTGTATGTTTGCGGCCAGCAGAGCTGCCGGCATCCCTTTCCCGGACACATCCGCTATCGCAAATAGCGTGCGGTTTCCCGCCAGCTCGATGACGTCGAAGTAGTCGCCTCCGACCTCGCGTAAAGGCTGGTAGAACGTCTCCACCTCGTAGCCCGGCAGCTTTGGCAACTTCTGCGGGATGAGCGTCTGTTGGATCTGTCTCGCCGCGATCTGGTCGGCTTCCAGTTCAGTCTTGCGGACAAATTCCGAGGTCAGCAGCCCATTCATCAGCCTTTCGCCCGCGAAGTAAAGCAACCACACACTGGCGTAGAGAGGTATCCCTTTCGGCCACATCAGGGGCCAGACCAAAGACCTCATCCAAAGAGCGTAGATGGCGTATCCCTGCAACAGAATCCCGAGCCATGTGAGGACGCGTTTGGATCTCGGCATCTCGCGAGTCCAGTCGTAGAAGGCGTACTGGAGCATGCGACGAACAGGGCCAGCGGATTTGTCGAGCCTCACGCGCCGGATGCGGGTTGGCATTGCCCGAGTCTAGCAAGGGCGGAACCCGGGCGCCCTGGCCGCATTTTTCTCTTGCTTACCGAGAGGAGTTTCATAGTATCAATATGAGCAGACCATCTGACCTGGTCCAGGGAACCCTCGACCTGCTCCTGCTGAAGATCCTGACCCTCGAACCGCTGAACGGCTGGGCCATTAGCCAGCGTCTCAAACAAGTTTCGGGCGACGTGTTGCAAGTGAGCGATGGCTCGCTCTACCCCGCCCTGCACAAGCTGGAACAAGAGGGGTGGATCACCGCCGAATGGAAAGCCAGCGGGAATAACCGCCGGGCGAAATTCTATTCGCTCACTCGATTGGGACGCCGGCAGCTTCAAAGAGAAGCCGCCAATTGGACGCGCCTCTCGGATGCCATCACGCAAGTGGTTCGGCTCGAGGAGGCATAAACCATGCGCATCGAACACTGGTTCTACGCTCTTCCGCTGCGCTGAAGGTCCCTTTTCCGCCGTCATCGGGTGGAGCGGGAACTGGATGAAGAGTTCCAATGTCACTTGGAGCGAACAAGCGAGGAATTCATCGCGCGGGGTCTGACGCCCGGGCAAGCGCCAGGCTGCCTTGCGGGCGATGGACGGCCTTACGCAACGTAAAGAGCAATGCCGCGACATGCGGCGCGTAAGCCTCATCGAGGATCTTCTGGTGGATATCCGTTACAGCCTGCGGATCCTCCGCAAGTCTCCGGGTTTTGCGGCGGTCGCGATAGTAACTCTGGCGCTGGCAATTGGCGCGAACGCAGTGGTCTTTGGTGTCCTGAACGGCTCATTCTGCGCCCGCTGAATGTCCCTTAGGCGGAAAGCCTCTACGGAATCGAGCACGGAAATGAACATGATATGTATGAGTCGTATCCCGACTATCTCGACCTGCGCGATCGCTACCGCGGCTTCGATGGTCCAGCGGGCTTTACCGTCGGACCAGTCGGATTGGACACGGGCGAGAATCCATCCCGCGCCTGGATCGATGCCGTGACCGGGGTGGTTCACATGCGGCAACCTGCGCCGCCGGGCGTGAGCCGCGCGAACACTGCGCTACCTACCGGCGGTTGCTCAACTAATGACCGCGTCGATGCGGCGCAAAAAACCTGCTTCATCATCTAATCGCGTGCTAATTTTCAGCCAATAGAGTCCCATGGGACCAAGAATCTCACGCGCGCAATCGGGCAGGTTCATGGCGTCCTTCTCCGTGGTTACGATACTCCGCGCCCCGCGCCCCTGAGCCTGGCGCGCCAGCGTCCGCACCTGACGTTGCGTGTAGTGATGATGGTCGTCGAAGTCGCAGCGGAATACCGGTTCAACGCGCAGGTTGGCCAGCGTAGTCCAGAAGCTCGCGGGATTCGCGAGACCGCAAAACGCAACCACCGGACCAGGCGGATGGCCTACGCGATCGCCGGAAGAAAAGTGAATCCACGTAAGCGGTTCGACGCTCGCCAAAAATATCGGCGCTTCGGAATTGACGGAGCGAATCCGACGCCGAATCCCTGAATACGAGCGCCCCGGCTGGGCCCGCGTGAGCACGATGGCGTCCGCGCGGCGCAACGCCGTCAGCGGCTCCCGCAGAAAACCGAGAGGAAACACGGCCGAGCCGGCGAAGGGATTGAGCGCGTCAATGAGGACAATGTCCAACTGGCGGCGCAATCGCCAATGTTGGAACCCGTCATCCAACAGGAAAACTTCGGCCCCGAGAGTCCGCTCGAGCATGCCGCCAACCGCGTGCCGGTCACTGCCGATTCCGAGATGAGCGGCGCCGGCGCGCAGCAGGATTTGCGGCTCATCGCCAGTCTTCCAGGACGGAACCGAGTCGCCGGCGCGGATGACCAGGGCATCTTCTATCGAACGCCGGCCATAGCCGCGTGTGAGAACAGCAGGCTGCACGCCGCGAGCCTTCAACCGTTCCGCGAGAAATTCGACCAGCGGTGTCTTGCCCGCGCCGCCCATGCTGATGCCACCGATGCTGATGACGGGCTTGCTCAGCGACTGGGCGCGGCTGGCGCCGCGATATTGAGCGCGGCTCAACCCCAGCAGCCAAATCCGGGAAAGCAGCCAAAGCAGCGGATACGACGGGCCCGGCTGGCTCCAGCGTGGAACGGCCTCATCGTGCAGCCGCAAGATTTCGGCAGCCGTTCTTTGCGTGGCGCCGCGCCGTGCTTCGGCCAGAGACTTGGCTTGGCGTCCGAGACGCTCCCTCAGGTCGGGATCTGCCAGCAGCCGGCCGATCGCGGGGGCAAGTTCCTCCGCTTTGCCGATTGTGCAAACCGCATTCGCCGCTGTGAAGTCGGATGCGATCTCGGCGAAGTTTTCCAGGTGTGGACCGGTGACGATGGCGCGCCCGCAGACCGCCGGCTCCAGAATGTTGTGACCACCGCGCCGGGCCAGCGATCCGCCCATGAAAACCACATCCGCGAGCGGAAAAAGACCGGCCAGTTCTCCGATCGTATCGAGCAGCAGGACGCACGGAAGCGGCGCTTCCAATCTTCCGGCGGAGCGGCGTCCAAAAGCGATGCCTGCCTGCCGCAGTTTGGTGGCGGCTTGGTCGAAGCGCTCGGGCTTGCGCGGCGCCAGAATCAGCAACAACCCGGGGTGCGCGGTTCGCAGTTGCTCAAACGCGCCAATCACCGCATCGTCTTCGTCGATGTCCGATGCGTCCGCCGGCGGCATGGTGCTGGCTGCAATCAGGACCGGCGATGGCTCGATCGAGACCAGCGCCTCCAATGGAGTTGGATTCGATGGGGGGCCGGCATCGTATTTCAAATTACCCAAGAGAGCCAGGCTTTCTTCGGGCGCCCCCAGTTGACGGAACTTCGCCAGGTCGGATTGGCTTTGCACAGCGATCAGATCCGGCAAGCGCAGTGGCGCCCGGAACAGAAAGCGCCATCGGCGATAGCGGGGAAAAGCGCGATCGGAGATGCGGCCATTGGCGACCGCCAGCGCGCAAGCATGCCGTTTCACTTCCCGGAAGAGCGCGGGCCAAATCTCGGTCTCAAGGACCACCAACATCGCCGGGCGCAACCTCCGCAACACCCGCCGGATCGCGAACGGGTAGTCGATCGGCGCGTAAAATACCGCGCTCACCAAAGGCGCAAGTTTTTCGTCCGCTATTTTGCGCCCAGCGAGCGTCGTTACGGAAACAAAGAGCGGAATGCGCGGGTTAGCGGCGCGTAGTTCCTGGACCAGGCGGAGGGAAGAGACCACCTCGCCCACGGAAACCGCATGCAACCAGATGCCTCCGGGAATCGTCGGTCTGAAGGATGCAGGACGCCCGCCGAGCCGCTCGGAGAATGTGCCGAAATAACGGCGGTCGCATATGCCGCGATACAGAAAATATAATAAGAGCAAGGGAAACGCTATGAGCCGGCAGAGGAAATAAATGAAGAAAACGAGCCTGCTGTGGGTTGTGCTGGTCATGCTGGCGCCGTCTGCTGTGAATCGCGCTACCGCCGCGGATCAAACCTTTCATGTCGGACCCGCGTCGTCATATAGCGCCAGGCAGACCAACGAAAACGTAACCGTGGCCGCGGTCGCCTACGATACCGAAGAGTTGGCTCACAGCGCATTTGGAAAAACCAATCCTAACCAGTATGGCGTGTTCCCGGTGCTGGTGGTCATCCAGAACGACACCGGGCAGGCGCTGCGGATGACGAATCTGGAGGCCCAATACATCGGTCCCGACGACCGGCGGATCGAAGCGACGCCCGCGGCCGATTTGCCTTACACGTTAAAAGGACCCAAGCGTCCAAACCCCGGGGGCGACGTGCCACTACCGATTCCGATCAAAATCAAGCACAAGAATCCGCTGAGCGAATGGGAGTTTGAAGGACGCGCTTTTGCCGTGAAAATGCTGCCGGCCAAAGAATCGGCCAACGGCTTCTTCTATTTTCAGGCCCACCCGCTGCCCGGCGCCAGACTGTACTTGACCGGTATCGTGAAGGCTGCCGACGGGCAAGGGATTTTCTATTACGAGATTCCGCTGGAGATCCATCATTGATTGCAGTGCTATCATTGCTGTGTGGCTAGCCTGACGATTCGCCGCTTGGACGAAGGGCTGAAGCAGCGCCTGCGTCTGCGAGCTGCCCAGCATGGCCGATCCATGGAAGAAGAGGTGCGTGTGATCTTGAACGCCGCCCTAAAGGCAGAGACGCCGGCACGCCTGAGCCTGGTTGAATCCATCCGCCGTCATATCGTGCCCCTTGGTGGAGTTCAACTCGAGTTAGAACCGCGCCGAGCGATTCGAAGACCCCCGAAGTTTGACAAGTGATCGTCCTCGATACCAACGTTCTTTCAGAGATTCTCAAACCTTCCCCGGTATCGGCGGTGTTGCGCTGGCTTGCAGATCAAGAGCCGTCAGGCGTATGCACGACTTGTGTGACTGCCGCTGAAATCCTTTATGGGGTGGAAATTTTGCCGGCCGGAAAGCGCCGCACTTCTTTACTCTCGGCCTGCGAGAAGATTCTATACGAGGAGTTTGCCGGACGAATTTTGCCTTTCAACGAGGAGGCGGCGCGCATATACTCGAAGGTCGCGGCGGCTCGCCGGGCAATAGGATTACCTATTTCGCAGTTCGACGCCATGATCGCAGCCATTACCAGGTCCCAGCGGGCCGTCTTGGCCACCAGAAAAGTGAACGACTTCGCGCACTGCGGCCTCCGGCTCATCGATCCTTGGACGGACTGAGTGCCCCGGTCTACACGCCCCAGCAGTAGTCTTCTACAGCTTTTTCGACGGTCTCGTCGCGTTCGGTCATGCGCATCAGCTCCAAACGGATCGCGTCTACCAAGGCGCGCCAGCTCGCTTCAATCACATCGTCGGAGACGCCCACAGTAGTCCAACTGCGGCGGTGATCGGACCACTCGACCAAAACGCGCACCTTGGCAGCGGTGCCTTTTTTGGAATCCAGCACGCGCACCTTGTAGTCTGTGAGCCGGACTTGCGCAATGCCCGGATATACAGAGGAAAGGCACTGCCGCAGACAGACGTCGAGCGCATTCATGGGGCCGTGTCCAGTGGCGGATGCAGTATGAACGTTGTCTTGCACCTGCAACGTGACGGTCGCGGTCGAGCCTTCCACCATACGCGTGGTCACATCGTAGTTGACGATCTCAAACAGGTTCAGACCCGGGCGCAACGCCTCCCGAACCAACAACTCGAACGTGCCTTCGGCGGCCTCCAGTTCGTAGCCCTGGTACTCCAGTTCTTTGATGCGATCGAGCAATTGGCGGCGACCCTGGTCGTCGAGCACGCCCGAGAGGCCGGCCTCGTTGAGTTTGTAGCTGACGCTCCCGCGGCCGGAGAGGTCACTGAGTAAAACGCGCTGGCGATTGCCGACGGCGGCCGGCGAAATGTGTTCGTAAGTGGAGGAGTCCTTCAGCACGGCGCTGACGTGGACTCCGCCTTTGTGGGCGAACGCGCTATCGCCCACGTACGCTTGATTGCCGGGCACCGGAAGGTTGGCGAGTTCGGCGATATAGCGGACCACCGTGCTGAGATGGGCCAGCTTCTCCCGGCCGATGGTCGTGTGGCCGAGTTTGAGTTCGAGATTAGCGATGATGGAGGTGAGATTGGCATTGCCGCAGCGCTCGCCGTAGCCGTTCATGCAGCCTTGCACGTGCGTGCAGCCGGCTTCGACAGCGGCAATGGAATTCGCCACGGCCACGTCGCAGTCATCGTGACAATGGATGCCGATGGTTCCGTCAAAGCGCTTGCGGACTTCCGCCACTACTTCGACGATGCGATGCGTCAGGTTGCCGCCATTGGTGTCGCACAAACAAAGCACGTCCGCGCCCGCATTCTTGGCGGCTTCAATCGTGCGTAGCGCGAAGTCCGGGTTGGCGTTGTAGCCGTCGAAGAAATGTTCGGCGTCGTAGATTACTTCACGCCCATGGTCGCGAAGATATTTCACCGTCTCGGCGATGATCTTGAGATTTTCTTCTTCGCTGATCTGAAGGGCGCGGTGAACATGCAGATCCCAGCTCTTGCCGAAGATCGCGATGGCGGGCGTTTCCGCTTCAATCAGCGCGCGCACGCTCAAATCCTGATCCACGCGATGCTTAGCGAAGTGCGTGGCGCCAAACGCCGTGAGTTTGGCGTGCTGGAACTTCAGCCCCTTGGCGCGGGAGAAGAACTCCTTGTCTTTGGGGTTGGAACCAGGCCAGCCGCCTTCGACGTAGTCGATGCCCAGCTCGTCCAGCTTCTGAGCAATACTGACTTTGTCGTCCACCGAGAACGAAACGGCTTCTCCTTGAGTCCCGTCCCGCAGCGTCGTGTCGAAAGTGTGGATGCGCATATTATTTATTGGCGGCCGCTTATTTATTAGCTACCGCGGCCTCCCGTTCGAGCGGCACGCCCGCTTCCTTGCGTTTTTTGAGGAACGGCATCATTTCCCGTAGCTCTTTCCCCACAATTTCTACCGGGAGATTGGCGCCCTGGGCGCGAAGCGCGTCGAACTTGTGGCGTCCGGTTTTGTTTTCCTTGATCCATTCGCGAGCGAATTGGCCGGACTGGATCTCGGAAAGAATCTTGCGCATCTCGGCGCGTGTTTCTTCGGTGATGATCCGCGGTCCGCGGGTGTAATCGCCATATTCGGCGGTATCGGAGACCGAATAGCGCATGTAGCCGAGACCGCCTTCGTAGATCAGGTCGACGATCAGCTTCACCTCATGCAGGCATTCGAAATACGCGATTTCAGGGGCATAGCCCGCATTGGTCAGGGTTTCAAAGCCGGCTCGAATCAGCTCGCTGACGCCGCCGCATAGCACGGCTTGCTCGCCGAAAAGGTCGCTCTCGGTCTCTTCTTTAAAGGTGGTTTCGATCACCCCGGCTTTTAAGCAGCCGAGCGCCAGCGCGTATGCCAGGGCGTTTTCGAGCGCCTGCCCGGAAGCGTCCTGATCGACTGCGACCAGAGCCGGAACCCCGACGCCTTCCGTGAACAGTTCCCTGACACGATGCCCCGGCGCTTTGGGGGCGATCATGGTCACGTCGATCTCGGCGGGCGGCTGGATCTGGCCGAAATGGATATTGAAACCGTGCGCAAACATGAGCGTTTTTCCTTTGCTCAAATGCGCGGCGATTTCGTCGCGGTAGAGGTCGCCCTGAATGTGGTCGGGCACCAGGATCATGCTGGTGTCGGCCGCTGTCACGGCCTCCGCGACGCTCAGCACCTTGAGGCCGGCCGCTTGCGCCTTGGCCACGCTCTTGCTTCCCGGGGGAAGGCCAACGATAACGTTGACGCCGCTGTCGCGGAGGTTGAGCGCGTGCGCGTGCCCCTGGCTGCCGTAGCCGATGATCGCGACTGTCTTATTGGTAATGGAACCGATATTTCCGTCTTTTTCGTAGTAGCGTTTTGCCATTGAGTAAATAATTCCTTACGTCAGGGCCGATTGATAATCGGCCGCAGGTTGATAACCTGCCCCACATTATGCCAGCGCGACCTCGTTTTTGGGCACCGGCGCCGACAGCCGCAGCTTTTTGGCTTCCAGCCCTACTGCCACCATACCCGATCTCGTGACGTCGATTTCCCCGTAGCTGCGCATCACATCGACGAACTCGTCGAGGCGCTCCGAGTCGCCCGTGACCTCCAACGCGAAGCCTTCGGTCGAAGAATCCACCACGCGGGCTCCGAAAATCTCCGCTTCTTTCAGCACCGCGGTACGATTCTCCATCTGCGTGCGCACCCGCAGCAACACCATTTCGCGCTTCACCGATGGGATTTCAGTCATGTCCACGGCCTGCAGCACGTTGATCAGCTTGTTCATCTGCTTGATGACCTGCGCGCCCAGGTGAGGTTCCACGTTCACCGAGATGGTCATGCGCGACACCTCGGGATCGAGCGTCCGCGCGACCGTGAGACTTTCAATGTTGAACCCGCGGGCGCTCAACACGCCCGTGATGCGCATCAGCGAGCCGGGCTTGTTTTCGACCAATAAAGATATAACTTGCAGCATGCTTTCTCCTACCCGTTACGCGACCACCGGTTGCGGCGGCCCCAGCACCATTTCGTTGATCGCCGCTCCGGCCGGCACCATGGGATACACGTTTTCAAACTGGGTGACGCGAATGTTGAGCAGATACGGCCCGGGCTCGTCCACGGCTTCCCGCAAAGCCGGAACCAGGTCCGCAACCTTCTCTATGGTTCGGCCTTTGAAACCGTAGGCGCCGGCCAGCATCGCGGCATCCGGAAAAGTATTGAGTTCCACCTGACTCAACCGGTTGTTGTAGAACAGCTCCTGCCATTGCCGGACCATCCCCAGATACCCGTTGTTGACGACGATAATCTTGATGGGCAGTCCGTGATTGGCGATGGTGGCCAGCTCCGGTATCGACATTTGAAAGCCGCCATCGCCCACAATGGCGAAAACCAGCTTGTCGGGACAGGCGAATTGAGCGCCGATCGCGGCGGGAAGGCCAAATCCCATGGAGCCCAGTCCACCGGAGTTGAGCCACAGCCGGGGCTCGTCAAAGCGGATGAATTGCGCCGCCCACATTTGGTGCTGTCCGACATCGGAGCATACGATGGCGCTGCCGCGGGAGATCCGGTCGATCTCTTTCATCACATGCTGCGGCTTGATTTCGGAGGCGGAAATTTCAGGAGTCAGCGGATGTTGCTCTTTCCACTCGCGCACTTGCGCACGCCAGGCGATGCGCGCCGGTGCGTTGGCATTTTGCTGCTCGGGCGCCAGTTCGGCCAGATTCCGGATCAGCTTGACCAGCACCCGCTTCACGTCACCGACTATCGGAATGTCGGGCGTGCGGTTCTTGCCAATCTCGGCTGGATCGATATCCACGTGGATGACTTTCGCATGCGGCGCGAAAGCCGCCAGACGTCCGGTGACGCGATCGTCGAAGCGTGTCCCCAGGGCAATCAACAGGTCGGTGTTCGTCATCGCCATGTTGGCTGCGTAGCTGCCATGCATGCCCGGCATGCTGATGTAGTTGGGATGCGCCGCGGGCAGCGAGCCCAGGCCCATCAGCGTGGTGACGGCCGGCGCGTCCAGCATCTCGGCCAGTTCACGCAGTTCCTGAGAAGCGCCGGCGGCAACGATTCCGCCGCCCGCGTAAATCATCGGCCGTTGCGCTTCCCACATCATTTGGGCCGCGCGCCGGATTTGACCGCCGTGTCCTTCGGTGTAAACTTTGTACCCCGGCAGATGAATCGAGGAGACCGGCGTGTAATGCCACTGGGCTTGAAACACATCCTTGGGAATATCCACCAAGACCGGCCCGGGGCGGCCGCTGGACGCGATGTAGAACGCCTCATGAATGGCTTGCGGCAATTCCTGAACCGTCTTCACCAGGAAGTTGTGTTTGGTGCAGGATCGCGTGATGCCAAACGTGTCCGCCTCTTGAAAAGCATCGCTCCCGATCAGCTTGGTGGAGACTTGACCGGTGAGGGCGACGATGGGGATGGAATCCATCATCGAATCGACCAGCGCGGTGACCAGATTGGTGGCGCCCGGGCCGGAAGTGGCGCAACAGACTCCCACCTTCCCGGTGGAGCGAGCCCAGCCTTCCGCCGCAAAGCAGGCGTTCTGCTCATGCCGGACCAGAACATGCCGGATGGGATGCTCGTACATCGCGTCATAGAGCGGGAGCGTGACGCCCCCAGGGTAGCCGAAGATGCATTCGACGTTTTCCCGCACCAGACATTCGAGCAAAATCTGCGCGCCCGACATGAGTTTCGTTTCCGTTGCCGAGATCAAGCGTTCCTCCAAAACGGGCCTCCAAAAACGGGCCTCCCAAAAAATTGCAGCCTTTAAATGCAGAAGGCCACCAGCGGGTTGTTTGCCCGCCGGTGGCCTTCAGATTCCTGTTCCGAAGTCCTTCAGGCGGCGCCGGGTACGGCGACCTGAATAATAATCGGAAGCACGACTACGCCCAATAGCGACAGACCCGGTAGGGCGTTTCTGTCAGCGTACGTAGCTGCATGAGTCATGTAGGTTCAGGATACGTCAATGCTGGTGCAAATGCAAGTGGATAATCGCATTAAAAATGCTTATCAGACCACCAAAACCTGACTCGGCGCGGGCGGTCTCCCCCTCGCTCGGGGAAGGTGAAGGCGAAGCCGGATTTTGCCCCCGGCTATATTGCGGTGGCGAACAGCCCATTCGGCGTGATTGCCGGTCAGGGTGAAGAGGCTACCGGCCACAAAGAAATCCCCGCCATTGCACCGGACGACGCCGCCATCCCGCGCAGGCGGAAAATTGGTCTTGGCGTCGATCGGCGTCAGTGTCAGGTCGCTTGCCAGGCGGAATGGCCCTTGCCTCGGCGGCGGGAAGCAATGGCCCGTCTCCAGGCGCACCGCGCCGGGAACGCCCTCGACCCAGAGCCAGCACTGGCCCGAGATCACGGCCTGGAATTTGATGCCTTCGTGCCGGGGGAACTGGAGTGACCAATTTCCACCGGCCTCCAGGCCAGAGGTCACATAACTGCGTCTTTTCAGGATCGACAGAACTTCTGAGAGCCGATCGATGGTGGCGTTTCAGGATTGCATTGTCATCCGCTCAGAACCAGGCATTCGGCGCTGCTTTCGTTCTTCACGGCACAGATCTCCAATACTTTCCGGGTCGTCGCAATCGCGCGGGCGGGAGAACTTCAAGAAGCTGGGCACGAGCGGAGTGGGTTGGGTATATGATTACTGGGCACGGAAAGCAAGATTCCAGCTCGGTATCAGCAAATCAAGGAGATAAAAATTTGCCCAAGGTATTAGTCGTAGCGCAGTGCGAAGACTCGGTCAAGTGGGAACAGGGTTTTCGAACCCACGCTGACCTGTTCAGAAGTATGACCATCACCAAATCCATGACGTACGGGATAAGCAATGGCAATCACATCGCCGTCTGCGGTGAGCCCAGCGACTTAGCCGCGTACATGAAAGCCCTGGAGTCGCCGGCGACCGCGGAAGCCATGGCATTTGATGGCATTTTGCGAGATACGGTTAAAGTTTTCGTTCTGGACAAAGAATTAGCAGTCTAGCGCGAGCACGGCATGCCAGCCAACAATGCTTCCTTTGGATTGATGCCGGTTGGCCGGCTACTCGGAAGTTAGGTTGGCGTAAGACGAAAAGCGAGCATGCGGAGCAGCAGCGGGCGGTTCACGGCTGCGGGTCAACACGCCGTTGATAGAGAAGGCGCATCAGGCGCCAAGCGTTCTCCAGTTCGATAATTGCACGGGCCCGGCAAGCGGTGCGAGCGACGGGGAATCTTCCCATCGTGCGGCCCGGCGAAGTACTGGCACATCTCCAACCGCGCGTTGCTGCTGCACAAACGCGGCGGCTTTGTTAGATGGGGATTCTTCCCCGCGGTCGATTGTCGGGAGTTCCGTCAGTGCACTCGGCGCTGAACTAACGGTTGCCGGTCGAATTGCAACGCTGCCTTCCAGCCTCTCAGCAAGTTGGCGCCTGAAAGCCCGGTCGTGTTCGACCGCTACTGAATATGGTTAGTAACCTTTTGTTGAATCGCGTGCTCTAACCTGCGAAGAGGTCGGATGATACTGAACGCCGGTTCCCGAGCTTCGGAGCGGCGTGATGCGATTATCCTGGAGCGAGAAAGAGTACAGATATCGTGTCGTTTGGACTTTATCTCGGCGGATTTTTGATTGCCATTGCAGGTCTGATTTATGCTGCCGTGCTTTTGCACGTGGCGCCGCAATGGATAGGAGCCGGGGCCATGGTCCTGGTTGGCTTGGCCATTTTGAAGGGTGTGCAGGCCACGCGGCCGAAGAATCCGCCCGCTTAAGTCCGAGTTCGCCCAACTGGAAGTCGCCCAAAAAGGGCAAATCTGAACCCAAAAGCCAGTGCGCTCCGGTCGTGGTTTCCTTTCTGGTTCTGGTTCTCGCGCTCGCCGAGCAGCGCCAGTTCCTCGGCGCAGGATCCGCGTCGATCCCGTGTGTGCTCACGCCGGGCAGGCGTACTCGCTAGGCGTGTTAGTCGAGTCTCGCCTTGCTACAATGCGGCCTAGCCCTTGCCTAGCCCCTGCCTAGCCCCTGCCGAGCGACGACACGATGAATCCGACTCCGCCACTCTCCCCATCCGGTTCCGCGAGAAGTTTGCTGAACCGGCGTGATTTGCTGCTCGGTGTCGCAGCGACCGGACTGAGCGGCTGCGCACCCAAAGTCAGACAAGCGCCTTTGAGCCTGCCGCCCTACGCGGTGCTCCCGGAACTGGTGCCGATCCAGGCGCAGGTCGACCGGATCTTTCGCGTCACGGTGTGTCTCCGCCCCTTCCGCGCCGCGGGACCTCGCCTGGACGTTGAACGCGTCGGCGACAAGACGGTCGTGCACAACTACGGCCATGGCGGCAGTGGGTGGTCGCTGTCGTGGGGATCGAGCAGCGTGGCCGTTGAAAAAGCGTTGGCGGCCGGAGAGCGGGACGTGGCGGTGATTGGCTGCGGGGCGTCGGGCTTGACCTCCGCCACTCTGCTGCAACGCGCGGGCGCCAAGGTGACTATCTATGCCAAGGAGCGTCCACCGGAAGTTCGATCCGCCCGCGCGACCGGAACCTGGTCTCCCGACTCACGGATCGCGTTGGCGAACTCCGTGTCATCCGATTTCCCAGCGCTCTGGGAGAAGATGTGCCGCTATTCGTTTCATACTTACGAGAGTTATTTGGGCATGGCGGGAAATCCAGTGGAGTGGACCGATCGTTATCGGCTGTCGGATTCGCACCCGGCGCCAGCGGAGGCCGACCGGCAGCGCGGCGAAGCTCTGGAATTCGCGAATTATGAAGACCGCGTTACCGATTTGACGCCGCGTTTTCACGAATTGCCGCCGGGTAGCCATCCTTTTCCAACAAAGTATTCGTCGAGAGGTTCGAGTCTCACTTTCAATATCGCGGATTACTCGAGACAACTCGTGACGGACTTCTTGGTCGAGGGCGGCAAGATTGAGAGAGTTGAGTTTCATTCGCCGCCGGAGTTGAACCAAGTAGCTCAAAAGGTGGTGATCAACGCGACCGGTTATGGAGCGAGAGCGTTGTGGAAGGACGAGTCGATTGTCCCGGTGCGCGGCCAGATTGCCTGGTTGATTCCGCAGCCGGACGTACACTATGGGGTGTTTTATAAAGGCTTGGGCATCCTCGCGCGCCGGGATGGCATCGTAGTGCAGAACATAGGAAGAGGCGACATGGAAGGCTACGGCGATTCCAGTGAGCAACCGGATCCGGCAGCGGCGGAATCCGATGTTCGGTTAGCGGCGGAGCTGTTTGGGCGGATGAGAAAGGCAGGCCGGCGCTGAGCCGACCCGACAATAGTTTGTTTCTCAATTGGCGGCAGGAACGTTGCGCCGGTCGGACCTGGCAGGATGCCAGCAAGCCAAACCCTGTGCACCAGACGGGAGCCACGCCACTCCGCGGCGGCCGGTACATCGTCGGGGCGATGTATCTTGCGGGGTCCGCAAAGCCCCCTCGCCTGGGTCGAGGTAGATTGCGGAATGGAAAAGGTTGCGGCAGAGGCTTTTCAGCAAGAGCCGCGATGGTGGCGGTTTTGGCGGCGGCGCCAGAACGGAGATCGCGCGGCGCTTCGGAAGAGATCCTGAAGAGGCGTCAAGGCGGTCACTCCCGGAAACCTGGCGATTGGCGCCGCTGTTGCACAAAAAGCGCCTTCAAAACGACCATGCACCGTGGTGATACGCTATCGCTATTATGTCCAATGCCCCTGACGCTCTCATCGCATTAGGATACAAGGCGCGGAGAGCGGGAAGATTGGAGGACGCGAAGCAGTTTTTTGCCGAGGCGGTTGAATTGTGCATCGGCGCCGCGGATCAAGCACTGCTGGCGAGATCCCTGACCGGGTTAGGGCAGATAGAACGGGACCTGAAGAACAACCTCCAGGCACTTCAGCATTACAACCAAGCTGCGGGGATATATCGGAGCCTGCCCGACCCGCTCCGATTGGCTCACACCATTCGACACGTCGGAGACATTCTTCGGAATCAGGGTTCCGTCGAGCGGGCGAGGTCATGTTATGAGGAGGCGCTAGCAATCTACCGCGATCATGACGAAACACCGCAGCTCGATCTCGCCAATGCCATCAGAGGTCTCGCGCTGCTGAGAGCGGACGCTGGTGAGACGGAGCAGGCAATGTCCTTATGGCAGGAAGCTAGAGGCCTGTACAACGCCGTTGACGTGCAGCCAGGTGTGCAGGAGAGCGACGCTCAGATTCAGCGTTTGGCCAGAAAGTAGCTCGGCCGTCTCTGCCCCCATGGAACAAAGGTGGCCGATGATCCGTTATTCCTGTAGAGATTATCTGAAAATGACGATCATGCAGATGAAGCCGAGGGCTCACTTTTCTTGCTGGTCCGATCTTCCTAAGACCGGCGCGTTGGGGGTTATGTGGTGAAAAGTTTCCAGATGATTCTTCTTCTGTGTCTACTCTGTTCTCTGGCCGCCGAGATGTCGCAGCAATTTCCGTTGTGGGAGCGGCTGCTTGTCCACTACGGCGGCAAAACCGATGACACGCCGGTGCCCTCGATGAAGATGGGCAATCACATGCAAATGTCGCTCAAGGGTAAACCGCAACCGGAAGATGAACAGCGCGCGCAGCGGATTGTCGCTGCCGCTGGTAGCGTCGTAGCCCATTATTCCGATGTCAACACCGCGCTTCGAGATGGCTACAAGCCGTTTCATCCCACCGGCAAACTGGGCGAAGAAGTCCACTACACGAACTATCGCTACAACCGGCTGGAACAGCGCCACGTCAACTACGATCATCCGGGATCGATCCTGTACCAGCGCACTCCGCAGGGCATGCAGGCCGTGGGCGTCATGTACACCGCTCCGCAAGATTCCACGCCGGAACAACTGAATGCAGTCGCTCCGCTCAGCATCGCCACCTGGCACCGTCATGTGGACTTCTGCGGCGGATCGCGAAGCTCGCCTCTCGCGGAACGAGTTGGGCCGCATGCGCGGTTTGGCCCGCAAGGGAGTATCCACACGGAAGAGTCCTGCAAAAATGCGCACGGACTTTGGATTCCAGTGGTTTTCGGCTGGATGACCCATGTCTACCCCAACGCAAAGTCGCCCAACGACGTGTGGGCCGGCATGGACATGCATATGGAGGATGCCAACACCGGCGACGAAGAAATCAAGAGGTAGGTCCTGTTTTGGCCTCCGCTCCCTCACGGTCGCGGCTCGGTCACGCCTTCTGAGCCGCGACCGTCAGGGAGCGGTTGGATTGGTTGTTTGATGACCGTCCCAAGCGCTGTTAGACATGCCCCATCCAACGTCGCGATGATCTGACCGCCGAGGCATTAGCCGTTCCGGATCCATCGAGGCACCCTCGAAGACCTGGAAACCCCCTAGAGGGGCGCGATTCACACGGCCTTCCTTCACCAGTTCTTCCAGCCTTCTGCCCAAGACTTCACGCGATGCTGCCGATGCGGAGTTTAGGCCCGCCCCAGCAAGACGGGCCTTTGTTGATTAACTTAACTAACGTTCGGCATCCGGCCGGCCGTATCGCACTGCCGGCAGATTCTGCCACAGCAACTAACCTTGTTGTTCGCTGCCTTCGTCTTTCTTTTTGAAGTGGTCGGCGATAGCACCGGCGCCTTCAAATCCAGTAATGGCAGCAGCGGCTTCGGTCACGATCGATGCATTCGGGTCCACCTTCTTCATGCCTTCCACCGCCGCCACAGCTCCTGCAATTTTCTCTGCTTCTTCCAAAAAATCCATGACCGGTCTCCTTGCATTCGCGAATGAATTTCCACCCTTGAGGGGCGTCACTCAGAATAGCACTTGCCGAGATCGCAGACGACGCCAAGACCGTTGAATCCTCCCTCACAAGCGGGTCTCCCACGCGGGACGCTCAGCCATCACCCCCGCGGATTCAGGCCCGTGACCAGACGTTGCAAATTGACCGCTGCCTGGTAATTGCTTTCGACCAGGCGATCTACCTTCTCGTGCAAATGCGCAATCTTCAACTCCGTGTTGATGCTCGTTTCGAACTCGACGTCCGATCGGATTTTATCACGGACCCGTTGCCGGTTTTGGCTCGCTAGCACAAACAGCGTAAGCAAAATGCTTTCCATTCCCAGGCAGGTGGACAGCAGTCCGAACGGGTAGGGATCGAAGATCCGAAATCCCGCAAACACGCCGAGGTTGATCACCACATACAGCGCAAACAGGCTCGTATGCAACAGCACGGACCGGACGGTGCCGCTCCAACCCGACACCGTGTCCGCCACCAGTCCGCCGATCGTCCGTTGTTCCGCGGTCACGTCATTGGCGTTGCGCGACACCGTGCGGCGGATCAGCTCATCGCTCTTGCGCAGACGCCGCGCCACCACGCTCAGCAGATTCAAAGCCGCCGGCGGGTACAAGCGTACGTAGTCTTCAAAGTGCTCCCGGTCCAGGCGTAACAGTTCCACGTCGGTCACCGCCATCACGGAGGCTGTGCGAGTCCCGTTGTCGAGCAGCGAGATCTCGCCGAAAACGTCCCCGGGCCGCGACACTTCCAATACGATCTTTTCGCCCTGGTCGTTCTTCACATAGATCTCGACCTCACCCAATCGCACAATGTACATGGCGTGCCCCGGATCGCCGAATTCAAACACGGATGCGCTGGGCGGCAGACTCAATAGTTCCATTCGTTCGGCCAACGCGGCGCGTTCGGCTTCGCCTAAGTCTTGTAGATGTTCCACTTCGCGTAGAATCGAGGAGTCAATGGGCATGTGGCAACCTTTCAAAGAAGCCATAATTATAGGGCAGCCACGTTCGCGCGTTGGGAGGAGAACCGATCGATGAGTCGTAGAGCGCTGATTACGGGAATCACGGGCCAGGATGGTTCCTATCTGGCGGAATTACTTTTAGCCAAAGGGTATGAGGTTCACGGCATGGTTCGGCGCGTGGCGCTGGAGGACCCGTCGCGCCGCCTCGACCGCATCTCGAGTGTGCTCGATCGCGTGAAGCTGCATGCCGCCTCGCTCGAAAGCTTTCCCAGTATCTACCACGTATTTCGCGTCGTCCAGCCGGACGAGTGCTACCACCTGGCGGCCCAAAGTTTTGTGAGTTACTCCTTTGACGATGAGTTTTCCACCTTCAACACCAATATCAACGGCACGCACTTTGTCCTGGCCGCGCTCAAGGACGTGGTGCCGAAATGCCGCTTCTATTTCGCCGGATCGAGCGAAATGTTCGGAAAAGTGGCGGAGATCCCGCAGACGGAAACCACGCGCTTTCATCCGCGCTCGGCATACGGCATCAGTAAAGTGGCCGGGTTCGATCTGACGCGAAATTACCGGGAAACTTATAACATCCACGCTTCGAGCGGCATCCTGTTTAATCATGAATCCCCGCGCCGTGGCTACGAGTTTGTCACCCGCAAAATCACTTCCGGCATCGCCCGTATTCTCAAAGGGGAGTCGGACGAAGTCCGCCTTGGCAATCTCGACGCCAAGCGCGACTGGGGACATGCGCGCGACTATGTGGAAGCCATGCACCAGATGTTGCAACAGGACGAACCGGACGACTACGTGGTTGCCACCAACCGCACTCATTCCGTGCGCGATTTCGTGAACCTCGCGTTCCGCATTGCCGGTCTGGACCCGGCAAAATACGTGGCCACCGATCCCGACTTTTTCCGGCCGTCGGAGGTTCACATCCTCATCGGCGACCCCGCGAAAGCGACCAGGGTCCTCGGCTGGAAGCCAAAAATTCAGTTTGAGGGGTTGGTGGAAGAAATGGTCCTCGCCGACTGCGAGCACGCCGGTGTCCCGGTTGCGCGCGCCAAGGCCATCTGAGATCATGCCGAACCAGCGTATCGCTCTTTATCCCGGCTCGTTCGACCCGATCACCAACGGTCATCTGGACCTGATCGAGCGCGGATCGCGCCTCTTCGATCGGTTGATTGTGGCGATTCTCCGTAATGAAAGCAAGCAGGCGTTATTCAGCGTGCCGGAGCGCATCGGCATGCTCGAAGAGGTCTCCCGCTGCTTCCATAACGTGGAGGTGGCTTCGTTCAATGGGCTGCTGGTCGACTATGCCTCCGAGGCCGGCGCCGGTGTCATTCTGCGCGGCATCCGCGCCGTTTCCGACTACGAATATGAATTGCAGATGGCGCTGATGAACCGCCGGTTGCGCAGTTCCATCGAGACCGTTTTCCTGATGTCGAGCGAGGCGCATTCTTTTATCAGTTCCCGGCTGGTAAAGGAGATCATCCGCCTGGGCGGCAACATTTCCGGCCTCGTGCCGGCGTCGGTAGAAACCAAATTGCGAGAACGGCTTTTGGGCGAAAAGCGCTAGGCCTCCACTGGCGCCTCAACCGGCTCGGCGGCCTGAAACCCATAGACGATACGCTTCCCCTCAACTTTGGGCCGCTGGAAATTGACGCGGAAGACAAAGGTTCGACCGGAAGCTCGTAGAAAGTTGAGACGTGGCGCGGTACCACCAGCACTTCCTCCAGCAGGAGATCCGCGTAGTATTCTCCGGCGTGGTGGCCTTTGTAGGTTACGGGAATGGAGGCTTGGGCGGTGGCCCGGATGCCACGCGGGGCGAGTTCTCTCAGCAGAGCGCGCTCGTACACTTTCTCCAGGAATCCGGCGCCCAGACTGTTAGAGACCTCAAAGACAGCGCACCAGCACACGCTCAGTCAGAGAATCGAACAATCCGCGTTCATCGCTGTCCATCACGGCCAGTATCGATGTGGCGCACCGATCCAATATTTCTCAGATTATTATTAGCCGCTGATGAACGCGATCGACACCGATTGTGAAAAACCAGGAAGCCCCGCCGGAGAATCAAAGATCGGCGTTCGTCGGTGTTCATCAGCGGCCAATATTAGAATCGTTCATAGCGCCGAGCAAGCAGATAGCAATCAATCTATTCCTGCCGCAGCGCCGTCATCGGGTCGATGCGCGACGCCTTGGCCGCCGGCAGGAAGCCGGCTAGCATGGCGGTTGCAATCAATACCGCCGCGGCCACCGACATTACCGTTGGATCGGCGGTGCTCAGTCCGACTACGTTGTGTTCAACCAGTTTGGCCGCTCCCAATGCGGCGGGAACTCCGATGATCACGCCGAACAGCGAGAGCCAGAGTGCTTCCCGCAAGACCATCCAAACCACGCGGCGGCGATCCGCGCCCAGCGCCATGCGCAGGCCGATCTCGCCAGAGCGCCGCGAAGTGGAATACGCCATCACGCCGTAAAGACCTGTCGCCGCCAGCAGCAGCGCTAGGGCGCCCAGGCCGACGGAAAGTTGGGCCACTAATCTTTCTTGGCCGATGGTCCGGTCCATGAGAACCGTCACCGGCTTCAAGTCCTCGATTTTCAAATTTCGGTCGTATTCCCGAACGGCATTGCGAACCGCCGCGAGCATGCTGGCGGCATCGCGCTGCGTTCGTATCTCGAAATTGAAAGTTCCAATCGGATCCGCGGGGCCAAAAACGGGTACATAAAAGCGCCGGTCTGGCTTGGAAGTCAGATCGTGATCCCGCGCGTCGCGCGATACACCAATAATCGTGTAGGTCTTTCCCTTGGCGCCGCGAGTTGAAAAATTGCGGCCTATCGGATTGGTATTAGGAAAATAAAATTTAGCCATGGTTTCATTCACCACGGCAATTTTGGCGGAATCGCCTTGATCGCGTTCGTCGAAGTCGCGCCCTTGGAGTAGCGCGATTCCGACGGTTTTGAAATAGTGAGGACCCACTACGTCATATGCGGAATCCAGGTCTTCATCGCGAGTAGATCGAAATCCTTCTACTTGCAAGCCGGTAAACGACTCGGTCCCGCTAAACACGCCATTTTCAGACACGCTGGCCGACTCTACGCCGGGAATGTTTTGAAGCCGGGCAATCATGGCGCGGCACATGGCGAGTAGCTGCGCGCGCGGGTAGCCGCTGCCGATGGGATCTAATTCCATCATCACCAGCCCTTCTCGTTTATAGCCGACATCCATGGTTTCGAGGTGATGCAAAGTGCTGGCGAACAGGCCGGCGCCCACCAGCAGCAGGAGCGAAAGCGCGACTTGGGCGACCACCAGACCCTGCCCCAGGTTCCAGCGGTGGCCGCTGTGCGACAAGGACTGGGCGCGTTCCCGCAGCGCCGGCGCCAGGTCCCGCCGAGTGGCGCGCAACGCGGGCGCCAGCCCAAAAACCAATCCGGTGAAAATCGCTACCGCCGCGGTGAAAGCCAGCACCGGCGGATCCGGCCGGATATCGAGCGGCAGTGGATGGGGCCCGTCGGAGGCCAGCCAGAGCAGCAGGCTTGCGCCCCACCATGCCAACAACAAGCCGGCCAGGCCGCCCATGGATGCCAGCAACAGGCTTTCGGTGAGGAGTTGCCGGATGAGGCGCAGCCGTCCCGCGCCCAGCGCCAGGCGCATGCTGATTTCCTTTTGCCGGTTCGTGGCGCGCGCCAGCAGGAGATTGGCGACATTGGTGCACGCGATCAGCAACACCAGCGCGACGAAGCCCATCAGCACCAGCAGTGGTTGCGAAAACTGAAAGCGCAGGTACGAGAAT
Organism: Bryobacterales bacterium; assembly: GCA_963836595.1. Lineage (GTDB taxonomy): Bacteria > Acidobacteriota > Terriglobia > Bryobacterales > Bryobacteraceae > DATFZA01. The sequence goes on from CAWIKC010000002.1 coordinate 893,747, forward strand.
CCTTTGCCGCCGGCGTCCACCGGCACCTTGGACTCCCGGATATCTTTCGCCGTCTCCGCCGTGATCTTGGGGCCTTGCAGCTCCATTTGCAGATTCTTCACCAGCACGTTGAGCGAAGCCCGCGCTTGGGCTACGGAGACGCCCGGTTTTAGACGGCCTAATAGCAACAGCCAACTGGCGTCATTCCGGTCCAGAAACGAATCGCCCGGGTTCACTTGACCCTGCATCATCAGGGGAATCCAGACGTCGTTTGAGACGCCCACCACATCGCCGAAGAAATCGCGCGGGCCAACGCCGATAATGTTGAACTTTGTTCCGTTAAGAGTGAGCGCTTTTCCGATTATGTTGGGATCGCCGGCGAATTTACGTTGCCAATAGGCATAACTGATGACCACCACGGCGCGCTCGCCGGGAACCCGATCGTCGTCGGGCGCGAAAACCCTGCCCATGATCGGACGCACGCCCAGCACCGAGAAGTAATTGCCGGAGACCAATCGACCCCTGGCGGTTTCGTCGCTGGATGTGCCCACTAACAGCCGGCCGGTGCGTCCACTCGCCAATACTTCCGTGAAAACCTGGTTCTGGTCGCGGATTTTGCGGTAAAGAGGATAGGAAATAATGTCGCTGGTCGGGCCACCGTTGGAAAGCGATCCAGTGCGGCTGGGATTGCCCACTGCGACCAGTTCCTCGGGCGCCCGTACCGGCAGCGTGCGCAACATCACCGCGTTGATGATGCTGAAAATTGCCGTGTTGGCCCCGATGCCCAAGGCCAAAGTGATGACGATGGTGGCCGTGAATCCGAGGTTCTTGCGCAACATGCGCAAGCCGTAGCGCAGGTCCTGCGCCAGAGTTTCCAGAGAGCCAAATCCAAACATTTCTCGACTGATCTCCTTGAGTCCGGTTGCGTTTCCGAATTCCCGTGCGGCCCGTGAGCGGGCTTCCCGCTGCGCCATGCCGCTGGCGCAATGCTCTTGCGCCTTCATGTCCAGGTGAAAGCGCAACTCTTCCTCCAGGTCCAGGTCAAGCTGAGGCCGGTGCGTTGCTCCGTGTACGCGAAGCCGGAAGGCATTCCAAGATGCTTGCCACCATGCCTTCAAGGATGTCTGCCACGTCCGCATAAGAAACTAGGGGCCGCCTGTCATGAAACAACCAATTCAACCGCTCCCTGCCGGTCGCGGCTCGGAAGGTGTGACAGAGCCGCGTCTTCAACGGAGCGGTCCGGAAGGAGTGGCAAGGTTGTTTCATTAAAAGTGCTAAGTACACCGTTGCTCAATTGCTGCCACGTATTGCCGCGCGCCACCGCGGGGAGTTCGCAGCCTTTCGCAGCCCCGACCGTGAGGGAGGGGACGAGGAGCGGACCACGATGATACGGCCGGTCATGAAACAACGTCGCCAATACTGGTCGCGGCTCAGTCAGGCCTTCCGCGCCGCGGCCGCGAGGGAGCGGTTGTTTCATGAGAGTCACTAAGCAAACTCCATCACTCGCGAGATGGCCCCGGCTAGCCTTTTCCATTTGGAGGTTTCCGCGCTCAGGCGTTGCCTGCCTTGCGGAGTAAGGCGATAAAACTTGGCGCGGCGATTATTTTCAGACGCGCCCCATTCAGCTTCCAAAATGCCGTCTAATTGCAGCCGGTGGAGAGCGGGGTACAAAGATCCTTCTTCCACCCTCAGCACCTCGTCGGAAGTTTGTTGGATCGATATGGCTATCCCATATCCGTGCATCGGCCCGCGGGACAGAGTTTTGAGGATCATCATGTCCAAAGTGCCCTGCACCAGTTCGCCGCTATCGGCCGTTTTTCGCGCTCCCATAGATTCTTGATAGGAGTATGGCGCGAAACGGGAACCTTGTCAAGGGCCGTGATAATATCCCACATGCGCTCGTTCGTATTGCTGTTTACCTCCGCGCTATTGGCGCAAAACGGCCCGATTCAATTACGCGTCGACGCCAGCGGCGCCCCGCAGCGGATTCTTCACGCTCACTTAACCATGCCGGCCCAACCGGGTCCACTGACGTTGGTCTACCCCAAATGGATTCCTGGCGAGCATATGGCCACTGGGCCCATCGTCAACTTAGTCGGTCTCAAGATCACCGCCGGCGGGCAGCCCGTGGTTTGGCGGCGGGATAGCGTCAACATGTACGCATTTCATATGACAGTTCCAGCGGGCGCCGGTGCTCTCGAAGTGGACTTCGATTATCTGCCGCCCTCACAGGGTCCGAATTTCTCGTCAGGCAGTTCGACCACCAGCGAACTGGCCGTCCTGAATTGGAATCAATTAATTCTTTATCCGGAGGGATCTAATCCGGATAAACTGCAATACCAAGCCACTTTGCGCGTGCCAAATGGATGGCGTTACGGAACCGCGCTTCCGATCCGGCGTGAGTCCGGCGACGAAATCGAGTTTCAACCCGTGGCGGCAACCACGCTGATTGACTCGCCTGTCAGCACCGGCCGCCATTACCGCACTATCGATCTCGGCACCGATCTCGGAGCGCCGCACTACGTTCATCTCGCCGCCGATAGCGAGCGAGCGCTGGACATGTCGCCCGAAACGATCCAGGAATATAAAAACGTTGTCGCCGAAACCGGCGCTCTTTTTGGCTCGCGCCACTATCGCGACTATCATTTTCTCTATACGCTCAGCGACCATGTCAAGAACTTTGGCCTGGAGCATCATGAATCGAGCGACGACCGCGCATTGGAACGCTCGGTGATCGACCCGGCCTTGCTCAAAGCGAGCGCCTACTTGCTGCCTCATGAAATGGTCCACTCCTGGAATGGCAAATTCCGCCGGCCTGAGGGACTGGCCACGGGCGGATACGACCTGCCCTTGAAAGGCGACTTGCTGTGGGTGTACGAAGGACTGACCAACTATTTGGGCGAACTGCTGGCGGCGCGCGCCGGATTGTGGACGCCTGAAGAGTATCGTGAAGAACTTGCGCTGACGGCCGCGAGTCTGGACGCAGAAGCCGGAAGAAAATGGCGGCCGCTCGAAGATACGGCAGTCTTCGCGCAGGAACTCTATAGCGCGGATGACGAGTATTCCGAATATCGCCGTGGCACGGATTTTTATCCCGAAGGGACGCTGATCTGGCTGGAAGCCGATGTCCTGATACGCAAGCTGAGCGACGGATCGAAATCGCTGAACGATTTTTGCCGGACGTTTCATGGCGGTCCGGGCGGCGCGCCGGCTTTGAAGCCCTATGGATTCGACGATGTGGTCGCGGCGCTAAACTCGGTGCAGCCGTATGATTGGGCGAAATTCCTCAACGGCCGCGTACGCGCGCTAAACCCCCACGCTCCGCTGGGCGGCGTGACCGGGTCGGGCTGGAAGCTGGTTTTCCGCAAAGATCGATCCGATATTCAGAAGGCGCATGAAGAACACGACAAACAACTGGACCTGATGTATTCGATCGGCATCCGTCTAAAAGAGGACGGCAACATCGTGGACGTCGCCTTCAACGGGCCGGCCAAGCAGGCCGGCGTGCCTCCGGCGACGCAGGTGATTGGGGTAAACGGACGCCAGTACACACCCACGCTACTGCGCGAAAGCGTCGGGCGCGGTGAGCCGCTGGAACTGCTGATTAAGGACGGCGAATTTTACCGGAGTTATCGAATCGACTACAGCGGCGGAGAGCGCTATCCCCATTTGGAGCGGGAAGCGGGAGTGCCCGATCTGCTGTCGGCCATGACCGCTCCGCTGGCGCCGCACCGCTAGGCTTGTGGGGCAGATTATTTATCTGCCTGAGGAGTTTTCTACGCTCGTGGGTAGCCCCGAACGTTAGTGAGGGGATCGGCGCCAATCCCCTCACTGACGTTCGGGGCTAGACGTGGCACCGGCTTTAGCCGGTGCTGCACAGGCTGAAGCCTGTGCCACGCAGCACCACCGTCGTCAGATCGTCCGTGCTGCCGAGTTTCGCCGCGTCGTCCAAAATCTTCGTCGTTAGCTCGGAGAGCGATTGATCGCAGTGCGTCCGCAGCAGCGCCAGCAACTGCCGTTCATCGTCTTCCAAAGCCGGCTCGGTCACTCCATCGGAGGAGATGAACAACGCGTCGCCCGGCGAGAGCGTCAACGCAGCCTCGCTGCACTTCCAGTTGGCGAACAAGCCAAGCACCGTGGCAGACGGCTCCAGATGATCGACGGTCCCGCCGGCGCGCACCAGCACCGGCGCGGGGTGCCCGCAGTTCACATAGCGCAGCTCGCGCGTCCGGTCGTTGTAGGCGCCGAAGAAGGCAGTTGCGTAAAACTCGGGCGCGGTGGATTCAAAGAACAGACGATTGACCACCGGCAGCAGCGTGGCGGGATGAGCCAACTCTTGCGCGGGGCGGCTCCGGAAGGTGGCTTGCAAATTCGCCATCAGCAGCGCCGCCGGAATCCCTTTGCCCGAAACGTCCGCCAACACCAGGGATAGTGCATCCTCGCCGGCGTCGAAAAAATCGTAGTAATCGCCGCCCACTTCCCGGGCCGGCACGCAGCAGCCCGCATATTCGATGGTCCGCATGGGTTTGTTGCTTTGCGGCAGGAGTTTCTGCTGCACATGCTGCGCGATGTCGAGTTCGGTGCGTTCGCGACGGTGATTCTCCACCTGCTTGCGGATGGTGGCCAACACGCGGTCGTTATCCCAAGGCTTCTGAATGAAGTCGGAAGCTCCGTGCCGCATGGCTTCCACCGCCAGATCGATGCTGCCCCAGGCAGTCATGACCACAACCGGCGCCTGGTTCTGTTGGCGGTGCAAGCTGTCGAGCAGATCGAGACCCTCCTGGCCGGAGGTGGTGTCGCGGGCATAATTGAGATCGACCAGAATCAAATCGAAGCGCTGCTCGGCTGCGGCTCCTAAAACGGCGGCTGGAGAATCGACGGTAACGGTCCGGTAGCCCTCGCCTTTCAACAACAAGCGGAGAGCTTCCAGCACGCCCGCTTGATCGTCGCCGATGAGAATACTCTGACGGTTCATGCAGACTTGCGAAGTGCAAGCGGCCTGCCAAGACGAACTGTGTGCAACGGCAACCAGTTGCCGTTCCGCCGGTGTCCGCTATTGGGACAACTTCTGATCGAGATGGAGCAAGGCAGCTTTTAACTGATCGCGATATCGCGGATTGGTAGCTTTCTCCAAGTCATGGAGAATCCGTGTTCGCGACAGTTTGAGGCTCTCCCGTTGGCGCAGAATCTGCGCCTCTTCCACGGAAAGACCGTTTGCCGGTTCCGCGCGGCGCGTCGCCGCGGCTTCCATCTGCGACTCGACGGACTTACTTTCCCAGCCACGAGCCATATGGCCCCAGTGTTACATAATGAATGGCCAATTGACAATGCGGGTGTAGCCCGGATCTCGCCCCGTCCGCCTATGAGATCGCCAAACCCGTCACGATCGTGCATAATTGACTTCAATGTGGCGACTCCCGATGGTTCTCTTCGTCACCGCGCCCTTCGTCACCCAGATCAGTTGGGCTCAGGATTCGAATCCCTTCGATTCCGATCCCAAGGCTGCCGAGTTGGGCCGGGTGATGTTTCGAATCTACTGCGCGCCGTGCCACGGAATTCAAGCCAAGGGAGGGCGCGGACCCGATCTGACCCTGGGCACATACTCCGCGGGCGATAAAGACCGCGACCTCTTTCGGATCATAGCCCGTGGCGTTCCGGGTTCCGAGATGGCCGGCTATGCCGGCCGCATCGACGACGAAGCCATTTGGCGGCTGGTGACCTACGTAAGGTCCGTGGCCCATCGCGAAAGTGTCCCGGTGGAAGGCGACCCGAAGGCGGGCGAACAGATCTTCTGGGGCAAAGGAAGCTGCGGCCAATGCCATCAGGTGGGACCAAGAGGGGCAAGCATTGGTCCCAATCTCACGCGCGCCGGCCGTCAGCGCAGTCTCGCCTATCTGCGCGCATCGGTACTGACGCCGAACGAGGATCTCACGCCTGGCTACTCCACGATCACGGTGGTGCTGCGCGACGGCAAAAAGATCACTGGAGTGGAGAAGAGCGTGGACAATTTCTCCGCGCAGTTCGTCGACCTGTCGGGCAAATACTATTCGTTTCTGCGAGAGGACGTAACTTCGATGCAGCAGGAATCCCGCTCGTTGATGCCGCCCTATGACAAGGTCTTGAGTACCGCGGAGCTGAACGATTTGCTGGCTTACCTAAGCAGCCTGCGAGGCGCACAATGAAGATCGTTATTGTTGTCTTATACGCCGGCGTGGCTTTCGCTCAAAGCGACCCAGGAACGTGGACCAGCTACGGCAAGAACTCTCTCGGTTGGCGCTTCAGCGAGTTGGAGCAGATCAACACCCAAACTGTTAACCGGCTGGCGCCGCAGTGGATGTATCAAACCGGCGTGCCAGGCAAGAACGAAACCACTCCGCTGGTGTTTGGCGGGATGATGTACATCACGGGTCCGAGCAACACCGCCTGGGCGCTGGATGCGCTCACGGGCCGGCCGATCTGGAGCTACAAGAGCGCCCCGCCGGCTGGCATCAATCTGTGCTGCGGACCAGTGAATCGCGGTTTCGCCGTGCATGACGGCAAGCTTTTCAAGGTGAACCTGGAGGGCACGCTGCTCGCCATGGATCCCAGATCCGGCGCCATGCTTTGGCAAGCGGTTCTGGAAGACTGGAAAAAGGGGTATACCGCAACCGCCGCTCCCTTGATCGTGAAGAATCTCGTCGTCACTGGAATGGCCGGCGCAGAATTCGGCACACGCGGATTTATTGACGCGTATGACGCTAACACCGGCAAGCGAGTGTGGCGCTTCAATACCGTGCCGGGCAAAGGTGAACCAGGCAGCGAAACGTGGGCAAATAACGGCGATAGCTGGAAGCATGGCGGGGGCTCCACCTGGATCACGGGCACTTACGATCCCGAGACCAACCTGATTTTCTGGGGCACAGGCAACCCCGGTCCGGATATGCTGGGCGAAGTGCGGCCCGGCGATAATCTGTACACCTGCAGTCTGGTCGCGCTGGACGCCGACACCGGAAAACTGAAATGGCATTATCAATTCACGCCGCATGATGTACACGATTGGGATGCGGTTGCCGATCCTGTGCTGGCCAGCCTGACGTTGAATGGACGCACAGTTAAGGCGGTTATCCAAGCCAATCGAAACGGGTATTTTTATGCGCTGGATCGCACCAATGGCAAGCTATTGCACGCTCGCGCATACACCAAGGTGACTTGGGCCGACGGCATCCGGCCTGATGGCAAGCCGGTTTTGATCGCCGGTCAGGAACCCACAGCAGAGGGCAACTTGACTTGTCCCGGCATGGGCGGCGGTCACAATTGGCAAGCGACAGCCTACAGTCCGCAGACTGGCCTGTACTACTTCAGCTCGACGGAACACTGCATGCCGTTCTTCCTGACGAAGCAGGATTACGTGGAGGGCCAATGGTATCAGGCCAGCACGGTGGACCGCGGCGGTCCCGGCGCGGGACGCATTCTGGCGCTCGATCCAAAAACCGGCAATACGGTTTGGCAATTTGACATGATCAGCTCGCCGAGCGCGGGTCTGCTGGCCACCGCCGGTGGATTGGTGTTTACCGGCGACGCGCAGGGATATCTGATCGCGTTCGACGCGCGCAGCGGGAAAGTGCTCTGGAAGTTTCAAACCGGCGGAACGATTATCGCCCCGCCCATCAGCTACGCTCTCAATGGCCGCCAATATATCGCCGTGGCCGCGGGAGACACGATGCTTACATTTGGCTTGTTGAAGTGAAATGGCCGGACCAGGGGGTCCGGCGAGCACAGGCTAAAGCCTGTGCCACGAAACGCCAGCGACTATTTGATTAAAATAGACACATTCCCCTCCAGCCCCGAACGTCAATGAGGGGAAGGGCGAAGTTCTACACAGCACCCAATGAAAAGATTCGTCGCGGCAGGAAATGTAGAAACTCGAGGGCCGGACCAGGGGGTTCCGGCGCGGACGAGGGCGTCCGCCCCACAGGTTGGCTAATAGGACATGAATAAAATACTACATGAATAAAATACTTTGTTTCGGTCTGTCCGTGATTGCGTTCGGCCTGTATGGCCAGGTCTATGACACGGTGCTCGCCAACGGACGCGTGATGGATCCCAAGTCCGGACTCGATGCCGTGCGCTTTGTCGGTATCCAAGGCAAAAGCATCGCTGCGATTTCCGCCAAGCCTCTGCGTGGCCGCATGGTGGTGGACGTCAAGGGATTGGTGGTCGCGCCCGGCTTCATCGATCTCCACTCCCACGGGCAAGACGACGAAAATTACCATTTCAAGGCGCACGACGGCGTGACCACGGCGTTGGAACTGGAGATCGGAGTATCGCCGGTTGCGCCCTGGTACCAGACGAGAGAAGGGCATGCGCTGATCAATTTCGGCGCCAGTTCCGGGCACGTTCCGGCGCGCATGGCGGTGATGCACGATACGGGCACGTTTCTGCCGCGCGACGAAGCGGCGCACCGCATTGCTACCCAGGAAGAGACGCTATCCATCATCAATACTGTCCGGCGCGGCCTGGACGATGGCGGCATCGGGATTGGCTACGGAATCGCCTATGTGCCCACCGCGCCCCGCGAGGAGATCCTGCGCCTGTTCCAGTTGGCTGCTGAACGCAAAGTGCCAAACTTTGTCCACATGCGGGGAGATGGCCCGTTGGACGCGCTACAGGAAATGATTGCCGACGCCGTGGTGACAGGGGCGTCGGTCCATATTGTCCACATCACCAGTGTCTGCGCCAAATCCACGGCCACTTGCCTCGAGATGATCGACGGCGCCAAGAAGCACGGCGTGGATATCACCACTGAAATGTACCCCTATACGGCGTCCGCCACGCGCATTGAATCGGCGATTTACGATGGCGACTGGGAAAAGCGGACGGGATTCAAATACAGCGATCTGCAATGGGTGGCAACGGGCGAGCGGATGACGGCGGAGACTTTTGCGAAGTACCGGAAACAGGGAGGCGCGGTGATCGCCCACACGCTTCCGGCAGAAGCGCTGCGGGCCGGGATAGTCAGTCCCTTTGTGATGATCGCGAGCGATGGACGGCTGGTGCAAGGGAAGGGGCATCCGAGAAGCGCGGGCACGTTCGCGCGCGTGCTGGGCTTGTACGTGCGCGAACAGAAAATGATTCCGCTGATGGAGGCGTTGCGCAAGATGACGCTGATGCCGGCGGAACGCTTGCAGGGCGCCGTTCCGGAGATGGCGAAAAAGGGTAGGATCGAAGTTGGCGCGGATGCCGACTTGACCGTTTTCGATCCGGATCGGGTGATTGACAAAGCGACCTTCGAGAATGCAGCGCAATATTCCAGTGGCATTCAAGATGTAATGGTAGGCGGAGTCTTTGTTCTCCGCGACGGTAAGTTTGTGGAAGGCGTTTATCCAGGAGTGGGGTTACATGCAAAACACTAAGTTCTCGCGCCGCAATTTTCTCGGCGCCACGGCGGCAATTGCCACCGTGGGAGTCCCAGCGTCCGCCGCAACGACTAACCGCACCACCGATCTGGAGATGCGGCTGGCCCGGCACGATCTCAAGAATATCTACAAAGAGGACCTCCCGACGCCGTGCATGGTGGTCGATCAGGAAATCTTTGAGGCCAATCTAAAGAAGATGTCCGGCCACTGCAAGACAACCGGAATCCACTTGCGTGCCCACGTGAAAGTTCACAAAAGCGTGGAGATCGCTAAACGCCAGATCGGGCTGGGCGCGATCGGCATCACCTGCGCCACCGTCGCCGAGTGCGAACTGGTGTCGCATGCGGGAATTAGCGGCATTCTCCTGACCCGGCAGCCTGCCAGCAAAAACAACATTGAGCGCACGATCGCGCTGGCCAAGCAGGATTCGTCTTTTGGAACCGTGGTCGACGATCCGATCGTTGCCGATTGGCTGCAGCAAGCCGCGGCGACGGAAAACGTGAAACTCCGCGCGGTCGTCGATGTTTATGCCGGTCTGAACCGGCATGGCATCCAGCCCGAGCAGGCGCTCGATCTGGCGAAGAAAGTGGATGCCTCGAAGAACCTGAAGTTCGCGGGCATCATGGGCTACGCCGGGATCGCCGCCCACACCCATACCTGGGAGAAGCGTTTGCAGAGGTCGAAGGACGATCTGGCGGGCACGCTGGAGGTGGTAGCCGCGGCACGCAAGAGCGGACTGCCGGTCGAGATCGTCAGCGGCGGGAGCACCGGCACTTACAACATCGACTCCGAATTTCGGGGCCTGACGGAGTTGCAGGCCGGTTCCTATATTTTCATGGATACGCTCTACAACCTGATCGGCAGCAAGGACGGTTCTCCGGCTTACAACGATTTCGGGATGTCGCTGACGGTATTATCCACGGTGATCAGCAAACGGCATCCTGGCCGCGCCACCATTGACGCCGGCAATAAGGCGCTGCTCAAGCCGACCGACCAGGTGAAAGGCCGGCCGGAAGTGAAAGTCGAGAACGCCGGCGCGGAGTACGGCGCGCTGGTGTGGAACGATGGCGACCACGACTATAAACTCGGCGACCGCGTGGAGGTGTATCCTTCGAACCTCGATATGAGCACGAATGTTTACGACCGGTACTACGTTACGCGTGGAGAGCAGGTGGTCGACGTTTGGCCGATCATGGGGCGAGCCGGTGCGGCACAGCGGTAGTTCTTTTTGAGACTCGCTAAATAAATTGCTGGCGCGCTCAGCCGGCGGGAAGCGCCAGGGGGCACAGTTGCGATAGCACTAAAGCGAAGGAGTTCGGACTCGAGCCCGCAATGTCCCCGTCTGCTTGCCTCGCGCTCAGCCGGCGGGCTGATAAGACTCCACGCGCGGGTTAATAACACGGGGAGCACAGGCTAAAGCCTGTGCCACGAAACGCCAGCGACTATTTGATTAAAATAGACACATTTCCCTCCAGCCCCGAACGTCAGTGAGGGGAAGGGCGAAGTTCTACACAGCACCCAATGAGAAGATTCGGCGCGGCAGGAAATGTAGAAACTCGAGGCGCGGGTTAATAACCCGCGGAGCACAGGCTAAAGCCTGTGCCACGAAGCGCCAGCGACTATTTGATTAAAATAGACACATTCCCCTCCAGCCCCGAACGTCAGTGAGGGGAAGGGCGAAGTTCTACACAGCACCCGATGAGAAGATTCGGCGCGGCAGGAAATGTAGAAACTCGAGGCGCGGGTTAATAACCTAGGTTGACAACCCGCCGCCGGTTAACAACCGGCCCCACAAGCCGACAGCCGCAGGAAACTGGCGACAGCGAGGCAAGTTTAAGCGTTCCGGCGCTCCGCTTTCAATTGCGGCAATTCGGGAAGCCAGTTTGTGGCGCGCATCTCCGCTTCTTCTCGCATCATGGCTTTGACCTGCCTGTCGATGTCTTGGCTTCGTTTTGAAATTTTGTGGGGTGAAGCAAGCAAAGGAGTTCGCTCGCGATCGTCTTGGCGGAGCCGGGCGTGCAGAGTACGATCCGTCTGGAGGGCCTTTAACTCTTTGAGTGCGCGGTGGAAGGTGCGCTCGATGCGGGTTTTGTGGCGAGCCAGGCGCTCGTATTGCGGGTCGAGCAGGTCGAGTGAGGATTCGAGGGCGCGGATGCGGCGGAGGTTCCACGCGGCGGCGACGATCTCGTCAAATAGGGTTTGCTCGATTGCGCCGATGGGATTGATTTGGGTCTGGTAGCCGGCGAGCATTTCGTCGAATTCTTCACGGTCTTCGGGTTTTATGGCTAAATGCTTGGCGGTGAGGCCGTGCTTGCGCGCGTTTTGCGAGCTGGTGGCTTTGCCTTCTTCGGTGCGCGGGCCGGTGCTGAGCTGCGCGTTGGCGCGGTTGGTTTCTATTTTGAGTTCCGGGGACATGGATAAAGGAGGTCCTTTCGGAATCAATATAGCTTATGGGGTCGGGGATTTTTGGGGTTGTTTTTTGTAAGGTGAAGAAAAGAGGGGAGATTGAGTTGCAAGATTGCCGTGACCCGCACCTTGGCATTTTGAAGGGTTGACAGAAGGGCAAACGTATAATACCATTTGGTTATGCAACCGAGTGGTTATGCACAAACGGCATCGGGCCGCCTGGACGCCACCTTTGCGGCCCTCTCGGACCCGACGCGGCGGGCGATTCTGGCGCGGCTCGCGTCGGGTGAGGCATCCGTGACCGAACTGGCGGAGCCGTTCGCGCTGACGCAGCCGGCGATTTCCAAACACCTGAAGGTGTTGGAGCGCGCCGGTTTGATTATGCGCGGACGGGCCGCACAGCGGCGGCCGAGCCGCCTCGAAGCCAAGCCGTTGGCGGAAGCCAGTGAATGGTTGGAGGAGTACCGCCAGTTTTGGGAGGCCTCCTTTGCGCGTTTGGACCGCTTGGTTGACGAGTTGAAAACTACCGCCGCAAAAAGGAAGCGGCCGACAGGCCGGAAACGATAAAAGGAGACCCAATGTTTTATCCCGACAGTTTCAGGGTAACTACACCCACGGATCAAGAAATTCAGGTGACGCGCGATTTCGACGCGCCGCGCCAATTGATATTCGATGCCTTCACCAAACCGGAATTGGTCAGACGCTGGCTGTTGGGACCGCCGGGCTGGACCATGCCCGTTTGCGAAATCGATCTGAAAGTGGGTGGCGGCTATCGATACGTCTGGCGTAAAGAAGGCGTCAAGGACATGGGGATGGGCGGCGTATTCCGCGAGATCGTGCCGCTGCAGCGGATTGTCGCGACCGAGCGATTCGACGATGCCTGGTATCCGGGTGAAGCTTTGAATACGACGGTGTTGGTAGAGAACGGCGGCATCACCACTGTCAGGATCACAATTCGCTATGAATCGCAGGAAGCCCGAGACACAGCGCGCCGTTCCGGCATGGAGCATGGGATGGCGGCCGGCTATGACCGGTTGGAGGAAGTGTTGTCGTCGATGCTGGCGGAACGAGCGAAGTAGCGGCGCCCTTAATCCGGTTTTGAGAAACGCTTGGGCCGGCGTGGGCGTCGGCCCGCGATCCAGGGGATTTCGCCCTGGGGATCGCCCCACAGTTCAGCCGTTTTCCGAGCTGATGCGGCCAGAATCGCAGCGTGGGACTTTCACGGGCCCGGCTCCGGCCGCATCCGCTATCATTTGAGCCACGTAGTTCAACAGCGGCAAGCGAATAGTCCAGCCGAGGAACGCCCAACCGAGGTGCACATGTTCCAGGGCGCGGCCGAGGGCCGCGACACCGGATTCTTCGGGACCTCCGTCCAGCGAATCGTAAGTGATCCGATCCAAGTCGCGGACCGGGTGCAACTCAGCCCGAACGATTTGCAGACCACATGGCCGCTGGCACTCCAACCAGCGTTGTACCTCTGAACAAATCGAACAGGGGGCTGCGATGTAGAGGCGCGCCGGATGAGGGCGCCAGGGCCGCCAGCGGGGAGTCCAGTTGGGGACGTTGATTCTATAATCGGCCCAGGCTGAACCGAAGCGTTGATTGAGATCCTGCTGTTCGTCTCCCGCAGCGATGCCAGCCGAGTAGAACACGCCAATCAACGACGTTAGAGCGACCCAGCCGCTGTGGAGTCCGATTCCCCAGACGGCGAAGATAAGCGTCATAGCCAACTGCATCGGGTTACGGACGTACGCGTAGACGCCCGTGGTCACGAGCCGCTTCGGCGGGTCGAATGGAAAGGGAGTTCCGCGGCCTTTTCTCAAGAATTCCTGTACCGCCGACAGTCCTACGATGGCTGGGAAACTGAGCAGGTTCAGGATCACAGCCGGGCTGCGGAGCGACCAAGGTGCGCCGGTCTGTTGCAATATTGCGGCCGGTGCGACGCCGAGGGTGAGTCCGGTGAAACACACGATTTGCAAAATAACGCGTGGCGCCAGGCGGCTGTCGCGGCTGGTCCAAAGCGCGAGCAATTGCGCAGGGATGAAGCACACGGCAAACAAAAGCAGCTCACCAAACAACCAGTGCGGCCCGAGTTGCAGAACCGGCCGCATCCATGGCATGTAGAGCATGTCGAGCAGCAGGAAGCATGCAGGCAGCAAAGTAAGAGCAAGCCATTCTGATACGCGGGCACGGATCAACTCCATTGCCAACGCTGCGAAACATCCCCACCATACGGCCCAACCGAGCCAGAGATCCAAGGGCATTGCAAGGAAGAGCCCACCCTGCGCGCCGAAACGCCACCAACCGAGGCGGATCGCGACCAGGTGAACCAATAGGAGTGCCGGCAGATTCCAGAGCGTGGCCAGCAAGGCGCCGGCCCTCAGCCGCGGGCCTGGTTCGCAAACAGGCCAGAGGGCCATGGTCAATACGAGCGGCGCGAAGAGACCCACGGCCCGAATCACTCCGGGGTCTAGGGTCATATCGTATTTCCCGAATTCTCGAGGCCTTGGATAAGATACTCGATCGCCAAACGGACGCCATATCGCTCCAGAGGACCAAAGTACCAGGCCGGATCCAACGACCGGCGGTAGGTTACGGTCCACCGGATGTGCACCTGGCGGTCATTCACGGCGCTCCACTCCACCTTGGCGGTTTCCCACGCGAGCCAGTGCGCGATGTGGCTGGTGTCAGAGACGAAATCGCATTGCGTCCAACCTTCGCCACCGCCGGTGATAACGGCGGTGAGATCGCCCGGGTGACCTTCGCCGCCGGCAAAATGCACCGCCTTGCGCGTGCCGGTCTCAAGACCCTCGCCAAAGGACTCGGTGGGGAGGGGGAAGCCGAGTCGAAGAAACACAGGGAGGTGCTTGCCGAAGTGCAACGGTCCGGCAAGTGTATGCCGGATGGACAGCGCATCACCCAACACAACGGCGTCCACCTGGACGATGTTCTCACGCGGCAGCGAAAGCAGGGTGCTGACTCCCTCGAAACTCATCGCGACAAAGGGAAGCAGGATGAGCGCAGTGCCGGTTGGATTGCGCCGGCGACGGTTGACCCGGTCGATCCCAAGTCCGATGAGCGCGCCTACAAAATAGGCTATGGGCGCGGCCATGAGAACGCAGACTACGCCTTCACCGAGAAAAATTGCCGAGATTAAGATGACCAGAGTAATCGAAAACATCGTCATTCCGAAAGCGGTGCGCGGTTTGACGAAATAAACCAGCAGGATGGCGAGGACGGTCGGCAGGCCGATAAACAAGGCGGCGGTCTGTTCCAGATGGTGCTGGACGAGTATTTTATAGAGGGCGGCTCCGACGGCCGTGAGGATTACTGCGTATATAAGAGGTTGAACTTTGCGTTTGAGTGGCACCGTTTGCAACTTTGCCGATAGCCTATCTTACATGGTTCGATTTCGGGGCGTCATGCTCGGCTTCGCGCTTGATTTACGGTGCAGCAAGATGGTGGCGGAGTTGCCGATGCCGGACGTGCTCTGGGCTTGTCATGAAAGCAATTCGACCGCTCCCTAACCCGGCTAGCAGGAACTAAAGAGGCTCTGCGATGGTGCGCCACGGCGCCCTGACCCGGCAAAGCCGGAGCCGAACAGGCTCTAAGATGGTGCGCCACCGCTCCCTCACGGTCGCGGCTCGGTAAAATTCGTCAAAGTTGGAGATTGCCGGCTACGACGTCCTGATGCCCGTAAACGCTGGGCGAAACGCATGCCACGAAAAATGTTCCGCCAGAAACGGTAGAATTCATCAGGTTTGGAGATTGTCGGCTACGACGTCCTGATGCCCGTAAACACTGGGTGAAACGCATGCCACGAAATCCTCCAGAAGGCAAGAATCCAACCATGTTGGTACTGACGGTCGCGGCAGGGAAAATGTGAGTGAGAAGCGACCATTCAGGTCCGGAAGTACTGGCAAGGATGTGTTCATTACGAGCGTCAAATGAGCGGTTCCTTGGTTGGTGCGCGGGCGCCGCTTTGACGGTCCGACCAGAGCGTGAGTGCCTGGATGCAGAAGGCGGTAGAGACGGGGTTGACATAGGCCAGCGGGACACCACACTTGCGGCCGAAACTGAAACCACCGTCGATGCGGGGGTCGGTGGAGCTTAGCTGAAAGCTGGCGGCTTGCGCGGCATCATGAGCGGCTGCGGTTTCGTCGAGAGGTTTGGGTCCGTAGAGGCGCGCGCGCAGGAGTTGGGCGTAGACGTCGGAGCGGACGAATTCCGGTTCGATCTCGCGCAAGTGATGAGCGACGCGCTCTAAGCCACTCCGATAGGCGGCGGCGCAATCGTTTTGATCGATGGCCGGCAACAGGCCTTCGAGGAAATAACAGAAGGCGTGCAGGCGGTCCATTATTTTCTCGCGGTCTTCGACGCCGGGGAGGAATGTCTCGGCGTTCTGGATGGCCTGCGCCAAAGTTTCCTCGTACGCTTGGTGGAACTCCGGCGCGCCAGCCGCTTTCGCCAGTTCATGCCAGGCCAAAGCGGCCTTTAACTGATAGCATCCCGGCATGGCGGACCAGCGCGGTTCGTGCGTCAGCGGGCGCTTCGGGGATAAGGCGAGGATGGGATGGATGGTCTCGCCTGGGCGGAAATCCGATAACATAGTGCGGCCACATTGGATGGCAACGGAAAGATAGGCGCTATCTTGGTTCAAGCGCCAGGCGGCCAGCAATCCGCGGATAATAATGCCACAGTCGAAAAAATAAGCGAGGCCGTTCGATGGATACTCAAAAGGGAAAATGGAATTTTGCTGGTCCCAGGCGGAATTAGTCAGAAAGTGCGCCGCACGGAGCGCGGCCTCGCGGTATTCGGGAAGGCCGGTGCGCCGATGAAACCAGGCAAGCGTGGAGACCGCATAACCGGTGATTTCAGTGGAAATTCGCGCGTTTTTTTGCTGGTCGGACCGGTAATAGCGGGCAACTCCGCCGTTTGGGTCCTGAATGCCCGAGCGTAAGAACCACGCACCGGCACGCTCAATGAGTGAAGACAAACGTCATTTTAGCAAGCGCCGCAAAACCGACCGCGCGGCACGATAGCCGCACATGCCGTGGACTCCGGCGCCGGGAGGGGTGGAAGAGGAGCAGAGGAAAACGCCGTCCGCCATGCGGTAGGGATCGAGCCGGACGAAAGGGCGGGTGAGTAACTGCTTCCAATCGCTGCTTCCGCCGCCGATATCGCCGCCGACGTAGTTGGCGTTATAGGTTTCGAGATTGGCCGGCGTCATGGTGTGACGCGCCAGAATGGTGTTTTGAAAGCCGGGGGCAAAGCGCTCAATCTGAGCGTCGATGCGAGCCGTCATGTCCTCATTGGAGCCGTGAGGGACGTGGCAATAGGCCCAGGCGGTGTGCTGGCCGGCCGGCGCGCGAGTGGGATCGAAGAGACTGTGTTGCGCGAGCAAGACAAAAGGGCGCTCGGGAGCGGATTCGCCGCGTTCGGAATCTTCGATCTCTGCGAGCGTGGGGCCAAGGTGAACGGTCGCTGCCTGGGTGACGGCGGATGCCTTCCAAGGGATGGGACTCGATAGGGCGTAGTCGATTTTGAACGCGCCCGGTCCGTAACGGAAGCGCGACAGCGACAGGCGATTGCGGCGCGAGAGACGCTCTCCGGCGATTTCCAGCAGTTGGCGGGGGGTGACATCGAGCAGGACGGCGCGCGCGGGCGGCAAGCGATCAAGATTGTCGACAGTGGCGTTGGTGACGATGCGCACACCGAGCGATTGGGCATAAGACACGAGTGCGCCGGTCAATTTTTGCGCGCCACCGCGAGGAAACGGCCAGCCCACGGCGTGGGCGAGCAGGCCGAGCACTAGGGCGATGGAAGCGGTAGCCGGGGCATCGAGTGGCAGCATGGAATGCGCCGCCAAGCCGGCGATGAGGGCTCGGGCTCGCTCACCTTGGAAACGCCCACGCGCTAAGCCGGAGGCGGAACGCAGCGCGCTGAGGCCGAAGCGCGCGAAGGGGAAGGGGTGGCGAACAATATGTAACGGGGCCAGAATGTCCGGGACGAGTTGCGCCCAGTTGGCACACATTAGAGAGCGATAGGCCCCGGCATCCCGACCGCCGAATTGCTTGGCGGTCTCCTCGACGGACCGGTGTAACAAGACCGGTTCACCATGGTCCAATGGTTGGGCCAGCGGGATCGGCGGATGAATCCATTCGAGGCCGTGATCCTTTAGCGGGAGCGATGCAAAAAACGGCGAACCAACCCCGAGCGGGTGAATGGCCGAACAGACGTCGTGAATGAAACCAGGTAACGTCAGCAGCGCGGACCGGACGCCACCTCCGGCAGTGGTGGCGGCCTCAAATACGATGACCGTTTTCCCGGCCCGAGCCAAGGTGATGGCGGCGGCGAGGCCGTTTGGCCCCGCGCCGACTACGACGGCATCGAATGGCGCGGGCATGCTTGTTCAGAAAAGACTGAGCGAAATTCGAGTGCTTTGCGACGTCTGTTTTAAGAAACTTACAGACAGCGGGTTTCGTCGAACATGCTTGTTATACTGGGTCAGTTTGTAAGCCTCTCAATACATGAAGTACATTGCCGCTCTATTCTTGTGCTCACTTCTTCTCCCAGCAGCCGACTATGTTACCGGACAGGCCGCCCGCATGGTGATCGGGCAGTCGAATTTCACGGCGCAAGCCTTCGATCTTCTATCGGCGAGCCGGTTAGGCGCCGCCGGAGGTGTCGCCTATGTCAACAATACGCTTTTCGTGGTTGACTCCAATCGAGTACAAGCGGCGCCCGTTCTCAATCGCGTTCTGATCTACAACAATATCAGCAACTTTGTAACCCCTCCGGAGACGGACATTCCGCAGGGTACGGCGTGTCCGGTGTGCGGAGGCACGGCCAACGTAGTGCTTGGGCAGCCAGACTTTGTCACGTCGCCGGTACCGCTGACTTTTCCTCTCCCGCCCCCGACTGCATCCAGTTTGCGGACGCCGACGGCGGTGGCGAGCGATGGCGTACACCTGGTGATTGCCGACACCGACAACAACCGGGTGCTGATCTGGAATTCGATACCAACGGTGAATAATCAGCCGGCCGATGTGGTGTTGGGCCAGCCCGACTTCGTGACGGTGAAAGCTCTGGTATTGGACAACAAGTCGTTCCGGGCGCCGCAGGGCGTGTGGCTGCAGGGCGGGAAGTTGTTTATCGCCGACACGCAAAATCATCGCGTGATGGTGTGGAACGCGATTCCGACCACCAACCAGCAACCGGCAGATTACGTTTTGGGCGAGCCGAATTTCACTACCGCGCCGGGTCAGCAGGTGGTGTCGATCACGCCGGCCGCGAACAATCTTTTCTATCCGATCGCGGTTACGAGCGACGGGACGCGGTTGTTTGTGACCGATCTAGGAAATAACCGGGTGTTGATCTGGAATTCGATTCCAACGCAAACGCAACAAGCGGCGGATTTGGTGGTCGGCCAGCCGGACATGGTGAGCGACTTCCCGAACAACGTGAGCGCGCTGTGCGCGTCGACTGGAACGGATTCGACAGGCGCAGCCACGTATCCGGCGGAATGCGGGAAGACGATGGATACCCCGCGCTTTGCTCTTTCGGATGGAACTCACCTGTTTATCGCCGACGGCGGAAACGACCGGATTCTGGAATACGACACAATTCCGACCAGCAATGGTGCGGAGGCGACCAATGTTATCGGGCAATTGGACGAATTTACCAACATCGTGTCGGATGCCGTTACCGGAAGCAATACGTTCACTTCGGCGGCGAATTCCGTCCGGACTCCCATGAGCATGGCGACCGACGGATTGAATTTGTATGTGGCCGACCCGTTCGACCGCCGCGTGGTGGTTTTCACGCCGGCGCACGGGCTGATCCTGCCGACCGGCATTGTGAACGCGGCCAGCCTCACCGTAAACGCTTTCGCGAATATCCTCTTTGGCGGAAGCATTCAGGCGGGCGACGTCATTACCATCACGATTTCAGGCACCAATTACACGTATACGGTGGTGGCCGCCGACACAATTACGACGGTGATCCAAAACGTGGCTGATGTTATCAACGGCAAAGGGGGCACTCCCGATCCGAATGTGGTGGCGCTGGCGAACGTGGTGTTTCAACAATTGGTTTTGACGGCGCGAGTGCCGGGATTAGCCGGGAACAATATCACCTATAGCGTGCTGGCAGCGGGAATGAATTCGTCGACTTCGCCGATGATCACACTCACGCCCGATGGGGCGACTCTCAGTCACGCCAATGACGCACAGACGGTCGCCCCCGGTTCGTTGATTACGGTTTTCGGCGGATTTCTAACCGACGGCGAGCCCATGACGGGAGTGCCGGATTCCCAAGGACTGTATCCAACTTCGCTCGATGGAGTGGAACTATTTATCAATGGAATTAAGGTTCCTTTGATGTATGTTTCCGCCGGTCAGATTGACGCACAAGTACCGTTCGAGGTTCAGAACACCACCAGCGTGAGCGCGGTGGTTCGGACGGTGAGAAACGGCGGCAGCGTGACGGCGACCACGGCGATCGCGATTCCGGTACTGCCGCAAGGGCCGGGGGTATTTGCGATGCCGGGCAACGAACCGAGGCCCGCCTTCGCTTATCATGCAACGCCGGCGGGAATCGAATTAGTGGATATCGGGGGCGCGATTGAGCCCGGCGACACCGCGACCATAGTCATCAACAGCGTTAATTACACCTACACCGTACAAAGTACCGACACATTGATGAGTATTCGCGATGCGATGATCGTGATTATTAACGCGGATCCCAATGTTCCGGTGGTGGCTTCCCCAGCCAGCCTGTATTTGCGCATTATATTGACGGACAAGACCCCCGGGTTCGATCCCACGCCGCCAGTTATCACGACGACCAGCAGCGCGACAGCGCTAATCAGCGTGACGGCGCTGAACACGGCGGACAGCAGCGGGAACACGACGACGGAGGGCGGAAACAGTTTAACCGGACTGCCGGTGGATAACAACAATCCGGCTCAGCCGGGCGAGGTGATTCAGTTGATCGCCACCGGTCTGGGCACCATATTACCGGCCGATGCCGCCAATGCGGCGATGACCGGGCAGGAGTTTACCTATAAGGGCCTTAACTATCCGGCGGTCACCGTGGACGACGCTCAGGTGGATGAGTTTACGGCGGATCTGGTGCAGACGACGTACATGCCGGGATCGGTCGGGCTGTACTCCGTCCTGCTGCAGTTGAATGACCAGGTGGCGACGAATCCGCTGGCGCAGCTCTACATCGCGCAGTCCGGATACGTGAGTAACTTCACTACGGTAAACGTGCTGAATTCCACCACGACGCTGATGCTGGATCAGGGCTTGCTATCGTACACCTACCAATCGAAATCCACTACGTTCCCGCCTTCGCAGGTCATCAACGTGACGGCTAGCACCGGCGCGCTTGCGTATACAGTTACCGTGAGCAATGTGATCGATCAGAATGGTAATCCTGTGTCGCCGGCATTTCTGGATGTGGACATGACTGCCGGAACCACGCCGGGAGTAATCACGGTCTCGATGGATCAAACGGTTTTGCCCACGCTCGCACCCAACACGAATGGGGGCTTTTACCAGGCGCTGATCACAGTGACTTCGCCGGCCGGCAGCCAGGTGTGCACAATTCAGTTGACGGTAAACTAGCGTCTTCCTCAAAAGCATCTTAAGATGTGTTATATGAGGTTGAGCGTGCCGCTGGCGTTGATGTGTTTCTGCGCCAGCGCGCAGATAATCGAGTTCGAATCCGGCGGCTTGCACTATAAAACCCTGACCAAGGGCGGGGTCACGGTTATGTTCGCCGGCCTGCCGAAGCACGTACACGATTACTCGATTCTGCAAGTGGTCATTTCCAACGGGTCGCCGGTGACGTGGGTGGTCAGACCGGAGGATTTCAGCTATCTGACGCAGGATGGCACAGTTCTTCAGGTGGCGCCGCCGCTCTCGGTGGTGACCACGCTGCTGAGCAAAGGTTCACGCAGCGACGTGATCAAGCTGGTTACGTCGTACGAAGCAGGGGTGTACGGCAACATCCAAATGCACACTACCAACGGCTACGAGAGCCGGCGGCAGAGCGCGCTGGCGGAGACCACGGTAAAGATAAAGGCAGCCGCGGCGGCTTCCGCGATTGTGCTGGTGAAGGCGCGGCTGCAGCCGGGCGAATCGACAGATGGCGCGGTGTTCTTTGCAGGGACTGGGAAACCACTGGGGCCGGGCACGTTGATTGCGCGTCTGGCCGGAGAAGAGTACCGTTTCCCGTCGGATGGAGAACCAGTCGCGACGAAATGAGCCGCTGCCTGGGGATGGTGGGCGGACTGGGCGTGGGCGCGACGGTTCACTATTACCAGGAACTGATAAAACAGCACGCAGGGTATTTGCCGCTGGTGATGGTCCATGCGGACATGCAGCGGGTTTTGCGCCACGCAGGAGCCGGCGAGAAGATGCCGCTGGCGGAATACCTGGCGGAATTGATCGGCCAGTTGAGAGCCGGCGGGGCTGAAATTGCGGCGGTGACGGCGGTGACGGCGGTGACCCCGCACCTGTGCATCCGCGAACTGATGGAGTTGTCTTCCCTGCCCGTGGTGAATGCGATCGAGGCGATCGGCGAGGAAATTCGCGCCCGGGGATTTCGCCGGGTGGCGCTGTTCGGAACGCGATTTACGGTCGAATCCCGGTTGTTCGATATGCTGGACGGCGTGGAAATCGTGACGCCCAGGCCGGACGAAATCGAGTACATTCACGATACGTACTTTCGGCTGGCCTCGAGCGGACGCGGCTGCGAGCAACAACATCGCGGATTGACGGAGCTGGCGCGGCGGCTTTGCGAGCGCGATGGGGTGGAAGCAATCGTTCTTGCGGGCACGGATTTGTCGGTGATCTTCAATGAGGGCAATACGAATTTTCCGTGTATCGATTGCGCGCAGGTGCACATTCGGGCCATCCTGCGCGCGGTGAGTGGTGGCGCCGAACATTCCCCTCACTGACGTTCGGGGCTAAATCGGCTTGGGCCGAGAACGAGCGTGATTTTGGCAAAGTGGGTCATACTTGGGGCATGGATGACGACGACCATAACCCGACGCCACAATCGTCGATAGGGGCGATTGTTCTAGTCATCTTCACTCTGATGATCTGGGCCATTGTGGTCATCTACAAGCTTGCGGGCGACGCTGCTCGCGGCGGCTTGTGAGATCACACTAAACGGTACTGTCAGGCAGCCTCCGGCCTAATTCTGTTTCAGCAACCGCTTCGCGCCTTATTCCCTGGGCCGATACGGTAAAATTCAACATGCCGTCCCCCCGCGGACATTTCACGTTTCAGCTCAATCGCGAGACGATCGAGGTAGCCGGAATTGCGCCGCAGACTAACCTGCTGGACTTTGTTCGCGCGCGCGGTTTGACGGGCGCGAAAGAAGGTTGCGCGGAGGGAGAATGCGGCGCGTGCGCGGTTTTGCTGGTTAGCGAAGTGGCAGGCAAGACCACCTTGCTCGCGGCCAATAGCTGCCTGATTCCGCTGCCGATGGTGGCCGGCGCGGAGGTCTACACGGTAGAAGGGCTGGCGGGCGCGGACCGGCTGACCGAGGTCCAACAGGCCATGGTGGAGCGCGGCGGATCGCAATGCGGGTATTGCACGCCGGGATTTATTGTGAGCATGTTTGCCGGGCACGCGAGCCGGCAGGGCACGGATTCGTTAGGTGGCAACCTTTGCCGCTGCACCGGGTACCGGCCGATTCGCGAGGCCATGGAGAGCGTGGGCCCGCTGGCAAACGGACACTTATATGACCGTCTATCGAAGCCAGCGCCTACGCTCGCGACATTGAGCTACGAAAATGATTTGGGACGCTTTTCCCGGCCGGATTCACTGGCCAGTTGTCTGGCTTTGGCCGCGGCGGATCCAGGGGCGTGCTTCGTGGCGGGGAATACGGATCTCGGAGTGATGACCAATATTCGGGGGCGGCGGTTCCGGCATTTGATTAGCCTGGAGGCAGTCCCGGAGCTGCGCGAGTTTCACGAGGATGGGGCCTCGGTGGAGATCGGCGCGGCGCTAACGCTGACAGAGATTGAAGCGCTGTGGACGAACGCGCCGCCGGTGCTGGCGGAATGGATGGCGCTATTCGCTTCGCCATTGATCCGCAATCGGGCGACCCTGGGAGGAAATCTCATGACGGCTTCTCCCATAGGCGATTCAGCGCCGCTGCTGCTGGCTCTGAGGGCGGAAGTGCGGTTGAGCCGTGAAGGCGGAGAGCGCGTGGTTCCGCTGGGCGAATTTTTTGTAGACTACCGGCGGACGGCGATCGAGCCGGGAGAAGCGATGCGATCGATCCGGATACCGAAGCCGTTGCCGGCGCAGATACGCTTTTATAAAGTGGCTAAGCGCAGGATGGACGATATCAGCACCGTCGCCGCGAGCTTTTCGATGGGCGGCCAGGTGAGGCTGGCGTTTGGGGGCGTCGCGGCGATTCCGTTGCGCGTGCCGGCGGCGGAGCGGATCTTGGAAGAGTCGATGGATTGGGATAAAGCGAAAGAGGCGGTTGGGCGGGCGATTTCGCCGATGAGCGATCATCGAGGCTCGGCGGCGTATCGCGCGGCGGTGGCGCAGAGTTTGCTGGACAGATTCCGGACGGAGCTGACGGCGTGAAGCACTCTCAGAGCGTGCCGCACGAGAGCGCCAGCGCGCACGTCACCGGAAGCGCGCTTTATACGGACGATTTAATTGCGCAATATCCACGATTGCTGCATGCGTGGCCGGTGATGGCGCCGCACGCGCATGCTTTGCTGACGCGGCTGGATGTTGCGCCGGCGCTCTCCGAGCCGGGAGTGGTGACTTGTCTGACGACTGAAGATGTGCCGGGCGAGGGCGATTCCGGCGCGGCCCGGCATGATGAGCCGCTGTTTCCGATCGAGATTACGTATCATTCGCAGCCGGTGGCTTGGGTGCTGGGCGAAACGCAGGAAGCGGCTCTGAGAGGCGCGGCGCGGGTGGTTGCCGAGTACCGGGCGCTGCCGGCCATCCTGTCAATCGAAGACGCGATTGCCGCGGGGAGCTATCATGCGGGACCGCATCGTATTCGGAAAGGAGACTCTGTCTCCGTTCGCAAAGGAGACTCTGTCTCCGTTCGCAAAGGAGACGCGGTCTCGGCGATTGCCGACAGTGCGCATACGTTACGTGGAGAGCTGTTCATCGGCGGGCAGGAGCATTTTTATTTAGAAACGCAATGCGCGATTGCGAAGCTGGACGAGACGGGCGGAGTGGCGGTGGAATCGTCCACGCAACATCCGAGTGAAACCCAGGAAGTGGTGGCGCGGGTTCTCGGAATCTCCCGAAACATGGTGACGGTAGGATGTTTGCGCATGGGCGGAGCGTTCGGCGGCAAGGAAGTGCAAGCGAATCCGTATGCGGCCATCGCGGCGCTGGGAGCGTGGAAGACCAGGCGGCCGGTGCGCGTGCGCTTGCCGCGGCATCTGGATATGGTGCTGACCGGCAAGCGGCATCCGTTTTTGGCGCGATACCAGGTTGGGTTCGAGAGCGACGGACGCTTGCGCGCAGTGGAACTTGCTCTGTATTCCGACGGAGGCTGGAGTCTCGATCTTTCCGAGCCAGTGCTGTGGCGGGCGCTGTTCCATTGCGACAATTGCTATCTGCTGCCGGCTCTGGACGCCACCGGCTGGGTGTGCAAGACGCACAAGACTTCTCAGACCGCGTTCCGGGGATTTGGCGGCCCGCAGGGAATGCTGGTGATCGAAGACATTTTGGACCGGATCGCGCGCAGTCTCGATCTGGCGCCGGAAGCAGTCCGCGAGCGCAATTTTTATGCCGAGGGCGATGTCACGCATTATGGCCAACCGGTGAAAGACGCCGGGCGGATTCGCGTGATTTGGGATCGGCTGAAAGAGACCAGCGGTTTCGCGTCGAGACGAGCGGCAATTCGCGCCTATAACGAAGCCCATGCGTATACCAAGCGCGGGATTGCGATCACGCCGGTGAAATTCGGCATCTCTTTCACGGCGACATTTTTCAATCAGGGTGGGGCGCTGGTCTTGGTGTATCGCGATGGAAGCGTGCAGGTGAACCACGGTGGCGCCGAGATGGGGCAAGGCGTACACACCAAGATTCAACAGGTCGCGGCGCGGTGTCTGGGCGTAGAGATGGAAGCGGTCAGGATCATGCAAACGCGCACAGACAAGGTGCCGAACACTTCAGCGAGCGCGGCCTCGGCCAGCACCGATCTCAATGGCGCCGCGGTGTTGGACGCGTGCCGGCAAATTCAAGCACGACTGGTTCCGGTGGCGGCGCGGCTGCTGGAGACAGGCGAAGAATCGATCCGGTTTGAAGCGGGACGGGTAGCGGCCGGGGAAAAGAGCGTTTCGTTCGCGCAGGTAGTGGAAGCGGCGTACCGGCAGCGGGTGGCTCTGTTTGCACAGGGATTTTATCGAACACCGGAAATACATTTCGACCAAAAAACGGCGAGGGGCAAACCGTTTCATTATTTCGCGTATGGCGCGGCGGTGAGTGAAGTGGAGATCGATGGATTTACGGGGATGCATCGGATTCTGCGCGCGGACTTGCTGGAGGATGTTGGCGAATCGTTTTCGGCGCTGATCGATCGCGGCCAGATTGAAGGCGGCTTTATACAGGGCGCCGGCTGGCTGACGATAGAAGAGCTGCTGTGGGATGCGCAAGGGCGAGTGGCGACGGCCGGGGCGTCTACTTACAAGATTCCTTCGTTCTCTGAATTGCCGGATGTGTTCAACGTCGAGTTTCTCGAACGCGCAACCGAGCCGGGGGTGATCTTTGGCAGCAAGGCGGTGGGAGAGCCGCCGCTGATGCTAGCGATCTCGGTACGGGAAGCGATTCGCGAAGCGATCGCCGCGTTCGGTAATGGTGATGTCGTGACTTTGGATAGTCCAGCCACGCCCGAGCGAATTTTCTGGGCAATTCAACAGGCTAAGGAAGCACGTAGCGCCTCCGTGCCACGGGCGGCGGAGATAATTCAAGAGTGATTGTCCTGCGCGCGACGATTTTTCACGCTCCTGGCTTTCACGCTCCTGGCTTTCACGCTCCTGGGAGCGGGCTGAAGTCCTATGTGGACGGCGGATTGGCGATTGCGGACGGCAGAATCGCGGCTTGCGGCGAGTATGATGCCGTTCTGAAAGCCCATCCGCACTCGACCGTACGCGATCTGCGCGGCGGGTATCTGCTGCCCGGGCTGATTGATACGCATGTTCACTATCCGCAGATCCGGATTTTGGGTAGTTTCGGTTATGAGCTGCTGGATTGGCTGAAACGATTTACGATTCCCGAGGAGGAGCGGCTGGCGGACCGCGGGTATGCGAACTCGATCGCGCGCGAGTTTGTGCAGGGTCTTTTGTCCCACGGCACGACCACCGCGCTGGCGTTCGGATCGCATTTCAGCGCGGCGATGGTGGAGTTGTTTGAGACCGCTCATGCCAGTGGTTTGCGGCTGTTCAGCGGGTTGGTACTTTCCGATCGCAATCTCAGCGCGAAGCTGCATCGCTCGCCCGAACTGGCATACCAACATAGCCAAGAGCTGATCCGGCGATTTGATGGGCGCGGGCGGATGCGATACGCGGTGATGCCGCGCTTTGCATTGTCTGCGAGTGAGCCCATGCTGGAAGTGTGCCAGACGCTGCTCAAAGAACATCCGGCGGTAGGCTTTACGACGCACATTAACGAGAATGCGCAGGAGGTGGCGTCCGTCAAAAGGATGTTTCCCTGGGCCTGCGACTATCTGGAAGTTTATGAGCGCTTCGATCTTGTGCAGCGGCGATCCGTGCTGGCGCACAATGTTCAGGGAACGGACGGGGAAATCGAACGTATCCGCCAACATGGCGCAACCGTAGCGCATTGCCCGGCGAGCAACGCATTTTTGGGGAGCGGAATTTTTCCGCTGGCGCGTCATCGGAGATTGGGCGCGCGGGTGGCTCTGGGAACGGACGTGGGCGGAGGCACGGGGTTCGGGATTCTCAAGGAGGGTTTGCAGGCGTACCTGATGCAGCGCGTGGCGAGCGAGCCTCTGTCATTGACGCCGGGAGATCTTCTGCATCTGGCGACTCGGGCGGGAGCGGAGGCGCTCGGCATGGAACAGGAGATCGGCGATTTTGAGACCGGTAAGGCGGCGGATTTTGTTTATCTGCGAGCGCCGGAAGAGAGCGCGCTAGCTGCTGTTTTAAAAACGGCGGAAGATCCGGAGCGCATGCTGGCGGCGATCTTTACGCTGGCGGGCGCTGAGACCGTGCGCGAGGTGCATATTGCGGGCGAGTTGGTGTATGGCTCATGACAATTCAGCAGGTGGATTTGCTAACGCAAGAAGAGTTCGTGAGGAGCTTGGGGGCGATCTATGAGCACTCACCCTGGCTTGCCGAACGAGCGTGGCAGCGGCGGCCTTTTGGATCGCTCGATAATCTGGTTTTGCAAATGCGGACTGAAGTGAACGCGGCAGCGTACGCAGAGCAACTGGCGCTGGTGCGCGCCCATCCGGACCTGGGCACGCGGGCGCGGGTGAGCGAGGCTTCGGCCAGCGAGCAGTCGTCGGCCGGGCTGGACCGGCTGACGGCTGACGAGTACGATCGGCTTTTGCGTCTGAATGCGCAGTATAAAGAGAAGTTTGGGTTTCCGTTTATATATGCTGTGAAGGGCAGCGGCCAGCACGCGATTTTGGCGGCGCTGGATCAGCGGCTGAAATCGACGCCCGAAGTAGAGTTCGCCGAGGCGCTCAGGCAGATTCATCGGATCGCGCGGTTTCGGTTGGAGGAGAACATCAAGTGAATCAATTTGCCAGCGGACCCAAGCAGAGTTTTTACGGGAAGGGCGATGTGATCGCGTACCGGCTGCATCGAACCGGAACACCGCTTGGGACGAATCCGGTGTTTGGGGTGAACGCGAAGATTCTCGTTTATGGGGAGCAATTTTGGCCGACCTACACGACCGGCGACAATACCGGGCTGGTGGCGACGGACTCCATGAAGAACTTCATCCAACGCGAGACGATGAACTACACGGGCGACGATCTGGAATCGTACTGTTATTTTTTAGCGGACAAGTTTCTCAAGTTATATCCGCAGGCCGAGGGCGCGCAGCTTTCTGCGACCGGGATTCCTTATCAGCAGGTTCCGGGAACAACGGTGTCGTATACGCCGTCCGGTCCTGAGCGTCCGATGGCGCGGCTCGAGTTGGGACAAGGCGGCGTGGTGCATGAAGCAGTTTCCGGGATCAACGGATTTAAGCTATTGCGGTTGAATGGAAGCGCCTTTATCGGATTTGTGCGCGATCAATACACAACGCTTCCGGATATCGCGAACCGGCCGCTGCATATGTGGCTGGATTTGGATTGGAGCTACGTGGATGAGAAGTCTTTTTATAGCGCCGGTAAGGTGACGCGACAGGTTCACAAGTTGGTGCTGGAGACATTTCACGCGTTTGTTTCGGGAAGCATCCAGCAGATCATCTATAAGATGGGTTGCCGGGTGCTGGAGGAGATTCCGGGGATCGCCCAAGTGAACTTGGAAGCAAACAACCGGACTTGGGACACAATTATGGAAAAGGGAGAGGAGATGGGCGTGTATACGGAGGCTCGCCCGCCGTATGGGTGCCTGGGGCTTTCGTTGAAGAGATAGCATGGCGCGAATTTCGACTCACATTTTGGATATTGCGCTCGGGAAACCGGCTGAGGGTGTGGTGGTTTCGCTCCTTAAGCACGGGCGACTGGTGTGTCTCGCCAAGACCAACGCCGACGGCCGCACGGACGATCCACTGCTTCAGGGCGAAACCATCCAACTTGGAGTCTATGACCTTCAGTTTCGCGTGGGCGACTACCTGCCACAGCCGGCGTTCTTCAGGGCGATTACGGTCAGCTTTGTGGTCACAGATGAACGCGGCAATTATCACGTACCGCTGTTGCTGGCGCCGCACGGCTACAGCACGTATCGGGGATCATGAGGGCGCTGGCTGAAAAAGCGATCGCCTGTTGCCGGGAGTTGGCGACGTTTTCGGAAGTGCCAGGGCGCACTACGCGGACGTTTCTGTCGCCTCCCATGCGGGACGTGCATCGTGTGTTAGGCGAATGGATGCGGCGCGCCGGCATGAAAGTGCGCGTGGATGCCGTGGGAAACCTTAGAGGAATCCGCGCCGGCATGAGCGAACGGCGTTTGCTGATTGCGTCTCATCTCGATACCGTACCGAATGCGGGCGCGTTTGACGGCGTGCTGGGAGTAGTTTTGGGAGTGACGCTCATGGAAACACTCGGCGGCCGCGAGTTGGGGTTCGGGATCGAAGTGATTGGGTTCTCTGAGGAAGAAGGCGTGCGCTTTGGCATGCCGTTTATTGGAAGCAGGGCGCTGTGTGGCGAGTTGGACATGCAGCCTCCTATTGCGGAAGCGATCAGTGCGTTTGGATTGAATCCGGCCGATTTGGATTCTGCTCGATTGGACGCGCGGACGTTTGCGTATATCGAGTTTCACATCGAGCAAGGACCGGTGCTGGAGAGTCTCGGGTTGCCGATCGGGGTGGTGGAGAACATTGTGGGCCAGAGCCGCGTGCGCGTGGTTTTTGAAGGCAGGGCGAACCACGCGGGAACTACGCCGGGCCATTTGCGGCAGGATGCGTTGGCGGCGGCGGCGGAATGGATTTGTTTTGTAGAAAGGTGCATGCGCGAGCAAACAGGGTTGGTGGCGACGGTTGGAAAATTGGAGGTTCAACCGAATACTTCTAACGTTATTCCCGGGTTGGTGGAGGCAACGCTGGATGTGCGTCATCCTTGCGATGAGACGCGGAAGGCTGCTGTGCAATTGCTGCTGGATTGGAAACGGCCTGGCATTCGATTCCGGCATGAGCTCTATCTCGATCAGACGGCTGTGCCGATGGACGCGGATTTGGTGAATCGGATGGAGTGCGCGGTGCGGCGCGCGGGTTATCCGGTGCATCGCATGTCGAGCGGCGCGGGACATGACGCCATGATCGTGGCGAAGACCTGTCCGGCGGCCATGCTGTTTCTACGCAGCCCAGGCGGAATCAGCCATCATCCGGACGAATCCGTACTGGTTGCGGACGTGGAGGCCGCGCTAAAAACGGGACTCGCATTTATCGAGGCTTTGGCATGACGGACCTGGTGATTCGCGGCGGCCGAGTGGTGGCGGGACAAGAAGTGATTGCTGCCGAGATCGCGATTGAAGACGGACTGATCTGCGCTGTCGGACCTGGACTGCCGGGGGCGAAGAAGGAAGTGGACGCCCGCGGGTTGACGGTTCTGCCCGGCCTGATTGATGTTCACGTACACTTTAACGATCCGGGACGAGCGGATTGGGAGTCGGCTGAGACCGGGAGCCGAGCTTTTGCGGCTGGCGGCGGAACGCTGTTTTTCGATATGCCGCTGAACTCATCGCCGTGCACCGTGACCGCGGCCGGTTTTGCCGAGAAGCGCGCGGTTTTGGAAAACTCGTCCGTCA
Organism: Bryobacterales bacterium; assembly: GCA_963836595.1. Classification (GTDB taxonomy): domain Bacteria; phylum Acidobacteriota; class Terriglobia; order Bryobacterales; family Bryobacteraceae; genus DATFZA01. The sequence goes on from CAWIKC010000002.1 coordinate 924,971, forward strand.
CCAACTTCGCGTTGTGGGGTGGGATCGTTCCGGGTAACCGCGATGATTTGGCGGAACTGGCGGAATGCGGCGCGATAGGATTCAAGGCGTTTCTATGCAATTCCGGTCTGCCTGAGTTTCCGAGGGTGGACGATCTCACGCTTTATGAAGGGATGCGGGAAGCGGCGCGTTTGGGCTTGCCGGTGGCAGTGCACGCGGAGAGCGAGGAGATTACCAAGGGGCTGAGCGATCGTTTGATCGGGGAAGGACGTTGCGATATTTCCGCTTTTTTGGAATCGCGTCCGGTGATCGCGGAAGTGGAAGCGATTGAGCGGGCGGCGCTGCTGGCGCGCGAAACGGGCTGCAAGTTGCACGTGGTGCATATTAGTTCCGGCAGGGGCGTGGCGGCGGCACTGGAGGCGCGAGCACGCGGGACGGACATTTCGATTGAAACATGTCCGCACTATTTGTTTTTTACTGAAGACGATTTGTTGCGGGTGGGCGCCGTATTGAAATGCGCCCCGCCGCTGCGCAGTGTGGTTGAGCGCGACGCGCTATGGAGTTTTGTGACAGGCGGCCAGGTGGACATTATCGGATCGGACCATTCGCCGTGCCCGCCCAGCATGAAACAGAAGGACAGTTTCTTTGCGATTTGGGGCGGAATTGCAGGGATTCAGTCGACGCTAGCGGTATTGGTGCAGCGGGGGTTGCCCTTGCCGAAGATTGCGGAAATGACGGCGGCCAACGGCGCGCGGAGATTCGGAATCGCGAATCGGGGGTCGATCGAGGTAGGGGCTTGTGCCGATCTCGCATTGGTGGATATGACGGCGGCTTATACGTTGCGGACGGAGGCTCTGCTGCAACGCCATCCGGTGAGTCCGTATGTTGGGCATAGTTTTCGAGGTGCGGTACGGCAGACTTATCGAGATGGAGAGTTGATTTTTGCAGACGGAGCTATTGTTAGTGAAAGACGTGGCAGTGAAAGACGTGCCAAGCTAGTAACACCGGGCGATGCAAAATCTGGGACACACGCGTAGCAGCCACCAGCGCGATCATTTTCTTATGACGCCGGATACTTTTGTCCGCGGGCCGCTGCCCGGCATGCAGAACGCTACCGGCATCGTACACGTTGGGCCTGTCAAAGGCGCGGGGTTCACGCAATACACAGTCGAGATGGGCGCCCAAGGTAGATTTACTACTGGAAACCGCCAGACTTTTGTCTGGGTGCTGGAAGGCTCGATAACTACGCCAGAAGGTTTACTGACTTCGCGGCAGTATGCATATTTGCCTGGCGGCGAGCCGGCGGCGATCAGCAGCGACGGAGAGGCCCGGGTGATGGTGATCGAAAAGCCGTATATCGGCCTTGGGAGCGCCAAACCGGCGGCATTGACGGGCGACGAACGCAAGATTTTCCCAAAACCTTTGATGGGCGACGAAGCGCTGGAAGTGCGGACGCTGCTGCCTGACGACCCGGCGTTCGATTTTACGGTAAATACGCTGACCTTTCAACCGGGCGCTTCACTACCTATGGTCGAGATTCACGTAATGGAGCACGGTTTAGTGATGCTGCAAGGCGAGGGCCTCTACCGGCTCAACGATCATTGGTATCCGGTAAGGGCCGGCGACTTTATTTACATGGCGCCTTACTGCCCGCAATGGTTTTGCGCGTTGGGCAAACACCCGGCGAAGTATCTGCTTTATAAAGACTGGAACCGGCATCCATTTGGCGCATGAATATCAGTATTGACTCGGCGCGTTTGAAACAGGACTTAGATACACTGGCAGGTTTCTCCGCCACTCCAGCGCCCGCTGTGACACGCATTGTATTCTCCGAACCGGATTTAAAGGCGCGTTCGTGGTTCAAAGATCTGTGCACGGCGGCGCGCCTCGAGGTGCGCGAAGACGCGGTAGGCAACACTTTCGCGCGCTGGGTGGGGAGTGAGCCGGCGCTGCCGGCGGTCGGCACGGGCTCGCATATCGACGCGATTCCGCACTCGGGCCGCTATGACGGAACCGTGGGTGTGCTGGGCGGACTGGAAGCGATCCGAGCGTTGCAGCGCGCCGGCGTGCGGCCGCGTAGGTCGATCGAACTGCTGTTATTCACTTCTGAGGAGCCCACGCGCTTTGGAATCGGATGCCTGGGCAGCCGGTTGCTTTCGGGTAGCCTGGGGCCGGCCGCGGGAGAAACGTTGCGCGATAAAGATGGCAGTGCTCTGAATACGGTTCGTGCGCAGGCCGGGTTTGCAGGAGGGTTAGAATCTGTCCGGTTGCCGGAGGATTATTACTCGGTGTTTCTGGAATTGCACATCGAGCAAGGACCGCTGCTCGAGGAGCGTCAAGTTTCCCTCGGCGTGGTGACTGCCATTGCCGCGCCTGCCAGCGTTCGCATCACGATTGAAGGACAAGGCGGGCATGCGGGAGCGGTGTTGATGCCCGATAGACATGATGCGTTTCTGGCCGCCGCGGAGATCGCGCTCGCGCTGGAGGCATCGGCCAAGTCGACGGGCGCGGTGGATAGCGTGGCGACGACGGGCGTGTGCGACGTGTTTCCGGGAGCGGTGAATAGCATTCCCAGCCGCGTTCGTTTGGAAGCGGATATACGCGATACGGATGCCGATCGGAGAGACGGGATGCTGCGCGCGCTGGAGGAAACTTGCCGTGCGGTTGCGAGCCGGCGCGGCGTTACGGTGAACCTGGAGACAATCAATCAGGATGCGCCGGCAGTTTGCGATCCACGGCTGGTCGCGATTCTTTCAGAAGCATGCGACGGTTTTTCTTTTGACCGCATGGTGAGCCGGGCTTATCATGATTCCCTGTTTATGTCGCGGCTATTTCCGGTGGCGATGCTGTTCATCCCGTGCCATAAGGGATACAGTCATCGCCCGGATGAATATGCATCGCCGGAAGCAATCGCGACTGGCGCGCTGGTGCTGGCCAAGGCGTTGGCGAAGGCGGCGGGTTAGTAACTCGCGTAGGTCCGCTTGGGGCCGATTAACAATCGGCCGCAGGTTGACAACCTGCCCCACAAGTACTTAGTTTCCGATTGGCGTCGCGGTTAGCTCCAGTTGCAGTTGGCGCTTGGTGGTGGCGTCGTCGGAGGAAAAAATCAGGGTGGGTTTCCGCAGTGGCACGATGACGTTTGAACTCCACTTGTTTTGCCGGATCACGGGGTAATCGGGCATGGCGGGATCGTGGACGGTGCTGCTGATGTCGGCTGTGACGAACAAGGCGAGATCATGTTGCTGCAGCTCTTTGATCGCGCGGCAGTCGATGTTGGTGCCGACGTCGATGAAGTTAGGAGGCGGGCCGCCCGATGGCGCCGGCGCCGGCACCTTACTGCCTGTGCGAAGGGAACTGTTGCCCTCGGTCGAAGCCAGCATGGAATAAGCGCGGCTATTCAAGACCTTGCCGCCCTCGACTTCTTTCACGACGAAATCGAGTTTGTAGAATTTGGGTGGTTCCGCGCTTTCGGCAAAGCCCGTGCCCGCCATTAGCGCGATCGCTAGAATACTTCTCAGCATTATTCTTCTCCTTATTGGTTGCCATCGCTCTGCAATGGCTCTATTTGAATTTCCTGAATTTCGATTGGTTCGTCACTCTTCTTTTGCAAGCCGGCAAGTGCATGTAGAGCCACAGCGGGCTGGCGCGTGGCTAAGGCAAGCAGATCGCGCTCCTGGCTAGTGATTGGCTCCGGGTTCGGTTGCGGAAATCGCTTCGGGACGGCCGAGCGTCTGCGCGTCCTTGACGGCGCCTTTCTCGAAGGAGCGGCCAAGGGCGGCGCCAACGCGATGGTGGAAGGAGTAAGCTGCGACATCTGGGGTGTGGTGCGTAGCGAGGTTACCGCTATGATTAGCGACGCCAGGACGGAGATCGCTAATGCCCAACTTACAATTCCGATCCGGCGGCGGCGCTCCGAGTCCCTCGCTTTATGAAGGCGGTTGATTACGCGTTGCTCCAGCCCTGTCAAGGGCTCAGCGGCCGTGTAAGTGGAAAGTGCGTTGTCAATCCATTCGTCAATCATTTCGGCCTCCCAGGAGTGCGGTGAGCTTTTGCTTCAAGATTTGCCGCGCCCGCAGCAAGCGCGTGCGCACGGTTCCCTCAGGGATTCCCATTACTTCAGCAATCTCCACTGAACTCAATTCCTCGACTGTGGATAACGCCAGCGGCTGGCGCAGTTCGTCGGGCAGAGCGTCAATCAATCGCCCAACCACGGCGTTGCGGTCGGCGGCGATGAGTGTTTGCTCGGGAGTTATGGGGATGGCGGCGGGGTCGTTATCCACCGCTTGGCGGCGCTTGGTCTTCAGGATGTCAAGCGCGATGCGCCACGCCATCCGGGACAGAAATGCACGCTCGTTTTCCATTGTTTTCCAAGCCCGCAAGCGATACAGCTTGAGGAAGGTGGCTTGGACCACGTCTTCCGCATCGTGGGTGTTTCGAAGAACTGAATACGCCACGCGAAAGACGAATAGAGATTGCCGGTTGACTAATTCTGTAAAGGCGTCATCGGAAGGTCCGGCCGGATGGCGAATGCCATCTGCGACCGGTTTAGCTGCCGTCACAAAGACGGGCGCCGGCGACGGCGACGGCCGCGCTCCAGGAGGAGCGCCCCACATAGTTTCTTCCGATGCATTTCCGAGTCCGGATACTGGCCTCATTGGGCGCGCATTCATCAACTAAGACTGGAAGCCATGTCCGAGCGTTCAAGTTTTTCTCTAAACTCATCTGCTAAGCTCTCAACAAATGCTCCGTGGACAATTCATCAGGTATATATCTGTATCCCTAGTACTGTTGCTTCGGCTGCCTGCGGGGGACTTCTCGCAGCGCTTCGAGGAGATTAAAAAGACCGCTTCGCCGGCGGAGATGTATGCCTTCTTATTCGCCCTGCCCAAAGGCGGCGATTTACATCATCACAACGGCCTTTCGGTCTACGCGTCGACCTGGTACGAGGTAGCAACGTCGGAGACAACGCTGCGCAGAACATCGTTCTACACGATGGCGCGGCTAGGCAACTGCGCAAATAATGACGATTCCCTGCCCCGGTTTTATACCATACGGCGCTCGACCTACGAAGCCCTCGATCCTTGCAAGAAAGCGTTGTTCGATCCGCTAACGGAACACAAAGCGGAGTGGATATCGGCGGTGATGCTGGACAAGCCAGGCGAAGGGCGCGATGAATTTTTCGAGCGCATTGGCAAGCGCCTGGGTGAACTGGCGCGCGACCCAACGGTATTGGCCGATGCGATGGTGGAAAACATGCGGCTGTTCGGAGCGGAAGGAGTGCGCTATATCGAATCGCAGTTCCGCATCGCTGCGTTTGTTAAGCCGGAGGAAGTGAATCGGCTGATTTGCGATCGCTTGAAGGAGCCGGATGCGCTGGCGACCGGGGTACATATCCGTTTTCTGGATTTGGCGATCCGCTTTGCGCCGGATGCCGAGAAACAAGTGGAAAAGGCCTACGCGTGGGTTTCGGCGCACCGCGATCAGTGGGTGGGCATCAACATGGCGGGCCGGGAGGATAACGACAAAGGCTATGCTTTACGTTTTTTGCCCGTAATGCGGAAGATGCGCCGGACCTATGGCGACATTCCGCTTTCGATACACGCGGGGGAAAAGGACAGTCCGGGGCACGAGGTGCGCGATACGCTGCTGCTGGGAGCGTCGCGCATCGGACATGGAGTGAACCTGATCACCGATCCCGACACTATGCTGCTGATGCGCAATAACAAGTATTTGGTGGAGATCAATCTGATCTCGAACCAGAAGCTCGAGTATGTGAGGGATATTCGCGATCATCCGTTTCCCGAGTATTTGCGATTTGGGATACCGGTTTGCTTGAATACGGATGACCGGGGTTCCTGGGATTCCAATATGACCGATGAATATTACACGGCGGTTAGTAACTTCAACCTGACTTGGAATGAGTTGGTGGAGATGGGGCGGAATAGCCTGACTTACTCGTTTGCCGAGGCGCCGCTGAAAGAGAAGATGCTTCGCGAGTATGATGCGGCGCTGGTGTCCTTCGAGGCGCGGTACCAGGAACATCTTCCCAAGGTGAAGCCTCTGGTCTCCGGGTATGCGGAGCGCACTTGGGGTTTTCATGAGTAAGTGGTTGATCTGGCTGCTGGCGTTTTCGGTTGGGCTGAGGGCTCAGGTCCCGGTGAAAGTGGTGGTGGTGAGCATGTTCGAGCGGGGCGAAGACACCGGCGACACTCCGGGCGAGTATCAGCTCTGGGTGGAGCGCGAACATCTGGATCAGGTTCTCCCGATGCCCGCAGGCTATCATCATGTGCGGCTGAATCCAGATGGCGTTTTGGGCATGCTCACCGGTGTCGGAACCGCAAAGGCCGCCGCTTCGGTGATGGCATTGGGGCTGGACACGCGTTTCGACCTGAGGCACGCTTATTGGCTGATCGCGGGCATCGGCGGCGGCGACCCGGCGGACACATCGCTTAGTTCCGCGGTGTGGGTGGATCGAGTGATCGATGGCGATCTGGCATACGAGATCGACGCGCGGGAGATTCCCAAAGACTGGTCTACCGGCTACGTGCCGCTGGGGAAGGCGACGCCTTACGAGCAGCCGGTGAAACGCGAGTTGGAGGGGGAGATTTACACGCTGAATCCTTCGCTGGTTGAGTGGGCGTTTCGACTTACTCAAAAGACGGCATTGCCGGACAGCGATAAAATTCGTGCGGCGCGAGGACGGTTTACCGGGTTCCCGAATGCGCAGAGGCCGCCGTTTGTAACTCGAGGCGATACGATATCTTCCAGCACGTTTTGGCATGGCGCGCGCATGGATACTTGGGCGAATGAATGGGTCCGCTATTTTACCGGCGGCCAGGGGAATTACATGATCGCCGGCATGGAGGATACGGGTACGCTGCAGGCATTGACTTTCCTGGCTAACGCCGGTCGCGTGGATTTGAATCGCGTACTGGTGCTGCGCACGGTAAGTAACTACGATCGGCAAGCGCCGGGCGCCACGGCGGCACAGAGTCTGAAAAGCATGGTGGCGGGAAGTTACTCGGCATATCTGCCGGCGCTCGAAACGGCGCATCGCGTGGGGTCGACCGTGGTGCACTATCTGGTCGAGCACTGGGCCGATTGCGAGACAAACGTGCCGGGGGCGAGCGAGTCGAAGCGATAGGTTACTCTGGCGCGGGCACTGCAAGAATCTGCCCGGGACGAATACTTTCTAGCACCCGCAATACGGCATCCACGAGGGGCAGCAGGTCCTCAATTTGATTGATGGGCGAACCGAGCGTAACGATCGAGAGTTTGCGGGCAGGCACTCATCAAGAAGGATCTTCATGCGATCCGGGCGAGAAGGGATTCCTTCGCTTCCTCAAGCGCCTGCACTGCCATCTCGCGCGTAACAGACGGAAATTGCCGCAGGAACTCGCCAAGCGAATGGCCGCCTTCAAGGTAGTCGATCAGATTTTTGAACGCTACCCGCGTGCCGCGAAAACAGGGGGTTCCGCTCATAATATCCGGGTCACTGATAATAACGCGCTGTTCCATGGTTGTTTTCGATAGTATCAGGCAGCGGCTAAGCGGAAGGGAAGACCGCACTTGAGCTAAGGCACCATGGGAAAGTGGGTTCGGCCGTCGTTCCTATCTACCAAAACTACCGGGCTATTTGCCCCCGCACTATTTCTCGGGCCTGCAATCCGTCGTCCTGACGAACGCCCACGGCTATAGGCAGAGGAAAGACTGGCAGAATTCAAGGAAAGAAATATCTAACGCCCCACTTCCCACGGAAGTTTCTCATAGGCGGCGTCCGCAACGCGCCCGCTTACTATGCGGCCCTCACCGGACTTGTCTTGGAAAACGCTCCAGATGATCGCGCGGCCTTGCGGATCTGGAATCGAAAAACTGCCACGGCGTTCTTGGTTCTTTAGGAATTGCTCCATCGCGTCAATCGGCTCGGGCCCGAACATGGTGAGCCGCACTCTTCCGCCCCCATATTGACGATAGAGAGCGCGACCCACTTTGGGCAGTTCAATCATTGCTATCACGAAGCCTTGCTCTTGTTTTGTTAAGGTGGCGATAAAGTCCTTGACCTCTTCGTCCACCTTTTGCGGGTCGAGTCCGCTATGGAGCAGGTTGTGCCGGTACTCATCAGCCGACTCGGGGATGCGTGCGGGGTGATCGGCAGTCAACCGTTTAAGCCAGGCGATTTCTTCCGCTGTCGGCTCGAGGCCATGGACTTTGGCGTATTGCTCAATGAGCGCCAACTCTATTTGGTACCCAACGCTTTTCCACTGGTCCGGAGTAATGGACACGCTGTCCGTGCGCTGAACATATATCGGCTTGCCGAGCACATACGCCTGAGGGTCCTCGGCAAAGGCCGCTACCGAGAGCAGACCGATCAGGAGATAACGCATGCTTGTCTATCGGCGCGACCTTGATCTTGCGTTATGCGATGAACACGCGGAAAGTCGTCACCGCCCGATAGCCCATCTTCTCGTACAGTTTCAGGCCTGCTTGCGTTGACTGCAGCACGGTCCGCGCGGGGCCTCCGCGCTGCTGCAACGCTTGCCGCATGGTGGCCTCGGCGTAGCCTTTTCTACGATACGCCGGCAGCGTCGCGACTGAATAGAAGCCAGTCACTCCGCCGCCTTCCGCGATCACCGCTGTGGTTACCGGCTTGCCTGCAACATAGCCGACATAGCCGTATAAAGCGCCGCACCAGCCGCGCTCGTTCTGATAAATCGCGGTACACACGGCACTCGGAATATCGAAGGTCGTCCCGATGATGCGGCCAAACGCCACGCGCGTGGGTGCATCCGCAACCGGACGGAGATCGACTAACGGCGCGCCCGGGTCTAGCCGATCCGCAACCATACCCGGGGCTTCGGTGAGCACGTGCATCCCGTAGCGCCGGAAGATTCTGGGCGTCTCGCGGACGAGCGTGGGGTCGAGCGAGGCGTCGCACAGCCAATATGTCCAGCGAACACCACGCGGCTCATAGAAATCGCGAGCCTCTTCAATCAGGCGCATCAGATGCGCCGCGTCCGGCACCAGCGTTGCATGCAAGACGGCTGCGTTGAAAGCGGCATAGTTGAGCCCGCAATAAATAAGACAGTGGACCGGACCATCGCGGATTTCGCCGGCCGGACGCGCGCGGCCGTAGAACTGCATCCCGCACACCAGGTTTTCCGTCAGACTGCGAACGAGGTCTATCACAACAGAGTGAGTGGATCGACGTCAATCATCAGGGCGGTGGCGCTCCATTTGCGCTCGGCGGCGAAAGCGCGGACGGTTTGCAGAACTTCGTTGAGGCGCTTACGGCTGGCGGCTTTCAAGAGCAATTGATAGCGGAACTCGCTCTTCAGTTTGGCTACCGCCGCCTCAGCGGGGCCGAGCACTCGCAGGCCCTCGGGAACCGGGTCCAGAAAGCGGCCGATCTCGGTGCTCATGCTGAGGGCGTCTTCCACGCGGGGGCTGCGCACCAGCACATTGGCGAGCGCGCTGAACGGCGGATAGCGCAGAAAGCGGCGGAATTGAATCTCCTTTTCGTAGAAGCCGGGATAATCCTGCGCGGCCGCAAAGCGCACCGCATAGTGATCCGGGCTGATGGTTTGGATCAACACGATGCCGGGAAGATCGCCCCGGCCCGCACGGCCGGCGGCCTGCGTCAGCAGTTGGAAGGTGCGTTCGGCGGCGCGAAAATCCGGCATCCCCAAACCGATGTCGGCCGAGAGTATGCCCACCAGAGTGACGTTGTGGATGTCGTGGCCTTTGGCAATCATCTGAGTGCCGACCAGGATGTCGTAGTCGCCTGCGCGGAAGCCGTGCAGAATGCTTTCAAAATGGCGCTTGCCGGAAACCGTATCGCGATCCATGCGGGCAATGCGGGCTTGCGGAAAGTGCTGGTGCAATTCGTCTTCTATTTTTTCCGATCCGGAGCCGAGAAACTGCAGATGTTCGCTGCCGCATTTGGCGCACTCGGTGGGGACTTTCTGCGCGTAATTGCAATAATGGCAAAGCATGCGCCGGTCACGCCGGTGGTATGTCAGCGTGATGGAGCAATGGATGCATTGCGCGCGGTCACCGCAGGCGCGGCAGGCGACGAAACTCGAAAAGCCGCGGCGATTGAGCAACAGCATGGTTTGCTCGCCTTTGGCCAGCCGCTCTTGAATGCCGTCGAGCAACTGGCGCGAAAAGGTGGCCTGCTTGCGCGTTTCGAGAAACTCGGTGCGCATATCGACTACGGTGACTTCCGGCATGGGCCGGCTCTCAATGCGCTCCGGCAGGATGAGCAGTTGATATTTATTTTTTTCCGCGTTGTAACGGCTTTCGAGACTCGGCGTGGCCGAGCCCAACACGACTACGGCTTGGAGTTCCTGGGCGCGCATCACGGCCACATCGCGCCCGTGATAGCGCGGGGCTTCCTGCTGTTTATAGCTGGCGTCGTGTTCTTCATCCACGATGATGAGACCGAGGTTTTGCACCGGGGCGAATACGCCGGAACGCGTGCCGACCACCACGCGGGCGCGTCCGGAACGAATGCGCCGCCACTGCTCGGCCCGCTCGGCGTCGTGAAAGGCAGAATGCAAAATAGCCACGCGATCGCCGAAGCGGCTGAAAAATTGTCCGGCGACGGCGGGTGTAAGGCCGATCTCGGGAACCAGCAGCAGAGCGCTGCGTCCCAGGGCGAGGCACGATTCAATGGCCTGCAGATAGACCTCGGTTTTGCCGGAACCGGTGACGCCTTCGAGCAGGAACGCACTGAACTGCCGGGTTTCCAGGGCGCGCGTGATCTCCTCGAAAGCGGTCCGCTGATGAGCGTTCAATTGACGCGGCGTGGAGGCGAGCGACGGCGAAACCGGGGTCTCGGCTTCCAGCGTGATGAGATCTTTCCGCGCCAGGGCGCGCGCGGCGGGACTCGCGTCTTTGAGTACTTTGCCGAGTTCGTTCAGTTTGTGAGTGCCGGGGTGCAGTTCGAGGTAAGCGTGGAGTTCACGCTCGGCTTTGGTCAGCTTGAGATCGGGAGCGGCGCTGCGGAGAAAGGTCGCGAGCAGCCGGTCCGCGGAGGCGCGCAGAGGATCGCGATCGGCCTGCAGGTCCTCCACTTCCACGAAACCCTTTTTATGCAGGCCGCGCAGAGCGGCGGTGCATTTGGGCAGTTTGCGCAGCAGCGCGGCGGAAGAGAGCGAGCGGGTTTCGAGCAAGCGCAACACTTCGATCGCGGGGTCGTTGTCGGTGTTGGCGAGAACCAGTTGGCGGGCGGCATCCCGGCCGCTGTCGGTTAGTGAATATAGTTTGGTCCTGCGGATTTCGCCGGTCAGCGGCGTCATCCCGCGCAGGACTTCGCCCAGGGGCGCGCAATAGTAAGCTGCGATCCAGCGTCCCAAGGCGATCAACTCGGCGTCGAGGACCGGCTCTTCATCGACCAGTTGCAGTACTTCACGAACCTGGCCGAAGGGAGCTTCATCGTGTACGCGAAGCACCACGCCGTTCAGCCTGCGCTGCCCAAACGGCGCCAGCACGCGGCAGCCCACCTTCACGCGATGGCGCAGCGTGGGAACCAGCCGGTAGGTGAATGAATTTTCGAGCGGGACCGGCAGACTGACATCGCAATAAATGGCCTCCACATGATGATGGTAGCGTTTGTATAGACTGTAGACTATAACTAAGGGTCTTAAGGCCATGCTCTCCATCGTTATACCGATTCACAATGAGGAGCCTTCCATCCTCCCGCTCTACGACCGCCTGACAGCCGTTCTGGAGGGTTTACAAAAACCGTATGAAATGATTTTTGTCGACGATGCCTCGACCGACCGCAGTTTCGATCTGCTGGCGAATCTGGTGGAGACCGATATGCGGTTGAAGGTGATCCGCCTGCGGCGAAATTTTGGGCAAACGGCGGCCTTGTCGGCGGGTTTTGACGAAGCGCAGGGCAACGTCATCGTTTCGCTAGACGGAGATTTGCAGCACGACCCGGATGACATACCGGCTTTATTGGCAAAGATCGATGAGGGCTATGACATCGCCAGCGGCTGGCGAAAGGACCGGGTAGACAACGCGCTGACGCGCAAGCTGCCTTCGCGGATCGCGAACTGGCTGATGGCCAAAGCGTCCGGCATACAACTGCGGGATTTCGGAACAACCTTCAAAGCGTATCGCGCGGAAATTCTGAAGGATATCAACCTCTACGGTGAGCTGCACCGGTTTATTCCCGCGCTGGCGAGTTTTTATGGCGCGCGGATCGCGGAGGTGCCGATTCGAAACACGCCGCGCGTAGCGGGGGATTCGCACTACGGACTGGGACGGACGTTCAACGTCATGTTCGACATTTTGACGATTCGATTCCTGCTGAAATATTTCACCCGGCCGATGCAGTTCTTCGGAAGGCTGGGGCTGGCGGGGCTGACGGTGGGCTGCGCGATCCTGGCGGGCTTGAGCATTGATAAGTTGTTTGGCGGTCGAGGAATGCTTACCGACCACGGCCCGCTCCTTATTTTCGGAGTGCTGCTGATCCTCGCGGGGCTGATGATGTTCAGCACGGGCTTGCTGGGCGAGGTGCTGATGCGGACCTATTTTGAGAGCCAGGGGCGAAGGATCTATGCGGTGCGCGAGATACGGTGCCGGCGGGAGCCGGTGGCGCCGGCGTAGCGCCGTGGGTCGGGTGCCCGTCGGCGAAGAGGGCGTCGGCCGCGATCCAGGGGGATCGCCCAGGGGTTCGCCGGAGGATCGCCCCACATTGTTGCGGAGTCCACGTTTTTGGTCTGGGTTGCGTCGTAGACTATAGGTATCCGTGTTGTTGAAGGCGATCCCAATCTTTCTCTGCATGTCTGGGCTCTTTGCCGGTGAATACGCCGTGCTGGATAACGGATTCCGGATTTATGCGGATTCGCATAGCGTGGAAGGCGAAGCCGTTAAACTGATCACCGCAAAGGGTGTGATCGAGTTGCCGGCGGCTTCGGTGCGGGGTTTCGAAGTAGAGGAGTACACTCCGCCCCCGCCTGCTCCACCGGCCCCAGCGCCAGTGGCCGCCGCCATCCCGGTTGCCGAGCCGAAGCTGTCACCGCGGGAATTGGTCACACGAGCCGCGGAACGGGCCGGGCTGCCTCCGGCCATCGTCCACAGTATTGCGCGAGCGGAATCGGATTATCGTGCGGATGCCCTGTCCCCCAAAGGAGCCATCGGCTTGATGCAATTGATGCCCGGCACGGCGGCCGAGTTGAACGCCAATCCGCACGATCCGGCGCAAAATGCGGATGCGGGCGCGCGGTATCTGCGCCAATTGCTCGAAAAATATGACGGCGTGGTGTCCAAGGCAGTGGCGGCATATAATGCCGGACCTGGGGCGGTAGACAAGTACAACGGCGTCCCACCGTATAAAGAGACCGTCGAATACGTTCAGCGCGTCCTGCGCGAGTACGATAGAGAGCAAAAGAACCCCGCCGGCGCCAATTAGTGAGCGCGAAGTACTCTGCCCCACAGTTGGTCTGCCTGGCGCTGATGCTGACCGCCTGCCGGCGCGATCCGTTGCCGCAATTCCCGCGCGTGATGCTGTGGGCGTGGGAAAGCCCGCAGGATTTGAGCTTTCTCAACCCGCGCGATGCGGGCGTGGCGTTTTTGGCGCGGACGGTGCTGATCGGGAACGGGCCGGCGCGAATTCGGCCACGCTTTCAACCATTGCACGTGCCGCCGGGTACAATGCTGATGGCGGTGGTGAGGATCGAATCGCAGGGCCCGCTTCCCCCGGCCGCGGCGGTTTGCGGCACGGTCAGCGAGCCTGCCGCGTTGGCCGGTGTCCGCGCTTTGCAGATCGACTTCGACGCCAAATCTTCTGAACGCGCGTTCTATCGGGAGTTGCTCCAATGCGTGCGTTCTCGCGTGGGTGTGCCGCTGGTGATCACGGCGCTGGCCTCGTGGTGCCAGTACGATGATTGGATCCGCGATCTGCCGGTGAACGACGCAATTCCCATGTTGTTCCGCATGGGACCGGATCGCTATAAAGCGGGCTCGGAATTTCGCGTCGGATTGTGCCAGAATAGCTTCGGAATTTCGGTGGACGAGCCGATTGCAAAACTGCCGCGCGGCAAGCGGCTGTACATTTTCCATCCGGGGCCGTGGAGGCAGATCGATTACCGGAACGCGTTGGCCGGCGTGCGGAACTGGCTATAGCTCACTTCGCTGTCATTTTCTTGATTTTTTGAGAGGCAAAGCCGCGTGCGGCTTTCAGATCTTCATGCTCGAAAGCCGACGCCATGCGATCGATCTCCGCCGGGGTGAGGCCCAGTTTGGCCGCCTGCTTCCGCCATGCCGCAACCGCCAGCCCCACTTGCCCAGCGACCTTATGGGCCTGGTCTTCGTCCAATTCGAAATAGCCGGCGACCTGGAGCGCCAACTCTATTGAGGCCGTGGAGTCGTCAAGATCGATAGCGGTGGTCAGGACGCGCGGTTTGATGTCGGTAGGCACCGGATTGAGGTCGTAGGCCGGCGACAGTCGCCAGCCGGCGGGACCGGTCCATAGAAAGCCGTGGTTGCGCAGATGGTCGTCCGTATTGGAAATCAGGATGCTGAAGACAATCCGGCGCCACAAAGCGTGCATGTCTTGTTTCGGCGCCGCGCCATGCTGGCGAAGGATATCTACGAATTCCAGGTAGCTGCGGGTCTCGTTGTCTTTCGCCTCGAGCATGCTCATGGCGGATAGAAATGGCAGACGAGTTCCGCGGTCCCGGTCAAAACGGCGCAGCAAAAGAATGGGCCGGCCGGCGACGGTTTCGAGACGCCAGGCAGGAACCGGAATACCCGCCTTCGCCGCGAGCATGAGGGCCACGGCTTCCCAGAGGACGGCGTTTACCTCGTCGCCTTTATTAGGAAATTTGGCGATCGCGAGATGGCCGTCGCGGTCGCGGACCGAGGCCTTGGGACGGGCGCCGCCGAGCGAAGAGCCGGGCGCCAGGAGCAGGCGCAAATCGTCGTCACTCTCGGAGTCGCTGAGAACATGCTCGGCGGCGGAAAGCAAGCGCGGCAGTTCTATCAGCGGCGGGATCTTCGTGGGGCTGGGCTCGGCCAGAAACGGGCCCCCTTCCCGCGAGGCAAAGCGTAACGCGCCCTGACGCGCTTCATCGTCCACCAGGAGGAGATAATCGATTTCGCTGACGGTGCGCGGTGTCTCTCCCGCGCGCTCGGCGCGGCGCCGCTCCGCCCGTCGCATCAAAACCCGTCCCCAACGGTCGGGGGCGGAGTCGCCGATGGCGCCGAAAAGCGGTTTGCCGGATGGGGTATGAAAAGGACCGGGCCCTAGCTTGAGAGCCGGTTCGAGAGAGAAACGCTCGGGGTGCAGCAGCCAGCTCTGCTCGTATTCAAAAGTCGCGCTCTCGCGGTCCTTGCGCGTGCGCGCCCACAAACGCCCGACGAGGGAGGCTTTGCCCTGGAGGTCCACATAAACCAGAACTGCTTTGTCCATTACTCGCTACTCCTGCTCACTATTCCGCGCGGGCCGGCTTTTTAGGCTTCTGGCGTCGCGCGAGCCGGATGCGTTGCGGCAGACGCTCCTCTTCTAGCTCAAGCCCAACGCTATCGTGCCTTGGATCGGCCACATCAGCCAGCCGATCGGCCATTCCCAAGGCGAACAAAATTGTTGCGTAGGTGCCGGCCGCAACACCGGGCTCGCCCTGCTCGACCTTATGCAAGGTCATCCGGCTGATGGATGCCCGCTCAGCCAGGATCGCGACGGGGATCCGGCGGCGGCGGCGAGCGTCGCGGATATCGTGTCCCAGCTTCCGGAGAGCGCGGACCGCCGGTACTGGGATACGCGTAGGGGATTGGTGTTTTTTGATAAGGTCCATTTTAGTGTGGGTTATATACATTAGGGTATATTATTGTGGTCGTTAAGTCAATGCTGCGCAGCAGGCGCAGACCGGCCCCGGCTAATTGCACTCCACGTTCCCGCCCGGGGCCCGCCCGGGGCCCCCGCCCGGCGTCCGGGACGAAATCCTGGTACAAATAGGCAAGATGACCACCGCCGTCAAGTCCGCCGCCATCGCTTTGGCCGCTGCCGCAACGCTGCTCTGTCCCAGCGATGTTTCGAGTTGTGGGCCGTTTTTCCGCGCGGCGGTTTTCTCGTTTACCCGTCAGCCGGGTCAGCCGATCACGACGCAGGCCGGAATCCTCAAGCCTTCTTACCCGCGGATCTATCTCTACACCGCTTACCGGCAACTGACCGTTCCGCTCACGGGCGAAGAGCGACGCGCGCTGTCCGTCCAGGCCACGGACCCAACCGATACCATCCAGGAGTGGCGCCAGGCCCGGGGCAAGGTCCCCGGCGTGGGCGAGCCTCCCCGTTTCGACGTCATCGTTACTAGGAGCACACCGACCGATTATTTCCAATACACCAACTGCCTGGATGACGCGTTCCACTCGGCGGCCGTCACGCTATACGACCGGGCCGCCAAGTGGAACCCCGCCTTGGTAAAAGATTGGGTGAGCGCTCAGGACCTGGTGTTCGCCAATTGCAGCGGCGGGGACCCTGCGCAGATTCCTCCGCCGGCGGCCGATCCGCTGCTCCAGGCCGACCGCGCTTACCAGATTGCGGCCGCTTATTTATACGCCAACAAGCTGGATGAAGCGGAGTCGCGTTTCCGGCAGATTTCCGCCGACAAGTCCTCGCCCTGGAGCGATCTCTCCGCTTACTTGCTGGCGCGAGTGGAAATCCGCAAGAGCACGCTGCAGAACGACGCGGGCGCCATGGCCAAGGCTCAAACGCAGTTGCAGGCGATTCTCGCAGACCCCTCCCGCAAGGCGGTTCACGCGCAATCGCGGGAGTTACTCGGATTTGTGCGAGCGCGGCTGGATCCGGCGGGCCGGTTGGCCGAACTCGGGCAGATGCTCGTCAAACCGGACCGCATGCTCAGCCGCGATTTAACGGACTACCGGTTTCTGTTCGACAAGCTGGAAGCGAGTTCGCAGATAGCCGCGAAAGACGAACTGACCGACTGGCTCTACTCGTTTCACAACCAGAACGCGGAACACGCTCTTCAGGTTTGGCGGGCCAAGCACGCGCTTCCTTGGCTGCTGGCTTCGGTCGTCTCCTTGGAGCCGGGAAGCGCGGCCGATTCCGACGTGCTCAAAGCGGCGGACGACCTCCGGCCGGACAGTCCAGCTTACCTCACTGCCGCGTTCCATTCGATCCGGTTGGAAATGGACGCCAATCCCCAACAGGCCCGCGTGCGGTTAGACGGAATTCTCAAGAGCGCCAAACTCGACCCGTCCGACGAGAACCTGTTCCTGGCTGAGCGCATGAAGGTCGCGGCCAATTGGGCGGAGTTTCTGAAATATGCGCAGCGAACGCCGGTTGGTGTGACCTGGGGCGAGGGTACCGAGGTTCCGCCGGATACCGATCCGAACAGCCCGCTAAAGGAGTTCAAGAACGGCCGCACCACGCTCGACGCCGACGGGGCTTATGTGCTCAACCAGCGTGCTCCTTTAAAAATCATCGCCGCAGCCGCTACCGATAGCGCGGTGTCGCCGGCTTTGCGCGCCAATCTCGCGGTGGACGCATGGACGCGCGCGGTGCTTTTGGGCGATGACGGCATTGCCGCGCAAATGACGCCGCTGGCGCCGGTGCTCGGCGGCGATGCGGCGGCAGAGAAGGATGCCGACCGCCGCTGGTTCTCCGCGGTGCTGCTGATGCTGAAGAATCCCGGCTTGCATCCGTACGCCGACACTGGATTCGGGCGGGAAACAGAAATGAACAAGATTGACGACTTCCGCGACAACTGGTGGTGCTCCTTCGGCACCAAGCAAGAAGGCCTGATGTACGCGGATTTCTACAAGAACCGGGCCGATATGGGACAACTGAAGCTGCTGTATCCGAACTCCGCTCCCACGGCGGCGTTCCTTTCCGACGGCCGATCGCGCTGCTGGAGACGCGGAATGGAAGAAGCTCGCCACTATGCCGGCCGCGCCCACGTACTTAAGCAGCGCGGTGGTGACCTACGCGCAGAATCATTTGGACGATCCGCGGGTTCCTGAAGCGCTGGAGTTGGCAGTGCGCTCAACCCGGTACGGATGCACGGACGGCGCAACCGGCAAAGCATCGAAGCAAGCGTTCGATCTCCTACATGCGAAATTTCCCAGGTCGGCAGCCGCGGCGCGCACCAAGTTCTGGTACAAGTAGCATCCTATCGGATTCCCAAACGCGATTCCAGAAACTGGCGGTCGGCGTCGTTGCACTGGCAAGCCAGGGCGTTTTGGAAATGCTGTTCGGCGTGCGCCGGGTCGCAGTCGGCCACGAGCGCGGCGTGGAAGAGGTGGGAACGCTGCATGGCGGGATCGCCCTCGATTTCGGCTAAGGCTTCCCAGCCGGCGCGGGGTCCTTGGGCGCGGACGAGCGCTATGGCACGGTTCAGCGCGACCACCGGGCTGCCAGGCTGAGCCTGGTAGAGCGCATCATAAAGTTCGGCGACATGCGTCCAGTTGGTCTCTTCGTAAGTCGCCGTCGCCGCGTGTTCGGCGGCGATCTCCGCTTCGAGGTGATAGGTGCTGACTTCGGTACCGCTGGCCGATAGCATTCAGTGATGAACGCCTTCCGCAATGAGGCGGCGAGCCCATAGAGAGTGATCCTGATTGGGCAGTAGATGGTGAAAATGGTTTCGGCCGGAAAGTGGCAAGGTGTAAGCCGATGTCCACTTGCCCCGCGAGAACCCGTTCAGCCTAAACCGCGACAGCCCCTCCGGCCCCGCGGCAAGGCGCTCACTCAGGAGGCAATCAAGGAGCGCCCTTCGCCATTTGCCGTAGAGTGGTTTTCGCGCTCGCGGCATAAGGAAAATCGGGATTGGTCGACAACGCCTGGCGCAGAGACGATGCGCCGTCGCTGAGACGGCCCGCGGCGATGAACGCCATGCCCAGGTGGTAGTGATAGGTCGGGTTGCCGGGCGCTTTTCGGACGCTTTCGCTAAGTTGCGCTACCGCTGACTCGGGAAGCCGCAGTTTGTAATACAGCCAGCCCAGCGTGTCGGACACCACCGGCGAGTCGGGCAGTTTCTGCTTGGCCTGTTGCGCCAGCGACAAGGCCACGTTGACGTCGCCGCCGTGCTCCAGATAGAGAAACGCGAGATTGTTCGCGATGAATGGCGACGCGGGATCGAGCGAGTGCGCGCGTTCGGCCGCCTGCTTCGCCTCATTCCACTTGCCTTGTTGCTCGTAGAGGCCCGCCAGGGCCATGTGATACTCCACCTTCGCCGGGTTCTTCTCGATCGCCACCTGGTACCAATCGGCGGCCTGCTCCAACGCTCCCCGTGCGCGGCTGATCTCAGCCAGCAGCCCGTAGGCATCCGCCATTTTGCGGTCGATGGCGATTGCCTGGTTCACGCTGGCTTCCGACCGGTCGAGGTCGTTTTGCTTGAAGTAGGCCAGTCCCAATAGAACATGCAGTTTTGCATCACTTGGACGCCGCGAAACAACTGCCGAAATACGCTCGATTGAATCCTTCACCTTGCCTTGACTAGCGTCGAGATCCAGCATGACTTCGAGCGCGGGAAGAAAAACCGGATCGCGATCGAGCGCCTCTCGTAGCTGGGCTTCCGCTTGTGCCGCATTGCCTTTCGCGATCGACACCTTTGCGGCCACTAGATAAGCGAGGGTCGAATCCGGATTCTGCCGCAAAGCCTGGTTCGCTAAGCGAAGGGCGTTGTCGTAATCGCCGGCCCGGACGTCGAGGCCGGCCAACGCGACGGCGGCGTCCGCGAAGCCCGGCGAGAGCTGCAACGTGTGGGCGAACGATGCGCTTGCCAGCTTGGAAAGACCGAGGGCGCTTTCCGCGACACCGAGAAAGTAATGAGCGGCGGCGGACCGCGGGTCCGACTGGATAGCCTGATCGAGAGCCGCCTTCGCCTCCGCGTACTTCTGTTGGCCGATCAGGATGCGGCCTTTCGAGACCAGCGCGCTCGGATCCCCGGGACTCGCGTTCAGCAGTTCCTCAATCAGCCGCGCGGCCTCCTCGTTGCGGCCAAAATCGAGCAAAGCTTCAGTCAACTGCGCTTTGAGCGCCGTGTCTTTCGGTTTCGCATCGACCAGCAGCCGGAGCTCCGTCACGGCCTTCTCTCTCTGACCCGTGGCTTCGTAAAACGATGCCAGCGCTCCGTAGGCTGCCGGATCATCGGGTGCGCGGCTCTTGAGCTGGACGCAGAGCCGCTCAGCCTCAGCGAGCTTCCCGCCTTCTACATAAACTTTTGCCAGCAGGATGGACGGCAGGGTCGATCGAGGATCGGCTTCGGAGGCGGCTCGCATGGCCGTCTCGGCCTCAGCCAGCCGATGCTGCTGGAAATAAAACCGGCCTAGATTCAGGAGCGCGTCAACGGACCGGGGCTGCACTTCGGCTGCCCTCCGCAGCGTCGCCTCCGCCTCTGGGACCCGGCCACTGGAAACATAAGCGAAACTCAGGCCGGCATAATTCTCGTTCTGCGCGGGATCGAGTTCGATGGCGGTCTGAAATTCCTCAATCGCTCGCGGCCAGTCCGTGAGCATCGCATGCTTTTCGCCCAAGAGCGCGTGCGCGCGGGCGTTGCGAGGATCGGCCTGGATAACTTTTTCGGCCACCTTCTCAGCCTCGGCATACTTCTGGGCGCCGATGAGCAGCGTCGCGAGTTGCAGTTGCGCTGGGGTGTTTCCGGGGTCCAGTTCGACCGTCGTCGCCAGCTCACGGTAGGCCCCTTGACCCGCCTTCAGCTTGAGATAGACGTTGGCGAGTTGATAGTGGGCCTCGGCGAACCGGGGGTCGATCTCAATTGCATTGAGAAACTGAATGACCGCCTCGGGATATTTGCCCGCTTTTGCGTATTTAGCGCCGCTTTGAAGATAAGCGGATTTCTGTTTCCCGGGATCCCGGGAGCAGGCAGCCAGAGCTAGTATGGCCAGGACTAATATTGCCCGAACTGGCGAAGCCCAACTTTTTCGCAGCGGTTGATTCATAAGACGACGGCCGAGACAAAGCCCTTTGCGGGTGTTCGGATCTAATGACGGAAGAATACTACCGGCGAGGCCGGCATGACCGTCACTACGTCTTCTTTGGAGGCAATTTTCGCGCCATCACCCAAATCCCGCAACACATGGTCATCAGAATCAGCAGGGACGATGGCTCGGGAACAGAGGATTTGTTTATCGAAAAGCTGGTGAGAGTGGTGGTTGTCGTTTTCAAGCCGTTGGTTATCGCTGTCTCGGAGCCACCGCTGAGCGCGCTGTACGACATGCTATCGAGTAACATCCCGGTAACGCTTAGAGTCAGTGCCGCGTTGCTGAAGATGCTTGGCGAGCCATTGGTGTAGTAGAACACGCCGCTCACCGAGGTTATGGTTTTGCCGTCGCGGCTGCCGTTAGTGATACCCGTAACTGAGTACTCCCCCAAGCCGAGGGAAGTGGCCGTCAGCGTCCCAGAAGCGGTGACGCCAGAACCAGAGTAGGAGAAGGTAAAGGTGTCGGCCCTTACCACCGTCGAACCAAACAGCAACGCCGCCGTACACAACAGGTGTCTGATCACAACTGTCCTCAGGGTTTCCCTTAGCAATTCGCGCTCCATTTTTTAAGCGCGCCAACTAAAGGACCTATTGGCGTCAGGCGCAGTAACACGTCCGACATACTGGGACTCCGTCCAGAAATTGGGTCCAAGTACCAAACACCTCATTCCGGGCGAGCGCCGGAAGGGATCGAGGCCGAATTCCTTCGCTCGAACCCGCGCGTGTCAGGTAGTAGGCCAGATTACTCTCCGCCGCCGAGTTTGCTCCGCGCATGGGTGGCCAACCGCAGAGCTTCATCCACGCTTGCCCCGAGCGCGGTCATGTGTCCCATCTTCCGGCCGGGACGGGGTTCCAACTTGCCGTAAAGATGCAGCTTCACGCTAGGAAATGCGCAGGCAGCGGGCCAGTCCGGTTCGCCGTTGGCCCACAGATCGCCCAGCAGGTTCACCATCACCGCCGGTCCGTGGCTCGCCGTCGATCCCAAGGGCAGCCCGCACACGGCCCGCAACTGCTGCTCGAACTGGCTGGTGACATTCGCATCCACCGTCAAGTGGCCCGAATTATGCGGCCGCGGCGCCAGCTCATTAATCAGCAACCGGCCAGCGCGAGTGAGAAAAAACTCGGTACACAGCACGCCCACTACGTTCAGTTTTTCGAGCACGCTGCGCGCGATCTCGACCGCCTCCCGCGCCACTTTGCCGGGCACGCGCGCCGGGGCGATCGACACATCGAGAATGGATCGCCGATGCGCGTTTTCCATCACCCCAAAATGCGCGAACTGCCCGTCAACTCCGCGCACCGCCACTACCGACAGCTCACGCTCAAAATCAATAAACGCCTCCAGCACCGCCTCCTGCCGGCCGATCGCAGCCCAGGCTTCCGCGCTTTGCGACGGAGACTGGATCGAAAATTGACCTTTTCCGTCGTAGCCGAACGCTGCCGTCTTGAGTACCGCCGGACAGCCCAATTCCCCGATGGCCTGTTCTAAATCCTCGAGCGACCGCACTTCCCGGTAGGGAGTCAAAGGTAACCCCGCGCTGGTGAGAAACGCTTTCTCGCGGATACGCTGTTGGGTGGTGTGCAGAATCGCGCCGCTGGGACGTACCGGCGCGCAACGTCCGGCAGCCTCGGCCGTCGCGGTGGGCACGTTCTCAAATTCGAAAGTAACCACGTTGACGTTGCGCGCAAAGGCGCACACCGCATCCAGGTCGTCGTAGGATGCCTGCACTTCCACATCGGCCACTTGCCCGGTCGGCGTGTCCTGATCCGGAGAAAAGGTGTGCACGCGGTAGCCCATGCGGCGTGCTGAAATGGTGAACATGCGCCCCAGTTGTCCGCTGCCGAGCACTCCGATGGTCGCTCCCGGCAGAATCGCTTTAGGATCTGTCATGAAACAACCTGGCCGCTACTTCCGGCCCGCTCCCTGACGGTCGCGGCTCAGTCACGCCTTCCGAGCCGCGACCATTAGGGAGCGGTTGAATTGGTTGTTTCATGACTGGCCCTTAGGCCTCACGGCAGCTCTTCCGAGCGTACATTGGCCGCCTGCTCCCGCCGAAACGCTCGCAACTTCTCGCGCAACTCCGGATCGTGATTCGACAAAACGGCCACCGCCAGTAGCGCTGCGTTAATCGCGCCGGCCTTCCCAATCGCTAAAGTGCCCACCGGAATTCCACCTGGCATCTGGACAATCGACAACAGAGAATCCATGCCTTTTAGCGAGGCGCTCTCGACCGGCACGCCGAATACCGGCAGCAGAGTGTTAGCGGCCACCATCCCCGGCAAATGCGCCGCGCCGCCCGCGCCGGCGATGATCACTTGCAATCCGCGCGCTTCGGCGCCGGAGGCATACTCGACCATCCATTGCGGAGTGCGGTGCGCGGAAACGATTTGCTTTTCGTGCGCCACGCCAAAACGCGCCAGCATTTCGGACGCGTGCCGCATGGTCTCCCAGTCGGACTTACTGCCCATGACGATTCCGACGGGAACGCTGGAATGTTTAGGATCCGTCATGCTTAGTGGCGCCAGGCCACCGCTCCCTCACGGTCGCGGCTCAGTAACATTCGTAGCACTTGGAGACTTGTCAACAATCTGAAACAAGGCGTTTACTGGCCTTGGGCCAGCGAATACCCGATCTTGCCGTCGAAGGTGCGCAAGTATTCGCTCTTCACCACATCCACGCCGGCTTCGGCGGCGCGGGCCAGCACTCCCACTACCTGCTTCTGCGTTACCGGGCCGTTGCCTAAGAAGCGGCAAATATAGCTATCGATGCAGAAGGTCTCCGCCATGCCATCGGGCCAGACCTTTACGCCGCGATTGGACATCATGGTCATCTCCAGCCCGTCACCATTGCATTTGACCAGTTCCTTGGCGAGCGCGTCCGGCAAAGCTTCGGATCCGACGTACACGTCCACCCCGACCAGTTCGATCTTCGAGGGCACGGTCGCCCGGAGCGGCGCGACCACCTTGCCTTTCGCCTGCGCGTATTTCACGGCCTTCAGCGTGTGCGGCGTCTGACCCAGGCGCGCCACGATCGCGTCGCCAAACTCCTTGGTCCCTACTTTCTGTTTGCTCACGCCCTCGCGGAAGATGTCGTAGGTGTGCACGCCGTCTTCAATCGTACGCAAGTATGCGTTGTGAACGCGCTCGGCAATATCCGGCTGGCCGATGTGCACCAGCATCAGCACCGCTCCCAACAGCAACCCTGAAGGATTCGCCAAGTTCTGACCGGCGCGCCGCGGCGCCGACCCATGGATGGCCTCGAACATGGCCGCGTGCAAGCCAATATTGGCTGACCCGGCCAGTCCCACCGAACCTGCAATCTGCGCGGCCACGTCGCTCAAGATATCGCCGTACAGATTCTCCATCACGATCACGTCAAAGGCCTCCGGCGTGTCGGCCATCTTGGCGGCGCCGATATCCACGATCCAGTGTTCCTTCTCGATACCCGGATATTCCAAACCTACTTCGTTAAACACTTCATGGAAGAGACCGTCGGTCATCTTCATGATGTTGTCTTTGCTGAAGCAGGTTACCTTTTTGCGGCCGTGCAGGACGGCGTATTCGAAAGCATAGCGGACGATCTTCTCGCAGCCGGGCCGCGAGATCAGCTTCAGGCATTCCATCACCTGATTGCTGAGCCGGTATTCGATGCCCGCGTAGGTGTCCTCTTCGTTCTCGCGCACAATCACCACGTCCATGACCGGATGCTTGGTGCGGACAAACGGGTGATACGAGACGCAGGGCCGCACGTTGGCATATAAGGCCAGCGCCTTGCGCGCGGTGACGTTCAAACTCTTGAAGCCTCCGCCCTGCGGCGTGGTGATCGGCGCCTTTAGAAACACTTTGGTGCGCCGCAGCGATTCCCAGGCGCTGGGCTCAATACCGGCCGAATTGCCGCGCAAGTAAACTTTCTCGCCGATCTCGATGACTTCCGTCTCGATGCGGGCGCCGGCCTGCTTCAGGATATGGAGCGTTGCCGCCATGATCTCCGGGCCGATTCCGTCGCCGTATGCGACCGTGATAGGGATTGTGTTCGCCATAATGCGGAACCACTAAAGTATCACGGGACCTGGCGCCCATTTGGGCTGCCCGTTCAAGTCTTGGATTTGGCTATTTCGTCGTGACCCCTCGATAACTGCGCCTGGTTGTGCTTGCGGTCATTTGTACCCCCGGCTGATACGGTCTTGCGAGTCTCGCACGGGAAGAGCGCGATCTTGGAAGCAACCGTAGACGCTATCAGTTCCACGCTCACGGTGCTGATCCTCGACTTAGGATCCGTCGTGAAACAACCATGCCACTGCTGTATGACCGCTCCCTCACGGTCGCGGCTCGGTCACGTCTTTCTAGCCGCTACCGTGGGGGAGCGGTTGAATGGGTTGTTTTATGACAGGTCCTTAGCTCAGATTGCGGCAGTGGGCGCAATGCACAGCGATAGTCACTGCCACGCTACTCTGGCACGGCGGATAGAATCAGGGGCACCTGGTTGCCAGCCGTTACGCCCGCGGGAACCATCGCGTTCACCTGATAAAGTCCTGCGAAGCCCGCCATCAGGCCGGCGAACTGGACACTCGCCGCAATGCCGCCGATGGTTGCCATGACGGTGTTCACGTTGTTCGACAAGGGCGACAGGCCAGTGCCGGGTCGCGCTCAATTTCGAGGCAAGGATCAGCGAGACACCTGGGATGCAGGCGAGACTCAGGTCGCGCTGGGTGTGGCAGGGCTTGGTGGGGGTGACCTCAACTTTTCCACACATCGTTGTAACAAAGCCGGGTTTCAGGCGGCGGCCGCCGCTTTTTGGCGCAGTTGGGTGGCTTGCTGGGCGTATTGGTAGCGGGTTTCACGCTCAGACCAGAGGTCGATTACGCCCTTCGAAAAAACGAACCCATCCTGGCTGGGGTCATAGGCAAGTGGTTGTGCGGATTTGGCTTGTCGCTCGTCATGGTGGGCCTTGAGTTCGGCCGCGCGGGCGAGGTCGCTTTTTTCGCGGGCTTTGCGCTCGGCCAGCTCGATCTTGAGCTGAGCATGGGCGCGTTCGCAAGCGCGCGAGATGCGCTGCTCGTAGAGGCTGAGGTTGCCGAGCGTCTTGAGGTTCTTCTCGAAAGCCAGGGCGGAGGCACAGGCGGCAGCGGCGCGGTCGTCCTGATTGTTGAATCGATCTTCGAAGTCGAGGGTGCTGAGGGAGAGCAGGGATTGCTCCGTCGCGCGGAGTCGGTTGAGACGCCAGGAGCAGTCGGCGACGGTCTGGACCAGTTGGCGCTCCATGGCAGTTTGGGGTTGGAAGTCGTCGAAGAAGCTGCGGCAGAATTTGTCGTGGGCGGCGCGGTCTTCGGCGGGGATGACGACGGTCTGGCCGGTGAGGCCGTGGCGCAGGGCGTTCATGCTGGAGCGCTGCTTGCCCTCGGGTGTGCGCGGGCCGGTGGAATGGTTGGTCATATATTGCTGGTCCTTTCGGTGGACGGCTTTGGGTCCACGGTGAGCAAGTTTATTGGGCCAAAATTGCATGGCCCGCTTGGATTTTAGCTTTTGGGTGCAAGGAATTGCGTGGTTTTTGGGAGTCTGGCGGCGGTAAAATGCTGAAGTTGTTGGGGAAAGTTTTTTTGCGGGCGCGGTGACTGGTGCCCCGGGCGGGCTGGGACTGCTTCTATGGCACCGTTTCTGGGGCGCGTTGGGCGCAGGTGCACGAGATGCGAATGGGCGGACAGTGGATCGGACGAAGGGGTATCGGTACCGACACGCTGAAACTTCCTAAAACCGGACTTGCGGATGGCTTCGAGGTTCCCGCGGGTCCGCCGACTCTCAGTTGGCCCCATGCTCACACGACGACTTAATCGGACTCGTCTGTCAAAACCGAGCACGGACTTCTGGCGCTGCTCGACGATCGCGAGCCTTCTTTCCGCTCATGAAGATCATTTCACAACGATACAATATACATACGGATGGAAGATGATCGTTTTTGAGCGTTTGACAACGAACGGGGAGACCACTATTGAACTAGGGAGTGTCGCCATACGGCGTTTTCGGTCGGTCCTAGCTCTTCTTGTTCTCGTTACATTTTGCCCGGCCTCGGCGCAGCAGAACATAGTCCGGCGACACTGCTCTTTAGTAGAATCTGGTTGTCAATCGCGCCCTCAAGCGACCGACTCGTCTGGAACATTCGTTCAGTGGTTCAGTACGGTTAATAGCATCAGCGCTACGGCTTCGACGGTCGATGCGAACAATCAAATTTATATCGGGGGTCTCAGTTTCGGCGGTTTGCCCGTTACTCCAAACGGATTTCAGCAATCGAGCCCGCTTGCACCTGCCTTTTACGATGGCGCCCTTCTAAAGCTGGACCCGACGGGGTCGACGGTCTTATACGGAACCTATTTAAATGGTCTCAGGCCCCGACAGATCGTTGTGGACAATGCCGGGTTCACATACGTCTTGGCACTCCACACCGAGCAGACTCTCGATTATACCCAAATAAGCTATCCGGCCCCAATCACGCCGAATGCTGTTCAAACCTATCCCGGTATCGGCCTCACGCCAACCCTTCTCAAGATCGCACCAACGGGCGAGCTGGTTTATGCGACTTTCTTAGGAGGGGACTCTGCGTTACCGAACGGTGCGCTCGCGGTCGACTCACAGGGCTCAGCGGTGGTTTGTGGCAGCACTGACGATCCAGGCCTGGTCGCGACGCCCGGAGCTTTCCAGGCAATTCCCCACAATAACTATGACGTTTTTGTGGCAAAGCTAAGCCCCGACGGAACTTCGTATGAGGCGTTCACGTTTATCGGCGGCGATGGCGTTGATCGTTGTGCTGGTGTCCAACTCGATTCGGCAGGGAATGTCTATCTGTACGGCGATACGAACTCGAGATTCTTTCCCGTGACCGCGGGAGCTTATCAGACCACGCGTGGCGCCGGAACTGATTTGTTCGTGTCGAAGCTAGACCAAGCGCTAAGCAAACTCTTTTGGTCCACTTATGTTGGCGGTGACTACGATACGGTCGCTCAGCCGTTGGAAGGCATCGTGGAAGGCTTCGCACCTCCCGACGCTGAATCAATCGCACTAGCCGCCGATGGCAGCATCCTGTTTACCGCGAACACGCAGGCCTTCGACTATCCGGTTACCCCTGATACCGGCCCTCCTCCGGTGTCCTTGCAATCGCAACCTTTAGTCGGAGTGCTGGACCCGACGGGCTCACGCCTGCTCCTCTCCTATCCCCTCCCGGTTTCCGGCACTGTGCAGTCTATAATTACGGGCAACGGCCAGGATTTCTACATGATCGGAGGAGCAGATACAAGTAGTCTCGTCATGGGTTCAACGCTGAATGCCGAAGGTCTCGATGGCCTACTAACCCCTAATTACATTGCCGAGTTCTCTTTGGCTGCTGGAGCACTTACCTATCTCGGCCCAATACCGAATATTAACGATCCGGACGGTGTCTTTCCGATCGGATATGGCGTTAGGCAAGACGGCGGCCTCGTAATCACGGCAGCCGCAGACATTCTTGAACTGAATTTCTCCGGTCAAAAGCAGCCCCTATTGACCGAGTTGATGAACCCGGCGAGTTTGCTTCCCTCGGTGCTGGTCCCAGGGCAGATCACTGAAATGCGGGGTGTTGGTCTGGCTAGTGTATCTTCGCCCACGGTCGCTCCAGACATGACGAATCCCCCGGTTGAGCTCGCGGGTACCCAGGTAATGATCGATGGCGCGGCGGTGCCATTGCTATCAGTCAGCAGCAACAGAATTCTCGCGCTGGTGCCAGACCGAGCACCGGCTGCCGAAACTTCGGTGATCGTCGTCAGCTCTGGAGACGCGCCAGGCGATCCTCGAACAGTGGGAATTGTAGCGGCGAATCCCGCGCTCTTCACAGCAGGCTCAATCGGTGTGGGGCAGGCAATCGCGACCAATGAAGACGGGACCGTCAACTCCGCGTCAAACCCGGCTCAGAAGGGTCACATGTTGCGGCTATATGCAACGGGCTTAGGTGTCACCACCGACAGCGGCGCTCCCCAGGCGACCATCACTGCCATGGTGTCGGGGGCCAGCGCGCAGGTTCGGAACGTCGCCCCCGCTGTTGGTTATCCGGCCGGTTACATGGCGATCGATATTCAGATTCCGTCCGGAGTACCACAAAGTGACTTCATCTTGGTTAACGTGTCGGCGAGCGGCGTTTCTAGTCAAGTGGGTGTTACGGTCGCAATTCGATGAGAACCTTAAGAGCAAAGGCCTTCTTACTGCTGTGCTTCCTGAGCCCTGCGTTCGCTGAGCCGGGTGCACTGCAACTGGAATTCCCTGGCGCGGTCCAGCCAACACCGCAGTACGAGAATGTCAGCAGATTAAGGATGCGCGAGGTTTATCCGGGGATCGATGTAGTCTTCTACAGCAACCATGGAACGGCCGAATACGACTTTTTAGTAGCGCCACTCGCTGATGCCTCGCGAATACGGATCAGATTCGCCGATGCGAACAACGTAGAACTAACCAATGCGGGCGATGTGCTTGTGGAGACCGGTACCGCGACGTTCAATCACCAGCGTCCCTTGGCCTATCAGAATGTTGGCGGCAAGCGAAAGTCGATCGCCTGCCGCTACCGATTATCGAACGGTGAGGTGAGTCTGGAAATCGGAGATTACGACCACGAATCTGTTTTGGTGATCGACCCCGTAGTCAAGAGTCTATGGAACATCCCTACTGGTGGCGGAGATGACGTGACCAGGGTTACCGGCGTCACCAGCGATTCTAGCGGCTATGTTTACGTGACTGGATCGACGTCGTTTCCCGGTTTTCCGGTGACCCCTGGACCCTTGAGTACTCGTCATGCCAACGATATCTTTGTTATGAAGTTGGCGCCCACTACCTACCAGATGGTCTGGTCCGTGTTGGTGGGTGGCTCTAGTGGACAAACTGGTGCAGGAATCCAGGTTGACGGGCAGAGCAACGTATATGTGAGCGGTTACACAAACTCTCCGGATTTCCCTGTAACCTCTCGGCCAACTAATGGCCATGTGCCGAGCAACTCCGATCCCGACCTCTTAGTATTCAAACTTAATGCCACGGGAACGGCTCTCGTGTATTCGACCACCATCGGCGGCACTGGTAATGACACTGCATCTTCCCTTGCTCTAACAACTGACAACCGCGCAGTGGTCGTCGGCAGCACAAATTCCCTTGATTTTCCGGTCACTGCTGGCGCCTTCCAAGAGTCGTTGGGCGCGGCGTCCGGTAACCGCAATGCGGTCGTGGTAAGGCTGAGCAACGCCGGCGCGATTGAATATGGTTCGTATCTTGGCGGCTCAAGCGATTCGTTCGCAACTGACGTTGCTGTAGACAGCACCGGAGACATTTATATTGCGGGCATCGCTGGAGCTTTTTTTCCAACCCTAGCGTCATCGTTCGCGCCACTAGCCCCCTATGGTGGGTTCGTTACTCGCTTGGATCATGGAACCGGGTTACTTGTGTATTCAACCTATATTCCGGGTGTGTCGCTCAACGATTTTGAGGCGTACCCGAGTATCGTTATTCGAGTGGATGACTCACAGAACGCTTATGTTGCCGGACCGGCGCAGTTCACGTTTCCAACAACTCCTGGAGCATTTCAAGCCGACGTAAATAGCGGGGATCGTAACGCCTTCGTTCTTGAACTCAATCCGACAGGAACGGAGCTGATTTTCTCGACCCTGATCGGCGGAAGCCAAACCGATCTCGCTACCGCCATAGCGCTTACCGGAGATTCGGTAACGATCGCGGGAATTACAGATTCGTTTGACTTTCCCGCCAGCGATTACAGCATGCCGACTTGCAACCTGAACTCCATCCCCTATGATTCTCCTTACTTTTCGACATTCGTTGCTAGTTTCGATCATTCGGGTAAACGTCTGTATGCGTCAGAGTACAGCGGCTGTCAGGACGAGCGAGCCACCGCGATGACTTATTCGTCGGGAATGCTGGTGATCGCTGGAAGGTATGAAGATTTCGACACCCCATTTCTGGTTTCGATCGACCCTTCCGCAAGCAACCCTGTCCAGGTGTCTGTAGTCGCCGACTCGGCCAGTTTTCAAGTGGGCGCTTCTTGTCCGCTTGAACTGATCTCAATTTTCGGTAGCGGATTAGGACCAAGGAAGGGTGTTATCGCCTCGCCCTCCGGCGGATATTTCCCTACACAACTGGCCGGAACCAGTGTCACATTCGGCGGCATACTGGCCCCGCTTTTGTACGTGAGCGAGTCACAGATCAATGCCGTTGTTCCCGCCAATGTATCAATGTCCGAGGCAGCGTTGGCCGTATCGACGGCTGCCGGAACCTCCGCGCAAAACCTCACCTGGATAGAGAAGTCCACTCCCGCCATTTTTTCTGTAGACCAGTCTGGCAGCGGGCAAGGCGCCATTCTCAACGAGGACGGAACCCTCAACTCTGCGTCAAACCCTGCACCGCGTGGGTCGATCATATCGATGTTCGGTACGGGCGGAGGTCTGACCAACCCTCCTTTTGGTGATGGCCAGGTCGTCCCTGCTGCAGCTCCGCTCGCGCTGACTCCTTTCGTCGGTTTCGATGGACTGACCGAGCAGTATCCCGGACTAGTCACGTACGCAGGGGCCGCACCCTCGCTAGTCAACGGCGTGATGCAGATCAACGTTCAACTTCCTCTGGACGTCGTTACCGGCCCCGCGGTACCCATCGTCATTTCATCGTACCCATACCTGACTACGGGCATTACTGTCGCGATCAAGTAGTAGCTGTGGTGGCGAAGGAAGACGGGTTCACGGCTGGTAACCCTGCGACTTCTGAAGGTACTACGCAGGGGTCCCCGAAGAGCCTTAGTCTAGCCTGATCCTGCGGGCCGGATCGTTGCCAAGAGCAGGAAATTATCTTGGGAATCGGGTCGCAGACGTGGTGCGACCGTCGTCAACGCTCGAGGTTACGGCTTCGAGGAAGCTGTTCTGGATTAGGACCCACAAGTCGGCTACGATCCGCCGATGCACGCCGGTTGCATTACGCTCTACCCACTGATGCGGCCGAACACTTCCCGATGGGACCGCCTAGCACCATCTTCTGATCGTGCCAGCGCCGCACGCCGGATCTCGCCGACAACGACTTCGGCCGCTTGTTTCGCGCCCCGTCTTTTGCGGCTTGGTTATCGTCTTTGTTGAACGTTGCTTAACGTCAGGGGCAGACGATCATGTAGCCCGCGGCGGATTTAGGGCTTGCCGCAAAATAAACTTTACCATTGAACGGGTTCGTGCGATGCTGTGGGTATGCAAGTATCAAACGCCAAGCGGGACTCGAAGCTCTTGCAGAGGGTGATGGGGACGCTGAATGAAGCGCAGCGGCGCTGGCTTGTGGGGCGTGAAGCGTTACGCTGCGGCAGGGGCGGCATCCAGCGAATGGTGGAGACCAGTGGACTGTCCAAGCCGACCATCTTGAAGGGGATTCGGGAACTGTCTGGCAAGAGCAAACTGGTAGCCGAGGAAGGCAGAGTGCGAAAACCCGGAGCGGGGCGCAAGCCGGTGGAGGAACATGATCCGGAGATCACCCAGTTGCTGGAACAGGTGATGGAAGAGAGTACGGTGGGCGATCCGATGTCACCCTTGAAGTGGAACAGCAAGTCGAGCTACCAGATACGGGAGTACTTGGTCAGCCTAGGGCACGATGTGAGCGCGGACACGATACAGAGGCGTCTGCGGACGATGGGCTACTCACTACAGGCGAACCTGAAAGACAAGGAAGGCGAATCCCACGCCGACCGGGACCGCCAGTTCCGGTATATCAGCGAGACGGCGAAACGGTTTCTGAAGGCGAAGGAGCCGGTGATCTCGGTGGACACCAAGAAGAAAGAAAAAGTCGGGAACTTCAAGAATGACGGGCGAAAATGGCGCAAGAAGGGGGAAGCGCCGAAGGTCAACGTGCACGATTTCTCCAGCCTCGCGGAAGGCACTGCGATCCCCTATGGGGCCTTTGATGTGCACCGGAACGAAGGGATGGTGAACGTCGGCATGACGCATGACACGGCGGAGTTTGCGGTGGAGAGTATCCGGCGTTGGTGGCTCCAGTTTGGAGTCCGCCACTACCCCAAGGCCCGGCGCCTGTTCATCTGTGCCGACAGCGGAGGAAGCAACGCCGCCCGGAATCGGGCCTGGAAATACTACCTGCAGCAATTCAGCGACGAGACCGGGCTGGAAATCGTAGTCGGCCACTACCCGCCGGGGACCAGCAAGTGGAACAAGATCGAGCACCGGATGTTTTCCTTCATCAGCATGAACTGGAGAGGCGAACCGCTGGTCAGTTTCGAAACCGTGGTGAATATGATCAGCGCCACCCGAACGAGCCAAGGGTTGCGAATCCAGGCCATGCTGGACCCGAGCATCTATGAGACCGGAGTGAAAATCACGGACATGCAGATGAAGCAACTGAACCTGCAACCCCACCGTCGAAATCCTGAATGGAACTATTCGCTACTGCCTCGCATAGCGTCGCCAAAACATTCCTAATGGTAAATGTTATTTTGCGGCAAGCCCTTAGCTCAGTTTGCGGCAGTGGGCGCAACGCACAGCGATGGTCACTGCCACGCTACTCTGGCACGGCGGATAGAATCAGGGGCACCTGGTTGCCATGACGGTGTTCACGTTGTTCGACAAGGGCGACAGGCCAGTGCCGGGTCGCGCTCGATTTCGAGGCAAGGATCAGCGAGACACCTGGGGTGCAGGCGAGACTCAGGTCGCGCTGGGTGTGGCAGGGCTTGGTGGGGGTGACCTCAACTTTTCTACACATTGTTTTAACAAAAGGCAGGGTTGTAGCAAAGCCGGGTTTCAGGCGGCGGCCGCCGCTTTTTGGCGCTGCTGGGTGGCTTGCTGGGCGCATTGGTAGCGGGTTTCACGCTCGGACCAGAGGTCGATTACGCCCTTCGAAAAAACGAACCCATCCTGGCTGGGGTCATAGGCAAGTGGTTGTGCGGATTTGGCTTGCCGCTCGTCATGGTGGGCCTTGAGTTCGGCGGCGCGGGCCAGGTCGCTTTTTTCGCGGGCTTTACGCTCGGCCAGCTCGATCTTGAGCTGAGCATGGGCGCGTTCGCAGGCGCGCGAGATGCGCTGCTCGTAGAGGCTGAGGTTGCCGAGCGTCTTGAGGTTTTTCTCGAAAGCCAGGGCGGAGGCGCAGGCGGCAGCGGCGCGGTCGTCCTGATTGTTGAATCGATCTTCGAAGTCGAGGGTGCTGAGGGAGAGCAGGGATTGCTCCGTCGCGCGGAGTCGGTTGAGACGCCAGGAGCAGTCGGCGACGGTCTGGACCAGTTGGCGCTCCATGGCAGTTTGGGGTTGGAAGTCGTCGAAGAAGCTGCGGCAGAATTTGTCGTGGGCGACGCGGTCTTCGGCGGGGATGACGACGGTCTGGCCGGTGAGGCCGTGGCGGAGGGCGTTCATGCTGGAGCGCTGCTTGCCTACGGGTGTGCGCGGGCCGGTGGAATGGTTAATTAGTCATATATAGCTGGTCCTTTCGGTGGACGGATTTGGGTCCACGGTGAGCAAGTTTATTGGGCCGAAATTGCATGGCCCGCTTGGATTTTAGCTTCGGGGTGCAAGGAATTTGGGGGCTTTAGCGAGTTGAGGGGCGGTAAGGTGATGAAGTGGTTGGAGAAAATTTATTTGCGGGGGCGGTGACTGGGATCCGGGCACGCTGGATCGCGGCTCCGGCGCGCTTCTGCGGGCACGTGAGGAGGAGATGTGCGGGATGGCGAAAGGCCGGCTCGTTGGATCGGCGAGACGCAAGCGCGTTTATGGGCACTGATCGCCGGCCCAGATCTTCGGTATTGCGCACCATAACGGAGGGTAATACCATAAAGACAGATGCAGACGATCTCATTGAAACTGCCTGACGACCTTCTGGCGGAACTGGAGCGGGAGGCAAGGACCAGACGAATTACGAAATCCGTTCTGGTGCGTGAGAGCCTTGAAGCGGCCCTTCGCGGACGGCCCCGGCGTGCAGCTTCCTGTTACGACCTGGCTCGAGATCTTGCGGGGACAGTGAAGGGCCTGCCGCGCGACTTGGCGCACAATCCGAAATATATGGAAGGTTTCGGCGAGTGAAGGAGCGGGTTGTGGTGCTCGACACGGGGCCGCTCGTAAGCTTTCTCGCTGACGGATTGGTGCACCACGCATGGGCGGTGGAGCAGTGGAAACAACTGAGCCCTCCCATGCTCACATGTGAGCCGGTACTCACTGAAGCCGCATTTCTCCTGAAGCGTGAGGGCCGCGACACCGATGTCCTTTTTGCTCTCTTAGAGAGAGGAATCATTCGGATCGGGCTCGCGGTTGAGGACCAGCAGGCGGATCTCCGCGCGCTCATGCGCCGGTATCGTAATCGGCCGATGTCATTGGCAGACGCGTGTATCGTTCGACTGTCCGAGATCCACGGCGCGGCCGAGGTGCTCACCCTGGATGGAGATTTCCGAATTTATCGCCGGCACGGCAACAAAGTGATCCCGATCCGAATGCCGGACTGAAGAGAGATACTGGCGGCCGGAGTGAATGGGGTCGGTTAGCCCGGGAACCCGGTTCAGATGCGCGTTTTTCATTCCCAGGATGACCGCCCTCGCCTCGGCCAAGCAGCCAGCGGAGTGGAAAGGGAGTAAAGTGGATTGTTCCAAGCCGATTGGTGCGGTAGTTCTGCACGCACGTAGGAGTCGGGAGGCTCTGCGATTCCTTGCGGCGTACCGCGGTCAGTAAGCACTTCGAAGAGAGCGAACAGGCGAATACAGGATGCTCACCGGCACCAAAACAACAATCACTGACCAGGCTGCGGCGCAGTTCTTGGCAGACGTCCGAACGAAGAACCAGGATTTTTACGCAACCGACCGCGGATATGGAGCGCTGAAGGACCTCCGACAGACCTTCCCACACCCTTGGCTGTACGTTGGCGAATTGCTGCAAAACGCAGTGGACGCTGACGCCAAGCACATCCGCCTCTCCGTGGATGAAACGGCGCGCACGCTGGTTGTCGAGCATGATGGTAAAGCCTTTGATGAAGGGCACGTCGAGGCGTTGTGCGTCCGCGGCATGTCCAAAAAGGGGGCCGGCACGGTCGGCTTTATGGGGATCGGCTTCAAGGCCGTGTTCCAGAGCTTTGAATGCGTTGATGTCAGTTCAGGGCCGTGGCGTTTTGGCTTTCGTGTCAAAGAGGAGGTCGGTGAACTGGGGGACCGACAGCGCCATTGGCTTGGGTGTGTCCTGCCGGCTTATGGCGAGGCGATCGAGCAGCCATCGCAGGGGATGACGTGCCGGTTCCTCCTCCACGACAGATTGCAGCGCCTTGGCGCCATTGCGGAAGACGTAACCAAGGTGCTCTCGCCAGACCTGTTGGTTCTTGCATTGCTGGCGCGCCGGGGTGTCGAGGAGGTCGAGTGGGCAGGCGAGCACTGGCTGTTGGAGCAACACGAAAAGACCGTAGACGAGCAGATGACGCGCGTCACGCTCACCGCATACCACGAGGCTAGTGAGCGCACGCGAGAGTGGATCCTCTTTTCCTCACGTTACCAGCCAAGCTGCGCCGCCATCGCACGTTTTCTGGAACACCGACAGATACAGCCGCGCCCAGAGGAGAAGGAAGCGGTTTACGCCGAGGCGCAACGCGAGCGAACAGTGGAGGTATTCTGCCCACTTGATGATCGCGGCTTCCCGCGACCTCAGCAACGCGGGCAAGCATACGCCCTACTCCCTACTGGGGTGAACGTGCCGTTGGGATTGCACGTACAGGCGGACTGGCTGCTGGTCACAAGTCGCCGCGAGATCATGGAGGTCGAAACCAACGAGTGGCATCGCGAGATCCTGTCGCGGCTCGCCGGGCTCGTGGCGGCATACCTCTCGTGGGTCACGACGCTGCAACACATACCCGATCAGGCGCTTGGTGAGAGCATTGCGGTGTTGCCGGAGTGGGGCGAGACGGACGGAGCGTTCAGCGCATATCTTAGTGATCCTGAGTTCCGTGACGGGCTCCGGGCCGCACTATCGTCCTTGTCCTTCTTGCCGGTCCGCACGGCCGAGGGCACGCGGTTTGCGATGCCATCAGAAGCGCGACTGCTGCCCCCGATCCTGCGATCTTTTGATGAGGCGACTCTCCTGCCTTGGGTGCTCTTCGGGGGCTGCGTTCTCAGCACGACGATTCTCGGCAACCGGACGCTGGAATCGCTATCGCATCTTGAGATCCTCACGCCGCTTGCTGTTGCCGACCTGTCGAGCCACTGGGAGAGCGGTACTGTCGGAGAATGGCGGGAGCAACTCGGGTCTGTTGGGGCCGAGGCTCACCTACGCCTCTTGCGGGCGCTGGCAAGCCTGGATGGTGTCAGCGCCTGGCGTGAGTCTCGCTTGCAGTGCCTCCCTGCAGTTGATGGTGAATGGATCGACCGTGACAGCGCGATCGGGCTGCCTGCCGAGTGGGATTCCGTCTCAGAACAAGACCCGCCACTGCGATCGTTGCTTGGGCCCTACCTTGCGCCGCCCCAGGAACGGCTTGAGTGGGGATTTGACCGGTCCTTGCGACGTGATGTGGCTGCGCAGGAGTATGTCAGGCAGATGCGCCGCGAGAACTTGGAGGAGGTAATGCGGCGCTGGTGGCAGGGCCTGCCGACACAGCCGGATTCGGACGTGCAAGCTCTCGTCCTGGACGTCACGTGCTGGGTGCACTTGAAGCAAAAACAGCGACCCAATCTGGTGATGCAGGCCTTGTGCGAGAACGGCACCGTCGCTCCACTGGAGAATGTCGTCTTGGCCGATCCATACGCCAGCCCGGCGAGGAGGCGCTTCTTTTCCGGGGTGCCCGTCGTATCACCTCGGTACTTGCAGCACAAGCCGGGGCTGACTGATGCTGACTGGCGATCCTTCTTTGAAAGCGCAAGC
The DNA here is from genome assembly GCA_963836595.1 of Bryobacterales bacterium. GTDB lineage: Bacteria > Acidobacteriota > Terriglobia > Bryobacterales > Bryobacteraceae > DATFZA01. The sequence goes on from CAWIKC010000002.1 coordinate 962,784, forward strand.
AACCAGATCAAAGGGCCACTTCGGCTTCGCGGACCTCTGTCGTGTGCTGCTGCAGTGGAGTGGCCTTGCCAACCGGCGCGACCTGGATGAGTTGGCACCCGCACTGACGCAGTTGCTGGGATGGCTGGACCGTGAGGATAGGTTTGGCCCGCGACTGGAGGAACTTCGCAGACAGCGAGGTTTGCTCCCAGGACAGGAAAAGCCGCCAGAAAGTGCTGCCGCGGACGCGACCAAACCGGCCGGTACAGGACCAAAGACACCGACGCCGCTGACTGAAAGCGGAAAGCCCGCCCCCCCGGCCCCGACCCTGCCGGCGGCTGAAACCGGAGGGACCACGGAAGCGCACGGAGATCAAGCACCGCCCCAAGACGGAACTCCTGAGGTGCCACCTCCATCCGGCGGGCACACGGCGGACGACCGTGAGAGTCGATTGCAGAGCTTGCGGGAGCGTCGTTCGGAGATCGATACCCAAATGAAGGAACTGCTCGGCGTCGGCCCCATTCCCGAAAGCCCCGATGATGACGCCGGTGATGGCGAGACGCACCCGCGCCAGGCTTTCGGCTCGGATGTGGCATACCGGCAGGCCGTGGTGGACTTCGAGCGTGATGCCGGGCGATTTGCCGAGGCCAAAGACGCTGGACAACCCGGCTACGATATTGACAGCTTCGACAGGGCACTCGATGACCCCACGAAGCGCCTGGTGCGCCGCATTGAGGTCAAAGGGCACGGCTGCGACTGGACGGACGACGAGACAGTCGAGGTGAGCGATCGGCAATTCCGCGACGCGCTTGCTGGAAAGACCGACCAAGTACAACTGGCGGACGATTTCGATTACTGGCTTTACGTGGTCGAGCGCCACGATGACGGAGGGCTGCATGTCCTCCCGATACGGAATCCGGCACGCAGGGCGGCAAGATTCGAGTTCCGCGCTGGCACGTGGCGGGCGCTGGCTGAAGGACCCGACGATGAAGTATAAGATGCGAGGCTTCAGGCGGTCCGGATCGTCGTGCGAACCGAATGGCGGGGAGGGTTCCAGGTGATCGTACACCTCTACTGTGCGTGATCGCCGGGGAGCCAAATCCGGATGGCGCGGCCGGGGCCGGCGTCGATTGAACCAGGAACTGGGTCACTTTTCTATGAAGATCGATTTCGGCACAACCGAACGTGACGACGGCAGCCGAAGTGCAGGCGAATCGTTCAGAATCAGTTTGCGCTCCACCCGGCAGGGTGGCATGACACAATAGTAGCTGGGAAATTGGTTGGAATCGCACATCCGAGCCATTGGCTTGCTCAATATCTTAGTGGGAGCGCTGGGCCTGTTGGTGGCCGTCACTTTCTTCCTGTTATTCAACGGGGCGTCTTACTTCAGCGATGAATTGCAAGACTTTGCCATGGCCGCGGTAATGACGGTGATGGGTGTATTGGCGTTACCCATGATCGGTCTGGGGATCGCGCTGCTGCAGTTCCGCCCGTGGGCGCGCATGGCCGGAGTGATCCTGGCGGCTTTCAGTTTTCTGCACTTCCCCTTAGGGACGATGCTGGCGGCCTACGAGCTGAGCGTGCTGCTATCCGCGGACGCCGATCGCCTCTTCAACCCGCGCTTTAACTCGCTGTATATCCGCCGGCCGAATTAGGGCTACTAATACGGTTCAAATCGGAATTCCGGTTCGTTTTGGAACGCCGATAAATTGGCCGATGACGGAATCCTGCCTGGTAATGACTGCTTAGGGGCCTGAAAAGAACAAGTTAGTTTTGGTGGCCGAGTTGCCTTTAGAGGAAGGGTGATGGAAGACATTATCGACCGCCTGGGGCGCTACATGGATCTGCTGAGCACGCGGCAGAAATTGGTCGCCTCGAACATTGCCAATGTCGATACGCCGGGGTATAAGGCGAAGGACATCGACTTCCAATTCGAATTTCTGAGCCTGACCGCTGGGAGTCCGCCTAATGTAATAGACGCGCCGGGTTTGACGACGCGCAGCGACGGCAACAACGTGGATATGGACCGGGAGGCGCGCTTACTGGCGGAGAACGCGATGCGGTTCAACGTCGCTTCGAATCTGATCCGGGCGCAGGCAAGAGTGGTGAAGTCGGCGATCTCGGAGGGCAAATAGCCTATGAGCCTCTTTTCGACCTTATCGGTCAGCGCTTCCGGAATGAGCGCGCAACGGACACGGGCGGAATTGCTGGTGGAGAATATGGCCAATTCCGAGACCACCCGAACCCCGGAGGGCGGTCCGTATAAAAGCAAAGATGTGGTGTTCACGAGTGAACCACAAGGTTCGCCGTTCGGGGCGGTTTTCCAGACTGAGATGTCCGCGGGCGTGAATGGAGTAGCGGTATCGGAAATCATCGAAGACCCACGGCCGGGGGACAAACGCTATATTCCGGGGCATCCCGACGCCGACAAAGATGGGTACGTGACGTTTCCGCGAGTGGACCCGTCCGCGGACATGGTGAATTTGCTGGGCGCCTCGCGCGCGTTCGAAGCCAACATCGCGGCGATTAGCGCGATCAAGGACATGATCGGCCACTCGATCGATCTTCTCAAGTGACGATCTTCTCCAGTAACGATCTTTTGAAGTAAAGGCTATGCTTCCCATCCAGCCAATCGTCGCGCCGGCCGTGGACCAGATTGCTCCCGTGAGCCTGGGGGCGGCGAGCGGGGCGGGAAAAGATTTCAGCGCCCTGTTGAGCCAGGCGGTCGCGAACGTGGAAAACGGACAGCAGCAAACTGGCGCCGCGATGGACCGGTTTCTGTCGGGGGAAGACGTGGAGGTGCACCAGGTTGCTTTGTTGGCGCAAAAAGCGGAGATGCAGTTTGACCTGTTCATGCAGGTGCGGAACAAGGTGATCGCCGCCTATCAGGAAGTCATGAAAATGCAACTGTAAGCCGCCGGGAAACGAAGGGCGAGACGCTGGAAGATAATCCCAGGAAGGATAGTCCCTGGAAGATGGTGGTGTCCTAAGAACACTAGCTGGAAAATGGATCAGTTGAAGCGACTATATGCGAGTCTGAGTTGGGCCCAGCGCATTACGGTGCTGCTGGGAGCAATCGCCGTTATGGGAGCGCTGACCGCGATTTCGCATTGGAACACGGAGCGGGACTTCAAGCCTCTGTACACGGATTTGTCGCCGGAAGACGCCGCGGCAATGGTGGCGAAGGTGCGCGAGGGCGGCACCGCGCTACGGCTGAGCGATGGCGGAACCACGGTGTTGGTGCCTTCGGCCAAAGTGGCTGAGGTCCGCTTGCAGTTGGCGGCCGCAGGTCTTCCGCATACTGGCCGCATCGGATTCGAACTGTTTGACAAGACGAACTTCAACACCAGCGACTTTGCCGAGCAGGTGAACTATCACCGTGCCCTGGAGGGGGAACTGGAACGCTCGATTATGGGAATCTCGGAGATCGAGGCGGCGCGGGTGCATTTGACGTTCCCGAAAGACTCGATTTACACCGATTCCCAGCAGCCTGCCAAGGCGAGCGTGCTGGTGAAGCTGCGGCCCGGAGCGAAACTCTCGCCGCAAAACATAAGCGCGATTTGCCAGCTCACGGCGAGCGCGGTGGAAGGCTTGCTGCCCGAATCCGTGTCGTTAGTCGACATGAACGGCAACTTGCTCAACCGGCCACGCCGGGCCGGGACGCCGGAGGATGGGGCCGGGTCGGATGAGGCGCTGGAATACCGGCAGAAGGTGGAAAGAGATCTGCTGGCGAAGATAAACACGACTCTTGGACCGCTGTTGGGCGCCGATAAGTTTCGTGCAGCGGTGTTAGCCGATTGCGACTTAACCAGCGGGGAAGAGAGCGAGGAGACATATGATCCATCGAAATCCGCGATCGTGACCTCGCAAAAAACAGATGATGCGAGCGGCGGCAACCTGGCTTCAGGTGTCCCGGGAACTTCGTCCACACTACCCCGACCCACTTCGCGGCCCGGATCTGGAGCAACCAGCGTCAGCCGGCGAACGGAAAATATCGCCTACCAAACCAGCCGCGTGGTGAAGCACACCAAAGTGCCCCAGGGGGTGCTGCGGAAAATCTCGGTCTCCCTGCTCATCGACAACACGGTCCACTGGGAGGGCTCGGGAGCCAAAGCCAAGAAAGTAGTGTCCCCGCCTTCGGCCGACACGCTGAAGCGGATCCATGACCTGCTGGTAGCGGTCATCGGCTTTTCGGCCGAGCGGGGCGATCAGCTAGTGGTAGACAGTCTGCCGTTTGAATCCACCCTCAATGCCACTCCGCCGGTAGCCGAGATTTTAGCCGCCCCGCCGCAGCCGGACCAGCTACGGGATCTGCTGAAGAACAAACCGGTACTGATTGGCGCCGGGGCGGTTGGGGGCCTGGTGCTGCTGCTGTTGGCCGCGGTCGTCCTATTGCTTCGGAGGGGTAAGGGCAAAGGCGGCGCTAAGGTGAACGCCGGACCGGCGGAGGTCGGCGCCGGCGCTCCCCCGGCCGGGCCGGATATCAACAAGCAGATCGAAGCCCAGATGGCCGAGCGGGAGAACTTGAAACGGCAGCAGGAATTGGAAGCGCTGAGCGCACTTAAACTGCCGCCAGTCACTACCAAGAAGACGGAGGTGCTCACTAAGCACATTGCGGAACAGTCGAAGAAAGACGCAGCCGGGTTTGCCTCCGTGGTGCGTAGCTGGATTGCGGACCCCAACCGGCGCTGATTCACCCACGCCAATTCACCGATGCCGATTAGCCAACCATGATTACCAACCTTGAAGCCGCCGGACCGCCTTTGGCGGGAATTCGCAAAGCCGCCATTCTGATGGTGATTATTGGAGATCAGGCCAGCGCCGAAATTTTGAAACAGTTGGAGGAGGACGAGGTCGAGGAGATCGGCCGGGAGGTGGCCAAGATGTCTTCGATCACCACCGAACAGGCCGAGTCGGTGCTGGAAGAGTTCTACGAGATGACGGTCGCGCACGACTATGTTTTGCGTGGCGGCGTAGATTATGCGAGGAAGATGCTCATCAGCACTTTTGGGCCGGAAGCGGCGGTGAAGATGCTGGACCGTTTGATGAAGTCCCTGGGATCCGAGCAGGCCAGTTTCGATACCTTACAAAAAGCCGATCCGCAACAACTCGCCAAATTTATCCACAACGAGCACCCGCAAACCATCGCTTTGATTCTTTCGCATCTCAATCCCTCCCAGGCCGCGGCGCTGCTGGTATCGCTGCCGGCCGAGATCCGCTCCGATGTATCGCTCCGCATGGCCAACCTGGATCAGATTTCACCCGAGATCATTGCCAAAATCGCCGGGATCATCGGCTCGAAGTTGAAAGCGCTGGGAGAGCTGAGCCGCGAATCGTATGGCGGCGTGCGGGCGGTTTCAGAGATGTTCAATCGCCTGGATTCGGGCACCAGCAAGGAAATCCTGGATGTCATCGAGCAGTCTGACGCCGGTTTAGTGGAAACGATCCGGCACCTGATGTTTGTGTTTGAAGACCTCCTGTTGCTCGACCAGAACGCCATCAAGGAAACGCTATCGCGCATCGACCGCAAAATACTCACGGTGGCGCTAAAGGGCGTGAGCGACCAGCTCAAAGAACATTTTCTGGGCTCCATGTCCCAGCGCGGCGGGGAGATGCTGAAAGAAGACATGGAGTCCTTGGGGCCCATCAAGTTGAAGGAAGTAGAGTCGGCGCAGCAGCAAATTATCACCATCGTCCGGCAATTGGAATCGGAAGGCGTGATCAGTTTGAAGGGCACGGTTGGCGAGCAGTATGTCGTCTAGAGTACAGCGCGGCATCGCGGAAGCGGTACAGCCGATGGTCTGGCGCAAAGCCGGTCCCGGAATGGCGCCCGACGCGCCGAAAACGGCGGGCGGGTCTCGCAAAGACGGCGCGCCGAGCGAAGCCCAACTGCGTCAAATGGAGGCGCAGACGGAGCTGCGCTGCCGGCAAGCCCATGCGCAAGGGCGGCAGGAGGGAGAAGCCGCGGCCCACGCTCAGGCGCAGGCGCAGGTCGCCGATCTGGCCGGCCGGCTGGCGCGAAGCGTCGAAGAAGTCACGGGAACGCGGCAGCGCATGCGCCATGAAAGCGAGCAGGAGATTGTGGCGCTCGCACTGGCGATCGCGCGCCGAGTGCTGCATCGGGAATTAACCATCGAACCGGAAGCTGTGCTCGGTCTGCTGAAGGCGGCGCTGGAGCGGCTGGACATCCGGGAACTGCACCGCATTCGCGTTCATCCGGATACGGCCCTGCTGCTCGGAAAATATATAGAAAAAATCGGCATTCCACGGCGGGTGGAATTGATTGGCGATGCGGCTCTGGAACCGGGAGCGTTGGTGCTCGAGAGCAATTCGGGCTCGCTGGATGCTTCGGTCGAAACTCAACTGGCGGAGATCGAGCGCGGCTTCGCCGATATCGTGCGGAGGAAAGCATGACGCTGCGGGCATTTCACGAAAAATTGGCCCATATGGAAACCTGCCAATGGACCGGGCAAGTTACGGAGATGATCGGTTTGTTGATCGAGTCGAAAGGTCCGGCGGCCGCGGTTGGCGATTTTTGTGAGATCCGGACTCGCGGGGGCGGGACCATTCGCACGCAGGTGATCGGGTTTCGAGAGGGCCGGGTGCTCTCCATGCCGCTGGAGGAAACCGACGGATTGCACTTGGGCGACGCAATTTTGGCGCGCCGCGACGACGCCCGCATTGCCGTAGGTCCGGAACTGCTGGGCCGGGTATTGGACGGTTTCGGCAAGCCGATGGACGGTTTAGGACCCTTGGGGACAGCGGAGTCCCAACTCCGCGGCTCCGATGGCCCCAGCTCCAACTTGATCTATCAAGTACCGCCCGGTCCGCTCGATCGCGAGCCTATCACCGAAATGCTGGTGACGGGAGTGCGCGCCATCGACAGTCTTCTCACCATTGGCAAAGGACAACGGATCGGAATTTTCGGTGGCAGCGGCGTGGGCAAAAGCACGTTGCTCGGAACGATGGCGAGACAAAATACCGCCGACGTCAGCGTGATCGCCCTGGTGGGCGAACGCAACCGGGAAGTTCGCGATTTTATCGAACGGGAACTCGGGCCGGAGGGTCTCAAACGTTCGGTGCTGGTAGTCGCGACCTCCGACCGGCCGTCGCCGTTGCGCATTCGCGCGGCCTTTGTGGCGCTGGCCATTTCCGAGTACTTCCGCGACCAGGGCAAAGACGTACTGTTGGTAATCGACTCGGTGACCCGGCTGGCAATGGCTCAGCGGGAGATAGGGCTGGCCGCGGGCGAGCCGCCGAGCCAGAAAGGCTACACACCTTCGGTGTTCAACCTCTTGCCCAAGATTTTTGAGCGGGCCGGGCGCTTTAAGAAAGGATCCATCACGGGATTTTTTACCGTGCTGGTGGAAGGGGATGATTTCAACGAGCCGATCTCCGACGCCGTGCGAGCCATTCTGGATGGACACATTATCCTCTCCCGGGAGTTGGGCGCCGCCGGGCATTATCCGGCCATAGACGTGCTTCAGTCGGTAAGCCGGTTAGCCTCGCACCTGGCGAGCCCGGTACAGAAGCAAGCCATGCAGAAAGTGCGGGAAACCATGTCGGCCTATCAGCGGTCGGAAGACCTGATCAATCTCGGCGCTTATGCCGGAGGCACCAATCCACAACTGGATGCCGCGATCCGGGTGCGGCCCCAACTCATCGAGTTTCTCCGGCAGGACGCCCAAGCCAATGCGCCCTTTGACCAAACGCTGGCGCAACTGGAAGCTCTGGCGCGGGCGACTGCCGGCAAACCGGTGGGAGCAAAGTGAATCCCGATTTGGACAAGCGCTTCGACAAGCTATGAAGCGGTTCTCGTTTTCCCTCGACCGTGTCCGCGCCTGGCGCCAAGAGCAGGTGCAAGTGGAAGAGCTGCGGCTGGCCGGCTTGCACGCCGCTCTGCGCGCGGTGATGACGGAACGCGCGCAGGTGGTGGCGGAGCGCCGGGACGCGGAGGTTGCCGCCGATCGAGGCTGCCCGGCCGAAATGATCCAACTAGCCAACTACCGCCGCCACCTAGCGCAGCGCGAACAGACCATCGCGGTACGGGAAAAGGAACAACGATCTTTGGCCGAAGCACAGCGCAAGCGCTTACTGGAAGCGCGGCGGCAGTGTGAGCTGTTGCACGAGTTGCGGCAAAAGCGGTTCGCGGCCTGGCGCGCGGCCGGGGATAAAGAGCAGGAAGATTTGGCCGCGGAGCTGTTCCTGGCCCGGCGTGGGCCCGCCTGACTTTTGGAGCGTTAGGGCTAGCGGGCGATCTCAGCCGAAGCGCGCCGAGGGGCGCGCGGAATGGCGAGCGGGCTGCTGTCCTGGCGCGCCTGATGTCCGCCGCACTTTGGGCCAGTAGTACAATTCTCCAACATAGGCGCTTCCCTCTCCGTAGAGGCTGCGGTGTCTGTACAGACATCTTGTGAAGGAGCTATCCGATGAAAAATGTAGCGATGCTGCTCGCGCTATTGAGCGGAGTCTGCGCACTTCCGCAGGCCAAACCAAGCGCGGAGAGAGAAGCGGCCATCAAAGCCGATCTCAGCGGGCAGATTGACGGAATGAAAAAGCAGGCGCAGGTGATGGTGGATACCGTGTTCAGCTTCGGCGAACTCGGTTTTCAGGAGTTCGAGACCTCCAAATATCTGACCGGCATTCTGGAGAAAGAAGGCTTCTCCATCGAACGCAACCTGGCCGGAGTTCCGACCGCCTTCATGGCCACTTGGGGCCACGGGAAACCGGTGATTGCGCTGGGTTCCGATATTGACGACATCCCGCAGGCCTCGCAAAAGCCCGGCGTCGCCTGGCACGATCCGATCATCGAAGGAGCGCCCGGGCATGGTGAAGGGCACAACTCGGGCATGCCTTTGAATATTTTGGCTGCGCTAGCGGTCAAGAAGGTGATGGAGCGCGAACACCTCGAAGGGACCATCAAGCTCTGGCCCGGGGTGGCGGAAGAGGACCTCGGGACGAAAGCTTTCTACGTGCGGGCCGGCGCATTCAAAGATGTGGACGTGGTGCTGTTCTGCCACGTGGGCACGAATTTAGCGGTCTCTTACGGTCCCTCGTCCAGTAACGGGATGGTCTCGCTGGAATTTATGTTTAAGGGCGAGAGCGCGCATGCGGCGGGCGCGCCGTGGCGCGGCCGGAGCGCCCTGGACGCGGTGGAATTGATGGACGTCGGTTGGAACTTCCGGCGGGAGCATCTGCGGCTGGCGCAGCGCTCGCACTACGTGATTACCAACGGCGGCGACCAGCCCAATGTCGTGCCGCCCAACGCGTCTGTCTGGTATTACTTCCGCGAAGCCGACTACGACCACATCATGGACTTGTGGCGGATCGCCGACAACATGGCCAAAGGCGCCACGCTGATGACCGATACCACGTATACGGAGCGATTGCTGGGTAGCGCCTGGCCGGGGTATTTCAACAAACCCATTGCCGAAGCCATGTACGAGAACATCAAGAAAGTGGGCCTGCCAGCGTGGTCGGACGCCGATCAAACTCTGGCCAAGGCGGTGCAGCATGAGATGAAAGTGAAAGAAACGGGACTGCCGCTAAAGATAAGCGAGCTGCGCGCGCCGCGTGAAGAGCCCGCCGACGATGCCATGGGCGCAAACATCGGGCCGATGGGCGGAGGCTCGGACGATATCGGCGACATCTCCTGGGCCGTCCCCACGGTGACGCTGAACTATCCCTCGAATATTCAAGCCGGGCCGGGACACAGTTGGGCCAATGCGATCTCCATGGCAACCCCGATCGCGCACAAGGGCGTGATCGCCGGCGCCAAAGTACAGGCCATGACGATGCTCGACATTCTGCTGCATCCGGAACTGGTGGAGAAATCCTGGGAGTATTTCAAGACCGTGCAAAATAAAGACACCCAGTACAAAAGCTTCCTGCGGCCCGGCGACAAACCCGCGATTTGGCTAAATCAGAAGACCATGGAACAGTACCGGAGTAAGATGAAGGCGTTCTACTACGATCCGGCGAAGTACGACACTTATCTCGAACAGCTTGGCATCACTTATCCCACAGTACGCAAGAACGAGAGCGCGGGTTCGCAGTAGGCGTATAATCGCGGACAAATGATCCGGCGGTTTCTCTTGGTTCTTGTCTGCGCGCTTCTCTGCGCGGCGGCGGCCGCCGCGCAAGATCAGATTGAGCAAGCCCGCAAATTGAACGCGGAAGGCAAGCAGGGACTCGCGCTCACTTTGTATGAGGAGGTGCTCGAAAAGACGCCGGACTCGTTTGAGGCGAATCTGGGAGCGGGCGTGGTGCTCGATCTGGATGGACACTATGCCAAGGCGCGCAAATATCTAACCAAGGCGATCGCCGTGGCGCCGGCGCAATCCAAATCGCGTGCCTTGACGGCCATCGCGATCTCCTACGCCTTCACCCGCGATTGCAGGGATTCGTCCCGCTTCGAAAAGGAGGTCTACGACCGGCAAGTTTCCGCCGGCGCCTGGGCCAATGCCGCGGAGGTCGCCAACGAAGCCGGGCGGCTTTGCCTGGAATCGGGTTCATTAGCCGATGCCGAGAAGTGGTATGAGACCGGTCATGAAACGGCACTCAAGAATGCAGATCTCTCCGTCGGAGACAAAGATCTATGGGCCTTGCGGTGGGAGCATGCTCAGGCGCGCATAGCGGCGCGGCGGGGCCAGCACGCGTTGGCGGAGCAGCACGCCGCCGCGGTCAAAGCGATTCTCGATAAGGGAACCAATCCCGCGCAGGCGCCCTTTTATCCTTATCTCGCCGGTTATGTTGCCTTCTATGCCGGCGACTACCAGACCGCTGCCAGTGAGTTCGAAAAGGCGGGCCAGAGGGATCCCTTCATCCTGAGCTTGCTCGCACAGTCGTACGAAAAAACCGGGCGCAAGCCGAAGGCAATAGATCTGTATCGCAAGATCATGACTATCAATATCCATAACCCGGCCAACGCATTTGCCCGCCCGCTGGCAAGGAAGAAATTGCAGAAGCAGGTTTAGCGCCGCTGCCAATCGCCGCGGACCGTTCATTGGGTTGCTTTCTCCAATTGCTCGTCGCCGGGCCAGAGGGAAGCGCTCGTCCAAACGGAAAGTTACGGAATGATGACTTAGTGAGACTCGCTAAATACAGTGGCCGGCTGATAACGCTCCCCGCGGGTTAAAAACCGCTGCACTCTCAAAAACCTACCTCCAGACAAAGCGCCAGGGGACACAACGGCTATAGCTCTAAAGCAAAGGAGTTCGGACTCGAGCCCGCAATGTCCGTTCCCGTCTGCTAGCTTCGGCGACTCGCCGCACTTACGCTATTTTGCGAGTCTCAATAGTGCCTGTCATGAAACAACCAATCCAACCGCTCCCTAACCCGGCATAGCCGGAACCAAACAGGCTCTGCGATGGTGCGGCATTGGCTGCGCCACCGCTCCCTCACGGTCGCGGCTCGGTAAGATTCGCGCAAGTTGGCGATTGTTAAAAACACGTTCTGAGGCCCGTAAATGTTGGTTAAGACGCATGCCACGAAAAATATTCTGCCAGAAACAGCACGAATCCAACTATGTAGGTCCTCACGGTCGCGGCTCGGAAGGCGTGACTGAGCCGCGGGGGCTCGCACAGTAATGGCAAGGTTGCTTCATGAGGGGTCCGCCGGCTGAGCCGTACCCCACTTACTAACTCACTTATAACTGACCCTTGTAATCCCGCGATGTCTGCCATATACTAAGAGACCTCCAAGAAAGGAGAGTACCCCATGCAGGTTTCCTGCTTACAGCGGAGTGTTGTGTTCGCACTCGCTGCTTCCACCCTTTCTCTCGCCCAACCGCAAGCCGCGCCCGATTGGGCCGTAATCACCACTGTACGGATTCGGCCGGAGTCTCGTGCCGAGTTTGAAGCCATGCAGAAGGAAATTACCGCCGCTTACAAGAAAGGCGGCGCGCCCTACCGCGTCGTCACACAGACCATCTTCGGCGATCTGATGGAATACACGTCCATTGTTCCGCTGGCCAAGTTCGCCGATATGGATGGTCCCTCTCCGCTGGATAAGGCATTGGGCGCGGCCGGCTCACAACGGCTCTTGAAGCGCGCCGGCGCATACCTGACGGGCGTGGATCGCGTCTCATCCCTGGCCCTGCACAGCCTGAGTATCGAGACACCGATGGCGGATCCCGGTCAATTCGTTCACATTACAACATTCCGTTTGGTTACCGGTAAGGGCGCGGAGTTTACCGAGTATATGAAGAACGAATACATCCCAGCCATGCGTAAGGCGGAAATCGCCAACCTTTGGCTCAGCCAGCCCATATTTGGAGGGGACCCAAATGAACGCGTGATGATCCGGTTCATGCACAGCCTGGCCGAAATCGATGCCGGACCTCCGACCAGAAAAGCTCTTGGCGTCGAGGGCGCGGCACGCCTGGGAGCCAAGCAGAACGGGATCATCGCCACCACCCACTTCAGCGTCGTTCGCGTGCGCCCGGACTTGAGCGCGATGCCCCCGCCGCCCAAGCCTTAGGTGGCGGCGCGGGAGCCACGCCGCTGCTGGTCTTTCGCAGGCGCCCGCCGCCGCAACCACGGCAGTGTTAGGATGAAATTTCCCTGCCATGGTAAAGGCAATCCCAGATATTTTGGCCCAAATTGTCGCCGTGAAAAGGACTGAACTAGGCCGGATTGCGAGCGGTCTGGAGAACCGCGCGGCGGGCGCTATCGCGGATCGGCGCGATTTCGCGGGCGCCTTGCTAAACACCTCGCCGGCCATCATCGCCGAGATCAAGAAAGCTTCTCCGAGCAAAGGCCTGCTGCTGCCGGATTTCGATCCGCGCCGGATCGCCGAAGTCTACCAAACGGGCGGCGCCGCGGCGCTGTCGGTTTTGACGGATGAACGGCATTTTCAAGGCAGCCTTGCCGATCTGGAATCGGCGCGCGCGGCGGTGACGTTGCCCGTACTGCGCAAGGACTTCACCATCGATCGCGCGCAGATCGTAGAAGCGGCGTCTTCCGGCGCGGACGCAATCCTCCTGATCGCGGCCATCCTCGCGGAGCGCGAACTGCGCGACTTCCGCGAATTGGCCGAGACGTACAAAATGACGGCGCTGGTGGAAGTGCATGACGGCGACGAACTATGCGCCGCCATTGCTTCCGGAGCGCGCGTGATCGGTGTCAACAACCGCGACCTGAGGACGTTTGAAGTGTCGCTGGAAACGTCGCTGCGGCTGGTGGAACGGATACCGGACGGAGTGCTGAAGGTGGCCGAGAGCGGGATCCACTCAGCCGCCGACGTCCACCGGCTGCGCCAAGCCGGGTTTCAAGCCTTTCTGGTCGGAGAACATCTGATGCTCTCGGACGATCCGGCGCAAGCGTTGCGGGCACTACTGCAGTGATCGTGAAAATTTGCGGAATCACAAACCGGGACGATGCCAAAGCAGCGGTGGAAGCGGGCGCGACGGCGCTTGGATTCAATTTCTACCGGGAGAGCCCTCGCTATATTTCACCCACCGGGGCGGCTCTGATCGGCGAGAAACTAATCGGTGAAAATCTCAACGTAACCAAAGTCGGAGTTTTTGTAAACGAGTCCGCGGCGAACATTGCCAAAATCGCCCTCGAAGCGAATCTTGACGTGGCGCAATTGCATGGGACTTCACAAGCCTTGGGAATTCGCATCTGGCGTGCCTGCAGCGCTGCCGAGATCACGTTGGCCATAGTGGAAACGGGGCTGCTAGATGCTGGGCGGGTGCGCGGAACATCGCAAGTCTCGCAAGCGCGGATGCGCCGCGCCGCCAGCAAGTCCGCGAACAACGAGCCGGAAGCCGTTTTGCTGGATGCTCCATCGACGACGTTGCATGGGGGGACGGGCGAAAGTTACGATTGGTCCTTGGCAAAGGGGCTGCCCTATCAGGTAATCCTCGCCGGCGGGCTCCACGCCGGCAACGTCGCCACTGCCATCGAACGAGCCATGCCATGGGGCGTGGATGCCTGCTCGCGCCTCGAGAGCAGTCCTGGGGTCAAAGACCACGACAAAATGAAGCAATTCGTGAGAGCCGCGCAAGACGCCGCCGCAATTTTTAACTTATGACGACGACCTCGCAACCCGATGCCCGCGGCCACTTCGGTCCGTATGGCGGGCGATTTGTGCCCGAAGTATTGATGGCGCCCTTGGAAGAATTGGAAAGAGCCTACGCCGAGGCGCGCGCCGATCCGGAATTTCAGGCCGAATTAAAAGATCTCATGACAAATTACGCCGGGCGGCCTACTCCGTTGTATTTTGCCAAGCGCCTGAGTCATGACCTCGGCGGCGCACGGATTTATATCAAGCGCGAAGATCTGCTGCATACCGGCGCGCACAAAATCAATAACTGTTTAGGGCAAGTGTTGCTAGCCCGGCGCATGGGCAAGCAACGCATCATCGCCGAGACCGGCGCCGGCCAGCATGGCGTGGCCACCGCCACGGTCTGCGCGCTGTTCGGTATCGAGTGCATCGTCTACATGGGCGAGGAGGACATGCGGCGGCAGCGGCTCAACGTTTTCCGCATGCGCATGCTCGGCGCCACGGTAGTGGGAGTGTCCATTGGAAGCCGGACGCTGAAAGACGCCATCAGCGAAGCCATGCGGGATTGGGTGACCAACGTCTCGACCACGCATTACCTGCTGGGCTCGGCGCTGGGAGCGCATCCTTACCCGATGATGGTGCGCGATTTTCACCGGGTAATCGGGGTGGAGGCGCGGGCGCAGATTTTAGAGCGCGAAGCGCGGCTGCCGGACACCATCTTCGCCTGCGTGGGCGGGGGCAGCAACGCCATCGGTATCTTTCATCCGTTCATTCAAGACGCGGGAGTGAAGCTGGTAGGCGTGGAAGCGGGCGGCACCAGCGAAGAGCTAGGGATGCACGCGGCACGCTTCAGCGGCGGCTCACCGGGAGTGTTGCAAGGCGCCTATAGTTATCTCTTACAAGACGCGGACGGCCAAATCGCATTGACGCATTCCATTTCCGCCGGGCTCGATTATGCTTTGGTCGGCCCCGAGCACGCCTGGCTGTCGGACCGCCGGCGCGCGACCTATGTGTCGTGCACGGATGCCGACGCGCTGAACGCCGCCAAGGTGCTGTCGCGCACGGAGGGCATCATTCCAGCGCTCGAATCCGCGCATGCCGTCGCCGAGGCGATCCGGCGGGCGCCGGCCGCCAAAAACGAATTGTTTCTGGTGAATCTATCGGGCCGCGGCGACAAAGATACGGACATCTATCGCGAGTACATGAAAGAATTGGATGACCCAGACCAGAATCTCCCGCTTGTTTGAGCGGGCGAAGCCCACGCTGCTCGCCTACATCACTGCCGGCGATCCAACTCCCGAGCATACAGCCAAACTAGCTGCCGCGCTGGAACGCGGTGGGGCCGGATTGATTGAGCTGGGCGTGCCGTTCTCCGATCCCATCGCGGACGGCCCGGTAATCCAGCGCGGTTCCGAACGGGCTTTGCGCGCCGGAACCAATGTTACGGCGGTTCTGAGGATCGCGGCTGAAATTCGCCGCTCATCGCAGATACCGTTGCTGTTGTTTTCCTACATGAATCCGCTGCTGCGCTATGGATTCGAAAAACTGGCGCGGGATGCGGTTGCGGCGGGCATTGACGGCGTGCTGCTGACGGACCTGAGTGTGGAGGAGGCGCCCGATCTGGCGCCGCTGCTGCAGAAGAGCGGTCTCGATACGGTATTTCTGGCCGCGCCGACCAGTACGGACCGGCGGCTCCAACTGGTGGCGCAATATTCGAGCGGATTTGTGTATTTAGTGTCCCGCACCGGCGTCACCGGGGAACAGATTTCGCTCTCTCAAAGCGTGGGCCCGCTGGTTCAAAAGATGCGGGCGATCACT
This sequence comes from Bryobacterales bacterium, assembly GCA_963836595.1. Lineage (GTDB taxonomy): Bacteria > Acidobacteriota > Terriglobia > Bryobacterales > Bryobacteraceae > DATFZA01. Next base: position 978,588 of record CAWIKC010000002.1, read on the forward strand.
TCCCTGCCCCTGGCGGTCGGATTTGGCATTTCCACCGCGGAGCAGGTGCGGGCAGTGGGAAAGATAGCGGACGGCGTGGCGGTCGGCAGTGCGTTTGTGCGCGCGATCGAACAAAATGCCGCTAGCCCGGATCTCGAAAGCAAGCTGGAAGCGACCGCTCGTGAGTTGGCTTCCGGCTTGCGTTAGGATCCGTCGTGAAACAACCATGCCAGTACCTTATGACCGCTCCCTGACGGTCGCGGCTCGGTCACGTCTTCCGAGCCGCGGCCGTGAGGGAGCGGTTGAATGGGTTGTTTCATGACAGGTCCTTGTTAACTCTGCGACTTGCTTCCCGCTACTTCCTGTGAGCCGGCGCAGCGTGGGCAGCGGGCTGGGCGTGTTGAGCCGGAGCGGCCGGGCGAGCTTGCATTTGAGGACGGGCCTGCATTTGAGGACGGGCCTGCATCTGAGGACGGGCCTGCGTCTGCGGATGCGCCTGCATCTGGGGCCGGGCCTGCATCTGGGGCCGGGCTTGCGTCTGTGGACGAGCCTGCATCTGAGGCCGGGCTTGCGTCTGTGGACGAGCCTGCATCTGGGGGTGAGCTTGCATCTGTGGATGAGCTTGCACCTGAGTATGCCCCGCCGCGGTCTGGTGAGCTTGTCCCTGCGCCCCGGGATGGCTTTGGAATTGGCCGGTGGCCGATCTCCCCGCCGCTCCTCCACCGGCTCCCGGACGATTGAAGCCGCCTCCACCGCCCGCTGCCGATCGACCCCCTCCTGCCCCTCCGCCACCCGCCGCCGATCGACCCCCTCCTGCCGCTCCACCGCCCGCCGCCGATCGACCCCCTCCTGCCGCTCCACCGCCGTGGAATCCGGCCGCCGCTCCAGTTACGGGCGGACGGAAGTTGTGCGGCACTCCGGCGCCTCCGTGCTCGTATGCGCCGCGGTTCATGGCTCCGAAGTTACCGTGATTGTATACCGAGTGACTCTGCGGGATGTAGGCGCCCCGGTTGTAGAAAACGCCGCCGCCTCTCCAGTTCGGAGCCCAAGAACCCCAGCCCCAATGATAGTGGCCCCAGATGCCGAGTCCAACGGCGACCGCCGCGAATCCGAGCACTCCCACGTAGACCAGACCGGGGCCCGGAGTTGCCCAATAGAAGCCCGGGTAGGGAGTGATGGGTACGCCCCAAACGCCCCAGGGATTGTAATAAGGCACGTAGACGTAGCTGGGATTTGCGGGTGCGACTACGACCTGGCCGGCGTCGTCGTAAACGCTGAGGTGCGAGGAATTGCGCAGATTGCCCGCTTGCTGCGCCTCAAAGCGCATGGCCTGCACCGCATTCGTCACGTCGGCGGGTTGGTTGTAATAGGCGTTGCCCAGAGCGGTAGTCCAATTGATGTTGCGCGTCATGATATCGAGCACCGACGGAAATGCCGTGAGGGCCTTGACGCTTGGATCCCAGGGTAAGCCGTCCACTTGTGCCGCGAGTTGGTCGGGACTCAGTCCCGCGTTCTGGTGCACATAGTTATCCGCGTCCGTGATCTGCTGTGGATAGGTCGAGGCCGTCAGCACCTGAGCCACTAAGGAATCAGGATACAAAGCGATCGGCGCCACCAACTGGTTCAGTTGATCGGCTTCCAAGGGGACGTAGTTTCCCTGTGCGCTCACCTGCGTTGTGGTGAAGGACACCAGCAAGAAAGCCAGACCCACTGCCAGCGATTGCCTGGCGGCAACTCGCAACGTTAGCATTACGTCGTTCGACTTCATTTTTTCCGCTTCCTTTCGAGACACCATGCAACAGCATACAACTCTTGAGTCCTCAAAACCAGCGTGCACCCACTTGGGTGTAGTGCAGTTTCTCTGTCAGCCGGACCGGTTTCCAGTCTAAGAGAGAGTGGGGCCGTTCGAAAAAGCCGGGGGCCGGGATTTGTGTCTTGCCGCCGGCTTAGGATCTGTCATGAAACAAACAATGCGCCCGCTTCCTGACGGTCGCGGCTCAGAACGCGTGCCCGAGCCGCGACCGTTAGAGAGTCCCCATGGGCCCGCGGCCCTCCCGAAGCGATGCAGACGCCGCCGCCGGCCCGTTTCGCAGGATCGACGATTTGGACCGCGTCTTCAATTGAACAGAGCCGCGGCAGAGTTATTTCATGACGGCTGCTTCGCTGAGAAGCGAGCTATTTCTTCTCTTTGTGCTCGGCCTCTTTGTGCTGAGCGGGAGCGGCGTGATGCTCGGCCGGCGGCAGGGCGGGCAGCTTGCGGATGCGCCTCACGCGTGGGTTGAGCGTGCTGTTCCGGGGCGTGGACCTGGGGCCGGGCAACGGCCTGCGGACGAGCCTGGGCCGCGGGCGCCCGGTATTCCGGCCGGGCTTGGGTCGGCACGGCTGGGCGGCCCTGGGCTGGCCTGGCAGCCTCTGCGCCCGGACGGTTGACGTTGGGATTCGAGCGTTCAAACCGGCCCTCCGCCGGCCTCGCGGCTGCCGCTGGCGCGCGGTTGAACTCCGGCCGTCCCGCTGGTACTCCACCGCGGAATTCTTCCGCCCTCACCGCAGGATGAAAGTTGTGCGGAACGCCGGCGCCGCCGTGCTCGTATACGCCCCGGTTAAAGGCGCCAAAGTTCCCACGATTGTAAACCGTGGTGCTCCGGGAGATGTATGCGTTGCGGTTGTAAAAAACGTTGCCACCCCGCCAGTTGGGAGACCAGGCGTGCCAGCCCCAGTTGTAGTGAGCCCAGACACCCACTCCGATGGCCACCGCCGCGAACCCGATCAGTCCCGCATACACCAGGCCATGCGAAGGAGGCGCCCAATAGTAACCACTATAGGCCGGCAGCGGCGCGCCATAGACGACCCAGGGATTGTAGTACGGCACGTAAACGTAGGCCGGATTAACCGGTGCGATCAGGATCTGACCAGCATCGTCGTAGACTCGAAGTTGGGACGTACTGCGTAGATTTCCCGCCTCTTGCGCCTGGTAACGCATGGCCTGCACCGCGTTCATAATGTCGGCGGGCTGGTTGTAATAGGCGTTGCCCAGAGCAGACGTCCAGCCGATGTTGCGGGCAAGATTATCGAGCACGGAAGGAAACGCCGTAAGCGCTTTCACGCTGGGGTCCCACGGCTGACCATTCACGGCCGCAGCTAGCTGATCGGGAGGCAGTCCCGCGTTCTGATGTACATAATTGTTGGCGTCGGTTACTTGCTGCGGATAGGTAGCCGCCGCCAGCACTTGTGCCACCAGCGAGTCCGGGTAAAGCGCGATGGGCGCCACCAATTGGTCCAACTGCTCAGCGCCTAACGGGGCATAGGCGTCCTGCGCGTTCAACTGCATCTGAGCGAATGGCACCATCATAAAGGCCAAACTCACGGCTAGCGATTGCCGCGCGGCCACCCGCAAAATTGGCATTAGTTCGTTCAACTTCATTTATTCTGTCTCCTTTCGAGACTCGATCCTGTGACCTGTCCGTTAGACGCAAACGAGTAACCGGAATTGCGAGTTTTTCCGCGTCTCACCGAATCTTAATCTCAAACGGTCTTAATGATCAGGCCGGTGGCATGATAGCCGGAGTGGCGTGATAAGGTTACATCGTGTCTTTGAGAATCGATGAGCGGGAGCGGGAGGGTGTGGAGATCCTCAATCTCGATGGCGACCTCGTTTTTGGGGAGGAGGACATCGTCTTCCGGGACAAGTTCCAGCAACTGCTGGATCGTGGCCAGCACAAGGTAGCTCTCAACTGTAACCAAATCGGCAAACTGGACAGCGTGGGAGTGGGAACGTTGATCTGTGTCCAGGAAACGCTGCAGGGGCAGGGCGGAAATCTGGCGCTGGCCAACGTCAAATTGGAGCATCTGGAACTATTGGTCATCCTGAAACTGGAAGCGTTCTTCGCCATCTTTGACACCGAAAATGAGGCCGTGAACAACTTCTTCCCCGAACGGCATGTGGAGCGAGTGGATGTTCTCAAGCTGGTTCGAACGCTGATGAAGCCGACGCAGAAAGGGACAGGAGAGAATCCAGAATGAAGAAGACGATCTTGGGCCTGAGCATGCCAAGCGGCTATATCGGACCGTAATTGCGAAACGGTCTGCTAAGCCAGCAGCCTCGCCGCGGCGGGCGCAAAATACGTCAGCACAAAATCCGCACCGGCGCGCCGGATGCTGGTGAGCGATTCGAGGATGGCCCGGTCGCGGTCCAGCCAGCCGCGCTCGATGGCCGCCATGAGCATGCTGAATTCCCCGCTCACCTGATATGCTCCCAGCGGGGCGGCAAAGCGCTCGCGCGCCTGGCGAAGGATGTCAAGATAGGGCATGGCGGGTTTGACCATGATCATGTCGGCGCCTTCTTCGAGGTCGAGTTCGATCTCGCGGATGGCCTCGCGCGCATTGGCCGGATCCATCTGGTAACTGCGCCGGTCACCGAATTGCGGAGTGGATTCCGCCGCCTCGCGAAACGGTCCATAGAACACGGACGCAAACTTGGCGGCGTAAGCGAGTATCGGCGTGTTTGTGAACCCCCGATCGTCCAGCGCCTTGCGGATTTCCGCCACGCGCCCGTCCATCATGTCGCTGGGCGCCACGATGTCGGCGCCGGCGCAGGCGTGCGACACCGCGGTCTTGGCCAGCCATTCCAAGGTGATGTCGTTGTCAACGTCGTCTCCGACAATCTTGCCGCAATGCCCATGGCTGGTGTATTCGCAGTTGCAGACATCGGTCATCAGCAACAGTTTGGGAACGGACCGTTTCACGGCCCGCACAGCGCGCTGCACAATGCCATCCGGCGCGTAGGCGCCGGAAGCCAACTCGTCCTTGCTCTCGGGAATCCCAAACAGGATGACGCCGCCGAGACCCAGCGAATGCGCCTGCTGGCATTCCTTCACGATCTCGTCGATCGAGAGCTGATAGTTGCCCGGCATGGAAGCGATCGCCCGCCGCACGCCCTCACCGGGAACGGCGAACAGCGGAAGAATCAACTGGCCCGGTTCTAACTTCGTTTCCCGCACCAGATTGCGGAGGGGTTCACTCGCGCGCAGACGGCGCATGCGATGAGTGGGAAATGCCATGGCGTTGGTTAGCTCTCCAGAGCTTTAGCTCTCAAGCCGGGGCTTTAGCTCTCAAGAATGGTAACGCTCTTTAGCTGATCTCCCTGCTGCGTCTTATCCACCACGTCCTGCCCGCTGACGACCTTGCCAAATACGGTGTGCTTGCCATCCAGCCAGTTGGTGGCAATGTGAGTAATAAAGAACTGGCTGCCATTGGTGCCCGGACCGGCGTTGGCCATGGAAAGCGAACCCACCTGATGCTTGTGCGGATTGCCCTGAAACTCGTCCTCAAAGCGGTAGCCCGGCCCACCCCGGCCGGTGCCCTCGGGACAGCCGCCCTGAATCATGAAATCGCCGATTACGCGGTGAAACTTGGTGCCGTCATAAAATTTATCCCGCGCCAGAAATACGAAATTGTTGACGGTCTTGGGCGCTTCTTTTGCGAACAGCTCGCAAACAATGGATCCCCGGTTGGTCTCAAACGTGGCCTTGTACTTTTTATTTGCATCAATCGTCATCGGAGGCGGAGCTGCGTATTGTTTTGCCATTCACTCCAGTGTACGGTAGAATAAATCCCCGTTGCACAGCTCGCAAGACCCTTCCAGGAGCAGACTTCCCGCGCGATTTTAGGGTTCGAACCATCCGGCAACATATAGGAGACCGGTGAACGCCTATTCCTTTTGTTTCCGATTACGCGATCGGAAAATCGGCGGTCTTCGCTTGCCGATTCCGAAGCGCGACAGCCGCCGGCGAAAACTTGGCTGCTCCTCCTAGCCTGACGCGGCTCTCCGACAGTCAGCGCTTGACGCGACAATTCTTTTCTCACCGGCCCTAACTTTCGCTGTCCCGCCAGACTCTCTATAAGTGTGGATGTAGAAGCGCCGGACGTCGCGCTAGCCCTGGCGGCAGCGTCGGGCAACGCGGACGCCTTTGGCGAGCTGGCGCGCCGGTATCGCCGGGCGGCACTGCGTATTGCCGCGGCCATTGCCGGGCCGGAAGCCGCGGAAGACATCGTGCAAGACGCGCTATTGCTCGCGTTCCGGTCGATCGGCGATCTGGAGGAGCCGGACTGTTTTGCCGCCTGGCTGGCGGCGATCACACGCAACCGTGCTCTGCGAATCGCGCGGCGCGAAGGCCGCATTGCGCGCGTTGAATTGGACGGCGCCATCGAAGCCCGCCTTAAAGAGATTGCCGACTGCGACCGGCGCAGGCATGCGGCGGCTTTGGATCTGCTCGATGGTATGGACGGGTTGCCCAAGGATCTTTGCCTGGTGATGCGCCTGCGGTGGCTGGACGAGATGCCGCTGACCCAGATTTCGGCGTTCACCGGGCTGCCGGTTTCGACCATCAAATGGCGGCTTTACCAGGGCAGAAAGCAGTTGCGCGCCTGGGCGCGAAATCAAAATAACGGGAGAACGGAAATCGAATGGAAGCAAACACAGAACAGCTAATGCAGAGACTGATCGGTATCTTGCGGCGCATGGCGCGGACCGCGCGGAACAACCAATGGATGGGGATGAGCGAAGAGGCGGACGATTACAGCATCGATCAGTTCAACCGCATTCTCGATCGCTTCAAGGCGGTGGACACCACGGGCGCGCATGAGGTGTTCGCGCCTCTGCCTCCCAAGAGCACCTGGAGTTCGCTTGGGAGCGCCTGCCGGGACTTGATCGCCTGTTACGACACGGAAAGCCGCGCCGATCCGGGCAGCGATTGGAACGGGTTTTGGACCGACGCCCGGAGCGGAATCTGGATCGACAAAAAAGCCTTCAAGTGCGGAATGCCGCCGGAGATAAATGAGTTTGGCGAGTTTCTCCGCGATAAGATCGCCGAGTGGCAGCGGCGGTCCCGGGCTAAACCGGAAGAGCGGTAATCGGCCGGCGCCTTTCGCTACAATCAATTCTTCATGCGAACTGCGGAGGTGGTGATCGTTGGCGGAGGCATCGTTGGATCGAGTATCGCCTACCATCTCACCGAGCAGGGCTGCCGCGACGTGCTGGTGCTGGAGCGCGAGGCGCATCAGGGGCTCGGTTCTACCGGCAAGAGCATGGGCGGAGTGCGGGCGCAGTTCGCGACCGATGTCAATATCCGGATGTCGCTGTACTCAATTCCGTTCATTTCCCGCTTCGAGGAGTTGAGCGGGCAGCCGACCGGATATAAGCCGCATGGCTATCTCTTTGCCGCCACAACAGACGCGCATCTCGACTACCTGCGGACCAATCTGGCGCGGCAACAGGCGCTCGGCTTGACGCAAGCGCGGATGCTGACGCGCGAAGAGATCGTAGCGGTGCTGCCGCAGATTCGATCCGACGATATCCTCGGCGGAAGCCTCTGTCCGACCGACGGCTTTGTGGATCCGCACAGCCTGATGACTGGTTATATGACGGTAGCCGGCGAACGCGGAGCAACCTTGCAAAGAAGCACCGCGGTTCGCCGGATTGTGACGGACAATGGCGTCGTTACGGGAGTGGAAACCGATCGGGAAACCATCGCCACGCGCGTCGTGGTCAACGCCGCGGGCGTATGGGCGGCTGAATTGGCCAAGTCCGCCGGGGCCGATCTGCCGATCAAACCGTTGCGCCGGTCACTGATTCCGACGGAGCCTTTTCCGGGACTTCCGGAGCGCTTGCCCATGATCATCGACATGTCCAACGGCTTCCATTTCCGGCCGGAGGGCGTCGGTCTGCTATTGTCGTGGAACGATCCCGAAGAGCAATACGGTTATCGCACCGGCTTCGATCCCGCATTTATCGAAAAGGTCCTCACGCGCGCGGCGGACCGCGTCCCAGTCTTTGCCGAACTCGCCGTCAATCCGCGCCGCTGCTGGTCCGGCATGTACGACATGTCGCCCGACAAGCATTCCATTCTCGGGCCTGCGCCCGAAGTTCGAGGCCTATACTATGCCAACGGATTCAGCGGACATGGCGTGATGCATTCGCCCGCTACCGGCAAGATTGTCGCAGACCTGATTTTGCACGGCAAGACGGATTTGATTGACGCGAGTGTTTTGAGTGTCGGGCGTTTTGCTCAGGGCCGGGCCATTCACGAAACGGCGGTGTTGTAGGGAGTGGACACGCCGGTGCTCGATCTGCGCGGCGTCTCGAAACAATTCCCTGGCCATCTGGCGGTTGACAATCTCTCCTTATCCTTGGAGCACGGAGAGTTCTTCTCTCTCCTCGGGCCTTCGGGCTGCGGCAAGACGACCACACTGCGGATGGTGGCGGGCTTTGAAGAGCCAACCGCGGGCGAGATTCATCTCAAGGGCGAGCGCATCGATCAGCGGCGGCCGTATGAGCGCAACGTGAGCACGGTCTTCCAAAACTACGCGCTGTTCCCGCACCTCACGGTGCAACAAAATGTCGAGTTCGGGTTGCGCCGGCATGGCGTGCGACATGATTTGAGCAAGCGTGTTCGCGACGTGCTGGAACTGGTGCAACTGGTCGGCAAGGAATCAAGGCTGCCCGCGCAAATCTCCGGCGGCGAGCGGCAACGCGTGGCCTTGGCCCGCTCGCTGGTGCTGGCGCCGGATGTTTTGTTGCTCGACGAGCCACTCTCGGCGCTCGATCCCAACCTGCGCAAACAGGTGCGCGCCGAGCTGAAATCGTTGCAGCGTAGCGTGGGCATCACGTTTCTGTTTGTCACGCACGATCAGGAAGAGGCGCTCTCGCTGTCCGACCGGATGGCCCTGCTCTCGGGCGGGCGACTGGAGCAAATGGGCACGCCGGAAGAGCTTTATCTTCAGCCGCGCACGCGCTTTGTGGCGGCGTTTCTGGGCTCGGTGAACTGGATCGATGGAGTTGGCGTGCGCCCGGAAGCAGTCCGGCTTTGCGCGCAAGTTCCGGATGCGGCGGCACGCTCCCGCAACGTAGTGGTTGAGCAAGTGCAATTTTTGGGTAACTCGATTCACGTGCAGGCCCGGCTCCAAAGCGGTGAGCCGATCGTCGCCGAATTGTCGCGCTTGCAGACGCCATGTTCGCCTGGCGACCGTCTTTATGCGTGGTGGCTGCCGGGCGATGAGCTGCGATTCGAATGATCCGCTTGCGCCGGCTCTTTCTCGCGCCGTCCTGGCTGGTCACGGCCGGGCTCGCTTATTCCCCGTTGACGCGCGGCGTTGCCACGCCGTGGGGCGCCGGGGATCGCGTGGGTCTCGACCCGCAAGGGCTGCCAGGGGATGAGCGGCGATTCAAATGATCCGCTTGCGCCGGCTCTTTCTCGCGCCGTCGTGGCTGGTCGCGGCCGGGCTGATTCTCGCGCCTTTAGCGGTGGTGCTGGCTTATTCGCTGTTGACGCGCGGCGTCTACGGCGGAATGACTTTGCCATGGACCGGCGATCAATACGCGCGCCTCTGGGATTCGCTCTATCTGCGTATTCTCGGCCGGTCTTTCTGGATTGCCGGCGTTTCCACTCTATTCTGTCTGCTGCTGGGTTTTCCGCTGGCGCTGTTTCTGGCGCGCTCCAGCCGCAAGAATCTGTATTTGAGCCTGGTGATGCTGCCGTTCTGGACCAGCTTTCTAGTGCGCACTTACGCATGGATGTTTCTGCTGCGCGACACCGGACTGATCAACAGCACGCTTCAGTGGCTGGGTTGGATACACGATCCGCTTCCGCTGCTCTACAACGATGGGGCGGTGATCCTTGGGCTGGTGTACGCGTACTTGCCGTTCATGGTGCTTCCGCTGTATGCCACGTTGGAGCGGCTGGATCCGAACCTGGTAGAAGCGGCGGCCGATCTCGGGGCGCGTCCCGCAGCCACGCTGGTGCGCGTAATTGTTCCTCTGACCGCGCCGGGCATGCGGGCCGGCATCGTGCTGGTGTTTATTCCATGCCTGGGCGCGTATCTCACGCCGGATCTGCTGGGCGGCGGAAAATCGGTAATGATTGGCAACCTGATACAGAATCAGTTCACCACGGCGCGCGATTGGCCCTTCGGCTCAGCCTTGTCGTTGGTGCTGATGGCGATCGTGATGGTTCTGCTATGGGTGTTCACGCGGGGCGATGCCGAGGGTCTGCTATGAACGCGATGTGCGAACCCCCTGGTTCGCAGCCGACCCCCTGGTCGGCTCAGGCGCTATTATATGACTCGCAATAGCCGCGCCCTCTCGCTTTACGCTGTCCTGCTATTCGCCTTTCTTCACTTGCCGTTGCTCATTCTGGCGGTTTTCAGTTTTAATTCCTCAAAGTTCACGCTCTGGGAAGGCTTTTCCCTGCGTTGGTACCAGGCCGCGTTTTCCAACGTGGAACTGGCGGAGGCTACCGGCAATAGCCTGATCATCGCAACCATCGCAACCGCGGTTGCCACACTTCTTGGAACCCTTTGTGCTTATGGTCTCTGGAAGCGCCGGTCAAAGCTGCTCGCCGGTTCGTTATATCTTTCGCTAGTCACGCCGGAGATCGTCAGCGGCGTGGCGCTACTGGCGCTTTTCCAGTTTGTGTTCCGCTTTCTGAGCATTCAGCTCGGGATGCACACGGTGATTCTGGCGCACGTTTCGTTCTCGCTCGCCTATGTAGTTGTTGTGGTCAGCGCGCGCTTGCGAACCATGGACCCGGCGCTCGAAGAAGCGGCACTCGATCTCGGCGCCAACGAATGGGGCGCGTTTCGCTATATAACGTTGCCGTCCATCGCGCCGGGTATCGCCGCCGCGGCATTGCTCGCGTTCACGGTCTCTTTTGACGACTATGTGATCACCAGCCTGGTGGCGGGCGTCAACTCCGAAACATTGCCGATGGTGATTTACGCGATCGCGCGCCGCGGAGTCAATCCGGTGGTCAACGCCATCTCGGCGCTTATCGTCTTTGGACTGGGTTTGCCGATTTTGGTATCGGAAAGGCTCCGGACACAATGAACCGGCGCTATTTCTTGCTAGGTCTCGCAGGCGGCTTGAGCGGCTGCCGGCGGGATTCGCGCCCTCGCTTGAACGTGTTCAATTGGTCCGACTATATTGACCCGCGGACCGTTCCCAAGTTTGAAGCCGAGTTCGGCGTGCGCGTACATTACGCGGTTTACGAAAGTAACGAAGAGATGCTGGCGCGCGTGTTGAGCGGCAATTCCGGCTGGGACATTGTCTTTCCCACCGATTACATCGTGGAACCGATGCTCGCCAACCAGTTGCTCGCCCCGCTCGATCACCGCTTGTTGCCCAACGCCGGCAATCTGGAAACACGTTTCCAGCGTCCGGATTGGGACCCGTCGCTCGATTGGTCGATCCCCTACATGGTTATCGCCGCAGGCATCGCGTACAACCGCAAGCTGGGTTGGATTCCGGAAGCCTGGGCCGATTTGTGGGACCAGCGCTTGCGCGGCCGGATGACGATGCTAGACGATCCATTTGACGTTCTCGGCGCTTGCCTCAAGAAAATCGGGGACTCCATCAACACCTCAGACGCCGCGCAACTGCGGGCCGCGCAAAGCCAGGCCATCGCGCAGAAGCCGCTGCTGCGGGCCTATTTGAACGCCGAAGTACGCGACCAACTGGTAAGCGGCGACGTGCTTGCCGCGCATATGTGGAATACCGTCGCGCAACAGGCGATTGACGCGTCCTCCGCCATCGGATTCGTGTACCCGCGCGAGGGCTATGCCGTGTACCCGGACTGCACGGTGATTCTGCGCGAAAGCAAACGGCCCGAACTCGCGCACCGGTTCCTGAATTTCCTGCTGCGCCCCGATATCGCCGCCGCCAACGCGCTGGCCGCGCGAACCACCACTACCAATGCGTCCGCACGGAAGCTCTTTCCGCCGGAGTTCCGTGACAACCCGGTGCTCTATCCGGGCGCGGAAACCGTGGCTCGCGGTGAGTGGGCAAAGACCGTGGATCCGCGTTCCCAGCGGCTGCGCGACCGCATTTGGACAGAAATCAAATCGGCGTAGGAATGTTTGGACCACGCCCACCGACTCAAGGGCTGTTCCAGCGGGCGCCTGGTCAGGCCTCGCAAACGAGGCGCAGGGCCGACGGGGCGTCGAGCGCGATCCAGGGGACTGAGGTAGTGCGGAAACTCCAGCACAGCCTGAAGGCTGTGCCACCTTTTTGGACAGAAATCAAATCGGCGTAGGCATGTTTGGACCACGCCCAGACTTAAGGGCTGTGCCACCGGGCGCCTGGTCAGGCCTCGCAAACGAGGCGCAGGGCCGACGGGGCGTCGAGCGCGATCCAGGGGACTGAGGTAGTGCGGAAACTCCAGCACAGCCTGAAGGCTGTGCCACCTTTTTAGACAGAAATCAAATCGGCGTAGGCATGTTTGGACCACGCCCACCGACTTAAGGGCTGTTCCAGCGGGCGCCTGGTCAGGCCTCGCAAACGAGGCGCAGGGCCGACGGGGCGTCGAGCGCGATCCAGGGGACTGAGGTAGTGCGGAAACTCCAGCACAGCCTGAAGGCTGTGCCACCTTTTTGGACAGAAATCAAATCGGCGTAGGAATGTTTGGACTACGCCCAGACTTCAGGGCTGTGCCACCGGGCGCCTGGTCAGGCCTCGCAAACGAGGCGCAGGGCCGACGGGGCGTCGAGCGCGATCCAGGGGACTGAGGTAGTGCGGAAACTCCAGCACAGCCTGAAGGCTGTGCCACCTTTTTGGACAGAAATCAAATCGGCGTAGGAATGTTTGGACCACGCCCACCGACTCAAGGGCTGTTCCAGCGGGCGCCTGGTCAGGCCTCGCCCATCGCAAACGAAGCGCAGGGCCTACGGGGGCGCCGGCCGCGATCCACGGGACTGAGGTAGTGCGGAAACTCCAGCACAGCCTGAAGGCTGTGCCACCTTTTTGGACTGAAATCAAATCGGCGTGGGAATGTTTTATACTGAGGCGTGACGTATTTTCTGGCCGGTCTCGTTCTGGGCGGCGTCCTGGTTGGTTTGTGGATGCGAGCCAAGCTGGCGCGTCTCGAAGCGGCACGCGAGTTTGCCGATAATTCCGCCGCCAAACTGAGCGAGACGTTTCAAGGGTTAGCCGACACCAGTCTGCGGTCCACGCAAGCCGCGCTTTTGTCTGAAAGCCATGCGGCCGTGGAAGGCGCCGTGAAGCCGCTTGGCGATTCGCTGATCCGCCTGGAGACTCAGGTGCGCGAATTGGAACGGGCGCGGGAAAAGGTCTTTGGAAGCCTGGATCACCAGTTGCAATCGCTGGCGAAGGAAACTCTGACGCTTTCGAACGCGCTGCGGTCTCCGCAAGCTCGTGGCCGCTGGGGCGAAACGACGCTGCGCCGCGTGGCCGAACTCTCCGGTATGGTCAGGAACTGCGACTTCAGCGAGCAGCAGACTTGCGATGCCGAACATGGCCGCATCCGGCCGGACATGATCGTCCGTTTGCCCGGCGGCCGGCTGCTGGCTGTCGATGCCAAAGTCCCGCTCACCGCGTACCTGGACGCAGTCAGCGCGGCCGACGAGCTGACGCGCCGCGCTGCCATTCATCGGCACGCGGCGCAAGTAGCGGAACACGTCAAACAACTTGGCGGCAAGCAATACTGGGCGCAATTTCAGCCCGCGCCGGAACTGGTGGTGCTGTTCCTGCCGGGCGATCACTTCTTCAGCGCCGCGCTCGAGATCAATCCCGCGCTGTTGGAAGACGCCATGGCGCGGAAGGTGGTGATTGCCACGCCAGTTACTCTGATTTCGATTCTCAAGGGCATTGCCTACGGCTGGACGCAGGAACAACTGGCCGAGAATGCCGAAGAAATCCGACGCGTTTCCAAAGAACTGTATGAGCGGGTGCAGACGGTCTTTGACTACTACGCCGACACCGGACGCGCGTTGGAAAAAACGGTGGAAGCGTACAACCGCTCCGTGGGCTCGTGGGATTCGCGCCTCACGCCCGCGCTACGGCGTTTGAACGAACTCGGTATTGGCAGCGAAGAACCGGCAGTAGTAGAGCCGGTAGACATTGTCACCCGGCGGCCGCGTGCTCTCGGCGCGTGACCACGCTCTCTTGAGCGATCCCCTCGTCGGCCGGCGGCCAGCAACACAAGACCCGCCACGGCTAGACCTACCAGACCGATGGTTGCGGGCTCGGGCGTGGCGAAAGTGAACTCGTAGAGCGCGCCAGTTCCAGCGCCTCCGTTGGCGTCCACGATACCGGACGACGAGAAATCCTCGATGAAGAGCGAGTTAGGGCAAGGCATTGTCAAAGTTGGCGGCGCCGTTGGCGTCCTTGGTTCCGTGAAACGCAACAAACTCTGCGCCCATCGCACCAACAAACGGCATCTCGCCGGGTGCTACGTGAAGCGCTTAATCCGCTGAGGTCGAGAGTGAACGGGTATAGTGCTAGCCGCTGCCGTACCAGTCGTGGTGAGAACAAAAGTAACTAGTAATGTTCGCATTGGTCATCAGTATAGCCGATCGCGTTCGTAGCCGCGAGCGGGCTTCACAGACAGGCGGGGTTCACAGACCGGCGGTGCGGCGGTCCGTTATTATGATTGGCATGAATCTGCCGCGGCTCCCAATATTGCTGCTGCTGGCCACGTGCGCCTTCGCCGGCGGGAGAAATCGTTTTCCTCGATATCAAGGGAGGCCGCGTGATCGAGGCCAGTCCGGACTGTTCGGGTGTACGAACCATGGGGGGCCTTCCTCGGATTTTCTCCACCGAATAAATGGAGCGGGACAACTGTGTCCGCTTATTTGTGGGAGTAGCGTTTCTGTCGCGCGGCTACAGCGCCACGCTAAAATGAAAGTTCATGACCTTAGAAGAACTCGAACGCGAATACTCCTCGCTCCGCGCACAAGCAGAAGCTGTGCGGAGCTATCTTTGACGCTCCTCAAAAGAAAGCCGAACTAGCCAAGATCGAGCAGGTGATCTCCGATCCGGACTTCTGGAATCAGCAGGAAAAAAGCCAGAAGATCATGCAGGACCGGAAACGTTTGGAACAACGGCTCGCCGAGGAGTCCGAAGTGGCCATGCTCACTTCCGACCTGGACACGCTCTTTGAGCTGGGACGGGAAGGCGAAAACGTAACCGCCGATCTGGAGCGCGACATGCGCACCTATGCCGCCCGGCTCGCGGTTCTCGAGACCGGCATGCTCCTTTCGGGACCCAACGACCCCAAGAGCGCGATTGTGACCATTCATCCCGGCGCGGGCGGGACTGAGAGCCAGGACTGGGCCGAGATGCTGCTGCGTATGTACCTGCGCTGGGCGGAGCGGCACGGCATGGAAGCCGTGGTTACCGACCGGCTGGAAGGCGAAGGCGCGGGCATTAAGTCGGCCACCGTCGAAGTGAACGGCGAGAACGCCTACGGCATGCTCCAATCCGAAATCGGCGTGCATCGGCTGGTGCGCATTTCTCCGTTCGACGCCAACGCGCGCCGGCACACATCTTTTGCGTCCGTGTTTGTTTACCCGATGATCGATGAAGATATTAAGATCGACATCAAGCCGGAGGAGATCAAGATTGACGTTTTCCGGGCCAGCGGCGCCGGCGGGCAGCACGTCAACCGGACGGAATCGGCGGTGCGCTTCACGCACATTCCCACCGGCATTGTGGTGCAGTGCCAGAACGAGCGCTCGCAGCACAAGAATCGCGCCAGCGCCCTGAAACAATTGCGCGCGCGTTTGTATGAGTTCGAACTCGACAAAAAGAAAGCCGCCGACCGCAAAGTGGAAGACAGCAAGCTGGAGATCAATTTTGGAAGCCAGATTCGAAGTTATGTGCTGGCGCCCTACCGGATGATCAAGGACCATCGCACCAAGCTTTCGATCGGCGATGTGGATCGGGTGCTGGACGGAGATCTCGATGCGCTGACACATGCTTTCCTGGTTTGGAAAAAGACCGGGCGGACTTCAGGCGCCGATGGAAAAGACGAACTCCCGGATTGAGCGGGCTGCCGCGCTGATTCGCGCCGGCGAACTGGTGGCGTTTCCCACGGAGACGGTGTACGGTCTCGGCGCGAACGCGCTGGACGCCCGGGCGGTGGATAAGATTTTCGCAGCCAAGCAGCGGCCGCGCACCAGTCCGCTGATCGTGCATGTGGAGTCGGTGGATATGGCCCGCGAACTGGTTCAAGATTGGCCGGAATCGGCGCAGAAGCTTGCGGACAAGTTCTGGCCTGGGCCTTTGACGTTAGTTTTGAGAAAGAATGTTCGGATTCCCGGCAACGTGACCGCGGGACTGGATACGGTGGGACTGCGCATGCCGGCGCATCCCACGGCGCTGGCTTTGATTCGCGCTTCCGGCGTGCCCATCGCTGCGCCGAGCGCCAATCGCTTTACCCAGCTTTCGCCGACTACCGCCGGCCATGTGCTGAACGCGTTTGGCAAGGAAGTTTTTGTGTTGGATGAAGGGCCGGCGCGGGTGGGCATCGAATCCACTGTGCTGAGTCTCGCGGGCAAACCGGAGCTGCTCCGTCTGGGCATGATTACGCGCTTCGAGATCGAGGAAGTGATTGGAGACGTAAAACTCGCCGATGCGCCTCCTGCGGGAGCGCACGCCTCGCCCGGTTTGCATCCCAAGCACTATAGTCCGCGCACGCCGCTATTTCTCGTGACGGGCCAGTTGCCCGCCGGCCAAGGTGTTTATGTGTATTGGAACAACGCCCTGCTTGCGGCGCATGCGGTAGCGATGCCCCAAGATGCCGGCGCTTATGGCGCGGCGCTCTACGCTACGCTGCATGAGGCGGATGCGGGCGGCTGGGATTGGATCGCGGTGGAAGCGCCTCCGGATTCGGCGGAGTGGGCGGCGATTTACGACCGGCTGCGCCGGGCTGCGACGAAATTGTAGTAGCGCCGGAGGCTGGACCAGGGGGTCCAGCGCCGACGGGGGCGTCGGCCCCACAAGTCAACTACAGTAAAGGTAAGGTTGTTTCATGACGCGTCCTTAGCGCTTGCTGAAGAGCGCGGCGGTATCGTCTTCGTCAACTTTGCGCCAGCCCGGATCCTCCCTGAGAAGCGACGCAAGGGCGCTGTCGGCCGGCGCAAGCACGGTATCCACCCGGTAGCGTTTGAGAAGCTCGGCCCAGCCATGGCGGCCGAACAGAATGCTCATATAGTCGTTGGATAGTTGCTCGCCGTAGAAATCGCTGCGGCCGTCGACAAACACACGCTGTTTAGGATAGCCATGAAACAGCACGTAGTCGCCCCAATTATCCGGCGTAAACAAGTGCCCGCCTGCGAGGATGGCTGCATTGCGGTGGGCGATCTCAACCGGATAACGAGGGTCCGAGAAGTCCTGCGGAATGGGAAGGCTCACTAATGGAGACGCGAGCAGAAGGGTGATAACGGCGGGCCAGACGCTCACCCGGCGAAGCGAGACCCGATAGTCGTCCGCGATGACGTCCAGCGTTCGCAGCAGCGAACCAATTTTTTGCCTCCCTAGCAGCGACCGCCAGAGCGCGCTCAATTCCGCAGCCAAAAACGGCAGCACAACGATAGTGAGAATCGGCACATGCCGCACCGAATTCAGCGCTGCATGGCCCCAAAACGCGATCATGAAAGCCTGAGCAAACTTGCGTTCCATCGCCAAGCGGACAGCAATCCAGACGACCACCGCGAATAGAAATTCAAAATACAGCCCGTTCGCCGAATCGAAGCGGGGCTGTTGAAACTCCAGCACGATGGCTCGCAGCCAACTTGCGTTCAGGTAGCGAACCAGGTGTATGTGTTCCTGGAATCCATAAGGGTTCAGGCCGGATGCGAGCAGACACGCGCCAAATAACAGGGCATAGCGCCGGGCCGTTTTCCACGAAAATTCAAGCACCGATCCAACTGCCAGCACCACCAGGGTCGCGAGGAAGCCGGCGAATCCGCCATGCAAGTTAGCCCACAACGCGCTGAGCGGAACTAGCCACCAAATCAAACGGCTTGGCTGTTTGGCGTCGGCGTCGATCATCCACAGCGCAATGGCAAAGAAAAGCAGCGTGAACACGTGCGGCCGCGCCAGGTAATGAACGGAAGATGTGGTGACGGCGACATGCAACAGCGCCACGGCGATAAATACGTTGGCGCCGCGCGCGGCTGTATGCGCGAACAGAACGAGCAGAGACGCAGCAATCACGGCGGCTGTGCAAACCGTGATCAAGGCCAGACCGCCCGTGTGAAATGCGAACGCGAACAGGACATCCGTCAGCCATTCCCACGCGAACCAGGGTTGGCCGGGGCGGGTCCAACTGAAGAAATCGGTGTGCGGCACGCCATTGGCAAGGATGTATTCGCCTGTGCGGATGTGGACGCCGGTGGATGCGTCAACCAGCAGGCCCATTCCGTGGCCGGCGATGGTGAACAGGATCAGCCAACAAACGATGCCGATGTAGACGATATCCAGCAAGGTGGGCCGCAGCCAGGTAAAGGCTGGGACGCTCACCCGCTCCAGTTCTAAAGCGCGCTCACTCATCTTATTGAAAGATCGGAGGATCGTCGAATGGGCTTTAACTTCGATGCGGCGCTCGCTTTCTGCGTTAGTTTTGACCGCTCCTAACCCGGCAAAGCCGGAACCAAACGGGCTCTGCAGGCGCACCATTGCAGAGCCACCGCTCCCTCACGGTCGCGGCTCGGTAGAATTCGTCAAAGTTGGAGATCGTCGGCAACCACATCCTGATGCCCGTAAACACTAGGTGAAACGCATGCGCCGAAAAATATCTGCCAGAAGCGGCAAGAATTTAGCTATGTAGGTACTGGCGGTCGTGGCTCGGTCACGCCTTCCGAGCCGCGACCGTGAGGGAGCGGTGGCGCACCATTGCAGAGCCTCCAGTACTGTTAGTCGTCACTTTGCGGTAAACTGGGTGCCTGTTCAGAGCACAAGAAAAATCGGCGCGGTACCTGGGACCTCTCGAGATCGAGTTGATGGACTTGATCTGGCGGCATGGAGCGGGAAACGTTCGCGAAGTCGCGGAATGGCTGCGGCGCTCGCTCGCCTACACTACCGTCATGACCACGCTCGACCGGCTGTATAAGAAAGGTTTGTTGAAACGCGAGAAACGCGAGCGGGCTTTCCTTTATTCGGCGCGCTTCACCCGCGCGGAATGGGAACAGAAGATGACCCGCGATTTCGTGGCCGGTTTCCCTTCCAACGAATCGCTGATTTCGTGCCTGGTGGAAGCCGTGAGTGGGCAAGACGCGGCTCTGCTGGATGAGTTGGAGAGGAAAATTCGCCTCAAGCGGAAAGAACTGGAAGGCGGCACGAAATGACGCTCGCGTATTCTGCTCGGCTGATATGCCTTTGCTTGGCCTGCTTCGGCCTGGTGCAGGTGGTAACGGGATCCGTGGTGTACGGGCTGGCGCAACGGGTGATCGGGCTGGCCAGCCGGTTGCCGGCCCGCTCCGCGGCGCGGTTGTTGCTGGCGGTTCGTCTGTTGCCGGCCGGCGCGGGACTATTCGTAATTTTGGGTCTCTGTTTGCCGAGCTATTTGTGGCTCGAGGAAGAGCCTGCCAGTGAGCCGGTGAGTCTGTTGTGCGTGGCGGCCGCGGCCGCCGGCGCCACGATTCTCGGGATTGGCATGATCCGGACCTTGCGCGCCTGGATTCGCTCGCCGCGTGTTAGCGGTCCGGATGCGATTCGAATCGAGGGCGAAAATTGCTGCCTCATCGACAGCACGCAGCCCGTGCTCGCGCTAACCGGAGTATTCCGTTCCCGGATGCTGCTATCGCCCCCGGTTCTGCGCGCGCTTCCCCCGAAGGAGCTTTCGGTGGCGCTGGGTCATGAGCGCGCGCACCGCGCTTCCCGGGACAATTTGAAGCGCGTCCTGCTCCGGCTGGCGCCTTTGCCGGTTCCGGCCCTCGATCGCGCGTGGTCGAAGTTTGCGGAGTGGTCGGCCGACGATGCGGCGGTCGACGGCGATGCGGATCGTTGTCTGACGCTGGCATCCGCGTTGGTGCGCTTTGCGAAGCTGAGCGTGCCGGAGCGGATTTCTCAGCTAGCAAGTTACTTACTCGCCGATGAGCATGACTTGGCCACGCGTGTGGAAAGGTTGCTGGCCATTCCGGCGCCTGCCAAAAATAATTGCCCGCGCTGGCTTCGGGTTGCGCTAACGAGTGCGGTGACAGCCTTCATACTCGCCGTGCTGATCAATCCAGCCAGTCTGGCTATGGCGCATGAGTTATTGGAATCCTTAATTACAGGATATTGATTGCACGGGCCGCTAAAATTGCCAAGGTGCTGAGCGAAATAGACGATTGCACCATCATAATCGCCTTGGCCCAGCGCGACAGCACCGGCACATCGGTAGGCGAAAATGCCGTGCTGGTATTAAAGGCGACAAACAAATAATCGACAAAACCAGGCCGCCAATATTTCCAGCCCAGTTCCTCGCGCAGCGCCGGATCGATACCCATTTGCGGAAACAGGAACGCCCCTTTGGTATGGGTTTCACGGGACTCACGCTGGCCGGGACCGCCGGCGTCGAGCCGCCAATACCAGGAAGCGAAGACCAGCACATTGCTGGACCAGATGGCGAGGGCGGCCACCAGGAGGTCTTTTGGTTCCACGCGTTTGGAAGGTAATCCGTGAATCAGAAGAACAACGGCCATAACCAGCGAGATAGTGATCAAGGCATTGGCAAGAAAGCCGCCGGATTTGGACAGATCGTCGTGATTCATGGCATGTGCGATGAGCGACAGAACGACGACGGCCAAGACGGTCACCAGCATCACCCAATCGGGACCGGGCGTCAGATACGAAGGCAAGGAATAATGCAGGCCCGCCGCAGCCAACAGCGCTACGGCGGACGGCCAGCGAGGTTCCGGTTCACTGCGCTTTAAGGACGCCACAGATATTCCTCTTCTTGCAAGGCGATGGGGACGTTGCCATTCTTCCACAGGAAGTCATGGAACGCCTGCAATCGAAAATTGGCGCCCTGTTGCATACGAGCGTGGGCGAGAAATTGCAGAATTTGCGCTTTACCGATCTGATAGGAAATCGCCTGGCCAGGAATGGAGGCGAAGGTAGCGGCCTCATTGCCGGCCGTCGCGGCGTCCATGGGAACGGTACGCTGAAGATAATCCGCGGCCTGGGCGATGGTGAACTGACCGGTCGCGAGCTTGACATCCACTTCCACCCGGAGGGCGCGCAGGCGCATATAGTTATAAATCATCTCTCGCGTGCGTGGGCTATCGTCAAAATAACCGGCCTGGAGCATCATTTCTTCCGAGTAGAAACCGATGCCTTCATTGGCTGAGGAATCGTAATAGTGGCGCCGGATCGGGTCTTCGTGCGCCCACGAGAGAGCGAGCTGAAAATAGTGCCCGGGCACACCCTCATGCACCATGTCGGCGCGCGGGTCCTGCGCCATGGAGCGGGCAAAATATCCCAGCTTGTCGGATGGAGGCGGAATGTAGCGGACGCCCTCCGATTTTCGGAAGCTGTCCATTTCCGAGAAGCCGGAAAGCGCTTCTAAATCCGGCGTTATGGGTGCATAGCGATAATGCGGCATCCAATCCGGCACGGTGAGAATGTGGTGCTCCATCAAGAAGCTGCGCACGTTATTCTCATCTCGCCGGCAGCGCTCGATTTGGGCTTCGGTCGACGGGAACAGCGGTAGTTCCGGAAGACCGCTGTCTCGATTGCGCTCGAAGCTCTCGAAGGCCACCGCGCGGTCGAACTCCTGCCGGCTGATCTCCAGCATCTCTTCCGGCGTGTAGGGCAAGAGGGCGACTTGTTGGAGAAAGAAGGAGTATGCAAAGTGGCCCGCGGCGGTGTCCGGCGAAGCTGGCTGTTGCTCAAGCCAGGCGCGAAAATCTTCCAGGGCCGCTCCCGCTTTTTGGTCGTTGACGTGAGTGCGGATATCTTTGAGTTGCTCGATCGCGAGCCGTGCGAAAGGCGCGCGAATATCGGTCAGATTCTTTTTCGCGTCGGCCAGCGTTTGCGGAATGCTTGCGAGGATGCTTGCGAGAATGCCTCGATCGGATTCACCCGCCAGGCGCGCTTCCTCGACGGCGCCGAGCGTTTGAGAGATGTAGAACTGAGGATCGCGTTGCCAGGCGGGCGAGACGTCTAACTCCCAGTGGACGCGCGCGAGAGCTGAGCCGAGCAAGCGGTAATCGACGCGTTCGTGAATGTTGAAACCAGGCGAGTCGAGCTGTTTCCATTTCTCGAAGAAAGCCGCATACTCGCGGCGGCGGCGTTCGATGGCGGCGCGAGACCAGTCGGGCGCAAATCCGGGAGGGCGCTCAATGCGCGGAATGTCGTCGGTGGAAAAAGGCTGGTTGATGGCCCGCCAGCGCCAGAAGTCCGCGGAGAAATCCTGAAGAGCGCTGGCTCGGCACCAGCCGATCGCCAGGCTCAGGCATAAAAGGAAACGCATAGGTAGATCTTACGCGGTGTTGTGAATGTGGGCGTGGCAGACGGAGTGCACTAAACTGAAGACCATGGCCAGCAAACCTGAAACAATGCAGATCCCGATGCAAGTGGGCGCCGAGCTGCGAATCAAAAAGGACGGCTCGATCACGGTAGACAACCCTGAGATCGAACTGCCAGGCTCCGACGCGGACGCGCTCTTATCCTACCGTTTCGATGCGCAGACGGGCGAGCACATCTTGCGCTTGCTTGACCCGGTGGCCGACCACAAACATCTGCGGAAACATCGCCGGGACGATTAAGCCGTTGATAGGGTCCTAGCCGAGGCCGGGCTAGGGGGCGGCGCGAACGAGGCTTTCGTGTTACCGGGCTCAGTAAACCAGATTGGCTTTGAAATCGGGCACTCCTCCGCTGCGTACGATGGCAGACCAATCGTCCAGTTGTTTTGAACCCATCTTCCAGAAGACGCGGCACTCGTCGAAGTACTCCAACACCACATCCCGTTCACCAGCTTCCGCCAAAGCCTTCGCCAGCATCATGTTGGGGCCAAAGGAATCGAGACTGCCACTGCCCGTCGTTTTACCCGCTTCCAGCAGATAGTGTTTGGCCGCGGCGACGTCTCCCCGTTTCATCGCCACCAGGCCCAAGACCATGTTGCCGTCATGGACGCCATCGCCGTTGCGTCGAATCGGTGAAAGCAGGCTGCTTGGCGGTGGATCGAGCGATTCATTAGCGTACGCCGTGGCCTTGATCAAGTCTCCGGCATTGAAGGCGGCCTTGGCGAGCGCGGGCAGTCGAAGAAAACGATCCAGCGGCGTAGCGCCGGCGGTGGCCTGTTCGAGATCCGCGGCAACCTGCTCCGCCGACCTTGGAAAGCGCCGCTCCAATTCAATGATCCGGTTGCTGGCCGCCATATCCTCAGGATCACCGGCTCGCGGACGTTCTATCTTCATCTTGCGTCCGGGGATCGACAAAACCACAGTTGTCGTGGTCATGGCCGCTACTGGCCGGCCGTACCGTGTCACCGGCTGGAACTGCCATTGCCGGACCGCATCCTCCGCTGCCTGCCGGAAAACCTGCGGACCGGTTAACGGCTCAGTGGCGGTCACCCAACCGTTTGAATCGATCGTCACCAGCAACTCGACGATGCCAAGCACGCCCTGGCCGATCGCTTCCGTTGGATAGACCGGTTTCACCCGTTTCAGCGCAGGTAGGTTGGAGACGAATGCCTGAACATCGGAAACGCCGGCGGCCACATGGGACTGCCCGAAGCTTCCGCAAATCGAAATCAAAAGTAGGAATGTAACTCGCATTTTCTTCTCCAAAGGGCCTAACTTTATGTGCGATATCGCGAGCGAACGTTTCATCCACGCTTGTTGGGTTTACTCTTCTGCTCAGCTTTGACGAGAACAATCTGGAATTCGTGCAGAATCCGGTCGACGAAAATGGCAGTGTATGGCGCGGCCTGAAGGGCCGTGGTTCGCGACAAACCGGCTGCGCTAGACTCAAGTCGGATGCGGGATTTGATCACGATCCAAACGCCGGACAAAAAGACCCACACATTGGAGCTCGATCGAGACAGCTACCGGGTTGGACGGTCACCGGCGAACGACCTCTCCTACAGCAACATTCCGGGGCTTTCCCGGGAGCACCTGGTCCTTGAGCGTCAGGGAATCCAGTGGGTAGTTCGCGATCTCGGGAGCACTTTCGGGACGCTGGTGAATGGATCGCGGATCGACCAACCGACCGTAGTTGGCGGCCAGGATCAGATCACCGCCGGGTTGTTGA
Organism: Bryobacterales bacterium; assembly: GCA_963836595.1. Lineage (GTDB taxonomy): Bacteria > Acidobacteriota > Terriglobia > Bryobacterales > Bryobacteraceae > DATFZA01. The sequence goes on from CAWIKC010000002.1 coordinate 1,002,595, forward strand.
TTCTGACATTCGGGGAGACGCGCCCAGCCGAAACCGTGGTCTTTGTGGAAGACTCGCCTGCTCTTGTCAGCGACGATTCTCAGTCGGCAACGCTCGAAACCATGCTCCAGGCCGAGAACCAGGTGCGGAGCGGCGAGCACATGCGCGCCTTGATCCGCGCCGGACGCGAACTGGCGACGCATCTTCCGCTGGACCGGCTGTTCGACCTGATTCTGGATTTGTCGGTTCAGGCCGTACAGGCATCGCGGGGCGTTCTGATGACTCTGGAATCGGACTCGCTGAAGCTGCGGGCGAACCGGGGCGGCGCCTTGCGCATCAGCTCCCATGTACGCGATCTGGTATTGCAGGAAAAGCGCTCGCTGCTGGTGCGGGATGCCACGCTGGACGATCAGTTAGCGGCGCACCAGAGCATTGTTGCGGAGCAGATTCGAAGCATTCTGGCGGTACCGCTGCAAACCGACGAGCGCGTAATCGGTCTGATTTATTTGGATTCCGTGAGCTTTGTGCGCGAGTTCAGCAAGGACGATCTGAGCCTGCTCACGGTGATGGGAAACATGGCTGCCGTCCGCATCGAAAACGCCCGCCTGGCGGAAATCGAGCAGAACGAAAAGCTGCGGGCGCAGGAACTGGAACACGCCGCCACGATCCAGCGATCCATGCTGCCTTCCGTGTTCCCCGCCTTTCCGGACCACCGCGAGTTCGAGCTGCATGGCTCCATGATCCCGGCGCGGGAAGTCGGCGGAGATCTGTTCGACTTCTTCCTGCTCGATCCGGACCACCTGGCCTTTGTCGTGGGCGACGTCAGCGGCAAGGGCGTGCCGGCGGCGCTCTATCTGGCGGTAAGCCGGACTCTGCTGCGCGCTACGGCCCGGCTGGAGACGGAGCCGGGGGAATGTCTGACGCATATCAATGCATCTCTGGTGGAACAAAATACCTCTGGAATGTTCATCACGTTGTTCTATGGCGTGCTCCACCTGCACACGGGAGAGATTCTCTTCGCCAACGCGGGACACAATCCGCCCTATCTGTTCGACCGCAACGGGCAGTTGCGGCCGCTGCGGGAAAAGTGCGGTCCCATGCTCGGTCTACTGGAGGGCATGGAATACCAGACCAAGGTGGCGCGGCTGGCTCCCGGCGAGGGCATTCTCATGTACACCGATGGGGTGACGGAAGCCATCAATCCGCAGGATGAGTTTTTCAACGAGAGCAGGCTCGAAGAATACCTGACAGCGCATGCCGCCGACGCGATGGATCAATTGGTGAACGGGTTGAAGGCGAACATCCAGGAGTTCGCCGCCGGAAAGCCGCAGGCCGACGACATCACGGTGTTGGGCCTGCGGTATCTGGCTTAAATTGTAGTGAAATTGTAACCGAATTGTAGTTGCGGCCTTCACGCGCCAGCGTGTACACTCCAGCAAGTGGATCAACTTAAGATTGAGTTTCCAGAGGGTTATCCGCCGGAAGTGCGGGTTCTCAAGCTGTCCGGGCCGTTTCTCATGGCGAACGTGTTCGAGTTTCAAAGGATCGTGCGCGACAGCCCGAAACCTGTCACGATTATCGACTTGTCGGATGTTCCCTACATGGATTCGGCGGCATTAGGGGCAGTGATGGGACTGCATATTTCCAGCCAGCGGCTGAAGCACAAGTATGCGCTGGTAGGACCCTCGCCGCGGCTCCAAACCATGTTCGAAGTGAGCGGGGTGCGTGACATGCTGATCGTGTTTCCCAGCATCGAAGCGGCCTTGCGGGCGTTGCTGTAGAAGGAGCGAGCTATATCGCTCATTCGGCCCGAATCAGATTCGGGAACCCATCGCCGGTTGGCGACAACGGCGGCCCGTCCACAAAGACGTTCAGATAAGGGCCGTTCCGCTCGATCGATTGGATCTTTCGCCGTCCCGACGCGTTAAAGACCAGGGCGCCGGCATGCGCCAGCAACTGATTACGCGCTTTGGTTGAGATTACGAAAAACCCCGCCTGATTTCGAGCGGCATAATTGATCCAGACGCCATTTTGCCAATTCTTATCGGTAAACGAAACGGTAAGCAACTCGTCCAGAGCAGCCTGGACGCCGACAAATTCGTAAAAGTCGATTGGATCGAGGGAGAGCACGCTCAGACTCACCCGGCGTACGTCGATTGCCTCCCCAGGCAGCAAAGATTCGACACTGAATTGCAGGCGGGGGTTCGTCCCGAGCTGCGGGAGCAGCGAGAAACGCACGCTAGAGCGATAATCCGGCAGGGCCATGCTGCGAGTCAAGAAGGGCCCGCTCACGCCGTCCCAATGTACTATAAAGCGGGGGGAGCGTCCGATCATCGGAAGCCATCGCCAGGGATTCCGCGTTTCATACTCCAGTTCGACAATCAACAACTGCGCGGGCCCGAAAGTCTCGGGCACTGGCAAGGAAACCGGCCCCTTGAGATGACCCTCGGCGACGACGCCGGCGGGCCGGAGATTTGCAGTGCCGGAAGACTTTCTTTCCCAAATAACAGAGTGATCGGTATCACCTTTCCTAGTATAGTTCAGAAGCAATTCCTGATAGAAATCCCAGAAGGTATTGTGCAACCATTCCGCCCAAATAAACGCGCGTCCCGTAGGCAATGTCTCGACATAAGTTGGTTTAACCTGCCGAAAGCGGCGCAGATATTCTTCCCGGCACTGCGGACCAAGCACATGAATGATGTAGTCCGTCGATGGATTGAACTTACCGAAGTGATCGTGCAAAAGTCCGCTATAGGTGGCCCAAATCGTTTTGCTCGCGGCATCCGGCATGAGTGTGTCCGCGGTGTCCAGGTAAGTCCGCCAGTTCAGGTCTAGCGCGGGCTTCCAATGGCCCGAGTTCAGCTCCGCGATGCGCGCGCGCAGGCCGCTAATATCTAAAGCGTTGGGCCGGAACGCCACAAAGCAGATGGCCAGAACCGCCACTGCAATATGGAGCGATGCTGTCTGTGCCGGTGCTCTCGAACGAAGCCGGGCGACCAACGGGGCTGTAAAGTGGGCGGCAACCAACACTAAATAAACACTACATATCCTTATAGCAGGAAATGAATATTCCGTGCTGTATCTCCCTAAATAAGACGTGAAGGTCAAAAGCGCATACAACATCATAGCGACACCCAAGTGAGGAAGTTCCGCCATCGATTTTGCAGGCCGCCATAAAACTGCAATTAACGAAGCGAGCAATAGAATGAGAGTCACTACCAGCGGCGCCCAGACCCTGGGATCGGCGAAAAAGTCTTGGAGAGAAACCAGCGCCTTGGCCGGAGGCGAGCCAAATAGCCAGTATTGATCCTTGGGAACAGCGACGAAGTTGTATTTCAGAATGGACCAGATCCCTCGAAAATGCGACAGCGAACCGAGGACAACGGCGAGTCCAATCGCGAGCGAAGTTATGAATGCCAGAGCGGGACGCCAGCATCGCACGAACTCGCCATTGCGCGCGGCGAAAATCACCGCCGCAACGATAAAGGCCAGGATGACCGCCGAGCCATGCTCGGTGCTGGTTACTATCGCCAGGGCAGCAACCAACCCGAGCGCGACCGCCGCGCGAACTGCTTCAAAATCGCATAGCAGAATCGCGAAAAGAATCAGCGGCGGCGTACTGCGCAAACCGGTTAGGCTACCGCTTGGATAAATCAGCCCATATGCACCGGAAACGATCAGCAGCAGCACGGCCAGGGTGAAAAGCGTAGCCGCGGCTCGCGGCTTGCGGGTATAAGCCAAGAATAGAAAGTAGAGTGAGGCCACAAACGCGCCTAGCGAGACCAAGTGCCGGGAAAGTTCCGAAGCGAAGATGGTCTTGCCCAACAGAGCGAACAGCGGATAATGGACAAACGGCACGAGAATGCCGTGATAGAACTGAAAGTCGACTCCCGGAATCTGACCCGCGGCGATCCTTCGCAAGGGATCGAAGATTTGAAATGCCCCGTCGATTGGATACCCTCTGAACGGGACGACGGCGCTAAATGCGGTCACGGAAGCGTTAATTAAGATGTAGATCAGGAAGGCGACTGGAAGGCCGGCGCCAGCTTTTTCTATCCACCTTGCCCGCCAACCTCCTGCCACAGTCCTCCCCGCCGCCTTTTTGTGAATGACTCTGAGGTTCCCAATCCAGGGTCACATGACACCGAAATGAAAGTTAACCGACACCATACCATGGCATGGCGAGAGAAAGTCGTGGGAAAGCAATTGGGTTGTTGGCATTCGCAGCGTAAGTTAAGCTCGCTTGTTCCGCGCAAGGACAATTTTATCGATCTCGATCCGAAGATGCTCGATGCGCGCGGCGGGGTTGAAATCTTTGGTTGATGGGATCGTCGCGAAGAGCCCACGCCAAGGCGCGGGCTATCCTCACTCCGGAAACGGCTTTGTAACTACAAGAAGAGCTACGCTAGTGGGTGACATTCGAGTGGGACGGCCACAAGGCCGCGCACGACGCCGTTAAACATGGCGTAGAGTTTGAGTACGCGGCGCGTGTCTTTCTCGACCCGCAACGGATGGACCGCGAGGATGCCCGCCGCGGCCGCGCACGAATTTTCGTGAAGTTACTGACTGCACCACGGCCTATATTCGTCCGCAATCGAAGCGCGCAGTGAGATTCACAGCCTAGCCCAAGCGCGGCCTTTGGAAAAGCCCGCTCCCGGGGGTTCCCGCCCAACCCGGCCGAGGGCCAGGCGCGAATTTGCCGGTCGCGCAAGTCTGGCGGATCGGGCCGGAATCGACGTGAGTCCGGTCTCCCAGGGAGTATTACCCGATCGCGCCGCCTCCAGGCCAAGAGGAGAAAATTCTGTCCGGGGACATAGCGCGCTGGAAAGCGCGTGGACGATTGAATCCGGAGAGATTCGTCCGCCCGCAACTTCGTTTTGCCCCCTGCGCCGTGTTGCCCCCTGCGCCCTGCGGGAGTAAATCGACATAGCAGCGGGCCGCTCTCGCGGAGGGCGGCCCGTGGGGGAACGATGCACTCCGTTGCCTTCCGGAACGGCGTGCTACGCTTCAGCCTGTGTTATCTTGGCGCGGCTGAGCGACGACCAAACCGCCATGGCTGCCACCGCGACATTGGCGGCCACCACTGGCGACGAGTGAATAATCAATCCGTAGATCACCCAGAGAATCGCCGCGCCTGCCTGGATTTTACGCAGCACTCCCGGGTCCTTGAAAACATACGACCCGGCGAAAACCGCCGTCGCCAGCCACCCGATCCATTCGAGGTTCATTGCAGGCTCACTCCCAAACCGGATGCCGCCATGGGATCGGCTTCCGCCTTTGACACCGTTAACATATCGGTGCGCGCTTTGTTCCATTCCTGGAGCAATAGTCCGTTCGATTCAAACCATCCACGAATTTTGATCGAGTCCCAACCGAGAATATCTTCGAGCACCGGAATCAACACACTGGACGCATCGTCGCTCAACACCGTGCGGCGCGCGATCTGCGTGAGATATTTGTTCTCGGAAACGGCAATGGTCAAGCCGTCTAACCGGTTGACATGCAGCATCACGTGAACGTCTGAGCTGCCATCGCCCACATACACGATGCCGTCATGGCTGATGGGCAAGCGCGCGCGCAGTTCTTCGAGCACCGCCACCTTGCCGTAACCCGCCGGAACGCGCAGGATCGATTGAATCTCGCCAGTCCCTTCGTTGTAGCGAAATTGCGTTCCAAAAATGTGCTCCGGAGGCACGATTCCTTCGAGCGCCGATTGCACTAGCTCTTCCGGCCCGGCGGAGACCACGTAGAACGCGAATTTTCTGCCGTCCAGGTTCTCCAACGACTGCGACAACCAGCGGATGTTCTGTTTCAAACGTATGCGTTTGCCAGCCTCCACCAGATGTTCTCTGCGCACTCGCCGGAACTCGGGATCGTGCAGCAAGAGGTAGGCTAGCTCCCCGCCCTGCTGCACCAGATGAATACGGGACAAGCCGGCAATTCTTTCTTGAAAACCCTGAATTCCCAGCATCTCGCTTAACACGATTCCGGAATCCTTAAAGCTCAGGGTCTGATCGAAGTCACTGATAAACAGGTACTGCTTGTATATGGATTTTGCTTGTAACATTTTTTGGGGTCCGTCTCCTTATGTTTTCCAGCAGAAGCGAATCAGGCGTTTACGCAACACCTGCGCTGAAAGTGGAATCCTTCGAAGCCGGCGACTGGGCCGAACTATTTCAGTTCAGTTTGATTATAGCACAGAACGGGCGACAATACGCGTGCTGAATCAGTGAGATTCGGAGATTTCCGGAGTCCCGCGGACAACAACCGTTCTTCGCGCCGCCCAAACGGCTCTATAAGGCCGGTCTATAAAGCCGGTCTATAAAGCCGGTCTGGCCCAAGATGTTAAACTTACCGCGTGACACAGCTATTTGCCTGGGATCGAATTGAACGCGAACAATTGAGCCCCACGTTTGCCCGTCAGGTGATTCATGCCGACACGATGACCGTCGCGCGGGTGTTTCTCGCCAAGGGCTGCTCGGTGCCGCTGCACAGCCATCACAATGAGCAGATCTCGATGATCGAGACCGGTTCGCTGAAGTTTGTGATCGATGGCCAGGAGCAGATCGTGCGGGCCGGCGAAATCCTTCGGATTCCCGCGCATGTTCCGCATAGCGCCATCGCCGAGGAAGACTGCTCGGGCATCGACATCTTCCATCCCGTCCGCGAAGATTGGCGCAGCGGCGACGACGCCTATCTTCGAAAATGACCCGCTAGCGGAACCATTTCTGCTTCAGCCGGGCAAACCAGGACGTTTCCTTGTCCCCTCCGTTGTTTCCCGAATGCACGCCAGCCACGGAATTGGGCGTAGCCTGCGCCTTGGGCTGCCCTTCAAGCGCTTGATCGACGAACCGCACGCGGTTGCCTTCCAAGACGTAGGATTTGCGATAGAGCTGATCGTCGATCCCTTCGAGGACAATCGAGAATTGTGGGTCCGAACCGGACGTATCCACCAGCACAGGGTAGTGGCCAACGATATTGCGTTCCTGCTTCGCCGTCTCGTAACGATGATGCCCGCGGCTCCAAATAAACACTCGGAAGGCATCGTAGTCGTATGTTTCCCCGCCCTTGGTGATGGTGGTCCAAAGCCAGTTGTTGTGAACGGAGTCGCCATCGTGGACCTGGCCCAAGGCAAAATACGACGTGATGCGGTGCCCTTCGGCATACTGCGCTACTTCGTCCGGTATCGCCATCGACAACATGCGGGTCAACACCCAGCCCACGTTGCCGTCTTTGAGACGCACCAACGACCAGTCGTCCATCGCCACGGGAACCGGTGGCTTTTCGGGGGCCTTGGGCGCCGCCGCAGTTAACGACTGAGCCGCCTGCAGTGATTGAATGGTGGGCACCGAGAGGGCTCGCCAGTTTTGCGGCACACCCGGAGGCGGAGGCGGAGCCGGCGCGGAGAGCTTGTTGCCGTTAGCCTGTCTGTCTTTGCGCGAGCGCCGCAGCGGCCGCGGCTTTACTAAATGGATGGGCGAACCGCCTTCCGTTGCGCCTTGGACGCGGGGCGTCAGCCGGTGCACCAGAACGTCCACTTTGCCGTTTTCCGGGACCTGCAGAAAACTGGGCGAAGCGCGGTTCGGTTCGGCGTGCATGTTGAGCTGTTCAAACGCGGTGGCCGCGCCCTGAGAAGGCATGCTCGCCGCTTTCTGCGCCATCGCGCGGAGTTCGGCCATCTGCTCGGGCGACAGCAGGAGCCTGGCATCGGTCCACCCCTGTTTTCCTTCCGCCGTTCGAACCAGTACGAAGCGCCGCTTGTATTCGAGCACATCCAGGCGATCTCCGTGCTTGGCGGTGCCAGTGACAACGGATTTTGGAGAAAGATCTTTGCGCAAGGGAAGCGACGCCGGGCCGGCGAAAAGTTCGCCGATGGCCGCCCTTCGCCGGGCTTCGTCCTGGCAAGACACCAGGACCAGGAGGAATAGAAAAAAGGCTGAGCGTCTGGGATGCACTTCGAGGCGATCTGTTTGTTAGTGTAACAACAGTGCCCGAGGTTTCGACCGAATATTACTGCCCGCAATGCCAGACGCCGGTGAGCGATCCGCTGGTCTGCGGCGACTGCACGGCGGTGATTTGCCGCCGCTGCGGGACGCCGCTCGAGCAGGTCGACGAATTGGGGATCGGGTAAGTCTCATTGCCAGGCAGCCGCGGGGCTAGGCAGCCGCGGGGCCAGGCAGCCGCGGGTTTCGGAGAATTCCGTCGACCGCCCTACGTCCCGAACTTCGAGCCCGACGTCGCAGCAGGACGCGTACCGGAAAATCGGCAAGCACACGAGCCTCGCCACGGGCATCACTACACTCACATGAAGAATGGCGGAAGCTGGAGACCGCCCATCAAATTGCCAATCACGAATCGCTCCGCGTCCCAGGTCGCCGCGCTAGCAATCAGGCCAGCCCGTTGTCTGAGCTGGCCTCGATTCACAAGCCGCTACTTACCCCAAAGGGCGGTGCCGGCCTTTACGCTGCTTTTAACCTTCACAATGCGCTCCTTTCATAGAGTCTTCCCCATCACTAGCGCGGAAAACAATTCCACCATTCTAAATAGGGCAATGCACATAGCGTAGCGCACTCAATCAGCATTGTTCCGGCGATCGGTTAGCGCGGGAGCATCAGTCCAAATTCGCCCAACGCTGGCCCTTAGTTTCAGTCTTCGATCACATTCACCTGCAGGCGCGAGTCATGATAAACGCGCTCGGTGGCTTTGACGAAGTCCGCCGCCTTGGCCTGCGGGATCGTCATGAACTGCTGCGGGTTCCGGTCCACCAGCGGGAACCACGAACTCTGTACTTGCACCATAATCCGATGACCTGGGCGGAAGGTGTGGCAAATGTCCGGCATCGAGTATTCGATCCGCTCCGGCTCGCCGGGGTGAAACGGAACCGGCTTCGACAGGGACTTGCGAAACTTGCCGCGAAACGGCTCGCCCCGCACCAGTTGCTCATAGCCGCCCATTTGTAAGGCCTTCGGATTCGGGTTGGGATTTGGAAAATCCGGCGGGTAGACGTCGATCAACTTCACGATGAAGTCGGAATCCGTGCCGGAAGTCGATACTTGCAGGTCCACGCCCACCGGCCCGGTTATGGTCACATCGTGCGTCAAGGGTTCGGTTTGGTAGACCACGACATCCGGCCGGGTGGACGCAAAGCGCTGGTCGTAGGTCAGGTAATCGTTGGGCATGCCGGGTCCGACTCCAGCCATAATTGGCACCGGCTTGGCCGGATCGCTGACGTATTCGTCAAAGCCTTGGGTAGGGGGAGTGAACGATAGCTTGCCTTGCGGCCCCAGATACAGCGAACGTTCGACCGACTCTTTCGGCGGCCAGACGGCAAAGCGCTTCCACTGATTGGTTCCGGTCTCGAACAGCCACGCCTTGGGAACGGTCTTGTCCGGCGCCGTCTTTAATCCATCGCCTTTGTTCTTCAAATTGGAAATAAAGAACGGTAACTCGATCTGCTCCCGAAAGAATTCGGCCGTATTCGACGAAAAATCGAGATCGCCTAGTGTCTTGCCATCGCCGCGCGACCATCCGCCATGGCGCCACGGGCCCATCACCAGCGTATTGCCTCCGCGCGCGCCGTCTTTTTCAACCGCGCGAAACAATTTCAGCGGGCCGGACAGATCCTCGGCATCGAACCACCCGCCGACAAACAGAACCGCCGGGGTGACATTCTTCATGTGCGGAGCTTGCGCCCGGGCTTGCCAGAATTCGTCGTAAGCGTCGTGTTTCAGGATCTCGTCCCAATAAGGATTCTTGTTTTTCAGGTGCAGTTCGTTGGCGTTCTGAAGCGGGCCCATGCGCAGATAGAAGTCATATTGGTCCGCCGTTCCGAAATCGAACCGCGGATTTTGGACCGGCCGCGCAGGTTCACCAAGCCGGGGCTGAAAGAAAACGTAGAAGCCAAAATTGCCCGCCAGGTGAAACGCGCCGTTGTGATAGGCATCGTCGCCATTGCCGACGTCCCCCATGGGCGCTTGCGGCGACACGGCTTTGAGCGCTGGATGGGCATTCATGAGGCCGATCGCGGCGAAAAATCCATCGTAGGAGATGCCCCACATGCCCGCGCGCCCGTTATTGTTGGGCACATGCTGGATGAGCCAATCGATGGTGTCGTAAGTATCCGTCGAATCGTCTGTGTCCTCTGGGCCGGCGAATTTGGTTTTGTGCGCGGGAATGTCGGAGAACGTTCCTTCGGATAAATACCGCCCGCGGACGTCCTGATACACGAAAATGAAGCCTTCTTTCTCGGCCGCTTCCGAGGGTCCGGCGATGTTGGGGTAGTTATCCGCACCGTATGGCCCAACCGAATATGGAGTGCGGCGCATCAGAATTGGATACGTAGTGGACTGGTCTTTGGGCGCATAGACGCTAGTGAACAGCTTGACTCCATCCCGCATGGGAATGTGGAAGTCGTACTTGGTGTAGTGGGAGCGAGTATAGTTGAGCTGCTTCTTTTCGACTTCAGCGGGAGTTTGAGCACAGAGCGCCGAGGCTGCCAATAAGGCGACGATCAAACGAGGCATGGCTCGATATTAACGCGTCAGCTTTGGCCAGCCGTGTGAGACAGGTAATCAACCTCGGTTATTTACCCGCGCCGAACCGGCCCCCCAAGCCCCGCAGGAATGCCGTCCTGACCCAAAAACGGCAAATGACAAGACCGAACTGAAACTAAATCTCGCGCCGGTTCTCGAGCGATTTTGTCATCGTCACTTCATCGGCGAATTCCAGATCGCTGCCTACCGGAATTCCCATGGCAATACGCGTCGTGCTGATGCCCAGCGGCTTCAGCAGCCGCGCCAGGTAGGCCGCCGTGGCCTCGCCCTCCACCGTCGGATTGGTGGCGAGGATCACTTCCTTGACCTCATCGGAATGCAGACGTTCCAGCAAGCTTTGCACGCGCAGTTGCTCCGGTCCAATGCCCCGCAACGGAGAAATCGTCCCATGCAGCACGTGGTAGAGACCCGAAAACTGGCGCGTGGTTTCGATCGGCAGGATGTTGTGCGGTTCTTCCACCACGCAAATCACGGACCGGTCGCGGTGCGGGTCGCGGCAATAGTTGCAGATTTCGCCATCGCTGATGTTGTTGCAAACGGCGCAGATTCCCAGCTTGTCTTTGACGTCGATTACGGCTTGCGAAAGCCGCTCGGCGTCTTCACGCGGAGTCCGCAACACGTGAAACGCCAGCCGTTGCGCCGATTTCTGGCCGATGCCAGGCAGGCGTTTGAATTCCTGGATCAGCCGTGCGAGCGGTTCGGCGAAGTCCGGCATCGGGTCTTAGAACAAACCCGGCGGGAGACCCATTCCGCCCAGCATGCCGCCCATTTTTTGTGACGCTTCGTCGTCCACTTTTTTGCCGGCCTCATTGAACGCCGCCATCATCATGTCCTGCAGCATCTCGACGTCGCCGGCCACTTCCGGATCGATTTTCACTGCCGTCACATTCTTTTTGCCGTCCATGTGAACCGAGACCATGCCGCCGCCGGCCGTGGCCTCCACTTTGATCAAGGCGATCTCGGCCTGCAGTTTTTCCTGCATCTGTTGGGCCTGCTTCATCATGGCCTGCATGTTTCCGGGTAGTTGTGGTCTCATAACTAATCCTTTAAATTTCGCACAGCGCGCACCTGCGCGTCCGGAAAAACCTCCTGAAAGCGGCGGACTTCCGGATGGGACAACGCGCGCTGGGCCACTTCATCTTCTTTGGGATTCGCCGCCGGCCCTTTGGTAACAGGCTGGGCGCCTGGCTTGGCAGTAGCGTCCCCTAAAGTGATCTTCACACGCATCGGTTTGGCGCCAATCTGCTGAAGGGCCTTTTGTAAGTCTTTCTCGTTCATCGAGAGCGAGAATTCTTTCGGGGCGATAATCTGCAACTCGCCGTTCACCTCCGACACTTCGGAATGCTCTATTGCGTCCGCGGTAAACGGCATGCTCAGCTCCATCAGCGCCGCATGCAGGTGGGAACGCCAGTCGCCTGCCTCGGACGCTGCTTTCAGGGCGGGTGCAGGTTTTGGCGCCGGCTTAACCGCCGGCGGCGGGCTTTTCTGTGCCGTGGGCGGAACGCTCGGCAACGAGCCCGAAGCGCCGCCGGCCTTGGCTTCGAGCGATGACCCGCCCAGCCCGGAAATGGCTTCTTCGAGCGAAGTCAAACGCCCGGCCTGAATCAGCTTCAACAAGCCAAGTTCCAGGTGTAGTCTCGGCTGCAAAGCGGCCTGCAAGTCCTTGAACAGGTCCAGCGTCAGTTGCAGGTAGCGCGTCAAATCCTCTTCCGAGAACCCGCCGGCCACAGTCAACAACCGCTCGATCTCGCTGGGCGAAGCGGCAATCAGCTTCGCATTTCCGCCGGCTACTTTGGCCACCAGCAGATTGCGGAAGTAGCGCGCCAGCTCGCGGCAGAAGTGCTGAAAACTTCGCCCATTTTTCTCGAGTTCGAGAACGATCTCGAGCATGCCAGGCGAATCCTGAGCCGTCAGCGCCGCGGTCACCTGCCCCAGCGAATCGAGCGAGAACATGCCCAGCAGCCCGCGCACTTCGGCCGCGTTCAACGTTTCTCCGCAACACGCGATCGCCTGATCCAGCGCGGAGAGCGAATCGCGCACGCTGCCTTCCCCCGCCTGCGCCAACACCGACAGAGTTTCCGCATCGGCCGTGATGCCTTCTTCGCGGCAGATAAATTCCATGCGCGAGACGATCTCGGGGAAATCCACCGACCGGAAGCTGAACTGCTGGCACCGCGAGGCGATGGTCGTGGGGATCTTATGCACTTCGGTCGTGCAAAGAATAAACACCACCCACTCCGGCGGCTCTTCCAAAGTTTTCAGCAGCGCGTTGAACGCTTCGCTGGTAATCTGGTGCGCTTCGTCGATGATGAAAACCTTATAGCGGTCGCGCACCGGGCGATAGCGGATGTTGTCGCGCAACTCCCGCATTTCGTTGATGCCTCGATTGGAGGCCGCGTCGATTTCAATGACATCCGGAGCGTTACCCGCAGTCACTTCGAGACAACTGGCGCACTTGCCGCAAGGCCGCGCGGTAGGCCCTTGAATGCAGTTCAGACAGCGCGCCATGATGCGGGCGACGGTGGTCTTGCCGGTGCCGCGTTGTCCGGCAAAAATATAGCCGTGGGCGATGCGCCGCTGGGCGATCGCGTTTTCGAGGGTGGTGCGAACATGCTCCTGGCCGATCAGTTCCGCGAACACCTGCGGCCTGTATTTTCGCGCGATGACCTGATACATGAGGAGAAGGGAAACTGCCAGACCCCGGGTGATCCGCGGCACACGAACTAAACCGTTACCGTTGCTTCCTTCCGGACCTGGCGGGGTTCACAGCCGCCCGTTGCACGAAGCCCGGAGCCTGACAAACACTCAGGGTAACATGCAGGTCTCTTGGGGACGCACCCCTGACGAACGTTTCATTCGCTGCGCTTGAACGAGCCTTCGCCGATTCTCAGCACTTCTCCCGTCTCGTTCAGCCGGCCACTGACCGTAACTGTCAATAAGTCACCAACTACGCTTCCGTGAAACTCAAATTTCGGAACATCGTCCGCCCCACTCGGGATCGCGAAAGAGACCTCATAGCCGTTCACCATCCCATCCAGGATTTCAGCCGTATCGCTTTCGGCGGTCATCGTACCGGTCAAACTGGAGCGATTCACTGCCAGTCTCAGAGTGACCTCCCGACGCATCTCGCGACTCCCCGAGGTGACGATGAGGCGGCCCTGCCAAACTCCCGAGATACTGGCGGCGGAAAGCTGTAATGAAGACACGCATGCCATGGTCAACAGCAACCGATGGGGGGCTTTCATTGGACGGTTCTCCTAATTGGTTGACGCGCGCGAGCGTGGTTCCGCGCGGCGGACGACTCCGAATTTTCGCATCAAATTGTTAAGATCGCAGTCCGGCCATCGGGTCGGCCTCGCCTGACAAACACCCGTACATTCTGGCAGAGAGTTTGTGGCCGTTTGGCCACAAACATATATAGCTTTCCGCAGAGCCGGGATCACGCAGCTTCCAGGTGGAGCACAAGAGCTTCAAATGGAAAGCCGCAGGATTCCAGCGCGGGCGATCCCTTACAAAGCAGAAAGGAGAATCACTATGATTCGTTCCATGAGACTCGTGATGAAATACATTACGATCGAAGTTAAAAGATCAGCCCCTTTCGCAAGAGACGCTGACTTAGCTTCGGGACTGGGGAGGCGCCGCCGCCCTGGTCCTCCTATGACCATAGAGCATATGATGACCTGCCGATGCAATACCCTCCATGGAGCCGCGATAGCTGCCCATCAACCGCAACGCCACTAACGAGTCGGCCCTTCTGTATACGCTCTAGTATACATTTCTGTATTCTCACTTGTGACACAATGGGTTATGGCTGTGAGGAAACAGGCGGAAAGTCCTAATATCCGGATCACGCCTTACTCCAAATCGGTGCTGCGCCTCTTGGCAAAGCGGGAAGGCAAACCCATGCAGACCGTGCTGGATGAGGCCATCGAGCACTATCAGCGAGACAAGTTCCTCGATGACGTCAATGCGGCCTACGCCGTTCTTCGCAAGGACCCCAAGGCATGGAAAGCGGAGCAGGCCGAGCGCGCTCTTTGGGATAAGACACTCAACGACGGGCTGGATGACGAGTAGGTGGGATGGCGATAGGTTGGATGAGGAATGGTCTCGCCGGAACCGAAACGGGGCGATGTTTGGTTCATCAACTTTGACCCAACCGCCGGCCATGAACAGGCGAGAGCCCGCCCAGCGGTGGTCATTTCCGTAGACAAATTTAATCAGGGCCCCGCTGGTTTGGTGATCGCCCTACCCATCACGTCGAAGGACAAGCGACAACCACTCCACGTGCCCGTCTCGCCGCCAGAGGGCGGGCTGAAGGTGCTCAGCTTCATCCGATGCGAAAACGTTCGCTCGGTTTCTAAACAACGGTTATCGCGGTTCTGTGGTTCGCTCTCCTCGGCCACTATGGCAGAGGTGGAACGGCGCACTCGCATCCTACTCAATTTATGAAAGACGAGCGGGCCTACCAGTAAAGATCAGTCATGCCGCGAGGCAACTATCGGGTCCAAGCTCGCCGCCCGGCGCGCCGGTATGAAACGAGCAGTTGCAACCGCCAGGGCGAGCCCGGTCACCACCGCCACGAAAGTGCGCGCATCCGTGCGCTGACTCCGTAAGCAGCGTAGCCAGGCAGCACGTCAGACCCAGCGCCGCCACCACACCCGCCAAAGTTCCAATACTCGATTTGAACTTGGTCCCTTTTCCGTTCCACTTCGGCATTTTTTTTTATCGGCATAGAACTTGACGCTATTACGGACCCAGACGCTCAATTTCCGACTGGAACCGCAGACTACAGCCGTTAAGCGCCTGTCATGAAACAACCAATTCAACCGCTCCCTGACGGTCGCGGCTCGGAAGGTGTGACTGAGCCGCGACCGTCAGGGAGCGGGCCGGAAGTAGTGGCCAAGTTGTTTCATGGCAGATCCCAACGAGTTCGGCGAACACACTACCTGTGATGACGCGCGCAGCTTTCTCAGAGCCTGTTGCACGGGTGCCTAGTGCTTAATTGCGTAAGTTGACAATTGTATTGCGGAGCTGACTGCCCTTGACCTCGCGCTTGCGCCAGCGGAACGGCTTGGCATGTTCATTGTGCCTCTGGATGAAGGCCTCGATGGCTTCACGCAGTTGATCCTTACTTTTGAAACTGCCTCCGTTGAGCGTCTTGCGTTGCAGAAGACTGAACACGATCTCGATCTGGTTCAGCCAGCTCGCCGATGTGGGAGTGAAGTGGAAACGGACCCGGCCCTGGAACTTGGTTAGCCAATCATCGTTCTTCTTGTGCGTCGAGTAGTTGTCCAAGATCACATGGATTTCCTTGTCCAGCGGGAGTTCCGCCAGCACTCCATCCAGAAAGTCCTGAAAATCTTTGCGCTTCTTGAGGTCGGTCGTCTTGGCGTGAACTTGGCCGGTGCCGACCTCAAGAGCGGCAAACAGATTCAGCGTGCCATGTCGTTTGTAGGTACTCTTGAGTGCACGCACAACCTCTCCGTTATCGGTCTCCACGTAACCGCTCGGCCGCTCGATGGCTTGGATGCTTGGCTTTTCGTCCACGCTCAGAATCAGCGCGTTCGTTGGCGGATCGAGGTACAAGGCTACAATTTCAGCAGCCTTCCGAGCGAACTCCTGGTCCGTGCTCACGCACCAACTTCGCACTCTTTGCAGATAAATGCCTTCACGGCGCAGAACGCGCCACACGGCATGCACACTGGCGCCGAGCTTCTCCGCTACCGTCGGTCCGTCCCAGTGCGACATTCCGGGTGGCGGCGGCTGTTCCAACAGCGCCAACACCCGGTTCCGAAAGGCGTCGTCGTAAGTGACGGGCTTGCCGCTCCGCGGCCTATCCAGCAGGCCCTTCAATCCCCACAACGCGAAGTTCTTCCGCCATTTGCTGACCGTCGGGATAGAAACTCCCAATTCCCGCGCTACTTGTTGTATCTCTTTTCCTTCCAGGCTCGCAAGAATGATGCGAGCGCGCTCTACCATCCGAGCCTCTTCTGTGCGGCTCGTACTGATGGCAGTCAGGCTCGCCTTGTCATCCGCTGAACACTCCAAGACCGAGGCATGTCTGGGCATGCCAAAACATTATCATACAGAAACGTTATAATGCAACTAAGCACTAGTTCTGGTTCTCGGGTTTCTTGACCGGCGGCTCACTCTTCTTGAGATCGTCCGTGTCGTACTTGATGATGGTGTCGCTCTTGAACTGCTTGTAGTCTTCGTATTTTACGGTCAGGCGGATCTTTTGCGGTCCGGCCTTGAAGTTCAGCGTGTCGTTGGCGATGGTGTAGGTCGGGAACCAATACTTGCCGTCGATCTGCTCCCGGTAGGTTTCGAATTTCGGGTACTGATCGTCGGAATTCCTCTTCAGGACGCCCACCCCGCGGCCATAGCTTTTGACGATCTGCAGGTCCTGATCGTCCACCCACACTTCACCCTCGAAATAGCGCTTGCCTTTTACCAACTTCTTTGGCTTCACGGAAAAGGAGTAGCAGGAAACCTCATCCAACTTCTCGCGCCCGAGATATTGGATGTTGTAATTCGGGAGCTCGGATGTCGTCAGCACGAACGGCTGCACGTCCCGCAGGTCCTCCAGGTCTTCCGGAGTCAGCAGAATGTTCTGCAGTGTGGTTACTGGCGCTCTCACTACGTGCTCGGTGCGCTTTCCCTCCGGCGTAAACACAATGTCGGCGACCTCCTCCCACTTGCCCTGTGGGTTCCCATCGGGATCGAGTTCCTGGAGTTTCGCGTGTTGCCGGTAAGTATAGTTGCCGCGAGCCTTGGCGAACGCGGCTTCTTTGGCCGCGAACTTCGCAATGATGTCGTCAATCTGCGATGGCGTCGGGTCCGGAAGCGTAGCGGCCCATGCGAATGGCGCCCAACAGCAGGTGGCCGTCAGGAGCAAGCAAGCAAGAACGAATCGCATATTTACCCTCTTCATTTGACGCCCTTGGAGGCGCCGGCGGTTACCGGCCCAGAATCTGCTTGGCGATGGTCATCTTTTGCATATTGCTGGTGCCTTCGTAGATCCGGCCAATTTTGGCGTCCCGGTATAGTTTCTCCACCGGAAAATCCTTGGTGAATCCGACGCCGCCCAGGATTTCGACCGCGCGGGAAGCCACGGTCTCAGCGATGGTCGACGCAAAATACTTGGCCATGGCGGCCTCCGTGACAAACGGCAAGCCGGCGTCCTTCAGCCTTGCGGCGTTGTAGACCAGCAGGCGGGCGGCTTCCACTTCGGTCGCCATGTCGGCCAGTTCGAACTGCACGCCTTGAAAGTCGGCGATGGCATGGCCGAATTGCTCGCGCTGTTTGGCGTAAGCGATGGCGTGATCGAGCGCGCCCTGCGCCAAGCCGGCCATCTGCGAACCGATGGCGATGCGGCCCTCATTCAAGGTCTCCATGGCGATCTTGTAACCTTTACCCACTTCGCCCAAAACATTTTCCGCCGGAACGCGGCAATCGTCCAGAATCAATTCGCAGGTGGAGGAAGCGCGGATGCCCAGCTTGTCTTCTTTTTTGCCGACCTGAAAACCCGGCGTGTTCCGTTCGACGAGAAAACAGGTGATGCCCTTGCGCCCTGCTTCCGGATTGGCATTCGCGAACAGAAAATAAATGCCCGCTTCGGCCGCATTGGTGATCCACAGTTTCCGGCCAGTGAGACGGAAATCATCGCCATCCCGAACGGCGCGCGTGGCCATGGCAAACGCATCCGAGCCGGAACCGGCTTCAGAAAGCGCGAATGCCGCCACGGTGTCTTTAGCGAGCTTCGGAAAATAGCGGCGCTTCTGTTCGGCGTTGCCCCAGCGCAGAAGAATGTTATTGGCGATGGTGTTCTGTACATCGGCGATCACGGCTGCCGAGGGATCGACCGCCGCCAGGGCTTCCACCGCCAGAATCGCTTGAAAGAAATTTCCGCCCTGCCCGCCGTATTCTTCCGGAATCTCAATGCCCATCAGCCCCAGCTCAAACATTTCTGTGAGCAGCTCTTTTTTGAAGACACCGGCCTCGTCCATGGCGCGCACATGGGGCGCAATACGCTCCTTGGCGAAGCGCCGGACGGTCGCCTGGAACATGCGTTCTTCTTCGTTAAGAACGGTCAGCGGAGCGGAGGCGGGCGGGGTGGACGTAGCGGGGGACATTTACCCCCAGTCTACTACCGCTGTCGGTCTCAGGCTAAGCTCTGGCGAGGGCATACGCGTTCCTCGACCGTTTAGCGCCACGAAAGCTAGTTTGGAGGCAAAATGAATCGAAAGTACGCCGTTGTTTTCAGGCAAGCTGAACCGAATTGGGCGGCATACGTGCCCGATCTGCCCGGCTGGGTAAGTACCGGGAGAACTTGGAAGAAACGGAACTGAATGTCAGGGAAGCGATCTCGGGGCATACCCTGACGCTGCGCGAGTTTGGCGAAGCGGTTCCAGAGCCAACCAGCTTTGCCCGGCAGATTGAGGTCGGTCCTACCTGATCAGCGGAGCCGTTAGAAGCGCTGACTGAAGCATCCGGCGTGGAATCTTGCGATAATCGTTACGTGACAATCCAAATTCCCGACGATCTCGTCCGTGGTCTCGAGGGAATTGCCGCGGCTCAACATAAGAGCGTAGAACAATTGGCGGTAGAACGTCTGCGTACTCTCCTTGACGGCCGCTCAACATCACCCCAAAGCCTGCTTCAAACACTCCAGGCACTGCCGCACCCCAGCCACGCCGCGATGGATGATCTCGACGCAGCGATTGCCGGCGCGCGGCTCCCCGTGCGAGATGAAGGCCAATTTGACTAGTAATCAACGTCGGTGACATACCTGCTGGACACGAACTCGATCAGCGAACTGATGCGGGCAGATCCGCGAATTGAGAGATGGATGGCTGGCTTGAGGGAACCGGATCGTATCGTCACCTGTACGATTGTTCGCGGTGAGATTCTCTTTGGGATTTCCCGCCTTCCAACAGGCAAGCGGCGTTCAGAGTTGGAGCAAGCAGGCGATCGATTTCTGAACGCCTTCGCATGCGAGTCCATACCAGAGAGAGCTGCCGATTTCTACGCCGCAATCAAGCTCGCTCGTCAGACTCGGGGACTAGCGTTAGACGAAAATGATCTCTGGATTGCGGCGAGCGCGATTGCCTTGGACGCGACCCTGGTGAGCCGCGACCAGGATTTCGCACGAATCGATGGGCTCACTGTTGTGGTAGCAGTCTAGAACGAGCAAGCCATGAAGCCCGAACAGTTTAAACGCTGGAGGGCGGAATGGCGGCCCCGCGATCAGTTGGATCAGCTTCTAATTTTCTGGGCCAGCCCAGACTGGACTAGAATGGTGCGCAACGGGCGAGTTCTCCGGGCGAAACACACACACCGTATCATCCTTCCGGTTGACGGCTTCCCACTCCGCCTCCACCGGCAAGATGTATAATCCTGCCAGAGGTCGCCATGAAAACTGGTGTTAGGTCGCTCGTTCTGCTGGCAGCATTGGCTGCGTCACTGGTTGCCTGGGAAGATTTTCCCCGGATCACCACCGTCGAGCCCGATACCGGGAAAGCCGGAGATGTGGTTGCCGCGAAAGGAGAAAACCTGAGCAAAACCGCCATCGCGGAATTGTACCTGACCGATGGCAAGAACGACACCAAGGTGCAAATCGATGAACAGAACGACACCGAAATCAAATTCAAAATACCGTCGGCGGCGAAAACCGGAAAATATCACCTGATGGTTTTGACCGCCAATAAAGCTTCCATGATCGAGCAGCCGGTGGTGGTCAACGTCGAGTGACTGTAGCGGGCGCGTCCAGCAGCATATAGGTCACCACCGCAACCGCGCCCAGTTTCCTGCCGGAGCCGAATAAGTCGATACGGGTGACGCACAACGTAGCGCCAGCCTTCAGCAGGTAGGCGCGCGCTGTAACGATCTTGCCCGTGATGGGGCGCAAATAGTTGACTTTTAATTCCGTGGTCGTCGCGACGCGGTCGCCATAGTGGCTGATCATCGCGTGCCAGGCGGCTTCATCGGCGATCGATGCGGCGACGCCGCCATGCAGCACGCCTTGCGTGTTGAGCAGTTCGTCCCGCAAAGGCAACTGGATCGTCACTCCGTCTTTGTGCTTGCGAGTGACTTTGATCAGGAGATCGTTTTCAAAGGGCAAGTGGATAGGATAGCGCGGCGGGGTTCGATACCGCGATCCCGATTCGCGGGGACCGCTGATGCACTGGGCAAACGCGACTGAGGCCGCGGATTGGAGAAATCCTGGCGACATACGTCGGACCTTTAATACGGCCGATTTCTTCGGTGATCTGACAGTGTTCGACGTGGGCGGAAATAAATACCGAGTGATCGCTTTTGTGCACTACCGGCGAAAGGCGGTTTACATCAAGTCCGTATTGACGCATAGCGAGGATGACAAGGGAGCATGGAAGTGATGACGACAACAATTGCTTTGGACGCGAAACGATACGGGAGATTGCTCGCTAAGGCGCTTCCGGGCGTCATCAAGTCGGATGACGAGAACAACCGGGTGCTCGGGATCATCGAGAAGTTCATGGAAAAGGGCGAGCAGGACCTCACCGCGGAAGAAGATGCCTTGCTGGAATTGTTAATTAGCCTTGCCCACGATTACGAGAAGAAGCGCTATCCCCTCACCCCAAGCCTGCCGAGCGAAATGGTTGGGTTTCTGTTGGAACAACGCGGGTTGAAGCCGAGCGACCTTTGGCCCGTCCTGGGCTCCAGGAGCAGGGTGTCGGAGTTGCTATCCGGGAAGCGGGCCATCAGCAAGGATCAAGCCAGAAAACTTGCCGGGTTCTTTCATGTTGGCGTCGAGCTTTTCATTTAAGGCCGTTGGACGCCTTTCCGCGACGGCACAAACAGGCGAGCTATCATGCAATCTGGAGGTTGCATGATGGCGGTTGCTGACTGGAGCCGGATCGACAGAACAATGGAAATCCGGGCTCGCCCGTGACGTTCACGCTGGAAACTCCCCTTCGTGGAAAGCGGCCGAGAGTGACGGAGGAACATGCCGAAACGGCGAATTGAATTGGGGCTGGCCGAAGCTGCGCTCTTATTCGCGGCGCTGGGCGACGAAACGCGGCTCGAACTGCTGCGGCACTTGTCTCAAGCCGGGCCGGCTTCGATTTCCGCGTTGGCGGGGAACTTCCGGGTCTCGCGGCAAGCGGTCACGAAACACCTTCAGGCGCTGGCAGTGGCCGGCATCATCGACGGCAAGCGTACGGGGCGGGAGCATGTCTGGGCGCTGAACCCGGGGCGCCTCGCCGAAGCGCAGCGCTGCCTCGAGGTGGTGTCGCGCGGCTGGGACGACGCGCTCGGCCGCTTGAAGGCGCACGTAGAAGATGCATCATGACAGCAAAGCATCTGATGCTATGATGATGACATGCGGACGACCGTAACGCTGGATCGCGACGTTGAGACTTTACTTAGAAGAACGATGAGAGATCGTGGGCTGTCTTTTAAGGAGGCACTGAACTCAGCCGTTAGGACCGGTCTCACCCAAGCGGTCGCGAAGAAGCGCCGTTTCAAGCAGGAGACTTTCTCACTCGGAGCTGAGCAGAATTTCCGGTGGGACAAGGCGCTGGCGGCTGCGGATGCCATAGAGGACGAGGAACTCGGCAGAAGGCTCTCCTTGCGGAAATGACGCTCGTTGACGCGAACCTGCTGATTTACGCTGTCAACCACGACGCTCCTCTTCATGGCAAGGCAAAGTCATGGTGGGAAGCGGCCCTCTCAGGTACTGAGACGGTCGGACTCTCCTGGACGGTCCTCTTGGCATTTCTCCGGCTAACCACGCGGGCGGGTATTTTCCGTACCCCCTTATCGGTGCAGTCTTCGCTCGACATCATCGATAGCTGGATTAGCCAGCCGGTTGTAAGCATTGCGGAACCCACAGCACAGCACTTTCGTATTCTCCGGGATTTGATCGTGCCACTCGGCGCCGGTGGGAATCTGACGTCGGATGCCCACCTGGCTGCTCTCGCTATCGAGTATGGCGCCGAACTCTGTTCCACCGACAGCGACTTTGCTCGCTTCCCTCGCCTGCGTTGGCGAAATCCCCTGAGCCCGTAGCCCACCGCGCCCCGCGCCCCGCGCCCCGCGCCCCGCGCCAAAATACCGTATCATCAGAAGACAGGGAAACAATATATGATCAAGTGGACTCTGACGTCTTTCTTGGGAATCGCTGCCGGCCTAATGGCAGCCGAACCGGGCAGCGTAACCGCAACCGCCGGGCCCGTTACCTTCACCAAAGATATCGCTCCCATTTTTCAGGACAAATGCGACGCCTGTCATCGGAAGGACTCGATGGCGCCGATGTCTCTGCTCACGTACGAGGAGACGCGGCCCTGGGCCAAGTCGATCAAGGACCGGGTGCTGCGCCGGCAGATGCCTCCCTGGCACCTGGACCCAAGCGTGGGCATTCAGAAATTCCAGAACGATCGCTCGCTCAGCGTCGGCCAGATGAACACGATCGTGCGGTGGGTCGATTCCGGCTCTCCCAAGGGCGATCCCAAGGACATGCCGCCGCCCCGCAATTGGGCCGATGAAGACGGCTGGCAGCTCACCAAAACCTACGGCCAGCCCGACCTCATTCTCAAGTCCGAACCTTACACCATGCCCGCGGTCAGCCAGGACCAATGGTGGAGACCGGTCACGCAGATCCCGATCACGGAGCCACGCTGGGTGCGCGCCGTCGAGATTCGTCCGGCGACCAAGAACGGCCGCCGCATTACTCACCACGCCATCGCGTATCTGCTGCAAAAGGAACCGGCTGCTCCCAACCCGAGTGGCGATCCCTTTCAAGCCATCGCCGGGGGCGGAATCCTGATGGAATGGGCCATCGGAAAACAGTACGACGTGTATCGTCCCAACTGCGGCAAGCTGCTGGTGCCGGGCGCCAAGATCTGGTGGGATATCCACTACCACGCGGTAAACGAGCAGATCACCGACAATGTCGAACTGGCAATCTACTTTTATCCGAAGGGAGAAACGCCCAAGTACCGCACCTATCTCACCATGTTCAACGCCGCGCCCTCCAAGTCGAAATCGGGAGACCCGTTCGATCAGGTCGGCGGTTTGGATATTGCTCCCAACTCGATCTCGGAAACGCAGGGATTCAAGGTGCTCAACGCGCCGGCGCGCATCGAGAATTTCCAGGCGCACATGCACCTTCGCGGCAAGGCGATGCTGATGCAAGCGATTCTTCCGGATGGCACCACGCAGATCCTCAGCTATGTGGACCATTTCAACTTTAATTGGATGAACAACTACATCTACGCCGAGGACGCCGCGCCCGTGTTTCCCAAAGGTACGGTCATTCAGGTCACCGCCTGGCACGACAACACCGCCGCCAATCCCAACAACCCGGATCCCAACCAGTGGGTAGGCTGGGGCGATCGCACCGTCGACGAAATGGCGCACGCCTGGGTGAATGTCACTTATATCAGCGAAGACGACTACAAGGAATGGGCTGCTAAACACAAGCCTGCGCGCAGCTTCGCCGGTCTGTTTTAGATGAGAGCGAGAGCATCGGCAGTTCTTCTGGCGGCCATCGCCGCTATCGCCCACGGGCAGACGACTGGCTTGCCGCTGGAGCCCCCGCACACCTCCGGGCAAGGCGTCACCCCTGCATTTGAAGGTTGGTATCCCAACCCCGACGGCAGCGACACTATTCTGGTCGGCTATTACAATCGCAATCAAACTGAGGTGTTGGATATCCCCATCGGACCGAATAATCACATCGATCCCGGCGGACCCGATTACGGCCAGCCCACGCACTTTCTCGCCGGCCGGGGTTGGGGCGTGTTCACCATCAAAGCGCCGAAGAGCTTCGGTGACAAGAAGCTCACCTGGACTCTGACGGCCAATGGCAAAACGGCGTCAGTCCCCGTGGATATCAACCCGCTCTACGTGGTCTCGCCGTTTGTGGACGCAACCGGGAATACGCCGCCGTTCATCGGTTTTGAGGAATCTGGTCCGTTTGTCCAGGGCCCTCCGATCGATGTCAGCCGGCAGCTTACCGGCAAAGTGGGAGAGCCGGTGCCGCTGGTTGTGTGGGTCGCCGATGACGCCAAGATTCCTCCGCCGCTGGAACCATTCGCAAAAATGATTCCAGCCGTGCGTGTCAAGTGGATGAAGTTTCGGGGCCCTGGTAACGTGACCTTTGCCAGCGCCGCACCAAAAGTGGAAAAGACTGAGTTCAAGGCTCCACCATCGGCAAAGTTCACGGGCAAGGCGTCGACTACCGCGACCTTCAGCGATCCGGGCGATTACACTCTTGAAGTGGTGGCGAACGATCTCTCCGGGCCCGGCGGAGGCGGGTTCCAGTGCTGCTGGACGACGGCGCAGGTGCGGGTGACGGTGAAACCATGAATCCAAGGCAAGCCGTGAATCCAAGACAAGCCACGAACCATCCAAAGTGGGGAGGCATCGTTGAGCGCAATAGATACCCAACATAAGCAGGTTTCCGCGGAAGCTTTAGATCAATTGTTTTTGCAAGCGCGGACGCACATCTTTTGGCGGCCGGAACCTGTCCCGGTTGGTCTCTTGAAACAGGTATACGAAGTGGCGCGCATGGGACCGACCAGCGCCAATTGCCAGCCGGCGCGGTACGTCTTCCTGATGACGCCGGAAGCCAAGGCGCGCCTTGTGCCGGCCCTGATGCCAGGCAACGTCGAAAAGACGAAGACCGCTCCGGTCAATGTAATCGTCGCCTGGGATACGGAGTTCTACGAGACCCTCCCCAAAATGTTCCCGCAGATGGATATGCGCTCCTATTTTGTCGGCAATCCGGAATTGACCAACGAAACCGCGTTTCGCAACGGGTCGCTCGACGGCGCATATTTCATTGTGGCGGCGCGCGCGTTTGGCCTGGATTGCGGTCCGATGTCCGGATTTGATGCAGAGAAAGTCAACGCTGAATTCTTCCCCGACGGCAAATGGAAGGCAAACTTCCTGTGTAATCTCGGCTACGGCGACAGCTCCAAGCTCTTCCCGCGCAACCCACGGCTCGACTTCGAAGAAGCCTGCAGCGTTTTATAGCAGGTTGCCAACCATGTCGGGCGACATAGCTTTAGCCTTCGTCTGGAGTTTTCTACATCTCTGAAACGTATTGACACCATGTCTAGCCCCGAACGTCAGTGAGGGGATGGCGCTCGATCCCCTCACTAACGTTCGGGGCTAGACATGGGTCAACAATCTCTCCGTCCGTCGGACGATCCATGGCCGCGATCAGGTGCAGCAGCGTTGATTTTCCGGAACCCGAGGGCCCCATCAGCGCGACGACTCGCGGTCGGAAGGCGTACGCAGGTTTCCGCCCAGCACCGCATGGTTCAGAAATGTACAAACTCGAGGCACAGGCTAAAGCCTGTGCTGTACCGGCTTCAGCCGGTGTAGCTTTTTAGCACGGCGCAAGTGTTATCCTGAAGATACCCAAGATGTCCGGAGTCAATCCGGACCGCCATGCGGGACTAGGAACATTATGAATGTTCACTTCAGTTGTCGCGCCCGAGCTTAGTCAGGCTCGCGGTTTTCTTCCGGAAACAGACCCATTACAGCGTCTTCCCCACCCCTTCGAGGTGTGGGAAAGCACTGCACTGGGCCTTCCCAAATTATTTGCTTCGGATCGTCTCCGGCGCACGATCGAGAATCTTCCGCCCTTCCCGATAGACGCGATCGGCAGCGAACGCGAACGGGAGCGTGCCATGGTTCTGTTGAGCTATCTCGGCCACGCTTACGTGTGGGGAGGCGCCAAACCGGCAGAAATATTGCCCAGCCGCCTGGCCGTGCCCTGGCACGCCGTGGCGCAAAGCCTCGGGCGTCCTCCGGTGCTGAGCTACAGCAGCTATGCGCTGCACAACTACTATCGCCTGGATCCGGCGCGCGAGATCGAGTGCGGCAATATCGCGCTCATTCAAAACTTCCTGGGCGGCATTGATGAGGAGTGGTTCATTCTCATCCATGTCGAGATCGAGCGGCACGCCGCGCCGGCTTTGGCGGTGCTGCACGATTGTCTGGACGCCGCCGAAAACGCGGACGCACGGCGATTGGAGGCTCTCCTCACCCAAGTGGAAGCCGCCATGGGGCGCATGCACGCTACCTTGCTTCGCATGCCGGAGTGGTGCGATCCGTATGTTTATTACCATCGCGTCCGGCCTTATATTCACGGCTGGAAAAATCATCCGGATCTCCCGGCGGGCCTGGTATATGAAGGGGTCTACGGCGGCCAGCCACAGCAGTTTCGCGGCGAGACCGGCGCGCAGAGCGCCATCGTTCCGGCGCTCGACGCCATGCTGGGCGTGAGTCACAAAGAGGACATCCTGCGAACATATCTGCAGGAGATGCGGACTTACATGCCGCCAGCGCACCGGGCCTTTATCGAATCGTTGGAAGCGCGCGGGCCGGTTCGCGGATTTGTAGATCGGGCCGCGCGGCCTGGTTTGACCGCCGTATATGACGCGTGCGTCGATCGGCTCTATCAGTTTCGAGCGCTCCATCTGGAGTACGCAGCCTCCTATATTTTCCGGCAGGCGCAGACCGACGCGAAAAACCCGCACGCCGTCGGCACCGGCGGAACGCCGTTTATGGAGTACCTAAAGAAGCATCGCGACGAAACGGCGGAACACCGGCTGAAATAACGGAGAAAACAACCGCACAGACTGAAGTCTGTGCCACCTTTTGTCAATCATTTTGCAGTTGGCGGCATAGACTTTAGTCCAGGTGGGGCAGGATGGAATCCTGCCGCGGGTTGTTGACCAGTGGCCACTCAGAGATATTACGTCTTGACGCTGCGATTCAGAGGGCTGCGCCAAGATTTCGCAGACCGGCCAAATTACCAGCACTACGGCGACGAAGAGGTCTTCGGTTTTAGCCTGCCGTTCTTGTTCCATCCGGCCCCATCCTTTGTCTCTTACCAAACCAGGATGCCGGCCCTGACGTGCGTTTTGGCTCTCATGACGACCTTCCCTTTCAGTGGAATCTCCGCAAATGCCCGTCGAACGGCTAGCGGCGGAATTGCGTTTTTGGAAATTTCCTTTGAAAGCGCGCTAATCGAGGTGTCAGAATACGGCTGATGGGCCGATTGCCATAAGCGATGATCGCTGGCGGCGAATTGAAGAGCTATTTCATGCCTCCGCCGACCTCGCGCCTACCGAGCGTGCTGCGTTCCTGGCGCGCGCCTGCGCAGTCCCCGGCCCCTTGCCGTTGAGGTTTTCAACAGGTCCTCGTAGCGGGGCGCAAGGCGCTGCCTGACGGCATCGCCGTCGACACGGTGTCCCGGCACATCAGCCGAAAGCCAACGACGGCTCCATTGAGCGCGCCGATCTGGACGGAAAGCACCTCACCACCGTGATCCCGGTGGGCGGAACTTGGACTCCCCAGCAATTGAAGCTCGACGGCGCCCATGGCAAGCTCTACTGGCCGGACCGGGAGGGGATGCGGATCATGCGCGCGAATGTTGACGGTTCGGTTCGGATATTGAGACGCTGGTCGAGACCGGACAAGGCGATGCCGCGCGAGCCGGCGCAA
Organism: Bryobacterales bacterium; assembly: GCA_963836595.1. Classification (GTDB taxonomy): domain Bacteria; phylum Acidobacteriota; class Terriglobia; order Bryobacterales; family Bryobacteraceae; genus DATFZA01. The sequence continues at coordinate 1,030,632 of CAWIKC010000002.1, forward strand.
GGAACTGGTTCGTCGGCATCGCCCTCGATATCGAAAGCGGAAAGATCTATTGGACGCAAAAGGGCGGCAACAACGCGGGCCAAGGGAGTTTGCGGCGCACCAACCTCGAATTGCCTAAAGGTCAAACGGCCGAAAATCGCTCCGACATCGAAGTGCTTTACGACCATCTTCCCGAACCAATCGATATCGATCTTGATTTAAACAAACGCAGATTTATTGGACTCACCGTGGCGATCCTGCGCGCGGGAATACCGTAAATCGCGCTCCTATGGACGCCAACCAGCGCGGCGAGCCCTCGATCTGGCCGGCGGGCGCATGTATTTCACCGACCTGGGCGGTAGCGTGTACAGCGCCAGGCTGGACGGCTCGGATAAGAAAACTCTGCTGAGCGGCCAGGGGGCCTTGACTGGTATCGCTTACTTTATAGCGACTCCTTAACAGAAAGAAACAAGGCTGCGGCCAGAGAGTCTTACTCCATGTCAAGGCTACTCTGGATGAGGATGCAGATTCCCCCCTTCTGGGTTTTCGTGCTGGTGGCAGGACTAAGTGCACAGAGTGACAGCCAATATGACGGCAAACCGATACGCGCGATCGAATATCAGCCGGCCGCGCAACCACTGACGGCTGGCCAACTGGCATCGTTCCAACCCTTGAAGGCCGGCCAGCCGCTCAGCAAAGATGCGGTGACCGCGGCCATTGACAAGTTATTTTCGAGCGGCCGTTACACCGACATCCAGGTGGACGTTTCCCCGCGCGGCGACGGCGTCGCGGTCCGCTTCATCACCACGCCACAGCAGTTCATCGGACACATCAGTGTGGAGGGCAAGATTTCAAATCCCCCTAATGCGGGTCTCATCGAAGACACCTCTCAATTGCAACTCGGCCATCCCTTCGACGCCAAGCAAGTCGACGATTCGGACACCGCCATTCGCGATCTCTTCAAACGTAACGGCCTGTATGAAGCGACAGTCACTCATCGGTTTGTTCCGGTGGCGGAAGCGCAGCAGATGAGCATTGTTTTTGAAGTGACCAGCGGTAAGCGCGCCCGTTACAGTGAGCCGGAAATCACGGGCGATCCCAAGCTCCCGGAAATGGAAATCACAAAGGCCTCGGGCTGGCGGCGCTTTTTGATCGGCGGATGGAAGCCGGTTACCGAGAGCCGTACTCGCAGCGGCGTGCAAGGCATAGAGAAGCGTCTGCAGAAGCAAAAGCGTCTCACCGCCAAAGTAGAGCTCAAGTCGATGAACTATGACGCCACCACGCATCAAGTAAAACCGGCGATCGACATTCAAGCGGGCCCGCTAGTGAATGTCGAGGCCATTGAGTCCAACGTGTCGCAACGCACTCTGCGTAAATTCGTTCCGGTCTTTGAAGAGCAGACGGTGGATCGCGATCTTCTCGTTGAAGGGGCCCGCAATCTGCGCGATTACTTTCAAGCGCAAGGTTATTATGAAGCGCAGATCGATTTCCGCGAAGTTCCCGACCCGGCTAAGAACCAACTAACTATTCAGTATGTAATTGTGAAAGGCAGCCGTTACCGGCTGGCGCATATTGCCATAACTGGCAACAAATATTTCGATCGGGAGGCGATTTCTCAGCGGTTGCTGGTTCGTACGGCGTCCTTTCCGGCGTTCCGCCATGGCCGGTACAGTGAAGCCTATGTGGAACGAGACCGGCAGAATATCGAGAATCTCTATAAGTCGAACGGGTTTCGGGACGTCAAGGTAAGCGTCGCGACGCAAAAAGACTACCAGGGCAAAGCGGGCGATATCGCCGTGACTTATTCCATTGAGGAAGGTCCGCAGTGGCGGATTGACAAGCTCGCGGTGAGCGGCTGGAGCGATGAGGCAATGAAAGCCGTTCAACCTCGGCTTAGTTCCAGCGCGGGTCAACCTTTCAGCGAGTTCAACGTCGCCTCCGACCGCAGAGAGATTCTGAACTATTACTTTTCCAAAGGCTATCCCTCGCCGGAGTTTCGCTGGAAATTCGAAGAGGCCGGTGCGGCCAACACTGTCAATGTCCAATATGACATTTCTTCGGGACAACAGCGCTTTGTCCGCCAGTTGATCGTTACGGGCCTCAAGATCACGCGCCGCAAACTAGTGGATGATGCGCTCGAGATCAAGGAGGGGGACCCGCTGTCTCCCACGGCCATCACCGCGTCACAGCGCGCGCTCTATGATCGCGGCGTGTTTGCGAAAGTAGAACCGGCAATTCAAAATCCGGATGGCGAGGAGCGTGAGAAGAATCTGCTCTTCGATTTCGACGAGGCCAGCCGCTACACCCTGCGGCTCGGCGTGGGCGCCGATCTTTCGCGCTTTGGTCCCAGCACCATGAATTTGCTCGAGCCCGACAACACTACGGGGTTCAGTCCCCGTTTTTCCGCCGAGTTCAGCCGGCTGAATTTTCTGGGAATCGGCCATACCATCAGCCTGCAAGGCCGCGTCTCCACGCTCGAACAGCGTCTGCTTCTGAGCTACTATGCGCCACGTATTTTAAATGCGGAGGGGCGTAATATTACTTTCTCGCTGCTGTACGACAACTCCCGCGATGTGCGCACTTTCACCGCCCGGCGTGAAGAAGGATCGGTTGAGATGTCGCAGAGGTTTACCAAGGCCGTGAGCGGTCTTTTCCAATTTTCGTACCGGCGGGTCGGTACGTCTAACATCGCAATTCCGACGTTATTGGTTCCGCAACTTGCGCAACCGGTGCGGATTGGAATTCTCTCGGCCAGTCTGATCCAAGACCGGCGCGACAGCCCCACCAACCCGACACATGGCATTTATAACACCATCGACGTCGGCGTCGCTTCAAACATTTTCGGCTCGCAGCGTAGTTTTGTCCGGGCGCTGGGCCGCAACGCCACGTATTACCGGATTGGAAAGAATCTGGTGCTCGCGCGCGAACTCACCTTCGGCATCATCGCGCCGTTCCGCGTTCCTCCGGGTACGAGTAGCGCCGGCGACATACCGCTGCCAGAGCGCTTCTTTGGAGGCGGCGGGCAGTCTATGCGGGGATTTCCCGAGAATCAGGCTGGGCCTAGAGACATCGGGATGCCTTCCGAACCGGGAGGCGTGGCGAGCGAGCCCACCGGCTTCCCGCTCGGCGGCAACGCTTTGTTCTTTCACAATACGGAGCTGCGCTTTCCGCTGATTGGCGAAAATATCGGAGGCGTGTTTTTCCACGATATGGGAAACATTTTTGACAGCATCGGCGATATTTCCTTCCGCTTTCACCAGCGGAACGACCAAGACTTCAACTACATGGTGCATGCCGTGGGCTTCGGCCTGCGCTACAAGACGCCCGTGGGTCCCGTCCGGGTGGACCTCGCCTATAGCATCAATCCGCCGAACTTCGTGGGATTCAAAGGAACCTATCAGCAACTGCTGCTGTGCAATCCGGCCACACCAACCACGAACCCGTCTTACTGCACCGGCGTGCCGCAGAGTATCAGTCATTTTCAATTTTTCTTTTCCATCGGGCAGACATTCTGATGCCACACGGGTCACCAGTGTCAGAATGTGGGGTAGGCTGTCAACCGGCTGCGGGTTATTTACCCGCGCGGGGGTTAAGCCAGTGGCTGCGTTTCCGGCGAGCGTGTCCAGGCTGCCTTTGTCTGCTACTTCTTTTTACACTTCGCGCCGAGGTCTACGACGGCGTGGCCGTTTCCATTGGAAACCACGCGATCAAAGCAAGCGAGATCGAACGCGACATCCGGCTGACGGCGTTTCTCAACGGCGCGCCACTGAGTTTCTCCATGTCCGAAAAGCACAAGGCATCTGACCGCCTAATCGATCAAATGCTGATCCGCGAGGAGATGGCCAAAGCCCACGTGGCCACGTCCATTGCCGCGGATACGGTTTTCGAAAGAATCAAGCGTGCTCGTTTTTCTTCCGCGGCCGAATACCAACAAGCGTTGAAGACATATGGAATCACCGAGCCGGAACTGAAAGCACACCTGGCGTGGCAACTGGCGGTGCTCGCCTTTGTAGACATCCGTTTCAAAGCGAATCCGCCTTTTTTCGCCTGGCTCGATACGTCACGCAAGAACCTGCGCATTCAATATCGCGGGAATTGGGCACAATGAGACGGTTCTTACGTATTGTTGCGGTAATGGTTGCGCTGTTGTTGGTGGGGACATTGGTGGTGGTGTTAGTAGTGAGAACCCAGTGGTTCCGCGATTACGTACGGGAAAAAATCGTCGCCTACACCGAGGCCGCGACCGGCGGGAAGGTTGACTTGGGTTCGTTTCAGTTCGACTGGACGGGGATGCACGCGTCCATCACGGATTTTGTAATTCACGGGACTGAAGCCCCAGGCCAGGCGCCGCTGCTGCGAGTTGCCCGTGCGGATCTGGTCCTAAAATTGTTCTCTGGCTTTCGGCAGGCTTATGAGCTACAGTCGCTCGACGTCGAAACGCCGCAGGCGCACGTCATTGTTTATCCCGATGGGCATACCAATGTGCCCTCGCCAAAAATGAAGCCCACCGGTAACACCACTGTGCTGGAAGATGTAGTGGACTTGGCGGTTCATCGATTCGACATCCGCAACGGTACGCTCGATTTCAACGATCAGAAGATTAAATTCCACGCCCGAGGCGAGAATCTGGTGACGCAACTGTCCTTCAATCCGCTCAAGCAAACGTATGATGGGCAGATCTCGATGAATCCGTTGGTCGTGCAGGGAACCGCGCTCAATGTGTCATTGCCGCTACATCTGGAGCGCGACAAAGTGGACGTGACGAACGCCAAAATCACGACGACGAAGTCGGAGATCTCGGGCAGCGCATCTCTGCGGCACTTGACCGATCCGCAAATTGCGGCCAACCTTCAGGCCCGGTTGTCGCTAGAAGAACTGAATCAAATCGCCGGTCTGAAACTCGATTTGCGCGGCAAGGATGTTCCGCGGATGTTACTGGGCAAACTGAGCGTCGCCGGTAACAAACTCACTAACGCGGCTATCGAATTGGGGGATTCCACGATTCAAGCTTCCGCCAATGGACATGTCGAGGGAAAACTGGCGCTTCCCCAATTAGGGAAGGTGCTGGGTCAACCGGAGCTGGTGCGGGCCGGAACGGCGGCCTTAAGCGCCAATATTGCGATGACTGAGAACACGGTCCGGGCCAACGACCTCACCGTGGCGGTGCTGGGCGGCAGCTTTGCGGGCGATGCTTCGCTTGTGGACATGCGGCAGTATAAAGCTGCCGGCAACTTAGCGGGCTTTGATATTGAGCGTCTCACGCGGGTTTTCACTGGCGAGAAAATCGGCTACGGCGGCGTAATTGCGGGGCACGTCGAAGCCAAAGGTGATTTCGAAAACAAACGCGCCGCAGCGGCACAGGCCAACTTAAGCATTCAGCCTCGGCGCAGTGGTGTACCAGTTTCCGGCAAGCTGAACGTGAATTCCAATGGTCAGGTGGGCGATTCCTACATCGCGCTTCCCTCTTCCAGACTCGATCTGAGTGGTTCATTGAGAAAGCAAATTCACCTTAAACTGGCATCGCGCGATTTTGGCGACTTCCAGCCTTTGCTTGGCAACCAGCAGTCACCGGCGAAGCTGGCGCCTGGGGGTATGGCGACGTTTGAAGGCGACGTGACCGGTAGTTTGACGGCGCCTGAATTGAGCGGCCACTTGTCCGCCAACCGGTTTGAAGTGGAGGATCGTCCGTTCGATCAACTGAATGCCGATCTGCAGGCCTCCAGTTCTGAGGTCGCCGTGCAAAACGGCACGGTTGATCGAGGCGCCCTTCAGGCCCAGTTTTCCGCCAGCTTAGGGCTGCGCGGTTGGAAAGCCGACGCCTCTCAACCTCTCAGCGCCACGGTCGAAGTGCGGAATGCCGATCTGGCGGATGCCTTGGCGTTGGCCGGCGACAAAAACGGCGGCCTCACCGGCGCGCTAAACTCCACTATCCAGATCAACGGAACGGTCGGCAATCCGCAAGGCGCGGCGACGCTCACTATCGCCAATGGGACGGCTTACAATTACCGCTTTGACCGGTTCGACGCCAATGTCACGCTGGCGGATCAACTGGTCACGTTGTCTAACTCGCAACTGACCGCCGGTACTGCCCAAGCCAGCATCACCGGGACGTACCGCCATCCACGAGACAGTTTTTCCACTGGCCATATAGATGCGAAAATCGCCAGCAATCACATGCCGCTCGATCAGTTTCGACCGGTCGACAGCACGAAACAGCCGCTGGCCGGCACGGCGCGGGTGAACGCCGGCATTTCGGCAGATCTTTTGCAAAGCGGACTGCGTATTTCCTCCGTCAACGGCAATGCCGACGCCCACGGAGTGCGCTATAACGGCGAGGACCTGGGCGACGTTCAGGCTACCGCAAAAACATCTGGCGGCAATGTTGATTTTGAGGTCAACGGCGCGCCTTTTGGCTCAGCCATTCGCGCCAGCGGCCAGACGCATCTGACAACGGATTATCCGACCACAGCCTCTGTGACGATTGCTGGCCTGCCCTTGGAGCGCGCCGCCGCCCTAGCTGGCCGCCCGGAGCTGCCGGTGGCGGGAAAACTAACCGCGGACGCCAAGCTCAACGGTACGCTCTCCAACCCCCGCGGAACGGCGACATTCCGTCTGACCAACGGGACGCTCTACGAGCACATCGATAATCTTCAAGGCCAACTGAGTTACTCGAACAACGAATTGCAACTGCAGTCTCTGCGGGCGGCCGCTGGAGGCGCACGCGTGGAACTATCCGGGTCGTTCACTCACCCGCCGGATGACTTTCGGGAAGGACAATTGCGCTTTGCGATCAAAAGCAACGAAGTGCAATTGGCGCCGTTGAAGAAAGTACAGGAACTCAAGCCCGGCTTGGCGGGAACGCTGAAGCTGGACGCCATGGGCGAAGGCCGGCTGCAGAAGGGCGAACCTCGCCTGCTGTTGACAACGCTGAACGCCAACATCGCAGCCAATGGCGTCAGCCTGAACAAACAGCTCTTGGGTGACGCAACCCTGACCGCCGAAACGCGCGGCCAGGATCTCGAGTTCAAGCTCCACTCGAACTTCGCGAACTCCGACATCGCATCGGATGGCAGCGTTCAACTGACAGGCGATTATCAGACCAAAGCAACCCTCACATTTACCAACGTGACCTATGCCGGCCTGCGCGGTTGGCTGCCGTTTGGCGATAGCCTTTGGCTCAGACGCGCCGATATTAACGGCATAATGGAAGGATCGGCCTCGATCTCCGGACCGGCGCTGAAGCCCGAAGAATTGACGGCTTCCCTGCGAATCCCCAAGCTGCAACTCTCCGCGACGCCACGCGCCAGCTTCGCGCCCAAAATGTCCAAGATGACTTTAGAGAATGACGGCCCCATCGCGCTCAGTCTTAGCCGGTCGGTCGTGCGCGTCGATAGCGCGCACATCGTCGGTCCCCATACCGACTTGCGTCTCACCGGAAGCGCGACCTTGCAACCGAAACAAGTCCTCGCGCTTCAAGCCAATGGCTCGCTCGATTTGGGCGTTCTGCAAAGCTTGGATCGCGATCTCTATTCCAGCGGTTCCATTACGCTCGATGCCAAAATCTCCGGATCGCTTGAAGATCCCAACGTGATTGGGCAAATGCTGTTGAAGTCGGCTTCGGTCAACGTGATCGATGCGCCCAACGGCATTTCGAACGCCAAGGGAACCATCCTATTCAACGGCAAAACGGCGATTATTCAATCGCTCACAGCCGAATCCGGAGGCGGATCCATTTCGCTCGGCGGCAATGCTACGTATGCGGCGGGTAACGCCAACTTTCGCCTCACCGCCACCGCGAGGAACGTGCGCGTGCGCTATCCGGAGAGCGTCAGCACGGTAGCGGACGCGTCTCTACTATTCAGCGGCAACCTAGACCGGAGCACGCTATCGGGAACGGTCACCGTGCAGCGCATCGGCTTCAATCCGCATAGCGATTTTGGCTCGATTCTATCCGCTGCCGCTCCTCCTATCCAGGCGCCTGCCGCTCCCGACGCCTTGCTCGCCAGCGTGCATCTCCAGATCCAGGTGAAAACCACGCCCGGCATCCAGTTCCAGACTGCTCTCGCTCAAAATGTTCAAGCCACGGCCGACCTGCGGGTGCGCGGTACGCTCGATGAACCGGGTGTTTTAGGCCGCATTAACATCACGCAGGGCGAGTTAATTTTCTTCGGCACGAAATACACCGTCAATCAAGGCTCCGTCGCATTTTATGATCCGACCAGAATTGCGCCGGTGCTGGATGTTGACTTAGAAACGAGCGTACAGGGAGTCGACATCACCCTCACGGTCTCCGGCCCAGCCGATAATCTGACTCTGACCCACCGGTCCGATCCGCCCTTGCCCTTTGACCAGGTGCTGGCGCTGCTGGCCGCCGGCAAAACGCCCACCGATCCCACGCTTGCCGCGCGTCAACCCGAGCCGCCGCCGCAAAGCGTGGAGCAAATCGGCGAATCCGCTCTCCTTTCTCAGGTTGTGGCCAGTCCCATCACCGACCGCTTGTCCCGCGTCTTCGGCATCACGCAGCTCAAAATCGCGCCCGCGTTTGTCACCGGATCGGTGCTGCCGCAGGCGCGCGTGACTCTGTCGCAGCAAGTGGCCCGTAACCTGAACTTCACTTACATCACCGATGTCACCAACAGCAACACGCAGATTTTCCAGATTGAATGGTCCATCAGCGATAAGTGGTCGGCGGTGGCGACGCGCGACGAGAATGGGCTGTTCGGCATAGATTTCTACTACAAGCGAAAATTTAAATAATCTGCGATCCCGCTTCCGCGATGGCATCGAAAGATATATGATCTTTAGGTCCGGAGATTTGATTGACACCCGCCAGGTCCATAGTCTCGATACAGGTTGGCCGGCCTCGCCAGGTAAACTGGCGCAGGCGCAGCTTCCTCACAGGTATTCTCAAAACGCCTGTCAGCGGCCCCGTCGCGGTAATGCGCCTGAATTTGGCCGGCGATGAACAAGCGGATTTGAGCATTCATGGCGGCGCGGACAAGGCGGTATATGTCTACCCGTCTGAGCATTACGAATTCTGGCGCGCCAAGCTGGAGCGTAATGATCTGGCGTGGGGCAGCTTCGGAGAAAACCTAACCACCACTGGGCTGGACGAACGGGAAACGGCGGTTGGCGACCAATTGAGTATCGGCTCGGCCTTATTCGAAGTGCGCCAGCCGCGCACTCCGTGCCAGAAGCTGGCATTCAAGTTCGATCGCCCCGATATGATCAAGGCGTTCTGGAAAGCGGGCCGGTCGGGCTTCTATCTGAGCGTGCTCGAAGAGGGCGTCATCGAGGCCGGTGACGACATTATTGTACGGGCTGCCGCTCATCCGCGGATCACCATCGCACAATTACTGGGGCTGCTCCGCGAAGCGACCGTGGATTTGGATCTGGTGCGCCGCGCCATTGAGTGCGAAACGCTGCCGGAAGCCTGGAAGGTTTCTCTGCGCGAGCGCTTCAGCGAAGCGGCCATACATTAAAGTGGGGCGATCCCCGGGAAAGTGGGCGATCCCCGGGAAAGTGGGGCGATCCCCGGGAAGGTGGGGCGATCCCCCTGGATCGCGGGCGTCGGCCTCTGGTTTTGTTGTGTTGGCAGAGCCGGACCAGGGGGTCCGGCGCGAACGAGGGCGTTCGCCCCACAATGATTTTGCGGACTTCTGGTCAGTGGAGATGCTGTTCGTACCAGCGCATCGAGCGCTCGGTCCAATCCACCACATGCCGTGGCTCGCGCAGACCGTGCCCCTCGCGCGGATAACGCACCATCACCGCTTCCGTGCCGACATCGCGCAAGGCAATATAGAACTGCTCGCTCTCGGCGATGGGCACGTCATTGTCGTTTTCTCCATGCACCAGCATAGTCGGCGTGTGCGCGTTGGCTACATGCTTCAGCGCGGAACGTTCCCACAACACATCCATCAGATTGCCCTGATGCGGAAACACTCCCCACTCCATTTGTTCGTACTGGTTGTAATAGGTCATGTAGTTATAGCTCACAATGTTCGTGATGCCGGCGGTAGGAATGGCGGCCTTGAACATATTGGTCTGCGTGATCAACCAAGCGCTGAGCTGGCCGCCGTAGCTCACGCCTTCCACGCCCAGGCGATCGCGGTCGATCCATAAATACCTGCGCAATGCCGCGCTCACGCCGTAGAGTACGTCCTGCGCTTCATTGCCATTCTGGTCGCCGAACACGCCGTCGGTAAATGCCTGGCCATAGCCGGTAGAGCCGCGGTAGTTCACCATCAGCGTAGCCCAGCCATGCGACGAGTACACCTGATTCCTGAAGTTGAATGCCGGTCCCTGCTGCCCGTGCGGCCCCCCGTGGATGACGACGATCAGCGGATACTTGTGGTCCGCCTGAAATCCGGCGGGATAGGTGAGAAAGGCTTCGACGTTGAACTTATTGTCGTTGCTGATGAAGCTGAACGCCTCGACGGGCTCGGCGACTTTTCCGGCCATCGCTTCGTGGTTCAGGCCGGTGAGTTGCTCTGGCGCGCCGTCCCCGGTTTTCAGAAAGAGCTGCGCCGTGTCGCCGGCGGAACTAAATGCGTATGCGATCTGGCCGCCGTGCACCGACCAGGCGCCCACGTTACCCCGCCCTCCAATCACCATTGACGGTTTGCTTCCGTCCACCGGAAACCGGTATAGATGGCGCTCGCCCCGCTCCTGCACCGCCGTCAGGATGGCGCGCCCGTCCGCAGTCCAGCCCGGCTCGTCCTGCCGGTTGTCGATTGCCGCGCCCAGCTCGCGACGGTGTTGGCCATCCGCGTCCATCAACCAGATGTGCGTGTCCTCCATCGTGGTTTCCAGATCGGTGAGCCCACGCTTGGTGCCCTCATAGGCGATGGATTTGCCATCGGGCGACCAGTGCGGCCGGTATTCGGCGTTTTCCGTCGCGGTCAACCGGCCTTGCTCGCCAGTCGAAACGTTCAATGTAAATAAGTCGTAGTTGAAGAACTGGTCCTCATTCGGTTCGCGATTCGACACGAACGCGATCTGCTTGCCATCGGGCGACCAGTCAATGGAATGCTCATAATGATTGCCGTTGGTCAATTGACGGCTCTGGCCGCTCGTCACGTCGAGCACAAACAGATGCAGGCGCTTGTTGTCGTTGAAATGCGAATTTCCTTCCCCCGCGTCCGGCTTGTAGAGATAGCGAGTGATCACAATGGGATCGCCCGTGGCATCGGCGGCCTCCGGGCCAGGCAGCGCGGTGACATAGGCGATCTGTTTGCTGTCGGGAGACCAGGCCACGCGCGCGCCGGTGGTGGGCAGCGGACTATTGGTTCCCTCTACCTTCGTCAACTCGCGCTGGCCGCTGCCATCCGGGCGAACAATCTGTAAACTCGACTTACCGGAGTACGCGATCCATTGTCCGTCCGGCGACCAGACGGGATCGCTCGATGGTTCATCGCCCCTACTAATCGCTACTGACTTGCGGCCGTCGAGCGTCATCACAAAAAGCTGAGTGATTCCGCGCCGGCCCACGTCGCTACGCGTCACTGTGTAGGCCAGCTTTGAACCATCCGGAGAAAACCGAACGCCCGAAACGGAGCGCAGTTTCAGCAAGTCGGCGGACTGAAAACCCGAACCACAGAGCGAGGCGGCGGCCACCAAGGAGAGTGCCACTAAGTTGCGCATATGTAAGTGTACAGCGGCGCAATTTGGGAGAAATACCTTACGAATCGGCCAAAGAACTTTCCCGGATCATTCTCCACTCCGTTTGCGTATTCTGACAGAGGGGGTGTTTCGTTCCTATGGGATCGCTCTGGCAGGACATTCGCTTTTCGCTCCGGATGTTGCTAAAACATCGGACGTTCACTCTGGTGGCCGTAATTTCGCTGGCCATCGGGATTGGCGCCAATTCAGCCATGTTCAGCTTTGCCGACGGTCTGATGCTGCGTCCATTGCCCGTGCGGCAGCCTAGCCAGGTGGTCACGGTGCAAGGCACAACCCTCCAGCACGCGGGTTCCGGAGGCGCTCTTTCCTATCGCGAGTACGTCGATTATCGCGACCAAAACCAGAGCTTCGCAAGTCTGATCGCGTTCACCATGGTTCCGTTCGGCTTCAGCCAGCGGCCAGACGCGCTCCCGCAGGTCAAATACGGCCTTTTGGTATCGGGCAATCTATTTGAGGCGATGGGCGTGCACATGCTGTTGGGCAGGGATTTTCGCGCCAATGAGGACCAGGAGCCCGGCCGGGACGCGGTAGTCGTCCTGGGCTACGATTTTTGGCAAGACCAGTTCAGCGGCAACCGTAATGTGATTGGCCGCATGGTGCGGCTGAACGGTGTGGATTTCACAGTGATCGGAGTAGCTCCCGAAGAGTTCACCGGGATGGATCAATACTTCCGCAACGCGCTGTTCGTGCCGATTCATATGTCTCCGCGCCTGGCTAGAAATCCAAAGTTCAATCTGCTCGAAGGCCGTGATCACCGGGCGCTGACGGTTAAGGGACGCCTGCGGCCGGGCGTTGGCATTCAGCAGGCGCAGGCGGAATTCGCAACCCTCGCTCAGGGTTTGGCGCGGACCTACCCGGATACGGAGCGCGACCGGACCATCGTGATCCGTTCTGAATTGCAGACCCGAATTGACGACGACACGGCGGACGCAGCCCTGATCGCCATGCTGCTCGGCCTCTCCGCGATGGTTTTGCTGGTGGCTTGCGCCAACGTGGCCAGTCTGTTGCTCAGCCGCGCGCGGGCGCGCAGCCGGGAGATGGCGGTACGGCTTGCCATCGGCGCGGGACGCGCCCGGCTGGTGCGGCAGTTGCTAACTGAAAGCCTGTTTATTGGACTCGCGGGCGGTGTGCTGAGTCTCGCGGTCGCTAGATTGGGCCTTGTGCTGATTCAACGCATACAGGTGCCAACTGACATGCCCTTGCAGTTCGACTTCAAACTGGACGCACGCGTGCTTCTGTTTAGCCTGGCCGCGTCGCTGGCCAGCGTTCTGTTTTTTGGCCTGGCGCCGGCCTTGCAGACTGCGCGCACCGATCTGGTGCCCGCACTGAAATCCTTGGACGCCGATAGCACCGGCAGAAAACGCTTCTGGGGGCGAAATGCTCTAGTGGTGGGCCAGGTGGCGCTCTCGCTGGTGCTGCTGGTGGTCACGGCCATGATGTATCGCGGATTCAGCACACAACTCGGCGCCGGCCCGGGATACCGCACTAGCCATCTGTTGATGATGAGTTTCGACCCGACGCTGGTGAAGTTCAGTGAAGCCCAGGCACAGCAGTTCTATAAACAGGTTGCCGACCGCGCTGTCACGTTGCCAGGCGTGAAGTCGGCCGCGCTCACGCAAGTTGTTCCGATGGCGCCAAATCAGGACGCAACCGACATCGTGCCCGACGGTTATCAACTGCCGAAAGGACAGGAGAGTGTCAGCGTCCCGAGTAATGTCACCGGCCCGGGTTATTTCGAAACCATTGGCATCGCGATCACCCAAGGGCGCGGCTTTCTGGACACCGACACGGCGTCTTCGCCAAAAGTAGCGGTGGTTAATGAGAATCTGGCGAAAAAATACTGGCCGAAACAAGATCCCATCGGACGGCGCTTCCGGTTGAAAGATGCCAAAGGCGATTGGGTGCAAGTGGTGGGAGTAGCCAGAAACTCAAAATACTTTTTCATCACGGAACCGCCCCAAGAATATTTCTACATGCCGCTGGCGCAACACCCGCAACCGCGGATGACGCTGCTCACGGAATCGGTGGGAGATTCAGCAGGGCTGGTGACGGAGTTGCGCGAAATGGTTCGGGGCATCGATTCGACCCAGCCCATTTACGACGTCCGCACGATGGAAGACCTGTACGCCAAGCGGGCGGTCGACACGCCGAATCTGATTATGCAAGCGGTAGGGTCGCTGGGCTTGATGGGTCTGCTGCTCGCCATGGTGGGCCTTTACGGTTTGGTGGCCAATTCGGTGAGCCGGCGGACGCGTGAATTCGGCATCCGCATCGCGATCGGCGCCGATCGCGGGCAAGTGTTAGGGCTGGTGCTGCGTCAAGGTTTCCTTTTGGCGATCACCGGAATTGGCATCGGCTTGGTGTTGAGCATCGGAGCAGCGCGTGGGTTGAAGGCCGCCTTCATCACGTCGCAGAGCGATCCAATGGCGATGGTGGTAGTGCCTCCGCTGCTGTTGGTAGTCACAATGCTCGCCGCCTATGTGCCGGCGCTCCGCGCTTCACGCGTGAATCCGGTTACTGCCCTGCGGGATGAGTAAATCAGTGCGGCCGCGGTTCCGTTTCGACATGGCCAAAGGTAGGCGGACCAACTGGCCGGAACTTTCCATTTTTCAATTCGTATGTGGTCCGGATGAAGCCCGCTGAGCAGCAGTCCGCCTGCCTATCGGCAGGATCGTACACATCCAAAAACAAATTCGCCATTGGTCACAAACGGGCGATAAAGTCCGGCCTCTGCTCTCGATCCCGTTTCGAGCCAGCCCAGAAGCTTTGGACTCCCGGCCGCCAAGCTGAACGCGTAGAGGTAACTCCAATTAGCGCTGCCGCCGGTATGATAGTTCAGCACGACCGACGGAACGCTTGAAAGATGAGCCTTGTCAAAATGCCAGATTCCGTCGGCCGACGTTCCACTTCCAACTGCTGAATCGCAGCCAGTTTCATTTCACGCGTGAACTTCCGTCGGTCGGGACAATCCCATGAGTCGAATTCTCCATTCATTGATTTTCGACTCTTAACTGCTTGTCTCAAAATACCGGGCAAGTCCAATCGCGCTTGATGTAATCGAGCGCAAACAATTTTTGGAATTGTCTTGCTCGCGGATCTCCGCGTAAGTCTGGTGACGACAGACCTCACGGAGGTCAATGACTGTTATTCTGATTGTCAAATGACATGGCAAGATCGCATCAACATCGACCCAAAGGTCCTCGTGGGAAAGCCGGTTGTCAAGGGAACGCGCATTGCAGTCGAAATTGTGGTCGAACTGTCTAAAGGCTGGACGCAGGAGCAGATTCCCGACAGCTATCCAAATCTTACGGCAGAAGACATTCGGGCGTGCCTGGCTTACGCCAGTGAAATCCTGCATGCGGAGCGGGTCTATCCACTTACGACGGCATGAAGTTCCTGGCGGACGAGAACTTTCCTCGTCCAGCGGTCCACGCTTCGTGAACACGGCTTTGAGGTAGCTGGATCAGCCGACGAGGACGTTCGTGCACGGTGCGAGTGCGGGTGATCCTATTTCGGGTCGATGCCGAGTCCCCGGACGAGTTTACTGAGGTTGCTCTGCCGCGCTTCGATCAAGGGTCGATTGGAACGGGTGCTCCAGTGTCGTCGGCCACGATCGCGTCAGGATGAGGCGCTTGTGATCTTTAGCACTCCACCACATTCACCGCCAACCCCGCCAGCGACGTTTCTTTGTACCGCGACTGCATATCGAGCCCGGTTTCATACATCGTTTTGATCACCTGATCGAGCGAGACTTTATGCACGCCGCCTTCCTGCATCGCCATGCCGCAGGCGTTGATGGCTTTCACGGCGCCGATGGCGTTGCGCTCGATGCACGGGGTCTGCACAGGGCCGCCGATGGGGTCGCAGGTCATGCCCAAATGGTGCTCCATGCCGATTTCGCCATCGAAGGGAGTAGGAATCTTGCCGTCCTTCCGGACCTGTATCCAAAACCAAAAAGAACATTCGGCTCCGAGGAGGAGGTCGTCGGGGGACGTCGAAGATTGTCGGAGGTAAATAGTAACCGCCTACGGTGTGCGCCGGAGCCAGGAGGAAAGCTCGATGTCCGCAGCGTATATCTCGCTCTGCCGTTCAAAGCGGCTGCTGATCCGCCGAAGGCAGTTGACGGCCAATTGCGCGGCACTCTTTCCGGTGTCCGTTTTACCGGATTCGCGGACGACATCGCGAAGGATCAAGTAGGCGCGCCATAACTCTTCTTGATCGTCCTTGAGTTTCCGCTCGATGGCGATTTGCCTTTGGCGTTCCGCGCGTGTCAGCCGGCTGTCGGTAGCAGAGGTCAAGGCGTAGCGCTGAAATCCGTTCCAAAGCTGGTCGTTGAAATAGATGCGCTCGGGATTATCGCTGAGGAATTCGGCCAGTTTGAATTTGGCGGTTTCCCGTTCGGCGGGCGGCATATCGGGAAGATTCGCGTCGTGGTACAGCGCCGAAAGCTCCCGCATTCTGGCAGCGCGCTGGCCTGCATCTATCTCTTCGTAGATTTGCGCCGCTTCATCGTAACGATTCTCGCGGGCGAGCCTGACCGCGAGGCTGTACTTTACCAATCGCACATCCGGCATGGCGGGATATTTTTGCAAGAAGGCGCGCAACGCCTCAATCGGTGCTTCTGCATCCAACAATAATCCCAAGTCGTATCCGGAAGCCGCCCAATAGATTGTTTGATCCTGAATCGTGCCGGGATAGCTGAGGACCCGATCGTTTCCTTGAGCCCCGTTATTGAGCCACAAAGCGAAACGAAGCCGCTCAATCGGATTGCCGGTCTTTTGATAGACCCCGCAGAGACCATAAGCCGCGGCGGCCTTTTGGTTTGGGGATGCCCGACCTGAACTGAACAGGCGCAGGAGCGGCGTTTGCGCCGAGAGATATTGCCGGGACAAGAAGTGCGCAGATCCCAGCATCCAAAGAAAGTCGGGATCGCTCCGCGCCGCGGAGTTGGCTGGGACTTTCGCGGCAATCCTCAATGCTGCCGGAGGATCGCCGGCGCTCAATGCCGCCCGCATGCCCAGCGTCGCTAAGAGCTGGGCGCCTTTTTCGGACTGGAAGAGGCTGGCGTGTTTTTCCAGAAGCTTCGTGATTTCAGTGTCGGGCGGCGACGCCCAGGAACTGTACCTGTCGGGATTGGTCGTCAGTTGAATGGCAAAAGCTGCATGCTCGGGAGTGTCGAAATAATCCTCGAGGTGTTCCCGGAGCTTAATGCCGCCGTCGTAGCCATACGTCATCCGCAGAGACGTGAGCAGGGTTTCCTGGCTAAGGTTGGAGTCGCGCCGGTTTAACTCATCCAGATACATTTTTCCCGCCGCGGATTGTTCGCCCAAGCGGTAATGGATATGGGCCAACCAGCCGCGAGCCTCGCTCAAGTATTCGGGCGTGTACGCCGTTTTCAGGAATTCTTCCAATTTGTTCCGCGCGGCCTCCAATTGACCCACGCGCACATCGATCTTCGCATCGAGGAGTGCGATCTCTTCACGGTCGCGGGGCGTCAGAGACGGGGCCGACCGGGCAGCCGCGAAGGCCGATCGGCGTTTCTCTGGATTGTAGAGTGAACCGTCCTGATATGCCGCCCGCAGTGCAGCCAACGGCGTTTGTCCTTGCGCCTCGCCCATTCCGGCAAACGGAGCTGAAAGACGCGGCTCTCCGTCTCTGGCGAAATCGTCACCATGCTTAGAAAACGGAAGCCAGAAATAGAAGCTGAGGTATTCGCGCAGGGTCTGATCTGTCGCGCAGGCCCACAACAAACTGAGCCCGATCGCCGCCAGCACAACCGCCCTCAGGATGTTTTTCATTTTTCTTCGGCAACACTAAACACAGCGCTTTTGGAGCTGACAACCCGGCCCAGCAGCATCTCACCCCGGCCGCAAAACGGCGGCATCGATACCTCGATCACAGACGGGCCGGACATGCGCACCGGCATGTTCCCATTGGGTAGGAAATACTCCAGTTCCGTGGAACTGACCACTTGATAGCGAGTGGGCCTTGGCGAAAGAGGCTTGCTGATTCGCAAGTAAAGATCGACGCAATGGACGACTGCGCAACCTCCATCAACCGTACGAATTTGGTCCGGCTTACTGCTGCCAGAAACTTCGCCAGCCGCTGCCAGCACTTCTTCGGGCTGAGCGACCATGACTTCGTTGAAAATGGGCCAGCGGAAGAAAATGACTCCGGCGCAATATCCGTTCATGGCTCGCGACTCTTTGACTGCAGCCTTGATAGCAGCCGGCGAAGAAAGAGTGAACTCAATCGCGTCTCCGGGTTTCAGATTGAGGTAGCCGAAGCTCCACTTCTGTTCCGCGCGATAGCGCAGCACCAGCTCCTGCGCATCCGTTGTCGAAGATTCCAGTTGAAAACCCGGAAGAATGGCGATGTCGAGTGGTTTCAAATCTGCATACGCGACGGCCGCCCTTTTCTGGCCAAACTCCGGAGAAGATGCTTTCGGCACAATTCGCGATCTACCGAAAGTCGAGATGCCGATCCGGAAGCGTTTCCTGTAGCGATTGAAGATCGGACCCCACTTCGTGCCTGCGATGGGAGCCGCGATGGCCGAGCCGCCGCTGTAGCTGTTCCGGGTCTGCAAGTCATAGAACTGCGGCACAAACTCGTCCACTTCTTTTATTACGTCTCCAACATCCGTCCCGCCGCGGAACCAATCGAGCAAGGCGGTGATGGAAATCTGGAGGTTAGCCGGAAGTCCTTTTCTGACCGACCGAATGAACGCCGCATACTGCGGAAGGGCGCGCGTGGGACTGTCGATGTCGAGTTGGATTCCCGCTACCTTTAGCCCGTGACGATTGGCCTTTTCCAACAACCCAGGAATGACCCGGAGGAGCTCTGTGGCCGCTTGTTCGGGTGGAACGCTCGGCACCTCCGACCGAAAAACCAGCCAATATCGGCTGGCTTGCGGCATTGGCTGCGGCAAGGAGCCGAAAACATTCCAAGGGCTGTTTGCAGGCTGGCCACCTTTTGCCAGATCTCCAACGTGGCAGTAAATATCGTCGATTTTATCTCCCGCCGCAACAGGAACGGTGCTCCCGCCAGTCCAAAACCAAAAACCTATGGACCATGTCGAGCGCGGGGATTGTTCTTTCCTTGGTGCGGGGCAGCCGAACAGGCCCAAAGCCGCTAGAATCAACTTAAGCACCTTGGGAGAGCGCATCGGGAGTCCGCAGACTCAGCATACAGCAACGGTTCTCAGCACTCCACCACATTCACCGCCAACCCCGCCAGCGACGTTTCTTTATACCGCGACTGCATATCGAGCCCGGTTTCATACATCGTCTTGATCACCTGATCGAGCGAGACTTTATGCACGCCGCCTTCCTGCATCGCCATGCGGCAGGCGTTGATCGCTTTCACGGCGCCGATCGCGTTGCGCTCGATGCAGGGGATCTGCACCAGGCCGCCGATGGGATCGCAGGTCATGCCCAAGTGGTGCTCCATGCCGATTTCGGCGGCGTTCTCCACTTCGCGATTGTTGCCGCCGAGCGCGCTCACCAGACCGCCCGCCGCCATGGAGCAGGCCACGCCCACTTCGCCCTGGCAACCGACTTCGGCGCCGGATATGGAAGCATTCTCCTTGTACAGAATGCCAATCGCGCCCGCAGCCAGAAAAAAGCGCAGCAGGCCGTCTTCGGAATCACCGGCCAGAAATTGCTGGTAATAGCGGAATACCGCCGGTATCAGGCCCGCGGCGCCGTTGGTGGGCGCCGTGACCACGCGGCCGCCCGCGGCATTCTCCTCATTCACGGCCATGGCGAACGCGTTTACCCAGTCCATGCCGATCATGGGATCGTTGCCGGCATGGTGCTGGATCTTGACGTACAAACGCGGCGCGCGGCGGCGAACTTTGAGACCTCCCGGCAAGATGCCCTCTGTATGCAGGCCGCGCTCGATACAGGCGCACATCGTGCTCCAGATGCGGGTGACATATTCGCGCACGGCGCTCTCGCCGTGGAGCTTCTTTTCGTTTTCCCACATCACGCTCCAGATGGGCAGTCCGGCGGTGTCGGCCATTTCCATCAGTTGCGCGGCGTTGGTGAACGGATACGGAACGTCTAGCGGCGCTGTGGCGCTCAAAGGAGGATCGCCCGCCCGTTGGATGAATCCTCCGCCGATGGAGAAAAATGTTTCGGAAGCCAGCTTCTCTCCGCTTGCCGACAGCGCGTCAAACGTCACGGCGTTGGGATGGCCTGGGTGGACCAAATCGCGATGGAATAGCAGATCGGTCTGCTCGTCAAACGGGATGGGACGCTGGCCGAACAGAGCGATGCTCTTCTGCTCGCGAATGGCAGCGACGATGCTTTCGATGCGCTCCGGTTCCACCTCATCCGGCTTTTCGCCGCTCAAGCCCAACAGGATGGCACGGTCGGTTCCATGGCCGAGGCCGGTCAGCGCAAGGGAACCATAGAGGTGCACGCGGACGCGCGCGACTTGATCTAAAATGCCGCGTTGGTTGAGCAGAACCAGGTACTGCCGCGAGGCGCGCATGGGGCCGACGGTGTGAGAACTCGATGGGCCTATGCCGATCTTGAACAGGTCGAATATGCTGGTGTGCATGGCAATAAGCCCTCTGTTTAAGCATACTGCCGGATTATTCCTGCTTCTTTCCGCGCCGTCTATAGGTCTCTCGCAATTGGTCAAAGGCGCCAATCCACCCGTCGTGTTTCTGAATGGGTATCAGGAAAGTTGCAGCGGCAGTACGTTCGCGAGCACGTTTGGCATGGCCGATCAGGTGCTGGCCGCAAGCGGCATCGGCAGCGCTTTTTTCGACAATTGTTCGGTCGCCGGCAAGCCGCCGATTGAAGACCTGGCAACGGCGTTCGGAACTTTTCTGGCGGGCCTTAAATACACCGACGGCACTAGCGTACCGGTGGTGGATGTGGTCTCGCATAGCATGGGCGGGCTGATCGTAAGGTCGTATCTCAGCGGAAAACAAAGCGGCGGGGCCGTGTTTCAACCGCCGCCGGCGCCCATGATCCGCAAGGCTGTGTTTCTGGCGAGTCCGAATTTTGGTAGCGGGCTGGCCCTGCTCTATCCCCTGGATTCACAGATCTCGGAACTGGCCAGCGGCAGCCAGTTTCTCTTCGATCTCGGCACGTGGAATCAAGGAACGGACGATCTGCGCGGCGTGGATGCATTGGCGCTGGCGGGCAATGCCGGCTCGGAGATCATGTCCGGTTTTGATGACGGCGTGGTAGCGTTGACCAGCGCGTCCATCGCGTTCGCCGAACCAGCGCGCACGCGCGTGGTGCCCTATTGCCACATCGATGGCGGCGGCATCATCAGTATTTTCGGATTTTGCCCCTTCAGCGCGAAAGGCATTGCCGACATCACGTCGCCCACTGAAGACGTTGCGGTTGCCATGGTGTCGTTCTTGACCGGAACCACGGCTTGGCAGAGCGTCGGTACGGCCGCCGAGCAAGACAAGTTTCTCTCCGTGGACGGCGGTTTAATCGTGACGGCTCACGCGGCGGACGATTCTTCTTTGACGCTGAATACGGTGACGGCGAAGGGTCCAACTCTTACCAAGAATCTGAATGTGGAAAGTTCAGCCGTCGCCTATACGGATTTGTTTCCGGGCGGGGCACTGACTTTGACTTCCGGGAGCGTTAGCAACACGCTTACCCTGCCCAGCGGTTATTACAGCGCAATTACGGTGAAAGCCGGGCCCCAGATTGCGCGCGTGTATCCGGCAGCGGCCGCGGTATTTCCGCTCTCGGTGGCCGCGGGCGAAATCGTATCCGTGTACGGAACGCTGCTGGCGGCCGGTACGACACAAGCGACCAATCAGCCCTTGCCAATTCAACTGAGCGACGCTCAGGTCTTGGTGAACTCCATGCCAGTGCCGCTGTTTTATGCCTCGGCGACTCAAATTAACGCGCTAATGCCGGCCAACATCAGCGGGCTGGTGACTCTGACCGTGAAGAATGGCGCGGGACAAAATACCGTCAATGTTTTGATTGAACCGGCTGTGCCCACACTGTTCACCCAGAATTCATCGGGGACGGGTCCAGCGTCGGCGCTGGATTCTTCCAACACACCGGTGACCAGCAACAGCCCGTTGCACGCGGGCGCTTACGTGGAGTTGTTCGCGACCGGCTTGGGTTCCGTCACGCCGACGGTCACGGTGGGCGCAATGAACTGTCCGGTTTCGTACGCGGGGCCGGCGCCGGGGTTCGCGGGATTGGATCAGATCAACTGTATGTTGCCCGCGAACTTGATTGGGGCGGCGGTGCCGGTGTTAGTCGAAGCCGGCATTCGCACCAGCAATACGGCGACTTTGGCGATTGTGCCTTGACGGGGCGCAGACGTATTGAGTTGGGCAAGCCCATACCCGTTGCGATACAATGAAGTTTAAAACATTTCCTTCCTTTGGTAAGGTCGTAGGAGTCCACACGCATGTTTGATTTGTTCCGCAGGCGCGATACGATTGTGCGCTATGGTATGGGCGGGCTGCTCGGAATTGTCGCCATTTCGATGCTGCTGTACCTCATTCCCGGCGCCGGCATGGGCACGGGCGGCGGCGACAGCAACAGCGACGTAGTCGCGAACATCGGCGATCAGACGATCACCGCTGCCGAAGTATACCGGACCATCGATAGCCGGCTGCGCGGCCAGCAGATCGCTCCTCAATTTGTCAGCGTGTTGGTCCCACAGGAAGTTGACGACATGATCAAAGAGCAAGCCGTGGCTTATGAAGCCAAACGGCTAGGCTTGCAGATCAACGATAAGCAACTCGCCAACACCATCCGCTCGTTTCCGAATGTCGCCACGATGACATCCGATCAGTATCGCGAATTTCTCGCCCAGCAGGGTTTCACCGTCGCCCAGTTCGAGGACGGCGTCCGCAAGCAACAATCCATCGTCGCGGCCCAGAACCTCGCCGCCTCGGGCGCGATCGTCACGCCGCAGGAAGTGAAGGCCGAATTCCAAAAGGACTTCGAAAAGATACAGCTCGAATATATCTCCTATAATCCCGAAGTGATGCGGGCCACGTTGAAGCCGACGCAGGAGCAGCTCAAAGCCTACTTCGACCGCAACAAGGGCTTTTTCAGCGTTCCCGAGACCCGCAGCTTCTTGATGCTGGTGGGCGACCCCGCCAAAATCGCGGAAACCATCCAGGTCTCCGACGCCCAGGTGCAGGCTTACTACGATAGCCACCGTGAAACGTACCGGACGCCCGAGCGCGCTCACGTCCGCCACATTTTATTCGCAACCGGCGGCAAATCGAAGGAAGAAACTGAAAAGATCAAAGCCAAGGCGGAGGACGTGCTGAAGCAGCTCAGAAGCGGCGCGGATTTTGCCAAGCTCGCCAAGCAATATTCCGAAGACCCGGGATCGAAGGACAAAGGGGGCGACCTGGGCTGGGTGACGCGCGGCCAAATGGTGAAGAATTTCGAGACCGCCGCCTTCACGCAAAAGGTGGGCGAGATCGGGAATTTGGTGACCACCGAGTACGGGTTCCATATTGTGCAGGTGCTGGAGCGGCAGGATCCCCGGACGCAGCCGTTGTCGGAAGTGAAAGACGCTATCACCAACGAGTTGAAAAAAGGCTCGGTGAACGACAAGCTTCAGAACGCGGCAGACGATGCGCGCGCCGCTCTAGTGAAGGCGCCGAATAATGCCGAGCAGATTGCGGCCAAATACAACTTGATTTTCACGCGCGCCGATAACCACAAACCAGGGGACCCGTTTCCGGAAATCGGGGTTGACCAGCAAGTAGACAGCGCGTTGAGTGCGCTGAAAAAGGGCGACGTCAGCGATGTAATTCAGTCTAAGAACAAACTCGTGGTGCTGGAAGTGACTCAGGTCACGGCGTCGCACCCGGCGCAATATGACGAAGTGAGGCCGGAAGTCGCCGCCAGATATTACTCCGATACCACCGTCGCCATCGCTCAGGACAAGGCCAAGAAAGCCATGGAGATGCTCCGGTCCAACGGTGGCGATCTGAAAGCCGTGGCCAAGGCGCTGGGCGGAGACGTGAAGACCACCGATCTGTTTACGCGCGGGGGCGCGGCCGAGGGCCTCGGCTCGGGCACGCTGCTCGCTGAAGCCTTCTCACACAAGGTGGGTGACGTAGTGGGTCCCATGGGTGTGTCCGGCCAGCAGGTGGTTGCCAAAGTGATCGATAAGGTGGTGCCGGACGACACGGAACTTGCCGCCAAGCGCGATCAGATCGTGCAGCAGATTCAGAGCCAGAAGTCTCAGGAGCGCGCCATGCTGTTTGAAGATGGCATCGTCCAGCGGCTCACAAAAGAAGGCAAAATAAAAATTCACCGGGATGTCGAACAAAAAGTGATTCAGCGGTACCGCAGCTAGCGTGGGCGCAGTAATCGATTTTCTGCGGACGCTCACCACTCCTGAGCGTTTGATCCATCTGCTGTCGACCGTGATCACGGGCTGGTATGGTTACGCCATGCTGGCGGCTATCGTGTTTGCGGAAACCGGCCTGCTGGTGGGCTTTGTGCTGCCGGGCGATTCCCTGCTCTTCACCATCGGCGTGGTGGCCGGCGCCGGTCAACTCAATATCGCGGTGATCATGTGTCTTTTGTTCGCCGCCTGCATGCTGGGGGACTGGTCGGGTTATCTGATCGGACGGCGTACCGGGCCGGCGATCTTCAGCCGCCCCGACTCACGCTTCTTCAAGCAGGAATATCTGCACCGCACGTCGCTCTTTTACGAAAAACATGGCGGCAAGACGATCATCTACGCCAAATTTGTTCCGATTATCCGAACGTTCGCGCCATTCGTGGCGGGCGTGGGCAAGATGCGCTACTCGCGCTTTTTGGCCTTCGATATTTTCGGAGGCGCCGGTTGGGTTTTTTCGATGACGATCCTGGGCTACCTGCTGGGCGGTGTTCCGCTGGTCCGCCGGAACTTTGAGAAATTCGTGCTGCTAGTGGTTTTTGTATCGGTTTTGCCGATTCTGTGGCACGCGGTCCGCGCGCGGTTGGAGAAGCCGGCCGTAGCCTTACCCGTCGCCGAACGTTAGGATTCGGCGTGAACGCCCGCTCCGTAACCCGGCAAAGCCGGAATCAAATAGGCTCTGCGATCATGCGCCACCGCTCCCTCACGGTCGCGGCTCGGTCACGCCTTCCGAGCCGCGACCGTGAGGGAGCGGTTGATCGCGTTAGTTGAGCGCTAGCCCCAGGCTTTTCAGCGCCGCGCGCACCACCGGATCGCGCCGCATCTCCACCTGATCGCCGAACTCGACTCCCGCGCTTTGGTTCAGGATCTCCTGCTCCAGCCGGCTCTGCAGGTAGTCGCTTTCCTGCAGCCATTCACCAATTGGCGGCTGAATTCCGCGCTGCGATACGAACACGTGAAAATCGTCCAAAATTGCAGGCGTGACATGAAAGGAAGCATCCACCTTGTTCTTCTGGATATACTCGGTCGCAAACGCAGTGAAAGCGCCGCTCGATTCCAGCGCGACCTTCAAGCGCGTGGGCGCCTCCGGAGCAACCACAATATCGGGCTGGATGCCGCCGCCGCCCAAAACAATCCGCCCCTTGTCCGTTTTGTATTCCTTGCGCCTCTTTTCAAAAACCAATTGCCCGGATTCCAGCGGCCGTTGGATCGAGCGCCCGCTGGGGGTGTAATAAAACGCCGTGGTGAGCGCCAGCGCCGTGTTGCCCGACAGCGGAAAAACGTTTTGCACCAATCCCTTGCCGTAGGTCGGTTCGCCCAGCACGGTGGCGCGGTCGTGGTCCTGCATCGCACCGGTGAAGATTTCCGCCGCGCTGGCGGTCTTACCGCCCACCAAAATCGCAACCGGAAAAGTATACGGAACCGCATTCTTCGGCACGTCGACATCTTCCGGCTTCAAGTTGCGCCCTCTCACGCTCACTACGCGCTGGTCTGGCTTGAGAAAGAGCGCCGCGCATTCGAGCGCGGTCTGCACCACGCCGCCGGGATTGCTTCGAAAATCGATCACCAGGCCGGTAAGTTTCGACGCGTCCAGCTTGTTTAGCGCCGCCTTGAACTGCTTGGCGGTTTGAGTGTCGAAACTGTTTACCCGAATATAACCGGCCCCGTTTGCCAGGAAAAACGCCCGGTCCACGCTGGGCGCATCGAGCACCGCCGGATCGAGCACGAAGTTGAACAAGCGCACGTTTCCCGGCCGGCGCACTACCAGCGATGCCTGATGTTGACGCGCTTCAGAGAGATAGCCGACGATCTGGTCAAATTCCAGCCGGCCCAGCGCAACGTTGTTCACGGCGAGTATCTCATCTCCCGGCGCCAACCCCGCTTTCGACGACGGAGACCCTGGCATCGCCTGCAATACCACGATACGCCCAGGCGTGATCGAGAGAATGGTCCCGAACCCTTTCGTTTCCGACTTCTCCATCTCTTTCAACTGCTCAAACTGCTGCGGGTCGAAGAATACCGAGTGCGGATCGAGCTTGCGCAGCATGCCGGGAATACTACCTTGAAATATCGCCTGCTCGGAGTTCACCTTATCGGCGGCATTTTGCTGGACCAGGGAAAACACGTCGACAAATTGCTTCAACGCTCTTTCTACATCCACCGTGCCGGCGGGATCGGCAAAGGCCAGTAAGATCGGGAGCAGCAACATTATCGGGAATACAGCAGATTCTTCTTGCGTTCGTGGCGTTCGAGCGCCAGCTCAATCAAGCGGTCCAGCAGCTTGGGCATCGGAAGGCCGCAATATTCCCACATCTTCGGATACATACTGATAGACGTGAATCCGGGCATGGTGTTGATCTCGTTTATGTAAAACTGGCCCGTGGAAGCTTCCAGCAGAAAGTCCACGCGCCCCAGGCCTTCGCATTCGACTGCCCGGTAACATTCGACTGCCAGGCGCTGCATTTCGGCGGTTTGTTCCGCTGTCAGGTTGGCGGGAATAATCGTTTTCGCGGCATCCAGCACGTACTTGTCGTCGTAATCGTAGAACTCGCGCGAGGGAATAATCTCGCAGGGCGTGGCGGCTGCGGGCTGGTCGTTGCCCAACACGGCGCACTCAAATTCGCGCCCGATGATGCCGCGTTCCACCACGATCTTGCGGTCGTATTTCGCCGCCAATTCCAAAGCCACTTTCAATTCCGCGCAGTTCTTGGCCTTCGAAATCCCTACCGACGAGCCGAGATTCGCGGGCTTCACGAACACCGGAAACTCCAGCTTGCCGCAAAGACTCTCGATATTGCCAGGTTCGGAAGCATGCAACACGATATAGGGCGCAACCGGCAGCCCGCGCTCCTGCGCCAGACGCTTCATCACTTCTTTATCCATGGAGACCGCCGACCCGAGTACGCCCGCGCCGACATACGGCAAATCCGCCAGCTCGAGCAACCCTTGCACGGTGCCGTCTTCGCCGAAAGTCCCGTGCAGCACCGGGAACACCACGTCGATTTCCGCGTTGGCGCCCGGTTCCGGCGCGATCGGCCGCGGGCTCCACTTGCCTTGTCTGGAAATGAGGTAGTGAAGGATTTTGTATTTTTCGGGATCCAGATGGTCCATGATGGATTTCGCCGAACGCAGCGAAACCTCGTGCTCGCCGGTGCGCCCGCCGTAGAGAACCGCCACTCGCGTCTTCATAAAATCCGTTTTCCCATGGCCGACATTACCAATTCGACGGCTAACAGCGCCGTCCGGTTCGCCTCATCGATCACCGGATTTACCTCAACCACTTCGAGCGAAGTCATTAACCCGGAATCGCAAAGTAGTTCCATGGCCAGGTGCGCCTCCCGGTAGGTGATTCCGCCTTTGACGGGCGTCCCGACTCCCGGCGCTTCCTGCGGATCGACGGAATCCATGTCGAGCGAAACATGAAAGCCCGCCGTGCCGGCCGACGCGATGCGAACCGCTTCCTGGATCACAGCCTGCATGCCCCGCTCATCGATGTCGCGCATGGTAAACGCCCGCACGCCGGACTTATACACCACGCCGCGCTCCAACCCGTCGACCGACCGGATACCGATCATCACGGTGCTATGCGGATTCACCTTCGGCGCAAAACCGTAAATGTGCGTCAGTTCTTCCGGCCCCAAGCCGGTAATGCACGCCAGCGGCATCCCGTGGATATTGCCGCTCGGGCTGCTTTCGGGCGTATTCATGTCGGCGTGCGCGTCAATCCATAACAGCCCGATCGACAACCCTCGATCGTGAAAATACTTTGAAACGCCGGAGACGGTTCCCACGGCGATGGAATGATCGCCGCCCAAGACCATCGGAAACTTACCGTCTTTCAGCGACTGCCGAACCAGCTCGGCCACTTCTTCACAGGTGGCGGTTATTTGGGGCAGATACTTGGCGCTGGCATTGCCTGCCGGCTCCGTCTCCGGTTGCACCACTGTAACGTTGCCGAGGTCGTCCACCGCATACCCCAAGTCCTTCAAGCGTCCGTTCAGATTGGCAACGCGGAGCGCGGAGGGCCCCATGTCCACGCCGCGGCGACCCGCGCCGAGATCCATTGGCGCGCCAATCAGGGCAATGTGGGAAGGCGTCATATTCATGGCCGCCGCTCGGCGGGACGAGGGCGTCCCGCGCGGACCTGGGGGTCCGCCCCACATACTGAGGACTCGTCATCGGTACCGGTCACGGATTCCGAGCCGCGAACGTAAGGGAGCGGTTGAATTGGTTGTTCCAGGATCATGGCCGCGTCCGATACAGCATGCGCGGAAACGCAATCGTCTCCCGAATATGCTCCAGCCCGCACATCCACGCCACAAAACGCTCAATGCCCATGCCGAATCCGGCGTGCGGCACGCTGCCATATTTGCGCAGATCGATATACCAGTTGAAGGCCTCGCGCGGCAGATGGTGTTCGTCGAGCCGCCGCAGCAGCAGATCGAGATCGTGAATGCGCTGGCCGCCTCCGACAATTTCACCGAATCCTTCGGGCGCAATAAAATCGACGCCCAGCGCGAGTTCGGGCCGTTCCGCGTCCGGCTGGAAATAGAACGCTTTCACTTGCGCGGGATAACGATCGACGATCACCGGACGGTCGTAGTCTTCAGCGATCAGCGTCTCGTCGGTCCCGCCAAAATCGCCGCCCCACTGAATCTCGCTCCCTTTCTTTTGCAGGATCTTCACCGCGTCGTCATAGCTCATGCGCGGAAAGGGGGCCTGGATCGATTCGAGCTTGGTGAGGTCGCGCTCCAGCGCCAGCAACTCCGGATGGCGATTCTCCAAAACGCGCGCCACTACAAAACAGATCAGCCCTTCGGCCAGCTCCTTGACATCTTCGAGCGTGGCGTAAGCCATCTCCGGCTCCACCATCCAAAACTCGGTCAAGTGCCGCCGCGTTTTCGATTTCTCCGCGCGAAACGTCGGGCCAAAGCAATACACCTTGCCAAAAGCCATCGCATCGGCTTCGTTGTACAACTGGCCCGACTGCGTCAGATAGACTTTTTCGTCCTCGAAGTAGTCCACTTCAAAAAGCGTGGTGGTTCCTTCGCAAGCCGCCGGCGTAAAGATGGGCGTGTCGATGAGCGTGAAGCCATTGGAATCGAAGTAATCGCGCACCGCCTTGATCACTTCATGCCGCACCCGCAAAATGGCATGCTGACGCTTGCTGCGCAGCCAGAGATGGCGGTGGTCCATCAAAAAATCGATGCCATGCTCCTTGGGCGTGATCGGGTAAGGATCGGATTCCGGGACGCGCTGCACGATGTCCGCGGCTTCGATGTCCATCTCGAACCCGCCGGCGGCGCGCTGTTCGGCGCGAATTTTCCCGGTGAAGATCACCGACGACTCCTGGGTCAAATCTTTCAGCTTGTCGAAAAGCTCGTCGCCGACTTGCGCCTTCACGGCGACACACTGCATAATTCCAGTACCGTCGCGCAACAGCGGAAAGGCGATTTTGCCCGATTTGCGCAGGTTGTACAACCAGCCGGGAATCTGCACGGTTTCGCCCACGTGCCGGCCGGCGTCGTGAATACTGATTCGCGGATATGCCATCTATAGCTTCTCTAACCGGTCGAAAATTTCGCAAACCGTTTCGAGCGACTGCGGGAACGGACGCTCGGGGGTCTCGCGCAGCTCCAGCACCAGCGGATATTGACCCGGACGCGAGCGCAATAACTCCATGGTGCTCTTCCAGTCCACTGTGCCTTCGTCCACCAGCGGAAACACGTGTATGTCGCTCACGCCGTCATTATCGTGGATATGCGTCGACCGGATGCGGTCTTGCATGATGGCGAACGCCGTGGGAATGCCTTCATTAATATGCGCGTGGCCCACATCCAGACAGAAATTGAGCTTCAGGTGCGTGAGACCCAAAAAGTGCACCAGCCGTTCGGCGCTCGACAGCTTGTTGAGCGTGTTCTCCAGCAGCACTTCCACGCCACGCTGGCGCGCAAACAGATTGATCTCTTCGAGCGCGCTGAACGCCGAGTCCAGTTTGCGCTCGTCATATTCTTCGTCGTGCACACCCAGATGCTGGATGAAGTAGCGGAACGGAACGGTCTCGGAGATCTCGAGGGCGCGCTTGATTTCATCCACCACCACTAATCTCTTCGACTTGACGGGCTCGGTGATATTGAGCACCGCCTGCGGACCCGAACGTCCCCAGATCTCGTCGGTGTACATCGGCGAGTGCACCGAATGCAGCTTCATTTTCGAATCCTTGAACCAATGACCCAGTTCGTTGATCTGGGCTCGATTGTGATAATCCAGATGCTGCTGGGCACAGAACGTTTCGACAGCCGGAATACCAGCCTGCGCAATGCGATCTAACCAGGCCGTGGTCAGCCGGTGATTGACGAACAAATGAGTAGAGAGGACGTGGTCCATTAGGTTGTTTTTGTCTTTTCTAGTAGCCCGCGGCTTTCGCGTTGCCGCGGCCGTCGGCCGCGCCCTGATACCAGCCGCCATCCACGAGAATGGCTTCCACTCGCGCGAGTACCGGATTCTTAGACTCCGGCGGCGTGATTTTGTATCCCATCGCGCGCAGGCGGTCCGCGGTGTCGGGCGAAACGCCGCGCTCCAGGAAAAGCTGATCCGGCATCCATTGATGGTAAATACGCGGCCAATCCACGGCATCCTGCACGTTCATGTGGAAATCCACTACATTCAGAATCACCTGCAACACGCCGCTGATAATCCGCGAACCACCCGGAGCGCCTACGGCCATGTAAACTTTACCATCCCGCACGAGCAGCGTTGGCGTCATCGACGACAGCGGACGCTTGCCCGGCTGAATCGCATTCCCTTCGCCCTGAATCAACCCGAACAGATTCGGCGTGCCCGGCTTGGCGGTAAAATCATCCATCTCGTCGTTCAACAGAAAACCCAATCCAGGCACCGTCACGCCGCTGCCAAAGCCGGCATTCAGAGTAAAGGTAACCGCGACTGCGTTGCCTTCGGAATCGATGACGTTATAGTGCGTGGTCTGGGTGCTTTCCGGTCCCAGCAGCGGTCCGGCATGCACGTCGGCGCTCGGAGTGGCAAGGTCCGGGTCGATAGACGCGCGGCGCGAAGCGATATAGCGCGGATCGAGCAACTGGCTCACGGGAACCTTCACAAAATCGGGATCTCCGAGAAACTCGCTACGGTCAGCGTAAAACCGCCGCATCACCTCCGCCAGATAGTGGATTTCGGAAGCCGAACCGGCGCCGCCCTTCTCATAGCCCGACCCTTCCAGCAAGCCGAGCATCTGCAAAATCCCAATGCCACCGGAACTGGGCGGAGGCGCGGTAATCACCTCAAAACCCTTATAATGACCGGTAAGCGGCGTCCGCTCCACCGCTTTGTAGTTCTTCAGATCGTCCAGCGTGATCAGCCCGTCGTTCTCCGCCATTGCGACCGCCAGCCGCCGCGCCGTCTCGCCTTCGTAAAAATCCCCCGCACCGTGATCGCGGATGCGCTTCAGCGTTTGGGCTAACTCCGGTTGAACGCATTGATCGGCATAATGCAAACCGGCGAAGAGGCGCTGCGATTCCGGAAAGCGCGCCAGCAGTTCCCGGTCGTTATTCAACTGAGTATCGAAATAGTAGGAGACGGGAAAACCTTTTTCGGCCAGCCGCACCGCGGGCTGCAGCACCTCCGCCCAGGTCTTGCGCCCATACTTCTTCTCGGCCAGCTCAAAGCCGCGGACAGAGCCCGGTACTCCCGCGGCGCGCCAGCCGACGAGGCTGTCTTTGGTCATCCCGCCCGTGGCATCCAGATACATATTGCGGGTCGCCGCGGCGGGCGCCGTTTCACGAAAATCTATAAATGTCGATCGCCCATCGGCAAAGCGCGCCAGCAGAAATCCGCCGCCGCCGAGATTTCCCGCGTACGGATAGGTCACCGCCAGCGCAAACCCGATCGCCACGGCTGCATCCATGGCGTTGCCGCCGGCTTTGAGCACGGCCACTCCCACATCGGCCGCCAGCGGCTCCTGCGCCACGACCATGGCGTTGCGCGCATGCACGGGCTCGCGAGCCGCGGCGGGTGAAATCACGGCGCTGGAGATCAGCAGGACACGAAGCACGGCGCGTATTCGCATGAATAACTGATTTTAGCGCTTCAGTTTCCCGTCGCGAGCCGGCGCGCCAAAAGATCCGGCAGGCCCGCCTGAATGATCTTTCGTTGCGCCGATTCCACGTCATAGGCAACCCGGCAAAACGCGATGGTCCGAAGGTTGGTGTCATAGAGCACGTAGCCCGCGCGCGGGTCGCCATCGCGCGGTTGTCCGACCGAGCCGGGATTGATGAGATAGCGCACGTCGTTTTCCGGTTCGATGGTGGTTTGCCTAGCGGCGTGTTCCGGCCGATCGAGAGTCTTCACTCCATTGCGATGACACAAAAACCCGATCTGCACATGAGTGTGACCGAAAAACGTGATATCGGCATCTAAGTACGGCGCCACGTTGCTGACTTCCCTCTCGGTCAGCACGTACTCATCCTCGTCCACGGGTGAACCGTGGATGATCTGGAAGCCGTTGAAGCTTTCGGGACCTCGGGTCAGCTTGCGCAGGTATTCGAGGTTGCGGGGATCGGCCACCGTCTGCGTCCACAGCGCCGAAGCCCGCGCGGCCGGATTGAACCATTCCAGATCTTCTAATCCCGCGCAGGCCTTGTCGTGATTGCCGCGCACAATCGCCGCGACATTGTCGCGCACCCACTCCGTCACCACGTCCGGATCGGCGCCATAACCCACCACATCCCCGCAGCAGACCACGCTGTCATAGCGTCCGCTGGCGTCCGCGACCACCGCCTGGAGCGCTTCCCAGTTGGCGTGCAGGTCGCTAAGAATCAGATACCGCATAGCCGCAGTACCGTGATCTCCGGTGGTGAGCCGACCCGCGCCGGTACTCCGATCGTGCCGATGCCGCGCGAAACATAAATGCTGGAGTCGCCCTGCTGGTACAAGCCGACCGTGTAGGGCGTCAACAAGCGCGCCGGGTTGATATTGCGATGGAGAATTTCCACATTGACCTGCCCGCCATGGGTGTGGCCGCCCAATGTTACCTGAAATCCCTTGGCCGCGGCAACCGGAAACACGTCGGGATTATGCGAAAGCAACACGTTCAAGGTTCCCGGCACAATCAGTTGCTCGACTCCCGTCAGATACTTGCGATGCATCTGCTGGTAATCCACTCCCACGAAGTTGATCGACGCGTCGCCAAAGCGCAGCAAGCGGCTCTGCGAACGAAGGAATTCCAGTCCCAACCGCCGGCCCGCCGACGTCGTGTAGTCTTCGGTATGCGCGTAAATTTCGTGATTTCCCAAGCAACCCAGAATCGGCCCGCGCGGCGACCGTAACCGGGCCAACTGGTGAAGGCAAGCGTCCAGCGGATCGCCATGGCTCGAAATCAGGTCGCCCGTAACCAGCACGAGGTCCGCGCGTGCCGAGTTCGCCATATCGATGGCGCGCGCCAGCGCCTTTTCGCTCAAGAATGGACTCAGATGGATGTCGGTCATCTGCAACAGCCGCAAGCCCTGCAAATCCTTGGGCAGGCCTTTGATCGGCACATCCGTCTCGACCAGTTGGAACTTGTCGCGTTGAATCACTCCCACCGCGAACACGGCCACCGGGGCGGCACATAGAGCCAAGCTGGTGGTTCGCAAAAATGCCCGGCGCTTAGGCCGAAACTCCGCCTGCCGCCAAGCGATTTGGCCGGGAATCAATCCTATCATCCAGCTCACCCAGAACAGCGTGATGACAAAGACGCCGACCACCAGTTGGGGCGGAAATTGTTCCCGCACCCGGCTGAATTCCAGCAGGTAGGTAAAGCAAAAAAATATGGCGACCGCCGCGGAGCCGCCGAGCACCAGTGGCCGCTTCCACTTGGCGCGCAGCAAACACCACATCAAAATGGATTGGAGTCCCAGGCCCAGGCACAGCACCAAGAGTCCCGGAAAGACGTGCAACCTACTCACCATCTCCATTGTAACGATCTCCTAGGATCTGGTATCGGATGTGGAGTAAAGTTAGCTTAATGTTACTGGCGTTCATCGTGCTGCTGATCGGAAGTACAGCTCTCTCGGGTCAGACTCCACCGGCCATTACTTTGCTCGGAAGGCCCTATCACCTGGGTTCTTATAACCAGACCGGCGTGAAGGGTGACAGAGGAAGTCATCCCATGTGGGAGTTCATCACCACCGGTGAGACCATCGACAACTGGAAATCGCTGGTAACGATCATCGACCGCCCGGACGCCCACACGCGCCCGGAACTCGACCGCCTGGCAGAAGGGGTGATGCAGAACTACCGATCGCATGGGGCCAAGATTCTGCTGGCCAAGACCATGCTCGATCGCTCGGGAACGCCTTATAACTATCTTTCGGTTGCGTTCGATGAGCCGGACAAGCACCGCTACGAGTTCGACTTCGTGAAAGTCGCCACGACGCCCAAGAATGCCTATATCGCAATTTACGGTGTCCGGATTAGCGACCCAACCGACTATTTGGCCAAAGCCAAGGCATTTCTGACTCAGCACTCGGGAGAGTCAGGCGCGGCCATTTCCGATATCGCGCTACCGGATATGAGCAAGCTGCCGCGCAAGGAATTCTAGATCGCTGGCTTAACTCCGGTCCGCTCGCGGAAGAACGCGATTACCCGCTGTTCGGCGGCCTTGGTCGGTCCGTCTTCCCGCAGGTGGAGGGTCAGCACCGAATGCGGCGGCCGCTTGGAGGGGGCTGCGTCCTGGTCGTCCAGTTCAATCGCCTCGAACTTGTCGCCAAACTCGCGCCGGTAGGTCGCGAAACGCGCATCGGGGACCATGGCGTCGCTCTTGAAACGCAGCCCGATCAACGACAGGCCTTCCTCGGTGAATCGTTGGCGGGCGCAAGCGACCTCTTCCGGAGAAGCGTCGATACCCGCAGCCCGCTTCTTTGAGCCCACTGGGATCGGCATCGAGGGCTGAGACAATACCGGCGCCACCACGGCCGGTTCGGTCATCATCGCTAACGCGTAGCCGCCGGTGAAGCACATCCCCACCGCGCCCACTCCCGCGCCGCCACATTCGGCATGGGCCTTGCGCGCCAGCGCCTTAAGCCATTCGACAATCGGACTCGACCGGCCGGCGGACCAAACGCTGAACTCACGCCGGATGCAAATGGCGCTGGCCATGGAGCGGAGCGCGTAGCCTGTGGTGACGGGCCGGCCCGGCTCCCCGAACAAGCTGGGCAGAAAAACGGTCATGCCGGCTTCCACGATTCGATCCCCAAAGCGGACCACCAGCGGATGCAGCCCGGGAATCTCGTGAATGACGATCACCGCGGGACCAGAGCCGCGCTGATAAACCGGCCGGGTCCAGGCGCCGCTGCTGAATGCGATTTCTCGATAATTGGCGAGCGCTGCCTGGTAGTCGGCCATTATGAGAGATCGTAACTCATGGCGCCAGCACGGCCGCGCCGCGGATGGCGTCGTTCTTCAGCGCGTTGAGCGCCCGATTGGCGTCTTGCATCGAAAAGCGCTCGATCTCGGTGTGAATGGGGATTTCGGCGGCAATCTTGAGAAAGTCGCGCCCGTCTTCGCGCGTGTTGTTGGCTACGCTGCGCATCACCCGCTCGCCGTAGAGCAGGTCGTAATCGAACTGCGGAATGGGGCTCATATGGATTCCCCCGAGCGTGAGCGTGCCACCTTTATTCAGGGCCTTCAAGGCCGCGGGAACGATCTCGCCGGCGGGCGCGAAGACGATCGCGCTATCCAGCAGTTTGGGTGGTGGGTCGATGGTCCCGCCCGCCCACACCGCGCCGAGTTCCCGCGCCAGCTTCTGATGCCGCTCATCGCGCGTGCAGACGTAGACTTCGCATCCCCAATGGCGCGCCACTTGAATCGCGACATGCGCCGCCGCGCCGAAACCATACAGGCCCAGCCGCCCGTGTTTCGGAAGATTGGCCAGCCGTAAAGACCGGAAGCCGATAATGCCGGCGCACAATAACGGCGCGGCGTGCTCATCGGCGAAGCCATCCGGAATCGGATACACGAAATCCTGTTCCGCCAGCGCGTATTCGGCGAAGCCGCCATCTACTGTGTAACCGGTGAAGGACGGGTGTTCGCAGAGATTCTCTTTACCCCCGCGGCAGTATTCGCAGGTTCCATCGGTCGCGTGCAGCCAGGCGATGCCGACGCGCGTTCCCAGCGGATAGCGGGTCGCGCCACGGCCCTGCTCCGCGATCACGCCTACCACCTGATGGCCCGGCACAATGGGCATCTTGTTGCGCGGCAGTTCGCCTTCAATCACGTGCAGGTCGGTGCGGCAGATGCCGCAGGCGCTGACTTTAACTAAAAACTGGCCCGCCTGTGGCGCCGGACGTGGGATGTCGCGCCAGATCAATGGAGCTGTTTCAATAGGCGCGGGAGAGTCGAGAACACATGCTTTCATAACGCGTTACCCTTGAATCTTCGAGATGTCTGTTCCTGGTACCCATTTTGCGCGCAATTTGATCTACCGGCGCACTTTGCTGTTTCAACTGGTCCGCCGCGATTTCGAGCAGCGCTTTATCGGGTCGGCCGCGGGCTGGTTGTGGGGCGTGGTTCACCCGCTGGTTTTATTGATCAGTTGGATTTTTGTGTTTGAGTGGTGCCTGCATACCAAGCTGCCAGCCAACGCCGTGACCACCAGCTATCCGCTGTTCCTGTTCTGCGGATTCCTGCCGTGGCTCTTGTTTCAGGAGACGGTCATGCGGTCGTCGACGTCGCTGCTGGAGCACGCCAACTTGATCACCAAGACCATGTTTCCGTCAGAAATCGTGCCGGTGGCCATTTTCTTGTCTTCGCTGATCAATCACTTGCTGGCGCTGATCCTGGTGGTGGTGGGAGTGGGTATCTATGTCGGACATTTCAGTCTGTGGTTGCTGACTTTACCGGTATATATGTTGGTGATCGGGCTATTTTCGGTGGGCGTGGGATGGATTGTGTCCAGTTTGCAAGTCTATTTGCGGGATACCGCGCAAGCGATCACGGTGCTGCTGACTTTCTGGTATTGGATTACGCCCATTATGATTGATGAGCAGCAGTTCCCGGCCCGGTTGCGGTTTCTGGTGAAGATAAATCCGCTGGCTTTTGTGGTACGGGCCTACCGCGAACGGCTGCTGTCATACAATTTTCCGAACCTGGCGGAGTTGCTGCTGATTATGGCGATGGCAGTGAGCGTGTTTGTTGCCGGGGGCTTGTTCTTCCGGCATTTGAAGCGGGGGTTCGCGGACGTGTTGTAGCTCAGGCTCGCGGTAGGAACAACGTCACAACCAGTAGACCAATCTCGATACAAGCTAGCACATAGAACACGTATCTTGCTTTGGGCCAGAGCAATGCAGGCATCGTGTTGGTCAGTTTATCTGTCAGGGTGTCATTCAGTCTGACCGGAGATGGATCATTTTCTGGGTCCGGCCTCCATCGCGCCGCCAGCCAATTTCCGCGAACATTGGCGAGTAGAAGCGCCAGAAAGATGATGCGGACGACGCTGAAGCCGTTACCCAAGAGAAAACCACTTAGGAAATAGACCGAGAAGGCAGCGATCCCCGCGAACCGGTCCCGCTCACGAACGCCAACGCCGGCTAGAAAAAAGAACAAACCGTCGAAAATCCCCGCGAGAGAGAACCCAGCAAAAAAACTCACGACGACCGTAAACACGGCAACTAAAAAACAGATCCAAAAGCCCTGTCGCCCGATGTAATCCAAATCCGTTCTGTTCCGGATAGCCGGCCAGAATAGCGCACGCAATCTGCTTTCCGAGCGAGGCGTCGATTCAGAAAGACCGAGAGTCTGCATCCTGGAGCATGACTTTATCACATTGGCGCTTCTGCGTGGAAGCGACCGATTTCATAGTGGAATTGCTTCCCGCAGAACGGACTCGCGGATCAGAGGACTGAGCGACCGGCGGATCACCACTTGGACTGGCCGGTCAAGCAGTTGTTCCAGATCGGCGACGAGGCTGCCGGGGAACCAGGGCGTCGTCTCGCCAGTCACATCCACCAGTAGGTCGACGTCGCTGCCCGGAGTCTCTTCCCCGCGAGCCACCGATCCGAAGAGGAGCACATTGCCCGCGCCGTGGCGGGCAGCAATCCGGAAGATCTCTTCGCGGCGGTGTTGGATGTCCTGTCGAGCGCTCACTTATCTGCATTGTATCGTCGCTCCGGCTTTTCACTTTTGGCAGCCAGCATGCTCTCAATACACGCGATGCTCGCCGCCGCGATTCAATCCTGCTTCTGGCTACCCGTTGCCGCATATGCCTGCCACGCACATGCGCAATTCTGGTATTTGTTCTTAGTGTTGGCAGCTCTCGCCCTGATTACGCCTGACAACGGTCTGCACGCCCTGGGGAAACATACCCGGTTCTACCGCGCGAGCACGGAAAAGAACTTCCGGCGTGGCGCAAATCGGGTACCGATCTGGGATAGCGGCTGAGTTCGATCCCGTTTCGGAAACAGCAGTAAGCATCTATCATAGAGAAACTATGCAGATCGCGCTCGACGCGACGCCTCTGACCGTCGCAACGGGCGGCGTACGGCGCTATACCGCGGAACTCGGGCGCGCTCTGGCGGAGAGGGAGCCGCAAGACACCGTTTGGCTGGTCTCCGATCAGCCGTTCGAGCG
The DNA here is from genome assembly GCA_963836595.1 of Bryobacterales bacterium. GTDB lineage: Bacteria > Acidobacteriota > Terriglobia > Bryobacterales > Bryobacteraceae > DATFZA01. The sequence goes on from CAWIKC010000002.1 coordinate 1,069,287, forward strand.
CCCCTCGCCGGCCCCGGATAATCTGCGCCTGGGCAGCGGTCCGCGCAATGCCTTGGCGCGCCGCTGGTGGTCGTTCGGACTGCAAGCCGAGCTGATGCGTTTGCGCGCCGACGTATTTCATGGCACCGACTTCGCCGTGCCCTATTTGCCGATTCGGCCCACGGTGATGACCATCCACGACGTGTCCCCCTGGAAGGATAAAAAATGGCACGCCCAGGCCGATCGGATTCGGGAGCGCACGCCGATGCTGCTACGTTTGGGTTTGGCCACCATGGTGATCACTCCGAGCCAAGCGGTTCGAAAGGAGGCAATCGATTACTTCGAGCTTTCAGAAGATCGAGTGGTCGCCGTGCCGCTGGCGGCCTCGTCCCTTTTTCGGCCCCTCCCGCCGCGATCTACGGAAAAGCCATATTTCCTCTACGTCGGAACGTTGGAGCCGCGCAAAAATCTGTTCCGGCTGGTGCAGGCTTGGCGTCAGATCCATCAAGTGCATTCGATCGATCTGGTTCTGGCAGGGAGGGTCCGCGCCGATGGCCCGTCGATCCAGCCCGAGAGCGGGTTGACCTTGCTCGGCGCCGTTCCCGACGATCGACTCCCCGAGTTGTACTCGGGCGCTCTGGCCTGCGTGTATCCGTCGATCTATGAGGGCTTTGGGCTGCCGGTGCTCGAGGCCATGCAATGCGGCGCGGCCGTGCTGGCGTCCCAGGATCCGGCGCTTATGGAGCTGGCGGGCGATGCGGCAGTCTGCATCGATGCAATCGATACCCAGGCGTGGGCGGCAGCCCTGTCCCGCGCAGCCGAACAACCGGAGTGGCTGGCAGAATTGCGGTTAAAGGCTGTTGCGCGCGCGGCCGATTTCTCCTGGCAACGCACGGCAACGCTCACCAGGGAGGTGTATGCAGAAGCGATCCGCCGTTTCCGGAAACGCGCTGTTTCTCTCACCTGAAGCCCCGTATCCCACGACCGGAGGCGGCGCGTTGCGTTCGGCTTCATTACTGGAATATTTGTCGCAGCATTACGCGGTAGATGCCGTGCTGTTCGCGCACTCGCATTCGCGAGCTCCCGCGGCTGCGCTGCCGTCTGGCATGGTTCGCCGATTTACCGAAATCGAGCTTCCGCATCATTCCAGAACCAGCGCAGCTCGCGCGCTGAGAAATGGCAAACGTCTGCTCATGAATCGGCCGCCATTGTTCGACCGTTTCTCGGGACATGAAGAGCAGTTACGCGATTTTGTCGCAGGGCAAAATTATGCCGTTGCCTTCATCGAGCACTTCTGGTGCGCGCCCTACTTGCAAGCCATCGGCGGATCGGCTCAGAAAACGGTCCTCGACCTCTACGACATTGAATCGGCCTGGCACGCCAGCCTGGCCCGAGTGTCGGCGCCGCTGTCCGCCTTTGCCCACCGGCGCTTCTCGCGCGCCTACCAGGAATTAGAAAAGCACTGGCTTCCCCAGTTCGATGGCATTCTGGTGACTTCTGAACCAGACCGTCAACGGATTCTTCCGCTCAATCGTCATGTAGTTATCTATCCGAATGCCGTACCAGCCGTTTTTCATGGCGGGCGGATCGAAGAGAACGTGATCGCGTTTAGTGGCAATCTCGAATTTGAACCAAACCGGGAAGCCGTAGCCTTCTTTGCCGCCCAAGTTTGGCCCTCCTGCCGCCAACGCTTTCCCGGCCTGCGCTGGCGCATCATCGGCAAGAACCCACATGCGGTGTCGCAATTGGTCGCCCGCGACCCTTCCATCGAGTTAACCGGGCCGGTGGACGACGCCGTCGCATGCCTGGCCCGTACAAAAGTAGCGGTAGTACCAATCCGGGCCGGCAGCGGAACACGAATCAAGATTCTGGAGGCTTGGGCCTCCGGAACCCCCGTCGTCTCCACCCGGATCGGCGCCGAGGGCTTGGACGCTGAAGACGGGCGCCACCTGTTGCTGGCGGACAGTCCGGCGGACTTTTCGGCCGCCGTTAGCCGGTTGCTTGCGGACGGGGAATTGAGAACTCGTGTGGGTCGCGCTGGCCAGTTGCTGTGTCAGGAACGCTACACGTGGCAAGCCGCCTGGAGTCAACTGCATAGCTCCCAACTTCTGGTGGATGAAAGAACCCGTCAAAGGAACTAAACATGCTGTAATGGGGGTTGGCTGTAATGCGTTTGGCTCTAATTGTTTTGGAAGTTTTGAGAGAAAGGTTCCGGTACTGGCGAACCTCTATACTAAGGGGAGGTCCATGCGCTTTTCCGTAGACGCACACGCCATCGGGCAACATCTAACCGGGAATGAAACCTACATCCGCAATCTTCTAAACAACTTCGCCCGCCTCGACCAGGAGGCTGAGTTTGTCGCCTACTTGTCTCGGGAGAGTGTTTTTTCCGAAGTTCCGGACCGTTTCCTGAAGCGGCTCGTCGCCGAGAATCCTTATCGCCGAGTAGGATTCGACCTTTCCCGCAAAACCCGCCGGGATGCTCCCGCTTTGTTGCACGTGCAATATACTTCGCCGCTCAATTGCCCTGCGCCGGTTGTGGCGACGGTACACGACCTTAGTTTTCTTGAACATCCGGAATACTTTACGCGCTATCGAGCTTTGCAACTCCGGGTTTCGGTCAAACGTACCGTGCAGCGCGCCGCCCGCATCCTCACGGTGAGCGAATTTTCCAAAAGAAGCATTGTCCGGGCCTATGGTTTGCCTGACGAGAAGGTCGTGGTGATTCCGAACGGTGTTTCTTCGGAATTCCGCCCCGTCGACCGGGATATCGCCCGGCGGGCCCTGGCGCCGCACCTGCGTGTGCCCTTTATCCTCTGCGTTTCGGACCTGCAGCCGCGCAAGAATCACCTCAAACTGATCGCCTCATTTGAGCGGCTGCTGGCGGCTCATCCTCAGTTTCCCCATCACCTGGTGATTGTGGGAAAAGAGACGTGGTTTGCGCCCGTCATCAAAGCCGCAGCCGCAAAATCCAGCGCCGCCGGCCGGATTCACTTCACCGGATTTGTTCCCGACGACCAACTGCTGCGCTATTACAACGCGTGTGACTTGTTTGTCTACCCGTCGCTGTACGAAGGATTCGGCCTGCCGATTCTGGAAGCGATGGCCTGCGCCCGCGCCGTGGCCTGCTCCAACGCCGCCTCTATGCCGGAGGTGGCCGACTCGGCCGCGTTGCTGTTTGATCCAAATTCCATCGATCAAATTGTTCGCGCCCTGGCCGATCTTCTGTTGGACGCCGCGTTGCGCGGACGAATGGAACGGTTGGGCGTGCAAAACGCCGCCAGGTTCAGTTGGGAGACCAGCGCCGCTAGAACGCTGGACGTCTATTACGACGTGGCAGGCGGCAGACGGCGAAGTGCGGTATCCACTTCGACATTCGCGCTCCGGAACCAAATCTAATGAAAACCATTCTCCTCATCGCGCTGGCTGCCCCAGTAGCCGCCTTGTTGCTCGCCGGGGGCTCCACCGGGCCGTCTATTCCGAACGAACAGTTGACTTACTCGATCAATTGGCCAAGCGGTCTCAGCCTGGGCGAAAGCCGGCTGCATGCCGCTCTGTTGCCGGCTTCCGATGGCGGCGCCAAGCAGCGCATGAGCTTCGGATTCGATATCGACGCGGCGGTGCCGGGCTTCGCCGTTGTGGACAAATTCGCCGCCACCGCGGCCGGCGATTTCTGCTCCACCGAGTTCGACAAGAACGTCCATCAAGGCCAGAAGCGCGCCGATGAGAAAACTACCTTCGATCTAGAGTCAAACACCGCGACGCGCGAAACCAAGGGCGGAGGCCAAACGAAACTCGATACCGGAAACTGCGCCAAGGACGCTCTCACCTATCTCTACTTTGTGCGGCATGAGTTGAGTCAAGGCCGCTTACCGCAGCCTGCCACCGTCTATTTTGGCGCGCCTTACCAGGTGCGGCTGGAGTTTGCCGGAACGGAATCGATCCGCCTAGGCGACAAACAGGTGCAGGCCGATCATTTGACTGGGTCGGTAAAAGGGCAAGCCGCCGACGCGCACTTCGATATTTATTTTCTCAAGGACGCTTCCCGCACGCCCGCTCTCGTGAAAGTGCCCCTATCGCTGGGAACGTTTTCCATGGAATTAGCGAACTGAGGGCCGGTCATGAAGCTACGAATTCAACCGCTCCCTGAGGAGGTGTCAGGAAATCGATTTTCAGGCCGTTTTGCACAGGGCAAGTCATTGAAAACATTAGCTGCCAAAAAATGGTTTGGAGCATTTCCTGACATCTTCTGACGGTCGGGTCTCGGAAGACGTGACTGGCCTGTAAGGCGTGACTGGTGTGGAAGCAGTGACTGGCCCGCATGTAGTGACCGAGTCGCGACCGTCATCAGGGAGCGGTCCGGAAGTAGTTGCGAGATCGCCAATGACGGGTACTAACATTCAATTTCCGAACGGCGGCGCCGGGTCTTGGAGCGCGGTCCCTCCCTGACGGTCGGGGCTAACAGCGTCTTTGAAATTCGCCCGCGCTAGCCCCGACCGTCAGGGAGGGGACCGACCCCATATGCGGCTGTAATTATGCCCCTCAAAGTAGCCTTCTTCTCTCCCCTGCCCCCCGCTAAAAGTGGAATCGCCGACTACTCTGAAGCCTTGCTCGCTGAGTTGCGCCGCTTATTGCAAGTGGAAGTATTCGCGCAAGCCCCAGCGAGCTACCACCCCGCCGATTTCGACATCGCGCTTTACCAGATCGGCAACAATCTCCATCACGACTTCTGTTACGACATGGCGTTGCGCTATCCGGGCGTTCCGGTGGTGCATGAAGCGAATCTTCATCACCTGATCGCCGACACCACCATTAAACGCGGCGATTGGGACGCGTACCTTCGGGAAGTGGAGTTCGATGGCGGTGCGGAAGCCCTGGCCCACGCGCAACGGGTGAAGCGGCTCGAGACCGGCCCGGACTATGAGGGCGTGCCCATGTTGCGTCGGCTGCTCTGCGCTTCGAAAGCCGCCATCGTCCATAGCCGGTGCGTAGAACAGCAACTCCGCGACGCGGGCTTCACGCGTCCCGTGGGACGCATCCAGCACGGGGCGTGGGTTCCGCAAGCCGACCGGATGGGCTACCGGCAGCGTCTGGGAGTCGCCGAGAACACTCCGCTGATCGGCACATTCGGGTTTCTCAAGCCATACAAGCGCATCGCCGAATCGCTGCGCGCCTTCCGGCGCCTATTGCGCGTGGAGCCCAACGCGCGCATGCTGCTGGTCGGTGAGCCGCATCCCGAGTTTCCCTTGGATTCGATCGTTGAATCTCTCGGCTTGGGTGCGTCGGTGCGCGTCATTGGCTTTGCGCCCATCGGCGATTTCGTGGGCTATCTCGCCGCCTGCGATATAGTTGTCAATCTGCGCTTTCCCACGGTCGGTGAAAATTCCGGCACGCTGATGCGGGCGCTCGGCTTAGGCAAGGCCGTGATCGTGTCCGACGTCGGCTCGTTCAGTGAATTTCCCGATGAGATCTGCCTTAAGGTTCCGGTGGATCGGGCAGAAGAGGATCTGCTCTTCGAATACCTCAATCTTCTGGTCAGCCGGCCACCAGTGCGCGCCGCGTTTGGCCAAGCCGCCGCCAAATGGGTAGAACAAGAGTGTACCTGGCGCCGGGCCGCGGAGCGCTATGCGGAGTTCCTCGAGACGGTGCACTCCGGAAATTTCCGGGAAGCCACGCCGGCGCTCGCCCCAGAGTCTGAGCCCGTTCCCCCGGTCCTTGTTGAACACAGCCACGTCCAACCCGCCTATGTCACTACCTGGGCTCAAGACGAGCCCGTTCGCCAGTACATTGAAACGCACATAACGCGGCTAGCCAAGACGCTCTCCATCACGCCGCCCGGCGACTCGAGTCAGTCTATTCTCGAGATGGGCGCTTATCTCCAGATCACTCCGGCCCTCCGCACCAAACTTGGTTACGGCGAAGTTCGCGGCTGCTATTATGGGCCGGCCGGCCGGATCGATCATAAGCGCATCGTTTCGAGCGAAGGCGAGGAGTTCGAGTGCGAAATCGACCTATTTAATGCCGAAAAAGACCGCTTTCCTTATCCGGATGAATCCTTCGACACGGTCCTCTGCTGCGAGTTGCTGGAGCATCTAACCGAAGATCCCATGTTCATGATGGCGGAAATCAACCGGATTCTGAAGCCAGGCGGACATCTGGTCTTGACCACCCCGAACGCCGGATCGCTGCGCGCCATTTCGGCGATTCTCCAGGGCTTTCATCCCGGATTTTTCCCCGCCTATATCCGGCCCGCCGAACCCGGCCAGGAGGCCGAAGCGCGCCATAATCGGGAATACACGCCGCGCGAGATCCAAACTCTGTTCATTGATGCTGGCTTTGAAACAACTTTGCTCGAGACCGGCGAGTTCCGCGAAGAGCCACATCCCGAGCATGCCTGGGTGCTCGATTTGTTGGAGCGCTATCGCCTTCCGCCGGAGAATCGCGGCGATGGCATCTACGCGGTGGGCCGGAAAACCGGCCCGGTGCGGGAGCGTTATCCGGCGTGGCTATATCAATGACCACGGCGTTCGGCTCCTTTGAGATCGAATCGCTAGGGCAGTCGATAGGCGTGCACCTGGAACTGCAACAGCCAACGAAATGCGTCGGATGGCAATTCTACGATCCCGATACCAACCGCTTCATTATGGAAGGCGAGTGGGTTAATGTGTCGCCCGGCGCTTCAGATCTCAGCTTCACCATCCCCTTTCCGCCCGAGCCAGGCGCATATCGCGTGTACGTATCTCCCCGCGACGACGAGCGCGGATGGGCCTACCAGCGCGGCGAAGAGTTCCTCATGATCGATGTTGCGGTCGAGAACGAGACCGCTCAGACGAAAGGGCAGCGGCTGACGACACTGGCGGCGCTCGGCCGGCGGCGGCTGAAAAACGTGCTGCCGCGCCTCTTTGCCGATCCGGTCCGCGGAATCTTCTCCAACCGGAAGTTGATCGCATCCATGGCGCGCCGCGACATTCTGGCGCGCTATCGCGGCTCGTTTGGCGGCGTGTTCTGGACCGTCCTCAATCCGTTGATCCTGATGGGCACGTACTTTTTCGTGTTCGGAGTGGTGCTGCATGGATCGGGTCAGAACCGCACCGGGTTTGCGCTCTATTTCCTCTCCGGCATGCTGCCATGGCTGGCGTTCAGTGAAGCGGTGGGCCGTTCTCCCTACGTCATCGTCGAGCACCGCAGTTTTGTCAAGAAACTGATATTCCCATTGGAAATTTTGCCCGTCAATTATTTGTTAGCGGGACTGATCACGGAAGTTTTTGCCACCGGTATTTTCCTGATTATTCTATTCGCACTGCGAGGCGCGATACCAGTGACGGCGCTTTGGCTGCCGGTTGTGGTGGTTCCGCAAATTCTGGTCACCCTGGGAATCTGTTGGTTTCTGGCCGCGCTGGGCGTTTTCTTCCGCGATCTCGGACAAATCATGGGGTTCGTGCTCACGTTGTGGTTCTTCGTGACGCCCATCTGCTATCCGGAGTCGAGCCTGCCCAAGGCGCTGCTGCCGGTGCTTGGCAAGAATCCCCTGTTTGTGCTGGTGCACGCATATCGGGCATGCCTGCTGGAGAACCGGGCGCCGGATGCTCTCGCGCTCTTCAAATTACTGCTGCTTTCGCTGGTGCTGTTCTTCGCCGGGCACGCGTTCTTCTATAAGCTGCGCAAGAGCTTCGCCGATGTGCTGTGAATATTTCTGCCCGCGTGGCGCGCACGCGGGCAATGTTGGGTTTGTACACCTTCTGGCGTAACCTAAAGGAAAGGAGTTGCAAGAGATGGCGAGCCTCGATTGGTCGCAATGCCCCGCTGTCGAAAGCGTGCCCGACAGACGTGGCGGGGCGTGGGTATTCCGGGATACGCGGATGCCTGTAGCTACGGTTTTTGAAAATCTGGAAGCCGGTTCGAGCGTCGAGGAAATCATAGAACAGTTTCACGTGACGAGGGAGCAGATCGGAGCGGTCCTCGAATTCGCCGCTCGCAGTCTCGACGCTCCGGTCCCGGTGGGAGAACTCATCTCGGCTGATGCTCGTACTCTTTGACCACGGCACTCCGAGCGGGATCACCGCTTGAAGCAGCAGGAGCGCTATCACGCGATTTGGAGGATTCGGAGGGATGTCCGACACGTCAAAGAAATTCGAGACAGAGCGCACTCGGCGCTTTAGGGCTGGAGTACTGAGCGAAGGCGACGAGCGCACCATCGCTCACGTCGAAACGTTTGGATGTGAGGTGGTTCAGGTCACGCGCAAGCGCACCACGGCTGGCCCCGATTGGTCGTATACGCTGGGCGTTTACGACACCTGCGACAAACCCGAAATCATCACCGTCGGTCTGCGCCAGGAGACCGCGCTCTTTCTGCTAAATGAGGCCGCGCGACGCCTGCGGGCGGGGGTTAACCTGGCCCTCGGTCGCCACCGCGATATGGTGGGCGACGTCGAGTGCGAATTCCGGGAGGTCGATCCAAAGTGGGTGGACCACCTGATGGATTGGGCGAAGTGGTATTACGGCGGCATTGATTTCCCTGTCCTCCAAGCTATCTACCCGGACCTTGAGAACCGGTTTCCAGAAGAGGTTGAGTTTGATAGTCGATTTCGGCAGCCGCTTCTGCAACCGAACTCGGCTATGACACAAATAGAAAACGACTTCTGGGCTTCGGCCGACCCAGACAGCAGCCTGTTCAACTGGAAATTTCCCGACTCGCCTCATACGTCGGCATTCCTCTCCGAGGCTGTGCACTCGGGCCTTGAGCCCGTCACCTACGTTTCGCATGATCTGGATGATGGGGCCTGGCAGTTTCTCGGCGACACAATGGCTGGCGGCGAGAAGCCCGTGATCTCCTGTCTTCATCACCCGATCGACAAAGATCCGAGCCTCAACGAACTCGCCGATCTGCGACTGGGCTGGTACGCGGAGCGGGCTACGCCAAAAGATCCGTGGACTCGTCATCAGCACGAACCTGAGGCCGGCGGAGAGTAACAAGAGACGTTCGCCCGCCAGGCCCCTGTTGACTTCCGCCTCCCTGTCCGCTATAGTGCTGAAGTACTGATCTATCAACGGTTTCGGTCTTATCCCAGTCGATAAAAATGTCCCGGGGAACTTGTATCAAGATCGCGAATCAACCGTTTGTAGTAGCATGAATCGGGAGTCTTGGCGATGGCCAACGGCACAGATGAGCAAAACATAACTCGACCAGTGTCGGCGGAAGAGCCCGATTATGAGCAGTTCCTCGATGACTATAGCCATTTTGCTCCTCCCCACGAGGGGGAATTGCTGCAAGGTCACGTTCTCAAGGTAACTGACAAAGATGTGATCGTGGATTTCGGCTATAAGTCCGAAGGACTTGTGCCGATCGAGCAGTTCCGGCAGCCCGACGGCAGCGTTCACGTGCAACGCGGCGATGTGATCGATGTGGTTATCGACCGTTCCGCGCCTCAGCCGGAAGGGTACACTCTTCTATCTCACGAGAAAGCCAGCCGCTTACGTGCCTGGGATAACCTGGAACGGGCGCACGCGGAGAATCTGGTTCTCTCCGGCCGCGTAACCGGGCGGATCAAAGGCGGTCTCTCCGTGGACGTGGGCGTTCCCGCGTTCATGCCGGGTTCGCAGATCGATGTGCGGCCGGCACATAACCTCGACAGCTATTTGGGTCAGGACATTCCGGTAAAGATCGTCAAGCTGAACCGCAGGCGTGGCAACGTGGTGGTCTCGCGGAAAATCGCGGTCGAAGAGGATCTGGTTGCCCGCAAGAGCGCCGCCTTACAGGACCTCTCGGAAGGTTCCGTGGTCACCGGCACGGTGAAGAACCTGACTGAGTACGGGGCATTTATCGATCTCGGCGGCATCGACGGCTTGCTGCATGTCAGCGACATGTCTTATGGCCGGGTGAACCACCCCTCTGAGATGGTCAGCGCCGGCGACCAGATCACGGTCAAGGTTCTCAAGTTCGATAAATCGAAGGAACGCATCTCACTGGGCCTGAAGCAGTTGGTTCCCGATCCGTGGGAAACCATCGAGGAGCGGTACCCCATGGGCGCGCGCGTGATCGGACGCGTGGTCAGCGTCACCGACTACGGCGCGTTTGTCGAGTTGGAGCCGGGCGTCGAGGGCCTGATCCACATCTCGGAAATGACCTGGAGCCGGCGGATGAAACATCCCGGAAAAGTGGTCAAGGCCGGCGACGAAGTGGAAGCGGTGGTGCTCGACGTGAAGCCCAAGGAACGGCGAGTTTCGCTCGGGATCAAGCAGTTAGAGCCGGATCCCTGGACCACGGTCTCGGAGCGCTATTCTATTGGAAGCGTGGTCGAAGGACGAATCCGCAAGCTGGCTGATTTCGGCGCGTTCGTCGAGATTGAGGAAGGCGTGGACGGATTGGTTCACATTTCCGATTTATCCTGGACCAAGCGTGTCAAGCATCCGTCGGAATTGCTGAAAAAAGGGCAATTGGTGCAGGCGGTCATCTTGAATATCGACGCCGGCAATCGCCGCCTTTCGCTCGGGATCAAGCAACTGCAGCCGGACGCATGGGAGCAATTTTTCCGGTCGCACCAGGTCGGCGATACGGTTCGCGGACCCGTGCGCCGGGCCGCCAACTTTGGTGTTTTCGTGGAGCTTGCGCCGGGTGTGGAAGGGCTCTGTCACCGTTCGGAAGTGCCGGGCGCGGCTGAACGGAGGTCGGACGAGCCCGCGCTGCCGCTGGGCGAGGAACACGATTTCAAGATTATTAAGATGAACGAGGCCGAAAAGAAGATCGGCTTGAGCTTGCGCGCCCTGACTGACGACGAAGAACGGATGCGGCTTGAAGATTACCAGAAGCAGGCGTCGGCGGCGACCATGAGCATTGAAGAAGTAATGAATACCAGAGGGAAAGGTGAGGGCCATTAACGGCCCTGTCTTAGGAGAAAGAATTACATGACGAAGGCCGAATTGATCGAAGAAGTCTCCCGGGTTGTGGAAATGACCCGCAAGGACTCGGAAGTCATCGTCGAAGCGATTTTTGACAGCATTGTTCGATCTCTTCGTTCCGGCGATAAGATCGAGATCCGAGGCTTCGGCAGCTTCCGCACGCGGCAGCGCCAGCCGCGTGTCGGCCGCAATCCGAAGACGGGTACGCGCGTGGACGTGCCCTCCAAGCGGATTCCTTATTTCAAACCGAGCAAGGAACTGAAGGACTTGGTGAACCATTCCGAAGGCCCCACCGCTCCGCCCGAGCCGCCACCGGCGGCGGCGGGTGAAACCTCCGGCCACTAAGAGACGGCGGCGGCAGAAAAGAGTATGGACCACCTGTGGAGTCCCTGGCGCTACAGGTACGTCCAAACCGTAACGCCGGAAGACGCGTGTATTTTTTGCGTAAAGGCGGCCGATTCACACGACGAAGACAATCTCATCGTCCACCGGGCGCGCTTGAATTTCGTCCTGCTGAATTTATATCCCTACAACAACGGGCATGTCATGATCGCGCCCTATGAGCATGTGGCCACGCTCGAAGGCGCGCGCGAAGAGACCGCCGCGGAAATGATGCAGTTAACCCGCCAAACGCAAATCTACCTGCGGACGATTTACAAGCCCGGCGGTTTCAACTTCGGCATGAACATCGGCGAGGTGGCCGGCGCGGGCGTGGCGGGCCACATTCATATGCATGTGGTGCCGCGCTGGCGCGGCGACGCAAATTTCATGACAATTGTCGGCGAAACGCGCGTGCTGCCGGAAGAATTGAGCGAAACGTACCGCAAATTGCGGGATATATTTGCGCAGGTCTGAAGACAGAATGCTCAAAAGGCTCGACTGCGTTGCCCGGTTTGCGGCCGTCCCAGCCAACGGGGAGTGCGGCTGGCATACTCCAAGTAGGCCACGCCCAGCCGGTCCCGAAGGAATTCCTCTTCCGGTAATACAAACTGGAAATGTAGCCACACCGCCAAGGCCGCCGCAGCCCACGGGTTCAATTGCACGTCAGCGATCATTGCCGCGCTTGCGCTGATCAGCACCATGCCGAGATACATCGGATTGCGCGTAAAACGGTAGGGTCCCTCGCTGATCAGGCGCGAGACCGGGCTAAGTGGGCATACGCCCGTCCCGCTTTTGCGAAACAGCCGCTCCGCCCATACGTTCACGGCGACGCCCGCCGTCAGCATCGCGATGCCCACCAGCACCGGAACTCTCGTTGGTTTCAACGGCCACGACCTTAAAACAAGCGGGAGCTGCACCAGCAAGCTCAGCAACAAAGCCTTCGGAGGCAGAAGTCTCGGCCGGGCATTCGATTGAGGTGTTTGCTCACTCTTACTCATCGCTGGTCTCTCTTCCTGGGGAAAGTTCACGGCGCAGTTGCCTCAGCAGCTCTGTCGCGGCCGCGACGCGTTCCTGCGAAAGCCGCTCGGAAAGCCGGTCCAGGAAGCGCCGGTCGAGAACCCGCACTCGCTCCCAACACGCCCGCCCTTTTCGGCTCAGGCGCAGCCGGATGGCTCTGCCGTCGGCCGGATCGGGAATCTCCTCCACCCATTCGGGCTGCGGAAGGCGCCGCAGCATCTGGTGAATGTGCTGGCGGCTCACCGAGTATTTCCTGGCGAGATCGGAGAGCGAGATCGGTTTTGGTTCTCGGGCCAGGAACTCCAGAAACGCGCGATCTCCGGTCTGGATACCCAGCGGCTGAAGCTCCCGGTCGGCGGCCGCCGTCAGGTCGCGAAACGCGCGCCTCAATTCCCAAATGAACTGCTCGAGAGATTCCTGCCGCGCCTTCACATTGTCAATCATATTGACAATCGGCGCGATTGTCAATGCTGTTGACAAACTCGGCCAGCCGTTCACGACCCCACGCCTCGGCTTGGGCCATCTCACTCGGGATAGAAAACGATAAATTGGGTGGTTTGGCGCAGACCAAGGATTTTGTGCGGGTAAATGTCCGGTTTCGCGTGGCAGCCGGATTGCACGCCTCATTCCCAATGGGATCGTTCAAGGACGCAGAGCATCTAGTGCGTTTGGTCATTCTGATGGCGGTGGGAGTACTGGCTTTTCTCGCGATTCGGACGTTCGCGGTCCCCGCCGGATTCGGTGAGTACGGACATTACCGCGCTCCGGCGCTCAACGATATCCGTGAGCGGCCGATCTCCTTCGCGGGCCGCGCCGTCTGCGCCACCTGTCACACCGAAGAACACGACAAACTCGCGGCCGGGCCACATCGCGGCGTCCATTGCGAAGCCTGTCATGGCCCCCAAGGCCGGCATGCCAACGATGTGAGCATCGTACCCGTTCTCCCGAAAACTCCCGCTCTGTGTGTGCAATGCCACGAGGCCGGCGGGGCGAAACCAAAGAACTTTCCCCAGGTAGTATCGGCCGATCACTCCAACGGCATCGACTGCAAGACTTGCCACCAGCCGCATAATCCCCGGGAAGCACCATAAGAGAAGGGCCATAAGCATGGAAAGGCTATAAGCATGGAGATGACACGCCGCTATTGGCTGGTACAGACCTCGCGTTTTCTGCTGGTCGGAACTCCGGCCACGGTTGCTTTCCTGGAAGCCCAAGGTGACGCGCAAAAGCAAGCCGCTATTCCGGACTCCTACCGTATGGCCGATCATTGGTGGGCCATGATGATCGATATTGAGAAATGCATTGGCTGCGGCAATTGCGTTCGCGCCTGCGCGGCGGAAAATTCCGTTCCCGAGGGGTACTATCGCACTTGGATTGAACGCTATGTGATCGACGACTGGCGCGCTGAGACCGAGCCTCAGGTGGATTCCCCGGATGGCGGCATCCACGGTTTTCCTCCCAAAGCGATTCCCGCCACGGCCAAAGCGTTCTTCGTTCCCAAGATGTGCAATCATTGCGCCGACTCGCCCTGCACGCAGGTCTGTCCGGTGGGCGCCACGTTCATATCGCCGGACGGAGTGGTTCTGGTCGATTCGAAATACTGCCTGGGCTGCCGCTACTGCATACAGGCATGTCCATACGGCTGCCGGTTTCTCAATCCCAAAACAAATACCGCGGAAAAATGCACCTTGTGTTATCACCGCATCACCAAAGGCCTCACCACCGCTTGTTGTGAAGCCTGCCCGACGGCCGCGCGTCAACTGGCCGATCTAAAGAATCCCAAGGACCCGATACACGAATTTCTGCGCAACAATCCGGTTCAAGTATTGAAGCCGCAACTGGCCACGGGCGCCAAACTGTTTTACCGGGGCTTGGATGGCGCCGTCAGATAAGGAGATCTTATGCATCCGGGCGTAGAAGGATTCATGTATCCGAACGAAGTGGAGCTGCAGTGGAGCATACTCATTGTGCTCTACCCGTACCTGACAGGTTTGGTGGCCGGAGCGTTTATTCTGGCCTCGCTCGAACGTGTCTTCAAGGTCGAGGCGGTAAAGCCAACCTACCGGCTCGCGCTGCTCACCGCGCTCGCCTTTCTTCTGGTTGCCCCGCTGCCATTGCAATTGCACCTGGGCCATCCGGAGAGATCGCTGGAGATGTATATGACGCCCCACACCTCTTCCGCCATGGCCATGTTCGGCTTCGTTTATCTGTGGTATCTGATGGTCGTTCTGTTGCTTGAAATCTGGCTGGATTACCGCAAGGAAATCGTGATTGGCGCGCAAACCGCCACCGGCTGGCGCAAATGGATCTACAAAGTGCTGACGCTCGGCTCATATAACATCAGCGAGCGCTCACTCCGTATTGACGATCGGCTGGGCTACATCGTCACCATTATCGGCATTCCGTCGGCATTCTTGCTGCACGGCTATGTCGGGTTCATTTTCGGGTCCATTAAAGCTAATCCCTGGTGGTCGTCACCCTTGATGCCCGTAGTGTTTATATTCTCCGCCATGGTTTCCGGAATTGCGGCGGTGCTGCTGATCTACTATTTTTTGACCAAATGGCGCGGTCGACAACTCGACGTCAACTGCCTGGACACCGTGGCCAAATATCTGTTCTACACGTTCGTCATCGATTTCGCGCTCGAGATGCTGGATGTGCTGCACCGCATTTATGAGTCCGAGGAGTCGTTCCGAAGCCTGGATTTCATGGTGCATACGCGCCTGTATTTCTCGCAGATTATTCTCCAGATTTTCATCTGCACTCTGATTCCACTGTTCCTGCTCGGCTTGAATCAAGTAATCGAGTTGCCGGTAGTGGTTCGTTTCCGGATGTATGTGACCTCCGCCGCTTTGACGCTGATCGGCGTCTTGGCCATGCGTTGGAACGTGGTCATCGGCGGACAGCTCTTTTCCAAGAGTTTCCTCGGCTATACCTCGTATAAGGTGGATTTCATCACCCGCGAAGGGATTCTGGTTTCCGTGGGCTTGACGATTCTGCCATTTTTCATCCTGTGGTTCCTGCTGAAGCTGCTGCCGCCTTGGCAGGAAGAAGCCGCGCACGCCGGCGCGAAAGCCTAGAAGCCAGGGAGGGCTCCCATGGCGCCAAGCCAGGTTGGCGATGTCACCGAATTGGCTCAACGCGTAGAGCAACTCGAAGTGCGCCTGCGCAAACTGGAGGAGCGCCTGGGGGAAGTGGCGAACTCATCAGCTCCAGCCGTTGAAGCTTCCGCCACCTCCCTTCCTCAACCGTTACCGGATGCCGGGAGACTGATTCCACTCGCCGGCCAGGCACTGTTAATCCTCGCCGGCGCTTACCTGCTGCGGGCGTTAGCCACCTCCTCGCTCGCGCCCTCTTGGGTGGGCATCGCGCTCGCCCTGGCTTATGCCGCGTTTTGGATGTTCCGGGCAACGCGCCTGGCGCCATCAAACACATTGGCCGCAACCGTCTACATGACGACCGCGGTGCTATCACTCTCGCCCATGCTGTGGGAAACCACGGTGCGCTTTCATTTGATGCGGCCCAGTACCACGGCAGCCGTTCTTGCGGGGTTCGTGATCCTCAGTTTTAGCTTGTCATGGAAGCAGCGGATCTCCGCGACCGCCTGGTTAGCGGCCGCAGCCGGCGCCGTCACGGCCCTGGCGCTGGCTTTCGGAACCGATGACTTGCTGGCCTTGTGCGCAGCCTTGCTGGCAATTGCCTTCACACTGGAAATCGCCGCCTCCCAAGACCTCTGGTTAGGACCCAGATGCCTGGCCGCATTTGCGGCCGACTTCGCGGTCCTGTGGCTCGTTTATGTCTACTCGGGCAGCCAGCTACCCGAGAGTTACCAGCCGATTCCGGGGCTCTGGCACTGGGCCATCCCCGCCGCGCTTTGCTTGCTCTACGCTATTGGAACCAGCGTACGGGTTCTAGGCCGGAAACGGGACGTCAGTATTTTTGAGATTTCGCAGGTCACTGTTTCCTTTAGCTTGTTTATTTTCGCGGCCACCCGCGGAATAGCCGGCAAAGGGGCGCTGGGCGTGGTGCTGGCCTTGTCCGGCGTGGCGTCTTATGCAGTGTCGTTCCTTCTTTTGAACAAACCAACGCGCAATCTGTACGCATACTCCCTCTTTGCCTTTGTCCTTGTTTTGCTGGGAACCGCGTTCTTCCTGCCGCCAGCGGGCGTGCCGCTAGTATGGGCTCTGGCAGCCAGTGGCTTCGCGGTTTTAGGCGCTCGCGAACATGGGTTGGCGGCATTCCACGCGCTCGGGTTTCTGACCGCCGCGGCGTTAGCCTCCGGAGTCGCGCTCCAGACATTCTCGGTCCTATTGCGCGACGGCACAAAAGTCGCACTGACACCCGCCTCGGTGCTGGTGCTCGCCGCGATGATCGCCAGTTATATCCGGCTGCGTGGCATTCCGCGCAACATCGCCGCCACCATGCTAGCTTGGGTGCTCGCCGCCTGGGTTGCGTCCCTGCTGCTCAACGCGGCGCCTGCCGGCGCCGACGCGGCCTGGCGGGCCGAGATCCGCACGATCCTGCTGATTGCCACTGCGGTGGTGGCTGCCGCGGTAGGCCGCCGTTGGGAACGTCCGGAGCTGTATTGGCTGGCCCCGGGCGCCATGGTCATTGCGCTCTACCGCTTGATCGCCGAAGATTTTCCCAGCCGGCCGCTCAGAGACGTTCTTCCTCTCGTTGCTTTTCTACGGCGGAGCACTGCTGCTGCTGTCGAGATTCATGCGCGGCTGGCGGCCGGGATGACAGGCCTTCGGTCTTCTGTCGATGGCTTGCCATCGCCGCGATCTCATGACTCTTTTTTGCGATCCCACCGCCGGATCGAAGCGCTTTTTTTTCAATGAGCGCAATCCAAAGGTCTCCACTACATTTGGAGTTGAAGACGAATCTCGTTCTCACGTCGTAAGCATAGCGGCAAATGCGCTCGCTCTGATAGCCAAGTATTTCCTCTATTCTCAACCGGCCAGCGGGCTTGAGCATCAACCCGCAAAAAACTGCGGCAAGCATTACGCGCGCTCGCGCCTCCATTATCGCGAAGGCGCGGTAGACAATTGGCTTGCGGCCGATTCTAGCAGATCGGCCTCGTTTTCCAAAGCCTTCGATGCGTGCGCGAGCTGCGTGTCGAACTCCGCCCAGCGCTTCTGCTCAATCGCTTCACGGGCGCCCGGGATGGTTTTTACACCATATCCGGTATAGAAACCGGGTGCGTAAAGCATATGTTTAAACCATGGGCGATTGGGAAGCCCGCTATCATTCAACAGCCGGCGCTCGCTTTCAATCAACTTGGCGTTGACAGCAGGCGAAGCGTGTTCGCCCGCCTTAGTCAGGCTCGTTTCATACTTCTCGGCGGCGCGGGACAGCAGATCCACTGCGTTTTCGAGTGGAGCAAAATTGAGAAACGGCGGGATCGGCTCCTTGACCGGAGGTTGCAGTGGCCGGTCCGGATCATTGGTCGCCTGATATAGGCCGCTGTCGATGTCGCGGTCGCGCTCTTCGATTTCTGCGCGCTGATCGGCGGCCAGGTTTTTCAGTTCACTCAAATAAGTTTTTACCGTTTCGGCAAAATCGGAGAACTGCAGCGGCAAGACTTCGGCATCGGAAAGGCGCATCACCGCGGTGCCCGCGGTTTGCGCAAGCGCCCGCCCATAAACAAATGTCGGATCGACGAAGTGCGAGAAATAATAAAAGTCATCGTAGATCGAGTGGTACTGGCCGCTGCCGGTGCCTTCCCCGCCGAAGCCCAGATTCAAACTCGCGATGCCCGCGTGGTCGAGAAACGCCGTATAGTCGGATCCGGAACCCAAAGCGCCAATGCGGATGTCCGCGCGGGAACGCGATTCTCCGCGGTTGGCGGGCGAGGCGTTGGCGATGCGTCTTTCCCGCAGGCGCTTCCAGACCGTGAGCCGCGTTTCCGGATCCTCGATATCCTTTTCCACTTCATTGATGAAATTCTCCAGCGTATGCGAGCCCTGCGTGTTGAGATAACCGCGCCCGTTGCTGTCGGAGTTTATATAGACGGCCGCGTGCCGCTGTAACTCCTCCATGTGCGTCTCCACCCATTCGGTCGACCCGAGCAACCCCGGTTCCTCGCCATCCCAGAAGGCATAAATAATGGTTCGCTTTGGCTTCCAACCCTGCTTCATCAACTCAGACAGGGCGCGCAATTCCTCCAATTCCGGACTCGTGCCCGACAACGGATCGTCGGCGCCATTCACCCACGCGTCATGATGGTTGCCGCGAATGATCCATTCGTCCGGATATTTCGCGCCCGGAATGCGAACGATCACGTCATAAATTGGCTTGCGGTCCCAATTGGACATCAACTTCATGTGAACTTTCGCCGGTCCCGGTCCTACGTGGTAAGTAAACGGCAGGGCGCCGCGCCAGGCCTCGGGAACCACTTGCCCTCCCAGCGCCTTCAGCAGCGGCGCGGCGTCGGCATAGGAGAGCGGCAGCACCGGAATCTTGGTAATCGTTTTCACTTGATCGAGCGGTAGCCGCTTGGCATCGGGAGTTGCGCCCACACCCGGAGTGAGCGGATCTCCCGGATAGACGGGCATGTCCATCACGCTGCCACGCTGCGCGCCATCGGGCGGGCGCGCCGGGCCCTTGGGATAAACATCGTCGCGAAAGTAGCCGTCGTCCTTCGGATCGGAGTACACCAGACAAGCAGTCGCGCCGTGCTCGGCGGCAACTTTCGGTTTGATGCCTCTCCACGACGCGCCGTAGCGCGCGATCACCACTTTGCCTTCGACCGACACGCCCATACGTTCCAGTTGCTCATAATCGGCGGGCACGCCGTAGTTGACGTAAACCAGCGGCGCCGTCACTTCGCCGTCGTGCGCGTAAGCGTGATAGGTGGGCAACTGCTCGCTCTTTTGATCCGTGGTTGGATCGATCGAGATCACCGGCTCCTCGAGCTTAGCCTTGAATTGCGTCGGCTCGACCAGTTCGACCACGCGCTCCTTAGGCGTCGGAAAGAGGACATCGAAGTTCTCGATCTTGGCATCGAAGCCCCAGCTCTTCACTTTGGCAAGCAACCATTCGGCATTGTCCTTGTCGTAAGGTGAACCGACATGGTGCGGCCGCGCCGACAGGCGGCGCATGTATTCTTTTACATTGTCAGGAGTGGGAATGGCGCGCAGTTTCTCTTCCCACTGGCGCTCGGTAGCGCTTTCAGCGCTCGAGTAGCCGCGCAGAGGACGAGTGGAATCGGCCGCCTGCACCGTGATGGCGCAAGCGCAAACAACAGCCAGGATGGAACGCATTGACGTTCATTGTAACGGATGCGATTGTCTCGGCGGCGGCGAATCCAGGCGTTAATCCAGAGAAGAGGCTACTGGTCAACCGATTGCCAGCTTGACCGGCTTCCCGGCACGGCTGAGCATTTCCACCAGCGTATCGATGGTGAACTTGGCGGTCTTCTTATTCACCACGTCGGACACACGCGGCCGTGAGACCATCAAGATCTCGGCTGCCTGGGCTTGCTTTAGGTGATGTTTCGAAATCCAGCCAGACAGCTCTTCCATCAGTTGCTGCTTAAGCAGGCGTGTGTCATTGATTTGCCTTCGGGGATTTGTCTTCGGGAAGCAGCCTGCAAGCCGTTTGGCCTCGTGCGAGGTAAAGCCCAGTTCCAGGAAGAGGTTCGCGCCCGGCTTTGTTACATGACGGATTTCGGTCTCGATTTTCATTTCTTTTCTTTCCTCATGTTGACGACGGCGCGATAGCGCGCCGCGGCAATGGCCTTGTCTTGCTTGTTGGTCACCCGAGGCTTCGGGAAGCAATGCAGGACGTAGACGGCTTCCTCGAACTTGGCGATGTACATTACTCGGCAAATGCCGCTTGCCTCCCTGATCCGAATCTCCTTTGTCCCCGCACCTACCTCGTCGAATGGCTTCCAGTCCGAGGGCGCAAGCCCGGCCTGGATCTTCCCCAACTGGAAGCCCGCTTCCTTCCGGGCGTCTTTTGGGAACGCCAGCAGATCTTATACGCGCCCTTGGCCGCAAGTCAAGGTGCTCAGGAAGGATGCTCGATGGCCGCCTCGGAGCGCGACGTCACCCAGGTTTTCCGGAGGCGCGAAGGTCAGCCTGAAGTTGAACGAGCCGACACTCTTCTGAATTGGCCAGCCGCCCTTTGATAGTCGCCGTCTTGTACTTGTTTCCAAACCCCCAAAAGCCATTCAATAGCGGAAATAATCCCCGTTCGGCAGGCTGAGGGTGATGGAGGGTAACCACATGCCTTACAGCTTCAGCGGCCACTTCTGGCGCCCGTGGAATACCGCGATCAGCTCCAAGCGTTCGCGTCGAACACGGTACGGGATGATGTAGGCGGTATCGGGCACGACAAGTTCGCGCGTGCCAAACACCCGGCCCGGCCGGCCATTTCCGGGTGAGTTTGGAGTTATTCGACGGCTTTGAGAATCCGCGCGGCGGCCAAAGCCGCACTCTGTTCCGAATCCTTACCGATGTACTTCCGGAGGTGAACCAGATCGCGTATCGCGCGACGGGACCAAGCGACCTTCATCTCGGGGCTTTTGTCTCACCCGGCCTGCCCCACGACTTGAGCCACTTCGAGACCTTTTCGTAGCTGACCGTTTGTCCGGAGTCCAGCTCAGCGATGCCCGCCTGAATCTCCCCAAGTTGCCACTCTTCGGATTCGACAAAGGCGGCAATGGCCTCTGACGCAAGGAATGACTTGGAGCGCTTCGAGCGCTTGGAAAGCGCGTCCAGGCGCTTCTTCGTCTCGGAATGGATGCGGATGGAAAGGGTCTCTGTCATCGCAGGTGCTCAACTGTACACATCTTCGCACAGGCACAAGGCGGACACACTTTGCACCAGGAGCCAACGAAACCGGGCGCTAGAGACGGCCTACATTACACCGGAATCTGCGCTGCCGCCTGCGCAGTGCAAGCAAAACCAATCCCGCCAACGCGACGGTCGAGCAAGTGGCGGGTTCGGGCGTAGAAGAAGGAGAGGATGTGTCGAGCGACAAGCTTGTGATCGCCAGTTCATCGCTGGGACTGATCAAGTCTGACGTGAGATCCACAAACTGCACCCACAGAGTACAGTCCGACTGACAGACCAGGTTAGCGCCGGCGACTTCGAATGTTGAAGTGGCCGGATCGGGCAGGGTGGGCCCGTGAGCGCCGCTGGGAAATTCGTTGCTCGATAGAAGGTCCGGAAGCATGGCGCCCGGGTTGGTAGTCGTAACAAAAATACTGTGAGCGCTGACAGCGGTATCGGTTGTTTCGTCCGTCAAACCGATGTCATAAAACTCATTAGCGGAAACACTCAGCAGAGTGGACAGAATCGGACTGGAAAAATCCGTGGAACTACTTTCCACATCGAACTGAACGGTAACCACCTCGGCGTCGGGACTACCACATCCGTCGAGATCCTCATCGCTATAGAAGGGATCTGGCACGGATGTGCACATTTTCATGAAGACCATTCTGCCGGCCTGGGCGGTCTTGTAGGAAACGCCCGCGCATATCAAACTAATCCACACTACTGAAGTCACTGCAGAAGTTACATAGTGTTTCATTTTTTCTGGCCCTCCCCAACCAACCCGGTGTCCGCACCGGAACAAACTAAGCCCAGGTCAGTAGCTTAGCTGCTTTTGCCGGGCTCGGGCAAGACCTTTTTGCCGTGGAAAGTACCAAGGGTTTTATCAATGTCGCGGGAGCGGCGTCACCGATCGCGGATTTCCAGTAACCACAAACGCGGCCCAATAGAACGGCGCTCGATACCTGGGGTCGCTTCGCAGCCGAAGCGCCGCTCGCCGCAAGGCGTCATCCACCCGGACTCCCTGCGTCAGTTCCTGGTAGAAATACGTCATCAAGGCGCTGGTCGAGGCGTCATCCACCGACCAGAGAGACGCGACGACCGCCGGGCATCCCGCTGCCTGAAACGCCCAGGACAAGCCCATCAATCCTTCGCCCAATGCTTCCTCGCCCTCGC
Organism: Bryobacterales bacterium; assembly: GCA_963836595.1. Classification (GTDB taxonomy): domain Bacteria; phylum Acidobacteriota; class Terriglobia; order Bryobacterales; family Bryobacteraceae; genus DATFZA01. The sequence continues at coordinate 1,091,516 of CAWIKC010000002.1, forward strand.
CGGTTTGACAGGCGGATAAGACCGCCAGCCTGGCAGACAGTGACAGGCCGGCGATTTCGCGAGCCTGCAACAACCCGTCTTCCGATCCGTCGCGCGGCTCCGTGGCCAACAACAGGCCAGACTGCAAGCCATCCTTAGGCTCCAGAATTCCGTGCGTCGCAAAATGCAGGATTTCGAAGTCGCGGAGCATCTGCTTGACCCGCGCTTCCCGCGCCCCCTGGCCCTCCAGTTGAACTGCGGCTGGATCCAGTTTGGAGATCGCGGCCGCTTCTTGCCGGGCGAACTTCAGCGGTTCGAAGGCATAGCCGCCCGGTTCGACCAACCGCGTCTCGCCGGTTTGTAACGGATCGGCGATCACTAACAAATGCCGGATCGGCGCCGGACGGCGGGCAATCTTCCCCAGCGCTTCGAACGATACGTCATTCGTAATCGATACTCGTTCCAACAGCCGTTTGCCTTCCCCATCGATCAAAGCCGCAAAGGGAATCTCGGCTAAAGGTCCGTCCGCAACCAGGAACAGGCGCTGAAAACGATTCGATTGCAGCGGCGTCGCCACGGGCGCGAGTAGCATCTGGTACAAAGCCGTCGCCTGCTTTGGCTCGTCGACAGCGGGGCCGGCGGTCTCGACGCGCCGGACACCCCGGACATTTCCTTTCGCGGCCATCGCGTCCCGCCAGCGCTTCACTTCGGTCCGCAGCGCGTCCTCTTTCACATGCAGTTCGTACGCCGACAGGCCGTCTTTTCCCGAATAAGCGAATAACAGAATCGAACTGTCGTCGGCCACGCCCCAACTGTCGTCGACGATCCGCCATTCCAGGTACAGCGCGCGATCGTCGTGCAGCTTCGCCAGGTCTTCGACGCTCACCGAAGCCGGAGCCTCCGAAGCGTCGTCCGTGGAACTCTTGAGCAACAGCCGCTCCCGTAGCGTCTCCACCTGCCTCGCCTGATCCTGGTAATCCAACCTAGCTTCATCCAGAAGCCCCGGTTCCGCGCCGCTTTTCGCCAGATACGCCCAGGCGTTAGACGCTCTCGATAAATTGGCGGAACTCTTGATCCACTCCGCGCGCTCCGGGGCCGCAAGTTTGTCCAGAAAGTTATGCGCATTCAACCTGGCCGCGCGCGCCAGCCCAATTCCGCGGCCTCGCTCAGAAACGGCGAAAGCTTCTTTGACCTGGCCCAATCGAAGCAGGACGCGCGCATAGTGCGGATACAGAATCTCCGATGTCTCCTGAAATTTTCCATATTGCGCCGGATCGATCACTTGTTTCCCCAGAGACTCCAGCGGGTTCAAGGCGCTCTGAAATACCCGCGCAGCCTCGGCTAGTTCGTTGCGGCTCTCGAGCACCACACCCAGCCGGCACCGGCTAAACACAACCTCGGCCGGATTGTCCAGCCGTTCGAAAATGGCAAGCGCCTCGCGGTGGGCTGCCAGAGCGCCATCCAAGTCTCCGGCGTGCAAATATAGGTTTCCCAATTCGTAAAGGTTGGCCGCGATCAGCGAATCGTCTTTATGTTTACGCGCAATCGCCAGGCTCTCCTGGTAACTCTTTCGCGCCTCGGCTGGTTCTTGCACTCCGGCGAGAGCGTTCAGCGTGTCCGCGGTCTTGAGTTCCATGCCCAGAGGCCGCCGTAAAGCAAGCGCCTTTTCCAACTCCTCGACTGCTTCGGGCCGCCGGTTCAGATGCGCCAAAGCGTCTCCAATATCCTGATGCGTCGCCGCGAGATCGTTCGGTGAGGCATGCGATTTTTCTTTCAGCGCCAGCCCCTCCTGAAAAGATTCCAGCGCCCGTTCCGCCTGGTTCAGCGTCAGGTACAACGTCCCGAGAATTTCCAGCATTCGCGCCGTCTGGCGATCGTCCTTGCTCTTCCGGCTGATCTCCAGGGCCTCAAAGGCGTACTGGCGCGCCTTCCGGTACTCGGAGCGGCGATTGTACAAATCCGCCAGGCTCCCCTTGCAACTCCCCACGCGCGCCGAGTCGGCGATCTCGCCGGCGATCGCGACACAATCGAGCAGGGACTTCTCGGCGGGTTCATAGTGCTCCTGCTGCATTCGAAAGTACCCGATGAGATTGAGGACGGACGCCTGGCTCTTGCGATCGTTCAGCTCCGTGTAAATGCGGATGCTGCGGTCGAGGTAGTCCTCCGTTTGCGGATCTTCATCGCGCAACTGCATCCCAATCCGAGCCAGCGACCGCAGCACCAGTGCGGAAGCGGCGGAGCTGCCCTGTAGATCCTTCAACTCGTCGAGATAAGTCCGCCGCGCTTCGGCCAGCTTGTCCCCGTCTTCGTAGGCTTTCGCCAGATTCTTTTCAAACGCCACGGCGCAGGCCGGTTCGCGCTGGCCGCCGTCGCGGAAAGCCTGCTCAGCCTTATCGAGATCGTCTGCCTCGATCGCGGCCTGCATCCGCGCGAAGGCCGGATCGCCGGCGCAAGGAGCCTTGTCTTCCGGCGCCTGTGCCACGAGCGTGAACGTAAGAAACGCGGCACTGAGGAAGACGATGGCGCGTTTTCCAAATGTCATGGGTTATGGTAAAGGATACATCAGCATGCCCACGCAAGTAGAGATCCTGGCGCGCCGCCGCGTCTTTGACGGCTTCTTCAAAATTGAAGAAGTCGACTTGCGCTATGAGCGCTTCGACGGCGCTATGACTCCGCCGCTAAAGCGTCTCGTATTTGAGCGCGGCGATTCGGTGGCGGCCATCGTCTACCATCGCGGCCAGAACAAATTGCTCTTCCTGCGTCAGTTCCGCTTTCCTACTTACGAGAAAGGGCCGGGCTGGATTACTGAAGTGGTCGCGGGCATGCAGGAGCACGGCGAGCCTGCCGCGGAAGCTCTGAAGCGCGAAATTCTCGAGGAATCCGGTTACGAAGTTTCTTCTCTCGAACCCATCGCCACCTTCTATCTTTCTCCCGGCGGCTCCTCTGAGCGCATCACGCTGTTCTACGTGGAAGTCACTTCAGCCAACAAAATCGCCAGCGGAGGCGGCCTGGTAGAAGAGAACGAGGATATAGAAACCATTTCGTATTCGCCCGAGGAGCTGGCGCAAGCCGTGGCCACCGGCGCCATTCAGGATGCGAAAACCTTGATCGGTATTCTGTGGTTTCAGAACAAGCTGGCTCGCGAAGGGCGGTAAATGCGATCCGCCGGCTACGTTTTGCTGTGTCTGTACCTGGCGGGTAATGCGTTCGCGGAAACCCGGCGCGCCGTTTTAGTCGGCATCAATCGCTACGTCCACCCCGCCACATCCGGCCCGTTCGCGTTCTCCGAACAAACCAAGGAGCGCCTGACTCACTTGAAAGGCCATCCTTCGCGCACCAAGATTTCCGATCTCGAGGGCGCGGTCAATGATGCTCAGCAATTGCGTCAGGTGCTGATCAACAAATATCACTTTGAAGCCGGCAATATCGTCTTTCTGAAAGATAACGACGCGACGGCCGACCACATCCTGGCTGCGCTCCGGACGCAACTGGTCGATGCGGCGAAACCTGGCGATGTCAGTTTCTTCTTCTATGCCGGCCACGGATCGCGCATCCGGAACACGCTAACGAAAAACCCGAGCGGGATGGATTCTACCTTGATTCCCGCCGATACGCTGCTGGGCGTGCCGGACATTCGCAGCAAAGAATTGGATCGCATCTATCTCGCAGCCCGCAAGAAAAATGTCGAAGTCACCGTGATCGAAGATAGTTGCTTTAGCGGCGGCGGAACTCGCGGCATCCGGCCGGCAATTCGAAATCGCCTTACCGATTCCGATGAGCAAGTCTCCGTGGCGGAAACGCTGGATGGTCCGCTGCCCGAGGAGCAGGGCGTGTTGTTTCTTTCCGCGTCGCAGGATTATCAGCCTGCGCAAGAGGTCGATGACGATCGTCTCGGCGCGCATGGCGCATTTAGCTGGGCGTTACTGCAAGTGCTGTCCTCCATCGGTGAAAATGAACGAGTCGACCGAGTGTTTCAGCGCACCCGGGCTCTCATGCAGTCGAAAGTCAACGATCAGGAACCGGTGTTGCTCGACTCCGGCGGCCGGAATGAACGCGGAATCTTCGGCCAGCCAGCGGATGCATTCGGCGCAGCCACCGCGGCTGTCGGTTTGGTCGAGCCCCAGAAGGATATGCTCGAACTCAATAGCGGCATCACCATGGGCCTTTCTCCCGGGTCGGAACTCAAACGCATTGTTCCCGCTCCGCCTTCCCTCCGCATTCGCATCACTGAGGTAAACGGGCCTAGTTCGGCTAACGCGGCGCCGGTTGACCCTGCGCAAATAGCCGCGATCAGCGCCGGAGATCTCTTCCAGCTTGACAAGCTCGTCATGCCGGACAAGGAATTCCTCAAAGTTTACGTGGGCGCCGCGATTCCCTTCGCGCAACTGGCGCCTCTCAAACAGTTAGTGGCCGAGTTGCGCGCTCTGGGCAGCCTCGAAATCATCGACGATCCAACCAAGCTTACGCCCACGCATGTTCTGCTCTGGGACGGGACACAGAAACTCTGGACGCTCTCCGAGAATCGCTTCGGCGGTGCAATTCTTGCCAAACTTCAGACGCCATCCGCCGCGGTGATCGCCAATGCGCTGGCCGGTCAAACACCAAAACCGCGCCTGGCGGTGCTCCTACCCGCTGCCGCGGAATTAAGCGCGCACCTCGCTTTTCAGTCGCAGGGCAATGTCATAACCTTGACCGATTCGCTGGAAAAATGCGACTATTTTCTCGCTGGTCGCGTAGCGCCCGGCGGCGCAGTCGAATATGCCTGGGCGCGGCCGTCCACCACCGAGGAAGATCTCGAAAAACAGGATGAGGCGGCTCGCCGCGAGAAGAACGGCGTGTCGATCTCGGGCTGGCCGTTGCGCTCCGAATGGATTCCGGTGAATGACGCCGCCGATGCTCAGGCCGCAGCCCAGCAATTGACGAAGCATGGTATCGGTCTGGCGAAAATCGCCGGCTGGCTCCAGTTGCGGACTCCCGTGCCCGACGACGCTTTCCCCTATCATCTTTCGCTAAGAGACGTGGCAACCGGGCAACTGAGCGACGGCAACGTGATTGGCGGTCACATTTACCTAATGATATTGCGGCGCGATCCGCATTCACCTCAAACCGCCATCACACCGCGGCGGGTTTATGTTTTTGCAATCGACGCCTTCGGCAAGGGAACGTTCCTGTTCGGAACAAACCTGGACAATGAGTTTCCGCGTAGCGCGACCGAGACTTTGCCCGAACAAATCGATCTGAATGACGCCAAGGTCGAGATTACAGAGCCCTACGGGATCGACAATTATTTCCTGCTCACCAGCGTGCAGCCCATTGATAACCCGGAAGCGGTTTTCAATTTCGCGGGCGTGCGAACCCGAGGCATCGGCCCCAGCAGCCCGCTGGCGAAACTGATGGAAAGCCGCGCCACCGGATCGCGGGGCGCTCTTTCCGGTATCCCGACCAACTGGTCCATCGAGAATACGCCATTTCGCAGTCTCGATCCAAAGCGGATAAAATGAGCAAACCTGTGAGAGGATATGCAACATGCATGTCTTGAAGAGTCAGTTCCGCGTCGCGATGTTGGCCCCGGCTCTATTGTTTACGCAACAAGTAAGCGGGCAACCGCGCGGAATTGAGTTCAAGGCGCAATTGCTGCTGCAGCAGCCGGGTGGCAAAACCGGCGTGAAACAAGAGGAATTCTCGAAGCAAGCGCGGCCGGGTCCGGACAAAGAGCTGCATCTCCGCGTCTACCCGGACCAGGATTGCATCGCCTCCGTTGCCGGCTTCACGCGCGATGGGCAACTGGTTTATGGCGTGCCGGAAATCGTCCATCTGTCCGCCAACCTGATTAAGGAGATGCCGGTCTCGAAGAAATGGACCTTCACCGGGAATGAACAACTGGCAGAAATGGACCTGGTGATCGCCGATCCCAAGTCGGCCGAATTTCAAACCTACAGCGACCTGGTGAGCAAGATGAACCGCCCCGGCCTATCGGATGAAGTGCGCCAGGCGCAGGCCGGCGCCCTGCGGGAATGGATTGACGCGCGGTTGCGATCCGAAACCACAGCCCAAAACTACTCGGTAAAAGAAAATCCGGTCCAGGTCGGCGGCGTGGTCCGGGGCGGTGGCCTTCCGGGACCTTCGATGCTGGTTCCGCCCCAGAAAACTACCGTCGTCCGAATTCGCATACAGTAGAGTTCTCATGCCCTCGTCCGATTCCGTGTCGAATCCGCGGCGTCATCTTCCTCTCTTCATGCGAGAAGCGTGGCCGTTCGCTATCTGCCTGGCGCTGCTGGCCTGTCTCCTTTATGGCTTCGATGCCAACCCGTTTCGCGGTCTGGATAGCCGGTGGGGCGATATGCTGCTTCGCCTCCGCTTCCAGCTTGGCCTCGAGCCGAGACCCGATCCGCGCGTGTTTATCGTTGGACTCGATACCGGCGACCTCGTCGGCGCGAGCACAACTGAAGCCGAATACCACACCTATGCGGATCTCTTCGATATCATGACGGCCCTGAACGTTTCTTCCACCAGCATCGACCTGATCCTGGCGCGGGGCAGCGAAATGGACGCCCACGCTGTGATTGAGGCAATTCGCAAGAACGGCCATGTCGTGCTGGCGGAAGCGCAGACGCCCACCATGGTGGAGCGGTCGTTTCTGTTTGCACCCCCGAGTTTCCCGTCCGGACTGATCAACATCACTTCGGACTCCGGTGGCGTGCACCGCCGGTACTCGTACGGAGATACTCGGGGCGAATGCAAACCTTCGCTGGCTTTGGCTGCCTATCTGGCTTCCTTTCGACCCGCAAAGAAGGCCGTGTGCGTGGACGGAGATTTCGTGTGGAAGCAACTGAGCGCCGACGGCGTCGCACTGGTGGAGCGAAAAATCCCGTCCAAGAGCGTCTTGCTGAATTTCCGGTCTCCTTACACCCAGCCTTGGGATCGTGGCTTCAAGTACCTGAAGGTAGCCGATCTTCGCGCCAAGTATGACAAGTGGCAAGCGATGGGTGCCGACCCGAACCAGATTTCCGGCCTGGGTCTTCCCGACCGCGAGAGCATTGTGTTGATTGGCTCCGTGGCGACCGGCGGCGGAGACAGCGGCCCCACGCCTTTCGGCGCGTCGGAGCCGCTCCTGGTGCTTCATGCAACCGCACTCGATGACCTATTGCAGAGACTACCGCTGAAGGAGGCGCCGCCGGCTGGAAACCTGGGATTCACCGTGCTCGGTTTGTTTTTCATCACCCTTGCGGGCCGCTGGAGCCGCGATCTCCCGCGTCTTCTCTTATCCTGTGGCGCGGTGATCCTGCTCATGTTGATCGCCGGTTCGCTCTTGCTATTCAAGGGCAATATCATGATCGCGGGAGTGACGCCGGCCCTCTTTATGGCTGCCAGTGTTTTCGGCGAATCGGGCCGCCGCGCCAGTCTCGCTTCCTTCGAGAAAGCGCAATTGCGCGAGACCTTGGGGCGTTACTTCTCACCGAATGTTCTCAAAGATGTGCTGAAGAACCCCGATTGGATGCAACCACGGGAGGCGGACCTCACCGTCCTGTTGACCGATGTGCGCAACTTCACCACCATAACGGAGCGCTACGGCACCCAGCTCATGTTCGACCTGCTCAACGATATTTTCGAAGTGGAAACCAAGGCCGTGATCGAGTCCGACGGTTCCATGGAGCATTTCGTGGGCGATCAGTTTCTCGCCTATTGGGGCGCGCCGCAGGAACAGCCGGATGCCGCCGACCGCGCCCTGCAATCGGCCGAAAAGATTATTTACGGGCTGGACAAATTGCATGCGACGCTGGAACCGGCGATAAAAGAACTCTTCGGCTTCGGAGTCGCCATCCACCGCGGCAAGGCGTTATTTGGAAACAAGGGCGCGCGATCGCGGCTGGACTATGGCATTCTCGGCGACATCGTAAACGGCGCCGCGCGCATTGAATCGCTCACAAAATATTACGGCGTCCGCCAGATCGTTACGCGCGAAGTCATCGAAACGTCTACCCGCAAACCCGTTAGCCGGTTCCTGGACCGCATACGCGTGAAGGGCAAAGCAAATCCGCTGGAAATGTTTGAGGTGCTGATCGCTCCCACCCAAGAGCGGATCGCCAACGCCCGGCGGTATGAAGAAGCCTGGAAGATTTACGCCCGCGGAGAGTTCGCCGAAGCTTTCTCGCTCTTCGACGCCCTGAAAGAGACCGATCGCCCCAGCCAGGCCCTGGCGAATCGCTGCAAAGAATTGATCGCTCATCCGCCCGCGCAGTGGGACGGCGCTTATCAGATGAGCGAGAAATGAGTGCTATGCGCTCTCGGGGCGCGCGAAGCGGGCGGGCGCTTCATGCTCATGCCCTGCGCCGGATAGCCAAACATAGAACCTCAGTTCGGCTAGGTCGCTTGACGCCGGGCGGTGAGCAAGATACGGTTAAGACGATGGAAGTCACCATGCGAATTCCGGATGACATCGCCAACCGTATAGCGGCAGCCGGCGGCGACCTTTCGCGGCGGGCGCTGGAGGCGCTGGTCGCCGAGGAATACCGGCAGGGTCGTCTACACAAGCCCGATCTGCGGCGCTTACTCGGTTTTGAAACCAGCGACGAGATTGACGGATTCCTGAGAGCCCACCAGGTATTCGAGGACTACTCGCTTGAAGATTTGGAGCGGGAGCTTGAAGGTCTGAAGCGTTTGGGCGTTTAATGCTCGTTGTTGTCGCCGATACCAGTCCGCTGCGCTATTTGGTGGAGATCGGTCAGATCGCCGTTTTACCTCAACTCTTCGAGAAAATATTCGTCCCTTCGGTTGTTTACGACGAGCTGAGTCATCCGTCAGCGCCGCTTTCAGTGCGGGCCTGGGCGAATTCCCGGCCCGGCTGGGTAGAGGTCTTTCCGGAGGCGCCGAGCGACGATCCCGCGTTGCAGGCCTTGGACGCGGGGGAACGCTCAGCCCTTGCGCTGGGGACGTCGCTCGGAGCCGATCTCATTCTCATCGATGATCGGAAAGGAGCGGCGGCAGCGATGCGGAAAGGATTCGAGATTACCGGAACGCTCGGACTGCTCACGCGTGCGGCGCAGCGCGGCCTGCTGGATCTTGCAGACGCTCTTGCCCAGCTCAAGCGTACGAACTTTCGTTACCGTCAGGAACTGTTCAACGACCTCTTGAAAAAATACCCGAAAGGCGGCAATCTCTAACCCAGTTCACGCGCAATGCGAGTGCCGTTAGCCCCTCGTGGTGGCCAACCTGGTCCCGATGGTTCTCTCGCAGGGGTTGTACCTGCGGGGCCGGCGCGCGGGCATCCCGCGTGGAATCCGATGCTGGTGACGCCGGATGAATAAACTGGGCGTAGCATGATTTGCGATACTCAAGCCTGTTGGAATTCGAGTCACTCGATGGCTTGAACCAATAGCTGGGAGGACCGATGAGGAACCTACTATTCACGCTGTTGCTCGTAGTTTGTATGCGGCCGCTATTCGCGCAAGGCGCCCCGGCTCAGGGAGCGCCCGACGCGCCTTACACAATGGAGTATTACTACAAGGTGCAATGGGGACGCCAGCAGGAGTTCCTGCAACTCTTTCTGAAGAACCACTATCCGTTGCTCCAGAAGATTGTCGAGAGCGGCCGCATGCTCTCGGTCAAAATCGAGACGCCCGCAAACCACATGACTGAAGAAGGGCGCTGGGATTATCGCGTCATCATCCGCTTCAAAAACTCAACCGTGGCCACCACGGCCAATCCTGACGAGGAGCGGCTTATCAAACAACTCTGGCCCGACCAGGAGCGTTACAGACGCGAAGAACAGCGTCGCTTCGAAATTTTGCTGGCCCACTGGGACCTCCCAGTAACCGACATCACGCCGGCCAGACGCTGAAGCGCTAGAACTCCAGCCGCGCTTGGAAGGCAATCATCCGGGGCGAGCTGTCTCCACCCAATCCGACGCCTAACAGCCCGGTTGGCGGCGAAGTCGGATAGCTAAGCGCTCCGAATCCCGTCTGCGTGGAAGGCTTGCCCGGAATGCCCGCGTACTCCAGAACCGGCAGACCGAAATTCGGATGATTGAACACGTTGAAGAATTGACCGTCGATGATCAATCTGGCGGAGCCCGATTTGTGGTGTCAGGGATGGATTGTGTTCGTATTGCCGCGAATCGGTACAGTGGCCGCTGATGCGCGCGCAAGCACAGGAAATGAATTTACTGACATCATCATCGACCCATCCTGCGGGCTCGCCCAAAACACAAAGCGGAGGCGCCCAACAGCAGACGACTTTACCACCGACGCAGCGCCTTCGTGTCGGCACCGGCCTGCGCCAAGCTCTTCGCGGATCGGTTCAGGTTCTCCAGTACGAAACTTCGCTGACCTCGCCACGAATTCAAAATTCCCTGAAGAACGGGTGGTGCGCTTTTCAAAATGTTGATCGCTTCCGCGCGTCGCTGATTCAACTCCTGTTCGAGTGCTCTGACCTCCCTGGGGTCGAGGCTGCGGGAGGGATCAAACTGAAACTGCTGTTCCACCATCGCCCGCCACGCCAGCAGGGTCGCTCGTATCGTCGGTCCAACACCCTTGAGGTCTGAAATCTTGGAAGGTTCCACGTCATAAGCGTCTTCAATGTTGTACGCCTGCAACAGCGCGATCCGCCCCTTGCCGATGCCGGGCAACCCGGCATCTTCAAGCCGGCGACTCTCTAGAAATTGCCGCAATTGTTTCTGCCGGCGACTCGCATTGAGCTCCGCCAGCATCCTCGCCCGCATCACCGGAAGGTCGTTGAATCGCTGCCGCGCGGCCGTCACGCTCTTCTTCATCTCTTCAAAGGCGACCGGGGCGGCTTGAATCCGTTCCCAAGTTTGGATTTGAGAGTTGTAATCTTCTTTCGCCGCTTCGCTGACCTTCTCGAACTTTTCGATCGCCGGCTGATTCCACCGCCATAGTTTAGCTACAACCAAAAGCCCAGCGATGAGGATCACGATCGACAAAATGAAGGAATCCTGGGTGGCAAAAACAATGGCGATGTCGAGGGCGAGCGCGCAGGCGCTCATAAGTCGCTTCGCCCGCCGGTCCCGAACGATTTCCCCAATGGTGACATCGACGACGACGCTTCCAATAAAATCGCGGCTCGTCGGGATCGGACACGGCTCGGGCGGGACCAAAAGAGTTTCGATTTGCGCCCAGATTTCCGCAAGATGGAACTGCTCCGCCCCAACAATAACGATCTTGATCCCGAACATCGGAATCCCAACCATTCTTTCGACGCGGCACCACGGACAAGCAACGAGATGATTCGAGAAATGATGCGAGCTATTCGCGATGCACTGCCTCATATTCTTCGAAAGATTTTTCAGCGGAGCAATCCACTCACAGGCCAATGGGCGGCGGGCGTTCAGCCCCGCGCGCGTGAAGGCCCGGACAAAGAGGTCCGAGAGCGGAGGAGGAACGTCGGCGAGTCGCGGTGCGGCAGGCGGCGGCTGCGTATCCGTCGAATCCGAGTTTGAAAAATAGGCAAATCGGTATTCGCCGATCGCCTGTTCGATTGTCATGTCGGCGATGCCGTTTTTGTAGATTCCCGCGAACGGATGGCGACCAAGAAACAACAAATGAAAAATCAGGACGGCGAGACCAAAGGCATCGTGCTGTTCGGTGCGCCGGATGCCGTGAAAATTCTTCCCCTGGAGCTCGGGTGGCGTATAGGTCGGCACACCGACGAGGCATGGATAAACTTCTTTCTGGTCGGTGATCTCAAAACTGTCGCAGTCGATCAAAGCAACCGTCGCCCGTTCCGAGACCAACAGGTTGCCGTGATTGACGTCGCCAATCACCTGTCCAGCCTCGTGCACGGTGGCGAAGGCGCTTGCAACATTCATCGCCGCATGGACGATGAAAGGAAATTGCGCCTCGGGGAAAGAGGTCCGTCGGCTCTTCGGGCTGTATAGAAGATGAGCCGCTTGATGTCCCGTCACACGCGGCATCAAAAGTCCCTCGGGTGAACCGTTGCGATCGACCTGGAGCGTTGACACCGGCCAGGCAGCCACTTTGAGTAAGCCGTCTGACTTGAGGCGGCACATCACCGCCAGTTTCTGCGCGTGCTCTCGACTTATTCCTTTGTAGTAGAATTTCGCCGCGAGGGTCGCATCGCTCTGCAGTGACCAGACCGAGCCCTCTCCGCCCGCTCCGATCTCTTGATCAAGCAACACGGGAGTGCCGTCGATAGTATAGACCTTTGTCCCCTGCCGCAAGTGCAGGCTGCTCATTCCGTTCTCGCCGCCAAAATGAGTGTCTTGTCGTCGTCCGTACGCTTGTTCACCCGCTCCGAACCCAGAAACGCCGCCAGCTGCGATGAGATGGCGGCAGAGTAACCCGGCCCCACAGAACTCAGATGCGGAAACAGCCCCTTGAAAAAGCCGGAGTGGGTTTCACCCGCTGCAAAATCGAGAGCTAGTCTTTCCAACCCGTCGCTGAAGGCCGCCAGCTCAATGATTTCGCCCGCCATCACATCAAACTCAAGATGCTCTTCTGCGTTCGCGTCGGTAACGAAATAGGTGACGTTCGCATAATCGCCCTTCTCGGGCCAGAACGCATATCCATAGGTCTCGCTCTCCCGGATTCGAAAGCAGATTGCGCCGTCGCCAATCTGCCAGAAGGCCGCGCGGCAGCCTTCAACGATTGCGACCAGAAGAGTGCAGGCAAGATCGCGCGCGGTCAGCCCGGCTTCTTCCGCCATTTTGAAGAGTTGCTGCCGGAGGCATTGAAAGACATCGAGCGCGAATGATTGTGTGAACCGTTCTTCAGACGGAGCGTCCCTTACTCGAGTTTCGACATACTCGCACGCCCCCCTTGAGCCAAGGTGGGAATGAGAAGCGGAGCCAGCTCCATCGGACACCACTGCGAGCAAGGCGGGAACGATACCCTCAAGATAACGACACATATGCGCGTCCTGACAGAGGCCGTCCGGGTTGTTTTTATGGGAAGTGCCGATCACGGAAGAGGCGGCGTACTTCCAGCCGCCCCCGCTCATACCGACGCCCAGCCCTCCGGCGTCGCCGGGTTCTGCAACTCGACTTTGTCGCCCACTGCCGATTTAGAAACCGACCCGAGCGACTTAGAGAGCCAAATGAACAAATCGCGGAATCGTAGCTCCTTCAGTCGGAGCGGCGCCCGGGTTCCAATCTGGGACAATACTTCGAATCGCGCTCCCTCGACACCGACCGAAAAGAATGAGAAGTGGTTCGACGCCTCTCCCGCTTTGACTTTGTCCGCCGCGCCCTGCCAGTGGTCGGTCGGTCCGCCATCGGTGATCAGGAAAATCCAGGGACGATAGTAGGCGACCCCGTTGCGGCGGTAGCTTTGTTTCCGCTTCTCCAGAAGAGCCAAACCCGCTTCGATCGCCCCCCCGATTGGCGTGTCGCCCTCGGCCTGCAGATGAGGCGGTTCAAACACATCTGCTGTCTGGAAATCTGCCAATGTCCGGAGCGGGCCAAACCCGACGATTGCGATTTCCACCCGCTTCGCCGCCATCTCGTCGGCAATCAACTCATCCTTGAAAATACGGATGCCTTGATTCAGTTCCTTCATTGGTTCGCCGCGCATCGAACCGGACGTGTCGAGAAGAAGCACGCACGGGCAGCGTGGCTCCGGATTATCGGCAAACTCGGTGTTTTCGCCGAACGGTACTTGCTCAATTGACATAGTTCTCCTGAAACCTCAAGAAAAAGCGCGGATGATCCAATAAAGGACCAAAGCGGCTCCTGCGTAGACGATAATAGTCTTCACGCGTGATCGGGTACCCGCTCCAATCATCGGAGACGCCGGTCGAGTTACCGCCGCAGCCGGCGTAGTTGGCCCGGTCGGGACGACTTGCGGAACGCCGGGCACGCCTCTTTTGAGATAATCGCGCCGATAGATACCGGTGCCGGGAATTGATGTCGCCGTGTATTTCCTGCCCTTTGCATCATTCCCAATCCGGAACCCGCGGCCGCCGACAGAATATCCCAACCCCGATTTCGAGACGTTGATTCTTAGTGGACCGATGTTGAAGCTACGCCGAAAGTTCCATCCCATAGTTCGAGACCCAGATTCCAGCCACTTTTTTTGTGAGGAGATTACAATTATACAGTACGAGCGTATTCGTAAGGTTTTGGCGCACCTCAACTGTCGTAGCGTCGCTAGCACCGGGATCGGCCTACTCGCTGACGATTAGAACTCTAATCGCGCCTGGAAAGCAATCATCCGGGGCGAGCTGTCTCCACCCAATCCGACGCCTAACAGCCCAGTCGGCGGCGAAGTCGGATAGCTGAGCGCTCCGAATCCGGTCTGCGTGGAAGGCTTGCCCGGGATGCCCGCGTACTCCAGAACCGGCAGACCGAAATTCGGGTGATTGAACACGTTGAAGAATTGACCGTCGATGCGGAGCTTGACATGTTCCGACAACTGGAACCACTTGGTCAGATACAGGTCGCTCCAAAAGAAATCCGGACCGCGCAATGCGTTCCGGCCGAGATTGCCGAACTGGCAATTCGCCGGATTGTCGCCGCCCGTGCAGGCGCCAGTGCTCGGATCGACGGACGAAACAAACGCGTCGGGATTGAGCCACTGGATCGTGCCCGCTTGCGTTACGCCTGGGATTGGATTGTGTTCGTATAGCGGCACACCGGGCACTACGCTCGCGTACTGCGGGCCGCTGCCTTGAACGATGCCATTTCCGTTGGCCGAATAAGGCGCGCTCAAAACCGAAAAGGGCAGGCCGCTATGCCAAAACACTGTCCCTGAAACTTGCCAGCCGTTCAGCGCCCGGGCCAGCATGTGGTTCCGGAACTTGATCGGTAATTGATAAACATACTGAGCGGTGAAGTTGTGCCGCACGTCATAATCGCAAGGACCGTATTGGCGGCCAAGCTCGCCTGGCAGCGGCGAAAGAATGGCGCCGGCGGCGAACGGCAGGAATCCTCCGTTGGAGACCGTGTCCAGGCAATGGCTCCACGTGTAGTTGGCTTGAAGCTGGATTCCGTGCCCAAGCCGCTTGTCGGCGGTTAACTGGAGGCCGTTGTAGTGGCTGTTCGCGCCCGTGTTCAATTGCGTCACCGGCCCGAAGCGCTGGTCGATCGGTTGCCCGTACGGGAACGGCGCGAAGCAGCCCTGGCACACGGTTTGGTAGCCGTTCACTTGCGTCTCATAAGGTTGGTTGACCGCGCGTGTGCCGACATACTGAGCGCGCAGATTCAGCCCGCTGCCTACCTGGTGCTCTATGGCAAGGCTCCACTGCATGAAGTAAGGCGCATGCAGCTTGCCGTCCGGAACCGCCGTAATCGAAATCGGCGGAAGGCAGGTACTTTGATTCGCCAGAGGCGAAGCGCAGGAGAGTTGCCCTTGCGCCAGACCCGAGATGAATCGCTGGTTTGCCGCCACCGTCGCATCGACGGCGCTGTTGGGAACTCCCGGTGCGATTGCCACTCCCCCGGCCGTGCCCAGTAATCCGCCTTCAAAAGTTTTCGAGTAAGGAGGATTCATCCCCACTGGATCGACCACGCTGCCCGGCAGTAGGTCGCTGAACAGGCCAAACCCGCTGCGCAGCACGGTATGCGGCGCGAGTTGCCACGCGATGGCGGTTCTCGGCTGCAGGATCGCGGCAGGCGTCGCGGCGAAGATGTTGCCCAGGTGCGTTTGGATCACTTGGCTCAAGGGCTGATTCACATCGTGAGAAATGGAATCGAACGACCCGGCCAGGCGCGCCACGGCGTTGTGCGGATTCAGCGGATTGGAATTGTACGTATCCCGAATGCCAAAAGTCCACGTCAACGTGCGCGTAAGCTTCCAGGTGTCCTGCGCGTAAAAATCCAGATTGAGAAAGTTGTAGGGCTGAGAATCGGCTAGCGGAAAGGTTTCTGAAGCCGTCGATGCAACCCCGTAGATGAACTGCGGCAAGGTCGTATAGGTGACCAAAGGCGCCACGCCCTCGCCGAAGTCATAGTCGTTCAGGCGGAATATCCTGCTGTTCGTTCCGAACCGCAGATCGTGCGAGCCCACCGTCCAGGCGAGATTATCGTTGATGAAAAAGCGCGTCGCGCGCCGGCCCTGCACCCAGGTATTGTCGAGCCCTCCCAATGTGGTGAACGGCGCATTCGCTCCGCTGCCTTTTAGGACGATCGGAAACGCGGCTAGTGTCTTTTGAAAATCGGCCGGACCGAACAGGCTTTCATACCACGAGAACGCGGGGTTGAAATAGTTCACCAGATGGCTGGAGAACACGTGTGTATAGCCCGCCGCGAATGAATAAAGAGGTTGCGGCGAGATGGCGTTGAACAGCGGATTGATGGGGTCCGTATAGGCGGCCTGAAGCCCAGTGTCGGATTGAAAACGGAACCAGGCAGTATTCTGGTCATCGATGTTGTAGTCGATGCGCGCCGTTTGTACCTGCTCCCGATCGTCACTCGAATGCGAAACGCTCTGGCGATTCGCGCAACCGTTTCCGTTCGGAGGGCTGCCGGCGGCAACGCTCCCATTGCTGTTGAAAGGACAGCCGAGAATCGCAAGCGCCGTCCCGGCGGTGTTGCCGTAAAGAGAAAATAGCTTCTGGTAAAACGGCACGAGTTGGGGCGCTGGTTGATAAGTCGATCCAGTTACGGCGTCCACTCCACCGTGCGGCAACTGTTGCAAAACATAAGCCTCGAATGCCGGCGTCGGCACGGCCGTGGCGGTAACAATCGGCAGCGCAATCCGAACCCATTCGGAATCGAAGAAGAAGAACAGCTTGTCGTGGAGGATAGGGCCGCCCAAACTTCCCCCAAAATGATTCACCGTGGAACGGGGCTTGTGGTTTCCAGGCGTAGCGTTAGTAAAGAAATCGGCCGCGTTGAACTTCGATCCGTTCCACAACTCGTACAAATTTCCGTGAAAGCGGTTGGTACCGGATTTCGTGACGTAGTTGACCTGAGAAGCTCCATACCGGCCTTGATCGACCGCATACGAAACGGTGTTGACGGTCACCTCCGCGATCGAATTCAAGCCCAGCACCAAGTTGGTCGAAAGACCGCTATTCAGATTGGTCAGTGGATCGTTAGTTTCCAGCCCATCGACTATATAGCCGTTCGAAAGAGACGGCAGTCCGTTGAATTGCACATTGCCATAGCCATTTGTGCCGCCGACAAAGTCGTTACCGCTGCCCGCCGTGTTGATGAGCGCTCCGGCGGCGAATTGCAGCGGATAGGTCATGTCGCCACCAGGATTCGGAAGGTCTTCGATCGCTCGGGCGGTAAGAGTGGTCGACGTATTGGGATTCTCCGGATTGATCAGCGGCGCTTGCTCCCGCACCACGATGCTTTGGCTGGCGGAAGCAATGCTGAGCTTGAAATCGACCGTTTGTTTCTGCCCCAGACCGGCGGACACAGAGTTATTCTGCTGCGCTTCAAAGTGGTCCGCTTCCGCTTTCACCGAGTATGTGCCGGGCTTGAGTTGCGGAAAGCTGAATCTGCCTGAGTCGCCGGTTTTTAACGATCGTTTCAGCCCATTCTCGATGTCCGTGATAGTTACGACTGCGCCGGGGATCGCCGCGCCGGTTGGATCGGTGACCGAACCGACAATCGCGCTCGTCGTCTCTCCCTGCGCCGGCGCCGGCGCCGGTGTCGCCAAAATGAGGGCCAGCATGACGACTGGACCGGCGGCTCTCGATTTAGGCATACCTAAACTCTAGCGACATCGCCTGCCCCAGTCAAGTGCCCAGGATTGCGCGTGGACGGCGGTCAGAGTAATCTAAGATTTAGTGACCCCTAGAACTCATGGACCCTACACTACGGAATCCGTGGACGACTATCTGAAGGCGATCCTGGAGTTGGGCGGCGCGGAAGAGGAACGCGTGACCAGCAACGCCCTGGCCCATCATCTGGGTGTCCGCGCCGCGTCGGTAACGGGGATGCTGCAAAAGCTGGCGGCGCAGAAGCCGCCCTTTGTGAAGTACGAAAAGCATCACGGCGCGCGTTTGACGGCGTCCGGGAAGATGCGAGCTTTAGAGGTTCTTCGCCACCATCGTTTGCTGGAGCGTTTTCTGCACGATCTGCTCGACTACTCGTGGGACGAGGTTCACGATGAAGCGGAACGTCTGGAACATTTCATTTCGGAGCGGTTGGAAGATCGCATCGCGGCGAAATTGGGCGATCCGCAAACCGATCCGCACGGGCACTTGATCCCCGAGCGAAGCGGCACTCTTCCAGTGCGGGACGAGGTGCTGCTATCCCGATGGGCTTGTGGCGTGCCGGCCGTAATCAGCAGCGTGTCCGACCGCGATCCGGCGGCTCTGCGCGAGATGACCCGGCTGGGATTGAAACCCGGCGCCGCGATCACGGTAGAAACGGGCACGCGCAACGCCTCTCTGCGGGTAAGAATCGGCAGCCGCTCCGACTCGGTGCGCCTGAGCCATGCTCTGGCCGCCGGAATCTCGGTAACCGCCAAGCAGAACGGTCGCCAGCGCCCGGAGACGCATCTCAAGGCCGATTAGCCCGGCCCGCACGAGCGCGTGCTCCTGCTGCCTGCGCTGACGATTCTTGCGGCGGCGGTGCTGGCCGCTACGCCGGCGATGATCCGCTCGCTAAGTACACCGTTTCGCGATTACGGCCTCGTATTGCCGCGCCGCCTAGCCTAGCCCCGAACGTTAGTGAGGGGACCTGCAATACGTCGGCTTACTTATGAAACGGTGTACTAAGGATCTGTCA
The DNA here is from genome assembly GCA_963836595.1 of Bryobacterales bacterium. GTDB lineage: Bacteria > Acidobacteriota > Terriglobia > Bryobacterales > Bryobacteraceae > DATFZA01. The sequence continues at coordinate 1,110,153 of CAWIKC010000002.1, forward strand.
TGAAACAACCTTGCCACTACTTCAGGCCCGCTCCCTGACGGTCGCGGCTCAGTCACACCTTCCGAGCCGCGACCGTCAGGGAGCGGTTGAATTGGTTGTTTCATGACAGATCCTAAGCATCGATCCAGCAGCGATGCTACGCGCGGAGTAGTCAATCTCGCGGCTCGGTCACCTCTTCATAGCCGCGACCGTCAGGGAACACGGTCCAAAAAGTGAACCACCGTTTATAATAAGCTGCATGAGCCGGACCAGACCTATACCCGACGCGACTGGGCTCGAGGGCGCTCATCGCGTCATGACCCGGCAGGGGCCGCGCGAGTTCACGCTGGCCGGTATTCTGATTGGTTTCTGAGCCAGGTACACCAGAGTAGCCACCAGATCAGGAGCAACTGCAAAGGAAGACGGCCCCAGCGCAGAACCGGCGGGATGGAGACCGCGCCCGCCTCGACAGGATGCATGGCCATAAAGATGTTGGCCGGGAAGACGGCGATCAACAGCGCGACCAGCGCCCACGCCGCTGCCCTGCGCGTCATCGGAATCAGCAGCCCCAAGCCGCCGAGGATTTCACAAGCGCCGCTGATATTTACCATCGCCGCGTGCCACGGGACGTAGGGAGGCATGATCTTTAGATAGGGTTCGGGCTTGAGGAAATGCAACGTTCCCGCGGAGACGTAGAAAAGAGCGGCAATCACTAGCCAGATTCTTTGGGCGGTGGATAGGTTTCTCAGAGAGACCTCGGCTGATCGTAGCAGACGCAAGTGAGTCCTAACCCAAATCAGTGCCCTTGTTCTCGTGCCCTAGTCCCCCGAATACCGCCGCCAGTGTGCATACCGCCGCCGCAGTCGCCGCCATGGCCGCGCTGTAGCTCATGTGCTCGGCGAACAATGCCTCCACATACGCAACTGAGCTGGCCAGCAGCACGCCACATTGATAGGCGAAGCCGGGAAAGAAGCCGCGCAGGTTCTTCGGCGAAAGCTCAGATAAGTGCGCGGGAATCACGCCCCATGCGCCTTGCACAAAGAACTGCATCAGAAACGCCCCCGCCGCCAGCAGCGCCACCGCGGGCGAGTACGCCCACAGCGGAATGCAACAGACCGCGAGTAGCAGGGCCAAGCTCATGGCCTTGCGGCGACCGATGCGGTCAGACAGGCCGCCGATCACAACTCCGCCCAGAATCGCCCCAACCATGGAGAGCGCGGTCATGGCTGCCCGCTCCTTGGAACTGAAATGCCATTGCCGCTCGAGAAACGTCGGGTACATATCTTGCGTGCCGTGCGAGGCAAGGTTCATCATCGTCATGAGCGCGGTTATATAGAGAAACAGTTTCCAGTGCGAAGCAATCGCCCGGCCCAAGCTGCTCCAATCGGCGCTCCTGTTGCGTTCCCATACCGCCGATTCCTGGACGCGCATGCGGATGAACACTGCCAGCAGCGCCGGCAGACCGCCCAGATAGAACAACGGACGCCAACCCACTTTATCGAACAGAAAGAAGTAGGACACGGCGGCCAGCAGATAACCGGTCGCATAGCCTTGCTGCAACAGGCCCGAAAGCACTCCGCGCAGCCGAGGCGGAACTTTCTCCATCGCCAGCGATGCGCCCACGCCCCATTCGCCACCCATGCCGATTCCGAACAGGGCCCGCAAAATGAGGAAGGTGGTGAAATTGGGCGCAAAACCAGTGGCCACTTCGATCACCGAAAAGAACACCAGATCGAGCATCAGCGGCAAGCGCCGTCCGTACCGGTCCGCGATCAAGCCGAAAATGAATGCGCCGAGAGGCCGAAACGCCAGGGTCAGCGTGATCGACAACGCCATCTGTTTGTCGGGCCGGCCAAAGTCTTTACCGATCGCCGTGAGAGTGAAGACCACCAGGAAGAAGTCGAAGGCATCGAGCGTCCAGCCCAGGAAACTGGCGATCACGGCGGCAACGTGATCGCTCGGAGCGGCAGATGGCTGCTGGGAACCGTGGGCCGGCGAGGTCAATCTGTTAGCTTACCAGCGTCCGTTAGCTTAGCAGCCATACTAAAGCAATGTCCGTTTTCATCCCCAAGGATCCGAGTTATGAGAGCCGCGTGCGCGGGATCTTCGACGGCCAATCGGCGATGCGCACCATCGGGGCCAGCATCGAATCGATCGAGCCCGGCGCTGTTCGGCTCCGCATGCCTTTTCGCGCTGAGTTCGCGCAACAACATGGCTACATGCACGCTGCTATCAACACGATGCTGGTGGATACCGCGTGCGGCTGCGCGGCTCTGACGCTCGCCGTTCCCGGCTCGAATGTACTTACCATTGAGTACAAGGTGAGCGAGTACAAGGTGAACTTTCTCAATCCCGGCGAGGGGCATACTTTCATCGCCACCGGAAGGGTGGTTAAGCCGGGCCGAAGGCTCACCGTTTGTTCGGGTGAGGTGATCGCGCTACGCGACGGCGGAATCTCTCGCGACATCGCGAGCATGCTTACGACCATGATGCTTGTTCCCGCCTAGATGCCGATACGCACCGCGGAACCAGCAGATGCCCCGGCGATCACGGCTTTGATCAACGAAGCCTTTAGCGTTGAGAGGTTCTTTCTCGAGCACGACCGAATCACGTTGGACGGCGTGCGCGACCGGCTGGCAACCGGGGAGTTTCTGGTGCTGCAGGAAGAAGGCGCGCTGGTCGGCTGCGTTTATCTGGAGCCGCGCGGCGAAAGAGCGTATTTAGGATTGCTGGCGATCCATCCCGCGCGGCAAAAGGAGGGTCTGAGCCGGCGCCTGATGCAGGCGGGTGAGAACCATTGCCGGGCCGAGGGCCGGCGCTTCATCGATTTGACCGTGGTCAATCTGCGTGAAGAGCTGCCGGCGTACTATCGACACCTGGGTTACGTGGAGTGCGGCACGTCGCCATTCACGGCAGGCATTGCGACCAAGCTGCCATGCCATTTGATCAAGATGACAAAACGGCTCGGTTAGGGCCTGTCATGGGATAACGAATGCAACCGCTCCCTGACGGTCACGGCTCGGAAAATGTGAGCGAGACGCGGTCGTCAGAGGGTGTTATTTGAGACTCGTTAAATGCAGTGACAGGCTGACAACGCTCGGCGCGCGGGTTAAAAACCCGCTGCAGGTTAATAACCTGCCCCACAAGCCGAGATAACTAAATAATGCAGCCGCTCCCTGAGGGTCACGGCTCGTGAAGTCGCGAGCCGGGCCTTAGTCTAAAAACTCCATGGATGACGGGTCAGGCGGTACGGCGACGACGCCGGAATCGGAGACGGTGTATCCTTTGGCGCGATCGGAATCGAGATCGTAGCCGATGACGCTGTTCTCCGGCACCACAAAGTTCGGGGGAATGATGGCTCGGCGGATGCGGCTGGAGCGGCCGATTTTGCAGTTTGAAAGCAGAATAGATCCGTCGATCTCGCAATAACTGTTGACGCGCACGCCGGGCGACAAAACGCTGTGCGAGACACGCGCGCCGGAAATAATACAGCCGGCCGAGACAATGGAATCGAGCGCGACACCCATCCGGCGGCCTTCCTGGGCGAACACAAACTTGGCCGGCGGCTGCTGGACCAGGCGCGTGCGCACCGGCCAACTCTCGTCGTAGAGGTTGAATTCCGGCACGACACTGACCAGGTCCATGTTGGCCTCATAGTAGGCGTCGATGGTGCCGACGTCGCGCCAATAGCGTACCGTTTTGCGGTTCAAGTCGCGGAAGTCGTAGGCGCACACGTTGGCTTTGTGAATGCATTTGGGAATGACATCGTGGCCAAAATCGTGCGACGATTCGGGGTCTTCGGCATCCCTGAGCAGGGCGTGCAGCAAAAGAGAGGTTTTGAAAACGTACACGCCCATGGACGCGCTGACCATCTGCGGGTCGAATCCGGAGCGCACCGGATTGCCGTGCTGGGGCTTCTCCTCAAAGCCGGTGATGCGGTAGTTGGAGTCGATGTCCACTATGCCGAAGCGGCAGGCTTCTTCGGGCGGAATTTGGATGGTGGCGAGAGTGACGTCAGCGTCGCGCTCGACATGCCAATCGATCAGTTCCCGATAATCCATTTTGTAGATGTGATCGCCGGAGAGAATGAGCACCAACTGCGCCCCCTCGCTCATGATGCTCTCGATGTTCTGGTAGACGGCGTCGGAGGTGCCGAGGTACCAACCATCATGAATGCGCTTCATAGGCGGGAGCACTTCAATGAACTCGTTCAACTCGCCGGAGAACAGATTCCAGCCCTCGCGGATGTGGCGAGTGAGTTCGAGCGCTTTGTATTGGGTGAGGATGAAGATGCGGCGGAGGTCGGAGTTGATGCAATTGGACAGAGTGAAATCGATAATGCGGTAAGCGCCGCCAAAGGGCACGGCGGGTTTGGCGGTGTTTTGGGTGAGGGGGGCGAGGCGCTCACCGGCGCCGCCCGCCAGCAGGATGGCCAAGACGTTCTGCATGCTTTAAGATAAAGAGTAGCGTTCGCTACCGCGACTTCCTTCAGGGTGATGCTCCCATATGGTAAAGGTTTCGGGTTGGCGCGCGCAATTTTACCAGGCGGGGAGGTGAAATATCGATGGCGGAAGTAGTCATCCAGGATGGCGAGACTCTGGAGAGCGCACTGCGGCGTTTTAAACGCAAAGTGCAGCAGGAAGACATTATCAAAGAGATCAAGCGTCACTCCTTTTACCTCAAGCCGGGCGAAAAGCAGCGTACGAAAGAGGCGCTGGCGAGAAAGCGCAACCGGAAGAAGCGGAGCCGGGATATAGAGTAGTGTTGCGGAGGCCGGACCGGCGCATGTTGAGTGGGGCAGTCCCCCTGGACCGCGCCGGACGCCCCCGTCCGGCCTCCGTGTTGAAACGATTCTCTTCCATAATTAGACAGAAGCCCGACCGGGGGGTCGGGCGCGGGCGAGGGCGCCCAATGCCGCTTAGTTTTTTCGCGCGCGAACATTTTAAAAGACATATGTTCTTTTGACTCGAAACGGCACGTCACTCCAAGGGCGCCAAACTCGAACCAAGCGTCGGCACGAGTGCCGACGCGGCACGCAGGAGTGCGTGCGCCACAACGGTCCTGACCGAAAACTAAGTGACATTGGGCGAGGGCGCCCGCCCCACACACAAGGAGCACAGAGCCATTTTTCTAACGGTCAGGCGGCCATGGCGGCCTCGTGGTCCATTTTGACGACGCTTGATGCCTCCGGAATGAGCGTTGGGACGGTGGGGAAATTGGGGCGCGCGGGAGTCGAAAAAACGAACTCTCTGGACGGGGCTTTGTTGGGAACTTGCTGTTTTTTAGCGGCTTGCGCCGGTTGTTGCTTTTCCTGTTGCTTGCGGTCGGCCTGGGTTTCTTTGATCAGTTTGAGGGTGCGCTCCAACTGGCGCGAGAGGCGCTGTTCGTAGAGCGACAGCCTGACCATTTTTTCACTTTGTTCTCCGAAGGCGAGCGCTTGGGCGCAGGCTTCGGCGCGAGGGTCGCCGGCGGCGCCGGCTTGGTCCACTTTTTCGGCGGCGGCGATGGAGAGCGAGCTGTGCTCCATGGCGCTGATGCGATTGAGACGCCAGGAGGTGTCGGCGATGGTTTGGACGAGCTGGCGTTCGACCGGGCCGACGGGCTGGTAATGAACCACGAAGTCGTCGCAGAATGTTTTATAGGCCTGGAGGTCCTCAGTCGGGAGGACGACGGTTTGGCCGGTGAGGCCGTGGCGCAGAGCGTTGAGGCGAGTGCGCTGTTTGCCTTCAGGCGTACGGGGGCCGGTGGACAGGTTCATGGAATATATCTCCTATTTGCAATTTAGCGTGCGGGTGCAAGGATTTCCGGGTTTTTTGGCGGACGGTGGCTGGTAAATGATTGATTGGGTTGAGGCGGATTTATTTTGAAGTTCGGTGACCGTCGGGGTAAGATGAACTGCATGCTTTCGCCGCTCGACCGCAAGCTCGCTCTGGCGCCGCTCGACGATGGGCCGCTGACGCCGGAAGAAGCCGCCGGCATAGAGCAAGGCATCGCGTCTCTCGACCGCACGGGCGGCGTTCCCATGGAGGAGATTCTAGCCGACTACGGTCTTACGATGGACCGGTTTCAGAAGCTCGTTGAAAAAGAGTAGCCCTGGCGGCGAAGTCAATTTCAATGCCGCAACTGATTCATTGGTCTGACGAGGCTCGCGCCGACTTGCGCGCCCTTGGGCCGGAGGACGCTCTGCATATACTGAAAAACGTGGCGCGGTTTGTGGAAACCGGTTCCGGAGATGTTGCGCAGTCCCACGGCTTTGAGCCGCCCCACGATCTATCGCTGGGACGAGTCGGCGTATAGGCCCTCTGCCGCCTCGAGTTGCGCCAGGTCGTCGATGATTTTCCCGCGATTCTGATCGCGCTTGACCTTGTAGCGCACGAGGTCTTGCGCGTAAATTCTTCGGTGCGTGCCGACCATGTGGTACGGAATTTCGCTCTTTTCCAGAAGCCCGACTAGAAACTGCCGGGAAACGCCGAGCATCGCCGCTGCTTCAATGGTGGTGAATTTGGCTTGGCTCTGAATGATGTGCACAGACTTACCTCCGTTCAAACGTCCGATCAGTGCAACCAGAAATAACGAAAGAGAATCCGGGAGGGGTTGCGCCTCTCCGTTGGGACCCACGAGTTTTGCCGGGCTCTTGCGCAGCGCATCGTAAAGGGCGCCGATTACACTGTGATCGTTGGGTGAGATGACGGGCGGGTGAGCTGATTCCTTGGCGGTTACTGGGGTCATAGGTTGTCCTTGGTTTCATTATACGCTATATGTGCTGTATACGCTATATGTGGTGGAAGAACCGGAGGGCTAGATTCGAGGATATGGAGACTCCGCCGCACTTTGACCTGTTTGACTTAGTTGTGTGGGGTCTTTATTATGAAAGAGCAGTCTCGGTGAAGGCCTGCCCGCTTGGCAGAGATTGGTCTTCCGGTCACGGGAGAATAGCCGAGACAACATTTTTATCAAAGAGTTTGGTTTCTTGTGGGCCTGAGATACTTGGCCTGCGTTGCTCTGGCGACGAGCGCTTGCTCTTCGGCGCCGCCCTCCTGCGCTCCGCGGATACATCCGGCCCACATGTCAGCAAGGCGGATGAGTGGTTCGCTCTCGTCGCGCCGGCTTCGCACCATTTCGAGCGACACGCCCCGCAAGCGTAACGCGTTGGTAAGTTCCATCGCCTTTTTCCGGTCGATGCCGTCGACGAAGATTCTCGCGGTGTAGGGGCCAGTGGCTTTGGCTTTTATGGCATACTCCAGAACTTCTATCAAGGGAAAAAAGTATGGAATGGGCTTCGGATACGAGCTGAAGAAGACTTCCTTACTTCCGACGTTCCGTTCGAAGGCCCGAGTGAGGTAGTGCATGCGGCGGGCGGGCCGCGTTTTGTGCCACTTTCTGCGGCCAGTACCGGCGAGCTGCTCAATGTCTATCAGGGCTTGGCGGAGCGACTCCTGATCACGCTCGCTCACGACCGCGACTACGACGAAGAAATTAGCGGAGGCGTCCTGGCCGGTCTCGTCGACGTAGCAGTAGAGTATTTGGCGTTCTGTCGGCGGCAAGGAAAGTGGTGGGATCGGGCGCTGATTTGTCTTATGTTTTGCGCTATCGAACCCGGCGGAGCCGGCGGCAAGCTGGCTCTGTAGCGCTGCGCCACCGCTCCCTCACGGTCGCGGCTCCGTAAGGGATTCGTGAAGGTTCGGGGTTTGTTTTGAACCCGTGCTGAAGATCGTGGACTTGCGCGTTCAGTCTGACTTCGCGTCTGGTGAGTTGATCTCCTTGAAGATTTCTTCTACTTGAGCGGCGGTCGTGCCGAGGATTTCGGCGACTCGGGCGGGCAGACCTGGGCGCTCGGGGCGGATTCGGGCCAGGCTGCGCAGGACGATGCCGAGGTTGTGTCGGTCCTTGAACTCCACGTAGATTTGGAGGGCTACGAGGTAGTTCTGCTCGGCTTCGGCCCACTGGCGCTGCTCTTGGGCGACTCTTCCCAACTGGTGGTATGTGCCGGCCTGCTCATAGCGGTCGTTGAACTCCACATAGATTCGGAGGGCTTCGCGGTAGTTCTGCTCGGCTTCGGCCCACTGGCGCTGCTCTTCGGCGACGGTTCCCAACTGGTGATATGTGCTGGCCGAACTGTGGTGGTCGTTGAACTCCACAAGGATTCGAAGGGCTTCGCGGTAGTTCTTCTCGGCTTCGGCCCACTGGCGCTGATCTTGGGCGACGATTCCCAACTGGTGATAGGGGGCGGCCTGCGCATAGCGGTCGTTGAACTCCACATATATTCGGAGGGCCTCGCGGTAGTTCTGCTCGGCTTCGGCCCACTGGCGCTGCTCTTGGGCGACGCTTCCCAACTGGTGATAGGTGCCGGCCTGCTCATATCGGTCGTTGAACTCCACATAGATTCGGAGGGCTTCGCGGTAGTTCTTCTCGGCTTCGGCCCACTGGCGCTGCTCTTCGGCGACCATTCCTAACTGGTGATAGATGCGGGCCTGGCTGTAGCGGTCCTTGAACTCCACACAGATTCGGAGGGCTTCACGGTAGTTCTGCTCGGCTTCGGCCCATTCCCGCTGCGCATGAGCAACGTTTCCTAACTGGTGATGGATTGAGGCGGAGCCCCTGGGTCTTTTCTCCTCAGGAATAGAGTTATTGGACATGTGGATGGCGAGCGCCTGCCTGTAGGCCGATTTCGCTTCCGCGTAGCGTTTGAGCAGAAGGAATCGGCTTGCCGCGTCGTCGATTGCGCCAACCATTTCGAGCCCCAGACGCCCGGAAAGCGCCTCCGGCGGATATTGCTCCAACGCTGCGGTGACCGTGGTGGCCAAGGACAGACCTGCGGCATGGTCTTGTGTTTCGTCGAGATGGTTGGAGAGCATCACATAGGGTGAGAGGATTGAGTCCCGGGCTGCGAGCGACAGATGGAGCGCACGCATGGCGTTTTCGTATTCGGCCTTGGCGAGTTGGCGGCCGAGTTCGCGCTGCTGCGGTTCCTTGGATTGTTGCAGTTCCACGGTCGCTTCGCAGAGGCCATCGTAGTGTTTGCGGAAGGCGGTCTCTACGGCCGCTTTGCGCGTGACATCGATGCGGGAACGGAGAAAGTAAGGGAAGACTGGCTGGAGATGCAGGAACGGACCTTCGAGTCTCAGCAAGCCCCAGCGTTCGGCCTCGGCTAAGACTTGGGGCATTTGAGCCCACGGCAGGTGTGCAAGTTCCGGCTGGGCTTGAAGCTGTTGGATGTACTGTTCGAGGGAGGGCTCTAGGACGACGCCAGTGAAGGGCGCGAAGCATTCCAGGAGGCTCTTGGCGTAAGCGGACAGGTTGCTGTGCGAATAATCGATGCATTTCAGAATGCTGTCGGTGCGGGTTTCGCCGTGGTCCAGATTGACGTCGCCTTCGCGCAGGGCGGTTAATACTTCGCCTGGCGTCTTGGTTCCGAGATTGCTCCAGATCACCTGCATGGCGAGGGGATGGCCGGCCAGGAGTTTCAGCAGTTCGCGGTATTCCGGAGTGGCGCGGATCTTGCTCGCATTGGCGTTGGCGGCGCGCAGGAGTTCGTCGGCGAAAGAGGACGCGGCTTCGGGGTCCAGGCCGCGCAGGGCGTGGATGTTGTCCTGAAATGTTCCTGGGGCTAGCCATGCTTCTTGGCTGCGCGAGCCGATTAGCACTAGCGTTTTGCCGCCGCGAAGTTTTTGCAGGAACTCTTGCAGATTGCGGCGGTCGGGTTCGGGTAACGATTGGCCGATGGCGAGTTGTTCGCCGGTGACGGATTCCAGGTTGTCGAGAACCAAGAGGGAGCGCTCGGAACGCAGGCGCCGGACGATGTCCTCCTGGTGAAGGCGCTCATTGGGATCGATAGGGACGTCGAGCTGGCGCGAGATTTCATGGAGGATCTGCTGTCGGGTGAAGGGTTTTTGGTCGTACTCGAAGGTGAAGACGCGGGTGACCAGGCTGGTGATATGCCACCACCAGGCGAGATGTTGCAGCAGGGTGGTTTTGCCAGTGCCGCCCATGCCTTCAATGAGCAGCTCGTTGGTGTCGGAGGCACTGAGAATTTGGCGTTCGATGGCTAGGATGTCGAGGTCGCGGCCGTAGAAGCGGTGTTTGAGGGGACGGGCGGTGAAGAGGTCCGCGCGGCGTTGGCGGATGGCGCGGGCTTCTTCCTGCGTGGCGCGGATTTTTAGCTCGACGGCTTGGTTTTCGTAGAGGACGGGGAGGAGCCAGTCTTCTAGTTCGACCTGCAGGCCGAAATAGGCATTGCGGTGCTTGTCGAGGCTCAAGTGCTGGCGGGCTCGGGTAGCGGCGACGCTGATGGTTTTGCCTGCGAAGGCTTCGCGATAGAACTCTTCCATGAAGCGTTTCGCCGCGCTGACGGTGACGGAGTAGGCCATGGCCAGGACGGCGCGGACTCCGGCTTGGGCGAGGCGGCTGGCCAGGCTGGTTTCGGATTGCGATTCCTGACGGGCGCTTTGGCAGGCGTTGAGGATGACGATGGGGATTTGGGCGTCATTGACTAAGTCGGCTATTTCTTGAGCTTCGATGGCTTGACCGATTGGCTCGCCTTTTTGGGGGCGAGTTGGGCCTTCAAAGAAGAGGAAGGCGGTGCGGGACTGGTCTGTCTCGGAATCGGGCTTGTGGGCGGCTTCGTAAAGGAGCTTGCCTTTGCTTTTGAGTTCCTCGATTTGGGCGACGGATGCGACCACGCCGTGGCCGTCGAAGTGGAGGACGTGGTAGTGGCCTCGGCGATTTGCGAGGCGTTCTTCGAGACATTGCCAGGTGCCGGGGCGCAGGAAGTCGAGTTCGACGTCGAGGCTGGCCTGGTGCAGAGTCTCGACTAGAGGGCGGGAAATGGTGCGGTAGCTGACGTCGTGCTCCCAGTGCGGTCTGGCGACGACCACCAGCACGCGGATGGCGGGCTTGGCGGGTACGTCGATTCGGTTGCGGCCTTCTGTCTTGACTTTGCGTGCGATTACGGTGCGGTAGGCCAGGGGTTTGGGGGCTTTCGGACGCCAGAGCGTTTCCCAATGGAGGCGGTGAAAGTCGGGCGAGCCGGAGATCTCGATGCGGAGGTCGTCCTGGTGATTGTTGACGGCGGCATAGAGGTCTTTGTCGGCGAAGAGTTGGTTGTAGAGGTGGTTGCCGTAGGTCTCGACGCTGGCGGCGGCTTCGGCGGCGCGTACGGTGTCCAGCATGGGGAATTCCAGGTGGTTTTCGAAATACCAGCGGAGGTTTTCTTCTTGTTCGGGCGTGAAGGGGTCTTTAAATTGTGCTTGGTGGTCGCGGCCGTCGAAGCTGACATTGGCTTTGAAGCCTTTGGTTTGCTGGATGAGGAGAGTGGGCACGCGCTATTCTTTCCAACGGACGATGATCATTTCGGTGCCTTCGGGCGTCTTGATTTGGCCGAATTCTATGGGCTTTGATGGTTGGTTGTTTGAGGCGCAGAGGCGGTGATAGGTGGATTTGATGGCGTCCCAAATGGCGTTGGAGGGGACGCCTAGCAGGATGCCGGTTAGGATTGCGACGGCTGTTTGGGGGTCGGTGAAGGTTTGGGTTGGATGGGTTCGGGCTAGTGACATTTGGCCTACGGCATGATTTTCCGGGGTTTGTTGCCATTGGGCGGCGAATTCGGTCGCGTTGACGCCTAGGCGGGGGTCAAAGGCGATTTGCATTTCCATGGATGTAATGATTATATGGTTGTTTGTGGCGGCCGCGCGGTACAGCCGAGGTGTTAACCGGCTTCTCGGGCCAAGCGCCAGGGGACACCGCTGCTAGCCCGGAGTGTCCCCGTCCGCGACGCGAGTGCCAGGCGCGTCCCCCATCCGCAGCGCGAAGGCTATTCCGAACAGAGTTCGGACCCCCGACGAGTTTACTTATGCGGCGGGAGGCGGCTTACCAAGCCGCCGCAGGATACCATCCTGCCCCACAATTCAATTTTGCGTATTCTAGGGGGTATGAGGGGTTTGTTGGCGGTTTGGCTTTGCATGGTTGGGATCGGCGCCGAGGAACTGCCGCGCGGGCGGGTTCTCGACCGCGTGGTGGCGCGCGGGGACGCCTCGCAAAGCTACGCTTTGTATTTGCCTTCTAACTATACTCCGAACCATACTTGGCCGGTTCTGTATTGCCTGGATCCGGGGGCGCATGGGCGTGCGCCGGTGGAGCGTTTTTCGCAAGCGGCGGAAAAGGCGGGCATCATAGTGGTGGGTTCCAACAACTCACAGAACGGGCCGATCGGGCCGGTCAAAGAGGCGCTCCAGTGGATGCTGGCCGATACGCATGAGCGGTTGGCGATCGACGACGCGCGTATTTACGCGGCAGGCTTTTCGGGAGGCGCGCGGCTGGCTTTGGCTTGGGCTTCTAATGGCGCCATCGCCGGTGTGATCGCCTGCGGCGCCGGGTTTGGCGGACACGTGCCGAAGGATATTCCGTTCCGGCTTTACGCGAGCACGGGCGTCGACGATTTTAATTACGACGAGTTATACAAGATGAGTGTCGAGTTGGCGCAGCGCGGAGTTCCGCATCGTTTTGTCGAGTTCAACGGCACGCATGAGTGGCTGCCGGAAAATCTCACCAGCGATGCGCTCGAGTTTATTCAAGGACGCGGAGAGCCGCGCGCGGCGCAGCCTTCTACCGGGCAGGAGCGGCTGGCAGCCCGGTTTGATACGCTGGCGGCCATTGCCCGCAGCGCGGACGGGCGCTCGACCATCGAGAAATTGCGGAAAGAAGCGGTTATGGCCAGCGACAGTCCGGAGCGGAGAATCGCGCGCCGGGTGATCGCGGTGACGTATGTCACGCAGGTGGAGACCGGCCGCGAACTGATGCGGAACCATCAATACAGAGACGCCGCCGAACTGTACGAGAACGCCGTCGTGGTTGAACCGGACAACGGCGGCGCGTGGTTCGCGCTGGCGCTGGCGCAGGCCGGGGCTGGAAACACCCGCAGAGCGCTCGAAGCGCTGGAGGCTGCGGAGTCGCATGGATTTCACAACACCGATCGGATGGAAGCGGAACCGCTGCTGAACGCGGTACGCAGTGACGCCCGCTATCAGGCGGTCCTGCTGAAAATGAAGAACGCGCCCTTACCCGGCGTACTCGAGCACAAGTAGCGTAATATCGTCGTTCAGATCTAATCCTTCAGTGAACTCGCGCACGGCCGACATCAGGCCGTTGTGAAGGTCGGCGCTGGAGCCCGCGCCATGGGCAGCCATAGCGCCCAGCATCATTTTTTTGTCGAAGAATTCAGCGGAGGCGTTCTCGGCTTCAGACAAGCCGTCGCTGTAGAGCAACACTTTGTCGCCGGGCTGTAGTTGAATGCTCTCGACGCCAAATTCCGCGGTTCCCAGTAATCCGACGGGCATTCCGGTGGTCCCCAGCGAGATCGGCGCACAGCCGGCGCGAACCACGAATGGGGTCGGATGTCCGGCGTTGGACCACTGCAGAAGACCTTTGCGATCGACAGTGCAGTATACGACGGTTGCGTATTTCTCGCCGCGAGTGCGCTCGTTCAGAAAGTGATTGATGCGCTTCATCACCTGCTCAATCTCGATGGCGCCTTCGGCGGCCAATAAAAATGCGCCTTGCAGCAGAGAAGCCAGCAGCGCAGAGCTGACGCCTTTGCCCGAAACATCGGCGATGACAATCGAGAACAGATCGTCGCGGACAGCGCGCACGTCGAAGTAATCGCCGCCGACAGAATGGGACGGAATGCTCGATCCGGCGGCTCGAAACCAGCCGGTGGACGGAAGCTCACGGGGCAGCAGGTCGCTTTGGATGACGCGAGCGATATCCAGTTCCTGTTCCAAACGCTGCTTGTGGCGCTCCTCCTCGAGCAAGCGGGCATTTTCGAGGATGGTCGAGGCTTCGAGAGCAAGCGTCTGGAGAATCTCGCGGTTGCCGGCCGACATATCGGCCTGACTCTGGCGCGAGTCCATGTAGAGCATACCGATGGTGTCGTTGGCGGACGACACGATGGTCTCAAGCGCGCCGCCGGTACGAATGCGAATCAGCGGGACGCACACCACGCTGCGCAGATCGAGATCGGCCACCGACATCTCGGGGCGGATACCTTGCTGCTCCAACGGATCGAAGGTCATCGACAGCAGTTCGCGCCGCGTCTTTAGAGCGCGGTCGATTACGGAAGTGGGGACGCGCAGTTCGGTGCTGCCGAGCGGGGCTCCGCTGTGATCGCGCGCCACAGCCACATCCAGCTCCGCTTCGCGGCGCAGCAGCAAGAAACCGCGTTCGGCGTTGGTGACGGCGAGGGCCGCGTCCACCACGGCAGTCAACACATCGTGGGTGGAGAGGGAACTTTGCAAGGCGCGCGCCACCTCGACCAAAGCCCGCAGCTTGCCGAGATTTCCAGTGGCGGCCGAGGACGGGGCGGAAATCTGATCCATGATGCGGGTCAGCTCCAGGTCCTCGAGAGCGAAAATCAGCTTGTAGGAATCCTGAAAACCGAAGTCGATGCGGTCGGAGTTCGCCAGGCGGTGTTTGGTGGCGGGCTCGCCATTTACGAACAGCCCATGCCGGCTTTTCAGATCTTCAATGAAGTAGCCGCCATCTTCAAACACGATGCGGGCGTGGTTGCGGGAGGTGCGATTATCGCGCAGCACCAGGTGATTGTCGGCGTTGCGGCCGATGGAAAACGGGAGCGATTCGATGGGCACGCGGCTGCGAGTGCCGGAAGGGTGCACGACCACCAAAGCCGGCGACGGCATCAGTGCGGAGCCTTGGCCGCTTCTTCCGTTTCGCGCGCGCGCAAGACCTGGCAGTGCGAACAGTAGCCGCCAACCTCAGTCCGCGCCAATACGACCTGAAAGCCGAAGTGGTTCGCGATCTGTTCGCGGATGGCCTGCAGCGGGTCGCCGAAAAATTCTTCGATTTTGCCGCAGCGCAAACAGATCACATGCGCGTGTTCCTGTTTCAGCCGGGTCTCGTAATAATGCTGGTCGCCGGCATGGTGCATCAGGTCCAACTCGTCCACCAAACCGCCGAGTTTCAGTAGTTTTAAGGTGCGATAGACGGTAACGCGATTGAGTTTGGGATCCTGCTCTTTGGCGAGACGAAAGAGGGCCTCGGCATCCAGATGCTCACCCGACTGATCGATCAAATCGAGCAGGATCTTGCGCTGGCGTGTAAGCCGGATGCCTTGTTGCCGGAGCGAATCTTTGATTCCAGGAACCGCCATTCGCGTTCTCTTTGAGGGTAGCATGTGGGGTCGGAGTGGACAGAGATGAAACAAGCTATGGAGGCTCGCTAAATGACAGGAGCGCTTCGGAGGTGGGCTGATAGGGCTAGCTCTGAACGTCAGTGAGGGGAGCGCTTGGTCCCCTCACTGACGTTCGGGGCTAGAAAGATGCTGGCAGCTCCGAATGCCTTGGTGAGCGTAGTCATGTACGAACTCCACGCGCGGGTAAATGCCAGTTCCTGCCCCGCTGCGCCCTGGTCAGGCCTCGCCCATCGCGACCGGCCGCGATCCAGGGGGATCGCCCCACTAGCTGTTGATAACCTGCCCCACAAGCTAGGCTAGCTTCCGGCCGAAGATCGCGTAGTCCATGCCGCCGAAAAACTGCTTGCGGAATTCGGCCGGCAACGAGGCGACCGATGGCAGCGATTCCTCGGCCGGCGACAGGCGCTCTATCTCAATCGAGCCGAATCCGGCCTCTTCGAGGTAGAACGCCAGCAACGGCGGCGGGAGCGGGCGCTGGTGCGTCGGATCGAGAAAAAAGTGGGTGGCGAAGATTGCCAGGCACTCGGGATTGGGAGTCTCCAGCGCCAAGAGCGCTCCGGGTTTCAGTTTTTGCGCGCATAGGCGGATTAGCTCCGGCAGCCGTTCGGGCGGCAGGTGCTCGACCACCTGGCAGGAAACGATTCCATCCAGGTGAGAAGGCGGCAGGGCATCTAAGTAGGTGAACAAGTCGGCGGTTTCGGCGTCCAGACCTTTGGAGCGGCACAGTGCGACGCATTCTTCGCTTAAGTCGATTCCGCGCACACCTACGCCGGCATCGGTCAACACCTGCAGCAGTTCGCCCCGTCCGCAGCCGATATCCAGCACATGCCGGCAGCCGCGGAAACGCGTTGCGTACATCTGCTGCCGCTGCTCGATGTCGGCCTCCGAACCGCGAAATCTGCCGGTAAACTTCATCCAGTCGATTTTTATCGAGTCGATCTGGGGCAGAGGAGGCAGGCTGACGGGCGGCGTGACTTCCGGGCGTGAAAAACTCAGGCGCTGCCGCAGCAGTCTCAACTCCGAATGAATGAGTTCATCGTACTCGCCCCGAATCTTCACCATGCCGGCCCACAGTTGGCTCTGAATATCGGCCGCAGCGCGGGCCAGGGCGCCCTCGAAGTCAGCGTGCTGCGAAACGAGTTGGCGCCGGTGGTTTTCTTCGAGCAACGTGGCGCGATGGTTGTAGGCGGATTGCAAGTCGGAAAGGCTGCGGTAGAAGTGAATCTCGTTGTCGCTGAGCTTGCGTTCCCAGGTCTCGCGCCAGGCGCTCCAGTGAGTGCGAATATCTTTTAGCTCGCGAATTTCTCCGGAAATCTCGACGGCAATCTCGCCGGATTGTTTTTGGAACCGCTGATCGAGGCTGTCAATTTGTTTTTGGAACCGCTGATCGAGGCTGTCAATTTTCGCGGACACGGCTACGATGGCGCGATTGGTCTCGTTGAGCGCGTCCATGGTGGCCTGCACGCAGCCGAGCATGGCTCGATTGAAATTCACCTGCTCTCGCACATGCCAGTTCAGCGACCGCGCGATGAGCCGTTTCAGACGCTGAACGATGCTGTTCAACGCTCCGCCGGAGCGTGGGTTCACCGTGCCAATACTGGCCACCTTGCCCTCGGCGCTGTCGCGCGCCTGGGACAAGGGAACCAGGTCGGCCAGCGGAATATCGCCCAAAACGGCGCCGTTGGGATTGCGCGCGCGGACGCGCCGGCGAATCTCCTCGACTACGGCCGAAATCTCTTCAGCTCTTTGTCCGGCGTAACTTGGATCCACTCTTGCCACTCCAACTGGCGGTGATTTTTGAGTACACGCCGCCGCGCGGCGTGAATTCTCCTACGACCGTGGCCGACACCGGTTTCACGGCGCGCACCACGTCTTCGAGAAACCGGTTCACCACGTTCTCCTGAAAAATCCCGAGATTGCGGTAGGCGAGCATGTACAGCTTGAGCGATTTCAGCTCCAAACATTTCTTATCCGGAACGTAGCGGATGAGAATATTTCCATGATCCGGCAGACCGGTCTTCGGGCAGACGGAGGTGAACTCCGGCATCTCGATCTCGATTTCATAGCCGGGATATTGGTTGGGCCAGGTTTCGATCTCCGGCAGCGCCGCCTCGATTCCGGCGGCTGCGTGTTCGTCGGTATATTCTCGTTTCATGGTGTTTTGATCAGCGCCTTGGCCAGCAGGTCCAGAAACAGTCCGACGTCGGTGACCACACCCACCATCTGGCCAGTGCCGCGGTCGCTTACCTTGGTCGCCACCGCCGGGTTGATGTCCACACAGACGATCTTCACCCAGCTTGGCAGCATGTTGCCGACGGCGATGGAGTGCAGCATCGAACCGAGACACAGCACCAGCCCTGCGCCTTTCAGCTCGGCGGCATAGGCGTCCTGGGCCTGGTTCATGTCGGTGATGGTGCCGGGCAAAGGTCCATCGTCGCGCAAGCTTCCAGCCAGCACATACGGGACGTTGGCGCGCACGCACTCATACAGGATGCCGCTATTGAGCCTCCCGCTCTCGACCGCGCCGCGCACGTTGCCGCAGTGGTACACGGCGTTGATGGCCCGCATGTGATTGCGGTGGCCATGCTCTTCCTGCCGGCCGTCGCTCAGGCGGACGCCGAGCGAAGTCCCCAGCAGCGCCGCCTCGATATCATGAACGCCGAGCGCGTTGCCGGCCAGGAGCGCGTTGACATATCCGTTGCGGATCAGCAGAGACAGCGCGGCCGCGCCGCCGGTGTGAA
Organism: Bryobacterales bacterium; assembly: GCA_963836595.1. Lineage (GTDB taxonomy): Bacteria > Acidobacteriota > Terriglobia > Bryobacterales > Bryobacteraceae > DATFZA01. The sequence continues at coordinate 1,128,075 of CAWIKC010000002.1, forward strand.
CCACCACCGGACCGGCCACGACGATCACCTTTTGACCGGCGGCGCGCACCTGTTCAATGAGAGCCGCGGTTTGGCGAACCGCCGTTTCCACCTGGCGTTCAGAAGAGATTCCGTTGCTCATGAACGCAAAGGAAAGGCGGTCGCGCTCCTTGGATTCGGGAATCACGCGGATACCACGCATGCCCACCACCACGCTATCTCCGGCGCGCACATCGCGCAACCGGCGGCAACGCGCGAAGCCGTCTCTCATCACGATCAGGGCATCCATGCGCTGATCGGCCGCCTCCACCCAACGGTTGCCCAGGCGGACTTCGGTGCGGTGATTAGTGGTCGAGTAAAAATCTTCCGGCGCGCAGCAGTCGCGCTCCACGGTGCGCAGTTCGGCATCGCCTTCTTCCACCATCGCGCAGCCGAGCCCGAGCAATTGGGGAAGCATCTTATCCATGGACTCGCGATCCTGCGTGGACACGCGCAGGCGCAGGTAGGATTGATCGGTATTGGTGCGGCCGATGCGAAATTCTTCGACGTCAAAGCGGCCGCCGAACTCGACGACGGTGTCGAAGATGGTCTCCATCACGTGGGAGTCGATCAAGTGCCCGCGCGCCTCAACCAGCTCCTGCAGGGGCGCCGATGGTTCCGTTTTCATTGTGTCCAGTACCAGGATAAAGGGGCCAATCGCGCCCTTAACCACTTTACAATTCCGTTGCAATCGGGTGAAGAATCTGCTAACACATAGTTTGTCACAAATGTTTTTTCCACAGCTCATCGATCTGTAACGGATAGCGCGTTATGAATGAAGCATGAAGTGTGACCTGCATGTCCACACCACCGCCTCGGGCATGTGCAACATCCCGCTGCTCGACCGCATCTGCCGCGAGTGCTACAACGATCCGGAAGTCCTGTACGAGCTGCTGAAGCGGCGCGGCATGGATTTCGTCACAGCCACGGATCACGACTCGATTGACGCCGTGGAGCCGCTGCGGCGGCATGCCGATTTTTTCCTGAGTGAGGAAGTAACTTGTGAGACGCCGAGCGGCACCGAATTGCACATGGGCGTGTATGGAATTCGGGAATCCGATCACGTTCAATTGCAGCGCCGCCGCAAGGACTTGCCTGCATTGGTGTCGTATCTCAACGAACGCAAACTATTTTTCAGTATCAATCATGTCTTTTCCAGTCTCACCGGACCACGCACCGATTCGGACTTTGCCTTCTTTGAAGAATTCTTCCCCGGCGTGGAGGTTCTTAACGGCGCAATGCTGGAGACCAGTAACCGTGCCGCCGCCGAACTCGCCCGGCGCTGGAAGAAAGCCCCGGTGGCCGGCAGTGATGCCCATACCCTCCACTCGCTAGGCAGAACGTACACGGAGGTTCTGGGCGCGCGTTCCGTCGAGGAGTTTGTCACCGGACTGAGTTCCGGGCAGGGCGTGGCGCATGGCGTCTCCGGCAACTATCGCAAACTCACTCTGGTGGTGATGGAGATTGGCTGGTCGATGGTGCGCGAGAAGAATTGGACGGCCTTGATGGCGCCGCTGTTTCTGGCTGTGCCGTTTGTGATTTTGGCAAATGCGATCCGCGAGCGTGCATTTACCGGTAAGTGGGCGCGGCGGCTGCAAGAGGCGGAACAGAGCGCGGCTGCGCCGGTGTACTGCGCGTCAGTGTCTCGTTGAGGGGGTTGTTTTAGAGACCCATCCGCCCGGACGCACCCTAACGGGCGCTAAATAAAGTTACAGGCGGGCTGATAACACTCCACTCGCGGGTTAATACCTGCGGCGGGTTAATACCTGCCCCACATTCGACGGCCCTGCCACTCAAAGTTTCAGGGCTCTCTAGAGGCCCACTCGCTATTGGCCCCCGCGCGGGTTAACAACCCGCGGCAGGTTGACAACCTGCCCCACATTCTAGCTACGCCGGAATACTGCGCGTCAGTGTCTCGTTGAAGCTGTAGCCGAATCCGCGCACGCTGCGGATCAGTTGCGGATTGGCCGGATCGACTTCGAGTTTTTGGCGGAGCCGCAGAACGTACACGTCCACCGTCCGATCCGTCACAGCGCGGTCGTTGCCCCAAACGGAATCGAGCAGTTGCTCGCGGCTGAACACCACGCCGGCCCGTCCCATGATGTACTCGAGCAAGCGAAATTCGGTCGCCGTGAGTGGAACTTCATTGCCATTCAGCCGGACCTGGCAGCGGGTACGATCGAGTTCCAGGCCCCCCGCCTTCAGCACCGGACTGGCCTCGGCGGGCCGGCGTAATTGTACTTTAATCCGCGCAATTACCTCGCGTACAAAAAACGGCTTCACGATATAGTCGTTAGCGCCCAATTCGAGACCCACAATGCGGTCGGTCTCCGATGCGCGCGCCGTGATGAAAATCAACGGCGTGGCCTGCAAATCGGTGTGGCCGCGGAGGCGCTTGCAAATATCGAGACCATCGGCATCCGGCAGCATGATATCGAGCACAATCAGATCGGGCTTTTCCCGGACACACAGTTCCACCACTCCCCGGCCCGTATGGCTGCCCACGATCTGAAATCCCTCTTTTTCCAGGTTGTACTTTAACAACTGGTGCAGGTCGACATCATCTTCAACGAGAACGATTTTCTTCGTGGCCATGAGTTTCTCTTCTGAACATAGCCCGCGGCCCGTGACGATTCGATGACAGTCCCGTGAAACACCTCTGACAGCACAAGAAAAACGCCAACCTGATAGACTAAGACGCGAATGTCGAAAGCTGCCGATGCCCTTCAAACCGAACAGAGCCGCCTGGACGAACCCTCGCTCTATGTCAACCGCGAGCTAAGCCTGATTGCCTTTCAACGTCGGGTTTTGGAGGAGGCCGCCGACCCGGCCAACGCGCTGCTGGAACGGGTGAAGTTTCTGTCCATCTTCGCCTCAAACCTGGACGAATTTTTCATGGTGCGGGTGGCCGGGTTGATGCAAAAAGTGGAGAACGCCAGTCAGGAAATGAGCTCGGACGGACGCACGCCTTTAGCGCAATTGGAGGCCATCCGGCACGAAGTGAACGAGCTGCTGCCGGAAGCTTACGTGTTGTTCAGCAACGATTTGTTGCCTGCGCTCAGCCGCAACGGAATCCGCTTGCTGGATTACAACGAACTCTCGGCGGAGGAAAAGTCGCGCATGGAAGCGTACTTTCTGCGCACGGTCTTTCCGGTGTTGACTCCGTTGGCGTTCGATCCCGGCCGGCCGTTCCCGCACATTTCGAATTTGAGTCTGAATATCGCCGTGTCGGTGAAAGGCGCCGACGGGCGAGAACATTTTGCGCGCGTGAAAGTGCCGGATACGCTGGCGCAACTGGTGCCGATCCGGGACCGCACCGGGGAGTCGGCGTTCCTTTGGCTGGAACAACTGATTATGGCCAATCTGCGCTATCTGTTCCCCGGGTTGACCATTGCCGACGCGCATCCCTTTCATGTCACGCGCGACGCCGAGGTGGCGATTAAGGAAGTGGAGAGCGACGATCTGCTGGAGACGATCGAGGAAGCTGTCTGGCAGCGCCGTTTCCGCGACGTGGTGCGATTGCAGGTGAACTTGCGAATGCCGGCGCATATCGCCGACATTCTGCTGACCAATCTGGAGGTCGACAGCACGGACGTATACCGTGTCGACGGCCCGCTGGATCTCAGCCGGCTGAGGCATCTCAGCGTGGATCGCCCGGATCTGAAAGATAAGCCCTTTGCGCCGTGCACGGCGCCCGCGCTGGCGGATAAAGCGGTGGCCGATTTGTTCACCATGATCCGTCAAGGGGACGTGCTGCTGCACCATCCATATGAGTCGTTCCAGCCAGTGGTGGAGTTTTTGCGCAAAGCGGCGGCCGACCCGGACGTCCTGGCGATCAAAATGACTTTGTATCGCACGGGCCGAAATTCGCCCATCGTCGAGGCATTGCTCGAGGCCATCGACAACGGGAAACAGGTTGCGGTGCTGGTGGAATTGAAAGCGCGTTTTGACGAGGAGAGCAATATTGAATGGGCCCGCGCGCTGGAGCGCGACGGCGTCCACGTAGTTTACGGCCTGGTCGGTCTCAAGGTGCATTCGAAAGTCGCGTTAGTGGTCCGGCGCGAGGGCGACGTGATGCGCCGCTATGTTCACCTGGCGACGGGCAACTACAATACGGTGACCGCGCGCCTATACACCGACCTGGGAATGCTTACGTGCGACGACCAGATCGGCGCCGACGTCACCGATCTGTTCAACTTCCTGACGGGCTATTCGGCCAAAACGCAGTTCGAGAAATTGCTGGTTGCGCCCATCAATCTGCGCAAGCGTTTTGATGAATTGATCGAGCGAGAGATCGCGCATCAACGGCAAGGTGGACGAGGGCATTTGATTCTGAAGATGAATGCGCTGGAAGATCCGCTCATGATCCGGCAACTCTACCGCGCCTCTCAGGCCGGCGTGAAGCTGGACTTGCTGGTGCGCGGAATCTGCTGCCTGCGGCCGGGCGTTCCGGGAGTCAGCGACAACGTCCAGGTGACCAGCATTCTGGGGCGCTTTTTGGAACATAGCCGGATTTACTATTTCCGCAATGGCGGCAAGGAAGAAATTTATCTCGGCAGCGCGGACCTGATGCCGCGCAACCTCAACCGCCGAGTGGAAGTGCTTTTTCCGGTGGGCGATGAACAGTTGGTGCGGCGCATCAAAGACCAGATTCTCGCTACCTATTTGAAGGACAACGTCAAGGCTCGCAGGATGCAAAGCGACGGCGTTTATACGCGTGTGGTCCCGGCGCCGGGCGAGCCCGCGGTCAATGCGCAAGCGACGTTCCTGGCGCATTACAACGGGCTGACCGCGAGCGGTCCCGAACGGCAGTGAGGCAGTTGTACATGTCTGAGCGAAGGTAGCCGTTTCTAGCCCCGAACGTCAGTGAGGGGACCGAGCGCCAGTGAGGGGACCGAGCGCCAGTCCCCTCACTTACGTTCGGGGCTAGACAGGGAGCCTGCTTGATCCGGCCTGTGCGGCTGCGCGCGGGTTAACAACCCGCGGCAGGTTGAGAACCTGCCCCGCATTTACATTTTGATGCGGCGGCGAGCGAGTTCGTCAATGTAGGCTCGGGTCACGCGCTCCACTCGATCGAACAGGCCGCACCAAACCTGTTCCGGCTTCAACGCGAGCAGTTCACGATCCGAAAGCCGCTCCAAATGCGCGCTCCATATAGCTTCGAAGTCGTGATTGTAGATTTCCAGTTCCAGGATGTTCGTGGCCTGCAAATAGAGCCGTTCCGGCACCAGCAGCGCCCACATGGTCTTCGATTGTATGACGGGACTCTCGCGCTGAATTTCGCGGAATTCCATAGAGCACGGGATTCCGGCCACCTGCAAGACTTCGAAAGCCCCCTCGATATAGGCATCGCGCGTTTCTGCGGTGAGCACTGCCAAGAAAGCAGGCTCTTCCGGACGGCCGGGATCGCCGTCAGCCTCGATTTGCTTATTCCGTGGGCCGCTTGGCCGGTAGGAACCGGATGTCATATCGAGTTCGCGTCTAACGACCTCGGCATCGTAGTACTTCTGTGCCGCTGCAACCAATTCCGCGCGATTTACTTCCCGGAGGGCTTCATCGGAGAGCGATCCATAAAGTTGGCGCAGGTATTCAGGGTCTACCGGCATGGGCTTGGGCCCTTTTACCGGCCGGCGGCGGACGTAGACGACTGCTTCTCCGGATGCAGCAGCAGTTTCTGCACGCGCCAGTTCAGAATTTCCGCGACGTAAATGGTGTTCTCCGACGGACAGGCGATCTCGTGGATCCAGCCGAATTGCTTGGGTTGGCGGCCGGAGCTTCCGAGGACTCCGAGAACGGTTCCATCGAGAGACAACTTGTAGACGCGGCCGGGATAGGCGTCGGAGCTATACAAATATTGAGTTGGGCCGGGCGTGATGCAGATGGCCCACGGGGCGCCATTCTGCGCGGCCGCGCCTTGGGGGCTCGGCGGATTGCCCAGCCAGGGATGCACCACCGCCGGCAGCGGGACGTCGATCTTGATCTCGCGCAGGAAATTTCCATCGGGATCGAACACCTGGATGCGCCGGTTGCCGCGATCGGCGACGTAGACATTACCCTGGGCATCGGAGGCGATGCTGTGCGGCGTGTTGAACTCACCTGGCTTGTTGCCGTGCTCGCCCCATTGCTTCACCCAGTCGCCGTTCTTGTCGTACTTGGCTACGCGCGAATTGATGTATCCGTCACTGATGAAAATGTCTCCGGCCGGATCCCAGGTAACGTCGGTCGGCTGCCGGAACATTCCGTTCACGGCCGGGAGCGGCGGATTCACGTGCTTCCAGGGCTGCGGATCGTCGGAGGCTTCTTTCTTGCGTCCGAAAACCATCGACACGCGGCCGTCGGGAGTGAACTTGATAATCATATCGGAGCCCTTGTCGACCGCCCAGATGTTGTCGTTCTTGTCGATGCGGACGACGTGGGCGTAGGACCAGGCGTAGAGGTTCTTGCCGATTTCGCGGAGGAAGCGGCCATCGGGGGCAAACTCCAAGAGCTGCGATGCGGTAGCCCCATAGGCGGGCCCGGTGGTGTTGCCGCGCGAAAAAATAAAGATGTGGCCTTTGGAGTTCAACGCCACGCCGGAAACTTCTCCCAGATAGAGGTCCGGCGGCAGCTTGAGCACATTCGGAACGGAATCGAAGGGAATCTCGGGCACCGTCTGCTGGGCACAAGCCAGCGCGCCAAGCAGACCGAACAAGGCAACGTGTTTCACTTTTCTAGATCTCCTGTCAGCGGCCTAGTTTATCGCAGTTTGCCGGGAAGTTGAATGCGAGCGCAAGCGGACTGTCGTATACTCGTCCGATGATAATCGGGAGAACCACCGCATGAAAAAGGTCACTGCCTGGTGCGGCCCTGTGTACGCGTTGCTACTGACGGGTTGCTCTGTAAGCACGTCCAATACCCGCGGCGCCGACATCCAGGCGCTGAAGGACATTGAGACTCAATGGAACCAGGATTATGCGTCGAAGGACATCGAAAAGCTAGCCGCGCACTATGCCGATGATGCCGTTTTGATCAGTCCGGGTGTGCCGGCGAGTTACGGCAAGGACGCAATTCGTAACACGTTAGCGGAGATGGTGGGCGATCCCGCGCTGACTCTGAAATTCCAAGCTTCGAAAGTGGAGGTCGCCAAGGGAGGCGATGTCGCTTACACGCAGGGTTCGTACAACATGACCATGACGGAGCCGAAATCCAAGCAGGTCATTCACGATCACGGCAGCTACGTGACGACTTATCGGAAGCAAGCGGACGGCTCATGGAAGGCTGCGGCCGATATCGCTTCGTCCGAAACGCCGCCGGGTGGTCAGCCGCCGGAGAAGAAATAGAGCGGGGGGCTTGTCGATGCCAGGCTGAAGGAATTGTGGATTGGGGCTAAGGCTCGTCCCCGGACTTGGGCGGGTTAAGAACCCGCGGCCGGTTAGTAACCGGCCCCACAGGGAGAGCGAATAGGTAAAGGGCGTTTCCATTTTGCCTGCGGCCGATATCGCTTCGTCCGAGACGCCGCCGGGTGGTCAGCCGCCGGAGAAGAAATAGAGCGGCGCGTGGATGCCCGGTTGAAGGAAAGATCGTAGATTGGGGCTAAAGGTTCGTCCCCGAACTTGGGCGGGTTGTAAACCCGCGCGACATGCGCCAGGGGACATAGCTGCGATCGTTCTAAAGCGAAGGAGTTCGGACTCGAGCCGCAATGTCCCCGTCTGCTTGCTTCACCGGCAGCACGAGTTAGCGGGAAAAATGTACAAGAGTCCAGCGCATTGCAACCTCGCCACGCTAAAGCCACGCGCGTCGGCTCGCAAGGCGATAAGATCATGGGCGAGGCCTAATTTCGCACCAGCCTGATGATCTTGAGAAAGTACTGGCAGACTCACCCCAAGCTCGGCTACCTCCCGATCGGGCTGGCATGCTTTCTGGTCGCAACCCTGGCGGGATGGACCGCTATCGCATCCCGCATCGACAATTACGTGTACGACTGGATGTGGCATCTCACTCCGCCCGCTGCCCTGACGCCGCAATCCCTGATCGTCGCGATAGACGGACCGACCTACAAAGCCATGGGCGGAGTCGGCAGCTATCGGACCATGGTGGCCACCGCGCTCGAACGGCTCCAGGCCGCCCAGCCCGCTGTGGTCGCGGTCGATATTCTGTTGACCGATCCGGCCGACCCGGTCCAGAACGCACGCCTGGCCACGGCCATGTGCGCGACCCCCAACCTGGTGCTGATTGCCGACCTGGTCAACGAGCAGTGGGACGACCCGTTGAAAAGCTTCGCAAAGTGCGCAGAGGCGGTAGGGCACGATACTTCGGATGAGGATTCGTACGACGGCGTCACGCGGGTGTTGCCGCTCGAAAAGCGAACTGCGCGCGAGCGCCATTGGGCGCTTTCGCTGGAAGCGTTCCGGCTACAGAAACATCTTCCGATTGTAGAATCTCCGGAGGACTTACGGGTCGGTGAGGAAATCATTCCCGCACCGTTGACTCCTTCCGGCGACCCGCGCCAAACCGGATTTCGGCCGTTGCGCGTGATCTATAGCGGAGACATCCCCGAGATATCGCTGCTCGATCTGGTCAACCACCCTGCCTTGATCCAGCGCGCCAAAGCGAAAGCGGTCTTTATCGGGGTAACCGACCTGTCGGCCACGCGCGACCGCGTCCGCACGCCCCTGGGCGAGATGCCGGGCGTGGAGGTGCATGCACATGCCTATGAAACCCTGGCCGGGAACCACTTCCTGGTCGATGCGCCCAACTTCGTCGCCCCCGCGGTCTGTCTGGGAATCGCACTCCTCACCGGCGTGATTTTTGCATTCAACTCCGGTTGGCGCGCCTACGTCCCGAGCCTGGTATTGCTGGCCGCTGTACACTACACTCCGTTTCTGCTCTTTCGGCAGGGAATCGTGTTTCCCTACTTCGGCCCGCTCAGCACCGTATGGCTGGGCCTGGTGGGCGCGGCCTCGTATCAGCTTCTTTTTGTACGCGGCCAACTGCGTCAATCGGAAGCTGAGCGAACGCGCTACCGGCAGGCTTTTCAATGGGTCACTCACGAAATGCGCTCCCCGCTCACCGCCATTCAAGGTTCCAGCGAGCTGATGGGCCGCTATAACCTGAGCGAGGAGAAGCGCAAACAGATTGCCGAGATGATCAACTCCGAGTCCAAGCGGCTGGCCCGGATGATCCAGACTTTTCTGGATGTGGAGCGGCTGTCGGAAGGGCACATCGGGCTGAAGAAGGAACCCTTTGCCGCCGAAGAAGTCATCGAGACCTGCGTCGGCCGGGTGCGGCCGCAAGCCGAGCGTAAGGAAATTCAGGTGCGTGTGGCGGAGCATCTCAAGGGCGAATTGAATGGCGACCGCGAGCTAATGGAATATGCGGTGTTTAATTTGTTGACCAACGCGGTGAAATACAGTCCGGCCCATACGGAGATTACCGTGATGTCGGAAGCGCGGGGCGACGAATTGCGAATTTCCGTAAAGGATCAAGGAATTGGCGTCGATTCAAAGGAGCTGAAGAGCATTTTTCAAAAGTTCTACCGGACCAAGCGCGCCGAGGCGTCGGGCGAGATGGGGTCGGGAATCGGCTTGTCGATTGTCGAGCAGATAGTCAAGGTGCATGGTGGAACCATGGAAGTGAGCAGCGAAGTAGGCAAGGGCTCGTGCTTCACAATCGTGCTCCCGGCGCTTGTCAAGGCCTAATACGGAAGGTATAACGCGCGGAATAAACAGTGGAACACGAAGGACTCCCAAAGGATTGGTGTTCGCATGAAGAATCGCAGGACTTTTCTAGAAACCGCTGCATCGTCGCTCATCACGCTGAAATCGCTAGGGGCACAATCATCCAGTCCGCAAATTTCCAGTAACGATGAGGCTGCGTTCGTCCAGTGGTATGACGTAGACCGCAGTATCGTCAATCTCGAAAACGCCTACTGGAACATCATGGCCCGCCCGGTGATGGATGAGTACAGCCGGAAGGTGGCGTACGTCAACCGGCGGAACGTTCCCTTCGTGCGCGGCGTGCTGCCGCAGGAGTCGCTGCCGGTCGAACTCTCCAAGGTGCGGGCGTCCGTGGCCAAGCTCATCAACGCGGACGTGGAAGAGATCGCGCTGACGCGCTGTGGCACCGAGTCCCTGCAAGATCTGATCGCCGGCTACAACCAGCTTAAACCGGGCGATCACATTATCTTTGGCGACCTCGATTATGACGCCATGCAGAACACCATGCTCTTTCTGAAGGAGCGTCGTGGCATTGAGGTCACCACATTCGTCATGCCGGAGCCGGCCACGACGGCGAACATTCTGGCTGCGTATGAAGGAATTCTGAAACAAACGCCGCAAGCCAAGCTGATGCTGCTGACGCATCTCTGCCATCGAACTGGGTTGGTCAATCCGGTACAGGAGATCATCTCATTGGCGCGGCGCCGTGGTGTTTCCTGCATTCTCGATACCGCGCAGGCGGTTGGTCAGATGCCTGTGGATGTCAAGGATCTGGATGCTGACTTTGCCGGGTTCAGCTTGCATAAGTGGATCGGCGCGCCGCTCGGCACTGGCGCAATGTACATCCGCAAGGAGAAGCTGCACGAGATGGACCTTTGCCTCGGCAATCGCGAAGATCCGCCAAACGACATTCGGTCTCGCGTTTATCCAGGCACCTACGACTTCGCTGCAACCCTGACCATTCCGGCCGCCATCGCGTTTCACAACCAATTGACGGTGGCGCGCAAGCAGGCGCGGCTGCAATTTCTACGCAACTACTGGGTGGCCCGTGTGCGCGACGTCACCGGAGTGGAAATTCTTACGCCCGACGATCCTGCGCGCTACGGCGCGACCACATCGTTTCGCCTCAAAGGGATGAAAACCTTCGCGCAGGCGAAACAGGTGCAGGACCTGCTGGTTGCCAAACACAACATTCTCACGGTCGCGCGCCAAGGGATCGCCAATGGGGCCGCCGTTCGCGTCACGCCGGCGCTCTATAACACCACTGCTGAACTCGACCGCCTGGTCGACGCCATTCGCAAAGAGCACAAAATATTCTCCACTTAAGCCGTGCGTCAAAATGTCGCACGTCAACCCGGCGTTGGTTGCCGTACGATGAAAATGCCGTACGATGACAATCAAGATGCTGCCCGAAGCCAACGCTGCCGAAACGGCCGATCTCGCGCCGAGCCTGGCGCTGCCCTGGGTCGTCCGGCTTCGCTATGGCATGGTCGCCGGAGAGCTCGGCATCCTGCTGGGCATGTGGTACGGCTTCCATCTCGACCTTCCTCTGTTCTGGGCGCTTGCGCCCATTGCGGTCATTCTTTCGAGCAACGTTTTGCTCCGCCGCCTGCGCAGTATTCCGCTGCGGTTTCCGCAGGGCACGCTCGGGGCGGTTTTCTGTCTCGATACGCTGTGCCTCACCGCCATGCTGGGGTTGACCGGCGGACCGATGAATCCCTTCAGTCTGCTCTACCTGGTGCAAATCACCTTATCAGCGGTCGTTCTGCGCAAGGCCTGGACCTGGGTACTCGGAGGACTTTCCACGGCCTGCTTCGGCTTGCTCTTCTTCTTTCACATCGCGTCGTCCGCGTTCCAGGTTCACCACGAAGAGCCTGGCCTGTCGCCGCATCTGGTCGGGATGTGGATCGCATTTGTGATCGCCGCCGCCTTGATCACATTTTTTACCGGCAAGATTGCCGACGCATTGCGAACCCGTGAGCAAGAGGTGCGCGTATTGCAGGATCAGGTCGCCAAGAACGAGAGGCTGGCGTCTTTGGTCACTTTGGCGGCGGGAGCCGCGCATGAGTTGGGGACGCCGCTCGGCACCATTGCCGTGGTTGCGAGAGAACTGGAGCGGTATGCGGAAGGCGTAACGAATAACAACGGCGTTCTAAGCGATGCCCGGCTGATTCGATCGGAAGTTGACCGCTGCCGCCGCATACTCGATCGGATGAGCGCCCACAGCGCGGAGCCCATGGGTGAAGCGCCCAGGCGCGTTCGCGTCCGCGATCTTCTGACCGAGGTGGTTGCCGAATTCCCCGGCGCGGATCGCGAGTTGCTCAAGATCGAGCTTGCCGACGAAGAACTCGCGGCGTTTCTGCCGGTGCACGCCACCGCGCAATCGCTGGCCGCGCTGGTGCAGAACGCGCTCGATGCCAATCTCGGCCGGCAACCGATCCTCGTCACCGGCACGGGGACGAGTGCCGGGCTGCTGCGGATTGTGGTCCGGGACACAGGGCACGGCATGCCGGGAAATGTCCTGCGCCGCATTGCCGAGCCTTTCTTCACCACCAAGGAACCCGGCAAGGGCATGGGGTTGGGAACATTCCTCGTGCGCACTTTCGCCGAGAGCCTGGGCGGGCGGGTGATGTTCGATTCCGTTCCCGGCCAAGGCACGACAGTGACGCTCGAGCTACCCTCTCACGCGCATGCCGCCTCCTGAGGACCTTCCGCTCGCGCTCATCGTCGATGACGATGAAATCTTCCGGAATCGTCTTTGCCGCGCGCTGACTGAGCGAAGATGGGAAGCCGAAGCAGTGCCGGATTGTGAGAGCGCCATGCAATTCGCCCGCGATCGCAGTCCTGACTTGGTTCTGCTCGATTTGCGCATGCCGGGAAGAGGCGGCTTGGACGCGATCCAAGAGCTGCGCGCAATCGATTCGTCGATCGCCATCATCGTACTCACCGGCTATGGCAGCATCCCAACTGCGATTTCCGCGGTCAAAAAGGGCGCAGACCACTACCTCAGCAAGCCGGCCGACGCGGACCAGATTTTGGCCGTCTACGATGCGCTGCGATCGGCGCCGAACGAAACTATGGAAGTTCCGGACACAGTGCCGACCCTGGCGCGAGTGGAATGGGAGCACATGCAACGTGTGATCGAGGACTGCGCGGGCAATATTTCGCAGGCCGCGCGCCTGCTGGGGATTCACCGCCGCTCGCTCCAGCGTAAGCTTTCGAAGTATCCGCCGGCGCGCTGAGCCGCGCATGTCGGGAGCCAGGCGGGTAAGTCTTTTTACCCATTGGCGTGTCGCCGCTCCCATCGTTGGTGAAGTTCGGCAGGCGCAGGTTTCCAGGATCGAACTTTAGCGAGGGAACGGCAAGAAAAACGAGACAGTCGCGATGTGTCGGTTTTGTCTCTTCACTGTTTTGTGTTCGGTCGCGATCGGAAGCGGGGTGGGTAGAACTGCACGAAGGTTTGCACGGCGCCATTGGCGGGATGACAAACGTAACCGGTTTGGCTTTTCGCGACTTGTTGGGCGGGCTGGCGATCTGAACCGATTTCGAGAAGCTGTCCTGCCAAAGCTTTAATGCAAGTTAGTACTCGTCTTTATCTTGCCGCTGCCCGGTGTGGACAAATAGGCGTCTGGGTCGGCATCGAACTCATCTTTGCACGATTGCGTGCAGAAGCGATACTCTTTTCCGTTCCGGTTGGTGACAAACTTCGAATCTGGGGAAATCGGCATGCCGCACACCGGGTCCAGCGGGTTGCCCCCGGACGACGTTGTTTTGATCTCTGCAAACTCGCTGTTCGCGGCCCCAGTGGGGTCCAGCCAGCCTTGGCCTTGGTACTCCATCCAGTAAGCGGTGTCCAGAGCGGCGTTGTGGCCAAAGTAGCGTTCGACGACATGCAGAGCCAGGTCGATCCCCGAGGTCAATCCGCCTGCGGAAGCCACGTTGCCTTCGTCGACGAAACGAAAACCGCGCTTGACATTGACGTTCGGAAACGACCTGGCAAAACGAACATAGGAGCTATGATGCGTGGTGGCAGATTTGCCATCCAAAAGACCTGTTTTGGCAAGCTCAAAAGCGCCGGTGCAAACCGACATAGTCAGGTCGGCGGTGGGCGCCATCTTTTTCACCCACGCCACCAACGACGAGCCGCCTTGCTGCGCGGGAATCACGACGACTTTTGGGCGGGGTGCATTGGCGAAGGAATACTCGGCCACGATTTTCAGGCCTCCCGATCCGGTAACCGGTCCCTCGCGCTCGGCCACCGTATACAAGTGGAACGGCTCGTCGTTCCCGGGAACTACGGCTTCCTGAAATACCTCCCAGGGGCCGCTATAGTCGATTACAACCACCCCCGGAGAAATCACGAAGGCGACGGGGATCGCGCCTTTCCCAGGAGGCGTCAAGTTCTTCTGAACGGTCTGAGCGGAGGCTGCCGCGGCACTGAAAGCCGCCATGCGCAGAAGATTTCTGCGTGTAACGGATGCAAACTGCTTGGTGTTGGACATACTATTTTCTTCTTACTATTTCGGAAAGTTCTCCCACAGATTTTGCCATACTCGCCTGCATGAAGATTCAGATACTGGAATCAACGGTCTCGTAGCCCCAGAGTTTGCGAACGTCTGCATTCGCTGCGAATCCAGAGTACGTCTTCAACCGCTTTCCGGCAATGCGGCAAATTGTCGCGCCACCACCATCCTGATCGCCGAAGAGCGACCCGCTGTCAGGCGATTGCGCCGACCTGCGCAATGTAAGGATGCCTTTAACGCTGATCGAGTGGGACACACCTCGCGGCGAGACGGCCGGCGCCTTGGCTGCGTAGTCGATTCCGTGATGATGGCTTCCACATTACCAACAGATAAAGATCAGGCAGGTGGCAAGCCCAGCCAAATGCCGGACGCCGGGCCAGTGCTGGAGCATCAGTCGCTCTACATTGCCGCCGCGCCTCCTCTCACCCGTACCAGGAAAGGACTCATGAAGCGAGCATCAACGAAATCTCCAGCCATGGGAATGCGTCAAATTGTCGCATTGGGATCCAGCCTGCGAGGCCGTAAAATCAGGTGTGCGCCAGATTCACCAAACGATTCTTTTTGTGGCTTTGTGCTGGACTGCCCAATCCCTTGCCGGTCAGAACGTCCCGTCGAGGGTAGAAAACGAACGCAAGATCGCATCTCTGCCGGAAGATCAGCGAACTTTCGAGCGTTTCCGATTCTGGTGGTCCCTGTTTCCCGAAGCCGAACGTCCTCCGCAAGACGCGATGCTTTCGAAGTACTCCGCCTGGTTGAAGGAAGGCGGTTTTCCTCCACCCGAGGTCGACAAACAGTTGGCAGCGCTCAAAAAGCGCGGTGCGGCCACGGACGCCGAGTTCTGGAATCGGTACCTTGTCAAGGACCGGAGACCCTGGCTGAATTCGGAGCCCAACGGATTTCTGGTGGAGATGGTAAAAGGCCGCAGGCCGGGCAAGGCACTGGACGTCGCGATGGGGCAGGGACGAAACACAATCTGGCTCGCGCAGCAGGGTTGGGACGTCACCGGTTTCGATCCGGCTGACCAGGCGATCGCTGAAGCGCGGGCGAAAGCCCAGCGATTGGGTTTGACCATTCACACCGAAGTTACAACCATGGAGCAGTTCGAGTTCGGGGAGAACAAATGGGACCTCATCGTGCTCTCCTACGCCGGTTGTAGTGAGATCTCGTCCAAACTCGAGAAGGCCTTGAAGCCGGGCGGAATCCTGGTGGAGGAAGCCTTCCACACCGATGCCTTAAAGTCGATGAAGATCGGCGGATCGCTGTGCAAGCCCGGGGAATTACCGAACGCGTTCCAGGGGTTGAGAGTGCTTCGCTATGAAGAACCGGTGGCGAAACCTGACTTCGCTCCACGACCGGCGAGGGTCGTACGCTTCGCCGCTGAGAAGCCAGCCGGGTAACGGTGGGCCGGGAAGTTTTCAGGTCCGCTCCGCATAAGAGTCCTTGCGCTTGTCACCGGTTTCAACCGCTGGGTTTGGAAGCGGCGCGCCAACCAAGCCGAAGTGAGAAGGCGCGACGATTTGCCGCATGGCCGGACGGCCGTTAAGGCGGTAGTCTTTATTTGTTAACCGTCATTTGAAAACGTAGAAATTTGAGCTTTGGCCGGTACAGCAACATCATCTGCGCCGTAGGCGCAATCATCCGTCCGATCATCTGCACCTGCGGTTGGTGCCGACAGCTTCACTTCAGCTACTCGGCGGGTGTCCCGGTTTGCATAATGTTGGACCGAAGCGGTTTCCGAAGCCTTCGAGGCGGGCCAACTTCCAAATGGCCGACCCGCTGGATGCAATTAGTAAACGCTGCACCGCCAAGTGGGTTTGGTAGCGAAAGGGGAATACACCTCGCTCCCCGCCGGGCTCGTCATTCAGTGCGAAGCGCTTGCATCGTGTCGACTCGTGCAGCACGTGCGGCGGGTACTGCTAGCGCGGCCGGGCGATAGTGACGATGACGGCGAAATACCCGAGCACCAACACGCTGCCAGCAAGAAACTTCCACCACTTTTTGTTGTCCGTCGTCTGATTGAAAAGCGCCAAACAAGCAATGATTAGAATGAAATGCCCGATCCCACCGAGGGGCACCATCATCGTTTCAAGGTGCTCTACATGACCTGTGCGCAGAAAAGACCAAAACATGAGCGCACCTGCCTGCATGAGATGGGCGACGAAGATCTCCAGACAGTTCCAGGCAACCGCGATTGTGAAGCCTGCACCCAGCGCAAAGACATTGTTGCGACG
The DNA here is from genome assembly GCA_963836595.1 of Bryobacterales bacterium. GTDB lineage: Bacteria > Acidobacteriota > Terriglobia > Bryobacterales > Bryobacteraceae > DATFZA01. The sequence continues at coordinate 1,144,542 of CAWIKC010000002.1, forward strand.
CGCGAGAATCACCACCGTGACGTAAATGAATGCTTGAAGGAGATGAAGAAGCCGAAGCTGAGGGACAACGAGAGCCGATACCCCCAATGCTGCAACGAAAAGCGCGCCTCCAATTGCGACCCACGCCTGGGTCGACGCGGACCTGGTCGCGGGATCAGAGTTCAGAAATCTAGGACTCACTTGGCTTCATATGCGGGAAGAGTTGATCGGGAATGGAAGCCGCCAGCAACGCCGCTCGCTGTGTCCTTTCAAAGACTAATTACCGAATGTCGTCGCAAAAGACTCAGATATGTTGGCTGCCATTGCCGTCGGTCTTGTGCTTCCGGGCGTCCGCTACATTCCCGAATCCCAAATCGCGATGCTGTCCTGACCATAGGTCACCTAAACAGAACAGAACGGGTGGGTAACAAATTACAGGCCAGACAGGGTTCGCACCCATCCAGGTTCGCGTTGGTCAAGGTACACCCGGTCACTTTCGTGGGGGGGTGGCGTTCGCTTCAACGTCAATTTGAATCTCGACATCCTCACCGGGAGCCGGAGGAACTCCGAGTTCAGCGACATTGTCGCGAATCATCCCAAAATCGGCACGCTTCGTGGCTGCCGTACCATGAAAGGCCGCACGCGCGGGAGCGCCCGTTGGCATATCTCGGAACATTCCTTTGAAGCTGAAACGCATTGGTACCACCTTGGTGATGCCGCGGATGGTCAGCGTACCGTCCATAATCCATGCCCCATCCGGAAGACGGCGGATGCCCTTACCGCGATATGTCATGGTGGGAAATTGAGTGACGTTAAGGAAGTCGGGGCCGCGAAGATCGTCATCGCGCATCGTGTTCTGCGTACTGATGCTGTACGTTGCTATCGTGACCTCGACAGCGCATGTGGCAGGGTCCGGCGAGGCCGTAATGGTTCCGCTAACCTTGTCGAACCTGCCACGCACGACTCCAACTATATGATGCCAGGCGCTGAAGTACGCAAAACTATGGACGGGATCGATCTGGTAGGTCCCGGGAGGCGGCAGCGCTACGTCCGCGGCGTGAGCGGGCGTAGCCTGGGCGTATGTTGCGGCGGGGTGGGTCAGCGGGGCCGCGCAGAGGATCAGAAGTGGTACTGCGCCTTTAAAAAATTTAAATGGTTTCTGGAACATCGCATCTCCTTTGTGTCTTATGCCCTGACCGCGAACTATAGAGCTACCCCTAGCGAATACCAGCACGCGTTCAGCAAGCAGTTCTTCGGTCTCGTTGAGTGGTGAAGAGCCGTCCAACTTTATTCCGCGCGCAGAGCGTCGATTGGGTCTGCACCCATGGCGCGCTGGGTTGGTATATAAGTTGCCACCATTGCGGCCGCGAGCAACCCGAGAGTTGCCGCGGCGTAGGTTAGCGGATCGAGCGGGCTTACGTTGAATAATATCGACACGAGGACGCGCGTCAGGGCCACGGCGCCCGCTAGTCCGCAAGCCACTCCGATAAGGGCGAGCACGAAACCGTGAGCGACGAACAAGCGTGTCAGTTCGCGGCGGTCGGCGCCCAGCGCCATGCGAATTCCGATCTCGCGCCAGCGCTGGGAGACTGAGTAGGAGATCACGCCGTAGATTCCTACCAGTCCGATCAAGAGGGCCATTGCACCGCCGATCGCCAGCATGACCAGTGTGAATGAGGTACGCGAGAGCGACTTGTCGTAAATCTCCTCCAGCGTGCGCGCATTCCCAAGCGGAAGAGTCGCATTTAATGACCAAGCGGCATGCTGTACATCTGAAAGCAGACTTCGCGATCCCACCCGTTTGCTTCGCACAACATAGGAGACCGTGCGCACAACGCCAAACGTCTGTCCATCGAAATCGTTCATGAGCAGTGGGTAGTAGGCGACGGCCGGTGCTTCCAGTTGCACGCCATCCTCGCGCTCATCCTTGACTACACCGATGACCTCGCGCCAGGGGTCTTTCGGGTTGGCATTAATTTGCTTGCCAATCGCCAGGCGCGGGTCATCCCACAGCTCGCGTGCGAGATTTTCGGACACCATGGCGACGGGACGGCGCTCGTAGGTATCGTTCCAAGTGAATTCGCGGCCGGCGATCAGGCGGTTGCCCATGCTGGCGAGGAGCCCGGGCGAGATGAATTTTAACCGGCGCAGCGGGGGAACGGATTTGTAGGTTTTGTCGCGGGCGTAAACCTGGCGGGAGCCCGCCGACTCCACGGTTGGAATGACGGTAGTCATTCCAACCGACGTTACTTCGGGAATTGCTTGGATATTTTCCAGAATGCCCTGCTCTAATCGCATTGCCGCTTCGGGATCCTTCACCGCCGTTGGTGGAATGGTGATACGCAAGGTCAGCACGCCTTTCGGATCAAATCCTGGATCGACGCGGCGCAGAGCCTGAAATGTCCTAATCATCAATCCGGAGCCAATCAGCAGCACGAGCGCGAGCGCAATCTGCACTATGACCAGCACGTTGTTTGCCCGACGCCGCTCCCTGGCTTGCGAAGACGTTCGTCCCGCGCTACGCAGCGCGGTTGCGACTCGGGGACCGGCGTACCTGATCGCCGGAATCATACCGAACAATACACTCGTGACTAGCGCCGCCGCAAACGTGAACAGAATTACGGTGGGATCGATTGAGATCTCGTTCAAGCGCGGCAGATGCCCTGGAGCTATCGCGACCAGCGCTCGAATCCCGCCGTAGGCCAGGCCCAAACCGATCGCGCCGCCGAGCATCCCGAGCATGACGCTTTCCGTTAACAGCTCACGGACAATGTGGTGCCAACCAGCGCCGAGTGCCGCGCGAATGGCCAGTTCGTGTTGCCGTCCTTCGGCACGAACCAGCAGCAGATTCGCTACGTTGGCGCATGCAATCAGCAGAACGAAGCCCAGCATCCCCATCAGCACCCATAATGTTTTCCCGCTATCGCCGACCAGAAGTTGTTTCAGAGACCGTAGCTTTGGAGCGAGCCGCACGTCTTCAAATATCTTCACCGTGAGGCCGGGAGGCGGGGGGAAACTGTGCAGGGCAATCGGAATCATGCGGGCAATGTCCGCGCTCGCTTGTTCGATCGTTACGCCGGGCTTAAGCCGGGCAATGCCTGGAAAGGAGAATTGGCCCAGAGACGCCTTATTGCGGTCCAATTGCAAGGGAAGCAGAAACGCCGGATCGCGATCGAGAAACCGAAACTGTGCGGGCATGACGCCGATCACTTGACGCGAGATGCCGTCGACGATGATCTCGCGACCGATCACAGGAGGATCGCCGCCGAATCGCTTCTGCCACCAGCCTTGCATCAGAATCATCGTTGACGGGCTGCCCGGCGCATCGTCTTTTAGCGAGAACCAGCGACCCAGCTCGGGCTCGACACCGAGCATGGGTAGGATTTCGGCAGTTACGTCGAGGCACTCCGCTTCTTCCATCTCGGCGAGCCCCCGGACGCTGCTCAACTGAGGGGTGTACAATCCAATGGATTGAAACGATCGTCCTTGTTCGCGGTAGGTGAAATAAAGAAACGGCGCCGGGTTGGTATCGGGGAAGTTCACACCGGGAGCGGTGTGATGCAAATCAATCAACTCATCCGGGTTGTGATATGGCAACGGCTTCAAAAGAACGCCGTCAATCACGCTAAAGATCGCGCTATTCGCCCCGATGCCGATCGCCAGGGTAAGCACGCATACGGCCGTGAAACCGGGATTGTATCTCAAGCGGCGAGCGGCGTATCGCAAATCTGAAACGCACGCCGAGACGACGTTCTCCCATCCGTAGGAGCGCACTTGTTCCCGGGCAGTCGTCTCATTGCCGAGATGCAGCCGTACGGCGCGGCGTGCCTCATCCGGAGACATCCCATTGGCCTCCAACTCCTCGGCCGCCTGTGCCATGTAGCTCTCGACCTCGTCGGCAACATCCTGATCGGCGAGTCGGCGGTTCGTCAAAGTGCGCAGACCACGCGAGAGTTGACGCCAAATGGACATAGGCTAGGCCTCCGCCTTTAACAGCCGCGAGATCGCCGACACTCGGCGGGACCAGCACACTGTCTGATCGTTGAGTTGTTTTTTCCCCGCTCGAGTGAGTTTGTAGACTTTGGCACGCCGCGAGTTTTCGGTTACACACCACTCCGCGTCGAGCCAACCGCCGCGCTCCAAGCGCTGCAAGGCGGTGAGAAGCGAACCAGGATTAATCTTGAAGACTCCCTGCGAGATCTGCTCAATCCGGCGCGCGATCCCGAAACCGTGCATGGGCTCAAGGCTCAAAGTCTTAAGGATCAGCATGTCAAGCGTGCCCTGGATCACGTCGGTGTTTGCGTCGTCCACAGATTCTCCGGAGAAAGGAATTTCCTCTCTAGCGTAGCGGTTGTAATCTTGATTGTCAAGATATGATAATCAAATAAGACGCATGGTCCCTACGGGTGGCTAAGGTGAATGCATTGCATGGAGCTTCATGAAAACGCCGTTTCTATTTCTTTTTGTTTGGGTGGTTGCTGGAAGAGCTCAGGAGTCCCTGACCCTCGGCAAACCGGTAGAACATTCGCTCGCATCGGCGTCTGCGGACGTCTATGCAGTCATGGCCAAGGCAGGAGACTATCTCGCCACTTCCATCGATCGGTATGGGAGAACTGACCCCACTGTTCTTTTTCCGGACGGTTCCCGGCTCCGTCAGTGTGTCGGGCCCGCACAAGACGGCAAGCGCCTCTGCGTTTTCATCGCGGAAGTCTCGGGGACGTATCACATCCAGGTCACTCCCCCTTCACCGCAGCCAGTGAACTACCAGTTGACTCTGAACCAGGTATTGTCCCTCGATGAGCGTCTTCAGCCGCAACCATGGCAGGATCCCAATCCGAGCCCGCGCATCGATGCTCTCCGCAAGCTGGCTGCTTCCGGAACTACGGACACAACCAGTTTTGGCAGCAGGTCGCTCAGGAGCATACGCCGCTGGTCGAACCGGTTGCCAACGATCCCCGCTACCAACTGGTCACATTCCTGTGGCGGGGAGCACGGCTGACGCGCAACGTGTCGGGGGGGAGAAAATACCGCCCACGGTGGCAGTGCTGATCGCAAACCCCAGCTCGGACACGCGCATGAAAGAGCTGTCTCCCAATGCGAAGTTTGCCGACTTTCTTGCGGGAGAGCTGAAGCTGAAGTTTTATCTGGATGCTGGGACGTTCGAATATGACGTGCTGGGAACCGGCGGCTCCATTCTAGAGACCAGCCGACACATGCGGGATGTTCTTTTAGCCAAGGGATACCAGGTCCACTACCAACAGTTTGTCGGTGGACACGATTATCTGAGTGCGGGTACGTTTGCAGAAGGACTTATGAATCTCATAGGAAAAGCCAGGCAAGACTAAAAATTTGGTTAAAACACGAATCTGGATGCCAGGAGTGGCGTTCTTACAGATCGATTCGGCAACCGGAAGCGCTCCACGGCCGGCGAGGGTCGTACGCTTCGCCGCTGAGAAGCCAGCCGGGTAACGGTGGGGCAGAAAGATTTCAGGTCCGCTCCGCGTAAGAGTCTGCGCTTATCACCGGTTTCAACTGCTGGGTTTGGAAACGGCGTGCCTACCGCAAGCAACAAAGCCGAAGTGAGAAGGTGCGACGATTTGCCGCATTGCCGGGCGGCCGTTGAGGCAGTAGTCTTTATTCATAGCGAAATGCAAATATTCGCAAATGCAAGGGCTGCGAGACGCTTGACGAGTGCGCTTGTGGCCCTTCTATTTGTAGTTCAATTGGGCGCGCAAGTCGCCGCCTACGACTTCTATCCCCATTTCCGCGCCTGGTGGTTCGCTTTGCCCTCGGAGCAGCGCCGGCCGATGGAAGCAGTGATCGAGCGTTACCAGCAGCGGTTGCGCAGCGAAGGAGTCGGGGCCGAGGAAGCTGCAAGACGCGTCGAACTGATCCGAACCAAGTGGCAGGAGTTGGAAAACGACTTCTGGGATCGGTACTTCACGGTGGACTCACCCGCGTTTCTTACCGCGCCTAACGCTTTCCTCGTCTCCGTGATTCAAGGGCGTAAACCTGGCCGGGCTTTGGATGTCGGAATGGGCCAGGGGCGCAACACCCTTTACCTGGCCAAGCAAGGCTGGGATGTCACCGGTTTTGACCCCGCTGGAAAAGCTGTGGCCCTGGCGGAGAGCCGCGCCAAACAACAGGGGCTGAAGATTCGCACCCAGGTATCGCTGGACAAGGATTTCGATTTTGGGCGCGGGCAGTGGGATTTGATCCTGCTGAGTTGGATGCCCGCGAATGAGCCAGCTCGGATTCTCGAAGGATTGCGGCCCGGAGGCGTGCTTGTTTTTGAAGGTCCGGAAGCCTGGTTCCCGGCCAACGGCCTCTTGAAAACCTTTGAAATGTTGCGGGTGCTTCGCTATGAAGACCAGGTCAGGCGCGCCGATTTTTTTGAAGGAAAAGAGATCCCCGTTGTGCGGATGCTTGCGGAAAAACCGGCGTTCTGACTTTCTTCCCTGCCGGCCGTACCGTCAGCCGATTCGCGAATGTCGTCGTAGCGCGGATCTTGGCCGCCTGGTCGACGCCATTCGCAAAGAGCACAAAATATTCTTCGCATAGTCAGCCGAAGGATTCCACCTTGACTCGCGGCGGGGTTTCGATCTTCCATTTTCAGGATCATCTTGTGTTGGAATCAATTCGCGTTTCAGGATAATCTTGTTCTTAGTCCCGCTCCCTGCCACGAAGTGTGTCAAGCTTAGAGTGGCAAGCCCCCAAGCGGCAGCGTGGCATGCCGAGGTCCCCTGAGTCGCCAGGGCCAGTCTAGTCCCGAACGTGAGTGAGGGGAAGGCAGTTAGAAGCAGATAGGAAGTACCGTGCAGCGCCTATTGGTAGTCGAAGATGATTCCTCCGTCCGAAGTACCATCACCACCTTTCTGGAATTGGAAGGGTACGACGTAGACGCCGTCTCCTCTACCCGCGAGGCCCTGGAGCGGCTGCGTGGCGCGGCCTATCCCATCGTAATTTCCGATATTTATTTGGATGAGCGCACCGGGCTGGACGTGTTGGCCACTGCCCGGCAGAGCAATCCTCAGTGCGCGGTGATTCTCATGACCGGCCGGGGCAGCATCGAGACGGTGGTCAAAGCCACCCAGGGCGGGGCCTTCGACTATCTCGCCAAGCCGTTTGAACTGGACCGGATGCTCGACACCGTGAAGCGCGCGGAAGCCTCGTTCACGGAGCGCCACGACCAGGAAAAAGAATCGGAAATCGACGATCTTCCCGAGAGCGAAATGATCGGTAGTTCGCCGCGAATGATAGAAATCTACAAGATGATTTCGCGCGTGGCGCCCACCAATGCCTCGGTGCTGATCGAGGGCGAGACCGGAACCGGGAAAGAGCTGATTGCGCGCCTGATTCACCAGAACAGTTTGCGCCAGGCTCAGCCATTTGTGCCGGTGGATTGCGGTTCCATCGCCCCTTCTTTGATAGAAAGCGAACTGTTCGGCGCCCTGCGCGGAGCCTATACCGGCGCCGATCGGGACCGCATGGGCGTGTTTGAATCGGCCAACAACGGCACCGTTTTTCTGGACGAAATCGGTGACGTCGAACTCGGTTTCCAGCTAAAGCTGTTGCGGTTTCTGCAGGAGAAGGAAATCCGGCCGCTCGGATCGTCGCGTGGCCGCAAAGTGGATGTTCGGGTGGTGGCGGCCACCAATCGCGATCTGCAGCGGATGGTGGATGAAAGTAAGTTTCGCGAAGATCTGTGGTACCGCTTGAACGTCGTGCGGATCATGCTTCCCCCGCTGGTGGACCGGCGCGGCGATGTCCCGCTGCTGGCGCACTATTTTCTGAAGAAGTACAACAGCCGGTATGGGCAAGGCGCGCGCCTGACCGAGGCCGGATTGGCGGTTCTGCAAAACTACAGTTGGCCGGGAAATGTGCGCCAATTGCAGCACATGATGGAACGGTTGACGATTCTGGCGCCGCATGGACGTATCGATGAAGCCGCCATTAGGGAGGCGATCGATCAAGGCGAACCGCGGGAAACGGCCAGCGACACGCTCGCCGACACGGAAGCGGAGCAGATCCGCCGCGTGTTGGCCGCGACCGGCGGCAACAAGAGCCGCGCCGCGAAGATCCTGGGTATCGAACGCAAGACGCTCTATCGCAAACTAGAGCGCATGACGCCCTAATCGCCATCAACCTTGATTACTCGAAACGGGCATGTTTCGACGGCAAATCCGAGAAACTCGGGAAGCGCAAGCACTGGAATCAGGCGCCCTTCAACTCTGTATGACCGGATTCTATGTGTGGCGATTTCATGCCGGTAGTCACTGCCAGGTTCTCGATGTCTAATGTGTTCGAAAAGCATTCCTGGCCGGTGACAGGCTGGCTCGTAGCATGGAGTTCGAGCAGTTCGAACAACTCTTGCGGCCGGAGCGGCTTGGTCAGATAGCAGTCCATCCCTGCCGCTAAACACATTTCTTCATCGCCCTTCATGGCTGCCGCTGTCAGTCCGAATACCAATTGGTGCTTCCCATTTACAGCTTCCTTTTGGCGGATCCGCGCGGTTGCCTCCAATCCGTCCATCTCCGGCATATGTACATCCATCAGGACAACCTCATAGGCGCCGTTCTCTAGCGCCTTAAGAGCTTGCAGCCCGGTGGCTACGACAACTGGGCGATGTCCCTCCTTCTCGAGTAGCCGTACAGCCAGTTTTTGGTTTACCGGGTTATCCTCTGCCACGAGGATCCGCAAACCCGCCTTGGTCCGCTTACGAGAGCCTGGTGGGGCCGCGCCCACTTTGGCTCGAATTGGCGCGCCGCCCAGGCTTCGCGCAAGGGTGTCACGCAACTCCAGTTGGCGTATGGGTTTTGTCAAGTAGGAGGTCAGCCCCAGTTTTCTGCAACGCTCGACATCGCGGACATACGTGGCCGGTGTCAGCAGCATGACGGTGACAGCGGAAAAGTTCTGTCGGATTCGTTCCACGAGGGCGAAGCCATCCATAACCGGCATGCGGCTGTCGACGATAACGAGCGCGTAAGGTGTACCGGCGTCGCGTGCCGAACACAGCTCCAGGAGAGCCGCCTCACCGCACGTGACCGCGGTCGCATTCAGTTGCCATTGACACAATATGCGCTGCAGTATCCGGCCGCTGGTTGGATTGTCGTCCGCCACTAGAACTCTGGTCCCAGCGAGCGGCTCTTCGAAGGCTTTGGCGGAGGTTGCTCCTGCTTTCTCCCGCGTCTTCACCGTGAAGTGAAACTGGGCGCCTTGCCCCATCTCGCTTTCTACCCACATCCTCCCGCCCATCGCGTCGGCCAAGCGAGAGCAGATTGTTAAACCCAACCCGGTTCCGCCGTACTTGCGTGTAGTTGATGCATCCGCCTGCGTGAAGGGATCGAAGATAGCCTTCTGTCTCTCCACGGGAATACCGATACCCGTATCGGCGACGCTAAAGTGCAGGGTGAGGGAGCCGCCTCCTTCATTTTCGACGCCGGCTCGCAACGACACCTCTCCAGTCTCCGTGAATTTAATAGCATTGCTCAGCAAGTTCAAGAAAATCTGACGGAGCCGATTGGAGTCGCCCTCGATTGTTTCCGGCGCCTCCGGGGAGACCTCGCAAAGCAGCTCCAGATGCTTTTCATCGGCGCGCAGGGAGACTGTCTTCAGTGCGGACTCCAAGCAATCTCGCAGGTTGAAATCGGCCAGTTCGAGATCGATCTTTCCGGCTTCGATTTTCGAGAAATCAAGAACGTCGTTGATCACGGCAAGTAACGAATCTCCCGACAACTTGATCATGTCCAAATACTCCCTCTGCTCGGGATTCAGTTCGGTGTCCAACGCCAGATCTGTCATGCCGATCACTCCGTTGAGCGGAGTGCGAATTTCGTGGCTCATCGTCGCGAGGAACTGACTTTTTGCACGGTTAGCCGCTTCCACTTCCGTGGTTCGCTCCTTCACCAACCGCTCCAGGTGGACCTTTTGGGCTACCAGGATGCGCACACGAACTCGCCAAGCGGTGCGGCAAAGAACCAAAGTAATGACAGCAAGCATGGTCAGGAACCACCATGCTTGCCACCAGGGCGGATTGATCCGGAATGAAAATCGCGCCGGCGAAGGGCTCCATGAACCGTTTGGGCCTGCAGCGATCACTTCGAACAGATAGCTGCCCGCCGGCAGGCCAGCGAAGCGAACACTACGCTCGCCGGTTTCCTTCCAGGTATTGTCATAACCTGCCAGCCGGTAGCGGAAACGGGTGCGGGTTTCCGATTGATAACTCAAGCTGGCATAGCGAATCAAAAGGGACCGCTGCGAAAAGGGAAGCTTCGGATGATCCCCAGGGTCGTACTTGTGCGACTCTCCTTCAATCAGCGTGAGTACGACCGGAGGCGAAACCTCGGGAATCGGGTACGGCGGCGCTGAATAGCGCGACAGGCCATTGGAGGTTCCAATCCACATACTGCCGTCGCGATCCGCGTACAGGGCGCTGCTGTCGGTGTCGTCCCAAATCAACCCATCTTCCCGGCCGTAGTGCCGCCAGTGACTTCCATCATATACGTCAACGCCGTTGTCTGTACCGGCCCACAGCCGGCCGGCGCCATCGAGCGCAAGGGCATACACTTCATCGGAAGTAAGCCCATTCTGCATCGTGAAGTGCTCTGTTTCAAGGTGCTGGCCGTCATACCGCAAACGAGTGATGCCGAGGGCGTCACGATAAGCCAGCCAAAGCGCACCCTGCCCTTGCGTAATAGACTCCAAGTCCGCGGCTTTGAGTCCATCCTTGGCCGTGAAGACCTTCCAGCGGCCACTGTCGAAGCGTGCCAGACCACGCGAAGTGGCAATCCACACAACCCCGCTCTCCTCTACGAAAAGATTCCTGGCATCCAGCCGCGCGGCAAGACCGGGAATCTCCACATGGTCGAATTTCAGGTCCGCGCCGTTGTCGACTTGGGTTCGACTTCGGAAACAGCCCGCGGAACCTCCAACCCAAAGTCGCCGCTGCGTATCGACAGCGATTGCGTTTAGGTTATCTCCAGTCAAACCGGATGCCGATCCGTACGTCCGCAAAAAGGCTCCCTGTTTGCTGAATTGGCTGATCCCCATGGGATCGGTTGCGACAAAAAGATCCCCCGCTGGCCCTTCCGCAATCGCGCTAGCGCCATTTCCGGCCAGTCCATCGCGCGTGGTCCAGGAGCGCCCTGGGCGGTTGGCTGAACGGAGAAGGCTTAAACCCTGACGGGTACCAACCCAAACTCGTCCTGCGCGATCGTGTTGGATCGCCCAGATCGTGTTATGCGCTATTCCGTCTTCCTTCCTCCACGCGAGCCACTCACCATGCCCGAGGAGGCGCATCAGGCCGCCGCCAGCGGTTCCGATCCAAAGAGATTCCTCACGGTCCAAAAGAATCGTGCGCACAACGTCCGCGGGAAATCCATGATTAGCATCAATGTCAATTCGAGCGGCGCCATCCAAAATCACCATGCCGGAATCCTCGCAAACGTACACTCGGCCGTGCCGGTCGGTATAAAGGCGGGTCTGCGCCGCTCCGGCTGGGATTCCTTCTGAACGGTTCACAAAGCGCGTCTGTCCCCGGGAAAGGCAGTACAAGCGTGTCAGGCTACGCACCCACAAATTGCCGCGGGCATCTTTTACGACGAACCGCCAAGCGTCGGCCGGCAACCCGTAGGGCGAGCCCATTCGCTCCAGCCGATCCCCGGAAAGACGCCAGACATCGCCGTCTTTGACAAACCAGACATCCTCCCCGTCGACCGACAGGCCATAGCTGGCGCCGGAAACAACCGTCTGGAATTGATACGACCCTGCTCGGTTCGGCGCCCCGCGGACGATTCCGAAAGGGTACTTGAGGTATACCCGCCCTATGCCATCAAAAGCCACAGTGTCGGCGGACTCCGCAGTGCCGGTGGCCACCAATTTGAATCCGCTCGCCGAACCTCGGGCGACCCCGTCGCTTGTCGCCACCCACAATGAGCCGTCAGGCGCCTGCGCAACACCATGCACCTCTGTGCTGGGCAAGCCGTCCTGGTGAGCAAAGCGACGGAACGTGCCCCCGTCATAGCGGAAGAGCCCGTTCTCGGTCCCCACCCAGATAAATCCCGTCCGATCCTGAAGGACGTCGCTAACGGTCAGGTTGGTCAAACCCTCCTGAGAACCGTATTGCCGGAAGGTCTGACGTTGGGCGCTCAAATTGGTCGAACCTATAAGAGCCCCTATGAGAGGCCCTATAAGAGACAATGTGGCGCAGGCGAGCACACTTCGAAGGTATGCAGCGGAAATCATATCGCCGTCTTCCATATCGGCCTGAGGGGGAATTTCTGCAGAGTCATCAAGGTGAGACCGGCGAGACACGCTCCGTCTTACGGGACCCGCTTCGTCTTAGATGATGGACGCAGGATCCGGAAGCTGGCTCGATCTTTCGCGCCGTCATGGGCACGGCTCCCGCGGAAGATTATGCCCCCATGGCAAGCGCGTGGGACTTCTCACGCGCGAACGTGGCCGCCGATCTTGGCGGAGGAGGCGGCGCACTTATTCTTGCAGTGCTGGAACTCCAATTCTCCGGAACTGCCGCAGCGGTTAATTCCGCGGTGCGGCTGTTTGTTGATCGCTGAATTCATTCTTCCTCCGCTCGTCTCGCATGGCTGCGGGCCGCGGGCCTTAAACCCTAAAACCCCAGTATTATCGCCCAGGCAAAACGATGCTGGAAGCGGCCGCTTCACTCGTGACGACGGCGTGTGTCGCTCCGGACGCCGTATCGCTGATCTCGAGTGAGAAAACCAGGTCGCACGGGGGCCGCGGGGCTGCGGCCGGAGGAGTCAGCGAGATCGCCGCCCGAATCGCGGCGGTAGGGCCGGAAACGCCGGCACTGGCAAACGGAAGAGTTGCAACTTTGGCTTCACCGGAGGTAAGTGTGAAAGCAGTGGCGCTTCCAATCAAAGCGCCCGTGGCGTTATAGAACGAGACGCTTCCAACACAGGAGGCTGCGGCTGCGGTTGTGCTCGCCGGGTTGGCCGCAACATTGGCCACCGTGACTTCCAGAGTCTCAGTGGCGCCGAATGTCAGCGGGGGAAAGGACGCTATGCGCGTTGAGCTTACTGAAGTTTGCCCAAATGCCGGGCCCAAGGCGCAGAAGGCCAGAATGAAAAAGGTCCTAATGGATACTCGTAGCATGCCCTAACTCTATCAGATCTAGCCGCCGGATAGACCAATTTTTTTGCATCAGTTTTTCCCTAAACATCTAAAAACAAAAGAGATATATCAGCGAACAAGTGCCTGTCCAACTCACTGAGTGGCCGCTTCTCCCATAAAACTGCTAAACTGAAAGCGTCCTTGATCCTCTCGGTTTTGTACACGAATGGCTTCTGGCCGCTAGCGACTGCCTTCCATCTTTGGTTTCAGGCAGTCCGGCACTGACAAACCGACAATCGAGGATCCCGTTCGTGACAGACACTTCGTGAACGAAGCGGGTCCCCAAGCGGGCAGGCACTAAGTGGGAGGGTGGGACAGGGTCGCGGACGGCAGCGGTTCCCACCGGTGAACTTGAGCATACTCGGCCGGGGAAAATCCCGGTTTCCGGGCAGATCCCGAATCTGACCGAAGAAGGAGCAAACTTATGGCAGGGCGCGGACCACAAACATTCAAGAAACGTCAAAAAGAAGAGGCGCGGAGAGAACGAAAGCAAGAAAAGCTTGCCAAGCGGCTGCAAAAGAAAGACACTCCGAGCGAACCGGAACCCGAATTGCTCCCCCTCGATGGCCCCTTGCCCATCGAGGATCTTCACATCGATAATTAGCCCCAAGAGGTGCAAGAAAATCGAGCACCCCAAATACCAAGCTACTTCGCGGAGCGGTCGTGACCTGATGGGAACCGGCCTGCTCCTGGAATTTTAGAAGCGCTGTTTTTTTCCTCCCGGCCGCTATACAATAGGGGAGCACTGGTCAGTTCCCCTATTTATGGACTTATTTTGTGGGAGGTCTCCATGTTTGATAGCCTCGACGACCAGATTAAAGCCGACGAGCACAAATCAGTTTCTAACAAGGAGAGAATGGTCTTCTGGACCGTCGCGATCCTGATCACTCTCGCTTTGTTTGGCGGTATTTACGTGGGAGTCCAGTTCTTCCACGAATAGCTAGAAACCTGCCACGGCAGGCACGATGGCAGGCCCGAGCGAGCGCATAACGGCTTTTACGCGAGAGCTGTAGTCCGGATAAGGATTGTAGATCCGGAGGATCCCTTCAGTGTCTCTATGCCTGTAAAGATCTGATTTAGAAAGTACTTCCGCAACGGCTCGAATTCCGTGGGGGATCGATCGAAACACCCGGCGGCCACCGTCCCAGCCGAAAATGTTGTTGTTGATCGCCGCCTTTCCCCCGCCCGACTCAATAATGGAGATGCTGGGCAAAAGCCGCCAATCCAGCGAATTCTCGTCGGCCGCATCCAGAAACACGTCCACGTACTGACCTGCCGGGCTCTGGTACTTCCCGAAGAACGACCGCAGGAGCTTAAAGCGCGGATCGGCCGTTTTCTTCCCGACAGAGGACGCAAACTGATTGTCCTGCGGACTCGCTACCGGAAGCGACAGCAAACCCGCAAAAACAACTACCCTGGCCGAAACGAACTTCTTGATCATCTCTTTCCTCCAATTGAGTATCTAGGTTCGCCACCGCTTATACGGGGATACGGCGGCGTTGAGTCCATCCGTCTGGACAGAAGGAACTATCTGATTAAAAAGGCCTTACCAGCAGAGTGTGAGAACGGCACGGAAACCAGTATAGCAAACGAAAACCCGGCGCAAGTGCGGGGTCGCCCGCCCCGGGAATTAGGTCCCCCGGGACTATAGCCGTGCACACTGTTAAGATCCGATCATGACGGGCACCCAGCTATGACGACCCGCCGTTCGTTTCTGCGATCTACCGGACTGGCCACGGCGGCCCTCTGTGCTCCAGCGGCGGTAGAAGGCGAAATTGCCCGCCCCCTGCGGGAATTCGATTATCGCGATGTCCAGTTGGCGCCGGGGCTCGCCCAAACCCAGTTTGAACAAACGCAGTCTGTCTTGCTGGGTTTAAACGAAGACAGCCTGCTCAAGCCGTGGCGCTTGCGGGCCGGACTGCCCGCGCCAGGTCCGGATCTCGGAGGCTGGTACGACGAGACGCCGTTGTCCAAAACCGAAAGCGGCGGCCACGGGTTTGCGCCCGCGCACTGTTTCGGCCAGTGGCTTTCCGCGCTCGCGCGCGGGTACGCCATCAATCGCGATGCCAACACCCGAGCCAAGTTAGAGCGGCTGCTGAGTCTGTATGGACCGGCGATTTCCAGCCGTTTCTACGCCAATTTTCGCTTCCCCGCTTATGACTACGACAAGATGGTGATCGGCCTCATCGACGCGCATCGATTTGCCGCCATCCCGCAAGCGTATGAACTCCTCGATCGGACTACGGACGCGGTTCTGCCGCACCTGCCTCCACGCGCGCTGGACCGGGGTGAGCCACAGCGCCGTTGGCGGAGCGCGGCGGGCGAAAGTACGGCCGGCGATTACATCTTCGATGAACCCTACACGCTACCCGAGAACCTGTACCTGGCCTGGGAGCGCGGGGCCGGCGATCGATACCGGCGGCTAGCCGGCCGGTTCTTGCTCGACGAAACGTACTTCGACCCGCTTTCCCAGAACCGGAACGTACTCGCCGATCATCACGCCTACAGCTTTTGCAACGCGCTGAGTTCGGCCATGCAAGCCTATCTGGCAACCGGCAGCCGCAAGCACCTCCGGGCCGCCAGCAATGGATTCGATATGATCTCGGCGCAGAGTTTTGCTACCGGCGGCTGGGGTCCGAATGAAAGCTTCAGCGCACCAGATAGCGGCGCCCTTTACGATAGCCTCACCAGCACCCACCGCGGTTTCGAAACCCCCTGCGGGAGTTACGCCCATTTCAAGCTGACTCGCTATCTTCTGCGAGTCACTCGCGACGGCCGCTATGGCGACAGCATGGAACGTGTTTTGTACAACACGGTCCTGGGCGCGAAGCCGCTGCAGCCGGATGGCCGCGCGTTTTATTACTCCGATTATCATTCACCGGCAAACAAGGTCTATTTCACCGACGCGTGGCCCTGCTGCTCCGGCACCCTCCCGCAAGTAGCCGCAGATTATCGAATCCTGTCGTACTTCCACGATGCCAACGGCGTGTTCGTGAACCTTTACTTGCCGTCGACCCTGCGTTGGACCAACGCGGATGGGGCGATGCTGGCGCTAGCCCAAAACGGCGATTATCCGGTCGAAGGCAAAATCGCCATGCACCTGCGCGCCTCACGCTCTTCGCGGTTTGCGCTTCGTCTAAGGATTCCAGCGTGGTCTCGCCCGGCTGAACCGCTGATCCGCATAAACGGTGAGCCCGTGCCAGCACCGATCGACAAGGGTTTTGTGAGTCTCCAACGGGTCTGGAAGGATGGCGACCGCATCGACCTCGAGATTGACCTGCCGTTGCGCCTGGAGGCCATCGATGCGAATCATCCCGATATCGTCGCCTTGGTCCGAGGACCCTTGGTCCTGTTCGCCATGACTGAAGCACCGCCGGCCCTGACCAAACAGCAGTTGCTCGCGGTCGCGCGAGTGCCCAAGGAGACCCAGTGGCGCAGCACCGGATCAAGTCAGATATTGTTTCGCCCGTTCTACGAAATCAACGATGAGCCCTACCGCACGTACGTTGATTGTGGGGCAGGTTGTCAACCTGCCGCGGGTTGTTAACCCGCGCGAATGCGTCTCAACGCCGCCACTCTAGAAAAATCCGACAAAACAGCCGGAAGCCGTCTGGCTCGACCTCTGTTGCGGAGCCGGCCGGGCACTGATCCAAGCCGCTGAGGCAGCCGGACTGGACCACAGAATCAAGCTGACGGGAGTTGACCTGGTCCCCCTCTTCGATCCGATTCGGCCGGGCCTGGACGGTGTCCGTCTAGTCGCGGCCTCGGCAGAAAGATGGGAGACCGCGGAACAGTTCGACCTGGTGACCTGTGTGCACGGATTGCACTACATTGGCGACAAGCTTGGTCTACTGCAGAGGGCGTCAGGCTGGCTTAAGCGTGGCGGCCTCCTGATGGCGCATCTGGACTACCGGAACCTGCGGATCAACGGGCAAACATCGCCAGGCCCGCAGATCGGCAAAGACCTTCGCCGCGCCGGCTTCCGGTACCTTCCGACGCGGCGCCTGCTGATCTGCGAAGCGCAAACCCGTCGGCATCTCCTTCCGTACCGGTATTTGGGTGCGGACGATCAGGCGGGGCCGAACTACACCGGACAACCGGCCGCCGACGCCTACTACGAACGCACGCGCTCATGAAAGGCGCGTCGAAGGCGCGAGACCGTTCATATCTTGGCCCATCGACACGCCGCAAACTGAAAAGGCCGCTGTTCCGGAGAAGCCGCTGTCACCAAACCAACGCCGCGAGTCAGGACGCCGGACGTGAGCGGAGTATCACGGGATGAATCGGGCAACTCTGACGTTTAAACTTCCCACATCCGGACATATGGCCCGTCATAGTCATCCGGCGGAGCCCGCGTTGCCTTAACGGGCGGATGACAGACTCTTCGCGCTTTTTGTTGGTAACGCCAGCGTGCCACAAGATCGGCTACCTTGGTACAGAAGCCATGCCAAGCCGCAACTTCTGCCTGTCGCTGTTGAGTCTGCTCCCGTGGCTGCCGGTTAACGCCGTCGAGCCCCCATGGAGAAAGCCGGGGGCCTGCTTGACACCGAAAGGCGATCCATGCCGCACGCTTATCTATATCGATTACGGCGGCTGGAATGGGAATGATCGGTCAGACAGTCGCTACACGGAAGCCGTTAGAAGCGATGGGGCGTCGATGCTCCGTTTGTTCCACAAGGCCCTCAATGCCGACTCGATCCCGTCGCAGTACTTTGATCGGGCCCGGCTGATCTTCCCAACCAAACGCGAGACATTTGAAGTGGAACATTCTGTAAAGCAGTGGCGCCGTTTACCTGGATTGTGGTGGTTTTACGGCGGCTGGACGTTCGAACCGGACTGCAGAAAAAGGGCTGAAAGCGCCGGACAGGGTTCACGTCAAACCGGAAACCACCCAACAATCGGCGGCTACAAATCTATCGAGTATCTTTACGGTGGCGCGAAATACGGGGTCACGCAGCGCGTCGCGTTTGCTCCTGAACTCGGTTGCACGGTCGTGGAGATGACAACGTCGATCACGAATGGCTTCGGCCGGATCACGAGTGAAGCGCACTTCAGACTCGAATCCGCAACGCTTGCGGAACCAGATGGCGCCACATTTGCAATCCCCAAAGAATACGCTGAAGCGCCGCAAGAAACCTACACTCGTGGGAGTAGCACTCCATGGCACTACATCCCACTCGATTCTTTTCCGGGTTGCCGAGGAACCGCCTTCAATCCCGAAGGCGTCTCCACGAAGTTCAAATCCGACCCACGATGAAGCGCCCTCCCGGCGTATCCAGCCGCAACGGCGGAATCTCTTTCCCCGGCCTAGCCTGAAGGTCTCGCTGAACAACAGACTTCAATCTATACTTAGCGCATGATGCGCTGGCTGAATCCTGTATGGCCTCTCGCCGTTTTAGTGATCGGGCATGGACTACCGGCGGATCCGCCGACAGTCAGCACGGTCACCTTCAAAGTCGTTGAGCGTCTAGGCCGAGTGTCCCAATATCCATATCAGGTGAAAACCCTCATCGAGTCTCTTTCCAAAAGAGATTACATCTCCCATTGCTCTCAGGCGACCTGCCGCGACTTGCCGACTGGGTCGTATCGGTATAGCTTGGCGGAGCTGGTTCTGGGAGGCGAGCTTGACGGAGAGGCCAGCCTGACACAGCGCGATCAGGTCGTTGTCCGCGTGCGGAACGAGGACATTCACAGCAAGGTGCTGATGAGGGAGACGGTCGTTCGCGGGGCCGTGCGCAACCGCCCATCAAGCGGGGGGCCGTTACGGGCCAGGTTGATGAGCGTCTATTCGGTGGGCAGCGTCGAAATTCCTGTGGACAATTACGGTCATTTCGAGTTTCGAGGCGCGCCACCCGGCGAGTTGCTTTTGTTGATCTTCAATAATACTGGCCTGCTCGGCTTCCAGCCCGTCGAAGCAATCGGTGTGACAGCCGTGGTGAACGTAGAGTTGAAGGCGCTTCCGGCAGACTGGCAGCGACGGCGGTAATGCAGATCCACGCGACCACTGATCTCGACTACGGTGGAGCAAAGTGCGTTTTGCGGTCGAGACGCGAAGATCTTCTATAAGTGGTCGCCGACCACTTGACGTGCATTCGCGAAGCGCCAATCCGCCGGCATCTCCTTCCGTACAGCTATAGGTGCGGACGATCACGCGGGGCCGAACTACACCGGGCAACCAGCCGTCGACTCCTACTACGAACGCACGCGCTCCTGAAAGGCGTGTCGAAGACGCGAGACCGTTCATATCTTGGCCCATCGACTCGCCGGGCTTTTCCGGAGGGCTCTGTGCGTGATTACTCCTGAAGTCGTGATCACCATACAGGCACCGCTAGTCGGAACGCGGAACGTGAGCGTTCCATGGGACGGATCCCGCTCAGCCAAAGGCACGGAGTTCCCCGGATGAAAGGCCGTCGGCGGTCTTCGCACTACCCGGGAATGACTTTGCCCGTATCCTGAGAATCCGCCATGTATATCCAGCCCTTTTTCGCGAGCACATCGCGCGCAAGTAGGATTTGGCGCGGCGAAAATTGCCGCTTGCGCTCACTCCAGGAGTACACCTTCGATACTAAGCGCGCCGCATCTGGAGGTTGGTCGCGGGTGCATACCCAATGGACGGTGGAAAGCAGTTCCAATCCGAACGGTGTTTCGAAGCCGTCCACGAGTTCCTCGACTCTTTTGAAGCGGGCTCGGGTGGCTGGGTGATCTAGGAGAAACTTGTCGGCATCTTCAATGGAACCCGGTACTAAGCTCAACTCCTTATCGGGTGCGTCGCCGCTGTCAGCGTAACCTGAGACGAAGTATCCGTCAATTTTCCGGAGCACGTGACGCAAGTTGTCTGCGTAGGGGCCATAAAGAGCTGCGACATACTTCAACCTGAGTGGCTCGCCGGCTTCCTGCATAAAGTACATCAGCTTGTGAACTTCAAGAAGGGTTAGTGAAGGGTCGAGTAAGCCGGCAAGATAGCGACTCATCAGTCCGACGAGAGCAGCCCGTCCGGCGGTCATGTCGGGGACCCGGGCTGCTTTGCTCGGTTCTCGCGCTGCCTGGAGCGGCTCGAAAATTACGACTGACAGGTCTTCAAGGGGAGCGAGCGCCTTCTCGATACGCGGGCGCACCTGCCGCCAATCGAGGCCGCCGAGACCGCTTCCCAGTGGCGGGATAGCAATTGATTTGATTTGGCGCTCACGAATTTCCTTAACTAGGGACTGGAGACCTGCCTCGATGTCCCCCATTCGGCTCTGTCCTCGCCAGTGTCGCTTGGTCGGAAAATTGATGATGAACTTGGGGTTACGAAGCTGGTGCCTCTCGAAGACAAACATCTTTCCCGGCTGCAATTCTTCACGTTTGCATGCGAAGACATAAGCCTTGAAGTTGTCTGGGAATGCCTCTTTGAATTGAAGAGCGATTCCGCGGCCCATTATGCCGACGCAATTGACGGTGTTGACGAGAGCTTCAGCGTTTGACTCAAGGATGTCGCCCTGTTTAAATTCGATCACAGCAGAAGCCATAGTTTAATCCAGGTAGTACCAGTCCGTGCGGACCTCGATCAATGGGCGCTGCGCAGATGCCGTTAATGCCTGATCCACGCGATTGGCAACGGCTCTCGAGTGGACGCCAATCCGTTCCACTAGCTGCCAGGGGAAGCAGCCCTCGATCAGGAACTCAGCCTGCTTTCCCTCTTTAACGGTCGCTGGCACACCGCGCCCAGACCATTTTTTCTCACCTACCGCATCCCAGTTGATGTCGTTCAGCTGTCGAAGGTCGCGGCGATTCTCAAAATAGTACGATCCCGCATTCGACAACGTGAATGCCCAGCGCTTCGCATGTTGTTCTGCCCATTCAACCGTTCTGAGTAGGTCCGCCTCGAGGTGCAAAATAGGCTGTTGACCTCCGTGATAGGTCAGGTCTGGGTCGTTGTCACGATGTATGAGAAAGAGCATCACCGATCGAGGGCACCAATAGAACGGAACGCATTCTCCAACCTGAAGGCCCGGCCGGCATGCGATCGGCAGAGATAGCCGTCGCCGCTTAATTCGTCCCATGCCGATGGTCGTGCCAGCGCCTTCACGTTCCGAAATAACCCTGTCGCTGAATAAATACCCATCAGCGGCAATTGATGCGAGCCTATCGACATGAACGATATGGTAAATCTTCGGATGTTCTGGTCGAGGCATTCCGGCGGCCGTTGGCCTTCCTAGTTCACGAGTGTACCCTGAGGCCGAACACCGGTAGGAGCGAACGTGGGTACGTCAATTCAACCCAACGATTCGCCTTGTGCACGGGCCGATGCCCTGACAGGACCGACTGGAACGGCGCCGGTTCGTCCCGGCCAAGGCGTTCGGTTCCACCGATCAGGCACGTACCAATTCTGCCGGAGCCGACGGGATGCCGACTTGGCGCTGGCCGCCGCAAGAACCGGCTCCCACTATTAACAACGAACCAATCCCCACTTAGCTGCCAAATCAAAAAGCGCTATCCCAAATCCTTCGGACAGTCTTATGTTAATTAACTCGCCCCTTACAGCCACCCGAAAAAAACGGCCCGTGCAGAAACCGCCGCACGGGCGGGCTGTTTTCATCCCCGTTGCGGCAACTCCCACCGCCGATCACGCCCCTGAAAAATATCGCTAACCCCAATCCCCCCAATAGCTTTCCACTCACACGATCCCCAAGCCACCCCCGTTTTCTTGACCTCGCCTGCTATCGTCAAACCGAAAGGACTCAAACCATGCAAACCGGTCCCACAACCGCCGAAGGCAAAGCCGCTTCTTCCATGAACGCGGCCAAGCACGGCTGCATCTCTAATAAAGTCGTCCTCCCCGGCGAAAGCCGCGCCGCTTACGACCGCCTCCTCGACACCCTGATGGACGAGCACGACCCCGGGTCACCGACGGAAGCTCTCCTGGTCGAAGAAATGGCCCAAGCCCACTGGCGCTTGAATCGTGTCCGCTACCGCCAGGATACGGCTTTCGAGTCCGAAACCCTCGATGCCAAGCTCCTGGCCCTGCTCCACCGCTACGCGACAGGCTACGAGCGTTCCTTCTTCAAAGCCTTGCAAACGCTCAAGCAACTGCAAAAGGAGCGCCTCGCGCAACCCAAGCCAACTTTCGTTTCGCAAAAAGCCGAGCAGGAGGCTTTCTTCAAACTGATGGACGCCTTCACCGCCCCTCCCGGCCCGCCCGTGGACTTCGAGAATCTCGATGATATTCCCGCGCCCCGCGCCGCCTGACCAACGAGCAAAAGCAATTGGATTCGCAAATGAGCAACGGGGCACTTCTCAGCGCATATCTGTGCACTCCGGCGCGCATCTTCTCCAGAACAAATGCCTGCGGCATCGCTGCCAACCTTGCCAGCCCAATGGGCAACTGGAAGCGGCCGGATTCTCTCAATGCTGCGCCGGGCGTATATTCGGCGCGCTTTGCCGGACCCGATACGAGCAACGAAGATAACAACCACCTGCTGCTCGAAAGGGTACTTATATACTTGGCTAATCCGGCCTACGGTGGTAGGCTTAAGGAACGGTGAGTAGCAATGCCCTACATTGCAGCACCAAAAACTAAAGTCGATCTGGCTGGGCGGCTCCTTGCGCGTCTATTGGAGTTACTAGTACCAGAGAGCGGCAAGGCTCTATTCTTGGTAGAAGCGGAAGCGTATTTTGACGAGAGCGGGACCCATAGCGGGTCTCCCATCATGTGTGTGGCCGGTTATTTGTTCTCTCCTGAACAATGCCGACGGTTCGACCAGGAATGGGCCGAGGTTCTAGAAGAGTTTAGCTTGCGGTATTTTCGGATGAGCGAATGCGCTCACGGCACGGGTGAATTCAAGGGGAGGCGGGAAATTTGCGATCCGGTAGCGAGACGTATGATTGGCATCATCAAGCGCCGAGCAGAGCGTGGCATCGTTACGAGCATATCAGAGAAATACTTTAATGAACATGTTTCGGACGCGCTTCAATTAACCACAGGACCAGCCTACAGTTGGTGTATTAGATGGGCGTTAGGACTAGTGAGAGACTGGATCGACAAGTACAATTTCGAAGGTACAATATCCTATTTTTTTGAAAGTGGCCATCAGCATCAAAGTATAACCAATCAGATTCTTGATCGAAACTTCGGTCATGATTCTCAAGCCAAAAAATCATTCCGCTACGGTTCCCATTCGTTCGCTGGCAAGGTGCCCTCTGAAGCTAGTGAAGCGGTTCTTAGACCGCTTCAAGCTGCCGATTTGCTGGCTTGGCAATACCGCAATCAAAAAATTCGTGAAGCGTCGGGCAAGCGGCACCACCGGCTCGATTTATCTAGTCTCACAGAACTCCCGCACGTGATGATCGATTGGACCCCAGACGCCATCGACGATCAGCTTCGAAGATTCGACGAAGAAGCTGCGCGGATCTTAGGAGGTGCGCAGTGAGCGCCGCGCAATATGGAACAATAACAGCATGGATATCGGAAAGCGACTCGCCGAGACTGCAAGCGTTGTGGCTGCGGTCTTTTTGGTCGGCGATGTTGGAGACAAACACGGCTGGTGGACAGTGACGTATTTGGCGGGTATTGTTGAGTACGGCTTACCGCTTTCCATCTTGGTTGCACTGGGATTGAACACATGGGTATTGCATCGGCACAAAAGCGCACCTCCATCTGCCGCATTGACGCCTGCTGCATTGCCATCCCCAGAACCAGTTGTGATTGCAGCGTCAAATCGAAAAAACGTTGTGCCAACAGTTGGTATCACTCTAAGAGAGACCGCGGTCGAAGCATATGACAATACTCCTGGTCGCCATTACCCGAGAAAATTGAGGTTGTACTGCTCAAACGACGGCGACGATATACACCTCGGAATCGGGAAGTGGATAGCAGGCCAAGTAGGGTTGCAGGCAGGCAAGCCACCAGCTTGTTCTTACGAAATGAAAAACCATCTCGGTAAGTTCTCCGATGAGTCGTCGGACAAGTTCATACCTTCTGGGAAATGGTTTAGGCTTTACGTCGGAATTGATTCGACAGTCTCAGACAAGGACCTAACACAAATGACGATTGATCGGAGCTTCGGAATATTGGAAATCCCTGCCGAGGTTGGTGGAGTACCTGTAAAGGTCAGGATATGCCCGTGAACGAAACGAAAGAACTTCGAGGATAGGATTGAATGAAAGCCGAATCAGAAACGGAACTACCAGAATGTATCGAAGGACCGGAAGCCTATCAGCGATTCGACGAAGCAATGAAACAGATACTCTCTGTATCACACGACACGCTCGTACGTCGCGAACGAGCGTACAAGCAGAAGTCACTCGCCAATCCAAAACGGAGAGGACCCAAACCGAAGGTCAAGCCTTAGGGCTTAGGCCCGCGCTTCCCGCGCCACGGCTTAGTTAATCGTTTCCGTTTCGTCGCCCGCCAGCTTAAGGTGAGTTGAGCATAGGTCAGGCGCTTATCGACTTTATGTCTGACTACGACGTCAAAGCGCTCCGCATCGGTCAGTTCGCGAGTGTTAAACCGCAAGCTTGCTCATGGACGTAACGGAACAAATGGAACGGTTACGGTGATGTAGGTCCCATGCAGGCCGCGCTTCAGGAGAGACCAGAAGTCATCCATCCCGTTAGTGTGCATGTTCTCATGCGCGTACTCAACAGCGTGATTGATGACGGCGTGTTGGCAGTCAGATTCAAGCCCGCTGTAGGATTTCAACCATCAATGATAATCGCAGCGCCTGCTTCGACGTGCTCACGTACTTGCTTCTGAAGTTCGCGCTTCTTGCGAGCATCCACGACCATGGCGCGGACATTACCGCCGCGTTCGGTGCCCGTAATGACGCGCTCTTTTTTCGACTTATGCATGTTTCGCGCTTTGCCGCCGATAAAGGTCTCGTCGACTTCCACCTCACCGGCAAGCTTGCCGCCATTCTTGCCTTGTTGTGCCAGTCTGATCCGGTGAAGCAAAAACCAAGCAGACCTCTGAGTGATACCCAGTGCGCGAGAGACCTCACAGCTAGAGATTCCGTTCTTGGAATTCTGGAGCATCCAGATCGCAGGCAACCATTTGTCGAGACCAATCGGAGAGTCTTCCATGATGGTGCCGACCTTGACCGAGAATTGCCGCTTGGAGGGCCGTTCGTAGCACTGCCAGCGCATCTGACTTTTCAGGAAGCCGACACGGGCACTACCGCAAGTCGGGCAGGTCACGCCATTCGCCCATTCAGGACGGCGCGCAACAAGGTAGCTCAAGCAGTTCATCGGGTCCGAGAAGTACAGGATCGCGTCCCGGAGGGTTTGGGGTTCGTAAGCGGCTTCCATGCCTCAAGTATTGCCCGCAGCCGAAAGATTAGTCAAGTATATAATTTCCCTGGAAAGACTGCGGGGCGTTCAGGAACCCGGCGCTCGGTTTGCGAGCGTGATCGCACTGGCAAAAGGCGGGGAGGTCGCCGAAACTTTTCGCGGCGAAGTGGAGGGACAGATCGTGCTGGCGGCTCACGGCCGAAAACGGAGTCGGTTACGATCCGCCGTTTTACTATCCGCCGTTCGGGTGCTCATTCGGCGAGGCGACTCTCGAATCCAAAATGCAAGTGAGCCATCGCGGCTGCACGCTGGCAAGAAATGTACGATTTCCTAAAGAGACTGTGAACCTGCCCCCTGGGCTGAGACAAACAGTTAAGAGACTGGTTACCGTTCGATGGTAAATGATTCCCTTCGAGGCGGCAATAGATTTAAGCTGAGGGTGCCGGTGAAGCGGAGACGGGCCATGCTGGCGAGCACCCCGTTGAGGAATAGCCGGACGGAACTCATCGTGGACGATGGGCAGGGCGTGGTTACTTCCGGCGCGTCCTATAGCCTGGCCCGGACCCGACCGGGAAGCGGTACTCTGGCCCAGGTTTATCAGCAGGAACGACACATCGGACCGATAGATTCCGGCATGCCTGCAAAAACGCTTGTTGAGGGCGCCCTCAGTTTTTGGTCTCGTAAACAACCGGCCTTTCATGCACAAACCTGCTGCGAGGCTGGCAGCGAGCGTTCGAACTCGATCGGCGGACGGTAGTCCAGCGCCGAGTGCAGCCGCTTGCCGTTATAGATGTTTTCGATGAACCGCTCGATGGAAGCATGCGCGTCAGCCAGATCGCGATATTCCTGGCGATAGACCTCCTCGTATTTCAGGGTTTTCATGAAGGATTCGCAGAAGGCGTTGTCGTAGGGATTGCCTTTGCGGCTCATGCTGATCTGAACCCCGTGATCGTTGAGCAGGCGGGTGTAGGCATGAGAAGCATACTGAACCCCTCGGTCGGAATGATGGGTCAGACCTTCCGCTGGTGACCGCTGCCGGAATGCCATCTCCAATGCCGCGATCGCCAGATCGGCCTCCAGTGACCGATCGAGTGCCCAACCGATCACTCTACGCGAATAGGCGTCCAGCACCACCGCCAGGTAGACGAACTCCGTCTCTAGCCGTACATAGGTAATGTCAGCGACCCAGAGCTGATCGATGCCAGTCGGCTCCAGGTCGGCTGCCAGATTCGGATAGACCGCCAGACCATGCTTGGAATCCGTGGTTGTCACCACGAATTTCTTGCGGCGCAGGCACAGCAAATTATCTTCGCGCAGGATCCGCGCCACCCGTTTGTGATTGACCTGCCAGCCGCGCCGTCTCAACTCGGCCATGATCCGCGGCCGGCCATAGCAGGGGAACTCCAGCGCGATCCGATGAATTTCGTTCCGTAGATCCAGATCGTCATCGGCCGCCCGTTCGGCGCCGGGATCGAATCGATAGAGACCAGCCCGGCTGACTTTTCCCAGTTGGCACATGCGCGTCGCCGTCATCGGGATACCTTCTTCGATTTGGCTCCAGATGTACTGGTAGGTCGCGGCTTGCCAGTCAGCGCCTGCAGCATCCGCTGTTCCTCGATTCGCTGCAAGCACCCTTTCAAAAAATGGCTCGTCTGGGAAATCTGTGGGTAACTGACGGGCTTCAGCGCGGTGGTTGAGTGAGGAATCGATAGAATCTGCGGCAGGTGGCGTCGAAGCAGCGCTGCACGTCTTCCCAGCCGTTGTGGATCAGCGGCCCGCCGTCTTCATGGATCACATTGCGGACAAGTTCTTCCGCGGATCTCTTTCTGAGACCAGGCTCTTCGTTCACGTCGCGGATGATCTCCCCGCCGAGCAGCCACATATTGTCGACGTGTTTTTGGATGGTCTTCTTCGACAGTCCCGACTCGGCGAGGTGAAGGAGGAAGGGCTTGAAGTATTCGACGAGCTTTCTGCCGGGCGGAAGGTCCTTTTCTTCGCCCATCCAACGCTCCGGCCACTCTGAAAGATCGCGGCAATCGCGGCAGTATGGCAATAGCGCAGCGGGAGTCGATGGGAGAGAATCGGAATTCGTCTTCATCTGCAGATTACTCATGCGCCTTCCGAGAATTCTGAACCAGTGCCATCCCATCCCGGGATTTGTCTACGGGCAAGCCAGTTTCACCGAAGACAGGCAGGCCATCCTCGTCACGGTACGTCCGCGGAAACGATCTGCTGCCATTTGCTCAGCTTGTCATCAACCCGCGCCCGGCTACGACCAGTCTCCCACGCCGCGACGATTTGAGTTCATCGGCTTCTGGGGCTATCTGGTTTTTCTGGTCTATTGCATGCGACGGGTCAACTGCAAGCAATGCGGAGTGCTGGTCGAAGAAGTGCCGTGGGGCATGGGAAAGCACGCCTCGACCAAGGTTCATATGCATTTTCTGGGGCATTGGGCGCGCAAACTTTCCTGGAAGGAAACCGCCGAAGAGTTTCGCACTTCCTGGGATAAGGTCCACGACGCGGTGGAATATCTGGTCACTTGGGGGCTGGAGCATCGCGTCTTGGGAGCGATTCGCGCCATTGGCGTGGATGAGATTCAGCGCGGCAAAGGGCACAAATATCTGACCTTGGTGTATCAGATCGACCTGGGCTGTACCCGGTTGCTGTGGATTGGCAAGGAACGAACCGTGAAAACCTTCCAGGAATTCTTTGCCCTGATCGGTCCAGAGGTGTCGGCCAAGATCGAGTTCGTCTGCTCGGACATGTGGAAACCGTATTTGGGCGTGATTCGCGAGAAGTGTTCCCAGGCTCTCAATATCCTTGACCGGTTCCACATCGTGGCCAAGGTGAACCAGGCGCTAGACGACATCCGCTCCGCCGAAGCCCGACGCATGAAGGGGGACGGATACGAGCCGGTCCTGACCAAGTCCCGTTGGTGCCTTCTCAAGCGGCCGGCGAATCTCACCGTCACGCAGAAAGTGAAACTGAAAGATCTGGTGCGCTACAACCTGCAGAGCGTGCGTGCCTATCTGCTCAAGGAAGACTTTCAGCAACTCTGGAATTACCAGTCCACCACCTGGGCCGCCAAATTCCTCGACCATTGGTGCCGCCAAGTGATGCGTTCGCGGATCGAGCCGATGAAGAAAGTCGCCAAAACTTTACGTGCCCACCGCGAACTCATCCTCAATTATTTTCGCGCCCGGAAAGAGTTCTCCAGCGGCGTCATCGAGGGCCTGAACAACAAGGCAAAAGTCACTATGAGAAAATCCTATGGGTTCCGAACCTTCCGAGTCACTGAACTGGCGCTCTATCATGCACTTGGCAAGCTGCCCGAACCGGAACTCACCCACAGATTTTTCTGACGAATCCAAAAAATCAATCTCCACGGCCTGCTGGCCAACCTTGCGCTCCAGGTGCGCCACCTTGGGGTCCTCCCAGCGCCGCTTTCCCACACCGGGGAACGCATTGCCGGGACCATGGCGGAACTCCTTCCGCCACCGGTGCAGCAGGTTGGCATTGATTTCAAAGGCCCGCGCCACCGCGGCGGCTGACGTTCCTGCTTCCAGCTGCTGAACCGCAGCCAGTTTCATTTCACGCGTGAACTTCCGTCGGGACAATCCCATGAGTCGAATCCTCCATTCACTGATTTTCGACTCTTAACTGGTTGTCTCAAAATAGGGGGCAAGTCCACTGACCCACCAGCATCCCACCACCTGAACGTTGACCGGGTATACGTCATTGCCGTATAGTAAAAATGATCGCCGAGATCGTAAGCTTGTCGGGTTACGAGTCCCAGGTAGCGGCGCTCCTCAGCAAGGAAGAGCGAATGGCGATGGAATTCTTCATCGCCTGTGCGCCGGAAGACCATCCAGTCATTCCTCGGACTGGCGGCTTTCGCAAAGCTCGCTGGTCCTGGCGCGGCATGGGCAAGGGCAAGAGCGGCGGCTTTAGAGTAGTTTACTTCTTGCTGGCGGGATCGGAGAGGATCTACATGGCTTCGATTTACGCCAAATCGCGAAAACAGACTCTCTCCACAGCGGACGAGAAGGTGCTCGCAAAGCTTGCAGTGCAGATCAAGAAGGCGGCAAAAGGAGGACCAACGGTATGAAGGTGCGCAATTTGAAGAACGGAGCCAAGGCGAGAACCCGGCTTGGCTTGACCCTCGAGCAGGGCGCCAAAGAAATTTTGGCCCACGTGAAGGGCGAGGTTCACCTATCGGTAAGGCGCATCGTGCTGCCCAATGAGGTCGATGTGAAGCGCATCCGGACGAAGGCGCGAATGTCCCAGGCCGAGTTTGCCGCCGCGTTTTGCATCAACCCGAGGACGCTACAGGAATGGGAGCAAGGACGCAGAAAGCCCGATGCGACCACTCGCGCCTACCTTGCGGTCATCGCCAAGAACCGGGCGGCCGTGTTGGACGCGCTAGCATCGTGAACGGTAGGCGCGCTGGCAAGAGCTTCTGCAGCCAACCTTACGACGGCTGGCTTATTCCGCGCTAGCGCCGGTCTGAATGATAAAGTCAGGAGTGGTGATTGGCCGGGTCCGAATTATCCGGGTAATTCTGGCGTGCGCCGCATGCGCGGTGATCCTGACGGCGCCTGCTCAGGTTGCGACCGTCCAGCCAGGTGAATCGGCGCAACTACTGCTGTCTGAGAATGCCTACAATCCGATCCCGAGTCCGGACGGAAAATACATCGCGTACGTTGCCACCGGATGGGGAGGCCGATTCCCCAACGAAGTTATTGGCTTCGGCATGGGCCGCTCAACCTTGGCATCCGATGTCGAACTGATGGACCCATCGGGTAAAGTTCTGACTCGCTTTTTCGCCCGGGGAAAGTTCTTGGCCGGCTGGACCGAAGACTCGAAGGCGGTGATTTGTTTTCGCGATGGGCTCTATGCCATCTTGAAACCCAGCGGCGTCAGCCTAGAAGTTGGCGAACTCCCTGGCTTGGGGATGCATCCCTTTTACGAGCGGGTTGCATTCCTGTCCGATATCGGACGCGCGATTTGGCTGCATCGTGAAGGAGCTATAAACGTGCTTCGCACCAGCTCGGAAACTCTGGTTCGCCTCGAAGGCCAGGCCAAGTTTCTCATGTGAAACCTGGATTTCTCCGTCGCGCGACGGGCGCTACTTGGCTATGTGGGGGTGCGATAATTTATGGGTCTATGACCGCTGGTTGAACCAATGGACGAATCTAGGCGTGGCAACAGTCAGCCCGTCGCCAGATTGGAGCTACATGCAGCCATCCTGGGACCCCTGGTTCGCAGACGGTGCTCGCTTGGCATTCTTCTCGGGCAAGGACCTGGTCGTCGCCTCAGCCGACGGGAGAACCAAGCAAGTCTTGCTTACCTCCGACCGGCCTGCCGGACTTGCGGTCCCTTCGCCAAATGGCGAATCGATCGCCTATGTCACGTTCAAGAGCCGCCCAACCACCAACAGCTCCTATTACTTCTGGGGAGGCACCACTGTGTGGGTCACCTCAGCCGCCGAAGGCAGCGCGCCCCGCCAGGTAACCCAGACCTCCGCTGATACGACCACCGGACTGCGCTGGCTCGGAAACGATTCACTGGTATTTGATCGCATCGGCGAAGAGCTCATCTCCATGCGCGCCCGGATCTGGACCGTTCGAGTTCACTAAAAGAGATCCGCGCCCTTTATAACAGCTTTGCTCCCTACCGCGCCGGAAATTCCGGCACACGTCCTGGCGTGTGCGGCACGCCCACCGCGTCCATCTGTTTTTCGAGCGCCGGCAAATCGGTATTCACGAGCGTACGCAATTTGCCCACCAACTCCGACAACTCCGCGGCGGCGATGGCATAGCTTTCCTGTTGCGTTTGCGTCGGAGGCTCTGTGGTCTGGCGCGTCTCGAAGACGATGGTATTCACGCGGCCCGCAATAGAGTCGCGCTGGTTCTCTTGCCGCCGCCGCAGCTCGGCGGTGCCGTTGAGCTGATCCATCAAGCCCTGCAATCGCTTTGCCAGGGCCCCCGCTTGATCGTACAGGCGTTCGTCGGCGCTCGATTCGTGTATTGCACGCTGAATCGCCGCCAGCCGCGCCTTGGTGCTATTGGCGACCTCTGTTGTGCCGCCCAGCGCTTTGCGCAGAGTATTCAACTTGGCCGAAAAATCGGTCTGCGCCACGCTTTGTTCTGAATCCACTTGTACCGTCTGCGGCTCGCCTAGCGCCACGGTCTTGCCCTCAAAATGCCGCATCAGCGTGACCTTGTATTTGCCGGGCGGAACAAAGAACCCGGTAGGCGTCCCGAAAAACGAGTCCTCATCGTCCTCCGTAGGCGGGCGCGGCGGAGGCAGAATCGGCGCCGGATAACGCAGGTCCCACGCCACGCGATGAAAGCCGCTGGCGTTCGGCGCTGTAATACGCCGCACCACGGCGCCGTGCGCGTCCGTCACCACGAACGTGAGCGCGGGCGGCTCCTCTTCCGCCTCTTCGACCAGGCGCTCCACCGGCGGGTAGGCCAATTCCTGCTTCTTCTTTTGCGCTTCCTTCTCGGCTTCCTTGCGCTGGTCGCGCATCGATTTCACGCTGTCACGCAGATAGTAAGTGAACACAGCGCCGGCCGGCGGATTCTCGGCCGTAAAGTAGGCTTCGCCTTGAAACGCCTTGCCGCGCAGTCCCAGCGGCTGCGATTCAATGAACTCGGTCGCAGGCTTCACGGGAAACAGCAGGGTCTCCTGCTTCAGCGAATCGCCGGTCAGATTCCGCAGCGGCGTGTAGTCGTCCAGAATATAAATGCCGCGTCCGAACGTGGCCACCACCAGATCGTTCTCGCGCTTCTGGATCACCAGATCTTTTACCGCGATGGTGGGCATGCCACCGCGCAGCTTGATCCATTTACCGCCGCCGTCGAGCGTAAAATAAACGCCAAATTCGGTACCGATGAAGAGCAGTTTCGGGTTCACGGGATCTTCGGCGATCGCCATCACTGCGCCGTTTTGCGGTAAGTCGCTTTCGATGTGCGTCCACGTAGCGCCCCGGTCCGTGCTCTTGAGCAGATACGGTTTGAAGTCGCCGTTCTTGTGATTGTCGGCCGCCGCATAAACCGTGTTGGCATCGTTTTGCGAGGCGAACACGCGCGCAATGTAGGCTCGCTCGGGAACGCCCGGTAAAACGCAATTGCGCCAGCGCGCGCCGCCATTCTCGCTCACCTGCAGCAGCCCATCGTCGGTTCCAACATAAAGCAGTCCTTCTGTTTTGGCCGATTCCGCGATGGTGGAAATATTGCCGTAGAAAGCCGTCGAGCTGTTCTTGGCCACCGCGTCCGGCGGCCAGATGCGGCCCATCACCGGAAGCTGATTCCGGTCCAGATGGCGCGTAAGATCGTCCGAGACCTTCTTCCAGGAATTGCCCCGGTCGTCGCTCCGGTACAAGAACTGAGCGCCGAAATACAGCCGGGTGTGCGAGTGCGGGCTAACGATCATGGGCGCGTCCCAATTCCAGCGCAGCGGCACGTCGTTCTTGGCCTCTTGCGGTTGGATGCCGATCTTTTCTCCGGTCTTCCGGTTGTAGCGGACCATCACGCCGTTTTGCGATTCGGCATAGACGGTGTCGGAATCCTGAGGGTCGGCACGCGAAACAAAGCCGTCTCCAAATGTTGTGATGAACCAATCGGAGTTCGGAATACCGTTCGCGCTACGATTGCGGGAAGGCCCGCCCATGCTGGCGTTATCCTGCGTGCCTCCGTAGACGTAATAATAAGGTTTGGAATTGTCGGCATCTATGTCGTAAAACTGCGTGATCGGGAGATTGGCTTTGAATTGCCACGCCGCTCCCCGCTGCCAGGTCTCATACACTCCGCCATCGCAGCCTGCCAGCAGATGATCCGGGTTGTCCGGATCGATCCACACCGTATGCGAATCGCCATGTTTGCTGCGGTCTCCCAGCCGCCGGACCGTCTTGCCGCCATCGTCGGAGGTGCTCAGGTTCGTGTCGGGTAGGTAAATGCGGTTGGCAAACTTCGGATCGGCGATAATTTGCGAATAATACATGGGGATTGAGTTGAAATCGCTGCGCTTTTCCCAGGATTCACCGGAATCGGTGGACCGGTAGATGCCCGTCCCTTTGTCCGCCGCCTCCACGCGCGCGTATACCAGGTCCGGCTGCGCCGGTGAGAACGCCATACCCACGCGCCCCATATCGCCAGCCGGCAACCCGGTCTTGATTTTGCGCCAGGTCGCGCCGGCATCGTCTGATTTGTAAATGGCAGATTCGGGACCGCCATCGATCAGGGTCCACTGATGCCGGCGGCGCTGATAGGCCGCTGCCAGCAGCGTGTCGGGATGATTGGGGTCCTGCTCGATATCGTTGACGCCCGTGTTTTCGCTGATGGTCAGGACATTCTTCCAGGTTTTGCCGCCGTCGATGGATTTGAAAACGCCGCGATCGCCGCCCGGCGCCCACAGAGGTCCGGCGGAGGCCACGTAGATCACGTTGGAATCGCGCGGATCGATCAAAATCCGACCGATATGTTCCGAGGTCTTGAGCCCCAGATTGCGCCACGTCCTTCCGCCATCGTCGGATCGATAAATGCCGTCGCCATAGCTGACGCTCCGCTGCGAGTTGTTCTCGCCCGTGCCCACCCACACCGTATTCGCGTTCTTGGGATCGAGCGTGATCGTGCCGATCGAATAGGAGCCCTGATCGTCGAACACAGGCGTCCACGAGATGCCGTCGTTGATCGTTTTCCAGACTCCGCCGGAGGCCGCGCAGATATAGTATTCGGCGTGGTTTTTGGGGTTGACCGCGAAACACGTCACGCGTCCCGCCACACCGCCCGGTCCGATGGAGCGCAGATGCAGACCGGCGAAAGTAGCGGCGGTGAAGGAACCGGGCGCTTCCGGAGTAGTTTGGCTGAAGCCGAGAGCGGCGGCGAAGAGAGCGATAACGAGTTTCATGGAAAGCGAAAGTATAGCGCAGTGCGCAATACTGGCTGGCATGACACTGGCTGGCATGAGATGGATGACGGCGCTATTATTGGCAACCGCGGTCCTCAGCGGCCAGACCGCGCGCAAACCGTTTCAGGCGCAGTCGTCTTCGACAGTATCGCTGTCCAACCAGCAAGGCTCCGACGTACTCGAAATCACCAACGTCGGCTATGAAGTGATCTCGACCTTCGTCCCCGGCAGACCGAAAGATGAGCGCTTGCTCCTGCGCAAGACAGTCTCGTCGAAAGTCGTGTTGGATGAACCGGGCTCGCAGGCTACGACGCGGTTGGAGGCTTGGCCGTTGGGGACCAGCCTCAGCCAAAAACCGCTGTATACGATCCAGGCCAGCGGAACCGGCGGACACACCGTGGACGGCACGCTGTTTGTCGTCGATCGGGGTCTCGAAGAGGTGGAATGGTGGTCGGTCTATCAAATCGGAACTGGCAAGCATCTTTTTGACACCTATGTCCCGTTAGTCGCTTTTTCTATTTCGCGGGAAGTGTTCGAGCGGCGGTATCTGGGCCTCGAAATTCCGCCCAATAACGCAACTGACTCACGTCTCAAGCAACCGAATGTAGTTGGCGTAGTGACGTATGCGTCGGCGGACGGCCTCATCCAGCAAGCGCTGCTGACCTGCGACGACCCCACGCAGGCGCAAACGCTGCGTTCCTTCGCCGACTCAACCCGCACTCTGAGACTGACGGACGAAATTCCGCCACGTGCATTCAAGATCCTGATCAGCCAGAACGCTCCGGCTCCCACTAACACGCTGACGGTAACAATTCCGCTGGCGCAGGATGACTTGGATCTTGCGCGTGCCGTTTTGCCAAAAGGCCTGCACCTGGCGCGCTGGAAACGATAGCGGCGCCGCCCAGCTTGCGGGCTGCGGCCTCTCAGCCGATGGAAAATCGCGGATTGCCTTCTGTCACCTCTGACATGATTCTGGGCGCGTCGCCGGCTTTCCATGCCGGCGTACGAAAGTGAACGCGGTAGAGCACAGGACCTCCATCTGCATGGCCGCTTCGCTCGAGCGGACGAGGAATGCACACGAATTCGGTCTCGAAGTGGGTGCTAGTTGCGCGGACAACGGCATATCCGTGCCCTCCCATATCGACAAAAGACAGATGCGGCGATAAGTCCCGATTTGCAGCGGCCCGCGCCTTTTCTATATCACCGCTTTTCTGGTACTCGATACAGGAGCGCACTCCGCAGCGCAGAAGCAAGTTCAGTGTGGGCTGTGGTCCCGAATCTCCGCCCGCCTGACCGAGGTAGAGAGGACGCAGGGGATGATCCTTGGGCAAGACGTGCTCTAGCGCCTCAATGATCCCGGGCGCCGAGATTGAGCCTACTACGAACGAGATTCCCACCGGCTGGAACGGTCTGGGAGGCAGAGACTTCGCCGCCAGACCAGCCCAGAAGCTGTGCCGGTCACCGGCGATCGTGGCAAAGCCCGTGATGCCGTGTTCCTTGACAAAATCGTAGATTTCGCTTCGCTCCATGAGAGCGGTGCTGTGGTCGCCGTTGGCGCTGCCGGCGTACGCCGCGCCTGGCCAAGGTTTCGTAATGCCTGCGGGCAGGTTCTGAAGATCGGCGCGCATTTCGAGCGTTGGGGTCGTATTGCCCCAGATCTTCCACGTCGCGCTGGACCGGCGCAGGCGTTCCAGAAACCATTGTTTCTGTTCTACGCCGAGAATGGTTTGCGGGGGCGCGTCCTTACGGAAGTTGGGAACCGATCGGCTTCCATAAGCGATGGCCTCGGGTGGATTACCGTTGTTGTACGCCCGGCCGGCATCCAGAATTTCGATGGCTTCTTCGGGCAGAAATTCGGGAAAATCGTCATTTGAGAAGGGACTCGCCTCGCTGCGGTCCAGCGGCTCCTCGGAGCGGTAGCTGCGCTGGTCGGTGACAATCAGCTCGACGTTTCGGCCCCAGCGCAGCGTTCGATAGCCGCGCAGGCTATGAATTGCGGCCAGGTTATTCGGCTCCTCACCCAGACCATGCTCGTCAAAACGCGTAATGGGCGCATCGGTCACGTGCGGGCCGTCAAAGCGCTCCAGCGACGGACCGCTTGGTTTCAACATGCGGGCGGGCTGATATTCGAAGAACGCCTGGTTGGCTGCCACTTTGCGGGTTTGCGCGGCTCGGGTGGTGTCGCCGAATTTCTGTAACCCTTGCCAGCCCTTCCAACTGAACTCGTGGTTGTCCCACATGTTCACAAACGGCCAGCGTGCGCGCGCATCCTGTAAATCGGGGTCATGCAGGTAAGCCCGGTAGATGGCGCGATAGTCGTCGGTGTTGGTTGGGATGTGAAAGTCGCGGATCTTTTCGCCATGCGCATAGCGGACGATGTCGCGCAAACGCCGGTCGTACATGCCCTGCGGCCGATCCTCCGGATACCAGACGATCTCGTAGATGAAGTCTCCCAGGTGTAGCACAAAGCCGAGCCGGTTGGCTTCGGGCGCGCGCTCATCTTCGAAGATCATTCGCCGGTACGCGTTTTGTGCGCCTTGATTCGCATTCTGGCAACTTACGAATGCGAACTGTACGGGCCGGCCGTCGTGCTCCGCGGGAGCCGTGATGGTGCGTCCGATCCGGCTGCCATTTCCTTCGGAATCCGTAAAGCGGTACCAGTATACGGACGATGGTTTCAGCCCGCCTACGAGTACGCGGCAGGTCCAATCGGATTCTTTTGACACTGGAGTCTCGGCCTTTGCCACTACGTGCCGAAACTCGGAATCATCCGCGATCTCAGCCAGCAAAAGCTTGCGTGAACTCGGCGTTTCATAGGGCCGCCGTGTCCATAGCAGAACGCTTGTGTCGTCCGGATCGCCCGATGCCACTCCCTCCGGAAACGTCTCACGCTTCTCGTGCCATGCGATGCCGGAAGGGCTGCCCTGCGGCGCAGCCCAAGCCGCGGAAGCTCCGAGCGCGAGCGCGGACCGCACGAAAGCGCGACGATTAACGCGTGACATTTGATAAATCCCTTGACCGATAAATCCCTCGACGATCTAGCCAGATTCGCTCCGTGTCCTCTACCCGTAGATTATAGCGGTCTGCACCTCGACAAAATTTCCGTAAAAGAGTGACGCGAAAAGGCGTAACTTCACGCTATTCTTGGTAGGCGGATATCCGGCCGCCGAAGGAGTTTAACCTGTGCCACAAATCTCAATTGGCGATCTTACGGGATCAGCCCAAATCGATGTTTCCGACACCAGCCTGACTGGCAAAACTCAATTAACTTCGCTTACTACAGCCGCGTCCGAGGTGGTTGCCGCGTTGCCCAAGCCAGTGACCGACCCCACGTTTAAAAACGCTAAATTTTCCGCCGCCTTCGAAAAGCCTTCGATTCCACTGAAAGGGAATACCGTCGACGTCAAGACCAGCGTCAATTCGACACTAACGGTATCCCGCGATGCGGATTCGCCGCTTTTTGGAAACGACGACTACGATCCGATCGCTATCAATAAGAGTGAGTGCTGGGTCTCGTTCGAGCTTGACACCCTGTTGGACGCAAGTGTCGCGGTACCGCTCCCCGACGGCTTCGGCGTCAGCTTCGAGGCATCGACGGCTCCGGACTTTGCCACTTACATTCTGATTCCCGCCGCGCAAGCGCCGGCCGCGACGTTAGCCCAGGCCATTACGCGGACGCTGAACGCGTTTAACATTCTGGACTCTTCGGGCGATGTACTCTCGATTCCGCAAGACGTCATTTACACGAACGATCTATCGGGAACCATAAAGACCGGAGGGTCCTGGTCTCTGCCGTTAGCGGTGAACCAACTCAGCCTCGCCGACGCCAAATTGCCGTTTAACTCGAACATTGCGGTAAACCCGGCCCTGACCGTGAGCGTTCAAGGCGATATCGCCATTACTTCGGAGTTCAGCGTTCGTTTCCGCCGCTCGGCGCCGAACCTCCTGAGGATCGGACTCTATAAGAAACGCGGGACGACACTAGAAGCTTCCTTCACGGCTTCGGCTGGTTTGGGAGCGGATAAGGGCAATAAAGATTTGATCAGTGCATTTTTCAAGGCAGTCGCCCCCGGCGGGGACTTCAGCAATCTGCCGCCCGGAGATTCCGCAAAGTTTCAACAGGTCTTGAAAGACAGCCTTGACCGCAGCCTCGCCATCTCTCTCAATGCCGCATGTTCAGCGGCTTTTTCCGATGAAGCCGCGATGGTGTATGAGGTCGACGTCTCGGCAGCCGATCCAGCGACGAAAGATGCCATTGACGGCGCTCTGCGTGGCGACTGGACCGGAATTTCGACCCTGGGCAATGCCCGGAAAATACGTAATGTTATCAAGGACACGGTAGAGAAGAAGTTCACGTTTACCGTCAATTTTCTGGGCCTCTACAATTACCGCTCGGTTGCCGATTTTGTCAGAAGCATGCAGGTGATCACAAATCTGGAGGACGGATCGGTGGTCATCACCGACTCCGTGACGGCAAAACGCATTACCACCGCCTCTACGCCGCTGGCCGCCGACGCCGACCGCCTCCGTGCCGCGCTCTATGAGGCTTTTGTGGCGACGGCCACTTACAAAGCTCTCAACGCGGGAATCGGAGTAGCCGCGACTTTTGGCGCGACACAGGACCTTCTGCTCTATGCGGACTCCATGGGATACCGGCAGGCGCTCAAGCAATTGAATGGCGGCGAGCTGCTCGGCGTCATGCCGGCCACTGTCAAGACCGGCTTGTCCGCCACTGGCGCGCCGGTTCATCATGCACGCTTCGCGGCATCCTGCACCTATGATAATGACCATGTGCTGCGGTTCTTCTTTAGCGACAGTCAGGCTTTCACGCCGCGAATCGCCGCCGACGTGACGAAACTAGGCCGCACCGTTCTCCGAAGCCTGCTCGACCCCCAGGATCCCACGGATCAGAAGCGCATCGCGGTTCTAGGAAGCGATAAACAGTGGGCGGAAATGGACGCGAACCCCGCGAAGATTCTTCCTCCCTTTGCTTCCGACTGGTACGACATCACGCACTGGGCGTCCGCCATTACGAAAGTGGGGCCGCTGCTGGCGGATACCATTAACTTTGCGAAAACTGTTGCGGGCGATCCAACCACCAACGCGACGTTCATGAAAAAGCGGGCTGCGCTTGCGCTCGCGCTGGATGGAGTGACGCATAACACAAACGCGGCTTTTGAAAAGGAGTTCCCGATCTGCGTGATGGCTACTTTGGCCGGACTCACGCCGGGTACCACGCCGCCCGTCTTCGAAGCAGCCTGGAATGGAACGACCTTGTTCAGCAATAAGCCGGCGCCGCAGAACACGCTCACCAAAGCGAACGCGTAACCGCCGTTTCGACCTGAGGGCACCTCGCTCACGCAACACTGTTCGTGAAAACTCGCCGCTCGCTGCCGATGTGGTGAAACCCCTTGTGGGCGGAGCACGCCCGAACTCGGCAAGGGCGTGCTATTTGGCGCAACTCAGGCCGGCTTTAGAACTATCGCGGCTGTGTCCCCTGGCGCTTTGTCTGGAGGTACGTTTTCGAGAGTGCCGCGGGTTATTAACCCGCGCCGCACAGGCTAAAGCCTGTGCCACGATGCTGCTGACTGCTTGAGTCAAGCAGCACCTCCGTCTAGCCCCGAACGTCAGTGAGGGGATTGGGCTGCCGATCCCCTCACTAACGTTCGGGGCTAGACAGGGGTCAACATGGTTCAGAAATGTAGAAACTCCAGGCGCGGGTGATTAACGCGCGCGTGGAGCGTTATCAGCCCGCCTGCTGAGTGCGCCCGTTTTGGCGGATGCACAGCTTTGTAGTTCGGGTCGCTGATGGCCAAAATACACGGCAGGCCAGCGCGGCAAGGCGGCAAGAAATAGACGGCCAGCGCTCAAATTGGCGTTGCCGATGTTTTCCTCACCCCTCCGTCGTTGCCGGGACGCGGGCTCGTCCGATTTGCGATAGAGTCTAAAGGTGGTTTTGCCGGACGAGTTGCCCAAGCCGTGCCAAAAACATGCGGATAGGG
This sequence comes from Bryobacterales bacterium, assembly GCA_963836595.1. Taxonomy (GTDB): domain Bacteria; phylum Acidobacteriota; class Terriglobia; order Bryobacterales; family Bryobacteraceae; genus DATFZA01. The sequence continues at coordinate 1,184,852 of CAWIKC010000002.1, forward strand.
GTATAGTCTTAGTCTTGAGGAGATTCAACATGCGATTCTTCAGCTTCACTCTGCTGCTGGTATCGGCTTTGACGGGCGTGGCATGCAGCGGTTCGCGGCATGAAGCCAGCGAAAAATATTATCTGGTAACCGCCAACACCAAACTGCCTTATTGGCAAACGGCAAGTTCCGGCTTGGTACGCGCCGGAGCACAGCTTGGCGTCGTAGTAGAGACGGTTGGGCCGGACACCTACGACCCGCAGGCGGAAAAACAGGCCCTTACCGACGCGCTGACGAAGAAGCCGTCGGGCATCCTCGTCTCCGACGGCCGATCCGGCCATATTGAAACTTGCGATCGATGCGGCGGTCGCGCAGAAGGTCCCGGTGATCACCATGGACGCCGATGCTCCCGACAGCAAGCGTGCCCTGTTTATCGGCACCAACAACTATCAGGCCGGCGTCATGGGCGGCAAGTTGCTCGCCAGATTGATCGGCGGCAAAGGAGAGGCGGTGATTTTCACGATGCCGGGACAGGTGAATCTAGAGGAACGCCTGCTCGGGTACAAGGCAGCGGCTGGCGAGGGCATCAAATTTGAGATCATCGACATCAAGGGCGACCCGCGCATCGCCTTCGACACCACCAAGGAGCTGGTGGCGAAAAAGGATTCGAAAGTGGATGCTCTAATCTGCCTCGAATCCGCGGCGTGTAAGGAAGTGGCTGACGTAGTCAACCGCGAAAGCGCCAAGAAGGTTATCATCGCGATGGACACCGACAAGGAAACACTCGATTGGATTCAGAAAGGGATCATCGCCGCAACCATCGCCCAGAAGCCTTATACCATGGCTTTTTACGGCCTGAAGATGCTCGACGATCTCCACCACTACCCGCAACCGGTGTTGGATAAGAACTTCGCGCAGGACCCGTTCTCTCCGCTTCCGACTTTCGTCGATACGGGGGCGACGTTGATCGACAAATCGAACGTCGACGCGTTTCAGACCGAGAACCAGGCGGCCAAGGCGCAGTAGGGAGCAATTTTCCAGCGGCCGCGGCGTGGCTCGGTGGTCTGTTGAGTTGTCCGCGGCGGACTCGATTGGTCCGGTTGTCGGCCTGACGGCGCGGATCCCGAGCCTCATGAGTCCGGATCGTACAGTTCGGCCCGGTTCGGTTCCAGCCGGCGTGAGAGGCCGAACTCGGTCAAGAGGTTGAAGCGATGGATCGGCCGGCTGGCGACTTGTCCGTAGCGCTAGACAGGCTGGTTAATCACGAAGAGAATTCCCCGCCCCTGTAACCCAAGCCGCGGGCTCGATTGGTCCGGTTGCAGACCTGTCGGCGCGGATCCCGAAGACCCGTCCAACAGGACGGTGCGAACTCGGCGCGGTTCGGATCCCGGCGGCGTGAAAGGCCGAACTCGGGTCAAGAGGTTGAAGCGATTGAACGGCCGGCCGGCGACTATCCCCGGGGCAGACGAGCTGGGTATCGCGAAAATGCCCTTTAGAATCCCCCCGCCCCTGTACCCAAACCGCCGCCGGCTGCGTCTATCTGTCGAATTGAGACGCGCAGCATTTGTTTTTCTTGCAGCCAGTGTGCTCTTGCCGGGCCAGGGCTTACCCCTGCCCCACCACACCAGAAAGCCGTCCGACAATCCTGACAAGTTGACCTTTTCGTTCCCCGGCGTCATCCGAAAAATCGACGATAAGTCCTTGGATCTCGAAGCCGTGGACACGCGCTTCATCAACTTTCTGATCGGTCCGGACGCCAAGCTCCCCAAGGATCTGAAGGAGGGCGACCCGGTCAGGATAGACGCGACGCAAGATGACAAGGGGCTCTATCATGCGGTGGCCGCCAAGGTGGATCCGGCGATCTTGAAACAGATGCCCAAGCAGAGCCCGGCGGCGCAGCTCGACGAACCCTCCGATCCAGCCGCTCCGGCAGCCGAGCGCCCTGAACCTCCGGCAACCATCGTCGAGAAAGACACCCCCCGCTACGATAAGGGAGACGACGGTCCGCCGGTATTGAAGCGCGGCAAGCCGGCGCAACGCGCTTCCAACGATGACGATTCCGTCCCCACCACGCTGGATGCCCGAGCCGCCGCCAGAAATGCCGCCATGGAACCCCCTCCGGCCGGCCCCGACGGGCGCAACATCGCTACCTTGGGACCTGGCGCGGATTTGATCGATCGCGCCCACCAAGCCGCAGCCACATTTCTCGATGGCCTTCCCAACTACGTTTGTACCCAGGTGACCACGCGCTACCAGAGCGAGACCAGAGTCCCCAACTGGCAGGCGCTCGACAACATCAGCGCGGAATTGGTATACGAGAACGGCAAGGAGAGCTATCGCAATCTTCAGATCAACAACAAGCCCACCAAGAAATCGCCGGAAGAGAGCGGCGCGTGGTCTTACGGCGAGTTTGGCACCGTCCTCGAAGATCTTTTCTCGCCGGCCACGGCCGCTGATTTCCACTTCAACCGCGACACCCTCACCAACCGGATGAAGTCCAGCAACTACGACTTCAATGTCGACCGGCCACATTCCCACTGGAAAATCGCGGTGCAGGGCCAATTCCTTCTGCCTGCCTATCAGGGCTCGGTGTGGATTGAGAAATCCACCGCGCGGGTGCTGCGCATTGAAATGCAAGCCACCGAAATCCCGAAACAGTTTCCTGAAGACGTGGTGGAAACAACCGTGGACTACGACTACGTCTCCCTCGGCACGGGCGTGGACAAATACCTGCTTCCGGTACATGCCGAACTGCTCAGTTGCGAGCGCGGCACCTATCGCTGCCAGAGGAACACCATCGACTTTCGCAACTACCACAAGTTCAGCGGCGAATCCACCATCAAGTTCAACCAGTAAGCTATGCGGCCAGTAGCGCCAAAGCGTGCCTCCCACCCGTACCCAACAAATCCAATGGATGTAAAATAAGGTTTCGCAGCCGATCATGAGCTGCGAAAGTTCTTCCGTACATCGAATAAGAACAGGGGAATCACAATGGCTGTGACTGGCGCGGGACTCGAAGGCGTTGTCGCTACTGAGTCCGCAATTTGCTTTATTGACGGCGATCTCGGAATCTTGAGCTATCAGGGCTACGACATTCAGATCCTGGCCGAGAACGCTATTTTTGAGGAAGTGATCTGGCTGCTATGGCACGGACAACTGCCCACTACCGCTGAGCTGGCCGGACTCAAGGCCGACCTGGTTAAATACCGGCCCATTCCGAAAGAAGTGAGCACGTTTCTTGGCTCCGTGAGCAAGAACGCTCCGATGGACGTCCTGCGGACCGCCGTCTCGATGCTGAGCCTGTACGATCCGCAAGCCAAAGACATGGCGCCGGAGGCCAACGTCGAGAAGGCCAAAAAACTGATGGCCCAGACCTCGACCATCGTCACCACTTTCGAGCGTCTGCGCTCCGGCAAGCCGGTGGTCGCAGGCGATCCTCAACTCGGCTTCGCGGCCAACTTCCTGTATTGTCTGACCGGCAAAGCCCCGGACGCGGTGATGGAGAAAACCTTCGATATCGCGCTTACTTTGCATGCCGATCACGAACTCAACGCCTCCACCTTCGCGGCCCGCGTAACTGCCGCCACGCTTTCCGACATCTATTCCTCAGTGACGTCGGCCATCGGGGCGCTCAAAGGGCCGCTGCACGGCGGCGCGAACGAAGACGTCATCAAGATGCTGCTGGAAGCCGGCAGTGAGAGCGCGGCGCTCGAGCACATCAAATACCGCCTGGCGAACAAGATCAAGATTCCGGGTTTCGGACACCGCGTCTACAAAACGCTTGACCCCCGCGCTACGCACCTGCGCGACATGTCCAAGGACCTGGGCATCAGCACGGGCCACGCCGACTTGTACTACACCTCCAAAAAAATCGAAGAGACCGTCAAAGAGATGAAGAATCTGAATGCCAACGTGGACTTCTACTCGGCCTCCACGTATTATTCTCTCGGCATCCCCATCGATCTCTTTACGCCCATATTCGCCGTGAGCCGGATGTCCGGCTGGACCGCGCACATCCTCGAGCAGTACAAGAACAATCGCCTGATTCGCCCACGCGCCGATTACATCGGAAAACCGGTCGGCCAACAATGGGTGCCGATCGAGAAACGCTAGTACATGCACGATCTTTCGTTCTTCCGGGCGAATCTGGACTCGATCTCCCAGCGCCTGGCGGCCCGCGGATTCCAATTGGATGTAGAGAAGTTCCGCGAATTGGACCGGCTACGCCGGGCTGCGCTCACTGAATCCGAACAAATGCAGGCGCAGGCCAACCAAAGCAGCCTGGCTATCGGAAAACTCAAGCAGCAGAAGGCGGACACTGAAGACTTGCAAGCGCAGGTACGGTCTCTGAAAGAGCAAATTGCCGCTCGGGCAGCCAAGGTGGCCGAACTGGACGATCAGTTCCGCCTGCAACTGGCGAGCATTCCCAATCTCCCGCATGAATCCGTGCCGCCGGGCCTCAGCTCTGAGGAGAACGTCGAAATTCATCGTTGGGGTGAGCCGCGCAAATTTGACTTCGAGCCCAAAGCTCATTGGGACCTGGGACCGGCACTCAACATTCTCGACCTGGAGCGGGCCGCCAAAATCACCGGCGCCCGCTTCGCTGTCTATCGCGGATTGGGTGCGCGTTTGGAACGCGCGCTCGCTAGCTTCTTCTTGCAGGTTCATACCGAGCATCACGGGTACACCGAAGTTCTGCCTCCTTGTTTGATTAACTCCGCGAGCCTTTTCGGCACCGGCCAGCTTCCCAAGTTTCAGCAGGATTCGTTCAAAATAGAAGGTCACGATCTGTGGTTGTCGCCCACGGCGGAAGTTCAAGTGACCAATTTGTATCGTGACGAGACACTCGATCTGGAGAAGCTGCCCATCAAGCTGTGCGCCTACACGCCCTGTTTTCGCAGTGAAGCCGGTTCCCATGGGCGCGATGTGCGCGGCATCATCCGGCAGCACCAATTCCAGAAAGTGGAACTGGTGAAATTCGCCCTGGCCGGAACAAAGCCCGGACGAACTGGAAAGCCTGACCTGCGACGCCGAAGACATTCTCAAGCGCTTGGGTCTGCCGTTTCGCCGCGTGCTGCTGTGCGCCGGCGACACCGGTTTTTCAGCCGCCAAGACGTTCGATCTGGAAGTCTGGCTGCCCGGCCAGAACGATTATAAGGAGATCAGCTCCTGTTCCAATTTCGAAGCATTTCAGGCGCGGCGCGCCAGTATTCGGTACAAATCCGGCAAAGGCAAGGCCGAATTTGTGCACACGCTGAATGGCAGCGGACTGGCGGTGGGCCGCACCTGGGTCGCGATCGTCGAAAACTATCAGCAGGCCGACGGCAGCGTCGTCATTCCGGAAGCGCTGCGGCCGTACATGGGAACTGACGCCATCCGCCCGGAGTAAAGCGGGCGTGTCTCTCGACGAGCTTTACCGCCGGCGCGCTTCCCGTGCCTGGAATCACCGGCTGCTCCGGCTGCTGGAGCCGCCCGCGCCGTTCATCCTGAATCCAGCCGAGCCAAAACATTTTCCCTTGGGCCGCTGGAATCTCTATATCGGCGGCGCCGGCCGTCAGGTTCCCGGGTATATTAACCTCGATTTATTTGGAGTTGCTGGTGTAAACGTCGCCGCCGACGCCGAATATCTCCCTTTTCCCGCCGGCATTTTTCAGCGGGTGGAATGCGACGCGGTGCTGGAACACGTCCGCGATCCGGAAAAAGTCATGGACGAAATTCGCCGCGTCCTGGCGCCGGGTGGTTACGTGCATCTGGTGACGCCGTTCTGCCATCCCTTTCATGAGTATCCGAAGGACTTTCGCCGCTTCACGCTCGACGGCCTGAAGGAACTCGCCGGACCGCTGGAAGTGGTTGCGGAGGGGTGGCGGACCGGTCCCACTGCGACTCTGCTGGTCATCGGGATTGAGTATGTGAAGCTACTTCTCCCGTTCCGCGCCTGGCGCATGGTTGCGCATGCGGTGTGTGGTTGGTTGCTCTTCCCGCTCCGGTATCTCGATTTGCTGCTGTTCCGGTCGCGCCATGTTCAGCGCATTGGCAACCATTGCTACCTCTGGTTGCGCAAACCGAAGTTCTAGTTTCTGGCTCTTGTGGGGTGGGCGCCCTCGCCCACGGCCGACGCCCTCGTCGGCCCTTCCTGCGCGCACAGTCCGATCTGCTTACTCTTCTTTTCCAGTGATTACGCAAACCGGAGTTCTAGTTCTTTGTGGGGCGGGTGCCCTCGCCCACGGCCGACGCCCTCGTCGGCCCTTCCTGCGCGCACAGTCCGATCTGCTTGCTCTTCTTTTCCAGTGATTACGCAAACCGGAGTTCTAGTTCTTTGTGGGGCGGACGCCGTCGGCGGACGCCCTCGTCGGCCCTCGCCTGGACACCCTCACCCATCGAACAGCCCGATCTGCTGCTCTTCTTTTTCCGGCTTAGCTTTTCGCGGTTGCCGCAACGGTGTGCCCACCACCCCCAGCACCAGAAGCGACGTCAGCGCCTCCTTCGGCACAAAGATGCGCTGGTTCTGAAACGAGGGATCCGGCGGAATCAACGAGAATCCGGCGCTTTCCAAGATGAGCAGATTATTGGCAAGTATGCCGTCCATGACTTCTCCATCGCGAAAAGTCAGGCGCACCCACAGTCCCGCCATCTTCGGCCGCGACGTGAACATCCTGAGTTCCCGGCGCGGTTCCCCTTGCGCCCAATCGCGCACAAAGCAGACCAGCTTGACCTCGGCATACGGAACCACCTGTACATTTCCGCTCGCCGTCAGGAGTTCGATGCCGGCCTCGCTCAAATAGCTTTGCGGATTCACAAAGCCGGAGAGTGTCTCGCGATCGAAGCGCGACACCAATACTTTCTTACTGGTTGAGCTGGCAGCCATCTAAAACAATTTTGGGCTTATTGTAGCATCCGGCCGGGCCGCCCACGGATGAACGGTGCTTATTTGTTGAAATAAAGCGTGACGTCCACTTTCAGCTTGGCGTCGTCCACTTTGTTTTCAAACCGGGTGCTCTTGAGATTTTCAAATACGCCGTCTTCTTTGATGCGGTCGAGAAAGCGCTTTGGGTAATCGATGTTGAACGGTTTGCCCTCTTCGAGGCCCCACATTTTACGGATCGGCGGTTCGGTCTCGAGATCCAAGCCGACAATCGAGAGTTCGCCCATAGTGTATTGCGGACCGGGTTCAAACTCGAATGTAAAATCGACAGTCTTGGTTTCTTCCTGCATTTTGCGCTTCAAATCCGATTTGATTTGCAGGTAGCCCTGGCGGCGTAGCGCCTTCTCAATATTGGCCTGCGCCGTCTTCGCAACTTCCATATTCACCGGGTCGCCCGCAGTCAGTTTGGCGAGTTTGACCAGTTGAGCGCGGGGCATACTGGCGCCCGTATAATCGACCTTGCCGATTTTGTACACCGCGCCCTGATCGATCTCCACCGTCACAATCAGCCCTTTGACGTCGGTCGCGGGCGTGGTTGTGATCTTGGGAAACTTCACGGCCAGACAGCCGCGCACCTCGTAGAGAGGGCGTATATTGGCGTCCAGCAGAATCCGAAATTGTCGCTCGGTGTAGATCGAGCCCACGGCAATGCTATAAAAGGCTTTCACCAGTTGCGTCGCGGGGATGTCGCCGGTATTGGTGAACTTGACTTGCGCCACGGACGGCCGGGGAGTTGTCGGGCGCACCAGGATCTCGAGATCGGGCGGGTTTTCCGAGACTACGCGGGCGATCACCTTGTCGTGAAAATCATGCGCGGCCAGGAATTCATTGATCCAGGTGGTATAGCGTTCCAGAATCTGCTTGGTGCTCGCGATCCGTGGTCCAAAGAATGGGTCCTTCTGCTTGAGAAAAGCCTTTAACTGGTCGTCCGCGACGGGCAGGTCTTCAAAACGCAGCGGCAGAAATGCCTGGACCTCGCTAACCTCGATGACGCCGTCGTAGCCTTTCGCGTCTTTGGCCGGCTCAAAGCTGCAACCGACATTTTCGAACACTCCCGAAGCCACCAGCCGGTCGCGAGCGGAATCGAAATCCGCCTTGGAGACAGTTTGCCCGATTTTCAGGCCGCTGACGGCGATGATCTGCGCGGCGGTGTAGTGCTGGTTGCCCTCAACGTTGATCCGTTCCAGCGGGTAGGGCCGGTCTTGCGCAGTCGCAGTAACGGCCAACAGCACTGCCAGCGCTAGCCTCATTGCAACTCGACCGACACAAACATCTGCCGTTCAGACCGTTGAATCTGCAGCACGACATCGTCGCCGCTCTTAAACTCATCCAGTTTCCGCCGCAGCGCCGGTATGCTGGTCACGATGCTTCCATTCACCGCATAAATGACGTCGCCCTGGGTCAAGCCGGTTCCGTTGGTGAAATCGCTCACTGACCCGGCGGCTACCACAATTCCGTAGGGCCGCCGCAGTTCCGGCAACATCTCCGCCAGCTTTTTATCGATGGCAACTCCCAGGATTCCAAGCCGTCGGATAAGATTATCTTCGGGATTCACCATGTCCGCGAACCGCTCTGGATCGTCCGGCGCCTCAACCACCGGCACATCCACTTTGAGAGTCTCCGAACCGCGTTGAACGTCCAGCGAAACCATGGAGCCCTTGGGATATCGATACACATTGACCTCCAACTGGCGAGCGTTGCTTATGCGCCGCCCATTTAGATGGAGAACGATATCGCCGATCTGCAAGCCCGCTTTGTCGGCTGGACCATCCGGCTCGACGTCGGCAACGATCACTCCGAAGTCGCGCGGCAGGCTCAGGCCAGACGCCATGACGGGCGTAATGGTCTGCGCGTAAATGCCAATCCGGCCTCGATGCACATGGCCTTCTTTGCGAATCTGATCGTAGACATTCTTGACTACGTTGGAGGGAATGGCAAATCCCAACCCTTCACTGCCGCCCGACTGCGTGAAGATGAAGGTGTTAATGCCCACCACCTGGCCTTCGGAATCAATCAAGGGACCACCGCTGTTGCCCGGGTTGATGGGAGCGTCGGTCTGGATGTAGATCATGCTGGAATCCGGCCTGATCTGGCGCGAAGTGGAACTCACCACACCCATGCTGACGGAGCCCTCCAGGCCCAGCGGGTTGCCGAACGCCAACACCAGTTCGCCCTGCTTCAAGTCTTCAGAGTTTCCAAACGGCAGATGCGGCAGGTCGGCGCGATCGATATGGATCACCGCCAAGTCGCTCTCTTTGTCCTGGCCGACAAGTGTAGCGTCGACCAGCCGGACCTCTGCGTTGGTTGGACGACGGCGGCCGGTCAGTTCTGCCTCCGCCGGGGGCAGACGCACTTGAATGCGCCGCGCGCCTCGCACCACGTGGGAGTTGGTGATGATGTAACCGTCCGCCGAAAGAATCACGCCTGAGCCGGTGCTGTGCTGTTTGTTCAGCAGCGCCGCGGCGTTTGCCGAGCTGTCGGCCTCTTCGACCGCGGCATAGCCAGTTGAGAAGATTTGCACTACGGAACTCCGGACGCGGCGCGAGAGCTGCTGGAGGGATTCGCTTAAATCGCGCAAAGTCGGCGTAGTGTCAGGAGTTTTCGGCGCAGGTGCGGCCGCTTGCGAATAAGCGCAGGCCGTGGCAACCAGGGCAGTGAGGAAAGCTCGATACTTCATCCTAACTACATCTTCCCTCACCCCGGACGCGCTGAGAGGTTGCATAATAGGTCCTATACCGTGGATCCAAGTGCACGCCGGTTTTTGGTAGCGGCATTCATCATTGCGACCGCTGCCGTGACGGGAGTGGTGTTATTTGCCTATTCCTCGAAGAACTCAGTCAGTTATGGACAGCAGTGCTCAGGCGCATTCTGCTGGGGTTACCGTCTGGATCAATCCCGCTTTGTGCCCAAGACCAGCCTGACCATCTGGAGTTCGTCGGGCTTGAAGCTGGAATACAATTTGCCGCCAGGCGTGATCGTACCCGTGGATCAGGATCGCTGGCTGGGCAATGGCCGCGCGATCTATCTCAACTTTCGCATTCAGCGGGCACGAAATTCCAAGGAGTTCGGCGATCACGTGCGCGTGGTTTACGATTTCCAGCGGGGAACGATGAATGTGGCCTCACCGCTCGCGCTGTGGCGCAACGGCGATCCGCGTAGCCCCGACGCCGGACATAATTGGCTGACGGACGACCAGTTCGACGCCGTCCTGATTCAGATCGACCCGACGATGTAGGGCATCGCAACTGCAACTATCGGCCGTAAAGAGACCCGCTGAGCCCAGCCTCTGGCGAGGCGCTCGATATTCGATTGCGCAAACTGGGTGGCTGAACCTTGCAAATCAACCACGTTGTGGCTAATATGCAAGGATGATTCCCCGGCGCAAGCTTCCGGCCCTCAAAGACGCCTTGGCTAGACAAGCCGCCGCCGCATTGATTGGCCCCCGTCAAGTAGGGAAGACGACACTCGCGCTAAAGCTGGCTGAAGAAGTCCCGTCTCTTTACCTTGACTTAGAGTCGACCGAAGACCGTCGCAAGCTCGCCGACCCTGTATTGTTCCTTCGTCAATACGAAGAGCGGTTGGTCGTTCTCGATGAAATTCACCGCCTGCCGGAGCTTTTCAGCGCGCTGCGGGGGCTCATCGATCAGGGACGGAGGCGTGGCCATCGAACCGGCCGGTTTCTGCTGCTGGGCTCTGCATCGATGGATTTGCTGCGCCAGTCCGGTGAAAGCCTCGCCGGACGGATCGCTCATGTCGATCTGGCCCCACTGGACGTCCTCGAGGTGGAAGGGCCGTCATCTGATGTGACGCCGCTGTGGGTACGCGGCGGTTTTCCAGACAGCTATCTGGCGGAGACCGACCGTCGCAGCTTTGCCTGGCGCAAGGATTTTGTACGAACCTATCTGGAGCGCGACATTCCGCTCCTGGGCCCACGGATACCGGCAGAGACCCTGGACAGCCTCTGGACCATGCTGGCTCACAATCAGGGCGGGCTTCTCAATGTATCCCGTCTGGCAGCCGCTCTCATGGTGAGCGCGCAGACAATCGCACGCTACATCGATCTGCTCGCGGATCTCCTCCTGGTGCGGCGGCTTCGGCCATTTCACTCCAATGCGGGAAAGCGGATGGTTAAATCGCCCAAGGTCTATGTGCGCGACAGCGGGATCGTCCACTCCCTTCTCGGCATCGCCGACTACAACGCGCTATCCGGCCATCCTGTGGTCGGCGCAAGCTGGGAAGGCTTTGTCATCGAAAACCTCCTTGCCGCCGTTCCGGAGCTCACGATCGCGAGCTTCTATCGCACTTCCGCCGGGGCTGAGATCGATGTTGTTCTGGAGATTCCAGGTCAAGGCCTGTGGGCGATTGACATCAAGCGGGGACTTTCGGCGCGGCCTGAAAGGGGTTTCCACAGTGCCTGCGACGATTTGAATCCGTCGCGGCGTCTTTTCGTCAACTCAGGCAACCAGCGCTACCGGATCAGCGAACAAGTGGAGGCAATGGGTCTAAGAGACTTGACTGCCGAGCTTGCCGCCCTGTGAGCTGTTCGGCACCCCGCAATCACCAGCGCGCAGCCAAAACCGACGGACTCCCAGGGCAGTGATATCACGATCAGCCAGCCAGCGGATCCCAAACCTTCCGCAATTCCAGTACGAAGCCTTCCACCGGACCTTCACCGGAAATCCAATCTACGCCAGCCAGCAGCTCAGGTTCGCGATCCGGCCGGTACACTTCGATGGTGCGGTTGTCCGGATCGATCATCCATCCGAGGCGCGCGCCGTTTGCCAGGTACTCCTGCATTTTCGCGCGCAGAACCGGGAGCCGGTCCGAATGCGAGCGAAGTTCGATCACGAACGGAGGACATAGATGCCAATATCCTTCCCGGCTTGCTTTCGGCAGTTTCCGGATTTCCGTTTTCGGAGTCCACGACGCATCGGGCGAACGCCTCGCGCCGTTGGGAAGCAGGTAGCCAGTAGAAGAATCATTCGCAACGCCCCTCGAATCTTTTCGAGCCCAGAGCCCGAGCTGCATGCAGATCTCGAGATTCCTGGCGCCGGTCTTGGAAAAGTTTGGCGGCATAACGATGATCTCACCCGTGGCGGTCGCTTCGAAAAACAGATCGGGGTGCTCGGCGCAGAAATCGGCGAACTGCTGATCGGTCATGGGAGCCGCGGTCAGCGTGGCGGGCAGGAAGGTTTCGTCGATGATGAACGCCATGTTCTTATCGTATCGAATTGCGGCTCGTCAGGCGCGACGCGAGCTTTCGTTCGGGACCTCACGCCATATCGCTCTAAAGCGGCAGGACTAAGGAGCTTACTGGTGTCAGAAAGCCGGCCAGCGCGATCTCTACCTGACCTTCCCGGTAACCTCAACAAAAGACAGGTTCGTACAATAAACTTTCTCAGGCATTCCACCGATAGCACTAGTGTATGCAGCCGAGAGCCAAGAGCTTTGCGTTGTCCGTTATTGCGCTCGGCTGCTCCGCTTTGGCCTTAAGCCTATTCCAGTGGCACTGTACTGACTACGGGCGTTTTGCAACGCTTCTCATCTTTGGGATCGTTGCTTCGCGGGTCAAATTTCGCGTACCAGGTTTCTATGGAACCCTAACGGCGGGGCTGCTGGTTCTTTTTCTTTGCCTTCTTCAGTTGAGCCCAGGAGAAACCGCGGTCGTGGCCGTGGCGGCGACGGTGGTGCAGACCTTTTGGCGGCCGCAAAAAAGACCAACCGCCGTTCAGTTCTTGTTCAACTTGGGCAGTCTTAGTATTGCGATCGCCGGTTCGAGTTTTGCGCATGGCTTTTTGACCAATTACGCTTCATTTCTCGGTGCGCCGGCCATACTCGCCCTTACGGGAGCCATCTATTTTCTACTCAACACTGCTCCGGTGGGCATGATCGTTTCCTTAACGGAAGGAGGCAGGGCTTTCCCCAAGTGGCGCACTTCCTACGCCTGGACCTTATCGTTCTACATTGGCGGCATGTCCCTGGCGGGAATGATCGACTTCGCTTCCTCCCGTTACGGCTGGCAGGTGGTGTTCCTCATTCTGCCCATGTTCTACGCTTTTGCCCGAACCTATCAAGTGTTTCTAGGCCGGCTGGAAGATAGTCAACTGCATGCCCAGGAACTAGCCGCGCTCCAATTCCGCAGTATTCAAACGCTGGCCCGGGCGGTGGAAGCTCAGGACGAAACGACTCACTCTCACTTGCATCGGGTCGAAACGTACGCGACCGAATTAGGCAGGGATCTTGGATTGTCGGGGACGGCTCTGGAGGCCTTAAAGGCGGCCGCCATTCTTCACGACGTGGGAAAGCTCGCCGTTCCCGAACATATTATTTCAAAGCCGGGCAAACTTTCGGCGGAAGAATTCGAAACGATGAAAATCCACACCATCGTCGGGGGCGAGATTGTCGAGCAAATCGGGTTTCCCTTTGCGGTTGCCCCGCTGGTCCGCGCCCATCACGAGAAATGGGATGGCTCCGGATACCCCGATGGCCTGGCTGCGGAGGCGATCCCGCTCGGCGCGCGCATTCTCTCGGTGGTGGACTGCTTCGATGCCCTCGTAGCGGATCGTCAATACCGGCGAGCGCTGCCGTTGGATCGAGCCCTGGATATCGTTGCGAAAGAGTCGGGCAAGGCCTTCGACCCTCAGGTCGTCGATCTCCTGCAGAAAAGGTATGTCGAACTGGAAGTGCTGGCCAGGAATAGCTTTCAGCCACCCAAGAATCTCGCCTGCAACCTGCGCGTTGCGCGTGGCATGGGGCCGGATGCCGGTTTGGAAGTCGTCAGCGGAGGCGAGGAGCGGAACCTACAATATTCCGGAGAGCCGCGGATCGAACGTCTGCTCGCCCTGGTTAGCACACGCTCCGGCATCAACTCACTCGTGGAGACGGCGAAAGAAACACCCGCTGGGCTTCGTTTCCAACAGTTCGCGACTCCGCTCTCGTTGTTGCTGGGTGGGCTAATCCCGCATGACTCATCTGCATTATTTGAAGTGTCGGACGAAACTCTCCGGGTGCGGGGCGCGCATGGAAAGGATTCTGACCTGCTCTCTGCTCTGGAAGTTCCCATGGGGCATGGCGTCGCGGGTTGGGTAGCACGCAATCGGAAACCTATCGTGAACGCGGATCCAAGCGTGGAGTCTGGGGCGGGCCAGTGGTCGCATCGGACCGTGTTGCAGGCTGCGCTTGCCATCCCATTGGTTTCGCTCGAAGGATTGGCCGGAGTCTTAGTCCTCTATCGCTGCGAGAAGGACAGTTTCAACAGGAACGACCTGAAAGCCCTGGAGTTGTTGACGGCGAGGCTTGCGGAGGTCTTCCTGAGAGACGATCGCAGTGCGCGCAACGCAGGGGACGAGTGGGACCGCGCTAAATTCTTCCAGGCGCTCGCGCATGCCACTCGAGAGGAGTCTCCCGGCGCCCCCGAAACCGTGGTGATTCGCATCGACCTGGAAGAAATTTCCGCTCCCGATCCGGCGGCGGGGCAACCGCCGGCCGAATCGTTTGAAGACTGTGTCCGGCTTATTTCTGAATCCTTCCCGGCGGGAACCTGTTTGGCACGGCTCAGCAGAACGGAGTTTGCGGTCTTATCCCACTCCACCGGCACGCTGGAAGAGAGGTTGCAAGTTCTCCGATCCGAACTCTTCCGTTTGGCGCCGGATCGCTTCAACTTTGCCGCCGGAATGGTCAGAATCGAAAAGGGAGGGTCTGTCGAGGATTTGCTCGCCTCGGCCGAATGCGCGCTTCGCGAGTCGCCTCACAACTCAACTTCCCTCGGATTGAGACGGCTGAAGAATGCGGTAGAGCAGCCGGCCGGAGCGCAAGCACTAAGAACTGCTAGTTAAACCAGCCGGTAAATTGGCCGCGGATGAACGACTAATGAGTTAGGGCGATGTTTAGAGGGGTGCGTGCGGAGTAACGTGTCGTTGGATCAAATTTCGCGCGGAGTGCCGGAGCTGTGGAAATGTGGGAAACGCGATGACTCGTCGATCGCTCACCCGCTCTTCGTCGCCACGCCAGGACCCGGATTCACCGCCCCCGAGCGGAGCGAATACGAACGCCTTGCCCGTACGGATGGCCTTCACGATTTCCATTTGACGGAAGCCGCGGCACGTACCTGAGCGCCTGGCCGATCGGCACGAGGCGGCCCAAGCCGCGTCCGTTCAACGCACGCTCAAACCCGTTCCATTCCTCGCGATCGAACCCGTAATACGTGAGCGTTTGGTCGCGACGCTCCACGAATCGCGATCGAGCGGGACGACACGCTGTTCACGCCATGGCGCACTGTTCCAAATGAACAAGGGTGAAGGACAGGTTCTTAGGCAGGTACTTTTGCCCGGGGGTGCTCACATCGACCGCTCAGAGGATCGAGCGGACCCGACAGCGCTCGCAGGATCGCCAAATGTTCTGCCAGCGCAGGCGTCGACAGGCCCATGGAGCATCCAGATCGATCAGGTCGACCCGGGCAACGTGAATATTGAGCCGGCGTTTAGGATCGCCATCTACGAGAACCTGGTGGATGCGTTAACCAGAACCAAGCAGTTCAAAGAAGTGCTGCGCAGCGGGGACCGTAATATAGACGGCCTATCGGAGCTCCTCATTCTGAAAACAACAGTGGAGGCGTACACGCCTGGTAGCGAGACGCGCCGGGCTGTCACCACCTGAAGCGGAGCTACGAAATTGAGGGTCCGCAGCCAGGTCTGCACGCGAGACGGCCATGTTGTTCTGGAAACTCTGGTCGACGGCGAAGTACGTTTTTTTGGAAGCAATCTTCGAGCGACGCACAATCTCGCGCGCAACGTGGCCGATAAAATCCAGCACACCTTGCCCGTCCCATCACGATACGCCAGCGCGGGACAGTAAGCGCATTTCGGCATCATTCCCAAGTACCGCGGGCCGGTAACGTGGAGCTTGACCTGGAACAGAAATTCAGGCACAAGCACCAAGAGTTGAGCTCGATCGATCGGGAGTGGTGACCCCTCCGCATAACTGCGCGTCTGCCTGAAAATGGGGTTCAACTTCGGAATGCAGGTTTAGTGTGCGCACCCAAATCGGGGGCATACGTCCACCTGCAAGGGGGCTGTCGGGTCCGAGACGCGTGCTATCGGCCTGGACTTGCCGCTGGGATGCCCTGCCCGAGAGCCCCCTAGCTTAGCTAAGCTGGGGCTGCGCGGTTAACAACCAGGTTAACAACCCGCCGCCGGTTACCAACCAGCCCCACAGGGAGAGGCGGGGTGATGAATCGGTACTTGCCGCTGGCGTGTCGATGCCAGGTTGATTGGGGCTAGGGTTCGTTCCCGGCCTTCGGCCGGTGCGGCCCCACAGGGAGAGCGAATACGTAGAGGGCGTTTCCATTGGCCGGGTGATGGATCTCGGGGGCGATAATGGCTGGTACTTGCCGCGGACTGCCGCCGCCCAGGCCGGTGGTGACGGCGATGTATTGTCTTCCGGCGATGCTGAACGAGACTGGGAAACCTTGGACGGATGTGCCTAATCTGGTTTTCCAGAGCACGGCGCCGGTTTTCACGTCGATGGCTTTGAAGTAGCGGTCGAGATCTCCGACGAACGCGACGCCGCCATCTGTCGAGAGCACCGCCGTCAAGTAGGGCGCGCGCTGCTGGGTGGACCAGACTTGTTTCATGGTCTTGAGATCGTAGGCGACCAGCTTGCCGATGTTGCCGTCCGTTCCGGGCATCTCGAAGAAACGGCGTTCGGCGGCGGTTCCGCCGGACCCTTCTTTGAATTCGACCTTGCGTCCGTTCATCTCCATGCAGCTTTGGCTCAGCGGAATAATGAGCAGGTTCGACTGCGGAACATAACTAGTAGCTTGCCAATTGTGGCCGCCTTCGGTGCTCGGGCAGGCCTGCACCCATTGGCCGGTTTGCTGCTCCAGAATTTCGCTGCGATACGTGGGAACGCCAGTCGCCGCATCGATCGATTCGAAAACGTTCTGAAACAGCGTCTGCTTCAGGCCGAGAAATTTGCCGTCGGTGCGGTCCAGTTTCCAGAGGATGCCGGCCTTGCCGATGGTAAACAGAAGTTTCTGTCCGCCGATGTCTACCAGCACGCGCTCAAACACTTCATCCAGATCTAATGACTCGCCGGGAACGTGCTGGAAATACCAGGCGAGTTTGCCGGTGTCGGGGTTTAGAGCGACGGTCGAACTGGTATAGAGAGCGGCGGACTTAACGCCGCGGCTGGCGCGCATCCAGGGCTTGGCTTGCGCCACGCCCCAATACGTCAGATTGAGTTCGGGATCGTAGCTGCCGGTGATCCAGGTCTCGCCGCCGGCGCGCAGCAGATTGGGCAAGTTTCCCCAGGTATCGCCGCCAGGAGTGCCCTCACGCGCTACTGTTTCGAATTTCCAAAGCTGCTTGCCGGTTTGTGCGTCATAGGCGCTGATGAAGCAGCCATCCTCCTTGTAGCGATCGCAGCCCATCAGACCCTGAATCACTTTGCCGTGAATGACGATGGGACCGCTGGTATTGCTGTAGGCTTTTTTGTTGTCGGCGATAACGGTTTCCCACGCGACTTTGCCGGTGCGGGCGTCGAGCGCCACCAGCTTGGCATCGGTGGTCGCGAGATATACTTTGTCCCCATAGATCGCCAGGCTGCGAGTAGCGCCATACGCGATGGTGGCGTCCGGTCCGATGTGGTTTTCCCAGATGAGTTCACCAGTGCGGCCGTCGAGCGCTTGCACGGTGTTGCTGGTGTTCGCCAGATAAATGATGCCGTTGTGGACGATGGGCGTGGGCTGGCTGGCGCCGCCATCGTTCATGGCCCATACCCAGGCGAGTTGGAGATTTTCCACGTTTTTGGTGGTGATCTGAGTCAGCGGGCTGTGACTCCAGGCTGGATAGTTGCGGCGGATCATGAGCCAGTCGCCAGGATCGGGATGGCGCAGCATGTCATCGGTGACCGGTACGAAATTGGGTACCTCGCCGGTGACGGTGAGGCCGCGCGGACCAGTTGCTCGCGCTTGCGGAGCGGGGCCGGCGGGCCGTGGACGGGAGGCCGGCGCGCGGCCCGTGGCAATGGAGCCGATATTCACGGCGGTGTCCGCCGTGAGCGGTTGAGCACCGGCGGCGGCGCCGTTCGACTCGAGAATGTACGCGGCGATCTCGAGATATGCCTGCTCGCCGAGACGTCCGGCGTTGCCGGGCGGCATGCTCGCCTGGATCAGAGCCAACAGGTCGGCAGTGGAACGGCTGGCCCAATGGTTCATGAAATTGGGGCCAGCCAGCGCGGGGGCTTCATTGCGGCCAGCGAGATCGGGTTGATGGCAACTGGAGCAATACGTCTGGTAGCCGTCGCGGCCCGCCGCCGCTTGGCCGGCGGTGAACGGGGCGGCGGCAATGCAAACTGTCAATGTCAGGATTGTGATAAGTGCGTATTTCATTTTAGGAGCCAGCCCCACAGATTGCCTTCCGGCGCTTTCTCGCTGTCGATCTGGATGTAGAATTCGCCTTGCCTGAGGTCGTCCAACTGATCCGCGGTCAGATCGAATGCGCCGGCGATCGCGCCCCGGGTAGCGGGCGTGGCCGTCAAGTCGAAGACAGCGGGGCCGCGCACGCCGGTAATTCGTCCGCGGTGAAGCTGCGCCGTGGTGGCCGGCGAGCGCAGCCCTTCAAATGTGCCGGCGACTGTCAGGTGGTGGTTTGAGAGCGTGGCCGAGGCGGTTCCTGTGCCGGCGACGGTGGAGCGCATGGACGCGTCCATCGGGACGGTCGCGAGGCGCGCTTTGAAGCGCTCCGGAGCTGTGCCGGCGATGCAGCATGCGAGCCAGATCGTTGTTGCCACGGCGAGCAGCCGTTTTGGCGCCATTCACCCTCCGAGATAGCATAATACGCTAACTGGCTTCGGCCGATGTGCGCATGCAGGGATATAACATGTTCGACAGGACCAATTGAGTAGTGTCCGCCAATCTGTCGACGGGGTTTGGCAGCTTTCCCGCTGGAACGGGCGCCGGAATCCCGCGGCTCACGCTTTTGATCAGGATGAGCGGCATTCAGCCACGCTGGAGCCAGACATCCCGCCGGGCAGAGCGTTAGGGCCGGAATTCAACCGCTCCCTCACGGTCGCGGCTCGGAAGCGGGCGAATCCGCGGTGTTCCGATCCGTGACGAGCAGCCGGCTTTCCGCCAGTCCGTGGGCGACCGGGGGGTCGGCCCCATAAAAAGACCGCGCCCCGCTCGCTGAGAAGACGGCCCGAAAATTGATTTCCTGACACCTTCTCACGGTCGCGGCTCGGAAGGCGTGACCAGTATGTAGCGGCGAGAGTGCGCTGGCCGGATTTCCGCAATAAGGTTGAATCACCGATCTACTGACAGGCCACGGGAGACTGCAATGTCGCGCGTCCGGTTGCTCGCCCACCTCGGGGCGATAAGCCCACAACGAAAAATGCGGCGGCTTTGGAGGAAAAAGCCGCCGCTCCTTGACGCGCTTGCTCTCGCGACTAAAAACCTTGAGTTTACTTGGTGCCGCCCGCGCCAACCGCTGTAGCGGCGGTGGCGGGTTTTTGCTGTTGCTCCCACAGCGGTAGCGTCCGTTTGGTCTTCCAAATTTTGTCACCCCAATAGCTGTCCGGGTCGCCACCGGCAGCCTCCGCGCGATTGCGGCGAAGCGTGATGGCCGAGTCGGCGGCTTCGGCAATGCGCGAGTTGACCTGGAAGTTCAGCGTATTTTCGGCTCCGTTGGGATCACGGAAGGTGATCGCCAGGGCTCGATACTGCTTTCTGAATGGATTGTGAACCAGCCAATGGCCTTTGTTGCTATCGCCATCGGTAACTTCCGTTTCGGTAATCTGAGCGTAAGGCAGGTGATAGACCGACGTGCCATATTGAAAACGAAGCTCGTTTATATCCTTCAGATTCAACATTCCGACGCTGCCCGCGGGAATGGTCTTTACAGTGCCACCGAGAAACTCCATCTCGACGGTTTCGTCCGCCTTGGCCTGAGAAGGCGGGAGCATCAAAACGACAGCGGTTGATAGCAGAGCCACTCGAAACATGGACATACGGTACTTCTCCTTCTGAGTACTATCGGCAGGCCCGGGAAGAACTTTAGGGCCGACTTTCAAGTAAAGTCTCGCGTCAAGCGATAATGGAGCTTACGCCCACCGAATTGCAGATTGCCGAGAGCCGGGCCGCAAAAACCGTTCGAGAAATTTTCGAGTCCGGCCGGCCGTTGACCTATATCCACTCATCTGAAGAACAGCGGGTGGGCCGGCTGCTGCGGGAGGTGGCGCAACGCCTCCCCTGCGGGCCGGCGCCGGTCTGGACCTGGAGCCTGACGGGAGGGATGCAGTGCGACAATCAGGCGCCCGAGCCGGGCACCCAGGCGGCCGGCGCCGCGCTGGATTTTATCGCTGCTTATCGAGATCCGGCGATTTTTCACTTAAAGGATTTCCACGAGCCGCTGCGCGAATCCGCCGGGATCCGCCGTGCTTTGCGGGACCTTTATGACGCGCTTGCCGACCGGCAGAAGTTTGTCGTCATCACTTCGCCCGTGAGGTCGATACCCGAGGAGGTCGAGCGCAGCGTCATCTATCTGGAGCTACGGCCGCCTGACCGGCTGGAGCTGGTTGAGTTCCTGCAGCAGGAGAATACGGAGACGGCCGGCGCAACCCTCAACCAGCTTGCCTCCGCCTTGCAGGGCCTGACGCTCGATGAAGCGCGCTACGCGCTGCGCCGCGCCCGGAACGCGGGACCTTTAGGACCGGATTCTCTGCCCGCGCTGCTCGAAGAGAAGCGGATGTTGGTGAGCCGCGGCGGGGTGGTCGAGTTTATTGCCGACGGAACGAATATCGGAGAAGTCGGCGGACTGGAAAATTTGAAGAAGTGGCTGCTGGAGCGCCAGAAGCTGTTCCAGTTACGCGACACCCTGAGCGCGGAAATCGTGCCCAAGGGCGTTCTCCTGATGGGTATCCCGGGCTGCGGCAAAAGCCTGTGCGTGAAGGCTGCGGCGGCTTATTTTCAGCTTCCGCTGTACCGCGTGGACATGATCGAGATTTTCTCCGGCCGGCACGGAAAACCGGAGGGCGCCTTTGTCGAAACCTGCAAAATGATGGAGGACCTGGCGCCGGCGGTGCTGTGGTTCGACGAAATCGAGATGGGGATTACGTCCACCGATTCGGGCGGGGAGCAGGGCCGGATTTTCGCGTTCTTCCTGACTTGGATGCAGGAGAAAGCCAAAGGCCTGTTTGTGGCCGCGACCGCCAACCGGATCGATCTGCTGCCGGCGGAAATGATCCGCAAGGGGCGTTTCGATGAAGTCTTCTTTGTGGATCTGCCGATCGAGGAAGAGCGGATCGAGGTCTTCAATATTCATTTGGCGCGGCGCGGCGTGGATGCCACGGGCTTCCGCCTGGAACAATTGACCGAGTTCACGATCGGCTGGACGGGCGCGGAGATCGAGCAATGTGTGGTGTCGGCGATCACCAAAGCCCAACTGGCGGACCGGCCCGTAACCGGGCAGGACCTGATCAATGTGGCGGTGAAGACTGTGCCGCTGTCGCGCACCATGAAAGAACAGATCGATCATATTCGCGGCTGGGCGTTCGAGCGGGCGGTGCGGGCATCGCCGCGAGCGCAGGGGCGGTGACGGCGGGCGGCGCTATGAAGTGGCTGGGCTCGGAACCGCTTCGCGCTATCTTAAGCCCATGGAGACGGTGAGCGTTGAACTTCCTGCCGATCTGGCCGCACGGCTCGATCCGAAAAACGTCTCCGTCGAGGCAGCGCGACTTATCGCGCTTGAACTCTTTCGTGAAGAGAAAATTTCTTTAGGTCAGGCGGCACGACTCTCCGCAACGCCTCTGGCTCTTTATGGACTTCGCAGCGCATCAGGGCGTACCACCGTTTGCGCTACACCCATGAAGATCTCGAAGAAGAACGAAAATCGATTGAGCAACTCGGCGCGTGAGTCCGAGGTCTATCCTGAGGTGGCTGTCTCCGGAGCGGGCTTGCCGGGCGCATCGCTGGTGGCGAGAGGACCAGTCAGTGAGGCCACCCGCGAACTACTTTGGCTAATTCGTCGGCACGCTGCGAGCCCACCAACTGCTTCTCTCCGGCGCTCAGCGTCACGCGAACTCCCCGCGAGCCGCTCGCGATATAAGCGGTGCCCTCTCGATTGGATCGGATTCCATAACCGCCGTAGTCAAGCACCGGGTCGAAACTGACGATCTCGACGGAAGCGGAGGTCGCTCAGCCGGACACGCCGCGAACGCCAAAGTCCGCGCATACCGACGATCAGTTCGCCCTTGCGAACCTCGGTGAGCAATCGAACCGTGATCAGACGCAGATAGATCAGCCAAAGGAATATCGTCCGCCCAATGACGTTCGCGTTGGACATGGGTTCTTTTCCCACGGATGGCCCAATAACACTTGCCATACGAGAAGGATCAGCATGCAGCAGGGCGGAACCGCAAGCGCAATTCGGGCGGGGCTGGCTAGCGGAGGAGTCCAATGGTGTATTGGAGAGCCGCGTACTCGGTTTGATAATCGTATTTTGCGTTGAGATTTTCAATCTCCGCCTGTGTGACGCTTAACTGCGCTTGCGTCAACTCGACGATCGAAGACAAACCCAAATCGTAACGTCCTTGGGCGAGTTGCAGACCGAGAGAAGCCTGGCGCAGGAATTGCGCCGTGACATCAATCCGCTGATAGGCGTCGTTGGCGTGGCCCCAAGCAACCCGAACATCGCGGCTGATCTGTTGTTGCAAATCGCGCAAGCGCTGGTCGGCTTCCAAGGCGCGTTGGTTAGCTGCCTCACGCCGCGCGGAGAACAGATGTCCGTTGAAAATTGGAATGCTGACGTTGGCGCCTACGCCCTCATATTCGGATGGAATCGGGGAGGTATTGATATAGGGCGTGTAACCACCCACGGCCACCGCGCTGACCGTCGGGCGGGAAAGATCCTTTTCGGCTTCGGCGAATTTGTAGGCAGCGCTCTGCGAGGCGCGTAGCGCGGCCAGTTCCGGCCGGTTGTTTACGGCCTGGGCGATGAGGGAATCGGGCACGCCCAGCGGCGCGGGAGGCAGCGGCTCATCGGTGAGCTGATAATTCGCCGGCTGATCGGAGCCGAGCGAGCGGCCTAATTCCGCCAGAGCGCCTTGAACGGCATCCTGGGCTCTGACCAGCAGCAGTTTCGCTTCCGATACATTCACGTCCGCAAAGCTCGCGTCCAGTTGCGATCGAAGCTTGTTCTTGGTCAGCTCGTTTACCTGGTTGCTCAGGAGCTGGCGCGCGGAGACTGTTTGTTCGGCAACCTTAACCACAGCTTGCGCGCGGAGCAGGTCAAAATAGGCGCGATTTACGTCCAAAAGCACGGTATATCGCGTCGCTTGGGAATTCTGACCGGCGGCCTGGGCATCGAAACGGGCGCTGGCCACTAAGTTGGATGTCCGCCCGGAATCGGTGATGAGCTGCCGGATTACGAGCCCTTGGGCCTCGCGGTCAAACAAACGTGATGCGGCCAAATCTCCGGCGCCGATGCGCGCCAGGTGGTTACCCTGCGATCCAGTTACATCGCCAGTAACATTCGGATAGTAAGCGGCGCGGTTTACGGTGATTTGCTGGTTGGAGTAGTTGACTTCATTCTGAGCCGCCTGAATCCGCGGCTGATTCCTGATGGCCAGCTCTTCGGCCTGTTGAAGCGTCAGCTTAGGCGGCGTCGACGGCGTCTGGGCGCCAAGTGTTATTTGTATTGCAATAGCAAGCGCTGTTCGGCTAAGCCCGCGAAACATTCTGTCTGTTTCTCCCATAAACCAAAAGGTAGGCGGCAGGCACGATAAAAATAGTCAGAATTACCGAGGATGTGAGGCCTCCGATAATCGCCCGTGCCATGGGTGTGTATTGTTCGCCGCCTTCGCCCAGTCTCATGGCCATGGGAATCATTCCGATGATGGTGGCCAGCGAGGTCATCAGAATCGGGCGCAAACGCACGCGGCAGGCCATAATCACCGCATCGGAGACCGCGAGTCCTTGTTCGCGCAGCTTGTGCGCGAAATCCACGATCAAAATGCTGTTGGAGCCCGCGATGCCGATCAACATGAGCACGCCCATTAGCGACATGACATTGAGAGTAGTGTGGGTAAGCGGCAAAATAATAAGCACGCCGATGAAGCCCATGGGAATGGCCAGCATGATCAGGAAAGGATCGATAAAGGAGCGGAACTGGGCTACCAAGATGAGAAATAAGAGAATGAACGAAATACCGAAACCGAGGGCGAAACTTTTGAACGACTGATCCATGCTGTTGACCATCCCGCGGAGTGTCACGCGGATATTCGAGGGCAGCTTGGCGCCGGCAATCGTGTTGAGAATTCCGGTGCGAAGTTTACCCAGGTCCTCCCCCGACGGCGTGACATACACATCGATGACGCGCTGAATCTGATAGTGATCCACCTCAGTGGGGGATTGAAGATTGACCAATTTCACTACCGAATCGAGAGTGGTGGGATCTTTCAGATTGGGCGCCCGCAAAGGAATCTGTTTCAGGTCAACCAGGTTATGGATGGCGGAGTGGCCATGTTCGGCGTACATCACACTCAGAAAATAATCGTTGCCGGTTTTATAGTCCACCCAGTAGTTGGGGGCGATCATGATGTTCGAGTTCAAGGCCGTGATGACGTTGTCAACGACGTCCTTTTCAGAGAGTCCCAACTCGCCGGCATGCACCCGGTCAATATCCATCCGGATAGACGGATAGTTCATGTCTTGCGGTATATAAATCTGTCCCACTCCGGGAAGCCGGCGAATCCGGCGGGCAAGATCCTGAGCCGTGCTGTAGGAAAGCGCAAGATTGCGCGTGTTCACTTGTACGTCGATGGGCGCCGGCTGGCCTTGGTTCAGGATGGCATCCTGCATGGCTCCGCTTTGGAAAAAAGTCCGCACGTCGGGAAACTTAGAATCCATTTGGCTCTTGACCCGGTCCATATAGTCAAAACTGCTGACTTTGTGACCGTCATTGAGAGCTACTTGAATGGTGGCTGTATACATTCCGGAGTTGCTCGTATACAAGGACGAAATATCGTTCACCACGCCGATGTTCGAAAGCACCATCCTCAGATCTCCCGGGTCCACAATATGGCGGATCAAATCCTCGATTTTGGCCACGTAGTCGTTGGTGACCTCAATCCGCGTTCCCGTGGGTACTTTAATATTCACCGTGAATTGTCCGGCATCGGCGCGCGGGAAGAAGGCGAGGCCGAGAAACGGATAGATGGCGAGGCTTGCAAGGAACGTCCCAAACAGCAGCGCCAGCGTGAGCGCCGGACGCTTGAGCGCCCGCCGGACGCAACGCTCATAAAAGTCGAGCACGCGGTTGAAATTGCGATTGAACCCAGCATTAAACCGGTTTCCCCAGGAACGATTCTCCCGGCCCAGGTTCCCGCCCGCTACAGAATCCTGCTCCGGTCCATTTCCCGTGGAATGTCCGTTGGAATGGCCGGAAGGCATGGCCGATAGGAATTTGGAGCAGAACAAGGGAATCACGGTCATGGCAACCACGAACGATGCCAGCAGCGCCAGACAAGACGCGAGCGCGAGAGACGAGAACAAGAACTTGCTCACGCCGAACAGAAATGTCACCGGAAAGAAAACCACCACGTTCACGAGAGTGGCTGCCAGCACCGCCAGACTTACCTCGGCGCCGCCTTGTTCCGCCGCAACCCCGGGCGACGACCCCATTTCGAGATGCCGGTAGATATTTTCGAGCGAGATCACGGAGTTGTCAATCACACGCGAGAATGCCAGCGCCAGGCCGCCCAGGATCATGGTGTTGATGGTGCTGTCCATCATGTACAAGACCACAAACGTGGCTAAGGCCGAGATGGGAATGGACAGCAAAACCGCTCCGGTGGCTCGCATGCTTCCGAGAAAGACCAGGATCATGATGCTGGTAAGCGCCAGGCCGATGACGCCCTCGTCGAGCACCGTGCGCAATGCCTGTCTGACGAACACGGACTGATCGAAGACGATGTTGGTCACCAACTGACGCGGAAGATCGAACAGATGCTGCGTCAGCTCGCGAATATCGTCGACCACCTGGATGGTGTTGCTGTCGCCGCCCGACTTCATGATCGGAATGTACGCCGACTTCTGGCCGTCGATGCGAACGATGTTGTACTGTAACTGGCTGGAGTCCTTAGACTCGCCCACATCGCCGACCGAGACCCATTGCGTCCCGACGGTCTTGATTGGCAAGCTATCCAGATCGGCGACATCCTTTACCAAGCTATTGGAGTAAACATAATAATCGCTGGACCCGATCTTAACGTCGCCGGCCGGCAAAATAAGGTTGCTCTTGTTGACCGAGTCCACGACGTCCATGAGACTTAACTGGCGCGACAAGAGCCTATAAGGATCGACGTAGATCATCGCCTGCCGGTACTTGCCCCCAAACACGGCTGGAATCTCGGCGCCCTTGGCCACGGCGATCTGATTGCGAATCTGGAATTGAGCGAGATCGTGAAGCTGCGTCTCGGTGAGCCCCTCGCCTTTGACCGTCACCAGACAGACCGGCAAACTCGAAGCGTCGAACTTCAGGACCAGGGGCGGAAGCGTGCCGGGCGGGAGCCGCTTCAGATCCGCCAGCGCGAGGTTCGATAGCTGCGTGACGTCCGCGTCGGCGCTTGTTCCCGGCTGAAAGTAGACTTTGATGAGACTGACTCCTAGCAGAGAGCGCGATTCCATGTGATCGACGCCGCTGGCCTGCGTGAAGAAGCGCTCCAGCGGGTTGGTAATATCGACTTCTATATCTTGCGGCGGCATGCCGCTGTAAAATGTGGCTACCACTACTACCGGAAGATTGATCGGGGGGAACAAATCCACCGGCATACGCGCCAGCGCGTTAATGCCGATTACGGCCAGGATCAAACACACTACAACGATGAAGTAGGGATTTCGGATGGAAAAGCTCGGCATGGCTGGTTATCCAATCTCGCTACTGGTGTTCGTCCTTGTGTTCGTCGGGGTTTTGATATTGAAGCAGGCCGATTGCCTTGGGCCGAACATCTTGCCCAGCCTTCAGCCCGCTGCGATCGCTCACGACCACCTCTTCCCCTTCTTGCAAGCCCGAGAGAACCTCGGCATCCGTGGGGGTCTGAATGCCGAGTCTTACGGGTCGTACCTCGATCTTATGAGAGGAGTTGACTACATCCACGGTGACGGAATCGCCGTTGTGATCCACGGCTTGCAGTGGCGCCGAGAGCGCGCCGCTCTTTCTTTCCAGCGTAATAGTAGCTTCCGCATACAGGCCGGGGACTAAAATGCGGCCGGGATTCTGCACATCCACTTCGGTATGCATAGTGCGGGTATCCTCGCGAACGTCGACCGCGAAGCGGGCCACCTTGCCGGGAAAATCCCGGTCTAGGGACGGGACATGAACACTAACCGGGTCGCCAATCCGAATGTTGTGAACGTAGGATTCCGGCACTGGAATCACCAACCGGAAAAGGTCGTCCTGTGACAGGCGTACGAGCGGCATGGCTTGCGTACTAGAGTTGGTCCCTGCTTGCAACAGTGCGCCAAGATTCCCGTAACGCCGCGTAATTACGCCTGCAAACGGCGCGGTGATTTTCGAGTAATCGAACATCACCTGATCGCGGTCGCGTTTGGCTTGGGCGGCCGCGAGCTGACTTTGGGCGGACTGCAGATTGGATTTGGCCGCTTCCACCTGTGCTGCCGCGGAGAGAGCCTTGCCCTGGGAATCGTCCACCTCCTGTTGCGCCACCAACCCGGGCCTCGATTTAGAGACACTGTCCAGCCTCTCATACTGAAGCTGAAATACTCTGTTCTGTGCCTCCATGCGGTTTAATTCGTTTTGCGCGTGGGTGATCTGGTCCTCGGCATCCTTGCTCGCGGCATCGTCTTGCTTCAGTTGCAACTGGAGTTCGGGGATTTCGAGAATGGCTAAGATCTGATTCGCCTGCACGTGCGACCCATAGTCGACGTTCAGTTGCTTTATGTAGCCGGATTCCTTGGCATAGACATCGATCTCCTGAAACGGCACCAGCTCCGAAGACAGCGTTAGCGTGCGGCTCAGATCCTGGTGGCCGATCTTAACGACGCCGACTCCTACGTCGGCCAGGTTCGAGACCGGTTCTGCCCCGGCTTTGGCTTGAACTTGATCCGGTTTTCCGCAGGACACCAGAGAGGCGGCGGCGATGATAATTAGAAGACACAGGGGAATGAGCCACTGGTTACTCGCCGGCCTCGCGTTATTCGCCGGCCTCGCTCGGGTTAACAACCCGCGGCAGGTTGACAACCTGCCCCACATCCGATGGCGTTGGCGCAGCGGGCTCATGCTTCGGCTCATGCTTCAACGAGGCTCCCAGGGTATATCGCACTCGGTGCTCGCACGTTCGAGAATATTCGATAATTCGGGCAAACTAAACCGCGGCGATCGGCAGAACTTGACCAATTCGCTTTCGCGCTCGCGAATCTTGGCAGCCTTACCGGGAATCTCGGAAACGAAGGACAATGGAACGGTAAGCACACCGTGGCGGTCGCCGTGCAGCAGATCGCCGGAGGAAATCTTCAGACCGTCGATCTGAATGGGCTCACCGAACTCGATAATGTGAGCGTATGCGTGGGAAACGGAAATGCTGCTTGAGAACATCTGAAATCCCAATGCCTCCACGGCAGGCAAATCGCGAACCGCTCCATTGGTAACACAACCGACACAATTTAAGGCAAGCCCAATTACCGCGTGAATTTCACCGACAAAAGCGCCTAGACCGGGGCGGTGATCGGCATCCTGCAAAACCATCACTCTCGGTTCCGGAAGCGATGCTACATAGTTCCACCAGTCCATCCGGTCATGGTAACAACGCTGGCTCATGGGGGGCGATCCGGTACGCACTCGCGCGGTGGCCGCATAGCCGATCATTGGCGCAAGACCGGGAAAACGGCACTGCACCACACCGGATATAAAGCCCTCATTCCGCAAGCGCACGTTCAGTTCTTCAATTGCGTTAGAAATCGTACACGTGTCAAACGCGGACAATCTCTTGATGTCTGCTGGAAGTACCGTCTGGTCAATCATTAGCCACGATTTGCGGGTTAGTGGCGATCAGCCACGGCTCAAGAAGGCTCCTTCATCAAGATACGACGAGCCCGCCGGGCTGCCCTATACCAAGGACTTGGTATTTTCCGCGCAAAACACTGGTAGTTGCCGATGGAATACGGCAAGCTCGGTTAGCATGAGGGGGAAGATGCCCTCTGCGCCATTGAGCAACCCGATGCGTCCAAAGGGTTCCGTTAGAATTAGTTCAGAAGGCATGTTCTTGAGTTCGCGCTTTGCGCTAACGGTCGGGTTTGGCAGTTTGCTGTCGATTATGGCGCTGGCCGGCGTTGACGCCCTGAATGCATTACGCCAGTTCCAGCACAACGACGAGCAAATCCGGCGGACATACCTGGCGCAGAATCACGTCTTGAACGACATCCGGTCGGATGTATATGTTTCGGGTACGTATGTGCGGGACTACTTGCTCGAACCCGAAGCACAACGCGCCGAGGCCTATCGAACCAGCCTGGCGGAAGTCCGCGCGCATATGGAGTCGTCCCTGGAGGCGTACCGCCGTCAGGTATCTCCGGCCGAACTCCAACATTACTCGGCCTTGCGCGCCGAGCTGACAGATTATTGGCAAACTCTCGCTCCGATATTCCAGTGGGATCCGGCGGAAAGGCGCAATGCCGGATATTCGTTTCTGCGGGATCAGTTGTTTCCCCGCCGGCAAAACATGCTGGCTCTCGCGGATCGGATCGCCGGGATAGACGAACAACAACTGGCCGCCGGAAATCATCAGGCGGTTTCCCTGCTGTTGCGCTTTCAGACTCGTCTGTTGCTTACGATCGTCGCGGGGTTTGTGCTGGGCGCCGGGATGGCGCTCTTCACCATGCGCAGGATTCTTAAGCTGGAGAAACAATCGCGCCAGCAATATGAAGAAGTCTCGGCGGCGCGCGGTCAGTTGAAGGAGCTTTCCGCCCGGCTGCTCGCGGCGCAGGAGACAGAACGGCGCGCCCTCTCCCGGGAATTGCACGATGAGGTGGGCCAATTGCTCTCAGCCGTTCTGATTGAATTGCGAAATCTTTACGACGGGTTGGCGGTGTGGAGCGGAGAACAATCGCGCCGTCATGTGGAAACCATCAAGGGCCTGGTGGAGACAACCGTGCGGGTAGTCCGGAATATGGCGCTTCTTTTGCGTCCTTCGATGCTGGACGATCTGGGACTGATACCGGCCCTGAAGTGGCAAGCCCGCGAAGCCTCCAAGCGTACTTCCATGGATGTAAGCGTGACTAGCGAACTCGCTTCCGACGATCTGCCGGACGAGTATAAGACGTGTATCTATAGAGTGGTTCAGGAAGCCCTGCATAACTGTGCCCGGCACTCCCAGGCCACTACGGTGCGGATCCGGGTGCAACAGGAAAGCGACCGTTTGAGGCTGGTAATTCAGGATGACGGGCGCGGTTTTGACGCGAGGCAGCAAAAAGGTCTCGGGCTACTCGGGATTCAGGAGCGCGCCACTCAACTCGGGGGCATGTGCACCGTGGATTCGGAGCCGGGCCGCGGCACTACGTTGTCACTGGCCTTGCCGTTCGAAACCGGGGATGGCCGCGAAGTTGTCGAGAATCTGTGGGACCAGGCCGCGGCGGTTGACGAGCGAACGATTTCGAACGTTAGCCCGCAAGGTCCTAAAGGTTCCTGACGCCGATGCCCTTGAAGTCGATTCGCATCCTGTTAGCGGACGATCATACCGTGGTGCGGCGCGGTCTGCGGCTTTTGCTCGAGAGTCAGCCTGAATTTAAAGTAGTGGCCGAGGCCGCGGATGGCCGCGAAGCCGTGCAGCAGGCCGAAGCTACCCAACCCGACGTCGCGGTTTTGGATATTACCATGCCGAATTTGAGCGGCATCGAGGCGGCGCATCGCATCAACAGTCTTCTGCCGCAAACAGCCATCGTGATTTTAAGCATGCACTCGGATGAGGGATATGTTCTGCGGGCGCTGAAGTCGGGGGCGAAGGGTTACTTACTAAAGGACTCAGCGGAGGGAGATCTTATCCAGGCGATCAAGTCGGTCAACGATGGCAAGACTTTTTTCAGTCCGGAGGTCAGCCGGATGCTCGTGGAAGATTATGTGCGAGAGATACGAGCCCGCGGCGCCGAAGATAGCTATGACCTGTTGACTTCGCGCGAGCGCGAAATCCTGCAACTGTTGGCGGAACGCAAATCTAACAAGGAGATCGCCCAGCAGTTGAATCTTAGTCCGTATACCGTGGACACGCATCGCAGAAATTTGCAAGAGAAGCTCAACCTGCATAGTTTCGCTGAACTGATGCTGTACGCCATTAGAAAGGGACTCATTTCCTAAACATGGCGGCCCTGTGATTCGAACGTTCCAGTTCGACAAAGTGAGGTAGCTTAGCCGAATTTAGTACAGTGGCCGGCGCGGGACTTACTCACTTATTGAGACTGGCTAAATACAGTGACAGGATGATAACGCTCCGCGCGCGGGTTAATAACCCGCGGCAGGTTCATAACCGGGTTAACAACCCGCGGCAGGTTGACAACCTGCCCCACAAGCCGAGAGAACTCCGTCGCGCTATATTGCGAGCTTCAATTGTACGCCGTTACGCAATTACGGTCTCGTACTGGCGCTTGGTCCCCTCCCTCACGGTCGGGGCTAGATCGGGGCTAGATACGAGAACGGAGACCCTCAATCGTCAGTAGCGGCCGTAACGGAAAGCGTGGAGATCTATTGAGGCTCGCTAAATAAAATGGCAAGCGCGCGCTGAGCAGGCGGGGTTAATAACCTGCCCCACAAGCTATTTTGCGAACCTCAATAGCTCGACTTGCCTGCCGCAGCTCTCCGAAACATCAGCGCTAATCTGATGGTTCTGATTACCTCATCTGTTTGAAGCGGTTTTGCCAGAATATCGTGTCCGCCCCAACGAATAAGTTCTTGCCACAAGTAATGATCGAAGACCCCAGAAAGAAGGATCACCGCGGCGCCATGCGGGGACGCGGACAGTTCCCGAACTTCCGTGCGCCACTGTGCGCCCGGCAAGTCACGATCGAATAAGACCAAAGGCGCGCGCAATTGAATGGAAAGATCGCGCGCTCTTTCGCGCGACTCCGTGAAATGGACGTCCAGTTGTTCCTGACGCGAAACGCCGCTCAATACTTTGCGGTCGCGATCATTAGCCAGCAACGCAACGATCGGGGTCTGGAGGCGCCTGACTGGGAAGCGGTACGGGAGACGTTGGAGTAAAGACTGCATGGTTTTCCCCTCACTGACGTTCGGGGCTCGAGGGCCAGGATGACGGACGATCTGGCGGCGCTCTTTTTTCGCCTTTCGCGCAGTCGTCTAAGTGCTCTCGATAGGCCTGGATCCAGGGCTCAAAGCCAGCCAACGCGCCAGCGCATTCCTGCCGGCGGTTCTTAGGAAACTGTCGTTTTCGTTTCCACCAAGCCCGCAAGCTTTTCATGAACTGTCTTACCGGTTCCGCCGTTGTCAGTCCGGCGAAGCCTAGCTCACCTATGTCACCACATTAGACCGGTTTCGGAAGCACTTCCATACCGGCGGGATGGTAATTCCAGGTGGACAGCCCTGGTAGCAGCCGGGCAAGAGTTGATAGCACCCATTCGGATCTTTTTCTACCAGACTGGGGTGAGCAACCAGGCTACTGCCCCGAACATCGCTTAAGTAGAGGCTTTGTTAACGGCGACGAAACGCCAGCAGCGGTCAAACAGTGTAACAACTTTGCCGGCTGGTGCGTCCAAAGCCGGGAACTCCAGGCTCAAAATGCGATCGGATGGTGCAAAATGCGAGTGATCCAGAGAATCGTGGTTGGCTCGGTGGCATTGGGAACTTTGTTCCTATATTCCGCGCTAGGGCAGGACGCTCCGCCGCCGCTGCCCGCTGCCTATGGCGCCGCGCCCGCGCAACCGCTGCCCCCGCAACAACTGGATGATTTGGTGGCGCCGATTGCGCTTTACCCGGATCCGCTGGTAGGCGAGGTATTGGCCGCTTCAACTTACCCGATGGAAATCATTGAGGCCGAGCAGTGGGTGCGGGATCACCCGAAATGGAAGCCATCCAAACTGATGGACGAAGCGAAGAAGCAGAACTGGGATCCCAGCGTGCAAGGATTGGTCGCGTTCCCGCAGGTATTGGTCCGCTTGAGCCAGGATCTGGGTTGGACCACCGCGCTGGGGAATGCATTTCTGGCGCAGCAGCAGGATGTGATGCAGGCGGTTCAGCGCATGCGCGCCCAAGCAGAAGCGCGTGGGACCCTTCGTTCGTCCCCGCAGATGACGGTCGGTTCCGCGGATCAGGGCGGACAGAACGCGATCACGATCGAGCCGGCGAATCCCGATTTCTGGTACGTACCAGACTACAATCCGGTGTATGTGTGGGGGCCGCCGGTGTACGGATACTATCCGCCGTTGCTGTATCCGGGAATCGACATCGGCTTCGGCTGGGGTCCGGGCATCGATCTGGGGCTTTATTTTGGTGGCTGGGGTGGCTGGGGATGGGGTGGTTGGGGATGGGCGCCGAACTGGTTTGGCGGCACCATCCTGATCAATCACTCATTCTTTCACCGCTATGGGTTTGGACATTTTGAAGGGGATCGTGCGTTTGGCAACTCCGTTTGGTCGCACAACCCGGAACATCGCCTCGGCGTGCCCTATGCAAACCGCGGTGTCGCCGAACGGTTTGCTGGCCGAGGCGGCGAGGCGGGCACTGGGTTCAACCGCGGCGAAGCGAATCGCCAGGGGTTCGCGCGTCAGGAGCAA
The DNA here is from genome assembly GCA_963836595.1 of Bryobacterales bacterium. Taxonomy (GTDB): domain Bacteria; phylum Acidobacteriota; class Terriglobia; order Bryobacterales; family Bryobacteraceae; genus DATFZA01. The sequence goes on from CAWIKC010000002.1 coordinate 1,218,541, forward strand.
CCGCAGCAGCGTTTCGGATCGCAAGGATTTGAGCAGCGTAGCTGGACGGGGAATCACAGCGTTTTCGGGGGCTACCACAACGGCGGGATGGCCCGCAGCGAGAGCGATCATGGGTTTTCGAGCCTGGGAGCCGGACGCACCGGGGGCGGAGGGTTCCACGGGGGCGGAGGTTTTCATGGCGGCGGAGGCGGGAGGCGGTAATGACAAATAGTGTTCTCACGACTTTTTTTGCAATGGCGTTCGCAGCGGCGGCGCCGGCGCTAGCGCAAGAGCGTTTTGATTCGGCCGATGCCGCCGCGCAGGCTTTGATCGATGCGGCCGGCAGGCACGATGGCGCCCGCTTGGCGTCCATTTTCGGTCCGGGTGAAAACGCGATTCTCACTTGCGGCAAGCCGGAGCAGGACCGGGCCGAGCAAGCCGAGTTTTCGCGGCTGGCGATAGCCAAGCATAAACTGATCGCGGATCCGAGAGATCCGAACCGGGTGATTTTGTCGATCGGAGACGACGATTGGCCGTTCCCGGTTCCCATTGTTAAGACCAACGGCAAATGGAGCTTCGACGCGTCTCAGGCGAAAGTCGAAATGGAAGCGCGGCGTATTGGCACTGACGAACTCGACGCCATAAAAATCTGCGCCGGGTTTGTGGATGCGGAGCGCAAATACGCCTCCGAAGTTCGCGATAAGGCCGGATTGCTGCATTACGCGGCTCATATGATGAGTGTTTCCGCACAGGACGACGGGCTTTACTCAAAGGGGGCTAGCGCGCCAATGGTGCCGCTCGGCCTGGCGGAAGCGACTTGGGTGGGCCAGCAAAAGGCCGCCAAACCCTACCATGGATACTATTTCCGCATCCTCGATGCGCAGGGTCCTCACGCGACTGGCGGAGCCCACAGTTACCTGGTCAAGAACAAACTGATCGGGGGAGTCGGGCTGGTGGCTTGGCCCGCCGAATACGGACTGACGGGCATCCACACGTTTATTGTGAATCAGGAAGGCGTGATCTATCGGAAGGATGTGGCGCCCGCGGTCGCCGGGACAGAGCTTTCGATAACTCGCTACGATCCGGATCCCTCCTGGAAGCCGGTAACGGAATCGGCCGAGCGGTAAAGCATTATTGCTGGTTTGCGCTTCTGCGCCTCTGGTAGAAGTTGCCGTCCATCCGGACGTGCCTCTGGATCTGTCCGGATGCCCTTCTGCAACACGAGTGCGTTCGCCAAGTGTGGACGTACTACTTTACGGCCGCCAAGCCATAGATTGGCCGCTACGGTCTCTTCCGGCCTCAAACGGCGATGAATCCCGTGAGTTTCAGTGCCTTGGCATCGAACGTCGCGGTGGCACGGCAACCGATCCGGCGATTGCGCGCTTCAATCAGGCAATCCGCAAAATCGGCGGACGAATGCTTCCAGGAATAAACGGCACGTTCGACTGACGGCTCGTCTTCAAAGGCCAGATCGGAGGCGTCCAGGAGGGCGGAAACCGCCGCGAGGATCTCTGTCTTCGCCAGCCCATATCGGCTCCGCAGGACCCATTCGGTTTCCAGCAAAACCAGCAAACTGACCAGAACCGGTTCGCCATTGCCCATTTCGCGGCGAATCAATCTTCTCGCCTTCTCAAATTGTAATGAGTCGTCACGGACCAAGTACCGAACGAGCACGTTGGTATCCAGACCGAGCATCAGCGCGAGAGCTGCTCAACGGGCACCGCCTTCCGGCCTTTCTTAAACAGAAGCCCCGCCAGATCGGAAATGTGTTTGTTCTTGACGCGCATAACGACAACGCCGTCCGGCATGAGTGTAAAGCTCATTCTGTCGCCAGCTTTCATGCCGAGACTATCGCGTATCGGCTTCGGGATGGTGGTCTGACCTTTGCTCGTCAGTTTGGCTTCACTGTTCATTGTGAGCTGGCTCGTCCTTACTTGCTTTATAGTAGTAAGGAATCGAGGCCAGCGCAAGGTTGTTCTTGGCGAGTGATTTCATGATTCTGGAAGATTGAGCTTACGCATTAAGCCGGGGAGATGGCCGGGCAACATTTCGCGAACTCGAAAACGCCGTCGGACGCGCCTGGTGCTGGGCGCGGGCAGCCGGAGGCCATCCGCGAGGTTAGGAACGTCGCCGGGGCCGATGCAGAACTTGGGACTGCGGTGATGCGACTGCCTATTGCGGTTGCGGCCACATCCAGTGTCACCACAAGACGCGCACGGCGTACCGTTCAATTTCCGGGTCGGGCGTGAGAATCGTCATCCCATGCACAATCGCCTGCGCAATTAGCATCCGATCAAACGGATCGGAGTGCAGCTCCGGGAGCCTGCCGGCGTGAAGAGCGGATTCCTCGTCGATCGCCAGCGGCTCAATCCCGCTTGCTTCGCGGACCATTGGAACAAAAATATCCGGCCTTTCGGGCAGAGGAAGTCGTCCGGCAGCATGTTTGATTCCAATTTCCCAGGCAGAGGCGGCGCTAAGGTAGCGTTGGTTGTTCCGATCCAGAAAAACTTTGGCAGCGGTTTTACTAAGCCGTGGGGATTCAGTGGCGATCCAGAGAAAAGTGCATGTGTCCACCAGGAGTTTCATGGCGAGCTTGTCACTTGCCGCGGAAGGCTTTCAAGATTTCGTCCGGCAAAGGATCGAAAAACGAATCGGGAACCACGAATTCCCCCTTGGCTGCGCCGATCCGCGGCTTACGGACCTTCTTGCGGAGGGATCGGATTTCCGCCACTGGCTGATTGCGATTGCAAAGCACCAACGCCTGGCCGGCCCCCAGTTCGGCCAGATAGCGCGACAGATTGGTCTTGGCATCGTGGATATTGACTCGTTTCAAGACTATATTATGAACTAGGAAGTGAACTAAGTCAATCGGGCTGACGTCATTTCGGAAGCGGCACTTTACAGTTCGTCGAAGAAATTCAGCAGGAACGTCACGTAGGCCGCGCGCCCTTGTCCTCGGTCGTCGCTTCGGGCATCGGAAACACCGCGAAGCGCTTGCCGTCCGGCGCGAGGGCGAAGCTCGACACCATCCCCGGTCGGCCCGATCTGCCGGCCGGACCACACGCGAGGTTTTCCGGAAGAGAACGGGCCGCCGGTCGTCGTGTAATCCAGGGCCTATTGAGACTCGCTAAATACAGTGACACTTGCGCGCTCAACAGGCGGGCTGAGAACGCCTCGCGCGCGGGTTAAAACCCGCGGCGCGCTCGAAAAGCTGTCTTCGGGACATGCTCAAAGGGACACATCTGCGATAGTTCTAAAGCAAGGGAGTTCGGACTCGAGCCGCAATGTCCCCGTCTGCTTGCTTCGCCGGCTCGCTGGTTTTCCCCCCCAAGCCGAGATAGATCTGTAACGCTATTTTGCGAGCCTGAATAATGCGGTTGTCTAGTACGCCTCGATAGAAAGCTCGCGGCCATTGGGCGACCACCAGGGCCAAGCTCCGCCGCCGGTCGAGACCCGCCATTTCCCGGGCCTGATTTGCCATCCGCTCCCTGAACTGGCCGCACGTAAGTCTCGAAAGTACTTACGAAAATGCCGCTCTCTGCCGGCGCTAAACTCGGCCCGTATGAAATACTCTCGCCCATCGGCGCGGGCGGCATGGGAGAAGTGTACAGGGCCCGCGACACGCGGATCACGGCGTCAGGTTTCGGTCCAGCGTTCCCGGCTTTCCGCGTCAACAGCCCGTACCCGGCACGCGCATGCCGACGCTCGACGAGGTTTTCTCGCTCGCGCCCAGGGGCAAGTTTCTATTCAAGATCACTCCCCGGAGGCGAACGCTCAAGGAGGCTCGCGCGCTTGTACTGTCGGTAGCGCAACCCAAGCCGACCGGCGAGGCTCTGGACCGGCGCGCGCGTGCGCTAATGCTGCAAGGGCCGGAGATGACCCCGCCTCCGGAGGAATTCGCCCGCATGGTGCTGGAGGAAGGCAGCGTGTTGCCCGGCCGCATTCCGCCGGCTCCCATCTCGCCTTGTACCTGTATGGTTCTCGACGCGCCCGTGCCGGCGCGGCAGTCCGCCAGCGCGGCGAGCACCCACAATCCTACCGATGCCCTTCGAAGCATGACGCGAGTATATCCCGGACCGGTCCCACACTCGGCAGGGGCTTCAATGCGGGCTGTGTTAGGCTTGGTACTTGTTGATAGATAGTTTGTTTTAGCGGTTTCACCCAGGTAGCCAGAACCTTAGAATCGTACTGGGACTGGTAGGCCTTGCGAGCAAGCGGTTGAGGGAAATACCCTAGAAGAACGCGATGCAAATCGAACCGTCCGACATTCTCTTCCTCGTGGTCGTCCTTTGGTTGGCTGTCATGATCATTGATGGCGGCCCCGGAGGAGGCAAGCGCGCTCCCGTCCCCGCCTTCTGATGCCCACTGTGGTAGTGGCCGGCGGAGGTTTAGCCGGCTTGGCGGCGGCGGCTGCTCTGGGTTCAGCGGGTCATGACGTAGACCTTCTGGAAAGCCGCGCTTTCCTGGGTGGACGTGCGACGTCTTATCCTCTTCCCGCCTCGGACAGCGGAGAACTGATCGACAATTGCCAGCACATTCTGTTGCGCTGCTGTGTCAATCTGCTGGATTTTTACAGCCGGCTGGGCGTCAAGAACGAAGTCGTATTTCATCGCGAATTCTTTTTCCTGGAACCGGGCGGACGCATGTCTGTTTTGAAGGCGGGAGCGTTGCCCGCGCCTCTGCACTTCACAGGCAGTTTTCTGGGCTTCCGCGCGCTGTCGTTGGCCGATAAACTCTCCATTGGCCGAGGGCTGCTGGCCGTACGCAAAGAGTATCGCAAACGCACGGGTCTGGACCGGATGACGATGAGCGCCTGGCTGCGGGAGAAGAAGCAGACACCGCGGGCCATCGAGCGCTTCTGGGGTCCGGTTCTGGTGAGCGCAATCAACGAAGATCTCGACCGCATGGCCGCGGTTCATGGCTTACAGGTATTCTCTCTCGGCTTTCTGTCGAGCGCCAATTCATATGAGATGGGTGTTCCGAGCGTGCCGTTAAGCGAATTGTATTCCGCCGAAAAATGGACCGGGCTCGGCAAAGTTCAACTGCGCATGCGCTGTACGGTGGAAGAATTTGTTGTCGAGAACGGCGCCGTTGCGCGCGTCGAGACCAATCAAGGCGCGCTTTCGGCGGATGCCTATATCTGCGCATTGCCTTTTGAGCGGATACGGGGGCTAGATCTGGATGTCGGAATGTTCACGCACTCGCCCATTACGGGGATCCATCTCTGGTTCGATCGCGCGGTGACGGACCTGCCCCATGCGGTGCTGCTGGACCGGACAATTCAATGGATGTTTAACAAGTCCGGCGGGCGATATATCCAGTTGGTCGTGAGCGCCTCGCGGAGCTTGATCGATAAATCTCGCGGCGAGGTGATCGAACTGGCGCTACGCGAACTGGCTGAGTTCTTTCCGCTGGTGCGTGAGGCCAAGCTCGAGAAAGCGCATGTGGTGAAGGAAGTCCGGGCGACCTTTTCAGCCGGGCCAGGGTTGGAATCGACCCGGCCTGTTAGTCAGACGCCGCTGGAGAATTTGTTTCTGGCGGGCGACTGGACGAGTTCCGGCTGGCCGGCGACCATGGAGGGCGCGGTCCGCAGCGGCTATCTGGCGGCCGAAGCGGTCACCCGCCGCTTCGGCACACCAGAGCGCTTTTTGTTGCCGGATATCGCGTAGCATTTTGTTGAAAAACGGGCTGTGCCACGAACTGCGACCGAGTGCTTGATCAAAAGTGGCGCAATCCCTTCAATCGCCGAGCGCTAGCTTGGCTAACACCGCGCTGAAGTTGGCCAGTGATCCTAGGCCTACCTGGTAGCCGTTGCCTTTGCGCGGCGAGCGGTCCGACAAACGTTACCGAGATGATCGGTGACTGCTTCGGTAAAGGCCGCCTGGCATTGGTGATGGTGCTCTTGCCGTTCACCGCGCTGGACGCCGGATTGAGGTCGATACTGGGGAAGGTTTGGGCGAACAGAGGCTGGGCGGTGTTGGCACAAGCCTGTCGACAAACACGACGCTTGCTGTCAAATCCGCTGGAATGTTGTTCCCCAGATGCGATTCGAGCCAGGTTTTACAGGTTTTTTTGGATTCACGATCAGTGCCAGCGAAGCGCAGCTTCCCAGGCGCGAGGTTTTCGGATGCGCGGCCGGCGCGTGCCAGTAGCGCTGGCTCGCTTGGGCTTTAGTGATTTGTTGGCCGTCGTTGGTGAGCGAGCAGGCAGAGTACTTTAGGACTCCCGCCGTGCCACTACTTCCCGGTTCCAGAATCGGGTCGAGCAGTGTCAAAAGGGTGCGTCTGCGCCTGCAATACCAACTGAAGAATCCTGGCTCCATGCGTGCGCAGGCCTTCAAAGAAGCCTCGGAACAAGCAAGGGTAAGCGCGGAAGCAATCGCGTCGGGACTTGGGGCTGAAGGTCGTACGGGTATTGTCGGCGGAAGAGGTGATGCCTGAGGAGGGCTTTGCCAAGCAGGTTGCCCGACCGGCGCCCCTGGGATCGAAGTCAGCGTCACGGTCATGCTACGGGTCGAGATTGGACAGTAGAGCTTTGGAAACCGAAGCCGATCTGCTAGAATCGGCAGCAAGCCAATTGTCCACAGGAGCTACTAGATGAAGAGATTCATGACCTGCGCGCTGGGTTTGTCGCTGATGCTCGGCGTGGTTTCCGTGCCGGCGCAAGCGGCCCACAAGAAAGTCTCCAAGGGCAAACATGCCAGCCACCCTAAGAGGGCCAAGAGGGCTAAGATCACCAAGAAGAAAGCCCACTAAGCGGTTGGATCACTTTTCCGCCATCCAAGCCAGAAACAGACCATCTGGCGCGACATCTTCCCAATAGGAAATCGGCTGGCTCGACACCGTCTGGCAATGCTTGCGCAGTAGGCGCTCCAATTGCTTCCGGCCGAACCATTTCTCCCAGTCCGGCGTTTTCAGCCGTCCCCACTGCTCGGAGTTTTTGTCGATGATGACAAGCCTGCCGCCCGGCTTCAAGACGCGGCACATCTCGGCCACGGCGGTTTCAATATCCACGGCGTGCTCCAAGGATTCGGTTGCATAGACGCAATCGAAAGCCGAGGACTGGAACGGGAGCGCGGTCATCGATCCGGCGCAGCGCCAGACGTCCGCGGGCGCCGATTGCAGCATCGCTTCAGCCAGATCGAAGCCACACAGGCGCGCGGTTGGATACTTCTCCCGCAAAACGCGTGCGAATCGCCCTTTTCCGCACCCAACATCGAGCACGCGCTTACCGCTGAGGTCCCCAAAGTAGCGCAGCAAGAGCTGGACATGAAAGATGCGCGGATCGATGGTGGAGGGAAAGTTCTCCTCATCGGCAGCGGCCTCATTAAAATGCTCGATGATCTCGCGCAGAGGAGTAACTTCCGGCGGCTTGCGGAAAAGCCAGTTACGCACGGGTCAAGAAGATCGGCAATCCGGTCTTGTTGGCGTAGTTGGGCCGGTAGCGATCGGTGTTGTACATCGTCTCGACGTCTACTTTGCGCGGACCGAGACCCGGATCGGGAATGGGCATCATTTTGTAACAGCCGTTGACCAGAGCCGACATCACGCCGCTCTGCCCGGCCAGGACGGCGTCCAGCGCCATGGTGCCGAAGGTAGACGCAATGAGCTTGTCTACGAAATCCGGATCGCCGCTGCGCAGGTCGTAGGTTAGATCGCTGACGATGGTTTCTTCCTTGGTCCGCATCTTCACTTCTTCACTAAAGGCTTCAGCAATGTTCTCTTTTTTACGGTGGCCGTACGCGTCGGCTTCGCCGTATTCGCGCACTTTGTAGCCTTCCCATTGCGCACCTTCCGACAGAACCACCAGGCAGTAGTTGCTGGGGTTGCGGTGCTTATCGACAATGAGCATATCGATGAGGCGCTCCAGATTGAAGTCGTACTCCGGGATACAGCAGCGGAGCGAAGAAACGTAAGCGGTATAGAGGGCAGTGTAACCGGCGTCCCGCCCGAACACGCGAAAGATTCCTACCCGTTCATGCGAGCCAACGGTGGTGCGCTGTCGGCTGATGGCGTCAGTCGCGCGCGTGATGGCGGTCGAAAACCCGATGCAGTATTCTGTGTTGCGGACGTCGTTGTCCATGGTCTTGGGAACGGCGACGACCGGTACGCCCAGAGAATGGAGTTGGGCGGCATAGCTCAAGGTGTCGTCGCCCCCGATGGGAATCAGATAGTCGATGCCCAGGCCTTCGATGTTCTTGAGGACGTGCGAGCTGATGTCGTAAATCGAGTCCTTTTTCGGAAAGGTCTGGTCTTTCAAAAAATCCGGCAAAGCTTTCATTTTGGCCGGATTGGTGCGCGAACTGTGCAGGACCGTGCCGCCAAACCGATCGATGGTGCGGGTGTTGTCGCGGCTGAGGGGAACGATATAGCGGCTCTTCGATTCCGGATCGAGCAGATTGAGATGCGTAAGGCCTTCCCAGCCCCGGCGGATGCCGACCACGTTCCAGTCGTTTTCCACGCTGCGGTAAGTTACTTCCTTAATTACGGAATTCAGACCGGGCACATCACCGCCGCCAGTGAGGATTCCGATACGCTTGCTAGCCATAAATCTCAGTTTAGCGTGCGGGCGCTGGGAAAGGAATGGTGTGCTTAGAGTGCATCGATCTTTCTGGTTTGCTCCCTCGCCAAGGCGAGCGAATGCCGGGCTGTCCTCGCCGATTTAGGACCGTCAAGAAACAACTTTGCCGTTATTTCGGGGACCGCTCCCTTGACGGTCGCGGCTCGGTTACGCCTTGCGAACCGCGACCGAGAGAAGGTGTCAGGAAATCGTTTTTCGGGCCGTTGCGGCTCGGTTACGCCTTGCGAACCGCGACCGAGAGAAGGTGTCAGGAAATCGCTTTTCGGGCCGTTGCGGCTCGGTTACGCCTTGCGAACCGCGACCGGGAGAAAGTGTCAGAAAATCGCTTTTCGGGCCGTTGCGGCTCGGTTACGCTTTGCGAACCGCGTCCGAGAGAAGGTGTCAGGAAATCGCTTTTCGGGCCGTTGCGGCTCGGTTACGCCTTGCGAGCCGCGACCGAGAGAAGGTATCAGGAAATCGCTTTTCGGGCCGTTGCGGCTCGGTTACGCCTTGCGAGCCGCGACCGAGAGAAGGTATCAGGAAATCGCTTTTCGGGCCGTTGCGGCTCGGTTACGCCTTGCGAACCGCGACCGAGAGAAGGTGTCAGGAAATCGCTTTTCGGGCCGTTGCGGCTCGGTTACGCCTTGCGAACCGCGACCGAGAGAAGGTGTCAGAAATCGCTTTTCGGGCCGTTGCGAAAATTATTTTTATCTGACAGGCCCTGAGATGTCTTCCGCTTAGGTGCTGCGTAGCGCCGCCATCGGATCGACCTGGCTCGCCGCGCGGGCGGGCAGGTAGCAGGCCAACAGGGCAGTGATAAACAACACAGCGGAAGCGACCAACAGGCTTACGGGGTCAGAGGGGCTTAGTCCGAAAAGAGCGCGCGACAAGAGGCTGCCGACCAGCAACGCGCCGGCCAATCCGATGGCGAGGCCGATGGCAACCAGCTTCATTCCCTGAGTCAGGACCAGGCGCAGGATGGCGGAACGCTCCGCTCCCATCGCCATGCGCACACCGATTTCGCGGCTGCGCCGGTTCACCGAGTAAGCCATGACGCCGTACAAACCCACGCTCGCCAGGACCAGCGCGAGCAATCCGAAAAAGCTCAGGAGACTGACGCCGATCCTCGCGCCGAACAACACTTGAGACAAGAGTTTTGAGCCGGTGCGAATGTCGGTGACCGCGACTTCGGGAGCGACGTTCCGAATCTCCCGCTGGACATCGGCCAGAATTGCATTGGGGTCTCCCCTGCTCTGGACGTAGAGAGTTAATCCTTCTACATAGTTCTGTTTCAGCGGCAGGTAAACGCAGAGCTGCGGTTTTTCGCCGAGGGTACCGTAATTGGCATTCCTGGCGATTCCGATCACCTGCCGGCTGACGCGATCGTCCGGGAACTGCAGCAACTGGCCGATGGCGTTGCCTCGCGGCCACAGGCGAGACGCCGCAGCCTCGTTGATGACAACGACAGGATTCGAGTCCTGGTCGTCGTGCGGGTTGAAGGCCCGGCCTGCGAGCAACGGGATGCGCATGGTCTCGAAGTAGTCCACGGCAACCGTGTTGACGATCGTCAGATCGGTACTCGATTGCCGCTTACGCTCCAAACCTTGTGGCCAAACCGCTCGAGTCGCGGAACTCCAGAACGGCATGTTAGAGGCCCAACTGGCGTGCGCGACGCCGCTCAGTGCCGCGACCCGTTCCGGTAAATCGCGATAGAATGCCTGCGTGCGAGCCGGACTGTAACCAGCCTGCTCCGGGTTCATCAAAAACAAGGCGAGGTGCTGACTGTCAAAACCGGGATCGATCTGGTAGGCGCGCTCCATGCCTCGGAGCAACAGCGCGGCTGTAATCAAAGAGACCAGCGAAAGCGCCACTTGAAAAACCAGGAGGGCGTTGGCAAACGTCACACGGCGATGGCCGGGGCCGGCGATGCGCGTCTCCTCTTTCAAACCTTCCAGGATGCCGGTCTTCGACGCTCGCAGCGCGGGGATCAGCCCGAACACGAAGCTGGTGGCCAGCGACACCAGAAACACGAACAAAAAGACGTTGTGATCGATAGCGGGACTAACGAAGTTGAAGGCGACTTCCGGAGGGCGAAAGGACCAGAGGCCCATGCAGCCGGCATAGCCCAGGGCCAGACCGGCGACACCACCGATGAGGCCCAGCAGCAGACTTTCCGTGAGTAGCTGACGCACGAGGCGGCCGCGGCTAGCGCCATTGGCGAGGCGCACCGAGAGTTCGTGGTGGCGAGCCGCACCGCGCGCCAGCAAAAGATTGGCGACGTTGGAGCAGGCAATCAGCAACACCAGGCCGACGATCGCCAGAAGCAGCGTGCTGCCGAACACGATCCCTTTGGTTCCGCCACTTTGAGCGTAGAGCTCGCTCTCGATCGGCTGGACGGAGACGGTTCGCCCCTCGTCGGTTTGCGGGAACTCGCGTTCCAGCGCCGTGGCCAGGTTCAGTAGTTCACTGGCTGCCTGCGCCCGGCTGACGCCGGGTTTCAGGCGCCCGACACCGTGGAACAAGGGTAGGCCTCGATCTCGCAGCGCTCCGCGGTTCTGTTCGGCTAAAACCTGTTCCGCCATCGTTGCCGGAAGCCACACATCGGGACCGAACATGGCGCTGATTCCGATAAAGCCTCGGGGGGCGACGCCAATCACGGTAAAGGGAGCGCCATTGAAGCTCAGCGTGCGGCCAAGAATATTGGAAGCCCGGCCAAACTTGCCTTGCCAGGCGCTATAGCTGAGAACGGCCACCGGCGCGGAACCGGGGCGCCGGTCCTCTTCAGGAGCGAAGAACCGTCCCAGGGCGGGCTTTACGCCGAGTGTGCCAAAAAAAGGCGCAGTGACCAGTTCGCCGAAAGCGCGTTGCGTGCCCGCCTGGTCACCAAGCGTCATCACCATCGGCGGCGAGAAGCCGGCCAGACTGCTCAACGTCGTATTCCGGCTGGCAAGATCGATGAGATCGAGATAAGAAATGGAGAGCTGAGAGTTGCCGCTCTTGGCGTTGTACACAGAGACCAGGCGGCTGGGCTGCTCAACGGGCAGCGGGTGCAGTAACAGCGTGTTAACCAGCGTAAAGGCGGTAGTGCCGGCTCCCATGCCGAGCGCCAGCGTCAGCACGGCGAAGAACGTGAACGCCGGAGCTTTCCTGAGCGCGCGGAAGCCATGCCGGAGATCGCGGACGAAGTCTTCGAGCGGATGGCCGGAAGGGCCAGCCGCGATCGGGCCAGCTTCGTATCGAGGTAGCTTGTCGGCCGCGGGTAAAGCGGCGCGAATCAACTCCGGATTTTCGAGCTCGGCGCGCACGGACCGGAGCGCTTTCGGATCGCTCATGCCAGAGGCCAACAAGTCTTCATAGCGCTGCTCGAGATGAGCGGCCAGTTCCTCCACGATGGCTGCTTCGCGGCCGGGATCCAGCCGCAAGCCGTCCATGCGGGCGACTATTTCCTTCTTCCAGTCAGGCATTTTCGCTCTCCATCACGCGGCCGATCGCCGCCACAAATTCATCCCAGCTTGCGCGTTGGTGCGCCAGAACTTTTCGGCCCCCGGCGGTAAGGCTGTAGTAACGCCTGCGCCGCTGGTCTGGCTTTTCGATCCACCGGCCCTTCACGAGTCCTCTGGCTTCGAGACGATACAGGAGCGGGTAGAGCGTAGTCACATGGAACGTTAACGTACCGCCGGAGCGGGTGGAGATGAGCTTGCAAATGTCGTAACCGTGGCGCGCCTGTTGCTCGAGAAGCGTGAGAACCAGGAGTTCGGCACTGCCCTTTTTCCACTCGCGATCCGGTGAGTCTGTCTCCATATTCGTTAGTCCCATATATAGCGGAGTCCCATATATCCTGTCAAACGTAGATGGACGCGAACGTGTTCCGAAAATCTTTGTCCATGAGCGTCTGGGCCAATGGAGAATCGCGCCAACACCTCTCGGGCGGGTAAACAACCCGCCGCAGGTTGACAACCTGCCCCACATTCGACGGCACTCTCGACACTTGTGACGGGCCACTGCGGCTCATATTCGCGACCAACGCCCATGCAACTTTCCAGCTCGCGAACGTCAGTGAGGGGCGCTTAGCCCTTCCCCGCACTCACGTTCGGGGCTGACAAATAGGGCGCCAGGCTCAGCTTTGGCTTGTGCTGAGTAGCTATTTGGCCTGCTCTTCGTCGCAATCGGGGCCGAGTGCGATTACCGCGGGACCGATTGACAACCGGCCCCACAAGAGACGACTACGGTAGCTGCAATACGATGTTATGGCGCTCGAGCGTTGTGCCGAGGGCCTGTTCGAGTTGCGCCACGGACCGGTTGAGATCCAGGTGCGCGACCACGGCGCGGCGGCGGGCGTCGAGATATTCGTCCTGGCGGGTCAGCACCAGAAAGTTGGTCGATTCGCCGGTGCGGAACAGGCGGGTTTCGCTTTCGAGCTTCTCCTGGGCGGCGCGTTCGGCGGCTTCGGCGGCGGTGATGCGCTGGCGCGCGGTCTGGATCGCCTGCATTGCGTTGCGCACCTGCACCTCGATCAGTTGCTCGGCGCGCCCTTCTTGATAGTCCAGCCGCTTGGCTTCGATCAGGGTGCTGGAGTAATTGGCCCGGGCGGCGCGATTGCGCGCGGTGAAGTCGAGCGCAATGCCCGCTTGTAGCGTATGGTAGTTGCCCGAGAACACAGACGAAAGAACGTTGCCGTAACCGCCGATCAACTGCGCCGGCACGGTAGAGCCACTCAGCGTGAAAGGCGGAAGGCCGTCTTGCGCCGACAGCAGATTGAGACGGTCGATCAATGGTTGCTCGGAGGCGGAAATGGGATTGGGCAGAGTGTTGGGAGTGCCGCTCAGACCGGCGCTGGTATAGGAGGCGACAAAATTGACTTGCGGCTTGATTTGATTGGCATTCAGACGCTGGGAGATTTGATTGGACTCCTTTTGGAGAGCAATCTGCTTCAGTTCCGGACGGCGTTTGAGCGCTCCCGCCACGGCCTCGCGCAGATCGTCCAACTCGGGAACATCCTCGGAATCGGCGCCGGTGGGAATAATCTCGTCGCCCCAAATTTCGTCGCGGCGATCGGGCAGCAGCAGCATTTTGAGATTGTTCTCGGCAGTGGTGAGAGTGCCAACACTCGAAAAATAGGTGTCTTTGCGGCTCTCCAACTCCGATTCGGAAGCAGAGAGTTCGACCGGGGCGAGCGTGCCCGCTTCGATCATGCGCTGGTTCTGGGACAACTGCTGCGCCGCCAGGCCCACCGCGTCCGCTTGTACCGTTACGTCCTGGCGCGCGGCGACAAGGTCCCAATAGGCTTGGTGCACCTGCGTGAGAATATCGATGACCCGAAGTTCGAAATCCTTTTCGGACACATCGCGTTGCTTGCGGCGGATCTTGACGGTGGCACGAAAGGAATCGATGGCGCGGTTGCGCACCAGCGGTTGCGTGAAGCTGACGACCAGTTGCGTGTTGATGTAGGGGTTGAAAGAGACAAACGGATTATTGGAGCCGATCCGGCCGTTGACGAAGTCCACGCCGGCTTGCGCGCCATTCCAAGGCAGTTGCTGGCGATAGTGGAAATCCTGCTCCAGGGTGTTTTGGCTCAAGCGTCCATTGGCGCCTTGGAGCACGGAGCCGACCGGAGTGTCGCCGGTCGTGTAACCCGGTAGAAATTGGAGATCGGGATCGAAAACGCCTTGCGCGGCGCGGATCGCGGCCGCCGCCGTTGCGACGTTGGTTCGTTCAATCTCGATATCGAAGTTGTTCTGAAGAGCCAGTTCCAGGGCTTCGGCGAGAGTCAGGTTCTTTTGCGTGACGCCTACGCCGACACGCGGCGTGATGGGAGGGACCTGGGCGACGAGCAAGGCGCTGGAAATCAGGATGAGGGCGAGCTTCGGGCGGGTTAACAACCTGGTTAACAAGCCGCCGCAGGTTGACAACCTGCCCCACATTCGAAAGCATCTTGAGTTACTCATTCGAAGTTTTAGTCTCCGGCAGGCACGGGAACCGCATGCCGCTCCTTGCTGAACATGCGCCAGACACGAGCATGCGCAAGATCGTCAAAAAGAGAATAAGCCACGGGAGTAACCAGGAGCGTCAGCAGCAGACACATGGTTTGGCCGCCGATCACCACAATGGCAACGGTGCGGCGCGAACCGGCGCCGGCGCCTCCGCCCAGCGCGAGCGGAATCATGCCCGCGACCAAAGCGGCGGTGGTCATCAGAATGGGGCGCAGCCGGTCTTCACAGCCGCGAAAGATGGCTTCCATTCTCGGAACTCCTTCCGCGCGCAGGCTCTTGATGTGATCCACCTGCAAAATCGAGTTTTTCTTCACGATGCCGAACAGCACCAGAATGCCCAGCGATGTATAGATGATGGAAAAGTTCTCACGCGCCGCCAGCAGCGAGATCAACGCGAAGGGGACCGAGAGCGGCAGGCTGATCAGGATGGTAATGGGATCGATAAAGCTCTCAAACTGCGCCGCCAGGATCATATACATGAAGGCAAACGAGAGCATAAAGGCGAAGACGAACAACATGCCGGCGCGCCCGAACTCTTTGCTGCGGCCGATCAATCCATTGCGGTACTCCGGTGGCATGTTCATCTTTTTGATCTCGTCGTCGACGATCGGGATCACGTTGCTCAGCGCCTGGCCTTTCACCAGATTCGCGGAGATCGTAATCTGGCGCTGGCGGTTGTAACGCTCAATCTGAGTTGGACCGGTGGATTCTTCCAAGGTGGCGACGTTGCCGACAGGTACATTGCCCAAGGTCGCCGAAGGAACGGAAAGCCGGGCCAGCGCCAGGGGAGAATCGCGGAATTCTTTGTCCACGCGCAACTGCACGTCATAGCGGTCGTCGCCCTCGCGGTAAGTGGTGGCTTGTGTGTCGCCGCCCACCAGCGTCCGCATGGCGGTAGCGATGGAGGAGACGCTGACGTTCAAATCGGACGCCTTATCGCGGTTGATGATGACCCGCAATTCAGGTTTGCCGGGCTCATACGAACTATCAAGGTCGGCCACGCCGGGCACTTGCGCCAAGCGGGCTTTGAGTTTTTGCGCGTAGTCGTTGAGCTGGTTCAGGTCCGGCCCTTGCAGGAAAAATTGCAGATCGTTGTCGGGACCCGCGCCAGCGAACAGCGAAGGCAATTGCACGGCGATGATGAGATCGTGGAAATCCTTGAGGCGGTCGCGAGCCATCAGCATGAGCGCTTTCTGGCTTTGCTGGCGCTGCTCGGGTGGAACCAACTCTACCAGGATCGACCCGCGATCTACCTGGCGGCGCACATCGGAGCCGAGAGTGGTCAGCATGTTACGGATGCCGGGCAGCTTTTTCACTTCGGCTTCGAGACCCTTCATCACCGCGTCGCTGCCTTCCAGAGAAGAGCCGGGGGGCAGGCGGACGGTCACTTCGAATTCGGACTGGTCGTCGTTGGGCAGAAAATCCTTGCCGATAATCATGAACAGCGGCACGGTGGAAACCAATACGATGACGCAAGCCGCGACAATCACCCAGCGGTGATCCATGGACCAGCGCAGCATGCGCTTGTACGGCACATCGAAGATACGGAACAGCCAGGATTCTTTGGTGGCGGCTTTGGCCTGATGCGAGGGCTTGAGGTAGCGAGAGCACAACATGGGCGTCAGCGTGAAGCTGACCAACAGCGACACCATGATGGCGAATGCCGCGGTGTAGCCGAAGCTCGACATAAAACGCCCGACGATGCCGCCCATCAGCGCGATGGGAATAAAGATGATGGCCAGGCTGAGCGTGGTAGCGAGCACGGCGAGGCCGATATCGCGAGTCCCCTGAACCGCGGCCTGCATGGGCGAGAGATTCTTTTCTTCCATGAAGCGGAAGATATTTTCGAGCACGACAATGGCGTCGTCAATGACGATGCCGACCATCAATACCAGCGCCAGCATGGTGATCTGGTTGAGCGTGAAGCCCATCCAGTTCATGAGCGTGTAGGTGGAAATAATAGACGTGGGAATGGCCACTGCCGTGATCAACGTGGAGCGCCAGTTGCGGATGAACACGAAGACCACGATGGCCGCGAGAATACCGCCCAGAATCAGGTGCTCCTGCACGGCTTGAAAGGCGTCGGAGATGAAACCGGACTGATCGCGGGTGTAGGTGATTTTGAAATCGGGCGGCAGGGACGGCTTCAACTCCTCGATCCGCTCCTTGACGGCGCGGATGACATCCAACGTATTGGTGCCTTCCTGTTTTTGAATTTCGAGCACCACGGCGGGAGAGCCATCCAGGCGCGCCAGCGATCTGGGCTCTTCCACGCCGTCGACCACGCGGCCGATATCGGCGATCCGGATTGGCTTGCCGTCGACATTGGCGACAATCACGCGGTTGAAGTCCTCGGGGCGTTCCACGCGGCCCAGGGTGCGGAGAGAAACTTCGCGGGAACCCTGATCGATGCGTCCGCCGGGGATTTCCACGTTCTGAAGCGCCAGGGAATTGCGGACCTGATCGATATTCAGATTGTAGGAAAAGAGCTTGTCGCCATCCAGCCAAACCTGAATCTGCCGGGTGCGATCGCCGACAAAGCGCACGGTGCCGACACCATACAGCGATTCAATATTTTTCTTGATGCGGTCATCCACCAGTTTGGTAGTTTCCCGCAGATCGCGCGGCGAAGAGATCACTACGTTGATCACCGGCGTGGCGTCGGTCGCGAGCTTCAACACGACCGGCGGGTCGGTGTCTTTCGGCAACTGGCCCAGGATGCTGGATACTTTGTCGCGCACTTCCTGCGCGCCCACCTCGCCGTTCTTTTCGAGCACAAACTGGATGAAAACCTGCGAAATGCCTTCGGCCGACGTAGAACGCAGCTCGTCGATTCCGCTGATGGTGTTGACCGCTTCTTCCACGCGCTTGGTGACCTGCGATTCCACTTCTTCAGGCGCCGCGCCGCGGAGCGTGGTGGTGATGGTGACCGTGGGAAAGTCAATCTTAGGAAAATAATCCACGCCGAGCGAACGATAAGACGCGAGGCCCATCACGAGCAGGCACATGATGAGCATGGTGGCAAACACCGGCCGCCGGATGCAGATTTCAGCTAGCTTTTGCATTTTCCACTCGCACTTCCGCGCTGTTCACCAGCGCCGGCAGGTTTGTAATCGCGACGCGATCTCCGGGCTTGACGGCGTCGGAGGGCACTTCCACGAACCCATTGACGTCCACTCCGGGTGGAACGCGAACTTCCACAACTTTGTTCTGGCGGATCAGAAATATTTTTTGCAGACCGGCAACGGTGTAGATGGCTTGGCGGGGCACCACCACCACTTCGGCGGATCGATTGGTGGTGAGATGCACCTCGACAAACATTCCGGGCCGCAAGCGGGGATCGGGTTGCGTCAGCCGCCCTTCGGCTTCAAGCACGCGCGATTTGGAATCCAAAGACGGATTCAGTTCGCGCACCACGGCGTGGAACTCGGCGTCCGGAATTGCATCGGTCGTGAAAGTGAGCGTGGAACCGATGTGCACTTCCGCGGAAGCGGTCTCGGGAATCTCGGCGCGCAACCGGAGCGGGTCCGCTTTGACCAACATCAGGATGGGGGTGTTCTCCTTCATGTATTGCCCGACTGAGACCATTTTTTGCGTCACGGCGCCATCAAAGGGAGCGCGCACCTGAGTGTCGGCGAGATGCTTCTGCGCCAGCCGCAGTTCGGCCTTGAGTGAATCCACCTGCGCCCAAATGCTGCGCATGTCGTCGCGCAGCATGTCGAAACCGGCCTGGCGGGCGCGGTACGCTTTTTCGAGTTCGGTGTAGTGCTCTTGCGAGATGTCGCCGGATTTGACCAGCTTGGCGGCGTTGTCGAATTTGAATTTTGCGTCGTCCATCTGAGCTTGCGACTGACGCATGGCGGGCGTAGACTCAGGCGGCGTGTTCTCCTGGTCGCGAGTCAAACCGACTCGCGCCAGCGCTTGTGCCAGCGCGGCTTGACTGCGGTCCACCGCGATCTGATACTCCTGCGGATTGATCTCCGCCAGCACTTCGCCCTGGTGCACCCGCTGGCCGAAATCGGCGTGGATGGCGGTGACGCGCCCGGCGACTTCGGCGCTCAAATTGACGCTCTCATCGGGCGCGAGCGAGCCGATCACCGAGATTCCTTTATCCACGCGCCGCGTTTCGGCGGCGGCGGTCTGGACGGCCAGCGGCTCGGGCTTGCTTGCTGCTTCGGCCTTTTTCTGCGCGTCCTGCTTCGATGAGCAACCTGCTAACAGGGCCGCAATGGCCAGCGGCAAAATTATCTTCATGCTCTTCTCCGAATGCCCTCGAGGAAAATGCTGACCATCGATCGCACGATCGACGCTCGGTCATCTGGCCAATCGAAATGCTGGCCGAGGATGCGATCGAGACCGTAGTTCGCCACCATGCCCATGAACGAGAGCGCGACCACGGCTGGGTCGAGATCCGGCCGGAAGATGCCCTGCTCGACCCGCGTACGAACGTGGCCGATGACGGCTTCGACGAACACTTTAGATTCTCGCCGGCGAAAACGGTCGGCGAGTTCATGCCGTTCCAGTCCGCTGAATAAGAGCAGCCGCAAATAGCTAGGATTTTGATCGTGAAAATCGAGAATCAGCTTGGCGAGAAAGGTGAAAAAGGCTTCGTCGTCGGCCGTGTGGCGGAAGGATTCCACTTCGGCGACCACGCGCTGGATTTCGGCGGATTTGGACTCGATGATCGCCGCGTACAGCTCGCTTTTGGTGGCAAAATGCTGGTAAAGCACGGGTTCGCTGACGCCCAGCACAGAGGCCAATTCGCGGGTGGTGGTTCCCCGGAAGCCTTTGTCTGCAAAGAGGTTAATGGCGGCATCAACTATGGCGGCGCGGCGTTCCTGGGCCGGGAGTTTATGGATGACACTCATGTTAGTGCTTACTAAGTTAGTAGACGCTAAGGCGAGCGGAAAGTCAAGCGGCTTGTGGCGAGCGGGAGGTAGGCCTATTGCATGAGCGCATAGTTGTATTCGCCGGCCGCTGTCAATTGATCGAAGATAGAAATCAGCTCATCCACGCGATGAGCGCACGTATGCCTGGACAGGATCGTCTGCAAGCCGTGCAGACTCAGATCCGCGCACAAACGGGCATCTTCCATCACCAAGCGAAGTTGCTCCCGCATCTCTTCTCCCGTGTTCGCCACCAGATAGTCGTGCGGCGGCCTGAACAAATGATCCGCGTCATCCCAGGGCGCGCTCACTAGAGGAATGCCGCAGGCCAGGGCCTCGATCACGCGCGTGGCCGGGTGAGTGAGCGGCGGAATATGGACAATGGCGCGAAAAGCGGCGAGAACTCCGGGGATATGTTCGGTGGCCAGTGGCCCGGCACACTCCACGTCCCGCTCGCGCAGCACCGCTTGTACGGCCTCCGGGTATTCAGCGCCATACAGACTCACTTTCAATTTCAGATCGGCCGCTGGATCGAGCAGAAACTCAAACAGGCCCGAAACCGGTTGTAGTTCCGCCCAGTCGCCGATCCAAACGAGGTCGCCCGCGCACCGCGTCCGGCTGAGCGGGTGAAAGAGAGTGGTGTCGGCAGCCTCATGCCAGGTCCAGGATGTGCGGGACCATCCGGCGCGCAGATAGCTATCTCGAATGGCGTCGCTCGCGGCGAGTACGCCATCGTAACCCGCGAGATCGCCACCCGCGAGATCGCCGGAGTCCCACTGCCGTGCGGCCCGGAATAGCAAGCGATAGCGGGGGTTACGGATGCGGTGTTCGCCCACTTCATGGCGGATATCGGATGCTACACCGTCGTCGACCAGGACCAGATCGGCGCCGCTAAGAAGCTGGTCGAAAGGCGGAGGCTGCCGGCTATCGGACACCGCGATGTCCCATTCTCTGTCCCGCAACTCGGTCGTTACGCCGCGGAGAAAATGGCTCGAACCAAGCCCGTAAAAAAATACTGCACGCACGCGTCAGATCCTTTTGTGATTGTACGCGGAGTAAACGGGCGCGGTCAGTGGGTGCCGACACCCCCCGGGAAATGGCTGGTAGCCGGCGCGCACCCGACGATGAGCACGATACGTGTACACTGATGCCCATCGCAGATCCGATTTGGCGCTGCTATCGACGCTTCGAGCAAAGGCGCGGGCGACGGCTTGGTGCGTTTTATGAGGTGGCGAAGGCCGTAAACATTCAAACGCTCTTGCCGGAGATCCGGAATTGACTCGCCGCGGCGATAAGGTGGCGATCATTCGTCCAAATTTCCGGCTCTCCTTGATCGAGCGCAGTGGCCAGGTGAATTGCATCGCCTGCGCGAAGGGGAACATTTGGGGGAAGTCCGCGGACCAAGCTTCACGGTCCTTCGCAACAATGCCTCACTCACGGGTATCAGATGCCACAGACCGCGCTGAACGTGCGTTTCAAAAACGGCCATTAGTTGCCGGCCCTGCGCCAAGGTGAGAGACCCCTCTCGCATATGACGGCGGAAAACCGACGTCACTTCGAGCAAAGCCCAGGACGAGGAGCAAACATTGTCCGCCCGCCTGATCAGTTTACGAACCGCGGGGGCATCCGGTTCGTTGACGTAGTACTTAACGCTTTACTTAACAAGGTAGGCCGAATCGAGATACATCTCAGCGATCTTCTTCGAGAAAACGCCCGCTATCGGCGGCCACGGCGGGAAAACGCCGCCAGAGAGCCGTCATATTCGGCAGCCTTGGCGTAGTGGATTTTTTTGAGACCGGGCGCAATTCAGCAACCGGTTCGCCACGGCGCTCGATCAGAATGAGGGCGCCGCCAGCGGCTTCTCGCACTAACTCAGAGCTGCGGATGTGGAGGTCGCGGACGGAGGCCTTCTTCATGTGCTACGTTGTAGCACAATCCCGCTGGCAAGACGGAATGGGTAGTCTCTTACGAACGATCATGCGAACCGGACCCAACGGCGGAAGTGGTCTTCTCCGCGGGACGGACGGTGCCGGCCGCGCCCCCATCCACCGCGCAGACGTAACCATCCGGCAAAATTCAGTCCTCAAACCTGCTATGCTGAATTTTGTCTTGATAGAGGCGCGGATGCCATCAGTAGCCGGCGGCGCAGTTCCGCTTCACCGTTGGAGCGGCCGGTAAAAGGGGCACTTCCGCCGAAATCGCTGCCGAGCGGCGGTGCGCGCGCGGCGATTGGGGGGTCAGGCTAACACCTGCTCACTGTCATCTGAAACTCGAGGCCGGGTTTAGATGGAGCGCTATCGGGAAGTCGCGCGAAGTCACGCACGTGCCGCGCCTACCCTCTCCGTCTTTTCCCCGAATTTATGGAATTGTTTGAGCTAACGCGGACGTTGGTGGACATTGAGTCCATTACCGAGAACGAACAAGCGGTGGGAGAGTTTCTCTTCCAGCACTTGTCGGCGCTCGCGTCCACGACGGGTGGCAAGGTCGAGAAAATGGAGGTGGAGGCAAACCGGTTCAATGTGTTCGCCTGTTGGGGCGATCAACCGGTGGTGACGCTCTCCACGCACATCGATACGGTTCCTCCGTTTTTCGGCTCGCGGGAAGACGATGAATTCATCTGGGGACGCGGCGCCTGCGATACCAAGGGGATTATCGCGGCAATGATTTTCGCGATACGCCAGCTTTTAGAAGAGGGACTACGCAATCTTGGGCTGCTGCTGGTGGTCGGAGAGGAGCGCAACAGCAACGGCGCCGATTGCGCGGCGAAGAACGCGCGCGGGTCCAAGTTTTTGATCAATGGCGAGCCAACGGAGAACAAACTGGCGCTGGGATCGAAAGGCGCGTTGCGCTTTGAATTGACTACGCATGGGCGCATGGCGCATTCGGCTTATCCCGAACTGGGCGAGTCGGCGATTTTGAAGCTGCTCGATATCCTAGCGGACCTGCGGCAACTGTCACTGCCGAACGATCCCGTGCTTGGGCAAAGCATGCTGAATATCGGCACGATCTCGGGAGGACGCGCGCCGAACGTGATTCCGGACGAGGCGGGCGCGGAGTTGTTTTTCCGCTTGATTGACGCGGGCGATTCAGTGGAAGCGCAGACGCGGCAAGTGGCCGGCGGCCGCGGGGAACTGTTTAAACGCTTGCACGTGCCGGCGGTGCATTTGGGTTCGGTGCCGGGTTTTGAGACCAGCATTGTCGCCTTTACTACCGATATTCCCGGATTTAAGGGCACTTGGGGTAAGCCGTTTCTATTCGGACCGGGCAGTATTCATGTTGCGCATACGTCACAAGAGCGCATTCCTAAGCGGCAATTGCTGGATTCGGTACCGCTTTATAAGAAACTGGTAAAACATCTTCTGGTGTGAACATCATGGAACAGAAAATAGAAGTCGGAGTTCTGGGCGCCACGGGCATGGTGGGGCAGCAGTTTGCAAAACTGCTCGACCATCATCCGTGGTTCGAATTGAAGTGGGCGGGCGCGAGCGATCGATCGGCCGGGAAGAAATATCGCGAGGCGACGAGTTGGCGCTTGAATGGCGCCATGCCTGCGAGCGTCGCGGACCTGGTGGTCGAAGACTGCAAGCCCGGGAACGCGCCGAAGCTGATATTTTCCTCGATGGACGCCTCGGTGGCTACCGAAATCGAACAAGCCTTTGCGCGCGCCGGACACGTGGTAGTCTCCAATTCCCGGAATCACCGCATGGAAGGCGATGTGCCATTGCTCATTCCCGAGATTAACGCAAGCCATCTGAAGATTATTCCGCTGCAACAGCGGCGGCGCGGTTGGAAAGGGCAGATTGTCACGAATCCGAATTGCGCGACGATGGTGCTGGCATTGGCGCTGGCGCCACTCAAGCAATTTGGCATCCGGCGCGTGGTGGTGAGCACGATGCAGGCTATCTCCGGAGCCGGGTATCCCGGCGTGGCGTCCATGGACATCAACGCCAACGTGATTCCGTTCATCGGTGGCGAGGAAGAGAAGATGCAACAAGAGACGCAGAAGATTTTGGGAGAGTTCACCGGCGACGCTCTGGCGCCTTTGGCGGCGCAAGTCAGCGCGCACTGCAACCGCGTCGCCGTGGTGGACGGGCATATGGCGGCGACGTCCGTGGAACTGGAACAGAAGCCCTCTGATGCGGCGATTCTGGCGGCGTTTGCGAGCTTTCGGGGTGTTCCGCAGGATCGCAATTTACCGAGCGCCCCGCCGCAGCCGGTGATTTATTTATCCGAACCGGATCGTCCGCAACCCAGGCGAGACGCGGAACGCGAGAACGGCATGGCGACCTTCGTCGGCCGCCTGCGCGCTTGCCCGGTGCTGGGCACCAAGTTTATGGCTTTGGGTCACAACACCGTGCGAGGCGCGGCCGGCGCGGCCGTGCTCAACGCGGAACTCATGTATTCGGAGGGGATGCTGGATTGACGATGGTGGTCTCGAGAATGGCCTTCGAACAAGGCGTGGGTCCCCTCACTGACGTTCGGGGCTGGAATGGTGCATGGAGGTCCAAGCGGGTCGTGGGCCGCCGGGCGCGCTTCGGCCGGCGCGGCCGTGCTCAACGCGGAACTCATGTATTCGGAGCGGATGCTGGATTGATGATGGTGGTCTCGAGAATGGCCTTCGAACAAGGCGTGGGTCCCCTCACTCACGTTCGGGGCTGGAACGGTGCATGGAGGTCCAATCGGGTCGTGGGCCGCCGGGCGCGCTTCGGCCGGCGCGGCGGTCCTCAACGCGGAACTCATGTATTCGGAGGGGATGCTGGATTGACGATGGTGGTCTCGAGAATGGCCTTCGAACAAGGCGTGGGTCCCCTCACTGACGTTCGGGGCTGGAATGGTGCATGGAGGTCCAAGCGGGTCGTGGGCCGCCGGGCGCGCTTCGGCCGGCGCGGCGATGCTCAACGCGGAACTCATGTATTCGGAGCGGATGCTGGATTGATGATGGTGGTCTCGAGAATGGCCTTCGAACAAGGCGTGGGTCCCCTCACTCACGTTCGGGGCTGGAACGGTGCATGGAGGTCCAATCGGGTCGTGGGCTGCCGGGCGCGCTTCGGCCGGCGCGGCGGTCCTCAACGCGGAACTCAGGTATTCGGAGGGCGTGCTGGATTGGGCAGGATGCCATCCTGCCCCGCATGGATGGTAGGGCAGCCACAATGATTGTGATGAAATTCGGCGGGACTTCCGTCGAATCCAGAGCCGCCATGGAACGCGTGACCGGAATTGTGCGCGCACGGCTTCACCGCAAGCCGGTCGTGGTGGTGTCGGCGATGGGCAAGACCACCAATCAGTTGCTCGCGATCGCGCAGACGGCGGTGAGCGGGCACAAAGATGACGCGATCCGCTTGCTGCTCGAATTGCGCGATTTCCACCTGCGCGAATCCAATATGGAGCGCACGGTCGATGAACATTTTCAGGAATTGAGTGAGCTGGTGAAGGGGCTCGCGATTCTGGGGGAACTGACTCCGCGATCCGTTGATGCTATTTCAAGTTTTGGCGAGCGTCTTTCCAGCCGTATTGTCACTAACTATTTTCAGCACCACGGCATCAACGCCGTGCATGTGGATGCGCGCAAGCTGATTGTCACCGACAACCGGCATACTCACGCCAGCCCTTTGCTGGAAGAATCTTATGCGCTGCTGGCGGGTTGCATCCCGCGGCTGGCGCAGGCGCAGGTGGTGGTGATGGGCGGGTTTATCGGGGCCACGGAATCGGGCGTGACGTCCACGCTGGGCCGGGGCGGTTCGGACTTCACCGCAGCCATCGTCGGCGCGGGTATTGGCGCCGACGAAATCCAGATCTGGACCGATGTAGACGGCATGTTGACCGCGGACCCAACGGTGGTCTCCGGCGCTCACCGCGTGCGTGTGATTTCTTTTGAGGAAGCGGCCGAACTCGCCTATTTTGGCGCCAAGGTGCTGCATCCCGCCACCGTGGTGCCGGCCGTGGACAAGAATATACCGGTGCTGATTCTGAACTCGCGCCGCCCGGAAGTGGAAGGAACGCGCATCACCAAAGATGCCTGGCCCAGCAGCAATGTGGTGAAATCCATCGCCTGCAAGAAGAATGTGACGGTGCTCAATATACGGTCAACACGCATGTTTATGGCGCACGGTTTTTTGCGAAGTATCTTCGAAATTTTCGACCGGCGCCAGACTTCGGTAGATATGGTCTCGACATCGGAAGTAAGCGTGTCGCTTACTATCGATCAGGGCAACCATATTGAAGAGATAGTCCGCGAATTACGCGAGTTCGCCGAAGTCTCGATCGACGAAGGACAGGCGATTGTGTGCATTGTCGGCGCCAATATCCGCAACACGCCGGGCGTGGCGGCAAGAGTCTTCCGCTCGTTGGGAGACGTCAATGTCTATATGTTGTCGCAGGGCGCGTCGGCGCTGAATATCGGCTTTGTGGTCTCCGGCGCGGATCTGCAAAAGGCCGTGGAGCGTCTGCACGGGGAGTTTTTCAACGAACTGGACCCGGCGGTGTTCGATGCCTAGGCTCGCTTTGATTGGCTACGGCAAAATGGGACGTATGCTGGACCAGATCGCGCCGGAATACGGTTTTACAGTTAGCGCGCGGAGGGACATCGGGCGCGAGGAATCGCTCGACGGCGCGGACGTGGCCATCGAGTTTTCGACTCCCACGGCGGTTCTGGGGAACGTGAAGTTGGCGGTAGACGCTGGGATTCCGGTCGTGATCGGAACTACCGGCTGGCTGGAACAGATCGAGAACGTCAAGGCGCTGACGCAGGCCACGGGCGCGGTATGGAGTCCTAACTATTCCGTGGGCGTGAATGTCTTTTTCCGCGTGGTTGACGAGGCCGCCCGGTTGCTCAAGGATGAAAAAGAATATGGGGCGTGGGCCTGGGAGATTCATCACAGCACCAAGAAAGACGCGCCGTCCGGCACGCTGCTGAAAATTGTGGAACAGATGCGCGCGGTTGGCTTTGAGCGTCCCATCGATGTGGGCTCTAATCGCGCCGGCGCGCATCCCGGCACACACGAGGTCGGTTTCGATTCCGCGGCCGACACCATCACGTTGCGGCACAGCGCCCGCAGCCGGGAGGGTTTTGCCAGAGGCGCGCTCAAAGCGGCCGGATGGATTATCGGCCGCAAAGGTTTTCACGAATTTAGCGAAGTTCTTTTTGGAGGTTGACCAATGCTGTTTACCGGATGCGGTACTGCCCTTGTTACGCCGTTTTGCGCGGACGGTTCGCTGGACGAACCGGCCATGCGAAGTCTGGTGCACCGCCAGATCAGCGAAGGAATAGATTTTTTGGTTCCTTGCGGGACTACTGGCGAAAGCCCGACGCTCACGCACCAGGAACATTTGCGCGTAGTCGAAATTACGCTCGAAGAAGCCAAGGGCAAGACACCGGTTCTGGCCGGGGCCGGCGGCTACAACACCGGCGAAGTGAAGCATCTGGCACAGGAATTGGCGTCGCTGGGCGTGGATGGTATTCTGTCGGTAACACCCTATTACAACAAGCCGACGCAAGAGGGTTTGTACCAGCACTACCGGGCGATTGCGGCAGCCGTTCCGCGCCTGCCCATTGTCGTCTACAGCGTGCAGAGCCGCACGGGCGTCAATGTGGAGCCCGCGACCTTAAAACGGCTCTCGGAAATCGACACCATTGTGGGGGTGAAAGAAGCTTCCGGGAACATCGGGCAGATGGCATCCGTAATTCATCATGTGCCGGAGCGGTTTGCCGTGCTTTCGGGAGACGACGCCATCACCATTCCCTTGGCCGCCTTGGGTGGGCGGGGCGTGATCTCGGTTGTCTCGAATCAGATACCCAGGCAGATGACACAGTTGACGCAAGCGGCGCTGGCGGGCGATTTGGTTCGCGCACGGGCCCTGCAGCGCCAGTATTTGCCTCTGATCGAGGTGAATTTCGTCGAATCCAATCCGATTCCGGTCAAGTGGGCGCTGGCCCAGATGGGACTGCTGGAACCGGTTTGGCGCTTGCCCATGTGTGCGCCGAGCGCGGCCAGCCAGGAGAAGATTTCCAAGGTGCTGGAACAGGTTGGACTGATGGCCAGCCGGAGAGTGCATGCAGTCTGAGCGGGCCTGCATGCAGGTGGAAATCGAAAGACTGTATGATGCGAATCCCGTGCCGGCAAGCCCAGCGGACTTCGATCTGTTCGCTAGCTTTCGCCAGGCTCTCAACTTGGGACAGGCGCGGGCCGCCGAGCCGGACGCCGCGGCGGTTCCTGGTGGTTGGCGTGTAAATACGTGGGTGAAGAAAGGCATCCTGATCGGATTCCGCATGGGCGCGATCGCCGATATGTCCATCGACGTGAAACGCCAACCATATTTCGATAAGGCGACCTGGCCGGTAAGGCAATTCGACGGAACGGAGGGCGTGCGCATCGTGCCCGGCGGCTCCTCTATTCGCGACGGCTGCTATATCGGCAAGGGCGTGACCTGCATGCCCCCGATGTTTATCAATACCGGAAGCTGGGTGGGCGATGGAACGATGATCGATTCGCACGCGCTGGTGGGCAGTTGCGCGCAGGTGGGGAATCATTGTCACATTTCCGCCGCGTCGCAATTGGGCGGCGTGTTGGAACCCGTGGGCGCCATGCCCGTCATCATTGAAGACAACGTACTGATCGGCGGAAATTGCGGCGTCTATGAAGGCACGGTGGTGAAGCGCGGCGCGGTGCTCGGGACGGGGACGATTCTCAATCGGTCGACGCCGGTTTATGACCTGGTGCGAGAGAAGATCTATTCAGCCACGGAGGATGAGCCGCTGGTGATTCCCGAAGAAGCAGTGGTGGTGGCAGGTTCGCGGCCGATCGCCAAGGGCGCCGGCAAGGGGTGGGGCTTGTCGCTGTATACGCCGGTGATCGTGAAGTATCGCGACGAGAAGACCGGCTCGAAGATACAATTAGAGGATTTGCTGCGATAAAACTGATGGTATGCACTTGCGTGATCGGTAGTGGCGTGGGCGCTCTCGGCGGCAGCCTGAGATCTGGGAGAGCTAGGCGAGGATATTTTGAGGCGGAAGGGCCGGACGAGGGCGTCCGGCGCGGTTGGGAGGATCGCCCCACATGCATTAGTGCAGGCAGCAGTTTGGGCGGTGGTACGGGAAACTAGAGTTATGGCGCGGGACGAACAAACGGTTCAAGTAACGCCGGAAGAGATCATCCACGTGTTGCTCGAAGAGATGGAAGCGGGACTGTGTCCCAGCTATTACAGCAACCTGGTGCCCAGCCGGTATGACGTGTACCTGGCGCTCGACGATCTGGAGCGCCTGCGGCCGCTGGAATCGCGCATTCGCGAGGAAGCGACGCGGGCACTGAGCGAGCGGCTGAAACGGCTGAATCATGAATCGAAGTTCCGCCTGCCGCTGGTCTCGGGCAAAAAGCAATCCAAGCGATATGAAACCTTGGGCGAGTGGTACATCGCCCTGCACGAGAACATTGAGGACGCCGAGGAGCATCCGCTGGTGGTGCACTCGACGTTTCCGGCTAGCGCCGCGGCGGCGGACGGCCGCGCCGGCCTGCTAACGGAGCGGGTGAGCCGGCGCAGCCTCGGTCTCGGGACCACGGACAGTGTAACGACGTCGACCCTGCGAAGCGGCGGCGCCGATAGCAAACGGGCCAGCGCAACGGAAACGAATCGCGCTACTGGTACGGTTTACGCCACCGTTGAATACGAAGACGACACCGGCGTTCATCAGTACCCGATGATGAAAGAGATCTTCAAAATCGGCCGCGGAGGGGTGGACCGGTGGGTAGATTTGAGGCTGAATACGAAGAAGGACGTGTCGCGGGAGCATGTGCAACTCCGCTTCGACGCCGCGAGCGGAAAAATCTTCATCAAAGACCTGAGTTCTCTGGGCACAACTGTCAATGGCAAACGCATTCCGGCCAGCATTGTGCAGATAAACGGGGAAGACGTGGATAAAAACATAGAAACTCCTCTCCCTACCAAGGCCCGCATCGGTTTGGCGGGAATTCTTTTCCTCGAATTCCGGGTGAGCAAATCGTGACCGCGCTGCCCTTGCTGACCTCTTTGCACGCCGAGCGGTGGGTGTTTCTCGCGGCTTTGCTGTTATTTGTCGCATGCGCGGCGATCGTCAGCGGCGGCCGGGAGTAGAAATGTCTGACGGATCCAAACCCGGGCCTGCCGTGTCCCAGCCGGGCTCCGCCGGGGCCAAACCGCGATTTTCTTCGGCCGCCGTTTCGGATACGGGCAAGGTTCGCGATCACAATGAAGATCGTGTCTGGGCCGACGATGCGCGGGGTTGCTTCGCGGTAATCGACGGCATGGGTGGGCATGCGGCCGGGGAACAAGCGGCGCAAATCGCGCTGGAACGCATCCGGGTCAGGCTGGAACGGCAGACCGACAGCGTGGAGCAACGTGTCCGGGAGGCGATCACGATTGCCAACAACGCAATTCATGAAGCGGCCCAGAGCAATCCGGAATGGAATGGAATGGCTTGCGTGCTCACGGTCGCGGTGATCGACAACGGCTTTGCCACCGTCGGACACGTCGGCGATTCGCGTCTGTATAAACTGCAGAATGGCGGCATCAAAAAAATCACGCGCGATCATTCGCCGGTGGGCGAACGGGAGGATGCCGGAGAACTCACCGAAGTGGAAGCCATGTCCCACCCCCGGCGTAACGAGGTGTTCCGGGATGTAGGCTCTCAGTTGCACGCGCCGGACGACACCGACTTCATCGAGATCCAAAAAGTCCCGTTCGAACAGGACAGCGCGCTATTGTTGTGCAGCGATGGACTGAGCGACGTCGTGCCGTCCGACCAAATCCTGGAGATCATCCAGGGGCGGGCGGGTGACCGTTGGGAAGCGGTGCGGGCGTTGATCGACGCCGCCAACGACAACAGCAAAGACAATGTCTCGGCCGTGCTGATTGAGGGCGAGGCTTTCGGCGGGTCGAGGCGGAAACAACCGGCTGCCGCCGGGCTGAATTTTTACCGGTGGGCCTACCTGGTGGTGGGCCTGCTGCTGGGGGTGTTTGGCGTGATTGCGGCAATTCGCTGGTTTGTTACTCCCGCGCCGCCGCGGGTGCCCATGGGTATTGCGGTGGCGGAAGGGAGCAGCATCAGCGCCGCTCTCGATAAAGCCCGGCCCGGAGACACCGTGGTGCTGGGGCCCGGCGTATTCCGGGAGACCGTGCATCTGAAAAGCGATGTCGATCTGGTGGCGCGCCAGGCGCACGATACCACGCTCGAAGGCGGGATCGCCGCCAACGGGATTACGCGCAGCCGGGTGGAAGGGCTGCGCATCCGCGCCGACGATATCGGCATCAGCATGAACGACAGCAATGTGACCATATCGCGTTGCGAAATCTCAGGCGCCCGCTCGGCCGGCGTGCAATTCACAGGAAGTTCGCAAGGATCGCTGTCGGCATCCTCCATTCACGACAATGCAGGACCCGGCGTGCTGGTTACGGGCACTGCCGCGCCGGAGATCGAGAATAACCTGATCATTGGCAATGGAACTCAGCCGGGAAACCCTCATCCGGGTCTGGCTCTGGAATCGGCCTTAACAACACGCGTAACGGGGAATGTTTTTTTATCGAATGGGGCGGAAGCAGTTTGGGTGAAGAGCGCGGACCCGGCCATCGAGGAACGCAACTACTTTACGGTGGCCGGTAAGGCGGACAAACATGCCCCGAATCCAGTCAAGGTGGTGGTAACCAAGCCGTGAGCCCCAGCCCCACAAATAGCCACTCGGCTTATGACCGTTACCAGATGATCCGGGTTCTGGGTCATGGGGCCATGGGCACGGTATACCTGGCCACAGACACGGTGTCGGGCACGCAGGTCGCGCTCAAGATCGTCTACCACGGCACGGATCGCGACGACAAGGACGTGCTGGCCGCGGAACGCCTGGGCGCGGAGTTGCAGCAGAGGGTGTCCGCGATCGACTCCCGCGTGTGCGGTGTGCATCGCTATTTTGAGCACAACAGCGATCTCTACATCGAAATGGAATACGTAGAGGGCGACGATCTTTCGACCATACTCGCTTCCGGTCCGCTCGCTCCCGGCATGGCTGTGCGCGTGGCTTGCGAGCTGTGTCAGATGTTGGAGCACCTGAAGAGCTTCACCGCGACCATTGACGGCAAACAATTCACCGGCGTCATTCATGGGGATCTGAAACCGCGCAACATCCGTCTGACGCGCCAAAATCAAATCAAGGTGCTGGACTTCGGCATCTCTAAAGCGCTATCGCACACGCACCGGTACACGACCAATCTGTTCGCCAGCGCGGCCTATTGCTCACCGGAGCGTCTGGAAACGCAGCACATGGATGCCGACTCCGATCTCTGGTCGGTCGGCGTGTTGTTGTACCAGATGCTGGTCAACCGGCTGCCCTTTGAGGAGGAGAACAAGGAGCGGATGGAGCGCCGCATCCGCACCAGCGTTCCCGATCCGATGCCGGAGACGGTGCCGGAGCCGCTGCGGCGCATTGTGCTGAAGATTCTGGCGAGCAATCTCAGCCAGCGTTATCCGAGTGCGGAGGCGTTGCGCGCGGATCTGGAGCGCTTTAGCCGCGGCGAACCAGTGGACGCAAAAGTTATTGAAAACGACGCCACGGTTCGCACCGGCGCCCCGATCCGTCCCAACATCGGCGACGATCGCACGGTACGCGTGACGCCGGCGGTGATGCCTCCGGTTGTTCCGGACCGGCAGCGGAACTATGTAGCGACCGGTTGTCTGGCGGTTTTCGGAGCGATCTTTCTTGCCGGAGTCAGCTTCGCCGTGATGCAAATGCGCACCTGGGATGCCGCCGATGAATTGAAGGCGGACATCAAGAACCGGCGCATTGCACCCGATCAGGCTTGGGATCGCTATCAGCTATTGTCCAAGCGCACTCACTTGCCCGGCACGATGTGGAGCGTCAGCAATGCCCTGAAAGCGGAGCAGGAGCAAGTGGCGGAAGACCCGATTCGTGAGTTTCGCGACAGCGATTCGCCGATCATTTATCGCCCCCAGTGGGCGCAGGCGCGCAATGCATTGGCGCGCGCTCTGGAATTGGACCCGGACAACCACACCATCCAAGGCAAACTAAGATTGGTGGAAGCCCATCTCGACCGCATCGACGCCAGCGGAAGAAATGCTTCGCGGCAGAAGTTGCTGAATACCGCGGTGACTAAGTTTGACCAAGCGGCGGATTTGCTGCGCGATTCGCCCGACCCTTATCTGGGCTTGGCGCGCCTATACGTCTACGATCTGCTGGACGTTGACCGGGCAGAAGAAGCCTTGCGAAAAGCCGCTGAATACGGACATCCGATGGGCCGCCGCGAGCGCGCGCAACTGGGCGACGGATATAAGCGCCGTGCGGACAAAACCTGGCACGATTCGCGAGCTTTTACTCAGGTTCCCAATCAGGAAAAAGATTACCTAGCGCGGGCGAGGCAAGACTACATTCACGCGCAGGAACTTTATCAGCAAGTAGGTATATTCGGTGACGCGGCGCACAACGAAGAGCAAGCCTCGCAAGGCCAACTGCGCGTGGAACAGCGATTGAGCCAGATGGCCGCGGCAGCCGCAGTAAACCAGCCATGACTCTGACAAGAGCAGCGTTGGCTGAGCGGGCGCGCCAGCGTCAGACTGAGAGACCTGTTTCACGCAACCCGGAACTATTGTTGCTGGCTATGGGCATGCTGGCGATTGGCGCCGGCCTGTGGCTGGTCTACAGCGCCAAGGCCATTCCACCGGTCGAAGCTGTGACCAATCTGAACCAGCTAACAGGTCCACAGGAATTGATCCCGCTGCTGCAGGCCGCTCCGGATGCCGAATTCATCGCAGATCGCATTTACGAACTGCATCGGCGCGGCGATCGTTTTGAGAACGACGGCGCGCTCGCACGTTTACGGATTAAGGAGAGCGAACTCAAGTCCGCGCGCGGGCTGACGGACATAAAAGAGCGCATGTCCGAAGCGCGTACGCGCAGAACGGAGCGGCAGGAAGAGCAGCTCGAGCACGCGACATTTTTCGACCGGGCGTGGGGCAAATTACGCAGCCCGCGTCCGCAGCGTGAACTCTCCATTCCGCTGCTCACCTCGCAGCAGTACGCCGCGCTCAAACCAGCGCTGACCGTCCGGAGTGCAGGGGAATTCCGGCTGCGGTTTGTGCTCTGGGTCGCGGTGTTCTTCGTGAGCTTCGCCGCGGTGCACCTGTTCTGGCGCGTGCGCGGGTTCGCGGGCGACAATACCTTGCTGCCGATTGTCTTTGTGTTGTGCGGAATCGGCTTGATCATGATGCTGAGCCTGCGCGATCCGCTGCGCGACACATTGATGTTCACCGATTTCGTTCAAGGGGTGGTGGTGGGTTGTGTTGGCCTGGCGGCCTTCAGCGGGTTGGATTATGAGCGGCTTTTTTCGCGCCTGAGCTACGTCCCGTTGCTAGGAGCGTTCGCCCTGGCGCTGGCGCTCAGCTTCTTCGGCAGCGGTCCGGGAGGCAGCGACGCCAAGGTGAATCTGTTCTTCTTTCAGCCGGTGGAATTGATTCGGATTCTGCTGGTGCTCTTTCTGGCGGGATACTTCGCGCAGAATTGGGACGCGCTACGGCAACTGCGGCAAAAGGCAGGACCACTCAGTTCGAAGCTTTGGAATATTCCGCGGCTCGACTACGTTCTGCCAGTGGTTTTGGCGGTGCTGGTGTCCATCGCTCTGTTTTTCTGGCTCAGCGATCTGGGCCCGGCGCTGGTCATCGGTTGTCTGTTTCTCACGCTCTATAGCATCGCGCGCAAGCATGTTGTGCTGGCGGGAGCCGGTTTGCTGGCGATCATCCTGGCGTTTGTCATTGGATACGCGATCGGTTATCCGCACACCGTGACGGAACGCGTGGACATGTGGAGGTCTCCCTGGGACAACCCCATCCGCGGCGGCGATCAAGTGGCGGATTCGCTGTGGGCTCTCTCGACCGGCGGCGCAACCGGAACGGGTCTTGGCTTGGGCAATCCCGCGCTGATGCCCGCCGCGCATACCGATCTGATTCTGTCCGCCATCGGCGAGGAACTCGGATTCTGCGGAATCGCGGCGGTGTTTCTGCTCTATGCGCTGCTGCTCTGGCGCTGTTTGCGGATTGCTTTGCAGGCCCGCACGACCTACGCGTATTTCCTGGTAGTTGGGCTGGCTTTGATTCTGGCGCTGCAGACGTTTCTGATTGCCGGCGGCCTCTTGGGATTAATCCCGCTATCGGGCGTGGTTTCGCCGTTCTTGAGTTACGGACGAACATCGATGGTGGCGAATTTTCTGGCGATCGCGGCCATTCTGGCGGTGTCCAGCCGCCCGCGGGGCTCGACCGTCGCGGCCAACTTCGCGGCGCCGACACGAGTAATGGCGATCGCGCTTGGCGCTGTAATGGCTGTCATTGTGGGGCGCGCCGCTTTTGTGCAAGTAGCGAGAGCGGACAATCTGGTGGTTCGCGGGGTGTTGGTTCCGCAGGCCGACGGCGTTCGGCGCTACCAATACAACCCGCGCATTCTGGAGGTCGCGCGGCAGGTTCCCAAGGGCGTTATTTACGACCGCAGTGGCCTTCCTCTGGCTGCCAGCGACTATAGGGTGATTGAGAAACATCAGGCGGACTACGCGAAATTGGGCGTAAAGCTCGACTCAGGAGACGCTAAACTCGAAGGCCGGCATTATCCTCTGGGAGCGGCGATGTTCTATTTGCTCGGCGACACTCGCTCCCGCTGGAAGCAGGGGGCCGGCAACACGGCTTTTCAAGAGAAGGCTTCGCGCGTGCGGTTGCAAGGCTATGACGATGTCGCGGAGGTGGAAGACGGCCGCATTAAACGCGATTATCGCGAATTGATCCCGCTACTGCGCCATCGCTACGAGCCCGATAATCCTGCCGTGAAGGCGCTGCTGGAGCGGCCTCGCGATGTCCGTATGTCGATTGACGCGCGGCTTCAATTACGCGTCTCCGCGATCCTGGAGAGACACTTGCAAAAATTGGGAAAGCAAAAAGGCGCTGCTGTGGTGTTGGACCCAGCCACCGGAGAGATGCTGGCGGCGGTCAGTTATCCCGTGCCCTCCGAGGCACAATTCGAATCTCTTAGCGCCAATCCGCAAGCGCCCCTGCCGGATGCGGACCTGATCGATCGCGCGCGTTTTGGCCTTTATCCACCTGGATCGTCTTTCAAGATCGTCACCGCGATGGCAGCATTGCGGAAAGATCCAGCTTTGGCGCAACAGCGCTTTGAATGCATCCGGCTGCCCGATGGCCGCAACGGCAATTATGTCGGCAAGCGCGAAATTCGGGACGATATCGCGGACACCGTGCCGCACGGCTCGGTCGACATGGCCAAGGGCATCACAGTCTCCTGCAATGCTTACTTCGCGCAACTGGGCGCTGAGAGAGTGGGCGCGCAGGCGATCTATGACACTGCAACATTATTGGGCATTTCTGTTGCGCGACCCAATACCGTCAAGCAACTGCAGGAGTATCTGCCTCAGGCATCTTACGGGCAAGGGCAAGTGGTGGTGTCGCCCTTCCAGATGGCCCGCGTGGCCGCTACCATTGCGAATGGCGGCGATGCACCGCAAGGCCGCTGGCTGATTGACGAGACCAATACGCGCGTTCGCGAGCCGCAAACTATTTTGCCGGCCGGCCTGGCGGAAGAGATTGGCCGCTACATGCGCTCCGTCGTTACCTCGGGCACGGGCCGGGCGCTCAGCGGCTCCGCTATTCCGATTGCCGGAAAAACCGGTACGGCCGAGTTGGCGCATGCCGCTTCTCACGCCTGGTTCATCGGCTACGCGCCGTACGGCGCAAAGAACGGGAAGCAGATCGCCTTTGCGGTTCTGGTGGAAAATGGCCAATATGGCGGGACCGACGGCCGCGCCCATTGCCGGCGAGATTGTAGCGGCCGCGCATGAGTTGGGAATTCTATGAGATCGCTCCAAGACCTGGATCGTTGGATTGCCGCCAAGGTCAAGCGGCATCTCGCTGGGGCGGCGCCACAGCGCAAGGAACTGCTGGAGGTGCGCCGCGATCTGCTCGAAGACGTGCGGGCGCATATCGAACCCAAAGGCGGCGGCCAGGTTTTATTTCCATACAATTCTCTTATGGCCCGCATCTCGGTTCACGAAGAGACCGAGGCCGAGCGTCTGCGCGCTTCCGCTGAAGCGCTGGAGACAGACGTGCGAGAACTGCTGGCCGAAGCAGGCTGCCCGGCGCCTGCGTTGACGTTGGAACTGGAAATTCAGGTGGCGGAGGAACCGGCGTTTGCCGTCGAGTATGTGCGCCGGGCAGCGGCGCCGCCGAAGGTGTTCCCACGTCCGGCCGCGAAACTGGTGGTCCTGAGCGGGGAAGCCGACTCCGCCGGGATAGAGATCGCCGCCAATCGCGTCAATCTCGGCCGCATGAAGGAAGTTTCGAGCGAACGCGACGGCCTGCGCCGGCGCAACGATCTGGCATTCGCCGAATCGGAGACGACGGTCTCCCGCGAGCACGCGTACTTGACGTACGACGCGGCGTCGGGGAAGTTTCGCATTTGCGATTATCAAAGCACGCGCGGGACGGCCGTATTTCGCGATGGGCGCCGTATTGACGTGCCGCGCGCATCGCCACGCGGCGTGGCGTTGCAATCGGGAGATGAGATTCATTTAGGGACGGCGCGGGTGCAGTTCTTGATCGGGTGACATCGCGCAAGTCGACGCCGATCTACCAGCCGATCATCTTCGCAGATCGCGAGGCTTGGGGCGCCTCGAAGTGAAGCTCAAGCGCCTCCTTCAAGTTGGCGAGCGCCTCTTCCTCCGTCTTCCCTTGGCTGGCGACATCGACTTCGAGACATCGGGACACGTACCAGTTCCCTTCTCGCCAGACGGCAGCAGCAAATGGTCGCTTCATAAACGTATTCTTTCATAAAGTCGCCAACGAACTCCGCGCAACACGAAACGATGTAGTCCTTTAGCTTATCGTGATGCCGAGAGTGCCGCCTTTACGCTGCTCTTTTCAGCTCCGGCTCCGAGGCTTCGGCAGAGCCACGATATCCGACTCCCAAAGGCGGCCTGCCCCGCGCATCGCCGCGCGTAAGTGCCACTGCAAGCGGATGACGAGATTCACTTATGGCCTGTCATGAAACGACCAATTCAACCGAAAATGGTCGCTTTATTTATGACGCCGCGTGCGGTTCCTGTTAACGGACTAACACCGCCAGCGTCTCCCGGGCGCACTTCTCCCAACTGAACTCGGCCGCCCGGGCGCGGGCCGCTTCTACGCGGCTCGAATCCTCCACCACCTGGCGCAACGCGCCACTCATGGACACATTGTCGTCGGGATCGAAGTAGATCACGGTGTCTCCGGCGATTTCGCGCAGCGGGGGAATATCGGAGCACGCCACCGGAATCCCGGCCGCCATGGCCTCCAATACCGGAATACCGAAGCCCTCGAAGCTCGATGGATAAACGAATGCGCGGGCGCCGCGAAACAAGCGGTATAACTCATCGCGCGGAATCCATCCGGTGATGCGAACATGATCTCCCGCCAGTTTTTCAATCTGTTTGGCCGCGAAACCCTTCATGCCGGCAATCACCAAGTGCGGCAGTTTGGGCGTGCTCGCGTACACGCGCAGCAGGCGCTCGATATTTTTATGTGGGTGCAGCGTCGAGACGCACAAAATGTACTCCTTGGGCGCGCGCTCGTCCGCGATCGTTCGAAACGCCGGGTCCACGCCGTGATGGACGACCACGGCATCCGCGCCGTAGTAGCGGCGCAGGTCCTGCCGGGTCGCCTGGGAAACCGCAATCAAATTACGAGACCGCTTTACCGCGACCCACAGAAAGAAGTTCCAGAACGGCAGGTCAAACCAGCGAAAGTACCGCGGGAAGCGCTTGTGCTGCAAGTCATGAAATACGGTTACAGAAGGGCAAGGGCAGAAGGCCGGCGCGGTGAATCCGGGATTGAAAAGGACGTCCAAATGCCGGGCCGCCAACGGGAGTCCCGTCTGCTCCCACAACAACCGCCAGGGCCGGATCACGGCGCGCACAGGCTGCGGCTTCCAGTGAAAGTTGGCCTGATCGGGAACCAGATCGCAGCCGGTTTCCCGATTTGTGAAGATCCAGTACTCGTTGGCCGAGTCGATTTTGGCCAGTGCGGCGAGAAGGCTGCGCAGATAAATCTCCGTCCCACCGACGCCGCCGGGAATCAGGTAGAGGGCGTTGACGCCAATGCGCGCCATCTTTTTTAGTCCCTTTCAGCGGCCAAGACGGCGCAGGCCGTCAATCGCCATCTGGTTTTGAGGATCGATCGTCAATGCGTGACGATACTCGTCGGCGGCACGGCTTGCGTTTCCGAGTTTCTCGAAAATTCCGCCACGATAGGCGTAAATCATTTCAAAGTTCGGATCGTAGCGAGCGCCTTTGTCCAGCACATCTAGCGCCTCGGGGTATTCGCCGGCCTTGGCAAACTCCATGCCGATCTGCGAGAACACATGGGCGGAAGGCTCCATGGCCGCGGCCTGATTCAGTTTCTTCACAGCGGCGTTGAAATTTCCGGTGCAGTCGTACGCCAGCGCCCAGTCCACCAGCAGGCCATACGAAGGACGCTGCAGGTGAGAAGTCCTCTCAAACTCGGCAACAGCTTCCGGACATCGGCCTGCCTGGTAGTCGGCGTAGGCCAATTGAAACCGCGGCCGCGCTTTTTGGGGGGACTTGG
Organism: Bryobacterales bacterium; assembly: GCA_963836595.1. GTDB lineage: Bacteria > Acidobacteriota > Terriglobia > Bryobacterales > Bryobacteraceae > DATFZA01. The sequence goes on from CAWIKC010000002.1 coordinate 1,257,597, forward strand.
CGACGGAATCGCTCCACATTTCAACCGGATTGCTCCACAGCAGGTTGCGCTGATACGTCAGCGCCGCCTCTATCAACAGCACGGCTGACACAGTAACCGCCAGCGTTACCGGTTTGGTCCGCCAGAAGCGCAAGACGCCCACCACCATCAGCACCAGTCCAATAAAGGGCAGGTACATGCGGCGCTCGACGAACAAATCGCGAATCGGAACCACCGATGAGGTGGGCGCAAACAGGATCAGTGTGAGAAAGAACCCGTATGAAGTCAGCGGAATGCGCCGGCGGTAGATCCACGCCGCCGCAATCGCCGCCAGTAAGGCAGCCAATGCCAATATTGCCCCGTGACCGGCGATTGTGCGCGAGACCGGAAAATCGTAGTCCAGGTTCTGACCGGTGGGGAAAACAAATAGCCGGAAATAGCCGATCAGGGCGCGCCACTGAGAAAAGAAATATTGATACCACGGCAGGTCTTTCATCCCGAAACCAGCCGTCGCAGCGTTGCTCAGCTCCTTCCAGACAAACACTCCGCTGGCGGCGGCGCCGGCCAGGGCCAGCGAATATAATCTCCAATTGCCGCGAATTCCGCGCAAAGAAAATCCGGGGTTCCAATAGAAGTCCGTCAGCAGCCACACGCTGAGGAGCGCGGCCGCGTGTTCTTTGGTCAATAAGCCCAAGCCCATTAGTACGAGCGCGACAATCGAGGTAGGAAAATCGATCTCGGTCTTGCGCCGATAGAGAAATACCGCAAAAGAGCATAAAACAAAGAACACGCTGAGTGTTTCGGACCGGCTGGCGATGTAACTCACCGATTCAGTTTGCGCGGGATGCAACAGAAAAAGGCCGGCGCCAAAGAACGACAGAATCTCAGTATTCGTCCGGTCTCCGTTGGCGCGATATTGCAGAAGCTTACGCACGATCAGAAACACCAGAATGCCGTTCAGCAAATGAAGCAGCACATTGACGACATGGTAGGGGTAGGTGTCGTCGTTGCCCACCTGCTGAAAATTGAGCCAGAAGCTGGCCATCAATACCGGGCGAACGCCGGCGACCCAGACCCGCAATGGCGCGCTGGCGAATTGCGGCTGCATATAGGGAAGTTGGGTATCGTCAAAGAACCATGGGCCGTGCAGTGCCGGTCCGTACACTTCAAACACAGTAAGCACAGCCACAACCAGCACGGCCGCATAAGGCCACCAGGGCGTGCGCGGGGGCGCAGGCGCCTTGCTCTTGGACGGCGGCGCCGAGGTTTTTACCTTTTGTTTAGCGCCGCTCATGCCCATTCTGCAATTGGAATTCAACAATCGCCAGACGCTGAGTGAGTGCGATGTTGGCGTCTTTCAAGTTGGAGATGACGATCGAGAAACGGTAGAAGACGATCAAAAATACCGCGAACACCAGCATGACGAGCGTGAGGGGAGAGTCGCCGACACCGAGAAAATCGGCGATCCAACCCAACAGATAGTGAGAGCGCGACAGCACCAGCAGGACGAAAGCAGCCGTCAACCAACTGACCGAATATTCGACGCGAATATGCGATCTTCTTACGGAAAAAAGCACAATCAGCATCAGCGCGACGCTGAGCACGGTCATTACATTCGATAGCCGGTCCATTTTTGTAACTCCTAGTAAGTCGTAGCGCCGGCGGGCGGGTTACCAATACGAAAACCTGTTTTCAGCCGCGATAGTTCTGAGTTACGGAGTTCGGACTCAGGCACAGGCGGGTTACCAACCCGCCGCAGGTTGACAACCTGCACCACAGCGAGCTTCACTAATCTTGAGCGATGGAGTTCGGACTTGGGCACAGGCGGGTTACCAACCCGCCGCAGGTTGACAACCTGCACCACAGCGAGCTTCACTAATCTTGAGCGATGGAGTTCGGACTTGGGCACAGGCGGGTTACTAACCCGCCGCAGGTTGCTAACCTGCCCCACAGCGAGCTTCATTAATTTTGAGCGATGGATTTCGGACTTGGGCACAGGCGGGTTACTAACCCGCCGCAGGTTGACAACCTGCCCCACAGCGAGTCTCCTTAGTTCTGAGCGATGTAATTCGGACGTGAGCAGGGGCGGGTTACTAACCCGCCGCAGGTTGACAACCTGCCCCACAGCGCGACGGTTTGCGAGTCTCATTAGTTCTTTCTGCGGCCTTCAAACTTCAGCACGTTTACAAACACTCCCAGCAGGACATGAATGATGTAATAAAACGATTTTGCTCCAGTAATGGTGCTTCGGCCGGACCGGCGGGGGCGCATGGCGCAGGGAATCTCCTGAAACTGGAACTTCTTGCGCTGGAGCACTACTAGTGTTTCGATCTCCGGATATTCCAGCGGAAAACTGCGCGTGAACACGCCAAGCGCTTCCCGATTGACGCCTACAAAACCAGAGGTGGGATCATACACCGGCTTGCCCAGAATGGGCCGCAGCACCAGCCGGAACAGCCGGATACCAAGGCCTCTCGCCACGCTGGTGTGGCCATTGGCGCCCTCGCAAAACCGCGAGCCAATGATCATCTGATAACCGGTCTTGCGCAAGGACGCCAGAATGCGGGGGATGTCCTGGGCGCTGTGTTGCCCGTCGCCATCCACGCGGATAACGTAATCGTAGCCGAGTTCGAAAGCCAGTTTGTAACCGGCCTGGACACAGCCGCCAAGTCCCAGATGATACGGCAAGCGCATTACCTCGGCGCCGGATGCCCGCGCAACATCGTAAGTCGAGTCGGCGGAGCAGTCGTCAATCACCAGCACCGGCGCATCGGGCAAAACGGAATCGATCTCATCCAGTACGCCGGCAATGGCGGCTTGCTCGTTGAAGGCAGGAATTAAGATCAGAAACTCATCCCGCCCGGAGGCTTTCCTCACAGGGCCGCCACCTGCCTTGGACCAACCGCGTAACGGCGCAAGAGCGAGCAGTATTGCTTGGGTGTCAAGCGACGCCGGATCGACTTTCGCTTGCGTAACAGCGCCGGCAACCGCTTCACCAAACCCAGGTGGGCGACAGCCACGTACTTCAGCAAGTGGGTGCCGGAATTTCCCGACTGGCGATACGCGGCGGCTGCGCCCTGACCGCGTAGCGCATACCAGGCGTGCCAGAAATAGCGAGCGAGAGAATAGAACGGAGTTAGCCACAGGACAGACAGCGGGAAATTCTTCACAGCGACGAAAAGCCGGTTCCTCTCTACATAGTAGGCTTTGAGCGGCGATGCCCGGCCAGCCGAATGCGAGTAACGGTGCTCTATCCGCGCATCCGGAACATAGACGCATTCCCAAGCGGCCCAGCGCGCACGCAAGCCCAGATCGGTGTCTTCGCAGTAGAGAAAGAACTCTTCGTCAAAGAGCCCAATCTCCTCCAGCATCTCGCGCCGGTACAGCGCGGCGCATGCGCTGGGCATTAAAATCTCCTCCCTGCGATTGTAACCCGTGGCCGGCTGCAAATGGCCCCGCTGTTTGCTGCTGCCATCGGCGCCGACCAGCATCCCGGCGGAGTCCATCCGGCCGTCGCCGGCTAGCAGAATCCGCGGCGCGCACATGCCAATCTCCGGCCGCTCTTCCATCGCGCGGACCAGCGCTCCCAACCAGTTTGCATCCGCGGTTGTGTCGTCGTTTAATGTCGCGAGGTAGGGCGCAGCCGATTGGCGGAACGCCTGGTTGATGGCGGCCCCGAATCCCACGTTGCCCCGATTAGCAATCACAGTAACGCCGGCTTCCTGGACCCGTTGCTGTCCGCTGTTGTCGATGACCATCACTTCAAAGTCGCGGAAGGTCTGCGCGCGCAGCGAATCGAGACAGGCCGCCAGCGCGTCATCGGCGGCCAGCGTCGGGATCGCTATGGTGACTTGCGGCACATTAATTTTCTTGCGCCAGGCTAGTTGCCGGTCCAGCACGCCACGCGCTTTTCGAGAAACGCGGAGATCCCCTCTTGCGCGTCTTGCGCCAGCGCATTCATGGACATCACTTCTTTAGCGTAGGCGTAGGCTTTGGGTTGATCGAGATCGATCTGCGCATAGAACGCCTGTTTGCCCAGTCCGACAGTGAAGCTGCTGGCATCGGCGATGTGGCAGGCCAGCTTGCGCGTTTCCGATTCCAGTTCCGAGGCCGGCACCGCGCGATTGATGAGCCCCCATTCGCAAGCGGTGGCGGCATCGACCGGCTTACCGCCGAGCAGCATCTCCATGGCTCGTTTACGCCCAACGGCACGGGTGAGGGCGACCATGGGAGTGGTGCAGAACAGGCCGATCTTCACGCCCGGCGTCGCAAACGTGGCAGTATCGGCGGCAATGGCAAGATCGCAGGTGGCGACCAACTGGCAGCCCGCGGCGGTCGCGATGCCCTGCACCTGCGCGATCACCGGCTGCGGAATGCTCTGGATCTTCGTCATCAGTACCGTGCAAACGTCAAACAGGCGGCGATAGTCGTTCACCGTCCGGTCCACCATCTCGCTCAAATCGTGCCCGGCGGAGAACGCTTTACCGTTAGCGGCGAGTATGACCGCCCGCACGCTGACGTCGGAACTAAATTGCTCCAACGCATCGATCAATTCGAGCATCAGTTCGAGCGACAAAGCGTTCCGGCGCTCCGGACGATTGAGCGTCACCACGCCGATGGAACCCTCGCGCGATGTGGTCAGATGCGCTGTGGTCAGACAGTGATAAGACATTCTCTTCCCCTGCTAAGGAGTTTACTGCGTCTGGCTTGACAAAAGAGAGATGGTTCTGGCCACGGGTTGGGGCTCGACCCTGTAAGGCGACCCGGTAAGGAGTGTATCGGGCCGGGACGAATTGTGGCTAGTCACGCCTTCGGCGCGCCAGGAGTGGGATTACGGGCCTTGGACATGCCCTTCTTGTCCTCATACATGGCCAGCTCGGCAGCACGCAGGAGTACTTCAACGGTATCGCCCGTCTTCCAGACAGCGATGCCAACGGCAGCCGTTATCGAGATTTTGCGCTTGCCTGTATCGGTAGAGATAGAGTAATCGCCATTCACGCCTTTTTTTGACGTGCGCGACACGGTCTTTGACGTCTCCCAAAACTCCATCGATCGCTACTACAAATTCATCCCCACCCAGGCGCCCCACCAGATCGGTCGAACGCAAGCTTTGACGGAGTTCGCCGGCAAACTGCATTAACAGATCGTCGCCTGCCTGGTGGCCTAGCGCGTCGTTTATGTGCTTGAACTCGTTCAGGTCGAGATAAACCACGAAAAAGGGCGATGCGTTAGTCATGCGGCGCTCGATTTGCCATTCCAGGATGCGCCGGTTGTTGACGCCCGTCAGCGGGTCGATCGCGGCCAGGCGCTCCGCTTCCTCCATCCGCTCCTGGTAGGCGGAACCTGCGCGCGCAGTTGCTCGACCGTGCGTTTACCATCCTCCGTCATCCTGGTTACGGAGTCGACCAGCTCTACCGCGTTGCTGCTAAGCGACTGACGCATGGCAGAGATGTTCTGTAGTTTGGCAGCCACTTGCAAACGCCCGGCTAAGGCCTGGAAATATTCGCCATATCGCTGGTCACGGTCACCGACCTCGGCAGCGGCCTTTGCAACGTGAAGGAGGAGATCTTTGACCTCTTCCGCGCTTTCCTGGTAATAGTCCGCGGCGCTGTCGCCCCAGGTTTTCATCTCTTGCCCGACACTTTGTTGGGTTTCGGCGAATACAGCCGGGGCGGCTGTGTTGACCAGCTTCTCTTGAAGTTTCAGCAGACTCATCCCGATTCTGCTAAGTGCGACTCTGTGAGGGATTGCTAAACCGCATCGACGGTTCAACTTCTCACTCGCTCTGTCGCAGAGACTTTCGAGGGGCGACTGAATCGATGTTAACGAGAAATTAATCAAAGGACAATTGACGGCACCACCGGCAGGTGGTAATATCGTCGGAAAGGAGTCAACATGCGTCAAATGAGAGCGAATTTATCAACAGTAATCGCGACGGATTCGGCGCGGCGCAAGACGACTCATTTTTCTGTCTCCCTCGCCCGCGTCTAACTAGTTAACCCCCAACAAGAAGACTGAGGAGTATATGACGACTACAGAGTATCTGTGTCGGCATTTCTCCCGCATGGGCGCGCGCCTGAAAGTCCAAGCTCCAGGTGTGCGGCAGGGAGAAAAAGTCCGAATTGATGTGGGCAGGGATCGTGATGGCGAATTTTTCGATGTTCGCTGTCAGGACGGGATTGTTCCCGAGATTCTTGATGTGCGGCCGGCTTCGCGCCATCTTGTGCTGATGGTTCGGGACGGCGACGACAAGAATAAGTTCCTGCTCGGCCGTGATGAGCGTCACTGGTTCGCCGCTGCGGTGCCTGGTGACGGTGTTCACGATGTACGGACCGCGATCGCGAGTCTTCGCCCCACGGAGGTCGAAGGCCGCGAAGCGATCCGGCAAGGAGAGTGGTTCTTTGTTCCGGCGCCCGAGGAGCGTGAAGACGCTCGGGTGATCTACCGGAATGAGCCGCTCAGCCGTGGCGGTGGCAGCAAGCCTCATTTCTGCGAACAGATGATGAGGTCTTCTGGCACAGCCGTCATGGTGTCCTCGGCGTATCCGACCGGTCTCACGGAGCCCGAATACAACCGGCTCATCGATACCGATCCCAATGCCCGGCGTATGTCCTGGCATCGCATGGTTCGCGACGCTCAGGTATATGCGCGGGGAGATGTGCGCCATCGTGACCACCAGACCATTCACCTGGATGGTTGGCATCGCGTCTACATGAACCGGGAGCGGTTTGCAAAGCACGCTAGGCAGATCGCGTTCCTGGATTAACCAGCAAGACTGGCGCGTCGGGTCAGACCGGCGCGCTGGCCTCATTTCGAAAGAAAGGCATTGATTGAGAGAAACAGCAGAAGTGCGCCTGATCGCATCCGCAAACAACTGGATCGAAGGCGCAGCCGTACAGCAACTGGAGAAGACAGCCTCCTTGCCAGGTATGCGACTGGCAGTGGGCCTACCCGATCTGCATCCCGGCAAAGGCAGTCCCATCGGAGCTGTCTTCGCAGTCGAAGGCTATCTATATCCCACACTGGTGGGTAACGATATCGGCTGCGGAATCGGATTGTGGAGAACGGAGCTCAGTGCCAGGAAACTCAAACGCCAGGCGTGGGCGGATCGCCTGCACGATCTCGACAGTGCCTGGAGTGGCGATGCTCGCGAGTTTCTCGGCGCCCGCGCAATTGAGCCGTCCGGATACGAGCACTCCCTCGGCACGATCGGCAGCGGAAATCACTTTGCTGAGTTACAGGCGGTCGAAAGCATCGCGAGTGCAGAAAGCTGCAAGCAACTCGGAATCAGCAGCGACACGGTTTATCTGTGCGTTCACAGCGGATCGCGTGGATTCGGTGAGGCGATCTTGCGTGAGTATGTCTCACAGTTTGGAGCCGGTGGTCTCGTCGCTGCGACTAACGAAGCCGCTCACTATCTGGCTGGCCACGATCGCGCCAGGAATTGGGCGTCGGCGAATCGCGAACTGATCGCTGTCCGGGTCCTTGAGCGCCTGCGAACGGAGGGCACTCGCCTCATCGACATTTGCCACAACTGGGTGGATCAGGTCGACCTTGCCGGCCGAACCTGTTGGCTTCATCGGAAAGGCGCGGCGCCTTCCACCATGGGACCGGTCGTTATTCCCGGATCTCGCGGAGCCTTCACCTACCTTGTCGCGCCGAAGGATCCGGGCGAGAAGAGCGCGTTTTCCCTCGCCCACGGTGCGGGGCGAAAATGGTCGCGCTCCGATAGCCGCGCGCGGCTCGAGAACCGGTTCTCCGCCAAGGACCTGGCCCGCACCGAACTCGGCAGCCACGTGATTTGCGAAGACAAGGAACTGCTCTACGAAGAGGCTCCGCAGGCCTACAAAAACATCACCGTCGTGATTGACGATCTGATCCAAGCCGGACTCGTGGATGTCCTCGCCGTCATGAAGCCGCTGGTGACCTACAAGGTGAGACGATGACCGATCGAAAACAAGAAGTGTGGTTGCAGGTCACTGCCGGGAAGGGTCCATCGGAATGCGCCTGGGCCGTGGTCAAGGTTCTGGAGCAAATCCAACGAGAGGCGAAATCGGCGTCCCTCGAATTCAAGACGATTGAGATCGAACCGGGGCCCGAGCTTGGCACCGCCCAATCAGCGCTAGTTTCGATTGCTGGCGACGCTGGGTTGGAAGGATTCGCGAACTCCTGGCGAGGGACCGTGCAGTGGACCGCGCGCAGTCCGTTTCGCCCCGCGCACAAGCGGAAGAACTGGTTCGTTGGGATCGACCTTATAGAGCCCGCCGACGAGACCCGCTTCGACTTGAGAGAAGTCCGATGGGAAACGATGCGCGCGAGCGGACCCGGCGGCCAGCACGTCAATCGAACCGAATCCGCCGTGCGCGTGACGCATCTTCCAACCGGAGTGCAGGCCACGGCCATGGAAGAACGGTCCCAGCATCGCAACCGGAAGCTCGCGCTGGCGCGGCTCACGAAGAAGCTCAAGGAGATTAACTCGAAGCGATACTGCGACGCCAGAGAAGAGCGCTGGCGCGCTCATCAAGAACTCGAGCGTGGGAATCCGGTTCGGGTTTTTCGGATGGAGGGTGAATGACGGAGTTCGAAGGATGGTTAAGAAAAGGGCTCGGAAGAGCGGCGATTTTCCTCAAGACGCATTCCCCCTTGCATTGTCGCGCCCCGCTCCTGCATGCATGCACTCACAATTTAACTTACGATTCCCAGTGCGAAGAGAGCCGTGGCCCGTATTTGGTGAACTTGATCGAAGCTTCAAGCGACGCCGCGTTCTACAGGGATGGCATCCTGTCTGCGCTGGCCGCCGATGACCCAGAAACGGAGCTCGGCCAGTTGTTTGAAATTGCAGCAAGTTTTGTTGCTAACGGTGATCATGAATTGAAACTAGCCATGTACGCGGCTTTCGAGCGCTTCGGTTTCGCTAATGCAGGAATCTGCTGCGCGGAAGAGCTCGTGCGGCTCGACGGTTTGCACGGCATGCTCTTCGTGGCCAAGAGCTTCGGTGACATAGATGCAGATGAAAGGCCATGGCAGTTCGGGAACTTGGTCGAGGCGCTGGAGAAGCGGGACGGCAAACAGGCCCTTCCGCCGGAGCTCGACCGATTCTTCCGGGAGTGGTGCGATCACGAAGAACATTGGGAACGAGAGAGACAGAAACCACCCAAACCCCGCCAGAACTACGAAACTCTCAAGCTGTCGCTGACGCGGGCAGGTGCGATGGCGTGGGCGCGAACCGCGACTCCCGACGAGCTTGCGCTGGTTGCGGAGGATCTCCGCATCGAGTCAGATGAGGATCGACTCCTGGCATATCTTCGGATGTTCCGGAGCCACGTTTTCCCCCAGCCCATCGATCGTTTGCTCGACCTTGCACGTGCTGAGAATGATGATATCTCGCGAGCTGCGCTGGTGGCGCTCTCGAATGTCGTGGACGGCCGAGTAAGAGCGCTGGGGTTGGATCTCATTACGGGACTAAAATGGCGTGGTTTTGCCGTCGGCCTACTGACCCGCAATGCGGAGCGTGGCGACTACCGCGTTTTGGAACGTCTATTGGGTGAGGTTATCGACCCCTATATCTATCACTGCATGGGCATCGATATTCGCGGCTTCGTCGAAGCACATAGATCGGAGGAGGCCGAACGCTCACTGTTACTTCTGTACGAGAACGGCCCATGCTCGCTCTGTCGGCATGGGGCCGTCGAAGAGTTCATCGCCATCGATCGACTTCCTGCTTGGATTCGCGAGGAATGCCAATACGATGCCTACTCTGAGACCCGCAAGCTTGTCGCGTCGAAGGCGTAGTTCGGTATGCTCAGAAACGAGACAGAAAGTGGAAAAACAGGTTCACATTGTCATCCCCGAAGGCACTAAGATCCTGACGAGACCGGGAGGACGTGTGGGCATCGCCGCTCATGCACCGAGCGCTCCCGAGCACAGCTATCGCGTCCGGCTTGCAGATGGCGGCCCGGAGGAGAGCTTCCGCCGAATCGACCTTACGATCTTCGAAGAATTTTGAGGCGCTCGCCGAAGAATGAACTGGTTATGTTTTAACGAAACGATATACCAGTCACGCCTTGGTCGCGCTGGGAGTGGGATTCCGTGCCTCGGACATGCGCTTCTTGTCTTCGTACATGGCTACGTCCGCTGCGCGGAGCAGTTCTTGAACAGTAACGCCCGGCCGCCAGGCAGCGATGCCAACGGCAGCCGTTATCGAGATTTTGCGCTTGCCTGTATCGGTAGAGATAGAGTAATCGCCATTCACGCCTTTTTTGACGTGCGCGACACGGTCTCTGACGTCTCCCAAAACTCCATCGATCGCTACTACAAATTCATCCCCACCCAGGCGCCCCACCAGATCGGTCGAACGCAAGCTTTGACGGAGTTCGCCGGCAAACTGCATTAACAGATCGTCGCCTGCCTGGTGGCCTAGCGCGTCGTTTATCTGCTTGAACTCGTTCAGGTCGAGATAAACCACGAAAAAGGGCGATGCGTTAGTCATGCGGCGCTCGATTTGCCATTCCAGGATGCGCCGGTTGCTGACGCCCGTCAGCGGGTCGATCGCGGCCAGGCGTTCCGCTTTCTCCATCCGCTCCTGGTAGGCGGAAACCTGCGCGCGCAGTTCCTCAACCGTGCGTTTACCATCCTCCGTCATCCTGGTTACGGAGTCGACCAGCTCTACCGCGTTGCTGCTAAGCGACTGACGCATGGCAGAGATGTTCTGTAGTTTGGCAGCCACTTGCAAACGCCCGGCTAAGGCCTGGAAATATTCGCCATACCGCTGGTCACGGTCACCGACCTCGGCAGCGGCCTTTGCAACGTGAAGGAGGAGATCTTTGACCTCTTCCGCGCTTTCCTGGTAATAGTCCGCGGCGCTGTCGCCCCAGGTTTTCAGCTCTTGCCCGACACTTTGTTGGGTTTCGGCGAATACAGCCGGGGCGGCTGTGTTGACCAGCTTCTCTTGAAGTTTCAGCAGACTGTGCTTGAGGTTATCGCCCGTAGGCGGGTAGGCCCTGGCGCCGGCTTCTCCTACCGCGATCAATGCCGCGCGATACGATTCCAGTGCCGATCTGAGCGATTCCTCCAGCCCCACGTTCATCGCTTTGCGCAGAGAAATCATACGGCTCTAGTTTCGTATCGGACAGAAGCGCGCCATCTTGAATCCTCTCACTAAACTAAACGTTCAGGGCTAGGCGTCGGCTAGACGTTCGGGCGAGATGGATTCGAGAAAAACGCCTGTTTCTCGCAAAACGTCTGCTTGGTTCGAGTTGAAGGAAACGGCTTGAACGCGCTGGTAGTTCAGGCTTATGTCTTTTTGATAAGAACGTGCGTTGCATTCTCCCCGGGGACGGTCTTGACGGGGGTGAAGCCAAGTTTGGGAAGATTGATACCGGAAAACAGATGCTCTCCTTCGCCCAGGAGGACCGGCGATACGGCTAAGTGCATTTCGTCGATCCAGCCTGCCGTGAGGGACTGACGAACGACGGACACGCCGCCGCCGATCCGGACGTCTTTGCCTTTAGCCGCTTCTCTCGCTTGCTCTAAAGCAGATTCCAATCCATCGGTGACGAAGTGGAAGGTGGTGCCGCCTTCCATCGCGAGGGGAGTTCGCGCGTGATGCGTGAGCACAAAAACCGGCGTGTGGTACGGAGGATTGTCGCCCCACCAGCCTTTCCAGGAATCACCCTCCCAAGGACCCCGAACCGGACCGAACATATTACGGCCTAAGATCCAGGCGCCGACATTTTCGAAAGATTGAAGGGCAAAATCGTTATCGATGCCCTGGCTTCCAGCGGTTTGACCGTGCATCTTCCTGAACGCCTCCGTGGCTTGGAACCACGCATGCAGCTCGAAGCCGCGAACGCCGAGGGGATTATCCGCATCTTGCCGGATCCCGGCGCCAAAACCATCCAGTGAAATTGAAAACGCAGCAACTCTCACTTTGCTCATGGTGTGCTCCCTTTGGGAAACTGTGTTTGCGCGATGTGGTGTGGCTGGTTGACGGCATTCGCGGCGGCGCGGTTCTTGCGGCGATAAAGAACGGTTTCCCGCGTCCTTGCCGCAAGTTCGTAATTTTCCAGCCAGCCGCGCAGATCGGGGTATTCTGTGATCGCCAGTTTCGGATTGAGAGGGCCCAGGCCATCGGCAATCCAGGTAGGAGTTGTTTCAATCAATCGCTCGCGATTGTGTTTTGCCAATTCCGGCGCAATGGAATCGGAGTTCGTCAAATGCCGGTCGGCCAGGACTCCGGTGAGCGGCTGCGAATCGAGAAACGGCGTTCCGGCGGGGAGTCGCGAAAATACGAACAGGTCCGGCCGGTAGCCCCAAACTAATAGCGTGCCGGGCGGTTTCATTAGATTCGCAGCCGCCCGGCTGTCCTGTTCCAGTTCCCGGTCGGACCAGGGGGCATCCGGATGAATTGCCAATTGCACATAGCGCGGACCAAAGCGAACCAGCGGAATCAGCAACAGCGCTAATATCAGCCAGCGCTTGCCGTTCAATAGCGTGTATCCGCGCGCCGACATCAACACTAGCGGCGGCAATAGTTGCAAATAATAACGCGGGAAGAATCGCCAGCCCGCGGCGACGGCGATCAAGCTCAATGCGGCCCAGGAAAACCACCGCCAGTTTCTTTCCTTCCATAGAAAGAAACCGGCCCCAACGACCAGCGCGGCTTGAAACCCGGCCCAGTTCCACGTGCGAATGAACCCGGTCTGCCAAGCGAATCCGTGTTCGGCATATAGGGCGCCCCATTGCCAAACCTGCTCGTAATACGGGCGGCCGAACCAGAGAAACGAAGCGGCTACCGGAATAACAAATCCGGCCAAGACCAGTGGCCCAGCCCACAGCAGGCAAACCGCCAGCACGAAGATGGCTTTGGAATTGACCAGCAGCGCGATGCCGGCCAGCAGGCCGCTGAGTAGCGCCCGTCCGCGCCAGGCGAAAAATACCGCCAGCGTGTGCGGAAGCACCATCAGCAGATCCGGCGCCAGCGGCATGACAGCGGAGGGTATGCCGAACGTCAGGAAAAACGCTAGCAGCGCGGCGGCGGTCACACCCTCGCGCTCGCTCCAGACTTCGCGCGCAAACACGAATACCGCCAGGCAACAGAGAAAGATGAAAATGGTTCCGGCGATGCGCAGGGGCCAGCCTGTTTGCGCGCCCCACAACAAATAGGTCCATGCGGAAAGCGGCGGTTTGTCGAACCAAATGCCGCGGTAGAGCGACTTGCCATTGAGTATCTGCAAGGCAGCGGCGGCTGGGTAAGCTTCTTCCACCCACAACACGCGCAGGTGGCAGAGCCGCGAAATCAGAATTCCCGCAAACACCACGCTTAGCGCGCGAATTGCGCTCCAACTCACTCATTGAATATATCTTGAAGGTACGTGCCCATCCACCTGTTTCGAGTCGAGCCCGCGGAGCGAGGCCAGCGGCTTGACCACTACCTGCAAGATAAACTTCCGCAGTTCAGCCGCTCTCGGGTGCAGGATTGGATCAAGTCCGGCCGCGTGCTGGTCAACCAGGGCGCGGAGAAAGCTTCTTACGCGCTGCACGCGGGCGACACGATTTCGGCCGAACCCGCCGATCTCGCGCCATTGAAGGCGGTTGCCGAAGACATCCCGCTCGACATTCTTTATGAAGATTCGGACGTTGTGGCCGTGAATAAACCGGCCGGCATGGTGGTGCACGCGGGCTCCGGTCAGCACAGCGGAACCTTGACTAACGCGCTGGTCCATCGATTCGGACAGTTGTCGAGCGTCGGCGGCGACGAGCGCCCAGGCATTGTGCATCGTCTGGACCGTTATACCAGCGGCGTGCTTCTGGTCGCGCGCACCGACGCCGCGCATCGGGCATTAGCCGCGCAATTCTCTTCGCGCTCCGTCGAGAAGGTCTATCTGGCCCTGGTCCATGGAACGTTCGCCACCGATAGCGGCCACATCGATACTCCTATCCTGCGCGATCCGGCGCGCCGAGTTCGCATGACCACCAAGTTAGGCCGCGGGCGTAACGCCATCACAGATTACAAAGTCCTGCGCCGGTTCGCGGAGACCACGCTGCTCGAAGTGAAAATCGGCACCGGCCGCACGCATCAGATTCGGGTACACCTGGCCAGCATCGGTCATCCGGTGGTGGGCGATACGGTCTATGGCGCGCCGAAGAGCGAGCTGGGGCGATATTTTCTGCACGCGCATCGCATCACATTCACGAGCCCTTCCACAGGAGAACGGGTTACCGTGTTCAGCCCGCTCGCTCCCGAACTTGACGGCCTCATCACTTGAGTGCGTCAGCGCAAGTAAAACGTCACTTGTCCCGCAAACACCTCTTCAAAATAAGACGTAAAGCGCTTGGCCGCGCCATCCGGCCCCTGAATCTGCCCCGCGGCCAAAACGGTATCCACGTTCGCCGCTCCCGAGATCAGTTGTCCCAGCGCCGCCTTCGGCCCCGAGAACACCGCATACGGCGTGGCCGGCAAACCAGGTTGGATCTCGGCGATGCCACGGCGGATCGCCACCGTGAACTTCTCGCGCGTATCGGCGAAGTCGAATCCGTACGCTTCCTCGATGTCCATCACCTTCTCCGCTTTCAATCTGGGCGGCAACGTCTCGAGTTGAACGCTGGCCGGTAGCGCCGCCGCGAGCGCCGCGCTGCCCGACCGCGCCCGGTAGGCTTGAGTCACCACCTGGTAATCGAGCGACCCATCCAGCGCGTGGGCCAGCGTGAGATACAACCCACGCCAATTGGCGTTCACGGTCGCATAACCGAGCTTGCGGAAACACGCAGCCTTCAATAGACGCGCATCGCGATCGTCCTGCGCGACGCGGATCAGATACGTTGTCAGCTCGGCCGCGAATTGCGGATCGCCGCCCGCATAGGCCTTACGCGCTTCAGCCAGCACTTTGTCCCGGCCGCCCATGATCGCGATCATGCGCCGCGCGTACTCCACCCGCGGAGTCGGTTTCAACGTCACCGGGTCACCCTCGAACCAGCCGATGTTGCCCTGATAAATATTCGGAATCGAGTGCCGCACGGTCCCGTAGAACTCCCGCAGCCAGGGGCGGAAATTTGCCAGATGCGGCGGCAGTTGGACAATATCGGCTATCTCATCGGGCGCCAATCCTCGATTCATGTACCGCACCGTCTGATCGCGCGTGAACTGAATCGCATCCCGGTAATTGCGCAGCACCTCGGCCACCTCGGCTTTTCCGGACACCGGCGGTCCGTGCTGCAGCACCATAAAATCGGCATTGAAGCCGCGCAGGCGATCGATACTGCGCACCCACGTCATGGGATCGCGATACACGGCGCCGCGCAGCGTATAGAGATTGGGAAAGGTGTGGTCTTGAATCACTTCGGCGGAAAGCAGCACATGGTTTTGCGGCAGATACGCAGCGATCTCGGAATTGGCCTCGCTCGGCACGTAGACCAGCTTCAGTTCGACTCCGGCGATGGTGAGATCCAAATGATCCGCAAAGGTCCGCGTGGGAGGCTGAAACGCCACGGTCCGCATCCGCAACAGCGGGCCGATGCCGGAGTTCATCCCGTCGTTTTCCGGGCCGCCCAACAAGGTGTTGTACATCGCCAATGCCCGGTTCCGCATGATTTCCCCGGCCACCAGCGTCTCCTGCAAATATTCGCGCACCAGCGATTCATGCGCGATGATGGGCACTTTGTCCCAACCGGCAAACGCAGTTGTTCCCTGCACGTGGTCGGCGTGATGATGCGTATAAATAATGGCCGCCAGCGGCTTGGTTGTGATTTTTGAGAAATCGGCAGCCACCGCGCGCGCTTGCTCCACGTCGATGCCGGTGTCGACCACGATCGTCCCATCCGTCCCCTCGATCAGAATGATGTTGGCGAGGCCATAGCCGACGGCGCAGTACACGTTGCCGCCGATCGGATAGATTTTCTTGTCGAACAAGCGCGTGTGCTCGCCCAGCTCCGGATCGATGGAAGGCGTCACATGCAGGTCTAAATCCTGAGCCCGCGCTAGTGGGAGCAAAGCTAATAGCAGAACTAAGTTTGTTTGCATACTTGGGGGATTATATGCCAGAGGCACTGGGTGAACCACGTTAATCAAGCCCATCTCGTGTCTAGCCCCGAACGTCAGTAAGGGGACCGAGCACCAAATCCCCTCACTTACGTTCGGGGCTAGACGATGGGCTAGAGCAGCCCGTGTCTAAAGTAGCTTCGACGCCAGCAGGCGCATCTTGGATGATTTTCGGGGGTACCCAACTCATCAACCGCCCTCCTACGCCGCGTTATAGCGGCCCTGTCGAGGCCGACGGCCGACCAAGTTCGCGTCACGGCGACAATCGGTGTTTAGACACGGGCTGCTAGACGGGGCGAGACATGGTCAGTAACGCGTCGGCACTACGTGCTCATTCCCGAGGGGATCCCGGCGTAGTCTAATAAGCTTTGAAGTACCTGATTCTTTTTTTGGTGTCCGCTGCACTTGAAGCCGGCACGCCTCAGATTATTCTGTCCGAACTGATTCCGGGCTCGGGCGCCAGCATGGTGATCGCGTCGGCCGCGGACCGCAACGGCAACTTCTACATAGCCGGACGTACCGCGTCCACTGATCTGCCCGTTCTCAACGCCGTACAGGCCGCTCTCAGAGGTCCGGGGGATGGCTTCGTTTTGGAAATCAGCCCTTCTGGCAAGGTGCTCTTCGCCACCTATTTCGGCGGCAGCGGTGACGAAACGATCAACGGTATCGCGGTGGACGCGCGCGGCGAAATTTACATCACCGGCACAACCACCTCCACGGATTTGCCTTTGGTCCACCCATTCCAATCCCAGTCGAAGAACACCGTCGAGACTGGCTTCGTAGCGAAAATCGACCCCGTAGACGCGAGGGTCGTGTATTCCACTTACCTCGGCGGTTCCTGCGTTTGACACGCCGGAAGCCATTGCCGATCAACGCCTGCGGAGAAGCGCATATCGCTGGCCGCACCGGCTCATCGGATTTTCCGCTGCAATCGCCGCTGCAGAAATATGGCGGTGGGTATGCCAACGCGTTCGCAACCAAGCTGTCGAGCGACGGTTCGGAATTGGTTTATTCGACGTTTCTCGGCGGCAGCGGCTACGATTGGGGACGCGCCATCGCGGTCGATAACGATGGCCAGGCTTATGTCACGGGGCAGGCGCAGTCGCCGAATTTCCCCATCTTGCATGCTATACAAGGCGCACTTCTCGGACAGCAAAACACCTTTCTGACGGCTCTCGATCCATCCGGAGGTCTGGTTTTTTCCACCTATTTTGGCGGCGAAGGGCTGGATACCGGCTATGCGCTCGCGTTTGACCCCAGCGGCAACCTGGCGATGGGAGGCACCACGACGTCTGTCCATTTTCCGTTGCAACAGCCGGCGCAGCCCTACATCGGCGGCGCGCCGCTCTACGTTTCGACGGATGGCGGCAGCACGGTAAGCCAGGATCACAGCGTGATCACCAGCTTATTTTCCGCCATTCGTTTTGCTCCGCTGCAGCCTTCCCGCGTCTATGCGTTGACTCCGGATGGACTGTTGCGCAGCGACGACAGCGCTTCTTCCTGGACCATCTTCTACACAGAAACAACGGTCGGCGCGCTGGGCATCGATCCTTCCGATCCGAACACCTTGTATCTGGGCGGGAATCTGATGTTGCTGAAGTCTACCGATGGAGCCAACAGCTTTACACCCACTGGCCAGATTACCTTCGACATACGTGGCGTCGTGGTTGACCCTTTCAATCCCAAGCACCTCTTTGCCTGGGAGAGCAATTTGTTTGAGAGCCAGGATGGCGGAGCTACATTCACGCAGGTTGCCAATGTGTCATTCGTGAACTCGGTAGTCTTCGATCCAAAGAACTCCGGCGTCGCTTATGGCGGCTCGAACAATTTCTTTGGTTCTCCCAACATCGTGGTTGCCGGCTCCTTGTTCCGGCTGGCGAATGGCGCCGCTCAGGTGCTCCGCACCAGCGCGGGAAATCTGGTGGTGGACGCCGTCGACAGCGCTGGCGTGATTTACGCGACCGACTCTCTCAACCTCTACAAAAGTTCGGATGGCGGGCAAAGCTTCTCCGAGCTGGGGCAAAATCTTTCGGATGCCGCCATCGATCCCCAGCAATCCGGCACGCTGTATGCTGTCAGCACGGCCAATATCGGCTACCCCGCGTTGGTGAAATCCACTAACGCCGGCGGTTCGTTTACGCAACTTGCGGCGAACTTCTACGGCGCTCCCATCAACTCGATTGCGATCGATCCAGGCAACTCGCAACACCTGCTGTTCGCCTCTCAGGCCGGAAGCCCGGATGGCTTTGTCGCGCGTTTCAATCCCTCTGGCGCCCTGCTCTCCTCGACCTACTACGGCGGGTCGGGCGACGACGAAATCTATGGTCTGGCCATTGATGGCGCCGGCCGCATTGCGGTCACGGGGCTGACGACGTCCTATGACTTGCCAGTGACCAATGCGGTGCAACCCCGCTATACATCGGCTCCCTTCTCCGATGCGTTCGTGGCGCTGTTCACCAATTTTGCCACCTACCTCGGCGGATCGATGACCGATCAGGCCAATACCGCTGTGTTCAATGCGAGCGGACGCCTGCTGGTTGGTGGCTATACCAATTCGCCGGATTTTCCAGTCACTACCGGACCAGCGCCTAACGCGGATATTGGGTTCGTGTGGCTGGCCTCGCCTGACAATCCGGCTGCGAGTGGTAGAGCGCCCGGCGGACGCGGCTTGGCTGGGTGCCAGGTGGCTGTGCGGCCGCCGTTCGCGCATCGCTGAACTTGTTGCTCTTAGTGCTCTAGTACCGTCCTGGGCCGCATGATCTCTGCCCGATTGCAAGCTCCGCACGTATACTCGCATCGTTGGAGGCAACTTCGTTGATGCAGGTGATGCAGGTGATGCAAGCCACTCTAGCTCCCACGGCCAAATCGCTGAGTGTTTTCGATTTCGACCACGGCGCATTCGAGAAAAACTTCAATCAGCAGTGGTTTGCCCTGGAGCACACGCTGGTGAATCATCCTCTCTTCACCCTCGAACGCCTGGTGCAACTTGCCAAGCAAACCGCTAAAGATCGCCCCACCGATCTCTACTTCGATAAGGGCGCGACCAAACCGGGCCAACGCTGGAATGAGACTCCGGCCTGTGACTTGCCGATTGACGAGACCATTCGCCGCCTGGAGCACGAAGGCGCGTGGATCATCCTCAAACACGCCGAGATCGATCCCGGCTACCAAGAAATTCTGCAACGCGCCATGAGCGAGGTCTTCGAACTGGCCGGCGGAGAGATTGAGAAGCAGATCAAATTCGCGGAAGTCATCCTGTTCATTACGTCTCCGCGGCGCTTGACCACCTATCACATCGACCGCGAATGCAATTTCGTGGCCCAGATTCGCGGCGAAAAAACGATCTACATCTTCGATCGCGACGACAAAGACGTCCTGCCGGAAACCGAAATCGAACGCTTCTGGGCGGTCGATACCAACTCGGCCCGCTACAAGCCGGAACTGCAATCGCGCGCTCACTCGTTCCTGCTGCGCCCAGGCAATGGCGTCCATATCCCGGTGCATGCCCCGCATTGGCTACAAAACCACGACGATATCTCGATCACGGCCAGCTTGAATTTCAAGTTCAAGGAATCGGTGGAGGCCAACGTTTACCGGATGAATTACTTCCTGCGGAAATTCGGAATTGACCCAACTCCGCCCGGACAATCGCGCACGCGCGATGCGATTAAGCGCTCAGTGAGCGGCGCTGTCATGGCCGCGAACACGGCCGTTCCGCAGACTCTGCGCGAGCGCGTGAAACGTGTTCTGCGCTAAGCCCGCTTACTTAACGTAAACGTACAAGCTTTGACTATTCGAACTGTTCGACTCCAACGACACGCTGAGCTGCCCAACAAAACCGGGCTCTGTAGGGATTATGAAATCGAATCCAAACAGACCAGGTACAAAGCCTGGCAGGGAATGCACGGACCCAGTCAAAGACAGCCCTTCTTGCTGGTTTTGGAACAGGCTCGTAATTGAGGCGGCCGGGACGATACTGTAACTCGCGGGCGCGGCCCCATCCGCCTCCGCCGGATTTGTCAGCCCCGCGCCCGTCAAGAAAACCGTCAACTTACTGCCGTCCGCGGCCGGATTCGATGCGGTATTCAGCGAGCCGTCGGCATTCCTGGCATTCGCCGGTCCCATTCCCGAACCGTCGAGCGACAGTAAACCCAGCGCGGTATCCGCGACGATAACGTTCAAAACGTTGGACAGTTGCCCATCGATGTTCACCTGAACCGCGCTGCTCGCCTGACCGGCAATCTCCAGCGGCGCAATGCAGACCACTTTCCCCAAATCCACCGTGATCACGAACGCCGGCCGCCCGTCAAACATCACCTGGACTCCCGCCAGATTCGTGTCCAAGGGCCCAAGAATGTTCAACCCAATATCGGTAAATTGACTCGGCGCAAACCCCGGAAGCCCGAGAACCACGATTTCGCCTGGCGCCACCGGACCCGGCCGGAGGCTAAAACCATTCATCACTTGCGAAAGATTCACAGGCGGCGCCTGCAAGGGCGGGTTCAGAATCGCCAAGTAGCTGTCGGTTGCCACGATTGGGTATGGATCATAGGCCCCGATAAAAGGCTGAGACTGCGCTCCCATGCCCACGTTTCCCGCCACGACGATCGACCCGCCGGCTCCGCTGGAGACCGATGGTGTGGCGCCTGCCAGCAGATAGGTTGAGAACGTCAGAGCGGAACCAGCGGCATTGATCGCAGAAACAAAGGAAGAATATTGGGTTCGGGCCGGCGCCGCTTGCACCGCTGCGATCAGAGGAAAGTCGCCAGAGTCGGTCTCCCCGGTCACGTAGGCATCTCCCGTCGAATCCACGGCGATGCCAGTGGGATGGTCATAGCAGGAACCACCCAGCAGCGTCGAGTACACCGGCGTCTGTCCGTCCGCGCTCAGTTTGAGCACAAAAACGTCGCCCACACCGTAGAAAAAAAGGACCCCGATCTCTCCCGTGTCGTCCTCGAGGGCCGGATAGGTGCAACCGGAAGCAAGGGCCGTTTGATAAGCGCCGGGAGTAACGGGAAAATCCGTCGAAGATGTCGTTCCCGCCACGTAAGCATTCCCCGCTGGATCCGTCGCGACACTGATACCGGCATTTTCCGCGCCAAAGGACTCCTCATTTTGAATGACCGCATAATGTGAACCGCCAAAATAAGTCGAGTAGATCGTATTTCCGCCGGAATCCAGTTTCAACACGAACGCCCGCTGGCTATTGGCAGCGCCCGAGTGATACGCTCCCGCGGTCACGGTGAAATTCGGATCGTTCGTGTAACCTGTCATGGTTATGTTGCCGGCGCCATCGATGGCGATTCCTTTTCCCGTCGCGTCGAAGACTCCATCCACCGGAACCGCGTAAAGCAATTGCTGCACTTCGGAATCGAACTCAGCCACAAATCCGACGGACTGAGAAGCGGATGCCGCGGCGGGACCATTCGTGAACGGAAAGTCAGTGGAATACCAGGACCCGATCACCCATGGGTCGCCCTGTGGACCGAGCGCAATTCCATAAACTGAGTCCTGGCCGGTTCCTCCCAGATACGTGGCCGCCGCCAATTGACCGGCGCCGGTGAACTTCGCCACAAAGCCGCTGGCCTGCCCCTTCAACGATTTCTGAAACGCTCCTGAAGTCACCGGCAAATCGACTGACGTCGTGTTGCCAACGATCCAAATATTGCCGGCGCCGTCGAGCGCAATCGATCCAACGGCCTCGTTCCCCATGCCACCGAAATACGTCAGGAAAACCGGCGTTTTTCCATCCGGAAGAAATTTTGCAACGAACGCATCCGAGGTAATGGGCGCAGTTGCGTAGACTAAATTGGCATTCGACGGCGCGAAAACCGCTTGGACCGCGCGCGAGGCATTGGTCTGGGTCCAAGTAATTCCGCCGTCGGCGCTGCGGTAGTCCCCGGCGATGAGTATCCGCGAATTAGCCGGATCGACACCGAACGATCCCGCGACCGTAAATGGGAGGACCGAGGAGTTCCACGTGGCCCCGTAATCGGTACTCTTCGAAAGCAGATCCGCTGTGCTTGGGTACGGCTGCGGGGCGATCGCGTACAACACGCCCGAAAGTTTCGGATCCGGAACAACGCAGCAAGTGCTGAACGGCGGATTTAGCAGCGTCCAGGTCTGGCCTCCGTCGACGCTCTTTTGAACGCCACTCATGGCGGAAACGTAAGCCGGGCCGTACAGAATTCCCGGCGTCACCGGATCAAAAGAAAAAAGTCCGCTGTAGACTTCGGTGTTCGACGGCCATGGCAAACTCGAGCGTGTCCAGGTCATGGCGCCGTCGCGCGAAACATATCCCCCAGTTACCGCCCATGCCCAAAGCACGCCAGGGTGAAACGGGTCTATGGCGACTGAACTGATATCTCCGGCGCCTGGCAGACCGTTGCTTGCGTTCACCCACGTGTGTCCTCCGTCCGTACTCTTGAAAACGCCGCCGCTATAAACTGCCGAAGCGTAGATCGTGGCAGGCTGGCTCGGGTCGATCGCCAACGACATAATGACCGGCCCAGCCGAAGGGAACGGCAGTTGTACGCACTGAAAGCGCAACCCTCCGTCCGTACTCTTGCAGACCGAGTTTCCGGAGGCCACATACACCGTGGAAGCATTGGATGGGTCCGCGGCTAGCGAAAGGGGTTCCAGCGTAGTCGCGGCCGGAAACGGGTTGGACAAGGGCTTCCAGGTCGCGCCCGCATCCGGGCTATATATCAGTTGCGTTCCGCTGTCGGCCCCCTGCCAAGCGTTCAACGTAGAAAGATCGAAAGAAGTCGTGGTGCCCGCGACATAGATGTTACCGGCGGAATCGACAGCGACACCATTGGCCGCCTCGTTCCCCGAACCGCCAAAGGTGAAGCTATTCAGCGTGTTTTGGGGAAAGGCAGGAAAAATCGAAAAACTCACGAGGAGGGCAAAGCGAATGACCATAGGAACTCAAGCCGTTCGACTCATTGTAGTCGCCTCACGCCCCGCGCGCCGGCCATTCGCAGGATAGTGAGCGATCGCGCCATAAAACCTGTTCGCGCGATTTAGCCCGGCGCACCTTACCGCAGCACGCTCTTTAACAGCGCGCTCAAACCGTTCCAAACAATCTGCACTCCAATACACACCAAAATGAACGACGACAGGCGCACAATCACGTTCATCGCCGTATCTCCCAGCGCCTCCGCCAGCCGCTCGGCAAAGCGGTAGCAGATATAGATCGCAAGCGCCATCAACGCCGACCCAATCAGCATGCCCGCGATCAGCGGCCAGGCCCACTCCGATCCTTCTTGGCGATTGGCGCCCACGGTAATCGCCACCGAAATGGAGCCCGGTCCCACCGTCAAGGGCAGAGTCAGCGGGTAGAAAGCCTGCCGTACGTAGTCCCCTTCCCGGCAGGGCGGTTTTTTGCCGCCTTCGCGGTCATCGTCGTCCGGCCGGCGCAGCAGGTTCCAGCCGGTAGACAGGACCACCAGGCCGCCGCCCACTTGCACCACCGGAAGAGAGATGCCGAAAAATTTCAGAATATATGTGCCGATGAAAATCGACGCGATGATCAGCACCAGCCCGTTCAGCGCGATCATCCGGGCCAGGACCGTTCGGCCCCGGTCGGAGAGACCGCGGGTCAGCGTCAGGAAAATCGGCGCGCTCCCGAACGGATTGACAATCGGCAGCAGCGCTCCAAACACGAGCAGCGTGTTTTTCACCAATTCGCCCACGGCGCTATGCATACTCAACTAGAATAGCCATACGACTATGCGCGCCGTCTTGTGCCTGGCCAGCTATGAAAAAGGTCATGACTTCCTTCGCGAGTGCCGCCGCCAGGGCTGGCAGGTTCTGCTGCTGACCTCCCTCAGTTTGCAAAACAAAGCCAAATGGCCCATGGAAAGCATCGACGACATTTTTTACATGCCCGATGAACAGAACGTCTGGGATCGCACGCAAACCCGCAACGCCGTCAGCTTTTTGGCGCGCAGCCGCAACATTGAGCGCATCGTGGCGCTGGACGACTTCGACGTCGAGGTCGCAGCCATGTTGCGGGAGCACCTGCGCGTACCCGGCCTGGGCGACTCCAACGTCCGCTACTTTCGCGACAAGCTGGCCATGCGCATTCGCGCCCGTCAAGCCGGGCTGAAAGTCCCCGAATTTGCCGGCGTTATCAACTATGACAAGATTCGCGAATTTCTGAACCACACGCCAGCGCCCTGGCTGCTCAAACCCCGCTCCATGGCGGGCGCGCTCGGCATCAAGAAGCTGTCGCGGCAGGAGGAAGTCTGGCCGATTCTCGATTCCCTCGGCGATGCGCAATCCGACTATCTACTGGAGCAGTGGATTTCCGGCGGCGTCTGTCACGTTGACTCGCTCGTCGCGGATGGGCAGGTGGTGTTCGCCATCGCCAGCCAATACGGACGGCCGCCGATCGAGACTTCTCATGACGGCGGAATTTTCTCGACCCGAATCGTCGACCGCGAATCCGCTCTTGCCAAAGAACTGTTGCGGCAGAACAAGCTGGTACTGGAAAGCATGGGACTGGATCGCGGCGTCTCTCACACGGAGTTCATTGTTGGAGACGCAGCCGGACAGAATCCCCCGGAAATCTATTTTCTCGAGACGTCCTGCCGCGTTGGCGGCGCATATATCTCGGAATCAGTGCAGGCTGCCACCGGCTTAAATCTCTGGACCGAATGGGCCAAGGTGGAATTGGCCGACTCTTATCCCGCCCCAGTCCCCGAAAATAACTACAGCGGCCTGGTGATTTCGCTGTCCCGTCAAGAGAAGCCGGATACGTCTTCCTACACCGATCCGGAGATTACCTGGCGGCTCGATCTCCCTCACCACGTCGGCCTGCTCATCAAGTCGCCCAGTCTCGATCGCGTGGACCAGCTCCTTACCGAGTATGCTCAGCGCATCCAAACAGATTTTCACGCCTCCCTGCCGCCCAAGGACCGGCCAAGCAGCTAATTTTTCCGAACGTGATACGTTTTCCCGGCGCGCGCCACTACTCCTTCGAAGCATTTCTCGGAGGAAGCTAGGCGCGGCGCCGCCCCCAACCGGCGCTGCGTTTTTTTTGAAAAGCGGTATGTTCGTATGGAGTGATGCCGCTCCAAGGCTTATTCTGGGTATTCGTTTTGTACGACGTGGCCGAGCAGATCCGGCTCGATGAATTGCGTGGTTTGGCCGGCGCCGAACCAGTGGCCCGTCAACCCAAGTTCACCCATCCGGCGCCCGATTACGTCCGCTTTGAGCAGCCGCCCGTGGTCTTTTTCCCGGATGCGGTAGTACTGGCAAGTGGCGAGCGATTCCAGCCCCGCCTCAAATTCTACGACTACGGCGTGGTCAGCGTCGAGTTGCGGCTCGAATTCACAGCCGATTGGGACAGCCTCATCCAACTCTCCAACCGCTGGATCAGCGCCCCTGAGTTGGAACAACGCGCCTCGAAGCTACTGCGGAGCTACTGGCACAAAGTCTTGCCCGCCATGGAACAGCCCTACGAGTCTTACAAGAGTGAAGATTACTACGTCATCCAACTGGTAGAACCGAAGCTAGCCGCGGCCGAACTGCTGGCCTCGCACGGCGCGCAGATCGCGCAGATCGTCCGCGGCGAGTCCCAGCCGCTGTCGCCCGCCGAGCAGCGCGAGGTGCTGCAATCCAGCATGTCTTACTATCCGACCGATCTCATGGTCGCCGGTTGGGTGGCCGCCCTGGTCTGCGACACAGAAGAAGGCGCGGCTACGACTATCCAACTGCTCGAGTACGCCAACACGCAGTTACTGGAATTTCGCCATTATGACGACATTCTCACCAAAGTGCTGCAATCGGTTTATAAAAAATTGGACCAGCCAGCCGGATTAATCCGACGCTGGCGCATGGCGCGCGACGCCGAGCGCCTCAACCGCATTCGACTGGATGTGACCGAACTTACTGAGCGCACCGAAACGGCAATCAAGTTTCTCAGCGACATGTTCTACGCCCGCGTGTACCGGGTAGCCGCCGACCGCGTCGGCGTCGCCGACTACCGCCATCTGGTCGAAGAGAAATTACGCACGGCGGGCGAACTTTACGACTTTATGGTCAATGAATTCCACCAGGCGCGAGCGTTTGTGCTGGAAGTGCTGGTGGTCGCAATTCTGGTTATCGAGCTAGTGCACCTTTTCCGGTAGCTTCCAAGAGATCGGCGCGCCACCCTCTCCAATTTGTAAAGCTCTGTCAACCCCCTTAAGAGAACCCCGTCCTGGGAAGAGAGCGGGCACGACCCGCGATACGAGCCGGGGATACGAGGCTGGGGTGAAGCAGGCATGGATCATGGAACGGGGATTGTTTTCGACGCGCAACCTTCATGGAACCCACGGGTTAATTGTGATAGTGCGGCGGCTGCCGTGGAGGTGGACGCCATGCTGATGCTGCGCGTCCGCGAAGGGGACGATGCCAGTTTTGGGATGTTGCTCCAAAGGCATCGGGGGCCGGTGTTTCATTTTCTCTGCCGGATGGTGCGGAATCAGGCGGTTGCGGAAGAGTTGGCCCAGGAAGTGTTTCTGCGGGTTTACCGGTCGCGCGCGACCTATCAGGCGACGGCGAAGTTTACCACCTGGTTGTTCCGGATCGCGACCCATCTGGCGTTGAATTCTTTGCGCGATGGGAAGAAAGAGAAGTTAGGGGACAGTTTAGAAGAAATGACCCCGGACGGTGTAGTGAGGCAGTTGCCAGACCGGGGCAGGACGGTTGAGCAGGAAATGTTGCATCAGGCGCGCTTACTGGAGATACGGGAAGCCATTGAACGGCTTCCGGAGAAGCAGCGGGCTGCGGTACTAATGCACAAATATAACGAGATGGAGTACTCGCAGATCGCCAGGGTATTGCGTTGCTCGGAATCCGCGGTAAGATCTTTACTATTCCGGGCATACGAATCTCTGCGGTTTGCTTTGGCGCACATGGCCCGCCGAAGTCAAGAGGTGTAATCACATGCGTCTCTGGGACTTTTGGGGAACAGCGCTTTTGAGGGAAGAAAATCATGGAGTGTCCATCGAAATACGAAGACCCATCTGAGTTGCTGATTGCCTACGTTGAGGGTTCGCTCGACCCGGGTGCGCGCTTCGCTTTCGAACGCCACCTGGAACGGTGCTCCGAGTGCCGTGAGCTTGCGGCTGCGCAACGCGAATTGTGGGCCGCGCTGGACTCCTGGACGCCCGCTTCCATTTCCCGCGACTTCGACGAGCGGTTGTACCAGCGCATCGCAGCCGAACAGCGAGCCCCGGTAAAGTATTGGCGGCGCATTCTTAGCGCGAATTGGCGCTGGCGGCCCGCGATGCCTTTGGCCGCGGCTGGCGCAGCCTTGATCGCCGTGTTTCTGTTGCATGGGCCGTCTCCTGAACCGGTTCAAGCCACTTCCGACCAAACTTTTGTTGGCCCGCAGATCGAGCAAGTGGAAAGCGCCCTGCAAGATTTCGAGATGCTGAAACAGATGGGTCTGCCGGCAGCGCAGGAAAACAGCGCGCAGCAGAAGATGTAAGCAGTTCGTCATGCGGGTTACCCTTTTCCTCGCGCTGGCCGTGATTTTCGGCTTGCTCCCGGGGCCCGCGTCCGCCGCGCAAGGACACCGGGGCGGCGCTGGCGCCATCCATCGCTCTCCGGAAGGAAAAGAGCCCGAGAATACTCCGATCGACGAGTTCGAGCGCATGACGCCCGAACAGCAACAGAAGGCCTTATCCAAACTGCCGCCCGCAAGGCGCAAAAAAGTGGAGCAGCAGCTCGCTCGTCTCCGCAGCCTTCCGCCCGAGCAACGGGCGATGCTCCGTCAGACTTACGGCCGTTTGAGCGAGCTTCCACCCGACCGCCAGCAGGCGGTGCGCAAGGCGTTCGAGAAATTCGGCAACCAGCCGGCGGGCCGCCAGCAAGCCATCCGGGAGGAGTTGAAGCAATTGGGAACTCTGCCGCCGGACGAGCGTGCCGCCCGGTTGAAGAGTCCGGAGTTCCGCCAGAACTTTAATCACGGAGAACAGCAGATTATCCGCGATATGGCGGACTTGCTGCCGGGGCGGTGAGTGTTCGTGTGCGTATCCTGCTCGCACTTTGAGGCGGGCGACGAAGCGCATCAAATCGAGTCGCGCCGAGCACCGCTTTGCGAGCTGAATCTTTTTCAAATCGCAAGATCTTCGGCTGCCGGCAGCCCATGGTTAACGGCGTCGCGTAAACCCGCTCTCTTATTTATCGTATTGTGCCGCAGATCCCCACCTCCTGGCGGGGTCGCCCATAAATCTTCGCTATACGGTTAGCCGTTCGACAACGCTTTACGAGGGATACAAGTGAGAGGGAGGAGCAAGCGAGGCGCTTTGGCCTGGCACGAGCCAAAAAGCGTGATCGGATCGGAAATTTCCGTACGAGTCGAAACGAAAGGAAGTTGGCTGGAAAGGGCATACCCAGGAGGTGATGCTGTGACGACGGAAGATCTAGCTGTCGCTCGCGCGGCGCTTTTGCTCTTTGGAAGCGCCGCGCTGATCATGCTGATACCGCGCGTATTCTGGGCTCTGTATTTGCTCAACGAGATGAGAAAAGCGCGACAATTGGCCCGGATGGAGACGCCTCGGCCGCTGAAGTCACTCAGCCCGAGCGTTTCGACTGGCGGCCAGGCTTGCCGCGCTAGTGAAACGGAATCCGCTGAACGGCAAATCAACGAAACGGCGGAATATCGGCCGGCAGGCCGACACGCATAAAATAACAGCGGGAATCCTTGAGACAGGTATTCGCGGTCAGGGGGAAGCAGCCTTTAATGCAGCCTGTGCGCCCTTTGCTGAGGATATCCGAGCGGCAGCGACCAAGTTCTGCGAAATCCACGAGCCCCGCACCCTGGGAGAAAGTCTTGCGTTCCCGCTGCGCGCAACTACGCTATCCTAATGAGCACTGAATTTTCCGAATCTCCTCTCCGTTGGAGTACCAGAGTTTGGTCAATCAACCGGGCACTGGGCTGGTGACGGATCCTGGCCTCCTTGCGACTGGCGGGAACCCAGTCATGGGAATAGCAGCGGACAGCGCAGCGCGCCTCGTTGTCCGCCTCTATGCCAACGCCCCAGGTGACCAATTGAAGGTATCACTGAGCGGGCAAGGAGGCGGCGCGTTCGGTATGTTGAAGACCCTGCTTCCCGCCGATAACCCTCAGCAGGGGAGCCAGGTGACCGTGACCGCGGCAGACACACAAAGCGCCGGCACAATGGCGTTCGTGCAGTACCTCCCGCCTCCGGACTTTTCTCGAGGCGGTGCGGACGATACTGCGCCATCGCGGGTCGTAACGATTATGGTGACGGAACTCGCCACCGGCGCGACATATTCCACGGATGTCACGATATGGCGGCCTCCCGTCGTCCTTGTTCATGGGCTGTGGTCGGGGTACACAACTTGGAATAACTTCAATGACACTCTTTTCAATCCCAACAATCAGTTTTTCACAACACGTTCCGACTACAGCCAGAGTGTCGGCCTGGCCTCCGCTTTACCAGACGAGTATCTCGGGTTCCAACTTGCCAGCGCTGCGGCCAGCGTTCTCGGGTTTGATTACAATGCTCCAACGGTTCTAACGGCTATAAAGGTCGGCGTGGACACCTTTCGGCAGGCGAATCAAGCAGCGGGCGTACAGGCGGATGTCGTCGCCCACAGTATGGGCGGTGTGATCACTCGGACCGCTGTACACCTTCCGAGCTTCGCCGACAGCCAGACATTTGATGTAGGACCAGTTCACAAGCTGGTTACAATCGGAACTCCACACTTGGGCAGCCCGCTCGCTACGGCGCTGCTCCAGCCTGCGAGTAGCTGCATCCGCCAAATTCTCGGGTTGGCGGGGAATCTCGTTTTGACATCAGGGGCCTTCGCCGACAGTTCCGCGCCTGTTGACGGAGCCGTGTTTGACCTCCAGGGGACGGCCGCCGGACAGCCACTTAGCCAACCTCTCATCGCGATTACCCAGGGCATGTTCCCAGGCATCCCAACCGCCGTCTTGGCAGGCGAAGCAACGTCCATCAATCTCAGCAGCCTTTCCGGTCCGGCGGGCGCCGGTCTTCGGGCTTACTGCAATCCCAATCCAATGGTACCCGCCGATCCGTTGGCGGCCTCGCTCACGCCAACGGGGTGGGGAGCAAACTTCGCCGGGCTGCCGATGGATGGGGTGGTTGCGGTGAGTAGCCAGTTGAACAATGCGAGCGACGACGGCAATGGGAATTCCGGGTTTGTCAGCTACGGAATCTTGCACACCAGTGCTCTCGATTTACTGGGGTTTGCAGGCACCGACGAGCTTGACGACCCGTACCTCGCAACCAAGGTCATTTATCTGTTGAACTATCCGCTCTCGACCGGTGGATCCTCTTCTTACTTTAAGCCACTTCAGTGACACTATGATCAAAATTCTCTCATGGCTTGCGCTCCCTCTGGTCGCTTGTGCTGTCGGCCGCGAGCCAGCGCTGCGGATTATTTCTCCAACCAAGGGAACGTCGGTGACTGCCGGCCAAGAACTTACTATCGACATTTGGACTGCCAAGGATGGTATCGCCATGATATTGGTCATGTTGGGAGGGATGCCGATAGAAGCCAAACATGTTTCCGGACCGCCGCCCTATCGCATTTCGGTACGCGTCCCTCCAGCGGCACGCCTAGGCATGAGCGAGCTAATCGTGATGGGAAGGGAGGTGGGGGGCTCCTACCCAGTCGTCGTCGACGTCGAGCGCGCGGTAGCTCCCCAGAGCATTCGTGTCTCCCCGGCCTCGCTGGATTTGCACTACATCGGCGATCGCAACCAGATTCAAGTGATGGGATCCTACGCGGGAGAGGGCGAAGTCGATATAAGCAAATCGACTCGTCTCACCTACGAATCTGAAAATCCCAAGATCGCTTCGGTAGACAGGGAGGGCACCGTGACAGGAGTCTCCGGGGGGTCCACGCGCATCCGTGTAAACCGGCAGTTTTCAGTAGATGTGAGAGTGGCGGGCGTGGTCGTTCCGCTACACCAGCACTGAAGAAAAGAGGGGAAGTTTGCTACTACATAGGTCCGCTCCGCGTCTGGTTGCGAGCGGAATTCTGTTGGCGTTACTGCCAGCCTACGTCAATGCACAGGCTGCGCTTCAGATCACGAGTCCATCAACTGGAACGGTCGTCAACCCAGGCCACACCGTCCAAGTGATCGTTTCGGCCTCGCAGCCGTTCGCTTCCGTGCTGCTCGTTGGGCAATCTCCGCTTGGGCTCAGCCAGCCACTGGCCGGGCCGCCCTATAGCTCTTCCGTCACTGTCCCGCCGCAAACCGATCCCGGCTTCCACACTCTAACGGCGCTGGGGTCGACAAGCTCTGGCAGTTTGGTCCCGTCGGCGCCCGTCGTCCTCGACGTTGAAAGACCGGACTCCCCGGCTTCCATAAGCCTGCCAATTCCGGCTGTCGAGCTGCAAGTGGGCGGTAGATTTGGAATTCAGGTCGTCGGAACCTACGCCGACGGGTCGACCGCCTATCTAAGCAAGTCCAGCTTGACGACCTACTCATCTCAGACTCCCGCTGTTGCCTCGGTCAGCGGCGATGGCTTGGTGACTGCCCTGTCCCCCGGCTCCGCGATAGTGCTCGTTAACGGCAACATTCCGTTCGGCGTAACGGTCGACCCTCCGATCGCGATAAGTCCAACCCAACGAACGCTCGCCGCTTCACAAACCGGTGAGTTTCTGGCCCGAGTCACGGGCCAATCCACTCAAGCCGTGACGTGGTCCATAAGTCCCGCACCATCAAGGCCATCGCGTATGCGCCCGGCTTGGCTGATAGCCCCATCGTGTCGGTCGCGTATCTGTTCAATCCGACCGTAACTTTCACCGGCGCTCCGGCCAGCGCAGCCTACCTATCGAGCTTCACCGTGGCCACGACCACCAACGCCAGCACTACCGCTGCCATCGCCGCGAGCGGGCTGTGCTCCGTGTCCGGCAACGTGGTGACCATCACTTCCGGGAGCGGCACGTGCCAGTTGACCGCATCTTGGGCTGCCGATCAGAACTATCTCGCCGCGACCGCGACCCAGACCATCATCGCCACCAAAGCCTCCGCCGCCGTGACCTTGAACCCGGCCAGCCTGACCCAAACCTACAGCGCCATCGCGGAATCATCGACCGCCACGACCTCGCCTCCCGGTCTAGCCCTGAGTATCACCTACAACGGCTCTGCCACTGCCCCCATCAACGCCGGCAGCTACGGGGTGACTACCACTATCAGCGATCCGAATTATCAGGGAGCCGCAAGCGGTACGCTAGCCATCGCCAAAGCCCTGTTGACCGTTACCGCCAATAACGCTTCGCGGGTGTTCAATACGGCCAATCCGGCGTTCGCTGCTAGCTTAGCTAAGCTAGGCCGGCCCTTCGGTTGAAGCATCGACAGCGCCCACACACTCTCCGCAGGCCGCACAATACCGTTGCTCGTGGGCTACGCAACGGCTTTCTGCACTTGGCGCACGGTGGGCCGTAAAGCGAGAGCCGGTGATGAAGCACTTTATTGATGTCGTCTTCTCGAACTCCAGTGATGCGCTCGTAGCTTTGGCACATCGCCCGAAACCATTCAACCTTCAGCTCACTCGACGTATGGCCTGGCCGTGCGAAATGTCTGAGGAAAGCGCCCCGACCTGTCACCTGTTGGAACTCTTCGTCGTCGAGCATCGGAACTTCTGTTCTACAACGCCAGCACCAAAGCATCTTCATTCCGGCGCCGGCTACTTGCGGTCCAGAAAATCCACCAGCACCTGGTTAAAGCGCTCGGGGTGCTCCATCATGAGAAAGTGTCCGGTGTCGCCCCATTCCTGATAGTCGATCAAGCGGAAATGCTGTTTGAGATAGTCTTGATATCCATTGGAGCCGCGCTTTTGCATGACGGCTTCGACCGGTATATTCGGGTAGCGCTCCGTGAAGGTTTTCATGGTGTACATCCCCTCCATGGCGGACGCCATAACCTGTTGAGGAACCGCGGTCATTTTGTCAATGATTTCGGTGCGCAGCGCCGGGTTGGTCTGGGGGGTGAACATGGTGTTGATCGCGCGCATGTCGAAGGCCTTGTAATCGGCCGCCTGCAGGGCCTTGACGGCGCCCGCGCCTTGCGCTAATTGCTTACGGCGGTCTGCCTCGTCCTTGGGCGGCAAGGGGAGGAAACCGTCCACGATCACGAGGGCGGCGACTTTTTCGGGGTAGAGACGGAGAAACTGCGCGGCTACGGGAGTCCCCATGCTGTGCCCGATCAGCGTCGCTTTGCGCACTTTTGCGTCTTCCATCACGGCGTTGACGGCTCTGGCAAACAGGTCCATGGTGTACGAGATTTCCGGCTTATCGCTCAAACCATGCCCGGGCAGATCGATGAGCAAGGAACGCCGGCTTTCATAAACGGGCGCTTGCCCTTTCCAGAACGTGGCGTCGCAGGTCCAACCGTGGATGAAGACCAGGGCTTCGTCGCCTTGACCGGTGCTCAGGTAGTGGATTTTGTGGCCATCAAGCGTGGCGGTGTGCGATTCCGGCTCGTCGGCGAGGAGGTGGGTAAAGGCAAGCGCAGAAACGCAGAAAAGAATTTTGGTTCCCACGATGCACAGTGTAACGCGCTGGGTGCGGCTTCTACTTGGCCGATTCGATGATCTGGATTTCCTGTTTCAGCATGCCGTTCACCAACTCGCCAAGCGGTAGGCCCTTCTGAACTGCGCGTCCGGCCAGATACGTCTGTATGTCGGAGTCCAAGTAGATTGGCAAGCGAACTTCAGCGCCTAGCCGAAAGAACTTGCCGCGTTCGCCCTTGCTGAAATCATATTCTGGCCCTAGCGGCATTACTCAAAAGGAATGTCCACTTCAGCAAAGCTTCCCGGCGTTGCTTCGTTCACGACCGCTGCTATTCGGTCAAGATGCCGCCGCACCAGCCACCAAGGTGAGTTTCCGAGGACTACAATGGAGATTTTTCGATTGGCAAGGTTCTGCTGGTAGCGAAGATTCTTGTCCGTGGTCAGCATCAGATCAAAGCGGGCGCCTTCGGCCAGCCTGAGCAACTCTCCGTTCGAGATTCTTTCCCACTTCAGTTTTCGCGCCTCGGTGACTTCGTGACCGCGTAGCGATGCGGCCAGCCCTCTGGGGACACCCTGATCAAACAGGATGCGCATCAGACTTACCCGCCGCACCAACAGGAACCGGGGGCGCGTCAAGGCTGCGAGCAACAAAATCGAGCACTGCCAGAATCTGCTCTCGCGTAACATCGTACTGTTCGATAATCTCGTCGATGCTCGTGCCCAATTCGAGATTCTCAAAAACGGTAGCAACGGGCATCCGGGTGTCCCGAAATACCCACGCGCCGCTACGTCGATCCGGGACGCTCTCCACCGCGGGGCATTGTGACCAATCGAGGACTGACATTGTATGGGCCTCTCGTTCCAGAGTAACCTTCGTTCTTAGTTCAGTCTCTGCAGTTCCACCGGCCGTGCGTCCGGTTCCAGCAGCCACGCGGTTCGGTCCGGATACCGGTCGCGCAGTTTCTGGTCTTCCGCGTCGCCCAGATCGCGCGCCCAGATGACGCGGGCGCTATCGATGTCGGCGAGGTTATGCACCCATTCGTCAAAGGTGTGGGTGGGACCGTAGCGGACGAACACCAGATGCTTGCCGCCTGCTTGCTTCAAGCGGTCGCGGACGGCGAGGCGCCCTTGGGGGTCGCCACTGTTGATGGCGTCCCAGGTTTCATATTGGATCATGCGCGGATCGCCGCCAAATTGCAAGCTGTACCAGAAGAGAAAATGAGCCACGCAGAGACAAAGCACGATGCGTGCGGCATCGCGCTGCATGCGGCTCAGACCCAGCACGGAAATGAGCACAAACAGACACGTGAGCGCGGCAATGTAGTGCGGGTAAAAGTAGGCGTAGATATTCGTGCCAAGGGCGAATAATAAAACGGTCGCCAGGATCCACCATTGCCTTTGGATCAGAAAAAACGGCAAAGCCAAATACAGTGGCGCCCAAAAGAAGAAGCGATAGAATCGCACTCGCTTGGCGAGGCGGATGAAATAGGAATCCTGCCCGTGGACCTCCGATTGAATTTGATAGTCCAGTTGCTGCTCGTGCGTCAGCGGGCGATGCGGAACGGGCAAGGCTTGAAAAGTGAAGGTGGTCGGAACACCGTATTGGTAGCGGCTGACCATGTAGGGCAGGGTGGTCCAACTTCCGGACACCGCGTGATTCTGGAGACCTGTGATTAGCAGAGCCGGCGCGATGGCGAGCGCGAGCCAGCCCACCTGGCGCAGTTTCACGAAGGGAAGCACGGCCAGGACCAGGAACACGGACTCAAACGGGCGGGTGAGAATTTGGATAGCCAGGCCCAGGCCGAGCAGCGCGGTGTTGCGGCGGCGGAGCGCGCCGAAGACGAGGCATCCGGCGATCGCTGATACCGCGCCGCCCCAGTAGCTGTTCGTCCACTGGCTGAGCGGGCCGAATTCGCCTACCGCGAGCAGTCCTCCGATAAGAGCCCATACCGGTGAGACCCAGGCTCGCAACATCCAGTAGCAGAGCGCGCAGAATGCTCCGATAGAGAGCAAGACGCCGGCCCAGGGATGACCCAGCAGCGTCCAACCCAGCGCCAAAGCGATGCCTTGTCCCAGCGGATAGATGGAGCTGTAGCTCGGTTCCTGCAAAACGAAGAAGGTCTCGAAGAAACGATGCATGGGAAGCGGCGGGTTGGCGAGGCGGAAGTGCCGCAAGGTATCGGCTAACAGCAAATAGCTGAAATCGTCCGATACGCCCGGCTCCGGCACGGGATGCCACGGGAGCAACGCGAGCCGCAGGGCGATGGGCAACACGGCGAGCAGAAACATACACGGAACGGTGCGTTCGGCGAAGCGGCGAAAGGCAACTTCGACGCGCCCGCGCATCAGCAGTGTCAGGCCGATCAGCACCAGCGCCAGAAACAATTCCACAAAGTCCGCCGCACCAAAGCCGAGCGGGTTGCGGCTGGGCAAAAACGACGGGAAAACGTCGAAGACAAACATTATGGTTTGGCTGGCGGGATGTCTTCGAAACGCAAGGTTGGTTTATTGGTGGACTTGCCGGGAGACGGGCTCGGCGCCGCCGGCGGAGGAGGCGGCGCCGGCTCGTATGGGCTGAGCTTGGGCGGTTGGGCGTCGGGCTGCAGCAAAAGCACGGTTCGGTCCGGATAGAATCGCGTCAGCTTTTCGTCTTCGGTGTCCCCCAAATCGCGTGCCCACACAATGCGGGCATGATCTATGTCGGCGGCGTTGTATACCCACTCTTCCTGGAATACGTGCTGCGGCCAGTAGCGAACCAGGACCAGCAGCTTGTCCGGAATGCGCGCCAGCGCTTGGTTTACGACGATGCGGCGCTCTGGGTTCCCGTGATTGATGTAGTCTCCGGTCTCATAGCGGCGCATAGCCAGAGAAAACGGCTGATCCTCCGCAACGTGGAGCGCATACCAAAACACAAAGTGAGCGGCGCAGAGAAAGAAAACGATTTGTGCCGCCGGCCGTCGGCATCTTTTCCAAACCGATCACGCAGGCCAGCACAAACAGGCACGTGACCGCGGCCACGTAATGAAACTGAAAGGCGGGAAAGAAGTTGGTGCCGAGAGCAAATAGCGTAAGGCTGATTACGATCCAGTATTGCCGTCCGAGTATCAGGAAAACCGCCAGGGCCACATACAGCGGCGCGAGAAAGAAGAAGCGGTAATAGCGCACGCGGTATTCCAAGCGGGTCAGGAACGCCGTCAATGTCTCCGGACCGGCGCCGCGAAACGCCAACTGCGATTGATACTCTAGCTGCTGCTGCGGTGTGAGCGCGCGATGAGGCACAGGATTTGGCTGGAAGGTGAGTGCGGCGGGCACGCCATATTGATATTGGCTGAGCGCCTCGGGCAGCGTGAGCCAATTGCGGGTGACGGCTTTATTCTGAACTACGGTGATGCCGATCGCGGCGAGGATGCACGCGAGCGCCGGCAGCAGAGGTCGAAATGGGCGCCGTATATACAGAGCTGCAGCTAACAGCAAAAATATTGATTCAAATGGGCGAGTGATCAGGTGAATAAACAGCCCCGCGCCTAGAATCCAGCCGTCTCGCCAGCGCGCCTGCCGGCGCAAGCGCGGCAATGCGCCGAACACCAGACAGCCCGCGAAGGCCGGCAGCGATCCGCCCCAATAGTCGTTCATCCACAGGCACAGCGGGCCAAATTCGAAGAGCGCCAGCAGGCCGCCCAGCAGGGCCCACTGCGGCGAGACCCAGCCACGCAACATCCAATAGCAGGCCGCGATCATGAGAGCCGTGCAAAAAACGACGCCCGCCCAGGGGTAGCCGAAGGTGTTCCAGCCGAAGGCCAGCATGAGGCCTTGCCCGATTGGATAGATGGAGCTGTAGGTCGGGTCTTGCAGAACGAAGAACGTCTCGAAGAACTGCGCAAGCGGGTGTGGCGGGTTCGCGAAGCGGAAGTGGCGCAGCGTGCCGGCCACCAGAAGATGGCTGAACTCGTCGTAAATGTCAGGAGTGGGAATGGGGTGATGCGGAAGCAGAATTAGCCGCAGTGCGGCCGCAAGACCGGCTAGAGTTAGCATCGCCAACACCGGATGTGAGGCCAGGCGGCGGAACGCCGGTACGATTCTTGGACGCAACAAGACCATCGAGACTAGCAGCGCGGCGATCACGAACTCAACTAAATCGCTGGCGCCGAAGCCGAGTGGATTCTCGAATGGGTACATTTAGCGAGGCGGAGTTTGTACTGTTCCGAACCATCTTAACCATGTCCAGCCCCGAACGTTAGTGAGGGGACCGAGCGCTTGGTCCCCTCACTAACGTTCGGGGCTAGACAGTCAGTAGCATTTCGTGGCACTGGCTTCAGTTCTTCTCCAGTACCGCCAGGAGCGATTGGCCGAAAGGGGGGACTGCCCTCCGCTCGAGACGCGAGAGCCATGGCACAATCCAGCGGTCGAAGGTTGCAATCTGGGCGTGCGGGTGAACTTCGAGGCGAGTCACCCGGGCGTGAAACCACCATCCCCAAAAGCCCACCGAATTGAAGTAGCGCGCCTTGCGCACTCGCAGGCCGGCGAGTTCAGCCACGCGCGTGAGGCTGGGCCGCGTATAGCGGCGGTAGTGACCGAGGTTGCGATCCACCGGCCCATAGAGCGCTGGGAAGGCCGGAACAATGAGCACGATCACGCCGGAAGGGGCAAGAATCGACACCATATTGGCCAGCGCCTGCCGGTCGTCCTCAATGTGCTCGAGAACATTCAAGGCCACGCAGGAATCCGGCTGGAACCGCGCCAAGCCGCGGAATTCCGCACTGCCGGCATCCAAGGCGAAGGTGTGGAGATGGGGGTGGTCCGGGAAGCGGCGGCGCAACCGGTCCAGGTATTCGGGCTCGCGGTCCACGCCGAGGATGGTCTCTCGATCGAGGAGCAGTTCCGTGAAGTTCCCGATACCGCAGCCGATTTCCACCACTCGCCGGCCCAGCTCCGGGAGAACCAGTTCTCCTTGCCAGGCAAGATAGCGGCGGGCATCCACCAATTGTTCCTGAGCATGCAAAAGGTATTCATACTGCGCCTGCCGCGGATCGAAAATCGCCTGCACTTTCCTTAGTATCAGCTACCGGACTTAGTATCAGCTACTCGCGAGTAGCCGCATCGCCTAGCTCCCGGTCGATCCACGAAAGATAGGCATCCGAGCCGTCGACGACTGGCAGCGCAATTATTTCGGGCACTTCGTAGGAATGCATCCGCTCCAGTTCGGTCTTGAGTTGCGGGAACTTCTCGCGATTCGACTTGATCACCAGGAGAAACTCCTCGGAATCCTCAATCGAGTCTTTCCACCGATAGATACTCCGCACTTGCCGTATGATGTTGACGCAGGCCGCCAGCCGTTTCTCCACCAGCCCGCGGGCGATCGAATCGGCCTCCGGTTGGGAGGCGCAGGTGCTAAGAACGACAATTTTACCGGTCATGGGTGCTTTCTTGTCTATCAACTGGACCTTTTGATCCAGAAGGACTATAAACAAATATACGGGTAAAACCTGTCTTCAACCATGAACAAGGCCCTGCAAAGAATTGCTTACGCCGCCGGTTTCGCTGTTATCGGCGCATACGCGTATCTGGTACTACGCGGCCCGCAAGGGATTCCGGCGTTAATGGAGAAACGGCAGATGATCCGCGATCTTCAGGAGCACAATGCCGCGCTCCAGCGCGAGAATCAATACCGGCGCGACCGCATCCAAAAGCTGCAGCACAGCCCGGAAGAGCAGGAGATGGAAATTCGCAAGCAGTTACACATGCTGCGGCAAGGCGAGACTTCCTTCATTCTGCCCGAAGCACCGAAACAGCAGCCGTCCCCGGCGGCGCCAGCGAAATAGAAATTTTAGTACAGAATGCGTGAGCGGATCGTTCCTGGCACCTCATCCAAGTGCCGCTTTAACATCTGTGTAACTTCCGGCCCTTCCACTTCAATATCAATGACCACATAACCCACTTTCGGGTTGGTCATCAGGTACTGGCCCGCGATGTTGATCTTTTGCTCGGAGAACACCTGGTTAATCGCGGAGAGGACACCCGGCTGATTTCTATGTATGTGCAGCAGGCGGTGTTGGCCCGCGTGTTCGGGCAGGGAAACCTCGGGGAAATTAACGGCGCTGAGGGTCGATCCGTTGTTGCTGTACTTGATGAGCTTGCCGGCCACCTCCAGACCGATATTTTCTTGCGCCTCCTCCGTGCTGCCGCCCACATGAGGCGTCAGAATCACGTTGTCCATGCCCCGTAAGGGAGAGATAAATTCATCGCCTCCGCCTTTCGGCTCGGCCGGAAAAACGTCAATGGCTGCGCCGGACAGGTGTTTTGATTTCAAGCCGTCCACCAAGGCGTCGATATCGACCACCGAGCCGCGGGCGGCGTTGATGAGCGCGCTGCCAGGCTTCATCCTGGCTAATTGGGCCGGGCCCATCATCCGGAACGTCTGGGGAGTCTCAGGCACGTGGAGCGTAACGACATCCGAGGCTTCGAGCAGGGCGTCCAGAGATTCCACAGGCCGGGCGTTTCCCAACGCCAGCTTGGCTTCGATGTCGTAATAGATCACGGTCATGCCGAGCGACTCCGCCAGCACGCCGACTTGCGTGCCGATATGTCCGTAGCCGATGATGCCCAGCGTCTTGCCGCGGGCTTCATGAGAACCGGCCGCGGTTTTCATCCAGGCGCCGCGGTGGGCGGCCACGGTACGCTCCGGGATGCCGCGCTGCAAGAAAATCGCTTCCGCCAGAACCAGCTCGGCCACGCTGCGCGTGTTGGAGAAAGGGGCATTGAAGACCGGGATCCCGCGGTCCTGCGCTACGTCCAGGTCCACCTGATTGGTGCCGATACAAAAACAGCCGACAGCCATCAGCTTGGGAGCATTTTGCAACACTCTGGCCGTGAGCTGGGTCGCCGAACGAATACCCAGGATATAGGCGTCCGAGGCTGCCGCGATCAGCTCGGCCTCCGGCAGCGATTTAGCGTGCGTCACGACTTGGGTGTAGCCGTTGGCTTGGAGCGCGGCCAAGCCGCTGGGGTGAACCCCCTCGAGCAGTAAAACTTTGATTTTGCTTTTGTCTAGCGATGTTCGGTGCATGAGGCTGAACTCTTATTATCGGGGAGCTTGTCGCTCAGCATATTCTCATCGAAGGATGAGCCTGAAAACCGGCATTGAGGTGGGCGGGAGTAGGGTCCCCTTTCTGGTGATTTTTGGATCGTTCTGGGCCGACCAACGGGAGGCGCGCTGAGCCCCCAGCCTGGTCTTGGTTTTCCCTTCTTAGGAAGGTTTTGGTTTTTGCACGCCCCATCAGGGCATGCACCGGATCGCCAACCAACGGGAGGCGCCGACGGCAACGGATCATGCGGTGTTCCTCTGCTGGAAGCTTTGAAAGAGCTTGCGCTTGGCGCGTTGCATCGCCAGAGCGGCTTCGGTATCGGATTGGCTCTGGGCGAAGCGATCCAGTTCCGCCAGCGTGACCCGGGGCCGCAGGTATTTCGCGCACTGAGGCAATTCCCGAAACATCTCGAGCGGTGTGGCCCACCGCAAGTAGATGCGCCGCCGCTGGCCGTTGGCCGCAGTGAGGATTTGGGGCACCGCGCATGGCCGGTGGAAGTTCACGTAAGGGTTCAGGTGCTCCCGGTGGAATTGATCGATCGCTTCGGCGTGTTTTGCATCGATGTAACCAAATCCGATGTGCTTGCGGATCACCGCGCCGTTCTTGGTCTCCACCAGACCGTTGTCGCCGCAGTGATGCGCGCGCGACTTGGTCTGCTCGATGCGCAGCTTGTCCAGCAACCGGACGACGTTGTAGTTGATGAACTCGCTGCCGTTGTCGGAATGAAATCCGCGGATCACGAACGGGAACTGTTCCAGGATCGACTCCAGCACCGGTAGCAGCCACAACTCGGAGATCTGCGGCGTTGCGGCCACAATCTCCCACTGCGTCACTTCGTCGACGGCATTGATGTGATACACACCTTTGCGTCCTGGTTGATCGCCCTGATGCACGGTGTCGATGCGCAGGAATCCCGGTTCGCCGCGCGGTTGCGGTTTGCGCCGCTCGCCAATCGGAATCGGGGTTGGCCGTGTGGGCTGATAACTGGTGTTGCGTTTCCGATAAGCCGCACTGTTGCGCAACCGGTAAAGGTGCGCCACCGAGATCGAGGCCAGCCGCACATACGCTGCTTGCCCGTAGTCGCGGTGCTCTCGTTCGAGGATTCGGCACGTCGCCGGTCCGCTTAGGTTCCCGTGCGCCTTGTCGACGTAGGCGAGCAGATTGACGTCCGCGCCCGTGTAGCGCGTGGCGAACTTGGTCCGCTGATAGACGGTCGCTTTCACCCGCCCCGTGCGGCGTTGCAGCGCAATCAAACGCGTGACCTGCGCTCGACCCAACCCCGTCATCCGCGAGAGGTAGCGCCGGACCAATCCCTTGCCGGGCTTGTCCAAGCCCGCGTA
This sequence comes from Bryobacterales bacterium, assembly GCA_963836595.1. Lineage (GTDB taxonomy): Bacteria > Acidobacteriota > Terriglobia > Bryobacterales > Bryobacteraceae > DATFZA01. Next base: position 1,299,547 of record CAWIKC010000002.1, read on the forward strand.
CTGGTGCCGCACGAGCGTCTTCTCGATCCAACCATACACCTCCTCGCGCCGCTGGCCGGCAAACCGCACCTCTTCGCTGCCGGCCAGGAACGCCTGAATCTGCTCCAGGCTCGTGGCCTCTGTGTCGTCCATGCTGATGATCAATCCCCAGCATCCCGTCTTTTCCCTTCAGGCTCATCTTGCGTGAGAATCCAAGCGCCAGTTCAGGCTCATCTTGCATGAGACAAGAGTGCTCCGGTTCGACCATGACAAAATGGTTACAATGGTGGGTACCCGAATCTGGCGGTTGTGCGAGTTCCTGGTACTGTTTTTTGTCCTGCCCACGCTGTTCTACCTTGGGCATTTTAAGATCGCGGCGCTTCCCGTACTATGGCTGGTCATGATTTACTGTCTGGTGGTGTTGTGGCGCAGCCGGGGGTTGGATCGCAAGCTCCTCTGGAACTCGGTCCCTCTGCTGCCGCGTGCGCCCGCGATTTTTTGCCTTTTCGGCGCATGTGCGGCGTTGCTCACAGGGCTGGTCTACTGGTTCGCGCCGGAGCGGCTGTTCGGCATGTTGCGGACGCACCCATATTCCTGGGCTCTGGTGATGGTCAGCTATCCGATCTTGTCGGTCTACCCACAAGGCGTAATTTACCGGGCATTTCTGTTCGAGCGCTACCGGCCGTTGTTCGCGTCCAAATGGCCAGTTATCGTGATGAGTGCCGTGGCATTCGCCTACGTGCATATCGTTTTCCGGAACTCGCTGGCGGTCGGCTTTACGCTGGTGGGCGGGTTTCTATTCGCGCTCCGCTACTGGCAAAGCGGTTCGCTCATGATCTCCTGCGTCGAGCATGCCCTGTACGGGTGTTTTCTGTTCACGGTGGGGCTGGGCAGGTTTTTCATGTACGCGGCGACGTGGAAACACTGAGGCGAACGTCCGTCCCCGGTTTACCCATTACCGGAAGCTTGCTGATTCCCTTGACATGGAGTCTTAAATGAGGCAGTCTAGTCTCCTTGGGAGATTCCCGGCTACCTTGCAGTACCTCCCCGAAAAATAGACTTAGATGATGGTTTTAGCGCTGTTGCAGCAAACCGGCTCGTCGAATCCCATTTTGGGGTTCTTGCCGCTGGTAGTGATTCTGGCAATTTTTTACCTGCTGGTGTTTATGCCCATGCAGAAGCAGCGGCGCCAGCAGGCACAGATGCTGCGCGATTTAAAGAACGGGCAACTGGTTCTGACGACGGGCGGGATCATGGGAAGCATCGTCAGCATAAACGAGGATGATACGCTGATACTTCGCGTCAAGCCCGACAATATTAAAATCCAAGTGGCGCGCAGCGCTGTGGCCAGTCTGGTGACGGCGGAAGAGAAGAAGACGTAGGTCCGCGCCGGGCGAGACCGGGCGTATTGAATCGACGAACGAATTGAATTAGAATGACACGTAATCTTAGGTTGAAGGCAGCTTTCATCGTAGCCGTAATCCTGATTTGCATTTACGGGATCATCGGTCTACCTAAATCGAAAGCGGATGTGATTGCCAATTGGAAGAAGAACATTCATCTGGGGCTGGACTTGAGCGGCGGCACGCAACTCGTAATGCAGGTCCAGTTACAGGACGCCTTTAAGGCTTATGCCGACGCCGCCATCCAGCGGATGGAAGACGAGATGAAGAAGGAAAACATCGACTATGGCGCGCTCACCCGCAACGATCCGAATCGCATTGAGGACGCCGACAAAGTCGAAATCGATGTGAAGACCGTGCCGCTGGCCAAAGGCAGCATGTTTCGCGGCATGGTCAACGATCAGTTTGGCGATTGGGTTTTGACGGCCCTCAACTCGACCGACTATAAGCTGACGTTGAAGACCACGGAATCCCTGAAGCTGAAGCAAGACACCATGACGCAAACCATTGCGACCATCGAGCGCAAGATCAACGCCTTGGGTCTTACGGAGTCTTCCGTTCAGCCGACCGGCCGCAGCGCGGAAGAGGCGGAGTTGCTGATTCAGCTACCCGGCGTGGACGATCCGGCGCACGTCAAGCAGTTGCTGCAGACCCAGGCGGTGCTCGAGTGGGATGAAGTGAAAGATGGCCCGTTCGCTTCCCGCGAGGAAGCGATGACCAAACACGGCGGTGTTCTCCCGCTGAATACAAAGCTGGTTCCGACGACCGCGCGCGGCGGGGCACAAAGCTGGTACCTGGTGTCGCGTATCCCGATTATTCGCGGTACAGATATCCGCGACGCCCATGCGTCCCAGGGAGACCTGAACCGCTGGGAGACCAGTTTCGTTCTCACCCAGGATGCGGCCAAGCGCTTTGAGCGCTACACCGAGGCCAATATCGGCAATCGGGCCGCCATCGTGGTGGATGGGCAAGTGATCAGCGCTCCCACGATTCAGAGCCGGATCAGCGATACCGGGAGAATCACGGGTGCGGCTACGCAGGAAGAGGCGAGCGACTTGGCGCTGAATTTGCGCGCCGGTTCGCTCCCGGCGAGCATTGTGATTCAGGAGGAACGGACGGTAGGTCCTTCGCTCGGCGCCGACTCGATCCGCGAAGGTTTCTGGTCCGGCACAGTCGGAGTGATCTTCGTGGTTTGCTTCATGCTGTTCTATTACCATCGCTCCGGCATCAACGCGACTTTGGCCCTGGTACTAAACGGGGTGATTCTGATCGCGGCGCTGAGTTACTTCGACGCTACTCTGACTCTTCCCGGCATTGCCGGCATCATTCTCACGATCGGTATGGCGGTCGACAGCAACGTGCTGATTTTCGAACGCATCCGCGAAGAATTGCGAACTGGGAAGGCGGTGGTTGCCGCGGTGGATGCGGGGTTCTCGAAAGCGTTTCTGACGATTATCGATACCCACGTTACAACTGTGGTAAGCTGCGCCTTTCTCTTTATCTTTGGGACGGGACCGGTGAAGGGGTTCGCCGTGACCTTGGTTATCGGTTTGATTGCTAACCTGTTTACGGCGGTTTTCGTGTCCAAGACGATCTTCGATTTTGAGCTGTCCGGCAAGAAGCAAGTGACAGCTTTGAGCATTTAGGCCTGTCATGAAACAGCCGATTCAACCGCACCCGACGGTCGCGGCTTTGAAGGCGGAGTGAACCGCTCCCTGACGGCCTGGCTCTGAGGGCGCGAGTGGGCGGCCTCTCGACGGTTCCTGCTCGGAAGGCGTGAGTGGGCGGTTGCCGTCACGGATGGTCTGGAAGGCATGACTGAGCCGCGACCGTCAGGGAGCGGTCGGGCGGTAGTGGCTGGGTGGTTTCAGGAAGGGTACTTAGGAGCGCCGGCCGGAAACAGTCACCGGGTGGTACCTGGTAGTAACATTTTGGAATACAGAGAGGGAACTCTTTTGCGAGAGCCGGTGTCTAACCCGATCAGATGCCGGCGCAACACGGTGCATGGAATTTTTTAAGAACACGAACTACGATTTCCTCGGCAAGAAGTGGCCTTTCATCATCTTGTCCCTGGCGCTCTCGGTGGCGGGCTTGATCAGCTTGGCTGTAAAGGGAGGGCCGCGGTATGGCATCGACTTCCGCGGAGGCGCATTGATGACGGTGCGGTTTGCCCACCGGCCCCCGGTAGACAAGGTGCGGGGTGCGCTTTCCGGAAAGCTTCCGATTGAAGTGCAGGAAATTTCCAACGGACAGGACGATATTATCGGCACCGACGTCACGGACGACGCCCACCGCCAGATTGCTCAGCAGACCATCCTCGCCGGCTTGAACAGCGCTTTTGGACAAGGGCAAGCCGGCAAATACAACATCAATGGCGGGGGAGCCGCGGCGCTGGCCGACCGGCTGCGGGAACCTTTGCAGAAGGCCGGCGTTGCGCTGTCCGATCCGCAATTGGAAGAACTGACCAAAGCCATCCTGAATTACCGCGACACCCCGCCGCGATCCGGGTTAATCCGGGACTTGAACGAACTGAAGGCGGTGCCGGGAGTGACGCCGCAAGTGCTCTCCGTGCTGCAGCAGGAAACCTATCCGGCGCCCTACGCGATCATCAACACGGAGTTTGTCGGTCCCAAGGTCGGCGCCGATTTACAGCGCAAGGCAGTGCTGGCGGTAATGTACGCGCTGGCGGGGATGCTGGTCTACATCGGCTTCCGCTTCGAATGGATTTACGGCGTGGCGGCGGTGATCGCGGTCTTCCACGACACCATCATCACCATCGGGCTGTTCTCTTTGTTCAATAAGGAAATCGAGTTGACCGCGGTAGCGGCGCTGCTAACCCTGGTCGGCTACTCGATGAACGACACCATCGTGGTGTTTGACCGCATCCGCGAGAATTTGAAGATTCTCCGCCGCGAACCGTTGGAGTCGCTGATCAACAAGTCTGTTAACCAGACCTTGAGCCGGACCGTCCTAACATCCGGACTTACTCTGATCACCGCTCTGGCGCTATTTATTTTTGGCGGCCAAGTGCTCAACGGCTTTTCGTTTGCCTTGGTCGTTGGTATCATTGTCGGAACCTACTCTTCGGTTTTCATCGCCAGTCCGATCTTGATCTTCTGGCAGAACTTCATGGAGGGAAGGAAACGGACCACTCCCGTGATCGCCGCACCCAAGCCGGAGCGGCCGGATACGCGCAGGGGGACGGCGAAGGTCAAGTAGGACGGGGCAGGCCCCGTTGCGTAGAGTTTGGCGGTATGATATGAAATCACCGCTGGGCTCAAGAGAACGTTAGGGGGAAGGTGAATATGTTCGATCAGACATTTGTCGAGGGCACCGCCAAGACCAAAAAGCCGTGGACGGTCGCACTCTCGTTCCTGTTGCAGGTGTTGATTGTCGGAGTGATGATTCTGATTCCGCTGATCTACACCGATCAACTGCCGCGCGCTCAGTTGACCAGCTTTCTAGTCGCGCCACCGCCACCGCCACCGCCACCGCCTCCGCCACCGCCGCCGGCGGTGAAGATAATCAAGGTGGTGCCGAGGCAGTTTGATGCAGGCCGTCTGCTGGCGCCGAAAACGATCCCGAAAGAGATCGCTCAGATTAAGGAAGAAGATTTGCCGCCGCCCTCGAGCGGTGGGGTTCCCGGCGGCGTACCGGGCGGAATCGGTGGTGGCGTAATCGGCGGCATCGTGGGTGGTGTTCCGCCTCCCCCGCCGCCTCCGCCTCCCAAGGTGGAGAAGCCCGTTACTCCGCAGCGTATCCGCGTGGGCGGCAACGTGGCCGCGGCCAGCCTGATTCGCAAGATCACGCCGGTGTACCCGCCGCTGGCGAAGCAGGCGCGCATTCAGGGAGTGGTGCGGTTTACCGCCATTATCGGAAAAGACGGCACCATTCAGAATTTGCAGTTAGTGAGTGGGCATCCTCTGCTGGTAGAAGCTGCCCGGCAGGCTGTATCGCAGTGGCAATACAAGCCCACGCTCCTTAACGGAGAACCGGTGGAAGTGGTTACGCAGATTGATGTCAACTTTACGTTAAGTGGATGATCGACGTTAGTATTTTAAAAATTCAACTCGCAGGAGACACACGCAAATGCTACTTCAGTTGCAAGTATGGGCTCTCTTCTTTCTTCAAGAGGGCTCCTCTATCCAATTCGACCCTCGCCACATGTGGGAGCAGATGGGCTGGTTGGCCCGCATCGTGGTGATCATACTTTTCCTTATGTCGGCATGGTCCATCGGCGTTATGATCGATCGCTTGATCGCTTATAACGGCGCCCGGTCCCAGTCGCGCGCTTTTGCTCCGGCGGTGGCCGGCGCGTTGCGCGAAGGCAAACTCGACGAGGCCATCAAGATCGCCGACCGTTACGGCAAGAGCCATCTGGCAAAAGTCGTGGTGGCTGGTTTGCAGGAATTTCGGGCGCACCAGTTAAGCTCTGAGATACCGGGTGAAGACATAGAAGCCTCACGCCGCGCTCTGGAACGTGCCGAAGCCATCGTGCATGCCGAACTCAAGCGCGGCATCAGCAGCTTGGCGACCATCGGTTCCACCGGCCCGTTTGTGGGTTTGTTCGGAACGGTGGTCGGCATCATCAACGCGTTCAAAGGTATTTCGGAGTCCAAGTCCACCGGTCTGGGCGCGGTCGCCGGCGGTATTTCCGAAGCGCTGGTCACCACGGCAGTCGGTCTGTTTGTGGCTATTCCGGCCGTCTGGATGTACAACTACTTCACCAACCGCATTGAGGCGTTTGACGTGGAGATGGGGAACTCCAGTTCGGAATTGATCGATTACTTCCTGAAGCGCAGCCAGCGCACGGTCGCGAAGTAAGTCAAGAACGAGCGAAGGAATTTGCGAGTTGGATTTTGGGTGGCCGGCGCGGCCACGTTTGCCACGCCCGGCTGCCTGGAATAAAGGAGCACCGATTCAATGGAACAAAAAAAAGCGCCCCCGCCCGTCGTCGACATCAACGTCACCCCGATGGTGGACGTGATGCTCGTATTGCTGATCATCTTCATGGTGATCACGCCCATGCTTACCAAAGGCCAAAACGTCGACATGGTGAAGACACACAACCCGATCGCCATGCAGAACGCCGATAAGGAAGACGCGGTGCTGATCGCCATTACGCGCGACGGCAGTGTCTACCTGAGCCCCGGCAATAAGAAGACTACGGCCGACCAACTTCCCGGAACCGTAAAGGATCTGCTGCAAAACAAGACCGACAAGACCGTTTACATCAAAGCCGATGCACGCGCCCGCTATGAAAAGGTCGAAGACGTGGTGGACAATCTGCGCGCTGCCGGCGTGGACGAGATTGGTCTTCTGACGGAGCAGATTCAAGACAATAGGATTAAGCCCGCCGCGGCGGCCGCGCCCGCGGGACAATAGAACAAACTTTTAGGAGAACTTTGCTATGGCAATGGCAGTGGGTGGCTCAGGCGGAGGGCCAAAATCCGACATTAACATGACGCCGCTGATCGACGTGCTTCTGGTGCTGTTGATCATCTTCATGGTCATCACGCCGCTGACTCCGCACGGCCTCGAAGCTCTGGCGCCACAACCGCCGGACAAGAATAAGCCGCAGAACCAGGACGACACGCGAACGGTGGTGATCGTCATCGATAAAGACGGTCATTGGAAGATCAATAACGACGATACTACCCCCAGCGTCCTCCAGGACCGGCTGGTGGATATCTTCAAGACCCGCGCCGAGCGGGTGGTTTTTGTCAAGGGCGACCCGGATCTGGAGTTCAAGGTGATAGCCCAGGCGATTGACATCGCCAAAGGCGCGCAGATCGACAAGGTTGGCTTGATGACCCCCAAGGTGGAGGCAGGCGAGTAACGACATGAATCGACTGGTCCTTGTAGCGGTGGCCACGCTCGCCCTGGCAGGCGTCGGCTGCGAAAAACTGAAGTCGCGCGATGAACTCAACCAGGGCGTGATGGCGTACAAAAACGCCAAATATGCCGATGCCGCCGATCACTTCAAGAAGGCGGTCGCGCTCGACCCCAGCAACATCAACGGCCGGCTCTACCTGGCCACATCCTACATGTCGCAGTACATCCCCGGGGCCGAATCGCCGGACAACCTGGCCCTCGCCACCGAAGCCAAGAAGCAATTCATGACGGTGCTGGAGACCAAGGGCAACGAAGCCGACAGGACTGCTCTGGCGTCGCTCGCTTCCCTCAGCTACCAGCAAGCGCAAGGCATGCCCGATCTGGAAGGCAAGCTGAAGAAGCTGGATGAAAGCAAGGAGTGGTATCTCAAGCTGATCGCCGCCGATCCACAGAACAAAGAAGGGTTCTACAGCCTGGGAGTGATCGACTGGCTGAAGTGGTATCCTGCCTATCAGACCGCCCGCGCCAAGATGGGGATGAAGCCGGAAGATCCCGGTCCGATGAAGGACAAAAAGGCGAAAGAAGAGCTGAAGGAGAAATACAGCGCGATTATTGAAGATGGCCTGAAGAACCTCCAACATGCTTTGGATATCGACCCGCAATATGATGACGCCATGGCCTACATGAACTTGCTGATCCGCGAACGGGCCGACCTTGCGGACAACACGGACGATTATAAAAAGGACATCGCTACCGCGGATAATTGGGTGCAAAAAGCGCTCGATACGAAAAAAGCCAAGGCGGAAAAGGCCGCCAAGGCCGGCAGTAACGGCATCACGCAAGAGCCGTCCAAATAAGACATACCGAGGTTAAGACAGTCCAGACTGGTTTCTACAAACTGACTTCCACAGGCCGGGACGGCGGGATTTGATTCCCACCGTCCCGGTTCTTCTTTACAGCGGCCAATCGCCCCGTAGGCCCAGTGAGACGAAGCGAGCCAAACTGGCGCCAGGCACGGGCGTTTGCGACAAGTTGTCGCATGCCCCGTACTTGACATCAAATCCCCAACTAGTTGAATAGCAACGTTTTATCAAACGAAGTGAAATGGCGGGGCGCGTGCTTCCTGTCCCACCGTGACGAGTTATCGAACTACCGGCAAAGTCAGATTTCTACGCTGTGCCGGACCTGTACTGTCGATTTTCTTGATGGGTGGAACAGTGTCCGCCGCATCGAAGATCGATCCCGAGCTAAGTGGCCAGCTATCGACCGAAAAAGTCGATGTGATCGTCCAGTACACCAGCGACGCCGCTCGCAGTGCCCACCGCGAATTGGCCCTGCGTCATGGCGCGCGCCTCAACCGAACACTCGGTCTGATCCGAGCGGATCACTATACCGTGTCGAGGGCGGACCTGGAGGAGTTGGCGAGCAATCCCGACGTGGCTCATATCTACCCGGATCGTCAGCTCCGAGCGGCGTCCTCTTCGACCACCACGGTCAGCACCATCGATTACTCCTGGATGAGCCTGTTAGGAATTACTTGGCCGCAATCGAAGCCAGCTTACGACGGAACGGGAATCGGCGTAGCCATTATCGACTCCGGCATGGACAGCAGTCAGGATTTCAACAACTTCGTCATCTTCAGCCGCATTGCCTACAGCCAGAGTTTCGTTCCCGGCGATTCGTCCACCACCGATAAATACGGACACGGAACGCATGTGGCCGGCATCGCCGGTGGCAACGGACAGAATTCGAACGGGTTTCTCACTACCTACACCGTTCGGGGTCTGGCTTCCAATATCCAGTTCATCAACCTGCGAGTGCTCGACGCCAACGGAGCAGGCCAGGACAGTTCCGTCATCGCGGCAATCCAGAAAGCGATCGCGCTGAAATCCCGTTACAACATCCGCGTCATCAATCTGTCCCTGGGGCGGCAGGTGACCACTTCGTATGTGAACGATCCTCTCTGTCAGGCGGTACAACAGGCATGGCAGGCCGGTATCGTGGTTGTGGTGGCTGCCGGAAACGACGGACGTGACAATTCGGCCGGCACCAATGGCTATGGAACCATCACCGCGCCGGGCAACAGCCCCTACGCGATCACCGTGGGTGCGATCAACACAAACGGAACACTCACGCGGAACGACGACAAAATGACCACCTACAGTTCCAAGGGCCCTACGCTCTTCGATCATGTGGTAAAGCCGGACCTGGTTGCTCCGGGCGATCGAATTTTGTCGGTTCGCGCTGTGGGGAGCACGCTCGACGAAGAATACCCTCAAAACATCGTCGCCAAGTCGCTCTATTCCCTGCTGCCCGGATTCTTCAGCAGCTATTTCGAACTCAGTGGGACCAGCATGGCGGCTCCGACTGTCAGCGGAACCGCCGCGCTCCTGCTGCAGCAGAATCCGAACCTGACCCCGGATCAAATCAAGGCGCGGCTGATGAAGACGGCGTCGAAGGATTTCCCCGCGGCGTTTTGCCCCGCAGGGAATGCATGCCCAACCAATGCCAGCCAAATCACCACGGCTACCGATCCGCAAACCGGCATCAGCTACACCAGCTACTACGACATGTTTACGGTTGGGGCCGGGTATCTGGACGCCGCAGCCGCTTTGAACAGTCAGGACGTGGCGCCCGCAGGTGCGAAGTCGCTCTCGCCGACCGTGACCTATAACCCGGCTACGGGAACGGTTTCGCTCGTCAACGGAAATTCCGTCATTTGGGGTTCGTCAACCCTTTGGGGAACCGGCATCATTTGGGGCACAGACGTACTCTCCGGCTCTTCCATCATTTGGGGGACCGGCTTGATCTGGGGCACCAGCGCACCCCGGGCGGAGGGGATCATCTGGGGCACGGGAATCATTTGGGGTACCTCCACGACGGGCGCCGAAGCGACACAGCTTTTGTTCAATGGCGAGAACTAAGACGAACTCGCCCTCCAGTTTCCGACCTCGCCGCTACACCCACCAGGCCGCCGCGGTGCCCTCCTTAATCATGATTTGATTCAGGAAGTGAGCGCCTTTGGTGAGCCCTTCTTCGGCGGACATGAGGGTATCCTCGTGCTCGATGGAAAGCACATAGTCGTAGCCGAACATCCGCAGGGTGGAGATAAACTCGGTCCACCAGCTATAGGCGTGTCCATAACCGACAGTGCGAAAAATCCAGGACCGGTTGCGCTCGTCGGTGTATTTCTTGGTGTCGAGCACGCCAGTTTTTGGCAGGTTGTAGTCGTAAATCTGCGTGTCTTTGGCGTGGACGTGGAAGATGGAGTCGCCCAGCACCCGGATCGCTTTAATGGGGTCGATGCCCTGCCAGAACATGTGGCTGGGATCGTAGTTGCACCCGATGGTGTCGCCGGCGATGGACCGGAGCTTCAGCATGGTTTCCGGACTGTAGACGACAAAGCCCGGATGCATCTCGATGGCGACTTTCACGCCGTGGTCGCGGGCAAAGTTGGCATGCTTGATCCAGTATGGGGCGACCTTTTTTTCCCATTGCCATTCGAGCACGTCCAGGTATTCGGGCGGCCAGGGGCAAGTCACCCAATTCGGGTATTTGGCGTTGTCGCTATCGCCGGGGCAGCCGGAAAAGTCGACGACCACGGGAACGCCCAGCTTTTCGGCCAAGAGCACAGTCTTCCGGCTGGTGTCCTGATACGCTTTGGCGACTGCCTTATCGGGATGCAGCGGGTTGCCGTGAGAACTGAGCGCACTGATGGTGAACCCTTGATCGTCGAGTTTTTTCTTGAACTCGCCGAGTTCCTGCTTGCTGCTCAGCATGGACAGTTTGCAGTGAGGATCGCCGGGGTAATTGCCGGTTCCGAGTTCTACGGTCTGGATGTCGAGCGCCTTGAGCTTCTCGAGTACTTTGTCTAGGGGAAACTGCGACAGCAGCGGTGTGAAGACTCCAACTCTCATGGTCTCCTATTAAACCACGTATACTCGGCTATGCGGCCGCTCCAGATCGGTTGTGCCCTGGCTTTCGCCGCCGTGGTGCTTTTTCTGGCGGGCCTGCACGTGTATTGGGCATTGGGCGGGCAATGGGGCAGCTCGGTGACAATCCCGACTATCGGAGGCCGCCGCACCCTGAATCCCTCGCCACTGGCGACCTACGTTGTCGCTTTCTTGTTGACCGTCTCCGCTGTGATTATTTGTGGTGAAGCGGGATTCTTCCACACGGGCTCTCTGGTGAGGGTCTTCCATCTCGGAGCCTGGTGTATATCGGGCGTGTTTTTGCTGCGAACGATCGGAAATCTGAAAACGTTTGGATTTCTCAAAACGGTGCATGGAACGCCTTTCGCTTCCTGGGACACGCATCTGTACTCGCCACTGTGCCTGGTTATGGCGGTGCTGGCAGCGGTGGTCGCAACAGGCAGCGATTAGTACAGTGGAGTTTCATGCTCGTACTCGCTTCTCAATCCCCTCGCCGTCAGGAGATTCTCGCCGCTGCTGGCTTTCAATTTCTCGTTCGCCCATCTCGGATTGTCGAGCAGCACCTTCCGGGAGAGCCGCCAATTGCCTACGTCACGCGATTGGCTGAGGAGAAGGCTGCCGCGGCAGACTGTGCTCCCGACGAACTCATTCTGGCCGCCGATACCGTGGTGGTTGTGGGCTCTGATTTGCTCGAGAAACCGAGTGACGCCCGGGATGCGGCCAGGATGCTCCAATTGTTGGCCGGCCGCGAACATCAGGTCGTTACCGGCATCTGCCTGCGGACGCCCGCCCGCTGGGTGACCGATCATGCCGTCACCACGGTGATGTTTTCCCAGATGTCCCCCGAGGAAATAGACTCCTATGTCGCTTCGGGGGAGCCGTTGGACAAAGCGGGCGCCTACGCTATTCAAGGCCGCGCTTCCAAATTCATTCAGCGTATTGAGGGCTGCTACTTCAATGTGGTCGGCCTGCCCATCTCACTGTTCTACCGGCACTTGGTGGACTTCACCAAAGCAGCGGGATAAAAGGAGTTACAGACGAACCAGGATCGTGCCGATGTGTTATGAATAGGAGAGGCACGTTCCCGCGTGCGTCCGGTTGATAAATTCACAATGAAAACCTGGAAACTGCTAATCCCTTCTCTACTTGCGTTTGGCGGGCTGGTGTCGGCGCAAAATCCAACCGTGTTCAGTGCGACTCCGACGTCGATTGTTGGACAGCCGGTATTGCAAACCACGACGGTCCCCACTGCCATTGCGCCGAATCTCGTGGAAGGGCGGGAGTTGGCCTCACCGGACGCTGTTGCCTTAGATACCTCCGCCAGTCCTCCGATTCTGTATGTGGTGGATAACGTCAATAACCGCGTCCTGGTCTGGAAAAACTCTTCTGGGTTTGCTAATGGCGCCAAAGCCGATATGGTCATCGGCCAGAGGGATTTTCTGAGTACCTCCGCACAGGGGCCTAGCGCCGGAACAGCCACTCTCAGCACCGGCTTGAATAGCCCGACCGCCGTCGTGGTCGACTCGAACGGCAATCTTTATGTTGCCGATTCCGGCAACAATCGCGTGGTTCGCTATCCCAAGCCGACGCAGCAGACTGGCAGTCTTTTGACGATCGATCTTTATCTGGGACAAAAGGACCAAACTACCGGACTCGCCAATCAGGGTTTGTCCGCGCCTACGGCCAAGACACTGGCATTCACTAGCGGCTCCAGCGCGTTTATTTCCGGTTTGGCTGTTCAAGGCAACGATCTATGGGTATCGGATCCCGGCAACAATCGCGTGCTTCGATTTAGCGGACTTCTCGCCGCGCAGAACCCAGCGAGCGATCCGGCGGCCGACCTCGTGCTCGGCCAAACCGATTTCGTGACCAGCGCTTTGCCCGCCTCCATTACCCGCATCGGCAAGAACTATACCGCTCAGCCTAACGCCTTGGCTTTCGACCAATCCGGTAGATTGTTTGTGGCGGATGCAGCCAATCGCGTGCTGGTCTATGCGCCGCCTTTCACCATCGGAGCCTTCGCGGCAAGGATTATGGGGATTGTATTAGCGACGCAGCAAGCGCCGAATCCGCCCGCGATCAGCGCCAGTACGCTCGGCGCCACAGGCAGTAATGGAGCGCCTTTGGGCGTGTTCGCAATCGGCAACACCCCGTACGTGGTCGACACCGGAAATCACCGGATTCTGCAATATCCTAGTTTTGACAATTTCCCTCAGGAAAATATCGCCTTCTCGCCGGCTGCCCTGAGTGAATTCGGCCAGCCGGATTTTGTCTCGGGTCAAGTGAACGCCGGGAAACCCCAACCGGCCGCGAATACGCTCAGTTTCCCGGCCGGCGCCGCCGCCGCCAATAATACGGTCTTTGTGCCCGATTCCGGTAACAATCGTGTCTTATCGATTCCCGTCAACGCCGATGGAAGTCTGGCGGTTGCCTCAAGTGTGCTCGGGCAAGTGAATTTCCCCTACAATTCGCCCAATCTCATCGAAGGGCGGGAGTTCGGTTTTAGCTTCGGCGGCACGTTCCTGGGCGGCGGGGTGGCGATCGACGAAAACTCCAATCACCTGTACGTCGCCGATCCGTTGAATAACCGCGTGCTCGGTTTCAAGGATTATCGCACCGTGAAGGCTGGTTCCACGGCCGATCTGGTGCTGGGCCAGCCCGATTTTTATACTGCGGAAGTCAACTATCCGACCAACCTGACCGACCAGCCGCAGAACACCGGGCTGAACAGCCCGCTGGGTGTCGCGGTCGATGGCTCTGGAAACGTGTGGGTCGCCGACTCGGGTAACGGCCGCGTGGTGCGCTACGCGGCTCCTTTCGCCCAGTCGTCTTTGTCCAACCAGACGCCCAACTTGGTTCTCGGCCAAGCCGGGTTTTTCACCAAGATTACTGACGCCAGTTCTTCCACCATGGCGGTGCCGGTGGGTATCGCTTTCGCGAGCGATGGGAGCGTGGTGGTCTCCGATACCTCTCTCAACCGGGTATTGTACTTCCGCAAACCGAACGGTGGCGATTTTTCCAGCGGCGCAGCGGCCAGCACCGTTTTCGGGCAACCCGACTTCGGGCCGCCGTCGGAAACCACGCTGGTGAGGCCGCGCGGGATCACCATCGACCTGGATGACCGGCTGTATGTAGCGAACACCTTTAGCACCCAGGTCCAGATTGTAATTTATCCCAACGTCGGTCTTTCGCCCAATGACCCGCCGCCGGTCTTTGCCTTCAATACGGGGAACAGCTTAACCGACACCCTGCACAATCCCAACGGTATTTTCGTCGACCCGCGCGATGGGACGATCTGGGTTGCCGACACGCAGGGAAACCGGCTGCTACGTTACCCGAATTTCCAGTCGTTGTCGAGCAGTCCGGTCGCGAACGCGACGCTGCCTTCGTATACTCCGGCCGCAGTCACGGTAGACCCGTTCGGAAATCCGGTAGCGGTTGAGGCTGCCGTCAACCGGGTGGCCTTCTTCTCGCCGGCCATTGATAACACCAGCAGCGCGGGAGGCTTGGCGGGCCGCTTCTCCGGCAATGCGGCAAATTACTTCCAACGCTTTGCGCCGGGCATGCTGGCTTCGATTTTTTCTTTCAACACCAACAGCTTTCAGGTCCCGGCGCCGGTGAGTGCGAGTGCGATTCCGTTGCCCACTACCTTGGGCGATCTTCAGGTCACGGTGGCTGGAATTGTCGCGCCTTTACTTTACGTTTCCTCCAGTCAGATCAATTTCCAGGTACCTGGCGCCGTAGTGCCGGGTTCACAACTGCAGGAGATCCTGGTGACCCGTGCCTCCACGCAGCAGGTGATCGCCAGCGGTTATTTCCGGTTCGATGCAACGGCGCCCGGCCTGTTCACCACCAACAGTACGGGCAGCGGGCAACTCTCCGTCCTCAATCAGGACAATAGCGTAAATGGAACTGCGAATCCGGCGAAATCCGGCACCGTCATCCAGATTTTCGGGACCGGCGCCGGTATCGTGCCCGGGAGTCCTCCGGATGGCATGGTTCCCTCGGGCGCCCTGCCCACTAGCGCTCTTCCGGATGTCTACATCAACGGCTACCTGATCGGACCGCAGAATGTGTTATATTCCGGCTTGGCGCCATGCTGCGTGGGGTTGTGGCAGATCAATGCTATGGTGGTTTCTCCGGTCGGAACGGATGTGCCGCCGGGACCGGTTCCGTTGTTCGTTATCTATCCGTCGGTCGTGGGCGAAGCTAGTTCCCGGGACCAGTACGGCGACGTCCGAATTACGACCATTGTGACGGCGCCCAAACAACAATAAGTCTATAAAGCCATGGCATTCTGTACAAATTGCGGATCGACTCTGGGCGCGGAAGCGCGCTTCTGTACCAATTGCGGTAGTGTCGTTGCTGTGGGTGCGGCTGCCGCGCCTCCGCCCTCGCCAGCAGTCGCACCGCCACCGGGGAGTAGTTTCGCCCCGGCGCCGCCGGCAGCGCCTCCGCCATTCGGGGCAGCCACACCTCCTCCTGGGGGTGGTTTCGCTCCGCCCGCTCCACCCTTCGCGCCTCCGCCGGCGAGCGGTTTTGCCCCCCCGCCGCCATTCGCGCCAGCCGAGCCTCCGCCCGGAAGTAGCTTTTTGCCGCCGCCTTCGGCGCCCATGACTGCGCCGCCGCTCGAGTACGACATTCAAGGCGATAACTTGCAGGTCGCCATGGTCAAGCTGCAGCCGGGGCAGGAACTCTACGCCGAGGCGGGCCGCATGGTTTACAAGACCCCAAACGTCCTGTGGGAAACACGCATGGGCGGCAACTCGCTGGGCGACATGTTGTGGGGCGCGCTGAAGCGCAAGATGATGGGTCAGTCGCTATTTCTGACTTATTTCAAGACTACCGGAGACGCGGGCGAAGTGGGTTTCGCCGGAAGTTATCCCGGACGCATCCAGGTGTTTGAACTCGCCGCCGGTCAGAGCGTGCTGGTGGAGCGCGACAGCTTTCTGTTTGCCGAAAGCAGCGCGCAGTTGAACATCGCCTTTGTCAAGAAGCTGGGAGCGGGATTCTTTGGCGGCGAGGGCTTCATTCTCGAAAAACTGACGGGTCCGGGCGCCGTTTTCATTCATGGAGGCGGTGATTTCATCGAATTTCCGCTCGACGTTGGCCAGCAAATCCAAGTGGAAACCGGCAATATCGTGGCTTTTGACGAAAGTGTCAGTTATGATATCGAGTTTGTGGGCAGCATCAAGACCGCCATGTTCGGGGGAGAAGGCCTGTTCCTGGCCACGCTGACGGGCCCAGGCAAGGTGATCATTCAAAGCATGACGCTCGAAAAAATGCGCCGGCAACTCGCCCCTAATCAACACGGAGGCGACGAGCACAAGGGTGGGGACGTCTTCAGCGGCAT
The DNA here is from genome assembly GCA_963836595.1 of Bryobacterales bacterium. Taxonomy (GTDB): domain Bacteria; phylum Acidobacteriota; class Terriglobia; order Bryobacterales; family Bryobacteraceae; genus DATFZA01. The sequence continues at coordinate 1,316,049 of CAWIKC010000002.1, forward strand.
TTTCGACAACCTCAGTTAGCTTTGCCCCGAAGGCAAAATGCCGTCGCGGCCGTCAAATTCGTGTCGCTCGGAACGCCGTTTTCAGGTCAATCTTTCTAATCGTTTAGGAGATGCTCGAAACTGGCCGTATAAGTGCCACTGGAAATGCATGAGTACCAGCCTCATCAGCAGTCTATCGAACGTCAATTTACAGTCGATCCTTAGCCCACTCCAGAACCTTGGCCTGGGCAACATTCTCAGCGCCGCCACCGGGTCGCCGGTCGCCCAGGGGCAAGACAACAGCGGACTCTCGCCCTTCGCTCAAGTGGTGAGTAAGCTCCAGCAGCTTCAACAAACTAACCCGACGCAATATCAGCAGGTGACGCAGCAAATCGCCACCAATCTGCAAGCCGCCGCCCAGACCGACCAGTCGCAGGGAAATACCACGGGAGCGCAGCAACTGACGCAGCTCGCCGGCGACTTTTCGAGTGCGTCCACCAGCGGTCAACTCCCCAATCTTCAGGATCTGGCACACGCGGTTAGTGGCCATCATCATCACGGCCATCATTCCCACGGTGGCTCGGAGAATTCGACCAACGCAAGCAGCGCCTCAAACGCCGCTTCAAACGCTGCTTTGAACAGCGACCCGAGCCTGACATCTATCTTTCAGACAAATTCAGGCGTCTTTCAGACAAATTCAGGAGGCACCGATGCCACCAGCATCATCCTGAACACACTGTCGAGCGCGGGCGTAAGCTAGCGGGAGTTTACTGACAATGCCGAGAGCGGGGATTTAACGGGCTGTTTTTACAGCAACTTGTAGATGTTGTTCCGTATTACCTAAGTTTGGGTACTACGGAGTTGATCCAGGCCCAGGGTTTGGGCGAGAGACTGTTGCGCCAGGGTCTGCTTGGAGAGGACCGTGGAGACCCGATTCGGTCCTTTTTCCCCCTGGGGTGGATAGAGCAAAACGAACTGCTGGATCTGCTGCAACTCTTGGAGCAGTTGCTCCACCGAGATCCCCTCCCACTCGGTTTGCGCCTGCTTGTGTACATACTGCAGCAGCGAGATTGCAAGCATGCAATAGAAAGCATGGATGCGGATTTTACGATCCTTCCAGTGGTGCATAGGTCCCCAACCCAGCCACTCCCCATCCTTGAGTCCGCGGAAGACTCTCTCGATAGATTGCTGGCCGGAATATCCCGCCGCTACCTGTTCCGCCGTCCAGTCCAGGCGATTCGTGAGTAGAACGGTACGGCCGAGGCGATGGTCAGCAAGCGCTGCCAGGCAGCGGTGTTGAAGTCAAACTGAAGATGCCAATGGCCGTCGCGTTGTTGGATGTCATAGTGGATTACCTCGGCCAGGAATTGACCCGCTAGCCAACGCTGAATCTTGCTGCGAATTTTCTTCTCATCCCAGCGGGCTTTCGGCTTATTCAACTCCATGGAGAATCGGCGCAGATACTGCAACACCTTGCTCACGCTGGTGGTCAAACTATGCAGTTGTTCGCCGGCAAAGGAAGCCGAGTACTTCACCACGCAGAAGTGCTCTTGGCCATGCACCAGAAGTTTTTCACCGGCCGCGCGCACGCCCGGTTGTTGGCTGCTGCAGGGCGCAAGTTGTTCTACCGCTCGCTCCCGCAACTCCGCCGGAGCTTGGTTCCACGGCAACGCGGAAATCCATCCCGCGCGGGCTTGCTCCAATTCCAAGGTGTTCGCCAGCGCGGCGGTCCCTTTATCGAACACCAGCGTGACCGTATTGCGCGCGATCTGATTGTGATCCAGCATGCGCGTAATTCGGGACAGCGCGGTGGAGAATTCCTCGGCGTCGGCCACGTCGCCGGGATAAACGTGGTGACAGAGACTCAATCCGCTTTCCCCGTCCAAAACATAGCTGAGCCCCACTTGCCGCAGATTGTGACGGCCCTGCTTGTTGTGGCCGCGCTGCGCCAGTTCGTTGCGGGTGTTGGTGCTGGCGATATAGGTGTAGAAGTTGGTGGTGTCATAGGCCAGCAAGCGCCGGCTGATCGCTTGTTTTTCCTTCCACAAAGCCAGCAAACGCAACTGGGCATCCTCCAGCGGATCGTCCCCGGAAGTTTCCTCCGGCAGAATCTGCTCGAAGGCATCCCAGAAGGCTTGTGAGGTGAAGCGTTCGGACGACATTTTCCATAGCGAGGGCAGGACGGTACGGTCATACCAATCGGAGACCTCGGTCTTGGGACCCGGCTGACAAATGCGGTGGATGGCCGCCAGTAAGAGATAGTGAGCCGGCGACGGGCCGGAGCGGGGCTGGGGCCAGAGCGACTCCAGTAGAGAAAAGACACCCGTCTGCTGGGCGGCGAGCCAGAGAGCGCCCGGCAATCCGAAAGCACGCATGGTGGCCGACAGCGGTACCGGGGCAGCGCGGTCCTTGACTAGATCGGCCACCTTTTCGGCGGTGCCCAGATAGGTTTGGTGGACGATGCGGGGTTGGCCATCGACGCGGGCGCTTTCGACGACGTAGTAGTACAGCTTGTTGCCCTTTTTCTTCGCAACGAGAGAGGCCATACAGGGTAATACAAATATTGAGCGAACGCGCATCCCGAATGCGGAGATCTGATTCAAGGCACGGGTGGTTTCCGCAAGGTTCGCGTAGGCCGCGGCGGAAGGGGCAAGCGGGGCGGAGGACGGGTGGTTTACATTCTCCGCAATGAACGGTTTCCGATCTTTCTGGTCGCGGCTTATGGCAAGAACGAAAAAGAGAACCTAACGAAAGCCGAGCGCAATGAACTGGCTACAAGGGCCGACGCAATATTTGAGAAGTACCGGAGCTAAACCAATGGCTAAAATGCTCGACGATTTGAAACCGGGCCTTGCCGAGATCGACGGCTACCTAGGCGGCAAGCATTCGGGATTTAAGGTCTAAGTACCTGCGCAGATCGACGTGAAGAGCATTCGCAGAAAGCTCCACATGACTCAGGCCAAGTTCTCAAATGCATTTGGCTTTAGCCTCGACGCCGTTAAGCATTGGGAAGGCGGACGTCGCACGCCCGAGGCATCCGCCCGCGCTCTTCTGACTTGTCATCGCGAGAAACCACGAGGCCGTCATTTCCGCCCTCCACCCTGACCAACGGGCAAAACCGGCTGTGGCACGAAACCGTAAGCCTAGCGAATAAGCAGCGCCCCGTTGTAGTCTTTGCCTCGCGGATCGAGGTCTTCTAAGCGACCCGACTCCCCGGTAACGCGATTCGTGTTGCCGAAACTAGACCGCCGACGACGAAGCCCGCGGCTGCCCGGCGTCCACCAGATCCTGCATACTGAAATCCAGGGCGTTGCCGATGCTTTCAAGCGTGATATCCGCGGGCGGATACCCGGCGATCGCCTTGGGATCGTGGGCGTAGTGGCCCTGGCGCACAAACACCGTCGTCAGTTTGCCGTTCCAGATCTTTTTCATCGCGTCCAGTATGCGCAGCTTGTCGTCGAACATCACATAGTGCTCGGCCGGGTAGCGAGTCTCCACGTCGTCGAGTTCTTTCTCCTTGTGGACATAGATCAGCACATTGCCGTTGAACACTTCATATAGCCCGGCGCGGCTGATTTTGCGCGGCTGAAAGACCACGTCTCCGTCCGACAGGACCGCCGCCGTCCCGAATTGCTGTACGTGCCGGACGGCGTCAATCGAGCCCGGAAACAAGCGATTGGCAAACGGATAGGAAAGCAGGAAGAATGACGGCGCCAACAAATGTGGGTCGCGTGGATACTCCATCCGGTAGCGCTGCAGCGCGCCCAGGTAGTCGGCATAGCCCATTTCATTGCGAATCTGCTCAAAGTACTCCCAGTAGCGCTTGGAGTGCTCGGGGCCCACCGTACTATCCAGGTGCTTGCGGAGATCCGCGGTGACCTGATCGTGGAGCAGCAGCGTGTTATCGACGTCAAACAGGAAAACTACCTTCTTGTTGGTCATGCAATCTCCTTGGAATTTTTTAGTGGGCCGGGCGTCGGCGCACCCGGCCCGCTCAAAACTACGCTACCGTGATGTCTTTGCTTAGATAGACATCCTGGATGGCGTTGAGCAAATGGATACCGTCCGCCAGCGGACGCTGGAAGGCCTTGCGGCCCGAGATCAGCCCCGTCCCGCCGGCGCGTTTGTTGATCACCGCCGTGGTCACGGCTTCCGAGAAGTCGTGCGCGCCGGAGGCGCCGCCGCTGTTGATCAGTCCCGCCCGGCCCATGTAGCAGTTCGCCAACTGGTACCGGCACAGGTCGATGGGATGATCGCTCGACAATTCTGTGTAGATGCGCTCGTCGAGTTTCCCGTAGCTCGAATCGCCCGACTGGATCGCCTTATACCCGCCGTTGTTTTCCGGCAGCTTCTGTTTGATGATGTCGGCTTGAATGGTCACACCCAGGTGATTCGCCTGCCCGGTGAGATCGGCCGCCAGGTGGTAATCTTTGTCTTTCTTGAACGCTGGATTCCGCAGGTAGCACCATAGCACCGTCGCCAGGCCGTGCTCGTGAGCGACGGCAAACATCTTGGCCACATCCACGATTTCCTTGGAGCTTTCTATGGATCCGAAATAAATGGTCGCGCCCACCGCTGCCGCGCCCATGTCGCATACCTGCTTCACCGTCCCGTACATGATCTGGTCGGCTTGGTTGGGATAGGTGAGCAGCTCATTGTGATTGATCTTCACCATGAACGGAATCTTATGCGCCCATTTGCGCGCGCACGATCCCAAGACCCCAAACGTCGAGGCTACCGCATTGCATCCGCCTTCATAGGCGAGTTTCACAATATTTTCGCCATCGAAGTAGTCCGGATTCTTGGCGAAACTCGCTCCAGCCGAGTGCTCAATGCCTTGATCCACTGGCAGGATCGACAGGTACCCGCTGTGCGCCAGCCGGCCGTGGCTGAACATCCGGTGCAGATTGTTCAGCACGCGATTGCTGCGGTCGGTCTGCGCGTAGACGCGGTCAACGAAGTCCGGCCCGGGCAGGTGCAGCCGATCCTTGGAGATTTTCGGTTTGCTGAATTGCAACAAGGTCTGCGCCTTATCGCCGAGGTAGTGCTCGATTTGCGATGTTGTTGTGGTAGCGGTCATGCGTGTTCCTCTTTCGTGATAGACAGTAACTTTGCGGCGGATGGATCCACTAGCCAAAGGGTCTTGGCCGCCGCGGACAGAATAAGTTGCGAAGGAAGCTGTTCTGGTTCATAGGGCCCTTCGAGGACGCCCTTCAACGGCTGGGCCTTGTCGGCGCCGTTGACCAGAAATAAAATGCGTTGCGCGCTGGTGAGTACCGGGGCTGTCATGGTCACTCGCTGGGTGTAGAATTTTCCCACCCAGTTCGATACTACCAATCGGCGGGTCTCGTCGAGAGCCTTAGTTCCCGGAAAAAGCGAAGCGGTGTGGCCGTCCGGCCCCATCCCGAGCAAAACCAGATCGAAGGACGGAAACTGGCCTTCCGCGAGTTGGAAATGGCTCTTGAGAGCCTGTTCGTACTCCGCCGCCGCCAGTCCGGCATCAATCTCGCCCTTGATGCGAAACACCTGGGTGCTCGCCAGCGGCAATTTGCTCAGCATCGCTTCATTCGCCATGCGATAGTTACTATCGCCATGGTCGGGCGGGCAATTCCGCTCATCGCCCCAGAAGAAGAAAACCTTGTCCCAGGCCACCTGCGGCCGGAATTCATCGCCCGCCAGCAAGCCGTAGAGGCCTTTGGGCGTGGATCCCCCCGACAGGGCGACCCGAAATTTACCGCGCGCGGCAATCGCCTGATTGGCCGAGCGTACAAACTCTTCGGCGGAGGCCCGGAAGATAGCGGGCGCGTCGGCAACCACTTGGATTTGGTATTTGGTGTCCGGCATTGTCGTAGAACCTATCATGCCATTGTGCAACGCTTTTGGGCTAGTGCGCCAGTGGCATTTTTCTCCCGCCTAGAATAGAAAGGGCTTCTCATGCAAGCACGGTTTCTGGAATGGGCTGTTCGCGGCCCCGCCAGTCTGGCTATTGTAGCGCTAATCACGCTGCTATATTTTCGCTATCTGCATGTCAATTCCACGACCGTCGCGCTGACGCTGGTTCTGGCCGTGCTGGCGGTAGCCACCTGGTGGGGCTTGGCCGTGGCCTCCGTCATGGCCGTGGCCGCCATGTTGTGCTTCAATTATTTCTTCCTGCCGCCCGTCGGCACCCTAACCATCGCCGATCCGCAGAATTGGGTAGCCCTGGCCGTTTTCCTGGTGACCGCCATTGTTGCCAGTAAATTGTCCGCCAGCGCCAAACAACAGGCCGATCACGCGCTCCAGCGCCAGCAGGAGATGGAACGTCTTTACGACCTCAGCCGGACGATTCTGCTGGGCGGCGCCGGCCGGGGGCTCGCCGGCGAGGTCCCCTACCGGCTGGTCCAGTCTTTTGGCGCCGCGGCAGTTTCTTTCTACGACCGGCGATCCGGTCAGATTTTCCGCGCCGGCGCCGAGAACCGCAGTTCGTCCGATTCGGTGCTCAAGGACACCGCCACACAGGGAACTTTCGCGCATGACCCCGCGCAGGCCCGCTTTCTGGTTCCCGTGACCTTAGGCGGACACGTTGCGGGCAGCCTGGAGATGGTCGGCGGCGCAATTTCAGAAGCGGCGGCCCAGGCGGTAGCCAATCTATTGGCCATCGCGCTGGAACGCGAAGCGGCGCAGACGGCCGCTCTTCGAGCCGACGCCGCGCGCCAGAACGAAGAGCTGAAATCCACTCTGCTGGATGCTCTGGCGCACGATTTTAAAACGCCGTTGACCTCCATCAAAGCCGCGGCCTCGGCCCTGCTCCAGGACGGCGCCAACACCGCTACCCAGCACGAATTGCTCACCGTGGTGGAAGAGGAAACCGACCGTTTGAACGGCATGGTTACCGAGGCCATTCAGATGGCCAAGATCGAAGCCGGCCAGCTCAAACTGAACAAACAGCCTCTGCCGGCTGAAGCGTTGGTGAATCCGGCACTGGAACAGATCCGCACCCGGCTGGACGGGCGCCCGGTGAAGGTAACCATCGATCCGCAATTGGGCCCGGTGCCGGCCGACGCTGAACTCATCTGCATAACCGTGCAGCAGCTTCTCGACAACGCCGCGAAATATTCCCCTCCGAACAGCCCGATCGAAATATCGGTCACACGGCAGGACGACAAGGCGCTGGTCACCGTGACCGATCACGGAACGGGCGTGCCGGAGCACGAGAGGACGCGCATTTTCGAGAAATTCTATCGTGGGCGCACCGCGCGCGAGCGCATCCCCGGCACTGGAATGGGGTTGTCCATCGCTCAGAAAATCATCCAGGCCCACGGTGGCGAGATTTGGGTGGGCTCGGTACCGAATCAGGGCGCGCGCTTCAGCTTCACCCTTCCGCTCTCATGACCAACGCACGCATTCTGGTAGTCGATGACGAACCGCAAATCCGGCGCGTAATGCGCGTCACGCTCAGCACCCACGGCTATGTCGTCACCGACGCCCGCAGCGGCGAAGAGGCCCTGGAGAAACTGCGCCAGGACCGGCCGGACTTGATTCTGCTCGATATGAACATGCCGGGCATGGGCGGGCTGGAAACCTGCCGCATCATTCGAGCCACCTCCGATGTCGCCATTATTATGCTGACGGTGCGCGACTCCGAAACCGACAAGGTGCAGTCGCTCGACGCCGGGGCGGACGACTACGTCACCAAGCCATTCAACACCAATGAACTGCTGGCGCGCATCCGGGCAGCCTTGCGGCGGCTGCCGGTTTCGACCGAATCGCCAACGCATACCGTGACGCTGGACGGCATCGAGATCAATCTCTCCACCCGCCGCGTGATCGTGCACGGAAACGCGGTGCGGCTCACGCCGAAGGAGTTCGATCTCCTCTACTACTTGATCTCCAATGCGAATGTCCCGGTTCCGCACGCCAAGCTGCTGCAGGCGGTGTGGGGTCCGGATTACGGCGGCGAGGTGGAATATCTCCGAGTATTCGTCAACCAACTGCGCAAGAAAATCGAGCCCGAGCCCGCCAAACCGCGCTATATTTTGACCGAGCCCTGGGTGGGCTACCGGTTTCAGATGCCGGAAAAATGACCGGGTGGGGCAGGGTGTTAGCCAGCTTGCTAGCCTGCGGCCGATTGTTAATCGGCCCGGCGACGGAGTCGCCTTAGTGCGCTCGCCGGCACGAGCGCCGTTGTCTGCAAGCTCATACAGCGTCCCAGGGATTCAACAGTGTGACGCCAAGACTGGCAAAGTCCTTTACGTTGCGCGTCACGAGCGTGAGGCTGTGTTCAAGCGCGGTCGCGGCGATCACGCCATCTACAACCGCCAGCGTAACGCCTTGCTTTCGTGCAGCGGCGGCCAGGTGTCCCCAGCGTTCGGCGATGGTTTCGGTTACGGGGAGAAGACGGCCCGCGAACCAGGATCGAACATCGATGTCAAGCCAATCTTGCAACTCGGTTCGGTTCGCTTCTGGCTGACCGGAAGCAGGTCGATGCCTTTTCAAATTTCGCCCACGGTCATGACGCTCAGGAAGAGGTTCTTTTGTCCGGCATGCCGGACGAAATCCGCCACGTGCAAGTCCGGCTGCTGGTGGGTGAATTCAGACGGGATATTGGTGTCGACCAAGTATCCTTTCACAGAACGATGTCGCGGCCTGGGTCCCTGTCGCGTTGAAAATCGATATTGATGCCACGGAGCGGCGCGAAGAGCTCGACCATGTCCTTTGCGGGCGCTTCGGAAGGTGCAGCACTCGGAACACGGGCCGCCTCTTCGAGCAAGCTCGCGGCGTACACCTCAAGGGCCCGGCCCAAAGCGGCAGCCTGACGGGCAAGCTCGGCCTGAACTTCGGGTGCGATGTCAACAGTGATCGTCATGGTGCGGCCCTCCTTCAAGCCATGCCCCAACCTACCCTGCCGCCCCACCCGGCGTCTATGGGATAGTAAAAATGAAATCCTCGTGCTCGGCTATCTGCGAACTCGACGCCTGCCGGTTCATAGACAGGCAACATCGTCTAATAAACGAAACTTGAAACTGTGAGGGGTCCACGCTGGGCGAATTTCGTTACCTGTTCGTTCTTTCGATCTCGTGTAGCTGATCGATCTCCTGCTGGAGTTCCCGCCGGTCCCGCATCCTGATTACAAAGTATGCGACGATCCAGACCACTACGAGAACCAAAAAAGGGATGCTATTCAGAATTGTTTCCTTGACGGGCGCCGCCTGATTCCGATTTCCTAATTTGAGGACCAGGACAATGAAAGTGCCGATCGCTGCAACCACGGGTCCGAAAGACCAGAGCAGATTGTGGTCGGCGAAGTGACGACGCCGCTCAACTTCGCTCCGATAGGACCCAAGGCCGGTGTCGGGAACGGTCTCCGCTGGCTGCATTCCTGACCACATGTCTCGATTAAGGAAATACTGGCCAACCAGGCTCCAGGCGATGAGGAAGGCGCACACCGTTCGTATGGCCAGACTGTCACTCCGGAGGATGCCGTAGGCAGCGATGCCGATCACGACCAAGGCCACGGCTGCGCCGCCAAGCAGAGCCTGGCGCGTCTTTGCATGCATTTGCTTTATCTTCTGTCGAATCTGTTCGGATGTCATAGTGGGTGGCTCCGTTGGCTGGCTTTGCCAGATTTTTCGTGGGTCGTCGGAGGAATCATTCTGCATGGGTGCCCCGTTTGTGAAACCTTCGCGCCAGGATGTTCTTAACCCGATGTATCCTCATGGCCACGTTGCCCGGCGATAGTCCCGTGATCTCCCCGATTGAGGCCGCGTCCATGTCTTCCAGGTAAGAAATGATGACCTGACGGTCCAGCGGTTTGAGTTGTCGAATTAACGCCGAAAGCTGGTTCAGGTTCCTGCGATGGTCCGCTGCGAACTGGCCCTGGTCCTTGTCGGGGAGCATTTCGAGTTCTTCCACCGTTACCAGCTTTGAAAAGATTTTGCGTTCGCGCAGTACATGCGAGGCAGCAACATGGTGGGCAACGCGATAAACCCAAGTCCGCAGCGAGCATCGGGCATCGTACCGCTGGAAACTACGCCACAATTGAAAATGAATGTCCTGGCTTAGGTCCCGGCGCTTCTCCGGGTCAGCCTCGTAGGCACTCGCAAGCCGTTCAAGTGCAGACCCGAACCTGTGTGCGGCTTCTTTGTACAAGTCGTCGTGGCTGGCCGCGCCGGTCGAGATGCTCTCAGTTCCTCCCACATTCAAGGCAGTCGTTGGGAAAAGCGATTTCTAACACACTTACCACATAAAAATCTGACAGGGCTCTCAATGCGCTGATTCTCTTGACGTCCGGGTTGGGCACGCGATGCTCCGGCAAGCGGTGTGGGGGCCGGATTATGGTCGGCGAAGTGGAATATCTCCGCGTGTTATTCAACTAACTGCGCAAGAAAATCGAGCCCGAGCCCGCCAAGCCGCGCTATATTCTGACCGAGCCGTGGGTGGGATACCGCTTTCAGATGCCGGAGAAATAACCGTGTGAGGCAGGCTGTTAGCCAGCTTGTTAGCCTGCGGCCGATTGTTAATCGGCCCGACGACGGAGTCGTAGTGCATGCGCCGACCACTTGACCGCCAAACCAGCCTGATGTAGCGTAATGACGGAACCCGTTTTTCAACCGGAGACGACCCATGACCATCACACTCGACATCAGACCCGAAGTCCAGGCCGAGCTCGCGCGCCAAGCCGCACTACAGGGTCGACCGGTTGAAGCCGTCGCCGCAGGCCTGCTTGAAGACGCCGTCAATCCCATATGCGCCCAACAACCGGCGGCAACCGCCGCTGAAACAACTAAGCCGGAAGGCCGCACCGGGCAGTCGCTCATCGACGCTTTCGCGGAAATCCGTGGTTTGCTCACCGACGAAGAGATTGATCGAATGTTCACCCGCAATCCCTCGGGACCCCGGCCCGTGGACCTGTCGTGAACGGCCGTTTTCTTCTGGACACCAACATTCCCTCCGAGTTGATGCGTCCCCGCCCGGACCCTAAGGTCAAGGGTTGGGTGGCTGCCCAGGACATTAGCGCGTTGTTTCTCAGCGTCGTGAGCATCGGCGAACTGGAAACGGGATTCACGATCACGCGGGACGCCGCGCGGCGGGTACAACTGGAGGCATCTCTCGAGCGTCACTTGGCGCTCCTCTTTCCGGGGCGCATTCTGCCGGTAACGCATGCGATTGCCGCGCGATGGGGAAGGCTCGATGGGATGCGCCAGTTAATCGGGCGGCCGCTCAGCGCGCCTGATGGCATGATTGCCGCCACGGCCCTTGAGCATGGCCTCACCATTGTTACGCGCAATACGAAGGACTTCGACGCCCTTGGCGTCGCGCTAGTAAATCCATGGCTGGACCAATGACGCCGAGCTGATCCGTCCCCTGCCGCGCAGTCAGCGTTCCAGGTGTTCAAGCGCGGTCGCGGCGATCACGCAGTCTACAACTGCAAGTGTTTCGACTTTGCCTTCGTACAGCGGCGCCCAGATAACCCCAACGTTCGGCGATGGCTTCGGTCACGGGGAGAATACGGCTCGCGAACCAGGACCGAACATCGCTGTCAAGCGAGTCTTGCAACTCGGTTCGCGTGTCAGACCAGAACACTCGTTTATCGCCTGTTGCCTAATGAACACACCTAAACCGGGACACCCGCCATCCTTGCGATGGCAATGGCATTCGCCTCTTCCGTGACACCCGGCTTGAGCAGGTAATCGAAATCCATCGGATCGCGTCCGTCTCTCGAACCCATATGGACGTTAGCACCCCTCATCCCCTCTGCTCTCGCGATTTCCGTCAGTGCCAGGTCATGCGTTGAGAGAACCCCTATAGCCCCCCGGTTGACGAGTGTTCGCACCACTGCCTCCGCAGCGATGCGCCGATCTCGCGAATTCGTGCCGCTGAAGATCTCGTCAACGAGGAATAGCACGGGCTTCCTGGCCGCCGTCGCCTCAATTGCCAATCGCAGGCGGTCCACCTCGGCCAGAAATTTCGATCTCCCATTGAGTAACGAGTCGACGATTGAAAGCGACGCAAAAATTGAGAGGCCAGACAAACGTAGAGCGCGTGCACGCACCGGAGCGCCCGCAAACGCCAGCACTGCGTTCAGTCCGATCGAGCGCAGCAGCGTGCTTTTTCCCGACATGTTAGATCCGCTGATCACATAGAATGGCGAAGTTTTGCTCAACTCGACATCGTTTACCACGCAGGACGCGTGAGGCAGTAAGGGATGACCTAATCCCTGAGCTTCGAAGCACGCGTCGTTACCTGAGAATTCAGGGAAAGTGTTGTCCGGATTCTCATATCCATAAGCAGCCAGCGCATTCAAAGCTTCGAATTCAGCCCAAGCTTCGAGCCATATCTTTAGCTCTCGACCGTGCTTTACTCGCCACTGCTCGATGGCAATGCACAGTTGCGTGCCCACCAGCAATAGGCGAGAGGGAAGGTAGAACCAGTCCTTATCGCGCTGTGTGAGGGCTTCCAGCAATCGTTCGAGCTTCCGAATAGTTGCGGGACCAGTTTGAACGTGATCGACAAGCTCCCGTAGCTTGGCGGATTGAAAATGCTCGCCCGCGAGCAGACCGAGGCCTTCTCGTAAGACGGATGTTTCGACTGTGACGGGGCGCACCCAGTCAACCATCCGGTTTACCCGATTACGGAAGAACAGGCCCACGGCAGCGTGCAATAGCATCAGTACGCCGATCGCAATGGCGGCTCGAGCCCAAGGAATCGCCACGCTGTACCCGGCTAAAAAAAGCCCGGCAAGGAGCCCGGAAGTGATCGCAGCAGCGATGGGAAGATACGGATGGAATGAAAGCGTGGGTGAATTCAGCCAGTCTTCGAATGTGCTCCACTTGGACTCGGCAAAATCGAACTCGCCCAGCGCCGCGATTCTTTCACGCAGGTCGACTCGCCCGCGCAGTTCCCGCACGGCTTCTTGCCGGAGCAGCGTCTCTTCGAGCGCCGGAGCTTGAACCAGGTAGTTCGCCAAACCTCGGCGTCCAAGTCGCGCAACTTCGCCGGCTTATTGCATCGTTTGAAACAGTAATCGGTTGCTTTCAAGGCCCAGTGAAGGCGACTCCCTACCAAAGCACCGACCGGTCAATGCTCTTCAGCGTGGGCCGCCCCGTCAACATCATCGCCATCTCGAATTCGTTTCGCAAAATGCTCACCACGCGCTGCACGCCGTCGGCGCCCGCCACGCCCAGCCCATACAGGTACGGCCGGCCAATCTGCACCGCTGTCGCCCCCAAAGCCAGCGCCTTCAAAACATCCGTACCCCGCCGGATCCCTCCGTCCACGATCACCGGCAAGCGCCCCCGCACCTGCTCGACGACCAACGGCAGCGCATCCACCGTGGCTGGCGTCGTATCCAGATTGCGCGCGCCGTGGTTAGAAACCATAATGCCCGCCACGCCATCCTCGACCGCAATCCGCGCGTCGTCGGGATTCAGAATGCCCTTCAGCCACACCGGCGTCTTGGCGAACGACCGCAGCCAGTCAATATCTTTCCAGGTAAGGCTGGGATCGAGGTAATCCTTGCCTTGCAGATTCGGCAGTGCCCGCGTCGGCAGTTCGCCTTTGGCGCCGTACTCGCGATTGCGCGCGCCTTGCGTGGGCGAATCCACCGTCACACACAGCGCCCGGCAACCGGACCCTTCCGCCCGCTGCACCAAATCTTTGGTGAACCCACGATCCCGCTGCACGTAGAGTTGAAACCAGACCGGACCTTTGGCATGCGCGGCGATTTCTTCTACGCGCAGCGACGCGCTGCTGCTGATCACCAGCGTGGCCTGGGCAGCCGCCGCGCCATCGGCGACGGCGAGTTCGCCCTTAGGCCGAATCAATCCCTGGCCGCCCGTAGGCGCAAGCAGAATCGGAAACGGCATCTCCTGGCCCAACACCGTGACTCGCGTGTCCAGCTTCGAGACATCCACCAAGACCCGCGGACGCAGGCGTAGATGCTGCCAGCCTTCTTTGTTCCAGCGCAGCGTCAGCTCGTCGGCGGCCCCGCCTTGAATGCGCTCCCACGCCCCATGCACGATGCGCTTTTCCGCCAGCGCCTCAAAATCGTAGATGGAGAGCAGCCCGGCGGTGTCTTCGTCGGTCCCGGCAGTCGCGTACCGGCTCAACGCCACGGAAATCATCGACGCCAGCGCTTGTCGGCGGTCCATAACCAGAGTTTAACGGAATCCTTAGCCCCTACTTATGCTTTTCTTACGCCCGAAACCCTAGTCTGAAGCTGGGTTGAATTCTATGACAACGAAAGTTGCGGCCGATCGCGTCGAAGTGAATGTAATCTACACTGGCGCCAAAGAGACCTTGGCGGCCCTGCGCGCGGCAGCGCAACTCGCGTGCGATTTGCACGCCAGCATTCACTTGCTGGTTCCGGAGGTAGTTCCCTACCCCCTCGATTTGAACACTCCACCCGTGGTGGACGCCTTCGCGACGCGCAAATTTCAAACCTTAGCGGATGGACAAAAGGTTCCCACGAAAGTTCAGCGCATCCTGTGCCGCGATCGCGAGAGCGCCTGGAAGCAGGCGCTCCCAACGCACTCTTTGATCGTCATCGGCAACCGCAAGCATTGGTGGAACCGCGGCGAATCGCAACTCGCCGCTTCTCTCCGCCAGCAAGGGCATGAAGTGATTTCCGTGGCCGCCTGAAGCCGGTGCACGCGTTGGTGCTGCGGGCGGCCTTGGAACCCGGGCGGGCTTTGTGAACCCGGCCTGCCCTCCAGGCCCAGAACGTTAACGTTCGGGGTTGGATGGACGAATTCACAGGCATTAGCTTGTGCTCCGCGCGCTTCTCGCTAGCAGGCCCGGTCGCTGGACGAGGGCTCATATCGAATCCTAAGTGTTTCATTCTGATGAACTAGGCTCGAAAGAGACGTGAGATCTTCTTGGCTGGAATGGTACACTAGTCTTTTTAGCGGAGGTGGATCTTCAGCAGTAGCAGAACCATCAAGCCTGCCTCGGCCGCGCTAGCGGCTATTCGAAAGATTCCTGCTGCCTTTTTCTCGTTTACTTTCCCCGATAATTGCCGGGTTTGCGAGGTTCCCCTTACTGAGTTGAGCCGCATTCCGGTGTGCCGAAAGTGCCTCGAAAAGCCTAAGCCTCTATCTGCCGAGTATGCGTGTGCCCGTTGCCAGACACCGTTCTTGAATGGCTTTCCGCTGGACGATGACGGGCTTTGCATGGTTTGCCGGCTGGGCGCACAAACTTATGACGCCTGCTATTCTTTCGGCGCCTTTGAAACTGAATTGCGCGACCTGGTTCACCTGCTGAAATATGGCCGGGTGCAAACCGTGGCGCGGCCCCTAGGCAAGCTTTTGTCGCAGGTGCTACCGCGGGATCAAAAATTTGACGCGCTCGTTCCCATGCCTTTGCACTGGCGAAAGCGCTGGGAGCGCGGGTTCAACCAGTCGTACCTTTTGGCGAAAGAAGTTTCGCGCCGTACCGGAATTCCTGTGCGCAAGCTAGTTCGCCGCGCCAAGAATACACTGGCGCAGGCGGGACTGACCAGCGCCAAGCGGCGCGCAAATATGTCCATGGCGTTCCGGACCACGCGCTCCCTGGATGGTCAGCGGCTGGTATTGATTGACGATGTACTCACCACCGGTTCGACCGCCGCGTCCTGTGCGCGTGCGTTGAAAAGAGCCGGCGCCAGCTATGTGGCTGTGCTCACCGTGGCCCGCGTAGACCGCCGGATACCGGCGGCGGTTCACGCGCGCGAAAACCGTCTTGACACAAGTTCTTTGGATTCCATTCTCCCGGGGAGTTCTAAGTATGCCCAGTCTGGATCGACTACATAAGCCAGTTTTGGTCTTGAACGCCAGTTACGAACCGATCAACATCTGCGCCGCGCGCCGGGCGCTGGTGTTGGTGCTGAAGGGCGTGGCGTCGGCCGAGGAGGAGTCTGTGGCGCACGTCCACTCCTCTCGCCGGACCATGCGTATTCCCACGGTGATCCGTTTGCTTGAATACCGTCGCATCCCGCACCAGACGCGGGCCTTGTCGCGCAAGAACATTCTGATGCGCGACCGCTATACCTGTCAGTACTGCCACCGGGTGATGCCGTCCGCCGAATTAACTCTGGACCATGTGGTGCCGCGCTCACGCGCAGGCGAGACAACCTGGGAGAATCTGGTGGCTTGCTGCCATCCTTGCAATAATCGCAAAGGCAGCCGGACGCCCGACGAAGCGGGAATGAAACTGGCGCGCGCGCCGCGGCCGTTCAGTCTGCACACCAGCCGCCATCTGATGCGCCTGCTCGGAAAAAGTGACGATCAATGGCGCAAGTATTTGTTTTATTAGGGACCGCTCGCTCACGCTCGCGGCTCGGTTTTAGGCGATCCCGAGCCGCCACCGTCAGGGGACGGATGATCGAGCACTTGCAGCGTTACGTTCTCGTTCTCCTCTGCGTAGCTTCGCTTGCTCTGGCCCAGGATCCGTTTGAGGTCGCGGGCGGCCATTATCACCGCGTATTTGAGAATGACTACGCCCAAGTGGCGCGAGTCAGCTATGGACCCCATGAAAAGACCCCGGTTCACGATCATCCTTCGACGCCGACCGTAGTTTTTCTGTATGTGACGGACGGCGCCGCGCTCCGCTTTTATCACAAGACCGGGGAAGCGATGGGATTGGATTTCGAAAGGCCGCCCGTGAAAGCGGGCGGAATCCGATTTGCCCGCGGAATTCCCGAGACGCACGCGGTCGAGTACACCGGCGACGCTCCGATGCAATACATGCGAATTGCGCTAAAGACGGAGCCGCTGGATGCCCCGGCAAAGGACGTACGGCTGCCCCGTCTGGCGCTCGATCCAGGTAAGGCTGCCATGCAAAATCAGTACGAGAATGGCCAGATCCGGATTTTGCGGGTGATGTGCCCAGCCGGCGAGGCCTGCCCGGTATCGGAACATCCCGGCGATCCTTCCATCGTAGTCACGATGTCCGGACCGAACTTAGGCTTGGCGGAGTGGTCTCCCACCACGGTTGCCCGGGGCCCGCTCGAACAGGTTCGGATCGAGTTGAAGACTAAGCCGGTGCAATCGTCGGCGACCAAAGATTAAGCACGACGTAAGAGCCGTTATGCGGCCAATCCCGACGCTGGTGTGGGCCGGCAACTTGGTGAGCCTCGGCCCACCTCACGAGTTTCGCGATGTCTTTGGCTGGGGGCTGATGTGCGCGGCCAATCTGGCGCTTGTTCCTATCGCCACCGAGCGCCGGTAAAGCCATATACCGGCGATATTCGTCAGTAGCACGGTCCCGCCGATCTTCAACGCATAAGCCGAGCGGCTGACCACATCCACGATCGGGTGGACGGCGATGAGCACGGCGATGGCGCTAGAAAGCAAGCCGACCGCGGCCACGGGAGCGAGCCAGCGCGGCAGGCGCGCTCGCAACTTTCGGCTTCCGAACAACGGCAGCGCAAAAATCATCACATACGCAACGCCATAGTGCACGGTGGAAGCATTGGAGAGCACTTGATACGCTTCCTGTTCGTGAACGCCGAACATGGAAAGCATCATCAAGAGCGCGATCACCGCGCCGACCACGAGAATCGAATTCACCGGCGTGCCCCAGCGGGGATGCAGTTTGGTGAACCATTGCGGCGCCAGATGGTCCCAGCCCGCGGTCATTGGTAAGCGCGTGAGTCCGGTGATCAAGAGACTGCCCGCCGCCACCGTTCGCGTGGCGAGCATGAAGATGCTGAGCGGAGCGAACCAGGAATTGGGGCCCAAGGCCAGCCGCAAGGTTTGCGGGATCGGACCAATCAAGTCAATTGGCTTGTCGCCCACAAACGCCAGCACGCTGCTGGTTCCGAGGACGAACATGAGCATGATAATGGGTGCCGAAACCATCACAGAGCGGCCAATGGTTCGCACGGGATCCTTGCACTCGCCCGCCAGAATGCCGACGTATTCGAAGCCGCTCAGCCCGCCAATGGTCATTTGTCCGAAAACAGCGAGGCTCCACCAGCTAACTGGTGGCGGCTGCCAGGGGATGGCCACATAATGAATGGACGAGCCCTTATAAATCGCCCACAATGGGAGAAAAATCAAGATCGCGTAAGCTCCCATTGCCAGCACACCACCGCTGCCGTGCAGCCATTTAGCGAGGGCAAGCCCGCGAATGGCAACGATTAAAATAAAAATTACGACGGAAAAGCCGATGGCGAATGTCGCCACTTGATTTTTGGGGATCCAGGCGGCGGAGGGGCCGATGAAATACGCCACATCCGTGGGAATCATAAAGAGCACGCCGGCCACGCAGACGATGGCGTACACCCAGAGATTCCACGCCATCAGATATCCCATAAAGTTATTGAAGCCCAGCCGCGCCCATTCATAGGGCCCGCCTTCCATGGGCATCTCGCGGTTCAGGTAAATCACCACCGCGGCCAGAGGCAAATAGAAGAGCGAGATCGCGCCCAGCCAGAACGCGGCGTGGGCGTGCCCCAACTTCGCCGCTACGCCGACCCAGCTTGCGCCCACCACGCAAACAATTTGCGCAAGGACCAGATCGCCCAGCCCAAGTTCGCGCTTTAACGCCGGCGCCGCAGCCAATTAGTTCTTGCCCATGCGCGCCAGTTCGGTTTCGGAGCCGACAAAGCCCCAGGTGTACCAGATGTGTCCTTTGGCAATGCGCCGAAAATATTTGGCGGCCTGGTCGCGTTCGCCATTGGCCAAATGCCAGTTACCAATACCGAAACTAACCGTATCAAAGACCAGCTCCGATTCGTCATCGCCCGGCGTGGGCGGCGGCGGAGTAATTTCGGCTTCCGTCTTGCGGCCTTGAAAGAAGCGGACCAGGTTGAAATAGTGAACCGTGTGGCCGGGGTTCGATTGTATGTCCGGACCAACTTTCGCCAGTGCTTGCGCGGCTTGCTCCTTCCGTCCGGCTCGGCGCGACGCCGCATAACACCAGTTGGTGAAATTCACCAAGGCGTCCTGATCTTTGACCACCGTCACGCCCTTGCAAAAAGCATCGGCGGCAGGACCGAAATCGCTCAGGAAAAAATGGGCTAGACCGAGATGATAGTAGCCTTCCGCCAGGTTGGGATCGAGCTCGGTGGCGCGTTTCAGGTCGGCACGCGCTTGCTCAAATCGCCGCAGGGGAAGCTCACGATGACCGCGCTCCAGCAGCAGTTCGGCGTTGCCTGGTTCGATGGCGAGCGCGCGGGTACACGTCTCCACCGCTTCCTTGATTTGCTGGACCGAGTTCTGCGCCTGCGATAGTTTCAACAGCAGCTTGACGTTCCGGGGGTCGGCAGCCAAGGCTTGTTCGGCAGCCGCGACTACGCCTTTCTCGTCGGGCTTCGAGTAAAACCTGGTCCCCAGCGGTGACGTGATTTCGAGCACGGGATTATCTCCGGCGCAAAGCAAGCCCGCCAACAGGAGAAGCGAAAGAAAGCATCTCTGCAACATGGTTTCCAGATTATAGCCTGTGGGGCCGGTTAGTTAACCGCGCGAGGCCGATTAATCATCGGCTGCGGTTAATAACCTGCCCACATATGGGGTGCGTTTTTCGTCTACCCTGGAAGGAAGGAACGCTTATGAAGTACCTCTGGCTCGCCGTGGTCATGGCGCAAATCGCCACCTGCGCCGACAACTTCGTCATCGTGGAATTGTTCACCAGCGAGGGCTGCTCCAGTTGCCCGAGCGCCGAGAGGATGCTGGCCGACATGGAGCGCCGCCAGCCCGTGCCCGGTGTCCGGGTGATTGGGCTCGAGGAGCATGTCGACTATTGGAATCAGCTCGGCTGGAAGGACGCGTATTCTTCGCCGCAGTTCCGGTTCCGGCAAAACGATTACGCCAAGTTATTTGGCGTCGATGAAGTCTACACGCCTCAAATGGTGGTGGGCGGCAATGCGGGCTTCGCGGGAGACTCGTACGTGACGGCCGTCGCGGAAATCGCCAGTCACGGAGCGTCGGCTCAAGACGACATTCAGCTCGCGGCATCGCCCAATACCAGCGACCCCACGCTACTGGATTTGCACGTCACCGCAAAGCGGCGCGTGGCGGGGACCGAAGGAGTGCTCTACCTGGCGGTCACGGAATCCGGCATCTCCAGCCGCGTTACTCGCGGAGAGAATCAAGGGCGTACTCTGAAACACGCTCCCCTGGTTCGCAGTTTCGGAATGCTCGGAAAGATGGACCGGAACAATCCAAGGCTGGCTTTGAATTCCACTCTGCAGCTCCCGGCCGACTGGAAGCGCGAGAACTTGCGCGCGGTCGTCTTCCTGCAAGATAAGAAGTCCAAACGGATTACGGGGGCCGGCACGTTGGACCTGCATTAAGAGGACTTGGCCAAAAGCGCTATCATCGCTTTCAGGAGACTGCTATGACGCTTACCCGCCGGGACCTGAGCAAGAACTTCGCGCTACTCGCCGCCGGACTGACTATCGGAGGTGAAGCTGCGTACGCTCAGCGGCGCCTGCTCAACGGCATGGACCTCAGCAAACTGGTGCTGTTGAACGCCAACGAAAATCCGGAAGGCCCGCCGCAGATTTCCATTGACGCGATGAGCCGGATTCTGGCGCAAACGGGCCGCTATCACGATGAAGTGATGGAGCGGCTGACGGCGGCGATCGCCGAGACCGAACACGTCAAGGCGAATCAGATTGTGCTCGGCAGCGGGTCGAGCGAGGTTCTGCATTGCGCGGTGTGCGCGTTCACTTCGCCCACTCGCCCGCTGATTACCGCGCTGCCCAGCTACGAGCTGCCGCCGGATCTGGCGCATGCCTATGGCAATCCGGTGATCCGCGTGCCTCTCACCCCAGACTGGTCGGCCGACGTGCGCAAAATGGCGGCCGCGGCCGAGGAAGCCAAGGGCGGCCTGATTTATATCGTCAATCCCAATAACCCCACGTCGTCCATCACCAAAAAGGCCGACGTCGAATGGCTCATCGACAACCTGCCGCCGAACACGGTGGCTCTGATCGACGAAGCCTACATCCACTTCTCCACCGATCCGGAGCTGGCGAGCGCGCTGCCCTACGTGCGGGCCGGCAAGAACGTCGTGGTGACTAAAACATTTTCGAAGATTTTCGGGATGGCCGGTTTGCGCGTTGGCTACAGCGTTGCCGATCCGGAACTGACCACCAAGCTTACCTCTTTCCGCAACGGCAGCCTTTCCGTGACCGGCGCCTACGCCGCCATCGCCGCGCTGGGTTCTCCCTCGTTCATCGCAGAGCGGCGGGAGCGTTTTGGCAAGGTGCGCGGCGATTTCTGCCACTGGCTGGACGCGAACAATTATAAGTTCATTCGCCCGCATGCCAATTTCGTGATGATCGAAACCGGTCGAGACGTCAGACAAGTGGGCCCGGCGTTTCTGGATAAAGGCATCGCCGTGGGCCGCCCATTCCCGCCGCTGGACAAATGGCTGCGCGTCACCATCGGCACGCAGACCGAAATGGCGAAGTTTGAAGACGCTTTTCTCAGTGTGATGAAGGCGTAGAGACCAGAATATTGCGGAACTTGAGGCCGCCGGTGTGATCGCCCTGCAGATAGAAGGGTCCGGGCAAGGCTTCGTCGCTATCCAGCGCCCCACCGGTGATGCCGGCCACTTCTTTGTGATCGATGATGGTCACTCCATCGCGCACTACAGTGAGCGTGCGTCCTACGAAGGTGACATCGTAAGTTTCCCATTGGCCAGGCTTTTTGGGTAGAACTTCCGAAGGCGCGATCCGTCCGTACAACGAGCCCATGGCGTGCGCGGGGTCGTTCTCGCCCGCAGGCTCGTATTCAATCTGGACTTCATAGCGTCCGCGCAGATACAGACCGCTGTTGCCGCCGTCGGGGCAGTTGAATTCCAGATGCAGTTTGAAGTCCTGAAATTTGCGTGTGGTGCGCAGGTTCGCTCCGTGGCTTTCGTTCACCAGGTCGCCATTGATGGCGGTCCAATGATTCTTGGCGGGATCATCCGGCTCCCAGCCGTTCAGACTTTTGCCATCGAAGAGCGGTTCGGGCTTGCTCCAGGATTTTGGCTCAGGGCGGTTGAGAGTGGGCGCTTGCACGCCCGCGATCTTGGCGAAATCAGCGCCTTTGCGCTGCTCCGTTCCAGTCAAACGATTTCCATGGACAGAGAGGCGCCAGGTGAGCCCCGGCACGGGCGTCAGCGTCAGCGTGCCGTTCTCTACCTTGACGTCTTTGGCGGGCAGGATGCTCCCCGTGCGCAATTGCACGGTGGCGGCGTTGTCCCCCGTAACGTCCACCCAATCCGGATAAGTCTCGGAGGCGGTCTTCATGGTCAAGTCCCAACGCCCGGCGAAAGGATTCTTGGCCTGACAGAAAAGCGGCAGGAACATGGCTAGCCATACAACACATGTACGAGTCATCTTTCTGACTATACAGCCTTGCCGACTGTTGTGCCGTCTGGCCGATCTCCCAAACGCGCTATGTGGCTTCTTATCTTGCCTCTCCTCCCGTTCCTCGGCGGCGCACAAACTGTTCTCAATATCAGCGGCGACATCCCGTCGCAAGTCACACTGAAACTGGAGGACCTGGCGAAGGGTTCACAACAACGGCCTGGTTGCCAGTGATGACGGCGGGGCGGGCCATGACAACCCGCATAAGGATCCTCTGATCGCGAGTTTCGAATGATCCGCGCCGAGGGGCGGAGCGATCTGATTGCGTTTCTCCAAACATTGACCGACGATGCCTTGCTGCACGACCCCCGATTCGGCAATCCCTAATAATGTTGTAAAGTCGCAACATGGCGGCTGATCTCCGAGCTGAGATGGTCCAACCCGAATTGGCGCAAGCGCAACGTGCTCCGTCGCCTTTGATCATCCTCGATACTCTGATGTCGTATCACCGATCCGAAGCCTTGCGGGCAGCCATTGAGCTCGATTTATTTCGCTTCATCGGCAAAGGGCCTGGGGACGTTGCCTCGCTCGCGCAAGGCTGTGCAGCTTCGGAACGCGGCATCCGCATTTTATGCGATTTTCTGACCATCCAGGGGCTGTTGGTCAAGAACGACGGGCGATACCGGCATAGCCCGACCAGCGCGCTGTATCTCGATCCTGCTTCGCCTGCTTGTCTTTCCGCGATTGCGCCGGTCGTTTGCGGCCCTTTTTCTATGCGGTGCTTTGCGAACTTGGCGGACACGATACGGCGAGGCCGGACTGCGGACGACGGCATCACCGCGCCTGAAAGTCCGATGTGGGTGGGTTTCGCTCAAGCCATGACGCCCATGTTGGCGCCCTTGGCCTGGATTCTGGCGGCGATGATCCTGGAAGACCGCACCGGCCCAATGCGAGTTCTCGACATTGCGGCGGGAAATGGCATGTTCGGGATTGCGGTTGCCAAACAGGCCCCAGAAGCCCACATCGTGGCTGTAGATTGGCCAAAGGTGCTGGAGATCGCGGCCAGCAACGCCAAAACAGCGGGCCTGGCGGACCGGTTTGAATCGGTGGCCGGCAGCGTCTTTACGGTGGATTTGGGAGGTCCCTATGACATTGCGTTGGTGACCAATTTTGTGCACCTTTTTGATAGGGTGACGGGCGTGCAACTGTTCAAGAAAGTGCATTCCGCTATGAATCCAGGCGGGCGCGTGGCGATTCTGGATTTGGTGCCGAACGAAGACCGCATCTCTCCCGCGTTCCCCGCGGCGTTCAGTTTGGCGGTGTTAGGGACCACGCCCAGCGGCGATGCGTATACATTTTCTGAACTTGAAGGCATGCTGCACGACGCCGGATTCAGCGAGATTACGCTGCGACCGATCCCAGGGGGCCCGCATACCGTGGTTCTGGGCTGCGTGTAGCGCATACAATGGACAAGACACATGAAAGCCTGGCGTGTTCATGAATTCGGCGAGCCCGAAACAATGCGGTTTGAAGATGTTCCGGTGCCCGAGCCCGGGCCGGAACAGGTGCTCATCAAAGTTGCCGCCGCGGGATTGAACTTCTTCGACATTCTGCAAGTGCAGGGCAAGTATCAAGTGAAGCCGCCGTTCCCCTTTATTCCGGGCGCGGAAGTGGCGGGCGTCGTGGAAAGTACCGGGGAAAAGCTGCTGGCGATGGTCAGCGGCGGCGGGTTCGGCGAGTACGTCGCAGCGGATATAAGACGCACAGCGCCCTTGCCCAAGGGCATGGATTTCGCGGCTGGCGCGGCCGTGCCGGTGGTCTATCAGACCTCCTATTTCGCGTTGAAAGATCGCGCGGCGTTGCGCGCAGGGGAATGGCTTTTGGTTCACGCCGCAGCCAGCGGAGTGGGCGTGACGGCGGTGCAGCTTGGCCGCGCGTGGGGAGCGCGCGTGATCGCAACCGCCGGCAGCCAGGAGAAGCTCGATTTTGCCAAGTCGCTGGGCGCGGAGCACGCGCTCAGTTACAACGATGGGACCTGGGTGGAGGGAGTGAAGGAGATCACCGGCGGCCACGGCGCCGACGTGATTTACGATCCGGTGGGTGGCGACGTCTTTGACCTCTCGACCAAATGCATCGCATCGGGGGGACGCTTGCTGGTGATCGGTTTCGCCTCGGGGCGCATTCCCACCATCGCGGCCAATCGGATTCTGTTGAAGAATATGTCGGTGGTGGGCGCGGTCTGGGGCGGCTATGTGCAAGCCAACCCAGGCTACGCCGGCGCCACGCAACGCGCCCTAGGAGAAATGTTTGAGAGCGGATTGCTTCGCCCGCCGTCACCGGTCAGTTATCCGCTGGCGGAAGCACCCCAGGCTTTGAGAGATCTCGCTAACCGGAAGGTTCTTTGGAAAGCCGTGCTTACGCCATAGCTCCCATTCTAGTGGGCTCGGCCGTGTTCGCGTTCCTGGCTGTGGGTGTGACCAATAGCGACATCGCCGCGCCGCTGGTCAACGCCGTCGATGGAATCCATGCGCAGGATGAATCCGTCTACGCTTATGCCGCCCAGCATGTCGCCAAGGACGGAAATTGGCTCACGCCGATGTTCCTTGACCGGTATTATCTGTTCAAGCCATTGCTCGAATATGTGCTCGCGGGCGCTAGCGTCAAGTTGCTGGGTTGGTCAGTGTTCGCTCTCCGCTTGCCGAGCCTGTTGGCCGCATCTGCATTGGCCGCCATTCTGTTCGCCTGGTTGCGTGGCCTGCGCGGTATTTCGGCCGTATTGCTGCTGATCTCCAACTCGCTCTGGTATACGCTCGCGCGCCTTGGTTACTCCGATATTCTGTTGCTTGCCTTCTCGGCAGCCGCGCTGTACAGCCTGTCACGCGACCCGCAACTGCAACGTTCAGCATCGTTCTGGAGTTTTGCCGCTTTCGATGCCGCGGCGATTTTGACCAAGAGCCTGGCCGGCCTGATTCCGCTTTTCATGCTGGCGCTCTTCGCTTTTGTCAGCCCCGAGAGACCAGCCGTTAAGCGAATTGTGCAAGTGATGCTGGCGGTCGCGCTTCTGGCCGCGCCCTGGCATGTCTACCAAATCATCGCGCACCAGAAATGGTTTTGGACCGAATACGTTTACGACCAGGTCTTCCAGTTCGGCATGCACCCGCCGGTGGAGCGCGGCAGCGATCCTGTCTGGCTGTTTTATATTCGCCGCATCTTCCTCACGGACCCGTTTCTCTGTGTAGCGGCCTTGATTGCGCTGCCCGTTCTCATTCGAAAAACGATTGAGCGCAATGCGGCCGCCTTGCTTGCCGGATGTTGGCTGCTGGTGGCCACGGTTATCGTCTGCACTTACCAGTGGCGCAATTTTCCGTACGCTGTCATGGTGATTGTTCCGCTGGCCGTGGTCGCCGCGAGCTACGGACCGCGCTGGCAGATGCCTATACTCGCCGCAGTCCTCATTCTCAAGCTCGCCGCCGCGACTCCAGTTTGGAGCCTCCACTATGCCTACAGCCGGCCTTTGGCCGCCGCGCCGCCGCTGCGAAATTACGCGGCCCGTCATCGCCCCAACGAGCTGATCCTCATTGACACGGATGACGAGTTCTATAGCGCCACACTTAACCTGCCGAAAGTCCGCTATTGCTTTCTCGACCCGAGTGGCGTAGTCCTGCGCTATGCGCCGTTTTTTGGGGAGTTGGGAATTACGATGACCGCGGACCAGTTCGAACATCTCAATCCCGAGCAGTTTCGCGAGCGTCTGCGCGAGTGGGGCCTCGACAGCGTCAAACCCGTGGCTACCAGCATCACTGCGCGCACGCCGGAAGAGATTCAGCACTTGATCGACACCCATCCGCAAATCGATTTTTACGCACCGGCCAGTTACGCGGGCGGCGGGAATCACAACGTGATACGTCTTTCCGCGAACCGCGCGCTGTTGCTGGCGACGATACAGTAGAAACAGAATGCGAATTGTTTCGCTGATCGCTTCGGCCACGGAGATTGTGCATGCGCTCGACCTGGGACCGTTCCAGGTAGGACGCTCGCATGAATGCGACTTTCCGATAGAAGTTCGCACGCTGCCGGTATGCACCAAGCCCGGATTTTCGCTCGATGGCAGCAGCGCGGACATCGACCGCCGGGTCAAGCAAACGCTGGCGACGGCGCTGTCGGTCTATGAAGTTTTCGAGAATGTTCTGGAGCGCCTTGCGCCCACCCACATCATTACGCAAACGCAATGCGAGGTCTGCGCCGTCAGTCTCAAAGATGTGGAGCGCGCGCTGTGCGGCATGGTTTCGAGTCAGCCAAAGCTCGTTTCGCTGGAGCCCAACGCGCTGGCTGACATCTGGGACGATATCCGCCGAGTGGCCGGCGCTTGCGGCGTGAGTGAACGCGGCGCGGCGCTGGTGGCCAGCCTGCAGGAGCGGATGCTGGCGATCTCGTGTATCGCCAGAACCGGCCGGCGCAAGCGCGTAGCCTGCATCGAGTGGCAGGAGCCGCTGATGGCCGCCGGTAATTGGGTTCCGGAACTCGTGGAATTGGCCGGCGGTGAAAACCTCTTCGGCACGGCCGGCGCGCACTCGCCCTGGATGGATTTCGAGCAACTGGTTGCCGCGGACCCGGATGTGATTGTGGTTACTCCCTGCGGCTACGATCTGGAGAAAACTCGCGCGGAGATGTATTGGCTCGAGCAAAATCCGCTGTGGAAAGAACTGCGTGCGGAAGTCTATCTGGCCGATGGGAATCAGTTCATGAATCGTCCCGGCCCACGCGTGGTGGAATCGCTCCGGATCTTCGCTGAAATTTTGCATCCGGATTTGTTTTCGCCGCAGTTGCGCGAGTCGGGGGCATGGGAGCGCGCGTGACGCAAGAGGCGATCATCAAGGATGGTTACCGATATACTGCCAGTATGTTGCTGAAAAGCCGCAGTCATGGACTTCGCGCTCTCTGACGAACATCGCATGTTGAAGGATCTCGTGGCCCGTTTTGTGCGCGAGGAACTGATGCCGCTCGAGCGTGTTGTTCTCGAGCGCGAGACTGCGGGGCAAGGCGCTCACCTCACTGAACAGGAAGTCGAACCCATCAACCAGAAAGCCAAAGCTCTCGGCCTTTGGGGACTCGATGCGCCGGAAGACGTGGGCGGCGCAGACCTGCCGGAGGTCGCGATGATCGGTGTCCTCGAGGAGCTGGGGAAAACGGTCACGCCCTATGTCTTTCCGCCGGACTCGCCGAATCTGCGCATGCTCAAAGCCACCGTCAACGCCGAACAACGCGAACAATACCTGGCGCCATACGCCCGAGGCGAAAAAATATCCGCCATTGGAATCTCCGAGCCAGCCGCCGGTTCCGATCCATCCGCCATGCTGTCTACCGCGGTGAAGGACGGCGATCATTGGATAGTGAACGGCCGGAAAATCTGGATCAGCAAGGCCGAAGAAGCCGACTTCACTATCCTGATGGCGGTCACCGATAAAACCAAAGGGAGCCAAGGTGGAATTTCGGCGTTCTTGCTCGACAAGGGCATGCCAGGCTTCAAGGTACTGCGCAAGATCCCCATGATTGGCGGCCATTTCACCTATGAGGTCTCGCTCGAAGACTGCCGGCTTCCCGCCTCGAAGCTTCTGGGCCGGGAGGGCCAGGGCTTCGCGCCGATGCAGTTGCGCCTCTCTACGCGCCGCTTGCTCATGGCTTGCTCTTCGATCGGAATGGCGCAACGGGCACTCGACATGATGTGCGAATACGCGCCGCAGCGAATTACTTTCGGCGTTGCGCTCGCCGAACGCCAGACCATTCAATGGTGGGTCGCCGATGGCGCCACGCGCATCCACGCCGCCCGGCTGATGGCTTACGACGCCGCCTGGAAAATCGACCAGGGCCGCGATGTCCGCACGGAAGTCTCCATGCTGAAGGTCTTCGCCACCGAAATGGCCTGGGAGATTCTCGATCAGGCGATGCAAACCTTCGGCGCCATGGGCATGACCAAAGAAATGCCGCTGCAGCTCATGGCTGCCACGATCCGCAACATGCGCATTTACGACGGCCCGTCGGAAGTACATCGCTGGGTGGTCGCCAGAAAGCTTCTGAAACTTCGCCATTGAGCCCGGAGAAAGCAGGCATGACCATCCGGCCGGCGTCTCTTGCCGACATCCCCGCGATCGCGGGAATCTATGCTCACGCGGTGCTACATACGGGCGCCACGTTCGAACTAGAACCTCCGGCCAGCGAGGAGATGGCGCGGCGTTACACGGAGCTCGAAAGCCACGGTTTCCCGTATCTTGTGGCCGAGCGCGGCCACACTGTCGCAGGCTATGTTCACGCATCGGTCTATCGTCCGCGGCCCGCCTATCGGCACACCATCGAGGATTCCATCTACATTCATCCCGATCACAAAGGCCGGGGGCTTGGCACGGCGCTGCTGGCCGCTCTGATTGAACACTGCGAGCACCGCGACTGGCGGCAGATGTTGGCTGTCATCGGCGATAGCGGTAACGTGGCCTCAATTCGATTACATGAGCGCTCTGGGTTTCGTCATATTGGCGTCCTTCAAGGCGTCGGCTTCAAGTTCGGCCGCTGGCTGGACACGGTGCTGATGCAGCGGGCGCTCAGCTAATTCTGTGCCAACATAGTTCCTTGGAACCGATCTCGCACTTCTATTACTCGCATCGCCTCAAGCTGCAGTTTTGGGACTGGGGTCAAGAAGGAAAACCGGCATTGGTGTTGGTGCACGGCGGACTGGATCACGCCCGCAATTGGGATTGGGTCGCGCGTTCCCTGCGCGAGCATTTTCACGTCTACGCCATCGATCTGCGCGGTCACGGAAACAGCGCCTGGGCGCCCGGCGCGCTTTACTCGATCCCCGAGCACGTGCTCGATCTGTCGGCCTTGCTCGATATTATTAAAGAATTTCCGGTGTACCTTGTCGGCCACTCTCTGGGCGGTGTCATCACGCTGGTATATTCCGGCGTGTATCCGGATCGCGTCAAAAAGGCTATTTCGATTGAAGGCTGGGGATTTCCAGCCAATCACCGGATCCACGGACCCGCTTCGCAGCGTATCCGTAACTGGATTGAGAAGGTTCGGCAAACAGAAGGCAGAGATCCGCATTCGTATCCAAATCTAGACGCGGCCGTCGCGCGCATGAAAGAAGCCAATCCGCATCTGTCCGACGAAGTAGCCCGCCACCTGACGCTGCACGGCACCAACTGGAATTCCGATGGATCGCTGATTTGGAAGTTCGACAATTATGTGCGCAACTTCCCGCCTTATGGACAGAATATTCAGGAATTACGCGAGATTCTTGGCAACATTACCTGCCCGGTGCAATTGTTCTGGGGCTTGGAAAGCTGGGCGCCCGATCCGGAAGCCGACGGGCGGATAAGCTCTATCCAGGATTACCGTCTGGTGAAAGTAGCTGGCGCGGGGCACTGGGTTCATCACGATCAGCTTCAGGTGTTTCTCAACGAGGCAACTCGCTTCTTACTCGAATAATCATGTCGCACGAATACCTTCCGATCACCGCTGAACTCGGCGGCTATATCCGCTCCGTGTCGCTGCGCGAAAATAGCATTCTGCGCCGCTTGCGCGAAGAGACCGAACAACTGCCCGAGAACAGCATGCTGACGATGGCCGAGCAATGCCAGTTGATGGCGCTGCTGGCAACCGCCATTGGCGCGCGCCGGACCATTGAAGTGGGCGTTTTCACCGGATACAACACTCTTTGGACGGCCCTCGCGCTGCCTGAGGACGGCCGCGTTTTGGCCTGTGACGTGAGCGAACAATGGACGTCAATTGGCCGCCGCTATTGGCGCGAAGCGGGCGTTGAACACAAAATCGAATTGCGCCTGGCGCCGGCTTCGCAGACGCTGGACGGGATATTGGGCAAGGGTGGCCAAGGCTCGTTCGATTTCGCCTACATTGATGCCGACAAAGTGAACTACGAGAATTACTACGAACGCGTGCTGGCGCTGTTGCGCCCGCGCGGCCTGGTTTGTATCGATAACGTGCTTTGGAGCGGCAAGGTCGCCGATAGCTCCGTTGACGACAGTCAAGACAAGGATACAGCCGCTCTACGGTCCTTCAACCGGAAACTCGCAGCCGATGGGCGCATCGATGTGAGCATGCTCACCATCGGTGATGGTTTGACGGTGGCGTGTAAGCGCTGAGCAGCCGTTAGCCTTTGCTTGTTACGCGCCGGCGCCGACAGACGTCGTCAGCGACAAGTAGTCCCGCACGATGCGCAATCGAACCTCATTCTCGGCCCGGCTCCAATCGTCCCGCTCGGAGCCGCCTTGAAAATTCCTCGCCGCGGCGTAACCGTGCGCGATTTTGGTCACTTCGTCGTGCGGAAGCGGTTCTTGCAGCAAGGCGCCGATTTGGCGCAGCCTCGCGATCTCGGCCGCTGCCGCCGCAAGGGCCGACTCATGCTCTCTCGATGCGGCCGCCAGCGTGGCGCTAGCCGCTCCCAACCGGGTCTGCATGCGAGCGATTTCGCCGTCCTTTTCAGAGATCGTCCCGCGCAGTTTCTCTTGCCCGCCCGCTAAAACCTGATGTTGGGCAAACAGGCTTTCGATCTTCTTTTCCAGCTCCGAGATGGTCTCCCAGTGGCGCGCGTCCTGCTCCATGATCTTGCTGTTGAGTTCGGCAATCATGGAGTCTTTGTCCGCCATCGCCGGTTCCCACTCGCGGGCGCGAGCCGATAACGCTTGCTCGTGAGCCTCCGTAGCCGAAAGCCGCGCCCGCAGATCGATGACGCTCTGGTCGCGTTCTTCCACCAGCGCCAGCGTCTCCCGCTGCTGATCCCGAAGGTTGGCGATCACACTATCCTTTTCCGCCAGCGCGGCCTGTACTTTCTCGTCCATCTCGTGCGCCGACAAGGCCGGTTCCAGGACGCGCTTGCGAAGGCCCGCGATTTCGCTTTCACGATCCAGAATCTTCTTCTCGAACGCGTCCCTTTCAGAAAGCGTGGCCCAATGCCGCACCTCTAAATCCGCGAGCTTACTCTGCGATGCCGCAGCCTCCGTCCTGATCCGGCGCGCCAGTTCTCCCCACAACAACCATCCCAGTGAAAGGCCGATCAAAGCGGCCAGCACCAGGAACATCGAGATCTGCGCGATAAGATAGACCAAATTATTTTCCTCCGCCGGCGGTAAACTCGATCAAACGATCGCCGGGGGCGTCAATCGTTCTCAAACGGCCCGGCGCGATTCCTTTCGAGACCAGGTAGTTCTTGACGGCCGCCGGCCGGGAAACCGGGCGGCCGCGAATTTCGACGGCTACATTCGGAGACGCGGCCAGAATGGGAACAATGCTGTCCAGCACGGCCTTACCGGTTGGCATGAGCGCGGCGCTCTCGCCGGCGAATTCAACCACCCGTCCCTTGAGCGCCTCATCCAGCTTAGCTTGAACGGTATCCTCCGCCGAGACGGGCTGGATTGTGCCGGGAATAAACTCGGCCTGTACGATCCGGACGCCAATCACGCCGTCCACCAACTGGCGCGCCGCGTCGCTGACCTCCGGCGAACCCTTCACGCCTGTCAGCAGCGCATCGCGGCCGCTGAACGACAGACCCGCGGTAGGGATTTGATTTTCCCGCAGCACCGCCGCGGAACGGCGCAGCAGATCATTCTCGATCTCCGGACCCTTCCTGCGGATACAGAAAAACTCCAGGATGCCGAGCGCAAGCAGTCCTAAAACGAGCACCAAGCGATTGTCCATAGATGCCGGCTATTCCGTTCGCAGCGCAGTGACGGGATCGATCCGCGTGGCGCGCAGCGCAGGTACATAGCTGGCGATCAAGGTGACCAGCAGGATGACCACTGCGGTCCCCAGAAACGTGATCGGGTCCAGCACCGAGACGCCAAACAAAAACCTCGAGATCCCCCGGCCAACGATCAAGGCGAGCACCAGACCGGCGCCAATCCCGATTGCCGCCAGCCGCGCCGCCTGCCCAACCACCAGTTTCAACAGATCCCCGGGACTGGCGCCCATGGCCGATCGCACACCTAGCTCGTTGGTTCTCTGCGCGACCGAATAGGAAATAACTCCATACAATCCGACCGCCGCGAGAATCAGAGCCAAGGCGGCGAACCCTCCCAACAACAGCGTGCGGAAGCGCGGCTGCGCAACCGAGCCATGAACTACATTCTCCATGGTCTGCACATTGAAGATCGGGAGATCGGGGTCGAGAGAATGCACTTCATTGCGGATCGTGGCGATCAGGTTTGTGGGATCGGCGGCGGTGCGAACCACCAGCGACATGGTGCCTTCAATCGCGCCCATGTCGTCGGGCGGAAGCTGCAAGTAGTCGTAATACGTTTCGGGATTGGTCACCGCGTCCAGCCCGCTATGCTTCACGTTGCCGACTACGCCGATGATGGTGGACCAGGCATTATCGTCCACTCCGGAAAGAATGCGCTTGCCAATGGGGTCTTCGTTGGGCCAATAAAGACGCGCCGCGGTCTGGTTGAGAAGAACCACTTTGGGCGTGCGGTCGCTATCGGTGCGGGCAAGCATGCGTCCCTGGAGCAATGGAATTCCCATCGCGCTAAAGTACCCGGGGCTGACGCTACGGTATTTCGCGCGCGGTTGTTCCCCGGGGGATTTTGGAGCTTGCCCCTCGATCTGAAAATTCAGACTGGCATCGGCGCCGGAGAGCGGCAGAAAGCGGCACATGCCGGCGCTCTGCACGCCCGGGAGTTGTGCGGTGCGATCGGCCAGTTGCTGGTAAAACTGGGCAACCTTCAAGCCGGGATACCGCGTGGCCGGCAGCGACAACTGCAGGGTCAATATGTGGTCGGTTCGAAAACCCGGATTCACCTGATTCAGTTTCATGAAGCTGCGCAGCAGGAGCCCCGCGCCAATGAGCAGCACGACGCAAGCCGAAATTTCCGAGATCACCAGCAGGTTGCGCAGGCGGCTGCGGCCGCGGTTTCCGGTAGTGCTGCGGCCGCTGGTTTTCAATGTCGAGTTTAGATCCTGGCGCACGCTGGTTAGCGCCGGCGCCAGGCCGAACAGGATGCCGGTGGCGACGGAAATTACAAATGTAAAGGCTAATACGCGCCAATCCAGAGAGATGTCTCCGGTTTTCGCGAGGCCCGCGGGCGCTGCGTTCGAGAGAGCGGTCACTCCCCAAAAAGCCAGCAGCAATCCCAACAAACCTCCCAGCAGCGACAACAGCACGCTCTCGGTCAACAACTGCCGAACCAAGCGGATGGGATTGGCGCCCAACGAAGTGCGAACGGCGATTTCCTTCTCACGCGCGCCGGCGCGAGCCAGCAAAAGGTTCGCGACATTGGCGCATGCGATCAGCAACACAAACGCCACCGCGCCGATCAGCGTCCACAACGTCGTACGAACGTCGCCGACCAGTTGATCGCGCAACGGCAGCACTTCCGCGCTGACGTTATCGTTGGTCTCGGGACTGATTTCCGAAAGATAGTGGGCGACCGCGACCACGGCGCTGGCGGCTTGCTGGATAGAAACGCCGGGGCGCAGATGACCGATTACGGTGAGCGCGACATGGCCGCGAGCGGAATCCGCCAGTTCCTTGGGATCGGGCGTGTAGGGAATCCACAGCTCCGACGGCGTATCGAGCAAATGAAAGCTCGCGGGTGCGACGCCGACGATCTGGTAAGGCTTGCCATCGAGGATCAGAGCCGTGCCCATGATGTTAGGATCGGCCCCAAAACGACGGCGCCACAATCCATCGCCGATCACGGCCACTCCGTTCTTGCCGGGTTCGTTCTCGTCCATGGCAAAACGGCGGCCCCGCTCCGGCTGCAAGCCCAGCATGTCCATCAGCGCCGGAGAAACGGAGGCGCTCTCCACCTGCTCCGGAAGATCTTTGCCCGTCAGCACGGCCGGTTTTGCGCGGTAGGCGCCGATTTGATCGAAGACCGCGGCCCGCTTGCGATAATCTTCATAATCGGCCTCGGAGATCTTTTGACGATACAGATTTTTTGCCTTCCGGTTGGAAAAGACCACTACCAGACGATCCGCATCGGGATAAGGAAGAGGGCGAATGAGGACTGCATTGATGACACTGAAAATCGCGGTATTGGCGCCGATTCCGAGCCCGAGCGCGAGAATGGCAACTAGCGTGGAACCTGGATTCTTGCGGAGGGTCCGGAACCCGAAACGGAGATCTTGCAGCAAAACTTGCATGAAGGTATCAGTGTACCGCCATGGAATCGCGTTCACATTCCCAGAAGATTGGTCTCCAGTTTGACGTAGCCACTGTCTTCGGCCCATAGGGCGAGCGACAGGGCCGCGATCTCATCCACCAGCGGAACGGCGTGCCCATTCTTGGTAAGGTCCACCGATTTGAGGTACGTCTTGCAAACATCGCACGCATCCACGCGAATATAGTCCAAATCGCCGGCCAAATAAACCGGAAGCTGATCCTTGTTCTCTTGGCCGCAATTGGGACAGACTACCCGGCGGTATTGCCATTCGGTTGCGCACAAGGAACAAAGCAAGCTGCGTTTGGCTCCTTCGCCTTCGCCGCGTAACACCGCTGCCACGGGACCGGCGTTGCAAAACGGACAAGTTGAACCGGTTTTCTCCTTGTCCGGATGGGCGCGGCTGGCCAGCGATTCGGCGAACGGTTGCAGCACGGCGCGGGCCAGGAATTTCGCGGGTTCGGACTCGATATGAACGCCCTCCCACAAATTGCGCAGGCCGGTTTCTTGCGCCGCGGCCGTGTTCCATTGTTCTTTCGCGCACTCGGCCAACGCGGGAGGTGCATGGCGATCCACCAATTTGAATAGCGCCGGGTAGTAGGGGAGTAACACACGGAGGTCCGTCTCCGGATGAGCGCTCAGTTTGTCAAAAATGATCTTCTGAAATTGAGCCACCGTCTGATAGAAGGCCAACAGGGCAGCGCTTTCGGGAAAACGGGCGGTCAGTTCATTGGCGCGAGCGATCCGGCGTTCCCAGGACCAACTCATCCTTCTCGGGTCATCCTTCTCGGGCCGGAGTACGCGCCGCCGTCGAAGACCGTCCTGTGATCTGGTTATACCAGAGGCGGTGGTGCGTCGCGGCCCAATCCCGCGACACATAACCGGTCAACATCGCTGTCAAGCTGCCGGGAACCGTGAAGAGACTCATGTAGACATGGATAATGAAGGCGCCGATGGTGATCAGGGCCGCGCATTCGTGCAACATTACCGCAATCGGACGAATCCAGCGCCAGCCGAGCGGGATAAGCTCCGGGAACCACATAAAAAGCCCAGAGAGCAAAAGGAAAAATGCTCCGTAATACATCGCCCAATAGTAGACCTTCTGGCCACCGTTGAACTTATTCTGGGCCGGCACTAAGTTGTCCCGATTGGTGACATAATTCTTGGCCTTGTCTAGCCACTCACGATCGACCGGCGTGATCTGAACATCCCGCCGCCAAAGGTAATGCATCCAGATGGCGGCGACAAAGAACTCTAGCCCGATGAACGGATGCCAGTAGCGCGACGTCGCTCCGCCGCCGAGCGCGAGAGCGAGCCAGAACAGATGGGGTGTGTAGAACGCCAGTCCAGTTGCGAGGCAATACAGATAAGCAAATCCTGTCAGCCAGTGACAGATTCTTTCTTTGAATGTGTAGCGCTGAATCTCGCCGCCGCGCTGGGTAAGCGGGATCGAGGTGGTGCTCATTTGGACTTCGGGACCTCCTCGCCGGGTTTCTCTACTTCCTTGGGGCCGAATCGCAGGTAATGCACGGCGACTCCCAAAATGCCGCCAATCATCGCCAAATCTCCCAGCCATTTCAGCGGCCCTTTCCAAATGCGGACCAGCAGGGGGATATGCGGATCCTTGGGTAAGCCGCCGTATCTTTCCGGGTTTTCGATATCATGCAGCACATACATCACGTGCGTGCCGCCGACGCCCGGCGGGTCGTAAAGGCCGGCATTCTTATGCGACGTATGTTCCTTTAACTGTTTAACCCGATGGTCCGCGAGTTCCAGCATGTCCTCTTTACTGCCGAAGTGCAGGCATCCGGTGGGACAAGCTTTGATGCAAGCCGGTTCGAGACCGGCGCCCACTCGATCGGAGCACAAGGTACACTTATAAACCTTCTTGGTCTCGGAGTTGAATTTCGGGATGTTAAATGGGCACCCGGTTACACAATATTGGCAGCCGATGCAGTTATCCTGCTGGAAATCCACGATACCGTTGGCGTATTGGACGATAGCGCCGTCGGCCGGACAGGCGCGCAAGCAACCGGGGTCGGCGCAATGCAGACAGCCGTCTTTGCGCATCAGCCAACTCAGAGTGCCATCCGGCGCGATGTCCTCACTAAAGCGAATCAGGTTGTAGTAATTCCATGCCAGATCGGGCATGGTCTGGTAAGTATTGTCGAAATAAGTCTCACGGAAAGGGTAACCGTTCCATTCGAGGCAAGCGACTTCGCAAGCTTTGCAGCCAATGCAGGTAGTTACGTCGATCAGTTTGGCGACCGGGTAGTCCCGGGACGCGTCCTGGCCGGGCACCGTGCCGGTGTGTCCGGAGATGGCTTTGATTTCGAGCGGTCCGTTGCTCATTTCTGGTTCACCTTCGCGCGGCTCATATCCTCACCTCGCTCATGCCTTCTCCAGTTTCACCAGAAAGCCCTTGAACTCCGGCGTGTAAGCGTTCGGGTCCGTGGCGGTCACAGTAAGTGCGTTAGTAAGATCGCGGTCGGTCCTGCCGGCGTCTTCCTGAATGCCGCGATAACCGAAGTGAATCGGGATGCCGATCTGAAACATCTTTTTGCCATCGATCATCATGGGCCGGATGCGTTGCGTCACCATCGCTCTAGCCTTGTAACTGGCGCGGGCGCTACTTACTTTGACTTTGTCGCCGCCTTTGATGCCGAGGTTGGAAGCTAACTCGGCGGGTATCTCCACAAACGGCTCGGGAATCAGTTGCACGTTCATCTGGTTGTTCTTGGTCCAGAAATGATAGTGCTCGGTGAGGCGATAGGTCGTGCAGATTATGTTGAATCCTTGCTCCGGCGTGCCATATTTGTCCATGGCTGTGGAGTATCGCTTTACCACCGGGTTCTGCGATTGGCGGGGATGGAGCGGATTGGCGATGGGGCTCTCCATCGGCTCATAATATTCAGGAAAAGGACCGTCGGCGAACGCGCTCAGCGGGCCGAAGATGCGCCCAACGCCTTCCGGGTTCATGATGAACGGGCCCATGTGGTCTTTGGGATTGGAGTCTCCCTTGAAGTCGGGGACGTCGTTGCCGGCCCACTTCTTGGCGGCTTCGTTCCACCAAACCTGCTTCCTGTCGGGATCCCAGGGTTTGCCCGCCACGTCACACGAGGCGCGATTATAAAGGACGCGCCGATTCATCGGCCAGGACCACGCCCAATTGGGATAAATGCCCTGCCCTGACGGGTCGTCGGTACCGCGGCGCTGGCTCAGCGCACCGGCTTCGGTCCAGGAACCGCACCAGATCCAGTTTCCACACAGTGTGGACCCGTCGTCTCGCAGGAACGCAAAGCCGGGCAGTTGCTGGCCGGCCTTGAAGGTCTGTCCCGTGGCCTTGTCTTCGACCTCAGCCAGAGCGCGGCCGTTCAGTTCCTTGGCAACTTCCGAAAGCGCGGGATTTCCGGGAACGCTGTAGTTCCAGGATAAATTCACAATCGGATCGGGGAACTTTCCGCCCTCTTTACGGTACAGGTCGCGAACTTTCAAGAAGATCCTAGCCAGGATTTCCTGATCGAGTTTGGCATCTCCCGGAGGCGGAACGGCCGCCCACTTCCATTGCAGCCAGCGCGCGGAATTGACGAATGTTCCGTCTTTTTCGGCAAAGCCGGCGCCGGGCAGACGGTAAACCTCCGTCTGGATGTTCTTCTTTTCTTCGTCTGTGATGCCCGGAGATCGCCAGAAATCGCTGGTTTCATCGGGATAAATGTCACAAACCACCAGAAACTCGGCCTTCTTGAGAGCATCGATATTCTTGGACGAGTCAGGCCCGATGGCTACCCCGTTCATCCCGAACGCAAGCAGGCCCTTGAGCTTGCCTCGATACATGTCATCCCAGATATGCGTCCACGAGTACTCGCGGTCGATCTTGGGGAGATAATCGTAGGCCCAGCCGTTCTCCTTCTTGGCCGCGTCACCGTACATCGACTTCAGCAAAGAAACCACAAACTTCGGCGTATTCGACCAATAATTGAACGACTCCCACTCACTTGGCTTGGAGGGTTTCGGCGTAATCCGATTCATCCATCCGGTGAAATCTTTGTCGGCCGGATTGGGTACTTTCAAATAACCGGGTAAAACGTCGAAAATACCGGCTACGTCGGTGGCGCCTTGAATGTTGGAATGGCCGCGTAGCGCATTGACGCCGCCGCCGGCGCGGCCCACGTTCCCTAGAATTAACTGCAAAATCGCCGCGGACCGGATGATTTGGGTCCCGAAAGTGTGCTGTGTCCAACCCACCGCATAGATAACGGTGGCGACTTTTTTCACATCGCCATCTTTGCGGATAGAAGTGAACAAATCGGCGGCCTTGAGAAATTGATCTTTGGGTATGCCCGTGATCCGCTCCACCATGTCCGGGGTGTAGCGCGAATACTGTTTCTTCAGCAACTGGTACACGCAGCGCGGGTTTTCGAGCGATATATCGAAGGCGACGTTTGGAGGCAGCGAGGCGGGAGCGCCGGCCGCGGCGCCGGCAGATCCTGCCGCTTCGTAA
The DNA here is from genome assembly GCA_963836595.1 of Bryobacterales bacterium. Lineage (GTDB taxonomy): Bacteria > Acidobacteriota > Terriglobia > Bryobacterales > Bryobacteraceae > DATFZA01. The sequence goes on from CAWIKC010000002.1 coordinate 1,354,963, forward strand.
TTCCAGGAGGACCGGTCGTAGGATTTGGTGTCTTCGTTGAAGCCAGAGTAGAGACCGTCCTCCGGCAACTGGAATCCCTCCTTGACGATAAATGCCGCGTTGGTGAAATTCACCAGATATTCATGCGCGATCCGCTGATTTTCGATCGCGTAATGAATCACTCCACCGAGAAACGCGATATCGGCGCCCGCTCGAATCTGGAGAAAGAGGTCAGACGTTGCCGCCGTGCGCGTGTAGCGTGGATCCACCACGATCATTTTGGCGTTGCGTTGGCGTTTGGCCTCAATTGCCCATTTAAAGCCGCACGGATGGTTTTCCGCCGGATTGCCACCCATGATCAACATCATGTCTGTGTTCTTGATGTCGATCCAGCCATTTGTCATGGCGCCGCGTCCGAATGTGGGCCCCAAACTGGAGACCGTGGGGCCGTGTCAAACCCTGGCCTGGTTTTCGAGATAACAGAGCCCGAGGCTACGCATGGTTTTTACCACCAGGTAGTTGAACTCATTGGTGTCGGTACAGCCGCCATTCCAGGCGATGGTCTCGCAGCGGTTCACTGTGCGGCCCTGCGCATCGGTCGAGACGAAAGTTTCGTCGCGAGTTTTCTTGATGTGGCGCGCGACCTCGTCGAAAGCCTGGTCCCAGCCGATGTCCTCCCATTTCGTGGAGCCCGGGCGGCGCACCTGTGGCTTCAGCACGCGGCGATCGTTCAGAATGTCTTGAAACAGCGACGATCCCTTGGGACACAGCGTGCCCCGGTTGATGGGATGGTCGGGATCGCCCTCGACGTACACCACTTGCGGGGTGACGTTCTTGGCCTTGTCTCCAATAGTGTGGATAATCACTCCGCAGCTAACGGAGCAATAGGGACAGGTCGACCTCGTCTCCGTCGTGCGCGCAATCTTGAGTTCCTTGGATTGCGCATAAGCGGGCCGGACATCAAAACCAAGCACGGAAGCGACGATCGCGCCGCTTCCCGCGCGGATGAACAGCCGTCGGGTCATTTCCATGGGAACCGATCTCCTCTATACGGACAAATCGTATCAAGCCCCTGCGAATTAGTAAAGGGGAGGCTCGGAAACAGAGCTGCCGGATAATGTACTTCTCAGGCGGGCTTTACGAGCTTGGATGGCAGTTCAAACGTTCCGTCAACCACCTCGACGAAGTTTCGCTCTTCGCGCAGTATGAAGCGTTTGGCCTGCGCCATCTGGAAGTTCGCCTTCGCTTCCGGATCCGTTCTCAGCCGCCCCCGGTAGCTCTCATAGGAGGCAAGACTATCAAAGGCAATCAATCCCCAGGCAATGTCGTTGGTGCCTTCGTAAGGAAGAAAATAACCGAGCAGATGGCCGCCGCAACGGGGAATGATGCGGCCCCAGTTCTCAGCGTACTTCTTGAACTCATCGCGCTGGAACGGGTCGATCTGATAGCGAATGAAGCAAGTAATTGTCATGGGTGTTCTCGTCTGGTTTTGCGCGGCAAGGCTGGAGCGCAAGGTGGATAGAGCGCCGATCGCAGCTCCGGCGCCGATGGCGGTACGGCGATTGATGGCGCTGGCCGGACGCTTGGCGGTGGTCATACTCACCAATATAGCGATCGCCGCGCCGCCACAATTCGTTTACGACCAAATTATGAGTGTCGAACTCGAGGAGGCCGTTTCGCTGATTGCGGCCGCCATTGGAGAGCCGGCGCGAGCGCGCATACTTTTCTGCTTGATCGATGGCCGTGCCCGAACGATTTTGGCGGGTCGGCGCCGTGGCCAAGCCGCGCCGCCCGATACGCCCAACCGACTTCGGTCCGCGCGAACTTGTTATGACCACATCGCCGGCACGCTTGGTGTGTTACTCCACGACCGTTTCCAAAATCTGGAGTGGCTCGGCCGCGGCGATCGCTATTTATGCGACTTGACGAACAAGGGAATTTGGGCCTTTGAGGGTCTCGGAATTGACGTCGAAGAAACCCGCGCGCTGCGGCGCCAGTTCGCCTTTCCTTGTCTGGACTGGAGTGAACGGCGCTCTCACATAGGCAGAACCGGGAGCCGGCGGATTAAATGTAGTTCCTCCGGCATTCGCCGCGGATGTTTTACTGGCGACGAGGATAGACGAGGGCTTCTTGGAGCAAGCCAGGTGCGGGTTTTGAAGCCTACCGTACCAGTGTACTCCCGCCGGCATTCGCCAGCGCTATTTCAAAGTCCGCCAAATATATTGCGCCAATGCTTGCTCTATTTAATTCGGCAAACATCACTACTGTCCGGCTAACGCTCGAATCATGGTCGGCAACTGGCTGTGAAACAGGTGCTTAGGGCGTTTTTCGGCTTGCCGCGATTTGAAAACCCAGGCGAACCAAAGCATAAATTCGGGGCTGCCACCATGAGGCATGAACCTTGGCCGCACGGTCTTCTCACAGTTGATTGCCTTCCTGCCGGATCGAGAGTTCCGCCGCTGTGTCGTGCGCTACAACGGAGATAATCGGCTGCGCGGGTTCTCCTGTTGGGATCAGTTCTTATGCATGGCCTTTGCCCAGTTCACTTACCGCGAGGGACTGCGGGATATCGAGGCTTGCTTGCGAAGTTCGCCGGACAAGCTGTACCACATGGGCATCCGCGGCCGAGTCTCTCGATCAACACTGGCTGACGCCAATGAAAGCCACGACTGGCGTATTTTCGCCGATTTCGCGCAGGTCCTCATTGCCCGCGCCCGGCTCCTGTACGCCCACGATCCGTTCGGCGCGGAACTTCAGCTTAGTGCCTATGCTCTGGACTCGACGACCATCGACTTGTGTTTGGCGGTGTTCCCGTGGGCTCGCTTCCGCGAGCGCAGGGGCGCGGTGAAGATGCACACGCTGATCGACCTGCATGGCAACATCCCCTTGTTCGTGTGCGTCACCGACGGCAAAGTGCATGACGTGAATATACTGGATCAGCTTCGGCCCGAGGCCGGCGCCTTCTATGTGATGGATCGTGGGTATCTCGACTTCGGGCGCCTCTATCGGCTGACTCTCGCCGCCGCGTTCTTCGTGACCCGCACCAAAGACAACGTTCTATTGCGACGCCGCTATTCCCACCCGGTGGATCGCACCAGCGGCGTGAAGAGTGATCACACCGTTGTGTTGGCCACTCCGGGATCGGCCAAGCATTATCCGGCAGCACTGCGGAGGGTCCGCTACTTCGACGCCGAACACCAGCGTTTCCTCATCTTCTTGACCAACAACTTTGAGCTGCCGGCACTGACCATCGCCAACCTGTACAAGTCTCGCTGGCAGGTGGAACTGTTCTTCAAATGGATCAAGCAACACCTGCGCATCAAGGCTTTCTTCGGCACCAGCCAGAACGCCGTACGGACGCAAATCTGGGTTGCGATCTCGATTTACTTGCTGGTCGCCATCGTTAAGAAGGAACTCCATCTGCCCGCCAGCCTCTACCAAATCCTACAGGTCGTCAGCGTCACCATTTTCGAGCGAGTGCCCATTCTACAGGCGCTTCAGCTACAACACACCGGAGAAAAATCAGACCCATTTTTCAACCAACTGAATCTGTTCGACTTATAGCCGGACACTACTGGGCAAACATATTTACCCTGGCTCGCCAGGGCCGACGAGGGCGTCGGCCGCGGTCCAGGGGGACCGCCCAGGGGACCGCCCCACATCATTACTGGGGCGTGGTCCGCATATAAATACGGCTTCCTTCTTGCTTCACACAGAAATTATCCCGATAAATACAAAAAAAAGAGCGGTCAGTTTTTGGTGGCCGCCCTCTTCTTGAAACCGGTATGTTATTCCAAGACGGTCAGGTCACGTCGCGCGCGCAGTGATTCGGGGAGGTGCGTCTCCGGCTCCCTTTGACTTCGGTTCCGATTTGGATCACGTTCTTCACGCAATTAAACGCTAACGCTAACTTGCTGCTTGGAAAAATAGCAAGCGCTTTAATGTACTCTTCTTGCCCAACGCTACTTCGATGACATCACAAACTGATTGCCGTCCGGATCGTGAAACATAGCAAATTGCCCCCAGGGCTGCTTCGCCGGCGGAGCATCGAATTCCACGCCCCGCTCAATCAGTTCCTTATAGGTGCGTTCCACATCGTCGCAGTAAAACGTAGCTGGAGAAAACCCGCCAATCCGGCCGGCGTGACCATCCGGAGTGAAAAGCACCACCAGCGTGTCGGCGCCCGGTATCGACAGCTCGATCCAGCGCTGTTGATCGTTGAAAGGTTGGTCGGTGTGGATGCGGAAGCCGAGCTTGGCGGTGTAAAAAGCCAAGGCCCGATCCTGATCTGTAACGGGAATGCTGACGAACTTAACGCCTTTGATCATGGGATCGAGAATACAAGATCCGCGGGAAGCGCGTCAATCTCTTTTTCGCTGCTATATGTTAAACTACTATAGTGTCTAAAGAGATAGCTGTCGACGACTACGTGATCTCGGTGCTCATGCGGGACTTGGTTGGACACGATCGATGTCCTTCCGCGTTCCTGGTCTATTTGCACCTCTGGGGCGAGTGCGAGCGGCATGCGAAACCTACTGTCCAGACCAGCCACCAGACGGTGGCGGAAGCCACCGGGCTTTCAAAAAGTGCCGTGCAAAAAGGAATCCAGTGCCTGGTGGGCAGAAAGTTGCTAAGGGCGCACAAGGCGTCCGCCACGGCGACTCCTGAATATCGAGTCCTGCGTACCTGGCGGCGTTAGATTTAAGGGTAGCGTAAGGCGTTTATTTATTCGTAGCGCAAGGGTACCAACGAGTGGTCCACTTTGGTAGCTCGTAGCGCCGGCACATAGCTTGCCACAAAAACGACCAGCGCCAGCAACAACGCAACCGCGGAATATGTCAGAGGTCGGTTGGGCTGGCGCCATAGAGCAGGCTCGCATCAGGCGTGTCAAAAAGCGCCGCGTCCGCGAGGCCGGTTAGAATACCCGCCGCCAGGCGCATGCCTTGCCGGATTACCATGCCGCGAATGCGGCCCGGCGGCGCGCCGAGCGGAAGGCGAGTTCCCATTGTTGCGCGCAGACTGAGTCACCGGGTACGAAATCACTCGGTAGATTCCGATCATCGCGAGATTCAGAGCGAAGCCCGCAAATGCGCCCAGCATGGTCATGGAAAAACGCTGTCGCGCCAGAAGACCGATGCAGGCGCTGGTCGTCGCGATGTCGTATACCGGCACTTCCGGACCGAGCGCATGAATTTCATTAACGATCGCGCTGGTCATGGCAGCCGGGTCTCCCGCGGTCCAGCGCGACCACAAACAATTCCCATGAATAACCTTGCTTCTCGGGCCGATAAATGACCATTTTTCTCCGGCAATCTTCATCCAAGGGTTTTTGGAATCCGCCCGGCCGAATTTGACGTGTTTGCCGATGGGGTTTTCCCAGGCCAGAACCTCTGCGTCATCTTCTGGTCCACAATGAGCGCCGGTTGTGGCATCCGGGCCGCGGGGAGAGTTTGGATGGTGGTGGCGCACGTGGTCGTTTTCATGGCCGTCGGCGCCACTCTTCCCACACCGCCGCTGTTGAAACTGGCCTTTCGCAGCGGCATGCCGAATCGGAAGCGACGCTTGCCGCAACCCTGCCAGGCAGTCCGGAGCGTCTGGAAATTAGTCGCCGGATTGAAAAGAGAGCGGTGTTCGCAACTCAATCAGTAACTCGATAAGTGGGTCGATTTCGGCCTGCGAACGAAGGTAGTAACACGCGTTCGATCTCGATCTTGGTCCGGCTGGGCGCGGCCAACTGCGCGAAGCTGAAACGGCCGCGAAATTCCTTTGCCCTGGGAGGCAATGTCGTTTCCGTTCGGATCGGGCGGCCGCTCCGCGGCCACGGCGTCACCTTTATGCCGAGCCTGGTCCATAACCAGATTTACGACCTGCTTCCCGCCGAATACACGAACCTGCTTCAGTTTCCCGACCGCTGGGAGGATTTGGTGTCAGAGCACCTGTCGGACATGGTGAAGAAGGCTATCGAAAACTATCCACCACACAAGTGATGGCTTCACGCGGCTGAAACGGAGTCTTCACGGGCACAAGTTTTCGCCTACTGGACCGAAGTCGGCGCCCCCAACCCGCCCGCCGCGCAGCCTTTGCAGATACCAAAGCCACTGCCGTCTGACTGGATGAAGCCGCAGGTGGACGTGATATGCGCCAGCTCCGCGGCGGATAAGGGAGCTACGGAAAACGGAGTTTCGGTGACACCGTAACTCAACGGAGAGGTGGGCTGCGCATGCAGTGAGGTTCCCCAAGCGAGCATTCCGGGGGCGAGATTGTCTGCTGTAATCACGGCCGCATTGCAGGCGCCGGTGGTCGCCACCAGTTTGATCACCGCGCCAGAGGGGACGGCCGGCGTCAATGGATTGCTGATCAGCGATTTTAAAACCGACAGCGACTGGAGGCCATTGGGAGTCACGCTGCAAGTGCAACAGGAAATCAATTCCTCAGCCGGGTCGAACGTATATACGTTGGCGCAGATGTTGCCGCCGGATGCGCCGCTGTTAGTGATGTCTACGGACGCATCACCGATGTTCAGATTGGCGGCGTAGCGGACTTGGAAGGCGTCTGTTACCGCGGGAGGCGGTCCAACAGGAGTGATGGTGGTCGGATCGTTGGCCGTGGCAGTGCCCGTAGCGCCGCCGCCCGAGGCCGCCGCGGAATTGGTAACGCTGGCTGGAGCGTTGGCCGCTACGTTGACGGTGAGCGTGATCGCCGGGAAACTGGCTCCCGCCGCTTCTACCGTGGTCGATGTGCAAGTCAATGTACCCAAGGTGCACGTCCAACCGGTGCCGCTCATCGCCGTCGCCGTCAGGCCTGTCGGCAGCGTATCCACTACGGTCACAGTTCCGCTAGTCGATGCCGTGCCGGAGTTCGTTACGGTAATGGTGTAGGTCGCGCCGGTCTGCCCTTGCGTAAACGAGCCGCTGTGCGATTTCGTGATACTCAGAGCCGGAGCGCCGGACGCCTTGACGGTCGTGGGATCGTTGGCCGTGGAAGTGCCGGTGGCCCCGCCGCCCGAGGCTGCTGCTGAATTCGTGACGCTGGCCGGAGCGTTGGCCGCTACATTCACCGTCAGCGTGATGGCCGGGAAACTGGCGCCCGCCGCTTCCACCGTGGTCGATGTACAAGTCAATGTGCCGAGCGTGCATGTCCAGCCCGTGCCGCTGATCGCAGTCGCCGTCAACCCTGTCGGCAGCGTATCCACTACAGTAACCGTGCCAGTCGTCGAGGCCGAACCCGAGTTCGTCACCGTAATCGTATAAGTCGCGCCGGTCTGCCCTTGCGTAAACGAGCCGCTGTGCGATTTCGTGATACTCAGAGCCGGAGCGCCGGACGCGTTGACGGTCGTGGGATCATTGGCCGTGGAAGTGCCCGTGGCGCCGCCGCCCGAGGCTGCTGCTGAATTGGTCACGCTGGCCGGAGCGTTGGCCGCTACATTCACCGTCAGCGTGATGGCCGGGAAACTGGCGCCCGCCGCTTCCACCGTGGTCGATGTACAAGTCAATGTGCCGAGCGTGCATGTCCAGCCCGTGCCGCTGATCGCAGTCGCCGTCAACCCTGTCGGCAGCGTATCCACTACAGTGACTGTGCCCGTAGTCGAGGCCGTACCGGAGTTAGTAACTGTGATCGCATAAGTCGCGCCAGTCTGTCCTTGCGTGAAGTTACCTGTATGCGACTTCGTGATACTCAGAGCCGGAGCGCCGGACGCGTTGACGGTCGTGGGATCGTTGGCCGTGGAAGTGCCGGTGGCCCCGCCGCCCGAGGCTGCTGCTGAATTCGTGACGCTGGCCGGAGCGTTGGCCGCTACATTCACCGTCAGCGTGATGGCCGGGAAACTGGCGCCCGCCGCTTCCACCGTGGTCGATGTACAAGTCAATGTGCCGAGCGTGCATGTCCAGCCCGTGCCGCTGATCGCAGTCGCCGTCAAACCTGTCGGCAGCGTATCCACTACAGTAACCGTGCCAGTCGTCGAGGCCGAGCCCGAGTTCGTCACCGTAATCGTATAAGTCGCGCCGGTCTGCCCTTGCGTGAAGTTACCTGTATGCGACTTCGTGATACTCAGAGCCGGAGCGCCGGACGCGTTGACGGTCGTGGGATCGTTGGCCGTGGAAGTGCCGGTGGCCCCGCCGCCCGAGGCTGCTGCTGAATTCGTGACGCTGGCCGGAGCGTTGGCCGCTACATTCACCGTCAGCGTGATGGCCGGGAAACTGGCGCCCGCCGCTTCCACCGTGGTCGATGTACAAGTCAATGTGCCGAGCGTGCATGTCCAGCCCGTGCCGCTGATCGCAGTCGCCGTCAAACCTGTCGGCAGCGTATCCACTACAGTAACCGTGCCAGTCGTCGAAGCTGTACCGGAGTTAGTAACTGTAATGGTGTAAGTCGCGCCGGTCTGCCCTTGCGTAAAAGACCCGGTATGCGATTTCGTGATACTCAGAGCCGGAGCGCCGGACGCGTTGACGGTCGTGGGATCGTTGGCCGTGGCGGTGCCCGTGGCGCCGCCGCCCGAGGCTGCTGCTGAATTGGTCACGCTGGCCGGAGCGTTGGCCGCTACATTCACCGTCAGCGTGATGGCCGGGAAACTGGCGCCCGCCGCTTCCACCGTGGTCGATGTACAAGTCAATGTGCCGAGCGTGCATGTCCAGCCCGTGCCGCTGATCGCAGTCGCCGTCAAACCTGTCGGCAGCGTATCCACTACAGTAACCGTGCCAGTCGTCGAGGCCGAACCCGAGTTCGTCACCGTAATCGTATAAGTCGCGCCGGTCTGCCCTTGCGTGAAGTTCCCCGTGTGCGACTTAGTAACGGATAGCCCCGGCGCCGATTGCACAAATACGTAGGCCGAACCCTGTTCTGAATTCGCGCCAACATTGTGTTCAAGCGCCCCGACTACTATCGTGTTCCCGTCTATCGCGACGGAATAACCGAAGAAATCCTCTCCCGTTGGGTCAGGGATATTCAACTCTTGCTGCTGGCTCCACGTCGTTCCACTTCGGACAAATACGTAGGCCGCCCCTTGAAAGGAATTCATACCGATCGTCTTGAAACCTGCCCCGATCGCGGCGGTGTTCCCGCTCACAGCGACCGCACTCCCGAAATTGTCTCCCGCCGCTCCATCGGAGGAGGTCAGTTCCTGCTGCTGGGTCCACGTGGTGCCGCTACGCACAAACACATAGGCCGCCCCCTGTCCCGCGTTGGCTCCAACCTGATGATCGAATGCCCCAATCACCGCCGTGTCGCCGTTTATTACGACGACTTGCCCGAAACGATCCTCTGCCGCACCATCGGAGGAGTTCAGCTCCTGCTGCTGGGTCCAAGTGGTTCCGCTCCGCACAAACACGTAGGCCGCTCCTTCATCGGAATTCCCGCCGATCGTCTTCGCGAACGCCCCGACCACCACCGTGTCCCCGTCGATCGCGACGGAATGCCCGAAATTATCGCCGCCCGCGGCGTCGGTGGCCATCAGTTCCTGCTGCAGGCTCCAGGTGGTGCCGCTGCGCACGTACACAAACGCCTGCGAACCCGTCCCGATGACGGTAGTATCTCCGCTCACACCGACGGATAGGCCAAAGCCGCTAGGACCGTCGATGCTCAGTTTCTGTTGTTGGCTCCAGGTCGTGCCGCTACGCACAAACACGTACACTGCACCTTGAAAAACGTTCCCGTCGACAGTCGCGTTTGGCGCCCCAATGACCACCGTGTCGCCGCTGATAGAAACGGAAGTCCCGAAGGCGTCGCCGCTCGCCCCGTCGGAGGCGGTCAATTCCTGCTGCTGGCTCCAGGTGGTGCCACTGCGCACAAACACGTACGCCACACCCGGGGGAGGGTTGTTGCCGAAGTCACGGTCCGCCCCTACCACCGCCGTGTCCCCGCTGATCGAGACGGACTTCCCGAAGTCGTCAAACTCCATCCCGTCGGAGCTGTTCAATTCCGCTTGCTGGCTCCAAACCGGGTCCACCACCAGTGGGTACTCGGCGTTCCGGTCGTCGATCACTAAGCGGATTTCGTGATCGCGCACTTCCATCCGCGAGGGAACCGCCCGGCCACGCGCATCCCAGCTCCGCAAGCCTGCGTAACGCAACACCGGAGTCGCGCCGGATTTCAGAACCACCGCGTCGCCTTCCGCCGTCAGTTCCGGCCGAAGCCCCCCGCCCACAGAAAAAGCGATCACCAATGGCTCTCCCGGGCCTGCCACGCTTACTCTCTGGGCCAGTGTAAAGCCCTGCTCCAAACCATGGGATTCATTCACATACCATTCGCTGAACGCGCCCCTCCGGTACTCCACGCGATTGCCTGACGCGACCGGCTGCACCGCCGCTGGCCTCTCCAGTCGGTCCCCGTAGCCAAAACCAGTCATCTGTAAGGACGCTTGCCCGCCGGCATGCATCAACCTGGTCCCGGCCCGGCTGAACTCCGCCGATAATCGCTGCTTCGGGTTGACGCCCCGGTAGGTTCCATCCTTGGAATCCTCCACTGAATAGACCGCCCGTTCATAAGCTTGGCGCAACCCATCGTCGACCCCAGCAGGCGGTTCGCAAACTGCCAGGGGCGTCATCATCCACGAAGCGGCCACACATCCGACCAAGAGTGAAAGATTCCGAAGCGGCAGGCTGTTGCTTAACTGTCTAAAGCTTGTAAACATGCGATTCCCCGTGGTTACTTGAGTCAACGACTCTCTTTTTCGTTTCTGTTTGCGGTTGTATCATTTGGGGATCTGAAATATCCTTAGAATGGATCTGAATTTTTCTGAAAATGCCTGTTTTGTGTGAGTTACGTGGTACCAGGGACTACAGCCGAACGTATCGAAAAGTACCTGGTCCGATGATGTTGCCGAAGCAACGCTTGCTACTGGCGCCGAAGCCTCTCGACACACTCCGGCTGCTGGCGAGGCGGGCCAGTCGAACGGTTTTCCGCATAGATTTGGGAATGCCGCGCAGGTTTGAAGAGAATAGCCTGAAGAAGAAGCACGGCGAGAACCGGTACATTTGTCACCGATCCGGGTCGCGAGTACCGGTTCGCGGCTTTCCGGTCTCAGGCGTTGGGGAAGAAGACGTGGCTGTTGTGAGCAGTGGTCCTTCGACATCACCGATCCAATGACTTGGTGCTCAGGGCTGGCGACCGCCGCAGTGGTGGACGTGAAAACGCGACCGTCCCGGCGAACCGCTCATTGCCGGTACGGTGCTCATCATCGCGGTGCGCGCCGTTGGTTCAATAGATCAACGCCGCAGGACGATCAGTCCGAGCAAAAACAGGCCGCTTGCGGAAAGTATCGAGGTCGCCGGTTCAGGGGTAGCGACGCCGGCCGCGACGTCCGGTTCGAAGCCGCCAAAGGCGGGATCGGCCGGGAATAGATTGACCAGCGAGTTAGCCCCCGTGATGTCGATCTCCAGTTCGGCTCCGTCGCCCGCGCTACGCGTGGAGTTCAAGCTGATGTCGGTGATGGCAAACGTAAATGCATCGCCCGGTCCAGGCGCTGTATAGTTGCCGGAATAGCTCACCAGGAACGAGATATCCGCGGCGGAAGCCGTGGCTGTGAAGGCTTGGTCCACTTCGGTCACCGGACCATCTGTCAGCGTAAGCCCGCTCATCAGATCGACGCCGGTGACCGTCCCGAACGTCGACAGGGCTCCCAGCGTCACGTCGGTCGCCGAGAAGCCGCTGATGGTCGCGGTATTGTTCCCCGTGACGGCATCTCCATTGATAAATTGAAAATCGAAAAGGTAGTCGCCGGCCGGCAGGCCGTCGGTGTCGAGGGTCACCGTGATCGGCCCGGCGAGGACTGACGCCGGGACCATCGCCAAAAGGAGGCCGGCCAGTTTTGTTGTTATTGATCTCATGGTTATTCTCCTGTTGGCTTACTGCAGGCCGCTACCCGCCAAATAGCGCGGCGTGTATAAGAATGGCGGACCGGCTGGCGAGATGAACTGGAGACTGAGCGTGAGCGACTGGCCCGCGCCGATTCCAGTGTTGCTCAGCAGCACGTAAGGCGATCCGGCTGGACTGGCGCATTGTGTCGTCCCCAGCGATCCCGTCAGTGTTGCGCCGGCTGAGAGCGAATCCAGCGCAACATAGACTGGACCGTTCAGGGCTGATCCACCGTTGCTTACGGTGAGACTTTGCAGGTAGCTATTGGTGATGCGGTTATAGCGGAAACCGGAGACCTGTGTCGTCATCTGCGGAGTTACATCGGATTTCGCGTTGGAAGCGAAATTGGCGACGACAGATTGGGGAGCGTTGATCAGCAGCATTGCCGGATTGGTGGTGCCGATTATAGCTCCGCTGTAACTGGAGAACAGGTAGCAGGCATTGGGAGCGGCCGTCACGGTGATGCTCGAGCCCGCCGTAAACAGCGATCCCGAAGCGGGTGTGACGCTGCCTCCGGCGAGCGGATTTGCCGTCCAGGTGAAGGCGAACTGAGTCGGGCCTCCGATGGTGGTAGGATCGCTGGCCGTGGCCGAAGCCGAGCCGCCGCCCGACACCGTGGCCAGGTTCGTCAGACTGGATGGCGCGTTGGCGGCCACGCTGACGGTGACTGTGATTGGCAAGTAACTCTGGCCGGGCTGCAGAATGGCGGAGTTAGTGCATGTTGGCAAAGTGGGGCAACTCCAGCCTGTGCCGCTCATGGCCGTGACTGTCAGTCCGGTAGGCGCATTGTCGGTTACGGTCACCGTGCCGCTGGTGGGACCTGCGCCCGTTGTGTTGCCAACCACGATCATATAGGTGCCGGTGGCCCCTGCCGTAAAGCTGGCGCTGTGGCTTTTTGCGATGGTCAAAGCTGCGACACTTGGGGCCGTAACGTTGATTGAGACTGTGGCAGTCTGCGTGTTGTAGTCCGTTGCATCCATCGGAGTGAACAGAACCGACAGTGTCTGCCCATTGCCGACGGGCAGAACCGTTCCAGAAGGCGGAGTGTAAGTGAAAGCGCCAGGCACATTCGCGGTCGCATCCAACTGCGCCATGCCGAGCGGCGTTCCGGAGACGATACTGGCGGGCGCGGCCCACGTGACAAGCGGCGTGGCCTGCGCGATGGTGAGTTGTTTGGTGTTATCGCTGCTCGTGGCGAATCCGCTGGCGGGATTGTACACCGCTTGGATCGGATAATTGCCGGCCGCCGTGCCTCCCGGAATGCTGAAGCTAACGCTCGCGCTTCCATTGGTGACATTGGCAGAAACGGTCGTACCGAGCAGAGTGAACGTGACCGTGCCGCCGCTGACAGGCGCCGAGTTGCTGGTAATTGTGGCGCTCAGAGTGATGTTCTGCGCATTCGGGCTAAACGTCGCGGACACCGGGCTTGCAGTAGTTGTCGTAGCGGCGGTACTCGGTCCCGTGGAACCAGTCGTGTTCAACACGATGGAAAGCGTTCCGCGATCGGGCTCCTGGACTTGACCGATGATCGCCAGATCCGAATTGCCATCGCCATTGAAATCCGCCGCTGCGATCGCTCTGGGGTTCGGGCCGGAGGGAAACTGGACTTCCATTTGAAACGTTCCGTCCCCATTTCCGAAGAGGAGACTGGCTTCACTAAGTCCACAGCAATCGGCCAGCACCAAATCCGGTATGTCATCCCCGTTCTGGTCGGTGATCACAATCATCGGTGGCGCGGTCTGGGTATTGGTGAATAAGGGCGGTTGAAACGTGCCATTTCCAATTCCCAATAAGACCGCGACTTGGTTTGAGGTGGCGCCACGAATAACAGTTACGACATCCAGCTTTCCGTCACCGTTTAAATCACCCACGGCGAGCGGGGCCGAAGATGCGCTTCCCACGATTTGCTGGAGGATCGGGCCCGGTAGAGGAATATTCACGGCCGGCTGAAACGTCCCGTCGCCGTTTCCTAACAGCACCGCAACACCGCCGGGCTGCGTGTTATCGGTTGGACTGTATGCCACGATCAAGTCTGGCTTGTCGTCGCCGTTAAAGTCGCCGCTGACGGCCGAAAGCGCAATCAAGCCGCTCGACAGGGAAACCGTGCGGGCGCTCTCGAAGGCGCCGTTGCCGCTGTTCATGAAAAGAGAAATTCCTCCAGTCACCGCATTCGCGGCCGCGACGTCCGGTTTGCCGTCCATATTGAAGTCCGCTATGGCGACGGAACTGAGACTTCCGCCGGCTGGCAAAGTCTTTACTGCCTGGAGTGTTCCATCACCGTTTCCAAGCAGCACGTCGAGTCCGGTTGCGTCCGCCGCGATAACGTCGATTTTGCCGTCGCCACTTACATCGGCAAGAGCGAGGGCGCCCGGCTGCGATCCGAGAGAATAGGTGGTGGGGCTTGCGAATGTGCCGCTGCCCGTGGCAAGTTTTACATAGATATTGCCGGCCTCCGCATCGGTAATCACCAGGTCCGGCTGCCGATCCCCATTGAGGTCGGTCGAAGCGATCGAAGTGGGCCCAACGCCTAGGTTCTGGATAACCGGAATCGTTGTAGTCCCGTCGCTTGCGAAAAAGGAGATGAACTGATAACCGGTGGCGTTGTCACTTGTGAGGAGCAACGTATTGCCGTCTGCGAGCGGGAGGGGTGCGATCGAGCCCACCTCGGCGGCCATCAGGTATTCGGTGGCCGGCTGAAATGTACCATCGCCGTTGCCGAACATGACGGCCATCGCGCTGGCGAATTCATCGGCGATCACCAGGTCCGGTTTGCCGTCGTGATTCAAATCCACCCAGCCAAGATAACCGCTTCCCGTTCCCGTAGCCGTCGACACTGCCGGCTGGAATGTCCCGTCTCCTTTGCCCAGTAGCACCCAGACTTTGTTGGCGTAGTTGGCGATGCCCACAAGGTTGTCCAAAGCCGCGAGATCCGTGATGCCGTCGCCGTTAAAATCGGCTGCGACGATGGTCCCGGGAAACTCTCCCACGGTATAGCTCACGGCCGGCGAGAACGTCCCGTCTCCTTTGCCGAGAAGCACGGCGACCGTGCCGGTTGCCCCGATCATGGCGGGGATATTCGCAACGGAAAGGTCGGCGTGCCCGTCCCCGTTGAAATCTCCAGTCGCAAGATAGAAGGCAAAAGGTCCAATGGGACCCGTTGGAAACTTTGCCGGCGGGCCAAATGCACCATCGCCATTGCCCAGCAGGATCACAACGTTGCCTTGTCCGGCGCCGTCGTTCTGCGTTACCGCAAGATCCACGAACCCGTCACCGTTGAAGTCCATAGCGGCGATGCTCGGCCCGATGCCGGGCACTGAATAGGTGGCCGTCGACATTACGCTTCCGTCCGCGGGGTTGTGCAAGGCGACTACGATGCCGGAGGTCGTTAAAACAGCACTGTCGCCGAAGCCATCCCCATTGAAATCGGCGATCGCGGTGCCTTGATTCGCCTGGCCCGCTGGCACAACTGGCTGCGGCGAAGCAGGTACAGCTTTCGCCCTGGCCAAGGATGCACTTGCAAGGAATCCCGGGCAGACGTCGTTAATGTCGCCCCTCGCCGATTGACTGCCAGTCGTGTACAAGAACTCGCCATCCATCCAGACATCGGCTACATAAGTCTTACCGGTGGGGTCTTTCGGGTCTGGCCTGAAGTAGTAGGTCGTCTTATGGATATCAGTGTCGAAGCCGCCATAATTTTGTTCGACGACGATGGTTGAACCTTGTTGGATGCAGTTGTCGGCATACAGCGCGTGCTGCGCCAAACCGCAAGCCAGCAAACATCCGAGTAAGAGCCGACGAATTTCCATGGTGTCCTCGCGCTATCAACGCCGGATGGCGATTAGTCCGAGCAAAAACAGGCCGATTGCGGAAAGTATCAGGGTCGCCGGTTCGGGTATTGCGGCACCCACCGCGATCTCCGGTTCGAACCCGCCGAATGCGGGATCGGCCGGGAACATGCTGACCGGCGGGTTGGGTCCAGTCAGGTCAATCTCCAACTCCGCCCCGTCGCCCGCGCTACGCGTGGAGTTCAAGCTGGTGTCGGTGATCGCAAACGTAAATGCATCGCCCGGTCCCGGCGCTGTGTAGTTGCCGGAATAGCTCACCAGGAACGAAATATCCGCGGCGATGGCTGTGGCGGTGAAGGCTTGATCTACTTCGGTGATCGGGCCATCGGTCAGAGTGAGCCCGCTCGTCAGATCGCCGCCAGTGACCGTCCCGAACGTGGACAGGGCTCCCACCGTCAAGTTATCCGTCGAGAAACCACTAATGGTTGCGGTATTGTTTCCTGTGTCGGCATCTCCGTTGATGAATTGAAAATCGAATAGATAGTCGCCGGCAGGCAGACCGGCGGTGTTGAGCGTCACCGTGACCATCCCCGCGCCAGCCGGCGCCGCGAATGCCGTGAATACCAGCCCCATCACCAACCAATTTGCAATCGTGATTGATCTCATCGTCTGTTCCTCCTCTCGGTTACTGCAGGCCGCTGCCGGTCAAATAGCGCGGCGTGTACAAGACTGGCGGACCAGCCGGCGAGCTGAACTGGAGACTGAGCGTGAGCGACTGGCCCGCGCCGATTCCAGTGTTGTTCAGCAGCACGTAAGGCGATCCGGCTGGGATGGCGCATTGCGTCGTCCCCAGCGATCCCATCAGTGTGGCGCCAGCGGAGAGCGAATCCAGCGCGACATAGACTGGACCGTTCAGGGCTGCTCCACCGTTGCTGACGGTGAGACTTTGCAGGTAAGTATTGGTGATGCGGTTATAGCGGAAACCCGAGACCTGTGTCGTCATCTGCGGAGTTACATCGGGTTTCGCGTTGGAAGCGAAATTGGCGACTACGGATTTTGGCGCATCGATCAGCAGCATTGCGGGATTGGTGGTTCCGCTCAAATCGCCGGTGTAGCCAGAGAACAGGTAGCAAGCGGTGGGAGTGGCACTAACCGTTATGGTCGTACCAGCCGTAAACAGCGATCCCGAGGCGGGTGTAACGCTGCCTCCTGCGGGCGGATTTGCCGTCCAGGTGAAGGCAAACTGAGTTGGGCCTTCGATAGTGGTAGGATCGGACGCCATGGCCGAAGCTGATCCGCCACCGGATACGGTGGCCATGTTCGTCAGACTGGACGGTGCGTTGGCGGCCACGCTGACGGCGACCGTGATTGGCAAGTAACTCTGGCCCGCCTGCAGAGTGTCGGAACGCGTGCAGGTCGGCAAAGTGGGGCAACTCCAGCCTGTGCCGCTCATGGCCGTGACTGTCAGTCCGGTAGGCGCATTGTCGGTTACGGTCACCGTGCCGCTGGTGGGACCTGCGCCCGTTGTGTTGCCAACCACGATCATATAGGTGCCGGTGGCCCCTGCCGTAAAGCTGGCGCTGTGGCTTTTCGCGATGGTCAAAGCTGCGACACTTGGGGCCGTAACGTTGATTGAGACTGTGGCAGTCTGCGTGTTGTAGTCCGTTGCATCCATCGGAGTGAACAGAACCGACAGCGTCTGCCCATTGCCGACGGGTAGAACCGTTCCAGAAGGCGGAGTGTAGGTGAAAGCGCCAGGCACATTCGCGGTCGCATCCAACTGCGCCATGCCGAGCGGCGTTCCAGAGACGATACTGGCAGGCGCGGCCCACGTGACAAGCGGCGTGGCCTGCGCGATGGTGAGTTGTTTGGTGTTATCGCTGCTCGTGGCGAATCCGCTGGCGGGATTGTACACCGCTTGGATCGGATAATTGCCGGCGGCCGTGCCTCCCGGAATGCTGAAGCTAACGCTCGCGCTTCCATTGGTGACATTGGCAGAAACGGTCGTACCGAGCAGAGTGAACGTGACCGTGCCGCCGCTGACTGGCGCCGAGTTGCTGGTAATTGTGGCGCTCAGAGTGATGTTCTGCGCATTCGGGCCGAATGTCGCGGACACCGGACTTGCGGTAGTTGTCGTTGAGGCCGTCGTAGTGGTCGAACTAGCCGTATTGAACATGATTGCGAGTGTGCCCCGATCGGGCTCCTGCACTTGGCCGATGATGGCTGCGTCGGGAAATCCGTCGGCGTTAAAATCGGCAATGGCGATCGCTCTGGGGTTTGGGCCGGAGGGAAACTGCACCTCGGGCTGAAAGGTTCCGTCGCCGTTGCCGGCCAGGATACTCGCTTCGCTGAGTCCGCAGCAATCGGCCAGAAGCAGATCCAGTTTGCCGTCGCCGTTCAGATCCGTAACCGCGATCATCGGCGGCCCGGTGCTGGTGCTGGTGAGGATCGGCTCCTGAAACGACCCATCGCCATTGCCCAGCAGCACGGCGATTTGGTTCGAACCGGCGCCATGGATGGCAGTCACGATGTCCAGCTTTCCGTCGCCGTTAAAATCCCCCACGGCGAGCGCGGCGGAGGCCGCGCTGCCCACGCCCTGCAGAATTATTGGGCCGGGCAGCGTGATATTGGTGGGGGTCTGAAAAGTCCCGTCGCCTTTTCCCAGCAACACCGCCAGCCCTCCGGGCTGGTTGAAGTCGGTTGGACTAAAGGCCACGATCAAATCGGGCTTGCCATCGCGATCGAAGTCGCCAGTCACGGTGGAAAGCGGAAGCAAGCCGCCTGCCAGCGAGATTGTCCGTGCGTCCTGGAAAGTGCCGTCGCCATTGCTAATGAAGAGAGAAACCCCGCCGCTGGTCGCATCTTGCCCGTAAGGATGCTGAAAGATATTCGCCGCGGCGACGTCGGGTTTGCCGTCGGAATTGAAATCCGCTATCGTGACCGAACCCAGGCTTCCGCCAGCCGGGAACGTCTTGAGTGCCCCGAGCGTTCCGTCGCCATTGCCGAGAAGCACGTCCAGACCGGTTGCATCCGCCGCAATGACATCGATTTTGCCGTCTCCATTCACATCGGCGAGAGCCAAGGCTCCCGGCTGCGAGCCAAGCGAATACGTCACGGGGCTGGCGAACACGCCGCTACCGCTCGCAAGCTTCACATAGACATTTCCAGCCTCCGCGTCTGTGATTACGAGGTCCGACTGACCATCCCCGTTCAGGTCGGCAGCGGCGACAGACGTTGGACCCGACCCGACGGTCTGCAATTGCGGAATGTCCAAGGTCCCATCGCCGGCGACAAAGAAGATAAACATGTCCCCGTCGGCGTTGTCAGGAATAAACAGCGCAGTACTCCCATCGTTCAGAGGAACAGGCGCGATGGCGGCCGTCTGCGCGCTTGCCAGGTATTCCGTTGCTGCTTGAAATGTGCCGTTGCCGTTGCCAAGCATCACCGCCAGCGCGCTTGCGGACTGGTCCGCAATGATCAGATCCAGATTTCCGTCGTGATTCAAGTCGACAAACGAAAGGTAGCCGCTGCCTGTTCCCGTTGCGGTGGATACCGCCGGCTGGAACGTTCCGTCCCCCCTGCCCGGTAACACCCAGACTTTATTCACGTAACTCCCGAAGCCCATTTGCGCATCCAAGGCCGCGAGGTCCAGGTTGCCGTCGCCATTGAAATCGGCGGCGACGATGGTTCCGGGAAAGTCTCCCACGGGATAGCTCACGGCCGGGGCGAACGTCCCGTCCCCTTTGCCCAGAAGCACGGCGACATTGCCGGCGGTTCCGATCGCGGAGGGCTCATTTGTAACCGCTAGGTCGGTGTGCGCGTCGACGTTGAAATCTCCTGCCGCAAGATAGAAGGCAAAAGGTCCAATGGGTCCTGTTGGAAACTTTGCCGGCGGGCCAAACGTACCATCGCCGTTTCCCAGCAGGACGACTACGTTGCCCTGTCCGGAGGCGTCGTTTTCCGTGACTGCAAGATCCGGAACCCCGTCTCCGTTAAAGTCTGCGGTAAGGATGCTGGCCCCTATACCAGAGACCGGATAGCTCGAGGTCGAGAGTGTCGTTCCGTCAGCATTAAACAGGGTGACGGTGACGCCGGAAAAGGTTATGAGTGCGCCGTCGGTGACTCCGTCGCCATTAAAATCGTCAATCGCCGCTTGCCGGTTTGCGTTGCCAGCCGGGGGCGTCTGCGCCGCCGACGCAGCGGCTGTGTCGGCTGTTGCAACCCTATAGTTCGGCGCGGGCGCGTTAGCACCCAAACTCTGTAATAGGCTACTAGGATTTGCTGTACTTACATTCGTCCCGAAGGGTTTGCCATTGGAGTCAACATCGACGGTACGGTTGCGCTTCCCCTTAACCTCCGCGTCTTTAGGCGGAGAAGAGGGTGCGGGACAAGCAGGCGGAATATTAATATCTAAGGCATGGGGAGGAAAGACGAAAGGAGGGGGAAGGGGAATGTTCACGTTCTCAAAAGGAAGAGGGAGCTCCGCGTCAAAGCAGTTCTGGCCAAGCGCCGGCACGACCAATAGCCAGGCGACTGCCGATCGTAATAGGAAACTTCGAAGCGTCATCGGAACCCTCCTCTAACCTGCCCGCTCCGGTGGCGGCAGCTTTACAACACTTAGGGTTATCGCATCTAACCGTCTGAGAAGTCCTTAGAGCCTTGTGAATTTTTCTGAAAACGCCTGTTTATCGGCACGCTTTTGGTACCGGTAGTCACAGCGAAACTTATCGAAAAGTACCAGCTTGATGGATTCGGCTGAGCTGCTCCGGGACTGCTAGCCGTTGTATCGCTCGGCGATCTGAAATATACTTAGAGGTCACCTGAAATTTTCTGAAAGCACCTATTTTTCATGAGTTTCGTGGCGCATGGGCTGACAGCCGAACATATCGAAAAGTATCAGTTCGATGATTTTGAGCTGTTGCCCAAGCCGCGTGTTCTCTTACGGGCCGGTTCGCGAATTCCTCTGACGCCGAAACCTTTCGACACGCTCCTCATGCTGGTGGAGCGCGCCGGTCAGACGGTCACCAAGGAGGAACTCTTTGCACACGTCTGGATCGGAGCGGACGTGGAAGAGAACAATCTAACCCAGAGCATTTCAACGCTGCGGAAGGCGCTGGGAGAGAAGCGAGGAGAAAACCGTTACATCGTCACCGATCCGGGGCAGGGTTACCGGTTCGTGGCGCAAGTCTCGCGCGTTTTGGAAGGGGCCGCTGCTGCTTCGGGCGGCATCCATCACCTTGAGCCAGCCGAACCGGTAGTGGACGCTGCAACCCGTCCGTCCCGACGATTCGGGCTACTAGCGCTGATCGCGGTTACGGTACTCATAGCCGCTGTGCTCGCTGTTTGGTTGCGCATGCATCGCGCATCGGTCCAGCCGCCCTTGCGCCAATCGATTGCCGTTCTGCGCGTCCGCGATTTATCGAAAACTTCGACGGAATCCTGGTTGCAGACGGCGCTCCCGGAAATGCTGACATCGGAACTTGCGGCGGGAGGCAAGCTGCGGACGATTCCCGCCGAAGATGTGGTACGCTGGCGCGCCGATCTGGGTCCGGCTGCCGATGGTGAGACGCAGACGGCCTTGCTTCATTCGGCGCAAAACAATTTCGGTGCGGACACTTTTGTCCTCGGTTCGTATGTGGTCACCGGCACGTGCCCGCAATGCCGGGTTCGCGTCGACCTGGGCGTGCTACAGGCGCGGACGGGTGAGCGGCTGGGGACCGTCATTGATGAAGGTTCGGCTGCGGATCTGTTGGATTTGACGACCCGTCTGGGCCGCCAACTCCGGGCCGAATTAGGACTGAAGGCGGATACTCCCACTCTGGCGCGGTGGCCCGCCGCCAGCGCGATGCGTGAGTATTCGGAAGGCTTGGCGGCGCTGCGACGGGGCGACCCTATGGTAGCGCGCGGACATCTCGAAACCGCAGTCGCCGCCGATCCTCAAAACGCGCTGATCCATTCCGCTTTGGCGGAGGCCTGGACCGCGCTCGGGTATGGGACTCGCGCCAACGAGGAGGACCGCCGGGCATTCGACTTGGCCGGATCGCTCGACCGCTTAGATCAACTTGGAGTGGAGGCTCGTTACCGCGCTAGCGTGCGACAGTGGGATCGCGCCATCGAGATCTACGGGACGATTTTCAAGCTGTTCCCGGATAGTTTGGACGACGGCCTCAATTTGGCGCGGGCGCAATGGAAGGGCCAGCGAGTCGCCGACGCCCAAGTCACGCTCAATGAGTTGCGCCGGCTGCCGAAACCTGTCGGCAACGATCCTCGCATCGATCTGAACGAGGCGTCGGCGGTGGGGACCCTGGACGATTACACGCATACGCGAACGCTGGCTCACCAGGCCGCTCAAGAAGCGAAGGCTCGCGGCGCACGGTATCTGTTCGCCCGAGCGCGCCTGCTCGAAGGTGGGGCCATGCAAAACCTGAACGATCCGAATTTTTCCGCCGTTCAAGCTGAGGCCCGCCAAACTTGCGAAGCGATCGGCGATCGGGATTGTCTCAGCAAGGCGTGGCGCATCCGGGGGAATTATCTTTACTTTGTTGGAGACTTCCAGGCGGCTCAGCGGGCCTATGAACAAGGCGTCGTTATTGCGCGGGAGCTGGGAAACAAGGCGGAGCTCGCAAATCTGTTGGTGGGATTCGGTGTTGTCGAAAGGGCCAATCGCGACTGGAAGCAGGCGGAAACGAATCTTAAGGAAGCCACCTCCCTGAGGATTGAGACCGGCCTCAACCCGAACGAAGTGAGGAACGAACTCGCGGAGTTCTACATCGGCACGGGACGGTTCACCGATGCTGAAACTGTGATTCGGGTGGTGGCTAAGACCGCTCAGCAATCCGGCGCACACGAAGACCTAGGTAGCATGCTGCTTCTTCAGGCCGTGCTAGCCCGGTTACGAGGACAACTGGATCAGGCTCAACAGCTCGCTGAGCATGCTGTAACGGAGCTGCGCCGGACCAATAACCCGTTTACCCTTTCACTGGCGCTGTCGGAATTGAGTTCCGTTCACACGGCTGCAGGAAACCTCACCCAAGCCGAGAAGGACCTGGTGGAAGAACGAGGTCCGGGAATTCAGCCCGAGAGTCAGGGCGCCAGGGAACTCGCCCGAGCGGAGTTGTGGATCGCGAAAGGTCAGTTTCAGAACGCCGCGCAAGAAGCGGAAAAAGCAGCGGCGGCTTTCGATAAGGCGCACCTGGACGATCGTGCGACGCAGGCTTTTGTAACCGCGGCAGACGCTTTAGACATGTCGGACCGGAACGCGGACGCGGTCTCCGCCTGCCGCGAAGCCGGAAAGCGAGCTGCGCTCACGCCCAATGAGACTGCCAACGCGTCGGCCGAAATATGTTCCTGGAGACTCTCCTCCGCACCCGGCAATAGCGTTCCTCCCGAACTCCAGGCAAGGATCGCGAAACTGAATAATCCTGAACTGAAGTTGACCTTGGATTATGCCCATGCGTTGCGAAGCAAGCGCATGCATGCGCCGAATTATCGAGAACTCTCGAAACAACTCGCAGATGCGGCCAAGAAGCTCGGGTATATTAGGTTGTCGGCCCGTGCCGCGGCTCTGGCAGAGTATTGATGGCCTTAGTACCCGTCATGAAAAACAACCTTGCCAGTCCTTCCGGACCGCTCCCTGAACGGTCGCGGCTCAGTCACGCCTTCCGAGCCGTGACCGTTAGTACCTACATAGTTATAGTTGGATCCTTGCCGCTCCAACTTTGACGAAATTCTACCGAGCCGCGACCGTGAGGGAGCGGTGGCGCACCGTCGCAGAACCTGTTTGGTTCCGGCTATGCCGGGTTAGAGAGCGGTTGAAATTGGTTGTTTCATGACATCGCATCGCCGCTTCTTTGCCGGAGCCGTGGGCATCAAAGCCACCATAAAAGTTCGGGGCGAAAACCAGATGGAATCGCTGAGCGTGTCGCCGAGTTGCGCGCCATCGATGATGGACGTGAGCGAATTCTCGCTGCCTTCGTGGGCTTGGCCGCCGGACGTATGAACGCGGAGCGGAAGTGGAGCCAGCAAGCCCCGCTCGATGTGCTAAAATTGTCCACTTCGAAATATTTAAACGAACGGCGGCGCCCGGAGGTTGAATGGCGCCAACTTGTCGTCTAAGGAAAACGGTTCGAAAAGACGAAGAGAAGGTTTGGCGCGGCGTGGGAGACTCCACTATGAAGCTGACTACCTGGATTGGGATTTGCGCACTCGCGGTGGCCGGTTCCCTCGGGGGCCTGTACGGGCAAGTAACGGCGAACAGCCTAATTACCAAGTTTCCTACCACAAAATGGATATTCCCGGCCGACGGGGCGCAGGCAATCGATGCACCGCTCTATCAAATCGTCTCACTCAATCGCGATACCGCCGGCAGAGTCATTTTCGCGGATCCAGGGAGTCATGTCGTGTTGCGGGTCAACTCCGACGATTCGATTAGCGTGATCGCGGGCAACGGACTGGAAGGATTCTCAGGCGACGGAGGGCCGGCGCGCTCCGCATCCTTGAACCGGCCCTCCGATGCGGTGATGGATAGCTCGGGGAATCTGTATATTTATGATGAATTCAACCATCGCGTTCGCGAAGTAACACCGGACGGAGTGATCAGGACCATCCTTGGCAACGGATTGAATGCTGAAACGGGTGACGGAGGGTCGGCGATTCTGGCGACGCTGGGATCGGGCGACCGCCTGGCGGTAGATTCGGCCAAAAATCTATATATTTCGAATCGATGCCAGATCCGGCGCGTTACCAGCGACGGCAACATCGCGGTGTTTGCGGGCAACACGACTTGCGGGCATGGAGGCGACGGCGGTCCGGCCCTGCAAGCTTCTATGAATCCGTATGGGATGGCATTCGATACTCAGGGCAATCTGTATTTTACAGAACCCGCGCAGGACTACGTCCGGAAAATTGGCACGGATGGCGTGGTGCAGACGATTGCCGGAGACGAGGCGGACACGCAGTATCCCCACAGTGTTGTGGTCGATCAGGCAGGCAACGTTTACTTTTCTTCGGTGAATAGCTTTGTCGTGCGCCAGGTGAACCCGGATGGGTCGAGCACGATCGTGGCGGGACTCGACAACCAGTTCGGATACGCCGGGGACGGAGGGCCAGCGACGCAGGCGAAGTTGCTGTTCCCGGAAGGGCTGACGATCGACGCGTCGGGCATTCTCAACATTGCCGACGCGGGAAACTTCCGGATCCGGCGGATCCGAGGTGGGAACATAGAGGCGGTCGCGGGAAACGGCCAGTTTCGCGCCGTTCCGGATGGTACGCCGGCGGCGCAGGCGTTTCTCTTTGGGCCGGACGATCTCGCCTTCGACCAGTTGGGGAATCTGCTGATCAGCGAAGTTTCTTTTAGTAAGGTCGCGCAAATCCAGGCAACGGATGATTCGTTTCACATTCTCGCCGGGGTTGGCGTAACTGGTGCGGGATCGCTGACGGGATCGGCAAATGGCCCGGCGACGAAGGCCTTAATCAGTTACCCGCGCCAATTGGCAACGGATGCCCAGGACGCGATTTATTTTGTCGACAATAATAATGCGGTTGTTTACAAAGTGACTCCGGACGGCACGCTGCATCAGATCGCGGGAATACCTTTCTCATACAACTACTTCGGCGATGGTGGTCCCGCGATCGATGCGACCTTCATACACCCCTGGGGAATTGCAATCGACGGCACGGGAGCCATCTTTGTTGCGGACGTGAGCGCGAATGTAGTCCGGCGCATTGGGACGGATGGAATCATCCAGACCTACGCAGGCACCGGGATCGCCGGATTTTCGGGCGACAATGGGCCGGCGGACATGGCGCAATTGGACTCACCGTGGGGCTTGGCTGTCGACCCCAATGGAAATCTCTTGATCTGCGACCGCAACAACAATCGCATCAGGAGAGTCGACCCATCCGGAACGATCACGACAGTGGCGGGAACCGGAACGTATGCCACGACGGGCGACGGCGGACTAGCGGCGCAAGCCTCAATTGCCAGCCCGTTTACGCTTGCGCTGGACACCGACGGTGGAATTTTCCTGCTGTCTGCTGGCGGTACCACACTTCGACGCATCGATACGAACGGGAATATCTCGACGATTGCGGGCGACGGGAAAACCAGCCTGAACCAGGGCGACGGCGGGCCGGCCGGAAGCGCCTTGCTGGACATTTCCGGGCTCGCTGTAGACTCGTTCGGAAACGTTTTTTTGACCAGTTTCGACGACGATTCCATCCGGCTAATACTGAATTACGAACCCAGCCTTTTCTTGACGCAACCGTCGTTCACGGAACTTCCCACCACCCGGGTGTACCTGACCGCGGTCAGCGGCGGAGCTTCCACTGCGCCCCAGTCTTTTTCCGTCGCCGGTGATTATCCGGGCGTTCTATTCAATCTGGTTGCCGACCAGCCCTGGATCGTGCTGACCCAGACACAAGGCGCCACGCCCGCCACGTTGTCATTCGCCGCGAATCCTTCAACGCTTGGGCCGGGAGAATACTTCGCGAACATTTCCCTCACCCGAGCGGGCGCTTCACAGCCGTTCGCCAAAGTAGCCGTGAATTTCAATGTAGTTGCGACGCTTCCACCTCAGCTTGCCGTCTCGCCTTCCAGCTTATCGTTTTCAACCTCCATCGGCGCGGCCATCCCGTCGCAGACGATTCATATTCTGAACACCGGAAGCGGGTCGCTGGATTATCAGACTACTCGGTCGGGGACAGCCAACTATCTCTTGGGCACCAACCTCTCCGGAACGGTGTCGGCGGGTTCGCCGGTCGATAGCGTAATCCAGGTCAACCCTGCCAACCTGACCGCGGGCACATTCACGGAAACGCTAGTGGTAACGAGTGCGACGACCGGGCAAAGCGTCAATGTGCCGGTGGCGCTCAATGTAGCCTCAAAACCCCAACAAATAGCGCTCTCGCAAAGAGGCCTGTCATTTGTGGCGGTCCAGGGCGGCGGCGTGACCGCGCCTCAGTCCTTCTCGGTGTTGAACACCGGCGACGGGTCGTTTGACTGGACGGCTACTACCGGTACGCTGGCAGGCGCTCCGGCCTGGCTTTCCATCACGCCGCAAGCGGGCACAAGCACGGCGGGCTCGCAGCCTCCTTCGATTCTCGTGAAGGCCGATCCGAGCAAATTGTCCGGCCCGGGAATCTACTACGGGCTGGTCCAGGTCTCGAGTCAGGGAGCGGCGAATTCGCCCAAGGAAGTAGTGGTGGTGCTGAATTATCTTGGTTCGGACCAAAACGTGGGGGCGAGCGTGAGCCGCGCGGGAGTAGTTTTTGTGGCGCCGGCCGGCTCCTCGAGCCCGGGCTCGCAGACGATTGCCGTGACGAATTTGAACGCAACTCCCCTCTCCATCTCTCCTCAGGCAACCACGCTGGAAGGCATTCCGTGGCTGACGGTGGTTCCGAACGCTCCGCAGCAACAGATCGCGCCCGGCGGCGTTTTGACACTAACGGTAGCCGCTACGGTCGACGGGTTGGGAGCGGGCACGCATCAAGGCACAGTGCTGTTGCAATTTCCGAGCCCGTTGGCGAATCTCGAAGTCAATGTGGAATTCATTGTAACGCCCAGCGGAACCGGGGGGTCGGCACGCGCGGAAGCTTCTATCGAGCGCCGGAGGTCGCCGCGAGGCGCTCCTTCGAGTGGCTGTACGCCATCGAAACTCGTTCCCGTGTTTGCGGGATTGTTCAATAATTTCACAACTCCCGCAGGTTGGCCGGTGGCGCTGCAAGCGCAGGTGCTGGACGACTGTGGAGTTGCGTTTACCGCTGGAAGAGTAGTGACGGCTTTTTCGAACGGCGACCCGCCGGTGTCGCTGGTATCGCTAAGCAACGGCATGTGGGAAGGAACGTGGTACGGAACCCACCCCGGTTCGGCGTTGCGGATTACGCTCACGGCGGACTCCACCACACCAGTGCTGCATGGGGTACAAGTTTACAACGGCTATTTGCAAACGAATCAGGACGTGCCGGCTATCATCCCCGGGGGCGTGCAGGCAGCCGCCAATAGCTCTGCTCAGGCGTCGATCGGGGCGGGCAGCATTTTGTCCATTGCTGGCACGAGCTTCGCCGCATCGGCTTCCGCGGCGCCGAACTTGCCGCTTCCGATAGATCTGTCGGGAAGCGCGGTTCAACTGGATTTCATAAGTCTGCCGCTGATTTATGCGGCCGGCGGACTCATCAATGCCGTAGTTCCGTATGATCTGGCGCCAGGCCAATACCTGACGTTAGTGACCCGCGGCGCCGCGCTTTCCGGACCTGAGCCGATAGTTGTGGGAGGAGCCCAGCCCGCTTTATTCCGGATCACGACGTCAACGGACTCTCAAGTTGCGCAAGGGATCTGGTCGCAACTGGTGGCCGGGAATGCCATCGATCCAGGGTCGATTCCGCCATCCAACCCGATTCAAGCAGGCGATATACTGCTGATCTATTGCACCGGGCTGGGCGCAGTGACGCCGGCGCTCGATCCCACGCTGCCGGCGCCGTCACCCGCCCCCAGCGTGACGAATCCGGTGACGCTCACGATCGGCGGCACGAACGTGCCGGTATCGTCCGCCGCGCTGGTTTCCGGCTTCGCGGGGATTTATGTGGTTCAGGCGACAGTTCCAACGGGTCTGACCCCGGGGGACGGCATTCCCCTGATCGTCACTGTGCAGAACCAGTCGAGCGCGCCGGTGGGAATTTCGCTTCGCTGAGGGGGAGCTTACTCATGCGGCGTCGTTGTTAAGTTGGGTCCTGCCGAGACTCGGCCCCAATTTGGCGCGGGCGCAATTGCCAAACCATCGCATCGCCGACGCGACCTTCACCTCAGATCAAAGTTGCGCCGGCTGCCAAAACCTGCCGGCAACCATACTCGAATCGAACTGGGTGAGGCCTCGTCCGTGGGGATGCTGAACGACTAAACCGAAGTTCCGCACGCTAGTTATGTGAAACCCCTTTGTCTATTGATCTAAGCGCACTGAGCTCACATTATTGTAGTCATGTAAGTATGATTATTTCGCTTGCTATCAAGCCATCCCTGTGCAATGATGTCTACATGTACGTCGCGGTCGTGCCCAATCGCAACTCCCCGCCCGCCATCCTCCTCCGGGAGTCCTTCCGCGAGAACGGAAAGGTCCACAACCGCACCATCGCCAACCTTTCCGCTTGGCCCGCTTCCAAAGTTGATGCTTTGCGTCAGGTGCTGAAGGGCGCCGCAGCCTCCGCTTCTGACGAGGCCTTCCAGATCCTCCGCTCTCATCCTCACGGTCACGTAGCCGCTGCCGTCGGCTCGCTGCGCAAGACCGGCCTGGAACGCTTGATTTCCACCGAACCCTGCCGGCAGCGCGATCTGGTCGTCGCAATGATAGCTGCGCGGATCGTGGAACCTTCTTCCAAGCTGGCTACCGCCAGGGCCCTGGATACCGACACTCTCAGTAATAGCCTGGGCGAACTACTGGGCTTGCAGAAGGTTCAGGATGACGATTTGTATCGCGCCATGGATTGGCTGTTGGAGCGGCAGACCGACATTGAAAACGCCCTGGCGAAGCGGCACTTGGCCGAAGGCGGGTTAGTGCTTTATGATTTGACTTCCACTTATTTCGAGGGTCGGCATTGCAAGCTGGCTCATCTCGGGCATTCTCGTGACGATAAAGGCGGCAAGCCGCAAATCGTCTTTGGTCTGCTCACCAACGCCGAAGGCTGCCCGGTCGCGGTCGAGGTATTCGAAGGCAATACTGCGGATCCAAAAACGGTTCCCGCTCAGCTGAAAAAACTACGGGAACGCTTCGGCTTGAAGCACGTAGTCTTTGTCGGCGATCGCGGCATGATCACCAGCGCTCGCATTCGCGAGGACATGGCCGACGACAAAGGGCTGAGTTGGATTACCGCGCTACGCGCCACTTCCATTCAAAAACTGGCAGCCGACGGAGCTTTACAGCCGTCGTTGTTTGACGCCACCGACTTGGCTGAGATTACTCATCCTGACTATCCTGGCGAGCGTCTGGTGGCTTGCTTCAATCCAGTGTTATGCGAACAACGAGCCAGGAAACGCGACGACCTACTCCAGGCCACCGAAAAAGAACTAGAGAAAATCGTTGCTGCCACATCCCGCACCAGACGTCCGCTGCGAGGCAAGCACGTCATCGGTCTCCGCGTGGGACGCGTCCTCGGACGCTTCAAAATGGGCAAGCACTACAAAATCCAGATCGAGGAAGACGGTTTTCACTACCAGCGGAAGCCGGACAGCATTGAGCGCGAGAAAAAACTCGACGGCATCTATGTCATCCGCACCAACGTCCAAACTACGACCCTGTCGAGCCCGGAGGTGGTCCGCAGTTACAAACAACTCAGTGTAGTCGAGAGGGCGTTTCGCAGCCTGAAAACCGTCGACCTCAAAGTACGGCCGATTCATCATCGACTCGAAGATCGGGTTCGCGCACACGTGTTTCTTTGCATGCTCGCCTACTACGTCGAGTGGCACATGCGTCGTCAACTCGCACCCCTCTTGTTTGAAGACCACGATAAGGAGGCTGCTACCCTGCGGCGCGAATCCGTGGTCAAGCCAGCGATGCGCTCGGAGGCGGCCGAGGGCAAGGCCGGGACCAAACACAATGACGACGGGTTGCCCGTTCACAGCTTCCGCAGCCTGCTCTCTGATCTCGCCACTCTGACTATCAATCAGATTCAACCTGGCAATGCCAGCTTGCCCACGTTCCATAAACTGACCAACCCCACTCCTCTTCAGAAAAAAGCCTTCTCGCTCCTCGGTATCAGGCTTGAACTCCCCAAGGCGTAGTCAGTAGCTCAGCCGGATTCAAGGCCTAACTATCTTATTTTTCGAATACCTGCCTTTTTGGAGGTGCGGAACTTCGGACTAAAGGTGTACCCGAGCGCCGCACTCACCCATCTTCTTGGAGTGAGTATCGCGGCAATTTCTACGATAAGGCTGGCAATTTGTACGAGGAGGGGTTGCCGCAGGATGGGGGTAAGGCTAAGGCATAGCAAGGTACATCCTTTGGACCTGCACCTGCACGTAGTCGCAACAGGAAGCCTTCGGCTTCCGGAGGAAACATGAATATGAGTTTAACTATGGTGCTGCTGGTCGTCGCCGTCGTAGCGATCGGTTTTGCAGTGTGGATGTACATTCATAAAAAACGAACGCAAAATCTTCGCTCAAAATTCGGCCCGGAGTACGACAGGGCCGTCGCCGAACATCGGGATCGCGGCCACGCCGAGTCGGAACTCGCCAGCCGGGCGGCGCGCGTCGCCAAATTTAATATCCGCCCCCTTAAGGCCGAGGACCGGGTACGGTTCAGCGAAGACTGGCGGCGCGAGCAATCCTTTTTTGTGGACGATCCTCGCGCTGCCGTGGGTCACGCCGATACTCTCGTTCAGGACATTATGCAACGCCGCGGTTATCCAGTAGGGAACTTTGATCAAAATGCCGCCGATCTGTCGGTGGATCATCCTCGCGTCGTGGAAAATTACCGCGTCGCGCATGACATAGCGCTTCGAGACAGCCGGGGCGAGGCTACTACGGAGGATCTGCGGGCGGCGATGGTCAGTTACCGCTCGTTGTTTGAAGTCCTTTTAGGCCAGAGAATCGAGAAACTGGAGGAGGTGCGAAGATGACACCGCAAGAAACCGTCACGCGGGAAGGCCGCGCGGAGAATCGGCTTTCGACGGCTGACATCGCAGGGGCAAATATCGTTTCCAAACCGCCAGCGCCCCAAATAACGGCAGAGCCCAACTTACCGTTATTCGGGCAAAACGACACGCTGGACTTCCGCTCGCGTTGGGAGAAGACTCAAATCGGCTTCGTGGACGAGCCCCGCAAGGCCGTGCAACAGGCTGACGAACTGGTGGCCAGCGCGATCAGTCGCCTGGCGGAAGTCTTCGCCGGCGAGCGTCAAAAGCTGGAGGCGGACTGGGACAAGACTGACAATGTATCGACCGAGGACCTCCGCATCGCGCTCCGCCGGTACCGGTCTTTCTTCGACCGGCTCTTGTCGGTTTAGTGTCGCGGCCGGTTTGTCGGCTGTTGCCGGAGCGTTGAGAGCAGGGACTAGACTAAACTGGTCCCATGCTCCGTTACAAATCGAAAGTACCCATGTTGCTGGCCGGCGCCTTGGTTTGCGCCGCGTCGTTCGCGCAGTCCTTGCCGGTGGCCAGTCGTCCCGAGGACGCCGGGTTTTCTTCCAAACGCCTGGAAAAAGCCAGGCACTCGTTTGAAGCCGATGTCGAGAAAAAACGCATGCCTGGCACGGTGTTGCTCATCCTCCATAATGGCAAGATCGTTGCGTACGACGCCATCGGTTATCAGGAGCGCGCCACCCAGACGCCGATGAAGAAGGATTCCATCTTCCGCATCGCTTCCATGTCGAAACCCATCACAACGGTCGCCGCGATGATCCTGGCCGAAGAGGACAAGCTTGACGTCGGCGCGCCGGTGGCACAGTATTTGCCGGAGTTCAAAGACGTCAAGGTCGGCGCGGACGGCGTCTCACCCAAGCGCCCGATGACGATCCAAGATCTGATGCGGCACACTTCCGGCCTGACTTACGGATTATTCGGCAACTCGCCGGTCGACCAGATGTATCGCAAGGCGAACATCTTTGCGTCGAAATCTCTCGCCGACATGGTCAAGACCATCGCCAGCATGCCGCTGCTCCACCAGCCGGGCGAAGACTGGGAGTATAGCGTTTCGACCGACGTTCTGGGGCGCGTGGTGGAAGTTGCCAGCGGGATGGAGCTGGATGCATTTGTACAGGAGCGCATCACCGGTCCGCTGAAGATGAACGACACAGGCTACTGGGTGAAGCCCTCTGCTATGTCGCGCCTTGCCAAGGCCGACGGGCAGTCGGGCCTGCCGTTTGCCGATCCATCGCAGCGGCCGGCGATCCTGTCGGGCGGCGGCGGCATGTTCTCTACCGCCGGAGACTACGCCCGCTTTTGCCAGATGCTACTCAACGGAGGCGAACTCGAGGGCGTCCGCATTCTCGCGCCCAAGACGGTCGCGCTGATGACATCCGATCAGCTTCCGGCGACCACGGAGCGCCACACGCCGGTAGCCATGGCCTTGGGCGCGTTCGGTCCGGTCCCGGAGATGGGCACCAGCTTTGGCCTAGGATTCGCGGTGCGCGTGGACCCCGGCCGCAATCCGGTGCCGGGCTCGGTAGGAGATTATTCCTGGTCGGGAATCACCGGGACTTACTTCTGGGTCGACCCGAAGGAGAAGTTGGTAACCGTGATGATGGCGCAGCTTCCGCAAGCCCAGAATGTGTCGATCTTTCGCCAGACGCGGACCATGGTTTATCAGGCGTTGATGAATTGAGCTTCAATCGCCGTGTTCAAATCTACCTTTGTCCTGCTTGCCCTGGGCGCCGTCATTGCTAACGCGGCAGCGCCTAAGACGGAGCGTGCGGTTCTGCGCGCGCCCAGTGAACGGAAACCAGCGCCGGCGTTTCGCCTGATCGATGCGTCTGGAAAAGCGGTGCGCCTCTCCGATTACCGCGGCAAGCCTGTGTTGCTGGATTTTTGGGCAACCTCGTGTGGAGGAGTGGCCGGCGTTTCCATGGATATCTTATACGAGGACCTGAAGGGCCCCGCCGAAGCCTGGAGCAAAGTAAGACCATTCATCCAAGAACACAAAGTCAACTACCCGATTCTGATGGGCGACGATCAGGTAACCAAGTCCTACGCGATAGAGGCGCTGCCTGCGACCTACCTGCTAGACAAGCACGGAAGGGTTGCTGCGACGTACGTTGGCGTCGTAGACAAAGAAGATGTGGAGCGGAACGTCAAAGGGCTATTGAGCGAGCGGTAACAGCGCAACGTAGGATGATGGGAGTATAGTGTCCAATCCTCTGTTTCCCATTCTGCAGAAGACTGTGCAGAAGGCCGTGCCCGCAGGCTCGCTGGATCCAGTCTGCGGAATGGGCGTAGATCCCGCCAAGGCTACAAACTGGACCGATTTCGGCGGCAAAAACTACTATTTCTGTTCCCAGAGTTGCCTGCTGAAGTTTGAGGCGGACGCGCAGAGATACTTGCAACCTCAGCGCGCTCCGGAGCCGATGCGCGAGCTGACGGTCTCGCCGGGCGATGAATATACCTGTCCGATGCATCCTGAAGTGCGTCAGGTTGGCCCAGGCAACTGCCCCAAGTGCGGGATGGCGCTAGAGCCGGTCACAGTTTCGTTGTCCCTGGAAGCGGGACCAAACGCGGAACTCATAGGAATGACGCGCCGGTTCTGGATCGCCGTTGTATTAACCGCGCCCATTCTTACGATGATGCTGCTGGGCCGGCATCTGCTCTGGGTGGAGCTGGGGCTGGCCACGCCCGTGGTTCTCGGATGCGGTTGGCCGTTTTTTGAGCGCGCGTGGGCTTCGCTCGTGAACCGCAGTCCTAATATGTTCACTCTGATCGGCATGGGTACAGGCACGGCTTATTTTTATAGCTTGATTGCAACCTTGCGGCCGGACATTTTGCCCGAAGCGTTCCGCCATCACGGAGCAGTGGCGGTTTACTTTGAACCTGCGGCCGTGATTGTGACGCTGGTGCTGCTCGGCCAGGTGTTGGAGCTACGGGCCCGCCAGCAGACCTCCAGCGCTCTGAAATCGCTGCTGGGACTGGCGCCCAAAACGGCGCGGCTGGTGCAGGGCAATGGCAACGAGATGGACATTCCGCTCGACCAAGTGCGGGCTGGGCATCGATTGCGAGTGCGGCCGGGAGAGAAGATTCCGGTGGACGGATCGGTGATTGAGGGCAGCAGTTCGGTGGATGAATCCATGCTCACGGGCGAGGCGATGCCGGTGGAGAAGTCGGCTGGCGGTAAAGTGACCGGCGGTACGGTTAACGGCACGGGCAGCTTTGTTTTTCGCGCGGAGCGCGTCGGCGCCGATACCTTGCTGGCGCAGATCGTCAGAGTGGTAAGTGAAGCTCAGCGCAGCCGCGCGCCCGTGCAACGTCTGGCGGACAGAGTGGCGGCCTGGTTTGTACCGGTAGTGATCGCGATCGCCGTGGTGACGTTTATCGCCTGGGCGATCTGGGGACCACAACCGCGCTTGGCCTATGCGCTGGTGAACGCCATCGCCGTGTTGATCATCGCCTGCCCCTGCGCGCTCGGCTTGGCCACGCCGATGTCGATCATGGCCGGAACGGGCCGGGGCGCGACTGCCGGCATTTTGATTCGCAAGGCAGAGGCGCTCGAGTTGCTCGAGAAAGTAGACACACTGGTAGTGGACAAGACCGGCACGTTGACCCAAGGAAAACCGAAGCTGATGCAGGCGCCAGAGGACGAAATTCTGCGGCTGGCCGCCAGCGTGGAACAATCGAGCGAGCACCCGTTGGCGGCCGCAATCGTCGCGGGTGCGCGGGAACGAAAATTGGCGCTGGCGCCCGCTACGCAATTTCAATCGACCACCGGGCGCGGCGTGTCCGCCGTTGTTGACGGCAAGCGAATCACCATCGACAACGTCGAGTTCGGCAGCGACGCGGAAGATTTGCGGCGCCAAGGACAAACGGTGGTATTTGTACGCGTGGATGGCCGGCCAGCCGGCGTGATCGGTGTCACCGATCCGATCCGGGAAACCACTCTCGCCGCTCTCGCCGCGCTGCATGCTGACCGGGTTCGAGTGGTGATGCTCACGGGCGATCGTCGTGAGACAGCAAACATCGTGGCCAGGCGGCTCGGGATCGATGAAGTGTACGCGGAAGTACAGCCCGCCGGCAAGGCGGAAATCGTCAAACAACTGCAGAGCCAGGGACATATAGTCGCCATGGCGGGTGACGGCGTGAACGACGCGCCCGCGCTAGCGCAGGCCAACGTCGGCATCGCCATGGGGACGGGAACCGATATCGCGATGGAGACTGCGGGCGTAACGCTCATTAAAGGCGATTTGCTAGGCATTGCGCGCGCGCGCCAGTTGAGCCGCGCTACGCTGAGAAATATTCGGCAAAATCTGTTCTTTGCCTTCGTCTACAACACGTTGGGTGTGCCGATTGCGGCCGGCATCCTGTATCCGTTCTTCGGCGTGCTGCTGAGCCCGGTGATTGCCAGCGCCGCCATGAGCCTCAGCTCCGTCTGCGTGATCGCCAATGCGCTGCGTTTGCGCAAACTGGAGCTGGCGGGTACGTGATCGATTTACACACGCACACCGACGAATCGGATGGCACGTTTAGTCCGGCGGAGTTAATGGAAGCGGCACGCGCGCTGCCGCTCGAAGCGCTGGCGATTACCGACCACGATACGTTCGCCGGCTACGATAAGGCTGTTCCGCTCGCGCGGGAACACGGCTTCGATCTGGTGTGCGGTCTGGAAATGACTACCCGGCATGAGAGCCAGCGCGTGTTTAGCATTCACATGCTGGTGTATTTTCTCCATCAACCGCCTACGGATGAATTCCGTGGCTGGCTGATAGAGATTCTGGAAGGCCGGCGCGACCGCAATGTACGGCTGATTCAGAATCTGCAAGCCGCCGGTGTCGACATCACGCTGGCGGAAGTGGAAAAAGTAGGCCGGACGCTCACGGGACGGCCGCATTTCGCGCGGGTGTTAGTGGACAAAGGCTACGCCAAGACGGCCGAGGATGCTTTTCGCCGCTATCTAGGAGAGAATGCGCCGCACTACGCCGAGCGTTACGGTCCGCTCACCACCTACGCCATTGAACGCGTGCGTCTGGCGGGCGGTCTATCGGTGCTGGCGCATCCGGTCCGGCTCGGAATTATGGACCATCGGCGCGAGGAGAAGCTGATTGGGGATTTGCGCGAGGCCGGGCTCGGCGGGATTGAAGTGTATCATTCCGATCACGATGCCGAAGACGTAAAACGCTACGCCGGGATCGCGGCGAAACTCGGGCTGGCCGTGACCGGCGGGTCGGATTTTCATGGCGCGGCCAAACCGGGGATTGCTCTGGGCACGGGGTATTGTGGCAACGTGCATGTTCCGCGCGGCGTGCTGGATGAGTTGCGCTGCCTGGAGCATCCTGGCTAGCCGCTCATCGGCGTGCCGCGCGGAATTGGAAGACCAAACCGTTTCACACTACTTGTGTTCGAGTGCGTAACAGTCCCGCTCCCCCGCGTGTCCAACATTGTGCGCAAAAATGCCCGCTAAAGAACGTACATTCTGGACCGGATGGCAGGAGCGGCTGCGGGCGCTGAGCAACGTCCCTCCTGTCTTGCGTATCGTCTGGGACTCCGGCCGCGGCGTGGTGGCCAGCGGTCTCGTCTTTCGCTTCGTCGCCGCTCTGCTGCCACTAGCCATGCTCTCGGTTGCGCGGCTGATCATCGACTCGATTGTCGCCGTGGTTTCCGGCAAGCACGCATTGCGGCCCGATTTCTGGTGGCTGGTGGCCATCGAGTTTGCTCTCGCAGTCTTAGCCGGTGTGCTGGGCCGTGTGGTCGACTACTGCGACGCGCTGCTGGCCGACCGGTACACGCGCCATGTCAGCGTGCGGGTGATGGAGCACGCATCGCGGCTTGACCTGGCGGCATACGAAGATCCCGTCTTTTATGACAAGCTGGAACGGGCTCGAGTGCAAGCGACGGACCGTTTAGGCATGATCCAATCCGCGGGCCGGCTATTGCAACTGGCTATAACTACAATTTCGCTTTCGGCATCCATCCTTTTCTTCTCGCCATGGCTGCTGTTGCTGCTGGTAATCTGCGTGGTGCCCGCCTTTTTGGGGGAAAGTCATTTCGCTTTTCTCGGTTACTCACAGAACATTCGCCAAACGCCCGTCAAACGCCAGTTGGATTATCTGCGCGTGTTGGGGGCAAGCAAAGAAGCAGCCAAAGAGCTAAAGCTGTTTGGGCTGAGCGGTTTTCTTTCGGAGCGTTACAAACAGTTATTTAACGGAATTTATGAGCAGAATGTTTCGCTGGCGCGCAGACGCCTAAAAGCGGGAGCCGTGCTTTCTGTTATCGGCACTTTGGGTTATTACGGCGCCTATGCGTGGGTGATTCTGCAAACGGTGCAGGGCGCCCTCAGCGTGGGAACCATGACCTTTTTGGCCGGCGCCTTGGCTGGAGCCAGCACCAACATTCAGAATATGTTTTCCACCTTCTCGTCGATCGCCGATCAGGCGTTGTTCCTCACCGATCTGCTGGAATTCTTCGCATTTCGGCCGAAACTGACCTCCAAGCCGAACGCCTTGCCAGCCCCGCGTCCCATCCGTATCGGGTTTGAGTTCCGCAACGTGTTCTTCAGCTATCCGGGCAACTCCCGGCCGGTGCTGGACGGCTTGAGCTTTCGCCTGGAGCCCGGCGAGCGGATGGCCCTGATCGGAGAAAACGGTCAAGGAAAAACGACCATTGTGAAACTGTTGGCGCGCCTGTACGATCCAACGGGCGGTGCGATCTTGCTCGATGGCGTCGATCTTCGCGAGTACGACATTGAAGATCTTTGCCGGGAGATCGGCGTGATCTTTCAGGACTTCATGCGCTACGATCTCACGGCCAACGAGAACATTGCGGTGGGCCGGATTGAAGAAAAGGGTGACCGTGCCCGCATTGCAGCCGCGGCGCAAAAGAGCATGGCCGACAGCGTCATCGCCCGGTTGCCTCTGAAATATGACCAAATGCTTGGCCGGCGATTTGACGGCGGCGTGGATCTCTCGGGTGGTGAGTGGCAGAAGCTCGCGTTGGCCCGGGCCTACCTGCGAGATGCCCAAATATTGATATTGGACGAGCCCACTGCCGCTTTGGACGCGCGCTCGGAGTACGAGGTATTTCAAAAGTTCGCCGAACTCACCGCCGGCAAGATGGCGTTGCTGATCTCCCATCGCTTCTCCACCGTGCGCATGTCGGACCGCATTCTGGTGCTGGAGAACGGGCGGATCGCCGAAGACGGCAGTCATGACCGGCTGATGGCGCTGGGCGGACGCTATGCCGCGATGTTCGAGATGCAGGCGGCGAGTTATCGATGAACGATCTTCGCAAGCGTTGGCGTGAATTGTCGCGCCGGACGCAATCGTTCGCGCTGGGCGATGCCCGGCGGCTGATACAAGCGTCCCTCGCCGACACCAGAAAACTGGAAGGCCTGTCGCTATCCGTAGCGGGCGAGTACCTCGATCGGGTAGCGAATCGATTTGATCCGGAATCGCTGCTGGAATTCCTGGAACGGTCAAAACCCCCCTCCATGGCCGAACTCTGGGCGCTGAAACCGGCGTTGCAGTTTGTGTTGCTGGAGCGCATGGTGCAGGCGTCGCCGGAGCCCCAGCGGGAGGAGACTATCCGCAGTCTGCGCCGGATCGCCGAATGCGAGTGGAAAAGCATTTTTGAAGCCGCCAGCCACGCGGAGAGGCTGCTATTAAACGACGAAGTCTACGCACGCATGGACGCCGATTCGCGGGAGTTCTACCGGCAAGAGGTCTCGCACCTCGCAAAGTATTCCGGACGCGGCGAACTTGACGTGATTCAAGCTGCGCTCGATTTGGCTGCCGGGGCTCTCCCGGCGACTTCGCTCCGCCAGCAGCGCGGGGCGCATGTGGGTTGCTACCTGGTCGCCGAAGGCCGCGCTACGCTGGAAGCCAACCTAGGTTATCGACGTCCGTTGGTAGCGCGCGTCCGCCACTTGCTGCGCAAATATCCGAACGGGTTTTTCCTCATCGGAATTGAGCTGGCTACGTTCCTGATCGCCATTACCGCGCTGAGCGGCATCAGCTCGATTACACCGATCTTTGCGGGCTTTTTCTTGCTACTCTTGCCGGCGACGCAGTCCGCCGTGGAGCTAATGAACCACCTGGTCACATTTGTTCTACTGCCCTGCCGGTTGCCCAAGCTCGATCTTTCCCGCGGCGTGCCGAAAGATCTGAGCACGATGGTCGCGGTTCCGGTGCTACTTCTGTCCGAGCGGCAGGTGCGGGAATTGGTGAACGACCTGGAAGTGCGTTTCCTGGCCAATCGGGACCCGAACATCTTCTTCGCGCTCTTGTCTGACTTGCCCGATTCCGCTAAGCCTTTCGATGAGAACGATCCGTTGGTGGATTCGGCCCGCACGCTGATTCGCGGCTTGAACGAACGTTACGGCGGCGGTTTCTATCTACTGCATCGCCATCGTGTCTACTACGAATCGGAGCAAACGTGGCTGGGCTGGGAGCGCAAACGCGGCAAACTCCTCGATCTGAATAAACTGCTGCGCCATCAATACGACAGCTTTCCGGTGAAGGAAGGCGATACTGAGGTCCTCGACCGAATCCGTTACGTTATCTGTCTGGACGCGGACACTCAATTGCCGCCAGGCGCTGCCCAACGGCTGATCGGCGCCATTGCGCATCCGCTAAATCGGGCCATTGTGGATCCGGCGGCCAACCTGGTGGTGGAAGGTTACGGCATTTTGCAACCACGGATCGGTGTTAGCGTCCAGTCCGCCAGCCGCTCTCATCTGGCGAATATTTTCTCCGGCCAGACAGGCTTTGATATTTACACTCGCGCCGTTTCCGACGTCTACCAGGATTTGTACCGGGAGGGCAGCTTCACCGGCAAAGGAATCTACGAAGTAGACATTCTCCGGCAGGTTCTGGAGCGCCGTTTTCCGCGCAGTGCGCTGCTGAGTCATGATTTGATCGAGGGCGCGTATGCGCGCGCCGGCCTGGTCTCCGACGTCGAGCTGATTGACGATTATCCC
Source organism: Bryobacterales bacterium (assembly GCA_963836595.1). GTDB lineage: Bacteria > Acidobacteriota > Terriglobia > Bryobacterales > Bryobacteraceae > DATFZA01. Next base: position 1,395,169 of record CAWIKC010000002.1, read on the forward strand.
TCGCATTACAGCGCCTTCAGCCGTCGCAAACATCGTTGGATGCGCGGGGATTGGCAGATTGTCACCTGGCTGTTCGAGCGCGCCCCGGACGATACCGGGCGGCGGGTCAACAATCCCATTTCCCTGGTTTCGCGTTGGAAGATTCTAGACAATTTGCGCCGCAGCCTGATGGAGCCGGCCACGTTCGCGCTGCTGCTTGCGGGATGGTTTGGCCTGGCCGGAGGCCCAAGTTATTGGACCGCGGTTAGCCTGATCTTGTTGCTCTTGCCGGTCTATTTTCAGGCATTGTTTTCGCTGATCCGCGTGCTGCGATCTCCTAGCTGGACTGCCTTCAAGGAAATGCTGGAGCAGACCGCCATCGCGCATTTCAACGTCCTGCTCGAGCTGATCTTTCTGGCCCACCAGGCGCTGGTCGCATTAGATGCCATCGTCCGCTCCAATGTGCGGCGCTTGATCACGCGAAAGCACATGCTGGAATGGGAGACCGCCGCGGAGGCAGAGGCCGGACATGTGAAACGAACTCCGGTTGACACGTACTTGCGCGCCATGCCGCTGGTCTCGCTCGTTCTTGCCGGGCTGCTTTACTTCTTTAATCGCCCGGCTCTGGTGATGTGGCCGTTTTTGTTGTTATGGGCACTTTCCGGCGCGGTAGCCACGTGGCTGAGCAGTCCACCCAGGGCAGCCGACACGGAGATCGGCGAGCAGGACAAGAAGTTTCTCCGCGACGCGGCGCGGCTCACCTGGGAGTATTTCCGGGAGTTCAGCAATACGGAATCAAACTATCTGATCCCCGATAACGTGCAGGAAACGCCGGCCCGTGTGGCGCATCGCATTTCACCCACCAATCTCGGCCTGCTGCTCAACGCGCGGCTGGCGGCCTTGGACTTGGGCTTTATCAGCCGGGAGGAGTTCGTCGAACTGACGGAGGCCACTTTTGCCACCATGCAAAAGATGGCGAAATTCCGCGGGCACTTCTACAACTGGTACAACACTCAAACCTTGGAACCGCTGGAGCCGTTGTTTATATCGAGCGTGGACAGCGGCAATCTCGCGGGTGCGCTATGGGCTTTAAAGCAAGGTTGCCGGGAGCTAGCGGATCGGGAAATAGAAGGCCAGGAAATAGAGGGCGAAGCTCCGCGGCTCGCCGTTCTGGCCGCGGATGCCGACAGTTTTGTGGCGGACATGGACTTTAGCGCCGTGTACGATGCAAAGCGCAAGCTGATGTCGATCGGCTATCAAGTATCGACCGGCCGCCTGGAGCCGTCGGTCTACGATCTGTTGGCGTCGGAAGCGCGGCTCGGCAGTTTTGTTGCCGTGGCCAAAGGAGACATCCCGCAGGAAAGTTGGTTCCGGCTGGGGCGCGCCCAAGTAAGCTATCGGGGCGAACAGTTATTGCTTTCGTGGACCGGCACAATGTTCGAGTATCTGATGCCTGCCCTCTGGATGCGCTCCTTTCCCGGGACGCTCATTTACCGAAGCCTCAAGGGCGCAGTCAATGCGCAGCGTAAATTCGCCAAGCGCCGCCAAGTGCCTTGGGGTATCTCGGAGGCGGCTTACGCCTATCGCGATCCGCAAGGAAACTACCAATACCAGGCATTTGGCGTGCCGGCCGTGGCGATGAAAGCATCCATGGCGCCGGCGCTCGTCATCTCACCCTACTCTAGCTTTTTGGCTTTGGCAGTGGATCCGCCGGCAGCCATCGCGAACCTCCGCCGCCTGTGGAACATGCACTGGCACGGGCGCTACGGGTTCTACGAATCGGCCGATTATAGCGCCGCAGCCCTGGCTGGAAGGCGCGGCGAATATGAACTGGTGCGGTGCTGGATGGCGCATCACCAGGGCATGACTCTGCTCTCGATCGGCAATCTATTGTGCGAGAACGCCATGCAGCGGCGTTTTCACAAAGAGCCGCAGGTGATGGCGACAGAGCTTATCCTGCATGAGAAAGCCTTGCCCGTGCAACCTCAGCCCGCTGAGGAGGAGACCGACTTGGACACGCCACTGTTACAACCGGCTTCGTTCGCGTGACGGCCCATCTCCGCTTTAATGACCAGGTCGTTAACCCGCCAGCGCAGGCTGAAGCCTAGACGTTTTGCAGCAGTTGGCGCCAAGGTGGCACGGACTTTAGTCTGTGCAGAAAATGTAACATTGGAAACTGGCTGCCGGCCGGCAGCCGTTGCGCGGCATGTCACTTAGCACGGTACTTAGCGAGCTTCAATCGGTAACACTTGCAAAGGCCGCGAGTCCTATAATTGGTAACCGCTTGTAACTGCGATGGCGCCAAAACTTCTGTGGCTTACTCTCTGCGTTGGTCTGTGCGCGCAGACTCCGATTCGGTCGCTGACCATCGACCCGGCCTCCGCGTCGCACCCGTTTCCTCATTTTTGGGAGCAGATGTTCGGATCGGGCCGGGCTGTCTTGTCCCTACGCGAAAGCTACCGCAACGACCTGCGGCAAATGAAGAAGGTCACTGACGTGCGTTACGTGCGTTTTCATGCGATCTTTGACCGCGACACCGCGGCGTATGATGAAGATCAACAAGGTCGGCCAATCTACAACTGGTCTTACGTAGACCAGATTTACGATGGTTTGCTGGAAAATGGTGTCCGGCCCTTTGTAGAATTGAGCTTCATGCCGGCCAAGATGGCGGCGAATCTCCAATGGCACGATTTCTGGTACCGCCCCCTTCCGTCTCCACCCAAAGACTATACAAAGTGGGAGGAACTCGTTTATCAGTTCACACATCATTTGATTGAGCGCTATGGCCGCCAAGAGGTGATGCAATGGTACTTCGAAGTCTGGAACGAGCCCAACATCGACTTTTGGACAGGTGTGCCAAAACAAGGCACCTATTTTGAACTCTATGACCATGCGGCGCGAGCGATAAAGCGTGTCGATCCCGGCCTGCGGGTAGGTGGGCCGTCGACCGCGCAGGCCGCCTGGGTGGGAGACCTGATCCGGCATGTGGTGACGGAGAAGGCGCCGCTCGATTTCGTGTCCACTCACGTTTACGGCAATGACCGCGCGCAAGACGTCTTTAGCTCAAACGAGGACATTCCGCGTTCAGACATGGTAGGGCGGGCGGTGCGGAAAGTGTATCAGGAGGTCAAGTCTTCCAGCCGGCCGCAACTGCCCATCATTTGGAGCGAATACAACGCCAGCTACAAAAATGAAGTGGACGTCACCGATTCGGCGTTTATGGGGCCTTGGCTGGCCAATACCATTCGGGAGTGCGACGGAATGGCCTCCATAATGTCCTATTGGACTTTTTCCGATGTCTTTGAGGAGCAGGGGATTGTCAAGACTCCATTTTACGGTGGTTACGGATTGATAGCGGAAGGCGGGGTGCCCAAGGCGGCCTATAATGCATTCGCTCTGTTGCATCAGCTCGGCTCCGAGCGGCTCGACGTGGATGCGCCAGACGCTCCAGTAACAAAAGATGTATTGGTGACCCGGAAAGACTCGCGCACGCTGGCGATCGCCGTCTGGAACTACGCCGCGCCCGGCGAAACAGGTCCCGCCGAAACTTTTCTTCTATCCGTGAAGGGAGTCAAACAACCCAAACGCTATAAGGTCGAGATTGTCGATCCGCACCATGGATCCGCACTAGAGGTATGGCGCGCCATGGGAAGCCCGCCGTTCCCCACCAGCGGCCAATACGCGCAACTGCGCAGCGCCGCTGCCGCCACACAGAAGCTAGAGGGGCCGCGGTTCACGCTTCCCGCGCATGGCTTGGCCCTGGTCACCGTGCGCTTGAAGTGATACGCGCACTCGTCTTCCTGTTGACCTTGACGCTGGCCTATGGTTCGGCCCCGGACAGCCTGCCAGGTTTGTCCCAGTCGGACCGGGCGTTCCTCGAAGATCTGGAGCAACGGAGTGTTCTGTACTTTTGGGAGCAAGCCGATCCCCGCATTGGTCTGGTGCTAGACCGGGCGGCGATGGAGGGCGGCCGGCCCAAGGGCCCGGGAAAGGACGTCGCCAGTAGCGCCGCCACCGGGTTTGGCTTAACAGCACTCTGCATCGGCGCCGAACATGGATGGATCCGCCGTGAGGAAGCCAGGCAACGAGCGCGCATCACGCTCGAGTTTTTTGCCACCAAGGCGTATCAGGAGCATGGCTGGTTTTATCACTGGATGGACGTTTCCAGCGGGGAAAGCCGCTGGGACAGTGAACTGTCGACCATCGACACAGCGCTGTTGCTGGCCGGCGCGCTTACCGCCGCCCAGTGCTTCTCGGAAGACCCGGAGATCCCCAAGCTCGCAAAGCAGATCTACGACCGGGTGGATTTTGTTTGGATGTTGAAAGGCGATTCCGGCGTACTATCGCACGGTTGGATTCCCGGCCGTCGGCTTCATCCCGTATCAATGGGATACGTACAGCGAAGCATCCATTCTTTATCTGCTAGGAATCGGGTCTCGAACCCATGCGCTGCCGCCCGAGTCCTGGTATGCCTGGCAGCGGCCCTTTTACACCTATGGTCCATATTCGTTCATGAGCGGTGGGCCACTGTTCACGCACCAATACTCGTTGGCGTGGGTGGATTTTCGAAATCGGCGTGACAAAGGGCTGGTGGACTACTATCAGAATTCCGTCGCCGCCACGCGGGCCAACCGCCTGTATTGTCAGAATCTGGAACGGGTCTTTCCGCTAAGTCTCTTTGACAACATCTGGGGCATCACCGCTTCCGACGGCCCGAAGGGCTACCGGATCTATAGTGAGATTCAAAACTTTCAGCCAGTCGATGGCACGGTTGCGCCCTGTGCCGCCGCTGGATCGTTGATGCTGACTCCGGATATTTCTCTGGTGGCGCTGCGGGCGATAAAAGACCGCTATGGAGATGCTGTTTACGGCCGCTACGGGTTCGTGGACGCCTACAATCCGACCGCCAAGTGGTTTGACAGCGACGTAATTGGAATCGATGTAGGCATCTCGCTGCTCAGCGCGGAAAACCTGCTTACCGGCAAGGTCTGGAAATGGTTTATGGCCGATGGCACGGCGAACCGCGCCATGGAACTAGCCGGTTTCACTCACCCCGCGGAGCCGGAGCCGGCGGAGAAGGCTGCACCGGCCAAGAAGCCGGCGACCCGCAAGAAGACGCCGCCGAGAAAGCAGAGCAAGAAAGCGGGCGCCACCCAAGCCCCCGTACCACAGAAATTCGAACATTGATCGGAGCGGCCGTCGGCCTCAACTGGGCTGGGCGAACGGACGCCTCTACGTTCCCAGTTCCACCGCGCGGAACAGTCCTTCCGATACCCAGTCGCGGAACCATTGGAATAGCCGGGATTGCGGGACGCGCACGGCCGCCAGCGCATCGCCCAATGTTTTCCCTTCTACTAACAGACCGAGCAGTTCCGCTGCCTGACGGTTCAGGTCCAGCCGATGAACTCCATAATTTCTCCGGTAAGCGGCGACCCATGTCTTCCGTTTGCGGATCTGCGGGAACGGATTCTCCTCATCCACCGCGCCCAGGTATTGGCTCACGGGATAGTCGAACGCTGCCAGACGGAAAGCAGCGATCGGACGCAGACGGGCGCGTTCCCAATCGTCCTGCGAAACGGCCGCGATCTGCTCCGCTGTCAGCGCGAGTGTTTCCGCCTCGTCAAACACCTGCGTCAAAAGCAACTCCAACCGGGCCAGGTCGCGGCAGAACTCAGGCTTGCGGATGTCGCCGATGGTATCGAGAAACACCGGCAGATGATCGCCCAGCCGGTTGAGCGTGTAGCTGCGGGAAGGATATAGGTCCACGTAGCGAGAGACCACGCGCATGAATTCATCGGGGCCCAGGAACTTTACCAGGCCGGGGTAGTCCACTTCCAACGCTTCCTGCATCCGCAGCAGGTACATGCCGCGATAAATGTCCAGGCGCTCCTCGGACTCGAGCGTGGCCGAAGGTTTGACGAGTTCCCGCGCCTGTTCGGCCATTTCGACGTCGCACTCGCCGGGTTGTTGAATGCAGTGTTGCATCCAACGCTGCAAAGATGCCAGATCAGTCGCCATAGGCCGCGGCTTCCTCCAACTCAGGCCAAGCCGCCGCCTCCCGGTGGGCCTTCGCCTTGAGCGCTTCCGCGTGGACAATATCGAACTCCGGTATGGAAGCGTCCCATTCGAGTAGCGTGGAAACGGCGCCGATGCGCTGATACGTATAGCGATAGAGATCCCACACCGTGTCGATCACATAGTCGCTGTGCGTGTCGAGAATGTGCGTGCCTTTGTGTGTATGTCCGGCCAGATGTATCTGCACCACGCGGTCGGCGGGGATGCCGTCGATATATTTTTCCGGATCGAAGCCGTGATTGAACGAGCTGACATAGACGTTGTTGACGTCGAGCAGAATTCCGCAATCGGCTTCCTTCGCCAGTTCGACCAGAAAGTCGGATTCGTTCCAGGTCGAGCCGCTAAATTCCAGATAGGTGGATGGATTCTCGAGCGCAATGGGCCGATCGAGAATTTCCTGAATCTGGCGAACGCGGTTCGCCGTGTGCCGGAGCGACTCGTCCGTGTAAGGCATGGGCAGCAGATCGTGCGTGTTCATGCCGCTAACGCCGGTCCAGCAGAGATGATCGGAAATCCAACGGGCGTTGACACGTTGGCCGAGCGCCTTCAACTTGTTCAGATAGCCTACGTTGACTGGGTCTATACTGCCAACCGACATGGAGACGCCGTGCAAGACCACCGGATAGCGTTCCGCCACTTGGTCGAGCACCGCGATGGGACGGCCGCCGGTGTCCAGGTAGTTTTCCGAGAGAACCTCAAACCAGTCGATCTTCGGCCGGTTTTCCAGGATGTACTCGTAGTGAACGCTACGCAGCCCGATCCCAAAACCTAAATCCGGATAGCCCCAACGATTATTCGCCATAGCGTCGAAAACTCCTACGCGCTTCGCTTGCCCAGAAAACGGCTGACCAGCCAATCCAGACTTACAGGCCCGGGCCCATAAAACAGCAGCCATAACAAGAATAACAAGTATGTGAACGAGGAGACATCGGTAAAGTCCGCGGGATACTTTTCGGCTAGCGGCCCGCGGTCAGCCGTGAGGATGGCCATGACCATGGCGCCTGAAAGGAGAAAGGAAAACAAGCGAGTGCCCAGCCCAGCCACCAGAAACAGTCCGCCCGCCAGTTCCAAGAGCGTGACGAACGTCGCGTTGGCGGCGGGGAACGGGATACCGAGAGAGCCGAAAAATTGAGTGACCCTATCGAGATTCGTCCATTTGCCGCGGCCATCCAGAAAGAAGGCCAGACCCAAAGTAATGCGAGTCACCAGCGGCGCCAGGAACGCCAGCCGGTTGAGGATATTCAGGGCGATCTGCATGGCCCGCTGAAGCATGGATAGGTTCTCCCGACGTACAAAAGCCGCTCCCTGAACGGGGCGGCTTTTCTAGTATGACTCGGGCCGAGTCCGGAAACTACTGCATGTGATCTTTTTTCACGGGAACTGCGCAGCCACCCTTGCCTTTGCAAGAGTTCTTGCCGGCGCAACCATTGTCTCCTGACTTGCAGCCACCATGTCCCTTGCATGAGTTTTGACCCTTGCAGTCGTGCTTGGGACCCTTCGGCTTGGCGGGTTTGGAGTCATCTGCCATAAGCCTGGACCCGGCAACCATCCCAGCGGTTACGGTTCCGAGAGCGATAGCGAACTTTCTGCGATTCATGGAAAGTCTCCTTTGGTTTGTTCGGCCTACGGGGCCGCTGATCGAAAACAAACGGGGTAGGCCAATCGTTAGATTCAACCTACCCCGATTAAATTACGAAGAACTAGCTCTTTTTCGGGGGAACTGCGCAACCGCCCTTGCCCTTGCAGGAGTTCTTGCCGGCGCAGCCGTTGTCGCCGGTCTTGCAGCCGCCCTGTCCCTTACAGGAGTTCTGGCCTTTGCAATCGTGCTTTGCGGCCTTGGTCTTCTTCTTCGGCGCGTCGTCCGCCATGAGCTTGGAACCGGCGACCATGCCTGCGGTTACCGTTCCGAGAGCGATAGCAAATTTTCTGCGATTCATGAAACTGCCTCCCTTGTTGTCGTTGCCCTAGAAGGGCTATATTGCAATCATAATACGTGGACAGGCCAACTGTCGGATTCAGCCTACCCAGCGTATACCATCACGACTGTAATGCAATTCGGGTTTAGATTCATCCCCTGTCGTGATTATTTTTCGTTAATTGGAAGCGGCAAACGACGTGCTAAGCCGCGTACGTTCGTATCGATAAGCCACGCTCTTTTAACCGTTTAGCAGAGTCGCACCGGGGCAGCCTGCTCTTCCCTGCCCACCTCCTGACAACTCAATAATTTTTGCTGTATCCGGACTGACCAAACGACCGTATCCGCGCTAAAAGGAGCGGAACGGTATCCCAAGAAATCTTAATGTTACACGTTAAGCAAGGGCCGCCCGGAATGGGCGGCCCGGCGGGCTTCTAGTTACCGCGAGGGTACCTTCTCCTGCTCTCTCTGATCCCGCATGGTCCGTGCCCAATCATCGGCCTGCCGTTGGGCTTCGTCCCGGCTAATGCCGTAGCGCTCTTGAATTTTGCCCACCAACTGATCTTTTTTTCCAGCGACTACTTCCCAGTCGCTATCGGTAAGCTTGCCCCATTGTTCGCGCGCAGCGCCTTTGAACTGCTTCCAGTTACCTTCTAGTCTGTCCCAATTCATAATGCCTCCTCGCGATCCGAAGGCAAGCCAGCGGCCAACATGAAGTAAGCTTAAGCATCAGTAACTTAGCTTTGCCTTGCAGCGAAAAATTTGCTACCTCTAGGTATTGGCTGCACTGTTTGAAACCAATCTACCCGGCTTAACGCTCTGCGCGCGTGGCAAAGTGCGGGACATTTACGATGCCGGCGAGTTTCTCGTCATCGTCGCCACGGACCGGCTTTCGGCCTTCGATTGCGTCCTGCCGACTCCGATTCCCGGCAAGGGACAGGTGCTCACGCAAATGACTCTGTTCTGGCTGGACCTGTTCCGGCGTGACCAGTTCCGGAGTGACCAGTTCCGGAGTGACCAGTTCCGGTTGGAAATGCCGCGCGGCCTTGTGCCCAATCACTTTGTGACTTCGGATGTAGGCGAGTACCCAGCCCCTTTTCGCCCCTTCCGGGATCAATTGGAAGGGCGCTCGATGCTGGTGCGCCGGGCCAAGATGCTGCCGGTGGAGTGCGTGGCGCGCGGCTATCTTTCCGGGTCTGGCTGGAAAGACTATAAACGAACCGGCGCCTTGTGCGGGATTCCTTTGCCCCCCGGACTGTTAGAGAGCGATCGTCTGCCTGAGCCGCTGTTCACACCTGCCAGCAAGGCGCAGAGCGGTCACGATGAGAACATCAGCTTCGAACAAGCGGAGAAGCGGATTGGCGCTTCCGCCGGGGCGGTACGGGCGCTGACCCTGCGGATTTACCAGCGGGCGGCCGAGTATGCGGCCGGCAGGGGCATAATCATTGCCGACACGAAGTTTGAATTTGGCTATTGGAATGGCCAGTTGATCCTCGCCGATGAAGTGTTGACGCCCGACTCGTCGCGATTCTGGCCCCAGAGCAGTTACCGGCCCGGCGGCCCGCAGCCCTCGTATGATAAGCAGTACGTGCGAGACTACCTGGAATCGATCCAATGGAACAAGCAGCCGCCGGCGCCCGTATTGCCAGTCGAAGTGGCGGCGAAAACGGCGGAGAAGTACCGCGATGCATTGCATGTGCTCACCGGGAGGACGCTATGAACTGGGTTGACTTAGTGGTCATGTTAATTCTTGGATTATCGGTAATATATGGACTAATGGCCGGCTTTGCCCGCGTGGGCGTGAGCTTTATCGCGACATTGGCCGGAATTTTCACGGGCTTCTGGTGCTATGGCATCGCCGGCGACTATGTGGCGGACTACGTAAACTCGCGGCCGGTGGCGAATCTGGTTGGATTCTGTTTGATTTTCTGCGCCGTTATGATCTTGGGCGCGGTCGTGGGCCGGTTGCTCGCGATGCTGTTCAAATGGGCCGGCTTGACCTGGTTTGACCGCCTGCTGGGCGGCGCGTTTGGCCTGGTGCGCGGCCTGGTGATTTCTGTGGCGATTGTCACCTTGCTCCTGGCGTGCGCTCCCAAGCCGCCGCCGCGCTCCATCACCAACTCGCGCGTAATTCCGCATGTTCTGGGCGCGGCGAACATTCTCGCCGCCGTGACTCCGCACGAAATTAAAGACGCGTTTTATGAGGCCAAGGACAAAGTCACGGAGTTGTGGCAACAGCGCGGCAAAGAGAATGTCCAACTGAAGAAGCAGGAGCTGTGAGTCTGCTGATCTTCGATCTGGACGGCACGCTGGTAGACTCCAAAGCCGACCTGGCGCAAGCCACCAATGCGACCCGGGAAAAGTGGGGACTGGCGCCGCTGCCGCCGGAGGTCGTGGCGTCTTATGTGGGAAATGGCGCGCCTGTTTTGGTGCGGAAAGCGCTGGGTCCGGCGTTTTCAGACACTGAAGTGGCGGCCGCTCTGGAATTTTTCCTCACTTACTATCATGAGCACGCCCTCGATCATACCTGCCTCTATCCTGGCGTGCGAGAGGGGCTGGATCGCTTGCGCCAGTCCGGACGCGCGTCGATGGCCGTGCTGACCAATAAGCCGATCCGGTCTACCGTGGCGATTGTGGAAGGTCTGGGCCTGCGGGATCACTTTTTCCGTTTGTACGGCGGTAACAGTCTGGCCCAAAAGAAGCCCGATCCCGCCGGCATACTCGCGCTGCTATCGGAGAGTGGAGCGGATCGCGAGCAGACCTGGATGGTGGGCGACAGCTATGTGGACGTACGCACCGCCCGCAACGCCGCCGTGCGGGCTTGCGGCGTGACCTGGGGATTTCAACCGGACAGTTTTACCCAAGATCCGCCGGATATTCTAGTCGACCGCATGGACCAATTCACGGATTACGTCTTGAAACCGGCCAGTTGATTCACCTTTAGCAACGGCGGATCTATTTTGGCTTGTGGGGCAGGTTATTAACCAGGCCAACAGGTATTTTGAGCAACATCCGCCGGACATTCTGGTCGACCGCAGGGACCAATTCGCGGATTACGTCTTGAAACCGGCCAGTTGATTCACTTTTAGCAACGCCGCGCCGCTATCGATCGAATTGGCTGCGCGCCGCATCGCCTCCCGCTTGTCCTGCGATCCCACCTGCGATCCGGAATGCGCCATCAGGGCAGCCGCAGCGTTCACCAGAACGATGTCGCGGGCGGGCCCGGGAGTCCCTCCCAGCACATCCAATGCGATGCGCCGGTTTTCCTCGCGCGTCCCGCCGAGCAGGCTGGCGATATCGGTCCTGGAGACGCCGAACTCTTCCGGTGTCCATTCCAAGCGGCGCAACTCGGCGCCGCATACCTCGAAAACCAGCGTGAGGCCGGTTGTGCTGATCTCATCCAGGCCACTGTGGCCGTGAACCACAAAGGCGTGCTCCATATCGAGGCCGGTCAGCGCTTGCGCCATCAGTTCCGCGGCTGCGGGCGACGGAGCGCCGATCAATTGACGCCGTGCGCCGGCCGGATTGGAGAGCGGGCCAAGCAGGTTAAACACCGTTCGCATCTTCAACTCCGCCCGTGCAGCTTGCGCATGTTTCATAGCGGGGTGCAGCGCGGGAGCAAACAGAAAACCGATGCCCACTCGCTCAATGCAGCGAGCCATTTGCTCCGGTTGAGTGACGATGATCACGCCGAGTTCCTCTAAAATATCGGCGCTCCCGCAGGGCGTGGAATGGGAGCGGTTGCCATGCTTGGCAACCCGAGCGCCGGCGCCCGCGGCGACGAAAGCGGCAATGGTCGAGATATTAAACGTGGCTGCATCGCCGCCTCCCGTACCGCAAGTATCGAGCAGCGGTTCGCCGTTGAGTTTCGGCTGGACCACGGTTACTTTCTCCCGCATGGCCCGCGCGAAACCGAGAAGCTCATCCGCCGTTTCTCCTTTAGTTGCGAGCGCGGCAAGAAAAGCGGCGATTTGAGAAGTGCTAGCCTCGCTGCTGAAAATCGCGAGCATCGCTTCGCGCGCCTCGGCGGCGGAAAGGTGCTGGCGCGCGGCAACGCGATGGAGAAAGGGCAATAGCAAACCGCATTATTGCATTGCGAGGTCGGGCTGTCGTTAGCCCCAGCCTACGCTATAGTACCCTGGCTAGATCTGCGCGGCTGAGTTACCCGGGGCGATGCTGCGAAAACGCTTAAGAACTCCTAGCTACTTTCCGGCGCAAAATTCCAATTTTGGGCGAATTGTGGGATGGGCCGGGCGCTGGCGAACCCTGAAGGCGCAAAAAGCCCCGGCGGAACGAGTCCACCGAGGCGGTTAATAAAGGATGCTGGCGAGAGAGAACGATTCAGCGCTCGCCGACCAAGTGAAGTCCGATATTGATCATGTTATCGGCGATGACCCCAAGACCCACCCAACGTTTGACGCCTGGAACACCCTTGTAACGGGAGCGGTTCAAACCATGGCGCCGTTTCAGGACGCTGATGCGGCCCTCGCAACCCGTGCGCCACTTCTGTGCCTTCTTGAACCAGCGTTTCTTCTGTTCCTGCTTGCGTTTCTCACTCTTGGTGTTGCGACTGGGAACGGCCACCCGCTTCACGCCCAGTTCTTTCGCGGCGGCTTCGTTGGCGGCGGAGAAGAATCCCGCGTCGCCGGTCGCGAGCTCCGGAACTCGACCCAGCAACTCCTGGTGCTTTTCGATGGATGGCGTCAGCAAACTGGAGTCGCTGGGCCGCGGGCCGAACACGTCATAGTGGATTACGATTTGATTCTCTGCTTCCTGGATTTTGACCAGTTTGCCGAACTCATTCGGCTTACCAGCCTTGCCTTTCCGAATGATTTCCGTGTCCGGCTCAAACACGCTGAAGATCTTATTCTCCGCCTTTGAGTTGCCTCTCATCACGCGTTCCCGCGTCTGCCGCATCACCTGTTGCACCCGCGGAATCATTTCGTCGAGCTGCTGTTTGGCTTTCTGCAAAACCACCCGTGGGCCTTGCTTGACCCGGTTGGCGATCTCGTCGGAGAACTTCTTGGCCTGTCCCACCACTCGACTGGTCGCCTCCAGCAGTTTGCCGTATGCGGCCTTCATCTTCTGCTGGCCTTTCTCGGTCTTGTTGCGGCTGGCGTAGGCGATCTCCAGAACACGCTTTTTCACGCTCCGCGAGCGGTCCCGAAGCTTCGTCCCCACGTCGCCCACCACCGCTGCCACTTTCTTCATTACCCGAGTCAGAACTCGAACGCCGTCGTCCATCAGCTTGCTGTCGGTCGGGAAGTGGATATTGGTTTCCACTACGGTGGTGTCGACTCGCAGCTTGCGGCCGGTCACGACTTCCTTTTCCACGGCAATCGCCACGGTCCGCCGATGCAACTTCTCGATTGCTTCCGGGCCCAGTTGACGCGCCAATCGGCCCATGGTCTTGTCGTCGGGGACCTTCCCGCCGCCGACACCTGTGAACTCCCGATAAACCAGATTGGCGCGAACTTCTCGGGAGGTAACTTCGAAACTCCAGTCGCGCATGTGCTTCAGCAGCAACATCCGCAGAATGACTTCGGCCGTCGTCCCTGGACGTCCACGAGTTTTGCTCTTCTGGATGCGCTTGCTCAACTCCTGCTGAATGGTCTGGAGCAACTGATCGTCATTCAAGGCCTCGTCGGCGTGGCGCATCCATGGTTCCCAAAGATCCTGGACCTCCTCGGAGATCAGGCCATCGGCGAAGCTGCTCTGAACACGGCGGGCGGCAATCACGACTTACCCTCCCGCGCCTGGTCCCGGTCCAATCGCAATAGCTGTTGGTTCAGCTCGCTAATCGCCTCCAAAGTTTCCTTTGCCTGGCGATAACGCTGTAGAGCTTGGCGTACCAGCGGGACCTGCTCTGGGCGCAGACTCAACTGGCGGGTCTTGGCTCCGGGATAGGTCACGGTGAGGACCCACTGAGGGTGCCCCTCGCCGCGCGCGCATTTGGGACAGCCACGGCTGTGAAAAGTAGTGCGTTCGAGGAGGGAGCCCCGGAGGACATCGCCGCAGGAAATGAGGGAAGCGGCAAGCCGGTCGCGCTTTTTCGTGGCGCTCATTCGTGTCATTCACAAGAATGATACAACACTAGGAACGCCAAGGTCAATACTTTTCAAAACATTTTTCATAAAAATGTTTTGGGGGCCGCAAACAAACAAACAAACAAACAGCCAGCCGCCGGCGACGGACACATTTCACGGCAGAAGGCGGACTACCGAATGCTCCGAGAATCCCCAGGACAACATGCGACTCCCAATTCTGGCCACTCGGTCTGGCCGCAGCAGATGGACGAACGATTTTAGATATGGAGCCGCTAATCCAAGCCAACCCAAAAAAACGAAGGCTGTTCACGAGTGCTGCCCCTGCCTCCCGTTGGCGAATTCCGTTCGATCATGCACGGAGAAGCCGCGATGGCCTATGAAAACACGCCGGTTAGCCCCGGAATTTTGCGCCGGAAAGTAGCTAGGAGGTCGTCGCGTGAGGCAAGCTGGACAAGGTACACGTTCCCCACGAGGGAGTGATATGCACCAATCCATGTATCACTCCACCCTCGGTGTCGAATTTGGATATGATTTTGTCAAGCAGCCTAGTGTCTCCACGTTCGTATCTACGGAAAACGGCGTAGGCGACGAGGTCCGCAAGCTGCAACAGCCGCGTTGCTTTCGAGTTTGCAAAGAACGGGACATCCGCAAAGTTCTTCACCGTGCTCCCGTGTCTGGTCCCGAGACTTCTATACTCTCCAAGGAGGGTCTGAAGGCTGGTTTCATACCGGCTCTCATCAAAAATGATGAGAGCACGCTGCGTGTCGCCCTGGGAATGCAGACGGCGCATAAACAAATCACAACGGTTGCAGATTTCGTCAAAAGCGCGCGCTACCCTATCATTGGCAAGCGTCTTTTCGAGTGCTATTCCGAACAGGGTGACACGACGCGATGAGATTATATTGCACAACCCATCAATGATTTGATTCCTTTGCTCAGTTGGGCACGAGTGCCATGGCTCTTCTTTGTGGGCAGCTATCGCCTGAGCGTGGAATTCGACTTCTGTGTTGGGGAAGTATCTATCAGCAATTCTATTGACCTCCTCATTAATCCAATAGATTTCACGCTCGAATACCGCGATTCCTCCAAGGACAAAGTATTTGTCTTCTTTCCCGTCGGGATTGCCGGACTCGTCAACGTAGAGCAGGTGCACAAAACTGGACTAGCGCTAGTTTGCAAAAGAAAATAGCCAGGCGGGAGAAAACCCATCAAGCCACGAAGAACGTAGCCCTACCTAGCCGATCTCAGTATAGCAGTTGGAGCGATTTTGTCAACAATACCACAACGACATCACGCGCTTCCGCCATCCCGCACCAGCCCGCCTGAATCCAACTCGGGCCGCGAGAACTCCTACCGTGTCACTGACGTGGAAATCAACGAGAATTAGACGTTCGCCGAAAAAAGCGCTACAAACTCTATTCGCTCGCTAGATCCCAGCGATGCAATCGATCTCGATCCTCACATCGCGCGGTAAACGCGCCGCCTGTACCGTGGAGCGCGCGGGCGCATTGTCGGCGAAGTAGCGCCGGTAAACTTCGTTCATCTTGGTGAACTCAGTCATGTCCTGCAGGAACACCGTCGTCTTGACCACCGTAGCCAGAGACGCACCACTTGCCTCCAGCACGGCTTTTATATTTTCGAGCACGCGTTCAGTCTGCGCGGCGATATCGCCCTCGATCAGTTGATTGGTCCGCGGATCGAGGGGAATTTGGCCGCTCAAGAATGCCATGCCGTTACAGACCACGGCCTGCGAATACGGGCCAATCGCTTTCGGCGCATTTTCGGTCGAGATTATTTTTTTCATAGTTGGAGAGTTCCCACCAATTCTTGCACGCGTTCGATTTTTTCCTCGGCCAGGAAACGATCCAACTCCGTGGCCACGCGCGCCGGCGAATCCGGATCCCAGAAATTCGCCGTGCCCACCTGAACGGCCGACGCGCCGGCGATCAGGAACTCAGCCGCATCGAGGCCACTGCGAATTCCACCCATTCCAATCACCGGAATCTTTACTGCCCGCGCCGCTTCATAGACCATTCGCAGCGCAATCGGTTTGATCGCCGGGCCGGACAAACCGCCGAAGCCCGCGCCCAGGCGCGGTCTGCGTGTTCGCGGATCGATAGCGAGCGCCAGAAAAGTATTCACCAGCGAAATCGCGCCAGCGCCGGCTTCTTCCGCCGCGCGGGCCAACACATCGATACGAGCCACGTTGGGTGAGAGCTTTACGATGAGCGGGCGTTTGGTCAACGGCAGGACGCTCGAAACCACCTCCGCCAGGAGCCGTGGGTCGCTCGAGAACATCATGCCGCCTTGTTTGACGTTGGGACAAGAGACATTGAGTTCATAACCGGCCAGACCTTCGCCCGTCTCAAGCACCCGAATCACTTCGCCATAATCCTCCGTCGCATACCCGAAAACATTCGCGAAGATTTTCGTACCGAATTTTCTCAAGGTAGGGAGTTTGTCTTGGACAAAAGCCGTCGCGCCGATGTTCTGCAACCCCACTGAGTTCAGCATTCCACCTTCGGCTTCCCACAAGCGAGGCGGCGGGTTGCCTTGAATGGGTTCGCGAGAAAGGCCTTTCACGACGATCGCGCCGATTCCGTCCAGATAAGCGACGCTCGCAAACTCCGTCCCGTAGCCGTAGGTGCCCGATGCAGCCAGCACCGGATTTTGGAGAGGAACACCGCACAGGGTGATCCCGAGGCGACTCATTTAACCTCTGAGAATAGCATCAGCTTCGCATCCACATAGCGAACGGATATGCGAGGCCGAGCAAAAGCGGCGACAGCCACTGAACCGGAACGTGCCGCAGCCAGCGGATCCGCGGCGGCGCCTTCTCCCAGTCGCCGGCCACCCAGAACGGCCAGACGTAAAGGGCGTACAGACAAATGAAAAGCAAAACAAAACCGAGGACGCTCGCCATCAACGCGGGAACCGCCAGAATCGCCGTGCGGTCGCGATGCAGAACGGTCGGCGCGTCCGGCGGATGATAGAGCTTGATCTGCTCGCCCACGCGGCACTTGGATGCGTTTAATACCCCGGCTTTCGGCCTGACCAGATAGACTCTTTGATCGATGGTGATTCGCACCAACGGTTGCTCAACGTTACTCACCACCGTGCAGTCCACGATTTGTGCATTCACCGGCTGATCGTTTCGCGGATCATACTGATCCCAAACATGACAGCCGATTGCGAGAACCATGCAAAGCACGCCCGCGCGCAGCAGCCTGCGGACCTGCGAGCGAGAGTTAGTACCGGGCGCGCCACCAGCAGAGGTCCTACCGAAGTTATGACCCATCAAACACAATGACACCATAATGAAAACATGGGACAGTCCGAAGCGGCCGTGGCGGTTCTGCATGTGCAGTCGCCCAGCGAGTCGGTCCTGTTGATCCGGAGGGCGGATCGGGATGGCGACCCTTGGTCGGGCCATTGGTCCTTTCCGGGCGGCCGGCGCGATCCCGAGGATTCCAGCCTGTTGGTCACGGCGCTGCGGGAGTTGGATGAGGAATGCGGTATCCAGTTGGAGCCGCGGAATCTGCAATCCGCGCTGCGTCCGACGCTGGCCGGCCGCAGGTCGGGGAAGTTTATGCTGGTTGCGCCGTTTCTATTCCGGATTGAACAGGCGCTGCCGACAGTGTTGGATGTCAGTGAAGCGGTGGAGGCGGTCTGGCTGCCATTGAGCCGCTTTCGAGATCTCGCCTCGCACCAACTGCGTATCGTTCCGGGTGTGGCCGAGGAACGGCGGTTCCCGGCCATCGAATTGAACGGCACGCCGCTCTGGGGATTCACTTACCGGGTGCTTTGTGAGTGGTTGGGGCTCGCGCCGGGACCGGCCGAGATGGATCAGGCCGGATTGGACACCGCGCAACGGCTGCTGGATTATCTGCTATCTGAAGGGCTGACGTTAGAACACTCTTGGACAGAACGCGGACCGGCAAAAGTGGCGACCGTCCGCGGACGGATTCCGTCTTCCGCCGAATTGGCTGAAAATGCGTTTCCTCAACGCCACATTCCGCCAGTTTTGTTTCTCGAAGTTCACAGTGGGCATATTCATCTGGCGGGACCGGCCTTCGAGGAATACTTTATCTATTCGTTAGATTAAACGAGAGCCGCGTCCGCCGCAGGCGCCTTCTCCAGACGTAGAAGCCGATAACTTCGGCGGCTGCGGGAATCGCGAAGATGCCAAGAGCCACCAGGAGCAAAAGGAAAAATTCCATAATCGGCTTTCAATGCTTCCGGCAAGTTTTTTACCGGTTGAAAGAGCATTCTCTATAGGTTTGAACACGGCCGTTGCTGAGCAGTTGCAGCGCGAGCAACTAAGAGTTTGCCGGGGAACACTGGCTGTCGAGCGTTCCGGGAAGGGTTAAATTTGGTAATGTCCCTAATTTGGAGGCATGGTACAACTGGGGTTATATGGTGCGCTTAGAGACCATTTTGACTTCCTGGAAGGCTGTGCGGGAAGACACCGCGGGGGCGGTGGAACTTTTCCCGGCGGACGATTTGCGCGCTCAGCCGGTGCCGGACGTGATGTGTTTTGGGGACATTGCGCGTCATATTCTGGAATCGTCGCACGCCTTGGTCGGGATGCTGCTGGATGGCGTGGAGAACATGATGGTTCCGGAGTTCAGGCCGATGGTGCAGAAGTATGCGGAACAGGTTCGAGTGCCGCAGGAGACGCAGGCGTTGACCGATCGATTGCGCGGGGCGCTAGGAGAGCAGTTGACGAAACTGGCGGCGCAAGACCCGGAATTTTACAGCGCCGAAATCACCCGGTTTGACGGCCAGCGGGTGACGCGGCTGGAAATGCTCCAGTTTGTAAAAGAGCACGAATTGACGCATCGCGCCCAGCTCTTTATGTATCTACGGATGAAGGGCATCGTACCGCCAACCACCCAACGAAGGTTGGCTAAAGCCAAGGCATAATCATTCCGATTGAGGAGTCTGGAAGACGAGAGGTTTTGCTCCGGGAGGGAAACCATGGTGAACTGTCCGAAGTGCGAAGCTGTGATCGACGTGGATGTGGAAGAGCTGGACGAAGGCGAAGCCGTAAGTTGTGACGAGTGCGGCGCCGATCTCACGGTGACGAGTCTCGAGCCGCTCGAATTGACCGCCGACCCCGACGAAGAAGACGAGGACGAAGAAGACGAAGAGGAGGACGACTTCGATTTCGATGACGACGAGGACGAGGACGAAGACGAGGAGGAAGAAGACGAGGAAGATTTTTAGTCTCTTGCTCCCGTTTGCCTTGCTCGCTCCGCTGGCGATGGCAAATAACGCCGGCGGCCAGAAGAAGGCGCCGGCGCCCTACGCGGTTGTCGTGGTGACGGTGTTTCGCGAACCCGGTTTTGCTTTGCGTGGGGCGGAGGTGAGCCTGGCGCCAGACGGGCAGGCTGCCAAGCCGAAGAAAGAGAACTGCGACGACCGCGGCGAGTGTGCGTTCCGGGTTTCCGCCGAACCCCGGAGTTACTTGGTTCGCGCCACGGCCAAGGGTTTTCATCCCGAAGAAAAACACGTCGAGGTTCACGGGGAAAGCGAACGAGCCGAGGTGACGCTGGAACTGCGCGCGGAATCCAAGTAGTGCGTGGAATCCAAAATAATGACACGGTTTGACGTCGTGATCGCCGGAGGAGGCCCGGGTGGACTGGCGGCGGCGGAAGCGGCGGCGCGCGGCGGATGCCGCACTTTAGTGATCGAACAGAACAGCGAAATCGGCTCGCCGGTGCGCACCAGCGGGGGCAGCTTTATTCGCGATTTGAACGAGTTTGGAATTCCCCCGCATCTCTACCATCCGATTACGCGCTGCCGTTTTATCTCTCCCAACCAGGAAGCCGTGTTCGACTATCCCCGCCCGGTGGCCTGCGTGATCGACGTACGCGGCGTCTACCAACATCTGGCCGAACGCGCCATAGACGCCGGCGCCGAACTATGGCTCGCGACCGCGGTAGATTCGGCGTTGACGGACGACGGTAAAGTTCGCGGCGTCAAGACCAGAACCAAGGGCGAGGTTTGGGCATCTCTGGTAATCGACGCAGCCGGCTACCGCTCGCCGTTACTGCGCCAGACTGGCATTCATGCGGGTTTCGAGCGTTTCGGCGTCGGCGCGGAGTTTGATCTGTACGCTCCGCATTGTAATCAGGACGAGGTGGTGCTGATTGTCGGCAACCAGGTCGCCCCTTGCGGGTACGCCTGGTACTTCCCCTGGGGACGCGGCCGCGTGCGCGCGGGCGTCGGCATCATTCACGACGATTCCCGCGAGCAGCCCGACGCCTATTTGCAGCGCTTGGTGGAGAACGCCGCGCATTTTGGAGTGAACCTCAAAGGCGCGCAACCGGTGGAATATCATCACGGCCTGATTCCGTCAGACGGCTTGCTCGATCATTTTGTCGCCGACGGAATCTTGGGCGTGGGCGATGCCGCCGGACAGTCCTCGGCGTTGCTCGGCGAGGGCATCCGGTGGTGCATGCAAGCGGGGCGCATGGCAGGCGAGGTCGCCGCTGAGGCGATGTCCGCGCAGGATTTTTCGGCCGCTTTCTTAAGCCGCTATGAGCGGCGCTGGAAGGCGGCGCATGGCACAAACTTGCGCATCGGGTCCATGATTAACCGGCGGATCGCGCGCTACGACGACGCTAAATGGGACCGGCGCACCGAGCTGCTGAAGCTGCTGACGCCGGATCAGTTCGCCGAAGCGCTCAGAACCAATTTTGTTTCCAGCTGGGTCTTTCAAGTGGTGCGCAAGCATCCGAAGCTGCTGGCGGAAGGCTTCCGGCACATTTTGGCCGGACAGGAGAAATAGTGGGAACCATCATCCTGGTGCGTCATGGCGAAAGCGTGGCCAACCGCGACCGGCATTTTGCGGAATCGGGAGAAAATCCGCTCACGGAGTTGGGGTTGCAACAGGCCCGCGAGTTGGCGCCGGTCGTCGCGTCGCGATTCCGGCCGGCCAAGATTCTCAGCAGCGCGTTTCTGCGGGCACGGCAAACGGCGGCCATTCTTTCCGGCCATCTGCGCCTGCCGGTGGAAGTGATCGAAGGCATTCATGAACGCGACTTTGGCAGCCTCAAAGGCTTGCCCTACCAGCACTATTGGGACATGAAGCGAGCTGACCCGTTGTACGATCCGGCGCGCGATTGGATCTGGGAACCGCCCGATGGCGAGAGCCGGGAAGCGGTGCGGGTGCGCGTGATCGCGGCGCTCGAGCGAGTGGCTGCCCGGTTTGCGAAAGAGGAGGTCCTGGTGGTTTGCCATGGAGTGGTGATCTCCTCGGTGTTCGCACATGTCACCGGGGATTGGAACGAGGCCCCCATCCCGGCCAACTGCGGTCTGGCCGTGCTGGAGCATGAGAGCGGCGAGTTCCGCGGCGTGACGGTAATGGACGGCTGCGCAGTCACGCCATCGAAGCAGTTGGAGTCGGAAGCGTCAGTTACTCTGCGGCGGCAGGCCCAATGAATTCGACCGATGCGTCTTCCACTACGACGGCAGCGTAGTAAACACAGGCTGAAGCCTTGCACCCAATACTGCATAAGACGCACACTAACGCTGTGCAATTCGTCCTTCCAGCCCCGAACGGCTGACGAGCATCGTAGTAAGCTGACAGCGCGGAATTCACTCCCAACGAACCAAACCATCGGCATCTTCCACCACCACAGCTTCGTACTTTTCCAGCATCGGCATCAAAACGTTTTCCAGTTCCGCTTTCCAGAGTTCGCCTTCGTAGAACCTGGCTTTCATCGGTTCGCGGGAAGGGAGATCGGGAAAGCCCCGCATGAAGAAGAAAGTATCGGGGTCTTCCACGGAAAGGAATGGCCCCAGAATTTTCATCCCGATTTCCGCGTGTGCGGGAACAGATTTGCGCTGGAATATCTCCAGGAAATGCGGCCGGCAGCCCGGCTTGGTCTTATAGGTTCTCATTTCTATGATCATGGAAGGCCTTTCCAATTTTCTGTACCACGTACTCCGGCGTCTTGGCGCCATCGGCGAGGCGTGCGTCGGGAACGGGCGATAGCGCTTCAATTCTGAGAGGAAGAATTCCGGCCCAGATTGGCAGCTCGTAGTCTTCCTCGTCATCCAGCGGCGGCCCGGTCCGGATCTTCGCCGACGCTTCCTCGATCGAGAACTCCAGCACCGCCGTCGCCTTTAGCTCTTTCTCGGTGGGGCCGCGCACGTCCGCCCAGCGCCCCGCGATTACGTGGTCGGAAATGACGCGCAAAGCTCGGGTTTTCTCGGCGCCTTCGCCGATCTTCCGAGCCACGCCAAACGCCGTGACCGAGCGGTAGTTCATGGAATGATGAAACGCCGAGCGCGCGAGCACCAGCCCGTCTACCAGGGTGACTGTGACGCATGCGGGCACACCGGTTTCAAGCTGGCGCAACATCCGGCTGGCGGCGGACCCGTGCAAGAACAGCGTGTCCCCTTCCCGGCCGTACAGTGTCGGGATCACAAACGGCTGGCCCTCCACGCAGAAGCCGACGTGAGCGAGGAAGCCGGAGTCCAAAACTTCGTGAATCGTTTTCTGGTCGTGCGATCCCCGAGTTGGCAGGCGGCGCAGTTCGGTGCGCTTTGTCAGGTTCATCTTTTTATCAGCGTGTCGGTCGTGATCCAGTTCACTTCCCAATTCTTTCCCCCGTCGTCCGAGAATGACTGTTCAAAACGGCATGAATTCGGGTTGATGTCCGAAATAATAAATCGAACCAAGATGGCTTTGCCATTAAACGATTCCTGGTCGAAAAACTCGCCTCTTCCGTTCTTGAACTCGCCAATCGTGGGTTGGCTCAGGGTACCACTCTCGCGGTTGGCATAGTTGAGGCTCCACTGGTGGGATTGTGGATTGTAGAGACGCAGCGACAGACCTTCTATGTGACCTGCCGGCCCATCAACCTCGAACTCCACTAGCGTGGCGCGGCCGTCCCAAACTTTTCGGACGACGGAAGTGCCGTCATATTCAACCCAAGCCGTCGAGCCAGTTAAAGGATGCAAGCGGCGCGACAGGTGACTCTTCCAAGTGCCAATCTCGAAGTCAAAATCGTGCTGCCCGTCGCGCTCCCCGGCGCATGTCGCGGGATACGAAGTCAAAATGAAAACGCTCAATATGAAGTACGTTAGTTTGCGCACTTTTCTTTCTCCTTTTCGGCGGCTCCTTTTCGGCCGCTCCTTTTCAGCAGCTCCCTTTCGGGCCGGTCCTTTGGCCGCTCCTTTCCGTCGCTCCTTCAGCATGCCGCAGGTTGTGGTATTTTTAAATAGCCACTTTCTATGCAATTGGCGATACCACTTCTGAAAGGAAGCGGAGCGCTGTTCCGGCAGGTCTATCTCGGCTTGCGGGAAGCGATTCTCTCGCGAACGCTCGTCAGTGGCGAGAAGCTACCTTCGACGCGAGACCTGGCTGAACAGCTCGGCGTTTCAAGAACAGTGGTGTTGCTGGCTTACGATCAGCTCCTGGCCGAGGGGTTCGCCGCGGGGCGCGCCGGCTCGGGAACGTACGTCTCCAGTGGCATCGCCGTGAGCCGGTGGCCTCGGCCTGAAATCGCGATTCAGCCGCGCCTGTCCCGCTTCGGATCAACCGTAGCGGCCGCGTGGACGAGCGTGAACGTCCCGCCGCGGCGGACCAGTTCGCTCCGCTACGACTTCGCTTATGGGCGTAGCGACCTGGAGATCTTCCCCTTTGAGATGTGGCGGCGCATCCTGCTGCGCTGCGCGCGCAAAGCGCCGGTCTCGGAGCTGGATTACGGCCCAGCCTCCGGAAACCTCAAATTGCGAGAAGCCATCTGCGCTCACCTACGGCGGTCGCGCGCCGTCATTTCCGATCCATCGCGGGTCATCGTCGTGAACGGCTCACAGCAGGCGCTCGATCTCATCGTCCGACTTCTGATCGACCGGGGCGATCGTGTGGCGATCGAAGATCCCAGTTATCAGGGCACGCGAGAGGTTCTTCGAGCCGCGAGCGCCCGTTTGCTTCCGGTCGCGGTGGACGGCGACGGCCTGAACACGGCCAAGCTTCCGTCGAATGCCCGAATCGCTTTCGTAACACCGTCGCACCAGTTTCCGACCGGCGCCATTCTAACGCTCGCCCGCCGGCTGGAGCTTCTCGATTGGGCCAAGCGCGAGAACGCGGTCATCGTCGAGGATGACTATGATGGCGAGTTTCACTATGAAGGGCAACCCATCGAGTCCCTGCAGGGTCTGGACCGGGAAGGCCGCGTGATCTACGTCGGAACATTTTCGCGAACCGTATTTTCGGCCCTCCGCATCGGTTATCTGATCGCACCCAAAGCGCTGGTCGCCGCATTCACGGCGGCGAAGTGGTTGTCCGACCGCCACACGGCCACGCTCGAGCAACAAACACTAGCCGAATTCATTACGAGTGGAATGTATGAGCGATACCTGCGTCAAGTCCGGCGCCGGAACGCCGCCCGCCGGCAGGCTCTGCTCGATTCCATCCGTAAATGCCTGGGCGATCGCGTGGAAGTCACCGGCGACTGCGCCGGCGCTCATGTCGTTTTGTGGCCCAGGCAAGGCGTCGCGGAGGAAGCCGTGATTCGAGGCGCCGCTGCGCGCGGAGTCGGTATTTATGGAATATCCTCCTATTTTCTGCGAAAAGCAAAGAGGCCCGGAATTATGCTCGGATATTCCCGCATGCGGGAAGCGGACATCCGCGAAGGTATCCGGCGGCTGAGCGAGGTGCTGTGAGCCTAGGTGGGGCACGGCCGAAAACGCGACGGAAATACAAGCTCTGTGGGCATGATGGCATCCTGCCGCGGCTTGGCAGCCGGCTTCGGGCGGGTTAACAACCCGCTGCAGGTTAACAACCTTGGTTAACAACCTTGGTTAACAACCTGCCCCACATTCGACGGCGCCGCGCTCATGGGGCCGGCTTCCCCAAGGTGCAGAGCGGATCTCCGACGACTACCGTCATCCAACTGAGCGCGGGGATGGATAAATAATAGCTCTCCGCGAGATTACGGCCTTGGTAGTATGCGGGCAGCAAATAATCGGGCCGCGGATTCAAGTGGAGGTACGGCTCATCCACACTGCCGGAAGCGCCGGTGGCGCCATCGTGGATATAATCGGCGGTCAAGGTCTGCGGCGAGTCGAAAAACATCGTCTTTGGGTTGTCACTCCACGAGCCGATATTCCAACTGTCGGGCGGGCGGGTGAAAGTGCGGGCGTTGGTGGAGACGAACTCGGTGACAATCGCGCCCGGCAGCCATCGAAAACCGAGATGCCGCTGCTTGCGGTGGGGGTCGTTGGAGCCCCAACTGGCATAGCCGATGACATCTTTCTGGTTATAGAGCACGGCGGTGGAGTCATCGAAAATCACCCGGTTTTTGGGGAGCGCAATGGCCGCGTTGCGAAGCCAGTCGTCGCCCTTCTCATCGCCACTGGAGCGCAGGTCGATGACGAACTTGCCGCGATTCTTCGCTGCCAGCGCGCGATTGACGATGGCTTTGACGTCATCGAAGCTGTAGCCAGTGAGGCGCGTCACCAGGTACATGGGAAACGCGGGGTGTTCAAACTTGGCGTCTCTCTGGCCAAAAAAGGGGTTGGGAATTGCGCCGGCGGTGGGTTG
The DNA here is from genome assembly GCA_963836595.1 of Bryobacterales bacterium. Classification (GTDB taxonomy): domain Bacteria; phylum Acidobacteriota; class Terriglobia; order Bryobacterales; family Bryobacteraceae; genus DATFZA01. The sequence goes on from CAWIKC010000002.1 coordinate 1,420,748, forward strand.
AGGTCCGATTCGATAAAGCAAGGTCAGCTCCGAATCGACGGAAGCGCAATCTCCATTCAATGCGACCTTGCCGCTGACACGCAGAGGAACGCCGGAGGTGGTAACGATATATAGAATCTTGTCGAGCAGGTGGTTGGCGTCCAGATAGGCGCGCACGGGGAGAGCGATTTTATCGTTGTAGTCGGCTCGGCTGACGGTCTCTTCGGGTTGGATTTGAATATGGCAAATGTTTTGGAGCGGAATGTGGCGGCGGAGCGCGTAATACTCGCCGATGCTTTTGGAAATAGGCGATAAATCGTTGACGACTACAAGAACGTTTTCGGGTCCGGGGGATTGGGCGTGGAGAGAGGTTAGGAACAGGAGAAAAGCTGTGCGCACTTTGGTGTCTCTTAGCGCGTGCGCTTGCCTTTTAGAGATTTTTTTTGGGTCGGTTTATTCGGTTGTGACTTGCTGGGAGTGCGGTCCCCTCCCTTACGGTCGGGGCTAATGGTTTTCGATACGCGGGCGGATTTGACGGGTCGCTGGGGCGAGTGGGTTAGGGGAGGAGGGGCGACCTGGGGGTCGCCCGCCGACCTGGGGGTCGGCCCCACAGCGACTGGGGGTTTTGTTTTGTGATCTGGCTTTCTTTTTTTGGGGGTCGGAGCCTCAGGTAGATCTAAGTCCAGGCCGAAAATTTCCAGGTCACTGGTGTTCAGGATCTTGGCCGACGCTGCTTTGGACTGCGGGATGGATGCGCCGGCGCCGGCGATCAATTCTTTTTCGTCGACTCCGCGCAGCAGAAAGAGTAGTTCCGGCCGGTGGTCGAATCTTGCGCCAACGCCGTAGAGGACGGCGGCGACGTGTTTGCACATGTCCGCCCAATCGGGACAACTGCAATCGAGCTTAATCTCGGCGGGCGACGGGAACAGGCCCTCGCTTTGGCGGCAAATTCTCTCCATTACGGCTTTCGAAAGGCGGCCCTGAAGAAGCTCGACGACGGAATCAATGGCGCCGCCGCAATCGGCACAGATGGATTTCCAGCGCGCTTTTGGAACCGGCGCGATCTTCAGCTCAATTTCATACAAGTCGGAGCCGCTGACCAAGGCCTGGATTGCGCCAGGTGAAATCTGGAGATCGATCACCGAACCGTTGCGGACGTAGCTCCGGCCACGCGGCAGGCGGTTTTCGTAATCGCTGTAGCGTTCGAGGTTCTCGCACCAGGCTTTGCCCCAGAACGTCTTGGCGATGGCTCGGCCGTCGATCTTGACCGGCGAGATTTTCTGCCCCTTCCCGCGTTTCTCGATCTCGCGCAGGGCCTGCTGCCGGCGTTCCGCGACGGAAACATAGGGCCGGTAACCCCAATCGTAATAATCCATCGATCATGTCTCCTTCAGCGCTTTGTTCAGATCGAGCGCTACCAGCTTGAGCAGTTCGTCATCGTTCAATTCGGTTAACAGCACGCCAGCGCCTTCTTCCAACAATTCTCCCGAAAGCTGACGTTTGGATTCGATGATCTCGTCGATTTTCTCTTCCACGGTACCGCGACACACGAACTTGTGCACCAAGACATTTTTGGTTTGCCCGATGCGGAAGGCGCGGTCGGTGGCCTGGTTCTCGACCGCGGGGTTCCACCAGCGGTCGAAATGCACGACATGCGAAGCGGCGGTGAGATTGAGGCCCGAGCCGCCGGCTTTGAGCGAAAGCACGAAGAATCCGACCGCTTCGTCTTCTTGAAAACGCTGGACCAGGTCTTTGCGCTTTTTGACTTCGGTCTCGCCGTGCAGCACCAGGCCGGGGCGCTGGAAAACGGAGCTGAGAAAACCGGCCAGCGGCGCGGTCACTTCGCGAAACTGCGTGAAGACGAGCATCTTCTCCTGCTTGGCCGCGACGACTTCTCCGATTTCACGCAGCCGGGCCCATTTGCCGCTGTCGCTCTCACTCCAGCCGCCGTCTCCCAACCACTGCGACGGATGATTGCAGATTTGTTTGAAACGCATCAGGAAAGACAGCACCAGACCTTTGCGTTGGATGCCTTCGGCTTGCGCGATTTGCTCCGCGAGATCCTTCACGCCTTGCTGATAGAGCGCCGCCTGCGGCCGGCTGAGTTGGCAGAACGCCTTGATTTCGGTCTTGTCGGGAAGGTCGGAGATCACGGTCTTGTCGGTTTTCAAACGGCGCAAAATGTACGGCCGCACCAGCTCCCGCAGCGGGCCATAAGAGCCGTGCTGGTTGGCGGCCAGGCGTTTGGTGAAGCTGGTGAACTCCTTGGCCGATCCGAGCAGGCCGGGATTGATGAAGTCGAAAATGGACCACAGATCTCCCAGCCGATTTTCGACGGGAGTGCCGGTCAGAGCGACGCGCGCAGCCGCTTTGAGCGATTTAGCCATGCGAGTTTGCTTGGCGCCAGGGTTCTTGATGGCTTGCGCTTCATCGAGCACCACCAGACTCCAAGATGTTTGCGCGATCCAATCGGCACGCAGCAACGATCCGTAGCTGGTGATCACGAGATCGAGATTTTCCAGCCGCTCCGGCGCCAGGGCCTTGAAATCGGCGGCCGGCATGGCGCTGGGATGGGCGATCAGAGACTTCAATTCCGGAGCGAAACGCTCGATCTCCGCCGCCCAATTCGCGAGCAGAGAAGCGGGCGCGACTAACAGACTGGGCGCGGGTTTGGCGCCAGACTGGCGCTTCAGAACCAGCAGCAAAGAGAGCACCTGGATGGTTTTGCCCAAACCCATGTCGTCGGCCAGGCAGGCTCCGAGTCCGAGCTTGGCGAGGAGGTGCAGCCAGCGCACGCCCACTTGCTGATACGGCCGCAGCGTACCTTTGAGGGCAGCGCCGGGATCCACTTGCGCCAACGCCTGGGGGCTGCGTAGCGACTGCAACGTTTCCGCGAGCCAGGGACCGGCGACGACTTGCGCCCAATCGGGCTCGGCTTCGTCTTCAGCGCCGGCGTCGACATCCGCGCCCGCGACCAGGCGCATGGCTTCGCCAAAAGCCAAGCCATGCTCGAGGGCGGAGGTTTCGATTTGCTCAAAGCGGTGGATCATGCGCTGCAAACGGTCGTGGTCCACTTCGACCCAACGGCCACGCACCAAGGCGAGCCCGTCGGATTGGGCCAGCAAGTCGCGAATTTCTTTGGCCGTCAACTGCTCGCCATCGAGCACCACCGCCATTTGAAAATCGAGCAGCGCGTCCTTGCCGAGTCCAGAGGGCGGCTTGGCGCCGACCGCGCCGGTGACGCGCGGCCGAGGCGGACGGTTTCCGCGCCAAGCAGCCGGCGTGCGCACCACCACGCCCGCCGCTTCGAGTTGCGGAACGTCGCGCAAGAGCTGCAAGGCTTCAGCCGGGGTCCAGCGCAGGGGATGATAGATTTCGCCGGCGTCCACCATGGCCTTGAGCCAGGGGCAGGTCTCGGAGGCGCGCTGCACGGGAAGCAGAAGCGACAGGAGGCGATCGCGGTTGGCGGCGCCGGCGTACTCGCGGAGCGCTTGGCCCAAGGGCAGATGCTGGGCATTTGCCTGCTCTGACAGCTTATGCGTGTAGGTAGCGAGAAAAGCGAACGGCGAATCGGGATCTTTGCGGTTCTCGGCGAGATTGAAGTGCACGCGGCCGACCAGGTTCCAGGCCGGATTGCGACGCCTGAGAAATTCCTGCGTGTCGCATTTCGATTCCTTGAGTTCGGCCGCGAAGGCTTCATCCAGCTCTTGCCACAAGGCGCGCAGCACATCGGCGGTCAGATACTCGCCGCCGGTCATGGGAGGCGCGGCCAGCGCGATGCGCTGGAGTTCTGCTTCGTCTAGCGGGGCGACACGTCCGTTCTGTGTGGTGCGGAGTGCGCCGGTGTAGCGAGCGGCGAATTCGCGCCAGTAGGCGGCGACGGGAGGGAGAGCGGCGCCGGCTTCGTCCGCGCCGAGCAGCAGAAGTCCATGGCCGGGGCCGCGCTCGAAGGCTTTTATTAAACGCTCCGGAAGGCCGGGCGGAAGAGCGGGGGCGGCATTGTCTTGGCTGATGACGAGACGGCCATGCGGAGTAAGAGCGATCGACAGAGGAGCAGGGTCCATGCGATGAAGCAATCAGGTTAGCAGGCTGGGCGTGGGGTGGTTGTCGCCCGAGTGCGAGGTCAGCCGGAGAAGGACGCGCTGACGGCGGCTGGGGCGGCGCGGTTGATCCTCTTGCACGCTGGTAGTGTCCGTTATTGGGATTAGGTTCGTTTGACTATTTTGCATTTGCGCGTCGCGACGCAGGTTTTGGAGTTGGTTTAGGGCACGATGGAAGGCGCGCTGGTGGCGGACCTGGTTGCGCTGAATCTGCGGTAAAGCGGAGCTGTTATCGTACATATCTTTGTGAGCGATAGCGGTGCGGGTGCGTTCTTTGAGGCGGGCATGTTTGGCCTCGACTTCTTCTTTTTGCTCATCCATTTTGTAGTTCACGCTGCTCGATTCGAGACCCCAGGCGCGGTAGGAAAGCCACTTGGAAATGACCATTTCTTCGACCAGATCGCGCTCAATGGGGTTGGTGGGTTGGACGGTTTGGTAATATTCGTCGCGGAGTTTGGCGAGGCGGGCGGGGGATTCATTGTTTAAGACGATGGATTTGGCGAAAGCGCCGGATTTTGTGGCGTTGAGGCGGTTTAGTGCTTTGCCGGCTTCGGTTTTTGGGCCTCGGGATAGGGCGCCGTTGGCGCGCGAGGCGTTGAGGCGGCGGGCGGTGGTGGGCATTTGCGTGTTTTGCTCCTGTTGGTGCCTGTCTTGTAGGCGCGAGAAATCGCGCTTTCGGTTATATTGTCGGATGGTGGGGCTGGCGGCTGCGCGTTGGGATCTGATAAGTGGTTTGTTTTGTGGGAGAAGAAAATTTTGGATGGCGGTGACTGAAAAAGGTCTCGTGGGGAAAACCTAAGCGCTTAGGTTTGTGCTAAAATGCCTAAAGTCGATACGATCGATGGTCTGCGTGTGGTGATTCACCCGGACGATCATAAGACCGGCTGATGTGCACTTGATCGGCGAGATTACCGCATTTGAGCGCCGAATGGAGGAGGGTTCATGGCCTTGCGTAGAGAAGAGATCAAGGCGGCTGACGAACGGGCCGCGGGGCGGCTGTCGAGAACGCCCGTAGCAACGGCGGCGCGTTACGACCGGCGCGTCGGTCGTTTGGTGGTGGAACTCAGCAGCGGCCTATCAATTGCATTTCGACCGCAGGATGCGCAGGGATTGGAGCATGCAAAACCAGCGCAATTGGCGAAGATTGAAATTTCTCCGTCCGGTCTTGCGCTGCACTTTCCCGCTCTGGACGCGGATATTTATCTGCCGGGGCTTCTGGAAGGTTTCCTTGGTTCGCGACGGTGGATGGCGGCGCAGCTTGGGAAAGCGGGGGGGCGCGTGACGTCACGCGCCAAGGCTGCCGCGGTGCGCGCAAATGGGAAGCTTGGTGGGCGGCCGAAGAAGGTTGCCGGCGAATCTGTACGTCCGGCGGGTGGCTGACGACTATCTGACAAATTGGAAACGCGATGCGTTGGAGAATGCACGCGGCGAATCGGGCGTACGCGAGGCGGTTTAGTTCATCGATGAAGGTTGCTTCGGCAGGGAAAGATCGCACGCAAAATGGGAACGGATTCAATTTGACAGCTTCAGGTCGTTGCTGGGACGAGGACCGCGTTTTTGAGATTGGACCTGTCCACGCCCGAGGGCAGTTCTACTTCAGCAGGAATTAGAATTTTGATATTTGTTTTGTTGTTGCTTAGAAAAGTGATCATCCGGTCTTTTTCGACGTCGAACAGGTATTGTCAACGCCAAATAGAAATGTCCTATTCCCAGCCAAGTAGAAATGTCCTGTTTTGAGTGCCCTGCGTGGTGGGTGGGTTTATGTTGGATTCGATGTTTCGGGGAAGTCGCGCTCCCTGGGGCAGATCCGAAGACCGCTGCGACGGGGCTGGCTCCGAAGCAGATGGCGCCAAGCCCCCAGTCAAACCGGGCCATTCGCTGCCCGTTCTGGGGGTTTTGGTTTTTGCGGGCAAATCTGCTTTGGTGAGTCCCCCGAGCAGCGGTCTTCGGATAGATACAACGCGAAGATGGACGGGCCGTTCTTGCCAGGCCTACCGAATGGGTTTTGCGCCGCGGGTCTGGGGCGTCGCAAGCACAGACAGAGCGGTCTTTTCCGGACTGGTCAGGCGAAAATTCTTCATCCATTGACTCTTGGCGCGAGGCGCGGCGGGCTTCTTGCTTGGGTGCGCTTTGGGGCTCGGCACTTTGGGCCGCGGCTGGCATTCGGTAACGGCAAGGTAGCGCTTGCCGAAACGCACTGCCAGTGAGCCGCCGAGCCGCACTTCGACCCGCACTACGCCTCCGCGCAAGCCCGCACGAATGTCGCTGCGCGCGATCTGCCAGATCTGGTTGTCGAATTGAATCGTGTAGTCGTTGCTCACCTGTCTGGTCTCCACATAGCTCAGCGAAGCCTCCAGCGAGTGTTCCTGGCCTAATGGCCGGTGAGCATCGTCGCGGCTGGCCGGCACTACGGCCAGCGTCCGGTTCCACCACGGGATGAACTCCGCTTCTAGATAAGTGTTGGCCTGCTCCAGGGTCTTCGCTCCGGCCACACGCAGTCCCTTCACCAGCCGGTCCTGCGCCGTCTGAAAACTGCGTTCGACGCGCCCTTTGGCCTGCGGCGAGTGCGCCGCGATCCAGACAATGTCCAACTCCCCAAGCGCCCGGCCGATCTGGGTGGGCGGCAATGGATCCCGCTCCTGGCGGGGCAGTTCTTTGTCGTCTCGGGCGACCTTCGGCGCAGTTTGAAACAGGCTCGCTTTGTCCGTGTAATAACTCACCGGCCGTCCGTACCGCTCCACATAGCTCCATAGCAAACGCATGTTCTCTTCGGTCGAGTCGTGTAGCACGAACCGCGCATGTATGCGGCTGGAGGCGTCGTCGATCATGCTGATCAGGTACAGCTTCGGTCCCCGCTCTTCCAGCCAGGCGTGCTCGCTGGTGTCCCACTGAACCAGTTCGCCGACTCTCGACCGGCGTTGCCTCCATGGGTGGATCTTCTCCACTCGCTGGCTCTGGGCGCGCCACAGTTTGCCTTTGATCATCCACTTCCGCACCGTCTCGCGCCCCGCATGAATGCCGTGTTTTTCGGCCAGATATTCCGCTGCCAAAGTCGGGCCGAACCCCGCGTACACCTCCCGGCTCAGTATCTCCAACGCGGTTCGCTCGATCTCTTCGTCCAGCTTGCGATTGGATCGCCGGCCTCGCAGCGCATGCACCATGGCCTTGTCGCCTTTGGTCTTTAGCTGCCGCAACAGCCGGCGCACATGCCGCTCCGTCTGGCCGATCTCTTCCGCGGCTTGCCGCTGTGTAATCACTCCCTTCTTTGCCTTCTTCAATGCGATCAGCCGATCGCGATCCCGTTGCGTCATGAGAAATGTTCCTGAATCCACCCCTCCAGGCTGAACACGTCAACAGGACATTTCTACTTGGCACAATTAGGACATTATCACTTTGCGCCGACACGTCGAACAGGTATTGGACGAACGTAGCATAAGGCGATAGATTGGTTGGGTGCGCCCCTTCTCTGCGCGCCTTGCCTTCGTCAAGGATCACCTCGAGCCGGTCAATTTTTAGCCGAAGGGCGACGAGTAACATTGTAATGTTTCGTGCAAGACGCCGGACGTCTGAGGGCAACTCGTGTCCAGCCCACTGAGCTTTTACAAGCCTAATGCCGTGCTTGATAGCAGTAGTCTGGGGATCTTCCTTCGCCAGCGCGGCGCACGAAGCGAGCCCTTCTGCTTCTTGAATTGAAATTTCGCCGTGCTCCAGCATGGCTTTGATTTGGTAGGCGATTCGCTCCTTACTCCAATTGACGTCGTCGCTTTTGTAGAGAAGATCGTGCGTGGCGATCGACCATGCATGCTGAAGAAACGTTTTCAGCTGAACCTCGAACATGATGTCCGATAAGTCGCTAGGCGGCTGGGACAGCCCTTGGCGAAGGGTTGCATAAACCCGGAGATCGTCAAATGGAAAGCTGTCAGAGCTTTTGTGGGTCTTATCGATGCTCGTGGGCCGTCGTAGTTTGACCGTAAGATTCTCGCCCACGAGCTTCTCTGCTTCGGCTAGCTCCGTGGAGTTCGCCACTACGAGTGTGCACGCAAAGAAGTCTTCCAAGGCCGCTGGCTTTGGGAATCGCCCGGATTCAATTTTGAGTGCAAAGCTGGGGAGTTCCTTAACACGGCTTTCATAGTGCCATCGCGGCCGTTTGAGCCCCACCATACGTTCATCGATCATGGTTTTTAGGCGGTCGTTCGCCGCCTTCTGATCTTCGTAGAGCCGTCTGATTGAGGCCGGTACTTTCATTGCCCTATTTGCCGGCCAGCAGGGCCTTTCCAAGCGCCGCAAGGCGCTCTTTACGCGGCCCTAGATCGGTACTCGCGCCTCGTGAGTTTCTTAAATAGGCCAATGCGAGCGTGTACTCCCCCTTTTTCGTTCTTCGCAGAAACGCCTCAAGATCCTCATGATCCCCGAGCTTTTGAACTTTCTGCATGAAAGCCGCATACACGGTCGCGAGCCTCTTTGGAGTTGGTAAGGTTTCCGTTAGTGCAACCAAAACCCACAAAGTGTAAAAATGGCCAAATCCTTTGCAGTACTTTTCAACAACGGACTGCTCCGAGTCATTTGAATTAGATACGCTTTCGCGGCGGCGAAGCGTTTGAGGGCGGCATCTTGATCCAGTTCGGGGCAGCTATCAGATGGATCCTCGTATTTCGCGTACAAGTCATCTAAGGCGTCTTGATCGAAGCCCATGATCCCTTCCTCTAGGATCACAAGCAGAAGCTCCGATATGAACTGGCTGTCGACCATTCTTTTTACGCGAGCAGTCGTTGCAACGTCGAGTTCTCGCCAGCCGGCGTCGTCCGCCTCGTTTTCAACCGTGATGATAAACCAGCCTTCGAATTTTGCGTGCCTGAGTTCCTGTGCAGTCAGTTTTCTTGAGTTCCGGTTCAGACGATCAAAAACCTCGTTGACGATTGTCCCTTCCACGATGTCGATCATCTCCACAGTGACCTGACAGTTCCAAAATCTCTGTTTGAGAGTCTGCTCTCCTTGAAGGCTGCTCCATTTTTTTCCGTTAAGGCGAATGTCTCCGTAGTCGCCGCCGATCTTGATCTTGTCGTTTGCAAATTCAAGAATGGTTTGGGTTCGCTGCTTCCCGTCGACGACGTGATATGTTGCTTTTCCTCCGTCATCAATAGTTTTGTGGAGGAAGATCGCCGGGCTGGGATAGTTTCTAAAGATCGTGTCAAGGAAAAACTGCTTGTCTTTGAGGGTCCACACGCTGCGCCGCTGGTACGGAGGGTTCCAGATCGAGTTGCTTATTTTGATGAAGATCCAGGAGCCAGGTGATGTCTTGCGTAGTTGGTCGGCGTTGCATGGGTATTACCTTTCCGTGGGGCAGTTTTCAAGAAACGATTGGGTCAAGTCAGGCATGTGGACCTAGAAATCTCGCGCCGTTAAAGTGAATTAAGTGTGACGGGCTATCGGCGCACCATACCTCTGTCTCCCATGCGATCTTTCCCAGGTAGCGGGCCATGGTTACCCTCGATGGGAACGCCGTAACATAGACCAATCCCGCCTTGGAGCGAGCGAAGAGACGTCCCAGTTCTTCGTGTCGTTTGCTGTCCACCGGGCCGTGGCTCGTCACAGATTCCACGAGCAACAGCCATTCCTGTTCCGGGTAATAGAATGCGACGTCGGGCATTTTGCCGTGACCATCGACTTCTACGCCCAGCTTTGTGAGCAACTCCCGGTCAAAGTACCCCCATTTTTCGCCGGTATCGCCGGCGTAAATCAGTGTCCCGCCCGGCACAAAGCGTGGTGCGAACTCTTCAATGACTGACTTAATAAGTTGGCCGTGACGTCCAGGGCTGATCCTCATCGTGTCGCCGGTGTCCAGCGTCACCGGCAGTTTCTTCATTTCCCGCTCTTTGGCGTATCGCGCGGTCAACGTCTGGCGGGTTGTCAAATATTTTTCGAGCTTTTTGTTCCACGCGCCAGTGCCGAAGCTGCGGAGCAGAGCGAGGGTGTCCACTTCAATCTGATAAACCGCTTTCGGACTGTTCACTGGCCGCGAAGGGTCGTCCGGGTTATAAAGGGCGATGCCAGCCGAGACCATTTGGTGGATGGTCTGCCGCCGAAAAGTTTCGCGGGAGTTTGGCGCGTAGAGCTTGCCATAGTTATCCCGCGCAAACTCCATCATCGGCGTTATTCCTACCAAAGGGCTTCCTGCATCAGCCCACGATTTCGCCTTCGTCAGGTCAAGGAGCGCCAGCAGACATAGAGCGGATCGATCATTCTGCTGCGCCCGTGGCATTCCAAGGTCCTCAAGAACCTGAAGCGCGTCCGCAATTTTATCCTTTACCGCCATCTGCATCTTCGACCTGTTGATCGATTAACTCCTGCGTTAAGCGGCCTTGCTTCTGGGCCCACTGGCCTAGTTGTCTTAGTTCGTGGAGTTCCGGGTAGCGGAGGAGCCGAAGGTCCGTCGCGTTGACTTGCGTGTGGCCGCTGAAGCGGCGGAAGTAATCGTCGACGGCCGTGGAGTTCAGGAACACGGAGAGGCCGTGCGCAATAGTTCGGTCAATGCCTTGTTTTCCCGAGTGGAAAACGTTGAGGTGGTTTTCAAATCCGATGGCTTCGGTTTTGAAGACGTCGGGTTCGATGACGTGCGCCACGATGCGCCTGCGCTCCTCCTTGGACGAAAAGCGGCGCACAACAGTGTACGAGCCGTTCGGGTACAGCCATTTTTTCGTTGCTGAGTTGTTGACGATCGCGTTCGGCTTTTTTGATTTCCGCGGCCACTCCAGCGAACCATTGGTGAAGTGCGCCGGATACAAAAGCGGCGCGGCGCCGTTCTCTGGCTGTTCGCGCAGAAACTCTCTCAGCCGAAAATCGACGACCGGGCCTGTCGAAACCTCCAGACCGATGTCGTCAAGCGAACGCGCCGCAAGCGGGACGCCACTGATGCCGCCGTGCGTGGGTCCCATTGGCACGTGGATGAATTTTTGCTTGTCATCATCTTGGACGATTTCCGAAAAAAGGTAATGGTTCGCGGCAAGGTCAGAAAAGCTGGTGTCGCTTGAGGTAGTTACCGTCACTTTGCCCTGCCTTTTTCCTCGGACAAGCTTGATGATGACGTTTTCCTGAAGAACTGCGTCGTCGTTGAATGCGCTGGTCCGGCTGTGGAACAGGTGGATGTGCTCAAGCGATGACCGTTCCAGCATCCACTCCCGGAACGGCTTGTAGTAGAGCCCGTTGCAAAAGCTGCGGGGAATGATGGCGACAATTTCGCCACCCGGCGCCATTAACTCGATGGCCAGGCCAAGAAACGCTGTGTAAAGATTGACGGTCTCCAGACCAACTGCGCGCAGTAACGCGCGATGCTGCGAATCACTGCTGATTTTTTTGTAAGGAGGGTTCAGGATGGCGTGGGTAAAGCGTTCCTTGTTGCCAAGTTTTATGCGATAGACTGCGTCCTGGATGAAGTCACGTTCGATAATTTTGAAGCTGCAGTTTGCGTAGCGCCCCAATGTCTCCCTGAGGTAGGATGCCATCGTCGGGTCGATCTCGTAAGCTGAAACACTCACGTCCCGGCCGCTCCATCGGTTAATAAAGGCGTCACAGAGTGAACCTACGCCAGCGCCCGCATCCAACACGCGACCCTCGCCACTTCCTTCCGAGAACAGGGCGGTCATGAATTGGGCGATGCTAGTCGGGGTCATGAACTGTCCCAGCGCTGTCTTTCGAGTGGGGTTTAGACGGCGGTTGGCTTCGCGACGTGTCTGATCGACTGCCTTCCGCTCCGCAGTTTTGGCTGGGGTGCTCATGATAGCCTCCCGGCCAACTGTGGCCGTCCGGAGAGGTATCGTTCCACAAATTGCAGAACGACCCGGGCAAGAGAGGTCCTCTTCGCTGGTTCGATTTCCCCCTGCGTTCGGCAAATCTCCGGAAACACGCCGATCGCTGCCTGTGCTGACGGTACGTTTTCGTCCGGCTCTGGCCTCTCCGTCAGTCTGTTGCTGGTTTTCATCAAATAAACTAAGGTTCACCACATTACAACATATCGGTGAGCTTGCGATGTTCAGCGTTATTAAATCACCTTCCGCTCCTCTCGCTCGCTGGCGCGTTGCCCTTTATCCGGTTTGCCTCCTACACACGAAACGGCCCGGGCTCTCGAAGCAACGCTACGCCAATGAGGATGGCGCCCCAGCGAGAGCGTCGCGGAGTTACGAACTGCCGGAAGAATCGCGAGTGTGGCAAGGCCAGTCTACGGGCCGCATTGATTCGATCGATTGGGCCATGGGCGACCGCGATTGCTGGGCGAGGTTGAATCGAACAGCGAGTGCGACGGGTGGTGTGGAAGACTACGTGCTTCCCTTGCTGGTTGCCTTCGGGTGCAAGGTGGTTCACGGGCAAGGTCGTTTACGGTGGTGCGCTGCCCGAGGACGTATTGACGGCGATTCGAACGGCGGACGCGATGGTTGGGTTTACGATTCGTCGCGAGGCTGTTGCCGAAGGCCAATACCGGACGCATGACTGGGTCGTGCAGGAGTTAATGGCCGCTCATGCCGGGGATCCTCGCGTTCCTTGGGTTGAAATTCGCGAAGAAGGGGTGATCTCGCCCGGCGGCATTCTGGAGTCCGTGATGCGGAAAGGATCGAGTGTCGACGAGGAGGGCCTGGCGACGTGCCTGATCAAGATTGCGCAGGCCGTGAAGCGCTTCAAGGACTTGACCGATGTCACGACGATCCGGCTTGGGCCCGCATGGGCGGTGGAACAGATTAGCGCGTTTTTGGACGATGCAACGTTCGTTTGCACGTGGCAAGGCCTTCGCGACTCGGTTCGGCAGTCTCCCCGTCTGGTGCCGGCATTTCCGATTCGAGGAGGCGTGTTTGTTCAGCTTCGGGGTGTCGCGCAGGGTGAACTGGTTCGCATTACGATTTCCGCGCGGGGTAGGACTTGGCGTTCCGACTATGAATCGGCGGATACTTTAGATGTACAGGTGAAGGAGTAGCCGTGGCGCTATCGATTCAGCAAGATCAGAAGTACAGGGGTAGCGACCGCTGGCAGTGGTCGGTTTGGCTCGATGGCACGCAGGAAGAGCTCGACTCCGTCGAGTACGTCACCTATATTCTGGATCCGACTTTTCATAGTCCTGTCAGGGAGGTCGGCGATCGCACGACGAATTTTCGGCTGAGTATGTCGGCATGGGGCACGTTTACCATGCATGCCAACATCCGGCACCGGCGACGGGCAAGAGACGCCGTTCCAACACCATCTGGTTTTGCATTATCCGGATGGGAAGCCAACGCTGGTGTGAGCTGGTGTGCCGGAGTTAGTCTGGGCGTTAGCGGTGCGCCGCTACGAAAACCCTTGTTGAGGCGGCTTCACGAAACCAGGAATCATGCGGGCTGTCCCCTGGGCAGGTGACAAGCTGGGCAATCTAGTGCTTAGTTGCATTATAACGTTTCTGTATGATAATGTTTTGGCATGCCCAGACATGCCTCGGTCTTGGAGTGTTCAGCGGATGACAAGGCGAGCCTGACTGCCATCAGTACGAGCCGCACAGAAGAGGCTCGGATGGTAGAGCGCGCTCGCATCATCCTTGCGAGCCTGGAAGGAAAAGAGATACAACAAGTAGCGCGGGAATTGGGAGTTTCTATCCCGACGGTCAGCAAATGGCGGAAGAACTTCGCGTTGTGGGGATTGAAGGGCCTGCTGGATAGGCCGCGGAGCGGCAAGCCCGTCACTTACGACGACGCCTTTCGGAACCGGGTGTTGGCGCTGTTGGAACAGCCGCCGCCACCCGGAATGTCGCACTGGGACGGACCGGCAGTAGCGGAGAAGCTCGGCGCCAGTGTGCATGCCGTGTGGCGCGTTCTGCGCCGTGAAGGCATTTATCTGCAAAGAGTGCGAAGTTGGTGCGTGAGCACGGACCAGGAGTTCGCTCGGAAGGCTGCTGAAATTGTAGCCTTGTACCTCGATCCGCCAACGAACGCGCTGATTCTGAGCGTGGACGAAAAGCCAAGCATCCAAGCCATCGAGCGGCCGAGCGGTTACGTGGAGACCGATAACGGAGAAGTTGTGCGTGCACTCAAGAGTACCTACAAACGACATGGCACGCTGAATCTGTTTGCCGCCCTTGAGGTCGGCACCGGCCAAGTTCACGCCAAGACGACCGACCTCAAGAAGCGCAAAGATTTTCAGGACTTTCTGGATGGAGTGCTGGCGGAACTCCCGCTGGACAAGGAAATCCATGTGATCTTGGACAACTACTCGACGCACAAGAAGAACGATGATTGGCTAACCAAGTTCCAGGGCCGGGTCCGTTTCCACTTCACTCCCACATCGGCGAGCTGGCTGAACCAGATCGAGATCGTGTTCAGTCTTCTGCAACGCAAGACGCTCAACGGAGGCAGTTTCAAAAGTAAGGATCAACTGCGTGAAGCCATCGAGGCCTTCATCCAGAGGCACAATGAACATGCCAGGCCGTTCCGCTGGCGCAAGCGTGAGGTCAAGGGCAGTCAGCTCCGCAATACAATTGTCAACTTACGCAATTAAGCACTAGTTTAGTGTAAAGACATGGCTACCGTGAACATCGAGTTGCCCGCCGACCTTGTTTCTGTGGCGAAACTCGATCAGGGCAATGTCTCGCAAGAGGCTGCCAAATTCATCGCCTTGGAATTGTTCCGGGAGGGAGCCGTGTCCCTGGGCCGTGCGGCTGAGTTGTGCGAAACGCCGCTGGCTGCGTTTATGGACTTCGCCGCCGCACATGGTGTTCCGCCTCTGAAATACGGCATGGAGCAGTTCGAGGAGGACCGCCGTACCGTCGCCAAGCTCCGCGCGTGAGGGTTATTTCCGATTCTTCGCCGCTCATTACATTGGCAAAAATAGGCCGTCTCGATCTCCTGTCTCAGCTCCCGCCGCGCTGCAGACATGCTAGGAACGGCTGGAAATGGGATGATTTTCAGTCGTTAGCGGTATACTGAGCGTAGGGATGCCTGGGACTTTCACCGAGATTGGCGCGATGATTACGCGCGATCCCGCTTTGCGCGGTGGCCGGCCCATTCTCGCTGGGACGGGCGTTAGCGTGCGGACCATCGCGATCGACAGCAACCGAGGTCTTTCGCCGGAGGAAATCGCCGCCGACCGGCCGCCTCTGTCGCTGGCGCAAGTCTACGCGGCACTCGCCTTCTATCACGCGAACAAACAGGAGATCGACGCTGACATCGAGGCTGAAGATCGGGCCTACGATGAGGGTGCCCGTTCTTCGGGTTTGCCGCTTCGGCCCTGATTGGTGAAATTCTACTTCGACGAGGATTCGGCGCAATACCAGACTGATGGCTGCTTTGCGAAGCCGCGGCGTGGATGTTCTGAGTTCTCTCGACGCTGGAATGAATGCGCGAGATGACGAATCCCAACTGATTCTCGCTGCAGCGCAGGGCCGGGTCCTGGTAAGCGCCAATGCCCGTGACTTCGCAGTGCTGCACCGGGAGTGGATGGAGCGCGGGCAGCCGCACTTTGGCGTTCTGATTATCCCGCAGCAGCGGTATTCCACCGGGGAGATCGTGCGGCGCACGTTGCGGTTGGCTTCGGCGGGGTTCGACTCGAGGAACGGTCTTTACTATTTGTCGAACTTTTGAATTTTTGAAAAAGGTTTACGACGGAAATGAGAGGAGGCGGGTTGACAACCCGCCGCAGGTTAACAACCTGCCCCACAATCAGTCCCACGTTTTTCAAGAATATATTTGGTTTGTTTTGAGGGATTTGGGGAGTTTGATTGGTCTCGGCTGCGGTGGTGGGATGGGACAATTTTTATATGACGGGATATAGAGCGCATACGCTTGAGAATTTGTTCCGGCCGATTGCTACGGAATGTTTGGAACATCTGGATGCGGTTGTGTTTGGGCTGGAACGGCTCGGGTTTGTGGCGGATCAACAGCAGAAACTAGTGTTGCGGGCGGGGATTTCCCGGGGATTGTTGAATTGCACGCGGCAGTGGGGGAAATCAACGGTGGTGGCGGTGAAGGCCGTGCATCATGCGTTTACGATTCCGGATCGGCTGGTGGTGGTCTGCTCGCCGTCGCTGCGACAGAGCGCGGAGTTTTGCCGGAAGGCGGCACGGATGCTGCGGGACTTGGGCGTGCGGGTGAAGGGGACTTCGCTCGAGTTGCCGAACGGGTCGCGCATTGTCGGATTGCCGGGAAATGACGATACGGTGCGGGGATTTTCCGGGGCGACGATGCTCTTGATCGATGAAGCGGCGCGGGTGCCGGATGCGCTGTATGCGGCGGTGAAGCCGATGCTGGCGACGACCGGCGGCGAGATGTGGCTGATGTCGACTCCGCATGGGAAGCGCGGGTTCTTTTATAAAGAGTGGATGGACGCGCGGGTGGATTGGGAGCGGATCTGTGTGACGGGAGCGGAGTGCGCGCGGATTCCGGGATCGTTTTTAGAGGAAGAGCGGCGGTCGTTGGGGGATTTGCGGTTCCGGCAGGAGTATGGTTGCGAGTTTCTGGATGACGACCGGGCGGTGTTTCCGACGGAGTGGGTGGATGAGGCGTTCCGGCCTTGGGCGGAGGCTAGCCAGCGGCGGCCGGGGTCGCAGTTTTATGTGTGCGTGGATTTGGGGCAGAGGGTGGATCCGACGGCGATCGCGGTGCTGGAGCGATGGGATGAACTGACGGGCGAACTGAATCGGGTGACGTGGGAGAGACAGAAGCGGCGGCGGTGGGCGGTGCGCTGGCTGGAGAAAATACCGCTGCAGACGTCGTATGTGGACGTGGTGGAGCGGGTGTTTTCGCTGGAGCGGCAATGGAAGCAGTTGGGGGCTTGCGCGGTGGTGGTGGACGCGACGGGCGTGGGCGCGGCGGTGTTGGACATCCTGCGGCAGCGGGCGTTTTCCGAGTGCCGGTTGATTCCGGTGGTGTTTACGAGCGGAGAGCAGGAGACGTTCAACTTCGACCGGTGGCATGTGCCGAAGCGGGATTTGATGCAGGGGCTGGCGGTGCTGCTGGAGATGGGCGGGTTGCAGGTGGAACCGCGGTTGCCGGAGGGCGACGCGCTGCGAAGGGAGTTGCGGCAGGTGCGGTGGGAGATTTCCGCGAGCGGGCGGGATTTGTTTGGCGGGGAGAAGGAACACGACGATTTGGCGATGGCGGTGGCGATGGGGGTTTGGTGGGGGAGACGGGGATAACCCCGGCGAAGTGGCTCTCAGGAGTAAGTGAGAGACGGGAACCAATCGGCGCCGCGGCCTTCGGGCGTCAGATCGAGGAGATTCCATAAGGGCCAGAGCATGTCGATATGGCGCTGGTTCTGGCCTTTGTCGGGCGGCATGAACTGTAATTCGGTGGCGTAGGAATGATAGATTTTGCCTTTGCGCCGCGCGAAGACGTTCAGCATCGGCAACTGGCCGCCCTCGGGAGTTTCGCCGTGATAGTCGCGATTGTAATTATTGTTGGCCGAGGATAACAGCCGGAGATGGCGCCAGCCGCGGGTCCGGGCGACGTTCTCGATCCGGTCAAGCGGAGACTTTGCGACTACCGCCAGGTTCGCGAGCCGATTCAGGTGAGCGGCGGCGCCCTCCAGACTGTCGAGAAACGAAGTACACATGGGGCACGGCTGCTTTGCGTTGGGGCCAAACATATAGCTGTAGAGCAGTAGCGTGTCTTTTTTATCCTGAAAGAGTTCGGAGAGTTTCACCCGCTGTGTCGCGCCGGAGCCGGTGGGCTGGTCGAATATATAGTCTTCCGGCACGGGGCCGCCGAGCGGGAGCTTGCGGCGCAAGCGCGCGACTTTTTCTACTTGCCTGCGGAGGTCAGTCTCGGCGGCGAGCAGTTTGTTGCGGGCGGTGCGATAGCGCGGCGATTCGCCAGGAAAGCGTTGTGTGTGGGCCTTTTGAGCCATGCGGTTCTCCTTTTTCGGACGTGGGCCTGCGGAACAGTCATTCTATCGGATCGTGGCGGGCGAAGATGCATTGCCTCGGCGGGCGAAATGTAATATGGCAAAATTTTCTGAATGCGGGGATGTAGAGGATGTAGAGAACCGGGCGCCGGATCCGACTCCCTGTTGAAAGCGCGAGAAGCGCGCGAAAATGGAAAGGATCGGAAGACATGAAATACATTTTGATGATGAATACGATGAAGTTGGGATGCAATCCGTTTCCCGGTTGGCAGAAGGAGGACATCCAGGCGCATATCGCGTTCATGCGGAAGTTCAGCGGGGACCTCAGGCAGTCCGGAGAACTGGTTTCGGCTGAGGGTTTGGCGTTTCCGGAACAGGCTAGGCAGGTGCGGGCGGGCAAGGACGGGACACCGATTACGGATGGCGTGTTCCCGGAAGGCAAAGAGTTCCTGGCCGGCTACTGGATTGTGGATGTCGAGACCCCGGACCGGGCTTATGCGATTGCCGCTGGGGCATCGGCCGCGCCGGGGGCTGCCGGAAGGCCAATGAACATGCCCATTGAAGTGCGGCCGGTGATGAGCGGACCGCCTCCGGAATTTCTCTAGAAAGACACGTCGTGATGATGGGCGTGCTGGATGAACGTTCCGAGCATCTGCTGCGGGAACTTGCGCCGCAGGTGCTGGGTGCGGTTATCCGCCGGTTCCGCGATTTCGGGGCCGCCGAAGACGCGGTTCAGGAAGCATTGCTGGCCGCGGCGGTTCAATGGCCGCGCGAGGGCATGCCCGAGAATCCGCGTGGCTGGTTGATTCAAGTGGCGTCGCGGCGGATGACCGACCATTTGCGCAGCGAGTTGGCTCGCAGGCGGCGCGAAACGGCCGCGGCGCTCGAAACGGCCAGCGTGGAAAGTCACGTGGAGCGGGACGACACGCTCATCCTGCTTTTTATGTGCTGCCATCCGGCCTTGACTTCGTCGTCCGCCATCGCTCTTACGCTGCGGGCAGTGGGCGGGTTGACCACGGCTGAAATCGCCAGTGCGTTCCTGGCGCCCGAGGCAACCATGGCGCAACGGATCAGCCGCAGCAAGAACAGCATCAAAGCATCCGGCGTGCCCTTTCGGCTGCCGGGCGGCGAAGAACGCGCTCGGCGGCTGCGGGCGGTGCTGCACGTGCTTTATCTGATTTTCAACGAAGGCTACACCAGCAGCGCCGGACCAAGCCTGCAGCGGCTCGAATTATCGCGCGAGGCAATTCGGCTAACACGCGCGGTGCACAAGTTGCTGGCTGACGACGCGGAGGTGGCGGGGTTATTGGCGCTGATGTTGTTGACCGATGCCCGGCGCGAGGCGCGGTCGGGGCCGGACGGCGAGTTGATCCCGCTCACGAAACAGGATCGATCGCTTTGGGATCAAAAGGAGATTTCGGAGGGAGTCGCACTGCTGACCGCGGCGCTGTCGAAGGGCTCGATCGGCGCCTACCAACTGCAGGCGGCCATCGCCGCGGTCCATGACGAAGCGGCCCGCGTGGAAGATACCGACTGGCCGCTGATTCTGGCGCTGTACGACCTGCTGAAGCGAATGTCCGACAATCCGATGGTGGTTCTCAATCACGCGATCGCGGTAGCCATGGTACACGGCCCCACGGCGGGACTGGAACTGTTGAAGGGGCTGGATGCGGATGGACGATTGGCGGGCCACCATCGCGTGGATGCCGTTCGCGCGCATCTGTTGGAGATGGCGGGAGAGCATCCGGCGGCGATTGCGCATTACCGGAAAGCAGCGGGGCGCACGACGAGTTTGCCGGAACAGAACTATTTGATGACGCAAGCTGCCCGGCTGAGTCAATCCTGCTCTGAGAACACAGTCTCCTCCGGCACGTCCGTGGGGCTCTCGAAAGACAGTTTGTAGCCGTCCGGGTCCGCCAGATTTGTGACCCACATCTGGTTTCCGACGAAAGGAGTTTGCACGACAAGACCGCGCGACTTCGCCTGGCGGTAGATCGCGAGCGCGTCTTCGCATTGAAAGCAGATGGATACGCCCGCGCCTGGCTTGGCCTCGAGTTTCTTATGGGATTCCTGGAGCATGATCGACGCGTTGCCAATTTCCAGCCAACACCATCTGAGTATGCCTTGGTCTATCCATTTATTGGTCATCTGGAATCCGAGGCCGTCCAGGTAGTAACGAAGGGATTGCTCCATGCTCGAAATCGAGAAGAAGGGTACGGCTTGTTTGACGTTAGCTGGTTTGACGTTGTCGGCGGTTTTTGCTAATGCTTCCATTGGCGCTCCTTTTCAGGAATGTACAACGAACTTTCATGCAGCTTCCGGTAGATGAGGTTGTTCCCGATATCATCCGGTCCCTGGCGCGCTGTCCGAATCTGGTTTTGGAAGCGCCGCCTGGCGCCGGCAAGACCACGCGCGTTCCTCCGGCCGTGCTGAAAGCCGTGGCGGGCGAAGTGATCGTTCTCGAACCGCGCCGTATCGCCGCCCGCATGGCTGCCCGGCGCGTGGCGGAAGAACTGGGTGAGCGCGTCGGCGAAACCGCCGGTTATCAAGTGAGGTTTGAGGAGGTAGCGGGCCCCAAAACCCGCCTTCGCTTTCTCACGGAAGGCGTTCTCACCCGCCGCTTGCTGACCGATCGCAAGCTGAACGGTATCAGCGCGGTTATTTTGGATGAGTTTCATGAGCGCCATCTCGAGACCGATTTGGCGCTGGCGCTACTGCGGCGGCTGCAAAAAACCGAGCGGCCAGATCTGCGTATCGTCGTAATGTCGGCTACGCTCGATACCACGCCGGTGGCGCAATTCTTGGGAGATTGCCCGGCACTGCCGTCGGAAGGCCGGCTGTTTGAACTCGACCTCGAGCATCTACCGTACACGGCCCAGCCGCTCGAGGAGCAGGTGGCGACGGCTGTCGAAAGGCTGAGCAAAGACACCGGCGACATCCTGGTTTTCTTGCCGGGCGCGGCGGAGATCCGCGCCGCGATGAGAGTCTGCCAGCGGTTTGGTTTACTTGTGCTTCCCTTGCATGGCGATCTCACACCCGCGGAACAGGATCGCGCCGTCGCCCGCGCCGGCCGGCGCAAGCTGATACTGGCCACCAACGTAGCCGAAAGCTCGATCACGATTGATGGCGTTACTGCCGTGATCGATAGCGGACTGGCCCGCATTGCGAGCGATTCGCCCTGGACGGGTCTGCCGACGCTGCAGATCGGCCGCATCAGCAAGGCGTCCGCCACGCAGCGGGCCGGCCGGGCAGCGCGTACGGCGCCCGGACGCGCTCTCCGGCTCTATACGCTCGATGACTTTCAGCGCCGGCAGGATCGGGATATTCCGGAGATCCTGCGGCGCGAGTTGTCGCAGCTTTGTATCGATTTGCAAGCGATGGGCATCGAAGAGCTGGACTGGCTCGATCCGCCGGCGCCAGCCGCGCTAGCTGCCGCCCAAGCATTGTTGGAGCGGTTGGGCGCGCGCGGCGAAACTGCGCGGCGCATGGCCCGGTACCCGCTGCATCCACGGTTGGCGAAACTCGTGATGGAGTCGCAAAGCGATGAAGGATGCAAGGCGGCCGCTCTGCTCAGTTCCGGAGCCCGGCCGGCCGGTGGAGACATCCTGACGATGCTCGACGGCGATTTGGATGGCCGGAGCCGGCAGGTGTACGAACAGATTCGGCGCATGGGGCGACCGCGATCCACTTCGACTAATCCGGATAGCCTGGCGCAGGCCTTGCTTGCCGCGTTTCCCGACCGTGTGGCGCGCCGCAGAAAAGAGCGCGAACTGCTGCTTTGTTCCGGCAGCCCAGCGATTCTTGCGGCCGAGTCGCAGGCGGAATTTCTGGTCGCTCTCGATATTGAAGACCGGCCCGACAAGGCGCTGCCGCTGGTTCGTTTGTATTGTCCGATCCAGCCCGATTGGCTTCTCGATCGCGCTGAGGAGCGCGCCGGCCTGGAGTGGAACCGCATCGCCGAGCGCGTTGAAGCCGTGAATGCCTGGGTGTATGACAACCTGATCATCGACGAGACCCGGAGCGGAACGGTAGACCCGGATCAGGCAGGCGCCTTGTTGGCTCAGAAGGCGATGGAAGCCGGGATGGATCGCTTTGTCAACGCCGCGGAGTGGGCGGAATTCTGCGCTCGCTTGAAGTTTGCCGGCCTCCCGGAGCCGGAACTGCAATCGGCTCTGGTCAAAATCTGCCATGGCTTAAAGAGTTTCGCCGAGCTGAAAAACGCCGCCGGCAAGCTGATCCCGGCGCTCGAGCCGCGCGAACTCGGCTCACTCGCGCCAGTGAACTTCAAACTACCCAGCGGACGCACTACCCGTATTCACTATGAAGAAGGCAAGCCGCCGTGGATCGCTTCGCGGCTGCAGGATTTCTTCGGGCTGCGGGAGACGCCCAAAATCGGCAAAGTACCGCTGGTGGTGCATTTGCTGGCGCCTAACCAGCGCCCGATGCAGACCACGACGGACCTGGCCGGGTTCTGGCAGCGGCTTTACCCTCAGCTTCGGCGGGAGCTGGGCCGGCGTTATCCCAAGCACAAATGGCCTGAGGACCCGTTGGGCTAATCTGGGGCCGATCCCTGGTCGCCCTCGCGGTTACCACCCTTCAATTCCTAGTACCAAACCTTTACAAAATTTTCGCAATCCATTTTGTCCTAATCTGCGTCCTAAGCAGTGACGATAGAAATAGTAGGGAGGATTAAGATGAACCCCCAAGTTCCCGTGAAGCCGAAGCCCGCCGCCAAAGTTTTCGAAGTACATGGATCCGTGTACTGCCCCATTTGCACGCATACCGTGGAAGCAACCATTCTTAGCAACGGCAAAGTATCCAAGACCAAGCCGGGTCAGAAGTGCGCCCGCTGTTCGGCCTCGCTGGACGCGGGCTATATCTTCCGGGCCGATCGAGCGGCCTGATGCGGTACTACAACCGGAGAAAATCCGGCTCTTGGCAACTACCGGGGCGCGTAATAAGGTAGTCTGAAGTTATGAAACGTAGACCGCTTCCCGGATCCGAGCCCGTGATCGATCAGACGCTGCTAGAAGAAGCCAAGCGCTCGGTCGAGAGCGACCACCTCAAGCGGGTCGAGAAATGCTCGGTCTGCGGTGCCGATTGCGCGCCTAACTCGAATGAAGGTCTGTGCTGGGTCTGCCGGCGCTTGAAGATCAGCGCTTGGCGAGATTCCGAGCCGCAAACACTTCAGGAGTAGCCAGCGCGCGCTCGTAAATGAACGCTCCGGCGGCCACGTCCTCCACGCCTAAGCCGATCGACTTAAATATCGTAATCCGCGAAGGCTGATACTCTTTCTTCACGTTCTGCAGTTCCACAACATTGGCCCAACTGTCGGCCAGGATTAAATCTCCCGCTTCGATCTTGGCCTGTTCGAGCGAATCCACCGCGACCAGTCCGGCGCGCTTCACCAAATCCGCCGGGAGTTCACGCCGGTTGGCAATATTGGAACCCATCGCGTTAATATGAGCGCCAGCGGCGATCCAGGAGTCTTCCACGACGGGATCCTTTGCGTTGGTCGCCGTGGCGACAATCTGCGCTCCCCGAACCGCTTCTTCCGCTGTTTCGGTCGCCGTCACGCCATGCTCTTCGGCAAACTTTTTGCGCTTGGCCGGGTCGCGGCTCCAGACCCGCACCGTCGTTATCGGACGGACAGCACGAATCGCCTCTAACTGTGACTTTGCCTGGTAGCCGGACCCGATAATTCCGAGCACGGAAGCATCCGGCGCCGCCATCAGGTCGGTTGCATAGCCGCTGGCGGCGCCCGTGCGGATCTGGCCTAGATGACTCGCCTCCATCAGCGCCAGCGGGGTTGCGGTCCGGGCGTCATACAGCGCAAACAAGAAGTGCGCGCCAAACTTGGCGTTGGTCGAGTAGAACTTGGTTCCAAAATATTTACCAAAGGCCCCGGCCATGCTATGCAGCACGGACCCCGTCTCGGGCAGAATCAGACGCCGCCGGGGTTGGTTTTGGGCTTTGCCTTGAGCCAGCTCCTCAAACGCCAGCCGCATCATCTTGACGCACTCGTGCATGGGAAGCAAAGCGAGAACATCTTGCTCGGTGAGATAAAGCATTTTCCTATAGTGTCACGCGGGCTGTGCACGGTTTCTTGCTGGCGCGCGTCACAACACTTAAGCTTAAGAATGGTAGTCTTCAAGCCGGTAATTACGTTTGGCCTGTGTGCCCTCACCCTGGCCTATGCGCAAAGCGAAGCGCCTGCCTTGATTCGGGTCATTCGGTATGCCGACAGCACCGCTTCCATACAGCCCTATGTCCAAAAGAAGGTTCCGGTCAACGTAGTGGGCCTGATAGCCATCTCAGGTCCAGCGGAAAGCTGGTTGATCGAGATGCACGATTCTTTCGGAAGCATTGAGGATGTGGACAAGGCGCTCGGCGCGCCCCTGCCAGCCGATTCGCGCGCCTGGATCGGTTTTTACCGGCAAGGTCTGAGCTATCGCCCGGAGGAAGGCGTTAAGGCGTTGGAGCAGGCTCGCTATATCTTGTCTACCATCTTTCAAGTGCGCTTCGGCGGAGAAGCGGATTTCGCGGAACTGGTCCGGCAACGTCGTGCCCGCTACGATTTCGTGAATATCAATCGCCCCGAAATGGCCTATCAGGTGGTTTCCGGGATGGCGTCGGGAACGTACGTTTTTCTAACGCCACTGAACAGCCTGCGCGCTTTGGATGAGGCCGTGTCGAGGACTTCCGTAGTCCCGGACGGCACCAAGAGATCGCCCGCCGGCATCGAAGTGAGCCAGGAGCATCTGTTGTTCCGGATCGAGCCTCGTCTCAGCAATGTTTCCGGGCAATTCGCCGAAAGCGATCCGGATTTTTGGAGCGGCAAAGCGCACTGAGCGTGGAGCCATGTCGCGAATCATATGCGCGGCGTGCGCGGGCCGCCCAAGAGTATACAAAGCGGTTGGCAGACCAGTCGTCCACTTTTCCGTCCAAACCTGCTCCGCGCAGTCCGAATCCGAGCGATTCACTGGGCGATCTAATGGCCTAATGAGGGCAGGAGTGAACACAATGCCTTTAACCGTACGCGAAAACGTGAACAACTTGATCCGGCTGGTCGAGCGGAGCAAGTTTCTGGAAGCAATTCAAGAGTTCTACGCCCCAGACGCAACCATGCAGGAAAACAACGAGCCGCACCGGCAAGGTTTAGCGAAGCTGCTGGAACACGAGCGGCAAGTGATGGCGAGGTTCAAAGAGATACACGTGAGCAGGGCGGAGTCCGTTCTGGTCGACGGGAACCTGGCAGCCATTAATTGGACCTTCGAATACACCATTCAAGATGGCAGGAGACTTCGTCTCGAGGAAATGGCGTTTCAAGTCTGGCAGGATGGAAAAATCGTTCGCGAGCGCTTCTTTTACGATACGGCGCAAAGAAGCGTGGAAGTGGAGGGAGAGGCGCAGATGGCGGGCGCCGAGGCGAGGTAGGATTTCGAACCTGCCCACAATTCAATGTGTCTTTAGTCGCCGGAAGTAAGCCTGGGCGCGTCCCACATCGCGCAAGATCTGCTGCTTCAGCGCTTCCGGCGATTCGAATTTGCGCTCTTCTCTCACGCGCCGCAAAAATTCCACACGAATTTCATCCGGTCCCGCGCCGTCCAATGGCGCCAGCAAGAACGTTTCGATACTCAGTTGGTCTTCCCCGCCCCCAAATGTCGGCCGGTAACCGATGTTCGAAATGGAGGGCCACACACGCTGAGAATTTAAATCGTAGGTACGCGTGATATAGACGCCGCGCGCCGGCAGCAGCTCCGCGGAGGTCGCCAGATTCAAGGTCGGCACGGTCTGCCGGCTGCCCACTCCATGGCCGCGCACTACGCGCCCTTCGAGCGAGTACGGCCGGCAGAGGAGGCGATTGACCGCCGACACATCGCCGCTTTCCAGCCGCCGCCGGACTTCGGTGCTCGAAACCGTGCAATGCCGCGCCTCAACCGCCGGGATCACTTCGGTGAGGTAGCCGTACTTGTCTCCCAACTCGGCAAGCGTGGACGTGGTTCCAGCCGCGCGGTGGCCAAAGCGAAAGTTCTCCCCCACCAGCACTGCCCGGGCGCACAATCGGTCTACCAGCGTCTGTTGGACGAATTCTTCCGGCGTCAGCCGGGCGATCTCCTGTGTGAAGGGCAAAATCAAAATCTGTTCGACGCCCAGATCTTCCATGAGCGCGCAACGCTGATCGAGTGTCGTGATCAATTTCGGAGCGCGCTGCGGCGCCACCAGCACCATGGGGTGCGGCTCAAACGTGAGGACGCACGAGGTCCAGCCGTGCTCGCGCGCCACTGCCACCAGGCGCAGCATAATTTTCCGGTGGCCGGCGTGAACTCCGTCAAAATTGCCAATGGTGACCGCCGACGGACCAAAATGCCGAGGCAGTTGCTCCAGACTCCGCCAGATCATGGCAACTGCACCTCGCTCGTCAACTCCAGACCGTCATAAGCCAGCCGCACGCGCGGAGGCAGCGTTTCTTCCGTGCGCGCGTGCCCCAGATCGTGGCAGATGTGCGTGAAAAAGGCCCGCCGGGGCGATAGTTGCTCCACGGTCGTCAACGATTTTTCGACCGTGGAGTGCGTGGGATGCGGTTTGTGGCGGAGCGCATCGAGAAACAGAATGTCCAACCCGCACAGTTGCTCCAGCGATTCCGGCGGGATGTCGCTGTGGTCGGTGAGATAGGCCGCATCCCCAAACCGAAAACCGTGGACGGTGCCTTTTCCGTGCGCCAGCCGGATGGGCTGGAAGCGCAAGCCGAAAAGCTCGAAGTCTTGGCCGTCGAAACTGTGCGAAACCAGGCGCGGACGCGAGGACTCCGACTTCTCCTCCAGAAAAATATAACGGAACGTCTGATGAATGTTGTGGAGCGTATCGGTTGAGCCGTAGATGGGGATGGTGCCCCCTTGCCGGAAGTTGAAGGGACGGATATCGTCCAGCCCGAGAATGTGATCGGCGTGCGCGTGCGTGAAGAGAACTGCGTCAATCCGCTCAATGCGCGCCCGCAGCGCCTGTTGGCGGAAATCCGGCGTGGTGTCGATCAGCACATTGCGATCGCTGAAGCCGACCAGGATGGACGGACGCAACCGCTGGTCCCGCGGATCCGTGGACGTGCAAACGGCGCAGTGACAGCCGATGGAAGGCACACCGACGCTGGTGCCCGAACCGAGCACGGTGATCTTCACCGTGACCGTGGACATTTATTTTTCGGCCTGCCGCGGTTGCCGCGACGTCATGTCCTTGGCAACCTGGACGTACCGGAATCGCAATTCAGTCAGCGAGTTTTCGATCAGACGCTGCTCTTCGAGACTGAGGTTGCCTTTTGTCTTCTCCGCCAGCATCGCCAGCACATCGATGCTGTGTTGCGCTACCCGCAGATTGGGCGCCGGCCGGTCTTTCTCTTCGCCGAAATGGTAGAGTCCCAGTGACATCTCGGTCTGGGTCTTGATGGACAACGTGAGAAACTCGAAGGTCGGCGGTGGAATGGGGAAGTCGTTCTCGCTGACGCCCGTCTCGTCCGCGTCTTCCTCGCTTAGCTCCTTCTCGCTTAGCTCCTTCTCGCTTAGCTCCTTCTCGCTTACTTCGTTCTCGCTTGCTTGCTTCTCGCTCATTTCCTGGTCGCTCATTGTACTCTCTTAATTGTACTGGGAAAGGATCGTTATACTAAGAAATTGATGAACGATCGTGCAACCGCGACCATCACCGCCGTCATCGTGGACGATGAGCAACTGGCGTGCGAGGAACTCAGCTATTTGCTGAAGGAGTTCCCCGACCTGGAGTTGCTGGCCACCGCGCGCAACGGGCTTGAGGCGGTCAAACTGATTGAGGATTTGGAGCCGGACATCGCTTTTCTCGATGTCCAGATGCCGGGTTTGGACGGTCTTGGCGTCATCCGGAAACTGCGCGAAAAGGACATTCCCCTGCCCTATTTCGTCCTGGCTACGGCCTTCGATCAGTATGCGCTCGAAGCCTTCCGGTGGGAGGCGCTGGACTATCTTCTCAAGCCGATCGAAAAGGATCGCTTGGCCGTCACGCTGGAGCGCGCCCGCAAGGCGGTTCACGACAAGCCGGTCAAAGAATTGGCGCCCGCGCCGGCGCCGAAATCCGGCGCCCCGCAACGCACCAAGCTGCTGGTCCGCAGCAACAATCGTAATCTGATCGTGGACGCGCAGGATTTGATTTACGCCACCATCGATGACGGGCTAATCACGGTGGTGGCCTCTCATGTCGAAGGCGAATCCAACTACCGCACCATTGAAGAACTTCAATCCAATCTCGATCCGGACATTTTCTGGCGGGTACACCGTTCGTTTCTCATCAACATCAATCGCATCAAGGAAGTGATTCCGTGGTTCAAATCCAGCTTCCAACTGCGGATGGACGATAAGCGCAACACCGAAATCCCCGTCAGCCGGGTGCAGACCAAGCGTCTGCGGGCTCTTTTCAAACTATGAATCGCGAATATCACAAATGGCATAGCGGCGCGCTCGGCCGCGACATGGAATTTTTGGTGTACGGTCACGCTGGCGTGCCCATCATCGTGTTCCCCACCAGTATGGGACGCTTCTATCAATATGAAGACTTCGGGATGATCGCGACGTTTTCCCAGAAGATTGATAGTGGACAGTACCAACTGTTCTGCGTCGATAGCGTGGACGAGGAAAGCTGGTACAACAAAGGCGTTCATTCCAGCCTGCGCGCGCGCCGGCACAGCCAGTATGACCACTATGTGGCTTCCGAATTCGTGCCGTACATTCGTTCCCGCAACCACGCCCACCAGTTGATCACGACCGGCTGCAGCTTCGGCGGTTATCATTGCATCAACTTCGCCCTGCGCCATCCCGACCTGGTAACCGGCTCAGTGAGTATGGGCGGCGGCTTCGATATGCGGCAATTCGTCGATGGCTATCACGACGACGATGTGTATTTCAACAGCCCTTTCGAGTACATTCCCAACATGCACGACCGCTGGCAACTGGATCGCCTTCGCGGCCAGCGCCTGGTGCTGGCCACCGGTGAGTTCGACATCTGCCTGAACGACAACGAGCGTCTGGCCTCTGTGATGTCGGACAAGGGCATCTCCCACTGGCTCGACGTCTGGCGCGACGGAACCGGGCACGATTGGCCATGGTGGAAGCAGATGCTGCTGAAGTTTTTCTAGGTTTCCGGGTCAGCGCCTCCCAAGCGGGTCAATCTGGCCTACACAGACGCTTCGACGGTTGCCGACCCTTCGCTCATGTGCTTTCCGTGAGCTGCGGTTCCCGGGAACGAAGTACTTCGCGTTTCCGTGGAAGTGGCTGTTGTTGTTGCGCGACGGGTGCGCTGGATCCCTGGGCCGGCTGGACCTGGACTCGCCACTGGTGCTGGGGAGGCTGTTTGCGCCAGTTATCTAACCGCGTGCTGACATCGACGGCCTTCCCGTGTCCAAAAATGGATCATATAATTGACATATGAGCGCCCACGTTATCGACAATCCGGTCCCGACTCCCGAGGAAATGGGGGAGATCCTCGGCCTCAGTTCCGATCGGGTGTCAGCCGTGCGAATGATTATGAGCACGCCAAAACGTCAGAAGGCATCGGCCCGCTACAGTGTAGCGTCCAGAGCGGCGGCACGGAAGAAATCCTCCCGAACCCGGACGCGCTCCCGAGTTCACGCAAAGGGATAGCGTGCCCCGACCGAGGAGAATCGAGTCCGTCTTTCTCAATATTCCATACGACGAGGCATTCGAAGGGCTCTACCTGGCTTATATTGTCGGCCTCACGCAACTCGGGCTCCGCATTAACGCCGCTGTCGCCGCGCCCAGCCGGGGACGCCTGGACACGATAGTCAGTATGATCGAGCAGTCGGATTTTTCGATCCACGACTTATCCCGTATCGAGTCGTGCCGCGGGGTTCCACGATTCAATATGCCTGTCGAACTGGGTCTCGCGCTTTACCGTTCGCATGTTACGAAGGGAAAACACCGGGTCTTCATTTTCGAGAGCCGGCGCTACAGGGCACAACGTTCCACGAGCGACGTCAACGGTATCGATCCACAAATTCACAATGGAACAGCGAAGGGGCTGATGGCCGGGCTGCGGAATATCTTTCGTCAACCAGGTGATGTCACCACCGTTCCCGAAATGCTTGCTAGCTATCGCGCGGTCAAGCGGAAGCTCCCGGAGCTCCGGCGAAATTCCGGCGGTAAGTCCCTTTTCGAGGCGGCCGTCTTTGAGGACCTCACCGTTGCGGCTTTGGTCGAATCCCAAACGTTCCTCCGACGCCGGACGGGCGTACAACACCCGTAACCCGGGCATTCCGTGCATCCGAATCATTCGTCTGCCGGAACGTTTCCGATCAAGCGGTCACCGATCGGCCACCATCGCGTCGTGATCGCTGGCTTCATATTCAAGCCGAACGGTCGCCCGCTCAGCCTATAATTCGAAAGCAATGTCCTCTTGTGAACCCGCGCGCTATAGCTGCTACCGTACCAACGGGCCCCTTTCGATCGATGGAAAACTGGACGAGCCGTCGTGGACGCTGGCGCCGAAATCGACGGCCTTTGTCGACATCGTGACCGGCCAGCCAGCCTGGTTTGACACGCGCGTCGCCCTGCTGTGGGACGACGACCATCTCTACTTCGGATTCTGGGCCGAAGAGACCGATGTGTGGGGCACACTTACCGAGCGGGATTCGAAGATCTACGAAGAGAACGACCTCGAGGTCTTCATCGCCGGCGAGGATGCCTACTATGAGTTCGAGATCAACGCGCTCAACACTGTGTATGAAGTGTTCTGGATTTGGAAGGACAAGTTTCTTCCGGGGACGAAGTATTTCGGGAGGCCGGAGTTCGATCCCGCCACTCAGCGGACCATGGTGTTGGACGGAGTCGGCGGGCATGTCCATTCGCGCGGCGAGCGCTGGGGATTTCTCGATTGGGATTACCCCGGTCTCCGCACAGCCGTGCATGTGGACGGAGTGGTGAACCGGCGGACCAAGACAGATCGCGGTTGGACCGCGGAACTCGCGTTTCCATGGAAGGGTCTGGAGTGGTTGCGCGACGGGCGCTCATTGCCTCCGAGCGACGGGGATGTCTGGCGGATCGACTGCAGCCGCTTTGAGAAGATCGGCACGCACGGCCAGGTGCTGGATCCCTGCGCCGGCTGGACGTGGAATCGCCACGGCCACTACGATTCGCACATCCCCGAAACTTTTCCTTACGTGACGTTCTCCACGCAATCGGTGGGAGAAGGACGCAGTTAGATCCGTCTTGAAAGAACGTGCCACTGTCTCGGGCCCGCTCCCTGACGGTCGCGGCTCGGTCGAGCCTTCTGAGCCGCGACCGTCAGTGACGACAATCCCTTTAGGGTCGATTCCGCGCGGACCCGTAAACCTTCGGCGTGAAGCGCAGGTCCGCGACAAACGGGTAACTCGGCTTGCGGTGCTTATTCGCGGGCAGGTGGACGATATCCTGGTTGATCGCTCCAGCGGAGAGCGCCATGAGGCTCGGGTTGGCGAGGGGCGCCAGTTCCGGCGAAAGATAGCCGGACTTCACGACGACAATCTTGAAGGACTTCGGGTCTAATCCCAAACGCGTGAAGTCCTGGATGTCGTGATAGGGACGGCGGTAGGCACTCAGCACCAGCGTGATGCCCTGAATCTGCACCACCGCTTCGCGCCGGGCCGGGTCGGTTTCAGCAAGCAGAAACTTGACCATGGCCTCCGTCTTGACCGGCTGGCTGGCCTGAGGGTCGAGCGACGCTCCAATCGAGAGCGGGATGCGCGCGCTCACACCTGCCTGGTAGCAAGCCTCGGTCGCGGGACGATCGGCGATGCCGGCGAACAACACGTTCCGCGCTTGGTGGCGCATTAGAGATTCCAAGACCGTGGCCTGATCGCCGTTGCCGCCACCGGTTGGATTATCGCCGGAGTCCGCCAGAATCGCGGGCTGCGTTTTCGCGTCGATCGCACGCTGGACACAGTCGTCCACGGTGCAGGTCTCGGTGCCAAATTTGAATTCGGCGCGTGCGTCCCAATATTGCTGCGCGAGGTTGGCGGCGATGCTGCGCTGACGCCCGGGCGCAGTGCCTGTCACGACCGCCGCTGCCGTGGATCGGGGTTCGTCGGCCCAAACATAGCCGACCAGCAGGCTGACGTCGAGGATGCCGGGCTCGCGATTGAGCGCCGGCAATTGCGCCCACAGCCGCTTTCCGGGCTCCCATTCGGTGCTGCTGCGTTCGCCTGGCATGAGGACCGGGATCGGCGCCCACATCAGGGTGGGACGGATCTTCTCGCGCAAACAGTGAAGCAGCATGCCGGTAGCGCGCAGCATGGTCTCTTCGCGGTCGATGTGGGGAGCGGTGCGAAACGCCGACAGCATGTCCAGCGTGTCGATGATTGGCTGGCTGATGTTGCCGTGAAGATCGTAGCTGGCCGAAAGCAGACAATCCGGCCCAACCACCTTGCGGGCCGCACGATACCAATCGGCCTCCGCGTCCTCGATGCCTTCTACAAACATGGCGCCGTGCATGGGCAGGTAGAGGCCGTGGAGAGGTAAGAGCGCTTCCAGGCGCTGCAAAAACTCGGTTTTTAATGTCTCGTAGGTTTTCCGTTCGACCGGGCCGCCGGGCACAGCGGTTGCGACCAGCGTCGGCAAAAATGGGACCGGATAGCCTTTCAGAAACTGGAACCGGTCGTTGGAGGTAAGTTCAGCGCCGCGCAGGATGGTGAACTCATCCATGCGGGTTCTCAGGCGGCTGTAAGTGCTGGACTCGATGCCGATGCCGCCGTAGGCGATCCGTAGATCGCGCGCTGGCGTTTGCGCGGCGTCATCGATGGCGGTCAAGACGGCGAGAGACGCGGCTTTCACGAATGAGCGTCGATGCATGGAAAACGGAAGTATACCGAACTTGCTTGAGCAGCCAGCGTCCTGTTGTGGTACTCTCCAGTCTCAGCACGAAGACGCCGGCTTGAATCAGTCAATCCGGATCGGAGAAGGGAGACACTATGACACCGAGCACAGCATCCATCACGTCCGTTGCAGAGGCTTTTTTCGCGCCTGTGAGACCGGGAAAGGATGGGAGGGTTGCAGCAGGTACTGCACCCCGAACGCGACGTTTTCGGCCCAGGCTGAGCCTCTGCTCGATCTGAAGACACTCGCGCAGTATGCCGAATGGATGAAGGGCCTCATGACGGTCCTGCCCGATGCCCGCTACGAATTGAAGTCATTCGCGATGGACAGCGCGCGGAACAACGTTGCCGCTTACGCTGTATTTCATGGGACCCATACGGGACCGGGCGGACCGGTTCCTCCGACCGGACGCCGAACCAGCACCGACTACGTGTACGTCATGCAATTCGACGGCGACAGGATCGCCCACATGACCAAGATATGGAACGCGGGTCTGGCGCTGAAGGAACTCGGCTGGGCCTAGCGAATTTCCCCCCGGTCAGCAAGTGCCGGAATGACTCCGCATCATGGCCTGAAGCTCCCGAACAGTCCGCGGGGCCGCAGCACGAGCATGGCAGCGATCAGCACGCCAATCAGAACAACCTGTAAAGCCGCGGCTCGTGCTTGCTCCGCCTGGGGCACCCAGCCGCGCATCACTCCACCGGAAGCGGTCCAAAAGCCCCAAACCAGAAAGGCTCCGGCGACCGCGCCCCGGTTATTGCCCGCGCCGCCCACTATCAGCATCGCCCAGAGCTGAAAGGTCAGGATAGGAAGAAAGTCCTCCGGGGCGATAAAGCCCACAAAGTGTGCGTACAGCGCGCCGCCGAGACCCATCAACATCGATCCAATTACGAAGCTCTGCAAACGGAACAAGAAGGCGCGTTTGCCAACGGAAGAGGCCGTATCCTCGTCTTCGCGAATGGCACGCAGCACCCGTCCCCAAGGACTATCGACCAGCTTTCCCAGCGCAACATAGACGATCGCAAGCAACGCGAGCGCTAGCGCCAGATAGGCTAAGGTCCAGGGCAGACCTGTGCCCATTGAGGCCTGCATCGGTTTTGGGATGAACTGCACTCCGAACGGCCCACCTGTTAGAGGCGTGGCGTTGTTGGCCACCGTTTGTATGGCGACGGCGATGCCGAAGGTCGTTATAGCGAGATAGTCGCGACGCAGGCGCAGGACCATTGCGCCAATTACAACTCCAACCAAGCCCGTAACCAGAGTGGCCGCAACCATGCCAGCGGACACCGGCCATCCCCAGCCAGTTAAACGGTCCGCCGCCTTTGGCGTAGTCAATAGCGCGGACGTGTATGCGCCGATGGCGACGAAGCCTGCTACGCCGACGTTAAACAGACCGGTGAAACCCCACTGCAAATTCAGTCCCAGAGCAACGATTGCAAAGACCGTGGCAAAGACTAAAAAAAAGCTTGCATAGGACATCCAGCCGAGCAGGACCGGCATCAGGCTTTCTCCCCGAAGAGGCCGTTGGGTTTCAGCAGCAAAATCACGATCAACACGATGAATGCGGCGGCCGTCCGGTACTCAGCCCCCAGCAGAGTCACGGATGCGCTCTCGGCTAAGCCAACCAATAGACCACCCCAGACCGATCCCCAAACGGAACCTATGCCGCCCACAATGACGGCGGCAAACAACGGCAGCAAAAGCTCGGCCCCCATGGTTGGGCGCAATTGCACGGTGATGCCGGCGAAGACTCCCGCTAGCGCGGCCAGCGCACCACCGATCATCCACGTTGCACGCAAAACCCGTTCCGTATCGATACCCGTCACCTGAGCGAGGGCTGGGTTCATGGCGGCCGCCCGCATAGACCTGCCCAGGACGCTGTAGCGAAGAAACAGGTGCAGTGCCGTAACGGTTGCCATTGTCAACGCTAAAACCAGAAGCTGATCTGGGGTAAAGCGCAGGCCGCCCCAGAAACTGCGCGGCAAAAAAGCGATGGCAATCTGCAGATTCTGTGAAAAGTATTTGGGCACGCCGCCCTGCCAGAAGAGCAACAGGTTGCGCAGCACCAGGGCCGCGCCAAAGCTGGCAATCACCAGCGTGATGGAGCTCTGTTTGCGCAAACGCTTGAAGAGAACCGTATCGAGCGAAAGGGCGAGCACCGCCGTCATTCCGGCAGCCACAAGCATGGCCATGACCAAGCCCCATCCGAAAGAGAACGGCCCGATCGGCGTGGCGAGTCCCTGGTGCATAGACGTCAGGGCGGCCGCGGCTAGGAACGCAAAATAAGCGCCCCACGCCAGTAGCTCCCCATGACTGAAGTTGGAAAAGCCGGCCATGGATACAGTGAGGCTCAGGCCAATTGCGCCCAGCGATATGACCGAACCGATGATGAGTCCGTCGGCGACAATCTGGATCATTATGATTTTCGAGCGCCGCGGCCGAGATAAAGTTCGGCAATAC
Source organism: Bryobacterales bacterium (assembly GCA_963836595.1). Classification (GTDB taxonomy): domain Bacteria; phylum Acidobacteriota; class Terriglobia; order Bryobacterales; family Bryobacteraceae; genus DATFZA01. The sequence goes on from CAWIKC010000002.1 coordinate 1,456,017, forward strand.
GGTCGTCATTGAGCAGATCGGAACTGCGGGCCACGATGCGCTCCTTGCCATCAACCAGAACAGCGGCGCGGTCGGCCAGCGCTAGCGCGGCCTTGACGTTTTGCTCCACGAGCAACACGGTGACGCCGCTGTCGCGCACCTCGCGCAGTTTGCCGAATACTTGTTCCAGCATCTTGGGGCTTAGCCCGGCGGATGGTTCATCCAGCATGATTAGCTTAGGCCGGGCAATCAGTCCCCGGGCCACGGCCAGCATCTGGCGCTGCCCGCCGGAGAGTTGCCCAGCGAGATCGGCCCGTTGGCGGTGAAGATCCGGGAACATGGCATAGATCGGATCCAAACGTTCACGGCGCTTGGCCTTGACGATAGCCGCTGCGAGTTCCAGATTTTCAGCGACACTCAGATTGACAAAAACATTTTCGGTCTGGGGCACAAAGGCCAGCCCTTCGAAAACCATGCGATGGGCCGGTGTTTTTGTTATGTCTTTTCCGAACAGCAGATTTCGCCCCTTGCTGATGGGAACCAGGCCGGCGACTGCCTTGAGCAAAGACGATTTGCCGGCGCCATTCGCTCCGATGACGGCAACAATTTCGCCGGGCTGTACGGTCAACGACGCTCCGCGAACGATGGATAGCCCGGGCTCGTAACCTGCCTCGAGTGCTTCGATCGCAAGAGCGGGGGCAAGCGCGGGCGCCGTGTCAGTCACGCGACGTTCCCCAAATAGGCCTCAATCACACGCGGATCGTTTAACACGCTGCCAGCGTCGCCAGACAGGAGAAGCCGGCCTTGGGCCATTACCATCACCGGATTGCACAACGCAGCCACCAGGTCCATGTTGTGTTCGATGATCAAAAAAGTGGTTCCTGCTCGATTGAGCGCAGTCACCTTGTCTACAATCTGATCGAGCAAGACGGGATTCACGCCGGCGCCGGGCTCATCCAACAAAACCAGTTTTGGTTTTGAAACCATTACCCGCGCCAACTCCAGCAACTTGCGCTGACCGCCCGACAAAATGCGCGCGGGTTTCTGCTCCAGATCCGACAATCCCACAAAACTCAACCAGTGCCTGGCCGCTTCCCTGTTCTGGCGCTCCTGCTGGCTTACCAGCTTCGGCCGCAACCAGTTGGTCCAAAAACGCTCGCCGGCTTGCCCAGTGGCCGCCACCATCACGTTATCCAACACCGACATCTCAGGGAACGGGCGCGGAATCTGAAAGGTGCGCGCCAGCCCGGCTGCAAATACGTCGCAGGAGGCGAGTCCCGCGATGGACCGCCCGTCGAGCAGAACTTGCCCCGAGGCTGGTTTCAGGAATCCCGCCAGGCAATTGAAGAGCGTTGTTTTGCCGGCGCCGTTCGGGCCGATCAGGCCACCAATTCTTCCCGATTTCAAAACGAAGGAAACCTGGTTCACCGCCTGATGACCGCCGAAATTCTTCGTGATCTTATCTACCATCAGAAGATCACGATCAGCCAGATCCCGGTCGCCGGCATTCATTCCACAATCGCCTCGGCTTCGATTTCAACCAGATAACCGTCGCCAATTAACGCCGCCACTTGCAACATTGTGTTGGCGGGACGGATTTGGCCGAAATAGCTGCCATGCACTTTACTGACGGCCTCCCAGTCCGCTACGTTGGTCAAATAGACCCTGGTTCGCACAACGTCTTCCAGTCGTCCGCCCAGAGCCCGTACGCTCGCGGCGATCTTGTCGAGGATGTAGGTGGTCTGCACGGCTACATCGTTTTTGCCAACCAGATGCCCGCTGCCGTGCGTGGCCGTCGTGCCGGATACCAAAATGCGGTCCCCGATCCGAATCGCGCGTGAGTATCCGGCAAGCGGCTCCCAGCGGCTGCCGCTGTCGATCCGGAAACGGTTGGAGTATCCCGCGACAGATTGGCGCTCCCACAGAGGCGCGACAGATTTCAGATGATGGCTCAGGTCTCCGGACGCGGTCAAAAATGGGGGCCGGCGGTACTCGTCTCCACAGTCGCCGGGCAAACGCTTCGTGCCGGCCAATGCCTGGCCGAGAGTTGCATGGTCTTGCTCGTCCAGGGCAAATTCAAAAAGCTTCCAGTTGTCCGCCCTATGTTCCGACTCACCCAGGCGCGCTCCGAGAATTACCGCCGCCACCGCCTTCTGTTCCAGAACCCAGCGGGCTGCCACGTTCGACAAGGAGACCCCGTGTTTACGCCCAATGGCTTGAGCCGCCTTCAGCACATTCTGTAACGCGTCCCATCCACCAATCGCCTGAATGAAGCGCTGGTACTTCATCTTGCTCCAGTCGTTCACCGCATCGGGTTGGCTTGCGCCCACCCAACGCTCACTCAGAAAGCCGCCCCCTAGTGTCCCGTATGCCAGCAGCCGCACTCCGCTTTCCACGCACAGGGCGGACATGGCTTCTGTAGCGCGCCGATCGAGCAACGAAAAACATACCTGGTTCGCCGCAATCGGAATGCCTTCGTTCAGTAACAACCGCAAGTGAGCGGTATCGAAATTAGTCAAACCAAGATGGCCAATCAGGCCTTCTTCCCGAAGCCGGGCCAGTTCCACCATCGCGTCGATGTAGCGAGGGTCGTCGAAGGTCCACCAATGGAACTGCATCAGGTCGATACAGGAAGTTTGCAGACGATCCAAGGCGCGCTGAACACCTTGCCGTACCGTGACCGCAGTCATCGGGCCTGGGGAAGGGCACCATTTTGTGAAGACCTGCACTGGCGGATGTTTCGCCGAAGCCAGCAACGTTCCGGTAATTACTTCCGCCGATCCGTAGTGATCGGCCATATCAAAGGTGTCGAAGCCCGCCCGGGCGTACTCGGCCATCGCCTCGGCTGCTCGGACCGGATCAAGAGTTGTACCGCCGCGCTCCATATCCGCCACCTGCCACAAGCCGGTAACGATGCGCGAGGTTTCCAGCCCGGGGGCGAGCGTGGTGCGAGTCTGGTCGATCATTTCGGTAGCCGCGCCTGAATCGCTTGCACTTCTTCCGTGGATATTTGTCCGACTGTGGTCACTTCGCCGTTCACGATCTTCCAAGTGCGGAATGGACCCGCGATGTCGCCGTATTTATCAAACTGCACGGGGCCAATCACGCCCACATATCGCACGGCCTTCTTTTCGCGGATCAGTTGCAGAGCCCGCGCAAAACCCTGTGGACCAGCATAGACGACTTCTCCACCAGGAGACGTGACTTTGCGAATGGCGTCACGGATGGCCGGCGCTTCAAACTTGCCTGCTTGCGCAATCGCCAACCCCAGAATGGCGGCCGCATCGAAGGCGCGGTCCGCCGCCGGCGAGTCCGCGTCAAAACCTCCGCTCATGGCCGGGTAGGCTTTGTCAAAGTATTCGGTTGAGGGCGTTCTGGAGGACCCGGACGATGTCCCATAGGCGTTGTTCAGATATTGCCGCCCAACGCCTTTAATGAAATCCGCCGCGTTCATGCCATCGTTCAAGAGAAACCGCTGTGGGCCGCCCTGTTGAATCCAAGTGCGAACGATGGTGGTGCCGTCGCCGGGATAACCAATCAGGTAAAGCGCCGGCGGATCGCCCTTCAGCGCATTGGTGACTTCGGCGTTATAAGAAGATTGCTCGGGATTATATGGCGTGATACCGGTGATTTTGCCGCCCAGTGCCAGATAGGCTCGACGGAATTCGGCCAGCATGTTGACTCCAAAATCGTTGTTTACATAAATGATGGTTAACGCTTTCATCCCCTGATCCAAAGCGTACTTGGCGGCAGCCGTTCCCTGCAGTGCGTCGGCGGTAATCGTACGGAAGAACCAACCGTTGGTTTTTCCCGCCGCGGCCAACTTGGTGAATGACGGTGTCGAGGATGCGGGTGAAATCTGCACCACGCCGGCCGGCGCTGTCACTGAAGTCACCATGGGTATGGATACCGAACTGATGATGCTCCCAATGATAGCGGGCACTTTCTTGAGGTCCACTAACTGGCGCGCCTGATCGACGCCAATCGAGCCTTGACTTTGATCGTCACGAATGTCAAACGCCAGCTTGCATCCAGCAATACCTTTCGCTCCAGCCGCTTTGTTCAGTTCCCGGAAAGCGAGTTCAACTGCTTTGCTCGCGGCCTGCCCATAGCGTCCGGCGGCCCCTGTGAGAGAAACCACCATGCCCACCGTATGCGTGCACGACGGGGACTGAGCATAAATGACCTGGAGGCTGAGAGCCGCCATCACCCCCGCGGCCATAGAGAGAATCGAGAATCGCATAGAGAACTTATGGGAGCAATGGCTGCCTCTGGAGCAACCTCTGCTGCTGGAGCAACCTCGATTGTTGCATCCCGATTCTGCTAAGTACGGCATCTGTGAGCGGCGCCCCGGACCGAACGTGACATTATGATTTAGGCGGGCGATATGGAACACACGGTCCTGATTGTCGGAGCCGGACCAACGGGGTTAACGCTCGCGCTCGATCTCGCGCGCCGCGGGATCTCGTTTCGGCTGATCGAGGCCGCAGCCACGCCCTTCCAGGGGTCGCGTGGCAAGGGCATCCAACCGCGCACACTCGAGATCTTCGATGATCTCGGAGTAATTGACGGCATTCTCGCGGCCGGTTCCCCCTACCCGAAGTTTCGCCCCCACCTGGGTCCCTTCTCTCTGCGCATGGGCAGCCTTTCCTCACCTACGCCGCCGACGGATAGCGTACCCTATCCGAATCTGTGGATGGTGCCGCAAGGGCAGACGGAAGCGATCTTGCGCGAGCGTCTGAGCGCGCTCGGACGCGAGGTCGAATTCGGCAGAGCGCTTGTGACTTTCACGCAAAATGAGCGCGGAGTGGAGGCCGAACTCTCGACTGGTGAAAAAGTGAAAGCGGACTTCTTAGCCGGTTGCGATGGCGGCCACAGCGCGGTCCGAAAAACGCTCGGGCTGCGAATGGAAGGCGAGTCGCTCGACGCCAGCACGCCTTGGCTCGTAGCGGACCTCGAGGTCGAGGGACTCGATCGCCGCGACTGGCATGCCTGGCCTTTCGCCAGAGGCGGCTTCATCGCGCTCTGCCCATTGCCGAACAACTCGCTGTTCCAATTCACCTCGAAGGCAAAGACCGTAGCGGCAGGGATCGAGAACGTTGTGCACAAAGTCACAGGCCATCGCGTTACGCGGGTCGCATGGAGTTCGATCTTTCAACCGGCGGTGCGGATGGTCGATCGCTACCGCGTCGGACGCGTGTTCCTGGCGGGAGATGCGGCGCACACGCATCCGCCGGCAGGCGGCCAGGGACTCAACACGGGTGTGCAGGATGCGTACAACTTGGGTTGGAAGCTCGCGCACGTCGCCCGCGGCGGACCCGATTCGCTGCTCGACACCTACCAGGCCGAACGTCTCCCGATCGCCGCGGCGGTCCTTGGCTTGACCAAACGATTACATCAAGTGCCCTCGATCAAGCGCGGGGATGCAACCAATCAGCTTGCCCTGCATTACCGAACCAGTCCCCTGTCCTCGGGGGTTGCGCTCGGCTCCCTGCATCCGGGCGATCGCATGCCCGGTGCCCGGCTCGACGATGGCAGCCGGCTGTTCGATCATTTGCGCGGCACTCACGCGACAGAGCTAGTCACGCCCACGGGTGCTCTGATCCTGATTCGTCCGGACGGTTACATTGCACACATCGGCACAACGCATTTCGCGGAGTACGCGGGTGAGCCGACCCTTCAGGTCCGCGGCACATTTCCGTGGCTCAGCCGCCACGAAAATGGACGTTAATGCGCGACAACAGGTGGGCGTTTGAAATGTCCGGTCCCGCCATCGGGATCGTCGCAGGACCCCGCGGGTTCTGATTGTCGCGTTTACTTAGCCCGCCTGCAAAGCACCATGTTCGGATCGGCGAGAATCTATTCATGAAGCGTGTAGTTGTTTTCCTGCTGGTGGCATGCGCATTTCAGGTCCCCTCTCAAGCCGCGCCGGCCAAGCGATTCGACATAGACCGTTTGTACTCATTGCCGTGGATCATCGGCACCCAGCCCAAGGGCTTCACTTGGTCACGCGACAGCCAACATCTGGCATTTCTGTGGAACGGCGAAGGGACCAACTTCTACGACGTATGGACGACGGATGTCCGCTCCGCCAAGCCCGTTCGTATTAGCGCCATGCCGCGGGGCCATAGCGAGACCGATCCTGGGGTTTCCGCGGTTACCTGGTACCCCGACAATCGGAGTCTGCTGATTACGTTTAGAAATCAGCTCTATCAGGTGCGTCCGGAGCAAGCTCCGCAACATCTATACGACGGCTCACATGCCGAATTTGCTCCTCAGGGCGAGGAACTTGCGTATCTTCTCAAAGGCGATCTCTGGGTCGGGTCGCGTCAGATCACCACGCTCGCGGCCACGGACATCTCGATCGAGAGCTTTCATTGGTCTCCCGATGGCAAGACGCTGGCTTTTGTCTTGGCTGACGAACGTCGCGTGCCTTTACGTGGAATCCCCGACTACCTGACCGAGGAAGCCACCCTGCTTCAGGTCCATCGGCCATTTCCCGGTGAGGAATCCACGCGGCGCCGCCTGGGGTTCGTTTCGGCGGCTGGAGGACCGGTTCACTGGGCGGACATCGGGCCCGACTCCTTGGACTTGGTCTTCAGTGTGGACTGGGCGCCGGACAACTCGACGCTCCTGGTGGATAAGAGCGACTTGTACATCAAGGACCGGCGTTGCCTCCTGGTGGATCCGCTCACCGGAAAATCCTCTTTGCTATTCCGCGAGACGGATCCGAAGAACGTCACCGCTGAATGGTTGGCTGCCTGGGCGCCCGATGGACGTGGCGTCTACTTTACTTCCGACCGCGACAACGATTATCACGTCTATTACGTACCTCGCGGCGGTGGCACGCCCAAGCCGATCACTGCCGGAGATTGGGCGGTCTTCTCGGCCGCCGTGTCTCCTCGCGCTCTCTTCATCGTTTCCAGTCAAGGCAAGCCGGAAGAGCGGCAGTTCTTTCGAGTGCCGCTCGATGGGGGCACACCAGTGCGCCTATCCAAGCAACCCGGCACGCACGAGCCGCTAATCTCACCCAACGGCCGCTTCGCCGCCGATCGATTCTCCAACGACCTCACGCCACCCGACCTATACCTGTATGACTTGGACACCGGCTCGCAGCGCCAAGTCACCACCTCTCCGCTTTCCGAATTCAAGGACTATCCGTGGGTGGCCGCGCGATACGTGACATTCGCCAATGGGCTGCATGGCCGGCTCACGCTGCCGCCAAACTTCGATGCGGCGAAAAAGTATCCCGCGATTTTAGGATCCGTCTACAGTAATACTGTTCGTAATCAATGGGGCGGCCGCAACGCTCATCCGACCTGGGGTCTCGATCAATACCTGGCGCAACAAGGCTACGTGCTGCTCAACGTCGATATCGCCGGCAGCTCCGGACATGGCAAGGCGTTTCGGCAACGAATCGCGCTCAGCTACGGTGGACCGGACGTGGAGGACTTGTATAGCGGCGTCAAATTTCTGGAGAGCCAGGGCTATGTGGATATGAAACGCATCGGTATTTGGGGCAGCAGCTATGGCGGCCTGCTTACTACCATGTCCTTGTTCAAGAGACCGGGTGTCTTTAAAGCCGGCGTGGCGGGAGCGCCGGCTACCAGCCTGTTTCACGCGCTCACTGGCGAGATGCGCACCATGATGGCGCCACAGGATCACCAGGCAGAGTATGCGGCGTCTTCCGCTTTTCTGCGCTCGTCGAACCTGGCGGATCATCTGATGATCATCCAGGGCATGCGCGATCAGATCGTGCTGTTTAAGGACTCCGTCACGCTGGTCGAACGGCTGATTGAAGAAGGCAAAAACGTCGATCTGGTCGCGCTGCCCAATGCTCCGCACAGTTGGGACACCGGCGATGCGGTTCAGACTCGATTTGCCTACCATAAGCTGATCGACTTCTTCCGGCTGCATCTCGGTGACGGGGCCGGCCCTTCTGTGTTTGATTCTTCGTCGGGCAATTAGCAGCTATACCATCTTGGGGAATCCGCGTGCGTCTTTCTGCAACGGCGCCACGTCCGAAGTCCGCACGTACCAATTCAGCAGTTCGCCCAACAATTGCATCTGGACGCTTCGATAGCCGCTTTCCCCGTAAACATTGTGCAACTCGCGCGGATCTTTCGCGAGATCGTAGAGTTCGCTTTGATCGTCCGGCCGGTAGACGAGTTTGTGCGTGGGCGTGCGAATCATGGACGACCGCGTGATGGTATCGGGCCGCTCATTCTGCAACGCGACTTTGGGATAGTAGGGATTCGCTGGATCGGCGAATTGACTTAGCGGCTCAAACTCCTGTGGTTCATTCGCGTTATAACCGCCTTCACAAAAGACCGCGCGCGCTGAATCGACTGCGGCGCCTTTGAGTTGGGGCACGAGTGACTTTGCAAAATGGGTATGGCGTGGCTCGATGCCGGCCAGTTCCAAACATGTGGCCATCACGTCGAACAATTCCACCTGTCCCGCCGCTACCCCGCCTGGCGCAAAGCCCGGCGCGCGTACGATCAGCGGGATGTGCGTCAGCGGATCGTGCATGGCGTTGGGCCACTTTTCCACCAGGCCGTAGTCGCCTCCATAATCGCCGTGATCGGAAACAAAAAATAGCGCAGTGTCGTCATGGTGGCCTGTGCGATCAATCGCGGCGGTCAGTTCGCCGAGCACCCAATCGCAATAGCTGACTTGCCCAAGGTAGACGGCCTGAATCTGGCGGAAGAAAGAATCGTCCAACCGATCCAGCCGCATCTTTTTCCGCAGAGCGGCATGAAAGCGCGGCAACCTCTTCGGGTTGGCGGGCCGCAGCGCCGGAACGTCCTGAGGCCGGTACATGTCGTGGAACTCTTCGGGCGCGGAATAAGGCGGATGTGGATAAATCAACGGCAGGAAAATACAAAATTGCTTGCTCTGAGATTGCTCCAGAATCCTAATGGCCGATTGAACATTCTCATAGTCGCCTGTTTTGTACTTGTTTTTGCCTCTTTCCCAGAGAAACGAATAGTAACGGGGATCGTCCTTCGCCCAAGGGTTGCGAGTAAAGACGCCCGCCGGCGGACCCGGCTCGGCGTGCGTCACGCTGGAAGCAAACGAATCCGCGGACAGCAGGTCATTTTTGCCGTACCAGTAGACATCGTATCCGCCTTCCTTCAGATAGCGGAAAAGGTTGGGCTCATCGGGGTGTAAACCATAGTACAGGCTCCGATGTCCACGCACATGCACCGGCCAGCCCGTGAGGAAACTGCAACGCGATGGCTCGCAAACCGGGTTCTGTACGTGGCATTGCGCAAAACGAGTTCCCTCACTGGCGAGTTTATCGATATGCGGCGTTTTGACCAGCGGATGTCCATAGCAGCCGATGCTTTCCGCGCGCAGCTCGTCCGCCATGAACAGGATCAGGTTGGGTGGACGGCGCGTTTCGGCCAGTGCTGCCGTAGCGGCCGCGGCCGCCAGGAATTCTCTACGCGTGGTGCTCATAGGTCTTTATCCTGGCAGAAAGGAGGGCAGGCGGGGTGAGCCGGCGCGTCTTTCTATTGAAAAATCGACTTCGCAAGCATCGCGTGTATTCCCTTGGTTTCATCGACGAGTTGCGTGACTCGAAGATCGACTGCCAGCGAGCAGAAGGTATACGCCTCATCGCGCGTCAATCCCTTCTCGGAAACCAAGAACTCGATCATCTCGCGCGTGGCCATTCGCGCCGCCTCATTCAGGTCCGGATGCAAGCCCATCGTGATGAAATGAGTGGGCGTCTCTGCACGAGGCCACCGGATTTGTTTTCCTTTCTGCACCAATATCTGAACCGTGCCCCGCAGCGAAGTCTCAAGCGCCGTCAGGGTGACCTCGCCATCCCCCTGAAGAGCATGACCGTCTCCCATCGAAAGCAACGCGCCGGGAACCTGAACCGGCAGATACAGCGTGGAGCCGGCGACCAGTTCCTTATTGTCCAGATTACCCCCATGCCAGCCAGGCGGCCCGCTGGACAGCCGATGTATCGCCAAAGGCGGCGCAACACCGATCGAGCCCCAAAAAGGAGACAGCTTCAACTTGATGCCAGGGCGAAATTCCGCCGTTCCCCGCGGAGGATCGATGCGAATCAGCGTGAATCGAGCATATGGGAATTCGTCCGGGAGCGTCCCGCTGTTGGGCCGGAATCCCGTCACGCCATAGGGATGCAGAAATTCGAATCCGATAATCCGCACCTCCAAAACATCGCCTGGTTCGGCGCCCTGCACGTAAATTGGGCCGGTGAGCGGATGAACTCCCGGACCACGATCGGTAACGGACTTTTCTACCTGCTTGAGAGAGTCCGGGATCTCCGCGTCCGGGACGCCGGCCAGCTTCAAACGCTCCAGTCCACCCGCGACCATGGTTTCCACTCGAACGGTGTCTCCCGAAGCGATCCTCAGTACCGGCTTCAGGCGCGCATCGTAATAACCCCAATGCACGTTTTCAGGAATAAGTCTCAAGTCGTGAGTTTCCGCCTTCGCCGTAGCAACCGCGGCCAGTATCATGCCGGCGCGTGCAAATGCAAATAGTCTCTTCATCGCGGTACGCTCCTCCAGCGGTCTCGGATTGACACCTTGCCTGGATCAGGATAACTCGCCGAAGCCCCACCGCGTAGAGGTAAGTTATCAGCGGCGCGCTTCCCGGGTAACACCACGGATTTTGATGGACACTCGAACCCGGCGCCTCGCGCAGAACGTAGTCTGCCCAAAATCCGCAGCGATGCGGGGCCGGACCTAAAGAGAGCGTCGGATGTTCTTGCGCGTCCGCTCCATGACGGTCGCGGCTCGGAATCGGTCGGTTCGGGATTTGCGCAACGGAGCCGCGCGCGTGCAGCGAGCGGGTTGATCCGCAAAAATTAACGGCGTTGTATTTAACTCCCGGCGAGCTACGCGGCGAGGTGGTGATCGTCATTCCACAGCCGGATCACCGGCCGGGAGAGCTTGTGATCGTAACTCAACGCGCTGACGCTTGCCGTGTTCAGTAGCAAATACGTCCCCAAGTACCCTGGGCCGACCGTTAGCCAGCGTTCAGCCAGAACGCGGAGGAAGTGTCCGCTGGAGAAGAGCAGCACATCTCCCGTGACTTCGCGGACACGTTGAACCACATGGTTCGCCCGCTCGCTTACTTGCGCGGGCGATTCGCCTCCCGGGCAACCGTCCCGGAATAGCTCCCAGTCCGGGCGCTGTGCCAGAATCTCGGCTGTGCGCAGCCCTTCATATTGCCCGTAGTTCCATTCCACAAGGTCGGGGTCGGTTTCAGCCACAGCTCTGAACCCGGCCAGCTCGCACGTTCGCTTTGCACGCTGCAAAGGGCTGGTAAACACCTTGGCAAATCGCAGTGGCTTTAGGCGTTCGCCAAGCCGGCGGGCGTTGAGTTCGCCGCTCGCGGTCAGAGGCAAGTCGGTGAGACCTGTATGCTGGCCCGAGAGACTCCAGGCCGTCTCAGCGTGCCTTGCCAGATACACAACCGGAAGTATTTCGCTCATGCTGGGTTGCTCTCCGAGCCTTCAACGTTCCAACCTGCCCGTGCCGGGAATCGATCAGGCTGGACTTCGCGACACTTCAGTATCGTATATCCGCCGGGGCGGCTTGCGATCGACGCCTGCACCAAAATCTTTCAGCACGACCGCCTGGCGCGCGTCGCCGCCCACACGTGGCACGCAGGTGTCCAATGCCGGATTCGCTTGGCCTGGTTGAATGCCAGAGAGTATGTCGTTGCATATCGCCGACGCACCTGAAACATCGAGCCGGCCCGCCTCTTGCTTCAATCGCGCGCCTCCGTCTGTCCACACCGCAGCCCGCGTGAACCGACGTCCGGTTCAACTGGTTCCTTAGGCTGATCCATTCCGCGGATAGCGGCGCACCCACAACCAACCGGCCAGGAAATTGAGCACGCTACGCCCCGTTTTGCCCCAGTTCCTTAGCAGTAGCTAATACAATTTCACCCGCTCGTCTAAACCTCGGGCTGTGGGTCTATGGAGTCTCTCACTCGTAGCCCGTGGTTTCGGGACCGCCTCAAAACTCGTAGTGACCTTTCCTCACGCGACGTGAGGCAGCTTGGGCGCAGCCGAAGGTCGCGGAGCGCCGAAATAGATAGTGCATGACCCCCGTCTCTTGTGTCGAATCATGGATCATCCCGACGGTCCAAGTGTGAGGAACGGATGGCCCCTGGGAAGCTTGGAATCCTGAATTGGCCAAGAAGTAACTTGGGGTCTCCTGTGCGTTCCGCGCTTGTGGTGTTCGATAATCCGAAGCAGGCGGCGCCAACACGGAACAAAGTCCCCTTCGCGCCTGAAAGCTTCCAGTAACCGGCATTGGCTCAACCAACACTAGTCGTTCAAGACCGGCAGCAATTCTTCCGTCTTGTCCAAATCCAGGTAGCGCGTATCGAGCAAGCGTTGCGGCTCGATATTGCCCATGGCCGAGAGAAGTGAATCCTTCAAGTGGGGATGTTCTTTCTCCAGGCCCGCGAACAGGCCACGGATGGATTTGCGGACGGTCCCGGTCCGTTCCGAGCAGCCGCAGGGAATCAATGGCGCGCCGAGCGAGGCGGCATATTGCGCCGTGATTTCCTCATCGACAAAAACCAACGGCCGGATGAGGCGGAATTCTTTGTCGCGCGACCAGGTGATGGCCGGCAAAGCAGCCGTACGGCCGGTGAACAAAGCGTTGCGCAAAAACGATTCGCAGAAATCGTCCGCTGTGTGGCCGAAAGCAACGACATTGGCGCCCAGGCCGCGCGCGATCTCGTAAACGGCGCGCCGGCGATAGCGGCTGCACAGGTCGCAACCGTGTTTGGGTTGTTCTTCCAGCAGCCGGTGAGACGGCCCATCGCGGTGGTACGTCCAGGCGATGCCGCGCTGTTTCAGCCATTCCGCCATCGGCTCGAACGGCCGCAGGAACTTGCCCTGCTCAACGGTGAACGCGCAGACCGAAAACTGCACCGGAGCGCGCTTCTCCAACAACAGCAGCGCTTCGAGAAGCGTCACCGAGTCTTTCCCGCCGGATAGAGCCACGGCAACGCGGTCTCCATCGCGAATCATCTTGAAACGCGCGATCGCTTCGCCAACTTTTCGCAGCAGGGTCTTTTCCAGATCCATGTTCTTATCTTTGGCTATTACCGGCCACGGAACTGTCTTGCTTCCAGTTCCAAATTGAAGTTCTCGCCCAGATATACGCGGCGCACTTCGGGATCGTTGCCCAGCAATTCCGGAGTGCCATGTTTGAGGATGCGGCCGTTGTTGATGATATACGCCCGGTCGGTCACCGCCAGCGTCTCCCGCACGTTGTGGTCGGTAACCAAAATGCCTATACCGGAGGCCTTTAAATCGGAAATAATCCGCTGCAATTCCAGCACCTGGATCGGATCTATGCCCGAGAACGGTTCATCGAGCAGCAGAAAACTCGGCTCAATTACCAGGGATCGCGCGATCTCCACCCGGCGGCGCTCGCCGCCGGAAAGCGCATAGCCCTTGTTGTGCCGGACCGTCTCGAGACCGAGCTGCTCGATCAATTCATTCATGCGCGCGCGGCGCTCGCGGCCGTTCATGCGCAGTGTCTGCAGCACCGCCATGAGGTTATCTTCCACGCTGAGCTTCCGAAATACAGACGGCTCCTGCGGCAAATAGCTGATGCCGCGCTGGGCGCGTTTGTACATCGGCATATTGGTGATGTCGTCTTTTTCTTCGCCGTCCATCAGCACCACCCGGCCCGAATCCGGGCTGATGAACCCGACGATCATATAGAAGGACGTCGTCTTGCCGGCCCCGTTTGGACCCAACAAGCCCACCACTTCGCCCTGTTCCACCCACAGCGAAACGTCGCTGACCACCTTGCGGCCACGGTACGACTTGCAGATCTCAAATGTTTTGAGAGTTTTCATGGTGAGGCGTTCTTTTTGCGAAGGACGCTCTTGGCGGGCTCTTTCACCACTCCATTCACCAGCAGCCGGTCATCCTTGGAAAACCAAGTCAATTTTGCTCCTCTCGTGTTGCCTCGGACACTGTCGGCGAAATGGGGACTGCCGCCCTCCAGAATCACTTTATCGTCATCCACGTAGTATTCGGCATGGTCCGAAGCGCCGTTGCGAGTCCGGTCCGGCGCGGTCTGCAGGATTTCCACTTTGCCGTCGGCAAACGCGTGATCGAGTGAGGAATCGTCGCTGTCATCCCGCAAGAACGCCCGAATCTCTTGCGCCTTTACTTGCATGTTCGGCCGGGAGAGGATCACGCCGCCTTTGTAGTGCGCCAGCCGTTGGTTATCGTCATAAAACAACTCGGGCGCCTTTACGATTGTAAACACGGGCGCAACGGGCTTAGTTGCGGCTTTGGAGCCCGCCTGGTCTTTATTACCACCGCCGTCTTTGGCCTTTCCGTCGTTGGCCTTGCCGCTTTTGGCCTTGCCATCCTGGGGTTTGTCATTCGCCTTGCCAACTCCGGCCTTGCCAACTCCGGCCTTGCCATCTCCGGCCTTGCCATCTCCGGCCTTGCCATCTCCAGCCTTGCCATCCGGGGACTCGCCATCTTTGGACTCGGCATCCTTCGATTTATCCACCAATTGGCTGATCACGTGACCATGCGCGGTTAACGTGCTCTCCTCGCGGTCAATCTCCACAAAATCGCCCTGTAACCGGTTGGCGCCCTGCCACAGCACCGCGTTGCCTTCATACTCAATGTGCTGGTTTTTGTCGGTGGTGACCATCTTCTTGGACCGCGCATGCATGGGCTCGTCGCTGGACAACATGCTGCTCGATCCATTGGTGTCGTCGTCTTTCTTGTCCGGCATCCGGGTGGAATCGACATTGCCTTCCGCATCGATGTCGCCGCTCTTCTGGTCCATGATGATCGTGGTCGCGTCGGTGGACCCGGTGCCGTCCCACACGCGCGCGTGATTCACCAGCGTGATGATGTTCTTGGGTTGATCGAGAATCGCCCGCTCGGCCCGGGCATGGCGTTCCCCTTGTTCATACTTGAACTGGTCCCACTGTTCGAGTTTGGCCAGTTGCGACGAGTTGGGCTGGAACGTCGCCAGCAGATGCTTGCTCGATGTCAACGAAGGCGGCGGGGCAGCTTTGGCCTCGGGGTCTTTGGGGTTCTCCGTCCGGGTAGTGACGTTGACGGAGCGAGCCGTCTCCAGCGTATTCTTGGGCCCGTAGACCATCCAGATGCGGTCGCCATTCATCCAACGGTGCGGCTGGCGCGGTTGGTTGGGAAGGAATTCGAGGGCGCCGGTCGATTGCGTCTCCACGTGTTCGATCTCCTGCCCGCCCGGCCGCATCGCCATGGCGATGATATCGCCACGAAGGATCCGCGTCTCGGGCGTGTCCGTGCCTGGTTTCGGAATGGGCTTCGATTCCGCGACGGCGTGTCCGGTGGCCACGGCCTGCTTCAACGTGCTGTCGTCTCCCTGGGATGTGTCGAAGTCCATTTCCACTTTGTCCGAGGTAATGGTGGTCACCGTCGTTTCCATACCCGAGATCAGCTTGGCGTTCTGGATGCCTGTGATCTTACGTACTTGGCTGCCTTCGGCAAAGTCCATCTGAAGCTGCTGGGCGGAGTATTCGATCTTGCGATTGGGCCGATTGTCTGTTCCTTGCGCTTCCACCGTTTCTACATATTTGATGTCGCCCTCATCCAGCGTGACCTCAGCCGGTCCCGCGTTCAGCGTGAGCGTATCGCGCGAAAATTTTGACCAGGGCGAGAGATAAACCTTCGATTCTTTTTCTTTATATGTGCATTCCTTGGTCTGCACCGTCATGGGCTTGGTTCCCGGATCGCCGTCTCCGGTCCAAACCAGTTCTACTTGATCGCGCAGATGTAACTCGCGCGTCCCGGGGTCGTAGTCGGCTCCCAAGGCATGGCCTCGTCCGCGGTCAAAATGAAACTCCACCAGACGGTCGGTGTAAGCTTTTCCGGTCTTGCTTTCGAAGTGGACTCCGGAGGACTGAATGCTCATCAGCCGGCCGCTGGGCTCTTCGTTCTTGGGCACGCCCATGGTGATCTCGACTTTACCCTCCGAGTACAGTATGCCTTGATTGATATCGAACTCCGCCTTGGCGCTTTTGACTAGATCGTACTCGTCGCCTTCTTTGTGGAACAGGTGCAGCTCTACGCCAGTGAGTTCATACTTGTTCTCAACCTCCTCCATGTCCTTGGCGCGAATGTAGACGATGGGGGTCTGCCCCTCGGTCTTCGTGTATTCCCAATCGGAGGCGACAGAGCGGATATTCGGCGGAAGTTGCTTGGGCTTAGTAGCGGCGTGGCTCGCTTGCTCCTGCAGACGATGGTAATAGCTGGATCCGACGCCGCCGAGAATGCACATCATCAAAACTACGATCAGCGGCCCAACTCGGCGCATGGGTATAGCTATAGGATAACGTGCCCCAGCGCGCGCTGCGCACTAATCACCGTATGCAACGGAGGCCAGCGCCGACGTCGGCTTCGATCCGGTGAATGCCAGCGTCAAGTCACCGGAGAGCGTCAGCAAACTGGATCGCCGGATGGCCGCTGCCGGACACGGCCCAGATCCAGCAGCAAAGATCGCTCCTCCGGCTTCAGCTGCCAGGCTACCCTCGGCCTGCAGCGTAACACTGGTGGTTTGACTCGAGAGCCCGTTGTTGAAGGTTTGAATCTTCACCGGACCAGGCTGTAAGTCCGCGGGCAGCAGCACGTTGATCTGGGTGGGGCTGATATAGGTGACGATCAGCGGATGTTGATCGGACTGCCAATGGCCACGCACAAATAACCGTTCCCGATGATGTAGCGAAATTCGTAAGTGCCGGCTGTGGTGGGCGCCCCCCAGCCGGTTGAAGTTCCTGCCTGTGAGCCTGACGTCGGCTCCCACCAAACTGGGCTGTCGCTCGTTGCTCCCGTCGCATAGAGGCCGATGTAGTCGCCGGACGTTCGCCCGGGCCCGGCCGTCCATGAGAGCGCCAGAGTTCCTCCCGGCGAAACCAGCGCGCCGGCGGGACTGACACCGGTGGCAAATCCGGCAACGCCGAGAGAGAGCGGATTGCTGCGCGCCAGGATGCTGTATGTGTCTTGTCCGAAATATCGCAATTCGTAGATGCCCGGCGAGGAAGGCGCGGAAATTGTGAAGCTACCGCCGGCTGCGCCGTTGGTGTACTCACTCCAGACCGTCCACCAATTGGGGGCGTGAAGTGAACTGAGACCGATCCAGTCAGTAGCGGGCCGGCCCGGGGGCGCCGTCCAACTCAATTGCCAGCCTTTGGAGGTTGGCGTAATCGATACCGAAACGGTCTGACTCACGGCTGGCGTTAGAGTGATCGTTGCATTGGCGAATTTGGTAGCATCGCCCAGCGAACTTGCCGTCACGATGACCGTCTGCGGCGTAGTGACGCTACCAGGCGCGGTATAAAAGCCGGCCGGTGAAAGACTGCCAATCGCTGGACGTAGCTTCCAGGTGACTCCGGTATTGCTGGTTCCCGTAACCGCGGCGGAGAACTGTTTGGTTTGGCCAGCGCCCAAGTTTACGGCGGCCGGGCTCACCGTCACCGAGACTGGCAGCGGAGGGAGCAGAGTGAGGGTGGCGGAGGAGAATTTGGTGGGGTCGACGACCGAGGCCGCCTTGATGGTTACGGCCGTCTCGACCGCAATCGGGCCTGGTGCGATATACAGTCCGGACGGCGACAATGTCCCGGTAGGCGGAATCAAGGACCACGTTACACCTGGGTTGTTGGTCCCGGTGACCGTCGCGCCAAATTGCTGCGATTGGCCTGGGCCCAGGCTGGCCGTAAGCGGAGCTGCCGTTACTGAAATGGGAATCAGGGTGACCTTAGCCGAAGCGGATTTGGTGGCGTCCGAGGCGGAAGTAGCCGTCACCAGGACGGTCTGCTGAGCGGCCACGATCGCCGGTGCTGTGTAAAAGCCCGCATTGGATAGATTCCCAATCAGGGGATTTAAGTTCCATGTCACGGAGGGATTACTGGAATTTGTGACCACGGCCGTGAAGTCCTGGCTTTGTCCGCCTTGCAGACTGACTGCCGGAGGACTGGCCGAGACAGAAATAGTAGGCAGGCTGCCCAGCAGCGGATATGCGTAAGCGCCGATTGGGTAACTCGCGCCCTGAGGCAGCGGGAGGCCGTCAAAGTCGGCGAGGCTAGCCGTGATGGCACCGCCTTGCGCAGCCGGACTAGGGGAGGACAGGTGAAAATTACGGGCTGCGGCGTTGACGAATAACGGATCGGCGAACGTCGATTGAGTCAAGGAATTGAGACTGGGCCCTTGTCCTAAAAAGGAAGAGCCGTTGCCAAAGAACAGGTTATTTGATCCGGTAACAGCGGCGGCGCGGTCTCCGTTGGCGATGTAGGGGAGCCCAAGATCGGAACCCGTCGTCAGAAAAACAACGTTATTTACTAAATGGATCCCCTTGGTTGTGCTGTTGCCGTCTTCCCAGAGGAATCCGCCGGAGGATTCTCCGTACAGCGGGGTACTCCAGGTTCCGCAGGCATACATCGTGTTGTTGTAAATTTCGACGATGCCCGATTCTCCGGATGCTCCATCGGCCATCCAGCCCTGTATATCCATGCAGTTCCAAGCGCCGGAGTTTTCGAGGTTCGCCGGACCCTTTCCGGCGTTATAGATAAGGTTGTTGTAGAGCGCGACTGTTCCGAGGCTTGGGTTGACGGTGGTCATAACGATTCCATCCAACTGGCAATCGTGAATCACGTTATCGTGGAGCAGCAGCGAATAGCTCCCTCCGCCCTCGTTGACGTTTTGCTGGACGCAGCGCCCTCCGTTTACAAAAGCGACCAGATTCCATCCAAAATCGATGTCGTAGTTGGTTTCAGATAGATAGACGCCATGGTAAAGCGCGGTCACGCTTGCAGGCGGCAGGTTTGTTCCGACGTTGTGGATGTTATTCCCGTAGATCTTCATGTCGTGCGAACCGCTGCCCGTAGACGTGTCGCCGCCGATAGTAACGCACCCCGCCTGATCGTTTCCGTCCGGGCAGCTCAGATCGTTGCCCACGATCCTCCAATCATGGTCGTTGTAGGACTGAAACGTGATGCTACCGCCCACGACGGTAAATCCGGCGAAGGTGAGGTAATCGTTGCCATTGCCTTTACTCCGCACCGCCGTGCCGCAACCCGCCGGGCTGCCGATGGCCGCAGCCGCTCCGGGATAGACTACCAAGGCCTTGGGTTTACCGGGACTGCCAGAGTTCGCGTCAAGCACCAGGCAGGTATCCCATCCGGAGCCGTCGTCATTGGTCTGGGCGACCCCGTTCATGGCATAGCTAATATCGCCCGCGCTCATGGCAGACATCGCGTGCGTCAGTGTCATCCAGGGCGACGCAATACTACCATTGTTGGCATCGTTGCCGTCCGGGCTGACAAAATAGATGGCGCCCGGCCGTACAGTGAACGGCAATGGCGACGAAACGCCGGCCGTCGTAACCACGACGATGTTACCCGTAGCGGCGTGAGGTCCAAGTTGGAAGACGATCTTGGTGTCCGTCCAAATCGGGTACGCCGCGGCTGGGGCGCCACCAACGGTCAAAGAGGAAGTTCCTTGAGTAGTTCCGAAACCTTTACCGTACAGGGTGACATAAGCTCCGTTGTTGTATTCGCCTCCCGAGTTCGGACCGCTATCGAGGTCGGAGTAGAGTAAAACGGGCTGACCCATTACCGATGTCGCGAGGACTGGCATTGCCAGGCACGCAGCCATAAGCGCCCAGCCAAGTTTCCACTTTGAACCAAAATGGCGTGACAACTTTAGTCTCCATTCCCATCAATTTGAGCGGCGCGGCCTTGGAATCTCTTGGAATCAGAGCGGCGTATTTGTGGGTCTGGCAGCCACAGCGAGAAGAATGCGCCCACACATGACATCGGTTCTCGGTCAGAGAGCCGTTATGTCGGATATTTACTTAGGCCTGTCTCGCGGAACAGAGTAGCCCCGCCTGAACACCACACCCAAGCGCGTTCCTCAGCCCTGTGATAAACTCATCGACACGCTGGGAGCTTGAGGATGCAGTTGAGAAAGCGGGCGGCTTGCGACAGTTCTGGTGCCCGCATCATCTGTACGACCTGTGTCCTGACCACATGCTTACTGCTATCGATCGAAGCTTCCGGTCAAAATCCGATCGCTGAACAGCCCAAAGATGCGGAGCAGAGCACTGGACTGAAGCTGCGAGTGGACACAACACTCGTCCAGATTCCCGTGGCCGTAACCGATGCTTCCAATCGATTCGTCCTTGGGCTTCAAAAGGAAGACTTCCACCTGCTGGAAGATGGCGTGGAACAGAACGTGGTGCACTTCTCGGGTGAGGATGCGCCCCTTTCCGTCGGCTTGGCGTTTGATGAGAGCGGAAGCATGGATTACAAGCTTCGGACCTCGCGCGCCGCACTCGCCCAATTCTTGAAGACCATGAATGCGGACGATGAGGCGTTTCTGGTGGAATTCAGCGATACGGCAAAACTTTCGGTAGGTTTCACAAGCCATACGGAAGAGATTCAAGACGCGCTGAAAAAGGTCCAGCCCGGAGGCCTCACAGCGATGCTCGACGCGATTAATCTGGCGTTAATCGAGACGAAAAAAGCCAAAAATCCCCGCAAAGCGATCGTAATTATTTCCGATGGCGGCGATAACAACAGCAAGTACACTTCGGCTCAGATCGAATCCCTGGTTCGCGAAGCGGATGTTCAGGTTTACGCCATGGGCGTATTTGAGCCGGGCCTGCCCGCCGTGCTGAGTCCCGAGGAAGTGTCCGGTCCGCGTCTGCTGTCAGAAATCGCAACGCAAACGGGCGGGCGCGCTTTCTCGGCGGCGCTCACCAGCGATCTGCCCAGCGTTGCGTCGAGAATTGCCGTCGAATTACGCAATCAGTACGTCCTCGGCTATTACCCGAAAAATCAGGCTCGGGACGGAAAATATCGGAAGGTGGAAGTTAAACTTTCACAGCCTCGCGGTGTTTCGCCGCTCAAGGCGCATTGGCGGCTGGGGTACTACGCTCCGTCTCAATGACTCGTGACTAGCGGTGGCGAACACCGCCGGACACGCCTCCCAGCGGAGTGACGCGGATTGGCGCCGGGCGCGGCGTTGACCTGTACGGAGTTGGCTGGTACGGCGTTGGGCGGTACGGAAGTGGCCGGTACGGACTCGGCCGGTACGGAAATGGCCCGCTCGGGTTGTTGCCTATGCCCGTTCCAATCCGTGGCGGACGGTAGGGTAGATAGCCGTGGATCGGTATCCCCACGAAGATGGGCTGGTAGCTATAACCGGGAAAATAGATTGAGTTGAAGCCGGACTGGTAGGGACTGAGAGAACTATAGAGGTCCGGCGAACTCGAACCAAGTGAGGGCAGCACGCCGAGGAGCGGGAAATACGTGAAGTTATCGAGGCCCGCCGCCGTCGCGTCGGGATCCTCGTCAATCTGCGCCGTAATCGTGTTGTCGGCAACAATCGATTGGCTGCGGCCCTTGGCCCAATCGCTGAGCGCGTCGGCTGGCGCGTGGCCCGATTGTTCGGGAACCAGCACCGCCGCTAACGGCAGATCCATCCCCTCGTCAACCTTGATTGGTTCACCCTGACGGATCGCCGCCACATCCGCTGAGCCCCGCAAAACCCACAGGCGCGGCGGATCGGAATCGATCCGGAAGAGACCCTTGCGCGGAAAGTGCACCTTCCAGTTCCGGTAGATCAAGGTGACTGACGTGTCCTTATTCGGCTCGCCAGCCTCCACCATGGCGGAGCCTGTCACCAGCTCGACCTGCGTGTCCGCCAGATCCGTTGCCGTCATCCGGATAGCGCTCTTCTCACCCACCCGTAGGAAGACCCCAGGCGTGAGCAGCACTTCGGCCCGGCCTTGCTCCGTGCGTAGTTCCGCTCCCTGCGGCACGGCGGTAAACTTGCCCAAGTGAGCTTCGAGCGGACGATCGCTCACATAAACCGCACCTTCGAAGAAATGGATTAACCCCGCGCGGGTAGAGATCACAGACTGCGCGCTGACGGACGCCGCTAACGTGAAAACGACCAGCAAGCTCGCGAACGCATTGGCCCGGCCGCACCCCATAAAAAGCTCCTTTGACGAGTATGGGCCTGTGCCGGCTGCGGGTCAAGGGGCAGATGCCAACGCTCCCAGCAGCTTCTTCACCTGCGTTCGATGTTCCAACAGGTGCAGCCTTTGCACCAAAGCGTATTGCTTCCAGTCGAGATCGACCGGAAATATCTGCCGGTTCACCACCAGGATGGTCCTCGCGGTTACGCCCGCTTCCTCGGCTGCGCCGGGGGCGTCTGCCAGCAAGTCGATCAACGCTTGATTGGCTGACCGGAGCCCATCTAGCAGCTCCTGCCACGACGCACACTCAGGCGCCGCACTGCGCAGTCCCCCATAGACCGGAGGTCCGGGCGGCCGGCGGCCTGCAAACAGATGCCGCAGCTCTTCTACCGACCGGATTTGTGTCTGTGCAATATGATCCACAACTTCAGCAATGTTCCACTTATCCGCGATCGGACGCTCGCGAGCGATACTCTCAGGCACGCCCTCCACCGCCTTCTCCAGCTCCAGAGCGGCGGCCCGAACGCGCTCGCGAATCCCGGCTACGTCCAGCCCCGCGGGGCGGGTGCGTAGATATTCCAGCGCGCGCTCAGCTTCGGAGGAAAGCGGTTGGCCGTCGATCGCTGTTAGTTCGCCTGGAGTAAGGCCATCCATAAGAAGCTTCTCAATAGCTTAACGTAAGAGAAAACCCAGGGACGGACGAGACGTTCCCCGGTTTCCCTGTCGTCCACAAATGTCGCTCAGTAAAAGAGCCCCGCCCCCTGCGCATTTGACAAAAGTGTGGGAAGCGTTGAAGAGGCCACAGTTCTGTCGTCGGCACGGGAGGCCGTCAATCCTCTTTGTAGTTACTCAGCAGCGAAACGAGATATCGTTGAGCAACCTGCTCATTGCGGATTGACTTCCAGTCGCCAAAAGCAGTTTTGGACTGGTTAACTCTTGCGGACGCTTTGACCCGATCCCACTTGGTGGCATTGCTGTAATCAGCCAAGTGCCGTTGAACCTGAAGTTCCCTGAACGCCCTGGCCACTGAGCGCAATTTTGCGACAACCTGAGGGGGATCGAAGGGTCATAGATGGCGTTCTCGGCTCGAGTTGACGCGTCCTTCATCGTTTTGTGCTCGAACGCCCGTGCGAGATAGTCGCGCGTATCAGAGCGGCCCCAATTGGCCGAAGCTTCCTGGATCAGGAGATGAAAAAGGGCGTAATAGGCCGTGGAGACGGATCTTCGCAAACTTGCTTGTGTTGGATTCCGGGGCTCTTTACTCAAGAGAAGAAATGCTTGTTTAAGCAGGTCTTCTGCAAGTGCCATCAATCACATCCAGTCTGGATTGTTATAAAGCGCCTGATCCGACGTGAAATTAAAGTAAGGCTGGAGTCCCCATTGATTGTAAGGCTGAAGCTGATCGAATAGGACGGCCGTAACTCTTCCAGTAACGTCCGGCAGCCGGGATTCGTCGCTTGCGTAGGGCGTGAGCAGAATCCCGAAGAAAATGGATGGCTCGCCGCTGGTATCCGTCCCGAGGGCGAACTGGACGTCGCGGACTTCTTGAGAATCAAGCATCTTGGCCGCGTTTGCGACCGCATGCTTGAGCTGGCCTTGATGAACAAACCCCCGGGAAATTGTGGGCATGTCTTCATTATCGCGCTTTATGCTCCGATGTGGTCCGGCGCCACGACGGCTCCCTGAAAATGAAAAAGCCCGCTCCTTGCGGAGCGAGCTCTTCAACCTGCTAAACTAACCGGCTGCTTAGTAGTCCATCTCCGGACCGTGTCCGCCCGGCATCGGCGAAGCCGACTTCTTCTCCGGAATCTACGCGATCATGGCTTCCGTCGTCAGCATCAGCGCGCTGATCGAAGAAGCATTCTGCAGAGCCGACCGCGTCACCTTGGTCGGATCGATCACGCCCGCCTTCACGAGGTCTTCGGACACCGTGGTCTGTGCGGCAGCAAGCGCCAAATTCAGATTCGCCCTTCGGAGCAATCTGATGAATTCGATCAGTTCTGCCGCATCCGCGGGGCGGGCCGCTCCGCTCCGTTCGGATATGTAAGCGTCGGGGCGGCTTCGAAGTCAGAGCGATTCGTTCGTGGCTTTATAAATCGAGTGAGGAATGCGCCGGCACACGAAATCGGCGCGCGGTGCCGTCACCGTGAAATCTCTTTCCGCATTGGCGCCATTTCCAGCGCGTGTAAAATCTTCCTGAAAACAACGCCATTAAGCGACACGAAGCCACGTCGTGACATCATTCTAACAACGTTAGAGAATTGGCGGTATTCGACTTGTACCGTCACCATTAAGAATTTAACGGGCATGTTCATTCCTTTCTTTGGCTGCTTAATTGCTAATTTACGATTATGTGTAGAAGGAAATTCCGTCCCAGACTCGACTCGTCTGCCTGAGAACTACCAACTGTTCGGCGACTATGTGAACTATCAGGAGTCACGGCATTAGGAGGGCGGGCACTTTGGGGCTGCCCTGTGAGTCTTCAATGGAGAGAAGAATATGAGTTTCAAGACAGTTACTCCGTCCATCCGGTCCCTGAATCTGGGCATCGTCAACTGCTTTCTTCTGCGCAGCTCATCTGGCTACGCTCTCGTCGATACGGGTTTGAAAAAGCATGGTGACAAGATCCTCGACGCTTTGAAGCAGTCCGGTATCGCCGCTCCCGAGATCAAGTACATCCTCTTGACTCACGCACATAAGGACCACGCCGGCAGTGCGGCGCAACTCAAAAAAGTGACCGGAGCAACGGTGATTGCCCATGCTCTCGACGCTGAAATCATCGAGAGTGGGGTTCGTCAAAGGCCAATGACGCCTGCGCCCGGCCTTCTCAACCTAATCCTCTTCCAGCTCTTCGTCAAAGATCTGCTGGGCGTCCCGCCGGTGAAGGTTGACCAATGTGTTGTGGGTGGCGAGACCCTCCGCGAACTGGACGGCCTACAAGTCATCCACACTCCCGGCCACTCAGCCGGGCAGATCGCGTTTTTGTGGCCGCGGGAAGGGGGTCTTCTGTTTGTTGGAGATGCGGCCGCAAACACTTTGGGACTGCGCCTGTCCATCTCCTACGAAGACCTGCAACTGGGCAAGAAGACTCTAGCGCGGTTGGCGAAACTCCCGTTTTCCAAGGCCTGCTTTGGACATGGAGAGACGATTTCCAGCGGAGCCGCGGGAAAGTTCAATTCGCTCTGGGGCTTGCCTGACCCGCTTTTGAAGATGGGACAGGGCGACCGAGTGGTTAGAATCCCGGTAGCGCGCAGCAGTGACGCCGTCAAGTGAGAATTGACGCCGCTGCCGCCCCATAGGTGCGCACGCCAACCGGGCTGCTAGGAACGAGTTGCGAAACCATTGGATTAAGTCTGGACCGGCGGGCTCGGCGAGTCCAGTCCCGCTCAATATCGCCAAGCAGAGGATGGCCATCGCCAGAGGCTTCGCGTTCATCGTCTGCACCCAATGCCACAACTGAACTCGGGGACGTTCGACGATTGGCTTTTTCTCGCCCACTCTCTGGCGGCGCGTGAGAATTGCTTGTGTGGACCTGCCGTCGGCCGGTCAGTCGAGATCCGTCAGTTCCCGCCATCCCAACGCAGCGCCAAGTGCCCGTTTGACCTCGACCCAGCGTTCAGGCGCAAGTTCGCCTGCACGCTTGCTCAGAGACAGCTTGGGAATCATTCGGATGTTGTCACAATTGGCCACACAAGGCTTGGGAAGGCCTTCATCCTCTCCCAGCGGCACTTCACTGGCAATCTGGCGGATGTTGGAGGTGATCTCCACGGCAACGAATTTGGAAAGATAGTTGTAGGCATCGTTGCGGCTCAACAACAACACCGGACGCCTCCCGGCGGGTTCTCGCAATTCCGCCCACCAGATTTCGAATTGCTTCATTCCTTCCATTCTTCCGGAAGGTCCCATGAGTCGGCGTCCTCGGCCGAATCCGGCTGATGACGGTATGCCTCCCGCATCCGTTCGGCCTCAAGCCGGAAGATCTCGTCTTTCACGGCGCGGCGAATAAAGTCTGCCCGCTTGCGTTTGGCAGCGGGTGCGATGCGGTCAATGGCCTTGAGAGTCGCTTCGTCGAAGTGGATCAGAACCTGCGGCATATAGAAACTCAGTATCTTCACTCTATATATATCATGGCTTGGAGGCTAATGGCCGGGACCTCTGGACCTCCGGTATGGTATGGACCTCCCGCTGATGTCGTCGCGCCACCGGGACACAAAAAAGCCCGCCCCTTGCGGAGCGGGCTCGTCAACCTGCTAAATTAACCGGCTTCTTAGTAGTCCATCTCCGGACCATGTCCGCCCGGCATCGGCGAGGCCGACTTCTTCTCCGGAATCTCCGCAATCATGGCTTCCGTGGTCAGCATCAGTGCACTGATCGAAGAAGCATTCTGCAGAGCCGACCGCGTCACCTTGGTCGGATCGATCACGCCCGCCTTCACCAGGTCTTCGTACACCGTGGTCTGTGCGTTGAAACCGAAGTTCGAGTCGGTGCTGGCTTTGATCTTCTCGATCACGATCGCGCCTTCATAGCCGGCGTTGCCGACAATCTGGCGGACCGGCTCTTCGCAAGCCCGATGGATGATCTGCACACCTATGCTTTCATCGCTGTGATCTTTTTCGAGCGACTCCAAAGCCTTGCTGGCGCGCAGTAGAGCCACGCCGCCGCCCGGGACGATTCCCTCTTCCACCGCCGCGCGCGTTGCATGCAACGCATCCTCGACGCGAGCCTTCTTCTCCTTCATTTCGGTCTCGGTCGCGGCCCCGACTTTGATCACCGCCACGCCGCCGGCCAGCTTCGCCAGCCGCTCCTGCAGTTTCTCGCGGTCATAATCGCTGGTCGCGTCGTCGATCTGAGCGCGCAACTGCTTAATGCGGCCCTAGATTCCCTTGGCTTGTCCGCCGCCGTCCACGATGGTGGTGTTGTCCTTGTCCACCGTGACGCGCTTGGCGCGGCCCAGGTCTTCCAGGCGAACGCCTTCCAACTTGATGCCGGTTTCTTCCATGATGGCCTTGCCGCCGGTCAGGACGCCGATATCTTCGAGCATCGCTTTGCGGCGATCGCCGAAGCCGGGAGCTTTGACGGCGCAGGCGTTCAGGGTGCCACGCAGTTTGTTGACGACGAGAGTGGCAAGCGCTTCGCCTTCCACTTCTTCGGCGATGATCAGCAGCGGCTTACTCAGGCCGATGCGGAGTCGACGGTGGGATGCCGAATGGCGATTTATCTGTCAATCCGCCGTGGCTCTGGGCCGAATGCATCGCGCAAAGCCTTGGGAATCTTTGTTTTTACGGCTGGCACAGACGCAAAGGGGAGGGCGTCGGCGGGCTTGGTATCGACACAGATGGTGGCGGTATTCGTTGACACGAAGGGTGTAAGACTGCTTTCAATCCCAAACGTGACGTCCGGGCCGTTGTAAAAAGAACAGTCCATCGATTCGTAGTAGAGGGGCTGGGCGACCTGGAAGTTAAGCTGATACACGCCCACCAACCCGGGCGCGAGCCCCGAGAAGAAAGTCCCAGTCTCAATACCGGGGAATCTGCCGTGGTTATAGTAGGAGATAACATATCCACTCGCATTGAGTGCGGGGATCTGCAATGGGGGCTGTAATTTGGACGCTTCCCCGGTAACCCCTGGAGGAATAGTCACCCCTAGACCCACCGCGTACATAACCAGGATTTCATTGACCTTTGCTTGATTCGCAAAGGTTATTGGTGATCCGTCCGCGTGGGTAACGATCGGCTGGCAAGCTGAGACTGCAGAGGTGGGGGGAGGCGGCGGGCTGCCGCCAAGAATCAGATCGCAGGAAGTCAAGATATGAGCGTTGAAGGGAAGCGGTTGCACGGCGAATGACTTGCTACTGCCCCCTGCTTCCGAGATCGAGATCGCGGTCGATTGGCCCGGTGATGACAGAACCGCCCCCGTGGAGGGATCCAGGGCGGGAACAGCGATATCGAAGGGGACCTGCACGGTCAACGCGGTGACGATGCAGTCCGGCGACATTGCGTTGGAATCCGCGCCGCCACATTGATTGAATTGCTGCACGGCAAAAAACGGGAGTTGCTCTGTCAAGGCAGGGCCCGTTTGGGTGAGCACAGCCGAAATACCGGCCAAGGACCTTGGCAGCGGCACCGAAGCCGCCCGTACCGGAGCGTTGGTGGGCAGAATGGTTTTCAGACCGATGACACGTAGGGTGATGATCTGACCCGGCGCGACTGAAAGCGCCGATGGAGCGCTATAGTCGCTGCCCGCGAGCGAGATTCCGCTCTGGCCGAGCGCGACGGTCTGGATCAGAGCCAGTCCCGCGATCTGTTTGGCGAGTGTTACCGTCATAAACATTACCTCCTCTACGATGATCTCAGAAGACGTTCCATGCGCACGCAATCGGGCATGCGGGTGGTTGGATCGGGAATGCTGCTTACAAGCACAGTCGTTCACCCTACTAATGAGCGCCGGCTCGCAGGCTTGGCGGCACGCCGTTTGAGGCCGGGTCATTGGCGGGGAATAGCACTGCAAGTGGCCGCAGATCCGTCCCAACCGGAACCGGTATGAAATTCGCTTACAGTTGGGAACGTTGGCTTGCAAGTGAGGGTCCTAAACGAAGCTCTGTAATAAGTCTGTCTGATGCGAGCCTCGAGCGATATAAGGCGTCGTGCCGAGCGCGAGTGGGTTGGAAGCTACCGTGTTGAAGCCCCGGCGGCATAGCAGACGGCAAGTTACCCGTACAGCGATTTGCTGCTTGTTGGACCCACGCCGTGGGATCAATCCCCTTGTTCGTCGTTGCACCGATAGCGTTAGCACCCGGCGCGAAGTAGATGGCTTGGGCTATGAGCTTCGGATGCATCACTAAACTAAACTAAAAAAGCCCGCCCCTTGCGGAGCGGGCCTTTCTAGCTGAACGAAGACAACTTCTTAGTAGTCCATCTCCGGACCATGTCCGCCCGGCATCGGCGAGGCCGACTTCTTCTCCGGAATCTCCGCAATCATGGCTTCCGTGGTCAGCATCAGTGCACTGATCGAAGAAGCATTCTGCAGAGCCGACCGCGTCACCTTGGTCGGATCGATCACGCCGGCCTTCACCAGGTCTTCGTACACGGTGGTCTGTGCGTTGAAGCCGAAGTTCGAGTCGGTGCTGGCTTTGATCTTCTCGATCACGATCGCGCCTTCATAGCCGGCGTTGCCGACGATCTGGCGGACCGGCTCTTCGCAAGCGCGATGGATGATCTGAACGCCGATGCTCTCATCGCTGTGATCTTTTTCGAGCGACTCCAGAGCCTTGCTGGCGCGCAGCAGAGCCACGCCGCCGCCCGGGACGATTCCTTCTTCCACCGCCGCGCGCGTTGCATGCAACGCATCCTCGACGCGAGCCTTCTTTTCCTTCATTTCGGTCTCGGTCGCGGCGCCGACTTTAATCACCGCAACGCCGCCAGCCAGTTTCGCCAGCCGCTCCTGCAGTTTCTCGCGGTCATAGTCGCTGGTGGTGTCGTCGATCTGGGTGCGCAACTGCTTAATGCGGCCCTCGATTCCCTTGGCTTGTCCGCCGCCGTCCACGATGGTCGTGTTGTCTTTGTCCACCGTAACGCGCTTGGCGCGGCCCAGGTCTTCCAGGCGAACGCCTTCGAGCTTAATGCCAGTCTCTTCCATGATGGCCTTGCCGCCAGTCAGGATGCCGATGTCTTCCAGCATCGCTTTGCGGCGATCGCCGAAGCCCGGGGCCTTCACCGCGCAAGCGTTCAGCGTGCCGCGCAGCTTGTTCACTACCAGAGTGGCCAGCGCTTCGCCCTCCACTTCTTCGGCAATGATCAGCAGCGGCTTGCCGGAGCGGGCGATCTGCTCGAGCAACGGCAACAGGTCTTTCATGTTGCTGATTTTCTTCTCGTGGATCAGGATGTACGGATCTTCGAGAACCGCTTCCATCCGCTCCGCATCGCTGACAAAGTAGGGAGACAGATAGCCGCGGTCAAACTGCATACCGTCGACAGTTTGCAGCTCGGTGACCATGGTCTTGCTTTCTTCCACCGTGATCACGCCATCTTTGCCGACCTTCTGCATCGCTTCCGCGATGATCTTGCCGATGGTGGTATCGCCGTTGGCGGAAATGGTCCCGACCTGAGCGATGGTGGCGTTATCGTTAACGGGCTTGGAAAATTTCTTTACTTCTTCGGTGACAATCGCGACTGCTTTCTCGATGCCACGCTTCAGCGCCATTGGATTCGCGCCGGCGGCCACGCTCTTCACGCCTTCGCGGAAAATGGCCTGGGCCAAAATGGTCGCGGTGGTGGTGCCGTCGCCGGCCGTGTCGCTGGTCTTCGAGGCCACTTCGCGCACCATCTGCGCGCCCATGTTCTCCAGCGGATCCTTCAACTCGATTTCCTTGGCTACCGTAACGCCGTCCTTGGTGATGGTCGGACCACCAAACTTTTTCTCGAGAATGACGTTGCGCCCCTTGGGACCCAGCGTCACCTTCACGGCATCGGCCAACTGGTTAACACCGCGCAGGATCGCCTGGCGGGAATTTTCGCTATAAACAATTTGTTTTGCTGCCATAGAACTTTCTCCTTAGAAACTCACCGGTTCAACGAACGAATGCCGCGCTTAAGCTACCTTTGACGCCGGCATTGAAGCGCCGTCCAGGATTCCGAGGATTTCGTCCTCGCGCATAATAATGTATTCCTGGCCATCGAGCTTAATTTCGCTGCCGGAATACTTCCCGAACAGAATCCGGTCGCCTGCCTTCACATCGAGAGCGACGACTTTGCCATTTTCCAAGCGCTTCCCCTGGCCTACAGCCACGACTTCCCCCTCTTGGGGTTTTTCTTTGGCCGAGTCAGGAATGTACAGGCCGCCCTGCATCGTTTCCTTATCCTCGACCCGTTTGACCACCACACGGTCATAGAGCGGTCGAATGTTCATCACCTGAACCTCCATTTTGATTGAGTGTTGAGAACTTGCGATCGGAGCGCGTTAAGCTCCGTTCACAATACTAGCAGAGTAGGGGGAGGAGTGCCAGCTTTGTCGCGTAGGTTATTGAAAATAATTGCAAAATAGTCCTTGACGCCCAAGCGTAGAGGTTCTCATCGGTCGTAAGGTTGGAGACCGCCCCTGGAGCGGCGACAGAAAGCAGTATAACGGCGGCAAAAAGCCTCATCATTTTCCCTCCTCATGGGGTGAGGGGAATTATATATGGAAACGGTGTCGAATAGTACTAAAGTCTCCCCGTTCCAGGACCGATAGAACAGTACGTATGCCAATGGATGCCATGCTATGGATGCTACTGCCCGCCATTGTGGCGGCGGGATCTTCCCTTTTGACTTACTACATCATGCAGGCACGCATGGATGTAGCCATTGCTCACGAACGTGAAACCCTGGCTGAAGTGCGCGGTGAGGTCCGGACTTGGAAGAGCACTATCGCGGAACGGGTGAAATCGGCCGAAGAAGAAACGCGCCGGAAAGCTCTGGACGACTTCATGCAGGACTTCCGGGTGGATGAACGTCACTACTTCCGCGATAACCGGAATGAAGAAATCAGTACGCGCTCTATGGTGTTGCAAGAGCGGCTCTATTTCCGCAATCTTCCCCTCTCCAACTGGGTGGAGCATGAGATGGTGGTCGAGGAAAGCGCGACTGGCGACCTGGAGCGGCTGGCTCGTGGCGTTTCCATCTTCTCTACCAATAAATCCTTAGGAGAGCAAGGCTCGCGGGAGCGGGGATTGCCTCCCAATCTCATGGATGCCACCAATCCCGTAGCGGTGCCCGCGCTCAATCGGGCCGAAGCTTTTGACCTCGCCAGCTAAAACTGTCAACCTGTTACCGTGTTTGCTCGTCCAGAGAGGTGATGGGCTCGATCATGGCCGAGCGGCTCGGAGCCGAGGTTACGGCAGAAGCTAGCACGCGCGAGTTCAGTTCCTGGATGGTGTCGGAGCAGAAGCGAGTTTTTCTGCTGTGCCGGCGTCTGCTTCAGGACTGGGAAGACGCGGACGCAGCTACTCAAGACACCTTTCTCAAAGCTTGGCAGGCTCTGAATCGCGCCTCGTCTCAGAACCTGGATGAGCCGGGTAAGTGGTTGACGCGTATAGCAGTTAACACTTGCCTGGACCGGTTGCGGTCGCGCCGTTGGCAGTTTTGGAGGAGGCGCCCCAGTCCGGAAGACGAAGCCACTATTTTGAGCATGGCCCCCGCGACGGAACCCGGCGCGGAGGATAAAATATTCGCCGGCCAGATTAGTGACCGTTTAGCCGCTGCGCTCAGCCATCTGAGCCCGCGGCAGCGGGCAGTGTTCACTTTGCGGCATTATGAAGATCGGAGCCTGGCGGAAATCGCCGAAATCCTGGAAGTGAACATCGGCACGGTGAAGATACACTTGTTCCGGGCGATTGAGAATCTAAGGGAAGAGTTGCACGACTTGTATTTTGGGAATCGGGAGGAATCATGAAACCGCATTGGGGAGAGCCGGATTTCACGCGCTGGATGTTTGGAGTGCAGGACGAGGATGAACACGTCCGCAGTTGCCCGCAATGCCAGGCGGAACTCTCGCGACTGCTGGTGGTGCGCAACAGAGCGGCTGCGGAGCCCGAGGTTTCACACGAGTTTCTCGCTGCCCAACGCCGGTCCATCTTCAATCGCCTGCATGCGCCCGCCCGCAACTGGATGCGGGCTCGCGTTTGGGCGCCGGTAAGCGCAGGCGTGGTGCTCGCGGCTCTGGGCGCGGCCCTGCTGCTGCCGCCGAAACGGGCGCAACAGCCCATGTTCACCGAATCCGACCGGAAATTCTTCACCGAAATCAGTTCGATGGAGCAATCGTCCGAGCCGCGGGCGATCGAACCGATTCACAACATGTTTGAGGAGTAGGACGGAGCTTGCCGAATAGGGCCTCGTCATGAAACAACCTATCCAACCGCTCCGTTACGCCGGCTCGCGGGAATCGATGTGGGGCGGGGGCCCTCGCCCGCGCGTGACCCCCTGGTCGCGCCTGCTAACAGCTAGGAACACCCGAATCTCAGAAAGCGGTCGCCGTCATCGTGGCACAGGCTTTAGCCTGTGCCGGCTCCTCATTTGTGTACTGCTCGCGGGCAACCTTTCGGCACAACTGCCCCGCCGTTTCTACGCCTGGTGGAGCAGCCCCGTGGTGCAGGACCTGAATTTGTCCCCCGAACAGCAACGGAGAGTGCGGCAGACTCTGCGCGAATACCGTCCTCACCTGCAGGATATCCGCACCGCCGTGGACGGCGCCGAGCAGGACGTCGAAGAGCAGTTCAACGCCGATCCAATCGACCCGCAGCGGGTGGATAAAGCGATCGAGCGCCTGATCGCAGCCCGAGCCGAACTGACCCGCACGCTCACCCAGATGAGCCTGAAACTCCGCACCGTGTTGACCCAACAGCAGTGGCAGGAGTTGCAGCGCCGCCGTCCCACTTCGGAAAAGGAAAAAGAAAAAGAGGCCGAGAAAGAAAAAGCCAAGTAGCGCTTCTGCTCGTGAGACAGGGCGGCGCGTGCTACCGCGCGATCGATCCCGGATCCATCGGCTTGCCGAGTTCAAACACCGCGCCAACGGCGGCCACTGACGCCGTCTTCCGGTTCAGCCCGGTGAGTTGCCGAATCCGCTCCGTGGCTTCAATTCCCGTACAGTGAGCGCCCAGAAAATTCTGCAGCCCGAACTCGCGCAGCTTCATCGCTGTCCATTCCAGCCTGGCATCATCCAGCGCGTAAAGGTGAAAACCGCCGATGGCTGCATAAAGCGGCGCATTGCGAATCTTCTCCCGGGCATAGTCCACCGTGTTGATCACGCCGGCATGCCCGCAACCCGAAAGCAGAACCAAGCCGTCCGCGGTATTGAAGACCAGCGACATGTCTTCCGGAATATTGTCTTCCACCCACCCTTCCGGAGTTTGCACCCGGCCTGTGCCGCTCCAATTGCGCTCCGGATATTTGCGCGGCACCGGACCGGTGAGCCAGATGCCGGGATAAATCTGCACCGGATGATCGTACTCAACCACGCGGCCGGTATAGCCGGCTAATGAAAACGTTCGCGGCTTGCGCGGATAAGTAATTCCCTTCCCCACATGCACCACGGTGAACGAATCGGGAAAATTCTGCTGTAGCGTCTTTAGGCCGCCGGTATGGTCGCTGTGGTTATGGCTGAGGATTACATCGGGGACGCCCGTCAGATCGATCTTCAACTCGCGCGCGTTATTGAGGACGGTATCCGGCCGCTTTCCCGTGTCGAACAGAATGCGATGGCCATCCGCTTCGACCAGCGCCGCAAAGCCCCATTCGCCGATGCCGTCATCAGAGGTCAGCATGGTGGACAGAATGCGAATCTTCAGCGATTTGACAGTTTGGGCTTGCAGCAGGGAAACGAGCGCCAGCAGGCAGACAAGTAGACGAGGCATCATTCGCCAGCTTACTACTTCACTTCGCTGGTAGATACGATGCGGGAGTCGGCCACCAGCGCCGCAAAGCCCCATTCGCCGATGCCGTCATCGGAGGTCAGCATGGTGGACAGAATGCGAATCTTCAGCGATTTGACAGTTTGGGCTTGCAGCAGGGAAACGAGCGCCAGCAGGCAGACAAGTAGACGAGGCATCATTCGCCAGCTTACTACTTCACTTCGCTGGTAGATACGATGCGGGAGTCGGCCACCAGCGCCGCAAAGCCCCATTCGCCGATGCCGTCATCGGAGGTCAGCATGGTGGACAGAATGCGAATCTTGAGCGATTTGACGGTTTGGGCTTGCAGCAGGGAAACGAGCGCCAGCAGGCAGACAAGTAGGCGAGGCATCATTCGCCAGCTTACTACTTCACTTCGCTCGTGGAAACTATGCGGGACGGCCAACAGGTCGCAAAGCCCCATTCGCCGATGCCGTCATCGGAGATCAGCATGACGGACAAAATGCGAATCTTCAGCGATTTGACGTTGGCGGCAAGGATGCGAGCGCGAGCGGGTAGGCGATGATACGGGGCATCATCGCCAGCTTACTATGGCCCAGCTTACTACTTCACTTCGCTCGTGGAAACGATGCGGGAGTCGGCCGAAAACTTTTGATATTTGTCGAATTCAAAATCGGCCGCATAACCACCTGCCAGCAACAGCGCTGCCCGGGCGCTCCCGTTTATATGAATCCGATGCGGCAGCCAGATCTCATCGTTCACCCGAGTCTGCTCGAAGTGCAGACGGGCCCCTTTGTGCAGCCGGAAGAGAAACAGCCCGAACGACACTGTGTCCGTGGTTTCGGCGTCCACTTTGACCCATTGCAGCTCGGCTTTGTCGATCCAGATCTTGCCGCGAACTTTCTCGAGAAACCTGGCGCGGGCATCGCGCGATTGAAAACCGGGACGCGGCTCAGCTTCAATCACGTAGGCGTCCTTGCCATCGACCTTTTCGATTCCGGCCAACCGGAAATTGAACGCGTCTGGAACATCCCGCAAAAACTCCCGCTCCTTCCGCCGCCGCTTTTCCACCGCCTCCTGGCGCTTGGCGCAATCCTTGCTGTCTTCATCGCCCAGCTTGTCGATCCGCGACTCTTCGCGCTGCTCGTCCCTACCGGAGAGCGGTTGTCCCCGCCGCTCAATCACCCGCCGGTACGGCGCTCCGCATAGCATGATCACTTCCGCCGTTTCCGAACTCGTATGCTTCACCTTGCCATGCGTGTCGAGCTCACTTTCGGTTACGTGCTCGACGTAGGTGTAGTTTCGCGCCAGCTCCTGGTTCACCATGTCCTTGGAGACGGACTGCCGCACTATCTCGCGGGCGTCTTGCGCGTGCAAGGAAAGCAGGAGCACTCCGCTGATCGCGAGCTTCACTTCTTTCAATACGGCGGCAGCCGTCCCCGGGTTCCATGGGGATCAGAAAGGCGCCATGGATGGTGCGGATCTGCGCGACGGGGCCGCGCCTTTGTGCTCCGCTCTTTTAACGTTGACGATATCGTAGTGGGTGATGGCGCGAATGACGGTTTTGGGTGCGATGGCGGGCTTTCTGTTCGCGAGTGCCGGGGTGGCACAGATGCCGCCCCGACAGATTTACTTGATCTATGCCGGCGAGGTTCCACAGCCACTTAGTTCCGGTACGCTCTGGCTTTATAGCTATTCCTGGTATGGTCTTCGAGACTTCAAGCTCGCGTCCGTCAATAATGGCCGCGTTGTGGTGCCGCTCGATTCGGAACGGCTACGACAGGAAGCGCAACCGCACCCAAATACGAAATCATACTTGTTGGCGATTCAGGTTGGTGAACAGGTATGGTACCGGTCACCTGATATCCCGGCAGACCGGTTTTGGAACGATCTGAAAGGAGCGATGAGTACGCTGGGCCGAACCGCGCAATTGCCATCGGGCGAGGTGCAACTGGTGCTTCCGCCGGCAGTGAAGCGACGGATCACGCTCCTTTATCCCGACGGACGGCCCAGAACAAATGTCGACGTTTCGGTGGCTGAATACGTATCGGAGTACAACCACTGTGCCGTGCATCAAGGTTTGCCACTTGGCAAATATCGTACGGATGCGAAGGGCAGCCTCGAAGTGACCGCGCCGCTGGTGCCGCTCTATATTGAACAGATTTACTTCGAAAAAGTGGGGGGCGGCCTGGTTGGTGCGTACACGCTTCATCTTGGCATCAAGACTGGCGCCGCGTCCGCGATCGTGTTGAAGAGGCAGTGGGAGATAGAGATGTTCGCGGTGGAATTGCGCGTAGTCACGCGCTCTGGCAGGCCACGGCCAAACGTGCATGTATGGGGGATGTGGCACACCACTACTTGCGGCGGTGGCGAGGAGTATGGCACAACCGATTCCGGCGGGAGGGTAAAGATCGATTTAGATGCCACTTCCTATGCGCTCGGTTTATTTACCGGGGCATACCCCAATGACGGCGAAAATCGTGATCTGACCGAGGCCGAACTAGGGGAGCTGTTTGCGAAGCGGCGGCTGACGATTGTCTGGTAGGACAGGTAGGACAACTTTATCCAACTTGAGTGCGGCATTGACGACGCCCATTGACGACAACCCGATGGTTGGAAATTCGCAAGCAGTCCGGCCTTAAGTGCTCAATTCGCCTGCTTTATAGGCTGAGGCCCTCTACGAGCGAAGTCATCAAATGAAAGATATAATTCATTCATGCCGACCACAAGCTATTTGGACCGCTTGTTGGACCCGCTGACCGAAGCGTTCACGCCGAAGGTGGCTGCGGCGCTCTTGGAACTCCGCGCGGACTCCGAACTGGAGGCCCACATCGGCGAGCTACGCCAGAAGGCGAATGACGGAACCCTGACGCCGGCTGAAGATGCCGACTACAAGGATTTCGTTGAGGCTGTCGACCTGATCTCCATCATGCAGGCAAAGGCTCGTCGTTTCCTCGCCAA